>NZ_CP176793.1:0-4800000 GCF_046605355.1 Pseudomonas sp. MPB26 | reverse complement strand
ACCGTTGCGGTCTGGCTGCCATTGATGGTCGGCTTGGAATGCTTGAGGGGCGGGCGGTGCACGGCTTGCCACGGCGTCGCGGTGAAGCGATTGCGATACCCCTGGAAGCCATCGGTCACAGGGGTCGCTTCTTCCAGCACCTGCGGTTGATAACCCTCATGACGTACCGAAGTGATCAGCCAAAGGTCGTTGCAGGACGGATCGGGATGGTCGCGCATTTCAAGGAAATGCCCACTGCGCAACGCGGGTTGATCACTCTTGCCCAACGCCCGGTGCCGGTCGCGTTGGTGGCGCTCCAGCCCACGACGCGCCAATTGCTTGCCTCGGGCGCGACCGGTGAAGCCTGCGGGGTAACGATAGTCTTCAAGAGGGCCTGTCGAAGCGGGACCCGCGCTGTCCTGCAACTGCAGCGAAGGATGTTCGAAGTCGTGATCGCGGCGCACCGTTCTTTGGCTACGGGTGGCCAGGCGCACCTCGAAACGCTGGATTACCGGTGTATCGGCTTGCAGCCCGCCGTCGGCACAATAGCGCTGCACGGGCAAACGGCGGAACACCGTCTGGTCGTCACCAAAGACCAACAGGTGCGCATCCGCGCTGTGACGAAAATGGTAATGGATGCCCTCCTCTTCACACAGGCGCTGGATGAAGTGCAGGTCGCTCTCGGCATATTGCACACAGAATGTACGCGGCGGATAAACCACAGGGCCAAGCTCGAAGCTATAGGCGTCCGCCAGGATGCCATGCTGCTCAAGGACCATGGCGATGATCTGTGGCACGCTGCGCTGCTGGAAAATCCGTTGGTCGCGCCGGTGCGCAAGATAGGCCAGACGCGGCGCCAGGGTCAGGTGGTAACGCGTGATGCGCTGGCCAGGATCTTCGCGGCCAACGGCATAAACCTGCCCGTGCAGGCCTTCGTTCATTTCGCCGAAATCCAGGTAGGCAGGTTGATGGAGCACGCTCTTCAGGTCCAGGGAAGGGTTTTCACTCATTACCTGCACGTGGATGAAAAACGGTTGATCGAGCAACTCGCTGCCGTTGAACGCCAACACGGGTAAGTCGATATTCATGTGTGGAAAAATTATATTGAAACGTGACGAAACAAACGCGTTAACCATCCGTTGTTACCCGCCGTTGATGAATGAACGTTCTGGCTTACTTCCCCTCGTCGAGACATCGAATAAGTCGCCGCAAAAAAGTGCCTGGACGCCCTGAAGCTTAGCGATTCCAGGCGAAAATCGGCCGCCTTAAAATAAAAAAGAAGTTTCGTACGCCTGAGCTGGAAGTGTCTGTTAAGAAATAAGCAAACACGTCAAAGAGCCACTTCTCAACAATTAAGAAATGCCCTACTTGTACTTTCACGGGACTGACTAACGGATAGAGAAACGGCTGACACCAGATCCCAGCGTCAGCCGGTAAGAACCCTCATGCCTGCCGTTGCGCAGTCCCAAACAGACTGACGCCCAGCAATGTTTTGCCTTGAGTGTGCAAGCGCACCGGCACAATGCCACCTGGCATCACCACGTCGACTTCGCCACTCTCGACCCAGCCTACACGCCAGGCTGCACACGCCACGGCGCTGGCGCTGGTCCCGGAAGAGGCAGTGGGTCCCTCGCCACGCTCGAACACCCGCGCGATGACTCGGTTGCCGGGCTGTCGCGCCGCCCATTGCAAGTTGACCCCAGCCACACAGGGCCGACCGCCGCCCGCCGGAGGGGCGAAGGCAATCGCCTTCAAGGGCTCGAACAGGCCAGGCTTCTGCATCTGTGCGTTATCCGGCAACGCGGATACCTGCTCGACCAGCGTCACGCAATGGGGATTGCCCACCCGCACAAACTGACTGGTGGCCCACCCTGGATTGATCGCCGCCAGTTCGCTCACTTGGCTCAGTTGCGTTTCGCCCAGGTACACCTGGGCAACCGCCTCGGCCCTCACCCTCCCGGGCCCGAACGTGGGTAACCCCAGTTCAAGCCAGAACCCCGCAACCTGTTCGCGAACTGCCGGCTCGACCTGTGTCGACACCGGGGACAGCGCATCCGACTTGTCGTGGTGCACCCGCAACTCACAGGCGCCGGTCATCAGGGCCTGGTCAGTGAGTGCCTGGGCGAAAATCGTCAGGCCATTGCCACTGCGCTCGGCCAGGGAGCCGTCGGTGTTGACGATCAGCAGGTCAAACGGCGGCTCGCACTGGAACGGCCCGACCAGCAGGCCGTCACAACGATGCGCCTTGGCGCCAGGCGGGCGTGGTGTCGAGCCCCAACCGCATTGCGCGGCGACGGCCGATTCCGCCCAATGGTGGCGAGTACTCGCGGCCAAGGCAGGGCTGCGGGGTACATCGATACCCTGATCTCTTAATGAGGTCGGGCTGACCACACCATAGATATTGCCTCTAGCGTCGTAGAACTGGGTCATGGCGCCGGTCGCCGGAAATTTTTCATCGTTGGGTTCACCCCGTTGCCTGCTGTACAAGCGACAGCGTATTACAGAACGTCCTAACGATGGGAGGCGATCTGGAAGGTGGTAATCCACCGCGAGAACCTAGGGGTTCAAAAGCCCTCACGAGGATTACGCACCTTCCAGATCGCCTCCCGCATACTCGATACCGCTTATGTGGTTGCCAACCCGTCTGACGTTCCAGGTTTGTAAAAATAAAATTCACAACCATCCGGAACCCCGAGGGAACCCTGCTCGCGCGTCAAGGCCTGATGTGCAACGATGTCGCGCCGGACACCGTTCATCGAACGCAAAACCAAGGATTTTTCATGACCGCCATCCCCCTTCCAGCGTCCGTGGTTCCCGGGCGGCTGGAGCAAATGTCGACCCGTATCGCTTTCTTCATTGCCGGCTTCGGCATCGCGGCCTGGGCGCCGTTGGTGCCCTATGCCAAGGCCCGCGCCCACCTGAGCGAAGGCACGCTGGGCCTGCTGTTGTTGTGCCTGGGTGTCGGCTCGATCATCGCCATGCCTGCGGCGGGCGCGCTGGCGTCGCGCTATGGCTGTAGACGCGTGTTGAGTGCCGGGACGATCCTGATCTGCCTGGCGTTGCCGATGCTGGCTACGGTCAGTTCGGTTCCGTTGTTGATGATCGGGTTGTTCCTGTTTGGCGCTGGCTTGGGCACCGTGGACTCCACCGTCAACCTGCAGGCGGTGATCGTCGAGCGGGCCAGCGGCAGGACCATGATGTCCGGCTTTCATGGGCTGTTCAGCCTGGGAGGGATTGTCGGTGCAGCGGGGGTCTCGGCATTGCTGGGACTGGGCCTGTCGCCTCTGCAGGCGACCCTGGCGGTGGTGGTCATTACACTGGTGGCGCTGCTCAAGGCCGCGCCGCACCTGTTGCCTTATGGCAGCGAGAGTTCCGGGCCAGCCTTTGCCATCCCCCACGGCGTGGTGCTGTTCATCGGCTGCCTGTGTTTTATCGTGTTCCTGGCCGAAGGTGCGGTGCTTGACTGGAGCGCGGTGTTCCTCAGCGCCGAGCGCGGTCTGGGCGAAGCTTACGCAGGCCTGGGTTACGCGGCATTTGCCTTGACCATGACGGTTGGGCGGTTGACCGGGGATGCCATCGTGCGCCGGCTGGGCGCCAGCCGGGTGATCGTGATCGGCGGCGCATTGGCCACCGCTGGTATGCTGCTGGCGACCTTGTCCCCGGCGTGGGAAACCGCCTTGCTCGGGTATGCGCTGGTGGGCGCGGGTTGTTCGAATATCGTACCGGTGCTGTACACCGCCGTCGGCAAGCAAACGGTCATGCCGGAACATATTGCGGTGCCGGCGATTACCACCCTGGGGTACGCCGGGATTCTGGCGGGGCCCGCCGTGATCGGGTTTATCGCCCATGGCAGCAGCCTCGGCACCGCCTTTGTGCTGATCGCGGTAATGCTGGCGGCAGTGGCAGTCAGCGGCAAGGTCCTCAAGGTATGACCTCAGCGCGCTTTGCGAGCCTCATCCTGCTCCAGCCAGCGATCGAGGCTCTTGTTGCTGAGATAGCCTTCATACGGAGGTGGACCAAACAATCGCGTGCCGTTGGCTTGTTCCAGCGAGCGTAACAAACCTGGCCGCTCGAGGATGTTCCTGGCGGTGTAGACGCAGAGTTCACTGTACCTGGGCCTGGGCATGCCGGTCTGGGGCTCCAGCACCGGGGCCCCCTGTGGATCAACGTCGTAGGGATCCTGCATCACCGCCTTGAGCGCGGCAACTTCGATGTACTGGTGCTGTTCGAAAAGAAATGTCCGGTCCCTGGTTTTATCCCGCAGTAGCGCAAAATGAAACTGCAGGGCCTGGACCACCCGCGCATTGCCCTGGGCATGGAACGGGTCCTGGCTGAATTCACTTGGCGAGCTGTTCCCCGACAACGCCGAAGCGCCAGCCTTGAGGCTGTCTCGGGTGATATCGCCAGTGCGGCTCATGATCACGTCGATCAACGGCGGGCGCTTGAGCATTTCGCTGACGATCTTGATGGCTTTATCCATCTCTTCGTGTTGGCCGGCAGGTTGAGCGGCGACCCGCTGCAAGGCCGACCACGTCAAGCTCCCTGCTTTGAGAAACGGATACAGCACACCGAAGTGCTTCTCCAACGCCTTCGCCAATTCGCTATCCGAGGACCTCGCACCCGGCTCAGGAAGACTCGTGCGGGCAACGGGGGCATTTTGCAACGCTCGATGGTTCGGCGCAGAAAGCGTTCTGCGCAATGATGGGGGCCTGCGGGAGAGCCCATCAGGGGGAACCGACCGGGTGTCATTCCAGGTTTGCGAAGGAACGGTCGGTGGTGGCGTAGCGGGCCGTACAGTCGCCTCATCCGGGACTGACGGCCGTACGGGCATTAATACACCCTCGAGCATAATGGGTCTCTCCAACTTTTCGAATACACGCGTGCCTGGAATTCGCTACCGAGGTAACCGAAAGCACCCAACGGGTTTCAGCCAGATCGGCCCCCTGATGTGTGGCTGGGTGGGCACGGCAGTTCCGGCTGACGGATGAATACCAGTGACAGCATGTAAAAAACGTTGGCGCCATGCAGGCACAACTCAGCGCTTATCCGCGCAACCAGGCGACCAGGCCAGGGATCCATCCAGCATGCCGCGATGCCTTGGAGCCACCCCCGCAAGGCCGCTCAGGGTCAGACAGGCCACGGAAAAAATCGTCCGCGACTGGCGCCTGGAATTTGCACTGGCCGGTGAAAGCCTTCATCCGTCGGGTTTCTGCTGCATGCGCATACGACGGGGCCAGAGGGGCGTTTAGAGTCTCGTCCCTTTCGGCTGCCGGACGAGTCATTTCGGCCCTATCGCAAGGCGCCCCCCGGCACCCAGATGAAGGGGATTGAAAGGAGGTTGAAGTCATCGGGCTAACCCTCATGCGGAATCTGAAAAGCGGCCGTTCGGCTCAAGGCCGTTGGGTCTGATCCACGTGATAAATGAGGCAATCCGTTGCAGGGATCATGTAAGGCAGGCGCCTCAACCCTGTATGGCGCCTGTGGGTTTTCAGCGAGACGTCGAATACAGTGCTTTCCAACTGATTCGGCCGTCATTGTCCGCTCCGGCGAAAGTGTCCAGCTTCGACACCAGGTCGCTGCGTTTGAGAACTTCCTGCGCCAGTTGGATCAGGTGATCCCTCGAAGAATCCCCCGTCAGCGAGCTCCCCGCCAACTTTTTAAGGTCTGCAATCCGCAGGTTCGAGCCCCACTTGTTGCCCTTCAACTCTTTGAAATGCTCGAGCATTTCCTGCGCCAGTTGCTTGTCGCTGCTGTACTTGAAGTAGTTGTCCCCGTTGATTATCGTGCTCAGCTTTTTCCGGTCGATCAGACCATCCAGCGCTCCTGTGGTGGGGTGCCGGTCGATGGCGTCAATCAGCTCCGGGCGCCGCAGCAACTCCCTGGCCAGTTTAATGTTGTTGTCCATGGCGGCGTTGCCGGACAGACCTCTATTGGCCATCGCATGAAGGCTGTCAACGCTCACAGAGCCTGGGTTGTTAGAGTCTTTGAAGGCCGCGAAGTTGGCGAGCAACTGCTGCGCCAACTGTTCATTATTTTTCTGTGAGTAGTGCTTGTCGGGCCCCCATGGCAGCGTCGGGAACGGGCGGCCGGGGGTGGGTGTAGGGCGCGCAGGCGCGCTGTTGCCCGGGTTTGGTCTTGGCGGTGGGCCGCTGCAGTCAGGGTTGGGCCTTGGCGGCGGGTTGCTACACCCAGGATGCGGGTGTGGCCGATGCCCGCCAAACCAATGCCCCAGCCAGTGCCTGGCTTGTTCCAGGAAACTGGGCAACACGGGCGCCTGTTGAGTCGCGTTTTGAGGTTGCACCGTTGCCGCGCTGCCGCCGAACACCGGCCCGGCCTGGTGATCGCGGGTGCTGAAATTGACGCTTGCACTCTGACCATTGAAGGAAGGCGCAGCAGGCGCCGAGCCGCTGGCACTCGCCTGAGGTTTGGCATGGTTTTGCGTGAGATCAGCCGTTGTTGAAGCAGAGAGGGATGAATCGAGGGTCGATACCGACATAAATTTCTCCAATAGGTTGAACATCACCTTCAGCCTGTTGCTCCTCAGGTGTGTCCATGTGTGGAGTTCATGTCGGAATCAGTTCCAGACAGCCAGAAAGTTGTGCCGTACAGCTGTAGGAACAAGCAAAAATCGCAGCCCGATCGGATTGCCGCTTTTCATCACAATGGCTCGGCCCGGTACGACCTGGGATGATATGACGCTGAAACTACAGTGCGCCGCCCACCTGCTTGAGACGGCTGAGTTTCTCGCGGCTGCCGCACACGCTCATCTGGCACCACTTGCGCTGCTTGTTCTTCGAAACGTCGAGGAACACCCAATCGCAGTCGGTGGCGCCGCAACTGCGCAACGCGTGCAGATCACCCGACACCAGCAATTGCGTAGCCTCTATGGCCAGGCGCCCCAACACCATGGCCGTCAGTTCCTGGGTGGTGGTACAAGGCTTCCACGCCCAGGCAGGCTTACCCTCAACGGAACGCAGCACGCGCCGCTCGACACCGTGCACAAACGCCTGGTTGATCTGCTGCAACGTCTCATCAGGCGCCCCGCCGCCTGACGACAACGGGTAAAACACCCGGTAAAGGCATTCCCGGAACGCAATGATGAGGTCCAGGTCGGGTTGGTAGGCGATCGATGACTCGAACACCATCGGCTGGTAGTCATCAAATTCCTGGGCAGAGATCAAGGACGCATGGCGTGCCCATTCAAAGAAGAACCGAAAGCTGGTGAGCCGTTCCTCTACCGCCTTGAGCGCGGTACCGGGACGACGGCCGTTGGTGGTATTGATAAAGTCCAATACCCGGGCCCCGCCAATCAGGCGGATCGATTTTGCGGTGCCCGTGAAATGTGTCATGTCTGCTCCCGGAAAAAACGCGGTCTCCCTGCGATGGCGCAGATTACCTTGTTTTTTCCCATGGCAGACAGCGCGTGCACGGCGCAAAGCCAGCGCAAAGACAGACGGCTAACTGTTAGCGTTGTTGTGCGCCAGCCACTCAAGAATGGTCTCGACCGACCGTTCCACTGAAAGCGCCTGGGTATTCAAGTGCACTTCTGGAAACACTGGTACGTCATAGTTGGCGTCAATACCGGTGAAGTGCTTGATCAGCCCTGCGCGGGCTTTTTTATACAGGCCCTTGGGGTCACGTTGCTCGGCGGTTTCCAACGGTGCGTCCACGTGCACTTCAACAAAGCACTCGTTGCCGATGATCGAACGCGCGTAGTGTCGGCTGGCGGACGAGGGTGAAATCAGCGCCACGATCACCAACAGCCCCGCCTCCAGCATCAACCGCGCAACTTCGGCCACGCGCCGGATATTCTCATCGCGGTCACCGTCGGTAAAACCCAAGTCGCGGCACAACCCGCCACGCACCGAGTCGCCATCGATAATCGCGGTCATCCGCCCCTGTTTGTGCAGGGCAACGTCCAGCGCATCGGCGATGGTCGACTTGCCGGACGCGGAAATACCGGTCAACCAGATGACCACGGGCTTTTGTGACATCCGCGAGTGTTCGGCGCGACCGTGACTGAAGGCGAACGCGTGCAGGTTCTGGCCCGCGCTGTCTGGAAAGTAGCTCATGGTTGCTCGCCCTCTTTGATCGAAACAGGCTGTTTGCCCAACAGGAACACCATCACGCATTGCACGAACAGCAACAGCGCAACCACCCAGTAGACTGTCGAGAACGAACCGGTCAGGTCCTTGGAGAATCCGCCCAGGAAGTTGCCGCACACCCCACCCAGGCCGATCAGCACATTGGCAATGCCGAAGGCCTGGGTCAGTCGGCTGACCGGCACGATTTGCCCGATGTAACTGGGGACCAGCCCGAAGATGGGGTAAAACGCCAAGGCAAACAGAAACGCCGCCAGATAGAACAAGGGCAGGCTGTTGAAGCCAAACACCAGGATGGCGGCCAGCCCCGCACTGAGGAAACACATCGCCAGCGACGCCCGCACGCCCACTTTGTCGGCGATCCAGCCCACCAGAAAGCCCGATACCATGCCCACGGCACCGATGGTGGTCCAGATAAACCCGGCGTCCCGCACCGACACGCCCAATTCATCGCGAAGGAACGGCGCCAGGTACGTCTGGAACGGCAGCAGCGCCATGCCATTGAGAAAGGCGATGGTCCAAGTCAGGTACAACGAGCGGCTGAGCCAGGGTTGCTGATTGTCGAACGTAGCGGCGCGCGCGTCGGAAAAGCCGGTGTCCTGGCTTGCCGCCAGGCTGCGCAACAGAAACCAGGCCACCACGCACAGGGCCACCGAGATCAGGCCGGCGGTAAGCCAGATCGAGCGCCAGCCGCCGTTCAAGGTCAGGAACGACACCAGCAAGCCGTTGATGAACACGCCATAGCTGGTGCCGCTGGAGATCAACCCCATGACCCGCGAACGATTGCCCGGGCTGAAGCCTTTGGTGACGATTTCCGCCAACGGGATGTACACCGAGGCGGAACAGCCGCCCAGCAGGATCAGCAACGCGCCCGACAACCAGATGCTGTGACTGACACTCAGGCCCAGCAGCGCCAGGGAGGTCAGCACCGTGGACACCAGGCTGATTTTCCAGCCCTCGAAATACCGGCTGATGTAGCTGGTCACCGAGGAAAACAGCAGGAAGCCAATCTGCGCACCGCCGGTGATCAGGCCCACCGTGGTGTAGTCGAACCCGATGTCGCGGCGCATGTCCACCACCAGGTTGGCGAACAGGTAAACGCCGAACCCGTAGGTGCTGGCCACGAAGCCTGTGAGGACCACCGCCAATACGACGCTGTCCAATGGGCGGGTGTTGCTTTGTACGAGTGTACTCATCGTCTACTTCCCATTGGCGAGCGCGGTGTGGATGATGAAATCGCAATCCATCATGTCGTAGTCACGCTCGAAGTCCCCGTAACTCTCATGGTGGGTAAACCCCGACTTGAGCACCTCCCCTTTCAACTGGCCCGGTAACAAGGGATAAACCTGCAGCCTGAACTGCTCGGCATCATCGAAGGAATAGATGAACTCACATATATGCTCATCAACCTGCCCCAAACTGACTGAAGCATTCGTACCGCAATAATAGTAATTACCGCTGGCCTTGTAGTTGCCCGCGCGAATGGCGAAGAAATTGCGCTGATCGACAATCAGCAAACCGCCCGGCTTGAGCAATGCCCTGAATTTTGCCAACACCTTCAAGCGCTCGTGGGCTTCAAACACATGGCACAGCGAACTGCCCAGGCACACGACGGCGTCGAATTGACCCAGCTCCTGAGGGTCCAGCGAGTGCCAGTCACGGTAATGGGATTCGATGCCCACCTCATGTTCGCGAAAGTTCGCCCGCGCCTTAGTCAACATCGTACTGCTGCCATCGGTCGCAACAACATCAAAGCCAGCCTTCTTTAGCTGCACCGCGTGAAAACCACTGCCTGTCGATACATCGATGACCGAGCGCACACCGTGCTTGCGCAACAGGTTTTCAAAAAAGCCGCGCTCTCCTTCCTTTCTTTTTTTCCAATCGATCAATTCATCCCAACGCTCCACGAAGTCTGCGGAGTATTGCGCGGAATAACTGGCGACTTCGTTGTGCTTGTGTCTGGACAGTTGATTCATCACACACCTACCAGGTTGAATTCTTGAAAGAGCGGTACTTGCTCGCCAGCTCGCGGGCAAACTCGGCGGCTTGCTCGACAGCCATGGTGTCTTTGGAATAGCCCAGCATCGACTGCATGACGGCCATGCATTGCGGGTTGTAGGTAACGGAGCCATCACAGTGGATCGCGTCGATGCCGTCCTGGCTCTGGCAGATGGTGTTGATGCGCACCGCCTCGTCCTGCGGGCAGGCCTCGGAGAACTGCACCTGGATGCGCCCATCGTGCAACCACACCGGATAACCGCCCGGAAGCCCGAGGGGGCCCGGCGCATGCACCAGCACCGGCGTCGGGGAAAACAGCCCTTCGATCACCGTGACGGCGGAGCATGCGGTAAGGAACTGCCCGTCCACCCCGCCCAGGCGGTGGAACTCGGATTTGACCGTGGCGAAAATCGCTTCGGCCGGTAGTCGGGGTGCGTGCGGCAGGCCGCGCACCTCGTACAACAAGCGGTAGCTGGCACGCGGCGGCAGGCCACCGCGCGGCACGTAGTGGCTGAAATAATGCTGGGCGTAAAGCTGCACTTGCACATCGCCGGGCGCGCATTCGAGCAGCCGCGCAATGGAAAAACGCACCGCCGGAACCAGGTTGGCCACATTGCCCACGCCGATATCCGGCGCCAGGCCGATGCGCCCCAGGATCGGATTGACCGCATCGGGGAACGCCGCGTTGACGGTTTTGGTGGTAATGCCGGCGGCCTTTACCGCCTGCATCAGGCAATGCATCAACGTCAGGTGCATCGGCAGCCAGGGGCCGAACTGCGCCTGGTCGAGCTTTTCGAACGATAGCTTGGGCAACCCGGTAATCACTCGCCATGACTGCAGCGACGCGCAGTTCACCAGGATATCCGGCGCCTCTTCACGCAGCCGTTGCGCCACCTTGTCGATATCCGTCAGGTCGGCAATCAGCGGCTTGATGCTGATGAACCGCCCCAGTTGCGCGCACGACAGCGCCACCAGGTTGCACAGCCGGATCGTGGCCTCTTCATCACGGCCCAGCACCACGAAGTCAAAGGCGTTTTTCGGCCCGAGAATTTTGAGGATCTGCAGGCACAGGTTGCCCGCCCCCACCAGCAGGAGTTTTTTCTTGCGGATCGACGGGCTCATCGCGGGTAGGCTCCGTTGTCGACCGGGATCACTCTGCCGGTAAGGTGACGCAACGCGTCGCCCACCAGCAGCAGAATGACCTCGGCCACGGCGCTGGGCAGGATGGGGTCCTTGAGGACTTCCTGGCGGGCATATTCGGCGCGCCGGTAGTCGGGGATGGTGTCGTAGATCGCGGTCTCATGGATCAGCGCCGGGGACACTGCGTTCACCCGCACGAACGGCGCAAAGTTCCAGGCGTTGGCCTTGGTCAGGCCGATCACCGCCGCCTTGGTCGCACCGTAGAGGGCATCGCAGCTGCCCACTTCACCGGCCACCGAGGCGATATTGACGATGCTGCGCGGCGCTTCGTGCTGCATTTCGCGCTCGGCGAAGTCCTTGGACAGGTAAACCAGCGCCTTGAGGTTGACGTTAAGGATCTCGTCTATTTGCTCATCGCAATAGGCATAGACACTTTTGCCGTGGTAAATACCGGCGTTATTGACCAAACCGTAAATAGTGGCATGGCGTTCATACAGTGAGGGAATAAAACCCTTGATAGTGGTCATCTCTGAAAAGTCTGCAACATGTGCCTCGAATACATCAGCGCCATACAGACTTTGCAACGTTTCCAGACCCTCGGCGTCCTTATCGGCACCGATAACGAAGTAGCCTTGTTGAATCGCCCTTTCGACAGTCGCTCGACCAATGCCGTTGGCCGCCCCGGTGATAATCAGCTTCTTCATGCAACCGTCCTTATTGACAGAATTCATTCATGCGCGCGTAGAAAGTTCGGTGGTATTCGTACATCGCTTTTAACTTGGGATACTGCTCGAACAGCGTGGTATCGATGGACTGTTCAGGCGGCGCAACAATTCGTTCGCTGTTTTCTGCATCCACATGCCAACGACGCCACGTCTTCCATTGCTCTGGACATTCACGTTTCCAGGTCATGGCCTGTGGAAGAAACTCAATACTCAAGTGATCGCAGAGTTTACGTATTACTCGTTCCGGCTCGGCGGCCAGATCATCGGCATTAATCACATAAGGCACTTTGCCGGTGAGTTTGGTGACCACACAAAATATGTCATACAACGCCTTATGCCCGATCGCGTGTAATGGCATATCGGGGTGCACCCGATGATGGGAAATAATGCTGCGGGCAGGCTCGCGGATAAGAAAGATATTGTTCTGTTGCGCAAGAAAGCCCGCATCAACTTTTAAATCATCCAAACAGTGATAACACATGTCTTTGTGAAAGACGTTTGACCGTTCCCGCGCCGTCATCAGATGCTCTTTGATGCCCTGATAAGTCGTGGGCAAACTGTGATCCCACTCATCCGAAGGAATCGCCGATTCCTTGGAAAATGCCATGTGCGCAAAGGGCTCGTGGAAGACCTCGAAATCCCCGCGTTCGATAAACACGCGCTCCAGCACGGTGGAACGCGAACGGGGGTGAGCCCACAACCCGATCATCCGGTTCATGCGATCACTCCGAACTCGGCGGCCAGCAATGCGTTGAGCGCGCGCTTGAAGGGTTTTGTCACCGGGCAGAGCCGCACGCAGTAATCCGCCAGGCGCCGGTGCGCGCTGTTGGCTTCATTGCAGGCGTTGATAAAGGCTTCGTGATTGCCGAAGTCGTACGGATCGATGCCGTCGGCAACGTAGGCTTCGTAGAAATACGGGATGCGGATCAGCTTCGCGAAAGTCGCGACGGGCGGTTTCCAGGCCTGCAGCGCAGGCATCACCGGCTTGCCGTGGCTTTCGCGCTCGACCAGAAACTCCACCACGTCCGGCGTCAGGGTGTAGCAGGTCGCCGTGTGCCCGGTCTTTTCCAGATGCCAGCACTGCTTGTTGCCACGTTCGTCCACGTCGACTTTTATGCTGGAAAGCAGGGTATTGACCGGCACGTGTGACGCCGCTACCCATTCCTGGATCTGCTGGTAAATCATCAGTTCGGCCCAGCGCAGTTCCTCGGCGCTCAAGACCAGGCCACGCTCGGCCGCCTGCAACGCGAATTCGGGCTGGCTGGCGAAACGCCCGATCATAAAGGTGATCACGTACTTGCAGCGCCGGGTGTCGATGCCCTTGCTACGCGCGACTGCCATGCCACGCTCTATGGCCTGGATACCGGCCTGGAATTGGGCGACGGTGAAGCAGAAGGTGATATTCACCGACGCGCCCTGAGCCACCAGATGTTCGACGGTTGCCAACCCCTCCAGGCTGCCTGGCACCTTGACCATCACGTTTGGCGCCAGGCGCTGCAGTTCAAGGCCCCTGGCGGTCATGCGTTCGGTACAGCGCGCGTCCGCGGGATCGACCTGGGCGCTGATCCAGCCTTCGACCTGGGCCGACTGAACCCACCGCGATTTAAGCATCGCGGCGCCTTCGAGGATGACTTCGTTGTACAGTTGCTTGCGCAACTCATGGGGAGACAGGCTGGCCAGATTGAACCGCGATGACCAGTACTCGCGCTTTTCGAGGATGACGGCCGTCACCAACCGCGGATTGGTAGTCACGCTGCACAAACCCTGCGGCGCGCAGAAATCGGCCGGCATCAACGTGCCTATATAAGCAGCCGCCGCCGGGTATTTTTCCAACAGGTGTTGTTTATAAGGCAAGTACAGGGCTGGCGATGAATCCCACCACACTTGCGAACCCGGATCATTGCGCTTAAGTCGTTCTATGTAACCGAGTGTATTCACGACGCCTCTTCCCTGAGTCATTGGGATAAATTAAAAATGGCCAGCATTTCACGGATATCAATAATCGGTCGTGCGCCGGCGGCGACCAACTGCGGATGCCGATGCGGCGGCCCCAAGCCCAGCACTTGGATATTGGCGGCGATAGCCGCCTGAATACCCGTAACACTGTCTTCAATTACCAGCGCTTCACTTATATCAACGTTGTAATGGTCGCAGGCCGTCAGAAACACCAGGGGATCAGGTTTCCAACTGCCCAGCTCATAACAACTGAATATCCGCCCTTCGAAATAAGAAAGCAGCCCGACCTGGCGCAAGCAATGTTCTATCTTTTCGCGCGGCGCACTGGAGGCGACGCAATAGGGCACCGTCAGCGCTTGCAAAACATCAACAATCCCATCGGTGGCTTTTAAATCGAGCGTCAATGCTGCTAATGCCTGCTTGCGAAAGTGCTGTTCAAAGTCATTGTCCAGACGAACATTTAAAAGTTGCTCAGCCTCGCGTAAACAATCAGCAATCTTGCGCCCACGAAAGTGCTCGATAAACCGTGTCGCATCAAGAACGGTATTGCCCTGTGTATTAAGCATGGCGATCAACACCGACAGGGTGATTTCTTCACTTTGTACCAGTACGCCGTCGCAATCAAAGATGACTAACTTAGGCACCCCCTTCAGGGCAGTCTCTTTTACCCGAACGGGCAGTTCCCTTGGATCGGCCGAGAGGCACATACATATCTCTGATCATGGCCCCGCGATGACTTCCGAACTACCAACGGAGCGGGTTGAGGTGTGCCTATAAGACACGTGGCGAAAAAGCCTGTCAAACGCTTTTGAACGGTTTTTTAGTATCTTATGGTTATTTTTTATAGTTCTGTTATTCCATTTTCCACCATGGTTGTAGTCGCTAATTTCACACGGCTGAACTTCCCTGGCGCGCCGTCAGTCAGCTACTTGAACTCACGGATTTAAGGCTGGGTGAGCAATGCGTATCTCGTTGGAGCAACAAGTGGCGCTGGTGACAGGCGCCAGTTCCGGAATCGGTGCCGGCGCGGCGAAGGCCCTGGCGCAGGCCGGCGCGGCGGTGGTGCTGAACTACAACGCCAAGGCGGCGCCCGCCGAGGCCCTTGCCGCGCAGATCAATGCCAGCGGCGGCCGGGCGGTTGCCATCGGTGCCGACGTATCCCAGGAAGCTGATGTGCAGCGCATGTTTGCACAGGCCCTGGATGCGTTCGGCCACCTGGACATCCTGGTGGCCAACTCGGGCCTGCAAAAGGACGCCAACCTGGTCGACATGAGCCTGGACGACTGGAACAAAGTGATCGGCGTCAACCTCACCGGCCAATTCCTGTGTGCCCGCGAAGCCGTGAAAATTTTCAATCGCCAAGGCGTGCGCGAAGGCGTGTCACGGGCTGCGGGCAAAATCATCCACATGAGTTCGGTGCACCAGTTGATCCCCTGGGCCGGGCATGCGAACTATGCGGCGTCCAAAGGCGGCGTGGAGATGCTGATGCGCACCCTCGCCCAGGAAGTCAGCGAGCAACGCATCCGCATCAACGGCATAGCGCCGGGGGCGATACGCACCGCGATCAATCGCGCGGCCACCGAAGGGGCGGCGGAGCAGGAGCTGCTCAAGCTGATTCCCTACGGGCGCGTGGGCAATGTGGAGGACGTGGCCAACGCCGTGGTTTGGCTGGCCAGCGATGCCTCCGATTATGTGGTGGGCAGCACGCTGTTCATCGACGGCGGCATGAGCCTTTACCCGGAGTTTCGTGGCAATGGTTGATTTAAAAAACGAACCACAGAGTGCCATCGATGCCCACGGCATTATCGGCGACATGCGCAGCGCCGCACTGGTGAATGATAAAGGCAGCATCGACTTCTTCTGCTGGCCTGAATTCGACAGCCCGTCGATCTTCTGTTCGTTGCTGGACACCCCCGAGGCCGGTATTTTTCAACTCTCCCCGGACCTGCCCAACGCGCGCCGCGAGCAGATCTACCTGCCCGACACCAATGTGCTGCAAACCCGCTGGCTGAGCGACCAGGCCGTGGTGGAGATTACTGACCTGCTGTCCGTCAGTGAGGAAATAGATGACCTGCCCCTGTTGATCCGCAGGGTGCGGGTCGTCAGTGGCAAGGCCCAGTTTCATCTGCGCTGCGCGGTGCGCCACGATTACGCGCGCACGCCTACCCATACCAGCCTCGACAACGGCACGGTGTGCTTCAGTGCCGAAGGCCAACCTGGCCTGCGCCTCTCTGGCAGCCACCCGTTGCAGGTCAAAGACGGCGCTGCCGTGGCGAGCTTCGCTCTGGACGAGGAGGAAGGTGCCGAGTTCGTCCTGGGCGGCCAGGAGGATCAACGCGTGGACGGCGGCTGCACCGACCTGGCGCTGGCCCACACCGTGAAGTTCTGGCGCGGCTGGATCGCCCAGTCGAACTACCGTGGGCGCTGGCGCGAAATGGTCAACCGTTCGGCCCTGGCGCTGAAACTGCTGACGTCGCGCAAACACGGCGCGATCATTGCCGCCGCCACCTTCGGCCTGCCCGAGGCGCCCGGCGGCGAACGCAACTGGGATTACCGGTACACCTGGATCCGCGACGCCTCGTTCACCGTCTATGCCTTCATGCGCCTGGGTTTTGTCGAAGAAGCCAACAGCTACATGCGCTGGCTCAGGGGCCGTGTGAGTGACTGCTGCGCGCAGCCGACACGGATCAATATCCTGTACGGTATCGACGGTCGCCAGGAGCTGCCTGAAGCCGAGCTTGACCATTTCAAAGGCCACGGTGGTGCCCGGCCCGTGCGCATCGGCAACGAGGCATTCGACCAGGTCCAGTTGGACATCTACGGCGAGCTGATGGACGCGGTGTACCTGGTCAACAAGTACGGCGAAGCGATCTCCCACGAAGGCTGGAAACACACCGTGGAAGTGGCCGATCAGGTCTGTGAAATCTGGAATACCCAGGACGTGGGCATCTGGGAAATGCGCGGCGAGCAGCATCATTTTCTGCATTCGCGCCTGATGTGCTGGGTCGCGCTGGACCGCGCCATCCGCTTGGCGTCCAAGCGCTCGTTGCCAGCGCCGTTCGCGCGCTGGGACCAGACTCGTCAGGCGATCTATGCCGACATCTGGAGCAACTTCTGGAATGAAGAACGCGGGCATTTCGTGCAGTACATCGGCAGCACGGCGCTCGACGGCTCGATGCTGCTGATGCCGTTGGTGCGGTTCGTCGCGGCGACCGACCCACGCTGGCTGTCGACCTTGCAAGCTATCCAGAAAAACCTGGTGCGCGACGGCATGGTCTATCGCTACCGCAACGAGGGCCAGATCGATGGCCTGCAAGGCACCGAAGGTGCATTTGCGGCCTGTTCGTTCTGGTACGTTGAATGTCTGGCCCGCGCCGGGCAAGTGGAAAAGGCTCACCTGGAGTTCGAACAGTTGCTGCGCTATGCCAACCCGCTGGGCTTGTATGCCGAAGAGTTCGACAGCCAGGCCCGCCACCTGGGCAACACGCCCCAGGCGTTGAGCCACCTGGCGTTGATCAGCGCGGCGACGTTTCTGGACCGCAAGCTCAGCGGGCAGAAGACGACCTGGCAACCCTGATGCCGCCATCGCGGGCAAGCCCGCTCCCACAGTTGAAATGCACTCTCCTGTGGGAGCTGGCTTGCCTGCGATAGCCATCTTTCAGGCGCCGATAGCTGCAATGGCCCCTACCCCATCACGGTTTCGGCTAGAGTTTCAACACCGCTGGCCAGCCGAAAAAAGTGCCCTATGACCCTGACCGCTCCGTTGCTTTACGTGCGCACCTCCATGCTCGATGTGGCTTATGAAGCCCACGGCCCAACCGACGGTGAGCCTGTGATCCTGCTGCATGGCTTTCCCTACGACCCACGCGGCTATGACGCGATTGCGCCGGTACTGGCCGGGCGTGGTTACCGCGTACTGGTGCCATACCTGCGCGGTTACGGCCCGACGCGGTTTATCAATGCCCAGGTAATGCGCTCCGGGCAGCAGGCGGCGCTGGCCAAGGATTTGCTGGAATTCATGGACGCATTGGCGATCCCGCAAGCGACCCTCGCCGGGTACGACTGGGGTGGACGCGCCGCCTGCATCGTCGCGGCGTTATGGCCTGGGCGGGTACGCGGGCTGGTGACCGGGGACGGCTACAACATCCAGGACATCGCCCAGTCGCCCAAGCCGCGGGCACCGGCGACGGAACATCGGTTGTGGTATCAGTACTACTTTCATACCCAGCGCGGTGTCGACGGGTTGACCGCCAACCGCCGCGAACTCTGCGCCTTGCTGTGGTCGCTGTGGTCGCCGTCCTGGGCTGAAGGGCCGGGGCTGTATGCGCAGACGGCGCCGTCGTTCGATAATCCGGATTTTGTCGAGGTGGTGATCCATTCCTATCGTCACCGTTTCATGTATGCGCCTGGCGACCCGGCGCTGGAAGCCATCGAGCAGGCCCTGGCGTTGCAACCGGTGATTTCGGTACCGAGCATTTCATTGTGCGGTGCCGATGATGGCGTGGGCCCGCCGCCCGAGGTGGATGATGATGTGGAACGGTTCAGCGGTTTTTACCGGCGGCAGGTCCTGCCGGGCGTGGGCCACAATATCCCTCAGGAAGCGCCGCAGGTGACCGTGGCGGCCATCCTTGAGTTACTCGCCGGCGCTTAAGGCGCTGCCGCGAGCCTGAAACTGAACACGCTGCCCTGCCCCGCCACGCTCTCTGCCCAGAGAGTGCCGCCGTGCGCCTGGATAATCCCGTGGGAGATATACAACCCCAGGCCACTGCCGGTGGGGTTGCCTTCGCGGGACGTCCAGTAGCGTTCGAAAATGTAGGGCAATTGCGCCGCACCGATGCCCGCGCCGTTATCGCACACGCGAAACAGCACGTGGTCGTCCGCCACAGCCGCGGGCTTGAGATGCCGGTCCCGGCCTCCTGATGCTTGATGGGTTGGCCACTCCAGTTCACCGTGGATTTCAGCTCGGGGCGAAACCACATCACGGCATTGTTAACCGGTTTAGGCAGGCGGATGGCCAACAGCCCGCTGGCGATTGCCTGATAGGCCGCGGCCGCGGGGAAGTCCACAGCCAGTTGATGACTGGACACTACGCCCTTGCCCTGCTGCTGCACCCAGGGGTAAAGGGCGCGAATTTCAGCCTCGGTCGGGCAGGCCCCAAAGCAGTGCAGGCGCTCCTCCACCAGAATCGCCAGGCCATGGGCGTCAGTCAGGTCGAACAGGGTTTGGGCATGAGGCAGCAAGCTTTCCATCACATCAAGCGTGTCCCCGGCCATGGCGCCGGCCAACGCATCGATCATGACGGTTTTTTCCTGCTGCTGGCGACGGCCTTCCTGTTCCTGAAGCAAGGTGATCTGCATCGACAGCAACTGGCCGATGCTGCTGCAGGCCGTGCGCAACTCATGGGGCACACGCAACGGCTCGCGGTGACCGCAGGTGATCAGGCCCCAGAGCTGATCGTCCTTGAGCAGGGAAATACTCATGGATGAGCGCACGCCCATGTTTTTCAGGTAAAGGCAGTGCACCGGCGAGACGCTGCGCAGCACCGCGAAGCTGAGGTCGAGCGGGCGACCGTTATCGGGGCGCAGCGCAGGCAAGATCGGCACCGGCTGGTAGGCCGCATCGGGAATCACACGGATCCAGTTGAGCCGGTAAAGCTCGCGGGCCTGGGGCGGGATGTCCGAGGCGGGAAAACATAGGCCCAGGTAAGGCTGCATGCCGTCACTCAGGGATTCGCCGATCACCTTCCCGTGCCCCTCCTGTTCGAAGCGGTACAGGGTGACGCGGTCGTAGCCGGTCAATGCGCGGATCTCGGTGACGCAGGTCTGGTACAGCCCATCAAGGCTCTTCGCCGACTGCAGGCGGCGCAGGGTTCGGGCAACGTGCAAGGCAGCAGCATGCCGGGGTGACACGGCGCGCTCCAACTCAAGAAACAGCAAGCCCTGGTGGCGATGCAGCAACGCGTCGAACAGCTCGCCGTTGAGCGTCACTTGATGCAACTCGTCTTCATCGGCATCCAGGTCCGCCAACGCCAGGCGCACCTGAGCCAGTGCGTGCGCGCCGATCAGGCTGCCCAGCGCCTGGCCGGACAGCGGCGCGGCGCCCAGGCCCAGCTCGGTATTGACGTTGGTGCTGGCCTGCAGCACCACAAGCGCCGGTTCACTGAGCGTCAGCAGCCATCCATGGGGCTGGATCGAACCGGGAATGTGGATAGGCTCGCTGGCGCAATCGTCCCGCAGAGGATCGGCGCTGATCGCAGGCAATGGCGTCATGAGCAGGGTTACGCCGGGGGGCGAAGGAAAAAGCGGTGCAGTCGGGGGCGATCACTGCGCAAGATAGTTGGCCAACATAGCACCTTGCTTCAGTGGCGTACGTTTTCGTTCAAGCCGGGAGGCAAAAGCGTTCGCGGTAGGCCTGGGGCGTAACGTCCAGGGCGCGAAGGAAGCTGCGGCGCAGGGTTTCCTCGCAACCGAACCCACACTGCACGGCGATACGTTTGATCGACGCGGTGCTGTCAGCCAGTTGCCGGCGCGCGGCTTCGACGCGCATCAATTCGACCGCTCGCGCCGGGGTCTGGCCGGTTTCGGCGCGGTAGTGGCGCACAAAGCTGCGCTCGCTCATGCCAGCCTGGGCGGCCAGGGTCGGGATGTTCAGATCCAGGCTCAGGTTTTCCGCAATCCAGGCATGGAGTTCTGCGAAGCGGCTGTCATCTTTTTGCAGGGACAGGGTCACACTGAATTGCGACTGGCCACCGGGGCGCTTGAGAAACACCACCAGGTGCCGCGCCACCTCCAGGGCCACGGCGCGGCCCAGGTCTTGCTCCACCAACGCCAGGCACAGGTCGATGCCAGCGGTGACACCGGCGGACGTCCAGACGGCGCCCTGCTGGATGAAAATCGGGTTGGACTCCACCGTCAGCGAAGGAAACTTGCGCGCCAGCTCGTCGCAACGCGTCCAGTGGGTGGCCACGCGGCAGCCGTCGAGCATGCCGCTGGCGGCCAGAAGGAACGCGCCGGTGCACACCGACGTCATGCGGCGGGTGTGCCTGGCTTTTTCACGCACCCACTCCACCAGCGCCGTGTCTTCAGCCGCGCCGTACACTCCCCAGCCGCCGGCGATCACCAGGGTGTCGCATGGCGCATCAACGGCAGGCAGCGGCTCGGCCACCAGGGCCAGGCCGGACGAGGTCATCACCGGCTGCGTTTGCGCGGCAACCACCGAAACGGCATAGGGCAAGGGCTCACCGCGTTGGCGCGCCAAGTCGTTGGTGGAGGCGAATACCTGCAAAGGCCCGGTGACATCGAGCACCTGGGCATTGTCGAAAGCGAGTACATGGACGATTCTGGGCATGATTGGCGCGATTCGTGGGCTCAATGGCGTATTCGCCAAAGCCTAAGCCCCTAGAGTGAAGCCGTCCACCCCTTTGACGGAGCGCTATTGATGACCTTGCAGATTGGCTTTGTGTTGTTCCCCGGCATCCAGCAGCTGGATCTCACCGGTCCCTATGACGTGCTGGGCTCGCTGCCGGATGTGAAGTTGCACCTGGTGTGGAAAGACCTGGAACCGGTCACCTCCAGCACCGGCCTGGTGTTCACCCCGACCATGACCTATGCCGATTGCCCGCGCCTGGATGTGATCTGTGTGCCCGGTGGGTCCGGCGTCGGCGCGCTGATGGAGGACCCGCTCACCCTGGACTTTCTCAAGACCCAGGCACAGACCGCGCGTTACGTGACGTCGGTGTGCACCGGCTCGCTGGTATTGGGCGCCGCAGGTTTGCTGCGCGGGCGCAAGGCGACGACGCACTGGGCCTACCACGACCTGCTCGCCCCGCTCGGCGCGATCCCGGTGCAGGAGCGCGTCGTACGTGACGGCAACCTGCTGACCGGCGGCGGCATTACCGCAGGCATCGATTTCGCCCTGAGCCTGGCGGCGGAACTGTACAGCGAAGCCGCGGCGCAACTGGTGCAATTGCAGATTGAATATGCCCCGGCGCCGCCGTTCAATTCAGGCCGCCCCGACACCGCGCCCCAGCATGTGCTGGAAGAAGCCAATAAGCGCACCGCCGACTCGCGCCGGGTACGCGGTGAGATCGTTGCACGCGCGGCTGCGCGGTTGGGTTGATAACACCAAACAACTGTGGGAGCGGGCTTGCTCGCGAATGCGGTGTGTCAGTGAATACATCTTTCACTGAACCACCGCATTCGCGAGCAAGCCCGCTCCCACAGTTGGCCTGCGTTTCACCATAGGCAGATGTAAGACCCATGATCATCGCGGACAAGCCACCCTTTATCAGTCGTGTGCTCAAGTCAGGTCGGGCGCGACGCATGGCTTGAAGGAACACGCGACCCAACGGCACGCGGTTGACACTCACCGCATCCATCCCAGTCATGTTCAATCCATCCACCGGGAAAGCTGCAGATTAATCGGCCTGTGCGGTGCGGACAAAAAATTGTGCTGGATACACTACAACCTGTCCGCTGAAAAACTATTACAACACGGTCGGCACCGCTTCTTGGGGCAACTTCTATGGCGAACCGCGTAATTTTACAGTGAGTTTGAAAGGCAACTTCTGATCAAGCGAAACCCCCGGCGGCAGGGCACTTAGTGCGACACTGCCGTCCCTTCCCACGCCGTTTCCGGCGCGCTTTTAAAAAAGGTTCTTCTTTAAGCAGGAAAAATCTCACATTTGTTCCTACACTCAAAAACACACCCTCACCCCCGAGCGCCCGGACAAGGAATGTCAATAAAATGCCGAAAAAAAGCCCAGCAAACCTATCTACCATGCCGCTTGCGCTCAATCGTCAACTTGTTGACTGAATGCAGGCATCAGGCACTCCTTTAGTCACGCCCTCCGCAAAATCCCTTCAAATGGATAGCTGTAGCTGGATTGTGCATTGGGATTGGAAAGTTGCGTATTACCCAGAAGTAGTCGTTCGACCCAGGTTCTAAAGCAGCCCGCTGTTTTATGAACAAACACTCGAACAGAGAAGTCTGGAGTGCAATGAGGGATGTTTTATGCGAGAGAAGTCGCCCGTCGACAGCTTGTTTCTAACACGCGCCGGTTTTGTTGAGTTCTTTGTTGTTTTCGTCAAGTTGATCCATGGCCTCTCGGCCATTTTACCCCCGCTGGTCCTGGTGCTTTTCCTGGACCCGATAGCCCCTGAGCTGCGCACCCACTTTCTGGGTCTGCTGGTGTTTTTTGCGGCGCTGACCATCATTCTATTCCAGGCCCTGGGCATCTATTCCGAGGAGTTGTTCAGCAACCGGCTGCGCCTGAAAACCAAGATCAAGGCCTGGTCGGCGGCGTTTTGCATCCTGCTGTTCATGTACCAGATCCTGCAGATGTTCCCGCAGTTGACGCCGCGCAACCTGGTGGCGTGGTACGTCGCCAGCCTGGCGTTGTTCTGCCTGGAACGCTTGTTGATGCTGCGCCTGTACCGCAAGCTGATGCGTGAAGGCAAATACCTGCAACGCACGGTCATCCTGGGTTTTACCGACACCGCCGTGCACGTGGCCGATCACCTGCTGCGCAACGGTGACATCCGTTCTGGCCTGGTCGGGTTTATCGACGATCGCACCGAGCGCATTCCCAAGGAACTGAGCAACCTGCCCCTGCTGGGCAACACCCGCGACCTGGAAAAACTGATCCGTGCCCAGCAGGTGAACCAGGTGATGATTTGCCTGCCTTGGGCTGCCGAACAGCGCATCCACGGGCTGGTCAACCGCCTGCGGCAGTTGTCGGTGAACGTCATGCTGGTGCCGGACATGGCCGCGCTGCGCTACGGCCACAGCAAAATCACCGATGTCGGCGGCATTTTGATGTTCAACACCTCCCAGTTGCCGCTGCGCGGCTGGTCGCCGGTGATCAAACGCTGCGAGGATCTGCTGCTGGCGAGCCTGGCGCTGGTGGCGCTGTCACCGATCATGCTGGCGACGGCGATCGCGATCAAGCTCGACTCCAAGGGCCCGGTGCTGTTCCGGCAGAACCGCTACGGCTATAACGACAACGAAATCCGCGTGTTCAAGTTCCGCTCGATGTACACCGACCAGAGCGACTTCACCGCCGAGCGCCAAACCACCCGCGAGGACCCGCGCATTACCCGCGTCGGCCGCATCATCCGCAAGACCAGCATTGATGAGCTGCCGCAGCTGTTCAATGTGCTGCTGGGCAACATGTCCATGGTCGGCCCCCGACCGCACGCCACCGCGACCAAGGCGGCGGGTGTCCCCTTTGAAGTGGCGGTGAGCGAATACAGTTCGCGGCACCGGGTCAAGCCGGGCATCACCGGTTGGGCGCAGATCAACGGTTACCGGGGCGAGACCGACACCCTGTTCAAAATCCAGAAACGTGTCGAGTACGACCTGGAATACATCTCCAAGTGGTCGGTGTGGTTTGACTTGTACATCGTCTTCATGACGGTTCCGGCCGTCCTTTCCACCAAGGAAGTCTATTGATGAATACACTCAACGGATTGATTCCCTGCATCATTTCCGGTGGTTCGGGCACGCGGTTGTGGCCGGTGTCCCGGCAGAACATGCCCAAGCCGTTCATGCGCATGCGCGATGGCGTGAGCCTGCTGCAAAAAACCTTCCAGCGCGCCGCCAAGCTGCCTGGGGTGGAGAGTGTGTTGACGGTGACCAACCGCGACCTGCTGTTTCGCACCCTGGATGACTATCGCCTGGTCAACAAAGCCCACCTGCCCCTCGACTTGCTGCTGGAGCCGTTTGGCCGCAACACCGCGGCGGCGATTGCCGTGGCGGCGCTGCATGTGCAGGAGTATTTCGGCGGCGATGCGCAGTTGCTGGTGATGCCTGCCGACCATTTGGTCCTCAATGAAGTGGCATTTGCGGAGGCCGTCGCCCAGGCCCGCGACCTGGCCGAAGCCGGCTACCTGGTGACCTTCGGCATCCAGCCGGACCACCCGGAAACCGGCTTTGGCTATATCGAACAAGGTGAGCCGCTGGGCACGGGCAACCGGGTCAAACGCTTCGTCGAAAAACCCGACCTGGCCACCGCCCAAGGCTACCTTGATGGCGGCAAGCACCTGTGGAATGCCGGCATGTTCTGCTTCAAGGCCAGCACCCTGGTGGATGAACTGGCCGCCCATGCGCCCGATGTGCTGGACGCCGCCCGTGCCGCGCTGGACCACAGCCAGAGCCTGCAGAACAAAACCTCGCGCCAGCGCGAACTGGATTCGGACGCCTTCGGCAGCGCGCCGGATATTTCCATCGATGTGGCCCTGATGGAAAAATCCGGGCAGGTCGCCGTGGTGCCCTGCGACATCGGCTGGAGCGACATCGGCTCGTGGGAGGCCCTGCGCCAGCTCACCCCCAGCGACGCCCATGGCAACCAGGTCAATGGCGAAGCGATCTTGCATGACGTGCACAACTGCTACATCGACTCGCCCAAGCGCGTCCTGGGCGCCGTGGGCGTGCGTGACCTGATCATCGTCGACACCCCCGACGCGCTGCTCATCGCCGACGCCCATCGCAGCCAGGATGTGCGCTACATCGTTGCCGAGCTCAAGCGCCAGAACCATCCGGCGTACAGCCTGCACCGCACCGTCACCCGGCCATGGGGTACCTATACCGTGCTGGAGGAAAGCAGCCGCTTCAAGATCAAGCGCATCGTGGTCAAGCCCCAGGCGTCGCTGTCGCTGCAGATGCACCATCACCGCAGCGAACACTGGGTGGTGGTCAGCGGCGCAGCGCAGATCACCAACGGCGAGCGCGAATTTTTGATCAACGCCAACGAGTCCACCTACATCCCCGCCGGGCACAAACACCGCCTGACCAACCCCGGCATCATCGACCTGGTGATGATCGAGGTGCAGAGCGGCGAGTACCTGGGCGAGGACGACATCGTGCGCTTCGACGACATTTATGGCCGCGCGCCGGCTGAAGTGAAGAAATAATATGCGCACGTCCCTGATCATCCCGACCCGTAACGCATCCAGCCACCTGGCGCGCCTGCTGCCGGCACTGGAGATGCAAACCCTGCAACCTGACGAGATGCTGGTGGTGGACAGCGCCTCCAGCGATGACACCGTGGCACGCTTTCGTGAGTTCGGCGCACGGGTCGAGGTGATCGACGCGCGCGATTTCAACCATGGCGGCACCCGGCGCTGGGCCAGCGAACAAGTGGGCGGCGACGCGCTGATCGTGATGACCCAGGACGCGATTCCCGCCACCCCGGAAACCTTCGCCAACCTGCTCGCCGAGTTGCAGCAGGACCCGCTCAACGGCGTGGCCTACGGTCGCCAACTGCCGCACCCGGATGCCGGTGTGCTGGGCGCGCAATCACGGCACTTCAACTACCCGGAGCACAGCCGCAGCAAGCGCCTGGCCGACGCAGCGGAACTGGGGATCAAGACCTGCTTCAGTTCCGACTCGTTTTCGGTGTACCGGCGCAGTGCGCTGCAGGCAGTAGGCGGCTTCCCGGCGGATGTGATCGGCAGCGAAGACGCCTTTGTCGCGGCGCGCATGCTGCTTGAAGGCTACAACGTGCGCTACGCCGCCACGGCGTTGGTGCATCACTCCCACGATTACAAGCTCTTGGATGAGTTTCACCGCTATTTCGACATTGGCGTGTTCTACGGCCGCGAGCCGTGGATCAAGCAGGCCTTTGGCGACGCGGGTGGCGAAGGCAAGCGCTACGTGCTGGCTGAACTCGCCGCCCTGCGCAAGGCCGGCGCCTTGCACCGCGTTCCCGAAGTGCTGGTGCGCAGTGCATTCAAATGGCTCGGCTATCGGCTGGGTCATCTGGAGCGCCGCCTGCCGTTGGGCCTGAAGCGGCGTATCAGCATGTTTCCCGGTTATTGGAAGTGAGCATCATGACCCACAGGAAGCCCCCCTTGATGAAACGAACCCTGCTCGTCGTGGCCATGATGGCCCTGGCCGCCTGCAATACGCCGGCGCGCATCGTCCCGCCGGACGGCAAAACCGTCGAGGAAGGCAAACGCGCCCTCGACCAGTTGGCCCAACTGCCGCCGGCGGTGGAGCGCATCCGCGTGGGCGACCAGCTGCGCATCGTGCGCGATGCCGGCGAAATGCCGACGCTGTCGGCGTTCAACGTCAGCACCATCTACGAGCTGACGCTGTACACGGTGCAGACCGACGGGATGATCAACTACCCGTTCCTGGGACCGATCCAGGTGGCCGGTCGCCAACCTTCGGAACTGGCGGCGGAGCTGAGCAACAAGCTCGCGCCGGTCTACCGCGAGCCGCGTGTGACGGTGAACATCAACCAGGCACCGGCCAACTCGGTGATCGTCGGCGGCGCGGTGAACAACCCGACGGCGGTGCAGATCGCCACGGCCAACACTCTGGAGCAGGCGATTATCGGCGCCGGCGGAGTCAGCCCGGCCGGTAATGCAAGCATGGTCGCGCTGTTGCGCGAGGACGCCCAAGGCGCCTATCGCGCTTATTTCCTGGACTTCAGCCAGTTGCTCAAGACCGGTGCCAACGGGCGAAAACCCGTGCGCCTGCAGCGCGGTGACGTGGTGTTCGTGCCCAAATCCAACGTGGGTGAACGTATCCAGGGCGTGGATACCTACCTGAACCAACTGATCCCCTTCACCAAGTCCATCGGGGTTGGCTACAACTACACCCGCACCAGCGGCGGCACTAATTAAAGGAGCGACATCCCATGATCGAGATCCGTTCTTTTCGTGATCTGCTGCGTCTGTTCTTCATCTTTCGCCAGGAGTTCAAGCTGGCGGCGATTGCCGCGCTGGTGATCATCCTGCTGGGGGCGTTCCTGCTGCCGGCCAAGTACGAGTCCACCGCGCGCCTGCTGGTCAAGCCGGGGCGCGATTCGACCTTGCCGATCGAAATCAGCAACCGCCAGGCGCTGGTGATGCCCAGTACCCAGCGTGACCCGATTGTCGACGAAGAGCGCCTGCTCACCGGTCGCCCGATCGTGCGCGCGGTGGCTGAGCACTACCTGGAAGTCATCGAGAACGCGCCGCCGCCGGAGGGCTTCTGGAAGCGCACCAAATATTACGTGAAGAGCGGCGTGGGCGCGGTGTTCGACGGTATTCGCGTGGTACTGGAAACCGTCGGCGTAGTTGAAAAAACCACCCCGGTGGAACGCCTGGCCGCCGCCCTGGAAAAGAACTTTGAAGTGAGCCACGCCGCTGGTTCCACGGTGATGGACATCAGCTTCACGTGGGGCGACCCGCAAATGGCCCAGGCCGTGGTCAAGGATTGGGTCGAGACCTACATCGACGAACGCACCCAGGCCCTTGGACGCAAGAGCCTGTACGCCTTCTACGAGGGCCAGGTGGCCAACAGCGCCACCGAGATCAAGAGCTACAAGGAGCAAATTCTCACGCACCTGAACGAGATCGGCGCGGCGAGCATCACCGACCGCCTGGAAGACTTGTCCGAGCGCATCAACGTGCTGCGCGGCGAGACCTTCAACACCACGCGCCTGATCGCCTCGTCCGACAGCGCCATCCAGAGCACACGCAGTCAACTCAAGGGCCAGCCTAAGGAAGTCACCACGGTGCGCCAGATCGCACTGAACCCGCAGCAGCAGGATTTGCGCCGGCTGCTGAACCAGAAGCTGCTGGAAAAGGCCGACATGATGCGCACCTACACCGACAATGCGCCGCCGGTCAAAGCCCTGGATGCATCGATTCGTGCGATGCAGGTCCAGGTCGCCAATGAGAGCAACACGGTGCAGGCCTCGGAGAACCGTGCGCCGAACACCCTGGAAATCCACTTGCAGCGTGTGCTGCTGGATGAAACCAGTAACAACCTGGCGCTGCGCACCCAGCTGGTCCAACAGCAAAAACAATTGGTGAACCTGGAAGCGCAGCGCAAGGAAGCCCTGGAAATCGAGCCGGAGCTGACGCGCCTTTCTCGCGAGCTGAGCACCACCGAGCGCAACTATGCGCTGTACGTCGACAACCTGGAAAAATCGCGCATCGACCGAGAACTGGACAACAGCCAGATCAGCAACATCGCCGTGATCGAAGAAGCCACCTTGAACCCGGGCCGCATCTTCCCCAAAACCCTGGTGATGCTGATATTGGCGGTGCCGTTTGCCATCGTCGTCGGCCTGCTGGTGATCTACCTGTGCTACCTGCTCGACCAGCGTATCCACGACGGTGGCCTGGTGGAGCGCAAGTTCGGCCTGCCACTGTGGACCACCCTGCCGGAGCTGGACACCAGCACCGCGCAAAGCGCTAACGCGTTCAATGCGAGTATCTACCGGCTGTACAGCCTGCTGCAGCCCGCCCGCATCGCCGAGCAGGGCCTGACGCTGGGCCTGACCTCGGCGCGCCACGGTGAAGGCGTGACCTTTGTAGTGGAGCAGTTGCGCCAGTTGCTGCATGAGAACGGTGTAAATGTGCGGGTCGGCGGGCTGGAAGCCGCTGCGCCTGGCGAAGTGGTGCTGCTGGATGCCTCGGCCCTGCTGGCCAACCGCGACGCGTTTGTCACCCTGCGTCGCGCCGACCTGATCGGCCTGGTGGTGGAAGCGCGCAAAAGTACCGTGCCGGTGGTGGAGCATGCGCTGTCGATCCTCAACACCGCGTTCGGCAAGGTGGACGGCATCATCATCAACCGTCGCAAGTTTGAGGTACCAGGCAAGGTACTGCAGACCATTGGCAAATACCGGGGGGCAATCTGATGCGCATCGCCCTGCTCGCCCCCCTGCCGCCGGAAAAAAACGGGATCGCCGACTACGCGAATCACTTCCGCACGGCGCTGGAACAAGTGGGTGTGAAGGTGCTGACGCCGTTGGCCGGCGTGGCGGGCAATAGCGAGGCGATCAAACAGGCTATCAGTGGGTTTGACTGGCAAGCCGTGGACCTGGTGCACGCCGAGTTGGGTGGCGGGCGGCTGGGGGAATTCCTGGCCCTGCGTGAGCTGCGCAAGGCTTACCCCCGACTGCCGTTGACCGCCACCGTGCATGACCCCGAGCGCATCGTGTGGCGGCGCGAACATCTGCCGTTTCCGCTGAACCTGCTCGAACGCCTGCCTGGCCCGCTGCCCCAGGCGGCCGTGGTGCTGGCCGACCCGCTGACCTTGCGCGAAGAACGCCAGGTCGCCAAGGGGCTGACCCGGCTGGTGACCCTCACCCGTCTCGGCGCTGACTGCCTGCGCCAACGCATGCACTTGCCCGCCAGCAAAGTGGCGGTTATCAACCATGCGAACCTGGACATTGCATCGGTACCGCTGCCGTCGCTCGACACGCTGCACCTGCTGTACTTCGGTTTCATTTACCGCGGCAAAGGCATCGAAGACCTGGTGCAGGCGCTGGCAAATGTGTTCGAGCAGGCCCCTGAATTGCGCGACCGCGTGCGCCTGACCCTGGCCGGTGGCACCGCCGCGGAAATGGCGTTTGGCGCGGGCGGTAACTACCTGGAGCAGCTGAACGCGCAGATCGCCTCCCTGGGCCTGACCGGTTGCATCGACTGGCGGCTGAACCTGCCGGCCGATGAAATCGCCAGTACCCTCCAGGCCCACCATGTGATGGTGCTGCCGTATCGCGAATCGAAAAAACTCGGCCTGCTGGGGCGTCAACGCGGCACCAGCGGGGCGTTGTCCTGGGCCGCCGCCTGTGGGCGCGGCGCGATTACCTCGGATGCGCGCGCGTTTGCCGAGGAAGTCGCCAGCGGTAACGGCGCCATCTACCCAGAAGGCGATGTGGCGGCGCTCAGCGCGCAGCTGTTGCGCCTGGCACGCACCCCGGTGCTGGCGCGCAATTGGGCCGAGCGCGCCGGCGAGATCGGTCGCGAACGGCTATGGCCGCTGACCGCGCAGCAGTTCAAACAACTTTTTAAGCAAGCCATCGCGGGGGCGCCTTATGGCACGTAAACGAACCTACCTCGCCAGCGTTGCAGTGGTCGCCGCCCTGGGCCTGAGCGCGTTTTTCTGGGGCCGCTCGGCCGACGCCGAAAACCATGTGCTCAAGGGCAGCAAGGTGGTGGTGTGGAAGGATTTTCTGGGGGTGAATGCGCAGTTCCTGTGGTTCAGCCCCGCGCGTTATCAGATGCAGATCGACCGCCTCAAGGCCTTGGGCCTGGAGTGGGTACGCCTGGACCTGCACTGGGATCAGCTGGAGCCGACCGAGCACCACTACCAGCTCGCGACCCTGGACCAGTTGGTCGGCAAGTTGCAGGACAACCAGCTCAAGTCGGTGTTCTATCTGGTGGGCTCGGCGCCCTTCGCCACCACCGCGCCGCCGCGTGCGCCTTATCAGGACCAGTACCCGCCCAAGGATCCGGCGGTGTTCGCCAACCGTATGGCACTGCTGTCCCAGCGCTACCCCAGCGTCGACGCGTGGCAAGTGTGGAACGAGCCGAACCTGCTGGGCTTCTGGCGCCCGGCCGCAGACCCGGCCGGCTTCGCCGCGCTGCTCAGCGCCACGGCCAGCGCACTGCGCGCGGTGAACCCGGATAAACCCGTGGTCGCCGCCGGCATGGCTTTCTTCAGCGAAATGCCCAACGGTCAGACCATGTTCGATGCCTTGGGCGCACTCGGCGTGGCCAGCCTGAACACAATTATTTCCTACCACCCCTACACCCAATTGCCCGAAGGCAACGACCCTGCCAACCTGGATTTCATCGCCAAGACCACCCAGCTCAACCAGGCCCTGCGCAACGGCGGAGTGCGAACCCTGTGGAGCACCGAGTGGGGCTGGTCGACCTACACCGGGCCAAAGGATGCCCAGGACATCATCACGCTACAAGGCCAGGCCGATTACATCGTGCGGCGCCTGGCGCTGATGAGCGCGATGGATTACGACAAGATTTTCCTGTTCACCCTGAGCGACCTCGACCAGCGCGCCAGCGTGCGCGACCAGTCATACGGCTTGCTCGACATCGACGCCAACCCCAAGCCCGCCTACACCGCGCTGAAAAATTTCCTCGAAGTCAGCGGGCCGCAGCTGACGCCCGGCGATCCGCCCGTGGCCGACCAGTTGCCCGACGGCCTGTTCAGCATCGGCTGGACCCGCGCCGACGGCCGCAAACTGTGGTTCTTCTGGTCGGCCGAAGGCGGCAGCGCGCACTTGCCGGGCCTGGCCAGCGCCACCTTGTACGACCCGCTGCGCGGCACGCAAACCCCGGTGAGCGGTACCGACGGCCTGACCGTACCGGTCAAATCGAACCTGCAAATTCTGTTATGGGACTGAGGCCTGCCATGCGCATTTTATGGATCCTGCCCTACTCACCCTGGCCCGCCACCAGCGGCGGCAAGACGCGCCAGTACCACCTGCTGCGCAGCCTGGCCGCGCGGGGGCATCGGATCACTTTATTGCTGCATGACAAGCACCCGGTGTCACCGGCAGACCGCCAGGTGCTGGAAGCGTTTCTCGAGCAGTTGATCGTCCTGCCGCGCCGCCCGCTGCGCAGCGTCACGACCCTGCTGGCCGGGCTGTTTGCGCCCTACCCATTGCTCGCCAGTGTGAATGGCCTGTCAGGCCAATTGCAGGAGACGTTCAATGGGTTGCTGGGCGAGCAGTGGGATGTGGTGCAGATCGAACACAGCTACAGTTTCCAGCCGTACGAAGCTGCCCTGGCACGTAAATCCCAGGCCTTTGTACTGACTGAGCACAACGTCGAATCAGCCCTTGGCGCCGCGACCTACGACCGTTTGCCGAACTGGGCGCTGCCGTTCATTCGCTACGATCAATGGCGCTACGCCCGCTGGGAACGGCGGGTAATGCGCCAGGCCAACCACGTGGTGGCGGTGACCCAGAGCGATGCGCAGGTGCTGGCAAAAATCGCCGGCAAACCTGTGTCGGTGGTGGTCAACGGCGTGGATTGCGATCACTTCGCTGCCGCCCGCCCCGACCCGTCGACGCGTCGCGTACTGTTCCTGGGCAACTATGAATACGCGCCGAATGTGGACGCCATCGAGTGGGCCCTGGATGAGATCCTGCCCAAGGTCTGGGAGCGCTGCCCGGATGCGCGCATGAGCGTCTGTGGTTTCGGCATGCCCGCCCGTTGGCGCGAGCGCTGGCAGGACCCGCGCATAGAATGGCAAGGTTTTGTCCCGGACCTGCTGAACCTGCAATCCAGCTGTGCAGTGTTCCTCGCGCCGTTGCGCCATGGCGGCGGTTCCAAGCTCAAGGTGCTGGAAGCGCTGGCAGCCGGCCTGCCATTGGCGAGCACCGAGCAAGGCGTATCGGGGTTGGACCTGGTGGAAGGCCTGGACTACCTTGGCGGGCAAACCGCCACGAGCCTGGCGGACGCCGTGGTGCGTTTGCTGCAATTTCCCGACGCCGCCGCGCCCATGGGTGAAGCGGGCCGCGCCTATGTGCGCCGCGCCCATGACTGGAGCGTTGCCGCCAGCCAGCTTGAGCAGGTGTACGCGACCCTTTCACCGTTGAATCAAAAGGAGCCCGCATGCGTGTAGGCCTGGATTACCGCACCGTCGGCACCTCGCCGCAGTCAGGCATCAGCCGCCAGGTGTACGCGCTGGAAAGCGCCTTATACAGCCTGCCGGGCATCGAGCTTGAGCGGTTCACCGTGGCGCCCCTGGGCGATGAAAGCCGTTTGCAGGCGCATTGCCCGGACTGGGGCTGCGCGAAAACCGCCATGCACCAGCCGCACAATCGTCTGCGCTTCGAGGCCGGTTTCCTGCCGCGCGCCCTGCGTGAACAGCGCATCGACCTGTACATCAGCACGTTCAACATGGGCCTGCCACTGCCCCCCAAGCCAAAAGGGCTGCGCAGTGTGGTGCTATTGCACGACCTGTTTCAGATCACCCTGGACAACTACCACGCCAACCGGTTGAAGGCGCTGATCTACAAGACCAGCGATCGCCTGTCGATTGCTTATGCGGTGCACAGCGCCGACCGCGTATGGACACCGTCGCAGTACAGCGCCGACGAAACCGCGCGGCTGTTTCCCAAGGCTGCAGGCAAGATCCGGGTGCTGCCCAACCAGGTCGATGGCTTTTCCGAACTGGCCGCAGACCTCAGTGCCCACGATTTGCCCGAGCGCTATTGGTTGCTGGTCGGTACCCGCGAGCTGCGCAAGAACGTGCCGTTCCTGGTGCAGGCCTGGCAGCAGGCGCGGCGCCAGTCGCCCGGCGTGCCGGAGCTGGTGTTGGTGGGCAGCCTGGAGCATTTGCCCGAAGCCCAGCGCACACTGCCGGGGATTCGCGCGCTGAGCGGTGTGTCGGATGCCCAATTGCATGCGCTGTACCGCCAGGCGTCACGCCTGTGGCAACCGTCGTACGCTGAAGGCTTCGGCTTGCCGGTAATCGAAGCCCTGAGCGTCGGCACCCCGGTGGCGGTGGCCAGCGGCACGTCGCTGGATGAAATCACCCCGCCGTCGGCGCCGCGCTTCTCGCCCACCGATGGCCCGGCGTTGACGCAGTTGATGATCGGTCTGGGCGAGCGCGCCGATGAAGATTCGCCCACGCAACGCCGGCAGTGGGCGGAACGCTTCAACCATCATGCCTATCGCAGGCGCCTGGCCGAACTGATCGAGGAACTCAAATGAACCTGACCAGCCTCGTCGCGATCCTCTTCGGCCTGCTGTTTGGCGCCCTCGCGCTGTTGCTGTCGCCGGCCAAGGCATTCCTCGCCGTGGTCGGCCTGGCTGGAGCGGTGACTGTCCTGCGGTTTCCGTTCTGGGGCCTGGTGCTGTTTGCCCTGGTCGCCACGTTCATGCCGTACTCCACGGTCAACCTGGGCATTCGCAGTACCGTCAGCGAAGCGATCCTGGCGCTGACCTGGGGCGCGGTGCTGTGGCACAGCTTCATCGCGCGCCTGCCCGATACGCCAAGCCTGGGCCTGCGCCCCACCGACCAGATGCTGTTGTGGCTGATGCTGTTCAGCGTGTTCCCGTTTATCGTTGGCCAGGTCAGTGTGCACGCCGACACCAGCGGTGTGGCCAACTGGTTGCGCTGGCTGCTGAGCCTGTCGTCGGTATTTCTTTGCGCTAAATTGCTGGTGGACCACAAACACCGCGAGGCGCTGGTGATCGCCTTGCTGCTGGGCAGCCTGGCAATGCTGGTGCTGTCGATCGCGGTGTTTGTGCGCACGCGCTCCGGGGCCGGCATTGCGCCGATTCTGGCGCTGTTCAACTACGGCAACTTCGACATGTTGAAATTCGGCCTGGAGGCCATGTCTTCGCGCATGGGTTCGCCGTGGATGCACCCGAATGCCATCGGCGGGATCATGGCGTTGCTGCTGCCCCTGGCCTTCTGCTTCGGCATGACCGAGCAGGGTTGGAAACGCGCATTGGGCCTGAGCGTGGCATGCCTGGGCGCAGCGGCCTTGCTGTTGGCCAGCAGCCGCGGTGCGATGGTCAGCCTGGCACTGGTGCTGATGTGGATGGCCACGCGCCGGGTGCCCTACACCGGCCGCCTGCTGATGATCGGCGCGGCGCTGACGGTGGCGCTGGTGATGGCTTACCCGCCGTTGCAGGAACGCCTGGCGACGATATTCTCGTCGGACAACGCCAGTACCGCAGTGCGTTTCGACGAGTACCGCATGTTTCCCCAGGCGGTGCTGGCGTATCCGTTCGGCATCGGCTTCAAGGTTGATCCGCCGGTGCCAGGCACGGATTTGCTGGGCATCTCTAACCTGTGGCTCAACTTCATCTACAAGACCGGCATCGTCGGCATGCTGTTCTTTGTGGCGGTGACCCTGCGCTGGTGGCGGGAAGCGCGCCCGCAAAGCGGCCCGATTCGCCTGACCAAGGACAATGCGCTGTGGCTGGGCACCACCGCCGGGATTCTCTCGGCCTTGGTCAGTGGCCTGTTCGACCACTACTTCAGCTTTGCGGTAGTGATGGTCGCGTTGTTCTGGCTGATGGTGGGGATCAACGTGCTGGAGGCACGCCGACTGTTTCCGGCGCGCCTGCCCCAGGTGAACCGCGTGGCGTATCACAAACCCCAGCTTGATGGCGCACAGCCCTGATGCTCGGCTCCGCCGTTTGGCTGACCCTGGCGACGCTGCTGGGATTGTGCCTGGGCTTCGCCCGTGAATGGCTGCTGGTGGCGGCCTGGGGCGCGGGAGAGCGCAGCGATGCGTTCCTGATCGCAGTGTTTTTGCCGGAGGCGCTGCGCATGTCACTGGCCGGCGGCGTGCTGAGCGCGGCGGCGCTGCCGTTGTATCTGGCGCGCGAGCGCGACGAGCGGCTGGGCTGGCTGGCGGTGTTGTTTGCGGCGCTGCTGCTGATTGCATTGGTCATCAGCCTGCTGCTGACGCTGCTGGCGCCGTGGCTGGTGCAACTGCTCGGGCCGGGCTTGGCGGACGGTGCCCGGGCGCTCGCCAGCCGTAACTTGCAGGTGGTCGCCTGGTGCGTGCCGGGGCTGATGCTGCATGCGTTGTTCAGCGTGCCGCTGCAGGCCAGCGAGCGGTTTGTGCTGGCGGGCTTGGGTTCGTTGTTGTTCAACCTGCCGCCGGTGACCTACCTCGCGCTGGCCGGCACCGCCAGCCAGCCGCATTCACTGGCCCTGGCGTGTCTGGCCGGCAGCCTGCTGATGCCGTTGGCGCTGCTGCCATCGATGTGGCACCTGGGTTGGCGGCCGTGGCGCTGGCAGTGGTCGTGGGCGCCGCTGCGGGAGCTGGGCCAACGCATCGGCCCGCTGTTGTTGAGCAATGGCGCGAGCCAAGGCCTGGCGCTGGTCGAGCGGCTGGTGGCGTCGTTGCTGGGAGAAGGTGCGGTGACCTGGGTGAACCTGGCGCGCAAGTTGATGAACCTGCCGCTGATTGCACTGATGAGCCTCAACCAGGTGCTACTGGGCATGATGAGCCGCCGCCAGGGTGATGAGCGCCTGGCCCTGCTCAAGCGCGGCCTGGAAACCGCCAGCATGCTGACCCTGCCCGCTGGCGTCGGCCTGGTCGCGGCGGCCCCGAGCCTGGTGGCGTTGCTGCTGCCCAAGCAATCGGCGGACTCGCCGTTGCCGCTGCTGCTGGCCTGGTTCGCGGTGCCGCTGGTGTTCGGCGCCTGGAACGCCTTGCTCGCGCGTTACGCCTACGCTGCCGGCGATACGCGCCAGCCGCTGCGCTGCGAGTTGCTCGGTAGCCTGGTCAATGTGCTGCTACTCGGCGCCCTGCCCTTTGTGTTCGGCCTGGCCGGTATCCCCATGGCTGCGTTGGCGGGGGTGATTTGCACCGCGTTGCTGCTGATGCAGCGCCAAGCCTTGCTCGACGCCCTGCCCTGGGCGCGGCATTGGTTGCTCGGCGCGGTGCTGATGGGCGCGGCGGTGTTGGCACTGTTTCGGGTTGAGGGCGTATGGCTGCAGCTGGGGCTGAGTACCCTGGCCGGCGCCACGGTGTTGCTGGGCATGGGCCTGTGGCTCAAGCCGTGGCGCAAAATATGAATGATCGATTGGGGACACGCAGGTGAAAAATCGCTGGATACAAATGGATATCGCCAAAGGCATCGGCATCCTGGTGATCGTGTATGCCCATAGCTGGTTTGTCGCGTCCTCACCGGACGTGCTCTACCCGCTGCTTGCGTCATTTGTACTGCCATTGTTTTTCTTTCTGTCCGGGGTCTTTTTCAAGCCTGAACAGCCTTTCGTGGAAATGGCGGTGCGCAAGGCCGACGGCCTGCTCAAGCCGTTTTTCTTCACCATGCTCACCTATGTGATCGTGCGCAGCATCCTGCGCGGCCAGCCGCTGCTGCCGGATATCGGCGGCGTGCTGTATGCCTCGGTGAACACCATTCCCTGGCAGGCGCTTTGGTTTTTGCCGCACTTCTGGGTGGCGATCCTGTTCGGTTGGGTCGTGCTGCGCTTGATCGCGCGCCTGCCGTTGGCGGTCAGTTGCCTGGCGATGCTGATGCCATTGCTGATCGGCATCTGGATGCTGCCCTGGTTCTGGCAACTGCCGGTCACGCTGGGCGGGCACACCTGGGTGTTGCCAGGCTTGCCGTTCAGCCTGGATATCACGCTGATCAGTGGCAGCTGCTTTGTCTATGGCTACCTGCTACGCCATTGGCTGCGCGCCCATGCGGGTTCAGTGCTGACCCTGCTGGTATCGGCCGTGCTCTTCACCGCGGTGTTTGTCTACCGAGGCGACACCATGGACCTCGCGCAGCGACGCTACGATCACTGGCTGTGGACCAGCCTATTGGCGGCGATTGGCGTGTATGCGTGCTGGGCGTTGTCGCGGGTGCTCATGGCCTCGGCGCTGATCACCCGAGTGATGACCTATATCGGCCAGTCGACGCTGATCCTGCTGATCTTTCATGGGGAGATTCAGCACAAGACCTTTGACCTGATGCAGCGTGTGGGGCTGCCTGCATTTGTCGCGGCGTGTGTCGGTTTTGTGGTGGCGGTGGTGGTGCCGTTGTTGATCGGGGAAGTGATCAAGCGGGTGGGGTTTTTGCGGTTTTTCTACTTTCCGTTTCCGGTGCGTAAGGCGACGGGAGCCAACGCTGCAACCTGATAGCACTGGAGGAGATTCAATGTGGGAGCGGCGGTGCGACGATTCGACTTGCTCGCGAAAGCGGTATGTCTGTCACACATATATTGGCCGACACTCCGCTTTCGCGAGCAAGCCCGCTCCCACAGTTGGTTCTGTATTTCAGTCGTCGAGTTGCTGGGCTGGCTTGGCGCCGTGCTTGGCTGGCTTGGCGCCTTTGGCGGGAGCGGGAGCGGGAGCGGCGGGTTCGGGTTCTGCGGCGGCGGCCGCTTCCTTTTCAGCCATCGGCATCTGGTCGATGGTGCTGAAAAACTCCTTCAGGTCGAGCGTATCCGGCGGTACGGTCTTCTCGAGTTTCTTCTCGCCGTCCTTGCCCACCAGAATCACTTTGGTACCGCTGCCGGCACCGAGTTTGAGGGCGCGGATCAGTGCGTTGGTTTCCGGCGGCGTGAGCTTTTTATTGTCCTTGGGGTCCTTGGCGAACTTCTCCCCTTCGGCTCCAATGCTGCCGAACTTCACGGTGTAGAGCACCATGGCTCGCTCTTCAAAGGACTGCTTGGTAGCAGGCTCGTCCAACTGTTTCTTGAGGGTCGCCAAGGTGTCGTTGCCGGAATCAAGCTCAACCACTACCAGCGGCCGGGCCTTGCCCAAGTCCTGCTTGAGCGGGTTGATATCATCAGCAGCCAACAGCGGCCCCGTAAAAGCCATCAAGGTAGCCAGGGTCAGCGACCGGATGAGCATGCGCACCTCCTTTGAATTCCATGCAGGGTTCTTGAGTTTCATGTCTGCGACCGTCAAATTCAAGGATGATTCCTACACCACTCTAAGAAAGCGTAGCTCAGGACGCCCGCTACGCAGCGGCTTCTGGGTGCGACTGCATTGTTTCCACTGATTACGCAGACATCATAAGACCTTCCACTGCGGCCAATGCCGCGCAAATACGGGCGCGACGATGGGGTCGGCATCCACCCGCGCCAAGCTCTGGGCAAAGCCTGGCGTCAGGCCGCTCAATGCCTCCCGCGCCTCGTCCCAACGGGACACCGCTGCCGCCATGATCCCCAGCGCATTCGGCACGTTGTACGGGGTAAACAACTGGTCGGCGAATTGATTGGCGAACATTACCCAGGCCTGATGCAGATAGCGCCGCGTACCCGTAGCCAGTTGCGCCTGCACCGCTTGATCGGCGTCACCCAACCAACGTTGCGGATAATCGATGATGCCGATCGCCGAATAGCAATTGGCGGCGATATAAACAAGGCCGCGCAGGATCTGCGCGCGGTTGCCGGCCAGCAGCTCGGAGGCCGGAAATGCCAGCCCCAGATGGATCAGGATCCCTGCGCTTTCGGTCAGCACCTCGCCATCGGGGGTGACCAGGGTGGGCACCTGTTTGAGCGGGTTGATGCGGGCCAGCTCGTCACTGCCCTCACCCTCCGCCCAAGACGCCGCGTCCACCCGCCGCCACGGCACCGCGCAACGCTGCAGGGCGATTTCGATCATGCACGAGCCGGATTCATCGATGCCATAAAGCGTGTACATAGGCGTTGCTCCTTCACGCGTGTTTTAGAACAGTCCCATCTGCCCGCCGACCAAGGTGCTGAAGTCGTCATTCACGAACGGCAGGATCGCATCGGCCACCGGCTGCAATTGCCGGGTGACATAGTGATCGTAGTCGATGGGCGCTTGACGTACCTCCAACGGTTCCGGGCCGTTGACGCTGATCACGTAGCTGATCCAGCCGCCACGCTGGTACTGGCGCGGGCGCCCCAGACGGTCGTTGTATTCGTCTGCCAGGCGCGCGGCGCGCACATGGGGCGGCACGTTGCGTTCGTAGTCATCCAACCGGCGGCGCAGGCGTTTGCGGTAGATCAGCAACTCATCGAACTCGCCGCTCAGGGTACGGGTGACGTAGTCGCGTATGTAGTCCTGATGGGGCTGGCGATGAAAAATGCGCTGGTAGAGTTCCTGCTGGAATCGGCGCGCCAGGGGCGACCAGTCGCTGCGCACGGTTTCCAGCCCTTTGTAGACCATTTCTTCACTGCCATCGCTACGCACCACCAGGCCGGCGTAGCGCTTCTTGCTGCCCTCCTCGGCGCCGCGGATGGTGGGCATGAGAAAACGCGTGAAATGGGTTTCGTATTGCAGTTCCAGAGCGCTTTGCAGTCCGAAGGCGGTGCGCAGGTGCTCGCGCCACCAGTCGTTGACGTGTTGCACCAGCGCGCGGCCGATGCGGCTGGCCTCTTCCTGGGTGTGCGCACTGCCGAGCCAGACGAAGGTGGAGTCGGTGTCGCCGTAGATCACCTCATAGCCTTGGGCTTCAACGAGTTCGCGAGTCTGGCGCATGATCTGGTGTCCGCGCAGGGTGATCGACGACGCGAGCCGCGTATCGAAGAAACGGCAGCCGCTGGAGCCGAGTACGCCATAGAAGGCGTTCATGATGATTTTTAGCGCTTGGGACAGCGGTGCGTTGTGTTCACGCTTGGCCACTTCCCGGCCTTCGGAGACCCGTGCGACGATGGACGGCAAACAGTGCCGGGTGCGGGAAAAGCGCGCACCGCGAAAGCCTTCGACCGAGTCGCTGTCGTCGGGGTACTTGAGGCCTTCGATCAGGCCCACCGGGTCGATCAGGAAGCTGCGGATGATCGAGGGGTAGAGGCTTTTGTAGTCGAGCACCAGTACCGATTCGTAGAGGCCGGGGCGCGAGTCCATGACAAAGCCGCCAGGGCTGGCCTGGGGTGGTTTGTCGCCCAGGTTCGGCGCGACAAAGCCCTGGCGGTGCATCAACGGCAGGTATAAATGGGTGAACGCGGCCACGGAGCCACCGTTACGGTCGGCCGGCAGCCCGGTGACACTGGCCCGCTCCAGCAAGAACTTGAGCAGTTCGGTCTTCTCGAAAATCCGCGTGACAAGCTCGCAGTCCTTGAGGTTGTAGCGCGCCAGGGCGGGCTTGTCCTCGGCGAACATGCGGTTGATTTCGTCCATGCGTTGATACGGCGTGGAGATGTCCTTGCCTTCGCCCAGCAGGGTTTGCGCGACGTTCTCCAGGCTGAAGGATTCGAAGCTCCAGGTGGCCGAGCGCAGGGCTTCGATGCCATCGATGATCAAACGCCCTGCCGCAGCGGCAAAGTAGTGATTGCGGCTGCCGTGCTCACGCCAGGCCATCGGCTCTTCGCCACGCCCGAGCATGAGCGGCACATTGAGGCGCTGGGCATGTTCGTGAAGTACACGCAGGTCGAACTGCACCACGTTCCAGCCGATGATTGCATCAGGGTCGTGCAGGGCGAGCCATTGGTTGAGGCGTTCGAGCAGTTGGGCGCGGGTGTCACAGTAGTCGAGCTTGAAGTCCACGGCGTCGGCTTTGTTCGGCGGACCAAGCATGTATACCTGGCGCTCGCCGCAGCCTTCGAGGGCGATGGAATACAGGTCGCCCTGGGCGGTGGTTTCGATGTCGAGGGACACCAGCTTCAATGGCGGGCGGTAATCGGGCGCGGGTTTCATCTGCGCCTCCAGCAAGGCGCCAGTTGCGTCAGGCGTACCGCCGAACCACACCGGCGCGGTGATGAAGCGTTCCATCATGTAGCGTTCGGGCGGGCGCACATCACCCTCGTAGACATCCACACCGGCGGCACGCAGGCGCTTTTCCACATCCATGGCCTGGCGATGCTGGCGGGTGTACAGGCCCAGCACCTTGCGGTGATGGAAATCCAATAGCTGCAATGGGCGCAGCTCGATATCACGCTCGCCCTTGAGCAGCCAATCCAGTGGCTTGCGATGGGCTTCGGGGATAAACATCACCGAGGTCTGCACGGGTAGGCGGATAAACCTCGGGCCCTGGTCGGTCGCCAGCCAGAAGCTGACTTCCGTGCCCGCCGGGGTATCGCGCCAATGCCGGGTCAGGACAAAACCCTGCTGTAAATCCACCGTACCGCACCTCAGGAATCGCTTTCAGGGCGTGATTCTACTCGGCATCCGCGCAAATGCAGCAGGTTAACGCTCGCCCCAGCTACAGCGGCCCTCCATTATGATGTCCGTTTGGGCCCCGCCTGGTTGAGGTAAGCTTCGATATTGCTCATTTGCTCATCCCAGCCGCGGGAGTTCATCTTGTACGCCTTTTGCCGCCGCACTCCGGGCACCGAATCAAAGCCCGATTCAACCACCCGCAGCAAGATACCCGGCGCGCGATCTTCAAGGGTGAACTCCACCAGCGTCGGGGTTTCCTTGTCGTAGTCGATGTTTGGGTCTACCGCAAAGGGATTCCACCAGAATGAGAACAGCGTCTGCGGCAGGATACGTTCGATCCTGGCCTTCCAGACCACATGTTCGTATCCCGGATAAGTGATCGGCGCCTCGATGGTTTGCCCGGCAACGAAGGCTTTGCCTTCAAGGGCGACACCAAACCAACGGCCGAATTTTTCGGCATCGGTGAGCGCTTCCCACACCTGTTTACGTGGAGCGTTGAGCAGGACTTTCCGTTCTATGCGATCCAATACGTGCATAAGTCACCTCCTCCATTGACAGTAGGCGACATCAAACAATGCGCAACCTGGGGTTGTAAGCAATGATGATGACCCCGTCCTTGATCCGGTAATAGGTTATGACTGGCCCGTTGAATGGAAGTTGCTTTTGCAAAGGCGTGCGTTATGACGAGGACCGGTTGGACACACCTGCACGGCCCGTGATGTGTCCTGGCGTGCCGATCACGGCGTAGAGCGGTGGGATTGAATTAAACCTTCGGATCTCCAGGCGCTTTAGCCGGCGTTGCGTATTGCGGTTTGAGGTGGCCGTCCTGATCGAGCAACCAGGCGTCCATGATCTGGCGCACTACCGGGCCGGCGACGCGGCCACCGGCCTCGCCGTTTTCGATCATTACCGAGATCACGATCTTTGGATGCTCAGCCGGGGCGAAGCCGACGAACAAGGCGTTGTCGCGGTGGCGTTCCAAGGTTTTTTCGCGGTTGTAACGCTCACCCTGCTTGATCGCCACCACTTGCGCTGTACCGCTCTTGCCGGCAATGCGATATTGCGCGCCTTGGGCGGCAGCGCGGGCGATGCCGCGTGGATCATGCATAACCAGTTGCATACCATGGTTGACCTGCTCCCAATCGCGCGGGTCCTTGAGGACAACGTTAGGCATGGGGTTTTCATCGACTGGCGGCACGCCATTGATGGTCTTGGCCAGGTGCGGTCGATTCCACACGCCTTTGTTGGCAATCAATGCGGTGGCCTGCGCCAACTGCAGAGGTGTGACCTGCATATAGCCCTGGCCGATACCCAGGATTACGGTTTCTCCCGGGAACCAGGGCTGCCGGCGTGTTGCGCGCTTCCAGGCCTGGGAGGGCATCAGGCCGGCTGACTCTTCGAACATATCCAGCGACACTTTCTGGCCCAGGCCGAATTCCGCCAGGTAGTCGTGCAGGCGGTCGATACCCAGTTTATGGGCCAGGTCGTAAAAGTAGGTGTCATTGGAGCGCATGATAGCCGCGTCCATGTCCACCCAACCGTCGCCGCTGTGGTTCCAGTTGCGGTATTTATGGTCGAAATCCGGCAGTTGGTAATAACCAGGGTCGAATACGCGGGTTTGTGGCGTGACGACACCGCTGTCGAGGCCGGCAATGGCGACTTCCGGCTTGATGGTCGAGCCAGGAGCGTAGAGGCCCCTTAGGACACGGTTGAACAGTGGTCGGTCGATGGAATCGTGCAGCGCGGCATACTCCTTGAAGCTGATGCCGGTGACGAACAGGTTCGGGTCGAAACTCGGCTTGCTGACCATGGCCAGCACTTCTCCGGTCTGCGGGTCGAGGGCGACCACCGAGCCGCGCCGATCGCCCAGGGCTTCTTCCGCCGCTTCCTGGAGGTGTACGTCGAGGCTCAGCACGATATTTTTGCCGGGGATCGGGTCGGTGTGCTTGAGCACGCGGAGTACGCGACCTTGGGCGTTGGTTTCGACTTCTTCATAGCCTACGTGACCGTGCAGCTCGGATTCGTAGAAGCGCTCGATACCGGTCTTGCCAATGGACTGGGTTCCGCGGTACTCCACCGAGTCGAGGGCTTTGGATTCTTTCTCGTTGATCCGTCCTACGTAGCCGATGGAGTGAGCAAAGTGGGCGCTCAGGGGGTAGTGGCGAACGAATTGCGGTTCTACGTCCACCCCTGGCAGACGGAATTCGTTAACGGCCAGCAGCGCGATCTGTTCTTCGGTCAACTCGTAGAACAACGTCACGGGCACGAAGGGGTGGCGCGCCTGTTTCAGCGCCTTGTCGAATACGGCGCGGTCTTCGGCGGGCAGGTGCAGCAAGCTGACGATGGCATCCAGTTCAGCCTTAAGGTCGGTGGTGCGCTCGCGGGTGATGGTCAGGTTGTAGCTGGGGCGGTTATCGGCCAGCACTACGCCGTTGCGATCATAGATCAGCCCACGCGTGGGTGTGATGGGCAACACGTGGACGCGGTTATTCTCGGAAATCGTGGAGTGGTAGTCGTACTGCACCACTTGCAGGAAATACATACGCCCCACCAGAGCGCAGGTGATGCCAATCACTAGCAGCGCGCAGGCGAGGAGGCGCTTGTTGACCAGGCGGTTTTCTTTTTCGTGATCTTTGATGGGTATCGGTTCAGGCATTTCTACAGCATCTCGTTGAAGAAGGTCGATGCCGCTTCCTGCGGATGAAAGCTCAATCCCTGAAAATGTGCTGCACCATACCAAAAAATGCAGTAACACTTTGTATCGATTTCTTCAGCGGGCTGCTGGAGCGTGATTTTCAACGGGCTGCAAAGGCATCGGTTTGTGGAAGAAGATGTATAGTTTCCTCAGCAATACTGCAGACCATTTCTGCTGCGTATGATTTTCGACCGCCCAAAACAAAACCCCATTTGCTTTCGCAAATGGGGTTTCGGAATTTAATCTTGACGATGACCTACTCTCACATGGGGAAACCCCACACTACCATCGGCGATGCATCGTTTCACTACTGAGTTCGGGATGGGATCAGGTGGTTCCAATGCTCTATGGTCGTCAAGAAATTCGGGTACTGAGTCGTGGCCGGATGGCCTCGCTTCAGCAAATTGGGTATGTGACAGCTTTCGGTGTTTTGTGAGCGTCGAACTTTCGGTTCATCTCGTCTTCACACACCGCAATCTGATGCTCGTTAGAGTAGTCAAATTGCTTGGGTGTTATATGGTCAAGCCTCACGGGCAATTAGTATTGGTTAGCTCAACGCCTCACAGCGCTTACACACCCAACCTATCAACGTCGTAGTCTTCGACGGCCCTTCAGGGAACTCAAGGTTCCAGTGAGATCTCATCTTGAGGCTAGTTTCCCGCTTAGATGCTTTCAGCGGTTATCTATTCCGAACATAGCTACCCGGCAATGCCACTGGCGTGACAACCGGAACACCAGAGGTTCGTCCACTCCGGTCCTCTCGTACTAGGAGCAGCCCCTCTCAAATCTCAAACGTCCACGGCAGATAGGGACCGAACTGTCTCACGACGTTCTAAACCCAGCTCGCGTACCACTTTAAATGGCGAACAGCCATACCCTTGGGACCGGCTTCAGCCCCAGGATGTGATGAGCCGACATCGAGGTGCCAAACACCGCCGTCGATATGAACTCTTGGGCGGTATCAGCCTGTTATCCCCGGAGTACCTTTTATCCGTTGAGCGATGGCCCTTCCATACAGAACCACCGGATCACTAAGACCTACTTTCGTACCTGCTCGACGTGTCTGTCTCGCAGTCAAGCGCGCTTTTGCCTTTATACTCTACGACCGATTTCCGACCGGTCTGAGCGCACCTTCGTACTCCTCCGTTACTCTTTAGGAGGAGACCGCCCCAGTCAAACTACCCACCATACACTGTCCTCGATCCGGATAACGGACCTGAGTTAGAACCTCAAAGTTGCCAGGGTGGTATTTCAAGGTTGGCTCCACGCAGACTGGCGTCCACGCTTCAAAGCCTCCCACCTATCCTACACAAGCAAATTCAAAGTCCAGTGCAAAGCTATAGTAAAGGTTCACGGGGTCTTTCCGTCTAGCCGCGGATACACTGCATCTTCACAGCGATTTCAATTTCACTGAGTCTCGGGTGGAGACAGCGCCGCCATCGTTACGCCATTCGTGCAGGTCGGAACTTACCCGACAAGGAATTTCGCTACCTTAGGACCGTTATAGTTACGGCCGCCGTTTACCGGGGCTTCGATCAAGAGCTTCGCGTTAGCTAACCCCATCAATTAACCTTCCGGCACCGGGCAGGCGTCACACCCTATACGTCCACTTTCGTGTTTGCAGAGTGCTGTGTTTTTAATAAACAGTCGCAGCGGCCTGGTATCTTCGACCGGCATGAGCTTACGGAGCAAGTCCTTCACCCTCACCGGCGCACCTTCTCCCGAAGTTACGGTGCCATTTTGCCTAGTTCCTTCACCCGAGTTCTCTCAAGCGCCTTGGTATTCTCTACCCAACCACCTGTGTCGGTTTGGGGTACGGTTCCTGGTTACCTGAAGCTTAGAAGCTTTTCTTGGAAGCATGGCATCAACCACTTCGTCGTCTAAAAGACGACTCGTCATCAGCTCTCGGCCTTAAGATCCCGGATTTACCTAAGATCTCAGCCTACCACCTTAAACTTGGACAACCAACGCCAAGCTGGCCTAGCCTTCTCCGTCCCTCCATCGCAATAACCAGAAGTACAGGAATATTAACCTGTTTTCCATCGACTACGCTTTTCAGCCTCGCCTTAGGGACCGACTAACCCTGCGTCGATTAACGTTGCGCAGGAAACCTTGGTCTTTCGGCGTGGGTGTTTTTCACACCCATTGTCGTTACTCATGTCAGCATTCGCACTTCTGATACCTCCAGCAAGCTTCTCAACTCACCTTCACAGGCTTACAGAACGCTCCTCTACCGCATCACTTACGTGATACCCGTAGCTTCGGTGTATGGTTTGAGCCCCGTTACATCTTCCGCGCAGGCCGACTCGACTAGTGAGCTATTACGCTTTCTTTAAAGGGTGGCTGCTTCTAAGCCAACCTCCTAGCTGTCTAAGCCTTCCCACATCGTTTCCCACTTAACCATAACTTTGGGACCTTAGCTGACGGTCTGGGTTGTTTCCCTTTTCACGACGGACGTTAGCACCCGCCGTGTGTCTCCCATGCTCGGCACTTGTAGGTATTCGGAGTTTGCATCGGTTTGGTAAGTCGGGATGACCCCCTAGCCGAAACAGTGCTCTACCCCCTACAGTGATACATGAGGCGCTACCTAAATAGCTTTCGAGGAGAACCAGCTATCTCCGAGCTTGATTAGCCTTTCACTCCGATCCACAGGTCATCCGCTAACTTTTCAACGGTAGTCGGTTCGGTCCTCCAGTTAGTGTTACCCAACCTTCAACCTGCCCATGGATAGATCGCCCGGTTTCGGGTCTATTCCCAGCGACTAGACGCCCTATTAAGACTCGCTTTCGCTACGCCTCCCCTATTCGGTTAAGCTCGCCACTGAAAATAAGTCGCTGACCCATTATACAAAAGGTACGCAGTCACCCAACAAAGTGGGCTCCCACTGCTTGTACGCATACGGTTTCAGGATCTATTTCACTCCCCTCTCCGGGGTTCTTTTCGCCTTTCCCTCACGGTACTAGTTCACTATCGGTCAGTCAGTAGTATTTAGCCTTGGAGGATGGTCCCCCCATATTCAGACAAAGTTTCTCGTGCTCCGTCCTACTCGATTTCATGACTAAGAGATTTTCGCGTACAGGGCTATCACCCACTATGGCCGCACTTTCCAGAGCGTTCCGCTAATCTCAAAGCCACTTAAGGGCTAGTCCCCGTTCGCTCGCCACTACTAAGGGAATCTCGGTTGATTTCTTTTCCTCAGGGTACTTAGATGTTTCAGTTCCCCTGGTTCGCTCCATACACCTATGTATTCAGTGTAAGGTAACCATCTTATGATGGCTGGGTTCCCCCATTCAGACATCTCCGGATCAAAGTCTGTTTGCCGACTCCCCGAAGCTTTTCGCAGGCTACCACGTCTTTCATCGCCTCTGACTGCCAAGGCATCCACCGTATGCGCTTCTTCACTTGACCATATAACCCCAAGCAATCTGGTTATACTGTGAAGACAACATTCGCCGAAAATTCGAATTTCTCGTTTAAGAGAACTCACAAATTTTACCTTAGCCTGAGCCGTTACCAGTGAAAGTAACGTCCAGTCTATCTTTCTATCACATACCCAAATTTTTAAAGAACGATCTAATCAAAGACTAGAAATCAACATTCACCATCATCACGATGGAATGCTCATTTCTAAGCTTTCATAACGTCAGAAGCAGTAGTGGTGGAGCCAAACGGGATCGAACCGTTGACCTCCTGCGTGCAAGGCAGGCGCTCTCCCAGCTGAGCTATGGCCCCGTATTTCTACAGGCGTTTCCCACACAAAATTGGTGGGTCTGGGCAGATTCGAACTGCCGACCTCACCCTTATCAGGGGTGCGCTCTAACCAACTGAGCTACAGACCCAATTTCGGGCTGCTTCTTTATCGTCTTCTTCAATGAATCAAGCAATTCGTGTGGGAACTTATGGAGCAGCTGATGTCGTCGATTAAGGAGGTGATCCAGCCGCAGGTTCCCCTACGGCTACCTTGTTACGACTTCACCCCAGTCATGAATCACACCGTGGTAACCGTCCTCCCGAAGGTTAGACTAGCTACTTCTGGTGCAACCCACTCCCATGGTGTGACGGGCGGTGTGTACAAGGCCCGGGAACGTATTCACCGCGACATTCTGATTCGCGATTACTAGCGATTCCGACTTCACGCAGTCGAGTTGCAGACTGCGATCCGGACTACGATCGGTTTTGTGGGATTAGCTCCACCTCGCGGCTTGGCAACCCTCTGTACCGACCATTGTAGCACGTGTGTAGCCCAGGCCGTAAGGGCCATGATGACTTGACGTCATCCCCACCTTCCTCCGGTTTGTCACCGGCAGTCTCCTTAGAGTGCCCACCATAACGTGCTGGTAACTAAGGACAAGGGTTGCGCTCGTTACGGGACTTAACCCAACATCTCACGACACGAGCTGACGACAGCCATGCAGCACCTGTCTCAATGTTCCCGAAGGCACCAATCCATCTCTGGAAAGTTCATTGGATGTCAAGGCCTGGTAAGGTTCTTCGCGTTGCTTCGAATTAAACCACATGCTCCACCGCTTGTGCGGGCCCCCGTCAATTCATTTGAGTTTTAACCTTGCGGCCGTACTCCCCAGGCGGTCAACTTAATGCGTTAGCTGCGCCACTAAGAGCTCAAGGCTCCCAACGGCTAGTTGACATCGTTTACGGCGTGGACTACCAGGGTATCTAATCCTGTTTGCTCCCCACGCTTTCGCACCTCAGTGTCAGTGTTGGTCCAGGTGGTCGCCTTCGCCACTGGTGTTCCTTCCTATATCTACGCATTTCACCGCTACACAGGAAATTCCACCACCCTCTACCACACTCTAGTCAGTCAGTTTTGAATGCAGTTCCCAGGTTGAGCCCGGGGATTTCACATCCAACTTAACAAACCACCTACGCGCGCTTTACGCCCAGTAATTCCGATTAACGCTTGCACCCTCTGTATTACCGCGGCTGCTGGCACAGAGTTAGCCGGTGCTTATTCTGTCGGTAACGTCAAAATTGCAGAGTATTAATCTACAACCCTTCCTCCCAACTTAAAGTGCTTTACAATCCGAAGACCTTCTTCACACACGCGGCATGGCTGGATCAGGCTTTCGCCCATTGTCCAATATTCCCCACTGCTGCCTCCCGTAGGAGTCTGGACCGTGTCTCAGTTCCAGTGTGACTGATCATCCTCTCAGACCAGTTACGGATCGTCGCCTTGGTGAGCCATTACCTCACCAACTAGCTAATCCGACCTAGGCTCATCTGATAGCGCAAGGCCCGAAGGTCCCCTGCTTTCTCCCGTAGGACGTATGCGGTATTAGCGTCCGTTTCCGAACGTTATCCCCCACTACCAGGCAGATTCCTAGGCATTACTCACCCGTCCGCCGCTCTCAAGAGAAGCAAGCTTCTCTCTACCGCTCGACTTGCATGTGTTAGGCCTGCCGCCAGCGTTCAATCTGAGCCATGATCAAACTCTTCAGTTCAAACATCTTTGGGTTTTTAAGAAACCCTAAACTTGGCTCAGCAATCGTTGGTTACATCTTTGATTTCTCGCGGAGTAACTTGTGATGCTGATAATCTTGTTGACTATCAGTCTGACTCCACAAGCACCCACACGAATTGCTTGATTCAGTTGTTAAAGAGCGGTTGGTTAAGATCTTTCGTCTCAACCGAGGCGCGCATTCTACAGCAGCCTCATTTGCTGTCAAGTGATTATTTTCAGAAGTTTTCGAAGAATTCTTCAACAACTTCAACCACTTGCGCTTCCGATCTCTCGTTAGCGGGAGGCGAATTCTACAGCGTTACACGCTGCTGTCAACACCTCTTTTTATCCGCTTTCGACCGAGAAGATCGAAACGTTAATAGAGCCAGACAAAACCGCTCTACCAACTCCTTCTGGGCTTCGATGAACTGAAGCCTGTCGCTGTCGAATCTCGCATAACCCTTTGTTTATCAAGGAGTTTTCCGTTTCGACTGCGCCGGAAGTGGGGCGAATTATAGACTTCCAGAATCTGCCGTCAACCCTTAATTTGGTTTTTCCATCAACTGGCTCGTAAACCTCCAAATTCACGGCCTATTAGCTGTCGAAACGAATAATTGAGCACTATATTGCTCATTACTGAACAGTTAAGCATCATAGCGCCCACGCATCTCTTTATATGACTTCGGATAAAGACCCCAATGACCACCTCCCCCCGCAGCCTGGGTTCGACATTGTTCCCTGTGGGCCTGCTGCTGATCGCCATGGCTTCAATCCAGTCGGGCGCCTCCCTGGCCAAAAGCATGTTCCCCATCGTGGGCGCCCAGGGCACCACAGCCCTGCGCCTGATTTTCGCCAGCGTGATCATGCTGCTTCTATTGCGCCCCTGGCGGGCCAGGCTGACTGCCAGCTCCCTGCGCACGGTGATCATCTACGGGATGGCACTGGGCGGCATGAATTTGCTCTTCTATATGTCCCTGCGCAGTGTCCCCTTGGGTATCGCGGTTGCCCTCGAATTCACCGGGCCGCTTGCCGTAGCGCTCTACGCTTCACGTCGAGTGGTGGATTTCCTGTGGATCACCCTCGCGATCATCGGCTTGCTCCTGCTCATTCCCATGGGCGAAACCAGCAGCGGCATCGACTTGGTGGGCGCATCGTACGCTCTGGGGGCGGGTGTCTGCTGGGCACTCTATATCCTGTATGGGCAGAAGGCTGGCAATGACAACGGCGTCCAAACCGCCGCCCTTGGCGTGATGATCGCCGCCTTGTTTGTCGCGCCTGTCGGCGTCGTCCATGCGGGCAGCGCCTTGCTGACACCCGCCTTGATCCCGGTCGCCATCGCTGTCGCCATCCTTTCTACCGCCCTGCCCTACACCCTGGAAATGGTCGCCTTGACACGCCTCCCCGCCCGCACCTTCGGTACGCTCATGAGCATCGAACCGGCTTTCGGCGCCCTCTCGGGCCTGTTCTTCCTGCACGAGCGCCTGTTTCTAGCGCAATGGATGGCAATCATCTGCATCATCCTGGCCTCGGTAGGTGCCACGGTGACGATGCCCAAAGAGTCGAAACCGTTGGTTCCAGCCGATTGAGTTCTGTTTGAACGTAGCTCTGGCATTTGGCGTCTATTTAGGCCATGTTTAAACCGCAAACGACTGCCATTATGGAGAATTTCAGCAAGGACTGCGCTAACGCTACACCCGAGAGCGAGCAGAGCCGGCTTCACTCTTTGCGAGGCGGCTATTAAGGAAAGGAATGAAGCGAATTTTGATACTGTTAATGGTCATCGCCATTGCTGGATGTGCTGCGACCACCAAAACAGAAGTAAAACGTGGCAAAAAAGGGCTGCATATCAATTGCTCCGGCCTGTCTTCTTCCTGGGAGCAGTGCTACACCAGTGCGACCAACTCGTGCGGTGCCAAGGGCTACCGGGTAATCGCAAAGTCCGGTGACAACTCCGAAGAACCCGGCGACTACCCCTTCGGCCTCAACCCTGCCGGCTATACCAGCCGCAGCATGATCATCATCTGTAAGTAAGTGTCCGAGCAGTCATCCCTGACTGCTCATATCGAAACTCCAGACACCCGCCTTGCAAGCAATCAAATAGCCGCAGTACGAACCTGCAGCCACTCAAGTGCCGCACCGCTGAGCATTGGGCTCAAGCGCTCGCGGACTTGGGCGTGGTACGCGTTGAACCATTCACGCTCGTCGGCCGTGAGCAACGAAGGTTCCAGGCAGCGGGTGTCGATCGGGCACAGGGTCAGCGTTTCAAACCTGAGGAACTCGCCGAACTCGGTCTTGCCGGCTTCGCGGTTCAGCACCAGGTTTTCGATGCGCACGCCCCAGCGTCCAGGACGATAAGTTCCGGGCTCAATGGAAGTGATCATCCCCGGTTGCATCGCCGTTTGCGCGGCAGTGGCAGCCTGATAGGCGATCACTTGCGGCCCCTCATGCACGTTAAGGAAATAGCCTACGCCGTGCCCGGTACCGTGCCCGTAGTCCACGCCTTCGGCCCAGATCGGCGCGCGGGCAATCGCGTCCAGCAGCGGTGACAGGATTCCTTTCGGGAAATGCGCACGGGACAAGGCAATAACGCCCTTGAGCACACGGGTGCAGTCACGCTTTTGCTCCTCACTTGGCGTACCGATCGGCACCATCCGCGTGATATCCGTGGTGCCACCCAGGTACTGCCCGCCCGAGTCAATCAGCAGCAAGCCATCGCCTTCGATCAGCGCATGCTCTTCTTCGGTAGCGTGGTAATGCGGCATCGCACCGTTGGCGTTGTAAGCAGCAATGGTGTTGAAACTCAACGACACATAACCCGGGCGACGGGCACGCGCAGCCGTCAAGTGCTCGTCGATCGTCAATTCGGTAATGCGTTCGCGACCCAACGCACTGTCCAGCCAGGCGAAGAATTCGCACAAGGCCGCGCCGTCCTGTTCCATGGCGTGGCGGATGTGCTCCGCATCGGCCAGGCTCTTGCGCGATTTGGCCAGCGTGGTCGGGTTGAGCCCTTCCACCAGCTTCACACCGCTATCGAGGTTTTCCAGCAACCCCGCGGTGACGCGAGCCGGGTCGACCTGCAAGCTCACGCCCGACGGCACCGCGCGCAGCGCGTCCGCCACTTCGCTGTAGTCGCGCAGTGTCACGCCATCCCGCTCCAGCACAGCCCGCAGCTCGGCATCGACTTTGCTCAGCGCTACAAATAACGTGGCCTGCTGCTGACTGATCAGCGCAAACGACACAAATACCGGGTTGAACGAAACATCAGCGCCGCGCAGGTTGAACAGCCAGGCGATGTCATCCAGGGTGGCGATGAAGTGCCAATCGGCATTCTTTTCTTTCAAGGCGGCGCGCAACGAAGCGAGTTTTTCAGTACGGCTGACCGTGGCCTGCGGTGGCAAGTGCTGATAGATGGGCTGGTCAGGCAGCGTAGGACGGCCTTCCCAGACCTCATCCAGCAGGTCGATATCGATACGCAACCGTGCACCGCGCTCCGCCAGCTTGCCACCCAACGTTCGCGCGGAGGCCACGGCCATGACCGCACCATCAACCGCCACTACGCCACCTTCCGGCGTTTGCTCGGCCAGCCATTCCAGCGGACCTGGCTGGCCCGGTTGCAGCTTCACCAGTTCGATGCCGCTGCCCTTGAGTTCCTTGGTCGCCTGTTCCCAGTAACGACTGTCGGCCCATACCCCGGCGAAATCCGCGGTGACAATCAGCGTTCCCACCGAACCATGGAACCCCGACAACCATTGCCGCCCCTGCCAGTACCCCGGCAAATATTCGGACAAGTGTGGGTCGGCCGACGGTACCAGCAGGGCGTATATGCCCTCGCGGCGCATCAGTTCACGGGTGCGCGCCAGGCGCTGGGGAACCGTTCCATGGGTCAAAGGCTGCGTACTCATTGTGTCTCCTGCTAACCACGACTAATTATTATGTGTTGCGATAGATGAATCAGACCGCCCAGAACGCCGGTGCGCTGGCGAGGGCCGCCTTGATCAATTGCACGGCCTGGTCGATATCTTGCTCGGTGGTATACCGGCCCAGGCTCAAGCGAATGGTACGGCCGGCGCTGCGCGCATCATGCCCAAGGGCGAGCAGCACGTGGGACGGTGCATTGCTCGCCGAATTGCACGCCGAGGTCGCAGAAAACGCTATACCGGCACTCAGAGTCGCAGAATTGAACTCGCCTTCGCCGAACGTGAGGCTCAGGGTGTGCGGGATACGTTGCGTAGCGCTGCCGTTGAGGCGCACACCGGGAACCGATGCCAACTGATCCAACAGACGCTGACGCAAGGCCACAATCCGCGCCTTTTCTTCAGCAAACGATGCGGCCGCCAGGGCAAACGCCGTGCCCATGCCGGCAATCTGGTGGGTCGCCAAGGTGCCGGAGCGCAGGCCGCCTTCGTGGCCTCCCCCGTGGATCTGCGCCAGGACTTTCTGCTGCGCCCGCGGCCCGACATATAAAGCGCCGATGCCTTTGGGGCCATACAGCTTATGTGCGGAAAACGACATCAAATCCACCGGCCACTGCGCCAGGTCGATCGCCACCTTGCCCGCGCCTTGCGCCGCATCCACATGCAACAACGCCCCCTGCTCACGCACCCGCGCGCCGATGGCAGGGATATCGTTGAGGGTGCCCAGTTCGTTATTCACCAACATCAGCGACACCAGAAAGGTGTCCTCACGCAACGCCTCGCTGACCGCCTCGACGCTGATCAACCCGTCCGCGCCCGGCACCAGGTAGGTGACGGCCACGCCGGCTTCCTGCAATTGCCGCGCGGTATCCAGCGTGGCTTTGTGTTCGATCTGGCTGGTGATGATATGCCCACCGGCCACGCCTCGCGCCTGGGCCACGCCCTTGATCGCAAGGTTATTCGACTCCGTGGCGCCGGAGGTCCAGACGATGTATTCAGGGTTGGCACCGACCAACTCGGCCACCTGGCGACGCGCCTGTTCAACCGTTTGCCGGGCCGCTTGGCCGAACGCATGGGAACTGGACGCGGGATTACCGAAATTGGCGTTGAACCCCAGACACTCGACCATCACCTGGATGACCCGCTCGTCCACCGGGGTAGTAGCGGCGTAGTCGAAATATAACGGACGTTTCTTCATAAGGTTAAAAACTCGCAGGGCAGGTTCCCGAGAGCAGCGTCTCAGGGGCACGGACCGGGACAGAGGTTGTCAGGTTTAACTGATCGAATGCCATTAAAGAAGGGCAACTTTATGAAAATGTGCGTAGGAACGCTCCTTAAATTCAGCTTAACAGGCTGAAGTCGCGCCATGGAAAACAAAAAGCCCGAGGTTCCTCTGGGAAGCCTCGGGCTTTTTGCCACTGAGCGCAGGCTCAACTGGGACGGCCCTGCAGGGTCACGCTGCGCTCGGCGTTCATTTCACCCTGGCGATCAAAACCGAAAGGCTTGCGTGGCTGGCCGGTCAGTGCGGCGCGCTGCTGTTGATATTCATCAAATGACAAACCACGCCGGCTCAACGCTTCCAGCGCCAACTGTTTGGTTTCTTCGGCCGTGTAGGGGCGCAATTCCGGCGATGGGTGGGTCGCACACCCGGCGAGCACGGAGCTGACAATCAATAAGCAAACAGCGAGGAATCGGTTCATGGCGGTGGCCCTGCGAAGGTGGTGTCGAGTCAATGAACACAGGCTACTCCCGACCTGGCAGAGTGAAAAATCACCTCCCGTGATAGTTGCTATCAACCGCACGGGCACCCTTGATAGTGCCGCGCATATATTTCTTTATGATATATAAATATGGAAATACGTTCATTTACGGAATAACCATAAGTCTCTATAAAGGGCGCTGCACCCACCGGGGCTGTTGCCCCGGCAACAGCCATTGAACACATCACCAGCCAGATTGACAGAGAGGTGCCCATGCAGCTTTTGACCCTACCGCCCTCGCCCGCCCTCGCGACGTCGATCCGCGCCACGGCCCAGGTCTTCGAAGACCCGAAATCCCAGGCGCTGCTCGACCATATCCAGCAGGTGGCCCCCAGCGAAGCCAGCGTACTGATCATCGGCGAGACAGGCACCGGTAAAGAGTTGGTGGCGCGCCACATCCATAACCTCAGCGCGCGGCGCAACCGGCCGTTCGTGGCAGTGAACTGCGGGGCCTTCTCCGAATCCCTGGTGGAAGCCGAGCTGTTCGGCCATGAGAAAGGCGCGTTCACCGGCGCCCTCAGTGCCAAGGCCGGGTGGTTCGAAGAGGCCGACGGCGGCACCTTGTTCCTCGATGAGATCGGCGATTTGCCAATGCCGATCCAGGTCAAGCTGCTGCGTGTGCTACAGGAGCGCGAAGTCGTGCGCCTGGGTTCGCGCAAGAGCATCCCGATTGATGTGCGGGTGCTTGCCGCCACCAACGTGCAACTGGAAAAAGCCATCAATGCCGGGCATTTTCGCGAAGACCTCTATTACCGTCTCGACGTGGTGAGCCTGGAGCTCAGCCCGCTGCGCGAGCGCCCCGGCGATATTCTGCCGCTGACCCGGCACTTTATCGAAGCCTACAGCCGGCGCCTGGGCTATGGCCCGATCACCATCAGCCGCGAGGCCGAGCATAAACTCAAACACTACAGCTGGCCGGGCAACATCCGCGAGCTGGAAAACGTGATTCACCACACCCTGCTGATTTGCCGTCACGGTGTGATCGAACGTGACGACTTGCGCCTGTCGAACCTGCGCATCGAGCGTCAGGACGACAGCCAGCACGCCGCCGACAACAGCGCCGAAGCGTTGCTTGCCCGGGCGTTCCAGAAACTGTTCGAGGAACAGGCCGGGGCCCTGCACGAAAAAGTCGAAGACGCCTTATTACGCGCAGCCTATCGCTTCAGCCACTACAACCAGGTGCACACCGCCAACCTGCTGGGTTTGAGCCGCAACGTCACGCGCACCCGCCTGATCAAGATCGGCGAGCTGGCGGTTAACAAGCGTCGCCCCGGCGAAAACCTGCAAGGCGAGCGTATGTTGCATTTATCCGTTTAGGCGGCAGTGCAACGCGTCGTCATGACTGCGTTCGAAGCTGCGCAGTACCTGGAACGAACCAAAAGTCACGGCCGTGGCCTGATGGGCGCGAATCAGGGTCCAGAAATCTTCCTCGCCGTGCTCGAAGCACTTGAAGGCTGCCTCGCCCTCTTCGCGCGTGCGCCACTGCAGGTAGTTGAGCACACGGCGTCTATCTTCGCTGACCTGCACGCTCGCGTTGATAAAACCGCGATGGCTCTGGGCCAAGCGTTCGCTCTGGAGGGTCAAGGCAGCCACCAGGGCGACTTGTTGCCGGGGTTCGATCTGAAACTCGATCAACTGAGTGAAGCTGCGATTCTTCTCTGATACCTGCATGAACACTCCCCTTTCTCTGTAGGCAGAATCTTGCGATTCGATGCCACGCAGGGTAAAACCTCTAGTTAAGTCAAGGTCAAGCGCTGTCAGGGAACTTTTGCATGATTACCAAAGAACTCAGCGTCGGCCAATTGGCCGCTCGCAGTGGCGTAGCCGTGACGGCCCTGCACTTCTACGAGGCCAAGGGGCTGATCAAGGGCAATCGCAACGCGGGTAACCAACGGCGTTATCCACGGGATGTGTTGCGCCGCGTGGTGGTGATCAAGATCGCCCAACGTCTGGGCATTCCGCTGGCGACCATTGGCGAGGCGTTGCGCGCGCTGCCGGACGGACGCACGCCCACTGCTCAGGATTGGAAGCGTTTGTCGGCGTTGTGGCGCGAAGATCTGGATGAACGCATCAACAAGCTGATACTGCTGCGCGACAAACTCAATGGCTGTATCGGCTGCGGATGCTTGTCGATGGAGGCGTGCCCGCTGCGCAATCAGGATGATCAGCTCGGTGAACGCGGGCCAGGGGCTCAATTGCTTGAGCCCACTCCTGCACCTTGAAGTGATGGCGAAGCAACAATACGGTGGGGCTCCTACACACTTCATGAACAACCCCTCCACGTTTTTACCCTTGCCCCGAACGCCGCGTGATTCCAGGATGCAAGCACTCATCACAAGGAGTCATTCCATGTTCGCCGGATTCCAAAAAGACCAGTGCCACGTCAATGGCGTCAGCATCAGTTACCGCAAAGGCGGTACAGGTCCCGGTCTGCTCCTGCTGCACGGGCACCCGCAAACCCACATCATCTGGCACAAAGTCGCCGAACAACTGGCTGAACACTTCACCGTGGTGGCAGCCGACCTGCGCGGCTATGGCGATAGCAGCAGGCCGCCCGCCAATGACCACCACACAAACTATTCAAAGCGGGAGATGGCCCGCGACGGCGTCGAACTGATGAAGGCCTTGGGCTTCGAGCAGTTCTCTGTCCTGGCTCACGACCGTGGCGCCCGCGTGGCCCATCGCCTGGCCCTGGACCACCCGGGCGCAGTGCAACGTATGGTGTTGCTGGATATTGCCCCCACCCTGTCGATGTATGCGCAAACCGACGAAGCCTTTGCCCGCGCTTACTGGCACTGGTTCTTCCTGATCCGCCCGGCGCCGCTGCCGGAAGCCTTGATCGAAGGTAACCCTGAGCTGTACCTGCGCAGCGTGATGGGCAGCCGCAGCGCCGGGCTCAAGCCATTCACCGATGAGGCCTTCGCCGAATACCTGCGCTGTCTGAAACTGCCGGGCAGCGCCACCGGTATCTGTGAGGACTACCGCGCCGCTGCCGGAATCGACCTTCAACACGACCAGGCAAACATCGACGCAGGCCATCACTTGACCTTGCCGTTGCTGGTGATGTGGGGCGCCGAAGGCACCGTAGGCCGCTGTTTCGAGCCGCTCAAGGAATGGCAGAAAGTCGCCACCTACGTGCGCGGCAAGGCCCTGCCGGCCGGCCACTACATTGCCGAAGAAGCCCCCGAGTTGTTGCTTGGAGAAGTCCTGGCCTTCCTTCGCTGAGCCCGCTTTCCAAACCAGGCAACCCATGACCCGACCCACCCGCCTCGCAGGCTGCCACCGGCCTGCGACGGGTTCGCTTTGCCCAACATAACGTCTCGAGATAATAACAATGACAATCAGAAAATTGCTGGGAACCCTGTACGTACAGGTGCTGATCGCTATCGCACTGGGTGTGTTGATCGGCCATCAATGGCCGCAGATCGGCATCGACCTCAAGCCCCTAGGCGACGGCTTCATCAAGTTGATCAAGATGATCATCGGCCCGATCATTTTCTGCACGGTGGTCTCCGGCATCACCAGCATGCACGATGTAAAACAAGTGGGCCGGGTCGGCGGCAAGGCGCTGCTGTACTTCGAAGTGGTCTCGACCATCGCCTTATTGATCGGGATTCTCGCGGCGCACCTGCTGCATCCTGGGGTGGGCTTCAACATCGATGTCAAAACCCTGGACAGCTCCGCCATCGCCGGTTTCGTCGGCCAGGCCGAACATGGCGAAGGCATCACCGGGTTCCTGTTGCATGTGATCCCCGCGACGTTCTTCGATGCGTTCTCCAAGGGTGAGATCCTGCCGGTGCTGTTCGTCTCCGTGCTGTTTGGCGTCGGCCTGGTGATGGTCGGTGAAAAGGGCCGGCCGCTGGTGGGTGTGATCAACCAGGCGAGCGAAGTGTTCTTCCGGATTGTCGGCATCATCAGCCGGGTGGCGCCGATCGGCGCCTTTGGCGCCATCGCGTTCACCATCGGTAAATACGGGGTGGGCTCGTTGCTGCCGCTGCTGAAACTGGTGGCCACCTTCTACATCACTGCGTTCTTCTTTGTCGCAGTGGTGTTGGGCAGCATTGCCCGGTATGCCGGGTTCAGCATTTTCAAGTTGATGGGCTATATCAAGTCGGAGCTGTTGATCGTGCTGGGCACCAGTTCGTCGGAGTCGGCGTTGCCGCAATTGATCCAGAAACTCGAAAGCCTGGGTGCCTCCAAGGGCGTGGTGGGCATCGTGGTGCCGACCGGCTATACGTTCAATCTGGACGGTACCAACATCTATATGACCCTGGCGGTGCTGTTCCTGGCCCAGGCCACCAATATCCACTTGCCGCTGGAGCAGCAGTTGACGTTGTTGGCGGTGGCCATGCTGACGTCCAAGGGTGCGGGTGCGGTGGTGGGCGCGGGCTTCGTGGCCCTGGCGGCGAGCCTGGCAGTGGTGCCGACCGTGCCGGTGGCGGCGATGGTGTTGATTCTGGGCGTGGACCGGTTCATGGCTGAATGCCGCTCGCTGACCAATATCATCGGCAACGCCGTCGCCGCCCTGGTGGTCGCGGCCTGGGAGGGTGAACTGGACCGCGAAAAAATGGCGCCCATCGCGCTCAAGCACGGCCGGCATGCCCGGGCCGCTGCCCAGGCAAAGACCGTTGCCGAGTAACCGAATACGCCCAGGCGCGCCGGAAGGCGCGCCGATCCGGTGCTATTCTGGCGGCTCATGCCGCCATGCCTGCTCCCGATGACTCACAAGAAAGATACCGTGCCCCTACCCGAAGACCTGCGGGTGTTCCTGACCGTGATCCGCAAGGCCGGCTTCGCAGCGGCCGCCGATGAACTCGGCCTGTCGCCGGCGTATGTCAGCAAGCGCATCCAGATCCTCGAAACCACCCTGGCCACCCGCTTGTTGCACCGCACCAGTCGGCGCATCGCCCTGACCGAAGACGGCGAACGGGTGCAGCGCTGGGCGGTGCGTATCCTGGAAGATTTCCAACAACTTTCCGATGAACTCAGCGACGCCCATGACAGCCCGCGCGGCCGTTTGCACCTGTGCAGCAGCTTCGGTTTCGGACGCAACCATGTGGCCCCCGCCGTGTCGTTACTGGCGCAACAGTACCCGGACCTGGAAATCCGCCTGGACCTGTTCGATCGTGTGGTGGATATCGTCAGCGAAGGTTTCGACCTGGAGATCCGCGTGGGCGACGACATCCCCGGCCAGCACATCGGCCGCCGGCTGGTGAGCAACCGTCGCGTGCTGTGCGCCGCGCCGGTGTATCTGGAGCGCCGAGGCACACCGCAGCAACTGAGCGACCTGGAGCAACACGACTGCCTGGTGCTCAAGGAGCGCGATAACGCGTTTGGCATCTGGAACCTGGAACACGACGGTGCTGTGCAAAGCGTGCGCGTACGAGGGCCGCTGTCGTCGAACAACGGCGAGATCGTGTTGCAATGGGCACTGGATGGGCGCGGGGTATTACTGCGTTCGATGTGGGATGTGAAGCCGCTGCTGGAACAGGGCAAGCTGGTTCAGGTGCTGCATGGTTATACCCAGAGCGCCAACGTGTGGGCGGTGTACCCGACACGGTTGGCGTATTCCGGAAAGCTGAGGGCGTGTGTGGAGTTTCTGCAGGAGCATTTCAAGGGGTTGTCGATCTAGCATCGCTCCCGATTTGGAATGGGTTCCAATGTGGGAGCTGGCTTGCCTTAATGCCAGTCAGTTAAGGTTTTTTGTAGGAGCGAGGGCGATGTACGCTTAACTGACTGGCATTATGGCTTGCCTGCTCCCACAATTTGAACCGCAGTGTGTCAGCTGAGCCAGGGGTTCGCCTGGAGGTGCTGGCGTTCGAACGCTTTGATCTGCTCGCTGCGCTGCAACGTGCTGCCGATGGCGTCCAGGCCAAGCAGCAGCGCGGTTTTGCGCAAGGTGTCGATCTGGAACGGGATCACCTGCCCGCCCGCCAAACGAATCTGCTGGGCTTCAAGATCGATACTGATCTGAGCCTGCTCAGCCTGGCTGACGGTCTTGCCCAACTGCTGCAACACAGCCTCGTCCAAGGTGATCAACAACACCCCGTTTCGTTGGCAGTTGTCATAGAAAATCCCGGCAAAACTGCTGCCGATCAACGCGCGGATACCCATCTGCTTCAAGCCCCACACCGCGTGCTCACGGCTGGAACCGCAGCCGAAATTCGGCCCTACCACCATGAACTTCGCACCCTGCCAGGCCGGCTGGTTCAGCACGAACGCGGGGTTCGGCTCGCCGGACGCCAGGAAGCGCAGGTCAAAGAACAACCCACGGTCCAGGCCGCTGCGGTCGATGCCCTTGAGAAACTGCTTGGGCATGATCACGTCGGTGTCGATATTGGCCGCCAGCATCGGCGCGGCCTTGCCGGTGACCTGGGTGAACGGTAGCAGGCTCATGGGCGCTCTCCAAATTGGCGGATATCAGTAAGCCGCCCGGCAATGGCCGCCGCGGCGACCATCGCGGGGCTCATCAGGTGAGTGCGCGCCCCCGCGCCCTGGCGGCCTTCGAAGTTGCGGTTGGTGCTGGAGGCGCAGCGGTCGCCGGCCGCCAGTACGTCGTCGTTCATCGCCAGGCACATCGAGCAGCCCGACTGGCGCCATTCAAAACCGGCGTCGATAAAAATCGCCGCCAACCCTTCGGCCTCGGCCTGGTCGCGCACCTCAGTGGAACCCGGCACGATCATCGCCCGTACGTGCTCGGCCACGCGCCTGCCGCGCACCACGCTGGCGGCGTCGCGCAGGTCTTCGATGCGGGCGTTGGTGCAGGAGCCGATGAACGCATGGCTGATAACGATATCGCTCAGCGGCATGCCGGCTTCCAGGCCCATGTAATCGAGGGCGCGGCGCATGTCCTGGCGCAGGATCGGGTCACTGACATCCTGCGGGTCGGGCACGCGGGCACCGATGGCCGCGGCCTGATCGGGGCTGGTGCCCCACGTGACCATGGGCTCCAGCAGGCTGGCGTCGAGCTGCACCTCCCGGTCGAACACCGCCTCGGCGTCCGAATGCAACTGGCGCCAGCTTGCCAGCGCCTGGTCCCACTGCTCGCCTTTGGGCGCGCGCGGCTTGCCCTTGAGGTAGGCGAAGACTTTTTCGTCGGGGGCCATGAACGCGCCGCGCGCACCGGCCTCCACCGCCATGTTGCAGATAGTCATGCGCGCCTCGACGCTCAGCGCATCAATGGTCGAGCCGCGAAACTCAATGGCGTAGCCGGTTGCACCCGAGGCGCCGATCTTGCGGATCAGCGCCATGATCACGTCCTTGGACGTCAGGCCGGGCGCCAGGTCGCCATCCACGCTTACGCGCAAGGTCTTCAGACGCTTGTAGACCAGGGTCTGGGAGGCCAGCAGGTGTTCAATTTCCGAAGTACCAATGCCAAAACCAAAGGCCCCGAGGGCGCCGTAGGTGGTGGTGTGGCTGTCGCCGGCGGCGATCACCATGCCCGGCAGGATAAAGCCCTGTTCCGGCGCGATCACATGCTCAATGCCTTGACGCTTGTCGAGGATGTCCAGCAGCTCGATGCCGAAGTCCCGGCAGTTCTCGGCCAGGTATGACACTTGCCGCGCCCCACCGGCATCGGGCATGGCCGCAATACGCTTGGGCGTGGTGGGGTTCACATGGTCAACCACGGCCAACGCCGTACCCGGGCGCCACACGTTGCGCCCGGCCTCACGCAAACCGCTGAAGGCCTGAGGGCTGGTGTATTCGTTGATGACCTGGCGGTCTATATAAAGCAGGACATGGCCCTGATCATCCAGGGAACACACCGTGTGGGAATCGATGTGTTTGTCGTAGAGGGTTCTGGCAGTCATCTTTGCTGGACTCACTTGTGTAGGCGTTCGCTCGAAGGTACGAGCCCATCCTACGTAGCGCCCCGGCACCATCAATGGCGCTTGGGTGATGACTTGAAACATGTTTCGTGTTCGATTGGGGCGTTAAAGCACCCTGAATGTGAACCTGAAACATTTTCTTTCATATCTGGGTTAGGGATTTCTCATTCTCATCCGTCTTAACTTAGATACAGCCCGTCGCGTCAGCAAAAGCTACGACTGGCCTTTTCCGGGCCTGCACTGCCCTCCTCCGATCAAGACCCTCATTCACATGTCGAAGAAGTCACGCTCCAAACTCTGGTTTCTCGTCCATAGCTGGCTGGCATTGCCCATCTGGTTCTTCGTACTGATCGTGTGCGTCACCGGCACTCTGGCGGTCGTCAGCCAGGAGATCGTCTGGCTGGCCAACCCGGATATCCGTGCGAGCAAACCGACGCAGGACGCCGAACCGCTGAGCTACGACCAAGTAATCACCGCAATCAAGCGCGATGAACCCCAGGTGTTCGTCCAGTCGATCCGTCGTCCCGACGAGTCCCATTTCGCCCTCAGTGTCGACCTCAGCTACCCCGACGGGCGTTCCGTCGAGGTCTACGTCAACCCCTACACCGGGGCGATTCAGGGCATCAGCCCGTCATTCGACTTCAAGGCATTTACCCGCGCCCTGCACGGCTGGTGGCTGGTGCCCTTTACCAGTGGCTACAGCTGGGGCTGGTACCTGGTCTCGGCGCTCGGCATACCGCTGCTGGCATCGCTGGTGACCGGTCTGGTGGTGTACAAGCGTTTCTGGAAGGGCTTCCTGCGCCCTACCTTGCGCGTGCGCCATGGCGCGCGGATCTTCTGGGGCGATTTCCACCGTTTGAGCGGCATCTGGTCGATCTGGTTTATCGCGGTGATTTCCGTCACCGGCATCTGGTTCCTGATCCGGGCAATCCTGGGCGACAACCAGATCTCGATCTCAACCGAACCCGTCATCCCGGTGATCGCTCGGGAGAAGGTGCCCCTGTCGGCGCCGGGCGTGCCGGCGCCGATGATTGCGGTGGACGAGGCCATCAAGATCGCCACCCAGCGCATCCCGGGCCTGGAGGCGAGTTTCATCAGCCTGCCGCTCAACGCCTACAGCCACCTGCAGATCGCCGGGCGGGGCTGGTACCCCTTGATGTTCCAGACCGCACAGATCAACCCCTATGACGGTGAAGTCGCCGCGGCGCACCTGCTGTCCGACCGCTCCAAGCTGGAGTTCGTTACCGAATCCATGCGCCCGCTGCACACCGGCGACTTTGGCGGCCTGTGGATCAAGCTGATCTGGGCGTTCTTCGGGCTGATCATGAGCATGATGGTGTTGAGCGGCCTGCTGATCTGGACCAAGCGCACCGCACTGGCCACGCTCAACGCCTTCAAGCGCGAAACCAAGGCACAACACACGCCGGCGTCCATCCCGGCGATGCGGGCAGAAACCTCGGAGGCCAACCCATGACCAAGGCCGCTGCTGCAAAGCCTTCGCCGCTGCGGGCGTTCTGGCTGAAATGGCGTTTTCACATCAATGTACTGTTGCTGCTGGTCCCCCTGGGCTTCATGCCCAAGTACTTCGCCGATGCCGCGCTGTTTCGTGGCGATACCGGCATCGGCGAGCGCGTGGCCGGCCAGGTGCAGGTCGGGCCCTGGAGCCTGACCCTCGCGGAATTTCGCAATGAAGGCCCGCGTCCCGACCCTGCCGGCCCAATGAAGTTTTTCAACGCGGCCCTGTGCGACACCTGTGCCGACCAGGTCAAGGCCACCTATCTGCGCATTGGCAAGCCGCGCAGCCTGCGCGCCGCCGGGGTGATCTTCTTCGGCACGCCATACCGCATGGGCGCGGGCCTGCCGATTCCGGAGCGCACGCCGGCCGACGCCGAACTGTGGGTGACCATGGAAGGCTGGGACGGCACCATGCACCAGGGTTCCATCCCGTTGAGCCAGGCCTCGCCTGCCACTATTGCCTGGCTGAACAAGCAAGGAGTTAAACCATGACGTTGAAGCGCCTGACCCGCGCCGCAGCCGTACTACTGATCGGCACCGGCTTAAGTACCGTTGTCTTCGCCCACAACCCGATGTGCGAATGCAAGGAAATCCCCGGCGAGCAGATCCAGTGCAAAGGCGGCTTCTCCGACGGCAGCGGCGCGCCCGGCGTGACCCTGGACGTGATCGGCTACGACGAAACCATCCTGATGCCCGGCAAGCTTGGCGAGGACTCGACACTGACGTTCAAGAAACCGTCCGCCGAATTCTACGTGCTGTTCGATGCAGGCCCCGGCCACGTCGTGGAAATCGACCAAGCGGATATCCAGCCGCAATGACGACCACCCAGGTTGTGCGCCCCGCCGGTGCCGGTCACGAAACCCTCTACGTCTTGCTGCTGTGCCTGATCATCCTCGCGGTGGCCGGCACGGTGGTGGCCTTGCACGGAGAAACCCGGGAGGTCGCGGCCGTGCCCAGCCACCAGCTGGACGCCCGACGCGACCTGAGCGCCGCCGAGCAAGGCATTTACGCCGACCTGCGCGTGACCCTGGATGAAATCCAGCTGTTGCAGCAGGAGCAAAGCGCGCTGCCAACCCCTGCGCAACTGGCCGAGGAAGGCTTCGCGCCATTTGCCAAGGACGCCAGTTCGGTCAGCCGTGGCGATCATCGCTGGCAACTGCTGGCCCCCTCCGCTTACCTGGGCTTGAGCCAGGCGCCCGCCACCAGTGGCTCGCTGCTCATGCGCGTGCACGGTGCCGAGCCGGATATCTGGCTCAATCGCCAGGCCAACCTGGCCGCCCCCTCCGACCTCACTGACCAGGCGCTGATCGCAGCCGGCTGGCGGCAGGTGGTCGCGCAATTTGATGCCGGCGTCACCCGCCAGCACCGTCACTGAACGAGAAGACCGATTGCCCATGTCTATTTCATCTCCCCTGTTGCGCCTGTTGTTGGCTGGCCTGTTCAGCCTGATGTTCGCTCCCCTGGCCAATGCCGAAGAGGCCAAACGCCTGCGCATCGGCATCACCTTGCATCCTTACTACAGTTACGTGGCCAATATCGTCGGCGACAAGGCTGAAGTGGTGCCGCTGATTCCGGCCGGTTTCAACCCACATGCCTACGAGCCGCGCGCCGAAGACATCAAGCGCATCGGCACCCTGGACGTGATCGTGCTCAACGGCGTCGGCCATGACGATTTCGCCGACCGCATGATCGCCACCAGCGAACGCCCGGACATCCCGGTCATCGAGGCCAACGCCAACGTGCCGCTGCTGGCCGCCACCGGTAACGCCGCGCGCGGCGCGGGCAAGGTGGTCAACCCGCATACATTCCTGTCGATCAGCGCATCGATTGCCCAGGTCAACAACATCGCCCGCGAACTGGGCAAGCTCGACCCGGACAACGCCAAGACCTACACCCAGAACGCCCGCGCCTATGGCAAACGCCTGCGCCAGATGCGCGCCGATGCCCTGGCCAAGTTGACCAGCGCCCCCAACCCGGACCTGCGCGTGGCCACCGTGCATGCGGCCTACGACTACCTGCTGCGTGAGTTCGGCCTGGAGGTTACCGCCGTGGTCGAACCGGCCCACGGGATCGAGCCCAGCCCCAGCCAGTTGAAGAAAACCATCGACGAACTGCGCGCCCTGGACGTCAAGGTGATCTTCTCGGAGATGGATTTCCCGTCCACCTATGTCGATACCATCCAGCGTGAGTCCGGGGTCAAGCTGTATCCGCTGTCGCATATTTCCTACGGCGAATACAGCGCCGAAAAATACGAAGTGGAAATGACCGGCAACCTCAACACCGTGGTGCGGGCGATCCAGGAGTCGGGAGCATGACGGCAGCGCAACAACTGCAGGCGGTCAGCGTGGGGCCGACCCTGGCATTCGACAACGTGTCGCTGACCCTGGGTCGCACGGTGATCCTCGACCAGGTGAGTTTCCAGGTGCAGCCGGGCAGCATCCATGCGCTGGTGGGCCCCAACGGTGGCGGGAAAAGCTCGCTGATCAAGACGCTGCTGGGGCAAACGCCGCATCAGGGACGGCTGAGCCTGCATTGGCCAACCACGCCCGGCACCATAGGTTATGTGCCCCAGGCCCTGGAATTCGACCGTGGCTTGCCGATGACCGTCGATGACTTCATGGCTGCCATGTGCCAGCGGCGTCCGGCGTTTCTTGGCCTGTCCAGGCATTACGCCGGCGCGATCGGTGAGGCGCTGGAGCGCGTCGGCATGCAGGACAAACGCAAGCGGCGCATGGGCGCGCTGTCCGGCGGCGAACGCCAGCGCGTGCTGCTGGCCCAGGGGCTGATCCCGGCGCCGCAGTTGCTGGTGCTGGATGAACCCATGTCGGCGCTGGACGAAGCCGGTATCCAGGTGTTCGAACGCTTGCTGAGTGACTGGCGACTGGCCGGGATCACCGTATTGTGGATCGAGCACGACCTGGAAGCCGTGGGCCGCCTGGCCGACCGCGTCACGGGCCTGAACCGCCGCGTGCTGTTCGATGCCACGCCCAAAGACGCACTGACCCCGGATCGCCTGCTGACGTTGTTCTCCACCCACCCTCGGAGCTCGGCGCAATGAGTTATGAAGCCTTTCGCTTGATGGTCCAGGGCTGGGCCTCTTCCGGTTACCTGCCGGAGGCGCTGGCCTATGGTTTCGTGGTCAATGCCTTGCTCGCCGGCTTGCTGATCGGCCCCGTGCTGGGCGGCTTGGGAACCCTGGTAGTGGTCAAGCGTTTCGCGTTTTTTTCCGAAGCGGTCGGCCATGCCGCGCTGACCGGCGTGGCCGTGGGCATCCTGTTGGGCGAACCCTACACCGGGCCCTATGGCAGCCTGTTCGGTTACTGCCTGCTGTTCGGCATCCTGCTTAACTACTTGCGCAACCGCACCGGCCTGGCGCCGGACACCTTGATCGGCGTGTTCCTGTCGGTGTCGCTTGCGCTGGGGGCGAGCCTGCTGCTGATCCTGGCGGGCAAGATCAACGTGCATATCCTCGAAAACGTGCTGTTTGGCTCAGTGTTGACCGTCAACGGCAACGACCTGCTGGTGCTGGCAATCGTCGGTTCGCTGGTGATGGCGCTGGCATTGCCGCTGTACAACCGCATCATGCTAGCCAGCTTCAACCCGCAACTGGCGGCGGTGCGTGGGGTGGCGGTGAAGACCCTGGACTACCTGTTCGTGATTCTGGTGACGCTGATTACTGTCGCGGCGGTCAAGGTCATCGGCGCGATCCTGGTGGGTGCGTTGCTGGTGATTCCAGCCGCGGCGGCGCGCCTGTTGAGCCAGTCGCTCAAAGGATTTTTCTGGGTGTCGGTGGTGATTGCAACGGTCAGTACCCTGTGTGGGATCCTGCTGCCGATCATCTTCGACCTGCCCATCCCGTCCGGCGCCGCGATCATTCTGGTTGCCGGTATTGCCTTCGCACTGGCCGCCATCGCGCGCGGCACGGTGCCCAGCCTCAAAGGAAATCTTGGATGATGCACCCTGCAATTGGACCATTGGCCCTGGCCATCGCTTGCTTGATCAGCACCTCGGCACTGGCTGTCGAAGGTTCAGAGCCCCTCAAGATCCATCAGGGGCTGGGCCACGCCGCACTGAGCAAGGCCAAGTCGGTAAAACCGGTGAAGGTCCTGGCGTCGCTGCCGATCACCTACGGCCTGGCCGAGGTGCTGCTCAAAGACACCGATGTCCAACTTGAGCGCGCCGCGCCGGCCAACCTGCCCGGTTCGCGGCAGGTGTCCTACTTCACCGGGCGGGGTGCGCCGGCGTTGAGCACGTTGGCAGTGGACGCCGACGCCGCCATCGGCCTGCGCTCGTTGTGGGCCGATGATCCGCTGTACCCGGTGGCGCGACGCAGCAATATCCGCATTGTTGAAGTCGACGCCGCGCGCCCGGTGGACGGCGGTTTGCCGGGCATCGCAGTGCAGCCAGGCGTCAGCGATGGCTTGAACAGCCAGCCCTGGCAATCGAGCAACAACATGGGGCGCATGGCCGACGTGCTGGCGGCTGACCTGAGCCGCCTGGCGCCCGCCGCCAAGCCGAAGATCGACGCCAACCTCGCCGCCCTCAAGCAGCGCCTGCTCAAACTCACCGCCGATAGCGAGGCGCGCCTGGCCAAGGCGGATAACCTGAGCGTGCTCAGCTTGAGTGATCACTTTGCGTACCTGGTCAGCAGTTTGAACCTGGAACTGGTCAGCACCGATGCGCGACCGGATGCCGATTGGACGCACGAGGCGCTGCAGAAGCTCAGTACCGAGCTAAAGGACAACGATGTCGCGGTGGTGCTGCATCATCGGCAACCAAGTGAGGCGGTGAAAGCCGCTGTCACCGCCGGTGGTGCGCAGTTGCTGGTATTGAATGTGGACGGTGCGACGCCTGTGACAGAGCTGGAAACCAATGTGGATCAGGTGATCAAGGCGCTGATGCCGTAGGCAATGTAGGAGCGGGCTTGTCGGATCGCCGCACCGCTGCGATGGCATCGACTCGGTGTACCTGATGTACCGAGGCGCCCGCATCGCAGGCAAGCCAGCTCCCACATTGGGCCTCGGCACATCTAGTAAATGCTGTTAAATCACATCCACACCCACATGAATCGCATCATGCCGCCAGAACTCCAGATCGCAGTCGATCAACCGCTGGTGCTGGTCATAGTTGACCCGGGCTATCCGCAAGCCAGGACTACCCACCGACACACGCAACGCGGCCGCCGCCTCCACCGGCAGTGACGTCGGCACGATCTCGAAGCGCACCCGCCCATAGTGCAAGTCGTACTTGCGCGCATACAGCTCGGTCATCGACTGATTCAAATCACAGCCCAGGATTTCGGGAAAATACTGCGGGTTCAGGTAGTGCTCCACATACAACACTAAACGCCCATCAATGCGCCGGCCCCGGCAGATCTGGATCACGCTGGACAGCGCCGGCAACTGCAACCATGCACATACCGCCGCCGAAGCCGGCTGCAGCCGCGCACTGATCACTTCAGTGGACGCCACACGCCCCTGGTCACTCACCATCGCGTGGAAGTGGCTGCGTTGCATCAGGTTGTAGGCCAGCCGTGGCGGCGAGACAAACCAGCCGCGACGTTCCTCACGGTAGATCTGCCCCTGGGCCTCAAGTTGTAACAAGGCTTCCCGCACGGTAATCCGGGTGGTACCAAACAACTCGCTGAGCTTGCGCTCGGCGGGCAATTTGCTGGCGGGCGGCAGCAAACCGTGGTCGATCTGCTCCTGCAGCGCCAGGCCAATGGATGTCACCGCCTTGATTGCCTCATCACGCATCAATGTTACCTATCTGGACTAGACCAGCACCGATCAGGTGCACAAACCGCGCCGTAACTGGGCTTGCACTGCTATGCCCCAGCCTAGGCACTGCAGATGACCGACAGATGACAACCCCTGCCGAGCCCCGACAGCACACGCTGCAATACATCGGCCAAGTCCAATACCTGCGGGCCGTTGAGCATGGTCTACGCTGAGTCTGCGCTTAACGACTTCACTGCTTTGAAAACGACATCGACATGAAACTGTCATCCATCCCGTCTAGATTGGCTCAGGTATTGCTCTGACCTAGACCAACAACACCGCCTGAATAAACGCCGCGTTGAAAACGCCCAAAGGAGCTTCGGATGAAACAGCTTTTCCTGGCATCACTGTTAGGCTCGACCATTGCCATGTGCACCGCCGCCATGGCCGCTGATACCGATCTAAAAACCTTGGAAGCCGCCGCGAAAGCGGAAGGCGCCGTCAACAGCGTCGGCATGCCCGATGACTGGGCCAACTGGAAAGGCACCTGGGAAGACCTCGCCTCCAAATACGGCCTCAAGCACATGGACACCGACATGAGCTCGGCCCAGGAAATCGCCAAGTTCAAGGCCGAAAAAGACAACGCCAGCGCCGATATCGGTGACGTGGGCGCAGCATTCGGCCCGATCGCGGTGAAGCAGGAGGTGACCCAGCCTTACAAACCGTCCACTTGGGCTTCGGTGCCGGATTGGGCAAAAGACAAGGACGGTCATTGGGCCCTGGCCTACACCGGTACCATCGCGTTTATCGTCAACAAGAAGCTGCTGCACGGCTCCGAAGTCCCTACCAGTTGGGCGGATCTGCAAACCGGCAAATACAAAGTCTCCGTGGGTGACGTAAGCACTGCGGCCCAGGCCTCCAACGCCGTGCTCGCGGCGGCCATTGCCAATAAAGGCGACGAGAAGAACATCGCCCCTGGCCTGCAGTTCTTCACCAAGATCGCCCAGCAAGGCCGTCTCGGGCTGTCCAACCCGACCATCGCGACCCTGGAAAAAGGCGAAGTCGAAGTGGGTATCGTCTGGGACTTCAACGGCCTGAGCTACAAGGCCAAGATGGCCAACCCGGATGACTACGTGGTGCTGATCCCATCGGATGGCTCGGTGAAATCCGGCTACACCACCATCATCAACAAGTATGCCAAGCACCCGAATGCCGCCAAGCTGACCCGCGAATACATCTTCAGCGATGCCGGCCAGCTCAACCTGGCGAAGGGCAATGCACGTCCGATCCGCGCCGAAACCGACCTGAAGCTGCCGGCCGATATCGCCAAGAATCTGATCCCCGGCGAGCAATACACCAAGGCTAACCCGCAGCCGATCAAGGATGCCGACGCCTGGGAAGCGACGTCCAAGAAGCTGCCGCAGTTGTGGAACGAGCAGGTCATTGTGGAGATGAAGTAATCAGGTTCCCGGCCTGAAATGCAGTCAGTGTGGGAGCTGGCTTGCCTGCGATAGCGGTCTGACGTTCAACCTCCGTGTCGACTGATGCACCGCCATCGCAGGCAAGCCAGCTCCCACATTTTGACCCGGTTGTGCCAGAGAATTTGAGTCAAGCCTACTGTTGCGGAGCGCCAGCCCCCATGAAGCACACTGTCATCCTTGTCGTGCTCGACGGCCTGAATTTCGAGGTTGCGAGGCTCGCCATGGGGCACTTGCAGGCCTATGTCGGCGCAGGACGCGCAGCCCTCTACACACTGGAATGTGAACTGCCCGCCCTGTCCCGCCCGCTGTATGAATGCATCCTGACCGGCGTGCCTCCGATCCGAAGCGGCATCGTGCATAACAACGTCTCGCGCCTGTCCAACCAGCGCAGCGTTTTCCATTACGCCACCGACGCAGGCCTTACCACGGCGGCGGCGGCTTATCACTGGGTCAGCGAGTTGTATAACCGCACGCCCTTTCTCGCCGCCCGCGACCGTCATACCGACGACAAGGCGTTGGCGATCCAGCACGGGCATTTCTACTGGAATGACCACTACCCCGATTCCCACCTGTTCGCCGATGCCGAAAGTCTGCGCCTCAAGCACGCGCCGCACTTTTTGCTGGTGCACCCGATGAACATCGACGACGCCGGCCACAAGCACGGCCTCGACACCCCGCAGTACCGCAACAGCGCACGCTCGGCCGACATCATCCTGGCCGATTACCTGCAAGCCTGGCTCGACGCCGGCTACCAGGTGCTGATAACCGCCGACCACGGCATGAACAACGACCGCTCCCACAACGGCCTGCTGCCGGAAGAACGCGAAGTGCCGCTGTTCGTGCTCGGTGATGCCTTCAGCCTGGACCCCAACGCCGCGCCGAAACAGACCGAACTCTGCGGCACCGTCTGCGAGCTGCTGGGCGTGCCCCACGACAAACCTGTGTGCCGGGAGCTGCTGAAATGAACCGCGGCAAATGGCTGGCGCTGCTGTGCCTGGTGCCTTTCGCACTGTTCTTTATCGTGTTCGAAATCGCACCGCTGGTGTGGGTGCTGATCAACAGCCTGCAAACCGAAGAAGCCGGCTGGGGCGTGGAAAACTTCGTACGCATCTTCAGCTCGAAGTTTTACCTGCAAGCCATCCAATTCAGTCTGGAGATCAGCTTCTACTCCAGCGTCTTCGGCATCATTATCGCCACGCTGGGCAGCTACTCCCTGCGGCGCGTGGATTCGCCGCTGCGCAACTTCGTCACCGCGTTCGCCAACATGACCAGCAACTTTGCCGGCGTGCCCCTGGCGTTCGCGTTCATCATCCTGCTGGGCTTCAATGGCAGCATCACCATCATGCTCAAGCAGGCGGGGATCATTCAGGACTTCAACCTGTACTCCAAGACCGGCTTGATCATTCTCTATACCTACTTCCAGATTCCGCTGGGCGTGTTGCTGTTGTACCCGGCCTTCGATGCGCTGCGCGAAGACTGGCGCGAGTCCGCCGCCCTGCTCGGCGCCAATGGCTGGCAGTTCTGGCGGCATATCGGCCTGCCGGTGCTCACTCCGGCGCTGCTGGGGACTTTCGTGATTCTGCTGGCCAATGCCTTGGGCGCCTATGCAACGGTCTACGCCTTGACCACCGGCAACTTCAACGTGCTGCCGATCCGCATCGCGGGGCTGGTGTCCGGCGACGTGTCCCTTGACCCGAACCTGGCCAGCGCCCTGGCCGTGGTGCTGGTGGCCCTGATGACCGTGGTCACTGTGGTCCATCAACTGCTGCTCAAGAGGAGCTACCATGTCTCGCGCTGAAGCCGGCCCGGCCTCGCTCTACCATCGGGTCGTGGTGTACGTGTTGTTTGCAATCCTGGTGCTGCCCCTGGTAGGCACCTTTGTCTACTCGATTGCCAGCAGCTGGTCGGCGACCATCCTGCCGGCCGGCTTTACCCTGAAGTGGTACATACAGCTGTGGAGCGACCCGCGCTTCCTGATGGCCTTCGGGCAATCCTTGCTGGTGTGCGTCGGCGCGCTGATCCTGTCGGTGGTGCTGATCCTGCCGCTGCTGTTCGTGGTGCATTACCACTTCCCCAGGCTCGACGCGCTGATGAACATCCTGATCCTGCTGCCTTTTGCAGTGCCGCCGGTGGTGTCGTCGGTGGGCCTGCTGCAACTCTATGGTTCGGGGCCGATGGCGATGGTCGGCACGCCGTGGATCCTGATCGGCTGCTACTTCACCGTGGCCTTGCCGTTCATGTACCGGGCGATTACCAACAACCTGCAAGCCATCAACCTGCGCGACCTGATGGACGCCTCGCAATTGCTCGGCGCCAGCACCTGGCAGGCGGCGATCCTGGTGGTGCTGCCGAACCTGCGCAAAGGCCTGATGGTCGCGCTGCTGCTGTCGTTCTCGTTTCTGTTCGGTGAGTTTGTGTTTGCCAATATCCTGGTCGGCACCCGCTACGAAACCCTGCAGGTGTACCTGAACAACATGCGCAACAGCAGCGGCCACTTCACCAGCGCCGTCGTGATTTCCTATTTCTTCTTTGTGCTGGTGCTGACCTGGGCCGCCAACATCTTGAACAAGGACAAAAGCCAATGAGCTTCGTCAGCGTCCAACACCTGCAAAAAAGCTACGCCGACACCCCGGTGTTCAGCGATATCAACTGCGAGGTCGCCAAGGGTGAGTTCGTCACCCTGCTTGGCCCGTCCGGCTGTGGCAAGTCCACGCTGCTGCGCTGCATCGCCGGGCTGACCTCGGTAGACAGCGGGAAAATCCTGCTGGATGGCCAGGACATCGTGCCGCTGAGCCCGCAGAAACGGCATATCGGCATGGTGTTCCAGAGTTACGCGCTGTTTCCCAACATGACCGTGGAACAGAACGTCGCCTTCGGCCTGCGCATGCAAAATGTCAACGCCGACGACAGCCACAAGCGCGTGCAGCAAGTGCTGCAACTGGTGGAGCTCAAATACCTGGCCGGCCGCTATCCGCACCAGATGTCCGGCGGACAGTGCCAGCGTGTCGCCCTCGCCCGCTCACTGGTGACCCGTCCGCGCCTGCTGTTGCTGGATGAGCCGCTGTCGGCGCTGGATGCGCGGATTCGCAAGCACTTGCGCGAGCAGATTCGCCAGATCCAGCGCGAGCTGGGGCTGACCACGATCTTCGTGACCCATGACCAGGAAGAAGCCCTGACCATGTCCGACCGCATCTTTTTGATGAACCAGGGCAAGATCGTGCAGAGCGGCGATGCCGAAACCCTCTATACCGCGCCGGTGGATGTATTTGCCGCCGGGTTTATCGGCAACTACAACCTGCTCGATGCCGACAAGGCCAGTCAGTTGCTGCAACGGCCAATCAAAGGGCGAATTGCCATTCGCCCGGAGGCCATCGAGCTGAGCCGCGAGGGCGAACTGGACGCGCTGGTGCGCAGCCACAGCCTGTTGGGCAACGTGATTCGCTACCGCATCGAAGCGCGCGGCGTTGAACTGGTGGTGGACGTACTCAACCGCTCGGCCGACGACCTGCACCCCAACGGACAGCGCCTGGCACTTTCCATCGACCCGAGCGCCCTGTGTGAAGTAGCCTGACGCAACGTTTATTTCAGAGAGCACGAAGGATGGCATTGGTAATTTTTGACCTGGACGACACCCTGATCCACGGCGACTGCGCGACCCTGTGGAGCGAGCAGATGGGCCGCCTGGGCTGGGTCGACCCGGAATCGTTCATGCGCAGGAACAATGAACTGATGGACGCCTACAGCCAGGGCCAGCTGCGCATGGAGGACTTCATGGACTTCAGCCTGGAGCCGATGATCGGCCGCACGCCGGCAGAAATCGAGCATCTGGTGGAACCGTGGGTCGAGGACGTGATCGAGCCGTTGATCTACAGCGATGCCACCAAAACCATCGCCCGTCACCGCGCAAACGGTGACCGGATCCTGGTGATCTCCGCGTCGGGCACGCACCTGGTCACGCCGATTGCAGCGCGGATCGGCATCGATGAAGTGCTGGGGATCAACCTTGACGTCAGCCATGGCGTTTACAGCGGGCGCACGGCCGGCGTACTGACCTATCGCGAAGGCAAGATCACGCGGTTGCTGGAATGGCTGGAGCAGGAAGGTGAAACGCTGGAAGGGGCGTACTTCTATTCGGACTCGCGCAATGATTTGCCGTTGCTGCTGAAGGTCGATCACCCGCAAGTGGTGAACCCTGACCCGGTGTTGCGCGAGCATGCCGAGAAAGCTGGGTGGCCCATTCACCATTGGGTCTGACTACGCCCTTGAATTGAAAACCCAATCCCTGTGAGAGCTTGCCTGCGATAGCGGCGGTTCAGATGAAATATTCTTCACGGATACACCGCCATCGCAGGCAAGCCCGATCCTACATTGACTGCATTGCAAATCGAACCTGGCCTACAGCGCAGGTAGGACCGGGTTGTTCTAACAACGTCACGTGACCGTCAACGCCTTGCAATGCTCTCACAGTGCCTCCATAGTGAGTCTGGACTGAGCCCGTCGCTGTACCGCCGGGCTTTTTGCATGTATGCGACCGGACCATATGGAACCGGCTCCCTCAAAGACGGCCTAATATGCGTTATCAATTGCCCCCGCGTCGAATCAGCATGAAGCATCTGTTCCCAAGCACCGCCCTCGCTCTTTTCATTGGTCTCGGCTTCGCGTCGATGTCGACCAATACCTTCGCAGCCAATAGCTGGGACAACCTTCAGCCGGATCGCGATGAGGTAATTGCCAGCCTCAACGTCGTCGAGTTGCTCAAGCGTCATCACTACAGCAAGCCGCCGCTGGACGACGCTCGCTCGGTGATCATCTATGACAGCTACCTCAAGCTGCTGGATCCGTCGCGCAGCTACTTCCTGGCCAGCGATATCGCTGAGTTCGACAAGTGGAAGACCCAGTTCGACGACCTCCTCAAGAGCGGCGACCTGCAGCCCGGCTTCACCATCTACAAGCGTTACCTGGACCGCGTCAAAGCGCGTCTGGACTTCGCCCTGGGTGAGCTGAACAAAGGCGTCGACAAGCTCGACTTCACCCAGAAGGAAACCCTCCTGGTGGACCGCAAGGACGCCCCTTGGCTGACCAGCAACGCCGCGCTTGACGACCTGTGGCGCAAACGCGTCAAGGATGAAGTGCTGCGCCTGAAGATCGCCGGCAAAGAGCCCAAGGCCATCCAGGAACTGTTGACCAAGCGCTACAAGAATCAGCTCGCGCGCCTGGACCAGACCCGCGCCGAAGATATCTTCCAGGCCTATATCAACACCTTCGCGATGTCCTACGATCCGCATACCAATTATCTGTCGCCAGATAACGCGGAAAATTTCGATATCAATATGAGTCTGTCGCTGGAAGGCATCGGTGCCGTCCTGCAAAGCGACAATGATCAGGTCAAGATCGTGCGTTTGGTGCCGGCAGGTCCGGCGGACAAGACCAAGCAGGTCGCCCCGGCCGACAAGATCATCGGCGTGGCCCAGGCCGACAAAGAGATGGTCGACGTGGTCGGCTGGCGCCTGGACGAAGTGGTCAAGCTGATCCGCGGGCCGAAAGGCAGCGTGGTGCGCCTGGAAGTTATTCCGCACACCAACGCGCCGAACGACCAGACCAGCAAGATCGTGTCCATCACCCGTGAAGCGGTGAAGCTCGAAGACCAGGCCGTGCAGAAGAAAGTCCTCAACCTCAAGCAGGATGGCAAGGACTACAAGCTGGGCGTGATTGAAATCCCGGCCTTCTACCTGGACTTCAAGGCCTTCCGTGCCGGCGACCCGGACTATAAGTCCACCACCCGCGACGTGAAGAAAATCCTGACCGAGCTGCAAAAGGAAAAAGTCGACGGCGTGGTCATCGACCTGCGCAACAACGGCGGCGGTTCCTTGCAGGAAGCCACCGAGCTGACCAGCCTGTTCATCGACAAGGGCCCGACCGTGCTGGTCCGCAACGCCGACGGTCGTGTCGACGTGCTCGAAGACGAGAACCCGGGCGCCTTCTACAAAGGCCCGATGGCGTTGCTGGTCAACCGCCTCTCGGCATCGGCTTCGGAGATTTTCGCCGGCGCCATGCAGGACTATCACCGCGCGCTGATCATCGGCGGCCAGACCTTCGGCAAAGGCACCGTGCAGACCATCCAGCCGCTGAACCATGGCGAGCTGAAACTGACACTGGCCAAGTTCTACCGGGTTTCCGGGCAGAGCACCCAACATCAGGGCGTATTGCCGGATATCGATTTCCCGTCGATCATCGACACCAAGGAAATCGGCGAAAGCGCCCTGCCCGAAGCCATGCCGTGGGACACCATCCGCCCTGCGATCAAGCCGGCGTCGGACCCGTTCAAGCCATTCCTGGCGCAGTTGAAGGCTGACCATGACGCCCGCTCCGCCAAGGATGCCGAGTTCGTGTTCATCCGCGACAAGCTGGCCCTGGCCAAGAAGCTGATGGAAGAAAAAAACGTCAGCCTCAACGAAGTCGACCGCCGCGCGCAGCACTCCGATATCGAAAACAAGCAACTCGTACTGGAAAACATCCGCCGCAAGGCCAAGGGTGAGGATCCACTCAAGGAGCTGAAGAAAGAAGACGAAGATGCGCTGCCGACCGAAGCGGAAAAAACCAAACCGGAAGATGACGCCTACCTGGCCGAGACGGGCAGGATCCTGCTGGACTACCTGAAGATCACCAAGCAGGTAGCCAAGCAGTAAATGATGGCGATTTAATGTAGTCACTCCCTGGAGTGTCATCATATAGACATCATTCTGTCGTGAAATGAAGGACCGCAGGTTTCCAGCCTGCGGTCCTTTTTTTTCGATCGAGATCGCCATGACCATGACCGAACAGCTGAATGCACTGGGCTCTATCCTGGCTCAAGGCAGTTTGCACAGCCTGTTCCAACCGATCATCTGCCTGTCCGAACGGCGCATTCTCGGCTACGAAGCCCTGAGTCGCGGCCCCTCCAACAGCCCGCTGCACTCGCCCATAGCGCTGTTCGCCGTGGCTCGCCATACCGGGCGCCTCAGCGAACTGGAAATGGCGTGCCGAGAAAGCGCGTGCCGACGCTTCAGCGAACAGAAGCTGCCGGGCAAGCTGTTCCTGAATGTATCGCCGCAATCCCTGATGGACACGGCGCATCAACCGGGCCGCACCCTGCAACTGCTGCGCGACTTCGGTATCCCGCCCAGCCAAGTGGTGATCGAACTCACCGAGCAGACGCCGACCGACGACTTCGACCTGCTGCAAACCGCCCTGCATCATTACCGTGACATGGGTTTCGCCATCGCCCTCGATGACCTTGGCGCCGGATACTCCAGCCTGCGGTTGTGGTCGGAGCTGCGCCCCGACTACGTGAAAATCGACCGGCATTTCATCGATGGCATTCATCAGGATGCGCTCAAGCGCGAGTTCGTCGGCTCCATCCTGCAGATCGCCAAGGCCTCGCGCGCCCAGGTGATTGCCGAAGGCATCGAGTTGCCCGAAGAGTTGGCGGTACTGACGGAAATGGGCGTGGACCTGGTGCAGGGCTACCTGCTTTGCCGCCCGCAAGAGCAGCCGCCGCAAGAAGCGCGCCTGATGTTGCCCAAGCCGGACAGCGCCAACGTGGCACTGAACGACGAAGGCAGTGATCTCAGCGCGCTATTGAACGAACAGCCGGCAGTGGACCAGGACACCGCCACTGCCCAGGTGCTTGAAGCCTTTCGTCGCCAGGCCAACCTCAACTCCCTGGCGGTGCTGGACGCACGTGGGCAACCGATCGGTATCGTGCACCGGCACTCGCTGTCGGATGCGCTGCTCAAGCCGTTCGCGACCGACCTGTTTGCGCGCAAGCCGATCAGCCGTCTGATGAGTATCGACTTTCTCGCCGTCGAGCTGAGCCAGTCCCTGCAACAGGTCAGCCGCCTGCTGACCAGTCGTGCCCGACAGCGCATCGAAGAAGATTTCATCATCACGCTCAACGGCGACTACCTGGGCCTGGGCCGGGTGATCGACGTGCTCAAGCTGATTACCGAGCTGAAAATCCAGCAGGCGCGTTATGCCAACCCGCTGACCCTGCTACCGGGCAATGTGCCGATCCAGCAATGCCTGACACGCCTGCTGCAACAACAGCGCGAGTCGGTGATCTGCTACGTGGACATTGACAGCTTCAAGCCCTTCAACGATATCTACGGCTACGGGCGTGGGGATGAAGTGCTGTTGTGCCTGGCGCAGTGCCTGAACGACCGCGTCGATCCCAGCCGCGACTTTGTCGGGCATATCGGGGGCGATGACTTTTTGCTGGTACTGGGCCCGCAGGATTGGCGCAAGCGGCTCAATCAACTGCTGGATGACTTCCACACCCAATGCCGGCGCTTCTACCGTGCCGAACACCTCGATGCAGGCTGTTTCGTAGCGTTGAACCGCCAGGGCGCGCGCCAGGAGTTTGCGCTGCTGTCGCTGTCCATCGGCGTGGTGCATTTATATCCAGAGGCCTGCGGGCATCTGGACGCCAGCCAACTGGCGGAGTTGGCGTCGCAGGCCAAGCACCATGCCAAGAACGTGACCGGCTACAGCATCCATGTGATCGACAGCATGGATGCTCTACCTCAAGCTATTTAAGCCTCGGCGGATTCCGGGTACTCGTATTCGAACACCCGCACCACCTCCGAGGCGTGCCAGGAGGCCGCGGCCACGCCATCGGACGGCCCGCTGAAACGCCCCAGGCGCTCTACACATTCAAAGAAGCCGGTACGCGGCAGGCGGCTGGCACCCTGGCTGATCACCAGCGAGCTGCGCAGCGGCTGCTCGGCCTTGGCGTCCAGCGCGGCCAAGTGCTCAAGCGCAGCGGCCAGGGTTTGCATGGCCGGCGTGGGGAACTGCAGGCGCTCCAGCAACGCGCGGTAGGTCAGCAGATGGCGCTGGCGGCGCGCCTGGTCCAGCTCGTTGAGCAACCCATCCCAATGTTGACGGCTGATTCGTAGGCTCAAGATTCATCCCTCCACCCTGCAACGCCCAATTCCCAGGCCAGGCTGCGGCGAATCGCGGCATCCGGCTGGCGTTCACCCTTTTCGATCAGTCCGAGATAGGAAGGGCTGATTCCCACGGTGCGCGCCAGGGCCTCGACGGCCAAGCCCTTGGCTTCGCGCAGGTCGCGCAGATCTGCGAGCGGGCGCAGCACCGGTTCGCAGGCAGCTTGGGCAGTCGAAGAAGAAGGAGGCGGCGAATATTGTTGCTGACCGGCAGCCTTTAGCAGCGCCTGGTACTGGTCCCATGGCAGCACCGCGTATTCGGGTGCGCCATCGCGTGTAATTATCTGAATATCCATGACTGCCCCGTAGGATAACTGCACTTGCTTAGTAGGCTTTTTCCTTAAGCTCTTCCTTAGGAGTGTAATCCTAACAGCCACAAAGGTCGCAGGGGGATATGCCGTGTCATCCGTTTTTTTGTGGGTTTTCCTTGGTCAGCAAGGCTGGCGTCGCTGGCAGGCGCTCGACCACGGCGAGCTTTTCCGGACGCTGGGCGTCACGCCACGCGCGAAAAGCGCTCAGTTCGCCGTCCAGCGTCTTCATGACCCACGCCAGCACGGCGATGTCGTCGAGCATGCCAAACATGGGCAGGAAATCCGGGATCGCATCGATCGGGCTCACGAAGTACATCAGCCCCGCTACCACCGAGATCAGCGCCTTGGCACTGATCGCCCGATACTCGCCGCGCCAGTAGGCCAGGCACAGGGCCTGGAGCAGCTTGAGGTCATCCTTGAGCTTGCCCAGGCGATTGCCCTGGCTTGAGCCTTTGGCGGCGACGGCGAACAGCAGCGTCGGCAAACGCCCACGGCCCAGCAGACGTGCGGCCATGGGCAGGAAACGGGTGAAATTGAAGGGTGGTTTCATTTGTCACTCCAGTTCCAGGCGACATAAAAGGTTATCCACACAAATTGTGGATAACCTTGTGAACAGAGCCTGTTTTCCGGGCTGAAAGCCACGGGTTACAAGGCTTGCAGTCAGATCGGGCGTTTTTTGCGCACTGAAAAAAAACCCAAGATTTCATTGACTTGGCGTTGCTGTGCGGATACCCGTGCTCGAGTCTTATATCAGACTGTTGCCCGGTATGGACGTTCGTTTGGATTGTAGTGAGGTGCCCGGCGAACCACATGTGGAGGTAGGCAACGCCAGATACAACAACGCCCCGTCGAGACGGGGCGTTGGGTGTTCAGGCGCCTGTTACTTCTTGGCAGCCGGTGCAGCAGGGGCTTCAGCCTTGGCTGGGTCCTTGATGGCCAGCAGCTCCAGGTCGAATACCAGCACGGAGTTGGCCGGGATCGCCGGGCTCGGGCTCTGTGCGCCATAGGCCAGGTCGGACGGGATGTACAACTCGACCTTCTCGCCCACGTGCATCAGTTGCAGGCCTTCGACCCAACCCGGGATCACGCCGCTGACCGGCAGGTCAATCGGGCTGCCGCGATCCACGGAGCTGTCAAAGGTGGTGCCGTTGGTCAGCTTGCCGGTGTAGTGAACGGTCACCACGTCAGTCGGCTTAGGCTGAGGGCCATCGGCTTTCTTCACGACTTTGTACTGCAGGCCGGAAGCGGTGGTGACGACGCCGTCTTTCTTGGCGTTGTCTTCGAGGAATTTCTTGCCGGCGGTTGCCGACTCTTCGCTCATCTTGGTCATGCGTTCTTCAGCACGCTTTTGCAGTGCGGCAAACGCCTCAACCAGTTCGTCGTCTTTGAGCTTCTGCTCTTTCTTGCCGACGGCATCTTCGATGCCCTGGGCTACTGCTTTGGAATCCAGGTCATCCATGCCTTCTTGGGCAAGGCTCTTGCCCATGTTCAGGCCGATGCCGTAGGAAGCTTTCTGCGCCGGGGTTTTCAGCTCTACGCTGGTCTGCGAATCACAACCCGCAAGTACCAGGCTAACCAGGGCCACCGCCGCCGCCAACCGATGCTGTTTCATGCTATTTCCTTGTTCATGCGCCAAAAGGGCATTCGAATAAAGTCGCGAGCTTATCAGGCGGCCACGACCAATGGCTACCGGCATGTGAGCAGGAAACGTCTGATAAGTTCACGTGTTTAAACGCATTTTCATTCATCATGGAAGCCCGCGACGGATCGCGGACTGCCTGTTGCCAGGCTCATGGCCACTTGCCGCACCTGTGGCGTAGTGGCATAACAACGAGACGACTCGACAAGACCGAGACAAGGATAGCCCTCTTGCGCATTTTTTCCCGTGTTCTGCTGCTGGTATTCACCCTTGTGGCCCTCTTGCTGGCCGTGGTGATCTATTACACCGTCAACCCCAGGCTGCCCGACTACGTGCCGGTGGAGCAGGTGCATTACCAGGAGCAATGGAGTGCAGCCGACCGCCAGACCTACTACTTCACGCCCCAGGGCACGCAAGTAAAAGGTCTGCACTACGACTGGTTCACCGCCCTGGAGCTGCCGTTTTCCGAGCAACGCTTCGCCGCGCCGGACTACCTGGCGCGCTTCGGTTTCCTGGTGGACCCCAAGCAGGTGCCCAGCGCGCAAAACCCCGGCAACCTGCCGGTGGGGTTCGCCCGGCACAAGAACGCCGGCAGCAACGTCGAATACCTGGACATCACCTGCGCCGCCTGCCACACCGGCCAATTGCACTTCCACAACCAGGCCCTGCGCATTGATGGCGGTTCCGCCCAGCACGTGCTGCCTTCCAGCGTGCCAACTCTGCGCGGCGGCAGTTTCGGCCAGGCCCTGGTCGCGAGCCTTGCGGCCACCTACTACAACCCGTGGAAGTTCGAGCGCTTTGCCCGCCAGGTGCTGGGGGATCGCTACGACGCCGAGCACACGAAACTGCGCCAGGACTTCAAAGCCTCGCTGAACCAGTTCCTCAAGGTGGCCTGGAACGACACCCACCGTGGCCTCTACCCTACCGAAGAAGGCCCCGGCCGCACGGACGCCTTTGGCCGTATTGCCAACGCCAGCTTTGGCGATGCCATTTCCCCAGACAATTATCGCGTCGCCAACGCACCGGTGGACTACCCGCAATTGTGGGATATCTGGACCTTCGACTGGGTGCAATGGAACGGCTCCGCCCAGCAGCCCATGGCGCGCAATATCGGTGAGGCTCTGGGCGTCGGCGCGACGCTGGCCTTTTTTGACGCCGCCGGCCAGCCGCTCCAGGGCGATGCGCGCTACCCGTCCAGCGTACGCGTGCGCGACCTCAACCTGATCGAAGAGACCCTGCAGCGTCTCAAGCCGCCGACCTGGCCAGAGGATCTGTTCGGCGCCATCGACAAGCCACTTGCCGCCCAAGGCCGCGCGCTGTTCGCCGAGAACTGCGCCGGCTGCCATGTGCCCCGTGTCACCGAGGACAATGGCCGCCCCGTGCAGCACCTGAACATGCTGCCCGTGGATGACATCGGCACCGACCCCAACACCGCCAGCAACATTGCCGACCAGCGCTACGACCTCAGCGCGCTGCAATGGGACCCCGCGGAGCTGGCCAAGCTCAACGTCGAACTGCACCCCACACCAAGCGAGCCCCTGGACCTGAAGAAGATGTCCGTGGCCAAGGGCCTGGCGTACGTCACCGCATTCGTCGAAGCCCATGCCTACCGTGCCGCCGGCGTGACCCCGGCCGAACGTCCGCGCCTGGACGGTTACGGCCTGCCCATCGGCGTGCGCGAATTGCGCGCCTACAAAGCGCGGCCGCTGGCGGGCGTGTGGGCCACCCCGCCGTTCCTGCACAACGGTTCGGTGCCGACGATCTACCAGTTGCTCTCGCCTCAGGACGAGCGCAGCAGCACATTCTATAAAGGCACCTTCAACTACGACCCGCACCATCTCGGCTTTGAGACCGGCGCGTTCAAGAATGCCTTCCTGTTCGATACCAAAATCACCGGCAACCACAACAGCGGCCACGAATTCCGTGCCGGCAAACGTGGCAATGGCGTCATCGGCCGCGGCTTGGCGCCGCAGGAACGCTGGGCGCTGCTGGAATACCTCAAAGTGCTGGGCGGCCCGCTGGAGCAACAACTGCCATGATTATCCGTTCCCGATACGATCGACCTTCCCTGCTCGCCCGCCTCTGGCTGCGCATCGGCGCGTTTCTTGGCAAGACCTTGCTGTGGCTGGGGGGCCTCGGCCTGCTCGTCTGGCTGGCGGCGACCGCTTGGTACGCCTGGCAGCACAGCGGCCCGGTGTCGGCCGATGAGCAAGTGCCGCCGGGCGAAGCGGCAATGACCCAAGGCATCATCCAGACGGCGGTGCGCATCGTCGACCAGCACCGCGAGGGCACGCGCTACCTGCGCGACGCCCACGCCAAGGCCCATGGTTGCGTGAAAGCCGAAGTCAGCGTGCTGGCCGACCTCGATCCGACGCTGCGCCAGGGCGTGTTCGCCGAGCCTGGCAAGACCTGGCAGGCGCTGATGCGCTTGTCCAACGGCAACGCCTACCCGCAGTTCGACAGTATCCGCGATGCGCGCGGCATGGCGCTCAAGCTGCTGGACGTGCCGGGCAAACAACTGCTGGCCGATCAGCAAACCCGCACGGAGCAGGACTTCGTGATGTTCAGCCACCCGAACTTCTTTGTCAGCGACGTGGCGGAGTACGCGCAGAACATCGGCGCGCAAGCGGATGGCAAGAAGGTGCTGGCGTTCTTCCCCAAGGTCGACCCGCGCAGCTGGCAAGTGCGCCACTTGTTCATCGCCTTGGCGACCCTGGCGCCCGCACCGGCCAGCCCGACGCAGACCACGTACTTTTCGGTCTCGCCCTACAAGTTCGGCCCAGCCAACGCCAAGTTCCGCGTCGCCCCCGACCCGCAGAGTTGCCCGGAGTATCAATTGCCCAGACAGAACCAGGACCTGCCGAACTACCTGCGCGGCGCCTTGAGCCAGCAGTTGTCCACCGACCGCGTGCCTGCCTGTTTCGTGCTGCAGATCCAGCGCCAGAATCCGCAGAAATTCATGCCGATCGAAGACACCAGCATCGAATGGAAAGAGAGCGATGCGCCCTATGAAACCGTGGCCAAGGTGCGTATCCCGGCGCAGGATTTCGACACGCCCGAGCAGAACCTGGCGTGTGACAACCAATCGTTCAACCCCTGGTTCGGCGTGGCGGAACACCGCCCTGTGGGCGGCATCAACCGCTTGCGCAAGGCGGTGTATGAAGCGGTCAGCGATTACCGTCACAGCCGCAACGCGTCACACTGACTATTTACAAACCTGGCGAATCTCTGTGACGAGCCGGCTCGCCACAAGAGCCTGAGCGTTGAGCCTAGGTCCTCAAAAAAGGTGTGCAGATATCACCGGCCTCGGAGCATTGCGCCAGCAGCCATTGCCGAAAACTGTGCGCCGCCGTTGGCGGGTTGCCGTGCAAAGGCTGCATCAAGTGCAAACGCCCCTGGCTGTGCAGGGTATCTGGCAAGGTCATATGCAGGCGCCGGGCGGCCAGGTCATGACGCACCTGCGCAGTTCAAGGCGCACGGGTGCACAATGGACAGGCTTAGGAAGGATAAAATCTGATGCATTACCTGAAAAAATGTACAGTTTTTTTGAAACATGACGATATAAGTAACAAGGTGCCATGGATGAGGCCCGCAACGCTTATTGAGCCCTCACACCATGTCCCTATTTGCCTTCCTGCGTCGTGACCGTCATGCCCTTCAGCAACTGCTGGCCGCCATCCGGCGCGCAGAGGCACCCGAAGTCAAAGGCTGCAAAGAAGCCCCGGCGGTCCTTGATGCCTGGCGCTTTCTAGAATCATCGAACCGTGAAGCCCAATCGCGCATCAGCCAGCTCGAGGATGAACTCGAATCTGCCCGTGAATTGCTGCGCGAGTCGGCCGCTTCCGCGCTGGCCCATGACATAAGGTTCGATCTGGTGAATCGGGCTTCCAGCGAAGGCCTCTGGGATATGGAAGTGGTGGCCGGCGACCCGGTCAATCCAAAGAACCGCTTTTGGTGGTCGCAACAGTTTCGCAACCTCCTCGGGTTCAATGACGAACGCGACTTCCCCAATGTCCTGGCCAGTTGGGCCAATCGCCTTCACCCGCAAGACAAGCAGGCCAGCCTTGACGCCTTTGCTCGCCATCTCAACGACAAAACAGGCAACACGCCATACAGGGTCAAGAATCGGCTTGCGATGAAGGATGGCACCTACCGCTGGTTTCACGCACAAGGTGAAACGCTGCGTGATGAACGCGGCATGCCAATCCGGGTAGCGGGTTCGCTGCGCGATATTCATGACCAATTGGAACGTGACCTGGAACACGACGTCATCATCACCCGCTTTGAACTGGCCAGGGAGATGCTTTCCGATGGTTTGTGGGACATGGAAGTGATTGCCGGAGACCCGGTGAATCCCAAGAACCCCTTCTGGTGGTCGCCTCAGTTCCGACGATTGCTCGGTTTCGAAACGGTTCAAGAGTTTCCTGACGTCCTGGACAGCTGGGCATCCAGGCTGCATCCGGACGATAAAGAACGGAGCCTCAATGCCTTTGGTGCTCACCTGAACGACAAGTCGGGAAAAACGCCTTTTGACATCGAGTACCGCTTGAAGATCAAGAGCGGCGAGTATCGTTGGTTCAGGGCTCGAGGCCAGACGCGACGTGACGCGCATGGCTCGCCACTGCGCGTAGTGGGTGCGCTGGTGGACGTCCATCTGCAGCACGAACAGCAAGCCCTGCGATCGGCGGAGGTGGATCACCAGCGCACGCTGGAAACCAACATCGCCCAGCTGTCGCAGATTGTCGGGACCATCCAGAGCATCGCCAGTCAGACGAACCTTCTGGCGCTCAATGCCGCCATCGAAGCTGCGCGCGCGGGAGAGGCCGGGCGAGGCTTCGCGGTTGTCGCCGACGAGGTTCGCAAACTGGCGACACGAACCACCGAAGCAACCGAACAGGCTGCTGGAATGATTGCTCGATAATACCAATAAGCCGAAAACAGGCACGACTCAGGACGAACATCATGTTCAACAAACTAAGCATCTCGCAGAAACTCTATTTAAGTTTCACGGTAGTCGTTGTATTGATCGGCATGCTGGTGGGGAGTGCTTATAAAGGCTTCGAAGCAGTAGAAGACGCCACGAACAGTAACGTTCACACCTACAAGGTCATCAGGAGCGCCCAGTCGGCGCTGGAACAGTTGATCAATATCGAAACCGGCATGCGGGGTTTCGTGATCTCTTCAAAAGATGCGTTTCTAGAGCCGTTGGTTGTCGGTGAGAAAGTTTTTTCAGAGCAGTTGGATTTGCTCAAACGTTTAACGGCGGATAATCCGGCGCAACAGCAACGATTGGCGTCGTTGGGCGACACGCAAAAACGCTGGCTCGCTGAGGACATCGATCCCATCATCGCCCTTCGCAAAAGCCTGACGGCGCGCAACGTGCCCGACGACGAACTGAACACCCGTATTGCCTCCGGCGCCGATAAAGCCAAGATGGACAGCATGCGCGCGACATTGGCCGAAATCACCGCCAACGAGAACGCGCTATTGGCGACAAGAAGCCAGCAAATGGCCGATTCCAAAGGTTTGGCACTCACCATCCTGTTCCTGGGGGGGGCTTCGGCAGCCATCCTGTCGTTGATATTGGCGACGACACTGGGGCGCAGCACCACCCGGCGCCTGCAATTGGCGATCGATGCCGCCACGGCGATTGCCAATGGCAAACTCGATACCGTCATCGACACCAGCAGCCATGATGAACTGCCCAAAGCGTTCGACCGCATGCAGAAGCGCCTGCGTGAAATGATTCAACAAATCAGCCAGGCCGCGAACCAACTGGTGGTCTCCGTGCAACAAATTTCCGGGGCGTCGGAGCAACTGTCCAGCGCGATCCAGGAGCAATCGACGTCGGCGTCGATGATGGCCGCCACCATCGAAGAACTGACCGTCAGCATCCATCACGTGTCCGAAAATGCCGATGAAGCCCATCAGCTCGCCAGCCGTTCGGGCCAGCAATCCAAAGACGGTGCGCGGGTTATCGAAAACACGCTGACCAGCATGAACGGCATTGCCAGAACCGTGCAGCACTCCTCGACCCAGGTCGCGGGGTTGGGCCAGCATTCCGAACAGATTTCCTCGATCATCAGCGTGATTCAAGGCATTGCCGATCAGACCAATCTGCTGGCGCTCAACGCCGCCATCGAGGCTGCCCGGGCGGGCGAACAAGGTCGCGGGTTTGCCGTGGTGGCCGATGAGGTACGCCTGCTGGCACAGAACACCGGCAAGTCGACGCAAGAGATTTCGACCATGATCGAGAAAATCCAGGCAGGCGTACGGGACACCGTCGAAAGCATGCGCGGTGGCGTTCTGGAAGTGAATCAAGGCGTGGAAACAGCGGGCACCGCAGGGCAAGCCATCATCGAAATCCGTGACAGCTCGGACAAGGTACTGCACGTGGTCGATCAGATCTCGTTCGCCCTGCGCGAGCAAACGGCGGCCAGCCAGGACGTTGCCCGCACCGTTGAGCGTTCGGCGCAAATGGCCGAAATGAACAACGTTTCAGTCCAGGAATTGCTCAAGACCAGCGGTGGGCTGAAGAGCCTCGCCACCAGCCTTCAGCAAGAAGTGAGCAAGTTTCAGTTATAGCCATGAGAGGGCCGGCCAATATCGTTTGGTCCAGCTGAGCGTTGCTGCCTAACGCCGGCAAAAGGTGGTCTATTTATTGAGCATAGGCTTATTTTCTTTATCTAATCCTTCAATCGCTGACGCTATGGGAAGCAAGGATGAAAACTGTTAAAGCCGGTGTTTTGGAAATTGCCTACCTGGAGCTCGGGCCGGTAGATGGCCCTCCCATCGTATTGCTCCACGGCTTCCCTTATGACGTTCATGCCTACAATGAAGTCGCCAGGATCCTGGCTGCGGCTGGAAAGCGATGCCTCACGCCTTACCTGCGTGCTTATGGCCAAACCAAATTTCTGAATGAGCAGACCATGCGCTCCGGAGAGCAGGCGGCAATAGGCGCCGACTTGCTGGCTTTCCTCGACGCCCTGAAGATCGAAAAAGCGGTGCTTGCGGGCTATGACTGGGGTGGAAGAGCGGCCTGTATTGTCGCCGCGCTATGGCCGGAACGGGTAAGCGCTCTGGTCAGCTGCGGCGGCTACAGTATTCAGAATATCGCCGCAGAGCACGCGCCGGTTTCACCCGAAGCCGAGCATCTCCTCTGGTATCAGTACTATCTTCACGGTAGCCGTGGTCGCGCTGGATTGACCGCGAACAGAAAAGAATTCTGCCACTTGCTATGGCGCATGTGGTCCCCCACCTGGGGGTTCGCACAAGAGACGTTTGAGGCGACTGCCGCAGCGTTTGAGAACGACGACTTTGTTGATGTGGTAACACACTCGTACCGTCATCGTTTCGGATTGGTTGAAGGTGACCCGGCCTATCGAGACATAGAATCCCGGCTTGCCGAGCAACCAAAAATCACTGTGCCTTCACTTGTGCTGGAGGGAGGGGCCGATGCGGTCGATCCACCTGCCGCGCACGACCCGTTCGCGCGACATTTTACCGGGCCGTATCGCCGGGAGATCCTGGAAGGCGTTGGCCACAACGTTCCCCAAGAAGCGTCAGAAAAATTTGCCGACGGGATCTTGAGCCTCGGTGGTTGAGGTCATGAAAGTTACACAATAAACCCGTGATATTGATCGATCAGCTCGGGGCAATCCCCCTGAATGTAGTGTTCACGGCCTTCCTCCGTCAGGGCCTGACAAATCCCCCCTGTAGTGAGCGGGATTGGCCCGCGCCGGGTGGCGAAGCCGCCCCAATAAGGACAACGCCGAATTGCAAATAAAATTCGGTCGCCTGGTTTGGGGCGGCTTCGCCACCCAGCGCGGGACAAGCCCGCTCACTACAGATACCGATGCTTGAGGGGCATGCCCGTTCATGCGCGCAGATTGACGACTCAGTATGGGCTGGCAGTCGGACGCACCACAATCTCACTGACATCCACATCGTCGGGCTGTTCGATGGCATAGGCGAGCGCGCGTGCAATGGCGTCTGCGTTGAGCGCCACGCGACGGAAGGCGTTCATTGCCTCGCGCGCCACCTCATCGGAAATCGTATCGGCCAGTTCAGACTCGACGACTCCCGGACACACCACGGTGACCCGAATCTTGTCCGTTTCCTGCCGCAGGCCATCCGAGATAGCCCTGACAGCGAATTTGGTCGTGCAGTACACCGCGGCTGTCGGCGAGACCGCGAGGCCGCCGATCGACGAAATATTGATAACCTGGCCGAACCCTTGCGCCTCCATGCTGGGCAAGACGGCGGCAATACCGTGCAGCACCCCGCGAACGTTGACATCCAGCATCCGGTTCCATTCGTTCACCTTCAACGAGGCCAAGGGAGACAGGGGCATCACGCCCGCGTTGTTGATGATCACATCGACCTTGCCATGGTGTGCCTTGGCGAACGCCACGAACGCATGCATGGACTCCAGCTCCGTAACGTCCAGCGCGCAGGCACTTGCCGAGCCACCTTCAGCCTGGATCTCGCTCACCAGCTTTTCCAGGCGGTCGATACGGCGGGCACCGAGTACCACATGGGCACCTTTGGCGGCGATCAGCCTGGCCGCCGCTTCGCCAATACCACTGCTGGCACCGGTAATCAGTACGACTTTGTGTTTGATGTTCGACATATCCGTGGCTCCTGCTGCAGGCATTGAAGTTCAGCCACGACCGCTGAAGATGCGGATGTAGCTGAGGGGTACGTCGCAAAGGTTAGAGGTATTGGGCAGGTCGACGCTTGCTGGAATCTGCACAACTCTTGCCTATTCGTGCCTGAATGCATCGCTCATGTCGCTGCTCATGCAAACGGCAGTGGCCCACGGAATGTGCCGGCACCCCGTGGGTAGTCAGCCGTATCCCCGCCGCACGTATGCAGATCGAGCCCTACTGGCGCCATGCAGACAGGACTGAACGCCCCGTAACCTCATAGCAGTGCTGAGCCGCGTTTACATTCCAGGCTTTCACCTAAGCCACGGATCATCTCCATCAATGCCTTCACCCGCAGCGGCAAATTTCCGGCCGGGTACACCGCGTGCATCTGTGGGCTCTCACCGCTGCTGGAGGTGAGCTTGTACTCAGGACAAACCCGCAGCAGGCGCCCCGCTTCTACTTCGGGCTGCGCCATCCAATCCGCCAAGCGGGCGATCCCGACGCCCGCCAGGGCTGCCTGGAATACCGCCAGCCCGGAGCTGAAACGAAATTTTGGGTGAACCCGAAAGCTGATGGCCTGCTCCTCACTGCGAAAATTCCACTCCTTGAGAATTCGCGGCGCCGTATGCAGAATCAGCGAATGCGACTCCAGTGCCTCGATGGAGTCGGGTATACCGTTGCGCTCCAGATAGCCGGGGCTGGCATACAAATAACGTGAGTAATTCCAGAGCGCAAAGCCGATCAAGTCGCTGGATTGTGGAAACGCGCCACGAATCGAGAAGTCCAGCTTGCTCTTGGCCGGGTCGAGATTGTTCTGATGGCGATCTACACCTTCTGGAAAAAAGATTTCGGCGCCCTGCATAAACCCATGCACATCGGTACCCAGGAAAAACTGCTGGCGATCGTCATCGGCGGCGCTATCGGTTTCTACGATGGTCTGTTCGGTCCCGGCACTGGCAGCTTCCTGATCTTCCTGTTTATTCGCTGCTTCGCCTTCGACTTTGGCTTTATTCCTGGTGTTATTGGTGATTCTGATCAGCAAACTGTCCTACGACCTGTTCCTGTAAACCAGAGGAAAACTCCATGCATCCCATGTTCGATCGCCTCGTGGCACTGCTCGATGCTCGCTCAGCTCCTACCGGGTGTTGATGCACGATGCCGAGGGCCAGTCGGCGCGCGTCGCCGAAATCCGTGGCACCGAGCCCGGCCAGGGCGCGAAGGCCATGCTTTGCTCCCTCAAGGGTAAGGCCGGACCCTATGCACTGGTGATACTGCCGGGCGACCAGAAGCTGGACATGAAGAAAGTCGGAGCGGCCCTGGGTGGGAAAAAAGCCGAGTTGGTGAAAGCCGAAACCGCCATGGAACTGACCGGGTGCCGGATCGGCGCCATCCCTCCTTTTGTTTTCGATGAGCGGATTCAATTGATCGTCGATCCGGGATTGACCACTGGCTACGCCGAAATAGCCTTCAACGCGGGTCGGCTGGATGCGTCGATGGTGCTCGATACGCAGGATTACCTGGCGATTGCCAGGCCTCGATTGCTGGAGATCAGCCAGGCTTGAGCAGACGTTTTTACATCTTGAAAATAAATGAGTCCCCTTTTTCCAGTGACAAACATAATCCGTCTTGCCGTAGGCCGTTAAACCTGAACTCGTCGCATACGAAGCCCTCAGCGCAATCCCTTCGCCTCAAACAGCTCAACAAGCCATTCAACGAATACCCTCACACGGGTACTCAAATGGCGGTTGGGTGAATAGACGATGTAGATCGGATTCGGCTCCAGCGACCAGTCCTCCAGCAGTTGAACCAACGCGCCGGACTGGAAGTGGGGTTCGGCCATGAACTGCAGCGTTTGCAAGACCCCCATACCGGCCAGCGCGGCCGCGAGCAAGGCATTTGAGTCGTTTACCGAGACGAAGTAAGGCGCATCGACCGTGATGCGCTCATTGCCTCTGACAAACTCTACCGGCAGCCGCTGATTAGTCCCCGCAAAAAAGTAGCGCACCATCTGGTGGCCGACATCCAGATCGCTGGGCTGCAACGGCGTGCCATGGGCAGCGAGGTACTGCGGCGTGGCGCACGTGACAAATTTGAGGCTGCCCAGGCGTCTCGCGATCAACGACGGGTCGTTCAACGTACCGCCGCGAATCACGCAATCCACTCGGTCGCCCAATAGATCGACGGGCCTGTCGCTCACGCCAATGTCAAGTTGCAGTTCGGGGTAGCGCTTCTGGAATGCCGGCAGCGCTGGCAACACCAGCATCGTCGCCATGGTAGAGCCCATGTCTACGCGCAAGCGGCCGTGGGGACGGGTCTGGGCACTGGCCAAATCCGACTCGGCTTCCAGCCATTGATCGACCACCCGCACCATGCGCTCGTAATAAGCGGTTCCATCATTAGTGAGCGAAATGCGTCGCGTGGTGCGGTTCAGCAGCTTTACCCGCAGGTGATTTTCCAGCGTCTGGATGTGCCGGGTGATGGTGTTGCGTGGCAGGTTCATCGTCTGCGCCGCCTTGACGAAGCTGCCCGCTTCTACAACCTGAATAAACGCTTTGACTGCGCTGAAATAGTCCAAGTTATGACACATCCATCAAATGGGGGACTGCGGCAATTATCCCGTATACAGGAACAGTGGTGTCTTTTTTAGCTGGTTTATCCCGCATCCGCTATCTCTTAAATTGATCTCACCGAAACGAAGCCATCCATTCCGGCTGGCTCCAAGTGGAGATCACACACATGGCTCAGCAACTGCAAGGCAAGGTAGCACTGGTAACGGGTGGTTCTCGTGGCATTGGTGCCGCCGTCGCAAAACGTTTGGCCGCCGACGGCGCGCATGTCGCGTTCAGCTATGCTAAATCTCTTGAACAGGCGCAAGCGGTGGTTGCCGACATCGAGCGTCACGGTGTGCAGGCGCTGGCCGTCCAGGCCGATCAAGGCGATACCGCGCAAGTGACTGCACTGGTCAAACGGGTTCATCAACACTTCGGTCGCCTGGACATTCTGATCAACAGCGCTGGCGTGTTTGTCACAGGCCACGTCGCTGACCCTGATGCCGACATCGCAGCGTTCGACCGCCAGCAAGCGGTGAACGTCGGCGGTGTGGTGAGCGCTGTACGGGCGGCGGTCGGCTTGATGAGTGACGGCGGACGCATTATTTCCGTGGGCACGACCGGCGCCGACCACGTGCCGTTCCCGGGTGCTGCCGACTATGTGGCGACCAAAGCCGCAGTGGCGGCTTACAGCCGCGGCTGGGCCCGCGACCTGGGGCCGCGCAACATTACTGTGAATGTCATCCAGCCTGGGGCGATCAATACCGAGATGAACCCTGAGACCGCCGATCACGCGCCATTCCTTGCAGGCCAGACCGCGCTGGGACGTTACGGTCAGCCGCAAGACATTGCAGCTGCCGTGTCCTTCCTTGCAGGCCCCGATGCGTCCTACATCACGGGCGCCACCCTCAACGTCGATGGCGGCCAGAGCGCCTGACAGCCCCCAAGCGCATCGATCCGATTGGCAATGCCGACGTCTCTCAGCGCGGCACTGCTTACCTTCGAGAGTCGATTTCAGGTTTAAAAATTTCCAATTACGAGACGGTCATGACTCAACGCATCCGGATTTACCAGCAAGGAACACCCGACGTTCTGAATCACGAAACGTTCGAACTGGAGCCACTTTCCCATGGGCAGGTGCTGATACGCCACGAAGCAATCGGGGTCAATTTCGTCGATACGATGTTCAGGGATGGCACGTTCAAGGTTGCGCTGCCATTCGCCATGGGCGTAGAGGCAGCGGGTATTGTCGAGGCCATCGGCGATGGCGTGAAGCACCTGAAGGTGGGTGATCGCGTCGCTTACTTCTTCGCGTTCGGCGCCTACGCGGATCGTCGGGTGATCGATGCCAGCGCACTGATCAAACTGCCTGACGACATCTCCACTGATCAGGCTGCCGGACTGCTGTCGAAAGGGTTGACGGCTTGGGCGTTGGTCAAACGGGTTCATGCGGTTCAAGCCGGCGAAACCGTCGTGGTGCACGGCGCATCCGGCGGCGTCGGGAGCTTGCTTGTGCGTTGGGTGAAATCGCTGGGCGCCACCGTCACCGCGACAGTCGGTTCAGCGAGCAAGGCCGCCACCGTCCAGGGCTGGGGGCTCGATCACGTGTTGCGTTCGGACGAGCCCGATCTGGCCAGGCGAATCAAAGCCAAAAACGGCGGTTTTGGCGTCGCCGTGGTGTACGACCTGGTCGGTCGGGACACGCTGGATGCTTCGATCAGCGCGCTGCGCGACGGTGGCGATCTCATTCACGTTGGCAACGCTTCGGGCGGGGTCACGGCAGACGCTGCCTTGCTGGCGGCCCGCGGCATTCGGTATGTCCAGCCATCAACGCCGCAGTACGTCAATGCAAACAATCAGGACATGGCGGCGTCGGAGTTGTTCGAGCGTTTCCGCGAGGGGGCGCTGGGCGGCGTGGAACTCTCCCGTTATCGACTGGAAGACGCCTCGCTGGCCCATCAGGCCATCGCGACGCGCAAGCATATGGGCTCGATTTTGCTGATTCCCTGAGGCTGGGCAAACGCCCTTCATCGCAGTCCAGGTTTTTTGCGCTGGCGCATCTCCAAAACAACTGCTCGATAAGCATTCATTGACAGAATAACGAGGGACTTTGCACGCTCAGGCAGTACATCCTTTGCAACTTCGTGGAGCAGCGCAATGTTCAACAATTTTAGTGGTCAGGTTGCATTGATCAGTGGCGCTGGCAGCGAACAGGGGATTGGCCTGGCTATCGCACGGCGGCTTGGGGACTTGGGTGCAAAGCTGGTCATCAGCGCCAGCAGCGCCCGTATCCATGAGCGAGTCGCGCAACTAAGCGCGGCAGGATATGAGGTGCAGGGACGCGCTGCGGACCTCACTCAGCCGGATCAGGTCGCCGAGCTGGTGACATGGACTGAATCGTTATGGGGACGTATCGATGTACTGGTGAACAACGCCGGCATGGCGATGCAGGGCGACGCCGAAACGTTCGCTGAAGTGGCCACCATGAGCCTCGATGCCTGGAACACTGCGATCACGCGTAACCTGACCACGGCATTTTTGTTGACCCGCGCGGTGTTACCGGGGATGCGGAATCGCCGTTACGGACGCATCGTGCATATCAGCTCGACCACCGGCACCCGCGCCGGCAACCCTGGGGAGGCCGCATATGCGGCGGCGAAAGCGGGAATGGTGGGCATGAACATGAGCCTGGCGCTGGAAGTCGCGCCTTATGGTATTACCGTGAACTCGGTGGCCCCTGGGTGGATCGCGACGCAGTCCAGCACCGCGCAGGAAATGAGTGCGGCGCAGTATGTTCCCGTCGGGCGTGCCGGCAGGCCCGATGAGGTCGCTGCAGCGGTAGCGTTTCTGGCGTCTCCGGAGTCCAGCTACATTACGGGCGAGGTTCTGGTGGTGGATGGCGGCAACTGCCTCTGCGAGAACAAAGGCCCTCGTTGAAAGTACATGGCTGCGCGCCCCATGATTGACAATCACACCATCGTCACCCGCTTGGGATGCCCAATGGTAAGGCCTCGGGAAATCCGCGTGATGAAGGTGCCCACGAACGGAGCCCAGGAGATCCACCAGGCCCAGTAGAAAATGATCCAACTGGCGAGCCACTTGCCATCACTGAAGGCTGCGGTGCGAAACCACATCGCCACCAGGGTGTTCATGATGAACACGCTGTTTGCAGACGAAAAAAAGCCCGCTCAATGAGCGGGCTTCCTGTGGTACCTGGCGTTCAGCGTTCCAGGTAACCGAATATGGCGCAGCGGACGGGACTCGAACCCGCGACCCCCGGCGTGACAGGCCGGTATTCTAACCGACTGAACTACCGCTGCGCGTAACACATCAAGCGAATGGTGGGTGATGACGGGATCGAACCGCCGACCCTCTGCTTGTAAGGCAGATGCTCTCCCAGCTGAGCTAATCACCCTTCACTTTCGGTGTGGGCCGCATCATACAGCAATAATCCGCAATGTCTTGATTTAAATGCAGTTTATTTCAAATATTTTCCCGATCCCGACAACCCCCCTGGAAAACCGGGTTTGGCTCGCGCAAATGCGAGTCATACCACGCGACTATCGCAGCTGACGGCGCAATGGTTCGCCCGTGAGGGACCGCAGCCCTTGCAGTGAGCGGGCTTGGCTATTGCAGCGGAATGAACACATCGGTTTGCCACTGATCCTGCGGCGTCTCGGGATAAGCGCTCAGGTAATGGAAGAACAGAGGATGGTCCCGCAGTTCTTCGCCACTGGCAGGAAGCCAATCGCGATAAACCGGGTAGATCGTTTCGCCAATGTGATCCGGTGATCCCGCGTGTCGCACCACAACGCAACGGCCGGCCGGAATGACAAGCTCACGCACGCCGAACGCATTCGCCGCCACTGGCTCGTGAATTTCGCCGCAGATAGCGAAGCGGAATGCATGTGCTGGCGTCGTGTCGGGGTTGCTGTAGGGAATGCCAAAGGTGCGACTCGACGCCACCGGCGACTGCCCGCTGTGCATACGCCACTCGACGAACGCGCGCACGCTCTCATTGACGAGTCCGGGCGGCCCGCAGTGCTCAAGCGCTGCGACTGTGACTGCCGGGAAATCCACAATGTGTAGTTGCATGATGATCGTCCTGGAAAAGTGTGGGATTGCGAAGACCGCATGCCAGACCTGCCAGTCCGGTCTCTTTCTGAACGCACTCGGCGTCATACCGAACGCCCGCCTGAACGCCCTGCAAAATGCCTCCGGGCTGTCAAAACCGGCACCAAGTGCGGCGTCCAGCACCGAGTGATCAGCACGTTCAGCCAAGCAATGGGCCGCGCGTCGCAGGCGCATCAACTGCACATAACGGGAAACCGGCACGCCAACGAACGCGGTGAACTGGCGATGAAAGTGAAACGCCGAAAAATTCGCCACCTGGCTCAACGCCCGCACCGATAGGTCACCTTCGAGATGGGCATCGATGTAGGCGAGCACGGCGTTGAAGCGTTGGGTGTAAGCGAGATGGGTCGGCGTGTCAGCCACTGGAGAAGCTCCTGGAAATACGGTCGCCACTAGAATCGACGATAACGGCGTTAATACGCCTAGCCGCGCTTGCTGAGTTAACGCACCCAGGAGCTATTGTATTAATCCGCGTCGTGGACGGACATGGACCCAGTAAGATTCTGCAGACGAAAAAAAACCCGCTCAATGAGCGGGCTTCCTGTGGTACCTGACGTTCAGCGTTCCAGGTAACCGAATATGGCGCAGCGGACGGGACTCGAACCCGCGACCCCCGGCGTGACAGGCCGGTATTCTAACCGACTGAACTACCGCTGCGCGTAACACATCAAGCGAATGGTGGGTGATGACGGGATCGAACCGCCGACCCTCTGCTTGTAAGGCAGATGCTCTCCCAGCTGAGCTAATCACCCTTCGTTTCGGTGTGGCGCGCATTCTACGGAGCGACCCTGGGTCTGGCAAGTACTTTCTTAAATCTTTTTTTTGATAGCTTCCAATGGCTTAGGCAGGGTTGGCCTGGGACGTTATCAAGAGAATAATGCCCCCCTTTGTATAAAGGAGAGACTCACCCCATGTGGTTCAAGAACCTGCTTATCTATCGCCTGACCCAAGATCTGCCTGTTGATGCCGAGGCGTTGGAAGCGGCCATGGCCACCAAACTGGCGCGCCCTTGCGCAAGCCAGGAACTGACCACTTACGGCTTCGTCGCGCCTTTTGGTAAAGGTGAAGACGCGCCGTTGGTACACGTCAGCGGAGATTTCTTGCTGATCGCCGCGCGCAAGGAAGAACGCATCCTGCCGGGCAGCGTGGTACGTGACGCGCTCAAGGAAAAGGTCGAAGAGATCGAGGCCGAGCAGATGCGCAAGGTCTACAAGAAGGAGCGCGACCAGATCAAGGATGAAATCATCCAGGCTTTCCTGCCGCGTGCGTTTATCCGTCGCTCGTCGACCTTCGCCGCTATCGCGCCGAAACAGGGCCTGATCCTGGTGAACTCGGCGAGCCCGAAACGCGCCGAAGACTTGCTGTCGACCCTGCGTGAAGTGATCGGCACCCTGCCGGTTCGCCCACTGACGGTGAAAACCGCGCCAACCGCGATCATGACCGACTGGGTCACCACCCAGAAGCCGGCCGATGACTTCTTCGTCCTTGATGAATGCGAGCTGCGCGATACCCACGAAGACGGCGGCATCGTGCGTTGCAAGCGCCAGGACCTGACCGGCGAAGAGATCCAGCTGCACCTGACCACCGGCAAGGTCGTGACCCAACTGTCCCTGGCCTGGCAGGACAAGCTGTCCTTCATGCTCGACGACAAGATGACCGTCAAGCGCCTGAAGTTCGAAGACCTGCTGCAGGACCAGGCGGAACAGGACGGTGGTGAAGAAGCCCTGGGCCAGTTGGACGCAAGCTTTACCCTGATGATGCTGACGTTTGGTGAGTTCCTGCCGGCGTTGGTTGAAGCGCTGGGTGGTGAAGAGACTCCGCAGGGTATCTAAAGATAACACAGGCCGTAAGTGGGCACGGTCCCGTGTAGGAGCCGGGCTTGCCCGCGATGCAGGCACCTCGGTCCTGATTTAGATCGAGTTGATGCTATCGCAGGCAAGCCAGCTCCCACACAAGCCTGCTCACACATTCGATCGGGTTTGCACTTCAAGCACTCTAAAAACAAGGACATCCCCATGCGCGCACTCGCCGCCTTGAGCCGTTTCGTCGGCAATACCTTCGCCTACTGGGTGTTGATCTTCGCCGTCGTCGCCTTCCTGGAACCCGACTGGTTCATTGGCCTTAAAAGCGCCATCGTCCCACTGTTGGGCCTGGTGATGTTCGGCATGGGGCTGACCCTCAAGATGGATGACTTCGCCGAGGTCGCCCGCCATCCGTGGCGCGTGGCCCTGGGCGTGGTCGCGCATTTTGTGATCATGCCGGGCGTGGCCTGGCTGCTGTGCCAGGCTTTTCACCTGCCGCCGGAAATTGCCGTCGGCGTGATCCTGGTCGGGTGCTGCCCAAGCGGCACTTCGTCCAACGTGATGACCTGGCTGGCGCGGGGCGACCTGGCGTTGTCGGTGGCCATCGCCGCCGTCACCACCCTCCTCGCCCCGCTGCTCACGCCGGCGCTGATCTGGCTGCTGGCCTCGGCCTGGCTGCCGGTGTCGTTCATGGAGTTGTTCTGGTCGATCCTGCAGGTGGTGCTGCTGCCGATCGTGCTGGGGGTATTGGCGCAACGTGTGCTTGGTGACCGGGTTCGTCATGCGGTGGATGTGTTGCCGCTGGTCTCGGTGGTCAGCATCGTGATCATCGTCGCGGCGGTGGTCGCGGCGAGCCAGGCGAAGATTGCCGAGTCGGGCCTGTTGATCATGGCGGTGGTGATGCTGCACAACAGCTTCGGTTACCTGCTGGGCTATTTCACCGGCCGCGTGTTCAAGTTGCCGTTGGCGCAGCGCAAGTCGCTGGCGCTGGAAGTGGGCATGCAGAACTCAGGGCTGGGCGCCGCGCTGGCCAGTGCGCATTTTTCGCCGCTGGCGGCGGTGCCGAGTGCATTGTTCAGCGTCTGGCACAATATTTCCGGGGCACTGCTGTCGACCTACTTCCGTCGCATGAGCGAAAAGGAAGACCGTCGCATCTTGGAGAACACCTCGAAAACTTGATCGCCTGATCCATTTTCGTCACTCTACGCGCTTCGCGGGGACGACCTCGCGGCGCCAACGAGCGTTGAATCCGGGGACGACCCCGCCTGAAAAAGCGAGGTCTTCATGTCCTGGATCATTCTGTTTTTTGCCGGTTTGTTTGAAGTCGGCTGGGCCGTTGGCCTGAAGTACACCGATGGTTTCAGCAAGCCGCTGCCTACTGTCCTGACGATTGTTGCCATGGCGGTCAGCCTCGGCCTGCTGGGCCTGGCCATGAAGGAGCTGCCCTTGGGCACCGCCTACGCGATCTGGACCGGCGTGGGTGCCGTGGGCACGGTGATCGCCGGGATTGTCCTGTTTGGGGAATCCATGGCGTTGTTTCGGTTGGCCAGTGTGGCGTTGATCATCTGCGGGCTTATTGGTCTCAAGATCAGCATTTAGGCCATTACCGCCTTCGCAGGCAAGCCAGCTCCCACATTGGACCGAGTTGTTCATGTGAATACGGTCTACTGGGAGCTGGCTTGCCTGCGATGAGGCCGGTAGATCCAACACAAAAACTACCTGACATTCCCCCGCAGCAACCCCACCACTTCCTGCAACCGCCCCGGTGTCGGACCGTCCACCGGCTCACCCGCCACCAACACCACCCGTGACCAAATCCGACGCAAAAACCCCTTGTTCGGGTCGCGGCTGAAGAAACTCCCCCACAACCCCTGCAACGCCATCGGAATCACCGGCACCGCCGTCTCCTCCAGAATGCGCGTCACGCCACCGCGAAACTCGTTCATCTCGCCATCGGCGGTTAACTTGCCTTCGGGAAAGATGCACACCAACTCCCCTTCCTTCAGGTACTGCGCAATCCGCGTGAAGGCCTTTTCGTAGATCTGGATATCTTCATTGCGCCCGGCAATCGGAATCGCCCCAGCCGTGCGGAAGATAAAGTTGAGCACCGGCAAGCGGTAGATCTTGTAGTACATGACAAAGCGAATCGGTCGACGCACCGCGCCGCCAATCAGTAGCGCATCAACAAACGAAACGTGATTGCACACCAGCAACGCCGCGCCCTCATCCGGAATGGCGGCAAGGTTGCGGTGTTCCACGCGGTACATGGAATGGCTGAGCAGCCAGATCATGAAACGCATGGTGAACTCGGGGACGATCCTGAAGATATAGGTGTTGACCGCGATGTTGAGCAGCGACACCACCAGGAACAACTCGGGGATCGACAGCTTGGCTACGCTCAGCAGCAGGATCGACACGACCGCCGAGACCACCATGAACAAGGCATTGAGAATGTTGTTGGCGGCAATCACGCGTGCACGCTCGTGCTCGGCGGTGCGCGACTGGATCAGCGCATACAGCGGCACGATATAAAAGCCGCCGAACACGCCCAGGCCGAGAATATCAAACAGCACCCACCACGCCTGGCCATAACCGAGCACGGCGAGCCAATCGTTGGCCTGCACGTTCTGCGGGAAACCGCCGGAGTGCCACCACAGCAACAAGCCGAACACGGTCAGGCCGAATGAACCGAACGGCACCAGGCCGATTTCCACCTTACGCCCAGAGAGCTTTTCGCAGAGCATCGAACCCAGCGCGATACCCACCGAGAATACGGTGAGGATCAGCGTCACCACGGTTTCGTCGCCGTACAACCATTCCTTGGCGTAGGCCGGGATCTGCGTCAGGTAGATCGCACCGACGAACCAGAACCACGAGTTACCGACGATGGAGCGCGAAACGGCCGGCGTCTGCCCCAGGCCCAGGCGCAACGTGGCCCAGGATTGGCTGAAAATGTTCCAGTTCAAGCGCAACCCAGGAGTCGACGCGGCCGCCCGCGGAATGCTGCGGCTGGCCAGGTAACCCAACACCGCCACGGCGATTATCGCCACCGCCACCACCGGCGCGTAATGGGTGGACGACATCATGATCCCGGCGCCAATGGTGCCCGCCAGGATGGCCAGGAACGTGCCCATTTCCACCAGGCCGTTGCCGCCCACCAGCTCATCGTCGTGCAGGGCCTGGGGCATGATCGAGTACTTGACCGGCCCGAACAGCGCCGAATGGGTGCCCATGGCAAACAGTGCCAGCAGCATCAATTCCAGGTGGTTGGTCAGGAAACCGGCGGCGCCCACGGCCATGATCACGATCTCGCCGATCTTGATCGCGCGGATCAAGGCGTCCTTGTTGAATTTCTCGCCAAACTGCCCGGCCAGCGCCGAGAACAGGAAGAACGGCAGGATGAACAGCAACGCGCACAGGTTGATCCAGATGGAGCGGTCGCCCTCGATACTGAGCTTGTAGAGAATGGCCAGGATCAGCGATTGCTTGAAGATGTTGTCGTTGAATGCGCCCAGCAACTGGGTGATGAAAAACGGCAGGAAGCGCCGTGTGCGCAGCAAGGTGAATTGCGAGGGGTGGCTCATCGTCCGTGTTCCTGGGTGGCCTATTTTTTGTAAAAGCATTCAGGCCACGACTTTACCTAATCCCGCTTACTTATTCCCTAGTCCCGCAATACACGGAGAAACAAAAAGCTCACCTTTGTACGCGCCCTGCACGGTGCGCCTGGCGACGATCAGCCACATCAGCGCCAAGGCCATCACCAGCACACTGCCGAATACGCTGAAGAACCCCAGGTGCAACAGGCTCGCCAGCTTCAACGTCGCCAGCGCATACACACCCAACGGGAAGGTAAACCCCCACCAGCCCAGGTTGAACGGGATGCCGGCGCGCAGATAACGCAGGGTGATCAGTACCGCGATAAGCATCCACCAGAGGCCGAAGCCCCACAGCGTGATGCCCGCCACCAGGCCGAGGCCGTTGGCCATTTCACCGACACCCGGCAAACCGTTGGCCGCGAAGATCGCCGGCGCATCGCCGCCCAGCAGCAACATACCGAGCGCACCCGTGCCGATCGGGCCCAGCGCCAGCCAGCTCGAGGCCGCCATATTGGCGTGGGGCAATTTGTGCAAGGCCATGCGCAGCATCAGGATGGTCAGGATGCTGAACGCCACCGGCAGAGAAAACGCCCACAGCACGTAGCTGGTGACCAGCATCACCAGTTGCGCAGGGGCGTCAGCCAGGTGCGGCGCGAGCAAGCCACCGCTGGCGGCGGCGACTTCAGCGGCAACCACCGGCAGCAGCCATACGGCCGTCATCTGGTCGATGCTGTGTTCCTGGCGGGTGAACATCATGAACGGGATAAGCACGCCGCAGGCCAGCGCCATGGCCACGTCCAGCCACCACAGCGCCTCGGCCAGCGGTATCACGTCGCTGCCCCAGCGCGGCAGGCCGAACAACAGCAAGCCATTGAGGATAGTCGCAAGGCCCATGGGAATCGTGCCGAAGAACATTGAGACCGTGGAATGCCCGAAAATCCGCCGAGCCTCGTGGAAAAACATCAGCCAACGCGCCGCGTAGAGTGCGCTGAACAGTACGAACAGGCCGATGGTGAACAGCCACAGCCCTTCGGCCATGGTGTACAGGCCGGGCCAATCGACGGGCAGTTGCGCCAGGGCCAGCGCCAGCACGCCGGTACCCATGGTCGCAGCAAACCAGTTCGGGGTGAACTGGCGGATCACTTCCCGGGGACGGGACAGATGACTGAAGGGTTTGTAGCTGAGGGTAGTCGAGCAGGTCATGATGGCAATCCTCTTCCTCGTATGAGGGTGAGGCCATGGTAGAACCTGATCGAATATCTATATAACGGGTAATATCTCTATCTGTTATCTATTCTACCTATATAGCTTCAAACGCTGCCTTCGCTTTCAATTACCAGGATACGCGCCGGTCCCTGTGGATGAGCCACGTGCTCGGTGCCAATGCTGGCGTAAAAAATATCGCCGACTTGCAGCTCAGCAACCTGTTCGAAGCCATTGTCGCGATAGTGCATCTGCACCCGGCCGTCCAGCACCACGAACACTTCTTCACCGTCGTTGATGTGCCAGCGATACGGTTGGTCCGTCCAGTGCAACCGCGTGGTGATGCCATTCATGTTGGCAATGTCCAACGCTTCCCAGGCACGGCTGCCAGTGAAGTCCTTGCTGCGAATGATCTTCATGCTTGAATCTCGGCCAGGCAATAGGTGCACCGATTATACCCATCAGCCGCCCGTCGTCGCCCTGGCCCGCGCCGAATCCTGCAGCAGCAGACCGATCAGGGCACCGACGGACAACAGAATGAGCACCGCGCCGTAGCCATCAGTGGTGGCGATCAGGCCGAAGCTGCGAATCAGGTTGCCCGCCAGCAGGGACGGCAAACAGAACGCCAGATAGCTCAACACATAGAACGCCGACATCAGCCCCGCGCGCTCGTGGGGCAAGGCCAGCGGCACCACGCTGCGCAAGGCACCGAGAAAGCCCGCGCCAAAACCACTGCCGGCGATCAGGGTGGCGACGAAAAACAGCGGCAGGCTGGCGCTGTGTACGGCCGCGAGGATCAAGGTCACCCCCACCGCCAGCAACCCGGCGCCGAGGCGCAGCACCTTGTCGGCCGGGCGGTTGCGCAACGTGAAAATCATCAGTGCACCGCTGAGCGTCAGCACCGCCACCAGGCCACCGCCGATCAGGTTGGAAGTCGAACCGGTCGCCGCTCGCACCAGCGAGGGCGCCAGGGACAAATAGAACCCGCCCATCGCCCACACCGCCACATCCACCGGCAGCGACAACCACAAGGCGCGGCGCGCTTGAGGCGGTACGTGCAAGGTCGGGCGCAGTGACGCCAGCGCACCGGGGATACGGCTGACGGTTTCCGGCAGGCGCCAGACATAAAGGGCCTGCAACAGCATCAGTATCAGCAAGACCCAGTAAATCAACTGGGTCGGCAACGGCGCGAACTCCATCAGCACACTGCTGCCCATCGCACCGCACGCCATACCCAGCAACGGTGCCACGCTGTTGACCAGCGGGCCTTGCTGGCGATCGGTATCGAGCAGTGCCGCACCCAATACGGCGGTGGCCATGCCAGTGGCAAACCCCTGCAGTATCCGCGCGGCGATCAGCCAGGCCACACTGCTTTCATTGATAAACAAGAGCATCGCCACCATCTCCAGGATCAGCGCGGCAAAAATCACCGGCCTGCGCCCCAGGTGGTCCGACAACGAGCCCACGGTCAGCAACGCCGCCAGCAGGCTCAAGGCATACACGCCAAAGATCAGCGTGAGCATGCCCGCTGAAAAATGCAGGCCTTCCTGATACAGGTGATACAGCGGCGTCGGCGCACTGGAGGCCGCGAGAAACGTCAGCAAGGTGATCGCGAGAAACACCAGGCTGGAACGGTGAGCAATCTGACTGGACATGGGCACACTCCGCTAAAGCTAATATTTTGCTTTTGTGGAGTGTGCTACCCGAGAGCGCTTAAAGCAAATTCTTTGTGTTAAGGTTTTACGTATGGCAATTAAAGAAGGCCTTCGCCCGGGGGGCCGCAGTGCCCGGGTCCAGGAATCAGTGCATACCGCCACGCGTGAACTGCTGGAAGCCCATGAGCGCTCCAGTGTCACCGTGCCGATGATCGCCGCGCGCGCAGGGGTGACGCCTTCGACCATTTACCGGCGCTGGGGCGACCTCTCGGCGTTGCTCGCGGACGTAGCCCTGGCACGCATGCGCCCGGACAGCGAGCCTGCCAACACCGGCAGCCTGCGCGGCGACTTGCGGGCCTGGGCCGAGCAGTACCTGGATGAAATGAGTTCGCAGCCGGGGCGCAACATGTTGCGTGACGTGCAATGCAGCGTGACGCCGGGGTATTGCGTGAGCATCCTGAGCGGGCAACTGCAGACGATTGTCGATCGCTATCCGAATGATTTGCGACCCAGCGTGGACCACCTGATCAACCTGTTGGCGGCGCCGACGGTGTTTCGCATCCTGTTCTCGACTGCGCCGCCGACGGTCGAGGAACTGCATGCACTGATCGAACTGGCCCTGAAAAACTAAAGGCCGTACGCCGATCAAACTCTGGGAGCTGGCAAGCCAGCGCCCAGAGTTGTTCTGTGTTCATGCAATAAAAAATGGCCTCACAGGGAGGCCATTTTCATAGAGTGTCAGCGCTCAGGTACGCATCCCACGCCCGCTCACCAGCAACTTCGTGCAACCGATATACAACACCACCGTCGCCACCAGCATGAAGGTGATCGCCACGCTGATCTTGATATCCGACACCCCCAGGATGCCATAGCGGAAGGCATTGACCATGTGCAGCACCGGGTTGGCCAGCGACACGGTTTGCCAGAACGGTGGCAACAATGTGATGGAGTAGAACACCCCGCCCAGGTAAGTCAGCGGCGTCAGCACGAAGGTCGGGATGATCGAGATGTCGTCGAAGTTGCGCGCGAACACCGCATTGATAAAGCCCAGCAGCGAAAAGATCGTCGCCGTCAGTACCACCACCAGAATGGTGACCCCGAGGTGATGCACTTGCAGGTGGGTGAAGAACAGTGACAACAAGGTCACGATCACGCCGACCATCAGGCCACGCAGCACGCCACCCAGGGTATAGCCGATCAGGATGGTGTGCGGCGAAACCGGCGACACCATCAGTTCTTCGATGGAACGCTGGAACTTGCTGCCGAAGAAGCTTGAGACCACGTTGCCGTAGGAGTTGGTGATCACCGACATCATGATCAGGCCCGGCACGATGTACTCCATGTAGGTGAAACCACCCATGTCGCCGATCTGCCGACCGATCAGGTTACCGAAGATCACGAAGTACAAGACCATGGTGATCGCCGGCGGCAGCAGGGTCTGCGGCCAGATCCGGGTAAAGCGCTTCACTTCGCGATAGACAATGGTTTGCAGCGCGACGAGGTTGGGTTGCAGTTCGGAACTCATACCGCCACCTTCGCCAGATTTTTCTCCACCAGGGACACGAACAACTCCTCAAGGCGATTGGTTTTATTACGCAGGCTCAACACTTCGATGTTCTGGGCCGCCAACTGCGTGAACAGCGCGGTGATGCCCATGGCTTTGTCCACCTGCACTTCCAGGGTGTGGCTGTCGACCAGACGGCTCGGGTAGCCGAGCAATTGCGGTGGTACCGACAGGTTATTCTTCAGGTCGAGCAAGAAGGTCTCCACGTGTAACTGGCCCAGCAGGTTACGCATGCTGGTGTTCTCGACGATGGTGCCGTGGTCGATGATGCCGATGTTGCGGCACAGCTGCTCAGCCTCTTCAAGGTAGTGAGTGGTGAGGATGATGGTGATGCCCTTCTCGTTCAGCTCGGTGAGAAAGGTCCACATCGAGCGACGCAACTCGATATCCACGCCGGCGGTGGGCTCGTCCAGAATCAGCAGGCGCGGTTCGTGCACCAGCGCGCGGGCGATCATCAGGCGGCGCTTCATGCCGCCGGACAACGAACGCGAGGGCACATCACGCTTGTCCCACAGGCCCAGCTGGGTCAGGTATTGCTCGGCGCGTTCCTTGGCGACTTTCATCGGAATGCCGTAGTAGCCGGCCTGAGTCACGACGATATCGAAGGTCTTTTCAAACTGGTTGAAGTTGAATTCCTGGGGCACCACGCCGATGGAGCGCTTGAGCGCCGCCGGGGATTTGTCCAGGTCATGGCCGAAGATATTCACCATGCCGCTGGTCTTGTTGACCAGCGTCGAGAGGATGCCGATGGTGGTGGATTTGCCGGCGCCGTTGGGGCCGAGCAAGGCGAAGAAGTCACCTTCGGCAACGTCCAGATCGATACCACTCAGGGCCTGGAAACCGTTGCCGTAGGTTTTGGTTAGCTGCCGGATGGACAGAGCGGAACTCATATCGGATTACGCACCAAAGAAGGGAATAGAAAGAGTAGATGAGGGCGAACCGCAGGTAGTTCAACCTGCGGTGCATGGCGGGCATGGTGCTTGCCCGCGCGGCACAAGTACAGTCACCTGCATTAATAGTCAGTATCAGGTCAACGCGGTCATGACGGCTTTGCGGTAGGCCGCACGTTGTTGCAGGCGCTGGTACCAGGCCTCCAGATGGGGCATTGCAGGCCGTTCGATAGGCATTTCAAACCAGGCATAGATAAAACAGCCCAGCGGGATATCGCCCATGCCGAACGCTTGGCCGGACAGGTAAGGCTGCTCGGCGAGGGCCTGGTCGACGGTGGTGAGCGCATCGATACAGGCTTGGCGCCCGGCGTTGATGGTGTCCCAGTTCTGCTTGTCGGCCGGGGTACGCAGGATGCCCCAGAACACCGCCTTGAACGGATCGGCGAGCGTGGACGTGGTCCAGTCCATCCATTTTTCGGCGCTGGCCCGCGCTTGCAGGTCACTTGGGTAAAAATCCGACGCGTGCTTGGCACAGAGGTAGCGCACGATGGTGTTGGATTCCCACAACACAAAGTCACCGTCCTCGATCATCGGTACCCGCCCGTTAGGGTTCAGAGCCCGGTACTGCGGCGTGTCGACCACCCCAAACGCTCCACCCGCATCAATGGCCTCATAGTCCAGGCCGAGTTCCTCTGCGCACCACAGTGCCTTCCTGACGTTTGATGAATTTTTACGACCCCAGATCTTCAGCATGACCGCGCCTTTAGTATTGATGAACATAGCTGGATGAACGCAGCAGCATACGCCGGTTTACAGACGGCTTGAATCGATTCCCCACACCCCGTCAACCCTGACTGGCGGGTCACTTGAATACCTGCGGGTTCCATGGGGTTTCCCGGCGAACTCCACCACCGCAGGGTGGTCACTATCGATGAAGCGGCTGGGATGCAAGCACGTGTCCAAAGCCCACATCACCCCGATTCGGCCCAATCTCGGCGCCTATTGCCAGGTGCTTGCAGTACAACTTGTAACACCCTGATCACCCCGCTTGTTCGGATGCCGACTAAGCTCCCTGGTGGTTTCGCCCCTGGTTTCACGGAGGATTGAATATGCTGTTGTTGTGGATACTGGTTCTGGTGGTCGGCATCGCCTACCTCGCACACCGCCGCGTCGCGCCCCTGCCCGCCCTGGGCGTGGTCGCCGTCTACCTGCTGGCGATGGGCGCCTGGAGCCACGCACCGGGCTGGTTGCTGCTGGTTTTCTGGGTGCTGATCGCGGTGGTGGCTGCGCCGCTGCTGCTGCCTGACCTGCGCCGCCAATACTTCACCAAGCCGCTGTTCAGCTGGTTCCAGAAAGTCCTACCCCCGATGTCCGAGACCGAGCGCGATGCCATCGACGCCGGCACCGTATGGTGGGACGGCGAACTGTTCAGCGGTCGCCCCGACTGGGACAAACTGCTGGCCTACCCCAAGGTGCAGCTGACCGAAGAGGAACAGGCCTTCATCGACGGCCCTACCGAAGAACTCTGCGCCATGGTCAGCGACTGGGAGATCGGCCAGGCCATGGACCTGCCGCCCGCCGCCTGGGAGCACATCAAGACCCATGGCTTCTTTGCCCTGATCATTCCCAAGGAATATGGCGGCAAGGGTTTCTCCGCCTATGCCCACTCCCAGGTCGCGATGAAACTCGCCACCCGCAGCGGTGACCTGGCGTCCACTGTGATGGTGCCCAACTCACTGGGCCCGGCCGAACTGCTGCTGCACTACGGCACCGACGAACAACGCAACCACTACCTGCCGCGCCTGGCGCGCGGCGATGACATCCCGTGCTTCGCATTGACCGGCCCGCTGGCGGGTTCCGATGCGGGCGCGATGCCCGATACCGGCGTGATCTGCAAAGGCGAATGGGAAGGCAAGGAAACCCTGGGCCTGCGTTTAAACTGGGAAAAACGCTACATCACCCTCGGCCCTGTCGCGACGCTGCTGGGGCTGGCGTTCAAGGCCTACGACCCGGACCACCTGCTGGGTGAAGAGGAAGACCTGGGCATCAGCCTGGCATTGATCCCGACCGACACTCCAGGCGTGGAAATCGGCCGCCGTCATCTGCCCCTGGGCGCGGCATTCATGAACGGCCCCAATTCCGGCAAGGATGTGTTCATCCCGCTGGAATACCTGATCGGCGGCCAGGAGATGCTCGGCAAAGGCTGGATGATGCTGATGAACTGCCTTTCCGTCGGCCGTTCGATTTCCCTGCCCGCCGTGGGCACCGGCGCAGCCAAGTTCACCAGCCTGGTCACCGGCCAGTACGCCCAGGTGCGCGAACAGTTCAACGTGCCACTGTCCGCCTTTGAAGGTATCCAGGAGGCCCTGGCCCGCATCGGCGGCAACGCCTGGCTGATGGACAGCGCGCGCATGCTCACCGCCAATGCCGTGGACCTGGGGGAAAAGCCTTCAGTGCTGTCGGCGATCCTCAAGTACCACCTCACCGAGCGTGGCCGCGAGTGCATCAGCCATGCCATGGACGTGCACGGTGGCAAGGGCATCATCATGGGCCCCAACAACTACCTGGGTCGCAGCTGGCAAGGCGCGCCGATCTTCATCACGGTGGAAGGCGCGAACATCCTCTCGCGCAACCTGATGATCTTCGGCCAGGGCGCCATTCGTTGCCATCCTTTCGTGCTCAAGGAAATGGCCCTGGCCGGTCGCGAAGACCACGACCAGGCGCTGAAGGAGTTCGATGGCCTGTTGATGCAACATATCGGGTTTGCCGTGAGCAACGCCGCCAGCACACTGGTGCTGAACCTTGGCGTGGGTCGCTTCGAAAAAGCCCCGGGCAACCGCTTGAGCCAGGGATACTTCCGCGCGCTCAACCGCCAGGCTGCCGCCTTTGCGCTATTGGCCGACCTGAGCATGATGCTGCTGGGCGGCGAGCTGAAGCGCCGCGAACGCCTGTCGGCACGCCTGGGCGATGTGCTGAGCCACATGTACCTGGCGTCGGCCGCACTCAAGCGTTATCACGACCTCGATTCGCCGGATCACCTGGAGCCACTGTTCGCCTGGGCGATGGAAGAAAGCCTCGGTCAATCGGAACGTGCGCTGGATGAACTGCTGAGCAACTTCCCGAACAAAATCCTGGGCTGCCTGTTGCGGGTCATCGTGTTCCCGTTCGGCCGTCGCCACACCGGGCCGTCCGACGCACTGGATGCCGAAGTCGCCGCAGTGATCGGCCGCGCCAAAGGCGACCCGACCCTGGAAGAGTTGCTGGCCGGCTGCTACCGCCCACAATCGGCGCAAGATCCGGTTGGCGCCCTGCAACAGGCCTACGACCTGCTCGGCGCCAGCCATCCCCTGCAGAAAAAACTGCACGCCGCGCTCAAGAGCGGCCAGGTCAAACCGACTGCCGGGGAGCACGCCATCGATGCCGCGCTGCACGCCGGGGTACTGCAACCGGCCGAGGCGCAAACCCTGCGTGATGCCGAAGCCGCACGCCGCAAGGTCATTGATGTGGACGACTTCAGCAAGGAAGAGCTGACCCAGGCCGGGGGTAAAGTCCGCTGATCCCGGCGGTCATATAAAAACGGGCGCGAGAGCTATATACTCTCGCGCCCGTTTTTGCTTTAGAGGACTTATCTCGTGTCCAACGTCGTTGCCGATCATCTCGTCTTGCTCGACCACTTGCGCAGCATCCTGGTTGCCGTCGGCGAAGCCGAACAGGTACCCGAGGAAAGCCATCTGCTGTTTCTGGAACGTTTCGACGAATTGCGCGCCCTGCTGCCGATCGATCCGATCGAAAGCCAGTACCTGGGCCAGGACATGATGAGCCAGGTCATCCTGCGCTACCCGCAAATTGCCCATCTGGTGCCGCGCGACCTGCTGTGGTTCTTTGGCGGTGACTGCCTGCACTTCATGCCGGACGAAGAACTGGACCTGTACCAGGCCCTGGAAGAGCGTCGCTTCGAAGCCGAACAGAACGACGAACCGTTCGACTGGAACCAGGAAAAACAACTGCTGGCCATGCCGCAAGACCAGAGCAAGCACTGATACCCGTGGGAGCTGGCTCCCACACACCTACCGACGGCGCAGTGTCGGTTCAGTAGCCATGCACCCCACCAGATAATCAATAAACACCCGCAACTTCGGCGGCAAATAGCGCGTGGGCGAATGCAGCAACCACGCCTCGCCATGGTAGGACGCAATAAAGTCCCACTCGGGCAACACCTGCACCAACCGCCCCTCCTCCAGCGCATGACGCGCCGTGAAATACGGCAAGCTGGCAATTCCCACATGCTGCAACACCGCATCCAGTCGCACGCCGGTGTGGTTCGCCGCATACCGCCCGCGCACGGCCACTGTCACCGACTTGCCGGCCTGGCGAAATTTCCAGCGCGAGTCGCCGGGCGTTTCCCCCAAGTAGATGCAACTGTGCTCCAACAGATCATGGGGATGGCCCGGCGTACCGTGCTCGGCCAGATACTCCGGCGTCGCACACAGCAAGTGCTCGATGGGCAATAACTGGCGACCGACCAACCCTGGCGGCGGGCTGTCGGTGATACGGATACTCAGGTCGACATTGTCATCGATCAGGTCCACCTGCCGATCCTCAAGAATCAACTGCACATCCACCTTGGGATAGCGCCGCAGGAACTCCGGCATATGTGGATGCACCACAAACCGCCCCACCGCCTTGGGCACGCTGACCCGCACCAGCCCTTCGGCTTCATGGGCGAACTGGCCGCTGATCTCCATCACCGAGCGCGCCGCGTTGACCATTTCCCGGCAACGCATGAATACCTCTTCACCGCCTTCGCCCAAGCGCAACTTGCGCGTCGTGCGCTGCAGCAAACGCATCGCAAGGGCTTTTTCCAGGCGCGAGATGCTGCGGCTCACCGAAGAAGGCGAAGCGCCCATCTGCCGCGCAGCTTCGGAAAAACTGCCGGTTTCCACCACCTTGACGAAAATCGCCATTTCGCCCAGCAGTGGTAACGGTAGATTGATGCTCATGGTGCACAGGTCCATTGATAGATAGGCAGATTATCACTCATCCACGCACAACTTATACTGCCCGCAGAACCCTGATGCGGATGTACATAATGACCGAACGCCTGTTTTTCACCCACGACCACCTGACGGCCGAGCTTGAGGTGCTGAGTTGCACACCTCACGAGCAGCAGTTTGCGGTCATCCTGCAGTCGACGATTTTCCACCCGCAGGGCGGTGGGCAACCCTTCGACACCGGTTGGCTCGGTGCAAGCACCGTACTGCGCGTCGTCCAGGAAGCCGATCGGGTGGTGCACTACGTTGACCGGCCACTGGCGCCGGGCCCCGTCACCGCGCAGGTCGATGAACAGCGCCGCGCGTTGCACACCCGGCTGCATTCGGCCGGCCATTTGATCGGCAACGCCGGCGAGTGCCTGGGTTGGATGCCGATCAAGGCCCATCACTGGCCAGGCGAAGGCAAGATCACCTTTATCCGTGGCGAGGCGGCGCAAGCCATGGAGGCCGAGGCGCTCCAGCAACAGCTCGACCAATGGATCGCTGTGGACTATCCACGCCATATGAACCTGGAAGACGGCACCCGCGAAGTCGGCTTTGGCCCATTGCCCGTGTATGCCTGCGGCGGCACCCATGTGCAGAGATTGGGCGAGCTGGGCCAGGTGACCATCCTGGCGCTGTCGGAGAAAAAGGGCACGTTGTCGGTGCGCTACGAGATAGCCTGAGCAACACATTGCATGGAGGGCACTTGTGCGATCGAGCCCCACGCTAGAGCCTTGGAAATCGCTGAGGAATACCCCGGACACACCCTGGCCAGCATTGACCCAGGGCACCTGAGCAATGGTAGTGTGTGGAAATGTTTCTGACACATCGATCAGAAACCTCCCACTGACTTACCTGCAAAGGAATGCGACCCTCCATGCACTTTCCATTCAAACAACTGGCGGCTGCGACTCTGTTCACAGTGAGCCTTTCGGCCATCACCAGCCCCGCTTTCGCCAACATCACCCCGGACCAGAGCACGGCGATCCTCAAGCAATTCAACGAAACCTCCGTCGCCGATTTTCGCGGTTTTCTCGGCGCCTTGGCCAAGGGAGACTTGGGCAAGACCAGCGATGTCGGCCCGGCGATCAGTACCTTCCTCGCCGACAAAACCCTGAGTGCCGACCAGCAGAACGAGATCAATCGTCTACTGGGCATCTATACCCGAGTGAAGTACGGCAAGGCGGCCACCGACACCCTGCGCGAGCTGGTGGAAATCCCGACATTTAACGTCGACGGCGTGCCGCAGTACAAGAATCCAGAATTCATCAAGATCGCAGGCAAAATCCAGGACCTGGCAAAGGCCTTCAACCTGAATTTCCGCAACATTGATAACCGTGTGTACGAAATCACCCTGGAAGGCAGCGGCGACGAAGTGGTCGGTATCCACGCCCATGCTGACGTGGTACCGGTGACACCGGAGAACTGGGTGCTGAAAGATGGCACCAAGCTCGATCCGTTCAAGGTCACGCTGATCGGCGATCGCATGTATGGCCGTGGTACCGAAGATGACAAAAACGGCATCGTAGTGGCCATGTATGCCATGAAGGTGATCAAGGAAGAAAAGCTGCCGCTGGCGCGCAACTTCAAGCTGCTGGTGGACACCACCGAAGAAACCTCCGGCGACGCGATTCCCTATTACTTCGAAAAGAACCCCACGCCGCAGTACAACCTTGCGCTGGATGGCGGCTACCCGGTGGTGATTGCCGAAAAAGGCTACGGCACAGTGATGGCCACCTTCCCGCGGCGCCAGGGTGAAGGCAAAGGCGCCGAAATCATCTCGATGACGGGCGGCATGGCGACCAACCAGATTCCTTCGGCGTCGGTGGCTACGTTCGTGAGCGACCAGCCTGCGCAGTTGGCCGCCAGCCTGCAAAAAGCCGGTACCGAATACGCCAAACGCAACGGTGGCGATTTTCAAGTCGCGGCCAAAGTCGACGGCCAAGACGTCAAGCTGACGGTCACCGGCGTGTCCGCTCACTCGTCGGAACCCGAATCCGGGGTAAATCCGGTCGCGCGCATGCTGGAGCTGATCCACAGCGTCGACGGCAAGATCGCCCTCAAGCACAACCACATTACCGACGCCGCGCGTTATGCGTCGGACAATTGGGGCCTGGATTACCTGGGCGGTAAACTGGGCGTGGGCTTCTCCGATGCGTTCATGGGGCCACTGACCACCTCGTTGACCTTTGTCGGCCTGGATGACAAAGCCTTCAAGCTGGCAGTGAACCTGCGCGTGCCGAAGGGCAAGTCGCCGGAACAACTCAAGACCGAAATTGCCGACAAGCTGAGCGCCTGGGATCGGCAAGCCAAGGTCAACGTGGACTTCACCTACTCCGTGGCCGAGCCGATGTACCGCAACCCGGAAGGTGAATGGGTCAAGGCCCTGTTGGCGGTGGCCAGCGAAAACCTGGGCATGGAGCACACGTTCGGCACTTCGGCCGGCGCAACCTCGGTGCATGAACTGCCCAACGGCGTGCAATTCGGCCTTGCACGGCCGGAAGTGAAATACACCGGGCACACCGACAACGAGTTCAAGACCGTCGACCAATTCCTGCTGGACTTGCAGATCGTCACTGAAATGATGGGACGCATCGGGCAGCTGCCGAAGCTCTGATAGCCAAAGAGCCCGCCGTGATGGCGGGCTTTTTTCAGCTTGCATAAATCGCACGCAAACAAAAACGCCGATCATCTCTGATCGGCGTTTTTGTTGAATATGGAACGGGAAACGAGGCACGCATCAATTCCTATCGCCTGACTGAGGACTCTTCAATGCAGCCTACCCTGCGCAAACCCACGGTTTACTTGCCCAGAATGTTCTTCAACGCAGCGGTATGGCCGGCCGGGTCGTTAACACTGGACATCACTTCGATGACGGTGATCTTCTGATCGTTCATCGTCATCAGCGAGGCCACCAGTAGTTCCAGGCCGTTGAAATCGTCGGTACCGTCCAGGCGGTACATCTTCAAGCCGTTCACCTGAATGGTCTTCTCGCCAGTCATGCGAAAGTTGGGTGACGCAGCCTGCTGCTTTTCCTTCAAGGTATCTACGGCAAGGCGAAACGCAGCGTCCGGGGCGGTGCCCGCGGTCGGCACCGGGCCTTCGGTAACGATGATTCCCCGCTCGCTTTTCGGATCGAAGTACATCGTGCCGCCGTTCTCGCTGTTCAAGGTACGGGCCTCGACGCCTTTGAGCACGAACTTTAGCTTGCCGCCTGCCAGGGACACCGATTGCGTGTCCGATGCCGCCATAGCGGTTTGTTCAGGCGTGGCAGCAACTGCCATGGTGGCCGCGACGCTCAAGGCTACAAGCACGCACAAGGAACGGGTCCAGCCCAACAGCAAATGCTTCGACATTGATAGCGCCTTTGTTTTCAGGCCGTCGAATACCGACGGCCTGTCGTGCGAACAGCCTAGCTTACTTGCTTGCTCACTTGCGCAGGATGTTGTTCACAGCCGCAGCGTGTCGCTTATATTTGCGGTCAGCATGGGGATTGATTCCCTCCGCCAGGAGCGCCCGCGCTTCATCACGCAAGGTGCGTGCTTCACGCAGACCGATCTTTGAATAGGTGCCCAGGGAAATGCGCTTTTGCTTGCGGAGCCAGTAGTAGCGCAGATGCCACGATTACCGGCACCACCCGCATTCCTTGGCCTCGATTGGCCTCAAAAACGCTGGCTGTCGGTGGATGTCCGTGGCTTTGGCTGGAATGAAAAAAGGAGCCGAAGCTCCTTTTTTCAACGACCTACAGACGCCAGTGGAAGTCTGTAGATTAATATTTGGAGCGGGAAACGAGACTCGAACTCGCGACCCCGACCTTGGCAAGGTCGTGCTCTACCAACTGAGCTATTCCCGCAAATGGCGTCCCCTAGGGGACTCGAACCCCTGTTACCGCCGTGAAAGGGCGGTGTCCTAGGCCACTAGACGAAGGGGACACGCTACTGAAATACATGGTGTGTATTCCAGTGCCCAAGGATTGAATCCGAAGATTCTGCCCTGGTTTCACTCAGTGCCGCCCGAGAGCCACACTGCTTAAACTTGGAGCGGGAAACGAGACTCGAACTCGCGACCCCGACCTTGGCAAGGTCGTGCTCTACCAACTGAGCTATTCCCGCATATTGGCGTCCCCTAGGGGACTCGAACCCCTGTTACCGCCGTGAAAGGGCGGTGTCCTAGGCCACTAGACGAAGGGGACACACGTACAACATTCACTCCCTACCGCGTTTCGCTGTGTGCTTTACGCTGTAAGTGGCGCGCATTCTATGGATGGATTGAAAGGTCGTCAACCCCCAAGGATAAATTTATTTAAATCAATGACTTCGCCCCGCTTTGCGGGCTTGCGAGGCGATTGTGCCTGTCCGGGTCTTGACGCCTATATTCTGGCACCCGACAAGACGCTATAGTTCGCTGCGGCAAATGATGGCAATGTGCATCCATCCGAGAGATCCGACTATATAGAAGCAAACTACCTGGGCAACTGGTCGATCTGTTCTATCCGCCGGGTCGCCCAGTCACTACACTCCACACTGTAAACCCTATAAAGAGGTCGCACCGGTGACACCACTCATGATCACCCTGCTGGTAATAGCCGGGATCGCAATACTGATCGCCATTGGCTATATGAACCACGTGGTGGAAAACAACAAGCTGGAAAAGAAGCGCACCGAGATCGAGCTTAACGATCGCCTGCGCCGTTGCGGTGAAATCACCGAGACCTTCCCTGGCCAGTTGATGACCCCGGGGCTCAAACTGTTGCTGACCCGCCTTGAGCTCAACGTCAATCAGCGCCTGTTGAACCTCAACAAGAACAGTGCAACGATCAAGGCCCGCATCGCCGAGCTGAGTGCGCTGGTCGCCCAGGGCGAATCGATCCCGGTGAGTAACCCGCCCGCCCCGATCCAGACCGAAGCCAAGGCCAAGGACGTGCGCTTCCTGCTCGAAGCCCTGCATGGCCAGGTCACACGTGCCGCCCAGGACGGTTTCCTGCCTGCCAACGAGGCCAAGCACTGGATCAAGGAAATTCGCCATATCCTGGTGTTGCTGCATATCGAGTTTTTCAACAATCTCGGCCAGCACGCCCTGCAACAAGGTCAGCCAGGCCAGGCGCGCCTGGCCTTCGAACGCGGCGCGCAGTACCTGCGCAAACAACCGGAGCCCGTGCTCTACAGCGCACAGCTGCAGCAGCTGGAAGCCCAACTGGCCCGCGCCAACTCCACGGTGCTGGCCAACAGCAAGCAGACCGCCGAAGAGGTCAACGAACTGAACGAGGGCATGAAGGAAGTCAACGCAGACGCCGAATGGAAAAAGAAAGTCATCTACGACTGATGCAATGGGCGGGCGGTGTCGAAGACTCGACAAGCCCGCTCACTACAAGTGCCATCAATTTGGATCTATCCCTCTGCCGACGACTCGCGTAAAAAAGGTGCCCCTACTCCCACGAAGTCAGAGGCCCGCCATGCCTGTCGCCATCATTGCTGGACAACCGCTGCACTACCTCGACCAGGGTTCCGGCCCCGTCGTCCTGCTGGGCTCGAGCTACTTGTGGGACAGTGGCATGTGGGCGCCGCAGATCGAAGCCCTGTCGCAGCAGTACCGCGTGATCGTTCCCGAGCTGTGGGGCCACGGCGAATCAGGTCCGCTGCCCACGCAAACCCGCTCCCTCGATGACCTTGCGCGCCAGGCCCTGGTGCTGCTGGATCAGTTGGACATCGCGCAGGTCAACCTGGTTGGCTTGTCGGTCGGCGGCATGTGGGGCGCGCGGCTGGCATTGATGGCGCCCGAGCGGGTCAACAGCCTGGTGCTGATGGACACTTACCTCGGCGCCGAGCCCGAGGCCACGCGCCAGTACTATTTCTCGCTGTTCAAGATGATCGAGGATGCCGGCGCCATTCCCGAGCCGTTGCTGGATGTGGTCGCGCCGATCTTCTTCCGCCCGGATATCGACCGCGAGTCGGCGCTGTACCAGGATTTCCGTCAGGCGCTGCAGAACTTTTCCCGGGATCGCCTGGTACACAGCGTGGTGCCGTTGGGGCGGCTGATCTTTAGTCGAGAGGATGTGCTGGACCATCTGCCGCGCCTGGACGCCGACACCACGCTGGTGCTGTGCGGGGATCAGGACAAACCACGCCCGCCGGCCGAATCCCAGGAAATGGCCGACTTGATCGGGTGCAGCCTGATCCAGATCCCGCAAGCTGGCCATATCAGCGCACTGGAAAACCCCGACTTCGTCAATGAAGCGCTGCTGACCTTCCTCGCCAACCACGCCTGACCGCCCTGCCCTGTGATCGCTGCGTGCGCGCGGCGATCACAGCCGGAAGTGTCCCACCATGCCCTTGAGTTCCGCCCCCAACTGCGCCAGCTGAATACTCGACGCGGCGTTGCCTTGCATGCTCAGCGCCGACTGATCGGCACTGGCGCGGATACTGGTGACGCTGCGGTTGATCTCCTCGGCCACCGAGCTTTGCTCCTCGGCCGCCGCCGCAATCTGCTGGTTCATCTGCTGGATCAACGACACCGCCGCCGCGATGCTGCCCAGGGCACTTTCAGTTTCCAGTGCGTCACTCACCGCCAGTTTCACCAGCTCGCCGCTTTGCTGGATCTGCTGCACCGAGGACTGCGCCGCACTGCGCAGGGTAGCGACAAGGCGCTCGATTTCTTCGGTCGATTGCTGGGTGCGCTTGGCCAAGGCGCGCACCTCATCGGCCACCACCGCAAAGCCGCGGCCCTGTTCGCCGGCACGCGCGGCTTCGATGGCGGCATTGAGGGCCAGCAGGTTGGTCTGTTCGGCCACGCTTTTGATCACGCTCAATACGGTGCCGATATGCTGGATCTCCGCGCTCAGGCTCTCGATGCTGGCGCTGGCATGGGTGCTGGAGGTGGCCAGCAATTCGATGCGCTGCAAACTCTGGCGCACCACCTGCTGGCCGCTGTCGACTTTGTCGTCCGCCGTCTGCGCTGCTTGCGCGGCCTCTTCGGCGTTGCGCGCCACGTCGTGCACGGTGGCGGTCATCTGGTTCATCGCCGTGGCAACCTGTTCGGTTTCTTCTTTCTGGTTGCTGACTTCGGCATTGGTCTGCTCGGTGACGCTGGACAGTGACTGCGCCGAACTGGCCAATTGTTCGATGCCGGCCTGCAGGCCGCTGACCATCTGGCTCAAGCCATTGCCCATCTGCTGCATCGCCTGCATCAATTGGCCGATTTCATCGCGGCGGCTGACGTCCATGCGCCCGCTCAAGTCGCCGGCGGCGATCTGCCGGGCCACGGCAATCACACTGCGCAGCGGCGCGACAATCAATCGCGTAATCAACCATGCCGCGATCAACCCCACCAGCAGCGCCAGGGCCGAAGAACCGATGATCAGCATCGCGCTTTTCTTCAACTGTCCCTGCATCGACTGGTCTTCGGCGTCGTAAGCCAGGTTGACCCGGCTGACGACCTGGTCGGCACGCTCATGCAGCTGTTTGTAGACCACCTTCTCCTGCGCCAGCAGGTCGGTGTACTCGCCCAGCTTTTCGCTGAACGCGGCGATATGCCCGGAGACTTCGTTGAGCACGGTCTGATAGCCCGAGTCCTTGACCGTGGTTTTCAGTTGCTCGACCTGGGCCAGGGCTTGATCGGCCTGCTCGATCTTGCCCTGCGCCGCGTCTTCCTCGCTCACCTTGCGGCTCTGGTCCAAACGGACATGGGCCTCGTTCATGGCTTGCAACATCAAGCGTGATACCTGACTGATCTGCCCTGCCTGTTCGATGAATTCGGCACCCTCCTTGCCCTGGCTTTCCTTCAGGCCGTAGGCGCCGTCATCGGCCAGCCCGGCCTGCAAGACGTCGAGGTTGTTGGCGACGCTGGACACTGACCAACTGGCCATTTCCAGCGCCAGGTCCTTGGTCTGGGTCAGTTCGACGAACTCATCGAACGCTTTGCGGTAGGCGGCCAGGGCGAGTTCAACGTCGGTCATCACCGGCACGTTGGCCGCCGATTGGGCCTTGAGGCTGGCCGCGAGGGCGGCCAGGGCATCGACACTTTCATGCAGGGCATCGACGGCCTTGGGGTCGGCATGCAGCGCATAGTCCTGTTCGATCAGGCGCACCTTGAGCAAGCCACTGTTGAGCGATGACATGGCCTTGAGGCCCTCAAACCGTTGCCCGACGGTTTGCAGGGACCACACGCCGATGGCCGCGACCAGGGCCGTCAACAGCAATACCAGGGTAAAACCCAAGCCCAGCTTTTTTGCCATACCGAGGTTGGCGAATTGTCGTTGCACGCCTGAAATCATTGCCTTGTATCCTCTCGCAATGGCAGAAGCCACCAAGCCCGGTTTACATAGGCCAGATTCGCAACCACAGGGCATCGAACACAAGTCGCCGGCACCACAATAATGGCAAAAAGCTACACACTCGTCGTTTTCAGGATGGTCGAGGTCGATCTGGCGGGCCCCATTGCGCGGAACAACGCCAAGGCCCGTTGATCGCCGGCGTACGCCACATTGATGCGCAGCCACTCACTGGGTTCGCCCGTCGGATTGAACAGCGCGCCCGGCGACAACAAAACCCCGAGCCGCCGCGCGCACGCTTGTAGCCGCGAACGATCCCCCAGCCCTGGTCGGGCCCACAGGAACATGCCGCCGGAGGGGGCGACGAACACGTCCCACTCTTCATCTTCCAGCACCTGCAACGTCGCAGCCATTTGCGTATTCAGCCGCTTGCGCAGGCGCTGCACCCACTTGCGATAGGTGCCGTTGGCCAGCAGCGTCGCCACCACCGCCTCGGCAAACCGCGAGGTGCCGAACCCGGTCAAGGTCTTGAGGCTGGCCAATTGCGCAATGATCGCCGTGCTCGCACTCAGGTAGCCCACGCGCAGGGCAGAGCTCAGGGTCTTGGAAAAGCTCGCGACGTAGATCACCCGATCATCGTGGGATAATGCCGAAAGCCGCGTGCAACTGGTGTGTTGCAAGTCGCCGAACACATCCTCTTCAATGATCAGGAAGTTTTCGCGCCGCGCCAGCGCCAGCAAATGCTCGGCCACGGTACGGCACAGGCTCGAGCCCGTGGGGTTGTGATACAGGCTGTTGATGAACAGACACTTGGGGCGATGGCGCTGCAACAGGGCTTCGAGCGCCGCAATGTCCGGGCCGCCGCGGGTGCGCGGCACTTGCAACAGGTGTACGCCATGGAAGGCCAATTGCTGGTAGAGGTTGCCGTACCCCGGCGTTTCCACCACCACGCAGTCGCCGGGCTTGAGTAATGTGCGTATCAGCAAGTCCTGGGCGTGGCTGGCGCCTGCGGTCGTGAGGATACGATCAAGGTCGGTGGCGATATGGGCCTGGGTCAGGCGCTTGAGCAGTTGCTCGCGCAGCGTCGGCAGACCCAAGGGTGTGCTGTAGTTGAACAGGCCGGCGGTGTCGGTACGGCTGACTTCGCGAATCGCGTAGCTGATGTCATCGCTTTCTCGCCAGGCATCCGGCAACCAACCGCAGCCCAGTTTCAGCTCACCCAACGGATTGTCGACGAACGCTCCCCAATCCCGCTCCGCGCCTTCGTACCACTGGCCCTCCTGCGACGGCGGCGACTCGGCCACCCAGAAACCCGTGCCCTGCTTCGACACCAGCAAACCCTGGGCGACCATCCGCTCGAACGCCTCGATCACGCTGGACTGGCTCAGCAAATTATCGAGGGCCACCTGCCGGATGGACGGCAAGCGGGTGCCGGGGCTCGCTCCACTGTTGCGAATCCATTGCGCCACCGCGCTGATGATTTGCTGCACCACCGGTACAAGGGCTTGTCGATCGATCCCTAAATCCATGCGCTACTCACTTCAACTGTTTGTTATTCAACCCTGAACAGTTAAGCACAGAAGCCCTCGGCAACCGGTTGCCAAGTTTTACTAAAGTATTGATTTTATTGAGTTATTTACTTGATGATACACATTCTGACAAAGCGCACCGCCAGTCATGGAAACGCCCCACAACCCCGCCAAACCTTTTCGAAGGGAGGGCGACGCGAGGTCCTAGATCGCCGTTGCACCACCGTCCACCGCCAAGGCCTGGCCTGTGGTAAATGCCGCGCCGTCGCTGCACAGATACAGCACCGCGCTGGCAATTTCCTCGACCTTGCCGATGCGCCCGACCGGGTGCATGGCGGCGGCAAAATCGGCTTTGCGCGGATCGGCTTCATAGGCGCGCCGGAACATATCGGTATCGATCACGGCCGGGCACACCGCATTGACGCGGATTTTCTTCTTCGCATATTCAATGGCTGCCGATTTGGTCAGGCCGATCACCGCATGTTTTGACGCTGCATAAATGCTCATCTTCGGCGCCGCGCCCAAACCCGCGACCGACGCGGTGTTGACAATGGCCCCGCCGCCCTGGGCCAGCAGCAGCGGCAACTGGTACTTCATGCACAACCACACGCCCTTGACGTTGACGCCCATGATCGCGTCGAACTCATCCAGGCTGCCGTCGGCCAGCTTGCCTTTCTCGATCTCGATCCCGGCATTATTAAAGGCGTAGTCCAGGCGGCCATAGGCGGCGACAGTCTGAGCCATCAACTGCTGCACATCGGCCTCAAGCGTGACGTCGCAGCGTACAAACAGGGCTTCGCCGCCGGTCTGCCGGATCAGGGCGACGGTGCCCTCGCCGCCCGCCGCATCCAGATCCGCGACCACCACTTTCAGGCCTTCAGCGGCAAACGCCAGCGCGGTCGCGCGGCCAATACCGGCGGCGGCGCCGGTCACCAGGGCAACCTGGCCGGAAAACGTCATGCTCATAGGAGGAGGTCCTGTAGGAAATGTAACCGGGGGCCGAGTCTAGCCAACGCCGCGCCGGACGCGTCAGCACTATCAGAAGGCCGGTTAAGGCTGCATGGATCACAGTGATAAAGCACACGGGCGGACTATCAGCAACGCCTATCGACCAGCATTCGCAGCGTCGGTGAACCTTGCCCCTGAAGCGTTCAGGGTCTATCACTTCAGGTTCATTTCCAGAAGAGTCCCTGCCATGACCGCCCAGACCAACCGCCAATTCCTCCTCGCCAAGCGCCCGGTCGGCGCGGCCACCCGGGAAACCTTCACTTACCAGGAAGTCCCGGTGGGCACGCCTCAGGACGGCCAGGTGCTGGTGCGCAATGAATACCTGTCCCTCGATCCGGCCATGCGCGGCTGGATGAATGAAGGCAAGTCGTACATTCCGCCGGTCGGCATTGGTGAAGTGATGCGTGCGCTGGGCGTGGGAAAAGTGATCGCGTCGAACAACCCGAAATTCGCCGTCGGTGACTACGTCAATGGCGCCTTGGGCGTTCAGGACTACTTCCTGGGCGAGCCGCGTGGTTTCTACAAGGTCGACCCTGCATTGGCGCCTTTACCGCGCTACTTGTCTGCCCTGGGCATGACCGGCATGACCGCCTATTTCGCACTGCTTGAGACCGGCGCGCCCAAGGCCGGTGAAACCGTGGTGATCTCCGGCGCGGCCGGCGCCGTGGGCAGCATTGCCGGGCAGATCGCCAAGATCAAAGACTGCCGCGTGGTAGGTATTGCCGGCGGTGCCGACAAGTGCAAGTTCCTGGTCGACGATCTGGGCTTTGATGCCGCCATCGACTACAAAAGCGAAGACGTGCCCGCCGCTCTCAAGCGCGAGTGCCCCAAGGGCGTGGATGTGTATTTCGACAACGTCGGCGGCGACATTCTGGACGCGGTGCTCAGCCGCTTGGCGCTGAAGGCCCGCGTGGTGATTTGCGGCGCCATCAGCCAGTACAACAACAAGGAGGCGGTGAAGGGGCCGGCCAACTATCTGTCACTGCTGGTCAACCGCGCGCGCATGGAGGGGTTTGTGGTGATGGATCACGCCGCTCACTTCGCCGCCGCCGGCCAGGAAATGGCCGGCTGGATGGCGCAGGGCAAGCTCAAGAGCAAGGAAGATATCGTGGAGGGGCTGGAGACGTTCCCGGAAACGCTGATGAAGCTGTTCAATGGGGAAAACTTTGGGAAGTTGGTGCTGAAGGTCAGCTGACACGGCACCGCCGCTCCCACATTTTTACAGTGTACACCTCAGATTTCAGGCGATCTCGGCGACCACTGCCGCCAACGCCGCTGCCGGATCCGCCGCCTGGCTGATCGGGCGACCGATCACCAGGTAATCCGAGCCCGCGTCCAGTGCCTGGCGTGGGGTCAGGATGCGGCGTTGGTCATCCAGCGCGCTACCCGCCGGGCGAATCCCTGGGGTCACCAGTTGCAGCGACGGGTGCGCAGTTTTCAGCGCCTGGGCTTCCAGCGCCGAGCACACCAGGCCATCGAGGCCGGCTTTCTGCGCCAGGGCGGCGAGGCGCAATACTTGCTCCTGGGGCTCGATGTCCAGGCCGATACCGGCCAAGTCTTCACGCTCCATGCTGGTCAGCACGGTCACGCCGATCAGCAACGGCTTGGGACCGCTGCGCTGTTCCAGCACTTCACGGCACGCGGTCATCATGCGCAGGCCGCCGGAGCAGTGCACGTTGACCATCCACACGCCCATTTCGGCGGCGGCCTTGACCGCCATGGCGGTGGTGTTGGGGATATCGTGGAATTTCAGGTCGAGGAACACCTCGAAGCCTTTGTCACGCAGGGTGCCGACGATTTCCGCGGCGCAGCTGGTGAACAGTTCCTTGCCGACCTTGACCCGGCAAAGCGTGGGGTCCAACTGGTCAGCCAGCTTCAGTGCGGCGTCACGGGTGGGGTAATCCAGGGCGACGATGATAGGCGTCTGGCAGACGGACATTGGCGTGGGCTCTCAGGCAAGTCGAAATCGGCGCGGATTGTAGCGCAAGCAGCGCCGTTGCGGGATCCGATGATCGGTAAATACTGACCAAGCGCCGTCCGGCGGTCTGCTCAAGTAATTGTTTCAGAGCTGATACATTCACGACATGCCCACAACACGCGCCACACCTAGGCTCCGCGCACGACCCACCCGCCAGCACTTCCAGCCATGGGGCTGGGCGCCTATGCTGACCGCAACCCCACGGCAGACGATCGCATCATGCAGACCCCTTCCCCTTCTTTGAACGACGCGCAAAAAGGCGCCGTGATCGCCGATGACAAGCGCTGGAACACCCGTGCGCTGATCGTCGACGACGATGTGCCGATCCGCGAGTTGCTGATCGATTACCTGGCCCGCTTCGGCATCCTGGCCACCGGCGTTACCGACGGCACCACGATGCGCAAGGCCATGCAAGCCGAAACCTTCGACGTTGTCGTGCTTGACTTGATGCTGCCGGGCGAAGACGGCCTGTCGCTGTGCCGCTGGCTGCGCGCGGAGTCGGACATCCCGATCCTGATGCTCACCGCCCGCTGCGAACCCACCGACCGCATCATCGGCCTGGAGCTGGGTGCCGACGACTACATGTCCAAGCCATTCGAGCCCCGCGAGCTGGTCGCGCGGATCCAGACGATCCTGCGCCGCGTGCGCGATGACCGCAGTGAACAGCGTGCCAATATCCGCTTCGACAACTGGCGGCTCAACAGCGTGCTGCGCCAGCTGGTGGCCGACAGTGGCCTGGTGGTGCCGTTGTCCAACGCCGAGTTCCGGCTGCTGTGGGTGTTTATCGAACGCCCGCGCCGGGTGCTGAGCCGCGAGCAATTGCTGGATGCCGCCCGTGGCCGCTCCATCGAAGCCTTTGATCGCAGCATCGACCTGCTGGTGTCGCGCCTGCGGCAAAAACTCGGTGACGACCCCAAGGCACCGCAGTTGATCAAGACCGTGCGTGGCGAAGGCTACCTGTTCGACGCCAGGGATATTGGCTGATGCGCAACACGTTCAACACGCTGTTCGGGCGGCTGTTCGGTGTGTTGCTGGTGGCGATTGTGCTGGCCCATGTGTTGGCATTCATCTGGTTTCACCATTACGGCCCACCGCCGCCACCGCCCCAGGAAGCCTATGTGGAGCAACCGGACGGGTCCATGGCGGCCCTGCCCAAGGCACATCGCCGCCCCTGGTTCGGTGGCCCGCTGGTGCCGCTGACGTTTCAGTTCGTCTCGCTGATCATCGCTGCCTGGTACGGCGCCAAGCTGCTGAGCCGGCCGATCCAGCGCCTCAGTGAAGCCGCCGAGCGCTTGAGCCTGGACCTGGACAGCCCGCCCCTCGACGAGTCGGGGCCGCGCGAGGCCCAGCGGGCGGCGTCGACCTTCAACCTGATGCAACGGCGCATTCGCGAGCAAGTCAGCCAACGCGCGCGCATGCTCGGCGCAGTGTCCCATGACCTGCGCACCCCGCTGTCACGCCTCAAGCTGCGCCTGGAACAGATCGAAGACACCCGGCTGCAAGGCCAGATGCGCCAGGACCTGGACGACATGATCGGCATGCTCGATGCCACCCTGAGCTATCTGCACGAACAACGCACCAGCGAAACCCGGCATTGGCTGGATGTGCAGGCGCTGGTGGAGTCGATGAGCGAAAACGCCCAGGACCAGGGCTGCGATGTGCAATTTTCCGGCAGCTGCGCGCCGCTGCAAGTGCAACCGATGGCGTTGCGTTCATGCCTCAATAACCTGATCGACAACGCCTTGCGGTATGCCGGCACGGCGCGCATCGAACTGGTGGACAGCCGCGATGCGCTGATCATCCGCGTGATCGACCATGGCCCCGGCATCGCCGCCGACAAGCGTGAAGCGGTGTTCGAGCCGTTCTACCGGCTGGAAGGGTCACGCAACCGCAACTCCGGTGGAGTGGGCCTGGGCATGACGATTTCCAAGGAAGCGGCCGAACGCCTCGGCGGTCGGTTGGACCTTGAGGAAACGCCAGGGGGTGGCTTGACGGCGGTCATGTGGCTGCCGCGTAGCTTGTAGTGAGCGGGCTTGCCCCGCGCTGGGTGGCGAAGCCGCCCTAATACAGTCACCACCGGTTTACAGAAAAACCGAGTCGCCTGGTTTGGGGCGGCTTCGCCACCCAGCGCGGGGCAAGCCCGCTCACTACAGTTATATGTAGATACTTACCGCCAGTGATCAGTTACAACGGTTTATCCTCCCGGCGCCCCTGAGCCTGGGTGGCGCTCCAATCCGTCAACAGGCTATAGGCCACCGCCAACAAGGTCGGGCCGATGAACAGGCCGATGAAGCCAAAGGCGATCAAACCGCCGAACACGCCGAGCAGCACAATCACCAACGGCAGGTTGCCGCCGCGGCTGATCAGGTAGGGCTTGAGCACGTTGTCCACGCCACTGATGATGAAGGTGCCCCATACGCCGAGGAACACCGCATAGGTGTAATCACCTTTCCAGGCCAGCCATGCCGTGGCGGGGATCCACACCAGCGGCGGGCCCATGGGGATCAGGCTGAGCAGGAAAGTGACGATGCCCAGCACCAGCGCGCCCGGTACGCCGGCAATCAGGAAGCCGATCAGCGCCAGCACGGCCTGGGCGGCGGCGGTGCCGATCACGCCGTTGACGACGCGCTGTACCGTGCCGGCCACCAGTTCGATGTAGTAACCGGCACGATCGCCGATCAGGCGCTCCAACAAACGGTGCACGAACATCGCCAGGCGCGGCCCGTCGCGATAGAAAAAGAACACGAACACCAGGCTCAGGGTCAGCTCAAGGATGCCGCCACCGATCTGCGCACTGCGCGCCAGCAACCAGTTGCCGACCTGCCCCAGGTATGGCTTGAGGCTGACCATGAGGGCCGCGCCCTGTTGGTCGACGCTGTCCCACATCGCCACCAGGCGCTCGCCGACCAAGGGGATAGAACCGAGCCAGGTCGGTGCCGCCGGCAAGCCATCGACCTGGATATCCTTGATCAACGCCACGGCATCGCGCACATGGTCCGCAAGGTTGAAGCCCAGCCACACCAGCGGCGCCGCCACCAGCAGCATCCAACCCAAGGTCAGGATGCCGGCTGCCAGGGACTCGCGTCCGCCCAGCCCACGGGTGAGCAGGACCATCAATGGCCAACTGGCAAACGCCAGCACTGCGCCCCAGAACAGCGCCGACCAGAACGGCGCCATGACCCAGAAGCTGGCGCCAAACAGCACCAGCAGCAGGATTTGCACCAGCAGGCGATCATTATTGAGCATGGGGTATCTCTAGAAGAAGACGGTAGGAACACAGCTTAGGCGAACGGCACGGGGCCGTTCGCCTTGGCCCGCCTAGCGTATCAGATGCAGATGCAGGCCTTTGGCGTCAACCTCGTTGCCGGTTTCCAGGCGAGCAGCGCGCACGCCTTTGTCGATCAGGGCCAGGCGCCAGGTCTCGGCATTCGGGCCGGTCAAACTCACGCGCAAGGTGGTATCGAGGTTCAGCCCACGGGAAATCAGGGTCAGCCAGGTGTCATCCGGTTCGGCTCCCAATGCGGGGAAGTCCAGCTCGCCGGTGCTTTTCAGCTCGCGCAACAGGGTGGCCGAGGTGGGCAATAGCTCGCCCAGCGGCGCGCTGGCGTCCAGTTGTTCCACATGCAGATAGGCGCGGCGATTACCGCGGGTGATGCTGTAGAGGGCGACCAGGGAATCGGTCTCGGCCAGGCGCAGCAACAGGTATTCCTGCTGGCTGTCGGCACCGACCAGCTTGGCGTTGCCGAAGATCTCATTGGCCCACAGGCTGCTTTCGCCGCAATCGCGGGCCTTGCACCAGAACAACAACTGCGCGCCCTTTTCCTGCAACGCTTCGCGCGTGGCGGTAAACGCGGCGCTGGCGCTGTGTTCGGCGGGCAACTCATAGGTGATGGCGGTGGCTTGGCCGCGCGCGGTGGCCTGGCCTTCATAGCGCAACTGGCCGCTGATCTTGCGGATCGCGCCCATGGGGTAGATGCGTTCTTTGTCTTCGGCGGGGCGGTAATCAACGATCTGCGAATCGACCTGACGGGCCACGGCGGGCAAGTCCTGGCTACCCGGTATGTCGGCGGCGAATACCAAAGGGCTCAGAAGGCTCAAGCCCAGGATACGGAAACATCCGTTACGCACGCTCATAAGATCAACGAGCCCTGGCCAACGTTGGTCATAGCGATGTTGAAGTTGTTCATGGTTGACTCCCTTTCGATCCGCCCAGCCTCGGCAGTTGACCGCCCCAAGTCAAGGCGCACGGAAGAACCGATTGAAACAGTCTGCAACAAGGACCGCGCCAGATTCATCATTCACGTGCAAATGATGGCCGCCTGGCAGCGTGGTGACGGTAAAGGGCAGCCTTGAAAGCAATTCGGGATGTTTCGCCAGCATGCCGTCGGCAGCGACCACCAACTGTGTAGGGCAGCCCACCCTTTGCACGAAGGCCATGGCCTGTTCATCGGTAAGACGCATCGGCGAAGCCAAGGTCAGGCGGCTGTCGGTGCGCCAGGTGTAACCGCCCGGCACCGGCATCAAGCCGCGCCGGGCCAGCAGTTCGGCGGCTTCACGGCTGACCGCCACCAGGCCTTTCATGCGCGCTTCGACGGCTCGATCCAGGGTGTCATAGACCGGCTTGCGCTTGTCCTGCAGGTTCAATTGCGCCTGCAAGGCCATGCCCAGGCGCTCGGCGGCGTTCTCACCGCTGGCGGTCGGCGGGATCACACCGTCGATCAGTCCCAGGTGCGTCACACGTTCCGGCAACGCGCCAGCCAGCACCAGGGAGACGATGGCGCCAAGGGAGTGGCCAAGCAATGCAAAACGTTTCCAGCCCAGTTGTTCGGCGACTTGCAGCACGTCGTAGACGTAATCCCACAAAGCGTAGCCGGCTCCCGCGGGACGGTGCGCCGAATGCCCATGCCCCGCCATGTCGAGTGCAACGATGCGCAAGCCCCGCAGTTTCGGCGCCAGTCGCGCAAAGCTGTTGGCGTTGTCCAGCCAGCCATGCAGGGCGATCACCGGCACACCGTCTTCGGGCCCGAACAGATGCGCCGCCAATTCGATATGCGGCAGGCTCAGGCGCACTTCTTCGACCGCCGTGCTCATGCGCAACTGCGCTCGCGGGCTTGCCAGCGGGAGAGCAGCTGCTTGATCAAGGTCGCGGTGTCCTGGGGGCGCTCAAGCGGGAACATGTGGCCGCCGGGCATGGTGAGCATTTCGCCCAGGGGCAGGCGCCCCACGCCACTGGCGTGGTGACGCATCACCACGCGGCTCTGGCGACCGCGCACCACCGCCAACGGGATGTTCAACAGGCGCACCTGGCCGGGACTGGTGTGAGGCACGCCACGGTAGATGCTGATCTCGGTGGCCGGGTCGAAGCGCAGGCGCAGGCGGTCGCCCACTGGGTGCAGGCCGTGCTGCAGGTAGGCGTCGAAGCAGTCCGGGTCAAAGCCTCGGAACAGGGTCTTGCCGGCGAAATAGCTGCGCGCGGCGTCCAGGTCGCTGAATTCTTCACGCCGGCCGAGTGTGCGCCCGGCCGGGGTCAGTCGATCGATAAAGCCCAAGCGCTTGGCCGCGCGGATTACCCAGCGGTCGGCGCGGGTCAGCACCGGAGAATCCAGCATGACCACACCCCGATACAACTGCGGGCACCGCATGGCCGCGTGCAGATGCAACACGCCACCCAGGGAATGGCCCACGCCCCACACCGGTTGCGGTTGCTGCTTCAGATGATGGATCAGTTCGTCCACCAGGTTCTGCCAGTTATCGTCCACCGGAAACCTGGGGTCGTGGCCGTGCTGCGGCAGGTGCGCCACCGCGTATTCCGGGGCCAGCGCAGCAAACAATTTGCCGTAGGTGGCCGAAGGGAAGCCATTGGCGTGGGCGAAAAACACAGGCTGCGACATACCGGATCCATCGACGAAAACAGAGGTTGATTGTCACCATGCGCGGCGGGTACGGCAATGACTGTAACTGCCAGGAAGGGTGACACTCACGCCATGTCTATCGCGGCATGGTCTCGATACGACTTTCTGTGGTGAGTGGCGAGGGAGCTTGCGTGGCGGCCTTCGGGCCGACCAGGCTTTTGGGGTTGAGCGGGTACATATCCGTTATATGGGTAACGGCGGCTATTGGTTCCGCCCTTACGGCGGCTCACTTTTGAAGAGCGCAAAAGTAAGCAAAACGCTCTTGCCCCACCACTCGGCACCTCGCTTAGGCTCGGTGTGCCCGAACGCAGACTTGAATCCGTGGGCCGCCGCCACGCGCCATCCATGGCGCGGGGCGGCTAACCCGGCGTCCTGCCGGGTTACCCACGGATTCAAACCTGCGTTCGGCCAGCGTGGTTGATGGGGCGCCTAAGATCAAAAGCCAGAGCCAGAGCCAGAGCAGTCTGGAGTCTTCCTGATGTATGGAGATCAAACTGTGGGAGCGGGCTTGCTCGCGAAGGCGGTAGATCAGTTACAGGTGCACTCGCTGACACACCGCATTCGCGAGCAAGCCCGCTCCCACAGTGTTGACCGAGTTCGACATGAAATACCGGTCGGCTCTAAGGCCGCCGCGCTTTTTTGATCTTGATCTGGGCGCCCGTCAACCACGCTGGCCGGAATTCGACAGTGATTTGGGGGTAAACCGGCAGGACGCCGGTTAGCCGCCCGCGCCATGGATGGCGCGTGGCGGCGGCCCCCAAAATCAATGCCGGATTACGGGCATGCCGAGCCTAGGCGAGGCACCGAGTGGTGGGGCGAAGCGTTTTGGTTACTTTTTGCGCTCTTCAAAAGTGACCGCCGTAAGGGCGGAACCCTAGCCGCCGTTACCGCAGCAACGGATATGTACTCGGTCAAGCCCCAAAAAACACTGGGCCAGAACGCCTGCCTACCGCCCCGGCGGATTCTCGCCCAGGGGCACCACCGCCATGGTCAGACGCGAGACGCAACTGGCCTTGCCATCATCGTTGGTCAAGCGAATATCCCACACCTGGGTGGTACGCCCGATATGCACCGCCTTGGCCACCGCCGTCACCCGCCCGCTGCGCACACCGCGCAGGTGATTGGCATTCACCTCCAGCCCCACGCAATAGAACTTGCTCGCATCAATGCACAAGTACGCGGCCATGGAACCGACGCTCTCGGCCAATACCACCGACGCGCCGCCGTGCAGCAGGCCGTAGGGCTGGTGGGTACGGTGATCAACCACCATGCTGGCGGTAAGGGAGTCGTCGTCGAAGCTCTCGAAGCGGATATCCAGCAGTTCACCGATGGTGTTTTTCTGGCTGGCATTGAGTTGTTCGATATTCGGTTGGGTGCGCCACAGGCTCATGGGAATTGTCCTTTATTGGTTTTATTACAGCCCTAATCCTGCCACAGATATAACACACGCAAAAAAACAATAAAGCCTATGGATTCTTCACGCTGACCAGGCTCATCAGCCCCGCCAGCGGGAAATCCCCCTCCAGCTCCGCCAGGCTGGCGGTGTACATCGGCTGCGGCTGACGCTGATGGCCATGCAGCAGGAAGCTGATCAGGCTGCCCACCAAGGGCTGGTGGCTGACCAGCAGCACGTTGTCATCGCTATCGAGCTTTTCCAGCACTTGCAATGGATTGCCCTCCGGCGTCAGCCACGGCTCCGTACGAATGTCCGCGTCGAAACCCAGGGCCTCGCGCACCAGGTGCGCGGTCTGCTGTGCCCGCACATAAGGGCTGGCGATGATCGCACCGAGGGGCTGGCCGATCAGGTGCGCAGCGCTGCGCAATACTTCGGCGCGGCCGTGCTCGGTAAGGTTGCGTTCGGCATCCGTTGACGCCTGCCCTTCGGCCTCGCCATGACGCAATATCCACACCTTCACAGCTTTGGCTCCTCATCACGCACCGGATGCGGCGCCGGCGGCACGCTGTGGGCGGCTTCGCCCTCGGGTGCGCGCGGGGTCGGCCAATCGGCGAACGGCCAGGGCTTTTGTTCGCTGTGGAAGCTGCCGAAACGGCCGATCTGGGCGAGGAACTGGCTGAGGCTGTCGCCAAAGTTCATCAGGCCCAGGTTCGGTGCGCCATAGACAAGGCGGTAAATCAGTTGCACCACCACCAGCGCGCCGAGCAGGAACTGTGCCACTTGCCACACCAGGGCAAACACCAGCATCCACAGGATACGCAGGGCAATGGATTCGTATTTGGGGGTTGCTTTCGGATCGTTCATGACCGCTTCCTCAGTTGAAACCACTGGTGGAAATAAAATCGACATCGGTTTTCGGCTCGGCGCGCATCAGCAGTTCGATGACCTGGTCCAAGGTGCGCCCTTCAAACAAGATCGCGTGCAGCCCGGCGACCAGCGGCATGTACACGCCGGCTTCCTGGGCCTTGGCCTTGAGCACCTTGAGGGTATTGACCCCTTCGGCCACTTCGCCCAGGCGCGTGACCGCGTCTTCCAGGCTCAAACCCTGGCCGAGGGCGAAACCCACCTGGTAGTTGCGGCTTTTCGGCGAGGAGCAGGTGACAATCAGGTCGCCCACGCCCGCCAGCCCCAGGAAGGTCATGGGGTTGGCGCCCTGGTTCACTGCAAAGCGGGTCATCTCGGCCAGGGCGCGGGTGATCAGCATGCTCTTGGTGTTTTCGCCCATGCCCAGCGCCACGGCCATGCCGGCAATGATCGCATAGACGTTTTTCAGCGCGCCGCCCAACTCCACGCCATAGCGGTCGCTGCTGGCGTAGACCCGGAAGGTGCGGCCATGCAGCACGGCCTGGACGCGTTCGCACAGGGCTTCGTCTTCACTGGCCACCACGGTGGCGGTCAGCGCGTGCTCGGCCACTTCCCGCGCCAGGTTCGGCCCGGACAGCACACCAATGCGTGCCTGGGGAGCGATCTCTTCGAGGATTTCGCTCATCAGCTTGAAGGTCTGCGCCTCGATACCCTTGGTCAGGCTGACCAGCAACTTGCCCGCCAGGCGATCGGCATGAGGGGCCAGCACCGAGCGCAAGGCGCTGGACGGCAGCGCGACGAAGCACAGGTCGCAGGCCGTGAGGGTTTCCAGCAGGTCCGTGACCGGCTCGACCGCTGGATGGATCTTGATGCCTTTGAGGTAACGCGGGTTTTCCCGGTGCACCCGGATGGCCTCGGCCTGTTCGGGATCACGCATCCACTGGCGCACAGCGTGACCGTTCTCGGCTAGCAGGTTAGCCACGGCGGTACCAAAACTTCCGCCTCCCAGGACCGCGATAGGGCGCTGTTCAGTCATATGCAATCCGTTAATCCATACCAGTGGCGATGGCGGCATTATACGGGCCGACCCGCCGGCGGCCAGCCCCCGTATCAATTCGTGCGTTTGTCGGAAAATGCCACATTTACGTGAAGTAATTGCAAGCCCGACGACTGGCAAAAGGCCCCACCTCAGTTAACATGGGCGGCTATCCGCAATTATCAAGGCCGAGCCGTGTATTTGGGCCCTCCTCCCCGTTCATCTCTGTGGCTGATGCTGTTGGGCATGCCGCTGTGCAGCAGCCCGGCGCTGGCCGATGACTTGTTCCTCGACAGCCAGCCCCTGCCCCAAGTGCTGACCGCCACGCGCCTCAAGCAATCGGCGGCCGCCGTGCCCGGCAGCATGACCGTGATCGACAGCGAGCTGATCAAGGCCAGCGGCGCGCGGGACATCAGTGAGTTGCTGCGCCTGGTGCCGGGCATGATGGTCGGCTACACCACCGGCAACCAGGCGGCGGTGAACTACCACGGCACCAGTGCCAGCGATGCGCGGCGCATGCAGGTATTGATCGATGGCCGCTCGGTGTACCGCGCGGGCCTGGCCACCGTGGACTGGAGCGACATTCCGGTGGCCATGGAAGATATCGAGCGCATCGAAGTGTTCCGTGGCCCCAACACCGTCAGTTACGGCGCCAATGCCCTGATGGCGGTGGTCAACATCCTCACGCGCTCGCCGGCCAACAGTCACGGCACACGACTCAAGGTGGTGCGCGGCGCACGCGGCATCAACGACTTCTATGCCAGCCAGGGCGCCGGCTGGGACAGCGGCGACTTGCGCCTGTCACTTTCCGGGCAGCAGGACGACGGTTTCGACAGCGATGCCACCGGTGCCGACCGCCGTGACGGCCGCCGCCTCAACCGCTTCAGCCTGGCGATCAGCCAGACGCTGAACACGCAACAGAGCATCGATGTGCAACTGGATGCCAAGGAAGGCACCAATCAACGTCCTTATACCTACAGCCCGGTCTTTGCCGGTATTACCGAAGGCGGCAACAATTCCGACGTCTCAGCCAAGGACTACGCCGGCTCCCTGCGCTGGAACTTTGACTTCAACCCTGACCACAGCCTGTATATCCAAGGCTCGGCGCAGCAGTGGGACCGCCGGCAAATATGGAAAGCCTGTGACGCCAAGGTCTCGTTCAGCCCCGAGCTGACCCAACTGTGGCAGATGAACCCCAACTACGCCGAATTACTGGCCCGGCACATGGACACTTACAGCCAAGGCAGCGCGCCACCGGGCAGCGCCGCCGAGCAAGCCTTGGCCAACCAGGTGCTCGACCAGTGGCGCAACGGCGCCAGCCAAAGCGTGTGCGGCGACATCGACCAGAGCACCCGTGAAAGCCGCTACGACCTGGAAGTCCAAGACACCCTCAGCCTGTCCGACAGCCTGCGCCTGGTCAGCGGCATGAACTACCGCTACGACCGCGCCGACTCCGACACCTACTTCAACGGCACGCTGGACGACACCACCTGGCGCCTGTTCGGCCAACTGGAGTGGCGCGCCAGCGAGCATTGGTTGCTGCAGGGTGGCGCCATGTATGAAGACACGTATCTGAGCGGCAACTCGCTGACGCCGCGGGTAGCGGTCAACTACCTGATCAACCCGCGCCACGGCCTGCGCGCGGTGTACTCCGAAGCGATCCGTTCGCCGGATATGTTCGAGAACAACGTCAACTGGAGCTATCGCGTCACCAACCTCAGCTCCCCTGCCTATGGACAGACTACCGGGCAATACTTCGTAAAGACCCGCGGCCCGGGAAACCTCAATAAAGAGATGATGAAATCGCGGGAACTGGGGTACAACGGCTTCTTCGCCGACATCGGGCTGAACATGGACGTGAAACTGTTCTATGACGAGATCACCGACATGATCAGCTCGCCGCTGCGCAATAACCAGTACATCGCCAGCAATGCCAACAGTGCACGGTTCACCGGCGCCGAGTCCCAGTTCGACTGGCGCGTGAGCAACGCAGACCGCCTGCGCCTGACCTATGCCTACGTCGACGCCAGCAGCAGCAACCCGCTGGACAAGGCGCAGACCGCACGTAACAGCGGCTCGGCCGGCTGGTTGCGTGAATGGGGCCAGGGCTGGTCCAGCGCATTGTTCTACTATGGCGATGACGCACTCAACGAGTATCGCTTCGAACGGGTCGACCTGCGGGTGGCCAAGCGCGTTGCCCTGGGCAACGCCAACGTGGAGCTGGCGGGCATGCTGCAACAACGCCTCGATAACCAACCCACCACCTTGGCCGACAACAATTACGACCATCGCCAGGTACTCTATTTCAGCGCAGAGTTAGAGTTCTGACATGGGCGACTTGTCACGGATGACTTGCTTTCCCCTCAATACGCTCTGGCGACGCGCGGTGCTGCTCGTCTGCCTGCTAGCGGCCGCGCCGGCCTGGAGCGCCGATATCCTGCTGACCGCCGCCGAAGACAGCACCGGGGTCCAGGACTTCACCCAGGCCCTGGCCCGGCAACGCCCCGAAGACACGGTCACCTTCACCGTCCTCAATGACTTGCCGGCACCCGGCCGACTGCCAGCCACTACACGCCTGATCCTGCTCGACCTGCCCAGCCTCGACTGGCGCTTGCAGGACGCCCAGGGCCCGCCGACCCTGGTGCTGCGCATCAGCCGCCTGCAAGCCCATCAGCGCCTGGGCGCAACGCAACACCCGCGCATCAGCCTGTTGTGGAGCGACCCACCGCTGGCGCGCCAATTGCGCTTGATCGCCAGCATCCTGCCCCAGGCACAGCGCATCGGCGTGCTGTACGGCGCCGACAGTGAATTCCTGCTGCCCGAACTGCGCCAGCACGCCGCGCCCCTGGGTCTGCAGATCATGCCCCAGCGTTGGGACAACATTAACGACAGCCGGCCGCTGCAGACCCTGTTCAGAAAAAGTGATGTGCTGCTCGGCCTCGACGACCCGCAGTTGTATAACCCGAAAACCGCGAAGAACCTGCTGCTGAGCAGCTACGCCCAGCAATTGCCGCTGGTGGGCCCGAATGCAGGGTTTGTGCGGGCCGGCAGCCTGGCCAGCAGCTACAGCGACCAGGCCGACTGGCTGGCCGTGCTCGACCGCCTGCTCGACCACCCGCCCGCCAACTGGCCGCGTTCGCTGTATCCGGAACACTTCAAAATCGTGGGCAACCCCCAAGTCGCGCGCTCACTGGGGCTCGAACAGGTGGACGAAACCAGCGTCGCCACGCGACTGGCCGAAGGAGAAAAACGCCCATGACTTTGCGTCGTCGTTGGGACATCAACACCCGCACCCAGCTCATCACCTTGGGCCCGGCGCTGTTGCTGACGTTGCTGTTGATCAGCTTCTTTACCTTCGTGCGTATCCAGGACCTGCGCCAGGAGCTGGATCACACCGGCCAGCTGATCGCCAACCAACTGGCGCCCGCGACCGAATACGGGGTGATATCCGGCAACAATGAGGTGCTTGAGAGCCTGTTGCGCGCCACGCTGGCGACACCCCATGTGCGCTTCCTGGAGATTCAGGACAGCAGCGAGAATATTCTGGTGTATGTCGAGCAGCCTTCGGAGAAACACGACCGCTCGCTGTCGGTGAAAGTGTTCCAGGCGCCGATCCGCCTGCAACACATCCAGTTGGGCAATGACTTTTTCCAGGACAACCTCAACGAATCCAAGGCGCCGCGGGCAGACTACCTGGGCCGGGTGATCGTGGGCATGTCCAACGATGCCTTCAGCCAGCGCCAGCAGGAGATCCTGTTCAAGGCCGGCATCCTGGCGCTGTTCGCCCTGTTGTTTACCTTCCTGCTCGCCCGGCGCCTGGCCGCCAGCCTGTCGCAGCCGATCAGCGCCATGGGCCATGCGGTGAAAGCCATCCAGCAAGGCGACTACAAGACGCCGCTGCCGATCGTGGATGACTCGGAACTGGGCGATCTGTCGCGGCACATCAACAACCTCGCCGCAGGCCTCAACCAGGCCAGCCGTGAACAGCAGCAGGCCATGGCCCAATTGATCCAGACCCGCGAAGAGGCCGAGCGCGCCAACAACGCCAAGTCGGATTTCCTGGCCATGATGAGCCACGAGCTGCGCACGCCCATGAACGGCGTGCTGGGCATGTTGCAGTTGCTGGAAACCACCGAAATGACCGAGGAGCAGGCCGAGTATGCGGCGCTGGCCTCCGAGTCCACCGAGCATTTGCTCAAGGTCATCAACGATATCCTCGACTTCTCGCGGATCGAACGCGCCGCCCTGGAGCTGGAGCATATTGCGTTCAACCTGGCGGACCTGATCAACAGCTGCGCCCAGGCCTTCCAGCACAGCGCCCAGCAGCGCGGGTTGGCGCTGACGCTGTCGATCCCGCAAGGAATGGACGCCCTGCGCGTGCAGGGTGACCCGACGCGTATCCGCCAGATCCTGGTGAACCTGATCGGCAACGCGTTGAAGTTCACCGAGCACGGCAGTGTCAACGTCGAACCGCAGTGGCAGACCCTCGACCATGAACTGCTGTGGTTCACCTGCACCGTGCGCGACAGCGGCATCGGGATATCCGCCGAGCGCCTGGAATTGATGTTCGATGCGTTCCAGCAGGCGGACAGTTCCATTTCAAGACGTTACGGCGGCACCGGCCTGGGCCTGCCCATCGCCCGCACTCTCGCCGAGCGCATGGGCGGCACCCTGCGTGCCCAGAGCGAAGAGGGCCGCGGCTCGGTGTTCACCCTGGAAATTCCCCTGGCCATTGACCAGCACAGCGTACCGAGCATCGCCAGCGACGCCGACGGCAAAGCCGGCGCGGGCAATGGCCGCCATGTATTGCTGGTGGAAGACAACCCGGTCAACCGCACCGTGGTCGAAGCCATGCTGCGCAGCCTGGGCTTTGAAGTGAGCCTGGCCACCGACGGTGCCGAGGCGATCCGCAGCGCCGAAAGCCTGATTTTCACGGCGATCCTGATGGATTGCCGGCTGCCGCTGATCGATGGCTACGAGGCCACCCGGCGGATTCGCCAGTTGCCGGGTTGCGCCGATCTGCCGATCATCGCCCTGACCGCCAATGCCTTGCAGGGCGACCGTGAAGCCTGCCTTGAAGCAGGAATGAACGATTACCTGGCCAAGCCGTTCAAACGCACGGATTTGCAGCAAATCCTGCAGCGTTGGGTGCAATAGCGCCGCGCCATCAGCCAACTCTGACTGGCGTGAAAGGCGAAAGTGCGGCAGTCTTAGGCACCCGAACGAGCCCATAAACGGGCCCGGTTTAACATTTCAGTGAACAAGTGTACATTGAGTACCTTGCCGCTGTGACTTTCACTACAACGCAATAGTCTATGTGTAGGCTGCCGACATGAGGCATGAACGCTTCATTCGGTTCGGGAAGATTTGCCCTACCCTGCCGCATGGGATTATTGAGGAGCTCGCATGACCAAACAAAACGCCTTTACTCGGGAAGAACTGCTGCGCTGCAGTCGCGGTGAGCTGTTCGGCCCAGGTAACGCGCAACTGCCCGCCCCGAACATGCTGATGGTGGATCGCATCACCCATATCAGCGAAGAAGGTGGCAAGTACGGCAAAGGTGAATTGGTCGCCGAGCTGGATATCACCCCGGACCTCTGGTTCTTCGCCTGCCATTTCGAAGGTGACCCGGTGATGCCAGGCTGCCTGGGCCTCGACGCCATGTGGCAACTGGTCGGCTTCTACCTGGGCTGGCAAGGCCTGCCGGGTCGCGGTCGCGCCCTGGGTTCGGGTGAAGTGAAGTTCTTTGGCCAGGTCCTGCCGACCGCCAAGAAAGTCACCTACAACATTCAAATCAAGCGCGTCCTCAAGGGCAAGCTGAACCTGGCCATCGCCGACGGTTCGGTGACTGTCGACGGTCGCGAGATCTATACTGCCGAAGGCCTTCGGGTTGGCGTATTCACTTCCACTGACAACTTTTAAGGGTTATCCGCATGCGCCGCGTCGTTATCACTGGTCTGGGTATCGTTTCTTGCCTGGGCAATGACAAAGAGACCGTCACCGCTAACCTGCGTGCAAGTCGCCCTGGCATCCGCTTCAACCCGGAATATGCCGAAATGGGTCTGCGTAGCCAGGTTTCCGGCTCCATCGACCTGCCCCTCGAAGAGCTGATCGATCGCAAGATCTATCGCTTCGTCGGCCACGCTGCCGCCTACGCCTACCTGGCGATGAAAGACGCGATCGCCGACTCCGGCCTGAGCGACGACCAGGTATCGAACGTACGCACCGGCCTGATCGCCGGCTCCGGCGGCGCATCGACCCTCAACCAGATGGAAGCGCTGGACATCCTGCGCGAAAAAGGCGTGAAGCGCGTCGGCCCGTACCGCGTTACGCGGACCATGGGCAGCACCGTTTCGGCCTGCCTGGCGACACCGTTCGCGATCAAGGGTGTGAACTACTCGATCTCGTCCGCGTGCGCCACCAGCGCCCACTGCATCGGGACTGCCGTTGAGCAGATCCAGCTGGGCAAGCAGGACATCGTGTTCGCCGGCGGCGGTGAAGAAGAGCATTGGAGCCAATCGTTCCTGTTCGACGCCATGGGCGCGCTGTCTACCCAATACAACGAAACCCCGGAAAAGGCTTCCCGTGCCTACGACGCCAAGCGTGACGGTTTCGTCATCGCCGGCGGTGGCGGCATGGTGGTGGTCGAGGAGCTGGAGCACGCTCTGGCCCGTGGCGCCAAGATCTACGCGGAAATCGTCGGCTACGGCGCGACGTCCGACGGCTACGACATGGTTGCCCCAAGCGGTGAAGGCGCCATCCGTTGCATGCAGATGGCCATGTCCACCGTGGATACCCCGATCGACTACCTGAACACCCACGGCACTTCGACTCCGGTCGGTGACGCCAAGGAAATGGAAGGCGTACGCGCGGTATTCGGCGACAAGGCCCCGGCCATCAGCTCCACCAAGAGCCTGTCCGGTCACTCCCTGGGCGCCGCCGGCGTTCACGAAGCGATCTACTGCCTGCTGATGATGGAAGGTAACTTCATGGCCGGCTCGGCCAACATCGACGAGATTGATCCGGTCGTGGCCGATATGCCGATCCTGACCAAAACCGTTGAAAACGCCAAGATCGACACCGTGATGAGCAACAGCTTCGGCTTCGGTGGCACCAACGCCACGCTCGTGCTGAAACGCTGGCAGGGCAAGTAAGGCCTGTAGCTTGATCCCATAAAAAGCCCCGACTGGTTCGGGGCTTTTTTGTGGGTGATTGACCCAGACCGAGTCGTCTTCATCGCAGGCAAGCCAGCTCCCACAGGGGAATGCATTTCAAATGTGGGAGCTGGCTTGCCTGCGATGAAAGCGACTCGGCTTCCAGCTCCATACCTAAATCGTGGCCTTCAGCGCTTGGGCAGGACAGCCAGAAAGTTATCCCGCGCCACTTTGCGCGCAACGTCCTCAGGCAAGGCATCGAGGAATGGGTCAAAGCGGCGCATTTCCTTGCCCAGCTTGTTGAAACGCCCTACTACATCCGAGCCCAACATGAACCGGTCGGGAAAGCGCTCCACCAGCTTGACCCACTCAGGCCGGGGCTGACCTGTGTCATCGAGCAGATACGGCGTGAGCATGCTCCAGGACAGGTCGATGTACAGGTTCGGATAAGCCTGCAGCATGCGGTTCAAGGTCGGCAGCAAAAAGTCCATCTGCACCTGGTGGCGATGAATCTCCTTGCTGGTGCCGGCATGGGCCCAGATGAAGCGCGTGTGCGGATGGTTGCGCAGTGGCTCCTCCACTTCAGCCAGGTACAGCGGGTTACGCTCGCGCTTGGAGGTGATGTTGGAATGCAGCATCACCGGCAAATCGTTCTCCGCCGCCAGGTGATAGATACGGGTCATGGCCTCGTTATTGGCGCGCGGGGTGTCGCCCGCCGTGAGAGCCGTGAGGTCATCATGGCGGGTGAAGACTTCACCAATGCCCTGCCACAGGCCCGGGTTGAGGTCGAGCATGCGCTGGATATGCGCATCCGAGTTCTTGTCGTTGGGGTTGAAGCCCGACAGAAACGGATGAAAGTGCGAGCGCTGCTCAGGAGTCAGATTGCTGACCGCCGCCGCGACGATCACGTCGGTGGCGCTGTACCAGTAGGCATCGGCGTCGTCACCGGCGTAGTAGCGAGGGCGCTTGGGTTCGTCTTCGTGCCATTTCTTCGCGACGGGAATGCCGGAAATCATCGCATGTTCGATGCGGTTGTCGGCCATCGCCTTGAGCAGCTTGTCCATGCCGGCCGTTTCCTGGAAGAAATCGACGTAGTGCAGGTGAGCATCACTGTAGGCATAGTCGCGAGCGTGCACGGCAAGGCTGCTGGCGGCGAGCAACAGGGCAAAGGTCAGGCGAGTCCAGGGCACGGTAAAACCTCGATAAGAGCTGATACGGGTAGACCTTGCGCGGCATGCCAGGGTTCATCCACGCGGAACATCGGAAGGCGCCTTCAGCCAATAGCGGCAACCTCCTGCCGAGCGGGTTATGCTCGGCCTCATCCAACCTGCTCAGACTGGGATGCACCATGCCCCCCTTCACCGTGATCCGTCCTCGCCCCGAAGATGTCGAAGGCCAACCTATCCTGCGCCCGCTGCCCTCGCGGGCGTGCCGCAGCGTGGGGCCTTTTGTGTTCTTCGACCATATGCTGCCCACCCGCTATGCAGCGGGCGATGGCATGAACATCCGCCAGCATCCGCATATCGGGCTGAGCACCCTCACCTATCTGTTCGACGGCGCCTTGCAGCACAAGGACAGCCTGGGCTCGGACCAGGTGGTGCAGGCCGGTGACGTCAGTTGGATGACCGCCGGCAGCGCGATCGCCCACGTCGAACGGACGCCCGAAGCCCTCAAGGCCAGTGGTTTCTGCCTGCATGGCCTGCAGGTATGGCTGGCGTCACCCAGGCACCACGAGACAGGGCCGGGGCATTACAGCCATCACCCGGCCGCGAGCCTGCCGGTGAGTGACAATCTGGGCGTACGGATTCGCATGATCGCGGGCAGTGGGTTCTGCCTCAGATCGCCGGTGCCGGTGCTGTCGCTCACGTTGTATGCCGAAGTGCAGATGCAGACGGCCACCACATTGCTGATCCCGGATGAGCATGAGGAACGCGCGGTGTATGTGCTGGAAGGTGAGGCGCAATTGGAGGGCCAGGCGTTGGAAGTCCACAGCCTGGTGGTGTTGCCGGCCGGGCAGGAGCTGACGCTGTTCGCCGAGAGTGATTGCCATCTGGTGATGGTCGGCGGCGCGCCGCTGGATGGGCCGCGGCGGATCAATTGGAATTTTGTGGCGAGTGATCCTGCGGTGATCGAGCAGGCCCGGCAGCGTTGGGCGGCGGGGGATTGGCCGACGGTGCCGGGCGAGTCTGAAAGAATTGAGCTGCCGGTGAGATAGCTTTCGCGAGCAAGCCCGCTCCCACAGTTCGGACCGCATTTTCCCTGTAGGAATGAGGTACAAATGTGGGAGCGGGCTTGCTCGCGAAGAGGCCGGAACAGGCGCTGAAGAATCAGCCCTTGAACACTTCATCCAACAAGTTATGCATCGACCGGAAGGCCCGTTCAGCCGTCTTGGCGTCATACATCATCTTGCCCGGCACATTCGCCTGCGGATCGGTAAACGAATGCACCGCGCCGCCATAGCTCAGCAATTGCCAATCCACACCGGCTGCGTTCATTTCATCTTCGAACGCCGGCAGCTGTTCCTTGGGCACCAACGGGTCGGACGCGCCATGCAGCACCAGCACTGAACCCTTGATGTTTTTGGCATCCGCCGGGTTCGGCGTGTCCAGGGTGCCATGGAACGAAATAGCAGCCTTGACTGGCGCACCGGTACGCGCCAGTTCCAGGGAGCAGCATCCCCCGAAGCAGAAACCAAAGGTTGCCAGCTTCGACGTATCGACAGCCGCTTCGGCCTGGCCTTGCAGTTGTTCGAAGGCCGCCTGCATACGCTTGTTCAGCAACGCGCGGTCGTTTTTCAACGGCATCATCGCGGCACCGGCTTCATCGCCGTTCGACGGACGCACGCTTTGCCCGTACAAATCAGCAATCAGCACCACGTAGCCTTTGCCAGCCACGCTCTTGGCGATGTCTTCAGCACCCGCACTCACCCCCATCCAGTTCGGCGCCATCAACAGGCCTGGCAACGGGCCTTTATGGCTGGCATCGAACGCCAGACGGCTTTCATAGGACTGGCCATCAATCTGATAGACCACGGAACGCACAGTGACTTGGCTCATCATTTACTCCAGTTGAGATGGGTTAACGATGCTTTCTATAGGAGCGAGCTTGCTCGCGAAAAAACATCAACGATGACGCGGGTATCCTGGATAAACGCGGTGATCTTGAGTTTTTCGCGAGCAAGCTCGCTCCTACAGGGAAGCGGTACAGCTTTAACGAAAAAACCCGCCGAAGCGGGTTTTTTCTACAACGGTGTTAAACCGACAGTTCAACCAACAGCTTGTTCAGTCGGCGCACGTAAGCGGCCGGGTCCTTGAGGCTGTCGCCGGCAGCAAGTGCCGCCTGGTCGAAGAGGATGTGGGACAAGTCGCCAAAGCGCTCTTCGCTCTGCTCGCCATCGAGTTTCTCGATCAACGGGTGAGCCGGGTTGAATTCGAAGATCGGCTTGGAATCCGGCACCTTCTGACCGCTGGCTTCGAGGATCTGGCGCATCTGCATGCCCAGGTCCTGTTCGCCGATGGCCAGGATCGCCGGGGAATCGGTCAGGCGGTGGGAAACCCGCACTTCGCTGACCGCATCACCCAGGGACGCCTTGATTCGCTCAACCAGGCCTTCTTTGGACTTGGCGACTTCTTCGGCTTCTTTCTTCTCTTCCTCGGAGTCCAGGTTACCCAGGTCGAGGTCACCACGAGCCACGTCGACAAAGGACTTGCCATCGAACTCGGTGAGGTAGCTCATCAGCCACTCATCGATACGGTCGGTCAACAGCAGCACTTCGATGCCTTTCTTGCGGAAGACTTCCAGGTGCGGGCTGTTCTTGACCTGGGCATAGGTTTCGCCGGTCAGGTAGTAGATCTTGTCCTGGCCTTCCTTGGCGCGGGCCAGGTATTCGGCCAGCGACACAACCTGCTCGCCGTCGTCGCCTTGGGTCGAGGCAAAACGCAGCAGGCCGGCGATTTTTTCCTTGTTGGCAAAATCTTCCGCCGGGCCTTCCTTCATGACCTGGCCGAAGTTTTTCCAGAAGCTCTTGTATTGCTCAGGCTCGTTCTTCGCCAACTTTTCCAGCATGTCGAGCACGCGCTTGGTCAGCGCCGACTTCATGGAGTCGATGATCGGGTCTTTCTGCAGGATCTCCCGCGACACGTTCAGCGACAGGTCGTTGGAGTCGACCACGCCCTTGATAAAGCGCAGGTACAACGGCAGGAAGGATTCCGCCTGGTCCATCACGAACACACGCTGCACGTAAAGCTTGAGGCCTTTGGGCGCTTCACGCTGGTACAGGTCGAACGGCGCACGGGCCGGTACGTAGAGCAGCGAGCTGTATTCCAGCTTGCCTTCCACCTTGTTGTGGCTCCAGCTCAGCGGGTTCTCGTAATCGTGACCGATGTGCTTGTAGAACTCCTGGTATTCCTCGTCCTTGATCTCGGTACGCGGACGGGTCCACAGGGCGCTGGCGCGGTTGACCACTTCCCATTCCTGGGCAGGGGCCTCTTCGCCTTCGGCGGCCGCTTGTTCTTTGGGCAGCTCGATCGGCAAGGCGATGTGGTCGGAGTACTTCTTGATGATGTTGCGCAGACGCCAGCCATCGGCGAATTCGTCTTCAGCATCTTTGAGGTGCAGCACGATGCGGGTACCGCGTTCAGCCTTGTCGACCGTAGCGATTTCGAACTCGCCCTCGCCCTTGGAGGCCCAGTGCACGCCCTCACTGGCGTCGAGGCCGGCACGACGGGTGAACACTTCGACCTGGTCGGCAACGATAAAGGCCGAATAGAAGCCCACGCCGAACTGACCGATAAGGTGCGAATCCTTCTTCTGATCGCCGGTGAGGTTCTTCATGAAATCAGCGGTGCCGGATTTGGCGATCGTACCCAAATGGGTAATCGCGTCTTCGCGGCTCATGCCGATGCCGTTGTCTTCGATCGTGACGGTCTTGGCGTCTTTATCGAAGCTCACACGGATTTTCAGTTCGGCGCCACCTTCCAGCCACTCAGGCTTGGACAGAGCTTCAAAACGTAATTTGTCGACAGCGTCAGAGGCGTTCGAGATCAATTCGCGAAGGAAAATTTCCTTGTTGGAATACAGCGAATGGATCATGAGGTGCAGCAGTTGCTTCACCTCGGTCTGGAAGCCCAGGGTTTCCTTTTGAGTTTCCACACTCATGGTCATCAAACTCCAATTGGATGGCAGTGGCCGCGCCCTTGAGGGTTGGCGGCGGGTTGTCATCAAAGTTGGGGGCTAAGACCAGGATTTCAAGGGCGGCTCGCTTCCTCGATTTTGAAATGCGCGCGAGCGGTGGCGATGGGCTCGATCGCCGTGCTTTGCCAGGCGGTAATCGCCACGTTTGCCACCCGTCGGCCCTGGCGCCATACCTGGCATTTGGCGTAAGTATCGCGAAACTGGCCTGCGCGCAGGTAATCCAGGGAGAAATCGATGATTTTCGGAATCCCCGGCGCACCGGTAAACACCAGCAAGTGCAACGCCGCTGACAGCTCCATGAAGCCTGCGATAACCCCGCCGTGCAGCGCCGGCAATATGGGGTTACCAATATTGTCCTTGCTGGCCGGCAGCCGAAACAGCAATTCGTCGCCAAGCCTTGTGCATTCGATGCCGATCAGCTTGGCGTAAGGGATCAGGCTGAGCAGCGCCTCGTAATCGCCGCGCTCATGGGCCTGTTCCAATTGCGTCTTGAAGCGGTGTGTCATACCTGCTCTCCCTTGAGCGTGCTGCCCAGCCCTTGTGTGCCCTTGAGGTGCTTGCCCATGCGCATGAACGTGCCCACCACCTGGGCAATGGGTTGTTGCGGATCAGCCTGGTAGGCGAAACCGCGGGTGAAAATCACATCGGCGGTCACCCGGTAGCACTGGGCAAAACCATACACGGGCTGGTGTGGCGCGGCGGGATGCATATAGTCGATGCGCAGGTCGAGGGTCGGGCACACCTCGAACTCCGGCAAGACACACAACGTCGCCATGCCGCAGGCGGTGTCCATCAGCGAGGTCAGCGCGCCGCCGTGAATCACGCCGGAGCCGGGATCGCCCACCAGATGCGGTGCATAGGGCATGACCAGCGTCATGCCCGCTTCAGTCGCCTCGTAAGCGCTGATACCCAGGACCTGACAATGGCGCAAGGCCGATACAAAGCGCGTCGCACGCTCTAACAGAGGATTTTCGGTCATTCGATCCAGACTCTTATTGTGTGTTGATTCGAGGAGTAGAGACGCGCAGCTGAAAGTTCCTTGGCGCGGCTGGTTTATATATCTGAACGCCAGAAGGAACTAATACTGAACGGCCATGCTCGAAAGGCCAGTAGATATCTTCAATAAGGAGAAACACCCATGCGCAAGACTTTAGCTATTTCCATGATGTTGGCCGCTGCCCTCGGTCTCGCTGCCTGCGATAAGAAATCCGAAGACAAAGCCCAAGACGCTGCCTCGCATTCCGAGCAAGCTCAGAAAGATATGGCGAAGGCTCAGGATAAAGTGAACGACGCTGCGAAAGAAAACGCCGATGCTGCCAAAGCTCAGGCTGAATCGAACGAAGCCGCCGCAAAAGAAGCAGCACCTGCTACCCCTGCCACCGGTTCTTGAGACCGCGGCTTGAAATAGCTTAGCTGCAAAAAGAAAGCCCGCTTACATAGCGGGCTTTACTTTGTCTGGGTTTTTTATTTGTAAGGTTAATCAGGCCGCGTCTTTAACAGCTTCGGCCGGCGGTGTATCCGTCTGGGTATACACCATCACTTGCAGAACGTCGGAATGAAACTCCCGGCGATACAGCACCAACACCACCCCACTGCTCATCAACATGAACAACCAGGGGCTGACAAACCACGCCAGCATGGTCATGCCGAAGTAATAAGCGCGCAGGCCAAAGTTGAACTGGTTGGCGGCCATGGAAATCACCCGCGCCGCGCGCAGGGCAAACGCGTTGCGCTCCTGCTCCGACACGTGCCGCTCACCGACCATCGGTGCCGAGCCGACCAGCACCGCTGCGAAGTTGTACTGACGCATGCACCAGCTGAACGTGAAGAACGCATAGACGAATACCAGCGCCAGGCACAGCAGCTTGATTTCCGACATGCCCTGGGAGGCCTGCTGCACCATGGGGATGTCCGCCAACAGCGACACCGCGCGCTCCGAAGCGCCGAGCACGGTGAGAATGCCGGCCAGGATGATCAGGGTACTGGACGCGAAGAATGACGCATTGCGCTCCAGATTGCCGATCACGCTGGCATCGGCGATGCGGTTGTCGCGCAGCAGCATGCGGCGCATCCAGTCCTGACGGTACAGATGCAACACGCTGGCCAGGCAGGCCGTATCGCGGGCTTTCCAAATGGCGTAGCGGGTGTAGCCGCCCCAGCACAGGACGAACCAGAGCGCGGCGAGCAGGTGGATCTGATTGGCTTCGATGAACGACATGCGGGTCCTCATGCAGGTGAATAGGTGCAAACGCGGTACAAAAGGTGGGAGCTGGCTTGCCTGCGAAGACGGTGGGTCAGCACCTGATGAGCTGACTGATCCACCGCTATCGCAGGCAAGCCAGCTCCCACATTGACCGTGTTCCAACTTTAGAGCTTGTAAGCCATACACGCATAAAAAATGCCCCGTATCGATTGATACGAGGCATTTCCGTGTCGCCCTAAAGCGATGTCACGCGATCGCTTCGCTACGCTTGCCCAGCATGCGATCAACCACCACCGCCACGACCAGGGTCATCACCGACGGCACCAACCACGCCAGCCCTTGCTCGCTCAACGGCAAATTCGCCAACTGCGATGGCATCCAGCCCGCCAACCCCGCGCCCTTGAGCGCGTCGATGCAACCAAAGATGAACGCCACCAACATCACCGGCCCCACAATGCGGCCCTGCTCATGCCAGAAGTCTTTGCAGAAGCTCAGCGCCACCAGCACGATGCAGGGCGGGTAGATCGCGGTCAGTACCGGGATCGAGAACGCAATCAATTTGGTCAGGCCCAGGTTCGACACGAACAGCGAGAACAACGCCAGGATCACCACCAGGGTCTTGTAGGACAGCGGCAGGACTCGGCTGAAATACTCGGCGCAGGCGCAGGTCAGGCCCACGGCGGTGACCAGGCAGGCCAGGGAGATCAGCACGGCCAGGAAGCCGCTGCCCAGGGAGCCGAAGGTATGTTGCACATAGGCGTGCAATACCGCGGCGCCATTGGCGGCACCGGCGGCGACTTCATGGCTGCCCGAGCCCAGGCGGAACAGGCTGATGTACACCAGGGCCAGGCCCACGCCGGCGATCAGGCCGGCAATGATGGCGTAGCGGGTGATCAGCTTCGGCGACTCGACACCACGGGAACGAATGGCGTTGACGATCACGATGCCGAACACCAGGGCGCCCAGGGTATCCATGGTCAGGTAGCCATTGATGAAGCCCTGGGAAAACGGCGCAGCCACGTATTGCGGGGTGGCGACCCCCACGTCGCCGACCGGCAAGGCAAACGCGGCGATGCCGAGGATGGCCAGGGCGATGATCTTCAGCGGCGCAAGGAAGCGACCAACCGTGTCCAGCAGTCGACCCGGGTACAGGGAAACAAAAAACACCACCAGGAAGTACACCGAGCTGTAGAGAAACAGCGCCAGCGGGCTCTCGCCAGTCAGCGGCGCCAGGCCCACTTCAAAAGATACGGTTGCGGTACGCGGGGTGGCGAACAGCGGCCCTACCGCCAGGTACGCCGCCGCTGCCAGCAGGCCACCGGCGATCTTGCCGATCGGGCTGCTCAACGCGTCCATGCCGCCGCCGACCTTGGCCAGGGCAATCACAGTGACCACCGGCAAACCCACCGCAGTGATCAGGAAGCCCAGCGCCGCCATCCAGACGTGCGGCCCGGACTGCAAACCAACGATAGGCGGAAAGATGATGTTGCCAGCGCCCACGAACAGGGCAAACGTCATGAAGCCAAGCGCCAGGATATCCTGGCTTTTCAACACTTTCATTTGAGGAAATACCACACTACTGAATCGGAATTTAGAGGGGGATTCCCTGTGGATGAGGGAAATACTGCCGGCCCTTATGGGAGCCGACGGGTCCAGCGCGCGGCTTCCTTTTGGGAGGCGGACGCATAAAGAGGCGGCTAGGTTACCGAATCAGGCTGACAAACGCACTGTTGCGGGGCGGACTGTCCGATAAGCGACACTTTCATGTCGCGTTTTCATACTTAATTTGGCACTACTGACCTCCGTGGGAGCTGGCTTGCCTGCGAATGCATCGGCACGGTTTTCCTGATACACCGAGGCGTCTGCATCGCAGGCAAGCCAGCTCCCACAGGAGACCGAGTTCAGTTCAAAAAATGTAAGTATCCAGAACGCACAAAGGCCACCCGAAGGTGGCCTTTGTGTGGATGAAGCGTCAGCTAAGCGCGAGGCTTACTTGACAGCCCAGCCAGTCAGCTCGGACAAAGCCTTGCCGATGTCTGCCAGCGAACGCACGGTTTTAACGCCTGCGTCTTCCAGGGCAGCAAACTTCTCGTCTGCAGTACCCTTGCCACCGGAGATGATTGCGCCCGCATGGCCCATGCGCTTGCCCGCAGGGGCAGTCACACCAGCGATGTAGGAAACAACCGGCTTGGTCACGTGTGCCTTGATGTAGGCAGCCGCTTCTTCTTCAGCCGAACCGCCGATCTCACCGATCATCACGATCGCTTCGGTCTTCGGGTCTTCCTGGAACAGCTTCAGGATGTCGATGAAGTTGGAGCCCGGGATCGGGTCACCGCCGATGCCGACGCAAGTCGACTGACCGAAACCGGCGTCAGTGGTCTGCTTCACAGCTTCGTAGGTCAGGGTGCCGGAACGGGAAACGATACCGACTTTGCCTGGCAAGTGAATGTGACCTGGCATGATGCCGATCTTGCATTCGCCTGGGGTGATCACGCCTGGGCAGTTAGGGCCGATCAGGACTACGCCCAGCTCGTCGCACTTCACTTTAGCGTCCAGCATGTCCAGGGTAGGAATGCCTTCGGTGATGCAGACGATCAGCTTGATGCCGCCGAATGCCGCTTCCAGGATGGAGTCCTTGCAGAAAGGTGCAGGAACGTAGATCACGCTGGCGGTGGCGCCAGTTTTTTCTACAGCATCTTTCACGGTGTTGAACACGGGCAGGCCCAGGTGCTCGGTGCCGCCTTTACCAGGCGTAACGCCACCCACCATTTTGGTGCCGTATTCGATGGCTTGCTGGGTGTGGAAACTACCTTGCGAACCGGTAATACCCTGGCAGATAACTTTGGTGTCTTTATTGATCAGGACGCTCATTATTTGCCCTCCGCAGCTTTGACAACTTGTTGAGCAGCGTCGGTCAGGCTGGTAGCCGCGATGATGTTCAAACCGCTTTCTGCCAGTACTTTAGCGCCCAGTTCAGCGTTGTTGCCTTCAAGGCGAACAACAACCGGGATTTTAACGCCGACTTCTTTCACTGCACCGATGATGCCTTCGGCAATCATGTCGCAACGAACGATGCCGCCGAAGATGTTGACCAGTACTGCCGCTACGTTGGAGTCGGACAGGATGATCTTGAACGCTTCGGTAACGCGTTCCTTGGTAGCACCGCCGCCCACGTCGAGGAAGTTGGCTGGCTTGCCGCCATGCAGGTTGACGATGTCCATGGTACCCATGGCCAGGCCGGCACCGTTGACCATGCAACCGATGTTGCCTTCCAGGGCCACGTAGTTCAGTTCGAACTTGGCGGCGTGCGCTTCGCGCGGATCGTCTTGCGACGGATCGTGGAAAGTCTTCAGCTTAGGCTGACGGTACATGGCGTTGGCGTCGATGTTGATCTTGGCGTCCAGGCAGTGCAGATCGCCGTCAGCCTTGATCACCAGCGGGTTCACTTCCAGCAGGGCCAGATCGTGATCCTGGAACAGTTTGGCCAGACCGACGAAGATCTTGGCAAACTGGGCAACTTGCTTGCCTTCCAGGCCCAGCTGGAAAGCCAGCTCGCGACCCTGGAATGGCTGAGCGCCAACCAATGGATCGATAGTGGCCTTCAGAATTTTTTCTGGGGTTTCTTCGGCGATCTTTTCAATGTCCACGCCACCTTCGGTGGAAGCCATGAACACGATGCGACGGCTCGAACGGTCAACGACAGCGCCCAGGTACAGCTCTTTAGCGATATCAGTGCACGATTCAACCAGGATCTTGGTGACTGGCTGGCCATTGGCATCAGTCTGGTAAGTCACCAGACGCTTGCCCAGCCACTGCTGTGCGAAGGCCTTGGCGTCTTCTTTGCTGCGAACCAGCTTGACGCCGCCCGCTTTACCGCGACCACCGGCGTGGACCTGGGCTTTGACGACCCACTCGGTGCCGCCGATCTTGTCGCAGGCTTCTGCTGCTGCTTCCGGGGTGTCTACTGCGTAGCCCTTGGAAACTGGCAGGCCGTATTCAGCGAACAGCTGCTTACCCTGATACTCGTGAAGATTCATGCTTTTTACCGTCTTCGTTAGGTACTGCGCATTCGGCGCTGCGCTCATTATGAGTGCCGCGCCACCTGTGACTGCTGCTTGCGCAACTTGCGGGGCTTATGGCCCGTAAAGCTGCGCAAGGCTGCGTCCAGCGGATATTCCGCGGTGAGTCTTGCGCGCAAGGCTCACGACGGGCAACTCCGCCGTGGTTTCTTATTATCTCGCTTAGCGCTTCTTGCGGTTGGCGATGTGGATGGCGCCGCCATTCACGGCCAACGCTGCTTCGTGCAACGCTTCGGACAGGGTCGGATGGGAGAAGACCATCATGCCCAAGTCCTCGGCACTGGTGCCGAATTCCATACCGATCGCGCCTTGCTGTACCAGTTCCGCAGCGCTTGGACCAATCACGTGGACGCCCAATACGCGGTCAGTCTTGGCATCAGCGATGACTTTGACAAAACCACCGGTGTCGTTGGCTGCCATGGCACGGCCAGAAGCGGCAAACGGGAAGGTGCCGACGTTAACTTCAACGCCTTCAGCTTTCAACTGCTGTTCGTTCTTGCCGACCCATGCAATTTCCGGGTGGGTATAGATGACCGATGGGATCAGGTCGTAGTTCATCTGGGTTTTGTGGCCCTTGATGCGCTCGACAACCATGATGCCTTCTTCGGACGCCTTGTGCGCCAGCATCATGCCGCGAACCACGTCGCCGATGGCGTACACGCCCGGTACGGTGGTAGCGCATTGATCATCAACGTGGATGAAACCACGCTCGTCGATGTTCACGCCACTGTCAGCGGCCAGCAGGTCGGTGGTCACCGGACGGCGACCCACGGCTACGATCAGCTTGTCGAACGTGATGGTCTGCTCGCCGTCTTTGTCGGTGTAGGTCACGACCACTTCTTCGCCGTTGACCTTGGAACCGGTAACGCGGGCACCCAGCTTGATGTCCAGACCTTGTTTGGTCAGGGTCTTGTAGGCTTCCTTGGACACTGCGGTGTCGGCAGCCAGCAGGAACGTGTCCAGGGCTTCCAGCACGGTGACTTCGGAACCCAGGCGGGACCATACCGAACCCAGTTCCAGGCCGATCACGCCGGCGCCGATCACGCCCAGACGCTTAGGCACTGCCTGGAATTCCAGGGCGCCGGTCGAATCGACGATCACGTTCTGATCAACCGGAGCAGGCGGAATGTCGATTGGGCGCGAGCCTGGGGCCAGGATCACGTTTTCGGCTTCGATGACTTCTACCGAACCGTCCGGCTTGGTGATTTCAACTTTCTTGCCGGCCAGCAGCTTGCCGTGGCCTTGCAGGGAAGTGACGCCGTTGGCCTTGAACAAGGTCGCAACGCCGGAGGTCAGGCCTTTGACAATATTAGCCTTACGGCCAACCATCGCAGGTACGTCCATGGTCACGCCGGCATGGTTGATGCCGTGAATCGCGAAACCGTCCTGGGCTTCGTGGAATTTCCAGGAGCTGTCCAGCAGCGCCTTGGAAGGAATGCAGCCAACGTTCAGGCAAGTACCGCCCAGCGCCAGTTTGCCTTCCTTGTCGGTGTATTTTTCGATGCAAGCAGTCGAGAGGCCCAGTTGTGCGGCCTTGATAGCGGCAACGTAGCCGCCAGGGCCTGCACCAATCACTACAACGTCAAATTTCTGTGTCATGAAAATAGATCCTCTATTCAGCGACAAGCTTCAAGCGTCAAGCTGCGAGCCAAGCTGATTTTCCTTACAGCTTGCAGCTCGCAGCATGAAGCTGCTTTATCAGATGTCCAGCAGCAGACGAGCCGGGTCTTCCAGCAGATTCTTGATGGTCACCAGGAAAGTCACGGCTTCTTTACCGTCGATCAGGCGGTGATCGTAAGACAGCGCCAGGTACATCATCGGGCGGATCACGACTTGGCCGTTAATGGCCATCGGACGCTGGATGATGTTGTGCATGCCCAGGATTGCGGCTTGTGGCGGGTTGACGATCGGGGTCGACATCATCGACCCGAAGGTACCACCGTTGGTGATGGTGAAGGTACCACCGGTCATCTCATCGATGGTCAGTTTGCCGTCACGGGCTTTCTTGCCGAAGCCGGCGATGCCGCCTTCGATTTCAGCCAGGCTCATCAGTTCGGCATTACGCAGTACCGGAACCACCAGGCCACGGTCGCTGGACACGGCAACGCCGATATCAGCGTAGCCATGGTAAACGATGTCGGTGCCATCGATGGAAGCGTTGACGGCCGGGTAGCGCTTCAGCGCTTCGGTAGCCGCCTTCACGAAGAAGGACATGAAGCCCAGGCGCACGCCGTTGTGGGACTTCTCGAACAGGTCCTTGTACTTCGAGCGCAGGGCCATGACTTCGGTCATGTCGACTTCGTTGAAGGTGGTCAGCATCGCCATGTTCGACTGTGCTTCAACCAGACGCTTGGCCACGGTGGCACGTACGCGGGTCATCGGCACGCGCTTCTCGGTGCGGTCGCCGGCAGCGAACACAGGCGCCGCGGCAGCCGGTGCAGCGGCCTTGACAGGCGCGGCGGCCGGGGCGTTTTTCTTGGCTTCAACAGCGGCAACCACGTCTTCCTTGGTCACGCGACCATCTTTGCCGGTGCCTTTGATGGACGCCAGGTTGATGCCGTTCTCGTCAGCCAGTTGGCGAGCAGCCGGTGCAGCGATCGGGTCTTCGCCACCCGCGGCCGGAGCGGCGGCTGGAGCCGAAGCGGCAGCCGGTGCGGCGGCGGCAGGCGCAGCGGCAGCAGCGCTGCCCTCTTCGATCGAGCCCAGGACCTGGTTCGACAGAACGGTCGCGCCCTCTTCGGCAACGATTGCGCCCAGCACGCCGTCAGCTTCGGCCAATACTTCCAGCACGACCTTGTCGGTCTCGATGTCGACGATCAGGTCGTCACGCTTGACGGCCTCGCCTGGTTTCTTGTGCCAGGTGGCAACGGTGCCATCGGCAACCGATTCCGGGAATGACGGGGCTTTGATTTCGATAGCCATTATCTGTGGGTCCTTAAAATTCGGTTTCAGTCAGCGCGAAGGCGTTAAACAGTGAAGGCATCTTGCAGCAGTTTTTCCTGCTGTTCGGCGTGCATCGACGCATAACCACAGGCAGGTGCAGCAGAAGCATCACGACCGGCGTACTCCAGGCCCAGGGCCTTGTTATGGTTGCCGATGCTGCGACGCAAATGATGCTGGCTGCTGTACCAGGCGCCCTGGTTCATCGGTTCTTCCTGGCACCACACCACATTGGTGAGATTGGTGTAAGGCGCGATGGCCTCCATCAGGTCGTCTTCCGGGAACGGGTAAAGCTGCTCGATGCGCACGATGGCGATGTCTTCGCGGCCTTCGGCACGGCGTTTTTCCAGCAAGTCGTAGTAGACCTTGCCGCTGCACAGGACCAGGCGAGTCACCTTGGCCGCTTCCAGCGTGTCGATTTCCGGAATAACGGTCTGGAACGAACCATCCGCCAGATCTTCCAGGGTCGAGACCGCCAGTTTATGCCGCAGCAGCGACTTCGGTGTCAGCACGACCAGCGGCTTGCGCAGCGGGCGGATCACCTGGCGACGCAGCAAGTGGTAGATCTGCGCCGGGGTCGTCGGCACGCACACCTGGATGTTGTGCTCGGCGCACAGCTGCAGGTAACGCTCCAGACGGGCCGAGGAGTGCTCGGGGCCCTGACCTTCATAACCGTGTGGCAGCAGCATGGTCAGACCGCACAGGCGGCCCCACTTGTGCTCGCCGCTGGTGATGAACTGGTCGATCACCACTTGGGCGCCGTTGGCGAAGTCGCCGAACTGGGCTTCCCAGATCACCAGCGCCTGAGGCGTGGTGGTCGAGTAGCCATATTCGAACGCCAGTACAGCTTCTTCGGACAGGAACGAATCGTACAGGTCGAAACGCGGCTGGCCTGCGTACAGGTTCTGCAACGGGATGTAGGTGCCGGCGTCTTTCTGGTTGTGCAGCACGGCATGGCGGTGCGAGAACGTACCGCGGCCGATGTCCTGGCCGGTCATGCGGATCGGGTGACCTTCGAACGCCAGGGTCGCGTACGCCATGGTTTCGGCGTAACCCCAGTTGATCGGCAGGCCGCCGGCTTGCATCTTCTGACGATCTTCGTAGATCTTCGAGACCTGGCGCTGAACCACGAAGCCTTCCGGAATTTCCAGCAGCTTGGCGGACAGCTCCTGCAAGGTCTTCAGGTCGAAGGTCGTATCGTGACGCGCAGTCCAGGCGTGGCCCAGGTACGGACGCCAGTCGACGAACAGCTCTTTGTTCGGCTCTTTAACCAGGCTTTTCACGACGTGCAGACCATTGTCCAGCGCGTTGCGGTATTCATCGATCTTCGCCTGAACACGCGCCTCATCAACGATACCGGCCTTGGTCAGGCTTTCGGCATACAGCTCACGGGTGGTGCGCTGCTTGGCGATCTGCTGGTACATCAACGGCTGGGTGCCGCTTGGTTCGTCGGCTTCGTTGTGACCGCGGCGGCGGTAGCAGACCAGGTCGATGACCACGTCACGCTTGAACTGCATGCGGTAGTCGATAGCCAGTTGGGTCACGAACAGCACGGCTTCCGGATCATCGCCATTTACATGGAGGATCGGCGCCTGGATCATCTTGGCAACGTCAGTGGCGTACTCGGTGGAACGCGCGTCCAGCGGGTTGCTGATGGTGAAGCCAACCTGGTTGTTGATGACGATGTGAACGGTACCGCCGGTCTTGAAGCCGCGGGTCTGCGACATCTGGAAGGTTTCCAGGACCACGCCTTGACCAGCGAATGCCGCGTCACCGTGGATGGAAATCGGCAGGACCTTTTCACCGGTGGTGTCATTGCGACGATCCTGGCGAGCACGGACCGAACCCTCGACCACTGGAGAAACGATTTCCAGGTGGGATGGGTTGAAGGCCATGGCCAAGTGAACTTCACCGCCGGTGGTCATCACGTTGGACGAGAAACCCTGGTGGTATTTAACGTCACCGGAGCCCAGCTCGACCTTCTTCTTGCCTTCGAACTCGTCGAACAGATCACGCGGGTTCTTGCCGAAGGTGTTGACCAGCACGTTCAGGCGACCCCGGTGGGCCATGCCGATCACGACTTCCTTGGTGCCGTAGGAACCGGAACGCTGGATCATTTCGTCGAGCATCGGGATCAGGCTTTCGCCGCCTTCCAGGCCAAAACGCTTGGTGCCCGGGTATTTGGTACCCAGGTATTTTTCCAGGCCTTCGGCCGCGGTGACGCGCTCGAGCAGGTGGCTGCGGACGTCGGCGGACAGCACCGGACGACCACGCACGCCTTCCAGGCGATGCTGGAACCACTGGCGCTGCTCGGAATCGGTGATGTGTGTGAACTCAGCGCCGATGGTGCGGCAATATGTCTGCTGCAACGCTTCGTGAATTTCGCGTAGGCTCGCTTCCTCTTTGCCGATGAACAGGTCGCCGGCACGGAAGGTCGTATCAAGATCGGCATTGGTCAAGCCGTAATGATTGATCGACAGGTCAGCCGGTGCAGGACGCTGCCAGAGCCCCAGCGGGTCAAGCTGGGCCGCCTGGTGGCCACGCATCCGGTAGGCCTGGATCAGTCGCAGTACTTCAACTTGCTTCTTCTCGTGCTCACTGCTCACGCTGCCGGCGGAAACCGGTTGGGCGCGGCGCTGGTTCTTTGCCAGCAGCACAAACTGATCGCGAATCGTTGCGTGCGATACATCGGTGGCAGCGTTGCCGTCTGAAGACAACGTCTGAAATTTGGTGCGCCATTCTTCTGGCACAGCGTTAGGGTCGTGCAGGTAGAGCTCATAAAGCTCTTCCACATAGGCAGCGTTACCACCTGAAAGATAGCCGCTGTTCCACATGCGCTGCATCACGCTTTCTTGCATGCTTGGTCACCCTCGATTTGGGGACACCACCGGCGAAAACACCGAGTTTGCTTGCAAAAGGCCAAGTGCAGCGACCAAAACAAGCCACTTAGGATCACGCTGATAGTTCGGGTACCAACCCGAATGCCCCTGCTTGTCTCATTTCTTCAAAATAAGAGCCGCGGCTTTGTAAGTCGCTGCTCAAGTTAAAACTACGGCGCCGGTTGAAGCCTGCGCCGCAGCATTTACGGGCACAACGGTCCTGCCTTTACTACAACGCCGGTTACACGCCGCTCTGCAGCAGCATGTTACGGATGTGACCAATGGCCTTAGTCGGGTTCAGGCCTTTGGGACATACGTTGACGCAGTTCATGATCCCGCGGCAGCGGAAGACGCTGAACGGGTCATCCAGCGAAGCCAGACGCTCGGATGTCTTGGTGTCACGGCTGTCTGCCAGGAAGCGGTACGCTTGCAGCAGGGCAGCCGGGCCCAGGAACTTGTCCGGGTTCCACCAGAAGGACGGGCAGGACGTCGAGCAGCAAGCGCACAGGATGCACTCGTACAGGCCGTCGAGCTTCTCGCGCTCTTCCGGGGATTGCAGACGCTCGATAGCCGGAGCCGGCGTGTCGTTCTGCAGGAACGGCTTAACCTTCTCGTATTGCTTGTAGAAGATGCTCATATCGACGACCAGGTCACGGATAACCGGCAAACCTGGCAGAGGACGAACGATCAGCTTGTTACCCTTGACCACGGCGGACAGCGGCGTGATGCACGCCAGGCCGTTTTTGCCGTTGATGTTCATGCCGTCGGAACCGCACACACCTTCACGGCAAGAGCGACGATAGGAGAAACCTTCGTCCTGCTCTTTGATCAGTGCCAATACATCCAGCACCATCAGGTCTTTACCACCGGTATCGACCTGGAACTCCTGCATGAACGGCGCAGCGTCCTGATCAGGGTTGTAGCGATAAACACTGACTTTCAACATGGCAGCCACCCTTAGTAAGTCCGAATCTTCGGTTCAAACGTCGGCACCGTCTTCGGCGAGAAGTTCACGGCACGCTTGGTCACGCGCTTGTCACCCGGGAAGTACAGGGTGTGGCACAACCAGTTCTCGTCGTCGCGGTCTTCGAAGTCTTCGCGGGCGTGTGCACCACGGGATTCCTTGCGAACCTCGGCGGCGATCGCCGTTGCTTCAGCCACTTCCAGCAGGTTTTGCAGCTCAAGGGCTTCGATACGAGCGGTGTTGAACGCCTGGCTCTTATCGTTGATCTTGACGTTGGCGATGCGCGTGCGCAGATCGGCCAGCTGGGCGATACCCTTTTGCATGTATTCGCCGGTACGGAACACACCGAAGTAGTTCTGCATGCAGCTTTGCAGCTCGCGACGCAGGGTTGCCACGTCTTCGCCATCCGTGCGCTCGTTCAGAGCATTCAGACGCGCCAGGGCGGTTTCGATGTTCGCGTCGGTGGCGTCATCGTATTCGATGCCGTCGGTCAGCGCTTTTTCCAGGTGCAGGCCGGCGGCGCGGCCGAATACCACCAGGTCGAGCAGCGAGTTGCCGCCCAGGCGGTTGGCGCCATGTACGGATACGCAGGCCACTTCGCCTACGGCGAACAGACCATGGATGATTTCGTCCACGCCTTCGGCGTTCTGGGTGATCGCCTGGCCATGAATGTTGGTCGGCACGCCGCCCATCATATAGTGGCAAGTCGGAACAACCGGCACCGGAGCAACCACCGGGTCAACGTGTGCGAAGGTCTTGGACAGTTCACAGATGCCAGGCAGACGGCTGTGCAGCACCTCTTCACCGAGGTGATCGAGTTTCAGCAGTACGTGGTCGCCATTCGGGCCGCAACCGTTGCCGGCGATGATTTCCTTAACCATCGAGCGAGCAACAACGTCACGACCAGCAAGGTCTTTCGCGTTCGGAGCATAACGCTCCATGAAACGCTCGCCGTGCTTGTTGATCAGGTAACCACCTTCACCACGGCAACCTTCTGTAACCAGTACACCGGCGCCGGCAATGCCGGTCGGGTGGAACTGCCACATTTCGATGTCTTGCACCGGCACGCCGGCACGCAGCGCCATGCCAACGCCGTCGCCGGTGTTGATCAGGGCGTTGGTGGTCGACGCGTAGATACGGCCTGCACCGCCCGTCGCCAGCACGGTAGCCTTGGCGCGGATATAGGTGGTTTCACCGGTTTCGATGCAGATGGCAATCACACCGACGAACTCGCCCTTGCCGTTCTTCACCAGATCGACAGCGTAGTACTCGTTCAGGAACGTGGTGCCGGCTTTCAGGTTGCCCTGGTAAAGCGTGTGCAGCAGTGCGTGGCCGGTACGGTCGGATGCGGCGCAGGTACGGGCAGCCTGACCGCCTTTACCGTAATCCTTCGACTGACCGCCGAATGGACGCTGGTAGATACGGCCTTGCTCGGTACGGGAGAACGGCAGACCCATGTGGTCCAGCTCGAACACCGCGGCCGGGCCTTCCTGACACATGTATTCGATAGCGTCCTGGTCACCGATATAGTCGGAACCCTTGACGGTATCGTACATGTGCCAGCGCCAGTCATCGTTCGGGTCGGCAGAGGCGATGGCGCAGGTGATGCCACCCTGGGCCGATACGGTATGGGAACGGGTCGGGAATACCTTGGTGATCACGGCAGTCTTGTGACCGCCCTGGGCCAGCTGCAGCGCAGCGCGCATGCCGGCCCCGCCGCCACCAATGATGATGGCGTCGAATGAAATAGTTGGAATGTTAGCCATGAATCAGATACCCCAAAGAATCTGCACACCCCAGACGAAGTAAGCGAACATCGCGATGCCGCATACTGCCTGGAAGAGGAAACGGACTGCGGTCGCGGACTTGCCCAGCGCCATTGGCGTCAGGTAGTCGGTCGCGATGGTCCACATGCCGACCCAGGCGTGAGCGCCCAGGGCTACAAGGGCCAGCAGGCTGAAGATTCGCATCGCATTGTGGGCGAACAGGCCGTGCCATTGCTCAAAGCCGATGCCCGGGTTTGCGACGAGGTATCCGATCAGGAAAATGAAATAAGCCGCGAGAACGACCGCAGACACACGCTGTGCCATCCAGTCATAGAGGCCCGAACGCGACAGATTCGTAACGCTGGTTACCATATCCAAACTCCTGCCAGAACGATCAGCACCACGGAAATGGCGATGATGATTTTAGAGCCCAGCTTGCCGCCTTCCAGCGTCTCACCGATGCCCATGTCCATGATCAAGTGGCGCACGCCGGCTACCAGGTGATACAGCAGAGCGGACAGGAGGCCCCATGCTACGAACTTGGCCAGCGGGCTGGTCAAGTATGCCTTCACCTCGGCAAAACCTTCCTCGGAACCCAGGGATTTGCTCAATGCATAAAGCATGATGCCCAGGCCCAGGAACAGGATGATGCCGGAAACACGGTGCAGGAACGACGTAACGCCGGTGATGGGGAGTTTGATGGTCCTTAGGTCTAGGTTTACAGGTCGTTGGCTATTCACGGCTTTTTTCACACTTAAGAGCCCCTAACAATCAGGGCAAAGTTGTCGGGGAGTGCACTGGTCAGGTAAGCACCACCCAGGGAGTGCGACCCCCAATGAAAGCAAGCCCAAAAGCCCTTGGCGGTCGGTGGCCGAGTATAGACAGTTAGGTTACTAATGACAACGCGCGCTCCTCACCCTAATAGCGGATTGCGCTGGGGGGATAAAAGGCGTAAACGGCGTTCAATTTCGACGAAATAGTAGGGTTAAAGCCTTCTGGGGCAAGACTTTAGGCAAATTGACATCTGAATTTATCTCACTATAGTGGTGCGGGCCCTGCGTGGGGGGCTGTCTGATGATTTGAAGCATAAATAGGAGGCCACATGGCTGACAAAAAAGCGCAGTTGATCATCGAGGGCGCAGCCCCCGTCGAGCTGCCCATTTTAACCGGCACCGTTGGTCCCGATGTTATCGACGTACGGGGCCTGACGGCCACGGGCCGTTTCACTTTCGACCCAGGCTTCATGTCGACCGCCTCTTGCGAGTCGAAGATCACCTATATCGACGGCGACAATGGCATTCTGCTTCACCGCGGGTACCCGATCGAGCAACTCGCCGAACAGTCGGACTACTTGGAAACCTGCTACCTGCTGCTAAATGGCGAATTGCCAACAGCCGAGCAGAAGGCCCAGTTCGTCAGCACCGTGAAGAACCACACCATGGTTCACGAGCAGTTGAAGACTTTCTTCAACGGTTTCCGTCGCGACGCTCACCCGATGGCCGTCATGTGCGGCGTGGTCGGCGCCCTGTCGGCCTTCTATCACGACTCCCTCGACATCAATAACCCGCAGCATCGCGAAATTTCCGCGATCCGCCTGGTTGCCAAGATGCCGACCCTGGCGGCAATGGTTTACAAGTACTCCATGGGCCAACCCATGATGTACCCGCGCAACGACCTGACGTACGCGGAAAACTTCCTGCACATGATGTTCAACACGCCGTGCGAGATCAAACCGATCAGCCCGGTGCTCGCCAAGGCCATGGACCGGATCTTTATCCTCCACGCCGACCACGAGCAGAACGCCTCCACCTCTACCGTGCGCCTGGCGGGCTCTTCGGGTGCCAACCCGTTCGCCTGTATCGCCGCCGGCATCGCCGCGCTGTGGGGCCCTGCCCACGGCGGTGCGAACGAAGCCGTATTGACCATGCTCGATGAAATCGGCGATGTCTCCAACATCGACACGTTCATCGCCAAGGCCAAGGACAAGAACGATCCGTTCAAGTTGATGGGCTTCGGCCACCGGGTCTACAAGAACCGCGACCCGCGCGCCACCGTCATGAAGCAGACCTGCGACGAAGTGTTGAAGGAACTGGGCATCAAGAACGATCCGCAACTCGAACTGGCCATGCGCCTGGAAGAGATCGCCCTGACCGACCCGTACTTCATCGAACGCTCGCTGTACCCGAACGTCGACTTCTACTCGGGGATCATCCTCAAGGCGATCGGCATTCCAACCAGCATGTTCACCGTGATCTTCGCCCTGGCGCGGACCGTGGGCTGGATCTCCCACTGGAAAGAAATGCTCTCCAGCCCGTACAAGATTGGCCGCCCGCGCCAGCTGTACACCGGCTACGAGTCGCGTGACATTACCAAGCTGGAAGATCGCAAGTAAGCACTTGGCTTAGTTGTACTGAGAACGGCCTCCCTTAGTGGAGGCCGTTTTTGTTTGTGCCGCCTGGTCTACCGCTATCGCAGGCAAGCCAGCTCCCACACTGGCCGCACTCCGGCCCACTGTGGGAGCCGGGCTTGCCCGCGATGAGGCCGGCACAGGCAACCTTAAACCCCAGGCAAAAAAATACCCCGGCCTTTCGACCGGGGCATTTCTATCCAGCTACAACCTTAGTGGTCAACCGCCCCACTCGCCCCCAGGCCAGTCTGCGAACGCACAAACTGCGGGAAGAACAGCGCACGCTCTTTCTCTGCCGCCGCCGACTTGTCGGTGATGGAGAAGAACCAGATGCCGACGAACGCAATGATCATCGAGAACAGCGCCGGGTACTCATACGGGAAGATGGCTTTTTCATGATGCAGGATCGAGACCCAGATGGTCGGACCCAGCACCATCAGGCCGACGGCACTGACCAGGCCCAGCCAGCCGCCGATCATGGCGCCACGGGTGGTGAGGTTCTTCCAGTACATGGAGAGCAACAGCACCGGAAAGTTACAGCTGGCGGCAATCGAGAACGCCAGGCCGACCATGAACGCGATGTTCTGGCTTTCGAACAGGATGCCCAGGCCGATCGCCAGCGCCGCCAAGGCGATGGTGGTGATCTTCGAGACGCGAATCTCATCCTTGTCGTTGGCTTTGCCTTTCTTGATCACGCTGGCATACAGGTCATGGGACACCGCCGAGGCACCCGCCAGGGTCAAACCGGCAACCACTGCCAGAATGGTGGCAAATGCCACGGCCGAGATGAAGCCCAGGAAGATACTGCCACCCACCGCGTTGGCCAGGTGCACCGCCGCCATGTTGTTGCCGCCCAGCAAGGCGCCTGCAGCATCCTTGAACGCCGGGTTGGTGCTGACCAGCAGGATCGCGCCGAAGCCGATGATAAAGGTCAGGATATAGAAGTAACCGATGAAGCCTGTGGCATACAGCACGCTCTTACGCGCTTCCTTGGCATCGCTCACCGTGAAGAAGCGCATCAGGATATGCGGCAGGCCGGCGGTACCGAACATCAACGCCAGGCCCAGGGAGAATGCCGAAATCGGATCTTTCACCAGGCCGCCGGGGCTCATGATCGCTTCACCTTTAGGGTGAACCTTGATCGCCTCGGCGAACAGCATGTTGAAGTCGAAGTTGACGTGTTTCATCACCATCAGCGCCATGAACGAGGCACCGGACAGCAACAGCACGGCCTTGATTATCTGCACCCAGGTGGTCGCGAGCATGCCGCCGAACAGCACATACAGGCACATCAGGATGCCCACCAGGATGACCGCGACATGGTAGTCCAGGCCAAACAGCAGTTGGATCAGCTTGCCCGCGCCCACCATCTGCGCGATCAGGTAGAACGCTACCACCACCAGCGAACCGCACGCCGACAGGCTGCGGATCTGGGTTTGCCCCAAGCGGTAGGATGCCACGTCGGCAAAGGTGTACTTACCCAGGTTACGCAGGCGTTCGGCGATCAGGAACAAAATGATCGGCCAGCCCACCAGGAAGCCGATCGAGTAGATCAGGCCGTCGTAGCCGGAGGTGTAGACCAGTGCGGAAATCCCCAGGAAGGAAGCCGCCGACATATAGTCACCGGCAATCGCCAAGCCATTCTGGAAACCGGTGATCTTGCCGCCTGCCGCATAGTAATCGGCCGCCGACTTGTTACGCTTGGACGCCCAGTAGGTGATGCACAGGGTGGCCCCCACAAACGCAACGAACATTACGATGGCCGAGACGTTCAGGGGTTGCTTTTGCACGGCACCGGTCAATGCGTCCGCGGCCCAGACGGCCGGGGCAAACAGCGAAGCGCCGAATACTGCCAGTAGACGCCGGATCATTGCGCAGCCTCCTTGAGAATCGCATTGTTCAGGTCGTCAAACTCGCCATTGGCCCGGCGCACATAGATGCCGGTCAGGATGAAGGCGGACACAATCAGCCCGACGCCCAGGGGAATGCCCCAGGTAATCGACGAACCGGGGCTGATCTTGGCCCCCAGTACTTGTGGCCCATAGGCGATCAACAGGATGAAAGCGGAGTAAAGCCCTAGCATGATCGCCGAGAGAATCCAGGCGAACCTTTCCCTTTTTCTCACCAGCTCCTTGAAACGCGGGCTGTTTTGAATCGAGAGGTAAATGCTGTCGTTCATTGTTTTTATCCTCGCAGCACAGCTTTTTATTATTTTGGAACATGGCCACTGTATGCGGCTGTGGGGCAGGTTCCAGACGACCTTAGTAGTAGATCGAGTGTAGCGAGGGTTGGCGGGTGTGCAGAAACAATTAAGGGTGCAGAAATTAATGTGGGAGGGGGCTTGCTCCCGAAGGCGTCGTGTCAGTCAAACAGGTGTGACTGACACGGCGCTTTCGGGAGCAAGCCCCCTCCCACAGGGGTTGTATCAGCGCTGGTTACTTGGCGATCCACTCGGCGACGCGTTCCGGGTGCTTGGCCACCCAATCCTTGGCTGCGGCATCCGGCTTGGCGCCTTCCTGGATGGCGAGCATGACTTCGCCGATTTCATCCTTGGAGGCCCACTGGAATTTCTTCAGGAAGGCTGCGACTTCCGGCGCTTTCTTCTCCAGGCCCTTGCTGCCGATGCTGTTGACGGTTTCAGCAGCACCATAAATCCCTTTTGGATCGTCCAGGAAACGCAGTTTCCACTTGGCGAACATCCAGTGCGGCACCCAACCGGTGACGGCGATGGAGTCCTGCTTGTCTTCGGCACGGGTCAACTCGGCGATCATCGCAGCGCCCGAGCTGGCTTGCAGTTTGTAATCGAGACCGTACTGCTTGATGGCTTCGTCGGTCTTGAGCATCACGCCTGAACCGGCGTCGATACCGACGATCTTGTTCTTGAAGGTGGTGTCGGTCTTGAGGTCTTCGATGGACTTGGCCTTGACGTACTCCGGCACGATCAGGCCGATTTTCGCATCCTTGAAGTTGGGGCCGTAGTCGACCACCTTGTCCTTGTTCTTGGCCCAGTATTCACCGTGGGTGACCGGCAGCCAGGCGGAGAGCATGGCATCGAGCTTGCCGGTGGCGACGCCCTGCCACATGATCCCGGTGGCGACCGCTTGCAGTTTCACGTCATAACCGAGCTTCTGCTTGATCACTTCAGCCGCCACGTGGGTGGTGGCAACGCTGTCCGACCAGCCATCGACATAGCCGATGCTCAGGGTTTTGCTGTCGGCGCTGGCCAGTGTGGAGCTCATCGCAACTACCAGAGTGGCAGCTGCGCCCAAGAGTCGTCGCATCTTCATAGTACTTCCCCGAAAGTGCTGCGCCCGGCGGATGCCGGGCGGCGTCAACCTGTTGTTATGTGGTGCACCGCGCCCCCTTCACGCGCATCGATCCGGCTGCTAGGTATCAGTGGAGTGCTGACAGTTTGATCATCAACCTGCCGGGGTCTTCGACCTGCTCTGTCAGCGACCTTATCCAAGCAGGAAACGACATCACCTGGCCAGTAGGACGTTTTGCACCACTTGACGTCAAAATCCCGCCCGAACTTTGCATGTCAAAATCATGCAGCCCCACTGGCGCGGAGCAAATCCGGGTAAGATGCGCGCCTTTGCTCCCCCAGATAAGCCGACCATGCCCGCGACTGCCCGCTTCCCTGCCCTGCCCTATTTCTTCGCCTTGATCCTCGGCCTGCTGGCCCTGGTCGGCTACTGGTATGGCCTCGGCCGGCCCGTGGTGCTGCCCGATGTCGCCAGCGCCACGCACAAGATGCAGTGCGCCTCGTACACGCCCTTCGACAAAGACCAATCGCCGTTCGACCAGCCGTTCACGCTGCGCCCGAAACGCATGGACGCTGACCTTGCCCTGCTTGCCACGCGCTTCGAGTGCATTCGCACCTATTCCATGACCGGCCTGGAAGCCTTGCCGGACATGGCGCGCCGGCATGGGCTGAAGGTAATGGCCGGCGCCTGGGTCAGCAGTGACCCGGTGGCGACCCAAAAGGAGATCGAACAACTGATCGCCGCGGCCAACGCCAGCCCGGACGTCGTGACTTCAGTGATCGTCGGCAACGAAGCGCTGCTGCGCAAGGAAGTCACTGCCGCGCAATTGGTGAAGCTGATCCAGACCGTCAAGAGCCGGATCAAGCAGCCGGTGACCTACGCCGACGTGTGGGAATTCTGGCTGCAACACCCGGAAATTGCCCCGGCGGTGGATTTCCTGACCATTCACCTGTTGCCGTACTGGGAAGATGATCCGTCCGGAATCGATCAGGCCCTCAAGCACGTGGGCGATGTGCGCCAGACCTTTGGCCACAAGTTTGCCCCCAAGGACATCCTGATCGGGGAAACCGGCTGGCCCAGTGAAGGCCGCCAGCGCGAAACGGCTGTGCCGAGCCGGGTCAACGAAGCCAGGTTCATGCGCGGTTTCGTGGCCATGGCCGAGGCCAATGGCTGGCGCTATAACCTGATCGAAGCCTTCGACCAGCCCTGGAAGCGCGCGAGTGAAGGCGCCGTGGGCGGTTATTGGGGCCTGTTCGATGCCGATCGCCAGGACAAGGGCATTCTTGCCGGGCCTGTAACCAATGTGCCGTACTGGCCCGTGTGGCTGGGGGGCGGCGGCTTTATCCTGCTGGTTACCCTGGCGCTGGGCGGTCGCGTACGCAGCACGCGCGCCGCGATCGCATTGCCCCTGTTGGGCGCGGTGGCCGCGTGTTCCACCGGCACATGGGCCGAACTCAACCGCGTGACCGCACGCTTTGGTGATGAATGGGTATGGGCGGGTCTGCTGGTGGCCTTGAACCTGCTGGTGCTGGCCCATGCGGCATTGGCCTTGAGCGCGCGCGAGGGCTGGCGTGAGCGAGCGTTCAATTGGTTTGAGCAGCGTGCTGGCTGGCTGGTGGCGATTGCAGGGTTTGCAGGAGCGGTGATGATGCTGGCGTTGGTGTTTGACCCGCGCTATCGCAGCTTCCCGAGTGCGGCGCTGGTGCTGCCGGCCCTGGTGTACCTGGTGCGTCCGGTCACCGGGCCGCGTCGAGAGATCGCGTTGCTGACCTTTATCATCGGTGCCGGCATTGCGCCGCAGTTGTACCGTGAGGGCCTGTTGAATCAGCAGGCTTGGGGTTGGGCGGTGGTCAGCCTGCTCATGGTTGCAGCCTTGTGGCGGTGCTTGCGGGTGCGCAAGACTTAAGACCGCTATCGCATGTAGTGAGCGGGCTTGTCGAATCGTCGCACCGCCCGCGCTGGGTGGCGAAGCCGCCCCAATAAGGACGCTGCAGTGTTTCAGATAGAACACGGTCGCCTGGTTTGGGGCGGCTGCGCCACCCAGCGCGGGGCAAGCCCGCTCACTACAAGTACCGTGTACCTTCGATGAACCCCTGTCAGGCGCCGCGAGACTTCCTGACCAACCGCAACCCCGCAATCACCACCGCAAACACCGCAAAGGTGGTGTTGTACAACGCCAGCGCCGGCAACCCGAATACCAGCCCCAGCACCGCCAGCCCCCGCCCGGCGCGACCCGGCACAAAAAACGCCAGCACCGCCGTGACCAGCGCCGCCCAGCCCAGCACGTTGAAGTGAATGATCAAACCCAGGTTCGAACGCAGCTGGCATTCCCAGCGGCTGGCCTCATCGGCGCAGATCCCCACCCACTGTCCGTCTTCCATGAAGCCGTAGCGCGCGCCATAACTGGCAGCCAGCCACAGCGGCAGGGCAATAAGCAGCAGAATCAACGGCAAGTGACGAGACATTGGGGCACTCCGAAAGGCAAAAATGGCGCTCAGCTTAATGCCCCGGTGGCCGTTAACAAGGTGCATACACACAATTAGTGTTCATCCGGACGTGTCAACGTGTATCGTCTGGCTGTTATTACCCCGATTCCGACGTTATTTTCCGACTTTTCGTGCCGAGAGCTGGCACTTCGGTGGCAACGCGGTGGTCATAGCCTGCGAATTCATCAAGCACGTTTCCTCTTAGGGATTAAGTCATGCTCCGTTCCTTGCGCTGTGCTGCCTTACTGGGCAGCCTTTTTCTGAGTGCGTCAGCACTGGCCGTCGATATCGACCAAGCCAGCTATGGCTACCCTTTGACCAACCCGTTTGAAGCGACCATCGCCACCACCCCGCCTGACCTTCGGCCGAAATTGCCGAGCGATGACGAGATCAACCAATCCGACTACACCCTGAACATGCGCCCCGAGCGCGAATTCAGCCTGCCGGATAACTTCTGGGCGGTGAAGAAACTCACCTACCGCATCGCCAAGCAGGATCGCGCCGCGCCGCTGATCTTCCTGATCGCGGGCACCGGTGCGCGCTTTGACAGCAGCATCAACGAATACCTTAAAAAACTCTATTACCAGGCCGGCTACCACGTGGTGCAACTGTCCTCGCCCACCAGCTTTGACTTCATCGCCTCGGCTTCGCGTTTCGCCACCCCCGGCATCAGCCAGGAAGACGCCGAAGACATGTACCGCGTGATGCAAGCCGTACGCGCGCAGAACGCTTCGTTGCCAGTGACCGACTTCTACCTGACCGGCTACAGCCTGGGCGCCCTGGATGCGGCCTTTGTCAGCAAGCTCGACGAGACCCGTCGCAGTTTCAACTTCAAGAAAGTGCTGCTGCTGAACCCGCCGGTCAACCTCTACACGTCCATCACCAACCTCGACAAGCTGGTGCAGACCGAGGTCAAGGGCATCAACAACACCACCACCTTTTATGAACTGGTGTTGAACAAGCTGACCCGTTACTTCCAGCAAAAGGGCTATATCGACCTTAATGACGCCCTGCTCTACGATTTCCAGCAGTCCAAGCAGCACCTGACCAACGAACAGATGGCCATGCTGATCGGCACCTCGTTCCGCTTCTCGGCGGCCGACATCGCCTTTACCTCGGACCTGATCAACCGCCGTGGCCTGATCATTCCGCCAAAGTACCCGATCACCGAAAGCACCAGCCTCACGCCGTTCCTCAAGCGTGCGCTGCAATGCGATTTCGACTGCTACCTCACCGAACAGGTTATCCCGATGTGGCGCGCACGCTCCGATGGCGGCAGCCTGCTGCAACTGGTTGACCAGGTCAGCCTGTACGCCCTCAAGGATTACCTGCACGACAGCCCGAAAATCGCAGTCATGCACAACGCCGACGACGTGATCCTGGGCCCGGGCGACCTCGGTTTCCTGCGTAAAACCTTCGGCGATCGCTTGACCGTCTACCCGCTGGGCGGCCACTGCGGCAACCTCAATTACCGCGTCAACGCCGACGCCATGCTGGAGTTCTTCCGTGGCTAAATATCTTCTGTTGCTCGCCGCCTTGATGTGCGCGGGCGTGGCCAATGCCGACAACAGCAAGGCTCACGAACCCACCGTGGTGGGCTCCGACGGCTTCAAGGAACCGCTGACCAAGCTCAAGTTCAACCCGGGCCTGGACCAGCGTGAATTCGAGCGCTCGACCCTCACCGCGCTCAACGTGTACGACCCGCTGGAAGCGTGGAACCGGCGCGTGTACCACTTCAACTACCGCTTCGACCAATGGGTGTTCCTGCCGGTGGTCGACGGTTACCGCTATGTCACGCCCAGCTTCCTGCGTACCGGCGTGAGCAACTTCTTCAACAACCTGGGCGACGTGCCCAACCTGTTGAACAGCTTGTTGCAACTCAAGGGCCACCGCTCCCTGGAAACCACCGGCCGCCTGCTGGTCAACACCACCATCGGCATCGCCGGCCTGTGGGACCCGGCCACCTCCATGGGCCTGCCGCGCCAGAGCGAAGACTTCGGCCAGACCCTGGGCTTCTATGGCGTGCCTGGCGGCGCCTACCTGGTACTGCCGATCTTCGGCCCGTCGAACCTACGCGACACCGGCGGTTTGCTGGTGGATTACACCGCTGAAAACCAGATCAACTTCCTCAACGTCGCCGAAGTCAGCTCCAACCACCCGGAAATCTGGGCGCTGCGCGCGGTCGACCGGCGCTACCAGACCAGCTTCCGGTATGGGCAGATGAATTCGCCATTCGAGTATGAGAAGGTGCGCTACATCTATACCGAATCGCGCAAGTTGCAGATTTCCGAGTAAACAACGCGCACAAAAAAGGCCATTCGCGTGAATGGCCTTTTTTATGCCTGGGATTCAAGCCCTGAGTGCTTTCCACGCCTTGCCGACCACGCTGACCAGCGCCAATACCAGGGCCCCCGCAATCACCCCCGCCACGCCATTGAGCAGGGGCGGCACCAGCCACGCCGCCGCACCCGCGCCCTGGCTGACCGATTCGATCCAGTGATGCACCACCGGTACGCCATGGGTGAGAATCCCGCCGCCCACCAGGAACATCGCCGCCGTACCGATCACCGACAGGCTCTTCATCATGTACGGGGCCGCGCGCAGGATGGCGCCGCCGACACTGCGCGCTACCTGGCCAGGCTTCTGAGTGAGCCACAGGCCCAGGTCATCCAGCTTGACGATACCCGCGACCAACCCGTAGACGCCCACGGTCATGACAATCGCGATGCCCGAGAGCACGATCACCTGTTGCGTCAGTGGCGCGTCGGCCACGATGCCCAGGGTGATGGCGATGATTTCAGCCGAGAGGATAAAGTCGGTACGGATAGCGCCCTTGATCTTGTCTTTTTCGAACGCCACCAGATCGGTGGCCGGGTCGGCCACGGCTTGCACCAATTGCGTGTGTTCAGCCTGATCTTCGGTCTTGCTGTGCAGAAACTTGTGGGCCAGCTTCTCGAAGCCCTCGAAACATAGGTAGGCCCCGCCAAGCATCAACAGTGGCGTCACTGCCCAGGGGGCGAAGGCGCTGATCAACAAGGCCGTCGGCACCAGGATCAGCTTATTGACGAATGAGCCCTTGGCCACCGCCCACACCACGGGAATTTCCCGTTCGGCACGTACGCCGCTGACCTGCTGGGCATTGAGCGCCAGGTCGTCGCCCAGCACGCCGGAGGTTTTTTTCGCGGCCATTTTGGTCATCAGGGCGACGTCATCGAGTACGGCGGCGATATCGTCGATCAACACCAACAAACTGCTTCCTGCCATGAATCGGGCTTCCGTATAGAGGGGGATGGGGCGAGCATAGCGCGGCGCAACGCTTTGCGGGCACATTGTTGAGGCCCGCGGATGGCCGGTGCTACCATGCGCAACCGCCTGTACTGGCAAGGAAACCCCTGGTTTATGAGCACCATTCGCGAGCGCAACAAACAAAAAATCCTGCGGGCGGCCAGCGAGGAGTTTGCCGACAAGGGCTTCGCCGCGACCAAAACCAGCGACATCGCCGCCAAGGCCGGGCTGCCCAAGCCCAACGTCTACTATTACTTCAAATCCAAGGACAACCTCTACCGCGAGGTGCTCGAAAGCATCATCGAGCCGATCCTGGCCGCCTCCACGCCGTTCAACCCGGACGGCGAGCCCAAGGACGTGTTGAGCAACTACATCCGCTCGAAAATCCGCATCTCCCGCGACCTGCCCTTCGCCTCCAAGGTATTCGCCAGCGAAATCATGCACGGCGCCCCGCACCTCAGCGCTGAGCAGGTCGAGCAGTTGAACGCCCAGGCCAGGCACAACATCGATTGCATCCAGCACTGGGTGGATAGCGGCCTGATCGCGCCGATCGACCCCCGCCACTTGATGTTTAGCATTTGGGCGGCGACGCAGACGTACGCGGATTTCGACTGGCAGATCTCGGCGGTGACCGGCAAGGCCAAGCTGGATGAGGCGGATTATGAAGCGGCGGCGTTGACGATTATTCGGTTGGTGTTGAAGGGGTGTGAGCCGGACTGAGAGAACGGGGTGAAGCTATCGCAGGCAAGCCAGCTCCCACACTGCCCTGCGCCGTACACAACATGTATGAATTGCCCAAATCCCCTGTGGGAGCGGGCTTGCCCGCGATAGCGCCCGGCCAGACACATCCAGCCAAAAGCCTGCCGATCATTCTTAGCCCCTCAAAACTAGCCTCTCAGAACACCATCTGAAGAGAGGCCATGGAATGCCTGATCTCCCCGCGTCAAAACGTCTGCGTATCGGTCGCTACAACGAACCCAACCGTATCTATCTGCTGACCAGCAATACCCTTGATCGCATACCTGTATTCAGCGACTTCAACCTGGGCCGTCTGGTCGTCCAGCAGTTCAGGATTGCCCAGAATCAAGGACTGGCTACTTCCCTGGCTTGGGTGGTGATGCCTGATCATTTCCACTGGTTGATCTCGCTGGATAAAGGCTCACTTGCCGATTTGATGCGTCAGGTAAAGTCCAAAAGTACCCGAATCGTGAATGCGGTTGCCGGGCGTCAAGGCCGCCTTTGGCAGCCGGGTTTTCACGACCATGCCGTGCGCCGGGAGGAAAACCTTGAAGCAATAGCCCGATACATCGTGACCAACCCACTTCGAGCCGGTCTGGTGAAGAAGTTTGGCGACTACCCGCTTTGGGATGCCATTTGGCTTTGACTTGATACCGAGTCGTCTGCATCGCGGGCAAGCCCGCTCCCACAGGGATCGCTAGGGGTCACATATTTTGTGTCGACACCAATCAACGTGGGAGCTGGCTTGCCTGCGATAGCTTTTTAACAGTCACCAAAGACTCAAGCCAACACCCCCGCATCCGCCATCAACCCCACCCCCTCGATCGCCGTAATCGCGCACTGCTCATCAATGTCCGAGGTATCCCCACTGATGCCGATCGCGCCCAGCACCACGCCCTGTTGATCCCGAATCAACACACCACCCGGTGCCGGCACCACGCTGCCCTGCCCCAGGCTGTTCAACGCCGCGATAAACGCCGGGCGTTGTTGCGCATCCAGCGCCAGCAGGCGTGAGCCTTTGCCCAGGGCAATCGCGCCCCAGGCCTTGCCGACTGCTATCTGCGGGCGCAGCAGGCTGGCGCCGTCTTCGCGTTGCAGGGTGATCAGGTGGCCGCCGCTGTCGAGCACCGCGATCGTCAGCGGTGCGGTGCACAGGGTGCGCCCTGCACTGAGGGCATGGCTGGTCAACTGGGTGGCGATTTTCAAGGTTAAAGCGCTCATGGTGCCGTCCTTCTTTTGTTATTGGGAAAGCGGTGGAGGCCTGAATGATCAGAAACCGGATCAAACAAATAGAGCACAATAGTAATATATTTTGTATACAATATTTTCGCACAAAGTTTTCAGATGTCGAGAAAACGCTCATAAAGACCCTCACGACGAACGTCAGAGTCAAAAAACAAAATGCATTGACCTGCGCCGCCCACCGTGAATACACTCTGGCAAGAACACCACTTGTATACAATTACAAAACGCAAGAGGCACCAAAACCATGAGCAAAATGAGAGCAATCGAAGCCGCCGTCCTGGTGATGCGTCGTGAAGGCGTGGACACCGCCTTCGGTATCCCGGGCGCCGCGATCAACCCGCTGTACTCGGCCTTGCAAAAAGTGGGTGGCATCGATCACGTCCTCGCTCGCCACGTTGAAGGCGCCTCCCACATGGCCGAGGGCTACACCCGCACCAAAGCCGGCAATATCGGCGTGTGCATCGGTACCTCGGGCCCGGCGGGTACCGACATGGTCACCGGCCTGTACAGCGCCTCGGCCGATTCCATTCCGATCCTGTGCATCACCGGGCAAGCACCCCGCGCCCGTATGCACAAGGAAGACTTCCAGGCCGTGGACATCACCAGCATCGTCAAGCCGGTGACCAAGTGGGCAACCACCGTCCTCGAACCTGGCCAAGTACCGTATGCGTTCCAGAAAGCCTTCTTTGAAATGCGCTCCGGCCGCCCGGGCCCGGTGCTGATCGATCTGCCGTTCGACGTGCAGATGGCCGAGATCGAATTCGACATCGACGCCTACCAGCCGCTGCCCCTGGCCAAGCCCTTGGCCACGCGCATCCAGGTGGAAAAAGCCCTGGCGATGCTGGACCAGGCCGAGCGCCCGTTGCTGGTCAGCGGCGGCGGCGTGATCAACGCCGACGCCAGCGAACTGCTGGTTGAATTCGCTGAATTGACCGGTATCCCGGTAATCCCGACCCTGATGGGCTGGGGCACCATCCCCGACGATCACCCGCAGATGGTCGGTATGGTCGGCCTGCAAACCTCGCACCGCTATGGCAACGCGACGATGCTCAAGTCGGACGTGGTGCTCGGCATCGGCAACCGCTGGGCCAACCGCCACACCGGTTCGGTCGAGGTCTACACCGAGGGCCGCAGGTTCATTCACGTCGACATCGAGCCAACGCAGATCGGTCGCGTATTCACACCGGACCTTGGCATCGTTTCTGACGCCGGCGCCGCGCTGACGATGTTCATTGAAGTGGCCCGCGAGTGGAAAGCCGCAGGCAAGCTCAAGGACCGCAGTGCCTGGCTCAACGACTGCCAGCAGCGCAAGGCCACCCTGCACCGCAAGACGCATTTCGACAACGTGCCGGTCAAGCCGCAACGGGTGTACGAAGAGATGAACCAGGTGTTCGGCAAGGACACGTGCTACGTCAGCACTATCGGCCTGTCGCAGATCGCCGGCGCGCAATTCCTGCATGTGTACAAGCCGCGCCACTGGATCAACTGCGGCCAGGCCGGCCCGCTGGGCTGGACCATCCCGGCGGCCCTCGGCGTGGTCAAGGCCGACCCGAGCCGCAAAGTAGTAGCGCTGTCTGGCGACTATGATTTCCAGTTCATGATCGAAGAACTGGCGGTGGGCGCACAGTTCAAGCTGCCCTACATCCACGTGGTGGTGAACAATTCTTACCTGGGCCTGATCCGCCAGGCCCAGCGCGGGTTTGAAATGGACTACTGCGTGCAGCTGTCCTTCGACAACCTCAATGCCCCGGAACTCAACGGTTACGGTGTCGACCACGTGGCCGTCGCCGAAGGCCTGGGTTGCAAGGCACTGCGCGTATTCGAGCCGGGCGAGATCCAGCCGGCACTGCGCCGCGCCGAGGAAATGATCAAGGAATTCAAGGTTCCCGTGATCGTTGAGATTATTCTGGAGCGCGTGACCAATATTTCCATGGGCACCGAGATCAACGCCGTCAACGAATTCGAAGACCTGGCACTGGTCGGCAACGATGCGCCGACTGCCATTGCCCTGCTCGATTAAGGAGAACCCTATGCCGCGTTTCGCCGCCAACCTGTCCATGCTGTTTACCGAACAGGACTTTCTGGCTCGCTTCAAAGCCGCCGCCGACGCTGGCTTCGAAGGCGTCGAGTACCTGTTTCCGTATGAGTTCAGCTCTGCCGAGATCAAGGCGCAACTCGATGCCCACGGCCTGACCCAGGTGCTGTTCAACCTGCCGGCCGGTGACTGGGCCAAGGGCGAACGCGGCCTGGCGTGCCACCCGGACCGGGTCGAGGAGTTCCGCGCCGGGGTCAAGCTGGCCATCGCCTACGCCCAGGTGCTGGGCAACACCCAGATCAACTGCCTGGCGGGCATCCGGCCACAAGGCGTTGATGACCAAATCCTGGAAAAAACCTTTGTCGCCAACCTCAGATATGCCGCCGACAAGCTGCAAGCGGTGGGCATCAAGCTGGTGATGGAAGCGATCAACACCCGCGACATTCCGGGTTTTTACCTCAACAACACGGCACAAGCCCTGGCGATTCGCGAGCAGGTGGGCAGTGCCAACCTGTTCCTGCAATACGACATCTATCACATGCAAATCATGGAAGGCGACCTGGCCCGCACCATGGCCGCGCACCTGGGCGAGATCAACCATATCCAGCTGGCGGACAACCCTGGGCGCAACGAGCCGGGCACCGGTGAGATCAACTATCGGTTTCTGTTTGAGCACCTGGATCGCATTGGGTACACGGGTTGGGTCGGCTGTGAGTACAAGCCGTTGACCACTACCGAAGCGGGGCTTGGCTGGCTCAAGACCCATGTGGGAGCGGGCTTGCTCGCGAATGCAGTCTGACATTCAGCATTGATGTTGACTGATACACCGCTTTCGCGAGCAAGCCCGCTCCCACATTGGATCTCCTGTGTTTGCGGGACCGTATCTGGCTGCACATCGAATAAAAAGAGGATTTCTTCATGGCTAAAATCGGATTCATCGGCACCGGCATCATGGGTCAACCCATGGCCGCCAACCTGCAGAAAGCAGGTCACCAACTGTTCCTGTCCGAGCACCACGGCAAGGCCCCGCAAGCGCTGATCGACGCAGGCGCGGTGGCCCTGGCCAACCCGCAGCAAGTGACGCAGGAAGCTGAGTTCATCATCGTGATGGTGCCCGACACGCCACAGGTCGAAGACGTGCTGTTGCGCGCCGACGGCGTGGCCGCTGGCCTGTCGGCAGGCAAGGTAGTGATCGACATGAGTTCGATCTCGCCCACCGCCACCAAGGCGTTTGCCGCACAGATCAACGAAACCGGCGCGCAATACCTGGACGCGCCGGTGTCCGGTGGCGAAGTCGGCGCCAAGGCCGGCACCCTGAGCATCATGGTGGGTGGCGAAGCGCAGACCTTTGAACGCGCCTTGCCGCTGTTCCAGACCATGGGCAAGAACATCACCTTGGTCGGCGGCAATGGCGACGGCCAGACCGCCAAGGTGGCCAACCAGATCATCGTTGCGTTGAACATCCAGGCGGTGGCCGAAGCGCTGCTGTTCGCCGCCAAGAATGGCGCAGACCCGGCCAAGGTGCGTGAAGCGCTGATGGGCGGGTTTGCATCGTCGAAAATCCTCGAAGTGCACGGCGAGCGCATGATCAAGGGCACCTTTGATCCGGGCTTTCGCATCAACCTGCACCAGAAGGATCTCAACCTGGCCCTGGCCGGCGCCAAGGAGCTGGGGATCAACTTGCCGAACACCGCCGGTACGCAGCAGGTGTTCAGCACGTGCGCGGCGTTGGGCGGTGGGAATTGGGACCATTCGGCGTTGATCAAGGGCTTGGAGCATATGGCGAGCTTTTCGATTCGCGATAAATAACCCCATTTGAGATGCAGACCCGTGTCCAATGATCGTTCCCACGCTCTGCGTGGGAATGCAGCCCAGGGCGCTCTGCGTCCCAAAGCGTGACGCAGAGCGTCACAAGAGGCATTCCCACGCAGAGCGTGGGAACGATCGTCCGCTCAAATTTGCTGCACCCCTAACAACAAGAATCCCCCGGGAGCCCGCTTATGTCGGTCGATCCGCAACACCTGCTTCGCGAGCTGTTCGCCACAGCCATCGATGCCGCCCATCCCCGGCAAGTGCTGGAACCCTACCTGCCCGCCGACCGCAGCGGCCGCGTGATTGTGATCGGTGCCGGCAAGGCCGCCGCCGCCATGGCCGTTGTCGTCGAAAATTGTTGGGAGGGCGAAGTCACAGGCCTGGTCGTCACCCGTTACGGGCACGGCGCGCCGTGCAAAAGAATCGAAGTGGTCGAAGCCGCCCACCCGGTGCCGGATGCCGCCGGCCTGGCCGTGGCCCAGCGCGTGCTGGGATTGATCAGCAACCTCAGCGAAAACGACCGTGTGATTTTCCTGCTGTCCGGCGGCGGCTCCGCCTTGTTGGCCCTGCCCGCCGAAGGCATCACCCTGGACGACAAGCAAACCGTCAATAAGGCCCTGCTCAAATCCGGCGCGACCATTGGCGAGATGAATTGCGTGCGCAAGCACCTCTCAGCCATCAAGGGCGGCCGACTGGCCAAGGCGGCATGGCCAGCGACGGTCTACACCTACGCGATTTCCGATGTGCCGGGCGACCAGGCCACGGTGATTGCCTCCGGCCCCACCGTCGGCGACCCCAGCACCTCGCAGCAGGCCCTGGCGATTCTCAAGCGCTACCACATCGAAGCACCCGCCTCCGTGCGCAGTTGGTTACAGGACCCGGCGTCGGAAACCGTCAAGCCCGGCGACCCGGTGCTCGCCCGCAGCCATTTCCAGCTGATCGCCCGCCCGCAGCAATCCCTGGAAGCGGTGGCGGTAAAAATACGCCAGGCCGGTTTCAGCCCGTTGATCCTCGGCGACCTGGAGGGCGAAGCACGGGACGTGGCCAAGGTGCACGCCGGGATTGCCCGGCAGATCGTGCAACATGGTCAGCCGCTGGCGGCGCCGTGCGTGATCCTCTCCGGCGGTGAAACTACCGTCACCGTACGCGGCAATGGCCGTGGCGGGCGCAACGCGGAATTCCTGCTAAGCCTCACCGACAGCCTCAAGGGCCTGCCCGGCGTGTACGCCCTGGCCGGCGATACCGACGGCATCGACGGTTCGGAAGATAACGCCGGCGCGATCATGACCCCCAGCAGCTACGCCCGCGCCGAAGCCCTCGGCCTGTCGGCCAGCGATGAGTTGGATAACAACAACGGCTACGGCTATTTCGCCGCCCTCGACGGTTTGATCATCACCGAGCCGACGCGCACCAACGTCAACGACTTTCGCGCCATCCTGATTCTTGAGACTGCCAACCATGACGCCTGACAAGAAAGTCAAAATCCTCGCCACCCTGGGCCCCGCCACCGACGGTATCGATGACATCCGCGAGCTGGTGGAAGCCGGGGTCAACCTCTTTCGCCTCAATTTCAGCCACGGTGACCACGCCGATCACGCCCAGCGTTACCAGTGGATTCGTCAAGTAGAACGCCAGTTGAATTACCCGCTTGGCATCCTCATGGACCTGCAAGGGCCGAAGCTGCGGGTGGGATGTTTTGCCGAGGGCAAAGTGCAACTGGTGCGCGGCCAGGCCCTGCGCCTGGACCTGGATGAAACACCGGGGGATCAACGCCGGGTCAACCTGCCCCATCCGGAAATCCTCAAGGCCCTGGAACCGGGCATGGACCTGTTGCTGGACGACGGCAAGCTGCGCCTGCGGGTCCTCACCAAACATGCGGACGCCATCGACACCACGGTGCTGAACGGCGGCGAATTGTCTGACCGCAAAGGCGTGAACGTCCCACAAGCGCTGTTGGAACTCAGCCCGTTGACCGCCAAGGATCGGCGCGACTTGAGCTTCGGCCTGGAGCTGGGGGTGGACTGGGTGGCGCTGTCGTTCGTGCAGCGCCCGGAAGACATCCGTGAAGCCCGCGAGTTGATCGGCGACAAGGCCTTCCTGATGGCCAAGATAGAGAAGCCGTCGGCCGTGCAATGCCTGCGGGAAATCGCCGAACTGAGCGACGCAATCATGGTGGCCCGAGGCGACCTGGGCGTGGAAGTGCCCGCCGAAAGCGTGCCGCAGATCCAGAAAGACATCATCCGCACCTGCCGCCAGTTGGGCAAACCGGTGGTGGTGGCCACGCAAATGCTGGAATCCATGCGCTTCTCGCCGGCGCCGACCCGTGCCGAAGTCACGGATGTCGCCAATGCGGTGGCCGAAGGCGCGGATGCGCTGATGCTGTCGGCGGAAACCGCGTCCGGCGAATACCCGCTCGAAGCCGTGCAGATGATGAGCAAGATTATCCGTCAGGTCGAAAGCGGTCCGGACTACCAGACGCAGTTGGATGTCAGCCGGCCCAAGGCGGATGCCACGGTGTCGGACGCCATCAGTTGCGCGATCCGCCGCATCAGCAGCTTCTTGCCGGTGGCGGTGCTGGTGAACTACAGCGAGTCCGGCAGCTCCAGCCTGCGCGCGGCGCGGGAACGGCCGGCGGCAGCGATCCTCAACCTCACGCCGAACCTTGCCACGGCGCGGCGGTTGAGCGTGGCGTGGGGCGTGCATTCGGTGGTCAACGACCGGCTGCGCCAGGTGGATGAGGTGTGCTCCACGGCGCTGGAGATAGCGCAGGCCCAAGGCATGGCGCAGCGCGGGGATACGTTGGTGATTACCGCCGGGGTGCCGTTCGGGCAGCCTGGGTCGACCAATTCGCTGCGTATCGAGACCCTATTGTAGGAGCGAGCTTGCTCGCGAAGAACGTCAACGATGACGCGGGTAGCCTGAATGCACGCGGCGCCCTTGGGGTTTTCGCGAGCAAGCTCGCTCCTACAGGGAGCTGCCATGCACAACCAGACCTGCCCCGACTGGGCCGAAGCCCTGCTCAACGGCTTCAGCCAGATCTTCCTGCAGCGCCAGCCGCTGTGTGGCGTGCTGTGCCTGCTGGCCATCCTGATCGGCGCCCCGGCTGCCTTCGGCGGGGCGTTGCTGGGCGGTGTGGCGGGCCTGCTCACGGCCCAGCGGCGCGGGTATCCCAAGGTGGAACGCCAGGCCGGCCTTTATAGCTACAACGGTGCGCTGCTGGGCTTGTTGATCAGCCAGCACTTTGCCTGGTCGGCCTTGTTGCCGCCGCTGATCCTGGCGTGCGGTGGCCTGAGTGCGATCCTGACGCGGCAATGGTTGAAACGCGCCAGCCAGCCCGATGACTTGCCGGCCTATACCGCGCCTTTTGTCGGCCTGGGCTGGTTGCTGCTGGGCACGGCGCCGCCGGGCACGTTGGCCTTGAGCGAACCCGACAGCGTGGCCCTCTTCACCGCGCCTTTTAGCGGGCTTGCCCAGATCATGCTGCTGGACCAGCCCCTGGCGGGTGGCCTGATTGCGCTGGGCCTGTGGCTGGCCGACCGGCGCGCCGCCGTGTGGGCGCTGATCGGCGCCAACGTTGGCATGCTGGCGGCGCTGTGTCTGCACGAACCGGCCAGCGCCCTTCTCGGCCTGCACAGTTACAACCCGGCATTGGCGGCGCTGGCCCTGAGCCAGGTACGTCGCCAACCCTGGTGGCCACTGCTCGGCATCCTGCTGGCGATCCTCCTCACACCGGGCTTTGCCGCCCTGCATCTGCCCACGTTGACCGCGCCGTTCATCCTCGCTTGCTGGTTGGTGCGCGCAGGCGCGCGCGTGTTGCGCAAACCCCGCATGGACAGTCCCTTCGAATCCCCCTAGGCTTGCCCGATATCAGTTTCAGGCGGGATTTATGGACAGCAACAACGACTGGCGCCAGCGGCTCTACGTCATGGTTTTCCAAAGCGACACCGCCGCCGGGCGGCGTTTTGACGGCATCCTGTTGCTGATCATCCTCGCCAGCCTGGTGGTCGTGATGCTCGACAGCATCGACCAGATCCACCAGCACTACGCCGACGTGCTGGCGTATATCGAATGGGGTTTCACGCTGATCTTCCTGATCGAGTACGGGTTGCGCCTGTACTGCTCGCCGAAACCGCTGCGGTATGCCTTCAGCTTCTACGGGCTGGTGGACCTGCTGGCCATCGTGCCCGGCATCCTCGCCCTGTACTACAGCGATGCCCAGTACCTGTTGATCATCCGCATCATCCGCATGCTGCGCATCTTCCGGGTGCTAAAGCTCAGCCCGTACCTCAAGCAAGCCAATTACCTGATGGCGGCGCTGCGTGGCAGCAAACAGAAGATCGTGGTGTTCCTGGTGAGCGTGTGCACACTGGTCACTGTGTTCGGCACCTTGATGTACGTGATCGAAGGCCCGGAACACGGCTTTACCAGCATCCCCAAGGGCATCTACTGGGCCATTGTGACCCTGACCACCGTGGGCTTTGGCGATATCGTGCCGAAGACGCCGCTGGGCCAGGTGATTTCCTCACTGGTGATGATCACCGGTTACTCGATCATCGCCGTGCCCACCGGTATTTTTACCGCCGAACTGGCGAGTGCCATGCGTGGCGAACAGCTGCAAACCGACTGCCCGGTGTGCAAGAAAAACAGCCATGAACCCAACGCAGCCTTTTGCTCACGCTGTGGCAATGCGCTGTTCAAGAAAGTGGAATAAGCACAGTACGCTTTATTCTTTAAGCGTGCAGACCGCGCCCGCTATAGTCGCTGGCATATTGCCCTCAATTGACAACCGTCTCGAACAACAAGGAATGAGCAATGAAAAAACTCGTTAGCGCCTCCCTCCTGGCCGCCGGCCTTGCCCTGGCCGGCGCCGTCCAGGCAGCCCCCGTTACACTGCTCAACGTCTCCTACGACGTGATGCGCGATTTCTACAAGGACTACAACGCCGCGTTCCAGAAACACTGGGAAGCCGAGCACCCGGACGACAAGCTGACCCTGCAGATGTCCTTCGGGGGCTCCAGCAAGCAAGCGCGCTCGGTCATCGATGGCCTGCCGGCGGACGTGATCACCATGAACATGGCCACCGACATCAACGCCCTGGCGGACAACGGCAAACTAGTGCCGGACAACTGGGTCACCCGCCTGCCGAACAACAGCGCGCCGTTCACCTCGGCCACGGTGTTTATCGTGCGCAAAGGCAACCCCAAAGCCCTGAAGGACTGGCCGGATCTGTTGAAAGACGGCGTACAGGTGATCGTGCCCAACCCGAAAACCTCGGGCAACGGCCGCTACACCTACCTGTCGGCCTGGGGCTACGTGTTGAAGAACGGCGGCGACGAAGACAAGGCCAAGGCGTTCGTCGGCAAGCTGTTCAAACAGGCGCCGGTGCTGGATACCGGCGGCCGTGCCGCCACCACCACGTTCATGACCAACCAGATCGGCGACGTGCTGGTAACCTTTGAAAACGAAGCGGAAATGATCGCTCGTGAATTCGGCCGTGACCAGTTCGAAGTGATCTACCCAAGCGTCTCCGCCGAAGCCGAGCCGCCGGTGTCGGTGGTCGACAAAGTCGTCGACAAAAAGGGCACCCGAATCGCTGCCGAGGATTACTTGAAGTACCTGTGGTCGCCACAAGGTCAGGAAATCGCGGCCAACAACTACCTGCGTCCGCGCGATCCGAAGGTGCTGGCCAAGTACACCGACCGCTTCCCGAAAGTCGATTTCCTCTCGGTGGAGAAGACCTTTGGCGACTGGCGCACCGTGCAGAAGACCCACTTCAATGATGGTGGGGTTTTCGACCAGATCTATTCCGGTCAGTAACTGAAGAAACGCGGTCAGTGTGGGAGCTGGCTTGCCTGCGATAGCATCACCTCGGTCTGGCTGATAGACCAAGGTGACAGCATCGCAGGCAAGCCAGCTCCCACATTGGTTTTGTATCTTTGCAGTTACATCGGCGGTGTTATGCCCGTTAACAGTTCAGTCATCAATCCCCGGCATGAGTGTTATCACCGCGAGCGGCCTACTCGGCGTTGGGCCTTGTCTTTATTCTCGCTCGCCATCTCCCTCGCCTTTTATGAGAACACCATGAACGCTACCCCACACGCTGCAAGCACCATGACCCGCGGGATGGTGATGCTGTTTGCGTTTTGTTGCGGCGCTATCGTCGCCAACATCTACTACGCGCAACCGATCATCGAAATGATCGCGCCGGACATCGGCCTCACGCCCGCCATGGCCAGCCTGATCGTATCGCTGACGCAAATCGGCTACGCCCTGGGCCTGTTTTTCCTGGTGCCCCTGGGTGACCTGCTGGAAAACCGCAAGCTGATGATCGCCACCACAGTGCTGGCCATTGCCAGCCTGTTGGGCGCGGCGGTGACCGAACAACCGAACCTGTTCCTGCTGGTGTCGTTGCTGATCGGGTTCAGTTCGGTGTCGGTACAGATCCTGATCCCCTTGGCCGCGCACCTGGCGCCGGCCGAGTCCCGTGGCCGTGTGGTCGGCAGCATCATGGGCGGCCTGTTGCTGGGCATCCTGCTGGCCCGGCCAGTGTCCAGCGTCGTGGCGGATCACTTCGGCTGGCGTGCGATGTTCATGGCGGCGGCGGCGTTGATGGCGTTTATCAGCGTGGTGTTGCTGATCACCATCCCCAAGCGTCAACCCGACCACAGCGCCAGCTATGGCCAACTGCTGCGTTCCCTGGGCGCGCTGCTGCGTGAACAACCGGTGCTGCGCCAACGGGCGTTCTACCAAGGCTGCATGTTCGCCAGCTTCAGCCTGTTCTGGACCGCCGTCCCGCTGGAACTGGTGCGCAACCACGGCTTGAGCCAGACCCAGATCGCACTCTTCGCCCTGGTGGGCGCCATTGGTGCCATCGCCGCGCCGATTGCCGGCCGCCTGGCTGATGCCGGCCACACCCAACGCGCGTCCCTGCTCGCCATGGTCCTGGCGGTGTTGAGCTTCCTGCCGGCTTTCGTCCACCCGCTGTACAGCTTGATCGGCCTGGCCGTGACCGGCGTAGTCCTGGACTTCTGCGTGCAGATGAACATGGTCCTCGGCCAACGCGCCGTTTACGCCCTTGACGCCAAAAGCCGCAGCCGCCTGAACGCGCTGTACATGACCAGCATCTTCATCGGCGGCGCCTTCGGCTCGGCAATCGCCAGCAGCGTGTACGAACACGGCGGCTGGCTGGGTGTGGTGCTGGTGGGCAGCGCGTTCCCGCTGGTGGCGCTGGTGCGGTTCCTGAGTGCGTCGCGTCAGGCCAAGGCGGCTACCGCTTGAGTGCGGGGTTCAATGCTGGTTTTTTCCTGCAGAGGCCTGGCCAGACACTGATGTCAGCAGGTTCAGTACCCGCGAGAAAAACCCCAGTAAGGTGGTGGTAACCATTTGGATCAAGCCGGTGCTGCCTTGCCGTGAATTATCCTGCAACGGGGCAGGGGCTGGGGCGGGAGCAGGTTCGGGAGCAGGTGCGGGTGGGGCCGGCGTGGGCGCGGGCTGGACCTCAGGCGGCGTCGGCCCATCCCAGCGCACGTCGGCGGGGTTGATCTGCCTTTTGCTCTCGACCCGCAGGTCCGCATTACCCGTGCCCTTGAGGTCAATGGTCAGGCTTGAATGCCCCGTATTGGCATCGTGCTTGAGTACCGCCTCCCCGGCTCGGCCGGTGAAGCGATCGGTAAACACCAGGGCGCTTACGCCCGCGGCCTTCAAGGCTCCCGACACGTCGATCCGATCGGTACCGCTGGCGAAGTCCTCGATCATGTCAGGCCTGTCCGGCGTTGAATCACTGGCGTTGTCATACACAAAAGTGTCCGCGCCACCGCCGCCTCTCAGGGTGTCGGCCCCACCCCCACCCTTGAGCCGATTGGCGGCGTCATTCCCCAGGAGCCTGTCGCGACCGGCGCCGCCAGTCGCGTTTTCAATCACGCAGCCCTTGGCAATGGACACATTGCCCTTCAACCCGCCAATGTCGGAAAACGCTTCGGCGCTCAGGTTGATGGTCTGGTCCTGGGTAAAACCGGAGAAATCCAGGGTGTCGACACCGCCGCCGTCCCACACGCAGAAGATCGGTTTATCCGTCGCGCTCTCGAGGCTCAACGCCTCCCGCTCGGTGTTGGAATTGAAGCCATAGGTGGTGTCGGTGTTACGGGTTTGCTGGTTGGCGCCGTACAGGCGTTGCGCCGCGGCGATATCGTCCATCATCGGCGCCGACGGGTTCTGCCCCTTGAAGTCGTGAGTCCCCCGATTACTTTCCGACCAGTAACTCATCACTGTGCGCGCCTTTGTGTCCTCGGCATACAGTGCCCCCCTCTGGTAACTGGAACCGTCGCCGTTGTAGTTGCCTGGATGATGAAGGCCAATGGCGTGGCCGACCTCATGAATGGCCGTGGAAGAAAAGTGGCTACCCAATGCCGGTGATCGGCTTTCTCCCAGCGTGCCGATAGTGGCATAGTTGTTGGCCGTAAAACGGTTGGGAAATGAGGCATAACCCCGATCACTGCGCGGGTTATTGAGGATGTTGAGGCTGCCATCGGCACCGCCCGATCGCTCGCGAAAACTGATATTGGCTACATCCTCCCAGGACTGCAGGGCCTGGCGGACGCGTTGCTGCTGCGCGTGCGTGAAACTGTTATCTACCGTGTAGTTCACATCGACTTTAGAGTCGCCATCACGGTCGTGATAATGCAGGTTTCCCCGCGTGAGTTGCCGGGCTGCCTGGTCCGTTGTGTAAGAGGGTTTATTCCCCACTCCTACACCAAACGGGCCGAAGTCCGACGCCGGCAGGCGATCTACAGGACTAACACGAAGCAGGTCAAAAATGTTCATTGTGCGGCACCTTCAGTTTTCACAAAGAGAGCCGGCCAACCGAGCGTTGGCCAGCCGTTCCAGTGGTAAAACTCGCACGCTGAAAACCCGAATACCAACGTCGATTTGGTTCTAACCGCAACATCTGCACGCGTTGAAATACCAGGCGATACAACCGGGTATTCATTTGCAATTTAAATACGCCAAAACACAAAGATCAGGGAGATATCACCTTGTTTTCACAAGAAAAAAACAAAATATAAAACAGCATTGTTTGCTCAAGCACCCTGTTTTCCCTTTGACCGGGACATATCCATTCAACCTTCCTCAGGAGCGCACCAATTTCTCAAGCGCGGCATCCGCCAGAAAGGAAGAGCAGCTCTTGACCTTGTGCTCACGCACATAACGGTCGATACGCTGGATGACATAACCGGGTTTTACCGGCTATTGAAAACCCGGCTGCTCAACGCTGGAAACACATGACACCCATCGTTCATCGCCTTAGGCTTGAGCGCCGCCAAGCCAAACAGGGAACACCGATGGACCGCCTCACCGCCATGGAAACCTTCGTCCACGTCGTCGAAACAGGCTCGTTCTCCGCTGCCGCCAAGCGCCTGGGTATCGGCCAGCCCGCCGTCTCCAAAAGCATTGCGCAACTGGAGGCGCGCCTGGCGGTACGTTTGGTGCTGCGCTCCACGCGAGGCCTGACGCCAACCGAGGCAGGCCTGGCGTTTTTCGAAAAGGCGCGGCGCGCCATCGAGCAAGCCAACGCCGCCGACGATGCCGCCCGTGGTGCCGGCGCGGGGCTCATCGGCAACCTGAGGATCAGCGCCCCGGTGACCTTCGCCCGTATGCATATCGTTCCTCACCTGGGCCCCTTCCTGGCGCAATTTCCCGAATTGAATGTGGACGTGGTGCTCGATGACCGCAGCCTCAACCTGGTCGAGGAAGGCATCGACGTGGCGCTGCGCATGGGCAATCTGGTCGACTCGAGCCTGACGGCACGCAAGATCGGCGAATCGCCGTGCGTCATCCTGGGCACACCGGCCTATTTCGAACGCTTCGGCGAACCCGCCACGCCGGCGGATCTGTTGCAACACGAGGCCGTGATTTACACCCGCGGCGAAGGCGCGCATTGGAACTTCACCCAAGGCGACACGCAGTACCCGCTGCTCGCCCATGGCCGCGTCCGCGTGACGGCGGCCGAAGGCGTGCGCGCTGCGGTGTTGAGTCATCTGGGATTGACCTTGTCGTCTACCTGGATGTTCGCGCCGGAGCTGGCCAGCGGCGAGGTGAAGCCGGTGCTGACCGACTGGGCATTGCCGGCCCGCGATTTATGGGCGGTGTTCCCGACCGGCAGGATGGCCAGTGCTAAGGCGCGGGCGTTTGTGGAATATGTGGAGCAATTACTGGCCGGGGCCCTGCGCCCAGACTAAATGGCGAAGCTACACACTGTAGTGAGCGGGCTTGTCCCGCGCTGGGGGGCGAAGCCGCCCCAATAAAGCCACCGCGGTGCTTCAGCTAGAACCGAGTCGCCTGGGTTGGGGCGGCTTCGCCACCCAGCGCGGGACAAGCCCGCTCACTACAGGTTCGTGTCGATACCCATGGCCATGTCAGGCGCGCGCCGAATTCCCGTGGTCGAGGCTACACAGCAGGCGTTCTACCGTATGTTCCAGGGGCCCGGAGTTATCCAGCACCAGCAACCCCGCGCGATTGCCGGTGATCAACTCGGCGGTAAACCCCGCATTGCGTGCTAGCCGCGCCTCGATATCCACCAGCGCTTCACGCCCGCGCGCGATCAAGCGTTGGCGCAGCACCGCCTGGTCGACCGTCAGCAGCAGCACCAACGCCGTCGGGTAACGTTCGCGCGTCTGCGCCAGGTGCGCGCGGGAGCCGTTGACCAGCACATCATCACCCGCCGCCAGCCAGTCGTCGATCTGCCGGGGAATGCCGTAAGACAAGCCGTTCGCCTGCCAACTGAGGGCAAACGCGCCCTCGGCCTGCATCGCGGCAAACTGCTGCGGGCTGACGCCCTGCGCCGCCTCGCCCACCGCTTCGGCCGAGCGGGTGATGACGCGGCGCACGATGCGGCAACCGCGCTCGGCCAAGCGTGCGCGTGCGGCGTCCAGCAGGCTGTCCTTGCCCGAGCCGGAGGGCCCGATGAGATAGATCAACCTGCCTGCCATCAAAACACCCTCTTCACTTGTCGACCGCGGCCACATTACCGGAGTACCACCCGCCGCGCACTACGTTCGGTGCGCCCATCAAACTGGTAACGGCCGTTGTACAGACCGGTGAGATGGCACGGCTGTTGATGCAGGAACGCTGGATCTGGAGTGTCCTGTGTCCTGATGGGCTGAGATGATCTCCTGTGGGAGCGGGCTTGCTCGCGAATGCGGTGGTTCAGTCAACGGATGCAGTGACTGACACACTGCATTCGCGAGCAAGCCCGCTCCCACATTTGGCTACGCGTTGATGTAGAGGATGTATTTCAAGGCCAACAAAAAAGGCGACCCGAAGGTCGCCTGTTGTCATTGCGCGTACTGCTTGCTCAGCCCTGGCGGCACGCCCTGCACGTTGGTCTCTTCCCACGGCCCGTTGGGGCTGATCGAACGGCTCCAGCCGTTGCTCCAGCGGTAGTACGTGCGCTGGCGGTAGAACGTATCGGGCTGGTCGTCGAGCACATACACCTGCATCTTGCCGTCCCAGTGGCTGGCCGCGCCCGGTGGTGGGGCGAAGGTCGGGGACTTACTCGGCAGCGGCTTCGGCGGCGGGGTCACCGGGCCGGAGGGTTTGGTGCTCGGCTGGGTCGAAGGGCCCGAGGGCGGGATGGTCGGGCCGGTGGGCCCCGGAGGTGGGCGGTGGACCGCACAGGCGCTCAGGCCCAGTACCAGGCTGAGCAGGGTGATGCGTGCAAATGCGATCATGGGCGTTTCCTCGAAATTACTTGTCCGGAGTGTCGATGGTCAGTTGCTGCAGCGCGGTGGTGCTGCTGGCCAGGGGTTGGCTGCGGCCGATCCACTCGCCCGTGGTCGGAAGACCTGCCCGGGATATGCGTGCAACCAGTTGGACTTCAGGGAAGTTGGACAGTTTCAACTGCGGCATCATCGCGTCGGCATCGCCCAGTTCGACGGTGACCGGCAGCTCGGCGACAGTGACGCGCTTGGCCGCCAGCGGCGCCGGCGGGCCGTTCACGGCGCGGGCGAAGATGAATACGCTGTCGGTCGGCAGGGCTTTGGCTTTGACCTCGGCGGATAAATCTACACGCACTTTCATGACGCTTTTTTGCGCGACAGTGCCACCGCTCTCCTTGAGCTTTTGCGCAGCGCGATCAATCCCGCCCTGCAGTGCGGCGCGGGAGTTGTCCTGCGCTGGCAGTTGCACCAGCAGGCGGCTCCAGTAGTCGATCGCTTCCTGATAACGCTGGCCTTCAAAGGCTGCGATCCCCAGCAGCCCGAGGCTGGTGACTTCCTTGGGATCGAGCTTTAACGCTTCGTCGGTCAACGCCTGGACCTTGGGCGACCACTGTTTGTTGTCGGCAAAGTACTGCGCCTGGGCCCACTGGCCGAGCAGTTCCGGCTGGCGGCCGGCCAGGGCCACGGTGCGTTCGAAAACTTTGGCGGCATCAGCCGGACGATCCTGGGCCATATAAGCGCGGCCGAGGAAGTACAGGCCTTCGGCCGAATCCGGTTGGGCCACGGCGGCGCGTTCCAGGCGCTGGGTCATGTCTTGCATGGACACCGGCGGCTGGGAGAATTCGCGGGTCAGCTCGACCTTGTCGCTGGCGCCGAAGTGCAGGTACAGGCCGAGGCCAAGCACGGGGACCAGCACGGCAGCGAGCAAGGGCAGCGGTTTGCCCAGGCGCGATTCGCGGGGTTTTTCCACGCCTTCGGTATCGGCCAGCAATTCACGGGCCGCTTCGGCGCGGCCGCTGTCGAGTTGCGCGGCATTCAGCACGCCTTCGTCCTGCTGCACTTGCAGTTCGGCGACGCGCTCCTGGTAGAGCGCCACGTTCAGCGCGGTGCGGTCTTCTTCGCGCTGGGCACGGCGGCCACGCAGTACGGGGATCAGCAGGAAACTCAGGGCAATCAGAAGCAGCAAGCCGGCTGCGAGCCAGAAATCAATCATCAGTCTTGGTGTCCAGCAATTGGTCGAGGCGTTTACGCTCTTCAGGGGACAGCGCGTCGGCGCCATCGGCAGGCGCGGCGCGGCGGCGGCGCACGATCACCGCCATCACCACCACGCCGGCCAGCAGCAGCCCGGCGGGGCCGAACCAGAGCAACGCGGTCTTGCCGGTGAGAGCCGGTTTGTAGCGCACGAAATCACCGTAGCGGTCGACCATGAAGTCGATGATCTGCTGGTCATTCTTGCCCTCCCCCAGCATGCGGAAGATTTCCCGGCGCAGGTCGGTGGCGATGGGCGCATTGGAGTCGGCGATGTCTTGGTTCTGGCACTTGGGGCAGCGCAGTTCCTTGGTCAGGTCGCGAAAGCGCTGACGCTCGGCGTCGTTGGCGAATTCGTAGGTGTCGATGGCGGCCTGGGCCACGCCGGCCAATCCCAGCGCCAGCACCGCAGCGGCGAGCAGACGCTTCATGGCGTGGCCTCGTCGACCAGCGCCTGGTACTTGGCGGCCAGTTGTTCGCGCCACACCACCTCATCGATCACACCGACATACTTGTCGCGGATCACGCCCTTGGCGTCGATGAAGAAGGTTTCCGGCGCGCCATAGACGCCGAGATTCAGGCCGAGGTTGCCGTCTTCATCGCGGATATCCAGTTGATACGGGTTGTGAAACTCGGCCAGCCACTTCAAGGCCGCCGCGTTGTCGTCCTTGTAGTTGATGCCGTAGATCACCACGCCCTTTTCGGCCAGCTTGTTCAGCACCGGGTGTTCGACGCGGCAGGAGATGCACCAGGTGCCCCACACATTGACCAGCGCCGGCTTGCCACGCAGGTCGGCCTCGGTCACGGTCTTGTCGCCCTGTACCGTCGGCAGGGAAAACGCCGGGAACGGCTTGCCGATCATTGCTGAGGGCAACTCGGCCGGGTCCAGGTAAAGACCGCGATACAGAAACACCGCCACCACCAGAAACAACGCCAGCGGCACGACCATCAACCAACGCTTCATACCGCCGCTCCTTGCAGGCCGAGGGCTTCACGCACCCGGCTCTTGACCTTGACCCGATACCTGCGGTCCAGCGCCGCGAGCAAACCACCAAACCCGGTAAGCAAACCGCCAAACCAGATCCAACGCACGAACGGCTTCACATGCACCCGCACCGCCCACGCCCCCTCGCCCAGGGGTTCACCCAGGGCCACGTAGAGGTCACGGGTGAAGCCTGCGTCGATGCCCGCTTCAGTCATCATCGAACTCTGCACGGTATACAGGCGTTTTTCCGGGTGCAGCACGGCGATTTGCGTGCCGTTGCGCACGACGCGCACGGTGCCTTTGTCGGACGTGAAGTTGGGCCCTTCAAAGTGCCTGGCGCCTTCGAAGATGAACTGGTAACCGCCCAGGTCCATGGACTCGCCCGGCGCCAGACGCAGGTCGCGCTCGGCGCTGTTCTGGCTGGAGAGCACCACGCCCAGGGCACACACGGCGATGCCGATATGCGCGATCTGCATGCCCCAGTAGCTGCGGGTCAAAGTCGGCAGACCTTTGAGCAGGCCCTTGTGGCGAGTCTTGTCGGCGATATCGCGCACGCCGGCCAGCAACACCCAGGCCGCAAGCAGGAAAGTAGCGAGCACCGCCCAGTTGAAGTCGCCATAGGCGACACCTGCGATCACCGCCAGGGCCACGCTGCCCAGCAACACCGGCATCAGCATGCCTGCCAGCCATTTGACAGGGGTGTCTTTCCAGCGCACCAGCATGCCGACGGCCATCACCACCATCAACAGGCCCATCAGCGGAATAAACAGCGCGTTGAAGTACGGCGGGCCGACGGACAATTTGGCGCCGCTCAAGGCATCCAGCACCAGCGGATACAGGGTACCGAGCAGGATCATCGACGCGGCCACCACCAGCACCAGGTTGTTGCCCAGCAGCAGGGTTTCCCGCGACCACAGGTTGAAGCCGACCTGACTCTTGACCACCGGCGCGCGCAACGCGAACAACGTCAGCGAGCCGCCGACCACAAACAGCAGGAAGATCAGGATGAACACGCCGCGCGCAGGATCAGAGGCAAACGCATGCACCGAGGTCAGCACGCCCGAACGCACAAGGAAAGTGCCGAGCAGGCTGAGGGAAAACGCGGCGATGGCCAGCAGCACGGTCCAGCTCTTGAACACGCCGCGCTTTTCGGTGACGGCCAGCGAGTGAATCAAGGCGGTGCCGACCAGCCAGGGCATGAAGGAGGCGTTTTCCACCGGGTCCCAGAACCACCAGCCGCCCCAGCCGAGTTCGTAGTAGGCCCACCAGGAGCCCAAGGTAATACCAATGCCGAGGAACGCCCAGGCGACGATAGTCCATGGCCGCGACCAGCGCGCCCAGGCCGCATCCAGGCGGCCGCCGAGCAAGGCGGCGATGGCAAAGGCGAACGCCACCGAGAACCCCACGTACCCCATGTAGAGCATCGGCGGGTGCACGATCAGGCCAATGTCCTGCAGCAGCGGGTTGAGGTCGTGACCGTCCACCGGGATCTGCGGCAGGATGCGGCTGAACGGGTTGGAGGTCATGATCAGGAACAGCAGGAAGCCGATGCTGATCATGCCCATCACCGCCAGCACACGGGCCAACATGACTTGCGGCAGTTGCCGCGAGAACACCGACACGGCGAAGGTCCAGCCGCCGAGGATCAGCGCCCACAGCAGCAACGAGCCTTCGTGGGCGCCCCACACGGCGCTGAACTTGTAGTACCAGGGCAAGGCGCTGTTGGAGTTATTGGCGACATAGGCGACGGAAAAATCGTCAGTCATAAAGGCGTAAGTCAGACAACCAAATGCGAACAGCAAAAAGGCGAACTGGCCCCAGGCGGCCGGCTGCGCCAGGCTCATCCACAGGCGGTCGCCGCGCCAGGCGCCGAGCAACGGCACCACGGCCTGGACCATGGCGAAGCACAGGGCGAGGATCATCGCCAACTGGCCCAGTTCCGGAATGAACAGTGCGGACGTCATCACTTAGCCCTCCTTCGCAGGCTTTGAATTTAAGCCAGGAGCGGATTGGCCGCTGTCTTTCAAAGCCTTGGTCACTTCCGGCGGCATGTATTTTTCATCGTGCTTGGCCAGGACCTCGTCGGCCACTACCACACCGTCGGCGTTGAGCTTGCCCAGGGCGACGATGCCCTGGCCTTCGCGGAACAGGTCCGGGAGGATGCCGCGGTAGGTGATGGTCACGGATTTGCTGAAGTCGGTGACCACGAAGGTCACGTCCAGGGAATCGCCGGAGCGCTTCAAGGAGCCCTTCTCCACCATGCCGCCGGCGCGTATGCGCGTATCGACGGGCGCTTCGCCGTTGGCGATCTGGGTCGGGGTGTAGAACAGGTTGATGTTCTGCTGCAAGGCGCTCAAGGCCAGAGCCACGGCAATGCCGACGCCGGCCAGGATGGCAAGGATGATCAACAGACGCTTTCTACGCAGCGGATTCACTTTTCGGTCTCCCGGCGCAGACGACGCGCCTCTTGTTGCAGGTAACGCTTGCGGGCCAGGATCGGCGCGGCGACGTTGAGGGCCAGCACCGCCAGGCAGATACCGTAGGCCGTCCAGACATAAAGGCCGTGATGGCCCATGGCGAGAAACTCGCTGAAAGAAGCAAAACTCATGCACGCGCCCCCAGGCTGTTTTGCACTTCGGCCTTGACCCAGCTGGCGCGGGCTTCACGTTTGAGCACTTCAAGGCGCATGCGCATCAGCAGCACGGCGCCGAAGAAGCAATAGAACCCCAGCACCATCAGCAGCAGCGGCGCCCACATCTCCACGGGCATCGCCGGTTTTTCGGTGAGGGTGAAGGTGGCGCCCTGGTGCAGGGTGTTCCACCACTCCACCGAGTACTTGATGATCGGGATGTTGATCACACCGACAATCGCCAGCACCGCGCAGGCCTTGGCGGCGCTGTCACGATTGCTGATTGCGTTGCCCAGGGCAATCAGACCGAAGTACAGGAACAGCAGGATCAACATGGACGTTAGTCGCGCATCCCACACCCACCACGAACCCCAGGTGGGCTTGCCCCAGATCGCACCAGTGACCAGCGCCACGGCGGTCATCCACGCACCGATGGGCGCGGCGCACTGCAGGGCCACGTCCGCAAGCTTCATCTTCCAGACCAGGCCGACGACACCGCACACCGCCAGCATCACGTAGCAGGACTGGGCCAGCATCGCGGCGGGCACGTGGATATAGATGATGCGAAAGCTGTTGCCTTGCTGGTAGTCCGGCGGCGCGAAGGCCAGGCCCCAGACCAGGCCGATGCCGATCAGCAACATCGCGGCGACACTCAACCACGGCAGCAGCCTGCCGCTGATGCCGTAGAACCATTTGGGCGAGCCGAGCTTGTGAAACCAGGTCCAGTTCATTGCTGTTTCCATCACGGGTGCTTCTTGTCGTTGCAAGAAGCCTAGGGTCTTTACTGACCAGACATAACGCTTGGTCAGACCTCATTATTCGCCGACGCTGATCTTCAGGCCGGCCGCTATAGCAAAGGGTGTCAGGGTTACCGCCAGGGCGGTCAGGCTACCCAGCCACAGGAGGTAACCGGTCGCCGGCATGCCCATGAGCGCGGCTTGCAAAGCGCCGCTGCCCAGGATCAACACCGGGATATACAAAGGCAAGATCAGCAGGGCCAACAGCAGGCCACCGCGCTTCAAACCCACGGTCAATGCCGCGCCCACCGCGCCCAGCAGGCTCAGGGTGGGCGTGCCGAGCAGCAGCGACAGGAGCAACACCGGCAGGCACTCGCCGGGCAACCCTAGCATCATCGCCAGCAACGGCGAGAGCAGCACCAGCGCCAGCCCGGAAAAAGCCCAGTGTGCCAGTACCTTGGCCAGTACCAGAAGTGGCAGGGGGTGCGGCGAAAGGACCCACTGTTCGAGGGAACCGTCTTCGAAATCGCTGCGAAACAGCCCGTCCAGCGAGAGCAATACCGATAACAGCGCCGCGACCCACACCAGTCCAGGAGACAAGGTTTGCAACAGTTTAGTCTCCGGCCCCACCGCCAAAGGGAACAACGCAATCACGATGGCAAAGAATACCAGCGGGTTGGCCAACTCGGCCGGGCGACGACACAGCAAGCGGGCCTCACGGGCAACCAACAGACCGAACACACTCACGGCAACCACCGCCCCAGGTCCAGGTCACGGTAACCGGCGGGCACGCGGGCCAGGGTGTGGTGGGTGGTGAGCACCGCCAGGCCGCCCTGCTCGCAGTGTCGGGCCAAATGTTCTTCCAACTGGGCGACGCCGTGTTTGTCGAGGGCCGTGAAAGGTTCGTCGAGAATCCACAGCGGCGGTCCCGGCAGGTACAAACGCGCCAGGGCCACGCGGCGCTGTTGGCCGGCGGACAGGGTGTGGCAGGGGACGTCCTCGAAACCCTTGAGGCCGACGGCGGCAAGGGCCTGCCAGATGGCATCACGGGAGGCACGATGATGCAGGGCGCCAAGCCAACTGAGGTTCTCTTCGGCGCTCAGCACGTCCTTGATACCGGCGGCGTGGCCGATCCAGATCAAGTTGCGCGCAAGTTCCGTGCGCTGTTGGTCGAGGGGCTTGCCGTTGAGTCGAACCTCTCCGGCCGTCGGCTGCATCAGCCCGGCCAGCAGGCGCAGCAAGCTGGTCTTGCCGCTGCCGTTGGGGCCGCTGACTTGCACCATGTCGCCGCCGGCCAGCCGCAGCTCAAGGTGCTCGAACAGCAGGCGCAGGTCGCGTTCACAGGAGAGCGCTACGGCTTCAAGAAGAGGGCTGGTCAAGAGATCGCGGGCCTTTACGGTTCAAGTCGGCGGTGCAGCGGCCGTTATAGAAAGAAGCACAATAACGGCTTTGGCGACCGATTTTAGAGAGCTGGATCAAATAGTTGTGAGGTTTTTAGCGCTCTCTTTGCAGACGGGCGGCATTATACATGCGATGCCCTACGCTAAAGAGGGCAATTTCCCCAGAGACGATGCGCACGATGACCGGCGAGATCAACCTTCCTACGCTCCCTCCCACGCCGGCCGCCGGGCAAACGCCCGCGCCCGCGGCAGGCGCCTTGCTGAAATTGCTGGAGCCGCAGATCGGCTTGATTGACCCTGGGAAAACCGCGAATGCCGAAGTCATCGCCCTCAAGCAAGGCGGTGAAGCTTTTCAACTGCTGCTCAAGCTGACCCTGGAAGGCGGCCGCCAGACCCTGGTGCAGGCCAGCAGCGCCCAACCCTTGCCGCTGGGCAGTAACGTGGCGGTGAGCCAGACGCCCGCCGGCAACCTGACCCTAAGCCTGCAACAGGCGTTGAGCGCGAATGTGGCGGCCCTCACGCGCATCGATACCGCCAAGATACCGGAAGGCACTCTGCTGCAAGCCAAGGTGCTGACCACCCAGATGCTGCCCCAGGGCACCGCGCAACCGGCGATCTACCGGTCGCTGGTGACGGTACTCAATAACGCCCTGGCCGGGGCGACGCTGACGCTGGAAAGCCCGCAACCCTTGCGCGTGGGCAGTTTGCTCAGTGCCGTGGTGCAGAACGCGCAGACCCTGAATTTCGTGCCGTTGAGCGGGCTCAAGGATCAATTGGCAATCACGCAGCAACTCTCCACCCAGCAAAGTCGCCAAGGCTCGCTGGATGCGGTGTTCACTGCGCTGCAGAACCTGCCGCGCGGCGACAGCACCTCCGCCGACCTGCGCGCCGCCGCCGATCGCTTGCTGGCTGCGTTGCCGGACCTGGCACAGGTGAGCAACCCCAAGGTGCTGGCCCAAGTGATCCAGAACAGCGGGGCCTTCCTGGAGGCCAAATTGCTCGCCGGGCAAAATCCGCAAGTACCGCCGCTGGACATGAAAGGCGCCTTGCTGCGCCTGATCGCCGATCTGGTGCCCGCCCTGCCCGTCAGCACCAATCTGAATGCCATCCTCGCCGCCAACACGCTGGCGCAGATGTTGCCCAACTTTGTCCGCAGCCCGCTCAATACCCTTGGCCAAGTCAGCGCACGGCAGGCGCCGGCCAGCTTCCCGCTGCCCGAGCGACTGATGGGCAAGCTGGAAGGCGAAGGCGACCTGGAAAACCTGCTGCGCCTGGCTGCCGGGGCGATTTCGCGGTTGCAGAGCCATCAGCTGTCGAGCCTGGAGCAGACCGGCACCACCGCCGACGGCCGCCTGCAAACCACTTGGCAATTGGAGATTCCCATGCGCACCCTGCAGGACATCGTGCCATTGCAGGTCAAGTTCCAGCGCGAAGAACCCGCGCCGGAGAAGGACCAGCCCGAACGCAAAGAAAAGAAAGACGCCAAACAGATGCTCTGGCGCGTCGAACTGGCCTTCGACATGGAGCCGCTGGGTCCGTTGCAGGTCCAGGCGCAACTGAGCCAGGGCAAACTGTCCAGCCAGCTGTGGGCCACTCGGCCGTTCACCGCCAGCTTGATCGAAAGCCACTTGGGCAGCCTGCGCGAACGCCTGGTGACGTCGGGCCTCAACGTCGGCGATCTCGACTGCCACCTCGGCACCCCGCCACGCGGGCCAAAAACCGGGTTGGAGCAACGCTGGGTGGATGAAACCGCATGAACCATTCCACCCCACCGCGCCAGGCGATTGCGCTTAAATACGATGGACAACAAGCCCCGACCCTGACGGCCAAGGGCGATGACGCCCTGGCCGAAGCCATCCTGAAACTGGCACGGGAAAACGAAGTGCCCATCTACGAAAACGCCGAGCTGGTGAAGCTGCTGGCGCGCATGGAACTGGGCGACAGCATCCCGGAAGAGCTGTACCGCACGATTGCCGAGATCATCGCGTTTGCGTGGACGTTGAAGGGCAAGTTCCCGGTGGGGTATGACCCACACGCCGCGCCGGTCGAGCGCGACGTGACCGAACGTGGGGATGATTACTGAGTTTTATCGGACTCACATCGATCCGACTGTGGGAGCTGGCTTGCCTGCGATAGCCATGGGTATCTACACAACTTTCAGTTGACCAATCTCCCTGTGGGAGCTGTCGAGCCTTAGCGAGGCTGCGAAAGCGGTGGGTCAGGCGAAAAAAATGCCAGCAGTGCCGCCGCCTTCGCAGCCTCGCTGGGGCTCGACAGCTCCCACATTTTGAACCGAGTTCGACATGAATACCGGTCGGCTCGAAGGCCGCCGCGCTTTGTTTTTGATCTTGATCTGGGGCGCCCCGTCAACCACGCTGGCCGGAATTCGACAGTGATTTGGGGGGTAAACCGGCAGGACGCCGGTTTAGCCGCCCCGCGCCATGGATGGCGCGTGGCGGCGGCCCCCAAAATCAATGTCGGATTACGGGCATGCCGAGCCTAGGCGAGGCACCGAGTGGTGGGGCGAAGCGTTTTTGGTTACTTTTTGCGCTCTTCAAAAAGTGACCCGCCGTAAGGGCGGAACCCTAAGCCGCCGTTACCGCAGCAACGGATATGTACTCGGTCAAGCCCAAAAAAACGGTCGGCCCGAAGGCCGCCAAGCAAGCTCCTCGCCACACACCGTTGAAAGTTGTGTAGATACCCATGCTGCGATAGCCCTAGGTCCCTAAAACTTTAAAAGGTTGAAAGTCTCCTGTACGCACCCAGCTCCCACCTTGGAGGTGCAGGGTCAGTTGAGGACTTCACTCAGGGGAATGAAGTTGACCCGGTCGCCAACCTCCAGGGTCGTCCCTTCCAGCACTTCCACAAACCCCTCCGCCCACGCCGCACTCCTCAGCACGCCGGAACTCTGGTTGCGGTAGATGATCGCCTTGCCTTGCTCGATGCGCCCGCGCAGGTATTCGCGGCGGTTGCCCGGCTTGGGCCAGGTAAACCCCACCGGCACTTCAAAGCGTAGTGGCTCGACGTCTTGCACGCCTTGGCGACGCAGCAGATAAGGGCGTGCCAGCAGGGCGAACGTCACCAGGGTCGACGCCGGATTGCCCGGCAGGCCGATTACCGGCACACCACGGAAGTGGCCGAAGGTCAGCGGCTTGCCCGGCTTGATCGCCAGTTTCCACAAGGCCAGCTCTCCCTCCTCACGCAGGGCGATACCGAGAAAATCCGCCTCGCCCACCGACACACCGCCGGTCGACAGGATCAGGTCAACGCCGCCCAGCTCGGCCAGGCGTGTGCGGGTGTGTTCCAGGTCATCGGGCAGGATGCCGGCGTCGATGACTTCGCAGCCCATGCGCGTGAGCCATGTACACAGCACCCGTCGGTTGCTGTTGTAGATCTGGCCGGAGCCCAGCGGCAAGCCCGGCTCGATCAGCTCGTCGCCGGTAGACAGCACCGCCACGCGTGGGCGGCGGACTACTTCCAGCCTGTCACGGCCGAGTGAGGCGGCGAGCCCCAGTTCGATCGGGCCCAGGCGCGTGCCGGCCGACAGGACACATTCACCGACGGTGGTTTCCTGGCCCTGGGGACGTATGTTCTGGCCAGCCCGCAACGGCTCGGTAAAGCCCACCCGATCATCAGCGTGGACCACGGCGTTTTCTTGCATTTGCACACAGTCGGCACCTTCGGGTACCGGCGCGCCGGTGAAGATGCGCGCGCAGGTGCCTGCGGCCAATGGCAGCGGTACAGCGCCTGCGAAGATGCGCTGGCTGACCACCAGCGGCTCGCCGGTCCAGTCCGACAGACGCAGGGCGTAACCGTCCATGGCGCTGTTCGGCCAGGGTGGCAGGTCGAGGGTGGAGATCAGGTCTTGCGCCAGGACGCGACCGTCGCAATCGGCCAGCGCCAGGGTTTCCCGCTCGCGGATCGGCGCGGCTGCGGCCATGGCCAGCAGTTGCTCCAGCGCGTCTTCGACCGGCATCAGCGCGCCGCTCTTGCCGGGCTTACCCACGGGATTCACAAGGCTCGGCCTGTTTGAGGTGCGGCACGAAATTGCACGGGCGGTGACGGTTGTCCAACTGCTCGGCGAGGATGCCGTCCCAACCGGTGCGCACCGCATTGGTGGAACCCGGCAGGCAGCACACCAGGGTGCCGTTGGCCAGGCCGGCCAGGGCGCGGGATTGCACGGTGGAGGTGCCGATATCGGCCACGGAAATCTGGCGGAACAGTTCGCCAAAACCATCGACCTGTTTATCCAGCAGGCAACTCACGGCTTCGGGCGTGCTGTCACGGCCGGTGAAGCCGGTGCCGCCAGTGATGAGCACCACCTGCACTACGTCTTCGGCGATCCAGTGGGCGACCTGGGCGCGGATCTTGTAGAGGTCGTCCTTGAGCAGCACGCGCTCGGCCAGCCTGTGGCCGGCGGCGGTCAGGCGGTCGACGAAGACCTGGCCGGACGTATCGGTTTCCAGGGTACGGGTGTCGCTGACGGTCAATACGGCGATATTCAGGGGTACGAAGGGCGCATCTGCCTTGGCGTTCATGGCACGGTCCGGTTGTCGAAGGAACAGCCCGATGTTATATCACAGGCCCCCCTTTTGCTGCCGCTGCGGAACCACCATGCCTATCGATTCATCCCCCCTGCCCTGTTCGGTCCTGCTGCTGTCCGGTGGCCGCGGCCAACGCATGGGCGGCCAGGACAAAGGCCTGCTGGAATGGCGCGGCCAACCCCTGATCGCGCATTTACAGCGCGTGGTGCGGCCGCTCACGGATGACCTGATCATCTCCTGCAACCGCAACCCGCAACAGTACGCGGTGTATGCCGACCGGCTGGTGAATGACGACAGCCCGGACTTTCCCGGCCCGCTCGCAGGTATCCGTGCGGGACTCACTGTCGCGCGCCACGGGCACCTGCTGATTGTGCCGTGCGACGTGCCGAATCTCGACGACCGACTGCTCGCCGACCTGCGTGAGATGGCGCAGCAGCACCCGCTGCTGCCTGTGATGGTGCGCCATGGCGAGTTCTGGGAACCGCTGATCTGCATCATCCCGACCGCCCTGCGCGACGCGGTGGACAGCGCCTGGCACGCCGGGGAACGCAGCCCGCGCAAGCTCTTCCTGCAACTGGGCGGCTTGGGCCTTGAGTGCCCGGCGGACGACCCGCGCCTGGCCAACCTGAACACGCCGGCGCTGTTAAAGACGCGCTCGGGCGTGTCAGAATGAACCTCGCACAAGGAACTTTGTCGGCGCTTCACGCGTCACAAGGTCAGCATTTAAAAAGTATTCTCTCGGAGACACACCCATGACTCAACGGACCATCGCCGCTCTCATGCTTGCACTGGGCCTCGCTACCCTCGCCGGTTGCGCCTCGCCGACAGTGATCACCCTGAATGACGGTCGCGAAATCCAGGCCGTCGACACCCCGAAATACAACGAAGATTCGGGTTTCTACGAATTCGAACAACTTGACGGCAAGCGCACCCGAATCAACAAAGACCAGGTTCGCACCGTTAAAGACCTGTAGTGAGCGGGCTTGCCCCGCGCTGGGTGGCGAAGCCGCCCTAAACAGGACGCCGCGCAGTATCAGAAAGCCCCAGCTATCCGGTTAACCCAAGGCCCGCCTCGCGCGGGCCTTGTCGTTTCCGGCGCTTACCAGTCGAGGCTGATCCGGCTGCGAAAGACACGCTCGTGACCTGTGACCGGGTCGATGAAGCGCACGCCCTGGGCCAGCAGTTTCAGCGGGTTAGCGTAGTCGTCCACGGCGTCCTTGAGCACGTCAGGGTAGAACGGGTCGTTGCAGATACTCGCGCCAAGCGCGGTCATGTGCACGCGCAACTGGTGCTTCTTGCCCGTCACCGGAAACAAGCCGTAGCGCCACAGGTTGCCGTTCTTTTCTCGCACCTCCACGGCTGTTTTGGTGTTGGCGATACCGTCGCCTTCCTGCATGCGAAAAAACGGTTCGCCATCGACCAGGCGGCTTTTATGCACCAGGGGGAACGTCAGGTCAGGCAAGGCTGGGGCGATGGCTTCGTAGTATTTATCGATCTTGCGCGTGGGAAACAGTTGTTGATACGCGGAACGGCTGGCCGGGTTGGCCGAGAACAGCACCAACCCCGCCGTATGCCGGTCGATGCGATGCAAGGGAACCAGCGACGGATTGTCCAGACGACGAATCAGGCGGCGCAGCAAAGTCTGTTCGACGTACTCACCGGCCGGCGTCACGGGCAGGAAGTGCGGTTTGTCCGCGACCACCAGATGCTCGTCGGCATACAGGATGGCCTCCTGCACCGGGATTACCTTCTCGTTCGGCACTTCCCGGAAGTAGTAGACGCACAGGCCTTCCTTGTAGGCCAGGTCCAGGGCGATCGGGCTGCCGTTGATGTCCAGCACCCGGCCTCGGGCGATACGGTCCAGCCAGTGCTCACGGCCAATCGCCGGGAAGTGTTCGCACAGGCAATCGAGCACTGTCGTCCAGGCGCCGGGCGGCAAGTACAAGGTGCTGGCTTGGTGCTGGGACGCGGAAAAACCGGATGTGGACATGAACCTGCTCGAACCTGGAAAAAACAGGCGGGCATTATCCCGCATGGAGCGGGATTGAGCCTAGGGCCTATCTCAGGCCTTGAGCAACTCGGGCCGCAGGATCTTTGAGGCACTCGCGGCCTCGGTGAATTCCTTGAGCCAGCGCAATACGTCCACCGCTTCCCAGCGGCCCGGATCGTATAACGCGTACAGCAATCCCTGGTAACCCACCACATCCAGTTGCTTGTGATAGCCGGCGCGCTGGAACAGCGCCTCGATCTCGGCGAAGCAGGTATTAAAATGCACTTTATTAAACGGCGTCTTGCCTTCCGTGACCAGGCCATCGAGGCGCAGCTCGTTCACCGCGTCGCGCACGACATCGGCGGACATGCGATTGACGCTGCTTTTCAGTTGTTCAACATTCACCACGGGCGTTCCCTCTATTCAATCGCTGTACAAACATACAGTAACGTAATATTCGGAAACCCGCCATCGCATAAATGTCAGCGCAGGAAGGCGACCACCTGCTCAGTGTCGAAGGGCCAGTCCAGCTCAGCACCGGTATCTACCCGGCGAAGCACCGGAATCCGCAGGCCGTAGACCTCGGTCAGGTCGTCGGGGTCGGTGATGTCCACCAGTTCCACCAGCAGGCCGTGTTCGACGAGCGGCATGACTTCGGCTTCGGCGATCTCACAAAGATGACAACCGAGGGTGCCGAACAGCTGGCATTCAGGAAGCATGGCGAACAGACCTTGTCAGAACGTAGGCAACCATTCTAAGCCCCCACAATACCTGTGGCGAGCGGGCTTGTTGTGGCGAGCGGGCTTGCCACAACAAGCCCGCTCGCCACCATAAGCCTGCCAGCCACACATAAACCCTGACCCACGTCACAATGACCTATAACTGATTCAGCGATACTTGCAGGCTTTTGCCTGCCCCTTGCAATGGAGATGCGTGTGTTTGCCAACCTGCTGATCATTCTGGCCTCATCCCTGGTGGTGATTGCGCTGTTTCGCCGGCTGCAATTGCCACCCGTGCTGGGCTACCTGTGCGTCGGCCTGGCCGTGGGGCCCACCGCCCTGGACTGGGTGAATGACAGCGAAGAACTGCCCGACCTCGCCGAACTGGGCGTGGTGTTCCTGCTGTTTTCCCTGGGCCTGGAGTTTTCCCTGACGAAGATGCTTGCCCTGCGCCGCGTGGTGTTTGGCCTGGGCAGTCTGCAGGTGTTGGGGTGCGGGGCGCTGCTGGGGGGCTTGCTGGTGACCCTGGGCGTAGCGCCGGGCATCGCGTTGTTGCTGGGGGCGGGGCTGGCGTTGTCCTCCACGGCCATCGTCAGCAAGGAACTGAGCAGCCTGGGTGAAATCTTCAGCAGCCACGGCCAGAACGCGATTGGCGTATTGCTGTTCCAGGATGTGGTGGCGGTGCTGCTGCTGACCCTGGTGCCGGTATTTGCCGGCACTGGCGAGCAAGCCTGGTACCTGGCGCTGCCGCTGACCCTGGGCAAGACCGTGGTGTTGTTTGTCGGCCTGCTGCTGGCCAGCCGCTTGCTGTTGCCGCGCTTGTTCCGTGAAGTCGCCGCCTCCCATTCGGCAGAGCTGTTCGTGCTGCTGGCGCTGGTGATCGTGCTGCTGACGGCCTGGCTCACGCATTTGTTGGGGCTCTCCCCTGCCCTCGGCGCGTTCCTGGCTGGCATGCTGCTGGGTGAGAGCCACTACCGCCACCAGATCGAGGCGGATATCCGCCCGTTTCGCGACATCCTGCTGGGGCTGTTTTTCGTCAGCATCGGCATGCTGATCGACCTGCAGTTGTTCGTCAGTCACAGCCTGCTGATCCTTGGCCTGACCTTGACCCTGATGCTGGTCAAAGGCTGCGTGGTGGCAGCGCTGGTCAAGTTGCGCGGCAGCGACGCCGAGACGGCCTGGCGCAGTGGCCTGGCGCTGGCCCAAGGCGGCGAGTTCTGCTTTGCGCTGATGGCGCAGATGCAGCAGAGCCGGCTGATCCCCGACGAATTCAACGGGCTGCTGCTGGCCGCCACCTTCTGTTCAATGCTGCTGACCCCGCTACTGTTGCGCGCCGCGCCGCGCATTGCCCTGCGTCTGCACCGCAAACCCAACCAGCAAGTGCAGTTGGAACACATCACCGCGTTGAATGCCGAGCTACGCGGGCACGCGGTGATCTGCGGCTATGGACGTGTCGGCCAATCCATCGGGCGTTTCCTGCGCAAGGAACAACAGGCCTTCATCGCCCTGGATGACGATCCGGAACGGGTTCAGGAAGCCACCCCCGAAGACAGCAGCGTGCATTATGGCGACTGCCGGCGGGGCGCCCTGCTGAGTGCGGTCGGCCTGGAACGCGCGCGGCTGGTGGTGATTGCGGTGGACAACACCGATGTGGCGCTGGTGGTGCTGAAAGAGGCGCGCCGGATCAACCCCCAGGTGCCGATCCTGGTGCGTACCCGCGATGACAGCCAATTGGCTGAACTGAAAGCCGCGGGCGCCACCGAAGTGGTACCCGAGCTGTTGGAGTCGAGCCTGATGCTCGCCTCCCATGCGTTAATCCTGCTGGGCCTGCCGGACCAACAGGTACAGGCGCGGGTCGATGAAGTGCGGCAGAACCGCTATCGCCTGCTGCACGGTTTTTACGCGCAACCGGACGACGAAGAATAGGCGCCGATCAATCCTGACTGACCGCGCCGATCTTGTGGATCGACAGGTCCGCACCGTAATACTCCTGCTCCTGGCTCAGGCGCAGCCCGGTGACACGCTTGATCACGCCGTACACCAGCAAGCCGCCGAGCAGCGCCACCAGCACGCCGAGGGCCGTGCCGATCAATTGGCTGATCAGGCTGACACCGCCCAGCCCACCCAGGGCGGCCTGGCCGAAAATGCCACAGGCAATGCCGCCCCACACGCCGCAGAGGCCATGCAACGGCCACACACCCAATACATCGTCGATCTTCCAGCGGTCCTGCGCCGCGATGAAACACCACACGAACAACCCGCCGGCGACAGCACCGGTCACCAGCGCGCCCACCGGGTGCATCAGGTCGGAGCCGGCGCAAATGGCCACCAGCCCGGCCAGCGGGCCGTTGTGCAGGAAGCCTGGGTCATTGCGGCCGATGATCAACGCAGCGACCGTGCCGCCGACCATCGCCATCAGCGAGTTGACCGCCACCAGGCCGCTCACGCCGTTCAGGGTCTGGGCGCTCATCACGTTGAAACCGAACCAACCGACGATCAGGATCCACGAACCCAACGCCAGGAACGGAATGCTCGACGGCGCGAACGCCACCAGGCGCCCTTCGCGGTAGCGCCCATTGCGCGGGCCGAGCAACAACACCGCCGCCAGCGCCAGCCAACCGCCCATGGCGTGTACCACCACGGAACCGGCGAAGTCATGGAAGCTGGCGCCAAAGGTCGCGAGCAGCCAGGCCTGCAGGCCGAAATTGCCGTTCCACACCACGCCTTCGAAAAACGGGTAGATAAACGCCACGATCAACGCCGTGGCGCAAAGCTGAGGAGCGAACTTTGCGCGCTCTGCAATGCCACCGGAAATGATCGCCGGGATCGCTGCCGCAAAGGTCAGCAGGAAGAAAAACTTCACCAACCCATAACCATGGTCGGCGCTGATCACCGCAGCCGGTTGCATGAAACTCACGCCGTAGGAGATCCAATAGCCTATAAAGAAATAAGCCAGGGTGGAGATGGCGAAGTCGCTGAGGATTTTCGACAGCGCGTTGACCTGATTCTTCTGGCGCACCGTGCCGACTTCCAGGAACGCGAAGCCGGCGTGCATGGCCAGGACCATGACCGCACCGATCAGGATAAACAGGGTGTTGGAGCTGTGGACGAGCGTGTCCACTGCACTTTGCAGAGTTTCCATGGAAGTTGGCAGGCCTGCAGTCAAGGCAAAAAAGCACCAAAGCGGGTCGAGCCAGGTGTTTGTGCACTAAATTGGCACCCGCGACCCCGCCCCTCTTCAGAGGGCGTGAACCGCTTTAGCGCAGCGATTAACACAACAGGCCGTTACCGACAGGGTTTTTCCGCGAGTTTGAGTTATTTAGGGTAAGGTTTTTCAAGGCTTGCTGCCCCACCGCCCGGATTCAGCGCAGACTCGTTGGCCCGCGCACCAAGGCGTAGCAAAAGCTGTACCAGACAATTGCACTGAACCTTCACCGATGCCGGTGACTCGAAACCACTACATACCGATCAGCCAATCACGGAGATAACCATGGCCCGAAGCACTGCAAAGAACGCCCAGGAAATACTGATGGCGGATTTTCAAACCCTGGTGACTGACACCGAAAGGTTGCTGAACGACACCAAGGTACTCGCGGGCGACCAGGCCGACGAGCTGCGCGCTAAAATCCAGGAATCGCTGCTGCAGGCCCGTGAAACCCTGAGGTTGACTGAAGACTCCCTGCGCGAACGCGGCCAGGCGGCGGTCACCGCCACTGAAGATTATGTGCAGGCCAACCCTTGGCAGTCGGTGGGCATTGCCGCCGGCGTGGGCTTTTTGATCGGCCTGCTGGCCACAAGGCGCTAATACCATGTCTATCGGCGAATCCAGCTCGACCACGAGCTCAACCTCAAGGCGTCTGGGCGCGGCCGTGCTGGGCTTGCTGCACAGCCACGTCGAATTGTTTGGCATCGAATTGCAGGAACAGAAGGCCCGCACCGTCAGCCTGTTGCTGTTTGCCGGTCTGGCGCTGGTGTTTGCGCTGCTGTTGCTGGTGGGGTTGTCGACGTTGGTGATGATCCTGGTGTGGGACACCGGCTACCGGCTGACCGGGATCATCTGCCTCTGCGTGTTCTACACCCTGGCCGCCGCGTTCTGCGGGGTGCGCTTGAAAGCGGCGGTATTCGATGAGTCCACGCCGTTCCACGCCACCCTCGAAGAATTGGCCAATGACCGGGAGCGCCTGCTGCCATGAGCTCGAATGAAAACCAGCAAACCTCCCGCCGAGAAATGCGCAAGGCTTTGATTCGCCTGCGCATGGAAATGCACCGTCAGGAGATCCGCCACGAGTCCCAGCAGTTGATGCTGCCGCTGAACAAGGTGCGCAACATGGGCCAGAGTCTGCAGGGTGGCCTGGGCATCAAGCACGCGCCGCTGTGGGGCGTTGCCGCCGTGACTCTGATGGGCTTCTTCACGGGCAAGGGCGCCAAGGGTGGAGGCATCGGCGGCGTGACGCGCCTGGTGCGCCTCGGTGCCGGCTTGATCCCGCTGATCAAGTTGGCCATGCAGGGCTCTTCGCGTAAAAGCTGAGCGTACTGGCTGCATTCTTGCTAACAGAACTGGCTCGGCCCTCGTTTTCGAGGGCCGGGCCTTTTTTCGCCACCTCTCTTAAGGAGGCCCCGTGATCGACGGGCAACCGCTCGCCTGCTTCCAACCGTTTATCGACACCGCCACGGGCCGCATCGCCGGCGTCGAGGCCTTGGGCCGCCTGCGGCAGTCGGATGGCCGCTTGCAGTCCGTCGGCCCGCTGTTCGCCGACCCACGCACCCCAGGTGTAACCTTGCGACGCCTCGACCGGCAGATCCGCGACAACGCCTTGAGCCGCTTGCACGAAGCGCCTGAAGACTGGTTCATGAGCCTGAACATCTCGCCACGCTGGATCAACCGGCTACGCCCCGGCCAGGCGCTGCCGAGCCTGAAACAAATCCACAAACATGGCGTCGATCCACGGCGCATCGTGTTCGAGATCACTGAACTGGGTGGCGACATCCAGCGGATGGCTGACGTGGTGGCGCGTTATCGCGAAGCCGGGGCGCGCATTGCCATCGACGACTTTGGCGCCGGTTATTCCCAACTCGACCGGGTACTGGCATTGCAGCCGGATATTCTCAAGCTGGACATGCGCCTGTTCCAGGACGCCGCTCGCGGCGGGCCTGGCAGCGAAGTGGTGCGGGCCCTGGCGCAAATGGCCGAGAAGACCGGCTGCTGGATCATCGCCGAAGGCGTGGAGACCGAAGCGCAGTTGAGCTTTGCCCTGGAGTGCGGCGCGCGCTATGTGCAGGGCTATCTATTTGCCCAGGCCCGGTTGGACTGGTTCGCCACCGACGCCTTCGTGCCGCGTTTCGCCCAGCTGCGCACGGTGTACGTCCAGCAAAAGCTGGCAGAGCGCGGGCGCATCATGCAGCTGCGCCAGCAATTGGCCGAGCTGATGACTATCCTGCAAACCTGGGCCCAGGCACAGGCGCCGCTGAGCCGATTGCCTCATCTGCCGGCGTTTCCCTGGCTGCTGCGCTTCTACCAGTGCGACCGGCATGGCACCCAGCTGACGCCAAACTTCGAATGGCACCAGGACGCCTGGCAGGCCGACAGCCGCTACCTGGGCCACAACTGGTCATGGCGCCCCTACTTTTATCACCTGCTGGCCGAAGGTTGGGAGGAGCGCCGCCTAAGCCTGTCCTCGACCTACCGCGACGCGACCACCAACCGGTATTGTCTCACCGCCGGACAATTCTTCGAGAACGGTCAGCGTTTGCTCTTAATCGATATCGACGCGGCCGGGTTGTAGATTTTCGCTTGCCCAGGCCGCGCTGAACCGGGAAGCTGGGAGGGTCATTCACCCTACGGAGAGCATCCGCCTTGGATTGGCCCACCCTGCTGACTCGCGAACGTCTTGGCAAACCGCTGCACAGCCCGGAAGAACTGGGACGTAGCCCGTTTCACAAAGACCACGACCGTATTATCTTCTCCGGCGCGTTTCGTCGCCTGGGCCGCAAGACCCAAGTGCACCCGGTCTCCAGCAACGACCATATCCATACCCGCCTGACACATTCCCTGGAAGTGAGCTGCGTAGGCCGCTCCCTCGGCATGCGCGTCGGCGAGACCCTGCGCAGCGCCCTGCCCGACTGGTGCGACCCGAGCGACTTGGGCATGGTGGTGCAATCGGCCTGCCTGGCCCATGACATCGGCAACCCGCCGTTCGGGCATTCCGGTGAAGACGCCATTCGCCACTGGTTCCAGCAGGCCGCGGGACGTGGCTGGCTGGACGATATGAGCAGCGCCGAGCGCAACGACTTCCTCAACTTCGAAGGCAACGCCCAGGGCTTTCGCGTGTTGACCCAGCTCGAATACCACCAGTTCGACGGCGGTACGCGACTGACCTACGCCACCCTGGGCACGTACCTGAAATACCCCTGGACCGCCCGGCACGCCGATTCCCTGGGCTACAAGAAACACAAGTTCGGCTGCTACCAGAGCGAGCTGCCGATCCTTGAGCAGATCGCCCACAAGCTCGGCCTGCCGCAACTTGAAGAACAACGCTGGGCCCGGCACCCTTTGGTGTACCTGATGGAAGCGGCGGACGACATCTGCTACGCCCTGATCGACCTGGAAGACGGCCTGGAAATGCAGTTGCTGGAATACGCCGAAGTCGAGTCGCTGCTATTGGACCTGGTGGGCGATGACCTGCCCCAGACCTATCGCCAACTCGGCGCGCAGGATTCCCGGCGCCGCAAACTGGCGATCCTGCGCGGCAAGGCCATCGAGCATTTGACCAACGCAGCGGCGCGGGCCTTCGTCGAGCAGCAGGATGCCTTGCTGGCCGGCACGCTGCCCGGCGATCTGGTGGAACACATGCACGGCCCCGCCAAACGCTGCGTCCTGGATGCCAAGGACATGGCGCGCAAGAAGATCTTCCAGGACAAGCGCAAGACCCTGCATGAAATCGGCGCCTACACCACGCTGGAAATCCTCCTGAACGCCTTCTGCGGCGCGGCACTGGAACAGCATGGCGGGCGCACGCCGTCGTTCAAGAACCGACGCATTCTCGACTTGCTGGGCAACAACGCACCAAACCCTGAATGGCCGCTGCACGCTTCGTTCCTGCGCATGATCGACTTTATCGCCGGCATGACCGACAGCTACGCCACCGAAATGGCGCGGGAAATGACCGGACGTTCCAGCCCTCAATAAACGAACTCGATCAAGCTGCCTGTCTCTTGAAAGGAATCCACCTACAAAGGGAACAGAGCGGCCTGATCGAATTCGCACAAGCACACGATGAATAATCACGCACGCTTCCCGCGACCCTGGCGAACTGTTCCTACGCGCCCTCCATCGACGCTTGACTCATCGTGTGGCCCCAATGCCCAGCTATCCGCTTCGTATCCTGTTGGTGGAGGATCATCCCTTTCAACTCCTCGCCACCCAGTGCCTGCTCAGGAGCTTCGGCTTCGCACGGCTGACCCCGGCCGAAAACGCCGAGCAGGCAATCTGTGTGATGGCGCAGGCCGAGGTGCCCTTCGACATCATCCTGTGTGATCAATGCCTGCCCGACCTGCCGGGACTCGAGCTGATTGAAATCGCCAGCCGCAGGCGCTTTACCACCACCGCCATCCTGCTGAGCGGATTGCCGGTGGCGGAACTCGCCAGTTTGATAAGCCAGGCCATGGATCGTGGCCTGCCACTGCTCGGCTATTTATCGAAACCGCTGAACAAGGATGAACTGGCGCACTTGCTCTGCCCATTATTGAAGTTACGCTTGTAGGATTTAAACATCATTGCTCGACGAAAAAGATCAATGCTGCCACAGCCAAATCCATGGCAGCCGCCTTTAACCCGCGCCCTCCTCGAATACTGACCTATCGCTTCACGAAGCCTTAGTGACTAGTAGGCCGTTACCTTTTTTACTGTAGGAATATTCCTGTTTTATATCTACTCCCCTCTGAGCTCATGCGCCTTACTCCGCTTCTGAGCTAATGTGCCCACTTTATTTTGCACTTGCACGGAATGTGACCATGAACACAGTTTTTATTATCGATGACCATCCGGTTATACGGCTTGCCATCCGAATGTTGCTGGAGCACGAAGGCTATAAAGTGGTCGGCGAAACGGATAACGGATGCGACGCCATTCAAATGGTCCGCGAATGCCTGCCCGACCTGATCATCCTGGATATCAGCATTCCCAAGCTGGACGGGCTCGAAGTACTCTGCCGCTTCAACGCGATGAACACGTCGATGAAAACCCTGATCCTGACGGCCCAGTCGCCCACGCTGTTCGCCACACGCTGCATGCGCTCAGGCGCCGATGGCTACGTGTGCAAGGAAGGCGATCTGAGTGAACTGCTCAGCGCCATTCGCGCGGTGTTGTCCGGCTACAACTATTTCCCCAGCCAGGCACTCACCACCAACGGCGTAGAGGGCGTGGAGTCCCAGGAACTTGAACTGTTCAAGTCCGTCAACGACCGGGAACTAATGGTATTACAACTTTTTGCACAAGGCCGCACTAACAAGGAAATTGCCAAGGGTATGTTTCTAAGTAATAAAACCGTGAGTACTTATAAAAAGCGGCTGATGCAAAAACTTCAAGCCAAATCCTTGGTAGACCTTATCGAGATGGCAAAACGAAACGCGCTAGTGTGAGAAAGTGGATGCCCAGCCGTATAAAGGACTACCTGATCATATTGAGTGCCAGTCTGTGCTTCAGCACCGTCGTGCTCGCGAACCAACCAACGGGCCCGGAGTATCTCACCTTACTGAGCCGTTCAGGCTCGTTTCAACTGGACACCCACCTGAACAAGACCCAGCGTCAATGGTTGCAAAACAAGCGTGAATTGGTGCTGGGCGCCGCATCCCCTGACTACCCTCCCTTCGATCTCACCTCCAGCGGGCGCGACTATGAGGGCCTCACCGCTGATTACGCCGGTCTGCTGTCCCGGGCCCTGGCGCTGCCGGTGAAGGTATTGCGCTACGCCTCCCGGGAGGACGCGATTCGCGCGCTTGAAAGCGGGGAGATCGATCTGCTGGGCTCCTCCAACGGCTTCGAGGCGAAAAACCCGAACCTTACGTTGTCCGAACCCTACGCCGTGGACCAGCCGGTACTGGTTACCCGCGAGCGTGAGACGCGCAGCCTGGATGATGGCCTGGCCGGGATGCGCCTGTCCCTGGTCTACCACTACCTGCCCCTGAGCGAAGTGGAAAAACTGTATCCCAAGGCGATCATCCGTACCTACCCCTCCTATCAAAACGCCTTGAACGCGGTGGCATTCGATCAAGCCGACGTCTTCCTCGGCGATACCATTTCCACTCATTACATGATCAACAAGGGCTACCTGAAGAACATCCGCATGGCTAACTTCGGCAAGCACGAGGCCTATGGATTCAGCTTTGCCATGCCCGTGCACCAGCGCACCCTCTTGAGTATCGTCAACGCGGTATTGACCGCCGTGCCCACCGCGGAACGGGAAGCGATCGCCAAGCGCTGGAGCGCCGGCAGCGACATCCTGCTGACCGCCGAAAAGCTGCAACTGACACAACGCGAGGAGCGCTGGCTGAAGGACCACCCGGTGGTCAAAGTGATCGTGAACGAGACGTTGGCGCCACTGACTTTCTTTGATGCGAACGGCAACTTCCGCGGCATCACCGCTGATTTGCTGGAGCTGATTCGCCTGCGCACCGGGCTGCGTTTCGAGATGCATCGAGTGCGAGACGTGAACGCGATGATCGAACAGGTCGACACCGGCAACATCGACATCATCGGCGCAATCGTGCCCAGCGCTGAACGGGAAGCCCAACTGAATTTCAGTCGACCTTACCTGGAAAACTCCTACGTGCTGCTGACACGCAATGAGCCCAATGCGCCGGCGAACCTGGAGCAAATGGCCGGCAAGCGCCTGGCACTCACCCCGGGCAACCCGTTGGAGGCCTTCCTGCGCAGCGACTATCCAGAGATCCAGCTGGTCAAGGCCAGCGACACCTTCAAGGCCTCCGAACTGCTGGCCCAGGGGCATGTGGAGGGCGCGGTGAATTCCCTGGTGGTCGCCAACTATTTCCTGTCGTCCCAGGTGTTCCAGGACAAATTGCAGATCAGCAGCGGCATCGCCACCTTCCCCGCTACCTTTGCCCTGGCTACGGCGCGCGGCGCCACCGAGCTCAGCTCGATCCTCGATAAAGCCTTGCTGAGCATCGCACCGGATGAACTGGGGGTGATCAACAGTCGCTGGCGAGGCTACACCTCCGCCTCCGATAGCTACTGGCGCAACTATCACCAACTGATCGCACGCATCATCATCGTTACCGGGCTGTTGCTGTTGGTCTCCCTGGGCTGGAACGCCTACATGCGTCGCCAGATCAAGCACCGCAAGATGGCCGAACGCGCCCTCAGCGACCAGTTCGAGTTCATGCGCGCGCTGGTCAACGAGACCCCACACCCGATCTACGTGCGCGATCGAAACGGCCTGCTGCAGACCTGCAACGACAGCTACCTGCAGGCGTTCGACGTCAAGCGCGAGGACGTGGTGGGCAAAAGCGCCATCCAGATGAGCGAGGCCCTGGAAACCGATGCCGTTCAATATCACGACGATTACCAGCGGGTGATGAGGGAAGGCAATCCGCTGATCCTGGACCGCACCCTGCATATCCGCGGAAAAAAACTGACGATCTACCACTGGATCCTGCCGTACCGCGATTCCATCGGAGAAGTGCAAGGCATCATTGGCGGCTGGATCGACATCAGCGAACGACGCCAACTGTTCGACGAAATTCGCGCCGCCAAAGAGCGCGCCGACGAGGCCAACCGGGCCAAGAGTACGTTCCTCGCCACCATGAGCCATGAAATCCGCACACCAATGAACGCGGTGATCGGCATGCTCGAACTGACCCTCAAGCGCGCCGACCAGGGCCATCTCGACCGCCCGGCCATCGAAGTGGCGTACAACTCGGCCAAGGACCTGCTGGAACTGATCGGCGATATCCTGGACATCGCACGCATCGAATCCGGGCGCCTGAGCCTGGCACCGGAGCGCGTCAACCTGCGGGAAGTCATCGAGTCGGTGGTGCGTGTTTTCGACGGCCTGGCCCGCCAGAAAACCCTCAGCCTGTCCCTTGAGTTCAAGCCCAACCTGGACGACACCGAAGTGCTGATCGACCCGTTGCGCTTCAAACAGGTGCTGTCCAACCTGGTCAGCAACGCCATCAAGTTCACCGAGCGCGGCCAGGTGAAGATCAAGGTGGAGGTATTGCCCACCGAGCAGGCGCAGCAGGTCGAGATGAAACTGGTGGTCGAGGACACCGGGATAGGCATCAGCCGAGATGATCAATTGCGCCTGTTCGAACCCTTTGCCCAAGCCGACAATTCCGGGCAACTGGCCAGGAGCGGCGCCGGCCTGGGGCTGGTGATCTGCCGCAGCCTGTGCGCGATGATGGGCGGGCAACTGAGCCTGAGCAGCGTGCCCATGGTCGGCACCCAGGTGCACGTCAACCTGAACATGACGCGCTTGCAGCCGGAACAGACCCGGGTGGAGCAGACACCCGAGGCGCCCGCGACCGCACCGGTGCTCAATGTACTGGTGGTGGACGATCATCCCGCAAACCGCTTGCTGATGTGCCAGCAACTGGCTTACCTGGGGCACCAGTACACCGCCGCCCAGAACGGCGCCGCGGGTTTCCAGGCCTGGCGCCAGGAACGCTTCGACCTGATCATCGCCGACTGCAACATGCCCATCATGAACGGCTACGAGCTGAGCCGCTCGATCCGTGAGTACGAACAACGTGAGCAACTGGCGCCCTGCGTGATCCTGGGTTTTACCGCCAACGCCCAGCCTGAAGAGAAGCAACGCTGCGCTGAAGCGGGCATGGACGATTGCCTGTTCAAACCCATCAGCCTCACGGCACTGGAACGGCAATTGGCGCAGATTCCCCCTCAACCCACCGACCTGAACCTGGACCTCGGCAACTTCGAGGCCCTGACCGGCGGCGATCCGCAATTGAGCCGGCGTTTGCTGGAGGAGTTGTTGAGCAGCAGTCAACATGATCGCCAGGAACTGACAGCCCTGATTGAAGCCCATGCCCCGCTTCAGGAGATTGTCGAGCAGGCGCACAAGATCAAGGGGGCCGCGCGTATCGTCCAGGCGGCGCCGCTCGCCGGGCAGTGTGAAGCGGTTGAACAGGCGTGCGCTCGGGGAGATGAATGGATGCAGGTTGAAGCAGGTGTGAAGTGCCTGGAGAAGTTCATGCTGGAATTGGAGAGGTTGTTGCGAGTGCAGCTTCACAAGTTGGATTCACAGTAGTGAGCGGGCTTGTCGAATCGTCGCACCGCCCGCGCTGGGTGGCGAAGCCGACCCAAAATCATTCACCGCGATCCTTCAGACAGAATGCGGTGTTCCGATTGGGGCGGCTTCGCCACCCAGCGCGGGGCAAGCCCGCTCACTACAGGGGTGTGGATATCCGTGCTTCAGCAATCGGTCAAACGCAGGAAAATCGCCGTCAGCTGTTCAATACCGGCCTGATCCTCAAGGGTAAACCGCCCCAGCGACGGGCTGTCGAGGTCAAGCACGCCTATCAGTCTGCCATCCTTGACCAGCGGCACCACCAACTCGCTGTTCGACGCACTGTCGCAGGCGATATGTCCGGGAAATTCATGCACATCCTCCACCCGCTGGGTTTGCCGCGACGCAGCCGCCGCACCGCACACCCCGCGGCCGAACGGTATGCGCACACAGGCGATCTGGCCCTGGAACGGTCCGAGCACCAGCTCTTCGTTACGGTTGAGGTAAAAGCCGGCCCAGTTCAAGTCGTCTAGCTGGTTGAACAGGAACGCCGAAAACTGCGCGCTGTTGGCGATGAAATCCCGCTCATCGGCCAGCAGCGACTCCAACTGCGCGCAGAGCATGCCATAGCCTTGCAGGCCAGTACCGGCGGTTTGCAGGTCGATCATAGTTGACGCTCCAGCAATTTGAGGCCCACCCAGTAACGGGCGAATTGGTACGCGCAACGGCCGTTGCGGTTGCCGCGTCCGGTGGCCCAGCGCACGGCAAGGATGTCGAGAGCCTCGTCGCGCTGCCACTGCAGGCCGGCCTTGTTCGCCAGCTCGCCGATCCAGTGCTCCACCACGTCCAGGAAATGCTCCTGGGTAAAGGGGTAGAACGACAGCCACAAGCCAAAACGGTCGGACAGGGCGATCTTGTCTTCCACCGCTTCGCTGGGGTGCAGCTCGCCATCCACGCGCTTCCAGTTGTCGTTGTCGCTCTGGTTTTCCGGCACCAGGTGGCGGCGGTTAGAAGTGGCATACAGCAGCACATTTTCCGGGGCCTGTTCGAGGGAGCCGTCAAGCACGCTCTTGAGCACGCGGTAATCGCCCTCGCCGGCCTCGAATGACAGGTCGTCGCAGAACAGGATAAAACGCTGCGGCAGCTTGAGCAGTTGCTCGACCACCCGCGGCAGATCGGCCAGGTGGTCGCGCTCGATTTCGATCAGGCGCAAGCCGGCCTTGGCGTGCTGCGCCAGCAAAGCGCGCACCATGGAGGATTTGCCGGTGCCGCGCGAACCCCATAGCAGCGCATGGTTGGCGGGCAAACCATCGATGAATTGCTGGGTGTTGCGCGCCAGGGTTTCCCGTTGCTTGTCGACACCGATCAGGTCGGACAGCCGCATGTCCAGGCTCACGTCCAGCGGTAGCAGAAAACCATTGCGCCCTTCGCGTTGCCAACGGGCAGCCAGGCACTGGCTCCAGTCGATGGCTTGACGGGGCGCGGGCAACCACGGCTCCAGGCGGGTGAGCACCGCATCGGCGCGCTCAAGAAAGGCACTCAATCGAGAATCCACGATTATTCCTCTGGCAAGTTCTTGCAAAAGATGGCGTATTGGCAACCCTGCGGCAGACCGCACAAGGCTGCGTAAAAAATGATTCATGCCGGGCAAGCCAGAGCGTGTGGATGTTCAGCTATGCTTGCCGGGCGAAGGGAAACGTGAAGTGGTTCAACACTCGATGGATATCAAGTTCGCCCACCGCTTGTCTTATAAACAAGCCAGATTGACGGTGCTGGTCGGTTTCGTCTTGGGAACCTTGCTCAGCCTGATCCAGATCGGCATTGATTATGCCAGCGAAGACGCATCCATCAACCGCGAAATTCGCTCGCTGATCGAAATCAGTCACAACCCCGCGTCACGCATCGCCTACAACATCGACGCCGAACTGGCCCAGGAACTGACCCTGGGCCTGCTGCACTCCCCCGCCATCGTTCACGCCCAATTGATCGACAATAACGGCGTCGTACTCGCCGATGTCGAACGGCCGCGCCAGGAAAGCAGCTACCGCCCCCTCAGTGACTTTCTGTTTGGTGCCAACCGTCGGTTTGAAGACCGGCTGTTCCTCAGCCACCTGCCCGGCGAGTCCCTCGGCATCCTGCGCCTGGACGTGGACACCTATGCCTTTGGCAGCCGCTTTCTGCGCCGTGCCGAGATAACCCTGCTCAACGGTTTCGTGCGCAGCCTGCTCCTGACCGGCATCCTGCTGGGCTTGTTCTACGTGATGCTGACCCAACCGCTGGTCCGCATTATCCGTGAGCTGAGCAACCGCAAGCAGGCACGCCTGGATTGCCCGCCCGGCCACGAACACGACGAAATCGGCGTGCTGGTGAAGGTTGCCAACCAGCAATTCGAAAACATGGAGACCGAGATCCAGCAACGCCGTCATGCCGAAGATCGACTGACCGAATACCTGGCGCAACTGGAAGACATCGTTTCGGCGCGCACCTTGGAGCTCAAGGCCAGCAACCAGCGGCTGAGCCAGTCCAACGACGAACTGGAAGCGGCGAAGATGCATGCGGTGAGCATGGCCCAGGCGCGGGCGGCATTCCTGGCCAATATGAGCCACGAGATCCGCACCCCGCTCAACGGCCTGCTGGGGATGCTCGCGCTGTCATTGGACAGCCCGCTCAACGCCGAACAGCGCCAGCAACTGTCCATTGCCCATGACTCGGGCAAGGTGCTGGTGGAACTGCTCAACGATATTCTCGACCTGTCCAAGTTCGACGCCGGCCAGTTGGAGCTGGAGCGCATCCCCTTCGATCTGGGCTCGCTGGTGGAAGACACCGCCAACCTGCTGTCACAAAACGCGGCGCCCAGCGTCGAATTGACCTGCCTGATCGACCCGCGGTTTCCCGCCCAGGTGCTTGGCGACCCGACCCGTGTGCGGCAAATCGTCAGCAACCTGTTGTCCAACGCCCTGAAGTTCACGCGCTTCGGCCGGGTGGATGTGCGTCTCAGCGCGCTTGATGACCGGGTGCGCATCGAGGTCTGCGACACCGGTATCGGCATTGCGCAGGAGGCTCAGGTGAAGATCTTCCAGCCCTTCACCCAGGCCGGCGCGGGCATCACACGCCAGTTTGGTGGCACCGGCCTCGGCCTGGCGTTGACGCACAACTTGTGTGAAGCGATGAAGGGCCGGCTGAGCATCAGTTCCGAGGTGGGTTTCGGTAGCCAGTTCTGCGCCGACCTGCCGTTGCCGACGCATTTGCCTGCAGTACGACCGCCACCGCTCAAGGGTGAAGTGGTCGTGATCACCAATGCCGGCAGCGGGCTGACGGAATTGCTCACTACCTTGCTGCCGCATTGGGCACTGACACCCCGCTGCTATACGCAAGACGACGATCTGAGCGGGCAAAACCCGGACCTGCTGATCACCGACTGCCCCGAATGCCTGTTTCGCCTGCGGCCTTTTATCGGCGCGCCGATCCTGCTGGTGACCGCTTATGGCAATTTCATGCCCAGCGAAGAAGTCGCGGCCCTGGCACCGTTGCAGCAACAGGCGCGCCCGCTGAGCCGCAACGCGCTGTATCAGATCCTGGAGCGCACCTTGCGCAGCGATGCCCGACTGGTCCTTGATCCTATCCAGATGGAAGCCGCGCCGCTGGCACACCGGGCGCGCATCCTGTTGGTGGAAGATAACCCAGTCAACCAACTGGTGGCCAAGGGCATGCTCAGCAAGCTGGGGTGTGAAGTGATCGTGGCCGCCCACGGTGGCGAGGCGCTCAGGTTTCTTGAAGACCAACGCTTCGACCTGGTGTTGATGGACTGCAACATGCCGGTGATGGATGGCTACGAGGCCAGCCGGCAGATCCGTCGCAGCGGGCGCTGGCCCGACCTGCCGATCGTCGCCTTGACCGCCAACGCGCTGTCCGAAGAGCGCGAACGGTGCCGGGCCGCGGGCATGAATGACTACCTGGCCAAGCCGTTTCGCCGTGAGGAACTCAGCGGCTTGCTGGAGCTGTGGGTGCCGAAGACGACAAGTCTCTGACCTGCCGGCTCATTTGAGCAGGGCTTCGATCTCCTGGGTGAGGTCCTGCGGCTTGGTGGTCGGGGCAAAGCGCTTGACCACCTGACCATCGCGGCCAATGAGGAACTTGGTGAAATTCCACTTGATCCCCTTGGTACCCAGCAGGCCCGGCGCTTGCTTTTTCAGCTGTACGAACAACGGGTGGGCAGCACCACCATTCACGTCGACCTTCTTGAACAGCGGGAAGCTGACACCAAAGTTCAACTCGCAGAATTCGGAAATCGCCCCTTCGTTACCCGGCTCCTGCTTGCCGAATTGATTGCAGGGGAACCCCAGCACCACCAGGCCCTGGTCCTTGTACTGCTGCCAGAGTTGCTCCAGGCCCTTGTACTGCGGGGTGAAGCCACATTGGCTGGCGGTATTGACCACCAGGACGGCCTTGCCGGCGAAATCGGCCAAGGTCTTTTGCTCACCCTTGATGGTAGTGCAAGGAATGCTCAGCAGGTTGTCGCTCATGGCGGTGGCTCGATAAGGGATTAAAGAGGAAGAAACATAGTAGCCAACTCGATTGCGTACAATTTAATTGACCGCGATGATGGCGTGTTATCACTGTGGGAAGCCCCTCCAAATCTCTGACTTGGCGCTGTCGCTTAGCAAACTGGAACCTCTGTGGCGAGCGGGCTTGCCCTAATGCCAGTCAGTTAAGCGTACATCGCCGTCGCTCCTACAAAAAACCTTAACTGACTGGCATTAGGGCTTGCCCCACGTTGGGTGCGAAGCGCCCCAGTGAAGACGAACGCGGCGTATCAGACATGCCTCTGCGCATGGTTATAGGGCTGCTTCGCACCCCAACGCGGGGCAAGCCCGCTCGCCACACAAAGCCCGCTCGCACATGCTCGGTCGGTTTACAAGCTGCCACCTAGCGCGGGACGAAGTCCAGGCACACCGAGTTGATGCAATAGCGCAGTCCCGTCGGCGGCGGACCGTCCGGGAACACATGGCCCAGGTGCGCGTCGCATTTTGCGCAAGTGACTTCGGTGCGGATCATGCCGTGGCTGACATCACGGATCTCGATCATTGCGCTGTCGGCGATAGGCTCATAAAAGCTGGGCCAGCCGCAACCGGAATCAAACTTGGCACGGGAATCGAACAGCGGCTCGTTGCAGCAAATGCAGTGGTACACGCCGTCCGTCCTGGTGTCGTTGTACTTGCCGCTGAACGGTCGCTCGGTGCCCTTGAGACGGCACACGTTGTACTGATCCGGGTCGAGCATGGCCTTCCATTCTTCAACGGTTTTCTGCAACTTTTCCATCGGTACACCTCGGCAACTGAAAAACCCTGATCTGGATCTTTTCCGTGGATCAGGTGGCACGTATGATTGCGCCTCTTCAAAACGCCAGTCTGGCACCCGCGCTACCGGCATTCAAACGTATTTATGGGGGCGGCCCCGGCGGGATTCGCAGTACGGTAGTGTCCACACCGTCTGGATCGTTCATTTTCAGGATCACATCGCCATGCAGGTCAGCAAATCGAACAAGCTCGCCAACGTCTGCTACGACATTCGCGGCCCAGTGCTCAAGCACGCCAAACGCCTGGAAGAGGAAGGCCATCGCATCCTCAAGCTGAACATTGGCAACCCGGCGCCTTTTGGTTTCGAAGCGCCGGACGAAATCCTCCAGGACGTGATCCGCAACCTGCCCACCGCCCAAGGCTACAGCGACTCGAAGGGCCTGTTCAGCGCGCGCAAGGCGGTGATGCAGTACTACCAGCAAAAGCAGGTCGAAGGTGTCGGCATCGAAGACATCTACCTGGGCAATGGCGTGTCCGAGCTGATCGTGATGTCCATGCAGGCCCTGCTCAACAATGGCGATGAAGTGCTGGTGCCGGCGCCGGATTATCCGCTGTGGACCGCCGCCGTCACACTGGCCGGTGGCCACCCGGTGCACTACCTGTGTGACGAGGGCGCCGACTGGTTCCCGGACCTGGCCGACATCAAGGCCAAGATCACCCCGAACACCAAGGCCCTGGTGATTATCAACCCGAACAACCCGACCGGCGCGGTGTATTCCAGGGAGGTGTTGCTGGGCATGCTCGAACTGGCGCGCCAGCACAACCTGGTGGTGTTCTCCGACGAAATCTACGACAAGATCCTCTACGACGACGCCGTGCACATCTGCACCGCCTCCCTGGCGCCGGACCTGCTGTGCCTGACGTTCAACGGCCTGTCCAAATCCTACCGCGTGGCGGGTTTCCGCTCCGGCTGGATCGCCATCTCCGGCCCCAAGCACAACGCCCAAAGCTATATCGAAGGCATCGACATGCTGGCCAACATGCGCCTGTGTGCCAACGTGCCAAGCCAGCACGCCATCCAGACCGCCCTGGGCGGCTACCAGAGCATCAATGACTTGGTCCTGCCCCAGGGCCGCCTGCTCGAGCAGCGCAACCGCACCTGGGAACTGCTCAACGCAATCCCGGGCGTAAGCTGCGTGAAACCCATGGGCGCGTTGTACGCGTTCCCGCGGATCGATCCCAAGGTATGCCCGATCCTGAACGACGAAAAGTTCGTGCTCGACCTGTTGCTGTCGGAAAAGCTGCTGGTGGTGCAAGGCACTGCGTTCAACTGGCCGTGGCCGGATCACTTCCGCGTGGTGACGCTGCCGCGCGTGGATGACTTGGAGATGGCCATTGGTCGCATCGGCAACTTCCTCAAGTCCTATCGCCAGTAGCGCACATGGCGCTGTACGAACGGCAATCGGTCGTACAGCGCGTATCTGGCAACACTTCTCTGCCCGTGCGCCACTGCAGCACCTCACCGGCCCGGCAAAAGCCAACCAGCCCCTGTAATTGCTGGGGCGAAACGCACCGGCGCAGCGATAACGCCGTCTTTTTCGTGTCGGAAATGCCCTTCAAGACTCTTCATTCCGGCTGTAGGACACAGTTTGAAATAGTCGCTCGGTTGAATCACCCCAAGGCGCACCTTATATACCCCGCAGTACGCGACATATTAAGCATGAGGAGAACTCTACAACCATGATGCGCATCCTGCTGTTCTTGGCCACTAACCTTGCGGTCGTGCTGATTGCCAGCATTACCTTGAGCCTTTTCGGCTTCAACGGGTTCATGGCGGCCAACGGGGTTGACCTGAACCTCAATCAGCTGCTGATTTTCTGTGCGGTCTTTGGTTTTGCCGGCTCGCTGTTCTCGCTGTTCATCTCCAAATGGATGGCGAAGATGAGCACCAGCACCCAGGTGATCACCCAACCGCGCACCCGGCATGAGCAATGGTTGCTGCAGACCGTCGAGCAATTGTCCCGCGAAGCCGGGATCAAGATGCCCGAGGTCGGGATCTTCCCGGCCTATGAAGCCAACGCCTTTGCCACCGGCTGGAACAAGAACGATGCACTCGTTGCGGTAAGCCAGGGCATGCTGGAACGCTTCTCCTACGATGAAGTGAAGGCGGTGCTGGCCCACGAGATCGGCCACGTGGCCAACGGCGACATGGTCACACTGGCGTTGATCCAGGGCGTGGTGAACACCTTCGTGATGTTCTTCGCGCGGATCATCGGTAACTTTGTCGACAAGGTGATCTTCAAGAACGAAGGCGGCCGCGGCATTGCCTACTTCGTGGCGACCATCTTCGCCGAGCTGGTGCTGGGCTTCCTTGCCAGCGCGATCACCATGTGGTTCTCGCGCAAACGGGAATTTCGCGCAGACGAAGCCGGTGCCCGCCTGGCCGGTACCGGTGCGATGATCGCAGCGCTGCAACACCTGCGCTCCGAACAGGGACTGCCGGTGCACATGCCGGACAGCCTGACGGCCTTTGGCATCAACGGCGGTATCAAGCAGGGCATGGCTCGCCTGTTCATGAGCCACCCGCCGCTGGAAGAACGTATCGACGCACTGCGTCGCCGGGGCTGATTGCTGGCAGCAACACCGAAAGGGGCGATCTGATCGCCCCTTTTTTTGTGCAAATATCGTCATCGCGGGCAAGCCCCAATGTCAGTCAGTTAAGGTTTTTTGTAGGAGCGAGGGCGATGTACGCTTAACTGACTGCCATTAGGGCAAGCCCGCGATGGCAATGGCAGGCTCAGCGCCTGGTCAGCCGATACACCCGCTCATCAAGCCGCGTGACACCCTCCTGCACGAACTTCCAGCTCTCCCCCAGGATGTCTTGCTCTTCCAGCACGTCCAGTCGCCAGTGCGAACCAAACAACACCTTCAGCTCATCATCCGTTACCGCGAACGGCGGCCCGGCTTTTTGCGCCTGGTCGTAATCAAGGGTAACCAGCAATCCCTGGCAGCCTGGGGGCAACAGGCGGTTCAGGTGCTCGGCGTATCGCGCACGCATCAGCGGCGGCAAGGCAATCAGTGCGGCGCGATCATACAACGCAGCGCAATCGGCCAATGCCTCGGCATCCATGGCGAAGAAGTCGCCGCACCACACTTCGATCCGATCAGCCTGATACACCTTGAAGGCGCCCCGCTCGCTGATACGTGGCGTAAGATTCTGCTCGTTGAAAAACGTCTCCACGGCTTGCTGCGACAGCTCCACGCCCAACACCCGTAGCCCATGACTGGCCAGCCACATCAAGTCCAGGCTTTTACCACACAAGGGCACCAGCACCTGGGCGCCTTCGGCGAGCGCCAGTTGCGGCCAGTGCCGCTGTAGATAGGGGTTGACCTCAGGCAGATGAAAGCCGATCTGATCTCGCGCCCAGCGCTCCCGCCAAAACTCAGGTTCCATGAACCCTCCCTAAAATTCGATCAACTGGTGCTAAAAGTTAGATTAGATTTAGATCAATGATCTGACTGAAGATGGGCCCATGTTAACGCCCAGGACCCCTCTTATGCTCCCCAGCCTGTTTATCTCCCATGGTTCGCCCATGCTCGCCCTGCAACCCGGCGCCAGCGGCCCGGCCCTCCAGCATCTGGCGGCAGGAATGCCACGGCCGAAGGCAATCGTGGTGGTGTCGGCGCACTGGGAAAGCCAGGAACTCCTGGTCAGCGGCAGCGCCGCGCCGCAAACCTGGCATGACTTTGGCGGTTTCCCGCGTGAATTGTTTGCCGTGCAGTACCCGGCGCCGGGCGATCCGCAACTGGCCGCTGAGATTGTCGAGTGGCTGCAGGCCGACGGCCTGGATGCACACATCGATGAGCGCCGTCCCTTTGACCACGGCGCATGGGTGCCACTGTCGCTGATGTACCCCGCGGCGGATATCCCGGTGGTGCAGGTATCCCTGCCCAGCCGCATGGGCCCGGCGCTGCAGACTCGGATCGGACATGCGCTCGCCGGCCTGCGCGAGCGCGATGTGCTGCTGATCGGCTCGGGCAGCATCACTCATAACCTGGGCGAACTGGACTGGCACGCAGGACCTGAGAGCATCGAGCCGTGGGCGCGGGATTTCCGGGACTGGGTGGTGGATAAGCTGGCAGCCGATGATGAACCCGCCTTGCACGACTATCGTCGCCAGGCACCGAATGCCGTGCGCAGTCATCCGACGGATGAGCATCTGTTGCCGTTGTACTTTGCGCGAGGCGCGGGGGGTGATTTCAGCGTGGCGCATCAGGGCTTCACCCTGGGTGCGCTGGGGATGGACATCTACCGCTTCGGCTGACGAAACGCCAGCTCCCACATTGAACTGAGTGCAGCTCCAAAAGCTGAAATCCAAGCCCAAAAAAAATCCCCGAACCAGTCGGGGATTTTTTATGTGCGATCAATCAGCCCAAGGGCGGATCAATCTTCGCGGTAGCGACGCAGCTTCAGTTGCTTACCGGCAACACGTGTATCTTTGAGCTTGGTCAGCAGTTTTTCCAGACCGTCTTCCGGCAGTTCCACCAGGGAGAAGCTGTCACGGACCTGGATGCGACCGATGGCTTCACGTGCCAGGCCACCCTCGTTGAGGATAGCGCCCAACAGGTTCTTGGCAGCGATACCATCACGCGCGCCCAGCGCAGTACGGCAACGCGCACGGCCTTCAGCCAATGGAACCGGAGCGCGACGCTCACGATCACCACGGTCTGGACGGTCGCCAGTACGCTCTGGACGATCACCGCGTGGCGCGTTGTTCGGTACCAGTGGGCGTTCTTTCTCGATGGCTGCCAGGGTCAAGGCCTGACCGTTGGTGGCTTTACGCAGCAGGGCTGCGGCCAAGGCACGTGGGGTGCAACCGATATCGGCGGTCAGGCGGTCCAGCAGGTCGCCGTGGGTCGATTCAGCGTCAGCCACCAGTGGCGACAGGCTGTTGGTCAGTTTCTTGATGCGTGCATCGAGAACGGCCTGGGCATCCGGCAGGCGGACTTCGGCGACTTTTTGACCGGTTACACGCTCGATCACTTGCAGCATGCGGCGCTCACGTGGAGTCACCAGCAACAGTGCACGACCTTCGCGACCGGCACGGCCGGTACGGCCGATACGGTGAACGTAGGATTCCGGATCGTAAGGCATGTCAACGTTGAACACGTGGGTGATACGTGGAACGTCGAGGCCACGGGCAGCAACGTCGGTCGCTACAACGATGTCCAGGCGGCCATCCTTGAGGGATTCGATGACACGCTCACGCTGGTTCTGGGCGATGTCACCGTTCAGCGCAGCGGCTTTGTAGCCTTTGGCTTCCAGGGCACTGGCCAGGTCCAGGGTCGCTTGCTTGGTGCGCACGAACATGATCAGGGCGTCGAAGTCTTCGACTTCCAGCAGGCTCAATACAGCCGAGGTCTTCTGGTCAGCGTGAACCAACAGGTGAGCCTGTTCGATCGCGGTAACGGTCTGGGTCTTGGTCTGGATCTTGACGTGTTGCGGATCGCGCAGGTGGCGTTCGGCAATGGCGCGGATCGACTGTGGCAGGGTGGCCGAGAACAGCACGGTCTGACGGGTCGGTGGCAGTGCCTTGAAGATGACTTCCAGGTCATCCATGAAGCCCAGCTTCAACATTTCGTCAGCTTCGTCCAGAACCAGGTGGTTCACGGTCGACAGGACTTTCTCGTCACGACGCAGGTGGTCGCACAGGCGGCCCGGGGTGGCGACAACGATCTGTGCGCCATTACGGATTGCCTTGAGTTGCGGGCCCATCGGCGCGCCGCCGTAGACGGCCACGACGGTTACGCCTGGCATCTGCTTGGCATAGGTTTCAAAAGCGGTTGCTACTTGCAGCGCCAACTCACGCGTTGGCGCCAGGATCAGGGCTTGCGGTTCGCGCTTGGCAGGATCGATGCAGTGCAGGATAGGCAGGGCGAACGCGGCGGTTTTACCGGTACCGGTTTGCGCCTGGCCAATCATGTCCTGGCCGGCCATGATGATCGGGATCGATTGCTGCTGAATCGCCGAAGGTTCTTCGTAGCCGGTCGCGATGACGGCTGCAAGAATGTTCGGGTTAAGATTAAAAGCGGCGAAGCCGCCGGTTTCCTGGGTCATGGGTCTGCCTCTAAGTGCATCCGCAAAGACCCATGCTCCAAAGCTGCGCATGCCGTGTTGAGACTCAAGAGTCGCCCTGGCTGCTTTGTCGGCGGGGATTTGCGAAAACGAATGAATGAAAAAGATTCGTCAAGGAAGAGTCCGCTGTGCGGACGTGCAGCCGAAGCTGACTTCGGGGAATTGCGCTACCTAAACGCGGCCCGGTTAAAGGCCGGCGCGCACTATACCGGAAATAGCTGAAAAAGGGAGCTTTTTTTATCGGAAAGTGCGGATAAACCCTGCTGCGTCAAAGCCTTTGCAGATAACACCGCCAGGGCTTATTTTTCACAGGCCCGGTCCTGCTGGGTATAACGCTTAAACGGTTCACCTGAACTTTTCCGGCCCTTTGGTCTGAAACCCTTCCCCGCGCCCGAGGGCACACTCGATGAATCAAGCCAGCAGCAGCCGCGTCAGCCGTGAACTCCAGGGCCATGTCCTGTTGCTGGGGCTGGACCGGCCGGCCAAACGCAACGCATTTGACCTGGATCTGCTCAATGAGCTGAGCCTGGCGTATGGCGAATTTGATCGAAATACCCAAGCGCGGGTGGCGGTGGTGTTTGCCCACGGCGATCATTTTACCGCGGGGCTGGACCTGGCCAACGTCAGCGGCGTGGTGGCCGGTGGCTGGCAGCCACCCTTGGGAGGCTGTGATCCCTGGGGCGTGTTCAGCGGCCCACGCGTGAGCAAGCCGGTGATCGTCGCGGCCCAGGGTTACTGCCTGACCCTCGGTATCGAGCTGATGCTGGCGGCGGACATCAATCTTTGCGCGAGCAATACGCGCTTTGCGCAGATGGAAGTACAGCGCGGGATTTTCCCGTTTGGCGGCGCGACGTTGCGCTTTCATCAGATCGCCGGCTGGGGCAATGCCATGCGTTGGCTGCTGACCGGTGATGAGTTCGACGCCCATGAAGCCTTGCGTCTGGGGTTGGTGCAGGAAGTGATGGCCAGCGAAGACCTGCTGCCGCGCGCCATCGAACTGGCCAATCGCATCGCGCGGCAGGCGCCGCGGGGTGTGCAGGCCACATTGATGTCGGCGCGGCAGGCGCGCCTGGAAGGTGAAGCCGTCGCGACGGCCGGGTTGCAGCCGATGGTGGATAAACTGTTCAACAGCGAGGATGCCAGGGAGGGTGTGCGGGCGATGATCGAGAAGCGGCCAGGGGTGTTCAAGGGGATTTGAACAGGCTGAATCAGCCGTCGGCAGTGATGGCCTCTTCGCGAGCAAGCCCGCTCCCACCCTCGACCGCGTTTAACCTGTAGGAATCAGGTCCAAATGTGGGAGCGGGCTTGCTCGCGAAGGCGTCGGCACAGGCGCCTAAGTCGCCGGGCGTATGGCCTTGATCAGCGCCTGCAACGAATACCCCAGACGCGGCGCCAGCCCTTGCGCCCTGGCAGACAGCCCATCCAGGTCCAGCGCCTGATCCAGCTCCGCGGGCACCAGCAAAATCACATTGCCCTCCTTCACCGGCAGCTCCCAGTAATGCCGGTGGTACAGGCCACGCAACAACGCCGCCCCCAGGGGTTTGCCATCGTCGGTGGCCCACTGGTTGATCACCAGCCAGCCGCCGGGGTTGAGTTTCTTCTGGCAGTTTTCCAGGAAGGTCCAGGCCAGGTGGCCGACGCCAGGGCCGACGTCGGTATAGAGGTCGACGAAAATAAGGTCGGCTGGCTCGGCGGTCTCCAGCAACTGCAGGGCATCGCCGATGCGGATATACAGCCGCGGGTCATCGTCCAGCCCCAGGTATTCAATCGCCAGGCGCGGTACGTCGGGGCGCAGCTCAATCGCTTCGACATCTTCCAGCGGCAGGAACTTCAGACACGCCTGGGTCAGGGTGCCGGCGCCCAAGCCGAGAAACAGCGCGCTCTCGGGCTGCTCATGGGCCAACGCGCCAATCAGCATCGCGCGGGTATAGTCGTACTCCAGCCAGCTCGGGTCAGCGGTAAATACGCAGCTTTGCTCGATGGCGTCGCCGAACTCGAGAAACCGGTAATCGGCCACTTCGAGCACACGGATCATGCCGAAGTCATCATGGACTTCGGCGAGCAGGCGCTCGACACGCTCCTCGGTCATCACTACTCCTAACGGGTTCGCGGCAGGGCAAAGGCGCGATTGTCGGCCAACCGGCGGCAACAGGTCACGCACTAATTGCTGATAACATTGGCACCCGACCGTCAATCAACCAATCGAGTTCATGATGAGCCAACCCTGGAGCCCCGACAGCTGGCGTGCCCTGCCGATCCAGCAACAACCCCAGTACCCGGACGCTGCGCACTTGCTGCAGGTAGAGCAAAGCCTGGCCAGCTACCCGCCGCTGGTGTTTGCCGGGGAAGCCCGCGAGTTGCGTCGCCAGTTTGCCGAGGTCACCCAAGGCCGTGCGTTCCTGTTGCAAGGCGGCGACTGCGCCGAGAGTTTTGCCGAATTCTCCGCCGCGAAAATCCGCGACACCTTCAAGGTGCTGCTGCAGATGGCCATTGTGATGACCTTCGCCGCCGGTTGCCCGGTGGTGAAGGTCGGGCGCATGGCCGGCCAGTTCGCCAAGCCGCGTTCGGCCAACGACGAAACCATCGACGGCATCACCCTGCCCGCCTACCGTGGCGATATCGTCAATGGCATCGGCTTCGACGAAAAAAGCCGTGTGCCGGACCCGGAGCGCCTGTTGCAGTCCTACCACCAGTCCACCGCCACCCTGAACCTGCTGCGCGCCTTCGCCCAGGGCGGGTTTGCTGACCTGCACCAAGTGCACAAGTGGAACCTGGACTTTATCGCCAACTCCGCACTGGCCGAGAAGTACAGCCAACTGGCCGACCGCATCGACGAAACCCTGGCGTTCATGCGCGCCTGCGGCATGGACAGCTCGCCGCAGCTGCGTGAAACCAGCTTCTTCACCGCCCACGAAGCGCTGCTGCTCAACTATGAGCAAGCGTTCGTGCGCCGCGACAGCCTGACCAACGACTACTACGACTGCTCGGCCCACATGCTGTGGATCGGCGACCGCACCCGCCAGTTGGACGGCGCCCATGTCGAGTTCCTGCGCGGGGTGAACAACCCGATCGGGGTCAAGGTCGGCCCGAGCATGAACCCCGACGACCTGATCCGCCTGATCGACATCCTCAACCCGGACAACGATCCCGGCCGCCTCAACCTGATCGCGCGCATGGGCGCAGGCAAGGTCGGCGATCACCTGCCAGGCCTGATCCGAGCCGTGCAGCGCGAGGGCAAGCAGGTGCTGTGGAGCTCGGACCCGATGCACGGCAACACCATCAAGGCCAGCAGCGGCTACAAGACCCGCGATTTTGCGCAGATCCTGGGCGAAGTGAAGGAGTTCTTCCAGGTTCACCAGGCTGAAGGGACATACGCCGGCGGTATCCACATCGAAATGACCGGGCAGAACGTCACCGAATGCATCGGCGGCGCACGGCCGATCACCGAGGATGGTCTGTCGGACCGCTATCACACGCATTGCGACCCGCGGATGAATGCCGATCAGTCGCTGGAACTGGCGTTCCTGATTGCCGAGACCTTAAAGCAGGTCAAGCGCTGAGATTTAAGTCGCCTGGGCTGACGCCATCGCGGGCAAGCCCGGCTCCCACAGGGGGAATGCATTCCAACAGGAGGAATGCTATCCCCTATGGGAGCGGGCTTGCCCGCGAAGGGGCCCTAACGGCCAATCCCCCTATTGATCATTGCCATCCTTAACCGCGCCGCACTCGGTCGCTGACAATTGAGCTGAACCTGCTCAAGCCCCAGCCAATCGGCCATCTGCCGCAGATTCAATGCCAGCGCCAACATCCCCTCCTCGTCCAGCCCCGGCTCCTCCTCGTGCACCGCATGCACGGCCAAACGCCCATGGGCGCGTTCGGCGCGCAAGTCGATGCGTGCGGCAATCCGCTCGTTGTGCAAGAACGGCAGCACGTAGTAGCCGTACACCCGTTTGTCCTGCGGGGTGTAGATCTCCAGGCGGTAGCGGAAGTCGAACAGGCGTTCGGTGCGGCTGCGTTCCCAGACCAGTGAATCGAACGGCGACAGCAAGGCGCTGGCCGGTACTTTGCGCGGCACTTTTGGACCAGGCAGGCAGTACGCCGGTTGTTTCCAGCCTTGCACCTGGCAGAGCTGCAGTTGGCCGTCTTCCACCAGCTCGGCGAGGCGACTGCGGCTGTCGCCAGGCTCAAGACGAAAGTAATCGCGCAGGTCTTTTTCGGTGCCCACCCCCAACGCCGTGGCGCTGTGCAGCAGCAAGCCGCGCTGGGCCTCGGCCTCCGTCACCTGGGTTTGAAGGATATCGCGCGCAATGACCCGCTCAGGCAAATCGTAGAGTCGTTCAAAGCCACGTCGGCCCGCAACCGTGACCAGGCCGGCGGCAAACAGCCATTCCAGCGCATGTTTCTCGTCGCTCCAGTCCCACCACGGGCCGGCGCGCTCCTGGCGGGTCGACAAGCTGCCGGCGCCCAGCGCGCCCTGTTGCTCGACAGTCCGTAAAACCCGCTGAATCGTGGCCTGCTGCTCACGACCAAAACGCGCCATCTGCGAATAGATGCCCTGCCCCTGCTGCGCCCGCACCATGCGCCAACGCATCAATGGGTAAAGCGCCATCGGCAGCAAAGAGGCTTCGTGCCCCCAGTATTCGAACAACGAACGCCGCCGCCCCTGGCTCCAGGCCGCCTGCTCAAGCATCGAAGGGGGATAGCTGCCCAGGCGGGAAAACAGCGGCAGGTAATGCGAGCGTACCAGCGCGTTGACCGAATCGATCTGCAACACGCCCAGGCGTTCGATCATCCGGTTGAGGTGCGTCGCCTTGATCAGTGCCGGCGCCTGGCGCCCGGAAAAGCCCTGGGCCGCCAGCGCCATGCGTCGCGCTTGCTTGAGTGAAAAACACAGGTCGGCGGGCATGGGGTTCTCCGTATGGACGCACCGACTACCCTACTGCATCGGCGATCATTTTCGCAGCGGGTCTTGCCAGAAATGCAGGTGACGGTCCTGCTCCACGTCACCGCGATTGAGCCCGATGTCTTTGAGTGCGTCGTCGCTCAGGCTCGCCAGCAGCTGGCGCTCTTCATGCAGCGCCTGCCAACGCGCCATCCGCTGGAACAGCCCAGAAAACGGACGTCTTGCCATCAACACAAAGCCTTTTTGACCTTTCATCTTCTCGCCCTCCAATGGGGATGACGCGAGTGTGTGCCTGGCCTTATGATCAATCCAACGAATGTTTCTTATGCAATACATCTCGGAGATTGATCAATTGTCAGGCTACCCGAGCATCGACACTGAAGTACTGCGTACCTTCGTCGCCATCGCTGACCAGGGCGGTTTTACCCGCGCGGGCGAAGTGGTCAACCGCACCCAATCGGCGGTGAGCATGCAGATGAAGCGCCTGGAGGAAGACGTGCTGCAGCGCAAGTTGTTCGAGCGTGATGGGCGGCAAGTGCGGTTGACGCCCGAGGGCCAGGTGCTGTTGGGGTACGCGCGCCGTATCCTGAAACTGCACAGTGAGGTGTTCAACACTCTGCGCGAACCGCACATGGTCGGGCTGGTGCGCATCGGCACGCCGGACGATTACGTGATGCGCTTCCTGCCGGGGATTCTCAAGCGGTTCTCCAAGGCGTACCCGCTGATCCAGATCGAGATGCATTGCGAGGCCTCGACAGTGCTGATGCAACGTCGGGACCTGGCGCTGACCGTCATCAGCCGCGAGCCCGGCAGTGAGATCGGCGAATTGTTGCGCACCGAGCGCATGGTATGGGTGGCTGCCCCGTGTTTTTGCGCGGACGAACACCAGGCCCTGCCGCTGGCGGTTTCCGGCGTCGACGCTTTTTGTACCCAGTGGACCCGCGGGGCGCTGGACGCGGCCGGGCGCGAGTACCGGCTTGCCTACCACAGCTCGAACGTGGCGGCGATCCAGGCCGTGGTGAGTTCCGGCCTCGCGGTGATGGCTAGCATGGAAAGCCTGGTGACCGAGGACCTGCGTGTACTGGGCAGCGAAGAAGGCTTTCCGCCCCTGCCGTCGATGAATCTTCGATTGCTGCGTAACCCGGCGATGAGCTCGCCCATCACCGAATGCCTGGCCGAATACATTCTCGAAGGTTTTAAACTTTAAAGGTCAGCATTACTGCGCACACGGCTAGAAAGCCGCAGAACAGGCCACGCAACACGCGCTCCGGCAGCGCATGGGCAACCTTCACCCCCCAGCTGATACTGAGCAGACCGCCGACGGCCAACGGCACGCCAATCAGCCAATCCACTTCGTGGTGCCAGGCGTAGGTGACCAATGTCACGCCCGTGCTGGGCAATGCCAGGGCCAAGGACAAGCCTTGGGCCACCACCTGAGTGGTGCCGAACAGGCTGGTGAGCACCGGCGTCGCCACCACCGCCCCGCCAACGCCGAACAAACCGCCCATGGACCCGGAGGCAGCACCGAGCACCCCAAGCCACGGCCAGGAATAACGCATCTGCGCGGTCGGCGGCGCATTGCGGGTGAACATGCGCAGCAGGTTGTAGGCGCCAAGCGCCAGCAAGAAGGCGATAAAGCCGATGCGCATGGCGCCCGCATCCAGGCCTACCGCCCAGATCGAGCCGAGCCAGGCAAACACGAACCCCATGACGCCCAGGGGCAGCGCATGGCGCAGTTCGATACGGTTGCGCTGGTGATAGCGCCACAATGCCAGCATCACGTTAGGCACCACCATCACCAGCGCCGTGCCTTGGGCCAATTGCTGATCCAGGCCAAACAACACGCCCAGCACGGGTATCGCAATCAGCCCGCCACCAATGCCGAACAGGCCGCCGACCGTGCCAAGGGCCGCGCCCAAGAGCAGATAAATCATCAAATCCAACACCGCGCGTTACTCCACAATCCCAGGCCTTGCATGCTACGCAGTCGGCTATGGCGCGCAAAGGCACAGCAACGCACAATGGCTGTGCCAATCTAGCATAAGCGTTGCTTCGATGAACCCGAATACCTTGACCGACCAGCTGGGCCTGTTTCTGGATGTGCTGGAAACCGGCAGCTTTTCCGCCGCCGCACGCCGCCATCCCCTGACGCCCTCAGCCGTAGCGCGGCGCATCGACAGCCTGGAACGTTCGGTGGGCAGCCGCTTGTTCCAGCGCAGCACCCACGCGGTGGTGCCGACCCCGGCGGGCCTGGCGTTTGCCGAGCGCGCGCGGCGGATCGTCAGCGAGTTGCAACTGGCGCGGGCCGAAGCGGTGTCCCTGAGCCATGCGCCGGAAGGCCTGATTCGGGTGGATGCGCCCGCTGCGTTTGGTCGACGGCACCTGGCGCCGGTGATCGCGGACTTCCTCAACGTGTATCCGGGACTGGACGTGCACCTGCATTTGATCGACAGCTTTGTGGATATGCAGGGCGCGCACCTGGGCAAGGTCGACCTGGTACTGCGCGCAGGGCATATCGTCGATACGCGGCTGATCGCCACGCCGCTGGCCAGCATCGTGCGCATCGCCTGCGCCAGCCCGGCCTATCTGAAAAGCCGTGGCACGCCGCGCCATCCCCGTGAGCTCAGCGAGCATGATGGACTGGACTGGGACGGCCTGGCGCCGATGTTCGCCTGGCGCTTCGAGCTGGATGGGCGCCGCGCGACCTATCGCCCGCGGCGCATCCGCCTGAGCGCCAATAACGCCGAAGCCTTGCTGTCCGGCGCCTTGGCCGGGCTGGGTATCGCCCACCTGCCCACTTGGTTGGCCAGCGAGTACCTGGTGCGTGGCGAACTGCTGCCGTTGTTCTGCGAAAACGGCCTGCCCAGCCCGGAGACCACCGGCATCTATGCGCTGCGCCTGGAACAGCAACCCAATGCGCGCAGCCGCCTGTTGTTGGAATACCTGAAAACCCGTTTCAGCCCGGTACCGCCCTGGGACCTGGCCCTGCAAAGTGGTTTGGTCTGACCGCTGGGACAGAATTATCTGGCGCATTAAAGGTTTGCCCGCTAGATTCCAGCCCAGACACGCTTTTTCGAGGTACCGCCATGAGCAAGAATCCCAATCCGTGCGAATCGCTGATGCTGGACAACCAGTTGTGCTTCGCCCTGCACTCAACGTCGCTGTTGATGACCAAGGTCTACAAGCCGCTGCTGCAAGCCCTGGGCCTGACATACCCGCAGTACTTGGCGATGATGGTGTTGTGGGAAGAGGATGGGTTGACGGTCGGCGAAATCAGCAACCGCCTGCTGACCGATCCGGGTTCGCTGACGCCGCTGCTCAAGCGCCTGGAAGGCGAAGGCCTGCTCAGCCGGACTCGCAGCCGTGAGGATGAACGGGTGGTGGTGGTGGAGCTGACCGACGCCGGCCGTGCCTTGCAGGACAAGGCCATGGGTATTCCTCACTGCATCCTCGGCGCCAGCGGCCTGGAGCTGGAACAACTGCGCAAGCTGCAAGGCGACCTGATAGCCCTGCGCACCAACCTGCAAGCCAGCCTCTAACGCGGTAGACCAAACACCAAAAATCTAAAATGTGGGAGCGGGCTTGCTCGCGAAAGCGGTATGTCAGTCGACTGATTCAGCGGCTGATCCACCGCTTTCGCGAGCAAGCCCGCTCCCACATTTGGTTTTGGCGTGTCAGAAAATCATATGTTGAAAACTTTTTTATAAATTTATCTTGCGCGCAAAACATTAGCGCTATACATTCGCTCCACCAACTACTTAGCGCGCAAATATTTAGCGCTAACAACCCTGAGGAAACCACCATGCAAACGCTCTATACCGCAGTAGCCACCGCCACCGGCGGCCGTGATGGTCGTGCTGTTTCCAGCGACAACATCCTCGACGTCAAACTCTCCACTCCCAAAGAACTGGGCGGTGCCGGTGGCCAGGCCACCAACCCGGAACAATTGTTCGCTGCCGGCTACTCGGCCTGCTTTATCGGCGCGCTGAAATTCGTCGCCAGCCAGACCAAACGCAAAATCCCGGATGACGCCTCGATCACTGCCCACGTCGGCATCGGCCAGATCCCCGGTGGTTTCGGCCTGGATATCGACCTGCACATCAGCCTGCCGGGCCTGGCCCAGGACGACGCGCAAAGCCTGGTCGACGCCGCTCACCAAGTGTGCCCGTACTCCAACGCCACCCGTGGCAACGTCGATGTCCGCCTGCACGTAACCGTTTAATCAACCGCAGCCGCTCAAGGAGAAGAACATGAACACAGTCGCTAAAGCGCTCACCGGCACCCTGCTCGCCCTGTCCATCACCCAGGCCTTCGCGGCGACCGGTGATGTGGAACACAACACCCAGGCCTTCCTGGATGTGTTGAACGCCGGCACCGGCAAACCGATAGAACAGCTGAAGCCAAAGGACGCCCGTGCCGTTTTGACCGGCGCCCAGGCCGGTGTGAAGCTGACGCTGCCGGCAGCGGATGTGAGCCATAAAACCATTCAGGTCGACGGCAAGCCACTGGACTTGACTATCGTGCGTCCGGCCGGGGTCAAGGGCACATTGCCGGTATTCATGTTCTTCCATGGTGGCGGCTGGGTGCTCGGGGACTACCCGACCCATGAACGCCTGGTGCGGGATTTGGTCGTGGGCTCGGGTGCGGTGGCGGTGTTCGTCAACTACACACCTTCGCCGGAAGCGCATTACCCGGTCGCCATCAACCAGGCCTACGGCGCGACCCAATGGGTGGCCGAGCATGGCAAAGAGATCAATGTCGACGGCAAGCGCCTCGCAGTCGCGGGCAACAGCGTCGGTGGCAATATGGCGGCGGTGGTCAGCCTGATGGCCAAAGACAAGGGCACGCCGGCGATCAAGTTCCAACTGCTGCTGTGGCCGGTGACCGACGCCAACTTCGACACCGGGTCCTACAACCAATATGCCGAAGGGCACTTCCTCACCCGAAACATGATGAAGTGGTTCTGGGACAACTACACCACCGACGCCAAGCAACGTGCCGAGATCTACGCCTCGCCGCTGCGCGCGACCACGGATCAGCTCAAAGGCCTGCCGCCCGCGCTGGTCCAGACCGCAGGCGCCGACGTGCTGCGTGATGAAGGCGAGGCCTATGCGCGCAAGCTGGATGCAGCCGGTGTGCCGGTGACCGCGGTGCGCTACAACGGCATGATCCACGACTACGGTTTGCTGAACGTGATCAGCCAAGTGCCAGCCGTCCGTTCGGCGATGCTGCAGGCTTCGGACGAGTTGAAGCAACACCTGAAGTAAAACGTAACGCCCATGAAAAAGCCCGACGCAAGGTCGGGCTTTTTTTCGTATCGGCGGGGCCAGAATTACTTCTTGGCGCGACCTTTGTACGAACCACCTTCGCGGGTGTCGATCTCGATCAGGTCGTCGATTTCGATGAAATCGGCGACTTGCAGTTCGGTACCGTTGCTCAGCTTGGCAGGCTTCATCACCTTGCCCGAAGTATCGCCGCGAGCGGAACCTTCGGTGTAGGCCACTTTACGCACGATGGTGGTCGGCAGCTCTACGGAAACCAGGCGCTCTTCAAAGAAGATTGCTTCGCAGACGTCTTCCATGCCTTCTTCGATGAACGGCAGAACGGCTTCGATATCTTCAGCGTTCAGCTCGTACATGGTGTAGTCGGTGGTGTCCATGAACGTGTAGGTGTCGCCGCTGATGAAGGACAGGGTCGCTTCCTTGCGGTCGAGGATCACGTCGTCCAGTTTGTCATCGGCGCTGTAGACGATCTCGGTCTTGTAACCGGTCAGCAGGTTCTTCAGCTTGGTCTTCATGATGGCGCTGTTACGACCAGACTTGGTGAACTCAGCTTTCTGAACCAGCCAAGGGTCGTTTTCGAGACGGATCACTGTACCGGGTTTCAGTTCTTTACCAGTTTTCATTGCATATATCCGAAATTTGGATGGGATTTACAAAATTCAAGGTGGCGTATCATATCCAACTTTCATGAAAATTCACCAGTGCCGTCGCAAGATCGGCCTGCAAACCCTGTTCCAGACACCATGTTTCAGCGTGCAGATTGACCTCGGGCCAGTGTTCCCGCAGCATTTTCCACGGTTGCGCCATATCGCCCTCGGTATTCCAGGCGTGCCAGAGCCCGATCAGCGCAGCCCTTGCAGCCGGTGACAAGCCGGCGGTGTAGAGCTCGAGGAAGGCATCGAGCTTGTCGAGGTGGATGTCTTCATCCTGCCGGTAGATGTGCCACAGCAGCGGGCGCCCGGCCCACTGGGCACGCACGAACGAATCTTCGCCGCGCACGGCATTGAAGTCGCAGCACCACAGCAGGCGGTCATAGTGCTCTTGCGGGACGAAGGCGATGACCTGTACCGTCAGCGCGCCGCGTTGCTGGATATCCCCCGCAGCCAGGCGTTCCAGGCCCAGCCAGCGCTGTACGTCACCCAGGATGCGCCCCTCCGGCACCAACAGATGAGTGGCACGCCCGTCCGTCGATAACAGCTCCAGCCAACCGGCCAACCCGGCGTTCTCGTAGGCGAACAGTGAGATAAGCCGCGCATCGGCTGCGGGAAATATGCCCAGAGCTTGCAGGAATTCTCGCTGCACACTGGCATCCTGCTGAAAAGCCCGGCGCTGTTCCAGCAACCCCGACTCACGCAACAGGCCGCCAGTGCCCGGTCGGAAGCCGGGAAAGAAGAAGTACTTCTGCACGCCCTTGAATTTCACCGAGGGCAACCTGTGGCAGCCTACCACCCAGTCTTCAGCGCTCAGATAATCCAGATTCATCCACAACGGCGTACGGTCGCGGGCGGCCATGGCTTCCATATAGTCGGGCGGCAACTGGCAGGCAAACGCGGCAATCACCACATCCGCCGCTGTCGCCCCCGGCCATTCGGCCGGCCAATGGCGCACGTCGACGCCTTCCTGCCACTGCGCATCCTGGCGCACATCAATGTCCGGACACAGGCGTTCGAAAGCGCGCAGGTCATCAACCCACAGGCGCACAGCGCAGGCGTGCTCCACCACCAATTGCCGGGCCAGGCGCCAGGTCACGCCGATGTCGCCGTAGTTATCGACGACGCTGCAAAAAATATCCCAGCGGGCTTTCATTCCGGGCTCCAACGATCAAAGGCTCGATTGTCCGCATAAATGCGCGGATGCAGAAGGCTTGATCGCGATTATTCTGCACACGGGCTGTGCGACAATCGCCACCACGCTGCAAATGCCCGCCAGGAGGCCGCCATGTCCGATCGTCCGTTGTCGCTGTTCAAACTCAGTGTCGCCATCGCGTTTGGCGTCTGGCTGGGGTTTATCGCCATTGTGCTGAGCACTTGGCTGGCGTCGCGCTACCTGTTCCCTCAGAGCCTTGCGCCAGTAGCCCAAGCCGTCGAACAACTGGGCAAACCCGCCGTCGTGGCACCTGAGCCGCCCAATCGCATGTTCGAGCAATACCAGCAGAACCTGCAGAAGCAGGAACAGCAACAAACCCTGGACCAGGCCCGCAACAACGCGCGCAACCTGTCCAACCCCAAATGCCAGTTCTGGCTGCAACAGGACCAGAACGCCCCCAACGAAAAGACCCGGGCCAATGTCCTGCAATTCTGCGATTGATGACCATGAATAAACACGCCGTCCACCTGCTGATCCTCGAAAAGCTCAGCGTCGACCTCGACATTGCCCAGCGCGCCGCGCAGACCGCCTACGAAACCGCGACCCACGAAGAAAACATTGCGGAAAACAAGTACGACACCCTTGGGCTCGAGGCCTCCTACCTGGCGGCCGGGCAAGCCAAGCGGGTTGAGGAAATCAAGCAGGCGTTGACGCTGTGCCAGAACCTGGCACTGCGCGCGTACGATGACCGGCGGGGCATAGAAATCGGCGCGCTGCTGGGCCTGGCTGACGAGAACGACCGCCAGCAGTGGCTGTTCCTCGCGCCGGACGCGGCGGGCCTGAAGGTGGACGTGGTCGGGCAACCGGTGACCGTCATCACCCCGCGCTCGCCGCTGGGCAAGAGCCTGTTGGGCAAGTTCGAAGGCGATGAGGTGGAGATTCTGGTAGCAGGCGCTCGGCAACACTTTACAGTTACCGAGGCCAGGTAAACCCCTGTAGGAGCGAGCTTGCTCGCGAAGAACTTGAGAGCGCCGCGTTAAACCAGAGTCGCTGCGTTTTCGTTGACGTTTTTCGCGAGCAAGCTCGCTCCTACAGTATCGGCAATACTTAATGGACGGGCAGTTCCACGCCGTCGAACAGCTCTTCCAGTTCCTGCTTGTTGTGGCACTGGATCGCCTTGGCCATGACTTCACGGGTCAGGTGCGGCGCGAATTTTTCGATGAAATCGCACATGAAGCCGCGCAGGAACGTGCCGCGACGGAAACCGATCTTGGTCACGCTGGACTCGAACAGTTCGCTGGCATCGAGCACCACCAGGTCCTTGTCGAGCGCGGTGTCGACCGCCATCTTGGCGACGATCCCCACGCCCAGGCCCAGGCGCACGTAAGTCTTGATCACGTCGGCGTCGGCGGCGGTGAACACCACTTTTGGCGTAAGGCCGCGATGGCTGAAGGCTTCGTCGAGCTTGGAACGCCCGGTGAAACCGAACACATAAGTCACGATGGGGTATTCAGCCAAGGCTTCCAGGGTCAGCTTCGGCAGCTTGGCCAGGGGGTGGCCTTGGGGCACGACCACGCAACGGTTCCAGCGGTAGCAGGGCATCATCACCAGGTCACCGAACAACTCCAGGGCTTCGGTGGCGATGGCGAAATCGACGGTGCCATCAGCGGCCATCTCGGCGATCTGCATCGGCGAGCCCTGGTGCATGTGCAGGGCCACATCCGGGTACTGCTTGATGAAATCGCGGATTACCGGCGGCAACGCATAACGCGCCTGGGTGTGGGTGGTGGCGATGGACAGGGTGCCCTTCTTCTCGTTGGAGAATTCCTGGGCGATCTGCTTGATGCTTTCGACTTTGCGCAGGATCTCGCCGGCAGTGGTGATGATGCGCTCGCCGGCCGGGGTCACGCGGGTCAGGTGCTTGCCGCTGCGGGCGAACACTTCGACGCCCAGCTCATCTTCGAGCAGGCGGATCTGCTTGCTGATACCAGGCTGGGAGGTGTAAAGGCTTTGAGCGGTAGCGGAAACGTTGAGATCGTGGTGCGCCACTTCCCAGATGTAGCGCAGTTGTTGAAGCTTCATATGTGTCCCTCAAAGCAGATAGACGCCACGGGTATCAGCGACGGTATATAACTATATTAAAGGTTCGATTGATAAATCTAGAACTTTTTATCGTTTTCGCCTCTCACACGTCATCACTGCGGCAACGTTGCAGCGAAGGCACCAGGTAAACCGGCACCGTAGACAGCTGCAGCACCCGTGCGGCGGTACGTCCCAAGGGTGTAGCCGCCGCGGCTGCCTGGCTGTGACTGCCGACGATCAGCAGGTCCACGGACAATCTGCGCAACTGGTCGAGGATCACCTCGCACGGGTCACCCTGAATCACCCGTACCGAGCGGATCAACTTCAAGTCTTGTTCGCCCTCCCCCAACTCCTCCCTGAAACTGTCCAGCACCCGTTGTTCAATCGTCGCCATCACCGTGATCAGGCCCTGGCTCTGCCATTCACTCAGGGCTTTTTCGTCAAGGTAGCTCTGCAGCACCGACTCGGCGAACAGCCCGATGGGCTCCACCACGTGAACCACATACAGGTCCGCCTTGAACGTTCGGGCCAGCGCCAGCGCATGCTGCATCACATAAGGCGCGTACAGGCCGAGGTCCGTGGCGTACAGCATCGAACGAATCATGGAACCCCCCCTGGAACTGCCAGGATGGCGGAGATTAAATGAGCTTAGCAGCGCATCGGCGAATCCGACTGACTTAGCGCTTGAGCTCATTACTGATGCCGTGGGGCACATGCCCGGTGGCGACGAACTCCATGGCTTTTTCGCAATGCCCGGCCTGGTCATCGAAAAACACATCGGCGGCGAAGGCCTCCAGAAACGCGGATTTTTCCAGGCCACCGAGGAACAACGACTCGTCCAGACGGATATCCCATTCGCGCAGAGTGCGAATCACCCGCTCATGGGACGGCGCCGATCGGGCCGTGACCAAGGCGGTGCGGATCGGGCAGGCGTCGTCCGCAAATTCGCGCTGCAACAGGTTGAGCGCCGCCAGGAATCCTTTGAAAGGACCGCCGTGCAAAGGCTGGCGCGCCGACTCCCGCTCGTTGGCCTGGAATGCTTCGAGACCGCCGGCCTGGTACACGCGCTCCGACTCATCGGAAAACAGCACCGCATCGCCATCAAAGGCAATGCGCAGTTCACCGCTGCAGGCGCGGCGCGCACCGCCTGACAGAATCGTCGCCGCCGCGAAGCCCGCGTCGAGGGCACTGCGCACATCTTCGGCATGGGTCGACAGGAACAGATGGCAACCAAACGCGGCCAGATAAGGATAAGGACTACGCCCGCCTACGAAGGCGGCGCGGGAAATATCCAGGCCGTAATGCTGGATCGAATTGAACACGCGCAAGCCGGTGTCGGCGCTGTTGCGCGACACCAGCACCACCTCGACCCGGGCGCGCCCCAGGCTGGCGTTCAGGCTCAGCAGTTTCTTGACCAGCGGGAACGCATCGCCGGGCTCGAGGATTTCCTCCTCGTGTTCGATCTGGTACTGGCGATAGGTCTCGACGCCTTCGGCCAGGTAGACCTTGTGGCTTTCACTCAGGTCGAACAGCGCGCGCGATGAAATCGCCAGCACCAATTTGTCGCCCATCCCCTTTGCCATGCTCTGCTCCTCGACTCAGCGATTATGCCGATCAATAAAACTCAAGGCCTGGTAGAGCGCCTGCATCCGCGGCAGTTCACACCCCGCGGCTTTTGCGGCGGCCAGTGGCCGGGCGTAGATCGCCGCCAATTCCAGTGGGCGTTTATGCACATGGTCGTGGTACATGCTGGGCAGATAGTCGGCCATGGTCTGGGTCATGGTGAACATCTGCTCGGCGTAACTCTTGGGGATTTCATGGCCGCAGGCGTGCGCGCCCTCAATGACTTCGGCCATCAGCGCCCGGATCAGCTCACAGCTGGATTCGTCCGCCATCAGGGCCGTGGTGCCGGTGTTCAATAACACCGAGAGCCCGTTGAAGGGCACGTTCCATACCAGTTTGTGCCACCTTGCCTGATGCACGTTGGCCATGGCTTCGGACTCGATACCGGCACGATGAAACAACGCGGCGCCGGCTTCGACAATCGCCTTCTGGCGGGTTTCATCGTTGGCCGCCGTGCCACTGTGATAACCCAGGTTGACCCGGCCCAGCGCCTGATGCTCGACAACGCCGGGCGCGCAACGGTGCACGCCGATATAGCACAGCCCGCCCAGCAGGTGCAGCGAAGTCGGCAGGTGTTCACGCAAGCTGTCTTCCACATCGAGGCCGTTTTGCAGCAACACCACCTTGGCATCCGGCGCCGCGACCTGGGCAAGGGTCGGGGCCAGTTCGACATTTCCAGTCGACTTGGTGCCCACCAGCAACCAGTCGCAGGGCGGCATATCGGCGGCGCGGGCATAGGCCTGCACTGGATGCAGATGCAAGGCGCCATGCACGGTGCTGTTGACGTGCAGGCCGTGTTCGCTGACCGCTGCGTACTCACTGCGCAGCAAAAAGTGCACATCGAAACCGGCACGCGCCAGCATCAGACCGTAGAACCCACCGATGGCACCGGTGCCGATGATACCAATACGGGGTGATTGTGCGGTCATGGCAGTTCCTCTGGGGTACGGGTAAGTGCTTGCTCGATGGCGTCGACAAGGTCGGGTGGCGTAAGACGCGTCTCTAATTGCCCAAGGAATTGACCCTCGCACACCACGAACAACGCCGGCAAATGAAAGATCTGGTAGCGTTCGACCGCACCGCCGTTGTGGCCGGCATCCACCCAACACACGCGGTTCACCGGCAACGGCCAGCCCGGTAACTGCTGGCGTGCCCAACGGCAGCTGGCACACCCCACGCTGGTAAATACGACGAGCGAAATGCCTGGCAATCCTAGCAATTGCTGGTCAATATCCAGGTCGGTCAATTCCAGTTGCTTCACTTTACTGCTGCCACCGCCATCAACTGAACGGTGTTCGGAGTCCGTGTACATGGGTCGTTTTCTACCTCACCCTGATGATGTCGCTGTCTTATTGACCCAACGCCCCGCTCCCGCCATCGCCCGCCAACGTTTGCATACTATCGGCCTGGGCGGCGTCGCGTGCAATTGGCCGCGCGCCTGGCGTGAGGGCACGGCGGTTGAACTGCACATCCCTTCCCTGGGCGCCGGCGCGCGTTATCCGGGCTACGTGGCGTGGTGCCGCAAGCTGCAAAACGGCTACCGCGTCGGTGTCTCGTTTACCGATGACCATGCGCTGTTCGGTGCGCGAATGGGTGAGCAAGCATGCCGGATAGAGCGCTATTGTCGCCAGCACGAAGACGCCGAGCCGACTCCCGAGCAACTCGAGGCTCTGGCCCGCGAGTGGGTCTCGCGCCATGCCGTTGAGTTCTCCCATGAGGCCTTTGCGGCGCCAGCGCTGGATTAAAGCGGGCTTTGCCCATTGTCGCGGGCCGGTGTTACGCGCTAAGGTTCCTCCCCCCTGCATCCAAATCATGCTGTGCTCCGCCGCACGGGGATGGCTGGCGGCCGGCACCCGTGACCCTGACGAGTAACACGATGGCTGATTTACCGATCAATGACCTAAACGTCGAATCCAACGAGACCCTGATCACACCCGATCAGCTCAAGCGCGAAATCCCCTTGAGCGACGCTGCCCTGCAGACCGTCACCAAGGGCCGCGAAGTCATCCGTGACATTCTCGACGGCACCGACCACCGCCTGTTCGTGGTAATCGGGCCGTGCTCGATCCACGACCTCAAGGCTGCCCACGAGTATGCCGAGCGCCTCAAGGTGCTGGCGGCGGAAGTGTCCGACACCTTGTACCTGGTGATGCGCGTCTATTTCGAGAAACCGCGTACCACCGTCGGCTGGAAAGGCTTGATCAACGACCCCTACCTGGATGACTCGTTCAAGATCCAGGACGGCCTGCACATCGGTCGCAAGCTGCTGCTGGACCTGGCTGAGATGGGCCTGCCCACCGCCACCGAGGCGCTGGACCCGATCTCCCCGCAGTACTTGCAGGACCTGATCAGCTGGTCGGCCATCGGCGCACGCACCACCGAATCCCAGACCCATCGCGAAATGGCGTCCGGCCTGTCGTCGGCGGTCGGTTTCAAAAACGGCACCGACGGCGGCCTGACCGTGGCGATCAACGCGCTGCAGTCGGTCTCCAGCCCGCACCGTTTCCTGGGGATCAACCAGGAAGGTGGCGTGTCCATCGTCACCACCAAGGGCAACGCCTACGGCCACGTGGTGCTGCGCGGCGGCAACGGCAAGCCCAACTATGATTCGGTCAGCGTTGCGCTGTGCGAGCAGGCACTGAACAAGGCCAAAATCAAGCCGAACATCATGGTCGACTGCAGCCACGCCAACTCCAACAAGGACCCGGCCCTGCAGCCGCTGGTGATGGAAAACGTCGCCAACCAGATCCTGGAAGGCAACCAGTCGATCATCGGCCTGATGGTCGAGAGCCACCTGAACTGGGGCTGCCAGGCGATTCCAAAAGACCTGGCCGACTTGCAGTACGGCGTGTCGATCACCGATGCCTGCATCGACTGGTCCGCCACCGAAAACACCCTGCGCAGCATGCATGCCAAGCTCAAGGACGTATTGCCCAAGCGCAAGCGCACCTGAGTTTTAAATCACGCACACAAAAACGCCGGGCTGAGCCCGGCGTTTTTCATGCTGTCATGTGTGCCTTACAGCTTCGCGGCATGGCGCTGGTGGCGCTCCATGTAGCGTTCGACGTAGGAGCAGGACGGGATCACCGTGTAGCCTGACTCTTCGGCGAACTTCAGGGCTTCTTCGGTCAATGCCGCCGCGATACCACGACCTCGCAATGCGTTGGGCACGAAGGTCCGATAGATATCCAGGGTCTGTTTGCCGAGGTCCATGTAGGTCAGATAGGCACGATGACCGTCCACATTGGTCTCGAACTGATGACCAGCCTGGTCATGGTGGATGGACAACGCCTCGCTCATCACTACTCCTCGCGGGTCTTGGATTCTGACCCCTACCTTACCGATGTTTTTCCGGCGAAGGAACATCTACGCCACCCCGTGCCGGTTTCGACAGCGAGAAAACCCTGAGCGCTCACAGCCAGCACGTAGGGAATAGTAGGCACCAATCCTGCGATTGCTCAAGGCGCGCTCGTCATCCCCTGCCGCTGGCGGATATAGAAAGGGCCCCCGATCAACCGATGATCGAAAGCCTGAACATTGCCGGCAGTTGAACCTTGAGACGAACTCGCGCTCTTAAAGTCACCTCTACATACGCAAAAGATGCTGGCCCGGGTAAAGCCAAGCGGAACGTAAGTGTCGGCGTGGATATATAAGATTTCATCCGTCGACAGGGCCTGAGGCATGCGGGCCGGCCTTCTCAGGCTGGATCCAATGTGCGGCCGATTGAAAGAAATTGGACGGTTTTTATACAAACCTCCAGAAGATTAGCCAAAAAAGATGCGCTGCAAGAATTTTTTTTACTTCTTGCGCTACGTCAGTTTACTTACTACAAGTAATGGGTAGTATGTACGCCGGCTATTAGCTCACTCTGGGCGAACTAGTCATCTAATAGAAAGTCCTTGAAGGGGAACACGATGAACAACGTTCTGAAATTCTCTGCACTGGCTCTGGCCGCAGTTCTGGCTACCGGTTGCAGCAGCGTCTCCAAAGAAACCGAAGCACGTCTGACTGCAACTGAAGACGCAGCAGCTCGCTCCCAGGCTCGTGCAGACGAAGCCTACCGTAAAGCTGATGAAGCGCTGGCTGCTGCTCAAAAAGCACAACAGACTGCTGACGAAGCTAACGAGCGCGCCCTGCGTATGCTTGAAAAAGCTAGCCGCAAGTAATAATCCCTCGGGGTTGTTATCAAGCCGATCCATTTATGGGTCGGCTTTTTTATTGCCCGAGATTCCTTGTGGGAGCGGGCTTGCCCGCGATAGCGGTGGGCCAGTCAAGATCAATGTTTGCCGGCTGCCGTCTTCGCGGGCAAGCCCGCTCCCACAGGGGATCTGCGCTTAACGCCCACGCGCCTACAGAGGATCCAAGGGCACGCTTGCGGCTACCGAGGCCGCACCAGGTACGCCGATTTCCGTGGGCAAGCCGTCTTCCGCCGCAACGACGTCGCGCACCTGGTCCCAGTTAACCCGCAATTGGTTGGCCAGGTCTTCACGCTTGAGCAAGGCGTTGATTACCGCCGTGTGCTTGTCGACCACCGACGGCGTGCCGTCATCGTTCAACGGCGTATGCGCTTCCAGGTAAACCTTGCCGCCGCTGCTGCCGAACTTGTAGGCGTCGTTGATGATGCGCACCGACGTGCCCACCGGCACCATGCTGGCCATCTCCAGCACGTTGTTGTTGAACATGCGGAAGCAGCCGTGGCTGGTACGCGTGCCGATGCCGAACTTGGCATTGGAACCGTGGATCAAGTAACCCGGCGTCCCCAGGGTGAACTTGAACGGGCCCAACGGGTTGTCCGGGCCGGCGGGCACCACATTGGGCAGCGGATCGCCATTGGCGGCGTGCTCGGCCTTGATCGAGGCCGGCGGGGTCCAGGTCGGGTTGGGTGTCTTGGCAATGATGCTGGTGTGGGCGATAGGCGAACCCCAGCCTTCACGCCCGATCCCCAACGGGAAGGTGTAGACCACGTTCTGGCCCTTGGGGTAATAGTAGAGCCGGTACTCCGCCAGGTTGATCACGATACCTTCGCGCGGCCCCGGCGGCAGGATGAAACGCGTCGGCAGCACGATCTCGGTGCCCGCCCCCGGCAGCCAGGCATCCACGCCCGGGTTGGCCGCGACCATCTCCGAATAACCCAGGTCGTAGGTGGTGCCCAGGTCGGCAAAGGTGTCTTCGTACTTGGCCTTGATCACCTGGACCTGGCCGACGATGTCTTCACCCGGTGATGGCAAGGGCAGCTGCAAGGCTGATGCGGAACCGGCCGCACAGAGTGCAGCGAGAGACAGGCAGCAGGTGACGACGGAAAGGCGCGACAACATCCGGGTAATCCTTCGCAGAACGACGGGTAGGTAAAAATCGATTGTATACGTGAAGCGAACCTCTAGCTGCAAGCTTGTCGCCGCCCTAGAGCTCGAAACGCAGCTCCGGCCAGATCGGCGGCGTGCCGCGCTTCTGGGATTCCAGGATGGCCCGGCACAGCGGGCACAGGCGCTGGTCCTGGAAAATCGAACGGTCCACCCGCGACCAGCGTGGCTGCGCCGGCAGTAGCGTGCCGCACAGGGTGCGATCGATGGAGCCGCCCAGTTCCAATTGACGCGCCACCAGATGCACCCGCACTTCCTGGCAGGCGAACAGATCCAGCTGCTCGTCCGGCTCGATCAGTTGGTAGTTAAACAGGGACCAGGCAGGACGCGACATCAGGGGCTCCAAATCGGGGGGGCGCCACCTTAGCCGAAAGCCTGCCGGTAGAAAAGCGTCAAAGCAGGGGTTTGAGCGTCGGCCAGACATTTTCCAGCAACTTGCCCTGGGCGCCGACCGCCGGGTGCAGTTGATCGGCTTGCATCAATTCGGGATGCCCGCCCACGCCCTCAAGGAAGAACGGCACCAGCGCGACGTTTTTTTCCTTGGCCAACGCGCCAAAGACTTCGGCAAATGCCGTGGTGTATCGCGGGCCGTAATTGGGCGGCAACTGCATGCCCAACAGCAGTACCTTGGCACCACCGGCCTTGGACTGGTCAATCATCGACGCAAGATTTTGTTTCAATTGCGCCGGCGGCTGTCCGCGCAAGCCGTCATTGCCGCCCAACTCGATGACCACGACATCCGGCTTATGCTCTGCAAGCACCGCTGGCAGCCGCGCGAGGCCTCCGGCACTGGTGTCGCCACTGATGGACGCATTCACCACTTTATCGTCGAAACCTTCCCGCTTGAGCCGTTGCTCCAGCAAGGCGACCCACCCTTTGCGGGTATCCAGGCCGAAACCGGCACTGATACTATCGCCAACGATCAGGACTGTACCCGCCGCTGCGTTCTGGGCCATGCATATCAAGGCCAGGCCAGCACTCAAAAACCACATTCGCATCGGATTCTCCATGGGCGCAAGCATTCTCACCGCGCGGAACCTTAGCAAAGTGGTTCCCAGCGCGGAAGGTGAACTGACTATCCTGCACGAACTGAGCCTGGAACTGAACAAAGGCGATAGCCTGGCTATCGTCGGCAGTTCCGGTTCCGGCAAATCCACCCTGCTGGGCCTGCTGGCCGGACTCGACCTGCCCAGCAGCGGCGAAGTCACCCTCGCCGGCCAGGCCCTGAGCACCCTCGACGAAGACCAGCGCGCGCGCATCCGCGCCGAACACGTAGGCTTTGTATTCCAGTCGTTCCAACTGCTCGACAGCCTCAACGCCCTGGAAAACGTGATGTTGCCGCTGGAGCTGGATGGCCGCAAGGACGCCCGCGAGCGTGCCCGGCACCTGCTCGAACGCGTGGGCCTGGGCCAGCGCCTGACCCACTCGCCGCGCCAACTTTCCGGTGGCGAGCAACAACGGGTGGCGATCGCCCGCGCTTTTGCCGCCGAGCCGGACGTGCTGTTTGCCGATGAACCCACCGGCAACCTTGACAGCCACACCGGCGAGCGCATCAGCGACCTGCTGTTCGAACTCAACAAAGAAAACGGCACGACCCTGGTGCTGGTCACCCACGACGAGCGCCTGGCCCACCGTTGCCGACGCCTGATCCGCCTTGAAGCCGGCCTGATGGTCGCGCCCCTGGAGCCTTGATGGCACGTTTGCCGCTGTTGCGCCTGTTCAGCCTTGCCATGCGCCAATTGCTGCGCGATGCCCGCGCCGGTGAATTGCGCGTGCTGTTCTTCGCCCTGCTGGTGGCCGTGGCCGCCAGCACCGCCATCGGTTATTTCGGTGCCCGTCTCAACGGCGCCATGCTGCTGCGCGCGACTGAATTCCTGGGGGCCGACCTGGTGCTCGAAGGCAGCTCGCCGGCCCGCCCCGAGCAAATCCAGTCCGGCGTCGAGCTGGGCCTGGAACACGCCCGGGTCGTGGAATTCTCCAGCGTCATCGCCACCGATAACGGCATCCAGCTCTCCAGCATCAAGGCGGTGAACGAGCAGTACCCGCTGCGCGGTGAACTGAAAAGCGCTGCCGCGCCCTTTGGCGATGAAACCCCGGGAGGCGGCCCGAAACCCGGCGAAGCCTGGGTAGAAGCGCGGCTGCTGACGGCCCTGGACCTCAAGGTCGGCGACAGCATCGACGTGGGCATGAAAACCCTGCGCCTGGCGCGCGTGCTCACTTATGAGCCGGATCGCGCCGGCAACTTCTACAGCCTCACGCCCAGGGTGATGATCAACCTGGCGGACCTGGACGCCACCGGCGTGGTCCAGCCAGGCAGCCGCGTCAGCTACCGCGAATTGTGGCGCGGGCCGCAAGGCAGCACGGCGCTGCAGACCTATCGCGACTTGGTCAAGCCGGGGCTCGCGGCCAACCAGCGCCTGCAGGATTCACGGGACGGCAACCAGCAGATCGGCGGCGCCTTGGGCAAGGCCGAGCGCTACCTGAACATGGCCAGCCTGGTGGCGGTGCTGCTGGCCGGCGTGGCTGTGGCGCTGTCGGCCAACCGCTTCGCCACCCGGCGCTTCGACGCCAGCGCATTGCTGCGCTGCCTGGGATTATCACGGCGTGAAGCCATGTTGCTGTTTACGCTGCAACTGACTGTACTGGGGCTGCTGGCCAGTCTGGCCGGCGCCGTGCTCGGCTGGCTGGCGCAGTTTGGCCTGTTTTACTTCCTTCATGACCTGTTGCCGGCGGACGTGCCACCGGGCGGGCTGTTACCGGCCATCGCCGGGATCGGCACCGGGCTGGTCGCTCTCGCCGGTTTCGCCTTGCCTCCGTTGGCGGCACTGGGGCGCGTGCCGCCGTTGCGGGTGTTGCGCCGCGACATGCTGCCAATCCCTTCGAGCACCTGGATGGTCTATGGTGCGGCGCTGTTCGCCCTGGGCTTGATCATGTGGCGCCTGAGCCTCGACCTGGTGCTGACCTTCGCCCTGCTCGGCGGTGGTGTGGTGGCGGCGATGGTGCTTGGCGGCCTGCTCCTGTTGCTGTTGCAAAGCCTGCGCCGCCTGCTGGCCCGTGCGTCATTGCCCTGGCGCCTGGGCTTGGGCCAATTGCTGCGCCACCCACTGGCGGCGGCCGGTCAGTCCCTGGCGTTTGGCCTGATCCTGTTGTCCATGGGCTTGATCGCGCTGTTGCGTGGCGAGTTACTCGACACCTGGCAGAACCAGTTGCCCAAGGATGCGCCCAACTATTTCGCCTTGAATATCCTGCCGGCCGACAAAGATGCCTTTGGCGCCCGCCTGCTGGAGCTGCAGGCTCAGTCCGCGCCGCTCTACCCGGTCGTGCCCGGCCGGTTGATCAGCATCAACGGGGAGCCAGTGCAAGAGATCGTCAGCAAGGATTCCAGCGGCGACCGTGCGATCCAACGCGACCTGAGCCTGACCTGGGCCGCCGACCTGCCACCGGGCAATGCCTTGACCGCGGGTTCGTGGTGGACGCAGCAACCCACCGAGGAAATCCCTGGGGTTTCGGTGGAGGCCAAGGTCGCGGAGAGCCTCAAGCTCAAGCTTAACGACCACCTGGTGTTCACTATCGCCGGGGAAAATCGCGAAGCGCGGGTGACCAGCCTGCGGACCATCAACTGGGATAACTTCCAGCCCAACTTTTTCATGATATTCCAGCCGGGCACCTTGCAGGATTTGCCGGCCACCTACCTGACCAGCTTCTACCTGGCGCCTGGGCATGACCAACAAATCGTCGACCTGTCCCGGGCGTTTCCGGCCGTGACCATCCTGCAGGTGGAGGCGCTGCTGGAGCAATTGCGCAGCATCCTCGCCCAGGTGACCCTGGCGGTGGAATACGTGCTGCTGTTTGTCCTGGCGGCGGGCATGGCGGTGCTGTTCTCGGGCCTGCAAGCGACCCTGGACGAACGTATCCGCCAAGGCGCGCTGTTACGTGCGCTGGGCGCCGAACGCAAACTGCTGGTCAAGGCCAGGCGCATCGAGTTCGGCTTGCTCGGCGCCGTCAGCGGGCTATTGGCGGCACTGGGGACAGAGCTGGTGACCTTCGTGCTCTACCGCTACGCGTTTGACCTGGCCTGGCATCCCCACCCCTGGCTGTTGCTGCTGCCGGTAATCGGAGCCGTACTGATCGGCGGTGCCGGCGTATTCGGCACCCGCCGCGCCCTCAACGCCAGCCCGCTGACGGTGTTACGCGAAGGCTGACCGCTGCCGGCCCGCAGGCTCCAAAGCGTGCGGGCCAGCTCGGTGGGGTCAGGCGATAAAGATGTTGGCAGTCCGCCGCCTTCGCAGCCTCGCTGGGGCTCGACAGCTCCCACGTTTGATCTTCGTCGCGGCTTAACACTATGTTTGCAGGCACAACCGAAATCCCACCGACAACGCAGATCCCCTGTGGGAGCTGTCGAGCTTTAGCGAGGCTGCGAAAGCGGTGGGTCAGGCGATAAAGATGTTGGCAGTGCCGCCGCCTTCGCAGCCTCGCTGGGGCTCGACAGCTTCCACATTTGATCTTCGTCGCGGCTTAACACTATGTTTGCAGGCACAACCGAAATCCCACCGACAACGCAGATCCCCTGTGGGAGCTGTCGAGCTTCAGCGAGGCTGCGAAAGCGGTGGGTCAGGCGAGGAAATGCCAGCAGTGCCGCCGCCTTCGCAGCCTCGCTGGGGCTCGACAGCTCCCACGTTTGATCTTCGTCGCGGCTGAACACTGTGTTTGCAGGTACAACCGAAATCCCGCCGACAACGCAGATCCCCTGTGGGAGCTGTCGAGCTTTAGCGAGGCTGCGAAAGCGGTGGGTCAGGCGAGGAAAATGCCGGCAGTGCCGCCGCTTTCACAGAATCATCGGAGCTCAACAACAGCCAATTTATATCAGTGCTTGCCGGGCTTCATTCACTTCACGTACTCGATCCCGGTGATCCACCAGCACACTTCGCCACTTGGGGTCTGGACGATGGCCTCGTCGTCCACTTCCTTGCGCAGCAGCGCACGGGCCATGGGGGAGTCGATGGAAATATAGTCCATGCGCTCGTAAATCTCGTCATAGCCGACGATACGAAAACGCTTGGTCTCGCCCTGCTCGTTTTCGATGTCCACCCAGGCGCCGAAAAACACTTTGCCCTCTTGTTCGGGCATGTACTCCACCACGCGCATGTCTTCCAGGCGCTTGCGCAGGTAGCGCACGCGCCGGTCGATCTCGCGCAGCAATTTCTTGTTGTACTGATAATCGGCGTTTTCGCTGCGGTCCCCCAGCGAGGCCGCCCACGTCACTTTGCGCGTGGTGTCCGGGCGCTTTTCGCGCCACAGATAATCCAGCTCTTTCTTCAGCGCTTCATGACCTTCTTTGGTAATCAGCTTGGTACTCAAACGCTTGCATCCCCAGGCAATGTCCATAGGTGCCAATACGCCTGGACTTGAAGCCCTGGCATCGGCCGGCGGGGGTTGATGATAAATGAACCGGCGAAAGTAGCCAGGCCAGTCTAGCTGTCCAACACCCGATCCAGCTCCAGCAGCATGCCTCGCAGACTCTGCCGCAGCCCTGCCACCTGCGACGTCATCACCTTCAAGGCTTCGGTCCTCTGGCTGACCGCAAGCGACTGATCATGTAACTGAGTGGTGCGTTGTTCCAGATCCCGAACCTTCTCATCCAACTGGCCTTGCTCCTGCTGGAGTCGCGCCTGCCATTGCTCAAGTGCCCCCTCCCGCTCAATCGCCGCGAGTTTTTGCTGAGTCAGCTCCTGGGCGACACGGGCAAGGTTGGTCAACGTGCTGTCCACTTCGAACAACGCGTTGTCGTTACCCGGGACCGGTAGCTTCGGTTGCGCCGCTACAACCGGTTCCGGTGGAATAGCCGGTGCGGCCTGCGCCATCATCACGGGAGCTTCGACGACGGCTTGCAGAGCCTGCTCAACGGGAGGTTCATGTATCGGCGGCAGGGAAGGCTCGGTTGGGCTAGCGCCCTTAGGAGGGGAGGTCATCTGTGACGAAAAACGAATGGACGGCACAATCAATGATGCACTCTCGATCGCCGGCAGCGTCGACGCAGACATGCCCAGGGTGATCACTTTCATTACCAGGGCTTTCTTGATGATCACCGAGTGATGATCCTCAGGCCTGGCAGGCGGCAACTTGCACCCTTTCAAATCGATAAAATGATAGGCCACCTGGGTTTCCGTAATACCGCCCGCCTTGGTTCCTGAAGCAGCCAGTGTCAGTATTTGCTTGAACACATCCAACGCCACCTGCAGGTCTTCCCTGGATTCAACCCCACCCAGGAAATACCGGTCAACTTTCTTACGCAAGGCGGCGATATACACCCGAGAACTTCCAGGCTCTACCTCTTCATCCAAACTATAAACAAGAAAGTTGGAGGCCGTCTGACCTACAGCAAACCCACAGAGCAGTGCACCGTTAACCGGAGCATCTTGACCGTCGCGTTCAAGAACAAGGGTACGTAGCAGCATCATGGCATTCTGGCCTCTTATACAGGGCGGGAAGTTTACATAAACAACAAATAAACAATGAGTATTTTATCGTTCTAAAACACGACGCATTGTTTCAGCGGCCCGCCTGGACTGCACGTAGGACTTCTCTTATTAAGCATTATCGACGTTCCCAAAAATGCCTATTACCCGTACCCTTTTTTCACGCCCCCTACGTCATGCCAAACTTATTCGGTAAAAAAATGATCGAAATAAGCAATCTGACAAAACACACGGGTAACACAACCACAATCAGCGATTTTTCGTTCAACGCCAACCCACAAGAATGCCTGGGACTATTCGGACAAGATCATACGGCTAAAACGGTACTGCTGAATGTAATAGCGGGTTCGACACAACCCTCCAGCGGTCATATCGCTATTCAAGGTTTCAATACACAAACCCATGCGCTGCAAGCGAGACAACTTGTCGGCTATCAACCGTCCAAGGCGCTTGGGCATCCAACAATGTCCGTCAAAGTGTTTCTTGGTTTCATCGCTACCCTTCGCGGCTTCCATGGCGCCGAAAAGCGCGCACGGCTGGAACAGGTTATCGCGCGACTGGAGTTATTTGCGGTGCTCAACGCGCCCCTCGATGCGCTCTGCATCGTCTGGAAACGCAAGGTCGCCCTGGCACAGGCCATCCTGCATGGTCCTGCCCTGCTACTGCTGGATGAACCAACCGAAGGGCTCGCGCCGGACCAGAAACATACCTTCAGGGCACTTATCCATTCCTTGACCCAAGAAATGACAGTGATCATCGCCTCCCGCCACTGCGATGAATTGTCCGCGCTGTGTACGCGCGCGTTGGTCATGGCGGGCGGTCGACTCGTTGCCGATACCTCGCTGCCCGATCTCCAGCGCGACTCACGTCACTTCCAGGCCGTCACCCTGACAGCGGATACCCCGCTGGATCTGCTGGCATTGGCCGTCCTGCCAGGCGTGGCAGGCATCGAGGAGCATCGGCATGCGCCCGGTACCGTAACCGTGCTCGCCATGCCGGGGCACACCATTTATCCCCATATCAACATGCTGGTCGCCAGCCGTCGCTGGAAGATCAACGCAATGCACCTGGAGCCAGGTCGCCTGAATGATGTGGTCCACTACCTGAGCCAGGAGGCGTCGCTTTGAAATTAATGCCCATCATTCTAAAGCGCCAACTCGCCAGCTATGCCTGCGCACCCAGTACGTACCTGAGCATCGCAGTCTTCCTGATACTGTCAGTGATGTTGGGGAGATACATAAGCCCCTCGCCGGACCAGAACAGCAGTGACTTGCAGGTATTTTTCCAATTTCACCCCTGGCTTTATCTATTGCTGATCCCTGCCCTGGCGATGCACCTGTGGTCGGATGAAGCCAATGCCGGATTTTTCGGCCTGATGAAAACCATGCCCATCACGACCTGTGAGTGGGTCGTCGGAAAATTCCTCGCCGCCTGGCTCGTAGCAGGCACAGCCCTGATGCTGATGTTTCCTCTGGTTATTGCCGCCAACTATCTGGGCCGGGCAGACAACAGCGTTATCGCCTCGCAATTTCTGGCAAGTTGGTTGCTGGCGGGCGGCTACCTGTCTGTCGGTTGTTTTGCTTGTACTTTTGTACGCCAGCGTACTGTCATTTTCCTCTTGACCCTGGGCTTATTGCTGACAGCCAGCGGACTTTCTACTGTATTGGATGCGCTGGAGCAGCAAGCACCTATCGGGCTGATCGACAGCTTGGCGTCACTCAGCCCTACTGTTCGATTCAGCTGTATCGATGATGGAAAGCTCACACTTCATGACACGCTTTACTTCATCAGCATGATCCTCGCCTTTCTCGCTGCGACGACCGTCACACTCAACTACAAAAACAGCTGAGAAGGGAAACACTTGATGCGGTCCATTCTGCGCACCGGCATGACACTCGTTGTCATATTACTGCTGTTCCTGGCGTTCAATCTGGTTTGGATAGGTAAAATTCCTAATATACGGTGGGATGTTTCTCAACAAAAAATCCACACGTTGTCGTCCCCGGCACAGCATCTGGTCGCCGAACTGGAAGGCTCGGTAGATTTGTATTACTTCAATTCAAATAACGCGCCGAAAAGAAACTACGCAGTGCAACGTTACAGCAAGCATATTGAAGACCTACTCAAGGAATACGAAAAAGCCGCCAATGGCAGGATAAACCTGCACCTTGTCCAACCCGCACCTTTTTCGGAGGATGCCTACAAAGCCCGGCTATCCGGACTTGACGACAACGCCGGGTTCCTCGGCCTTATCGGCACCCGCCCCGGCCACGGTGTACGACGCATTGGCTCTTTCAGCCTTGAGCGAGCGCCTTTGCTTGAATATGAAATCAGCCACCTGCTTTATAAGTTGCAGCACCCGGAGCGCCCGGTCATCGCGCTGCTGTCGGGCCTGGCGATGGACGAATCCGCGGGTCGGCTGCTGCAGGAGCTGCGGCGAGAGTTCGACCTGGTCCGTCTGGAACCGACGCTCGCGCAGGTCCCCGAGCACCTCCGGACGCTGCTGGTGGCGCACCCGCGCGCGCTGTCTGAGCGTACCCTGTATGGAATTGAACAATTTGTATTGAGGGGCGGCAGGTTGATGATGTTTATCGACCCCTTGAGCGAGCAGTCCTCAACCGTCAGCCCAGCCAACACTCGACTGGACGACTTGCTTGCCGCCTGGGGTGTGCGAATGCCGGCGGACAAGCTGGTGGTCGACGGCCTCTACACACCCTGGGAGATGCCAGGCAAAGTCAGTCAGTTGCGGGTGAACCTGCCGAGGCCGGCGATGAACGTAAACGATGTCAGCACCTGGAACCTCAACAGGGTGACGGTTTCGAGTAGTGGTGCGCTCTCCCGGCTGAATAAAAGTCGCACCACTTTCACCCCGCTCCTGCAAAGTTCCGAGCAATCCGTCCTGCTGGACGCCAGTAGCTTCAATGGCGCCACCACGTTCGACTCATTGATTGAACAGGCGTCAAACCAGGAGCGACCTCACGTAATTGCCGCGCGTATCGAGGGGCCGAGCTATTCGGTGTTTCCCGACGGCATCAAAGGGCAACCGCCCGGCTTGCAGAAAGCCTCACAGATTCATGTGGTGATCGTCGCTGATACGGACATGCTCACCGACAAAACCAGCCACCCGGCGCCTGACGGCAACGCGCTATTTATCTTGAACACACTGGACAACCTGGCTGCACCCGACACGCTCGCGGCGATTCGCCCTCGCGTGCCGCCGCAAAGCTCGCCCACGCTGCTGGAGAGCATGCGCAATGCCGCGAAACAGGCCTATCGTGCCAAGGCCAGTGAACTGGAACGACGCCTGCAACGCACCGAACAGGAATGGCAACGGCTGAGTCCGTGGACAACGTCCCTCGGCACCCAGGCAGTGGACACCACCACCCGCTTGCAAGCACTCAATAAGGAGCGCTTGCGCTTGCCCATGGAACTGCATGCCTTGGAGCACGCAGCCTATGCGCAGGTGAGTCGCCTGGAAATGGCGGTAAAACTGGTGGTGACCTTTGCGCTGCCGGTGACGTTATGCCTGGTCGCCTGGATGCTCTTCCTGCGCCAGCGTCGTCGACTGCACGCCGCCGGCATGAGCCATTGAACGCTCAACGACGAGCTATCAGCCCTTGTCGGGCAATGCGGGTCAATTGCCGGATAACCTCATCGGCGTCGCCGGCACTGGGCGCCTGGATCACCGCGAGGTCAAAACTGTTGCTGGCAAAACGCGCAAGGGAATCGCCATCTTCGACAAACTGGATCAGGAAAGCGGAAGGTCGACCAGTACGCCGCGGCCAGCCATCCAGGTAACGCAACAGCGTCGGCTGGTGCTTGCCGCCCAGGAGAATCTTGGGATTGCGTTGAGTGAGGCCCGCAGTGATCGGGGCCAGGCGTATCAGGGGGCGTAGTGCATTCATCGTGTCGTGTCTCTGCCTCAAAAGTCTGCGGGCAGGTGAGAGGCAACACCGAACCAGCGCTTTAGCGGAATTTCGAAGCATGGAGCATGCTTCTGTCGGGACCGATAACGATCACCCGTGGCGCCCCGCAATTAGCTGTTTAAATCGGCGCATGAGCGGCATCCTAGAGAAGCCTGTGGGGCGGTGTCAAGAATCCCGAGCAACGAAAAGGCCCGCGCAAGGCGGGCCGATTCAGGGTGTGGCGGCGTGTCAGTGGGCGATGGCGCGGTCGGCGGACAGTTTGCCGGCACCTTCCAGCAGCACCGCGAGTGAACCACCGAGCAACGCCAGGGCGAACTCATAACCGTTGTTGGCCATGAACAGGCCGTTATGGACGTGCACCGAGAAGATCGCCACCAGCGACAGGATTGTCAGGCCCAATGCCGCAGGGCGGACCAGCAGGCCGATGATCAAAGCCAGGCCGGCGAAGAACTCGGTACCGCCCGACAGCAGCGCCATCAGGGTACCCGGCGCGAGGCCGATGCTTTCCATCCATTGGGCAGTGCCCGCCAGGCCATAGCCGCCAAACCAGCCGAAGAGTTTCTGCGAACCGTGGGCGGCGAAAATGATGCCGACCACAATGCGCAGAACGGTCAGGCCATAACCGGCACGGGTGGACAGGACGCGTTTGATCAGTGGGCTCATGGAGATAATCCTTTTCAAAGTAGGGGTTGGTTGGCTGCTATATTAATCAGATTAAGCAATGATAAAAGCCGAAAAAATGCCTTATTAACATCGAATAAATCGATTACTTAGCGGATACAACTTTCGTTGCCGCCGGCTCCAGGGACTCCCGCTCTCGATCAAACGCCAAGTAGTATTTGTTGACACTGTTCACATAGCTGACGCCGCCCATGCCAACCTGCTCCATGGCGATGCGTTCAACCTGGAAAAACCACTGGTTGGGGTTAAACCCCCGGCGCTTGGCTTCGGTACGCATGCCCTGCACCCGCTCCGGCCCCATGTTGTAGGCCGCCAGCACAAAAGCCATGCGCTCGCGCTCGTTGAGCTTGGGACTGGCGAAGAACTTGCGACGGATCATCGCCAGGTAGCGCGCCCCCGCCTGCACATTGCTATCAAGGTTTTCGATATTGTTGACGCCCACACGCTGCGCTGCCGACGGGGTGATCTGCATCAGGCCGGTTGGGCCCCCGCTATTGCGCGCGCCCGGGTCAAGCGCCGACTCCTTGAATGCCAATGCCGCGAGGTTCAACCAGTCCATGCCCTGCTCACGGGCATGCTTTTGCAACACCGGACGCAGTTTTTCCAGGCGCTGGCGGTCAATCCGTGCCAGTGGGTTACGCACTTGGTACAGGCGACGGTAGATACGCTGGAATGCCACATCCTGATCGGAAGGGGTTCGATAGGTCTTGAGGAACCGATCAATGCTGGCCCTCAGCATCGAGGCATCCTGGCGCACGAACCAATACTCGTCGCCCGGTTCGCTGATCACCACCTGCTTATCGAAGCGCAACTTGGGCAGGATCTTCGACCAGCGCTCAGCAATCGGCTTTTCAACAATGGTCAGGTGGAAAATACCGGCCTGGACCATCTCCAGCACGTCTTCCACGGCCAGGGTCGGGTCCACCCATTCCACCTTGATCGGTGGCTGCTTGTGCAGCGCCAGCTTCTGGTTGACCTGGCTGATGGCATCCGCCGCCGCGCTGCCGGTGGTCAGCGCCAGGGTGCGCCCGGACAGTTGCTCCAACTTGGTAAACCGCCGCTCGCCCTTCACCCCCACCAGCCACAGCGGCACGCCGCTGGCAATCGGGTCGCTGGCGCTGATCCTGTGCGCGGCCTTCACATCGAGCAGTTCACCGGGCGCCACCAGATCGCCTTCGCCACGGGCCAGCGCGCCGAGCAATTGGTCCTTGGCCTTGGGAATGATCTTGAGGTTGATGTTCCGACCATCGCGGGCATGGCCATTAAGGTATTGCTCGAAGGCGCGCAGGCGGTGGTACTCGACGCCGATGGCCTGGCCTTGGACTTCGCCGGAACTATTGCGGCTCTGGTTGACCAACACACGCAAGGTGCGGCTGGCGCGAATCTCAGCCAAGTCACGGACCTTGCCGGGCTTGGTCACTTCCAGCGGTCCGTCCAGACGCGCCACCGCAGCCATGGGCAGCAGTAACGTCAGGCACAACATAAGCAACGCCGAGGGTCGGATCATCCGCTCTCCGGAAAGAATACTGGCCAGCGCCGTCGCGAAAACCAGGCGGTGGGCGTCAGAAACAGAGCGCTTTATGCGCAGGCTTTGCGCGCAACGGTGGCACAGGGCAAGGCGTTCGGCCAAGCACGATGTCACTTGCGACGTTCAAAGACAGCTATAACTCATTGTAGTTCTTCGTTTTTCTTATAAATCTACAGCTCTGATATGCTTTCCGGCCGCAGGCGGAGATAGCACCATGCAACTCATTGATATCGGCGTCAACCTGACCAACCCCAGTTTCGACGAAAAACACCAGGCCGTGCTCGAGCGTGCCTATGCTGCCGGCGTGCAACAATTGGTGCTCACCGGTACCAGCGTCGAGGGCAGCGAACAGGCCCTGGAGCTGTGCGTAAAACTGGATGAAAGCGGCCAGCGCCTGTTCAGCACCGCCGGCATCCACCCCCACTCCGCCAGCGACTGGAACGGCGACAGCGCCCAGCGCTTGCGCAGCCTGCTCAACGAGAGCCGCGTACGCGCAGTCGGCGAGTGCGGGCTGGATTTCAATCGGGATTTTTCACCGCGTCCGCAGCAGGAAAAAGTCTTGGAGCAACACTTGGCCATGGCCGTCGAACTGAAACTGCCGGTGTTCCTCCATGAGCGTGACGCTAACGAGCGCCTGCTGGAGATTCTCAAGGACTACCGCGACCACCTCACCGCCGCCGTGGTGCACTGCTTCACCGGTGAACGAGCGGCGCTGTTCAGTTACCTCGACCTCGACCTGCATATCGGCATCACCGGCTGGATCTGCGATGAACGCCGTGGGACACACCTGCGCCCACTGGTCAGGGAAATTCCCCGCGGCCGCCTGATGCTGGAAAGCGATGCGCCCTACCTGCTGCCGCGCACCCTGCGCCCCAAGCCGAAAAATGGTCGCAACGAACCCGCGTATCTGACGCAAGTACTGCGCGAAGTCGCCCTGCATCGCAACGAAAGCGTGGAAGACCTGGCACGCCACAGCACGGCCTGCGCCCGCGCGTTTTTTGGGCTGCCCGTGGTGGATTAATGCGGCGCATTGACCCATGTCAAAACCGTTTTCATCGATAGCGGCACAATAATGGCACCTTGCCAATGCTGTTTCCGCTATCAGAGAAAACCTTCCATGGGTGCCTGGCTGAGCAATATCTCGCTGAAGTACAAATTCTGGGCCGTCAACGCGGTCGCTTTCATCACCACCCTGCTGCTGGTGCTCTATGCGGTGCAGCTTGAACAACAGGCGCGCAGCGATGCATCTCGGGCCTCGGCCCAGGCGCAAGCCCACTTGCTCGGCGCATGGCCGGCCGGCGGAGCACTGCCCAAGGGCGAGCACTGGCTGACGTTCAAGCGCGGCCAAGTCCCACAGTTGGCTGAACAGGATCTGTCAGTCCTGGGCAGCACCCTCGGTTGGGTCGAACTCAACCACATGCCGGTGTTCGGCGAAAACCCGCTGATGGGCGCTGAAGTCATCGCCCGCACTGACGGCCAGTACGTCGCCGTCCTTGCCTATGCGCCAAGCCTGAGCCAAGTGTTCGGCGAACGCTTCGCCAACTACGCCGTGGCGGTATTGATCCTGATGCTGGCGATGCTCGGCGCCTCGCAACTGCTGATCCGCTTCCTGCTCAGCCAGCTCAACACCCTCAAGGACGTGATGCTGCACGTGGAGAAAACCGGCGATCTGTCGGCGCGCGTGCCATTGGCCTGCAAAGATGAAGTCGGCCAGATGGCCAGCGCCTTCAATGCCATGCAAGCCGGCTACCAGCGCGTGGTCAACACCGTCGCGCGCACCGCCAAGCAACTCGATGAAGGCGCCGCGCGACTTGCCAGCAGCATGAACGAGGTGCGGCACGGCATGCTCGGCCAGCAAAGCGAAACCGACCAGGCCGCCACCGCCATCAACGAGATGACCGCCACCGTCCACCACATCGCGCAGCACGCCGGCGCCACCCGCGACCTGTCGCAGACCGCCGACACCCTCGCCGGCAGCGGCCAGGAAGTGGTCAGCCGCGTACAGCGATCCATTGCAGGCTTGTCCACCGGCGTGCAACAAACTGCGGAAATGATCCAGAAACTCGCCGAAGACAGCCAAAAAATCAACGGCGTGGTCAGCGTGATTCATAGCATCGCCGAGCAGACCAACCTGCTCGCCCTCAACGCCGCCATCGAAGCTGCCCGCGCCGGCGAAATGGGCCGTGGCTTCGCCGTGGTCGCGGACGAGGTGCGCAACCTGGCCAAGCGCGTGCAAAGCTCCACCGACGAAATCACCCGCATGGTCTCGGCGCTGCAAGCCGGCACCCGCGACGCGGTGGACTTCATGCAGGAGAGCTCGTTCAAGGCTGACGACTGCGTACAGCAGGCCCAGGAGGCCGGCGCAGCGCTCGCCGAAATCACCGGCGCCGTGGCGCAGATGCGCGAAAGCAACACCCAGATCGCCGTCGCCGCCGAACAACAAAGCCACGTCGCCGAAGAGATGAACCGCGCGGTGGTGAGCATTCGCGATGTCACCGAGAACACCGTGCAGCAGACCGTGGACTCGGCGACCACCAGCAACGAACTGGCCACCCTGGCCGGGGAACTGAGCAAGGCGATTGGGCAGTTGAAACTGTAGGACTGTTCGACCTGTAATCCTTTGCCTACTGCAACCCCTCGGTTTACCCGAGGTTTTGGCGAAACGTCCTAGACATTCCGGCGTATAACGCCGACTTATTTTTCCCGCCAACCTCTCCAAAGTCTCTCGCCTGATCAATCAGCGCGAGGGACCGCCGATGCACTTCTCTATCAATGCCCCATCCGACGGGGCTGCCTCTTGATTCCGGTTATCGGCAAGTTCGTGCTGTCCCCCATGGACGCCAAGAAGCCGGACGTCGGCAGCGTTTTTCGTGACTTTCGCGAGTGCCTGAACACTTTTGACGCATGGGCCGAGAGCTTCTGGACGGGTTCGGCGCTGGAAGTGGAGCAGGTGTTCAAGGTCGGTGACGAGGTCTCCCTTGTCGCTCCCGCGTCGTCTAAAGAACCCAGTCGCACCGTTGCCGTGTGCAAGGCCCAGGGCTCGCTGACGCTGGTGCACATGTTCGAAAGCACCCGGTTCGTGCCCATCGGCAACACGCCGGTGATGCTGCAGGCGATTGCTGCGGATGGCAGTTCAACGGGCGCGCCGCTCCATCGAACGATCGGCCCCAACGGCATTCTTCAAATCGACGATTGCACCCGCGATCAGCCATACCAGATCACCTTTTACCCCAACGTTTCCAAGGATCACGTCAAGGCGCTGTATGCGTCTTATCAGTCGCTGATCGCGGGGCTGGACGAGCGCCTGCGCGAGGAATGGAAGAAGACCTTCAAGCCGCAATGGGATGAGTTTGCCAACGCCACGCCTTTCGAGCGCAGCGCCATGCAAGGGTTGGCGTTCTCGACCGGGATCGGCAAGGCACTCTACAACCTTTGGGACGATCTCACGCAGTTGTATGGACTGCTGGCGGACCTCAAGGCGAACAGCCAGAAGCTGCTGCAATACCTCTCCCAGGCCGAACTCGATGCGCTGCTGAAGCTGGGCAAGGACGCCGTTGCCAAAGGCCTGCTGGTGCTCAGCGATGAGCCGCTGTTGTTCATCTACCTGTCAGCCATGGTGGCCTGGATACGCCTGCTGCCGCCGCCGCAGATGTACGAGCTGCTCGGCGAGATCACCGGCGAGGTGCTGATCAATCTGTTCCTGGCCTGGGCGACGCGGGGCATGGGGGTGCAGGTTCGGCTGGGGGTCCAGACGCTGGGGCCTATCAAGTCCGGGTGGGTGCGCACGTGGTTGCAAAGGATGGCGGATCAGCTTGTGGGGCCTGGGTTGGAGCCGCATGTCGAAGCCGCCAAACCGTTGTTGCTGGGGAGCGCGGCGACGCCGATCAAGGCCGTGCCGGTTGCGCCATTGAAGGCTGGGGATCAGTTGGTTTCGAATCCGGTGCCGGTGGTGCGCAACAAGTCCCAGCGGACGGCGTTGGTGCGGCAGGAACATGTCGATGACGTGCCTGCGGTGGCGAAGAATCCGGCGGGGGATGCGGCGGCGGCTTCGGACAAGACCGCGACCAACGGTTGCCCGGTGTCGATGGTCACTGGCGAGGAATTGCTGACGCTGACCGATGGGGTGCTGGACGGGGTTTTGCCGTTTGAATGGACACGGTTGTACCGCACCAGTGCCGTGGAAGTGGATGGCGGGTTGGGGTTTGGTTGGAGTCACTCACTGGCGCATCGGCTGGTGGTTGAGGGGGATTCAGTGGTCTGGATCGACCATGAAAATCGGTCGACCACCCTGCCCTTGCCCACGGTGTCTCGACCAGCCATTACCAATAGCCTGGCGGAAGCTGCGATTTATCTAGGGTCGTTGCCGGATGAGTTGGTGCTGGCCCAGGCATCGCGCTTCTACCACTTTCGCGACGGTGTGCTGATAGCGATCAGCGATGCGTATGACAACCGGCTGCGTATTTCCCGAGATTTTCTGGGGCGCATTGAGCGGCTGGATAACGGCGTCGGGCGTTCGCTGTTTTTGCGCTACGCGTCGGGCCGCATCGTGGCGGTGGATTACCAGATTGAGAGGGCGGTGGACGACGGTCCGTTTGTCTGGGTGACGAAAAAGACCATTGTTTCCTACGCCTATGACGACCTTGGACGGTTGGTTTCGGCGACCAATGCTGTCGGCGAAAGTGAGGTTTATCGGTACGACGAGCAGCACGTCATTCTTGAGCGTGGGTTGGCCGGTGGGGCGAGTTTCTATTGGGAGTGGGAAAGGACTGGCAAGGCGGCGCGGTGTGTCCGGCATTGGGCGAGTTTTTCGCAGATGGACACGCAGTATGCCTGGAGTGATGACGGCAGCGTTGTCGTTCACAACGCTGATGGCAGCCAAGAAGTGTATGTCCACGATGATCGTGCACGGCTGGTGCAACGCATCGATCCGGACGGTGCCCAGCACTTCAAATCCTACGACGACAAAGGCCGGCTGACGGTTGAGCAGGATCCGCTCGGGGCAATCACGGCGTATCAGTACGACGAAGTCGGACGCTTGGTGGCGTTGTTTCCAGGGGACGACGAACCGACTTCCTACGAACATGACAACGGTTTCGTTCGTGTTGTGCGCCGTGGTGAAGCGGTCTGGAAATACAAGCGCAATGATCAGGGCGACGTTACGCGCAGGACTGATCCTGACGGCAATTGCACCTACTATACCTACAACAAACACGGCCAACTGATTGGCGTTTGGTACCCTGATCACAGCTGTCATCGCTTGGTATGGAATGCGCGCGGCCAGTTGCTTCAAGAGCAGTTGCCCAATGGCGACATCACGCGTTATCGCTATGACGACCTGGGCCGGCAAGTTGCGTCTGAGGAAAAATATGGCGCCTTGACCCGCTATCAATGGGACAGCGTGGGAAGGTTGATTCGGGTGGCGCTGCCGGGCGGTGCAACGCGCAAATACGGCTACAACCCCTACGGAAAAATCACCTCCGAACGCGATGAACTGGGCCACGTCACCCGATACGAATATGCCGACGGCCTGCACCTGATCAGCCGCCGCATCAATGCCGACGGCACCCAGGTTAAATACCGTTACAACAACGCCCGGCTGTTGCTGACCGAGATCGAAAACGAAGCTGGCGAGACCTACCGACTCGATTACCACGCCAATGGCCTGATCCAACAGGAAATCGGGTTTGACGGAAAGCGCACCACCTACGTCTACGACCTCAACGGCAACCTGCAGGAAAAGACCGAACACGGCGACGACGGCAGTCAGCTAATCACCCGCTACGAACGCGACCATGCCGGTCGCCTCGTCAGAAAAACCCTGCCCGACGGCAACATCATCGACTATGCCTACGACCGCCAAGGCAATCTCCTCAGCGTCGACGACGGCCACTGGGCGCAGGCCTACGAATACGACGTGCAAAACCGCCTCACCGCCGAACACCAAGGCTGGGGCACCCTGCGCTATGGCTACGACGCCTGCGGCCAATTAAAGAACCTGCGCCTGCCGGACAACAACCGTCTGGCGTTCAACTACAGCAAAGGCGGCCAGCTCAAGAAGGTAGCGCTAAATGGCCAAACACTCACCGAGCACCAATTCGATGCCGGTCGAGAACGCAACAGAGGCCAAGGCAGGCTGTTCAGCAGCTACCAATATGACGACCAGGGACGCTTGTTCAATCACGGTCTGTGCGACATCGACGGTGCGGTTTGCCAACGCCAATACGACTACGACAAACACGGCAACCTCACCCGCCTGCGCGACAGCCGCAAAGGCGAACAACGCTACCATTACGACCCTCTGAACCGCCTCACCCGCGCCGACCACGGCCAAGGCGAGCTGGAACGTTTCGCCCACGACCGAGCCGGCAACCTGCTCATGCAAGACCGCCCCGGCCCCGACATCGTCGCCGGCAACCGCCTGATGATCCAGGGCGACCGCCACTACGACTACGACGCCTTCGGCAACCTCATCCGCGAACGACGCGGCAAAGGCAATCAACTCGTCACCGAATACCGCTACGACTGCCAGCACAGACTGATCGGCATCACCCACCCCAACGGAAAAACCGCCAGCTACCGCTACGACCCGTTCGGCCGTCGCATCAGCAAAACCGTCGACGACATCACCACCGAGTTCTTCTGGCAAGGCGACAAACTCATCGCCGAACACCACGCGGGCCGGCATCGCAGCTATCTCTACGAACCGGACAGCTTCCGCCCGCTGGCCCTGCTGGAAGGCTTCGGCCCAAAAGAAACCAAGCCCTACCACTACCAACTCGACCACTTGGGCACGCCACAGGAACTCACCGCACCGGACGGCGAAATCGTCTGGTCCGCGCATTACCGTGCCTATGGCGAAATCACCCGCCTCGACGTAAACAAAATCGACAATCCATTGCGCTTCCAAGGGCAGTACTTCGATCCGGAAAGCGGCCTGCACTACAACCGCCATCGCTACTACAATCCGGATATTGGTCGTTACATGACACCGGACCCGGTGAAGCTGGCGGGTGGGATCAATGCCTACCAGTACGTACCAAATCCTACTGGGTGGGTGGATCCGCTAGGGCTGAGCGCCAACTGCCCGCCGAAAGGAAAATACCCATCAGCCTGTAAAACATGGAGTGAGCCAGAAGCACCCGATGTTTCACGCAAAGGAGCTTTCAGAGAAGCGAAAAGAGATGCCGGTATACCAATGGCCCAGAGCCCAGACAGGATAGTAGACCCAGACACAGGAAAGACTAAACAATACGCTATTGAAAAAATGACGGACAAAAATGAAAAAAGAGTTCTGGATGACAACGGTATGCCCATCGACACAAGGGTTTATCAATTTACAAGATCAAACGGTACAAAAATCCTTATTCAAGACCACTCGGCTGGTCATAAATTCGGTAGGGCAGATGGCATCGGGGATCACCCTCCGCACTTCAACTTGCGACCAATCGATAAGCCTCGAAAAGGCTATATTGAAGGAGCAAAAAAACATTATCCATTCAGGAAGTAAACATGAAGTATTGGAATGATTTAGATGGAAGTATATTTTTTAAAAAACTTTTTAGCTCTCCTGTTGAAATTGGAAAAATAGCTCTTTTCTCTATAAGGATAGAAAATGACCAACCTTGTATTGGCATGGGTTTCGATATACCTGAGTTCCCAGATAATTTACCAGAAAAATGGAAAAATAAAGGATATAACATGTGTCGAGTAGGCCTGACTTTCGATGAGATCAAAAACCTGAAGATTTCAAATATTCCGGCACATGAAGTGTTTACCGTAAAGATCAACAAAGACAGTGAATATTTCACATTTGAAGCTATCAGCGACAACGCATCCATAAAGTTCAATGCAAAATTCATTTCACTTAAAGACCCTAGCGTTTACATTAACGGCCCGGACGACTACTACTTCAAATAATCCGCACATGAAACGATTGGATACCCATTCTGGGTGGTACATAGCGAACTCACCTTTCTGGTACACATGGATGACCATGACTGCGTGACTTGGGCATAAACACGGCTGGCCACAACTTGCGCTCTATGACCCCCATAGCCAACCCCAATTCGCCCCCTCCGCCCCACCCCACCTAAACTCTGCCCCAAGCCAATTCAACGGACAGAGGATTCACCATCATGGGCAAACGTCACCCCAATCTCCCCGCCTGGCAATGGCGTACCCACCCGCAGAACCACCAGCACCCAACCAACCAGGCTTTGCGCCTGATTGCCGTGCCGCTGTTCATCATCGGGTTTCTGTTGATCGTATCCGGGGTATTCAGCCTGAGCCCCGCCAGCGTTGCCGTCGGCATTGTCGGTATCCTGGCTGGCCTGGCGTTGCAGCGGCAGGGTCATAGCGTCGAAGCACAGGCGGCTTTGTGTTGAACAGCAACGCCACCGGCATTAACGTCAGGCGAAGACCACCACGGTCTGGCGGCTAAGGGCGATCAGTTCGCCGGTCGGGCTCCAGAGGGCGGCGGCGGCGTGGCCGTAGCCGTCGCGGGCGTGTTCGATGGTGACGTGGTACTGGCACCAGTCGAGTGTCGTTAAATTTTGCAAGGGCTGGATGAATTCGATTGTCCAGGTCAGGGTGCTGCCGGGTGCGGGCTTTTTCAGGTGCGGCAGCAAGGCCGGCGGCCAGGCATCGACCAGGGCGAGGATGTGCGCCTCGGTCAGCGGTTCTTCCTTGACATCCCCGCGCAAGCGCACCCAACCGCCCATCTCGCGGGATTTATTCCCGGTGAACGGCAAGCCGCCGACGCTCCAGCGCATTGCCAGGTGGCGCATGAATTCGGGGGTGACGCCTTTGATGTAGGGCAGTTCCTTGCACTCATCCCAGTGCTTGAACACTGGCGGTGCTTCACTCTCAACGGCGATTCCCGACGCTCGCGACGCGCCGAAACTGGCTTGTACCAGGGTCGCCACTTCGCCGTTCTGTACCACCCGACCGAGCAACTGGCTGACGGCCTTGCCTTCGCGCAGCACTTCGACTTGATAACTGGCGGGAACGTCCGGCGCTACCGGGCCGACAAAGGTGATTGCCAGCGAGCGCAGTGGGCGATCGGCCGGCACCTGGGCGCGCAGGGCTTCGTATTGCAAGGCGGCAACCAGGCCACCAAAGGTCGCGCGGCCCTGGCCCCATTCAGCGGGGATGGTGACATCCAGCGGGTTGCTGCGGACGGCGTCGAGCAAGTCACTAAAGCGCATGGCGGTCTCACATCAAAAAGAACAGATGGGGGATATTAACCATCGGGCCCGCCAGGTACAGCGTTTATCCGGCCAAAAGCCGGACCCGCTCAGAAACAGTCGCTGCTGAGTTTATCCAGAACCCGATCCGCCTCACGCTCCGCCTTGGTCATGGTGCGATGCCACACTGCAACGCACGGTTGCAGATCCGCCTGATGCTCGGCCTGGGCCAACCATTGCCAGCAGTCATGCCAATCCCCCAGCGCACCTTGGGCTTTTTTCAGGCGCGACATGGCGTTGGCGGGCAACTTGCTCAATTCCGGGTAGGCCTCGGCGGCGTAGCGCACGCGCTTGATCAACAGCCGTAGGCGATGGCGATCATGGTTGGGGTCTTTCAAGCCTTCTTCCAGTTTCTGCCATTGCTTGGCCAAACGCTTTTCGATGCGCGAGCGCAGGCCCTTGAGCAGCTTCTGGTGTTCGCAGGCGCGGACGAACCGTGGGAAAGCATCGAGGATCAGCAGCAGATGCGCGAGTTCCGGGCTTTGCGCCACCTTGCGATAGGCATCGGGTTGCAGGCGCAGGCGCCGGTCAGCGGCCTCGTGATGGCCATGCTGGTGCAAATACGCCGCCAGCACCTCACGGTCACGTAGCGGCGTCGTCAATTGGCCGACCGCGCTGGCGCACGATTCAAGCTGTTCCACCCCCGGCAACCCGCGCAAGGGGCGCAACAAGCTGCGCAGCCGGCGCACCGTGGTGCGCAGATCATGCAGGGCTTCATCGTCGGTGACGGCGGCGAGGCGAGCCTGGCAGCTCAGTAACCCAACTTCCAGGCCAATGACCTGAACGACTAACTGATCGACCAACGCTGACATCCTGCCCCCACTCTGTGATGAAAAATCATGCTCACCACTCTAGGTCAACGCCCGGCGCGCGACTCACGAATATAGAACCGTGCTTTCTCGGCCTTGTTGGAGCAGCCTTCAAACGCTTCAAATTGTTGCTGGGTTTTGGCACCGGTCAACAATGACAGTGCTTTGGAGTAGCTCACGGTGCCAGCAAACCCTTCGGCCTTGGCCAGGTCCAGTTCCTTCCAGGCGGCGTCCAATTGGCTGCCGCAGCTGTCGCGGTACGCGGTTTTACCGGCACAACCGGCCAGCGCCAACATGATCACAGGCACACACATCCAGGCTTTCATTGATGACACCTCAAGATAAAGAAGAAACAGTCGTACGTTGTAGACGTTGCCTACAGGGAAAAGTGCCTTGTCCGAGCCCGAAATTGACAGTACCTGTTGACCAAGCACCGCAAAGCATACCCGAGCATCACGGCTACCCCGGAATAATATTGTGGGACCCCGCGAAGATTGAAGCCACCCCCTCAATGGGTGCATTGTGGGCACCTGTTGTTGGGGAGTAAATCGACCATGAAAAAGCGTGTTGCCTTGGTGCTGGGTTCCGGCGGGGCCCGGGGCTACGCCCATATCGGGGTGATCGAAGAAATAGAACGGCGCGGCTATGACATCGCCTGTGTCGCCGGCTGTTCGATGGGCGCCGTGGTGGGTGGGATATACGCCGCTGGCAAGCTGGATGAATATCGCAACTGGATCGAAAGCCTCGACTACCTCGATGTACTGCGCCTGGTGGATGTGAGTTTCCGCCTGGGCGCGATTCGCGGCGAGAAGGTCTTCGGCCAGATCCGCAAGATCGTCGGCGAGATCAATATCGAAGCGCTGCGCATTCCCTACACCGCCGTCGCCACCGACCTGACCAACCAGCAGGAAATCTGGTTCCAGGAAGGCTGCCTGCACCAGGCCATGCGCGCATCGGCGGCGATTCCCAGCCTGTTCACCCCCGTGATGCAAGGCAACCGCATGCTGGTGGACGGCGGCCTGCTCAACCCGCTGCCCATCGTGCCGGTGGTGTCGAGCCACTGCGATTTGATCATCGCAGTCAACCTCAACGCCACCAACCAGAAACACTACCAGTTACCAGTGATCCAGCGCCCGCCGGCGTTCAAGAGTCGCTTCAACAACCTGGCCAAATCCCTGGGATCGCACCTGCCGTTTCGCCGCAAGCAGGCCGAACAGCTGATGAAGCTGGAGCAAGAGGCACTGGAGGCCCAGGCCGCGGAGATCAACCCGTGGCTGGAGTCCGCCGAGCCGGAATCCCAACAACCCGCCGCCGCACCGGAAAAACCCGGCGCACCGAAGTCGGCGACCGGGTCGTTCATCATCGACAACGTCGGCCCGGCGTCACTGCTGGACCTGATCAACCAGAGCTTCGAGGTGATGCAGACCTCGCTGGCGCAGTACAAGATCGCCGGCTATCCGCCGGATGTACTGATCAACGTGCCGAAGCGGGTGTGCCGGTTTTTCGAGTTCTACAAGGCGCCGGAGTTGATCGCGTTGGGGCGCGAGATTGCCAGTGATACGTTGGACCGCTATGAAAGTGAGCAAGGCTGAGATTTTGGGTTTGGCTGATGGCCCTATCGCAGCATCGGTATCTACACAATTTTCAGAGGCTGGCGAATTTCCCTGTAGTGAGCGGGCTTGTCCCGCGTTGGGTGGCGAAGCCGCCCCAATAAAGACGCCGCGCGGTTTCAGGCAAACCCAATTCGCCTGGTTTGGGGCCGCTTCGCAGCCCAGCGCGGGACAAGCCCGCTCACTACAAAATTGTGTAGATACCCATGCCTATCGCAGGCAAGCCAGTTCCCACAGTTGAATGTATTCACACAGCAGAAAAAGTGGGAGCTGGCTTGCCTGCGATGAGGCCCGGCCAGGCGCCGAAAATCTAGGCACTCAACAACCGATACCCCACCCCCGCCTCGGTCACGATAAACCGCGGCTGCGTCGGATCATCCGCCAGTTTCTGCCGCAGATGCCCCACCACAATGCGCAGATAGTGGCTGTCCTCGGTATGGGTCGGCCCCCAGATGTCCTTGAGCAATTGTTGCTGGGTAATCACCCGCCCCGGATGCCTGGCGAGCTGCGCGAGCACGGCGTACTCCTTGCGCGTCAGCGCCACTTCGGCACCGTCCAGCAGTACCCGACGATAGGCCAGGTCCACCGTCAGCGGGCCAAAACGCAAGGCTGCTTCCTCGGCTTCCCCAATTGGCGCCTGACGCAACAACGCGCGCACCCGGGCCAGGAATTCCTGGATGCCGAAGGGTTTGGTCACATAGTCATTGGCACCGCCGTCGAGGGCCTCGACCTTTTGCCCTTCGCTGGCCCGTACCGACAGCACCAGCACCGGCACCGTCGACCATTCGCGAAATTCGCGCAGCACCTGCTGACCATCCATGTCCGGCAGGCCAAGGTCGAGCACCAGCAGGTCCGGCTTGCTCAGCGCGGCGTGGGCCAAGCCTTCGGTGCCAGTGCCGGCTTCGATCACCTTGTAGCCCTGGGAAGCCAGGCTGATACGCAGGAACTTGCGGATCTGCGGTTCGTCATCAATGACCAAAATCGTCGCGGTCTGGCTCATGGTGTCTCATCAAAGTCTTTGTAGGAGCGAGCTTGCTCGCGAAAAACGCAAGGGCACCGCGTACATTCAGGATGCCATCTTTATCGTTAACGATCTTCGCGAGCAAGAGCTAGGCGCCCCCCTCGCTCCTACACTTCGCGCTCCAGGCCAGGCTGGGTCGGCAACGGCAGGAACAAGGTGATGCAGGTGCCGCGCCCGTCAATGCCGTCGGCCACGCGGATATGCCCACCGTGGGCACCGACCATGCCCTGGCAGATCGCCAGGCCCAGGCCGGTGCCCTGCCCGCCCCGGTCGCCCCGCGCAGCGGTGTAGAACATATCGAAAATCTTCGCGCGCTCGTCTTCGGGAATGCCCGGCCCCTCGTCGGCTACCGCGAAAAACAACTGGTTATCCGAGACGCCGGCGCTCAGCTGCAGACGCCCTTGCGATGGCGAAAACCGCGCGGCGTTTTCCAGCACATTGACCAGCGCCTGCTCGATCAACGCGGCATGCACATACAACAACGGCAACTCGGTCGGCACGTCGGTGCTCACCCGCAGCGGCGCCAGCACAGCGCGCAGACGGCCCAGTGCGCTGCCGACGATATCGCCAGGCGACACCCAATCCCGTGCCAGTTTCAGCGCGCCATGGCCGAGGCGGGTCATGTCGAGCAAGTTCTGGATATAACGGTCCAGACGCTCGGCCTCATCGCGGGTGCCTTCAAGCAGTTCGCGGCGATCTTCCAGCGGGATGGCTTCGCCAAGGGCCAGCAGGCTGTCGATGCTGCCGCGCATGGAAGTCAGCGGCGTGCGCAAATCGTGGGACACCGAGGCCAGCAAGGCGCTACGCAGTTGCTCGGTTTCACCGTGCAGCCGCGCCGACTCCAGCTCCTGGGCCAGTTGCGCCCGCGCCAATGCCTGGGCCAGCGGTTGGCTCAAGGCGGTCAGCAAGCGACGGCGCTGGCCGCTCAATTCCAGGCCAGGTTTAGGGCTGACACCGAGCAAACCCAGCGGCCCCTCTTCGCCCGACAACGGCCACCACCACCAACGCCCGAACGGCAAGGTGCCGGTGCCCTTGCCCGCCGGCTGGTCATGTTGCCAGGCCCAATCGGCGGCGGCGCGCTCGGCGTCGGTGAGGGTCAGCGGGCCGCCAGTCTCGATCGTCCAGCCACCCTGGCCATCGCGATTGACCAGGCACAGGTCCAGGTCGTTCCAGCCTTCCAGGTGATGGGCCGCGGCGCTGACGACCGCCTGCCGGTCGGTGGCGGCGGTGAGTTTGCGTGACAGGTCGAGCAGTTCGCTGGTTTCTTCCTGGGTGTCGCGCAACGCCTGCAACTGGCGACGCTGGCGGGCGGCAAGGTTGCCGGTCAACGCCGCCATCAGCAGGAAGAACAGCAGGGTCAGTACATCTTCTTCGCGCTGGATGGCGAAGGAAAAATTCGGCGGGATAAACAGAAAGTCATAGGTCATGAACGACAACGCCGCACATACCAGCGACGGCCCGAGGCTGCTGCGCACCGCCACCAGCAAGACCGCCGCCAGAAACACCAGCGAGATATTCGGCAGCGGCAAGACGCTGGACACCGCCCAGGCCACGGCCGCCGCGATCACCGTCGCCAGCACCGCCAGCCCGTAGTCGAACCACACCAGCCCGCGCACCTGGGGCATGCGTGGCGCTGCGGGAGTGTCATCGCTGTCGAGGACGTTGATTTCCAGGCCGCGCGCACTGCGCAGCAACCGCGCGGCCAGGCCGCCACCGAACAGCTGACGCCGCCAACCCATGCTCGATTGCCCCACCAGCAGCAGGCTGGCGCGACGCTCGTGCGCATGCTGGATCAGCGTCTTGGCCACCTCCCCCGCGCGCAGCAACACCACCTCGCCGCCCAGGCGTTCGGCCAATTGCTGGGCAGTTTGCAGGCGCGAGCGCGACTGTTCATCCCGCGCGCGGCCGTTATCGATATGCACCAGGCTCCACGGCAAATGTCGGCGCTGGGCGACGCGGCTGGCATGGCGCACCAGGCGCTCGGCCTGCGCATCGCCGTCCACCCCGACCAGCAAGCGTCCGCGCACCGCCGGCGCGGCCTGGCCGAGTTGGCGGTAGCCCTGGGCCAAGTCGTCATCGACGTGGGCGGCGGCGGTTTGCATCGCCAGCTCGCGCAAGGCCATGAGGTTGGTCTGGGTAAAAAATGCATCGATGGCCGCGCGGGCCTGTTCCGGCACATAGACCTTGCCGTCGCGCAGGCGCTCGAGCAACTCGCGCGACGGCAGGTCGATCAGCAGCAGTTCGTCGGCTTCCTGCAGCACCCAGTCCGGCAGGGTTTCGCGCACCTGTACGCCGGTGATGCCGCGCACCTGGTCATTGAGACTTTCCAGGTGCTGGACGTTGACCGTGGTGAACACATTGATGCCGGCGGCGAGCAATTCCTGGATGTCTTGCCAACGCTTTTCATGGCGGCTGCCGGGAGCGTTGCTGTGCGCCAGTTCGTCGACCAGCACCAGCTGGGGTTTGGCGGCGAGCAGGCCGTCGAGGTCCATTTCTTCGAGCAACACGCCACGGTATTCGCTGCGCAGCAGGGGTTGCTGCGGCAGGCCGCTGAGCAAGGCTTCGGTCTCGGCGCGGCCGTGGGTTTCGACCACGCCGGCGACCAACCTGACGCCCTGGCGCAGTTGCGCATGGGCGGCCTGGAGCATGGCGTAGGTCTTGCCTACGCCCGGCGCGGCGCCGAGGAAGACTTTGAGCCGGCCACGGCCGTTGCGGGGCAGATCGGCTAACAGGGCATCGGCGCGGCCGGAGTCACTCATGCTGTGGGGTTCCTTTAAGTGTTCAGGTATTCAAACCCACCCAAGATCCAATGTGGGAGCGGCGGTGCGACGATTCGACTTGCTCGCGAAAGCGGAGTGTCAGCCAATCTATCTGTAACTGACGCTCCGCATTCGCGAGCAAGCCCGCTCCCACAGGGGTTCAGCGTTTTTCCAGGGCCATGTTCAGCGCCAGTACGTTTACTACCGGCGGGCCCACCAGCGGGCTTTCGATATGCTCATCAAGCAACCGCTGCAAGCTCGACACCGGCACATTCCGCGCCGCGGCCACCCGCGCCAGTTGATAGGCAATCGCCTGCGGTGGCAAGTGTGGATCAAGACCACTGCCGGAGGTAGTCAGCGATGCCAGAGGCACCGGGCCCTGGCTGGGCACCAACTGTTTGTGCGCGTCATCGAACACGCGCGTGGCCAGCGCCGGGTTACTGGGGCCCAGGTTGCTGGCGCTGCTGGAAACCGTGGCAAAAGCGCCGGCCGACGGGCGCGGGTGGAACCAGCCGTCACCGGTAAAGTCCTGGGCGATCAGGCTGGAGCCGCGCACTTTGCCGCTGTCATCGCGTACGAGGCTGCCGTTGGCCTGGTCCGGGAAGGCGACTTGGGCGACGCCGGTCACCACCAGTGGATAGGCGACGCCGGTGATCAGAGTCATGAGCACCAGCAGGCTCACGGCCGGGCGGATGATGTTGGACATTTTGGATTCCTCAATTCAATGATCGGATCGCAGGGACGCGAAGCGTCCGGGGCGGCGTTCCCACGCGGAGCGAGGGAACGATCGGGTTACACCAGGTGCAGCGCGGTCAGCAGCATGTCGATCGCCTTGATGCCCACGAACGGCACCACAAGCCCGCCCAGCCCGTAGATCAACAGGTTGCGCCGCAGCAAGGCCGCCGCACTCGCCGCCTGCACGCGCACACCGCGCAGCGCCAGCGGGATCAGCACCACAATGATCAGCGCGTTGAAGACGATGGCCGAGAGGATCGCGCTCTGCGGGCTCTGCAAATGCATGACGTTGAGCACGCCCAGTTGCGGGTAGATCGAGGCGAACAGCGCCGGCAGGATGGCGAAGTACTTGGCCACGTCGTTGGCGATGGAAAAGGTGGTCAACGCGCCGCGCGTCACCAGCAGTTCCTTGCCGATCTGCACCACGTCCAGCAGCTTGGTCGGGTCGCTGTCGAGGTCGACCATGTTGGCGGCCTCGCGGGCAGCCTGGGTGCCGTCGTTCATTGCCATGCCGACGTCAGCCTGGGCCAGCGCCGGGGCGTCGTTGGCGCCATCGCCGCACATCGCCACCAGGCGACCGTCATTTTGTTCATGACGAATGCGCGCGAGTTTTTTCTCCGGCGTGGCTTCGGCCAGCACATCATCCACACCGGCTTCGGCAGCAATCGCCGCAGCGGTCAGCGGGTTGTCGCCAGTAACCATCACGGTACGAATGCCGAGTTTGCGCAACTCGGCGAAACGCTCGCGGATGCCGGGCTTGACCACGTCCTTCAGATGGATCGCACCGAGCAACTTGCCATCGGCACACACCAGCAACGGCGTGCCGCCGCTCTGGGCGATCTTGTCGATTTCCCGCGACAGCGCAGGTAAAAGGTCGCTACGTTGTTGGCCGATAAACGCCAGCAACGAATCCACCGCGCCTTTGCGAAATACGCGGCCCTGGTAATCGACACCGGACAAACGGGTCTCGGCGCTGAACGGCACGACCGTCAGCTCATCCGCGGCGGGCTCGGCCTGGGGGTGCAAGGCGCGCAGGTACTCGACGATGGATTTACCTTCCGCCGTGTCATCCCCCAGGGAGGCAAACAGCGCGCCTTCGGCCACTTCCTTGCCACTCACGCCCGGCGCCGCGACCACTGCCGTGCAGCGACGGTTACCAAAGGTGATGGTGCCGGTCTTGTCCAGCAGCAACACATGCACGTCACCCGCCGCCTCAACGGCACGGCCGGACTTGGCGATCACATTGAGGCGCACCAGGCGGTCCATGCCGGCGATGCCAATGGCCGACAACAAGCCGCCGATGGTGGTAGGAATCAGCGTCACCAGCAGTGCGACCAAAAATACCAGGGGCAAGCTGCCATTGGCGAAGTGGGCGAACGGTTGCAGGGTCACCACCACCAACAGGAAGATCAGCGTCAGGCCGATCAGCAGGATATCCAGCGCAACTTCGTTGGGGGTTTTCTGGCGCTTGGCGCCTTCCACCAGGGCGATCATGCGGTCCAGCGTGGACTCACCGGGGTTGGCGGTGATGCGGATCAGCAGCCAGTCCGACACGAGGCGAGTGTTGCCGGTGACGGCCGAGCGATCGCCGCCGGATTCGCGGATGACCGGCGCGGACTCACCGGTGATGGCTGCTTCGTTGACCGCCGCGATCCCTTCGATGACTTCGCCGTCACCGGGGATCATTTCCCCGGCGGCGACGCGCACCACATCGCCTTTGCGCAGGCTGGTGGCCGGCACGACCTTGAAGCTGCCGTCGCCTTCCTTGCGACGTGCGCTCAGGCCTTCACTGCCGGCCTTGAGGCTGTCGGCGCGCGCCTTGCCACGCCCTTCGGCCAAGGCTTCGGCGAAGTTGGCGAACAGCACGGTGAACCACAGCCACACGGCGATCTGCACAGCGACAGAGGTCGGCACGGCGGTATCAGGCACAAAGCACAGCACGGTGGTGAGAATGGCGGTCAGCTCGACCACCAGCATCACCGGCGAGCGCTGCAGTTGGCGCGGGTCCAGCTTGACGAACGCCTGGACCAGCGCCGGGCGCCACAGGGCGGAGATGGCGGTTTTGGCAGGCTCCCGGGTTTGCACCGGAGCGGCATTTTTTGCAGGCATATTCATTGTCATATCCCCTTTGCTCTTCATTTAGAGGCAGCCATGCTCAGATGTTCAGCAATGGGGCCCAGCGCCAGCGTCGGCAGGAAAGTCAGGCCGCCCACCAGCAAAATGGTCACGGTCAACAGGGTCACGAACAGCGGACCATGGGTCGGAAAGCTGTTCTGGCCGATGGGTGCGCTCTTCTTCATCGCCAGGCTGCCGGCCAGGGCCAGTACCGGGAGGATGTAGCCGAAGCGGCCGACCAACATGCCCAGGCCGAGCATCAGGTTATGGAACGGCGTGTTGGCGCTGAAACCACCGAACGCCGAGCCATTGTTGGCACTGGCCGAGGTGTAGGCGTAGAGCAACTGGCTGAAACCGTGAGGGCCGGGGTTACTGATGGCACCCGCCGGGCCAGGCAGGCTGGCGGCGATGGCACCGAGCACGAGCACGCCAACCGGCATCACCAGCAGGGTCACCACCAGCAGTTGCACTTCCTTGGCCTGCAGCTTCTTGCCCAGGTATTCCGGGGTACGCCCGATCATCAGGCCGGCGAGGAACACCGCGATCAACACGTTGAGCAACATGCCGTACATGCCGGCGCCGACGCCGCCGAAGATCACTTCGCCGACCATCATGTTGACCAGCGCTACCATGCCGCTGAGGGGGCTGAGGCTGTCCTGCATGCCGTTGACCGAACCGTTGGACGCCGCCGTCGTCGTCACCGACCACAACACGGTGCCGGTGGTGCCGAAGCGCGCTTCCTTGCCTTCCAGCGGCGCGGTTTGCTCCACGGCCGGGTTGTTCAGGGTCGGGTTGGGCTGGTATTCGGACCACAACGAGGTCGCGCCGCCGATCAGGAACAGCGCGAGCATGCAGCCAAGAATGGCGCGGCTCTGGCGCAGGTCCTTGACGTAATGGCCGAAGGTAAACACCAGCGCCACCGGGATCAGGATGATCGAGGCCACTTCAAACAGATTGGCCCAGGCCGTCGGGTCTTCAAACGGATGCGCCGAGTTGACACCAAAGAAGCCACCGCCGTTGGTGCCCAATTGCTTGATCGCAATCTGGCTGGCCGCCGGGCCCAGGGGAATCACCTGATCCACGCCTTGCATTGTCACGGCATCGACATAATGGGCGAAGGTCTGCGGTACGCCCTGCCACACCAGGAACAGCGCGAGCACCAGGCACAACGGCAGCAAGCCGTAGAGGGTGGCGCGGGTCATGTCGACCCAGAAGTTACCCAACGTCTGGGCGGATTTGCGACCGATCCCACGACATAACGCAACCAGCACTGCAAGACCAGTGGCCGCACTGACGAAGTTCTGTACGGTCAGGCCGGCCATCTGGCTGAGGTAGCTCAGGGACGCCTCACCGCTGTAGGACTGCCAGTTGGTGTTGGTCATGAAACTGACCGCCGTGTTGAAGGCCAGCGTCCATTCCTGGCCCGGCAATTTCTGCGGGTTCAGTGGCAGATAGTCCTGGAACAACAGGATCGCGAACAACAGCAAAAAGCCCGCGAGGTTGAACGCGAGCAAGGCCAGCATGTACTTCTGCCAGCTTTGTTCTTGCTGCTCGTTCACGCCCGACAGGCGATAACAGGCTTTTTCCACAGGGCCCAGCACCGGGGTGAGCCAGGTTCGCTGACCCTCCATCACCTTATAGTAGAAACGCCCGAGGAACGGCGCCGGCACCAGCACCACCGCGAAGAAGGCGATGATCAGCCAATAGTCATAACTGTGCATGGCCCAGCTCCTAGTTCCGATCCGCGCGTAACAGCGCAACCAGCAGATAAATGAACAGCGCCACGGCCAATAGCAGTGACACCCCGTCCAGAACGCTCATGGAAGTCTCTCCGTTCAGCGGCGAGTGCCGCGTGTGGGGCAATTGTCCGCAGGAGTGGCGTAAAGGAACGAGAGCGAGGGAGTGGGCGGGGCGTAAAGACGGCGTAAAGAGTGGGTTTATGCGGGGTTTACAGGGGATTTTTGGCGGCTGGGCGGGCGTCATCGCGGGCAAGTCGAATCGTCGCACAGCCGCTCCCACACTTGACCGCATTCCTACTGGATAAATGCGTCGAATGTGGGAGCGGGCTTGCTCGCGAAAGCGCCAGCTCAGTCACCACCGCCCTCATCTGGTGCAGCAAGGTGGCATTTCAAACGCCAAACCATCCCCCACACGACGCTTGCTCCGCTTTACGACACCGATTCCCAGCCTGGCATGCCCGCTGCAACACCTTGAATCATTCCAAACCGTTCAGGGAGCAACACAATGAACACACAACTCAAACCCACCTTGGGCACCCTGCACTTATGGGGCATCGCCGTCGGCCTGGTCATTTCCGGCGAATACTTCGGCTGGAGCTATGGCTGGGGCGTGGCCGGTACCTTGGGGTTCCTGGTGACCTCGTTGATGGTCGCCGCGATGTACACCTGCTTCATCTTCAGCTTCACCGAACTGACTACCGCGATTCCCCACGCGGGCGGGCCGTTTGCCTACAGCCGTCGCGCCTTTGGTGAGAAAGGCGGCTTGATCGCCGGCCTCGCGACCCTGATCGAATTCGTCTTTGCGCCCCCCGCCATCGCCCTGGCCATCGGCGCTTACCTGAATGTGCAGTTTCCGGCGCTCGACCCCAAGCACGCCGCCGTCGGTGCGTACATCGTGTTCATGGGCCTGAATATCCTCGGCGTCAAACTCGCTGCGACCTTTGAGCTGGTGGTGTGCGTGCTCGCCGTCGCGGAGTTGCTGGTGTTCATGGGCGTCGTCGCGCCCGCCTTCAGCTTCAGTAACTTCGCCCTGAACGGCTGGGCCGGCTCCGACACCTTCGGCGCCCCGGCGATTGCCGGCATGTTTGCCGCGATTCCCTTCGCCATCTGGTTTTTCCTCGCCATCGAAGGCGCGGCCATGGCGGCCGAAGAAGCGAAAGATCCGAAGCGCACCATTCCAAAAGCCTACATCAGCGGCATTCTGACCCTGGTGGTCCTGGCCATGGGCGTGATGTTCTTTGCCGGCGGCGTGGGCGACTGGCGAACCCTGTCGAACATCAACGACCCGTTGCCGCAGGCCATGAAAACCGTGGTCGGCGACAGCTCCGGCTGGTTGCACATGCTGGTATGGATCGGTCTGTTCGGTCTGGTGGCGAGCTTCCACGGCATCATCCTCGGCTACTCGCGCCAATTCTTTGCCCTGGCCCGCGCCGGCTACCTGCCGTCCTTCCTCGCCAAACTGTCGCGGTTCCAGACGCCCCACCGAGCCATCCTCGCCGGCGGCGTCGTGGGTATCGCCGCCATCTACAGCGACGGCCTGATCAACCTGGGCGGCATGACCCTGACCGCCGCCATGATCACCATGGCGGTATTCGGCGCCATCGTGATGTACATCATGAGCATGCTCAGCCTGTTCAAACTGCGCAAAACCGAGCCGCTGCTGGAACGCACCTTCCGCGCCCCCGGCTACCCCATCGTGCCCGGCATTGCCTTGGTGCTGGCGCTGGTGTGCCTGGTGGCCATGGCCTGGTTCAACACACTGATCGGGCTGATCTTCCTGGGCTTCATGGCCGTCGGCTTCGCCTACTTCCAAATGACCGCGCAAGACCGCGCCGACGCGCCGGCGGATGCGATGTTGACCGGGCTCTGATCCATTCCAGGCAGAACGGGCCTACACTGAACTAGTAAGAAAGCCCGTCACTCAAAGCAGTCGTTCCCGTGGGAAAGTTCTCCCACGGCAATCTGCCTCAAGGAGAGCGTTATGCCGTGGTATGCGTGGTTGATAATGGTAGTCGCGATCGGGTCGATCGTCGGAGGGCTGATGATGCTGCGTGACAGCGCCAACAAAGTCGAACTCACCGACGAACAACGCAAGCGCGTGGCCGAACGCAACGCCCAGGCGGACGCCAAGGACGCGCAGGATCGCTGAACCTTGGGCTACTCCCAACTCGCCTTGGCGATCTGCAACCCGTGCTGCCCCTTATAGGCAGCACGCTCCGGCTGGCTCCAGCCATTAAGCAATTCCTCTTCCAGCTTGTACACCTCGACCCCCAGCGGACGACACACCGTCAAAGGATCCTGCGCCTCCGGCCCCCACATCGGCAGCGACAAATCCCCACCGGGACAGGTCGACAACGCACACAACACATCAATCTCGGCAAAAAACTCCAGGTAATCGCCCTGCTTCGCCGGGCAGGCTTTCATGAAATACATGTCGTCATGATTCAAGCCCGTGCACTGGAAAATATTCAGTACGTCATGCACATCGAACTCCGTCAGGCCGTGGGGCAATACGGCGCGGGTCAGATTCGAATGGCAATGGTGATGAAAGTCCTCACCGGTCAGCATCCGGTTCACATACGGATCACACCGCGTGCCGAGCAAATCATGCAGACGCCCACCATGCTCATCGATGCCATAACTCGCCAGGCTGTCATCGGTGATCGTCAGCAAAGGCCGCAGAAACGGCAAGTTCGACCACAACCGGTCATGGGTGCTCACATGTGCGCCCTGCAATTGACGCGTCCGCGCCGCCCACAACCGCTCGCGCGGGTCGTTGGCGTTCCACACGTTGAAGTCCCCCACCTGCGGCCCCATCGGCGTGGTCACACGGAAAACGTGCCCGGCCGGTACTTTCCATGCCCTGCCCGTGCGGATCGGTACTTCGAATTGTTCGATCAGAGTGCGCTGCACCTTTTGGTCACGAATGCGCTCATAGAACGCCGTGTCGACCTGCAATGCCGAACCTTTACTGACCTGATACGCGGCGGGATAGTCTTTGAACATGATGCAGGTCCTCAATCAAGGGTGAGTAAACAAGGCCAACGACAGGCGTTCCGAATCGTCCAGGTACAGGCTCATCGCCTCCCCCGCCGCAGGCTTATTATTTTCGAGCAGAAGTTGGTAGATCTCACGATCACGCTCCAGCCAAGGCAACTGGAAACGCTGCTCATCGGGCGCCGCACAAAACACTAGGCGCAACTGCGCGATAACCTGCGCGAAAAACTCATCGAACAACGGACTGCGCATCAACCCGACAATTTGCTGATGAAACACCAGACTGTGGGTAGCAACCGCCCGCCAGTCCTCACGCTCACGGGCCAGCGTCGTGGCGTCGATTGCATTCTGCATACGCTCGGATTGATCGTCTGTCAGAGCGCCACTCTGAGCGATAGCCTGCAACTCCAAGGTGCGGCGGACCACAAACAAATCACGCACCTCCTCCCGCTCCAACCGCCGGACCATTACGCCTTTATTGCGCACGTAGCGAGTCAGCCCTTCCTGGCCGAGACGGTGCAACGCTTCGCGGATGGTATTGCGTGATGCGTTGTAGGCGTTCACCAGTTCGGCTTCGATCAAAGGCATGCCTGGTAGAAGCCGCCCGCCAATGATGTCGGCGCGTATTTCAACGGCAATTTGGTTAGCTAAAGACAAATTAAGTGTCATGACCTACCTCCATGGATTGTTGAACAATCCTCGGCAGCAGGACAATCATTATTCATGCCAATCCATCGCAAGCGTTGCGAATACGTTCAAGACTAATTCGTTCGAAGGCCAGGAGGCCATCCCGGAGTTCATCGAAGCATGCTAGAGCTATGATCGTAAGCGTTCGCCCAACACACCTTGCATGATTAAACGGGCGCCCACCTGCGGCAACAGCGCGGTAATCTCACTCGCACGCTGCGTCGGCAGGCGTGTAAGAACATCCCTCAAGCAAGCATACGGATCATGCCCGTTGAGCCGCGCCGACTGGATCAAACTCATGATCACCGCCGCACGTTTACCGCTGCGTAACGAGCACGCGAACAGCCAGTTCGAGCGCCCAAGAGCCCACGGCCGGATTTGATTCTCGCACCAGTTATTATCGATGGGCACAGCACCGTCATCGAGATAGCGCGTCAGCGCTATCCAGCGTTTGGGACCGTAATCCAGCGCCTTGGCATGGCCGAACCCTCAGGCACAAGCTGTCTTTGGGCGATCATCCAGGTATGAAGTGCGTCGGCGATTGGCGCTGCTTTTTCCTGCCGTATTCGCTGCCAATCACCCGGCTCCAACTCTCGGACTTCTCGTTCAACTTCGTACAAGGCCGCGATGTAGTGCAGCGCTTTTTCGGCGACCTGGCTCTTGTTGGTCGCGTGCAAGTCGAAGAACTTCCGGCGGGCATGGGCCATGCAGCCGATCTCCGTACGCACAGTTCAAAGCCTGCCTTGTAGCCGGCAAAGTCATCGCAGACCAGATTACCGTTCCAACTGCCCAAGAAGGCTCGGGCACGTTCGCCAGCGCGGCTCGGGCTGAAGTCGTAAACGACCGCCGCCAGGTCGGAGAACTGACTGGTGGCATAGGCCCAGACGTAAGCGTGATGAGTTTTTTCGCGCCAGGCGTCAGCATTTGTACCGGCGTCTCGTCGGCGTTAACGACGCCGTGCGTCAGTACGGCTTCGACAGGTGCCGGTTGCAGCGCCAGAGAGGGCTAGTGGCGGCGCTAGACTGATGGGCCAATTGCGCTGGCAAGCAGGCCATGGCAGGCGAGTTAGAGCACCGTGATGGCTCGTGGCAGAAAGGGCCTGATGCATCGGCACCGGCGGCGATGTCTTGCACCGGGATGAAGGCGGTTTCAAGTGTCAGGCTTTTCTGCGCATGCACGCGTATCCATTTATGGACGAGGTTGGCGTTGAGATTGTGGGTAAACGCGACATTAGCGATCGAGGTGTCAGGCTGCGCGCATTCGGCGATAATCTGGGCCTTGAAGGACTTTGAATAGGAACGGCGTTCAAGTGGCATACGCGTCCGCTTAAAAAGGCTAAAAATGGTGTCCATTTAATTTAGGTGGACACCATCGCCTCAAGCGACGGTGTCAGGAGGCTGTGTTGCCCGGACGGTTACCTATGATCTGCTATGGAAACAGACTGTAGCCCCTAAGCCAGCGTCGCCTGTTAGGTTGCTGCATAGTGCCGCGACAAGGAATTGTTCAGCTATAAAAGGGTGCAATTCGGAAGGACGTGGTTGTTCGAATGCTAGAGAAAAACTAAACAGCCTCGACGCTAGCGAGTCGACGCCAAAAAACATCTACTTGGTGGAGAGGCCGGTGAATGACCGGCCTCCCTTATCGCTTGCACGTAATTATTTGATCTGTAGCCGCGCGCGATTTTTTTCCAAGAGCGCCTTGCCGATACCTTTAACCTCCAACAACTCATCTACCGATGTAAAGGGTCCATTGCTTTCGCGGTAAGCAACGATCGCCTTGGCCTTCGCAGCGCCAATACCGAACAGATCATTACGAAACGTATCTGCATCTGCGGAGTTGAGGTCCACCTTATTAGAAATTCCCGACTGGGCGCTCTGAACCGTCGTTGGAGCTGACACTTGTGGTTCGCTAAAGGGCACCGCACTGGCTACTAGCGAAATACTGGCAAGGAAAGCAAAAACAAGAGACGAAAAACTCGCTTTACGCATAGGTGATACTCCGTGGAATCAGTGAGAAAAGCAGCTTTCCTAAGCTGCTCTTCAAACCTAGGCGATCTACGACGAGAGTCAAAAACGACTGAGTTACAGAGTGTGAGAACCACTTGAAGCCCCAAGGGACACGAGCTTCAAGACTGATCCGCACGGACGCAATTGCGCTTGCTCCGGCATGGACGAGTACAATGGAGATTTTCGTCACAGCTATCAGTACACTAGCAACTGCGAAACGATTCGGGTCATGCGAGATCGAAAGCGTGGGCCTGCCAGCCAGCCTACAGGGGGCTCCATCGCTCGACGAGCAGCAGGGAGATAAACAAGCCTGCTTTAGCGCACGCCTCGAGAGATTCAGGCGCGCCCATCGCGAAAATGCGAGCATATGAACGTGCGTATCATTTTTTGGAATGATGCAAAAATCAAAACATCGAAAAAGGAGGTTGGAATGAAGAAAGATAAAAAATTGGTGATCATCGGCGCAGGAGAAATGGCGATGATCGCATACGAATACTTCACTCATGATTCGGATTATGAAGTCTCTGGCTTTGCCGTCGAGCGCGAATATATCGTGGATAACGAGCTCTATGATTTACCGATCGTGCCCTTTGAAGACATAGAGCAACGTTTTCCGCCGAGCTCCTTTGAGGCGTTTGTAGCAATCCCCGCTTCACAGCTTAATCGGCTAAGAACGCGACTATACAACGAGACAAGATCCAGAAACTACACCTGCGCTACCTATATTAGTTCACGAGCATTCGTCTGGCGCAATGCAAAGATAGGGGATAACTGTTTTATCTTTGAAAACAATACCGTCCAACCCTTCGTGGAGATAGGTAACAACGTTGTTCTATGGAGCGGCAACCATATTGGGCACCGGACAGTGATAGAAGCCAACTGCTTCATTTCGTCACATGTTGTTGTTTCCGGCTACTGCAGAATAGGAAGCGGTAGCTTTTTAGGTGTAAACGCGACAATCAATGATCGCATTACAATCGCCCGCGACTGCATTGTAGCCTCAGGCGCTTTGGTGTCGAAAAATCTGACAGAGCCTGAACGTATCTACTACGGCGCTCCTGCTAAAGAACTGCCCAAGAAAAGCTCATTCAGCGTAAAGTTGTAGGTAAAGTCATGAAATGGAATAAATTAGGTCATGTTTTCTCCCCTATAGGAAACGATGATTGGAAGAAAGACTTCGCGATGACGCCAACGCCATTCTTATTGAATGACAAGGTCATCCGTGTGTATGCCGGGTTCAGGGATAATGAGGGAATAAGTCGCATCGGGTACATCGATCTTTCAGCTAAGGATCCAACGAAAGTGCTCGGCGTTTCCGACAAGCCGGTATTGGATCGTGGTCGAGATGGCTGTTTCGATGACAATGGCGTAATTCTTGGAGACATCGTAAGATATGGCGATGTGTTGAGAATGTACTATGTCGGATTCCAACTGGTTAAGCGAGCTAAGTTTTTGGCCTTTACTGGGCTCGCGGAAAGCACCGATGAGGGAAATACTTTTCAACGGGTAACTGAAGCCCCAGTTATGGATCGGACCCAGGGTGGTACTACAATCCGTGCTATCCATACGATACTATTTGAAGATGGCCTTTGGAAGGCATGGTTTGCGGTAGGTGACTCTTGGGAAGAAATCAAGGGTAAACAGTATCCTAACTACAACATATGGTATACAGAATCAGCTGACGGAGTACATTTTAACCAACCCGACGTGCTGTGCGTGGACGTAGAAGGAGACGAGTACCGTATTGGCAGGCCGTCTGTATACAAGCACAATGGCACTTACTATATGTTTTATACGAAAGGTACCACCTCAGGAGAAGATTACTTCCCAGGCGTCGCACTCTCTAAAGATGGTAAACAATGGGAACGTCGAGATGAGGATTTCGGCTTAACTCTATCTCCCGGAGAGTTCGATTCTATGCACCTATGCTACCCGCGCCTGGTTTCTGCACACGGCAAAGTATTTTGTATTTATAATGGTAACAATATGGGCATCGATGGGTTTGGCGTTGCGGAGCTCCTAGAGTGGTAGTCTGCAGCTTTTACTCCCCTGCGGATAAGCCGACCTGGGACAGCTTTATTGCTGGCTCCAAAACCCCTATATTTCTATTCAAACGCGACTTCATGGAGTATCACGCCGATAGGTTTATCGATGCTTCGCTAATGATCTATGAAGATGACGTACTGTTAGGGGTATTACCAGCATCCCGCACAGATGACATTGTAACCAGCCATGCTGGGTTAACTTATGGTGGGTTGGTGCTGTCGGAGAAAGCCAGAGCAGATTCTGTTATATCTTGTCTTGAAGCAGTAGTAGAATTCTACAGAGAAGTCGGCTTCAAAAAAATCATTTATAAAGCCATACCTTACATTTTTGCAAAGCATGGCGCGCAGGAAGATCTTTATGCTTTATTCAGAATAGGCGCGAAGTTAGTTCGTCGTGATCTTTCGAGTGTTATCTACCTTAAGCGCCGTTTAAAACTTTCCAAAGGTAGGAAGTGGCTAATCGCGAGAGCGAAGAAAAACAACCTAACTATGAGCACGTCTACAGACTGGCCGGGGTTCGTTGAGCTTTTGAGCAGCGTACTTCAGCGACACGATGCGACTCCAGTGCACAGCGCCGAGGAGCTAGTGTTATTAGCAAGTATATTTCCTGAAAATATCTCACTTAGGGTCATTGACTTCGAAGGAAAAATGCTCGCTGCCACGGTCCTTTTTAAATTTGATACCGTAGTCCATACGCAATATCTCGCGACCAGCGCAGAGGGCAAGGAGGTCGGCGCGCTCGACTACCTCATAGAATCTTGTATTCAAGAGAGCCAGGAGAAGAACTTTGAATATTTCAGTTTTGGTATCTCGACAGAAGAGCAAGGCCGTTGGCTGAATAGCGGACTGATCACTCAAAAAGAAAGCTTCGGCGCCCGGGGCATCATTATTGACTTTTATGAGATTACTTTAAATGATTAACTTTTTAGACTTGAAAAAAATCAACCGCCGCTATTCTTTAGAACTCAAAGAGGCGTGTGCGAGAGTAATTGATTCGGGCTGGTACATTGGCGGGCAAGAGCTGTCAAACTTTGAACAAGAATTCGCCAACTATTGCGGTACAAAATTTTGCGTAGGTGTTGCAAACGGGTTGGACGCATTGACACTAACGCTTCGCGCCTGGAAGGAGATGGGTAAGTTATCGGAAGGCGATGAAGTCATTGTCCCGGCTAACACCTATATCGCCAGTATCCTAGCCATCAGTGAAAATCGTCTGACGCCGGTTCTGGTTGAACCTGATCCTGAAACGTATAATATTTCGGCCGATTCTATAGAAAAAGCGATCACTCCACGCACAAAGGTAATTCTCGCCGTACACCTTTATGGGCAATTAGCGGATATGCCTGCCCTGTGCAGGATCGCCCAAAAACATAATTTGCTAGTACTCGAAGATTCTGCACAATCTCACGGCGCAAGTATCGACGGTCGTAAATCCGGAAACTGGGGTCATGCATCAGGATTCAGCTTCTATCCTGGTAAAAATCTGGGGGCTTTGGGCGATGCCGGTGCTGTAACTACGAATGATGAAGACTTGGCTTCCGTTGTCCGAGCGCTGGGAAATTATGGCAGCTACAAAAAATACGAAAATCAATATAAGGGCGTCAACAGCCGGCTGGACGAAATTCAAGCTGCAATGCTCAGAGTAAAACTTAATTACATTGACAATGAAATTAATGAACGCAGAAAACTGGCTAATCTGTACCTTCAGGAAGTAAAGAATAACTCGATTTACTTACCTAGGGTTTCGCTGGAGGAACAACACGTTTGGCATTTGTTTGTGGTGCAAACAAAAAACCGAGATGGGTTGAAAGAGCACCTTCAAGCCAATGGAATTCAGACGTTAATTCATTACCCTATTCCTGCACATAGACAAAATGCCTACAAAGACTTAGCTGCACAAAGCTACCCGATCACTGAAGCAATCCACGAGCGTGTATTAAGTGTGCCACTGAGCATTGAAACAACCGAGGAAGAGGCCGAGACCATCATCAAGAGCCTGAATAACTTTCAAGCTGCTGATTGATAAAAACCTTGTTGAAGGCCGGCCAAGAGCCGAATTCGCAACATAGTAAATTTGGTAGAAATTTGAATATACTAAAAACGGGATTTTTAACCTCAGTTGCTACATTAGCAAGGTTGATCTCGGGATTTCTCGTCATGAAACTGGTTGCGGTAATGGCTGGCCCCGAAGGAGTCGCACAGTTTGGACAATTCATGAGCTTGACGGCACTGCTGGTAGTATTTGCAGGCGGTGGAGTAGGGTCTGGAGTTGTCAAATATCTCGCGCAGTACAGAGAGCAAAAGAAAGATGTCCAAGTCTTATTAAACTGTGCATTCAGCTTTTCACTGATCTCGTCTTTAGTTATGTGCATCAGCGTGCTGGCACTCAGTGAACAAATAACCCATTGGCTACTGGGTGATATACGTTATCAAAGCCTGATCGTGGTTTTAGCATTCGTGCAGTTTTTTGTAGCACTAAACAACTTAATCATTGCCATCATCAACGGCATGATGGATGTCAAACGCCTTGCCGCAATACATGTAGGGGGCGCAACAATAGGCATATTAGCTCCCCTATTATTAGGGTATTATTACCAACTCTACGGAGTAATGCTTGCTTTCCTTTTGAGCCAGGCAAGTTTGTTAGCCATAAGCTTGACCCTATTCATGAAGAGCGATTATTTTAACTGGGCTTATTTCAAGGCAACTTGGAATAAACCGATGATGAGTAGGCTTGCACAATATTCTTTAATGACGCTAACGTCTGCCCTCCTCGCACCTCTAATGCAAATTTTAGTGAGAAACATCCTGAGCGAAAGATTTTCTTGGGAGCAAGTAGGTTATTGGCAAGCGGTAAGCAAGGTTTCAGATGCCTATCTACTTTTTATAACAATGGCGATAAACATCTATTACTTACCAAGATTATCAGCAATATCCCAAAAAAGTTCGTTCATCTCTGAAATAAAAACGGCCTACATATTTTTGGTCCCCGCTGTAAGTATTCTCGCATTAACTATTTACGAGTTGCGAGAGATAATAACAAAACTATTATTCTCTGAAGCTTTTTTAAGCGGCCTATACCTTTACGCGCCTCAACTAATAGGTGACGTAATAAAAATAGCGTCGTTCATACTCTCATTTATAATGCTCGCCAAAGCAATGACCAAAACTTTCCTCTTCTCAGAACTATTTTTTAGCTTAACTTATGTACTATGGGTCTATGTGCTTACTGACCACTTCGGACTTATAGGTGCCATGTATGCATTTATATTAAATTACACCTTGTACTTATTATTTACCGCGTACGTCGCAAAGCGTTATGTGGGCAGACTAAACAACATGTGACGAAAGCAAGGGCAGAAAAAATAATTCGCCCTATGCGTAAAACTAAAAACACAAAAATTTTCATTAATAAGAGCGGTAATTGTGGCATCTATATACAGGCCGGACATAGATGGGCTTCGAGCGGTCGCTGTGCTCGCAGTTGTGTTGTTTCATGCTTTTCCAAACTCTATAACGGGAGGGTTTGTTGGTGTTGATATATTTTTTGTAATATCAGGCTTCCTTATATCAACTATTATCTTCGGAGGGTTAGCAGAAGGCACATTTTCATTTAAAGATTTTTATAGACGCCGGATCCACAGGATTTTTCCAGCTTTGATCATTGTTTTCCTAAGCTGTTGGTCTTTTGGTTGGGTCTATTTATTTGCAGATGAATATGCTCAGCTTGGAAAGCATATCTTGGGAGGCGCGTTTTTTTCCTCAAATATCATTTTACTCAATGAGGTTGGATATTTTGACAACTTATCCGAATCAAAAATCCTACTTCATCTCTGGTCGTTAGGCGTTGAAGAGCAGTTTTATCTATTATGGCCACTACTTGCTTTTTCAGTAAAAAAAATAAGACTAAATTATGCAACTCTGATTATCACTATCACGCTTTTTTCATTTGCATTAAATATCCATAGTTCTATATACGATCCAGCTTCCGCCTTTTATACAATTCACAATAGGGCGTGGGAGCTTCTGGCCGGTGCCATATTGGCACTAGTCAAACTCAATCACTCGAAGCCATTATCTCCGTTAAATGCTAATAGCCATACTTTGCGTAACACGCTCTCTTTTGGCGGCGCTCTACTTATTGCATTTTCTTTAATTATTATAGATAAGCACACGACCTTTCCAGGTTGGTGGGCTTTGGCTCCTACAGCAGGTACTGTATTGATCCTCGCGGCCGGCCCGCACGCTTGGCTCAACAAAGTATTTTTATCGAATAAGCTCATGGTTTGGATTGGGTTGATCAGCTTTCCTCTTTATTTGTGGCACTGGCCAATACTCACATTCGCAAGGCTGCTGGAAAATGGTTTACCCAGTTGGCAAATCCGCTCAAGTTTAATTTCCTTGTCGGTATTATTGGCGTGGCTAACCTATGATTTTATTGAACGCCCCATAAGACGCAGTCAACATAAGTCGACCACTCCGTTGCTGGTGGTCGCTATGCTGTCAGTGGCATCACTGGGTTATGTCACCAACTACAACGACGGTTTTCCCAGCAGGCCCATTGTAGAAAAATCTGAGCGTGCGCTCTCCCAGCTTGTAGGGCCTATTTGGAAATACGCATCAAACGAGCAATGCTTGAAAAAATACCTGTTTGAAGAAAGCAAAACATACGGATGGTGGTTCTGTATAACAAATCGGGATGCCGAGCCGACCGTTCTCCTATATGGCAATAGTTTCGCAAATCACCTATTCCCTGGTCTAGCCAATAACGAACAATTTAAAGGCAATACTATTTTGTCTATAGGTGTATGTGGGATAGCTGGGGCCGACAAGGCCGATGGCACGCCCGAGATCGGCGGTTGGCCATGTAGTGGGGGCCGCCCTCGACGACAGGAAGCCTTCATCCACGATATTGTGAAACGATCTAAGTCGATCGAATACGTGATCATCGACGGTTTTCCTCAACAATTTGACGCCGACTATATAAACAGCGTCAAGCAGCGGATAGCTTTTTTTGTTGATAACAATGTGAAAGTTATTATATTCAAACCTCACCTTACCTTTGACTATAATATCAAGGGGTGCTTTACACGTTCAGCACAGCTATACTCCAGAGCTAACGGCCAGTGTACGATAGGTTTAGAGAAATTGAAAAAATTGGAATCAGACTTCGCTCCTTTGGAAAACGAGATAAAGAGTGTTTTCCCATCGGTACAATTTTTTGACCAGAACTCAATGTATTGTGATGAAGCGCAGTGTTCTATGATAAATGACGGAATGCCCGTATTCAGAGATGAGTATTATCACTATTCAGAATACGCCAGTTCAAAGTTGGCGGATTTATTTGTCACTTGGGCGAGCGCGCACGCGCCCGGAATTCTGAAAGAGGCAAAATAATCTAAATATTACTCTAAGAACCTTTGCTCCCAATATACATAGAACCGCATACCAGGCTGGTATGTGGTTCTATGTGCTAGGTGTCATTTCTACTCCAGAGCGGTTCGCTTCAAGGGTTAAGTCGCCGCTGCTGATATATCCAATCTACGATTTCGCCATCGGGAGTATAACCGCTGACAGTATCTCGTAGTAACTGCCTTACACGATCATAGTCATCCTTATCCACCGCTGCCAGCAATTCGCATAATATATCCTTAAACTTTTCCCAAGGTAGATGGTCTTCATTGGCGCTCATGATCATTGGATGCTGCGTCGGTGCAACATTATCGCCAATCAGCAATTCCTCATATAACTTTTCGCCTGGCCTCAGGCCGGAAAATTCGATATAGATGTCTCCATGTGGGTTTTTTTCTGAGCGCACACTCAGACCGGACAAATTGATCATCTTCTCGGCTAATTCAACGATTTTTACCGGCTCCCCCATGTCCAATACGAATACATCGCCTCCAAGCCCCATTGAGCCAGCCTGAATCACAAGTTGAGCTGCCTCAGGGATGGTCATAAAATAGCGTGTGATTTTAGGATGGGTGACAGTCAAAGGCCCGCCAGACTTAATTTGTTTGTGAAACAACGGAATGACCGACCCCGAAGAGCCAAGGACATTACCAAAACGCACCATGGTAAATCGGGTTCTGTTTACATGCGATACATTAGTTGTGTCGCCAAACAAGATTGGGGCCTGCTCGCGGCTGAGGGCTTGCAGGGTCAATTCAGCCAAACGCTTGGTACTTCCCATAACATTCGTAGGGCGAACTGCTTTGTCGGTTGAGATCAATACAAAGTTTGCTACGCAGGCTTGTAGCGCGGCCTGAGCAGTATTCAATGTACCCATTACATTATTCAAAACACCTTCAGCGATATTGTGCTCAACCATCGGAACATGTTTATAGGCGGCCGCATGGTAAACAGTGTTCACCCGCCAAGCTCTCATAGTATCGAGCAGTTTAGATGGATTGCGAACGGACCCCAATATAGGTAATAACTTTACGGACAAAGACTCACGCAGAACTCGCTGTTCAAGCTCAGACAAGATAGTGTATAAATTGAATTCGCTATGCTCAAATAATAGCAATACAGTTGGGCGTAACAATAGGATTTGCCTGCAGAGCTCTGAACCGATAGATCCCCCGGCACCAGTCACCAGTACAACCTGCCCTTTAATGCAGCGTTCCATCAGCTCAGCTTGGGCTGGAACAGCATCACGTCCTAACAGGTCGGCGATATCCACCTCTTGGATATCATCCACCTTAACCCGTCCACTGGCGAGGTCCATGAAGCCTGGCACGCTTCGCACATGGAGGGGAAATCCTTCAAGGAAACATAGAATCTCTCTGCGACGACCACGATTAGATGAAGGAATCGCCAAAAGGATCTCCTGCGCCCCCGTCGTGTCTATCATGCGTTGGATGTGCTTAGGTTTGTAGACTTGCAGCCCAGAAATTACGCGATCAGAGATACTGACATCATCGTCAATAAATGCCACAGGTCGCATGACGCGGCCCATACGGAGCGCAGCAACCAACTGATTGCCGGCTGCGCCAGCGCCGTAGATTGCAACACGTGGCAGACCATCGTCACGGCTAGTAAAAGGAACATGCTGCGCGGCCGTAAACCAGTCTCCAAGGAAATATTGGCGCATGGCCAACCGCAGCCCCCCCACCATGATCAGACTGAGCCACCAGTAATTGAAGATAATGGAACGCGGCACTACATTTTGGTGGTTACTGTACCAATAGACAGCCACACCTAGAATCAGAGAGGACAGGCTAACAGCCTTGATGATAGCAATCAGCGCATCGTTGCCAAAATATCGCATTACCGCTCTGTACATTCCAAAGCGAATGAACAGAGGAATCGCTACTACGGGCGCCACTAAGAACAACCATAAATGGTCCCGAAATGGATTGACCATTTCATCAATACCCAAACGCACGACGAATGCCAACCATAACGCAACCCAAACTATGAAGACGTCCGCAGTTACCTGTATCAGTCGCTTCTTGCGCCGAGGTAACCCAACAAGAAACGTTCGTAACTTTTCCATAACCCCTTCATCCACTTGGAGTTGCTCCCATGAATCCCGCCCAGAGCGCGATTGTTTCAGTGATTACCTTCAACGCTACCAGCTTTGAATTTGATCGCTATAATAATAAGAGGCGCATAAGCAAGAACCACTCCCCACGCACCATCCCAGTTCAGCAAGACTACAGCAAGGGCAATAGGCAATAGCCAAAATAAATTGAGTGCTGCGACTGTGAGCGTTACAGTCAGATGTTTTCCGAAGCGTCGGGCGGCAAATTGGTAAGCATGGCTGCGATGAGCTTCATATACCCTATCGCCACGTAGCAACCTGCGAAGTAATGTGAAAGTAGAATCAACGATAAAGACCCCTAGCAGGATTAACCATGCCCACAGCAGTTGCGAGGACACCCACGCAGCCTGGATAGAAATTACACCTAGCACCAACCCGAGGAACCCACTCCCAGCATCGCCCATAAAAATACGGGCAGGAGGAAAATTCCAAAAAAGAAAACCTGAAACTGCCATAGCAAGAAGCAATGGGAGCCAAAATAGCCCTTCAAAACCACCTAGCCAATAAATCAGACAGGCCCCGAGACAAGCGCAAATTGCCTCTACGCTCGCGATCCCGTCGATCCCATCCATAAAATTATAAAGATTGAGCATCCAAACCAAGTAGACCGCAGCGAAACAACCACCCGCCCAACCTAAATCTAAAGAAGTACCGAACGCTGTGATTACAGGTAAGCCTCCCAACCAGAATAATGCCCAGGCCGCGGCCGTGAAATGCCCGAGCAATCGCCATCGTGCGGCGATATGTCCATGATCATCCAAAAACCCGACTAATGCTACTAACGCGCCGGCCCACCAAATGGCGATCAATACTTGCAAAGGAAGCAGTTGCCACCAAGTTATGAACGGTAGCACCAGCAAAAAGGCGACGACGATCGCAACTCCTCCCCCCCGCGGCGTGGGTACCGAATGAGAGCTTCGGGCATTCGGTATATCAATGATACTACGAGCAAGCGCATAACGACGAAGACCTATGGTCAGCCCAAATGAAACAATTAAAACCCCGAGAATCAACCACCAATAAATCATTATTTTTTTAGTTCCCTATAGTGGTGCGCCGTGGCCTTCAACGCATCATCGACTGATACAGGTGGAGTCCATTGCATCAGTTCCTTATTTTTACTGATATCTACCTGCAACGATCCACAGAGTCGCTGAGATAATGATTGCTTACCAAGCATAGTCGCTGCGGTGCTGAGCATCCAGCTGGGTACGGGCAAAAGATGTGCGGGCTTACCCAGCGCGCTTGCCATTTTTTTTAACAGTTGAGTGGTCGAAAGGTCTTCTCCATCGCTTACTAAAAATGTCTGGTTTGCAGCTGAAGGGTGAGTGGCAGCAGTTATTATAAGATCGACCAAATTATCTAATGCAACCAGACTGCGGCCGTTATTTATCGCGCCAAAGGGCAAGGGCAATCCCTTGTCCAACCACCGCATCATGTTAAGAAAGTTGGCTTTTACACCGGGACCATACACGAGCACTGGTCGGATAATTACAACCTCCATACCGATCCGGGCCGCAAGTGCTCGCAACCCTTGTTCGGCTTCCATCTTGGAGACACCATAGGGATCTCCTGGTGCCGGACGATCTTCCGCTGTGTATGGACGTCCGAGGGCAGTACCTTCGCCATTAACCTTTATTGAGCTAATGAAGACAAAGCGTCGCACACCTGCCTCAGCAGCTTTTTGAGCAAGGTTAAGGGTAGCTTCGACATTCACCTTACGGAATGCCACCAGAGGATCAGCTTCTTTGTCATCCATGACATGAACACGTGCAGCGCAATGCACCACCACATCGATACCAGTCAAACACTCATCCCAGCGGGCACTTTCAAAGGACTCAAACGCAACGATATCGACGCCACTTGCGTCCAACACGGCTCCGTTACGGACGGCGGCTGTCACTGAAAAGTTGTCTGCTACCAGCCTGCGCAGTAGAGCTCCACCCACGAAACCAGTAGCGCCTGTCAAAAATACAGATTGCGACATCACTATTGTCCTTTACGTAAGGTTGCATCGCGAAAAAGCCGCTCCAAGCGGCTCAAAAGACTGAATTTAGAATAGTTTATCAAATAGTAATCACGGCCCGCTCTACCCATTGATACACGATGCTCAGGATCCATCATAGCCAGATGGAACGTAATGTCCGCAAGCGCCGTTGCATCACCCGAATCACAAGACAGCCCAGCGCCAGATTCGTTTATAACCCGTGCAGCCTCGCCGTTAATCATACCGAGAATCGGCTTACCGGATGCCAGATAAGCTTGGACTTTACCTGGAATTGTTTTTTCAAAGACATCATTCGTCTTCAACGAGACAAGAAGCGCGTCAGCGCAGGCAAACAGCGCGGGCATTTCCTCAAGCGGATGACGGCCTAACAGTAGAACGTTATCCAACCCACGAGCAGTCACTATCTCAGAGAGCCATTGACTCATCCTACCGTCACCTACGATGACCCAACGCACGGCTACCTTTCCTGCGAGCGCCTGAGCGGCCTCGATCACCACAGGAAAATCCTGAGCCTCCCCCAAGTTTCCAGCGAACAAAACTGTAAACACATTGGAGTCTGGTTGAAGTAAGGTTGAGGGCTGATTGATCAGATTCGAAAAATCGTCCTCAGCCCAGCTTGGAAAATAAACCAAACGGTCGGTAGAAATATCTTTCGTACAGTATCGCCTAACGTTTTCAAAAAAACCGTGCGACTGTAGTAATAAATAATCTGCCTGGTTGTAGATCCAAGATACCAACCGTCCTACACACCTCAGTAACAAGGGTGCCTTAAGGACGCCAACTGCCCTGAGCGTCTCCGGCCATAAATCCAGCACCCAAATAAACACTGGTGTTTTTTTTAAATGCCCTATCACCAGCGCTGGTATGGCAGCCATAATCGGGGACACTGCGTAAACAAAAATCGCGTCATATCGTTCGTGACGTAATTTCCAAGGGCCCATTACACTCGCAATGGTAAAAAAAGAAAGATAATTAAATATTAAGCTCAGGCTGCGCTTTCCACGAGGTATAAGCGGTATCCGAACGATTTTGGCTGCGGCAAACTCTTTGAATTGTTCTGGATGTTTTTTATATTTCTCGTACACCTTACCTTCAGGATAATTAGGCAAGCCAGTCAGCACGGTTATTTTATGGCCTCTATCGGACATATCTTTAACAAGATCATTGATCCGCATGTTCTCGGGCCAAAAATACTGTGTGACAATGAGAATATTCAGCTTATCCTTAGACATTTAAGCAACCCAATCAGTAGCGTTTCCAAACAATACGGTTTACATAGTCAGTATAACTATGAATAATCCTAACAATCTTTTCAGAAACATTTGGCATACTGTAGTCGGCAACTAAACGTAGAGTGCGAGCACTGCCAGTTTCCTGTTTTTCCAATATCATTAAACCTTGAAGCACTCGATTAACCTCCAACCCAACCATCATCACTGCGGCTTCTTCCATGCCCTCAGGACGTTCGTGAGCCTCGCGAATATTCAAGGCAGGAAAGTTAAGAATCGAGGACTCTTCATTTATCGTCCCACTGTCTGACAATACGGCCTTTGCCGTCAGTTGCAATTTATTATAATCCTTGAACCCCAAGGGCTTAAGTAACCGAACATTGTCGTGAAAGTCTATACCCATTGCATTTACGCGCTTAAGTGTGCGCGGATGAGTCGAAACAATTACCGGGTAGCCAAATTCCCCTGCAACCGTATTAAGCACGTCAACCAACTTCAAGAAATTTTTGTCTGAGTCAATATTTTCCTCGCGATGAGCGCTAACAACAAAGAACTTGCCGTGCTCCAAACCCAGGCGCTCAAGAACATCAGAAGCTTCTATGCCTGGTTTATTGTGGGAAAGGACTTCATACATAGGGCTACCCGTTTTGACCACCATGTCAGGAGACAGCCCTTCTCTTAGAAGATAATCCCGCGCAATAGTGCTATACGTCAAATTTATATCAGCTGTATGATCTACTATACGACGATTGATTTCTTCGGGTACTCGCATATCGAAGCAACGGTTACCTGCTTCCATATGAAATGTGGGAATTTTCCGACGCTTCGCCGGGATAACTGCCATACAGCTATTTGTATCGCCCAAGACCAATAAAGCTTCCGGACAAACTTCCGACAGCACCCGATCCACCGCGATAATTACGTTACCGATAGTTTCAGCGCCAGTCGTACCAGCGGCGTTGAGAAAGTAGTCTGGCTTACGTATGCCAAGATCCTGGAAAAAAATTTCGTTCAGCTCGTAGTCGTAGTTCTGACCAGTGTGGACCAATATATGATCACAATATCTGTCGAGTGAAGCAATAACCCGCGACAAACGTATAATTTCTGGTCGGGTTCCTACTACGGTAACTACTTTCATCTTTTCCATATCTGTCTCTAGCCTGCGAATAATTAATCTGCGGAGCCTACTGGCTTGGCAAAGGTATCGGGATTTTCGCGATCGAATATTTCATTAGCCCACAACATCACGATCATCTCATCACTTCCGACGTTGGTAATGTCATGGGTCCAACCAGGAACAGTTTCCACAATTTCCGGCTTCTCACCTGAAGTAAAACACTCAAAGAACTCACCAGAGTCGATACGACGAAATCGAAAACAAGCCGACCCTTTAATTACGAGAAATTTTTCTGTCTTGGAATGGTGATAATGCCCTCCTCTGGTAATGCCGGGATGTGCAGTAAAATAAGAAAACTGCCCTGAATCTCTGGTTTTTAACATCTCGACAAAAGCACCACGAGGATCTGTAAACTTTCGAACCTCATAGGTAAATCGCTCTGGAGGAACATAGCTTAGATATGTCGAATAAAGAGCGCGCACAAGACCAGTACCTACCGGCTCGGTGATAAGCGTATCCCGACTGTCACGAAACTTACCCAGTTGTGCGGCTAAGTTACCGACAGTGATTTCATAGGACGGGCTAATCGACATGAATGGATCACCTGCAATTTTTCCGTCCATCACGGCAATAAATTGAGCTATCACATCATCTATGTAGACCAGCGTAATAGCCGCGTCCGGATCATTGATCTTAATCGGGAGTCCAAAAGCGACATTGTGACAGAAAGTTGCTACGACTGAATTATAATTAGGTTTTGCCCATTTGCCAAAAACATTGGGCAAACGAAAAATATGAATAGGCACAGCATAATTCGTAGCTAGCTCAACAAGGGCACGCTCGGCGCCGAGCTTGCTGACACCATAGAGACTATCTAGTTGCGCGTGGCTCGATGACGTATAAAGAACGGGAATTTTTCTGCCGGCAGCTGCTATTTCATCACATATCGTTTTCGTTAGATCAGTATTTCCACTCCGAAACTCTTCCGGGTCGTCCGGCCTATTTACTCCAGCCAGATGAAATATGAAATCGACTTCTGATATCATACTCTTCAGCGAGCCCAAGCTATCACGACGAGAAAACAACGAAATTTCTACGTCCTGACGCTCAAGCAAGTGTGTATACAAATTTTTAGCGACAAACCCCTGCGCACCCGTGATTAGAACTTTCATCACTTACTCCTCAGGCGTAGCGTGCTCGCCACGCTGAATTGAGCGCATGAAATCAAGTTTTAATAATAATTTTTGCATCCCGTCAATATCCAACCGCTCGGTATTATGGGAGTTATAATCTTCAGTCGCGGAAATTTTCTCCTCACCCTGCTCAACAAATTTACTGTAGTTTAAATCTCGCAGATCTGGGGGTATTCGATAATAGTCACCTCGATCCTCCGCACAAGCCATTTCTTCGCGACTCAATAATGCCTCGTATAACTTTTCGCCATGACGAGTCCCAATAACCTGTATAGGGTGCTGGGGAAGCCCCATCAGCGAAGTTATCGCACGAGCAAGGGTGTCAACCGTCGCGGCGGGCGCCTTCTGGACAAATAGATCACCATTGTTACCATGCTCGAAAGCATAGAGAACTAGGTCTACAGCGTCAGCAAGCGTCATCATGAATCGAGTCATATGGGGGTCAGTGATGGATAATGCCTTACCTGCCCTGATCTGCTCTACAAAAAGCGGAATTACCGAGCCACGAGACGCCATAACGTTGCCGTAGCGTGTTCCGCAGATTACGGTTTTGCTCTCGTCTACATTTCGGGATTTCGCCACCATGACTTTTTCCATCATCGCCTTGGAAATACCCATTGCATTAATGGGGTAAACCGCCTTATCTGTGCTAAGACAGACAACACGTCTGACCTCGTTCTGGATAGCAGCCTCAAGCACGTTATCAGTACCGATAACGTTAGTTTTCACCGCCTCCATCGGGTGAAACTCACAAGAAGGCACTTGTTTCAACGCTGCCGCATGAAAAATGTAGTCCACGCCGCGCGTAGCATTCAGCACGCTTTGATAATCTCGCACATCACCGATATAAAATTTCAATTTTGAATTGTTATACCGTTTACGCATATCGTCTTGTTTCTTCTCGTCGCGACTGAAAATTCTAATTTCCGCTATATCAGTCGCCAAAAAACGCTTAAGGACAGCGTTCCCAAAAGAGCCCGTGCCGCCACTAATGAGTAGTTTCTTTCCTGAAAACACATAACCTCCAAATCTAATTCTATAATCAGTTGATGTTCTTGGGGGCTAACAGATACCAGCCTAATACGGCATAGAAAATCCCACCAAGAACAGGCTGATACTGCATCCCGGACGCAAAAGGCATGTTAGCCAAAAAAATCAGGAAAAACCATAGACAAGCGCGATGCAGGTCTTGGTTTGCCAAATCTTGACGAATATAACGGAGGCATTTGTGAACTGCGTAACCTACCGAGACCATGGCAATCAACAGGTAAGGAATTCCGCCAATGAAGAGATAGTCAAGAAGTGCATTGTGAGACATAGGCAATTCTTCATTCCCGAATACCCCCGCACCGCCGGCTAGACCCACTCCAAATATCATCGAATAAGGCCCATGGTAGTCAAAGACGACGGAAGGCAAACCCCATAAACGCGACAGTATACTCTCGGAAAAAGAGTAATCCGTGTAGCTGTTACTTGCCTCTCCAGTTCTGAAGACATTATTGACCACAGATACCGCGTAACTAACGTCTAGGCTATACAACAGCGCAACGAATCCGGTTAGCAGTATTCCGATCAAAACGACAAAACCCAGTTTGCCCTTTTTCAAGAAATACCAAAACACCAATCCAGCGAAAATAACCAAATTAATAACTGCCGCTTTTTGCAGCGACAACAACATACCCATTGCCAACGCCGCAAGCACAACGCACTTTAATAAATTTTGCCTTATAAGAAAAAACGCGAAGGGCAATGCGAGCCCTCCAGACACACCTAATATAGTCAAGCTTCCAGCAAGAGAGGAATAACGGACAAGGCCGTCCCGAGTTGATGCCTCAGCGAACCAGCTGACAGCACCAAATTTTATTTGATACAATACTGAAGCACCGCACAACATCGAAAACCAGATATAAGATTTTAAAATCTTCGAAAACCGGTCAATGTTCAAAAACACCAATGCCAACACTAATAACGGCAACACAAACAAAAAGCGTGCGACAGATACGGCTGTAAAATATTCGGGATAACGAACCAACGAAATGATGGGTATAACCAAAAGGGAGTACCAAACCATAAAAGAAATAAGCAACAACCCATTAGGGTCGAGCTTTGAAAAAGCTGCACGAGATATAGCAAATAAATCAACACACAGAACTAAAAAAAACACGACAAGCGGATAAACAGAAAAAAGCCCGCGCAGCATATGAAACATATAAAATATAAAAACTACGCAACCACAAAAAAACATTATGTCGCTGCGTCCAAACACTAGCGCACGCTTCATAATAAACCCAGCCGGCTTAAAACTTTCTTCAGACTATATTTCACCTTCTGCAGCGCGCTTGCACCAAGGGGAATAAAGGAAAATAAATACGCCATTATGTATATAGGTCTTGTATCCAATCTAACAGCACGCTTCAAATTAGCTCTGGCCTGTTTCTTTTTGCCCACAGCTATATTTCGAAACGCCTCGCCTGCAAGAAAACGCGCTAGGCCGACATTACAAGCATTCATGAGCTGGGAATTTTTGCTATATTTTTTCTTCACATATTCGATAACTTCCTCAAACTCATGAAGGTATCTAGAAAGATCTTTCCCGTTATTAGTTCCGTATTTTCGGTATCTGCACCAAACACCTGGCAACTTCACCACTTTTCCTGCCAAAGATACTTCTATCTGAAAAAGCCAGTCACTAATATATTTAACATTTGTTTTATAGATATCCTTAGGCACCATGCTAGACCTAGACATGATGCTCATAGACCCATCAATACCCATTTTCGTAATTATATCAATGGTATTATTTGTTTCGTCTGCAAGTGTACTGCTCGTATACCCCAGTACCGTATTAGTATCAGAGTTAAAAATCTCCACCGAATGGTAGCTTATCGCCACATCATGATTACGTTCCATAAACTCAACTTGCATTGACAACTTTCCAGGCAACATTACATCGTCACCCGCGAATAAAACTACATACTTTCCGTCGCACAACTGAAGCGCCTGATGACAATTATCTGTAATTCCCAAGTTAACTTCATTCAGCAACAAAATCATGTTTTTATACTTAGCAGCGTATTCTTTCAGAATTTCTTGACCACCATCCGTTGATGCGTCATCTGAAACAACCACCTCAAAATTCTCATAATCTTGGCTAAATATAGAGTCTAGACACTCACGGAGATAGTCTTTGGAATTATATACTGGCACCATTACGCTAATTTTTGCAGTCACCGCTTTCTCCGCAACCAATTATTTATCTGCACTGCTAGAACGAAATTCCACTTGTAACGCTTTTTAAATACGCGTTATCTTAGCCAACTCAACAAATTGCTTATAGTCTCTAATATAGTCCAACTCATCATAATGATCGCTAGCCAGCACAAGCAATACGCAGTGCGGGCTGAAATCGTGCATTTCATGCCAAGCCATTTCATCGATTACTATACCCTTCTTAGGGCAATCCAGAATAACCTCTTCGCGATGAGCGCCGTCATCCAGTATCATCCGACAACTTCCCGCAACACATATAGCAACCTGTTTTAATTCACGATGAGCATGAAACCCTCTACTTACCCCTTCTGCAGTGCCATAGATATAATAAACACGCTTGATATCAAACGGTATAATTTTCCCGTGCTCAATAGCGACCAAGCTGCCTCGATGATCCCCTAATACCTGAAAATCGATCCACCGAACTAGACTCATATCCACACCTGAAATCGAAAAAGTTTATTTTAAATACCGCGATACCTGAGCTCAAAACGGGAATCCCATTCCGGTTTACGCCTCACTGCCCTGGGAGCTAGTCTTAATTTAGCACAATATCTTTAACAAAAACCACAACCAACTGGCTTTGGACCACACCTGACAGCAGACGAGCTTTGACCAGGAAAAATGAGTGATTGGCGCGCTACCGGCCTTTAGCCAGCAAACAAAGCGCCCAGCGACCATGGGAATTGCTCATTTCTTGCAGAGCTAACAAATTCCGAGTTTTGAGCACTTGCTTACCCGCCACCATAAGCTTATTTTTGGTACCAACACCACATTTTGATAGGTCTTCGCACAGAGACTGACCACCGCTCGAAAACCTATATTCTCCTGTCATCGAAGACATTTTTCCGCGATAGTTTTAAACAGCAACAGCTCTTTATAAACTCTTGAATTACATCATCGTTAAAATCACTTTTTTTCATAAACATCACATGAGCACTATTAAAACCGTATGTTTTGTAGATAAAGTTATTGTGAAGATCTATAGTTTTCAATCCTACCAAAAGCACAGCCTTACGAGGCATCTGTTTTCAATGCCAAGTTACTCTATTACTCCTTATACATTGAACAACCTTAATGATCGCGTGCTGATTTATCCACCACGAGCAGGCCGTCATCATTTTTTTGGATTGCTAATTAATAAGTCATTTAACACAGCAGAACATAATTATCTGACCTGAGGAGCACCTGTAAGCCACTACCTAATTGCAAAACGGATTGCGGTGAGTGCAAATTGAAAATTTGCACAAAACGACAAATAATCACAAGTAGGGTAGCTGCGGAGCTTATTACTAATAATCTACCTCAGCTCCGACGAGAAACGGCGAGCTCATCATGCACTAGATAGTATGGGCATTATTTCAATTATATAACTTGCAAATCGAGCATTTATGCGAGAGGTCGAGTGCATGAAAATGCTGTTGTGAAGAATATACCGACTATATGCATTTCTTTGAGATATTTCGGCTTTCTATAAGGTCTAGATGCAAAGATGTTGCGGTTAGCTCAGCGAAAATCGTTAACAGCTACCACCAGGTAGCTTTTTAAAAAGAGACTCCGCGAAACGCTCTCGAAGCGCGCGCAACTATTCGCGCACGCCGACAGCAGCTCCATCGCGTCCCTTTCGGGTTACTAATATACCCAATAAAGGTCCTATCAACATTCCAACAATCAACCCTGCGCCCACAAACACCGACACGGGCATCTGCCCAGTCGTCCAACCTAGAAATGAAAGCGAAACGACCTGTTGGTTTTCTAGCACAAACGCCGAAACCACAAAGGCAACAATTAGCACAGCCGACACTGTCACAACGCGCTTAACCCCACGCATAACCTTCTCCTACCCCAAAAACACTCAGACGCCTTCTTCCTCTTCTTCGTTCACCCGGTCGCGCAATTCCTTGCCCGGTTTGAAGTGAGGCACGAACTTGCCGTCGAGACTAACGGATTGTCCGGTCTTAGGGTTACGGCCGACTCGCGGCGCACGATAGTGCAGCGAAAAACTCCCAAACCCCCGGATCTCAATCCGGTCTCCAGTCGCTAAACACTGGGACATTTGTTCAAGCATGGTCTTGATAGCCAGCTCTACATCCTTGGATGAGAGCAGCCCTTGATGGGTGACAATTCGTTCGATCAACTCCGACTTCGTCATATTTTTCCCTTCTTTTTCAAGCAGCTAGGAAAAGCGCTTCGAAGGTTTTAGCATGACTTGACGAATTTGAACAGCCCACGCGATAACTTATCCATAGGCATAGGTGGCGTCCTGCTATGGGCGCATTCCGCTCTCAATTGCAGATTACCAACATCGTCCGCGTTACCGCGCCGGCGGGGTTCCAACCGAACAAGTAGTCGCCCTCTTCATCCTTGGCGTCGCTGGACCTGGTGATGACCTTGTAGCCCTGCATCTTGCACTCTCGGGCGGCGCGCTTCTCGCACTTCTCCCATTTGTTGCCCAGGCCCGAGCAGTCGATCTCGATGCCGCTGGCGCCGCGCTTGACGTGAGTCTTGGCGCTGGTGGTGGAGCAGCCTGCAATCATTACCAACGCAAGTATTACAATCAGCCTGTTCATCCAAATCCTTAATGAAGCCCAATAGGGAAGAGTCTTTTAAAACTATAGCCAATTCCGACATCAAGCTGTGTGTCTTGGTTCTAGCGCGTTGATTCAGGAAATTTCAGGCGAAAAAAAGGGCGACCGAAGTCGCCCTTTTTTATGGTTTGACAGAACTTAGTTCTGTTTTTCCATTTGTGCACGCAACAGGTCGCCCAGAGTGGTAGGACCAGCGGCGATGCTATCCGAAGGCTTGTCTTTCAAGCTTTGGATGGCTTCTTTCTCTTCAGCATCGTCTTTCGACTTGATGGAGAGCTGGATTACACGGCTCTTGCGGTCAACGCTGATGATCTTGGCTTCTACTTCCTGGCCTTCTTTCAGTACGTTGCGCGCGTCTTCAACGCGGTCACGGCTGATTTCGGAGGCTTTCAGAGTCGCTTCGATATCGTCGGCCAGGGTGATGATGGCGCCTTTAGCGTCAACTTCTTTCACGATGCCCTTAACGATTGCGCCTTTGTCGTTGTCCTGAACGTATTCAGAGAACGGGTCGCTTTCCAGCTGCTTGATACCCAGGGAGATACGCTCGCGCTCTGGGTCAACCGACAGGATAACGGTGTCCAGCTCGTCGCCCTTCTTGAAACGACGAACAGCTTCTTCGCCCACTTCGTTCCAGGAGATGTCGGACAGGTGAACCAGGCCGTCGATGCCGCCGTCCAGACCAATGAAGATACCGAAATCGGTGATCGACTTGATGGTGCCGGAGATCTTATCGCCCTTGTTGAACTGGCCAGAGAAATCTTCCCATGGGTTAGATTTGCACTGCTTGATGCCCAAGGAGATACGACGACGCTCTTCGTCGATGTCAAGAACCATAACTTCCACTTCGTCGCCGACTTGTACGACTTTCGAAGGGTGGATGTTCTTGTTGGTCCAGTCCATTTCGGAAACGTGTACCAGGCCTTCAACGCCTTCTTCCAGCTCAGCGAAGCAGCCGTAGTCGGTCAGGTTGGTAACACGCGCGGTCACGCGGGTGCTTTCTGGGTAACGGGCTTTGATAGCGACCCATGGATCTTCACCCAGTTGCTTCAGGCCCAGGGAAACACGGTTGCGTTCGCGATCGTATTTCAGAACCTTGACATCGATCTCGTCGCCAACGTTGACGATTTCGGAAGGATGCTTGATACGCTTCCAAGCCATGTCGGTAATGTGCAGCAGGCCATCGACGCCACCCAGATCGACGAATGCGCCGTAATCGGTGAGGTTCTTGACGATACCTTTGACTTGTTGGCCTTCCTGCAGGGATTCCAGCAGAGCTTCACGCTCGGCGGAGTTCTCTGCTTCCAGGACGCTGCGACGGGAAACGACAACGTTGTTGCGCTTCTGGTCGAGCTTGATGACTTTGAATTCGAGTTCCTTGCCTTCCAGGTGCGTGGTGTCGCGCACAGGACGAACGTCGACCAAAGAACCTGGCAGGAACGCACGGATGCCGTTAACGTCGACAGTGAAGCCGCCTTTAACCTTACCGTTGATAACGCCCTTGACCACTTCTTCAGCTGCGAAGGCTGCTTCGAGAACAATCCAGCATTCAGCGCGCTTGGCTTTTTCACGGGACAGCTTGGTTTCACCGAAACCGTCTTCAACCGAGTCCAGAGCAACGTGAACTTCGTCACCGACATTGATTGTCAGATCACCAGCATCGTTGTAGAACTGTTCCAGCGGGATCAGAGCTTCAGACTTCAGACCAGCGTGAACGGTTACCCAGCGAGCTTGGTAATCGATATCAACGATAACACCGGTGATGATGGAGCCTGCCTGAAGGTTCAGGGTTTTTAGGCTTTCTTCAAAGAGTTCCGCAAAGCTTTCGCTCATTTTAATTCCTGTTGATAAGGGCGGAGAATACGCCCATCTCCACACCCCAGACGGTATGGGTCAGTTTCAATTAAAAGAAGCACCACAGGACTATGACTGGTCCCCTGCGGACTTCTTGGTCACCCGGCGATATCGCGAATGGCGATCTCGCTCATGATGCGTTCCAGCACCTGCTCGATGGACAACTCCGTGGAATCCAGCTGGATCGCATCAGCCGCCGGCTTGAGCGGGGCTACTGCGCGCTGGGTATCACGCTCATCGCGTGCACGGATCTCATCTAGCAGACTCGACAGACTAACACCATCGACTTTGCCCTTCAACTGCAAGTAGCGGCGGCGCGCCCGCTCCTCGGCGCTGGCGGTGAGGAAAATCTTCAGCGGCGCCTCGGGAAACACCACGGTGCCCATGTCGCGGCCATCGGCCACCAGGCCCGGCGGTTCCTGGAATGCGCGCTGGCGTTGCAGCAAGGCGTCGCGCACCGCCGGCAGCGCGGCGACTTGGGAGGCCCAGGAGCCGACTTGCTCGTTGCGCAGGTCATCGGTCACATCGTCCCCTTCGAGGATGATGCGCTGGGGATGACCTTCCGTCGCGCCAACGAACTGCACGTCGAGGTGCGCCGCCAGCAGCTTCAGGGATTCTTCGTTGGTCAGGTCGACGCCGTGGTTACGCGCCGCAAACGCCAGCAAACGGTACAGCGCGCCGGAATCCAGCAGGCACCAGCCCAGGCGCTTGGCAAGGATGCCGGCGATCGTGCCTTTGCCCGAGCCGCTTGGCCCGTCGATGGTAATCACCGGTGCTTTGATATTCACAATTGAGCCTCTTGGGCAACACGGATGCCGACTTGGGCACACAGTGTAAGAAAATTCGGAAAAGACGTAGCAACATTGGCGCAGTCATGGATACGAATCGGCGCCGCCGCCCGCAGAGAAGCCACGCTGAAGGCCATGGCGATGCGGTGATCACTCTGGGCATGCACGTCACCGCCGCCCATCAGGCCGCCGTCAATGATAATCCCATCGGGCGTCGGTTCACACTTGACCCCCAATGCCAGCAGACCATCGGCCATCACCTGGATACGGTCGGATTCCTTCACGCGCAGCTCTTGAGCCCCGCGCAATACGGTCCGGCCTTCGGCACAGGCCGCCGCGACGAACAGCACCGGGAATTCATCGATGGCCAGCGGCACCAACGCCTCGGGAATATCAATGCCCTTCAACGCCGCAGCGCGCACGCGCAGGTCTGCCACGGGCTCGCCGCCGACTTCGCGTGGGTTTTGCAGGGTGATATCCGCGCCCATCAGGCGCAGGATGTCGATCACCCCGGTTCGTGTCGGATTGACGCCCACGTGCTCCAGCAACAGCTCGGAGCCCTCCGCAATCGAAGCCGCCACCAGAAAGAACGCCGCCGAGGAAATATCTCCCGGCACTTCTATATGGGTCGCCGTCAATGCATGGCCCGAGGCCAGCGAAGCCGTCGCGCCCTCCACCGCGACCGGGTAGCCGAAGCCGCGCAACATGCGCTCGGTATGGTCACGGGTCGGAGCCGGCTCGGTCACCGATGTCTTGCCATCGGCGTAGAGCCCCGCCAGCAACAGGCTGGATTTGACCTGGGCGCTGGCCATCGGCATCGCGTAAGCCAAGCCTTTCAGCGACTGGCCACCGCGAATGCTCAGCGGCGGGCGCCCGTCCGGCCCGGTCTCGATCACCGCGCCCATGTCCCGTAGCGGCTTGGCTACGCGATTCATCGGGCGCTTGGACAAGGAGGCATCGCCGGTCAAGACGCTGTCGAAACGCTGCGCCGCCAGCAGGCCGGACAACAGGCGCATGGAGGTGCCGGAGTTACCCAGGTAAATCGGCCCCGGCGCCGCCTTCAAGCCATGCAAACCCACGCCATGAATGGTCACGCGCCCATGGTGCGGGCCTTCGATCACCACGCCCATGTCGCGGAACGCCTGCAAGGTCGCCAAGGCGTCTTCGCCTTCAAGGAAACCTTCGACTTCGGTCACGCCGTCGGCCAACGAACCGAGCATGATCGACCGATGGGAGATCGACTTGTCGCCCGGCACCCGAATGCGCCCGCTCAAGCGGCCACCCGGGTTGGCGAGGAAGGTCAGGTCATCGGCGTTCACAGCGGTTTCCATGTAGGCCCGGCGTGCCAGGATCTTGCTGAAATGTTCACGTGCCACCCGCGCTCGGGTGAACACGCCCAATAATTGATGGCCATCTCCGGCATCGACCGCGTCGCGCAAGGCGTCGAGGTCGCTGCGAAAGGTGTCCAGGGTGCGTAACACCGCTTCGCGATTGGCGAGGAAGATGTCGTGCCACATCACCGGGTCGCTGCCGGCGATCCGCGTGAAATCGCGGAAGCCACCGGCGGCATAACGGAAAATCTCAAGGTTCTCGTTGCGCTTGGCCAACGAATCCACCAGGCCAAACGCCAGCAAATGCGGCAGGTGGCTGGTCGCCGCCAGCACTTCGTCGTGGCGCTCGACCTGCATGTGCTCGACATCCGCGCCCAGTTCACGCCACAGACGGTCCACCACCGCCAGCGCGGCAGGGTCGGTTTGCGCAAGCGGCGTGAGGATGACCTTGTGCCGACGGAACAGCTGCGCATTGGACGCCTCTACCCCGCTCTGCTCGGAACCGGCAATCGGATGGCCCGGCACAAAGCGCGCCGGCATGCCACCAAAGGCCTGTTGCGCCGCACGCACCACATTGCCCTTGGCACTGCCGACGTCCGTGAGGATCGCCTGGCCCAAATCCATGCCGGCCAATACGGCGAGCAATTTCTCCATGGCCAGGATCGGCACCGCGAGCTGGATCACGTCAGCGCCCCGGCACGCACGCGCCAGGTCCGCCTCACAGCGGTCCACCACGCCCAGCTCAACCGCCAGCGCGCGCGAGCGCGGGTCCAGGTCCACGCCGACCACTTCGCCGCACAGCCCGCTCTCGCGCAGGCCTTTGGCGAAGGAGCCGCCGATCAACCCCAGGCCGACCACCACCAGGCGACCGATCATAGGCACAGCAGGTTGCAATGCAGTGACATCAACCACGAGCCAGAACCTTGGCCAGCGCCTCCAGGAAGCGGCTGTTTTCACCCGGCAGGCCGATGGTGATGCGCAGGTGGTTCGGCATGCCGTAGTTGGCTACCGGGCGCACGATCACGCCTTCGCGCAGCAACCCCTGGAATACCGGGGCGGCCACCTGGCCAAGGTCGACGCAAATGAAGTTGCCCTTGGACGGAATCCAGCCCAGGCCCAACGCACGGAAACCTTCCTGCAACTGCAGCATGCCGCTTTCGTTGATGCGCCGGCCTTCTTCCAGGTACTCGGCATCTTTCACCGCCGCACAGGCCGCCGCCAGGGCGAGGCTGTTGACGTTGAACGGTTGGCGTACGCGGTTCAGCACATCGGCGACAATGGCGGTAGACAGGCCGTAGCCGACCCGCAGCGACGCCAGGCCGTAAGCCTTGGAAAACGTGCGCGAGACCAGCAGGTTCGGGTAAGCCGCCAGGAAATCCAAGCCGTCCGGCAGGTCGCTGCCTTCGGCGTACTCGATGTAGGCTTCGTCCAGCACCACCAGCACATGCTCCGGCACGTCCTGCAGGAAGTCGTCCAGCGCCTGCGCGTCGAACCAGGTCCCGGTCGGGTTGTTCGGGTTGGCGATGAACACCACGCGGGTCTGTGCGTCGATGGCCGCCAGCATCGCCGGCAGGTCGTGGCCCCATTCCTTCGCGGGAATGACGCGCGCATCGGCGCCGACGGCCTGGGTCACGATCGGATAGACCGCAAACGCGTGCTCGCTGAACACCGCGTTCAAGCCCGGCGCCAGGTAGGCACGGCCGACCAGCTCAAGGATGTCGTTGGAACCGTTGCCCAGGGTCACCTGGTTCAGCTCGACCCGGCACTTTTGCGCCAACAGCGACTTGAGGGCAAAACCGTTGCCATCGGGGTAGCGCGTCAGCTCGGCCAGCTCTGCATGAATCGCCGCCAATACTTTAGGGCTCGGGCCCAGCGGGTTCTCGTTACTCGCCAGCTTGATGATCTTCGCCGGGTCCAGATTCAGCTCACGCGCCAGCTCGTCCACGGGCTTGCCCGGAACGTAAGGCAACAGTTGTTGCACGCCCGGCTGCGCCAGGGCGAGGAAGTTGCCACTCATGTTAAAGCCTCACAAAACCGCTTTCGGGTAAGAGCCCAGCACCTTGAGTGCCACGGCTTCCTGACTGATTTTTTCGAGCACGCCCTTGACCAGCGGGTCGCGGTGATGGCCGATGAAGTCGATAAAGAACACGTAGGTCCATTTACCGCTGCGCGAAGGACGGGTCTCGATGCGCGTCAGGTCAATCCCGTTGTCGTGGAACGGCACCAGCAACTCATGCAGTGCGCCGGGCTTGTTGCTCATGGAGACGATGATCGAGGTCTTGTCGTCGCCGGTCGGCGGCACTTCCTGGCTGCCGATCATCAAGAAGCGCGTGGAGTTGTCCGGACGGTCCTCGATTTTCTCGGCCAGGCGCGTCAGGCCATACAGGCCCGCCGCCATGTCACCGGCAATGGCCGCCGAGTTCCACTCACCCTTGACCCGCTTGGCCGCCTCGGCGTTGCTGGACACCGCCACGCGCTCGACATTCGGGTAATGCGCGTCCAGCCACTTACGGCACTGGGCCAGTGACTGCGCGTGGGAGTAGATGCGGCTGATGCTGTCGGTCTTGGTGTTCTCGCCCACCAGCAGGTGGTGGTGGATACGCAGCTCGACTTCGCCGCAGATCACCATGTCGTGTTCCAGGAAGCTGTCCAGCGTGTGGTTGACCGCGCCTTCGGTGGAGTTTTCCACCGGCACCACGCCAAAATTCACCGCACCGGCCGCCACTTCACGGAAGACTTCGTCGATGGCGGCCATCGGTTTGCTGATCACCGCGTGGCCGAAGTGCTTCATGGCCGCCGCTTGAGTGAAGGTGCCTTCAGGGCCGAGGTACGCCACTTTCAGCGGCTGCTCCAGCGCCAGGCACGAGGACATGATTTCGCGAAACAATCGCGCCATCTCTTCGTTGCCCAGCGGGCCCTTGTTGCGCTCCATCACGCGCTTGAGCACTTGTGCTTCGCGCTCGGGACGGTAGAACACCGGCACTTCGCCTTCGGCCAGGGAAGCCATTTTGACGCGTGCCACTTCCTGGGCGCACCGCGCGCGCTCACTGATCAGCTCCAGGACTTTCTCGTCCAGGCTGTCAATGCGTACGCGCAGGGCCTTGAGTTCTTGTTCGGACATTAGCCATGTTCCTTTTCGAACTCTGCCATGTAGGAAACCAGCGCATTGATCGCGTTGATGTCGACAGCGTTATAGATGGAGGCGCGCATGCCACCGACCGAACGGTGACCCTTGAGATTCAGCAGGCCGCGCTCGTCGGCGCCGGCGAGGAACGGCTTGTCGAGGCGGTCGTCCGCCAGGCGGAACGGCACATTCATCCACGAGCGGTCGCTGAGATTGATCGGGTTGCTGTACAGGCCGCTGGCGTCGATGAAGTCGTACAGGGTGCGCTTCTTCACTTCGTTGAGCTTGCCCATGGCGGCGACACCGCCCTGCTCCTTCAGCCATTCGAACACCAGGCCGGACAGGTACCAGGCGAACGCCGGGGGAGTGTTGTACATCGAGCCGTTATCGGCCGCAACCTTGTAGTTGAGCATGGTCGGGCACAGCGAACGGGCGCGGCCGAGCAGGTCTTCACGGATGATGTTGACCAGAATGCCGCTCGGGCCGATGTTTTTCTGTGCGCCGGCGTAGATCATGCCGTACTTGGACACGTCGATCGGGCGCGACAGGATGTCCGAGGACATGTCGCACACCAGCGGGACGTCGCCCACTTGCGGCACCCAGTCGAATTGCAGGCCGCCGATGGTTTCGTTCGCGACGTAGTGCACGTAGGCCGCGTCCTTGGACAGCTTCCACTCGTTCTGGCCGGGAATAGCGAAATAGTCGTAAGGCTTGGCGGTGCCCGCCACATTGATGTGACCGTAACGCGAGGCCTCTTCAATGGCCTTCTGCCCCCAGATACCGGTGTCGATGTAGTCGGCCGTGCCGCCTTCGGGTAGCAGGTTCAGCGGGATCTGCGCAAACTGCTGGCTGGCGCCGCCCTGCAGGAACAACACTTTGTAGTTGGAGGGGATGCCCAGCAAGTCGCGCAGGTCCTGCTCGGCCTTGGTGGCGATGGACACGAACTCATCGCTGCGATGGCTCATTTCCATCACGGAGAGGCCTTTTCCATGCCAGTCGAGGAGTTCACCCTGCGCACGCTGCAGGACTGCTTCAGGAAGCGCCGCGGGACCGGCACAGAAGTTATAGGCTCTCTTGCTCACATCCAATCTCACTTTGATTTGGTGGTAGTCACGCAAACATATATCAGCCGACACCCGATTCCGTGTGGGAGCGGCGGTGCGACGATTCGACTTGCTCGCGAAGGCGGTGGGTCAGTCGAATGTGTATTGACTGACACTCCGCCTTCGCGAGCAAGCCCGCTCCCACATGGAATCTCCATTGCTGTCGATATTTCCGTCCGGACAAACAACAAGGGGGCGAATCTTCATCCGCCCCCTGTGTGTCCGCTTATTCCTGCGGTTCTTCTTCGTCTGCGGCTGCATCGAGGGTTGGCTCGTCGACGTTGTCATCGCCGGTTGCGATCACCTCACCTTCAAAGTCCTCGCCTTCGAGCTCTTCGCCTTCGACTTCCGATGGCTCCTGCACACGCTCCAGACCCACCAGTTTTTCGTCCTTGGCCAGCTTGATCAAGGTGACGCCCTGGGTGTTACGGCCCAGGCTCGACACTTCGGCGACACGGGTACGCACCAGGGTGCCCTGGTCGGAAATCAGCATGATTTCCTCGCCGTCGAGCACTTGGACCGCGCCGACCAGACGGCCGTTGCGGTCGTTGCTGACCATGGCGATCACGCCCTGGCCGCCACGCTTGTACTCCGGGAACTCGCTGATGGCCGTGCGCTTGCCATAACCACGCTCGGACGCGGTGAGGATCTGGCTGCCTTCTTCCGGGATCAGCATCGAAATCAGCTTCTGCCCTTCCGGCAGGCGCATGCCGCGCACCCCGCGGGCGGTACGGCCCATGGCGCGAACGTCGGATTCCTTGAAGCGCGTGACCTTGCCGCCGTCTGAGAACAGCATGACTTCACGCTCGCCATCGGTGATCGCGGCGGAGATCAGCACGTCGCCTTCATCCAGCTCCAGGGCGATCAGGCCCACGCTGCGTTGACGGCTGAAGGATTCCAGCGGGGTCTTCTTCACGGTGCCCTTGGCGGTGGCCATGAAGATGAAGTGACCTTCGGTGTACTCCTCGACCGGCAGCATAGTGGTGATGTATTCATCACTGTCCAGCGGCAGCAGGTTGACCAGTGGGCGACCACGGGCGGCGCGGGACGCTTCCGGAATTTCGTAGGTCTTGAGCCAGTACACCTTGCCCTTGCTGGAGAACAGCAGCAGCGTGGTGTGGCTGTTGGCGACCAGCAGGTGAGCGATGTAGTCCTCGTCCTTCACGCCGGTAGCCGATTTACCTTTACCACCACGGCGCTGGGCCTGGTACGCCGCCAGCGGCTGGGTCTTGGCGTAGCCACCGTGGGAGATGGTCACCACGCGCTCTTCTTCCGGGATCATGTCGCCCAGGGTCAGGTCGAGGCGCGCATCGAGGATTTCGGTGCGGCGCACGTCGCCGTATTCGGCGCGGATCACTTCCAGTTCTTCGCGGATCACTTCCATCAGGCGCACGGCGCTGTTGAGGATGCGGATCAGCTCGCCGATCTGGTTGAGGATCTCCTGGTACTCGGCCAGCAGCTTCTCGTGCTCCAGACCGGTCAGACGGTGCAGGCGCAGTTCCAGGATGGCCTGTGCCTGTTCCGGCGACAGGAAATACTTGCCGTCACGCAGGCCGTATTGCGGGTCCAGGGTCTCGGGGCGGCAGGAGTCGGCGCCGGCGCGTTCAACCATCGCCACTACGGCGCTGGATTCCCACGGCATCTTGATCAGCGCTTCTTTAGCTTCCGACGGTGTCGGCGAGGCCTTGATCAGGGCGATCACCGGGTCAATGTTCGACAGCGCAACCGCCTGGCCTTCCAGGATGTGGCCACGTTCGCGGGCCTTGCGCAGTTCGAACACAGTACGGCGGGTGACCACTTCGCGGCGGTGACGCACGAAGGCTTCCAGCAGGTCCTTGAGGTTCAGGATGCGTGGGCGGCCGTCGATCAGGGCAACCACGTTGATACCAAACACGCTTTGCAGCTGGGTTTGGGCGTAGAGGTTGTTGAGGATCACCTCGGGCACTTCGCCACGACGCAGCTCGATCACCACGCGCATACCGTCTTTGTCGGACTCGTCGCGCAGTTCGGTGATGCCTTCGAGCTTCTTCTCTTTAACCAGCTCGGCGATCTTCTCGATCAGACGCGCCTTGTTCAGCTGGTACGGAAGCTCGGTGATGACGATCTGCTGGCGGCCACCGACCTTGTCGATGTCTTCGATGATCGAGCGGGCGCGCATGTAGATGCGGCCGCGACCGGTGCGGTAGGCTTCGATGATGCCGGCACGGCCGTTGATGATCGCGGCGGTCGGGAAGTCCGGGCCGGGAATGTATTGCATCAGCTCGTCGACGGTCAGCTCTGGGTTGTCGATGAGGGCCAGGCAACCGTCGATGACTTCACCGAGGTTGTGCGGCGGGATGTTGGTCGCCATGCCCACGGCGATACCGCTGGAACCGTTGACCAGCAGGTTGGGAATACGGGTGGGCATGACGGCCGGGATCATTTCGGTGCCGTCGTAGTTCGGCACCCAGTCCACGGTTTCTTTGTGCAGGTCGGCCAGCAGCTCGTGCGCCAGCTTGGTCATGCGCACTTCGGTGTATCGCATGGCCGCGGCGTTGTCGCCGTCGACCGAACCGAAGTTGCCTTGGCCGTCTACCAGCAGGTAGCGCAGGGAAAACGGCTGGGCCATCCGAACGATGGTGTCGTACACCGCAGTGTCGCCGTGAGGGTGATACTTACCGATCACGTCACCGACAACACGGGCAGATTTCTTGTACGGCTTGTTCCAGTCGTTACCCAGCTCGCTCATCGCGAACAGCACACGCCGGTGCACGGGCTTCAAGCCGTCGCGCGCATCAGGCAGTGCCCGACCGACGATGACGCTCATCGCGTAGTCGAGGTAGGACTGTTTCAGCTCGTCTTCGATATTGACCGGGAGGATTTCTTTGGCCAGTTCGCCCATGAGAAGCCTGATTCCTTTTTCGGGTGAAACCTCGTCACATCCATTCGGGACGAACGAAGCTCGCCGTTGCCGGCAGAGTGCCTGACAACGACTTACGACAAATCAACGAGTTATGACACGGATCTGCACGTTATAGGCCACCCCTCGGGGCGGCCCTGGAAACCGCCGGATGTTATCACAATCGCCGCCACGCACCTATCCCCCTGATGCGCATGGAGGCTAGTAATTTGACCGGTGACAGGCTTGAGAGGGACTAGAGGGGCTCAGAGGTGGGGTGGTGCTGTTTTTGGAGGGTAAATCGAAGAGATTTATTGACTTATAGGACCATTCGCGAGCAAGCCCGCTCCCACATTTGGATTTGTGAACCCATTCAAAATGTGGGAGCGGGCTTGCTCGCGAATGCAATCTGACAGGCGCCAGGGATCTCAATGCAACCGCTTACGGCACATCAACTTGGCCAACTTGGCCGTATCCGGCCGTTCGACAACCCCCTTCTCCGTCACGATCACATCGATCAGATCCGCCGGCGTCACGTCGAATACCGGGTTGTACGCACTCACATCCGCCGCGAAACGCTGGCCGGCGACTTCCAGCAGCTCGCCGGCATCGCGCTCTTCCAGGGCGACATCATCGCCAGTGGCCATCATCAGGTCCAGGGTCGAACTCGGCGCCACCACCATGAACCGCACGCCGTGGTGCATGGCGCACACCGCCAGTTGATAGGTGCCGATCTTGCCGATCACATCGCCATTGGCGGCAATGCAATCGGCGCCGACGATTACCCAGGTCACGCCCTTGGTCTTGAGGATATGCGCACCGGCCGAGTCGGCATTCACCGTCACCGGGATGCCATCGCCCGCCAGCTCCCAGGCGGTCAGGCGCGAGCCTTGCAGCCAGGGCCGGGTTTCATTGGCATACACCTGTTCGACCATGCCTTCCAGGTAGGCCGCGCGGATCACCCCGAGCGCCGTGCCGACACCGCCGGTCGCCAGGGCGCCTGCATTGCCGTGGGTGAGGATCGCCTGGGCATTGCCTTGGTGCTTGCGGATCAGCTCGACACCCAACTGGGCCATGGTGAGGTTGGCTTCGCGATCACTCTCGTGGATCGCAATCGCCTCGGCCTCCAGCACCGCCAACGGATCGGCGTGCTTCTTGACGCGGTCGAGGCGTTCGCGCATGCGCTTCAACGCCCAGAACAGGTTCGACGCGGTCGGTCGTGTATCGGCCAGCAATGCGTAGTCTTCTTCCCACGCAGCCTGCCAGTCACCGCCTTCGACAATGCGTTCGCGCGCGGCCAGCACCAGGCCATACGCAGCGCTGATGCCAATGGCCGGCGCACCGCGCACCACCATCGAACGGATCGCGGCGGCCACCTCGTCGACCGTCACGCAGGCCACCCAGCTTTCGCGGGACGGCAAGGCACGCTGATCGAGCAGGTACAGCGCGCCATCACGCCAATCGATGGCTTTCACTTTCTCCGCTGCCAACAGTCGATCGCGCATCCGTTACTCCGCACTCATGAACAAAGCCGCCGATTATAGCGATCCGCCAGCCTGGACGCTCGGGTATACTTCGCTCTTCTTTTATAGCTGCCTGGGAAGAAGCCCGCGATGACTGCCACTGCCGCCCCGCTCGACTTATTGTTGCTGCCAACCTGGCTGGTACCTGTCGAACCCGCCGGCGTGGTGCTCAAGGAACACGGCCTGGGCATCCGCGATGGGCGCATCGCCTTTATCGGGCCACGGGCCGCGGCCTTGAAGCTTTCGGCCGTTGAGGTGCGCGAACTGCCCGGCATGCTGCTCAGCCCCGGTTTGATCAACGCCCACGGGCACGCGGCGATGAGCCTGTTTCGCGGCCTGGCCGACGACTTGCCGCTGATGACCTGGCTGGAAAAACACATTTGGCCCGCCGAGGCCAAATGGGTCGATGCAGCCTTCGTGCGCGACGGCACCGACCTGGCCATCGCCGAACAGCTCAAGGGCGGCATCACCTGCTTTTCGGACATGTACTTCTACCCCAAGGTCGCCAGCGACTGCGTGCACAACAGTGGCATGCGCGCGCAGATCGCGATTCCGATCCTCGACTTCCCGATTCCCGGCGCCGGCAGCGCCGATGAGGCGATCCGCCAAGGCATCGAGCTGTTCGGCGACCTCAAGCACCACTCGCGCATCAAAATCACCTTCGGCCCCCACGCGCCCTACACGGTGTGCGACGCCAACCTGGAGAAAATCCGGGTGATCGCCGAAGAGCTGGACGCCGCGATCCATATGCACGTGCATGAAACCGCCTTCGAAGTGCAGCAAGCCGTCGAGCAGACCGGCGAGCGCCCACTGGCGCGCCTGGGGCGCCTGGGCCTGCTGGGCCCGCGCTTCCAGGCCGTTCATATGACCCAAATCAGCGAGGATGACCTGGCTTTGCTGGTAGAAAGTAACACCAGCGTCATCCACTGCCCCGAATCGAACCTTAAATTGGCCAGCGGCTTCTGCCCGGTTGAACGCCTGTGGCAGGCTGGCGTCAATGTGGCTATAGGCACCGACGGCGCCGCCAGCAACAACGACCTCGACCTGCTGGGCGAAACCCGCACCGCCGCGATGCTGGCCAAGGCCGTTGCAGGCTCGGCCACGGCGCTGGACGCCCATCGCGCGCTGCGCATGGCGACCCTCAATGGCGCGCGGGCCATGGGCCTGGAAGGCGAGATCGGCTCGCTGGAAGTCGGCAAGGCCGCAGATATCGTCGCCTTCGATCTGTCGGGGCTGGCGCAGCAACCGATCTACGATCCGGTTTCGCAGCTTATCTATGCCACCGGTCGCGATTGCGTGAAACACCTTTGGGTCGCCGGCAAGCAATTGCTCGACGACCGACGATTGACCCGCATGGATGAAGCACAGTTGACCGCCAAGGCCATTGCCTGGGGACAACGCATCAGCGGGCACAGCGAATAAACCGAATTATCAGCTTTAGAGGATTCACCATGAGCAACGTCGACCACGCCGAAATCGCCAAGTTCGAAGCCCTGGCCCATCGCTGGTGGGACCGCGAAAGCGAGTTCAAGCCCCTGCACGACATCAACCCGCTGCGGGTGAACTGGATTGACGAACGCGTCAACCTGGCCGGCAAGAAAGTGCTGGACGTGGGGTGCGGCGGCGGCATCCTCAGCGAAGCCATGGCCCTGCGCGGCGCCACCGTGATGGGGATCGACATGGGCGAAGCGCCATTGGCCGTGGCCCGGCTGCACCAGCTGGAATCCGGCGTGAGCGTGGAATACCGCCAGATCACCGCCGAAGCCCTGGCTGAAGAGATGCCCGGGCAGTTCGACGTGGTCACCTGCCTTGAGATGCTGGAACACGTGCCGGACCCGTCCTCGGTGATCCATGCGTGCTTTCAAATGGTCAAGCCGGGCGGTCAGGTGTTCTTCTCCACCATCAACCGCAACCCCAAGGCCTACCTGTTCGCGATCATCGGCGCCGAATACATCATGAAGCTGCTGCCCCGCGGCACCCATGACTTCAAGAAATTCATCCGCCCATCCGAGCTGGGCGCCTGGAGCCGCCAGGCCGGGCTGACCGTCAAGGACATCATCGGCTTGACCTACAACCCGCTGACCAAGCACTACAAATTGGCCAATGACGTTGACGTCAACTACATGATCCAGACCCTGCGCGAGGAGTAAGCCTGTGAAGTTGCGAGCGGTTCTCTTCGACATGGACGGTACCCTGCTGGACACCGCGCCGGACTTTATCGCCATCTGCCAGGCGATGCGCGCCGACCGCGGCCTGCCGCCGGTCAACCCCGAGCACGTCCGTGACGAAATCTCCGGCGGTGCGCGGGCGATGGTTGCGGTGACTTTCCAGATGGACCCTGAATCCCCAGGCTTTGAAGAACTGCGCCAGGAATTCCTCGAGCGCTACCTCAAGGGCTGCGCGGTCCACAGCAGGCTTTTCGACGGGATGGCCGAACTACTGGAAGACATCGAGAAAGCCAACCTGATCTGGGGCGTGGTCACCAACAAGCCGCTGCGGTTTGCCGAACCGATCATGCAGCAACTGGGCCTGGCTGAGCGCTCAGCCGTGCTGATCTGCCCGGACCATGTGAAAAACAGCAAGCCGGACCCGGAGCCTATGGTCCTCGCATGCAAGCTGCTCAACCTCGACCCTGCCAGCGTACTGTTCGTGGGGGATGACCTGCGCGATATCGAGTCCGGCCGCGACGCCGGGACGCGCACGGCGGCGGTGACTTACGGCTATATCCACCCGGACGACAACCCGCGCCATTGGGGCGCCGATGTGGTGGTGGATCACCCGCTGGAATTGCGCAAGGTGCTGGATAACGCGCTGTGCAGTTGCTGATGGGCCACCGCCCTCACTGATTAATGAAGATCAAAATGTGGGAGCGGCGGTGCGACGATTCGACTTGCTCGCGAATGCGGTGGGTCAGTCAATACATGTGTTAGCTGACCCGCCGCTTTCGCGAGCAAGCCCGCTCCCACAGGGGATCTTCACTGGTATCAAGTTTGGTGCTGGCAACCTGAATTTTTGTCGAGGCTATTTATGTTTGATTACTGCGCACCTCCAGATCTGCTCAAAGGCCGGGTGATCCTGGTGACCGGCGCCGGGCGCGGGATTGGCGCGGCGGCGGCGAAAATCTACGCCGCCCATGGTGCCACCGTGCTGTTGCTGGGCAAGACCGAGGCCAACCTGGCCCAGGTGTATGACCAGATCGAAGCCGCGGGCCAGCCGCAACCGGTGGTGATTCCGTTTAACCTGGAGACCGCCCTGCCCCATCAATACGATGAGCTGGCGGCGATGATCGAGAAAGAATTCGGCCACCTCGACGGCCTGTTGCACAACGCTTCCATCATCGGCCCACGCACGCCGATCGAGCAGTTGTCCGGCGAAAACTTCATGCGCGTGATGCACGTGAACGTCAACGCGATGTTCATGCTGACCAGCACCTTGCTGCCGCTGCTCAAGCTGTCGCAGGATGCGTCGGTGGTGTTCACCTCCAGCAGCGTCGGGCGCAAGGGCCGGGCGTATTGGGGGGCTTACGGGGTGTCGAAGTTTGCTACCGAAGGCCTGATGCAGACCCTGGCCGATGAGCTCGAAGACGTGGCGGCGGTGCGCGCCAACAGCATCAACCCCGGCGGCACACGCACCAGCATGCGGGCCCAGGCGTATCCAGGGGAAAACCCGATGGAACGGCCTGCACCGGAGGAGATCATGCCGGTGTATTTGTACCTGATGGGGCCGGACAGTACTGGCATCAATGGACAGGCGTTTGATGCGCAGTAGCTGACCCGCCGCAGAACCCGATGTGGGAGCGGGCTTGCTCGCGAAGGCAGGTTGTAGTGAGCGGGCTTGTCGAATCGTCGCACCGCCCGCGCTGGGCTGCGAAGCGGCCCCAATAAGGACACCGCCGACCTCCAGGCAGAACCGAGTCGGCTGGTTTGGGGCTGCTTCGCAGCCAACGCGGGGCAAGCCCGCTCGCCACAGGTCTTGTCCCACATTGGGTTTGAAGGCTTAGTTTTTCACCACTTCCTCAAGGGTGAAACGCCCCAGCGGGTTTTGCAGGAAGTTGCTCACATTCTTGCGTGAGATGTTGATGTACGGGCTGTAGTACAAGTCGATCCAGTTCACGTCCTGTTTCGCCAGTTTCTGCAGCTCGACATACATTTGCTCACGCTTGGCCGGGTCGGCCTCGATCCGTGCGGCGGCCACCAGGTCCTTGACCTTGTCGTTCTTGTAACGGGTCATGTAGTTCTGGTTGGTGTCGTGGCCCAGTACGAAGGTGGTCTTCTGGTCCGGGTCGAGGATGTCGTTGGTCCAGTACATCACCGAAATATCGTACTCACCGTCCACCAGCATCTGCCAGCTCTGGGTCGGGTCGACCTTTTGCAGGTTGGCGGTCACCCCGACCTTCGCCAGTTGGTCCTTGATGATCACCGCGATCTGCTCGTCGGCCTCGTTGCCGGCGTTGACCACGTAGTTGAGCTTCAAGTCCTTGGCGCCGGCCTGCTCGAGTAGCTTCTTGGCGGCGGTCGGGTCATACGGGCGTTGCAGGTTGTTGGCGTAGTGGTACAGCGAGCCTTTCGGGATGTAGGAATACGCCACGGTGCCCTGACCGTAAGTGGCGGTCTTGACCAGCGATTGTTTGTCGATGGCCATGTCCAGCGCCTGGCGCACTTGCGGCTTGGCCAGCAGCCCGTGTGCGTGGTTGATCAGCAGGTGATCTTCACGGGTGGACGGGTCGGCGTGGATCACCACGTTCTTGTCTTTTTTCAGCTCTTCAACCCGCGAAAAAGGTACGAAGATCGCGGTGTCCAGCTCGTTGTTCTGCACCATGCGCATGCGCGTATTGTCATCGGTGACGGACACCCACTCCACGCCGTCCAGGCTCACCTGCTTGGCCTGCCAGAAGTTCGGGTTCTTCTTGAGGATGACGCGATCGCCCTTGCGCCATTCGTCCACGGTAAACGCGCCGGAAGTCACCGGGTTTTCCGAGTAGGCGTCTTCGCCCATCTTGGTCATGGCTTTTTCCGACAGGATCGACACTGTTGGCGACGCCAGTTGCGAGAGGAAGGCGACGGCCGGGGTCTTCAGCGTGACCACCAGGGTCTTCGGGTCCGATGCCGTGGCGGTGTTGATCAGGTTGAACGGGTCGGCCCACAGCGAGGCCTTGTTATCGCGGATGCGCAACAGGCTGAACGCCGCATCGTCAGCGGTGATCGGCGAGCCGTCGGAGAACTTGGCATCACGCAGCTTGAAGGTGTACGTCAGGCCGTCCTTGGAAATGTCCCAGCTTTCGGCCAGGCCGGGTTCCATCTTGGTCCCCAGGTTGTCCACGCGCACCAGGGTGTCGTAGACGTTGGCGAACACCCAGGTGTCGCGGTTCTGCGCGCTTTTGATCGGGTCGAACGTGGTGCTGTCTTCACGGCAGCCGATGGTGAGTACACCAGCGGCCTGTGCCAGTCCCGCGCTCAGGGACCAGGCGGTCAACGTAGCGGCGGCGAGCAACTTCAAGTGGCGCGATTGCATATCACAACTCCTTGTTAATGAATGGCAGAGGGTCAAAGCAAAGGTTCTTCAAGCACGCAACTGTATCGATGCTCGTGCAGGAAATGGGTCGGCGGCAATACCACGGAACACATTGCGCGGGCGTGCCGGCAGCGCGGGTGAAAGGCGCAGCCCGTAGGCAAATTCAGTGGGCTTGGTGGTTCGCCCGGCAAAGGCTGCGTAGGCAACGGCCGATGCGGATCGATCTCGGGGATCGCCTGGATCAACGCCGCCGTATAGGGATGGCGCGGGGCGGTGAAGACCGCTTCCACCGGCCCCTCCTCGACGATCTTGCCCAAGTACATCACCGCCACGCGGTCGCACAGCCTGCGTACGATGGCCAGGTCATGGGCGATAAACAGGATCGCCAGGTTCATGCGCTGTTGCAGTTCCAGCAGCAGGTTGATGATCTGGCCCTGGATCGACACGTCCAGCGCCGCCACGCACTCATCGGCGATGATCAGCCGTGGCTCCACCGCCAGTGCCCGGGCGATGCCGACGCGCTGGCACTGGCCGCCGCTGAGGGAGCCGGGTTTACGGCTGGCCAATTCGGGGCGCAGGCCGACCAGGTCGAGCAATTCATTGACGCGGGCGGGAATCAGCGCGGGCGCGACCTTGCGCTGCACGCGCAGCACTTCGGCAAGGGTTTCGCCGATGGTCAGGCGCGGGTTCAGCGCGGCGTAAGGGTCCTGGAAAATCATTGCGGTTTCATGCCGCAATCGGGTGATGTCGATGGCGCTGCCGTGCGCCATGTCGACGCCATCGAACAACACTTGGCCGGCACTGATCGGGTTGAGGTGCAAGACCGCCCGGCCCAGCGTGCTCTTGCCACTGCCGGACTCACCGACCAACCCCAGGGTTTCACCCGCCGCCAGGTCCAGGGACACGCCATTCACCGCCCTCACCCACTGCTTGTTCAAGCCGAACACGCCGCTGCCGGACGCGGCAAACTTCACTTCGAGGTCCTTGATCTGCAACAGGCTCATGGCTGCGCTCCCAAAGGGTAATGACAGGCCACCCGCGAGCCTTGCGGCAGCGCTTCGGTGCACAAAGCGCCGACCTGCGGGCAACGCGGGTTGAACCGGCAGCCGCTGGGCAGCGCGTCCAGCAACGGCGGTTGCCCGGGGATGGTGCGCAACAGGGCATGACCGCTGCTGTGGGCGGGCTGGCAATCGATCAGGCCCGCGGTGTAAGGATGCTGCGGATGGGCCAGCAGCTCATATTTGCTGCCGTGCTCGCACAGGCGCCCGGCATACATCACGGCGATGGCATCGCAGGTTTGCGCGACCACGCCGAGGTCGTGGGTAATCATGATGATCGACAGGCCGCGTTGGTCACGCAGCTCCAGCAACAGCCGCAGGATTTGCGCCTGCACCGTCACATCCAGGGCCGTGGTCGGCTCGTCGGCGATCAGCACCTTGGGGTTGCAGCCCAGGGCCACGGCGATCATCGCCCGTTGGCGCATGCCGCCGGAAAACTCGTGGGGGTAGTTGTCGACCCGCGCCTGGGGATCGGGAATGCCAACCTGGCGCAGCACGTCGATTGCCTGCAACCGCGCGTCTTTTTTCGACGCGCCCTGGTGCAGGCGAATGCCCTCGGCGATCTGCTCGCCGATGCGCATCAGCGGGTCGAGATGGCTGCTGGGGTTCTGGAAGATCATGCCCAATTGCCCGCCGCGCACGGCGCGCATGCCGGCTTCATCGAGTTGCAGCAAGTCCTGGCCGGCCAGCCGAACCGCGCCACCTTGCACGCGCAAATGGGGCGATGGCAGCAGGCGCATCAGGCCGCGACAGGCCATGGTCTTGCCGGAGCCGCTCTCGCCCACCAACCCGAGTATCTCGCCTTCGGCCAGGTCGAAGGACACGCGGTCCACCAGCGTGAGATCACGCCCGGCGTTGTTGGCGATCACACTGAGGTCACGTACTTGCAGCAGGCTCATGAGCGATCCCCCAATACTTGGGCCACACCGTCGGCCAGCAGGCTGAACCCCATGGCCAGGGTCACGATGGCCAAGCCCGGAAAGGTGCAGATCCACCAGGCGGTGGTGATAAACGCTTGCCCTTCGGCGACCATCGTTCCCCATTCGGCCGTCGGCGGTTGCACGCCCAGGCCCAGATAGCTCACGGCGGCGCCATTGAGCAGCACCAGCACCGCGTCAGACATGGAAAACACAATCGAGCCGAACATCGCATTGGGCAGCAAGTGCCGGAACAGGATGCGCCCGTGGCCAAACCCCAGGCTCTTGGCGGCCAGGGCAAAGTCGCTCTCCTTGAGCACCAGGATCTGCGAGCGGATCAGCCGCGCGTACGACACCCAGCCCACCAGCGCCATGGCGATATAGAAACTCTGCAAGCCCGGCCCGAGGATCGCCATGATCGCCAGCATCAGCACCAGGAACGGAAACGCCAGGATCACATCGATCACGCGCATGCAGACACTGTCGAAACGCCCGCCGATATACCCGGACACCGCGCCAATAAAGGTGCCGATCATGAACGGAAAAATCACCCCGACGATGGCCAGTTGCAGGTCGATGCGGGCGCCCCAAATCACCCTCGAAAGGATGTCCCTGCCGTAGTTGTCCGTGCCAAATGGATGAGCAAGGCCGGGGCCGAGCAAACTGGCGTCGGTGTTTTGCGCAATCGGGTCATAGGGCGCGATCCACGGCGCAAATACGGCAAGCGCCAACCACGCCAGCAAGATCAACAGGCCCCACGCAGCGGTCAGGCGGCCGTTGCGAAAACCGAAGCGCAGGCGCAAGCGCCACGGGGCAATCATCGGACGGCTGCTCATTGCATCTTCACTCGCGGGTCGAGGGCCACCGTCACCACGTCGGCGATAAAGTTGACCACCACCGTCGCGCAGGCCAGCACCATGGCCACGCCCTGCACCACCATGTAGTCGCGGGTAAAAATGCCGCGCACCAGCAGTTGGCCGATGCCGGGAATGGCGAACAGGCTTTCGATCACCACCGTGCCGCTGATCAGCCAGCCGATATTCACCGCCAGCAGGTTGACCGCCGGGACCAATGAATTGGGCAACACATGACGGCGAAACACGGCGGCTTCCGACAGCCCACGCGCGCGAGCGGCGGTGACGTGGTCGGCCTGTAATTCCATCAACATGCTCGCGCGCAGGTTGCGCACCAGCACCGCCGACAGCGCCAGGGCGATGGTGAGGCACGGCAGCACCATATGGTGCGCCTTGTCCAGCCAGGTGCGGCCGTAACCGGAAACCGGAAACAGGCCCCACTGCACGCTCAGCAGCAGGATCAGCATCAAGCCCAGCCAGAACGCCGGCATGCCCAGGCCGACCGTGGTAAACACACGGATCAGGTTATCGGCCCAGCCGCCCTTGTTGCGAGCGGCCACGGTCGCCAGCGGCACCGCGATCAGCAGCGCCAGCACCACGCTGCCCAGCACCAATACCAGGGTGGGCTCGATGCGGGTGACGATCAGCTTGAGGGCGTCGACCTTGTACAACAGCGATTGGCCGAGGTCGCCCTTGAGCAGGTTTTTCAGGAAGTAAAAATATTGCAGCCACAACGGCTGGTCGAGGCCGTACTGAGCGCGGATTTTCAGCAAGGCATCCGGCGTGCTGCGCGAGCCGAGCAGCGCCCGGGCCGGGTCGCCGGGGATCGAGCGTACCAGCACGAAGGTGATCAGGCTGATGCCTAGCAGCACCGGCAGCAATTGCAGCGGTCGGGACAGCACAAAACGATAGCGCGCCAGGTTCATTCGTCAGCCTCGATGGCGCGCGAGGAAGTCCAACAACACCGGGAAATACGCCTGGGGCTCCTCGTAAAAAGGCATATGGCTGCTGTTGGGGAATACGTGCAGTTCAGCATGCGTGGCCGAAAGCTTCATACGCAGGGCGCAGGCCGGGGTGAGTTCGTCGTGCTGGCCGGTGGTGATCAGGATCGGCATCTTGAACGCTGCCATCTCGTCGAGGCGGTTCCAGTCCTTGAGGTTGCCGATGTAGAGGAATTCGTTGGGCCCCTGCATGGTTTCGTAGGGGCCCATGTTCCAATCGCCCAGGGAACGCTTTACCGGCTCGGGCCATTCGTCGAGGCGGCACACGTGGCGATAGTTGAGCAAGGTGATCGCGGCCTGGTATTGCGGATGGTCGAGGGTGCCCATGGCTTCATGGCGCTGCATCATCGCCACGGTTTCGCTGCCGAGGGCGCCGCGCAGGCGCTCCAGCTCCCGGGACAGGTGCGGAATGTCGCCGACGGTGTTTTCCAGGATCAGGCTTTTCAGCGCATCGGGGTAGTGGATGGCGTATTCGATTCCGAGCCAGCCGCCCCAGGAATGCCCGAGCAAATGCACACGCCCCAGGCCCAGCGCCTGGCGCACGGTTTCGACTTCTTCGACATAACGGCCGATTTCCCACAACGAAACGTCGGTGGGTCTGGCTGAAGCGCCCGTGCCAAGCTGGTCGAATGCAACCACTCGCAGGTTATGGTCTTTGAGCCAGCCATGGGCGTCGCGCAAGTAGTCACACGGCAGGCCAGGCCCGCCGTTGAGGCACAGCAGCACCTCATCGCCCTGGCCAAAGCTGTAGACCACGAGCTCATGGCCATCGACTTGCACGCTGTACTGCTGGTCGGGGGCAATTTCACGCCACATGCATACATTCCTTGTGTAGTGTCGGCCTGGCAGGTAGCGGCCGTTTATCAGGCCAACACTACCGAGGATGCCGCGCGTCCATAACCTAGCATTTCTTATAGGTTTGGCCTGGCAGTCCTTCGCCGGGGCGTGGCATTCTACTTGCAGCAAGTCGAGATTCAAATGAATTCGGGAGCAGAACGGATGCTGGCCAAGCTGACTGCCTTAAACCACCGTCTGATGCCGGGCAGGAGCCTGGACGAGCAGATGGACAATACGTTTATCCTCGCCCAGCAGTTGGGCTTCGATGCACTGGTGTATGACTACAGCCCGGTGCCCATCGACCAGGATGGTGCATTGATCACCCCTTCGGTGCTCGAACTGCGCAACACCCCGCCAGACTGGCATGCCTTGTGGTGCAGCAAGGGGTTCTACCAGATCGATCCGGTGCAACATCTGGCCCTGAGTACGGTGTCACCGTTTGTATGGTCCTATGACATCAAGGTCGACACGCCTTTGCAGCGGATCATCGACCCCTGCCACGCGCCGGTCTCTTCCTACCTGCATGACCAGCAATTGACCTGCGGCGTCAGCGTGCCGATTCACCTGCCCCGTGGCGGCTTCGCCTCGCTGACCGGCCTGCGTACCGGCAAGGCCGGCAACGTATTGCAGGATGCGCAGCACACCTTGTCGGATTTCAGCCTGATTTCCCATGCATTACAGGAAGCGGCCTACCCGCTGTTCAGCAAAGAGCTGCGCACCTACCCGCATATCCACCTGACCAAACGCGAGCGCGAGTGCCTCAAATGGGCCGCCGACGGCCTGACCGCAGCCGAAATCGCCACGCAACTGAGCCGCTCACTGGCGGTGGTCACCCTGCACCTGGCCTCGGCGATGCACAAGTTGGGGGCCAGGAACCGTGTGCAGGCCGTGGTGCGCGCCACCCATTACCGCCTGCTTGAAGACTGACCCGGCGGCAAAACCTAGCTGTTTTGCTAGTTACCTGGATGTCTGCCACGCATTATCGTGTGCCTGATCCTATTTTTCAGAGCAGGGCACGAAATGGAATTCATCGAAAAAACCCGTGAAGGGTATGCGGCGTTTGGCACCTACCAGACCTGGTACCGCGTCACCGGCGACCTCTGCAGTGGCCGCACGCCCCTGGTGATCATCCACGGCGGCCCCGGCTGCACCCATGATTATGTTGATGCGTTCAAGGATGTCGCCGCCAGCGGCCACGCCGTGATCCATTACGACCAGATCGGCAACGGCCGCTCGACCCACTTGCCGGAAAAAGACCCGTTCTTCTGGACCGTGGGGCTGTTCCTCGCCGAATTGGACAACCTGCTGGACCACCTGCAGATCAGCGACAACTACGCGATCCTCGGCCAGTCCTGGGGCGGCATGCTCGGCAGCGAGCACGCCATGCTGCAGCCCAAGGGCCTGCGTGCCTTCATCGCGGCCAATTCGCCGACCTGCATGCGCACCTGGGTCAGTGAAGCTGACCGTCTGCGCAAATTGTTGCCAGAGGGCGTGCATGAAACCCTGCTCAAGCACGAAGCCTGCGGCACTTACCAGGCCCCGGAATACCTCGCCGCCTCGCGGGTGTTCTATGACCATCACGTGTGCCGGGTCAACCCGTGGCCGGAAGAGGTCGCGCGCACGTTCGCCCAGGTCGACTCGGACCCAACGGTGTACCACGCCATGAGCGGGCCCACCGAGTTCCATGTGATCGGCAGCTTGAAGGACTGGAAATCGACGGGCCGGTTGTCGGCGATCAAGGTACCGACCTTGGTCATTTCCGGCCGCCACGACGAGGCCACGCCGTTGGTGGTCAAGCCGTTCCTGGATGAAATCGCCGATGTGCGCTGGGCGCTGTTTGAAGACTCCAGCCACATGCCCCATGTGGAAGAACGCCAGGCGTGCATGGGGACGGTGGTGAAGTTTCTGGATGAGGTGTGTTCAGCTTCGTACAGCGCCCTAAAGGCCGGCTGAGATCCAAAATGTGGGAGCGGGCTTGCTCGCGAATGCGGTGGCTCAGTCGAAACAACTGTGACTGGCACGCCGCATTCGCGAGCAAGCCCGCTCCCACATTTTTTAAACCGCGCTAGTCTCAGGCTTAGCTGCTTTCCTCGGGGCATCCGCCACCACCGGAATCTCCTTACCCTCGGCATCAAACAACTTACCGCCCCTGAAGTAATCCCCATCACGCAGTGCCGCCACGTCGTGGAAGCACAAACTGCGCTCCGTCCCGGCCACGAACACCGACTGCTGGTCCGAGTTGCCCGCGGTGAAGTGGTTGAACGCCAGGTTCAGCAGGATCGCCATGATCGCCGACGAACTGATCCCCGAGTGGAAAATGGTCGCGAACCAGCTCGGGAACTGATCGTAGAAGCTCGGCGCGGCGATCGGGATCATGCCGAAACCGATGGAAGTGGCAACGATGATCAGGTTCATGTTGTTACGGTAATCCACCTTCGACAGCGTGCGGATACCGCTGGCGGCCACGGTGCCGAATAGCACGATCCCGGCGCCGCCCAGCACTGAGGTGGGCACGGCCGCGATCACTCGCCCCATGAACGGCAACAAGCCGAGGACCACAAGGAACAGCCCGCCCGTGGCCACCACAAAGCGGCTCTTCACCCCGGTGACCGCCACCAGGCCGACGTTTTGCGCAAATGCGCTCTGGGTGAACGAACCGAAGATCGGCGCAACCATGCTCGACAGCATGTCGGCGCGCAGGCCATTCCCCAGGCGTTTTGAATCGACCTTGGTGTCGATGATTTCACCCACCGCCAGAATGTCGGCCGAGGTCTCGACCAAGGTCACCATCACCACGATGCACATGGAAATGATCGCGGCCAGATGAAACGTGGGCATGCCGAAATGGAACGGGGTCGGGAAACCGAACATCGGCCCTTGGGTCACGCCGGAGAAGTCCGCCATGCCGAGGAACACCGCAATCAGCGTGCCGATCACCATCGCCAACAGGATCGATAGGCGCGAGATGGTCGCGCTGCCGATCTTGCTCAGCAGCAGCACCAGCACCAGGGTCAACGCCGCCAGGCCGATATTGGGCATGCTGCCGAAATCCGCGGCGCGGCTGTTGCCGCCCATGGCCCAGCGGGCCGCGACCGGCATCAGGGTGAGGCCGATGGTGGTGATCACGATACCCGTCACCAACGGCGGGAAGAACTTGGTAATTCGTGAAAACACCGGGGTTATCAGCAACCCGATGAACGACGCGGCCATCACCGCCCCGAGAATCGCCGGCACGCCGCCGGCGCCATCACTGCCGACAATCGCCACCATGGTTGCCACACCGGCAAACGACACGCCCTGCACCAGCGGCAATTGGCAGCCAAAGAACGGCAGGCCGAGGGTCTGCAACAGCGTGGCCAGGCCACCGGCAAACAACGACGCGGCGATCAACAGGCCGATGTCCGCCGGCGACAACCCGGCCGCCTGGCCGACGATCAACGGTACCGCGACGATTCCGCCGTACATGGTGAGTACATGCTGCAGGCCGTAAGCCATGTTGGCGGCGACGCCGAGATTCTCATCTTCTGGCCGCTGCGGTGACGCCTTCGGGTTAGTCATGGTGAGGGGTTCTCTGTTTTTGTTGTGCGGCCACTGTATGCAATGTTAGGACTGGATGTCCATAGAGTTGTATACAATCTATCGGACAAGATACCCTCCATCGGCGTTACAAAAACAATTCGGCCGTAATGAGCCAGAACGCCAAAGGACCAGGACAATGAAAAAGGCACTACAGGGCGCCACCGTTGCACTCACCTTGCTCGGCGGTGGGGAGGCCGTCGCGGTGGAGTGGATGAACAACAGCGTAGGTTTTCGCTACGGGCAGCAGTTCACCAATCCGAATAACCCCAACGCATTCAGCAAGCGCATCTACAGCGTTACCCACGCCAGCGGCTACCGGTATGGCAGCAATTTCCTCAACCTCGATGTGTTTCTGTCCGACAGCCGCGACCCGCGCAAGGGCACTGACCGGGGTGGGAGCGAGGTCTACGCGGTGTATCGCCACCAGCTGTATGCATCACGGGTGTTCGATCTGCCGCTGGGCAGCGGCCTGGTCAAGGATTACGCGCTCACCCTGGGGCTTGACGCCAACCGCAACAACAACTTCGCTTCAGCGAAAAAGCGCGCGCTGGTGGTCGGCCCGACTTTGAAGTTCAACACCGTCGGCGTGCTGGACCTGAGCCTGATGTACTACAAGGAAAGGAACCACACCGGTATCCCTGGCGCGCAGGAGACGAACCACACCTTCGACGACACTTACATGCTCAACCTGACCTGGATGCGCCCGTTCGAAGTCGCCAACCATGCGGCGAAATTCCAGGGGTTCATCAACTACGTCGGGGACAAAGGCGAGGACTACCATGGCCGCGATACCGCGCCGGAAGCGCTGATGCGCACGGCGCTGATGGTGGCGGTACGCCCGGGCAAAAGCGTGAAGCCGAACCTGTACCTGGGGGTGGGTTATGAGTACTGGCACAACAAGTTCGGCGTGGACGGCGGCCGGGGCAGCCGTACGTCAACGCCAACGGTGAATATGGAAATCACCTTTTAGTAGTAGCTGACGGAACCGTCTCAACTGTGGGAGCGGCGGTGCGACGATTCGACTTGCTCGCGAATGCGGTGTATCAGTCGAAATATCTGGTGACTGACACACCGCATTCGCGAGCAAGCTGAACTGGTCAAGTAATCTTGGACACTGATTACGGTTCACGCCGCCAACCTTTCCTTCATGACCGGCGACCGGTAGTCGTTGTAGCTGTGAGGCCTGCTGATGTTGTAGCGAGAGACATAGCGCTGCACGTCTGCTCGGGCCTCATGTTCCAGTTTGTAGCCCGTTTCAGGCACCCACTCTGATTTCAAACTGCCAAAGAAACGCTCCATCGGGGCGTTATCCCAGCACTCGCCTTTACGGCTCATGCTTTGCCTAAAACCCTGTTTGAGCAGCTCGTTTCGAAACTTATGACTGGTGTACTGACAACCTTGGTCAGAATGAAACAACACATTCTGGGGATGGCCGCGTAGCTCAACCGCCATGCGTAGCGCTTCGCAGGTCAGGTTGGCATCAGAAATCATCGAGAACGACCAGCCTACGATCCTGCGAGCGTACAAATCCAGAACGGCGGCGAAGTACATCCACCGCTTGCCGACCTTGATGTAAGTCACGTCGCCACACCACACCTGATTAACCGCCGTCACATCAAATTTCCGCTTGAGCACGTGTGGCGCCACCAAGGCCTCCGCGCCCGGCGACTTGTACTTATGGCGCCTGCGCTGACGACTAGCGATGCCAGCTTCGCGCATCAAACTGCGAGCCATATAACGTCCGATACGATGCCCTTTGGCTTGTAGCTCCTTGGACAATGTACGTGCGCCGGCCGACTCTCTGGACGCCTTGTGGTGCCTGACCAGCGCGGCCTTGAGCTTGTCCCGTTCAGGATTTGCTCTGCCCTGGCGCTGGCGCCAAGCGTAGAAACTACTGCGGTTGACCCCGAACGCCCGGCAACACCTTTTAACGCCGTACTGCTCGTCCAGCTCATCGATCAACGTGAATGATCTTTGGCGTCCAAAAGCAGGAGAGCACTGGCCTTTTTTAGGATTTCGATATCCAGGTCTTTCTCTCTGAGCAGAGCTTTGAGCCTCTGGATTTCTCGTTGATCAGCGGTAATCGCCTTGGCCCCTACGGGAGTCGAGCCCAAGCGTTCTTTTTGCACTTGATCGACCCAGCGACGCAGCGCTGTGGGGCCGATATCCAGGCTGGCACAGACTTCGGTAACTGGCTGACCTTCATCCAACACCATGCTGGCGGCCTTGAGCTTGAACTCACTCGAATAAGATTTACGCATATCCAAACACCTCAAATTTGGGCGCTATCATAGCGCCCGAATGAAGTGTCCAAAATCATTAGGCCAGTTCAAGCCCGCTCCCACATTTTGAGCCGATTATCACTTCAAGTGCGCACCAGCTCCGAACGACCGGTTTTTTGGCCGCGCCAGCCAGTAGCCGAACACAGCTACGGGTGCGGTCGCCAGCATCACGATCACGGTGATCAGCAACGGCTGGTCGATCATCGATGACACCAGCAAGCTGCTGAGAAAGCACAGCCCCAGTTGCAGGGTGTTCTGCAGCGCCGCCGCCTTGCCGGAATTTTCGGCAAAGGGCATCAGCGCATTCGCCACAACGATGGGGTAACTCGCACCGTTGACCAGCGCCATCAGGCAGAACGGAATCAGCAGGGTGGTCAGCGTCGGCACGGTCAAGGTCGCGACCAGGTACAACGCCAGCATGCTGATGCAGTACGCCAGCAGCAACCACGGCAGCAGCGTCTTGCCCTGGCAGTGCTGCAAGGCGCTTCGGCAACTGTAGCCGCCCACCAGGAACGCCAGGGTCGGCAGCACATAGCTCAGGCCGATGTCATTCGGGCTGTAGCCCATGTCGCCCAGGATGAAGGGCGAAGCGGTCAGCCAGGCGAAGAAACTGGCCGAGCACGCGGCGAAGATCATCACGTTGCCGGTGAACACGCGAGACGTCAGCAATTGTCCATAACCCAGGCGCGAAGGTTCGCCCTCCCCTGCCCGGCGTTTCGGCGGGGTGCGCAGGAAGGCTGTCGGCAACAGCAACAGCAAAGACACCCCGAGCAAGACGCCGAAGATCGCCTGCCAGCCAAAGTGATTCAGCACCATGGCCCCCAACAACGGCGCCAGGGCCGGCGACAGCGACATCAGCGGCATGATGCTGGCGAACACGCGATGCGCCTTGTCGGCCGGGTAGCGGTCGATCACCAGCGCCTGCCAGCTCACGGCGGCGGAACACACGCCAATCGCCTGGACAAAACGCAATGCCAGCAGTTGCGGCGCGGTCTCGACCCAGAACATTCCCGCGCATCCCAGCACAAACAGGCCAAGGCCGGCGAGCAGGATCGGCTTGCGTCCCAGGCGGTCGGACAATGGTCCCCACAACAACTGACCGAGCGCAAAACCGGCGAGGAAAATACTCAAGCTGGCGCCCACCGCACCGGCGCCAATCTGTAACTGCTCGCCCATGGCGCCGAACGCCGGCAAGTACATGTCCATGGCGAGATAACCGAGCATGCTCAGGCCCGCCAGGTACCCGGTAAAACCAAAAGAATTTTTCATTGAAGCCTTATTAATCCTGCCATCAAACTATTTGCTGACTGGCGCCCATTATGAAGCTGGCAGTTGTGGTGTGAAGCGATAATAATTGAACATTCCTATCAATAAATTTGAAGGCAGGCCGCATGTGGTCCGAATATTCTCTGGATGTGGTCGACGCCGTGGCGCGCCATGGCAGCTTCAGCGCCGCTGCCCAGGAGCTGCATCGCGTGCCTTCGGCCATCAGCTACACCGTGCGTCAGCTTGAAGAATGGCTGGCGGTGCCGCTGTTCGTACGACGGCATCGCGACGTGGAGCTGACGCCTGCTGGCCGTCTGTTTATCGACGAAGCCCGCGGCGTGATGAAAAAGATGCTCGGCACCCGGCGCCTGTGCCAGCAGGTGGCCAATGGCTGGAGTGGCCAGTTGAAGGTCGCGGTGGACTCTATCGTCAAACCTCAACGTTGCCGGCAGTTGGTGCTGGATTTCTATCGCCAGTTTCCCGAAGTCGAGCTGCTGCTGGAGTACGAGGTGTACAACGGTGTGTGGGATGCCTTGGCGGATGAACGCACCGACATCGTGATCGGCGCCACCAGCGCGGTGCCGGTGGCCAGCCGCTTTACCTTCCGCGACATGGGCTTGCTGAACTGGCTGTGCGTGGTCAGTGCGCGGCATCCGCTGGCCAGTGTCGACGGGTTGCTGAGCGACGATCAACTGCGTCCCTTCGCCTCGCTCTGCATGACCGATACCTCGCGCAACTTGCCCAAGCGCGACACCTGGACCCTGGATAACCAGCGGCGGCTGGTGGTGCCGAACTGGGCGTCCGCGCTTGACTGCCTGCGTGACGGACTGTGTGTCGGCATGGCGCCGGCGCATCAGGTGTTGCCGTGGATCGAGCGCGGTGAGCTGGTGGCGCTGCAACTGTCGCGCCCCTTCCCGGCCAGCCCGTCGTGCGTGGCTTGGGCGCAGAGCAAGCTGTCGCCGGCCATGGCGTGGTTGCTGGAGTACCTGGGGGATACCGAAACCATGAATCAGGAATGGTTGAATGGGGATGATCTCTAGCAGTCACGAATATCCCCCTGTGGGAGCGGGCTTGCCCTAATGCCAGTCAGTTAAGGTTTTTTGTAGGAGCGAGGGCGATGTACGCTTAACTGACTGGCAAGCCCGCTCCCACAGGGAATCGTATTTCAATCCAATAGACGAGTAATGCCCCGCACGATCATCTCAACTTCCTTGGCATCCAAGGTCAACGGTGGCAGCAGCCGAATGACTTTGCCGCGGGTCACGTTGATCAGCAGGGCGTGCTCCTGCGCGGCGCGCTGGGCCAGGTCGCGGTAAGGGCTGGCCAGCTCGATCCCGATCATCAACCCGTGCCCCCGAATTGCCAGCACCTGCGGGTGCTCGCTCAACTCCACCCGCAACCGCGCGAGCAAACGCTCACCCTGTTGCGCGGCGTTCTGCAGCAGGCCTTGTTCTTCAATAATGTCCAGCACCGTGCAACCGACGCGGCAGGCCAGCGGGTTTCCGCCAAAGGTGCTGCCGTGACTGCCCGGCGTGAACAACTGGGCCACGGCGGATCGCGCCAGGCAGGCGCCGATCGGTACACCGTTGCCGAGGCCCTTGGCCAGGGTCATCACGTCCGGCAGGATGCCTTCATGCTGGAAGGCAAACCAGTTGCCGGTGCGACCGATGCCGGTCTGAATTTCATCGAGCATCATCAACCAGCCATGCCGCGTGCAGTGATCACGCAACGCTTTCAGGTAGCCCGGCGGTGCCGGCAACACGCCGCTCTCACCCTGGATCGGCTCCAGCAGGACCGCCGCGATGCGCGTGCCGAACGCCTTGGTCATTGCCTCTATCGCTGCCATATCACCAAAGGCGACCTTGAGAAAATCTCCCGGTAAGCGCTGGAAGCCCAAGCGCACCGATGGCCCATCGCTCGCGGCCATGGTCCCGAGTGTGCGGCCATGGAAGGCGTTTTCCATGACCACCACCAACGGCGCCTCGATGCCTTTTTTCCAGCCATGCAGCCGCGCCAGTTTCAGCGCGGTTTCGTTGGCTTCAGCGCCGGAATTGTTGAAGAAGGCGCGGTCCAGGCCAGACAGCCGGGCAAGGCGCTGGGCCAGCCGTTGTTGCCAGTCGATGCTGTAGAGGTTGGAGGTGTGCAGCAACAGCCCGGCCTGCTCACTGATCGCCGCCACCAGCCGAGGGTGGGAGTGACCGACATTGGTCACCGCCACGCCGGCCACCGCATCCAGGTATTCACGGCCCTGCTGGTCCCACAGCCGCGTGCCCAGGCCGCGGGTAAAACTTAAGGCCAAAGGTTGGTAAGTGGTCATCAGGCAGGCGGCGGTCATGGCAGAGGCTCCAGTACTTCGTTGTGATGGATGCAGTATCGTTAACCACCGGAGCTGGATAAACTCTGCATTCCTGCGATGACTTTAAATCAAGGCTTGATAATGGATCTGTTCCAGGCGATGTCGGTGTACGTAAAGGTCGTCGAGACCGGCAGCATGACGGCGGCGTCACACGCTTGCGGTATGTCGACCACCATGGTCGGCAACCACCTGCGCGCCCTGGAGCAGCGCCTGGGCGTCAGCTTGCTCAAACGCACCACGCGCAAGCAAAGCCTCACGGAGTTTGGCGGCCAGTATTACCAGCGCTGCCTGGAAGTACTGGGGTTGGTGGCCGACTCCGAGCAATTGGCTGAACAGGCCAAGAGTGACGTGCCCAAAGGCACCCTTCGCATCACCGCGCCCCCGGTGTTCGGCACCGAACGCCTTACCCCGGCCTTGAGCGAATTTTCCCGGCGCTACCCGCTGATCAACCTGTACGTGGTGTTGAACAACGAGCGTATGGACTTGGTCGACAGTGGCTTCGACGTGGCGATCCGGCTTGGCGAATTGGAAACATCCAGCCTGATCGCCCGGCCAATGCAGGACTACACCCTCACACTTTGCGCGTCACCTGAGTACTTGGCGCGACGCGGCACGCCGTTAACGCCCGATGACCTGCAACAGCACGACTGCCTGGCGTTCGCCTACCCGGCGAATGACAATTGGCGCGACACTGAAAAACTGTGGCGCATGACCAGCGATGACGGCGAGCGGGAGGTGCAGGTCTGCGGCTCATTGACCATCAACAGTTCGCAAGGCTTGCGCCAGGCGGCGGTGAATGGCATGGGCATCATCATGCTGGCCGATGCCCTGGTGCAACCGGACCTGGAGAGCGGCAAACTGGTGGCCTTGTTGACCCAGTATCGACTGCCCAGCCGCCCCATGCACCTGCTCTACGGCCAGGACCGTTATCGCCTGCCCAAGCTGCGCGCGTTCGTGGATTTCGCCATGGAAAAATGGGCGCGCTAGAAGCCTACGCCCAGCTCACGCAACCGCGCCGCCGTGAGCTGCGCCGACACATGGTGGATGCCTTGCCAACCGAGCGCGACGGCCGCTTCGATATTGCCGGCGACATCGTCGATAAACACCACCTCCTTGGGCTGGATATCCGGCAGATGGGCCCGAACCTGGTGCAGGCTCGCGTGATAGATCGCCGCATCCGGTTTGATAAGTTTCAACTCACCCGACACCACGATGTCGCGAAAGCACTGCAGGAACGGATAATTGGCTCGCGCATAAGGAAAGGTTTCGGCCGACCAGTTGGTGAGCCCGAACAGCGGCATATTGGCAGCGTGCAGCGCCTTGAGAATCGCCACGCCGTCCGGCAGCGGGCCAGGCAGCATCTCATGCCAACGGTCGTAATAGGCCTGGATCAAATGCTCATGCTGGGGGTATTGCTCGATCAGGCTGCGGGTGCCATCAGCCAGGGAGCGACCGGCATCCTGCTCGGTGTTCCAGGCCTGGGTACAGATGTTATCGAGAAACCATTGCCGCTCATGGTCGTCGGCAATCAGCTGGCGGTACAGATGGTGCGGGTTCCAGTCGAACAGGACACCGCCGAAATCAAAAACCACTGCGCGAATGGTCATCGGATCCTCCTTTGGCAAGCGTTGATAGCCGCAGGAGTCTGGCAGATTCTGGAAGAAAGGAGGCACGCGATGGCGTGTAGGAGGGTTCCCAAAATTAAGGTTTACACAAATCCAATGTGGGAGCGGGCTTGCTCGCGAATGCAGTGGGTCAGCCGACACATGTGGCGACTGACACACCGAATTTCGCGAGCAAGCCCGCTCCCACATTTTGAGCGCGTTTTAAGCCTGAATCAGACCATTGATTTTCACGGTGGGATTCACGTCAGCCTCGTAGTCCACGCCGTCGATTTCAAAGCCGAACAAACGCAGGAATTCAGCCTTGTAGCCGGCGAAATCGCTGATCTCGTTGACGTTGTCGTCGGTGACCTGGTTCCACAGGGCAGCGACGGCGTCCTGGACCTTGGGTTCCAGCTCGGCCAGGTCGGCACGCAGGCGGCCGTCGGCGTCGAGTTTCGGCTGGCTGCCATACAGGCTGTCCTTGAACAAGCCGTAGACCTGTTCGATGCAACCTTCGTGAGTACCCTGCTCCTTCATCACTTTGAACAGCAGCGAGAGGTACAGCGGCATGATCGGGATGGCCGAGCTGGCCTGGGTCACCACCGCCTTGAGCACCGACACGCGAGCGTCGCCCTTGAGTGCGGCCAGGTTGTCGCGCAGGGTCAGGACTTTCTTGTCGAGGTCTTTCTTGGCTTCGCCGATGGAGCCGTTCCAGTAGATATCCTGGGTCAGCTTCTCGCCGAGGTAGGTGAACGCGGTGGTCTTGGCGCCTTCGGCCAGCACGTCGGCGTCACGCAGGGCGTCGATCCACAGCTGCCAGTCTTCGCCACCCATGACTTTCACGGTGCCGTCGATTTCTTCCTGGGTCGCAGGCTCAAGGGTGGTATCGACGACAACGCCCTTGTCGGTATTGATACCGCGCAGGGTCACAGCCTTGCCGATCGGCTTGAGGGTGGAGGTATGCACCACGCCTTGCGGGTCGGTACGACGCGGCGCGGCCAGGCTGTAGACGACCAGGTCGATTTTGCCCAGGTCTTTCTTGATGGTGTCGATGGTCAGGCGCTTGATCTCGTCGGAGAACGCGTCGCCGTTGATGCTCTTGGCGTACAGGCCTTTTTCAACGGCAAACTTCTCGAACGCAGCGCTGTTGTACCAACCGGCGGAACTCAGCTTGCCTTCTTCGCCTTCTTTCTCAAAAAACACGCCCAGGGTGTCGGCACCGCAGCCAAAGGCCGCGCTGATGCGCGCGGCCAGGCCGTAGCCAGTGGAAGCGCCGAGGACCAGCACCTTTTTTGGGCCGCCTTCGATGGCGCCGTGCTCAGTCACGTAGTCGATCTGTTGCTTGACGTTCGCTTCACAGCCAACAGGGTGAGCGGTCACACAGATAAAGCCACGAACCCGCGGTTTGATGATCATAAAATTTCTGCCTCTTCCAAGGTGCCGAAGGCCAGTGGTGGCCATTCAACTTCAATCGTACCGGTCTATGACGTCCAAAAAACCGAAGCGTCACGATAGTCGCAAATCTTCTGATTACAAAATTCAATCGGCTAAACGCAGGAGCGGATGTGAAGGCCATTACCCTGCGTCGGTTTTTCTACAAAAACTGGAAGCTGATTCAGTGGGTTCTGCGGCATGATGGTGCTGGACGGTGTTTGCGCTCGGCCCTGCGCCTGAGGTAAATAGCTGTCTCGTGCGGCCGAATTCGGCGCCTACTATTCTCAAGCCATCGCGGCCCCTTGCGGGTGCGGTGGCTGCGCTTTCAAGGAACCGGAATGCCCCAACGTCAAGTCATCAATGCCTCCGTCAGCCCCAAGGGCAGCCTCGAAACCCTGTCCCAACGTGAAGTGCAACAACTTAGCGAAGCCGGCAGCGGCAGCATCTACACCCTCTTTCGGCAGTGCGCCCTGGCGATCCTCAACACCGGCGCGCACATCGATAACGCCAAGACCATCCTGGATGCATACAAGGATTTTGAGGTACGTATCCACCAGCAGGACCGCGGCGTGCGCCTGGAACTGCTGAACGCCCCGGCCGATGCCTTCGTTGATGGCGAAATGATCGCCAGCACCCGCGAAATGCTGTTCAGCGCCCTGCGCGACATCGTCTATACCGAGAACGAACTGGACAGCCAGCGCATCGACCTGAGTAATTCCCAGGGCATCACCGACTACGTGTTCCACCTGCTGCGCAACGCCCGCACGCTGCGCCCCGGTGTGGAGCCGAAGATCGTGGTGTGCTGGGGCGGGCACTCGATCAATACCGAAGAATACAAATACACCAAGAAAGTCGGCCATGAACTGGGCCTGCGCAGCCTCGACGTGTGCACCGGCTGCGGCCCAGGCGTGATGAAAGGTCCGATGAAAGGCGCGACCATTTCCCACGCCAAGCAACGCATTACCGGCGGGCGCTACCTGGGGCTGACAGAGCCGGGCATCATTGCCGCCGAAGCGCCGAACCCGATCGTCAACGAATTGGTGATTCTGCCGGACATCGAAAAACGCCTGGAAGCCTTCGTACGTGTGGGCCACGGCATCATCATCTTCCCGGGCGGCGCCGGCACGGCCGAAGAGTTCCTGTACTTGCTCGGCATCCTGATGCACCCGGACAACCGCGACCTGCCGTTCCCGGTCATTCTCACCGGGCCGAAAGACGCGGCGCCGTACCTGCAGCAATTGCACGCATTCGTCGGCGCGACACTGGGTGCGGCCGCGCAGGCGCACTACCAGATCATCATCGACGACCCGGCCGAAGTGGCGCGCCAGATGACCGCCGGCCTCAAGGCGGTGAAGCAGTTCCGCCGTGAGCGCAACGATGCCTTCCACTTCAACTGGCTGCTGAAAATCGATGAAGGCTTCCAGCGCCCGTTCGACCCCACCCACGAGAATATGGCCGGCCTGCAACTGAGCCACGCGCTGCCCCCCCATGAACTGGCGGCCAACCTGCGCCGTGCGTTCTCCGGGATCGTGGCGGGTAACGTGAAGGACAAGGGTATCCGCCTGATCGAGGAAAACGGCCCGTACGAGATTCACGGCGACCCGGCGATCATGCAACCGCTGGATGAGCTGCTCAAGGCGTTCGTCGCCCAGCACCGCATGAAACTGCCAGGCGGCGCGGCATATGTGCCGTGCTATCGCGTGGTGCAATGAGCCAGCGGCGGTCGGTCATAGTTTGTATCTGTTTGGCACGTGGCCGAGGGTGTGAGGATCAGAAAACCGGTCTAGGGTTTTCACTGTTCCCCTCACCCACTTCTGCGAGCAATCTATGGACCAACGGATATTGTCCTCTGTCACTCCTTACCCTAAGGTAAGGAGTATCACGATGGAGATCTTCACTATGGCAACCGCCACACTCACTTCGAAAGGGCAAATCACTATCCCTGTCCAGGTCAGGACTGCCTTGGGGCTGGAAACAGGCGACCGGGTGGAATTTGTAGAAATGGAAGACGGCAGGTTTTCCATCATTGCCGCGAGCAAAACCGTCAGGGACCTCAAGGGGCTGATCCGCAAGCCGGCCAAGGCTGTGTCCATCGAAGACATGAACAGCGCCATCGCGGCCCAGGGAGCGAAGGCGGGATGATCGGCCTGGATACCAACGTGCTGGTGCGCTATGTGACCCAGGATGATCCGGCTCAATCAGCCAAGGCTTCCGAACTGATCGAATCACTGACCGCCGCGTCACCGGGTTTTATCAGCCTGGTGAGCATTGTGGAATTGGTGTGGGTGCTGCAGTCCTGCTACCAGTCGGCCAAGCGCGACGTGGTGATGGTGCTGGAAACCCTGCTGCACACGCGTGAACTGACCGTGGAGCACGCCGATATCATCTGGCAGGCGCTGCGCAAGTTCATTGCGAGCAAGGCTGACTTTGCCGACTGCCTGATCGAGCGCTGCGCCCATGGGGCCGGCTGCGAATACACCGCAACCTTCGACGCCAATGCGGCCAAGGCAGCAGGCATGAAACGACTGGCTTGAGGTCTACCGCTACGCCGCCGCTCCAAAGGATTTTGGCGCCGATCAGCTCGGCGCCTTCCAGTGGGATGAAGTTCGACTTCCAGACACGCAAAGACCTATCCTGCCAGGCTCACCGTATCCAGCCGCCCACCTGCCAATGGTAACCGTCGTTACGCTGCACCCAGTGCGGATGCACATAGCGGTAACCCTCGCGCACCGGCTCCCAATGGCCATGCACCGCCACATAACGCCCGCCTTCCCAGCGCCAGTAACCGCGTGACCACACATAACCGTAGCGTGGCGCCGGCTCGACCTCGACCACTTGCACCGGCGGCGGTTGCGGCGCGACAACCTCGACGTATTCACGTTGCACTGGCCTGCGCTCGTGCACGACCCGCTCTTGTACACACCCGGATGCTGCGACGACCATGGCCGCCAATGCCGCATAACGTAGCAACATACAAAACCCTCGGGCGCTGACGCCCACTGCTGTAAAAAAGCCCCCTTGTTGCAGCCGCGCTCCTGCGTGGCCCTGGGTTCTTTTTAACAGGTGGTGTCTGTCTACTTGCTGAACCCACGTACCTCAAGAGGTGCATGCGACGGTCGGTCGCTTGCAGCGTACCAGCAGCAACCCGGCGCCCACTACGGCCATGCCGGCGTAGGTGGATGCCTGGATCACGTCGCCAAACATCAACGCCGCCCACACCAAGGTGACGGGCGGTTCCAGATAGACCAACGCCGCCACTTGAGTCGCGGTCATTACCCGCAGCAACATCCACAGGCTCAGATAGGCGACAAAGGTGGAAAACACCGTCAACCAGACAATCGAGACCAGCACCTCGGGTTCATGGGGAATACTCAACGTATCGGTGTAGAGCACGGCGCCGGTGAAGCCGATCAAGGTCAGCAACGACTGGATGAACAGCGGCAGTACCAGGCCCGCATCCTGGCGCTGTGCGCTGCGGCGCTCATACAATGTCGCCAGGGTCAGCCCCAGCGCGGCCACCAGTGGTAACAGGTACATGACCAGGCTTATACCCTGGCCACCGCTGCCGTATTGGCCGGCGATGACAACCGAGACCCCGACGAAGCTGATCATCAGCCCCACCCACTGCCAGCCGCCGCTGCGCTCGGCGGCGTTTCCCGTCGAGAGCGCCGCCGTCATCAATGGCTGCAGCGCGGCGATGATCGCAGCAATGCCGGGCGACAAACCATTCTGGATCGCTACGTAGAGGCAGCTCAGATAAAGGAACTGCGACAGGAAACCGATAATCGCGTAGTGGCGGATCTGCGCCCACGAAGCTCTCAGCAACCTGACGTTCAAGTACAGGCCCAGGCACACCGAGACCAACAGGAAGCGCCAGAACAGCAGGTTGAACGCACCGCTGACTTGGGTACCCAGCTTTGCGCCGATGTAGCCTGAACTCCACGACAACACAAACGCCGCTTGCACTGCCAAAAGCCTCAGGGTTGATCGCTTCATGACGCCTCCTGCCTTGTAGGTTGACGTCAAGGCTAAGGGGCACGCATGATTCTGTATATTTGAATAAGCTGCATTATCAATCCGGTAAATTGGAATCATGGCTAAACAGCTGAATATCGACCTATTGCGCACCTTTCATGCCGTGGCGCGCTTTCAGCGCTTCAATGAAGCGGCCGACTATGTGCACCGCAGCGCGTCGACCGTAACCACGCAAATCCAGAAGCTGGAGGATCAGATCGGTCAACGCCTGTTCAGCCGCAGCAACCAGGGCGTGGAGCTGACGCTGTATGGCAAGAAGCTGCTGGGCGAAACCACGGAGTTTCTCAAGAGCCACGACCGCCTGCTGATTTCACTGATGCCGCAACGCATGGAAGGCAAGATCCGCCTGGGAATTCCCGACACCTATGCGCCCGCCTTCATCCAGCAGTTTTTGCCAAGATTGATTGCCGACAATCCGTTGCTGGAGCTGGAGGTTGAAGCGCGTACCAGCGGCGAGTTGCTGAACCTGTTTATGGCAAACCAGCTGGACCTGACCATCACAGTCAGCACACTCCCGCTGGCGCAAGGCGAGCGGCTGGGTTTTGTGCAACCGCTGTGGGTCGCAGCCGAGCACTTCAGCTCCCCACCGAATGCGCCGCTTCCCGTTAGCGTGCCCATCTCCGGTTGCCCATACCGAGCAGCGGCCTTGCAGACGTTGAAGGATCACGGCATTTATCACCGAGTGCTGCTGGAAAGCCCCAATACCTTCGCGGTTGAAGCTTGTGTGCGCAGCGGTGTGGCGGTGGGCCTGATGGAGCAGAGCCGCATGGGCGAGGGATTGATAGAAATGAAAGAACTGCCGCGGCTGCCGGCGCAGCATCTGTACCTGTTGTGCGATAGCAGCAATGCACTGGCGCTGCATCTGTACGAACAGGTCAGAGACGGCTTTCAGGTTTAAGCCGGGCCAAAACGCTGCAAGACCGCTTCGACAAAGCGTCGTAATTTGGCCGTACGCTGCCGATTTGCGGTGTAGACCAAATGCATTGATCGACTTGGCGCGTCAAACCCCGGCAGCACGCGCACCAACTCGCTCTTGTCCAATGCGGTGCGCAAGAAGTCCTCCGGGCCGAGCACGATACCGAACCCATCCAGAGCGGCCGACATCAACGCCCTGCTTTCGTTGATCTGTAATCGGCTGCTCACTTGAACCTTGTGTGGGACCGCGCCTTCATAGAGCACCCATTCGCGGTCCGCCGGGCGCGACCAGAAGGCGTAGCCCAGGCATTCGTGATGCTCAAGGTCTGCGGGTAAAGATGGCGTGCCCCTGGCCTCCAGGTACGCCGGCGAAGCACAGACAACCAGGCGATACGGCGCCAGCGGACGCGCGGTCAGGCCCGTGGTCGCCAGGGGGCCGATGCGAAAAGCGGCTTCATACCCCTCCTCTACCAAGTCCACAAAACGATCCGTCAGATGTAGATCAATCTGGACATCCGGGTTGTCACGCAGAAACCCCGTGACCAACGGCATCAGGCTGTAGGAACCGAAGGTCACCGGAGCCGTGATTCTCAACTTGCCGCGCGGGGTGTCATTCATGATCTGTGCAAGGGAGTCGGCAGCTTCGGCTTCCGTCAGGATGTGCTTGCACCGCTCGTAGTAAGCGCTGCCCAACTCTGTAAGGCTTTGCTTTCGTGTAGTGCGGTTGAGCAAGCGCGCACCCAGGCGCTGCTCCAATGCAGATACATGTTTGGCCACCATCTGTGGCGACAGGTTCAGCCGCTCGGCAGCACGCGCGTAGGAACCCAGTTCAGCGGCCACCACAAAGGCATTCATGCTTGATAAACGGTCCATCATTCCCCACTCCCAGTAACAACAGCCAAGGCATTATCGCCATTTATCACTCCGTGGTTGCCAATCATCATAGCCACTTCCTACTTTTCCTGGAGCGAGCACATGAAGATTGGCGTAATTGGAGCGGGTTTTATCGGGCGTGCCGTGGCTCAGTTGGCCCTTGCCGCCGGGCATGAAGTGATGCTGAGCAATTCCCGTGGACCACAGACCATGAGCAGCGTGGTGAGCGGCATACTCGGCGTGCAGGTGGGCAGCGCAGACGATGCAGCACAATTCGGTGATGTGGTGCTCGTGGCCATTCCCCTGGAGCACTACCGTAGTGTGCCTGCGCAGTGGCTGAAGGGTAAGACAGTGATGGACGCCAACAATTATTATCCCGACCGCGATGGGCATATCCCCGCGCTGGATCGATTTGAAACCACCACCAGCCGGTTGCTTGCCAACCATTTGCCGCATTCCCACGTGGTGAAAGTGTTCAACGCGATCTTCGCTCCGGACCTGACGCAAGATGCCCGCCCTCACGGCGCGCCCGACCGCTGCGCGCTTCCAGTAGCGGCGGACGACGCGGCGGCGAAGGCAAGCGTGATCAATTTGCTCGATGAGCTGGGGTTCGATGCCGTGGATGCAGGCGGGCTCGACGAAAGCTGGCGGTTTGAGCGGGCCAAGCCTGCGTATTGCGTCCCGCTTGACCAGGCTGGCTTGAAGGCAGCACTGGCGGCGGCCGAACGCACGGTTGAGCTGCCTCCCGTTGAGCGAACCCAACGCCGCGACTGAACCGACGCACACAAAAAAGCCCGCTGACCGTCACCGGTTCAGCGGGCTTTTTACGCAGCAGTGCTTACAGCGCCAAGTCAGACGCCGGCTTGCTCGGCGCAGCCGCAGGCTTGGCAGCCTCGGTCGCCTTTGGAGCGCCCAGTTGCGGGATCGCAGGCGGCGGCGTCAGTTGCAGGACGCCGGCGGTGTAGGCCCATTCCTTGGCAACAGCCTCAGGGCTGTCGTTCAGCTTGGTGCCGTAGCTCGGTACGATCTGGTGCAGTTTTGCCTGCCACTCAGGGCTGGCAACCTTGTCCTTGAACACTTTCTGCAGCACGGTGAGCATGATCGGAGCCGCGGTGGACGCGCCTGGCGATGCACCCAGCAGGCCGGCGATGGAGTTGTCGGCGGAGCTGACCACTTCGGTACCGAGCTTCAGGACGCCGCCCTGCTCTTCGTCACGCTTGATGATCTGCACGCGCTGACCGGCTTGCCAGAGGCGCCAGTCCGATTGCTTGGCGTTCGGGAAGTACTCTTGCAGCGCCTTGAAGCGGTCGTCATCCGACAGCATCAGTTGGCCGGCGAGGTACTCGACCAGTGGGTATTCACGAATACCGACTTTGGTCATTGGCCAGATATTGTGGGTGGTGGTGCTGGTCAGCAGGTCCAGGTACGAGCCTTCTTTCAGGAACTTGGTCGAGAAGGTGGCGAATGGGCCAAACAGGATCACGCGCTTGCCATCCAGCACGCGGGTGTCCAGGTGCGGAACCGACATCGGCGGCGAACCCACCGAAGCCTTGCCGTAGGCCTTGGCCAGGTGTTGCTCGGCGATGGTCGGGTTATCGGTCACCAGGAACGAACCGCCCACAGGGAAGCCTGCGTATTCCTTGGCTTCAGGGATACCGGACTTCTGCAGCAGGTGCAGGGCACCGCCGCCGGCGCCGATGAACACGAACTTGGCGTCGGTTTCAGTCTTGGTGCCGTCTTTCAGGTTCTTGTAGCTGACACGCCACGAACCGTCGTCGTTGCGGGTGATGTCCTGCACTTCGCTCGACAGCTTCAGGTCGAACTTCGGCGTGGTTTGCAGGTGAGCGACGAACTGGCGGGTGATCTCGCCAAAGTTCACGTCGGTGCCGATCGGGGTCCAGGTGGCCGCGATTTTCTGGTTCGGGTCACGCCCTTCCATCATCAGCGGAACCCACTTGGCGATCTGTGCCGGGTCTTCGGAATACTGCATGCCGGCGAACAGCGGGCTCGCTTGCAGGGCTTCGTAGCGTTTCTTCAGGAACTTGATGTTGTCATCGCCCCACACAAAGCTCATGTGCGGTGTGGAGTTGATGAACGAACGCGGGTTCTTCAGCACGCCCTGCTGGACCTGCCAGGACCAGAACTGACGGGAGATCTGGAACGCTTCGTTGATCTCGACCGCCTTGGGGATCTCAACGTTGCCGTTCTTGTCTTCCGGGGTGTAGTTCAGCTCAGCCAGGGCCGAGTGACCGGTACCGGCGTTGTTCCAGCCGTTGGAGCTCTCTTCGGCGACGCCGTCAAGGCGCTCGACCATTTCCATCGACCAGCCCGGCTCCAGCTCGTTGAGCCAGACACCCAGGGTCGCACTCATGATGCCGCCGCCGATCAGCAGCACATCGACTTTCTTTGCCTCTTCCGCGTGAACGGACGTGATCCCCATCGACAAAGCCAGCCCCAGCAGGGCAGTGTTTACTTTCTTAAACATCAGTAGCACCTATGATAAAACGCCATCCGCCCTAGCGCCCCTGAGTGTTCAAGGCCGCGGGGTGGGCACACAAGACCGACGTATCGACCTCACTTTTATGTCCCTTCTGCGCTGACTTCTTATCATTATTGGCTTCAGCTACCTGGGCGGCAGCCACTCGCGGGGGCGTATACGGATGTACGCACCCGGGGAGGCTGGTCCAGGACGGCGCGCAGAATATCACGGCAAACGGCGTTTATGCGCCGTTTGGCCAATTGACACCTCTAAATCGCGGCTTTTAACCCGCCGCTGTCAAGGCCGGTAGGCGCGACGTGGGGTCACAGGCGTGGAACTCTCAGGCAAAAGGCTGTTCTAGACACCTTCGCCGCTGCTTGCGTAGCATCGGCGGCCGCCTTTCGTGCCACCTTCCACACAGAGCGTTCCATGACTATCCAGCAAACATCCGGGCACGTGCTGCCCGCACGCAGCGCCGCCAAAATGGAAGCTGCCATGGCCGTGGGCGCGTTCGCGATCGGCACTGGTGAGTTCGCCATCATGGGGCTGATGCCCGACATCGCCCAGAACCTGGGTTTAAGCGAACCCCAGGTCGGCCACGCCATCAGCGCCTACGCGCTGGGCGTGATGGTCGGCGCCCCGCTGCTCGCCATCCTCGGCGCCAAGCTGCTGCGCAAACATCTACTGCTGCTGTTGATGGGGCTGTATGCCTTGGGCAACCTGGCAACGGCCTTCACACCGACCTTTGGTTCGCTGGTGGCCTTCCGCTTTATCAGCGGCCTGCCCCACGGCGCGTACTTCGGGATTGCCGCCGTCGTCGCCTCCAGCATGGTGCCCAACGACAAACGCGCCGGCGCCGTGGCCCGCGTAATGATGGGCCTGACCCTGGCCATGCTGCTCGGCAACCCCATCGCCACCTTCCTGGGCCAACACTTGGGCTGGCGCTCGGCATTCGCCTTGGTCAGCGTGATCGCCCTCGCCACCATCGCCCTGGTCTGGCAATTCGTGCCCCACCGCCACGACGAACAACGCAGCGACCCGCGCAAGGAACTGCGCGCCTTCACCAAACCGCAGGTGTGGATGGCCCTGGCCATTGGCGCGATTGGCTTTGCCGGGATGTTCTGCGTATTCAGCTACCTGGCGCCGACCATGCTGGAAGTGACCAAAGTGTCGCCGCAGTGGATTCCATTTGGCCTGGCGGCGTTTGGCATGGGCGGGATCATCGGCAACATCGCCGGCGGCAAGCTGTTTGATCGCCTGCAGTTTCGGGCGATGGGCTGGATCCTGGTGTGGTCGATGGCCGTGCTGATCTTCTTCACCTTTGCCGCCAGCTCATTGTGGGGCGTACTGCTGGGTATCGGCCTGGTCGGCACTATGATCGCAATGGCTGCGCCACTGCAAATCCGCCTGATGGACATCGCCCACGAAGCGCCAAGCCTGGCGGCGGCGTCGAATCACGCGGCGTTTAACCTGGCGAATGCGTTGGGGCCGTGGTTCGGTGGAATGGCTATTACGGCTGGGCTGGGGTGGACGAGCACCGGGTATATCGGCGCGGTCACGGCGTTGATAGGCCTGGGCATCTACCTGATTGCCCGGCGCATGAAAGGCGGCCACTAAAAGCCACACTTCTACCCCAACGCAATCCAATGTGGCAGGGGGCTTGCCCCCGATAGCAATAGGTCAGTCAACACACCAATGACTGACCCACCACCCATCAATCATCATGCAACAGCCCCGATCCATACTCCCCATAACTGCTACCCAGCCCACTGCCGCCGAAATTCATCTTGGCGGCTTTGCTGGGGCTGTGGTCGCCGAAGGCTTGGCATCCGCCTGAGAAGCACGGGTCGCTGTTCACCGCTGGTGAGGATGAACATGCGCTCAACAGCAACGCACCGGTGATCATCACGACTTTGACGAGGTTGGAGATCATTTTAAATTCCCTGTGGGCTGGAGGCACGGGGGTCCTCTCTAAAAGAGGATCGTAGACCTCAAAGGCGCGGGGGATGATGAAACCTTATTGGGTGACAGGATGGGTTCAGGTTGCCGCCCTGGGGCAAGGCGGCAGGGTGGGTTGTCAGGCCGCTGGTGCGACCTGTTCCTGTGCGCGCTCGACGAGTAGCGCGCTCAATTCGATCAACTGCTGAATTCCCAGGACGATGGCGCGTTGGGATTCATCGAGGTCGAAAGCCAGGGTTGCGGCCATTTGATTGGCGGACGCGAGGTTTTCGGAGGCGTTGGCCAGGAGGGTTTCGGTGTCTATGCTCGGGCTGACGATGAATAGGTTGCCGCTTGGTTGCTGGATGATGGCATCGTTACCGGATAGCGGCAGGTGATGATGAATCGCTCGTTGAGCAGCAGCATGTAGCTCGGCATCGACGGATACCGTGTTGTGATCAACATAAGGATTACGTGTTTTGTTGCGCATGGGCGAAGCTCCAATAGGTTCGGGAGTTAAAACGCCTTAGCAATACGGTCTTCCACCTCCGGCCACTGGGTTTGCAGCGGCTTGAGGAGGTTAGTCAGAGGACGTCTGAGCGGCAAGCTGAGAAAAGCGTGGGAAATCTCTCAGAGAAAATCCGAGGCTCACATTGGTTTCCAGGGTCCAGGCTGCTGAGAGAAATATCGTGGTCTGACCCCGATAGACTTCCGATGACCAAGTGGCAGCCATGCGCGCTAGGCGCTGGAGCCGGAATGCGGGTTGAGCGGCTTGCAAAAGCACTCAAAAATTCAACAGACAGCGAAAAGCCGCCCCAAGGAGGCTAATTGTTTCGGGGATATTATTTATCGACCCGCCTTCAGTTCATCTAGTGTGTGCGTCTTGAGCCAATCGGCCAAAGCGGCGTTCATTCGCGTTTGCCACCCCGGGCCAGAAGCCCTGAATCGCTCCAGCACATCAGCATCCAAACGAACATTGACGTGCTCTTTAGGCTAACGACTTTGGCGGCCACGCTTTGGTTTTAGCATTTCCTTCGCCTGAGCTTTGCCAAATAATCCGACAAGCACCTCGCTGGCTGGTTTGGCCTTAGCGGAAGTCCTTGGCCGACCATTCCGGGTTTACCGTATCGCCCCTCTCAGGACTGGGTTTCTTGGTCATAACTTTTGACCTCCCGTTTGTTGGTACGAAAGCTGATGACGTAGACCGTGTCAGTCCATAGGGTAAACCCCACGACATGCAGGCAATCGCTTATGTCCCCCATCGTCTTTGGCCGGATCATAAGTAATCTGAATGCCTTTATCGTAGCCACAACAAATCGTCAACACAAAGGCTGCGCCCAAACCGAAACCGAGCATGTGCTCTGGTTGTCATCGAAGATTGAGTGACTAGGCATGAGAACCCGCCAAGTACCCGACAAACATCCCTGATAAACTGCGCCCCATTCGCCCCGCTGACTCAGATTTCCCAATGCCCCTACAAACCGCCCCCCTCTCCCGCCGCTTCTCCGTCGCCCCGATGATGGATTGGACCGACCGCCACTGCCGGTACTTCCTGCGCCTGCTCTCCAAACACGCCCTGCTCTACACCGAGATGGTCACCACCGGCGCCATCCTCCACGGCGACCACGAGCGCTTTCTGCGCCACAACGAAGCCGAGCATCCGTTGGCTCTTCAGTTAGGCGGCAGCGTTCCGGCTGATTTGGCCGCCTGCGCTCGCATGGCCGAGGCCGCCGGGTACGACGAAGTAAACCTGAACGTCGGCTGCCCCAGCGACCGTGTTCAGAACAACATGATCGGCGCCATCCTGATGGCCCACCCTGTCCTGGTGGCTGACTGCGTGAAGACGATGCGCGACGCGGTGTCGATTCCGGTAACGGTGAAGCATCGCATCGGGATCAATGGCCGGGACAGTTATGCAGAGCTATGTGATTTCGTCGGGACGGTGAAGGATGCCGGTTGCACCAGTTTCACCGTGCATGCGCGGATTGCGATTCTGGAGGGGTTGTCGCCCAAGGAGAACCGGGATATTCCGCCGTTGCGCTATGACGTGGCGGCGCAGTTGAAGCGGGATTTTCCTGAGCTGGAGATTGTGCTGAACGGCGGGATCAAGACGCTGGAGCAGTGCCATGAGCACTTGCAGACGTTTGATGGGGTGATGTTGGGGCGGGAGGCTTATCACAACCCGTATTTGCTGGCGCGGGTGGATCAGCAGGTGTTTGGCAGTGAGGCGCCGGTGATTGGTCGGGCCGAGGTGTTGGCGCAGTTGCGGCCGTATATTGCGGAGCATGTGGCTTCGGGTGGGACGATGCACCATGTAACGCGGCATGTGTTGGGGCTGGGGACGGGGTTTCCGGGGGCTCGCAAGTTTCGGCAGTTGTTGTCGGTGGATATTCATAAGGCGAGTGATCCGTTGGCGTTGCTGGATCAGGCGGGGGCTTTGTTGGAGGGGCGGTGAGTTGGGTGGTTTGATCATCAGTTGATTATTTGGCGACTGACACGCCGCTTTCGCGAGCAAGCCCGCTCCCACATTTTGGGTGATGGGTGCCAGGGACATGCTCAGTGGCTGTGCGGACGTCATCGCAGGCAAGCCAGCTCCCACAGGGTGCGCGTTGTCTGGACGGAATTGGGTTGAACCTGCCGGCGGTTTTGGCCTCCTATTGAGCAGTACGGCCGGGTATTCAAACGGCTGTTTCCAGGTTGTTGCCCTCGCAAACGATCGAACCCATTTGCGCCCTTGAGCGCCTGTCGGCGCTCGGGTAATGTCATCAGACCCACAGGACAGAGCACGCCCATGACTTCCAAGCTGGAACAACTCAAGCAATTCACCACCGTTGTAGCCGATACCGGCGATTTTTCCACACTCGCCAAGCTCAAGCCGCAAGACGCTACCACCAACCCTTCCCTGCTGCTCAAGGCCGCTTCGATTGCGGGCTATGCCAAGCTGCTGGACGAGTGTGTACAGGACTGCAACGGCGACGTAGGCCTGGCCAGCGACCGTTTTGCGGTGGCGGTGGGCCAGGAGATTCTCAAGGTGGTGCCGGGGCGTATTTCCACTGAGGTGGATGCCCGCTTGTCGTTCGATGAAGACGCCATACTCAAGCGTGCGCACCGTCTGATCGACCTGTACGACAAAGCCGGCGTTAGCCGCGACCGTGTGCTGATCAAGATCGCTTCTACCTGGGAAGGCATTCGTGCGGCGGAGAAACTGGAAAAGGAAGGCATCCAGACCAACCTGACGCTGCTGTTCTCGTTTGCCCAGGCCGTGGCGTGTGCTGAAGCTGGCGTGTTCCTGATCTCGCCGTTCGTGGGCCGTATCTACGACTGGTACAAGAAGGCCAATGGCAACGACTACACCGGTTCCGATGACCCGGGCGTGCAGTCGGTAACGCGCATCTACAACTACTACAAGGCTAACGGCTACAAGACCGTGGTGATGGGTGCGAGCTTCCGTAACCTCAGCCAGATCGAAGAGCTGGCGGGATGCGATCGCCTGACCATCAGCCCGGACCTGCTGGAGAAGCTGGCGGCGGATGAAGGCAAGCTGGAGCGTAAGCTGTCGCCTGGGCATGCTGGCGAGGCCCGTGTGCATTTGACTGAAGCGCAGTTCCGTTGGGAGTCCAACGAGGATGCGATGGCGACCGAGAAGCTGGCGGAGGGGATTCGTCAGTTTGCTCGGGACCAGGAGAAGCTGGAGGCGTTGTTGTCGGCCAAGCTGTAAAAGCCGGCAGCTGCAAAAAGGGCGGCACCCTCGCGGGTGTCGCCCTTTTTTGTGTTTCTGGAGTCAGCAGGTCTCAAACCCTACATAAATCAAAATGTGGGAGCGGGCTTGCTCGCGAATGCAGAGTGTCAGTCAATACATGTTTGGCTGACCCACTGCATTCGCGAGCAAGCCCGCTCCCACATTTGGAGTGTGTTCCTGCTGGGAAATCAGTGACGTTCAAGGGCATTGACGAGGTCGTGGAACGCTTCTCGATTGGACTCGTTCAAGCCCATCAGGATCTTGTGCGCTTCCAGCACTTTGACCCGCACGATCTCCTCGGACTGGTCTTGCGAAGGCAGGTCGGTCAGGCATTCCGGGCACGGGATCGGGCGGTCAACGATGTTGAACACCTGGTCAAAACCCATGGACTGCAACAGACGGGTGATGTCTTCGTGGGTGGTGACGACGGTCGGCAGCAGGCCGACCTTCTGCCGGGACAGGATGGACAATTTGGCCAGCAAGCCAAGGGTGGTGCTGTCGATGCTGCGGGTTTCGGTCAGATCGATCACGATCGCTGAGAAGTTCAGCGCCGTGAAGATCCGCTCAATCGTCGCATCCAGCGCCGAACACAGGGTCAGGCGCACTTCACCGACAAATTTCAGGACGAAAGTCCCGTCTTGCTCGGCGAATTGGATTCTTCCGGTACTCATCAAAGATTCCTGCTCAACACCAATAGGGCGATATCATCCGGCATCTCCCCTAGCGTGGCCAATCCAAAAACCTGCCGCAGGCCATCCAGGCTGCCGCCCGCCGACTTGACCTTTTGGGGCAAGGCGGCTTCTTTCTCTTTAAGTGTAGGCTCTGGAAGCAGGTCCAGGATGCCGTCGGACATCAGCGTGAGGCTGAACGTCGGCGGCAGCTCCAGGATGTGATCTTCGTAGGTGGCTTCATTGAACAAGCCTACGGGCAGACCACGCCCTTCCAGGTAACGCACACTGTCAGGAGTGTATAAAACAGGCATCGGCAGGTGACCGCCAATACTGTAGGTCAAAAGACCGGTTTCTTCGTCGATCACGCCGCCGACCATCGTTACGTGCTTGCCCAGCTTACAGCTGATCAGGCCCCGGTTGATGTGGCCCAGCACTTGCGACGGGGTGAACTCCGGCAAAGTGCCATTACGCTTGGATTCGAACAACAGCCGTGTAGTCATGAACTTCAACAACACGGTGACAAAAGCAGAGGATGCGCCATGCCCGGACACGTCAGCCAGGTAGAAGGCGACACGCCGTTCATCCACGCGGAAATAATCGACAAAGTCTCCCGACAGGTACAGCGACGGGATGATCTGGTGGGCAAACTGGAATTCGTCGATGGTCCAGGGGCTCACCGGCAGCATGTTCATCTGCACCTGGCGACCGGCGTTCTGGTCTTCCTGGAGCAGGTTGAGGCTGGCTTCGAGTTCGCGGTTGGCGGTTTCGAGCTTCTCGCGGTAGCGCTGGTTCTCCACCATCAGCCGTGCACGATCCAGGGCGCGGCGCACCGAGTGCTCCAGCACCGCCAGGTCTTCAAGGGGTTTGATCAGGTAGTCGGCGGCCCCCAGGCGCAGGGCTTCGACGGCATCGTTCATCACGCCGGCACCGGACACAACGATCACTGGCATCTCGGGGGCGAGCTCGGCTACCTGGCGAATCAGCTCGAGGCCGCCCATCTGGGGCATGCGCAGGTCGCAGATCACAAGGTCGGGCTGGTCGCGCTCGAATACCTGGAGACCCTGTTGGCCATTACTGGCCTGCAGGACGCTGAAGCCACTGTCTTCCAAATAGGCCGCAAGGCTCGCGCGCACTACTTCGTCGTCATCGATTATCAGCAGCGTGGCACTGGTTTTTTGCATGTGGGCAAACGGCGCCAGAATTAAGTTGGCGTAGGCGGCTCGGCAATGGCCGGGCGCACGTACTGGATTCGCTTTCTAGCCTCTCTGTCCTACAAAGCATTGGGATTTCGCCCATGCACAACGGTAAAGCAGAGGTGCCCTTCTAAGGCGCAGACGGTACTCCCATCCGTGAGGGGTTTCAAGCTCATGCCGATGGTCGCCGGGCGTCTTTACACCGCAAATCACCGGGAGTTATAAGAACAGGTGGGACCACAACACAAAGTAAGGATGTAGTCCTAGTGATCACGCACAAAAAAGGCGACCACTGGGGGTCGCCTTTTTCATTTCAAAACGTCACAGCCTAGAAGTCGTCGACGACCTTGCCATCCTTGACCTTGAACTCGCGGTTCTGCAGGTAGGCGTTGCGGATAAAAGTGTATTTGTCACCGGTGATCAGCTTCTCGCTATCGAGCAGGCTGGCGCGGGTGTCGATAATGTTGAGGCCCATGACGCTGTTGCGCACCGACACATCATCCATATAACGGTACGGCTGGGTGTAGCTGTCCACGTACTTGGAGGGCGCATCACGCAGGGTGCTTGGACCCAGCAACGGCAGCATCACGTAGGGACCGCTGCCCACGCCCCAGTAACCGAGGGTCTGGCCGAAGTCTTCATCGCTGCGTTGCAGCCCCATTTTGGTGCCTACATCGATAAGGCCCAGTACGCCAAAGGTGGTGTTGACCAGCAAACGGGCAGTGTCGACGCCCGCATTGTGGGGCTTGAGTTGCAGCACGTTATTGGCCAGGTTGCCGACATCGCCGATATTGCGGAAAAAATTGTGGATGCCATCTTCGACAAACTGCGGTGTGATCCACTCATAGCCTTGGGCCAACGGCTTGAGGGCGTAGGTGTCAACGGTGTCGTTGAAGGTGAAGATCGGGCGGTTTACGCTTTCCCACGGGTCATCCTCTGGTGCTGCTTGGGCGGCAAACGGCGCCAGCAGGAAAGTGGCACACACCGATAGCTGAGCGAAACAGTGGCTCCAGCGCATAGCTTTTGCTCCTTGAATAGTCTGTCATGGGCGCTATGCCCTGAATAAGGCCTGCAGTATATGACGGAAGTGTCCAATTAGGCATCTTCCGAAAACTGTCGCACCCCAAATGCACAAAATTCCTACAATTAATAATCCTGTCATAGACTTGTCATCCGGGCCCGATAGCGTTGGAGCTATTTCAGGGATGTCGACATGCCTCACGCCGAAATAGCCATCGCCAGCGCCCCCGCCTTGACTGCCGTTCTGTTTGGCTTGAGTGGCTGCCTGGTGGACTTCGGTTCCCGGGCGCGCACCGATTCGCCCGCGCCCGACTCCCAGGCCACGCCCGGCGCGCTGAAGATCCTGCGCAGCCTGAAGGAACAAGGCGTGCCCTGCGCCTGGCTGGACGAACTGCCCCCGTCTATCACCACGCCCCTGGCCGCCACGCTGCCGGCTTGGATCAAGGCGGCATCGCCCTCCTCTATTCGCTGGCCGGCGCCTCATGCCTGCTGGCAAGCCCTGATGGAGCTGAACATCGAACGCCTGGAAGGCTGCGTGCTGGTCAGCGGCGAACCGCGCCTGCTGCAATCAGGCCTCAACGCCGGGCTGTGGACCATTGGGCTGGCCTCCTGCGGCTCGCTGTGCGGCTTGGCGCCGGAGCCATGGCAGGCGCTGAGCGAACAGGAGCGCGAGCGCAAGCGCGGCAAGGCCACCGTTGCCTTGTATGGGTTGGGCGTGCATTCGGTGATCGATCACCTGGGCGAGCTCGGCACGTGCCTGGCCGACATCAGCCTGCGCCAACTCAAAGGCGAGAAGCCCTGACACGGATCATGCACAGTTGCCGTCGGTGGATTAATCTACAGGCCAGTCCGTAGACCTTTCTCGGCGTGCCGCGGTCTATGCCAGTGCCTATTGATAAGAAGGAAGACATGATGCCTGATCGCAAAAAACTTGAAGAACAGGTCGAGATCCTGCGCGGGCAGTTGGAACAGGAACCGCCGCTGCCTGCCGAAAAACGTGAAGCGCTGGAAGCCTTGATTGCCAAGTTTGAAGTGCAACTTGAATTGGAGCCGGCCACCCAGTCACCCAGTATTTCGGACGATGTGAATCAAGCTGCCATAGAGTTCGACGCTGAACACCCGGTCATTTCCGGGACATTGCGCAATATCATGAACACGCTGGGTAGCATGGGGATTTAACACAATCCCTCGCCAAGCACAGAACCAAAATGTGGGAGCGGGCTTGCTCGCGAATGCAGGGTGTCAGTCACTGGATGCTTAACGGACACACCGCATTCGCGAGCAAGCCCGCTCCCACATTTGGTTTGTGTGAAGGCTACTGGCGGGCCAGGCGGGCGTTTTTGAACGCCATATCTTCCGTACTGCGATACGGGTTGATATCCAACCCGCCCCGCCGCACATACCGCGCATACACCGTCAGTTTCTCCGGCTTCAGCAGGCGCTGCAAGTCCAGGAAGATGCGCTCCACGCACTGCTCGTGGAAGTCCGAGTGCTGGCGAAAGCTCACGATATATTCCAGCAGGCTGGCGTGATCCAGCGCTGAACCGCGGTATTCCACTACCACACTGCCCCAATCCGGCTGACTGGTCACTGGGCAGTTGGACTTGAGCAGATGACTGTGCACGCTCTCCTCGACAATGCGCGAGTCATCGCAACGCAGCAGTTCCGGACGCGGGTGTTCGTAGTTGCTGACGCTGATATCCAGGTCGTCGATGCACACACCGGGCAACGCCATCACGCCTTCGGCTTCGATCTCGGCCAGGCTGCGGATGCGCGCGCTCACCGGTTTACCGGCAGCGGCGCTGAGGTCGGTGCGCAAAGTGGATTCAAGGCTGGCCGTATCGGCGAACGCGGTCTGGTTCAGCGAGTTGAGGTAGAGCTTGAACGACTTGGACTCGATGATGTTCGGCGAGTCGGCCGGGATGCAGAACTCACCGATGGCCACCACCGGCTTGCCCGACGGCAGCAGCCAGGACAGTTCGAAGCAGTTCCAGAAATCCACGCCCTTGTAAGGCAGGGTTTCGGCGCTCAGGCCCAGCTCGGCCCATTTGGCGGCACGCGGGATCGGGAACAGCAACGAAGGGGTGTAAGTGGAGATGTATTCACTGGACTTGCCCAGCGGCGAATGTTCGGCTGCGGGATGCATGGCGGAAACCTGGCTGAATAAAACCGCGCCAGTCTACCAGCCTTTGCCCCCGCGCCTAAGCGCCAGCGGATCAATCGACGTTGAGCTTGCCGACCATGCCCGCCTGGTAATGCCCCGGCAGGTTGCAGGCGAACTCCAGGCCCGTGGTCTTGGCGAACGTCCAGGTCAGTTCGGCGGTTTTGCCGGGCTCGACCAGGACACTGTTGGGATCATCGTGTTTCATTGCGCCATGGCCCATGGCGCTGTGGTCCATCGCACCCATGCCGGTGGCGGTGAGCATACCACTGGCTTGCATCTTTAACATTTCCTTCTGGTGTTCAGCATGCATCGCCGCGTCGCCCAGGTTGAATTCGTGGAGCAACCGGCCTTTGTTGACCAGGACAAAGCGCACGGTCTCGCCGTCTTTTACATCCACGGCGTTGGGCGAAAAAGCGATGTCCTGCAGCGTCACTTCCACGCTGCGCGTGGCCTTGTTGGCAGGCGCTGGCTGGCCGAACGCATAGGCGTGGGCGGCATCGGCCATCGCATCGACACTCAATGCCAACAAGCAAACCGCCAATAACAGAGGGGTACGCAATGCCATCTCTTTTCTCCAAAATGTGTATGACTGGCGAAGGAGCCACTGTAGTGAGCGGGCTTGTCGAATCGTCGCACCGCCCGCGCTGGGTGGCGAAGCCGCCCCAATAAAGACACCCGCAGCCCTCCAGCTAGACCCCGGTCGCCTGGTTTGGGGCGGCTTCGCCACCCGGCGCGGGGCAAGCCCGCTCACTACAGATTGTGGATACCTCAGCGCTTACGAATATCTCAAAGCGTGCGCCGGCTCAATCTTCGCCGCCCGATACGCCGGATAAATCGTCGCCAGGAAGCTCAGCACAAACCCGGACGAACAGATCAGCAACACATCGCCACCTTGCAGTTCCGAAGGCAGGTTGCTGACAAAATACACATCTGAACTGAAGATATGCTGCCCGGTGACCCGCTCCACCCAGCCTACCAGCTCACTCACGTTCAGCGCGGCAATCACGCCCAATATACCGCCGATCAAGGTGCCGACGACGCCAATCACCGTGCCCTGCACCATGAAGATCGCCATGATCTGCCGTGGCGTGGCGCCGATGGTGCGCAGGATCGCGATGTCCGCGCCCTTGTCGTTCACCACCATGATCAAGGTGGCAATGATGTTGAACGCAGCCACGGCGACGATCATCAGCAACAGCAGGCCGATCATGGTCTTTTCCATCTTCATCGCGCTGAACAGGCTGCCCTGGGTATGGGTCCAGTCATCGGGCTTGTAGCCTGCGCCCAGGCTGGCGGCGATATCCGCCGAGACCTTGGGCGCCGCGTACAAGTCCTTGACCGCCAGGCGCACGCTTTGTACCTGGTTTGGCTGCCAATGTTGAATCTCTGCGGCGTCGGCCATGTGGATCAGGGCCATCGAGCCATCCAGCTCGGCGCCGACCTTGAAGATACCCACCACGTTCAAGCGCTGCATGCGCGGCGTGATACCGCCGGGTGCGCTGCTCAGTTCCGGCACGATCAGGGTCAGCTTGTCGCCCACGTTCAGGCGAAAGCGTCGCGCGGTGATTTCGCCGATCACCACGCCGAACTCGCCGGGCTTGAGGTCATCGAGTTTGCCTCGCACGATGTGCTGGGCCACGATCGACACCTTGCCTTCCTGGGCCGGGTCGACACCGCTGATTTCAATCGGCTGCATCGCACCCTTGTAGGAGAACATACCGTCCATCTGCGTGAAGGGTACTGCGGCGGTCACTTGCGGATTTTTCATCGCGGCGGCGGCCACCGGTTGCCAATCGTCGATCGGGTTGACACCGACGATGGTCGCGTGGGGCACCATGCCGAGGATGCGCGAGCTCATTTCGCGCTGGAAACCGTTCATCACCGACAGCACCACGATCATTGCCAGCACGCCCAGGGCGAGGCCGATCATCGAGGTCATCGAGATAAACGAAACAAAACGGTTGCGGCGCTTGGCGCGGGTATAGCGCGTGCCGATGAAAATCGATAACGGTCTGAACATTCGCGGGCACCGTTGAAAAAATAGAAAACCCGGCGTCAGCCGCCGGGCTTGAAACGGGTCAGATGGCGACCAGATGACCTTCCTGCAGGTGCAATACGCGGTCCATCTGCCGGGCCATGCTCATGTCATGGGTTACCACCAGGAACGCGGTGCGCATCTGGGTGCTCAGTTCCAGCATCAAGTCCTTGATGCCTTGGGCGGTATGGGAGTCGAGGTTGCCGGTGGGCTCATCGAGCATCACCAGGCCCGGGTTGTTCACCAGGGCACGGGCAATCGCCACACGCTGACGCTCGCCGCCGGACAATTCGGCCGGCTTGTGCTCCAGGCGATGGCCCAGGCCGACGCGTTCCAGCAAGGCTTTGGCACGCTGGCGGGCTTGCGGAATCGCGGTCTTGCCGATCAGCAACGGCATGCACACGTTTTCCAGGGCGGTGAATTCCGGCAGCAGGTGATGGAACTGGTACACAAACCCCAGCGAACGGTTGCGCAACTGGCCACGGGCCTTCTCGTTCAAGGCCGACAATTCTTCACCGGCCAGCCATACGCTGCCCTGGGATGGCGTATCGAGGCCGCCCAGCAGGTTCAGCAAGGTACTTTTGCCGGAACCGGAACTGCCGACGATCGCCACGCGTTCGCCAGGGTGCAGTTCAAGTTGCAGGTTGGACAGCACCACCACCGACTCCGGGCCTTCCTCGTAGGATTTGCCCAGGTTGCGGCAGCTCAGGATTGCTTTTTCACTCATGCCCGATTCACTCATAACGTAAGGCCTGTGCTGGCTGGGTACGTGCCGCGCGCCAGGCTGGATATAGGGTGGCAAGGAAGCTCAGGACCAACGCGGCGCCGCCTACCATCAACACGTCCTGGGCCTGAACCTGGGACGGCAAGTAGTCGATGAAGTAGACGTCGGCGTTGAGAAACTTGTGGCCGATCACTTTCTCAAGCAAAGCAATCGCGGCACTGACGTTCAGCGCGGCCAGAATTCCCACGGCGGTGCCGATCAAGGTGCCGACCACGCCGATCACCGTGCCTTGCACCATGAAGATCGCCATGATCTGCCCCGGCGTGGCGCCGAGGGTACGCAGGATGGCGATATCGCCCTTCTTGTCGTTCACCACCATCACCAGCGTGGAGATGATGTTGAACGCAGCAACCGCGACGATCAGCAGCAACAGCAGGCCGATCATGGCTTTTTCCATGCGGATGGCCTGGTACAGGTTGCCATGGGTACGGGTCCAGTCGCGGGCGTAGTACTGGGATTCGCCCAGGTGCTGGGCGATTTCCCAGGCGCCGCGCGGTGCGTCGAACAGGTCGTTGAACTTCAGGCGCAGGCCCTGCACCTGGTCCGGCTGCCAGCGATGCAGGCGCGCCAAGTCGGTGAGGTTGGTCAGGCCCAGGTAGCCGTCGATCTCGCCGGCGCCGACGTGGAAGATGCCGACCACGGTAAAGCGCTTCATGCGCGGGAACATGCCGGCCGGGGTCACGGTGACCTCCGGCGCGACAAAGGTCAGCTTGTCGCCCATGCCAACGCCGAGCTTGGCCGCGGCCTTGTCGCCGATGACGATGCCGAAGCTGCCCGGCGCCAGGTCATCGATCTTGCCCTGCAACATGAACTTGTCGATGATCGAGACATTGCGCTCCTGGGCCGGGTCGATGGCATTGAGCAGGATCTTCTGCACCTTGCCGTCGTTGGTCAGCAGCCCCTGCATCTGGGTGAACGGCGCCACGGCCAGCACCTTGGGGTTCTGCTTGACCTTGTCGGCCAGGCTTTGCCAGTCGCTGATGGGCGCATCGCCTTCGATGGTCGCGTGGGGCACCATGCCCAGCACGCGGGTGCGCATCTCATGATCGAAGCCGTTCATCACCGACAGCACCACGATCATCACGACCACGCCCAAGGCGAGCCCGATCATCGAGGTCAGGGAAATGAACGACACAAAATGATTGCGACGCTTTGCACGGGTATAACGCGTGCCGATAAATACGAAGAGAGGTCTGAACATGTCGGGGCTTGTTCGGAGGAAAAGAAGACGTCCCGGTGGCGGGGTCTGGTAAGCAGCTTTACACTCAGACCATTACCGTAACCTGGGGTTCGCCATGTCGACATTAGATGAAGAAGAGCGCCGCGAATACTACCGTATCGACGACATGATCGCACTCCAAATCAAAAGCCTGTCTGCCCCCGAAGCGGCGAGCAAGGAAGTGTTGCTCGATGATTCGCCGCTGTTCAACCTGCTCAGCGAATTGCACTTGAGCGAATTCGAAGCCCAGCACCTGCTGCGCCAGCTCAGCGAGAAGGATCGCACCCTCGCCGCCTTCCTGCGTGTGCAGAACAAACGCCTGGACCTGCTCAGCCAGATCATGGCGCGCGGCCTGCTGGACGAAGTCGGTGCGCCGCAGCCAGTGATCATTTCCGAGGGCGGTATCGACTTCCAACACGCCACTTCGCTGGCGGTGGGCGCACACCTGGCGGTCAAGCTGGTGCTGATGCCCCAGGCGCTCGGCCTGCTGTTGCGCGCGCGCGTCACTCATTGCGACGCAATGGGTGATCGCTTTGACGTGGGCACGGAATTCGAATCCATGACCGATGCCCAACGCCAGTTGCTCGCGCGCTATATCCTGCAGAAACAGGCGCAGGAACGGCGCCTGGCGCGGGAACAGAGCGACGCCCAAGACACTTGAATTCGTATCACCCCGCCAGACGACCTGGCGCATAGGAGCAACTGTGACCCTGATCTACGGCCACCGCGGTGCCAAAGGCGAAGCACCGGAAAACACCCTGACCAGCTTCCAGGAGTGCCTCAAGCACGGTGTACGCCGTTGCGAACTGGACTTGCATTTGTCCATGGACGGCGAGCTGATGGTCATTCACGACCCGACCCTCAAGCGCACCGCCGACCGGCGCGGCAAGGTAGTCGAGTATTCGGCGGCGGACCTGACCAAGATGGACGCGCGCAAGGGCGGCCCCGGCTGGGTCCAGCCCTGCCCGATCCCGCGCCTGGAGGAGTTGTTTGAAAAATGCGACTTCGATCACTGGCAACTGGAAGTCAAAAGCGCCTCGCGCACCCGCGCCGCCACCACTGTATTGGCAATCCGCGAGATGGCCGTGCGCTTTGGCCTGATGGACAAAGTCACCGTCACCTCAAGTTCGCGGGAAGTGCTGAAAGCGGCGATTGAACTCACCCCCGACCTGTCACGTGGCCTGGTCGCCGAATATGCCTGGCTCGACCCACTGAAGGTCGCGCAGAACTATGGCTGTGAGTACTTGGCGTTGAACTGGACGTTGTGCACCCCCGAACGCCTGCAAAAAGCCCAGCGCCAGGGTTTGCACGTGTCCGTATGGACCGTCAACGAACCTGCGCTGATGCGCAGGCTCGCCGACTTCGGCGTAGATAGCCTGATTACAGACTTTCCCGGTTTGGCCACTGCCACCCTCGGGAATTACTGAAATCGGTCTCCCCGGCCGGCTCAGGCCACCGGCCGGAGCCGCTCAAAAAAGCCGGTTGAGGCCGTCGTAGGCCGCTACCCGATAGGCTTCGGCCATGGTCGGGTAGTTGAACGTGGTGTTGACGAAATACTTGAGCGTATTCAGCTCACCCGGCTGGTTCATGATCGCCTGGCCGATGTGCACGATCTCCGAGGCCTGGTAGCCGAAGCAATGCACGCCGAGCACTTCCAGGGTTTCGCGGTGGAACAGGATCTTCAGCATGCCTTGCGGCTCGCCGGCGATCTGCGCACGCGCCATGCTCTTGAAGAACGCCTTGCCCACTTCGTAAGGCACCTTGGCCTTGGTCAGTTCGTTCTCGTTCTTGCCGATCGAGCTGATCTCGGGAATCGTGTAGATCCCGGTCGGCACGTCGTTCACGTAGCGCCAGCTGCCGTTGTCGATGATGCTGCCGGCCGCCGAACGGCCCTGGTCATGGGCGGCGCTGGCCAGGCTCGGCCAGCCGATCACGTCGCCGGCGCCGTAGATGTTCGCCACGCAGGTGCGGTAGTTCTCGTCCACTTCGATCTGGCCACGGCTGTTGACCTTGACCCCGATGTTTTCCATGCCCAGCTTGTCGGTGTTGCCGGTACGGCCGTTGCACCACAGCAAGGCATCGGCCTTGATCTTCTTGCCGGACTTGAGGTGCAGGATCACGCCGTTGTCCAGGCCTTCGACCCGCTCGTACTCCTCGTTGTGGCGCACGGTGATGTTGTTGTTGCTGAAGTGGTAGCTCAACGCCTGGGAAATTTCCGAGTCGAGGAAGCTCAGCAACTGGTCGCGGTTATCCACCAGTTCCACCAGTACACCCAGGCCGCTGAAGATCGAGGCGTATTCACAGCCGATCACGCCGGCGCCGTAGATGATCAGTTTGCGCGGGGTGTGGCCCAGGCTCAGGATGGTGTCGCTATCGTAGATGCGCGGGTGATGGAAATCGATGTCCGCCGGGCGATACGGGCGCGAACCGGTGGCGATGATGATGTGCTTGGCCACCAGCTTCTCGACCACGCCGTTGGGGCAGACCACTTCGATGGTCTGCTCGTCGGCGAAGCTGCCGGTGCCGAAGAACAGGTCGACGCGGTTACGGGCGTAGTAACCGGTACGCGATGCCACTTGCTTGGAGATGACTTTTTCGGCGCTTTTTAACACATCCGGAAACGAAAACCAGCGCGGCTCACCGATGGCCCGGAACATCGGGTTGGTATTGAACTGCATGATCTGGCGCACCGAGTGACGCAAGGCCTTGGACGGGATGGTACCCAAGTGGGTGCAGTTACCGCCGACCTGGCGACGGCTATCGACCATCGCCACCTTGCGCCCCGCCTTGGCGGCATTCATCGCCGCACCTTCTCCAGCCGGGCCGGAACCCAGTACCACCACGTCGTAGTTGTAGACAGCCATGCGTACTCCTCAGAACAGGCCAGGCGTACGGTTGGACGCCGGGCTAAATCATGCCGCGGCCAGCGGGCATGAAGGACAATTTGGCTCAAGTGTGTGAACCGGGGCACAGTCTATATAAGGCTCAACGCCGCGCACATTAACCCTTGGTCGCGTCGTAGGCCAGTCCATCCTGCTGGAAATACCTGCGACAGTCACCTAATGCGTCGACTGCAACACCGCCTTCGCGGGCAAGCCCGCTACCACATTCGACCGCGTTTCTTCAGGATGTACTCGGTCAAATGTGGGAGCGGGCTTGCTCGCGAAGAGGCCGGCCGGGGCAACACAAATCCCCAGCCATGAAAAAGCCCCGAACCAGTCGGGGCTTTCTCATTTACCACTGATACTTAGCGCGGAAACGCCGGCGGGTTGACCCCAGCCATGTCTTCCATCACACGCACCACCTGGCAGCTGTAGCCGAACTCGTTGTCGTACCACACATACAGCACAACGCGGTTGTCCTGGCTGATGGTCGCCTCGGCGTCCACCACACCGGCGTGGCGCGAGCCCACGAAGTCGGTGGACACCACTTCCTGGGAATTGACGAAGTCGATCTGCTTGTGCAGATCGGAGTGCAGCGCCATGTAGCGCAGGTACTCGTTCATCTCTTCACGGGTGGCGGCTGTCTCAAGGTTCAGGTTGAGAATGGCCATCGACACGTTAGGCGTCGGTACGCGGATCGCGTTGCCGGTCAGCTTGCCGGCCAGTTCAGGCAGGGCCTTGGCGGCAGCCGTGGCGGCACCGGTCTCGGTGATCACCATGTTCAACGCGGCGCTGCGACCACGACGGTCGCCCTTGTGGAAGTTGTCGATCAGGTTCTGGTCGTTGGTGTACGAGTGAACGGTTTCGACGTGGCCGTTGACGATGCCGAACTTGTCATTCACGGCCTTGAGCACCGGCACGATGGCATTGGTGGTGCAGGACGCGGCGGACACGATCTTGTCGTCAGCGGTGATTTCAGCATGGTTGATGCCGTGCACGATGTTCTTGAGCTTGCCCTTGCCAGGCGCGGTCAGGACAACGCGGTCGACACCCGGGCAGGCCAGGTGCTGGCCCAGGCCTTCGGCGTCACGCCATACACCGGTGTTGTCCACCAGCAGTGCGTCCTTGATACCGTATTGGGTGTAATCCACCTCGGACGGGTTCTTCGCGTAGATCACCTGGATCAGGTTACCGTTGGCGGTGATGGTGTTGTTTTCTTCGTCGATGACGATGGTGCCGTTGAACGGACCGTGTACCGAATCGCGGCGCAACAGGCTGGCGCGCTTGGTCAGGTCGTTCTCGGCGCCTTTGCGCACCACGATGGCACGCAGACGCAGGCCGTCGCCGCCGCCGGTTTTTTCGATCAGGATGCGCGCCAGCAGGCGGCCGATACGACCGAAGCCGTACAGGACAACGTCGGTGCCTTTGCGCGCAGCGGCGCTTTGCTGGCCAACCACATCGGCCATTTCTTCGCGCACGAACTGCTCGGCGCTGCGCCCGGCACCTTCCTGGCGGAATTTATAGGCCAGCTTGCCCAGGTCGACCGATGCCGCGCCGAGTTTGAGCTCGCTCATGGCCTTGAGCAGTGGGAATGTTTCGTGGACGGAGAGTTCGCTGTCGTCGGCGGAACGGTGACGCGCAAAGCGGTGCGCTTTGAGAATCGCGATGACGGACTGGTTGATCAGGCTGCGGCCATAGATCGAGCTCACCACATTGTTATTGCGGTACAGCTGACCGATGAGCGGGATCATCGCTTCTGCGAGTGCTTCACGGTCGATCCATTCACCAAGACACTGGTCGGGCTTCTGAGTCACGGTAACCTTCCACATGTAGGGGCTGAAAAAAGGGGCTACATTATGTCGTCCGACTGCCGGTTGAGCAATGCGCAACCACCAACAAAAAGCCCTTGCCAAAAAATACCACCCCGCTACAGCCCAGCAAATACGCGGGTTTCAGAAGGCCATCAGTTCAGCGAGCCGGCCAACTTGTCTGTAACCCTCCAAAACAATCGCGGCTTTTGGCACTACATATTGAGTCAAAACACGCCTTTGTTTGTCTTAGCCACTACATTTCCTACAAACCGCATTAGGCACAGTCAGCAACTGACAGGCGGCACCTCTGGCCGTTACAATTACCGACTTTGTCGCAACGCTTGGAGCTCAACCTTCCGTGCCCGTTCTGCGTCTACCGCTACTCCCTGCCGCGGCAGGTAAACAGCATTGGGGCAATCTGCCCGGTGCCGCCCTGAGCCTGGCCATTGCCGAGGCTGCCAGCGCAGCCAAGCGCTTTACCCTGCTGCTCACCGCCGACAGCCAAAGCGCCGAACGGTTGGAGCAGGAGTTGAGCTTCTTCGCCCCCGATTTGCCGGTGCTGCATTTCCCCGACTGGGAAACCCTGCCCTACGACCTGTTCTCGCCGCACCAGGACATCATTTCCCAGCGCATCGCCAGCCTGTACCGCTTGCCGGAACTGGCCCACGGCGTGCTGGTGGTGCCGATTACCACGGCCCTGCACCGCCTGGCGCCGACCAAGTTCCTGCTGGGCAGCAGCCTGGTGCTGGACATCGGCCAGAAGCTCGACGTCGAGCAGATGCGCACGCGTCTGGAAGCCAGCGGCTACCGCTGCGTCGATACGGTGTACGAGCACGGCGAGTTCGCGGTGCGCGGTGCGCTGATCGATTTGTTCCCGATGGGCAGCAAGTTGCCCTACCGCATCGACCTGTTCGATGACGAGATCGAGACGCTGCGCACCTTCGACCCGGAAAACCAGCGGTCCATCGACAAGGTGGAGTCGGTCAAGCTGCTGCCGGCCCGTGAATTCCCGCTGCAAAAAGACGCGGTCACGCGCTTCAAGGCACGCTTTCGCGAGCGCTTCGACGTGGACTTCCGTCGCTGCCCGATCTTCCAGGACCTGAGCAGCGGGATTACACCGGCCGGTATCGAGTACTACCTGCCGCTGTTCTTCGACGAAACCTCCACCCTGTTCGACTACCTGCCCCAGGACACCCAAGTGTTCTCGCTACCGGGCATCGAACAGGCGGCGGAAAACTTCTGGAACGACGTGCGTAACCGCTACGAAGAACGCCGCGTCGATCCGTCCCGCCCTTTATTGCCGCCGGCCGAGCTGTTCCTGCCGGTGGAAGATTGCTTCGCACGCCTGAAAAACTGGCCGCGCGTGGTCGCCAGCCAGCAAGACGTGGACGCAGGCGGCGGCCGCGAACGTTTTCCGGCGGCGACGCTGCCGGACCTGGCGATCCAGGCCAAGGCCACGCAACCGCTGGAAGCGCTGTCCAACTTCCTGGCTGACTTCCCCGGCCGCGTGCTGTTTACCGCCGAATCCGCCGGTCGTCGCGAAGTGCTGCTGGAGCTGCTCGAACGCCTGAAGCTGCGACCGAAGACCGTCGACAGTTGGCCGGATTTTGTAAAAAGCAAAGAACGCCTGGCAATCACCATCGCACCGCTCGATGAAGGCCTGCTGCTGGACGACCCGGCCCTGGCGCTGATCGCCGAGAGCCCGCTGTTCGGCCAGCGCGTGATGCAGCGCCGACGCCGCGAAAAACGCGCCGACGCCAACAACGACGCCGTGATCAAGAACCTCACCGAACTGCGCGAAGGCGCGCCGGTGGTGCATATCGACCATGGCGTGGGCCGCTACCTCGGCCTGCAGACCCTGGAGATCGACAACCAGGCGGCCGAATTCCTCACCATGGAATACGCCGAGGGCGCCAAGCTCTACGTGCCGGTGGCCAGCCTGCACCTGATCGCCCGCTACACCGGCAGCGATGACGCGCTGGCGCCGTTGCACCGCCTGGGTTCCGAGACCTGGCAGAAAGCCAAGCGCAAGGCAGCCGAGCAGGTGCGCGACGTCGCCGCCGAACTGCTCGACATCTACGCCCGTCGCGCCGCGCGCGAAGGTTATGCGTTCGCCGACCCGAAAGCCGACTACGCCACCTTCAGCGCCGGCTTCGCGTTCGAAGAAACTCCGGATCAGCAAACCACCATCGAAGCCGTGCGCGCCGACATGCTCGCGCCCAAGCCGATGGACCGCCTGGTCTGCGGCGACGTGGGCTTCGGCAAGACCGAAGTGGCGATGCGCGCCGCCTTCATCGCGGTACATGGCGGCAAGCAAGTGGCGATCCTGGTGCCAACCACCCTGCTCGCCCAACAGCACTACAACAGCTTCCGCGACCGCTTTGCCGATTGGCCGGTGAGCGTGGAAGTGATGAGCCGCTTCAAGTCCGCCAAGGAAGTGAACGCCGCAGTCGCCGACCTGGCAGAAGGCAAGATCGATATCGTCATCGGCACGCACAAGCTGTTGTCGGACGACGTGAAGATCAAGAACCTGGGCCTGGTGATCATCGACGAAGAACACCGCTTTGGCGTGCGTCAAAAAGAACAGCTGAAAAACCTGCGCAGCGAAGTCGACATCCTGACCCTGACCGCCACGCCGATCCCGCGCACGTTGAACATGGCCGTGTCGGGCATGCGCGACCTGTCGATCATCGCCACGCCGCCGGCGCGGCGCTTGTCGGTGCGCACCTTCGTAATGGAGCAGAACAAAAGCACGGTCAAGGAAGCGTTGCTGCGTGAACTGCTGCGCGGCGGCCAGGTGTACTACCTGCATAACGATGTGAAGACCATCGAGAAATGCGCCGCCGACCTCGCCGAACTGGTGCCCGAAGCGCGTATCGCCATCGGCCACGGGCAGATGCGCGAGCGTGAACTCGAACAGGTGATGAGCGACTTCTACCACAAGCGCTTCAACGTGCTGATCGCCTCGACCATCATCGAGACCGGCATCGACGTGCCGAGCGCCAACACCATCATCATCGAGCGCGCCGACAAGTTCGGCCTGGCCCAGTTGCACCAGTTGCGCGGCCGGGTCGGGCGCAGTCACCACCAAGCCTATGCCTATTTGCTGACGCCGCCACGGCAACAGATTACCTCCGACGCGGAAAAGCGCCTGGAAGCGATCGCCAATACCCAGGACCTGGGCGCAGGTTTTGTGCTGGCCACCAACGACCTGGAAATCCGTGGCGCCGGCGAACTGCTGGGCGACGGCCAGAGCGGGCAAATCCAGGCGGTGGGTTTCACGCTATATATGGAGATGCTCGAACGCGCGGTGAAAGCCATTCGCAAGGGCGAGCAGCCGAACCTCGACCAACCGCTGGGCGGCGGCCCGGAAATCAACCTGCGCTTGCCGGCATTGATCCCCGAAGACTACCTGCCGGACGTGCATGCGCGGCTGATCCTGTACAAGCGCATCGCCTCGGCCACTGACGAGGAGGGGCTCAAGGACCTGCAAGTGGAGATGATCGACCGCTTCGGCCTGCTGCCGGAGCCGACCAAGAACCTGGTGCGCCTGACCCTGCTCAAACTGCAGGCCGAGCAGTTGGGTATCAAGAAGGTCGACGCCGGGCCGCAGGGTGGGCGTATCGAGTTCGAAGCGCAGACGCCGGTGGACCCGTTGGTGCTGATCAAGCTGATCCAGGGCCAGCCCAACCGCTACAAGTTCGAAGGGGCTACGCTGTTCAAGTTCATGGTGCCGATGGAACGTGCCGAAGAACGCTTTAATACATTGGAGGCGCTGTTCGAGCGCCTCATCCCGAAATCTGCTTGAAGGACGCCCCGATGCGCCTGTTCCGCATGTTGAGCCTGTTATTGCTGGTAGCGGCACCCGCGGCGTTCGCCGACAGCCCGTACCAGGTGGAGCTGATCCTGGTGCGCCAGAACGCCGAGCCGGTGATCAACAGCCGCGCCGCGCCGGAAGACTGGGACACCGGGGCGCTGCGCCTGGGCGATAAGCTGAGCCCACCGCGCCTTTCCAGCATTGTCGACAAGCTGCGCGCCGACTCCACCTACACCGTGCTGTTGCATAAGGCGTGGGAACAGAACCTCGGCGAGCAACCGGTGAAGCTGGCGATTACCGACGGCCAGGAGCAGTTCGGGCAGTTCCCCATCGAAGGCGTGTTGAACCTGCAATTGGGCCGCTTCACCGATATCGACGCGGACTTCTGGATCAACCAGTTCGACGGCAACGGCAGCGTGATCGCCAGCGAACACCTGGCCCAGAAAGACGTGCGCACCAAGAACAACCAGCTCAACTACTTGGACGGCGGCCATCTGGCGCTGCTGATCAAAATTACCTCGTTGACCGCCAAGCCACCCAGCGCACCACCGCCCGACCTGCAGGACTGATCCCGCGCCATGCCCCTGACGTCGTCGCTGACCAAACCCCTGGCCCCCTCGTGGGCCAATCGCTTTAAAGAGCAGAGCCTCGAGCGCGGACGGCGGTACGCCCTGGAAAACCGGGTGCGCATCGTCGAGTCCGGCGACAGCACCATCACCGCCAGCTGCGAAGGCTCGGGCGGTAACGTCTATCGGCAGACCATCTCGTTGCGCGAGTCGGCCAAGGGCATGCTGATCCTGGTGGACAGCCGCTGTACCTGCCCGGTGCACACCAACTGCAAACACATCGCGGCGGTGCTGCTCAAGGTCCAGGAAACCCTGGCCTACCCCGCCGCGACCCAGGATGCCGAGTTGCTGGAAAAACTCCAGGCCGTACTGGAAAACCGCCCGGTGCTGCCGCAGGTGGTGATGGAGGACGTGCTGCCCGTGCCACGCCTGTGGCTGGCCAGCGTCGAATTCAGCGCGTTTGAACCGCGCAACGGCAAGATGCAGCGCTATATCCAGCATCGCGCGGCGTTGTCGTTCAATTACCTGGGCAACTATGTCAGCGGGCAGAAAAACGCCGACATCATCGTGCGCCAGGACACCCAGAGCCTGCGCATCAAGCGCCATCCCGAGCTTGAGCAGCCGTACCGCGAGCGCCTGCGCCTGCTCGGTTTCAAGATCGCCACGCGCCAGAGCAAGGCCCTGCCGGAAAGCGCCGGCGAGCTGTTCGAGCTGGTCAATGACAGCGCCTGGCTCAACTTCACCCTCAATGCCTTGCCCACCCTGCGGGCCGAGGGTTGGGAGCTGCAGATCGAAGAAGATTTCGGCTTCGACCTGAGCGCCGTCGATGACTGGTACGCCACCGTTGACGAAGGCCCGGAGCGTGATTGGTTCGACTTGGAGCTGGGGATCATCGTTAACGGTGAGCGCCTGAGCCTGCTGCCGATTCTGCTGAACCTGATGCGCTCCCACACCGAGCTTCTCAACCCGGAGAAACTGGCGCGGCGTCGCGATGATGAACTGATCCTGGTGAATATCCCTGGCCTGCCCAACGGCGGCCATGGCCCGCTGCAAGTCGCGTTGCCTTACGGACGCCTGAAACCGGTGCTGGCCACCCTCGGCGAGTTCTATCTGCAAGAGGCTGGCACGACCACGTTACGCCTGGCCAAGGCCGATGCGATTCGCCTGAACCCGCTGGAAGACCTGCCGCTGCAATGGGAAGGCGGCGAAAAGATCCGCAACTTCGCCCAGCGCCTGCGGGATATCAAGGATTTCACCTGCGTGGCGCCCGAAGGGCTGAACGCGACCTTGCGCCCGTATCAACTGGAAGGCTTGAGCTGGATGCAGTCGCTGCGTCAGCTTGATGTCGGCGGAATTCTTGCGGATGACATGGGCCTGGGTAAAACCCTGCAGACCCTGGCGCATATTCTCACGGAAAAAAACGCCGGGCGCCTGGATCGACCCTGCATGGTGGTGATGCCGACCAGCCTGATTCCCAACTGGCTCGATGAAGCGGCGCACTTTACACCGCAACTGAAGGTGCTGGCGCTGTATGGCGCGTCACGCAAGAAGTTTTTCCCGCCTTTAAAGGAAAACGGCCTGCAGGACTATGACCTGCTGCTGACCACTTATGCCCTGTTGCCAAAGGACATCGACCACCTTGCCACCCTGCCTTTGCACGTATTGATCCTGGACGAAGCCCAGTACATCAAGAATCCCTCCAGCAAGGCGGCCCAGGCGGCGCGCGAGCTGAACGCCCGACAGCGTTTGTGCTTGAGCGGCACACCGCTGGAAAACCACTTGGGCGAGCTGTGGTCGCTGTTCCACTTCCTGTTGCCGGGTTGGCTGGGTGACGTAAAAAGCTTCAACCGCGACTACCGCGTGCCCATCGAAAAGCGCGCCAGCGATGTACGACTTCAGCACCTCAACGGTCGGATCAAACCCTTCCTGCTGCGCCGCACCAAGGAACAGGTGGCCACGGAATTGCCGCCCAAGACCGAGATCATCCATTGGGTAGACCTCAGCGAGGCCCAGCGCGACGTGTACGAAACCATGCGCCTGGCCATGGACAAGAAGGTGCGCGACGAGATCACCCGCAAGGGCGTGGCCCGCAGCCAGATCATCATTCTTGAAGCACTGCTTAAGTTGCGTCAGGTGTGCTGCGATTTGCGGCTGGTCAATGACGCCACCCTGCCCGCCCGTGGCGGCAGCTCGGGCAAGCTTGATAGCCTGATGGCGATGCTTGAGGAGTTGTTTGAGGAAGGCCGGCGCATCCTGCTGTTTTCCCAATTCACTTCGATGCTGAGCCTGATCGAAATCGAGCTTCAAAAGCGCGGCGTCGCCTACGCCTTGTTGACCGGCCAGACCCGTGATCGGCGAACGCCGGTGAAGGACTTCCAGAGCGGCAAGCTGCAGATTTTTCTGATCAGCCTGAAGGCAGGCGGTGTCGGCCTGAACCTGACCGAAGCCGACACGGTGATCCACTACGACCCGTGGTGGAACCCCGCCACGGAAAACCAGGCGACTGACCGTGCGTATCGCATCGGGCAAGAGAAGCCGGTGTTCGTGTACAAGATGATTGCGCGCGGGACGGTGGAGGAGAAAATTCAGCACCTGCAAAAGGAGAAGTCAGATTTGGCGGCAGGTGTGCTGGATGGGCGCACGACCGGGGACTGGCAGTTGGGCAATGAGGATATCGAGGCGTTGTTTGCGCCGTTGCCCAATAAACAAGAGAAGCGTTGACTGTTAGACCGTATCGCAGGCAAGCCAGCTCCCACACTTGAATGTAGTCACAAATCAAAATGTGGGAGCTGGCTTGCCTGCGATAGCGACGACGCGGTTTCAATTAATCAGTTGAGCATCCCGCAACGCAGTCAGCGCCGCCAGCCAGCGCGGATCCTGCTTGTAGTCCGTCGACACCATCGCCTGACCCCGCATGCGCGCAATCCGCGCCGATGGCGTGACCTTCATGCGTTGAGCGGCTGTGAGTGCAAGCTCCGCAGCCGCGCGATCATTGCACACCAGGCCCATGTCGCAACCCGCAGTCAACGCCGCTTCGATACGGCTGGCCGCATCCCCCACCACATGGGCGCCCGCCATCGAAAGGTCATCGCTGAAAATCACGCCATCGAACTGCAACTCACCGCGCAGGATGTCCTGCAACCAGCGGCGCGAAAAACCGGCGGGCTGGGCGTCGATCTGGGGGTAGATGACGTGTGCCGGCATCACGGCCGCCAACTGCTTGCTCAGGCGTGCGAAGGGCACCAGGTCATTGGCGCGAATCTGTTCCAGGCTGCGTTCGTCATTGGGGATGGCGACGTGGGAATCCGCCTCGGCCCAGCCATGGCCAGGGAAGTGTTTGCCGGTGGCGGCCATGCCGGCGCTGTTCATGCCACGGATAAAGGCGCCGGCCAGCACGGCGGCGCGTTCGGGGTCGCCTTCGAAGGAACGGGTGCCGACCACGGCGCTGCGCTGGTAGTCCAGGTCCAGCACCGGGGCGAAGCTCAAATCCAGGCCCACCGCCAATACTTCGGTGGCCATGATCCAACCGCACTGCTCGGCCAGGTACTCGGCGTTGGGGTGAGCCGCCAGGGCGCGCATGGCTGGCAGGCGTACAAACCCCTGGCGCAGACGCTGCACGCGACCGCCTTCCTGGTCGACCGCCAGGAGCAGGTCCGAGCGCACCGCACGAATCGCCGCGCTCAGTTCGCGCACCTGCCGTGGATGTTCGATGTTGCGTGCGAAGATAATCAGGCCGCCCACTTCAGGCTGGCGCAACAGGTGGCGGTCCTCGGCCGTCAGCCAGGTGCCGGCAACGTCAACCATCAAAGAACCTTGCAGGGCAACAGTCATAAACCTTCCTTAAAAAACGCACACGACCCGTTGCCCCCAAGGAAGGCAACGGGTCGTGAGTAAATAGCTGAAATCGACATGGCGGCTAGCTTAGCGCAAGCAAGCGGCCGCGCACACCCGCGGCGGTCAAACCTTGGCGGGGGCTGGCGTGGTTTTGCTGCGTGGGCGCAACTGGGCGGCCGCCATGGCCGGGTCGGTCACGCCGGTTTCGGCGCGCATGCCGGCGGCGAGGAATGGCACCATCAGGCGCATCACTTGTTCGATGGAGGTGTTGACGCCGAAATCGGTCTCGGCGATAGCGCGCAACGCCTTGATCCCGGACATGCTGAAAGCGGCCGCACCAAGCATGAAGTGCACGCGCCAGAACAGTTCGATAGGCGGGATACGCGGAGCGGCTTCGTTGACCAGCAACATGTAGCGACGAAATACCTTGCCGTACATGTCTTCCAAGTAACGCCGCAGGTGCCCCTGGCTCTGGCTGAAAGCCAGGCCCAGCAAGCGCATGAAGATCGACAGGTCGTTGCCGCTGCGGGGCTGGACAACCAGGGCCTGCTCAACCAGGATTTCCAGCAGGTCCTCCAGGGTCGGCTTGTGGTCGGCCTTGGCCTGGCGACGCTCCAGCTCACGGTCGAGGCTGGCACAGAACGGCCCAAGAAAACGCGAGAACACCGCCTGGATCAGGGCCTTTTTCGAGCCGAAATGGTAGTTCACCGCGGCGAGGTTGACGCCAGCCTTGCTGGTGATCAGCCGCAGTGAAGTTTCAGCAAATCCTTTTTCCGCGAACAATTGCTCGGCAGCATCGAGAATGCGTTCAACGGTTTCCGACTGGGCCATGGCTACTCCGCCTGACAAACACTTGTTTGAAACATACGTTTCAGTTTGTGTCTTGTCAAGCCTGCGGGTTCGCTTTCCGGCCGGCCAGTCATGTATTGCATGGCTATTTAATCACATCCCTGGCGCTCTGTAGGCAGCGCTATCTCTGTCTTGTAGGAAGCTGCCGCGATGACCGTCCAGCGGAGCGCTGCAAAAGGATGATTGCCAAGCGCAGTTCACTGTATATAATCCCAGTCACTGTATAAAAAGACAGAGCGATCAACATGCTAAAACTGACGCCACGCCAAGCTGAGATTCTGGCTTTTATCAAGCGCTGCCTCGATGACAACGGCTACCCGCCGACGCGAGCGGAAATTGCGCTGGAACTGGGGTTCAAGTCCCCCAACGCCGCCGAGGAACACCTCAAGGCCCTCGCTCGCAAAGGCGCGATCGAGATGACCCCTGGAGCCTCGCGGGGTATACGCATCCCCGGCTTCGAAGCCAAGGCCGACGAATCGACCCTGCCCATCATCGGCCGCGTCGCCGCCGGTGCGCCGATCCTGGCACAGCAGCACGTCGAAGAGTCATGCAATATCAACCCGACCTTCTTCCATCCTCGCGCCGACTACCTGCTAAGGGTCCATGGCATGAGCATGAAGGACGTGGGCATCTTCGACGGTGACCTGCTGGCTGTCCATACCACCCGCGAAGCCCGTAATGGCCAGATCGTCGTCGCCCGTATTGGCGATGAGGTCACCGTCAAACGCTTCAAGCGCGAAGGCAGCAAGGTCTGGCTACTGGCCGAGAACCCTGAGTTCGCCCCGATTGAAGTGAACCTTAAAGACCAGGACCTGGTGATCGAAGGCTTGAGCGTCGGCGTTATTCGCCGCTAAAGGAGGCATCATGCAGCTCGTCCACACCCCACAACACACACAACTGTCGCTGTTCGAGGCCTTCATGGCCCAACCCCTTGCGCCTATCCTCAAGGAAACGGTCGAGGCGCCCTGGGGCGCCGAGCCCGAGGCGTTCAGTGAACTGTCGTTGCGCGGTGCAGCGGGGAGCTGCCTGAGCCTGCTGGCGCCGATCCTGCGTGAATTGAGCGAAGAGCAGGACGCCCGCTGGCTGACACTGATCGCCCCGCCCGCCAGCCTGACCCAGGCCTGGTTGCGAGACGCCGGTCTAAACCGTGAGCGTATCCTGTTGCTGCAACCGCGCGGCATGCAAAGTGCCCAGCAGTTGACTTGCGAAGCCTTGCGCCTGGGCCGTAGCCATACGGTGGTGAGCTGGCTGAATCCGCTGAATGCCAGCGCCAGGCAGCAGCTGATCAGTGCAGCGCGCGTGGGCGATGCACAGAGCTTGAATATTCGATTGGGATAATTACTTGAGGCGGCCCTTTGAAAGTCGGGCGTCTCTGATGGGCTCTGTAGTGAGCGGGCTTGCCCCGCGCTGGGCTGCGAAGCGGCCCCAAAACCAGACACTGTGGATTAACTGATATACCGCATTCATCTATGTCAGGGCCGCTTCGCAGCCCAGCGCGGGGCAAGCCCGCTCACTACAAAATCAATGCGGCACAAAAAGCCTGATCGTCGCAGACCTCAGTGAAGCACTCGCGGCCCATCGTCCTTCTCCGGCTCGCCTTCCGCCAAACGCCCCGCCATCTGCACACCCACGCTCAACATGGCTTTTGCCACTTCCACGTGCTGCCCCTGCAAGAACACCTTGGCGTCCTCGGAGAAATCCAGAATAACCAGAGAACCCTCGTCCTCCGCCCGGCGCAGCTCGATACGGCCGTCAGGCAACTCAACAATTTCCAGAAAGGACGTTGGCATAAAAGTCTGTTCTCCACGAAAGGCCGGGATTATATCAGTCATCTACCCAGCCCCGCAGAGGATCTGAACAGGTTTCTTTACAGCTTGATGAACGGTGCTCTCAGGACCTGAACAGGCGTTAGCACTCGTTCAAGCCTTCTCGAAAGCGCAGCGCCATCTCTTTCAATGCCTGGCGCCAGCCTTCCAGCTCTTCGCGACTTAACGGCTTGGGCTCATCTTCTTGCATCGCAACCGCCACGATCAACGGCTGGGTCACATCCCCCTTGGGCACATGAGGAACCCGCGGCGGCTGGAACATATCGGCATGCGCCTTGAGCAAGCGCGCAATCCAACTGTCGGGGCTTTGCGCCATTTCGACCAGCTCGGCCAATTCAGGAATCGCCATGGATTCGAGCACTTCGCGGTTCATGATCATCTCTGCTCGAGGCGAGCCGGCTTGAGGCAAGCGATAGAACCCGGCGATTTCATGGCACAGGCCCAGCAAGGCGCCATACAAGTGGAACAACGCCGCTTCGCGCCCGGCCTGGACCAGCGCGATGGCATTCATCTCTTTCCCTTCCTCGGCGCGGCCAAGGGCTTCCAGGGATAAACCCGCAAAGTAAATTTTCTGATTGGTACGGGTATAGAGTTCGTTGGCCATAAGGCTGTCTCCACAACGAATGAGGCGTGATGCTGGCTATGCAGGAGCGAGCTTGCTCGCGAAGGTCGTTAACGATAATGAGAAAAATCTGACACCCAGCGCCGCTCTCAGGCTTTTCGCGAGCAAGCTCGCTCCTACACCAAGAAGGCCGCCCATTCAGGCGGCCTTTATTCGCAGTTTGGTCGATCAAGCGCCCTGGCGCTTGTCCTCGACCTTCCACTTGCCGCCGTCGTAGAAGGCTTTCCAGCCGGTAGGCTTACCGTCCACTTCGGTCTGCACGTACTGCTCCTTGGTCTTGCGGCTGTAGCGGATCACGGCCGGGCGACCATCCGGGTCCTTCTTCGGCGCTTCGCACAGGAAGTGGTACTTGGGATCAATCTCGTCCTTGTGCGGTACGATCTCCAGCACCAGCGGCGCACGGGTCTCGCGGTTTTTCGGGAACTGGCTGGCGGCCAGGAACAGCCCCGAAGCGCCGTCACGCAGGATGTAAGTGTCGTTGACCTTCTCGCACTTGAGTTCGGGCATCTTCACCGGGTCCATCTTCGGCGGCGCCGCGTCACCGCTTTTGAGCAGCTTGCGGGTGTTCTTGCACGTGGGGTTGGTGCAGCCAAAGAACTTGCCGAAACGGCCGGTCTTGAGCTGCATCTCGCTGCCGCACTTGTCGCATTCCAGGCTTGGGCCTTCGTAGCCCTTGATGCGGTAGGTGCCCTCTTCGATCTCGTAGCCATTGCAATCGGGATTGTTACCGCAGATGTGCAGCTTGTGCTTCTCGTCCAGCAGGTAGGCGTCCATCGCCGTGCTGCAGATCGGGCAACGGTGCTTGCCACGCAGTACCAGCGATTCGGATTCGCCCTCGTCGTCCGCGGCGATTTCATCACCCGGCACCAGGTTGACCGTGGCCTTGCAGCGCTCTTTCGGCGGCAGGCTGTAGCCTGAGCACCCCAGGAACACGCCGGTGGACGCGGTACGAATCTGCATCGGCCGGCCGCACGTCAGGCACGGGATGTCGGTCATCACCGGCTGGTTGGCGCGCATCCCGCTGTCTGGGCTTTCAGCCACTTCGAGCTTTTTCTTGAAGTCGCCGTAGAACTCGTCCAGCACGCTTTTCCAGTCGCGCTCGCCCTGGGCGACGTCATCGAGGTTCTCTTCCATGCCGGCGGTGAAGCCGTAGTCCATCAGGTTGGAGAAGCTCTCGGAGAGACGCTCGGTAACGATGTCGCCCATCTTTTCCGAGTAGAAACGACGGTTGTGCAGCGCCACGTAACCGCGATCCTGAATCGTCGAGATGATCGCCGCGTAGGTCGAAGGACGACCGATGCCGCGTTTCTCCATCTCTTTCACCAAACTGGCTTCCGAGTAACGCGCCGGCGGCTTGGTGAAGTGCTGGGACGGGTCGAGCTTGATCAGCTTGAGCGTATCGCCCTGGGCCATGTCCGGCAGCACATCGTCATCGCCTGGCTTGGCGATCTGCGGCATCACGCGGGTATAGCCGTCGAACTTGAGAATACGGCCCTTGGCACGCAGCTCGAAGTCGGATGCAGCAACGCTGACGGTGGTGGACAGGTACTGCGCGGGCAGCATCTGGCACGCCAGGAACTGGCGCCAGATCAGCTCGTAGAGGCGCTCGGCGTCGCGCTCCATACCACTGAGCTTGCTTGGCTCGGTGTTGGCGTCGGACGGGCGAATCGCTTCGTGAGCCTCCTGTGCGCCTTCCTTGCTGCTGTAGACGTTCGGCTTCTCCGGCAGGTACTTCTTGCCGAACTCGGTTTCAATATAAGTACGCGCCATCGCCACTGCGTCTTGCGACAGGTTGGTGGAGTCGGTACGCATGTAGGTGATGTAGCCGGCCTCGTAGAGACGCTGGGCCATCATCATGGTTTTCTTCACGCCAAAGCCCAGGCGGTTACTCGCGGCCTGTTGCAGGGTGGAGGTGATGAACGGTGCCGACGGCTTGCTGCTGGTCGGCTTGTCTTCACGCTTGACGATGCTGTAGCTGGAAGCCTTGAGCTTTTCCAGCGCGGCCATGGCCTGGGCTTCGTCCAGCGGCTTGAAGGCTTCGCCCTTCTCGCGCGCCACTTCGAAGCGCACGTTGGCGCCCTTGGCGGTGCCCAGGTCGGCGTGGACTTCCCAATACTCTTCAGGGATGAACGCGCGAATCTCGCGCTCACGCTCCACCACCAGCTTCACCGCGACCGATTGCACGCGGCCGGCGGACAAGCCACGGGCGATCTTGGCCCACAGCAGCGGCGAGACCATGTAGCCCACGACGCGGTCGAGGAAACGACGGGCCTGCTGGGCGTTGACGCGGTCGATGTCCAGCTCGCCCGGCTTGGAGAAGGCTTCCTGGATGGCTTTCTTGGTGATTTCGTTGAACACCACGCGCTTGTAGCGGCTGTCGTCACCGCCGATGGCTTCGCGCAGGTGCCAGGCAATGGCTTCCCCCTCGCGGTCCAAGTCGGTTGCGAGATAGATGGTGTCAGCATCCTTGGCGAGCCGGCGCAGCTCCTCGATGACCTTTTCCTTGCCTGGAAGGATTTCGTACTTGGCCTTCCAGCCATGATCCGGGTCCACACCCATGCGCGAGACCAGCTGCTTGCGCGCTTTCTCTTTAGGGGTGAGTACCGGACCTTCGCCCGCGGCGGCCTTGCCGCGCTTGGCGGCAGGCTCCTTGCTGGCGCTAGCCGAACCGCTGGTGGGCAGGTCTCGGATATGGCCGATACTCGACTTCACCACGTACTCGTTGCCCAAGTACTTGTTGATGGTCTTGGCCTTAGCCGGGGATTCCACAATGACCAGCGATTTGCCCATGGATCGGAAAATTCCTGAATTCGAGAAGTGAAAGGCAGTTGGCGCCTGACGCGGCAACGCTATATATAGTGGCAACAAGGTGAGGTCAAGCGCAGCATTCTGCGCGACCTGCCGTTATTGCCCTGTAAAAAGACTAGGTTCGGCCGTGACCAAAGCAAAGCGCGGGACCTGCTCGCCGTCAACTTCGACGGTCTCCAGGAACATGCTCAAGGGGCGCACCCAAAAGCCGTAATCGCCATACAGCGCTTGGTAAAACACGACTTCTTCTTCGGTTTCGGAATGCCGCGCCACGTTGAAAACACGGTACTGCGGACCTTTGTAATGCTGATAGAGCCCTGGTTCGACTTTCATGCTCTGGCCCTCTTACAAAATGTGTTGAAAAAAAATATTAAAAATTCCCAAAAAACAAAAACCGGGGCACTGGGCCCCGGCTTCCGTCAACCCAACGCTTAAACGCGTTCGAAGACGGTCGAAATGCCTTGGCCGAGACCAATGCACATGGTAGCCACCCCGAGGTTGCCGCCATTTTGCTTCATCACGTTGAGCAAAGTACCGGAGATACGCGCACCGGAGCAACCGAATGGGTGGCCCAGGGCAATCGCACCGCCGTGCAGGTTAACCTTCTCGTTCATCTTGTCGAGTACTTTCAAATCTTTCAGCACCGGCAGGGCCTGTGCGGCGAAAGCTTCGTTGAGCTCGAAGAAGTCGATATCGGCGATAGTCAGGCCCGCGCGCTTCAAGGCTTTTTGGGTGGCCGGCACTGGACCATAGCCCATGATCGCCGGGTCCACGCCCGCTACGGCCATCGAACGGATCACGGCCAGGGGCTGGATACCCAGGTCCTGGGCACGCTGCGCCGACATCACGATCATGCACGATGCACCGTCGGTGATTTGCGACGAAGTACCGGCTGTCACGGTGCCGCCCTTTGGATTGAACGCAGGCTTCAATGCCGCCAGGCTTTCCAGGGTGGTGTCCGGACGAATGGTTTCGTCGTAGTCGAACAGTTTCAGGAAACCGTTCTCGTCGTAACCGTTCATCGGGATGATTTCATCCTTGAACTTGCCTTCCACGGTCGCCTTGTGGGCGAGCTGGTGGGAGCGCAGGCCGAACGCGTCCTGGGCTTCGCGGGTAATGCCGTGCATCTTGCCGAGCATTTCAGCGGTCAGGCCCATCATGCCCGAGGCTTTCGCCGCGTACAGCGACATGTGCGGGTTAGGGTCGACGCCGTGCATCATGCTGACGTGGCCCATGTGCTCAACGCCGCCGACCACGAACACATCACCGTTGCCGGTCATGATCGCTTGCGCGGCGGTATGCAGCGCGCTCATCGACGAACCGCACAGGCGGCTCACGGTCTGGCCGGCCGCGGTGTGCGGGATCTGGGTCATCAGCGACGCCATGCGCGCAATGTTCCAGCCCTGCTCCAGGGTCTGGTTGACGCAGCCCCAGATCACGTCCTCGACTTCGTTCGGGTCGACCTTGACGTTGCGTTCCAGCAATTTGCTGATCAGGTGCGCCGACATGTCTTCGGCGCGGGTGTTGCGGTGCATGCCGCCCTTGGAGCGGCCCATCGGCGTGCGACCGAAGTCGACAATCACGACGTCTCTTGGATTCAAGCTCATAAATATTCTCGCTCTAGTCGTCTGGGCACTTAACCGAAGAAGCTCTGGCCGTTCTTGGCCATTTCACGCAGCTTCGCGGTCGGGTGGTACAGCGGGCCCAAATCAGCGTATTTGTCAGCCAGGGCAACGAACTCGGCCACACCGATCGAATCGATGTAACGCAGCGCACCACCACGGAATGGAGGGAAACCGATACCGTACACCAGGCCCATGTCGGCTTCGGCGGCAGTCTCGACGATGCCGTCTTCCAGGCAACGCACGGTTTCCAGGCACAGGGCGATCATCATCCAGTTGATGATGTCTTCGTCCGACACCTCACGCTGTTCGTAGATGACCGGGGCCAGCACTTCGTGCACCGACGGGTCGGCGACTTTCTTCTGCTTGCCCTTCTTGTCGGCCTCGTAGGCGTAGAAACCCTTGCCGTTCTTCTGACCCAGGCGCTTGGCCTCGTACAGCGCATCGATCGCCGAGCGGCGGTCGTCTTTCATGCGGTCCGGGAAGCCTTCAGCCATCACGTCGCGACCGTGGTGGCCGGTGTCGATACCGACCACGTCCATCAGGTACGCCGGGCCCATTGGCCAGCCGAATTTTTCCATGACTTTGTCGATGCGCACGAAATCCACACCGGCGCTGACCAGCTTGGCGAAGCCGCCGAAGTACGGGAACAGCACGCGGTTGACCAAAAAGCCCGGGCAATCGTTGACCACGATCGGGTTCTTGCCCATTTTCTTGGCGTAGGCAACGGTGGTGGCAATCGCCTCCTCGCTGGATTTCTCGCCACGGATCACTTCCACCAGCGGCATCATGTGCACCGGGTTGAAGAAGTGCATGCCGACGAAGTTTTCCGGACGCTTGAGGGCCTTGGCCAGCAGCGAGATGGAAATGGTCGAGGTGTTGGACGCCAGGATGGTGTCGTCCTTGACCTGGGCTTCCACTTCGGCCAGTACGGCTTGCTTGACCTTCGGGTTCTCGACAACCGCTTCGACCACCAGGTCGACGTGGCCGAAATCGCCGTAGGACAGCGTAGGACGAATGCCGTTGAGCACTTCAGCCATTTTCGCCGGGGTCATGCGACCTTTATCAACGCGGCCCACCAGCAGCTTGGCGGCTTCCGCCAGGCCCTGCTCGATACCGTGTTCGTTGATGTCCTTCATCAGGATCGGCGTGCCTTTGGACGCCGACTGATAGGCGATGCCGCCGCCCATGATACCGGCGCCGAGTACGGCAGCCTGTTTCACGTCGCGGGCGATTTCGTCGTAGGCCTTGGCCTTTTTCTTCAGTTCCTGATCGTTCAGGAACAGGCCGATCAGGCTCTGGGCCGCCGAGGTTTTCGCCAGTTTGACGAAGCCTGCCGCTTCCACTTCCAGGGCTTTGTCGCGACCGAAGTTCGCGGCTTTCTGGATGGTCTTGATCGCCTCGACCGGCGCCGGGTAGTTCGGGCCGGCCTGGCCTGCCACGAAACCCTTGGCGGTTTCGAACGACATCATTTGTTCGATGGCGTTGAGCTTGAGTTTTTCCAGCTTCGGCTGGCGCTTGGCCTTGTAGTCAAATTCGCCGCTGATGGCGCCCTTGATCAGGTTCAGTGCCGCTTCAGCCAGTTTGTCCGGGGCAACCACAGCATCGACGGCGCCGACTTTCAGCGCGTCTTCAGCACCGTTTTCCTTGCCGGCGGCAATCCATTCAATGGCGTTGTCGGCACCGATCAGGCGCGGCAAGCGTACGGTGCCGCCGAAACCCGGGTAGATGCCCAGCTTGACTTCAGGCAGGCCGATCTTGGCCGTGGCCGACATGACGCGAAAGTCCGCCGCCAGGCACATTTCCAGGCCGCCGCCCAACGCGATGCCATTGATTGCGGCGACGGTCGGTACGTTGAGGTCTTCGAAATCGCTGAAAATCTTGTTGGCTTCGAGGTTGCCAGCCACCAGCTCGGCATCGGGCAGCTTGAAGTTGTCGACGAATTCGGTGATGTCCGCGCCGACGATAAACACGTCCTTGCCGCTGGAGACGATCACACCTTTAATCGATGCATCTGCTTTGATGGTGTCTACGGCCTGACGCAATTCATTCAGGGTTAGACGGTTGAACTTGTTGACGGACTCACCCTTGAGGTCGAACTTGAGCTCGACGATGCCACTTTCAAGAGCCTTAACCGTGATGGCTTTACCTTCGTAAATCATCAACTGATCTCCACGATATGGAAGCTGAACAGTACACACTGGACGCTGGCCTCTGGTTGGACATTGATGAATTCGTCAATGCTCATGCCATTGCACCAGGCACACCCGCCAATGCGATAGTCGGGATTCTGTATGAGTCGTCTGACAGACAAACGCTCAATTCATACGCCCGTTTGATTTGGGTACGCCACCTTCATCCAATTCCAGGCAATTGTCAATCGCTCCAAAGGCTAGGAAAAACGCGACTTTCCAGTCATTTAAGAACCCTGGCCCTGAATGCACGACTCGTCAATATTTGATTATTCATAGAATCAATAAGACAAAAGATCTCGGAAAGGGCTGTACAGAACCGCATAGGCCGCTAGGCTAGCGACAAGCGTAACGCGCCGGGATGAACATCCAACGCGAGCAACACCGAATTACCGGCCTGCCTGGCCAACTCCAGCCCGATGATGATATCGGGCTTTTTATTGCGCGGTGCTTTTGTAGGAGCGAGCTTGCTCGCGAAAACCGTCAACGATAACGCGCCAAATCCGGTTTAACACGGCGCCCTCAGGTTTTTCGCGAGCAAGCTCGCTCCTACAATGATCAGGCCAGGGCCTTGAGCAGCGCATCGATCTCCTGCAGGACGCTCGCCTCGCCCTTCTCGCCCCAGTACAGCGCGATCATCTGCTTGTCGGCCTCGATCTTGTAGACGTTGCCCGGCAGCTTCGCAAAATACGGCAACAACTTTTCATCAACGCAGACTTCGCGCCATTGATTCACCCACACCCCCGGCTCCAGCTGCCAGTAGCTCCAGACTGCCGGCGTGCTGCCGCGCCGTGGCCGGCAATACTGCGCGCAGGGGCTCGGCGGCTGGTGCTTGAGCCAGTGCGGCCACGCTTGCGGCGACAGTTGCATGGCCAGGCCGATGCGTCGCGCCTCCATGCGCAGGGCCATGCGCCCGCTCTGATGGCGCGAAGGACGCAACCACACCAGAGGGCTAAGAACCGCCAGAAGGATTGACACCACTATCCAGACCGTCATATGTGTACTCCCGATTTTCCCGATGAGCGGATTTGACTTGGGGCAACCCCATCCGCTTGAAAGCAGCCATACTGAATTTATTGCAGTCCCCTGGAGGAACGCCCCATGCCCTACGAACATATTCTGGTCGCCGTCGACCTGACCGAAGAGTGCGATCCAGTAATCAAACGTGCGCAGGAATCTGCATTGGCCAATGGCGCCATACTGTCGCTGGTGCATATCGTCGAGCCCATGGCCATGGCCTTTGGCGGTGACGTGCCGATGGACCTTTCCCAGTTGCAGCAACAACAATTTGACCAGGCCAAGGAGCGCTTGGACCGTTTGATTCTCAAATACCCGCACCTGAAAAAGGAAGACTGCCACCTGACATATGGCCAACCGCGCCAGGAAATCCACCACCTGGCCAAGGAAAAGGCTTGCGACTTGATCGTGGTGGGTAGCCATGGCCGTCACGGCCTGGCGTTGCTGCTGGGCTCCACCGCCAATGATGTACTACATGGCGCGCCGTGTGATGTGCTGGCCGTGAAGCTGGTCAAGAGTTCGTAAGATCAATGAAGATCAAATGTGGGATGCGATAGCAGTCTGTCAGATGCATCTGGTGGCTGATACACCGCTATCGCAGGCAAGCCAGCTCCCACATTTTTAACTGTATTCCATATGAAAAACCCGGTGCTCATCAGATGAACACCGGGTTTTTTATTGCGCGCCGATTAATCAGCCATCCAGCTCGGCCCAGCGCTCAACCAGCACTTCCAGCTCCTGGTTCAGTTTCTCAAGCGAAGCAATGACCTTGGCCGTCTCCGCCGCCGGACGCTGGTAAAAACCCGTGTCAGCCATTTCTGCTTCCACCGCGGCGATCTGCTGTTCCTTGGCGTCGATATCGCCCGGCAAGGCTTCCAGCTCGCGTTGCAGCTTGTAGCTGAGTTTTTTCTTGGTGGAAGGTGCGGCTTCCTGTGCCGGAGCAGCAGCAGCCACGGGCGCGACGACTGCCGAGGTCAGGTCGGCCTTGCCGGACTTGCTCTCGGTCACGCCCAACAGACGCGGCGAGCCGCCCTGGCGCAGCCAGTCCTGGTAACCACCGACGTATTCACGCACCTTGCCTTCACCTTCGAAGACCAGGGTGCTGGTGACCACGTTGTCGAGGAATGCCCGGTCGTGACTCACCATCAGCACGGTGCCGTTGAAGGTCAGCAGCACTTCTTCCAGCAGCTCGAGGGTTTCCACGTCGAGGTCGTTGGTCGGTTCGTCAAGCACCAGCAGGTTGGCCGGCTTGCTGAACAGCTTGGCCAGCAGCAGGCGCGCACGCTCGCCACCGGACAAGGCTTTCACCGGTGTACGCGCACGTTGCGGGCTGAACAGGAAGTCGCCCAGGTAGCTGAGGACGTGGCGGCTCTGGCCGTCGATATCGATAAAGTCGCGGCCTTCGGCGACGTTATCGATCACGGTCTTTTCCAGGTCCAACTGGTGACGCAACTGGTCGAAGTAGGCCACATCGATCCGCGTGCCCTCTTCCACCTTGCCGCTGGTCGGCTGCAGACCGCCGAGCATCAACTTGAGCAAGGTGGTCTTGCCGGTGCCGTTGGCGCCCAGCAGGCCGATACGGTCGCCGCGCGCCAGGACCATGGAGAAGTCCTTGATCAGGAACGGGCCTTCTGGGTGATGGAAGCTGACGTTTTCCAGCACCATCACTTGCTTGCCCGACTTGTCGGCGGTATCGAGCTGGATGTTGGCCTTGCCGGTACGCTCGCGGCGCTCGCTGCGCTCGACACGCAGCGCTTTCAACGCACGCACGCGGCCTTCGTTACGGGTGCGGCGTGCCTTGATGCCCTGGCGGATCCAGACTTCTTCCTGGGCCAGTTTCTTGTCGAACAGGGCGTTGGCGGTCTCTTCAGCCGAAAGTGCGGCTTCCTTGTGCACCAGGAAGCTGGCGTAGTCGCCGTTCCAGTCGATCAGGCCGCCACGGTCCAGTTCCAGGATACGGGTGGCCAGGTTTTGCAGGAAGGACCGGTCGTGCGTGATGAACAGCACGGCGCCCTGGAAATCCTTGAGGGCTTCTTCGAGCCAGGCAATTGCGCCGATATCCAGGTGGTTGGTCGGCTCGTCGAGCAGCAGCAGGTCCGGCTCGGACACCAGGGCCTGGGCCAGCAGCACGCGACGACGCCAGCCGCCGGACAACTGGGCGAGGGTCTTGTCGGCCGGCAGTTGCAGGCGGCTCAGGGTGCTGTCGACCAATTGCTGCAAGCGCCAACCGTCGCGGGCTTCGAGGTCTTGCTGGACGTGCATCAATTTGTCCAGGTCGGCTTCGGTCACGCAGTTCTGCGCCAGGTGATGGTACTCGGCGAGCAAGGCGCCCACGCCATCGAGGCCTTCGGCAACCACGTCGAACACTGTCCGCTCGTCGGCTACCGGCAATTCCTGCGGCAATTCGCCAATCTTGAGGCCCGGCGCGCGCCAGACAGAGCCCTCATCGGGCTTCTGGTCGCCTTTGACCAGCTTCATCATGCTGGATTTGCCGGTGCCGTTGCGGCCGATGATGCACACCCGCTCACCACGGGCGATCTGCCAGGACACCTTGTCCAACAACGGCATAGCGCCGAAAGCAAGGGACACATCGCTGAATTTGAGCAGGGTCATACGCTTCTCCAAAAACTGGGCGCGCATTCTACCTGAGTTGAGGGTGGGATGCGGCTGGCATTTTCGCTGCCGACACGTTCTGTAGGACATTTCCAACGAACTTGAACGAACCGGCCAGCAAAGCTTTCTCAGGCGTCGGGCAAAAGGCTAAGCTAGGGGCAATCAGTGTCGGCGGTGCCGGTGCTAGTCGTGATTTCTCTGCACGGACGTCTCATGCGCAGTCGCCTTTTCAACTTTTTATCTTGTCTGCTTCTTTCCGCCACCGCCGTTCAATCCGCCCAGGCTGTGGACCTCACCACCCAACGTCAATATTACGATGAAGCCAAACGCGCCTTGGCCAAAGGCGATACCGGCCCGTACATGCAATACAGCCAGGCCCTGGCCGACTATCCGCTGACGCCGTACTTGGCCTACGACGAACTGACGGCACGCCTGAAAACCGCGAGCAACCAGGAAATCGAACAGTTCCTGGCCAAAAACGGTGACCTGCCCCAGGCCAACTGGATGAAATTGCGCTGGTTGCGCTGGCTGGCCGAGCGCGGCGACTGGCAGACCTTTGAAAAGTACTACGACGCCAAGCTCAATTTCGTCGAACTGGACTGCCTGCATGGCCAGTACCTGCTCACTCACAATCAGAAAGCCGAAGGCTACAAGAGCGCCGAAAAACTCTGGATGACTGGCAAGTCCCAGCCGGCGGCCTGCGATGTCACGTTCGGCCAATGGGCGGCGGACGGCCAACTCACCGAACAGAAGATCTGGGACCGCGCCAAGCTCGCCGCCGAAGCGCGCAACTATGCGCTGGCCAACAGCCTGGTCAAAACCCTGCCCACCCTCGCCGCCCAAGGCCGCTTGATGGTGGACGTCGCGCAAAAGCCCGACATGCTCAGCGATCCATCACGGTTCCTGCCGGCCACCGAGGCCATGTCGGACGCCGTGGGCCTGGGCCTGCGCCGCCTGGCACGCCAGGATCCCGACAAAGCCATGGCCCTGCTCGACGGCTACGCCAGCAGCATGCGGTTCTCCCGTGACGAAAAAGTGTCGATCGCCCGGGAAATCGGCCTGACCCTGGCCAAGCGCTACGACCCTCGCGCCCTTGAGGTGATGACCCAATACGACCCCGAACTGCGTGACAACACCGTCTCCGAGTGGCGCCTGCGCCTGCTGTTGCGTCTGGCCCGCTGGGAAGATGCCTACCAGTTGACCCGCAAGCTGCCGCAGGACCTGGCCACCACCAACCGCTGGCGCTACTGGCAGGCCCGCAGCCTGGAACTGGCCGAGCCGAAAAACCCGCAAGCGCTGGTGTTGTACAAGAACGTGGCCAAGGAACGGGATTTCTACGGGTTCCTCGCCGCCGACCGCTCCAAGTCCCCCTACCAGTTGAACAACAAGCCTTTGGTGATGAGCCAGGCGCTAGTCAACAAGGTCCGCAACACCCCCGGCGTGCGGCGTGCGCTGGAGTTTTATGCGCGTGGCCAGATCGTCGACGGCCGTCGCGAGTGGTACCACGTCAGCCGCCACTTCAACCGCGACGAAATGGTCGCCCAGGCCAAGCTGGCCTATGACATGAAGTGGTACTTCCCGGCTATCCGCACCATCAGCCAGGCGCAGTACTGGGACGACCTGGACATCCGCTTCCCGATGGCCCACCGCGACACGCTGGTGCGCGAGGCCAAGGTGCGCGGCCTGCATTCCAGCTGGATCTTCGCCATTACCCGCCAGGAAAGCGCGTTCATGGACGACGCCCGCTCCGGCGTCGGCGCCAGCGGCCTGATGCAACTGATGCCCGGCACCGCCAAGGAAACCGCGCGTAAATTCAGCATTCCCCTGGCCTCCCCGGCTCAGGTGCTGGACCCGGACAAGAACATCCAGCTCGGCGCCGCCTACCTGAGCCAGGTGCACAGCCAGTTCAACGGCAACCGCGTCCTCGCCTCCGCTGCCTACAACGCCGGCCCAGGGCGCGTGCGCCAGTGGCTGCGCGGTGCGGATCACCTGAGCTTTGACGTATGGGTGGAGAGCATTCCATTCGATGAAACCCGCCAGTATGTGCAGAACGTGCTGTCTTATTCGGTGATCTACGGGCAGAAGCTCAATTCGCCGCAGCCGTTGGTGGATTGGCATGAGCGGTATTTTGATGATCAGTGACAACTGATTGAAGGTGATAGCAGGCCGTTGTAGTGAGCGGGCTTGCCCCGCGCTGGGTGGCGAAGCCGCCCCAATCAACACACCGCCGAGTTCCAGTTAGAACCCAGGCGCCTGGGTTGGGGCGGCTTCGCCCCCCAGCGCGGGGCAAGCCCGCTCACTACAGACATAGATCGTCTAACCCTCGCTTTTTGCGATCTCAGCTCCATCACTAAACTGCAACGCCGCCAAGCGCGCATACAGCGCATTGCTCGCAACCAACTGCTGATGCGTACCCACCGCCACCAATTTACCCTGGTCCATCACCGCAATCCGGTCGGCGTTCTTGACCGTGGCCAGTCGATGGGCGATCACCAGCGTGGTGCGCCCCTGCATCAACTGCGGCAACGCTTGCTGGATCAGGTGTTCACTCTGGGCGTCCAGCGCGCTGGTGGCTTCGTCGAGCAGCAGAATCGGCGCATCCACCAACAAGGCGCGGGCGATAGCCAGGCGTTGGCGCTGGCCGCCGGAAAGGCCCATGCCGCCGTCGCCGAGGTGGGTCTGGTAGCCGTCGGGCATTTGCAGGATGAAGTCGTGGGCATGGGCAATGCGCGCGGCGGCTTCGACTTGTTCGGTGGTGGCGGCAGGGTTGCCGTAGCGGATGTTCTCTTCGACGCTGCCAAAGAACAGCGCCGGGCTCTGGGACACCAGGGCGAAGTGGCGGCGCAGGTCCATGGGGTCGAGTTCGGTCAGCGGGTGGCCTTCGAGCAGGATGCGGCCCTGCTGGGGGTCGTAGAAACGCAGCAACAGGTCGAACAGGGTCGACTTGCCGGCACCGGACGGTCCCACCAGCGCCAGGGTTTCTCCGGGGTTGATGCTCAGGCTCAAGCCGTCGATGGCGTAGCTGTCCGGCCGTGAGGGGTAGGCAAAGCGCAGGTCTTGCAGCGTCATGCGACCGCTGACCCGCGCAGGCAATTGCACGGTTCCAGCGGCGGGCGCCTGGATTTCGTTGTTCGACTGCAACAACTCGCCAATCCGCTCGGCGGCACCGGCGGCGCGCTGCAATTCACCGAGCACTTCACTGAGCGTGCCGACCGCACTGCCGACGATCAGGCTGTAGAACACGAACGCCGCCAGCTCGCCGCCGGAAATGCGCCCGCTGATGACGTCCATGCCGCCCACCCAGAGCATCACGCCCACCGCGCCTAGCACCAGCATGATCACCAGGGTAATCAGCCAGGCGCGCTGGGCAATGCGCTTGCGCGCGGTAACGAATGCGTCTTCCACGGTCACGGCGAAGCGTTGTTCGTCCTGCACCTGGTGGTTATAGGCCTGCACGGTCTTGATCTGGCCGAGGGTCTCGGACACATAACTGCCCACATCGGCGATGCGGTCCTGGCTCTGGCGCGACAGGCTGCGCACGCGCCGGCCAAAAATGAGGATCGGCGCCAACACCAACGGCAGCGCCACCACCACGATGCTGGTGAGCTTGGGGTTGGTCACAAACAGCAGCACGATGCCGCCGATGACCATCAAGGCATTGCGCAGGAACAGCGACAGCGACGAGCCGATCACCGATTGCAGCAGGGTGGTGTCGGTGGTCAGCCGCGACTGGATTTCCGAGCTGCGGTTGTTCTCATAAAAACCGGGGTGCAGGTAGATCAAGTGGTTGAACACCTGGCGACGGATATCCGCCACGACCCGCTCGCCGATCCACGACACCAGGTAAAACCGTGCAAACGTGCCCACCGCCAAGCCCAGGACCAGGACCATGAACAGACCGATGGATTGGTTGAGCAGATGCGGTGACTGGGTCATGAACCCCTGATCCACCAGCAGGCGAATGCCCTGCCCCATGGACAAGGTAATACCGGCCGTGACGATAAGCGCCAACAGGGCACCGAAGGCCTGCCAGCGGTACGGCGCAATAAAGCGGCTGGCCAGGCGAATCGCACGGCGTTGACGGACTGAGAACATGGAGGGCATCACCAATGAGGAACCTGTACACCCACATGGGGGGAACTTGGCTGAATAACAACTAAAGGCAATGAGTCAGATTAATTATTCCCACTGATGTGCGCCGCTAGAGGCTATCGATCTAACCCCAAGCTGGATATTTATAGCGCTTTCTGGTGGACTGGGCATTCGAACCGGTGGCCTTGCAGGGAGTTGTAACAGCCTGGTCACGCGCGGGGGATTAATATGGGTACACAACCTGATGAGGAGACAGGCCATGACCTTGCAAAATAGCAGCGACGCCAAGATTGAAGTGATCCGCCAACCGCAGGAGTTGCCCTGCTCGTATATCGACGCCAAGGGCCGCGAAGTGCAGATTACCGAAGAGATGATCCAGCAAGCGTGCAGCGAGCTGGAGCAGCGCCTGGTCAAGCCTGCACAGCAAGGCTGAAGCGCAGACACTCTTTCAAATCCGGCCCAGGTGGCCGGGTTTTTCATGGGCGGTCTAAACGGACACCGCGCCCAGTGCGGACACGATTTTCGACAACGGGGCCGACTCGCCATTAATACGCACCTTCAGCCCATCGATCTCACGGCGCTCGGGATAGTGCTTGCGCAGCAGGTCGAAGGCCTTGCGCTGTTCATCCACGGTTCCTAGAAGGCTGCGACGAAAATCCGCATCATCGCGGCGCGGGTCGTACACGCTGCGGCACAAGGTCGCCAGCGCCCAGGCCGGATCGGTCGACGCGTTCAGGTGCACCTCGGCCAGCCAGGGCGGCGGCAGCAGGTCGCTCAATTTAATGCTCGGCTCCTGGCCCAGGTGCGCGCAGAACGCCTGGTAGATCTGCGCGGTGCCGCGCTGCTTGCCGTCCAGGCTGTAACCGGCGATGTGCGGCGTGGCCAGTACGCACAGGTCGGCCAGGTCGGCGTCGACTTCGGGCTCGCCTTCCCACACATCCAGCACCGCTTGCAGGTCTTCACGCTCAAGCAGCACTTCGCGCAGCGCGGCATTGTCCACCACCGGGCCACGGCTGGCGTTGATCAGCCAGGTGCCGGGCTTGAGCTGGTCGAGTCGCTGACGGTCGAACAGGTGCCAGGTAGAGCCGTTGCCGGACTTGGTCAGCGGCGTGTGCAGGCTGATCACATCGCAGTGCTCGATGATCTGCGCCAGGCTGACGTAATCGCCGTCTTCGGCGATCTGCCGGGGCGGGTCGCAGACCAATACGTTCCAGCCCAGGCCCTTGAGCACCTCGACCAACCGCCCGCCGACTTCACCGGCACCGACCACGCCATAGGTGCGCCGGTTGAGGTCGGCGCCTTCGATCTCGGCCAGGGTCATCAGGCTGCCCAACACATAGTCCACCACGCCGCGCGCATTGCAGCCGGGGGCGCTGGACCATTGGATACCGGCCTGCTTGAAGTAGTCCAGGTCCAGGTGATCGGTACCGATGGTGCAGGTGCCGACGAAGCGCACCTTGGAGCCCTCCAATAAAGCGCGGTTGACGTTGGTCACGGAGCGCACCAGCAGCACATCGGCCTGCTCGACCGTGGCGCGGTCGATGGAACGGCCGGGTACGCGGCGAATCTCGCCAAATCCCTGGAAGAATGCATCGAGCAGCGGAATATTTTCGTCGGCAACAATCAGCATGGCGGGGCTCCTTTTGGCGGAACCGCAGTGTACAGGCTTGATGGCTTTCCTGTGGGAGCTGCAGTGCATGGGGGTTTGTTTACAAATCGCTAACACAGGTTTTTTCCTGACCGATTCGTCAAGGCGTAGACTGCGCCGTCCTTGACCTGCCTTTTGACTGGACACCCGTACGTGAACACTGCCACCGCCCCCCTCACCCGTCCCGCCCGCATCCGCCGGGAAGTGCACGGCCTGCTGACGCTTGCCTTGCCGATCATCATCGGCCAACTGGCCACCACCGCGATGAGCTTTGTCGATGCGGTGATGGCCGGGCGTGTCAGCCCGCAGGACCTGGCGGCGGTCGGCCTGGGCAACTCGATCTGGATTCCCGTGTACCTGTTGATGACCGGCACGCTGCTGGCCACTACACCAAAAGTCGCCCAGCGCTACGGTGCCGGCCAGTTCAGTGAAATCGGGCCGCTGGTGCGTCAATCCTTGTGGTTGGCGGTGGTGGTCGGGATCTCGGGGGCGTTGTTGCTGCTCTGCGCCGAACCGATCCTGCAGGCGATGAAGGTCGAGCCGGACCTGATCGAGCCCTCCATGGGTTACCTGCACGGCATCGCCGCCGGCATGCCGGCCATCGCGCTGTATTACGTGCTGCGCTGCTTCAGTGACGGCCTGGGCCGCACGCGGCCGAGCATGGTCATGGGCCTGTGCGGTCTGGCGCTGAATATTCCGCTGAACTACATCTTCATCTACGGCCACCTGGGCCTGCCGGCCATGGGCGGCGTCGGGTGTGGCTGGGCCACGGCCATTGCGATGTGGGTGATGCTGCTGGGGCTGGCGGTGTGGACCCGTTGGGGCGCGGCCTACCAGAGCAGCGAGTTGTTCAAGCGTTTCGACTGGCCGCGGTGGGCGGTGATCAAGCGGGTACTGGGCATCGGCCTGCCCATCGGCATTGCGATCTTTGCCGAGTCGAGCATTTTTGCGGTGATCGCCCTGCTGCTCGGCAGCCTGGGCGCCACCGTGGTCTCCGGCCACCAGATCGCGCTGAATGTCAGCTCGCTGGTGTTCATGGTCCCCTACTCGCTAAGCATGGCCGTGACCGTGCGCGTCGGCCAGGCGCTGGGGCGTGGCGAGCCGCGTGAGGCACGCTTCGCCGCCGGTGTCGGCATGGGCACGGCGTTGGCCTACGCCTGCCTGTCCTGCAGCCTGATGCTGGTGTTTCGCGAGCAGATCGCGGCGATCTACACCCCGGACCCGGTGGTAATTCACTTGGCGTCGATGCTGATTGTGTTCTCGGCGCTGTTCCAGTTCTCCGACTCGATCCAGGTCACCGCGGCGGGCGCGCTGCGTGGCTACCAGGACACGCGGGTGACCATGGTGCTGACTCTGTTCGCGTATTGGGGCGTGGGCCTGCCGGTCGGCTACGCCCTGGGGCTGACCGATTGGCTGGGCGAGCCGAGCGGCCCAAGCGGCTTGTGGCAAGGCCTGATCGTGGGCCTGAGCTGTGCGGCCGGGATGCTGCTGGTGCGCCTGGCGCGCAGCGCACGCCGGCGCATCCGCGTCGACAAGGCGCGGGCTTAATCCGGCCCCGAATCACTGTAGGAGCGAGCTTGCTCGCGAAGAACGTCAACGATAACGCGTGCTTCCTGGATGCGCGCGGTGCCTATGAGTTTTTCGCGAGCAAGCTCGCTCCTACAGTAGAAAACCGGCATCAGGCAGTTTTTTTGCGAATCCAGTACAGGTAAGTACCGGCCTGCTCCTGCTGATCCACCAGTTCGTGGTCCAGGAATACGCAGAACTTGGGGATATCGCGGCGCGTCGACGGGTCGGTCGCGATCACCTTGAGCAGCCCGCCGGCCGGCAGGTCGCGGATGTGCTGGTGCAGCATCATCACAGGTTCCGGGCAGTTGAGGCCGGTGGCGTCGAGCACGGCGTCTACGGGCAAATCAAGGGATTGGTTCATACATCACTCCTGGAACACCCGCTCGACTGTGGAAGCGGCGGTTCGACTTGCCCGCGATGACGGGGGCATATTCACTATAAATTTCGACAGTTATACCGCTATCGCAGGCAAGCCAGCTCCCACATTGGATATCAGTGTCGCTTGGGTTTCTTTGCGTCCACAAGCCGGCGCAGGTGACAGGTCACTTCCTCACGGTCGTGGTACAGCTGCTTGCAACCGATCTCTACGCGAATGCCGCGCGCCTTGAAGCCTTCCTCGATACGCTCCAGCAAACGCTTCACTTCGGCGTAGCGCTGCTTCATCGGCAACTTCAGGTTCACCACCGCCTCACGGCAATACCCCTCGCCAATCCAGGTTTCCAGCAGCGCGGCGTTACGCGCCGGTTTCTCGACGATATCGCAGACCATCCAGTCCACCGGCTGCTTGGGCACGAAGGTGAAGCCGTCGGCCATCAAATGCTGCACGAGGCCGGTGTCCATCAGGCTTTCGGCCATGGGGCCGTTGTCGATGGCGGTCACCAGCATGCCGCGGTTGACCAGTTGCCAGGTCCAACCGCCAGGGGCTGCGCCGAGATCGACGCCGGTCATGTCGCCATGCAGGCGCTCGTCCCACTGGTCGCGGGGGATGAAGTGGTGCCAGGCCTCTTCCAGCTTGAGCGTCGAACGGCTGGGCGCGTCACGCGGGAACTTGAGGCGCGGGATACCCATCGGCCACATTGCCGAATTGTTCGACTCGGCCAGGCCCATGAACACTTCGCGGCCGCTCTTGAAGGTCAACAGCAGGCGGGGTTTGCTCGGGTCGTCCACCAGTCTGCCAGCATTCAACAAGGCTTTGCGCAGGTGCACCTCGAATTTCTTGCAGAAGTTCGACAGCTCCTTGCCGTCGTTGGTGTCGACCATTTCCAGCCACAGGCTGCCGCACAGCGGGAAACCTTGCAGGTGCGCCAGGATCACGCTGATGCGGTCGGTTTCCGGCAGGTCGATGAACACCCCGCGCGCCCACTGCCTGGGGAAGATCAACTCGGCAAAGCGCTGGCCGTGCATCAGGCGCTGGGCGCCGTCGTCTTCGGTGCAGACAAATTCGGCGCAGGCGCTGCCGGTCTTGGCCTTGGCGTAGCCGGAGACGTTCAGGCGCGCGGCGTGTTCCGCTATCTCGGAACAGACTTCGCCTTCAAAACCCGGGCGGCAGTGCATAAAAAGGGTGTTCATTGAATCTCCTGGCAACTGGCCGCGCTATCGCAATGCCTGTCATGAAAACGCGCGCATGATAGCTGATCGGAACCTTGGACTTAACCATAGAGTCCAGTTATTAGTCTGCTAATGAAAACAGGGCTACCTTGATAGCTCTGTTCGTCCCGTCAGGTCCGTAGCCGTGCGGACCATAAGGAGCCATATCATGTCATCGCTTGATAGCCTGAGAACCCTTAAGACCCTGCAAATAGACAGCAAAACCTACCACTACTTCAGCCTGCCAGAGGCCGCCAAGAGCCTGGGCGACCTGGACACGCTACCGATGTCGCTCAAGGTGCTGCTGGAAAACCTGCTGCGCTGGGAAGACAACAAGACCGTCACCGGCGCCGACCTCAAGGCGATTGCCGCCTGGCTCAAGGAACGCCGGTCCGACCGCGAGATCCAGTACCGCCCCGCCCGTGTATTGATGCAGGATTTTACCGGCGTACCCGCCGTGGTCGACCTGGCCGCCATGCGCGCCGCCGTGGCCAAGGCCGGGGGCGACCCGCAGCGCATCAACCCGCTGTCGCCGGTAGACCTGGTGATCGACCACTCGGTGATGGTCGACAAGTTCGGCAACGCCGATGCGTTCGAGCAAAACGTCGACATCGAGATGCAGCGCAACGGCGAACGCTACGCCTTCCTGCGCTGGGGCCAGAGCGCCTTTGACAACTTCAGCGTGGTGCCACCGGGCACCGGCATCTGCCACCAGGTCAACCTCGAATACCTGGGCCGCACGGTCTGGACCAAGGACGAGGACGGCCGCACCTATGCCTTCCCGGACACGCTGGTAGGCACCGACTCCCACACCACCATGATCAACGGCCTCGGCGTATTGGGCTGGGGCGTGGGCGGTATCGAAGCGGAAGCGGCGATGCTCGGCCAGCCGGTGTCGATGCTGATTCCAGAGGTGATCGGCTTCAAGCTCACCGGCAAATTGAAGGAAGGCATCACCGCCACCGATCTGGTGCTGACGGTGACCCAGATGCTGCGCAAAAAAGGCGTGGTGGGTAAATTCGTCGAATTCTATGGCGACGGCCTGGCCGACCTGCCCTTGGCGGATCGCGCGACCATCGCCAACATGGCCCCGGAATACGGCGCCACCTGCGGCTTTTTCCCGGTAGATGAAGTGACGTTGGACTACCTGCGCCTGTCGGGTCGTCCGGAACAAACGGTCAAACTGGTCGAGGCCTATACCAAGGCCCAGGGCCTGTGGCGCAACGCCGGCCAGGAGCCAGTGTTCACCGACAGCCTGGCCTTGGACATGGGCAGCGTAGAGGCCAGCCTGGCCGGGCCGAAACGGCCGCAGGACCGCGTGGCCCTGCCGAACGTCGGCCAGGCGTTCAGCGACTTCCTCGACCTGCAATTCAAACCCACCAATAAAGAAGAGGGCCGCCTGGAAAGCGAAGGCGGCGGTGGCGTTGCCGTCGGCAATGCCGACTTGGTGGGCGAAGCGGATTACGAATACGACGGCCAGACCTACCGCCTGAAAAACGGCGCTGTGGTGATCGCCGCGATCACGTCCTGCACCAACACCTCCAACCCCAGCGTGATGATGGCCGCAGGCCTGGTGGCGAAAAAAGCCGTAGAAAAGGGTCTGACCCGCAAGCCGTGGGTAAAAACCTCCCTGGCCCCCGGCTCCAAAGTGGTTACCGACTACTACAAGGCGGCGGGCCTCACTCAGTACCTGGACACGCTCGGCTTCGACCTGGTGGGTTACGGCTGCACCACCTGCATCGGCAACTCCGGGCCGTTGCCTGAGCCGATCGAGAAAGCTATCCAGAAAGCCGACCTCACTGTCGCCTCGGTGCTGTCCGGCAACCGCAACTTCGAAGGCCGCGTGCACCCGCTGGTGAAGACCAACTGGCTGGCCTCGCCGCCCCTCGTCGTCGCCTACGCGCTGGCCGGTACCGTGCGCATCGATATCAGCAGCGAGCCTTTGGGTAACGATCGGGATGGCAATCCGGTGTACCTGAAGGACATCTGGCCCAGCAGCCAGGAAATCGCCGACGCGGTGGCGCAGGTCAGCACCGGCATGTTCCACAAGGAATACGCCGAGGTGTTCGCCGGCGATGAGCAGTGGCAGGCCATCGAAGTGCCGCAAGCGGCGACCTACGTGTGGCAGGAGGATTCGACCTATATCCAGCACCCACCGTTCTTCGATGACATTGCCGGGCCGCTGCCGCGGATCCAGGACGTCAAAGAGGCCCGTGTGCTGGCTTTGCTCGGCGATTCGGTGACCACCGACCACATCTCCCCCGCCGGCAACATCAAGACCGACAGCCCCGCCGGCCGCTACCTGCGGGAAAAAGGCGTGGAGCCACGCGACTTCAACTCCTACGGCTCACGCCGCGGCAACCATGAAGTGATGATGCGCGGCACCTTTGCCAACATCCGCATCCGCAATGAAATGCTCGGCGGCGAAGAAGGCGGCAATACGCTGTATATCCCCACCGGCGAAAAGATGGCCATCTATGACGCCTCGATGAAGTACCAGGCCTCGGGCACGCCGTTGGTGGTGATCGCCGGCCAGGAATACGGCACGGGTTCAAGCCGTGACTGGGCCGCCAAGGGCACCAACCTGCTGGGCGTCAAGGCCGTGATTGCCGAGAGTTTCGAGCGCATTCACCGCTCCAACCTGGTGGGCATGGGCGTGCTGCCGTTGCAGTTCAAGCTGGATCAGAACCGCAAGTCACTCAAGCTGACGGGCAAGGAGAAGGTCGACATTCTTGGGCTGACCGATGTTGAGATCGTGCCGCGGATGAACCTGACCCTGGTGATTACGCGGGAGGATGGCAGCAGCGAGAAGGTCGAGGTGCTGTGCCGGATCGATACGCTTAATGAAGTGGAGTACTTCAAGTCGGGCGGTATCCTGCACTACGTGTTGCGGCAACTGATCGCGTCCTGAACCACGACACAAATCAGGTGTGGGAGCTGGCTTGCCTGCGATAGCGGTGGATCAGCCCCCACACATTTCACTGATAGATCGCTATCGCAGGCAAGCCAGCTCCCACAGTGTTGACCGCATTTCAATTCTTAACCGAAGAGCCACTTCCACAACAGCACCAATACCACCACTGCCAACACCGGCCGCGCAATCCGGTACGCCTTGGGGTGCTTGCGCTTCCACTGCTTGACCACGCCACTGAATTTGTCGCTGAACGTCTTGCTCCACGCATAGGCCTGGTTGATCCCGCCCACCCGCTCGTCATCCAGGTTCTGCGGTGCGGTTGCACGGCCCAGTTGCTTGCTGACCCAGCGGTTGACGCGGGTCATCAGGCGATTGCTCAGCGGTCGTTCAATGTCACAGAACAGGATCACGCGGGTCTGTTCGGTTTCGTTCTTGACCCAGTGCACGTAGGTCTCATCGAACATCACGTCATCGCCATCGCGCCAGGCGTAGACCTGGCCGTCGACAAAGATGCGGCAGTCGTCGGAGTTCGGCGTGGACAGCCCCAGGTGATAACGCAGCGAGCCGGCAAAGGGATCGCGGTGCGGGTTGAGGTGGCTGCCGCCTGGCAACAGCGCGAACATCGCGCCCTTGACGTTGGGAATGCTGCTCACCAAGGCCACAGTCCTGGGGCACAGCGCTTCGGCCGAGGGCAGCGGTTTGTCGTACCACTTGAGGTAGAAACGCTTCCAGCCCTTCTTGAAGAACGAACCGAAACCGGCGTCGTTGTTCTTTTCGGCGGCGCGAATGTAACCCTCGTCAAACAGGTGCATGGCCTCCTCGCGGATCACTTCCCAATTGTCCTTGAGCACATCCAGTTCCGGGAACTTGCTGCGGTCCAGGTACGGCTTGGACGGCACGGCCGAGAACAGGTACATCAAGGCGTTATACGGGGCGAACAGCGCCGAATGGTTGACGAATTGGCGCAAAATCGGCAAACGCGCCTTGCCGCGCAGGTGCACGTAAAGCGTGCTGCCGATGAACAGCAACAATACCGACAGTTTGGTGGCCAAAGAAAAGGTCATGCAGCAACTCCTGAAAATAAGCGCCTGCATCATAAACAGTTGGGGCAGTATGCAGAAGGCCTTGGCCGACCGACTGACACACATCAACCTTGTGGCGAGGGCGCTCGATCGTTCCCACGCTCAGCGTGGGAATGCATCCCGTGACGCTCCGCGTCACCCCTGCGCAGGACTCAAATCTTGCGGCGACCGCAGGACGCGGAGCGTCCGGGGCAGCATTCCCACGCAGAGCGTGGGAACGATCATCAAGCCTGGTTTTCTTGCTCGGTAAACAAATCGCTGAACAGCATGCTCGACAGGTAGCGCTCCCCGGAGTCCGGCAGAATCACCACGATCGTCTTGCCCTGCATCTCCGGTTTCTCGGCCAGGCGCACCGCCACGGCCATCGCGGCGCCGCAGGAGATACCACACAGAATCCCCTCTTCCTGCATCAGGCGCAGGGCCATGGCCTTGGATTCGTCGTCGGTCACCAGCTCCACGCGGTCGACCATCGACAGGTCGAGGTTTTTCGGCACGAAACCGGCGCCGATCCCCTGGATCTTGTGCGGGCTGGGCTTGATCTCTTCACCGGCCAGCGCCTGGGTGATGACCGGCGAGACGCTCGGTTCAACGGCGACCGACAAGATCGGCTTGCCCTGGATGTTCTTGATATAGCGTGACACACCGGTGATCGTGCCGCCGGTGCCCACGCCCGCCACCAACACGTCCACCGCGCCGTCGGTGTCGTTCCAGATCTCCGGGCCGGTGGTTTTCTCGTGGATCGCCGGGTTGGCCGGGTTTTCGAACTGGGCCGGCATAAAGTAGGTGGCCGGGTCGCCGGCGACGATTTCGCCGGCCTTTTCGATAGCGCCTTTCATGCCCTTGGCCGGCTCGGTCAGCACCAGTTCGGCGCCCAGGGCCTTGAGCACCTTGCGCCGTTCGATGCTCATCGACGCCGGCATGGTCAGTAACAGCTTGTAGCCACGGGCGGCGGCTACAAACGCCAAGCCAATGCCCGTGTTGCCGGAGGTGGGTTCGACAATGGTCATGCCCGGCTTGAGTTTGCCGCTGCTTTCGGCGTCCCAGATCATGTTGGCGCCAATGCGGCACTTCACCGAATACCCCGGGTTACGCCCTTCGATCTTGGCCAGGATGGTCACGCCACGCGGTGCGATACGGTTGATCTGGACCAGGGGCGTATTACCGATGGAGTGCGCGTTGTCTGCAAAGATGCGGCTCATGACGGGTCCTATTGGGCGGTTTTCAGGAAGGTCCAAGGGTATGCCTCACCTTCCAACGCGTCCAGTCGGAGGAACGTTGGCGCCACCCGAACAGTCAATCTCCTAATCGCGAGGAGAACTGCCCCATGAAACGTCGCTACAGTTGGCCGCTATGGACCATCACCGGGCTGGTGGTGGTACTGGTTGCCTTGAACATCGCGCTGCCTTACCTGGTGCGTAACTATTTGAATGAAAAGCTCGCCGACATGGGTGACTACCGTGGCGAAATCACCGATGTGGACCTGGCCTTGTGGCGCGGTGCGTACCGCATCAATGGCCTGAAGATCGTCAAGGTGGATGGCAAGGTACCGGTGCCGTTCGTCAACGCGCCGCAGATCGAATTCGCCGTGAGCTGGCACTCGCTGTGGTACGACCATGCCGTGGTCGCCGAGGGGCATTTCGTCAATCCAGAGATCAACTTCGTCGATGGCGGTGCGAACAAGCAGGCGTCCCAGACCGGTAAAGGCACCGACTGGCAGGAACAGTTGAGCAAACTGCTGCCGATCACCCTCAATGAAATGCGCATCGAAGACGGCAAGATCGCCTTCCACAACTTCAACTCCAAACCGCCAGTGAACATCAACGCGACGGCGGTCAACGCGAGTTTCTATAACCTCACCAACGTGGTGGATGTCAAAGGCAAGCGCGACGCGCGTTTCGAAGGCAAGGCCCTGCTGCAAGGCCAGGCGCCGCTGGAAGCCACGGCCACCTTTGACCCGCTGAGTGATTTCGAGGAATTCGAGTTCCGCTTCCGCGCCCGCGACTTGCAACTCAAACGCATGAATGATTTCGCCTCCGCCTATGGCAAGTTCGATTTCAAGTCCGGCACCGGCGACGTGGTGGTCGAAGCGCAGGCGGAAAAAGGCCAACTGAGCGGCTATATCAAGCCCTTGCTGCGCGATGTGGAAGTTTTCGATTGGAAGCAGGACGTGGAAGACAAGGACAAGAACATCTTCCGCTCGATCTGGGAAGCCGTGGTCGGCGCCAGCGAGACGGTGCTGAAAAACCAGCGCAAGAACCAGTTCGCCACCCGCGTCGAACTGAGCGGCAGTGTGCACCAGCAGGATGTCAGTGCGTTCTCTGCGTTCCTGGCGATCCTACGCAACGGTTTCATCCAGGCTTTCAACGCACGCTATGAACAACCTAAGCCAAGCGCGGACTAAATGTGGGAGCGGACTTGTGTGGGAGCTGGCTTGCCTGCGATAGCATCACCGCGGTGCAACTGATACACCGCAGTGCCTGCATCGCGGGCAAGCCCGGCTCCCACAGAGGCCCGGCGCCCATACAAGCACGCCTCCACAGCTGGAGTGACTGGCCATTCAGAGACTGAATAACCCGTCTGCGTTCACAGTCGCCGGGGCTGCGCGGTATAGTCCGGGCATTGATGAATCCGAGGAATGACCGATGAAGTTCGAAGGCACCCAGGCCTACGTTGCCACCGATGACCTGAAACTGGCCGTGAACGCCGCCATTACCCTGGAGCGTCCATTGCTGGTCAAGGGCGAACCCGGTACCGGCAAGACCATGCTCGCCGAGCAACTGGCCGAATCCTTCGGTGCCAGGTTGATTACCTGGCACATCAAATCCACCACCAAGGCCCATCAGGGCCTGTACGAGTACGACGCGGTCAGCCGCCTGCGCGACTCGCAATTGGGCGTGGACAAGGTGCACGACGTGCGCAACTACCTGAAAAAGGGCAAGCTCTGGGAAGCCTTCGAGTCCGAAGAGCGGGTGATCCTGCTGATCGATGAAATCGATAAAGCCGACATCGAATTCCCCAATGACCTGCTGCAAGAACTCGACAAGATGGAGTTCTACGTCTACGAAATCGACGAGACCATCAAGGCCAAAAAGCGCCCGATCATCATCATTACTTCCAACAACGAAAAAGAGCTGCCGGACGCGTTCCTGCGCCGCTGCTTCTTCCACTACATTGCCTTCCCGGATCGCGCCACCCTGCAAAAGATCGTCGATGTGCACTACCCCGACATCAAGAAAGACCTGGTCAGCGAAGCGCTGGACGTTTTTTTCGACGTGCGCAAAGTGCCGGGCCTGAAGAAGAAACCCTCCACTTCCGAACTGGTCGACTGGCTCAAGCTGCTGATGGCGGACAACATCGGCGAAGCGGTGCTGCGCGAGCGCGACCCGACCAAGGCCATCCCACCGCTGGCCGGCGCGCTGGTGAAGAACGAGCAGGACGTGCAGTTGCTCGAGCGTCTGGCGTTCATGAGCCGTCGCGGTAACCGCTGATGTTGCTCAACCTGTTTAACGAGATGCGCGCAGCCAAGGTGCCGGTGTCGGTGCGCGAGCTGCTCGATTTGATCAACGCGCTGAAACAGCGCGTGACCTTCGCCGACATGGACGAGTTCTATTACTTGGCCCGGGCGATCCTGGTCAAGGACGAGCGGCATTTCGACAAGTTCGACCGCGCTTTCGGTGCTTACTTCAACGGCCTGGAAAAGCTCGACGACCATTTGCAGGCGCTGATCCCCGAAGACTGGTTGCGCAAGGAATTCGAGCGCTCGCTGACCGATGAAGAACGCGCACAGATCCAGTCCTTGGGTGGCCTGGACAAGTTGATCGAAGAATTCAAGAAACGCCTGGAAGAACAGAAGGAACGCCATGCCGGCGGCAACAAGTGGATCGGCACCGGCGGCACCAGCCCGTTTGGTTCCGGCGGCTACAACCCCGAAGGCATACGCGTGGGCGATGCCGGCAAACGCCAGGGCAAGGCGGTCAAGGTGTGGGACCAGCGCGAGTACAAGAACCTCGACGACCAGGTCGAGCTGGGCACGCGCAATATCAAGATCGCCCTGCGCCGCCTGCGCAAGTTCGCGCGCCAGGGCGCAGCCGAAGAGCTCGATATCGACGGCACCATCGACCATACCGCCCGCGATGCCGGGCTGTTGAATATCCAGATGCGCCCGGAGCGGCGTAACACCATCAAGTTGTTGCTGCTGTTTGATATCGGCGGCTCGATGGACGCCCACGTGAAGATCTGCGAAGAGCTGTTCTCGGCGTGCAAGACCGAGTTCAAGCACTTGGAGTACTTCTACTTCCACAACTTCGTCTATGAGTCGGTGTGGAAGAACAACCTGCGCCGCACCTCCGAACGCACCTCCACCCAGGACTTGCTGCACAAGTACGGGGCCGATTACAAAGTGATCTTTATCGGCGATGCGTCGATGGCACCGTATGAGATCACCCAGGCCGGCGGCAGCGTCGAGCACTGGAATGAGGAAGCCGGGTATGTGTGGATGCAGCGTTTCATGGCCAAGTACAAGAAGCTGATCTGGATTAATCCGTATCCGAAGGACACCTGGGGGTATACGGCGTCGACCGGGATCGTGCGGGAGTTGGTGGAGGACCAGATGTATCCGTTGACGTTGCGCGGGCTTGAGGAAGGGATGCGATTTCTTTCCAAATGAGCACCAGGCAAAGGACCCGCTGCAATCGCCAGTCCCTTGCCATGGGGCTTTTACTGCTTGGCAGCGGCCGGCTGACCGACGCTGAACCAACCTAACGCCTGGTAGCCGGCGCAGAACGCCCGAACCAGGTCCGCATCCACGAAATCGACCTGACCATCCCCATTGACGTCCGGATTGAACGCTCCTTGGGGGCCGTCCGCAACACTGTAGAACTCAGCTTTGAACGCCACATGCGCCTCGCCGATGTGAAACGCCAGCCGTACGGTGTCCGTGCGCGCATCGGGATGCGCGGCATGGGCCGACACATTGATGAACTTGCTGAACGATTGATCGCGGCTGTACCACTTGAAATCAAGGAACTGACGCGCCAGGGTGATCGCCTTGAACCGGTCCCATTCATTACTGACGCCGTCGTTGTCGACGTCCTCCGGCTGCGCGCAATCGAGTTTGCCATCATTGTTCATGTCGAACACCGTGACGCAGCGCACAAGCGACGGCGCCTGCTGACTGTCGTGCCACTCCAGCGTCACCGCGTCGGGGCTGCCGTCTTCGTATAAACATTGAGCGACGAGTTTCATGTAGCGCATAGGGTTACCTCCTTGCGGGCATCTGGCCGCGTGGGCAATGTGCTCAGGTCCTGACTATTGATGGAGGCCATGCTTGCCTCCTGCCCCAAAGAGCTGCAGTTGGCAAAAGGTATGCTCGTGAGTGCCGTACCAGCGCAAAGCCAGGAAGTTGAGTGCCAATTGACGGACGAGCTGGGCGTCCACATAGTCGATCTGCTTGTCGCCATTGACGTCCGGGAAGATCGTCAATTCCATCCCCTTGCCGTCGGCATCGGTCTGGTAGCCGGCGCTGAACGCCAGGGCATCGGGCGCCAGGTAGAAGTGCAGGCGCACGGTCTGAGCGACCCCGCAGCTGTCGAAATCCTCGGCGAAAATCTTCAGGTGTTTGTCGAAAGGCGCGGCGCCGCTGAACCAGTCGAACGCCAGGTACTGCTGCGCGAAGCGCTGGACCCAACGCTCATCGGCGGAATCAATCACGCCGTCATCGATGACGTCGTCGGTGATGATCGCCGCCGCGCCCTGCAAGTTATCCGCCGTCGCCTGCTTGACGAGCGCGGAAGGCTCGCCTGACTCATATAACCCAAGATGGACCGAATCAGGCGCAACATTGCCGGGGCTGACGCGGGCCGTTGCTATGAGGTATCGCATGTGAACTCCTTTCCATGGCACCAAGGTGGAGCCGGAAGGTTTTCACTTCTCAAGCGTGCGGCGCTACCTCTGCAGGCGCATAGCAATCGTAGGAATTATCTGAAAATACGGCTTTCACGTTCCAGCGCGGTATTGAGCCAGAAATTGCACATGTTGTCGGTGGGCGGTGTGTTGCAGCATTGGCGCCAGACGTACCTTTTCCCCCGGCAGACACTGCGCCAGCCGTGCCAGCGCCAAGGGCGTCAATGCGCCCAGGCGCGGGTAGCCGCCAATGGTCTGGCGATCATTGAGCAACACAATCGGCTGCCCGTCCGGAGGCACCTGGATCGCCCCCAATGGAATCCCTTCGGAAATCAACGAAGGGCCCTGGTACTGCAATGGCGTACCCAGCAGGCGCATGCCCATGCGGTCGGCGCGGCTGTCCAGGGCCCAGTCAGTGTTGAATGCATCGAACAGGCTTTGCCCGCTGAACTGGCCGATCTGTGCGCCGACGATCACATCCAGCGCGGCCTTGGCCGGCAGGTCTGGATCGCCCAGCACTTTCATCGCACCGCCCGCACCGGAATAGGCCAGGCGCCCGCCTACGGCCAATGCCTTGCCGAAACCGTCCACACCACCCAATTCCTCACGCACAACGGTGGCGCAGCTGCCGAGCACATCCGGCGCATCAAACCCACCCGGTGCCGCGAGGTAAGCCCGCGCACCGTTGATCGGCTGGGTGAAGCGTAAACGTTGACCTTTTTGCAGGATGAAACCGCGTCCGGGGCTGATGGCGCGGTCGTCGATGCAGGCGCCGAGGTCCGCGCCGGCCAGGGCCAGCAGGCAATAGTCCTCGGCCTGCACGGTGAAGCCCCCCAGGGTAATCTCCACCACCGGCGCGCCGAGCGCATTGCCCAGCAACCAGTTGGCCCAGGACATCGACACCCAGTCCAGCGCCCCACCCTGGGTCACGCCCAGGTGACGCACGCCAAAGCGGCCGGCGTCCTGCAACAGGCACAGCGGTGTGCTGGCCTCGATGATCAAGCGGCTCATGCCTGCGCCTCCAACGGCGTGTCATCGCCACCCAGTTTGATGAATTCGGCGTGGTCGACCGGCTCGAAACGCACCGTGTCGCCGGGCTGCATCAGGCTGTAGCCGTCGCGCTCGCGGTCGAAGAGCTTGGCCGGGGTGCGGCCGATCAGGTTCCAGCCGCCCGGGGAAACCACCGGGTAGGCGGCGGTTTGCCGTTCGGCAATGCCGACGCTGCCGGCTGCCACGCGCTTGCGCGGGGTATTGAGCCGCGGCGCGGCCAGGAGCTCGTCCACCAGCCCCATAAAGGCAAAGCCGGGCGCGAAACCGAGGGCGAATACCTGGTATTCGTGGGCGCTGTGACGACGGATCACCTCGCCTGCGGCCAAGCCGCTGCGCTGGCTGAGCAGATTCAGTTCGGGGCCGACGCTCAGGTCGTACCAGACCGGTAGCACGTGGCGCTGGCCGCTGCCCTGGGTGTGCGGTTGCAGGTCGGTAAGCGCCTGGTCGATCAGCTCGCGTGCCTGGGCCGGGCTCAAGGCGCTGAGGTCGTAATGCACCATCAAGGTGGTGTAGGACGGCACCAGGTCCACCAGCGCTGCGCCAAACCCGCTGCGCAGGCCTTGGGCAGCGGCGAGCATCCACGGCATGTTGGCTTCGGCAATTTCATCAAACAGACGCACCATCAGGCAGTCGATGGCAACCACTTCAATGCGCGGCTTCATGCTGGCTTCAATGCCTCGCGGATGCGCTGCACGGCCGCGACCGAGCTGGCGTTGTCGCCGTGCACGCACAAGGTATCGGCTTGCAGGATCAGCGGGCTGCCGTCACTGGCCGTCAGATTTTCGCCACGGGAAATCGTCAGGGCTTGTTGCACGATGATCTCGGAATCATGGTGCACGGCGCCGGGCAACTGGCGCGAGACCAAATGCCCCTGGCTGTCGTAGGCGCGATCGGCGAAGGCTTCGAACCACAGGGTTACGCCGTATTCGTCACCCAAGGCCTGGGCCGCGCTGTTGTCGCGGGTGGCGAGCAGCATCAGCGGCAGTTCGCCGTAGGCCGCCACGGCCTGGATCACAGCGCGCAATTGCACAGGGTTGGCCATCATGTCGTTGTACATCGCGCCGTGGGGCTTGACGTAGCTGACACGCCCGCCCTGGGCACGGCAGATGCCGTCGAGGGCGCCGATCTGGTAGTGCAGCAGATCCTGGATTTCCTGCGGCGTGTAGGCCATGGAGCGGCGGCCGAAGCCTTGCAGGTCCTGGTACGCCGGGTGCGCGCCGACTTGCACGCCGTGCTTGAGCGCCAGGCTGACGGTCTTGCGCATGATGCTCGGGTCGCCGGCATGAAAGCCGCAGGCCACGTTGGCGCAATCGATGAACGGCATGACCTCGGCATCCAGACCCAGGGTCCAATTGCCAAAGCTTTCGCCGATGTCGCAATTGAGTAAAAGACGGCTCACGGCTTGGTGCTCCTGTAGGCTTTGTTATTTTGTAGTGTGGGATTTATTACGCGGAACGCGCAACTTGTCCTCGTACCCCAACGGCGCTTATCGTGGAATGGCTCGATTTTTGGCGCTGGCCCGGTGCGGCGTCCAACTAATAAAAACCGATCCATGCATAAGAAAAAGTTGATCCCATGAATTTGAAGTTTCTTGAAACCTTCGTCTGGGTGGCCAGGCTCAAGAGTTTCCGCCTGACCGCCGAGAAGCTGTTCACCACCCAGGCCTCGATTTCCAGCCGCATCGCCGTGCTGGAAAGCGAGTTGGGCGTGAAGTTGTTCCTGCGCGATTCACGCGGTGTCAGCCTGACGCCGGAGGGCTTGAAGGTGCTCGATTACGCCGAGCAGATGATGGTCACCATGCAGGGCCTGAAGCAGTCCCTGGAGACGTCCAGCAGCAAGGTCGGGCGTATCCGCATCGGCGCAATGGACACGGTGATCCACACCTGGCTCAGCCCGTTGGTGGCGGAACTGATGGACCATTTCCCGCGGGTGGAAATCGAGTTGGTCGCTGATACCGCACTGAACCTCAGCGATCAGCTGCAAAAAGGCTTCCTCGACCTGATCCTGCAAACCGACCTGCTGCGCCTCGAAACCGTGCGCAGCCTGGAACTGGCCAGCCACCCCATGGCCTGGATCGTCGCCAGCCAGTCGATCTACCACCGCGACTATGCCTCCCTCGCCGAACTGGCCCAAGAGCGCATCATCACCTACTCGAAAAACTCCCATCCGCACCAGGACGTGATCAGCCTGATGCAGGCCAACGGCGTGGCCGCACCGCGGATGAACTGTGTGAACTCGGTATCGGCGATTACCCGGTTGGTGCGCGATGGCTTCGGGATTGGCGCGTTGCCGCCGGTGCTGGTCAGGGAGGAACTGGCGCGCGGGGAGTTGGTGATGCTGCCGATGGCGCAACGCCTGCCGAATTTGCAGGTGGTGGTGTCGTGGCGCGTGGGGGTGGAGTTGGTGGAGGAGATTGTGGGGTTGTGCCAGAAGGTGGTGGCGCGGTATGCCGAACAGGTCGGCGAGGAACGGATGGTGCTGGCTCAACCCGACTGATCGTTCCCACACTCTGTGTGGGAATGCAGCCCAGGACGCTCTGCGTCCAAAGCGCGACGCGGAGCGTCACAAGAGGCATTCCCACGCGGAGCGTGGGAACGATCATCGCCTGGCTCAGAGGCCTTTGAGGTCACGCTCTTCAATCGGCCGGCTCTGGCGCAGGCGCCTGCCGCCCAACACCACCCAATCGATCAGACGGAACAGGCATTCGATGCCGAACGACAGCAGCATCGCCCCGCCCAGCCCCCAGCCCATGGCTTCTGGGGTCAGCAAGATCTGATAGCTATAGCCATTCCAGGTTTCCCGGCGAATGTCCGGATCGGCCGCCACCGCCACTTGCAGGGCGCGGATGTACCAGGGGCCTTGCATGGCCTGGAATTGCTTGTCCAACGCCACCTGGCGGTCGAGCATCGCGCCCAGGCTGTTGGCGTCGCTCTGGAACACCGGGTCATCACTGGCGCGGTAATGCGCGACCAACGCCTGCAGATCCCCGTTGAAGAACTGCCGCGCGGTGGTTTCGAACCCGCTCAGGCCGGTCTGCGCCTCGATCAGGTGGGCCTCGACGCGCTTGGCGTAGTCATTGATGAAACCCGGCACTTGCACGCCGACCAACAGGCCAATGGCGAACAGCACCAACCGCAGATAACTGAGCAACATGGTCGATATCCTTACTCGGTAACGCCCTGGCTGACGCATTCACCGCGTCGCCACAGGCTCCATTGGCCCGGTTCGTAGCGGGTCCAGTTTTCATTGTCGGTCAACGGCTCGGTAGCGATCACGGTGACCACGTCATTGGGGGTGGTTTCAGCCTGAAAATCGACGATCACGTCGACATCTTTCAAGCGCGCCGGGCCAAATGGCGCGCGGCGGGTAATCTGCGCCAGCTTTGTCGAGCAGTAGCAAAACAGCCAGTCGCCATCGCTGAGCAGGCAGTTGAATACGCCTTTGCTGCGGTATTCGGCGCAGGCGGCGATCAGGTCCGGCAGCACCCTTTCAAGGTCCACCGGCTCGGGAAAGGCTTCGCGGACGCGGTTGAGCAAATCGCAGAACGCCGCTTCACTGTCGGTATCGCCGACCGGGCGGTAGAAGGTTGCGCGCGGGTTGAAATCCGCCAACTGGCCGTTGTGGGCGAAACACCAGTTGCGCCCCCACAGTTCGCGTACGAACGGGTGGGTGTTGGCCAGGCTGACCTTGCCGACGTTGGCCTGGCGGATGTGACCGATCACCACTTCGCTCTTGATCGGGTAACGCTGCACCAGCAGCGCGACTTCCGATTCGCTGCTCGCCGCCGGGTCCTGGAACAGGCGCAGGCCACGGCCTTCGTAGAAGGCAATGCCCCAACCGTCACGGTGGGGGCCGGTGCGCCCACCGCGCTGCATCAGCCCGGTAAAGCTGAACACGATATCGGTCGGGACGTTGGCACTCATGCCCAATAATTCACACATGCCGGGGCTCTCGCTGCAGGGCGGACAACGTTAAAGGCGCGGTTCGACCCGCATGCCGCTCACCGGTGCGGGACGCCGAAAAGGCACGTCGTCTTCGTCTTCAGGCGGTTCGGCGGCCAATGCCGCATCGGCGGCGGCCTTGCGCTCGCGGCGGGCGTTGGCGGCGCGCTCGATGGGCCAGCGGATCAGCACAATCACCAGGTACACGCCAAAGGCGATCAGGGTGTACATGAATAAATCGGAAATGGCCCGCCAGGCGTTGTTGCCGACCTTGAGCACCAGGTCCAGGGCGGTGATGGCCACGGCCGGCGCGAACTGGGTCTTGACCGGGTCGACGATGGTGGGGCTGAACAGCAACACCGCCATCAGCAATTGCAGCGGCTCGCGCAGCCAGCGCCAGATCCAGCGGGTGAGGCGCCACCACACCAGCAGGCAGCCCAAGGCGGCGAAGGCGTAAAGGCCCCAAGCGATCAGATAGTCGTTCTCGGTCATGGTGTCCATGGCAAGGTTGGCAAACAGGCGGCTATGATAACGGCTTTTGCGAGTCGCGGCTGCAATGCCTGCCACCGTCCGCCCGATAGAGAATAATCCATGCCTACATCGCTCCCCCCGATTGCCCGCAAGGCCCAAGGCCCGGATCCATATGCCTGGCTGCAAGAACGTGACAGCGCCGAGGTGCTCGATTACCTCAAGGCCGAAAACACCTGGCAAGAGTCGCAGCTCGCCGACCAGCAGGCGCTGCGCGAAACCCTGTTCGAGGAGATCAAGGGCCGCATCCTCGAGACCGACCTGTCGTTGCCCTCGCCGTGGGGCCCGTACCTGTACTACACCCGCACCACCGCCGGTGACGAATACGCCCGCCACTACCGCTGCCGCCGCCCGGCCGACGACAGCCACCAGGTGGATGAAAGCAGCGAGCAACTGTTGCTGGACCCGAACGTGCTGGCCAATGGCGGTTTCTTCTCCCTCGGCGCGTTCAGCATCAGCCCCGACCACCAGCGCCTGGCCTACAGCCTCGATACCAGCGGTGAAGAGATCTACACCCTGTTCGTGAAGGAATTGTCCTCGGGTAAAGTCAGCGAACTGGAGTTCCAGGACTGCGACGGCAGCATGACTTGGGCCAACGACAGCCTGACCCTGTTCTTCGGCGAACTGGACGACACCCACCGCCCGCACAAGCTGTATCGCTATCGCCTGGATGGTACGGCGGCGCAGGAAGTGTTCCACGAGCCCGACGGCCGTTTTTTCCTGCATTGCTACCGTTCAAGTTCCGAGCGCCAGTTGCTGCTTTCGCTCGGCAGCAAGACCACCAGCGAAGTCTGGGCGCTGGACGCCGACCAGCCGCACCTGGCGTTCACCTGCCTGGCGCCTCGCGTCGAAGACCATGAATACGACGTCGACCACGGCCAGCTGAACGGCGCGTGGACCTGGTTTATCCGCAGCAACCGGGACGGCATCAATTACGCGCTGTTCGTGGCGACCGACATCGGCGATGTGCCGACCGAGGACGAGTGGCAAAACCTGATCCCCCACAGTGACGAGGTGATGCTCGACGGCGTGAGCCTGAACACCGGCGCCATGACCCTGAGCCTGCGAATCGGCGGCCTGCCGGTGATTGAAGTGCACCCGCAGGGCGTGCCGGCCTATCGCGTCGAATTGCCCGATGCGGCCTACAGCCTTTACGTGCAGAACAGCCTGGAGTTTGCCAGCGACAGGATTCGCCTGCGCTATGAAGCCCTGAACCGCCCGGCCCAGGTCCGCCAGTTGGAGCTTGCCAGCGGCGCGCAACAGGTGCTCAAGGAAACCCCGGTGCTCGGCGTGTTCAACGCGGACGACTATGTGAGCCAGCGCTTGTGGGCCACCTCGGCGGATGGCACCCGGGTGCCGATCAGCCTGGTGGTCAAGCGCGACCAGCTCGGCAAGCCCACGCCGCTGTACCTGTATGGCTACGGCGCCTACGGTTCAAGCCTTGATCCGTGGTTTTCCCATGCCCGCCTGAGCCTGCTGGACCGGGGCGTGGCGTTCGCGATTGCGCATGTGCGCGGCGGCGGCGAGTTGGGCGAAGCCTGGTACCGCAACGGCAAGCAGGAACACAAGCAGAACACGTTCAGCGACTTTATCGCCTGCGCCGAACACCTGATCGCCGAGGGCCTGACCACCTCCAAACAACTGGTGATCAGCGGCGGCAGTGCCGGCGGCCTGCTGATCGGCGCGGTGCTCAACCAGCGCCCCGAGCTGTTCCAGGCGGCGATTGCCGAAGTGCCGTTCGTCGACGTGCTAAACACCATGCTCGACCCGGAGTTGCCGCTGACGGTCACCGAGTACGACGAGTGGGGTAACCCGCAGGAACCCGAGGTGTATGAACGCATCAAGGCCTATGCGCCGTACGAAAACGTGCGCGCCCAGGCCTACCCGGCCATGCTGGTGATCGCCGGCTACAACGACAGCCGCGTGCAGTACTGGGAGGCGGCCAAATGGGTGGCCAGGCTGCGCGACACCAAGACCGACGACAACTTGCTGTTGCTCAAGACCGAACTAGGCGCCGGCCACGGTGGAATGAGCGGTCGTTACCAGGGATTGCGTGACGTAGCGCTCGAATATGCATTTGTGTTCAAGGCACTGGGATTGATTTAGGAACTTAGCGCCGTGGTCCTGTCTGAACGAAGGACCACCCTACAAGATTGACGGACCAAGATTGCAGCCATGGCACAACCCACGCTACTCAATGACGAAATCCGCGACATGCTGATGGACTGCGGCCTGTTCGATCCCCTGCTGCCGGAAGACTTTCACATCGCCGCCGGCTACTTCAATATCAGCGGCATTGCCCGTGACGAGGTGATTTTCCTCGAGGGCGATGCCGGCACGTTCATGTGCATCATCCACAGCGGCCAGGTGGCGGTGCAGAAAGCCAACCATGACGGCCAGCGCCTGACCATCGCCACCCTGCGCAGCGGCCGGGCCTTTGGCGAAATGGCCGTGCTCGACGGCGAGCGGCGTTCGGCCAGTTGCGTGGCCGCCAGTGATTGCGTGCTGTTGAACCTGGGCAAGGACTCCCTGGAAAAGATGCTCAACGAAGCGCCCAGAGTCGCCGCCAAGATCATCCGCGCCATTGCCATCGCCCTGTCAAAGCGCCTGCGCATGGCCGATGGGCAGCTTATTTCCCAACAGTTCTAACCGCCGGGCGTCTTCGGCTTGCTGTCGTTTTGCTGCAGGCCGGGCACGGTCTGGTCCTTCGGCGGCGTTGGCAGCACGATAGGCACCAGGGGCGGCGAGCCGTTGGTCTTGGGCACGGCCGGCGGGGTGACTTGCGGGTACAGCGTCGGCGTCGGGGTGCCCGGCGCGCCTGGCGTGGGGGCGGGCGCGACCGGTACGGTTTGCAACTCCTGAGCCTGCGCCGCAGCGGATGCAAGCGCGCTCAACACAATGACCGTTAGAATGCTGCACTTCATCGATGGCTCCATGGCCTGACCGGAATGTCACAAGGCTACTCCCAACCGCGCAAGAATGCCCTTCCCAATGAGATTTCCATGAAACGTTTCGTTCTGCTCGACACCACCCCGATCCCCGACAACGGCGGTGCCTTGTGCCTGTTCGAATACGGTGAAGATTTTGTCATCAAGATCCAGGGCGGCGACGGCGGCCAGTTGATGAACACGCGCATGCACGGTTCCGAAGATGCGTTGGCGGAAATTCCCTGCCGCAAAGTCGCCGGACGCCCGGATTCACGGGTCTTGATCGGTGGCTTGGGCATGGGCTTCACCCTGGCTTCGGCGCTCAAGCACCTGGGCAAGACCGCTGAAGTGGTAGTGGCGGAGCTGGTGCCGGGCGTCGTGGAATGGAACCGTGGGCCACTAGGCGAAAAATCCGGCCGGCCGTTGCTGGACCCGCGCACCGTGATCCGCCTGGAAGATGTAGCCAAGGTGCTGCAAGCCGAGCCCCACGGCTTTGATGCGATCATGCTGGATGTGGACAACGGCCCCGAAGGCCTCACGCAAAAGGCCAACAGCTGGCTTTACTCCGCCGGTGGCCTGGCCGCCTGCGCCAAGGCCCTGCGCCCCAAAGGCGTGCTGGCGGTGTGGTCGGCCAGCGCCGACAGGCTGTTCAGCGACAAGCTGCGCAAGGCCGGTTTCAAGGCCGAGGAAGTGCAGGTATTTGCCCATGGCAACAAGGGCACGCGACACACCATCTGGATTGCCGAAAAGCTCAAGGGCTAATTGCGCCGTGAACGGCTAGAATCAAGCCTGTCCGTGACCACCAAAATATAGGAGCCATGATGAGCTCAACCAACCCGCCCTCCCACACCGCCAAGCTGGACCGCATCCTCGCCGATGCCCAGCGCGACCGTGAAATGGGTTACCGCGACAAAGCCTTGAAAATGTACCCCCACGTGTGCGGCCGTTGCGCCCGTGAATTCGCTGGCAAACGCCTGAGCGAACTGACTGTGCACCACCGCAACCACAATCATGACGACAATCCCCAGGACGGCTCCAACTGGGAATTGCTGTGCCTGTACTGCCATGACAACGAACACTCGCGCTACACCGACCAGCAGTACTTCGGCGAAGGCTCCACCAGCAGCCCGACGATCGCCAAGGCGACGCACAACCCGTTTGCGGCGTTGGCGGGGTTGATGAAGAAGGACGACTGAAGCGCCTCGCCGACAGTTATGCCGCCATCGCAGGCAAGCCAGCTCCCACATTTGACTGTATCCATACACTCAAAAATGTGGGAGCCGGGCTTGCCCGCAATAGCCATAGATATCTACACACCTTTCAAAGGCTGAAAAAATCTCCGTGTAGTGAGCGGGCTTGTCCCGCGCTGGGTGGCGAAGCCGCCCCAACCAGGCGACCTGGTTCTATCTGGACTCCGCAGTGGCTTTATTGGGGCCGCTTCGCAGTCCAGCGCGGGGCAAGCCCGCTCACTACAAAGATGTGTAGGTACCCATGCCGCGATAGCGATAGCCCAAACACCACATTCCTCAAGCCCGTATAATCGCGTTTTTTTTCGCCAAGGCACCCTTCCCCGTGGGCAATAAACGCTACAGCTGCATCGGTCTGTATAACCCCAAATCCCCCGAGAACGTCGGTTCGGTCATGCGTGCCGCAGGCTGCTACGGCGTGGCCTCGGTGTTCTACACCGGCGTGCGTTACGAGCGCGCCCGGGACTTCATCACCGACACCAAGAAAGTCCATCACGACATTCCGCTGATCGGTATCGATGACCTGAAAAAAATCCTGCCCCTGGGTTGCATTCCCGTCGCCGTGGAACTGGTGGAAGGCGCCCGTCCCCTGCCTGAGTACACCCACCCCGACCGCGCCCTCTACATTTTCGGCCCGGAAGATGGCTCCCTCGATAAAGAGATCCGCGACTGGTGCGAAGACGTGGTCTACATCCCGACCACCGGCTGCATGAACCTCGCGGCCACCGTCAACGTGGTGCTCTACGACCGCCTGGCCAAAGGCAACAACACCCGTTCGGGTCCCAAGTACTGATATTTTCGGAACATCCGACACCTGTGGGTAGTCAGCCTATTATCACTAGCCCTTGTTGGAGACAGACCATGAGCGACAGCAAAACCATGCGCCCTATCATCGAACACACCCCGTTCCAGACACAGCCCACGCAAAACGTGCATGGCTGGGAACGCTTCGGCTCGGTGGCCGGCGGCGCGATAATGGTGGGCAAAGGCCTGCGCCGTGGCGGGATTTTCGGTTTGATCCAGGTGGCAATCGGCGGCATGGCGTTAACTCGTGGCTTCACCGGGCACTGCTCGCTCAAAGACAAGCTGGAACACGGCCGCCAGGAGATGAACACCGTGCGCGCGAAGATCGAGCGCGCCGGGGACGAGTTGAAGAACTTGAAGACCAGGGCGGAAGTGGCGGCGGAGAACGTTGTAAAAACCACCGACTGACGGTGATCTCTCCTGTGTTGGAGTTCTAAATGTGGGAGCGGGCTTGCTCGCGAATGCGGTGGTTCAGGTTGTATATGTATTAGCTGACACACCGTATTCGCGAGCAAGCCCGCTCCCACATTTGATCTTCGTTGCTTTGAGCATTGCGTTTGCTTAACTGACTGGCATCAGGGCAAGCCCGCTCGCCACAACAAGCCCCCACATCAGCCCGCGCGGAAAATCAGGTAATCCTCCCAGTCGTCCTCGGGCACGCTGCCTTCGCTGAGCATGCGCCCGGACTGGGAAATGCGTTCGTGGTGCACCGCATCGCGGTCGCCGCAGACCAGGTGGTGCCACAGCGGCAAATCCTTGCGTTCACTGACCAGGCGATAGCCGCAGGTCGGCGGCAGCCATTTGAACTGGTCGGCCTGGCCCGGCGTAAGCTGGATGCAGTCGGGCACGGACGCGCGGCGGTTGGGATAATCAGTGCACTGGCAGGTCTTCAGATCGAGCAGTTTGCAGGCGATCCGCGTGTAATAGACGCTGTTATCGTCTTCATCCTCAAGCTTTTGCAGGCAGCACAGGCCACAGCCGTCGCACAGAGACTCCCATTCCTCCTGGTCGAGGTGCTCAAGGGTTTTGCGTATCCAGAAAGGTTCGACTTTGGCGGCCATGGCTCTGCATCGGTATCGGTAGGTGAAAAGGCCGCCAGTCTAGTGCCCCCGACCCCTGGGGCCAAGCGCTGGCGACTGGCGGTGTTGCAACGCTTGTCAGGCTAGAGCCCGCGCAGTAGCTTGGAGCACCGAATTAAACGATCAGGAACCGCTCCATGACACGAGTTGCCGACTATCCGATCCATCCCCAGTTCACCGACCGCTGGTCGCCCCGCGCCTTCAACGGTGAGAGCATTTCCAAGGAGACCCTGCTGAGCTTCTTCGAAGCCGCACGCTGGGCGCCTTCGGCGTACAACTCGCAGCCCTGGCGGTTTCTCTACGCGCGCCGTGACACACCGGACTGGGAACGCTACCTGGGCCTGCTCAATGAATTCAACCGTGGCTGGGCTCAGCATGCGTCGGCCCTGGTAATCATCGCTTCCAAGACCGATTTCATCGCCCCTGGCGCCAGCGAAGAAACCCCGGCGCTTTGGCACACCTTCGACACCGGCTCGGCCTGGGGCCACCTGGCGCTGCAGGCCAGCCTCAGCGGCTGGCACACCCATGGCATGGCCGGCTTCGATCAGGAACTGACGCGCAACGAGCTGAAAATCCCGCAAGGTTATGCGCTGCATGCCGCTGTGGCGATCGGCAAGCTGGGTGACAAGTCGACCTTGCCCGAGTACCTGCAAGGCCGTGAAATGCCGAGCCCGCGCAAGCCGCTGAGCGAGCTGGTGTCGGAGGGTGATTTCAGCCTTTAAGGCGCAAACCCTTGCCGCCTTGGCGGCAAGGGTTCCTGTCTGCTGTCACTATTGACCGATAAGCTCGCCAAACTGCGCTTGCAGATGCGCCTTATGACGCCGGTAGTCCGCCCAGGTCATGTCGTGCAGAAACTGATCGCCCGCCAGCACCTCTGGATCCAACGATTGAATATCAACGGGGTAAACCTTTTTATCTCTGGCGCTGTACAAAAAGTTCTTCAACTGCAGGTCGTTGTGCAAAATATCTTTGGCTTCCATGCCAGCCAACGCTTCATCCAGCAGGTTTCGCGCATCGGCAGGTAAACTGCCAGCGGCTACGCCGTTCAGGTTGACCCCATCGAGTCGTTTCATCTTTATATAGGCACGGCCATCTTCCAGCAGCGCCGTGGCAAATCCCTCTCCATAGTACTTATTAAGGCATTCCAGTTCGTTAGTGACGAAATCGGGCATCCTTATCGCGTTTTTGGTACGAAAATCTTTATAGACACTTAGCCCATCAAGGCTTGCGTAGACATCACCTTCGCCGCCGGCACCGATCAGTGGTCCCAGATCGTCAGCCACCTTGGGTGGATTGCCGCCCCTGGCACCCAGGCGCACCCACTGGTCACCCTCCACATGCTGGACGAGCAATGGAGTTTGCCGATTGGCATGATAGATCCGCGCCTGAACAGCGCCGTCTTCGGTGCGGGTGACTTCGCCTACCGCATACACATTGCTCTTGCCATTTGCGTCGGTATTACGGATGTAGAGTTGATTGCCATGCTCCTTCACATACAAGCCACGACTGTTACGCGAAAGCCCGGTGATGGTGGAGTCGGGCACCTTGTATTGGTTGAACAGCGTATTGCTCAAGACGCCCTCCAACGGCGCACCGCGCAGTGCCTCAATACCCCGCTGCGCCAGGCCCCCGCCCTTTTTCAAGAGCCGTGCGCCGCCCCGCGCCGCATCCCCCAACCCGCCCAACGGATTGAAGGCTTCGATAGCGGCCATGCCGACAAAACGCACCGCTTTGGCCGCCCCGCTCACCGTGGAAACGCCCTTGGCAAAGGCCTTGCCGGCCTGGGCCGCCTTTCCGGCACCGAGGGTCACCAGGCCGATAACGTCCAGCGCCAGGTCGAACACGCCATCGGCATGACTGCCGTTGATGAAATTGACGATGGCCGACCGGAACGGAATCAGGTTTAGAAAGAACTCACCAATGGCCGCATTGGTCGCTCGGCTCTGGTCATACGAGGTCACGCCCCGTGCATGGTCGAGCAGGTCCTGGTTATGCAGATCGAGCGATTTGGCAAACACTTTGCCAATGTAATCGAAGCGCGAGGAAGCCGCCGTGGCATCGCCATTGACAGGCACTTCGCGCTCCAACTTGCGTTCGGGACGATCATTCTTGAGTGGGTCAATCAATGTGGTTTTGCTCACCACGTTGGCATTGATCGAATCGAGCTTTTCAGCGGTATACGGTTCGGTGATCCGTCGTTTCAAATAGTTCTGCTTCTTGACGGTGCCCTCACGGGTATTGATTTCATAAATATTGACCTCGCCTCCGCGCGTGGTTTTGACCTGCAGCGTATGCGCACGTGTCTTCAGCGCCAGCGGCGTAAACAAGTCGCCGGCCATGTGGTAGTCATTGGTGTGGAAGAATTCGAGTTTGCCATAGGCAAAGTTATTTCGGTCCTCCAGCGGCATTGTCGAAACCAGGTAACGGGCGAGATCCTCGTGCCCCCCTTCCAGAGACTGTATCGCCTGTTTGTATTTGGCCTCGAAGGCTTCGGCTGCCTTGAAGGTGCCCGCCTCATACAACTCGCAGAAACGTTTGGCCGGAATCCGTGAGTTCTGGCTCATCCAGTGCTCCTGCGGCCCCAGTTTGGCGCCCTCCATGACGATATCCAGCATGGAATGCGTTCCGGGGAAGATGCCGGGCCGCCCTGGTTTAAGCAGGGTTTTGTGCAGGGAGCGCATTTCAAACATGCTGGGGTCGACGTCCGGAAACGCTTGCTTGAGCGCGTTCAACGCCATCGCCTTGCGGCTGGGCACCGGCGTTTGCACGGCGGTACTGGCGCGCAGCAATTCACTCAAACGGCTGTTGTAGAGCGCGCGCACGCGCGCAAGCTCGCTCTCGGTGGGCGTGCCCGTTGCGGGAAGCTCGCCGTTCACCACGCCCCAGTCTGTCAAGGCCTTACGTTGCGCCTGCTGGACATCCACCCCACTGTCCGCCTTGGGTGCGCCAGCCGCCAGCACTTCCACGTAACTCATCGAGGATGAGCGCCCCGGCGTCTGGGCCTCGACCCTGGCGGTGGCGATTGCCAACTGAGCCCACGTCAGGCTGCCGTAGGTCACACTGGGCGGAATGTCCTTGACCAGAAACTCGGGCGCTCTGCGTGCCAGCAGGGATTGGACGGCCGCCGTGGCTGACTGCGGGTCCGCATGCCCCTGCGCGACCAAGTGGCGACCCAACCCGCTGGTCACCTCCGACGCCGGCTTGCCCCAATGCTGGCTTTGCCCCAGGTCGAAACCGGCGACGATGTTGGGGCGGGCGGCATCGTACGGTAGCGAATCGACGGAGGCTGATGCGGGCCGGGATGAAGTGGATGGGGGAAGAACAGGGGAAAGCGCGGCATTGATGGCAAGCATGACATTGACCTTGTTTGTCGACCCAGTGGGGCATCCTGCGGAACGCTTTTCAGCGGCCCTGGGTGACCTTGGGTGTCGCCTCCCTGAGAAGCGGTTCCGAGCAAACTGTCAGGTGAAATGTCGAAGCGGGGCCCGTGGCCCCGTGGGAATCAGTAACCGCGCTCGAAATCCACTTCCCCGCGCAGTGCTTGCTTGGCCTGGTACGCACGCACGTTGTGCATGAACAATTGCACCATCATTGACGGCGACGTCGGCGCCGAGCTGTGCCCTGTCAACAGCAAGCCCCAAGCCGTCCAGAACGGGTGGCGTTGCGGCAACGGTTCCTGACGGCAAACGTCGATCACCGCACCCGCCAAATGCCCTTCTTTCAAGGCCTCGACCAGATCGGCATCCACCACTGCCACGCCGCGCCCGACGTTGATAAACAACGCGGTCGGCTTGAATTGCTTGAACAGTGCGGCGTCATACAGATCATGGGTTTCAGGCGTGTTGGGCAACAGGTTGATCACATAATCCACCTCTCCCACCAGCCGGCCCAATTGATCAAGCCCGGCGACTTCGATAAACGGCGCCTGCTCACGGGCCTGGCTGGCAATGCCGTACAGCTTGACGCCAAACGGCACCAGGAACTCGGCGACGCTCTGGCCGATATCGCCGGTGCCCACGATCAATACCTTGCGCCCCGCCAGGCTCTGGCCGGTGCGGTTGTCCCATTTACGCTCGACCTGACTGACCAGGCGCGCCAAGACTTCGCGCTCGTGGCCAAGCATGTAGGTGAGGACAAACTCGGCCATGACCTGGCCATAGATGCCGACCGCACGGGTCAGGCGATAGTCGCGGGGCAGGCCTTCGGCCAGCAACGGGGTAATGCCGGCCCAGGTCGACTGCAGCCATTGCGGGTGGTGGCCCTGGCGCAACAGCGTTGCGAGCAGGTCCGGCTGGCCCAGCCATACCGGACAATCGGCGGCCAGGCGCGACAGCTCGGCCGAATCGCCGCTGGTCAGCACCTCCAGGTCCGGTGCCGCTTCGCCCAGCAATTGGGCGTAGAGCGGGTGATCCTGTTCAGCAATCAGAACACGCATGGTTCAAACCTTTCAAAAACAGTGCAGACGGCCGCCCGCATCCTTACGGCCACCGCCCACGTGTACGATTTCATTGATAACGGTGCCGCGCATGAGGCACCCAGCGATCACATCGGGTCGTTGCGACGCAGCAGCTCTTCGGGCAGGTGCTCGATGTACTCATCTTCGGCCGGCGGCATTTGCAGGTGGTAACCCTGCTTGTCGAGGTTTTCCAGGACCACGGCAATGTCTTCGCGCGACAGCTTGCGCGCGGGCGTCAACACCATATCGAATGCGTGGTGCGGCTTGCCGAAGGCGGCCATCAACGGTTCCGGCACGCGCTCCAGGGCGTCGCTTTTGAGCACATAGAGGTACATGCCGTCCTTTTTCAAGCTGCGGTAGATGGAGCAAATACGTTTCAAGGCTGTTCTCCGGCGGACAGGCTGTCGAGCAGCGCCTGGCCCATCAACTCGCGGCGCCAGCCACGCAGCGAGTCTGGCAATTTATAAGGCCCATCGGGATAACCACTTTTGACCAGGGCTTCGAGGGTTTTCTTGCGCAGCATCAGTTCCGGCGCCATGTCCAGGCGTTCGGCGAAGGTTTGGCCCAGGGCGCGCAGTTGCTTGATCAAGGCGGCGGCCTCCACCGGCAATGGCTCGGCAACGGCGGGTGGCCATTGGTCCATGGGCACGTTGCCAGCACGTTTGATCAGGTCCAGCAGGAACTGGCCGTCCTGGCGCACGGTGCGTGGGTGCATGTCTTCGATCTTGCCCAGGGCGGCGAGGTTATCCGGCTGGGATTTGGCCAGGGGCCACAACGAGTGTTCGCGAATGATGCGGTTGCGCGGCAGGTCACGGGCACGGGCCTGCTGCTCGCGCCAGGCGCACAGTTCACGCAGCACGGCGAGTTGGGCGCGGGAGAGTTTCCACGCCAGCTTCGCGTCGCGGTAAACCTCGTTCGGGTCGACTTCACGACGCAGGTTGGCGACCAACTCCGCACCGTCTTCCAGCACCCAGGCGTACTTGTCGTCGGACAATCGCGGACGCAGGCGGATGTAGACCTCGGCCAGGTGCACCGCGTCTTCGGCGGCGTAGCTGATCTGCGTGGCGGATAATGGCCGCTGCAGCCAGTCCGAACGGGTCTCACCCTTGGGCAACTCGATGTCCAGCACGGCTTGCACCAGGCGCGAGTAGCCCATGGAAAAACCGAGGTTCAAGTAAGCCGCAGCCAATTGAGTGTCGAACAGCGGCACGGGCAGGCTGCCGGTCAGGCGCAGCAACACTTCCAGGTCTTCGCTGCAGGCATGCACCACCTTGATCACCGCCGGGTTTTCCAGCAAGGCGGCCAAGGGTTGCCAGTTGTCGATGGTCAGGGGGTCGATCAGGTAAGCGCGTTGGCCATCACCGATCTGGATCAGCCCGGCAATGGGATAAAAGGTGTCGACCCGCATGAATTCGGTGTCGAGGGCGACGAATGGCAACTGCTGCCATTCGGCGCAATGCTGGCCGAGGCTATCGTTGTCGCAGATCCAGTGAATATCGATGGCCACACGGCTCTCCCTTGAAGAATGGCGCGCAGTATATATCGCGAAAGGGACTTGCGAGCATCCACAGTGCACAGGCGACCATGAAAACTCAGACAGACATGGAAGAATAGTCCGACAGGCGGGACTTATCCTCTCTTACGCAGGACGTAGACCCGCCACAGGTTTGAGCCCGGCATGAACTCCTGGTGATTCAGCACCTTGAAGCCGGCCTGGCGGAACTCATCCTCTACGGCGGTACGCGAATTGACGGAGACAATCACCGTGTCGCGGCTGACCCGGTGGAACTCGCGCAATAACGCCAGGCGCCCTTCGCTGCTGGGCACATGGCGAAACAATTCCAGGCAAAAAATGCAATCCACCGCGTTCGCCGACAAACCGATGGTAAACGCCGAGCCCTGGAACGTCTTGACCCGCTTGAGCAGGGACGCCGGGTGATGGCTGCGGGCATGATCGAGCATGTCCTGAGAATTGTCCGACGCCAGGATCACCCGGTTGACGTGCTCGGCCAACACCGGCCAGAAACGCCCGGATGCGCACGCCAGGTCCAGCACCAGCCCCGGCTCGCCGGCAACTTTTAGCGCCTGGCGCACCAGCCATTCGTCGCGCCATGACGCCAGGCGCCTCCGCAGACCGGGCGGGCGCGTATCGCCGCAGGCCCGGGCGTGTTCCCGACCGCAGCGTTCAGCGTATTCGATCTCGATGGAAGAGGGAGGTTGTGTCAACATCTCGGGCTCATGTAAGTGGAACGGTAGCGAACGACCTTGATCCGCAGCTTAAACAGCACAACGTGAAAAAAAGGTCGAAACCTGCTGAAAATAATAACTGCCCCCCTGCCCCAAGGACTCGACCGCATGAAAGCTCTTTTAGCCCTCTGTGCACTCGGCCTGGCCACCAGCGCCCTGGCCGACACCGCCCCGTCGCGCCTTGACGAGGTGCTCCAGCGCGGCACGCTGACGGTCTGCACCACGGGCGACTACAAGCCCTACACTTCGCTGCGCGCCGATGGCCGCTATGAAGGCATCGACATCGCCATGGCCGAGTCCCTGGCCAAGAGCCTCAACGCAAAAATCCAATGGGTGCCCACCACCTGGAAAACCCTGATGCCCGACTTCCTCGCCCAGCGCTGCGACATCGCCGTGGGCGGCATTTCGGTGTCGCTGGAACGCCAGAAAAAAGCCTTCTTCAGCCAATCCCTGGGCGTCGATGGCAAGATCCCGCTGGTGCGCTGCGCCGATGTGCAGCGCTACCAGACCGTCGAGCAGATCAACCAGCCCCAGGTGCGGGTGATCGAGCCCGCGGGCGGCACCAACGAAGTGTTCGCCCGGGCCCATCTGGGCCAGGCGCAAATCCGCCTGCATGACAATGTGACCATCTTCGACGAACTGCTGGCGGGCAAGGCCGACGTGATGATCACCGACGCCAGCGAAGCGCGTTACCAGCAGAAGCTCAAGCCTGGGCTGTGCGCGGTGAACCCCGAGCGGCACATGCAGTACAGCCAGAAAGCGTTCCTGCTGCCCCGTGATGACGTGGCGTGGAAGAGTTATGTCGACCAATGGCTGCACCTGAGCGTCGCCACCGGGGTGTATGACGGCATCGTCAATCAATGGCTGGCGGCGCCGTGAGCCACAGCCGTCTACGCTGTGGTCACTTCTACAATAATGAGGGACGGAACATGAAGGGATTGCTCTGCATCACCTGGCTGCTGCTGTTGTGTCTGGGCCAGGTGCACGCCGCAACAGGCCAGGATGAGGATGCCCAGGCCGCCAAGGCGCTGCTGGAAAAAGCCTTGGCTTATTACCAGAGCAACGGCGACAAGGCCTTTGCCGCATTCAGCCGGCAGGGCGAATTCATCGACCAGGACCGCTATGTGTTTGTGGTCGATACAAAAGGCGTGTTGCTGGCCAGTGGCGGGCCCTCCTCCGCCTTGATCGGTCGCGATGTGTCCGAAGTACTGGGCCCGGATTTGCGCCAGTCATTCAAGGATGCGCTCAAGGTACCGGAGGGCCAGGGCATCCAGCAGGCCGACTACCGCTGGCAGAACTGGAACGACGGCAAGGTCGAGCACAAGCACGTGTTTTACCAGCGTGTGGGCGAACGCATCCTGGCGGTGGGTTATTACTTGCCGCGGGCGACGCCGGAACAGGCCAGGGCCCTGCGCAACAAGGCGGTGAATGCGCTGCTCAAGGATGAAACCGGCACGCTTAAGGCCATCAATTCATTGCAGGGCGGTTTCCTGCAGGATGATCTCTACGTGTTTGTAGTGGACCTCGATACCCGGCGCTACGTAGCCCACGGCACCACGCTGCGGCTGATCAATACTGACTTCAGCAAGGTCAAGGACCCCGACGGCAAACCGGTGGGCGAGCCGATCCTCAAGCTGATGACCGAGCAGGACCAGGGGGAATACAAATACCGCTGGAAAAACCCGGTGACCGACAAGATTGAGAACAAGCATGCGTATGTGCGCAAGGCGGGGCACTTCATGGTGGCGGTGGGTTACTACAGCCCTTGATAGACCGTTGAAATACGATCTCCTGTGGGAGCTGGCTTGCCTGCGATAGCGGTGGGCCAGTGAACATATTTGTTACTGATATACCGCTATCGCAGCATAGGTATCTACATAACTTTGTAGTGAGCGGGCTTGTCCCGCGCTGGGCTGCGAAGCAGCCCCAAACCAGGCGACCGGATTCTACCTGAAGCTCGGCGATGCCTTTATTGGGGCGGCTTCGCCACCCAGCGCGGGACAAGCCCGCTCACTACAAAGATGTGTAGATACCTTGCCTGCGATAGCGGCCGCCCAGTCACCACCCAACCACCCCGGCCCGGAACGGTCAACCACAGTGACCGTTTTGATCACGGCGGGCTTTTTCTTGGCGACGGCTTTATCATTGACCCAGGTTTGCTTGCAGAGTCTTTCATGAAGTTTGCGATCGCAGTATTCAGCGCAGCCCATGCGCCCTCCTCGCGCCGCGCCCTGCTTTTCGCCCAGGCGGCGCTGGCCGGCGGGCATGAGATTGTGCGGCTGTTTTTTTATCAGGACGGGGTGCACAGCGCCTCCAACAACATTGTTGCTCCCCAGGACGAACAAGACATCGCCCGCCAATGGCGCGAGTTTGTCAGCCAGCACCAGCTCGACGGCGTGGTGTGCATTGCCGCGGCGTTGCGCCGTGGCGTGCTTGACCAAGGGGAAGCCACGCGCTATCAACGCAGCGCAGTCAACCTGGAGGCGCCATGGGCGTTGTCGGGCCTGGGCCAGTTGCACGATGCGGCGCAGAACGCCGACCGCCTGATCTGTTTTGGAGGCATGTGACATGGCCAAATCCCTGTTGGTGATCAGCCGCCAGGCACCGTGGTCGGGCCCGAGTGCGCGGGAAGCCTTGGATATTGTCTTGGCCGGCGGCGCCTTCGATCTGCCGATTGGCCTGCTGTTCATGGACGACGGCGTGTTCCAGTTGACGCCGTACCAGGACGCAAAGGCCGTGCAGCAAAAAGACCTGAGCGCCAACCTGCAGGCGCTGGGGCTGTTCGGCATCGATGAGGTGTTTGCCTGCGCACACAGCCTGGCCGTGCGTGGCCTCACGCCGCCCGCCAGCGCCGAGCCTCTGGACAACCCCGGCATCACCCGGTTGATTGACCGCTACGACCAGGTGATTACCCTCTGATGTCGACTCTACACGTGGTATCTCATTCGCCATTTACCGACAGCCGCCTCGACAGCTGCCTGCGCGTCTGCGGCAACCAGGACGCGATCCTGCTCTGCGGCGACGGCACCTACGGCCTGCAACAATCGGCCCTGCACACCCAGGGCGTGAAGGTCTTTGTATTGGCCGAAGACCTGCAGGCGCGCAACCTGCCGCTGCCGGACTGGGCCGAGCGCGTCGATTATCCAGGTTTCGTGCAGTTGTCGATCACCTACGACAAGGTCAACGCCTGGTTATGAACACCCTGACCGTCGGCGCACGCGCGCTGGAACTGGACAAGGACGGCTACCTGGTCAACCTGGACGAATGGTCGGCTGAGGTGGCCAACGCCCTGGCCGCCGCCGAAGCCCTTGAGCTGACCCCCGACCACTGGGAGGTTCTCGAACTGCTGCGCCAGTTCTACGCCGAATTCCAGCTGTCCCCGGCCACGCGCCCGCTGATCAAGTACACCGCGCTCAAACTGGGCCCGGAAAAGGGCAACAGCCTGCGCCTCAACAAACTGTTCAACGGCACTCCCGCCAAACTCGCCGCCAAGCTGGCGGGCCTGCCCAGGCCGACGAATTGCTTATGACCGACTTTGCCCCGCTGACCCTGCAAACCCCCGACGAGCACCCGTTCGCGCCGTTCGTGCGCATCCTGGGCAAAGGCAAGCGCGGCGCGCGCAACCTCACCCGCGAGGAAGCCCGCGAAGCCATGGGCATGCTGCTCGACGAAAAAGTCGAAGACACCCAGCTGGGCGCCTTCCTGATGCTGCTGCGCCACAAGGAAGAAAGCCCGGAAGAACTCGCCGGTTTCACCGAAGCCGTACGCCAGCGCCTCGGCGCTCCGGCGCTGAAGGTAGATGTCGACTGGCCAACCTACGCCGGCAAGAAACGCCACCTGCCGTGGTACCTGCTGGCGGCCAAGTGCCTGGCGCAGCACGGCGTGCGCATTCTGATGCATGGCGGCGGCGCGCATACGGCAGGACGGTTGTACACCGAGCAATTGCTGCAAGGTTTGCAGATACCGCTGTGCCGCAACTGGCAACAGGTCGAGGCGGCCTACGGGCAAGGTAACCTGGCGTTCATCCCGCTGGGCGATTGGGCACCGCAGTTGCAACACATGATCGACCTGCGCAACACCCTGGGCCTGCGCTCACCGATCCACTCCCTGGCGCGGCTGCTCAACCCGCTGAATGCGCGCCTTGGCCTGCAGAGTATTTTCCATCCCGGTTACCAGGGCGTGCACCGCGATGCCAGTGGTTTGCTTGGCGACAACGTGATAGTGGTGAAGGGCGATGGCGGTGAGATCGAGATCAACCCCGACTCGGCCAGCCATCTGTACGGCACCACCGCAGGCATAAGCTGGGACGAAGAGTGGCCCGCCCTCTCCGCCCAACGCCACGTCAAGCCCGCAACGCTGGATCCCGAGCACCTGAAAGCCGTGTGGCGCGGCGACATCGTCGACAGCTACCCGCAACTGGCGCTGACTGCCACCATGGCATTGGCGTTACGCGGGCTCGGTCACCCACGTGAGCAAGCCTTCGAATTGGCCCAGCAGTACTGGGATGCGCGGGATAAATCGATTTAATCGATCATTAACCTCCGGTCTTTGCGCTTTTAGTTCGAACTCATGCCTTTAGACTGGGCTCCAACGCTTATTAGCCAAGGAGCCACTCATGGGTTTGCTGATTGAAGGACACTGGAAAGACCAGTGGTATGAAAGTAGCGCAGACGGCGCTTTCCAACGGGAACAGGCACAACGCCGCCACTGGGTGACCGCCGACGGCCAGCCTGGCCCGAGCGGTGAAGGCGGCTTCAAGGCCGAAGCCGGCCGCTACCATCTCTACGTGTCCCTCGCCTGCCCCTGGGCCCACCGTACCCTGATCCTGCGCAAGCTCAAGGGCCTCGAAAGCCTGATCGACGTGTCAGTGGTCAGCTGGTTGATGCTCGAAAACGGCTGGACCTTCGACAAGGCCCACGGCTCCACCGGCGACAGGCTCGACGACTTTACCTTCATGCACCAGCGCTACACCGCCGATACCGCCGACTACACCGGACGCGTGACTGTGCCGGTGTTATGGGACAAACAACTCAAGCGCATCGTGAGCAATGAATCGGCGGAGATCATCCGCATGTTCAACAGCGCGTTCAACGGGCTGACCGGCAATACCCTGGATTTTTACCCTGAGCCACTGCGGGCGGCCATCGACACACTGAACGAGCGCATCTACCCCGCCGTGAACAACGGCGTGTACCGCGCAGGCTTCGCCACGTCGCAGCAAGCCTACGACAGTGCGTTTGATGCCGTGTTTGCCGAACTCGATCATCTGGAACAGCATTTGGGCACGCACCGTTACTTGGCCGGTGAATACCTGACCGAAGCCGATGTGCGGCTGTTTACCACGCTGATTCGCTTTGATGCGGTGTATTACAGCCACTTCAAATGCAACCTGCGGCGGATTGCCGATTATCCGAACCTGTCGAATTGGCTAAGGGAGATGTACCAGTGGCCGGGCGTGGCCGAGACGGTGGATTTCGAGCATATCAAGGGGCATTACTATGCCAGCCACCGGACGATCAACCCGACGGGGATTGTGCCGAAGGGGCCATTGCAGGGGTTTGATGTTGAGCATGATCGGGAGCGGTTGACGGGCAAAGGTGTCTACGACGCCGGAGCATTGTAGTGAGCGGGCTTGCCCCGCGCTGGGCTGCGAAGCAGCCCCAAACCAGGCGGCTCGGTTTATCTGGAACTCGGCGGTGTCTTGATTGGGGCTGCTTCGCAGCCCAGCGCGGGGCAAGCCCGCTCACTACAGGATTGTTAAACCTGAGCCTGGGCCCCTTCAAACCACTTCAGCTTCTCACGCAACACCACCACCTCGCCCACGATCACCAGTGTCGGCGCATGTACTTCATGCTCCGCCACCATGCGCGGCAAGTCGGCCAGGGTGCCAGTGAACACGCGCTGGTTCGACGTGGTGCCCTGCTGGATCAACGCCGCCGGGGTATCCGCCGCGCGCCCATGCTTGATCAACTGTTCGCAGATGATCGGCAAGCCAATCAAGCCCATGTAGAACACCAAGGTCTGCGATGGCCCCACCAGGTCAGTCCAGGGCAGGTCCGACGTCCCGTTCTTCAAATGCCCGGTGATAAAGCGCACCGATTGGGCATAGTCGCGGTGAGTCAGCGGAATCCCGGCGTACGCCGCGCAACCGCTGGCGGCGGTGATGCCCGGTACCACCTGGAACGGGATGCCATGGGCCGCCAGCTCTTCGATTTCCTCACCACCGCGCCCAAAGATGAACGGGTCGCCGCCCTTGAGGCGCAGCACCCGTTTGCCTTGCTTGGCCAGGTCCACCAATTGCTGGTTGATCTGCTCCTGCGGCACGGCATGTTCGGCGCGACGCTTGCCGACATACACCCGCTCGGCGTCGCGACGGCACAGCTCAAGAATCGCAGGCGCCACGAGACGGTCATACAACACCACATCGGCTTGCTGCATAAGGCGCAGGGCGCGGAAGGTCAGCAGGTCGGGGTCACCGGGGCCAGCGCCCACCAGGTAGACTTCACCCGGCGCGTGGGGCGGCGCGCCGTTGACCTTTTCGATCAACAGACGCTCGGCTTCATCGCCCTGCCCGGCCAACTGGCGGTCGGCAATCGGGCCTTGGAACACCTCTTCCCAAAAGGCGCGACGCTGCTGCACATCCGGATACAAACCTTTGACCTGGGCACGAAAACGCGCCGCCAACCCGGCCAGTTGGCCATAAGTGGACGGAATCCAGGTTTCCAGCTTGGCGCGGATCAAGCGCGCCAGCACCGGCGCATCGCCACCACTGGACACCGCGATGACCAAGGGCGAGCGGTCGACAATCGCCGGGAAAATCACGCTGCACAGGGCCGGCGCATCCACCACATTGACCGGCACGCAACGGCGCTTGGCATCGCTGGAGACTTGCGCGTTCAGCGGCTCGTCATCGGTTGCGGCGATGATCAGGGTGCAACCGTCGAGGTCGGCCTCCTGATAACCGCGCAGAATCAGTTCCCCGCCACTGCCCCGCACCAATTCACGCAGTTGGTCTTCGATCTGGGGGGCAACCACCCGCAGCACGGCGCCGGCATCGGCCAGCAGCCGGGATTTGCGCAAGGCAATTTCCCCGCCACCAACGACCAGCACGCGACTGCCGCGCAGGTTATGAAACAGCGGCAGAAATTCCATTTAGCGGATGACCTCAACGCCCGCCATGTACGGCTTGAGCACTTCAGGGACGCGGATCGAACCGTCGGCCTGCTGGTAGTTTTCCAGCACGGCCACCAGGGTACGGCCGACGGCCAGGCCGGAACCGTTGAGGGTATGGACCAGCTCCGGCTTGCCGGTTTCCGGGTTACGGAAACGCGCCTGCATGCGCCGGGCCTGGAAATCACCGCAGTTGGAGCACGACGAAATCTCGCGGTATTTGTCCTGGCTAGGCACCCACACTTCCAGGTCGTAGGTCTTCACGGCGCTGAAACCCATATCGCCGGTGCACAGCGCCAGCACGCGGTAGGGCAGCTCCAGCAGTTGCAGGACGCGCTCGGCGTTGGCGGTCATGCCTTCGAGGGCTTCCATCGACGTGGAAGGCTCGACCACCTGGACCATCTCGACCTTGTCGAACTGGTGCTGGCGGATCATGCCGCGAGTATCGCGCCCCGATGCACCGGCTTCACTGCGAAAGCACGGGCTGTGCGCCACGAACTTCAGTGGCAGTTGCTTGGCGTCGAGGATTTCGCCGGAAACGATGTTGGTCAGCGACACTTCCGCGGTCGGGATCAGGTACAGGTCAGCTTCGCCGTCGCGGCTGATCTTGAACAGGTCTTCTTCGAATTTAGGCAACTGGCTGGTGCCCACCAGCGCCGGCGCCTGCACCAGGTACGGCGTGTAGGCTTCTTCGTAACCGTGCTCGGCGGTGTGCAGGTTGATCATGAACTGCGCCAGGGCACGGTGCATGCGCGCGATCGGGCCGCGCAGCAAGGCAAAGCGCGCGCCGGACATCTTGGCGGCGGTTTCAAAATCCAGGCCGCCGCTCAATTCGCCCAGGGCGACGTGGTCCTTGACCTCGAAATCGAAGGCTTTGGGCGTGCCCCAGCGGCGCACTTCGACGTTGCCGTCTTCGTCTGCGCCAATCGGCACGGATTCATGAGGCAGGTTGGGAATGCCCAGCAGGATCGAATCCAGTTCGGTTTGAATGCCTTCCAGCTCGACTTTGCCCGCAGACAGCTCGGTGCCCATGCGCTCGACATCCGCCATCAGCGGCGCAATGTCTTCGCCGCGCTGCTTGGCCTGACCGATGGATTTGGAACGCGCATTACGCTCAGCCTGCAGTGCTTCGGTGCGGGTCTGGACGGTCTTGCGCTGTTCTTCCAGCGCTTCGATGCGCGCAACATCCAAGGCGAAGCCACGGGATGCCAGGCGGTCCGCTACGTCCTGAAGGTTGCTACGTAACAGTTTGGAATCGAGCATGTCGGTCTCTCGTTTATCAAAGTTTGGTCAAGGACAGGCCGGCCCAAGTGGCGAGCAGCCCGCCGAACACGCTGATGCCCAAGTACCCGAAGGCGACCAGGGCCTGCCCGCTTTCCAGCAGGCGCAGCGTATCCAGTGAAAAGGATGAAAAGGTCGTCAGACCGCCTACAAAGCCGACAATCAAGCCGGCGCGAATTTCAATCGGCACTTCCGGGCGCAACAGGAACCAGCCGTACAACAGCCCGATGATCAGGCAACCCACCAGGTTGACCGCCAGGGTCGCCGCATAAAAATGCTTCGGCCAGTTGGCGCTGACCCAGGTGCCGGTGGCGAAACGCAATAATGTACCAGCGATACCGGCGGCGGACACGGCAAGAATCGTCTTGAGCACTACTTTCTCCGCTGTTTCGGGCTGAGGCGGTCGAGTTGGGCGAGATGATTGAGCTTTTCGCCGATTTTCAATTCCAGGCCGCGGGGCACCGGCTGATAAAGCGCGAGCGGCTCAAGCTCATCGGGGAAGTAATCTTCACCGGCGGCGTAGGCGTCCGGTTCGTCATGGGCATAACGGTATTCATCGCCGTAGCCCAGTTGCTTCATCAGCTTGGTCGGGGCGTTGCGCAAGTGCAGCGGCACTTCGAGGGAGCCGTATTCGGCGGCGGCGCGCAGTGCGGATTTGAAGCCCATGTACACCGCGTTGCTCTTGGGCGCGCAGGCCAGGTAAGTGATGGCCTGGGCCACCGCCAACTCGCCTTCCGGGCTGCCCAGGCGTTCCTGCACGTCCCAGGCCGCCAGGCACAGGCTCAGCGCGCGCGGGTCGGCGTTGCCGATGTCTTCGCTGGCCATGCGCACCACGCGGCGCGCCAGGTACAGCGGGTCGCAGCCACCGTCGATCATCCGCGCGAACCAGTAGAGCGCTCCGTCCGGGTTGGAGCCGCGCACGGATTTGTGCAGCGCCGAAATCTGGTCGTAGAACGCTTCGCCGCCCTTGTCGAAGCGTCGGCGTGTGTCGCCAAGCAGGCTTTGCAGCAGGTCGACGCCGATCTCGCTGCCGTCTTCGGCCAGGTCGGAGGCGTTTTCCAACAGGTTGAGAAAGCGCCGGCCGTCACCATCGGCGGCGGTAAGCAGGATCTTGAAGCCTTCTTCGCTCACGCTCAGTTGGCGCTTGCCCAGGCCCTTGTCTTCACTCAATGCGCGCTGCAGGAGTTTCTGCATCGCCGCTTCGTCCAGGCTTTTGAGCACATAGACCCGCGCTCGCGAGAGCAAGGCATTGTTCAGTTCAAACGACGGGTTTTCGGTGGTGGCCCCAATAAAAATCAGGGTGCCGTCTTCCACATAGGGCAGGAATGCATCCTGCTGCGACTTGTTGAAGCGGTGCACTTCATCGACGAACAGGATGGTGCGCTTGCCGTATTGGCCGGCCTGCTGCTTGGCCACCTCCACCGCCTGGCGGATCTCCTTGACCCCGGCCAGTACCGCCGAGACCGTTTCGAAGTGTGCGTCCGAGACCTTCGCCAGCAGGCGCGCCAGGGTGGTTTTCCCCACGCCCGGCGGGCCCCAGAAAATCATCGAATGCAGCGCGCCCTGCTCCAGCGCTTCGCGCAGGGGCTTGCCGCGAGCGAGCAGGTGTTCCTGACCGACATACTCATCCAGGTTGGTCGAGCGCAAGCGCGCGGCCAGGGGCTGGGCAATCGGATCACTTCGAAACAGGTCCATGGGCAGCGTTTGAAACCTCTGGCGGATTTATTCCTGGATCACGTCGGCACCCTTGGGGATGTCGAACTTGAACTTGGACGCGGGCACCGGCTGGTTGGCCTTGACCCCGGAAAACAGGATATCGGTGCGTTGGCCGACGCTGTCGACCAGGCGCATGTTATTGATCACGCCATTGCCGAACGACAGCGACAGCGTGTCGAACAGCGTGTCCTTGGATTTGGGCTTGAGCGTGAACTCGATCACGTTGCTGGTTTGCTTTGAGGTGATGTCGAAGCTGTCATTGATCTTCGACACATCCCCCGAAAGCAGCAGCGCCGGCGTCTGGTTCAGGCGCGGGTCGAGTTTCTTGATGGTCGCCTGCTCCAGGTCCGGGTCCCACAGGGTGACTTTCTGGCCATCGGAAACGATAGTCTGCTCGGCCTTGCCTTCGGTATGCCAGTAGAACAGGCCAGGACGCTGCACGGCCATTTCGCCGGCCGTTTCCTGCAACTGGGTACCGCCGGCATCCAGGGTCAGCTGGGAAAAACGCGCAGTCAGGGTCTGGGATTTGTCCAGCAGGTTCTTCAGGCTGGCCACGGAGGCCGGGTCAGCGTGAGCCGAAACAGCGGTCAGGGCCAGGGCCGGCAACAACAGCATGCGGATAAGACGCATGGGAGTCCTCATTGAGTTGTCAGGGCGCGCCGCGTGTTGCCACGCGGCGCGGGATCAGTCGCGCATCTGCCCGGGGGCGATGACTTCACGCGAGCCGTTGGTGTTCATGGCGGTCACGACGCCGGCGTTTTCCATGGATTCGATCATGCGGGCGGCGCGGTTGTAGCCGATCTTAAGCTTGCGTTGCACCGCGGAAATCGACGCTCGGCGGCTTTCGAGTACAAAGGCCACGGCTTCGTCATACAGCGCGTCGGTCTCGGCATCATCGTCGCCACCGCCGCTGCCGCCGTCGAAGCCGCTGCCGGCCTCTTCAACACCGGCGAGGATGTCGTCGTTGTATTCCGGAGCGCCGCGCAATTTCCAGGCTTCCACGACGCGGTGTACTTCATCGTCGGAAACAAAAGCGCCGTGGACACGAATCGGCAGGCTGGTGCCCGGCGGCATGTAGAGCATGTCACCGTGGCCGAGCAGTTGTTCGGCGCCGCCCTGGTCGATGATGGTCCGCGAGTCGATCTTGCTCGACACCTGGAACGCCATGCGCGTCGGGATGTTCGCCTTGATCAGGCCGGTGATCACGTCCACCGACGGACGCTGGGTCGCGAGGATCAGGTGGATACCGGCGGCACGGGCTTTCTGGGCGATACGCGCGATGAGCTCTTCGACCTTCTTGCCGACGATCATCATCATGTCGGCAAACTCGTCGACCACCACCACGATGGTCGGCAGCTTGGTCAGCAAGGGCGCTTCGTCGTGGATGCTTTCACGCTTGTACAGCGGGTCGGTCAGCGGTGTACCGGCGTCCTGGGCTTCCTTGACCTTGGCATTGAAGCCCGACAGGTTACGCACGCCCATCTTAGCCATCAGCTTGTAGCGGCGCTCCATCTCGGCAACGCTCCAGCGCAGGGCGTTGGCGGCGTCCTTCATGTCGGTGACCACCGGGCACAGCAAGTGCGGAATGCCTTCGTAGATCGACAACTCCAGCATCTTCGGGTCGATCATGATCAACTTGGCGTCTTCCGGGCCGGACTTGAACAGGATCGAAAGGATCATTGCGTTCACGCCCACCGACTTACCGGAACCGGTGGTACCGGCAACGAGCAAGTGCGGCATTTTCGCCAGGTCGGTGATCACCGGCTTGCCGCCGATATCGTGGCCCAGGGCCAGGGTGACCGGCGATTTGAAGTTGTCGTATTCCGGGGTCGACAGCACTTCGGAGAAGCGCACGATCTGCCGGTCTTCGTTGGGAATCTCGATGCCCACGGTGGTCTTGCCGGGGATCACTTCCACCACGCGCACGCTGGTCACGGCCAGGGAACGGGCCAAGTCCTTGGCCAGGTTGGAAATACGGCTGACCTTGACGCCCGCGGCGGGCTGGATCTCGTAGCGGGTAATCACCGGGCCGGGGTGGATCGAGTCCACAGACACTTCGACCCCGAACTCCTTGAGCTTGATTTCCAGCAGGTGGCCGACGGCCGCCAGGGATTCCGGGGAATAGTTGAGTTGTTTCTTTTCGGCCGGGTCGAGGATCGAGATCGGCGGCAAGGTGCCTTCGACGGCGCTGTCGATAAACAACGGCGCCTGTTTCTCTTTCTGCACGCGATGGCTCGGCTCGGGCGCTTTTGGAGGTGCCGGGGCGATTACCGGTGGCACCTGCTTCTCGCGGTCCGACATGTGCTTGCTCAGCGCCTGCTCGCGTTCGATCAGGCGTTCCTTGACCTTGGCCTGCTCGCGCCGGTCCGGCGTGGTCGGGGCGACTACTTCGTTGACACGGGTGTCGACCTCACGCAGTTGGGCGACCATGCGCTTGCGCTCGACACGGGCGGCCCACCAGCGGTTGGCCGCGCCCTGGAACAACTCCAAGAGGTCGAGGGTGATCTTGCCGGTCACATCCATCACCTTGAACCAGGACAGGTCGGTGAATACGGTGAGGCCGAACAGGAACAGCGCGATGAACATCAAGGTGCTGCCCTGGATATTCAGGGTCCTGCGCGCCAGGTCGCCGAGGCTTTCACCCAGCGCACCGCCTGCGCCCGCCGGCAGGCCGGTGGGCGCATGGAAGTGGATATGCGCCAGGGCGGCACCGGACAATACCAGGAACACCAGGCCGATCAGGCGCCAGGAGAACAGCCAGCCGCTCCACTGCCACGGCTCGTGACGCTGGCGGAAGATCTGCCAGGTCTTGATCGCCAGCAGCAACGGGAAAATGTAGGCGAAATAACCCAGCACCATGAACAGGATGTCGGCGCTGTAGGAGCCCACCGGCCCGCCGAAGTTCTGCACATCATCGATCTTGCTGTTGTGGCTCCAGCCCGGATCGTCCTTGCCATAGGTGAGCAAGGCCATCATCAGGAACAGGCACAGGGCGCCAATAGCGATCAGCGCGCCTTCCTTGAGGCGATAATGCAGGTGCTGGCGCCAGGCTGGCACCACGACTGCTTTAGGTACTGCGGCGGATTTCTTCAAAACGGGTCTTTTCCTGCGCTTTTAGCGCGTCCATCTGTTGAATGACTGTAAATACTGCCCAATCCGAGCAGCTGAAAATGAGGGAGCGTCGTTGAATCTACTGTTTAACATTGGGCGTCGGCTGGATGAAATGACGAAAGCGCCACAATGCCCGCATTGTACGGGTTTGTGCCGGCGATGCCACGCCCCTCGCCCTTCACCCGGCAGCCTCGCCAAGCGGCGCTCACGGCATGTTCAATTTGAGCATGCATTGTCTTTACTGACAAAGGCTTATGAGCTGTTTTTATCAATCCGCTCCAGCTTGGCAAATGGCCTGCATGGGACAGACCCGATTACGACCACGTCCCCGGCAGGGAGTTGCAGAAACACCTGTTCACGCTAATCCCAGTCAATGGCGGATTCGGGCTGGCCCGATGGCGCCATGTCGACAATAATCAGCACTGCGCAGGCAGGTGTCATACCTGCCACTCCCCTCCCCTTCCGTAAGCCTGGATACCATGCTGACCTGGTTACAACGCGACTCCCTGACCTTTCCCCCGCTGGCCAAGGCTCTGCGCGAACCCAATGGCCTGCTTGCCGCCGGGGGCGACTTGTCGGCCGAGCGGCTGGTGCAAGCCTACCGCCATGGCTGCTTCCCCTGGTTCTCCGAGGGTCAGCCGATACTCTGGTGGTCGCCCGACCCGCGCACCGTCATATTCCCCGACGAACTGCACGTCTCCCGCAGCCTGGGCAAACTATTGCGCCAGCAGCGCTACCAGGTGACCTTCGACCAAGACTTCGCCGCCGTGATCCAGGCCTGCGCCGCACCGCGCGCCTATGCCGACGGCACCTGGATCACCGAAGGCATCCAGAGCGCCTACCTGGCCCTGCATCAGCGCGGCTACGCCCATTCGGTGGAAGTCTGGGACGACGGCGAGTTGGTGGGCGGCCTGTACGGCCTGGCAATGGGCAAATTGTTTTTCGGCGAATCCATGTTCAGCCGCGCCGACAATGCCTCAAAATTCGGCTTCGTCACACTGACCCGCCAATTGCAGGCCTGGGGTTTTGTACTGATCGATTGCCAGATGCCCAACGACCACCTGCACAGCCTGGGTGCCCGCGCCATCTCCCGCGGCGACTTCGCCGGCCTGCTGCGTGACCACCTGGACCAACCCAACGCCGGACCGTGGGTTTCCTAGGCGACTTTCGCGCTCCTGGCTTACACTTATTTCAAAGCTTATCCCGAGGGTTGATCATGACCGAGTTGGCGCGCTTGAAGTTTTATGCCACTCAACCCCACTCTTGCAGCTATCTGCCCGACGAGCAGGCCACCACGCTGTTCCTCGACCCCAGCCAGCCTATGGACGTGCATGTGTACGCCGATCTGTCGGAAATGGGCTTTCGGCGCAGCGGCGATCATCTGTACCGGCCTCACTGCCAAAACTGTAATGCCTGCGTCCCGGCACGTATTCCCGTGGCGCAGTTTCTGCCGGACCGCAACCAGAAACGCATTCTCAAGCGCAACGCCGACCTGACGGTGACGTCGACCAAGCCGCGCTTCACCGAAGAGTGTTTCGACCTTTATCAGCGCTACATCGAGCAACGCCACGCCGACGGCGATATGTTCCCGCCCAGCCGCGACCAGTTTTCCACTTTCCTGGTGCGCGACCTGCCGTTCTCGCGCTTCTACGAGTTTCGCGCAGCGGGTCGACTGGTGGCCGTCGCCGTGACCGATCTGCTGCCTAACGGGCTATCTGCGGTCTACACTTTCTACGAGCCCACCGAAGAACGCCGCAGCCTGGGACGCTTCGCCATCCTCTGGCAAATTGGCGAAGCCTTGCGCCTGGAACTGGAAGCGGTGTACCTGGGTTATTGGATCAAAAACTGCAAAAAAATGAATTACAAGACCCAATATCGGCCTATAGAACTGCTGATTAATCAAAGATGGGTCACGCTTAACTAGAACCCCTTGGCTTGAACACCCTTTTTCGGGCACAATGCACGCCGCTTTTGCCTGGCGCAGTTGCACCGGGCCATTCACTGGATACCGAGGGCTTTACTGCATGTCGAAAGAAGACAGCTTCGAAATGGAAGGCACTGTCGTCGACACCCTGCCCAACACCATGTTTCGTGTGGAGTTGGAAAATGGGCACGTCGTAACCGCGCATATCTCCGGCAAGATGCGCAAGAACTACATTCGTATTCTTACCGGTGACAAAGTGCGCGTCGAGCTGACGCCCTATGACTTGAGCAAAGGGCGCATCACTTACCGCGCTCGCTAAGCAAGTCAATACAAAACGCCCGGTTATGCCGGGCGTTTTTGTGTGTGCGCTATTCAAGAATCACCGCTTGACCCTGTGGGAACTGGCTTGCCTGCGATAGCCACAGGTATCTACACAACTTCGGTTCGACGCTGAACCCTCAATAAATGGGCTGTTGTGGCGAGCGGGCTTGCCCCGCGTTGGGCTGCGAAGCAGCCCCAGCAAGCAGAATGCGGTGTATCAGACATTCCGCAGAGGCTGGTTTTAGGGCTGCTTCGCATCCCAACGCGGGGCAAGCCCGCTCACTACAAGGTTGTGTAGATGCCTACGCTGCGATAGCGGTGGATCAAGAGGGAATTCCTTGCCTGACACGCCGCTATCGCAGGCAAGCCAGCTCCCACATTTGAACTCCATTGCCTTGCGATCGCATTTCAAGACAGCAAAAAGGCGCCTTTCGGCGCCTTTGTGTTATTGCAGCAATCGATCAGGCCATTTCAGCCGTGGTTTCGAAGTCGAAGGTCAGCTCGCCGTCCTTCAGATCGATGTGCACCACGCCGCCATGGTCGGAGAGCTCGCCGAACAGGATCTCTTCGGCCAGTGGCCGCTTGATCTTGTCCTGGATCAGACGCGCCATCGGGCGTGCGCCCATTGCCGCATCGTAGCCGCCCTCGGCAATCCAGCTGCGCGCCGCTTCCGACACTTCCAACTGCACGCGCTTGTCTTCCAGTTGCGCCTGAAGCTCGGTGAGGAACTTGTCCACCACGCTTTTGATGACCTCATGGCTGAGGCGACCAAACTGGATAATGGTGTCCAGACGGTTGCGGAACTCCGGCGTAAAGCTCTTCTTGATCACTTCCATCGCATCGGAAGAGTGATCCTGATGGCTGAACCCGATCGAAGCCCGCGCGGCCGTTTCGGCACCGGCGTTGGTGGTCATGATCACGATCACGTTGCGGAAGTCCGCCTTGCGCCCGTTGTTGTCGGTCAGGGTGCCGTGGTCCATCACCTGCAGCAGCAGGTTGAAGACTTCGGGGTGGGCCTTCTCGATTTCATCGAGCAGCAATACGCAGTGCGGTTGCTTGGTGATCGCTTCGGTCAACAGGCCACCCTGGTCGAAACCGACATAGCCCGGAGGCGCACCGATCAGGCGCGAAACGGTGTGGCGCTCCATGTATTCGGACATGTCGAAACGGACCAGCTCAATGCCCATGGCCTTGGCCAATTGCCGCGCCGCTTCGGTCTTGCCCACGCCGGTCGGGCCGGCGAACAGGAACGAACCCACGGGTTTGTCCGGCGACTTGAGGCCCGCTCGCGACAGCTTGATCGCGGTGGACAGCGCATCGATGGCCGCATCCTGGCCGAACACGGTCAGCTTGAGGTCGCGTTCCAGGTTACGCAGCAATTCCTTATCGGAACTGTTGACGTGTTTAGGCGGAATACGCGCGATTTTCGCCACGATGTCCTCGACCTGTTGCACGTCGATGCGCTTCACACGCTTTTCGACCGGCTGCAGGCGCTGGTAGGCACCCGCCTCGTCGATCACGTCGATCGCCTTGTCCGGCATGTGCCGGTCATTGATATAGCGCGACGCCAGCTCAGCCGCCGCACGCAAGGCCTCATCTGTGTACTCGATGCCATGGTGCGCTTCAAAACGCCCCTTGAGCCCGCGCAGGATGCCGATGGTGTCTTCGACCGAAGGCTCGGACACGTCAACCTTCTGGAAACGACGCGCCAAGGCACGGTCTTTCTCGAAGATGCCGCGGAATTCCTGGAACGTGGTCGAACCAATGCAGCGGATATCACCCGACGACAACAATGGCTTGAGCAGGTTGGACGCGTCCATCACCCCACCGGATGCCGCGCCGGCACCAATGATGGTGTGGATTTCGTCGATAAACAGGATCGCCTGCGGGCGTTTTTTCAGCTCGCCGAGCAGCGCCTTGAAGCGCTTCTCGAAATCGCCACGGTACTTGGTCCCGGCAAGCAAGGCGCCCAGGTCAAGGGAGTAGACGACGCTGTTGGCCAACAGGTCCGGTACCTGATTGTCGACGATGCGCTTGGCCAGGCCTTCGGCAATCGCGGTTTTACCCACGCCTGCTTCACCGACCAGCAACGGATTGTTCTTGCGACGACGCGCGAGGATCTGCGCTACGCGCTCAACTTCAAGCTCGCGACCCACGAGCGGATCGATCCGCCCCTGGCGCGCCAGTTCATTGAGGTTGCTGGCATAGGCATCCAGTGGGTTGCTTGAAGAAGAAGACTCACCGCCCTCGTCGTCCTGCATTTCCTGTTCACCCTCGGAATGATCGCCGTGCCCGGGCACCTTGGAGATACCGTGGGCGATGTAGTTCACGACATCAATACGGGCGACGCTCTGCTGCTTAAGCAGGAATACTGCCTGGCTTTCCTGCTCGCTGAAGATCGCCACCAGCACATTGGCGCCTGTGACTTCACGCTTGCCGGAGCTCTGCACGTGGAACACTGCACGCTGAAGCACACGCTGAAAGCCCAGCGTCGGCTGGGTTTCACGGTCTTCATCGTGAACGGGAATAAGTGGCGTGGTGGAGTCGATAAATTCCTGCAGGTCATGCTTGAGCTTATCGAGATTGGCGCCGCACGCGCGTAGAACGGTGGCGGCAGCTTCGTTATCCAAAAGTGCCAGCAGCAGGTGCTCGACGGTCATGAACTCATGACGCTTCGAACGAGCCTCCTTGAAGGCAAGATTGAGGGTGACTTCGAGCTCGCGGTTTAACATAGCTTCACCTCATACCCAAGTGGATCGGCGTTAACCGTCCTTCTCGATTTCACAGAGTAGCGGATGCTGGCTTTCCCTGGCGTACTGGTTGACCTGCATGGCCTTTGTCTCGGCGATGTCGCGGGTAAACACTCCACATACTGCCCGTCCTTCTGTGTGAACGGCCAGCATTACCTTGGTCGCCAACTCGCGGTTCAGGTTAAAAAACACCTCGAGCACTTCGACCACGAAATCCATCGGTGTGTAGTCATCGTTGAACAAAACCACCTTGTACATCGGCGGCGCCTGTAGAGCAGGCTTGGCCTCCTGGACAGCAATGCCTGCAGAACCGTGGTCATCATGTTCCTGATCCGGTCGATCCTGATTGAATGTTAGTCGAATCTGGCTGTTTGCATGCATGGAAAGAAAGGTTCGTCAGTAGTTCAATTACAGTGGTGGGGGCGACCTGTCAGAATTTCAACTCTGACCGGCCAGTCGCCTTGACTATCGGCGAAACGGTGTTACAACCAATAGAACCCACAGTGGGTAAAAAAGGTCCGCGCAGTCAACCTTATTTATTCGGGTTAGGACGGATAAACTGGATGATACTCCAGTGATGGAGTCTGGTGCAGAGGGATATGGGTATGTTAAGTGGCAAGGTCAAGTGGTTCAACAATGCCAAGGGTTACGGCTTCATTATTGAGGACGGCAAGAGCGAGGACCTTTTTGCGCATTACTCGGCAATCGCAATGGATGGCTACAAAACGCTCAAGGCGGGTCAGCCCGTGAATTTCGAAATCATTCAAGGACCCAAAGGGCTACATGCCGTGAAAATTAGTGCGGCAATGGCTGACAACCCTGAAAAACCAAGACCCTCAACAGCGCTCAAAGAAGAAAAAGAAAAGAAACAAACGGCGCCGAGCGAGTAGATTGCCAAAAAAAACCGGTCACCTCAACCCTATGAGATGACCGGTTTTTTTGTGCGCATTCCTTTTACATATGCGAAATCAACGCATCCCCAAACCCCGACGACGACACCAGCGTCGCACCGTCCATCAGACGCTCGAAATCATAGGTCACGGTCTTCGCCGAAATGGCGCCATTGGTGCCCTTGATAATCAAATCCGCCGCCTCGACCCAACCCATGTGACGCAGCATCATCTCCGCCGACAGGATCAACGAACCCGGATTGACCTGATCCTTGCCCGCATATTTAGGCGCAGTGCCATGGGTCGCCTCGAACATCGCCACGGTGTCGGACAGATTCGCACCCGGCGCGATACCGATGCCGCCCACCTCCGCCGCCAGCGCATCGGACAGGTAGTCGCCGTTCAGGTTGAGGGTCGCGATCACGTCATATTCAGCCGGACGCAGCAGGATCTGCTGGAGCATGGCGTCGGCAATGGCGTCCTTGACCACCACATTCTTGCCGGTCCTGGGGTTCTTGAACTGCATCCACGGGCCACCGTCGAGCAGCGTGGCACCGAACTCTTCGGCCGCCACTTCGTAGGCCCATTCCTTGAAGGCGCCCTCGGTGAACTTCATGATATTGCCTTTGTGCACGATGGTCAGCGACTCACGGTCGTTATCCACCACGTATTGCAGGGCCTTGCGCGCCAGGCGCTTGGTGCCCTCCTTGGAGACCGGCTTCACGCCAATCCCGCAATCCTGGTCGAAACGGATCTTGGTGACGCCCATTTCTTCCTTCAGGAACTTGATCACCTTGATCGCCTCAGGCGAGCCGGCCTTCCACTCGATCCCGGCGTAGATGTCCTCGGAGTTCTCGCGGAAGATGGTCATGTCCACATCGCCAGGTTTCTTGACCGGGCTGGGCACGCCTTCGAACCAACGCACCGGGCGCAGGCAGACATAAAGGTCGAGTTGCTGGCGCAGTGCCACGTTCAGCGAACGAATACCGCCGCCGACGGGCGTCGTCAGCGGGCCCTTGATGGACACCACGTAATCCTTGACCGCATCCAGGGTTTCCTGGGGTAGCCAGGTATCCTGGTCGTAGACTTGAGTCGCTTTTTCGCCGGCGTAAACCTCCATCCACGAGATTTTTCGCTTGCCGCCGTAGGCCTTTTCAACAGCAGCGTCGACTACCTTGATCATCACCGGGCTGATGTCGACGCCGATACCGTCACCTTCAATGTAGGGGATGATCGGTTGGTCAGGAACATTGAGAGAATGGTCTGCATTGACGGTGATTTTGTCGCCGACTGCCGGAACCTGAATCTTCTTGTATCCCATGCTGAACTCCATCTATGGATTGAACATCTGGCTGCGTCCGAGCCTACTCCAGATAAATGGCGACTGAAACCTCACGCCATGCTCATTTGCCTCGAAAACAGCATAATTTGTCGCCTAAAAGCCTGAAAGCAAAGGGAAAAGCGCCAATCTTGAGCACATCGTGCGACTTTAGGCGCAACCCGGTACCTGCGACCTTTAGACCAATGGACGACACACCTTTTGTATGAAGGCTCGGCGTAAGCATAGCGACCTATGTATAATGCCGCCGCTGACCAAAGAGTCACTACCGCCGACCGCTCTGGAACAGACGCCTTCGGCTCGCAAAGCAGGACTATTACAATAGTCCACCCGCTTGACGCTCGACTGATGCAACCCAACATCACCGCGAAGAAACCTCGACATTTCGCTCATGGATGACTTTGAACGAACGCGCTCCACCCGGCGCATCTCGAGTTTCTGCGCACGCTTTCAGCAAAGAAGAGAGTTAATCCGAATATGCCCACCCGCTCGAAGATCATCTATACCTTCACCGACGAAGCCCCGGCCCTCGCCACCTATTCACTGCTGCCTATCGTAGAGGCCTTCACCGCTTCCGCTGATATTGCCGTGGAAACCCGCGACATCTCCCTCGCCGCGCGCATCCTCGCAAGCTTCCCCGAGCAATTGGGCGCCAAGGCCATCCCGGACCACCTCGCCGAACTGGGCGACCTGGCCGTTACGCCTGAAGCCAACATCATCAAGCTGCCTAACATCAGCGCCTCGACCCCGCAGCTGCAAGCCGCGATCAAGGAACTGCAGGCCCAGGGCTACGCCCTGCCGGACTACCCGGAAACCGTAACCACCGACGCGGAAAAAGAAACCCGTGCCCGTTACGACAAGGTCAAGGGCAGCGCCGTAAACCCGGTCCTGCGCGAAGGCAACTCCGACCGTCGCGCACCGCTGTCGGTGAAGAACTACGCGCGCAAGCACCCGCACAAGATGGGCGCCTGGGCTGCCGACTCCAAGTCGCATGTGGCCCACATGGACAATGGCGATTTCTACGGCAGCGAAAAAGCCGTGCAGATCGAAGCCGCCGATGCTGTCAAAATCGAGCTGATCGCCAAGGACGGCACCGCCACCGTCCTGAAGGAAAAGACCTCGGTACAGGCCGGTGAAATCATCGACACCGCCGTGTTGAGCAAGAAGGCCCTGCGCGCGTTCATCGCCGCCGAGATCGAAGACGCCAAGAAGCAAGGCGTACTGCTGTCGGTTCACTTGAAAGCCACCATGATGAAGGTCTCCGACCCGATCATGTTCGGCCAGATCGTTGCCGAGTTCTATAAAGACGCTCTGACCAAGCACGCCGCCGTGCTCGAGCAGATCGGCTTTAACCTGAACAACGGCATCGGCGACCTGTACGCCCGCATCAAGGCGTTGCCGGCTGACCAGCAGGCACAGATCGAAGCCGACATCCAGGCCGTCTACGCCGCTCGTCCGTCCCTGGCGATGGTCAACTCCGACAAAGGCATCACCAACCTGCACGTGCCGAGCGACGTCATCGTCGACGCCTCGATGCCAGCCATGATCCGTGACTCCGGCAAGATGTGGGGCACCGACGGCCAGTTGCATGACACCAAGGCCGTGATCCCGGATCGCTGCTACGCCACCATCTACCAGGCGGTCATCGAAGACTGCAAGGCCAATGGCGCGTTCGACCCGACCACCATGGGCAGCGTGCCAAACGTCGGCCTGATGGCGAAGAAAGCCGAAGAGTACGGCTCCCACGACAAGACCTTCCAGATCAAGGCTGACGGCGTTGTCCGCGTCACCGACAGCAAGGGCAACCTGCTGATGGAACAGAACGTCGAAGCCGGCGACATCTTCCGCATGTGCCAGACCAAAGACGCGCCGATCCAGGACTGGGTCAAGCTGGCCGTCAACCGCGCCCGCGCCAGCGGCACCCCGGCCATCTTCTGGCTGGACCCCAAGCGTGCGCACGACGGCGTCGTGGTCGAGAAAGTTCAGGCCTACCTGAAAGACCACAACACCGAAGGCCTGGACATCCGCATCATGTCGCCGGTCGAGGCGATGAAGTTCACCCTGGAGCGCACCCGCAAGGGCCTGGACACCATTTCGGTGACCGGCAACGTACTGCGCGACTACCTGACCGACCTGTTCCCGATCATGGAACTGGGCACCAGCGCCAAGATGCTGTCGATCGTGCCGCTGATGAACGGCGGTGGCCTGTTCGAAACCGGCGCCGGCGGCTCGGCTCCGAAACACGTGCAGCAACTGGTGGAAGAGAACTTCCTGCGCTGGGATTCCCTGGGCGAGTTCCTGGCCCTGGCCGCGTCCCTTGAGCATTTGGGTGTGACGTACAACAACCCGAAAGCCCTGGTACTGTCCAAGACCCTGGACCAGGCCACCGGCCAGTTCCTCGACAACAACAAGTCGCCATCGCGTAAAGTCGGCAACATCGACAACCGCGGCAGCCACTTCTACCTGGCGCTGTACTGGGCACAAGCCCTGGCCGCCCAGACCGAAGACACTGCACTGCAAGCGCAGTTCGGCGAACTGGCCAAGACCCTGACCGAGAACGAAGCGACCATCGTTGCCGAACTCAACGCCGTACAGGGCAAGCCAGTGGATATCGGCGGCTACTACGCGCCGAACCCGGAGCTGACCAGCAAGGCCATGCGCCCGAGCAACACCTTCAATGCGGCGATTGCCAAGTTGAAGTAAGGCTGTAAGGCTGCAAAGAAGCCCCGGCCCCGTGCCGGGGTTTCTGTTTGTGCCTACTACTACCGATTTAATTGAAGAAACCCAATCAAATGTGGGAGCTGGCTTGCCTGCGATAGCGGTGGGTCAGCTACTGAATAGCTCGCTGATAGACCGCTATCGCAGGCAAGCCAGCTCCCACATTGAATGCAATTCTGACCAAGATCACGTCGCATCCAGAATCGAGGCAACCATGACCTGGCAACCCCACATCACCGTCGCCACCCTCGTCGAGGACAACGGCCGCTTCCTGATGGTCGAAGAACTCAAGGGCGGCCGCGCGGTGCTCAACCAGCCCGCCGGCCACCTTGACCCGGACGAAACCCTCACCGAAGCCGCCGTGCGCGAAACGCTTGAGGAAACCGGTTGGGACGTCGAGCCCACCGGCATCGTCGGCATCTACCTGTACACTGCCCCAAGCAATGGCGTGACCTATCAACGCGTCTGCTTTATCGCCAAGGCGCTGCAACACCACCCCGACTATCAACTCGACGAAGGCATCCTGCGCGCCCGCTGGCTGAGCCGCGACGAACTGATGGCCTTGCGCGACGACTGGCGCAGCGAGCTGATCATCCGCTGTATCGATGATTATCTGGCCGGCCAGTGCCACAGTCTCGAATTGATCCGCCCTTCTCTTTAGCCTTGAAGGCTGGAGCCTGATAGAATCGCGTCCTTTTTCAAGACACCCATTGAAACCCTATGCGTGATCCAGCCCCTTCTGACACACAAAAGAAGCGCGTCATCGTCGGCATGTCCGGCGGCGTGGATTCTTCCGTTTCCGCCGTTCTGCTCATGGAGCAGGGTTATGAGGTGGAAGGCCTGTTCATGAAGAACTGGGAAGAAGACGACGGAACGGAATATTGCACCGCCATGGACGACCTGGCGGATGCCCAGGCCGTGTGTGACAAGATCGGCATCAAGCTGCACACCGCCAACTTCGCCGCCGAGTACTGGGACAATGTGTTCGAGCACTTCCTGGCCGAGTACAAGGCCGGCCGCACGCCGAACCCGGATATCCTGTGCAACCGCGAGATCAAGTTCAAGGCGTTCCTCGACTACGCCATGATGCTCGGTGCCGACCTGATTGCCACCGGCCACTACGTGCGCCGTCGCGATATCGATGGCCGCACCGAACTGCTCAAGGGCCTGGACCCGAACAAGGACCAGAGCTACTTCCTGCACGCCGTCGGCGGTGAACAGATCGCCAAGACCCTGTTCCCGGTGGGCGAGCTGGAAAAACCCGAAGTGCGCAGGATCGCCGAGCAACACGGCCTGGCCACCGCCAAGAAGAAGGATTCCACCGGCATCTGCTTTATCGGCGAGCGGCGTTTCAGCGACTTCCTCAAGCAGTACCTGCCGGCGCAACCGGGCGAGATCAAGACGACCGAAGGCGATGTCATCGGCCGCCACCACGGCCTGATGTACCACACCATCGGTCAGCGTCAGGGCCTGGGCATTGGCGGCTTGAAAGACGCAGGCGAAGAGCCATGGTACGTGCTGGTCAAGGACCTGGAAAACAACGTGCTGGTCGTCGGCCAGGGTAACGAACACCCGCTGCTGTTCTCCGGCGCCCTGCTCGCTTCCGAGATCTATTGGGTCAACCCGATCGACCTGAGCACCCCGCGCCGCCTGACCGCCAAGGTGCGCTATCGCCAGGGCGACCAGGCCTGCACACTGGAAAAAACCGCCAGCGGCTACCGCGCTACCTTTGATGAGCCGCAACGCGCGGTCACCCCTGGCCAGTCCGTGGTGTTCTACGACGGTGAGATTTGCCTGGGCGGCGGCGTGATTGAAGTCGCGCAAGCCTGGGGCACCCCGGCATGAGCCCGACCCAGGAGCAGTTGACCGCACTCGGCGGGGTTTTCCTCGCCGCGGTGCTGGTGGACAAAATCGCCAAGACCGGCCAGGTCACCGAGGCCGGCCTGACCTGCATGCTCGGCAGCCTGCTGATCCGCGACCCCAAGGACACCCTTGAGGTCTACGGTGGCGACGACCTGGCGCTGCGTGAAGGCTACCGCGCGCTGATCGGCGCCCTGGAGCGCGACCCCAGCACCTTGCAGCGCGAACCGTTGCGCTACGCCCTGTCGATGCTCGGCCTGGAGCGTCAACTGGCCAAGCGCGAAGACATGCTGGAAACCATCGGCAAGCGCCTGCCGCAGATCCAATCCCAAGTGGAGCACTTCGGCCCGGCTCACGAAAACGTGATCGCCGCCTGTGGCGCGCTGTACCAGGACACCTTGAGTACCTTGCGCCAGCGCATCCAGGTGCACGGCGACATGCGCAACCTGCAACAACCGAACAACGCCTCGAAAATCCGCGCGCTGCTGCTGGCCGGTATTCGTTCGGCGCGGTTGTGGCGCCAGTTGGGCGGGCATCGCTGGCAGTTGGTGATCAGCCGGCGCAAATTGCTCAAAGAGCTTTACCCGTTGATGCGCAACGAATAAGTCGCACCCGCGGGCTATTTTCAAGCCGTTACGCGTAATACGCCGGTCAGTTGGCAACGGACCGGCGGATTTTTTCATGTATGATACGCGCCCCATTTCGTTGCCCGACTGTCCGAGAACACCCCATGCAGCTCTCTTCGCTCACTGCGGTTTCCCCTGTTGACGGCCGCTACGCCGGCAAAACCCAGGCCCTGCGCCCTATTTTCAGCGAATACGGCCTGATCCGTGCTCGCGTGCTCGTTGAAGTGCGCTGGCTCCAGCGCCTGGCCGCTCACCCCGCCATCAGCGAAGTGCCGGCGTTTTCCGCCGAGGCCAACGCCGTCTTGAATACCCTGGCGGAAAACTTCTCCCTGGAGCACGCCGAGCGTGTGAAAGAGATCGAGCGCACCACCAACCACGACGTAAAAGCCATCGAATACCTGCTCAAGGAGCAGGCGGCCAAGCTGCCGGAACTGGCCCAGGTCAGCGAGTTCATCCACTTTGCCTGCACCAGCGAGGACATCAACAACCTGTCCCACGCCCTGATGCTGCGCGAAGGCCGTGATGACGTGATGCTGCCACTGATGCGCCAGACTGCCGACGCGATCCGCGAACTGGCCATCCGCTTCGCCGACGTGCCGATGCTGTCGCGCACCCACGGTCAGCCGGCGTCGCCGACAACGCTGGGCAAGGAACTGGCCAACGTGGTGTACCGCCTCGAGCGCCAGATCGCTCAGGTCGCCGCCGTGCCGCTACTGGGCAAGATCAACGGCGCCGTGGGCAACTACAACGCGCATCTGTCGGCCTACCCCGAGATCGACTGGGAAGCCAACGCCCGCGCCTTCATCGAAGACGAACTGGGCCTGGGCTTCAACCCGTACACCACGCAGATCGAACCCCACGACTACATTGCCGAGCTGTTCGACGCCATCGCGCGCTTCAACACCATCCTGATCGACTTCGACCGCGATATCTGGGGCTACATCTCCCTGGGCTATTTCAAGCAGCGCACCATTGCCGGTGAAATCGGTTCGTCGACCATGCCGCACAAGGTCAACCCGATCGACTTCGAAAACTCCGAAGGCAACCTCGGCATCGCCAACGCGCTGTTCCAGCACCTGGCCAGCAAATTGCCGATTTCCCGCTGGCAGCGCGACCTGACCGACTCCACCGTATTGCGCAACCTCGGCGTGGGCTTTGCCCACAGCGTGATCGCGTACGAAGCCAGCCTCAAGGGCATCAGCAAGCTTGAGCTCAACGCGCAGAAGATCGCCGCTGACCTGGACGCCTGCTGGGAAGTCCTGGCCGAGCCGATCCAGACCGTGATGCGCCGCTACAACATCGAAAACCCCTACGAGAAGCTCAAAGAATTGACGCGCGGCAAGGGGATCACCTCCGAAGCACTGCAAACTTTCATTGACGGCCTGGACATGCCAGCGGCGGCCAAGGCCGAGCTGAAACTGCTGACCCCGGCCAACTACATCGGCAATGCTGTCGAGCAAGCCAAGCGCATCTGATCCACGCAAGACCCTTGAGACGCCCGGCCGCGCCGGGCGTTTTTATTCCAGTCTTAAAAGTGCTTTTTTTCAATAGGTTACACATGAATCCTGATATCCCTCTTCAACTTCTGGGCGGCATCACGGCACGGGAATTCCTGCGCGACTACTGGCAGAAGAAACCCTTGCTGATCCGCCAGGCCATCCCTGACTTCGAAAGCCCTATCGACGCCGACGAACTGGCTGGCCTGGCGCTGGAAGAAGAAGTCGAATCGCGCCTGGTGATCGAACACGGCGAACGCCCATGGGAACTGCGTCGCGGCCCGTTCGCCGAAGATACCTTCAGCACCTTGCCCGAACGCGAGTGGACCCTGCTGGTGCAGGCGGTCGACCAGTTCGTGCCGGAAGTCGCCGAGCTGCTGGAACAGTTCCGCTTCCTGCCAAGCTGGCGCATCGACGATGTGATGATCAGCTTCGCCGCGCCGGGTGGCAGCGTCGGTCCGCACTTCGATAACTACGATGTGTTCCTGCTGCAAGCCCAGGGCAAGCGCAACTGGAAGATCGGCCAGATGTGCAGCTCCGAGAGCCCACTGCTGCAGCACGCCGACCTGCGCATCCTCGCCGACTTCGAAGAAAGCGCCGAATGGGTGCTGGAACCGGGCGACATGCTCTACCTGCCGCCGCGCCTGGCGCATTTCGGCATCGCCGAAGATGACTGCATGACCTACTCGGTCGGGTTCCGCGCACCGAGCGCCGCTGAAGTGCTGACTCACTTCACCGACTTCCTTGCCCAGTACCTGACCGACGAAGAACGCTACACCGACGCCGACGCCCAGCCGGTCAGCGACCCGCACCAGATCCAGAGCGACGCCCTCGACCGCCTCAAGAGCTTGCTGGCCGAGCACATGAGCGACGAACGTATGCTGCTGACCTGGTTCGGCCAATTCATGACCGAACCGCGCTACCCGGAACTGGTGGCCGGCGAGGAAGTGGGCGAAGAGGATTTTGTCAGCAGCCTGCAAGACGGCGCGATTCTGGTGCGCAACCCGAGTGCGCGCATGGCCTGGTCGGAAGTGGACGACGATGTGCTGCTGTTTGCCAGCGGCCAGAGCCGTTACCTGCCGGGCAAGCTGCGCGAGTTGCTCAAACTGATCTGCGCCGCCGATGCCCTGCACGCCGACAACCTCGGCCCATGGCTGGCGGACGAAGACGGCCGCGACCTGCTGTGCGAACTGGTCAAGCAAGGAAGCCTGGGATTTGCCGATGAATAAGATTCACGTGAGTGTCGCGAATTGGCAAAAGGATATCGCCGAGATCAGGCGCATTCGTGAAGCGGTGTTTATCGCCGAACAATCGGTTCCACCCGAGCTGGAATGGGACGCGGACGACGCAGGTGCGATGCACTTTCTGGCATTCGAAGGCGACTTCCCGATTGGCACCGCTCGGCTGCTGCCCAGCGGCGAGATCGGCCGCGTGTCGGTACTCAAGGACTGGCGCGGCCTGAAGGTCGGCGACAAGCTGATGGAAACGGTGATCGGCGTCGCCGAGCAGCGTGGCCAGACCCGGCAGTTCCTGAGTGCGCAGGTGTATGCGGCGCCGTTCTATGAGCGGCTGGGTTTCAAGATCGTCAGCGACGAGTTTCTTGAAGTCGGGATTCCGCATGTGGATATGGTGCGCGGGGACTGATCCAAGACCGAGTGGCCTTCATCGCAGGCAAGCCAGCTCCCACAAGGGAATGCGGTCAAATGTGGGAGCTGGCTTGCCTGCGATAGCGATTTCAGCAACACCACAGAATGCCCTGCCTGCCAGGGCATTTTGCCGTCCACGATTCAATTTGCGACCCCTCAGGCCGACAAACTGGCACTATCCAGCCAAATGACTCGCAGAGATCACGGACATGTCCCTACGCACCCTGCTCACCGCCCTCCTCCTGACCGCCAGCGTCTCGGCCATGGCCGACACCGCAGTCGTCAACCTGAGCAACCGCACCAGCGCCGACCTGCTGCCGTTGGCGCAGAACTTCATCGGCAAGGACGGCACCGTCAGCGCATACGGCAACCAGCTGATTGTTAACGCTGACCCCGCAAAAATCGAAGGCCTGCACGCCTTGCTGTCCCAGCTCGACACTCCGGCCAAACGCCTGCTGATCACCGTCGACACCAATGAAACCAACCAGCAGAACCGCGGCGACAGCCAGGCCCGCATCATCAGCTACGGCACCATCAGCCGCGATGGCGGCATCCAGCAGATCCAGGCCAGCGAAGGCGTGCCCGCACTGATCCAGGTAGGCCAGAGCGTTCCGCTGACGACCACCCAGCAAGACAGTTATGGCCGCCCGCAGAACCAGACCCAATACCGTAACGTCACCCAGGGTTTCTACGTGACCGCCAGCGTCACCGGCGAAACCGTTCACCTGGCGATCAGTACCAACCGTGACCGCATGAGCCAGGAACGTCCCGATGTAGTGAACGTGCAAAGCACCGACACAACGGTCAGCGGACGCCTCGGCGAGTGGATCACCCTGGCCGGGATCAATCGCCAAACCCAAGCCGACAAATCCTCTACAAGCCGCAGTTACTCTACTCAGGGCCGCGACGACCTGACTGTACGGGTCAAGGTCGACACCTTGAACTGAAGCACCAAAAACTGACTGATGAGTCGTATTAGACCAAAGATGTAGTGCTTTGAAAAAAGCACTACAAAATGTTTGACGACCCCAAAAAGGCTGTGCATGATGGCCTCGCTCCCGCTAATCAGGGCCCTGGCAAGGGCCTTCGAACCCTTACAAAATGCGACGACGAGGTTTATCTACATGGCACTGACACGCGAACAGCAAATTGCAGCCCTCGAGAAAGACTGGGCTGAAAACCCACGCTGGAAAGGCGTGACCCGCGCTTATTCCGCTGCTGACGTCGTCCGCCTGCGCGGCTCGGTTCAACCTGAGCATACCTTTGCAAAACTCGGCGCCGAGAAACTGTGGAACCTGGTGACCCAAGGGGCCAAGCCGTCCTTTCGTCCCGACAAAGATTTCGTCAACTGCATGGGCGCCCTCACTGGCGGCCAGGCAGTGCAGCAGGTGAAAGCCGGTATCCAGGCGATCTACCTGTCCGGCTGGCAAGTGGCGGCGGACAACAACTCCGCCGAATCCATGTACCCCGACCAATCGCTGTACCCGGTGGACTCGGTGCCAACCGTGGTCAAGCGCATCAACAACGCGTTCCGTCGCGCCGACCAGATCCAGTGGAAAGCCGGCAAGGGCCCGGGCGATGAAGGCTACATCGACTACTTCGCGCCCATCGTGGCTGACGCCGAAGCCGGTTTCGGCGGCGTACTCAACGCCTACGAGCTGATGAAGAGCATGATCGAGGCAGGCGCCGCCGGCGTGCACTTCGAAGATCAGCTGGCTTCGGTGAAGAAATGCGGTCACATGGGCGGCAAAGTACTGGTACCTACCCAGGAAGCCGTACAGAAGCTGACCGCTGCCCGCCTGGCCGCTGATGTGGCCGGCACGCCGACCATCATCCTGGCGCGTACCGACGCCAACGCCGCCGACCTGCTGACCTCGGATTGCGACCCGTACGACCAGCCGTTCGTGACCGGCGAGCGCACCCAGGAAGGTTTCTACAAAGTGCGTGCCGGTCTCGACCAGGCGATCGCCCGCGGCCTGGCCTACGCGCCGTACGCCGACCTGATCTGGTGCGAAACCGCCAAGCCGGACCTGGACGAAGCGCGTCGTTTCGCTGAAGCGATCAAGAAGGAATACCCGGACCAACTGCTGTCCTACAACTGCTCGCCGTCCTTCAACTGGAAGAAAAACCTGGACGACGCGACCATCGCCAAGTTCCAGCGCGAACTGTCCGCCATGGGCTACAAGCACCAGTTCATCACCCTGGCCGGCATTCACAACATGTGGCACAGCATGTTCAACCTGGCGCACGACTACGCCCGCAACGACATGACCGCCTACGTGAAGCTGCAAGAGCAGGAATTTGCTGACGCAGCGAAGGGCTACACCTTCGTGGCGCACCAGCAAGAGGTGGGCACCGGCTACTTCGACGACATGACCACCGTGATCCAGGGCGGCACTTCGTCCGTGACCGCGCTGACCGGTTCGACCGAAGAAGAGCAGTTCCACTGATCCACTGAGTACACGGCCACTGCGGCCCCAAGGAAGACCTAACCGCAGTGCCGCACAGCGATCACGCCCCGACTGGTTCGGGGCGTTTTTTTTGCCCGCAGGGAAGTTCTCTGACACCACACGGGGCTAAATGTGGGAGCTGGCTTGCCTGCGATAGCGGTGTGCCAGGCACCCAATTAATGACTGACACACCGCTATCGCGGGCAAGCCCGGCTCCCACAGGAAGAGTTTTGTGCAAAACATTGATCCAGAGCGGTATTAACGCTTGCAAAAACGGTTAAAAGATCCCCGTCGGCAACTAAGCGACAAACCAGCAAGTAACGGCAACTTCCCTCGCCACACGAGAAACATTCGCTTAAACCCCGCGCAAACAATATTCATTATCATTTGGCGCCTGGAAACTTCGTTACCCGTTAAACAAAACACATTTGATTGAATGCCCGCTAATGCCCGCCACACAAGGGCTGCAGCCCCAAGAAGGTGCACTATGTGGTTATTCAACCGAATAATTTCGCCTTGGGAATTTTACTTGCCCGGTGTTTAGCCATAAAATCATCCCGATTGATTGCAGTGCGACATATCGTCACTGCGTCGTTACTTTTTCGAGCTCAGAGACCTTTGCTCTCTGTTAAGGATTTCCAGCATGACCGAAGCGACAGGACTCATCGCCCACAACTGGGGCTTTGCCATTTTCCTCCTCGGTGTCGTGGGCCTCTGCGCCTTCATGCTCGGCGTGTCCAGCCTCCTCGGGTCAAAAGCCTGGGGTCGCAGCAAAAACGAACCGTTCGAATCCGGCATGCTGCCTACAGGTGGCGCCCGCTTGCGGCTCTCAGCCAAATTCTATCTGGTCGCGATGCTGTTCGTGATCTTCGATATCGAAGCCCTTTTTCTCTTTGCCTGGTCTGTGTCCGTCCGCGAAAGCGGCTGGACCGGATTCGTCGAAGCCCTCGTTTTCATAGCAATTCTGTTGGCAGGCCTTGTCTACCTATTTCGAGCGGGCGCCCTTGACTGGGCTCCGGAAGCTCGTCGTAAGCGGCAAGCGAAGCTGAAACAATGAGGCTTTGGCGATGCAATACAATCTCACCAGGATCGACCCGGATGCTCCTAACGAGCAGTACCCCATCGGCAAGCGGGAAACCGTTTCCGACCCGTTAGAAGACCAAGTCCACAAGAACATCTACATGGGCAAGCTGGAAGACGTACTGAATGGTGCGGTCAACTGGGGGCGTAAAAACTCCCTGTGGCCGTACAACTTCGGTCTTTCGTGCTGCTACGTGGAAATGACCACCGCCTTCACGGCGCCCCACGACATCGCGCGCTTTGGCGCCGAGGTTATCCGGGCATCACCGCGCCAGGCGGATTTCATGGTTATCGCCGGTACGCCGTTCCTGAAAATGGCCCCCATCATCCAGCGCCTGTATGAACAGATGCTGGAACCCAAGTGGGTCATTTCCATGGGCGCCTGTGCCAATTCCGGCGGCATGTACGACATCTATTCCGTGGTTCAGGGGGTCGACAAGTTCCTCCCGGTGGATGTCTACGTGCCCGGCTGTCCGCCCCGCCCCGAAGCGTTCCTGCAAGGCTTGATGCTGCTGCAGGAATCGATCGGACAGGAGCGTCGCCCGTTGTCCTGGGTCGTCGGCGATCAAGGCGTGTACCGCGCCGACATGCCGTCGCAAAAGGAACAGCGCCGCGAACAGCGAATCGCAGTCACCAATCTGCGCAGCCCCGACGAAGTCTGATCCAGCTCAGCTCTGCATAAGAAACGAGACACTGGCTTCATTCTTTACGTTGACCGAAAGCGATAAATAACCATGACTACAGGCAGTGCTCTGTACATCCCGCCTTATAAGGCAAACGACCAGGACGTGGTCGTCGAACTGAACAACCGTTTTGGCGCCGAGGCGTTCACCGCCCAGGAGACCCGCACCGGCATGCCCGTGTTGTGGGTTGCCCGCGCCAGGCTCATCGAAGTCCTGACCTTCCTGCGCAACCTGCCCAAGCCCTACGTCATGCTCTATGACCTGCATGGCGTGGACGAGCGTCTGCGCACCAAGCGCCAGGGCTTGCCGACTGGCGCCGATTTCACCGTGTTCTACCACTTGATGTCGCTGGAACGTAACAGCGACGTGATGCTCAAGGTCGCCCTGTCCGAAAGCGACCTGAGCGTACCGACCGTGACCGGCATCTGGCCGAACGCCAACTGGTACGAGCGTGAAGTCTGGGACATGTTCGGCATCGACTTCCCGGGCCACCCGCACCTGACCCGCATCATGATGCCACCGACCTGGGAAGGTCACCCGCTGCGCAAGGACTTCCCGGCGCGCGCCACCGAGTTCGACCCCTACAGCCTCACCCTGGCCAAGCAACAGCTCGAGGAAGAAGCGGCGCGGTTCAACCCGGAAGACTGGGGCATGAAGCGTTCGGGCACCAACGAGGACTACATGTTCCTCAACCTGGGCCCCAACCACCCCTCGGCTCACGGCGCCTTCCGTATCATCCTGCAACTGGACGGTGAAGAAATCGTCGACTGCGTACCGGACATCGGCTACCACCACCGTGGCGCCGAGAAGATGGGCGAGCGCCAGTCGTGGCACAGCTACATCCCCTACACCGACCGCATCGACTACCTCGGCGGCGTGATGAACAACCTGCCGTACGTGCTCTCGGTCGAGAAGCTGGCCGGCATCAAGGTACCGGACCGCGTCGACACCATCCGCATCATGATGGCCGAGTTCTTCCGGATCACCAGCCACCTGCTGTTCCTGGGTACCTACATCCAGGACGTAGGCGCCATGACCCCGGTGTTCTTCACCTTCACCGACCGCCAGAAAGCCTACACCGTGATCGAAGCGATCACCGGCTTTCGCCTGCACCCGGCCTGGTACCGCATCGGCGGCGTGGCCCATGACCTGCCGCGCGGCTGGGAGCGCCTGGTCAAGGAGTTCATCGACTGGATGCCCAAGCGCCTGGACGAATACCAGAAAGCCGCCCTGGACAACAGCATCCTCAGGGGCCGTACCATCGGTGTTGCCCAGTACAACACCAAGGAAGCGCTGGAATGGGGCGTTACCGGCCCAAGCCTGCGCGCTACCGGCCTGGATTTCGACCTACGCAAGGCGCGCCCTTATTCCGGCTACGGCAACTTCGAATTCGAAGTACCGCTGGCGGCCAATGGCGATGCCTATGACCGTTGCATCGTGCGCGTCGAAGAAATGCGCCAGAGCCTGAAGATCATCGAGCAGTGCATGCGCAACATGCCGGCAGGCCCGTACAAGGCGGATCACCCGCTGACCACGCCGCCGCCCAAAGAGCGCACGCTGCAGCACATCGAAACCCTGATCACGCACTTCCTGCAGGTTTCGTGGGGCCCGGTGATGCCGGCCAACGAATCCTTCCAGATGATTGAAGCGACCAAGGGTATCAACAGTTATTACCTGACGAGCGATGGCGGCACCATGAGCTACCGCACCCGGATTCGTACACCAAGCTTCCCGCACTTGCAGCAGATCCCTTCGGTGATCAAAGGCGAGATGGTCGCGGACTTGATTGCGTACCTGGGTAGTATCGATTTCGTTATGGCCGACGTGGACCGCTAAGCATGAACAGCACGCTTATCCAGACAGACCGTTTCACCTTGAGTGAAACCGAGCGCTCGGCCATCGAGCACGAGCTGCATCACTACGAAGACCCGCGCGCGGCGTCGATCGAAGCCTTGAAGATCGTCCAGAAGGAGCGTGGCTGGGTGCCGGACGGCGCCCTCTACGCTATCGGCGAGATCCTCGGCATCCCCGCCAGCGACGTTGAAGGCGTGGCGACGTTCTACAGCCAGATCTTTCGCCAGCCGGTAGGCCGCCACATCATTCGCGTGTGCGACAGCATGGTCTGCTACATCGGTGGCCACGAGTCCGTGGTCAGCGAAATCCAGGCCAAGCTCGGCATCGGCCTGGGCCAGACCACCGCAGACGGCCGCTTCACGCTGCTGCCGGTGTGCTGCCTGGGCAACTGCGACAAGGCGCCGGCGTTGATGATCGACGACGACACATTCGGTGACGTGCAGCCTGCTGGCGTGACCCAATTGCTCGAGGGCTACCCATGACCCTGACATCTTTCGGCCCGGCCAACCTGATCAAGCGTTCGGCCGAGACTCACCCCCTGACCTGGCGCCTGCGTGACGACGCCGAGCCCGTGTGGCTCGACGAATACCAGGCCAAGAATGGTTACGCGGCCGCGCGCAAAGCCTTCGCCGACATGGCCCAGGACGACATCGTCCAGACCGTGAAAGACGCCGGCCTCAAAGGCCGCGGCGGTGCAGGCTTCCCCACGGGCGTGAAGTGGGGCCTGATGCCCAAGGACGAATCCATCAACATCCGCTACCTTTTGTGCAACGCGGATGAAATGGAGCCTAACACTTGGAAAGACCGCATGCTGATGGAGCAACTGCCCCATCTGCTGATCGAAGGCATGCTGATCAGCGCACGCGCGCTGAAAACCTACCGGGGCTACATCTTCCTGCGCGGCGAATACACCACCGCCGCCAAGCACCTCAACCGCGCCGTGGCCGAAGCCAAGGCCGCGGGCCTGCTGGGCAAGAACATCCTCGGCTCGGGTTTCGACTTCGAACTGTTCGTGCACACCGGCGCCGGGCGTTATATCTGCGGTGAAGAAACCGCACTGATCAACTCCCTCGAAGGCCGCCGCGCCAACCCGCGTTCTAAGCCGCCCTTCCCGGCCGCCGTGGGCGTATGGGGCAAGCCGACCTGCGTGAACAACGTCGAGACCCTGTGCAACGTACCGGCGATCATCGCCGACGGCGTCGACTGGTACAAATCGTTGGCGCGCCCCGGCAGTGAAGACATGGGCACCAAGCTCATGGGCTTCTCCGGCAAGGTCAAGAACCCCGGCCTGTGGGAACTGCCGTTCGGCGTGACCGCACGCGAGCTGTTCGAGGACTACGCCGGCGGCATGCGCGACGGCTACACCTTGAAAGCCTGGCAGCCAGGCGGCGCCGGCACCGGTTTCCTGCTGCCCGAGCACCTTGACGCACAAATGTATGCCGGCGGTATCGGCAAGGTGGGCACCCGCATGGGTACCGGCCTGGCGATGGCGGTAGACAACACGGTCAACATGGTCTCGCTGCTGCGCAACATGGAACAGTTCTTTGCCCGTGAATCCTGCGGCTTCTGCACGCCATGCCGCGACGGCCTGCCGTGGAGCGTCAAGCTGCTGATGGCCCTGGAAAACGGCGAAGGCCGCGAGGGTGACATCGAAACCCTGCTGGGCCTGGTCAATTTCCTCGGCCCTGGCAAGACGTTCTGTGCTCACGCACCGGGCGCCGTGGAGCCACTGGGCAGCGCAATCAAATACTTCCGCCCTGAATTCGAGGCCGGCATCGCGCCAACCCGCGCGGGCGAGCTCACTCAGGTGGTAACGCCGACCATGGTCGGCGCGTAACGTTTCAAGGAAGCGAAGGGTCCGTGCCCTTCGCCTTTCTCATGTGCTGACGCCTTGATGGCTGTGTAGATGCACATGAATAACAAGATTCCATTAGCCACGCCCGCTGACAACGGGCCAACGAAGAACTTTGAACCATGGCCACTATCCACGTAGACGGCAAAGCGCTCGAAGTCGATGGGGCGGACAACCTGTTACAGGCATGTCTGTCACTCGGCCTCGACATCCCGTATTTCTGCTGGCACCCCGCGCTTGGTAGCGTCGGTGCCTGTCGCCAGTGTGCGGTCAAGCAGTACACCGACGAGAACGACACCCGTGGTCGTATCGTCATGTCGTGCATGACCCCAGCCACCGACAACACCTGGATCTCCATCGACGATGACGAATCCAAGGCGTTCCGCGCCAGTGTCGTCGAATGGCTGATGACCAACCATCCCCACGACTGCCCGGTCTGTGAGGAAGGCGGTCACTGCCACCTGCAAGACATGACGGTGATGACTGGCCACAACGAGCGCCGTTATCGCTTCACCAAGCGTACCCACCAGAACCAGCAACTGGGCCCGTTCATTTCCCACGAGATGAACCGCTGCATCGCCTGCTACCGCTGCGTGCGCTTCTATAAGGACTACGCCGGCGGCACCGACCTCGGCGTGTTCGGCGCCCACGACAACGTGTACTTCGGTCGCGTTGAAGACGGCGTGCTCGAAAGCGAGTTCTCCGGCAACCTCACCGAGGTCTGCCCGACCGGTGTGTTCACCGACAAGACCCACTCCGAGCGCTACAACCGCAAGTGGGACATGCAATTCGCCCCGAGCATCTGCCATGGCTGCTCCAGCGGTTGCAACATCTCGCCGGGCGAGCGCTACGGTGAACTGCGCCGTATCGAAAACCGCTTCAACGGTTCGGTCAACCAATACTTCCTGTGCGACCGTGGCCGTTTCGGCTACGGCTATGTCAACCGCGAAGACCGCCCACGCCAGCCGCTGCTGGCCGACGGCGCCAAGCTGAGCCTGGACGCCGCGCTGGACAAGGCCGCCGACCTGCTGCGTGGCCGTAACATCGTCGGGATCGGCTCGCCACGTGCCAGCCTCGAAAGTAACTTCGCGTTGCGCGAGCTGGTCGGCGCCGAGCACTTCTACAGCGGCATCGAAGCCGCAGAGCTGGAGCGCATCCGCCTGGTTCTGCAGGTACTCAATGACAGCCCGCTGCCCGTGCCGAACATGCGCGACATCGAAGACCACGACGCGATTTTCGTGTTGGGTGAAGACCTGACCCAGACCGCCGCGCGTATTGCGCTGTCGCTGCGCCAGTCGGTCAAAGGCAAGGCCGAAGACATGGCCGACGCCATGCGCGTACAGCCTTGGCTCGACGCGGCGGTGAAGAACATTGGCCAGCACGCGTTGAACCCGCTGTTTATCGCAAGCCTGGCTGAAACCAAGCTCGACGATATCGCCGAAGAATGCGTACACGCGGCGCCGGACGACCTGGCCCGTCTCGGTTTCGCCGTGGCTCACGCCCTGGACGCCAGCGCACCGGCAGTCGAAGGTTTGGACACTGAAGCCGTTGAACTGGCCCAGCGTATCGCCGACGCCCTGCTGGCCGCCAAGCGCCCATTGATCATCGCCGGTACCTCGTTGGGTTCCAAGGCGCTGATCGAAGCCGCCGCCAACATCGCCAAGGCCCTGAAGCTGCGCGACAAGAACGGTTCCATCAGCCTGGTCGTGCCGGAAGCCAACAGCCTTGGCCTGGCCATGCTCGGTGGCGAGTCCGTGGACGCAGCGCTGCAAGCGGTGATCGACGGCACTGCCGACGCCATCGTGGTGCTGGAAAACGACCTGTACACCCGCCTCGACGCGGCCAAGGTCGACGCTGCGCTGAACGCGACCAAGGTCCTGATCGTCGCCGACCACCAGAAGACCGCCACCAGCGAGCGTGCCGACCTGGTGTTGCCGGCGGCGACCTTCGCCGAAGGCGACGGTACCCTGGTCAGCCAGGAAGGCCGCGCCCAGCGCTTCTTCCAAGTGTTCGATCCGAAATACATGGACGCCGGCATCCTGGTGCACGAAGGCTGGCGCTGGCTGCATGCCCTGCGCGCGACCTTGCTGAACCAGCCGATCGACTGGACCCAGCTCGACCACGTGACTGCCGCCACCGCCGCCAGCGCGCCGCAGCTGGCGCGTATCGTCGATGCCGCGCCGTCCGCCGCGTTCCGCATCAAGGGCTTGAAAATGGCCCGTGAACCGCTGCGTTACTCCGGGCGCACCGCCATGCGCGCCAACATCAGCGTGCACGAACCGCGTACCCCGCAAGATAACGACACCGCGTTCGCCTTCTCCATGGAAGGTTACTCGGGTTCGGTCGAACCGCGTCAGCAGGTGCCGTTCGCCTGGTCGCCGGGCTGGAACTCGCCGCAGGCCTGGAACAAGTTCCAGGACGAAGTCGGTGGTCACATCCGCGCCGGCGACCCGGGCACCCGCCTGATCGAAAGCAGCGGTGATTCGCTGAACTGGTTCGCTGCGGTACCGCGTCCGTTCAACCCGGCCCAGGGTACCTGGCAGGTCGTGCCGTTCTTCCACCTGTTCGGCAGCGAAGAGACTTCTTCCAAGGCCGCGCCGGTTCAGGAACGCATTCCCGCGCCTTACGTGTCCCTGGCCAAGTCCGAAGCCGATCGCCTCGGCGTCAACGACGGTGCGCTGCTCAGCCTGAACGTGGCCGGCCAGACCCTGCGCCTGCCGCTGCGCATCAACGAAGCGTTGGGCGCCGGCCTGGTGGCATTGCCCAAAGGCATCGCCGGTATTCCTGCGGCAATCTTTGGCAAAACCGTTGACGGTCTGCAGGAGGCAGCGCAATGACCTGGTTCACCCCTGAAGTGATCGACGTGATCATCTCGGTCATCAAGGCCATCGTGATCCTGTTGGCCGTGGTCGTTGCGGGCGCCCTGCTCAGCTTCGTCGAACGTCGCCTGCTGGGCTGGTGGCAGGACCGTTACGGTCCGAACCGCGTTGGCCCGTTCGGTATGTTCCAGATCGCCGCCGACATGCTGAAGATGTTCTTCAAGGAAGACTGGACGCCGCCGTTCGCCGACAAGGTGATCTTCACCCTGGCGCCGGTGGTGGCCATGAGCGCCTTGCTGATCGCCTTTGCCGTCATCCCGATCACCCCGACCTGGGGCGTGGCGGACCTGAACATCGGCTTGCTGTTCTTCTTCGCCATGGCCGGTTTGTCGGTGTACGCCGTGCTGTTCGCCGGTTGGTCGAGCAACAACAAGTTCGCCCTGCTGGGCAGCTTGCGTGCCTCGGCGCAAACCGTATCCTATGAAGTGTTCATGGGGTTGGCGCTGATGGGCATCGTGGTGCAGGTCGGCTCGTTCAACATGCGCGATATCGTCGAGTACCAGGCGCAGAACCTGTGGTTCATCATTCCGCAGTTCTTCGGCTTCTGTACCTTCTTCATCGCGGGCGTCGCCGTGACTCACCGTCACCCGTTCGACCAGCCGGAAGCGGAACAGGAACTGGCCGACGGTTACCACATTGAATATGCCGGCATGAAGTGGGGCATGTTCTTCGTCGGTGAGTACATCGGCATCATCTTGATCTCGGCCCTGCTGGTCACGCTGTTCTTCGGCGGCTGGCACGGTCCGTTCGGCATCCTGCCGCAGTTGGCGTTCTTCTGGTTCTTCCTGAAGACCGCGTTCTTCATCATGTTGTTTATCCTGCTGCGCGCTTCCATTCCGCGTCCACGATACGACCAGGTGATGGATTTCAGCTGGCGCTTCTGCCTGCCGCTGACCCTGATCAATTTGCTGGTGACCGCTGCCGTTGTGTTGTTGAACACGCCAGCGGGCGCGGTTCAGTGAGGATTTGACCCATGTTCAAATATATTGGCGACATCGTTAAGGGTACCGGTACCCAGTTGCGAAGCCTGGTGATGGTGTTCGGTCACGGCTTTCGCAAACGCGACACCCTGCAATACCCGGAAGAAGCGGTGTACCTGCCGCCGCGCTATCGCGGCCGTATCGTGCTGACCCGCGACCCCGATGGCGAAGAGCGTTGCGTTGCCTGCAACCTGTGCGCCGTGGCGTGCCCGGTGGGTTGCATCTCCCTGCAGAAAGCTGAAACCGAAGACGGTCGCTGGTACCCGGACTTCTTCCGCATCAACTTCTCGCGCTGCATTTTCTGTGGCCTCTGCGAGGAAGCCTGCCCGACCACCGCGATCCAGCTCACGCCGGATTTCGAGATGGCCGAGTTCAAACGTCAGGACCTGGTGTACGAGAAAGAAGATCTGCTGATATCCGGTACCGGTAAAAACCCTGATTACAACTTCTATCGTGTTGCAGGTATGGCCGTTGCCGGTAAGCCCAAAGGCGCCGCACAAAACGAAGCCGAGCCAATCAACGTGAAGAGCTTGCTGCCTTAAGGAAGAAAGATGGAATTCGCTTTCTATTTCGCATCGGGTATCGCAGTTGTGTCCACGCTTCGCGTGATCACCAACACCAACCCCGTGCACGCCCTGCTCTACCTGATCATCTCGCTGATCGCCGTGGCCATGACCTTTTTCGCACTCGGCGCGCCGTTCGCCGGTGTGCTGGAAGTGATCGCCTACGCCGGCGCCATCATGGTGCTGTTCGTGTTTGTGGTGATGATGCTCAACCTGGGGCCGGCTTCGGTCGCTCAGGAGCGCGTCTGGCTCAAGCCCGGCATCTGGCTCGGCCCGGTTGTCCTCGCAGCATTGCTGCTGGGTGAACTGCTGTATGTGCTGTTCGCTCACCAGAGCGGCCAGGCCATCGGCCACACCACCGTGGACGCGAAAGCCGTGGGCATCAGCCTGTTCGGCCCGTACCTGCTGGTGGTCGAACTGGCTTCGATGCTGCTGCTCGCCGCAGCCATCACCGCCTTCCACTTGGGCCGCAACGAAGCCAAGGAGCAATGACGATGCCTGCTATCCCCTTGGAGCATGGTCTGGCGGTCGCCGGCATCCTGTTCTGCCTTGGCCTGGTCGGCCTGATGGTCCGCCGTAACATTCTGTTTGTGTTGATGAGCCTGGAAATCATGATGAACGCCGCGGCACTGGCGTTCATTGTCGCGGGTGCACGTTGGGGCCAGCCGGATGGACAAGTCATGTTCATCCTGGTGATCAGCCTGGCAGCCGCCGAGGCCAGTATCGGCCTGGCGATCCTGCTGCAACTGTATCGTCGCTTCCACACGCTTGATATCGACGCTGCCAGTGAGATGCGCGGATGAACATGATCTTTCTGACTTTCGTATTTCCCCTGATCGGTTTCCTGCTGCTGTCGTTCTCTCGCGGACGCCTGTCGGAAAATGTCTCAGCCTTAATTGGCGTAGGCTCGATTGGCCTGTCGGCGATCGTTGCCGCCTATGTCATCTGGCAATTCAACGTGGCGCCGCCCGAAGGCGGTCACTACACCCTGGTGCTGTGGCAGTGGATGTCGGTGGAGGGCTTCAAGCCCAACTTCGCCCTCTACGTCGACGGCCTGTCGATCACCATGCTCGGCGTGGTGGTGGGTGTGGGCTTCCTGATCCACCTGTTCGCGTCCTGGTACATGCGCGGTGAAGCGGGCTACTCGCGCTTCTTCGCGTACACCAACCTGTTTATCGCCAGCATGCTGTTCCTGGTGCTGGGCGATAACCTGTTGTTCCTGTACTTCGGCTGGGAAGGCGTGGGCCTGTGCTCGTACCTGTTGATCGGTTTCTACTACAGCAACCGCAATAACGGCAACGCGGCGCTCAAGGCGTTTATCGTCACCCGCATCGGCGACGTGTTCATGGCCATCGGCCTGTTCATCCTGTTCCAACAGGTGGGCACGCTGAACATCCAGGAACTGCTGGTGCTGGCACCGCAGAAATTCCAGGTCGGCGACTTCTGGATCACCCTGGCGACCCTGATGCTGCTGGGTGGCGCCGTCGGTAAATCGGCGCAACTGCCGCTGCAAACCTGGCTGGCGGATGCGATGGCTGGCCCTACCCCGGTGTCGGCACTGATCCACGCCGCAACCATGGTGACCGCCGGTGTCTACCTGATCGCGCGTACCCACGGCCTGTTCACCCTGGCGCCGGATATCCTGCACCTGGTGGGCGTGGTCGGCGGCGTGACCCTGGTACTGGCCGGCTTCGCTGCCCTGGTGCAGACCGACATCAAGCGCATCCTCGCCTACTCGACCATGAGCCAGATCGGCTACATGTTCCTGGCCCTGGGCGTCGGCGCCTGGGACGCGGCGATCTTCCACCTGATGACCCACGCGTTCTTCAAGGCGCTGCTGTTCCTCGCTTCCGGTGCGGTGATCGTGGCCTGCCACCATGAGCAGAACATCTTCAAGATGGGCGGCCTGTGGAAGAAACTGCCGCTGGCCTACGCCAGCTTCATCGTCGGTGGCGCCGCGCTCGCCGCGCTGCCGTTGGTGACCGCCGGTTTCTACTCGAAAGACGAAATCCTCTGGGAAGCCTTCGCCAGCGGTAACCAGAACCTGCTCTACGCAGGCCTGGTGGGTGCGTTCATGACCTCGCTGTACACCTTCCGTCTGATCTTCATCACCTTCCACGGTGAAGCCAAGACCGAAGCGCACGCAGGCCACGGCATTTCCCACTGGCTGCCGCTGTCGGTGCTGATCGTGCTGTCGACCTTCATCGGCGCCCTGATCACCCCGCCACTGGCCGGTGTGCTGCCTGAAAGCGTCGGCCATGCCGGCGGCGCCGACAAGCACAGCCTGGAAATCGCCTCGGGTGCCATCGCCATTGCCGGTATCCTGCTGGCGGCCCTGCTGTTCCTCGGCAAGCGTCGCTTCGTCACGGCGGTCGCCAACAGTGGCATCGGGCGCTTCCTGTCGGCCTGGTGGTTCGCCGCCTGGGGCTTCGATTGGCTCTACGACAAACTGTTCGTCAAGCCTTACCTCGCCATCAGCCATGTACTGCGTAAAGATCCGCTCGACCAGACCATCGGTTTGATCCCGCGTGCCGCCAAGGCCGGTCACACCGCCCTGAGCCGCAGCGAGACCGGCCAATTGCGTTGGTATGCAGCGTCCATGGCGGCGGGTGCCGTTCTGGTGATCGGCGCCATCGTCGTGGTAGCGGTCTGACTATGTTTAAGTGCACTGCGTACTTTGCGAACTTGCGAAAGGAAACGAGCCCGTCATGATTCTGCCCTGGCTAATCCTGATCCCCTTTATCGGCGGCCTGCTCTGCTGGATGGGTGAACGCTTCGGCGCCACCCTCCCCCGCTGGATTGCGTTGCTGACCATGTCCCTGGAACTCGCGCTCGGCCTCTGGCTGTGGGCCCATGGTGACTATTCATTCGCTCCGGCACCGGGCGTCGATCCCACCTTCGCGCTTGAATTCAAGCACGTGTGGATCCAGCGCTTCGGCATCAACGTGCACCTGGCCCTCGACGGTCTGTCGCTGTTGATGATCCTGCTGACCGGCCTGCTGGGTATCCTCTCGGTACTCTGCTCCTGGAAAGAGATCCAGCGTCACGTGGGCTTCTTCCACCTGAACCTGATGTGGATCCTGGGCGGCGTCGTCGGCGTGTTCCTGGCGCTGGACCTGTTCATGTTCTTCTTCTTCTGGGAAATGATGCTGGTGCCGATGTACTTCCTCATCGCGCTCTGGGGTCACAGCTCTTCGGACGGCAAGAAAACCCGGATCTACGCGGCGACCAAGTTCTTCATCTTCACCCAGGCTTCCGGCCTGATCATGTTGGTGGCGATCCTGGGCCTGGTACTGGTCAACTTCAACAACACCGGCGTAATTACCTTCAACTACGCCGACCTGTTGAAGACCAAGATGTCCCTGACCACCGAGTACATCCTGATGCTGGGCTTCTTCATCGCGTTCGCGGTGAAGCTGCCGGTGGTGCCGTTCCACTCCTGGCTGCCTGACGCTCACGCCCAGGCGCCGACTGCCGGCTCCGTGGACCTTGCGGGTATTCTGTTGAAGACGGCGGCCTACGGCCTGCTGCGTTTCGCCCTGCCGCTGTTCCCGAATGCCTCGGCCGAGTTCGCGCCGATCGCCATGACCCTGGGTCTGATCGGGATCTTCTACGGTGCATTCCTGGCCTTCGCCCAAACCGACATCAAGCGCCTGATCGCCTTCTCGTCCGTTTCCCACATGGGTTTCGTACTGATCGGCATCTACTCCGGCAGCCAACTGGCGCTGCAAGGCGCGGTGATCCAGATGTTGGCCCATGGTGTGTCGGCCGCTGCGCTGTTTATCCTCAGTGGCCAGCTGTATGAGCGCCTGCATACCCGTGACATGCGTGAAATGGGTGGCGTGTGGTCGCGCATTGCGTACCTGCCGGCGATCAGCCTGTTCTTCGCGGCCGCATCCCTGGGCTTGCCGGGTACCGGTAACTTCATCGGCGAGTTCCTGATCCTGATGGGTGCCTTCGTGCAAACGCCGTGGATCAGCGCCATTGCCACCTCCGGCCTGGTGTTCGGTTCGGTCTACTCGCTGATCATGATCCACCGCGCCTACTTCGGCCCGGCCAAATCCGACACCGTCCTGCAAGGGATGGATGCTCGCGAACTGATCATGGTGCTCGGCCTTGCGGTATTGCTGATCTACATCGGCGTGTATCCGCAACCGTTCCTGGACACTTCTGCCGCGACGATGCATGGCGTGCAGCAGTGGTTCGGCACCGCCTTCTCTCAACTCGCTTCGGCCCGGTAAGAGCGCTATGGAATTCACGATCCAACACTTTATCGCGCTTGCGCCGCTGCTGATCACCAGCCTCACCATTGTGGTGGTGATGCTGGCGATCGCCTGGCGCCGCAATCATTCGCAAACGTTCCTGCTGTCCTGTGCCGGTCTCAACCTGGCCCTGCTGTCGATTATCCCGGCCCTCAAGGTCGCGCCGCTGGCGGTCACGCCGTTGATGATGATCGATGACTTCGCGTTGCTGTACATCGCGCTGATCCTGGTCGCGACCCTGGCCTGCGTCACCCTCGCCCACGCTTACCTTGGCGAAGGCGGCACCGGCTACCCAGGCAACAAGGAAGAGCTGTACCTGTTGATCCTGCTGGCGGCGGCCGGCGGTATCGTGCTGGTCAGCGCGCAGCACCTGGCCGGCTTGTTCATCGGCCTGGAACTGCTGTCGATCCCGACCTACGGCCTGGTGGCGTATGCCTTCTTCAACAAGCGCTCGCTGGAAGCCGGCATCAAGTACATGGTGCTGTCGGCCGCAGGTTCTGCGTTCCTGTTGTTCGGTATGGCCCTGCTTTACGCCGAAGCCGGCAGCCTGAGCTTCACCGGTATCGGCCACGCCCTGGCCGCCACCGGCATGCCTGCGCCCATCGCCCAGCTGGGCCTGGCCATGATGCTGATCGGCCTGGCGTTCAAGCTGTCGCTGGTGCCGTTCCACCTGTGGACCCCGGACGTGTACGAAGGCGCCCCGGCGCCGGTGGCGGCGTTCCTGGCGACCGCGTCGAAGGTTGCCGTGTTTGCGGTGATGGTGCGTTTGTTCCAGATCTCGCCAGCGGCCAACACCGGCGTGCTGAGCGACGTGCTGACCGTGATCGCCATTGCATCGATCCTGTTCGGTAACCTGCTGGCCCTGACCCAGAACAACCTCAAGCGCCTGCTGGGTTACTCGTCCATCGCTCACTTCGGCTACCTGTTGATCGCCCTGGTGGCGAGCAAAGGCCTGGCCGTGGAAGCCATGGGCGTGTATCTGGTCACCTACGTGATCACCAGCCTCGGCGCGTTCGGCGTGATTACCTTGATGTCGTCGCCGTTCAAAGGCCGTGACGCCGACGCCCTGTACGAATACCGCGGCCTGTTCTGGCGCCGTCCGTACCTGACCGCTGTGCTGACCGTGATGATGCTGTCGCTGGCCGGTATCCCGCTGACGGCGGGCTTTATCGGCAAGTTCTACATCGTGGCGACTGGTGTCGAAGCCCATGAATGGTGGCTAGTTGCATCGTTGGTACTGGGCTCCGCCATTGGCGTGTTCTACTACCTGCGCGTCATGGTCACCCTCTACCTGATCGAACCAAACCTGCGCCGTGTGGACGCCGAGCTGCACTGGGAACAGAAGGCAGGCGGCGTGATGCTGCTGGCCATCGCCCTGCTCGCGTTCTTCCTGGGCGTGTACCCACAACCGTTGCTCACCCTGGTGCAGCACGCGGTGTTGGGCGTTTGATCGCTTAGCGGGAGGTTGTAAACAAAACGGCGCCTTCGGGCGCCGTTTTGCGTTCAAGGGGTTTATAGCTAATTTGCGCCCTTTTACGATTTATCCAGCACTCGGCGGCGGCCGCAACCTGGCAACACCCGGGATCAAATGTGGGAGCTGTCGAGCTTTAGCGAAGCTGCGAATGCGGAGTGTCAGGCGATGAATAAGTGGGCAGTGCCGCCGTCTTCGCAGCCTCGCCGGGGCTCGACAGCTCCCACATTCAATTTGCTTCGCCTGAAAGGAAACGTTACCTGTTTGCCAAAATGCCCTTTCAAGCGGAGCTAAGGTTAACCTCAGACTTTTCAGACGTAAGAAAAAGCGATTACCTGCATGCGGCTCGACGGATCAGCCCCTAAGGTTGCCCTCTCATACGCACATTACGTAGAGCAGCCGATGAAACGTGAAATCTTTTCCGAACTGATTGAAGGCTTCGACGCCCTGGCAAACGAACGCCAAGGCAAGGTCACACTGCGCACCCACAAAGTGCAACTCAAGAACCTGGAGCCGCTCACTGCAGAGGACGTGGTAGCGGTGCGCCAACAACTCAACCTGTCCAGATCGGTGTTCGCCATGTACCTGCGCACCAATACGCGCACGCTGGAAAACTGGGAGCAAGGCCGGGCCAAGCCGAATGCCCAGGCAGCCACCCTGATTCGCCTGGTGGCGCGTTTTCCGGAAACCGTGGCACAGCTTGCCGCGTTGGGCTGATGCTTAATAGAAGCCTCGGAACCAAACTGTGGGAGCGAGCAAGTCGAATCGTCGCACCGCCGCTCCCACAGGGTTTACCGAGGCAGCTTAGAACGCAATGCCGACCTTGAAGCCATACTCGTCACGCTTGAGCCTGGTGTTGTCGGCCACGGCGGAATCACCGTCAAGTTTGTATTCAGTGCGCGTGTAGTACAGGCCCGCGACCACCGGCAAGTCACCCTTCTGGTTCATCAGCAGGCTGACTTCGGCGTAGGGGTTGGTGCGGTCCTTGAGGTCAACGGTGTCGCTGCCGAAGTCATCCACCTTGAGTTTGGTGCGTCCGTCGATGGAACGGCGGGCGCCGGCTTCGACACGCAGGGTCATATCGTCGAACTGGTGGTTGTAGCCCAGGGCCGCCTTGGCGAACGGCATTTTATTGGTGAGCTTCACGTCGAGGTCATTGATCTCGGGCTCGTAACGCGTCCAGCTATAGCCGCCGCCGACGATCACATCGACAAAATTGCGCGCATCCAGCGCGGCACGCCAGCCGAGGTCCAGGTCAGCCTGCCCTTCCTTGAGCTTGTTGTCGCTCTTTTCGCCGTACTTGGCTTCGATACCGGCCTGGTAGATAAAACCGGATTCAGCGGTGAGCTTGTTGCCGAAGTTATAGAACAGGCCAGCCTCGGGCATGTGGCTCTTGTCGCTTTCGCTGCCGCCTTCAAATTTGAAATCGTTATAGCTGCCCAGGATCCCGAAGGTGGAAATCGGGTCGGTGGACGGTGCGGCGAACACCACGGCAGGCGCAGCGACCAGCGCCAGCAGCGAGGAACCCTTGAAGAATTTTCCGAATAGCTTGGACATCGTTTTACATCTCCTTGTCTGGTGAGCAAATTATTCAGGAACCGGTTCGAACCTCGGCTAGTGCGAAAGGTTCGAAATAATTCGCTCGGACTTGAAGGTAAAACGGTTCAGCGAAGGCTCTATTTCAGCTCTCTTCAGTGCAGCCCCTAAAAACCCTTATAAAAGGCGTCATGATGCCGCGCCAGCATGCAGGCTGTCATTTTGAATGAACCTTTTTCGACGCTCCCGTATCCATCTATAACAACACAGGGAGGCAACATGAGTACCGCAAAAATCTACACCATCCACTATCAGCTTCACGGCGAGCCGAAGTCCTTTGTGGTGCGTGCCGAGGTGATGAACAACGCTGAGGCCTGGCATTGGGCGGCGGTGGATGCCGATGTGGCTCATGTCAGTCGCGTTGGCCGTGTCGGTCATGAGCAAGTCAAGAAAACCACCCGGCCGTGGGCGGAGAAGTACGGGATTACCGACGTCAATTGGACGCCGCCCAAATAAACAAGGCCCCGCCGGATAGCGGGGCCTTTGTTTATTTCTTCAAGTCGCCTAAGGGATCATACGGCGGCTTTTTTTCATCCTTGGCTTTCTTATCCTTATCCAGCGGCGCAATGGCCGGACCGATAGGATCAACCTGGGGATCTGACACATCCGGCGAATCCGGGTCAAACCCCAGCTCATCCTTACCGCTGGAATGCTCGTCTGAAGGGGGGCCTTTCGGAGTGTTACTCACGGCGTTCTCCTTGTTTATACGTCAAAGCGGGCGGGCTTTGTCGTGGAGGTTTTCCAGGTTTTCCTCGACGCGTTCCATGTCGTCGTCCTGGCGTTCGGCCGGGTCATTGGGGCGCAACGCATCGTTGTCACGCTCCTCTTCACCGGGCGTGCGGTCCGGGTCCGGCGTACCGGGCGGTGGCTGCTTGTATTCGGGCATGATGGTTTCCCTCAAAAGGTCTACACAGGTTTAGAGAAACCGTGGTGCGGCATCGTTCAACTTGTTTGCCCAAGCGTGAGATGATGCCCGCCCCTTCTGGAGATACGACTCGGATGTTCGAGCTCAAACCCTGCGATCCCGTGACCTTCCGCCAACAGACCCGGCGCAGCACGCTGATCGTGGCCTTGGTGTTCCTGGCCCTGGCCATGTTGTTGTCGAGCCTGGCGGTGATGCTGTTCGGCGATCCCGGTGGTGACAATTTGCGTTTCAATGTCGGCGGCGTCTTCGCCGGGGTGCTGATCACCCTGGCCCTGGTGCGCGGGCCGTTCTGGACCCAGGCTTGGCTGGCGCCGGCGGTGTATGGCTGGCAACTCAAACGCAGCCTGATGAGCGTGACCAATGTGATGCACAAGGTGACCGAGCGAGTGCAAGCCAACGACCCGACGGGCATCAAGCTACTGCGTTTTTACCACCTGGGCCTGACGCAGATGCACGAGCTGGATGCCAACTCCAGCGCTCAGGCGCAATTGGTCGACGAGGTCGAGGCGCACAAGGCCAGGATGCAGGCGCTGGGGATCGACACCGAGCAAACCCGCTTCGACCCCGCCTGGCTGGCCGCCATCAACACTGCTTGAGCCAGCCGTTCAGTTGGGCGCTTTTGCCCGCCAGCAGAACATCGCGCTCAGCGCGATGGCGGCGCCCGCCAGGCCGAACACCCAGGGCGCCGAGGCAATCGGTAGCAGCAGGCCAGCCAGCAATGGCCCGAGACCGGCGCCGATATCACGCCACACGGCATTCGAAGCCAGTGCCGACACGCGCATCGAACCGGGATTGCGCTCCGCCACCAGGGTGGTCACCAGCGGCAGTTGCAGCGCGCGCAGTACCAGCACCGCCGCCGCGCCGACAATCACCCAGTGGCTGCCAAACGCCGTCAGGGCCAGGGCGCTCAAGAACGAAAACAGCAGCAGCATCGAAGTGGCGCCAAAACGCTGCGCGGCGCGGCCGCCCAGAGGGCTCAGGAGCATTTCCGAGACATAGCGCAGCGCCATCAAGCCCCCCGCAATCAACACCGCATCCCCGCCAAGCAGCCTTTGCGCCTGAATCGACAGCCCGAAGATAAACAGGCCGTCGAGCGCCACACCTTCGATAAACGACCACACCGCCACGCTGTCCGGCCATTTGAAGCGGCGCCCCGGCGTGCTCTGCAAATCATGCCCCACCGTCGGCAAGCCGCGCGCCATCCACACGCCCACCAGACACGCGCCCGCAAGAATCAGAAAGATCGGACGCGGGCCACTCGCCCCGCCGCTGCGGGCCAGCGGCGCGCTGGTCATCAGGGCCTTCAGGCTGGGAGACCCCGAACCCGGCGCGATTATCCCTGTTCACTCAGAAGTACCCTACATTTTTGCGCGACATTGTTTGCAACCTTGGCGTTCCCTCTTTCGCCCTGCGAGAACCCAGCCGATGCGCAACGCTCATGAGTCCACCTCCTCCGATGCCCGTCGAAACTTCTTGCGCCTGGCCGCAGCCGGCACCGGTGTGTTCCTGGCCAGTAAACTGCCGAGCGTGCAGGCCTGCGAAACCTCCGTGCCTTTGATGGTTGCCAATCCCCAGCACGCATTGGCCAGGTTGATGGAGGGCAATAACCGCTACATCGCAAACATGAGCACACGCCATGACTTCATGGCTGAGCGTGTGCCTCTGGTGGAGGGTCAACACCCCTTTGCGGCCGTACTGGCGTGCGCCGACTCGAGGATCGCCCCCGAGTTCGTCTTCGACACCGGGTTGGGCGACCTCTTTGCCGTGCGTTTAGCAGGCAATTTCGTCACCGACCACGGGTTGGCCAGCCTCGAATACGCCGTTGCAACACTGGGGACGCCGCTGATCCTGGTACTCGGCCATGACCGCTGTGGCGCTATCTCGGCAGGCGTGAAGGCCATCAAGGATCATGTGACCTTCCCCGGGAAAATCCAGGGCCTGGTCGACACCCTCAAACCGTCGGTGCACAAAGTCCTGAAAGCGCCCGGCGACCTGCTGGATAACGCCATTGCGCAAAATGTCCGGGACACGGTGGCGCGTCTCAAGACCGAATCAAGCCTGCTGGCCGATGCCCAGGCCGCCGGTAAACTCGCTATCGTGGGCGGTATTTATCGGCTGCACAGCGGAGCCGTGGAGTGGGTAGCGTAGTCAGCTTGACGACACGATGGCCGGCTGCAAAAACCACGAAGACCGACCACCGCTCCCACCATCAATTCACTGCCCGGCCAAGTAGCCAGGTCCTCGCGGAATGAACATCGCGCGCAGGTCCAAGTGCCCGTCCTTCAACGGCGGGCACCAGTAATAACCGCCGGTCAAGGGTGTGCTGATGCGGTACAAACCATCGACAATCCCGTCTTCCAGGCCGCTCATACGGCGCAGCTGTGCTTCGAACGCATCAAAGGAGTGACCGAACGCGAGAAACATCAAGCCGGCCTGGCCATTCTCGGCCCACGGCATGGAGCGGCGTATCACGAAGGCTTCAGGGGTGAAGCTTTCCTGGGCGGTGCGCTTGGTGTGGGCGGATTCGGGGGCGTCGTCGAGCTCTTCGTTGTCGCCATGGCGGCGCCCGATGATGTGGTCGCGCTCTTGCGCAGGCAAGGCGGCGAAGCCATCGAGGTCGTGCTGCCATTGCTGGATCGCGGCAAAGCTGGCGCCGCTGTCGGTCAGGGCGGCTGCAACTGCCGCGTCGTCGTGGGGGTTCTCGGTGCCGTCTTCGTAATCGGTGAGGTCGAAGCCGGTCTTGTAGCGGAAGCCCTCGGTCATTTGCACCAGGCGAAACGCCGGGGCCAGGGCCTTTTCGAATGCGCGGCTGCGCAACAGCAGTTCACCACGGTCCACGCCATGCAACCAGACCCACAACGCCTGCTGGGTGGACGGGTTGTGCGCGCCCGGTCCGCTGACGGTCGGGAAGCTACGCAAGCCTTCAATCCGAGCACCCAACCCGTCTACCAGTGGCTCGCCAAAACCGACCACCGCCGCCGAATCGGTCAACTGCACCAGCGCGTCCAGCGCCGCGGGCACGGCTGCCAGAGAATCCACGGCAAAAAACAGATGGCGTGCCTGCAACGGCACCGGTGCGGCAAGAATGCCCGGCTGGTACTGACTCATGTGAACTCCTTCAAGAAAGCCGCGCAGTTTACCCAAGCCCACCGCAGGGCGTACAAGAAAGCGCGCAAGCCTTGCCATGGAGCCTCGTGTTGGGTGACTCTCTAGTCATGTTTTGCAACTATTCCAGGGGTAGCGACATGACCACCAGCAACCTGCTCGCCCAGCTGTTTCCCGCCTCGGCCGCCGACATTCCCGCGCAATTCCAGCTGGGAGCGCCTATAGAACAGCGCGATTACCTGGTCGACGGTCAACTACGCGTGTGGAACGGTCCACTGGCCGACGTGCAAAGCCCGGTGCAACTGGGCGACGAGCGCGTGCATATCGGCAGCACGCCGCTGCTGGATGCCGAGATGGCCCTCACCGCCCTGGACGCCGCCGTGCGCGCCTATGACCGCGGCCAGGGTGAATGGCCGACGATGCGCGTGGTTGAGCGCATTCAGCACGTCGAGGCTTTTTTAAGACGCATGCGTGAACAGCGCGACGCGGTGGTCAAGCTGCTGATGTGGGAAATCGGCAAGAACTTCAAGGACTCCCAGAAAGAATTCGACCGTACCTGCGACTACATAACCGACACCATCAATGCCCTGAAGGAACTCGACCGCCGCAGCAGCCGCTTCGAGCTGGAACAGGACACCCTTGGCCAGATCCGCCGCGTACCGATGGGCGTGGCCTTGTGCATGGGCCCCTACAACTACCCGCTGAACGAAACCTTCACCACGCTGATCCCGGCGTTGATCATGGGCAACACCGTGGTGTTCAAGCCGGCCAAACTCGGCGTGCTGCTGATTCGCCCGTTGCTGGAAGCGTTCCGCGACAGCTTCCCCGCCGGGGTGATCAACGTGATCTACGGCAGCGGCCGCGAAACCGTCAGCGCGCTGATGGCCAGCGGCAAGATCGACATCTTTGCGTTTATCGGCACCAACAAGGCCGCCAGCGACCTGAAAAAACTGCACCCCAAGCCGCACCGCCTGCGCGCGGCGCTGGGCCTGGATGCGAAAAACCCCGGCATCGTGCTGCCTGAGGTGGACCTGGACAATGCCGTCAGCGAAGCCCTCACCGGTTCCTTGTCGTTCAATGGCCAGCGCTGCACCGCGTTGAAGATCCTGTTCGTGCACGAAGACGTGGTCGAGTCGTTTATCCAGAAATTCAACACCAAGCTCGCCACGCTCAAACCCGGCATGCCCTGGGACGACGGCGTGGCGCTGACGCCCCTGCCCGAAATGGGCAAGGTGGATTACCTCAATGCGTTGGTGGCCGATGCGGCGCAGCACGGCGCCAGGGTGGTGAATGACCATGGCGGAGAAAGCCGCGGTTCGTTCTTCTATCCGGCGGTGCTGTACCCAGTGAACCCGCAGATGCGCGTGTACCACGAGGAACAGTTCGGCCCGGTGGTACCGATCGTGCCCTACCGTGATTTGGACAAGGTGATCGACTATGTGCTGGACTCCGATTTCGGCCAGCAATTGAGCCTCTTCGGCACCAACCCGCAAGTCATCGGGCGCCTGGTGGACACCTTCGCCAACCAGGTCGGCCGGATCAACATCAACGCCCAGTGCCAGCGCGGCCCGGACACCTTCCCGTTCAACGGGCGCAAGAACTCAGCCGAGGGCACGCTGTCGGTACATGACGCGTTGCGCGTGTTCTCGATCCGCACCCTGGTGGCCACCAAGTTCCAGGAGAGCAACAAGGCGCTGGTCAGTGACATATTGCGCAACCGCGATTCGAGTTTCCTGACAACCGACTACATTTTCTAAAAACACCACAGAGCAAAATGTGGGAGCGGGCTTGATCGCGAATCCGGTTTTTCAGTCACACAGGGGCTGACTGATCCACCGCTATCGCGAGCAAGCCCGCTCCCACAATTCAGACCGAGACCCCCCTTCTTATCGATGCCCTTCTTCGCCCGGCGCCTGTTACGCCCCCTGCTCGCCCCCTACCGCCGTGCTGCTGACGGTACAGGAACCTACGTCGGCCAACCGCTTTTGACCTACCTGCTGATGTCGGTGGTGTGCGGGTTCTTTTCCTATCGCGCCATCGGCAAGGGCGGGTACACCGCGCTGTTGTCGGCGATCACCGTATTCATCGTCGCCGGCCACGGCGACAACCCGCTGTCGGATGGGTTATGGCGCACCGTGGATATCCTGATCGGCATCGCCCTGGCCCTGGCATTTTCCTTTGTCCTGCCGCTGTATGCCGATCCGCGAGATGAACAGCGATGGCGCGAGGCGCAATGCAAACCGATGGAAAATTTGACGTAGCACGCGTCCAGATAAAAACGGGAGCGGCTCACCCTGAGACCCTCCCGTTCCTCTCCCGGTGTGCGAGCCTACCTGAGCCCGACACCATTGCAGTGATCGCCAACGACGCTGTCCTTGCCCGTCAGCGTTTCTCCCGTGTTGAGGTTCACCGTGTAATAGTAATTACTGAAAAAGAACGAGTGGGAGAATGTGCCCGTCCAATAGTTGGCAAAGCCCATCGGCCAGCTATTACCATACGCGGCGTGCAGGGCGCGAGCTTCATCAAGGCTGGGCAGGCGAACTCCGGCGTTATTGGCTGCGGCTCGAATATTGCCAAATGTATTTCTGCCTAACCCCTGGACCCAAATTACACCTCTGACGACGACGGTGTAGCTGCGCGTCTGGGCCGGCACGGATGAGTCACGAACGCTGACTACCGCAGAACCGTTCCCACGCACTTGTACCAGCCCCGACCCACTGTCCACATGAATTACGCTGCCGTTGGACCCTGAATAGGTGTAAGGCCGTGTTCCTCCCGACGCCTGATGCTGCACCTGGTTACCCGGCCCAAACGCCGGAAACACGTTATAGCCAGCGAGCAAGTAAGTCTGCCGGTCCAGGTAAACCGTGGACGCGTTGAAGACCAGCGCTGTAGTAGTGTTGATCTGATACTGAGTCGGAGGAAAGGCCACTGCCCTGGACTTGTCAGCCTGTTTGGCGAAGTTAATGTGGGGCGTAACCGTCAAAGTACGATTGTTCGGGATGGACAGCAGCCAACTGCGCAGCACGCGAATATTCGCGAAACCGTTAGCCGCTTCATTTGCCGTCACATTGTGCGCGACCAACAGATCCTGCGGGGTCGCTCCGGGGGCCGAAAGCTTCAGCCAGGCAAACTGGTCTTCACCGCTATAAGCCCACTTGGCCATTGCCAGCATCGCGTCGCTCGTCAAGCCGGCAGGGTTTATGCTCCCACCATGGGCAATTCGATTGATTAAGGCTCTTGGCAAGCTACCCTGTGGAATCGCCTGCACATGCACTTTTTGCACGTCCGAAGAACCGTCCCCGCCGCGCCCCAAAATTACTTCGTACTGCAGCTGGATCGTACTGAAGATACTCCGCCCAACCACGTCATTGCCGACATTGAAGGTGACCGTACCACCCGCCAGGCCTGGTAGAGTACCGATCTCAATCGGCGTACCGTCCGCAAGTATCCACCACAAGGTGATCATATCCGTCCCACCCTGATTCATATTGGGGTAGGTCACCAGCACCTGGCATTTGTTTTCAACGGTCAGGGGATGAATGATCACCTCCGAACCACTGGGCGGAGTCGAGTACTTGATTTCCGGATGGGGAAATATGTTGGGTTCGGTCTGGACCATATGGTGACGCGTGTCGAACCATACGATGTCGCCGGTATCACTGCTGTGATTGAACGTCGCGCCAAACTCAATTGTCAGGGCCGTCCACTCTTTCAAATTACGCAGCCTGCCGACGGGCGTGTAAGGCGCAGGCCCGGCCGTTACGTCCGCAAGCGTCGCGGCACGCGCCACGAACGTGTCTTCCTCATAAGGCATATCCCCCTTCAACGTGCCTTTGTAGCGCAGATACATGCGTTGTCCAACCGCAGCATAGGGCCAGGGCAAGACTCGCGTCTGGTCAAGGTCATTCAGCCGGGGAATCTCAAGAATGGCGCTGTCACCGATGCTATCGATCGTTGCGCCAGGCACATGAGACAGGGTGAGCAGCTTCAGTGTAAGCACCGGTGAGTCGTTGGGAAAACCATTGCGAATCACCTTGAACGAAACAGCGATATCACGGCCGAAGGGGTGAATATTGTAGCCAATGGCTTCAGGCGGAACAGTGACGTCGACATGAGGGTCGCCGCTGTTGGCGTCCCTGGTTTCAAAGTGGGTTCCACCACCTGCCAGGCCACACCAGCATACTTCCACTTTGTCACCGTCCCTGGGCTCGTCATAGCGACACCGCACCGTGGCCCCGGCAAGCACAACCCGGTACGGATCAAGTTCATCAGGCGCCGTCGTCGCTTCCACTACTTCAGGCAAGAACAATGCGCCCAGTGCCTGACCGATGGTGTAGATCTCCTCCCCGGACAGTTCACTGACGCCGAACCGTGTACGCACATAGTTGACGCGAAGCGTGCCGTTCAGGTTATCCTCGATCAGCTTTCTGGGGATATCTGCGAGGAAAGGATTGGAATCCACCGCGAGTACATAGGGCACAGTGCTGACTCCCGTCACTGAGCCCACGTACGTGATGATGACTTCGTCGCCGGCCCTGAACTCTGTGCGCGCCTCAAAGGTAGCGACACTGCCAATCGTGTTGGGGTCGATATTACGATTGTGATCCGCCTCCTGGATACGCGGTGTGACCAAAGTGGGTGCCGGCTTGCCGATCTGGACGTAGCGACGCGCGGATTCCCGTACAGTCGCCGGGCCCGTCACCTTGTAATAGACCCGCGTATTGCGCAGCCCTTCAAAGGGCGCATACAGCGCGTTCAAAAAATCACGAAGACGCGGGTGAGCGCCAGCAGCCCGGTGACTGAATTCGCGCTTCAGAGTGCCGTCCAGCTTTTCGGCCACGAGATCGACTCGCAAATCATCGCCTGCGTTGCCTTGATAGTCAGGCATCGCCACCGTCATGTAAGGTAAATCTGCGGGAACGAACGGCCCTTCGCGCTGAAGCACATCGGGTTTGGGCAATAGGTAGCGGGCACCGGCCACCGTATAGACGGAAGCCCTGGAAGGCAGCATTCCCCGCTCCCGGTAATACATGATTTTGATCGTGCTCTCGATCAGTAAGCGAATAATCGGATTGGAGATCGGAACATCGTTGTAGGTACGCAATTGGACCTGTTTACGAAAGCTGTAACTTACCTCCTCGCCCTCCACGGTAGTGCCCGACACCTTCCAGAGAATGAAATCCGACGCGATGAAGTTTGGATCACGGTTGGAAATCAACACCGACCCAGTGCCCGGCAGGTTGTGCAATGCATCAGCGTCCAGGATTTGTGTAACGGGATCTGCCTCGACGATCTCCGGCTCCATCAATAATGTCAGGTCAAGGTCCACGTCGACCGAGATCGGCTTGCTCCACCGATGGCACGGGCCTGACACATCCAGCACTTCGTCATACAAATAGAACTGCACCACAAAATGGCCGCTTCCCACAGCCTCCAGAAAAACATGGTCGATGGTAAAAATCAGATCAAGACCGACCTGGTCTTTACGGATGGGTGGCAGAGCATCAAAACGTTCCCCACCCCAGAAAAACATCACCAGGTCATTGACCCGCATGTTCTCCCACTTTCGGATGGTGACCGTTACACCACGAGCGGCGACGACAGCATCGACAAATGTGTCGGAGAGTTCGAAGGTCAGACCACGGTGATAAGTCCCATCACAGTTCCCCTCCCCGCCTGGCAGCGTGTTCAGAATCAAGATGCGCTGAGGTACTGACGTACTGATCGAACCGGTGGCGACCCGGGTGACCTGACCAAAGACGTCTTCGACAAAATACAACAGCAGGCTCGTACGAGGAATGACCAGAAAGAAACGTAGATCGTCTTCATTGGCCGTGGTGACTCGCTCGGTCGCCATTAATATGCCGTTCATCCAGATTGCATACTCATCACCTACGTTACAATCAAACCAGCGCTCGAAGACGTAAGTCAATCCATCCTCGATATGACGACGACCCAGACCATAGGCGGCCCCCTGAACCGGTATGACCTGCGCGGGCACCGGATACGGGGAGCCCAGGTCCTCAACCCGCTGCGGTTTGACAGGTTTGCGTGGAGGGCGTTTTTTTTTTGCGGGCACTGCTGTTGAACTCGCCACAGACGGCGCTGAAGCTGACGGTTTCTTCACAACCTTCTGCGACTTTCTGGTGTCGGCTTTTTTTTCCGTTGAGGGGGCTGCAACGGCTTTTTTTGCAGTAACGGGAGTGGTGGGCATCGTGATTCTCCTGAGCGGAATCGCCTGAAGAAATCAAACACCTCTGGGTGGCGGTTGGTAACCTGTGAGAAATGACAGTTCCGATAGGCGGTCGTTAACCCTGTCAATCAGCGATCATAACCCGCTCTGACACTTACATTTTTTCTTGCCATTTTTTTCACGCTTTATTCACATCCCGAAACGTAATGTGAAGCCTCATCCGTTACAAACGTTGCACATCAAGCCCGCCGCCCCAGCGGGCTTTTTTTTGTGCGGCAAAACACTCAAAACACTGTAGGAGCGAGCTTGCTCGCGAAAAACGCAATGTCACCGCAGTTAACCAGAATGTCCGCGATATCGTTGACGTTCTTCGCGAGCAAGCTCGCTCCTACAGAGCTGTCAGCGAGAGGTTTGCTCGCGAATGGCCCGCTGGGTATCCAGCACCTTCGCCAATGCGTGTTCCGCCTCCGGGCTTTGCTGCGGCACGCGAATCGCCGCCGAGACCAGGGTGATCAACTTGGCCATGACCTCGGCATCCGTCGCCGGTCGCCCCAGGCTCATGGAGTTCATCAGCAGGCGCAGCTCGGTGCCGGCCATCACGCCGGAAATCGCCTTGAGGGCAAATTGCAGGCGCACCCCCAGCTCGTTGCGCGGCAGGTCCGGCAAGGCCAGGGCGAAGGCTTCGAAGAAGCGCTGGAACACCGGCTGGTAATGCACCTTGAGGTATTCCTGGATAAACGGCGAGGTGTCGCTGTACACGCGACCGAGGAAACGGATGAAAGAACGCCCTTCGCCACTGCCCGGATCGCTGCGTTCCAGGCCCATGGCCGGGGCGAACAGCACACCGAGCAAGGTGTCGCAATCCAGCGGGCCGTCTGATTCGGCCTCACAGCGTGCGAGCAATTCCAGGCGCTGCTCGTTGAGCGGCTCCAGGCGCTGCATCAGCAGGGTCTTCATCAGGGAATCCTTGTCCCCGAAGTGGTAGTTCACCGCGGCCAGGTTGACTTGGGCGCGCTCGGTAATCTGCCGCAACAAAACCGCGTCGTATCCATATTTGATGAAGAGCGCTTCTGTCGCATCCAGCAATCGAGTCTTGGTAATGTTCGGAGCGCTGACTTTCTTCGCGACCATAGGGAATCCACGGGAAAATTTATTTAAAAAAATAATTTGATTTTTTATACCGGGACTGTCGGGCGAAAGCAAGCAATGACACCGCGTCATTTAATGCCAAGCCTTGGCCGGCGGGCTTATCAAGGGTGATCGCCTGGCTCTTGCCGGCCCCGTCAGAGCTCCTTCGGAATAGCGCTTCGCAGGGATAAAACCGCTCTATATGGACGGCTGGCGAAGCGACTGGAACGCGGTTAGTATTCAAACAATATTTTAAAAACAAGAAACGAAAGCGCTCCGTCATCTCTACCAGTCTCCTGCACTTGTTACAAGGCTTTACCGGGAAGAGAACGGCGGCGTAAAAAGTGAAGGCGTATTCATGGCAGATACTCCCGCGCACCCAGGCTTGATCTCCCTGCAAGGCATCGGCAAAAGCTATCAGCTGGCCGGGCAGCACCTGTCCATTCTCAATGATGTGTGCCTGACCATCGCCAGCGGCGACAGTTGCGGCATCCTCGGCGCGTCCGGTTCCGGCAAAAGCACGCTGCTCAATATCCTCGGCCTGCTGGACTTGCCCAACCGTGGTCAGTACCACTTTGCCGGCCACGACATCTTCACCGCCACGCCTGATCAACTGGCGGCCCTGCGCAACCAGCAGATCGGCTTCGTGTTCCAGAGTTTCAACCTGCTGCCGCGCCTCAGCGCTCTGGACAACGTCGCCCTGCCCTTGAGTTATCGTGGCGTATCGCGCCATGAGTCGGTGGAGCAGGCCCTGCGCATGCTTGAACAGGTCGGCCTGGCCGACCGTGCCCACCACCGCCCCGCCGACCTTTCCGGCGGCCAGCGCCAGCGGGTCGCCATCGCCCGGGCGCTGGTGGGCAGGCCTTCGGTGATACTGGCCGACGAACCCACCGGCAACCTCGACAGCGCCACCGCCCAGGACATCATGGAGCTGTTGCTGGCGTTGAACCGCGAGCAACAGGTCACGCTGATCATCGTCACCCACGACCCGCACATCGCCGAACGCCTGGAGCGCAAGATCCTGGTGCGCAACGGCGTGGTGCAAGAGGCCGGGCGCCCATGACCCGGCCGGTCGAACAGAACCTCAGCCAACTGCTGCATGAAGCCTTCGTCAGCCTGCGCACCCTGGGCAAGCGTTCGGTCCTGGCATTGCTGGGTATCGTGATCGGCAGCTCGTCGGTGGTGGCGTTGATCAACATCGGCCATAACGCGGCGGTGGATGCCGCGATGATTTTCAAGGACATGGGCACCGACACCCTGGTCGCCCAGTTCCCGCCCAAGGCGGGCAGCGGCCTGCCGATGCCCGCGCGCCTGGATCTGCAAGCCGTGCGCCAGAGCGTACCCGGCATTGCCCATATCGGCGCGCTCACCTTGTTCAGCGGGCCCATCGTGTTCCATGGCCGTACCGTCAACGCCAACTTCGTCGGCAGCACGCCGGGTATCAAGGACGCGATGCGCCTGGCCGTGCAACAGGGGCGTTTCCTCTCAAGCTTTGATGCCAACGAAACCTACGGCGTGATCGGCGACCAGGTCGCCCAAGCCCTGGGTGCGCCTGGCGATCCGCTGCGACTGGGCGACCGTGTGCGCATCAACGATTACCTGTTCCTGATCATCGGCATCCTGCGCAGCCAGCCCCGCGCGATGCTGATGCCGGTGCAGGCCAACGAATCACTGTTCATCCCCGCCGAAGGCATGCGCCGTATCTATGCCACGCCGCAGATCGGCAACGTGATCATCCGCGCCGCGCCCGGCCAGGACATGGAACGCGTTGCCCGGGACGCCGCCACCGCCCTGCAACCGCAACTTCCCGACCATGATGTGGACATCCAGGTGCCCCAGCAAATGATCGACGGCATGACCCGGCAAAGTCGCACGTTCGCTTACCTGCTGCTGGCCCTGGGGGCGATCTCGCTGGTGGGTGGCGGCGTCGGCGTGATGAACGTGATGCTGATGAACGTCTCGGAGCGCCGTCGCGAGATCGGCATCCGCATGGCCCTCGGCGCGCGCCAGCGGGATATCCGCAACCTGTTCCTGCTCGAAGCCGTGACCCTCACCGCCGTCGGCGCACTCTGTGGCGCGGTGCTGGGCATGACCGCCGCCTGGTTGTACGCCTGGCTGTCGGGCTGGGAATTTGCCCTCGCCGTCGCCGCCCTGCCGCTCGGGGTGGGCAGTACGTTGCTGGTGGGGTTGTTTTTTGGCATTTACCCGGCGGTTTCGGCCTCGCGGTTGCAGCCGGTGGAGGCCCTGCGCGATGAGTAGATGGCTGCTGTTGCTGGCGCTGGTCAGCCTGCCGGGCGTGGCCGCCGACGTGGTGATCAAGCCGTCGGCGCCGAGTACCACGCGCAGCGGCTACGACCGGGGCGTGTCGTTGAATGCCCAGGCCACCACCATGACCCTGGGCGATGCGGTCTACCTGGGCCTGCGCAACAACCCGGCGATTCGCAGCGCGTACCTGCAACGGGTGGCGCAGAAATTCGACCTGCGCGTGGCCGAAGATGTGTTCAAGCCCAAGCTCACTCTCAACAGTTACTATCGCAACACCCGTGGTTCGGCCGACAACGCACGCAATGCCAACGTCGCGCCGGCCACCAGTTTGCTCGGCGAGTACGGCACGCGCTTGAGCATGGCCTGGACCAAGCAACTGAACAATGCCGACCGCGCCGGTCGCTACCGCAGCGACGGCCTCGACCTGGCAATCATCCAGCCGCTGCTGCGCGGCGCAGGCTGGGACGCCACCACCGCGCCGCTGCGCCTGTCGCGCCTGTCGGAGCAGGCCAACCGCTTGAACCTCAAGGCCACGGTCGCGCAGACCATCAGCCAGATCATCGCGACCTACCGCGAGCTGCTGCGCGCCCAGGAGCAACTGAGCATCGTGCAGGATGCGCTGAAGCGCTCCGCGACCTTGCTGGAAGTGAACAAGGCGCTGATCAGCGCCGGGCGCATGGCCGAATTCGAAATCGTGCAGACCGAAGCCGATATCGCCACCCAGCAACTGGGCGTGGAAGAAGCACAGAACCAGCTGGACGCCAGTCGCCTCTCACTGCTGCGCCTGTTGGCCCTGGACCTGTCCACGCCGATTCGTGCCACCGAAGCCCTGGAGGCCAGGCCCATGCAGATCGACAAGCGCCAGGCCTTCAACCTGGCGCAGAACCAGCAGCCGGAATACCTCGCCGCCCTGCTCGGCAGCCAGCAGGCCGACCTCAACCTGGTGATCGCCAAGGACTCCGGGCGCTGGCAGGTGGACCTGGTGGCCGGCGCGAATCAGGTACGCGACGCCTACAATAACGACACCGGCAGCAGCAATAACCGAACCTGGGACAGCTACGCCGGGGTGCAGGTGCAGATCCCCATCGGCGATATCAGCACGCGCCAGGCTGAAGTACGCGCGCGGGTCAATGTGGAGGACCAGGAGATCCGCATCACCGAGGCACGCCAAGAGCTGGAACGCAGCGTCAACGATGTGGTGCGCGACCTCGGCACCCGCTGGCGCCAGTATGAAATCTCCCAGCGCGCCGTGGCATTGTCACGGCGCAAGATCGAGATCGAGCGGGAAAAACTCAGCGCCGGGCGTTCCACCAACTTCCAGGTACTGAGTTTCGAGACCGACCTGCGCAACGCCGAAAATGCGCAGCTCAATGCGCTGATCGCTTATTTGAACGCCCAGACCCAGCTCGACCTGACACTGGGCATGACGCTGGAAAGTTGGGAAATCGCCCTCAATGACTACTAATCACAAACGCCTGCTGGGCGCTGTATTTATCCTGCTGCTGGGCTGCGCGGGCCTGGCCCTGCGCAGCCCGGCATCCGACCCGGCCACGGCCACCGAGCAATGGTTGGCGGTAGAGCCCGACGCGCTGGTGCACCAGATCGGCCTGGTGGGCAAGATCGAGCCCGACACCACCGTCACCCTTACCGCGCCGTTCGACGGCAATGTGCAAGCCAACCTGGTCGAGCAAGGCCAGCGGGTCGAGGCCGGCCAAGTGCTGTTGCGCATGGACCCGGCCACCCTGGAGGTGCAACTGCGCGACGCCCTCTCCGCCCAGCTCAAGGCGCGGCGCACCGTGCAGGAGATGCAGGACTGGGACAACGGCCCCGCTGTCAGCCGTGCCCGCCGTAGCCTGCGCACCGCCGAAATGACCGCCGGCAACACCCGGCGCAAACTCGCCGAAAGTGAAAACCTGTTTCAGCGCGGCATCATCCCGCGCAATGAGCTGGACGACCTCAGGCAACAGACCCAACAGCAACAACTGGACCTCGCCTCCGCCCGCAGCGAGCTGCAACAGGCCATCGACCAGGGCAAGGGCGAATACCGCCAGATCGCCGATATGGAGCTGACCAACGCCACGGTGAAATATGAAGCTCTGCGCACGTTGCTCGAAGGCCGGGAAGTCAAGGCGCCGTTCTCCGGCATCGTGGTACCGCCGCCCGGCAATCCCTCGGCCCAGGGTGGCGGCGGCGGCAACAACGCCCCGGTGCAGGCCGGCAGCAAGGTCAGCCAGGGCCAGGTGCTGTTTGGGCTGGCGAATATCGAGCGGCTGAAAATCGTCGCCAAGGTCTCGGAGCTGGACATCAACCAGTTGCACCAGGGCCAGGCGGTGGAAGTGTTGGGGGATGGTTTCGAGGGTGAGCGGCTGACCGGCTCCGTCAGCGTCGTGAGTGGCTTGGCGGTTGCCAGCGACAGCCAGGGCAGTGCGCAATTCCCGGTGACCTTGTCGATTCCCCGGCTCACGCCGCAACAGCTGCAACGTGTACGGTTGGGGATGAGTGCGCGCTTGACCATCGTGACCTACAACAACGCACAGGCGATGGTGATTCCAAGCCAGGCGATCGGACCGGACATGACGGTCCAATACCGCGAGGCGATGGATAAGCCGGTGGAGCGGGTGAAGGTGACAATCGGGCAATCGACGGCGCAGGGGGTCGAGGTGTTCGGGCTCAAGCCAGGGTTTGTGAAGACCTCAAATTAAAACACCCATCACCCCTGTAGTGAGCGGGCTTGCCCCGCGCTGGGCTGCGAAGCGGCCCCAAACCAGGCGACCGTGTCCTACCTGGCACTCGGCGGTGTCTGTAATTGGGGTGGCTTCGCCACCCAGCGCGGGACAAGCCCGCTCACTACAGTTGCAAAGCTAGCTGTCACAGTTAGGGTTGTGTGAGTTTCAAGGCTAGCGCCTTGGCCTGGATCGCCACATCGGTCACCGCCGTGCTCTCCCACCACATCCCGCGCAACGGCGGGCCCATCGCAAACAGTCGCTGACTCACCTGCCCCTGCGCATCCACCACCGCGCCCGAAGCATCCGCCGCAATCCCCAACGCCAATGGCCCAGGCCGGATCAACCCGCGCTTGAACAACTGCTGCGGCAACGGCCGGGCCACGCGGCGCCAGTCGTATTCAATGCCGCTGGAGTTGATCAGCGCCGCACCTGACGCCTGCGTGATCACTTGCTCGCCGCGGTACCGCAAGCGAATGCTCACGCCTTCAACCGAAGGCACCAGGCCTTTGAAGGAAGCCGCCCGAATCCGCAACCGCCCTGCTTCATGCAGCCGCGCCACCAACTGCGCGCTCAACGGTGGCGAGCGGTGGTGATGGCTTTCCCACCAGGGCCGCACGTGGCGCACGAACTGACGTTTTTCACGCTCGCTGGCCTGGTTCCACAACCGGCCGATATGTGCGCGCACCGTGTCCAACGGCGCCTGCCAATCGATGCCCTGCGCTTGCGCGCTGCGGCACTGGCGACGCACTTCGCGCAGCAATTGCAGGGGGCTGCGCAGGCGGTGGTCTTCGCCGAGAAAATCCACCCAGCCCGGCGGTTGCCGGCGCACATGGGGGAGCAGGCCGTGGCGCGAAAAAACCTCGATGGGCCCACGGTGCCCGGCCTGTTCCAGGGACACCACCGCGTCGACCATGGTCAGCCCGGAACCGATGATCAGCACCGGCGCGTGCGGGTCGATCCGGGTCATCGCCGCCACGTCCCAGGGGTCTACCGCCGCTGCGTTCAAACCGTTGGGTTCGGTCTGCGGCGTACGCGCCGCCGGGAACATGCCGGTGGCCAGTACCGCCAACGCACCACGCAGTTGCTGGCCGTCATCCAGCGTGAGCAACGTTGAAGCGGCATCCACCTGCAGGTCGACCACTTCGCCGCGCACATGCTCGACGCTGGACGCGGACTGCGCCTTGGCTTCGGCCAAACGTTGCTGGGCGTACAACCCGAATATCCCGCGGGGCGGAAACAGTTCGCTGATCGGCACCGGCTGCTGCGCCGACTCGGGCCAACCGCCGGCGCCGATATAGTCGGTGAGCCATTGGGTCAGGTCGTCGGCATTGTCCGGGTCGACGCTCATGCGCGCCGCATTGCCGTTCAGGGTATGTCCCAGTTCGACGGCGCTGTAGGCCTCGCCCCGGCCGAGTTCGGCGCGCGGCTCGATCACCAGGATCCGGCGCGTGCCCGGCAGGCGCAGCAGTTGCACGGCCAGCATCGTGCCGCTCAGGCCGCCGCCGATGATCAACACATCGGCGTTGCGGGTGGATTCAGTCATGCGCGGTTGCCCTTAGTGTTTGCCCAGGTAAATATCATGCAAATCGCCCCGCGCCAGCAGTTCAGCGGCGCTGCCGCTTAGGGCCACGCGCCCAGTATCCAGCACGTAGCCGTGGGACGCATAGTTGAGCGCGACGTTGATGTTCTGCTCGGCGATCAAAAAGCTCACCTGCTGTTCGCGGTTGAGTTGCGCAACGATCTCGAAGATCTCCTGCACGATCATAGGCGCCAAACCCATAGACGGCTCGTCGAGCAGTACCAAAGTAGGACGCGTCATCAGTGCCCGGCCGATCGCGACCATTTGTTGCTCGCCGCCGGAGGTAAGCCCGGCGCGGGTGTGACGCTTGGTCTTGAGCCGGGGAAACCAGGCATAGATGCGCTCGAGGTCGTGCTCCATGTCCCTGCGGCTCAGGCGCCGAACAAAGCCGCCGCTGCGCAGGTTGTCCTCCACGGTCAGTTGGCCGAACACATGGCGCCCTTCCAGCACATGCACCATGCCCTGGCGCACGCGCTGGCTGGGGTCGATGCCGGCCAGGTCGGCGCCGGCGTACTCGATCACGCCACGGCTGACCTCGGCCCGCTCGGCGCGCACCAATCCGGAGATCGCCTTGAGCGTGGTGCTCTTGCCGGCGCCATTGGCACCGAGCAAAGCGACGATGGCGCCCTTGGGCACGCTCAGCGACACCCCGGCCACAGCGAGGATCGCGCCGTCGTAGATCACTTCGATATCGTTGACCGTCAGCAGCGACGGGCTTGCGGCAACGGTGGCGGGCTGGCTCATGGTTTATTCATCCCCGGTGCAGGTGCGCGGCGTCAGGCCTTTTTCCTTGGCGAACGCGGCGGATTTTTCATCGATCAACGGGCGCAACAGGGCGCGGTCGGCGGCGATCCAGTCGCTGATCAGCGTCCAGTTGGCGCCGTCCCACTGCTGCACCCGCGCCGAACCGCCGCCCTCGTGGTCGCGGCACGACAGCTTGAGGTTCTGCATCAGGCCCAGGTAGCCCATGTCTTTCAAGCGTGCGTCATCAATGTTCAGGTGCTCCAGGCCCCAACGGCCTTCCTCGCCGTTGAGTGGGCGCTTGCCGAACTTGGCCTGGCCGGTGCGGATCGCTTCCACCGCCACGGCGGCGTTCACCAGGCCGGAGTTGTAGTAGACGCTGCCGAAATTCTTCAGGTCCTTGAGGTCACTGTGGCCCTTGTCGAGCACGAACTGCTTGAGGCGTTTGTGGACCTCGAAGTCGGCACCCGCCGGGTACGGCGTGAGCGCCAGGTAACCCTTGGCAGCGGCGCCGGCCGGCAATACGTCCTCGCTGGAACTGGCCCAGATATCACCGATGATGTGGTCCACCGGAAAACCGAAGCGCGCGGCGGTCTTCACCGCCACCGGCGTGGACACGCCCCAAGTGCGCAGGAACACCCAATCGGGATTGGCCTGGCGCACCTGGCGCCATTGCGCGGATTGCTCATTGCCGGGGTCGGCGACGGGAATCTGGATATTTTCAAAGCCGTACTTTTCGGCGAGCAACTTCAGCGGGCCGAGGGTTTCGCGACCGTAGGCCGAATCGTGGTAGACCGTGGCGATCTTCTTACCCTTGAGTTTGTCGAAACCGCCTTCACGCTCTGCGATGTAGTTCACCAATGCCGACGCCTCGCTGTAGAAGGTCAGCATCACCGGGAAGTTATACGGGAACACCGTGCCGTCGGTGGCCTCGGTGCGGCCGTAGCCGAGGGTGATCAGCGGGATCTTGTCCACCTCTGCCCTTTCGCTGAGCGCATAGGCCGCCGGTGCGCCGTTGGGCTGGTACACCGCGACCGGCGCGCCATCCAGGCCATTCTTAAAGCGCTCGTAGCACTCGATTCCCTTCTCGGCCGTCCATTCGGTCTCGCATTCCTGCCACACCAGCTTGACGCCGTTGATGCCGCCTTCGACCTCGTTGATATAACGCAGGTAATCGATCATCCCGGCCCACACCTGCACGCCGCTGGAGGCGTAGGCGCCCACACGGTAGGTGGCCAGGGGAATGAATTGCTGGTCCGGCGAAGCCATTGCCTGAGGTACGGCGCCGACCACTGCGGCCAGCGCAAACGCGGCGCCGACCAGGGAACGTTTCAAGGATGCACGCATGGAGATTCTCTTTTATGGATTAGAAACGCAGCGGCCACTGCCGCAGCCGATCGCGAAGGTTGTGCAGCAGGCGAATCAACCCTTCGGGTTCCTTGATCAGGAACACGATGATCAACACGCCAAAGATGATTTTCTGCAGGTTCTGCAACTGCCCCGCATCCACCGCCCCCCCGAACAGCGCCTGCCCGGCATGGCTGAGGAAGATCGGCAGCAAACTGATGAAGGCCGCGCCGACGAAGTTGCCGGCGATGCTGCCCATGCCGCCGATAATGATGATGAACAGGATCTGGAACGAGCGGTTGATATCGAAACTGCTGGCGCTGGCCGTGCCCAGGTAGGCAAAGGCCCACAGCGCGCCGGCTAGCCCTAAGTAAAACGAGCTGACCGCAAACGCCAGGCGCTTGTAGCGCACCACCGGGATACCGACCACGGCGGCGGCAGTGTCCATGTCGCGGATCGCCATCCAGTTGCGCCCGACCTGGCTGCGCACCAGGTTGATGGCTGTCCAGGTCAGCAGCAGCACCGTGACCAGGGTCAGCAGGTAACGGCCCAGAGGCGTATTGAGGTCATGACCGAACAGCGCCAGCTTCGGCGCGGAGATCGTGCCGGACGAGCCATAGTTGTAGAACCAGGGGAATTTGACGAACAGCCACTCCAGGAAGAACTGCGCGGCCAGCGTGGTGACCATCAGGTAGAAACCCTTGATCCGCGAGCTGGGCAGGCCGAACAGCAACCCCACCAACGCGCTGATAACGCCCCCGCCCAACAGCGCCACCGGCAAGCCCAGCTCCGGCAGGCGCAGCAAAAATCCATAGGTGGCGAACGCACCGACGGCCATGAAGCCGGCGGCGCCCACCGAGGTTTGCCCGGTGTAGCCGGTGAGCAGGTTCAGGCCCAACCCGGCCAGTGACAGCACCAGAAAGGGAATCAGGATTGCATTGAGCCAATAGTCATTGCCCCACAGCGGCACCGCGACAAAGGCCAGCGCCAACAGGCCGATCAGGCCCCAGGGGATGCGCCGCTGGATCAGCAACAACGGCGCGGTGTCTTGAGCAACGGGAATCGACATGGTTTCAGACTCGCTCGATGGCGCGCTCGCCGAACAGGCCGGCGGGACGGATATACAGGAAGGCCAAGGCCAGTACATAGGCGAACCACGGCGTGATGCCGCCGCCGATCAGCGGGCCGATATACACCTCGGCGAGGTTCTCCGCCGCGCCGACAATCAGCCCGCCGACAATCGCCCCGCCGATCGAGGTAAAGCCACCGATGATCAACACCGGCAAGGCCTTGAGCACCACCAGCGACAATGAAAACTGCACGCCCTGGCGCGCGCCCCACAACAACCCCGCCACCAGCCCGACAATCCCGGCCACCGCCCAGACGATCTGCCAGATGCGGTTGAGGTTGATACCGATGGACAGCGCCGCCGTGGTGTCATCCGCCACCGCGCGCAGCGAGACGCCGATGCGGGTCTTGTTGAACAGCAGCGCCAGTACCGCCACCAGCACCACCGCGGCAGCGGCGGCGATCAGGTCGAATTGGCTGAGCATCAGTGGGCCAACGAACAGCGGCACGTCGTCGATGCCCAGATCCAGCGCGCGTACTTGCGAGCCCATCAAGCCCTGGGCCAGGCCTTCGATGACGAACGACAGGCCGAGGGTGGCCATGAACAAGGTGATCTGCGAACGGTTCACCAGCGGTCTCAAGACCAGACGCTCGATCAGCAACGCGCCGACGATCATCACGATCACGGTCAGCAGCAGCGCCAGGGCAAACGGCACGCTCTGGTCGTGCAGGCTGACGAAGGTCAGCGCTGCGAACAGCAGCATTGAGCCCTGAGCGAAATTGAACACGCCGCTGGCCTTGTAGATCAGCACGAAGCCGATGGCGACCAACGAGTACATGGTGCCGGCGAGCAGGCCGCCGAGCAGGGTTTCGAAGAAGAACGTCATGCGTGTGGGGCTCCCAGGTACGCCGCGATCACCTCGGGATTGGCTTGCACCTCGCTCGGGGTGCCATCGCCAACCTTGCGCCCGTAGTCGAGCACCACCACATGGTCGGACAGGCCCATCACCACGCCCATGTCGTGTTCGATCAACACCACGGTGGTGCCGAGGTCGCGGTTCACGTCGGCGACGAAGCGCGCCATCTCCTGTTTTTCCTCGGCGTTCATGCCCGCCATGGGTTCGTCGAGCAGCAGCAAGCTTGGTCCTGCGATCAGTGCGCGGCCCAGTTCCACGCGTTTTTGCAGGCCGTACGACAGGTTACCGACCAGCACATCCCGGTGCGCTTGCAGTTCAAGCAACTCGAGAATGCCCTGGCCACGCCGGCGGAACGCCTCGGCTTCGCGCCGCGCGCGGGGCAAGCCGAGGGCTTGTTCGATGAAGCTGCTGCGCATATGCCGCGACAGGCCGGTGAGGATGTTGTCGAGCACGCTCATTTTCTTGAACAGCGCGTTGTTCTGGAACGTGCGGCCAATGCCTCGGCGCGCTGCGCCCAACGGGTCGATGCGGTGCAAGTGCTGGTCTTCGAACACAATCTCACCGGCATCAAAGCGGTACACGCCATTGAGCACATTGAGCAGCGAGCTTTTACCCGCGCCGTTGGGCCCGATCAGCGCGCAAATCTCACCGCGCGCCACATCAAAGGACAAAGCATTGATCGCCTTGACGCCCTTGAAAGACAGCGAGATATCGCGCACCTGGAGAATGGCTTGGCTCATGCGATGTCCCGTTTGAATTCGGCCAGCCACGTTGGATGCGCAGGGGCTTTAAGCGGTTGCCAGATGTAGGCCAGGCGCTGGAAACCCAGCAGCGTGCGCACGCGGTTTTTCAGCAGGCGCCGCAGGCCGCTCTGCGGATGGGCGATGGCCCACTCGCACAGGCGCCGGCGCCAGGTACCGTGGGGCGCCAGACGGCTCTCGATCTCATCGGCCAGGTGCTGCAAGCGGGCGGGCGACAACAGCAGGCCGGTGGGCGCCACCTCGCTGCGATCACGCCGCGCCGAGGCCGGGCTTTCCGGGAAGGCCAGGCCATGGCCGGTGTTTAGCCATTGCTCCAGCAGCACCGCAAGGCCGCCCTGCCAACCGGTGCCCTCTTCGCTCCACAGTGCGGTCTCGTCGCTGATTTTTCTCCAGCGTACAAGACGTTGCGCGGGAGCGATCGGGCCGAGTAACTGGGCAAAATCCAGCAGATTGACCGACTGCCAATGCGCTATTTGCCGACGGCCTTGCACATAAGAATGGGTGGGGCGAATGCGCCACAGGTGTTGCTGCAGCGCCTCGGGCTCCAGGTCATCGGCCAGGGTCAACACCTGCCCGCCGATGGAGTGGGCAGCCAGGGCCAGCAGCACCACGTTCGGCTCGAACGAACCGCTGAGGGCCAGTCGCGAATGCTCACTGAAGCCCTGCTGGCGCAAGCCATCGGCCAGGCGTTCCACGTCACGTAATGCATCGATCCAGCGCCACGCATACCACTGGCCCTGGCGCTTATGACGCAGAGCAGTGTGCAACGGCGTGATCTGCGCCCAGTGCCACAGGTGGTCCAAGGCCTTGGGCAAGTCACCGAGCAGCTCGGCGGGCCATTCCAGGGCAGGCGGGCGTTTGAGTTCGTGCACGCTCATAGGGGGGTTCCTATTGGTGTTCAAGCGTGCGGTGGTCCGCTGGCTATAGAGGGAATAACTGTGTATTGCATGAGTCATGCCTAGGCGCGAAGTCAGCGATTCTTGGGGGGACGCCGTGGTGCGACGCGCGCAGAGAGTGGCAAAGGAACAGATTGTTTATTCGGTGTTGCGGGATAAACACTTTGGAATGATGTATGAAGCGTGCGGTGGTCCGCTGGGCGGGGATCGATCAAACAATGACGATTAAATGTGGGAGCTGGCTTGCCTGCGATAGCCATAGGTATCTACACAACTATTGATCGTTCCTACGCTCCGCGTGGGAATGCCGCCTGGGGCGCTCCGCGTCCCGCCGACAACTCTATACGTACAGGTGACGCAGAGCGTCACGGGATGCATTCCCACGCGGAGCGTGGGAACGATCAGGTTGATCAGGCAAACGTTGTAAAAACCTCTAAAAGGATTTTTCCTACAATTTCTGTGGCTTGCAGTTGCTAACGCACCGTTAGCCTCTCGAAGTCGCTGATCATCAGCGATCAGGCTTGGTCGCCTGGATTAGAATGGCGCACAGTGCCGCGCAAGCGGCATTATTGTGTTCGCGTTATGGCGAGCTGTGCGTGGGAGGGCTCAGGCCCTGCCGGGTTTCCATTCCCTGGTCGACCAACCTGCGTACAGCTCGCCCCCCTTCTGCTTGGTCGCAGACGTGGTGAGCTCCTACTGAATGGAGATTTACCGCATGAAAAAAGTTACTCCGAATCCTCCGTCATCCTCTTCGGATGACTTCCCGCAAACCCCACCCAACCTAATCTTCACCATCCGTCCCGGCCTCAGCACCGAAGCTGCCTTGTGCAATGCCAGCGAGATGCTGGAATCGGCGACTGTTTGTGGGTACGACTGTGCCGAGCAACTGGAAGGTTCGGGCCGCAAGCATGTTCTTGCAGTGGTGCAGATGGTTGAAATTGCGCGATTGTTGGTGGATGAAGCGTTGAATCGGGAATGTCCGGTGGCGTAGGTCATGATCGTTCCCACGCTCTGCGTGGGAATGCCGCCTGGGATGCTCTGCGTCCCGACTTTGGCGCAGGGTGACGCAGAGCGTCACGGGATGCATTACCACGCGGAGCGTGGGAACGATCGGGGTACGGTGGTCCACTGGCTGGGATTGACCAAACAATGGAGATCAAATGTGGGAGCTGGCTTGCCTGCGATAGCGGTGGGTCAGCTAATTTTTGTCGACTGACAGGCCGCTATCGCAGGCAAGCCAGCTCCCACATTGATCGGATTCGCCAGTTAGATGGCAGTGGCCTTGAGGTCACGGTAGCCGGCGCCCAGGTGGTTCGGGGCCAAACGTGGGCCGTCGCCGAACAACTTCTCGCGCAACGTGCCCTTGGCATATTCGGTCTTGTACACACCGCGCTTCTGCAACTCCGGCACCAGCAGGTCGACGGCGTCGATGAAGGTCTCGTGGGTCAGTGCATAGGCCAGGTTGAAGCCGTCCACATCGGTCTCTTCGACCCATTCCTGCAACAGGTCCGCCACGGTTTGCGGACCGCCGACAAACAGGGGGCCGAGGCCGCCGATGCCGACCCAGTCGGCCAGTTCGTTCGGCGTCCAGACCTTGTTCGGGTCCGCCGTGGAGAACGCTTCGACGGCGGATTGAATGGCATTGGTGTGCACATGCTTGAGCGGCTCATCCGGCTTGAACCGGCTGAAGTCGATGCCGGTCCAACCGGAGATCAGCGCCATGGCGCCTTCATAACTGACGTAGGATTTGTAGTCGTCGAACTTGGCTTTGGCCTTGGCATCGGTCTCGCCGACGATGACGGTCTGCAAGTTGAAGATCAGGATTTTCTTCGGGTCACGTCCCGCCTCGGCGGCACGGCGACGGATATCGGCGACGGTCTTTTTCAGCAATACCTTGGACGGCGCGGCGACGAACACGCACTCGGCTTGTTCGGCCGCAAACTGCTTGCCGCGGCTGGACGCACCGGCCTGGTAGAGCACCGGCGTGCGCTGCGGCGACGGCTCGCACAGGTGAATGCCCGGCACTTGGAAGTGTTTGCCGACATGCCGAATCTCGTGGATCTTGCTCGGGTCGCTGAATATCCGGCGCTCGCGGTCGCGCACTACGGCGCCCTCTTCCCAACTGCCCTCCCAGAGCTTGTAGCAAACCTGCAGGTATTCCTCGGCATAGTCGTAGCGTGCGTCGTGCTCGGTCTGGGCTGTCTGGCCGAGGTTCTTGGCGCCACTTTCCAGGTAAGACGTGACGATGTTCCAGCCAATGCGGCCCTTGGTCAGGTGATCGAGTGTTGAGAGGCGGCGCGCGAACGGGTACGGATGTTCGAACGATAACGAAGCCGTCAGGCCGAAACCCAGGTGTTCGGTGACCAATGCCATCGGCGCGATCAGCGACAACGGGTCGTTGACCGGCACTTGGGTTGCCTGGCGAATCGCTGCGTCGCCGTTGCCGTTGTACACGTCATAGATGCCCAGCACGTCGGCGATGAACAGGCCATCGAACTTGCCGCGCTCGAGGATTTTGGCGAGGTCGGTCCAGTATTCCAGGTCCTTGTACTGCCACGAACGGTCGCGCGGGTGAGCCCACAGGCCGGGGGATTGGTGGCCGACGCAGTTCATGTCGAAGGCATTCAAGCGGATTTCACGGGACATCAAAGCACTCCGTTGAGGTGGTAGTTGCCGACGATCTGGTATTTCCAGCGCAACGGATCCTCCAGGGTCGGCGGCAACGCGGTGCGTTGGCCGGTCAGTTCGAACTCGGCGTTACTCGCGGCAATCAAGGCTTCGGCGGCTGCGATCTGCGCTTCGGTGACGGCGACCGGGCTGGGGTGGGTTTCGGCGCGTTCGAACAACGCCGCGGCCACCTCGACGCGGATCTGCAAGTCGCCGAAACGGCTGATCACGTAGGGGTCGTCGCTCTTCTCGACGTGGCGTCGGGTGCTGTCCAGCAGTTGGCGCGCAAGCTTGAGTGCGGTCATGGGCTAAGCCTCCTCAGTTCCAGGCGTGGCGCGCGGGTTTCACGCCGTTGAGCACGAAGTTGCCGATCAGGTGGTACTTCCAGCGGGCCGGGTCGTGCAGGGTGTGGGTGCGCGCGTTGCGCCAGAAGCGGTCAAGATTGTGCTTGCCGGTGACCGAGCGAGTGCCGGCCAGTTCGAACAGTTTGCTGCTGGCCAGCAACGCGGTTTCGGCCGACAGCACCTTGGCCTGGGCGACCACCAGCGAGGCATGGGCCACGCTGTCTTCACTGGGTTCGGCGAGGGCACGGTCCACGGCCAGGCCGGCCTTGGCGAGGATGGCTTCGGTGCCGTGCACGCGCCATTCCAGGTCGCCGATGGCGGCGATGGTGAACGGGTCCTGCCAGCCATGGTCCTGCTGGCTGTCGATCCACGGCCGCGCCTGGCGTGCATGGAGCTTGGCCTGTTCCAGCGCGCCGAGGGCGATGCCGGTGTCGACCGCCGCCTGGATGATCTGCGAGATCGGGCCGTTGGCGGTGGGCTGGTCGAATGCCAGGTGCGCAGGAATCACTGCGCTCAGGGGCACCGTCACACCGTCAAGGGTTACGCCGCCGCTGGCGGTGGTACGCTGGCCGAAGCCGTCCCAGCTGTCGACTACCGTCAAGCCCTGGGCATCGCGTTCGACCAAGGCGATAAACGCCTGGCCGTGTTCGTCGTTGCCCACCGTGGGCACGAGGTGGGCGAACAGCGCACCGGTGCAGTAGAACTTCTCGCCATTGATCTGCGCGGTATCGCCGTGGAAGCGAATCTGGGTGTCGAAGGTGCCAGCGTTTTTGCTCTTGGCCTCGGAGAAGGCATTGCCGAAACGGTAGCCGGCCAGCACTTTGCCGAAGTAATGGCGTTTTTGCTCCTCGGTCGCGGTTTGCAACAGGATGTCGACCACGCCCAGGTGGTTCTGTGGGATCTGCCCCAATGAAGGGTCGGCGGCGGAGATCAGTTTGATCACCTCGGCCACGGTCACATAGGACACTTCGGCGCCGCCGTAGGCCTTGGGCACAGTGATGCCCCACAGGCCACTGGCGGAGAATTCGTCGAGCTCGGCCACCGGCAGGCGCCGGTTACGGTCGCGCTCGCTGGCGCCGATGGCAAAGCGCGCGGCCAGGCGCGTGGCGACTTCGATGGCCTCCGCGTCCGAGCGGATGATATGGGCAGGGTGTTGAGGGTGGGCTGACATGGGCCGACTCCAGGCTCCGATGGGATGACCTGGATGACTGCAGGAGTCGTGCCTGAATTTAATCGCCATTAAAATCAGCAGGTTGCCGGTAAATCAGCGCAGTAGAAGGCGTTTCAAACCAGCAAAGTGTCCGTTCACTGTTGCCTGGCGAACAGTTAGATCACCACCGTACGCACGAAGCACACCGCCACAGCGCCCGAGTTGCGATAGCCGTGGGACTGGCGGCTGGCGAACATGTAGAACTCACCGGCGGCCACGTGTTTCTCTTCGTCGTCGAGTATCAGGGTCAGTACGCCCTCGTACACGAAAAGTTGCACGCTCCAGCCTTCCGGGTCGGGTTCAGGGCTGTAGCGATCACCGGGTTCCAGGCGCATCTCCCACAATTCGACTTCGCGCCGGGCGTTCGCCTTGGCCAACAACACGGCTTTGCTGCCGGGGATATCACCGGCCCAGGCCAGCTCGTTGATGCGGCTGTGGTCGGGAGCATCCGGCGCCTGGATCAGGTCACTGAACGCCACGTCCAGGGCTTCGGCCACGCGGTCGAGGGTGGACAGGCTGACATTCTTCTCCCCCGCCTCGATCGCCACCAGCATGCGCCGGCTGACCCCGGACGTTTCCGCGAGCGCGGTCTGGCTCAGGCCGGCGGCGTGACGCAGGCGACGAACGTTCTGGCTGACGTGCTGCAGGACCGAGGCCCGGTGTGGATTTTCTTTGTGCACTATATTGCTCAATGGGTGGGTGTGCGCAGTATACTGCCCAGCATGCGCCGCATTGTGCGGTCCGTGCCTTTGCCATGCAAGACCAGAGCCGCCATGACCACCCCAACTTCCCCTTCGCGTTTCAACCGTTTGAGCAAAGCCGAATGCATCCTGGTGTTCATCACGATGATCTGGGGCGGTACGTTTTTGCTGGTACAGCATGCCTTGACCGTCAGCGGGCCGATGTTCTTCGTCGGCCTGCGCTTTGCGGCTGCGGCTATTGTGGTCGGTTTTTTCACCTTGCACACCTTGCTTGAAGTGACCCTGCTGGAGCTGAAGGCCGGGGTCTTTATCGGTGCAGCGATCATGTTTGGCTATGGCTTGCAGACTATCGGCCTGCAGAGCATTCCCAGCAGCCAGTCGGCATTTATCACCGCGTTATATGTGCCGTTCGTGCCGTTATTGCAGTGGCTGGTTTTGGGAAGGCGCCCGGCGCTGATGCCGAGCATCGGTATCATGCTGGCGTTTACCGGTTTGATGCTGCTGACCGGGCCGGCTGGCGCCTCCTTTAATTTCAGCCCCGGCGAAATCGCCACGCTGATCTGCGCAATGGCGGTCGCGGCCGAGATCATTCTGATCAGCGCCTATGCGGGCCAAGTCGACGTGCGCCGCGTCACCGTGGTGCAGCTGGCCACGGCGTCGCTCCTGTCATTCCTGATGGTGGTGCCGATGGGCGAGGCGCTGCCGGGGTTCTCATGGTTGCTGCTGTTCAGCGCGGTAGGTTTGGGCCTGACCAGCGCAGTGATCCAGGTGGCGATGAATTGGGCGCAACGCAGTGTTTCGCCCACCCGAGCCACCTTGATCTACGCGGGCGAGCCGGTGTGGGCGGGCGTGATCGGACGCATTGCCGGTGAACGCTTTGCCCCCATTGCCATGGTGGGCGCGGCATTGATTGTGGTAGCAGTGATTGTGAGCGAATTGAAGACGAAGGGGCAAAAAGCCATCGAGCTGCAGGATCAGATGGAACAGGAGCAGCAGGGCTAGGGTCGGATGGACATGATCGTTCCCACGCTCTGCGTGGGAATGCCGCCCCGGACGCTCCGCGTCCAAGCTCGTGACTGAGCCCTGCGCCATGGTGACGCAGAGCGTCACAGGAGGCATTCCCACGCAGAGCGGGGGAACGATCTGCCAAACGGACGTTTCCGGCCTACCTTGTAGGATCCTGCCACATGTTGCCGTTTGGTGATCAAGAAAGCGGCACGTATGATGCATCCCAAACTCCCGCAGATTAGAAGCCTATGTCCCTGATAGTTCTACTGCTTCTGCCCTTCGTTGGCAGCTGTCTCGCGGCCTTGCTGCCGCACAATGCACGTAATACCGAATCCCTGCTGGCCGGCCTCGTGGCCTTGGTCGGTACCCTTCAAGTCGCCCTGCTGTACCCGCAGATCATCCACGGTGGGGTGATCCGTGAAGAGTACATGTGGTTGCCCAGCCTCGGGCTGAACTTCGTGTTGCGCATGGACGGGTTTGCCTGGCTGTTCTCGTTGCTGGTGCTGGGCATCGGCACGCTGGTGTCGCTGTATGCGCGTTACTACATGTCGCCGGAAGACCCGGTACCGCGCTTCTTTGCGTTTTTCCTGGCGTTCATGGGCGCCATGCTCGGGCTGGTGATCTCCGGCAACCTGATCCAGATCGTGTTTTTCTGGGAACTGACCAGCCTGTTCTCGTTCCTGCTGATCGGCTATTGGCATCACCGCGCCGATGCCAGGCGCGGCGCGTACATGGCGTTGATGGTCACTGGCGCCGGCGGCTTGTGCCTGTTGGCGGGCATGATGTTGCTGGGGCATATCGTCGGCAGCTATGACCTGGACCTGGTGCTGGCGGCGGGCGATCAGATTCGCGCGCATTCGCTGTACCCGGTCATGCTGGCCCTGGTGCTGGTCGGCGCGTTGAGCAAAAGCGCGCAGTTCCCGTTTCACTTCTGGCTGCCCCACGCGATGGCGGCGCCCACGCCGGTGTCGGCGTACCTGCATTCGGCAACGATGGTGAAGGCCGGCGTGTTCCTGCTGGCCCGCCTGTGGCCGTCGCTGTCCGGCAGCGAAGAATGGTTCTGGATCGTCGGCGGCGCTGGCGCCATCACCCTCCTCCTCGGCGCTTACTGCGCCATGTTCCAGAATGACCTCAAGGGCCTGCTGGCCTACTCCACCATCAGCCATCTCGGGCTGATCACCTTGTTGCTGGGCCTCAACAGCCCGCTGGCCGCCGTCGCGGCCGTATTCCATATCCTAAACCATGCAACGTTCAAGGCCTCGCTGTTCATGGCCGCGGGCATCATCGACCACGAAAGCGGCACCCGCGATATCCGCAAGCTCAGCGGCCTGGTGCGTTTGATCCCGTTCACCGCGACCCTGGCGATGGTGGCGAGTGCGTCCATGGCCGGCGTGCCGTTGCTCAACGGTTTCCTGTCCAAAGAAATGTTCTTCGCCGAGACCGTGTTTATCTCAGCGACCGCCTGGGTGGAATTCGCCCTGCCGTTGATCGCCACCGTGGCCGGCACCTTCAGCGTGGCCTACGCCCTGCGCTTCACTGTCGACGTGTTCTTCGGGCCGCCTGCGACCGACCTGCCACACACCCCACACGAACCGCCACGCTGGATGCGCGCCCCGGTGGAGCTGCTGGTGTTCACCTGCCTGCTGGTGGGGATCTTCCCGGCGCAGGTGGTCGGCTCGATCCTAGCCGCCGCCGCCTTGCCCGTGGTGGGCGGCGTGCTGCCGGAGTACAGCCTGGCGATCTGGCACGGCTGGAATGCACCCATGATCATGAGCCTGGTGGCCATGTCCGGCGGCGTGGTGCTGTACCTGCTGCTGCGCAAGCAGCTCAAGCGTGGCCGCTTCAAGTACCCGCCGGTCATCAGCTATTTCAACGGCAAGCGCGGCTTCGAACGCAGCCTGGTGGTGATGATGCGCGGCGTGCGCAGGATCGAAAAACGCATCAGCACCAAGCGCCTGCAGACCCAGCTGTTCCTGCTGGTACTGGTGGCGGTCATTGGCGGCCTGATCCCGATGCTCGACAGCGGCCTCACGTGGGGCGACCGGCCGAAGATTCCAGGCTCCGTGGTGTTCGTCACCCTGTGGGTGTTGGCGATCGCCTGTGCCCTGGGTGCCGCCTGGCAGGCCAAGTATCACCGGCTCGCGGCCCTGACCATGGTCAGTGTGTGCGGGCTGATGACCTGCGTCACTTTCGTGTGGTTCTCGGCGCCGGACCTGGCGCTGACGCAACTGGTGGTCGAGGTGGTCACAACGGTGCTGATCCTGCTGGGCCTGCGCTGGCTGCCACGGCGGATCGAGGAGGTGTGGCCACTGCCGAACACCTTGCGCAAGGCGCGGATCCGCCGGGTGCGCGACTTTCTGCTGTCTACCGTGGTGGGCGGCGGCATGGCGTTGCTGTCCTACGCGATGCTGACGCGCCAGACGCCCAACGATATTTCCTCGTTTTACCTCAGCCGTGCCCTGCCCGAAGGCGGCGGCAGCAACGTGGTGAATGTAATGCTGGTGGACTTTCGTGGCTTCGATACCTTGGGCGAGATCACCGTGCTCGGTGCCGTGGCGCTGACGGTGTATGCGCTGTTGCGCCGCTTCCGCCCCTCCAGGGAAAGCATGCAACTGCCTGCGCAACAGCGTCAGTTGGCGCCGGACGTGGCCACCGACCTGGTCAACCCGCGCCAGGCCAGCGACACCGCCCTGGGCTACATGATGGTGCCGGCGGTGCTGGTGCGCCTGCTGCTGCCGATTGCGCTGGTGGTGTCGTTCTACCTGTTCATGCGCGGCCACAACCAACCGGGCGGCGGGTTTGTCGCGGGGCTGGTGATGTCGGTGGCGTTCATCCTGCAATACATGGTGGCCGGCACGCAGTGGGTCGAGGCGCAGATGAGCCTGCGGCCGATGCGCTGGATGGGCTTCGGCTTATTCTCCGCGACGCTCACCGGAATCGGCGCGTTATTTGCCGGGTACCCCTTCCTCACCACCCATACTTGGCACCTGAACCTGCCTGTGCTGGGCGACATTCATATCGCCAGCGCGTTGTTCTTCGACGTCGGCGTGTACGCCATGGTCGTCGGCTCGACGCTGCTGATGCTCACCGCCCTCGGTCACCAGTCGGTGCGTGCACACAAACCGAGCAACCAGGCCAAAGTGGTCGCCGCAACCGAAGGAGCCGCCTGATGGAAGAAGTCATCGCAATTGCCATTGGAGTCCTGGCGGCCTCCGGCGTCTGGTTGATCCTGCGGCCGCGAACGTTCCAGGTGGTGATGGGCCTGTGCCTGTTGTCGTATGGGGTCAACCTGTTCATTTTCAGCATGGGCAGCCTTTTTATCGGCAAGGAGCCGATTATCAAGGACGGCGTGCCGCAAGATCTGCTCAACTACACCGACCCCCTGCCCCAGGCGCTGGTGCTCACGGCCATCGTGATCAGCTTCGCCATGACCGCGCTGTTCCTGGTGGTACTGCTGGCTTCCCGTGGCCTGACCGGTACGGACCATGTCGATGGCCGGGAGCCCAAGGAATGAATTGGGTCAACCAACTGATCGTCGCGCCTATCCTGTTGCCGTTGCTGACCGCTGCATTGATGCTGATGCTGGGCGAAAAACGCCGCCCACTGAAGGCACAGATGAACCTGGTGTCGAGCATCCTCGGCCTGGGCGTGGCGATCCTGCTGCTGTACTGGACGCAAAAAGGCGGCCCCGGCTCGATCGGCGTGTACCTGCCGGGCAACTGGCAAGTGCCGTTCGGCATTGTGCTGGTGGTGGATCAGCTATCGGCCTTGATGCTGGTGCTCACCGGCATCATCGGCGTCAGCGCGTTGCTGTTCGCCATGGCCCGCTGGGACCGTGCCGGCACCAGTTTCCATGCGTTGTTCCAGATCCAGATGATGGGCCTGTACGGCGCGTTCCTCACCGCCGACCTGTTCAACCTGTTCGTGTTCTTCGAAGTGCTGCTGGCGGCGTCCTATGGCTTGATGCTGCACGGTTCCGGCCGCGCACGGGTATCGTCGGGGCTGCATTACATCGCGATCAACCTGCTGGCGTCGTCACTGTTTCTGATTGGCGCGGCGATGATCTACGGCGTGACCGGCACGCTGAACTTCGCCGACCTGGCGCTGAAGATCCCGCTGGTGCCGGAGGCTGATCGCGGCCTGCTGCACGCGGGTGCGGCGATTCTGGCGACGGCGTTCCTGGCCAAGGCCGGCATGTGGCCGCTGAACTTCTGGCTGGCGCCCGCCTACTCTTCGGCCAGCGCGCCGGTAGCGGCGATGTTCGCGATCATGACCAAGGTCGGCGTGTACACCGTGTTGCGCCTGTGGACCCTACTGTTCTCCGGCCAGGCCGGTGCGTCGGCGTTGTTTGGCGGCGACTGGCTGGTGTATGGCGGCATGGCGACCATCATCTGCGCGGCACTGGCGATGCTGGCGGCACAGCGCCTGGAGCGCATGGCGAGCCTGAGCATCCTGGTCTCGGCCGGGATCCTGCTGTCCGCCGTGGGTTTCGCCCAGCCCAGCCTGATCGCGGGTGCGCTGTTTTATCTGGTCAGTTCGACCCTGGCATTGAGCGCCCTGTTCTTGCTGGCCGAGCTGATCGAGCGTTCGCGCTCGGCCAACGACCTGCCGCTGGACGAAGAAATCGATGCGCTGCCCAAGGCCATGGAATCCCTGCATCCGCGCCCTGGGGTCAACCTGGATGACGAACAGAAAGCCGTGATCGGCCAGGTGATCCCGTGGACCATGGCGTTCCTCGGCTTGAGCTTTGTTGCCTGCGCGCTGCTGATTATCGGGATGCCGCCGTTGTCCGGGTTTATCGGCAAGCTCAGCCTGCTGAGCGCGCTGCTCAATCCGCTGGGCCTGGGCAATGCGGTGGATGAACCGATTCGCCCGGCCGCCTGGGGCCTGGTGGCGCTGTTGATCCTGTCCGGCCTGGCCTCGCTGATCGCCTTCGCGCGCTTAGGCATCCAGCGCTTCTGGACCCCGGAAGAGCGCCCGTCGCCGCTGTTGCGGCGCTATGAGTGCGTGCCGATTTTCCTCCTGGTCGGCCTGAGCATCCTGCTCACCTTCAAGGCCGAACCGCTGATGCATTACACCCTGGCGACCGCGAAAAGCCTGAACAACCCGGAGCAATACGTGATGGCGGTGATGGCCACGCGTCCGGTGCCAAGCCCCGAAGCCAAGGCCGCCGCGCTGGAGGTGCAACCATGAAGCGTCTGCTGCCTGCTCCCTGGCTTTCGCTGGCCCTGTGGGGGTTATGGCTGGTGCTGAACCTGTCCGTCAGCCCCGGCAACCTGCTGCTGGGCGCGCTGCTGGGCCTTGTTGCGCCGCTGATGATGGCGCCGCTGCGCCCGCAACCGATCAGCCTGCGCCGCCCCGGCGTGATCCTGCGCCTGTTGCTGCGGGTAGGCCGCGACGTGATTGTCTCCAACCTGCAAGTGGCCCGGGGCGTGCTGAGGTGCGGCTCACGCCCGCCGCGCGCGCGGTTTATCAAGATCCCCATCGACCTGCGCAGCCCCAACGGCCTCGCGGCGCTGGCGATGATCACCACGGTGATCCCCGGTACCATCTGGTCGGAACTGGCGCTGGACCGCAGCGTCCTGCTGCTGCATGTGTTCGACCTGGACGATGAGGCGCAGTTTATCGAGCACTTCAAATCCGCCTACGAACGGCCCCTGATGGAGATCTTCGAATGAGCGCCCTGCTCGCCAATGCGATCCTGTTCAGCCTGTTCCTGTTCTCGCTGGCCATGGTGCTGACCCTGATTCGCCTGTTCAAAGGCCCCTCGGCGCAAGACCGGGTGCTGGCGCTGGACTACCTGTACATCCTCGCGATGCTGATGATGCTGGTATTGGGCATCCGCTATGCCAGTGACACCTACTTCGAAGCGGCACTGCTGATCGCACTGTTCGGCTTCGTCGGCTCGTTTGCCTTGGCCAAATTCCTGCTGCGTGGGGAGGTGATTGAATGATGCCGTTATGGATGGAGATCGTCGTCGGGCTGCTGCTGGTCTTGAGCAGCGTGTTTGCGCTGATCGGTGCGCTTGGGTTGTTGCGCATGAAGGATTTTTTCCAGCGCATGCACCCGCCGGCGCTGGCCTCGACGATCGGCGCGTGGTGCGTGGCGTTGGCGTCGATTATCTACTTTTCGGTGCTCAAGTCCGGGCCGGTGTTGCACGGGTGGTTGATTCCGATCTTGCTGTCGATCACGGTGCCGGTTACCACCTTGCTGCTGGCACGCACCGCCCTGTTCCGCAAGCGTATGGCCGGTGACGACGTACCCGCCGAAGTCAGCAGCCGCCGCTGAACCCTCAAGTGGGCAGCGGTGGGAGCTGGCTTGCCTGCGATGAGCATAGGTATCTACACAACTCTCAAAGACTGAAAAGTATCCCTGTAGTGAGCGGGCTTGTCCCGCGCTGGGTGGCGAAGCCGCCCCAAACCAGGCGGATTGGGTTTGTCTGAAACTGCGCGGTGTCTTTGTTGGGGCGGCTTCGCCACCCAGCGCGGGACAAGCCCGCTCACTACAAAAATGTGTAGATACCTATGACCATCGCAGGCAAGCCAGCTCCCACATTTGGATCGGGGTACCCGCTGAAACTGCTGCGTGCTTGACGCAAAAAACGCCCCGAACCAGTCGGGGCGTTTTTCATTCAGCGTGCAGCAACCAACCGTCAGTCAGCCAACCGCCACGTCGTCCCGCCCTTGCCGTCTTCCAACACCACACCCATCGCGGTCAGTTGGTCGCGGATACGGTCGGATTCCGCCCAGTCCTTACCCGCACGCGCAGCCAGACGCGCCTGGATCAAGGCATCCACTTGTGCCGCATCCACACGCCCTTCGGCGCCGGCCTGCAGGAAGTCATCGGCCTCCATCTGCAACACGCCCAGCACACTGGCCAGCTCTTTCAAGCGTGCCGCCAAACCCGCCGCTGCGTCGATATCCGTCTCACGCAGGCGGTTGATCTCGCGCACCATCTCGAACAACACGGCGCAGGCTTCCGGGGTGCCGAAGTCGTCGTTCATGACTTCGGTGAAACGTGCCACGAACGTTTCACCGCCGGCCGGGGCGACCGCGGGCAAACCTTTCAACGCGTGGTAAAACCGTTCCAGGGCGCCCTTGGCGTCCTTGAGGTTGTCTTCCGAGTAGTTGATGGCGCTGCGGTAGTGGCTGGACACCAACAAATACCGCACCACTTCCGGATGGTACTTTTCCAGCACGTCGCGAATGGTGAAGAAGTTGTTCAAGGACTTGGACATCTTCTCGCCATTGATGCGGATCATGCCGCAGTGCATCCAGGCGTTGGCGTAGGTCTTGCCGGTGGCGGCTTCGCTCTGGGCGATTTCGTTTTCGTGGTGCGGGAACTCCAAGTCGCTGCCGCCGCCATGAATGTCGAAGGTCTCGCCCAGGCAGCAGGTGGACATTACCGAGCATTCGATGTGCCAGCCCGGACGCCCGGCGCCCCATGGCGATTCCCAGCTGGGCTCGCCCGGCTTGGTGGCTTTCCACAGCACGAAGTCGAGCGGGTCTTGCTTGGCTTCGTCGACTTCAATGCGCGCACCGATGCGCAGGTCTTCGATCTTCTTGCGCGACAGCTTGCCGTAGCCCATGAACTTGGCGACGCGGTAGTACACGTCGCCATTGCCGGGGGCGTAGGCATAGCCCTTGTCGATCAGGGTCTGGATCATCGCGTGCATGCCGGGGATGTGGTCCGTGGCGCGCGGCTCCATGTCCGGCTTGAGGATGTTGAGGCGGGCCTCATCCTCGTGCATCGCGGCGATCATGCGCTCGGTCAGCGCGTCGAACGCCTCGCCGTTTTCGTTGGCGCGGTTGATGATCTTGTCGTCGATGTCGGTGATGTTGCGCACATAGGTCAAGTCATAGCCGCTGAAACGCAACCAGCGGGTCACCAGGTCGAAGGCAACCATGCTGCGGCCGTGGCCGATGTGGCAGTAGTCGTACACGGTCATGCCGCACACGTACATGCGCACCTTGTTGCCATCGAGCGGCTTGAAGACTTCTTTGGTCTTGCTGAGTGTGTTGTAGATCGTTAGCACAACGGCTTCCTTAGAGAATCACTGGCCCCACGAATCACGCAAGGTCACGGTACGGTTGAATACCGGAGCACCAGGTTTCGAGTCCTTGATATCCGCGCAGAAGTAGCCTTCGCGCTCGAACTGGAAACGGTCTTCCGGCTGTGCGTCGCCAAGCGATGGCTCGGCACGACAACCAGTGAGTACTTGCAGGGAGTCAGGGTTGATGTTGTCGAGGAAGCTGGCGCTATCTTCGGCCTTTTCAGGATTCGGCGAGCGGAACAGACGATCGTACAAGCGCACTTCGCATTCGATGCTGGCAGCAGCCGGCACCCAGTGGACCACGCCCTTGACCTTGCGGCCCTCGGGGTTCTTGCCCAGGGTGTCAGGGTCGTAGGAGCAACGCAGTTCGACGATGTTGCCGTCGGCGTCCTTGATCGCTTCATCGGCACGGATCACGTAGCTGCCGCGCAGGCGCACTTCGCCGTTCGGTTCCAGGCGCTTGTAGCCTTTTGGCGGCTCTTCCATGAAGTCATCACGGTCGATGTAGATTTCACGGGCGAACGGCAGCTTGCGCACGCCAAGTGCTTCGTTTTGCGGATGACGCGGCAACTCGAGGTTGTCGACTTTGTCTTCCGGGTAGTTGGTGATCACGACTTTCAACGGACGCAGCACGCACATGGCGCGCGGGGCGTTCGCATCGAGGTCCTGGCGGATGCTGAACTCGAGCATGCCGAAGTCGACCACGCCGTCGGAACGGTTGGTGCCGACCATGTCGCAGAAGTTGCGGATCGACGCCGGGGTGTAGCCGCGACGGCGGAAGCCCGACAGGGTCGACATGCGCGGGTCGTCCCAGCCATGCACGTGCTTCTCATCCACCAGTTGCTTGAGCTTGCGCTTGCTGGTGATCGTGTAGTTGAGGTTCAGGCGGCTGAATTCGTACTGGCGCGGCTGGGCCGGCACCGGCAGGTTGCTCAGGAACCACTCGTACAGCGGGCGATGGCTTTCGAACTCCAGGGTGCAGATGGAATGCGTGATGCCTTCGATGGCGTCCGACTGGCCGTGGGTGAAGTCGTAGTTGGGGTAGATGCACCACTTGTCACCGGTCTGGTGGTGGTGGGCATGGCGGATGCGGTACATGATCGGATCGCGCAGGTTCATGTTCGGCGAGGCCATGTCGATCTTGGCGCGCAGCACGCGGGCGCCGTCTGGGAATTCGCCGGCGCGCATACGGTTGAACCAGTCGAGGTTCTCTTCCACCGAACGCTCACGGAACGGGCTGTTCTTGCCCGGCTCGGTCAGGGTGCCACGGTACTCCTTGGCCTGCTCGGGGGACAGATCGTCGACGTAGGCCTTGCCGGCCTTGATCAGCTCGACCGCCCAGTCGAACAACTGGTCGAAGTATTGGGAGGCATAGCGCACTTCACCGGACCATTGGAAGCCCAGCCACTTGATGTCGCTTTCGATGGCGTCGATGTATTCCTGGTCTTCCTTGGCCGGGTTGGTGTCGTCGAAACGCAGGTGCGTGACGCCACCGAACTCCTGGGCCAGGCCGAAGTTCACACAGATCGACTTGGCATGACCGATGTGCAGGTAGCCGTTGGGCTCCGGCGGGAAGCGGGTGACAATCTGCGTGTGCTTGCCCGAATCCAGGTCCGCCTGGATGATCGGGCGCAGGAAATTGACCGGGACGGCAGGTCCGGCCTTGGCATTCGAGGTAGGGTCGACAGTGGGCTTGCTCATAGGATCCTTGAACAGACAAGTACATGGCCGGGCTAGGCCGACAAAACAAAGGCGTCATCATAGCCGATGCTGTCAAGCACCTGACAGGGCAGCACCAAAAACTGCAGCATTTATTGCACCGGCGGTAAAAAACCACCTCGAAATTCCTGGCAGGCACGCTAAACTGCGCGCCTTGGCCGCTGTTTCGCCAAACCGGTCGTGGTGCCCAGGCACCCAAACCCACGAATTCCCTGAAAAGAGTAGTGAACATGACTCAAGTCAAACTGACCACCAACCACGGTGACATCGTCATCGAGCTGAACGCCGAGAAAGCGCCGATCACCGTCGCCAACTTCATCGAATACGTTAAGGCCGGCCACTACGAAAACACCGTTTTCCACCGTGTCATCGGCAACTTCATGGTCCAGGGCGGCGGTTTCGAGCCTGGCATGAAAGAAAAGAAAGACAAGCGTCCAAGCATTCAGAACGAAGCGGACAACGGCCTTTCCAACGACAAGTACACCGTCGCCATGGCCCGTACCATGGAGCCGCATTCGGCCTCCGCGCAGTTCTTCATCAACGTCGCCGACAACGCCTTCCTCAACCACACCGGCAAGAACGTGCAGGGTTGGGGCTACGCGGTGTTCGGTAAAGTCACCGAAGGCCAGGACGTCGTCGACAAGATCAAAGGCGTGCAGACCACCGGCAAGGCCGGCCACCAGGACGTTCCGGTAGAAGACGTTATCGTCGAGAAAGCCGAGATCGTTGGGTGATATTGCTGATTTCAGATTTGCATCTGGAAGAGGGACGCCCGGATATTACCCGGGCGTTTCTGGATCTGCTCCACGGCCGCGCCCGTGGCGCCCAGGCGTTGTACATTCTGGGGGACTTCTTTGAAGCCTGGATTGGCGACGATGGGATGACAGCGTTCCAACGCTCGATTTGCGCCGCCCTGCGCGAACTCAGCGACAGCGGCACCCCGATTTTCATCATGCACGGCAATCGCGATTTCCTGATCGGCAAGGCGTTCTGCAAAGCGGCAGGCGCCACCTTGCTCAAGGACCCGAGTGTCGTGCAGCTCCATGGCGAACCCGTGCTGTTGATGCACGGCGACAGCCTCTGCACCCGCGACGTCGGCTACATGAAGCTGCGACGCATCCTACGCAACCCGGTTGTGCTGTTTACCCTGCGCCATTTGCCGTTGGGCACGCGGCACAGGCTGGCGCGCAAACTGCGCAGCGAAAGCCGTGCGCAGACGCGCATGAAAGCCAACGACATCGTGGATGTGACCGCCGAGGAAGTGCCGCGGGTGATGCAGCACTTTGGCGTACGCACCCTGGTCCATGGCCACACCCACCGCCCTGCCATCCATAAGTTGCAGATTGGCGATCAGGCGGCCAAGCGCATTGTGCTAGGGGATTGGGACAAGCAAGGCTGGGCGCTGCAGGTGGATGAGCAAGGATTTGCGCTGGCGGCGTTTGACTTCGTCAATCCGCAGTTGGCGTTGCCTGGCGCCTGACTAGCAGGCAACACAAATCACCTGTGGGAGCTGGCTTGCTGCGATGCAGACAACTCGGTGAATCAGTTGTACCGAGGTGATGCTATCGCAGGCAAGCCAGCTCCCACAGTGGATTGCATTCCTACTCATGGCGGTCAGTGGCCGGAAGCCTCAGGCCCGGCCTTGGCGCCGAACGGCGGTTTGGCCAGCCATACCAGCAACATCAAGCCCACGAAGATCCATCCCATCAACGTGAAGTAGTCCACCGTGGACATCATGTACGCCTGGCTGGTGAGGATTTGGTCCAACTGCGCATACGCCTTCTGCCCTGCCCCGCCGAGCGCCTGTATCGCGTCGCGCGTGGTCGAGTCATAGGTGGTCATGTTTTCGCTCATGTACGCATGGTGCTGGTCCGCCCGGCGAATCCAGATCCAGGTGGTGAGCGAGGCCGCGAAGCTGCCGCCCAGCGTACGCAGGAAGGTCGCCAGGCCCGCGCCGTCGGCGATCTGCTGCGGCGGAAGGTCGGACATCAGGATGCTCAAGGTCGGCATGAAAAACAGCGCCACACCGATCCCCATGAACAACTGCACCAGGGCAATATGGGTGAAGTCCACCTCATTGGTGAAACCGGCGCGCATGAAGCAGCTCAAGCCCATCGCCAGGAACGACAACCCCGCCAGCAGGCGCAGGTCGAACTTGTGCGCATATTTGCCCACGAACGGTGACATCAACACCGGCAGAATGCCGATCGGCGCCACCGCCAGGCCCGCCCAGGTGGCGGTGTAGCCCATCTGGGTTTGCAGCCACTGCGGCAGGATCAGGTTGATACCGAAGAAGCCCGCATACCCGCCGATCAGCACAATGGTGCCGATGCGGAAGTTGCGGTACGCAAACAATCGCAGGTTGACCACCGGGTGCTTGTCGGTCATTTCCCAGATCACGAAAACTGCCAGCGCAACCGCTGAAATCGCCGCGCCAATGATGATGAAGTTGGACTCGAACCAATCCAGGTCATTGCCCTTGTCGAGGATGATCTGCAAGGCGCCGACACCGACGATCAGGCTCAACAGCCCCACATAGTCCATCGGCTGGTAACTGGTGACCACCGGGCGTTTCTTCAGCTGCGCGCGCACCACCATCACCGCAAAAATGCCGATGGGCACGTTGATGAAGAAGATCCATGGCCAGCTGTAACTGTCGGTGATCCAGCCACCGAGGATGGGGCCTGCAATCGGTGCCACCACCGTGACCATCGCCAATAACGCCAGGGCCATGCCGCGCCTGGCCGGCGGGTAGACCGCGATCAGCAGCGTCTGGGTCATCGGGTACAGCGGCCCGGCCACCAGGCCTTGCAACACGCGAAAGCCGATCAGCTCGGGCATCGAGGTGGAAATACCGCAGAGGAACGAGGCCAGCACAAACAGGATGGTCGCCCACAGAAACAGCTTCACCTCGCCAAAGCGGCGGCTCAGCCAACCGGTAAGCGGCAAGGCAATGGCGTTGCTCACCGCAAACGAGGTGATCACCCAGGTGCCCTGCTCCGAGCTCACGCCGAGGTTGCCGGAAATGGTCGGCAACGCCACGTTGGCGATGGTGGTGTCGAGCACCTGCATAAAGGTCGCCAGCGACAGGCCGATAGTGGCCATCAACAGGCTGGGTGGCGTGAAGGAGGCGTTATTGCTCATCAGCGTTGCGCAGCCTTGGGCGCGGCGCTGCTGTTGTCATGGATCAACTGGGTGATCATCGCGTCAGCCTCGGCCAATTGGCGGTCGTACACGTTGGTGGTAAACGAGGCCTTTTGTGGCGGTTGTTGCGCCAGCACCGGGCCGCTCTGGTCGTGCAGGTCCACATTGACTACGGTAGAGAGGCCCACGCGCAGCGGGTGTTTGGCCAGCTCTTCGGCGTTGATATGGATGCGCACCGGCACCCGTTGCACGATCTTGATCCAGTTGCCGGTGGCGTTCTGCGCCGGCAGCAGGGCGAATGCGCTGCCGGTGCCGGCGCCCAGGCTGTCCACGGTGCCGCTGTATTTCACGTCACTGCCGTAGATGTCCGACTCGATGTCCACCGGCTGGCCAATGCGCATGTCGCGCAGTTGGGTCTCCTTGAAGTTGGCGTCGATCCACAGCTGGTTCAGCGGGATCACCGCCATCAACGCCGTGCCGGGTTGCACGCGCTGGCCCAATTGCACAGTGCGCTTGGCCACGTAGCCGGTGACTGGCGCAATCAAGGTGCTGCGCGCATTAGTCAGATAGGCCTGGCGCAATTGCGCGGCGGCGGCCTGCACATCCGGGTGGGACGAGATCACCGTGTCATCCACCAGGGCATTGGTGGATTTGAGTTGCTGCTCAAGGTTGGTCAGCGCGTTCTTCGCCGCGGTCAGGCTGTCACGGGCGTGAGACAGTTCTTCCTGGGAGATCGCGCCACCCTGGGCCAGGGTCTTGCGTCGGTTGTAATTGTCCTGGGCGGTTTGCACGTCGGCTTTCTGCGCGTTGACCTGGGCCTTCATGCCGTCGACATTGCTGTACAAGCCCCGCACCTGACGCACGGTGCGGGCGAGGTTGGCCTGGGCACTTTGCAGGCCGACGGCGGCGTCGTTGGGGTCGAAATTGATCAGCACCTGGCCTTCATGAACCAGGTCGCCATCGTCGGCGCCGATGCTGACCACGGTGCCGGTGACCAGCGGGGTGATTTCCACCACGTTGCCGTTCACATAGGCGTCATCCGTGCTTTCGTTGAAGCGCCCGTAAAGTTCATACCAGCCCCATACGCCAACAATGGCGAGGATGACGATCAGCGCCAGGCCGATCAGCATCACTTTGCGTTTGCGCGGATTGTTGTCTTGCTTGGATTGTTCAGTTGCGTTGTTGCTGTCGGCAGTGGCCATGACAAATACCTCAAATTATTCCGAGCGTGTGGCGGGGGTGGTTGCGGCCACGTTGTTGGCGCCGTAGCCGCCACCCAGGGCCTGCATCAATTGAATCGACAGATCGATCTGCGCGGCATTCAGGCTCGCCAGCTGGCGCTGGGCCTGCAGCAATTGCTGCTCGATGCTGAGCACATCCAGGTAGTTACCGATCCCGGAGCTGTAGCGCTGCACGCCAGTGTCGTAGGACTGCTGGGCAATGTCCGCTGCGTGTTGCTGGGCCTGGATCTGCCGGCCGGTGTCGCGCAGTTGCGAGAGGGTGGTGCCGATATCGCCCAGGGCTTGCACCAGAGTCTTGTTGTACTGGGCCACGGCCAGGTCGTAGTCGGCGTCGCGGGCATCGAGATCGGCACGCAGGCGGCCGCCGTCGAAGATCGGCAGCGAGATCGTTGGCGCAATATTGAAGAAGCGGCTGGCCGGACCAAACATCGCATCGCCCAGCAACGACTCGGCCCCGGCGCTCGCGCTCAGGTTGAGGTTGGGGTAGAAGCGGGTCTTGCTCGCATCAATGTTCCGGGCCGCCGCTTCGACGCGCCAGCGCGCGGCAATCAGGTCCGGACGCCGGCCCAGCAGCTCGGCGGGCAGCACCGAAGGCACGGCGACCGCGCCGGGTTTGAGCACGGTGGGCCGCGCCAGCTCATTGCCACGGTCCGGGCCTTTGCCGAGCAGCACGGCCAGGGCGATTTTCGCGCTCTGCAGCTGTTTTTCCGCATCGATCAGTTGCGACTGCGAGCTGGCTTCCAGGCTCTCGGTCTGCTGGTACTGGTACTGGCTGTCGATGCCAGAATCCAGGCGACGCTTGCTCAGGTCGAGCATCTGCCGGGTGCGTTTGAGGTCATCATTGGCCAGGTCTCGCACGATGTGCGCCTGGCCCAGGTCGCTGTAGGCCTTGGCGACGTTGGCGGCCAGCGTCAGGCGCGCCGCCTGCTGATCAACCTGGGCGGCACGGGCCTCGCCCAACGCGGCTTCCCAGGCGGCGCGCTGGCCACCCCAGAGGTCGAAGTTGTAATTGAACCTGGCGCCGATGTTGCGCACGGTCGAATAGGCATCACCTTCGCCGCGCGGGTCCTGGTCTCTGGCCAGGCGTGAACGGCTGACACCGGCGCTGGCATCCAGGGTCGGCATGCGCTCGGCGTTGGCGGCGTAAGCGGCGGCTTCGGCCTGGTGAGCCCGAGCGCTGGCCACTTGCATGTCGGGGCTGTTGTGCAGAGCTTCCTGGATCAGGCCGTCGAGCTGCGGGTCGCCGAGGCTTTTCCACCAGTCGGCGCTGGGCCAGGCGGCGCTCGACAGGGTCACGCCGTTCAGGGACTGTCCGGTTTGCAGGGTATTGGCGTCCAGGCGCTTGCCTTGGGTATCGAGGCCGCTGTAGTTGGCGCAACCGGCCATGCTCATGGCGGCGAGCACCAGGCAAAGGGCACGTGTGTTCATGTGTTACCTACCCGCTGCAGGGTGATGGGATCACCGGCAGCTACCAGAATTTTCTTGAGGATGCGTTCCAGGGTTTCCAGCTCGCCAGGCTCCAGTGCCCCCGCCAACTGGTTCAACGCCTGGGCGCCGATGTGCGGCAGCATGTCCGCCAGGCGCTGGCCGCCCGCGGTCAGCACCAACTGCACCTGGCGGCGATCCAGCTCGGAGCGTTTGCGGCTGAGCAAGTCTTTTTGCTCCAGGCGGTCGAGCATCCGCGTCATCGAACCGCTGTCCAGGGACAGGTGGCGGCACAGCTCTGCCGGAGTGTCGACGCCGAACTGGGCCATGATGATCAACACCTTGAACTGCGCGGCGGTGATGCCGTGGGGTTCCATGTGGGTGTCGATGATGCGGTCCTTGAGAATCGCGGCGCGCCCCAACAACAGGCCGAGGTGGCAGTTATGGAAATTTTCAGGGGTGAAGTGCGGCATCGAGAGTCACCTTATTACTGCCTAGGCAGTGAATGTGCGACGAGATATTACTGCTTAGGCAGCGAATGTCAAATGGAATTATTAGCTTGCTTGGTACTTACATGGGCTGGCAGGCTGCAATGCAGACACCTGTGGGAGCGGGCTTGCCTGCGATAGCGGTATAGGTATCTACACATCTTTGTAGTGAGCGGGCTTGCCCCGCGCTGGGCTGCGAAGCGGCCCCAAATAAAGCCACCGCGGAGTCCAGATAGAACCAGGTCGCCTGGTTTGGGGCGGCTTCGCCACCCAGCGCGGGGCAAGCCCGCTCACTACACGAAGATTTTTCAGCCTTTGAAAGTTGTGTAGATACCTATGGCTATCGCAGGCAAGCCAGCTCCCACATTTTTGACGAGTACGGATCAGAAATCGCGCTTGTAGAAGATATCCAGGGAGCTGGCCACGCCGCTCGCCACCTCCAGATACACCTTCTTGCTCAACAGATAGCGCAAGGCAATGGTGCTGGCCGGCTCGAAAACCCCTACCCCGTAACGCAGGCTGAGTTTCTCCGTGATCTTGCCACTGGCCACCACGGCGGTCTTATTGCCGCTGCCCTGGGTATCGAGGTCGAAATCCTGGATGCCCAGTTTGTTGGCCAGGTCTGACGTAACCCCGGCGCTGCCCATCAACCCCAGGCCCAGCGCGGCCTGGGCCAGCATGTTGTTGTCTTCACCGGTGGTGCTCAACGGACGCCCCAGCACGAGGTAGGACAGCGCCTGTTCCTGGCCCATGGCCGGTTCAGAGAAGACTTGTGTGGCGGGGTGTTCGGCGCTGCCGCTCAGGCGGATGCCGGCGACCACCTCGTCGGTCTTGCGGATCGCTTCGATGTCCAGGTACGGCTGGTCCAGCGGTCCCGCGAACAACAGCCGTGCCCGTCGCACATCGAGTTTCTGGCCGTAGGCGCGGTAGCGGCCGTCGTTCAGCCATAGCTCGCCACGGGTGTCGAGGTTGTCGCCGATATGCACGTGGCCCTGCACCTTGGCGGTGAGGCCGAAGCCCGAGAAGTTGAGCCGGTCTTCGCCCACCACCACATCGATATCCATGGCCATGGCCATCGCGGGCTTGCCCTCTTCGGTCTGGCTGCCGACGATCACGGTGTCGTCCGAGACCTTGACGGTAGACGGTGGCAGTTCGCGCACCGTGATATCACCACGCGGGATGTGCACCTTGCCGGCGACGGCCAGCTTGTCGTCCTTCAGGCTGATGGTCAGGTCGGGCGCCACTTCCAGCACCGCGTAAGGCTCGACCGTCACCGGCAGTTGCGCGCCTTGCAACTTGAGGTCCATCGCCAGGGCCTGGCCCCAGTCGATCCGGCCCTTGAGACTGCCCTGCCCGGCCTTGCCACTGCGCCAGCCGCCGTTGAGCTGCACGCTGTCGCCGGCGATCAGCGCCTGCACGTTCAGGTCTTCCAGGCTGAGGGGCAGTTCCGGGCCGGACACCTCACCGCCCACCAGGTTGACGCTGCCGTTGACCTGAGGCGCCAGCAAGCCACCGGAGAGACGACCGCTGCCATTGAGCTTGCCGCTGAGGGTCTCCACCATCGGCACGAAGGGTCGTGCCACCGCGAGGTCAAGGCCAACCAGGCTGAAGTTGCCCGTGATCGGCTTGTCTTTCGGCAAGGGGTTGATCTGCGCCTGCAACAGCAGCTCGCCGAGCTTGCCGCCATGGAAGTTCAACTGCGTGTCGATGCGCTTGGGGTTGAGGGTGGTTTCCAGCTTCAGGGTGTCGTAGGGGAAATCCAGCCACTGGTGCTTGTCCTTGACGCGCAAGGTGCCGCCGCTGGCATCCACCGAGACCAGGCCTTTGGGGCCGCTGTCGGGCAGGTCCAGTTGCAGGTCGGCGTTGAGCTTGCCCTGCCAGGCAAAATCCTTGGGCATGAACGCCGCCAGGCTGTCGATGGGAAATTGCTTGAGGTGGTAGCGCAGCTTCGGCTCGGGCATCAGACGCTGGTCTTCGCCGCACAGGCTGGCGGCCCCGGACACCCAGCAGTGCGCGGCAAACGTCAATTTGCCATCGGCCAGGCGCTCGACCTTCGCCGGTGCCTGCAGCTTCCAGTCCTGGCCGCCGGCTTGCACAGCGCCACTGGCCAGGCGCCCGCGCCAATTGCCGTGGTCGAGGTTGCCATCCAACGCCAGCGCCAGCTTGACCAAGGGCCCGGCCAAATCCAGCTGGACCTTTTGCTGCTTGATATCGCCCTGGGCGCTGGCCGTCAGCGTGCCGACCTGAGTGTCGCCGGACTGAATACCGTTGCCCTTAAGGTCGAGCCTGGCACGCTGGGCATTATCGAGGCTGGCGTCCAGGGCGAGGTTCTGCAGGCGATTGTCGGCAAATGCCAGTTGCTGGCCCTTGAGGGCGAGTTTGCCTTGCGGCGCCTTGAGGCTGCCGGCCACGTCGAGGCGGCCGTTGACCTGCCCGCGTAACTGCGGCCACAGCTGGGCCAGGCGCGCCAACTTGATATCGATCTGGCCAGCCAGGCGTTGCTGCAAGCTGCCGCTGCCATTGATGCGGTTATCGCCCAGGCGAACATCGAGGTTGGCGAGAGTCCACTGCTCGCCCGCACCCTCGGCCTTGGCCGCCAGCACCGCGGTTTGCCCACGCAGGCGACCCTTGAGGTCAAGGTCGGCATTGAGCTTGAGTTGCTCGTTTTTGAACTCGCCCTTGCTGCGCAACGGCCCGGCCAGGGTGCCGGGCAACTCAGCCACCCAGTACGCCGGGTTCAATGCCGACAGGTCCAGGGCCGTGTCCCAGGCGATGCCATCGGCGAATTGCAGGTTCAGGTGGCCTTCGGCCTTGCCCTGGCCGGCGCTGAGTTTCAGTTCGGGCAGGAAGAGTTGCTTGAGGTCGCCACTGAACGGTGTGACTACATTGAATTTGCCGGCGGGGCCGTCGAGATCGGCCTTGAGATTGCCCAGATAGTTGCCGTCTTTGTAGGATATCTCACCGTTGAACGTACGGAGCGCGACGTGTGGCTCATCGATCAGGGGATAGAGGCGATGCCAGGGAAAGTCCAGCCAATCGATCCTGGCGTCGGCGCTGAAGCCTTGTTGCCAGTCCAATTGGGCTGAAAGTTTCAGGCTTTGCTTGTCACCGGCGTTCAAGTCCAGCCCGGCGATCTGCGCGCCCTTGGCGTCAACCTTGCCCCGCAGAAGCATCTGCACCGGGCCTTTTTCCGCCGGGAGCACGGCGCGCCCGAGCAGTTGGTAACCGCTTGCCAAATCCCCCTTGGCGCTAAGGTCGAGTTGGTTGAGTTGCAGGGTGTCCGGCAACTCGGCGCTGGGCTTGAAGCCGTCCGAGGTGATGCGCAATTGAGCCGGAAGGTTTTGCGCCAGGAGTTGCAGTTCGCCCGTGAGCCTGGCCGGCAGATAGCCCGTGCTGTCGGCGTCGAGCTTGAGGGTCTTGAGCAGGTCGCCATCGATCTTGAACGCGACGTTCCACGCAGCGCCGCCCGGCGCGTAGGGCAGGCTCAGGTGACCGCTGGCGGCCAAAGGCCAGTCGCCAGCAGTTTGCAGCAGGCCGGCCAAGTCCAGCACCAGATCCTCGCGTTGCAGGTGCACCGAATCGATGCGCAGGCCGGCAGCGGTCCAATGCGCGGCCAATTGCAGGCCCTTGAGTTCTTCAGTGCCGTTGAACAGCAGGCTACCGACGCGAACCTCGCCCAATTGGATGGCCAGCGGCAGGTCCAGGTCGGGTAGTTGGACCGGTCCGCTGCTGTCCTCGGTACCCGGTGGAAATTGCAGACTGACCTGTTCAACGTCCAAGCGGTCGATGCACAAGGTCAGGCGCAACAGGCACGCTGGCGACCAATCAAGCAACGGCGCCTTGAGTTCGACACGGCTGCTGTCCTGCTGCCACAACAGATGGTCGGCGCTCCACTGGCCGCCCAAATGTCCCTGGAAGTTCTCCACGCTCAAACCCGCTACGCGGCCCAACGCCCAGCGGCTGCCCGCCTGGGTGCCCAGCACCGTCCACAGCGCCAGTAGCAGCACGGCAAGGACGGCCACCACGGCCAGCCCGGCTATTTTCACACCACGCATCACAGCTCAGGCCCCATGGAAAAGTGCAAGCGAATACCGCCCGGATCTTCGAGGGCATGGGCCAGGTCGAGGCGAATAGGCCCCACCGGCGACACCCAGCGCACGCCTACGCCCACACCGGTTTTCAGGCTGGGCAAATCCAGGTTGTTGAAGGAGTTGCCCTGGTCGATAAAGGTCGCGATCCGCCATTTATCGGTGATGGAATATTGATACTCGGCGCTCAGGGCCACCATGTAGCGCCCGCCGATACGTTCGCCCCGGTTGTTCTTGGGCGACAGCGTCTGGTACGCGTAGCCGCGCACGCTCTGGTCGCCACCGGCAAAGAAACGCAGTGACGGCGGCACCGACTGGTAGCCGTTGGTGGCGCTGCCGCCCACCTGCGCGCGGGCCAGGAAGCGGTGGTTGTCCCACAGGGTGGTCAGGCCTTTGACCATGGCGGTGCCGTAAAGCAGGTTGGTGTCGGAACCCAGCCCTTCCTTGGCGACCTTGGCATCGAACGCCAGGCGATAGCCATTGTGCGGATCGATGCGGTTGTCGCTGCGCAGGTATGAGTAGTTGATACCCGGCATCACCAGGTTGCTCAGGCCCGAGTCGTCGCCCAGGCGATACTCTTCGCGCTGGTACTTGAGCGAGATCACCCGCGTCCAGCCGCTGGGTAACTTGCTGTGCCATTCGGGGCCGAGGGTGAGCAATTTACTCAGGGTATCGGTGTCGGCGATTTCTTCATTCTGATAGCCCCCGGCAAAACGCAGTTTGTCGGTCAGCGGCGGGTCCAGAGGAATGTCGTACCACAGGCCGACGTTCTGGCGCGGCGCCGACAGCTCGGCCTCCCAACCGTAGCTATGCCCTTGGGGGTTGACCCAATGGCGGGTCCAGTTGGCCCGGCCGCGCGGGCCGACGTCGGTGGAGAACCCGAGCCCCAGGCCCATGGTGCGCGGCTTGCGGGTCTCCAGGCGCACGGCCACGGGGATGATGTCGTCGGTTGAAGTCGCGGGCGCGGCGTCCACGCGCACGCCTTCGAAAAAGCCGCTGGCCTGCAGGTTCTGGTTAAGCTCGGCGATCAATTCGGAATCGTAGGGCGTGCCGCTTTTGAACGGCACCATGCGTTGCAGCAGGTCGTCGTCGAACGGTGTATCGCCGGCAAAGCTGACTTTACCCAGGGTGTAGCGCGGGCCACTGTTGTAGATGAGTTCGATATCGGCGACACCGGCCTGCGGGTCTACCGAGAGTGTCTGCCGGGTAAAGCGCCCGCTGAAAAAGCCGTAGCGCGAGGCCTGGTTCTGGATCAGGCGCTTGGCGTCTTCGTAGTGGCCGTGGTTGAGCACCGCGCCGGATTTGAGGCCGTCGCTGACGGGCACGCGAAAGGCCTTGAGGTCGGCGGCCTGGCCGTCGACCCGAATGGTCACGTTACGCAAATGCACCGGTTCGCCGGGGTCGATGGTGAGGACAAGGCGCGGAGTCTTGCCGCCCTTCACCTCACTGTCGATACGAGGTTGATAGAAGCCCAAGGCCTGGGCGGCCTTGCGCGCCTGCTCTTCGGCACCACGGCTGAAGCGCAGCAAGGCCTCTTCATCACGATCGCCGACCCCGCCGATGTAGCCTTCGATGTTGGCTTTCAACGCGTCGTTCGAAGGCTTGATCCGCACGTCCAATTCGCTTTGCGCCAAGGCACCGCAGCTTGTGAACAGCAGAATCAAGCCGCTGGTAAATCTTCCTGGAAACTTCATAGGCGCGGATGCTACACGAGCTGGGGAGAATTTTAGAACTCAGACATTTCTGAAAAATTCTGAGTTAAACCGTAGCCGCCTGTACTGCCTGGGGGTTGGGATGGAAAAACACGTGTTCCAGGATGGGCCCTACAGCCACTTCGCCAATCTCCTCGTAGCCCTGGCGCTTATAGAAATCCAGGTAGCGTGAATTGCCCGTATCCAGCACCACGCCGGAAGAATGCGGGTCTTCTGCGCACCAGTTGTGTACCGCTTCCAGTAATTGCTCGCCGTAGTGTTTGCCCTGAAACTGCGGGTGAATGCCCAACAAGGGCAGCACATGCACCGACTCGCTGGGCAGGCACGCCAGCACCGCGTGATGGTAGTCGAGGTAACGCCGCGTGCCGCGCACGCCGGTGCTCAGCCACATGCGAATTTGCCAGGCCCAACTCTCGGTGATCCCCAGGCGTCGCTGCGGTGGCGCGATCAGGGCGATGCCGATCAGCCGGTCGTTGACGAACAGGCCGATTGCGGGAAGTTTCTGAAAGAAATGCTGCTTGACCAACTCGCGCACGGTGGCGCGTACCCGTTGCTCGTAGCCCGCCCGCTCGGCTTCGAAGATGTAGGCAAAGGTCGGTTCGTGACGATAGGCTTGATACAGCAGGGAGCGGGCCTCGCGGGAATAGCCGCTGTTGAGCAGACGGATTTCGGCAGTGGCGGTCAGTGTGTCAGACATACAATAAATCTCCCTGGGCACCGCTCGGAAGACGGCGTGCTCATGGGTACGAACCCAAGCGGCACGAGTCGTTCCCAGACATTAGCAGCGCAACGGCCATACCGCCACGCTGGCCCCCGTCCGACTTGTCCGCTAGCATCGCCCTTTTGCCAGGACGTCACCTGCGACCATGAAAATCGTCTCTTTCAATATAAACGGGCTGCGCGCCCGCCCTCATCAGCTGGCGGCGCTGATCGAGAAGCACCAACCGGATGTGATCGGCCTGCAGGAAACCAAGGTGCACGACGACCAGTTCCCGTTGGCCGAAGTGCAGGCCCTGGGCTATCACGTGTACTACCACGGCCAGAAAGGTCACTACGGCGTGGCCCTGCTTTCGCGCCTGCCGGCGCTGAGCCTGCACAAAGGCTTTGCCAGCGACGAAGAAGACGCCCAGCGCCGGTTTATCTGGGGCACTTTCGCCGATGAAAACGGCCACCCGGTGACCATCATGAACGGCTATTTCCCCCAGGGCGAAAGCCGCGACCACCCGACCAAGTTCCCGGCCAAGCAGCGCTTTTATGAAGACCTGCAGCAGTTGCTCGAAAGCCAGTTCAGCAATGACCAGGCGCTGGTGGTGATGGGTGACGTGAATATTTCCCCTGAAGATTGCGACATCGGCATCGGTGCCGACAACGCCAAGCGTTGGCTCAAGACCGGCAAGTGCAGCTTCCTGCCGGAAGAACGCGAGTGGATGGCCCGCCTGAAGAACTGGGGCCTGGTGGACAGCTTCCGTCACCTGAACCCGGACGTGGCCGACCGATTCAGCTGGTTCGACTACCGCAGCCGCGGCTTTGAAGATGAGCCCAAGCGCGGGCTGCGGATTGACGTGATCCTGGCGTCCAATGGTTTGCTGGGGCGGGTCAAGGATGCAGGGGTGGATTACGAACTGCGCGGGCTGGAAAAACCGTCGGATCATGCGCCGATCTGGCTTGAACTGAGCTGATCTGAAGACTGGTGAATATCTAAATGTGGGAGCTGGCTTGCCACAGTTTGATCCCTGGCGTGTCAGTCATATTTATGCAACCTGCCTGACTTAATCTCGCAGCACTCCCTTTGGCGTGAGGTGCGGCATGAGGCTGCGCGTTCTGTTCCTGCTGTGCCTTTTTCCACTCCTGGCCGTTTCCGCCCCCCTGCCCGTTCCCGACCAAGGCCCTGCGTTACGCATCCAGGGCTCCAACACCATTGGCGCGGAGCTGGGCCCCGCGCTGGTCCAGGGAATGATGGAGCAGCAGGGCTTGCAGGCCGTTCATGGCGAGCCTGGCGACGGAACCAATGAGCAACGGGTGGTCGGCAAGACTCGCCAAGGCAAGACCGTCACCATCGAAATCGCGGCCCACGGTTCGAGCACCGGGTTCAGCGCACTGAAAAAATCCACTGCCGACCTCGCCGCCTCGTCGCGCCCGATCAAGGACAGCGAACTGGTCGACCTCGAACCGCTGGGCGACCTGAAAAGCCCCGACGCCGAACAGGTAATCGCCATCGACGGCCTGGCCATCATCCTCAACCCGCAAAACCCGCTGAATACGCTGGACACCGAGCAACTGGCGCAGATCTTCAATGGCGATATCAGCACCTGGGAGGCGTTGGGCGGTATCGGTGGGCCTATCCATTTGTATGCGCGCGATGATCAGTCCGGCACCTACGACACGTTCAAGGAACTGGTGCTGCGCCTGCGCGGCAAGCCCCTCGACCCTTCGGCCAAACGTTTCGAGTCCAGCGAGCAATTATCGGATGCGGTGAGCCAGGATCCCCAGGGCATTGGTTTTATCGGGCTGCCCTATGTGCGCCAGGCCAAAGCCGTGGCGATCGTGGATGGCGACTCGCAGGCGATGTTGCCGCTGAACAGTCTGATTGCCACCGAGGATTACCCGCTGTCCCGTCGCTTGTTTTTTTACCGGCCGCCGTCGGGGCACAACCCGTGGGCCAAGGCACTGGTGGACTTCACCCAGAGCAGCAAGGGCCAGGCGCTCGTGGCCGCCAACGGGTTTATCGCGCAACAGGTGCAGGCGATGGACGTGGTGCCGCGCGCGTCGATGCCCGGGGAGTATCAAGCCATCGCACGTGAGGCTCAGCGTTTGACGGTGAATTTCCGGTTTGAGGAAGGCAGCGCCAGCCTGGACAACAAGGCTCGCCAGGATTTGCAACGGGTGGTGGCTTATATAAAGCGCCACGGCAAACTTCAGAAACAGGTCACGCTGGTGGGCTTTGGTGACGTGAAGAACGACCCGCAGCGCGCGGCGTTACTGTCGAAACTGCGCGCAATGGCGGTGCGCCGGGAGCTGGTCAAAAGTGGTGTGGTGCTGCGGGAGATTCACGGGTTTGGCGCGCAGATGCCGGTGGCGGCGAATACGGCGGATGAAGGCAGGATCAAGAATCGGCGGGTGGAGGTTTGGGTGTATTGAGCCTTGGGTTGTGTGTTGTTTGGGCCGGCCTCTTCGCGAGCAAGCCCGCTCCCACATTCGACCGCACTCTCATGTTGAAAAACGGTCCAGTGTGGGAGCGGGCTTGCTCGCGAATGCAGGCAACTCGGTATTACCGCCCGCCGCGCATCAGCTCTTTAGGCACATACTTGCCGATCTCGAATTTGCCAATCGCAGCGCGGTGCACTTCGTCCGGTCCATCAGCCAGGCGCAGGGTACGTTGCATGGCGTACATGTAGGCCAGCGGGAAATCGTTGGAAACACCGGCGCCGCCGTGGATCTGGATCGCGCGGTCGATCACCTTCAAGGCCACATTCGGCGCGACAACCTTGATCTGGGCGATTTCGCTTTTCGCCACCTTGTTGCCCACGGTATCCATCATGTACGCCGCCTTCAGGGTCAGCAGGCGTGCCATGTCGATCTCCATGCGTGAGTCGGCGATCTTGTCGATATTGCCGCCCAACCGCGCCAGCGGCTGGCCGAAGGCGCTACGGCTGACCGAGCGTTTGCACATCAACTCCAGGGCGCGTTCGGCCATGCCGACGGAGCGCATGCAGTGGTGAATACGGCCTGGGCCGAGGCGACCCTGGGCGATCTCAAAACCGCGCCCTTCGCCGAGCAACACGTTCTCATAGGGCACGCGCACGTTGTCGAACAGCACTTCGGCATGACCGTGGGGCGCATCGTCGTAGCCGAACACTGGCAGCGGGCGCAGGATTTTCACACCGGGGGTGTCCACCGGCACCAGGATCATCGAGTGCTGCTGATGGCGCGGCGCATCCGGGTTGCTCAGGCCCATGAAGATCAGGATCTTGCAGCGCGGGTCGCAGGCGCCGGAGGTCCACCACTTCTTGCCGTTGATCACCCACTCGTCACCCTGGCGCTCGGCACGGGCGGCCATGTTGGTGGCGTCGGACGAGGCCACGTCGGGTTCGGTCATGGCGAAGGCCGAGCGGATTTCACCGCGCAGCAAGGGTTCGAGCCAGCGCTGTTTCTGCTCTTCATTGGCGTAGCGCACCAGCACTTCCATGTTGCCGGTGTCGGGGGCGGAACAGTTGAAGGGCTCCGGGCCGAGTAAAGAGCGCCCCATGATTTCAGCCAATGGCGCGTATTCGAGGTTGGTCAGGCCGGCGCCCAGTTCGGACTCCGGCAGGAACAGGTTCCACAGGCCTTCGGCTTTGGCCTTGGCCTTGAGTTCTTCCATGATTGCGGTGGGCTGCCAGCGATCACCTTCGCTGACCTGGCGTTCGAACACCGGCTCGGCCGGGTAAACGTAAGCGTCCATGAATGCAGTGACGCGTTCACGCAGTTCCTGAACCTTGGGCGAATAGGCGAAATCCATGAGCAGCTCCCTTCTCTGAGAGGTTGTTTAGGTCATGCAATCGATGCTAGAACAGCGTTGATAATTTACCTAGCCTATTCTCGGCGTGTATTAACATTCATCACCGATATATGATCGACGTATGGCCACCTAACAATAAAGAGCGCAACCATGAATCTGAGCAAGGTCGACCTCAACCTGTTTATCGTCTTTGACGCGATCTACACCGAAGCCAACCTGACCCGCGCCGGGCAGATTGTCGGTATCACCCAGCCGGCGGTGTCCAACGCTCTGGCGCGGCTGCGGGAAACCTTCAACGACCCGCTGTTCGTGCGTACCGCCCAAGGGATGGTGCCCACGCCGATGGCCCAGAACATCATCGGCCCGGTGCGCAATGCGTTGTCGTTGCTGCGTGTGTCGGTGCAGGAAAGCCGCATCTTCAACCCGCAGCAGGCCGCCAAGACCTACCGCATCAGCATGACCGACCTCACCGAGGCGGTGATCCTGCCGCCGCTGTTCCAGCGCCTGCGCCGCCTGGCACCCACCGTGGTCATCGAAAGCTTCCTGTCCAAACGCCGCGAGACCACCAAGGAACTGGCCGCCGGGCGCCTGGACTTTGCCGTGGACGCGCCGCTCAATACCGACCCGCAGGTGCGCCACGTCAAGCTGATGGAAGACCGCTATGTGTGTGCGATGCGCAAGGGTCACCCGATGGCGGGCAAAGACAAACTGACGCTGGATGATTATTTGTCGCTGACCCATATCCATATCTCCAGCCGGCGCAACGGCTTGGGCCACGTCGACCTGGCGCTGGGCAAGATGGGCATCCAGCGCAAGATCGCCCTGCGCTCCCAGCATTACTTGATGGCTTCGCAGGTGTTGCAGCAGACCGACATGGTGATGACCGTGCCCGAGCGCTTCGCCCGCCGTCATGAATTGCACTGGTTCAACTTGCCGGTCAACGATGTGCCCGCGGTGGAAACCCACCTGTACTGGCATGAAAGCACCGACCAGGACCCGGCGAACCGCTGGATGCGCGAGCAGATGATCGAGTTGTGCCAGCAAGTGACGGCCCACGAGAAAAAGCTCGACAAGCTGCAAGCCTGACCTTGCACCCTCCCCTGTAGGAGCGAGCTTGCTCGCGAAGAACTGAGAGCGCCGCTGGGTATCAGGCTTACCGCGTTATCGTTGACGTTTTTCGCGAGCAAGCTCGCTCCTACAAGGATTAATGATCGAGCTTGACGTTCACGTCAACCTGCCTTTAGCTTAGCGCCAAGAACTTCTTGAGCGCCCCCATGAGCACGACCTACAGCATCTCCGACCTCGCCCGCGAGCTCGACATCACTACCCGCGCCATTCGTTTCTACGAAGAACAGGGCCTGCTGGCGCCGGAGCGCCGGGGCCAGGAGCGCATCTACTCGGCGCGCGACAAGGTCAGCCTCAAGCTGATCCTGCGCGGTAAGCGCATCGGTTTTTCCCTGGCCGAGTGTCGCGAGTTGATCGAACTCTACGACCCCAGCAGCGGCAACCATGTCCAACTCAACAGCATGCTGGCCAAGATCGCCGAGCGCCGCGAGCAGTTGGAACAGCAACTGTTGGACATCGAACAAATGAAGCTGGAACTGGACACCGCCGAAGAGCGCTGCACCCAGGCCCTGGCCACTACCATGAGCCAGGCCGGCCATTGATCAGAAGGTAACTGCCATGTCCCTCCCCTCACACGTACGCCTGGTGGAAGTCGGCCCGCGCGACGGCCTGCAGAACGAAGCCCAACCCATCAGCGTGGCGGACAAGGTCCGGCTGGTGGACGCCCTCAGCGCGGCGGGCCTGGGCTATATCGAAGTCGGCAGTTTCGTATCGCCCAAGTGGGTGCCGCAGATGGCCGGTTCCGCCGACGTGTTCGCGCAAATCCAGCGCAAGCCCGGCGTGACTTACGGCGCGCTGGCGCCGAACCTGCGCGGTTTTGAAGACGCGCTGGCGGCCGGCGTGAAGGAAGTGGCGGTATTCGCGGCTGCGTCGCAGGCGTTTTCCCAGCGCAACATCAACTGCTCGATCAGCGAAAGCCTGGCGCGTTTCGCGCCGATCATGGAAGCGGCCAGGCAGCACGGGGTCAGCGTGCGTGGCTATGTGTCGTGCGTGCTGGGTTGCCCGTATGAGGGCAACGTCGCACCGGAGCAAGTAGCGGCGGTCGCACGGGAGTTGTATGCCATGGGCTGTTATGAGGTGTCCCTTGGCGACACGATCGGCATTGGCACGGCCGGGGCCACGCGGCGGCTGTTCGAGGTGGTCGGCGCGCAAGTGCCGCGGGACAAGCTGGCCGGGCACTTTCATGACACCTATGGCCAGGCCATCGCGAATATCTACGCCAGCCTGCTGGAAGGCATCAGCGTGTTCGACAGCTCTATCGCGGGCCTCGGCGGTTGCCCCTACGCCAAGGGCGCCAGCGGTAACGTCGCCACCGAAGACGTGGTGTACCTGCTCGATGGCCTGGGCATCGAGACCGGTATCGACCTGCAGGCATTGATCGGTGCGGGCCAGCAGATCAGCAAGGTGCTGGGTCGACCGACCGGGTCGCGTGTGGCCAAGGCACGTAACGCCAATTGAGTAGCCCAGCCGTGACAAAGTGTTACCGCCCGCCTACACATCGAGTAACACGGGAACAGGTTTTGGGTTATTGGATTGGGGTCAATCTTTGGTAAAAATTTAACTTATTGATTTTAAAGACATTTTAAAAGTTGGCACGGCTCCTGCTATCTCTATGGCATAACAAGAATAAAAAGCACCAAGCCTAATAAAAATAAGACGAAACGACTCTGACATAACAAAAACAACACGGCAGAGACGCAGCTAACAGATTTTTTTGGAGAAGATGTGCTTCGCAGGGTACGGCATGCCGAAACCCGCAACCGGATAGAGAAAAATAAAACTACCTCAGGTAGCTACCCACTGGTTGGATCGTTAACGAAGAAGCAAGTCAGCGCTCAAAAAAATACGTTTGCTCTTGACCCCGGATGGGGGTCACCAAAACAGCGGTAAAGGGTAACGGTTGCCAAAAACAACAATAGACCGCCCCTCAATAATAAAAAAGAGCACGCAACGACAAATTAAAGGGGACCCTCGGGTCCCCTTTGTGCTTTCCGGGTTTTGATCATTCATCTGACACTCTGCCATTCAATGTGGGAGCTGGCTTGCCTGCGATGGCCTCTACACATCTTGTAGTGAGCGGGCTTGTCCCGCGCTGGGTGGCGAAGCCGCCCCACTAAAGACGCCGCCGAGTTTCAGGTAAATTTAAGTCGCCTGCTTTGGGGCCGCTTCGCAGCCCAGCACGGGACAAGCCTGCTCACTACAGGTGCTCGTGTGCCCTCAAAAAATATGTGTAGATACCAATGCTGCGATAGCGGTACATCAGGCCCGGATGGGTGGCTGATAAATCGTTATCGCAGGCAAGCCAGCTCCCACAATCAGATCGGAGGCTGTCAGTCATTCCCGCGTTCGCAGCTCTTCGATGCTGATCTCGCGCATGCGGAATTTCTGGATCTTGCCGGTTACCGTCATCGGAAACTCCTCGACGAACTTGAAGTGCTTGGGCGTCTTGAAGTGCGCAATGCGGCCCTTGCACCAGGTTTGCAGTTCAAGCTCATTGGCGACATGGCCTGGGTGGAACTTGATCCATGCGACGATGGCTTCGCCGTAGCGCTCATCCGGAATGCCGATCACCTGCACATCCGCCACTGCCGGGTGGGTGAAGAAAAATTCCTCCACTTCACGCGGGTACACGTTCTCACCACCACGAATGATCATGTCCTTGTTGCGCCCGGCAATGCACACGTAACCGTGGGTATCCATGCTCGCCAGGTCGCCGGTGTGCATCCAGCCGGCGTCGTCGATGGCCTCGCGGGTGGCCTCCGGGTTGTTCCAATAGCCGAGCATCACGCTGTAGCCACGCGTGCACAACTCGCCGATCTCGCCGCGCGCGACGGTGTTGCCGTCGGCGTCGATGATCTTGTTTTCCAACTGCGGCTGGGTGCGACCGACGGTGGTCACGCGAAGCTCCAAGTCGTCATCGGCACCCGTCTGCAACGACACCGGACTGGTCTCAGTCATGCCATAGGCAATCTGCACTTCACGCATGTGCATCTCGCCTATAACCCGGCGCATCACTTCGATGGGGCACGTGGCTCCGGCCATGATGCCGGTGCGCAGGCTCGACAGGTCGAATTCGCCGAGGCGTGGGTGATCGAGCATGGCGATGAACATGGTGGGCACGCCGTAAAGGCCGGTGGCTTTTTCTTCGGCGACGGCGGTCAGCGTCAGCAACGGATCGAAGCCGTCATTGGGGTAGATCATGGTGGTGCCGTGGGTGATGCAGCCCAGGTTGCCCATGACCATGCCAAAGCAGTGATACAGCGGCACCGGGATCACCAGGCGATCCTGCGCGGTCAGGCCGAGGCTTTCGCCGACCATGTAGCCATTATTGAGGATGTTGTGGTGGCTGAGGGTGGCGCCTTTGGGGAAGCCGGTGGTGCCGGAGGTGTATTGGATATTCACCGGCTGGTCGACATGCAAGCTGGCTTGGCGGCTGTGCAGTTGTTCCGGCGGGACGCTTGCGCCCAGGGCCGATAGCTGCGACCAGGGCATGAAGCCCTCGGGCGGGTTGGGGTCGAGGCTGATGATGCCGCGCAGATCGGGTTGCAGTGCCTGCAACATCGCGTGGTAATCGGAGGACTTGAACGACCCCGCGCACACCAGCCACTGACAACCGGACTGCTTGAGCACATAGTCCAACTCACTGCTGCGATACGCCGGATTGATATTCACCAGGATCACCCCGAGCTTGGCGCTGGCAATCTGGCTGATGCACCACTCGGCGCAATTGGGCGCCCAGACACCCAGGCGGTCGCCGGTCTGCATGCCCAGCGCCAGGAACGCGCGCGCGTGCACATCCACGGTCTCGGCCAACTGCCGCCAGGTGTAGCGCCGCTGCTGATGGCGCACCACCAGGGCTTCGCCATCGGCATAGCGGGCAACGGTCTGATCGAACGCCTGGCCGATGGTCTGCGCCAGCAAGGTCTTGTCCTGGGCGCCACGGCTGTAGCTCTGATTCGGTTGATCCATAACGACCCCTGTTGTCTTTTTTGTAGGTTGACGTAAACGTAAACTACGATTGACAGCGCCGTAACGCAAGTTTACGTTAACGTAAAGGTGAGCGCCCTCCTCCGGCGTGCCATCCACACAAAAACCAAGCTCACATTAAGGTGCCTGTCCATGAGTTACCCGTCCCTGAACTTCGCCCTCGGTGAAACCATCGACATGCTGCGCGACCAGGTGCAGTCCTTCGTGGGCAAGGAAATCGCGCCTCGCGCGGCCCAGATCGACATCGACAACCTGTTCCCCGCCGACCTGTGGCGCAAGTTCGGCGACATGGGCCTGCTCGGCATAACCGTGCCGGAAGAATACGGCGGCGCCGGCCTGGGTTACCTGGCCCACGTGGTGGCGATGGAAGAGATCAGCCGGGGTTCGGCGTCGGTGGCGCTGTCCTACGGCGCGCATTCCAACCTGTGCGTGAACCAGATCAACCGCAACGGCAACCACGCACAGAAGCTCAAATACCTGCCCAAGCTCATCAGCGGCGAGCACGTCGGCGCCCTGGCCATGAGCGAGCCGAACGCCGGTTCCGATGTGGTCTCGATGAAACTGCGCGCCGACAAACGCGGCGATCATTACGTGCTCAACGGCAGCAAGACCTGGATCACCAACGGCCCCGATGCCAGCACCTACGTGATCTACGCCAAGACCGACCTGGAGAAAGGCGCCCACGGCATCACCGCTTTTATCGTCGAGCGCGACTGGAAAGGCTTCAGCCGCAGCAACAAGTTCGACAAGCTGGGCATGCGCGGCTCCAACACCTGCGAATTGTTTTTCGATGACGTGCAGGTGCCCGAGGACAACATCCTCGGCGTGCTCAATGGTGGCGTGAAAGTGCTGATGAGCGGCCTGGACTACGAACGCGTGGTGCTCTCCGGCGGCCCGACCGGGATTATGCAGGCCTGCATGGACCTGATCGTGCCCTACATCCACGACCGCAAGCAGTTCGGCCAGAGCATCGGCGAATTCCAGTTGATCCAGGGCAAGGTGGCCGACATGTACACCCAGCTCAACGCCAGCCGCGCCTACCTCTACGCGGTGGCCCAGGCCTGCGAGCGTGGCGAAACCACGCGCAAGGACGCCGCCGGGGTGATCCTCTACAGCGCCGAGCGCGCCACACAGATGGCCCTCGACGCGATCCAGATCCTGGGCGGCAATGGCTATATCAACGAATTCCCCGCCGGCCGCCTGCTGCGCGACGCCAAACTGTACGAAATCGGCGCGGGCACCAGTGAGATCCGGCGGATGCTGATCGGTCGCGAACTCTTCAACGAAACCCGCTGAAGGAGCGCGCCATGGCCACCTTGCACACCCAACTCAACCCCCGCTCGGCAGAGTTTGCCGCCAACAGCGCGGCGATGCGCCAACAGGTCGACGCCCTGCACAGCCTGCTTGCGCAGGTGCAGCAAGGCGGCGGCGCCAAGGCGCAGGAGCGCCACACCTCGCGCGGCAAGTTGCTGCCTCGGGAGCGCATCAACCGCCTGCTCGACCCCGGCTCGCCGTTTCTTGAACTCAGCCAACTCGCCGCCCATCAGGTGTACGGCGAAGACGTGCCCGCCGCCGGCTTGATTGCCGGGATCGGCCGGGTGGAAGGCGTCGAATGCATGATCGTCGCCAACGATGCCACCGTCAAAGGCGGTTCCTACTACCCGCTCACTGTGAAAAAGCACCTGCGCGCGCAGACCATCGCTGCGCAGAACCGCCTGCCGTGCATTTATCTGGTGGATTCCGGCGGCGCCAACCTGCCGCGTCAGGACGAGGTCTTCCCCGACCGCGAGCACTTCGGAAGGATCTTTTTCAACCAGGCCAACATGAGCGCCCAGGGCATCCCGCAGATCGCCGTGGTGATGGGTTCGTGCACCGCTGGCGGCGCCTATGTGCCGGCCATGGCGGACGAAGCGATCATGGTGCGCAACCAGGCAACGATCTTCCTCGCCGGCCCGCCGCTGGTGAAGGCGGCGACCGGTGAAGTGGTCAGCGCCGAAGACCTCGGCGGCGCCGATGTGCACTGCAAGATTTCCGGCGTGGCCGACCATTATGCCGAGAGCGATGAACACGCGCTGGCGCTGGCTCGACGCAGCGTGGCCAACCTCAATTGGCGCAAGCAGGGTGAGGTGTTGCAACGCCCACCCATAGCACCGCTGTACAGCAGCGAAGAACTGTACGGCGTGGTCCCGGCCGATGCCAAACAGCCTTTCGATGTGCGTGAAGTGATCGCACGGCTGGTGGACGGTTCGGTGTTCGATGAGTTCAAGGCGTTGTTCGGCACCACCCTGGTATGTGGCTTTGCGCACCTGCACGGCTACCCGATTGCGATCCTGGCCAACAACGGGATTCTGTTCGCGGAGGCGGCGCAGAAAGGCGCGCACTTTATCGAACTGGCCTGCCAGCGTGGAATTGCGCTGCTGTTCCTGCAGAACATCACCGGGTTCATGGTCGGCCAGAAATACGAGGCCGGTGGCATCGCCAAGCACGGCGCCAAGCTGGTCACCGCCGTAGCCTGCGCCAAGGTGCCGAAGTTCACGGTGATCATCGGCGGCAGTTTTGGTGCCGGTAACTACGGCATGTGCGGTCGCGCCTATGATCCGCGCTTCCTGTGGATGTGGCCCAATGCCCGCATTGGCGTGATGGGTGCCGAGCAGGCGGCCGGCGTTCTGGTGCAGGTCAAGCGCGAGCAGGCTGAACGCGCGGGCACAGGTTTCAGCGCCGAGGAAGAAGCGGCGATCAAGCAACCGATCCTCGACCAGTACGAAACCCAGGGCCACCCCTACTACTCCAGCGCGCGCCTGTGGGACGACGGTGTCATCGACCCGATGCAGACCCGTGATGTGCTGGCCCTGGCTTTATCCGCTGCGCTGAACGCCCCCATCGAGCCGAGTCGCTTCGGCGTGTTCCGCATGTAACCTGTAGGAGCGAGCTTGTTCGCGAAAAATGTCCAGGCAACGCGTTCATCCAACATGCACGCGTTATCGTTAACGACCTTCGCGAGCAAGCTCGCTCCTACAGGAAACCTCATCATCATGGAGTTTCCTCGCATGAGCGATTTCAACACCCTCGAACTGATCACCGACAGCCGTGGTTTTGCCACGCTGTGGCTCAGTCGTGAAGCCAAGAACAACGCGTTCAACGCCGAGATGATCCGCGAGCTGATCATCGCCCTCGACCAGGTGCAGGGTGATCTGTCGCTGCGTTTCCTCGTACTGCGCGGGCGCGGCAAACATTTCAGCGCCGGCGCGGACTTGGCGTGGATGCAGCAATCGGCCGAGCTGGACTACCACACCAACCTGGACGACGCACGCGAACTGGCGGAGCTGATGTACAACCTGGCCAAGTTGAAAATCCCGACCCTGGCGGTGGTGCAAGGCGCGGCCTACGGCGGCGCGCTGGGCTTGATCAGTTGCTGCGACATGGCGATTGGCGCGGATGACGCGCAGTTCTGCCTGTCGGAAGTGCGCATTGGCCTGGCACCGGCGGTGATCAGTCCGTTCGTGGTGCAGGCCATCGGTGAACGCGCCGCGCGGCGCTATGCGCTGACCGCCGAACGCTTTGGCGGGCAGCGTGCTCGCGATATCGGTTTATTGGCAGAAAGCTATCCCACCGACGAGCTGGATCAGCACGTGGAACAGTGGATCGCCAACCTGCTGCAAAACAGCCCGGCGGCGATGCGCGCCAGCAAGGACTTGCTGCGCGAAGTGGGCAGCGGGGCTCTCACGCCCGCCTTGCGCCGCTACTGCGAAAATGCGATTGCGCGCATTCGCGTCAGCGCCGAGGGCCAGGAAGGCCTGCGCGCGTTTCTGCAAAAACGCCCACCGAGCTGGCAGCCTCAGGAGCCGCGCTCATGAGCACATTGACGACGCTGCTGGTGGCCAACCGTGGCGAGATCGCTTGCCGGGTGATGCGCACCGCCAAGGCGATGGGCCTGACCACCGTGGCCGTGCACAGCGCCATCGACCGCGATGCCCGCCACAGCCGCGAGGCCGATATTCGTGTCGACTTGGGCGGTAGCAAGGCCACTGACAGTTACTTGCAAATCGACAAGCTGATCGCCGCCGCGCACGCCAGTGGCGCCCAGGCGATCCATCCGGGTTATGGCTTTTTATCGGAGAACGCCGGGTTTGCACGTGCGATCGAAGCGGCAGGCTTGATCTTCCTCGGCCCGCCCGCCTCGGCCATTGATGCCATGGGCAGCAAGTCGGCAGCCAAGGCGCTGATGGAAACCGCCGGCGTACCGCTGGTACCGGGTTATCACGGCGAAGCCCAGGACCTGGAAACTTTCCGCGCAGCCTGCGAGCGCATCGGTTATCCGGTGCTGCTCAAGGCCACGGCCGGTGGCGGTGGCAAGGGCATGAAGGTGGTCGAGGACGTCAGCCAGTTGGCCGAGGCTCTGGCCTCTGCCCAGCGTGAGGCGCTGTCGTCCTTCGGCAATGGGCAGATGCTGGTGGAAAAATACCTGCTCAAGCCGCGTCACGTGGAGATTCAGGTGTTCGCCGACAAGCATGGGCATTGCCTGTACCTCAATGAACGCGATTGTTCGATCCAGCGTCGCCACCAAAAAGTCGTCGAGGAAGCGCCGGCGCCAGGCCTGAGGGCTGAACAACGCAAGGCCATGGGCGAAGCCGCCGTGCGTGCGGCCCAGGCCATTGGTTATGTCGGCGCGGGCACTGTGGAATTTTTGCTGGACGCGCGCGGCGAGTTCTTCTTCATGGAAATGAACACGCGGCTGCAGGTGGAACACCCGGTGACCGAGGCGATTACCGGTCTCGACCTGGTTGCCTGGCAGATCCGTGTCGCCCAGGGCGAGGCGCTGCCGATCACCCAGGAACAGGTGCCGCTGACCGGCCATGCCATCGAAGTGCGGCTGTATGCCGAGGACCCGGCCACTGATTTTCTGCCCGCCACCGGGCAGCTCATGCTGTACCGCGAATGCGCGCCGGGCCTGGGCCGTCGGGTGGACAGCGGCGTCGAACAAGGCGACAGCGTGTCGCCCTTCTACGACCCCATGCTCGGCAAGCTGATTGCCTGGGGCGAAGACCGTGAACAGGCGCGACTGCGGTTGATGGCCATGCTTGATGAGTTTGCCATTGGCGGTCTCAAGACCAATCTGGACTTTTTGCGGCGCATCATCGGGCACCCGGCATTCGCCGCGGCGGAGCTGGATACCGGTTTCATTCCACGTTATCAGGATGAGTTGCTGCCGGCCCATGGGGAACTGAGCGATAAATTCTGGCAGGCGGCGGGCGCAGCCTTCATGCAAAGCTTGCCGGCCGGGGACGGGCCTTGGGCGGATAAACGAGGGTTTCGCGCCGGATTGCCTGCCGAGGTGTCCCTGCACCTGAGCTGCAACGGCCAGGATCGTCTGGTAACACTGGCTGCGGACGTACCGCAGTTGCAGGGCGAACATCTGCTGATCGAGCAACAAGGCGTGCGCCGCCATCATCTGGCGGTACGTGATGACCGTACGCTGTATCTGCGCTGGGACGGCGAAATTCACGGCGTAACGCTGTTCGACCCCCTTGCGGCGGTCGAGGCTAACCAGTCCCACCAGGGCGGCCTGATCGCGCCGATGAACGGCAGCATTGTCCGGGTACTGGTTGAGGTGGGCCACGCGGTCGAGGCCGGGGCACAACTGGTGGTGCTGGAAGCCATGAAAATGGAACATAGCATTCGCGCGCCCCAGGCCGGAGTGGTCAAGGCGCTGTTTTGCCAGGAAGGCGAAATGGTCGCAGAAGGTTGCGCGCTGGTCGAAATCGAAGCGGCTGGCTAGAACTTTGCCATGGCTTGGACGACAACGCCGAGGATGCGGCAGTCGTCGGTCAATAGCTGTTTCGGGTACGTGGGGTTGAGCGGTACCAGGTAGCGCTGGCCGCTCTCTTCCAGCAACTGGCGGAAGGTCGCCTGGGGGCTCTTGGCCCATAGAGCGACTACCAGTTTGCCGGGCTCGGCGGCAATGGCCGGATCGACCAGGATCATCATGCCCGCACTGATGCTCAGGCCGCTGGGGGCGGTCATGGCGTCGCCCGTGACCGGCAGCCAGAACGCGTCGCCCTGGGCGTGGTAGTCCGTCAGCTCGAAACGGGCCGGGCCATAAGAGGCGCGTTCTTCGCGGATTTCACACAACCCTTTCCAATCGCTGACCGGGTAGCGGAAATACGGGTTGTAGCTTTTCTCCTGGGTCTCTTCATCGGCCCGCTCGCGAATATCCAGTGCGACCTCCAGGTACCCCAGGCCCAGCGCCGCCAGCACCCGGTTCATGTCCGCCAGGCTTGGCGCACGACGCTTGTTGAGCCAATGGCCCACGCCGCCTTGGGACATGCCCAAGCGTTCAGCCAGCTCACCCTGCGTGACCTTGCGGTCTTCCATGTTGGTCCTGACCAACGCGATCCATTTATCCATGGCGCCGACAATACGTCACAGGGTTTTCAGGGCAATAAACAGTTTGTAGTAATCCATAAAACGACATAAATACGATACGTACTATCATCGGACATAAGGTTTTCGACACCCATCCAAGAGTAGCCCCCTTATGACGACAAGCCCGTACCTCCTGCCCGAAACCCCTGAAGACACTGAGCTGCACGACCTGCGCAGCAGCGGTGCCGCCAAACGCGCGCTCGACTTTTACTTGAAAGAAGATATGTCTGCCTCATCTGCGGACGGAGCCCTGTTTGCCATCAAGCCAGGCATCAGTCACGAGGAAGCCCTGGTGCATGCCTCGGACCTGCTGCGCAGCGCCGCGGCCACCGCCTATGAATCAGCGAACAGCCATCAGGGCAGCCATCGCGACCTGGCGTTTTCAGTGGTGTATTTGATCGATATGGCGAAGGCGATGGTGGAGCGGTCGCTGCAGGAACCGCAGGCGCAAGCGAACGCATGAGCCGACGCGGAGAAAAATATTTCTATCCCACGGATAAAAACATTTGACTTGCAAATGATAATGATTATTATTGGACCCAGCTGATCGCGAGATCAGTCGATAGACCAAGAGACCTTAGGTCGGACTCTTGGAATATCTCCTCATCAGGCTAATCACGGTTTTTGACCCGGCTCTTTGGCCGGGTCTTTTTTTGCCAGTTTCCCTGGCATTGCTTCAGGCTAATGAAGACTGTGTGTTACTCGATGGCGCGCATGGTAGCAAAAGACTATCTGCGAATGAAGGCCAGCCGAACGCTCCGGCCCGGATCATTGCGAAACAGCGCTTGAGAATCAATCTCATGGATCCTAAGCAGCGGCGGCGTCAAGGATGATGCCCCTCCCCCCCGCAACAATTTTGCATCCAGTCTTTCCCACACTCCTGTGTAATATAACCGCCACAACACTCATACCCAGGCAACCCGACTATGACCGTGGCCTTGACCTCCATCAGAATCAGCACCGACTTCGACAGTGGCAATATCCAGGTCCTGGATGCCCACGACGCCTATCAGTTATTGCTGTCAATCAAACCCGACACCCGTAGCCAACATTTCCAATGGTTTCACTTCAAGGCCGAAGGCATGCACGTGGGCCACACCCACACCTTTCGCCTGAGCAACGCGGGCAAGTCGTCCTACCGCCATGCGTGGAGCGGCTACAACGCCGTGGCGTCCTACGACCACATCAATTGGTTTCGCGTACCGACGCGGTTTGACGGCGAGATCCTGCACATCAGCCTCGAAACCCGTGAAAGGCACGCCTGGTTCGCCTATTTCGAGCCCTACAGCCGCGAGCGCCACGACTGGCTGATCGACCAGGCCCTGAACCGTGCCGGCACGCAGTTGCTGGCCACCGGTAAAAGTGTTGAAGGCCGGGACATCCAACTGCTGCGCCGTGGCAAAGGCGGTGAAGGCCGCCGCAAGATCTGGATCATCGCCCAGCAGCACCCCGGCGAACACATGGCCGAGTGGTTTATGGAAGGCATCATCGAACGCCTGCAGCAGGACGGCGACGCCGAGCTGAAAAAACTGCTGAAAGTGGCCGACCTGTACCTGGTGCCCAACATGAACCCGGACGGTGCCTTCCATGGTCATCTGCGCACCAACGCCATGGGCCAGGACCTCAACCGCGCCTGGCAGAGCGCCAATCAGCAAACGAGTCCCGAAGTGCTGTTTGTGCAACAGCAGATGGAAAAATACGGCGTTGACCTGTTCCTCGATATCCACGGTGACGAAGAAATCCCCTACGTTTTCACCGCCGGCTGCGAAGGCAACCCAGGCTACACCCCGCGCATCGAGGCCCTGGAAAAACACTTTCGCAGCCACTTGAGCGGCCTGACCCGCGACTTCCAGACCACCCACGGCTACACCCGCGACTTGCCGGGCGAAGCCAACATGACCCTGGCTTGCAACGCCGTAGGCGAAAAATACGACTGCCTGTCGCTGACCCTGGAAATGCCTTTCAAGGACAACGACGACGCCCCCAACCCGCACACCGGTTGGTCAGGTAAACGCTCGATGCAGTTGGCCAAGGACGTATTGAGCAGCGTGGCCGATATCGTCGACGTCTTGCGCTGATTATTCTGTGGCAAGCGGGCTTGCCACATGAAAGCAACCCTTAGGCCTTACGCAGTGTCCGCGGGCACCCGCCGGCAATCCTCAGGCCCCAGCAGCCGCCCATCCGCCGAGCGCAGCTCCAGCGCTCGCAGCGGCTCGCCGTTGGCGCGGTCCACCATCACCGAATGCGCTTCGCCTGCGCCGTAGAAAAACCCCTCGCCCCACTGACGCAGCCCGATGATCACGTTGAACAGGCCGCGGCCCTTTTCGGTCAGCACATACTCCTGATACGCACTGCCATCCGATGCCGGCACGACCTCCAGCACCCCATGGGCCACCAGGCTGCGCAAACGCGTGGACAGAATATTCTTGGCCATGCCCAAACTGCGCTGGAATTCACCAAAGCGACGCATGCCATCAAATGCATCGCGGATGATCAGCAGCGACCAGCCATCGCCAATCGCATCCAGCGAGCGCGCCACCGGGCATTCGGCGTTTTCAAAGCGGGTGAGCTTGACCATCGGGGCTGCCTGTCGTCGACCAATAATGTGGTTGCAATATAAAACTGGAATCCTTACCGTACAAGTAGTTTCATTTAAAACCACACAAGGATTATCCGCATGTCGTCATCCCCCTTGAGCGGCGCGGTGGTAGTGCTGTTCGCCATCGCCTGCGGCCTGTCAGTGGCCAACGTCTACTACGCCCAGCCGCTGCTCGACGCCATGGCCGAGACCTTCGCCATGGACCACGCCACCGTGGGTATCATCATCGCCCTCACCCAAGTCGGTTATGGCGTGGGGCTGTTGTTGCTGGTGCCCCTGGGGGATCTGCTCAACCGGCGCAAGCTGATCGTCATCCAACTGCTGCTCTCCACCCTGGCCGTGCTGGTGGTGGCCTTGTCGTCCAACAGCGTCTGGCTGCTCGCCGGCGTGGCGCTCACCGGCCTGCTGGCGGTAGTCGCCCAGGTGATGGTGGCATTGGCCGCTCACTTGGCGTCGCCCGAACAACGTGGCCACGTGGTCGGACTGGTCACCAGCGGGATTGTCGTGGGTTTGTTGCTGGCGCGCTCCGTTTCAGGTGCCATGGCAGACTTGGCGGGTTGGCGCTCGGTGTACCTGCTCTCCGCCGGCCTGACGCTGTTGATGGCCCTACTGCTATGGCGGGTGCTGCCTGACACCGAGCAACCCCGCGCCACAGTTACCTATGGCGCGCTGATCCGCTCGGTGTTCAGCTTGTTCAAGGAAGAAAAGGTCTTGCGAGACCGTGCCGTGCTGGCGATGTTGATTTTCGCCGCCGGCACCGTCCTGTGGACGCCGCTGGTGTTGCCCTTGAGCGCCCCGCCGCTGTCGCTGTCGCACACGCAGATCGGCCTGTTCGGGCTTGCCGGTGCCGCCGGCGCCTTGGGTGCCGCCCGCGCCGGACGCCTGGCCGACAGGGGCTGGGCCCAATGGACCAGCGGCACGGCACTGCTGCTGATGCTGCTGTCCTGGGTGGCCATCGGCTTTACCCAGTCGTCGCTGTGGGCATTGTTGCTGGGTGTGATCGTGTTCGATCTCGGCCTGCAAGCCGTGCACGTCACCAGCCAGAGCCTGATCTACGCCGTGCGCCCCGACGCCCAGAGTCGCCTGGTGGCGGGTTACATGCTGTTTTACTCGGTGGGCAGCGCGCTCGGGTCGGTCAGTGCAACGGCGATGTATGCCTGGGGCGGCTGGCTCGGCGTGTGTGGCCTCGGCGCAGCGATCAACCTGCTCGCGTTGATCTACTGGCTGGCCACACTGCCCCCCAAGGCTGTGTCAGTCCTTGCTGCCGGTCATGCTTTGCAGCACGCCGTCGCGGCGGATCAACCCATGGAATAGCGCAGCCGCCAGGTGCAGCAACACAGTCAGGAACAGCAGATAAGCCAGGTACCCGTGCGCCTTGCGCAGCAGCGCAAACAACGGCGCATTCGCCGCCACCAGCGCCGGCAACTGCACCGAGCTGCTGAGCATGACCGGGTCGCCCGCCGCCGAGATCATTGCCCAACCCAACAGCGGCAATACCAGCATCAAACCGTACAGGACCAGGTGCGACGCCTTGGCCGCCAATACCTGCCACAGCGGCAAGTCGGCGGGCAACGGCGGTTGGCGTGTGGAGAAGCGCACCACCAGCCGCACGATCACCAGCGCCAGGATCGCGATCCCCAGCGGCTTGTGCAGGTGGATCAGCCATTCATGCCTCTCTGAAACAGAAGCCGCCAGGCCCGCGCCGATAAACAGCATGGCCATGACCATCAGCGCCATCAACCAGTGCAGCAGGCGCGCCAGGGGCGCGAAAAACCGTGGTTGGGCATTCATGGCTTCGACTCCTGAGGGGCGCTGTGCAACGGGCTGACTTCACCGGCGCGGCGCAGGTACGAACTGGCATACGCCGCCGAACGTGCTGCCAGCAATGGGTCGTTGGAGGCTTCGATGCCACTGGGCAAGATCAGCGGATCGAAGTTGATATCGCGGCAATCACCGTCCGCTTGCGGTTGGCTGCTTTGCAGCACCAGGGTGCCGGCATTGATGACCGTATGCGCGCCCGTCCAGGCCTTGCTTGCGTCATCCACAGGATCGCCGGGGTTGGCCAAGGTCATGTTCAACTGCCAGCGCAGCGGCCCGGCGGCAAGACGCTGCGCCAGGTCTTTTTCAAGGAAGTCATTCCCGGCCGGGGCGGTATCTCCCGCTGCATCCTGCAGCGTGGGCACCACGCCCCAACGCACGGCCTGGCGCTTGCCATCGGCCCCCACCAGGTAAAAGGCGTTGATGCCGTTGTAGGTTTCGGTCGCATAACTGGCCGAAGGCTTGGCAGTCTTGACCCACGCCAGAAACTGCGCGGTCTCGGGATGGGCGGCGAAGAACGCCGGCATCGCGGCCGGGTTTGGCTTGCCGGTCGATGGGTCCGGTGCGCCGGCCTTGAGCAATTGGTAGAAGGCCTCGGGCGTGCCCACCGGGAATACCGGCATACTGTTCATGCCGGTGCGCCACTGCTGGCCGTTGGCCTGGCTGAACTGCACGGCAAAACTGCGGATCGGCACACTGCTGTCCGGTGCATAAGGGTTGCCACTGGGCAAGGCAAACCGGCCGATCAGCGGGGTCTTGGCCGCACTGAACACCTCGGCGCTGGAGTAAGCACGGGCCTCGGCGCTGCTTTCGAAATAACCGGCCACGCACACGCCCTTGGCATGGTTGCGTCGGAAGCCCGGGTGCGCACCGTTGTTGGTTTCCAAGGCGTTGACCAGGGTTTTAGGACGCAAGCGCTGTGGGTCGAGGGTGCCATTGACGTAGGCAAATGCCCCCGCCAAAACCGCAACCACGGCGCCGATACCCGCCAGGCGCGCGATCAGGCTCGCAGTGCTCAACGGAGGACGGGGCGGTGATGAGTGATCTACCATGAAGGAGCTCCAGGGCCAGAGGCCTTAGGGGTGAACATAAGGTCGGAGCATTAAGACGAACGCCGATTGGCTCTATTCCCTGGGCCTGGATTTATTTTTCACGGTCGGGAATAACCGCCCCCGCCAGTCGTCTCTCTAGTCCCAGCGTAGTGAACAGCCCGCTCCCATGCATGAACTCGACGAACCGTTACGTGAACTCATCCCCAGGCTGCGGCGCTTTGCCGTGTCCCTGACGCGTAACGCCAGCAGCGCCGACGACCTGGTGCAAGCGACCCTGGAACGGGCGGTCACCCATTGGGCAGAGAAACGCGTCGAAGGCGATTTGCGCGCCTGGCTGTTCTCGATCCTCTACCGGCAGTTCCTCGACGCCCACCGTCGCACCCGACGCTACGCACGGATGCTGGAGTTCTTCACCGGGCGTGACGATGCGCAGCCATCGGTCGAGCGCACCGTGATCGCCCAGTCGACCCTGCAAGCCTTCGATCAACTCAACGCCGAGCAACGCGCGCTGCTGCTGTGGGTCTCGGTCGAGGGCATGAGCTACAAGGAGGTCGCCGAGATTCTCGACGTGCCCATCGGCACCGTGATGTCGCGTCTATCGCGGGCGCGCCAAGCCCTGCGCCAACTCAGTGATGGCGAAATCGCCAGCCCTTCCCTGCGGATACTCAAATGATCAGCCTGCCCCCCAGCGAACGCGATTTGCATGCCTACGTCGATCACCAACTGTTGGAGAGTGATCGCCGCGTGCTCGAAACGTATCTGGCCGCCCATCCGGATGTCGCCGCCCAGGTCCATGCCTGGCAGCACGACGCGCAATTGCTGCGCGCCGCATTGGGCGGTGCCCTGCAACAGCCGGCCAACCCGGAGCTGGACCCGGCGCTGATCCGCCAGCGCCTCAAGCGCCAGTCGCGCCGCCACTTCGCCACGGCCGCCGTGTTGCTGATCGCAGTGAGTCTCGGCGGTATCGGGGGCTGGAACGCCCGTGAGGCCACCCAGCCAGCAATGCTACCGATGGCCGATGCGATGCAGGCGTTTCGCTTGTTTGCCCAGGACGGCGTGATGCCGGCCGACTACAAAGGCCAGGGTAACGACACGATGCAAGCCTGGCTGGATCGCTACTTCAGCCAGGCGCACCGCCTGCCCGACCTCAGCGCGGCGGGGTTCACCCCGGTCAGCGGGCGCTTGCTGACCACCGAGCAAGGCGCCGCCGCCATGGTGCTGTACGAAGACGCGCAAGGGCGGCGCATCAGTTTCTACATCCGCCCACCTGGCCCGGAAAACGGTTTCCTGCCCCGTGGCAGTCGCAGTGCCGATGGTTTGCAGGCTCAATACTGGTCCGGCGCGGGCTACAACTATGCGGTGGTCAGCCCGGTGGACCAGCCTGCCCCGCCGATGTTGACGTTCTAAAAGCCTGGGATTTGGCCATTGGTCAAAACACAACGGACACCCTAAAGTGAGTGACCACCGGCCTACAGAGTGACCCGCATTGGCAGCGCTTTCCCTGCTCCGCCGCCTGCTCGGTAAAAAGACCGACAGCGTCGACGAACCAACCATCCCTGCGTTCTTTGCACAAAAAGCCGCGCAACAGGGCTATACCCTGAGCACCGGTCAAACCCTCGCGATTGCTGCCCTGGACCGCGAAGCCCGGCACCTGCTCGCGGGTCAACCGACGCGCAGCTTGTACCTGCACGGCCCGGCGGGGCGCGGTAAAAGCTGGCTTCTGGATGGCTTTTTCCAAGTGTTGCCGATTGCCGAGAAGCAGCGCGTGCATTTCCATGAGTTTTTTACCCGCCTGCACCAGGGCATGTTCAAGCACCGCGAGCACGACGATGCCCTCGGCGCGACCCTCGATGAACTGCTGACGGACTGCCGGGTGCTGTGTTTCGACGAGTTCCACGTTCACGATATCGGCGATGCCATGCTGATCACGCGGCTGTTCAAGGCCCTGTTCCAGCGCGGCGTGCTGGTGCTGGTGACGTCCAACTACGCACCGCAAGCATTGCTGCCCAACCCGCTGTACCATGAGCGTTTCAAGCCGGTGATCGACCTGATCGCCGCGCGCATGCAGGTGCTGGAGGTCAGCTCGCCCAAGGATTTCCGTAGCCTACCTCAGGCCCGCAGCGCGCAACGCTTCACCACCGGTCAGTATGTGTGGCCAGGCACCGCGAGCCAGCGCGCGGCGCTGGGTCTCCCCGCCCCGGACTGCCCGCCCCAGCCCTTGCCCGTCGGCAACCGAACCCTGACGTGCCGCCAGCGGGAAAGCCGCTCCATTGCCTTCACCTTCAATGACCTGTGCGAAGCGTTGACGGCGGTGATGGACTACCTGCTGTTGTGCCAGGATTACGACCACTGGATCATCGACGGCCTGCCGCAACTGGCGCAGTGCCCGATTGCCGTGCAGCAGCGGTTCATCAACCTGGTGGACGTGCTCTACGACCGCGACAAACGCCTGGTGCTGATCGGCGAGCAGCCCCTGGACATGGCCTTGAGCGGCCAGGCCATCGACCTTGCCCGCACCGCCAGCCGCCTGCGTCAATTGCAAACAGTCGAGTTGCAACACGCCAACCCGCAACGCCCGCCCGACCCGCTATCATGAGCGCCCTCTACGCCCCATTGCCCGAGTGACCGCGCCGTTCATGAATACCCTCGCCCAACTCAAGGCCGGCCAATTGGCCGGTATCACGCGCCTGGATCTGTCCTGCGGGCTGACCGAATTCCCCCGGGAAATCTTCGACCTGGCGGGCTCCCTGGAAATCCTCAACCTCAGCGGTAACGCCCTGCATAGCCTGCCAGACGACCTGCACCGCCTGCCGCACTTGCGCGTGCTGTTCTGCTCGGACAACCGTTTTACCGAACTGCCCGCCTGCCTCGGCCAGTGCGCCCAACTGAGCATGATCGGCTTCAAGGCCAACCAGATCAGCCACGTGCCCGCCGCCGCGCTGCCACCGCGGTTGCGCTGGCTGATCCTGACCGATAACCGCATCAGCGAGCTTCCTTCTGAGTTGGGCGAACGGCCATTGCTGCAAAAGCTGATGCTGGCCGGTAACCAGTTGGCGCAACTGCCGCAAAGCCTGGCCAACTGCCACAACCTCGAATTGCTGCGCATTGCCTCCAACCGCTTCACACGCTTGCCAGACTGGCTGCTGGCGTTGCCGAGCCTGACCTGGCTGGCCTATGCCGGTAATCCGGTGGAAACGGCGGTGCCGATGACGGACGATGAGGCCACTGTGGAGATTCCCTGGGCCGAGCTGGAACTCGCCGAAATATTGGGCGAAGGCGCGTCCGGCGTTATCCGCAAAGCGCTGTGGAAACCGGCAGGCAAACCCGTCGCGGTCAAACTCTATAAAGGCACCATCACCAGCGATGGCTCACCACTGCACGAAATGCAGGCCTGCATCGCCGCCGGGCTGCACCCCAACCTGATCAGGATCGAAGGCCGTGTGGTCGGCCACCCCGATGGCCAGGCCGCCCTGGTGATGGACCTGATCGACCCGAGCTACCGCAACCTCGCGGCCCTGCCGAGCCTGGCTTCGTGCACCCGCGACATCTACCCGCCGCACACCCGCTTCAGCCTTGCCGTGGCGTTGTGCATGGCGCGGGGCATCGCATCGGTGGCGGCACATCTACACCGGCACGGCATCACCCATGGCGACCTGTATGGGCACAATATCCTGTGGAATGAAGCGGGCGATTGTCTGCTGGGGGATTTTGGCGCCGCGTCGTTTCATGCCACGGCGGATACTTTGGAAACCAGGGCATTGCAGCGTATTGAAGTGCGCGCGTTCGGGGTGCTGCTGGGGGAATTGCTGGAGCGGGTTGAGGGCCAGGTGAGTGACGCGCTGGTGGCATTGCAGAAAAGCTGCTGTCAGCCCGATGTGCTGGCGCGGCCGGGGTTTGAGGAAATTGAGGCCTTGCTGATCTCTGGAAACATCCGCTGACCCAATGTGGGAGCGGGCTTGCTCGCGAATGCGGTGTGTCAGATGAAAAATTCTTCACTGATACACCGCATTCGCGAGCAAGCCCGCTCCCACATTGGAACTGTGTTTATTCAGCTAAACATCAGCCAGCCAGGCCGACAAACATGTCCTGCACGTCATCATGGTTGTCCAGGCCTTCCAGGAAGGCTTCAACTTCCGCCATCTGCTCATCGCTCAGACCACTCACCGGGTTTTTCGAGAGGTAACCCAGCTTGGCCGACAGCACGGTGAAGCCCTGCTCCGGCAGTGCTTTCTGTACGGCATCGAGATCGGTGGTCTCGGTGATGAACAGCGTGGTGCCCTCTTCCTCGCCCGCTTCGAAATCCTGCGCACCGGCTTCGATCGCGGCCATTTCCGGATCGGCGTCCGGGCTGTCCGGCGAGGCTTCGATCAGCCCGACGTGGTTGAAGTCCCAGGCCACGGAACCGGAAGCGCCCAACTGCCCCTTGCGAAACGCCACGCGGATTTCCGCCACGGTGCGGTTGATGTTGTCGGTCACGCACTCGACGATCAGCGGCACCTGGTGCGGGGCGAAGCCTTCGTAGGTCACGCGGTGGTATTGCACGGTTTCACCGAGCAGACCGGCGCCCTTCTTGATCGCGCGGTCCAGGGTTTCCTTGGGCATCGAGGCCTTTTTGGCCTGCTCCACCACCAGACGCAGGTGGGCGTTGGTCGCGGTGTCGGCACCGTTGCGGGCGGCGATGGTGATTTCTTTCACCAGCTTGCCGAAGATCTTGCCCTTGGCGTTGGCCGCCGCTTCTTTATGTTTGACTTTCCACTGTGCGCCCATGACTCACTCTCTTTTCGTCCATCGCGCCCAAACGTCTACTGGCCGGCGCTTTGGGGGCAGAGTTTATAGCGCGAGCACACATCGTTCCACCAAAAAACCGTCAGGGCGCCAACTCGAAAAACGCCCGGATCAGGCGCAACGAGCGACGCCGCTCCATGCAGCCGAGCATGTGCCGGTTGACCAGCCCGTCGCCTTGCAAGGGAATCGCCCGCACCCGAGGGTCGGGGCTGACCTCCATCGACGACACCACGCCAACCCCCAATTCGGCGGCAACGGCCTCGGTTACCGCCTCGCGGCTATCCAGCTCCAGCAGCACCCTGGGCAGCACGCCGGCGGCCAGGCAAGCGTTATCCAAGGTGCGCCGGGTGATGGAACCGGGCTCACGCAACACCATGATCACCTCGTGCAACTGCTCCAGGCGAATGCCCTCGGATTGCTTCGCCCACGGGTGGCCGGCCGGCACCAGCGCGCAGATCCGCGACTCGCTCAACGGCTCAAGATGCAGGCCGTTGCGCGGTTCCACTTCGGTGAGCACCGCCACATCGGCGTGTTCGGACAGCAGCGCCGCCAAGGTGTCCTGGGCATTGCCCAAGCGCAAGTTGACGGTAATCCCGGGGTAGCGCGCCCGCAGGCTGGCGATCATGGGCATCACCAGGTGCGGGCCATCCGCCGCCACTTCCAGGCGCCCGGTGAGCAACTGCCGGTTCGCCTCCAGCATCGCCTGCGCCTCATCCACCAGGCCGAAAATCGCCCGCGTGATCGCCGCCAGGCGTGCGCCCTCCTCGGTCACCTCCACCCGGCGCGCGGTACGCCGCAGCAGTGGGATCTGGTAGTGCTCCTCCAGGGCCTTGATATGCCCGGTGACCGCCGGCTGGCTGATAAACAGCCGCGCCGCTGCGCGGGTAAAGCTGCCCTCACGGGCGACAGCATCGAATGCACGCAACTGGAACAGGTTCATCGTTATCGGCCTCACTGATGGCTCGCATAACAACAAACAATTTGATTGATAACAAGCCAAACTGCAATTTAGGCGCCGTAGATTCAACCGATGCTTCGAGGATTTGTAATGACGACGCCCATCCTGCTCACGCCCGGTCCCTTGACCACGTCCGCCCGCACCCGCCAGGCGATGCTGCTGGACTGGGGTTCCTGGGACGAGCGATTCAACCAGCTCACCGCCAGCGTCTGCGAGCAATTGCTGGCGATCATCGACGGCGCGCACAGCCACCACTGCGTGCCGTTGCAAGGCAGCGGCACCTTCGCCGTCGAAGCCGCCATCGGCACTCTGGTGCCGCGCGACGGCAAGGTACTGGTGCTGATCAACGGCGCCTACGGCAAGCGCCTGGCGAAGATCTGCGAAGTGCTCGGCCGCGACTTCAGCACCTTTGAAACCGCCGAAGACGCGCCCACCACCGCCGCCGATGTGGACCGCCTGCTGCACGCCGACCAGGCCATCACCCACGTGGCGTTGATCCACTGCGAAACCAGCACCGGCATTCTCAACCCGCTGGCGCAGATCGCTCGGGTGGTGAAACAGCACGGCAAGCGCCTGATCGTCGACGCTATGAGTTCCTTCGGAGCATTGCCGATCGATGCGCGTGAAGTGCCGTTCGACGCCCTGATCGCCGCCTCCGGCAAATGCCTGGAAGGCGTGCCGGGCATGGGCTTCGTCTTCGCCGATAAACAAGCGCTGGCCGCTGCCGAAGGCAACTGCCATTCCCTGGCGCTGGACCTATTCGACCAGCACGCCTATATGGCCAGGACCGGCCAATGGCGTTTCACCCCGCCGACCCACGTGGTCGCGGCCCTGCATGAAGCGCTGTTGCAATATGCCGAGGAAGGCGGTCTGCGCGCACGTCATCAACGCTATGCGCGCAACTGCCAGGCGCTGCTGCAGGGCATGGCCGAACTCGGCTTGCGCAGCTTCTTGCCGGCGGCGATCCAGGCACCGATCATTGTCACCTTTCACGCGCCGCAAGATTCGCGCTACCGGTTCCAGGATTTCTACGAGCGGGTCAAGGCTCGGAGTTTCATCTTGTATCCCGGTAAATTGACTCAGGTGGACACCTTCCGCGTGGGCTGCATCGGCCATGTCGATCAAGCGCAGATGCATGCCGCCGTCACCGCCATCGCCGACGCACTGCACGCGATGCACATCCCTCTTCCTTCCATCGGAACGCCCGCATGACCTACCACACTCCCAACACCCTGCAGGCCGTTATCCTCGACTGGGCCGGCACCGTGGTCGACTTCGGCTCGTTCGCGCCCACGCAGATTTTTGTCGAGGCCTTCGCCGAGTTCGGCGTGCACGTGTCCATCCAAGAAGCCCGTGGCCCGATGGGCATGGGCAAGTGGGACCACATCCGCACCCTGTGCGATCAGCCGCAGGTCGCCGAACGCTACCGAAAGGTCTTCGGCCGCACGCCGACCGATGACGATGTGACCGCTATTTATCAGCGTTTCATGCCGCTGCAGATCGAAAAGATAGCCGAGCACTCGGCGCTCATCCCCGGTGCCCTCGACACCATCGCGCGGCTACGCGCGCAAGGCCTCAAGATCGGTTCCTGCTCCGGGTACCCCAAGCAAGTGATGGACAAGGTCGTCGCCCTGGCCGCCACCAACGGCTACGTCGCCGACCATGTGGTCGCCACCGACGAAGTGCCCAACGGCCGCCCGTGGCCGGCGCAGGCCTTGGCGAATGTCATCGCGCTGGGCATTGATGATGTGGCCGCCTGCGTGAAAGTCGACGATACAGTGCCGGGCATCCTCGAAGGCCGCCGCGCCGGAATGTGGGCCGTGGCCCTGACCTGTTCCGGCAATGCGCTGGGCCTGACCTACGCGCAGTTCCAAGCCCTGGACAACGCCACATTGGCCAGCGAGCGCAAGCGCATCGAGGCACTGTTCGAAGGCTCGCGCCCGCACTACCTGATCGACACCCTCAGCGACCTGCCGGCGGTCATCGATGACATCAACGCGCGCCTGGCCCGTGGTGAGATGCCGCAAAGCCACTGATCGAGGTCAAGAAAACCGCAGGCACGGCGGGTAAACCGCACAAAACAGGCATACATTAAACGCACTTCGTCACTAAAGAACGGAGGTGACCTGATGAGTGAGGAACCCAGCGATGCCGTGGAAAAATTCCGATACGCGCTACAGCAGCCTGTCGATCGCGTTGCACTGGTTGATGGTGGTGCTGCTGGCGGTGGTCTACGCCTGCATTGAATTGCGCGGCCAGTTTCCAAAAGGCAGCGGCGCGCGAACGTTGATCGTCGAGATGCACTTCATGTTCGGCCTCACCGTATTTGTGCTGGTGTGGCTGCGTTTGTTCGCGCGCAGCCTTGGCATGGCGCCCAGGATCGTGCCGGCGCCGCCGCGATGGCAGAGCCTGTTGGCGACGCTGGTGCATGTCGCGCTGTATGCGTTGATGATCGGCATGCCGATCGCCGGTTGGCTGATCGTCAGTGCCGAAGGGCATTCGGTGATGTTCTATGGGATGGAGTTGCCGCCGTTGATCGCGCAGGACAAGGCATTGGCCAAGGCGATCGAAGGCTGGCATGTGCTGTTCGGCCAGATCGGTTACTGGCTGATCGGGCTGCATGCGTTGGCGGGCATTGCCCACCATTACGTCCTGCGGGACAACACCGTGTTGCGCATGATGCCAGGCAAGCGCGTCAGCCCGTGAACCCTCGGCGGCCCTGCAGGCCGCCGGTGTGCACGAATATCAGGCGAGTACCGGGCATGAAGCGCCCGGCCTCGACCTGCGCCTTCAAGGCCAACAACGCCTTGCCGGTGTAGAGCGGCTCCAATGGCAGGCCGCAGGCTTGGTGCGTGGCGTCGATAAAATCGAGCAGAAACGGATCGACGCGGGCAAAGCCACCTCGGCTCGCGTCAAGCAATTCATAACCGCCTTGCACGAAGGCCTCGACGTTGCGCGCCACACCGTGGTCATCCGGCACCGCCATGGCGCCATATACCCGATGCGCGCCCGCCTCAGCCAGTACCAGGCCGGCCAGCGTGGTGCCGGTGCCAGCGGCCAGCCACCAGGCGTCATAACCGGCCCAGCCCAGGGCGGGCAACTGCCTGCGCGCCTGCTCCACCAGCACTGCGCAACCCAACGCACCCGCCTGGCCACCGCCGCCTTCGGGCACCGGGTGCAACTGGGGATATTGCTCACGCCACGGCAACCAGAAATCGGGCGCGTGACGCGCACGATAGCCGCCATAGCCCAGCCAATGCAGTTGCATGCCAAAGGCTTGCAGGTCGAGGACGGTGGGCGTGTCTTGGGGATGGCCGCGCAGCAGGCCGACGGTGGGGAAGCCAAAGCGTTTTCCCGCCGCCGCCAACGCGTGCAGATGGTTGGAGTAGGCGCCGCCCAGGCTGATGATGCCGCAGGCTTGCTGCGCCTGGGCCAAGTGCCCGGTGAGCTTGAACCACTTGTTGCCACTGATCAGTGGGTCGATAAGATCCAGGCGCAGCACGGCCAGCTCGACCCCGTTCAGCCAATCGAGCTGCACAGGTTCAAGGGGCGCGTGGGGCAGCCAGTCGAAAGGGCCCATCGGCAATTATCTGAAGGAAAAGGGGCGGCAGTCTAACACCGCCCCGATTGCCGTCTTACAACTCCATAGGTATCTACACGACTTTCAGAGGCCGACAAATCTCCATGTGAGCTGTCGAGCCCCGGCTAGGCTGCGAAGGCGGCGGCGGCATTGCTGGCATTTTCATCGCCTGACACACCGCTTTCGCAGCCTCGCTAAAGCTCGACAGCTCCCACAAGGGATCGGCTGTGTACGCTGGATTTGCGGTGTATCGACTGGCCCCATTTGAGCAGCACCGCAGCTCAACTGTGGGAGCTGTCGAGCCCCGGCGAGGCTGCGAAGGCGGCGGCATTGCTGGCATTTTCATCGCCTGACACACCGCTTTCGCAGCCTCGCTAAAGCTCGACAGCTCCCACAAGGGATCGGCTGTGTACGCTGAATTTGCGGTGTATCGACTGGCCAAATTTGAGCAGCACCGCAGCTCAATTGTGGGAGCTGTCGAGCCCCGGCGAGGTTGCGAAGGCGGCGGCATTGCTGGCATCTTCATTGCCTGACCCACCGCTTTCGCAGCCTCGCTAAAGCTCGACAGCTCCCACAGGGGATCGGCTGTGTGGATTGGATTTGCGATCTAGCGACTGGCCCCATTTGAGCAGCGCCGCAGCTCAACTGTGGGAGCTGTCGAGCCCCGGCGAGGCTGCGAAGGCGGCGGCATTGCTGGCATCTTCATCGCCTGACACTCCGCTTTCGCAGCCTCGCTAAAGCTCGACAGCTCCCACATTTGATCGATTTACAGCTGATAGGACTCAAGCAGCTATGAGGCCGCGACCCGATCAAGCTTTCTCGCCCCATGCTTACAACTCGGCAGCCAGGCGCGAGCCCTGGTTGATGGCGCGCTTGGCGTCCAGTTCGGCCGCCACATCGGCGCCGCCGATCAGGTGCACGTTCTGGCCGGCCGCAACCAGGCCGTCCTGCAATTCGCGCAGCGGGTCCTGGCCGGCGCAGATGACGATGTTGTCCACAGCCAGCACCTGGGGTTCGCCCTCGGCACCGATGCGGATGTGCAGGCCTTCATCGTCGATTTTCAGGTACTCGACGCTGTTGAGCATCTGTACGTGCTTGTTCTTCAAGCCGGTACGGTGGATCCAGCCGGTGGTCTTGCCCAGGCCATCGCCGACCTTGGAGGTTTTGCGTTGCAGCAAGAACACTTCACGCGCCGGTGCATGACGCTCGGGCTTGATCCCGGCCACACCGCCACGGGCTTCAAGTTGGGTGTCGATGCCCCATTCTTTCCAGAACGCTTCGCGATCCAGGCTGGTGGACACGCCTTGGTGCACAAGGAATTCCGACACGTCAAAACCGATGCCGCCGGCACCGATCACCGCCACGCGCTTGCCGACCGGCTTACGCGCCAGGATCACGTCCAGGTAGCTCAGCACCTTGGCGTTATCGACGCCTGGAATAGCCGGGGTACGCGGGGCGATGCCGGTGGCCAGGATGATCTCGTCATAACCGCCCGCGGCCAACTGCGCGACGTCCACGCGAGTATTCAGGCACACCTCCACATGGGTGGTCTGCAATTTGCGCTTGAAGTAGCGCAGGGTTTCAAAAAACTCCTCTTTGCCCGGCACGCGCTTGGCGATATTGAATTGGCCGCCGATCTCGCTGGCCGAATCGAACAGGGTCACCTGATGGCCGCGTTCGGCTGCAACCGTGGCCGCCGCCAGACCGGCAGGGCCGGCACCGACCACGGCGATCTTCTTGACCTGCTTGATGGGCAAGTAGTTGAGCTCGGTTTCGTAACAGGCGCGCGGGTTGACCAGGCAGGTGGTCAGCTTGCCGCCAAAAGTGTGGTCCAGGCAGGCCTGGTTGCAGCCGATGCACGTGTTGATTTCATCGGCCCGGCCTGCGGCGGCCTTGTTGACGAACTCCGGATCGGCGAGGAACGGACGCGCCATGGATACCATGTCGGCGTCGCCTTCGGCGAGGATCTGCTCGGCAATTTCCGGGGTATTGATGCGGTTGGTGGTGATCAGCGGAATCGTGACTGAACCGCGCAGCTTGGCGGTGACTTTGCTGAACGCGCCACGGGGCACCTTGGTGGCGATGGTCGGGATACGCGCTTCGTGCCAGCCAATCCCGGTGTTGATGATCGTCGCACCCGCCCGCTCGATGGCCTTGGCCAACTGCACGATCTCTTCCCAGGTGCTGCCGCCTTCCACCAGGTCGAGCATCGACAGGCGGAATATGATGATGAAATTCGGGCCCACGGCTTCCCGCACGCGGCGCACGATGTCCACCGCCAGGCGCATGCGGTTTTCATAGCTGCCACCCCAACGGTCGGTGCGGTGGTTGGTGTGGGCGGCCAGGAACTGGTTAATGAAATAGCCTTCGGAGCCCATGATCTCCACACCGTCGTACTCGGCGACCTGGGCGAGTAACGAACAGGTGACAAAATCCTGGATCTGCTTCTCGATGCCCTCTTCATCCAATTCCTTGGGCTTGAACGGGTTGATCGGCGCCTGGATCGCGCTCGGCGCAACCTGCCTGGGGCTGTAGGCATAACGGCCGGCGTGGAGTATCTGCATGCAGATCTTGCCACCCGCCGCGTGCACGGCTGCTGTCACGATCCTGTGCTTTTGCGCTTCTTCCTCGGTGGTCAGCTTGGCCGCGCCGGCATACACACCGCCTTCGTCATTCGGGCCAATGCCGCCGGTGACCATCAGGCCCACGCCGCCCCGGGCGCGTTCGGCAAAGTAGGCCGCCATGCGCTCGAAACCGCCGGGTTTTTCTTCCAGGCCGGTGTGCATCGAGCCCATCAGGGTGCGGTTGCGCAAGGTGGTAAAACCCAGGTCCAACGGGGCCAGCAGGTGCGGATAGGCAACAGCGGTCATGGTCAAGCTCCACAACGGATCATCACGGGCGTGACGGGCTCATGCGGCCCGCCATCGGTTTATGTCCCACAGACTAAGAGTCGGCGGACCACCGCTCAATCACCGAAACTGACAAGTTATTGATCCAAATGCACAGCGCCCCTTGGCAAGCCGTACCCTGGGCCCTACCCTAGTCAGCGAACCCTGCACACGGTCTGTTGTCAGTTGCCCCATGCGTAAACTTCTAGCGTTCACCGTCACCATGGCCCTGGTTGCCGCCGTCGCCGCGTATCTGGCCTGGACCCAGGAGCGCCCCGTGGCGCACTACCTGTCCGACCTGCGTATTACCCTCGCCGTCAATGAAGGCCTGCCGGCCGACCGTGGCAACCTGGTGGGTATCCAGCCGGAGCTGTTCCCGGCGGACTACCAGAGCCTGGAACGCCTGCACCTGAAGCTCTCGGCCTACCTGCAAAAAGCCCGGGACCTGGGGCTGATCAACCACAAGACGGTCGTGGTATTACCGGAGCATATCGGCACCTGGCTGATGCTCACGGGCGAAAAGAACGAGGTGTACCAGGCGCTCCACGTCAAAGACGCGATGAATTGGCTGTCGGTGAGCAACCCATTGCCGTTCGCCCGCGCCTGGATCAGCGCCACCGGCGACAGCCGTACCGACGACGCCTATCTGCGCATGAAAGCGCCTGGCATGGCGCGCGACTACCAAGTGTTGTTTGGCGGCCTGGCCAAGGAGTTCGGGGTCACGCTGGTGGCCGGCTCCATCGCCCTGCCCAACCCAAGCGTCAGCCAGGGGCAACTGCAGGTCGGCCATGGCGCGTTGTACAACGCCAGCGTTGTGTTCAACGCGGACGGTTTGCCCCTGGGTCAGCCGCAGCGCCAGTTGTACCCGATCTACGATGAGCGGGGGTTTATCGAACCGGGTGATGAAAACGTCGTCAGCGTGGTCGACACCCCGGCCGGCCGGTTGGGCGTGCTGGTCGGCAGCGACAGTTGGTACCCGGACAACTACCGCAAGCTCAACGAACAAGGCGCGCAACTGATCGCGGTGCCGGCCTTTGTACTGGGCCGTGATACCTGGGACCGCCCTTGGCGCGGGTTCAAAAGTGTTTCCACTCCGACCGAAATCAGCCTCAAGCCCGAAGAACTCAGTGAAGGTGAAGCCTGGCGTCGCCTCACGCTGATCAGCCAGCCACCGGTCAGCCAGGCAAGCGCCGGCATGAGCGTGTTCCTGCGGGGGCAGTTCTGGGACCTGGGCACTGCGGGCCATAGCTTCGTCAGTAACCAAGGGCAGGTCAGCGCCGATGGCGAGGCCCGTGGCGCGCGCTTGTTGAATCTCTGGCTGTGAAGCCCGTCCGGCTGGGGGATCTGTCGGTGGGCTTCGTGCACACCCTGGCCGATGCCATCCACAGCCACGGCGTGGACCCGCAGCCGCTGCTGCTGCAATACGGCCTCGACCCGGCCCGCCTGGCCGAGGCCGGGGCACGCTTGTCGATCCCGCGTTACATGCGCCTGGGCCATGCGGCTATCCAACTCACCGGCGACCCGGGCCTGGGCCTGCGCATGGGCCAGCTCGGCCGCCTGAGCCAGGCGGGGCTGGCGGGCGTCACCGCCGCCCAGGCGCCCAACGTGCGCGAGGCGGCGCGGGCCCTGACCCGCTTCGAAGCGCTGTACGGTTCCAATTATCGCGGGCAGTCGAGCTTTGTCGAAGATGCCGACGGCGCCTGGCTGCGCTTCTATTCCATCAGCCCCTACAACGCCTATAACCGTTTTGTAGTGGACTCGATCATCGCCGGTTGGCTGCACCAATTGTCCAGCCTGGCCCAGCAACCGGTGCTGGCGCAGCGGGTCGACATCGAGTTCGAGGCGCCGCCTTACAGTGAGCAGTACAACATGCTCGCTGACGGCCCGATCCACTTCGGTGCCGAGGCCAACCAACTGCGCCTCGACCAGCACACCCTGGCGTTGCGCAACCCCGCGCACTGCCCCAGCACCTGGAACCTGTTGTTACAACTTTGCGAGAGAGAGTTGGAGCAATTGACCCGCACCCGCAGCCTGCGCGAGCGCATTACCCGTTTGCTCGGGCCGATGCTCAATGGTGGCCGGGAACCCGACCTGGAAGAAGTGGCGACACGCTTGAAGCTGCCAACCTGGACGCTGCGCCGCAAACTGGCCGAAGAAGGCACTCAGTTCCGCGCGATTCTCAACGATACCCGCCGCGACCTGGCCATGACCTACATTCGCGATACGGAACTGGCGTTCGGCGAGATCGCCTACTTGCTAGGTTTTGCCTCGGCCCAAGCGTTTCAACGGGCATTCAGGCGGTGGAACAACCAGACCCCAGGGGAATTTCGCCGCAGTCAGCGGCATTCCGCCTGAGGTCGGTCTTACAGCTCGGTTGCATCATCTGCGGGTTCCAGCGGGTCCCACTCAATCGCGCGGTACTCGAGCAGTTCTTCCTGGTAGTCGTCCATCGTCAAACTCCTTATTGAATTAAAAGCGGCTGCAGATAAATGACCTGCATGGCCAGCCTAAAGTGCCGTTGTGACGAAAAAATGTAGGCGTCATGACGTTCCTGCACTCAATAATTGAACGTAGCAGCGAAGTGACAATTTAGTATTTCGGCCGCGAAGCACTATTGCAATAATTGCAATTGCAACTACATGATAATTTACATTAAGGTACAGGCACCCTTTGCCAGGTGCCTGCCATGACCGCGCAATCCGCACAACACTGCATCAATGCACTGACCGGTGCCGCCCTTGATACCCGCTCGCCACTGGACACCGTGATCAGTATGGCCGACACGCTCGAATCCAGCCGTAACGCCTGGGTTATCCGTGGCCAGTCAAGCTCGCGGCGCGTAGGCGGTTGGCCAACCTGGTTCGCGCGCAACACCGCCGAAAAACCGCTGCTGTACCTGCACCGCGCGGCGTCGTCGGCACAGTTGTGCGCGCTGGCCCAGGAGACGGCGCAGCGCGGCATCCTGTGCAATGACATCCAGAACAATCCTTCGCAACCTTCCCTGCCGCTGTGGCTGACGAGCAACCCGCGCTGCACGCCGTATGACCCAGCCTCTGGCGAGGAGGCCCGTGCCATTGTGCTGGCGGGACTGCGTGCGCTGTATGTCGACGGCAAGCCGGGTTTCTATTACCTGGCCCTGCATGATCAGCACAGCGTGTTGCCCTTGGCTGGACAGGACCGTGAGGCCGCGCTCAAGGGCATGTATCCGATCCGGCGCGACACTGCCGGGGATGTGCGGCTGCTCGGCGCAGGCCGGGCGCTTGCAGAAACGGTACACGCCGCGCACCTGCTGGAGCAGGACTGGAACGTTACGGCGCACGTGTGGAGTTGCCCCAGCTATACGCGGCTGGCCCGAGAGGCGGCAGTGGCGCAACGCTGGAATCGCCTGCATCCCTTGGCACCCAAACGCAGCTGCCATTTGCGTGATTGCCTGGCGGATAGCACGGCACCGGTCATTGCTGTCACGGGTTACCCCCAGGCGATCGTGGATCAGTTGTCGGCCTATGTAGACGCGCCGTTTGTGGCGTTGGGCGCGGGGTCGGTGCAGGCGACGGCGCCGAGTCGGTATTGGGTTGTGGTTGCGGCGCTCAGGGCGTTGGCGAATGAGGGGCGGATTGATGCGGGGCAAGTGGAGGTGGCGATAGATCGCTACGCATTGAAATGCAATTAAGGGGGGTAGCTTGCGACCGAGGCGGCCTTACAGCCGACAGGCATAGAGATGGTGAAACGCAGGCCAAATGTGGGAGCGGGCTTGCTCGCGAATGCGATGTGTCAGTGAATCCATCTTTGACTGAACCACCGCTTTCGCGAGCAAGCCCGCTCCCACAATTAAATCGCAATAAGCCAGTTAAATACTTTTCGCCTGACAGACCACCACAGGAGCACTTCGTTGCGGTCAGGACTTGCGTCGCCCGCGCGTCTGGACGCACGCCTCCATTGCCAGGCCGGCGGTGCGCTCCAGGGCATCGGCAAACCCCTGGCGTTGCTCCGGCTCGATCTGCGACAGGAACAACTCATCCACCGTACTTTCGTAGATCGTCCACATCTTTTTACGCAGCAATCGCCCGGCATCGGTGATTGAGGCAAACGCCGCGCGGCCGTCGCCGTCGGAGCGCGAACGCAGCACAAGGCCGTCCTTTTCGAGGCGGTCGACCAGGCGTGTGAGGTTGTAGCGCTCAATGGCCAGCACATCCGCCAGCTCATGCATGCGACGGGTGCCGTCGGGGCCGCTTTCCAGGCCCCAGAGCGCGTCGTACCAGGCATACGGCGGCAAGCCCGCCTCGGCCAGGCGGCGTTCGATTTCACGGATGACCGTCCTGTGGGCCCTGACAAACCGGAACCATACATCAGGCTCTTTCGACGACATGCAACACCATCCGGGCGATTTCAAGAAGGTTGCAATAGTAGCTCATCCCGCGCTAGATTCGGTTATGTAGTTGCAATTGCAATTAGTTTGACGTCATTCCCACAAAGAACCGTCACTTGAATCCGCCTACCCAGGAGCCCCACATGACCCCGAACAACGCAGTCGGACGCGACGACGACCCGCAGGAAACCCGCGAGTGGCTGGAGTCCATCGAATCGGTGCTGTCCACCGAAGGCCGCCCGCGCGCCCACTACCTGATCGATCAACTGCTGGATTTCGATGTGGCGCGCCATGGCGACTTCTACGGGCGCGTCACCACGCCCTACGTCAACAGCATCCCGGTGGACCGCCAACTGCCCTACCCGGGCGACCTGGCGATCGAACGCCGAACCAACGCTTACATCCGCTGGAACGCCATGGCGATGGTGTTGCGTGCAGGCAAGCACTCCGGGGTGGGTGGCCACATCGCCACTTATGCGTCAGCCGCGGTGCTGTATGACGTGGGCTTCGACCATTTTTTCCGTGGCCGTACCGAGGCCTTTGACGGCGACCTGGTGTACATACAAGGCCACTCATCCCCAGGCATCTACGGCCGCGCCTACCTGGAAGGCCGCATCAGCGAAGCACAGCTCGACAACTTCCGCCGCGAGGCCGGCGGCGAGGGCATTTCGTCCTACCCGCACCCACGCCTGATGCCGGACTTCTGGCAATTCCCTACCGTCTCCATGGGGCTCGGGCCGATCACCGCCGCTTATCAGGCTCGCTTCATGCGCTACCTGGAATTGCGCGCGCTCAAGCCGCATCAGGGCCGCAAAGTCTGGGCCTTCCTGGGTGATGGCGAAATGGACCAACCGGAATCCCTGGCCGCGATTTCACTGGCCGGGCGCGAGAAACTCGACAACCTGATCTTCGTGGTCAACTGCAACCTGCAACGCCTGGACGGTCCGGTGCGTGGCAACGCCAAGGTGATCCAGGAATTCGAAAGCCTGTACCGCGCCGCCGGCTGGAACGTGATCAAGGTGATCTGGGGCGGCGGCTGGGACGCACTGCTGGAAAAGGACTCAACCGGCCTGCTGCGCCAACGCATGATGGAATGCGTGGACGGCGATTATCAAAACTACAAATCACAGAACGGCGCTTATGTGCGCGAGCATTTCTTCGGCAAATATCCGGAACTCCTGGCGTTGGTTGCAGACATGTCCGACGACGATATCTGGAAACTCTCACGAGGCGGGCATGACCCCGACAAGGTCTACAACGCCTACGCCGCTGCCGTGCGCCATCGTGGTCAACCCACGGTGATCCTGGCGAAAACCGTGAAGGGTTTTGGCATGGGTGAAGCCGGCGAAGGCCAGAACATCAATCACCAGTTGAAGAAGATGGGCGCCGATGCGGTGAGAGCGTTCCGCGACCGCTTCGGCCTGGAAGTGGCCGACGATCAGCTGGCCGACATCCCCTACCTCAAGCCTGCCGCCGACAGCGTAGAAGCGCGCTACTTCGCTGCCCGCCGCCAAGCCCTCGGCGGCTACGTACCGGCGCGCCACAGTGCGGTGCAGCCGCTGCAAATCCCGGAACTCTCGGCGTTCGCGACTCAGCTCAAGGACACCGGCGAGCGCGCGATCTCAACCACCATGGCGTTCGTGCGCATCCTCGGCACCCTGCTCAAGGACCCACACCTGGGCAAGCTGATCGTGCCCATCGTGCCGGACGAATCGCGCACCTTCGGCATGGAAAGCCTGTTCCGCCAGATCGGCATCCATTCCGCCGTCGGCCAGCTCTATACCCCACAGGACGCAGGGCAACTGAGCTACTACAAGGAAAGCAAGGACGGACAGATCATGCAGGAAGGCCTGAATGAATCCGGCGCCATTTCCTCATGGATCGCGGCGAGTACGTCCTACAGCAACCACGGCCTGATGACCGTGCCGTTCTATATCTTTTATTCGATGTTCGGCTTCCAGCGGGTCGGCGACCTCGCCTGGGCGGCGGGTGACGCGCGAGCGCGCGGATTCCTGCTGGGCGCGACGGCCGGTCGCACCACATTGATGGGCGAAGGCTTGCAGCATGACGACGGCCACAGCCATATCCTATCGTCGGTGATTCCGTGCTGTGTGTCCTACGACCCGACGTTTGCCTACGAACTGGCGGTAATCATTCGCGAGGGCATGCGGCGCATGTATGTCGAACAAGAGGACATCTACTATTACATCACCCTGCTCAACGAAAACTACCCGCACCCGGCAATGCCCGAAGGCGTGGACGAGGGGATTCTCAAAGGCATGTATCGCCTGAGCACGAGCAAACACGCGCAAGTCCAACTGATGGGAAGTGGCTCGATCCTGCGGGAAGTGATGGCAGCCGCTGAACTGCTGGAGAAGGACTTCGGCTTGCACAGCGATGTATGGAGCGCCACCAGCCTCACTGAGTTACGCCGTGACGGTCATGAGGTCGAGCGATGGAACCTGCTGCACCCGCAGGACGAGCCACGGACCAGCTATGTAGAGCAACGCCTGGCGGGCCAACCGGGGCCGCTGGTGGTGGCGACGGACTACATGAAGCTCTTCGCCGACCAGATCCGCCCATTCGTAACAGGCCGTCGCTTCGTGGCGCTGGGCACCGATGGCTTCGGGCAATCGGATACCCGGGAAACCTTACGGGCGTTCTTTGAAGTGGACCGGCACTTTATCGCGCTGGCGGCCCTGAAGGCACTCGCGGATGACGGTGTGATCGCTCGCGACAAGGTCAGCGAGGCGATCAGCCGCTACGGGATCAACGTCGACAAGGCGAACCCCGTAGCGGTCTGAGTTACTGCGCAGGCGCCGGCAGGGGCGGAATCGCTTCTGTCGGCGGCGCCAGTTCCGGGTTCGTGGCTGGCGGAGCGGGCTCTGCCTGCGGAGCAATCGGCGCAGCCTCCGCAGGCGGCGTGACAGGTTGCGAAGCGCCAGGTACCGCAGGCTCTTCCTTCGGCGGCTCGATCTTCTCGGCAGCGGGGGCAGCCTTGGGTTCCGGAACGCCCAGGTCAGCCTTGGGCTTCTCAGGGATATTCTCGGCCTTCTTTACCTCTTGCGGCAGGAACACATCCACCAACGCGAAGTAACGATCGTAGAATTTCGGCGCCGAAACGGTCTCGCTCGCCACCTTGACCATCGAGTCGTCGGTGGACCCGATCGGCATCGATACCGAACCCAGTACCCCGACACCCAGGCTCGCGGAGTTGTTGACCTTCTTCAGCGCATAACGGTCCTGCAAGGCGTTGGCGAACATCGTCGAATGGTTGGTGCCTTTGCCGTCATCGGCACATACGACGTTGAAGCTGATTTGCAGGTGAGACTCGCCGGTCTGCTGGAAGCTCTTGTTACCCACGACCAGCTTTGGATCGCTGCTGGTGATGATGTAGCCCTGGCTCAGCAAGGCACGCCGCGCAGCCTCACACGCCGCGACGTCAGTCACCGGGTAATCGCGCGAAAACGTGCCGGAGTCGTCGAAATTCTCATGTTCATAAATAGCGGTCTTGGGTGACGAGCAGCCCGCGGCGCCCGCCAACACCAGCGCCAGCCCGAGGCTACGCAAGTGAAATGATGTCGACATTGAAAATCCTGAGGAAAACGGTCCGGGCGGTATTGTGCAACAGAACGAGGCCTTGGCGCGCGCATTCCTGTCGGTAAAACGTCACAGCCTCAGCCTACAGCGCCCGCAGGAAAAAGCCCTGCGCACATGTGATCAATAAACACGCGCAGTTTGGCCGAGGCATGGCGACTTGATGGCCACAAACTGCCGCTGTATTCCATGCCGCTGTGTTCCATGTAGAACGGTGCTGGCCAAATCGGGCGGCGGACTGGCGGGGTAGTAGTGTGTTGCTGCAGGGTTGGGCGTCAGCGCGTTTGCCTGGGCGGTCGCGCTGCTGATGCTACTGGTGCTGGCCGGCGCGTTACAGATTGCGCCCCAGCAACTGGCCCGGCCACCCCTCCAGGTCGAAGGTTGAAAGGCGCTCATACCCACAGGACTCGTAAAAACGCACCAGATCCCCCGTGCCGCCGGCGTAGCAGTCCACGCGCAGGCGTGTCACCCCGGCAGCGCGGGCGCGCTCATCGGCGAAGGCCAACAGCCGCCGACCAAGACCACGTGCACGCGTATCGCGCGCCGCGATCAGCAATCGCACGTAGACTTCCGGTCCGGTCGCCGCCGGCACGTAAGGCATAGGCTCGCCCAACATGAGTGCCGCCAGGATCCGCCCTTCCGGTGCCTCGACTACCCAAGCATCCGGCATCGCGCAGGCATCCGTCACCTGCGCCACCCGCCGAGGCAAAGCCGACCAGGGCTGCGTGCCCCATTGAGCGTTATTGCCCATGCCGACGAACCAGGCGATCACCCCGTCAAACACCTGCAACACCGCAGGGGCATCCGCCACGGTGGCGCGACGGATCACCCAACCCTCCATGCCTGGATCGAACACGCGTGAGACTCCTTCATCGGCGACAGTGAATGCCCAGTCTAGCGCAACAAAAAAGCCCCCGGGCTTTTCAGACCGAGGGCTTTTTTGTTCAGACCGGCATCAGTACTTCTTGATGTCAGCCTTGGTTTCCAACTGCTTGCGGTAGGCCGCGAAATCCTGCTGGCCGATACGGGAGGCGAGGAAGCGGCGGTATTGCGCCTTTTCTTCGTCCGTTGGGGCAGCGGCTTCGTTGACACCGTTCAAGCGCACAATCACCAGGCTGCCGTCAGCCAGGGTCACGGTGGTGAAGGTCGGCTTGTCCTTGGCCGCAGGCTTGGGCATGCGAAACAGGGCTTGCAACACGGCAGGGTCGATCGCTTCCTGGCTACGGGTAGCCGCTTCAGTGACCTTCCACGCCTGACCGTCTACCGGCTGGTTCAGCGGGGTCTTGCCATCACGCAGGCTGGCGATCAACTCGTCGGCATGGGTCTTGGCAGCCGCGCTGGCGCGTTCCTTGGCCATCTGCGTGCGAATCGCCGCGGACACGCTCTCCAGCGGCAGTTGCGCGGGTTTGCGGTGCTCTTTGGCACGCAGCACGATGATGGTTTCCGGGTCCAGCTCGATGGCGCTGCTGTTGGCACCCTCATTGAGCACTTCAGGGCTGAACGCAGCAGTGACCACAGCACGGTTGGCCGCAACACCTTCGCCACCTTCACGGCCAAACGGCGCGGAGGTGTGCACGGTCAGCTTCAGGTCGGAAGCCGGCTGGGCCAGGTCGGACGCCTCGAATGCCGCATCTTCCAATTGCTTGGTCGCTTCGACAAAACGCTGCTCAACCTGCTGGGTCTTGAGCTCCTTGGTCAGCTTGTCCTTCAGGCTGGCGAACGTCGGCACTTGCGGTGCTTCAACGCCCAACAGCTTGATCAGGTGCCAACCGAAAGTGCTGCGCACCGGCGCCGAGACCTGGTCCTTGTTCAACGCATACAAGGCGGTCTCGAAGTCCGGGTCGTACACGCCAGGGCCGGCAAAGCCAAGATCGCCGCCCGTGTTGGCCGAACCTGGATCCTGGGAGAACTCCTTGGCCAGGGCTTCGAACTTCTCGCCCTTGGCCAGGCGCGCCTGGATTTCTTCGATCTTGGCCTTGGCTTGCGCGTCGCTGACCTTGTCGTTGACTTCGATCAGGATGTGCGCCGCGCGACGCTGTTCAGCAAGGTTGGCGGTTTCTTTCTGATAGGCAGCCTGCAGCTCCTCGTCCTTGACGCTGACCTGGTCGAAGAAGGAAGACTTCTTCAGTTCCAGGTAGTCGATGACCACTTGGTCAGGGGTCATGAACTCTTTGGCGTGCTGGTCGTAGTAAGCCTTGACCTCGTCGTCGGTGAGTTTCACCGCCGCCGGGTTGGCCTTGATGTTGACCGTGGCGAAATCGCGGGTCTGCTTTTCCAGACGGGCGAATGCCAGTACTTCGGCGTCGGTCACGAAACCGCTGCCGGCGATGCCTGCGCGAACCTGGCCGATCAGCATTTCCTGGGTCAGCATCTGACGGAATTGCAGACGGCTGTAGCCCAGTTGACGAATCACCTGGTCAAAGCGTTCTGCGTTGAATTTGCCTTCCACCTGGAATTCCGGCGTCTGCAGGATCACCTGGTCCAGCGCGGCTTCAGAGAAGCCAAACTTGGAATCGGCGGCGCCTTGCAGCAGCAGCTTGCGATCGATCAGGCTTTTGAGGGCCGCCTCGCGCAGCAGCTTTTCGTCCAGCAGGGAAGCATCGAAATCCTTGCCCAGCTGTTGCATCAGCTGGCGACGTTGCATGTCGACAGCCTGGCTCAGTTCGGTCTGGGTGATTGCCTCACCGTTGACCTTGGCCACGTCCTGCTTACTGTTACCCGAAGCCTGGAAAATGGCTTCGATACCGGTGAACGCCATCAATGCGACGATGATCCCGATGATGGTCTTGGCAATCCAGCCTTGTGAATTGTCCCTAATATTTTGCAGCATGCGTCCCCCAGAAACGGTTGAACTTCAAAAATAGGCAACCGTGGAGCGTGGGTAGAGTCCGGATAGAAGAAAGGCGCATCCGAGGATGCGCCTTCTCGTAACTGGCGGAGCGGACGGGGGTTTGAACCCACACCCCCGGCGTGGCGACCCGATGGATACGTGGGTCGGCTGCCGCTCCGCTGCCAGGCCGGACCTGCGTCCGACCCGGGTAGGTAAAGGCTTGATCGGAGCTTAGTTAACGGCTTCTTTCAGGGCTTTGCCGGCTTTGAAACCTGGTTTCTTGGCAGCAGCGATTTGCAGTGCTTTGCCAGTCTGTGGGTTACGGCCAGTGCGAGCTGGGCGATCAGTCACAGAGAACGTACCGAAGCCTACCAGTACCACGGAGTCGCCGGCCTTCAGAGCGCCAGTGACGGATTCGATTACTGCATCCAGCGCACGGCCGGCAGCAGCTTTCGGGATATCAGCGGATGCAGCGATGGCATCAATCAGTTCCGACTTGTTCACTCTAAGTCCCCTTATATATCTATTGAGTATAATTCTAAGTTTTTTGGTAAAAGCAAAAACCAGTGCCGAATGGCCTACAGACACTTAAGAGCCGCTTTATAACAAGGGCTCTAAAAAGCTGTCAAGGAAGCCCCCAGGCTTATTCGCATTAATGCGTGCTAATTCTTTCCTTGGAATCAGACTCGCGTTTTTCATCTTTCGCGACAATCTCCGGAGCCACATCCGGCAAGGGCTCCGGCGCGTATTGCAGCGCAATTTGCAGGACTTCGTCAATCCATTTAACCGGTTTAATCTGAAGATCCTGCTTGATGTTGTCAGGAATTTCCTTCAAGTCGCGAACATTCTCTTCCGGAATGATCACCGTCTTGATACCGCCACGGTGTGCGGCGAGCAATTTCTCTTTCAGGCCACCAATCGCCAATACCTGGCCACGCAGGGTAATTTCCCCGGTCATTGCGACATCGGCGCGCACCGGAATGCCGGTCAATGCCGACACCAGTGCCGTGCACATGCCTACGCCGGCGCTGGGGCCGTCTTTGGGCGTCGCGCCTTCCGGCATATGGATGTGGGTGTCGTGCTTCTCGTGGAAGTCCAGAGGGATCCCCAGGCTCCGGGCGCGGCTGCGCACCACGGTCTGCGCGGCGGTGATGGATTCGACCATCACGTCACCCAACGAACCGGTCTTGATCAGTTGACCTTTGCCCGGAATGACCGCGGCTTCGATGGTCAGCAATTCGCCGCCCACCTGAGTCCATGCCAGCCCCGTGACCTGCCCGACCTGATCCTGTTGTTCGGCCAGACCGTAACGGAATTTCTTCACGCCCAGGAAGTGTTCCAGGGAGTCGGCAACCACCTTCACAGAGAAGCGTTTTTCCAGCGAGTGTTCCTTGACCGCTTTACGGCAGATCTTCGCGATCTGGCGCTCCAGGCCCCGTACACCTGCTTCGCGGGTGTAGTAACGCACGATGTCGCGGATCGCTTCGACATCAATTTCGATCTCGCCCTTCTTCAGACCGTTGGCCGAAATCTGCTTGGGCGCGAGGTATTTGACGGCGATATTGATCTTCTCGTCTTCGGTGTAACCCGGCAGACGAATCACTTCCATCCGGTCCAGCAACGCCGGCGGGATGTTCATGGAGTTGGAGGTGCACAGGAACATTACATCGGAGAGGTCGTAATCGACTTCCAGGTAATGGTCGTTGAAATTGTGGTTCTGCTCCGGATCGAGCACTTCGAGCAGGGCAGATGCCGGATCGCCCCGCATGTCGCTGCCCATCTTGTCGATTTCATCGAGCAGGAACAGCGGGTTGCGCACGCCGACTTTGGTCATCTTTTGAATCAATCTTCCTGGCATCGAACCGATGTACGTCCGGCGATGACCACGAATTTCCGCCTCGTCACGCACGCCACCCAGGGCCATGCGCACAAACTTGCGGTTGGTTGCACTGGCAATCGACTCGGCCAGGGAGGTTTTACCAACGCCGGGCGGACCGACCAGGCACAACACCGGACCGCGAATCTTCTTCACGCGCTTTTGCACGGCGAGGTATTCGAGGATGCGTTCCTTGACCTCTTCAAGACCATAATGGTCGGCATCGAGGATTTCTTCGGCACGGGCCAGGTCCAGGCGCACTTTGGTCTGGGCCTTCCACGGCACCTGCACCAGCCAGTCGATGTAGGAGCGCACCACGGTGGCTTCGGCCGACATCGGCGACATTTGCTTGAGCTTGTTCAGCTCGGCGGTGGCTTTGGCCAGGGCGTCTTTGGGCAGACCGGCGGCATCGATGCGCTTTTTCAGCTCTTCGATCTCGTTGTGGCCTTCCTCGCTGTCGCCGAGTTCTTTCTGAATGGCCTTCATCTGCTCGTTCAGGTAGTACTCGCGCTGGCTGCGCTCCATTTGTTTCTTCACCCGGCCACGGATGCGCTTTTCGACCTGCAACAGGTCAATTTCCGCATCCAGCAGCGCCAGCACATGTTCAACACGGGCCGACAGGTCGATGATCTCGAGGATGTCTTGCTTCTGCTCGATTTTCAGCGCCATGTGCGCCGCCATGGTATCAACCAGACGACCAGGCTCATCAATGCTGTTGAGGGAAGACAGGACTTCAGCCGGGACCTTCTTGCCCAACTGCACATACTGCTCGAACTGCGAGAGCAGGCTGCGTACAAAGACTTCGGACTCGCGCTCAGGGGCTTCGACTTCGTCGATCAGCGCCACTTCGGCGCGCAGGTGGCCATCCACCTCCATGAAGCGCTCGACCGCACCGCGTTGCTCGCCTTCCACCAGCACCTTGACGGTGCCGTCAGGCAGCTTGAGCAGTTGCAGCACGGTGGCAACGGTACCGACGCGATACAGGGCATCTTCGCCTGGATCATCGTCAGCAGGATTTCTCTGGGCCAACAGCAGGATTTGCTTGTCGCCCGTCATCGCGGCCTCGAGGGCTTCGATAGACTTCTCGCGCCCCACGAACAGCGGGATAACCATGTGCGGATAGACGACGACATCACGCAACGGCAGGAGAGGCAATTCAATGGTTGTCTTCATGATTTCGCCTCTATGACAGTTGAAAAATAAGCATGAAACCAAGATGGGGGCTGCATGCAAAAAAAACAAGCTTATTGCCAGCAGTTAAACGCAGTAAACACTCAGGCGTAAAAAGCGCCGTAAAAACAAAGGGGCCCCTGGAGGCCCCTTGTTTACACCGAACCTGCAAAACGCTTACGCGTCTGGCGCAGCCTTGGCAGCCGGCTCACTGTTTTCGTAGATATACAGTGGCTTGGACTTACCTTCAATGACGCTTTCGTCGATCACCACTTTACTCACCTCGGACTGCGAGGGGATTTCGTACATGGTGTCGAGCAACACGCCTTCAAGGATCGAACGCAGGCCACGTGCACCGGTCTTGCGCTCCAGTGCCCGCTTGGCCACTGACTTGAGTGCGTCGGTACGGAACTCGAGGTCCACGCCTTCCATCTCGAACAGCTTGGCGTATTGCTTGGTCAGGGCATTTTTCGGCTCGGTGAGGATCTGGATCAAAGCCGCCTCATCCAGCTCGTCCAACGTGGCCAGGACCGGCAGACGACCGACAAATTCCGGGATCAGACCAAACTTGACCAGATCGTCAGGCTCGACTTCACGCAGGGACTCGCCCACCTTCTTGCCTTCTTCCTTGCTGCGCACTTCGGCACTGAAACCAATGCCGCCGCGCGTCGAGCGCTGCTGGATAACTTTCTCCAGACCGGAAAACGCACCACCACAGATAAACAGGATGTTGCGCGTATCGACCTGCAGGAATTCCTGTTGCGGGTGCTTGCGACCGCCTTGTGGCGGTACGGAAGCCACCGTGCCTTCGATCAGCTTCAACAGGGCTTGCTGCACGCCTTCACCGGAAACGTCCCGGGTGATCGACGGGTTGTCCGACTTGCGCGAGATCTTGTCGATTTCGTCGATGTAGACAATACCCATCTGGGCCTTCTCTACGTCGTAGTCGCACTTTTGCAGCAGTTTCTGAATGATGTTCTCGACATCCTCGCCCACGTAGCCAGCCTCGGTGAGGGTGGTGGCGTCGGCGATGGTGAAGGGAACGTTCAGCAGGCGAGCGAGGGTTTCTGCAAGCAGGGTTTTACCCGAGCCTGTAGGACCGATCAGCAGGATGTTGCTCTTGCCGAGTTCGACTTCGTCGCCTTTCTTGTCACGCTGGTTCAAGCGCTTGTAGTGGTTGTACACCGCTACGGCCAGAACCTTCTTTGCACGCTCTTGACCAATCACGTACTGGTCAAGGATGCCGCTGATTTCTTTAGGCGAAGGCAATTTATGCGCGCTGCTTTCGGCCTGGGCTTCCTGCACCTCCTCACGGATGATGTCATTGCACAGGTCGACGCACTCGTCGCAGATAAAGACCGAGGGGCCGGCAATCAACTTGCGTACTTCATGCTGGCTTTTGCCACAGAAGGAGCAATAAAGCAGCTTGCCGTTGTCCTCGCCGTTGCGGGTGTCAGTCATTCGTTCGATCCAAATCCGATAGGCTTGCAACACAAGATGAAGGCTTATGCGAGCTTTTTCAAGCCCGCCAGTGGTCGGACATGCCGACCAGCCCTATTTTGAGCAGCTTATATTAAGCGGGGCGCTGGCTGATTACTGCGTCGATCAACCCGTATTCACGTGCGGCTTCAGCGCTCATGAAGTTGTCGCGGTTGGTATCGCGCTCGATTTCTTCCAGAGTGTGCCCGCTGTGCTTGGCCATCAGCGTGTTGAGACGCTCGCGAATAAACAGGATTTCCTTGGCGTGGATTTCGATGTCCGACGCCTGGCCCTGGAAACCGCCCAGTGGCTGGTGAATCATGACGCGCGAGTTCGGCAGGCAGTAACGCTTGCCTTCGGCACCTGCGGTCAGCAGGAACGCGCCCATGCTGCACGCCTGGCCAATGCAGGTCGTCGAAACATTGGGCTTGATGAACTGCATGGTGTCGTAGATCGACATGCCCGCCGTTACCGAACCGCCTGGGGAGTTGATGTAGAGATGGATGTCCTTGTCCGGGTTTTCCGCTTCAAGGAACAGCAGCTGCGCACAGATCAGGTTGGCCATGTAGTCCTCTACCGGGCCCACCAGAAAGATCACTCGCTCCTTGAGCAGGCGGGAGTAGATGTCGTAGGCGCGTTCGCCACGAGCGGACTGCTCGACAACCATCGGGACCAGGCCGCCAGCGGCCTGGATATCAGAGTTCTGCTGAATATAGGAATTACGGAACATGCTCTGCAGTTACTCCCAAATAGTCATGTCTTGAAAACGCATAAGCCAGCGCGAGGCTGGCTTATGGTTGAATTTCCAACGAGTTGGACAATCAGTCGGCTTGTGCTGCTTCCGCCGGCTTGACTGCTTCTTCGTAAGAGACCGCTTTATCGGTCACCTTAGCCTTCTGCAGAACAGTATCCACAACTTGTTCTTCCAGCACAACCGAACGTACTTCGTTCAGCTGCTGGTCATTCTTGTAGTACCAGGACACGACCTGCTCGGGCTCCTGGTAGGCAGAAGCCATTTCCTGGATCATTTCGCGAACGCGGTCTTCGTCAGGCTTGAGGTCGAACTGCTTGACCACTTCAGCCACGATCAGGCCCAGCACGACACGGCGCTTGGCTTGCTCTTCGAACAGCTCGGCAGGCAGCTGGTCAGGTTTGATGTTGCCACCAAACTGCTGGACCGCTTGGACGCGCAGGCGATCCACTTCGTTGGACAGCAGAGCCTTAGGCACCTCGATCGGGTTGGCGGCCAGCAGACCGTCCATGACCTGGTTCTTGACCTTGGACTTGATGGCCTGGCGCAGCTCGCGCTCCATGTTCTTGCGAACTTCAGTGCGGAAGCCTTCGATCCCGGTTTCCTTGATACCGAACTGAGCGAAGAATTCTTCGTTCAGCTCAGGCAGCTTAGGCTCGGAAACGCTGTTGACGGTCACGGTGAACTCGGCGGCTTTGCCGGCCAGGTCCAGGTTCTGGTAGTCAGCCGGGAATTCCAGGTTCAGAACGCGCTCTTCGCCGGCCTTGGCGCCAACCAGGCCGTCTTCGAAGCCCGGGATCATGCGGTTGGAACCCAGCACCAGTTGAGTGCCCTTGGCGGAGCCGCCAGCGAATACTTCGCCGTCAACCTTGCCAACAAAATCGATGTTCAGCTGGTCTTCGTTCTGGGCGGCACGCTCGGCCACTTCGAAACGGGTGTTCTGCTTACGCAGGATTTCCAGCATGTTGTCCAGGTCCGAATCAGCGACTTCGGCGCTCAGGCGCTCGATTTCGATGCCTTCAAAACCGGCCACTTCAAACTCGGGGAACACTTCGAACGTCGCAACGTACTCCAGGTCCTTGCCCGCTTCCAGGGACTTGGGCTCGATCGACGGCGAACCAGCCGGGTTCAGCTTTTGCTCAACCACTGCTTCGTAGAAAGAAGCCTGGATCACGTCGCCGACAGCTTCCTGGCGCGCATCGGCACCAAAACGACGCTTGATTTCGCTCATCGGCACTTTGCCTGGACGGAAACCAGCGATCTTGGCCTTCTGGGCAGTCTGCTGCAGACGCTTGTTGACCGCAGTCTCGATACGCTCAGCCGGCACGGTGATGCTCAGGCGGCGCTCGAGAGCAGTAGTATTTTCAACAGAAACTTGCATGGATATTCCTCGTTGCACAGACGTTAGCCGGCCATTTCCGACCCCAATCAAGGGCATGCATTCTAGTGGGTCAAACTCAAGAAGTCACCCTACTGAAAATACGCCCGAAAACAGCCGGCAATTTATCGGTACGAAGGCACGAATGCACCTCGCCCCGGTGACAAATACTGCCAAGTACGCCAGGGCTCTGCGCCGCCCTTCCCTAATATGGAAGATGTCGTCATCCAGCACTCTGGCGGCCAGCCCCCGAACAGGGCCGGCAGGCAACGCGGCATCATCGAGACACATAAATACGATGAAGCGCCCTGCCGTAGCGGCCCAATCACTGCAGCCGCTGGATATTCGAACCGCTGAAACCAAAAAAGGCGCCAGACTGTTAAATCTGGCGCCTTTCGAATATGGGGTGGACGAAGGGGATCGAACCCTCGACAACGGGAGTCACAATCCCGTGCTCTACCAACTGAGCTACGCCCACCATATTGCGTTAACAAAGAAACCAAACCACTTCTTTGTCGAGCCCTGCCCTGCCTTTCGACGGAGCCAAGCTTTATTTGGTGCGGATGAAGAGACTCGAACTCTTACGCCTCGCGGCGCTGGAACCTAAATCCAGTGTGTCTACCAATTCCACCACATCCGCGCTTGAAGCTCTTAAAGCAAAGGCGCCAGACGGTTAATCTGGCGCCTTTCAAATATGGGGTGGACGAAGGGGATCGAACCCTCGACAACGGGAGTCACAATCCCGTGCTCTACCAACTGAGCTACGCCCACCATCTAACGCTACTTGTGCCAAAGCTGCCTAATGGCGCACCCGGCAGGACTCGAACCTGCGACCATCCGCTTAGAAGGCGGATGCTCTATCCAGCTGAGCTACGGGCGCCTTATTAATCTGTACTCTTGGAGGATTACAAACTAAGTGCTTCCAGCCTTGCAGAACAACACTCTATTCTGCTTGACCTTCTCAACCAGTGCTAGGCTGTGCCCGACAAGTGCGACGAATAGTATAGACGCCCTCGAAACCCGTCAAATCTTTTTTAAAAAAAACTGATTTTATTTAAGGGCTTAGGGCAATTTGCGGACCAAGCGCCTTTGCCCTCACGTCCTGGCATGCGAGAATGCGCGCACTTTTCTTCCCCCTCTCGATGGTTAATCACGCGTAATGACTGCACAACTTATCGACGGCAAATCAATCGCCGCCAGCCTGCGCCAGCAGATCGCCAAACGAGTCACCGAGCGCAGCCGGCAAGGCCTGCGCACGCCTGGCCTCGCGGTGATCCTGGTCGGCAGCGATCCTGCCTCTCAGGTTTATGTCTCGCACAAGCGTAAAGACTGTGAAGAGGTCGGCTTTATTTCCAAGGCCTACGACTTGCCTGCCGAGACCACCCAGCAGGCGCTTACCGACCTGATCGACGGCCTCAACGACGACCCGAAGATCGATGGCATCCTGCTGCAACTGCCACTGCCCGAGCACCTGGACGCCTCCAAACTGCTGGAGCGCATCCGCCCCGATAAGGATGTCGACGGTTTCCACCCTTATAATGTCGGCCGCCTGGCCCAGCGTATCCCGCTGCTGCGCCCGTGCACCCCGAAAGGCATCATGACCCTGCTGGAAAGCACTGGTGTCGATTTGTATGGCCTCGATGCCGTGGTGGTCGGCGCATCCAATATCGTCGGCCGCCCGATGGCGATGGAACTGCTGCTGGCCGGCTGCACCGTGACCGTCACCCACCGCTTCACCAAGGACCTTGCCGGGCACGTTGGCCGCGCTGACCTGGTTGTGGTCGCCGCCGGCAAGCCGGGGCTGGTCAAGGGTGAGTGGATCAAGGAAGGCGCCATCGTCATCGACGTTGGGATCAACCGCCAGGACGACGGAAAACTGGTGGGCGACGTGGTGTACGACACCGCCCTGCCACGCGCCGGCTGGATCACCCCCGTGCCAGGCGGTGTCGGCCCGATGACCCGCGCCTGCCTGCTGGAAAACACCTTGTACGCCGCAGAGACCCTGCACGGGTAATAACCAGGCGTACTGAAAAAGCCCTGCTTTATCGCAGGGCTTTTTATTGCGTTTAATAAACCCTTTTTTCTTAGTTTTTAGTCACTTTCATCGGGTTCCAGAAGAACATTCGACAGTTTCTGATCCATACTCCTAGAATGTAACGGCATTTATCAAAAAACCGTTTCCAAACGGCATTCATTACCTTTTTAGCGAGTTCATCCGCGTGAAAATTCGTCTTTCTCTTGTCAGCCTGTTTTTTGCTCTCACAGGCACCTTCGCGCACGCCGCCGAAACCACCCAGGCCCCGCGTGACACCTCCAAACTGCAGATCGCTTCCGGCAGTGCCATGCTGGTGGACCTGCAAACCAACAAGGTCATCTATGCCAGCAATCCTGACGTGGTGGTGCCCATCGCCTCGGTGAGCAAATTGATGACCGGCCTCATTGTGCTCGAGGCCAAGCAGAATATGGACGAATACATCGACATCAACATCAGCGACACGCCGGAGATGAAGGGTGTGTTTTCGCGCGTGAAGATCGGCAGCCAGATGCCGCGCAAGGAAATGCTGCTGATCGCCCTGATGTCTTCGGAAAACCGCGCCGCCGCAAGCCTGGCGCATCATTATCCGGGTGGCTACGCGGCCTTTATCGCGGCGATGAACGCCAAGGCCAAGGCGCTGGGCATGACCAGCACCCACTATGTCGAACCCACCGGCCTGTCGATCCACAACGTATCCACCGCCCGCGACCTGAGCAAACTGCTGGCCGCCGCGCGCCACTATCCGCTGCTCAGCCAACTGAGCACCACGAAGGAGAAGACCGTGTCGTTCCGCAAGCCCAACTACACCCTGGGCTTCTCCAACACCGATCACCTGATCAACCGCGCCAACTGGGACATCAAGCTGACCAAGACCGGTTTCACCAACCAGGCCGGCCACTGCCTGGTGCTGGTGACCAGCATGGGTAACCGCCCGGTATCGTTGGTGATCCTGGACGCCTTCGGCAAATTCACCCACTTTGCCGATGCCAGCCGTATCCGCAATTGGGTCGAAACCGGCAAGAGCGGCTCGGTGCCGGATGTGGCTTTGCGCTACAAGGCCGACAAAAACCTGAAGAACCGCGCGAACGCTGCAGAAGTTCGTCGATAAACACGCAATATTATGTGGGAACGAGCTTGTGTGGGAGCTGGCTTGCCTGCGATAGCATCACCGCGGTATCACTGAAACACCTCGGTGCCTGCATCGCGGGCAAGCCCGGCTCCCACATTGGATCAGCGCTGTTTCAGCATTTACTTGCGCTCTTCCAACACCTTGAGTGCTTGCGCCGCCGCGCGCTCCTGCCCCGCCTGGGCAGTGGCATTGGCCGAATCCCGCCAGAGTTGCGCATCCACGTTGGCCGGCAACTGGCTCGGGCGCTGGGTGAGGATCGCCCAACTCCCGGCACTTTTCCATTTCGACTCAAAGTCGCTGAAGCTCATTTGCAGGCGGCGGTCCATGCCCGAGCGCAGCAACACGGTGCTTTTCTGCTGATTGAACCCCAGCACGACCACGTAGCGCGCGTCAGACCACATCCCGCCGCCGATCCGCGCCATCACCGGGTAACCCGCCGCCACTTGCGCCAGCACCGCAGTCAGCTTGGCATCCAGCGGATACACCATCAGCCCGTACTCGCGCGCCAGCACTTGCATGTTGCGCGCAAGGTCGGCTTCGGCGCCCGGCAAATGCAGCGGTTTATCCAGCAGCCCCGGTGTCATGACAATGCCTTGTTGCGACAGCATGCTGGCTAAAGACGCGGGACCGCCCTGGTAAGCCTCGCCGCGAAAGGTCGGCACGCCATTGAGTTCGACACGCTCGGGCAAGCCCGCCAGCCTCGATGGGGTGGCGGAACAGGCTGCGAGCCCCAAGGCACAGGCCAGCAATACGGATGTTTTAAGGTTCGACCGTAACCGCAATTTTCTACTCTCTTGATCAACTGCCGGTAAAGGCCTTGATCATAGGGCGCCCCGACATGCGGGTATAGCCTGCAGGCTTACTAAAGGGCGCGGATAGAGCAAAGAAGTTGGACCGACACGACCATTGGTCAATAGCAGGCAACCGCCGGCTGGCTAGACTGTCCATTGAGAAGACTGTGTGTGCCCCCTGCGGGGCGAAAGGAGGCCCGGATGAGCCTTGCAACAACGATTTTCCTGTTGATCTGCGGTTGGTTGTCGGTCGCCGGCGCCATGTTGTGGGGGGTGCTGCGTATTACCCGCAGGCACCACCACGCCCACGCCAAACCCGCTTCGCCCGCCAAGCCCCACAAGGCAGCGGTGCATCACGCCTAGCCAGGCATGCAATTGAAGTCCTGGGTGGCCGCGACTTCCTTGCCGTGGCCATCCTCCAGGGACGCGCGCACGGTGGTACCCAGACTGGACTCCACCAGGGTGTAATGTTCGCCCGCCTTGAAATGCTTGTACTCGACCCGGCCCTGGCAGTCCTGCTGGTTGTCGTCACCGGGTTCCTCCTCGAATAACGTCACATCCAGGCGATGATCCCCCGGCGTCACTTCAAAAAAACGTCCGTCATCGACGCGTTTTCCGTCTACCCGCTCAGCCATCAGATCGTTCGGGGCTTCTTCCTTCAAGCCAATCCACGCTTCGCTCGGGTCCGCCTTGGGGATGGGGCCGGCGCACGCCGATAACAGCAGCGCAGCACCAAGGGCGGGAATCAACAACAAGGGTTTGAGTGACATGGCAGGGCTCCAAAAAAAACGATGTGTGCGATGGGCTGCAAGCTTGGTGAGCGAACCGGCGCAGGACAAATGAATCCTTGTGAAACGATCTTCAGGCCCTGCCTAAATGTTCCTTCACCTGGCTGAAAGGTGCGTGTTAGGTGGGTCGCGCAAGACTGCCGGGGTTTGCAACCCTGCACCAAGGAGGTTCACGCATGCTCGGGCTGGTAAAGACCGCACTGCACAAGCCGTACACGTTTATCGTGTTGGCCATCTTCATCTGCATCATCGGGCCGATGGCGGCCCTGCGTACCCCCACTGACGTGTTCCCGGATATCGGCATCCCCGTGGTCGCCGTGGTGTGGCAATACAACGGCCTGTCGCCGGATGCCATGGCCGGTCGGGTGATCTACACCTACGAACGCTCCCTGAGCACCACCGTCAACGACATCGAACACATCGAGTCGCAATCGCTGCCCGGCATGGGCATCGTCAAGATCTTCTTCCAGCCCGGCGTGGATATCCGCACCGCCAACGCCCAAGTCACGGCGGTGTCACAAACCGTGCTCAAGCAGATGCCGCCGGGCATCACGCCGCCGCTGATCCTTAACTACAGCGCTTCCACGGTACCGATCCTGCAGATGGCGTTCTCCAGCCCGAGCCTGTCGGAAGCCAGGATTCGCGACCTGGTGCAGAACAACATCCGCCTGCCGTTGAGCGCCCTGCCCGGCCTGGCCATGCCGACACCCATGGGCGGCAAGCAACGCCAGATCACCCTCGACCTCGACCCGCAGGCACTGGCCGCCAAAGGCCTGTCGGCGCAGGATGTGGGCAACGCCCTGGCGCTGCAGAACCAGATCATCCCGGTGGGCACCGCCAAACTCGGTCGCAACGAATACACGATACTGCTCAATAACAGCCCCAAGGCGATCGATGAGCTCAACGACCTGCCGATCAAGACCGTCGATGGTGCGCTGATTACCATCGGCCAAGTCGCCCACGTGCGCGACGGCTCGCCGCCGCAGACCAACATCGTGCGCGTCGACGGCCACCGCGCGGTGCTGATGCCGGCATTGAAAAACGGCAGCATCAGCACCCTGTCGATTATCGACGGCATCCGCGGGATGTTGCCGCGCATCAACGAAACCCTGCCACCGTCGCTGAAGACCTCGCTGCTGGGCGATGCCTCGGTGTTCGTCAAGCAATCGGTGGGCAGTGTGGCCCAGGAAGGCATCATTGCCGCGCTGCTGACCAGTGCGATGATCCTGCTGTTCCTTGGCAGTTGGCGCTCGACCCTGATCATCGCCGCATCGATCCCCCTGGCCGTACTCGCGGCCATCGCGTTGCTGGCGGTGTCCGGGCAAACCCTCAACGTGATGACCCTCGGCGGGCTGGCCTTGGCCGTGGGGATCCTGGTGGATGATGCCACGGTAACCATCGAGAACATCAACTGGCACCTGGAACAAGGCAAGGCGGTGAAGACCGCGATCCTCGACGGCGCCGCTCAAATTGTCGGCCCGGCGTTCGTCTCGTTGCTGTGCATCTGCATCGTGTTCGTGCCGATGTTTCTGCTGCAAGGCATCGCCGGCTACCTGTTCCGGCCAATGGCCCTGGCGGTGATCTTTGCCATGGCCAGTTCGTTTGTCCTGTCGCGTACGCTGGTGCCGACACTGGCGATGTTCCTGCTCAAGCCGCATACGCCGGAGCAAGGCGCCGGGCATCACCCCGAAGATCAATTCATCAATCATCACGAAGGTGAACAGCATCAGAAACCGCGCAACGCCGCACTGCAATCATTGTTGAATTTCCAACAGGGTTTCGAACGCCGTTTCTCGGCTATCCGCGATACCTATTACGGTTTGCTGACCTTGGCGCTGGGTAATCGCAAGCGCTTTATCCTCGGATTTCTTGCCTGCGTACTCGCCTCCTTCCTGCTGCTGCCGAGCCTGGGCCAGGATTTTTTCCCGCCCACCGACGCCGGCGCCCTGGCCCTGCATGTGCGCTTGCCGCTGGGTACGCGCATCGAGGAAAGCGCTGCCGCCTTCGACCGCATCGAAGCGCGCATTCGTGAAGTGATTCCCGCCGAAGAGCTCGACACCATCGTCGACAATATCGGCATCCCGCTGAGCGGCATTGACATGGCCTACAGCAGCAGCGGCACCATCGGTCCGCAGGATGGCGATATTCAGATCAGCCTGAAAAAGCACCACGCGCCCACCGCCGACTACGTGAAAAAACTGCGCGAAGCCTTGCCGCAAAGCTTCCCCGGCAGCCACTTTGCGTTCCTGCCCGCTGACATCAGCAGCCAGATCCTCAACTTCGGCGCCCCTGCCCCGCTGGACGTGAAGATCTCCGGGCGCAGCGATGAAGAGAACCGCGCCTATGCGGTGGAACTCGAACGCCGCTTGCAACACGTACCGGGCATCGCCGATCTGCGTATCCAGCAGTCCACCGGCTACCCTTCGTTACAGGTCAACGTCGACCGCATGCGCGCCAATGGCCTGGGCATAACCGAGCGCGACGTGACCAACAGCATGGTTGCCTCACTCGCTGGCAGTTCGCAGACCGCGCCGACTTTCTGGCTTAACCCGGCCAACGGCGTGTCGTACTCCATCGTCGCCGCCACCCCGCAATACCGCCTCGACAGCTTGCCCTCGCTGGAAGCCCTGCCGGTGACTGGCGCCGACGGCCAATCGCAGATCCTTGGCGGCGTGGCCACCATTTCCCGCGTGCAAAGCCCCGCGGTGGTGACCCACTACAACATCGAACCGACCCTGGACCTGTACGCCAACGTACAAGGCCGCGACCTCGGCGGCGTGGCGCGCGATGTGCAAAAAGTACTGGATGACACCGCGTCGCTGCGCCCCAAGGGCGCGGTGATCAGCCTGCACGGGCAGATCGATGCGCTGCATGAGGCGTTCAGTGGCTTGAGCCTGGGCCTGCTCGGCGCGGTGGTGCTCATCTACTTGCTGATCGTGGTCAATTTCCAATCCTGGGCCGACCCGTTTGTGATCATCACCGCGCTACCGGCGGCGCTGGCGGGAATCGTGTGGATGCTGTTCCTCAGCGGCACCTCGTTGTCGGTACCGGCGCTGACCGGGGCCATCCTGTGCATGGGCGTGGCCACCGCCAACTCGATTCTGGTGGTGAGTTTCTGCCGCGAACGCCTGGCCGACCATGGCGATGCGTTGAAGGCTGCGCTCGAAGCCGGCTACACGCGCTTTCGCCCGGTGTGCATGACCGCCCTGGCGATGATCATCGGCATGCTGCCCCTGGCGATTTCCGAAGAGCAGAACGCCCCCCTCGGGCGAGCCGTGATCGGTGGTTTGATCTTCGCCACCCTCGCCACGCTGTTGTTTGTTCCCGTGGTCTTCAGCCTGGTCCACGGTCGTCACCCTACTCGCGCAACTGCTGGAGAAACGCCTCATGTCGTCTGATCACAAACCCTCGCGCAAGCGTCTGATGCTCATGGGGGCGGGTGGCCTGACCCTGGCCGCCCTATTGGTCGCCAACGGCCTGCACGCCCGCACGCTGCACAAACGATCGGTGAGCGCCTGGACCGAAACCGCCGCCGTCGCGCAAGTCATGGTGTTCCAGCCGCAACAGAACGTTGCCGGCGATACCCTGCGCTTGCCTGCGCACCTGGAAGCCTGGAGCAAGGCGCCGATCCACGCCAGGGTCAGTGGCTATCTGAAGGACTGGAAGGCCGACATCGGCAGCCAGGTCAAGGCCGGGCAGATTCTCGCCGAGATCGACAGCCCCGATCTCGACCAGCAACTGGCCCAGACCCACGCGCGCCTGGTACAGGAGCAAGCCAATGCACGCCTGGCCGAAACCACCGCCACGCGCTGGCAGCACCTGCTGGCCAGCCACTCGGTGTCGCGTCAGGAGGCCGACGAAAAAACCTCCCATGCCGCCGCGGCCAAGGCCAATGCCGAAGCCGCCGCTGCCGACTACGCCAGGCTCACCGCGCTGGAAAGCTACAAGACCCTACGCGCGCCGTTTGCCGGCACCATCACCGCGCGCAACACCGATATCGGCCAGTTGATCAAGGCCGACAGCGACAGCGATCCAGAGCTGTTCAATCTGGCCGACACCCACCAATTGCGCCTGTATGTGCCGGTACCGCAGAACTACGCAGGCGTTATCCGCCCCGGCCTTGAAGCCGAGCTGAGCGTGCCCGAACATCCCGGCGAACACTTCAAGGCCCGCCTGATCGGCGACTCCACCGCCATCGACCGGCGCTCCGGAACCCTGCTTGCGCAGTTCGTGGCAGACAACCCCAACGGGCAACTGCTGCCCGGCGATTACGCCGAAGCCACCTTGCCGATTCCAGCGGACACCCATGGGGTGAGCATCCCGGCCAGCGCGTTGATCTTCCGCGCCCAAGGCACCCAAGTGGCGTTGCTGGACGCGCAGAACCATGTGCATCTGCAGGGCATCCACATCGGCCTGGACCTGGGCGAGCGCCTGGTGGTCGACCAGGGCCTGAAACCCACCGACCGCGTGGTCGACAACCCGCCCGACGCCCTGCGTGAAGGTGACCCAGTGCAACTGGCCAACGCCTCGGGAGGTATGCATGCGCCCGCGGCTTAAACCCATCGCAGCCTTGATGCTGCTGGCGTTGCAAGGCTGCTCGCTGGCGCCCGCTTACAAGGCGCCAACGGTTGACCTGCCCACCCACTATCGCGAACAGACCAGCGATGGCCCTTGGCACAGCGCGCAACCGTGCGACCTACTGGCGCCCGAGTGGTGGAAACTCTACAACGACCCGCGCCTGGATGACCTGCAACAGCAACTGCTCAAGGCCAACCCGGACCTGGCAGCGGCACTGGCGCATTTCGATGCGTCCCAGGCGTACGCCAGCCAATTGCGGGCCGGGTTGTTCCCGCAGGTCTCTGCCAGCGCGCAACCCCTGCGCCAGCGCCAATCGGACTCACGGCCACTGCGCGGGAGTACGCAACCGTCGGTGTACAACAGCGACACCGCCGGTTTTTCGCTGGGCTACGATCTGGACCTGTGGGGCAAAGTCCGCAACCAGGTGGCCGCAGGCGATGCCCAGGCGCAGGCGTCTGGCGATGACTTGGCCGCTGCGCGCCTGAGCCTGCAGCATCAGTTGGCAACCTTGTACGTGCAGCTCAACGGCCTGGACGCACAGGCGCGGATTCTCAACAGTTCGCTGCAGGATTTCAGCCAGGCGCTGCAACTGACCCGCAGCCGCTATGAAGGCCAGATTGCATCGGAGCTGGACCTTACTCGTGCGCAAAACCAGTTGGCTCAAGCCAAAGCGCAATGGGATGACGTGCGCGGCCAACGCAACCTTACCGAGCATGCCATCGGAGAATTGGTGGGTGTGGCCGCCAGTGATTTCACATTGGCGCCGAGCCAAGGGTTAATGAAACTGCCGAAGATTCCTGCGCAGTTGCCAAGCCACCTGCTGCAACGGCGCCCGGACATCGCGGCGGCGGAACGCCGGGTGTTTGCCGCCAATGCCAATATCGGCGTGGCCAAGGCGGCGTGGTATCCGGATTTCAGCCTGACCGGGCTGATCGGCGGGCAGACGCAAGGCGTCGGCAATCTGCTGTCGGCGAGCAATCGCTACTGGGCGCTGGGGCCGCTGGTCAATATGCCGATCTTTGATGGCGGCCGACTGAGCGCCAATGAGCGCCAAGCCAACGCCGAGTTTGAAGAAGCCTCGGCGCACTACCGTAGCCAGGTACTCAAAGCGGTGCGGGAGGTGGAAGACAACCTGGCGCAACTGCGGGACTTGCAGCAGCAAGCGCAGGATGAACAGGCGGCGGCGGATGCCGCGCAGCACACCCAGTCACTGGCGATGAACAGCTATCAAGCCGGGGCGGTGAGTTACCTGGATGTGGTGACCGCGCAGACAGCGGCGTTGCAGGCACAGCGAACATTGCAGGCTGTACAGACGCGGCAGTTGCAGGCGAGCGTGGGGCTGGTGACTGCCTTGGGTGGTGGTTGGCGGCGCTGACTTGCCTCGATTGAATTGTGTAGTGAGCGGGCTTGTCCCGCGCTGGGTGGCGAAGCCGCCCCAACAAAGACACCTCAAGGTTCCAGTTAAAACCGAATCGCCTGGTTTGGGGCCGCTTCGCAGCCCAGCGCGGGCGGTGCGACGATTCGCCAAGCCCGCTCACTACAAGGGGCTTGGGATTTTCTTTCCGGGCCGGGCGCCGATCAGTTTTGCCTGGCCGTCCTTCTGCTTCCCTGTCCGCGCTTCACTGATCAAGCCCGGGATCAACTTGCCTTCCGGCAGGTTCTTCCAGAAGCGGCTCGGCAGGTGCCCCTCCATCACCTTGGGGTTCAACCGCGCCGGGTTGAAGATGTGGCTGTAGTAGGTCAGCCACATCGCGCTGTGGGGGTCTTCGACATTCTGCGCCAGTTGCCGCCATGCCTCGGGGCACTCACGCTGGTGGATAAGCTGCTCGCCGTCGTAATACACCCCGTCCAGCGGCGTGGCGATCATCCAGCGATGGCGCCCCATGCGCCCGACAAAATGCTGGCTGGCGGATTTCAGGATGTCGTGCGCCGGTTCGTGCCAGGCCACGTATTCCGGCAAGTCGGGGCCCGCATCCGCGGGTAAGGCGATAAAGCGCACAAACGCATGCAGGTGGTGCGCTTCACGGCTGACCTGCTTGATTCGCCGTTGCAACTCACTGCCCAGCTTGTCCCCCGCCAGCATCGCCGTGCGGTCGCCATGGCTGACGCGCCACAACACTTCATACAACAGACTCCAGCGCTGGTCGCCGTTGTAACAGGCGGCCGATTCCAGCAGCTCCAGCAAGGCCTTGGGCACCCGTGTCTGGAACGGCCCCAGCCCTTCGGGAACGGGCTGGTCAGTGGCAAACAGATCGGCCACTTCGGCTTCACCCCAGCTCACCTGGCTGGGGTCGACCTGATGGCTGAGCAACCAGCGCGCCTGCTCGCGCCAGGTGCTGAACAGGTTGCCGCATTCCAGACTGATCATCCCCACAACCCCATCTGCTGCGGCGCCGGGCGGTCGCGCAACTGCTCGCGCAGCAACACGCTGGTGCTTTCGGCCTGTTGCGGGTGGTAGTCACTGGTGATGAAGAACGGCTTGGCCTTGGCCAATACGCAGCGCATGCGTGCCAGGTCTTCGAAGCGGATCTTGCGTTCACGGCGCAGGTCCACCAGGCGCTGGGTAGTGCGCAGGCCAATGCCCGGAATGCGTGCGATCAAGGTCGGCTCGGCGCGGTTCAGGTCCAGGGGGAACACCTCGCGGTGTTCCAGGGCCCAGGCCAGCTTGGGGTCGATATCCAGCGCCAGGTGGCCGGGGCCCTTGAACAGCTCGTTGGCGCTGAAGCCATAGCTGCGCAATAGGAAGTCGGCCTGGTACAGGCGGTGCTCGCGCATCAAAGGCGGTGCCGCCAGGGGAACGCTCTTCGGGCTGTTGGGGATGGGACTGAAGGCAGAGTAATACACGCGACGCAGCTTGAAGTTGCCGTACAACGCCTCGGCACCATGGAGGATGGTGCTGTCGTCGGTATCGTCGGCGCCGACGATCATCTGCGTGCTCTGCCCGGCCGGCGCGAAACGCGGCGCACGGGGTTCGTTGAGCACCGTCTGCTCGCCGGTGTAGATGGTCTGCATGGCCTGCTTGATCGAGACGATCTGTTTTTCCGGCGCCAGGGTCTGCAGGCTCGCCTCGGTGGGCAGTTCGATATTCACGCTCAGGCGGTCGGCATAACGCCCGGCTTCGGCGATCAGCGCCGGGTCCGCGTCGGGAATGGTCTTGAGGTGGATATAACCGCGAAAGTCATGCTCTTCGCGCAACAGTTTGGCGACCCGCACCAACTGCTCCATGGTGTAGTCGGACGAACGGATGATGCCGGAGCTGAGAAACAATCCGCTGACGCAATTGCGCCGGTAGAAATCCAGGGTCAGGGTGACCACCTCCTCCGGGCTGAAACGCGCGCGGGGCACGTCGCTGGAGCGGCGGTTGACGCAGTATTGGCAGTCGTAGAGACAGAAGTTGGTGAGCAGCACCTTGAGCAACGACACGCAGCGCCCGTCCGGCGTGTAGCTGTGGCAGATGCCCATGCCATCAGTGGAACCCAGCCCCGCCTTGCCCTCGGAGCTGCGCTTGGGCGCGCCGCTGCTGGCGCACGAGGCGTCGTACTTGGCGGCGTCGGCGAGGATGCTGAGTTTTTCGATCAACTGCATGGAGGGTTACCGATACTGGTTTTTTGTACAGTATCAGCCAACCCACCCGCTCACAAGCGCAGCTGGTCAGCTCGCGGTAGCCAGTAACAAGTCCTGCACCGAGCGGCCCTGGCCACGCCCACGGTCCAGTGCATACAACGACGCCGCAATTTCGTCCGCCCGGATCGGCAGCACCGACAGCAAGGTATCGCTCAGGCCGTGGCTGGCCTGGCTGAACCCCTGGATATAGATGCCGGCGTTGCAACGCTCATCGGTAACGATGCGGTAGTCACGCGCCACTTCAAAGTCGCCCAGGTAGGCTTCCAGCGGTGCCAGCAAGGCGCGGTGCGTCTGGCGCTCGTAGCCGGTCGCCAGGATCACCGCATCATAGTGATTGACGCTGGTTTCGCCACTGGCGTTGTTGCGCAGCGCCAGTTCGATGCCCAGCGGGCCCGCGGTGGCCTTCTCGACCACGGTCATGGTGCGGAACGCCTGGCGGGCGATGCCGGAGACTTTCTGACGGTAGAAGATGCCGTAGATACGCTCGATCAGGTCCAGGTCCACCACCGAATAGTTGGTGTTCTGGTACTCGGCGACCAGGCGCTCGCGCTCGGCGCCCTCCTGCTGGAAAACCAGGTCGGTAAAGGCTGGCGAGAACACTTCGTTGACGAACGGGCTGTCATCGGCGGGTTTGAGCGCCGAGCCGCGCAGGATCATGTCGACCTGCACCGACGGGAAGCTGTCGTTGAGGTCGATAAACGCCTCGGCCGCGCTCTGGCCTCCGCCGATGATGGCGATACGCATGGCCTTGCCCTCGACGCACGGCTGCGCGGCCAGACGCTCCAGGTATTGCGAATGGTGGAACACGCGGTTGTCGCCCTTGAGCGCCTTGAACGCCTCGGGAATGCGCGGTGTGCCGCCGGCGCTGACAACTACCGAACGGGTGGTGCGCACATGCTGCTCGCCCAGCGCATCGCGGGAAATCACGCGCAGCGCTTCAACCTGCTGCTGATGCAGGATCGGCTCGATGGCCAGCACTTCCTCGCCATAGCGCGCCTGCGCCTGGAACTGCCCCGCCACCCAGCGCAGGTAGTCGTTGTACTCCATGCGGCACGGGTAGAAGGTGCCCAGGTTGATGAAGTCCACCAGGCGGTCGTGGGCCTTGAGGTAATTGACGAAGGAATACGGGCTGGTGGGGTTGCGCAGGGTCACCAGGTCCTTGAGGAACGAAATCTGCAGTTCGCTCTGGGTCACCAGGGTATTGCCGTGCCAGCGGTAGTCGGCCTGTTTGTCGAGAAACAGCACGTCGAGTTTGCCCTGGGCCTTTTCGCGCTCCTGCAGGGCGATGGCCAGCGCCAGGTTCGAAGGGCCGAAACCGATACCGATCAGGTCGTGAACCGCGGGCGAAGCAATTGCCTGTGTCATTCCAGTGTCCTCTGGATAAGCCCCTTGGCGGTGGGGCGGGAATACCTTCAAGACCTGCACAACAGGTCATGTGTTGATAGGAAACGAGGACAGTGAAATAAAATTTAACTAACAGCGGGTCAGCAGGTTTCCCACTCGCGCATCCGCGCCCGGCAGTGCTTCATGGCGTTGACGATGTGTTTCTCCACCAGCGCGCGGGAAATACACAGGCGCTCCGCGATCTGCAGGTGGGTCAGGCCCTCAAGTTTGCGCAGCAGAAAGCTGTCGCGACAGGCCGGCGACAGCTCGGCCAAGGCGCGTTCGAGCAGTTCCAGGCGCTGGCCATGGTCGTGCTGGGTGTGCGGCGAGCTGGTGGCGAAGCGTTCTTCGGCGTCAAGCACCTCCAGCGGTTCGACCTGGCGCAAGGCGTTGCGGCGGTGACCGTCGATCACCAGGTTAAGAGCAGTGCGGTACAAAAAGGCGCGAGGTTGTTCGATGGGGACCTGGCTGGAACGTTCCAGCACCCGGACATAAGCGTCATGCACCACATCTTCGGCCACCTGACGGTTGCCCAGCTTGGCATTGAGGAAACACACCAGCTCGCGATAGTAGTTTTCCAACATGACTCCCGACCGCCGAGTGGCGGCATTAGGCCCTTGGGTGCGAAAGAAGACAGCGTTTGTAGGAGCGAGCTTGCTCGCGAAGGTCGTTAACGATAACGCGCACATTCAGGAAGAACGCATAGCCTGGGCGCTCTTCGCGAGCAAGCTCGCGCCTACAAGAAATCAAGCCACTCAGTAATGGCAGATTGGGTACGTGCAATTTATAGTAATTCTCATCTACTTTTAAGCACACTTGCCTCAATGGACGATAATTTTTCTTCAAGGGAGCTGTAACCGCTTGTGTAACCGCCTAAATCTGCGGGCAATTCCCTCGTTTACTTGTCAGCTCCCCGCAACTGCGGTCCGAACTTTCCTGGCTGGAACCCAAGCATGAAACGCCCTCGACCTGCCCGACGCGCCTTCCTGGCTATCGCGTGCCTGCTCCCCATCATCGCCATCGCGGCCTGGCAGGTGCTGCCGCCGGGGCGTGACGCGCTCACCACCGTGACCGTCAGCCGCGGCAACATCGAAAACAGCGTGACCGCCCTGGGCACCTTGCAACCACGCCGCTACGTGGACGTCGGCGCCCAGGCCTCCGGGCAGATCCGCAAGATCCACGTCGAGGCCGGCGACCAGATCCGGGAGGGCCAACTGCTGGTGGAGATCGACCCGTCCACGCAACAGGCCAAGCTCGATGCCAGCCGCTACGCCATCGAGAACCTCAACGCCCAGCTGCAGGAGCAAAAGGCCCAGCACGAGCTGGCGCGCCAGAAATACCAGCGCCAGCAACGCTTGGCCGCCGGTAACGCCACCCGCGAGGAAGACGTACAAACCGCCAGCGCGGAGCTCAAGGCCACCCAGGCCCGGATCGACATGTACCAGGCCCAGATCCGCCAGGCCCGGGCCAGCCTGCGCAGCGACGAGGCGGAACTGGGCTACACGCGCATCTACGCGCCCATGGCCGGCACCGTCGTGGCGGTGGACGCACGGGTCGGCCAGACCCTCAATGCGCAGCAGCAGACCCCGCTGATCCTGCGCATCGCCAAATTGTCGCCGATGACCGTGTGGGCAGAAGTCTCCGAGGCCGATATCGGCCACGTCAAACCCGGCATGACCGCGTATTTCACCACCCTCAGCGGCGGCAACCGACGCTGGACCAGCACCGTACGGCAGATCCTGCCGATCCCGCCCAAGCCGTTGAACGAAACCCAGGGCAGCGGCAGCCCAAACAGTTCCAATAAAAGCGGCAGTGGCCGCGTGGTGCTGTACACCGTGTTGCTGGACGTGGATAACAGCGACAATGCACTGATGGCGGAGATGACCACCCAAGTATTTTTCGTCGCCAGCCAAGTCAAGGGCGCCCTCACCGCACCAGTCGCCGCGTTGCAGGGCAACTCCGGCACCGAACGCCAGATCGCGCGGGTCATGACCAAGAACGGGCGCATCGAAGAACGTCACGTGCAGTTGGGCATCAGCGACCGCCTGCGCGTCCAGGTGCTCGACGGCCTGGACGAAGGCGATCAACTGCTGATCGGTCCGGCCGACGGCAGCGGGGGTTGAGTTGACCACGCCCCTGATCGAACTCAATAACATCCGTAAATCCTACGGCGGCGGCGATAGCCCGCAGGTTGACGTATTGCGCGGCATCGACCTGTCGATCCATGCCGGGGAGTTCGTCGCCATCGTCGGGGCCTCGGGCTCGGGTAAATCGACCTTGATGAATATCCTCGGCTGCCTCGACCGCCCCAGCATGGGTGACTACCTGTTCGCCGGGGAAAACGTCGCCCACCTGGACAGCGATGAACTGGCCTGGCTGCGCCGCGAAGCCTTCGGCTTTGTGTTCCAGGGCTACCACCTGATCCCCTCGGGCTCGGCCCAGGAAAACGTCGAAATGCCCGCGATCTATGCCGGCATCAGCGCCGCCGAGCGCCACGCCCGCGCCAGCGCCCTGCTCACGCGCCTTGGCCTGGCCGAACGCACCGGCAACCGTCCGCATCAGCTTTCCGGTGGCCAGCAGCAGCGGGTGTCGATCGCGCGCGCGTTGATGAACGGCGGTCATATCATCCTGGCCGACGAACCCACCGGCGCCCTCGACAGCCACAGTGGCGCCGAGGTCATGGCTCTGCTTGACGAACTGGCCGGCCAGGGCCACGTGGTGATCCTGATCACCCACGACCGCGAAGTGGCGGCGCGGGCCAACCGCATCATCGAGATTCGCGACGGCTTGATCATCAGCGACTCGGCCGATGACGGCGATGCCGCACCGGCACTGACGAATGGTGCGTTGCAAGCCGTGGACCTGCGCCAACGCCTGGCCGACGGCGCCGAGCACAATGGCGCGTGGAAAGCCGAACTGGTGGACGCGGTACAGGCCGCCTGGCGCGTGATGTGGATCAATCGCTTTCGAACCGCGCTGACCCTGCTGGGCATCATCATTGGCGTGGCGTCGGTGGTGGTGATGCTGGCGGTGGGCGAAGGCAGCAAGCGCCAGGTCATGGCGCAGATGGGCGCGTTCGGCTCCAACATCATCTACCTCAGTGGCTCGTCGCCCAACCCGCGTACGCCGCCGGGTATCGTCACCCTCGAGGACGTCCACGCACTGGCGGCGCTGCCCCAGGTGCAGCGCATCATGCCGGTCAACGGCAGCGAGGCTGGGGTGCGGTTCGGCAATGTCGACTACATGGCTTATGTGGGCGGCAATGACACCAACTTCCCGCAGATTTTCAACTGGCCGGTGGTCGAGGGCAACTACTTCACGGCCGCGGACGAGCGCGCCGCGGCCACAGTGGCGGTGATCGGGCATCGAGTGCGCGAGAAACTGTTCAAGGGCGAGGTCGATCCCATCGGCCAGTACATCCTGATCGAGAACGTGCCATTCCAGGTGATCGGCGTGCTGGCGGAAAAAGGCGCCAGTTCCGGCAACAAGGACAGCGACGACCGCATTGCCATCCCCTACACCGCCGCCAGCGTGCGTCTGTTCGGCAGCTACAACCCAGAATACGTGGTGATCGCGGCGGCCGATGCGCGCAAGGTCCGCGAAGCCGAGCTGGCCATCGACCAGCTTATGCAGCGGTTGCACAACGGCAAGCGTGATTACGAGCTGACCAACAATGCGGCAATGATCCAGGCCGAAGCGCGCACGCAGAACACGCTGTCATTGATGCTCGGTTCGATTGCGGCGATTTCGCTGTTGGTGGGCGGTATCGGCGTGATGAATATCATGCTGATGACCGTGCGCGAGCGGACCCGCGAAATCGGCATTCGCATGGCTACCGGGGCGCGCCAGCGCGACATCCTGCGCCAATTCCTGACGGAAGCGGTGATGCTTTCGGTGGTCGGCGGCCTGTGCGGCATCGCCCTGGCCCTGCTGGTGGGCGGCGTGCTGGTGCTGGCAGAGGTGGCGGTCCAGTTTTCCCTGGTGGCGGTGCTGGGCGCCTTTGGTTGTGCCCTGGTCACCGGCGTCGTATTCGGCTTCATGCCGGCCCGTAAAGCTGCCCGGCTCGATCCGGTTAAGGCGTTGACCAGTGAATAAACGATCCCTCTACGTGCCAGGTCTGTGTGTGCTGCTCGGCGCCTGCGCCGGCAACCCGCCCGCTATCGACAGCGGCATCGCACCGCCAGCCGCCTGGCAATATGCCGAGCGCGACGCCGCCCAAGCCACCAACCGGCAATGGTGGACGCAATTCGGCAGCCCGCAGTTGAACCGTCTGGTCGACCTGGCCCGCCGCGACAGTTTCGATGTGGCCGCCGCCACCGCCCGCGTGCGTCAAGCCCAAGCCAGTGCAGTGATCGCCGGTGCGCCGTTGTTGCCAGAGGTCAAGTTCAACCTCACCACCAGCCATCAGAAATTGCTGAACGGCCCGGGGGGACCGGACCTGGATGCCTCACAAAGCGACGAAGCCGTCGACAACTTCGGCGCCAACCTCACGGCCAGCTATGAAGTGGATTTCTGGGGCGGCCGCGCCGCTGCGCGCGACAGCGCCCTGCACAGCCTGCGCGCCAGCGAGTTCGACCAGGCGACCGTGGAACTGACCCTGCTCGGCAGCGTGGCCGACCGCTACGCCCAAACCCTGGCCGCCCAGCAGCGCGAGCAGATCGCCGCGCTGAACCTGGGCAACGCGCGCAGTGTGCTCGACCTGGTGCAGACCCGCTATGACGCAGGCTCCGCCACCGCCCTGGAACTGGCCCAGCAAAAAAGCCTGGTGGCCGGCCAGCAGCGCCAACTGCCGCTGATCAAGCAACTGGCCGAAGAATCGCGGATTATCCTGGCCGCCCTCCTCGGCCAGCCGGTGCAGGCCCTGCAACTCGGTGCAGAGCCCTTCGCGGCGCTGACCTGGCCGACCATCGGCGCCGGCGTGCCCAGCCAGTTGCTCAGCCGCCGGCCCGATATCGCCAAGGCCGAGGCGCAACTGGCGGCGGCACAAGCCGACGTCACCGTGGCCCGGGCGGCCATGCTGCCCGCCATCACCCTTGGCGCAACCCTGGGTTCAGACGCCTACAAGGTCGCGGATGTCCTGCGCAGCCCCTACTACACGCTGACCGCCGGCCTGGTCGGCCCCATCTTCAACAACGGTCGTTTAAGCGCTGAACGCGACAAGGCCCGCGCACGCCAGGATGAGCTGCTGCAAACGTATCGCGGCGCGATCATCAACGGTTTTGCTGATGTGGAAAAAGCCCTCAGCAGCATTACCCGCCTCGACGAGCAACGCCAATGGCAAAGTGAAGAACTGCAACAGGCCCAGAGCGCCTTCCAGATCGCCGAAAGCCGCTACCAGGCGGGCGCCGCAGACCTGCTCACCGTGCTGGAAACCCAACGTACCCTGTACGCGGCGCAAGACCAGAACGTACAGCTGCGTCTGTCGCGCCTGCAGGCGAGCATCGCGCTGTACAAGGCGCTGGGCGGCGGTTGGCAGACGCAGATCCGATAAACAAAACTCCAGTTTCGTACATCAGCTGTCTTCTCACCCTACATTAATCGACCAAAGGTCCTTGGTAAAAAAGCCGCTCTCACCCGGCCGCCCAGGACCTTTCGATGACTGTTGCAAAATACCTGACGTGCGCCTGCCTCTGGGTCACGGCTAGCGCAGCCCAACCGCTGATTCCTCCTACCGCCATCGACTGGCTGCTGGACTGCCCCCTGCCCGGCGCGGAACGCCTGGACCCCGAAGTGCTGCAACGCACCCAATGCGGCGTCGTGACCGTGCCGCGCAACCACGCCGCGCCCCGACAAGGCCGCCTGCGCCTGTACCTGACCCGCGTCGGCGCCCGTGACCCGCTGAACCGGGAGGGCGTGGTATTTGCCCAGGCGGGCGACGCCGCCAAAAAGAACCAGGGCGGCACTTTTGTCATTCATTTGACCAGCCTCTGGGGCGCCTACTCCAACCCGGCCTATCGCACGCTGGTCAACCGATACGACGTCATTGAACTGAGCCCTCGCGACCTCAGCAACGAAAACGGCATTGAGCAGGCCGCGCAGGATATGGAGTTCGTCCGTACCCAACTCGGCGACGCCCAACTGCTCTACCTCGGCAGCGCCGACGCCGCCCGCCTGGGCAACCATTACGCGACACTGTTCCCGCAGCGGGTTGCGCGCATGGTGCTGGTCAACGCGCAACACGCTGGAACGGCGGCGCCCCATGTGGCACAACTGCGCCTGAAAGAGCCGGACAAACAGGAGACCAGCGGTTGTATCAACCGCTGGGCCGGTGACTTCCTGGTGTTCGGCAAGCAACCACCGCCGTCCACGCGTTGCCTGGATCCAGGCAACGGGGAGTAACCATCCGTTTGCGACCTTCTGCCATTGAAAACGACATCCAACGTTGACGCTGCGCCGCGATCGCTATTAAGTGCTATTTATCCGCATTAATACGATAAATCGAAACCATGCTAAGCCGCCCGCTGCGACGTAAACGCCAGAAGCTGTCCGATGTAATCGTCGAGTCGGTCAAGCGCTCCATCGTCACCGATGCGTTGAAACCCGGCGACCGTCTGCCCACCGAACGTGAGCTGATGGAAAGCTTCCAGTGTTCCAAGGGCTCGGCCCGCGAAGCGCTCAAGGCGCTGGAAGTGGAAGGCCTGGTGAGCACGCGCACCGGGCCCAGCGGCGGCGCCTACCTGAACCAGGCCGGCACCGAGCCGGCCAGCCGCGCGTTGCGCAACTACCTGCACTTCCAACATCTGGATGGCGAACAGGTGTATCAACTGCGCAAAGTCATTGAAGTGGAACTGGCGGTGTCGGTGCTCGGACGCTTGAGCGAAGACGACTACCAGGCCTTGCAGGACAACGTGGACTTTTGCAGCGCACCGGAAGACAGCGAGGCCGGCCAGCGTGAGCAGCGCTTGGCGGAACTGGAGTTCCACAACCTGCTGGCCAAGGCCTGCCCCAACCCGCTGCTGAGTTTCATGGCGCAGTTTCTCAACGACCTGCTGCGCGACCTGGTGGTGCTGAAGAAGGCCTACAAGCCCAAGCGCAAGCAGTTCGACGCGGCCAACCTGGACTACCACAAGCAACTGCTGATCGCGTTTCGCGCCGGGGATGAAAGCGCGGTGCGCAGCCTGATGCATGAGCACATGTGCGATGCCGAACACCATATGACCGCGCTGGAAGGCCAGGTCAGCCCGCACTTTTTGCTGGAGTTCGATCACCGTCCCTGAACACACCAGCATTTCCCATTTGGAAACCCAACTTGTAGTGAGCGGGCTTGGCGAATCGTCGCACCGCCCGCGCTGGGCTGCGAAGCGGCCCCAAACCAGGCGAATTGGGTTTTTCTGAAACTGCGCGGTGTCTTTATTGGGGCGGCTTCGCCACCCAGCGCGGGACGAGCCCGCTCACTACAGGGAGATTTGTCAGCCTTTGAAAGTTGTGTCGATACCTATGCGCATCGCAGGCAAGCCAGCTCCCACGGTGACCGAGTTGATCTGATAAATCGCATCACCCAATAACAGGCCTGCCCACAGGCCCTTGCTCCACCGTATCGCCATTGCCACTCCTGCCAATAACTAAACCAGGGAGTCACCCCATGCAGCGTCGTACGTTGTTGAAAGCCAGCCTCACCGCAGCAGCAGCCCTCAGCCTTCCACTGGGCATACGCTCTGCATTCGCCGCCGAGCCTTTTACCTTTTACGGCCTCAAGTCCATGTCCGGCGCCTTTGCCAGCTATGGCAAGTTTGCCGACATGGGTTCGCGCCTGGCGGTGGAACAGCACCCCGAGATTCTCGGTCGCCCACTCAACTACAAGGTCATCGACACCGAAGGCAACGCCGGCAAGGCGGTACGCAAGGTCCAGGAAGCCATCCAGCAGGACGGCGCACGGTTCTTCCAGGGCTGCACGTTGTCGTCATCGGCCCTGGCGGTGGCCAAGGAAGTCGACAAGGTCGGCGGCGTATTCATGACCCCGGTGGGTGCCGATGAAGTCACCGGCAAGGACTGCAACCCCGCCACTTTCCGCTGGTCGGTGCCCACCTACGGCGCAATCCGCGAAACCATGGTGCCGCTGATCAAGCTGCTGCCGCAGGCCAAGCGCTGGTACACCATCACCCCGCAATACGTGTTTGGCGAAGCGCTGCTCGAAGGCGCAAAAACCGTGCTCAAGGACAACGGCCTGGAACACGTCGGCAACAGCTACCACTCGTTGCAGGAACAGGAATTCTCCGGTTACCTGACCAACGCCATCGCCGCCAAACCCGACGTGCTGGTGCTGCTCAACTTCGGCAGCCAGTCGTCCAACACCCTGCGCCAGGCAGTGAACTTCGGCATCAAGGAGCGCATGAAAGTGCTGCTGGTGTGGTCCGCCGGCCTTGACCAGTTCCAGGAGCTGGGCAGTGACCTGCTCGAAGGCGTGTACCTCGGCGCGCAGTACTGGCACCAGGTCGACACCCCGCTCAACCGTGAACTGGTCAAGCTGACCCAGGCCAAATACGGCATCAACCCCACCTACCCGCTGGCCGCCGACTACATCAGCACCAAGGTCATGCTCGAAACCATCGTCTCAACCGGCAGCTTCGACGGCAAAACCGTGGCCAAGGCCATGCAGGGCCTTAGTTTCGAAGGCCCCACCGGCAAGGAATCGATCCGCGCCGGCGACCACCAGGTGATCAAGGATTACTACCTGCTGATCGGCAAGGCCAGCGGCGACATGGCCGACAAGGATGACCTGGCCAAAGTGCTCAGCGCCGGCCAGTCGTTCCCGCCGGTGGATGCCACGGGCTGCACGCTGGCCTGATCCTGACCCGTTGCATACGACAGGGTCGCCCGCGCGGCCGCCTGTTCGAGGATTCCTGCATGCTTAATCTGTACCTGTTCCAGATACTCAACGGCCTTGGGCTGGGGATGATCTACTTCCTGATCGCGGTCGGGCTGACGATCATTTTCGGCCTGCTCAACTTCGTCAACTTCGCCCACGGCGCGTTCTTCCTGCTGGGTGCCTACATCTGCTACACCGCCGTGAGCCTCACCGGCAACTTCTGGCTGGCGCTGCTGATTGCGCCGCTGGTGGTGGCCGCGCTGGCCTGGGCCATCGAGCGATTATTGATCCAGCGGATTTACCACTTGCCGCACATGTTCCAGATCCTGGTCACCTTAGGCATAGCGCTGATCATCCAGGAAGCCAGCGTGATGATCTGGGGCCCGGTGGGCAAAAGCGTCGCGGTGCCGGAACTGCTGCGCGGCGTGCTGGTGGTGGGCGACTTCGTCTACCCGTACTACCGCCTGTTCCTCATCGTGTTTTCCGGGCTGGTGGGCCTGGGCCTGTGGCTGCTGCTGGAACGCACACGCTTCGGCGCCCTGGTGCGCGCCGGCAGTGAAAGCACCGAAACCGTGTCGTTGCTGGGCACCAATATCTTTCGCCTATTCTCCATGACCTTCGCCCTCGGCGTGGCCCTGGCGGGTGTCGCCGGCGTGCTGTTCGCGCCATTGCGCGGCGCCCAGCCTTTTGTCGGCCCGGAGATCCTGGGCATTGCCTTCGTGGTGGTGGTGATCGGCGGCATGGGCTCGTTCAGCGGTGCGCTGGTCGGCGGTTTGCTGGTGGGCGTGGTGCAAAGCCTGATGACCACACTCTGGCCCCAAGGGGCGAGCCTGATGATCTATGGCGCAATGGCCGTGGTGATTCTGGTTCGTCCCTACGGCCTGTTCGGGAGAGCCTGACATGAGCGAGAAAAACCCCCTGCCGTTTGCCAAGACCCAATCGCGCGCGATGTTGCTGTGGGTCCTGGCAGTGCTGATCGGCCTGCCGCTGATACTGCCTTCGGCGACCCTGGCCACCGAGATCCTGATCTTTGCCATGGCTGCGCTGGCCTGCAACCTGTTGCTGGGCTACACCGGGCTGTTGTCGTTCGGCCAAGGCATCTTCTTTGGCGCCGGCGCGTATTGCGCGGCGCTGCTGATGATCCACCTGCAAATGGGCCTGTTCACCGCGTTGCTCGGCGCCGCCGTCGCGGGCGGTTTCCTGGCGTTGCTGGTGGGTGCCCTGGCGATCCGCCGCACCGGCATTTACTTCGTGATGCTGACCCTGGCGTTCAGCCAGATGGCCTATTTCGTCGCCTACACCCTCAGCGACTGGACCGGCGGCGACAACGGCCTGCTCAGCGTGCCGCGCCCGGAGATCCGTATCGGTGACACCGTGCTGCTGTCGCTGGCCGACGCCCGCGCCTTCTACAGTTTTGTCGCGGTGCTGTTCCTGCTCATCTTCATCGGTGCACGCCGGGTGATCGCCTCGCCGTTCGGCAGCACCTTGATGGCGATCCGCGAAAACGAAACCCGCGCCTCGGCCATCGGCTACGACACACGGCACTTCAAGATCCTGGTGTTCGTGCTGTCCGGCGCCGTCACCGGCATCGCCGGCGCGTTGTACGCCATGCTACTGCATTTTGTGCCGCTGTCGAACATCGACCTGGCGATGTCCGAGCACATCCTGATCATGACCATCGTCGGCGGCACCGGCTCGCTGTTCGGCTCATTGCTGGGCGCCGGTTCCATCGTGCTGCTCGGGGATTTTCTCTCCGACCTGTGGCCGCGCTGGCTGATGCTGCTGGGGGTAATCCTGATCCTGGTGGTGATCTTCATGCGCGGCGGTTTGTGGGGCGGCCTGGCGTCGCTGTTCGACAAGGTGCGCGGCAGCCGCAAAACTGCTGTCGTCGCCAAGGAGCAAGGGCTATGAACATCCTGCTGGAAACCAAAGACCTGGAACTGGCCTACGGTGCCTTCCATGCGGTGAACGGCGTGAACCTCAAGGTCGAAGCCGGCACCATCCACACCATCATCGGGCCCAACGGCGCGGGCAAGACCAGCCTGTTCCACTGCCTCACCGGTGAACGCCAGGCCACCGCCGGGGCGATTCACTTCGACGGCAAGAACCTGATGCGCAAACCCGCCCACGCCCGCGTCGGCCTGGGCATGGCGCGTTCGTTCCAGCTCACCAGCCTGTTCCAGAACCTCAGCGTACGTGAAAACCTGCGCCTGGCCGCACAGGGCCGTGACGGTGCCCGCGCGCTGAATTTCTGGCGCCGCGTCGACAGCAAACGCGAACACCTGGAGATGGCCGACCAGGTGCTGGAGCGCCTGCAACTCAGCGCCCGCGCCGACACCCTGGCCGGCGAGTTGTCCCACGGCCAGCAGCGGGTGCTGGAGGTGGGCATGTCGATCTGCTCCAAGCCCAAACTGTTGATGCTCGACGAGCCCACCTCGGGCATGGGCATCGATGACATTCCGATCATGACCCAACTGATCAGCGACCTCGGCCGCGATCACACGGTGCTGTTGATCGAACACAACATGAGCATTGTCATGTCCATCAGCCAACGCATCACCGTGATGAGCCATGGGCAGATCCTGGTGGAAGGCACGCCGGAATTCGTGCGCGCCGATGAACGTGTGCGCACCGCTTACCTGGGGGAGGCTGCCTGATGCTGATCGTCGAGAATATCCATTCCTACTACGACAAGAGCCACGTGCTCGAAGGTGTGTCGCTGACGGTCAACCCGGGCGAACTGGTGACGCTGCTCGGCCGCAACGGCGCCGGCAAGACCACCACCCTGCGCAGCATCCTCGGGGTTATTTGCCCGCGCCAGGGCCAGATCCACTTCAATGGCCAGGCCCTGGTGGGGCGGAAAATCTTTGAGATCGCGCGCCAGGGCCTGGCACTGGTGCCGGAGAACCGCGGGATTTTTCGCCTGCTCACGGTCGAGGAAAACCTGCGCATCGCCGCGCGCAAAACCAGCCGTTGGCAGCTCGAGGACGTCTACGCCATGTTCCCGCGGCTCAAGGAACGGCGCAAAAACGCCGGCCACGCACTCTCCGGCGGCGAGCAGCAAATGCTCGCCATCGCCCGCGCGCTGCTCAACGACCCCAAGTTGCTGATCCTCGATGAGCCCACCGAAGGCCTCGCCCCGGTGATCGTCGACGAGTTGGTGAAGATCTTGCGCAAGGTCAAGGACGACGGCCTGCCGGTGCTGCTGGTGGAACAGAACCTGATGGTCTGCGACAAGCTCGCCGACCGCCATTACGTGCTCGAACAAGGCCGCGTGGTCTACGAGGGCAGCGCCGCTGACTTTCGTGCCGACCCGAGCATCAAGAACCGCTATTTGGCCCTGAGTGCCTGACCGGAGAACGCTGATGAATAGTTTTGCGCAAGCGCTTCAGAGCAACGCCCCGCTGATCAACCGCGACCGCCTGTGGCAATCGCTGATGGACTTGGCGCAACTGGGCGCCACGGTCAAGGGCGGCGTGTGCCGCCTGGCACTCACGGACCTGGACCGCCAGGCCCGCGACCTGTTTGTGCAGTGGTGCGAAGCCGCCGGGTGCAGCGTCAGTGTCGACGCCATCGGCAATATCTTCGCACGCCGCGCCGGGCGCAATCCCGCCCTGCCCCCGGTGATGACCGGCAGCCATATCGACACCCAACCCACCGGCGGCAAGTTCGACGGTTGCTACGGTGTGATGGCCGGGCTGGAAGTGATCCGCACCCTCAACGATTTGAACATCGAAACCCAAGCGCCGATTGAAGTGGTGGTGTGGACCAACGAAGAAGGTTCGCGCTTTCCGCCGTGCATGATGGGCTCCGGGGTGTTTGCCGGTCAGTTCGATCTGCAGGAGACCCTGGGCAAACTTGATGACCAGGGCCTGTCAGTGGGCGCTGAGTTGCAGCGCATCGGCTATGCCGGCCCGCGCGCGGTACTGGGCCATCCGGTCGGCGCGTATTTCGAGGCGCATATCGAGCAAGGCCCGGTACTTGAAGACCAGGCCACCACCATCGGTGTGGTGATGGGCTGCCTGGGCCAGAAATGGTTCGACCTGACCCTCACCGGCGTCGAAGCCCACGCAGGCCCGACGCCGATGCACCTGCGCAAGGACGCCCTGGTGGGCGCTGCCGAAGTCGTCAGCGCGGTCAACCGCATCGCCCATCAGCAGCAGCCCCACGCGTGTGGCACGGTCGGTTGCCTGAGCCTGCATCCGGGGTCGCGTAACGTGATCCCAGGTCAAGTGCAGATGACAATTGACTTGCGCCATCTGCATGCCGACAGGCTGCAAGCCATGGTCGATGAAGTGCGCGGCGTGATCGAAGCCACGGCCACCCGTCACGGCTTGACCTTTGAACTGACGCCCACCGCCGATTTCCCGCCGCTGGACTTCCACCCGGCGTGCGTCAACGCCGTGCGCGACGCTGCGAGCGCCTTGGGCCTGAGCCATATGGACATTGTCAGCGGCGCCGGCCACGACGCGATTTTCGTCGCCGAACTGGGCCCGGCCGGGATGATCTTTGTGCCGTGCGAAGGCGGCATCAGCCACAACGAAATCGAAAACGCCGCGCCGGATGACCTGGCGGCGGGCTGCGCGGTATTGCTGCGCGCCATGGTCAATGCGGCGCAGGGGGAAGCGGCATGAGTGAGATCGGCAAACTGACGGCGGTGCAATTGCTGCAGCGTTTTCGCGACAAATCCTTGTCACCGGTGGAAGTTACCGAAGATGCGCTGCTGCGGATCGAGCGCTACAACCCGGTGGTCAACGCCTACTGCCATGTCGACCCGCAAGGCGCACTGAATGCCGCACGCGCCTCGGAACAACGTTGGTTCAAGGGCGAGCCGTGCGGTGCGCTGGACGGCGTACCGGCGTCGATCAAGGACCTGACGCTGACCGTCGGCATGCCCACCCGCAAGGGCTCGCGCACCACGTCCGCCGAAGGACCGTGGGACATCGACGCGCCCTTCTCCGGCTTTATGCGCAAGGCCGGCGCGGTGCTGCTGGGCAAGACCACCACGCCGGAATTCGGCTGGAAAGGCGTCACCGACAACCCGCTCTACGGCATTACCCGCAACCCCTGGGACACCCGCACCACGGCGGGCGGCTCGTCCGGCGGCGCGGGCGCGGCGGCGGCATTGAACCTGGGCGTGCTGCACCAGGGCAGCGATGCCGGCGGCTCGATTCGGATTCCCTGTGCGTTTACCGGCACCTTCGGGATCAAGCCGACCTTCGGTTATGTCCCGCAATGGCCGGCCAGTTCGATGACGATTCTGTCGCACCTGGGGCCGATGACCCGCACCGTGGAAGACAGCGTGCTGATGCTGCAGGCGGTGGCGCAACCGGATGCGCGGGATGGCTTGATCGGCGCGCCACGCAGCACGCCGTGGCTGACGCCGGGTACTGACCTGAAAGGTTTGCGCGTCGCCTACAGCCCGAATTTCGGTTACGTGGACCTCGACCCGCAAGTGGCCAAGGTGGTCGCGCAGGCGGTGGAAGGGCTGGTGCAACTGGGCGCCCATGTCGAGCAAATCGACCCCGGCTTCAGCGACCCGTTGGAAGTGTTCAACACCCTGTGGGCAGCCGGCGCCGCACGCCTGACCGGGAGCATGAGCGAGGCGCAAAAGCAGCTGCTCGATCCTGGTTTGCTGCGCATCGCACAACGCGGCGAACGCTTGAGCCTGGATGACTTCAACGCGGCCCTCGAAGCGCGCGCAGCCCTGGTGGCGCGCATGGCCGCGTTCCATGAGCATTATGATGTGCTGGTGTCGCCGATGATGCCGATCACTGCGTTCAAGGCCGGGCACGACATACCGCCCGGATCGGGCCTGGCGGAGTGGACCGAATGGACCCCGTTCACCTACCCCTTCAACCTCACCCAGCAACCGGCGGCGTCGGTGCCGTGCGGGTTGGCGGCGAATGGCTTGCCGGTGGGGTTGCATGTGGTGGGGGCGCGGTTTGCGGATGATACGGTTTTGCGGGTTTGCCAGGTGTATGCAAAGGCTTTTCCGACCCGGCACCTGGACGTTCCACAGAGCCTGGGCTGAAACGTGGCGGCCTTCGGGCCGACCAGGCTGGTTGGGGTTGACCGGGTACATATCCGTTATTTAGGTCATGGCGGCTATTGGTTCCGCCCTTACGGCGGGTCACTTTCGAAAAGCGCGAAAGTAACCAAATGTATGGTCAGCCCACCTTTTGCTATCCAGTCACGATGAACGGTAAATCAGGCTTGCGCTAATGTATCCGGGCTCCTTGTGAGCGCGGGTACACGCTCGGCCCTTGATGAGTATTCGCTCCTGCCTGTCCTTAAAAGCGCTTCAGCTGCGAAAGCTGCTTTGGTTATCAGGTTCTCAGCCAGGATGTCTGCCGTTTATCGTCATCAGCTACTGACGTCGCAAAAGCTGGTGGTAAAGCCGGATTATGCGGTGGCATGCCCGTTGTAGGTGCCACCTTTGGTCAATAGCGCCCAGACAATCCTGGCCATTTTATTAGCCAGCGCACAGGCAACTTTGTTGAGCGGTTTTCGAGCTAATAGACTTCTGGCCCAGACCCCAAGGGCATCGTTTCGTTTATCGATTCGATAAAGCAGGGTTTGGGCGCCCTGCATCAGCAAGGTTCGCAAATACCTGTCCCCACGCTTGCTGATACCCAGGAGAGTGGTTTGCCCTCCAGTCGAGTATTGCCGCGGCACCAACCCTAAGGACGCCGAAAAATCTCGGGACGATTTATACATCGAAGCGTCCCCGACATCGGCCACCAGCGCGCTAGCGATGAGGGGGCCGATGCCGGGGATGCTCTGTAATCTTTTGCCGGCGTCACTCCCATTTACTTGCTGCTTGATCTCGGTATCCAGCGCTTTGATTTCGCGAGTCAATTGACGAATGTCATCAAGCATCCGACTAATAGCCTGCCGCAGGCGCAGAGGTAGATTGTGCTCTTCCATCAATGCAGGAACCCGCTCCAACGCAGCATAGCCGGCGGGAAAGATAACGCCAAACTCAAGTAAGAACCCGTGCACCTGGTTGATCACTCCAGTGCGTCGACTCACCAGTGATTTACGCAGTTTATGCACGGTCGACAGCACCTGCTGGTCAACTGATTTCACCTGTACACATCGCGTTCTGGGACGTGATGCGGCTTCGCAAATAGCCTCGGCATCAATGAAGTCGTTCTTGTTGCCGGTGACGTAAGCCTTCACATGCTGCGGCGCAATCAGTTGGACCTGATGACCGAGCTTGGTGATTTCTCTGGCAAGAAACTGTGATCCGCCACAGGATTCCATGGCAACTTTGCAGGGTGGCATTTGTGCAAGTAATGGCAGCAACTGTCGGCGATTGAGCTTCTTGCGCAATACCTGATGGCCTTGTGCGTCTTGGCCGTGCAAGTGGAAGCTGTTCTTGCCAATGTCGATGCCTAGAAGCGTTACGCTGTTCATGAGAAAGCCTCCTCAAGAAAAGTGAGAACCCCAGTAGTTTAGACCTGAGGTTCTCGCCGGGCTGACCATCTCATTAGGGCTCTTGCCCCACCACTCGGCACCTCGCCTAGGCTCGGTGTGCCCTCACTCCGGCCAGCGTGGTTGACGGGGCGCCTGAGATCAAAATCAAAAGCCAGATCAAAAGCAAAGCCGGAGCCAGAGCCAGAGCAGCCTTAGGTCTACCTGATGTACAGAGATCAAACTGTGGAAGGGGGTTTGCCCACGATGAGCATAGGTATCTACACGTTTTTGTAGTGAGCGGGCTTGCCCCGCGCTGGGTGGCGAAGCCGCCCCAAACCAGGCGGCCGGGTTCTACCTCTAGCTCGGCGATGCCTTTATTGGGGCGGCTTCGCCACCCAGCGCGGGGCAAGCCCGCTCACTACAGGGATACTTTTCAGTCGTTGAGAGTTGTGTAGATACCCATGCCCCGATGAGGGTGGGTCAGTTGATAAATTTTTAGCTGACCCACCACCATCGGGGGCAAGCCCTAATGCCAGTCAGTTAAGCGCAATCCCCTGTGGGAGCGGGCTTGCTCGCGAAAGCGGTGGATCAGTCAACATCAATGTTTGCTGGGCAGACGTCTTCGCAGGCAAGCCCCCTCCCACAGTTTTAACCGAGTACACCAGCCCCATCACCGGTCGGCTCTAAGGCCGCCGCGCTTTTGCTTTTGATCTCGGATCACCCCGTCAACCACGCTGGCCGGAATTCGATATTGATTTGGGGGGTAAACCGGCAGGGATGCCGGTTTAGCCGCCCCCCCACACCAATCGCATCCTATCCGCCATCACTCTACAATGCCCCCCATTCATCTCCCGGGGGCTTCATGGACATCGAACTGGCACGCACCTTCCTCGAAATCACCCGCTGCGGCAGCCTGGCCGCCGCCGCCGAGAAACTGCACGTCACCCAGACCGCCATCACTGCACGGGTAAAAAACCTGGAAAACCAGCTCGGCAGTACGCTGTTCGTGCGCAACCGCGCAGGCGCCAGGCTGACCGCCGACGGCGAGGCCTTCGTGGTGTACGCCAACCAACTGCTGCAAACCTGGGAAGCCGCCAAGCGTGACCTGCCGTTGCCGGAGGGCTATCGCAATGTGCTGCACATCGGTGGCGAGGTCAGCCTGTGCAACCCGTTGATGCTCGGCTGGGCCCAGGCCCTGCGCCAGCACATCCCAGGGCATGCGCTGCGCACCGAAGTGCGTGAAGGCGACTACCTGCTGCGCCAGCTGGAACTGGGCGTGCTCGACGCCGCACTGGTGTTCCAGCCGCACTACTGGCCGGGCTTGCAAGTGGAGCAGGTGCTGGAAGAAAAACTGATCCTGGTGCAGTTGGTCAGCATGCCGGACCCGTATGTGTATATCGACTGGGGCCCGGGTTTTCGCCAGCAGCATGACGCCGCCCTTCCCGACAAGGCCCGCGCCGCGCTGAGTTTCAACCTCGGGCCGCTGGCGTTGCAGTACATCCTCGAGAACGGCGGCGCCGGCTATTTCCGTACCCGTGTGGTGCAGAGCTACCTGGACAGCGGCGTGATGCAGCGTGTGCCCAAGGCGCCGGAATTCAGTTTCCCCACCTACCTGGTGTATTCGCGGGCGCGGGATTCGGCGGTGTTGCAACAGGCACTGGCGTTGCTGCGCGAAGTGGTCAAGGCCGAAAGTGACTGGTCGCAGCGCTGGGACCCGTTGATTTGAATCACCCTGCGCCCGTGCGCATGCTAGCCTGCGGGTGTGTCCTTTCGCAGCCTTATCGATGAACAAGAAAAAGCCCGTCACCATCAGCGACATCGCCAAACGCGTCGGCATGACCACCATCACCGTGTCCCGTGCGCTGAGCAAACCCGACCTGGTCAAGCCCGCCACCCTGGCGCGCATCCTCGAAGTGGCGCGGGAACTGGACTACGTGCCCAACGCCTTCGCACGCGGGCTCAAGCGCAGTGAAAGCCTGATCATCGGCGTGATCACCGCGTCCGTGGACAACCCGTTCTACAGCGAAATGATCAAGGCGATTTCCCGTGAGGCCAAGCAGCACGGCTACACCATCATGCTGGTGGACACCGACGAGCTGGAAGAACTGGAAAGCAAGGCGGTGGACACCCTGCTGGGCTACCGCGTGGCGGGGATCATCCTGTCGCCGGTCTCCGACGAGCCGAGCTACCAACCCGACTACCTGGAACGCCTGGGCAACGGCAAGACGCCGGTGGTGCTGCTCGACCGCACGCTGCATGACAGCCCGTTCAGCCGCGTAGTGCTCGACAATTACCACAGCGGTATCCAGGCCGCGCATTACCTGCTGCGCCAGACACCCCATCTCAAGCGCCTGCTGGTGCTGACCGGGCCCGAGCACTCGCGCATCACCGTCGAACGCCTCAAGGGCCTGCGCGAAGTGCTGGCCGAACACCCCCAGGTGCACGTCGAAGTGCAGGCCGGCGACTACACGCTGATGCCGTCCTACCTGCACACCCTCGACTACCTGGCCGAGCACGCGGCGCCGGACGCGATCATGGGCTTCAACCAATTGATCACCCTCGGCGCGCTGCGCGCGTTGCGCATGCACAACATCCCCCACGACAGCCTGACTATCTGCGGCATCGACCGCCTGCCCTTCGCCGATATCTTCGGCGTGCCCATCGCCTGCGTGGCCCATGATGCATCGTTGGCCGGCAGCAGCGCGGTGCGCCTGTTGCTCGACCGCCTGCAAGACCCGCACAAGCCACGGGACAAGGTGGTGATCGCCGGCCGCCTGGAAAACGGCTAGCGGCTGGTGTAGCCGCCGTCGATGGGCAGGCTGACGCCGCTGATCATGCTGGCGGCGCGGCTCAGCAGGAACAGCACCGGCAAGGCGACTTCCACGGTTTCGGCAAACCGCCCCAACGGGATGGCCGCCAGCGCCGGGTCGCGCTTGGACGGCTCGGACCAGGCCATGGCCGCCATCGGCGTCAGCGTGACCGTGGGGTTGACGCTGTTGACGCGAATTCCGAAGCGCCCCCATTCGGCGCATTGCACGCGGGTGATCGCATCCAGCGCGGCCTTGGACGCGCAGTAGCCGAGGTGATCGTCCAGCGCCACCAGCGAGGCCTGGCTGGAGACGTTGACGATGCTGCCGGCGATCCGTGCCTCGATCATCCTGGCCGCCACGCGGCTGGCGACTTGCGCGGCGGCGCGGGCGTTGACGTTCATCACCTGGTCGAACGCCTCGGCGCTGATCGCCGCCGCCGGCTCCAGCCGCGAAATTCCGGCGCAATTGACCAGCCCGTGCAACGGCGGCAGGTCTTGCAGGGCTGTGTCGAGGGCGGCGCTGTCGGCGATGTCCAGGCACAGGCTATGGCAGCCGAGCCCGGCCAGGGCCTGCGCGTCGCGGCCAAGGGCAAAGACCTCGGCGCCGCTGGCGATCAGTTGCAGGGCGATTTCGCGGCCAATGCCGCTGCTGGCGCCGGTGACGAGGATGCGGTGGTGGGTGAAGTCAAAAGTGGCCATGGCGACATTCTCTAAGGCAATGAAGATCCCCCTGTGGGAGCGGGCTTGCTCGCGAAGGCGGTGGGTCAGTCAATACATCCATGGCTGATCCACCGCATTCGCGAGCAAGCCCGCTCCCACATTTTGGATCTTGGTGAATCAGTGGGTTTGCAGGTTGTGCATGATCGGTTTCAGGGCCGGATACAACTTCAGGTACTCGGCAAACGCCAGGTCATACGCCTCAACGTGTTGCGCCTTGGGCTCAGCCCTCAGCTGCAGCTGGACCCAGCCCTTCTCCATCGCCCCGTCACTCACCAACCCCACGGTATGCGCAGCCAACAAGGCCGCACCCAACGCTGCTTCCACTTCCTGGACAATGGTGTACACCGGGTACCGCGTCACGTCCGCGATGATCTGCATCCACAGGTCCGAATGGCTGGCGCCGCCCACCACGATCAAACGCGGGTCCAGCGAATGCGCGCCGCGGGTGCCGGCTTCGATGTTATGCCGCAGGGCAAAACTGACCCCTTCAAGCACGGCGCGGTACAGGTGGATTCGGCTGTGGTACAGGTTCAGCCCGACAAAGCTGCCACTGGCGCGGTCATCCCACACCGGGCTGCGTTCGCCCATCAGGTACGGCAGGAACAGCAAGCCTTCGCTACCCGCCGGGACGTTCATCGCGCTCTGCTCCAGCAGCACCAGGCTGTCCTGGCCGGTGGCCTTGGCCTGTTGCTCTTCGGCCTGGCAGAACTGTTCGCGAAACCAGCTGACCGAAGCGCCGGCCGTGATCGCGCCGCCGAAGATGTACAGGTCGCGGTGGCCGTTGTAGACGTGGGGCATGCTCACCAAGCCGTGATGGGCGTCCACCTGTTGGTTCAGGTAGCCCCAGCACATGCTGGTGCCGATCATCGCCACATGGTTACCCGGCTGCGTAACGCCCGCCGCCAACGTCGCCATGGCGGCGTCGACGCCGCCGGCGAGAATCGGCGTGCCGGCGTGCAGGCCCAGGCGCTGCGCCCATGTCTGGAGCAAACCGCCGACCACCTCGCCGGAATACACCAGGCGCTGCGGCATCATTGCCGGTGGAATTCCCAGGGTATCGAGCATCTCGACAGACCAGCCGCGCGCCTTCACGTCGTAGACACCGCCGATATTGCCGGCGCTGCTGTGGTCCACCGCCAGCTCACCGGTGAGGCACCAGTTGATGTAGCTGTTGGGCGGCAGCAGGTAGCGCGTTTTCGCCCACACCTGAGGCTGGTGCTGTTTGAGCCAGAGCATCTTGGTGAACCCGTAGTAGCTGTCCACCGAGTTGCCGGTGACCTCGAACAAGCGTTCAAGGTCCACCTGCTCGCGCACCCAGGCCACCTGCTCGCCGGCGCGGCGGTCCATCCAGATCAGGCACGGGTGCAGCGGTGTCATCTGCGCATCCACCGCAATCCCCGAGCCGCCATACAGGCTGCTGATGCACAGCGCCTTGACCTGTTGCGCCGCCACGCCGGCCTTGGCCATGCACTGCGACACACAGGCTTCGACAGCGTCCAGCCAGACCTGCGGCCATTGCTCGGCCCAGCGCACTCTGGGGGTATCCACGCGATACCCCTGGCTATGCTGGGCGATGATCGCGCCGTGCGCATCGACCAGCAGTGCCTTGGTGCTCTGGGTCCCTATGTCGACACCCATCACGTAGTTCATCGTCAGGCCACCGGCTTCAACAGCACCTTGATCGATTTGGTCGAGTTGGCCAACTCGAACGCTTCGGCGTAGTCATCCAGTGGGAAGTCATGGGTGACGATGCCTTTGGACGTCACCAGGCCGCGCTCGAACAGGTCGATGGCGATCGGGTAGCAGTAAGGCCCGAGATGCGCGCCGCGCACGTCCAGCTCCTTGCGGTCGCCGATGATCGACCAGTCGACGCTGGTCTCGGCGCCGAACACGCTGAACTCGACAAAACGCCCGAGCTTGCGGATCAGATCCAGGCCCTGGGTGACGCCGGCCGGCACGCCGGTGGTTTCGATATACACGTCACAACCGTAGTTGTCGGTCAGGCTGTTGATGATTTCGCGGGCGTTGTCGCGCGTCGGGTTGATCACCACGTCGGCGCCGAATTTTTTTGCCAGCTCAAGGCGCTCGTCGACCATGTCGATCACCACCAGTTTCTTCGGGGTTTTCAACGCGGCGACCTGGACCATGCACAGGCCGAGGGTGCCGGCACCGGCGATCACCACCACGTCGTCGAGCTGGATGTCGCCGCGGTTGACCGTGTGGATCGAGCACGCCATGGGCTCCACCAGCGCCGAGTCTTCCAGCGACACCGATGCGGGAATCTTGTGCACGATGGCCGTCTTGGGGATGCGCATGTACTGGGCCATGCCGCCTTCGGCCACCTCACGCTGGAAGCCGAAAATGTTGTGCACTTCGCACATCCAGTACTTGCCGGATTTACAGAAGCGGCACTTGGCGCACGGCACGATCTGCTCGGCGATCACTTTGTCGCCCACCGCGACCTCGAAGTGCTCTGCGGCGCCCTCGCCCGCTTGCTCCACATAGCCAAAAAACTCGTGCCCCGGCACGACGGGCGCCTTGACCCACGGGTTGTCGCCGCCCCAGAACATCGCCGCGCCAGAATGGCACTTGCAGTCACTGGCGCAGATGCCACAGGCGGCGATACGGATCACCAGTTCATTGGCGCGCGCCTGGGGTTTGCCGATGCGTTCCAGGCGATAGTCTTTGGGGCCGTGGCAGACGACGGCTTGCATTTGGGTGAGCTTGTCCATGATTTCTGACCTGTCTTGAGGAGTTTATTTATGGCGCTGACGGCTGATAAAGATCGCCAGCAAAATGATCCCGCCCTTGATGACGCTCTGGACGTAGGGCGACACGCCGAGCATGTTCAGCCCGTTGTTCAACACGCCCAGCAGCATGGCGCCGAGCAACGTGCCGATAATCACCCCGCGCCCGCCGGCTATCGATGCACCGCCCAGCACCACGGCGGCAATCGCATCCAGTTCGAACGACACGCCGGCATTCGGCTGGCCGCTCATCAGGCGTGAGGTCAATACCAGCCCGGCAATCGCCGCCGTGAGGCCGCTGATGCCGTACACCAGCAACTTGAAGCGCGCCGCCCGTACGCCAGACAAACGCACCGCTTCTTCATTGCCGCCGATGGCGTAGATGTAGCGGCCGATGCGCGTGTGTTGCAGCAGCACATAAGCGGCCAGGTACGTGATCAGCATGATCAGGATCGGCACCTGGATACCGAACAGGCTTTCGCGGCCAAAGAACGCAAACCAGTCCGGCAACCCGGAAATCGGGTAGCCGTCGGTGTACATCAGGCCCAGGCCCCGGGCGATGCCCATGGTCGCGAGAGTGACGATGATCGGTGGCATGTGCAGGTAGGCCACGAACAGGCCGTTGCCAATGCCGAAGGCCACGCCGACCAGCATCCCCGCGCCAATCGCCACGCCTGGCGGCAAACCGGCGACCATCAAGCCGGCGGTGAGCGTGCCGGACAAGGCCATCACCGGCCCCACCGACAAATCGATGCCGCCGGTGAGAATCACGCAGGTCATGCCCACCGCGATAATTGCGTTGATCGACACTTGCCGGGCAATGTTCGACAGGTTGCTGGCGGTGAGGAAGGTGTCGCTGGCCAGGATCATCACCAGCGTCACCACTACCAGCCCCACAAACGGATAGAACGCCGGCGAGCGCAGCAGCCGCGCCAGGTTCAGGCGCAGCCGGCTGTTATCGCCGCGGCTAATGGACATATTCACTTGAGCCCCCTGTTGCATGGCGCATGACCTCTTGAGGATTGACGGCAGACGCTTCGAGTACCTTGACGATGGCGCCCTTGTGGAACACCGCAACGCGGTCGCACATGCCGATGACCTCCGGCAATTCGGAGGAGATCATGATGATTGCGTAGCCCTGTTCGGTGAGGCTGCGCATCAGCGCGTAGATCTGCGCCTTGGCGCCGACATCGATGCCACGGGTGGGTTCGTCGAACACCAGCACATCGCAGTGGTGGTTGATCCAGCGTGCGATCACGACCTTCTGCTGGTTGCCGCCGCTGAGGTTGAATACCCGGCTTTCGCTGCTGGGGGCCTTGATCGACAGCTGTTTCATCAGGCCCTCGACGCTGGCGCATTCGCGGCTTTTGTCGATCAGGCCCGAGGCGTTCTGGTATTTGGGCAGGTTGTTCAGCGAGATATTTTCGCGGATGCTGAAGTCGGTGATCAGCCCTTCGCTCTTGCGGCTTTCCGGGAGCAGGCCGATGCCGTGGGCGAGCGCTTGCGCCGGGTCGTCAAGGGTGATTTTTTCACCGCGCAGCCACACGTCTTTGCTCACCGACGGCAGCGCGCCCATCATGCCCAGGGCCAGTTCGGTGCGGCCGGAGCCGACCAATCCGGCAAAGCCGAGGATCTCGCCCTTGTGCAGTTGGAAACTGTTGCGCGGACCATTGCGCACCAGCTGGATGTGCTTGACCTCCAGCAACAGCGGGCCGCGTTCGGTGGTGGGTTTGGGCGGGAAACTGCATTCCAGGCGGCGCCCGACCATCATCTCGACCAGGCGGTCGATGTCGCTGTCGGCCACCTCGGTGACGCCCACGTTGCCGCCGTCGCGCAACACGCTGATGCGGTCGCACACCTGGAAAATCTCCTCCAGGTGATGGGAGATGAAAATCACCGCCACGCCCTGGCGCTTGAGCTCGCGCATGATCCCGAACAGCAGCTCGGCTTCGCTGGGCGTGAGCGTCGCGGTGGGCTCATCGAGCACCAGCAGGCGCGCATCCAGGGCCAGGGCCTTGGCGATTTCGACGAACTGCTGCTCGGCCACGCTCAGGTGCTTGACCGCACATTGCAGGTTAATGCTGACGCCCAGGCGCTTGAACAACGCCTCGGATTTCTCAACCATTTCGCGCTTGCGCAACAGGCCGAAACGGTTGCTCAATTCGTGGCCGAGGAAGATGTTTTCCACCGCCGTGAGGTAAGGAATCAGGCTGAATTCCTGGAACACGATGCCGATGCCGGCGGCAATCGCGTCGCGGTAAGTCGAGAATTGCTGTACCTGGCCATCGATCAATATGCGGCCTTCGTCCTGATGCTCGACGCCGCCGAGGATCTTCATCAGGGTGGATTTGCCCGCGCCGTTTTCGCCGAGCAAGGCGTGGATTTCGCCGCGCTCGACCTGCAGGTTGATGGACTTGAGCGCCTGCACGCCCGGGTAACGCTTACAGATGTTTTCCAGCTTCAGAAGACTGCTCATACCGCCGACCTCGTATTCAGAAGGAAACCTCAAGCCCCACGGGTTGCGTGGGGCCTGGGTGACTTACCAGCTGAAATCCTTGGCCTTGGCCTGGTCGATCAGGGTGATGTCCACCGGAACCGTGGCCGGCACGTGCGCGCCCCACTTCTTGGCCAGGGCGATGCCCAGGGCGAGGCGGATCTGATCGCGCGGGTATTGCGCCGAGGTGGCGATGAACTTGCTGCCGGGCTTCTGAATGGCCTTGATCGCCTCCGGTGCGCCGTCGACGCTGACCAGTTTCACGTCCATGCCGCTGGCTTCGATGGCCGACAGCGCGCCGAGCGAGCCGTTGTCATTCACGCTGAAAATGCCCTTGAGGGTGGGCTGGGCCTGCAGCATGTTCTCGGTGACCGTCAGCGCCTGGTCACGTTCCTGCTTGCCGTTCTGGATGCTGACAATCTTCATGTCCGGATGCTTGGCCACGGCCTCTTTGCAACCGCGCACGCGCTCCAGGATCGGCACCACGGCAATGCCGTCGAGGATCGCGATATTGCCTTTGCCACCGATGTTCTTGGCCAGGTATTCACAGGCCTGGAAGCCGGCGTCGAAGTTTTTCGAACCGACAAAGGAGTCCAGCGGCCCTTCCGCCTGGGCATCGACCGCCACGACCACCACACCGGCGGCGTGGGCGGATTTGACGGCCGACTGCACGCCCACCGAATCGGTGGGGTTGATCAGCAGGATATCGATGCCTTTTTGCAGCATGTCTTCGACATCACTGACCTGCTTGGACACGTCATGGCGGGCGTCGGTGATGATCACTTTCGCGCCGATGCTCGCCCCGGCTTCTTCCAGGGCGTTTTTCATGGTGACGAAATAGGGGTTGTTGATTTCCTGGAAGGACGCGCCGATGCGGATCGGCTTGGCAGCCTCGGCGAAAGCGGGAGCAGCGGTGCCGAGGGTGATGCTTACAGCCAATAAACACAGGGTTTTCGGAAGCATTTTCATGGCATGGTTCTCTGTTTTGTTTTTATTTTTAGAGCAAATGTTATCGTTAACATTTTGTCAGAAGCTAGCAAGGAAATGAGACGTGTGCAAGGGGCCATTGGTCGGTCGAGGTACGAATGTGGGTGGGAGTTGGCTACCGTGGCGGCCTTCGAGCCGACCAGGCTGGTTGGGGTTGACGGTGTACATATCCGTTATTTGGGTCACGGCGGCTATTGGTTCCGCTCTTACAGCGGCTCACTTTTGAAGAGCGCAAAAGTAAGCAAAACGCTCTTGCCCCGCCACTCGGCACCTCGCTTAGGCTCGGTGTGCCCTCACTCCGGCCAGCGTGGTTGACGGGGCGCCTGAGATCAAAATCAAAAGCCAGATCAAGAGCAGAGCCAGAACAGCCTGAGGTCTACCTGATGTACAGAGATCAAACTTTGGAAGGCGCTTGCCCCCGATGAGCATAGGTATCTACACATCTTTGTAGTGAGCGGGCTTGCCCCGCGCTGGGTGGCGAAGCCGCCCCAATAAAGGCATCGCCGAGCTTCAGGTAGAATTCGGTCGCCTGGTTTGGGGCGGCTTCGCCACCCAGCGCGGGGCAAGCCCGCTCACTACAGGGATACTTTTGAGTCGTTGAAAGTTGTGTAGATACCTATGCCCCGATGAGGATGGGTCAGTTGATAAATTTTAAGCCCCCTCCCACAGTTTTAACCGAGTACACCAGCCCCATCACCGGTCGGCTCTAAGGCCGCCGCGCTCTGGCTTTTGATCTCGAATCGCCCCGTCAACCACGCTGGCCGGAATTCGACAGTGATTTGGGGGGTAAACCGGCAGGGATGCCGGTTTAGCCGCCCACGCGCCATGGATGGCGCCTGGGCGGCGTCCCCCCAAATCAGTGTCGGATTACGGGCATGCCGAGCCTAGGCGAGGCAACGAGTGGTGGGGCGAGGACTTTTTGGTTACTTTTTGGGGCCGGCATTCCGGTCCTTCAAAAAGTGACCCGCCGTAAGGGCGGAACCCATAGCCGCCGTTACCTAAATAACGGATATGTACACGGTCAACAACAACAACAACAACAACAACAACAACAACAGCCTGGTCAGCCCGAAGGCCGCCACGTCAGATACCCATCTCACTTTCCCAACAAAAAGGGGGACAGCCCTGTCAGGCTGCCCCCCGATTTATTTACACCATTGAATCAATGGATGATGTCTTGGGTGCAGATATGCCCAAAGGTCACGTAAGACACATTATCACCCCCCACGCCCACACCCGGGAACTCGTCCAGCTCTATCCGCCAGCCACCGAAGTTGAAGGTAGTGTCCCAGTTGTAGGAAACGCCCGTGCTGCTATCCGCGAACTGCACACGGTTTTCGCCGAAGCACTCACCGAGACCGGCGGTGGCCTTGGACGTGCCCGAACTGTCGGTGGTGGCCCTGAAGTCGGTCCAGTTGAAATCGGCCCCTTCGAAGTGCTTGTCGACACGCAACACCGGCGTGACACCCAGCAGCGGTGTACCCGTGGAGTCGGACCAGTTGGTGGACCAGGTCAAGGTCCGTGCGGCCTGGGTCGCCATCCAATATATCGATGCCGGCACCCGCACGATGTTGTCCCCCTTCACGTCCGAGGTATTCAAACGCGGTGTGGAACCCAAGCTCAGCTGATAGGCCTTGGTCGGGTCCTGCGCCACCCCAGGGTTGGCCCGCACACGCACTTTCACGGTAGTGCCCGGCGTAACACTTGGGTAAGTCGAGGTGGAGCCGGCCGGCACGGTGACCCAGTTGGTGCCATCGAAACGGTCGAAAATCCACTGCTCACGGCTGCCGTTCTCGTCGCCGGCCAGGTACATGCTCACACTTTGGCCGCGCACCGCCTTGAAGTCGAAGTAATCGACATCGTTGGCGTTGTCGAGGTTGCCAGTGACCTTGTTCATCGAGTCCGGCAGCACAAAGGCTGTCTGCGCCGTATCGTTGGGCTCGTAGGCATCGATGTTGGCGTCTACCGCCACGCCAAAGCTGAACTGCGAGCTGCTCGCCACCTTGGCCACCATGTACCAGTAGTAATCACCGGCCGGCAACACACCGTCGAGGTATTCATCGGCACTGTCCGCCGCATCCGATGAGCCCACTACGCTGAGGTTACCCTGGCCGTCGTCCTGGAACAGCGTCAGCGACATATCGGTGCCCGCGCTCTGGTTGACCAGCTGCACCTGGATCCGCGCGTTCTGCGGCAGGTTGAAGTGATAGGCGAACTCCTCACCCTGCCCTACGCCGTCAATGGTGTAGAGGGTGTTGATGTCCAGGGTGGGAAACAGCGGCTCGAAGGCAGCGACGGCAGCACTTTTCGGCGCGGCCTGGCTCGGTTTTTTCAACTCGGCGATGACGGTATTGAAAGGCGCGGTCTTAACCGTCTGGGTGACAGCCTTGGACTGGCCGGCCTGGGCTGCCTGAAGTTTTTGCTTGAGGCTGGCCGGGACCTTCGCCGCGTCCAGCTTGCCGCCGGATTTGAGCGCTTTATCCACGGCCTGCCTGACCGCTTCTGCGCTGAGTTTTTGAGGGGTTTGCTCGGCCAGGGCAAAGGCCGAAACGAAGCAGGAGGCCGCCATGGCCGCGCCGAGCATAAAGGCTTTTTTCGATTTCATTTTTTATCCATCCATAGTTAAAAACTGAAGGTCAGGTGACATCCGGTCACCTGGGATGGAATGTAGGATATAACTGTACGGATGTACAGTATTTCTGATGAAAAATACTAACTCCTATGGAATGGGGATGTCGCACCACCAGCGCCAGAACGTCCAGATTGCCGTCCCGACGGCCAAAATGTACAAGAGGTAATAGGGCCACACCATCCAACGCTTGAGCGCTAAAGGAACAGACGCCAGTTCGGCCTCAGTGACAACGCCGGCTTCCAGATAGCGCTGGGAGTCTGAAAAGAACTCGGAAATCAGCAACATGCGATACTGCCTGTCGATCCACTGATTTCGGCCCCAGAAACGTTTATTGTCACGGACCCTTTCGTTTTCACTGAAGTAACTTTCCACTTCGTCGAGCTTTTTATATTTAGCAAAAATCACCACCCCCGCGGAAAAAGCCAACCAAACAGCCAGCGCCACCGAGTAAACGAGAAACAAATCCACGGTTACGCCCCCTCAGGCTGGAATATCAAATCCCCATTAACTTCCATGATCTTCCCTCCTAGAAGCGAACCAAATTCGCCTATCGCATTGCCTCCGGTAGTCCCTCCCGCTACACCTCCAATGACCCCGCAAGCGAGTTCACCGTTTCCTTTAAGTCGAACGCCTAAAATCATTTTGCATGCTCGAACAGCAGCTTTTGCACCCAACTCTCCCAGAAAAGCAGCCCCTGCCACCCCACCCGCCAACCTCCCCGTCTCCACATACTTCGCACTCCGACACTGCGCCTCCCTCCCCGTCACGCACGCCTCCCTGATCTCCAGCCCCGTCACCCCAACATCCAGCGCCAACCCCACATAAGTCCCCTTGCCCAACCACTCCGACATCTGCGCAATCTCGCGAATCCGCTTCGCATACCCCGCGATCTCTCCCTTGTGCAAATAGCCCTTGGTCGAAATCCCCAACACCTTCTTCAACGACTCATTGCCCCGCAACCCTGTACCAAACCGTGCCGCGCCTTGCAGTTACGTCTCCAATAGACCAAACAACGCTCGGCGTTGCCGTATGAAAGCGTCTCTGCCCAACCCACCGTCCATCAGCCGCCGGTGAAGCCGCTCAATCTCCTCCAGCTGTCTGCCCGGATTTTTCGGCGACCAGCGTGTAGGAACTTTACGGCCGTCGATGTCGGTGGTTTCCAGCGGCGTCAGTTGGATGTCGGCATTGTGCAGGGTTTGAGTGCGGCCCTCGCGATCGTTCCAGGTGTCGGTCAGGTAGGCCGCCCCGTCCAATGCGATAGCCGGCGTGAGGCCATGGTCTTCTGGGAAGCTGAACACTTTGCCGGGCACCACTTGGACAAAGTCCGCCGCATCACTGACCAAGCCGGCAAAGCTCTCCTGGGGCGCAGGCGTTTTGTCGCAAGCGGCCAAAGACGTGGCCCTATGGAATGGGGATGTCGCACCACCAGCGCCACAAGGCCCAGATTAGCGTCTCGAGGGCCCAAACGTAGCCCATGTAATAGGGCCACACTACCCAACGCTTGAGCGCTAAAGGAACAGACGCCAGTTCGGCCTCAGTGACAACGCCAGCTTCCAGATAGCGCTTAGAGTCTGAAAAGAACCCGAAAATCAGCAACATGCGATACTGCCTGTCGATCCACTGATTCCGGCCCCAGAAGCGTTTATTGTCGCGGACCCTTTCGTTTTCCCTGAAGTAACTTTCCACTTCGTCGAGCTTTTTATATTCAGCAAAAATCATCACCCCCAAAGAAACAAACAGCCAAACAAACCACACAATGGTGTAGACGAGAACAAACCCCATGATTAAGTCCCATCTGGCTGGAATATCAAATCACCATTCATCTCAAGGATCATTCCTCCTAAAAACGCACCGCGATCGCCGGCGACATCGCCTCCGATAGTCCCTCCCGCTACACCTCCAATGACGCCACAAGCGAGCACCGCTTCCTTTCATGCGAACGCCTAAGAACATTACGCATGCCCGACGAGCAGCATCTGCGCCAACCCTACCCAGAAACGCAGCCCCTGCCACCCCACCCGCCAACCTCCCCGTCTCCACATACTTCGCACTCCGACACTGCGCCTCCCTCCCCGTCATACAGGCCTCCTTGATCTCCAAAGCCGCCACATTCACATCCAACGCCAACCCCACATAAGTCCCTTTGCCCAACCACTTCGACATCTGCGCGATCCTCTGAACATGCTGCGCATAACCCGCTATCTCGCCTTGATGCAGGTAGCTTTTGGTCGAAATTCCAAGCGCTCTTTTTAACGGATTGCCGCGCAACCCCGTCCCGAACCGCGCAGCACCCTGCAGTTGTGTCTCCAATAGACCAAACAACGCTTGGCGTTGCCGTATGAAAGCGTCTCTGTCCAACCCACCGTCCTTCAACCGCCGGTGAAGTCGTTCAATCTCCTCCAGGGTATGCCCCACTTCATCCAGATGCCGGCGCCATGCCGATGTGGCACTGCCCACCCCAATCGAGCTATAGGCCAGAAAGCTCTGCACCAAATCATAGTTATCGAACCCCACTCTGCCGACCGTGACCTGCTGTTTCAAATTGTGACTAATCTCTTCGGCATAGCGCATCAACCGAGCTTCCTCGATAGAACAGGTCGCACTGGAAGCGTCGGGAACCAGCACTAATTGACCCGGCTCCAGCATCCCGTGGCGCAAGTGCTGATTCAACACATCAAAATGGTCCGTCCCTTGCAACAAGCCCCCAGGCCATAGGCGGCTTTTCAGACTCTGATAGTCCGTAAAACCTTCGGTGATATATCCGTACGCCATGTCTCTCATTCCGAATCAAAGAAAATGGCATCGAAATATAAGCAAAGTCCTACGCCCCGAACACAAGCCCAGGCGAGCGGAATTACATTTGGGAATTTACCTACATAGCGTGGAAATAGGACTTACAGACTCCACGTTAATACCCGGTCATCTCCAGATACCCCACCCCGCCCTCAAACTGCACCGGCCCTTCCCAGTACGGAATACTCAGGTTCATCCAAGCGTTGGGGTTGACGGCCCGGGTAGTGATATCCAGCTGTTTACCCGGAATTTTCAGTGACCAGCGTGTGGGAATCTTGCGGCCGTCGATGTCGGTGGTTTCCAGCGGCGTCAGCTGAATGTCGGCGTTGTGCAGGGTTTGGGTACGGCCCTCGCGATCGATCCAGGTGCCGGTCAGGTAGGCCGCCCCGTCGGTTTGCCGCACGCGGAACAGCATCACCTGCTCGCCACGGTCCAGGTGCAGGGAGAACCAGTCCCAACCGGTCTGGCTGGCGGTCAGTGGTTGGCTGCTCCATTCGCGGTCGAGCCAGGCCGGGCCGGTGACCTGATAGACCTTGCCGTCAATGCTGACGCTGCCCTTGGCGTTGAAAAACGGCTGGCTGTAGTAATACGACGCCTGACCCTGGTCGGATTTGCGGCTGTAGCCGTTGTCGCCCTGCAGCACCAACGGGCGTGTGGAAGTCAGGTGCAGGTCGTAGGCGAACTGCGCGCCGCCGGCCTTGAGTTGCATGTCCGACAATGCGCTGGCGCCGCCGGGGCGGGTGGCGAACGTCCAGTCGTCGATCCAGGCGTCGAACGGCACCGCCTGGGCGCCGGCCTGGCCGACGCCACCTCGGGCGAAGCGTTCGGCCGCGTAGTGGCGGGTGGCGGACGTGACGGCGGCGTGGCCAAGCCAGAGGGTTGAATCGCGCCAGCCTGCCTGGGTCGGTCCGGCCTTGAGGGCGTTGCGAAACAGCGTCCATTGCACGCCGAACAGATTGCCCTGCGCATCCTTGAGGTTGGCGGTGACGTACCACCACTCAATGCGATAACCGGCGTGAGGGCCATGGTCTTCAGGGAAGCTGAACACTTTGCCGGGCACCACCTGGACGAAGTCCGCCGCATCACTGCCCAGGCCGGCAAAACTCTCCTGGGGCGCCGGGGCTTTGTCGCAAGCGGCCAATAACAACACAAACGCCCACAGCAGGCCCTTAGTCTTCATTGGCAAACGTCCTCAACAAATCCGCCGGACGGCTGCGGTACAACTGCCACAACGGCCAGGCCGAAGCCAGCAAAGTCGCGAGCAACGCCAGCCCCAGTAATTGCGCGAGCTGCCATGGAAACACCTGCAACGGCAGGCGCCAACCGAACGCCTGCACATTGATCACTGCATCCAGGCACCAGGCCAACAGCAGCCCAAGGGGCAAGGCCAGCACCAGCGTAAGCACCGCCAGCAGCCAGGTCTGGCCCAGGTTGAGCAGCATCAATTGCCGCCGGGTAACGCCCAGCGCCCACAGCGGTGCAAGTTGGCCCAGGCGGCTCTGGCTCTGGGTCAACAGGCTGATAAACAGTGCTACGCCGGCCACTCCCAACGTCAGGCTGTTGAGCGCGGCCGTGGCGGCGAAGGTGCGTTCGAACACCTGGCTGGACCAGCCCTTGAGTTGTTGTTGATCGATGATGCGGCTGTCTTGCAGGGCGAACTCGCGTTGCACCTCACGTATCAACGGCGCCACATCCGACGGTGCCACGCGCAGGTTGAAACGCGCCGGCGACAGCCCCGGCCAGTGCGCCAGCAAGTGGTGGGCATTGACTAGGACGTGGCCCTTGGGGTTGCCGTAATCGGCGTAGATGCCCACCAACCTGGGCGCCCACACGCCCTGAGGCGTGGGGATGCTCAGGGTATCGCCGAGCTGCACACCGAGCCTGCGCGCCAGTTGCTCGCTGAGCATCAGCGTGTCGCCTTGCTGCAACTGGTCCCAGGGGTCGCCTGTCGCCTCGAGCAACGGCCAATGCTGGCGATAGGTCGGGTCGTCGACCACCCCAAACAGGTCCGCCGGCCACCCCTGCAATTGCACCGCGACCTGCCAGGTGGGCAGTACGGCCCGCACCAACGGTTGCTGCGCCAGCCAACCGCCGAGCTGCCGCGCCTGCGCCGGGTCTTGCGGGTTGAGGTACAGCTCGGCGGTGAGACGTTGCTCCAGCCAGTTGTTGAAGGTGTGACGAAAGCCCGAGGTCATGGAGCCCGCGCCGATATTCGCGGCCAGGGCCAAGAGCAACGCCATCAGGGCCAGGCTCAGGGCCGGCAGTTGCTGGCGGCAGTCGGCGAGAAACCATTGGCCAAGCACCGAGCGGCTGCGTCCCAATACCGCCTTGAGCAGGCCATTGAGCACCACCGGCAAACCCAGGGCTGCACCCAGCAACAACGCGGCCATCAGCACAAAACCGGCGGCAAGGCTGTCACCCAGCCACAGCGCCAGCACGGCGATCAGCAGCGCTGCACCGGCCACCCAACCTTGACGTCGCAACCAGCGCCCATGCGCCTCATGCCAGGCCTGGGCATTGGCCAGGGCCAGCAACGGCAAGCGGGCCGCCCGCCAAAGGCTGCTGGCACCGGCCAGCAAAGCACCGAACAGGCTCAAGCCGAGCCCCGCCGCCCACCACCACGGGCTCAGATTCAATTGCCCCGGCAACTCGGCGCCATACAGGCCACGCAGGCTGGCGGCCACATCCGGCAGCAGCAGGCTGGCCAGCAGGTAGCCGCTGGCCACGCCAAGCACGCCACCCAACAGCGACAACACACCGAGTTCTACGCTGAGGCTGAGGATCAACATCCGCACACTGACCCCGCAGGCCCGCAACGTACGCAGCAACCCGCGGCGTTGTTCCAGGGCCAGGCCGATGGCGGCGTGCACGATAAACAACCCCACCACAAAGGACAGGAAGCCCAGCGCGTCAAGGTTAAGGTGAAAGCTCTCGGTGAGGCGCGCCAGGTTATTGTCCTCGCCCTGCTTGAGTTGCAACCCGGCGGGCGGCAGGGGCTGGCCGGCGGCGAAGGCGTTGTCCAGCAGCAGGCGCGACAGGCGCTCGGGCATGTCCAGCACGGGTTGGGCGAAACCGATGTCGGTGAGCAACAGGCCGGGCGCCATCTGCGCCTGGGCTTGCAGCGGCGGCAGCGAGTGGCCATTCAGGGTGATCGGCTGCTGGCCCTCGTGCAGCCCCAAGGCCTGCAAGGTCTGCGGCGCAATCCAGGTACGCCCTGGCGGGTCAAAAAACGCCAGCATCTGCGCCTGGCTCAAGCGCTGCCCCGCCACCGCGCCACTGCCGGGCAACGACAGCGGGTCTATGCCCATCAATTGCAGCCGTATGTCCTCCAGCCCCTTGAGCTGCACCCGCCCCTGCACCACCGGGGACACCGGCCATCCGGCGCGGCGCAACTGGGCAAACAGCGCCTGGGGGAAACTGGCACCGTCCGGCGCGCTGAGGCTGGCCTGGGGTTCGCCACCGATCAACTGGCTGGCGCGGGCGTAGCTGTCGCGCGCCTGGCTGTTCAGAGCTTGCACGCCGATCAGCAGCGCGGTGGCCAGCCACAGGCCTGTGAGCACGCTGAAAAACTGCACGGGGTGGCGGCGCCAATGGCTGAGCAGCGCGCGCAAGGTCCACTGGAACACGGCCATCTCACACGCCGCTCGCGGGTACGACACGACCGCGGTGCAGCACCACCTGCCGGTCCAGCCGCGCGGCAATGCGTGGGCTGTGGGTGACCATCAACAGGCTGGTGGGGCTGTCGCGCAGCAGGTCCAGCAGCAAATGCAGCACCTCGTCGCTGGTGGCTTCGTCAAGGTTGCCGGTGGGCTCGTCGGCCAATAACAGGCCGGGCCGCGACGCCAACGCGCGGCCCACAGCCACCCGTTGCTGCTGGCCGCCGGAGAGTTGCTCCGGGTAGCGCTTGAGCAGATCGCCCAGGCCCAGGCGCTCCACCAACTGCGCCTGCCATTGTCGGTCAAACCGGCCCGCCAGCCGCGCCTGGAACGCCAGGTTGTCCTCGACCCGCAAACTGCCGATCAGGTTGAACTGCTGGAACACCAGGCCGATTTGCGTACGCCGCCAATGGGCCAGTTGCGCCTCGCTGAGTTGGTCGAGGCGTTGCTCACCGACCAGGATGCTGCCGCCATCCACTCGATCCAGTCCCGCCACCAGGTGCAACAGAGTGCTCTTGCCGCTGCCCGACTCGCCCATCAACGCCAGGCTGCCGCGCTCGGCCAAGTGCAGATCCACACCCGCCAACACCGCCAACGGGCCCTGGGGAGTGGCGTAGCTTTTAAACACACCGTGCACCTGCAACATGACAACACTCGCTTGATGGGTGGCTATCGAGAATAACGGCTGTCGCTCAACGTCACGCAAATTTTTCACATGGATTTCACCGGCTGCCCACCCGGCCCACTCTACAGTGCCGGCCATGGTCATCCGCCGGCAATGTCCGGCTATTACGCTTGACCACTTTCAACCGCAACCTGTTCAGCGAAAAGACAGCCCCCCTGTGCCAGCTTTCGGCTCCACTACAGGCATTCGCCAACAGGTTGCGACTCACTGACACGACACTGCCCATGGTGATGATGTGGTTAACCTTACCCTGACCAAACCGCGTTCGCGACGGGCCTTTATCAAGCGCCTGCAACGGCTGTGGCTGGGGGCCGCGGTGGTGGGGGTGTTGCTCGCCGGCAACCTGTTCTGGCACGCTTCGCCAACGGACCTGGGCGTCGGCAACCGCCTGCTGGCATCCGACGTGCTGCCCCTATGGCGTGACGGCGACCTGATCGTGCTGGTGCGTCATGAAGAGCGCTGCGACCGCTCGGCCAACCCCTGCCTGGGCCCTGTCGAAGGCCTGACGGTCAACGGCAGCCAGCAGGCGCAAACCCTGGGGAAAGCCTTCAGAACACTGGGCATGGACGGTAGCGACGTGCTGGCCAGCCCGGCCATTCGCACTGCCCAGACCTTGCGTTTCATGTTCGGCAAAAACGAGCTGACCTCCGGCCAGCAAGCCGTCTGCGGCGCGGCAATGGGCGAGGAACTGTTGAGCCACAAGACCTCGGGGCGCAACCTGGTTTTCGTCACGCACAGCGGCTGCATAGCCGACTTCGAAAGTACCCTGGGCTTTCCACACGCCACCTTCCCCCAGTACGGCAGCGCACTGTTCGTGCAGGTGTTGCCCAACGGCACGTTCAAGCCTTTGGGCATCGTCAACAGCCCGGACTGGCCCGCCGCGCTGAAGCATCTCTAGCCACACTCCCGCCTGCCTGTTCAGTAAAAAGACAGCGCTGTTCTGGCATGTTGAGCTGCGCCTTTTAATCAAGGACGTCATGAATTTCTTCCGCAACCCAGTGAATGCTGTGACCTCTTCCTCTATCAGTTCTTTACCTCAACGGCCCACCACTAAACGTCAGGGAGCGACGTCTGCATGACTCGATTAAAACCCCTGCCAATCCTGTTGCTGGCCTTTGCCGCGTTTTACCTGCTGCCCCTGGGCTTGCACGGTTTATGGACGCCCGATGAAACCCGCTACGCCCAGATCAGCCAGGAAATGCTCCAGAGCGGCAACTGGATAGCGCCGCATTTCATGGGTATCCGCTACTTCGAAAAGCCCGCCGGCGGCTACTGGTTGATCGCCCTGGGCCAGGCGGTGTTCGGCCAGAACCTGTTCGGTGTGCGCATCGCCTCGGCCGTGACAAGCGGCCTGAGCGTGCTGCTCGCCTACCTGATTGCCCGCCGGTTGTGGAATGACCCACGCAAAAGCTTTGCCTGCGCCCTGCTCTACCTGAGCTTCGGGCTGGTTGCGGGGCAAGCGGGCTATTCCAATCTCGATCCGCCATTCACCCTGTGGGTCAACCTGAGCCTGGTGGCCCTGTGGTTTGCACTCGACAGCGCCACACTGCGTGGCCGTCTAGGGGCCTGGGCGATCGTGGGCCTGGCCTGCGCCATGGGTTTGCTGACCAAGGGCTTCCTGGCCTGGGTGCTGCCGGTGCTGGTTGCCGTGCCATACATGCTATGGCAACGCCGCCTGGGCGAATTGCTGCGCTATGGCCCGTTGGCCATGCTGGTGGCGGTGCTGATAAGCCTGCCGTGGATGCTGGCGGTGCATTTTCAGGAACCGGACTTCTGGCGCTTCTTTTTCTGGAATGAACACATTCGCCGCTTCAGCGCCGACAACGCGCAACACGTGCGGCCATGGTGGTTCTTCCTGCCGATCATCGCGGTGTCATGCCTGCCTTGGGCAGGACTGCTCCCCGCCACCTTGCGCAAGGCCTGGGATGAAAAACGCCACCCCGCGATCCTCTTCCTGGCCTTGTGGCTGCTATTGCCCCTGGGTTTGTTCAGCCTGAGCAACGGCAAACTGCCGACCTACATCATGCCGTGCCTGCTGCCCTTGGCATTGCTGATGGGGCATACCCTGGCGGACCTGATCAGCAGCGGCCGCGCCCGCACAATTTGCCTCAACGGCCTGCTCAACTTCGTGATCGGCATGGTTGCCATGATCGGCCTGATCTACCTGCAAATCGCAAGGCCGCTGTACAGCAACAGCCACGCCGAGATGTTCAGCCTGTCCCTGGCGTTTATCGTCTTGCTGGGGTGGATCCTCTGCAACCTGCTGCAAGCCTTTCGCCCGCTGACGCTGTGGGCAACGCCGGTCCTGGGCATCGGCCTGTTGGTGATACTGCTGCCGGCGAGCATGCCGGGGTGGATCGCCAACAACGAAATGCCCGACCAGTTTGTGCTTGAACACCTGCAGGAACTGCAGCAGACCAACGCCCTGCTGAGCAACGAACTCGGCAGCGCCAGCGCCCTGGCCTGGCGCCTGCAGCGTCCCGAAGTGGCGCTGTACGACACCGAGGGTGAGTTGCGCTACGGCCTGCAATACGCCGGCGCGGTGCACCGCAAAGTGGAACTGGAACAGGTTCAGGCCTGGCTCAACGACGCGCGCCAGCACGGCTCCGTGGGGGTGCTGATGCGAGTCAACAGCACCAGTGAAATGCGCGAGGCAGGGCAACTGCCGCCTGGCGGCAAGCGATACTACAAAGGCTGTCTGGAACTGATCCTGTATCCGCAGTTGCCCGTCAAGAACGCAGGACTGATCAACTGACAGCGTAATGTAGTGAGCGGGCTTGTCCCGCGCTGGGGGGCGAAGCCGCCCCAAAACCAGTCAACCCGGTCTCTCCTGGCTCACCGCGGCGTTCCGGTTGGGGCGGCTTCGCCACCCAGCGCGGGACAAGCCCGCTCACTACGTCAGAGCCAGGCGGCGTCCCATAATGCGTAGTCGCCCACTCGCTCAACCAAGCCAGCGCGCAACGGGTTTGCAATGATGTAGCGCGCCATCGTACGAATATCGTCTTCCGCACGCACAGCCCTATCGTGATAGCCGGGCTGCCAGACCCGTTCTTTACTTCGGCGACGCTTGTTAATCGTCAGCGTACTGCGCGATTTGATACGCCGAACGACATCGCCCAATGTCTGCTGTTTCAGCTCAAACAACCAATGGATATGGTCGGGCATGATTACCCAGGCCATGGAATCGACCAGGCCAAGTTCATGAACCTGCCGAAACTCTGCAACCAGCAGGCGACCCAGGAACAGGTCGGTAAACAAACGCTGGCGGTGATGAACCACAATGGTGATGAGGTAGCTACGTCCGTGCTCCGAGTAACGACCGTGACGCAGACGGTGGGTTTGAGGTGTTGGGCGCAAACCCTTCGCTCCTGGAACAGTTCCCTAAGAGCATCAACGCTAGCTCACGATTTCCAGCGAACCGTCACAAACAGGTCACAGGATATGTGTAGTGAGCGGGCTTGCCCCGCGCTGGGTGGCGAAGCCGCCCCAAAACCAGTCAACCCGGCCTCACCTGGCTCACCGCGGCGTTCCGGTTGGGGCGGCTTCGCCACCCAGCGCGGGGCAAGCCCGCTCACTACAGAGAGATTTCAACCTTTGAAAGTTGTGTAGATACCTATGCTGCGAAAGCGGTGTATCAGGTCCCATTTCTTCCAGCAGTGCCGCCGCCTTCGCAGCCTCGCTGAAGCTCGACAGCTCCCACATTTGATCTCCACAGGCTGCGCGAAATGTTGCGTGGCTACCAATGCCCCATCCCCAGACTGAACGGCGAAAATTCCGCAAACACCCACCTCAACGCCAACGCCGCCGGGCGCCGGACCGTGTGTTCCACGGTTACCGTCCACACGCGTTGGGCGCCCTCGTACAGCGCCACTTGCGGGCCGTCGAGGATCAACGATGTGCGTCCGGACAGTTGCAGCACATCGCCCGATGCAAAATCGATGAACAACAACCCCGCCACCGGGTTCACCTGCAGATTACCCAGGGTGTTGAAGAACAGGTTGCCGGCGAAGTCGGGAATGGTCAGTACGTTGCCTTCAACCCGCACAAAGCCGGTGTTGCCGCCCCGGTGAGAAACGTCCACCGAGCGCTGGCCGTGCGCCTCGATGTAGCTGGCGACGAAGAAAGTGTCGGCGTTGCGGATCAAGGCCTGTGCCGCTTCGTCGAGCCCGTTCAAGCGTTCGACCAGGATGCCGGGTTTGCGGGCGACGGCGTCGACTGGCCGCAGTTGGATGTACTTGGGGCAGTTGCCAAAGGCCTGCACCACGTCGACCGAAAAGCCCTCATGATCGAACGCGCCGATACGCCCGTTCATGCGGTTGCGGCGGCGGGTGTTGAGGTCGATGCCCAGCAAGCCTACCGATGCGCCGGGCTGCAGTGCGTTACGCGCCGGATCGCCTACCGACGGCAGTCTGTCGATCTGCAGCGTCAGTGGGTCCGGCGAGTGGGCAAAACCTGGTGCGCCTTCAATCATCGTGGCCCAGGGAATGCCCTGCTCGTCCACCACACCTAGCATCAGGTACGGCAACAAGGGGTAGAAATCCCGATGCTGTTCCGGCAGGTGATCGCGAATCACCTTGGGCCCGATCATCGCCATCCGATCGGCCACGCCAACTGCTGCTTGCATCTGCCGTTCGCCGGCATGCCAGGGAGTTTGTTCGATCGGGTTCATGGCGCGCTCCAGTGGAATCACCAGGATCAACAATCCAGCATTTCACCGGATGAAGCAATCCGGTCGGCGCGTTGGTGAGACAACCGCACGAAGTTTTCATGAAAAAATTCAAACTATCGCCACCCCTGTCGCTCACACCTTCACGTGCAACGCAAAGTAGGAGGCGACATGCAATACCGACAACTGGGCCATTCCGGCCTGCTGGTATCCGAAATCATCCTGGGCACCGTGCCCTTTGGCGGTCGCGCCGAATTTGAACAATGCGGATCGGTTGATGTTCCGCAGGCCAAGCGCATGTTCGACATCGCGTTCGACGCGGGTGTGAACATGGTCGACACCGCCGACCTCTATTCCCACGGGCTGGCCGAAGAGGTGGTCGGAAAGGCCCTGGGCGACAAGCGCAACGAGATCCTGCTGGCCACCAAAGGTCGCAGCCCCGTGGACAAGAATCCGAACAACTCCGGCTCATCGCGCTACCACTTGATTCGTGCCTGCGAAGCCAGTTTGAAACGCTTGGGCACCGACCATATCGACCTGTACCAATTGCACAATTGGGACGGCATGACGCCCATCGAGGAAACCCTCGAAGCGCTGCGGCTGCTGGTGGGCTCGGGCAAAATCCGCTATTTCGGCACCAGTAATTTCACCGCCTGGCAAATGATGAAAACCCTGGGTAAGGCCGAGCTGCACGGCATGCTCAAACCCATCACCCAGCAGATCTACTACACCCCGGAATCCCGCGAAGCCGAGTACGAGCTGCTGCCACTGGCGCTGGACCAGCACGTGGGCACCCTGGTGTGGGGACCGATGGGCGAAGGCTTGTTGACCGGTTCGACCCGTCGCGGGCACAAGCCGCCCGCCAACACCCGCCAGGGCAGCGGCTGGCCGGAACCCTATGTGCATGACCAGGAGCGCGCGCTGGACATCATCGAGACCCTCGCCGCCGTCGGCGATGAGCACGGTGTCTCGGTTGCGCGCACGTGCCTGGCCTGGCTCAAGGATCGACCGGGCATCACCTCGCTGATCATCGGCGCCCGCACCGAAGCGCACCTGCGCGACAACCTGGCGGCCACCGAACTGAAGCTGACCGAGGAACAATCCTCGCGCATTGAAGCGGTGACGCGTCGCCAGCCGTTGTATCCGTATTGGCATCGGTTTACCGCCGGGATCGACCGTTTTGACCCGGCGGAGCAGCCGTTTCTGGCGGAGCATCAGAAGACCATGGATGCGCGTAAGGACAAGTAGCGCAGACACATAGCAGATCAAAAACTGTGGGAGCGGCGGTGCGACGATTCGACTTGCGCGCGAAAGCGCTGGGTCAGTCAGGAATGTATTGACTGACACTCCGCTTTCGCGAGCAAGCCCGCGCCCACATTTGCTCGGTGTGAACCCCTGTGATTTGCAATCGAACACCGCACCTCCTATATTTCCCGCCTGGCGCTCTCTACGCCACCTTCCGCGGAAAGGGCTGCGCCCAAGACCTTGCAACACTCTCTTTGTCTACGACTCCCCACCTTGAAGCGGAAAAGGTTTGTGCAAGGAGATCGTATGTCCCGTCACTTCAACACCAATGGCCGCCTCAACCTCGAGCAACAGCGCAAGCGTGCCAAGGAACTGTTGCCGCGCCTCAAAGCCCAAGACCCGAACGCCACCCTGTCCCAGGCTCAGTGGGAGATTGCCAAACAGCTAGGTTTCAGCAGTTGGCCCAAACTCAAGGCGCATGTGGATGCCATCGACTTCGCCAGCCGCCACCCCGACTTCGCAGCCAGCGATGAAGCCCGCACCACGCACTGGCGCTGCGGCAATGACATTGCCCGCAGCCTGCAAGTAGCCGGGTTCAAGGGGCAATTCCAGATGCTCAGCGATCCGCTGTGCATGGGCCCGGTTCGCGACGTGCCAGACGACGAATTCCGCGCCATGCGCAGCGCCTTTATCAGCCAGGCCTTTGCCATCGACGCCGCGCAGGTAACCCGCCGCGTCGCCGATGAATACGACCAGCTCGCCACGTTGGGCACCGCCGAGCACAGCGTGCTGTGGTGCGAAGCGGATGCCTACGACCAACTGTTCCTGATTCGCGCGCTCGCCGGGCTGGCGCAGGCACCGCGCAAGCTGGAGCTGATCGAAGTCGACCGTATCCCGGGTGTCGAACGCTTTATCGGCATCGGCCAGTTGGCCCCTGATGTACTCGCCTGGCTGTGGCCGCAGCGACGGCTGATCGGTGACGACGCGGTGCAATTGGCCAGACAAGCCTGGTCGGCGTATTGCGCACCGTCACCCGAGGCCTTGGCCAAGCTGGCCCACGGCACCCATGCCGCCCTGCCTTTGCTGGCACCCGCGCTGTTGCGCCAGTTGCAGGAATTGCCGGGTATCCGCGATGGCTTATCGCTGACCGAACGCCTGGCCCTGACCTGCATTGCCGAGGCCGGGCCAGTCCCCTTCGGCCGGGTGTTCGCCGAATTGATGAGCCAGCGCGAGCCGCTGCCCTTCCTGGGGGACATGATGTTTCATGCGCTGTTGCGGCCGTTGATCGATGGCGAGCAGCCCTTGCTCACCGAAACCGAGACGCACCAGGAGTGGCCACGACGCCCGCTGGCACTGACCCCATTGGGCCATGACGTGCTCAACGCACAGGCGTATTGGCCCGACCATGCTTCGCACGAGCGTTGGGTGGGCGGCACCTGCATCAGGCCCGGCAAACCTCATTGGACGGTGGATGCAAACAATCGTCCGGTGCGGCGTACTTGACCTTCAGCGCATAAAGCGAGGGTCTATAGACCGAGGTCGCCTGCCAGGCAGGCGATTTCAATGCCGCAGCAACTTGCGCAGCGGCACGCCGTCCTTGAGCACCGGGGACTTGATCACGATATAACTGAAGTACTTGGAAATGCCGATGTTCTTGTCCAGCAGGCTTTCGACCACTTCCTGGTAGTGCTGGATGCTGCGGGTCATGAAGCGCACCAAGTAATCGTAGCCGCCGCTGATCAAGTGGCATTCGAGCACTTCATCGACCAGGCGGATGTTGGATTCGAACTTGGCGAAGTCTTCGCGCTTGTGGTCGCTGAGGGTGATCTCGGTAAACACCGTGACCGAATCGGTAATCTTGGCAAGGTTCAAGTGCGCCTTGTAGCTGGAGATATAACCTGCCGACTCCAGCCGCTTGACCCGTTGCAGGCACGGGCTGGCGGACAGGCCCACGGCGTCGGCGAGGCTGACATTGGTCATCCGGCCGTCTTTTTGCAGTTCGACCAGAATGCTGATGTCGATCCGGTCCAGCTTGACTTGCCCTTCCATTGCGTACCTCTTGACTGCCGTTTGTAAGACAATCTTCTAGCAAAATCAGCGCCGTAAAGACAGCTGATGCTGCGCCACCAGATCCGCCATGCTGTTGATGCAGTAGTCCGCCGCGCACGGCGAAGGCTGCCGGGCGCGATGGCGGCCGATCAGGCAGCGGTCCAGCGCCACCTGCGTGCCGACCGATGGTCGAGTGATATGCAACGTCGGCTGCACCTCGGCGCCTTGGCGATTGAGCCATTGTGGGTCCTCGGCCAGGGAAATGAAGTCTTCCGGTGCAATCCCCAGCCGCTCGCACAACACGCCGCGGTCTTGCGCATCGCGGTCGCCGCGGACCAACAGGCGGTAGAACTTGCGCAAGTACAACATCGCGCCCGGCGCATCCTCGAACAATGACCAATTGCCTGCCGAACGGGCAAAGCTCATGCCCTCCTCCCAACTGGCGTGCTGCCCCCACGTCTCGGCGAGTTGGCGATGGGCGAAACACAACACGCCACTGAAGCCCAGCTCGGCGAAGCGCGGGTAGAGCGTGGCCACCACCTCGTTGAATTCGGCCAGCACCTGTTCCCTGGACGGCTGCCCGCCACGGTTGTCGAGCAGCGGTTGCAAGGCCGCCCACACCCCCGAGTCGCGGTCCACCAGCACTTCATCGCAATCGATCAGTAACGCTCGATAATCTGTCAGCCCCATGGTGGGTCAAGCCTCCTTGATGCGTTTGGCCCGTAACGGGCACTGCCTCAGTTCAAGACCCGTGCCAAGGCCGCGTCGAGAATCTGCAACGCTTCGTCAACCTGAGCTTCAGTGGTCACCAGCGGCGCGAGGAAGCGCAGCACGTTGCGGTATACACCGCATTTGATCACCAGCAAGCCACCGGCACGGGCGGCATCGATCACCTGTTGGTTGAGGTCGGCATCCGGGGTGCGCGCCGGGTCATTCTTGATCAGCTCGATGGCCAGCATGAAGCCGGTACCGCGTACATCGCCGATAACCGGATAGCGCGCCTGCAAACCGAGCAGGCCCTGGCGAAGGCGTTCGCCCAGCACCTGGCTGCGCGCCAGCAATTGCTCTTGTTCGAACGCATCGATCACCGCCAGCGCCGCCGCGCAGGCCAAGGCATTGCCGCCATAGGTGCCACCGAGACCGCCGGGCAGCGGTGCGTCCATGATCTGCGCCTTGCCGACCACCCCGGACAACGGCAAGCCGCCGGCCAGGCTCTTGGCCACGGTGACCAGGTCGGGCTGGATACCGGCGTGCTGGAAACCGAACCAGGTACCGGTGCGACCAAAGCCGGTTTGGATCTCGTCGAGGATCAACACGATGCCGTGCTTGTCCGCCAACGTGCGCAGCGCCTGGAGAAACTCCGGCGGCGCGGCGAGGAAACCGCCATCGCCCTGCACCGGCTCGATGAGGATCGCCGCCACGCGTTCCGGCGCCACTTGGGTCGCCAGCAATTCATCGAGGGCCTTGAGTGCGAGATCGCTGGTCACGCCGCGATACGCATTCGGGTAAGGCGTGTGGAACACTTCCGGCGCAAACGGCCCGAAGTTCTGTTTGTAGGGTTGGCTCATGCCCGTGAGCGTGGTGCCCAGCAAGGTACGGCCGTGGAACCCACCGCGAAAGGCGATGACCGCCGAACGATTGGTATGGGCACGGGCGATTTTCACCGCATTTTCCACCGCCTCGGCACCCGAGGTGAAGAACGCCGCTTTATAGGCCTCCTGCCCGCCGATCATTTCACACAGGCGCTGGGCCAGGTCGAGGTAAGGCTGGTAGGCCACCACTTGGAAACAGGCGTGGGACACCTTCTGCAACTGGGCTTGCACGGCAGCCACCACCTTGGGGTGGTTGTGGCCGATATTGAGCACGCCAATGCCGCCGACGAAATCCAGATAACGCTTGCCATCCACATCCCACAACTCGGCGCCCTGGGCGCGGTCGATCACCAGCGGGTGCGCGGTGACCAGCCCACGCGGCACGAACTGCTCGCGCTGACGGAGCAAATGAGGGGTTTCGTCGACTTTGCTGTTCATGGCATTTCCCATCGTGAGTCCGGCAACCGGGAGGTGGTTGCGATGCTCTCCAGATTACGGTGTGCGGGCAACGCACTACGCCGAACTTGCCCCGCAGGACATTCGTATCGACTGTTTTGCCCCCGCGTTTCAACAGATCCTGCGCCGGGCTTTGGGCGATGATGATCGCTACCCTCATCGCACAGGAAACCTCCATGGCCTTGCTCTACAAAGCCGACCCGGTACGTGGCCAACACTGGCAGGCGCTCTTTGCCGAACAGGCGCCGGATATTGCCTGGCGCGCCTGGCCGGACCTGGGCAACCCCGCAGAAATCGAATACCTCGCCGCCTGGACGGCACCGGACGATGTGGCGCAATTGCTGCCCAACCTGAAAGTGTTGTTTGCGCTGTCGGCCGGGGTCGACCAGCTCGACCTTTCGCGTTTGCCGCCTGATTTGCCCGTGGTGCGCCTGCTGGACCCCGGTATTACCCGTGGCATGTGCGAATACGCCAGTTGGGCGGTGCTCAGCCTGCACCGGGATATGTTGCGCTATCGCCAGCAACAGGTTGCGCGGTGCTGGCAGGCGCACCTGTTGCAGCCGGCGGCCAACCGCCGCGTGGGCGTGATGGGCTTGGGTGCCCAGGCGCAGCAGATTCTGGCGACACTAGCGCCGCTGGGGTTTGCCTTATCGGGCTGGGCGCGCAGTGCGCATCAGATCGCGGGGGTGGACTGCTACGCCGGTCAGCAGCAATTGCCGGCATTCCTGAGCCAGTGCGACATTCTGTTGTGTGTGCTGCCGTTGACGGAGCAGACCCAGGGGATTCTCAACCATCGCCTGTTTGACCAACTGCCCCGTGGAGCGGCATTGATCAACATGGGCCGTGGCGGACATCTCGTGGAAGAGGACTTGCTTACGGCGCTGGGGAGCGGGCAGTTGAGCGGCGCGGTGCTGGATGTGCTGCAGGAAGAGCCGGCACCGGCGAATCATGCGTTCTGGGATCACCCGCAGATTGTGCTCACGCCCCACATTGCGGCGATGACCCAACCGCACAGTGCGTTTGGGGTGTTGCTGGAGAATATCCGTCGGTTCGAAAGCGGTGAGCCGATGGTGGGTGAGGTGGATCGATCACTGGGTTACTGATGATCAAAATAGGGAGGTTGTCGTCGCCGACGATTACGCTCGCAGGTACAACCCAACTTCACCTGATATCGCCGGTTCCCTGTGGGAGCTGTCGAGCTTTAGCGAGGCTGCGATAGCGGTGGGTCAGGCGATAAAGATGTCGGCAGTACCGCCGCCTTCGCAGCCTCGCCGGGGCTCGACAGCTCCCACAGTTGATCTCTGTTGTTGCTGAGAGTGCGCTCGCAGGCACAACCCAACTTCATCTGACACAGCCGGTTCTCTGTGGGAGCTCCCGAGCTTTAGCGAGGCTGCGATAGCGGTGGGTCAGGCGACGAAAATACCAGCAGTACCGCCGCCTTCGCAGCCTCGCCGGGGCTCCACAGCTCCCACATTTGATCTCTGTTGTTGCTGAGAGTGCGCTCGCAGGCACAACCCAACTTCACCTGACACAGCCGAGCCCTTGTGGGAGCTGTCGAGCTTTAGCGAGGCTGCGAAAGCGGTGGGTCAGGCAATGAAGATGCCAGCAGTACCGCCGCCTTCGCAGCCTCGCCGGGGCTCGACAGCTCCCACAGTTGATCTGCGTTGTAGCAGAAATTGTGTTCGCAGGCACAACCGAGATCCCCCCGACAACGCAGATCTCTTGTGGGAGCTCCACATGGTTGACTGCGTTACAGCCTGGCTGCAATCGCCAGCCCTACCTCCTGTGTCGAACCCTTCCCGCCCAGATCCGGCGTAATCGGCCCGTCGGCAATCACCGCTTCGATCGCCTGCAGAATCCCATCATGCGCCGCCCGATAGCGTTCATCGCCATGGCCGAGGAAATCCAGCATCAACGCCCCCGACCAGATCATCGCTATCGGGTTTGCAATGTTCTGCCCGTAAATATCCGGCGCCGAGCCGTGCACCGGTTCAAACAGTGACGGAAACCGCCGCTGCGGATCCAGGTTCGCCGAGGGCGCAATGCCGATTGTCCCCGCGCACGCCGGTCCCAGGTCCGACAGGATGTCGCCGAACAGATTCGACGCCACCACCACATCAAACCGATCCGGTTGCAGCACAAACCGCGCGCACAAGATATCGATGTGCTGCTTGTCCCAGGCCACCTCGGGATAATTCGCCGCCATCAGCGCCGTGCGCTCATCCCAGTACGGCATGCTGATGGATATCCCGTTGCTCTTGGTCGCCGCCGTCAAGCGCTTGCGCGGGCGCGTTTGGGCCAGGTCAAAGGCAAACTTAAGAATGCGATCGACACCCCGCCGGGTGAACACCGACTCCTGCAGCACGAACTCATGCTCGGTGCCTTCGAACATCTTGCCGCCCACCGATGAATATTCACCCTCGGTGTTTTCGCGGATAACCACAAAGTCGATGTCCCCCGGCGCCCGCCCGGCCAGCGGGCATGGAACGCCGGGAAACAGGCGCACCGGGCGGATATTCACGTACTGGTCAAAGTCACGGCGGAACTTGAGCAGCGAGCCCCACAGGGAAATATGGTCAGGGACTTTGTCCGGCCAGCCCACCGCGCCAAAGTAGATCGCGTCGAAGCCCTTGAGCTGTTCGAACCAGTCCTCGGGCATCATCTGCCCATGTTCCAGGTAGTAGTCGCAATGGGCCCAGTCGAGCACTTCGATGCTCAGGTCCAGCGCCCAGACCTTGGCGGCCTGCTCCAGTACTCGCAGTCCTTCGGGCAACACTTCCTTGCCAATGCCATCGCCGGCAATCGCCGCGATTCTGAATGCCTTGCTCATGGATCACCCCTCATTAACTGTCAGTTCAGGCCGCCGATGTGGAAGGCTTTGACTTCAAGGTACTCATCCAGGCCGTACTTGCTGCCTTCGCGGCCCAACCCGGATTGCTTGATGCCGCCAAACGGGGCGATTTCCATGGAGATGATCCCGGTGTTGAGCCCGACCATGCCGAACTCCAGCGCTTCGCCGAAACGCCACGAGCGCTGCAGGTCCTGGGTGAAATAATAGGCGCCCAGGCCGTACGGCGTGGCGTTGGCCAGTGCGAGCGCCTGGGCTTCATCGGTAAAGCGCATCAGCGGCGCCACCGGGCCGAAGGTTTCTTCATTGGCCAGCAACATCCCGGCATGGGTGTCGCCGAGCACCGTGGGTTGCACGAACTGGCTGTCGCCGCTGGGGATCGCACCGCAGAGCAGCTTGGCGCCCTGGCCCAGGGCATCGTCGATATGCCGCGCGACTTTGTCGACCGCCGCACGGTTGATCAGCGGGCCGATGGTCACGCCGTCTTCCAGGCCGTTGCCGACCTTGAGCTTGCCCACCTCTTGCACCAGGCGTGCGGCGAAACGCTCATAAATCCCCGCCTGCACCAGGATGCGGTTGGCGCACACACAGGTTTGCCCGGCGTTGCGGAACTTGCTGATCATCACCCCCGCCACCGCCAGCTCCAGGTCGGCGTCGTCGAACACGATAAACGGCGCGTTGCCGCCCAGCTCCAGGCTCAGGCGCTTGATGTGCTCGGCGCTCTGACGCATCAACAGGCGGCCGACGGCCGTGGAGCCGGTAAAGGAGATCTTGCGCACCGCCGGATTGCCGGTCAGCTCCGCGCCGATGCCGGCGGGCAGCCCGGTGATGACGTTGAACACGCCCGCCGGTATGCCGACGCGGTCAGCCAGCACGGCCAGGGCCAGGGCCGACAGCGGTGTGAGGTCCGACGGCTTGACGATGATCGGGCAGCCGGCGGCCAGCGCAGGCGCGCACTTGCGCGTGATCATCGCGTTGGGGAAGTTCCACGGCGTGATCGCGGCGCACACGCCCACCGGTTGTTTCAACGTCAACAGACGGCGATCTCCACTGGGCGCCTGCATGGTTTCACCGTAGACCCGCCGCGCTTCCTCGGCGAACCATTTGACGAAGCCGGCGCCATAGCGCACTTCGCCCTTCGCTTCGTTCAGCGGCTTGCCCTGTTCGCTGGTCATGATCAGCGCCAGGTCGTCGAGGTTGTCGATCATCGCCTGGAACCAGCGCTCCAGCAGCGTCGCACGCTCCGCCGCAGGGCGTGCGCGCCAGGCGGGCCAGGCCTGTTCGGCGGCGTCGATGGCGCGGCGTGTATCGACCGCATCCATCGCCGGCACCTGCGCGAGCAACCGGCCGTTGGCGGGGTCGCGGATGTCCAGGGTGGCACCGCTGTCGGCGGCGATCCACTGGCCATCCACGTAGGCGAGTTCAGCCAGCAGGCTGGGGTCTTGCAAGCGATTCTTGAGCATGGTCGAGTCCTGATCCGAGACAGCTTCCAGTCTAGGGAACCGCCACGGATGAGGATGCCGAAAGCGCGGTTGAAGCAGCGTGCCATGCTGAAATTGCGCGCCGCACGGCAGGCTCTGCTAGGCCGTCAGCGAACCGAGCAAGCCTTGCAGGAAGCGCTCGCCGGCGTCCATCTGGCTGATCTCGATAAACTCGTCGGGCTTGTGCGCCTGCTCGATGGAACCTGGACCGCAGACCACCACCGGCACATCCAGGCGCTGCTTGAACAGGCCGCCTTCGGTGCCGAACGAGACCTTGGCAGTGCCGGTACCCGGCGCGGCGAATTGCCTGAGAAAGCGTACCGCCTCGACGCTGGGGTGGGTGTCGAGACCGGGGTAGACGTTGACGGTTTCGATCTCGATGGCCGCGACGCTGGAAAGTTTTTGCGCCTCGCGCACGATCACTTCGGCACGCTCGCGCATCTGCTCCAAGAACTGATCCAGGTCGTCGGCCGGCAAGTTGCGTACCTCGAAATCCAGACTGCACAGGTTAGGCACGATGTTCAGCGCCTTGCCGCCGACAATCTGCCCGACATGCACGGTGCTGTAGGGCACGTCGTAGTCGGTGTCCTGGGCGCCGTGGGTTTGCAGTTGCCGCTGGCTTTCACGCAGGGCGGCGATGAAGTCACAGGCCACATGGATGGCGTTGACCGAGCGCGGGGCCAACGACGAATGCGCCTCCTGGCCACGGCAGAGCGTGCGGTAGGAGGCCTTGCCCTTGTGGCCCAGCACAAACTGCATGTTGGTCGGTTCACCGATCACGCACAAAAACGGCCGCACCGGCGCCAGGTGCAGCACGTCGAGCAAGCGCCGTACGCCGACGCAACCGATCTCCTCGTCATGGGACAGGGCCAGTTGCAGCGGGCGGTTCAGGGTCTGGTCGGCAGCCTCGAGCATGGCGTCGATGGCCAGGGCGATAAAGCCCTTCATGTCGCAACTGCCGCGCCCGTAGATGCGCCCGTCCTGCACGGTGGCGGCGAAGGCGGGAAAGGTCCACGCCTGCCCCGCCGCCGGCACTACGTCAGTGTGCCCGGACAGCAACACCCCGGGTTGATCCTTGGGCCCGGTGCTGGCGAACAGGTTGGCCTTACTGCCGCTCTGGTCCTTGACGATCAACGACTCGATGCCCTTAGTCAGCAGCAGCTCGCGCACGTAGTCGATCAGGGCCAGGTTCGATTCGGACGACACCGTGTCAAAGGCCATCAGCCGTTTGAGAATCTCGAGGACGCGGGGTTTCATGAGGCCTGGCTCCGTTGTTCGGCAGGTAATGCGAACCGGGTGATTGAGAACGGCGCGATCGGGGTGCTGGTGCTGCCAGTGCTGAGCAGCTCGGCCATCACATCCCCCACGCCAGGGCCGAGCTGGAAGCCGTGGCCGCAAAAACCGAAGGCATAGAAGAGCCCGTCGACGGTGCCACTGGGGCCCATCACCGGCAGCGAGTCCGGCAGGTAGCCTTCGATGCCGCTCCACACACGGATAATGTTCAGGTTACCCACGCCCGGCAGCAGGCGACGCATCTGACTTACCTGATTGAGGATGCTGCGCGGCTCCACATAGGCGCGGCGGTTGAGCATGTCCGGCTTGCTGCGGTAACCGCCGCCGATGACGATATTGCCGCGCGGGATCTGGCGGAAGTAGATCACCTCTTCGGGGATTTTGGTGTACACACCGATCACCGTCGGCAAGGCGTAGGGCACCGGCTCGGTAACTGCCATTTGCGGGCCATGGGTATCCAGTGGCACCGGTTCGCCAAACTGCGCCGAGAGTTTCTGGCCCCAGGCGCCGGCGGTGATCAACAGTTGCGCGCCGTGGAACTGGCGGCCGTCGGTGGTGGTGACGTGGAAATCGCCGCCGACCTTCTGCACGTCGGCGACCTCGGTGCGCTCTTCAATCCGTGCGCCCAGACGCGTGGCGGCGCGGGCAAACGCAGGCGCCGCCAGGCGCGGGTTGGCATGGCCGTCGTGGGGCGCGTAGGAGCCGCCTTTGACGTCGGGGCCCAGAAAGCCGAAACGCTGGCGCAGCTCAGCGCCGCGATAGATCTGCAAGTCCAGTTGCGCCGCTTCCGGTGCGGCGGCATAGGCCTCCAGCTCGGCGATTTCGTCTTCGCGGTAACACACGCGCATGTGCCCGCTGGGGATGAATTCAAGGTCATCGTCGATCAGTTCCGGCAGGCGCTTCCACAGTGCCCATGAACGGTTGGCCAGGGCCAGTTGGCCGAGGAAGCGCCCTTGCCGCCGCACGTTGCCGAAGTTGACGCCGCTGGCGTACTGACCGATCTGGTCACGCTCCAGCAGGATCACCGACTGCCCGCGCCGGCGCAGGAAGAACGCGGCCGCCGAGCCCATCAGGCCTCCGCCGACAATCACCACATCGGCTTTTTGCACACTCATGGCGCGACCTCCTCGATCAGCATCGACAACGGCTTGACCGGCGCCTGGCCACGCTGGCGCCCGACTTCCTGCACTTGCACACCGGCGGCGGCGGCAATCACTTCGGCACCGGCCTGGGCGCAATAGCGCCCCTGGCAACGGCCCATACCCACGCGGCTGAACGCCTTGGCGCGGTTGACTTCACAGGCGCCCTTCTCGTTCACGGTGCGGCGCAGTTCACCGGCACTGATCATTTCGCAGCGGCACACGATGGCGCTGTCGGGCAGCGCCTTGGCCTGCTCGCTCGGCCACGGGAACGCCTGGGCCAGGCCAAGGCGAAATTGATCCATCACCGCCAAGGCTTGCTGTTGCCCCTCACGCAAAGCGCTGTTCACCGGTTGCTGCAGGTCCTCGAGCAACGCCAACGCCACCAGGCGCCCGGCGTGCTCGGCGGCGTCGGCGCCACGGATTTTCGCACCGTCGCCGGCTGCATAGACGCCCTTCACCGAGGTGCGGCCGGCGTCGTCGGTCGCCAGCCACCACTGGCTCGACGCCTGATCAAACGCCATGGCGCAACCGGCCAGGTCGCCCAACTGGGTCTCGGGCCGCAGGTGATAGCCCAGCGCGACGGCATCGGCCTGCACCGTCGCGGTCCGGCCGCTGCCGGTGGTGAAGCGCACGCCCATTACACCCTGGCTTGCATCGCCGAGTATTTGCAGCGGCTTGATCCCCAGGTGCACCGCCACCTTGGCGCGGTACAGCTGCGCCAGCAGCTTGATCCCGGTGAACAGCACGCCCGGACGCGCCAGCAATTTGGGCAAGGCCTTCAACCGCAGGCTCAGGGGCGATGTATCGAGCACCGCCGCCACCTCGGCACCGGCTTTGACATATTGGCTGGCAACCAGATACAGCAAGGGCCCGCTGCCCATGAACACCACCCGATGGCCGATGGACACGGCCTGGTTTTTCAAGGCGATCTGCGCGCCGCCCAGGCTGTAGGTACCCGCCAGGTGCCAGCCCTCGAGGGGCATCAAGCGATCGGTGGCGCCGGTGCAGAGGATCAACGCGTCGTAATCCACCGTGCGATGACGGCCCTGGCTCACGCAGCACAACTGCCCCGGCGTGAGGTTCCACACCAGGGTATCGGGGCGGTAGTCGATGGCCTCGCGCAGACGATCGAAACTCTGGTGCAGGTCGTCGGCCTTGGCGGCTTCGCTGCCGTACAGCGTGGCGTAGTCGCGGGTGAACCCTTCTGGCTGGCGACGGTAGATCTGCCCGCCGTCGCGGCGATTTTCATCGATCAGGATCGGTTTGATGCCGGCCGCCAGCAAGGTTTCGGCGCAACGCACGCCGGCCGGTCCGGCCCCGACTATGACTACCCGTGCAGTGGCCATGTTGCCTCCGGTTGTGTGGTGACAATGTCCAGCCCGTCACGGACTTCATTGGAACAGGCGCGCAGGCGTTCGCCGGCGCGGGTCCACACCCAGCAGTCCTGGCAGGCGCCCATCAGGCAGAAGCCGGCGCGGCGCCCGCTGTCGAATTCGGATTGGCGCAGCGCAGTGCCGTGAGTCAGCAGCGCGACCATCAGCGTGTCGCCCTGCAAGGCCTGGATGGGCGCGCCATCCACTGTCAGGCTGACCGCCGGCCGGCCCTGTTCGGCCAGCCTCACAAAACGCCCGTTCATGCATACGCTCCCAAGTTGATGGTGGTGGCGCCCTGCTGCGTGTCGCGCAACCGGGCGCTGTCGTGGTGGCAAAGAATTTCACCGCCGTTGTCCAGGGCGCGACGTTTCGGCGCAGTGCGGTTGCACAGGCCATCGACGCGCACCGGGCAGCGATCGAGAAAGGTGCACAGTTCCTGCACGTTGGCGCGCTCGCCTACCGGCGGCAGCGCGCCGCTGGTGGCGCCGCAGTGCTCCAGCCAACCCTGGCGCAATTCGGGCACCGAGTGGATCAGCAAGTCGGTATACGGATGGAACGGCGCCTCGGCAAACGACTGGCGGCTGCCGGCCTGCACTTTGTGGCCGCTGTACATCACCACAATGTCATCGCACAGCGCGCGCACGGTGGAGATGTCATGGCTGATGAACAGATACGACACGCCGAGTTGCTGGCGCAGGTCGCGCAGCAGTTCAAGGATCGCGGCGCCGACCACCGTATCCAGGGCCGAGGTGACTTCGTCGCACAGGATCAAATCCGGTTTGGCCGCCAATGCGCGGGCCAGGTTGACCCGCTGCTTCTGCCCGCCGGACAGTTCGTTGGGGCGGCGTTCGGCGAGCTCGCGGGGCAGGCGCACCAGGTCGAGCAGTTCGCCGATGCGCGATTGCAGCGCCGCGCCTTTGAGGCCGAAGTACATTTTCAGCGGCCGGCTGATGATGCTCGCCACGCTGTGCATGGGGTTGAGCGCGGTGTCGGCGTTCTGGAACACCATCTGGATCCGCCGGAACTGTTCCGGCGTACGCTCTGCGAGGCTGCCGCCCAAGGGTTGGCCGTCGAAGGTCAAGCCACCCAGGGCCGGCGTCAACAACCCTGCAACCACGCGGGCCAGAGTGGATTTACCCGAACCCGACTCACCGATCACACCGATGGCCTGGCCGCGTCTCACGGTCAGGTCGATGTCTTCCAGCACCCGAATCGACGGCATGCCGTGCATGTTCTTGTTGCCGTAACCGGCGGTAAGGCCGCTGATGGTCAGCAACGGTACGTCCTGGGCGATGCCGCATGGCGGGCGAAGGGTGGTGTCCGGGCGTGCGGCGGCGAGCAGGCTGCGCGTGTATTCGTGGGCTGGGGCCTGGAGCAGCGGCGCCGTGGCGCTTTGCTCAAGGATCTGCCCGCCATTGAGCACCACGATCTGGTCGGCCATTTGCGCGACGACCGCCAGGTCGTGGGACACGTACACCGCCGTCGCGCCACGCTCACGTACCACACGCTTGAAAGCGCGCAGCACGTCGATCTGGGTGGTCACGTCGAGCGCGGTGGTAGGCTCGTCGAGCACCACCAGCAACGGATCGCTGATCAGCGCCATTGCCGCCATCACCCGTTGCAGTTGCCCGCCGGAAACCTGGTGCGGATAGCGTCGAGCGATGCGTTCGGGGTCTGGCAGGGCCAGGTCGCGAAACAGCCCGATCGCCTTGGCGTGCAGCTCGGCGCGGGTGCCCAGGCCGTGAATCAATGCGCCCTCCACCACCTGGTCGATCAGCCTCTTGGCCGGGTTGAATGCCGCCGCGGCGCTTTGCGCGATATAGGACACGCGGTTGCCGCGCAGGCCTTGTAGCTGTTTTTCGCTGAGGACGAGCATATCGTGTTCGCCGACCTGCACCACCCCGCCGGACAAGCGACAGCCCCGCCGGGCATAGCCCAGCAACGCCAGGGCGATGGTGGTCTTGCCCGAGCCGGACTCGCCGATCAGCGCCAGCACTTCACCTTTTTCCAGGGAAAAACTCACGCCCTTGACGATTTCCACGTCGCCGCGTTCGCCACACGCGACCACGCGCAGGTCTTCGACACGAATCAATTCGGTCATTTCAATGGCCTCCCGTGCGGCGACTACGTCGGGACGACAGGTAGTCGATCAACAGATTCACACCGATGGTCAGCGTGCCGATGGCCAGCGCCGGAAGGATGATCGCCAGCGCGCCCTGGTTCAGCCCGCCGATGTTTTCGCGCACCAGCGAGCCAAGGTCAGCGTCCGGTGGTTGCACGCCGAGGCCGAGAAAGCTCATGCCGCTGAGCAACAGCACGATGTAGCCAAAACGCAGGCCCAGGTCGGTCAAGACCGGGTTGAGCATATTCGGCAGGATCTCCATGCACGCCACATACAGGCGCCGTTCACCCCGGGTGCGCGCCACCTGCACGTATTCCAGGGCCTCGATGTTGACGGCCATGCTGCGGGCCACGCGGAACGAACCGGGGATGTAACTGATGACGGCGGTACAGATCAGCAGCGTGACGGACGAGCCAAAGGCCGAGACCATGATCAGCGCGAGCATTTTGCTCGGGATCGAGATGAAGGCATCCATGATGCGGCTGATGATTTCGTCCAGCCACTTGGGCGAGACCACCGACAACAGCGCACAACCGGTGCCCAGGGCACTGGCCAACAATGCCGCGATCAGCGCCAGGCCGACTGTGAAGCGCGCGCCCACGAGCACGCGGCTGAGCATGTCGCGGCCCAGGTAATCGGTGCCGAACGGATGGGCAAGGCTGAAGCCTTCGAAAATGTTGTCGGACACAACCTCACCCACCGGGTGCGGCGCCAGCCAGGGGCCGAACAGCGCCACCAGTAACCAGGTCACGCACACCACGGCGCCCAGCAGCCCAAGCCACGACGGGCCGCTGGAAACCTTGGCGAGTGCCAGGGCCGACGAGACAGGCTTTGACTTCGCAATGAGCGTGTTCATTGGTTTCTCAGCCTCGGGTTGGACAGGATTGCGCACAGGTCGGCGAGCAGCACCAAGGCCAGGTAGGCCGCGCAGAACAACATGGTGCAGGCTTGCACCAGCGCCATGTCACGGTTGGTCACGGCATCGACCATCAAACTGGCGATGCCCGGATAGTTGAAGATGGTTTCGACGATAACCACACCCCCCAGCAGGTACGACAGGCTCAGGGCAATGGCGTTGGCAATCGGCCCGATCGCGTTGGGCAAGGCATGACGCAACACGATGCGTATCGGGCTGACGCCCTTGAGCCGGGCCATTTCCACGTAGGGGCTGTCGAGCTGGTCGATCACGGCGGCGCGGGTCATGCGCGCCATCTGTGCCACGATCACGCAACACAGGGTCATCACCGGCAAGGCATAGGTGCGCATGAATTGCAGCGGCGAGGTGATGTCGCTGGCGTAAGACAGCGCCGACAGCCAACCGAGGTTGACCGCGAAGATCAGCACCGCCAGGGTGGCCACCAGGAACTCCGGCACCGCCACCATCGCCAGGGTCACGAAGCTCAGGCAGCTGTCGATACGCCCGCCGCGGCCCATCGCCGAGCCGATGCCGAGCACCAGCGCCACCGGCACCGACACCAGTGCCGTTGCGCCTGCCAGCATCAGCGTGTTGGGCACCCGCCCCGCCATCAACTCACCCACCGGCATCGCGTTGGACACTGACACGCCCATGTCGCCGGTGAGCAGGCTCATCAACCAGTGCAGGTAGCGCAACACACCGGGCTGGTCCAACCCCAGTTTCAGGCGCAGTGCCGCCACCTGTTCAGGGGTTGCGAACTGGCCGAGGGATTGTTGCGCCGCGTCCCCCGGCAGTACGGCCGTGATCGCAAACACGACCATGGACACGATCAACAGGGTCACGACCCCGGCGCCGAAGCGCCGGCCGATCAACCACAGGGTATTGCTATTCATCGCACTGCCCTCCTCACGCGTCCAGCCACACCTGCTCGGCGAACATGTAGCCCATGAAGCCGCCCAGCGGGTTGGCGTCATAGCCTTTGATGCGCTGGTCGACGCCGTCGATGTTGCTGATGAACACCGGCACGCCGATACCGCAGTGGTCGTGCACCAGGGCCTGCATGTCGCCGTACATCCTGGCGCGCTTGGCATCGTCGGTTTCGCCACGGGCCAGCATCAGCAGTTGGTCGAACTGCTCGTTCTGCCAGCCGGACTCGTTCCACGGCGCCTTGGACTGGAAGAACTGCGAGAACATCACGTCGGCGTTCGGCCGTGGGTTGATGTTGCCGAAGCTCAACGGGTGCTTCATCCAGTGGTTGGACCAGTAGCCGTCACTGGGCAAGCGGTTCACGTTCAGGGTGAGCCCGGCCTGTTTGGCCGATTGCTGCAACAGCACGGCGATGTCTACCGAGCCGGTGGCGGCAGGCGACGCCATGACGGGCATGGTGATTTTTTCCATGCCGGCCTTCTTCAACAGGAACCTGGCTTTTTCCGGGTCGTAGACCGTCTGCGGCAGATCGGTGTTGAAGTAGCGCGAACCCGGCGCGATCGGATGGTCGTTGCCGACCACGGCAAAGCCGCGGAACACCGCGGACTTCACCTGTTCACGGTCCAGCAGCAGCTTCATGGCCTGGGTGAATTCAGGGCTTTTGCCGGGCAACTGGTCCTGGCGGATGATCAAGTCAGTGTAGTTGCCCGACGGCGCATCGACGACGCGGTGTTTGGCACTGGCGGCAATGCGCGTGGTGGAGCGCGGGTTGACCTCGTTGATCATGTGCACGTCGCCGGACAACAGCGCATTGACCCGCGACGGCTCGTCGCCGATGGCAATGAATTCGATTTCGTCGAGGTACGGCAGGCCCGGTTTCCAGTAATTCTTGTTGCGCACCGCAATCGAGCGCACACCCGGCTTGAATTCGCCGACCGTGAACGGCCCGGTGCCGATGCCTTTGCTGAAGTCGGTGGTGCCTTCGGGCACGATCAACAGGTGCGACACGGCGAGGATCGACGGCAGCTCGGCGTTGGGCGCGCTGAGGCGGATCTGCACTTCGTTCGGGCCGCTGGCCTTGATCTCGGCGAACTGCTCCATCAGCGGCATGACTTTGGAGCCGGTGAGCGGGTCCTTGTGACGGCTGAGGGAGAACACCACGTCGGCTGCGGTGAGGCTCTTGCCGTTGTGGAAGGTCACGTCCTTGCGCAGGGTGATGGTCCACAGCGTGGCGTCGGTGTTGTCGATGCGCTCGGCCAGTTGCAGTTGCGGCACCAAATGCTTATCGAAACGGGTCAAGCCGTTGTAGAACATGAAGTGGCGCACGTAGTCGGTGGACAGTGCGCCCTTGGCCGGGTCGAGGGTATCGGCGGTGGAACTGGACATGCCGGCGACGCGGATCTTGCCGCCTGGCTTGCCCTTGCTTGCCTGCGTTGCTTCATCTGCGAACAACTTGCCGGCGGCGCCGAACAGGCTGCCTGCGCCAGCCGCGGCGACACCCGCCACGCCGAGCATCTGCAGGGCGTTGCGGCGCGACATGCCACGGTTGAGGCTTTCGAATACCCGCAGGCTGTCCTGGCCGGAGATAAGCTCGGGGGTGTTTTTGTTGTCAGTCATATCAAGGCTACCTGTCGATAATCGGAAGAATCGAGTGCTACGGATGTCCGTAGCGTCCTGGAAACACAAACGACGGTGACGCAACAACGGCGACTCAGTGCACATAGTCCTGGAAGCGGTAATAGGCCCCCACAAAGGGCAGGAACCACGGCTTGCCGAAATGCCCTGGGATCGCCGGCCAGTCCAGTTCGCCCCACGGGTTGGCCGCCGTGTTGCCGGCCATGACCTCGGCCATCACCTGGCCCATGTGCACCGACATCTGCACGCCGTGGCCGCTGTAGCCCATGGAATGGAACACGCCGCCATGCTGGCCGGCGCGGGGCAGGCGGTCGGACGTCATGTCCACCAGCCCGCCCCAGCAGTAGTCGATCTTCACGCCGGCCAATTGCGGGAACATGTTCAACATCGCGGCCTGCAGCACCTTGCCGCTCTTGGCGTCGGAGACGCTGTCGGACATGGCAAACCGCGCACGCCCGCCAAACAGCAGGCGGTTGTCCGGGGTCAGGCGAAAGTAGTTGCCGATCATGCGGCTGGTCACATAAGCCCGGTGTTGGGGCAGCAGTTGATCGATCAGCGCTTGGGGCAAGACTTCGGTGGCGATGACAAAACTGCCCACCGGCACGATCCGTCGGCGGTACCAGCCCAGGTCGCCGTGCTGGCAAGCGCCCGTCGCCAGCAGCACTTGCCCGGCATGCAGCGAGCCCTTGGCGGTGTTGACCTGGTAGCCGCCGGCCTGGGGCTTCCAATCCTTGACCGCGATGTGCTCGTAGATCATCGCGCCGCGTCGCGCCGCCGCTTCTGCCAGGCCGACGCCAAAGCGGCCGACGTGCATCTGCACGCCGTTGCGCTGCAACAAGCCGCCGTGGAACTGCGCCGAATTGACTTCGGCACGGGCCTGCTCGGCGCTCAGCAACTCGACATCGGCATCCACCTCCCGGCGGATCAACTCGCAGGTACGGGCCAGCCCTTCGTAATGCATCGGCTTGGCCGCCAGCTTCAGCTTGCCGTTGCGTACCAGGTCGCAGGCGATCGCTTCCTGCTCGACCAACGAAACCACGCTGTGCACCGCACTTTCATAGGCCTGGTAATAGGCGCGTGCCTTGGCCGCACCGAGGCTGGCATGCAGCCCGGCATAATCTTGGGCCACCCCGGTGTTGCACTGCCCACCGTTGCGCCCCGAGGCCTCACCGATCACCCGCCCGGCGTCCAGCACTACCACGCTGGCGCCCTTGAGCGCCAATGCCCGCGCCGCCGCCAGGCCGGTGAATCCAGCGCCGACGACAGCCACGTCGACCTGCCCGGGCAAGCCACCCGGTTGGGTACCGGTAAACGCCGGTGCGGTGTCGAGCCAATAGGATTCACTGCCCATGTCGTGCCCTCGAGGTGCGCGTTTACAGACCGACCAACGCCGGCAAGCCACCGATATCGGTGATCTGCTGGTAACCGTAGAACGCATTGCCCGGTACTTCGTGGCCACGGGCAACGAAAGCCTTGTTCTTGATTTTCATGTCGTGGGCCGGCATCAGGTCGTAACGGAAGCTGGAAGACACATGCAAGATGTCGTCCGGTCCGCAGCCGAGGTTGTCGAGCATGAACTCGAACGCTGCCAGGCGCGGCTTGTAGGCCTGTGCCTGTTCAGCGGTAAACACCTTATGGAACGGCGCGCCAAGCTTGGCGACGTTGGACATGATCTGGCTGTCGCTGGCGTTGGAGAAAATCACCAGCGGGATCTTGTCGGCAATCTTCGACAGACCGGCCGGCACATCCGCATGGGGGCCCCAGGTCGGCACGGCGTCGTAATACAACTGGCCTTCTTCGCGATAGTCGATACCCCAGCGCTTGCAGGTACGCGCCAGTGCGGTCTTGAGAATCTCGTCGTAGGGGCGCCAGTCGCCCATGACCTGGTCGAGGCGGTAGGCCGAGAAGTCCTTGACGAACTGGTCCATCTGCTCGGGCGTGACGCGGTCGGCGAACAGCTCGCGGGTCATGGTGCCCATGTGGAAGTTGGTCAGCGTACCGTAGCAGTCGAACGTAATGAATTTGGGACGAAGAAAGCTCATTGAGTGCGGTCCTGAAGTCAGTTGAGTGTGGCAAGCGTTCGCTGCCCTGGCGGCGCGTCGGCCTCGTTGCAGCACAGCTTCATTACACCACTGTGAAATCAGCATATGCCGTCTAAAACGACCTGCGCTCAATACAAACCACCGTTTTGGTGGCCGGCCTCAGCAGACTTTGCGGTGCGCGCCAGGCTTGGGCAGGGCCTTTGTTTGTGCGCTTTTAAGGGGCTTTCCGGTGGCAAAGGCTTAAGAATGGGGGGTGTGGGCGGCAGAAAGTGTGGCGGATTGCTCGACCTGCCCTGTAGTGAGCGGGCTTGCCCCGCGCTGGGGGGCGAAGCCGCCCCAAACCGGGCGACTCGGTTTTATCTGTAAATCGGCGGTGACTGCATTAGGGCGGCTTCGCCACCCAGCGCGGGGCGAGCCCGCTCACTACAAAGCATTTGCTGCTGCGCACCCGCACCAATTAAGTAGCAACTGTGGCCGCGCCTCGCACAGCCCGAGGAATCTACCGAATGTACCCGCCCCTCTTGCCAGCCTTCAGACCAGATGGGATACAAGCAGCCAGCGACACACAAACCACGCAAAACGGAGGCTCGCCATGTCCGCCCTGCCACACCCCGCTTATACCTACCGTCCAATGACAGTGGCCGACCTGCCCGCCGCCCATGCCTTGTCGGTGCAGCTCAAATGGCCCCATCGCCTGGAAGACTGGGCGATGTTGCAACGGGTCAGCGACGGCTTCGTGGTGATGGACGGCGATCGCCTGATCGGCAGCGCCTTCACCTGCCCACAGGGCGATTACGCGAGCATCGGCCTGGTGATCGTCAGCAACGACTACCAGGGCCAAGGCATCGGTCGTCGTTTGATGGAAAAGGCCCTTGCCGCCTGCGATTCACGCACGCCCCTGCTCAACGCCACCCTCGCCGGCGCGCCGCTGTATGCCAGCCAGGGCTTTGTCGAGTATGGCCGGGTCCAGCAGCATCAAGGCCAGGCGCTGGTGCCCGACCTTGCGGCCTTGGCACCCGGCGAAAGCTGCCGTGCGCTGGGCGCTGATGACCACGCCACGCTGCTGGCCCTGGCCAAAGCCGCCAGCGGCCTGGATCGCCGTGAGGTGCTGCGCGACCTGCAGGTCGAACACGCCGTCGGCATCGAGCGCGACGGCCAGTTACGCGGCTTCGCCCTGCTACGCCCGTTTGGCCGTGGCCGCTGCATCGGTCCGGTGGTGGCCGAGAACCTCAACCAGGCCAAACACCTGATCGCGGCGCTACTGGCGCAGGTCCCCGACACCTTCGTACGCATCGACATCCCCGTGGCGTGTGGCCTCAGCGACTGGCTCGAGCAAGCCGGCTTGAAGAACATCGACACCGTCGCACAGATGGCCCTCGGTACACCGCCCCAGGCCAGCCAGGGCGTGCAGCCTTTTGCCCTGATCACCCAGGCGATCGGCTGACTTCCCTCACGGAGCACTACCCATGTCATTACCCCAGATCCTGCTGTTGGCACGCGCCGATGGCAGCCGCATTGCCACGTCCTTCAACCACGCAGCGCTGAGCGCGCTTGATCCGTTCGGCGACAGCCGCCAACTCGCCTGGCTGGGCGATGACGGTGTGTCCGCGGGCAGGGTGCGGTTCAGCGGTAACACCGTGATTGAAGACTTCCCCCACAGCGAGACATTAGTGGTGCACGCCGGCCATGTGGTGCTCAGCAGCGCGGGACAAACGTTGCAGCTGGGCGTCGGCGCAAGCGCCGTGATCGGCCGGGGTACCCAGCTTACCGTGCAGGCGAACGACCACAGTGAATGGGCGTTCTGCGCCCTCAACCTGGCCGACGCTCCGGCCCGCCCCGGCCTGACCTTTCTCGACCCCTGCACCCTGCTCAACCCCTCGGCCGCCCCGGAACCGGCGATCCTGATCGGCCCAACGCCGCAGTGCCGCGCGCTCAACCTGTTCGACGACGCGACCACCGAGTTGCGCATCGGCATCTGGGACTCAACGCCCTACACCCGCCACGGCCGCCCGCACAAACTGCATGAGCTGATGCACCTGCTCGAAGGCAGCGTCACGTTGCAGGATGACCAGGGTAGAGACATGACCGTCAACCCCGGCGACACGGTTTTCGTGGCCAAAGGCGCACCGTGCGCCTGGGAGAGCACGGTTTATGTACGCAAGGTGTATGCGGTGAAGTGAGCGGATCAGCGCGATCCGATCACACCTTCGACGCCTCTCACATACCGAGCCGGATTCAGCAGAATATTCCTTGCAGGCTTGAACTACGGCATCTTTCGCCTGGGTGGTTTTGTTAGCGTATCCAGACGCCCGGCCCCGCTGTTCGCAGCGCTTATCACCGCTCCAAGGAGCCCGTTGGATGACCACACACTCTTCGAATAGCGACAGCGTTGATCTGCCAACGTCCCAGCAGTTTTACATCAACGGCCGTTGGACGAACCCTGCCGTCCCGGCCAGTTTGCCGGTGGTCAACCCGGCCACTGAAGAGGTGGTGGCGCAGGTGGCGCGCGGCTCGGCCGAGGATGTGGACCGCGCGGTCGCGGCGGCGCGTGCAGCGTTCCCTGAGTGGTCTGCTCGCTCCGTCGAGTCGCGCGCGCACGTCATCGGGAAAATCCATGAGCTGATCCTTGAGCGCAAAGAAGCACTGGCGCAGGCCATTTCGCTCGAGATGGGTGCCGCCATCGGTTTTGCGCGAGCCATGCAGGTGCCGCTGGCGGCCGAACACGTTCGCGTTGCACATGACCTGTTGTCCAGCTATCGCTTTCGCACGGTTGAGAACGGTACTGCGATTGAACGCGAGCCCATCGGGGTGTGCGGCCTGATCACGCCCTGGAACTGGCCGCTGTACCAGATCACCGCAAAAGTCGCACCGGCCATCGCCGCCGGGTGCACCGTCGTCTTGAAACCCAGTGAACTGTCGCCCCTGAGCGCCCTGCTTTTTGCACAACTGCTGCACGACGCAGGCGTGCCGCCCGGCGTGTTCAACCTGGTCAACGGCAGCGGCCCGGAAGTGGGCGCTGCCATCGCGGCCCACCCGGACATCGATATGATTTCCATCACCGGCTCGAACCGCGCCGGTGCGCTGGTTGCGCAGGCCGCCGCCACGACCGTGAAGCGGGTCACACAGGAGTTGGGCGGCAAGTCGCCGAACGTGCTGTTGCCCGACGCAGACTTCGCCAAGGCCGTGCCGCTGGGCGTGCTGTCGGCGTTTCGCAACGTCGGGCAGTCGTGCAGCGCGCCGACCCGGATGATCGTGCCCCGGAACCGCCTGGCAGAGGTCGAAGCCCTGGCGGCGCAGACTGCGAATGCACTGATCGTCGGTGAACCGCAATTGGAGGCGACCCAATTGGGCCCGATAGCCAACGAAGCACAATTCAATCGCGTTCAAGCGATGATCCAGGCAGGTCTCGATGAAGGGGCAAAACTGCTGTGCGGTGGGCCCGGACGCGCGCCGGATTTTGCAAAGGGGTTCTATGCAAGACCGACGGTATTCTCTGAAGTGACCACGGCCATGCGCATCGCCCAAGAGGAAATATTCGGCCCGGTGCTCTGCCTCATTGCGTATGACACGGTCGATGAAGCGGTCGCGATCGCCAACGACACGGTCTACGGGCTGGGCGCCCATGTTCAGGGGCAGGACCTTGACCTTGCACGTGCCGTCGCGTCGCGCATCCGGGCCGGGCAAGTGCACCTGAACTACCCGGCCTGGAATCCCCTGGCGCCCTTCGGTGGCTACAAGCGCTCGGGGAATGGCCGGGAGTACGGTGTCTTTGGTTTTGAGGAATACCTGGAAACCAAAGCCATCATCGGCTTTGACTGAGTGCGCTTAACGCCGCGCGCTGACCGCCGAAGCGTCGTTGGACACGATGACTTCCACGCGGCGATTCAACTGGCGTGACGGCGCGCTCAGGTTGTCGGCAACCGGGAATTGCTTGCCGTAGCCGACCACCGCCATACGTTCAAACCCTACACCGAGGCGTTGCAGGCCACGGGCGACTGCGTGGGCACGCAGCTCGGACAAGCGCTGGTTGTAGGCATCGCCACCGGTGCTGTCGGTGAAGCCCTCTACGCGGACCTGACGTTCCGGGTTCTGCACCAGGAAGTTCGCCAGCCCCTGCAAGTCCCGTTGGCTGCCCGGCTTCAGGTCGGCCTTGCCGGTATCGAACAGCACGTCACCAAAGGTGACGACCTGGCCACGCTCGGTCGGCTGGGCTTTGATCGCTTGCAGCGCCTTGAGCTGCGCGGTGCGCACGTCGAGCTGCACCTGGGTGCGGTCGACCGCGATGTTATCGAGTTGGGCGTCGGTCTTGCGGCTGACGATGGTCTGCTCGGCCAGGGCGATTTTCTGCGTCGCCAGGTAGGCGAGCTGGTCGATCTTCGGGTCGGTACGGCTGTGCAGCGACACCTGGTTGGCGCGGTCCAGCGCGTTGGACGCGATGCGCGTTTCGACCGCCGCCAGGGTGTTGGACTCGGGTTTCTCCTGCAGGCTGGAGAACTGGCTGCGCGCTTGCAGCAGTTGTGGATTTTCCGGAGGGGTGGCGCAACCGGCCAGCGCCAGGCCCACGGCCGAAAGAACGGGAATGACTAAAGTGGCACGCATGGGGGATCCTCAGTGGGTAGTCGCGGGGGCGTTGAGCATTTCCTGCTTGAGTACCTGAATGCCCTCTCGCGCCTGCTTCAAGACCTGTTGTTTACGCACGGCAGTGGCCTTGGCTTCGGCCAGGCTGGCGTCGGCTTCGATCTGGTCGGCTAAAGCGTCGACTTCGACGTAATTCATTTCGCCGATGGCCTGCTCCATGCGCGCCAGTTTGTCTTGGGCGGTCTTCATCTCCAGCGGGGCGAACTGGGTCGCTTGTGCCGCCAGGGCACGTCCTACCGAATCACGGGCCAGGGAGATTTTTACCGCAGGCGGCGGCGTCGCGGCGCACCCCGCCAAGGCACCGGCGACGATCACGGCCCAGGCCGAGCGGCGCAGGCGTTTGCTCACACTGGTCATCTTCATGTTTTGACTCCTAAGCATTCACTGAGGGCTTTGGGCTGATGGGAACAGCCTCCCCGTCTCGCTTGCGTTCAAGCGACCGCGCCATCCTAGGAAGAAAAAAACGGGCAGGAAGAATGAAAAATCCCACTTAGTTGTGGGATCTTTCCCAGAGGAAACATGAAATCGAATTTCGACAAAAGCTCATAAGGAAATGAAACTGGTGCGACCGCATTCTTGTGGCGAGCGGGCTTACTGTGGCGAGCGGGCTTGCCCCGCATTGGGGTGCGAAGCGCCCCCATGTGCCACTGCGGTGTATCAGGCACCGCGCAGAGGCTGACTTTGGGGCTGCTGCGCAGCCCGGCGCGGGGCAAGCCCGCTCACTACAAGTGATCTACCGAGCGGGCTTCAGCAACTGCATCTGCTGGCGATAATCATCCGTCACCTGCCGCGCCTGGCTGCTGCTGGTGATGACCCTTGGCGTAATCAGCACGATCAATTCGGTGCGATCCTTGGATTTGCTGGTATTGCCAAACAACCAGCGCAACCCGGGAATCTTGCCAAGGTAAGGCACCGCACTGACGCTGTCGGCATTGTCCTGCTTGATCAAGCCGCCCAATAACACCGTCTGGCCACTCTGGACCGCGACCTGGGTCGATACCGAGCGCGTGGAGATGCGCGGGTTGGTTTGTGGGTCATTGCTGTTGGGTGGGTCCTGGGCATCGCTGACTTGCTGCTGGATGTCCATGTACACCAGGCCGCCCGGATTGATACGCGGCACCACGTCCAGTATCACCCCGGTCTGCACATATTCGACACTGCTCAACGTCGTGTCGGAGGTGCCGGTGTTGACCGTGGTCTGGCTGATGGGAATGTTGTCGCCCACCTGGATCTGCGCCGGCTGGTTGTTCATCACCACCAGCGACGGCGCCGACAGCACCTGGGTGCGGCCGTTGGTTTCCAGGGCGTGCAAGGCCACTTGCAGGTTGGAGCTGACGAAGGAATAGAACAACGAATCCGCCGCGCCCAACCCTGCGCCGCCTGCGCCAAGCGCACCTTGGCTACCGGCGGTGTTGGCCACGGTGGTGCTGTTGGAATTACCGGCCAGGCGGCCCAGGTACCATTGCACGCCAAGGTCCAGCTCGCCGGTGAGTTTGACCTCGAGGATGCGCGTCTCGATCTGCACTTGCAGTGGTGGGTTGTCGAGGCGCTTGATCGCCGATTCGATCTCTTTCCATTGCACCGGCCGGGTGCGCACCAACAGTTGGTTACTGCTTTTTTGCGCGGTGATGCGAGTGCCGGCGTCGAGGCTCTTGGCCGGGGCGTCTTCGGTGGTGCCCTGCTCGGGGTTGTCCTGCTCGGCTTCGGGCTCCTGCTGCTCCTCCTCGGCGGGCGGCTGGTTGCTGTTCAGGTTGTTACTCAGGCCACCGGGCGTGCTGCCGGAGGTGCTGTTGGTGCCGGGCGAAGACAACGTCGCGGTGCGCAAACCGGGGGCGACCTTGGCCGGAGTATCGTCCTTGATCGCGCCCGTGCCGTAGATTTGCCGCAGGTACCTGGCCAGGTCGGTGGCCTTCATATTGCGCACATCGTAGACGTACATCTGCGGCTCGTTGCCGCCGCCTTCGTCGATGGTATGGATCCAATCGCCCACTTCGCTGAGGTATTGCGGCTGTGACGAGATCGCGACGACTGAGTTGGTCCGTTCGATCGGCAGGAACCGCACCATGCCCGCCAGGGGCATGCCGCTGTCGGGGCCGAACATTTTTTGCAGCTCGGGCATCAGCTCGGCCACCGAGGCGCGTTGCAGGCCGAACACGCCCACCGACATGCCCTTGAGCCAGTCCACATCGAAGGTGTCGATGGTGTCCTGGTAGTTGGCCAATTCCTCCGGAGTACCGGCCAGGCTCAGTACATTGCGCGCCGGGTCCACCAGCAAGAATGCATTCTCGCGGGCGAACGGCTTGAGCAATTTCTGCATTTCGGTGGCGGAGATATAGCGCAGCGGAAACAGCCGCGCCGACAGGCCACTGGAGGGTTGCGACACGCGCATTTCAGGCACCAGCTTGCCCGCCACCGCCTGGTTTGCGGGCAGGATGACGTAGCGATTGCCCTGTTTGATCATCGCGTTGTCCGTCCACGACAGCAGGGTTTCGAGAATCGACAGGGCCTGCTGCTTGTTCACCGGTTTGGACGTCGAAAAGCTGACATTGCCTTTCACGCCCTGGGCGATGCTGTAGTTCTCGTGCAACAAGTCGCCCATCACGCTGTTGATCACCGCCTCGATCGGCTGGTCGGCGAAGTTGAACACGATGTCGCCGCTGCCCTCCTCCTTCATCGCCGGCACCGCTACGGGCGGGCGCACGAACTGCTGGCTACCGCGAATCAATTGGCGTTGGGGCGGCGTCTTGGCCTGGGGTTGGCCACTGTCGACCGGCGCCCGTTCGCTGGCCGGGTCTACCGGCGGGCGCTGGGAACCGGTGCCTTGCATCGCTTCGTGCAACAGCGCCTCGTCCGGGTCGAGATGCTCGGGGAATGTCCCGCAGCCACCGAGGGAAACGGCGGTAGCCAGACAAAACACGGTGGTGCGCAAAGCGCCGGGGAAAGTATCGATCAAGGGGCGGACTCGTGAGGAAGGGTAATCGGGGGGGTCGTGGACGGCGCCGGCAGACGCGGCGCGCGCAGGCTCAGGGTCTGCGTGCGGCCGTCGAGGACAAAACGGGCTTCGCGGGGCGTGAGCTGTTCCAGGCGCCAGCCGTTGGGCAGGGTCTGGTTCTGATGAACCTTCAGCGGCGGGCCGTCCGCGCGTTTGAGCAGCGCAACACGCAGGTCGCCGTCGAGGACGATACCGGTCAGCGTCAGGCTCGACAGGCTGGAGACAGACGCCTGGCCGACCGTACGATCAGGGCTGCGGTCAGGGCTGAATAGCGGGGTTTGCCACGTACCCGCGAGGCTTTCCAGGGTGGCCTCGGGGGCCATCAGCACGGCGGCCGAAGCATTGGCGCGGGCATCCGGCGCGGGCGCCGGCAACCACTGCGGCGCATCGCCGATGCTGCTGAAGATGCCGACCATCAACAGGCCCAACAGCCCGGCGATGCCAAGCAACAGCCACTCCAGGGGACGCAATGCATTGATCATCGGCGCACCTGCTGCGCGGCGGCCGGCTGCAGGTAGCCGCGCACCAGCACATGCACAATCAACTGGCCGGCACCGCCGGTGGCGGGTGCGTTCGGCGGGCGGCGGATGCTCAGTTCGTCGATGAACAGAAACGGCCGCTGGTATTCCAGCTCATGCAGAATCGCGGTCAAGGGTTCGATGGCGCAGTTGAGGGTCAGGCTGACTTTGACCTGGCGATAGGGCTCGCTGTCGTCCTGTTCCGGGGTGATGGGCATGCGCTGGGTGAGGCTGCAGCCGCCACCGAGGCCGGCGCGGCTGTTGATCAGGTCGGCGATGCGTTGCATCAGGTCCGCCGCGACCGCGCTGGGGTCATCACCGGGCAACAGGCTGGTGCTGCTGGCCGGGTCCTGGCGGGCTTGCTCCAACTGTTGGCGCACGCTATCGCCCTGGCGCAATACGCCGGCATAGCGTTGTTGCTGTTCACGTAACTGCTCGGCCTGCTCATCCATGGCGCGCAAGGGGCCGGCGAACCAACTGTCGACCAGCAGCCAATAACCGGCGCCAAGCACCAGGGCCAGGCCGATCAGGGCTGCGCCACGGCGCTCACGGGGTGTCAGTGGTCGGCGCATCGCCTGTCTCCTGGTGCAAGTGGGCGCGCAAGGAAAACTGATCCTTGCCGGTTTGCGCGTCGGGTTGAATCACCCCTTCGAACTGGGCGTTTTCCAGGCTGTGGCAGGCCTTGATCCGGGTGATCAGGGCACTGGCCTTGGCGCTTTGCCCGGAGAAGGACACGTCGGCGCCGTCGTTGACTTCCAGCTGATCGAGCCAGGTATCGGACGGCAGGCAAGCGGTCAGCTCGTTGAGCAGCGCCGCCAACGGCGGCTGGGCGGCCTTGCGGCGGATCAGGTAGTGGGCGGCGCCACGGGTATTGAGCAGTTGCTGGCGCAGCGCCTGGACCTCGGCGACCTGGGCTTTTTGCTCGCGTACGCTGTGCTGCATGGCGTCGAGCACACGCTGGCGGTCTTCGAGCCACAGCAGCATCGCCGCAATCAGCAAGGCGCCGCACAGCCACGGCAAACTGCGTTGCAAGCCCTTGCCCTGCGGTCGCTGACGCGGTCGCAACGGTACCGGCAGCAAGTCGATGCCCATGGGCGTGCCTGCGCCTGTGTCCACATCCACCGCATGGGGATGCAAACCCAGGGCCGCGCACTCATTGAGCATCTGGTCCAGGCGCTCGCGCAGGATCGCGACCAGTGTCACCTGCAAGTGCGTGGGGGTGCGATGCTCCTGACGCGCGACAAAATACAGCTGGTCGGGATCAAACGGGGTAAAGCGGTCCAGTTCATAGCCCACCACCGTGGACAGGTTGCGCGCGGCGGCCGGGGGCAGTTGCAGGGTTTGCATCAGCACCGCGCCGGGCGCCAGCAGCAGCACCTGACGCGCGGGGCCAGGGCGTTTTTCCACGGGCGCGGTCAACGGCCAGCGATAGACCTGCTCGGGGAGATCGTCTGGCAATAACCACACCGGCAGGCAACCACGCAATTCCTTGAGCCACAGCCGCCATCCCAGTTGCAGCAGGCTGCCGCGCCAGCGTTGCGCGATGGGCTGCGCCAGCAACTGCAGGCGTGCGGATAGCTGTTCGTTCATTCTTGCCAACGTAAGACTCGATAAGGTTGGGCGCTGCCTTGCGCGGGGCTCAATAAGACCGTGGCTTGCACGTGGGCGTGGTAGCCGCCGGGCCGTTGTGCGCGGCTGCCGATGACCAGCACATCACCGGCGTCGGCGCCCACTGCGCTCTGATGCGCCAGGTTCAGCGCGCGACGCATTAACGGGCTGGCGAAGGCCGGATCGGGCCGGTCCAGCCCACTCCACAGGCTGATCTCGGGCACTAGGGCGCTGTATAGCGCCTGGGTCATGCCCGGCAATTGCCGTACTTCTTCCACCACCCGGAACGGCGCCAGGCCCTGGTTGCGGCGCTGTTCCAGGGCCCTGGCGAGTTGATTGGCCTGGGCCTGGGTCGCGCCGCAGGCCAGGGCCAGGCGGGCGAAATCCGCCACCTGGGCGCTATTCAAATACAACTTGCCGCGCTCGCTGTGCAGGCTCACCTGCAGCTGGGCATCGTCGAACACCAAGCGGATTTCTCGCCCGTCAGCCACCCACTGCTTGCGCTGCAACGGGTCGGCCAGTGCCTGCATGGCCAGCGCCACACCCGCCTCGGCGGCCAGCACCGCCTGGGTGTGCTGGCGGTGCCAGGCCGCCTGGCGGGTTTCCAGTTGCACCCAGCCGGCCAGGCCGCCCAGCAACAGACTGAGCAGGGCCAGCACCCACAGCACCAGCAACAGCGCGACACCACGCTGATGCCTGATCATTCCGGTGCCCCGCCCGACAGGTTCAGGCGCAACGCAACCACTTGGGTGACCCACGGCACCGGCCCGTTCACCCGTGCGTCAATGCGCACCGCGTAGGGCAGGCGCTTGCTCCACGGCCACTCGTTGATCCAGCCGGTGGCCTGGCCCTTGGGCGACACGCCGCGATAGCTGAACTGCAGCTCCTCAACGTTTTTGAGCAATACCTGCGGTTCGCCGCGCGATGCTGGCACGCTGACCTGCGCCTGGGGCTCAAAGCGCGCGAACGCGACCTGCAAATCGCGTTGCGCCTCGGGGCCGGTCAACTGCAGGGTGAAGCGCTGAATCCCGCCACCGAGCACCCCTGGCAAGGTCGCGACAAACTGCATGCGCTGCGCGCTGCCGGCGAAAAAGCCATCGGTCTGACTGTCGTCCTCGGTGACATCCAGGGGCAACGCCTCACTGATGGAAGTGCGCAAAAACTGTTGCGCGGCGCGCATTTCATCCAGGCTCACCGTGTAGCGCTGCGCCTTGAGCACCGCACGATTGGCGCCCAGCAACGCGCCGCCGACCAGGGTCAGTAACACGCCGAGCAGACTCAGCACGATCATGATTTCGAGCAGGGTGAAGCCCTGCTGACGGCGCTTCACAAACCGGCCCCTGCCGCACGCAGTTTCAAGGTGCTGAAACTGGCGTGGCGCGGCCCCTCGCTGACCGTCAGGTCGAGGCGAAACAAGTGTGGCTGACCGATGCGCGTGGGTTGCAGGGCGATGCGCAGTTGCCAGTCGATGCCGTCCAACTGGCCGCTGCGCACACCCGCCGCCAGAGGCCCCGACGCTTCCTGATCCATCACACTGACGGCGGCATGACTAAGCCGGTCGCTGTGGGCCACCTGCAACAGCGAGCGCGCGCTTTGGCCGAAAGCAACCAGCAGCACGCTGCTGCAAATCGCCATGAGCGTCAGCGCGGCGAGCATCTCCAGCAGCGTGAAACCGCTTTGGCGCCTCATGGCAGAGCCTTGGACTGCACGCTGCCGGTCAGCCAACCGATATCGATGCGCCAACGCCGGCTGCCATTGGCCAGCAGCAGGTTGCCGCCGGTGGAACTGCCATCGGCGTAAAACTCAACCGCAGAGCCTGCGTGCTCGGCGGTGTGCAGGGTCACTTGCAGCCCGGCCGGCCAGTGTTTCAACGGTCGACCCGGCGCCTGGAAGCTCAGCGCACGCAGGTCAAACAGGGTTCTTTCGGTACGGCCGCTGATGATCGCCCGTGCCCGCGTGCTGCGCAGTGCCTCGACCATCTGCCCGACGGCCTGGCGCTCTGTCGCGGCGCGCAAGCCTTGTTGCAGACCAATCCCCACCAACCCGGCCGCGATGCTGATCAAGACGATCACCACCAGCATTTCCAGCAAGGTAAAGCCGCGTTGGGGGCTGATCATGGTCGCGGGTTATTCCCAGTTGCCCAGGTCGGCGCTGTAGCCTTCGCCGCCGGGCTGGCCGTCCTGGCCGTAGAAGATCAGGTCAAAGGCGCCGTGTTCACCCGGGAAGCGATAGCCAAAGGCATGGCCGAACGGGTCTTTGAGGTCGGACGGCTTGGCGTACGGCCCGGCCCAGTCGGCACTGTTGCCGGGCTTGTCGACCAGCTGTTGCAGGGTCTTGGGCGGCGAGCCAACGTCCAGTCCGTAGCTTTCGATTTTCATGCTCAGGCTGGCCAGTTGCGCCTTGCCCGCGCCGTATTTGCCCTTGTCCACGTTGCCGCCGACCTGACGCACCACGATGGTGGCGACGATGCCCAGCAGTACGATCACCGCGAGCATTTCCAACAGGGTAAAACCGCCCTGGCGGCGGGCGGGCTTGAATCGGGTATGGCGCATGGGTGTGGGTCCTTGAGGGTTCATATATTGCTGGTCAGGCTCATCAACGGCAGCATGATCGCCAGCATGATCACCGCCACCAGCACCGCCATGATCACGGTCAGGGACGGCACCAGCGCGGCGAGCAGGCGGTCGATGCCGCGTTTGGCTTCGACGTCGAACACGTCGGCGACCTTGAGCAGCATGCTGTCGAGTTCGCCGGCCTGTTCGCCGACTTCAATCATTTGCAGGGCCAGGTCAGGCAGCAGCGGCTGGGCACCGAAGGCGCTGGCCAGGGTGCCGCCGCCCTTGACGGACTCGGCGGCCTGGGCAACCTGCGCCTGCAGGGCGCGGTTGGTGCAGACCTGTCGGGCGATGACCAAGGCTTGCAGCAGCGCCACGCCGTTGCTGAGCAAGGTGCCCAGGGTGCGCGCCAACCGAGCGGCTTCGACCCGTTGCAGCAGCGGCCCGATGAGGCGAATACCGAGGAGGCGGCGGTCATGTTTTTCCCGGCGTTGGGGGTCGCGCAGGCGTGCGGCGAGTGCCCAGATCGTCACGATCAAGCCCGCCAGCACGGCCAGGCCATAGGCACCGAGGAATTGGCCGAGCGCCAGGATCACTTCGGTGATCAGCGGGATGGGCACGCCCAGGTCCTTGAAGATCGGCACGAACTGCGGCACCACGTAAGCCAGCAACAGGGCCAGCGAACCGAGCACGCCCACCACCAGGAATGCCGGATAGATCAGCGCATTGATCACTTCGCCCCTGAGTAACTGGCTGCGTTCCAGATAGTCGCTGAGCTGGCGCAGGGTGTCTTCCAGCGCGCCACCCGCCTCGCCGGCACGCACCATGCTCAGGTATAACGGCGAAAACTGGCTGCCCTCCTCTTCCAGCGCCTTGGACAAGGGCTGACCGGCTTTTACGTGTTCGCGAATACGTTCGATCAACGCACGGGTTTGCGGCTGGCCGGGCTGCTTGAGCAAAATCCCCAGGGAGCGTTCCAGCGGTTGGCCGGCGCCCAGCAACGTTGCCAATTGCTGGGTAAAACTGACCAGCGCCGCGCCGTTCAATTGACCCCGGCCAAAGGCCTTGCGCAACCCTTGGGCGCCCGCTGCATCGATCTGCAATAACAGCAGACCGCGCTTGTGCAGCGCGGCGACGGCGGCGTCCTGGTCCCGGGCTTCCAGGGTGCCGTTTTGCGCCTGGCCCTGGCTGTCGAGCGCGCGGTATTTGAACAGGCTCACGCGCCCTCCCCACGGGTGACGCGCAGCACTTCTTCAAGTGACGTGACGCCCTCCACGGCTTGGCGCAGACCCTCTTCATGCAAGGTGCGCAGGCCACCACGACGGGCAGCCTGCTCCAAGGTCGCGGCGTCGGCCTGGCGCATCAACAGGCTGCGCAGTTCTTCGTTCATCACCAGCAGTTCGGTGATTGCGCTACGGCCATGGTATCCACCGCCCGGTGCATCGGCGCGGGGTCGATAGAGCATGATCGGACGCTGGTCGGTAAACCGGTCCAGGCCGTGTTCGGCGATCAGTTGCGGCGGCGCTTCAAAGGCTTCGCGGGTGGCCGGGTCAAGGCGCCGCACCAGGCGCTGGGCCAGGATGCCGTTGACCGTCGAGGCAATCAGGTAGCTTTCGACGCCCATATCCAGCAAGCGCGTGATACTCGCTGCCGCGCTGTTGGTGTGCAGGGTCGACAGCACCAGGTGGCCAGTGAGGGATGATTGGATAGCGATGCGGCAGGTTTCCAGGTCGCGGATTTCGCCGATCATGATCACGTCCGGGTCCTGGCGCACGATGGAGCGCAGCGCGCCGGCAAAGTCCAGGCCGATGGCCGGCTTGACCTGGATCTGGTTGATGCCTTCCAGTTGATATTCCACCGGGTCTTCGACGGTGATGATCTTGCGCTCGGCGGTATTGAGGCGCGACAACGCGGTGTACAGGGTGGTGGTTTTGCCCGAGCCGGTGGGCCCGGTAACGAGCAGGATGCCGTGGGGGCGTTCCAACACGTTCAGAAAGGTTTCGAGGCGCTGGCCGTCAAAGCCCAGGCTCTGGAAGTCGAAGCTCACGGTCTGGCGATCAAGCAAACGCATGACCACCGATTCGCCGAAACTGGTGGGCACCGTGGACACGCGCAAGTCGAGTTCCTTGCCCTGGATGCGCAGCATGATCCGGCCGTCCTGGGGCAAGCGCCGCTCGGCGATGTCCAGGCGCGCCATGATCTTCACCCGTGAAATCACCGCTGCCGACGAGCTGGACGGCGGCGCCTCGGCTTCGTGCAATACACCGTCGATGCGGTAGCGCACCTTGAGCTGGTTTTCGAACGGTTCGATATGAATGTCCGAGGCGCGATGTTCCACTGCTCGTTGCAGGATCAGGTTGACCAGGCGAATCACCGGGGCTTCGGAGGCCATGTCCTTGAGGTGCTCGATGTCTTCCAGCGCCCCGCCCTGCTCGTCGAGGTTTTCGATCAGGGTGCCCATGGCCGAGCGGCCCTGGCCGTAGTAGCGCTCGATCAGGGTCTCGACTTCATTGCGCGGGCCGATGGCCAGCCACACCGGCACGCCGCAGGCATAAGCGATGGCCTGGAACGGGTACACCAGCGACGGGTTGGCCGCCAGCACCCGCAGCCCCCCCTGACTCCAGCCCGCGGGCACCACCTGGTAGTGGCGCATGAAGCGTTCGGTCAGCAAGGGTAATGGGTCCAGCAACGGTGGCGCGGCATCGGCCAGCAACAGCGGTGCGCCGAGCAAATCAGCCCAGGCTCGGGCCAGTTCCACTTCGGAGACCAACCCCAACCGGGTGAGCAGGCCGAGCAACTCGGTGTCACCGCCTTCCTGGGACAGGCGTCGGGCGCGCTCCAGGTCAACGGTTTTCAAGCCGGCGTGTTGCATCAGCCACGCGCACACCTGTTCGGTGTGCGGGATGTGCAGTTGGCAGGCGTCGAGGGGCGTTGAGGGGCTGGGCATGGGTAAAAATCTGAGGGGCGATGTTACAAGGGGTTGTGGGAACACTTGTGGGAGCGGGCTTGCTCGCGAAAGCGGTGGATCAGCCACTGAATGTGCTGGCTGACACTCCGCCTTCGCGAGCAAGCCCGCTCCCACATGGGACCGCGTTGACCGTTAGTTAGCGGTTTTGGGGGCTTCCTGGCTGCCGTTCAACGGCCGGCCACCCTTGGTGGTTTCGGCCTTCTGCTTTTTAGCCGCCTTGGCATCGTGGGCCTGGGTCAACACTGTGGAATCGGCGGCCCCGGATGTGGCATCAGCGTCCGTGGACTCAGCCGCCATTGCCGCGCCGCTTAGCGCAACGCTCAGTACAAAACCGGCACCCAACAGGGAAATCTTCATCAACGTTCTCCAGATCAAAAAACAGCAGATCACTCAAGTGGCGCCTTGAACTCGCTCAAGACCCTACACCAAAGCGTTGTGTATTACAGCCTGTGTAAGACATGGCACTTTAGAACCACCGAGCAATGCCACTACTTAGCCACGACTCGACAAATTTTCTTAAACCAATCGACTGATAGGTTTAGAGATAGTTCCAGCACGTAAGAAATTATTTCTTATTTTACGCAAAAATTAGCTTTCGTTTGACTTATACCCGCAAGAATTGCCTTAATTATGCGGTTTTTACGATTTAAAAATGCCATCAAGCGATATCAAATAGGCATTACGTACAATAACAATCAATATAATTACTAAACTTTTAAAACTGCGAAATTCGCCCAATAGTTGCAATTAGCCATCGGTTAAAAATTGCGATCACGGGCAACTATTGCCCAGAAAAAAGTGACGAGCGCGCACAGAAATCCACACTTCTCGGCGCACCACGTTTACTGAACAGTTGTCGGAGAGACCCATGAATAAACGTAAAATGATCGGTGCCCAGTCGGCATTCGCCCTGTTGGCGCTGGCCGTGTCCCAGGTGCATGCGGCAACCAGCCCCGCTCTGGATGAGGGCCGCGTGAGCCGCGCGGAAAAGGCCGCGGATAAAACCCTGGCGAAGATGACCATGGAGGAGAAACTCGCCTACATCGGCGGCACCGGTGGTTGGGATGTCAAGCCGTTGACCCAGTACGGCGTCCCGCAGATTCATGGCGCCGACGGCGGCGTGGGCGTGCGCTACACCAGCGAAGGTAACGCGCAGGGCGTGGTGTACCCGTCCGGGCCGAACCTGGCCGCCAGCTGGAACCCGCGCCGCGCCATCGACCTGGGCCGGGCCTTGGGCTATGACACCGCCAGCGGTGGTTATCAGTTCGTCACAGGCCCAGGCGTCAACCTGTATCGCATGCCGTACAGCGGTCGCGCGTTCGAGTATCTATCCGGTGAAGACCCGTTCCTCGGCGCCAGCCTGGCGCCGGCGGTGATCAATGGGATCCAGTCACGCGGGGTGTGGGCCAACGCCAAGCATTTCGCCGCCAACGACCAGGAAAGCAACCGCTTCCACCTTGATGAAATCATCAGCGAGCGCGTGCTGCGCGAGATGACCCTGCCGCCGTTCGAGTCCGCCTCGAAGAACAGCAAGGTCGCGATGATGATGTGCGCGTTCCAGAAGGTGAACGGTGAGTTCGCCTGCCAGAACAAGCACCTGATGCGCGACATCCTGAAGACCGAATGGGGCTACCCGGGCTTCGTGCAGAGCGACTACAACGCGGTGGTCAACGGTCTGCCGGCGGCACAGGCCGGCACCGACCTGGACATGATGGGCTACCAGATGAACAGCACGGTGCTCAAGCCGTACCTGGACAGTGGCGAACTGAGCAGCGCGACCATCGATGACAAGGTGCGGCGCATTCTCAAGCAGATCTACCTGTACAAGTTCGACAGCAAGGCGCCGTTGACCAGCCACAACATGAACAGCGCCACCAGTAACCGTGTGGCGCTGAACGCCGCCCGCGAAGGCATCGTGCTGCTGAAGAACCAGAATAGCCTGCTGCCGCTGGATGCGAAGAAGGTCAAGCGCATCGCCGTGGTCGGCACGCTGGCCAAGTACGCGCCGCCCACCGGTTTTGGCAGTGCCAACGTGATGGCCGCCAACTACATCAGTGAACTGAGCGGTTTGCAGCAACTGGCGCCGGGCGCCAAGGTCGAGTTCATTGACGGGCTGTCCCTGGACCCGGCCACCTCAACCTGGAGCCATGCCGACAGCAATGGCAACCCTGTCAAAGGCCTGAAGACCGAGTTCTTCAGCAACAGCAACTGGTCCGGTGATCCGGCCGCCAGCCGCACCGACGCCCATGTCGACCTCGACTGGTCCACCGACAGCCTGCCGGTGAACGGTGATACCGCCGCCACCTCGATTCGCTACAGCGGCCAGATCACCCCGACCGTCAGCGGTGAACAGGTATTCAAGGTCCGCGCCGACGGTGCGGTGCGCCTTTACGTCAACGGCCAGAAAGTCCTCGACAACGGCGACGGCAAACCGCTGCCGAACAACAGCATCCCGCCGACCATCCCGGTGTTCGCCAAGGTCAATCTGGAGGCCGGCAAACCCGTCGACATCAAGCTGGAATATTCGCGTCGCAACGGCTACCTCTCGACCATGGGCGGCCTGGTCGGCGTGCAAATGAGCTGGGCTTCGCTGGTTGCGCCACAGGACCTGGCCAAGTACGACGCGGTATTGGTTGCCGCCGGTAACAGCAATGAATACGAAGGCGAAGGCTTCGACCACAGTTTCGACCTGCCGGAGTACCAGAACCTGCTGATCCAGAGCATCGCCAAGGTCAACCCGAACACCGTGGTCACCCTGCACGGCGGCACCGGCTTGAAGATGAGCGACTGGATCGATCAGGTACCGGCCGCGTTGCATGCGTTCTACCCTGGCCAGAACGGCGGCCAGGCCCTGGCGGAAATCCTGCTGGGCAAGGTCAACCCGTCGGCCAAGCTGCCGATCAGCATCGAACGCAACATCGAAGACAACCCGATCTACGCGACCTTCCCGAAATTCGACAACCAGGAAACCCTGGCCGAGATGAGCTACAAGGACGACCTGTTCCTAGGCTACCGCGGCTACGAGAAGAAAGGCATCAAGCCGCTCTACCCGTTCGGGTACGGCTTGTCGTACACCACCTTCGGCTACAGCAACATCAAGGTGAGCCCAGGCGTGGCAGTGGCGGGTGCGCCGATCAAGGTGTCGTTCGACCTGACCAACACCGGCAAGGTGGCGGGCGCCGAAGTGGCCGAGTTGTACGTGGGCCAGGCCAGCCCGAAAGTCGAGCGCGCGATCAAGGAGCTCAAGGGCTACAAGAAGGTGTTCCTCAAACCTGGCGAGAGCAAGCGCGTGACCATCGAACTCAACGATCGCTCGCTGGCCTACTACGACGTGGCGAGCAAGCAATGGGTGGTGGATGCAGACAGCTTCAACCTGTCCGTGGGCGCGTCGTCCCAGGATATTCGCCTGAACGCCAAGTTGGTCAACCCGTTCCGCCAGGAACTGTCGACCACCACCAGCAACCCGTTGCCGCGCTCGGCGCTCAATTCGACGTTGCGTGACTCGACGGTGAAGACCGGCGGCGTGCTGCACCAGAATGAAGGTGACAGCGGCACCAGCGACGGTGATGGCTATGACATGAGCGATGACAGCAGCCAGGGCAGTGCTACCGGTAACTAACAGGTAAGAAGAGTGGTTTTTGTGGGAGCGGGCTTGCCCGCGATAGCGGAGTTTCAGTCGGCACATTTGATGCCTGACTCACCGTTATCGCAGGCAAGCCTGCTCCCACATTTGGATCTTCATACATCAGTTGCCTGCAGGGGCAACTCAGGTCCTGATCGCCGCCTCGACCCGCGCAATATAACTATCGAACCGCGCCACCAGGTCCACCTGTTCGGGAAAGCGCAACCACTGGATCTGCAGGCCATCCATCATGGCCAGGATTTCCTGCACCAGCCCGGCGATGTCCACGTCACCGCGCACTTCCCCCGCAGCCACCAGGTCGGCAAATTGCGCCTGCATGCGCTGATGAATCGCCGCATACCGTGACTGGAACCAATCCCAGGCCGGATGCGTATCGAGCAGACTTTCCGCATTCAGGATGGTAAAGGCCCGCACTACCCCTGGCGCAGTGGCGTTCGAACGGTTAATCGCCCTCAGGCTGCCCAGCAGGCCGGACAGCGATTTCTCGGCCCGCACCTCATCGGCAATCCGCTGGTTAACCTCGTCGCGACGCTGCAACACGCCCATCAACAAGGAAATCTTGCTGGGAAAGTGGTGCAACAGGCCGGCTACCGAAATACCGACAATTGCCGCTACCTGGGCCATCGAGGCACTGCTGTAACCTTCCAGGGAAAACACCTGCAAGGCCGCATCCAGCAACTCTTCACGGCGTTTTTCACCTTTGGGGGCGCGACGGGTCTTGGGGGCGGGTTCTTTCATGGGGACGTCCTTGTGGGCAAGCTTGCACCGTATCCAAATTGCCCCTGAGCCGCAAATAAAGGATTGAAGACCCCTCAGTGAGCGCGGGTGCTTTTTTCCACCAGGCACATCGGCGTGCCGGCGATCGGCTCCTGCATCACTTGCACCTGAACATCAAATACCTGGCGCATCAACCCGGCACTGATGACTTGCGCCGGCGCACCATCGGCCACCAGCTTGCCGCCGTGCATCACCGCCAGATGGTCGGCGTAGCGACAAGCCTGGTTGATATCGTGGAGCACGGTGATCACGGTCTTGCCTTCCGCAGCCAGTTCGCCCATCAGGTCGAGCAGTTCAACCTGGTGACTGATATCGAGGTAGGTGGTGGGTTCATCCAGCAACACGATCGGCGCGTTCTGCGCCAGCACCATCGCCAGCCAGGCGCGCTGGCGCTGGCCGCCGGACAGGTCGGCCAGCGCGCGCTCGGCCAGGCTGTCCAGTTCCAGACGTTGCATGGCCTGGGTCACGTGGGATTGATCATTGCCACTCAAACGTCCCCACAGAGAGTTATGCGGGCTGCGACCATAGGCGACCAACTGGCGCACGCTGACGCCTTCCGGCACTGGCAGCACTTGGGGCAAAAACGCGATCTGCCGCGCCAGTTCGCGCGCGGACAGGCTGGCGTAGGCCTGACCATCCAGGGTCAATTCGCCCTGGGTCGGCTTGAGGATGCGCGCAAATGCCTTAAGCAAGGTGGATTTGCCGCAGCCATTGGGGCCGATCAACGCAGTGACCTTACCCGCTGGCGGCGCGAACGACAGGTCCTGCACGATGCGCGTGGCGCCGTAGCCGATGTCGAGTTGCCGTGCGTGGAGAATACTCATGTCATCAGCCCTTGAACCGTGCCAGCAACCAAAGAAAATACGGCGCGCCAATCACCGCCGTGAGCACCCCCGCGGGGATTTCGCTGGGCGCGATCAACGTGCGCCCCAGCGTATCGGCCAGCACCAGCAGCAGCGCGCCGATCAGCATCGCGGCCGGCAGCAGGTACTGGTGATGCCCGCCCACCAAGCGGCGCGCCATGTGTGGCGCGACCAGGCCGATAAAGCCGATCGGCCCGATCACCCCAACGCCCAGGCTGGTGAGCAGCACCGCGCAGGCCATCGCCAGCCAGCGTGTACGGCCCAGCGCAGTGCCGAGGCTGTGGGCCGCTTCGTCACCGAGGGCGATCAGGTTCAGCGGCTTGGCCAGGCACAGGCCTGCGGGGATCAGCACCAGGAACGGCAACACCAGCAGCACATGGTGCCAGTTGCGGCTCCACAGGCTCCCCGTCAGCGCGAGCAAGGCGGTGTTGATATCCAGCGGATGGGACAGGATCAGAAACTCGGTAACGCTGGACAGGGCCACCGCAATCGCCACCCCGGACAGCGCAAAGCGCACCCCGGAAAAACTCACGCCGGTGTTGTACAACGCCAGCAACAACGCGCCACCGGCCCCGCCCAGGCAGGCCACCAGCGGCAGCCAGGCAATCGGCAAGTGCGGCCAACCGATGATCGCCACGGTCAGCGCCAGACCGGCGCCCTGGGTTACGCCGAGGATTTCCGGCGACGCCAGCGGGTTGCGGATCACCCCCTGCACAATCGCCCCGGCCAGGCCGAAGGCTGCACCGGCGAGGATGGCGATCAGGCTGCGTGGCAGGCGGTGGTTCCACACCTCGAAGTCCAGCGCGTCGTGGGCCAGCAGGCGGTCGAAGACGGTGTCGGGCGCGAGCCAGAGCGTGCCGGCGCTGAGGCTGATCAACGTCGCCAGCGCCAGCAGACCCAGCAGCAGCCAGAGGCGCAGTCGTGGGCGGATCATAGGGCACGCCTGGCAAGAAACAGGAAAAACGGTGCGCCGATTAACGCGGTGACCACACCCGCCGGCGTCTCCACCGGAAAGGCCACGGCGCGGCTGAGCAGGTCGGCGCCCAGCACAATCACAGCGCCCAATGCCGCGCTCAGCGGCACCAGCCAGCGGTAGTCATTGCCCAGAAACTGACGAAGGATATTCGGCGCAATCAAGCCGACAAACCCGATCGGCCCTACCGCGCAGACACTCGCCCCCACCAGCAACAAACTCGCGATAAACACCTGCAACCGCAGGCTGGCGATGCCCACGCCCAAGGAGCGCGCGGCGTCTTCGCCGAGGTTGATCAGGTTCAAGCGTGGCGCACACCAGAGTGCCCACAGCCCGCCGATCAGGGTGCAGGGCCAGAGCAGTTGCACCTGCGCGGCGCCGGCATTGGCCAGGGAACCGGCGAGCCAGTTCAGCACACTTTGCGCCTGGGCCTCGACCAGGATCACCGTGAGCCGGGTCAAGGCCGCGCATAACGCCGCCACGGCAACGCCGGCCAATACCAGGCGCCCCTGGGCCGTGGTCGGCGACCAGGCACCACCGAGGCTGAATACCGTGACCCAGGCCAGCGCGCCGCCCAGGCATGTCATCAGCAATGCGCCCCCGGCAAACGGCGGCGCGACCAGGCCGGTCGAAAACAAGGCCAACCCCAGCGCCGCGCCAGCGGTCACGCCAAACAGGGACGGCGAGGCCAGGCGGTTGCGCGTGATGCCCTGCATCAACGCGCCGGCCAGGCCCAGGCAGGCGCCGACCAGCGCGGCACACAGGGCACGGGGCACACGCAGCTGGGCGACGATATACGCCCGGTTGCCGCCCACGCTGCCCTGATGCACCAGCCCATTCCAGGCGTCCGTCGCCGTGATCGTGAACGGTGACCAGCTCGACAACGAGAGCCAGAACAGCAAAGCGCCCAGCATCACAATGCCCGCCGCCGCGAAACCGCGTCCCATGCTTATTGGCTCAGTACGGCTTTACCGCCCTTGAAAATCGCCAACGCGTCTTCGGCGATCTGCTCCGAGGCCAGCACGCCCCGGTTGCGCGCCCAACTGTCGCCATCGACTTCGGCCATGTGCTGGTTACGCACGGCGCCGAGCACTTGCCACAGCGGCTGCTTGCTCCAGCTGTCGACGATGCTCGGGCGGCGGTAATGGCCGACCAGCAACCAGCCCGGGTCGAGCGCAAGCAATTGCTCCAGGCTGACGAATTCGGTGGGCGCGGCATTGGCACGTACGGACGGGACGTTCAGGCCGATGGCCTGCAACACGCTGCCGGCATAGGAGTCCGGGCCGTGCACGGAGAAACTGTCTTCACGGGCGACGCCGAACAACACGCTGGCGCCTGCGGGAATCTGTTGCGCGATAGCCTTGAGGTTTTCTCGGTTCTGCTGGATGCGCGCTTGCATCTGTGCACTTTTGCCGAGGGCCTTGCCGATCAGCGCGGCGGATTTCAGGCTGCCCTGGTAATCCTCACCACGCGACGGCAGCAGCAGGGTGGGCGCGATGCTCGCCAGGTCGTTGTACAACGCCTGATGGCGGTTGAGGTCGGCGACGATCAGGTCGGGCTTGAGCCGGGCGATTTCCTCGATGCTCGGCTGCGAGCGCAGGCCGACGGACGTCCACTGGCCGATGGCTTGGCGCACACGGGGCAGTACGCGGTTGGCATCGCCATCGTCGGCGGCGCCGACCGGGGTGACGTCAACGGCGGCCAGGCTGTCGAGAAACGAGAACTCCAGCACCACGACACGCTTGGGTGCATCCGGCAGATGCACCGCGTGCTGGCCGTCGTTGAGATCGATGGGCGCGGCGTTCAGCAGGCTTGAAGACAACGCCAGGAGGCAGGCGGCAAGAGTGGGGATGGAGCGCAGCATTCGCATGACAAAGACCTCAGCGTTAAAGCACCCCAGCGGGACAGGCCGGGGAAAACGGCGGGTACTATTCCATATTGAGGCGGCGTGATCAAAAAACATTCTCATTAACGCCGCACGTGTGGGAGCTGGCTTGCCTGCGATGGCGGTGTGTCTGTGCCAGATTGGGTGGCTGATACACCGCTATCGCAGGCAAGCCAGCTCCCACATTTTTGATCGGTGTACAGCCGTTAGAAATCGACCGTGGCGGACAGCAAGTAGGTACGCGGCGTCGACAAGGTCAACCCCGGCTCGCTGTCATCCGACGCACCGGCCGAGCTCCAGTAGCGTTTGTCAGCCACGTTCTCCACGTTCGCGCGCAGGGTGATGTGTTTGTCGTCCACCTTGAAGCCATAGCGCGCGCCGAGGTCGAGGCGGTTCCAGGCGTCGATTTGCTTGACGTTGGACTGGTCCAGGTACTGCGAACTGGAATAGATGCCACGGCTGGTCAACGTCAGGCCTTCAAGGCCTGGCACATCCCATTCGGCGCCGAGGTTGACGTTGTATTTGGGCGTCGCCGGCGCGCGGTTGCCGTCGAAGGCGCCATTGGTGGTTTCCTTGAGCTGGCTGTCGATGTACATCACGCCGCCGAGCAACCGCACGCCCTTGAGCGGTTCGCCGAATACGCTGAGTTCCACCCCGTCGTTCTGGCGTTTGCCGTTGGGGCCGAACACGCGCGATGTGGCGTTGGTTTCATAGGCCGGTTGCTTGATACGGAACACGGCGGCGGTCACGGCGAACGCGCCAGCATCGTATTTGGCGCCCACTTCGACCTGGCGGCTGATGAACGGCGGGAAGATCTCGTCTTCATTGATCGAGGTCGAGGGCGCGATCTTGCCCTGGCTCAGGCCTTCCATGTAGTTGGCGTACAGCGACAATTTATCGGTGGCCTTGAACAGGAGACCGCCCGATGGCGAGACCTTTTCTTCGTCGTAGGCGGTGACGCCTTTGACGCCATCGCTCCAGTCGTCCACCTTGACCCGCTGCCAGCGCGCACCCAGGGTGAGCAGCAGGCGATCGTCAAAGAAACCCAGGGTGTCGGACAAGGCCACGCCGCTGAATTTGTTTTCGGTGTAGACCTCGGGATCAAACCGCGTCGGCCGCGACGGCGTCGGCGTTTGCACCGGGTTGTAGAGGTTGCTCGTGGCTTGCGCATAACGCGCGCCGCCGTTGGTGAAGTCCATGTAGAAGTAGCTGGCGGCCAGGTTGACCTCATGGCTCACCGGCCCGGTATGGAACCAGTTGCGCACGCCTGCGGTGTAGGTGCGAACGTTTTCATCGCGGGTGAAGTCCCGTGGCTGCACGCTGAACGCACCGGCCGCATTGGTCACGGACACGGCGTGGCGCAGGAAGTCGTGGTTGCTTTTGCGCGCGCCCACACCGCCGTAGAGCATCAGGTTATCGCTGAGGTCGTACTCACCGTTGACTGTACCAAAGGTGTCGTTGGTGCTGGCCTTGCTCCAGGATTGTGCATAGTTGCGCCGCACATCGTTGGCACTGGGCACCGGCGCCGCAGCCGCCACCTGCACGCGTTCCTGCGGCGCGTCGGTGTCGCGTTCGGTGTGGCCGATGTCGGTGGAAAGGCGCAGGCGTTCGCCACGGAAATCCAGGCCCAGCACGGCCATTTCGCGGTCGACGCTCTGGTGGTCCCACTCGGTATCGCCGGATTGCTTCACGCCGTTGAAGCGGATGCCGAACTTGTTGTCTTCGCCAAAGCGTCGGCCCACGTCCACCGCACCGCCGGCCTGGCTGTCGGAAGCCCAGTTGCCGGTGAACGAGTTGATGTCCTTGTCGGTGGCGCGCTTGGGCACCACGTTGATCCCGCCGCCCACGCTGCCGCGCGGTGAAATGCCGTTGATCAACTGGGTGGGGCCTTTGAAGATGTCGACGCGGTCGGCCATTTCCATGTCGATGGTGTAGGTCGGCAGTACGCCATACAGGCCGTTGTACGACACATCGCTGTTGAACAGGCTGAAGCCGCGGATGGTGAATTGCTCATAACGCCCACCGGCGGGGTTGGTGGAGCGTACCGACGGGTCGCTGGCGATCAGGTCGCCCAGGGTGCGGGCTTGCTGGTTTTTCGCCGCATCGGCGGTGTAGGTGGTCATGCTGAACGGCGTTTCCATGAAGTCCCGCGTGCCCAGCAAACCCTGGGAGCCACGGCGCGCCACTTGCCCACCGGCGTAGGTGTCGCCGTCGTACAGCCCGGTGGTGCCCAGAATCGACGTCGGCGCCAGTTCCAGGCTGCTGCCTTCCGGCGCAGGCACCAGCATATAGGCCTGTTCACCCATGGGTTGCAGTTGCAGGCCGGAGCCTTGCAGCAAACGGGCAAAGCCCTCCTCCACGCCATACTCGCCGGACAAACCGCCGCTGCTGCGCCCGCTGACCAGGGCCGGGTCCACCGACAGGTTGACGCCCGCCAGCCCGGCAAACCGGGTAAGCGCCGCGCTCAGGCTGCCGGCCGGCACCTGGTAGCTGCGGCGGGTGGCGGCGTCTTCGGCAACGCTTACGGAGGGGAATAAGGGGCTCGCGCTGAGGCTCAGCAGCAGGCTCAACTTCAGCAACGGGCGCAAGCGCAAGGGTCGGACTGCAGGCATGGGAGGAAGCTCTCGATTTTGTTCACTTGCCTGGAATGACAGGCGAGGTGAAAAAAGGGGACAGGCTTCGGTCAATTTTTTTCGGTACAGCATAGGTATCTACACAACTTTCAAGAGTTGACAAATCTCCCTGTAGTGAGCGGGCTTGTCCCGCGCTGGGCTGCGAAGCGGCCCCAATAAGGACACCGTAGTGTTCCAGATGAAACCAGATCGTCTGGTTTGGGGCCGCTTCGCAGCCCAGCGCGGGACAAGCCCGCTCACTACAACGATGTGTAGATACCTATGACCATCGCAGGCATGACCATCGCAGGCAAGCCAGCTCCCACATTTGATCGGCGGTGTTTTGCAGGTCGCGCTCGGCCCGTTTACCACACGGCGATGTGCGAGTCCGCCCTTGGCTCGGTGCCGCCGCACAACACGCCGCTGACCGGGTCGCGCAGGATGATCTGCCCGCGCCCGAAGTCGGTGAGGTCGCTGTCGGTCTGCACTTTATGCCCGCGCCGCGCCAGCGCATTGACCAGGTCGCGCGAAGCACCATGTTCGATGCTGACTTTCATGTCGCCCATCCATTGCCAGCGCGGCGCGTCCAATGCCGCTTGCGGGTTGAGGTCGAAGTCCACCAGGTTCATCACCATCTGCACATGGCCTTGGGGCTGCATGTAGCCGCCCATCACGCCGAACGGGCCGAGCGCCTTGCCGTCCTTGGTGAGGAAGCCGGGGATGATGGTATGGAAGGTTTTCTTGCCCGGTGCCAGGCAGTTGGCGTGGGCTGGGTCGAGGCTGAACTCATACCCGCGATTCTGCAGCGCGATGCCGCTGTCGGGCAGCACCACGCCGGAGCCGCAGCCGTGGTAGTTGCTCTGGATGAACGAGACCATGTTGCCTTCGGCGTCGGCCGTGGCCAGGTACACCGTGCCGCTGGCGTGGGGGTCGCCGGGTTTGGGCGGCTGCGCCTGTTCGCCGATCTGGTTGCGGCGACGGGTGCTGTAGTCATCGCTGAGCAGGTCGGCCACCGCCATGCGCATGTGCAGGGGGTCGGTGATGTAGTGCAGGCCGTCGCTGTAGGCCAGCTTCATCGCCTCCAACTGTCGATGCCAGGTGTTCTGGCTGTCGCGGTGATCGAAGCTGAAGCCTTCAAGAATCTTCAGCGCCATCAACGCGACCAGGCCCTGCCCGCTGGGCGGGATTTCCCAGACGTCGACGCCCCGGTAGTTGACGTGGATCGGCTCTACCCATTGGGCGCGGTAGTCCTTGAGGTCGCTGGCGCGCAGGTAGCCGCCGCTGGCGCGCGAATGCGCGTCGAGGCGCTCGGCCAGGGCGCCGCGATACAGGCTTTCGCAACGGGTGGCGGCAAGTTCTTCCAGGGTACGGGCCTGGGCCGGGTTGCGGAAAATCTCCCCGGCGCGTGGCGCACGGCCGTCGATCAGGAAGGTGTCGAACCAGGCCTGCAGTACGTCGTCGCGGTGCGGGGTGTATTCATTCAGCGCGATCTGCCATTGATGCGCGACCACCGGCGACACCGGGAAACCCTCGCGCGCTAGGCTGATGGCCGGTTGCAGCAACTCGGCAAACGGCAGCTTGCCGAAGCGTTGCGACAGCTCGGCCCAGGCCGATGGGCAGCCCGGCACTGTGACGGGGGTCCAGCCATACACCGGTATCCGGTCATGCCCCGCCGCCTTGACCGCCTCGATACTCAAGGCGGCCGGCGCGTGGCCGTTGCCGTTGAGGCCGTGCAACTGGCCCTTGCACCACACCAGGGCAAACGCATCGCCGCCCAGGCCGCAGCCGGTAGGCTCGACGACCGTGAGCGCCGCCGCCGTGGCGATGGCGGCGTCAATGGCGTTACCGCCCTTTTGCATGATCTCGATGCCGGCCTGGGCAGCCAGGGGCTGGGACGCCGCGACCATGCCGCGCTTGGCGAACACACTTTGGCGTTGCGATGAATAGGGGTATTCGTGAGCGGAGAAATTCAACATGGCAAAGGCTCTTAAAAAAGGTCATAACACGCGGCTGAGAAAGGCCCGGGTACGCGGGTGGCTGGGGTGGCTGAAAATCTGTTCCGGCGGCCCCTGTTCGATGAGCTCGCCCTGGTCGAGCACGACCACGCGATCGGCCACCTCGCGGGCAAAGCCCATTTCATGGGTGACCACCACCATGGTCATGCCCTCCTCGGCCAGCTGTTTCATCACTTGCAGCACTTCACCGACGGTTTCCGGGTCGAGGGCGCTGGTGGGTTCGTCGAACAGCATCGCCTGGGGTTTCATCGCCAGGGCGCGGGCGATGGCCACCCGTTGTTGCTGGCCGCCGGAGAGCATTGACGGGTAGTGGTCGGCCTTGTCCGCCAGCCCGACCCTTGCCAACAGACCGCGGGCCTGCTCCAGGGCTTCGGCGCGTGGCACGCCGAGCACCTGGATCGGCGCTTCGATGATGTTTTCCAGCGCGGTCATGTGCGGGAACAGGTTGAAACGCTGGAACACCATGCCGATGTCGCGGCGCTGGCGCGCAATGTTGCGCTCCGAATCGCGCATCAGGCTGCCGTCGGCACGTTCGCGATAGCCCATGGCACGGCCGTTGACGCGGATGCGCCCGCCCTGGATGTCCTCGAGCAAGTTGATGCAGCGGATAAAGGTGGTCTTGCCGGAGCCGGAAGCGCCGATCAACACCACCACTTCGCCACGCCGCACCTGCAGGGAAATACCCTTGAGAATCTGCAAGTGCCCGAACGACTTCTGAACATCCAGCGCTTCGATGATCAGTTCTTCACTTTTGTGCGCCATGGTTAACGTCCCCTCAGCAATTTCAAGGCGCTGCGACCGAACATGCGGCTGGCGGCGGGCGGCGGCGCGCAGGGCCGGTCGGACTGGCCGAAGCGGCGTTCGAGCCAACTCTGAAAGAAGCCCCACAGGGTAGTCAGGGTCAGGAAGTACAGGGCGACCACCAGGTACAGCTCGAACACGCGGAAGGTCGCCGAGGTGATCATCTGGGTGCTGAGCAGCAGCTCTTGCACACCGATTACGCTGACCAGGGTGGTGTTCTTGAGCATCACGTTGAACTCATTGCCCAGCGGCGGCACGATCACCCGGAACGCCTGGGGCAGCACGATGCGCCGCATCAGCTTGCCAAACCCCATGCCCAGGGAACGTCCGGCCTCGTATTGGCCCTTGTCCACCGCGCCGATGCCGGCGCGGATGATTTCGGCCATGTACGCGCCTTCATTCAGGCCCAGAGCGATGATCGCCGCCTGGATATTGCCGGGGACTGTCAGGCCGAACAGCTCGATATCCTCGAAGCGGAAGATCCCGCCCGCCGCCAGCGCCGTGTACAGGAACACGATCTGTACCAGCAACGGCGTACCGCGCATCAGCCACACGTAAAAGCGCACCGGCAGGTGCAGCAGCGGGTTCTTCGACAGACGCAACAGCGCCGCCGCCAACCCCAGCGCGCAGCCCAGCAGCATCGCCGACACCGCGATCAGGCAGGTCAGCCACAGCCCGGTGAGGTACACCCCGCTCGGCTGCAACAGGTACTGCCAGAACACATCCCAATTGAAATTCATCGTTGTAGAACCTCAGTCGAGTGTGTCGCTGCTGACATGCCATTTGTTGAGCAATTGCACATAGCTGCCGTCGCTGCGCATGTCATTGATGATTTGCTGCACGGCGGCGCTCAGTTGCGGGTCATCCTTGCGCATACCCAGGCCGGTGAGGATGCGGCTGAATGCCGGCACGCCTTCCTGGAACAGGTCCGGGGCCATTGCGGCGTAATAGCCGGCGGTTTCCACGGTGGTGCCGTAGGCGTCGACCTGGCTGATGCGCAGGGCCTGGAAGGCGTCGGTGTCGGTGTTGTAGACCACCAGTTTCATCAAAGGCTTGCCGGCCTTGGCCAAGCTTTCGTTTTGCGTATCCAGCAGGGTCTTGATGGTGGAGCCGTTGAGGACGGCGACCTTATGCCCGGAGAGGTCATCCAGGGTCTTGATGCCTTTGGGATTGCCCTTGGGCACCACCACCGACTGGCTGGAATACATATAGTTGACGATGTCGATCACCTGCCGCCGCTCCGGCTTGTCGAACAGCTGGTCGACGATCAGGTCGCATTGCTGGGCAAGCAACGCCGGCACCAGGCCAGAGAACGGAATCACCCGCCACTGCACCGGTTTGTCGCCCAGGCGCTTGGCGATTTCCAGGCCGAGGTCGACGGTGAGCCCACGCGGTTTCTGCGCTTCGTCGAAAGACACCAGGGGCGGTGAATCCATCCCCGAGCAGTAGGTGAGTTTGTCGACGTTCTTCAGGCGCTCCGGCACCTGGGGTGCGGCGCAGGCCCATTGGGTACAGAGGCCGAGGGAGACAGCTACCAGCAAGGCGCGGTATTTATGCATGACCAGACACTCCAGTTCGTTGGTTGACGGGGCAGGACTCAAAGTCAAAACACAGCAGGTCGTTGTTATTGTTTGGTTTGCAGGAACTGGATCAGCGCAGGCACGGTGCCTTCGATGTGTTCGCGTACGACGGCTTCGGCCCGAGCGGCATCACCGGCACGAATCGCGTCAAGGATCACCGCGTGTTCCTGGCGCGCGCTGAGGGGTTTTTCGCCGTGCTGCAGCCACAGGCGCATGGGCGCTTCCACCAGCGAGTACAGCGCTGAGATCTGCCTCATCAAGCGCGGGCGGCCGCTGAGGCTGCACAGGTATTCGTGGAAAGCGCGGTGACGGCTGACCCATGCGGCGCTTTCGTCGCGGTAGTCGTCCATCTCGTCAAGCAGGCGCTCCAGGGCAGCCAGTTGGCGCTCACCGATACGCCCGACCGCGACACGCACCGCCAGGCCTTCGAGGGCGCTGCGCATTTCAAACACTTCATGCAGTTCATCAATATCCAGGCCGCTGACGACGGCACCGCGATTGGGCCGCAACGTCACCAGACCCTGGGCATCCAGCCGCCGAAAGGCTTCGCGTACCGGCATGCGGCTCATGCCGATCTCGCTGGCGATGTCTTCGGCGATCAGCCGATCGCCCTTGCGATAACGACCGCTGCAAATGGCGTCGAGCAGGAAGTTGTATGCCTCTTCTTCGGCGGTGAGCGGCTGACGGTCAACATAAGCGGGAGCAAATTGCATCGACAGCACCTTTTGAATTTTTGTATCCAATTATCCATAAATGCAAAATAGCAGGATGCGTGCCAAGTGATGCCAGGGCGTGCCAAGTGGTTGATTCGGATGGGATAGGTAGAAAACGCCGACGGCGTTCATGGAAGGATGATGTAGGAATTGCTACCAAACCGCTCAGGAAACGCCCTGTTAGTGGGCAGAAGTAACAGGAGCGGGTTTACGCCGCTCCGGTTCGTCTCAAGACAGTCATAAAGAAGGAACTCAGCTGCAAACCTTCGGTCCGCTGATACACATATTTACATTTCACTGGACGGTTGGGCCGGATGAAACAGACATCACTCTTCGGCACTGGACCTGCGGGCCATGCTAAACAGGCTTTTTATACGCCCTTCTCGGGGCCATGGCTCTCGACCACACGCCCGCTGGCCGTGCACCCGTTCAATCGCTGCCGGAACATCGAGTCAGGCGCGGTGTTCATCATTGCGTCCGGCCCTTCGGCCAAGTCGTTTCCCATCGAAAGATTTGCGCACGTGCCGATGATCACGATGAATGGCGCTATTTCGATGTTCAAGGACACTGACATAAAGCCCTACTTTTATGCCTGTACGGACCGAAGCTTTTCGCAGCAACAGCCGGATTTGTTCAAGCATGCCATGGCGGTCAGCCAGCGAGTCGCGCTGTGGGAAGACCACGCGCGTTCGTCGTATGCTCGTCCAGCTGGACGGTTCTATCCACTGTCCAAAGCCGAAAGACCCTCGTGGCTGGAATCCGCTCTGGGAAAACGCAGGGAGCTGGTCGTCAATCACTCCTGGCTCCCCACGCGTCAACGGCCGCTGGGGTTCAGCAAAGACATGAGCGAGGGGTTTTTTGATGCGCGAACCGTGGCGTATCTGGCCATACAGTTGGCCTACCACGTGGGCTTCAACCAGGTTTTTCTGGTAGGTGTAGACCTGGATGAGGGCTCAGGAAGGTTTTACGAAACCCCTGAATCCATACAGTCGCCCTGTGGACTCGATCAGCACTATTCCACGCGCATATTGCCGTCGTTTGAACTGATGTCACGCAAAGTCATGGGCGATGACTTCATGGTTTACAACCTGTCCGAGGTTTCGAAAATTCCGAACGACGTGGTCCCGCGTGTCACGCTCGCGCAGGTTGAGAGCATGCTGGCGTAGCGTTACGCAGACGCCGACCCTGTTTATCAAACAGGGTCGCGCCATCCGCAGTCAGCCGGCCCTTGATGTGTCTTTGGCAAGCATCGATTTGGGGATCAGCAGGATCAGCACACAGCTGACGAGCAGGCAACCACCCAAGACATAGGTGCCGTTGTTCATGTCGCCGGTCAGCGTTTCCGCCATGGCCGTAATCATCGAACCGGTGAACCCGGAAAGGTTGCCGATCGCGTTGATCATGCCGATGCCTGCCGCGGCCGCCACACCCGAAAGAACCGTGCCCGGCAATGTCCAGAAAATCGGCATCAGGCTCAACAAGCCAGACGCGGAGACGCTGAGGAAGAAAATCGACACCGGCAGGTTATGGGCAAAGATCGCGCTGAAAATCAGCCCTACCCCGCCGATGAATGCCGGTATTGCCGCATGCAGTCGGCGCTCGCCGGTTTTGTTGGAGTGCCAGGCATTGAGGGTCATGGCCACGATAGCAGTGGAGTACGGGATGGCCGTGAGCAGGCCAATGTGCAGGGTATTGGAAATGCCCGTGGCCTTGATGATCGTTGGCATCCAGAACGCCAGCCCATAGAAACCGGTATTGAACGTCAGCAAGATCAGCACCAGCAACCACACCCGACCATTGAAGATCACCTCGCGCAGGCTCGACGCTTTCCTGGTGTTTTCTCGGTCGAGGTTGTTTTTGAGCATGTTCTTTTCTGCCGTGCTCAGCCACTTGGCGTTGTCGATTTTATCGACCAGCAGCGTCACCACGATTACGGCCATGATCAAGGACGGAATCCCTTCGATAATCAGCATCCACTGCCAACCCGCCATCCCGTGGACACCCTGCATCGCCGACATCAACCACCCCGACAGGATCCCGCCCAAGGTCAGGCTGATCGGCATCGCCATCAGGAAACCTGCCATGACTCGGCTCTGGCGGTGCGTCGGAAACCAGTAGTTGAGGTAGAGAATCACCCCTGGGAAGAAACCCGCTTCGCACACGCCCAGCAGGAAGCGCAGCAGGTAAAACATGGTTTCCGATTCGATGTGGAAGAACTTTGCCAGCGGTACGGTAAAGGCTACCGCCATGGAGACAATGCTCCAGCTGATCATGATGCGGGCGATCCAGAGGCGCGCGCCGAAGCGATGGAGGAACAGGTTGCTGGGGACTTCGAAGAGGAAATACCCCCAGAAGAAAATGCTCGCGCCGAGGGCGTAGACGGTGTTGCTGAATTGCAGGTCGTTGAGCATGTCCAGCTTGGCAAAGCCGATATTCACCCTGTCCAGGTACGCCGCCATGTAGCAAAACAGCAGGATTGGCAGGATGCGCAGGATAACTTTGCGGTAGGTACGATCCTCGCAGGTAAGCGCCGCCGAGCCCTCTCCTTCGAGAGGACGCTGAGATACTGATTCCATGTGTTGACCTCAAGGCATGTCGTCATGCCGATTGTTTTTGTTTTAGCTTGCCACCTTGAGCAACCTGGACTGACCTAAGCCAATGCGCAGGGAAAGGAATCTGCAAGTGGGTATGTTACCGGTAACATTTTTAGTTTAGCCATGACTTTCGAGGCAAAGCAAGCGGGCTCGATCAAAAAATTCAGGTGCTTTCGCGTGCCATGATTTGGAATTCGACGACATCGCACGTTTGCGCCCGGGGCAGCCCGAGACGCTGTGCGGCGGCACTGGCTACCAGTAATTCACCGGCGCGACGGCCGATTCGGTAAGGATCAACCGAGACCGTGGTGATGGTCGGCGTGCAATAGCGCGATACTTCAAAATCGCCGAAACCGGCGATTGCGATGTCGCCGGGCACACGCCGACCCTGTCGATGGCATTCCATGATGGCTCCGAACGCCGACAGGTCACTGACGCACATCACCGCGTCGGTGTCCGGCCACCTTTCCAGCAGCCGCTTCACGGATTCTCCGCCGTGGCTCATGGTGATAGGCGACTCGCCATATTCCATCACCCTGGGCTGCGCGCCCGCCGCCGCGACGGCCTGCAGGTAGCCTTGCTGGCGTTGCTGGCCACGGTGGTCGAGTACCGACGCCCCGCCGATGTAGCCAATCCGTCGATACCCTTGCTGGTGCAGGTGCTCATACAGTGCCGCCGCAGCGGCCACGTTGCTGAACCCGACCGATTGCTCGATGGGATCGTCCGGAATGTCCCATGTCTCGACCACGGGCACTTGCGCCTGGCGCAGCAGCCTGCGGGTTTCGTCCAAGTGCGCGCTGCCGGTCAACATCACCCCCACCGGTCGATGCCGCAGCAGCGTACGCACCAGCAGTGCCTCTTGTTCGAGGTGGTAATCCGTGTCCCCCAGCAGCAGGCACAGGCCGTGCCCGCTGACGGCGTCATTCAGGCCGCGCACGGTGTCGGCAAAGTTCGAGCTGGCCAAGGACGGCACCAACGCCACGATAAATTCGGAACGCCCGGTGGCCAGGGTCCCGGCCGATGCATCAGGCAGGTAGCCGAGGGTTTCAATCGCTTCATGCACCCGCTTTTGGGTGCGCTGCGACACATCGCGACCGGCCAGGACCCGGGAAACCGTCATCTTCGAAACACCGGCCAGTTTGGCCACATCGGCCATACGCGGCGGCGTGGTGGTTTTGCCTGAATCCTCGTAACTCATGAACGTCCTGTTTTCCTGGAAATGACCGGAGGACCCTGGGAATCAACGCCTCGAACACGGATGGGGACTGATTATACATGGGCACCGACTGGCCGACCTCTGCTCGTTACGCACGTGGACAACGCCTGCTTGAGTATCAAGATTGGGCCTTTACAAAAAAAATGTTACCGGTAACATCGAGGCATTCGAACACCGGTTGATGCGTATGTCTTCTTCGCCCTGCGGTGTTCACTTTCAATCGACATGCTTCTAACAAGAGATAAAACCATGCCTGAAAGCACGCGCCTGCACCTGCGAAGTCAACAATGGTTTGACGATCCCAGTCACGCCGACATGACCGCGCTCTACGTTGAACGCTTCATGAATTACGGTATGACGCGCGAGGAGTTGCAATCGGGTCGCCCCATCATTGGTATCGCCCAAACCGGTAGCGATCTGGCGCCGTGCAACCGCCACCACCTTGAACTCTCGCAACGCACCAAGGCGGGCATTCGCGATGCCGGGGGCATTCCGATGGAGTTCCCGGTGCACCCGATGGCCGAACAAACCCGGCGCCCCACTGCGGCGCTGGATCGCAACCTGGCCTACCTCGGCCTGGTCGAGATTCTGCATGGGTACCCGCTCGACGGCGTGGTGCTGACCACGGGCTGCGACAAGACCACCCCGGCCTGCCTGATGGCGGCGGCGACGGTGGATATTCCGGCGATCGTATTGTCAGGCGGCCCGATGCTCGATGGGCACCACAAGGGCCAGTTGATCGGCTCCGGCACTGTGCTTTGGCAGGCGCGCAATTTGCTGGCCAGCGGTGAAATCGACTACGAAGGCTTCATGGAGATGACCACCGCGGCCTCGCCTTCGATCGGTCACTGCAACACCATGGGCACCGCACTGTCGATGAATGCACTGGCCGAGGCGCTGGGCATGTCGCTGCCCGGCTGCGCCAGCATTCCGGCGGCGTATCGTGAACGCGGCCAGATGGCCTACGCCACAGGCAAGCGTATCGTCGATATGGTCCGCCAGGACATCCGGCCTTCGCACATCATGACCCGCGAAGCTTTCGAGAACGCCATCGCCGTGGCGTCGGCACTGGGCGCCTCGACCAATTGCCCGCCGCACCTGATCGCTATCGCGCGGCACACCGGCGTCGACCTCAGCCTGGAAGACTGGCAACGCATCGGCGAAGACGTACCGCTGCTGGTCAACTGCATGCCCGCCGGCAAATACCTCGGTGAAGGGTTCCACCGCGCCGGCGGCGTGCCTGCCGTGATGCACGAACTGAAGAACGCCGGCCGGCTGCATGAAGCGTGCGCCACGGTGTCGGGCAAGACCATTGGCGAGATCGTCAGCCACAGCGCCGCCAGCGATACGGACGTGATCCATGGGTATGCAGACCCGTTGATCCAACGCGCCGGGTTTATCGTGTTGAGCGGCAACTTTTTCGACAGCGCCATCATGAAGATGTCAGTGGTGGGTGAAGCCTTCCGTAAAACCTACTTGTCCGAACCCGGCGCGGAGAACAGTTTCGAAGCCCGCGCCATTGTTTTCGAAGGCCCCGAGGACTATCAGGCCCGAATCAACGACCCGGCCCTGGACATCGACGAGCGCTGCATTCTGGTCATTCGGGGCTGCGGCACCGTGGGTTATCCGGGCAGCGCCGAAGTGGTCAACATGGCACCTCCCGCCGCACTGATCAAACGCGGCATCGACTCCCTGCCCTGCCTGGGCGACGGGCGCCAAAGCGGCACCTCGGCAAGCCCGTCGATTCTCAACATGTCGCCTGAAGCCGCGGTGGGCGGCGGGATCGGTTTGCTGCAAACCAATGACCGGCTGCGCGTCGACCTCAATGCACGCCGGGTCGACCTGCTGGTAGATGAAAGCGAAATGGCACGCCGTCAGGCAGCGTTCAAGCCGTCCATTCCAGCGTCGCAAACGCCGTGGCAGGAAATCTACCGGCAACAGGTTGGCCAACTTTCCACTGGCGGTTGCCTGGAACCCGCGACCTTGCATCTGCGCGTCATCGCACGCAGCGGCGATCCACGCCATTCCCACTGATTCGTTTTTTAGAAAGGGTAATGCCCATGTCCCAGACATCCGCTGTAACGACATTGTCGGCTTTAAACGTTCCGGCTCAAGACCTCGCTGAAGGCACCTGGATAAGCCGCGCCTGGGTTCCGGGCGCCAGCGCCGGCCCCGCCGTCGTGCTGCTCAAGGATGCACAGGTCTATGACATCAGCGCCCGGGTGGCGACCGTGTCGGCGCTGCTGGAGCTGGATGATCCGGTGGCTTACCTGCGCAGCCTGCCGCTGGAGGCGCCGTTGATCAGCTTTGACGCTCTGCTCATCAACAGTGATGTATCCGTTCGCGACGAAACACGGCCTTGGTTGCTGGCGCCGATCGACTTGCAAGCCGTCAAAGCGGCCGGCGTGACCTTCGCCGCCAGCATGCTTGAGCGAGTGGTCGAGGAGCAGGCCAAGGGCGACCCGGCCAAGGCCGACAGTATTCGTGCGACGCTGGTCGAGAGCATCGGTGCTGATCTCGGAGAAATCGTACCGGGCTCATCACAGGCCGCCGCGCTCAAGGAAGTGCTGATCAGCCAAGGCATGTGGTCGCAGTACCTGGAAGTGGGTATCGGCCCGGACGCCGAGATATTCACCAAGGCTCAGCCCTTGTCAGCGGTGGGTTACGGCTCCGACGTGGGTATTCACCCGAAATCCGGCTGGAACAATCCCGAGCCGGAAGTGGTACTGGCGGTTTCCAGTCGCGGCAAGGTCCAGGGCGCTACGCTGGGAAATGACGTCAACCTTCGCGATTTCGAAGGACGCAGTGCGCTGCTGCTGTCCAAGGCCAAGGACAACAATGCGTCGACCGCGCTGGGCCCCTTTATCCGGCTGTTCGATGAGTCCTTCGGCATTGAAGATGTGCGTTCGGCGGAAATTGCATTGCGTGTGGTCGGCCAGGATGGTTTCGTCATGGACGGCAGCAGCTCCATGAACCAGATCAGCCGCGACCCATTGGACTTGGTGGCCCAGACACTCAACGAGAACCACCAGTACCCGGACGGGTTTGTGCTGTTTCTTGGCACCCTGTTCGCGCCCAAGCAGGACCGCGACCTGCCCGGCGCAGGCTTTACCCATAAGGAGGGTGACCTGGTCGCCATCAGCAGCGCCAAGTTCGGCACGCTGGTCAACCGGGTCACCACCAGTGACCGCGCGCCCGCGTGGCAGATGGGTTATCGCGCCCTGCTCGACAACTTGAACGGCCGTGGCTTGGTTGCTGCCGCGATCAAGCCACGCTAGCCAGAATGAGCCTTACCATGAACGCATACACCGGACACAATTTTATCAATGGCGCACGCAGTGCTAAAGGTCACACGCGGCTGCACAGTTTCGACGCCACCACGGGTGAGGCACTTGCAGACGTTTTTATTGAAGCCACTCAAGATGAGGTGGACGCTGCCGCCCAGGCGGCGGCAGGTGCTTACCCAGCGTACCGCACCCTGCCTGCCACCCGACGGGCCCAGTTCCTCGATGCCATCGCCGACGAACTCGACGCCCTGGGTGACGCGTTCATTGCAACGGTCTGCCGCGAAACGGCACTGCCCGCCGCGCGCATCCAAGGTGAGCGCGCGCGTACCAGCGGTCAAATGCGACTGTTTGCCAAGGTGCTGCGACGCGGTGATTTCTTCGGTGCACGTATCGATCGCGCGCTGCCAGACCGCCAGCCCCTGCCCCGTCCCGATCTGCGCCAGTACCACATCGGCATCGGCCCGGTCGCAGTGTTCGGCGCCAGCAATTTCCCGCTGGCCTTCTCCACGGCGGGCGGCGACACCGCCGCTGCGCTCGCGGCGGGTTGCCCGGTGGTCTTCAAGGCCCACCCAGGGCATATGGCCACGGCGGAATGGGTTGCTTCGGCAATCATTCGCGCCGCCGAAAAGACCCAAATGCCTACCGGCGTGTTCAACATGATCTACGGCGGCATGGTAGGTGCCTGGCTGGTGCAACATCCGGCGATCAAGGCCGTAGGTTTCACCGGATCGCTCAAGGGTGGCCGAGCCCTGTGTGACATGGCGGCGGCGCGGCCTGAACCCATCCCGGTATTTGCCGAGATGTCGAGCGTCAATCCGGTACTGGTGCTGCCGGAGGCCCTCAAGACTCGCGGTGCGAAAATCGCCGCTGAACTCAGTGCCTCGGTGGTTCAAGGAGCGGGGCAATTTTGCACAAAGCCTGGACTGCTGATCGGCATACGCTCGCCCGAGTTCGATGCATTCCTCGATGATCTCACCCAGCAGGTCAACGCTCAGCCGACACAGACCCTGCTCAACGCCGGCGGGCTGTGCAATTACTCAGATGGCCTGAGCCGCTTGCATCAGCATCCGCAGATCCACCATCGAGCGGGACAATCTCAAGCAGGTAGTCAGGCTCATCCGCAGCTGTTCGAAGCGGACGCTGAACTGCTGACCAATAATGACGAATTGCTTCAGCACGAAGTGTTTGGCCCGGTGATCGTCGCGGTCGCGGCTAAGGACCGGCAACAACTGCAGCAAGCACTGCAAGGTTTGCAAGGACAACTCACAGCGACCCTGATTGCCGAACCGACGGACCTGGACGCATTCGCCGAATTGATACCCGTGCTGGAACTGAAGGCGGGTCGTCTTTTGCTCAACGGATACCCGACCGGCGTCGAGGTCTGCGATGCGATGGTGCATGGCGGTCCCTACCCCGCTACCTCGGATGCCCGTGGCTCGTCCGTGGGCACGCTGTCGATCAACCGGTTCCTGCGGCCGATCTGCTTCCAGAATTACCCTGACAGTTTGCTGCCGGATGCGCTGAAAAATGCCAATCCGCTGGGGATTCTGCGCTTGGTGGATGGAGTTGGCACGCACGAGGGTTTGTGTTGATCTCTCAAGTCCTATACGTGCCATTGATGATTAAGGCCGGCCCTTCTACTTTAGAAATCGACCGTAGCGGACAACTGCAGGGTACGCGGATAACCCGGCGAAAACGCGCCGTACGAGGCGACGCCTGACCAGTACTCGCGGTCGAATACGTTCTGCAACGTGGCACGGAAGGTGGTCGGCCGACCTTCGATCTTCGTCGCATAACGTGCGCCGGCATCGAAACGCGTCCAGGAATCCAGCGCCTGGGTATTGGCCTGATTGACGTATTGGCTGTCGGTATAAATGGCGCCGCCGGTCAGGGTAAATCCTTCCAGCCATGGCGTATCCCATTCGGCCCACAGGTTGGCCTGGACGTCCGGTACGCCGACCGGCTTGTTACCGCGGTTGGCGGCCGTGGCCGACTCGGTCAGTTTGCCGTCCAGCAAGGTCACACCCCCCATCAAGCGCGTACCCGGCGCCACTTCGCCGAACATGCTCAATTCGATTCCGCGGTTGCGTTGCTCGGCTTGTACCGAGAACACGTTACCGGCGCCGACCTCACCGCTCGGTTTCTCGATCTGGAACAGCGCCAGGCTGGTCATGAACGTGCCGTGTTCATATTTCACACCGAGTTCATGCTGCTTGGATTCGTAAGGTGCAAATGTTTCGCCGGCGTTGGCCGCTGTCCCCGGAGCGATGTCGCCTTTGCTCAAGCCTTCTACATAGTTGTAATAGAGGGAAACGTCTTCCCAGGGCTTGACCACCACGCCAACCAGAGGCGTCGTGGCGTTGTCGTTGTATTTGGAGCTGACCGACCCTGCTGCGTTGTAGTTGCGCGATTCGATCGCCTGCCGGCGCACGCCAAGGGTCAACTGGAAGCGGTCATCGAGCATGGACAGTGTGTCGGTGAATGCAACGCCGGACAGCTCCGATTCGGAAATACGCAACACCTTCGGCGTGCCGATGTATTGTTTGGGCACATCGATCGGGTGGTAGATGTTCGAACGAATGTCAGTGCCGCTGGTGATCCCGCGGGACAGCTCGTCCTGATACTGCGTCGCCATCAGCGTAGTGGTATGAGTGATCGGGCCGGTGGCGTACACGCCACGGATACCGACATCGGCCGTCGAACGATCAACGTTGAATTTGTAGTAGCCCGGCGTGTTGCTGGTATCGCCAGCGTCGTTGAGGATCCTGGGAACCTGGTCGGACAGGCGCTTGACGTCTGACTTGCCGCCACCGGCATGGGCGAACACGGTCACCGTATCGCTCAGGTCATATTCACCGCCGAGCAATGCCGACTGTTCCTTGGTATCCGACCAGCCCCATTTCTGCGGCAGGTTGGTGCGGCCATTCGGTGCAGATGGAACATCGACGCCCGGAGCGATGGTGAACGGTCGCGAGGCGCCCTCCCAGCTTTCTTTCTGGCTGATGTAATCCAGGTTCAGGCGCAAACGCTCACCGCGATAGTCCAGGGCGATGGCACCGATACCCAGGTCCCGGTGTTGATCATCGACGGCGGTATCGCCGCCTTGCAGGTTGCCGTTGAAGCGCACACCGAACTGGTTCTCCGAGCCGAATCGACGACTGAGGTCCAAATGAGCGCCGACCTGCGAGTCCGAGGCGTACGTGGTGGTGACCCGTGTCAGGTCTTCGTCGAGCGGACGCTTGGGAACGATGTTGATTACCCCGCCCACGCCGCTGTTCGGCGAAAGACCATACATCAATGCGCCTGGCCCCTTGAGCACTTCGACACGCTCGGCATACTCGGTAAAGACCCGGTAGTTGGGCGCGACGCCGTACACGCCGTCGAACGCCAGTTCACCCAGGTTTCCTTCGCCGATCGGGAAGCCTCGAATGAAAAACGAATCAACGATGCCGCCCGTCTGACCGGTCGAGCGCACCGAAGGATCACGCTCCAACGCATCGGCCACCGTTACTGTCTGCAGGTCGGCCAGGGTCTTGGCGGTGTAGCTGGTGACGCTGAACGGGGTGTCCATCACGTCCTTGTTGCCCATCATGCCGAGCCGGGCACCGCGCGCGACCTGGCCGCCGGCCAGTACCTCCGGCAATGCGCTCGGACCGTTGTAGCGGGCGTTGATGTTGGTGGGGTCGAGTGTGAGCGTATCGACGCCGTCATCGGCCGGCTTCGCCGTTGGAATATTCGAGGACGGGTCGGCGGCAACATCCTGCTGCCCTGGGCCGGCAGCCCAGGCGCTGGCGCTTCCTGCGACCAGAACAATATTCAACATGGCGGTGCGAATGGCGAGTGTTAGCACGCGCTCACCGCATGGGCGACTGACAACAGGCATGACGTGAGGATCCTTTTCAACAGGGAAAATGGTAATCACTCCTATTGCCAGTCGATCGGCGAAAAAGTATCACCCTCGATAAAATTATTTTTGGATGGGTCCGGGAGCGCTAGGCATACAGCCGTTCCAGGGGTATCGCGACCACCGGCAATGCAGGGTCGAACGCATGCCGGGTCGTCTTGTACGGGAAGATTTCTCCCCGGGCGATGGTGGTGAATATCTGCGCCACTTCGAACACCTGCCCTGTCTGCCAATGCCGTACACGCACCCGCGGATCGGTGTAATCGAGCTGGATGCACGGCACGCGTTTCAAGCCCAGTTGCAGAGCGGCATTGAGGCGGTGATTGCCGTCCATCACGATGCCACGCGAACGTTCGACGATGATCGGCTCCAGCCAATGTCCGGCGCGAGCGATAGCCTCACGCAACAGCGTCACATTGGCCGGATCGACCTGCTCCGACTGCAGCACCTGGCACAGTGGCCGCAATGCGATCTGATAAGCGTATTCCATGGTGATCTCCTGTTTCGCCAAGGGTTCAGCTGGCATCGGCGCGGCCAATGGGCGCGTGCAGGCGGGCAAGCTCGAGCAGGCGCTGGGCATGCTCGATCAGCGGCAAATCGACCATCTCACCGTCCACCTGCACGGCATGACTGCCCGTGGCCACGGCCCTCATCACCCGATCAGCCCAGGCCAACTGACGCGAGTCCGGCAGGAAAGCGCGCTGCACCGTGGACAGTTGCGAGGGGTGGATGCACAGCTTGGCGCCGAAGCCCAGCGAACGCGCGTAGTGCGAGTCCTGGCCAACGACCGCCAAATCGCTGATCGCTGGCGTGACACCGTCGATTGGCGACGGCAGATCGGCAGTGCGCGAAGCCAGTACGATGCGGTTGCGGGCGAACAGAAACGCCTCGGGTACCTGGCTGCAGTTGATATCGAGGGAAAAATCCAGCGAACCGAACGCCAGCCGCGCCAGGCCCGGGATCGCCGCAATCGACTCGACCTGCTGCAGACCTTTGGCGGTCTCGATGATCGCGACGACCTTCAGCCCCGACCGCCACGCCAGCAAATGTTCGACCGTTCGGCCCAGAGCCTGGGGACATTCGGCCTTGGGCAGGAAAATCCCGTCGCAACGCTCGGGGTAGCGCATGTCATTGAGCCATGTCAGGTCCTGACGGTACAGCGCGCTGCTGACGCTGTTGAGGCGGATGTAACGCTCGCAGGCGACGCTTGGAGTAGCCTCTTGCCAAGCCCAGATGGCCGCTCGGGCGGCGGGTTTGCTGTCGGGATGCACGGCGTCCTCAAGGTCGAGAATCATCGCGTCCGGCCCCGCTTCGACGGCTTTTGAAAAGCGCTCGGGACGATTACCCGGCACAAACAGGTAGCTGATCGCGAGTGGGGTTTTGCTGTTGAGTCGATCCAATTGCATGGCGTTGCTCCTTGGCGTGAACCATTGGTGATTTCTGAACATTTTCCGGCCCCTTCGCAGGCAGGTTTCGCTGCTTGTTCGGGGCTTCTCGCAACAACCCTTAATTTCTTATTGATCAATGAATTAAGGGACTTTTTTATTTCAGGGCGAACGCCTTCTTGAGCGTGTAAACACACGTCCATTGATTCGCCTTGCGCAGGTCTTTATTCGAAAATATTTGAAAACCTTACTTGATAATCGTTCCTGTTCGCAATATTGTTCACGCCACCAAGAGACACTAGCTCCGTTTAAGAGCGGATATTCAGGACCTGGGTAAGCACCTATCAGTGATGGCACTTCAATGCTCACCCTTGATCGTTCTGGGCGCATTGGCCACCAACTAGTGGCCAATCTGCACATTGTTAATAAGTCTTATGGAACAGGATTTTCATGCAGTTATTTCGTGAAGTATTTATGACAAGCGGCATGACGGACCCAACTTCAGATATTGCCTGGCATCCGCCTCCTATTGCTGTAAGCCTCGTTTTTAACGAGTAAAACACCTACAACTGTGCGATAGCGCTCAGTTACATAACATCAATGGCTACGTTATTTCGACGCCAGGGGTTAGCTATGCCTATAACAAATTCATCGACTGCCGAACCCATAACTGAAGTTCATCAGCCCGCCATGTTAAAGCCGCTTATCGACCCTATAATTTCCAGGCTTATCAATAATTTTCCAGACAAACTTATAGCGCTTATCAAACAACACGGCTCACCCTTGAATCTGGTTTGGCCCCATGCGCTTGAGTCAAATACACACGCCCTGCTCGCGGTATTGAAACAGTACAGCGTGCCTCATGCGATCTTCTATGGCGCCAAGGCCAACAAGTCTCAAAGCCTGCTCGTAGCGGCGGCAAATTCGGGCGTCGGCGTCGATGTGTCGAGCGTCCACGAGCTGCAGGCAGCGCTCAGAGCCGGTACACCTGGAGCCAGAATTTGCGCCACCGGACCGGCCAAAACCGCTGTTTTTCATCAGGCACTGGTTAGCGCAGGCTCACTGATCAGCATCGATTCGCTGGAAGAATTCGAAGACCTGCAGTCTGTTATCGAAGCACAGCCTACTCCGACAAAAGCCAGGGTTTTACTGCGTTACAGGCCGAAAACAAGTCCGCAGAGCCGCTTCGGCATGAGTTCGCAAGACTTGCTCGAAGGCCTCCAACGGCTGAGAAAATACACTGATATTTTTCACTTCGAGGGTTTTCATTTTCATCTGGGTGGCTATGGGGTCGAAGCCCGCGCACAAGCGTTGCGTGAGATCAGCGGGTTCGTGGAGGCCGCTCGGGAAATGGGCTTGAATCCGCAGATGATCGATATCGGTGGCGGCTTGCCGATACGTTATGTCGAGCCGCAGATATATGCCCGATTCCTAGAGAACGACAATAAGCCAAGTCATTATTACAACCAGAAAGTTCCCCAAGCTTATTATCCTTATGGCAGCGACCTGACCGCCCCGCACTGGTTGGCATTATTGCTCGACGCCGAGCATTCACCCGGAGTATCCATCGCCGCCTATTTAAAGCTGCAGAATATAACGCTGGCTTTTGAGCCCGGTCGAAGCCTTGTCGATCAAGCGGCAATTTCATTGTTTCGTGTCACCCGCACCAAGCAACTTGCCTTCAACAAAACCGTCATTTTTGTTGAAGGCAGTAGTTTCAGTGCATGCGAAACATGGTTCGCCTCTGAGTACCTGCTTGATCCGATCCTGATCAGCTCGCAACAGCCGCCCCACACCCCAATTCAAGCGTATATCGCCGGCCATAGTTGCCTGGACGATGACGTCATTACTTACCGCCTTATCAATTTTTCAACTGTGCCCCGAACAGGCGATGTATTGATTTACGTGAATACCGCCGGTTATCAGATGGACTTGCTGGAAAACGAGTTTCATCGTCACCCCCTGCCACGGCGGTTGACGGCGAGTTGCTGTACGCAAGGTCACTACGCATTTTCACCGGACTACTAAAGGTAACCCTTAAATGATCTTGAATAAAGTCTCCGAGCTTATTGGTAATACACCGATGTTGGGCATTGATGTTCCGGATACCAACGCTCGGTTGTTATTGAAAATTGAAAAGAACAATCCCGGTGGCAGTATCAAGGATCGCATGGCGCGCAACATGGTGCTGGCCGCGCTCAAGTCCGGTCGCCTGAAACCCGGTGGGGTGGTCGTCGAATCGTCGTCGGGCAATACCGGAATTGGTCTGGCCATGACGGCGGTCGAATTCGGTCTGCATTTTATTGCTGTGGTCGATCATCACGCCGCCCAGGACAAGATCGCCGTGATGAAGGCGCTCGGTGCCGACATTCGCTTCGTCAAAGGCAGCTATCGCGAGGATGAAGTCGCAGTGGTCGAGCGTCAACGAATGGCGGCGGAGCTGGCCAGCGAGATTCCCGGCGCCGTGTTCATGAATCAGTCGGATAACGCGGCCAATGCGGGTGGCTACAGTGATTTCGTGCGCGAAACCATCGCCCAGGCTGAAGGTGTCATCGGTGCCTATGTCGGCTGCGTCGGCACGGGCGGTTCGATGACCGGTATCGCCCGCGGCTTGAAACTGCACGATCCCAACATTGTGACCGTCGCGGTAGAACCGGCCGGCTCGATCGTCTTCGGCCATCCCGGCTACCCCTACTACCAATCGGGCACCGGTACGCCGGCCGGCGACACCGTGGGTCTGGTGCTCGACTACAGCTGCATCGATCTGGGGGTGCAAGTCACCGACTCCCAGGCGTTCGAAACCGCCCGCTATATCGCCCGCCATCTGGCGCTGCTGGTCGGCGGCTCGACCGGCGGTGCCATTTTCAAGGCATTGGAACTGATCCACAAAGGCGTGCTGACCGGCAACGTGGTCGTGCCGATTGCCGACGGCGGCGAAAAATACCTGCATACGGTGTTCAATGATCAATGGCTGCAGGAACGCGACCTGATCGACCCCGGCATCGCACCACAGCTGGAAACCTGGCTGGGCAGGACCCAGTGGCTGGAATCCGTCTCCGCGCCGCTTCAACTGAGCGTCGCATGAACCACCCTTCACACAGGAACGCCTCTCGATGAATCTGTTGAAAGTCGCCATTTGTGGTGGTGGCAGGACCGGCCATCTCAACGCCATCCTGTTCAAACAGCTGCCCAATGTTCAGGTTTCGATGCTCACCGGTAATCCGGAGATTATCGAACAGCACGCCCGCCACACGCCGATGCAGGCTTTGTTGCCCGACGGCTCGACCTTGACTGCCCGACTGGACCGGGTTACCGCCGACGCGAAAGCAGCGATTGAAGATGCCGACATCGTCATCATTACCGTGCCCGCCCACGTCCGCCCGCAAACCCTGCAGGCCATCGTGCCGCATCTAAGCGCCAGCAAGCCTGTGTACATCGGCGCCATTCCGGGCTTCTGCGGTTTCGACTGGCTGGCCGAAGCCATCCTGCCCGATCGCCCGAACCTGGTGATATGGGGCATGAAAGACGTCCCGCATACCGCTTTCGAACTGACCCCGGGACGCTCGATCAAAATGGGCGGCGGCAAGAGCCAGCTGTATGTGGCGACCCATTCTCGCGAGTCGCAGGCGTCCCGTCAGCAATTGCAGGGCATCCTGACCCGCTTGTACGGCCCGTGCGTGAGGATGCTCGATCACTACCTGGAAATCACCCTGACCCCGGGTAACCCGATCATGCACAGCTCGGTGATCTACGGGCTGATCGGTCCTTATGGCCAGTGGCACCGCAAGATTTTCCCGCAACGCATGTGCTGGTGGTCCGAGTGTCCGGAACTGGGCGCCTACTTCCTCGAGCGCATGGATCAGGAAAGTCAGGCTCTGTGCGCGGTGATCAGTCAGCGCCTGGGCATCGACCTGTCTTCGGTCAAATCGTTGAAACAGGAAATCGTCGAGGCCTATGGCGACCAGATCCGCGACCAGAGCAGCATGCTGTCGATCCTGCGCACCAATCAGGCCTACAACAATATTCTCGCGCCGATGGTGCCGGCCGCTGACAACCGCGCCGGCTACGTCATCGAGCGCGAAAGCCGCGCCTTCAATGAAGACGTCGCCTATGGACTGGTGCTGCTTGTGGAAATGGCCAGGCGTTTGGACCTCAAGGTGCCCTACATCGAGGAAGTCTTGCAGTGGAGCATTGCCTACATGCACGGCCTGCGCGACTCGGCGCTCGACTACTTCCCACGCCACTGGCCACGCGCGGCAAACGCCGCGGCTTGACCTCTTCAATTCTATTTCGACGAGCAGACCGCTGATATGGATGACTTTAAGACACTGATTGCCTACTCCCGCAAAAATGCCATGCGACGCTTGATTCGCTGCCTCTTTGCGGAAAACATTCTCGACCGTTCGGCCCTGAGCTTTTGCGCCGAAGGCAACCAGGCCAGCTACCCACTCAAGGGCAGCCGCGCCCACCTGGTTTTTTCCGACATAGCCAAAGGCCCGGCCGACACCGTGGTCCATGACGGTGACGTGGTGCTGGTCACTGACGAAGGCGTACGCCAGGTCATCACCAGCCATCAGGACATGCTCGATGTGCTGCGCGACAGCTTCGACTTCGCCCCCACTGATGAGGGAATGAGCGGGCTCAAGGCCGACATGGAAAACAGCCTGACCAATGACGCACATGCCCGCCAACATCGCCAGCAATGGAACGCCCGGCTGCAAAAAGCCGCCAGGGATCAGGGGCTCGATAGCCTCACCGACTACCTGCGCCAGCATCTCAAGACCAAGGATGCTGCGATCTTGCTCGACCAGTGGGGTTCGCTGGAAGGCCATCCGTATTACCCGACGTGGAAGGCGCGCCCCGGTTTGACTAATGAGGAGGTCGAGCAACTCTCACCCGAGTTCAACGCACAGGTCCCCCTGCGCATCGCTGCGTTGCGTGCCGATCATGCAAAGAGCGAAAGCATGCCGCACGTGAGCGACTACCGCACCTGGTTCGCCAAGAATTTCCCGGCCCAATGGGAGCAATGGAAAGCCTCGCTCAATAGCAAGGGCCTGGATGAAAACCAATGGCTGCCATTGCCGATCCATGGCTGGCATTTGCAGGCCTACGTGCTGGAAAACTTCGCGGCGGAAATCGAAAACGGCATCCTGATCACCGACGGACCGGATATTCCAACCCTGCCGACCATGTCGTACCGCACGATGATGCCGGTGCTGGACGAATGCGCGCCGTTGATCAAACTGCCCATAGCCGTGTGGATGACCAGCGAACTGCGCAGCCTGCAAGCCAAGTCGATTCACATGGGACCGCGCATCAGCACGGTGATCGAAAAAATACTGGAAGCGGAGAACGGCTTTGACCAGCGCCTGGAAATCTTTGCGGAAGAGATTGGCGTGCGTTACAGGAACGCGATCACTCAAGACGATCATCCCGGCCGTCATCTGTCAGTGGTCTATCGCGCCAGTCAGCAAGCGTTCGAACGCAACGACGATTGCCTGCCGATTACCGTGGCGTCATTGTTCACTCGATTACCGGGTAGCGGTCGGCCGCTGTTCACCGACCTGATCGAGCGGGATGGCGCGCGCGCGAATGCCGCACAAGTTGAAAACTGGTTCCGCGACTATGCCAGGGTGGTTACCCACCCGGTGGTGGCGATCTATCTGTTGTATGGCGTTGCACTTGAAGCCCACCAGCAAAACACCATGGTGCTGTTTTCCTCCGATGGCAAAGCACGTAGTCTGCTGATCCGCGATTTTGGCGATGGCCGCACGTATGCGCCACTGCTGGAAGGGCGCGGCTACAACCTGGCGCCGCATGTGCAGCCGGGTATCCTGCCGACGGTGTTCACAGGCGACATTGAACCGGTGCGCATGTTCGTGCTTGACGCGGCGTTCCTCACCCACCTGCATGAAATCGCCCTTTGGCTGACCAAGGAGTATGGGTTGAACAACACGCGGCTGTGGCAGATATTGCGCGAGGAAACCGACCTTGCATTCGAAGCCGTGCGCGACCGAGTCGAACCCGCGCTGTGGGAAACCGAGCACAAGGCGTTCGTGGAAGATCCATGGCCGACCCGGTCGTTGTTGCGCATGCATTTGATGCAGTACTCCAACTATCGTTTGCAACACACCCTGTCCAATCCGCTCGCCAGCGTTTAACCGAGGTTGCCCCATGTCCCATGCAGGTGTCATCCAGGGTTCGAGGGTACGAATCCTGATTTATCTTCTGTTTGCGATCCAGTTGGTGTCCATGGGCGCAATGGAGATGAGCGGGCCGTTCTGGCCTGTCCATCTGCGTGGGCTGACTTCTTCGGAGTCGGTGTTCAGCTTCGCCAGCATCGCCGTGTACGTCGGGCCGATGCTCGGCATTATTCTGACCAGCGCATTCTGGGGCCGTATCGGCGACCGATATGGCCACAAGTTGATGATGATCCGCGCCCTCGCCGGCTTATCGTTGACCCAGCTTGGGCTGGCCCTTTTCAGCGATATCTGGGTCATTCTGATCCTGCGCTTTCTGCAAGGCGCGTTCGCCGGCTACATTGCCCCGGCACAGGCATACGGCGTCAGTATCGAAGCGCCTTCGCGGCGAGCCCGGCTTTTCGCGATCCTGCAAATTTCGACCAACGTCGGTTCCTTGCTGGGCGCAGTCGTTGGCGGTTTGATCCTCGATTACGCGACGTTTTTCTGGATCAACATCATCGCGTCGGCATTGTGTGCCCTGTGCACCGTGATCGCGGCCGTGACCCTGCCGGATGTGCCGCCAGTGCAGAAAGCACCGAGGGTGGACAAGGCAACGCCGGCGAGCCGATCAGGCAATATCTGGCAAGGCTCCCCGTTACTGTCGCTGCTCGGGGTGATGGGCATTCTGTTGTTGGCGCGAATGCTGCCGCAAACATCTTTTTCGTTGTACGTCAGTTCTGTATTTGCCGTCAGCAACTTGGTGGTCGGCCTGTGCTACGGCTTGCTGGCGCTGGGTTTCATTCTTTCGGCCACGGCCTGGTCGCGTTATTTCGAACACCGCAGTCAACAGGAAACCCTGCAGCGCATGACCTACGTGGTGATCGGCTGCATCGCCCTCACGGCTATGGCCGGGGTCACGCGTAATCCTGTGGTGTTTGTCGTTGCCTACTTCATTTGGGGCGTGCTGTTGGGGGCTACCACGCCGGTGCTGATGGCCCTGATCTCGAAAACCGCCGATAGCTCGCAACAGGGCCATGTACTGGGGATTGCCCAAGGCACCGCGCAATTCGCCTCGATTGCCGGCATCTCGGCCGGCGGTTTACTTAGCCAGGTCTATGGCTTGCAATACACCTATCTGTTCGTTTGCCTGGCCTACGTGGTGGCGCTGATTCCGATGGTCGCGTTGCGCTACTGGCCTGCGGCTATGCGGCCGAGTCATGCCCCACCTGGGGATTGAGTAAGGAGCCTGTTTGTGAACATTGAACAACTGCGCGCCGACACGCCCGCTGTCGTGCAACTGATCCACTTCAACAATGCCGGCGCGGCGCTGATGCCCACGCCGGTGATCGCCACCATGACCCGCCACATTCAGCTCGAAGCGACACTTGGCGGGTATGAAGCAGCCGACCAGCAAGCGGCTGAACTGGAAAATGTCTATAGCGCCATCGGTCGCCTGATCAACGCAAGGCCCGATGAAATTGCGGTGATCGAAAACGCGACACGCGCCTGGGACATGGCCTTCTATTCGTTGCCGTTGAAAACCGGCGACGTGGTGCTGACCTCGACCACCGAATACGCCGGCAACTACATTCCCTATCTGCAACTCAAGCACAAGCGTGGCATTGAGATCCTCATCATCCCCAATGATGAACAGGGTCAGGTGTCGCTGTCGGCATTAAAGGACATGCTGGAGGACGATCGCGTTGCGCTGATCTCCCTGCCGGTAATCGCCACCAATGGCGGGCCGGTGCAGCCCATCGAGCAGATCGGCGCCCTCGCCCGCGCGGCCGGCGTGCTGTTTCTACTTGATGCCTGTCAGGGTGTCGGGCAGATGCCCATCGACGTGAAGAAAATCGGTTGTCACATGCTCGCGGCCACCAGCCGTAAATACCTGCGTGGCCCGCGTGGGATGGGTTTTTTGTATGTCGAAAGAGCACTGTGCCAGAACCTGGAGCCGGCCTTTCTCGACCTGCATGCCGCGTCCTTGCTGACGGCCGACGCGTACAGGATCCGCGCCGATGCACGCCGTTTCGAGAACTGGGAATGCAACGTCGCGGCGAAGCTGGGCTTCGGCGCGGCGGTCGAGTACGCCCTGGCGCAAGGCATCGAGCCGATGTGGCAACGCATCCAGCAACTGGCCGGGTATCTGCGCGGGCAACTGGCGCAGATTCCCGGCATCACGCCACGTGACCTGGGCGTTCAGCAGTCAGGCATCGTGACCTTCACGCATCGGGACAACAGCGCCGAGCAGGTTAAACAGTGGCTGGCCGGTCAGGAAAAACGCATCAATGTCAGCACCTCTACAGTCCGTTCGACCCTTCTGGATATGCAGAACCGGCACTTGCTCGAAGTCAGCCGCGCCTCGCTGCATGCCTACAACACCGAGGCGGAAATCGACACGATGATCGCCGCATTACGCGGTTTGCCGGATGCCTGAACAAGACACCAATCTGCGCTTGCGTCGTAGCTGGGTTGTAAACTAGCATTAGGAATACTTCTCAATTGCATGAAAATTTGCAGCCATGAGCGAAACCCTTCCAGCGAATAGCGATAACCACCTGCGCGTGATCGAAGCCCTGTACAGCGGCCATCATGGCTGGCTGTACGCAACGCTGCGAAAAAAACTGGGGAACGCCATGGATGCGGCGGATCTGGCGCAGGACACTTTCACGCGCATCCTTGCCTCTCAGGTCACCGTCATTGAGCAACCGCGTGCCTATTTAACCTGTGTGGCCAAGGGCATTCTGGTCAACTGGTACCAGCGCAAGGCACTGGAACGCGCCTATCTGGACGCGCTCGCCCATTTGCCCGAGCCGCAAGTGCCTTCACCGGAATCGCGCTTCATGGTGCTGGAAACCCTGCACCAAATCGACGCGATGCTCGACGCCTTGCCGCCGCTGGTCAAAAGGGCCTTTCTGCTGTCGCAGATCAGCGGCTTGAAATACGATGACATCGCCGAGCAGTTGGGCGTCTCGCTGATCACGGTCAAACGTTACATGAAGCAAGCCTTCGTGCAATGCCTGTTGCTGGTGGAGTGAATGCTCACTCGCGGCCATGAGCCGCACCTCGATCATCAGGCCCTGGAAGAAGCAGCCGACTGGTTGATCCGCATGACTGAGGGCGAGCTCAATGAGACCGAACGCGGCGAATGGGAATGCTGGAAACTCAGCACGCCCGAGCGTGGTCGTGCATGGGCGCGCGCGCAGTTATTGCAGACCAAACTCGGCGGGCTGCCACCGTCATTGGCGATGTCGGTACTCGACCGTCCAGGCAGCCCGGAGCGGCGCGCGGCACTGGGTAAACTGGCGATAATGCTGGCAATCCTGCCGGCCGGCTGGGGCAGCTGGAAGCTGGCAGAATCCCAGCAATGGTCGGCCGACTATCGCACCGCAGTGGGCCAGCAACGCGAGCTGACCCTGGCCGACGGTTCAACAATCACCCTGAACACCGACACCGCCATCGACGTGCTGTTCGACGCCAATCAACGGCTCATTCACCTGCGCGAAGGCGAAATACTGGTACAAACCGCTCCGGACATTGCCCCTCTGGTTCGGCCTTTTCTGATCAGCACCCGGCAGGGCCGCATGCAGGCGCTGGGCACGCGATTCAGCGTGCGCGAGCTGCAACCACGCACTCACCTTGCCGTGATCGAAGGCGCGGTGAAAGTCGAGCTGGCCGAAAATCGCCAGACTACGCCGCTGATCGTCAGTGCCGGTCAGCGCACGGACTTCTCTTGCGACACCTTTGGCCAGGTCACCGCTGCCGACCGCTATGTCGGCGCCTGGGCCCAAGGCATGCTGATGGCCGACAACATGCGCCTGGCCGACTTCATCGCCGAGTTCACGCGCTATCGCCGCGGTTTTGTACGCTTCGATCCGGCGCTCGCCAATCTGCGTATTTCCGGCGCCTACCCGATCAGCGACAGCCGGCGCACGTTGAGCATGCTGACACACACCTACCCAATCCTCGTCAGCGGCCACCTGAATGGCTACTGGATCATGCTATCCCCCGCCTGAGTCAAAAAAAATCACCGTACAGGTGATACTTTTTTCCAGCTCGACTGGCTATTGGGGAGAAGCTCTTTATCGTCCTTTCATAGGTCAATCCATTCATGCTCGCTGCACGCCTCCTGCGCCCTGATCGTCAGTTCAAATCAGTCATTCGCGGCGCGCTGCTAAGCTTTGTCCTGATCGGTGCCGTCTGCCCGCTCGCCTTGGCCGCCGTGCCAGTGCAATTGGACTCGGTTGCGATCCGGGCCTACAACATTCCCGCCGGGCCGCTGGGTGCGACCCTGTCGAGCTTTGCCGTGGGCGCCGGCATAGCCCTGTCGTTCCAGCCCTCATTGACCGAAGGCCTGAGCAGTCCCGCGCTGACCGGCAATTACACCACAGAGGAAGCGGTCAATCGCTTGCTGGCCGGCAGTGGCCTGGACATGGTGCTGCGCAGCGACGGCACCTACACCCTGGTGCAACGCCGAGTGACGCTGGACGAAACCGCCGTCATCGGTACCGGCAAGCGCCCCGATTCCCTGCAAGAGGTATATGCCGGTGGTCAGGTCGCCAACGGCGGGCGTCTGGGCATTCTCGGCAATACCGACGTGATGGACGCGCCGTTCAGCGTCAGCACCTACACCTCGGCGCTGATCAGGGACCAACAGGCCGTCACTGTGGGCGATGTACTGGAGCGTGATTCATCCGTACGTTCCACCGGTCAGGCCGGGGGGATCGTCGATTCGTTCTTCATCCGTGGCTTTCCCGTCGGCGAAGGCAACCTCGGTGAGCTGGCCTTCGACGGTGTGTACGGCGTGGCGCCCAACTACCGGGTTTTTACCGAATACGCCGAGCGTATCGAACTGGTCAAAGGCCCCGGCGCCCTGCTCTATGGCATGTCCCCCAACAACGCGGTCGGCGGCGTGATCAACGTGGTGCCCAAGCGCTCTCTCGACGAAGACCTGACCCGTTTCACCGCCAGTTACGCCATGAACACTCAGCTCGGCGGGCACCTTGATATCAGTCGGCGTTTCGGTGAAGAGCGCCGCTTCGGCGTGCGCATCAACGGCAGTACCCAACAGGGCGATACGGTGATCGACGATCAATCGCGCCACGTCAATATCGGTGCGATCTCGCTTGACTATCAGGGCGACCGCCTGCGCACCAGCCTCGACTGGCTCCACCAGAAAGAAAGTTTCGACGCCGCTTCGCGACCCTTTTTGATCAACTCGGGCGTGGACATCCCTGCTGCCGCCAATGGCCGCACCAATGTCAGCCAGGCGTGGGGCTGGTCGCAAACCCGTGACAAGTCTGCGCTGCTCAGCGGCGAATACGACCTCAACGATGCATTGACGGTTTTCGGTCACGCCGGCGGCGGCAAATCCGATGTCGCGCGGATGTCCGACCAGACGCCGACCCTCATCAACTCGGCCGGCGATACCTCTTCGATTCCCGGCTATTACAAATTCGAAGTCGAGCGCTACACCCTCGACACCGGTGCGCGCCTGAGCTTCGACACCGGGCCGATCAGTCACCGCACCACCGTACAGATCAGTCGTTATCGCGATGTGTTGTCGCGCGGGATCATTTCCGGCGCGCCGATCCTGTCGAACATTTACCACCCGGTAGACCGCCCGGAACCTGACATCCCCAAGCCAGATACGCCAAAAGTGTCTGAAAGCGAGCTGACCGGCGTGGCGCTGGCAGACACCCTGTCGGTGTTCGATGACCGGATCCAACTGACCCTCGGCATGCGCAAACAGAACATCAAATCCGACAATTACAACGCGGCCGGTACGGTCACCACGTCCTACGACGACGGCCGGACGACCCCGCTGTTCGGTGCAGTGCTCAAACCCTGGGAGCATGTATCGTTCTACTACAACTACATCGAAGGCTTGAGCAAGGGCGATATTGCGCCCTCGACCGCGTCCAACGCCGGTGAGATCTTCGCCCCTTACGTTTCCCGTCAGCACGAACTCGGGGTCAAGGTCGACTACGGCACCTTCACCTCCACCCTCAGCCTGTTTCAGATCACCAAGCCCAGCGGTGAACTGGCCTCCGGCATATTTTCGGTGCAGGGCGAACAGCGCAACCGTGGCCTGGAACTGAATGTATTCGGTGAAGTGACCCCCGGCACTCGATTGCTCAGTGGCGTGACCCTGCTCAATGCCGAACTGACCCAATCCGGCGTGGCCGCCAACCGTGGCAATAAACCCGTCGGTGTACCCGAAGTCCAGGCCAACCTGTGGGCCGAATGGGACGCCCCGTGGCTTGAAGGCCTGACGCTGACCGGTGGTGCAATCCACACCGGTAGCCAATATGTGAACCAGGCCAACACGCAAAAACTGGATGACTGGACCCGCTTCGATGTCGGCGCACGCTACAGCACCCGCATCGATGAGCGACCGACCACGTTTCGCGCCACCGTGCAGAACGTGTTCGACCACGAGTACTGGTCGGGCGTCGCCTCTTATGGCGCGTTCTCGCAAGGCGCACCGCGCACCTTATTACTGTCGGCGACTGTCGACTTCTGAAACGCTCAGCCGGCGAACGGTGTGAGCCGTTGACCGACCTGACTTTTGCAAAGGCTTTGACCATGGTGATTTTCGATCGACGCAGACGCGCTTTTTCTGCGCTGTTACTGGCAGGGCTGCTGAGCCTGTTCGCGATGGCGCCGCGCAACGCCCACGCCACCGAGACGGATTCGGCCCGCACTGAAGTGACCGATTTGCTGGGGCGCAAAGTCAAGGTGCATCTGCCTGTCAGGCGGGTCATCCTCGGTGAGGGCCGCCAGCTGTATCTGGTCGCTGCGCTGGACACGTCAAACCCGATCGAACGCATCGTCGGCTGGCGCAAGGACCTGATCCAGTCGGACCCGGATACCTACAACGCCTACCTGCGCAAATTTCCCGACATCGCCAAAATCCCCACCTTCGGCGGTTTTGAAAACGGCACCTTTGATATCGAACAGGCGATCTCGCAGCGCCCGGACGTGATCATCCTCAACATCGAGGCGCAATACGCCACCGAAGATGCGCGTTACATCGAAAAACTCGACGCCCTCGGCATCCCGGTGGTGTACGTCGATTTTCGTAATAACCCGATGAAAAATACCGAGCCGACCATGCGCCTGTTCGGCCAGTTGTTCGGCAAGGAGCAACGCGCAGAAGCCTTTATAGATTTTCGTAATCAACAGATTCATCGCGTCACCGATGTGATAGAAAAACAGCACCCGGCCAGGCCGAACGTGTTCATCGAGCGCATCGGCGGTTATACCGACGATTGCTGCCTGAGTTTCGGCAATGAAAATTTTGGCCTGTTTGTCGATATGGCCGGCGGCAACAACATCGCGCGCCGGATCATTCCAACCACGTTCGGCCAGTTGAACCCCGAGCAAGTCATTGTCGCCAATCCGGAGCACGTCGTGGTCACCACCGCCAACTGGGAAGCCTTCGCTCCCGGTGGGCATTGGGTCGGCGTCGGCCCTGGCGCAGGCATGGCCGAGGCCCGGAAAAAACTTGCATGGTATACGCAACGGCCGGCCTACGCAGGCATCAAGGCTCAGGACACTCAAGCCTTCCACGCCATCTGGCATCAGTTCTATAACAGCCCCTACCAGTTCGTGGCCATTCAGCAATTGGCGAAATGGTTCCACCCGGAGCTGTTTACCGATCTCGATCCGGATGCCTCATTTCGCGAATTGCATGAGCGTTTTTTGCCAGTGCCGTATGAGTCGGGCTATTTCGTCAGCCTGCGCAAACCCGAGGTCAAACCATGAGTTCGTTGACCGATGCCGTAGGGGTGCCGCGCGAAACCTATCGCCGGTTAGTGCTGCGTAAACGCCTGGTCCTCGTAGGGCTGGTGGTTCTGTTGTTGTGCAGCGTGCTGCTCGACCTGGCGTTGGGGCCAGCGAGTTACAGCCTCGGCGAAGTGCTCGGCGCGCTTTTTTCGCCGGATAGTGCGTCGCCACAAGTACGCGTGGTGATGTGGGATATCCGCTTGCCCGTGGCGTTGATGGCAGTCGCGGTCGGCGCGGCATTGTCGCTGGCCGGCGCGCAGATGCAGACGATCCTCAACAACCCGCTGGCGAGCCCGTTCACGCTCGGGATTTCCGCCGCCGCCAGTTTCGGTGCGGCGCTGGGCCTGGCGTTCGGTGTCGCGCTGTTTCCGCTGGCGGCGCAATTCATGGTGCCGCTCAACGCCTTCATCATGGCCATGCTCTCGGCGCTATTGATTCACTTTCTGAGCATGCGCCGTGGCGTCACCGCCGAAACTATCGTGCTGCTCGGCATCGCGCTGGTGTTCACCTTCAATGCACTGTTGGCGCTGGTACAGTTCTTCGCCACCGAGCAAGCCGTGGCGGCCGTGGTGTTCTGGACCATGGGCAGCCTGACCAAAGCCACCTGGCCGAAACTCGGGGTGATCTGCCTGGTGATCCTGATCACCTTGCCGATCTTCGCCAAGCACGCCTGGGCCCTGACCGCACTGCGCCTGGGCGACGACAAGGCTGCCAGTTTCGGTATCAACGTACGCAGCCTGCGCTTTCAGACACTGATCATGGTCAGCCTGCTGGCCTCGTTTCCGGTGGCGTTCGTCGGCACCATTGGCTTTATCGGACTGGTCGGCCCGCACATCGCCCGGATGCTGATCGGCGAAGACCAGCGCTTCTTCCTGCCAGCCTCACTGCTCACCGGCTCGCTGATTCTCTCGGCCAGCTCCGTGGTCAGTAAAACACTGATCCCCGGCGCGATCTTTCCCATCGGCGTGGTCACCTCGCTGATCGGCGTGCCGTTCTTCATATCTCTGATTCTCGGCGGGAAGAAAAACACATGGTGAAGCTACAACTGGACAACCTCGGCGCCCGTTATGGCCAACGCGAGATTATTCGCGGTGTGTCGACGACGATGTTTTTCGGCGGTCAGGTGGTCGCCGTGGTCGGCCCCAATGCGGCGGGCAAATCGACTCTGTTCAAACGCATGGCCGGGCTGATCGACGGCCCCGGCCAAGTGATTTTGCAGGACTCCAAAACAGGCCCGACGGGCATCAACTACATGCCCCAAGGCCTGAATGCCAGCGCGCGATTGACGGTGTACGAGTCGGTGCTGTTGGCGCGCAAGCAACTGGCGCCGGGCTGGAGGGTCCACGATGACGAGCTGAAACAGGTAGACGAGATTCTTGAGGCTCTGGGCATTACCGATCTGTCGTTGCGCAACCTCGGCGAACTCAGCGGCGGCCAGCAACAGCTGGTATCCATTGCGCAAACCCTTGTGCGCGAGCCCGAAATCCTGCTGATGGACGAACCCACCAGCGCCTTAGACATGCATCGCCAGGTGCAGGTGTTGAACTTCATGCGCACACTGGCCCGGCAACGCGAGGTCATTGTGTTCATCGCGATTCATGACCTGAACCAGGCATTGCGGTTCGCCGACCAGGTCCTGGTGATTGCTGACGGTACCACTCAGGGGAGCGGGCTCAGTGGTGAAGTCATTACTGAGCAGATGCTGCGTAAGGTCTATAAAGTTCAGGCGCGTATCGAGCAATGCAGCCGTGGGGTGCGGCATATACTTATTGATGATGTGGGGTGATTGGCAGGGAGCTGGCGCGCGGGACTCTTAACGATCAAGCGTTTAGTCAGTAAGCGTGGTCAACACCTTTCCGTCTCTGCGCTGCACGATGGTCTCAGGCGCCAGCGGCTGTGAGCCGTCGACGCCCGGAGGTGGGGTTATCAACCAGGCACCCGGATAGTCCTCCCGGACATATCGCGGATTGAAGCGGATAGCGCTTGCCGCCGCATAACGGCGCTCTGCGAGTGTCGCAACGTTCGCAAGCACCGCACTTCTGACTTCATAGAGTTTTCGCTCTGCGTCGAGGGCAATAGTGGCATCCGCAAGCTCGAAATTATCGATACGCACGGGCACGTGTTCCGGTATATCGAGAACCCACCGGTCGGAATCTACAAACCCATCGACATAGACATTGCCGGTCGAAGCCCTGAGCAACGTGCCACCGGGCAAGGTGCTGCCATCGACTACATTGCCATCGGCAAGCGTACAGTTGCTGAATGCCGATACGCCACCATCAGGCTTGAGTTCAAACGCCACCGGTTGCAGCGCATCACACCGCCAGCCGTTCTGCATCGTCGTGCCGTGGCCGGTTATCCGCATGTTCTCTGGCGTGAAGCCCACAATTTCGTATTTTTCGTTGGTTTGAATCGCGATGTAGCGGGCTACCTCGACGGCATCGATATCGACCATACGCACAGGGCTCGGAAACACAGCTCGTTTGAAGGATTCCCGTTGATCCGCAACGGCCAATTCGAGTTTCGTGCCTTTGGGCATGTCGATCTGGCCAAGGCGCATCGGCTCTGCCAATTCCGGAAGATAGCTTGCCGCTCTCTCCCGCTCATAGCTACGCATCTGGAGATAAAAATCCGCGAACTGCCACAGGGTAAAAAGTGCACACGCGGTGATGAGTGTGTAGGGCAGGAGGACGGGGCGGCGCCAGCGGCCTGTGGCATATCGAACCACCAGCCGTATCGTCCACCCTAACCAGAAAAGCGTCGCGGCGAAGAAAAGGGCAAGGTAAAGCAGTTTTTCGACGGAGGGCAGTGCAACGGGGATCATGCGAGCCAAACTTCCTTAATGGGTGATGGGTTTGAACGCACCTACGACGCAAAAAGGGCGAGCCCTTATACTGCGCGCCAATCTCACTCGCATGCTGCGTCGGCAGGCACGTGAGGACGTCTTTCAAATACGCATACGGGCTCAACTAGCCACGGTTCGTGGCTCCATTTTCAACGACAACCTGCGTGTTGGCCCAAGGGATATGGAGGCCATTACCGCGAAGGGCCCGTGGAGAAGAGCGAACTGTTAACCCAAAATATACGTAATGTCCCATAAAGGACGGCGAACAGGCAAAAGGCCGGACGCTACTGCTAACGGCGATTTTGAGCGATGCCATCAACCTCGATCTAACCAAGACGGTCTAGTCCAGTCCAGGCATTACCTACGCCAAGCTGTCCTGGTTGCCTCCACACCCCCATCTCCGATCGGTACGCGCCGTTCAACACTCGCGTAGTGAATGTCCGCGTGCGCGACTCGACCTATATGCTCCGCGACCTGCTGTACGCTGCCAAGTCAGTGATCGAGAAACAGCGCGGCAAAGAAGTGGCGGGAGAAGTTCTTGCGGCTAGCACATGACGGCTTTGCCAGAATCCGCATTCATGACTTGAAGCACACCTTTGGGAGAAGGATGCGTGCTGCAGGCGTGACTGAGGAGGATCGCAAAGCGCTGCTCGACCACAAGAACGGAAGCATCACCAGCCACTACTCGGCAGCGGAGTTGGACCAGCTCATTGCGGCGGCGAATAAGGTATCCAGCAACCGACTCGCGCGCACCAGCGCTGACGATTCTGAAAAGGAGGGAAGCATGATTGAAAATGCCAAGGTCACTCGGAAAGTCACTATAGCAGAAACAACAAAGCCGCTCGAAAGCGGCTAAGTCATTGAATAATATGGTCGGGACGGAGTGATTCGAACACTCGACCCCTAGCACCCCATGCTAGTGCGCTACCGGACTGCGCTACGCCCCGACTAGGCGTGTTACTGGGTTCGCTTCTTAACGAAGCGAACCGGAATATACCGCAAGCTTTTGAAATGTGGAAGTATTTTTAAAGCCGAAGTTATTTCTTCAAAACCACCAGCACATCTTCGAGTTCGGAGATCATCTGGCGGATCATTTGCTTGTATTGGGTGGTGTCGTCTTTGGCTTCATCACCGGACATGCGCTGGCGCGCGCCGCTGATGGTGAACCCCTGGTCGTACAGCAACGCACGGATTTGTCGGATCATCAGCACATCCTGGCGCTGATAATACCGACGGTTCCCGGTGCGTTTGACGGGGTTGAGTTGAGGAAACTCCTGCTCCCAATAGCGCAGCACGTGCGGTTTTACCGCGCAGAGCTCGCTGACTTCACCGATGGTGAAGTAGCGTTTGCCTGGGATGACGGGTAGCTCGTCGTTATGACTTGGTTCCAGCATAAGCCTCAACTCGGGCCTTCAACTTCTGCCCTGGACGAAAGGTGACCACACGGCGAGCCGTGATCGGGATTTCTTCTCCCGTTTTTGGATTGCGGCCAGGCCGCTGGCGTTTGTCCCGCAGGTCAAAATTGCCGAAACCGGACAACTTGACCTGTTCGTTGTCTTCCAGAGCGTGTCTGATCTCTTCGAAAAACAGCTCGACCAATTCCTTGGCCTCGCGTTTGTTCAGACCCAACTCTTCGTACAGACGTTCCGCCATCTCAGCTTTCGTCAAAGCCCCCATACGTCACTTCCTTAACGTGGCGTTTAACCTTTGTTCGAGCGAGGTGAGGATATTTTGTGTCGTAGTATTCACCTCATCGTCGTTAAGAGTGCGCGATGGATGCTGCCAGGTCAAGCCAACTGCCAGGCTTTTTCTATGCGGATCAATGCCTTTACCCTGATAGACGTCAAATAGCCTGAGGTCTGTCAGCCATTCCCCTGCATTTTCACGGATTACATCCAGAACGGCAGTGGCGGCCACTTCACGGTCGGCGATCAGGGCCAGGTCGCGGCGCACTTCAGGGAAGCGCGACAGCTCGCTGAATTTTGGCATTTTGCCGCAAGCCACTTCGGCCAGGACCAGCTCGAACACAAAGACCGGACGGTCCAGGCCCAGGGTTTTGGACAGCTCAGGGTGAATAGCACCGACGAAGCCAACCAGGCGACCTTCGCGCTCGATGCGCGCCGTCTGGCCTGGATGCAACGCCGGGTGGCTGCCCGGCACGAAAGTGAAGGCATCCAGCGCACCGGCAAAGCCCAGTACCGCTTCCACGTCGGCCTTGACGTCGAAGAAGTCGACGGCGTCGCGACCCTGTGCCCAACCTTCAGGCAGGCGGCTGCCGCAGACCACACCGGCCAGCATCGGCTCTTGCTTCAGGTCGACAAGCTGGCCGACAAAACGCAGGCCGCTTTCAAACATGCGCACGCGGTCTTGCTGGCGGTTCAAGTTGTGGGAAAGCGCCTTCACCAGGCCAGGCCACAAGGACGAGCGCATGGCGGCCATGTCGTTCGAAATCGGATTGGCCAGCAACAGCGGTTCGACGCCAGGGTTGAACAGTTCGAACTGCTTGGGATCGATGAAGCTGTAGGTCACGGCTTCCTGGTAACCACGGGCCACCAGCAGACGACGCAGCTCAGGCAGGTGCGCACGCGCCTCGGCCTTCGGCTGTGGCGCCAGGCGCGCTTGCGGGTAACGAACCGGCAGACGGTTGTAGCCATAGAGGCGCGCCAGCTCTTCGATCAGGTCGACTTCCAGGCTGATGTCGAAGCGATGGCTGGGCACTTCAACGCTCCATTGCCCTTCCCCGCCTGCGGTAATACCCAGACCGAGAGCCGACAACAGTTGCTCGATTTCAGCCGGTTCGATCACCAGGCCGAGCATTTGCTCAACGCTTTTGGCACGCAGGTCGATCGGCGCAATGGACGGTAAGTACTGCTCGTTGACAGTCTCGGTGATCGGCCCAGCTTCGCCGCCGGTGATTTCCAGCAGCAGGCCGGTGGCACGCTCCATGGCTTCACGGGCGAGCTTCCAGTCCACGCCACGCTCGTAGCGGTGCGAGGCATCGGTGTGCAGGCCGTAGGAACGGGCCTTGCCAGCGATGGCGATCTGGTCGAAGAACGCGCTTTCAAGGAATACGTCGCGGGTGGTCGCGGACACACCGCTGTGCTCGCCACCCATCACGCCGGCAATCGCCAGGGCGCGGGAGTGGTCGGCGATGACCAGGGTGTCGGCACGCAGGCTGACTTCCTGACCGTCGAGCAGCACCAGCTTTTCGCCTTCTTCAGCCATGCGCACACGGATGCCGCCGTTGATTTCGGCAAGGTCGAAAGCGTGCAACGGCTGCCCCAGCTCCAGCATCACGTAGTTGGTGATGTCGACGGCGGCGTCGATGCTGCGCACATCGGCGCGACGCAGGCGCTCGACCATCCACAGTGGCGTTGGCCTGGACAGGTCGACGTTGCGGATCACACGGCCCAAGTAACGCGGGCAGGCGTGTGGCGCCAGGACTTCAATCGGGCGTACTTCGTCGTGCACCGCAGACACGGCAGCGACGACAGGACGGTTGACTTGGGCGTTGTACAGCGCGCCCACTTCACGGGCCAGGCCGGCCAGGGAAAGGCAGTCGCCACGGTTCGGGGTCAGGTCGACCTCGATGCTGGCGTCTTCCAGTTCCAGGTAAACGCGGATGTCCTGGCCCACTGGCGCGTCGGCCGGCAGCTCCATCAGGCCATCATTGCCCTCACCCACCTGCAGTTCAGCCTGGGAGCACAACATGCCGTTGGACTCAACACCACGCAGCTTGGCCTTTTTGATCTTGAAGTCGTCCGGCAGCTGGGCACCGATCATGGCGAACGGAATCTTCAAGCCCGGGCGCACATTCGGCGCTCCGCATACGACCTGGAAGGTTTGCGTGCCATTGCTGACCTGGCACACGCGTAATTTATCGGCGTCCGGGTGCTGTTCGGTGCTCAGCACCTCGCCCACCACGACGCCGCTGAAAACACCGGCGGCCGGCGTGACGCTATCGACCTCAAGACCGGCCATCGACAGACGAGCAACCAGCTCGTCGCGACCTACCTGCGGGCTTACCCAGCCACGCAGCCATTGTTCACTGAATTTCATCCTGCTCTCCTAAAGATTCGTTACGACTAGCGAAATTGCGCGAGGAACCGCAAGTCGTTGTCGAAGAACAGACGCAAGTCGTTCACGCCGTAACGCAGCATGGCCAGACGTTCAACGCCCATGCCGAAGGCAAAGCCCGAGAATTCTTCCGGATCGATGCCGGACATGCGCAGCACGTTGGGGTGAACCATGCCGCAGCCCATCACCTCCAGCCAGCCGGTCTGTTTGCAGACGCGGCAGCCTTTACCGCTGCACATCACGCATTCCATGTCGACTTCAGCGGACGGCTCGGTGAACGGGAAGAACGATGGACGGAAACGCACCGCCAGCTCCTTCTCGAAGAACACCCGCAGGAATTCCTCGATGGTGCCCTTGAGGTCGGCGAAGTTGATATCACGATCCACCAGCAGGCCTTCCACCTGATGGAACATCGGCGAGTGGGTGATATCGGAGTCGCTGCGGTACACACGGCCTGGGCAGACAATGCGGATCGGCGGCCTGTTCGCTTCCATGGTGCGGACCTGTACCGGCGAGGTATGGGTGCGCAACAACATGTTCGCGTTGAAATAGAAGGTGTCGTGCATCGACCGGGCCGGGTGGTGGCCTGGGATGTTGAGCGCCTCGAAGTTGTGGTAGTCGTCTTCGACCTCAGGGCCTTCGGCAATGCCGTAGCCGATATGGGTGAAGAACTGCTCAATACGCTCCAGAGTCCGGGTAATCGGATGCAGACCGCCCGAGGCCTGGCCACGGCCAGGCAGGGTTACGTCAATGGACTCGGCGGCGAGCCTGGCCGCAAGATCGGCCTCCTCGAGCGACGCCTTGCGCGCATTGAGCACCTCTGTGACACGCTCCTTGGCGACGTTGATCAGCGCACCGACTTGCGGACGCTCTTCAGGCGGCAAATTCCCCAGGGTCTTCATCACCTGAGTCAATTCGCCCTTCTTGCCAAGGTAGTGAACCCGGATTTGCTCCAGGGCATTGATATCTTCAGCGCTTTGCACAGCCTCAAGAGCTTGGGCAACGAGCGCGTCCAGGTTTTCCATGTACAGACTCCAGATACAAAATAGGGGAAGAGCTTGAAGGCTCTTCCCCTATTTATGACGTTTACCACCGTGGGCTGCAGCAGCAGCCCAGGATGACTGTCGGGGGTACTTAAGCCAAGGTGGCTTTAGCTTTCTCGACAATCGCAGCAAACACCGCTTTTTCGTTCACGGCCAGTTCAGCCAGAACCTTACGGTCGATTTCGATGGACGCTTTTTTCAGGCCAGCGATGAAACGGCTGTAGGACAGACCGTTAACACGTGCACCAGCATTGATACGAGCGATCCACAGAGCGCGGAACTGACGTTTTTTCTGACGACGGTCGCGGTAGGCGTATTGGCCTGCCTTGATTACCGCTTGCTTGGCAACACGGAATACGCGTGAACGCGCGCCGTAGTAACCTTTAGCAAGTTTCAGAATTTTTTTGTGACGCTTACGGGCCATGACGCCACGCTTTACACGAGCCATGAGTTACTTCCTCTATTCTTGAACCAAAATTAACGAAGGCGCAGCATGCGCTCGACTTTTGCCACGTCAGACGGATGCAGCAAGCTGCTACCGCGCAATTGACGCTTACGCTTGGTCGACATTTTGGTCAGGATGTGGCTCTTGAAAGCGTGCTTGTGCTTGATGCCGTTAGCAGTTTTCAGAAACCGCTTAGCAGCACCACTTTTAGTTTTCATCTTTGGCATGTTCGGTACTCCGCATTCAGTTGATAAACATAATCAGAAGGCCTGCCGTGCCCTGTTGATTACTTCTTCTTTTTCGGGGCGATGACCATAATAAGCTGGCGTCCTTCCATCTTAGGATGCTGTTCGACCGAACCGTACTCGAGCAGGTCAGCTTCAACCCGCTTGAGGAGTTCCATCCCCAGCTCCTGGTGGGCCATCTCACGGCCGCGGAATCGCAAGGATACCTTGGCCCTGTCCCCATCACTCAGGAAACGTACCAGGTTGCGCAGTTTTACCTGGTAATCCCCTTCCTCCGTCCCTGGACGAAACTTGATTTCTTTTACTTGAATCTGCTTCTGGTTCTTCTTCGCTGCGGCAACCTGCTTCTTCTTTTCGAAGATAGATTTGCCGTAGTCCATCACCCGACAAACAGGTGGGATTGCATCGGCGGAGATTTCCACCAGGTCCAGCTTGGACTCTTCTGCAATACGAAGCGCTTCATCAATCGAGACGATGCCAATCTGCTCGCCATCAGCGCCAATTAACCGAACCTCGCGTGCCGAGATATTCTCGTTGATCGGGGCTTTCGGTGCAGCTCGTTTATCTTGTCTCATTTCACGCTTAATAATAATTACTCCGAATCTGGGCGACCACGCCGGGAAACCGCTTGCGCGAGGAACTCAGCGAACTGGGCGACGGGCATCGAGCCCAGGTCAGCACCTTCACGAGTACGCACAGCGACAGTCTGCATCTCGACTTCCCGATCTCCGATAACCAAGAGATAGGGAACCTTGAGCAAGGTATGCTCGCGGATTTTAAAGCCGATCTTTTCATTTCTCAAGTCGGACTTGGCACGAAACCCGCTTTCGTTGAGAGTTTTTTCAACTTCAGCGGCAAAATCTGCCTGTTTATCAGTGATATTCATGATCACTGCCTGGGTCGGAGCCAGCCACGCGGGGAATGCACCCTCGTAGTGCTCGATCAGGATCCCGACGAACCGTTCGAACGAGCCGAGGATCGCCCGGTGCAGCATAACCGGGTGTTTACGGCTGTTGTCTTCGGAGACGTATTCGGCTCCCAGACGGATCGGCAGGTTAAAATCGAGCTGCAGGGTACCACACTGCCAGACGCGGCCAAGGCAATCTTTCAGAGAGAACTCGATTTTTGGGCCGTAGAACGCGCCCTCACCCGGTTGCAGATCGTACGCAAGGCCCGCACTGTCGAGCGCAGCGGCCAATGCAGCTTCGGCGCGATCCCACAGCTCATCGGAGCCCACGCGTTTTTCCGGACGAGTGGACAGCTTCATCTCGACTTCGGTAAAGCCGAAATCGCGATAAACGTCCATGGTCAACTTGATGAACGCGGCGGATTCGGCCTGCATCTGCTCTTCGGTGCAGAAGATATGCGCGTCGTCCTGGGTAAAGCCGCGCACGCGCATGATGCCGTGCAGCGCACCCGATGGCTCGTTGCGATGGCAGGCACCGAACTCGGCCAGGCGCATAGGCAGCTCGCGGTAGCTCTTCAGGCCCTGGTTGAATACCTGCACGTGGCAAGGGCAGTTCATCGGCTTGATGGCGTAGTCGCGGTTTTCCGACTGGGTGGTGAACATGTTGTCGGCGTAGTTGGCCCAGTGTCCGGATTTCTCCCAGAGGCTGCGATCGACAACCTGAGGCGTCTTGATTTCCAGGTAGCCGTTCTCGCGCTGCACTTTGCGCATGTACTGCTCGAGCACCTGATACAGGGTCCAGCCGTTCGGGTGCCAGAACACCATGCCCGGCGCTTCTTCCTGGAGGTGGAACAGGTTCAGGCGCTTGCCGATCTTGCGGTGGTCGCGCTTCTCGGCTTCTTCGATGCGCTGGATGTAGGCCGCCAACTGCTTCTTGTCGGCCCAGGCGGTGCCGTAGATCCGTTGCAGTTGCTCGTTCTTCGCGTCGCCACGCCAGTAGGCACCGGACAACTTGGTCAGTTTGAACGACTTGAGGAAGCGAGTATTCGGCACGTGCGGGCCGCGGCACATGTCGACGTATTCTTCGTGGTAGTACAGGCCCATGGCCTGCTCGTCCGGCATGTCTTCCACCAGGCGCAGCTTGTAGTCTTCGCCACGGGCGGTGAACACGTCGATCACCTCGGCGCGCGGCGTGACCTTCTTGATCACGTCGTAGTCTTTTTCGATCAGCGCGTGCATGCGCTGTTCGATTGCGGCCAGGTCGTCCGGCGTAAAAGGACGCTCGTAGGCGATGTCGTAATAGAAGCCTTCTTCAATGACCGGGCCGATCACCATTTTCGCGGTGGGGTACAGCTGCTTGACCGCGTGGCCAATCAGGTGCGCGCAAGAGTGGCGAATGATCTCCAACCCCTCTTGATCCTTGGGCGTGATGATCTGCAGGCTGGCATCGGAAGTGATCAGGTCGCTGGCGTCGACCAGCTTGCCGTCGACCTTGCCGGCCACGGTGGCCTTCGCCAGGCCGGCACCAATGGATGCGGCGACCTCGGCTACGGAAACCGAATGATCGAATGAACGTTGACTGCCGTCGGGAAGAGTAATAGTTGGCATGGCGCCTCCTCTCCTAGTGGTGACCCCTACCAAAGGTCACGTGGGTTGGGATGAGCCAGTACAAGATCCAACACCAGGCCGTTCAATGATGAACGCCTGCCTTACAGCGGCAGGAGCCTTTCGGCCAACCGATAATCGAACCAGAGTGACTGGAGTGAGCTAAAAAGAGCCTGGCAAGGCGGCAATGGCACGCCTGGAAATAGCCAAGCGCAAGATCCTAGCACAGATGAACGGTCATCGTGCCGCCGCCATCTGGTGTAAACACAAATTCCGGCCTTTATAGCCGCAAAAGTGAACTTGAGCTGTACGCACTGCCTCCAACCCCCTGAGAATCGCCGTTCGTCCTCGACCCAAAGGAGCATCCTCATGATGCGTTTTACCTCTACCCTCGCTCTCGCCGCTTCCCTGACCCTCCTTTCCCTCGGCGCGCAGGCGGCAGCCCCGTCGAACTGGCCAGCCGGTGCCCGCGACAGCTTCGTCAGCGACTGCAGCGCAGCCGCCAGCCAGAACGTAGACGCCAAGACCGCCAAAGCCCACTGCGAATGTGGCGCTGACAAAATCAACGCCGAATTGAGCACTGCCGAGATCAAGGAACTGATGACCAACCAAAACGCCAGCGCAGACCTCAAGAACAAGGCGGTAGCCGCTATTTCGTCCTGCAAAGTCGTGAAGAAAAAGTAGGATTTGCTTCTGACCTCACAGCTTTTTCGCTGAAAAAACAGCCAAAAAACTGCCAATTCATACAAATTACACAGCTTTTACGGCTTTTTTTATCAGCTGATATTTCGAGCCAAAGCCCCGTAGATTGGGGCTTTCAGCCGATCAAAGCGCTAAACGCAACGCTATTGATTAGCAAACAATGCCCTGGGGGGGCTCCCAAGCCGAACATTTCGACTATGATAGCCCGGTGTGCCCAGTTGGCCTGAGCAGCACAGCACTACTGAAAATATATGTTTCTTGGAGATACACCATGTCTAATCGCCAAACCGGCACCGTTAAATGGTTCAACGATGAAAAAGGCTTCGGCTTCATCACTCCTCAAGGTGGCGGTGACGACCTGTTCGTACACTTCAAAGCTATCGAAAGCGACGGTTTCAAAAGCCTGAAAGAAGGCCAAACCGTTTCCTTCGTGGCTGAGAAAGGCCAAAAGGGTATGCAAGCTGCACAGGTTCGCGGCGAGTAATTCTCCGCTGAGCTAAAAAAAACCCCGTCCATGTGACGGGGTTTTTTATGGGCGTTGCAAAAGCGCGGGAAGCTTAGCCGCAATTGACGCGCGTGATCACCAGGTTGTCGTCGGTGTTGAGGTTCAAGCGGTCAGAGCGGTATTCCAAGGTGATCATATCGTTGGGCTTGAGGATTCGTGCGTTCTGCGCACCGGCACGGGTACGCGCCTGCTCCAGCAACTGGGGCGACGCTTTCTGGCCGAGAGTGAATTCGGCGGCCTTCGCCTCACAGCGGCTATGACCTGCGTCGGTCACAGCGGCGTCTTTGGCTGGCTCAGAGGTACCCGGGGTGCTGCAACCCGCCAACGCGAGTGCTGCCAACAAAGTACCGAATGATGCGAGCTTCCAAGGCATGAAGCCTCCTATGATAAGAAATGGACAGAGATGGTGCGACAGCGATTGGGCAGATTGGTTTCAAGACGTAAACCGCTGCCGGCCCAGTCTGCCTGACTCTCAGCAGGCATTCGCCCGATCAATCGTGACCAGATATGAATAAATTCAGTAGATGTCGATGTAGTCGAACGCCGGCTTTGGCCAGTTCTGCTTCAGCGCATTGAAAATCTGCGTCACCCAGACTTCGTCACTGGCAGCCACATTTCCTACATACCCAGATCCCTTTGCCCAAGTCTCCAGGCGAAACAGCAGCCCGTCGATATCTACACCGCCTACCACCTTCCCTGAGGAGATATAGGCGATGCCCGCTTTGGTCACGCGCAACTGGGTATGTTCGTCGTCACTGGCACTGGCGATCAGCTGACGCACCGCTGCCAGGGTAAGGTTCTCGGGGTTGTTCAAGTCGATCTGCACGTGGTATCCCCGGCAATTAAAGGACAACAGTGTCGCACAGCGCGGGCGCCATGCCGAAGCGCCTCATGCCTAAGTATCAGTGCCAAACCCGACGCAAAATGGTTAACTCCCTGGCTTAGAACCGCGTTCCAGCGCACTGCACAGCACTTTCAGCCCCGCGAGATATCCATGACCACCGTAACGCTCCAAGCCGACATCAAAGCCAAGTGGCCCCTGGGACAGAGCTCCTATAGCCCCGGCAGCCCAGAGGAATTGGCGATCATCGGTATCGACCTGCTGGTCAAGGAACTGGGCACACAAGCGGCGCAAGCCTTCATCGGCCAGATATTCGAAAAATACCCGGCCGACCACATGGGGGCACAAGACCCCGAGCGCGAATAGGAACCGGCCGACGAATGCCGACCGGTCAGCACGTTACTTCAGACGCGCCAGGCGCTCGGTCAGCAGGTCGAAGAAGCCCTGGGCATCGCCGTTCTCAACCCAGAACACGTTCTTTTCCTGCTTCAGGCCGTCGTACCAGTCGACGATGGTCTGGCCAAAGGTAGGGCCTTCGCGGCTGTCCACCACCATATTGGCCTGACGGCCGCTGAACAGCTCAGGCTTGAGCAGATAGGCGATGACGGTCGCGTCATGTACCGGACCGCCTGGAATGCCGTAGTGCTCCATGTCGCCCTTGACATACTCGTTGAGGATGTCGCCGACGACCTTGCTCGCGTTGTTGTTGATGTCGGCGATCTTCTTCAGGCGCGCTTCGCTGGTCAGGACCTTGTGGGTCACGTCAAGCGGCAGGTAGGTCAGCTTGACGCCACTCTTGAGCACGATCTCGGCGGCGACCGGGTCGGCAAACAGGTTGAACTCCGCTACCGGCGTGATATTGCCGCCATTGAAGTGCGCACCGCCCATCACCACTACTTCCTTGATGCCTTGGGTAATCTGCGGCGCCTGGGTCAACGCCAGCGCCAGGTTGGTCTGCGGACCGAGCATGGCGATGGTGATGCTGTGAGGCTTGGCAGTGCTCAAGGTCTTGATCAGGTAATCAACGGCATTGCCCTCAGCCAGGGCCTTTTTAGGCTCATGTACCGTGACGCCGGAAATACCTTCCTTGCCATGGATATTCTCGGCGTAGATGGGCTTGCGCAGCAGCGGCGCCGGCGCACCGGCGTACACCGGGATGTCTTCGCGCCCTGCCCATTCGCGCGCCAGACGCGCGTTGCGGGAAGTCTTGTCCAGCCGCACATTGCCGGCAACAGTGGTCAGCGCGCGGATGTTCAGTTCATCCGGCGAGGCCATGGCGAACAGCAAGGCCACCACATCATCGGCGCCTGGGTCAGTGTCGATGATCAGGTCAATCTTTTCCGCCGCCTGGGCGCTTGCAGCAGTGAGTGCGGACAAAAGCAGGACGCTCCGGAACAGATTTTTCAGGGTTGGAAGACCATGTTGCATAAAAACACTCCTTGTCGTTGGGACTCTAGAAAGTGACGCCGGACACCAGCGCGATATTGCAGTAAGGCTGGCATTCACCGGTGCGCACTACGGCGCGGGCCTTGCGGCTTAACTGTTTGAATGCTTCATGGCTGAGCAGGCGCCGTTCACCGAGGGCGACCTGCTCGGTGAGCGTGTTGAGGTCGGCCAGCGCCGGCGGTTGCTTGAGCAGGATTTCTTCGGCGAGCACGTGGCTTTCCACCTGCATTTCGCTGAGCACGATGCGCAAGGTACTGATGAAATCCGGAATGCCTTGAGTCAACGCCAGGTCGATCAGCTCGACGCCCGGCGGCACTGGCAGGCCGGCATCGCCGATCACCAGGATGTCGCCGTGGCCCAGGGAGGCGATCACACGCGACAACGCGATATTGAGCAGAGGTGTCTTTTTCATGAGAGCACAAAACCTTGTACGTCGTGCAGCGTTGGAATAGAAGGCTGCGCGCCGGCACGGGTGACCGACAACGCCGCCGCGACCTGGCCAAAGCGGATGGCCTCGGCTTCGCTTCTGCCATTGGCCAGTGCCGCGGCGAAGCCACCGACAAAGGTATCGCCCGCCGCCGTGGTATCCACGGCCTTGACCTTCGGCGCCGATAGATGCTCAAAGCCCTGGCCGTCGGCAAACAGCGCGCCCTGCGAGCCCAGGGTGATGATGACTTTACCGGCGCCCGCCCGGAGCAGTTGGGTCGCCGCCGTCTTGGCACTTTCAATGGAATCGACCGTCACGCCGCTGAGTGCGGTGGCTTCGCTTTCATTGGGGATCAGGTAGTCGATCGAGGCGTACCACTCGGCCGGCAGCGGGCCGCTGGCTGGCGCCGGGTTGAGGATCACCGTCTTGCCCAGTTCACGGCCGCGCGCAAGGGCATGCCCTACAGTGTCCATCGGCACTTCCAGCTGGCAGACGATCACATCTGCCGACTGCAGCACCGCGTCAAACGCCTGCAACGAGGCCGGCGTCAGTTCGCCGTTGCTGCCTGCCACGATCACAATGGCGTTCTGGCTGCTGTCATCGACCACGATCAAGGCCACGCCGCTTGAGCCATCGACGGTTCTGACGGCCTGGCAATCAATGCCTTCCACCTGCAACCCGTCACGCAACTGAGTGCCATAGGCATCGGTGCCGACGCAACCCACCATCGAAACGTCGGCGCCCAGGCGCGCGCAGGCGACCGCCTGGTTCGCGCCCTTGCCGCCGGGCACGGTGGAAAACGTCTGGCCAATCAAGGTTTCCCCGGCGCGCGGCAGCCGACTGGCACGGGTAACCAGGTCCATGTTCAAGCTGCCTACTACCACTACTTTTGCTGGCATACGTCAGTACTCATCAATTCGTTTCAGCGGTATTTGGCGAACGTACCCGCGACAGGGGCCGTCGATTCGCGCAACACGATGCTCGGCGTCACGATGCGTTGATCGATCGGCAGTTGGGGGGTTGCAATTCTTCGCAGTAAAAGCTCGGCCGCCGTCTCGCCCAATTGGACGATCGACTGTCCGACCGTGGTCAACGCCGGGTAGACGTAACGACCCATTTGAATGTCATCGAAACCGATCACCGACAGCTCGCCCGGCACGCGGATGTTGCGTTCTGCGGCTGCACGCAGCACGCCGAAACCAATCATGTCGTTGCTGGCAAAGATCGCACTGGGCGGGTTCTGTGCCAGTAATTTCACGGCAGCAGCATAACCGCCAGTACTGGTGAAGTCGCTTTCCTGGGTGCGATCTGCAGCCACTTCCACGTCGGCCTCACGCAGCGCGCGGTGGTAACCCGCCAGACGCATTTGCGCAACCCGGGTATGGACCGGGCCGCCGATACAGGCGATGTCGCGGTGGCCCAGTTCAAGCAAGTGCCGGGTTGCCAGGTAGGCGCCCTCCTCGTGGTCGATACGGACCAGGTCCACGTCAATGCCATCCAGCGCCCGGTCGACAATCACCATGGGCGTACGCACCGCGTTCAAGCCTGCGGCAAGTCCACTGTCATCGCCACCCACCGAGGTCACGATCAAGCCGTCGATACGCTTCTCCAGCAACACACGCAAGTAGCTGCGCTGCTTTTGCGCATTGTCGTCGGAGTTGCAGAGGATCACGCAATAGCCGTTACGCTCGCAGTAGTCCTCGATGCCCCGTGCCAACTCCGCAAAATACGGGTTGAGGCTGTTGGGCACCAGCAAACCGATGGTGGCCGTGGTCTTGGCCTTGAGCGAACGCGCGACGGCACTGGGTACATAGTCGAGCTGCTTGATCGCTGCTTCAACCTTGATGCGTACCGGCTCGCTGACCGGGCGCGTCTTGTTCACCACGTGGGACACGGTGGTGTAGGAAATACCTGCAAGCGCTGCCACATCCTTGATCGTTGCCATGATTCAGCCCCGCCGACTGGCGCGCTGGCTGCGGTAGGTGTCGAGGACCACGGCAATCACGATCACGGCACCGGTGATGATGCGCTTCGTGGGTTCCGTGGCGCCGATCTGTGCAAGGCCGGCGGCCAGGACCGAAATAATCAACACACCAAAAAAGGTACTGATCACCGAACCGCGTCCCCCCATCAAGCTGGTGCCGCCAATGACCACTGCCGCGATCACCTGCAGTTCAAGGCCGGAACCGGCGTTTGGGTCTGCCGCCTCCAGGCGCGAAATCTGGAACAGTGCCGCCACACCGGCCAACAGGCCCATGAGGCTGAACACCAGGATCTTGTAGGGCTTGGGATTGATCCCCGCCAGGCGTACAGCCTCTTCGTTGGTGCCGATGCCGATCAGGTAACGACCAAACACGGTACGCGTCAGTACAAGCTGCGCGGCGACGATCACCAGCAAAGCAATGATGAACGACGGCGAAATACCAAAGGCAATCGGATTGGACAGCCAGGCGAACGAATCACCGATGTAAGCGGTGCGCGAACCGGTCATCTGGTACGCCACGCCACGCGCCATTTCCAGCACGCCGAGGGACACGATAAACGACGGGATGCGCCAGGCCACGGTGATCGAGCCGGTGATGGTACCGGCCAATGCCGCGCAGCCCATGCCCAGCACGGCAGCCGGCAACACGCTCCAGCCCCAGCTGAGGATCGCCACGCTGACCGCCGATGCCGCCAGCGCCAGCACCGAGCCTACCGACAGGTCGATGCCGCCGATGATCAAGATAAACGTCATGCCCACCGCCAGCACCATCAGGTCTGGAATCTGGTTGGCCAGGGTGCTGAACGTGTCGTAGGACAGGAAGTGATCGCTGAGCACCGAGAACAGCGCAATCATCGCCAGCAAGGCGCCTGCCAGACCCAGGTAAGTGCCCAGGCCGTAGAAGTTGCCGCCGGTCTTGCCGGGGGAAGTTGAAGTTTTCATGGGGTTTCCCTAAGCACTGCGTCGTTGAGCAGCGCATCACGTTTCTGATAGCCGGCGAAAGCGGCGGCAAGCAATTCATCCTGTGTCCAGCTGTCGCGCTCGAAGGTTTCGATCAAGCGCCCGGCCGACAACACGCCGATGCGGTCGCAGATCAGCATGAGTTCACGCAGGTCGCTGGACACCACCACCAGCGCTTTGCCCTGGCGGGTCAATTCGCCGAGCAAGGCATAAATGTCGAATTTGGCACCGACGTCGATGCCACGGGTCGGCTCATCGAACAACATCACCGAACAGTCGCGCTCCAGCCAGCGGCCGATGACGACTTTCTGCTGGTTGCCGCCGGACAGCTCGGACACCAACTGCGCCGGGCCGGAACTGCGGATGCGCATTGCATCGATCTGGCGTTTGGCCAAGGCCGTTTCGTCGCGGCTGTTGACCACGCCGCCGCCGGATATTTCCGGCATGTTGCCCAGGGCGATGTTGGCACTGATGGACTGGGTCAGCAGAAGGCCCTCGCCCTTGCGGTCCTCGGTGATCAGGGCAATACCGTGGCCCACCGCGTCCACCGGCGAGCGAATGCTCACCACCTGGGCAGGCGAACCGAGCGCCACGGTGCCGCTGTCAGCCAAGTCGGCGCCGAAGATAAGGCGCAACAATTCAGTACGGCCCGCGCCGATCAGGCCGGAGATGCCGTAGATCTCACCGGCGCGCACTTCGAAGGACACGTCGCGGACCTTGTCCGAACGCGTCAGGCCTTTCACCGTCAGGGCTGGCCCCCCGATGGTCCGAGGCCCCAGGTCAATGTGCTCGCCCAGCTCGCGACCGACCATCAAGGTGACCAGTTGCTCGCTGTTGTAGTTGGCCATCGGCTCGACACAGACCAGTTTGCCGTCGCGCAATACCGCGATGCGCTGGGCAACACGAGCCAGCTCTTCCAGCCGGTGTGAAATGTAGATGATCGCCACACCCCGGGCCTGCAGGCGAGTGATCTGTTCGAACAGCATCTCGACTTCACGGGCGGTCAGCATGGCCGTCGGTTCGTCGAGGATCAGTACATGGCAATCACCGATCAGGTTACGGGCGATTTCGACCATCTGCTGATGGCCAATGCCCAGGCTGCCAACCAGGGTGTCGGGGTCGATGGCGTCCAGCCCGACCTGGGCCATGGCCTCGATCGCGGCCTTGCGCAGGTGCTTGCGGTCGATCCAGCCACAGTGGCTGGGCAGGTTATCCAGGAACAGATTTTCAGCCACGGTCAGTGTTGGCAGCAGGTTGAGTTCCTGCATGACCATACGCACGCCCAGCTCTTCGGCCTGGGTGCGGCTGCCGGGGCGGAAGTCCTGGCCATTGAACTGCATGTGCCCGGTGGTCGGCGTAACCAGCCCGCCGATGATCTTCGACAAGGTGCTCTTGCCTGCGCCGTTCTCACCGGTCAGCGCCAGCACTTCCCCGCGATTGAGCGTCAGGGTGATGTCGGACAGAACCGGTTGGGCATAGGTCTTGCCGATACCGCTGACCGAGAGGACAGCGTTCGGGGCGGAAGATGACATAGGAAAATCTCCAGGCGCCCGCTCAGGACGAGCGGACGCTGTTGGGCATTGCCGGGATTACTTCTTGAGGACGAGTTCGACCGGGGTTTCGATCACGCCGTCCTTGGACTCGACTTTCTCACCCTTGACCAGCTTGAGCGCGTTCTGGATACCGAACACGGCTTGCTGGGCAGCGGCCTGGTCGGCGGTCGCCAGGACGCGGCCGTCCTGCAGCATCGGCTTGATGGCTTCGATGTTGTCGTAGCCGACAACCTGGACCTTGCCAGCCTTGCCTGCAGCGCGGATTGCGGACACGGCACCCAACGCCATGTTGTCGTTACCCGCCAACAGCGCCTTGATTTTCGGGTACTCGCTCAGCATTGCGGAGGCCACCTTCTGGCCCTGGTCGATCTCCCAGTTGCCGGATTGGGTGGAGACGATTTTCATGCCTGCGGCATCCATCGCGTCCTTGAAGCCAGCGGTGCGCTGCTGGGCATTGGTGGTAGTCGGCACGCCTTCAATGATGCCGACTTCATCGCCGGCCGCCAGTTGCTTGGCCAGGTAGTCGCCCACCAGCTTGGACCCCTTGCGGTTGTCCGGGCCAACGAAAGGTATGTCGAGGTTTTTACTTTTGAGCACGTCCGGATCAAGGCGGTTGTCGATGTTGACGACCTTGATACCGGCATCGGAGGCTTTCTTTAGCACGGTGACCAGCGCCTTGGAGTCGGCGGGCGCGATGACGATGGCGTTCACCTTGGCGAGGATCATTTGGTTGACGATATCGATCTGCGCGCTGGTGTCGGTCTCGTTCTTGATACCGTTGGTGATCATGTCGAAATCAGCGGCGTGGGATTTCTGGTAGTCCTTGGCGCCCTCCTGCATGGTCACGAAGAATTCGTTGGCAAGGGATTTCATGACCAGGCCGACCTTGGGTTTGGCGGCAGCTTCATCAGCGAATGCAGAAGAGAGAGGCAGGGCAGCGGATGCAGCGGCAAGCACAGCGACAGCAAGAAGACGTCCAGCAAATGGCAGCTTCATGGGTTCACTCCGATCTTATGATTATTGTGAGCAACGCTTGCACCGAAGAGCACTTCGGCAGCCTTCCCACCTGGGTAGCTGATACGAGCTGTGACACGGCGCCATAAGAGGCCGTGAAACATCTCGCAAACGTTTGCGTTGTTCAAACTATGAGAACCTTGTCGAGATTTGTCAACGGTATAAAACAGTCTTTCATCCAAGTCCCTCGCTCGTCCCGCAACAACGGCCCGCTTAAACATCGTGCGCGCCCAGTCGTTCTCTAAAACGACAGATTGTATCCCCTGCCCCCATGCATCTTCGTGGATTAACCGTCAGGTTTTCGGACAACCGAACGTAACACGACCCTATGTTCGGAAAGCCGGACGCACACTTGTTTAAACGGCTCTTAAATACAAATTAATCTCTTATAAATCAATAGGTTATTTTATATCCACAAACACTTTCAGCCTGGTACAGATCCTGCTCTACCCCCCACACCCCGCGGCATTCAGAACCGCCCGGGCGTTCTAGATGAACCGGCTACAGCACTCATCAAAAACCAGAGAGAAAAATAATGAAATCTGCACTAAAGACTTTTGCTCCGGGCGCGTTAGCCCTCCTCCTGCTGTTCCCCGTTGCCGTCCAGGCAAAGGAAGTCGAAACCAAGGCCAAACTGTCGAACGTGGTCATCCTCGCCACTGGCGGCACTATTGCCGGCGCTGGCGCCAGTGCTGCCAACAGTGCCACTTATCAGGCGGCCAAGGTCGGCATCGAGCAATTGATCGCCGGTGTTCCTGAGCTTAGCCAGATCGCCAATGTACGCGGCGAGCAAGTGATGCAAATTGCGTCCGAAAGCATCAACAACGAAAACCTGCTGCAACTGGGCCGCCGCGTCGCCGAACTGGCCGACAGCAAGGACGTGGACGGCATCGTGATCACACACGGTACCGACACCCTTGAAGAAACCGCCTACTTCCTGAATCTGGTAGAAAAGACCGACAAGCCAATCGTGGTGGTCGGCTCCATGCGCCCAGGCACCGCCATGTCGGCGGACGGCATGCTCAACCTGTACAACGCCGTTGCCGTGGCAAGCAGCAAAGAGGCTCGCGGCAAGGGCGTGCTGGTCACCATGAACGACGAGATCCAGTCGGGTCGCGACGTCAGCAAGATGATCAATATCAAGACCGAAGCGTTCAAGAGCCCATGGGGCCCACTGGGCATGGTGGTTGAAGGCAAATCCTACTGGTTCCGCTTGCCGGCCAAGCGCCACACCATGGATTCGGAATTCGATATCAAGAACATCAAGAGCCTGCCCGACGTTGAAATCGCCTATGGCTATGGCAACGTGAGCGATACGGCCTATAAGGCCCTGGCTCAAGCGGGCGCAAAAGCCATCATCCACGCTGGCACCGGCAACGGCTCGGTGTCCTCCAAAGTGGTGCCCGCACTGGTGGAACTGCGCAAGCAAGGTGTACAGATCATTCGCTCTTCCCACGTCAATGCCGGCGGCATGGTGCTGCGCAATGCCGAACAACCTGACGACAAATACGACTGGGTTGCCGCACTCGATCTGAACCCACAGAAAGCCCGCATCCTGGCGATGGTCGCCCTGACCAAGACCCAGGACAGCAAAGAGCTGCAGCGGATGTTCTGGGAATACTGATTCCTAAAACTGTCCGCAGGAGCGAGCTTCCTTTTCCGGCAAGCTCGCTTCTGCACTTCCTACCCCGCCTTACACAAAAACTCCTGAACGGCTGTCAGACGAACTGCTTGGAATTTAAGCAGTTGCGAAATTACCTACAGTTAAATACTGTATGTGCGTACAGCTAACTAAGGAATACTCCGTGGCAAAGTCTTCTCCCGCAGTGCCAACCCCGCCTGGTGCCTACGAACGCCTGGCCATTCGTGTGCAAAAGATCATCAATTCAACCAGCGCCCAAAAAGCCAAGGCGGCCTTGATCTTCCGTCTGCCCGACGAACCAGAGGAAGAATGGGCACGTTTGCTGGAAGAAATTGCGGAGAACGACAACGTCACCCTCGCCTATCGGGACGACGGTGGCGTACAGATTTTCTGGGTTGTGCCGAAGGAAGATTGAGTCAATGGGTGTCCGTTTTATCGCTGTGCTTAGCCTGTTTTTCGCCGTCGCGGCCCAGGCCCAAGCGCCCCGAACCTTCAGCGAAGCCAAGAAAGTTGCCTGGAAACTTTACGCCCCACAATCCACTGAATTCTATTGCGGGTGCAAATACACGGGCAACCGCGTGGATTTGAAAGCCTGCGGCTACGTCCCACGCAAAAATGCCAACCGTGCCGCACGCATCGAGTGGGAGCACATCGTTCCGGCCTGGCAGATCGGGCATCAACGCCAGTGCTGGCAGAACGGAGGGCGCAAGAACTGCACCCGGCACGATGACGTGTTCAAGCGCGCCGAAGCGGACCTGCATAACCTGGTGCCGAGCATTGGCGAGGTCAATGGCGATCGTAACAACTTCAGTTTCGGCTGGCTGCCGGTGCAAAGCGGACAATACGGTTCATGCCTGACCCAGGTGGATTTCAAGGCCAAGAAGGTCATGCCGCGCCCGTCCATTCGGGGCATGATCGCCCGCACGTACTTCTACATGAGCAAGCGATACGGCTTGCGCCTGTCGAAACAGGATCGTCAACTGTACGAAGCCTGGAACAAGACCTACCCGGTGCAGGCCTGGGAGCGTCAACGCAATCAGACCGTGGCGTGCGTGATGGGCCGGGGCAATGAGTTTGTCGGCCCGGTGAACCTCAAAGCCTGCGGCTGAAAGCGGGCGCAACCACCGCCCACTTTGCGCTTACTGCGTGGCCTTGTGCTCAACGACCTGCGACACCGTGTCGGTTTTCTTGGCGCGGGCCATTTTTTCATTGAGCAGCGTCTGCTTGGCTTCAGCCTCAGCCTTGGTTGCGAACGGCCCCAGCAGCACCTCGTCCTTGCCGTTCACCTTCACAATATAAAAATTGAAACCATGCTCCAGCAACCAGGCCGTCAGGTCGGTGATCGCCTGCAGCTTGTGGTCCGGCGAGCCGACGCGTACGTCCCATTCCTGGGCGGCAACTGCGCCGGTCTGGGGCTGGCTTTCGGTCAGGGCAGGCTTGGGCGCGGGTGTATCGACGCTTTTGCCTTCACCGCAACCGGCCAATGCCAACACCGCCATTGCCATCGCTACTTTACGCACTGCCCTGCTCCTCTAAAGATAAAGAGGCGACTTTATCATCCACTGTCTATTCTGGCCGTCATAAACGTTAGCTTAAACAATGCGAATCATGTATCGCAGACCTGTATGATGCCGCCATGGGAATTAATGTCGCCTCTATGCGTCCTAAAAGAGGCAGTCACAGGGAAGCGCTTAGCAGTAAGCTACACACATCCGACACCTGCCCTGTCTGAAACATGTGTCCTTAAAAGTAATCAAGGAGAAGTCCATGCTGATACTCACCCGCAAAGTTGGTGAAAGCATAAACATCGGTGATGACATCACCATCACCATCCTGGGCGTCAGCGGCCAGCAAGTACGAATCGGCATCAACGCGCCCAAGGATGTTGCCGTGCATCGCGAGGAAATCTACCAGCGCATCCAGGCTGGCCTGACTGCCCCGGACAAAAACCAGACACCTTGAAGCGCCTTCAGTAGCCAGCCTTTTCGTAGACTGTAACGGCTGGCGAAAACTCCTTCGAATTGCTCTGCCCGTTGTAGCGCGGCGCACGTCGCCAACGTATTTATCTTCATACAAAGATGAAACTGTGTTCACGCCTGGAACTTGTCGTTTTATTCAAGGCCGAATCTCCTGACTGACACCCAGCCATCCGTGTGCGTTCAGGAGCACGACGATGAGGCCTACGACAGCACCACCATTTGCTTACACGTCTTGGATGATCGCCCTACTGATAGGGCTGGTCTTCGTGGGACTGGCCTATGGCCTGAGATCTACAATCGAAGGTACTGACCCGACTGATTCCTACTCCTGGCTGGATTTGGCGCTGCTGCTGGGCGGGTACTTGTTTCTGTTTTGCCTCAAACCCATTCAAAAAGCCGTGCAGCGTCGACTGTGTCGACAAATGACACGCTGAGGCCACATTCGTCGATATCATATCGCCGGTATTTACACCGCCGGAACACGACCTATGCTTGGGCCTGCACGATCAGTTAAAGGCACTGAAGCACGATGGATACCCTGACTAAATCCCAGATCGAGTCTGCGCTGGCCTCTCGTCTGCCCAGCTATAGCGTGACCTGTACATTGCACGCCGACGGCACTCTTTCGGCAGTGCTCAGTGGCCCGGAAACCGATCATTTCGCAGTGACAGGGATCGTGCGTGCGCACTATCGTGGCGCCGAAGCCATCGCACGGCTGGCCAATGAAATTCTCAGGGAGATGGTGCTGTCACGCCAAGGCATGAGGAATCATCGGATGCAGCCGCGCGCCCCCGTCCACGGCGGACAAGGCCAAGGCCAAGGCCGGTAACAGGCTCGGCCTTTGCGTATCAGCCCGCCGTATTCTGCAGGGACAGCAAGCCTTGCGCGTCGCGCCGTACGCTTAATTGAAGGTACCCGTCAATCGAAGGGTGTTCGGTGACCATAGGCGTGTGATGCGTCGACGTCACAACCATCACGTCCGCCCCAGCAGCCTCGCCCGCGCGGATGCCTATCGTCGCATCTTCAAACACCAGGCAGTCCTGCACCGGGACGCCCAGGCGTTGCGCACCCAGCACGTAACAGGCGGGATTCGGCTTACCAATGGCAACATCTTCAGCCGTGACCAGCACCGCCGGCGGCGCAATTCCCGCAGCCTGCAACCGACGCAACGCAAGTTCTCTGGGCGCAGAGGTCACCAGTGCCCACTGGTCACCCGGCAGGCTGTTCAGGAACGTGACGGCGCCGGGAATCGCGACAACCCCTCTCACATCCTTGACTTCAGCCTCGGTGATCCACTGCGCCTCGACCTCGGGATCGACCTCGGGCAGTGCTTGCCGGGTAATGGTGTCGATCGCGCGGGCGCCGTGAATGGTCTTCAAGAACGCCGCCACCTCCAGGCCATGGCGTTCAGCCCAGACACTCCACACCCGCTCTGCGGCGGCAATGGAGTTGAGCAGCGTCCCATCCATATCAAACAGAAAGGCACGATAACGGCGGTTGAATACGGCTGAACCTGGGATGGACACTGCGTGGCTTCCTCTTGGGTTGGAACAATAATCGGCCAATGCAATCTACGGATCACCCTGTTGCTTGTAAACGCCACCGACACCAATTGCATTACAGGTTTGTAATGGAGCGGTAAGTTTCGTAAGCACCCTCACTTCATACAGTGGAGCCGTCAGTTACCCACTTCGGATGACGCCACTTCCTACTGATGAAAAGGGTTTATCCCATGAAAGCTGCAAGCAAACTCTGCCTGATCGCCGCCAGCCTGCTGATGCTGGGCACCGGCACAGCCATGGCCGGCACCGTCGCACCGATCAAAGCCGACAACGTGGTCCTCGTGCACGGTTCCTGGGCTGACGGCTCGAGCTGGTCCGAGGTGATCACCCGTCTCCAGGCCGCCGGCCTGCACGTCACGGCTGTGCAGAACCCGCTGACCTCGGTGGCCGACGATGTCGCCGCCACCCTCCGTGTGCTGGCCCAACAAAACGGCCCTACCGTGCTGGTCGGCCATTCCTACGCCGGTACCGTCGTGAGCGACGCCGGGGCCAACCCGAACGTCAGCGCCCTTGTGTATGTAGCCGCCCGTGCGCCAGACGCCAACGAAGACTTCGTCGCGCTCTCGGCCAAGTACCCAGCCATGCCTGTGCGTTCCGGCGTGGAAGAACACGATGGTTACCTCACCCTGAGCCAGGACGCCTTTCTCAAATACTTCGCTTCCGACGTCCCGCGCGCCAAGGCCCTGGCGCTGAACGCCGTGCAGCAACCCATCACCAAAACCTTGTTCAGCGGCCGCACCGTGAATGCCGCCTGGCACACCAAGCCTTCCTGGTACGCGGTGTCGGCGAATGACCAGACCATCAACCCGGACCTGGAGCGATTCCTCGCCAAGCGCATGAACGCGACCACCATCGAACTGCCTTCGAGCCACTTGTCGCTGGTGTCCCACGCCAAGGAAATCACCGACCTGATCCTTGAAGCCTCCGGTCGCCAGCCCTGAGCCCTGCGATGCAAAAGCACTGCATTACACACTTGTCATCATTCTGTTGGCTGGCTGTTTGAGGCACCTGGTTACCGTGAACGCGCTGCCACGACCTTGCAGCCAACCCTTAAAGAGAGATACCGCCATGAAACTGTTTACCCTCGGCTTTGCCGCTTTGCTCGCTACCGGTTCCGTGTTTGCCGCTGAACCGGTGATCCACGACAAAACCGGCTTCTTCGTACACCTGGACGTGGCTAAAGTGCTGTCGAGCACTGACAGCTACGGCGAATGCGGCGTCGTCCCGGCGCGACTCGACTACCTGGACAGCCAGGGCCGCGAACATGTGTTGGACTACCAAGTCCTGGGCAACGGTTGCGCCAGTGACAATTGATCGGGCTACACTTGCGCAACGCATTGAGACAGAGCACTTGCCATGAACATTCTCGTAGTCGAAGACGAACCCAAGGCCGGCAATTACCTGCTCAACGGCCTTCAGGAACTGGGTTACTCCGTCAGCCTCGCCCGTGATGGCGTGGATGGCCTGCACCAGGCCCTGGAAACGCCGTTCGATGTGATCGTGCTGGATGTGATGATGCCGAAAATGGATGGCTGGGAAGTGCTGCGCCGCCTGCGCAAGGAAGTCGACACACCGGTACTTTTCCTGACGGCCCGCGATGATATTGCCGACCGCATCAAGGGCCTGGAATTGGGTGCCGATGACTACCTCATCAAGCCGTTCTCTTTCGCCGAACTGGTGGCACGCTTACGTACCCTGACCCGCCGCGGCCCCAGCCGGGAAGAAGAACAGCTGCAGATCGCCGACCTGCAGATCGATGTACTCAAGCGTCGCGTGACCCGTGCCGGCACCCGTATCACCCTGACCAACAAAGAGTTCGCCCTGCTGCATTTGTTCGCGACCCATCAGGACCAGGTGCTGTCCCGTTCACTGATCGCGTCACGGGTATGGGACATGAACTTCGACAGCGACACCAACGTGGTGGATGTGGCCGTGCGGCGCCTGCGCCTGAAAATCGACGACCCGTTCCAGCTCAAACTGATCCACAGCGTGCGTGGCATCGGCTACCGCTTCGATACCCAGCCATGAACAAGCGTCGTCATTATTCGATGACCCTGCGCCTGGCGCTGATCTTCGCCTTGCTCGCTTTCATCCTGCTGGCCACCCTGGGCGTGGCGCTGTACCGCGAGCTGGAGCGGGAGTTGATCATGCGTGACGATGCCGCCTTGATTTCCCGCGTCGATCAACTGCGCAACTTGCTCAACGACAGCAACACCCTTGACCTGATCAAAACCAAGCCTGAGTTGTTCCAGAATATGCTGGGCAACCACGAGTCGGTCTTGAGCATCGCGGCGCCGGGGCAGACACCCCTGCTGCTGGTGAACCCGGGCAACATCGACCTGCCGTCCGTGCCACCCGTCGCGAAAGACCATGCGCTGAGCCTTGCCGACGTGCACCATCTGCCTGGCGTGAACGGCGTACCCTTCTCCACCGTCGCCGCCTCCATCGACTCCGGCGACCTTGGCAGCCTCCAAGTCACCAGCGGGCGCCTGATGACCGAGCGCACCGCCGTGCTCGCCAGCTATCGGTTGAGCGTTTATATCCTGGCAAGCATCGCCGCAATCATGCTGGCCGTGGTCGGCTACCTGCTCGTTTACCGCGGGCTCTTGCCGTTGCGGCGCCTGGCCCGCCACGCCCGGGGTATCGGCGTCGGCAACCTCGCCGAACGCCTCGACAGCCAAGGCGCGCCAAAAGAGCTGCTGCCCATGATTGATTCGTTCAACACCATGCTCGAACGGCTGGCCAAGGGCTTTGTACAACTGGGCCAGGTGTCCACCGACATGGCCCACGAACTGCGCACGCCCATCAATAACCTGCTGGGAGAAACCCAGGTCGCCCTGCAACAGAGCCGCAGCATCGAAAGTTACCAGCAGTTGCTGGCGTCGAATGTCGAAGAGCTTGAACGCCTGGCGCGGATGCTCGACAACATGCTGTTCCTGGCCCGCACCGACCCGGCCAGCGCGCTGCGTCAACGCCAGGCGCTCAGTGCGGCGGATGAGGTGGAACGAATCGCCGAGTACTTTGAAGGCTTGGCGAGCGACGTGGACATCCGCATTCATGCCGGCGGAGAAGGCATGATCTGGGCCGAGCCGATGCTGCTGCGCCGGGCCCTGGCCAACCTGTGTGCAAACGCCATCAAATACGGTGCGCCGGGCACCGAGCTGATGATCCAGGCGGTGCCGACGACGGATGGCATCAACCTCAGGGTCAGCAACCGAGGCGAAACCATTGCTGCCGTGCATCTGCCGCGCCTGTTCGAACGGTTTTACCGGGTCGATGAGTCGCGGGAACGCTCGGCGCAGTCCAATGGGTTGGGGCTGTCAATTGTAGCGACCATCATGCAGCTGCATAACGGGCGGTACAGTGTGAGCAGTGACGCGGGGGTGACGTGTTTTGAATTGTTCTTTCCCCGGCGGGAGGACTGAACAGCCGGCACCAGACGCCTGGTGTTATTTTGCAAAGGTTTGTCTCTTAACGTTGGGCTGAGGTCACACTATTCTCGATCCCCAAGCGGCTCAAGGCAGAGCCGGTAACGGAAAAAGGAGATCCGAGGATGGAAATACGATTAGGTTTACTGGAAAAGGGGCTGGCTGAAATGAACGAAAAGCTGATCAACGTTTCGAGCAGGGCAGACTCCATGGATAAGCACTTTGCTTCCAAGGCAGACCTGGCCACCACTGAACTGAATCTTATCAAGTGGTACGTGGCAACCGCATTCGCGATGACAGGCCTGGCCTGCGCCATTACCTTCGGGCTCACCCGACTGTTCGCAACCTGAGGTGAATCGGGCAGGTCAACTGACCTGCCCGCCCGCCTCTTTTGCATCCACGGGTGTATGCCACGCGGCCAGTACGGCCGCCTGCAATCCCGTCACCAACGTATGCAGTTCCATCGAGGGCCGCTGCGCCTCCGTCACCTGCTCCGGCAGAAGCGGCACGTGGATGAACCCACTGCGCACGGACGTCCCGGCCAGGGTATGCTGCAACAGATAAAACACTTGGTTGCACACAAACGTCCCCGCCGTCTGCGATACCGAGGCCGCAATTCCCGCTTCGCGCACGGCCTTGGCCATCGCCTTGATCGGCAGTGTCGTAAAGTACGCCGCCGGGCCGTCCGCCACGACCGCCGTATCAATGGGCTGCTCACCCAGGTTATCCGGGATGCGGGCATCGTTGATATTGATCGCCACCCGCTCGAACGAGATATCGCTGCGCCCTGGGCCAAGGCCGATAGCAATTACCATGGCCGGGTGCAATTCATCGATCAGTCGGGCCAGGCACTCACCTGCGGTGGCAAACGCGCAAGGCAGTCGATGCGAAACAATTCGCACCTCATCGTCCAACTGCACACCGTCCAGTTGGCGCACCGCTTCCCAGGACGGGTTCACCGAATCTTGATCAAAGGGCTCGAAGCCCGTCAGAAGTACAGTGCGCATTCTCGGCCTCACATCAACAGGTAAAGCAGGACAATATTAACCACCAGCATCATCAACGCCGTCGGCAGTTGGGCCTTGATCACCGCATTTTTGTCCGGCAGCTCCAGCAACGCCGCCGGCACGATATTGAAGTTGGCGGCCATCGGGGTCATCAAGGTCCCGCAGTAGCCCGAGAACATGCCAATCGCCGCCATCACCGCCGGGTTGCCGCCGTAGATACCGACCAGCACCGGCACGCCGACGCCCCCGGTCATCACCGGGAACGCCGCGAAACCGTTCCCCATGATCACCGTAAACAGCGCCATGCCCAGCACATAGACCATCACCGCCACCAACTTGAAATCCAGGTTGATATAGGTGGTAGTGACATGGGCAACGGCCGTGCCGACGCCGGCTTCGTTAAACAACAAGCCGAGCATCGCCAGCATCTGCGGAAGTACCATCGCCCAGCCCAGAGCTTCGGTGAGGCGACGGGATTCGCGCAAGGCCTGCACCGGCGTATCACGGGTCAGCCAGCAGGCCAGGCCCAGGGCGATCAGGCAGCCGATTCCAAGGGAGACAAAGGTGGTGTTCTTCGGATCCAGCAGCGGTACACCGCCGATCTCAGTGTGCTTGAGCAATACCGAGCCGATCACGGTAGCCAGGGGAATGGCCAACGCCGGGATAAACAACTTATGGCCCAGCCGACCGGCACTGGCACGCGAATCCTTGTCATGCAGCTCGGCATGCTTGCCACGACCGACACCGCCCATACCGGCGATCAATGCCATCACCACGAGGCCAGCTCCGATGACCACCGACGGCAGCCGCTCACCGATCAGGAACGGAATGGCGAACAACAGCCAGAACAGTGCACTCGACCAGCGCTTGGGATGGGTTCGGTCTAGCAAGATCATGCCCGCGGTGATCAGCAGCAGGACCCCGGCCAGCCAGTACAGGTATTGAATCGAAATGATCATTGCGCGACCCCCCCACGGGCGGCGGCAGGCGTCATCTCTCGGGTGAGCCTTCGGTCAAACCGATGCAGGCGGATCGCATGAATGATAAACGCGCAAATTGCCGTCGGAATCCCCCACACCGCAATGTGCAGCGGTTCCACATCAATCCCCGAGCCGAGCAGGAAGGTGTGCATCAACGCGATCGCACCAAAGGCCACGAAGATGTCTTCACCAAAAAACAGACCGACGTTATCCGTCGCGGCGCACATGGCCAATACTTTATGGCGCAACTTGTCCGGCAGTTTGCCGTAGCGTTTTTCCGCAGCGCCCTCGGCCATCGGTGCCAGCAGCGGGCGCACCATCTGCGGGTGCCCGCCCAGGCTGGTCAAGCCCATGGCGGCCGTGGACTCGCGCACAAATAGATACATGATCAACAAGCGCCCGACCGTGGCGCGTTCGAACCGTGCGATCCAGTTCTGCGCATGCAGGCGCAGCCCATGGCGCTCCAGCAGACCGATGACCGCTAGGGGCAACAACAGGATCAATTGCAGGGCACGGGTCTGAAGGAAACCATCGCCCATGGTGGCGAGGATTTTTTCCAACGAAAAATGGGCGGCGAATCCGGTGGCGATAGCGGCGGCGGTGACAACCAACAAAGGGTTGATGCGCAGAATAAAGCCAACCACGATCACAAGTACGCCGATCAACGGCCATAAGTTCACTACAGTTTGCATGGCGGTGAGGTCCTTTAGTGCGCGCTGCGGCGCCATTACAGCAGGATGTGAACAAAGGGTTCACAGCAGGAAGTGGCGTGCAGTCGGCTCGGTTTTTTATTGTTCACCCGAAAGGTCGAGCGTCAGTGGCGGCAACTTTGCTGCCTGGGGACGGGAGGTGTCCAACAAGAAAAATTGTTGCTGCGAACCAATAAATTTTGTGGGTGATTGGACTATCAGGAGGAGGAGGACGGCGAAAAGAAGAGCGAGTAACTGGAGGTGAGCGCCGAATGGGCGTTCTGAGGTAGGGATTGCAAAGTTTTGCAAATCGCAGAAAGCAAAAAGGGGTCACCGTTTCCGATGACCCCTCTAGACCGCCCAGCAGAGCGGATTTTGTTTGGTAGGCGCGATTGGACTCGAACCAACGACCCCCACCATGTCAAGGTGGTGCTCTAACCAACTGAGCTACGTGCCTGCTGTGAGGCGGCATTCTACGGAATTCCGGAGGGGTGTCAACATCTTTTTTGCATCTAACCCTATGAATATGCGAATTTTTTATTTGCGTGGGGCAGGCCTGTGGATTTCGGGCAACTGGCAGGCAATTTTCAACTCAGGTAGGATCGGCGCACTCGTAAAAAATATAAAACAGAGGTTCCAGGATGGCGAACACCCCCTACCCCCAGTCGTATTACGCCGCTTCCGCGAATGCCGTTCCACCTCGCCCGGCATTGCAAGGCGAGGTTGAAACCGATGTGTGCGTGATCGGCGCCGGTTATACCGGCCTCTCCAGCGCCCTGTTCCTGCTGGAGAACGGTTTTCGCGTGACGGTGCTGGAGGCCGCCAAGGTGGGGTTTGGCGCCTCGGGCCGCAACGGCGGGCAGATCGTCAACAGCTACAGCCGTGATATCGACGTGATCGAGCGCAGTGTCGGCCCCCAGCAGGCGCAATTATTGGGGCAGATGGCATTTGAAGGCGGCCGGATCATTCGCGAGCGAGTGGCCAAGTATCAGATCCAGTGCGACTTGAAGGACGGCGGTGTATTCGCCGCCCTCAACAGCAAGCACATGGGCCACCTGGAATCGCAGAAACGCCTGTGGGAACGCTATGGCCATACGCAGCTGGAGTTGCTGGACGAGCGCCGTATTCGCGAGGTGGTTGCCTGCGACAATTACGTCGGCGGCTTGCTGGACATGAGCGGTGGGCATATCCACCCGCTCAACCTGGCACTCGGCGAAGCGGCAGCCGTGGAATCCCTGGGCGGTACGATCTACGAGCAATCGGCGGCGGTGCGTATCGAGCGCGGCGCCAACCCGGTGGTGCACACTGCCGAGGGCCGGGTCAGGGCCAAGTTCATCATCGTCGCGGGCAATGCGTACCTGGGCAACCTGGTGCCGGAGCTGGCGGCCAAGTCGATGCCCTGCGGCACGCAAGTGATCACGACGGCGCCCCTGGGCGATGAGCTGGCGAAGACACTGCTGCCGCAGGATTACTGCGTCGAGGATTGTAATTATCTGCTCGACTACTACCGCCTCACCCGCGACAAGCGCCTGATCTTCGGCGGTGGCGTGGTGTACGGCGCGCGCGACCCGGCGAACATCGAGGCGATCATCCGCCCGAAGATGCTCAAGGCTTTCCCGCAGCTCAAGGACGTGAAGATTGATTACGCCTGGACCGGCAATTTCCTGCTGACCCTGTCGCGCTTGCCGCAAGTGGGTCGCCTGGGCGACAACATTTACTACTCGCAAGGCTGCAGTGGCCATGGCGTAACGTATACGCACTTGGCGGGCAAGGTACTGGCGGAGGCGCTCAGAGGGCAGGCGGAACGCTTTGATGCGTTTGCGGACCTGCCGCACTACCCGTTCCCGGGTGGGCAGATGCTGCGTACGCCGTTTGCGGCGCTGGGCGCCTGGTATTACGGATTGAGGGATAAACTCGGGTTCTGATGGTGCAAGGGCTTGCCTGCGATGCGCAGACGCGAATCCCAATGAGACCGCGTCGATGCTATCGCAGGCAAGCCAGCTCCCACATTGACCGCGGCTGACTTGGACTCAAATCGCGGACACAAAAAACCCCGGTCTCTCGACCAGGGTATTTGCTATCGGATCAAATTAGCCAATGGCTTTCTTTGTGCTTCAAGGCGTTCAGCGGGCCTTGAGGCAGATATGGCGCAGCGGACGGGACTCGAACCCGCGACCCCCGGCGTGACAGGCCGGTATTCTAACCGACTGAACTACCGCTGCGTATCGCTTGACCGGCTGAGCCTAAACTCTCAACCGTCTTGAACATCTGATCAATCAGCCATGGCTGTTCAATCTCAAGCCCGACAAATCGAACCTGGAAATATGGCGCAGCGGACGGGACTCGAACCCGCGACCCCCGGCGTGACAGGCCGGTATTCTAACCGACTGAACTACCGCTGCGCGTCGGTGTAACCTATAACGTTGCGTCTTGCCCTGAAGCAAAACTCTCAAGAAGTGGTGGGTGATGACGGGATCGAACCGCCGACCCTCTGCTTGTAAGGCAGATGCTCTCCCAGCTGAGCTAATCACCCTTTGCTTCGTTGAGGCCGCGAAATTTACGCAGGTAGCAGACCTAAGTCAATAGCCCGCTTGAAGTTTTTCTGAAAAAGACAAAATTGCTTCAACATCGCTCCCTGCCCTACTCACTGTAAATCATCTTCTTGCTCATGCCGCCGTCCACGACAAACTCCTGCCCGGTGACAAAACCCGCCTGGCGCGACAGCAGCCACGCTACCATCGCCGCCACGTCCTCCACGGTACCTACCCTGCCTGCCGGATGCTGGGCATGATCGGTGTCGCTCAACGGCTCGGCGCGACGGGCTGCAGGATCACGTGCGTCGATCCAGCCGGGGCTGACGGCATTGACCCGCACTTCGGGCCCAAGGCTCATCGCCAAGGCATGCGTGAGGGCCAGCAAGCCACCTTTGCTCGCCGCATAGGCTTCGGTGTCCGGCTCCGACTGGCGCGCCCGGGTCGACGCCAGGTTAACGATGGCGCCACCATGGGCGCGCAGGTACGGCGCGCAGTGCTTGGCCAATAACATCGGCCCGCTGAGATTTACCGCCATCACCCGGTTCCAGTAGGCCAGGTCCAGGCTTTCCAGGGTGATGTTGTGCGGGTCGGCCACCGCCGCATTGCACACCAATGCATCGAGGCGGCCAAACTGCCCCAATACCTCGGCGACACCTTGAGCCACTTGTTTCTCGTCGGCCACATCCATGGTAATAAACCAGGCGTTTTCGCCCAGCACCTTGGACACCTTGGCGCCGCGCTCGCGGTCCAGGTCGGTCAACACCACCTGCCAGCCTTCGCTGATCAGCCACGCGGCGATCCCGAGGCCAATGCCCCGCGCCGCGCCGGTCACCAGCGCAACACGCCCGTTACTGGCTGCCACCGCTTCCATGGACCACTCGATCACAAGGCGGCCAGCCCGCGAGCCAGGTCAGCCTGCAAGTCAGCCACGTCTTCAAGGCCCACTGCAACGCGGATCAGGCTGTCACGGATACCCGCCGCCTCACGCTCCTGAGGCGCCAGGCGCCCGTGGGAAGTGGTGCTCGGGTGGGTGATGGTGGTCTTGCTGTCACCAAGGTTCGCCGTGATCGAAATCAGGCGCGTCGCATCGATAAAGCGCCAGGCGCCCTCTTTGCCACCCTTCACTTCGAAGCTCACCACGGCACCAAAACCACGCTGCTGGCGCTGGGCAAGTGCGTGTTGCGGGTGGCTCTTGAGGCCAGCGTAGTGCACCTTTTCGATACCGTCCTGCTGCTCCAGCCACTCGGCCAGGGCCTGGGCATTGGCGCAATGAGCCTTCATGCGCAGGCTGAGGGTTTCCAGGCCCTTGAGGAAGATCCAGGCATTGAACGGGCTCAAGGTCGGGCCAGCCGTGCGCAGGAAGCCAACGACTTCTTTCATCTGCTCGCTGCGACCCGCGACCACACCGCCCATACAGCGACCCTGGCCGTCGATGAACTTGGTGGCCGAGTGCACGACAATGTCCGCACCGAGCTTCAACGGCTGTTGCAGCGCCGGGGTGCAGAAGCAGTTGTCGACCACCAGCATAGTGCCCTTGGCGTGGGCAACTTCGGCCAACGCGGCGATGTCCACCAGCTCGGCCAATGGGTTGGACGGCGACTCGACGAACAGCAAGCGGGTGTTGGCCTTGATTGCCGCATCCCAACCGGACAGGTCCGCCAGCGGCACGTAGTCCACTTCAATGCCAAAGCGCTTGAAGTACTTCTCGAACAGGCTGATGGTCGAACCGAACACGCTGCGCGACACCAGTACATGGTCGCCGGCGCTGCACAGGCTCATCACCACCGCCAGGATGGCCGCCATGCCGGTCGCCGTAGCGACCGCCTGCTCGGCGCCTTCCAGCGCCGCGATACGCTCTTCGAACGCGCGCACGGTCGGGTTGGTGTAGCGCGAATAGACGTTGCCCGGCACTTCGCCCGCAAAGCGCGCAGCCGCATCGGCGGCCGTGCGGAACACATAGCTGGAGGTGAAGAACATCGGGTCACCGTGCTCACCTTCCGGGGTGCGGTGCTGGCCGGCGCGCACAGCCAGGGTATCGAAAGCTACGCCATCGAGGTCGCTGTCCAACCGACCGGCATCCCATTCCTGACTCATGCTGCCCCTCCTTACTCAATTCTTTATTTAAGATACAAAACCGGCCCCTCAGGGCCGGTTGTCACTCAGTTGTTGTACAGATCGATGATCGCACTGACCGCCTGGGTCTTGATCTTGGACGAGTCATTGCGCGCCTGCTCGATCTTGTTCAGGTAGGCCTCGTCGACATCACCGGTCACGTACTTGCCGTCGAACACGGCGCAGTCGAACTGGTCGATCTTGATCTTGCCACCGCCGACGGCTTCGATCAGGTCCGGCAGGTCCTGATAGATCAGCCAATCAGCGCCGATCAGGTCGGCAACGTCCTGGGTCGAGCGATTATGCGCGATCAGTTCGTGGGCGCTCGGCATGTCAATACCGTACACGTTCGGGTAACGCACCGCTGGCGCCGCTGAACAGAAGTACACGTTCTTCGCACCGGCTTCGCGGGCCATCTGGATGATCTGCTTGCAAGTGGTGCCGCGTACGATGGAGTCGTCCACCAGCATCACGTTCTTGCCGCGAAATTCCAGTTCGATGGCGTTGAGCTTCTGGCGCACCGATTTCTTGCGTGCAGCCTGGCCCGGCATGATGAAGGTACGCCCGATGTAGCGGTTCTTCACGAAGCCTTCGCGAAACTTTACGCCCAAATGGTTCGCCAGCTCCAGCGCAGCGGTACGGCTGGTGTCCGGAATCGGGATCACGACGTCGATATCGTGCTCGGGACGCTCGCGCAGGATCTTATCGGCCAGTTTTTCACCCATGCGCAGGCGCGCCTTGTATACCGAAACACCGTCGATGATCGAATCCGGACGCGCCAGGTAGACGTGTTCGAAGATGCACGGGGTGAGTTTCGGTGCCACGGCGCACTGGCGCGTGTGCAGCTTGCCGTCTTCGGTGATGTACACCGCTTCGCCCGGCGCGAGGTCGCGGATCAGGGTAAAGCCCAGCACGTCCAGGGATACGCTTTCGGAAGCGATCATGTACTCGACGCCTTCGTCGGTGTGACGCTGGCCGAACACGATCGGGCGAATGCCGTGCGGGTCACGGAAGCCGACGATGCCATAACCGGTGATCATGGCCACCACGGCGTAACCACCCACGCAACGGTTGTGCACGTCGGTGACGGCGGCGAACACATCTTCTTCGGTCGGCTGCAGCTTACCGCGCTGGGCCAGCTCGTGAGCAAACACGTTGAGCAGCACTTCCGAGTCGGAGTTGGTGTTGACGTGGCGCAGGTCGGACTCGTAAATCTCCTTGGCCAGCTGTTCAACGTTGGTCAGGTTGCCGTTGTGCGCCAGGGTAATGCCATAAGGCGAGTTGACGTAAAACGGTTGAGCTTCGGCCGACGTAGAGCTACCGGCAGTCGGGTAACGCACATGGCCAATGCCCATGTGCCCGACCAGGCGCTGCATGTGACGTTGATGGAACACGTCACGTACCAGCCCGTTGTCCTTGCGCAGGAATAACCGGCCGTCGTGGCTGGTCACAATACCGGCAGCGTCCTGGCCGCGGTGCTGGAGGACGGTTAGCGCGTCATACAGCGCCTGATTGACGTTCGACTTACCGACGATACCGACGATGCCACACATGCGACGCAACCCCTACTTAATGAATCTTGACTGAACACAGCTTACTGAGGCGTTTTGGCCGGTAAGAGGTGCTCCTTGAACGGAAGATCGGCGGGTACGCTGATTCCGCTGGCCAGCCACTGACTGCTCCACCCCAAAATGAGGTTCTTGGACCAATCTGCAACCAATAGAAATTTTGGCACGAGTACCGACTCTTGCCACCATGCATCCTGCTGTACCGGCCCGAGGCTCAACAGACCGACCGCCACGACGACCAGCAAGGCGCCACGCGCGGCACCGAAGACCATACCGAGGAATCGATCGGTCCCGGAAAGGCCGGTGACACGTATCAACTCGCCAATAAGATAATTGACCATTGCCCCCACCAGCAGCGTGGCGATGAACATAATGGCGCAGCCCGCGATGACGCGGGCCGAGGGTGTCTCAATGTATCCGGCCAGGTAGACCGACAATGAACCGCCAAACATCCAGGCTACGACTCCTGCGATGATCCAGGTCAGCAACGACAATGCTTCTTTTACGAAGCCGCGGCTTAGACTGATCAAAGCGGAGATGGCGACGATTGCAACAATCGCCCAATCAACCCAGGTAAATGGCACGTTTGAGCCTACGGACGGATGAGGCGGCGCATTTTAGCAGAGCGTCGGGCTATCGGTAAGCGGTGATTGCGGCTGCTTTGCAAATCAATAGTTTGTGGCAAGCACGGAGCATTTCAAGCCCACCCCAAGACGAATGTGGGAGCGCGCTTGCTCGCGGCGGTGTGTCAGTCACTAAGTATATTGACTGATAGACCGTATTCGCGAGCAAGCCCGCTCCCACATTTAGATCGCATTGCCAACCGGAGTTGGCAACTGTTCAACCGCGCTCAGGCTGGAAACGCGTCACGAAACCCTTGAGGTTCTGCTGGCGATCGAGCAAGTCGCGCAGGCGATCTGCTTCGGCACGCTCGATCAGCGGCCCGATAAACACCCGATTCTTGCCGTCGGCGCTGCGAATATAGGCGTTATAACCCTGGCTACGCAGCTTTTTCTGCAAAGCGTCGGCGCCTTCGCGATTACCCAGGCTGGCCACTTGAATCGACCAACTGATCGGCAAGCCATTCGGGTCGATACGGCTCTGCCCCACGTCCGGCTTGCCCGGCGCGGCAGGCTGCGGCGCTACCGGTTTGGGTGCAGGCGCCGGCGCGGCGGGCTTGGCCGCCACGGTCGGTGCCGGCGTCGGCTTGACCACCGGCACGCTTGGCTGCACCGGCATCGACGGCGCTTGCTGAGCGGCCACCTCGTCATCGGCCGGCACAGGTTCTTCTTCGGGCAACGCCTGAGGCTCAGGCACCACCACCGGCTCAACCTGTACCTGGGGCACCGCGGGCGCCTGCGGAGCGGCCGGGGCCTCGACCACGACCTGGCGTTCTTCATCCTGGCGAGAGAACAGCATCGGCAGGAAAATCACCGCCAACGCCACCAGGACCAGGGCTCCGACCATTCGCTGCTTGTATGCGCTATCGAGTAATGCCATGTGCAGCTTCCTCCGTGGAGCGCCGGGCCAACCACTCGAGCGCCTCGGCAACACAATAAAATGACCCGAACAACAGAATCTCATCGTCGGGCGTGGCAACGGCGCACTGCGCTTGAAGGGCATCGATCACGCTTGCATACGACGTCACGGGCGCGCCAAGGTTCTGCAAGGCCATCGCCAGTTCCGCGACAGGACGGCTGCGCGGTGTATCCAGCGGTGCCACGGCCCACGCCTGGACATTGTCCAGCAATGGTGCGATCACACCTTCCAGGTCCTTGTCGGCCAGCAGACCAAACACCGCAAGACGACGACCGACCGGCGGCGTGCGCGACAAGCGTTGTGCCAGGTACTCGGCCGCATGGGGGTTATGCCCCACATCCAGCAACAGATTCAAGCGTTTACCCTGCCATTCGACCTCGCGACGGTCCAGGCGCCCCGCCACGCGCGTTGCCACCAGGGCGGCAGCAAGCTGCGCGGCGTTCCACGGCAGATCCAGCAGCAGATACGCCTGCAGCGCGAGCGCGGCGTTTTCCATCGGCAGGTTCAGCAGCGGCAGGCCGCGAAGCTCCACGACCTGGCCGCGGGCATCGCGCCCACGCCAGTGCCAGTGCTGCCCGGCGATCTCGAGATCGAATTCACGCCCGCGCAGGAAAAACGGGCAATTCAGCTCGCGCACCTTGTCCAGCAAGGTCTGCGGCGGATCCAGGTCCCCACAGAGCGCAGGTCGGCCCTGGCGGAAGATACCGGCTTTTTCATAGGCCACGGACTCGCGGGTATCACCCAGGTAATCGGCGTGATCCACACCAATGCTGGTGACCAGCGCCAGGTCGGGATCCACCACGTTGACCGTGTCGAGGCGCCCGCCCAGGCCGACTTCCAGCACAACCACATCCAGTTGCGCACGCTCGAACAGCCAGAACGCTGCCAGGGTGCCCATCTCGAAGTAGGTCAGGGATATCTCGCCTCGGCCCGCATCCAGCGCGGCGAACGCTTCGCAGAGCTGCTCATCGGTGGCTTCGCTGCCATTGAGTTGCACCCGCTCGTTATAACGCAGCAGGTGCGGGGAATTGTAGACGCCGACTTTCAGGCCCTGGGCCTGCAGCAGCGCCGCGACAAAGGCACAGGTGGAGCCTTTGCCGTTGGTGCCGGTCACCGTGATCACGCGCGGCGCCGGCCGGCCCAACCCGAGGCGGGCCGCTACCTGTTGCGAGCGCTCCAGGCCCATGTCAATGGCGGACGGATGCAACTGCTCAAGGTAGGCGAGCCATTCGCCCAGGGTCCGTTGGGTCATAGGTTTGCAGGCACCGGCGGCACGACAATCGGCTCGACTTTAGGCGCGACGTACACAGGGGTCGGCAGGCCCATCATCTGGGCCAGCAGGTTACCCAGGCGCGGACGCAGCTCACCGCGCGGGATGATCAGGTCAATCGCGCCGTGCTCCAGCAGGAACTCGCTGCGCTGGAAGCCTTCCGGCAGTTTTTCGCGCACGGTCTGCTCGATCACGCGCGGGCCGGCGAAGCCGATAAGGGCTTTGGGTTCGCCCACGATCACGTCACCCAGCATCGCCAGGCTGGCGGAGACGCCGCCGTAGACCGGGTCGGTCAGCACGGAAATGAACGGGATGCCTTCTTCGCGCAGACGCGCCAGCACCGCAGAGGTCTTGGCCATTTGCATCAGCGAAATCAGGGCTTCCTGCATGCGCGCGCCACCGGAGGCCGCGAAGCAGATCATGGGGCAACGGTTTTCCAGGGCGTAGTTGGCGGCGCGAACGAAGCGCTCGCCGACGATGGCGCCCATGGAACCGCCCATGAAGGAGAACTCGAACGCCGACACCACAACCGGCATGCCCAGCAGCTTGCCGCTGACGGAAATCAGCGCGTCTTTCTCGCCGGTCTGCTTTTGTGCCGCGGTCAGGCGGTCCTTGTACTTTTTGCCGTCGCGGAACTTGAGACGGTCTACCGGCTCCAGGTCGGCGCCCAGTTCGTTACGGCCTTCAGCGTCAAGGAAGATGTCGATGCGGGCGCGGGCGCCGATACGCATGTGATGGTTGCACTTGGGGCAAACGTCCAGGGTCTTTTCCAGCTCCGGGCGGTACAGCACCGCGTCGCAGGATGGGCACTTGTGCCACAGACCTTCAGGAACCGAGCTTTTCTTCACCTCGGAACGCATGATCGAAGGGATCAGTTTGTCTACTAACCAGTTGCTCATGCTTTCTTTCTCCAGTACCGGTGGCTTGAACACAGCCCCGCGTATGCCCTTGAGCTAAATTCATATGTGGCGATGACACATGCTGGACGGGGTCAGACGTTCGACCGGCCTTTTCCCGCACGTATCCTCAGCCTTCCAGACAACCTGCCAGCGCAGGGTTGCCACTTCGTTTCCGGGCCACCCGCAGGCGGCGCCGGGTTGTTTTACACAGTGGTAGTTATGGACGGCGGCAGACTGCCAGCCGTCACATCCCACCACTGCTGTTGCGCACGGCCTGCACGAACGCGCGAATCTTGCCGTGGTCCTTGATGCCCTTGCCCTGCTCTACCCCACCGCTCACATCCACGGCATACGGCCGCACCTGCTTGATCGCCGCTTCGACATTGGCCGGGGCGAGCCCGCCGGCCAGGATGATCGGCTTGGTCAAGCCTGCGGGAATCAGCGACCAATCGAACGCTTCGCCCGTACCGCCGGGCACGCCTTCTACATAGGTGTCCAGCAGAATCCCGCGAGCACCCGCATAGGCGGCGCAGGCAGCGGCGATGTCATCGCCGGCCTTGACGCGCAACGCCTTGATATAGGGACGCTGGTAGCTTTCACATTCGTCCGGCGTTTCGTCGCCGTGGAACTGCAACATGTCCAGCGGTACGGCATCCAGGGTTTCGTTGAGTTCGCAGCGGCTGGCGTTGACGAACAAGCCCACGGTGGTGACGAACGGCGGCAGTGCGGCGATGATCGCCCGCGCCTGCAGCACATTTACCGCTCGCGGGCTCTTGGCATAAAACACCAGGCCGATGGCATCTGCACCGGCCTCGACTGCCGCCAGCGCGTCTTCTATGCGGGTAATCCCGCAAATCTTGCTGCGAACGGCTGACATGTCGTGGGAACCTCAGGTGTTGGGCCGAGAAAGTCCCGGATGGTAACAAAAGCTTTTCCAGGCGTCAGCCGCCAAGTTCGCTGAAACCTGTGAGGAAATGTGGCCCGATGAAACGCTCCGGCAGCTCGAACTCGTCGCGGTACTCCACATCCACCAGATACAGACCGAACGGATGCGCCGTGACCCCGCCGGTGCGACGCACGCGACTTTCCAGCACTTCCTTGGCCCACTCCACCGGGCGCTCGCCGGTGCCGATGGTCATCAGCACCCCGGCGATGTTACGCACCATGTGATGCAGGAAGGCGCCGGCACGGATATCCAGCACGATCATCTTGCCGTGGCGGGTCACCCGCAGGTGGTGGACTTCCTTGATCGGCGACTTGGCCTGGCACTGGCCGGCACGAAAGGCGCTGAAATCGTGCACGCCCACCAGATGCTGGGCAGCTTGAGCCATGCGTTCGGCGTCGAGCGGGCGGTGGTTCCAGGTGATTTCCTGGTTGAGGTGCGCCGGGCGGATCTGGTCGTTGTAGATCACATAGCGGTAACGCCGAGCGATGGCCTTGAAGCGCGCATGAAAGTGGCCCGGCATGACTTTGGCCCAGGTGACGCTGACGTCATGGGGCAAATTGATATTAGCGCCCATCACCCAAGCCTTCATCGACCGTTCAGCCTGGGTGTCGAAGTGCACCACCTGGCCGCAGGCATGCACACCGGCATCGGTACGCCCGGCGCACATCAGCGATACCGGAGAGTCGGCGACTTTCGACAGCGCATTTTCAAGGGTTTCCTGCACCGTCAGCACACCGGAGGCCTGACGCTGCCAGCCGCGATAGCGCGAGCCTTTGTATTCCACGCCCAGGGCGATGCGGTTAAAACCTGCGGCCGCCATTTCGGCGGCCGCGTTATCTATATTTGCCAAGAACTGAGAGCCTGATGGGTTGCGCAAAGGCGGGCATTATGCCGGATTGTGTGGGAGCTGGCTTGCCTGCGATGCGCATAGGTATCTACACAATTTCCGGTGAACACAAAATTTGTAGGAGCTTGTTGTGGCGAGCGGGCTTGCCCCGCGTTGGGCTGCGAAGCAGTCCCAGTGAACGCACCGTGATGCTCCTGGAGAACCTCAGCGTCTGGTTTTGGGGCCGCTTCGCGACCCAACGCGGCGCAAGCCGCTCGCCACAAGGAGATTTTTGATTGTTCCCACCCTCCGCGTGTGGATACCTATGCCGATCGCAGGCAAGCCAGCTCCCACACAAAGCAAAACGGCGACCCAGAGGTCGCCGCTACGCTAACGGTTGACGGTTACACCAGCCGGCCGAGCATCTCCTTAGCCTCGCCACGCTGGGTCTCGTCCCCTTCGGTCAGCACTTCGGAAAGGATGTCCCGTGCGCCGTCCGCATCACCCATATCGATATAGGCCTGGGCCAGGTCCAGTTTAGTGGCCACTTCGTCGGTGCCGGACAGGAAATCGAACTCCGGCTCATCATCCCCCAGTGCCGCGTCTTCTGCGGTAAAGGATGGCTCGATGGGCGGATGCTCCAGGCTCTGGGACAGGCGATCCAGCTCGGCGTTGACATCATCCAGCTCCGAGGCGAACGCATCGGGCTTGGCGGCCTCTTGCGGCTCATCGGCCAGGGACAGGTCGAAATCCTCGGGCAGGTCGAAGTCATCCGCTGCAGCCGGGGTCAGGGTCGGCGGTTCGACGGCAGGCACGTCCTTCATCTGCTCTTCCAGGCCGGAAAGGAAGTCGTCATCGGATTGCGCCGACGCCGGGGCATCCAGTTGCAGGTCCAGGTCGAAGTCCGACAGGTCATCCGCTTTGGCATTGGCTTCGGTCTGCTGCTGCAGCAACGATTCGAATGTCTGCTGATCGTCCTCGATTTTGGCCGGGGAAGCTTCTTCCAGCTCGTCCAGGCTCAAATCGAAATCGGTGTCAAAGGCTTCTGGCGTCACGGCAGCCGGTTTGTCTTCGAGCAATTCCTTGACGTATTGAGCGTCCAGGGCAGCGGCTGCAACCGCAGCACTGACGCCCGCCGCCAACACGGCCATCGCCGGGAAGCGGCTCTTGAGCTGCTCGACCTGGGCGTGGTTTTCACCATTGGCCACCAGTTGACGCTCCTGGGTGACAAAGCCGTCCTTGTCGTTCTGCAGGCCATAGACTTCCATCAGCTTCAAACGCAGGTCGCTGCGCTTGGGCTCATATTTGATCGCCTGCTCCAGCACATCGGCGGCCTGGTTCAGGTGGCCCCGGTCGATATGGGACTGGGCCTGGGCCAGCGCATCGCTGGAGTTCACCGGAGCGACGGCAACCGCCAATGGCGCAAGCACGGAGGCAACGGTGGGCACGACAACGGCCGGCTCTACCGCGGGAGCCAGTGCGGGCGCGGCGGCCAGCTTGACGTTGGGCGGCGGCACTTCCAGGCCTTCGAAGCTGTTCGGTGGCAGGTCGTGGTCAATGTTGGAGGTAAACACTGGCTCTTCAGCCAGGGCCCGCGCCATGCGCAGGTGCTTTTCCTCTTCGCGGCGGGCATTGCGATGGCGCGCCCACAACAGCAGCAGCAGCAGCACCAACAAGAGAGCGGCACCACCAAGCACGCCAAGCACGACCGGGTTGGTCAGCAGCTCGTTGAACTTGCCCTCGGTGCTCGCCGGTGCAGGCTCCTGCGCCTTGACTGGCTCAGGGGCGGGCGCAACGGGTGCGGGAGCAACTGTCGCGGCATCCGGCGTTGCAGCGGCGGCGGCCGGCTCGCCTGCCAATTGAGCAGGCATGGCCGCTGTGGCCTGCGCGGCCGGGAGGCCTTTTTCCGCCTGCAAACGCGCGAGTTGATCGTTTTTCAGTTGAATCAGTTTCTGCAGTTTGTCCAGCTGGCTTTGCAGGTCCGCCGCGCGGCTTTTCAGCTCTTCGTTGTCGCGACGGGTGGTGTCCAGTTGCTCCTGGGTCATCGCCAGTTTGTCGCTCAGCGCCGCGCTGTCGCCCGCATTGCCTTTGGCGCCCTGCTTGGCCGCTTCGGCCGACACCAGGCTCAGGTTGTCGTTGGCATTGGTGCTGGCTGGCGCGTTGCCAGCCTGGCCGCGCTTGGTAGCGTCCAACTGCTGCTTGCCCGCCGCCGGATTGGTGGCGGCACGGCGGCCCTGGCGCCAGGCGGCATTCTGCGCGCGAACCTCCGCAATCGCCTGGGGTTGCGGCAGCGCGGTACTTTGTACAATATCCGGCAGGCGCAGGACCTGGCCGGTTTTGAGGCGATTGATGTTGCCGTCGATAAAGGCGTCGGGGTTCAGCGCCTGGATCGCCAGCATGGTCTGCTGGACCGAGCCGCCATTGCGGTTCTTCGCAGCGATTTCCCATAGGGTATCGCGGGAGGTGGTGGTGTGCTGCGCGGCCTTGCTCGCAGTCGGCGCAGTACTGGCCGGCGCGGCCAGGCGTGGTGCGGGCGCGGCGCTGGTGGGTGCAGGCTGGTCGAATTTGGCCGGGTCGAGCAATACGCTGTAGTCGCGCATCAGGCGGCCGTTGGGCCATTGCACCTGCAGCAGGAAGCGTACGTAGGAATCCGGCAGCGGCTTGCTGGAGGTGACACGCACCACGCTGCGGCCGTTGGGGTTAACCACCGGGGTGAACGTCAGGTCGTCGAGAAACGCCTGGCGATCAACGCCCGCATCCACGAACGCCTGGGACGAGGCCAGGCTCGGGGTGATCTCGGAAGCGGTGAGGCCGCCGACATCGAGCAATTCGATTTCCACCGCCAACGGCTGGTTCAACTTCGACTTGAGGGTCATCTCCCCCAGTTGCAGCGCCTGCGCCATACCGGAGGACAGCGCCGAGGCGGCCGCTATTGCTAACACCAGTTTGCGAACTTGAACCATAGCCTCATCCTTTGTTTGAACACTCCCCGGCCTGCGAGAAGGTTGGTAACCGCTGCCATAAGGCATGGCGAGCCGATAGGTTACCGACGCGCTTCTGTTCTGCTTAGGGCCAAGCATAGCGCCTGGTTAGAATCAATCTACAAATTGCCGCCAAGTATCTTTTACGCAAGGCCTTTTATCAACAACTGCGCCAGCTGTACGGCATTCAGCGCCGCGCCTTTGCGTACGTTATCTGACGTCAGCCACAAATTTAGTTCCGCCGGGTCATCCACGCCTGCGCGAACCCGTCCTACATAGACCACGTCCTGGCCTACCGCGTCGCCTACGGCGGTGGGGTAGTCGCCCTCATCCACACGCTCTATGCCCGGGGCTGCGTCGAGGGCGCGGTTCACGGCGGCGAGGTCGACCGGTGCACCCAGCTGCAGCGACACAGTCAGGCTATCGCCAAAAAACACCGGGGCTTGAACACAGGTTGCGGAAATCTTTAGCAACGGAGTTTCCAGCACTGCACGCACTTCGTGTATCAGCCTTTTCTCCAAGTCGGTATGCCCGTGAGTGTCCGGCTTGCCGACTTGCGCCAGGAGATTGAAGGCCACTTGCCGATCAAAGAATTGCGGCTCCAGCGGGCGTACGTTCAGCAGCTCGGCGGTCTGCCGCGCCAGTTCGCTCACGGCCTCGCGGCCCAGGGCAGACACGGCCAGATTGGCCGTGACGCTGACCCGCTGGATATCCAGCAAACCGCGCAAGGGCGCGAGCACCACTGCAAGGTTGGTCGCCGATGGGCTCGGGCTGGCAAGCTGGAACGGCTTTTCCAGGCCATCAAGCACATGGGCGTTGGCTTCTGGCACCACGGGCGGCGCCTGCTCGGCCGGCAATGCGCCGGACAAGTCGATCACCGAGCAGCCCACCGCCGTCGCACGCGCGGCGAAACTCAAGGTTACCGCAGGCCCCGCCGCGAAAAACGCGAGTTGCGCCTTGCTGAAGTCGAATTCATCGACTTCCTTGACCCGCACGTTCTTGCCGCGAAACGGCACCGATGCGCCAGCCGAGTTATTGCCCGCCAGCAGATACAGGGTGCCCACCGGGAAAGCCAGCTCTTCGAGGATCTGCACCAGGGTTTCGCCAACGGTACCGGTGGCGCCGATCACGGCGATATCAAAGGTCTGGGTCATGGGGCTGCCTCGGGCATTGCGGGGGGAGCGGCACTTTACCGGGTGGCTGGGAGTGAGGCAATTGGCCTGGATCTTGTGGTGTAGCTGATGACCCTATCGCAGGCAAGCCAGCTCCCACATTTGAAGGTATTCACAAATCCAGATGTGGGAGCTGGCTTGCCTGCGATGAGGCCCGAAAGACCAATAAAAAACCCGCGCCTGTCACCAGAGCGCGGGTTTCTCCCATTGCCTCAAGCGATCAACGCTCCAGCAGGATCCGCAGCATGCGACGCAGCGGTTCAGCCGCGCCCCACAGCAGCTGGTCGCCAACCGTGAACGCACCAAGGAACTGGCTGCCCATGTTCAGCTTGCGCAGACGGCCCACCGGTACATTCAGGGTGCCGGTGACCCTGGTCGGGCTCAGCTCCTGCATGCTGATATCGCGGTTGTTAGGCACCAGCTTCACCCATGGGTTGTGCTGGCTGATCAGACCTTCGATATCGGCGATCGGCACGTCTTTGTTGAGCTTGATGGTCAGCGCCTGGCTGTGGCAGCGCATCGCGCCGATACGTACGCAAATGCCGTCCACCGGAATAGGGTTCTTGAAACGGCCGAGGATCTTGTTGGTCTCGGCCTGGGCCTTCCATTCTTCGCGGCTCTGGCCGTTGGGCAGCTCTTTGTCGATCCACGGGATCAGGCTGCCGGCCAGTGGCACACCGAAGTTTTCGGTCGGGTAGGCATCGCTGCGCATGGCTTCGGCCACGCGGCGGTCGATGTCGAGGATCGCGCTGGCCGGGTCGGCCAGTTGATCGGCAACGGCCGCGTGAGTCGCGCCCATCTGCTTGATCAACTCGCGCATGTTCTGCGCGCCGGCACCGGAGGCCGCCTGATAGGTCATGGCGCTCATCCACTCGACCAGGCCGGCTTCGAACAAGCCGCCCAGTCCCATCAGCATCAGGCTGACGGTGCAGTTGCCGCCGACGTAGTTCTTGGTACCGGCGTCCAGTTGCTGGTCGATGACCTTGCGGTTCACCGGGTCGAGGATGATCACCGCATCGTCCTGCATGCGCAGGCTCGATGCGGCGTCGATCCAGTAACCCTGCCAGCCGGCTTCGCGCAGCTTGGGGAAGACTTCGCTGGTGTAGTCGCCACCCTGACAGGTCAGAATCACGTCGAGGGTTTTGAGCTCATCGATGCTGTAGGCGTCCTTGAGCGGGGCAATGTCCTTGCCCACGGACGGGCCTTGGCCACCCACGTTCGAGGTGGTGAAAAACACCGGCTCAATAAGATCGAAATCCTGCTCTTCCAGCATCCGCTGCATGAGCACGGAACCGACCATACCGCGCCAACCGATCAGACCTACACGTTTCATCGCAACTACACCTTGTTAAAAAGTGGGCCGCCTTGCAGCAACAACTGCAAGCGGGCCCGAGAGATTACAGATTCCGCAGCGCGGCGACTACTGCGTCGCCCATTTCTTGCGTACCGACCTTGGTGCAACCCTGCGACCAGATGTCGCCGGTGCGCAAGCCCTGGTCGAGCACCAGGCTTACGGCTTTCTCGATCGCGTCCGCCGCATCCGCCAGGTTGAAGCTGTAACGCAGCATCATCGACACCGACAAGATGGTCGCCAGCGGGTTGGCAATGCCCTGACCCGCAATGTCCGGCGCCGAGCCGTGGCAAGGCTCGTACATGCCCTTGTTGTGGGTGTCCAGGGATGCCGACGGCAGCATGCCGATGGAGCCGGTCAGCATCGAGGCCTGGTCGGACAGGATGTCGCCGAACAGGTTGTCGGTGACGATCACGTCGAACTGCTTCGGTGCGCGCACCAGTTGCATGGCGGCGTTGTCGACGTACATGTGGCTCAGTTCGACGTCCGGGTAGTCCTTGGCCACTTCTTCGACGATTTCACGCCACAGTTGGCTGGAGGCCAACACGTTGGCTTTGTCCACTGAGCAGATCTTCTTGCCCCGCACGCGCGCCATGTCGAAACCGACACGGGCGATCCGGCGGATTTCGCTCTCGCTGTACGGCAGGGTGTCGTAGGCCTGGCGCTCGCCATTTTCCAACTCCCGCACACCGCGTGGCGAGCCGAAGTAGATACCACCGGTCAGCTCACGCACGATCAGGATATCCAGCCCTGCCACGACTTCCGGCTTGAGGCTCGAGGCGTCGGCCAGTTGCGGGTAGAGGATGGCCGGGCGCAGGTTGCCGAACAGGCCCAGTTGCGCGCGGATCTTCAGCAGGCCGCGCTCGGGGCGGATGTCACGTTCGATCTTGTCCCACTTCGGCCCGCCCACGGCGCCGAGCAGCACGGCGTCGGCGGCGCGGGCGCGGTCCAGGGTTTCGTCGGCCAGCGGCACGCCATGCTTGTCGATGGCCGCGCCGCCGATCACGTCATGGCTCAGCTCGAAGCCCAGGCTGTACTTGCTGTTGGCGAGTTCCAGCACCTTGACCGCTTCGGCCATGATTTCCGGACCAATACCGTCGCCAGGGAGAATCAGAATCTGCTTGCTCATGGGTTCCTCATTTCATCGAGCGACCTGCCCGCGGGCAGGTCGGAAAAATTCAATCAGCGTTCGGCGAAGGCCACCAGCACGTCGGTGCTGAAGGTGCCGTCGGCCTGGACTTCGTAGTAATCGCGCACTTCCTGGCCCATCGCCCTTTGCAGCTCAAGGATGGCAGCACGCAATACCTCTGGCGTGCGCATGCGTTCGACCCACGAGGTGTATTCCAGGCGCAGGCGCTGGCGGCTGCTGTTGCGCACGTGCAAGCCGGCCTCGCTGAGCTGGCCCATCCACTCGGCGGCGGAGTAATCGCGCACGTGGCTGGTGTCGCGCAGCACTTCGACCGTTTGCAGGTAAGTGTCCAACAGCGGGCTGCCCGGTGACAAGACGTCGACGAACGCCGCCACGCCACCCGGCTTGAGCACCCGCCGCACCTCGCGCAGGGCCAGGCCGAGATCGCTCCAGTGGTGGGCCGAATAGCGGCTGAACACGAAGTCGAATTCGCCGTCGGCGAACGGCAGGCGTTCGGCGGCGCCGTTTACGGTGCTGATATTGGTGAAACCGCGATCTTGCGCAGCGGCGGCTACCACATCGAGCATCTGTTGGGACAGGTCGTAGGCCACCACTTCTTTTACCAAAGGCGCCACATGGAAACTCACATGACCGGCGCCGCAGCCCAGGTCCAGCAGTCGTGCGCTGCCCTGCCCGGCCAGTTCAGCCTGGAGCAGCGCGAATTCGGTGCCCTGGGCGTGCACGGCACTGCTCAGGTAGGCCGCGGCCTGCTCGCCGAATTGTTTTTGCACGACTTGGGTGTGGGCGGTGGTGATCATGGTGGTTTCCCTTGGGGCTTGTGGTGTTTTTACTGCCGTCTTCGCGAGCAAGTCGAATCGTCGCACCGCCGCTCCCACATTCGACCGAGTTTCTTCAGTTGAAATAAAGTCAAAGGTGGGAGCGGGCTTGCTCGCGAAGGGGCCAGTGCGGCCTACAAAGATTCAGGCATCACGAAACAACCAAGGCTGGCTCGCCCGGTGTTTGGCCTCAAACGCCGCAATCGCATCGCCGTCCTGCAAGGTCAGGCCGATATCGTCCAGGCCGTTGATCAGGCAATGCTTACGGAACGCGTCCACCTCGAAGTGATACACCTTGCCATCCGGTCGGGTCACGGTTTGCGCGGCCAGGTCGACGGTCAACTGGTAACCCACCTCGGCTTCCACCTGCTTGAACAGCTCGTCGACTTCTTCGTCAGTCAAGATGATCGGCAACAAGCCGTTCTTGAAGCTGTTGTTGAAGAAGATATCGGCATAGCTCGGCGCGATGATGCTGCGAAAGCCATATTCTTCCAGGGCCCATGGCGCGTGTTCACGACTGGAGCCGCAGCCGAAGTTTTCCCGGGCCAGCAACACGCTGGCGCCCTGGTAGCGCTCGGCATTGAGCACGAAATCCTTGTTCAGCGGGCGCTTGGAGTTGTCCTGGTAGGCATAGCCCACGTCCAGGTAGCGCCATTCGTCGAACAGGTTCGGGCCGAAACCGGTGCGCTTGATCGACTTCAAGAACTGCTTGGGGATGATCTGGTCGGTGTCTACGTTGGCACGGTCCAACGGCGCAACCAAACCTGTGTGTTGTGTAAAAGCACGCATGGGGTATTCCTCAGATCAATTCGCGAACGTCGATGAAACGACCGTTGACGGCAGCCGCCGCAGCCATGGCCGGGCTGACCAGGTGGGTACGCCCGCCAGCGCCCTGACGCCCTTCGAAGTTACGGTTGGAGGTGGACGCGCAGTGCTCGCCGCTCTCCAAACGGTCCGGGTTCATCGCCAGGCACATCGAGCAGCCCGGCTCACGCCATTCAAAACCGGCTTCGAGGAAGATCTTGTCCAGACCTTCCGCCTCGGCTTGCGCCTTTACCAGTCCCGAACCCGGCACCACGATGGCTTGCTTGATGGTCGACGCCACCTTGCGGCCCTTGGCGATCACCGCCGCGGCGCGCAGGTCCTCGATCCGCGAGTTGGTGCAGGAGCCGATGAACACGCGATCCAACTGGATATCGGTGATTGCCTGGTTGGCTTTCAAACCCATGTACTTCAGGGCGCGCTCGATCGAGCCGCGCTTGACCAGGTCGGTTTCCTGGGCCGGGTCCGGCACGTTCTGGTCGACGGCCAACACCATTTCCGGCGAGGTGCCCCAGCTGACTTGCGGCTTGATCTGGGCAGCGTCGAGTTCCACCACGGTGTCGAACACCGCGTCGGCGTCGGAGACCAGATCTTTCCAGGCTTCTACCGCAGCATCCCAATCGGTGCCCGCAGGTGCGAAAGGACGCCCCTTAACGTACTCGACGGTTTTTTCATCCGCCGCCACCATGCCCACACGGGCGCCGGCTTCGATGGACATGTTGCAAATGGTCATGCGGCCTTCGATGGACAAGTCGCGAATGGCGCTGCCGGCGAATTCGATGGCATGGCCGTTACCGCCGGCGGTGCCGATCTTGCCGATCACGGCGAGGACGATGTCCTTGGCGGTCACGCCGAACGGCAGCTTGCCTTCAACGCGTACCAGCATGTTCTTCATTTTCTTGGCCACCAGACACTGGGTGGCGAACACATGCTCCACCTCGGAAGTGCCGATGCCGTGGGCCAGGGCGCCGAACGCACCATGGGTAGACGTGTGGGAGTCGCCGCAGACCACGGTCATGCCCGGCAAGGTGGCGCCCTGCTCCGGGCCGATCACATGGACGATGCCCTGGCGCACGTCATTCATCTTGAATTCAGTGATGCCGTACTCGTCGCAATAGTCGTCAAGGGTTTGCACCTGCAGACGCGACACGGTGTCGGCGATGGCGTCGATGCCGCCCTTGCGCTCCGGGGTGGTCGGCACGTTGTGGTCCGGGGTGGCGATGATCGAGTCGACGCGCCAAGGCTTGCGCCCGGCCAGCCGCAGGCCTTCGAACGCTTGGGGCGAGGTCACTTCATGGATGATGTGACGGTCGATATAGATCAGCGACGAGCCATCGTCGCGCCGTTTCACTTCATGGGAATCCCAAAGCTTGTCGTAAAGCGTTTTGCCGGCCATCAGTTGGTCCTCATCACAGGTCTTTCTATGCCCCGGGCCTTGAAACACTCAATAACCCTTTGGCTTGTGAGGCTGATGGTATGGCGCTACATTAAATAACTCAAATTCATATTTTTTATGCTTTGGATTACCAACTGGAATACAACAATGGATCTGGCCAACCTCAATGCTTTTATCGCCATCGCCGAGACCGGCAGCTTCTCTGGTGCCGGCGAGCGCCTGCACTTGACCCAGCCCGCCATCAGCAAGCGCATTGCCGGTCTGGAACAACAATTGAAGGTGCGATTGTTCGACCGCCTGGGTCGTGAAGTCGGCTTGACCGAAGCTGGACGCGCCCTGCTGCCGCGGGCTTATCAGATCCTCAACGTGCTGGACGATACACGCCGGGCCCTCACCAATCTCACCGGTGAAGTCGGCGGGCGTCTCACCCTGGCCACCAGCCATCACATCGGCCTGCACCGCCTGCCGCCGGTGCTGCGTACCTTTACCCGGCAATATCCGAACGTGGCGCTGGATATCCAGTTTCTCGATTCAGAAGTGGCCTACGAAGAAATCCTCCATGGCCGTGCCGAAGTGGCGGTCATCACCCTCGCGCCGGATCCTCACAATCTTGTGCGCGCCACCCCGGTGTGGGACGACCCGTTGGATTTCGTGGTGGCGCCGGAGCACAGCCTGATCAGCAATGACAATATCAGCTTGGCCGATATTGCCGGGCACCCGGCGGTTTTCCCCGGCGGCAACACCTTTACCCACCATATCGTCCGTCGGCTGTTCGAGGCACAGGGCCTCACCCCGAACATTGCAATGAGCACCAACTACCTGGAAACCATCAAGATGATGGTGTCCATCGGCCTGGCCTGGAGCGTATTGCCGCGCACCATGCTCGATGATCAGGTGGCGAGTATCGCTTTGCCGGGCATACAGCTCAGTCGCCAGCTAGGCTATATCGTGCACACCGAAAGGACGCTGTCGAACGCTGCGCGGGCTTTCATGAGCCTATTGGATGCACAGGTCGATCTGCCACGGATACCGGCATGACACCGTGCGGCCTCAAGGCTTGATTAAAGCCGCGCCGAACGCCCATCGAGCCAAGGCCCTGTGATAATGCCCAACCCCGTCGATTCCGTACCGCCCCTGCCACGTATCTACGCCCTGGACCCCCAAGAGGCGGAACAAAGCTGGGAAAGTGCCCCGCAATTGCTGGCCGCGCTCAATGCTGCGCGGCTGGGCGCATGGTGCTGGGAAATCGACACCGGCCGGATCAGCTGGTCGCGGGGCACCCAGGCGCTGTTCGGCTTCGACCCGCGCCAGCCGTTGCCCAAGGACCTGGACTACCTCGACCTGCTGGCGCCGGGGGACCGCGCCAGAGTGGTGCGGGCGTTTCACGCGGTGCTGGCGGGCGAGCCGACGGAGCACGCCATGCACCATCGCATTGCCTGGCCCGATGGCACCCAGCACTGGCTGGAGATCAGCGGCAGCTTGGCGCCCGACAAGTCCGGCCGGCGCCGAATGATTGGCGTGATCCGCGAAATCACCCAGCGCAAGCACGCCGAGCAGGCGCTCAAGGACAGTCAGGAGCGCCTCGACCTGGCCCTGGATTCGGCGCAACTGGGCACCTGGGACTGGCACATCCCCACCGGCATGCTCTATGGCTCGGCACGCGCCGCCCAATTGCACGGCCTACCGCCGGAACCGTTCCATGAATCCTTCGAAGCGTTTTTCGAAGGCATGCCCGACGAAGAGCGCGAGAACATGCGCAACGCCTATCGCACCCTGCGCGAAGGCCCGGCCGGCAGCTACCAGCTGACTTATCGCGTGCCCATGGAAGACGGCAGTTCGCGCTACCTCGAAAGCCGTGCGCGCCTGTACCGCGATGAACGCGGCGCACCGCTGCGCATGGCCGGCACCTTGCTGGACATCACCGACCAGGTGGAGCGCGAACAGCGCCTGATCGCCTCCGAAGAGAAATTCGCCAGCCTGTTCCAGGCCAGCCCCGACCCGATCTGTGTGACCTGCCTGGACAACGGCGCGTTTATCGAGATCAACCCCGCCTTTACCCAGACCTTTGGCTGGACAGCCGCCGAGGTGATCGGCAAAAGCGCCGAGCAGATCGGCCTGTGGGACGAGTCAAGCAAGCGCCTGCAGCGGATCGAGCGGGTGATCCGCGAGCAGGCGCTGAGCAATGTGGCGCTTGTGGTGCACCATAAGGACGGCCAGAGCCTTACCTGCGTGATCTCCAGCCGCCTGATCAAGGTTGGCGACCAGCCGTGCATTGTCACCACGCTGCGGGACATCACCCAGCAACAACGCTCGGAAGCTGCCCTGAAGGCCAGCGAAGAGAAATTCGCCAAGGCCTTCCATTCCAGCCCCGACGCGATTTCCATTACCGAGCGCGACACCGGCCGTTATGTGGAGGTCAACGACGGCTTTTGCCGCCTGACCGGCTACCGCGCCGAGGAAGCCATTGGCCTGACCTTTTACCAGATCGGCATCTGGGCCGATGAAAACCAACGCGCCGCATTGTTGGCCCAATTGCAGATCAAAGGCCGTATCAACCACCTGGAAATGCTCTGGCATAACAAGCGCGGCGAGTTGCTGGCGGTGGAAGTTTCGGTGGAGCCCATCACCCTCAATGAAACCCCGTGCCTGCTGCTGACCGCGCGGGACGTGAGCCTGCTGAAAAATGCCCAGGCACAGATCCGCCACCTGGCCTACCACGACCCGCTGACCAACCTGCCCAACCGTGCCTTGCTGATGGACCGCCTGAGCCAGCAGATCGCCCTGCTCAAGCGCCACAACCTGCGCGGCGCGCTGCTGTTCCTTGATCTTGACCACTTCAAGCACATCAACGATTCCCTCGGTCACCCAGTGGGCGACACGGTGCTGAAGATCGTCACCGCACGCCTGGAAGCCAGCGTGCGCATGGAAGACACCGTGGCACGCCTGGGCGGCGATGAATTCGTGGTACTGCTCAGCGGCCTGGAGGGCTCGCGCATGGAGGTGAGCCGCCAGGTGCAGGGATTGGCCGATACCCTGCGCGAGCTGCTCTCGGAGCCGATGTTCCTCGATGGTCACCGCCTGCAAGTCACGCCGAGTATCGGTGTGGCGCTGATTCCCGACCACGGCTCCACGCCGGCCGACTTGCTCAAGCGCGCCGACATCGCGCTTTACCGTGCCAAGGATTCAGGGCGCAATACCACGCAGATGTTCGGCAACAGCATGCAGAAAACCGCCAGCGAACGCCTGCGCATGGAGACCGACCTGCGCCTGGCCCTCTCGCGTGGCGAGTTCAGCGTGCACTTCCAGCCGCAAGTGGATGCGCGCGGCGACAAGATAGTCGGCGCCGAGGCCCTGGTGCGCTGGCAGCATCCGCAATTGGGCGCGCAATCGCCATCCGAATTTATCAAGGTGCTTGAAGACAGCGGCCTGATCCTTGAAGTCGGCACCTGGATCCTCGATGAAGCCTGCGCCGCCTTTGAACTGTTGGTCGCGGAAGGCTTGGTCGACCCGTTGAATTTCAGCCTGTGTGTGAACATCAGTCCCCGGCAGTTTCGCCAGAACGACTTCGTGGAGCGGGTGGAACGCAGCCTCAAGCAACACCAACTGCCGTTCAGCCTGCTGAAACTGGAGATTACCGAAGGCATCGTGATCCAGAATCTGGACGACACCATCAGCAAGATGCGCCGCCTGAAAAAGCTCGGCGTCAGCTTTGCGATGGATGACTTCGGCACCGGCTATTCATCGCTCACCTACCTCAAGCGCCTGCCGGTGGATGCACTGAAGATTGACCAATCTTTCGTGCGTGACGCCACCCACGACCCCAACGACGCAGAAATCATCCGTGCCATCGTGGCCATGGCCCGCAGTCTGAACCTGGAGGTGATTGCCGAAGGTGTGGAAACCCTGGAGCAACTGGCATTCCTGCAGGGCCTGGGTTGCCATTTGTACCAAGGGTATCTGCACAGCCGACCGTTGCCCCTGATCGGATTTCGGGAGCGTTTGATTGGCGCGAGGGCAGGCCCTACACCAATTTGAGCGCGCGGCCGCGCTGATGCATCCAGTGCGAGCCGTTCAAGTCGCGCTTGGCGCCATAGTCATCGAAGGCACCCTCGACAACCACCACCGAATGGTTGAAATTCGCCAGGGTGCCGGATACGCCCGAGGCCAGTTCCTGCACACTGCTCTCGCGAGCGAAGGCGTATAGGCCAAGGCGGCGCAAGGCGTCGCCGGCAACCTCACCGTCGTTGAGCGTTTGCAGGGCCACATCAAAACCGGCACCGGCGCGAAACTCGTGATTTTCCAACTGGGCACGCTTGGCGCTCGCGGCGTACAGGAACACGGCGTCGTCAATCAGGCCTTTATCCGTGCCATGGAAGTTGGCAGCCGTGCGCGCCGCTTTCAGCTCATCATGGGTCAGCCGAACCGCACAACCGTCACGCATGGTGACGGTGTAGCCGTCCGCCGTTTCAGTGACGTGCTTGAAGATGCCCAAGGGGTTTTGCCCATACTTCATCATTGCGGCCTTGATCGCCGATACCGTGACACAGTTACCTTCCACGCCCTGATAGAAGCCGCCCCAGATATCGGCCGGTTTGACGCCGATGGGTGCCGACGGGAACTGCGCGGGCTTGGCGTCCGATTCGACCGGAATGCGCGCGGCAAGCTGAAAGCCGTAGTCCTTGACGATGGGCGCCTGCTCGCCGTTGCCATGCTTGACGCCATCCACCACCAACGCGCTTGAGTAGTTAAAGGTAGAGGTGACGCCGACGCTGCCTGGCGCGCCTAGCTTGTCAGGCGGCGCAACCCGTAGAAAACCGACCAGCCCCATCCCCTTCAAGGCGTTATAAGTAGACTCTCCGCACAACGTGCTCGATAACGCCGCGTCAAACGGGACATTGCCCTCTGCCGCCTTGCGCTTGGCAAAGGCCGCCAGCATGAAATTGGCGTCGTTGACCATTCGCGTGTCGGAACCGGTAAATCGCGAGGCTTCGGTAGTGCGCTGCAGCTCCTGCTTCGAGACTGTCACTTCAAAACCATCTTTCATGGTGACGCTGTGTCCCTCGTCGGTCGCCTGGACACGTTCAAACATATCGGAGGGCGACTGGCCAAACCTGAGCATCATCATCTTGATGACTGCGGCATGACTGCTCAGGTCGAATACCTCACCGAAATGTCGCGATGCCGCCGTGAAACCCGGCAAAACCTCGGCAGCCTCTGGGCGTATCTGTGTCGCGGTCGGTTCAACCTTGGGCACGATGACAGGCGTGACGGGGGCCGGCTGGATGCGAGGCTGCGGCGCGCCATCCTTCACCAACGTGTATGTATAGCTACGATCCGGCGGACCCTGCCTGCCGAAAAGATGCGCCTGGCCGGCATGAATCAGCGCAGAGCCAAAATCATAACTGTCTGCCACGCCCGTTGCGCCAGTGCCGACAACCGTCGCAGTGGGTACGTACTGGAGATGGCCGGACAGCCCCATGCCCATGAGCATGTTAAAGGTGGTTTCACCCTGCAACGACCGGGTCAAGGCCGACTCGAAACCCGGCAGATCATCGGCGTTGCCGCTGCGCAACTGTTTGCGCTTAGCGAACACCGCCAACGCGAAATTGGCACTGTTCAGTGCATCACTGTCAGTCCCGGTAAAACGTGAAGCAGCGGCCGCTTGTTGCAACTCCTGCCTGGAAACATGCAGCCGGTAACCATCTCTCATGGTCACGTCATAGCCGTCTGCGCTGTCCCGTACTTTATTGAACATTTCGCCAGGGCGCACGCCAAACGTCAGCATCATGAGTTTGATGACTGCGCTGTGCGAGCTCGCATTGAAATGCTCGCCAAAACCACGTTCGGGGGCTTCGAAGGCGTTGATGAAAGAGGCGTTTTTTTTTGAATGACTTGATGACTGCGGTGCCATGGGCATTAAACGAGTGGAAGATTCAATTGCAAATGTACTCATATCATTAACCCGTGCTGGAAGGGTCGGACAAGTTCGTCAGGAACGTTCGAAGCGAACGATGCTAGAGCAACGCAACCGCTTGCCCGTGTTTCGGCCGGCCGCCTCTTTTCCCATAGATTTCCTCACTGCCGTCCACTACGGCAACGGAGTGCCCGCGCGGGTTGACCATACCAATCAAAGACCTGTCAGCAAAGTCTCCCACCGACACGTTCTCCATGTAACTCTTTAACCCTAAACGCTTGAAGCCCTCCCCTGAGCCGCTCTCATCCTCACCATCATTGAGTGTTCTTATGGCAGCCTCGAAACTTCTGCTTGCCCATCCGTCATTATTCTCTATTTGCGCACGCTTGACGGAACACGCAAACAGGAAGTGCGCATCCTTAAGCATTTCATTATCATTGAGTGCAACAAAGTTGGAACTCCTGATGGCGCGATCCAGCTCCGACATTGTCAACGTCAACTTAAATCCGTCACGCATAACAACTTCATAACCCTCTGAAACTTTCTTGACAGACGTGTAGATATCCGTCGGGCTCTGGCCAAACTTCGCCATCGCGGCTTTGATGGCAGAGATCGTTACGCAATTACCATCCTTTCCTTGACGAAAGCCATTCCAGATGTGATCGGGCTTTGCACCGTTACGCTTGTTGGAAAGCTCGGGAATAGGCTCGCTCTGCTTATCGATGACGGCTGTGTCAGGAGCGGGCTGCACACGCGGCGCAGGTACAGGTAAACCGTCGCGCTTCGACTCAGGTGGGCGCACGTCTGCACCCAGGAGGGTCTGCAATCGGTTGAAGAAGTGCTTGAACAGGCCGCTCAGCATGCCCATCAAGGCAAACGGCTCCAGGCTGTTACCGACACTATCGGGCCTGGTCTGGGTATGGGGTGCAAGTGGCGAGCGACGCAAGTTGTCCCGGTATTCCGAGTCCGACGATGTCCCAGTTGGGTAGTCAGGTTCCCGATGAAGCTCAATGGTTGGCCGCGCAACATGGCTGTGGTTTATCGATGACATCCTTCAAATCTCATTAAGTGCTCCCTGACCCAAGGGATCAGGGAGCGGACATTTATGTTCAACTCATCAAGACAGGTTTAGAAGCGTGAGCGAAGGCTTGGCCTGGCGGATCGGTTTCGGGAGTGGATGCGGGCATCGTCATCCAAGCCATCTGGTGCGGGAGCTGTAAAATCCGGAGTGGGTCGGGTATCAGGCTTCGGATCAACCGTGGCTGGGGTAGGTGCATCAGGGCTTACGGGCGGCCTGGGTTCCGGCTTTTCAACGGTCAATGGGGTGACCTGAGGCGATATGGACGACGAGGTATCGAGCTTCGGCATGACCGTAGAGACCGGCAAAGCTTGTTTATCGACCGCCGGGGCCACCACGGCCGGTGACGCTGGCTGGCTATCGGCCTTTGGCGCGATCAATGCGGGTGACAAGGCTTGCGCATCGCTCCTTGGGTTGAGCCCGGGCTGTAGTGCAACTTTTTCGCCGGTATGTGGGCAGTGACATCCCTGGACCTGTACCGTCACATTTATTTCGGAAGACAACTTATTGTTCTGTGCCGAATCAGTGGTTGAAGCTGTAGCCGGTTTGGTAACGTGCTTGCCATCAGATGCAAGGGTCACTTGGGTAGGCCCATGCGGCACTACTTTCACTGCCGGACCAGACTTCACCTGCGTGCCAGCATCCATTTGCGGCGCGGTCCCAGGTTTAACCCCTGCATCCGCGACGCCCTTGGGATCAGGACCAGACTTCACCTGCGTGCCAGCATCCATTTGCGGCGCGGTCTCGGGTTTAACCCCTGCATCCGCGACGCCCTTGGGATCAGGACCAGACTTCACCTGCGTGCCAGCATCCATTTGCGGCGCGGTCCCAGGTTTAGCCCCTGCATCCGCGACGATCCTGGAATCAGGACCAGACGTCACGTGGGGTTGAGCCTGCAGTTCATCAGGCAACTTGGGCAGCACGCCCATGCCGGCGAGCATGCTACGCATCACCTTGAGCGCAAACTCGAATATGACAAACAGCTTTTCCAGGGCTTCCTTATTCACGGTCACATTGTTTTCTTTTTGCGCCGGGCTGCTGTCATTCAGAAATTTACGGACACTGCCTGTCGAGGAAGACACGTCGAGCGGCTTATTCACCTGCGCTGGCGAATGGGTCAGCGGGGCGTGCTCTGTATTCATCGGCACAAACTGTTTGGTCGACACATTAGACATATCTTTATTCCTTGGACTGCGCCCAACTTCCGCACTCGCAGGAGAAAGGCACTGATTGATTAAGAGTGTGAAACAACGGTGAGCTCTACAAACTCGCAAGATTCGTGGCCCATAACGCTGATGCGTTCCGCAGAATCGCGACTTATATAAGGAAACCAATTGCCCCGAAAAGCCTTTTGCTTATGCTCGCACTGAAAAACCTAGAGCACACAGGCCCCGCCCACCCTTAAACCAGACACTTAAGGCAATACCCCGGAGTAAAAGTAACTTAAGGAAAATAACCAGCGCCTTGAGGCCTTACAACTTATGCTAATCGACGCGCGCGCAGCTAACCTAGTAACGTTCAGGCGCTGCATTGCATTAAAGACTCGTAGCAGTACAGTCCAGCGTTCATGTTTATTTGCATATATTCGGCAATAACACAGCTCTCATCCAAGCGCTGGAGACCGCCTTGAACAGCGTGCAGTTACACCCTAGCGTAATCTTTCAGACGAAAAAAAGGCGCCTTTCGGCGCCCGTTACAGTAACAACGAAATACTTATATATGTAAACCTAATCTTGCAATGCCATCGACCGCTCATGCTGACCGGGCATGCCCAGCAAGCGTGCGACCTGCTCCAGGTCAGTCTCCCTGCGCATCAGCGTAAACAGCTGCACCGCCTCAGGATAATTGCGGGTCAGCATCGCCAGCCATTGCTTCAAGCGCCCCGGCGCTTGACGCTCGGTCAGTTGCGCCACCGACTGGGTCCAGAAATCCTGGAGCATCGGCTGCATCTGCGCCCAAGTCATTTCGACCACCTCCTCGCCCGCCCGCGCCGCGGCAATCTGCCGTGCCAGGTCCGGTCGCGCTACCAGGCCACGGCCGAGCATGATGTCCTCGGCACCGCTGATCTCGCGGCAGCGCTTCCAGTCTTCGACACTCCAGATATCGCCATTGGCGAACACCGGCACCTTGACCACGTCCTGAACCCGCGGGATCCACTCCCAGTGGGCCGGCGGTTTGTAGCCGTCGGTCTTGGTGCGCGCATGCACCACGATATGCGCCGCGCCGCCCTCGGCCAGGGCGGTGGCGCAGACCAGGGCGCCGTCCGGGCTGTCGAAACCCAGGCGCATCTTGGCGGTCACCGGAATATGGGCAGGCACCGCGCGACGCACGTGTTCGACGATCTGGTTGAGCAGCTCCGGTTCCTTGAGCAGCACCGCACCGCCGCGGGACTTGTTGACGGTCTTGGCCGGGCAGCCGAAGTTCAGGTCGATCACTCGCGAACCCAGCTCGCAGGCCAGGGCGGCGTTTTCCGCCAGGCAGACCGGGTCGGAACCCAGCAATTGCACACGCAGCGGCACGCCGGCGGCGGTATGGGCGCCGTGCAGCAGTTCCGGGGCGAGCTTGTGGAAATAGGCGGGGGTGAGCAGGCGATCGTTGACGCGGATGAACTCGGTCACGCACCAGTCAATACCCCCCACGCGGGTCAGCACGTCCCGCAGGATGTTGTCGACCAACCCCTCCATGGGCGCCAAAGCAATTTGCATGGGAAACACTCAACAAAAATCGTGGCGCAGTTTACTGGGTTTCCCACAACAACCGTTAACCCCCTGTCAGGACGGGGCCATAACCGTCGAGAAACTCCGGCGGCATGCGCTTGGGCTTGCCGCTGGACAGTTCGATACAGACAAAGGTGGTGTTCGCGCGCAGCAAGGTGACCCCGTCACGCGGGCGCGACAGCTGGAAGCGTCGGGTCATTTTCAGGCGCTGGTCCCAGTCGACGATCCAGGTGGCCAGTTGCAGTTCATCACCTTCGTAGCCGGCGGCCAGGTAGTCGATCTCGTGGCGCACCACCGCCATGGCACGGTCCAGGCGGCGATACTCGGTAAGGTCCAGTCCCAGGCGCTGGGAGTGGCGCCAGGCGCAGCGCTCCAGCCAGGACACATACACCGCGTTGTTGGCGTGCCCCAAGCCGTCGATGTCTTCAGGCGCAACCTGCAGATCGATGATAAACGGCGTTGCCAAATCCCAGCCCATGCCTTGCTCCCCGTCGATTGATGTCGGCGGGGAGAGTGTATCAGGCCGTTTGCAGCGTCTGTAAACCACAGCTGGCCAGCAGCGAAAGCGTCGCGTCGATCACCCGTGGGTCGGCCAGTACTTTCTGATGGCCGCCCTGCTCCAGGCGCAGCAGGCGGCTGTCGAACCAGGCTTCGTGAATGGCTTGAGAGGCTTTGACCGGGACGAAGGTGTCGTCTTCGGCGTGCACGATCAGGCCGGGGATATTCATCTGATAGTGAGCCACATCCAAATGTTTGAGCGGCATTGCGAAGGTCATCTCGACTTCCCGGATAAAGGCTGAACGCGCCCGCGCCGGCAAACCGACCATTGTGGTAAAGCCGCGCAGCGCATCCAGAAAGCGCGACGGCGCGGCGATACTCACCAACGCCTCAGTGCGCAAGCCCAACTGCACCGCCAACATCGCGCTGGCGCCGCCCATGGAGTGGCCGATCACAGCGCGCAGCGGCGGCAACTCGGCGGCGGCCTCCAGCATGGCGCGAGCGAACAGCAATACATGCGCCTCGCGCCCCGGCGAACGACCATGGGCGGGGCCGTCCAGGGCAATCACCGAATACCCCTTGTCGACCAACGCGCTGATCAGGCTGGCGAACTGCGTGGGCCGGCCTTCCCAACCGTGCATCAACAGCACGGTGGGCCCCTGCCCCCAACGCAAGGCCGACAAGCCGAAACGCAGGGTGATGCGCTCCGATTGCGCCAGCAGCGGCAGTTCCCAGTCACGCGGCGGCAACGTGCGCGGCGTCATGAAGACACGACGCATTTTGTTGGCCACGGTTTGCGGGGCCAGATGCCCCAGTGTGCCGTTGATGCGACGAGTCCAGGTCAGCGTGCCCATTATGCAGCCCTCTTCTAGCGCACGGCGGACTTGGCGGCGCGCAGCACGCGATCAGACAACTCCCCCGGCCCCAATGCGCGGGCCAACGCCAGGCCACCGATCATCAGCGCCATGTCAGCCAGGGCTTTGTCAGTGTCTTCAGGGCTGACGGCAAGTTGCGCGGCCATCAGTTCGCAGTGCTCGTTCAGCGCCTGGCGAAATGCATCCGGTAAACGGCTCATCTCGCCGACGGTCGCCGGGATCGGGCAGGCCTGGGCCGTGGAGTCACGGTGCTTGCGCGACAGGTAGAACGCCGCCACCAGACTTCTGCGCTCTTCACCGGTCAGCTGCGAGTCCAAGTCATCAATCGACGCACGACGCTTGGCCAGCAATTGGGTGAACGCCTCCAGCATCAGCGCGTCCTTGCTTTCAAAGTGCGCGTAGAAGCCACCGACGGTCAGCCCCGCCGCGCCCATGACTTCACCCACGCTCGGTTCGGCCGGGCCACGCTGGATCAGCGCGGCGCTGGCGGCCTGCAGGATACGTTCGCGGGTTTGCGCTTTTTTATCGCTCATCAAAGCCTCCGTTTCTCATGGGTTGAATATTATTACCATAATAATATTTGGCAAGCGACAGGCACGACCATTGGTCAGAAGAGAACGTGCAGAGGGAAAAGAAGAAATTGGCCAAACGCCGGACAAACAAAAGGGCCATTCAATAATTGAATGACCCTTAAAAATCCCGCAGAGCGGGTAATCGTGGCGTCCCCTAGGGGACTCGAACCCCTGTTACCGCCGTGAAAGGGCGGTGTCCTAGGCCACTAGACGAAGGGGACACAAACCTTCTGTACAACCTGATCAAGCGATGCCTGATCTGTTCAAGGATGGTGTGGCCAGGCCTTGAACCTGTAAATTGGTGGAGCTAAACGGGATCGAACCGTTGACCTCTTGCATGCCATGCAAGCGCTCTCCCAGCTGAGCTATAGCCCCGGATTTTTCGTCTCGCGACGCAGCAGACCTTTCGAGCTGCTTGTTGAAACTGGCGTCCCCTAGGGGACTCGAACCCCTGTTACCGCCGTGAAAGGGCGGTGTCCTAGGCCACTAGACGAAGGGGACAAAACCTTCTGTACAACTGATCAGCGCTGAGAACTGATCGGTTCAAGGCCGGTGTGGCCAGGCCTTGAACCTGTAGATTGGTGGAGCTAAACGGGATCGAACCGTTGACCTCTTGCATGCCATGCAAGCGCTCTCCCAGCTGAGCTATAGCCCCTCATCGGTGAGGACGGGGCGAATCTTAATGGCGGTTTGGAAGTGTGTCAAATTTATTTTCAACAATTTCCAAAATTTTTTGCCGGGATAACAATCACTTACCGGTGAAACCCCGGAAAACCGGGGTTTCACCGTTACGACGGCCTGCTTAAGCGATAGCGCCCAACAGCTTTTCCCATTCCTTGTTTTCTTTCTTCGACACGCCACCCAGCAAATCAAGGGCTTGGCGCAGACGGAAACGCGTCAGGTCCGGGCCGAGAATTTCCATCGCATCAAGTACCGACACCGAACTGGCCTGCCCAGTGATCGCGGCAAACATCAGCGGCATGGCGTCGCGCAGCTTCAATTCCAGGGATTCCACCACCGCTTGGATCGTCGCGGTGATCGCCTCCTTCTCCCACTGGCGCAGGCTTTCCAATTTCCAGAGGATCAACTGCATCAACTGGCGAACCTGATCGCCGGAAAGCTTCTTGGATTCGAACAGCTTGGCATCCGGGTTCACGCCACCGGCAAAGAAGAAGCTGGCCAGCGGTGCGACCTGGCTGAAGGTCTCCACCCTGCCCTGCACCAGCGGCGCGATCTTCATCATGTACTCAGGGTTCAACGCCCATTGCTGCACGCGGCTGGCGAACTCTTGCACCGGCAGGTCACGCAGCCACTGGCCGTTGAGCCACGACAGCTTCTCGATATCGAAGATCGGCCCGCCCAGGGACACGCGAGACAGGTCGAAGTTATCGACCATTTCCTGCAGCGAGAACTTCTCGCGCTCGTCCGGCATCGACCAGCCCATGCGGCCCAAGTAATTGAGCATGGCTTCCGGCATGAAGCCCATGCGCTCGTAGAAGGTCACCGAGGTCGGGTTCTTGCGCTTGGACAGCTTGCTCTTGTCCGGGTTACGCAGCAGCGGCATGTAGCACAGCTGCGGCTGTTCCCAGCCGAAGTACTCATAGAGCAGGATCAGTTTCGGCGCCGATGGCAGCCACTCTTCGCCACGCAATACGTGGGTGATGCCCATCAGGTGGTCATCCACCACGTTGGCCAGGAAGTACGTCGGCAGGCCGTCGGTCTTCATCAGCACCTGCATGTCCATGCGGTCCCACGGGATCTCGACGTCGCCGCGCAGCATGTCCGGCACCACGCACACGCCTTCGCTCGGCACTTTCATGCGGATCACGTGGGGCTCGCCGGCGGCCAGGCGCCGCGCCACTTCTTCTTTCGAGAGCAGCAGCGCGCGGCCGTCGTAGCGCGGGGTCTCGCCACGGGCCATCTGCTCGGCGCGCATCTGGTCCAGCTCTTCGGCGGTGCAGAAGCACGGGAAGGCGTGGCCCATATCGACCAATTGCTGGGTGTACTGCTTATAGATGTCGCTGCGCTCGCTCTGGCGATACGGGCCGTGGGGGCCGCCGACGTCCGGGCCTTCCGCCCAGGTAATGCCCAGCCAGCGCAGGGCATCGAAAATCTGCTGTTCCGACTCGCGGGTGGAGCGCAGTTGGTCGGTGTCTTCGATCCGCAGGATGAATTCACCGCCGTGCTGCTTGGCAAAGCAGTAGTTGAACAAGGCGATGTAAGCAGTGCCGACGTGGGGATCCCCAGTAGGCGATGGCGCGATGCGCGTGCGGACGGTGGTCATGGCAGGTCTCGAATGGGCGATATAACTGAAAATTTAAACAAGGGGCGGATGGTAACACCAGCTTGGGTGGTTCCGGGAGACCGAGGCGCCTGCATTCGCGAGCAAGCCCGCTCCCACACTTGATCGCGTTCATTCAGTTGGAATGCGATCGAATGTGGGAGCGGGCTTGCTCGCGAAGGGGCCAGCAAGGTCACCGCAATCAGACCGCCAGAAGGCGCTCGCGCAACTTGCCGATCTCATCACGCGTCTGCGCCGCCGCCTCAAACTCCAGGTCCCGCGCCAACTGGTACATCTTCTCTTCCAGTTGCCGAATCCGCTTGGTGATCTCACTCGGCGAGCGCAGTTCGTTCTCGTATTTGGCGCTTTCCTCGGCGGCCTTGGCCATGCCCTTGCGCTTCTTGCTGCGCGAACCGGGCACGGTGGCGCCTTCCATGATATCGGCGACGTCCTTGAACACGCCCTTGGGGATGATGCCGTTCTCCAGGTTGAACGCGATCTGCTTGTCGCGACGGCGCTGGGTCTCGCCAATCGCGCGCTCCATGGAGCCGGTGATGCGGTCCGCATAGAGAATCGCGCGGCCGTTGAGGTTACGTGCCGCACGCCCGATGGTCTGGATCAGCGAGCGCTCCGAACGCAGGAAGCCCTCCTTGTCCGCATCGAGGATCGCCACCAGCGACACTTCCGGCATGTCCAGGCCTTCACGCAGCAGGTTGATCCCCACCAGCACGTCAAAGGTCCCCAGGCGCAGGTCGCGGATGATTTCCACGCGCTCCACGGTGTCGATGTCCGAGTGCAGGTAACGCACACGCACGCCGTGGTCGGCCAGGTAGTCGGTCAAGTCTTCGGACATGCGCTTGGTCAGCGTGGTAACCAATACCCGCTCCCCGAGGGCCACACGCTTGCCGATCTCCGAGAGCAGGTCGTCGACCTGGGTCAGCGCCGGACGGATTTCGATTTCCGGATCCACCAGGCCCGTCGGGCGCACCAGTTGCTCGATCACCCGGCCGGCATGTTCAGCCTCGTAGTTGCCGGGCGTCGCCGACACGAAGATGGTCTGCGGGCTGATGGCTTCCCACTCATCGAAGCGCATCGGCCGGTTATCCAGCGCCGACGGCAGGCGGAAGCCGTACTCCACCAGCGTCTCTTTACGCGAACGGTCGCCCTTATACATGGCGCCGACCTGCGGCACGCTGACGTGGGACTCGTCGATCACCAGCAGCGCGTCGGGCGGCAAGTAGTCATAAAGGGTCGGCGGCGGCGCGCCGGATTCGCGGCCCGAGAGATAGCGCGAGTAGTTTTCGATGCCGTTGCAGTAGCCCAGCTCCAGGATCATCTCCAGGTCGAAGCGCGTGCGCTGCTCCAGGCGCTGGGCTTCGACCAGCTTGTTGTTGGCGCGCAGGTACTCCAGGCGCTCGGCCAATTCGGCCTTGATGCCCTCGATGGCGCCCATCAGGGTTTCGCGTGGGGTTACGTAGTGGCTTTTCGGATAAAAGGTGAAGCGCGGCAGCTTGCGGATCACCTCGCCGGTCAACGGGTCGAAGGCCGACAGGCTCTCGACTTCATCGTCGAACAGCTCGATGCGGATCGCTTCCAGGTCGGATTCGGCCGGGTAAATGTCGATCACATCGCCACGCACGCGGAACGTGGCGCGGGCAAAGTCCATGTCGTTGCGCGTGTACTGCAGGCTGGTCAGGCGGCGCAGCAGCTCGCGCTGGTCGAGTTTGTCGCCGCGGTCGACGTGCAGCACCATCTTCAGATAGGTTTCCGGGCTGCCCAGGCCGTAGATGCACGACACCGTGGTGACGATGATCGCGTCTTTGCGCTCCAGCAACGCCTTGGTCGCCGACAGCCGCATCTGCTCGATGTGGTCGTTGATCGACGCATCCTTCTCGATAAAGGTATCGGAGGACGGCACGTAGGCTTCGGGCTGGTAGTAGTCGTAGTAGGAAACGAAGTATTCCACCGCGTTGTTCGGGAAGAACGCCTTGAACTCGCCATACAGCTGCGCGGCCAGGGTCTTGTTCGGCGCCAGCACCAGGGTGGGACGGTTGATCTGCGCGATCACGTTGGCGATGCTGAAGGTCTTGCCCGAACCGGTCACCCCGAGCAGCGTCTGGTGGGCCAGGCCGGCCTCGATGCCCTCGACCATCTGGCGAATGGCTTCCGGCTGATCGCCAGCGGGTTCAAAGCGGGTGACGAGTTGGAAATCCGACATAACGTACCTCGTGTAATCACCCCCGGACTGTAAACCCGTCGAGGACGAAATAGACCACCGCCCGCGAAAATTCAAAGCGGGCAGTAGGAAAAAACCATGATAGCCATAGAAGTGGTGGCGGATGTGTCGGGTTTCAAGGTAATCGTCCTACGCGCCCTGTGCGATCTCTATTGCAATAAGACTAACGGTCGGCAAATAAACCGAAAAACTTGGCCGAAAAGCCGTTTAGGCTGTCGCCCTCGTCCGTGATGGCCTCTATACTAGCTCCCCGTTTGTGCACCGCTCTAGTGCATTCGGCTGGAGCGCGACACGTCCCTCCCTTCCCCCATAGAGCTGCCGCAAAAATGAGCCTGTTCTCCGCTGTCGAAATGGCACCACGCGATCCAATCCTGGGCCTCAACGAAGCATTCAACGCCGACACACGAACCACCAAGGTCAACCTTGGCGTGGGCGTTTATTGCAACGAGGAGGGGAAGATTCCACTCTTGCGTGCCGTTGCCGAAGCGGAAGCCATTCGCGTGGCGCAACACGCCGCCCGGGGCTACTTGCCGATCGACGGCATCGCGGCCTACGACAAGGCTGTGCAAACCCTGCTGTTCGGCGCGCAATCGCCCCTGCTCGAAGCCGGCCGCGTCGTCACCGTGCAAGCCGTTGGCGGCACCGGCGCGCTGAAGCTGGGCGCCGACTTCCTCAAGCAACTGCTGCCAGACGCCGTCGTCGCCATCAGCGACCCGAGCTGGGAGAACCACCGCGCTCTGTTTGAAACCGCCGGTTTCCCAGTGCAGAACTACCGCTACTACGATGCCGCCACCCACGACGTAAACCGTGCCGGCCTGCTCGAGGACCTCAACGCCCTGCCGCCACAGTCCATCGTGGTGTTGCACGCATGCTGCCACAACCCGACCGGCGTCGACCTGAGCCCGGCCGACTGGCAGAACGTGCTGGATGTGGTCAAGGCCAAGAACCTGGTGCCGTTCCTCGACATGGCCTACCAGGGCTTTGGCGACGGTATTCACGAAGATGCGGCTGCGGTGCGCCTGTTCGCAGAGTCCGGCCTGACCTTCTTTGTGTCCAGCTCGTTCTCCAAGTCGTTCTCGCTGTACGGCGAACGCGTCGGCGCACTGTCCATCGTCGGCGACTCCAAGGAAGAAAGCGCGCGCATCCTTTCCCAGATCAAGCGTGTGATCCGCACCAACTACTCCAACCCGCCGACCCACGGCGCGGCCATCGTCGCGGCGGTGCTCAATAGCCCTGAGCTGCGTGCCCAGTGGGAAGCCGAGCTGGCTGAGATGCGCCTGCGCATCCGTGGCATGCGCGAGCAGATGGTCGCCGAACTGGCCAAGGCTGCGCCGGGCCACGACTTCAGCTTTGTCGGCCGCCAGCGCGGGATGTTCTCCTACTCTGGCCTGACCGTTGAGCAAGTCACCCGCTTGCGCAGCGAATTCGGCGTCTATGCCTTGGATACCGGGCGTATCTGCGTGGCGGCATTGAACCAGTCGAACATCAACGCGGTCACACAGGCAATCGTTCAGGTGCTGTAAACGGTAGCGGTGGCACAAGGAGGGGAAGCCGATGGCTTCCCCTTTTTCGTGTCCAGCCCCTAGACTGAACCTCGACCGCCCCTTTGCTGTGAGAGCCCTATGAGAAACGACGACCTGGACCTGCGTGCCGACCGCGACGAACTGGACCACTTCACCCCACGCGCGCCGCAAGCCAAGCGCCAGAAAAGCCTGGTGCTGCAAGTGGCGCTGGGGGTGTTTCTGGGTGGGTTGGCACTGTGGCTGGTGCAATTGGGCGCGACGGCGATCATGGCCAAGTTAGCCATGGGCACCCTGCAATTCGGCGGCTGAATCGCAAAAACTGTAGGAGCGAGGGGGACGCCTAGTTCTTGCTCGCGAAGAATGCAAGAGCACTGCGTTTCGCCAGAATGCCCGCATTATCGTTAATGATCTTCGCGAGCAAGCTCGCTCCTACAAAGTCCGCGTTCCTCCAGGAGTTTCACGAAGCTGTTCAAACTCTGCGACACCGTGCCCCGGCGCCAGATCAGCCAAGTGTTCAACACGCGGTAACTGTCGGCCAACGGCCACGCACTCACCGCCGCAAAGCCCGGCATGTTTTCCAGCATGCTGCGCGGCATCAAGGCCAACCCCGCCCCGGCGCTGACACAGGCGAGCATGCCGTGGTATGACTCAATCTCGAAAATCCTGCCAGGCGCCGCGCCATCCTGTGAAAACCAGCGTTCAAAGTGGTGCCGGTACGAGCAGTTCGAGCGAAACGTATAGATATTCTCGCCATTCACGTCCTGCCCACGCGTGATCGGCGCGTGGTGCAGCGGCGCGACCACCACCATTTCCTCCTCGAAAACGGCCAAGCCTTCCAGCGTCGAGTGCAGCACCGGGCCATCGACAAAGGCCGCGGTGAGGCGCCCAGACAGCACACCTTCGATCATCGTGCCAGAAGGCCCGGTACTCAGGTCCAGCTCGACCTTGGTGTGTTTCTGGTTGTACGCCGCCAGCAAGGCTGGAATGCGCACGGCCGCCGTGCTTTCCAGCGAACCGAGGGCGAACGCGCCCTGGGGCTCCTCCCCCGCCACCGTCGCCCGGGCTTCCTGCACCAGGTCGAGGATGCGCCGCGCATAGCCGAGGAAATTCCAGCCCGCCGGTGACAGGCGCAGGCGGCTTTTCTCGCGGATGAACAACTCCACGCCCAGGTCCTGTTCCAGTTGCTTGATGCGCGTGGTCAGGTTCGACGGCACGCGATGAATCAACTGCGCGGCGGCGCTGATGCTGCCTTGCTCGGCAACGGCCTTGAAGATTTCCAGCTGCACCAAATCCAAGTCATTCTCCAATCGTGAATGTGATCGTTCCCACGCTCTGCATGGTAATGCCGCCAGGGACGCTCTGCGTCCCAAAGCCTGCGCACAATTCTCAATTTGAGAACGTGTCATTCAATATTATTCAGTTTCCAGAAAAGATACAGCCCCGTACGCTGGGCCCATCTCAATCATTCAGCCGGACGGTGCCATGAACGCTATTTCTCATCAGACCCACGCCTTGTCGATCAACCCCGCCAATGGCGAAACGGTTGCCAGCTACGCCTACGAAAGCGCGTCGCAACTGGACGCCGCCCTTGACCGTTCCACCCACGCATTCCGCGCCTGGCGCCGCCAGCCGGTCAGTCAGCGCGCCGAGTTGCTGCTGAGCCTGGCCAGTGCCTTGCGTGAGCAGGCCGAAGAAATGGCTCAGACCATCACCCTGGAAATGGGCAAGCCCATCGCCCAGGCCCGTGCCGAAATCGAAAAATGCGCGCAACTGAGCGAGTGGTACGCCGCCCACGGCCCGGCCATGCTCGCGCCGGAGCCGACCCTGGTGGACAACGGCAGCGCCCGCATCGAATACCGCCCGCTGGGCCCGATCCTCGCCGTAATGCCATGGAATTTCCCGGTGTGGCAAGTGCTGCGCGGCGCCGTGCCGACCCTGCTGGCCGGTAACACCTACGTGCTCAAGCATGCGCCGAACGTGATGGGCAGCGCTTACCTGATCCAGCAGGCGTTCCGCAAAGCCGGCTTCGCCGAAGGCCTGTTCGAAGTGATCAACGTGGCCAACGACGGCGTGTCCAAGGCCATTGCCGACCCGCGCATCGCCGCCGTCACCCTGACCGGCAGCGTCCGTGCCGGCATGGCCATCGGTTCCCAGGCCGGCGCCGCGCTGAAAAAATGTGTGTTGGAACTGGGCGGCTCCGATCCATTCATCGTGCTCAACGACGCCGACCTCGACGCCGCCGTGCAAGCGGCATTGATCGGCCGTTTCCAGAACAGTGGCCAGGTCTGCGCAGCCGCCAAGCGCCTGATCATCGAAGCGGGTGTAGTGGAAGCCTTTACCGCCAGATTCCTTGAAGCCAGCCGTGCCCTGGTGATGGGCGACCCGACTTCAGCCGCCACCTACATCGGCCCGATGGCGCGCTTCGACCTGCGCGACGAACTGCACGGCCAGGTCCAGGCTACGCTGGAAGAAGGCGCGACGCTGCTGCTGGGTGGCAACAAAGTGCCCGGCGCCGGCAACTACTACGAGCCTACGGTGCTGGCCAACGTCACCGACCAGATGACCTCGTTCAAACAGGAGCTGTTCGGTCCCGTGGCGTCGATTATCACCGCCCGCGACGCTGACCACGCCGTAGCCCTGGCGAACGACAGCGAGTTCGGCCTCACGGCAAGCATCTTCACCACCGATCCGGCCAAGGCACGCGACATTGCCGATCAGCTGGAAACCGGCGGGATCTTCGTCAACGCCTTCAGCGTTTCCGACCCGCGAGTGGCGTTTGGTGGTGTGAAAAAGAGCGGTTTCGGGCGCGAGCTGTCGCACTTCGGTGTACGCGAATTCTGCAATGCGCAGACCGTGTGGGTGGATCGCAAGTAAGCCAAAAAAGAACTGAAAACACCGGAGATCAATTGTGGGGGCCTCTGTGGCGAGCGGGCTCGCCACAACAAGCCCGCTCGCCACAAGACTCAGCAGCGAATATGCCGCCGGACACACTGGACCAGCCCATCCAGCGCCTGGGACTTCACCGGCGCCAGCACGCAAACGGTATGCGCCCGCTCGCCTTCCGTCACGGTCAAGGTGTAATGCACCTGGCCTGGATTACCGGGAGCGGGCGCCTTACTTTGCGGTAACTGAAAGAAATCCGACGCCTCGATCAGTTGCCGCAACTCCTGCTGGTCGGGTTCCGGTAGCGCATCGAGCTTCAGGGTCCGTGGCTTGGCCAAGCCTGGGAAAAACCCAGGCCCGCCGTTTTCCTTGAGCGAAATTTGCATGGTTGTTCCTCACGTCAGACTGTAATGCCGACCGCTTGCCAACCGTCCTTGACCGCCTTCTGCTCTTCCTTGCCTACGCCGTAGAGTCGACCGGCAATATCGTAGGTGATGCGCGCAAAGCGCAGGAACCCTGAGTTCGGGCGCAGCCGCGCGTCGCGCAAGGCGTCGTACCAGATACGCCCGGCGCGCTCCCAAGCGAACCCGCCCAGTTTCGTCGCCACCTGGTAGAACGCATGGTTGGGAATGCCCGAATTGATGTGCACCCCGCCATTGTCCTCGTAGGTCTGCACAAAATCATCCATGTGCCCAGGCTGAGGGTCCTTGCCCAGCAGCTTGTCGTCAAACGCGGTGCCGGGGGCTTTCATCGAACGCAGGGCAGTGCCCTTGATCTTTTTGGTGAACAGGCCCTTGCCGATCAACCAGTCGGCGTCCTGCGCCGATTGCTGCAACGCATACTGCTTGATCAGTGAACCGAACACATCCGACAGCGACTCGTTCAGCGCCCCGGACTGATTGAAATACATCAGCTTGGCCTCATCCTCGGTGACGCCATGGGCCAATTCATGGCCGATCACGTCGAGGGCGATGGTGAAGCGGTTGAACAGTTGCTCGTCCCCATCGCCGAACACCATCTGGCTGGAATTCCAGAACGCGTTGTTATAGTTCTGGCCAAAATGAACCGTGGCGTCCAACGCCATGCCGGCATCGTCGATGGAGTTGCGGTCGAAGACCTGTTCGAAAAAATCAAAGGTGGCGCCCAGCCCATCATAGGCTTCGTCCACCGCTGCGTCACCGCTGGCGGGCTGCCCTTCGCCACGAACCAGCGTGCCCGGCAGGCTGTCGGTGCCCTCGGCACTGTAGATCGAGCGACGCTTGCCGGCGCCCATCGCCAGCGCCATATGCGCGGGCCCTTTGGCCGGTACCGCGACCATGCGCAAAGAGCGGAACGTGCTGTCCTTGGCGCGGGTACGTAACGCGACGTCGCGTTGGGTTTTATCGCCGTTGCGCGCGATCTGGTCGAGCATGTACGGCGGGATCAGGCAGAAAATCGGATGACGGTGAGGCTGGCGAACACACATGGGCTTGCTCCCTTTGGCATGTGACAACGTCCAAGTAATCGATTCAGGATAGCTTCCCGGGTTCAATACGCCTCATCAATTGTCATTAAGCTATGTTGCAGTCGTGTTTATTCAAGGAGGACTTACCGATGCCAGCACGTAAAGCCAAAATCGATCTTTCCCACCGCCCAAGGCTCGCCGACCTGCACCCGTTGCTCGCGCCCAGCCCTGCCCTGCTGGAGGCCAGGGCGGCGACGCCCCGCGTCACCGCCGCCAAGGACCTCAAGGACCGGCGCGGCTATGCCGAGGATTTCCTCGGCGGCTTCAAGGTGCCCTGGCCCACGGTTGAGCAACGCCTTGCGAGCGATGTACAGACGCAGAAAAACGGCGGCGAACGCCTGGACTACACGCACTTCTCGGTGACGATGTCACGTTCGCGGCGGCTGGCGTTGTATGTGGGCGCCAACATCGATGGCGCGCAGCATGTGGACGTGGCCCGCAGCAACGACACCTGGGCCTACGACGGTCGCCTGCCGATCGACGCACAGGTGGGCGAAGACCTGTACGCCGGCAACGGTCTGGATCGCGGCCACCTGGTACGCCGGCAAGACCCCAATTGGGGCGACGAGGCGAAGACCGCCAACTTCGACACCTTTCATTTCACCAACTGCTCGCCGCAGATGAGCGGGTTCAACCAGAAGACCTGGCTGGAACTGGAGGACTACATCATCGATAACACCCAACGCTGGAAAGCCCGCGCCACCGTGTTCACCGGCCCGGTGTTCGGCGACGACGACCGGGTGTACCGGGGCGTCAAGATCCCCAAGGCGTTCTGGAAAGTCGTCGCTTACCTCAGCGATGATGGCAAGCCCTCCGCCAGCGCCTACATGATTGACCAGAGCCGCGAACTGGGCCAGCTCGACCTGATGTTCGGCCAGCTCAGGACCTACCAGCGCAGCGTGATCCAGATCGAACGCCTGACCGGCATCCGTTTCGCCAACCTGGCCGACTACGACGGCTTCAGCAACGAAGAGCGCGCCACCGGCACGCGAATCGAAGCGCTGATACAGGGCCCGGACGACATTCGTCTCTGACGGGACGCGCCTTGGGCTATTTCGCCAGGCGCTAATCAACTACCATACCGCGCCGGTTCCCAAACGGGACTAATAGGGAATCCGAAGCGCGGTACACCCGCGCCAATCGGAACTGCCCCCGCAACTGTAGGTGCCGAGCCTGCTCCTTGATGCCACTGGACCCCGTCCGGGAAGGCTGGAGCGTGGCGACGACGCATCAGTCAGGAGACCTGCCGGCGCAAGCTCTATCACTAACCGGCGGGGTGTCCGGGAAGGACATTCTTGCCTGCCTGTACCACAGCGCTCGAGCGTCTATTCCAGTACCGTACCTCCCCAGTTCCACGTACGGTTCACCCGGAGATCGCTCCATGCTGCCACGCGTTACCGCCCTGCTCGCCGGCATCGGCTTCTGTGCCCTGGCCCACGCCGCGCCCACCCACTACCCGCTGAGCCTGGAAAACTGCGGCAGCCACCTCAGCTTCCAGCAAGCGCCCGCCCGCAGCGTGACCATCGGCCAGGCAGCTACCGAGATGCTTTACGCCTTGGGCGTGGGCGACAAAGTGGTCGGCACGTCGCTGTGGTTCAACAGCGTGTTGCCGCAGTTCAAGACGCAGAACGACACCATCGAGCGCCTGGCCAACAACGAGCCGAGCTTCGAAGCGGTGATCGCCAAGCGCCCGCAACTGGTGGCTGCCGAGCTGGAATGGGTGGTCGGCGTGCACGGTGTGGTGGGTACGCGCGAGCAATTCCATGAACTGAAGATCCCGACCTACCTGCTGCCTTCCGACTGCGAAGGCAAGGACAACCTGGTGGGCGCCGACGGCACGCGACTGCAGCCGTTTCGCATCGAGACGATTTACAAAAGCATCAGCCAACTGGCGCAGATTTTCGACGTACAGGATCGCGGCCAGCAGTTAAATGACGAACTCAAGGCGCGTCTGGCCAAGTCCATCGCCACCGTGCAAAGCAAAGGCCTCAAGCACGCCAGCGCACTGGTGTGGTTCTCCAGTTCCGAAATGGCCAGCGACCCGTACGTGGCCGGCCATAAAGGCGTTCCCGAATTCATGCTGCAGACGCTGGGCTTGCACAACGTGGTGCAGTCCGATGAAGAGTGGCCCGCCGTCGGCTGGGAAACCATTGCCAAGGCCAACCCGACCTTTCTGGTGATCGCACGCATGGACCGCCGCCGCTACCCTGCTGACGATCATGAAAAGAAACTCGCCTTTTTGCGCAGCGATCCGGTAACGCGCAACATGGACGCGGTGAAGAACAACCGCATCATCATTCTGGACGCCATGGCGCTGCAGGCCAGCATTCGCACGTTCGACGGCCTTGAACAATTGGCGACCGCCATCGACGGCTACGACCTGCCCAAATGATCCGCACCCTACTCGCCCTGGCCTTGCTGCTGATCGCCGTGCTCGCCGGTGTGGCCATTGGCGAAACCGCCATCTCACCGCACGTGGTGCTGCAGGTACTCGCCAACAAACTGTGGGCCGCCGGCTATGTGCTGGACCCCATCGATGAAGGCGTGGTGTGGAACTATCGCCTGACGCGCGCGCTGGTTGCCGCCGCCTGCGGTGCCGGGCTGGCGACGTGCGGGGTGATCCTGCAGTCGTTGTTGCGCAACCCGCTGGCCGATCCGTACCTGCTGGGCATCAGCGCCGGCGCCTCGACCGGCGCGGTGCTGGTGGCGTTGATGGGCGTGGGCGGCGGGCTGGTGTCGTTGTCGGCCGGTGCGTTTGCCGGCGCGATGGCGGCGTTCGCGCTGGTGATTCTGCTCGCGCGCGCCAGCGGTTCCTCCAGCGGCACCGGCCAGATCATCCTCGCCGGCATTGCCGGTTCACAGCTGTTCAATGCGCTCACCGCGTTTCTGATCACCAAGTCCGCCAGTTCCGAACAGGCCCGCGGCATTCTGTTCTGGCTGTTGGGCAACCTCAGCGGCGTGCGCTGGCCCTCGGTGTGGCTGGCGGTGCCGGTGGCGGTCGCAGGGTTGGCGGTGTGCCTGTGGTATCGCCGAGCGCTGGACGCATTTACCTTCGGCAGCGACTCGGCGGCGTCCCTCGGCATTCCCGTGCGGCGCGTGCAGTTCGTGCTGGTGGGCTGCGCGGCCCTGGTGACGGCAGTGATGGTGTCGATTGTCGGCTCCATCGGCTTTGTCGGACTGGTCATTCCCCACGCCGTGCGCCTGTTGCTTGGGACTGGGCACTCGCGGCTGCTGCCGGCCAGTGCGTTGGGCGGCGCGCTGTTTTTGATCGCGGCGGATGTGCTGTCGCGCACTTTGATCAAGGGCCAGGTGATTCCGGTCGGTGTGGTCACGGCACTGGTCGGCGCACCGGTGTTTGCGTTGATCCTGATCGGCCGGAGGAACGCGCGATGACGGTGCTCAGTTGCAGCGGGCTGGGGTTCAAGGTGCGTGAGGTCCAACTATTGCGTGACATACAGCTGGAGGTGCAGTCGGGCGAAACCCTGGGCATCGTCGGCCCGAACGGCTCCGGCAAATCCACCCTGCTTAAATTGCTCGCCGGCTTGCGTACGCCGGCCTGCGGTGAGGTACGGCTGGGCGGTGCGCGGCTGGGCGACTTGTCCCGGCGCGCCATCGCGCAGACACTGGCGGTGGTGGAGCAACAGGCCGACACCGACGATGCCATCCGTGTGTTCGACGCCGTGGCACTGGGGCGCACGCCGTGGCTGTCGGCACTGAGCCCGTGGTCCAGCGAGGACGACGCCATCGTCAACCAGGCCCTGCATGACGTCGACGCCACCCACCTGAGCCAGCGCGCCTGGCGCAGCCTCTCCGGCGGCGAACGCCAGCGCGTGCACATCGCCCGCGCACTGGCGCAACGCCCGCAGATCCTGCTGCTGGATGAGCCGACCAATCATCTGGATATCCAGCATCAACTGGGGATTCTGAAGGGAATACAGGGGTTGCCGGTGACCACCTTGGTGGCGCTGCATGATCTGAACCAGGCGCTGACCTGTGACCGGCTGGCAGTATTGGATCACGGCCGGCTGGTGGCGCTGGGTCAGCCGCTGGAGGTGCTGACGGCGCAGCGGCTGCAGCAGACGTTTGGCGTGCAGGCGCACTACCTCACAGACCCGTTCGATGGAGCGCAGATACTGCGGTTGCGCCCGAACTAAAGCACGATCACGAAAACACCAAAATCCAATGTGGGAGCGGGCTTGCTCGCGAATGCGGTCTACCCGTCATGCATTTATCAACTGACACTCCGCTTTCGCGAGCAAGCCCGCTCCCACATTTGATCGCTGTTGCCTTGATATCTCAGCAGGTGCTGGGCCTTCGTTTACAGCACCTCGATCTCGGTTATCCCCATCACCTGCGCCTGCTGCAGAATTTCCTCCGGCGTCGCATCCGCAGGGGGCAGGATCAGACCATTCTCCGCATCGCCGAAATGCAATTGCAGCAGATGCAATGCCGCCTCATGCACGGGCAACTCGGGTTGCTTGAGTCCGAATGTGTGGGTACGGGGTTCGCCGTTGAACAGGTAATTGAGCGTGTATTCGTGCATGAAAAAATCCTGACGATGGAAATGAGCAGCCTTGTTAGCTGACCAAGTGATCAGTTTTTAAGTTCAATCACCCTACGCTCGGTCGACTCGCCCCGAATAACACCCACGCTTGGCGTTGTGCACATGGAGGTAACTGACCTCTGGATTGGCCAGCATGCGTTCGATCACAGGCTCTACCGAATGCCCCTCTACGACATCCCCATCCAGCATCATCCCGTCCTCGGAAAATGCCCGCAGGGACAGCAGCCGGATACGCATCACGTCAGGCACCTGGTTAATCGCATCATAGGTTTGCGTCGCCCCTTCGCGGATAAAAATCCCATGGGAGGCGCGGTACGGTGAGCGTGCGGGTTGGCTGAGGTGATTGAGCAAAAGCACGCTCTGCCCGACGTCGGCGTCTTTCATCTCTATACGGTCAGGAAAGCCTGGGTAGCTGTCGACGCGGTAACGCTTGATGCCCAGCGCGGCGAGCTCGTCGTCGGGTAAGCCGAAAAAGCGGCGGAATGGGTCGGGGGCAAGACCGGTAATGCGGAAATTCATGATAGGCGCCTGCGTGGGGTGGGTCTCTATAAGGCGGGAACCTGGGCACCTGTGGCTATCCGATTCTTGCGGTCATATCAAGCGCTGACAAACCGCTGTAGTGAGCGGGCTTGTCCCGCGCTGGGTGGCGAAGCCGCCCCAATCGGACCGCCGCAGTGTGTCAGATAGAATTAGGGCGACTGGTTTTGGGGCCGCTTCGCAGCCCAGCGCGGGACAAGCCCGCTCACTACACGTTTATCAGAAGCATCCGCTGCGCTATCCATGTGTGGCTGCAGGCGAGCACACTGGCTGCCATCGCCACCGGAAAATGGATAAACCCATGCGCCGACTCCGGCAACAGATGCGCCTCTGCCTCTGGCCAATGTTCGGAGATCAACAGTGTGTCATCCTTCAACGGATCCAGTTCACCCACAAACATCAACGCCGGCGGCAACCCGCTGAAGTCGCCATACAACGGTGACAACGGCGGCTGTCGACGCTCATCATCGCTCAACCCCGGCGTCAGCATACGCAGCGCCTCGACCATGCCCGGCCCATCCAGCATCAGCGTCTGCGGCCCCGCCGTGCGTACGCTGGGTGTGCCGGTCAGATCGTAGACGCCGTAATACAACACCGCCCCGCTTACCCGTTTGAGCAGTTCGGGCCATTGTTTCAAGGCCAGCAAGGTCGCCGCCGCCAGGTGCCCGCCAGCCGATTCGCCAACAACGAACACCGGAAGGTCGGCGAACTCATCGGCGGTCAGCAACCACCGCGCGGCCGCCAGACAGTCGTCCATCAACCCTTCGACCGGCGTGTCGACCGCCAGCCGATAATCCACCGAGACCACCGTCACATCACATGCGTTGACCATGCCCAGGTTGAGGTCGTCATCCATCTGCGCATTGCCGATCACCCAGCCGCCGCCGTGGATATCCAGCACAACACCTTTGGGCCTGCCGCCCGGCCGCAAGATGCGCACCGGTACTCCGTTCACCCGCTTTATTTCCACCGCAGGTGCGCGCTTGACCTTCTGACTGGCGCGCAACAGCGCCTGGATCAAGCGCGGCGTGACGCGATTGCGGATCTTGAAGCGCGGCAACCAGGCAAGTTTCTGGTTGAAGCGGCGCATTTCGGCCAGTTCGGGCTCACTGGCGGGCCAGGGCGTAAGGGCCATCAACGGTTATTTCGCAGGATCGAGAAATTCAACGCCGCCGCCACACTCAACCACGCCAGGTAAGGGAACAGGATCAAACCGGTGATCAGGTCCAGGCGCACCGCCAACACCACCATCGCCGCCACGGTGAGCCACAGCAAGGCAATAATCACCATCCCCGCGAACAGGCGATGGGCGCCGAAGAACACCGGTGTCCACAGTGTGTTCAAGGCAATCTGCGCCGCCCACAAGGCCAACACGATCTGGCTGCCCGGGATCAGGCTGAGGCGATAACCGGCCCAGGCCAGCAGCAGGTAGATGATCGTCCAGGCCACCGGGAACAGCCAATTGGGCGGGGTGAAGCTAGGCTTGACCAATGATTCATACCAGGCACCCGGCTTGAAGATTATGCCGGTGCTGGCGGCAGCGGCGCAGGCGAGCAGGAAGATAAAAAAGGTCATCGTCAGTCCTTGAGGTGGAGTGGGTAGAAAGCAACGCTCTGCTTGAATGACTCGAACCCGAGCGGAAAAATTCAATGAAGGCCGAAAAATGCCGTCTCTTCTGCGCGTCATCAAAATTGGTTATGGTGCCGGGAAGCCCTCCCACAGCTTAGCCCTCTACCCGAGATCCGACCTTGGCCAACCCGCTCGCCTCCTCCTCCAGCAGCCCTTGGTCGGTGTTCCTTATCTTCCTGCGCCTGGGCCTCACCTCGTTCGGCGGGCCCATCGCCCACTTGGGTTACTTTCGCGCCGAGTTCGTGACCCGGCGGCGCTGGCTCAGCGAACGCAGCTACGCGGACCTCGTCGCGCTGTGCCAATTCTTGCCCGGCCCGGCCAGCAGCCAGGTGGGCATTGCACTGGGCCTGTCCCGCGCGGGCTACGGGGGCGCCGCGGCTGCCTGGGCCGGGTTTACACTACCGTCAGCCATTGCCTTGATCCTGTTCGCCACGGGCCTTTCCCATTACGGCAACGCTATTCCCTCCGGCGTGCTGCACGGTCTTAAAGTCGTGGCCGTGGCGGTGGTAGCCCAGGCCGTTTGGGGCATGGCGCGCAACCTGTGCCGGGGCGTGGCGCGTATCGCGCTGATGCTGATGGCGGCCTGCGCGGCGCTGCTGGAACCGTCCGCCTGGGGCCAGGTCGGGGTCATCGCCCTTGCGGGCCTCGCCGGTCTGCTCCTGTTCAAACCCGCGCCAGGCGCCGAGCATGACGCGCTGCCGATCGCCATCAGCCGCCGCGCAGGCGCCTGGTGGTTGGGGCTGTTTGCGCTGTTGCTGGCGGGCCTGCCGATGCTGGCCGGATGGCTGCCCAACCCCACCCTGGCCTTGGTGGACGCCTTCTACCGCACCGGCTCGCTGGTATTCGGCGGCGGCCATGTGGTGTTGCCGCTGCTGCAAGCGCAAGTCGTGACACCGCAGTGGGTGAGCAGTGATGTATTCGTCGCCGGCTATGGCGCCACGCAAGCCGTGCCGGGCCCGCTGTTCACCTTCGCCGCCTTCCTCGGCGCGTCGATGAATCATGCGCCGACGGGCTGGCTGGGGGGTGTGATTGGCCTGTTGGCGATCTTTGCCCCGTCGTTTCTGCTGGTGATGGGCGCGCTGCCCTTCTGGGCCACCCTGCGCCGCAGCCCACGCACCCAAGCCGCACTGGCCGGGGTCAACGCGGCGGTGGTGGGACTCTTGCTCGCGGCGTTGTACCAGCCGGTGTGGACCAGCGCGATTTTCAGCGTGGCGGACTTCGCCCTGGCGCTGATCGCCCTGGCAGCATTGATGTCAGGCCGGCTGCCGCCCTGGCTGGTCGTGGCCGGCTGCGGCGCAGTGGGAGGGTTACTGGGCTGAACCCGGTTCGATGATCTTCAGCCAAGGCCAACGCGCCTGGTAACTGCGCGCCTTTTGCGCAAACAACGCAGGCTCCGCATGCAGCGGGTTGATGCGTAGCACGCCCTGCGCCACATCCTCCAAGCCATACGGCGCATACAGTTCACCCGTGGCAATCTCCAAGCCGATGCACGTGCCCGCTACCAGATAACGATCGATCCCCTGCTTGGCCGTGTGCAACTGCGGGTAAGGACGGCCAAACCGCTCGCCATACCAGAGGTGAACCCGCGCCTGGTTCTTGATTTCAACGCGGACGCCCAGGTCCTGGAACAGCGTCTCGGCCGCGCGGATCACGGCGTCCTCAGCCTCGTAGGACAGGTCGGTGTCGAAGTAGAAAACATCGTAGTCCTTGACGCCCTGGGCGGCCGGCAGGTTCGACTGATGATTCCATACGGCCTGGAACAGGCAACCCGCCGTGAGAAAGCACTGGTCCACGCCGAGGTCCGGCAAACGCGCGGTGATTTGGGCGTTGATCGGGTTGGCCATGGCCAGATCGAGCAGGGTTTTGACGGTCAATGTCATGGGCATTCCTTGTGCTTTCAGCGGCGTTCGGGCCGCTGAGCCTACACCAACGCCGCGTGCCTTTTACACCGTGGTGTCAACGCTTGTAGTGAGCGGGCTTGTCGAATCGTCGCACCGCCCGCGCTGGGCGGCGAAGCCGCCCCAAACCAGGCAACTCGGTTTTATATGTAAATCGGCGGTGACTGCATTAGGGCGGCTTCGCCACCCAGCGCGGGGCAAGCCCGCTCACTACAAGGGGCCTGGCTGTCAGCCCTTCAACTCACCCGCCCGGTTACTCGCCGCGTCGTCGTAAGCCACATACATCGACTCGGCGATCTGGCTTTTGATGGCTTTGGTGGCTTCCAGGCCGAGCACGAAACCCTCGGCTTTACCGCCGGCGCGGTTGAGTTCTTCGTGGGTGGAAGCGCCGGTGATGGCGTCGAGCAGCTTGAGCGCGTGGGGGCCTACGCCTTTAGGCAGGGAGATTTGGTCGATGGACATTGCAGCACCTTTCAAGAAATGGGGTCGGTAGCGCATGAACCACTGCCGGGGCTGGCATGGTAGACCGGTTGCGGAAGAAAGGGGCCGCTTTGTGCCGAAATAGGCAGCAGGCGCGCGCCTACACGGCTTCGAACAGGCGCTCGCCGCGGGCTTCGGCACATTACTTGCTGCCCTTTCAGCCATCCCCTGGCTGGAAGTCGCCATGTTGCATTCGCACCTCACCACCCTCAATGCGGTCTCTCTGGTTCTCAGCACTTTCGAGGCGCAAGGCTGGCCCGCCGCAACGCTGCTGGCCGGCAGCGGTATCTGCGCGGCGGACTTGAGCCGTGCCGACACGCGCATCGCCACCCATCAGGAGATGCAAGTGTGCGCCAACGCCGTGGCGCTGCAGCGCGATATCGGCCTGAGCGTGGGCCGGCGCATGCATGTTTCGTCCTACGGCATGCTCGGCTATGCCCTGCTCACCAGTGCCACTTTCGGTGACGCTTTGCGCCTGGCCCTGCGCTATCCGGCGCTGCTGGGAACACTGTTCGAGCTGAGCCTTGAGGAGGACGGCGAACAGGTCTGGTTTACCGCCGGCGATTACCGCGAGAACCCGGCGCTCACCGCCTTCAACGTGGAGCTGTGCCTGGCGTCGTTGAAGGTCATCTGCGACGACTTGCTCGGCCACCCGCTGCCGTTGCTGAGCGCGCGGTTCGAGCACGATGCGCCGGATTATCGAGCCCGCTACGCCGAGTGTTTCGACTGCCCGTTACAGTTCCAGGCCACGACCAACGCGTTTGCCTTTGATAAACATTGGCTGGAGCAACCTTTGCCACTGGCAGACGCCGTAACCCATCACGCCATGGCCGAGCGCTGTCGCAAACAGAACACCGAATTTACCGGGCGCGAGGCCTGGCTGGGACGCATCCGCCAGTTGCTGGCGGGGCAGCTGCACGCCGCACCTGGACTGGACGGGCTGGCCGTTCAAATGAACTGCTCGGCGCGCACCCTGCGTCGACATTTGCATGAGCTGGGCTGCAGCTATCAGGAACTGCTCGACGAGCTTCGTTTCGAACGCGCCAAGCAATTGCTGGCCGAAGACCACTGGCCAATCCATCAAATCGCCGAGGCCCTGGGCTTCAGCGAGACCGCAAGCTTCAGGCACGCCTTTGTGCGCTGGAGTGGCGTCGCGCCGAGCCGATATCGCGGGTAATGCCCCATAAAGGGTCGAATTACGGACAAACACTTTGGCCATATCTATCCCCTTTTGGCCGCTCCCGACGTTCTCAAAAACCACGCCTACCGCAAGACTGCATGCACCGATACAGCCTGCGGAGAACAACATGCTGACCATCTACTCCGATGATCACCACCTGCACCACGGCCGCTGTGAACTGATGGACGGGCAACTGATGCCCTGCTTTGAAATGCCCTCGCGTGCCGACCACGTGCTGCAACGGGTCAAGGACCGTCAACTGGGCCCGGTGCAGCCGCCGCGGGACTTCGGTTTGGCACCGCTGCAACGCATCCACAGCCGCGACTATCTGGATTTTTTCCAGGGGGCATGGGCGCGCTGGGCAGAGTTCGGCCAGGACGGCGACCTGCTGCCCTACACCTGGCCCGCGCGTACGCTGCGAGCGGTGTTGCCCACCAGCCTGCATGGCCAGTTAGGCTATTACAGCTTCGACGGCGGCGCACCGATTACCGCCGGCACCTGGCAAGCGGCCTACAGCGCGGCGCAGGTTGCCCTCACCGCCCAGACCGCTGTCCAGCAAGGCGCTCGCAGTGCCTTCGCCCTGTGCCGCCCGCCGGGGCATCATGCCGCCGGTGATCTCATGGGCGGTTATTGCTACCTCAATAATGCCGCCATCGCCGCTCAGGCTTTCCTCGACCAGGGCCACAAAAAGGTCGCGATCCTGGATGTGGATTACCACCATGGCAACGGCACCCAATCGATTTTCTACGAGCGCAACGACGTACTGTTCACCTCGATCCACGGGCACCCGGAAGCGGAGTTTCCGTTTTTCCTGGGGTATGCGGACGAACTGGGGGAAGGCGCCGGGGCAGGCTTCAACTTCAACTACCCGCTGTCGGCAGGCACCGGCTGGCAAGCCTGGAGCGCCGCGCTTGAACAAGCCTGCGCAGAGATCGAGCGCTATGGCGCCGACATCATAGTGGTCTCCCTGGGTGTGGACACGTTCAAGGACGACCCGATTTCGCAATTCAAGCTCGACAGCCCGGACTACCTGGCCATGGGCGCCCGCATCGCCGGCCTGGGCAAAACCACGCTGTTCGTGATGGAAGGCGGCTACGCAGTGGAAGAAATCGGCATCAACGCCGTCAACGTTCTCGAAGGTTTTGAAGGGACAGCCCAATGAACATGCTCAAGTCACTCGTGCTCTGCGCGGCCGTTGCCGGTGGCATGGCCCACGCCGAGGAGAAAACCCTCAAGGTCTATAACTGGTTCGACTACATCACGCCCAAGGCGCTGGAGGACTTCAAGGCGCAGAACCCTGCGATCAAGCTGGTGTATGACATCTTCGATACCAACGAGGCGCTTGAAGCCAAGCTGCTCACCGGCAACGCCGGCTACGACGTGGTGGTGCCGTCCAACGTATTCCTGGCCAAACAGATTGAAGCGGGGGTGTTCCAACCCCTGGACCGCAGCCAGTTGCCGAACTGGAACCACCTTGACCCCAAGCTGATGAAGCTGATCGAGGCCAACGACCCCGGCAATAAATTCGCCGTGCCCTACATGTACGGCACCATTCTGATCGGCTTCAACCCGGACAAGGTCAAGGCCGCGTTGGGGGCCAACGCGCCGGTCGACAGCTGGGACCTGATCTTCAAGGAAGAGAACATCAGCAAGCTCAAACAGTGTGGCGTGGCGCTGCTCGATTCGCCTTCGGAAATCCTGCCATTGGCGTTGCAACACCTGGGCCTGGACCCCAACAGCAGCAACCCCAAGGACTACATCAAGGCCGAGGCGCTGTTGATGAAAATCCGCCCTTATATCACTTACTTCCACTCCTCCAAGTACATGGCCGATATCGCCAACGGCGACATTTGCGTGGCCGTCGGTTACTCCGGCAGCTTTTCCCAGGCCGCCAACCGCGCCAAGGAAGCCAAGAACGGGGTCACCGTGGACATGCGACTGCCCAAGGAAGGCGCGCCGATCTGGTTCGACATGCTTGCCATCCCCAAGGGTGCCAGCAACCCGCAGGACGCCTACACCTTTATCAACTACCTGCTGCAACCGCAGGTGATCGCGCCGATCAGCGATTTTGTCGGTTACCCCAACCCCAACAAGGACGCCACCGACCAGGTTGACCCGTCGATTCGCAACAACCCTAACCTGTACCCGACCGAGGCAGCCATGGCCACGCTCTATACCCTCAAGCCCCTGGGCCGTGATGCCGAACGCGCACGCACGCGGGCCTGGACGAAGATCAAGTCGGGCAGATAAGCACCGGCCCTCTCGCAGCCTCGCCGCGGCTCGACAGCTCTGTAGTGAGCGGGCTTGCCCCGCGCTGGGCCGCGAAGCGGCCCCAAACCAGGCGACGCGGTTTTAATCTGGCCCTCGGCGGTGTCTTTATTGGGGCGGCTTCGCCACCCAGCGCGGGGCAAGCCCGCTCACTACAAGGTTGCGTAGATACCGCTGGGGCAGTGAAACGCTGATGACCCTGCCTCACGCTCAATCCCCCGCCTGCGACAACGGCCTGGCCACGCTCTCCAAGGCCTGGCGCTCCGCTGCCACGCCCCAGATCGCCTGCACCACCGCCGCTACACACATCAACGCGGCCCCGATCAGATAACCGATCAACAAACTCCCGCGCTGCTGCGTCTGGATCAATTGCCCAAACAATGTCGGCCCGATGATCCCGCCCAGCCCGGTGCCGAACGCGTAAAACACCGCAATGGCCAGCGCGCGGATTTCCAGCGGGAACGTCTCCGCCACGGTCAGGTAGGCCGAACTGGCCGCCGCCGAGGCGAAAAAGAAGATCACCATCCACGCCACCGCCTGCTGGGTCACATCGAACCAGCCCTGCTGGAACGCGTAGCCGCTCAGCGCAAGCAACACGCCGGAGATCGCGTAGGTGGCGCTGATCATGACGCGGCGGCCGACCACATCGAACAGCCGCCCCAGCAGCAGCGGGCCGCAGAAGTTGCCGAGGGCCAGCGGCAGGACGTACCAGCCGACTTTCTCGGCGGGCACTTGGTAGAAGTCGGTGAGCACCAGCGCGTAGGTGAAGAAAATGGCGTTGTAGAAAAATGCCTGAGCAGTGAGCAGGGTCATCCCCACCAGGGCGCGGCGGCGGAAGCTGACAAACAGGGTATGGAAAATTTCGCGCAGCGGCGTGTGGTCGCGGGCATGCAGGCGCAAGGTTGGGCTGCTGATGGCGGGCAGGTCGTGGCCTTGGGCGCGCAGGCGGGTTTCGATGCCTTCGACGATACGGCGCGCTTCGTCGTGCTGGCCGTGGATCAGCAGCCAGCGCGGGCTCTCCGGCAGCCATAGGCGCATGATCAGGATGATCAGGCCCAGCGCCGCACCGATGCCGAAGCACAGGCGCCAGCCGAGGTCGCCGCCGACCACGTGCGGGTCGAGCAGCACAATGGCACCGCCGGCGCCGAGTGCCGCACCGAGCCAGAAGGTGCCGTTGATGGTCAGGTCGACCCAGCCGCGATAACGCGCCGGGGTGAATTCCTGGATGGTCGAATTGATCGCGGTGTATTCGCCGCCGATACCCATGCCGGTTAGGAAACGGAACAGCAGAAAGGTTTCCAGGTTGAAGGAAAACGCGGTGGCTGCCGTGGCGCCGATGTAGAGCCACAAGGTAATGAAGAACAACTTGCGCCGGCCCAGGCGGTCGGTGAGCCAGCCAAACACCAAGGCACCGAGTACGGCGCCGGCAATGTAGACCCCGCCGGCCAGGCCGATGTCGAAATTGCTCATCCGCAGGCCTGGGCTGTCTTTCAGCGCGCCGGACACCGAGCCGGCCAGGGTCACCTCCAGACCGTCGAGCAGCCAGGTGATACCCAGCGCAAAGACCAGCAGCGTATGAAATCGGCCCCAGGGCAGCCGGTCCAGACGCGCCGGCAGGTCGGTTTCGAAGACCGCGCCGGGCGTTTGGGTGTGAAGCTGCTGATTGACCATTGCGGCGTCCTCGTCCTATGAAGCGCGTTATGAGTTAGGAGTGGGCGCCGGGATCGGGAGTTCAACGGCTGATTGTCGGCGGCGATTGTTGCTGAGATTGAATTCCGATCCTCTGAACGAAGCGCTTGTGCGCGCAGTCCGAACACCATCACCCCGGCCAAGATCCTGCCCATGCCCCTACACTCCGCTGTCCTCGCAACCTTCTTCGCCCTGGCCGCCAGCACAAGCGCCGCTGCCGAGGAGCCCTTGCGCCTGGAAAACCTGAAACGCTGCGGCGACCTGTTGGAAAACCGCCAGCAGGACTGGTGCCTGGAGGTACGCGGATTGGGAGATGCAATGCCGCAACTGAAACTGGCCGGCAAGTCGCTGCCGTCGGGTGCGCTGCAACGCGACGGCAATCAACTGCGCTTGCGCCTGGACAGCGTGCAGCACCAGAGCGGCCCGCTCTGGCTCGAAGATGGCGCCCGCCGCAGCAACGCGGCCTGGCTGACCCTGCGCAACAGCCATGTAGTCGCGGCCACGCCGGGCGAAGTGGCGAAGAACATGGACGGCCTGACCACCTACGTCGACCTGGTCAGCGTGCTGATCGAAGAGGACCACGACGGTCGCCAGGAAGCCGAGCGCCTGGCCCACAAATACGGGGCCACGGTGGTCGGCAGCATCGAGCCGTTGAACCTGTTCCAACTGCGCCTGCCGGCCAAGGACCTGGTTCAGCGTGATGCCCTGGTACTGCGCCTGGGCAGTGAAACCAGTGTGGATGCGGTGGTGATCGAAGAGTCGGCCGCCGAAGAATCCGAACAAGCCGCGACGCCTCCCAAGGCCCCGAGCAAACCTGCGGCGGATTCTGATGAATGGGCGGCCAATCGTTTTCTCGATGCGGTCACCTACTACCGGCGCCGGCTTCCGGGACGGCACACGCCGATTGTGCCGCAGCCGGTGCGTGTGGGCGTGATCGAGCGCGGTGTGGATTTCGACACGGAGGATTTTGCTGATTACCTGGGCGGCTGTTCGCCCAAGCGCACCTGCGTTTACGCGCGCGACACCCCTGCTCCAGACGGGCATGGCACCACCGTGGCCGGGATTCTTGCGGCGAAGTGGGACGATGGCGGCAACACCGGTTTCCTGCGCGGGCTGGATAAGGCCAGCGGTGGTTTCGATGTGATTGTCGACCGCAATTCCGACGCCGGCATCACGGCCAATATCGCGGCGTCGGTCAACCTGGTGGAGGACGGTGTGCGGGTGCTCAACTGGAGCTGGGGGATTCATCGTGTCGGCGCCAAAGACGTCAACGGCGATGAGGTGGATTCGCTGCTGCGCTCGGGTATCGCCATGAGCGGGTATGAGGAGTTGCTGGAGGAGTTTTTCCTGTGGCTGCGCAAGGAGCATCCGGACGTGATCGTGGTGAACTCCGCGGGCAACGGCTCGGCATTCTCCGGCACGGATGATTACCGGCTGCCCTCCTCCTTTATCACCGATCAACTGCTGGTGGTCGGCGGGCACCAGCGCAGTGAACGCGGCGGGGTTGCCATTGATGACCCGGCTTACGCGGTCACCCGCAGCTCTTCGAACGTGGACATGCGCGTGGACATCACCGCCGCGGCCTGTGCCCATGCGTCTACGCCAAAGGCGGGTGAGGACGGCGCGGTGCATTGCGGCACGTCCTACGCTACGCCGATGGTGGCGGGGTTGCTGGCGGCGATGCTGTCGATCAACCCGCAGCTTCAGCCCGAGCAATTGCGCATGTTGCTGCGCCGCAGCGCCATGAGTATCGGCGACAACAATGACTTTGAACGCAGCGACGCGCAGGACCTGACCGCGCCGATTCTGCCGTCGGAGCGCAATTACCAGCTCAACGACAAGGACATAGGCCGTTCGGCGCGGCTGGACATGCAGAAGGCGTTAGACCTGGCAGTGCAGAGCCGCACGCGAGTGCGGTGAGGCGGGCTTCAGCCGTGCATCGGCGAGGCCACGCGGACACCGGCAGTGCCGCCACTTTCGCGGCAACCCCGTCACTTGGCAAACGCATACTCCCCGCCCTGCTCCACCGCCTTGCGATACGCAGGCCGTGCCTGGAACTTTTGCACCCATGCCGCCAGGTTCGGATAAGCCTGCAACTTGCCTTGGGCCCCTGCCACTTCGCCGATAAAGCTCATCTGGATATCCGCACCGCTCAACTCATCGCCGAGCAGGTACGGCGTCTGCCCCAGCACGTTGTTGAGGTAACCCAAATAATTGGCCACTTCCGATTCGATACGCGGGTGCAACGGCGCGCCGGCATCGCCGAGGCGGCCGACATAGAGATTGAGCATCAACGGCAGCATGGCCGAGCCTTCGGCGAAGTGCAGCCACTGCACGTACGTGTCGTAGGCCGCACTGGCCGGATCCGGTTGCAGGCGGCCCTGGCCGTGCCGGCGGATCAGGTAGTCGATGATGGCGGCGGATTCGATCAGCACCTGGCCGCCGTCTTCGATCACCGGGGATTTGCCCAGCGGGTGAATGGCCTTGAGCTCAGGCGGCGCCAGGTTGGTCTTGGGGTCGCGCTGGTAGCGCTTGATTTCGTAGGGCAGGCCAAGTTCTTCGAGCAGCCACAGGATGCGTTGCGAGCGTGAGTTGTTGAGGTGGTGGACGATGATCATGGCGTGCTCCGGGAAAAGGGGTCCTGAAACAGACTACGCCAGCGCCCAGGAGTGCCGGGATTAAATTATGCAGACGTCTGGCTGATCGAGGCCCATGCCGCCTGCGCCAGCAGTGGCGCGTACTCTTTCGGGCTTTTCTGGACCCGGCCAGACAGCCACGCCCGGGCGTAGCTTTCCGCCGCGCCGATGATCAGCGACAGCAAAAGCTCGGCGGGAACATGGCTGAACGCCGCACGGCGCCCTTCGTCGCTCATCCACTCGGTCAGTTGCCGATTGCGCTGTTTGTTACGGCTGAGCAACTCCTCCTTGAACGGACCATTGGCCACGGCGAAACGGCTCTGGAATACAAACCGCGCCCATTCGGGTTGCGCGTCGACCCACTCCACGTAACTGCGCACCAGTGCTTCCACGCCCGCCTGGGCAGTCTGCGCCTGCTGCAAGTAGCGCTCTCGCAGGGCGGCCTGGTCGTCCAGTGCGGCAAAGAACAGCGCGGCGACGATGCCCTCTTTGTTGCCGAAATGGTGGTAGATAGCGCCGACGCTGGTCTCGCACCGCGCGCGGATGGTTTCGATATTGGTGGCTTCGATTCCCACTTCGTTAAAGCAGGCCAGGGCCGCGCGCAGGATGCTGCGCTTGAGGTCGCTACGTCGGCCTGGGAAGGAGCGCTCGATCAGATCAGGTGCATGCATGAAGTGGCTCGCCAAATGGACGCAGTCTAAAGCGACGGCAGCCCGTAGAGAAGGCATGGCTTGACATGCAAGGAATGCACGGAATATTGTTCCGTTACAGAATATTATTCTGTTAACCCATTGTGAGGATATTCCATGAGTCAGGCTCTCAGCATGTTCAATAGCGTCGGTGCGTCTGCGTTCAGCAACCTGGCGTGCCAGATGGCGCCGTACTTCAGCACCATCACGCCCACCATCACCGAGTTGCGCCCAGGGCACGCGGTGGTCGAAGTGCCGTTTCGCAAGGAAATCACCAACCACCTGGCCTCTGTGCATGCCATCGCACTGTGCAACGCGGCCGAGCTTGCGGGCGGGATGATGACCGACGCTTCCATCCCAGCGGGCGCCAAATGGATTCCCAAAGGTATGACCGTGGAGTACCTGGCAAAGGCCAAGTCGAACATCCGCGCCGTGGCGGATGGCAGTGGGATTGATTGGGAAACCGCCGGGGACAAGATCGTGCCGGTGGATATCTTCGATGCGGGCGAAGTGAAGGTGTTCACCGCGAAGATCACCATGAATGTGAAAATCGCCTGAGCCTGATCAACAGGCTCGCGCCATGCCGAGCCTCGTTCCCCCTCAGCCGTTCCCCACCATCGCCCACAAGGAAGCGCCCACGCCGGTGATGCTCTCCCCGGCGATCAACCCGGCGGCGGCGGTGATCGCGAAGCGTTCGGTGAGGCTCGGCCAGCGGCAACTCACCAGCCAGGTGAGCATCGCGCCCAAGGCCATCATCAGCGACACCGAGGCCGGCAGCACAAAGGCCAGGCCCAATGCCGCGGCGCTGGGCAGGTAGCGCGCGCGATGGGCGGGCAACAGGCTGTCCAGCACGCCGAGCAGCACTCCCACCACGCCACCGATGGCAATCGCCCAGCGGATGCTGGTCGACAATGAGTCCAACCCGTGGGTAAGGGTTTGCGCCACGGCTTTCCAGGTGGCGACCGCCGGCGCCGGCCATTCTTCGGTGAGCAGCATGGTTTGTGGGTCGGGGATCAGCGCCAGGTAGGCGAACACACCGACGATGCTGCCGATGAAAATCCCCAGGATCTGCGCGATCACCTGTTTGTGCGGCGTGGCGCCGATGGCCTTGCCCACCTTGAAGTCATTCATCAAGTCGGTGCACTGCCCGGCCGAGCCGCCCGCCGTATTGGCGCTCATCAGGTTGATCGGCACCTGCCCCGGCGCGACGATGCCAAAGCTCAACTGCGACAGCTGGCCGATGGCGCCGATGGGGGGAATGCCGGTGGCGCCCACCACGCGCGCGGCAACGGCAGCCAGGCAGACCGCCAATGGAATGGTGAGCAAGGCCATCCACAGGTTGATGCCGAACAGCGCCGCCTGCAGGCAGACCACCAGGATAATCGACACGACAAGACCCGCTGCGGGCCCAGGTTTGGGCACCGTCCAGATTGCGCCGCCGAGGGACCGGGTGGACCGATGCAAGGCCCAGAGGCGGATCGCCAGCGACGCCAAGGTGGAACACACCATCAGGCTCACGCCCGGCCAGAGCAGCCACTCCACCAGCGCGGCAAATTGCGGGCCCTGGCTGCCTGCGGGCAAGGTCACCAGGTTCTGCGCCAACAGCCAGGGTCCCAGGCCGCCCCAGGCGAGCAAAGCACCGAGCAACAGGGTCAGGCCCACGCGAATGCCGATGATGCCGCCAAAGCCCACCAGCAGCAGTGAAGGGTCGGCGGTAAAGGTCAGGCGCTCCAACTGAGCGCTGGGCGACCAGCGCGGGAAGGCCCACAGAAAAGTGTCCACCCATTTGACCAACCCCGACAGCAACGCCGCGCTGAGCAGCACCTTCAAGCGCGTCGCGGCTTCGCGACCATGGTTGTAGATGTGCAACAGGGTTTCGAGAGTGGCCATGCCTTCGGGGAACTTCAGCGCCTTGTCATTGAGCAACGAGGGGCGCAGGTACCAGGCGATCCAGATGCCCAGAAAGCTGACCGAGAACACCCAGGCGATCATGGGAATGGCGTCCAGTTGGTTGCCCGTGAGCAAGGTGTAGGCAGGGATTGGCGCCACCAGCCCGCCGGAAATGATCGACGCGGCCGCCGAGGCCACGGTCTGGTTGATGTTGCTTTCGTGCAAGGTCCACGGCAATTGCCCGGTGGAGCGCTTGGCCAAGCTTTGCCAGATCGCGTAACCGACCAACAGGGCAATGATCGACATATTGAACGACCAACCGATCTTCAACCCCGCGTACACGTTGGAAGGGGTGAGCAGGATGCCGAGGACGGTGCCGGTGATGACGGCGCGCAGGCTCAGTTCGCGGGTCACGGGGGCGAGGGTCGTGGCAGGCATGCGAATTCCTTTCGGCAAGGGACTTAACAAGTGAGCCCTGTAGCGGCCGAAGGTTCAGATGGCTGGCCTGAGAAGGTAATGAAAACGCTGGAGATCCAATGTGGGAGCGGGCTTGCTCGCGAAAGCGGTGCGTCAGTGTCAGGTGCAGTGACTGACACTCCGCTTTCGCGAGCAAGCCCGCTCCCACAGGGGGATGTGTTCAGCCTGTGAACATCAGCTCAGCCCAGACGAAACCGCGCGGTGTTGTCACTCAGGGCCTGGCTGCCCTTGCTCAGGGTGTCGGCCGCTCGGTTGACGGCCCTTGCGCCGTCGAGCAAGCGTCCGGCCGCCTGGTCGACTTGTTGGATATTGCCGCTCACCTCGTCCGCCGTCGCGGCTTGCTCCTCAACGGCCGTGGCGATCTGCGCCAGGGTGTCGGTGACGTTCTGCACCGCCCCGGCGATCTCGCCCAGGCGCGTGCCCAGTCCGGTGACGGACGCGGCGTCGGTCAGCGCTTGTTCACAGGCCGCCCCCATCAAGGTGACCGCCTGGCTTACCGTCGCGCGCAGGCTGTCCACGGTGCCGGCGATCTGCGCCGTGGAGGCCTGGGTGCGTTGCGACAGGCTGCGCACTTCGTCGGCCACTACGGCAAAACCCCGGCCTTGCTCGCCGGCGCGGGCGGCTTCGATGGCGGCGTTGAGCGCCAGCAGGTTGGTCTGCTCGGCGATGGCGCGAATGGTGTCGACCACCGATTGAATCTGTTGGCCCTGCTGGCTGACTTGCGCCAGCGCATCGGCGGTGTCCGTCAGGCGCTGGTTGAGTTGCTGGATGCTGGCGGTGGTGCGTTGGCTGTCGCGGCTGCTGTCTTCGGCAATACGCCGGGTGTGCTGGGCACTGCCAGAGGCTTGCTCGCAACTGCGCGCGACGCCCAGGGAAGTGGCGGCCAACTGCGTGGCGGCCGCGGCGATCTGGCTGATCTGATGTTGCTGGTCTTCGACTTCGGTAAGGGTACTGCCCGATTGCGCGTTGAGCGTGAGCACCGCTGAACCGAGTTGCTGCGTCTCGTGATTGACGCCCAGCAGGCTGGCGCGCAATTGCACCACCGCGACATTCAGCGCAGTGCTGATGACCGCAAGTTCGTCACGCCCTTGCACTTGCACCTCGACGCACAGATTACCGTCACGCAGGGACTCGGCCAGGGTGGTGATGCCGCTGGCGCTGCGGCGGATGGACGCTTGCAGGCACATGAACAGGTACAGCGCGGCCAAGGCCAGCAGGCTGAAGGTCGCCGCCAACGGAATGAACTGCCGGTTCGCGTGGTCGCGGTAGTAGCCCAGGCGCGCATCCATCGACGTGAGCGATTGGACGCGCAGTGTGCCGAGCGAGTCGAGCATCGCATCGATACTGCGCTCGAAACCGACCGTGTCGAGCTTGATGCTGCCGCCGAACACACCGTCGTCGAGCATTTTGAGTTCGTTATCGAGCAACTGCAGGCTGGTATCGTACTGAGTCGTCCAGGGTTCCATCCCGGCATATTGCTTGGCCTTGAGCGAGGCAGCGGCCTTGGCCAACTGGTCCCGCGCATCGCCGATGCGACTGCGCAGGTCGCGCATCTGCAGACGGCTTTGCAAAGTGAACTGCCCCGAGGAGATCGAGGACTGCCCGACGCTGGCCATCCGGCCGATGCGCTCGATCAGGTCAGGGGTTTGCTGGGTGCCCATCTGCATGAGCATGTAGGTTTCCAGCCAGGGGTCGAGGATCAGCCCCGCGTCCAGGGTGATCTGCTCGCGCAGCGCTTGCATCGCCGTCAGGGAAGAGGTGAAACGGTCATAACCGTCCGGCCACCACCCTACGGTGCGCAGGGATGGTGAATCCATGCCCTTGACCGTGGCCTGCAGCGCATCGAAGCGCGCCATGACATCGGCACCGGCGTTCTGGGCCTTGAGCGAATCGCCCACGGCTTGCAGGCTTTGCTGGATCACCGGGAAGTTGGCATCGACCTTGTCCATCGCCGCCTTCGCTGCCGGGGTCGGGGCGTGCAGGATATCCGCGGCTTTCCACCGCGCGGCCAGGTTGCGCTGGGCGGTCAAATGGCCATCCAGCGCGTCCAGGGCCCGCAGTTGGCGAATGCCGGACTGCTCACTGGAAATCACGGCCAATTTGTCGCGATAATCCGAACCGATCATCCACAGGCTACCCGCCAGGGGCAGCATGAACAGGAAAAACAGAATCTGGAATTTTCGCGCAAAACCGAAACGTCCGAGCAGGCGGATACCGGGTGATAAAAGGCTGTGCATGTCCGACCACTCCCAAAAACAACCCAGACGGTGCACCGCTGGGCCAAGCCTTGAAATGACTAACGGCAAAATGCCATGTCATTGATTGGGAAGGGACAAGCAAGATATGGGCCGCTGGTTGAGAGGCCCGAACCAGTGGGGCCGGCACCGGACAAATAAGCCGACGCGCACATAAATGGGGCAAAAGGCCCCAGTGAATACAGGCTTTCTGTAACTATTGGTGCACGTTAACAGAACACCACACGCTCACCTCACCCGCCCGCCTCTACCTCAACATAGCCACTGAGTAACGCGTTGATCCAAACGACCTGCCTGGCAATCACCTGCACCGTATCCTCAGGCACCGCCTGCCGAGCGTGCTTCAGGCTGACCAGGGTCTTTCGCTTCTGGCTCAGCATGCGCTGCCACTTGGCCAGGAATACCGAACTGCGCGCCTGCATCTGCAGCGGGCCGAAATACAACTGCTCAGCGGTATACGCCACCGGCCTGGCGCGCTCGGCGACGATGATTTCGTAATAGAAACGGTTCTCCCGCAGCAGTTCTTCATGGAGGATGGAATAACCGTTGTCCATCAGCCAATGCCGCAGCGGTTGCTCGCCACCGTTAGGTTGCAGGATCAGCCGCTCCTGCCCGTTCAGGTACGCCTTGCCGCGTTCGAGAATGTCGCGGATCGTCTCGCCGCCCATGCCGCAGACGCTGATCGCAGTGATGCCATCGCGGGGTTCGATTGCCGCCAAGCCATCGGCCAGGCGCACCGCAATCCGTGGCTCCAGGTCGTTGTCACGCACCGTGCGCTGCGCCGCATGGAAGGGCGTAGTCGCCACCTCCCCAGCCACCGCTGCGACGATTAACCCTCGGCGCATCAACGCGACCGGCAAGTAGCCGTGGTCGGAGCCGATATCGGCCAGGCGCGCGCCCAGGGGCACGTTGGCCGCCACGCGTTCCAGGCGCATCGATAGTGTGTGTTCGTTCAACGGCGCTGCTCCCCTGAAAAACGGTCCCGGCTGTTGGTCAAGTGCAGAACCATGGCGGCGCGGGCGGCGTCCGGGTCCTGGCGCTTGATCGCATTGAAGATTGCCTCGTGTTCCAGGTTCGCCAATTGCCCCAATTTGGCAAAGTCGGCGCCGCCACGCTCATCGACCTTCACTTGGCTGCGCGGAATCATCGCATTGCCCAAGTGCAGCATGATTTCGGTGAAGAAGGTATTGCCGGTAGCTTCGGCGATCAGTTGGTGAAAGCGCTTGTCTTCCTCCACGCAACTGTCGTTGTTGGCCAGGGAGGCCTGGTAGTCATCGAGCGCCTGGCGCATATGGCCCAATTGATCGTCGGTTCGACGCAACGCCGCCAGTGCCACGGCTTGAACCTCCAGGCCCAGGCGCAGCTCCAGCATGTTGCGCACACTCGCCACGGTGTCCACGTGCAGCCGCAAACCTTGCTGGGCTTGCTGCTGCAGCACGAAGGTACCGATCCCATGACGGGTCTCGACCAGTCCCGACGCCTGTAACTTCGAAAGTGCTTCACGCACGACGGTTCGGCTTACGCCGTGCTCCTGCACGATGGTGGATTCGGAGGGCAGTTTTTCACCGGGCTTCAGCTGACCGAGCAGGATGCGTTGGGTCAGCGCATCGACCACGCCCTGGGCCAGGTTGGTGGAGCGTCTACGGAGGGGGGTTGCGCGTTCAATGGGCATTGCTGGGAGGTCCACGGGGTTGAGCTGGGGGGAGCTTAACATCCGGCCTGGAGATGGTCTCAAGTCGATTCAATAAACCCCTATCTTGTATGACAACTAAGATCTTAACTCAATCTCCCTACGTCAACCTTCGCAGCATCCAAAAAGTGAACCACACTGAAAAAAGTAACCAAGTTACTGTTATCAAAAGCTTAAATATCTAAAATTCGGCCCTGCCATGCCATCAAACAAACAAAACAGTCACTGACGCATTGCAGCCAAAAGAAACCTACTTGTATGATGTCTATTAACAAGACATGCAAACCCGCATAAAAATAATCAGGGGGAGTTTCAATTGTGAGCCATTCAAGCCAGGTATCTTCCTTACCCGACAGCGATACGGTCCTCGCGCGCGCCGTGAAGAAAGTGAAGGGCCATGTGCTCCCACTGTTCGTGATCATGTTCATCCTCAACTACATCGACCGGGTCAACATCGGCTTCGTGCGTACGCACATGGAGCATGACCTGGGCATCGGCGCAGCGGCCTATGGCTTCGGCGCCGGGCTGTTTTTCATCGGCTACGCGCTGTTCGAAGTGCCTTCCAACATGCTGCTGCAAAAGGTCGGCGCACGTATCTGGCTGACCCGCATCATGTTCACCTGGGGCATCGTCGCGACCCTGATGGCGTTCATCCAGAACGAAACCCACTTCTACATCCTGCGTTTCCTGCTCGGCGTGGCCGAAGCCGGTTTCTTCCCTGGCGTGATCTACTATTTCACGCGCTGGTTGCCCGGCGTGGAGCGCGGTAAGGCCATCGCGATTTTCCTCAGTGGCTCGGCGATTGCGTCGCTGATTTCCGGGCCGTTGTCGGGCGCGCTGCTGCAGATCGAAGGGTTTGGCTTGCACGGCTGGCAATGGATGTTTGCCATTGAAGGCCTGGCCTCGGTGGTAATCGGCTTCTTTGTGTGGTTCTGGCTGGACTCCAAACCCCACGACGCCAAATGGATGACCCGCGAAGAACAGGACGCCCTGGTCAATGCCATTGACCAGGAACAGCGCGAGCGCGAGGCCCTCACCACCGTCAAACCGACCATCGGCAAGCTGCTCAGGGATCGCCAGATCATGCTGTTCTGCGCGCTGTACTTCTGCATCCAACTGACGATCTACGCCGCGACGTTCTGGCTGCCGAGCATCATCAAGAAAATGGGCGATTTGAGTGATGTACAGGTCGGCTTCTTCAACTCGATCCCATGGCTGATCTCGATCATCGCCATGTACGCCTTCGCCTCGCTGTCGGGCAAGTTCAAGTTCCAGCAGGCCTGGGTCGCTGCGGCGCTGCTGATTGCCGCAGCGGGCATGTTCATGTCCACCACCGGCGGGCCGGTCTTCGCCTTTGTGGCGATCTGCTTTGCGGCCATCGGTTTCAAGTCGGCGTCGTCGCTGTTCTGGCCGATTCCCCAGGGCTACCTGGACGTGCGTATCGCCGCCGCGGTGATCGCGCTGATCAACTCCATCGGCAATCTGGGTGGCTTCGTCGCACCGACTACCTTCGGCTTCCTGGAACAGACCACCGGCTCGATCCAGGGCGGCCTCTACGGCCTGGCCGGCACTTCGGTGCTTGCGGCGATCCTGGTGTTCTTTGCCAAGACCAAGCCTTCGGTCGCACTGACGCCAACCGATGCCTCGGCCAGCCGCGCTGCCATCAGCAAACCTCTTTAAGTCACTTCAGGAATTTGCCATGAACACTCCCGTCGTCACCCACTTCCAGGTCATCCCCGTCGCCGGCCACGACAGCATGCTGCTCAACCTGAGCGGCGCCCACGGGCCTTATTTCACGCGCAATATCGTCATCCTCAAGGACAGCGCCGGCAATACCGGCGTGGGCGAAGTACCCGGCGGCGAGCGCATCCGCGAAACCCTGGAAGATGCCCGCGGCCTAGTGATCGGCCAGCCTATCGGCCAGTACCAGCGCGTGCTCAACCAGATGCGCAGCACCTTCGCGTCACGCGATTCGGCAGGGCGCGGTTTGCAGACGTTTGACCTGCGCATCACCATCCACGCCGTCACCGCCATGGAAGCCGCGCTGCTCGACCTGCTGGGCCAGTTTCTCGACGTCCCGGTGGCGGCCCTGCTCGGCGAAGGCCAGCAGCGCGATGCGGTGAAAATGCTCGGCTACCTGTTCTACGTGGGCGACCGCAGTGCCACCGATCTGGCCTACCGCAACGAAGCCGACAGCGACGATGACTGGTTCCGCCTGCGCCACGAAAAGGCCCTGACCAGCGACGCCGTGGTGCGCCTGGCCGAAGCCGCGCAGGCCAGATACGGCTTCAACGACTTCAAGCTCAAGGGCGGCGTACTCAGCGGCGACGCAGAAATCGAAGCCGTCACTGCCTTGGCCGAACGTTTTCCGACGGCACGTATCACCCTCGACCCCAATGGCGCCTGGTCGTTGAAAGAAGCCATCCGCCTGTGCCGCGACCAGCACCACGTGCTGGCTTACGCCGAAGACCCTTGTGGCGCCGAGAACGGCTACTCGGGCCGCGAAGTCATGGCCGAATTCCGCCGCGCCACCGGCCTGAAAACCGCCACCAACATGATCGCCACCGACTGGCGCGAAATGGGCCACGCGATCCAATTGCAATCGGTGGACATTCCACTGGCCGACCCGCACTTCTGGACCATGCAAGGTTCGGTGCGCGTGGCGCAGATGTGCCATGAATGGGGCCTGACCTGGGGTTCGCACTCCAACAACCACTTCGATATTTCCCTGGCGATGTTCACCCAGGTCGCCGCCGCCGCACCGGGCGACATCACCGCCATCGACACCCATTGGATCTGGCAGGACGGCCAGCACCTGACCCGCGAGCCGCTGAAAATCGAAGGCGGTTACGTGAAAGTGCCGAGCAAGCCAGGCCTGGGCGTGGACATCGACATGGACGCCGTGGCCAAGGCCCACGAACTGTACAAGGGCATGGGCCTCGGCGCGCGGGATGACAGCGTGGCGATGCAGTTCCTGATTCCGGGCTGGCGCTTCAACAACAAGCAGCCGTGCCTGGTGCGCTGATAACTCAAGAATGTGGAAGCTGTCGAGCTCTAGCGAGGCCGCGAAAGCAGTGGGTCAGCCAATGAAAGTGTTGACAGTGCTGCCGCCTTCGCAGCCTCGCAGAGGCTCGACAGCTTCCCCATTTTGGACTTCGTTACTTTACGGATCGTGGCCGTTGAATTGGCTGCACGGTCAGCTCGACGCCTAACGCAATCATCAACTTCTGGATCGTTTCATAGCGCGTTTTTGAGCCGCCTTTCAGCGTCTTGTAAAGGCTCTCGCGATTAACCCCCGCCGCTTCGGCAACTTTATTCACACCTTGTGCCTTGGCAACCTCGGCCAGCGCCTTCATGAGTATTTGAGGGTCTTGAGACCTCATGCTTTGCGCGAGGTACGCGCTGATCGTTTCTGGGCTGTCGAGGAAGCGTGAAGCTTCATAGACGCTGGTGCCGGATGTATCAAGATCGAGGATCGGCATGTCCTCTGGTTTGAATTTCGATTCGCTCATTTCATCTGCCTCTCAGGGCATCGAGAATCTCTTTTGCCCGTTTGATTCCTCTCTTCTGGTCGGTTTTATCGCTACCCCACAGCATCAGGTAAGCGGTGATGCCCGTCCGTACAAAGTACATCCTGTAGCCGGGCCCGACGAACACCCGCATTTCACTCAAGCCACCGCCTACCGGCTCGCAATCGCCAAAATTGTTTTCTTCGGCTCTGTCCAGCCGAGTCAGAACAGCCACTTTCCCACAAATATCCCTCATGCCGTCGAGCCATGTATCAAACTCCGGCGTCCTGCCGATTAAGTTAGTCAAAGTATCACTTGTAGCCTACTGGCTACTCCTTGTCGATGCCAGTGAATTTTTGTTTCCGATGAGCTCCGGAAGAAAAATCCTAGTTCAGCACCGTACAAACGTTCGGCCGAGACTATGAGTGCTTGTTTCCTGCGCGTTTAAAGCGCCCGATCAAACAACGGCGTCACGTCATACCGTTGCTTCAGCATCTGCGCATCCACCAGGAAATCCGCTGTGGCCTGGGCTTCGCTGACAATCTTCGGCGAGATGGGCAGCACCTTGATCGCATCGCGCTTGAACCACACCTTGGCGATTTCCGGCGCCGACTGGTTGGCCTTGGACCACGCCTCGGCATACTCATCAACGTGCGTGGCGCTCCATACACGGGCACGGGTGAGGCGTGCGATGAAGTCCTTGACAATCGCGCTTTTCTGCGCCAACGCCGGTTCATACGCCACGATATAAGTCGGCGCGCTCATCAGGCCCTTGGCGTTGCGGATCAAGGTGCTGCCTTCTTTTTCCTGCAACGACACGTAGGGCTCCCATGTACCGAAGGCATCGATGTCGCCCTGGGTCAGCGCCAGGCTCGCTTCGGCCGGGAGCAGGTATTTGAAGTGGACGCTGCTGCGTGGCAAACCGGCTTCGTCCAGCGCCTTGTACGCCAGTTGCTGGCTCCACGAGCCGTTCCAGATGGCGACAGTCTTGCCTTTGAGGTCCGCCACCGAGTGAATGCCCTTGCGCGCCACGATGCCCACGCCGTCGAGGCTGGTCTGGGTGCTGGCGACCACTTTGACCGGCGCGCCATTGGCGGCCAGGCTGATCACTGGGGTATCGCCGACGATGCCCACGTCCAACGCGCCGCTGGCCACTGCCGAGGCCACGGGAGAGCCGGTGTTGAAGCGTTTGAAGTCGATTTTATAGGGCAGGTCTTTGAGCTCGCCCGAAAGCTCCAGCACGATGCGGTTGGAGAAGAACTGATCGCCCACAATCAGCGTTTGAGGTTGCGACGCCCATGACCAAGGGCCGTACAGGGAGAGCGAGGCCAGGCCCAGCAGAGAGAGCAGTGTTCGACGATTGATCATGAAATCACCCACAGGGTAGTTGGTCGGTTTCAACCATCTGTGAGCATGCAGTCTGGTCGTTCGCCCTGGAAGCTATCGCAATAAAAGCGCGGCGTTTAATACTGTTGTGCACTATCGATAGAACTGCCTCACAGCTCGCTAGCTACTTTTCGTATTAAAAATTTCGCCACCCTTGGGTTAGGGTGACGTCACCAGACCACTGGACCCCTGCACCTGAACCACTTTCAGCAAGGTCCATTGCAATGTCGATTCCCGCTTTGAATATCTGGGGCGCACCGCCCACCGCCCGCTACGAACAACTGGCCGCGCCGTTTCGCCCGCTGTTTGCGCAGATTCTCGCGCAGGCCGCCGAGGCGGATCAGACACGCGGCAACCTCGCCTCGGTGATCCAGCAACTCAACGCCCTGGGCTTGCCCCGTTGGCGTCTGCCCGTCAGTTATGGCGGCCAGGACGCCACCCTGGTCGAGCTGCTCGCCCTGCTCACCGAACTGTCCGCCGCCGACTCCAACATCACCCAGGCCCTGCGCGGCCACTTCGGTTTTTGCGAAGACGTACTCAGCGCCAAGGACCTCGACTGGCGTGCCAAATGGCTCGATCGCCTCGGACAGGGCGCCCTGCTCTCCCCCGGCAGCACCGAAGTCGGCACCCAGGCACGGGGCGATTTCGAGACCCGCCTGCACCGCGACGCGACCGGCGCCTTGCGCATCAGCGGCAGAAAGTTCTACACCACCGGCGCGCTCTACAGCGACCTGATCAACACCATCGCCACCGGTGAAGACGGCACGCACTACAGCGTGGTCGTCGACCTCAAGGCGCCCGGCGTGCAGATCGTGGATGACTGGAACGGCTTCGGCCAACGCCTCACCGCCAGCGGCACCTGCATTTTCGACAACGCACCGGTGGTGGACGACGACCTGCGCCCGACCCAGCAGCGCTTTGGCCACGGCCAATCGTTCTTCCAGCTCTACCACCTCAGCACCCTCGCCGGCATCGCCCGCCGCGCTGCGCTGAGTGGCGCCGAAGAACTCAGCCGGCGCGCCCGCACGTTCACCACCGGCAACGCCGACACCGCCGCGCAGGACGTGCAACTGCTGCAGGTGATCGGCGAGGTGGCGAGCCAAGCCTACGCCGCGCAAGCCATCGCGCAGCAGGCGGCGCAACGCCTGGAGCGCACGGCGCACCACGTGATCGCCCATGACCAGCCGCTGCACAATGACGACTCGCACGTGGCGCTGGCGGAGCTGGAAGTGTGCCTGGCGGTCAACCCGGTAGTGGATGCGACGCTGGCGGCCACCACCGCGCTGTTCGATGCGCTGGGCGCCAGTGCCACCGCCAGCGACAAAGCGCTGGACCGGTTGTGGCGCAATGCGCGCACCTTGGCGAACCATAATCCGCGGGTATACAAGTCGCGGATTGTGGGCAATTACCTGGTCAACGGGGTGTTGCCGCCCGCGCAGTGGCGGGTGGGTGTGGCGAAAGTTTAACCTTCTGCGGGAAACCGCGATCCCCAAGAATAGCCTGTCCCCGCAGGGGCGGGTCCGCTCCTGCAACTTGCTATCTTCAACTCCCCCGTCAGGTTTTCTTCCTGGCCCGAAAAGCCGCCACCTTCATCCGATTGCCGCAGGTCGCCATGCTGCACCAGCGGCGGCGGTGTGACTTGCTCAAGTCATGGAACAGCAGCACGCAATCATGGGCCTCGCATTGGCGCACGAATTCGAACTTGTCGTGCGTGACCAGGCTGGCCAAGGCGTCGGCCACCGGCCAGAGCAGGCTGGCCGCACTGCTGTCTTTGGGCTGAGTGGCGACGCGCAACGTCGCTGTATCCGCCGCCCATTCCAGCCTGCTTACCGGACGCCCCGCTTCAAGCACCTGGTTGATCACCGTGAGATCGGCAGGACCGCCGGTCTTTGCAGCGTTCACCACAGCGCCTGCACGCGCGCGAAGGTCACGCGCGAGGGCCAGCAGCCCCGGCGGCGCCATTGGCTCGGCGTGCTCGCGCAACAGCCCCGCCTGCGTCAGCCAGCTCATGACGCCCTGATCATCGATAAAACAGTCATGGCGCTGATCACCCATACCGTACTGCGTATTGATGAAGTCGAGCGCCAGGTTGTCAGCCAGAAAAAGTGCGCCTGGGGCAGTGCTGATCGAATTCATGGGCAGCCTGTAACTAATGAAAATATGTTTGACAGGTTACCAGACTCAGGCATAACCTTCAAACCACCACTTAAACGGTTACACAGGAATCGCATCATGACCACGTCCAAATCCATTGCCGCCGCCGGGCTCACCGCCTCTCTGCTGATCAGCGGTGCGTCCGCTGCAGACACCCAAGTGCATTACCGCCATGCGCAGGTCGGCGACGTGAAGGTCTTCTACCGTGAGGCAGGCAACCCGGACGCGCCGACCGTCCTGCTGTTGCACGGCTTCGCCGGCTCGTCCTTCATGTTCCGCGACCTCATGCCTGCACTCGCCGACCGTTACCACGTGATCGCGCCGGACCTGCCGGCCTTCGGCTACACCGAAGCTCCGCCGCGCGGCAAATACGCCTACACCTTCAGCCAATTGGCAAAGACCATCGGTGAGTTCACCGAACAGCTCAAGCTGGACAAATACGCGCTCATGGTCCACGACTACGGCGCGCCCGTGGGCTGGCGCCTGGCCGTTGCCCACCCTGAGCGGGTGACCGCGATCATTTCCCAGAACGGCAACGCGTATGAAGAAGGCTTGGGTACCGGCTGGGCGCCTATCCAACGTTATTGGCATGCGCCCACCCAGCAGAATCGTGAAGCCCTGCATGACTTCCCGACCCCGGCCTCGATCAAGTGGCAATACCTTGAGGGTGTGGCCGACAAAAGCTCGGTCTCGCCCGATGGCTACACGCTGGAAGGCTTGCAGATATCCCGGCCAGGCAATGCCGAAATCCAGCTCGACCTGGTGCTGGACTACGCCTCGAACGTAGCGATGTACCCGGCGTTCCAAGCGTACTTCCGCCAGTACCAGCCGCCGTTGCTGGCGGTGTGGGGCAAGAACGATCCGTTCTTCCTGCCGGCCGGGGCCGAGGCCTGGAAGCGTGATATTCCAAAAGCGGATATCCGGTTTTATGACACCGGGCACTTTGCGCTGGAAACGCATGGCCAGGAGATCATTCCGGTTATTCGGGCGTTTCTGGACAAGAACATTCGGTAAGGCTCCTGTGGGAGCTCCCGAGCTTTAGCGAGGCTGCGAAAGCGGTGGGTCAGGCGATAAAGATGCCAGCCTTGCCGCCGCCTTCGCAGCCTCGCTGGGGCTCGACAGCTCCCACAGTTGAGCGCTGGTGTTGCTGAGATAGCATTCGCAGGTACAACCTAAATACCGCTGACAGAGAGCCGATCCCCTGTGGGAGCTGTCGAGCTTTAGCGAGGTTGCGAAAGCGGTGGGTCAGGCAATGAGATGCCAGCCATGCCGCCGCCTTCGCAGCCTCGCCGGGGCTCGACAGCTCCCACAGTTGAGCGTTGTTGTGGTTGAAATAGCATTCGCAGGTACAACCTAAATACCGCTGACAGAGAGCCGATCCCCTGTGGGAGCTGTCGAGCTTTAGCGAGGTTGCGAAAGCGGTGGGTCAGGCGATAAAGATGCCAGCCTTGCCGCCGCGTTCGCAGCCGGTTCGTCAGTCTCATCAGGCATGCTCCACACGCGATGGAACCTGCGTCCGCGAAGGCACTGCCGCCTCTGGCAGCGAAGCCACATGCACGGTACGCGACGGGAATGCAAAGCAAGCCCCCAGCTCGGCGACCGCTTCCATGATGCTCAGGTTGATCCGTTGCTGCACATCCATATAGACGTTATAGCTCGCGTCCAGAACGATATAGACGGTCTCGAACTCCAGCGCGCTCTCACCAAAACTCCTGAAATGACAGCGGTCGAACCTGGCCAGTTCTTCACCTTTGATAATGTCCTGCACCCGTTGCGTCACCCGCCGGATCTGTTCGGTGGAGCAGTCGTAGGTCAGGCGAAATTCGAACACGATCCGCCGCTCCTGCAGCCTCTTATAGTTCTGGATGGTGCTGCCGATCATGTCGGCGTTGGCCATGACTATCTGTTCGCCACCCAGGCTGCGGATGCGCGTGGTCTTGAGGCCCACATGCTCAACCGTACCGGCGAGCGTGCCCACCACGATGAAGTCGCCGACTTCAAAGGGTTTGTCGACCGCAATGGACAGCGAGGCGAACACATCGCCCAGAATGTTCTGCACCGCCAGCGCCACCGCGATACCGCCCACGCCGAGGCTGGCGACAAACGCAGTGATATTGACGCCCAGATTCGACAGCATCGCGAGCAGGATCACTGCCCATAACAACACCCTGACGCCCCACAGACTCAGGGTGGCCAGGGCGCTCGCCTGGAACGTGCCAGTGGCGCTGTGCCGAGAAAAATAGCGGTGCAACCCAAGCGCCAAGGCGCGGTTGGCCCACAGGCCGATCTGCAACGCCGCCACCACAAACCACAGGCTGCTGACCCGGCCAAGCCAGCGCTCCGGCAGATCAAGCAGGCCAATCCCGACCAGGATAGAGGCCAACAGCAGCAACGTGGTGCTGGTCGCCGACAGCACTCGGCTGGCGATATAGCTGAGATGACCATTGTCGACGCTTGCCCTGGCCTGGACCTTGCGAAAAACGAAACGGATAGCGGTTCTTGCCAGCCAGTAGCTGAGCGCAGCGGCGCAAACGGCAAGGGCCCAACTGGTCAGCGAAATACCCAGAATGGTGTACGTGGTGAAAAAATCTGTGAAATCCTCGGTCATTGAACCCCCTTTTGCAGCCTGCGTCGGCGCCTGCTTCATCGTGCATGGCCGGTCGTAGCCAGGTAAACGCCGCTTGCTCTGGCGGTGCAGTCAAGTGGCCTGTCTGGGTTAGGCGGCCTGGGTTTTCGGGTGTTCAATCTAATCGAGGGCAATCGCGACGAGGCCGGCATAGGGTATCCTGCGCTGCATCAACCTCGACCCCGGCCTGCGCGCCGACCTTGAAGCCAGTGCATAGAGACCCCGGCATGCTAATTGGGCACCGATTCGAACGCACCGCCAACGGTGATTTGCACATCCACTCATGCAATCGGGTACAGACCGCAACGGTGCTGCTGGTCGGCGCAATCGCCTTTACCCTGCCGGTGGCATGCGTGGGATTCTGGCTCACCGAATGGCAATCACAACTGGCGGACCTGGACCCACTGTCGACCCTGTTGTTAGTGCTCGCGCTGCTCCTGATGCCTGCCCTGGGCCTGTCGCTGATGGTGTACATGGGCATGCGCGAGTCGTTGTTGTTGTCGCGCGTCGACGGTGAAGGCAAGCGCCGCACGCAAAACTTTTTCGGGCGTCGCGAACGTATCGTGTCGGTCTTCAAAATCGACACACCGCGCGCCCTCGAACTTCGCCGCCGCGAGCAGGCCGAGCCCGCCCACACCCAGCTATGGCTGGTGATGCGCGACGGCAGCGAACAGCGCTTGACCACCGATAACGTCCCGGTGGTGCCGGGAAGCAAGCGCACCGATGCGTGGCTGCAGGCGCTGGCCGACTACCTGGAGGTCGCCGCTCCCACCGAGGTCGTCGTTGGGTCGGCAGCCGGTAAGCCGGCACCTTATCGACCTGCCCCGTCGCCCGCAAAAAGCGCCAGATTGCGCAAAGCCAAAGACCCCGCGCCTGCGGTTGAACCCTCTGAAAAACTCGGCATCCCCCTACGCGCCCTGCTCACCTTGCTGGGTGCTTTCCTGGCAGTGCTGGAGCTGACCCAAGTTGTTGCATTGGTGCCCGCGGTGTTCAGTGGACGACTTCGGATCAACGGCTTTCGCTCGGGGTATACGACGTTCTACTGGGCTGAGCAACCGCTCACTTTTTCATTCAATGTGCTGATGGGTGTAGCCGAGGTACTGGTTATTGGCTTCATCGCCTGGGGTTGCCTACGGACGGCGGTGCTGGGGCGGCTGAAAGCCAACCCCTGAGTTCGGTCAGGAACATGACGGAAGGTTTTATGAAATGGAGGTCATCTTATGTTCGAACGTAACAAACTGGTCCCGGAGTTAATGGTCACCCACCTGGATAACAGCCTGGCGTTCTGGGCTTCTTGCCTGGGCTTCAAAATAGCTTATCAACGTCCGGAAGACGGGTTTGCCTATCTGGATTTGAATGGCGCCCAAATCATGCTTGAGCAGGTTGATCCGGACGCGGGTCAATGGTTGACTGCGCCGTTGGCCAAGCCGTTTGGACGGGGTATCAACCTGCAGATTGATGTGGAGGCTGTTGCCCCCATCATCTGCAAGCTTGGTGAGGCCGGTTTTCCACTCTATCGAGCATGCAAAGACACCTGGTATCGGGCTGAACAGGTAGAGGTAGGCCAGCGCGAGTTCATCGTCCAGGATCCCGACGGTTATCTTGTAAGGTTGGTAGAACGGCTGGGCGAGCGACCGGTTTGCTCAAGCTGAAGCCAAGCCGACTGACTGTCTTGGACGCTCTGAAGCGCTGATACACATGGATTGTATAGTCTCATTGGGAGAATAACGTGAACAAACTTCTTGGCACTGCTCTATTAGTTTTTCTGATACAGGGCTGCAGTTATCAAAAAACCAACATCACTAACGAAGTCGAAAAAAACAGCTATAACCCCGAGTCTAGCTCGCGTGTCAGAGTCTTCACATCACCCGAAGTGACGGGCAGATTCAAATCATTTGAAAGCTGCGAGCAAACCCGTCAAATAAAAAACGAAAATGATATGGGATTCAAGAATTTCAGAGACCGCACGCCCACCAAAACATACCTATTATGGCGGCGTGTCGATTTGCTGGGCATGATGGAAGAGGATTACAAAAACAGAGTCATTGGAATACCCGCCACGTTAACGACGGAATCAGTCAAGACGGAGCGTTTAGGCTATAACGAATACGTACTACCTGCGGGGAAGCCTACGCTATTCATAATGAAATATTTTGTCACATCAGATTCCGGTAAATTTTGGTGCTACCCTGATTCAGCCTATCTGACGCCCAAACAGGGCAAAGATTATGAAGTGAAACTAGAGTTCGAAAAAACTGGCCTAATGTCATCCGCATGCAAAGTTGTGGTAAGCGAAATAACAGGTGGCGAATCGATAAAACAGGTTCAAAGCGTTAACTCGAATTCCTGTATGAGTGACTAGCATGCGCTGACAATAGGCATCCGAAATTCTTTACACCTTGGAGATAGCCAGTCGTTGTGACCACCGCCACAACGACCCGGCGATTTCGCCTCCTACCGCGTGCGCAAGAAATGATCGAGCACGTTTTTTGTGATCATCACGGTGTAGATGTCTGCCTGTATAAGTCCATGTACCCATTCGCATGTAGCGGCGGTAAACACCTGGCCTCGACCTTTGTGAAAGTGCACCACCATGCCAGCACCGCGGCTATGCAGACTGATGTTGGCCTCACTAAGGTCGGGCGCCAGGATCGACGCACGAAACCGGGCATCGCCATCACCGAGCATGAATGAATACGCATCCTCGGCGCGGCCGTGCTCGGCGTTGGTCGCCCAGCCCATGGCGAGAATCTGCAGTCCGGCGGGCGCACCGTCTGTGCCGAGCGGTTCCGGGAGACCGTCGACGAAGGTGTATTCCAGGCCATCCACCTCATAGCCAAAAATGTTGGCCTCATCTCCAAACATATCGGCGTAACCCAGGCCCGTCCCCGCAAACGCCCAGTGCTGGTGCCTGAAGACCGTATACCCACGAGGGTTGCGCGGCGCCATTGCACCAAAGCCGGCGTATATCCCCCGCACTGCATTCACCCCAAACGTCTTCGCTCCGGGATGGTCCACCCTCGGGTCTTCCCACGCGCCGGTTAGCCGACGAGGGTCAGTAGCCGCCAAGGGATCGAGTGCGCCGGCGTCGTACTTGTAGGCCACCTGCCGCTGGCCCTCATCTTCCAAGCGAATCTGCCACATGAAATTGCCGGCGAAGCGCGCAACATTGCCGCCCCCTTCGACAAAGGCGTCGACATGGTCGCGCATCTCCCGCGTCCAGTACTCGTCGTGCCCTGCGAAGACGGCGCAGCGGTAGCCCTCAAGCGCATGCGGGTCGTGGTGCAAATCGTCCTGGGTCAGGATGTCGACCGTATAGCCTTGCTGTTCGGCCCAGACCACAAACGGTCTTTCGTAGGAGGCCCACCCCGCCAGCGCGTAGTACTTGGCGTAGCCGTTAAGCGAGGCCCATTCGATGAACGTGTAACGCGCCGGCCCGGGCTTGCGTTGCCGGGTCGCATTGATGGAGCGTGGCGCGCCCTCCGGCAGCCAGACCTGCCCTCGCGCCCAAGGGCGCTGTGCTGAGAGCAACGGCGCGCGGCCACGCGGCGTACCGGGATGAACACCGAAGTAATGATTGGCGCCGCCCCAGTCGTTATAAGCGGCCCAGGTCGAAGTGGCTGCGACGAGCACCAAGGCATCGGCACGCTTGCGCGCCGCCTTGACGATGAACAGGTGATGCCCGAGCACGCTGTCAGCGCTGTCCCGCACTTCCACTACATAGCCACCTGGCTCGGCATCAGCCGGAATTGACCATTGCATAAAGACTGGCCATCCACACCCATGCTCATAGGCACGGTCGGGCACGGGATGGAATCGAGCGTCGAGGCTGCCGGTTTCATGCAGCGTGCGAGCCATGGCTCCATCACGGTAGATCCTGAGTTTCACGTGCAGGCGGTTCGAAGACACATAGAGGCGCACCGAGTCCGCCGGGCTGTAGGCGCGGCGATCCGAGTAGCACCAGGCGGCCGCCGGGCCTGACTCGGTAGGGACTTCGACCCAGGTCTCGCGCGCGGCCTGACGTGGCCCCGAAGTCTGGCTGACCGTTACGCCGGTGCCCGGCCTTTCACCGCGTGCAGCGGTATTTTCCAGGTCTGTTTCTGGGTTCATGGAAGTTGCACTCCTTGGGTCGGCTGATGCTGCGGATAGACCCGTCAATTGAATGAGTCCTGAGCGGCCATTGGCGGCCGTGCGCCTGCTGCCACCCGAGCGCCGGGCGCCTGGATATGCGCAAGATCGATGCCCGCCGTTTCGTCGATAAGCACACCTGCCAGGACGGTGATCACGCCCAACCCCATGACATAGCAGACGTACAGATAGCCAAGGTCGGCGCCGCCAAGGTAGCTGTGTAAATAGGGGGCGGAGCCACCAAAAATCGCCACCGACACCGACGACACCAACCCAACGCCCTGCGCGCGCGCCTGGGTGGGCACCTGCTCGCAGAGCACGGCGGGGAAGATCGCGGCAATCAACGACCAGGCGCCCAGCCCCAGGACTTGAGCCAGGAACAGCGTGTAGGGCTCAGTGGTCACCATTATCGAAATGGGATAGGTCAGCCCGATCACGCCCAGGCCCCAGGCGATGACCATGGGCCGGCGGCCTACCCGATCGGATAACATTCCGCAGATCGGCAACCAGCACACACAGAGAACCTGCGCCAAAAGGCTGGCCACATAGGCGCCCGTAGGGTCCATGCCCTGGGCAATTGCCGTCGAAGCACCGAACGTGACCCAGGCGTAGTAGGTGACATTGGCGGCCGCAGCAAGCATCACGATATTGCGCGCGACGCGCAGCATCTCGCCCCTGGACAGTTTGCGCGGCGGCCGAGCCAGCCCCTGCTGCTCTACGAACACGTGAGACTCCTGCGCACCGCGACGCAAAAACAGCGCGTAGATACCGAGCAATCCACCGATGGCGAAGCCGATCCGCCAGCCGTAATCGCCCATGGCCTGCGCGCCCAGCAGCCAGGTCAGCGCCGCAGCCACGGCGGTGGCCGCCATCACCCCGAGCGTCACCCCGACGTAGACTGAACTGGACCACAAGCCACGGTGTTTACTTGGCGCGATCTCGGCGACATAGGTGTAGGAAACGCCTGTCTCGCCGCCATGGGCGAGCCCCTGCATCAGCCGGAAAAACAGCAGCGCGACCGAGGCATACAGGCCGATGCTCTGGTAGGCGGGGATCACCGCGATGCCAAGGCTGCTGATCGCCAGCAGCATCATGGTGATCACCATGACGGTCCGGCGCCCCAACCGGTCGCTCAGCCGGCCAAACAGCCAGCCGCCGACAGGACGCGCGACAAACCCCACCGCAAACACGGCAAGGGTCGCGAGCATGGCGGAGCGGGCATCGGTCTTGTCGAACAGATTGCTTGCCAGGTACACCGAAAAGGTTGCGTACAGGGTCCAGTCGAACCACTCGAGCGCATTGCCGATACTGGCCGCGCGCAGGGATTTGAGGCGTCCTTGGTGAGACGTCGTATTGTTCATGTTCTATCTCCGGATTACGGACGGGATCGAAGCGGCTTGGGGAGCTGGATCAGAGGTGCAGTGCCGGCTTGTTCCCGCCGGTGCCATGGGCCGAAGGGACACGCACGCGCAGTGCAATCAGCAGCGCGGCCAGCAGCATCAGAACGGCCGCCGCAACGAAGACGCCTGCGCTGCCACCGAGGCTGAACATTGCACCGCCAGCGGCCGCGCCTGTGGCGATGGCCGACTGCACAGACGCCACCACCATGCCGCCTGCGCTTTCCGCCTGGTCAGGGACCGCGCTGGCGACCCAGTTCGACCACGCCACCGGCACACCGCCAAAGGCCAGGCCCCAGACCGCCAGCAGAACGGCCTGCCCTGGCACCGAGGCCGGCAACAGGACCAACGCCAGCGCCGCAACGCCCACCAGCGCGGGCATCAGCACCAAGGTAGCCAGCGGATGACGGGGCAGCAGCCAACCGGCTACCAGCGTGCCGACAAAGTTGGCCACACCAAAACCCAAAAGCATCAGCGACAGCCCTTGCGGCCCAATGCCGGTCGTCCCTTCGAGGAACGGCCGAATATAGGTGAACATCGCGAAGTGGCCGCTGTGCACCAGCACACAACCCAACATGCCCACGGCGATGCCTGGGCGCTGCAACACTTCAAGCACCGTGCGCAGGCGTGCCGGCCGACGCGGCGCAAGGCTCGGCAGCGTGAACGACTGGAAAGCCAGAGTCACCAGCCCCACCGCCGCCGCGGCAAAGAACGCGCTGCGCCAGCCATAGAGCCCGCCCAGAAAACTACCCAGCGGCACCGCAACCACCGTCCCGATGGCAATGCCACTGAAAATGATCGAAAGCGCTCGCGGCAACAAAGCACCGGGTACCAAGCGCATCGCCACCGCCGCCGCCATGCTCCAGAACCCGCCCAGGGCGATGCCCAGCAAAATACGCATCACCAACAGCACGGCGAAACTGGAGGAAATGGCCACCAACAGATTGGAGGCGATCATCAAGGTGGAAAACCCCAGCAGCACCCAGCGTCGGTCAATACTGCGCGTTAAGCCTGGCACCAACAGGCCGGCGAACAGCGCCACCACGGCGGTCACCGTTACCGCCTGACCAGCCAGCGCTTCGGACACACCCAGATCAGCCGCCATCGGCGTCAACAGGCTGGCCGGAAGGTACTCGGCAGTCAGCAAGCCGAACACGCCCATGGCCAGCGAGAATACGGCCATCCACGCGGGGGTTGCAGGTTCTACCTCCAGCCCGGCGCCAGGACGGCTGTCGGGTACGGCGTTGCATACAAGGTCAGTCATTGCACGGATCTCCCAATCTTTATGGCGACCCGCAGTCTAGGCGCGACGAACTGGATGATCTATGATCTAAAACCTCGATTTATTGACCAAAACACCTGAATAATGCCGCCAGATCACTTTGCCCTCTCCTCCGATCTCATCAACGAGCTGTTGCGCGGCATGCGCCTGCGCGGTGTCGAGTACCGGCGTATCCAGGCGGGCCCGGCCTTCGGCCTGGGCTTCGCTGCCAAGCCTGGGCATGCCTGGTTCCACTTCCTGGCGGTCGGCAACGCGGTGCTGCGGATGGAAGACGGGACCACCTATGCGCTGTCAGCCGGCAACGCCGTGTTCATCTCCCATGGCGCGGCTCATCAACTGCTCTCGCATACGGACGCGCCTGTTCAAGACATCGACCTTCTGAACGGCGAGCCCCTCGGCGACACCGTCAGCGCGGTGGACACCGGAACCGATGCCGGCCCCAAGCCCGCCACGATTGTATTCAGCGGCTGCATGGAATTCGAATTGGGCAGCCTCCATGGCCTTGGCAAGCTGATGCCGGGCCTGATGCTGATTGATGCCGGCGGCCAGCGTTACCCCGGACTCGTGCCTATCCTCAGCACCATGGAGCGCGAGGTCAGCGCTGCACGCGTCGGCTTCGCCGGCATCCTCGCGCGACTGGCCGACGTGGTCGCCGCCATGGTCGTTCGTGGCTGGGTCGAGTGTGCCTGCGGCAACGCCTCCGGCCTGGTCGCCGCCCTGCGCGATCCGCGACTGGCAGGTGCGCTGCTGGCGCTGCATCAGCAACCGGGTCGCGACTGGACCGTCGAGCAATTGGCGGAGCAATGCAATACGTCCCGCTCGGTGTTTGCGGAGCGTTTTCAGCTGACGATTGGCATGACCCCGCTGCGCTATGTCACCGAAGTGCGGATGCGGCTTGCCAGCCAATGGCTGACGCTCGAAAGGCTGCCAATTGAAGAGGTGGCGCAGCGTTTGGGCTATACCTCCCAGGCGGCGTTCAGTCGGGCGTTCAAGCGTGTTACGGGTAACACGCCTGGGTTGAGTCGCAGGTTAAGACAGATCGCTGTTTCCTGAAGCCGCAGGAGGGAAATTCAAAATCCCCCTCTTAAATTTGAAACTGCTTGGTCAACCGGTTCAACCCGGAAGCGAGTTTAGTCAGCTCCGCAGTGGCAAGGGCCGTTTGGTTTGCACCCGCGGAGGTTTCGCTGGAAAGGTCGCGAATGCTCACCAGATTTCGATCCACTTCACGCGCCACCTGGGCTTGTTCTTCTGATGCCGTGGCAATCATGAGATTGCGCTCGTTGATCTGGTTCAGCGAGGCGGTGATAGCCGCCAATACCGCACCCGCCCCATTGGCCATTTCCAAGGTTTTATTGGCCTGGACACTGGTCTGGTTCATCGAGGACACCGCACCGTTGGTACCCGACTGAATCGAGCCCACCATTTTCTCGATTTCCTGGGTAGATTGCTGAGTGCGATGGGCCAAGGCCCTGACTTCATCCGCCACTACCGCAAAGCCGCGACCCGCTTCTCCCGCCCGGGCCGCTTCGATTGCCGCGTTGAGTGCGAGCAAATTGGTTTGTTCAGCAATGGCCCGAATCACGTCCAGGACCTTGCTGATGTCGGCAGCCATGACGGCCAGGGATCTCACCTCGGCGGAACTGGACTCAACATTGGAGACCATCAGATTGATCGCAGTCACGGTGTCTTCAACTTGAGCACATCCGGCGATCGCCGCAGAGCTTGATTGCGCGGTCAGCTCGGAAGTAGAAGTTGCATTGCTCGCAACCTCCTCCACAGCGGCGCTCATTTCGGTCACCGCAGTGGCGGCCATTTCAATCTCGTGGCTCTGGCGCTGGAGGGTCCGCGAAGCACCCTCGGTGACTGCATGCATTTCTTCACACGTCGCAGCCAACTGCGTGGATGAGTCACCAATCAACGTCAGCGCTTGGCGCAGGTTTTCTTGCATGAGCGCTAATGCTTTGATCAACCGAGCGGCTTCGTCGGTACCTTCGAGCTTGATGTCCTTACTTAAATCGTTTGCCGCGATACGCTCGGCAATTTCCAGCGACTCGCCAATGGGCCGAGTAAGACTGCGGGTGTACATCAGCGCGAGCAGCAACGAAGTCGCCAAGGCGACAGCGATAAAGAGGCCGACAATCAACAGGGTTTGCTGATAAGTATCCTTAGCGTCGGCGCCAGCTTTTCTGGCTTTGCCATCGTTGACTGCTACCAAACCGGCGATCGTTTTTTCCACCGCCTGGGCGGCATCTTTCATTTGGCCATTGGATATTGCCACTGCAGTCTCAAGTTGCCCCGCTGTAATTGCTGCCAGATAAACATCCTGCACAGCGTTATAGCCACGTTGTGCTTGTAAAACCCCCTGATACGCTTCTCGGCCTTGGGGGGTCACGATCAGCGCGCCCAACGATTGCAGGTAAGTGTCGATCAACTGCCGAGACAGCTGGATATCGCTGAGTGCTTTCGTCCTGCGATCCTCAGGTTCAAGGGGGTTGCGCAACCGAGCGTTATTACCCCTGATGCCTACGAACTCTCGATCCAGTTGCCCGAGCAATTTGACGCTGGGCAGAACATTGGTCTCGACGTATTGCTCTGCGGCATTGAGACGGCCGGCTTGGCGCAGAGCAAGCAATCCAATTGCAATGATCATCACGCAGAAAAAACCGAAGCACAGGGCGGAGCGTGAGGCGAGGTTCAATTTTCTGAGGATCATGGCGGGGTAATCTAAGGGTGTGTAGTCAGTTATCGCCTTGAGTTGCCGATACTTGAGTACCGGGACAGGTTTTACACCCCTGGAATCGATTGCAGCCGTGTGGGTGATTCTCCTGGCCAGCCAGCAAGCCGGAGGCCGTGGGCTGACCTAAAGCTTGCTCCACACCCGCCGATGACCTGCATCAAACCCAGCGAATCAAGGACTGATTAAATGCTATCGCCCGTCAGCTCAACCTACATCCCGCCGGCCGATACTCGCCTCACGCCTTCTAACCAGAAGCTTGAGTCCCAGCCGATAACGGATACCGCCATGGAGGCCCTGGCAAATGCCGCGCCCGCAGTGATCTACCATCCCAGTGAAGACGCCAGCGCCACGGTAGAACCGCTGGAGGCCGTCGATACCTGGATCGGTCGCTCCCAATCGCCGGACTTCCCTCGATTTGCCGAGCTGGCCGCCAGCGCGCACGGTGTACTGAAAGCCTCTTTCCAGGCATTCCAGGCAACGCTGTGGAGCAGCGCTCCCGACCTTGCCAGTAAAAAGTACGGCTTCACAGTCGAGGCCGATGGCAAGCTCAAGGTGCTCGATACCGCCGGCCAGCTCAGCAGCTCGGACACCCAGCGGCTCACCGATCTACTCAACAAATCCCTTGGCCTCAAAGCGGCAGCGGTGACCTATCGCGATGCCTCCATCGACCTGGTAGACGCCGATTCACCTTGGTCGGGCAGCTACATGGGTTTCTACAGCCTGACCAAGGAAAACTTCGCCACCACCATTGACCTGGCGCCCTTGTTCAAAGACACGCGCACCATGGTTCCAGCGGAATTCAAGGATGCGGTTTTTTTTACTCAGCTGTCCTACAAAGGTGAGCGGGCCACACGTGAGACGGAAACCGCCATGTTGGAGCGACGCGCAGCGCAGCGGTTTTCCGCGCAGGCGTGACTGGCAGACCGAGCACATCCTGCGTAATCACTTGTAGTGAGCGGGCTTGCCCCGCGCTGGGCTGCGAAGCGGCCCTAAACCAGGCGACCGGGATTTATCTGGGACACTGCGGCGTCTTTATTGGGGCCGCTTCGCAGCCCAGCGCGGGGCAAGCCCGCTCACTACAGGGTATTTTTCAGCCTTGAAAGTCGTGTAGGAAAGACCAGGACGCGTCCTACACCGAGCTTGCGTACCTTGCCGCATTGCCTACAGTTGCGTCAGAATCCGCCGGCTTGTGCGCTTGAGTGGGCGTCTCTAAGGTGGCTCGTCGCTGAAAATTCAGTGATCGGGTTTAGTAGCCTGAGTGACAACATAAAGTGCATGAGCTTCATCAATCAGATGTTCTTGTCTGTGCTTGATGGAGGCTGTGCGCAGGGCGCCCACGGGCGCGCCGGCTTTGTGTGTTTCCCCGGTCTACTAACCTGCGTCCAGCCGCCACCCTTTCGTTTAGTAGCGAAAAGGTGCTGGCCCTAAAACAGGCTGCGCATCGTGCGATTGACCACTACCTCAACACAGCCGCCGAATCGCAAGAGCCGCCTCCCCCCCTCGACAATTCTTTCCACCTAAGTAAATCCGCCTCCCTCTGCGGGTAGAGAGCGCTTCTCGATGTTTGCATAGCGCAGGAGGCTAACCGTCCAGCCTGTTCATCTACAGGATTGGCCTGCCCGACCTACAGGCTAGCTCAAATCATGCAGGTCTCGCCCGAGAGGCTGGCTCAAAGACCATTCAGAAAACCTTACCCTCAACCCCTGTCGCTGCGGTGTGCAGCACATAGGGCCCACCGTATAGCTTTGCGCCTCTGGAAAGGGTGCAAGCCTGAGCAATGGCCAAGTCAAACCCTCTGTTGAATATTGCAAGCGCAGTACCCCATCGGAAACGGTCAGACGAAGCCAAAAATCGTCAGGGTCGCCAGCAAAGCAGCCAGTCGCCCAGTCCGACTTGCCCTGTGTCAGCACGCTACTGATCATGGGCTTGCCATCGTTATATTCAATCCCGGCCTTGAGCCAGGTTTGCTCATTAAGCCTGACCATAATTCCCGCTTGATCATATAACTCACGGAAATCGGCGTTAATTCTGACTTGAGCGGTAAAGCCCCCAGTGGTTTCAAATCCCAGGAAATGTCCGCTGTCTCGAACGAATCCGTAGTGGGTTTCACGCCAAAAATCGGTTTGGAAGTCAGTAAAGACTTCCAGAGAGTGGTCAGGATAGGTTTGGCAAAGGCTCGGTTTATTCAGCCAGTTAGCCGCTTGCCAAATCGACGTTTCAACGTTTTGACCGACCTCTGCAATCTGCTTTTTACCCACCCTGCTACCTCCACCATTGATTAGTTGAATCCTGCTGTGCAAACCCATACTTCTGCGCATTGAATCGAAGGCAACCTTAGCGTGTTCAAGGCTGAATAGGTATGCCCGACCCACGCGGTATAAAAGGCTAGAGCCAGAACGATTGCCCCTAGGGACGGAAACATCTTCTTTCTCGATGCTCTCAAAACCGCCTCGCTCGAAGAAAATAATAGCCTTTGACTATATCCCCCCCCTGGGGGATAGGATCACCGCGCAATCCATTGCTCAAAGAGGCCCAAGCATGACCGAACACACGCATGGCCATGACCATCTCCACCAAAGTCATGACGCCATCATCAAGCGCCTGAAACGAGCGGATGGGCACTTGCGCAGCATCATCACCATGATCGAAGAGGGCCGGGAGTGCGTCGATATCGCGCAACAGCTGCACGCGGTAGAAAAAGCTATCTGCCAAGCCAAGCGCACGCTGATTCAAGATCACATTGATCACTGCCTGGAGGACACCGTCAACGCTTTGAACAAAGGCGAGCGCGCGCCCCTTGAAGCCTTCAAGCAAATCACCAAATACCTGTAGGTCGACATGCCGAATTTCGCAGAACTGCTGCAACAAGGCGGCGCACACGCGTGGCTGTATTTCCCGAGCGCCATCCTGTTAGGCGCTTTGCATGGGCTGGAGCCCGGCCACTCCAAGACCATGATGGCGGCGTTTATCGTAGCGATTCGTGGCTCGGTAAAGCAGGCCGTACTGCTCGGCCTGGCCGCAACGATCTCTCACACTGCGGTGGTCTGGTTGGTCGCGCTGGGGGGGATGTACCTCGGTCGTGGCCTTGATGCCGAAACCACCGAACCTTACTTTCAGCTTGCCTCGGCCGCGCTGATTATCGCCATTGCGCTATGGATGCTTTGGCGTACCTGGCGTGGTGAGCGGATGTTCCGTTTGGAAGTCGCTCACGATCACCACGCCCATGCCGAAACACGGCGGGTGAACACCTCGCACGCCGGTCACCACCATGATCACAACATGGACTCTGCAGAACACAGTCACGACCACGGTCATCCAACGCTGGAGCTTGGCGACGAGGGTTATCAGGACGCCCACGAACAAGCGCACGCCAGCGACATTCGCAAACGCTTTAGCAACCGCGAGGTCACCACGGGCCAGATTATCGTCTTCGGCCTGACCGGTGGCCTGATTCCTTGTCCAGCCGCAATCACTGTCCTGTTGCTGTGCCTGCAAGTTAAGGCCGTCAATCTCGGTGCGGTGCTGGTGCTGTGCTTTAGCCTTGGGCTGGCGTTGACGCTGGTAACGGTGGGCGCTGCCGCCGCCATCGGTGCGCGGCAAGCCTCCAACCGTTGGCCATGGCTGAGCAAGGTGGCTCGCCGAGCGCCTTACCTTTCCAGCCTGTTGATTATTGGCATGGGCATGTACGTAGGTATCAACGGTTGGATTGGTCTGAGTGCATGACGGCGAAAAAGAATCTGTAACCGGACCTGCGCATAACGGTGGTTTGGACCGGGTCAAGATCCTGACTCTGTTGAGGATGAGTATTTCCAGCGGGTCATGAGGCACAGCTTGGTAGCTGCCGCGCCATGTAGGACGACCTAAGACATGTCCTACATCAAGCTTGCGCACCTTGCCGCATTGCCTACAGTTGCGTCAGAATCCGCCGGCTTGTGCGCTTGAGTGGGCGTCTCTAAGGTGGCTCGGTCGCTGACAATTCAGTGATCGGGTTTAGTAGCCCGAGGTGTAATTTCCGCTTGGTGCACAAGCGTCATCCTCCAGACTTCCCGTCTGTGCTTGATGGTGGCTGTGCGCAGGGCACCTTCGGGTGCGCCGGCTTTGCGGAATTCCCCGGTCTACTAACCTGCGTACAGCTGCCACCCTTTCGTTTAGTAGCGAAGCGGTGTCGGCCCTAAAAGGGGAATTTCGTACATGTACAAAGTCACGCCCAACCCTCCAAGCAATCCCGACCTGAAACTGAATCAGGCGGCGCATCGTGCGATTGATCATTACCTCAACACAGGCACCGAACCGCCAGAGCCACCTCCCCCACCCTCGACAACGCTATTCAGCGTTGCGGACGATGCCAGCAGTGAAGTACTGATTGCCAATAGCTACGAAACCTTCTCTTCGGTGACCGCGTTGTTGCTTGACCTGTCGGATGAACTGACGGGGAAACAGCGGGATGTCGCGTTGGCGATTCACCAGTTGAGTGAGCTGGGGGTATTGTTGGTGGATAAATTAATGGAGCGGGAGGGTGCTGGAGCAGCTGGCTAACCTTTCGGACTCGATAGATCGCTGAGGCGTTGTGACCACTGTTACGACGGCTCGGCGATTTACCTGCGGGTAAACATTCCGACTTCTAAGCTCTTGGCAAGGGAACTGTTCTGTCTAAAAAATTCCTCTACCCGAAAGCAAATATGCGCGAGGGGCTGCTTTCGGCCAAAAGCGGTCACTCCCCGAACAAATCCTATTGGCCAGTGGCAACTCTTCAAGGATACTCGTGACCAAGGCTAATCTTAAATTAAATCGCTTCAGACAGCCCATCAACAAACTACACCAAGCTTTGGCAATAGAAGTCATGAATAATAAACAACCAAGCGGCCAGCTCACTGGCGGATTGTGCCATCGATAGTGCTATGTCAACTATCACCATGCCAGTGATTGAAAGAAGCAAGGCTTTAATAAAAGTCATCGCTCACAAATCTCTTGGTATCTCTCATAGAAATCTCCGCAGCCACTGATATCTTGTAGCAGCCTTACTCTGCTTTTGTGGCTTTTGTAGAAATTAAAGGATAACTCAATATTAATTAAAAACTTACTAATATCAGAATCATCCATGACCACGATAATGCAAGTGCTACTAAGGTAGTCGGTTATTTTGAATACTTCACACTTCTTCCTCATTAAAACAATCGCCAGCTTTCCAAAGCTGGAAGCGCGAGAATATCTCTCAACTTGATTTACCGCATCAATAAACTGTTTTCTCACGGATGTGTTTTTGCATTCTACAACTATCGATTTTGATTTAGTTTCGTTTAGAAGATTATTGAAATTTTGATCATCAGATATTTTGGCCCTGACAAAAAAGTCTCTTCGGTGCTGATTAGATGCATTTGCTTGTTGGTAAGAAACTTTAAAACCGGCAGCCATGAAATATATGTTTAAAAAAATACCGACAAGCTTTTCGTACTTGTAACAATCTTCCTTCCCGGTTTTTGTTTTTTTTAGTTCTCTATCTAAGAATTTCATGGACGGCAAGATGGCTCTTTCGTAAAATTCCATGAATGACTCGTCGTCAGCCAGCATGCAATAAGACATTACAAGCGGAAGATTTGATGACAACTCATACATCGTATCAAGCTCATTGACAACCTCGAAGTATTGCCGACTCATGTTGCAATATTCAGCCTTCAAGCTGGTAATAACGTCATCTTTAAGTTTTTCTTCGGTTGCATCGGACAAAAACCCAAGCGATACGTTTTCTACGCAGTGATAATTGAAAAGATAAAATCTTCGCTCGACTTCAGAGGTTTTCGGGCAACGACTGTACCGAAATGAAACGGCGTACCCATGACTCTCTAAGTAGTCGTAGAGTATTTCTAAAGAGCCTGCACCTTTTTTATCTATCAGGTCTTCTGTGGTTTTTTCATAAAGAGTACTTAAATCCATTCGTATGCCTGCTATGAAAAAGTGACGAGGTGATGATCTTTAATTTTTATTATATCCATGAGTCTTGGTCAAGAGAGCGGCTTTCCAAAAACCCTCTCTCAAGATAATTGTTTTATCATCAACTTTCCTTTGATGGTATTCCAGCAAGCTGATCGAAAAGTTATCAAGAGCGTAGTCTGGCCCCATTTCTTTAGTCAGCCGAAGCAGCTCAGTATTGTTGCCATGTCCGGTCTTAGCGTAAGACGTCCATCTTGACCACAAACCGTGCTCACCATACGCTGATCCAACATATTTTTTCCCTGTCGCATTGTCCGCGATCAGATATACCCCTTTGATGTTAGATAGTGCAGCCACCCAATCTGATGGGTTATCGTATGCCAGCGCTCGAAGTTGGCGAAAGCTTATGTGGATATTCTCATACCCTGGGAACGGTTCTCCAGTAAAGGGTTCCCGCAGAACTTCAAGCACACTAATATTTTCTAAGTGAATCTCACCTTTCAGGAAGGGCTTGGATGCACTTCCTCGGTTAAATTTTAATTTTAATCTGCCGACCAAACCCTTCAGTTCGTCCCGATGACGAGCTTCAACACCCTTCTTTGCGCTCGCCCAAATATCAATGAAGCCTGCAAATAGCCAGATATTACGCCGTGAAGGAAATTCCACTAATGAAATTAGTGCATCGCAGTTGATGCTTTGTGGAATATCAGTTTCTTTAAAGACTTTCGGCCAACCAGCCATGTCCTTCCGAAACACATCCAGAGCGTTGAATTCGCCTACTTTTGTCGCAAGATGAATATCGATCTTTTCGAGAAGGGTTTCCGGGACAATTTCTGCAAGTTCAACTTTCGTATAAATCATCTCAAACCCTTACTTATTTTTCTGTTGGACTGTTTTCTTCGCAAAACCTTATCCGCCCTGCAGAGTTGCATACAGATGAGCCTCTGTGAGTGAGCTGTCTTAACTCATCCGGCTGAGCAATTCAGCCCCCCGCGTCTATCGAAAGGCTAAAGCACATGGCGGGGCGCTAGCCAGAAGACGATTTGGTTGGTATCAACACTGTTCCGCCTCTGAACTGTCATTTGTAGCTGGCAGGCAAGAAGCTTTGAACATCGGGCGTAAAGACTAACTCGTGCATCGCTACTTTCATCTGCAGAGAAGCAAAGGCCACGGCCCGGCTGTTTTTTTGAGAACTCAACGATGATCATGCGGACTGTCTTGAAAACTTCGTGCGGTGATCCGGCACCCGTAACTTTTACAGAGTTATCTTTCTGAAGCGCAAACGAAACGCTCCATGTCGGTACTCCCTCCGGTGCTGCGTATGCAGGTACATAGAAGAAACAGACCCTATAGCCGGTACCTCGCTTGGTAGAGAAGTAGGCAGTATCACCTGCCTCGTTCCAGTGCCACGGTTCTGTCATAAAATTCTCGCTGTCGACGGACTATATGTAAAGAAGAACAAGGTCGGATGCCTTGCGTCGATCTGCAACTGCCTCAAAGCCATTGCGCACCCCGCTTATTACCGACCATAAAGCGAACGCTCCACGTCCAAAGCGCGCCAGGGGTAGGTCTGTCCGTCTCGGTCAGCCCAGTGCGCCTTTGGTCCCAACTCATTAAGTAGCTCCGCTCTCGCTGACAGCATGCTGCAATACGTTTGGTAGTGTTGAAAGTTTTCTGTTGAGGTACTTACGTATTTTCCATTTAGTTTGAATCCAAATATGGGGTACTTACGGGAAATTACTGAGTCGATGACGCCGCATTTGATTGGAGCAAGAAATGCGACTATTTTCGACGCAAACGCAAATTGCAATTGTGGTAAAGAACACAGATTACGTACCGCCTCGCCGTATTGCCCAGAGTCCACAAGGCTCGCTGCCTCACGCAATAAGCGGACGGCCTCATCGGGAGCGAAGTCGACAAGACCACGTCGCCTACGAATTTCCCCCAGGCGCAGAAAGCTCGACCCATTGATGGCTGTCTGCACCTTAGACAAGGCACGAGCGCGGTTCGTATTCCCCTTGGAGGTCGCATAGTGCCCCCAATAAAGTACGCTTAGATAGCCCAGCAATAACTGCTCATCGAGCGTCGAACGCAACAACTGATGGTGATACCGATCCAATTCCGACGACGTGCTGAACTCGATATGCATGTGTTGAGATACGGTGCCGGCTAGTCCAACAAAAGGGTAGGAATACGCTTCGCGGCTTTCTTTAGGTTCCATTCGAGCGGCCTAGACATCAAAGCGACACTATGCCATATGGCAAGCAATTCCGGGGCTTTTGGCACCTATTAATTCACCATATGCCTTTGCAGTCATGCTCGTTTCGAAGCTGGCAATCCCAGGTTGGAGCTCCCAGATCTGAGGGGCAGCCTTCAGCCGCTAGCAGCCCTTAACGAAGGTCTGCTTCGGGTCGACAGCGGTCCTTTCCTTTCTCTGACAACATCGCCCTAGCCCGCACTTAACCCCCACAACACATCCAGCACATGTTGCGTCGGCCGTTCGACGTCCCCACCACGGTGGGCAATACCGAGTTGACGCCACAATAAGGGCTGTAATGGCCGCATGACGATCCTGGTATCGGGCAATGGCGTGGAGGCTTCATGCGGCAACAACGTCGCACCATAACCGGCCGCCACTAGGCTTTTGATCGCATCGTTGTAGTTCAGTTGAATACGCGGCGTGGGCTGCCGTCCATCACTTGCGAACCACTCTGAGGTCAAGCGCGAAAGCCGAGTAGTGTTGTCATTCAGAATCAATGGCTGAGCGGCCAGCCAACCGGGGGTCACAACATCCGGGCATTCCCAACGTGCCGGCAAGAAGGCCATGACCGGGTCCCGCCGCCATGGTTCGATCCGCAACTCCTTCACCGGGGTCTGTGGCAGCGCGACCAGGCCGATCTCCAAAGAGCCCTCGACAAGCTTCTTCAAAGTTTCCTGTGACGTGAGCACCGCGACCTGCACATCGATAGCGGGATGACGTTGGCTCAACGTCTCCAAAGCTTGCGGCATCAACTGTGCGATAGCCCCTGTGGAGGCACCCAGCCGCACACGCCCGGCCAAGCCATGCACCTGACGCTCCACGTCCTCAAGCGCCTGCTCTGCATCTGCCAACAGGCGCCGCGCGCGTTCCACCAGTGTTTTCCCAATCGCCGAAGGCTGAACGCGCCCACGCGTGCGCGACAACAGCTTGCCGCCAACCCGCGACTCCAGGTCGGCGATATGCAAACTGACCGTGGGTGGTGCTAGGTGTAGCACACGGGCCGCTTCGGCAAACGAACCCTCGTCGGCAATGGCCACCAACGTGCGCAGACGGTCCAGGCTAATTTCGCGCATGAGTCATTCCTTGTTCAGAAAACTGAATTTCATCGTTTGGAAATTCAACTTTCCCTATCTTAGCCCCGCATTGAAGATTGGAACTCCTGATTTCCTATGTCCGAGAGCATTCCATGGCAAGTCCCCTCCTATTTATCGACGGCGACCAAGGCACCACCGGGTTGCAAATCCATCAACGTCTGAGCGACCGGACCGATCTGCGGCTCATCACGCTCAGCCCCGAACACCGCAAGGATCCACAACGTCGCGCCGAAATCATCAACGCCTGCGACATCGCGATTCTCTGCTTGCCCGACCAAGCCGCACGCGAAGCTGTAGCGAGCATCACAAACCCCGCCGTTCGGGTGATCGATGCGAGTTCGGCGCACCGCACTCATCCAGACTGGACCTATGGTTTTGCGGAGATGAACTCGCAGCAGGCCCAACGCATCGCCACGGCGCGGCGGGTCAGCAATCCCGGTTGCTATCCCACGGGGGCGATAGGGCTGCTGCGCCCATTGCTGGAGGCCGGGTTGCTGCCCAGGGACCTCCCGACGAGCATTCATGCTGTGTCGGGCTATTCCGGAAAAGGTCGCGTCGGAGTGCAAGAGCATGAGGGAGAAGGCGCCTCACAGGCACCGTCATTTCAGGTTTATGGTCTGGGGCTGGCACACAAACATATTCCGGAGATTCAGCAGCAAAGCGGTCTGATGGAGCGGCCGATGTTTGTGCCGGCCTATGGGGCTTTTCGGCAGGGGATCGTGCTGACCATACCGTTGCAACTTCGGTTGTTGGCCTCGGGCGTGGATGCGGTGCGGTTGCATGCGTGTCTCATGCAGCACTACATCGATGCGGACCATGTACAGGTGATGTCGATGCAGGAGGCTAAAGGGCTGACGTACCTTGATCCTCAGGCGCTTAACGGGACTGATAGTTTGCGATTGATGGTGTGTGAAAATGATGAGACTGGGCAGGTTTTGTTGGCTGCGGTGTTTGACAATCTTGGGAAGGGAGCCGCCGGAGCGGCTGTGCAGAATCTGGATTTGATGGTTGCAGGAACATGACTCCGACTACCACTCCAGTCTGAGAGCCCCGTCAAACGAGATAATCCGATTGAGCGTTCACACACCGATTCGGAAGGGCATGTTGAAAAGTTTCAATCCGGCGAGAGGACTGACGCAATTGATACGGAACAGCGGCTGCTTCAGTGGGGTGGGGCGTTTCAGATTTAGGCTGGCAAATTGGTCTGCCTCAGTTGTTCAGCTATCAGACCGTGCGATTTTTTGATTTCGGTCGGAACCTCGGGCGGTCCAGCCTGCGCGAGCACCCCAGCAACCGCACGTCGTGCAGGAGCTGTAATTATTCACATCAACAAAGATCCGGTGAACCTGGCAGCGGAGAACGATATCTCCCTGATTGGTGATGCGACGGCGTTGCTCTCGACGCTGGTAGCAGGAGAGTAAATACAACGTCTTCGCGCGGGTTTCCCTACGATTTTCCGTTGAAGGGAGGAAACTCCAAGTGTTCATCTAGATGCATTTGCAGTAACGCCGCTTCTATTCGCCTCGATGTGTCTTGGTCCTCTACGACGGCCCAGTGAAAGGTAATCATGTGCCCAATCGCCAATAGCTGAGCGGCTTTTGATCTGATCAGCCGGCCGTGCCTGCCTGATGGGTAGCGATAACCGTAAAGGCGCGACCGATCCGAGTCGCCCCCCAGCTGACCCGTCTGGCCAATGTAAAGCACTTGGCTGTCGCCCAGCAGGCGTGGAAATCTTTCTCCAAGCATCAGTGCGTACACGGCAGGGGCAGATGAAAAGTGTCGGCGATCGCGCAGAGCGTCCATCCATGGTGAAGTATTTGGAAGGGTGGAGATGATGTGCTGGGTGGTTGCCATGAAAGATGTGATACGAGGGTTGGACGGAGTAGGAATATTGCATTTTGGCATCAGCCCTGCAATTCAGCGCCCGGTGACGCAAGCATGAGCCTCTAACCCGCTGTTTGAAAGCCCGGCTTTGTAGGCGCCTCCAAATCTCAAATAGAGCCTTGGTTAACGTCCGCTTCTGGCCGATTCTGTTGAAAAAGTCAGCTTCGAACTCCGCGCCAGAAAAGTACGCGCCTGAGATTGAAATCTGAATTCTTGGCAGTAGGTTCAGGACTCGGATTTCACGTAGCGGCGTGAAACAGAGTTGTTTTCATCCATTAATATTCGAGTGTTTTGGGAAACCGACTTTTTCAACACAATCGGCCGAATGCTGCCTGTCAAAAGACTGTTCTTCGCCAACCGCGTCCATCCGTCGCACCCCTCAAACGCCCCCTCCTGCCCCCACCCCACCCCACCCGCCGATAACTTGAATATCCAAACGCCTCCCCACGCGTCCACACGAATCGAGCCCCTCCCACCATGAACCCACTCAACCTCCTCAAAAAACCCCACCCCACCCGTCAAGGCACCACCACCCTCACCTGCACCGCCAACGAACTCGACGCGTCCCTGGCGACCCTGCGCATCAGCCCCACCCTGATCACCGGTTTCATCTCGCCGCACCTGGACATCGACCAGGTTGCCGTCAAGCTCAAACGTCGCTTCCCCCACGCCACCCTCAGCCTCTGCACCACGTCCGGCGAACTCTGCAACGCGTCCAATACGCTGTATTGCGCCACGGGCGAGCGCTGGGACCGGATCGTGTTGCAGCTGTTCGACGACAGTGTGATCGCCTCGGCCGAGGTGGTGATGGTGCCGCTGGAGTGTGAGGACATTCGCAGCGGCGGCAAGCGCCTGGGGATGCAGGAGCGGATCGCCAAGTTGGTGAGCAATATCAAGCGGGTGCAGGTGCGGACGTCGATCGATCATCGCGATACGTTGGCGTATGTGGTGTTTGATGGGTTGTCGGCGTCGGAGTCGTTTTTCATGGAGGCACTGTATGAGTCGGGGCGGTTTCCGTGTCTGTTTGTGGGCGGGTCGGCCGGGGGTAAGGCGGATTTCCAGAAGACATTGATTCACGACGGCCAGCGCAGTTATCAGAACCATGCGCAGATTGTGTTTTTGAAGACGGCGGCGCAGGTGCGGTTTGGGGTGTTCAAGAGCCAGAACTTCAAGCCGGCGGATGTGAGCTTCAGTGTGCTGACGGCGTCGGTGGAAGACCGCACGATTGATCAGGTGATCGACAGTCAAGGCAACATCAAGAGCATGGTGCAGGCGCTGTGTGATGCGTTCAGTTGCACGCCTCAGGCGCTGGAGACGAAGCTGGCGGATTATTCGTTTGCGATTCGGGTGGGCAGTGAGCTGTTTGTGCGCTCGATTGCGCGCATCGACTATGAGCAGCAGATCGTGCAGTTGTTTTGCGACGTGGCGCCCGGCGAAGAGTTGGTGATGGTGCGGCGTACGCCGTTACGCGAGGCGACGCGGTTGGACTACGAGCAGTTCTTGCGCGGCAAGGGCGGCCAGCCGGTGGCGGGTATCTTGAACGACTGTATTTTGCGCCGGCTGAATAACGGCGCCGAGCTGGGCAGCATGGCCGGCACGTTTGGGGATGTGCCACTGGCGGGATTTTCGACCTTTGGGGAGATTCTGGGGTTGAACCTGAACCAGACGCTGACGGCGATTTTCTTCTTTCGGGTGGCCAAGGGTGCGAGTTTTACGGACGAGTACGTGGACAATTTCATCGCGCACTACGGCGAGTTCAAGGCGTTTTTCCTACGGCGCCAGGTAAAGAAGCTGGCGGGGTTGAACCATGTGGTGGTCAAGCAGATTGCCGCGTTCAAGAACAATGACTTCAGCACCACCCTGAATACCCGTGGGCTGGACCGCAATATCCTGCCGGTGTTCGAGGGCCTGGCGGACTTGGGCCAGGTGTTGGCCCAGGCCGAGCGTCAGCAGGAGGATATCGCGGCGCAGCTCAAGCATTATTCGGGTGAGTTGCATGCGTCGATGGATGACTTGGTGGGCACCATTGACCGACAGAACACGGTGTCTGCCCAGGCCGGAGCCACGGTGGAGGGGCTGTCCAGCCAGGCGGATGTCGCGGTGGAAGGCGCGCGCACCCTGGCCGGGTCGAGCCTACGTATCCAGTCGATTGTGCAGGTGATCCAGCAGATCGCCGGGCAGACCAATTTGCTGGCGCTCAACGCCGCGATTGAAGCGGCGCGTGCCGGCGACCTGGGCCGGGGCTTTGCGGTGGTGGCGGACGAGGTGCGCAAGTTGGCGGAAATCACGCGTAAGAATGCGGCGGACATTGGTGTGGATATCGACCTGTTGTCCAGTGAGATTCAGCGCGTGGCGCAGCAGATCGAAGACCAGTCCACCGGCGTGGGCGCGCTGCGCGAGATGCTCGATGCGCTGGAGGCATCCAGCCGTGAGACCGAAGGCACGGCGCAGCGCACCAAGACGATTGCGGACACCTTGACTGGGCTGACCCACGCTTAGGCATCAGCGTGGTCACGCCCGAATGCGGCGCCCTTTCCCGAGTGCGTCGCTCTCTTCAAGCCCGCTTGGGCAAAGTCCAATTCGGCCGGATGAAGTGGCACGTATACCCATTCGGAATGCGCTCCAGGTAATCCTGATGCTCCGGCTCCGCCTCCCAGAACGGCCCCGCCGGCTTGATCTCGGTCACCACCGGCCCCGGCCACAAGGCCGAGGCATCAACGTCGGTAACCGTATCGGTGGCGATGTCCCGCTGCTGTTCGCTCAGGTAATAGATCGCCGAACGGTAACTGGGCCCAAGGTCATTGCCTTGTCGATTCGGCGTGCTCGGGTCGTGTATCTGGAAAAAGAACTCGAGAATCTGCCGATAAGTGATCACCGCCGGATCAAACACAATCTCAATGGCCTCAGCGTGGCTGCCGTGGTTGCGGTAGGTGGCATTCGGCACATCGCCGCCGGTGTAGCCGACGCGCGTGCTCAGCACGCCAGGGTAGCGGCGCAACAGGTCCTGCATGCCCCAGAAGCAGCCGCCAGCGAGGATGGCGGTTTCGGTTTGGTTGGTCATGGTCTGCCCTTGCGTTTAATGGATACAGGGGTAGTTATGGGGCTGTGTTGGCTAATACCAAGCGTCAACGACGGTCAGCTGTCCGGTAAACGACGAAATGTGCCAGGCCTCAGGGTTTGAAGTTTTTCATCAGCTTGAAAAGGTGACCGGGCCAGAGCCATCGTGTCTTAGGTTGCTCCCCCGTGTCGGAGAGGGCTTGGAAGAGGCTATTGTTGCGCGCCTCGCTGGCGGGATCGTTCAGGGTTGAACGCTGTTGCGCTTGATCCGTTGGTGGCTCGGCGGGCTTATACACCTGGCGGGTGGCTTTATCCAGCCTGTAACCCTCGGCCTTGCCGTACTCGGTGAGGCTCCATACACCGTTGACGACCTGTGTGACTGCTTTGGAAGGTGGGAGCCTTATATCCTTGTGCGTGGTGCTGACGACATGATCTTCGACTCTGGCTCTTTTGAAGGTGGTGAACTCACTGCCAAGTGGAGGTTGATCCGCGCCCTCACTGGAGAATTTTTTTACCATCCGCTCCAGGAAAGGTATGCCGCCAATGTTGATGAACGATCCGTGGTCCGGGCTCAGAATGTATCGCAAAAAGCCCTGGTCGATACGGGTGCTATTGATTGCCGAACCGTTGAGTATGCTGGAGGCGGTTGCGGCGTCCTCCGGCTTGAAATCCAAGGTCACTCGATACCCGTCCGTGTCGTAGCCATTATTGCCACTGAGTTGACGCCCGTCGCTGTAATAACGGTAGGTGCTGAGTGACATGACCAATCGATCGACGTAAGCCAGATCTGCGCCTTGCGACTGTGCATAGGCGTACATGTCCCCGATCAAGGCGCGATCATCAAGGGTCAGGAATTCGCTGCGTCTTTGAGTGATGTTCTCAAAGGTCGCCGGTGGCAAGGCGACGGGGGGTTCGCGATTGTTGAACAAGCGCGAAACCATGATGTCACGGCCATTGACAGAGACCGACTCCGAACTCGACGCAGTTGGAGACTCCATCGATTGCATCGTTTCCCAAGCTGCGCGTCGCTCGTTAACAGTGAAGGCGCCACTGTCATCGCGGGCAATCAGGTTGAGTTGATCGCGCCCAAGCCCGTTGAAGGGGTTTGTGTCGTGGCCGTTCAGGAAGTCAGTCGCTTGTCGCGCCCGTGCCAACAGTTCCGGGTGGGTGGTATTGGGTATTTCTGCGTCGTGTTGCGTGTTGTTGGCGAAATATTCTTCGCCTGTGATCGGGTCGAGCGGATCGGTGCTTTTCTGCTCCACACTGGCTGCAGCCCGCGTTGCCGCGTCACTCAGTTGAAGTGCCAGGATTGAAACCGTAGTGGAAGTGCCACGATTTGAAGAAATGGACGCGGCATTTTTGCTGTCCTCCGGCGACACCGGGCGCCGGGCAACAACGCTGGCGGCATCGTTTGCCGGGCGGGTGTTAGACGAGGACGTAGATGAACTGACGTTAATCATGGGTATTCACCTTACCTATGAACATTCATTAAAATGCGCATCATCGAAACGAGCGTGAGCGTTTGACTCCTCATCAGTACCTATATTTAAAACTTACCGAGTCCACACCAGCGGGACGAGCGTAAGGTCGCGCGCCGCCTAAAACTTTATGATTAATCACAACCTTTGAACCATGACCGAAGGCTTGATCATTAAAAAGCATCAATGTCCCGGAAGCATTTGGATAGATTTTTTCGCAGCTATTTTGAGAACTGAACGGCAGAAAATAACATAACTGGACTTCTTCATTGATCGTCCCAGGATAGTAAGTTGTACGCCAACTAATCTCCAACAGCTGCTTGGGCCCCACGAGTGTTCCCGCAGGAATGTCGGGGTACAAAATGTCGAAGACTGCGAACCCGACACCGGGATCAATATTAGAATTAGACAATATAAGTACCGGACTGGGCGCCTTCATTTACTAATCATATGCTCCGCAGCAAACGTATCAGCCTGTGTAAAAATAATAAAACCGGCAAACAGAGCAAGCGATAACTGACTTGCGTTCTTGCTGTTTTGACGCACCATCAAGCTTTTCATAATCATCACCATAGAGTCGTGTATTAACACTTAAGGATCAAATCAAGCCAGCTGTAAGGTTCACGCCTCTACCATTGCACGATTAATTAACCGAAGAAAGCCATGCACTTCCTAAAATAACGAAGGACAACTCCGTCAGACTCTAAAGTAGGAATGCGTGAGCCACTTCCTAGTCCCGCCTGCCCTCTACCCAAACGGCCTGTTTGGGTACATGCTGCGCCACCTCATATCAAGGACGATAAACAGTGAAAACCACCCTCGCCGCCCTCCTTTTGCTCTGCTTGACCGCTGCCGCGTCGGCTGAGGAAACCGCCATTGGTTTTCGAAGCAGCACCCTGCCCGACGTGCAAAACCACCGCGAACTGCAAATGGTGGTCTGGTACCCCGCCGCCACCGCTGCCACCCCCGAACTGATCGCCGACAACCCTGTCTTCGTCGGTGCCCCCGGCGTGCCCGACGCACCGCCGGCTGGGGGTGAGCATCCGCTGTTGGTGCTTTCCCATGGGTATGGCGGCAATTGGGGCAACCAGGTGTGGCTGGCCAGCGCCTTGGCTCGCCAGGGTTATATCGTCGCGGCGGTCAACCACCCCGGCACCACTAGCAAAGACCGTAGCCCGCAAGCGGCTGCACAGTTGTGGCAACGTCCCCAAGACTTGAGCCGCGCCATTGACGCGGTACTGACTCAGCCAAAGCAATTTGGCGCGGTGGCGAAGCAGCGGATTGCCGCAGTGGGTCATTCCATCGGCGGCTGGACGGTGATGGAAATCGCCGGTGCGCGTTTCGATCCTGTGCTGTTTGCCCAGGACTGCGACATCCACCCCAAGTTAGGCGGCTGCATCGGCTATAAAAAGATGAACCCTGCCGGCACGCCAGTCGGGAAGGCCGAACTGGCCAAGGATTTGAGCGATAAGCGCGTCACCGCCATCGTGTCCTTGGACTTGGGCCTGTCGCGCGGCTTCACCGACGCCAGCCTGGCCGCGCTGCCGGTGCCGGCGCTGGTGATTGCGGGAGGCGTACCCACCGAGGATATGTCGCCCGAATTGGAGTCGGCTGACATGGTCAGGCGCATGCCCAAAGCGTCGACGCAGTATATGGAGATTAGCGATGCGACCCACTTCAGTTTCATGGCGATCTGCAAACCGGATGGTATGGCGTTGATTGAAGAGGACTCGCAGGGGGATGGGATGATTTGCCGGGATGGTCAGGGAGGTCGGCCACGGGAGGCGATTCAGCAGCAGGTTGTGGAATTGATCACAGCGTTTCTGGCGCGTACAGAGTCCTAGTCAAAGAAAACGCTACTCAACGCAAAACGTATGAAATACGATGCATAAATGTAAAATTCCGCATATTTGCACTGTATAGGATGCAATTTGATATGGAAGATTTGGGTCTGCTAATCAAAAGCCTGCGTAAGGCGGCAGGCCTTTCGCAAAGTCAGCTCGCGCTTCGGCACGGTATGAGCCGAGCAACCATTTCGGGGATTGAGAACAACACCATCCCTGAAGTGGGGGTCCGAAAGGTAGCCGCTATCCTTGAGGGGTTGGGCTATGAATTGACCGCGACGCCCAAGCGTCGCCGCAAGACGCTCGATGAACTGAAAGCAGAAAACTTCCATGACTAAAGAAAGCGAACGGCTGAACATCGGGGTCAGCGGCATATTGGCCGGAATACTTGGGCGCAGTGAAGAAAACCGACACGACTCGGTGTTCTCATATAACCAAGCGATTGCCGAAAAGGACGCGGTGTCCTTGACGATGCCGGTACGCTTGGAAAGCTACACCTGGACGTATGGAATCCATCCTCTGTTTGAGATGCACCTTCCCGAAGGGCATTTGAAAGCCGAACTTGTGCGCCGCTTCAGCAAGTCCGTACGCGGCTTTGACGACTTCGCTCTGCTGGGTATCGTCGGTCCGCACCAGCTAGGTCGCGTCAGCATCACCCACGCCAGCGCTGGCGAATCGCTGCCTGAAATCAAACTCTCCGATCTGCTGATGTATGACGGGGCGAAAGACCTGTTCGACGATCTGATGAAAACCTACGCAGCCTATTCAGGTGTGTCCGGCGTTCAACCTAAGGTACTGGTGCGCGATGCTGGCGATACGGATCCCGATGTTGCGCGCCTCACCCACCGTGGCGCCACGCACTTGGTGAAGGCCTTCAATGATTCAGACTTCGCGCAACTGGCAGCCAATGAGTTTTTCTGCCTGCGCGCGGCCTTTCATACAGGCCTTGAGGTACCTGAATGCCAGTTAAGCCAGCAGGGCAAGTTTCTGGTGGTGAAACGGTTCGATATCCGGGATGGCGCCTACCTGGGGTTTGAGGATATGTGTGTTCTCTCCGGAAGGGGAACAGACAGGAAATACGACGGCAGTTACCAGGGCTGCGCAAAGTTGATCAAGGCGTACGTTCCCCCTTCCCGGGTTACCAAGGCATTGGAAGACTTCTTCTTGATGGTGGCGCTCTCGGCGGCGATCCAAAATGGTGACGGGCACTTGAAGAATTTCGGGCTGCTCTATGAGCACTGCGCCGAAAACGCCGATGTTTGGCTCGCGCCAGCCTACGACCTCGTGACCACCACGGTGTATCAGCCGAACGACATCATGGGCCTGCTGCTCGGCGGCTCGAAAGCGTGGCCAAAGCGCAAGCTGCTGGTGCAGTTCGGACGTAATTCGTGCAACTTGACAGAGGCGCGCTGCAATGAATTGCTCGCCAGGGTACGCAGCGGCATGAACCGCGCGATGCTAGAGCTATCGGATTATCGAAGCACTCACCCGGCTTTTGAAGCGGTGGGCGAAAAGATGACCGCCGCGTGGGCTGCAGGGCTGGCGAGAAGTATTGAGCCGGCGTAGACGTTGCCTGCCGGCTCAATGCAAGTCGCTGCCCTCGCGACGTGCAAGCCTGTTAACCCGCCTCCCTGTAACAGCGGCCGCCAGGAATGATCATGGCTAAACCCAAAGACACCGCCTTCGCCTATCAGGCCGTGTACCGCTACCTCGTCGAATGGATAGAGGCCAGCCCTGCCCAAGGTGATCGCAGGTTGCCGTCCCTGCGCCAATTGGCGCAGCGCCTCGGTGTATCGGTGTCGACGACCAAATACGCCTACGCGCTGCTTGAGGATGAAGGGCGCATCTACGCCAAGCTGAAGTTGGGGTACTTCACCCGTTCGATACCGCCGCCTCCATCGACTGATCACTCGCCCAGCCTGCTCGACCAGGTCTTCGCCAGCGCCCGCCAGCCTGGAATGCTGGCCTTGAGCAGCGACGCCCCCGCCCTGTTGCTGTCGCTGGAGAACCCGCTGCTGCTGATGGAGCGGGAGCTGACCCGTCATTACCCGCGCCCACTCACACCGCTGTACCTGCCCTTCGGCGAACCGGAGCTGCGGGCGGCGTTGGCCGAACGCTATACCCGCTCCACTGATTGCTACTGGCAGGCCGATCAGGTATTTATTGGCGCGGACCTGCACAGCGTGCTGGAGGTGTCACTCAATGCCCTGGACCTGGCGGGCACCGTGGCGCTGGTGGAGTCGCCCTGTTCGTGGGCGATTCTGCGCCAGTTGCAGGCTGCGAATATCCGCGTGATCGAACTGGCCCTGGGCGCCGACGGGCGTTTCGACCTGCACGCGCTTAATGAACGGCTCACGCATGAGCCCATCGCCCTGGCAGTGCTGTCCTCGACAGTGAACATTCCCCACGGCAGCCGCATGCCGGACGAGGACAAGCGGCAGATCTGCCAATGGCTGGCTGAGCGGGATATCTGGCTATTCGAAAACGACACGTACGGCGAGTTGTATTTCACCTCCCAACCGGCGCGCTATCGTGACTTTGCCGCCCCGCACAGACTGGTGGTGTTCTCCAGCTTCGACAAGATGATCGGCGCGGAGGCGCCCTATGGCTATCTGCTGTGCCGCGGGCATGGGCTGCAGTTGCAACGATTGTTCCTGGAGCGGGCGTTTCGTCTCTCACCGATCCGCCAGAAAGCGATTGCCAAGCTGTTCACCTCCAGGCGCATCGACACGCATCTGCATAAGCTGCGCGCCTTGTTGCAGGACTGCATGGTTCGCATGAGAGGCTTGCTGGACCAGCATGGCAATGGCGCTTTCCACGCAATGATCCCGCAAGGCGGCGCGTGTTTCTGGCTTGAGGCCACACAGCCGGTCGACATGCAACGGGTGTTCGAGCGGCTGCTGGCTGAACGCATTGTCATCGCCCCTGGGGAGCTGTTCAGCCAGCAAGGTGCCTGGAGACAGCATGTGCGCTTGAGCTTTACCCTCGATTGGAGCAAGGACATCGTCCGTGCCGTGGCGCAACTGGGACAGGCAATCCGTCAAAGTCCGTAGCAGTGCCGCGCCTGCGGGAAACGCCCGTGGCGCACGTCTTCAGCAAAGCGCTCGCAGGCGTCGCGGATCACCGCGCCAACGTCGGCGTACTGTTTGACGAAGCGCGGTGCCTGTTCGCCGCCAAGGCCCAATACATCTTCTGTCACCAACACCTGGCCGTCACAGGCGGGGGAAGCGCCGATGCCGATGGTGGGCATCGCCGAATCAAGGGTGATCTGCCGGGCAACGCCCTCGGCCACCCCCTCAAGCAACAGGCTGAACGCGCCCGCCTGCAAGTTGGCGCACGCATCCTCGGCAATCAAGGCGCCGGTCTCGGCGGTAAGGCCCTGGGCCTTGAAGCCGCCCATGACATTGACGAACTGCGGCATCAGCCCCACATGTGCCATGACGGGAATACCGCGCGCCACCAGAAATTCGACGGTGCCGGCCAAGGCCTTATTGGCTTCCAGTTTGACGGCATCGCAACCGGTACGCGCCACTACTTGTGCGCAATTGCGAAAAGCCTGTTCATTTGATTCCTGATAGCTGCCAAACGGCATGTCGGCGATGACACAGGCCAGGCGCGTACTGTCGACCACGGCCCGGGTGTGGCCGATGATTTCTTCGAGCTGCATGCTCAAGGTCGAAGGCCGGCCATAACCGACCATGGCCGTGGAGTCGCCGACCAGGATGAAGTCGACCACCGGGTCGATCAGCTTGGCGATGGCGCTGGAGTAGGCGGTGAGCGAGACGATTTTCTGCTGGCCCTTCATGGCAACCAATTGCGGGACGGTCAGGCGTTTGGTGCGGGTGTGGATGCTCATCAGTGTCTTCCGTTGTGCGCTGGAGGACCCGATTATTGGCAAAAGGGCAGGCGATTCAATGCACAGATCGGCGCTAAAAAGCGCCCCAGGGAACGGCCCCGGATTTTATGCTGGTATCATCCCGCGCCTGAACAATCCGGATAGAACGATATGAATCGCCAGAAAAAACTGCAGCAGCTCTTCAAGGCCAAAGCCAAAAAAGCCAGCGCCAAACTGGCGCCGAAAAGTAAGGATAAATACATCAGCAAGGCGGAGCGGGAGAAGCTCGCTGTGCAAGCGGCTGAGGACTCAAGCCCTTCACAAGAGAGCTGATCGAAGGGCAGCCCCGGCTTTGTAGACCTACGATGGCGAGCTGGCGGCAATGAAGACGCCAGCAGTGCCGGCCCCTTCGCAGCCTCGCTGGGGCTCGACAGCTCCCACAGTGGAGCTTCAGCGCGAGCCAGAACCCGCGCACTGTTCAGCACCCGCTCAACACCGCCTTCGGCCGCGGCTCACCGGCAAAGAAAAACGGCCGCAACCGCACGCCCACGCTGTTGCCGATGAATGCCGCCACCAGCCACACCCAGCCATGCAGGCTACCTGAGGCGATGCCGCTGAAGTAGGCGCCGATGTTGCAACCGTAAGCCAGGCGCGAGCCGTAGCCTAGCAACAGGCCGCCGATGACCGCGGCGATCAGCGAGCGTGCTGGGATCTTGAGGCTGGGAGCAAAGCGGCCCGCCAGGCCGGCGGCCAGCAGTGCACCGAGGACGATGCCGATGTCCATCACGCTGGTGATGTCTTCCCACACCGGCGCGGCTAAGGCCTTGGCATTGCCCGGCATCTGCCAGAACGCCCAGGCGCTGACATCCACACCCAACCCGCTCGCCACCTTGGCGCCCCACAGCGCGAACGCCGAGGTGATGCCCCACGGGCGCCCGGCCAGCGCCAGGGTGGCGTAGTTGAGCAACGCCAGGCCAATCGCGCCCCACAGCAGTGGCCAGGGTCCGCGCAGGAAACGGCGCAGGCCCTGATGCTCGCTTTTTACACCCTCTTCCAACTGGCCGTGGCGGCGCTTTTCCAGGCGCACCGTGACCATCGCAATGATCGCGAACATGGCCAGGCTGGCGAGCAATGCCGGGAAGACACCGAAGCTCTTGACGATGGAGACGGCGGGGAACGCAGGCAGCGCGAACCACCAGTCCACGTGATGTGTGGCGATCAACGAACCGCAGATAAAGAACAGAAGTGTCACCAGCATGCGCGCATTGCCGCCGCCCACGGTGAACAGCGTGCCCGACGCACAGCCGCCGCCCAACTGCATGCCGATGCCAAAAATGAACGCGCCGAACACCACCGACACCCCGGCCGGCGCCACCAGCCCAACCACCGGCTGGCCGAACAAGGTGCCCGCCCCCAGCGCGGGGAAGAACAGCAGCACCGCCAGCGCAAGCATCACCATCTGCGCGCGCAAGCCGGCGCCACGGCGCTCATTGATAAACACCCGCCAGGCCGAAGTGAAGCCGAAGGCGGCGTGGTAGAGGGTCAGGCCCAGCGCGGCGCCGACCACCAGCAACAGCACCTGGCGCGAGCCAACGCTGTTTTGCAGGAACAGGCCGCCCAGTACCAGAATGACGAAGGCCACCAGCGGCGCGAAGGGCTTGCGCGCAGGGGTGAGAGGGAGAGAGGTGCTCATGGGATATCTCGGGCTGTTTGAGAGGTGATTTCGCGGGGGTAAGTATAACCCCTTGAAGCGATATCCATTTGGGGGAGCTGTCGAACTTCAGCGAGGCTGCGATAGCGGTGGGTCAGGCGCAGAAAATGCCAGCAATGCCGCCGCCTTCGCAGCCTCGCCGGGGCTCGACAGCTCCCACAATATTCGTCGCACCTGAGATTACACCAGCCCCAACAACGCAAATCCAACCAACAAAAGCCGACCCCTGTGGGAGCTCCCGAGCTTCAGCGAGGCTGCGATAGCGGTGGGTCAGGCGCAGAAAATGCCAGCAATGCCGCCGCCTTCGCAGCCTCGCCGGGGCTCGACAGCTCCCACAGTTGATCTTCGTCGCACCAGGGATTACGCCAGCCGCAACAACGCAAATCCAACCCACAAAAGCCGACGCCTGTGGGAGCTGTCGAGCTTCAGCGAGGCTGCGAAGGCGGTGGGTCAGGTGAGGAAGATGCTGGCAATGCCGCCGCGGCGCTGAAGAGTTACGTCCTCCCCACCGAGCCCACAACCGGAAGGTTCCCCAACAATTTCAGCCCAGTGCTTTTGACAAAAGCTTCGTAGTCCATCGGCCGTTGGATGCGTGTCTCTGTATTAGGCAACACATACGCCCACGCCCGCTGGGACGAGGCGTCGTACACCAGCTTGAACAGCCGCGTCGGCACCCAGACCTTGTTGTCGCCAATGGTGCCATGGCCGGCATCGAACAGCGGCCCGGTAAAGACATACACGTCGCCGCCGGCGCGCATGGCGAACTTGCGGACGTCAGCCTCGACCTTGCTCCAGATCTTGCGGTTGTTGGTGGGGTCTTGCGGCACCATGTTGGACAGCGCGAAGGACTGGGCCATGGCTAGGGCACTCGGTGCGTCGGCGGCCGGGGATTGGTGACCACGGTCCATCGCCGGGTGTTGGTCGCGGTAGTCGCTCAGTTGCGCGCGCCCGGCCATGGGGACGCGCGGGTCGGCGTAAAAATGGTTGGTGCGCTCTTCACCCTTGGCATCGCGCAGTTGGCGCGCGTTGAGGCGCTCGACCACCAGCAGTGGCGTTTTGCTGGTCTGCGAATACAACACCGCAAAGCTATTGGAGCACAGCGCCAGGGGTTTCATCGATGCGGGAACGGTGGCCGTCTTGATCGGCGTGGCAGCGGGGAACAACGCAGCACAGCTGTCGAACGAGAGCTGCCGTTGCTCAGCGGAATACAGGTCAATCGGGCCACGGGCCTGTGCTGCGGTGGAAAACAAAACCAGGGCCGACAGGCCAACTGCAAAAGTGCGTAGGAGCATGCTGAGATCTTTTTACCGAAGAGTGAACAGACGACACGGACGACCGTGGGGGCCTATGGACCCTGATAAACAGGATTAGTGCGCGCAGACCTACAGATCAGGTTGAACCTCTCCTACACACCTGGGCTCACAAACCTACATTCTCGGGAGAATCCTATGACCCAGACCGCATTAGTCGTGGGCGCCAGCGGCATCGTTGGCAGCGCCATTACCCAATTACTGCTCGAGCAAAGCTGGCAGGTCGCTGCCTTGTCCCGTCGGCCCTCGCAGGTGCCGGGGGTGATCCCGGTCGCCGCCGACCTGCAAGACCCGGCCTCGCTGCAACAGGCCCTGGCCGAGCTCAAACCCACTCATGTGTTCATCACCACCTGGTCGCGCCAAGCCACCGAGGCCGAGAACATCCGCGTCAACGCCGCCATGGTGCGCAACGTGCTGGACGCCGTGCGGCCCGCCGGAACGGTGCAGCATGTGGCGCTGGTCACCGGCCTGAAGCACTACCTCGGCCCGTTCGAAAACTATGGCAAGGGCAGCCTGCCGCAAACCCCGTTTCGCGAGGAGCAAGGCCGTCTCGACGTGGAAAATTTCTACTACGCCCAGGAAGACGAAGTTTTCGCGGCCGCGGAAAAGGACGGCTTCACCTGGAGCGTGCATCGCCCGCATACCGTCACCGGCGTGGCGGTAGGCAACGCGATGAACATGGCGACCACCCTCGCCGTCTACGCCAGCATCTGCAAACACACCGGGCGCCCCTTCGTATTCCCCGGCTCGCGCGTGCAGTGGGACAGCCTCACCGACATGACCGATGCGCGGCAATTGGCCAAACAACAGCTGTGGGCAGCCACCACACCGGCGGCGGCGAACCAGGCGTTCAACATCACCAATGGCGATGTGTTCCGCTGGAAGTGGATGTGGGGCCGGATTGCGCACTACTTCGGCCTCACGCCGGCCGACTTTCCCGCAACGCCCGCCCCGCTGGAACAGCAGATGGCCGATGACCAGGACAGCTGGCGCCAGATCGCGGCGGCGCACGGGCTGAAGGAAACCAATATCGGCCGTCTGATTTCGCCCTGGCACACCGACGCCGACCTCGGGCGGCCTATCGAAGTAGTCACGGACATGTCCAAAAGCCGCATGATGGGGTTCACCGCCTACCAGGCCAGCGACCAGGCGTTTTTCGATGTGTTCGACACATTGCGTGAAGCGCGGTTGATTCCGGGTGGCGTCAACCCTGCCTGATTGAGGGTCGCGTCGATCAACAGCGGCGGGATGAGTGCTGCGGGAAACGGGCCCGTAGTTCCCGTTGCCCGCCCGCTCAGGTCCTGCTCGCACCCAACCGACCACCGCACCCAAGAGCCTCCGTTTATCGACCCCGACCACCTAAATACAGACCGTGCGCCGGCCACGCTTGCATTCGCTGATGGCACACCGCTAATCTTGCGAATAATTCTTATCCGCAGACTTACCCTCGATGCCGGCCAGCAACCCTACCTTGAACCAGGCTGTCCATATGCTCTACACCGAGCACCATGGCTGGTTGTTCGGCTGGCTGCGCAAAAAGCTCGGCTGCCCGCATAATGCGGCGGATCTTTCCCACGACACCTTCATGCGCATCCTCGCCTCCCGCGACGCGCTCGGTGCGATGCGCGAACCACGGGCCTTCCTGACGACCACGGCGCGCCACCTGATCATCGACCGCGCGCGCCGTCGCCAACTGGAGGATGCGTACCTGCGGGAACTGACGCTGACCATCGAGGTGATGGAGCAGTGCCAGCAGTCGCCGGAGCAAATCCTAGTGACCCTCGAAGCGCTGGAGCAGGTCGCCTTCGTGCTCGACGGCCTGGCCATGAATGCGCGGCAGGCGTTCCTGCTGTACTTTCTCGAAGGGCAGCGCCAAAGCGAGATCGCCAGCCGCCTGGGCATCTCCGAGCGCATGGTGCGCAAACACCTGATGAATGCCTTGCTGCATTGCAACCACGCGCTGGACGTATGAGCGCCGACCTCGACCAGCAAGCCGCCAACTGGGTAATCCGCCTCAACGAAGGCAACCTCAGCGAGCGCGAACACCAGCAATTGGAGCGCTGGAAAGCCGCCGACCCACGGCATGCCGCAGCCTTTGAGCGCATGCAGGGTTTTGTCGGACGCCTGCAGGCGCTGCGCCCGCAGCAGGCGCCGGTGCAGGCTGCGCTGGAAGCCGTGCGGATTCGTCGGCGCAACCCGGCCGGCCGCGTGCTGCTGGGGTTGCTGCTGGCATTGCCGGTGGTCCTGGCGCTGCGGGCCTACCCACCCAGCTATCTGCTGGCCGACCAGCGCACCGCGCCGGCGCAATGGCAACGCATCGATTTGCAAGACGGGTCGCAACTGACCCTCAGCGGCAACAGCGCCGTGGATTTGACCTTCGACGGCCAGCAGCGCCAGGTGCGTTTGCTGCGCGGTGAAATCCTGGTGCAGGTGGCCCATGATGCGACGCGGCCCTTTACCGTGGCCACCGACGACGGCCAAGTGCGCGCCCTCGGTACGCGCTTCACGGTCAAGCGCGAGTCGCCGGGCACCCTGCTCGGCATGCTTGAATCCAAGGTCGCCGCTACCGGCGCCAGCCAGCAGAACGCTGTGCACGTCAGCGCCGGCGAGCAAGCGCGCATCACGTCGGATGCCGTGACGCTGCTGGGCAAGATCGACCCACGCACCACCGACGATGCCTGGCAACGCCATCAACTGGTGGTGCAGGACTGGCCATTGCCGCAGGTGCTGGACGAACTGGCGCGCCAATACGGCGGCCATGTGCAGTTCGACCGCGAGCAACTGGCGGACCTGCGCGTGTCCGCGGTATTGCCGCTGGATAACCCGCGTCGCGCCCTGCAGTTGATTGCCGATGGCCTGCCGGTGCGGATCCGTGCGTTCAGCCCGCTGTGGTTGCAGATCGAGCGTGTTGAAAAATAGTCTGGCGTGCCGGGTTCCGCTTTTCACGACTGCTGCGTCAAGGAAGAAAGCACCTCAATAACAGGAATGTCTTCCATGCCCCGCCACTTCAAGCGTTCTCCCTTGCCCCTCGCCCTGGCGCTCAACCTGGCCAGCCTGGCGACGCTGAGCCTGGCCGTCAGCAGCCCGGTGGCGGCGCAGGAAACCGCGCGTTATGCCATTGCCGCCGGCGCCTTGGGCCCGGCATTGAACCGGTTCGCCCAGCAGGCGCACGTGGCGCTGCTGTTCGACAGCAAGACCGTCGCCGGCCTGAACACTGCCGGTTTGCAAGGGCAATACCCGGTGGCGCAGGGCTTCGCCCAATTGTTGCGCGGCAGCGGTTTGCAGGCGGTGCAAGGCGCCAACGGCTACGTGCTGGTGCCACTCGATACCAGCGGCTCGCTCGAACTGGACCCCACCGCCATCACTGGCCTGAGCGAAGAACGCAGCACTGAACACGTCAAAGGCTATGTCGCCACGCGCAACCTCAGCGCCACCAAGACCGACACCCCGATCATCGAAACCCCGCAATCGCTGTCTGTGGTCACCAGCGATGAGATCCGCGACCGCCAATCCGAAACCCTCTCGCAAACCCTGGACCTTACGCCGGGTTTCACCAGCCAGCCGACCAGTTTCAACCGCACTTCGGACCGCTTCCGCATTCGCGGTTTCGATGTGGAGTCCGCCACCGGCGGTTCCCTGCGCGACGGTCTGCGCCTGCAAAACAATTCCTACGACGGCGTACAGGAACCCTATGGGCTGGAACGCGCCGAGGTGATTCGCGGCGCGGCGTCGGTGCTGTACGGCCAACTGTCGCCGGGCGGCTTGATCAACACCGTGAGCAAGCGCCCCAGCCAGACGCCCTACCACGAGATCAACCTGCAAGCCGGGCAGAACAACCGCAAGCAACTGTCTGCCGACTTCACGGGCCCGTTGGGTGACAGCGACACCTTGAGCTATCGCCTGACCCTGCTCGACCGCAAGAGCGACACCGCGGCCGACCATATCCAGAACGACAAGGTCTACGTCGCCCCGGCGCTGACCTGGCAGCCCGATGACGACACATCGCTGACCTTGCTGTCGTTCTATCAGAAGACCGAGACCGGCTTCTCCGCGCCCCTGCCCTATCAGTTGACCAAAGGCGTGGGCAGCGGCAGGTTCCAGATCGGCCGCCACGACTTCATCGGCGAGCCGGACTATGACGAAATGAATGGCGAGATGTCGGCGCTGGGCTATGAGTTCGACCACCGCTTCGACGAGCACACGCGCATCAGCCACAAGCTGCGGTATTACCAGTCGGATGTGACCTGGCGCTACCTGCAAGTCAACACCGCCGGCATAGCGACCGCGCAAACCAGCGGCATCCTGCGTCGCCAATACAGCGACCGCCAGGAGCGCTCACGAGGCCTGGCCAGCGACACCAACGTCGAGAGCAAATGGCAATTCGGTGACTGGCAGCATACCTTCCTGCTGGGTTTCGACGGTTATGACACGAGCTACGATTCGCATAACTTCCGTGGGAATGCACCGTCGCTGAACCTGGCCACCTACCAGTACGGCCAGCCGGTGGTGGTCAATAAAAACCCCGCCACCGACCGTGGCTCGCAGATCGACACCCTGCAAAAAGGCATCTACTTCCAAGACCAGATCAAGTTCGATGAGCGTTGGATCCTGCTATTGGGCGGCCGTCACGACTGGGCGGACCAGCACACCGAGCTGTTCCGCAATTCGGCCGACAGCGGCAAAAGCGATGAAGCCACCACCTGGCGCGCGGGCCTGGTGTACAAGGCCGACAACGGCCTGGCGCCCTACATCAGCTACAGCGAATCCTTCTTTCCGGTGGCCGGCACAAACAAGGCGGAGCAAAGCTTCGTGCCCACCGAGGGCAAGCAATATGAAATCGGTATCCGCTATCAACCCGAAGGCAGCGCCACGCTGCTGAGTGCCGCGGTATACCAGTTGGAACAGCGCAATGTGCTGAGCCAGGACCGCACCGACATCAACTTCTCGGTACAGGTCGGCGAAGTGCGCTCCCGGGGCTTCGAGCTTGAAGCCAAGAGCGACGTCACGCCCAACCTCAGCCTGATCGCGTCCTATGCCTACATCGACGCACGCATTACCAAAAGCGATATCGCCAGCGAGATCGGCCAACGCAGCGAAGACACCCCTTACCACCAGGCCGCCCTGTGGGCCGACTACCGCCTGGCCGCACTCGGCATCCCGCAACTGCGCATCGGCGGCGGCGCCCGCTACAAAGGCACCACCCAAGCCTCCGGCGTGCCGTCGGCAATGCCCGCCTACACCCTGTACGACGCCCGCGCCAGCTACGAAATCGATCCCCATTGGGAAGTCGCGCTTAACGCCAACAACGTCACCAACAAACGCTACACCTACTGCGAATTCGCGATTTGCCGGTATGGCGATGAGCGGCAGTTGGTCAGTTCGTTGACGTATCGCTGGTAAGTGATGCGTACCGTTTACGGACCGGACAGAGGGGGGATAAAACAAAACCGGAGGCGCCGTGACCGGCGCCTCCGGTTTGTTCAACTCACTGCTCGCTGATGGTTTTCACATCAGCCTTGGCAGCACCACCAATCGCAATGCGCTTGGGCTTGGCTTCCTCCGGCACGACCCTGAGCAGATCGATGCTGAGCAAACCATTGGCAAGCTGTGCGCCCTGCACTTCGATATGGTCCACCAAGCGGAACGACAGCCGGAACGCGCGCTGGGCAATACCCTGATGCAGGTAGGTGATGTTTTCATCGTGTTCGCGCTTGCCGCCAGAGACGGTCAACACGCCTTTCTCCACCTGGATCTCCAGGTCATCCTCAACCAGGCCTGCGGCCGCAATGACGATTCGGTAATGGTCATCGCCGTGTTTTTCCACGTTGTGAGGTGGATAGGTGGTACCGGCCTCGCTGCGAAGCGCCGATTCGAAAAGGTCGTTGAACCGGTCAAAACCAACGGAATGACGGAACAGTGGGGCCAAGGAAAGAGTAGTAGCCATTGCAAAATCTCCTGAGTTTTCTCCAAGTGATTTGATACGCGACCCGTCTTCGGCATCGCGTAAAACCTATGTAGGTTCAGGGGAAAAATTTTCAAGCGTGGCTCACAAAAAAATTTTCAATGCCGTGCCCTGCCTTCCCTCAATGCCCGTCAGTCAAGCGCAAATTCCCTGTGGGAGCGGCGGTTCGACGCTTCGACTTGCTCGCGAATGCGGTGCGTCAGTCAATATATATGTGACTGATACACCGCTTTCGCGAGCAAGCCCGCTCCCACATTTGATCTTCGTTGCCTTGAGTATTAAATGATCGGCATAGCCCCACTTATGCCTATTCCAGCACTTGCGCCACGCCCTGATCCTCTCCCAGGAACCCTCCGCTCTGGTGATGCCACAGCCGCGCATAGGTGCCGTTTTTCTCGAGCAGTTCAGCATGGGTGCCTTGCTCGATGATGCGCCCGTTATCCATGACGATCAGCCTGTCCATGGCCGCAATGGTCGACAGCCGATGGGCAATGGCAATCACGGTCTTGCCCTGCATCATTTCATCCAGGCTTTCCTGGATCGCCACCTCGACTTCCGAATCCAGCGCACTGGTCGCCTCATCCAGCAGCAGGATAGGCGCGTTCTTCAGCATGACCCGGGCAATCGCCACGCGTTGGCGCTGGCCGCCCGACAGTTTGATGCCACGCTCGCCGACCAGGGTGTCGTAACCGTTGTGGCCCTGTTTGTCGCTCAATTGGCTGATAAACCCATCGGCCTGGGCGCTGGCCGCCGCGCTGCGGATTTGCTCGTCGGTTGCATCGGGACGGCCATAGGCGATGTTCTCGCGAATCGAGCGGTGCAACAGCGACGTGTCCTGGGTGACCATGCCGATGGCGCTGCGCAAGCTGTCCTGCGTGACATGGGCGATGTTTTGCCCGTCGATCAGAATCGCGCCCTTGTCCACGTCGTAGAACCGCAGCAGCAGGTTGATGAGCGTGGATTTCCCGGCGCCGGAGCGCCCCACCAGGCCGATCTTTTCTCCCGCGCGAATGCTCAGGCTCAGACCATCGAGCACCTGGCGCTCGCCGTTGTAATTGAAGCTCACATCGTCGAACGTCACCGCGCCGCCAGTTGTCACCAACGCGGGTGCCTGCGGCGCATCCTGCACCTTGGGCCCACGCGACAAGGTTTGCATGCCGTCCTGCACGGTGCCGATGTTCTCGAACAGCCCGGTCATCTGCCACATGATCCAGTGCGACATGCCATTGATGCGCAACGCCATGGCCGTAATCGCCGCCACCGCGCCCGTGCCGACTTCGCCTTGGTGCCACAACCACAGCGCATACCCGCCGGCGCCCATGATCAGCGCGACCACCAGGGCCTGATTGACGATTTCGAACTGGCTGACAAGGCGCATCTGACGAAAGCCGGTTTGCTTGAAATCCTCCATTGCCGCCCGTGCAAAATGCGCCTCACGCTTTGAATGAGAAAACAGCTTCACCGTGGTGATATTGGTATAGGCATCCGAGATACGCCCGGTCATGGACGACCGCGCATTGGCCTGCTCCTGCCCGACTTTGCCCAGGCGCGGCACGAAATAGCGCATGGCCAGACCGAACAGCGCCAGCCACGCAATGAAAGGCAGCATCAGCCTCGGGTCGAAACCGGCGGCCAGCGTGATGATCGCAATGAAATACACGCCGATCCCAGGCGCGATCTCGATCAGGGTGAACAACACCTCGCGCACCGACAGCGCCGTCTGCATCACCTTGGTCGTGACCCGGCCGGAAAACTCATCGGAGAAAAACGAAAGACTCTGGCGCAGCATCAGCCGATGGAAATCCCAGCGCAGACGCAACGGCAAATTGATCGCCAACACTTGGTGCTGCACCATCGTGCGCAACGCCACCAGCCCGATGCTGATCACCAACACGATGCCGATCCCCCACAACACACGGCTTTCCTGCCCCGCCGCTTCGCCACCGGCCTGCCAGGTCGACAACAGGTCCACGACCTGCCCGAGAAACGAAAACAGCCAGGCTTCGTAAATCGACACCGCGGCACTGAGCAGCGCGAGCAAGAGGATATAACCACGCGCACCGCGTGTGCAGGCCCACAAAAACCGCGCCAGGCCGTCGGGTGGTGGCGGTGTTTCGTCAGGGGGAAAAGGGTCGAGCCGTTGTTCAAATTTGCCAAGCATGGAGCTCTCCAAAACGTTCCAGTGGGGAGATTCTGGCATTTAAATGTGGGTTGAGGGACGTTTGAGGGCTGAAAGCCCCCAGCCAAGGCTTTATTGTTTTGCCCAACCCGACCATTGAGCACACACTCAGAACGTTGCGCACTGAAACGAGTCTGAACAGCTGACTTATCATGAGTGATTCAAATGATTTTCAACGCTCTGGTGTTCCTGACCACCCTGATCGGCATGGAAGGCTTCGCGTTCGTGGCCCATAAGTACGTGATGCACGGATGGGGTTGGGGGTGGCATCGTTCTCACCATGAACCCCGGACGGGATGGTTCGAGAAGAATGATTTGTATGCGGTGGTGTTCGCGCTGTTCGCCATCGTGTTGATTGCCCTCGGCAATCAGGGCGTGCACCCGCTTGAGTGGATTGGCGCAGGCATGACGGCGTACGGTTTCCTGTACTTCCTCGCCCACGACGGCCTGGTGCACAAGCGCTGGCCGCTGCGGTACGTGCCGAGAAACGGCTATCTGAAGCGCCTTTATCAGGCGCATCGGATGCACCATGCCGTTTCAGGTAAGGCCGGGTGCGTCTCTTTCGGCTTTTTGTACGCGCCGTCTATTGCGACACTTCGGCGCCAGCTTCGCGCGCTGCATGGCGGCCCGCTGGAGAAGCGTGACGGGGACGTTGCCAAAGATCAGCGGGGCGACCCGGCCAGCGGCGGCCACGGGACCTGATGGCGCGCCAGAGCCCCGCCAGCACCAAGCGCACCTTGTCGAATTTTGAGGTTGAGACACGTGTATCCCAGGCTTTGCTGCCGCGCTGTTTGACCTTGATACCGATCTCCCGGTAAACCCCGCTGGCTGTCGCCACCGCCCAGGCAGAGCGCCACGGCAAGGCGGTCAAACCCGCCTCGGCGCTGACGTAGAAAGGCTCCGCCCTGTCGACCAGACGCTGCGCCAGTACGGCCAGGGCTGCTCGATACTCAGGCTCGGCCAGGTGCTGCTGCGGTATCGCGAACTCATCCAGCCATGCTTGCGGCAGATAGCAGCGGCCCACGCCTGCGTCCTCGACGATGTCCCGGGCGATGTTGGTCAGTTGAAAGCCCATGCCCAGGTCACATGCTCGGTCCAGAGTCTGTTCGTCGCTCACACCCATGACTTGCGCCATCATCAGCCCGACCACGCCGGCAACGTGATAGCAGTAGTCCAGCGTGTCCTCGATGCGCTGATAGTGGCGTTGTTGAACGTCCATTGCGAACCCGGACAGATGTTCCAACGCGTACGTCTCGTGCAGGCGATGACGGATTACCACTTCACGAAACGCCGCGAATGCCTCGGTCTCGACGGGCTGGCCGGCGAATACCGCATGCGTCTGGGCAATCAGCGCTACGAGCCGTTGATTGACCTCGTCCTGCCCGACGGGCGTTGCCGCGTGGCCGGCGTCCTGGCCATCAATCACATCGTCGCAATGTCGACACCAGGCGTAGAGCATCACGGCGCTGCGGCGCGTGGCCGGGTCGAACAGCCGCGACGCCGCCGCGAAACTCTTGGAGCCGACGGCGATGCTTCGGGTCGCATGGTCGAGCAGCGTCTGATCATCACCTTCAATAGCCATCACCGGTGCAGGTCCTCCAGCATCAGTCCGGCGGTGGCCTTGGCGGACCCGATCACGCCGGGCACGCCAGCGCCAGGATGGGTGCCCGCGCCGACCAGATAGACATTGCCGAGTTTGGCGTCGCGGTTGTGCGGGCGGAACCAGGCGCTTTGGGTGAGGATGGGCTCAAGGGAAAATGCAGAGCCCAGGTGCGCGTTCAGTTCGTGTTGAAAATCCGCCGGCGTAAAGATACGACAGGTGACCAGGTCCTCGCGCAGTCCCGGTATGTAGTGTTTTTCGAGGTAGTCGAAAATCCGATCCCGATAGCGCGGTCCTTCGACGTCCCAATCAATCGGCGCGTTGCCCAGATGCGGCACAGGGGACAGTACGTAGTGGCTGGAGCAGCCCGGCGGCGCAAGGCTTGGGTCTGTGACGCAGGGCGCATGCAGGTAGAGGGAAAAATCCTCGGCCAGCGCCTTGCCCTTGAAGATCTCCTGGATAAGCGCGCGATAACGCGGCCCGAAGCACACGGTGTGGTGCTGCAACTGAGGCTGCGGGCGCTTGAGCCCGAAGTGAATCACAAACAGCGAGTTGCTGAAGCGCTTGCCCTTGAGGCGAGTGCTTTCCTGCGTTCCCCGGGGATGCGCGCCCAGCAACTTTGCGTAGGTGTGCACCACGTCCGCATTGGAGGCGACGCAGTCGGCGTGGAGCTGGCGTCCGTCTGCAAGGCACACCCCGGTGGCGCGGTCGGCAACCACTTCGATGCTGGCCACATCGGCGTTGAGTTCAATGCGCCCGCCGATGTCCTCAAACAGCTTGACCAGTGCGTTCACCAACGCGCCGGTACCGCCGCGGGGAAACCAAACGCCCCACTCGCGCTCAAGCGCATGAATGAGGGTATAGATCGACGACGTGGCAAACGGATTACCGCCTACCAGCAGCGAGTGAAACGAGAACGCTTGGCGCAACCTCTCGTCTTCGATAAAGCTCGATACCTTGGCGTACACGCTGCGCCAGGCCTGCAGCCGGGCGAGTTGCGGCCCGGCCTGGATCATGTCGCGAAACGACAGGAACGGCACCGCCCCCAGCTTCAGATAGCCCTCGTGGAACACCGCCTTGGAGTACGCCAGGAAGCGTTGATAGCCTGCCACGTCACGTGGGTTGAACTGGGCGATCTGACGATCCAGCGCCGCCTGGTCGTTGGCGTAATCAAACCGCGAGCCATCCTCCCAACACAGCTGGTAGAACGGCGCCACGGGAAGCAACTCGACGTAGTCGGCCATGGTTCGACCGGCAGCCGTGAACAATTCCTCGATCGCCGTCGGGTCGGTGATCACGGTGGGGCCTGCGTCGAAGGTGAACCCTTCATCGTGATATACGTAAGCGCGGCCACCGGGCTTGTCGCGCTTTTCCAACATGGTCGTTTGTACGCCGGCAGCCTGGAGCCGGATTGCCAAGGCAAGCCCGCCAAATCCGGCGCCAATCACGATGGCCTTTTTTGCGTCGATCATTCTCGATTCTCGTAGTGTCTGGGCAGGTAACGGCACATCGCATGCAAGGCTTCGATGACCGGCACGGGCGGGCTGCCGGAGACCACCCGCAGTTTGTCCGCAACGCTGCTGTTGCCGGCGTAGAAGCGGCTGATCAAGCCTTCGGGAAGGCCATAAAAACGCTGCATCACCCGCCAGCGGTCTTCAGGTTGCCCGGCCAGAAACAGCATGCGATTGAGCAGGCGGTAGAAGCGCTGACGGCGCCAGGCCTGATGGGCGAAGGCCCGTATGCTTTTATCGAGCGCCTCGGCACTCAGGTCGCGTTGTTGCGCGATTCTGTCAGCCAGGCGCATGGCATGGGGCAACGAGTAGCCTGTAGTGCAGTGGAACAGTCCGGCGCGCAATCCGGCCAGCGGCTGCCCCTTCGCTTCACGCCAGAACTGCGTGAAGTCGCCCGCCAAGGTGATGGGCAATACGCCCTCCTCCTCACGCAGGCAGGCGGCGACGCTCCAGCCTTGCTCGCTGACGTAATCGGCGATATGAGCGCGAAGCTGGTCGGCGGACAATGCCTGGCGGTCCACGTAATGAGTGTCTTCAATCAATAGCGTGTCAGCGCTGAACGGCAGCACATACACGAAACGATAACCCTGCCCCTGGGCCACTCGGGCATCCATGATGATCGGTGCATCGAGGCCATGGGGGGCGTGCAATTGCAGCAATTGCCCCAGGAACGCCTGCCGCCCGAGCACCATCTGCTCACTCTCCCGCACGCCACGGCCGTCGATGACCGCCTGGGCCACAAGCGTCTCGCCGGTGGCGAGGGTGACTGACTGCGGTGTCACCTGTGTAAGGCGCTGGCCAGTGCGCAGGTTGTCACCGAGTGCGGCCTGGATGACCTCGGCAAAGCGCTCGGAAGTGATGCTGGCGTACCCGGAAGAAAGACGCCGTGACCGCGCCGGGAAATGCACGTCGTAACACGGCCAACGGCGCACCACCAACGGTTCGATCCATTGATGCTGGGCCGGACTCAGGTCGCCGTCATGAAACGACCAGGTGTGATTGCCGCCGATGCTGGCTTGCTCTTCGATACACAGCACGTTCAATTCAGGCCGCAGTTGCTTGAGTCGCCAGGCGATCAGGCCATTGGCCAGACCGCCGCCGGCTAATATCAAATCGTAGGTCATGGCAGGGTCTCCACGGGCACGGGCCTGCCGGTGCGCACGACCGTTTCGATGATGTCGGCCGCCCGTTGCGTGCCGCCCGCCTGGTCCAATTGCGCCGCCAGCCGGTGCAAAGGTTCGAGGGGTTGTTCAAGCAGCCGAGCCAACGCGTCATGAATCCTCGGCGCGCGCGCGTGTCGGCTCAGGTTCAGGCCCACGCCGGCGTGGCTGACCCGCGCGGCCACGCCCGGTTGATCAAAACCGATGGGCATGACCAACACTGGTGTGCGTGCCTTGATCGCATCCATCACCGTATTCAGGCCGCCATGGGTGACCACCGCATCCGCTCTGTCGAGGACCCACTGTTGCGGCGCAAAATCCACGACCCAGGTTGCCCCGCTGCGCTTGAGGCGCTCTTGCTGCGCACGGTCCAGGCCCCCGCAATGGGCAACCATCAACTGCGCGTCGAGCCGCGCGCAGGCCTTGGCGATCTGGCGGAACATGTTCATGCGCCCACCCTGCAAGGTGCCCAGGCTGGCGAAGATGAACGGGCGCTCAGGGTCGATCGTCCACTCGCCCGCTGCCTGATGCCCAGGCGTTCGTAACGGGCCGACGGCGTGAAAGGTCGCAGGCAACTGCTGGCGCGGCAGGTCGAATCCGGCAATCGTCTGGCTGATTTGCGCGTAGGGCGAAAGACACTGGTGAAGTGCATCGCGCGGTTCAATCGCAAACTCCCGGCAGGCAGCGCGGATCACATCGCGCAACGGCCGCATCAGCCAGTCATACACCCGCTGGCTGCCTTCGTACAGGCGTCGGCTGCGCTCATCCGTGCCATAGGCAAACGGCATGACGGCCAGCGCAATCCCAGGCTCGCGATTGACCGGCAAGGCACAGGCCACGGAAATGAACGGCACGTCCAGCGCCTCCGCCACCAGGCCACCGGCGGCCTCCATCTGGTCGCACAGCAGCGCATCGATGCGGTTCTGGGTCAGCGCCTGGGGCAATTCACGGCACAGCATGCGGGTGGTCGCGCACAGATCGCGAATCACACCAAGCAGCCGCAGAGGATTGTTTGACGTCGCGGCCCGTCGCAACACGCCGGCGAGGCTGCCCGGCGGATGGCTGGCGGCGCCCAGTGTGTGGAACCCCACACGAGGGTCGGTGAGCCAGCGGCGCGCATCGGCCTGCTGAAAGAACGTGACGCGATGACCACGGTCGATCAACGCCGACGCCAACGCCTGGAACGCCTGGAAATGGCTATAGAACGCCGGCGCGACGACAGCGAAATGGCTCATGGGCGCAGGGCCAACGAGGGGGTGGCGGACAGCAGACGCGCACTTCGCAACGCCGCAAGGTTGGCCGAGCCGGTGCAGAAGCAGGCAATGCGCAGCTGCCTGATGACGATGTCGAAATGCTCGATGACCGCCGACGTCGACAGGGTGGCCTCGCGCAGAACGCCTGCCGCCTGGCCAATCACATCGGCACCCAGGCAGATGGCCTTGGCCGCGTCGACGCCGTTGCGGATGCCGCCAGAGGCAATCAAGGGCATGTCGGGCAATGCGCGCCGAACGTTTTGCAGGCTGGTGGCGGTCGGTATGCCCCAGCCGGCGAAGGCTTCGGCTACCCGTCGATCTTGCGGGCGCACGGCGCGGGCAGCTTCGACCGCTGCCCAACTCGTGCCGCCCAGCCCCGCGATGTCGATAACCTGCACGCCGGCACCGGCCAGCGCCAACGCGACCTGCGCCGAGATCCCGGCACCGACCTCCTTCACCACGACAGGCACTCCGACCGTTTCCACGGTGCGCCGGATGGCCTCCAGCACCCCGCACCAATTGCGGTCGCCTTCGGCCTGGACCGCTTCCTGCAGCGGGTTGAGATGAATAATCAAGGCGTCGGCCTGCAGCGTGTCCACCGACCGACGCGCCAGGTCGAGGCCATCGCGCTCCAGTAATTGCGCGGCGCCGATATTGCCCAATAACGCAATATCTGGCGCCAGGCGGCGCAGTTCGCGGGTCAGGCCTTGATCATTGCCACTGCGCAGTCCCACCCGCTGCGAGCCGACGCCCATGGCGATGCCAAGCGCCTGGGCCGCCTCGGCCAGATGGCGGTTGATCGCCGTGGAACGCTCGGCGCCGCCCGTCATGGAACTGATCAGCAAGGGTGCGCGCAACGTTCTGCCGACCAGCCCGCCGCTCAAGTCGATGGCGTCGAGGTCCAACTCAGGCAGCGCGCAGTGTTCAAATTGCAAGGCATCGAAGCCTGTGCCGATGCCGCTTGGGCAGGCGCTTGCGTTGAGCACGATGTCCAGGTGATCGTCCTTGCGTCTACTCAGATCGTTGTCACTCATTACAAGCCCCACATTGCTTGAATCATTTTGTGCTCGACACTGTCAGCTACTAAGATAACTTATACAAACAAGTGATGACCGCATAAGTTTTTTTTGCCGCTAAGACTGAGGCACCTCCGATGCGCAGTCGTTCCCAACTTTTAGCGTGGCAGGTCAACGCCACCGGTGCGCACGCCCATTCGCAACAGCAGAGGTAAATACATCGATGACCACGCAACCCGGCGCCATCCTCGATCTCGGTTTTACCGAGCGCCTTTCTCAGGTACGCGCGTCCATCGAGAAGCGCCTGGATGAGTTACTGTCCGAAAGCCGCAACGAGCGCGACCTGGTGGCGCTCGCCATGCGCGAATCCACGTTGGCGCCCGGCAAGCGCATGCGCCCTATCCTGCTGATCCTGATTGCCGACGGGCTTGGGCATAAAAGCAACTGCGCCCTGGACCTGGGCTGCGCGGTGGAGTTGATCCACGCCGCGTCGTTGGTGCTCGACGACATGCCGTGCATGGACAACGCATCGCTCAGGCGCGGCCGGCCAACCGTGCATTTGAAGTTCGGCGAGGACGTGGCGATCCTGACCGCAGTCGCGTTGCTGAGCCGTGCGTTCGGTGTAATTGCATCAATCAGCGACTTGGCGCCCGCGATCAGGACCCAACTCGTCGAGCTGGCCGCCAACGCGGTGGGCATGCAGGGGCTGGTCAGTGGACAGTTTCAGGACCTGCGCGACGGCCAGCGATCCCGCAGCCCCGAGCAGATCGCCTTGACCAACACGCTCAAAACGGGGGTCTTGTTCGGCGCTATCGTGGACATGGCCTGGCTGATCAGCAACAGCGACGAACGCGTACGCGCGGTCTTGCAGAACTTTGCCCTCGAGTTGGGGCAGGCCTTCCAGATGTATGACGATCTGTGTGACAACTGCCCGGACAGCGGCAAGGACCAGGGCAAGGACGTGGGTAAGTCCACCTTCGTTTCAATTTACGGCGCGGACAAGGTCAGGGAGCAGCTCTATACGCACCTGGCCAACGCCGAGCGCAACCTGCGCCAGGTCTTCGACGATGCCGACATGATTGCCGGCTTCATGGCGATGGTCTTCAAAAAAGCAACGATCACCCGCTGATCAAGGCTGTGGTCGCTGCGCAATGGCCTGCTTGAGCGCCGTGCCGTCGGTGAACCGTTGCTCCTGCATGACGGCGCCGCCCTTGAGCGTCAGCCATTGAACCGAATCACGGTCGCCCTTGTACTCACTGGCGACCCGGCCATCACGGTCCAGCAGGATCCGGTATTTGGCAGAACGCATCGCCGGCACAGCCACCATCTTGACCAGGGAAGGCATCTTTTCGATATCTGCGACATAAATCATGTGACGGGCTTCGAGATAGCCGGCGGGTGAGTCTTCGATGGCGGCGTTCACCAGTTTCGCCGCCGCCATGCTGCGGGCCACCAGCAGCACCTGGGCATCGTCGTCGAGGGTATAGGCTTTGTCATTCTGGTCGAGCAACGTCCACTTTTTGACCGGCACAATCGCGTCGTCCGCCAACGCGCTGAAGCACTGAAGCAATAGGGCCACGAGAACAAGACGTCGCATCGTAGAAAACCTCGTTAACGAAAGGGATCCCTATACTAAGTCAGTGGTGCTCAATTCGTCTGGTCATTATCGCGATGGGCGTTGCGGCCTTTGTGCAACTGCGCTGGCCGAACGCGGCGTGCTTTCCTGCAACGCCGCAGCAGACGCTCGCGGAGGCCGGCGGGTCTGAAGGATAGGCAGGCGTTCCAAAAAGTGGGTAGGTGAATGAACCTGCTCTATTCCCCTAAGCGTGAGCGGCATGGATCCGAACTGGTGCGACGATTGCTGGCACGCTACGGTCTCGGTATTCCGGGCACATCCATATTGATCTTGCGCCAGAAGGCTTCAGCGAAGCTGTAAACCGAGAACGCAATCAGCCCTAATGCCATCACTATCAAAATCAACCAACCAGCTGGTAGATTTTGGAGCGCGTCCAGTGCTTCCTTCATACCAGGTGGATCCATGGCTTGATAAGTGGAGCCGCTGATTGCCAGCAGCACCGCAATCTCTAGAAATACAACCCCACGGGCAACCAGGCCGAATCGAGATACAGGACGGACATACTGCATGACGTCTTCATCGGCCTCAAAATATTTCTCGAACGACGCCTTTGCTCCCTTGATGATGTGAGCAATACCTACGCCCAGCGGAACGAGTGCGATCAGGTACACCATCAAATTCGAATGATCCCAAGACAAAACATGCGCCAGCCAGTCTTTGGCCTGCCCACTGGATTTACCCGAACTTCTAATGCCGCTAATGAGCAGGCTCAATGCAAAAAGCGCTAAAGCGCCGTTAACCATACCTCCCGCCAACAGACCTGCGCGAATCACCAGGCCTTTGAGTTCTTTGCCGTGATGATCGACATCACGCGTAGCTTGCAGGACGCGCCAAGCCGCAAATGCGAGCAGACCTGTCACCACAAGCCCAACTAAAAAATAGCCAAATGGTTGGCTTAGCAGTGCTTCCAGGCTCTTGTGGCTGTCTTTCGGTTTTGTCGAATCATGTGCTGCCAACAGTGCGAAGATACCGATGATCAAATAAAGCAGTCCCCGAGCGGCGTAGCCTCCCCGAGCAAGTATCACTAGGCTGTTTTGCGCGGACATTCGATTATTCCCGAGTTCAGATAAAGGAGCAGACCCCTTTCGCTGGGTTGGGTTCTATTTTAACGGCTTCATGCTGGTCACGCTGTGCGCTTTGATCCCCCCGAAAAATCCAAGGCAAAAAAAAGCCTGCATCGCTGCAGGCTTCTCTTTGTCTTGCTATCTGGCTCCACGACCTGGACTCGAACCAGGGACCCAGTGATTAACAGTCACTTGCTCTACCAACTGAGCTATCGCGGAATGCGCCGTATGTTACTGATTGAAAAGGATAAGTCAAGCCTTCTCTGGCCCTGACCGCGATTAAACCGGAGGGTCGGTTGAAACCGCGTGCTCCCTGGCCAACTCCAGCCAGGCCAAGGCCGCCGGCGGCAGGTGGGCGCTGGCGCGCCAGGCCAGGGCGATGTGCCAGTCGGTTTGGGGTTCGTCCAAGGGGATCAGGGCGATTCCCGCGTGTTGATGCTTGTGCGCCAGCATGCGCGGCAGGAATGCCACGCCCAAGCCGGCGGCGACCAGGTCGACGATAAAGTCGATCTGCCCGCTGCGCGCGGTAACTTTGGGCGTGACGCCTTTGCGCTCGCAGGCGGCGAGAATCTTGGCGTTCAGGGCAAAGCCGGCTTCAAACAGGATGAAGGCTGAATCCGCCAGGTCGGTGAAGTCGATGCGCGCGCGTCCGGCCAGGGGGTGATCGATAGGCAGTACGGCCATCAGCGGTTCATTGCGCACGGGTTGGTAGTCGAAGGCTTCGTCTGTCGGCAGCAGCAGCGCCGCCAGGTCGACCTCCCCTGCTTCCAGGCATTCACGCAGTTTCTTGCTGCCGTATTCGGTGAGTTCGATGTCGATGTCCGGGAAGCGACTGCGGTAGGTGGCAAACATCGCTGCGAACAGCACGCCGCAGCCCACCGGCGGCAGGCCGATGCGCAGTACGCCGCGCTTGAGGCCGCGCAAGTCGTTGATCTCGGCGACCAGGTCGTTATGTTCAGCAAGCAGCACCAGGGCGCGACGGTAGGCGATCTCGCCGGCAGCGGTGAGTTCATTGCGGTGGCCAAGGCGATTGAGCAATGGCGTTCCCAGTTCGTCTTCGAGGGTCTTGACCGCCTTGCTCACCGTGGATTGAGTCAGGGCGACCACCTCGGCGGCCTGGGAGAAACCGCCCTGGCGCACCACTTCGACAAAAGCTCGTAAGGTTCTCAGGTTCATCAGTATTCCTTTAACGACTAGCCGCCAGCGATAAAAGTTGTTTTTATCATGCCAGTTTTTTACCTATGCTGATCCGCCCTGCCTTGTGGAGACTTTTTTTCATGATCATCTCGTCCGCCTCCGACTACCGCGCAGCGGCCAAGCGCAAGCTGCCGCGCTTTCTGTTCGACTACATCGACGGCGGCGCCTACGCCGAACACACGATGCGTGCGAACAGTTCGGACCTGGCCGAGATCAGCCTGCGCCAGCGCATCCTGCGCAATGTGGACAGCCTGAGCCTGAAGACCACGGTGTTCGGCCAGACGCTGGACATGCCGGTGATCCTCAGCCCGGTAGGCCTGACCGGCATGTACGCGCGGCGCGGCGAAGTGCAGGCGGCGAAGGCGGCGGCGAACAAAGGCATCCCGTTCTGCTTGTCGACGGTGTCGGTGTGCCCGATTGAAGAGGTGGCTTCACAAAGCCCGCAAGCGATCTGGTTCCAACTGTACGTGCTCAAGGACCGTGGCTTCATGCGCAACGCGCTCGAGCGAGCCCAAGCTGCGGGCGTGACAACATTGGTATTTACGGTGGATATGCCCACGCCCGGCGCGCGCTACCGCGATGCCCACTCAGGCATGTCCGGGCCGTTCGCGGCACAGCGGCGCATGTTGCAGGCCGTCACCAAGCCACAATGGGCGTTTGACGTGGGCTTGATGGGCCGTCCCCACGACCTGGGCAATATTTCCAGGTATCTGGGCAAGCCCACTCACCTGGAAGACTACATCGGCTGGCTGGCGAACAATTTCGATCCGTCGATCAGTTGGAAAGACTTGGAGTGGATCCGCGAATTCTGGAAAGGCCCGATGATCATCAAAGGTATCCTCGACCCCCAGGACGCCAGGGATGCCGTGAGTTTCGGCGCCGATGGCATTGTGGTGTCCAACCATGGCGGCCGCCAGCTGGACGGCGTGCTGTCCACCGCCAAAGCGCTGCCCCCGATCGCCGACGCGGTGGGCGACGACCTCACGGTGCTGGTGGACTCCGGCATCCGTTCCGGGCTCGACGTGGTGCGCATGCTCGCCTTGGGTGCCAAGGCATGCCTGCTCGGCCGCGCCACCGCCTATGCACTGGCCGCCGATGGCCAGCACGGCGTGGAAAACCTGCTGGACATCTTCGCCAAGGAAATGCGCGTGGCCATGACCTTGACCGGCGTCACCTCCATCGCACAGATCGACCGCTCCACCCTGGTTTACCCCTGACCTTGTAGTGAGCGGGCTCGCCCCGCGCTGGGTGGCGAAGCCGCCCCAAACCAGGCGACCGGGTTCTACCTGGAACTCGGCGGTGTATTTATTGGGGCCGCTTCGCAGCCCAGCGCGGGGCAAGCCCGCTCACTACAGATGTGCCGGCAAGAATTTGTAGATATGCGTACTTTTATTAGTGGGGGCAATCAGGCCCTTACTTGCCAAATAACTGGCGTCATAGTTCGGTTGCTGTTTTTCTGCGATAAAGCAGCTGCTTGATTTATAAGGCGTTTAATTTAATTAAAACGTTTGGCATGAATCTCGCTCTAACCCTTTTCAAGCAGGTCAAGCGATGACAAGACGTGCGGCGGTGCCCAGGGGTTATAACCCATTGCAAAGCGGTCTAGACTGTAACCAATGTTTTACGGAACTGAAGGAACAGTAAGACGCCTGGCACTCGCCACTCTCATCGAGCCTGTAAGACAGCTAAGTGCGTAGAGGCCGATCGCTTATGAAAACACCTACCCAGACCAACGCAATTGACTTTGACAGTGCCAAATTGCAACGCCTGGGATTTGGTCAGCCATCCCTCCTGCCGCGCCGCCCCACCACGGTCACTCAACTGCGCCAGCAACTGGGCCTGCAGTTGCAAACCAGCCTGGAGCCGGAGCGCATCCTCGCGGTGTTCTTCCGTGAGATCCAGCGCCTGGTGCCCCTGGACGCCTTGCAATACCGCCATCAGGCCAGCGACCTGCGCCTGGAGCTGGGCCATCGCGGCCACCATGCGGTGAACTACAGCCTGAGCCATGAAGGCGAGCACCTGGGCGAGTTGATCTTCCGTCGCAACCAGCGTTTGTCGGAAGAAGAACTCGGCCAGCTTGAATCGCTGCTGGCCACCCTGCTCTACCCGATGCGCAACGCCCTGCTTTACCGCGCCGCCACCCGCAGCGCCCTGCGCGACCCGTTGACCGAGACCGGCAACCGCATTGCCATGGACCAGACCCTGCAACGGGAAATCGACATGGCGCGCCGGCATCTGAACCCGCTGTCCTTGCTGATGCTGGACATCGACCACTTCAAGACCATCAACGACACCCACGGCCACGCCGCTGGCGATAGCGTGCTGCGCGCCGTTGCCGGGGCGATCAAGGGCCAGTTGCGCAACGTGGACATGGTGTTTCGGTTTGGCGGGGAAGAGTTCCTGGTATTGCTGTCCAACACCGGCCGGGACGCGGCGGCGATGATCGGTGAACGCCTGCGCCAGGCGACACAGGCCCAGGATTATCGGGCGGATGGAACGCGGATCGAATTGACGGTGAGCCTGGGCTGCTCGACCTTGCTGGCCGCTGAGTCCGCCGAAAGCCTGCTGCGCCGCGCCGACAGCGCCTTGTACGTGGCCAAGCGCGCAGGCCGCAACCGCTTGGCGATGGCGGGGTAGAAACCCCGCCATCGTCTTGCGTCACGCTTCGCTGGCGACCCGCGCCTGGCGCTCACGCACAACCGCGGGTGCCTTTTCTTTCTCCAGGCGCATGCAGCTTTCCAGGAACAGGTACATGTAGTCGTAGCTCTTGCACACGGCCTGGCGCAGCTCTACCTGCAATGCCTGGGTCGGGTTCGTCCCCGCCAGGGTGCAGATGATTTCCAGCGCTTCCCATGGATGGGCGTCATCGTACTGAGCGTGCATCTTCAGCCACTTCATCGCACGCTTGCGTTCTTCCTCCGGGAAGGCCGCCGCGTAGACGCCGGTGGAACACACCACGGCGGACCATTCCCCCGTCGCCCCTTCGATTGCATAGTTGGTCGCGGCAATCGCCACGATCAGCGAATCGGCGGAACTTGTGTGCCAGCACCAATGGCTCAGTGCGTGCAACTCCGGCGGCACATCCTGGGCCTGCAATTCTTCCAGGCTCACACCGTGGGCACGGGCCCAATGCACCCAATAATCGGCGTGGTTGAGTTCCACGCGGATATTGCGCATCAGCCAGCGGCGCGCCATGTCTTCACCGGGATGGCGGGCAAATTTGGTCTTGGTGAGGTTCTGTGCCATGTACAAGGCAAACTGTTCCACCACCGGCCAGCCACCGATGAGGTAGTGACGCATGGTCTTGGCGCTGAGCGTGTTATCGCGCATGCGCTGGTACAGTTCGTGCTCAACAACTCGACGCTTGCTCTCGCTACAGTCCTGGATCAATTGCTGAGCCCAGGCGGGGTAACTGGAGGCTTCCATAAGCGGGCCGGTTCTGTTGAAGGTGTCGATCACTGTTAAGGCTCCTTTTTAAGTGTGATTGTACAGACCAGCAAATGTTTCAGCGGAACGTGCCGGGCGCCTTGAATAACAGAGGCTGGGGCCGCACAGGTCGACACTGCAAGCTATCAAAGGTAAACAATTGCGGTCGTTCGATCAGGTAGCCCTGAGCGTAATCCACACCGATTTCGAGCAGGGCCTGTTCGATCTGCGGTGTCTCGACAAATTCTGCAATTGTGCGCTTACCCATGACGTGGCCGATGTGGTTGATCACTTCGACCATCGCGCGGTTAATCGGGTCGTCCAGCATATCCTTTACGAAACTTCCATCGATCTTCAGGAAGTCTACAGGTAAATGTTTGAGATAGGCGAATGAGGACATTCCGGCACAAAAGTCATCCAGCGAAAAATGGCAGCCTAAGGCTTTGAGTTCATTGATAAAGCGAATCGCACTGCCCAGATTGGCGATCGCGGCGGTTTCGGTAATTTCAAAACAGATCATGCTGGGCGGGATGCTGTAAGCCTCAAACTTTTCGTGCAAAAACCCGAGGAAGTCATCATCGCCAATGGTGATGCCCGACAGATTGATCGCACACATGGCCATGGGTCGGCCCGGCCGCTCCTGCAGGCAACGAGCGATAATCTGGAACACATTCTCCACCACCCAACGGTCCAGGGACGTCATCAACCCATAGCGCTCGGCGGCCGGGATAAAGCTGTCGGGCAAGATAATGCGGCCGGCCTCGTCATGCAGGCGCAGCAGGATCTCGATATGCCCATCGCCTCCGTCGACCTGCCCCAGCGGCGAGATCTCCTGGGCGTACAGGCAGAATCGGTTCTCTTCCAGGGCCATGTGCAAACGTTGCACCCAGGCCATTTCGCCAAAGCGCACGGAGAGTTCCGAGTCGTCGGCGTGATACACCTGCACTCGGTTGCGGCCTTTTTCCTTGGCCATGTAGCACGCCATGTCGGCGGCGCGCAGGGAAGCTTCCAAGGTGGTCGGGGTCTGGCCCAGGTGCACCAGGCCGATGCTGACGGTGGTCATGAACGGCCGGCCCTTCCACACAAAGTGCAGGCTTTGCACGGTATGGCGCAGGCTCTCGGCGATTTTCTCCGCCACCGCCGCCGGGCAATTCTCCAGCAGGATGCCGAACTCATCGCCCCCCAGCCGCGCCAGGGTGTCGCCCTCGCGCAGGTCCGACTGCAGCACCGCGCAGATATGTCGCAACAGTTCGTCACCCGCCGCGTGGCCACAGGTGTCGTTGACCAGTTTGAACTGGTCGAGGTCGAGGAACATCAATGCATGCCGCCCGCCCTGCTGCTGCGCGGCGGGATGCAGCACTTGTTCCAGGCGGAACTCGAATTCACGGCGGTTGGCCAGGCCGGTCAGGGCGTCGTGAGTCGCCTGCCAGGACAAGTTGGCGATGTACTGCCGCTCCTGAGTCATGTCATGCAACACCAGCACCGCGCCGGTAACCTTGCCGGCGCTGCGGATCGGCGCGCCCACCAGCGTTACCGATACCGTGCTGCCATCCAGGCGCTGGATGGTTTTAGAGTGCTCGCTGCCGCCACTGAGCCGGCCCTTGACGATATGGTCGATCAAGGTAAACCCGTCGGGCTGTGCATTGTCATCCAGCAGCTTGAACAGCGCCGCCAACGGCAGTCCTTGGGCCTGGGCGGACTTCCAGTGCGTCAACGCCTCGGCCGCCGGGTTCATATAGGCGATGGCGCCGTCGACGTCGGTGGTGATCACCCCGTCGCCAATCGACTCCAGCGTGATCTGCGCGCGTTCCTTCTCTTGTTGCAGGGCGTCGGCAAAGGCGTGGCGCTGGGTCAGCAGCTTATGCGTGCGCAACAACGCCAGCACAATCAGGCCCAGGGCCGTGGCCAGGTTGGTGATCAGCAGCAACCGCAGGATCATCCGCGAGCCTTCGCCCAGGGCATCGCTGAACGCCTTGGCCGCCGGGGTTACGCCTTCATTGATCGCGATGATATGCGCCTTCCACTGCCGCACATCGTTGGCGCTGACCTGGTCGCGGCGGATCGCGCCGTGCATCTCGCGGGCCAGATCATCGAGCTGCACCAGGTAGCCGTCGCCCACAGTCCACAGCTCGATGGCCTTTTCCAGGTAGCTGAAATGGCGAAAATTGAGATACAGCCAGATCAGGCTGGAGACGTCATCCGGGTGGTTGCCGCCCTTGAGAATGCCCAGGCGAGCAGCCGCAAGATCCGGCGTGGGACGATCGAGCGCGACGCGCAGCTCATGGCCGCCCTGGGGCACCGCGATAGCCTGCAGGTATTTGAGGTAGGTGGCTTCATCGCGGTTATCGGCGTAAAGCGTCAGGTAATAGATGGCGTCTTTCTGGCCTTTGGACCACAGGCTCTCGCCGGCCACATAGCCACGCACCGCTGAGAGCATGAAGAGACTGATACAGCCCAACAATGCCTGGAACAGCACCACTGCGATGAAAGGCCATACGATGCCCAACAGCCTTGGCGTTCCGAGAGTCCGCTTTTGCTTCATGAAGTCCCTTACACATGCACTGCTGGATACGCACGCGAAAATCCGCTTCCGATAGCTGAGCCTAGGCTAAATCAACGTACTTGTTGCAAGTGCCCGTAGAGCTTGGCGTACAAGCCGCCATCGGCAATCAATTGCTGATGATCGCCATCCTCAGCAATGTGACCACCGTCGAACACTAAAACTCGATCGGCCTGCTTAACCGCCGACAGGCGGTGAGCGATGATCAGTGTAGTACGCCCGCTGAGGAAGCGCGCGAGCGCCTGGTGCAGGTTGTACTCGGTGGCGGCGTCGAGGGCGGAGGTCGCTTCGTCGAGGATGACCACTTTCGGTTCGGCCAGCACCATGCGCGCAATCGCCAGGCGTTGACGCTGCCCACCGGAAAACCGCACCCCGGAACGCCCCACCACACTGTCCAGGCCCATCGGCAATGCCTTGACGGTAGCATCGAGCTGGGCGATTTCCAGTGCGTGCCAGCAGGCCTGGTCACTGCGCTCGCGGCCCATGGTCAGGTTGGCGCGCACGGTATCGTTGAACAGCGCAGGGTGTTGCAGTACCACGGCAACGTTTTCGCGGATGGTCTCCAGGCCGATTGCCTGCTGGGTGGCACCGCCAAAGCGGATAATGCCGGCCTGCGGCGTATAGAGCCCGAGCAACAGCTGCACCAGGGTGCTTTTGCCGCCGCCGCTGGCGCCGACAATCGCCACCTTCTCACCGGGGGCGATGGCCAGGTTCAACTGGTTCAGTACCAGATCTTCGCTATAGCCAAAATTGAGCCCGCGCACTTCGATGCCGACGGTCTCACGCCCGGTGAACGGGTCTTCGCCGCCGGCGTACTGCGGCTCGTCGGCGCGGGCCAGCAGTTCGTTGATCCGCGTCAGCGCTCCGCCCGCCGCGTAATAGGCGTATTGCAGGTTCAACAGTTGCTCCACCGGGCCGATCATGAACCACAGGTAGCTGAACACCGCGAGCATCTGGCCGATGGACAGGTCGGAAAACAGCACCGTGAGCATCGCCGCCGCGCGAAAGATGTCGATACCGAACTGGAACAGCAGGCCACTGGCACGGCTGGATGCGTCGGTTTTCCACTGGGAATGGATGGCGAAATCACGCACTTCCCGGGCGCGCTGGCCCAGGCGCCCGAGGAAAAAACCCTGGCGATTGCCGGCGCGCACTTCCTGAATGGCATCCAGGGTTTCGGTCAGGGCCTGGGTGAAGCGCGATGTGCTGTCGTTTTCCAGCTTCTTCAGGTGTTTGACGCGCTTGCCCAACTGCACCGTGGCATAGATCACCAGCGGGTTGAACAGCAGGATCAGCAAGGCCAGTTGCCAGTGCATCCACACCAGGATCGCCGAGGTGCCCACCAGCGTGAGCATGGCCACCAGGAAGCGACTGAGGGTTTCGCCGACGAATTTGTCCAGGGTGTCCAGGTCGGTCACCAAGTGCGTGGTCACCGTGCCACTGCCCAGGCTTTCGTATTCGCCCAGAGAAATGCGCTTGAGCCGCTCGATCAGGCGCACGCGGATGCGGTACACGATGTCCTTGGCCAGCCGCGCAAACAGCCGCGCCTGCACCACGTTGAACACCAACGCGCCGCAACGCAGGCACAGGGTCACCAGCAACATCAGGCCGATGTAACCGGCCGCCTTCTGCCAGCCCAGCGGCAGTGCATGGTTCATCACCTTGAGGGCTGCATCGCCATGGCCCAGCAGTACTTCATCCACCAGCAGCGGCAGGAGCAGAGGGATGGGCACGCTGCACAGGGTCGCCAGCACGGCGACGCCGTTGGCGACCCACAGGGATTTCTTGTGACGCAGGGCCAGGCGGCGAATTTCCGCCCAGGTCAGTCGGTCAGTGCGCTTGGGCTGGTCATGCACAGGTGGCTCGCTCCAGCCATCGGCCCAGCAAAGGCGACAGCTCGGACAACGGCTGGTAACCATTGGTCAGCAAGGCCAACTGGCCATTGCGCTCGGCGAGCAGCGTCGGGAAACCGGCGATACCCAGATCCTGCACCCAGGTGAAATCGGCAGCGGTGGCGGCATGCTGCTCGGCGCGGTCGAAGGCGCCGGCAAACTCGATACGCGGGATGCCCGCCTGCTCGGCCAGCTCCACCAGCACACTGGCGAGGGTCACATCGCGGCCCTCGACGTAGAACGCGCGCTGGATCAGCCCCAGCAGTGTCCATGCACAATCCGGCGCCAGGCTGCTTGCCGTGACGATGGCGCGGCACGCCGGTTCCGTGTCGTACACAAAGCCATCCGGCAATGCGCCTTCGCGCTTGAACGGCTGGCCGGTCGCATCGGTGACCGCCTGCCAGTGCTCCAGGATGTAGCGCCGGGTGGTCGGTTCCAGCGCCGCACCGCTGCCGGTGCGTAAGCCGCCCACCACCAGGTGCAGTGGCACTCCGGCCGCCTGGGCCTGCTCTACCAACGCCGCGGCCACCGGGGCAAAACCCCAGCACCAGGAACACATCGGGTCCATCACATAGAGCAGGCGCGCGGACATGGCTCAGGCCTCGGAAGGAGTTTGCTTATAATTGAAGCCGATCGGGTGCGGCATATTGCGGGCCTTGGCCAGCTCGATCTGCTTTTGCCGGTCGATCGCACTGCGCCGGGTTTTCTCCGGCAGCTTATCCCAGCAATGCGGGCAGCTGATGCCAGCCACGTAGTGCTCGGACGCGCGGTCTTCCACGCTGACCGGTGTACGGCAGGCATGGCATTGATCGTAGTCGCCTTCGCTCAAGTCGTGGCGCACCGTGACGCGGTTGTCGAACACGAAGCAGTCGCCCTGCCATTTGGTCTCTTCCTTCGGCACCTCTTCCAGGTACTTCAGGATGCCGCCCTTGAGGTGGTAGACCTCATCAAAGCCTTCGCTGAGCATGTAGCTCGAAGCTTTCTCGCAGCGAATGCCGCCGGTGCAGAACATCGCGACCTTCTTATGCCTGGCCGGGTCGAAATTGGCTTTGATGTAGTCGGGAAATTCGCGAAAACTGGTGGTCTTCGGGTCGATCGCGCCTTCAAAGGTGCCGATGGACACCTCGTAGTCGTTGCGGGTATCAATCAACAGCACCTCGGGGTCGCTGATCAGCGCGTTCCAGTCCTTGGGTTCGACGTAGGTGCCGACCTTTTTGTTCGGGTCGACCCCTTCGACGCCCAGGGTCACGATTTCTTTCTTGAGCTTGACCTTGGTGCGGTAGAACGGCTGGTCGTCGCAGTAGGATTCCTTGTGGTCGATGTCGACCATGCGCGGATCCTTCTTCAGCCAGGCCATCAGGCCGTCAATGCCCTCGCGGCTGCCGGAAACAGTGCCGTTGATGCCTTCTTCGGCGATCAGCAAGGTGCCTTTGATGCCGTTGTCGACCATCGCCTGCAGCAATGGCTCGCGCAGGGCCACGTAATCTTCGAGGGTGACGAACTTATACAGTGCCGCCACCACAATCGGTTGAGTCATGGGTGTTCTCTCCAGGTGGCTACCCTCGTAAAGGGTGAACCGGATGCAAAAAAAACGCGCCGTCTGAGCGGCGCGTTGCGGATTCTAACAGGGATAAATCGTTAACTGTAGGAGCGAGCTTGCTCGCGAAGACCGTGAACGATGACGCGGATAACCTGACACCCAACGGCGCTCTCAGGTTTTTCGCGAGCAAGCTCGCTCCTACAGTAGATTAAATATCACCCCGTCAGTGCCCGCCGGCGCAGGTCGGCGAGGCCGGGGCTGCGTCGATCTTCGCCCATTCTTCAGGCGTGTAGGTATGCAGCGCCAGCGCGTGGAACTCGCCCATCAGGTCACCCAGGGTGGCGTAGACCTTCTGGTGGCGCTTGACGCGGTTGAGCCCCTCGAACTGCGGGCTGACCAGCACGGCCTTGAAGTGGGTCTGCAACCCACGGCTGTGCATATGGCTTTCGTCCAGCACGCTCAAGTGGCCGGTGCCCAGGGCGGCAAGCGCCGTTTCGATACGCTGTTGCATGGTCATTGCTGCTTACTTCTTCTTGGCCGGTGCGGCTTTAGGCGACAGCTCGTTGGTCATGTCTTCCAGCAGCTTGTTCACCACCGGCACGGCGCTTTCCAGCTTGGCCTGGGTCATCTGGGCTGATTGCTGGGTCAGTTGCGGCATTTTCTCCAGGACTTTCTTGCCCAGCGGCGACTGGTAGAAGGCAACCAGGTCCTTGAGTTCCGATTCGCTGAAGTTGGTGGTGTAGAGCTTGACCATGTCCGGCTTCAGCTTCGGCCAGCCGATGGCCTGGTCCAGGGCGGCGTTGGCCTTGGCCTGGTAGCTGTCCAGCACGGACTGCTTGGCGGCAGGCGCCTTGGTCTGTTCGAAACGCTGGGCAAACATTTGCTGCACTTGCATGTACACCGGGGTACCCAGCTTGTCGGCATGGGCCAGGGTAAGGAAGGCTTCGGCACTGGCGTTGTGGCTGGCGGTATCGGCAAAAACCTGGCCGCTGGCGCAAACCAGAGCAACCGCGGTACAGATGGCACGAAGACGAGTCATCGAGTTTCCTTTCTAACAGGCGAGGTAAGACCCCAAGGGCGCCCATTCTGCGCCTAAAAAACGCCATGGCTCAACCCCACCCCTTGTCGGGCCCGGATTTGTGGAGGATGAATCCGATGAAAAGTCTTTTTTGGAACCCGCTGGGTCGATCAGGGCCTAAACTGCGCAAACTGACCTGAAGGAGTGTGCCCGATGAGCCGTATCGAAACCGACAGCCTGGGAGAAGTCCAAGTCCCGGATGATGCTTACTGGGGCGCCCAGACCCAACGTTCGCTGGTGAATTTTGCCATCGGCGAGCAGCGCATGCCGCTGCCGGTGCTGCACGCGTTGGCGCTGATCAAGAAGGCTGCGGCACGGGTCAATGACCGCAATGGCGACCTGCCCGCCGACATCGCCCGCCTGATCGAACAAGCCGCCGACGAAGTGCTGGCCGGCCAGCATGACGACCAGTTCCCGTTGGTGGTGTGGCAGACCGGCAGCGGCACCCAGAGCAACATGAATGCCAACGAAGTGATCGCCGGCCGCGCCAACGAGCTGGCGGGCAACCCGCGCGGCGGCAAGAGCCCGGTGCACCCCAACGATCACGTCAACCGTTCCCAGAGTTCCAATGACTGCTTCCCTACCGCCATGAGTATCGCCGCCGTGCAGGCGGTGCACGAGCGCCTGTTGCCGGCCATCGCGACACTGTCCGGTGGTTTGGCCGAACTGGCGGCGCGGCATATGAACCTGGTGAAAACCGGCCGCACCCATATGATGGACGCCACGCCGATCACCTTTGGCCAGGAACTTTCGGCCTTCATCGCCCAGCTCGATTACGCCGAACGCGCGATCCGCAGCGCGTTGCCCGCCGTGTGCGAGCTGGCCCAGGGCGGCACCGCCGTCGGCACCGGGCTCAACGCACCACAGGGTTTTGGCGAAGCGATCGCCTCGGAGCTGGCGGCGCTGTCGGGCTTGCCGTTCGTCACGGCGCCGAACAAGTTCGCCGCCCTCTCCGGCCATGAGCCGCTGGTCACCCTTCACGGCGCGCTGAAAACTCTGGCCGTGGCCCTGATGAAAATCGCCAATGACCTGCGCCTGCTGGGCTCGGGCCCGCGCACCGGGTTGGCCGAGGTTAAATTGCCGGCCAACGAACCGGGCAGTTCGATCATGCCGGGCAAGGTCAACCCGACCCAATGCGAGGCACTGTCGATGCTGGCCTGCCAAGTGCTGGGCAATGACGTGACCATCGGCATGGCCGCCAGCCAAGGGCATTTGCAGTTGAACGTGTACAAACCGGTGATCATCCACAACCTGCTGGAATCGATCCGCCTGCTGGCCGACGGCTGCAATAACTTCCAGGAGCATTGCATTGCCGGTCTCGAACCCGACGCCGAGCAAATGGCCGCACACCTGGAACGGGGCCTGATGCTGGTGACGGCGCTCAACCCGCATATCGGCTACGACAAATCCGCCGAGATCGCCAAGAAAGCCTACGCCGAAGGCCTCACGCTGCGCGAAGCCGCTTTGCAACTGGGCTACCTGACTGACGCAGAGTTCGACCAGTGGGTTCGCCCGCAAGACATGCTCGGCGCCTAGGAGGCCATGCGTAGACGCCGGGCCTTGAGCCCGGCGAGCAACGACGGCGCCAACGCGACCATCGCCGACCCCAGCACCACGATCAGCGCCCCGAAATACCCCAGGGCGTTGATCTCTTCGGCCTGTACATAGGCGGGCCAGAGCCACGCCGCCAGGGCCACCGCGACAAACGTCACCAACGGCGTAAGCGCCAACGTCGCACTGACACGCGAGGCTTCCCAGTGGGCGAGCGCTTCGGCAAAGGCGCCATAGGCCACCAGGGTATTCATGCAGCACGCCAGCAGCAGCCAGCCTTGCAGCGGGCTCAGGTCCAAGGCCTCAAGGGGATGGGCCCAAGGCGTGAGCAATACCGCGCAGAACAGATAAATCACCATCATCACTTGCAGCGAATTCCACACCGTCAGCAACTGTTTCTGGCCCAGGGCGTAGAACACCCAGATCGACGTGGCCAACAACACGGTCAGCACGCCGGCGGTATAGATGCCCAGTGAGGTGAGCAATTCCAGCAGGCGTTGATTGAAGAACAGGCCGAACCCGACCATCAGCACCAGCAACCCCAGCACCTGCCCCCGGCTGAAACGCTCCTTGAACACAAACACACTGGCGACCATCAGAAAGATCGGCCCCATCTGCACCACCAGCTGTGCGGTGCCGGGGCTGAGCATTTTCAGGCCCACCAGGTACAACACATAATTGCCCACCAGGCCGCACACGGCCATGCCCACCAGCCAACCGCCCTTGGGGCCCAGCACCTTGCGGCTGGGCAGGCGCCGGGTGAGCGCCAGGTAGACGAACAGGCATCCCCCGGCCACCGTCAGGCGAAACCAGGTGACGGTGATCGGGTCCATCACTTGCAGGACCTGCTTGAGCTTGATCGGCAAAATACCCCAGAGCAGCGCGGTCAGCAGGGTCAGGAGAAAACCATAGACCCAACGGCCGGAAGAGATGTGCATGAAAGCCCCAAAATGCCAGAGGAAGTGGAACCGGCATTCTAGGGGCATGCGGTGTGCTTTGGGTACAACGCTGTGTTCATGGCACGCCCATCACCAGTACCCCACTGCCGCTGACGGGGCCTGCGGCCGGCAACGAACCCGCTCGACGGACCAGAGAAAACGTCACGTCGTCTGCGCCCGTGCTATTGGTGATGCGGGTCAGGAACGAACCGTTGACCGGTACGGCAGATCCGGCACGCACAAGGGCCGTGCCCACGTCGGCATGGGTCATCAACAGCAGACGTGAATCGAACGCGGAACGGGTGCCTTTGTAAGTAATGGTGATGGGTGTAGTGATCCCGCCATCCGGACATGAATAGGTGAGCCTGCGGTGGCTGATAATGGACGTCGTCAGCGGGTCGGTGCCTATTGCGCGCTGGTGAACGTTGCCAAAATTGATCTCCATGGGCGTGTTGTTGTTGATCGTGCAGGTTGACGGGGAAACGGTAAAGTTATTGGCGGCGGTATAGGTAACGGTCAGTTGCGGCCGGGTGCTGTCGTAGTTGTTCGAACTGGTGAGACGCAACACACCGAGGTTGTCGCCGATTCGCACATCGAACGGATTGGATGGAGAGTTACGTAGCAGAATATAGGGCGTGACATTGATTGGATAAAACGTCCCGTTATTGGGGATGGTGGCTATCCCGATACCCGACGGCACCGGCGTGTTGTAGAAGGATCCATTGATCCGTAGCCCGGTTCCTTCGCGTACAAATTTCGGGCCGGGCGTCCATGCTGTGCCTGCCGCACTCCCACTGGTCCAAAAGTCAGAATGCCAGGCGGGGCCGCCGCTGTAGGTGAATCGACATTCCAGTCTTGCACCTTCCAGCATGATCCTGCTGCGGTCTGCGCTCAGGGTGACGGTAACAGGGACCTGCAAGTTCGGGTTGCCATTCTGCCAGGGGCCTCCGTTGACGCGGCAATCGACAGCGTGTGCGGTCGTCGTCACACCCGCCAGAACGAGAAGCCCGAGGGCTCCCAATAGTCGTTTCATCCTGAACTCTCTCGAACATTTGAAAAAAAGCGCGTATCCCCCTGTGCGAGCGGGCTTGGTGTTATGCATCAGGGCACTCCCATCACCAGCACACCGCTCCCGCTCACGGCCCCCGCGCTCGGTAGCGACCCGTTGCGCCGAACGAGGGCAAACGTCACATCGTCGCCGCCTGTGCTGTTGGTGATATGGGTCAGGAACGAACCGTTCACGGACACCGCTGAACCCGCGCGAACAAGCGCCGTGCCCACGTCCGGATTGTTCATCAGCAACAAACGTGAATCGAACGACGATGGGCTGCCTTTGTAAGTAATAGTGATCGGTGTAGTGATCCCGCCGGCCGGACATGAGTAGTTGAGCCTGCGGTGGCTGACAATCGATGTTGTCAGCGGGTCGGTGCCTATGGCCCGTTGATTCACGGTGCCGAAGTTGACCTCGATGGGATTGTTGTTGTTGATCGTGCAGGTCGATGGAGAGATGCCGAAGTTGTTCGCGGCGGTGTACGTCAGTACGAGCTTCGTGCTTCCCGGACTGTAATTGTTGGTCTGGTGGAGATTCAACGCGCCCAGAGTATCCCCTATTCGAACGTCGATAGGGTTGCTCGGGTCGTTTCGCAGCAGGATATAAGGGGTTACGTTGATGGGGTACGCCAAAAAGTTATTAGGCATGGTCGCAATCCGGATATTAAACGGCACAGGGGTGTTATAAAACGCGCCATTGATACGTAAGCCGGTACCTTGACTGGAAAACTTCGGGCCGGGCACCCAGGGGGGGCCGGCTTGCGCGGAGGTTCCCCAATAGTCTATGCGCGTAGGGTGGGCAGGCGAGGGCGTAAATCGGCACTCCAGCCGTGCACCTTCCAGGATCAGGCGGGTATTGTCTGACCCTACGCTGACAGTGACGGGAACCTGCAGATTCAGAATCCCACCGTCGCCAACATATTGCCATTGTCCGTAATTAACGCGGCAATCAGCGGCTCGCACGGCCGTGGTAACACCCAATAGGACGAGAAGCACTATAGCGCCATGGCGTCGTTTCATTTTGATCTCTCATTGTTCCTCTGAACGTCGCTGCTGGTAGCCAAACCCATGCTGAAACGGTCCGAAAGATAGTTAAGGTTTGCCCAAAGCCGTTTTCAGCCCACCCATGGCTATGGATAGTCCAACGTAAACGTTGAGGTCACCGTGTACGCACCGTGCCCGATGGTTTGATCCTTGATGGCTGTCGGCTCGCCCTGCACATAAGCCTTGAGCTCGATGGCATTGCTGCCGTCGCTCAGCACCTGTTTGTCGCTGACAGTATTCAAGGGCAGGGGTTTGTCGCTCAGCGTCTCTATGCCGACGCCAATGCCAGAGGCGCCGCTGCCGCCGTCCAGCGCGAGCAAACCGCGAAGCTCTCTGTTCTCTACCCCCCCGAATGTGATGGTCACCGAGTTGCCGATGGTGGTATCGCAGTCCTCCAGGTGCAGCTTGAAACGCTTACCCACCGAGCGCGTGTTGATATAGAGGTACTTGCTGGTGAGGTCCCAGAGTTCCAGCGTGATGGCCTCGTCGCCGGGGCGCAGGGTGCAGGCCTCTTCAACCAGGTTGCCTTTGAAACGCAAGTTGTCCGCCGCCTGCCCCAAGGGAACCAGGCCGACAATGAGCAGGAGTGCAATGCCACTGTTTTGAACCCGTTGATATCGCATCGATTCAGCTCCTACTGGTATTCGGCCAACAACGTGGCCACCGCCGTAAACCTGGCGGGAGGCAGCGTTGCACCGGGCTGTTGCACGGGCACTACCTCCAGGGTCGGCGGCGACGACAGGGTGATGTCCAGCGGCGTATTGAGCGGAAACGGCAGGTTGTTCTGAAAAACCCGAATGCCCAGTGCAGGCACGCTGGTCTGCACCGCTGAACCGTCAAACGCCGTGGGGGTACCGTTAACGCTCAGCTTCAATACCCAAGGCAGGGTGTCGGTGCCGCAATTAATGGCGTAGCCAACCCCTCTGCGATACCTCACACCATCGACGCGTTTTACCCCGACATCGCCGAAGTCAATCTCAATGGTGTTGCCCGCATCGATCGTGCAGGGAGGCGGTTCGTTCAGCGTTCCGCTGAACGTCAAATTGGCCGACGCGCCACTGCACAGGCCGATAGCACACAGGGCGAGCAAGGCTCGCGGCTGCCAAGCTGTCATGGGTCGTTCCTCGTATTATCAGTAGCCGTTTTATCGGTAGCCATCATTGGTAATCGACCACCAGGGTCGCGGTGGCGTCGAAGGCTCCGCCGGTCAGCTTGCTGCCCACACGCTTGACCGGCACAGCCTGCACCACGGGAAAATTGGGATAGGTGAAATTCACGGTCGTATTCAGTGGCCAGTCGGCGCCATTCACAAACAGCCTTACGCCGAGGTCCGCTTTGCGGGTGGCAAGCACGCGGTTATCAAACGACGCCGCCGTACCCTTGAGCTCCAGAGTCAACGCATTGCTGAAGGGAGAATTACAGGTGACGGTATACGGCACCCCGCGACGGTAATTGATCCCATCGACCCGTGACGTCAGAAGGTCATTGCCGAACGGCACATCAAGCGTGCTGCCGCTATTGATAACGCATGGCGGAGGCGCGATGATCACCGCGCGAATGGTCAAACTGGTTTCGGCCTGTATGCCCTGGCTGACCGCCAGTAACACGCCGCCGGCAATCACGCCGATTGATTTAGCCATCGTCGCACCCTTACTCATAATTGAGCCTGAAATCCACCACGGCCCTGAATGCCCCACTGGTCAACGGCGCAGCGGTGCGCGTGGGGCGTACATTCCAAGTCTGGGTATTGCGGCCCGCGGGCAAAAACAGCGGCTGGCCCCTTGAGCCCAATTGCACGTCCCGCCCGAGGGCGTCGGTCAACTGCAGGCCCATGCCGGTGATGCCCTGCACTTTGACCAGGCGCGGATCGTCGGGATCGGCCGGCGCCTGGAACGTGACCGACAGCACCGGTTGATAAGCGCTCCAGGTCAGGTTGCCCGTACGCTCATTGCGTATACGCCCGGCGGTGCGCAGGCAATCGGTAAACCGCAGCTGAAAGGCCTTGGGCGTCGCCTGGTCGCCGGGCCGTTGCAACTGGCTGGTCGACACGGCGTCCAGATCCACGGTCTGGTGCAGCGAAGTCATTTCCAGGCTGCACGGCGATTCATGCATGGACCCAAGCACATTCAGCATGCCGCTCATGCCTTCGATATCGTCCTCATCCGCGGCATGTGCACCCGCCGCCAAGGCCCATAACAGGCCGCCCAGAACCTTCATTTTTTGCGACTTCATGACGTTCTCCAACACCATTACTCATTCGCCGGCACGGCCTGCGGGTTCACTTTGCAGGTATCGCCCGTGCAGGTGAAGGCAAGGAGCGGGCGGCCGCCGTAATCGTTCACATAGGCCAGATAAGGGGTCGTACCCAGCGCCTTGGCGGACGGCCCCAAGGCCAGGGTGTCTTTGGGAGGAACCATCAATGGCACGAAACCCGGCACGGTTTTGCCGTCTTTGCTGCTACGCGCATCCACCAGCGTCACGTAATACGGCGTAGGGTTATTCACCCGGTATTGATCGCCGTCTCGGGTCAGGGTCAGTTTTTCCTGCCATGGGTTGGACAAGTCCTGCTGGCTCGGCTCAATGGCTTGCGGCCGGTAAAACAGCTTGATGCGGGTTTGCAGCGCGATCTGCAGGGTGTTGGCCTTATCGCTGCGCGGCGGAATCTCCCTCAAGTTGAAGTAGTAGACCGTCTCCCGATCCTGCGGCAGCAATTTGGCCGCCGGCAGCGCCTGGACTTTCACCTGGCTTTGTTTACCCGGCTCCAAGCGTTGAACCGGTGGGAGCACAATCAACGGTGTGGTGATTTTTTTACCGCTTTCATCTTCGATCCAGCCCTGGGCCAGATAGGGCAACTGGGTATTGTTGTTGGTAATGCTCACACTGGTGGCTTCTTTGCCACCGTCGAAAATCACGCGGGTACGGTCCAGACCCACCGCCGCGTTGGCGCTCTGGCTCAAGGCCAGGACCCACAGCGCGAAGGTCGGGAATATGAAACGTGTGTCGGGCATCATGATGCTGTGTTCTCCATATCAGTAGGCGTGCCGGACAGCCCGGCGGGCTCGGGCACGGATGGGTCAGCGGCGACCGCCTCGCAGTGCAATTGCAGGGTGTCGGTCAAACCATCGGCAGGCAACGTGGCAGGCAGCGTGAGCAGGCATCGCGCGCCGCCGCCCCAACTGACGGTCATCCGCTCGCCGGCCTGGATGCCGCTCAGGTACACCTGGCCGCCGTCATTCACAATGCCGGTGTCCTGTTGCTTGAGGTTTTGCACGGTTGCGCCAAAGGGGGGAGGATTGCCATCCGCCAACCGCAGTACCGCCATGGCCTTTTCACCGGCAATCACGTCCAGCGAGCGATAACCGATCGCCCCTTCGGTGAGCGTCAACTGCGTGACTGATTGAGTGGCTTCAACATTGCTCGGCAAACGCTCCAGATCAACACTGGCGGCGGTACGCTGATAGCTGCTGATATCCGAGATCACGGCCTTGCCAAAGGCATTGCTGCGGGTCGGCGCGCCATAACCGCGCACCGGCACATCGGGCACACCGGCGGTATCGACCATCAGGCGGGTACCGCCCGTGCTGGTGGTTCGATGGAGCGCCGCACCGTAGGCCGTGAGCGTTGCACCGCCGCGTGCGGAGACACCGACGCTGCTGGATCCGCCCTCTTGCCTGCTGGCGCTCACGTCGATGTCGGCGTGGTTGCCCATATGGCTCAGGTAACCGCTGGCGGACGTATCGCTCGCACTGAGCTGGTAACTGTTACGCTCATCGAAGCGATCGCTGTAGCGCGATGCAAAGCTGTTTTTGCCGGCGAGTCGATTGGCATCCAGCGAGAGTGTGCCGGTACGCCCCAACGGCAGGCTGACCGTCAGCGCCATGCCGCTATCCTTGTAGTTATATTCCTGGGTGCGGTGCAGGTTCAGGGAGAGGCTCATGTTCTTGACGGTGCCCACGTTGAAGTAGCGTGACAGCGACAAATTCCAGCGATGCGTGTCAGGCCGGTCCCAGTAGGTTTGCTTGTTGTAACTGGCGTAGACGGTGGCCCCCAAGTCACGAAACTGCTTGTTGACCGTCACCGTATACAGCGCCTTGCTGCCACCGATAGGCTTCCACCCTTCGTTGTGGTCGCGATAATCCCCACGTCCGCCGAGTTCGCCGTTCAATCCGTAATGCCTGGCATCCAGGTATTCACTCATGCTCAGGAAGTTCTTTTCGGAAAACCGGTAACCGGCGAAGGTCACTTGGCTGTCGTACTCCTCGAAGTTCTTCGAATATTGAAGACGGTAGGATTTACCCGAAAGGGTCTCGTTCCATACGTTGGCATGGGACTGTGTGACATCCAGCGAGACGGCGCCGAACGCCAGCAAGTCCCGCCCGGCGCCCACGGATAACGCCCGATAGTTGTTATCGGTGATACCGCCACCGAACAACGACCAGCCATTGCTCACGCCCCAGGAAAATTCTCCGGTACCGAAGAAGGCGCCATCGGAGCCATTCTGAAGGTTGGACGGTCGCCCGCTCGCCAGCTTGTAACGGACTTGGCCTGGGCGCGTCAGGTAAGGCACGCCGGCCGTATTGAGTTGGAAGGTATGGACCGAACCGTCCTGTTCTTCCACCCGTACATCCAGCTTGCCGGTCACCGCATCATTGAGGTCCTGAATGCGGAAGGGACCCGCAGCAACCAGGGTTTCGTAGAGCACGCGGCCCTGCTGGCTGATGATGACTTTGGCGTTGGTTTTGGCCACCCCGACCACTTCAGGCGCGTAACCACGCAAGTTGGGCGGCAACTGGCTTTGATCCGAGTTGAGCGAGGCACCGGTAAAGCGGAAGCTGTCGAACAGGTCCGAATACAGGTAGCTTTCGCCCACGACCAGGCGCGCCTTCAACGCCGGAATGGCGCGATACGCATAATAGCGACTCCATTCCAGCTTTTGCGGGCCGGCCGCCTCTTGTCGACCGCTCTCCACGCGCCCCTGCCAATCCGCCCTGAGACGCCAGGCCCCGGCATTGGCTCCCACGGTTCCGTTGCCACTGAGGTTTTTGCGCTGGCCGTCGTTGCGCTGGTAATTGGACTGCGCCGTCAGGCTGTAGTCCACCAACAACCCAGGCACCCCCTCATCCCATCGGGAAGGCGGGTCCCAATTGATAGCGTTGTACTCCAGGTAGGCCTGGGGCACGTTGATGCTCAGGGTGGAGGTGGCCAAATCACCGCTGACCTCCATGCCGGGCAAGCCCTGGATATCCAGGCACTCCCCGTCCTTCCACCATGTAAGTCTGCCGATTTCGGAGACTTTCAAGCCCAGTTGCTCAACAAGACTGCGCGACAGGCACGCTTGGCTGCCTTTGGGATCGTAATCGGGGGGATAGAACGCCACCGACTGCTCAGCAACAGGCTGGGCGTTCAGGTGCACCGCCATCGGGTAAGTGCCGGGCAAAATGAATCCGCTGCGCGCGAATTGAGACAGGTCAATATTAGTACGATCACTCAGATCGAGAACGTCGGTATTGAACTCGATATCCCCAGCGCCCAATGCAGTGCCGGCCAACGACATCAACCCGCCAAACAGCCCGGGGCGGAGCGTATTTTTGATCTTCGACGTATTCAACATGCAAGCCTGTCCATCATTGTTCAAAAGTATTCCAACTTGAACCGCACCGCGGCACTGTGAGCCCCGACCACCAATGGCAAGCCGTTGCCGACCAGGAAAAACCGGTAGTTGAGTGTCATGTCACCTTCCTTCAGCGGGACCGGGGCCATGCGTTGCCCCGGCAGACTTTCCTGGCCGGCGGCGTCGACGATGTGCAGGGCAACCCCCTGCGAGTCGCCAAACACAGCGAAGGAGAGCCCTGCCCTATCGGTGGGGCCTTCGAATGTCACGCGCATGTGTTCCCAATCAGGCAGGCTTGCGCCTGGGCGCAACGGGTCCGGGCGGCTCAATGAGCAATTGACCAGACGTAACTGGAAGGGATGATCTTCTCCCCGCGTGTTGCGCAAGAGCCGACCAACCGGTTCGGGCGGCATCTCGATGGTTTGATCGATACTGGACAGTTCCAGCCCGCAGGCGGAATCCACCACTTCGCCTCCCAGCAACACGACCCCATCGCCTTGCGCAGACGCCTGGGCGACCATGCAAGGACTGATGAACGTCGTTAATGAAGAAGCGATAGCCAGACGTATGAGTGTTTTCACCTGGATCTCCCATCAGCCTCCCCCGCCACACCGGGTGGCGGGGGCAACATTTACTGATACGCCAAGGTGAAATTGGTGACCGCGCTGAAGTCGCCGGGAACGATATCCCCAGTGGCGGCGCCTTGTACGTAGGCACCAAATTCCAGCGTGTTATCGCCCGCGCCGATGATTTGCGGGGTAGTGGGAGTGCCCAACTTAACGAGGTCACCACCATGAGTCATCATGATGCCCACGTTGCCTGCACCGCCGACCGTACCGATGGCACCGGGTACCACCGTGGACGGCGCGCCGGTGAAGGTCGTGGTGACGGTATTGTCAGTGAGGCCGGCCAGGTCGCAACCTTCCAACTCGATCAGCACGCGTCGGGCCTCCGATTTGCCACCCGCTAGCAACTGGTGCTTTGCAATCGCGCCCAGGCGAACGGTCTGGTCGACGGAGTCCGGTTTGATAGAGCAGGCCCCTGAGTGGACCGACCCTATAAACGTCACCGTTCCATCCGCCGCATGTGCCATTGACATCGAACCCGCCAGCAGACCGACAGACAACAGCACAGTTTTCATTTTGGTTTTCATCTACACATTCCCACTTAACAAGTGTCATTAAGGAGCCTTTCCACCGACAGGCGCAGGGCTGATTAAAAGAGCGGTTTGACCTATACATCGAGGGGGATTTCCTGAAGCGAATTACAACTTTTTGTATTGCGTTTCAGGGCCACGCTCAACGCCGGGCAAGTATCCACATCACACTTTGAGAAGTAAGCCAGATGCTTCGTTTAATGGCGTAGCCTTTGTATATCAAGGCTTGCAGGAAATTTATGGCAATTTGCCAAAACTTTAAAAACAGATGAAGGAAGAGGACTACACAAAAACTAGATGCGAATTATTCCGCGCAGGAGACGTCCGTAAGAATAGGGCTACATACCCATTAAAACAACAAACCTTAGAGGGGTTTAGTAATTAACTATTTGGCATACAGCAAGAGGCGTCCTCGAACGGCAGATGCAAAAAAGGGGAGCAAAGCTCCCCCTTGATAGCGCGCTGCAACCGTCCATCAATGCCTAGCGCACAGCTTCAAACAACCCGGTTGCGCCCATCCCGCCGCCCACGCACATGGTGACGACGCCATAACGCAGGTTACGCCGCTGCAACTCACGCACCAGGTGCCCCACCTGTCGCGAGCCGGTCATGCCGAACGGGTGGCCAACCGAGATCGAGCCGCCATTGACGTTGTATTTGGCGTTATCGATTTCCAGGCGGTTACGCGCATACAGGCACTGGGACGCAAACGCCTCGTTGAGTTCCCACAGGTCAATGTCCGCCACCTGCAAACCCTTGGCCTCAAGCAGCTTGGGCACCGAGAACACCGGGCCGATACCCATTTCGTCCGGTTCGCAGCCGGCCACGGTAAACCCACGGAAGAACGCCTTGGGCTGCAGGCCCAGTTCCAGGGCTTTTTCCAGGCTCATCACCAGGGTCATCGAGGCGCCGTCGGACAATTGCGACGAATTACCTGCCGTCACCGAGCCGTCTTCGGCGAACACCGGCTTGAGCCCGGCCAGGCTGGCCAAGGTGGTGTCCGGGCGGTTGCAGTCATCGCGGTCCACGACCCCCTCAAGGACCTGCACCGCGCCGGTGTGCTTGTCCTCGACCTTATACGTGACCGCCATCGGCACGATTTCATCGTCAAATAAACCATCCGCCTGCGCCTGGGCCGTTCGCTGCTGGCTTTGCAGTGCATAGAGGTCCTGATCTTCCCGGCTGACATGGTAGCGGCGCGCGACGATCTCGGCCGTCTGCCCCATGGGGAAGTAAATGCCCGGCACCTGCTCTTTGAGCAGCGGGTTGATCAGGTTGTCGGTGTTGACGCTTTTCATGGTCAGACTGATGGACTCGACGCCGCCCGCCACAATGATGTCGCTGCAACCCGAGGCAATCTGGTTGGCCGCAATCGCAATCGCCTGCAAGCCCGACGAGCAGAAGCGGTTAAGGGTCATGCCTGCCGTGCCCGTGCCCAGTTGCGACAACACGGCCACATTGCGCCCGATGTTGTAGCCCTGGGCACCTTCGTTGGAACCGGCACCGACGATGCAATCTTCCACCGTCGCCGGGTCGATGCCGTTGCGGCTGAGCAGCGCATTGACGCAATGGGCCGCCATGTCATCCGGGCGGGTCTGGTTGAACTTGCCGCGAAAGGATTTGGCCAGGCCGGTTCGCACGCTGTCGACGATCACTACTTCACGCATGGGCTACCTCGATCTTGTGATTGTTGGGGAGATGGACCGAGGATAGATCCAGCTCCCGTCAACCGCGACGACCATTCACCCCATGGATAGGCCTACTTCTTCTTGCCTTTCTTGTCGTGTTTGTCGGACTTGGCAAACGCCTCTTCCAGCGCCCGGTTGATCGTGCGCAGCACCTTGACCCGCGCCCAGCGTTTGTCATTGGCTTCCACCAAGGTCCAGGGCGCCACTTCGGTGCTGGTGCGGTCAACCATATCGCCGACCGCCGTGCGGTAAACATCCCATTTGTCGCGGTTGCGCCAGTCGTCCTCAGTGATCTTGAAGCGTTTGAACGGGATTTCCTCGCGGGCCTGGAAGCGTTCCAGTTGGGTCTGTTTGTCGATGGCCAGCCAGAACTTGACCACGATCACACCCGCGTCGCGCAGTTGCTCTTCGAAGTCGTTGATCTCGCCGTAGGCGCGCATCCAATCAGCCGTCGTGCAAAACCCTTCAATGCGTTCCACCAGCACGCGGCCGTACCATGAACGATCAAATACGGTGAATTTTCCCCGCGCCGGGATTTTCTGCCAGAACCGCCACAGGTAGGGCTGGGCACGCTCGTCTTCGGTGGGCGCGGCAATCGGCACGATATGGTACTGGCGCGGGTCCAGCGCGGCGGCAACGCGCCGGATCGCCCCGCCTTTACCCGCCGCATCGTTGCCTTCAAACACCGTGACCAACGCGTGCTTGCGCATGCGCTTGTCGCGCATCAGGCCGGAGAAACGGGCCTGTTCGGTAATCAGTTGCTCTTCGTAATCGTCCTTGTCCAACCGCAGCGTCATGTCGAGGCTGTCGAGCAGGCTCATCTGGTCCACCGCTGAGGGCAAGGGCGCCGGGTTCATGCCGCTGGCCTTGAGCTTGGGCTGCTTCAAGGCGCTTTGCAGGCCCTCCAACAGGATCTTGCCCACGGTCAGCCCGCGGTAATGCGCGTCGACGCCCTCGATCACGTGCCACGGCGCATAGTCGCGGCTGGTGCGGCGCAACACGCGCTCACCGAAATGCACGAACTTGTCGTAGGTCGCGGACTGCTGCCAGTCCAGCGGGCTGATGCGCCAGCTGTGCAACGGGTCGTCGGCCAGGGCCTTGAGCCGCGCCTTCATCTGCTTCTTGGACAGGTGGAACCAGAACTTGAAGATCAGCGCGCCTTCATCGCAGAGCATCTTTTCCAGGCGCTCGGCGCCGGCAATGGCCTGGTCCAGGCGCGCATCCTTGATCTGCCCGTGCACCCGACCTTGCAGCATCTGGCTGTACCAGTTGCCGAAGAAAATCCCCATGCGGCCTTTGGCGGGCAGTTGGCGCCAGTAGCGCCAGGCCGGTGGCCGCGCCAGTTCTTCATCGGTCTGCTGGTCGAAGGTGCGCACCTCGATCAGGCGCGGGTCCATCCATTCATTGAGCAACTTGACCGTCTCGCCCTTGCCGGCGCCTTCGATGCCATTGATCAAGATGATCACCGGAAAGCGCTTCTGCTGCTGCAGCTCGTACTGCGCTTCCAAAAGCGCTTCACGCAGGGCCGGCACTTCGGCGTCGTAGGTGTCTTTGTCGATGGCGTGACCGATTTCGGCGGATTCGAACATGGGCAGCTCCGTGTGTGGGTGGACCAAGACTAGCGGATCGAGGCGTGCGTTGCGCTTGATCCAGGACATTAGGTTAACACTGCGTTCACACGCTCTAATATTTCCCGCTGGAAGCGACGGAACTCACGACACACGTCTCCACACTCAACGGGAGGCGTGCGATACGCGCCACCAAGGAAGAAGACTTTTCCGTCACCTCAGTCCAGGTAGGTCATCATGCTCTCCGTCAATACGCAGCGAACTGCTCCCTTCGATTTCCAGGTTCCAACCCAGCCAGACAGCCAGCCACCACACCCGACAACCCACGCGGTCGAGCCCCACGTCCCGCCGGCGGTACGCTCGCTGCGGCGAACCCGCGTGGTCTCCGGGCCACGCACGGAGGCTGCCACGGCAGGCGCGCCCGCACTCGGCAACTTCAGTGGGGCATTGTCCTGGCCACTGCCCTTGACGGTTGAAAGCCAGCGGAAAATTGCCGACGTCGTCGCGTGTAACAGTGCGCATCTGCCGGGCCTGCCGCTGGCCGACAGCCGTCAAGGCGCCCTGGGCTATCTGCTGAGTGATCCGTCAATGTCGGATATTGACCTGCAAAACCCCGCCATTGTTCTGCAGCAACTTGCGCGAACGCCCAGGTGGACGGCATTGGGCAATGCCCTACAAACGCAACTCAACGGTATTCCCACCCAGACCAGCGTCAATGACTACGTGTTGGCAGCCATCGGTATTGGCTTGGACCTGGGGTCGCTCGATCACCCTGCAAGAAACACCGTCGCCGGTTTCGACCTGGCGGGCCAGGCGCACTGGGGCCAGTCACCCTCCACCGTCGTCGCAGCCCTGGAGCGCCACTTGATCGCTCAAGGCAAAACCACCGCCGACAGCGCAAAGCTGGGCGCCCATCTGTTGCTGGCACGGGTAGCCCCGGAGTATCTGGTCAAGGCTATTCCTGCGACCGTGGTCTATGGCAGCGCCGCGTGGGCGACCTTTACCCTCGCGGTGGCCCAGCTTGAAAGCGATGCACCCGGCAGCACAGCAAGCATGAGCTTTGCGCAAGTCATGGCGAAAACGGAAGGTCGTTCCCTGGCGCCTTACGCAGATGCGCTGAGAGCGGCACTGGTCGATTGGGCAGTGGTCAATGGGGTGGTTGAAAAGCACACAGACGATACCTATGCACCCGCTCAGATCGAAACCATCAGGCAAGCGTTCAACCAGCAACGCGATGAACGCCTGCAAGCCTCAAGGGCACTGGACAGCCCCCTGCCCAGTCGCAAGGAAATAGCGCTGGCGGCACTCAAAGAGCGCTTTGGTGACCAGCCCTACTTTGAGGAAAAATGCCTGAAGGCCAAGCCGACCCCAAGGAAGAGCCGTTTATATACCGGAACCTATTCAATGTTGGATCTGGTCATGGCCGGCATTGAAAAGCTCGAAACCTGGACAACCAAAGACCCACGCATTCCCATCCAGGGTTTTAACAACGGCGCTGGATTCACCGCCAAGGCAGCATTTGAGAGTAAGTTCGACAGCGTCATCGGCGAACACAAAAAAGCTCACCACACCCTGGTCAAGCACCTGATTGCGCAACTGCCACTGGAAGACCGGAAAAACCTTGAGCAGGGAAAGCTCACGTTCTTCCGGCAAAACACCTACAAGATCGGCATGGATATTATTCCGTCGACCACGCTTGTCGACAAAAGCAACACACTGACGCTGAAACTTGAGCGATCGGTCGACAACACCTCTAAAGTCGACCTGTATGAAATAGACATCACCCACGGCGTTATTCGCAAACGCAACGATTATCCCCACCTGGCAACGCCTTCCACCAAGTCGGTGGCCAATAAAGATTACGTCATCGAAACGTTCAAGCCGAATGAAGACAAACAGTCGCATTTGCGCGACGAACGCCCCTCGCCCCAGTCCATACCCCAGAGTTTTACCAGCACCCGAACCGACTACATCGCCAACGCCGTCGTTGAAGCCATGGATCTTGACTCGGCAAACGTCGTGAACGCTGCGCGCGGTAGCACGACCATTGACCAGGAACGCGCTTCACGGGAGGCCGTACATGACTTTCTGCTCAACCTTGTGCCGCTGCGGTCCGCGATTGTCAATTTCCGCGAGGGCAATACTGGCCAGGGCGTTTACGACCTGGTGGTGGATGTGTTTGGCTTTCTGACGGCAGGGCTGGGCGTCGCAGGAAAGCTCGGCAAGGTGGTGAGCGCAACGGCCACTGCAGGCACCAAAGCGCTACAGACCGCAAAGATCCTCGGGGCCACAGCCATCGGCACGATCAACCCGTTGGGAGGCGTAGGTGACCTGGCCGTAGGTGTCGGGAAGCTGATCACCAAAGGCGCGCGCGCCGCACTACACGGAGTTCGCAAGCTTACGGACCAGGCCGGGCAGTATGATTTGCTCCAGGCCAGTGCAAAACAATCGCTTGCAACGGGCATCTTTACGGTTGCCGGTCAACCCGTCGAAGGTGCCGCCGTGCTGCACAAAGGCAGATGGCATGCCTTCGATACCGTCACCCAATCGGCTTATGGCCCGCCCCGGGATAACTTCCGCGCCAGTGCCCGCTCCTTGCAGGACAGCGCATTTGGCGGAACCGATTTCAAGGTCCTGGAAACCACCCTTGGCGAACGACCGCTGGTACTGCACCGCAACGGTTTAAGCGACGTGCTCATTGGCGACCAAGTCTTTCGGCATGACCGCAAACACCCACGCCTTCTATACGACCTCGCGACTCACCCGCAACGTAATGGCGAGGATCTGGTCGCTGTCTGCAGCCCTCCCAAGGGCGGGGCTAGAGTAAAGCGCGGCCTGTCCAACCTCTGTTTTGCCAAAGACATCGCCCAGACCGGAACGCGTGCATTCAAGCGCGCCCAAGCCATTGAACACAAACGTTTCCAGCCCTACCCCAACCGCGACGGCGCCACGCTGCTCAGTCACAACCGGCGCTATTATCGGGCCGATAACCCACCGGCAGGTCAAGCGCTGCGACTTGAAACGGCGGGCACCCCCATCGCCTATAAAACTCAGGTAAACGGTCAATTGCTTGACGACCCCTCTTTCGGCTTGCCCAATAAAGAAGTGGATCCGGTACTCGACGCCCACACCCGGGTAATCAGGCTTGAAGCCATCGATGACCAGGCCAACGTTCAACGCGATGTGCGAGCGATAGTGATCGAGCCCAAGCACAACAACCCGGGCCATAAAAAGTACCTGGTGGCCGAAGCCGATACCGGGGTTTTCTACAAGGCTGAACTGGGCCAGGACAAGGATCTGACGTTTAGTAAAATCGATTCGCTGGGCCAGGATGGGCTGGGGCTCGAACTCATTCTCACGCACAACCTGCACGTCGAAGACGCCTTGAGGGCCGCGCAGTTGCCGATCGATAAGGATCTGGTGGCGCTACCTCCCCTGAACACGATATTTACCAACCTGCGCGAAAATTATCAGTACCGGGCCAAACACATGGCGGCGCTGCAGGAAAAGATGGACAAGCTGCCAGACGAGAAAAAACGAGAGTTCGCGCTGGGCGTCTGGAACAAAGGTGAGGGCCGCCCCGTAGAGATAGCGGCGCAGGAGGTCAAGATCAGACCCTTGGTCAAACCCGCCGATTTCGATCAGTTCCTGGAGCAAAACAAAAATCGGTTTTATGCGCAAGCGGCGAAAAAAGAAGTGGATAAACAGTTCCAGGCCACCGGGATCGGCCCGGCGAACCAGCGCGTGCCCGACAACCCAGGGGACGTAACCCGACAAAAAATCGCTCGCGAGGTCGTGATCTGGGAATACGACAAAATCGACGCGCCCAATTATGCCGACATCGTTCTCAAGACCGGCGCAGGCAACTGCGATCAAATGGCAAGGGCCGCCGCCGAGATCATCAAGGAAAGCGGCGGCGATGCAAGCGTTTGGGCGATGTCAGGGCATGTGTTCACAGTGGTCGGCGCACCAACCGGGGTCAACGCCAGAACGGTCGACTTCCGCGAGCCGAAATGGGCAAATGCCTGGATCGTCGATCCATGGGCGCAAATCGAGTGCAAGTCCAGTGAGTACGTCAGTCGACTCAAGCAGAAAATGGATGAGTGGAGTCGGGCCGGCAAAGAGTTGCTCGTCGTCAATCCCGCGGTCGCCGGCGCGGGCCCCGTGTGGACCCGTCCCAATGAACCCTTCTGGCTCGACATGCTGATCAAGGAGGAAAAGGAGTGGTTGTATAAAGCCTAGGGTCAAAGCGTGCCGCAGGTCAGGCAACGGCGGACCAATAGGCTAGAATGGCCGCCTTGCCTTTGCCTGCTTTTGATGAGCCCTCCATGAACCCCATCACCCACGCCCAGCTTGACTGGGATGACCAAGGCCGCCCGCACTCGCGGGTGTTCGACGACGTGTATTTTTCCGACCAGTCGGGCCTTGAAGAAACCCGCTATGTATTTCTTGAACAAAACCGTTTGCAGGCGCGCTTTGCCGCTTTACCGGCGGGCGGGCGGTTGGTGATCGGCGAAACGGGGTTCGGCACCGGGTTGAATTTCCTGTGCGCCTGGCAACTGTTCGAACGGCACGCCGTGGCCGGTGCGCGGCTGCATTTTGTCAGCGTGGAAAAGTACCCGCTGAGCCACGCCGACCTGCAACGCGCCCTCGCCCTGTGGCCCGAGCTGCAACCGTTCGCCGAGCAATTGCTGGCGCAGTACATTGCCATCCATCCAGGCTTCCAGCGCCTGGTGCTGGATAACGGCCGCGTCACCTTGACCCTGTTGATCGGCGACGCTCTGGAGCAATTGCCGCAACTGGACGCGCAGATCGATGCATGGTTCCTCGACGGCTTCGCCCCGGCAAAAAACCCCGAGATGTGGACCGCCGAACTGTTTGCCGAACTGGCGCGCCTGGCGGCGCCCGGCTCGACCATCAGCACGTTTACCAGCACCGGCTGGGTGCGGCGGCTGATCAACGCCGCCGGGTTCAAGATGAAGCGCACGCCGGGGATCGGCCACAAGTGGGAGATACTGCGCGGCGAGTTTCTCGGCTGGCCCAGCGACACAGCGCCTCCTGCGCTCGCCAAGCCCTGGTTCGCGCGCCCGCCGGTCCTCGACGGCGAGCGCCACGCAATGGTTATCGGCGGCGGCCTGGCGGGTTGCGCCACCGCCGCCAGCCTCGCGGCCCGGGGCTGGCGCGTCAGCCTGCTGGAACGTCACGCGGCGCTGGCGCAGGAAGCGTCGGGCAACCCGCAAGGCGTGCTCTATCTCAAGCTTTCCGCCCATGGCACGGCCTTGTCCCAACTGATCCTCAGCGGCTTCGGCCACACCCGGCGCCTGCTGGAACATTTGCACCGAGGCGTGGACTGGGACGGCTGCGGCGTACTGCAACTGGCGTTCGACGCCAAGGAAGCCGAGCGTCAGGCGCAATTGACCCAGGCGTTCGCGCCGCAATTGCTGTACCTGCTCGATCGCAATCAGGCTCAACAAAGAGCCGGCATCGAACTGGCCCAGGGCGGTCTGTTTTTTCCCGAAGGCGGCTGGGTCCACCCTCCCGCGCTGTGCGCGTGGCAGGCTGCCCACCCGCTGATCGAGGTGCTGACCCATCACAATGCGCTGCAATTGCATCGCGCCGACCAGCAATGGCAGGCCCGCGACGGCGGCAACGTGCTGGCCAGCGCCTCGGTGGTGGTGCTCGCCGGCGCTGCCGAGATCAAAGGTTTCCCGCTCAGCGCCGAGTTGCCCCTCAAGCGTATTCGCGGGCAAATCACCCGGCTGCCGCAAACGCCGGCCAGCCAGGCGTTGGCCACCGTCGTCTGCGCCGAAGGCTACGTCGCCCCCGCGCGCCTGGGTGAACACACCCTGGGGGCGAGCTTTAATTTCAGCAGCGATGACCTGGTGCCCAGCGTCACCGAACATCTCGGCAATCTGCAGATGCTGCGGGATATCTCGCAGGATCTGGCCCAGCGCCTGGCTGCCGACCCATTGCCGCCCGAGCAGTTGCAAGGCCGCGCCGCCTTTCGCTGCACCAGCCCCGATTACCTGCCCATCGTCGGGCCGCTGGCCGAGAGCGAGGCGTTCAAACGCGCCTACGCTGTCTTGAGCAAGGACGCCCGACACGTCCCGGACACGCCCTGCCCCTGGCTGGACGGGCTGTACATCAACAGTGGCCACGGCTCGCGCGGGCTGATCACCGCGCCGTTGTGCGGCGAGCTGATCGCCGCCTGGCTCGACAACGAACCCTTGCCCCTGCCCACGAGCGTGGCCCAAGCCTGCCACCCGAACCGCTTTGCCGTGCGCGGTTTGATTCGAGGCAAGCCCGACAAAGCCTGATCAGGGGATGCTGGCGGCGCACACCTGCGACTCCTCCCCCCGGATGGCTTCCAGGGTCAGGCGTTGGATCTCGGCCTTCTCCAGCGACTGCTGCTCGGCCCGAATATCGTTGACCCGCTCAAAGTAGGTCGCGTCATCCAACTCCAGGCGTTGCTCGAAGACCTCAAGCATGCGCTGCTCAAGCGGCTCCTTCAGGGCCTCGAAACGCAGCGCGAAGGTGTGCTGCAGATAGTCATTCCAGAACGGCAAGTCTTGTATGAACGTCATCAATTCTGACGATAACTCAGCAAGCTTGACCTCGCCCTCGGCACTGTCCAGGGCGGCTTGCGTGACCCCGCCCAGGCGGGCAAAACGCATGTGTTGCGGCTGACCGGGCAAGTAGAACCGGTTCACAAGCCCGGTTCGAAACGCCAGGCTGACTTCAAGCGGATCGCTGTTCGGATGCGCACTGCTGTGCCGGCCGGCAATCCGTTCCAGGCGATCGAGGCGAAACAAGCCCCTTGCCAGCTTCAACAAGGGACGCGCGGTAATACGTCCGTTTGCCAGCAAACGCCTGGCCTCGCTGATTTCCATCGCTATCTCCAGGTTGCTGAAATTGACGGCGGCGGCGTCGTCGCAGTTCAGTGGCGTGGCCGCCCGGTCGAAGAGTTCTTCGCGCAGTTCGGCATCGCCCGCCGCCGCGTCCAACACGCGCCAGATCCGCCGCTGCAGGTCTTCGCGCACATGGTGCGCATCGGCAGTTGCGCCCATGTCGGCAAGCAGCTTGAAAAAGCCGTCGGAACGTGGCGCGTTTTTCAGACCGGTCCACACCAGGTCCTTTTCGGCAAAATCGGCCATGCGCTCGTCCACCATCCACAGTTCGCGGGCTTTCTGTTCGGTCAAACGGGCGATATCGTCCTGCACGAAGCCAAGGCCCAAGCCCGTGCGTCTGCGCAGGCTGCGCACGCCCGCTTCGCTGGTGGGCGACAACGGGTTATGACGCAGATTGAACGCCTGGGCGACGCTGCGGGGCAACTCCGGCAGCCAAGCCGGCAATGTGGTGATGTCGTTCTGGCGCAGGTCCACATGTTCCAGGTACGGCAAGTGCTGCACCCCCGCAGGAAACTCCCTGAGCTGGCAGTTACGCAGGACCAGAGCACGCAACTCGAATTGGTGGCTGACATCCGGCGCGATGAGCAGCGGGTTATTCGCCATGCTCAGGGTTTTCAACCCGCGCAGGCCGGCCAGTTTTTTGCGCGTCTGTTCGGTCAGCAATACGCGATTGCCGGCCAGGTACAGATGCTCGAGCCGAGGCATCATTGACAGGACTTCGGGCACGCGGGAGATCCGGTTACCGCTGAGTTCAAGGAGGCTCAGCCCCTTGAAGTGCTTGAGAAAGTACGCCACGTCGTCGTTCAGGTCCATATCGCGCAAGGACAGGTGTCGCACGTGGTCAAAGCGCACCTCGGGCGGCAACGTGGGCAAGGCGCCCAGGAGGATGCCGTCCAGCGCCAGGCCCGGTGCTTCTATGAGCTGCGCGCTCTTGAGGGTATGTAGCCCACGCCAACTGCGCTCAATGGCCTGCGCCGCCTGATGCCGGCTCAACCGGAAATCCCACAACGGCTCAGCGTGTGCGTTGTGTCCGGAGGTGTCGCTGCGCCAGCGCTTGAGCGCGCGTTGCAGGGTCTTGAATTGCTCCTCCAGCGCTTCGACGGCATGGGCCCGGCTCAGGTGATCGTTACCGCAGCCGCGCAGCAGGTCGGCGACCTGGTGCTCGGAGAGCGCGGGGTAGAGTTTTTTTACTTTGCGCACGAGGGCTGGGGCGAACTCGGCCGGCGGACGCACCTGCGCGGGAGCACAGGCCTCAGCGGCTTGTTCGGCGAAGGTGCGCTCGGGCCACAGATAGCGAGAGGCGTGCGAGCGCTCGCTCCGGGCGCGGAAGGCCAATTGACTGCGCAAGCGTTCGGCCGGGTCTTCACCCACCAAGTTCAAGGTGCGGCATTGCGCAAGTGAGAGGCTGTCCACCACAGCCTGGTACAACCCCATTGGCCCTGGCACGGGCGTATTCAGGCCCTTACCCTGCTCATCGAAAGCTTGAAAACCCATACCGCTGCGCACAAGGGTGCGACGTACCGGCGCCGAGGCCGGCCCGGTCTGATACAGCAACTCGCCCTCCACGCCGCCCTGGCGCACTTGCAGCAACAGGTCGTGCGGCCAGCCCTCCAAGCGTTCAAGCATGCCGATCGCCACGCGGTGAGTTGCAGCGTCTGCCAGTGGCGGCCAATGCAAACCCATCAAGGCTCGATCGCCAGCCCGCAGGTCCATGGCTTCGCGCGAGCGCTCGGCGAGCGGCAATGGCACTCGACCGGTCTTGCGCAAATACCGTCGTTCCACGGTGGGCGTGCCGACCAGCAGTTCCTGGGCGATTCGCCTCGGCATGCCCGGAAAATGCGCGCACAAAGGCACAAGATTGCCGCTTGGCGCGCCGTTGTAGCGCTCATACAGCGCGTGCGAGACTTCGCGGTGGTTGGCCCTGAGCGCCGCCAGCAATCGCTGCCTGAGCAACGGTTGCGCCTGTTCGAGTTCGACGGCTTGCCCGAGCAAGGTTTCACGCTGCCCAGCCGTCAAGGTCTGGAGCAAGGTCGGCATCACTTGCCCGTCCATCAGTTGCTGTCGGCTGATGTGGATGCTCAGGTCGGAATAATCGAAAGGCGCCAGCTCGGGATAGGTTTCCAGCCGTTTACCTTGGCTGTCGAGCAGTTCAAAAAAGCGGCCCGAGGGCCAGCCCTCGATCAAAGGCAGGGCCAGCATCTGGGTAAGGGCTGTCTGCGCGGCTGGAACCTCCCCGCGCTCAAGCACGCCGACCAGTTCATCGACCTTGCGATAGTGGCGGTAGAGCGCTACGCAATCCTGCAAGCGCTCCGCCAAGCGCTGATGTTCTTGCGCCAACCGCTGCAGGTGGTCCACCGGCTGTTCAGTGATCGCCGCCAGGCTGTCCAAGGCTTCGCCGGGCAGCTCCCGCAGTTCGGGGTGAATGCGCAACAGGTTGTAACGCGCCTCCTTCCATTCTCCCGGGCGCTCGAAGACGTGCTGCCACCCGCCCTGGAAGTTGTGCCGCAGCGGTGGGCGGTAGGCACCCGAGCGTTTGGGGTGGTGAACCCGCCAGTGGCCAGAATCGGCGTCGTACTCAACGTGGTAGACCTCATCTTCGATCTTTACATACGACTTGCCTTCAGCCTGATGCATGCCACGGGCATCGGCCAGCCACGGTGCCGGCAGTGCATCAGTGTGGCGATACGCAGCCAGGCGCGGGCGCCACAAGCGCGGCCGATGATCGGGCAGCGCAACGCTCTCGACGTTGTCAAAAAAGGGCGCCGAGCTTGCCAGCGTGCGCTTGATCGAGCCCGCCACGCGCGCTCCGGCGCTGAACAACAGCATGCCTGCGATGTTTTCTGCGACGCCGACCAAGTGTTTGAGCGCCTCGGCGTGGTCATGGTGGGTCCAATCCTCGACGCCCTCAAAGACTTCGCCGAGCAACTGCCCAACGGCCACGCCGAGCATCAGCTCTCCCAGTACGGGCACCACGAGCGCGGCGATGTTGAGTACGTCGAGCCCGGCATTAAGGTAGTCGAACAGCCGTTGCTGGCGCGCTTCTTCGTCCACGTCCGCGACCGGCACGGCTAAGACCTGCGCGTCCAGCTGGATTTTGCCAACGCACGCCCTGAAAAAAAAATCACCGAAATTACTGACCACCGGCTGTGGTTTGATAACCCACAAGGTGTGGTCTTGATCAAAGCGCCGAAAAAAATCGAGCCGCTCGGCTTCATCGAGATAACTCGTGAAAAACTCCCGATAGGACGGCACCTGCAATTTCAGCGTCAGGTAGTGCTTGAAGTCGTCTATCGAGGGGTACTCATACCACGCTCGCACGGGCTCGTTGGGCATATAGACCGTGACCGCGCCACTCGGCAGCTCGCCAGGTTCAGCGTCGCCGAACATCAGCACGCTCCATAGGCACGCGCTGTCGATATTCACGCCTTGCCAGATCAGACGTTGCCCCTCTGGCGCCATGGCGCGCACTTGATCAGCCGGCTTGTCGGCCTTGATCAAGCGCAGCAGCCACTCGTGGTTTTCCTCGCTGATATGCCGCTTGGCCAAGGCAATGTGCAGTTCGATTTGCATGGCGCTGATTTTGCCCAGCCCAACCCCGAGCGCCGCCTCGTTGTACTCCACCGGCAGGGGCGTCTCGCCCGGCCCCGGCAGGTCGAACACCTCGCGGATATGTGCCTGGTAGGCGCTGCCCAGGTCCAATGCGCGGCAATGGCGCACGAACTCGGTGGCGCTCAGCCCGGGGATCACGCGTTGTTCAACCGCAGTGCGCAGCACCGAGCCTTCGGGCAGGCCGCCCACCTCGGCCTCGGCAGCGGAAAAATTCTGCATGGCCGCCCTGACCAGGCTGCGGCGTTCAAACGCGACGGTCTCAATTAACACGCCGGTGAGATAGGGGGCGAAATTGGCCGTTTCGCGCCTTGGCATTTCCAGATAGTCACATCCGACCTCCAACGTTGTGTGGCCCTTGTCCGCAAGGTAGCGGGTCAACGCCTCGGTGCAGAACTGATCCAGTGGCTGCAAGCTATTCATATAGTATTCAAGGTGTTCGCGGGCACTGAGGCTTTCGGCGTGCGCCTGCAGCAGGTAAGTCAAGGCCGGGGGTTTGGCCTCGATCAGCCAGTGCGGCAGCGTGGCGTGCAGTGTCCGGGCCTTTTCCAGATCACCGGTCATCTCCAGCATCGCCGCGTCCAGCTCAGCTTCCGTCACGGGCGTGACGAGGTCATATAAATTGCGCTCATTGGTCATCGCAGCAGTCCTTTAGGAAGTCAGTGAGGACTGACTACGATAGGCCTGCGCGGCACAAAAACAGATTCAAATAGCCGCTCGTTCCAGGGGCTGAAACCCACGAATTTCGCCGCTGAAAAACACTTGGATACCGCCGCTTCGCTGCACACCGCACCGTGTCGGTAGCGCCGCAACAGGGTAAATGGCTATGCGCCTTATAACTTATCGATCTAAAACTCCACCAATTGGCGTGGGTCAGTTTCTGGGTACGCGCCCTTTTGGCGCATTAAGTCACCACTCTCCCCAACGGAAAAACCGGTAAGGAATTTATGTGCGGATTAGCTGGCGAGTTACGTTTCGATGCCCAACCTGCCGACCTGGCAGCCATTGAGCGCATCACCCATCACCTGGCCCCCCGTGGGCCCGACGCCTGGGGCTTCCATGCCCAAGGGCCGATTGCCTTGGGCCATCGACGCCTGAAAATCATGGACCTGTCGGATGGCTCGGCCCAGCCGATGATCGATGCGCAGCTGGGCCTTTCCCTGGCGTTCAACGGCGCGATTTACAACTTCCCGGAATTGCGCCAAGAGCTGGAAGCCCTGGGCTATGCCTTCTATTCCGGCGGCGACACCGAAGTGCTGCTCAAGGGCTACCACGCCTGGGGCGAAGCGCTGCTGCCCAAGCTCAACGGCATGTTTGCCTTTGCCATCTGGGAGCGTGACGCCCAGCGCCTGTTCATCGCACGCGACCGTCTCGGCGTGAAACCGCTGTACCTGTCGCGCACCGGCCAGCGTCTGCGCTTCGCTTCGGCGTTGCCGGCGCTGCTCAAAGGCGGCGATATCAACCCGATCCTCGACCCGGTGGCGCTCAACCACTACCTGAACTTCCATGCGGTGGTGCCCGCGCCGCGCACCTTGCTGGCAGGCATCGAAAAGCTGCCGCCCGCGAGCTGGATGCGCATCGAGGCCAACGGCAAGACCGAGCAGAAAACCTGGTGGACCCTGCCTTACGGTCCCCATGAAGATGAAAAAAACCTGAGCCTGGAAGACTGGACCGACCGCGTCCTCGACAGCACCCGCGAAGCCGTGGCCATCCGCCAACGCGCCGCCGTGGACGTCGGTGTGCTGCTGTCCGGCGGTGTCGATTCGAGCATGCTCGTCGGCCTGCTGCGCGAAGTCGGCGTGCAGGATCTGTCGACCTTTTCCATCGGCTTTGAAGACGCCGGCGGCGAACGTGGCGACGAATTCCAGTACTCCGACCTGATCGCCAAGCACTACGGCACCCGTCATCATCAACTGCGCATCGCCGAAAGCGAGATCATCGAGCAACTGCCGGCTGCATTCCGTGCCATGAGTGAGCCGATGGTCAGCCACGACTGCATCGCCTTCTACCTGCTGTCGCGGGAAGTGGCCAAGCACTGCAAAGTGGTCCAGAGCGGCCAGGGCGCCGACGAACTGTTTGCCGGCTACCACTGGTACCCGCAGGTGGACGGCGCGAGCGATCCCTACGCCGCCTACCGCGATGCGTTCTTTGATCGCAGCTACGACGACTACGCCGCCACGGTCGCGCCGAAATGGCTGACGGCCAATGACGCCGCCGGTGACTTCGTGCGCGAGCATTTCGCCATGCCGGGCGCGGAGGCCGCGGTAGACAAGGCCTTGCGCCTGGACAGCACGGTGATGCTGGTGGACGACCCGGTCAAGCGCGTCGACAACATGACCATGGCCTGGGGCCTGGAAGCGCGTACGCCGTTCCTGGACTACCGCCTGGTGGAGCTGTCGGCCCGTGTGCCGGGCAAGTTCAAACTGCCCGACGGTGGCAAGCAGGTGTTGAAAGAAGCCGCGCGCCGGGTGATTCCGAGCGAGGTCATCGACCGCAAGAAAGGCTATTTCCCGGTGCCCGGCCTCAAGCATCTGCAAGGCGACACCTTGAATTGGGTACGTGAGCTGTTGCTGGACCCGAGCCAGGATCGCGGCCTGTTCAATGCCAGCGCGCTCGACCGCCTGCTCACCGACCCACATGGCCAACTGACCCCATTGCGCGGCTCCAAGCTCTGGCAGTTGGCAGCGCTGAACCTGTGGCTCAGCGAACAAGGAATCTGATTGATGAAACCCCACTCAGCGGCCTACAGCCAACGCTTGCTCAAGGGCCAGGCGCCCACCTACGAACGCCTGCAAGCACGACTGGCCGAAGATGGCAGCCCACTGGCCGCCGACTCGATCGCGGTGCATTGCGGCTGGGGCCGCTTGTTGATCGGCCACACCTTCCCCGAGCCCGCGAGCCTGGCCCAGGAGTTGCTCAACGAGCGCCCCGGAGAACGTGATATCGCACTGTACGTGGCCGCGCCCCAGCAGATCCTCGGGATCGATCCCCAGCAGTTGTTTCTCGACCCTTCGGACACCTTGCGCCTGTGGTTCAGCGATTATCGCCCGGCGACCCGGGTGTTTCGCGGGTTCCGTATTCGCCGCGTACAGTCCGAAGCCGACTGGGCAGCGGTGAACCGCCTCTATCAGGGGCGCGGCATGTTGCCGGTTGACCCTGAGCGCCTCACCCCCCGGCATCAAGGTGGCCCGGTGTACTGGCTGGCCGAAGACGAAGACAGCGGCGCGGTGATCGGCAGCGTCATGGGCCTCAATCACCAAAAAGCGTTTCACGATCCGGAGCACGGTTGCAGCCTGTGGTGCCTGGCGGTCGACCCGCAGTGCACTCGCCCCGGCGTCGGCGAAGTGCTGGTGCGCCACCTGGTCGAACACTTCATGAGTCGCGGCCTGAGCTACCTGGACTTGTCGGTGCTGCACGATAACCGCCAGGCCAAGAACCTCTATGCCAAGCTGGGTTTTCGCGCGCTGACCACCTTTGCGATCAAGCGCAAGAACGGCATCAACCAGCCGCTGTTCCTCGGGCCCGGACCCCAGGCGGGGCTCAACCCGTATGCACGGATCATTGTCGAAGAGGCCCATCGACGCGGGATTGACGTGCACGTGGACGACGCCGACGCGGGCCTGTTCACCCTCAGCCATGGCGGGCGTCGCGTGCGTTGCCGTGAATCCTTGAGCGACCTGACCAGCGCCATCAGCATGACCTTGTGCCAGGACAAGAGCCTGACTCATAAGGTATTGAAGGCGGCCGGCTTGAAACTGCCGTCGCAACAATTGGCGGGTAGCCCCGATGACAACCTGGAGTTCCTCGACGAGCACCAGCGCATCGTGGTCAAGCCGCTGGATGGCGAGCAAGGCCAGGGCGTCGCGGTGGATTTGCAGAGCATCGAAGAAGTGCAGCAGGCGATTGAAGTGGCACGGCAGTTCGACAGCCGCGTGCTGCTGGAAAGTTTTCACGAAGGCCTGGACCTGCGCATCCTGGTGATCGGTTTTGAAGTGGTCGCCGCCGCGATTCGCCGCCCCGCCGAAGTGACGGGTGACGGCCAGCACTCCATCGGTGCCTTGATCGAGGCCCAAAGCCGCCGGCGTCAGGCCGCCACCGACGGTGAGAGCAAAATCCCCCTGGATGGCGAGACCGAACGCACCCTCAAAGCCGCCGGTTACGACTACAGCAGCATCCTCCCGCGTGGCCAGACCCTGGCCGTGCGCCGCACCGCCAACCTGCACACCGGCGGTTGCCTGGAAGACGTCACTGCGGTTTTGCACCCGACGCTGGTGGACGCCGCCGTCCGCGCTGCCCGCGCCCTGGACATCCCCATGGTGGGCCTGGACCTGCTGGTGCCCGCCGCCGACCAACCCGAGTACGTGTTCATCGAAGCCAACGAACGGGCCGGCCTGGCCAACCATGAACCGCAACCCACTGCGGAGCGGTTTGTGGATTTGTTGTTTCCCCACAGTCAACCGACGGCTTGAGCGCAGAGTCGCCCGTGCCGGCCTCTTCGCGAGCAAGCCCGCTCCCATACTTGAAATGCATTCCACATGTGGGAGCGGGCTTGCTCGCGAAGGCGTCATAACAGGCGACTGCATCCTTGAGCCGGACACTTCAGTAGGAGTTTCCATGAGCCGAACCATCCCCGAACCAGACCTTAACTACCTGCAAAAAGTACTGCTGGAAATGCTCGCCATCCCCAGCCCCACCGGGTTCACAGACACCATCGTGCGCTACGTCGCCGAGCGCCTGGAAGAGCTGGGCATTCCCTTTGAAATGACCCGGCGCGGCACCATCCGCGCCACCCTCAAGGGCCAGAAGAACAGCCCCGACCGCGCGGTGTCCGCGCACTTGGACACCATCGGCGCCGCCGTGCGGGCGATCAAGGATAACGGTCGCCTGACACTGGCGCCGGTAGGCTGCTGGTCGAGCCGGTTTGCCGAAGGCAGCCGCGTCAGCCTGTTTACCGATAACGGCGTGATCCGCGGCAGCGTGTTGCCGTTGATGGCTTCCGGGCATGCGTTTAACACCGCCGTGGATGAAATGCCGGTGAGCTGGGACCACGTGGAGCTGCGCCTGGACGCCTATTGCGCGACCCGCGCCGATTGCGATGCCCTGGGGGTCGGCATCGGTGACTATGTGGCGTTCGACCCGTTGCCGGAGTTCACCGAGAGCGGGCACATCAGCGCGCGCCACCTGGACGACAAAGCCGGCGTCGCCGCCCTGCTCGCCGCGCTCAAGGCGATTATCGACAGTGGCGAACCCTTGCTGATCGACTGCCACCCGTTGTTCACCATCACCGAGGAAACCGGCAGTGGCGCAGCGGGCGCCCTGCCTTGGGACGTCAGCGAGTTTGTCGGTATCGATATCGCGCCGGTCGCCCCTGGCCAACATTCCAGCGAGCATGCGGTGAGCGTAGCGATGCAGGATTCCGGCGGGCCGTATGACTATCACCTGTCGCGGCACTTGCTGCGCCTGGCGGCGGATAACGAGCTGCCGGTGCGCCGCGACATGTTCCGCTACTACTTCAGTGACGCCCACTCGGCCGTGACCGCCGGCCACGATATCCGCACCGCCCTGCTGGCGTTCGGGTGCGACGCGACCCACGGCTACGAGCGCACGCACATCGACAGCCTGGCGGCGCTGAGTCGCCTGCTGGGCGCCTACATACTCAGCCCACCCGTGTTCGCCAGCGATGCGCAACCTGCCCAGGGCTCCCTGGATCGGTTCAGTCATCAGATCGAGCATGAGACGCAGATGGAGAGCGACACACGGGTGCCGTCGGTGGACAGCCTGGTCGGCAACAAGTCGTGATACTGGCAACTGCGGTCCCGGCGCAGTAGCATCGCCGGGATCCATCACCCGAGGCTTGTATGCTGATTCCCTACGACGCACTTGAAGTCGACACCCTGACCCGCCTCATCGAAGACTTCGTGACCCGTGACGGCACCGACAACGGCGACGACACGCCCCTGGAAACCCGCGTGCTGCGCGTACGCCAGGCGTTGACCAAGGGCCAGGCGCTGATCGTGTTCGACCCGGAGAGCGAGCAATGCCAGTTGATGCTCAAGCACGACGTGCCCAAGCATCTGTTTGACTGAGGGGTTCACATAACTGTGTAGTGAGCGGGCTTGCCCGCGCTGGGTGGCGAAGCCGCCCCAATCGGACCGCCGCGGTGTGTCAGGTAAAAATCGGGGCGCTTGGTTTTGGGGCGGCTTCGCCACCCAGCGCGGGCGGTGCGACGATTCGACAAGCCCGCTCACTACAGAGATTTGTGTGGAGGCCTGTTATGGGGTGGGAGCCGCTTGGAGCTCTGCGGCTTGGCGTTTGAGGATTTTGTGGTACACCTCCGCGCGATGAACCTGCACCCCGGCCGGCGCTTCAACGCCTATTTTCACCTGGGTACCGTTCAACTCGAGGATGCGCACGGTGATGTCATCGCCGATGGCGATGGCTTCGCCTACAGTGCGGCTTAAGACCAGCATGGCGGTTGTCCTTTTGGAATGTCAGGACCTCGACCATGCGCGCTGGCTGTGAAGTCATCAATGACTTGCAGCAAAATCAGGCACCACCTACATACCCAGGTAACTTGCCTGACAGACTACTACTAGGTCAGCCCCTGACCGCCTGCGCCTTGGCGCGCATCTTGTCGGCCATGGTAGTCATCTCGTCATACAGCAACTGCGGGTTCTTCTGCTTCAAGGCCCAGGCCATGCGCCCTTGTTCGTGGGGCAGGATCATGAACTCGCCGGCTGCGACGCGCTGGTAAATGTAATCGGCAATCTGCGCCGCCGTGATCGGCGAACTCTCCAGCAACTTACCCACCTGAGCCTTCATCGCCGGGGTCGGCCCACGGAAGGAGTCCAGCAGGTTGGTCTGGAAGAACGATGGGCACACCACATGCACCCCGACTTCCTGCTGCTTGAGTTCCACCAGCAGGCTTTCGGAGAGTGCCACCACACCGGCCTTGGCCACATTGTAGTTGCTCATGGCGGGCCCCTGCATCAGCGCGGCCATGGACGCGATGTTGATGATGCGTCCCTTGCTCTTTTCCAACAGTGGCAGGAATGCCTTGCACCCTTTGACGACGCCCATCAGGTTGATTGCGATTTGCCAGTCCCAGTCTTCCAGGGACAGTTCGGCGAAGAACCCACCCGAGGCCACGCCGGCATTGTTGACGATCACATCAATGCCACCCAGTTTCTCCTCGCAGGCCTGGGCAAACGCCGTGAGCTGGCTGTAGTCACGCACATCGCAGCGTTGGGTAAAACCATCGCCGCCCACCTCGCGCACCTGCTTGAGGGTTTCCTGCAGGCCGGACTCGCTGACGTCCGACAAGGCCAGCTGCCAGCCTTCGCGGGCCCAGCGCAGAGCGATTTCACGACCCAGGCCGGACCCGGCGCCAGTGATCATCATGCGATTTTGCATAGGAAGTAGCCTTGTGGTTCACGGAAGAAGTGAACGCCAGTGTAGCGAAGGTTGTTACTGGCCCCATCCACCATCAGAGTGATGAATGCCCCTGGCAAACCGCCGGCCGGGTCGCAGAGTTGCGTATAGCCTAAGTTCACTTTTTTTCAACTAACGAGGCGTATTTGCGACTGCATTAAAAGAAATAGGCAAGTGCGCGAAATGCTTTAAAAAAATACTGAATTTTTCGTGAAGCGCATGAGTCGGAGTTGTTAAGGCGTCCGTTCAAGCTGTCGGGCCTATTGCTGAATAAACCGGTCTTTGCAGAAAGCCAATAAGGAAGAAAAACCATGAGCCTCATCCTGATCATTATCTTGATCCTCCTGCTGGTCGGTGGTCTGCCAGTATTCCCTCACTCGCGTAACTGGGGTTATGGCCCGTCGGGTATCCTGGGTGTCGTGTTGGTGGTACTGCTGGTGTTGTTGTTGCTCGGCAAGATATAAACGCCGCACCCTGTAGGAGCGAGCTTGCTCGCGAAAAACGTCAACGATAACGCGTTCAGGCTGGATAAATGCGGTGCCGGCGAGTTCTTCGCGAGCAAGCTCGCTCCTACAGTAAAAAGAGCAAAAAAAGAGGCCTTGAAAAAGGCCTCTTTTTTATTGCCGGTCAATCAGTCCGGCTTGCCGTCAACCACGCCGGCGGTGTTATCCAACAAGCTCTTGGTCGCTGTTTGCAGGAACGATTCAAGTTTCTGTCTTAATGCACCTTCGTCGGGCGACTCCGCAATCACCTTGCCGGTCGGATTGGCGCCCAGCTCGTATTGCCAAAGCTTGGGTGGCATTTCCTTGGGCAATACGAGGATGCGATCGCCGGTGACCAACGCAACCGTCTGATCGCTGCCCGACGGCTTGATCACACCAAACCCCTTGTCGCCTTCCGGCAGGTTCAGCAGGTCGCGGCCCCAGCATTGGTGCAGGGCTTCGCCACCCAGGCGGCCCATGATGGTCGGTACGATGTCGATCTGGGTGCCGACGGTGTGATCACGCTCGCCGAACTTCTCCTGCATCCCCGGTGCGATCATCAACATCGGTACGTTGAAGCGGCCCAGGTCCATCTCGGTGATCTGCTGCTCGTTGCCAAAGCCGTGGTCGCCGACAATCACGAACAGGGTTTCCTTGAAATACGGCTCCTTGCGGGCCTTTTCAAAGAACTGGCCCAGGGCCCAGTCGGAATAGCGCATCGCGGTCAAATGCTCGTCCAGGCTGCCACGCCCCGTGACCTTCTCCACCGGCAATGGCGTCGGCAAGGCATACGGCGTGTGGTTGGACAGGGTTTGCAGCAAGGCATAGAACGGTTTGCCGCCTTCACGGGCCTTCAGCTCTTGCAGGCCACGGTTGAACATGTCCTGATCGGAAACGCCCCACGTCGGGTCGGAGAACACCGGGTCGACGAAATCGTTGCGACCGATGAAGTTGGTCATGCCCTGGTTGCTGAAGAACCCGGACTGGTTGTCCCAGGCGAAGTCGCCATTGTAGACATACACATCGTCAAACTTGCGCGCGCTGAGCAACTGCGGCAGGCCCGACAGCTTGTGGCTGCCTTCCGGCGTCTGCATCAGGTATTCGAACGCCGGCAGGTTCGGGAAGCACGCCATGGTGGCGAACATCCCTTGGTGCGTGTGGGTGCCGTTGGAGAAGAAGCGGTCGAACAGCAGGCCTTCCTTGGACAGTTTGTCGAAGTACGGCGTGATGTTTCCCGGACGGCCAAGGGCGCCTACCGAGTGCCCGGCAAAGCTTTCCATCAGGATCACGACGACGTTTTTGATCGGCAGGGTTTTCTCTGCCGGTGGCGTGAACTCGCGGCGCACGGCGGCGGTGTCGGTATCGACCAGCTTTTCCGTCGGCAGCACCAGCATGTCACGCACGGTCTGGGTCGCCAGCGGTTGTTCCAGCGTGGCTTTCCAGGTGTTGTCCCGGTGCTCGGAGAACCGTGCCTTGGCGGCGCCGACCAACGACAAGGTGCCGTTGAGGCCCAGCTGGTTGGCGAAGTTCGAATCGGTGGTGTAGACATCACCCCAACGCAGCGGAGGGCCCTGGCGCAGGGTGCCACGCGCGGCGACTACGGCGATCAACAGGCACACCACGAACACCGCGCTACGCATGTACCACGGTGCCACCGGGCGAGTGCCGATGCTGCCACCGCTGAACGGGCCGCGTGGGCGCGTCGCACGGTCGGCGCCCTTGAACGCGATGCTCAGGAGCAGCGTGCCCACGGCCCAGGCCAGCAGGTAGCGCACCACCGGAAAACCGTACCAGAGCATGCTCATCACGGTTTTCGGGTCTTCCTTCACATACTGGAACACCAGGCCGTTGAGGCGCTGGTGGAACTCGCGGTAGAAGTCCATTTCCATCAAGCCCAGGAACAGCGCGATGCTGGACACAACGGTCAACCACAAACGGAAGAACCCGCGCGCGGCCATCGCCCGTACGCTGAACAGTGCCAGCAGCAACGGAATGACCAGGTACACCACAAGGCGCAAGTCCAGGCGCAGGCCGTTGCCGAACGCTTCAAGGAAGGTCGAGGCCGGCGTGTCGAGGATCATTTCGCGGTTGTAGACCAGCAGCGCCAGGCGCAGCAGGGAAAACATCACCATCATGACCAGCGCGCAAAGCAGCGTGTACGCCAGATGGGATTTGACGGTCGGTTGCAGCAGGCGATTTGAAGCACGCTGCTGATTCAGGGCATCCGGGTTTGCCATGTCGTTTTAGGACCCATTGGAAGTTTAAGTTGCGAAATATTGCAGCGGCATCCTGCCCACGCCCAAGCGTGTAGGAACGGGGGGCTAGCGCTTTGGCGCAAATGGTGCCCGATCAATGCCATCAACGCTATTGATTACTGAGGAAAAACCGTGTTTTTGACGCTTTTCCCCGGCAAGTGACAGAGGCGTCCTACAGGGAAGCGAAGCGAAGGGAATTGTCTAAAACGCTGTGTGAAAATTCTGTGTAGCGAATATTTCGATACAATTATCAAACCGTACCTAAAACAGATGTGGGAGCGGCGGTGCGACCGCCGCTCCCACATTTACTGAGCCCGCTCTAGATTGAAGTGCAATCAGATCCGCACGTTGCCCCGCGGCCCGGCAATCGCCCAGATGATCAAGCCCAGCACCGGCAGCAACAGGATCAGCAGGATCCAGAGCACCTTGGCGCCTGTGCTCGCGCCGCTTTTGAAGACGTTGATGATCGCCCAGATATCCAGCGCCAGGATGATCAGCCCGACCAAGCCATTAAAAGTGGAACCCATGGTGTCGCTCCTAAGTGAGGGCATGCACTTGTAGGATAGTCAGCCCTGGCAGGGGTTCCGTATTATTTCAGACGTGAACGGCGATCTTCAGCGCTTCCAGGGACGGCTCGCCCTTGATGCCGACTTCGGCGCACAACGCCAGCACCCGCGGCACGTCGTTGCCATAGACCAGCACGGCCTGGATCTCGTCATCCAGCGGTTGGCTGAAGTCGAGCAGCACGTAGCCGCCGTCTTGCGCGCTGAGGGCGCTCATCTGGACCTGGATGCGGTTCAGTGCAGTGAGGGCGTCGGTCTTGGCCAATTGCTTGGGCTTGAGGTTGAACGCGACACCCGGCCCGAACGACGCGACGATCTGCGCGAACAGATCGCCGTAGGTGTCGGCCTGGAACAGCACGGTGTCCGGCAGGCTGCCGACCACGATCCATTCGCCCAGCGGAATCGGGAAGGTGTCGTCGTAGTTGATGTCCGGGTTGGCCGCCAGAAACGCCGCAGGATCAGCATAGGCCTGGGCCGCTTCATCGGCGATACGCGCCACTTCGTCCTCACCCATGACGCCGGCGCTGATTTTGCTGATGAGTTCGACGAGGGCGGTTTTCATGGGCGTGGTCCTGTGGCGGGCTGGTTTTTAAGGGCGCGTAGCCTACACCAGTTTCTGCAACTGCGCCGCCGTATCCACAGCGCCCATGGTCTGCGCCGCCGCCAATGCAGTGGCGCCCTGGGCATCGGTAGCCTTAGGGTTGGCGCCCTGGCCGAGCAGGTAATCGACCATCTCCACGCGGTTGAACATCGCCGCCATCATCAATGCGGTGCGGCCATCGGAGGACGCGGCTTCGATCGGCGTGCCGCCTTCGATCAGCGCCTTGACCACCGGCAGGTTGCCCTTGAACGCCGCGCCAGCGATGGGCAACTGGTTCTTGTCGTTGGCAATCAGCGGGTCGGCCTTGAACTCAAGCAGCACTTTCACCGCATCGACATGGCCGTGGTAGGCCGCGAGCATCAGCAGGGTGTCGCCGTTATGGTTGCGAAAATTGGCCGGCAAACCCTTCGCCAGCAGCGCCGCAAGCATGGCAGCGTCGCCTTTGCGGGCTACGTCGAAGACCTGCTCGGCAAATTCGGCGGCTTCGTCATCGGTCATTTGTTTAGCTTGGTCTGACATGTGGGGCTCCTTGTGCAAGTACTGGATAGGCGCCAGTGTCGCGAGGGAGTTCCCACCTGTCATGGTTTTTTTGTGAAAAACCGCCATAGGCAGAATCAATAGCGGAACTGGCCGCCTTGAATCTGCGCGAGCAATTGCCCCGTCACGGGCACATAGCAGTCCGAACCCGGCAGCCAGGCGTAGACCGGGTCATTGCCCGCCTTTTCCGGGTCGAACGCCTCTTCCTTGAGCCGCACCTTCTGGTATTTGAAGGTGCCGGTGGTTTCCATCTTCACTTTGATCCGCAGGAACAACGGCACCGCATAGTGCGGCAACTGGCCATGGGCGAACTGCAACAATTCGCGCATGTCCAGGGCGGCCAGGGACTCGCTCGGAGTAATGGCGACCATGCCGGCACGGCCGTTGGTGTTGTCGATTTCCACGCCATAGGCCACGACTTCGGCAATTTGCGGATGTTGCAACAGGACGTTCTCTACTTCGGTAGTGGAGACATTTTCGCCCTTCCAGCGATAGGTATCGCCCAGGCGGTCGACAAATTGCGCATGTCCGAAGCCGATGCTGCGCACCAGATCGCCGGTATTGAAGTAGCGATCGCCCTTCTCGAACACGTCGGCGAGGATCACCTGGCGGTTCTTTTCGGGGTCGGTGTAGCCATCAAAGGGTGATTTTTCATCGATCCGGGCCAACAACAAACCCTGCCCGCCGGTGTGCACCTTGTGCATGAAGCCATCGTTGCCACGCAGCGGCTCGCCGCTGTCATGGGCGTAGTCGACCAGCGCCCAACGCTGCAGGCAAAAGCCGATGGTGTTGTCGAAATTGAGTACGTTGGTAAAACCGATATTGCCGTCGCTGGCGGCGTACAGCTCGCAAATATGATCCACGCCATAGCGTTGCTTGAACTGCGCCCACACGCCAGGGCGCAGGCCATTGCCGACCATCTTGGTCACGCGGTTGTCACGGTCGTTCGTACTGGTGGGCTGGTCGAGCAGGTAACGGCACAACTCACCAACGTAGCCGAGGGTGGTCGCCTTGAACCTGCGGGCATCGTCCCAGAACTGGCTGGCACTGAATTTCCGGCGGATGGCAAACCCCGACGCCCCGACAATTGCCGAGCCCCAGCACACACACAGGCCGGTGGCGTGGTACAGCGGCAGCGTGCAATAGAGGACGTCATCCGGGCCCATGTCCAGGGCGATGTTGCCGAAGCTGACAGCGGTCCTGGTCCAGCGACCGTGTTTCATGACGCCGGCCTTGGGCAAGCCCGTGGTGCCGGAGGTGTAGATATAGAAGCAAGGGTCGTTGAAGAACACCTGCGCGGTGCTGGCCGGGTTGTCCGCCGGGCTTTCGACGCTGGCGACCATCAGGTCGATGTAACCTTCGGGCAACGCACTGCCCTGTTGCTCGGCGACGAACCATGTGCGTTGCGCCTCGATCGCCACCTGGCTACGCACCGCATCATAAGCGGCCACCAATTCCTCCCCCACCACAATCGCCACCGGGCTCACCAGCTTCAGGCTGTGCACCAGCGCCGCCTGGGTTTGGGCCGTATTGAGCATGGCGCAGACGCCGCCCAGCTTGGCTACGGCCAGCACGTTCAATAGCAGTTCGGGACGGTTCTCGACAAACATCGCCACCACCTCGCCCTTGCGAATGCCCTGGGCGTGCAGGTGATGGGCGATACGGTTGGCGCATCGGTTCACTTCGCTGTAGCTGAGCACGCGGTCGGCGTACAGCAACGCGGTGCCATCCGGATTACGCAGCGTCGCCTGTTCAAAATGCCAGCCCAGGCCGCAGGGCTGCCCGGGATCGGTGATATTGGCCGCACGCATGCCGCGCACGACGCGTGGCAAGGCGCGCACAATGGCCGGCACCTTACGCAGCATCTTGCTCCAGGTGATCATGTCGTTTGGCGAGTGGTTCATGGGAACGTCCTTTTTCTTATTCTTCTTAAAACCTTGCAGGAAAGTACGTCAGCCCCTCTTAGGCTGTACACGCGGGATTTGAAAAGTTTTGTATCCCGATGAGCGAACACCACAGCAGGGAATTTAGCGACGAAAAGACAGTCTTTAGCAGTAAGCGCGCGACCATTCAGGCAGGACGAACAACGCAAAATGCAGGATGCATGATGGCCCTTCATGCAAATTGCACGAAATCGAAAATCCCATGATTTTTTAACTTGTTGTTTTATAAGAGATTTTTTATAAATCACAAGCTGGCACAATCACTGCACCTATCACTCCATGCTTGCCAACTTGAGCCAATGGAGCTGATAGACATGAGCCTGATCCAAGATAAATTCGCCTCAGTATTCTCCAACTACGACGTCACCACCCAGCCACGCCCCGACGGCGGCATCCTGTTGACCCTGCGTAACAGCGAAGGCAAACAGGTCAAGCGCTCGATCTCCTACCAGCAGTTGCACACTGCCGATCAGCTGACTTGGGTTATCAGTGCCATTCGCCGCGACCTGGCCGAACAAGCCAGCGATCTGCCGCAAATTTCGATGCTGCAAAGCCAGAACCGCTTTGCCCTGCCGACCTACCATTCGGCTTAAGACAGGCAACACCGAAAAGGGCCGCGACACCGTTGAGTGTCGCGGCCCTTTTTTTCATGCCTTCAGCACAGCCCTTGGCGCGCCGCTTCGTTCATCGCCTGCACGCGGTTGGTGACGTCCAGTTTGCAGTAGATATTGCGCAGGTGAAATTTCACTGTGGCTTCGGTCGTGGCGCGTATCTGGCTGATCTCCCAGACCGTCTTGCCTTCCGAGGCCCAGCGCAGGATCACCCGCTCTGCCGGCGTCAGCGGCTTGCCCAACAGGCTCAAACGCCGTCTGACCGCATTGGGCAATGAATACGGTGTTAGAAACGCTTCCTCTTGACCTCGCATTAAGTTCTCTCCCTTTTTAATGGCTGACGCTCCATCACCTTTCGGATTACTCCTATTGACAGGCGATATAAACGTTAAGGCCATAGAGAGTTACATAACGGACGGTAATCAAGCGTAAGCCCTGCAAGAAACAGCAACGCCTTACAGAAGTTTGGGTTTCTTCCCACAGCTACTTCCAACATGTGGGGATTGACGTTCCCGGTAGAGCGCGATTAATCGTCCAAGCCGGGAAAGCGCCGGGCAATATCGTCACCCGTGAAGGCAGGCACCCACCCTTGCGCGCTATTAAACAACCGCAACGCCACGAAGTGCGGGTTCTCTCCCATATCGAACCAGTGCGCCGTACCGGCCGGAATCACCAGCAGGTCGTTTTTCTCACAGCGCACGGCATACACGTAGTCGTCGATGTGCAGGGCAAACAAGCCTTGGCCTGCAATGAACAATCGCACGTCGTCTTCACTGTAGCGGCGCTCAGTCCGGAAACTGGCGCGTAGCTCGGCTTGCTGGGTGGGGTCGCCGGTGACGCGCAGCACCTCAACGCAGCTGTAGCCAAGCGCGTCGATCTGCGCCTGGCATGCCGCGATCAATTCGGCATCGCTGGCGCCCTGCTCAATCGGGCCGGGCTGCCAGCGCTCGAAACGCACACCGTGCTCGGCCAAGGTGGCGGCGATGTCATCGAAATGGGTCAGGACCTTATTGGGAGTGTCCGGTGCAGCGGCGGAGTAGACAGCGACATAACTCATTGAAGGGTTCCTTGGTTCTGCTCGTGCAATCGAAAACCGATGATAACGGCGGCCGCCAGGGCGGCGACGCTGGCGATGCTGAAGGTCAGGGTCGGTCCCAACAGGTGCCAACTGTAGCCTGAATACAGCGCGCCCAGCGCACCGCCGGTGCCGGCCAGGGCCGCGTACAGCGCCTGGCCCTGGCCTTGTTGTTTGTCGCCAAAACTGCGCTGCACAAAGGCAATCGCCGCAGCATGGAAGCTGCCGAACGTAGCCGCGTGCATTACCTGCGCCAGCAACAGCACCCAGAAAAACTCGGCAAACGCCCCCAGCAACAACCAGCGCAGCGCCGCCAGTAGGAAGCTGGCCAGCAGCACGCGGCGCACCGAAAAGCGCGAGAGAATGCGGCTCATGGCCAGGAACATCAGCACTTCCGCCACCACCCCCAGCGCCCACAGCAAGCCGATCACGCCACGGCTGTAGCCCAATTGTTCCAAGTGCAGGGTGAGAAAGGTGTAGTAAGGGCCGTGGCTCATTTGCATCAGCGCCACGCAAACGTAGAAGGCCAGCACGCCGGGGCTGCGCAATTGCTTGAGAAAGCCTTCGCCCGCCAGGCGATTGCCCTGGGTGGTCGGCTGCGCGTTCGGTACCCAAAGGCTGGCGCCGATGATGCCGGCCATGATCACCACGATCACCACCGGGTAGATATCCAGGCTCAGCCAGTCGAACAGGCGGCCCATGATCACCACGGTGAGGATGAAGCCAATCGAGCCCCACAGGCGGACCTGGCTGTAGCGCGCGGTCTGTGTTTGCAGATGGGCGAGGGTGATCACTTCGAACTGCGGCAGCACCGCATGCCAGAAGAACGCATGCAGCGCCATCACCAGCGCCAGCCAGGCGTAGGTTTGGCTGACGAAAATCAGTGAAAAACTCGCCAGGGTGCACACCGCGCCGAAGCGCACGATGGCCAGGCGCCGGCCCGTGTAGTCGCCCAGCCAGCCCCACAGGTTGGGCGCCACGCAGCGCATCAGCATGGGGATGGCCACGAGTTCGCCGATACGCGCGCTGGAGAACCCCAAGTGGTCGAAGTACAGCGCCAGGAACGGCGCGGTTGCGCCGAGCAGGGCGAAGTAGAACAGGTAGAAGCTGGAGAGGCGCCAATAGGGGAGCGTGGTCACCGCCAGGCCGTCACAACTGGCCCAGCACCGGCGTGCTCACGTGCACATCGGCGTTCTGCCCACGATGGCGCAGCAGATGGTCCATCAGCACGATGGCCATCATCGCCTCGGCAATCGGCGTGGCACGGATGCCGACACATGGGTCGTGGCGGCCCTTGGTGATCACGTCCACCGGGTTGCCGTGCACATCGATCGAACGGCCCGGCGTGGTGATGCTCGACGTCGCCTTGAGCGCCAGGTGCGCAACGATCGGCTGGCCGGAAGAAATACCGCCGAGGATGCCGCCGGCGTTGTTGCTGAGGAAACCTTCGGGGGTCAGCTCGTCGCGATGCTCGGTGCCGCGTTGCGCCACGCAGGCGAAGCCGGCGCCGATTTCCACGCCTTTCACGGCGTTGATGCTCATCAGCGCGTGGGCCAGTTCAGCGTCGAGGCGGTCGAAGATCGGCTCGCCCAGGCCGGGCTTGACGCCTTCGGCAACCACGGTGATCCGGGCGCCGACGGAATCCTGGTCGCGGCGCAACTGGTCCATGTAGGCTTCCAGCTCCGGCACCTTATCCGGGTCGGGGCTGAAGAAAGCGTTGTCATCCACGCTGTCCCAGGTCTTGAACGGGATTTCAATCGGGCCCAGTTGGCTCATGTAGCCGCGAACAACGACGCCCTGGGTGGCCAGGTATTTCTTGGCAATGGCACCGGCGGCCACGCGCATGGCGGTTTCGCGAGCCGAGCTGCGGCCGCCGCCGCGGTAGTCGCGTTCGCCGTATTTGTGGTGGTAGGTGTAGTCGGCGTGGGCCGGGCGGAACAGGTCCTTGATGGCCGAGTAGTCCTTGGACTTCTGGTCGGTGTTGCGGATCAGCAGGCCGATGGCGCAACCGGTGGTGCGACCTTCGAACACGCCGGAGAGGATCTCGACTTCGTCGGGCTCCTGGCGCTGGGTGGTGTGGCGGCTGGTGCCGGGCTTGCGGCGGTCGAGGTCACGCTGCAGGTCTTCCAGAGACAGCTCCAGGCCGGGCGGGCAGCCGTCGACAATGGCGACCAACGCCGGGCCATGGCTTTCGCCCGCGGTGGTGACAGTGAACAGCTTGCCGAAGGTATTGCCGGACATGCAGGGCGCTCCGTGAAATCAGTTGAATCAAGTCAACTGTAATAACTTAAGGCCGCCAGTATACGCAGGCCAACCGACTAGTTCATCCTCGAAACCTTACCGGTAGACCCTGGTCCAACCGGCACCTCCCTCATGATGGCGCGATGATGCTGCGAGTTCTACTGTTTACCCTCACCCTGTTTACCGCCGTGGCCCAAGCCGCCTCCCCTGTGGTACTGCAACGCCCCATCAGCCTGGACACCGGCAACGGCGAGCTGTTTGGCTCGCTGCTGTTGCCGCAATCGGACAAGCCCGTGCCGGTGGTGCTGATCATCGCCGGCTCCGGCCCCACCGACCGTAACGGCAACAGCGCCGACGGTGCGCGCAACGACAGCCTCAAGCGCCTGGCCTGGGTGCTGGCCCGGCACAACATCGCCAGCGTGCGCTACGACAAGCGTGGCGTCGCCGCCAGCCTGGCCGCCACGCCTGACGAGCGCAACCTGACCCTGGACGCCTATGTCGCGGACGCCGTGGCCTGGGGCAAACTGCTCAAGGCCGACAAACGCATGGGCCCCTTGATCGTGCTTGGCCACAGCGAAGGTGCGCTGGTGGCGGCCCTCGCCGCGCCGCAACTGGACCCGGCGGGCGTGATTTCGCTGTCCGGCAGCGCGCGCCCGGTCGACCAGGTCATTCGTCAACAGTTGGCCGATCACCTGCCCCCTGCCCTGCTGCTGCGCAGCAATCAAATCCTCGACCACCTCAAGGCAGGCCAAGTGGATGCGGATGTGCCTGGCCCGCTGGAAGGCATTTTCCGGCCCAGCGTGCAGCCGTACCTGATCAGCCTGTTCCGCGCCGACCCGTCGGCCGCCTTCGCCAAGCTGCGCATGCCGGCGCTGATCATCCAGGGCAGCAACGATATCCAGGTCGGCGTGGGCGACGCCCAGCAATTGAAAAAGGCCAAGCCCGACGCGCAGTTGGCGGTGATCGAAGGCATGAACCACGTGATGCGCATCGTACCCAACGATGTAAAACAGCAACTGGCCTCCTACAACGACCCGCAACTGCCTCTCGCCGCCGAGCTGGGCAGCCGCCTGGTGCGCTTTATCGACGGTCTTCAACCGCGCTAAGCGGCAATTGGCCTCCAGTCCTGGCGAAAACGGCCGATAAGCCCAAGGTCGACAGTAAAAAGACTGTCGGCTTGCTGGGTTTGGACAGGATCGCGCCGCATGACAACCACTGAAGCAACACCGGAATCTACCGCCGAAACGCCGGCTGAAATAACCGAGGCCGTCGCTGCGGCCGCCCTGCCGTGGGCGGATGTTCAGGCCGAGCATTTCAAAATGCTGCGCCTGGCGCCCCTGGCCACTGACCGCGCCACGGGAGTGCGGCCGTTGCGGTTCGTGCAGTTCGGCTATGCCGAGCGCCATGACAAACACCACAGCCTGCTGCGCATGGTCATTCAGTTACCGGGGCAGCGCGTGCGCCGTGAGCAGAATCACCTGGATATCTGGGTCGACCACGATAAGCATCGTGTGCACTTCGGCCCGGGCAACAGCCTGGAAATCGAACCGGTCAACCGTGGGATCGGCCGCTTCCTGGTGGCCCAAGCGGCGGCCTGGGCGAAGAAAAAATGGTCGCACTACCGCGTCGACGGCGTGGACCTGTCCAACAAGGACGCCCTGAACGAATCCACGCGCCTGCGCCGCGATCACTTCCTGCGCATCCACGGTTTTGATGTGGCTTACGCCGATGTCCAGCATCTGAAGGGTAACGTGCAGCCGGGCAAGGTCGGCGATGTGCTGGAGAGCTGGAACACCGAGAAGGTGCAGTTCGTGGAGATTCTGGAGGCTGCGCAGATGCTGCAACAAGCCGAGCAAAACCTGGCGGAGCAGGAAGTGAAGCTGCGCAAGGAAGAGGAAAAGGTCACCAAATTCAAGCGTGAGGACAGCGGGTTGCGCTTTACCATCACCTGTCTGGTGGCATTTACGGTGTTTCAGGCGGGGTTGTTGATCTGGATTGCCACGCACCGCTGAAGCCGGTCTGTGCCATGAAATGAGATCCCACTGGGAGCGGCGGTGCGACGATTCGACTTGCTCGCGAACGCGGTGGTTCAGCACCCGTTTTGATTGACTTATCCGCCGCATTCGCGAGCAAGCCCGCTCCCACACTGACCCTATTCCTACAGGGGAAATCGGGTTAGACCCTGGCGGCAAACACCGCCTGATGCTGGCGGCACTGCTCCGCTGTCAGCATGAACACTCCATGCCCGCCACGCTGGAACTCCAGCCAGGCGAAGTCGACTTCCGGGTACAGCGCCTCGACGTGCACCTGGCTGTTACCCACTTCAACCATCAGCAAGCCCTTCTCGGTCAGATGGTCCGCCGCCTCGGCCAGCATGCGTCGCACCAGGTTCAAGCCATCGTCGCCGCAGGCCAGGCCCAGCTCCGGCTCGTGCTGGTATTCGTCGGGCATATCGGCGAAGTCTTCGGCATCCACATACGGCGGGTTGGACACGATCAGGTCAAAGCGCTGGCCCGGCAGGCCGTCGAAGCCGTCACCCTGCACGGTGTAGACGCGCTGATCAACGCCGTGGCGTTCGATGTTCTGGTTGGCCACCTCCAGGGCTTCGAAGGACAAGTCGCCCAGCACCACTTCGGCGTCCTGGAACTCGTAGGCACACGCGATGCCAATGCAGCCGGAGCCGGTGCACAGGTCGAGAATGCGTGCCGGCGGCTGGGCCAGCCAGGGTGCGAAGCGGTTTTCGATCAGCTCGCCGATCGGCGAACGCGGGATCAGCACGCGCTCATCGACGATAAACGACAGGCCGCAAAACCAGGCTTCACCAATCAGATAAGGCGTCGGCACGCGTTCGTGGATGCGGCGATGCAGCAACCGCTGCAGGTGGGCAACTTCCTCTTCTTCCAGGTTGCAGTCGAGATAGCTGTCGGCAATTTCCCAAGGCAAGTGCAAGGCGCCGAGCACCAGTTGCCGGGCGTCGTCCCAGGCGTTGTCGGTGCCATGGCCAAAAAACAGGTCTTCCCCATGGAAACGGCTGACAGCCCAACGGATATGATCGCGCAAGGTGCGCAGGCGGGAAGTGGTCACGGGGGCAAGCTCCTGGAAAAAACGACTGGCGATTCTAACAGCCTTCACCTGTACCGACGATGTCCGAAAAAGCCTCTGCCACCCGTCGGATTTCATCTGAATTAGCATCATTGTGTTAAACAGGCCCACCTCTTGACATGGCTGCACGCCAGCAACGGCGTACCTTACGATGGTAGCGATTCACAGAACCGCTCAGCCAGTGGACAATGGCGCAAAAGCCCCCCTCACAGGAGCCCCAGAATGTCCGTTCCAAAGACGATGTTTCAACTCAGCGGTCGTGGTTACGCAGCAGCGAACCTCAGCCATGCGACCCTCGTGATCATCGATGCTCAGAAGGAATACCTCAGCGGCCCGCTCGCCCTTTCCGGCATGGACGCGGCGGTCAGCAACATCAAGCAGCTTGTGTCATCGGCACGCAATGCCGGGCGCCCGATTGTGCACGTGCGCCACCTGGGTACGGTGGGCGGCCTGTTTGACCCTCAGGGCGAGCGCGGCGAATTCATCCCAGGCCTTGAGCCTGAAGGTGATGAAACCATCATCGGCAAACTGTTGCCCAGCGCGTTCCACGGCACCGGCCTGGAAAAGCACCTGCAGGACCTCGGTTCCCTGGACTTGATCGTCTGCGGTTTCATGAGCCACTCCAGCGTCAGCACCACCGTGCGCGCCGCCAAGAACCTGGGCTTTCGCTGCACCCTGGTCGAGGACGCCTGCGCGACCCGCGACCTGCCTTACAAAGGCGGCATCCTCAGCGCCGAGCATGTGCAGCAGACCGAAATGGCGATCATGGCCGACAATTTCGCCACCCTTGCGCTGACTAAAGACCTGATCTGAGTTAAACGCCGCCGATGAGCAACTGGGCAATGTTTATTGCCCCGCGCATCCTCAAGGCCCTTTCATTTGGCGCATTTACCCCTCGCCCCGGAACAACCTGTGTATTGTCCGGTCGAAGGGCCGATACCCTGGAGGAAAGGTCGGAATGAAGATATCCGATGGTTTTGATGCTCGTCGCTTGCGCCCCAAGGGCCCGAGCAACTGGCGTCTGCGCCTGGTGGCCGGCATTGCCGCGCTGCTGGCGATTGTAGGTTTGCTGTTGGCCGGCGCTGGTGGCGCCGGCCTGTTTGGTCACTCGCCGGCCCTTGGTGAGCTGAATGCCAGCCCTGGTGGCTCGGCGATTCTGTTAGCGATTGGCCTGCTGGTGCTGTGGCTGGGCGTGTGGTTATGGCGGCGAAGCCGTCGGAAAATGCGCCAGCCATTGTCGCTCAACATCGCTTCGCACCTGATGAAAAAGCACGACTGATGGCGCTTGGATAGCGTTTCCTGCGCCCTGGCCGCCGCGTTTTAGGTAAACTGCCCGCCCTTCGCGGAGGCCACCATGCAAGACGACGATTTTTCCCTGTTCAAGAACGAGCTGCGCGGCGTCAAGCCGATCAAGCACGACCGCGCCGACACCGGCAAGCCCAAGGCCGACCGGGCGCAGATCGCCAAGCTGCGCCAAGCCGCGACAGTGCGCACCGACGCCACCACCGTGGACGGCCTGTCGGACCAGTTCGTGATAGACGTCGGCCCCGAAGACGAGCTGATGTGGGCCCGCGATGGCGTGCAGGAAAGCCAGATACGCAAGCTCAAGGCCGGCCAGATCCCGTTCGAGGGCAGTCTTGATTTGCACGGCATGAACGTGGAGAAAGCCCGGGAAACCCTGTGGGCCTTCCTTGCCGAAGCGACCAAATTCGAAATCCGCTGCGTGCGCGTCACCCACGGCAAGGCCGTGCGGCTGGACGGCAAGCGGCCGATGATCAAGAGCCACGTCAACACCTGGCTGCGCCAGCACGCCCAGGTGCTCGGTTTTACCTCGTGCCAGGCCCGCCACGGCGGCGCGGGCGCGGTGTATGTGATGCTCAAACGCACCATGATGGAAGGGCGCGACGAGTAACAAGTGCATCCGTCAGGCTTGCAGCGATGTGCCCGCCCCCGTAACCTTGCGCTTTGCGAAAATCCCACAGGTAGTTTCATGTCCCTGGAACACAATTACACCGCGATCCTCGGCCAGCTCGGCGAGGACGTTTCCCGCGAGGGTCTGCTCGACACGCCAAAACGTGCCGCCAAGGCGATGCAGTACCTTTGCCGCGGCTACGCGCAGACACTGGAAGAAGTCACCAACGGTGCCTTGTTCAGCTCTGACAACAGCGAGATGGTGCTGGTCAAGGACATCGAGTTGTACTCGTTGTGCGAACACCACTTGCTGCCGTTTATCGGCAAGGCCCACGTCGCGTATATCCCGAGCGGCAAAGTGCTGGGCCTGTCGAAGGTCGCGCGGATCGTCGACATGTATGCGCGCCGCCTGCAGATCCAGGAAAACCTCAGCCGCCAGATCGCCGATGCGGTGCTGCAGGTGACCGGTGCCCTGGGCGTGGCCGTGGTGATCGAGGCCAAGCACATGTGCATGATGATGCGCGGGGTCGAGAAGCAGAATTCGTCGATGATCACGTCGGTGATGCTCGGTGAGTTTCGCGAAAACGCGGCCACCCGCAGCGAGTTTCTCAGCCTGATCAAGTAACGGGCTGCGCAGGAAAGAACCGGCGTTCATCGCCGGTTTTTTTTCGCCTGGCAAAAATCAGGTAAGCTGCGGCCCCTTCTGTCATGGGCAAGAGGTTTCAGCCATGTTCGTCAAAGCACTTCGAGTGGGTCTCGGCCAACTCATCATCGCGGGCGACTACCTTACCCGCCCACGCAAAAAGCAACGCAGCGCCGAACAGCAGGCGCAGGTGAACGCAGCGGCCAAGGAATTGACCCTCTACCAGTTCCACGCCTGCCCGTTCTGTGTGAAGACCCGCCGTACCCTGCACCGCCTGAATGTGCCAGTGGCGTTGAAAGACGCGAAGAACAACGAGCAGGACCGCCAGACCCTGCTGGAGCAAGGCGGCAAGATCAAAGTGCCGTGCCTGCGCATCGAAGAAAATGGCCAGACGACTTGGATGTATGACTCCAAGGTGATCATTGATTATCTGGATAAGCGCTTTTCCGCGGTCTGACAGACACTGCAAATCCCTGTGGGAGCTGGCTTGCCTGCGATGCAGACGACGAGGTAGCCCAGGCGTACCGAGGTGATGCCATCGCAGCATAGGTATCTACACATTTTTGTAGTGAGCGGGCTTGTCCCGCGCTGGGTGGCGAAGCCGCCCCAATAAAGACACCGCGCAGTTTCAGACAAACCCAATTCGCCTGGTTTGGGGCCGCTTCGCAGCCCAGCGCGGGACAAGCCCGCTCACTACAGGGATTTGTCAGCCTTTGAAAGTTGTGTAGATACCCATGGCCATCGCAGGCGAGCCAGCTCCCACATTGGATCTATGCCAGTCTTTAATCCGGTATTTCCAAAGCCAACAGCGCCGACCCCAGGCACTTGCCATGGGCATCCAGCGCCAGCGAACGCGTGACGCCACCGCGCAGGATCCCCGGCAGCACGAAGTTCAGCGCCTGCACGTTGGGCAATGCATAGCGCCGCACCGGCGCCGCGCCTGCCTCCCGCATGCCTGCGAAGAACTTGGCCACGCGCTCGGCCGTCAAGTATTCGCACAGCAACGGATAATCCTCGGCTCGATAGGCAATGATCGAGATATTCGAGGTATCGCCCTTATCTCCGGTGCGGGAATGGGCCAGCGTGTGCAGCTTCATGCTTCGATCCTCGGCTTGACCGCGTCACGCGGCAGCAGCAACGACGCCACCGCCACCACCTGGCGCACGCTTTTGCTCGCGCCGCCGCCGCCCGACGGGCCGTTGGTATAAAGAGTTTCCACTTCATTGCCCACACGCACGGCTTCGCTGCGTTCTTCGCAGCGCGCGGCCACGCGCAGGCGCACTTCCCAGGGTTCGACGCCGCTGCGCGGGCCGTGTAGCGAGTCCATGCCGATCAGCTCGGCGCGCACGTCCTGCAGCTTCACGCCGGTCAATTCAAGACGCTTGAGGACCACATCCATTGCCAGTTGGGCTCGTGCGACAGCGCCGGGGCCGCCATAGGACATCTGCCCTTCACCGATCCAACCCTCCAGGTAACCGACGCTGACCTTCAACTGCTCGGGTCGCGCACGACCGCCAGCGCCCTGGGCGCGAACGCGATCAACGGCCTCCTCGACAAACCCCACCCGGGAAAAGTCCGCCGTCACATCCGGTGTGAGGTAGGCGGCCGGGTCGTGCACTTCGTAAATAAGCTGTTCAGTGCAGGTGGCACGACTGACCAGCCCACCGGAACCGGCCACTTTGGTGATCAAAGCTTCTCCGTCGGCATTGATCTCAGCCAACGGGAAGCCCAGGCGAGCCAGGTCATCCACGTCCTTGAAACCAGGGTCGGCGAAATACCCGCCGCTGACTTGCCCGGCACATTCGAGCAAATGCCCCACCAACGTGCCGCGCCCCAGGCGCTGCCAATCGTCCGCCGCCCAGCCGAATTCAAACATCTGCGGCGCCAGGAACAGCGAGGGGTCAGCCACGCGCCCGGTAATGACGACGTCGGCATCAGCGCGTAAAGCGTCGAGAATGCCGTCGACGCCCAAGTAGGCATTCGCCGAAATCAACCGCTCGCCCAAGGAGCCGACGCTCTGGCCGTTATCCAGTAAAAAGTCGGGCTGCAGCATCTTCAACACGTCGTCGCCGACAACAGCGACCACTTTGATATCCAGGCCCAGCGCGGCGACGATCCGGCGCGCCTCAATGGCCGCCGACACCGGATTGGCCGCGCCCATATTGGTGATAACCCGCAGACGGCGACGCCCGGCCCGCGTACCAACGAAGGGCAACACGCGGCGCATGCGCTCGCTGAGCAAGGGGTCGTACCCAGCGTCGGGATCGCCGATCCGCACCTGTTGCGCCAAGGCAATCGTGCGTTCAGCCAGGCACTCGAACACCAGGTAATCCAGGTCGCCCTGCTCGGCCAGTTCCACGGCAGGCTCGATACGGTCGCCGGAATAGCCGGCGCCGGAACCGATGCGCAAGGTTTTCATATCAGATAACTCCCAGGAGCAATGCCGTCAGGGTCATCAACACCGACGCGGCAAACAGAAACGGAATGGTGAAACGCTGGTGATCGGCCAATTCGATCTTGCACAGGCCCACCAGCAGGAAGGTCGCAGGGGTCAGCGGGCTGACCGGGAAACCGGTGGTGTGCACGCCCAGCAACGAGGCCTGGGCCACTTGCAGCGGGTCGACGCCCAACGCTTTGCCGACTTCGGCGATCACCGGCATCACGCCGAAATAGTAGGAATCGGGATCGAACAGCATGCTCAACGGCATGGAAAGGAAGCCCACCACTGCCGGAATCAACTTGCCGTGGCCGGCCGGGATCTGCGCCACCGCCACTTCGGCGATGGCCTTGAGCATGCCGGTGCCCTGCATGATGCCGGTGAACACGCCGGCCGCCAGCAGGATACTGGCCATGGTCAGCGCGGTCTTGGCATGCGCGTCGATACGCGCGCGCTGGGCGTCGACGTTCGGGTAGTTGATGCACAGCGCGAGCACCGTGCCGAGCATGAACATCACCACCGGGTCGACCCAGCCGGCGATCATCACCACCATCACCAGCACCGTCAGGATCAGGTTGACCCAGAACAGGCGCGGGCGGCGCAGCTTGATGTCGTCGTCACTGAGCACCCGCTGCGGCACGGCGTCCACGCTGGAATCGGCGCCGAGGCCCAGGCGTTTTTCTTCGCGATGGCCCAGCCACCAGGCGCAGGCGAAGACAAAGATCAGGCCGACGATCTGCACCGGGATCAGCGGCTGGAACAGATCCGCCACCGGCACATGCAAGGCTGCCGATGAGCGCAGCACCGGGCCGGTCCAAGGCAGGAAGTTGACCCCGGCCGCCATCGCACAGACGCAGGCGAGGATGCGTTTATCAATCCCCAGCCGCGTATACAAGGGCAGCATGGCCGGCACCGTCACCAGGAAGGTCACCGCGCCGGAGCCGTCGAGGTGCACCAGCAGCGCCAAGGTCGCGGTACCTACGACAATTCGTGTAGGACGCGTCCCTACCGTGCGCAGGATGCGATCAATGATGGGGTCGAGCATGCCGGCATCGGTCATGATCCCGAAAAACAGAATCGCGAACACGAACATGCCCACCACGGGGGCGACGTTCTTGATACCGGTGATGATAAAGGCGCTGGTCTGCAGGCCAAACCCGCCAAGCAATGCAGCGATGATCGGCAAGGCGATCAGGGCCACCAGCGGTGAGAGGCGTTTGCTCATGACGGCAGCGAGCAGGCACAGGATGGTGATGACACCCAGGGTTGCGAGCATGGGTTACTCCAGGGCGGCCTTGGTGGCCGGTTATTGTTTTCCACGGAGTATTGGAAGCGCGGTAGTCTTTGTAAATTGGAATATTCACCTGCTATCGTTCGGAAAAACAAAATGAAGAACAGCATCCAACACATCCAGGCCTTCCTAGCGGTGGCGCGTACAGGCAGTTTCACCAAGGCAGCCAACGAGCTGCACCTGTCACCCTCGGCGCTCACCGTCCAAGTGCAACAACTGGAAGACTGGCTCGGCGTCGCCCTGCTCGACCGCAGCCCGCGCCACGTCAGCATCACCGCCGCCGGCCAGGAAGCCCGCGGGCCCATGGAAAAACTGCTGCTGGACCTGGACAACATTGTCACCGGCTCCCGTGACCTCGCCGCGCTGCGCCGGGGCGTGGTCACCCTGGCCGCCCTGCCCTCGGTGTGCGCCGGCACACTGCCGCCGGTACTGCGCCTGTTTCGCGAGCGTTTTGCCGGGATCGAAGTGCGCCTGCATGACCTGGTGGCCCATCGCATTCATGCCCAGGTGCGTTCCGGCGAGGTCGATTTTGGCATTGGCGTACGTGCGCGGCTCAGCCATGGCCTGGAGTTCGTACCGGTGCTGAATGACCGATTGTGTGCGTTTGTGCCGCAGGGCCATCCGCTCGCCCGCCATCGCCAGTTGGCCCTGGAGCAGCTGGCGGACCAGCCGATCATCCTCACCGGGCGCGACAGCAGTGTGCGTGAGCACGTGGATGCTCTATTCGATGAGACACGGCTGACGATGACCGCCGGCATGGAGGCCAACTACATGTCGACGGTATTGGCACTGGTGCGCCAGGGGCTGGGGATCAGCGTGCTGCCGGAGTCGGCGGCGGACAGCCTGGAGGGGTTGAAGCGCATCGCTATCGATCATCCGGGTGTGAACCGGGAGATCGGGTTGATCAGTCGCAGTGGGGTTGCACTAAGCCCGGCCGCACAGCGCTGCTTTGATCTATTGCATGACCAGCTATCTGACACACCACCGGGCTAACTGTGGGAGCTGGCTTGATCTGCGCCAGGTTAGTTGCCTGACACACCGCTATCGAGGTATCTACACAACTTTCAAAGGCTGAAAAATCTCCCTGTAGTGAGCGGGCTTGTCCCGCGCTGGGTGGCGAAGCCGCCCCAATAAAGACACCGCGCAGTTTCAGGCAAATCCAATTCGTCTGGTTTGGGGCCGCTTCGCAGCCCAGCGCGGGACAAGCCCGCTCACTACAAAAATGTGTAGATACCTATGGCTAATCGCAGGCAAGCCAGCCCCACATTTGGACCTGCGTTTAATCCAGCATCGGTACATGTTTGGGATGGCTGGCCACGCGCGCCAACCATGCCTGCACTGCCGGATAGGGCGCCAGGTCAAACCCACCCTCATGGGCTACATGGGTATAGGCGTACAACGCAATATCGGCGATCGAATATTGTTCGCCCACCAGGAACGGCGTGGCCTGCAACTGACGCTCCATGACCTTCAGCGCCTTGTAGCCACCCTTATGGGTGGTTTTGTATTCCTCCAGGCGATCTTCCGGCAACCCCAGGTAAAACTGGATAAACCGCGCCACCGCAATGTACGGCTCATGGCTGTATTGCTCGAAGAACTGCCACTGCAACACTTGCGTGCGCAGGCGCGGCTCGGTGGGCAGGAACTCGCTGCCGTCGGCGAGGAAATTGAGGATCGCGTTGGACTCCCACAGGCAGGTGCCGTCTTCCAGCTCCAGCACGGGGATCTTGCCGTTGGGGTTCTTGGCCAGGAATTCGACGGTCTGGGTGTCACCCTTGAGGATGTCCACATCGACCCATTGGTACGGGATGCCCAGCAAGCTCAGCATCAATTTGACCTTGTAGCAGTTGCCCGATTTGTAATCGCCATAAACCTTGTACATGGGGCTCCCCTTATGCCGCTTGCGCGTGCTGTGCTTGACGGACCACTGCGGCCAGGCGCTTGAGACCTTCGTCCAGACGGGCCGGGTCAATATGGCTGAAATTGAGTCGCAACGAGCCCAGGTGCTGGTCGGGCTCGGAAAAGAAGGGTTCACCGGGCATGAACGCGACGTTCTGGTCGAGCGCTTGAGCCAACAAGGTGCGGGTATCGAGCGGCTGTTTCAAGGTCAGCCAGAAGAATAATCCGCCCTGGGGCACTTGCCAGTCGGCCAGGTCGGCGAAGTGGCGCTGCAGCGCGACCTGGAACGCATCGCGGCGGTCGCGGTAAAAACTGCGCAACTGCACCAGGTGCTGCTGGTATTTCTGCGTGCCGAGCCACTGCATCGCCTGCCATTGGCCGACGCGGTTGGTGTGCAGGTCCGCCGACTGCTTGAGCTTAAGCAAGTGTGGGAACAGTTCCGGGCTGGCGATCAGGTAGCCGACACGCAGGCCGGGCAGCAAGGTCTTGGACACGGTGCCGGTGTAGATCCAGCTGGCTTTTTGCAGGCGGGCGACAATGGGTTTGGCACTGGCGCCGTCGAAGCTCAACTCGCGGTAGGGTTCGTCTTCGATCAGCGTCACGCCGAACTCATCGAGCAGCGCGGCGACGGCTTCGCGCTTGGCCTCGCTGTAGCGCACCGCAGACGGGTTCTGGAAGGTCGGGATCAGGTAGATGAACGCTGGCCGATGACGTTCGAGGTTGCTGCGCAAGGCACCCAGGTCGGGGCCGTCGGCCTCCAGCTGGACGGTGAGGCAGTCGGCGCCGAACAGTTGGAAGATCTGCAAGGCCGCCAGGTAAGTCGGGCCTTCCAGCAGGACCTGCGTGCCTTTGTCGATATACAGCTTGGCCGCCAGGTCGAGAGTTTGCTGGGAACCACTGACCACCAGCACCTGGCTGGCCTGACAGTGGATACCCAGGGCGCGTGCCTCGGCGGCGAGCAGTTCACGCAGCTGCGGCTCGCCTTCGCTCATGCCGTATTGGCCGATGTTCAGCGGCATGTCGTCCCAGTTCAGCGCCGGCAGCATGGCTTCGGCGGGCAGGCCGCCGGCGAACGACATCACTTCCGGTCGCTGGGCCGCCGCAAGGATTTCACGGATCAAGGAGCTTTTGAGGCGCGTAACACGTTCAGAGAAGGCCATGGGGGGTCACCGGTAGCGAAGCTTGGGGGAAATACGTCAAACTGGTTGACCGAAATTACGACGACTCGCACGGATACGTCAATATGCTTGACCTTAAAAACCCCCTTGCCCAGCAAGAAGCCATGCAAGCGTTCTTCTTCGGTTACCAGGCATTCACCGCCAAGGCCGACGAAATGCTTGAGCGCCGTGGGCTGAGCCGAGTGCATCAGCGCATCGTGTTTTTTATCGCGCGCTACCCGACGTTGAGCGTCAAGCAATTGCTGGAATTGCTGGGCGTAAGCAAACAGGCACTGAATATTCCGTTGCGCCAGTTACAGGAAATGCACTTGGTGCACAGCGTGGCGTCCGAGACCGACAAGCGTAAACGCCTGCTGGAACTGACCGAGGAAGGGCTGCGCTTCGAGCAGTCGCTGCGCCGTGAACAGGTCAAGTTATTGCAGCGCGCCTTCAGTGAAGCCGGCGAAGCCGCGGTGGCAGGATGGCTGGCCGTCAATCAGGCACTGAGCGCCGCGAACTAGCCTTTCATCGCGCTATTCGAAAACATTATTTGCTTTCTTTGTATACAAAAGCATAATTCGCCTCGTGCGAGTTTCTGACCTATTGGTCAACAAAACTCGCCAGTACCTCACAGCGCGGTGCCCACTTGCGTGGCCCGCACTGGCAATAACAATAAAACCCTTGAGGAGTACTTGCCGTGGATAGCCGCAAATCCGAAGCCCCTACGCTGGACCTTTCCCCGCCCCACAACGGCTGGCTGGAACGCCTGTTCAAACTGCGCTTGCATGGCACCACAGTGAAGACCGAGCTGATCGCCGGCCTCACCACCTTTATCACCATGGCCTACATAATCTTCGTCAACCCCAACATCATGGCCGATGCCGGCATCGATCACGGTGCCGCGTTCGTCGCCACCTGCATTGCCGCCGCCCTGGGATGCCTGTTGATGGGCCTCTACGCCAACTGGCCGGTGGGCCTGGCACCGGGCATGGGCCTGAATGCGTTTTTCACCTACACCGTGGTCGGCACCATGGGCTACACCTGGGAAACCGCACTGGGGGCGGTGTTCATTTCCGGCGTGCTGTTCATGGCCCTGACCCTTTCGCGGGTACGCGAATGGCTGCTCAACAGTATTCCCGTGAGCCTGCGCCATGCCATGGGCGCGGGTGTCGGCCTGTTCCTCGGGGTGATCGGCCTGAAGACGGCCGGGATCATCGTCGACAGCCCGGCCACGTTGATCAAGCTCGGCTCATTGCATGAACCGGCACCGTTGCTGGCGGCCATCTGCTTCCTGCTGATCGCCATCCTCAGTTATCACCGTGTGTTCGGCGCGATCCTGATCAGCATCATTGCCGTCACGCTGGCCGGTTGGGGCCTGGGCCTGGTGCAGTACAACGGCATCCTCGCCACGCCGCCAAGCCTGGCGCCGACCTGGATGGCAATGGACGTAAAAGGTGTATTCAATGTCAGCATGATCAGCGTGGTATTTGCCTTTCTTTTTGTACACATGTTCGATACCGCAGGTACACTGATGGGCGTCGCGCAGCGGGCCGGCCTGGTCAATGCCGATGGCAAGATCCATAACCTGTCCCGCGCGTTGAAAGCCGACAGCGCTTCCAGCGTGTTTGGCGCCATGGTCGGCGTGCCGCCGGTGACCAGCTACGTGGAAAGTGCCGCAGGCGTTGCCGCTGGCGGCCGTACCGGGCTGACGGCCGTGACCGTGGGCATGTTGTTTGTGGCGGCGATGTTTTTTGCACCGCTGGCTGGCATGATTCCGGCCTATGCCACCGCCGGCGCGCTGATTTATGTGGCGATGCTGATGATGGCAAGCATGGCCCATATCAATTGGGATGAAGCCACCGACAGCATTCCGGCGATTGTCACGGCGATCATGATGCCGCTGACCTTCTCGGTGGCCGACGGCATCGCGTTGGGTTTTATCACCTACGTGGCGCTCAAGACCGGCACCGGCAAGTACCGCGAAATCTCCGTAAGCCTGTGGGTGCTGTGCGCGATCTTTATCGCCAAATTCATATTTCTGTAAGGAGCAACGGATGAACCTGGAAACCTGGCTACTGTTCAGCGGCGCAGCCTTGGTGGTGATCCTGATACCGGGGCCACTGTCACTGCTGATGATCAGCAACAGCCTCAACTATGGACTGCGCCGCTCGTACCCAGCGTTTCTCGGTGGGGTGTTTGCCTCGATCTGCCTGCTCAGCGCGTCGGCCCTGGGCCTGGGCGCCCTGCTGCTGGCGTCGGAACGGTTGTTCAGCGCCTTGAAGATCGTCGGCGCGGTGTATCTGTTCTACCTCGCCTGGCAGAGTTGGCAGCAATCGCGGCAACCGGCCAAGGCCGCCGAAGTGCCGTACAGCGCGCCCGTGCCACGGTTTCGGGCGTTGTTTGGCCGCGCATTCGTGCTGGGCGCGAGCAACCCCAAGGACATTCTGTTCTTTGCCGCGTTCCTGCCGCAGTTTCTCAGCAGCGAACAGGCCTTTATGCCTCAACTGCTGACAATGCTCGCCACCTGGACCCTGCTTGATCTGCTGTGCAAGCTGGCCTACGGCCTCAGCGCCCATGGCGCCGCGCGTTACCTGCGCAGCGGCGCGGGCCACAGTTGGTTCAACCGGGCCAGTGCCGCGCTGTTCGGCAGCGCCGGGGCCGTTTCGCTGTTCAAGGCGTAACCAGAGCGGGGCGGATAAAATACACGGTGGGGGCAAGCGTGCCTGTTATCGGCCATTGAATGCCCGCCACCATCCTCACCAGACGCTGCTGCTCGATGGCCTGGCTGAGCAACTGGTGGATGGGCAATTGTGGGTTGCGCGCGAGGCGCCTTTGGAGCTGGGCCTGAGACAACGGGCTGACGCTCTTGATGCTGCCGCCCTCCAGCCATTGGGTCATCAGCAAATACACCGCGTTCGAGCGGTCATGGGTACAGACGAGATCGACCAACCCCGTTGAACCATGGGCTTTGGCGAACGGCCTGACTACAAAGCCCTGGTCTTGCAGTAGTTGTGTGATCGCCACCTGTTGCGCCCTGCCTCGGTCAAGACGCGAAGCGTTGAGCGCGTACCTGCGTTGTTGTGAGCCGAGCGAGGCGACCACCGGCCTTCTCAGTGCGTGATTCAGCGAGCCAGGAACGCGAAAATCGATCCTGGAAAAACCCGGCGAAGCGCCTTCGTAGCCGATAAAAACACTTTCGACCCCGGTCAGTTCGGAGGGTCGCAAGATCCTGAACAAATCGTCGGTCTGGCCAATTTTTCCCTCGCGCACAGTCAGCCAGTCGTCCAGCGTCGCGCGGACATTCAACAGATGGGTTGCCGAAGCGGTACGGCCCGGGTCCGACAACTCAATCAACCTGCGGCCGGCGAATCGACTGCTCGAAGCCGTCAGCCTAGGGAAGGCTTGCAGCACGGTCGCCTCCAGCGGGCCGTCGAACAAAGGGCGGTGAACGCGCCAGCTACCTGTAGCGTCGAGCGTCGCCGGAATCGGCTGTTCGTGGGTACGGTCACTCAGCCAGCGCTCGATTTCATCGGCTACATGAGTCACCAGCCGTTGATCTTTGGTGATGAAGATCGTCTGGTCAAGCGGCGCATCCGTTCCTTGCGGGAGCACCCGGTAGTAGTTCGAATCCAATTGAACGACATTGTAATTGGGCTCTGGCGATACGGCTTGAAACCGGGAGGTACGCGAGGTATCGACAAATGGGAGGCTGTCCAGCGGCACCTCCGGCTTGACCTGCACCACGAACAGCCCCGGCGTAGGAGAGGCCGGCGGTAGCGGCGCAATAATATCGGTGCGCCACTCCTGCCACGCATGCGTTGGCGGCGGCGGGGACCGACGCACTGCCGCTTGAATCGAGTCACGCGATGGCGGCGACCACCGCGGTCCAGGCGCTTGCCGAAAAGGATTCAAGCGCCCCGAACTTGGCCCTGGCTGCGGTGGCGGCGCATCCGCGCCAAGCAGCCACTGCGCAGGCTCATGGATGTCGAGGATCAATTCGTCCGCGCCCGGCTCCTGCGGATTCTTCAACCGGAACGATGCTTCATTTTTTCGCCGATACACCGGATAGCGACGCTCACCCTCCACCGCGAACAGTTCAGCATTTTTCACATACACACCCTTTTCGCCAAATCCTCGCAAAGGCACGGCTCCATCAATGGAGAGCGGCTTGTTGAAGCGCTCCAGCACCGTGGTGAATCGCGGCGGCGTCGGCAACCTTGCCATGTAACCGTCACGCCGATGCAACTGGCTCACCCCCCGGCCCAAGGTCCCAATCCGTACACGCTTGGGAGTGGGGCTGAAGGATGTCAACACATCGACAAACGCCATCAGCGTCAAAAACGCCACATCGACCGCGTCCTCGGGCCTGCCACTGAGGTGATAGTGCCGCGCCGCCAGCAGCATTTCATACAGGCTGATGCCCACGCCGATCACCGGAATAAACGATAAAAGGCCGCGCACGGTAGCCGCCCATTGTTCGCCCAGGCGTTGCTCGCGATAGTGCGTCAGCGTCGCACCCGACGTGGCCTGAGCATGGGCGCGCTGCTGCGTTTCAAGCAGGCGCGCGTGGGCAAACAGGGCGAGAAAGTCGCAGTGGCCCGTGGGCACGATATCCAGCCAGGCCGTGGGCTCGGCCTCGATCTGTTCTTTTATTTGCGCCTCGATAACACTCAGCTCGGCGGCCGGCATGCTGTGCTTGATCTTGAAGCTGTGCACAAAGCGGCTGAGCGCCTCGTAAACCGTCAGCACACCAAACGCCTTGATCCTCCAGGGAGCGATTGGGCTCAACAGGACGGCGGGCTGCCTGGCAATCGGCGCTTGCCCAGGGTAGCTGGCCAGCGCTTCCTCCTCCCAACCCGGCGCGACCCGCTGCGCCAGCGCACGAAGGGTCGAGGCACTTGCGCCTGCCCGGTTCAAGGCCGCGTGAGCCTGTTGCAGATCCTTGTGCTCGGCGAGCACCGGGTAGTCCAAGGCAGTGGGCCAATACACCAGGCATCGGCCGGAGCACGGGTCGATGATCACCAGCAGACCGGCGAGGTGCCGGTCATGGGCCAGGGTGTGCCCGCGCAGCCGCACAAAGGCCAGACTGATCTGCTGACCGTCTTTATTCAGGTCCACCACCGAGCGTGCGGCCATGACGGTATTGAACAGGCTCTGGCTCTGCGCCGAGAGGCCCTGCCGTGCGGCCGAATACACCTGCATTTGCGCGAGTTGAAGAGTGGCGCGGTCGATCACGCGTCGCGGCAGGTCGACCGCGTCAGGAGCAAAGATACGCCTGATCACGTGGTCGTACTGGCCGCCAATGTCCAGCGACGACAAGGTCTTGACCAAATAGCCGGGGCTCAGGCGAGCTTGCCACTGCGGCAGCAGATAATGCGCCCGCTTCAAACGCCACTGCGTCCACGGCGCCTGCGGGTCCAGGTTATGCAGGGCCAGTTGCAGCAGGCTGAACGTACTGCGCTCTCGGCTGACGGTCATTTTTACATGGCGGTCCCCCACCACGCACTGGCTCGTCCAGCCACAGAAGTGAGCGCTGACGTCATCGGGCATATTCAATAACGGAGCCTCGATATCCAGCGCCGGATAAAAGCCGTCCCGGGTCAATCGAGAGATAAGCTGGTCGCGGGCAAACACTTGCAGCGGCGGCAACACTTGCCACAGGCGGTTTTCCACGGCCATGGCGCTGGACAGGTAACGCTGCTGCAAGCGTGTGTAGCGCTTGCGTTCGCTATTGCTCGCCGTGGCCAGCCAGCTCGGCTGGGTGTGCGCCTGCCCGGCGGCAAACCGCACGAACGCCACATTTGCAAGAGCACGCCCCAGGGTCTGGTTGACCGGGACCTGCAAGTGTTCGCGCAGCTCCTCGGCCAGCAGCATGCGGCCCAGGGTCGGGTCGCTCACTTCGCTGAATAAGCGCTGGGGTTGGTTCAGGCGTTGGTGCAACCGAGCATGATGCTCAACCATCGCCTTGAAGTCTTCATACTGTACGTCCGAGTCCGCGACGCTGTAGCTCACCTGCACCGGACCGGCCAAGGCTGTGCGTGCTGCGTCACGCACATCGCGCCCGATGCAGCGCCACAGCACCGAGCCATCGCGGCTGGAGAAGCTGGCGCGCAGCCCTTGGGACAAGGCTTCGAGATGGTCGAACGCCGCCAGGCCGCCGAACTGGCCGCTCACGCTGAGGAGCACCGGCTGTTGCAGGTTCGGCTCGGCCAGCGCACGGGCGGTGGTGACCACAAAGGCTCCCATAAGCGTGTAGGGGTCGCCCGTACGGCCACCCACCGACACGCGCACTACACGGGTGTCACTGTTGCCGCGCTGGGCTGCCTTGGGTTTGTCGAGCACCTCCAGCAACCGGTCCAGATGGGGCTGCTCGATCAACTGGAGCCTGCGTTCAAGCTGCGCGACCTGGCGCAAGGCGCGGCGCTGGGCGTTCAAGATCAGCGATGCGCGTTTGAGCGCGCCTTCTGGACGTTCATTCCAAAATTTCACCTTGAGTAGCTCAGCGTCTTCAGCCTGAAGCCAGCGGTCGACCACCTGGGCCTGCGCATGGCGCTCGCTTTCAAGAGCTAGAAATGCCTCATACGCTGCACTTTCGCGCGCCGAAGCCTTGGCATCGAGCAGTGCGCCGATTGCGCTTTCGTAGCGGCGCAATTGTGCCTGCCGCATCTTGCGCGGCAGGTCCGGCGAAAGGCTGGCAAAGCCTATTTCAACGGCTCGACGCTGCCGATCCCACTCCAGCAACGCGTCCAGTGTGGTCGCAAACGGCAGACCGATGATAAGACGTTTACGGCCCTTTTCGATAAACCTCAGCAGGCTCGACAGCCTGCGGCTCAACGGCGGCGTGGGCGTGAGCATGGGCGCAGCGTAGTTGAAAGACAGTACCGCGCCCCATTCGCTATGCCATTGCGCATCCAGCATGGCGCTTGCGCTGTGGGCCAGAGCGTCTTGCGTGAGGCTCGTGCCAGGCTGCAACAACCCGATGTCTTTTCGCTTGAACGGCAGGGAGTGCCATAACACACTGAACAAGGCATGCTGGACCCGCGCAGGCAGCTGCTCCTGAACCTCATACCAGGAGCCGAATTCATGAAACACACGCTGCAGCCCCGGCAGGTAAATGACCTGCGGGCCATCCGCCGCCCCCTCGCGGTAAAGGTGCAACGCCCCCGGAATTGCCAGCGAGCCGGCCCCGATGTGAGGCCACAGCAGCGTTCGCACCTGCAACGTGGCCCATGCCCCGCCGGCATGCTGGCGCGCCTGCGCATCGGGCGCCTCCACCAGTTGCTTGACCATCGCATAGCCGCGGTTCGATAGCCCGAACACCTGCTGCGCCAGGTACGCCTGGTCGGCGAACGCTTGCGTGCGCAGCTCGACCCAGCGCTCCCGACGTGACAACCAGGAACCTGGCGCCAGTTGCTGCCAATAGTTGGCCATGGCGGCGTTGATACGCGCCGCCATGGCCAACTGATTTACGCGCGCCAACGCCTGCGTGGCCGTGAACGGCAGCGCGCGGTCCGGTACGTCGCGCAGGCTCAGGGCGGTAAAGTGATGAAGATTGATCGGCACGCCTGGATCGTGGAACAGCGCCAGGGTCCTGTCGGTCAAGCTGTCGACCCGAACGGCCGTTTGGGGCAACAATGGCTCGGTAAACAACAGGCTGTCCGGATCAAGGGCAAAGGCTTCGCGCAACGTATGACGAATCACCGACAAAATGCGCGGCGCACGCCAAAGCATCTGTTCCAATTCCCGGAAAGTGCGCGTGCAGCGCGCATGGGCAGCGTGCAATTGATTGATTGTGCGACTGGGTTGCGGCTCGATGTTGATACGCTGAGTCAACAGTGCGCGCATCGCCGCCAGGCGCTCTTGCGCGGTGACGGTCGGGTTGTCGAAATCGATGGATTCGGCCCAGGCGGTGTCGAAGGCAGAGGGTGCTGAAGCAGGTGGCTCGGTACGCATGACGGCGTCTACATGGCTGCAAACCCCGAGCCTAAACATCCTGCATTTCGGGAGTGCGCTATATAAATGAGCGCTAAAAAAAAGCCCGCAGTGTGAGCGGGCAAACATCAACGAAGCGCTTTGGGGGTGTGAAGCGAAGTGACGCTAGCTACCGCGATAGGTGGAGTAGCTGTAGGGCGAAATCAGCAGCGGGACATGGTAGTGCTCCTGTTCGGCGCTGATGCCGAAGCGCAACACCACCACGTCAAGGAAAGCGGGCTCGGGCAACTGCACACCACGGGCGCGGTAGTAGTCACCGGCGCTGAATTGCAGCTGGTACACACCGCTGCGGTAGGCGTCGCCTTGCAACAGTGGCGCGTCACAGCGGCCGTCGCTGTTGGTCAAGGTGGTGGCAACCCGTTCCAGTTGCGTGCCTTCGACGCGATACAGCTCAACCTTGATCGCGCTGCCGGGGCAGCCGTGCGCGGCGTCCAAAACGTGTGTGGTCAAACGTCCCATGGCGGTTACGCGCCTCCCGAAGTCAGTCATAGAGTGAGCCGCACTTTTTCAGGGCATCGAAAAAGTCGGCGATGGCTGATTAAGACACTTTTTAAAAAAATTGTACACAATAAAAATCACAAAGCTTTGGATCCGCCCGTCGACATTGCCTGCTGCTGCAACCGACAGGTAATCCTTGCTTTTTAACGACCTTTTGTCCATTAGCTGACCAGTCAGGCAAGTTTCTTGCTACATCTTTAACACAGCACCTCGCGGAAAAAATGCAGAAATGCGGGCTTACAAAGTCGACGATAAGTTGTATACAATCACTCATCGCTGTGACGCCACCCAGTCATTTCACTGCCCGGCCGCCACACACTCGCTACCACGAACAAGAAGGAAGACTGCAGTGAGCGCTGACTACCCACGCGACCTGATCGGTTACGGCAGTAACCCTCCTCACCCCCACTGGCCGGGCAAGGCACGCATCGCGTTGTCTTTCGTACTCAACTACGAAGAGGGCGGTGAGCGCAATATTTTGCACGGCGATAAAGAGTCCGAAGCGTTCCTTTCGGAAATGGTCTCGGCGCAACCGCTGCAGGGCGCGCGCAACATGAGCATGGAGTCGCTGTACGAATACGGCAGCCGTGCCGGGGTGTGGCGCATCCTCAAGCTGTTCAAGGAATTCGATATCCCGCTGACCGTGTTCGCCGTGGCGATGGCCGCCCAGCGCCACCCCGACGTGATCCGCGCCATGGTCGAGGCCGGCCATGAGATCTGCAGCCACGGCTACCGCTGGATCGACTACCAGTACATGGACGAGGCCCAGGAGCGCGAGCACATGCTCGAAGCCATCCGCATCCTCACCGAACTGACCGGCGAGCGCCCGCTGGGCTGGTACACCGGGCGCACCGGTCCCAATACACGGCGGCTGGTGATGGAAGAAGGCGGCTTCCTCTATGACTGCGACACCTACGACGATGACCTGCCCTACTGGGAACCCAACAACCCGACCGGCAAGCCGCACCTGGTGATCCCCTACACCTTGGACACCAACGACATGCGCTTCACCCAGGTGCAGGGCTTCAACAAGGGCGATGACTTTTTCGAGTACCTCAAAGACGCGTTCGACGTGCTGTATGCCGAAGGCGCGGAAGCGCCGAAGATGCTGTCCATCGGCCTGCATTGCCGCCTGATCGGCCGCCCGGCGCGCCTGGCCTCGTTGAAGCGTTTTATCGAGTACGCCAAAGGGCATGAACAGGTGTGGTTCACCCGCCGAGTGGACATTGCGCGCCATTGGCAGGAAACCCACCCGTACACGGGAGCCGCGAAATGACTGCGTTCCAGACCCTCAAGCCGTCGAGCCTGAGCCGCGATGAATTCGTCGACGCCTTCGCCGACATCTACGAACACTCGCCATGGGTGGCCGAAAAGGCCTTCGACCTGGGCCAGGATGCTTCGATCGACCAGATCGAAACCCTGCACCAGCGCATGAGCGACATCCTGTTGAGTGCTGATCATCAACGCCAACTGGCGCTGATCAACGCTCACCCCGACCTGGCAGGCCGTGCCGCCGTCCAGGGCGAACTGACCCAAGCCAGCACCGATGAGCAAGCTGGCGCGGGGATTCACCAATGCACGGCCGAAGAGTTTTCTCGCTTCACCGAGCTGAACGAGGCCTACAAGGCCAAGTTCAAGTTTCCCTTCATCATGGCGGTAAAAGGCAGCAACCGGCACCAGATCCTCGCCGCGTTCGAAACGCGCATCCACAACTCCGCCGACGCTGAGTTCAAGTGCGCACTGGACGAGATCAACAAGATCGCGTTGTTCCGCTTACTGACCCTCTAAACGACCAATCCCCAGCCACTCTATCCAAGGCAGACAAGAAGAATGAAAGCTTACGCCGTACCTTTCGAAAAGTTCGTCAACCTCGCCGACGCCCGCCTGGGCACCAGGATCATCTCGGTGACCGATGACTGGTTCGCCGACGCCAACCGCCTGTTCCAGCCGACCCCGGCCGTGTGGAAGGAGGGCGTTTTCGATGACAACGGCAAGTGGATGGACGGCTGGGAGTCGCGCCGCAAGCGCTTCGAAGGCTACGACAGCGCGGTGATCCAACTGGGCGTGCCCGGTTCAATCAAGGGCGTGGACATCGACACTTCATTCTTCACCGGCAACTACCCGCCGTCGGCGTCGCTGGAAGCCTGCTTCCTGGCCTCGGGCGAGCCTGACGAGCACACCCAGTGGGTGGAAGTGCTGTCGGCCGTCGAGCTGCAAGGCAACAGCCACCACTATCACGAGATCAACAACGCGCAGGCGTTCAGCCACCTGCGCTTCAACATCTACCCGGATGGCGGCGTGGCCCGTCTGCGCGTGTACGGCGTGCCGTTCCGCGACTGGTCCGCAGTGGGCGACAACGAACAGGTTGACTTGGCTGCCGCGCTGAACGGCGGTCGCGCGCTGGCTTGCTCCGATGAACACTTCGGGCGCATGAGCAACATCCTCAACCCCGGCCGTGGCATCAACATGGGCGATGGCTGGGAAACCGCACGGCGTCGCACCCCAGGCAATGACTGGGTGATCGTCGCGCTGGGGCACCCTGGCGAGATCGAGAAAATCATCGTCGACACCCTGCACTTCAAGGGCAACTACCCGGACACCTGCTCGATCCAGGGCGCGTTCGTCAAAGGCGGCACCGACAGCCAGATCGAAACCCAATCGCTGTTCTGGCGCGAATTGCTGCCGGCGCAGAAGCTGGAAATGCACGCCGAACATACCTTTGCCGAGCAGATCAAGGCAATGGGGCCAATTACCCACATCCGCCTGAACGTGTTCCCGGATGGCGGTGTGAGTCGCCTGCGGGTACTGGGTAAAGTTTCGAAATAAGCGGTGATGCCATCGCAGGCAAGCCAGCTCCCACATTTGAATGTATTCGCAAATCAAATGTGGGAGCGGGCTTGCCCGCGATAGCGATGGATCCAACAACACAGCATCCGGATAAGAGACAGCCATGCGCACACTGATGATCGAACCCCTGACCAAAGAAGCCTTCGCCCCCTTCGGAGACGTTATCGAAACCGATGGCAGCGATCACTTCATGATCAACAACGGGTCGACCATGCGCTTTCACAAGCTGGCGACGGTCGAGACCGCGCAGCCTGAAGACCACGCCATCATCAGCATCTTCCGCGCCGACGCGCAGGACATGCCGCTGACCGTGTGCATGCTGGAACGACACCCGCTGGGCAGCCAGGCCTTCATTCCGCTGCTCGGCAACCCCTTTCTGATCGTGGTCGCGCCAGTTGGCGATGCACCTGTATCAGGCTTGGTCCGCGCCTTCGTCACCAACGGCAGGCAGGGCATCAATTACCATCGCGGCGTCTGGCACCACCCGGTGCTGACGATCGAAAAGCGGGATGACTTCCTGGTGGTTGATCGCAGTGGCACAGGCAATAACTGCGATGAGCATTTTTTTGAAGAGGATGAGCGGTTGATCCTCGCCCCCCACCAATAAGAGAAGGCCGGATCACCCGACAACAAGGGTGACAGGCGAGAGGTAAAGACTGTGGAAGCACATCTGTTGGAATGGTTGAACCTGAGCGTGCGCTGGGTTCACATGATCACTGGCGTCGCCTGGATCGGCGCTTCGTTCTACTTCGTCTGGCTGGAAAACAACCTCAACCGCGTCAACCCCAAAAGCGGTCTGGCCGGTGACTTGTGGGCGATCCACGGTGGCGGTATCTACCACCTGGAAAAATACAAACTGGCTCCCCCGACCATGCCGGACAACCTGCACTGGTTCAAATGGGAAGCCTATTTCACCTGGATGTCGGGCGTCGCGCTGCTGTGCGTGGTGTTCTATTGGAACCCCACGTTGTACCTGCTGGCACCGGGCAGCAGCCTCAGCGGCACCGAAGGCGTATTGCTGGGCATCGGCTCGTTATTCGCCGGCTGGTTCATCTACTCCTTCCTCTGTGACTCGGCACTGGGCAAACGCCCGGCCCTGCTCGGCTTGATCCTGTTCGTGCTATTGATTGCCGCAGCCTATGGCTTCAGCAAGGTGTTCAGCGGACGCGGTGCGTACCTGCACGTAGGTGCGGTAATCGGGACGATCATGGTCGGCAACGTGTTCCGCATCATCATGCCCGCCCAGCGTGCACTGGTGGCGGCCATCGCCGAGAACCGCACGCCGGACCCGGCACTGCCGGCCAAAGGCTTGCTGCGTTCGCGCCACAACAACTACTTCACCCTGCCGGTGCTGTTCATCATGATCAGCAACCACTTCCCGAGCACCTACGGCAGCCAATACAACTGGCTGATCCTGGCCGGGATCGCGGTGGCGGCGGTGTTGGTGCGGCACTACTTCAACACTCGGCATAACAGCCAGAAGTATGCGTGGACCTTGCCGGTGGGTGCGTTGGCGATGATTTGCCTGGCCTACGTGACCGGTCCAAAACCCGCCGCCGAAGTGGCCAAGGCGCCTGCGGCCATTGAGTACCAGCCGCTGCCGGAAACCGCGCTGGGTGGCGGCTTGAAGCCCGCGGCGCCTGCCGCACCGGCGGCTGAGCCGGCACCGGCCCAGGCCACCACGGATTTCGGCCAGGTGCACCACGTGATCGAGCAGCGCTGCACCGTGTGCCATTCGGCCAAGCCCACCAGCCCGCTGTTCAGCACGGCACCGGCGGGCGTGATGTTCGACACCCCGGAGCAGATCCAGCAACAGGCGGCGCGTATTCAAGCGCAGGCCGTGGCGAGCCAGATCATGCCGCTCGGCAACATCACCCAGATGACCCAGCAGGAAAGAGACCTGATCGGCACCTGGATCAACCAAGGAGCCCGCACCAACTGACTGTTTTACACAAAACCCAATGTGGGAGCTGGCTTGCCAAAAATCTCCTGTAGTGAGCGGGCTTGCCCCGCGCTGGGTGGCGAAGCCGCACCAATCCAGCCACCGCGTTCTGCCAGACAGAACTCAGGCGCCTGGGTTTAGGGCGGCTTCGCCACCCAGCGCGGGGCAAGCCCGCTCACTACAAGATGTGTAAGTACCCTCACAATTGAGATGCGTTCCAAACAACACAACAATAAAAAGATCCGAGGTGTTGCATGACCGAGTTAGTCGAACCGCAGATTCCCGCCGCGCCCGCCATGGCGCGGCTGCCCCTCTTGCAACTGATTCTGGTAGGCCTGCAACATGTCTTGCTGATGTATGGCGGTGCCGTCGCCGTGCCCCTGATCATCGGCCAGGCCGCGGGCCTGGGCCGTGAAGAAATCGCCTTCCTGATCAATGCCGACCTGCTGGTGGCCGGTATCGCCACCCTCGTGCAGTCGTTCGGTATCGGCCCGCTGGGCATCCGCATGCCGGTGATGATGGGCGCCAGTTTCGCCGCCGTCGGCAGCATGGTGGCCATGGCCGGCATGCCGGGTATCGGCCTGCAAGGCATTTTCGGCGCGACCATCGCCGCCGGGTTCTTCGGCATGCTGATTGCGCCGTTCATGTCCAAAGTGGTGCGCTTTTTCCCGCCGTTGGTGACGGGCACAGTGATCACCGCGATTGGCCTGTCGCTGTTTCCCGTCGCCGTGAACTGGGCCGGTGGCGGCAGCGCCGCCGCGACCTTCGGCTCGCCGATCTACCTGGCGATCGCGGCGCTGGTGCTGGGCACCATCCTGCTGATCAACCGCTTCATGCGCGGCTTCTGGGTGAACATCTCGGTGCTGATCGGCATGGGCCTGGGGTATGTGTTGTGCGGCCTGCTTGGCATGGTCGACCTCAGTGGCCTGGCCCTCGCGCCGTGGGTGCAGGTGGTAACGCCGCTGCACTTTGGCATGCCCAGGTTCGAGCTGGCGCCGATCCTGTCGATGTGCCTGGTGGTGGTGATCATCTTTGTCGAATCCACGGGTATGTTCCTCGCGCTGGGCAAAATCACCGGCCAGGACGTCACGCCAAAGATGCTGCGCCGTGGCCTGCTGTGCGATGCCGGCGCGTCGTTCTTTGCCGGCTTCTTCAACACCTTTACCCACTCCTCCTTTGCGCAGAACATCGGCCTGGTGCAGATGACTGGCGTGCGTTGCCGCTCGGTGACGATCATGGCCGGGGGCTTTTTGATCGTGCTGAGCCTGCTGCCCAAGGCCGCGTACCTGGTGGCGTCGATTCCACCGGCGGTGCTGGGCGGCGCAGCGATCGCCATGTTCGGCATGGTCGCGGCCACCGGGATCAAGATTCTTCAAGAAGCCGATATTGCCGACCGTCGCAACCAGTTGCTGGTGGCGGTGAGCATCGGCATGGGCCTGATCCCCGTGGTGCGCCCGGAATTCTTCGCGCAACTGCCGCTGTGGATGAGCCCGATTACCCACAGTGGCATCGCCATGGCCACCCTCAGCGCGTTGTCGCTGAATATCCTCTTCAACATTCTTGGCGGGGCCGGGCGACCTGCCGCTGAGCACGCCCACACCTGAAACACGCCCCATTGTCGCCCTGTGCGCGCTGTAACGGCGCACTTGAGCCCAGACGTGGGAGCCAGTATTCTCCGCGCCCGCTTGAATCGACGGTTTTTCTACCGCCTTGGCGCGGCTTTTGCTGTAGCCATAAAGCTGACCAATCAGACGAGTTTTTCAGCCAATCCAAAGGCGCCACACCAGAGCGCCAGATGAAAAAAACATAAAACTTTAACTCGGGAGCACCGAATGAAACCTATGTTCAAAGGCCTGATGCTGGCGGGATGCCTGCTGGCCGGTGGCCAAGCCGTGGCCGGTGATTTGCTGCAGTGGCAGAACAACAGCCTGACTTACCTGTGGGGCAAGAGCTTTACCGTCAACCCGCAAATCCAGCAGACCGTCACGTTCGAACACGCCGATGCCTGGAAATACGGCGACAACTTCTTCTTCCTCGACCGCATCTTTTACAACGGCAAGGAAGACGGCAACGTCGGTCCGAATACCTACTACGGCGAGTTCAGCCCGCGTTTGTCGTTCGGCAAGATTCTGGACAAGGATTTGTCATTCGGCCCGATCAAGGACGTGCTGCTGGCCTTCACCTACGAGTTCGGCGAAGGCGACAACGAGTCGTACCTGCTGGGCCCGGCGTTCGACTTGAACATCCCCGGTTTCGATTACTTCCAACTGAACTTCTACCAGCGCCAGACCGAAGGCAATCGCCCGGGTGACGGCGTGTGGCAGATCACACCGGTGTGGTCGTACACCCTTCCCGTGGGCAACTCCGATGTGTTGATCGACGGTTTCATGGACTGGGTGGTGGACAACGACAAGAACGCCCGTGGCACTTACCACGCCAACCTGCACTTCAACCCGCAGGTCAAATATGACCTGGGCAAGGCGCTGCATTGGGGTGACAAACAGCTGTATGTCGGTTTCGAATACGACTACTGGAAGAACAAGTACGGGGTCGAAGATTCGGGCGCGTTCAAGACGACTCAGGACACGGCGAGTTTCCTGGTCAAGTATCACTTCTAAACACACTGCAGTAGTACCTGTGGGAGCGGGCTTGCTCGCGAATGCGGTCTATCAGTCAATGAATTGGCTGACTGACACAGCGCATTCGCGAGCAAGCCCGCTCCCACATTCAGAGCTGCGTAATGCCAAGGAATCGCGATAATTCCTCACGCTTGGCCAGCGCATCCTTGCGCCCCAACTCAATCAACTCGCTGCAGTACCCCGCCTCGAACAGCAGATAGCTCAACACCCCCGCCCCGCTCGTCTTGGTCGCTCCCGGCCCACGCAGGAACATGCGCAGTGCCGCCGGCAATTCCTGCCGGTGCCGCGCGGCGATTTCATCGATGGGCTGGCTCGGCGCAATCACCAGCACTTCCACCGGCGCCAGGCCTTGGGCCGCGCTGCCGGTCGGCTGGAACTCGCTGAACTGGTTCAAGCGCTCAAGCAATTCGATATCGCTTTCCAGGCTGTCGATGAACGTGCTGTTGAGCATATGCCCGCCGATCTGCGCCAGGGTCGGCTCCTGGCCGGTAAAGGTGCGCTGCGCCGCCGGGGCATTGCCGCGTGGGTTGCCGCTGACGCCCACCACCAACACGCGGGTGGCGCCCAGGTGCAAGGCCGGGCTGATGGGCGCCGATTGCCGCACGGCGCCGTCGCCAAAGAACTCCTGGTCGAGTTTGACCGGGGCAAACAGCATGGGGATCGCCGAACTGGCCAGCAGGTGTTCAACCGTCAGCCGGGTGGGCATGCCGATACGGCGATGGCGCAACCAGGCGTCGATGGTGCCGCCGCCTTGATAGAAGGTCACCGCTTGCCCGGACTCATAGCCGAAGGCCGTCACGGCTACCGCGTGCAGGTGCTTGTGCCGGATGGCCTCGTCGATGCCGTCCAGGTCCAGGCGTTCTTGCAGCAGGTCGCGTAACGGTGAGCTGTTGAGCAAGGCCACCGGCACTTGGGCACCCAGGCCCAGCAGGCTATGGATAAAGAAACGGCTCGCTTGGCGCATCACGCCCGGCCAATCGCTGCGCAGCACCAAGTGGCTGCGAAAGCCCTGCCAGAAGGCGGTCAGGCGTTGGATCGCGGCCCGAAAGTCCATGGCGCCACTGGCCAGGCTCACCGCATTGATCGCTCCGGCCGAGGTGCCGACGATCACCGGAAACGGGTTGGGTGCGCCCGGCGGCAACAATTCGGCAATCGCCGCCAATACCCCTACCTGATACGCCGCTCGCGCCCCGCCGCCGGAAAGAATCAAGCCTGTAACCGGTTCAGCTGGGCGCATTGCGTCACTCCGTGTGGGGAAAGGTTGGCCTTATCGGCGGCGTTTTTCGTATAGCTTGGGTTCACCCGGTGGCCGGCTCTTGAAGCGGCGATGGGTCCACAGGTATTGCTCCGGGCATTCACGCACCGAGGCTTCGACCCACTGGTTGATGCGCAGGCAGTCGACTTCATCGCTTTCGCCGGGAAAATCGCTCAACGGCGGGTGAATGACCAGCCGGTAACCGCTGCCATCGGCCAGGCGCTCCTGGGTGAACGGCACCACCAGTGCCTTGCCCAGGCGCGCGAACTTGCTGGTGGCGGTCACGGTGGCGGCCTGGATGCCGAACAACGGCACGAAAATGCTTTGCTTGGCGCCGTAGTCCTGGTCCGGTGCGTACCAGATGGCGCGGCCGGCGCGCAGCAGCTTGAGCATGCCGCGCACGTCTTCGCGCTCCACGGCCAGGGAGTCGAGGTTGTGACGCTCGCGGCCACGGCGCTGGATATAGTCGAACAACGGGTTGCCGTGCTCGCGGTACATGCCGTCGATGGTGTGCTTCTGCCCAAGCAGCGCGGCGCCGATTTCCAGGGTGGTGAAGTGCAGCGCCATGAGGATCACGCCCTTGCCATCCAGTTGGGCCTGCTTGAGATGTTCCAGGCCTTCGACGTGGGCCAGGCGCGCCAGGCGTTGGCGCGACCACCACCAGCTCATGGCCATTTCAAAGAAGGCGATGCCGGTGGAAGCGAAGTTTTCCTTGAGCAAGCGTTTACGCGCCTGGGCGGATTTTTCCGGAAAGCACAGCTCGAGGTTGCGCGCGGCGATGCGGCGACGTTCGCCGGCCACATGGTACATGCCGGCACCCAGCACGCGACCAATGGTCAACAGCGCGCGGTACGGCAGTTGGGTAACCAGCCACAGCGCGCCAAGTCCCAGCCATAACAGCCAGAAACGCGGGTGAAAAAACACAGTGCGAAAACGCGGGCGATCCATTACAGATTCCGGTAAAGACAGGGCCGCGCATTCTACAACGGTTCGACTCGGCTTGCGGCCCGTGGATGTTCTCGTTATAAGTCTCGACACTTTTCGTGACAAGCCGCTTTTGCCGACCATGAGCCAAACCGAACCGCTAGACCAAGATCCCGTGTTCCAGCTGAAGGGCAGCATGCTCGCCATCACCGTGCTGGAACTCGCCCGCAACGACCTCGACGCCCTGGACCGCCAGCTCGCCGCCAAGGTCGCCCTGGCGCCGAATTTCTTCAACAATGCCCCGCTGGTGCTGGCTCTGGACAAACTGCCGGCCGGCCAAGGCAGCATCGACCTGCCCGGCCTGATGCGCGTGTGCCGCTCCCATGGCCTGCGCACGCTGGCGATTCGCGCCAGCCGCATTGAAGACATCGCCGCCGCCATCGCTATTGAACTGCCAGTACTGCCACCGTCCGGCGCGCGCGAGCGTCCGCTTGAACCATTGGTCGGTGAAGAGAAGAAAAAGCCGGAAAAACCACCGGAGCCGACGATCAAGCCTACAAAGATCATCACCTCGCCCGTACGCGGCGGGCAGCAGATTTACGCCCAGGGTGGCGACCTTGTGGTGATTTCTTCGGTCAGCCCGGGGGCGGAACTTCTGGCCGATGGCAATATCCATGTATACGGCCCGATGCGTGGCCGTGCGCTGGCCGGCATCAAGGGTGATACCAGGGCCCGTATTTTCTGCCAGCAGTTGACCGCTGAGTTGGTATCCATCGCAGGCCAGTACAAGGTTGCCGAAGATTTGCGCCGCGATCCGCTGTGGGGGGCTTCGGTACAGGTCAACCTGTCGGGCGATGTGTTGAACATCATTCGTCTTTAACGGATACTGCCGCATTTTCCAAGCATCTCTAAACTCTGATAGCACAGCGAAACCGGCAATACTTGTGTAGGACTAATTGGAAGTTGGCGTTTCCCTGCGGAAACCACATCTTTTTCCTACAAAGGCTGTCCGCCTGCAGCGAGTTCCAAGAGATGTTTTTCAGGGACTGAAACGTCCTTCTTCCTTAGGGGTGAAACACCTTGGCCAAGATTCTCGTGGTTACATCCGGCAAGGGTGGTGTGGGTAAGACCACCACCAGCGCCGCTATCGGTACCGGTCTCGCTTTGCGCGGCCACAAGACAGTGATTGTCGACTTCGACGTCGGCTTGCGTAACCTCGACCTGATCATGGGCTGCGAACGCCGCGTGGTGTATGACTTCGTCAACGTGGTCAACGGCGAAGCCAACCTGCAACAGGCCCTGATCAAGGACAAGCGCCTTGAGAACCTGTACGTACTGGCCGCCAGCCAGACCCGCGACAAAGACGCGCTGACCAAGGAAGGCGTAGGCAAAGTCCTGGCCGAGCTGAAGGAAACCTTCGAATACGTGGTCTGCGATTCGCCGGCCGGTATCGAGACCGGTGCCCACCTGGCGATGTATTTTGCCGACGAAGCGATCGTGGTGACCAACCCGGAAGTTTCCTCCGTACGTGACTCGGACCGCATGCTCGGCCTGCTGGCCAGCAAGTCCCAGCGCGCCGAGAAAGGCGAAGACCCGATCAAGGAGCACCTGCTGCTCACCCGCTACAACCCTGAGCGTGTCAGCAATGGCGAAATGCTTGGCGTTGAAGACGTGAAGGACATCCTCGCCGTGACCCTGCTGGGCGTGATTCCAGAATCCCAGGCCGTCCTCAAGGCTTCCAACCAGGGCGTGCCGGTGATCCTCGACGACCAGAGCGACGCCGGCCAGGCGTACAGCGACGCCGTTGATCGCCTGCTGGGCAAGACCGTGGAACACCGCTTCCTCGATGTCAAGAAGAAGGGATTCTTCGAGCGTATCTTTGGAGGCAACTAAACAATGAAATTTCTCGACTTCTTTCGCGCCAACAAAAAGCCAAGTACCGCGTCGGTAGCGAAAGAGCGTCTACAGATCATCGTGGCGCACGAACGCGGCCAACGCAGTACCCCGGACTACCTGCCAGCCTTGCAGAAGGAACTGGTCGAGGTGATCCGCAAGTACGTCAATATCGGCAACGATGACGTGCATGTCGCCCTGGAAAATGACGGCAGCTGCTCGATTCTGGAACTCAATATCACCCTGCCTGATCGTTGATCGAACAGGCGGCCGCCACGGCGGCTCTGCTAATGGCCTGCCGCCCCCTGTAGGAGCGGGCTTGCTCGCGAAGAACCCAGGTACGCCGTGTTTATCCTGAATAAACGCGGTGTCCTTGAGCTTTTCGCGAGCAAGCTCGCTCCTACAGGGGGGGGGGCTTTTAGCGGAGCCGCCGTTGGCGTTTGTTACGAGGCTGTTTAATGCCGTTGTCCAACATCCATATCCTCCATCAGGACGCCGCCGTCCTGGTGGTGAACAAGCCGACCCTGCTGCTCTCGGTGCCTGGTCGCGCCGATGACAACAAGGACTGCCTGATCACCCGCCTGCAGGAAAACGGCTATCCCGAAGCGCGCATAGTCCACCGCCTGGACTGGGAAACCTCGGGGATCATCCTGCTGGCCCGGGATGCAGACACTCACCGCGAACTGTCGCGCCAGTTTCATGACCGTGAAACCGAAAAGGCCTACACCGCCCTGGCCTGGGGCCAACCGGCACTGGACAGCGGCAGCATCGATTTGCCCCTGCGCTACGACCCGCCGACCAAGCCACGGCACGTGGTGGACCATGAATTCGGCAAGCATGCGCTGACCTTCTGGAAAGTGCTGGAGCGCTGCGGCGACTGGTGCCGCGTGGAGCTGACGCCGATTACCGGGCGTTCGCACCAGTTGCGGGTGCACATGCTGTCCATCGGTCACCCGCTGTTGGGGGACGGTTTGTATGCCCATGAACAAGCCCTGGCCGCCTGGCCGCGCCTGTGCCTGCATGCGAGCATGTTGAGCTTTACCCATCCGCAAAGCGGCGAGCGCTTGCGCTTCGAGTGCCCGTCGCCGTTCTAACCTGCAAATACCGCTACATGTGGGAGCTGGCTTGCCTGCGATAGCTGTATATCAGCACCACATTTTTTCCTGACAGACCGCTATCGCAGGCAAGCCAGCTCCCACAGAGGGTTGTGTTGTTCTCAGCCATGCAGGTTCGCTCCAAATACGTGACCAATACGGTAAACTCCGCACACTGCTGTCTGGAGCTATTTATGCGCGAAGCGTTGAATCAAGGCCTGATCGACTTCCTCAAGGCCTCCCCCACTCCTTTTCATGCCACTGCCGCCATGGCCCAGCGCCTGGAAGCGGCCGGTTACCAGCGCCTCGACGAGCGCGAAACCTGGGCCACCGAAGCCAACGGCCGTTATTACCTGACCCGAAACGACTCCTCGATCATCGCCTTCAAGCTCGGCCGCCATTCGCCGCTGCAGGGCGGTATCCGCCTGGTCGGCGCCCACACCGACAGCCCGTGCCTGCGGGTCAAGCCGCAGCCGGAGTTGCAACGCCAAGGCTTCTGGCAGTTGGGCGTGGAAGTCTACGGCGGCGCACTGCTGGCGCCGTGGTTCGACCGCGACCTGTCCCTGGCCGGCCGCGTGACCTTCCGCCGCGACGGCAAGGTCGAAAGCCAACTGATCGACTTCAAGCTGCCCATCGCGGTCATCCCCAACCTGGCGATTCACCTGAACCGTGAAGCCAACCAGGGTTGGGCGATCAATGCGCAAACCGAGCTGCCGCCGATCCTCGCGCAATTTGCCGGTGACGAGCGCGTGGACTTTCGCGCCGTGCTTACCGAGCAGCTTGCCCGCGAGCATGGCCTGAACGCCGACGTGGTGCTCGACTACGAGCTGAGTTTCTACGATACCCAAAGCGCCGCGGTGATTGGCCTGAACGGCGACTTCATTGCCGGTGCGCGCCTGGACAACCTGCTGTCGTGCTACGCGGGCCTGCAAGCCCTGCTCACCAGCGACAGCGAAGAAACTTGCGTGCTGGTGTGCAACGACCACGAAGAAGTCGGCTCGTGCTCGGCCTGCGGCGCCGATGGACCGATGCTCGAACAGACCCTGCGTCGACTGCTGCCCGAGGGTGATGAATTCGTACGCACCATTCAAAAATCCCTGCTGGTTTCGGCAGACAACGCCCACGGCGTGCACCCCAACTATGCCGACAAGCACGACGCCAACCACGGCCCCAAGCTCAATGCCGGCCCGGTGATCAAGGTCAACAGCAACCAGCGCTACGCCACCAACAGCGAAACCGCCGGGTTCTTCCGCCATCTGTGCATGGCCCAGGAAGTACCGGTGCAGAGCTTCGTGGTGCGCAGCGACATGGGCTGCGGCTCCACCATCGGCCCGATCACCGCCAGCCATCTGGGCGTGCGCACCGTAGACATCGGCCTGCCGACGTTTGCCATGCACTCCATTCGGGAGCTGTGCGGCAGCCATGACCTGGCGCATCTGGTGAAGGTATTGGGCGCGTTTTACGCGAGCCACGACCTGCCCTGATCTCAAGGCCGGACGCGGTCAAAAATGTGGGAGCGGCGGTGCGACGATTCGACTTGCTCGCGAAGACGGTGGAACAGTCGATATATTCAGTGACTGACACACCGCATTCGCGAGCAAGCCCGCTCCCACATTTTGTCCGTGTACACCTGATCTGCATCATCTGCACTTTCTACAATCGCGCCTAGACTTGTCAGTATTCCTACTCCGACAAGGCCATCACCCCATGATTTCCATGTCCTCCTTCCACGCCATGCTGATCCCGATCCTGACCGGCATGCTCCTGCTGGCCGTGGGTTTCAACTTTCGTGACAAGCCCCTCGGCGTGTTCGGCATGTGGGTAGGCATGCTGCTGATCCTGGGCACGGTGGTATACAAGATCCTCGCCAAACTGGCCGAATGACGCTTGCCCTCGTACACTCGATCGACCTGCCGTCTTCAAGGTTGCCCGCCTCGTGTTTTCCCGTCTGTTCACCCTGCCCTGCTCGCTATTGATTGCCCTGCTCGTACTGCTGCCGTGCGCCCCTGCCCAAGCCGTGGGTTTGCCGGGCATGCTCGGCAGCGGCGCCAAGGCCCAACCCCAGGCGGAGGTGCCGTTGGGCCAGTCGCTGGACGAGGTCATCAAGACCCTGGAGAACGACCAGCAGCGCACCCAGTTGCTCAGTGACCTGAAAAAACTGCGCGCAGCCACGCAAAAAGCCCAGCCCGCCGCAGAGCTGGGGGTGCTGGGGCTGATCGGCAGTACGCTGTCGGGCTTTGAGCAGCAGTTTTCCGGCACCGACAGCCCGATGGGGCGCTGGTCCAACGAAGTCGACCTGGCCAAGCAAGAACTCAGTGCGCTGATGCTGCCGGCCAACGAATGGCTGCCGATCATTTTCGGTTTTGCCCTGATCCTGGCGGTATGGAGCCTGCTCGCCGCCGCGCTGATCTGGCTGAGCCACCGCGTGCGCGAACGTTTCGGTCTGCCCGAGGAATTGCCGCAGCACCCACGCACCTGGGACATGGTGCGCTTCGCCCTGCGCAAACTGGGCCCCTGGTTGATCGCACTGGTGATCACTGTGTACCTGAGCTACGCCCTGCCTTCGTCCCTGGGCAAATCCCTGGCGATGGTATTGGCCTATGCCCTGGTGGTCGGCACCTGCTTCTCGGCCATCTGCGTGATTGCCTTTTCCGTGCTTGACGGCCCCCATCGCCATCGCGCGCTGTACATCCTGCGCCACCAGGCGTTCCGCCCCCTCTGGTGGATCGGCAGTTTTGCCGCCTTCGGTGAAGCCTTGAGCGATCCCAGGCTGGTACAAGCCCTGGGCCAGCACCTGTCCCACACCGCCGCGACCGTGGCCAATGTGATGGCGGCGTTGTCGACCGGCGTGTTTATCCTGCGTTTCCGTCGACCCATCGCCCACCTGATCCGCAACCAGCCGCTGTCACGCCGCCTCACGCGCCGCGCCCTCAGCGACACGATCGAAATCATTGGTTCGTTCTGGTACATCCCCGCATTGCTGCTGGTGGGCATTTCGCTGTTCGCAACGTTCGTCTCCGCCGGCGACACCAGCACCGCCCTGCGCCAGTCACTGCTGTGTACGGTGCTGTTGGTGTTGTGCATGGTGATCAACGGCCTGGTACGCCGCCACGCGCTCAAGCCGCAACGCGGGCACAAGCGCCACGCGCTGTACTCCGAACGCCTGAAAGGCTTCGTCTATACCTTGGCGCACCTGCTGGTGTGGCTGATGTTCATCGAGCTGGGCCTGCGGGTGTGGGGCTTGTCGCTGATTCGTTTTACCGAAGGCGATGGCCATGAGGTCAGCGTCAAGCTGTTCGGCCTGGCCGGGACCCTGCTGTTTGCCTGGCTCATCTGGATTCTCAGCGACACCGCGATTCACCATGCGCTGACCCGCTCGCGCAAAGGCCTGGCTAACGCGCGGGCACAGACCATGATGCCGTTGATCCGCAACGTGCTGTTCGTGACCATTTTCATCATCGCCGCCATCGTCGCCCTGGCGAACATGGGCATGAACGTCACGCCGCTGCTGGCCGGTGCCGGTGTGATCGGCCTGGCCATCGGCTTTGGTGCGCAATCGCTGGTGGCGGACTTGATCACCGGCCTGTTCATCATCATCGAGGACTCCCTGGCCATCGATGACTACGTCGACGTGGGCGGCCACCTCGGTACCGTCGAGGGCCTGACGATCCGCACGGTGCGCCTGCGCGACATCGACGGGATCGTGCACACCATCCCGTTCAGCGAGATCAAGAGCATCAAGAACTACTCGCGGGAGTTCGGCTACGCGATCTTCCGGGTGGCGATCCCGTACAACATGCAGATTGACGACGCCATCAAGCTGATACGCGATGTCGGCCAGAAAATACGCAACGACCCCCTGCAACGCCGCAACATCTGGTCGCCCCTGGAGATCCAGGGCGTGGAGAGTTTCGAGTCGGGCAGCGCGATCCTCCGTGCGCGCTTCAAGACCGCGCCGATCAAGCAGTGGGAAGTGTCGCGGGCGTTCAACCTGTCGCTCAAGCGTCAACTGGATGAAGCCGGGCTGGACCTGGCGACGCCGCGGTTGAGTGTGCAGGTGGTGACGGGGGCTGCTGGGGCGGAGGGGAAAGAGAAGAGCGTGCAGTAGGCAATGGTGTCTGGGAGTTGGCTTGCCTGCGATGGCCGTGGCAAGGGAGCTTGCTCCCGTGGCGGCCCCTGGGCCGACCATGTCTCTGGGTTTGAGTACATATCCATTCCTGCGGTAACGGCGGCTATTGGTTCCGCCCTTACGGCGGCTCACTTTTGAAAAGCGCAAAAGTAAGCAAAACGCTCTTGCCCCACCACTCGGTGCCTCGCCTAGGCTCGGCATGCCCGAACGAAGGCTTGAATCCGTGGGCCGCCGTCATGGGCCATCCATGGCCCAGGACGGCTAACCCGGCGTCCTGCCGGGTTAGCCACGGATTCAAGCCTGCGTTCGGCCAGCGTGGTTAACGGGGCGCCTGAGATCAAAATCAAAAGCCAGATCAAGAGCAGATCAAGAGCAGTGGATATGGATATCTACCGAATACATCTGAATGAATGAAGATCTAAATGTGGGAGCGGGCTTGCTCGCGAAGGCGGTGTGTCAGTTACCAATGTAATTGCTGACCCACCGCCTTCGCGAGCAAGCCCGCTCCCACAGTTTAACCGAGTTCGACAGGCAAATACCGGTCGGCTCGAAGGCCGCCGCGCTTCTGCTTTTGATCTGCGATCGCCCCGTCAAACACGCTGGCCGAACGCAGGCTTTGGAGCGTGGGTAACCGGCAGGACGCCGGGTTAGCCGCACTGGGCCATGGATGGCCCATTGCGGCGGCCCACGCTCCAAAGCCTTCGTTACGGCACACCGAGCCTAGGCGAGGTGCCGAGTGTTGGGCGAAGACCTTTTGGTTACTTTTGGCTGGGCCGGCATTCCGGTCTTTCCAAAAGTGACCCGCCGTAAGGGCGGAACCAATAGTCGCCGTGACCGCAGCAACGGATATGTACCCGGTCAAATCCAAATACATGGTCGGCCCAGAGTCCGCCATCGCAGCCAAGCCAGCTCCCACCTTCGATCTGCGGCGATTAAGCCAGGGCAGCACCATCCATCTTCTGGCGCAAACTCAACGGCCGCATATCAGTCCAGACTTCCTCAATGTACGCCAGGCACTCTTTCTTCATGCCGCTCTTGCCCACGGTGCGCCAGCCTTCCGGCACGGCTTTGTAGTCGGGCCAGATGGAATACTGTTCTTCATGGTTGACCACTACCTGAAACAGGATGTCGTCGCGGTCAAATACTGAGGTCATTGCTGTTCTCCATCGCTAAAAGGCGGGCTGCGCACCGTGCGCAGCACTGATATCTGTAGAGACGTATAACCCTGGCAAAAAATTAGAGGCTGGCGACCGCCGCCGCCAACGCGCGCCCGAAGATATCCGCGACCCGGTCGACTTCGGCGGCGGTGATCACCAGCGGCGGCAGGAAGCGCACCACACTGCCATGTCGCCCGCCCAGCTCGAGGATCAGCCCGCGCTTGAGGCATTCGCGCTGCACCAGCGGCGCCAGCTGGCGATGGACAGGTGGGTGGCCTTGAATGTCGAGTGGGCCATCGGGCTCAACCAGTTCCACGCCGAGCATCAGCCCGCGACCGCGAATATCCCCCAGGTGCGGGAAGTCGCGCTGCAGGATGCGCAGGTGTTCGCCCAGGCGTTCGCCCATGGCCGCCGCGTGGCCGGTCAGGTCGTGGTCTTTGAGGTAGCGCATCACCGCCGAACCCGCCGCCATCGCCATCTGGTTGCCACGGAAGGTCCCGGCATGCGCGCCCGGCAACCAGGTGTCGAGCCAGTCGCGGTACACCACCACCGCCAGCGGCAGGCTGCCGCCGATGGCCTTGGACATCACCACCACATCCGGGATGATGCCCGCGTGTTCAAAGGCGAACATCTTGCCGGTGCGGCCGAAACCGCTCTGGATCTCATCGACGATCAACGCCACGCCCGCTTGCTCGGTGATGCGGCGCAGGCCGCGCAGCCAGTCCAGATCAGCCGGGATCACCCCGCCTTCGCCCTGCACCACTTCGACGATCACCGCCGCCGGCGGCAAGACGCCCGCTTCCGGGTCATTCAACAGGTTTTCCAGATAATGCAGGTTGACCCGCACACCTTCCGCGCCGCCCAGCCCGAACGGGCAACGGTAGTCGTAGGGATACGGCAGGAATTGCACGCCATTGGCGAGCAACGCGCCCAAGGGCTTCTTCGGTCCCAGGCTGCCCATCAGGCTCAACGCGCCCTGGCTCATGCCGTGATAACCGCCCTGGAACGACAATACGGTGCTGCGCCCGGTGGCGGTGCGCACCAGTTTCAAGGCGGCCTCGACGGCATCGGTACCGGTGGGGCCGCAGAACTGGATCTTCGCTTCCCGTGCCAGCGCTGGCGGCAGCAGGCCGAACAGGTCCTGCACGAACTGGTCCTTGACCGGGGTGGTGAGGTCCAGGGTATGCAGTGGCAGTTCATCGGCGAGCACTTGCTGGATGGCCTCGATCACCACCGGGTGGTTATGCCCCAGCGCCAAGGTACCGGCGCCGGCCAGGCAGTCGATGAAACTGCGGCCTTCCACGTCTTCCACGTAGATGCCTTTGGCGCGCTTGAGCGCCAGGGGGATACGCCTCGGGTAGCTGCGGGCGTTGGATTCCTGCTGGCGCTGACGGGCAAGCAGCGGGGAGTCGTCGAACTGGTAGAGCGTTTCATGCACCTGGGCGTCTTCGATACGGCTGGTAGCGACTGACATTTCTCGATCCCTCAATACGCTGATGATGACCAAACTGCCGATCCGCTGGCGTCTGGCCCAAGGGCATGCGCACGGATTTCCTGTTCTGGAAACGCACCAACGCCGGGAGGATTTACTCCGCATGTCGCGAAAAGCCACTGGCCGGTAACTCAAGTAACTGTGGGAGCTGGCTTGCCTGCGATGACCATAGGTATCTACACAACTTTCAAAGGCTGACAAATCTCTGTGTAGATACCTATGCTGCGATGACATCACCTCGGTGTGCCTGATGTACCGAGGTGTCTGCATCGCAGGCAAGCCAGCTCCCACAGGACAGCATCCAGGCTTCAGAGTCCGAGGTACTTTTCATTTAGCGCGTACAAAATTGCGCAAGTCTCCGTATCCAGAAACCCACAGTAATCGCGCGGGCGAAAGTGCATCTGAAATGCCCGCGTCCTTTGTTGAAACGCCTGCCGGTTCTTTGCAGGCGCATACCCGTAGCGCTGAAACGCCCGCTCCACCTCGACTTCCGACGGCAGCCCGGTGCAAAACCGACGTTGATACATCGCCCGCGTCGTCTCATCGAACCAGGCACCCACGCCTGCCTCATGCAAACGACGCCACGGCAGTTGCGGCCCCGGATCGCTCTTGCGCGCATACGCCACGTCCGAATGCCCGAGGATGTCAGTGGGCCCAACTTGCGGATAACGCCCAAGGATGTCGCGAACCAGCGCTATCAACACGTCAGTCTGTTCCTCGCCGTAGGACGGAAAAGTGAACACCCCGCCGTCATCCCGCGCCAGGTTGACGATTTCGATGCCAATCGAGCGGCTATTGAGGTTATCGCGCCCCGCCCAATGGCTGACCCCGGCATGCCAGGCGCGCTGTTCTTCCGCCACCAGGCGAAACACCCGCAGCTCTTCATAACTGGCAGCGCGGTAGCTGGGGTCATCTGGATCGGGCAGCAGATAGTGCGCGCTGACCCCGTCCCGGGTCAGGGTGCGCAGGGAGGAGCCAAAGGGCGCCGCGGTGTAATGCAAAATCACCTGCCCCACAGGCTCGCCGTTACGTTCGTTGAAGCCCGTGGCAGGAAAACTGGTATCAATGACCAACATAAGAACCGTCCTTTTCAATTCAGGCCGAGTCGTTCAGCCCGTTCAAGCGCAAAAATCACCGTCATCCTGAAGACTTGAATCTCAGGAAGGCGGTAACTATTTGGGACTTGAAAGAAAAGTTGGCACCCGCAAGAAACGCGATCAGCGCCGCAGCGGCATGCCCAATTCGACGCGCAGGCCATCCGCCTGGCCGTCGAACTTCAGCGAGCAGGAACAACGCTGCACGATCGCCTGCACGATCGCCAGGCCCAGGCCGCAGCCTTCGCTGTTGCCATTGCGCCAGAAGCGTTGGGTCAGGTATTGCAGGTCCTCGGGCGAGATCTGCTTGCCGTGGTCACGCACGCGAAACACCACGTGGTCGGCCGAGATGATCACGCTAAGCTCCACCCGCGTACCCGCCGGCGTGTGGCGCAAGGCGTTATCCAGCAAGTTGCGCAAGGCCGCGACCGCCAGGCCAACCGGCATGCCCAGCGGCGCGTCGGACAGGGTGTCGGGCAGGATCAGGTCAATGCGCGCATTGTCGCCGGTATTCGCATCCTGGATCGCCAGCCGTGCCACTTCTTCAGCGCTGGACTGCACGCCATCGTCGAATGACAGGCTGCCTTCCACTCGCGCCAGCAACAGCAATTGCTCCAGGGTGCGATGCAGGCGGTCGGCGCCCTCCTCGGCGTGGGCCAGGGACTGGTCGCGGGCCGCGCCCTCGGTCATGCGCGCCACTTGCAGGTGGGTCTTGATCGCCGTCAGCGGGCTGCGCAGCTCATGGGCGGCGTCCCCGGTGAGGCGGCGTTCGCGCTCGATGGTCTTGGCGATGCGCTGCAACAGCTGATTCTGTGTGTCGAGCAGCGGCTTGAGCTCGCTGGGCAGTGGGTGGATCTGCAGCGGCTCGAGGGAGTCGGGGCTGCGGCGCATCAACGCATCACGCATGCGGTTGAGTGGCAGCAGGCTCTGGCCGATGCCCAGCCACAACAGGCACAGGCAGCCCAGCATCGCCACGCCCACCGGCACCGACGCCGCCAGCAGGATCGACAGGTTCAGCGCCTCGCGTTCCACTTGGCGGTCAGCGGTGGTGATCAACAGGTCGCCACGGGACAGGGTAAAACTGCGCCAATTCACGCCATCGATCACCTGGTCCCGAAAGCCGCTCACCCGCGACTCCAGCCCTTCATCCGGGGTAGCGTGGCTGCGCGCCAGCACTTCGCCACGCAAGGAGCTGACCTGGCACGCCATGCCCCCCGGTACATTCAGGCTGCCATGCACATGCGCGCCAGCGCTCTCACTGGCCAGCCCCGGCATCTGCTCGGTGAGCCCCGCCACCATGCGCGCCGACGCCACCAGGCGCTGGTCGAGGGAGAACATCATTTGGTTACGCAAGTCGTTGAGCATCCAGGCCGCCGCGAGGGCCCAGATCAGCACAAAGGCGGCGCCCAGCTTGAACGTCAGGCGCAGGCGCAGGCTTTTCACAGGGCGTCCTCGCCCCCGTCAGCCGGGCCCAGGCGGTAGCCCAGGCCACGCACGGTCTCGACAATGCCGTTGCCCAATTTGCGCCGCAGATGGTGGATGTGCACGTTGAGCGCATTGCTTTCAAGCTCATCGTTGAAGCCGTAGACGCTGTCCTTGAGCTGCTCGCTGGACAGCACGCGGCCCTTGTTGTGCAGCAGGGCCTGCAGCAGCGCCTGCTCACGGCGTGACAGGTCCACCGGCTGGCCGCCCAGGAAGGTTTCGCGGCTGCTGGGATCGTAGGCCAGGCGGCCATGTTCGATCAGATTGACCCTGCGGCCGGCCACGCGGCGCAGCAGGGTCTGCAGGCGCGCGGCGAGCTCGCGCAGGTCGAAGGGCTTGAGCAGGTAGTCGTCGGCGCCGGCTTGCAGGCCGTCGACGCGGTTGGTCACCGAATCCCGCGCGGTGAGGATCAGCACCGGGATTTCCAGGCCCTGGCTGCGCTGTTGCTGCAGCAGCTTGAGGCCGTCCTCGTCGGGCAGGCCGAGGTCGAGCACCATGATGTCGAAGGTAGCCGCCCTGAGCATGGCCCGCGCGGCGCCGGCCGTGGCCACGCGCTCGACGGTAAACCCCTGGGCGGTCAGGCCGGCCACGATGCCGCTGGCGATCAGTTCGTCGTCTTCACAGACCAGTACGTGCATGGTGAGCCCTTCAGGAAAGATGGGGGTGATTAAAGGTGCCGCGGATTAAGCGCAGATTATGCCGCTAAACCCGCCACACTCCCTCTAGAATAGCCTGGGTTAATCATCGGTTAATCAACGCCACACATTGTGTGCCTCACTTGCATCGAACTAAGGCTTGACCATGCGGCATCTGTTTACCTTTCTGCTGGTGTTGTTCGCGGGGTTCGCCCAGGCCGCGCCGGGCAACCCGTTTGAAACAAAACCCGACTTCCTCCCGGTGGGGAAAGCCTTCACCTTTACCTCCGAACGTCTTGAAAGCGGCGAGACCCAGCTGTATTGGCAGATTGCCGATGGCTATTACCTGTATCAGCAGCGCATGAAGTTCGATGGCCTGGCCGAAAAGCCCGTGTTGCCCCAGGGTGAAGCCCATAGCGATGAGTTCTTCGGCGAGCAGCAAGTGTATCGCCAGGGCCTGGAAGTGAAGATTCCGGCCGGCGCCACCGGCCAGGTCAAGCTGGGCTGGCAGGGCTGCGCCGATGCGGGCCTGTGCTACCCGCCGCAGTCGATCACCGTGGACCTGGGCGGCAACTCGGCAGTCGCCGCTACCGCCCAAGCTCAGGACCAAAGCCTGGCCAGTGGCCTGCAACAACGCAGCCTGGGCTGGAGCCTGCTGCTGTTCTTTGGCCTGGGCCTGCTGCTGGCGTTTGCACCGTGCTCCTTGCCGATGCTGCCGATTCTCGCCGGCCTGGTGGTGGGCAGTGGCGCCAGCCCCCGTCGCGGTTTTGCCTTGGCCAGCAGCTACGTGGTGTGCATGGCGCTGGTGTATGCGGCATTGGGCGTGCTGGCCGCATTGCTCGGCGCCAACCTCGCCGCGTGGCTACAAACGCCGTGGATCCTCGGCAGTTTCGCGGCCCTGTTCGTGATCCTCGCCCTGCCGATGTTCGGCTTCTTTGAACTGCAACTGCCCGTGTTCCTGCGGGACCGCCTCGACAACGTCAGCCGCCGGCAAAGCGGCGGCAGCCTGGTAGGCGCGGGGGTGCTCGGCGCGCTGTCCGGCCTGTTGGTCGGCCCGTGCATGACCGCGCCCCTGGCGGGCGCGCTGCTCTATATCGCCCAGACCGGCAATGCGCTGCACGGAGGCCTGATCCTGTTCACCATGGGCATCGGCATCGGTATTCCGTTGTTGCTGCTGGTGACCGTGGGCAACCGCTTCCTGCCCAAGCCGGGCACCTGGATGAACGTGCTCAAGGGCATCTTCGGCTTCCTGTTCCTCGGCACCGCCGTGCTGATGATTCGCCCGGTGATTGACGACGCCCTGTGGATCGGTCTGTGGGGCGCACTCGCGCTGGTGATGGCTTACTGCGGTTGGACCCTGGCCCGCGAATACGGCCTGGCCGCCAAGGTGTTTGGCGCCGGTTCCCTGGTGCTGGGCCTGTGGGGCGCCGTGCTGGTGGTGGGCGCAGCCGGTGGCAGCGCTGATCTGTGGCAACCGCTGAAGGTCTACAGCGGCTCGCGGGCCGCCGCCGTATCGACCGCCCACGACGCCTTCATGACCATCAACGACCCCGCCGTGCTGCAAACCCAGCTCGACAGCGCCAAGGCCCAGGGCCAATGGGTGCTGGTGGACTACTACGCGGACTGGTGCGTCTCGTGCAAGATCATGGAGAAGCAGGTGTTCGGCAAACCCGAAGTCATGCAAGCCCTGAAAGACGTGCGCCTGCTTCGCCTGGACGTCACCGCCGACAACGCCGCCAGCCGCGAGCTGCTCGGCCGCTACAAAGTCCCTGGCCCGCCGACCTTCATCTGGATCGGTCCCAACGGCGAAGAACGCCGCGCCCAACGCATCACCGGCGAAGTGGATGCCGCCGCCTTCCTGCAACGCTGGACGCAAACCCGGGACGCCTTCTGAATGCTGACCCTGACCATCGGCACCTTCGCCATTGCCCTGAATCACCTGCTGCTGATCAGTGCGCTGATCCTGGCCACACTGGTGGGTTGGCGCGTGGCCAAGCGCGGCGGTGAAAACCCGGAATCGGTGCTGTTCAGCCTGTTCCTGCTGGGCATGCTGGTCGCCCGCGTCAGTTTTGTGCTGATGTACTGGAGCGATTACCGCCACGACCCGCTGCAGATGGTCGACCTGCGCGACGGCGGTTTCCTCGCCTGGCCCGGCGTGATCGCACTGGTCCTCGGCGCGCTGGCCTACGGCTGGCGACGCCCAACCCTGCGCAAGCCACTGGGCGCCGGAGTGATCACCGGTCTGGTTTTCTGGGGCATGGCCAATGTTTCCCTGAGCCTGTATGACAAGGGCTCGCAGTTGCCGGACATCACCTTACGCAATGCCAATGGCGATGTGGTGCAACTGGCCGACTACAAGGGCGGCCCATTAGTGATCAACCTCTGGGCCACCTGGTGCCCGCCGTGCCGTCGCGAGATGCCGGTACTTGAACGCGCCCAGCACCAGCGCCCCGACGTGACCTTCCTGTTCGTCAATCAGGCCGAAAGCATGCAAAGCGTTGCAACCTTCCTCGCCACCCAGGGCCTGACCCTCGACAACGTACTGTTCGACGCCAGCGGCCGCCTCGGCCAGGCCGTGGGTTCGATGGCGCTGCCCACCACGTTGTTCTACACAGCCGACGGACGCCTGATCAACAGCCACCTCGGCGAACTGTCCCAAGCCAGCCTGGCCCGAGCCATGGAACCCTTCGACACCGATACAACAAGGAAACCCACATGCCCCGCCTCCGCCACCTGCTGACCCTGCTGCCACTGACACTGGCCGCCACCCTGGCTCACGCCGAAGACTGGCCGGCACCGATCAAACAGATCGAGGCCAAGGGCGCCAAAATCCTCGGCAAATTCGACGCCCCCAGCGGCCTCACCGGCTACGCCGCGCAATACCAGAACCGCGGCATGGCGCTGTACCTGACCGCCGACGGCAACAGCGTGATCGCCGGCAACCTGTACGACGCCCAGGGTAATGACCTGAGCAGCGCGCCGCTGGAAAAACTGGTGTACGCGCCGATGGCCAAGGAAGTCTGGGCCAAGCTGGAAAAAAGCAGCTGGATCCAGGACGGCGACGTCAATGCGCCGCGCACCGTCTACCTGTTCAGCGACCCCAACTGCCCCTACTGCAACATGTTCTGGGAACAGGCCCGCCCGTGGGTAAAAGCCGGCAAGGTGCAGTTGCGTCACATCATGGTCGGCATCATCCGCGAAGACAGCCCAGGCAAATCCGCCGCGCTGTTTGCCGCCAAGGACCCGCAAAAAGCTCTGCAGGAACATGAAGCGGCGGGTAAAGGCAGCAAGTTGCAGGCACTGAACAATATCCCGGCGGATATTGAGGCCAAGCTTGATAGCAATATGAAGTTGATGGATGAACTGGAGTTGTCGGCGACGCCGGCGATTTTCTATCTGGATGACAAGGGTGGGTTGCAGCAACAGCAGGGGGCGCCTTCGCCGGAGAAGTTGGTGAAGATACTTGGACCGAAGTAGAACGCAGGTTTGGAAAGCGCCCATCTTATTCATGGGCGCGCTCGTCAAGGATCGATCTAGCTAAAGAGTTGCCAGTTGTCCGTATAAGAGTGCTGCTGAGTAATCACTACAACTTTTGTGATCAACTCACCATTTGGCGCCGTGAAATCAATCCAATTATCAGTCGGACTCCCAGCAGTAAAAGTGCGGTCCCCGATTTTCACTCCCGAAGTGTTGTAGAACGAAAATTGTCCATAGTACACATGTCGCATATAGGCAAACCTTAAACGCGAGTAGCCCGACTTGAGGGTGAAGTCGACCTGTTGCCTCGGTAAATTACCTTCTCCCGCAGAGCAGGAAAATGCGATAGCGTTTCCCGACGTCATACTCGAGTCGCTACTGTAGCCGCCATGTACGCCCATAGTCGCTTGATAATGCCGGATGGTCATCAGCGGCGTACTCAATACGGTCCCCGCTGTGTAGTAACCTCCCGGGAGACTCTCGAAATTTTCCATTACCATCGTAAGCACACGCACAATCAGCACGCGCGGTGGACAAAACACATTCTCGTTCGGGCTACCGTCAGTCGACACGCTCCATGTGAAGGTCATGGAGGACCGATCTTTTGCCTTCACCAATTCGGATCGCAATACAGTTGCCGCCACCTCGAACGCTGCCGATTCTTCCGCAGCTGTAATCGTTCGAGCCGCATACACAACAAAACTGTAGGGAGCGCCGCTCTTATCGATTCCGGTCGCCCGAAGCGAGCACTTCTGTCCTGCTCGCAAGAACCACATCCAATCTATGAAGGAGTCGGCATTCCCGGCGAATGTTCGCGTATCCACAATGCCGTTTTGCGTTCTGGGGGGCGTAGCCTGCAGCAGATTCGGCGTTTGAACGCGCACAGGAAGGCTGATCCTCAAATTCAACGGCGGCGACGTCTGCACCTTGCACGCGGTGATGACCTTGCTAGTGATCTCCACCTGTTTACCCAAGCTTTCGATCACAGCCTCCGACGGCAGCGCAAAGACCACAGCGCCCTTCGTGCTGCCGGGTTTGGGGGCCAATGGCCAGCAAGTACCGTCCGGTTTCTTCCAGCAAACACTGATGGAGTGCTTGGGGTTGCTACCGATGTACTCCACTTCGACATGTATGCCGTTGCGTCCATTCCAAGCGGTCAAGTTAGTGCCCACCGCTTCGGTCACTCTTGGCTCAGGCAGTACAAGAGGCTCTTGCTCGATAGTGAAAGTCTGAGCTGGGAATTGGTGCGCATTCTCCAGCTCACACTTGCCACAATAACTCCCCGCAAAATGCAGCTCAAACTCACTACAATCAGCCAGCTCTTGCAACTCAGCCCTCAGGATAGGCGTGTCCACCCCATTTGCCTTCCAGGCATCTGTAACAGGTGCATCCACCAAAATATCAAAACGATAGGCGCTGCCATCCTCACGCTCACCCGTAATCCACATCCAGCAACATTTTGCGCAGTCGGCATAATTCCAGACATCTACCCACCCTGTGGGATCACCAGAAAACGTCCTAAGGTCCAATATCCCATTAGTTGCTTGCTCAATACCCGGATGGGGAAATTGAGTAACCAAAACATTGATCGCTTGCTCAGGCGATTCCTGCACCCCCTCACTATTGGGGAATCCAAGGGTGTACATCAGCCTCATCTCTTTGTTAAAGAAACAAGCAATGTCACAAGGCGACAGTTCGATGGTTGCCGGATCTCCATCATTTTCAATGGTCACGCAGCCGAGTGACTTAGGCGCATGATCAGGCCCGCTCAGATAGAAACAGATGCGGTCGCCTGCATAGGTGTCCAAGGTGGGGACGTGTACATCCCCACCCTCTTTGGTGTTTTCAGGGTTAAGCCACCACTTACCGTTGAAAAACGTAGACTGTTGCAAATCCGGGGGAGGCAGATCAAGGCCTTGATCCCCAATGAAAGCAGCAGTGCGGCGATATGGCATTTGAAGGGCATTTTTCGGAAGACGCGTCTCTTCATCAGGATTAGTAACCTCAGCTGGAGGTTGGGCAGCTTCGCCACTCGTGATGTAGGCACACTGCAGGGTCATTGACTCATATAGCGGTATTTGTCGCGCCAGCCAAGCACGTCTAACAGCGTGAGTGAGTTCGCCCGAAGCTATATCCTCAGCTGTTAACGCATATCCGTCAGCCACTGGGTAAAAAACGGGCTTTCGACTAAATTGCCGAGTAACAAGGGTGCAGTAAAATCTATCATTTACTTGGGCAAGATAAGGAATCTCCGTCTTGACGAGAGCGTCCCCTTTGAAATCGTGCATGTCAATGACAGGTGAGTTTTGATAGATTTTTTCGTGGAGAAAATAAGGTGCGTACTTTTTACTTTCGTTTGCTTGGTAAAACTCGATCAACACCTCTTTCTTCAAAGAAGCGGCTACCTGCCCTTGCACTTTCCCGGTATTCGAAATGACGAGCGTTTTCCCCATTGCCGCCGTCATGTAAGGCAGAGGAATTTCAGTTTCCTCTGCGCCAGACTCACCGCCTGAATACACAATATCCTCGAACTCCAACCCGGGTGTTTCCTTCGTGTGGAAGCTGGCGATAATGGGTTCATCCTTGTCCAATCGTGAATCAAATGTCAGGTGTGAACCCACCATGCGAGAGGTCGCAACCGTTCCGTTCTGCTCACTGGAAACTACCGGACTGTTCACTTCAACAGCTTTGGGTTTTGGCCGCTTGGGCTTTTGCGCTCTGATAACGTTAGAGGGTGCGTTCGACGCTGGGATTTTCTTAACCATGGTAAGAACTCCTTGTTCCAGATGCTGTTCTCCTTGACTCGATCTGAAGCCAAGGGTCTCCCTTCAGTGAGCTCTTTTGGCATCCGCTCGCCTACTGTCAGAATTAACAGTTCTGACAAACGGCCCCCTCAAAGCCCCTCCAACTCCGCCATCAAATCACTCAACCGATCCACCGTCCCGGCACTGATCTCATTCCCCGCCAACCCCTCAATATATTCAGCCAACTCCGCCACCGTACTGCACTCGAACATCGCCCTCAGCGGCACATCCCGCTGCAAGGTCTTCTGCACCCGCGAAGCGATCTGCGTGGCCAGCAACGAATGCCCGCCCAGTTCGAAGAAGTTGTCCGCCACCCCAACCCGCTCGACCTTGAGCACCTCGGCCCAGATCGCGGCCAAGGTGGTTTCCAGCTCGTTGCGCGGCGCCAGGTAGTCCTGGCTGTGAAGCTGGCCGATTTCCAGGGCCGGCAGGGCCTTGCGATCGAGTTTGCCGTTGGCGTTGAGCGGCAGGCGGTCGAGCCAGAGCCAGTGCAGCGGCACCATGTAGTCCGGCAGTTCGGCGCGCAGGCGTTGCTTGATGCGGTCCAGGCGTTCGCTTGGGCTCAGCGAGGCGTCCGCCGCCACCAGATAGCCGACCAGGTGCTTGCCGTTGATGCCTTCCTGCACGCTCACGGCCGCATCGCGGACTTCGGGTTGTTCGTGCAGGCGCGCTTCGATTTCGCCGAGTTCGATGCGGTAGCCGCGAATCTTCACCTGGTGGTCGATACGCCCGACGTACTCCAGCACGCCGTCGCTGCGTCGCCGCGCGAGGTCGCCGGTGCGGTAGAGCCGCTCGCCCGGTGCGCCAAACGGGTTGGGCACAAACACCGGGGCGGTGCGCAGCGGGTCGCTGACGTAGCCGCGACCGACACCCGTACCGGCGACGCACAACTCGCCCACCACGCCCTGGGGAACCAGCTCCAAAGCACCATCGAGCAGATACAAACGGTTGTTGTCGGTCGGCGTGCCAATCGGCAGATAAGTGCCACGGGTCGAGGCCAGGTCGACGCGGAAGAACGCTACGTCGTCGGAACATTCCGCCGGGCCATAGGCGTTTACCAGGCCAATCTGCGGATAACGCAGCAACCACTGATGCGCCAGTTCCGGCGGCATGGCTTCACCGGTCGGCAGCATCCAGCGCAGGCCATCCAGGCCAATACGGTCCTGGGCCAACATGCCCTGGATCAGCGACGGTACGCTTTCCAGCAGGGTGATGCCTTGGGCCTGGACATGTTCCAGCAAGCCTTGGGGATCATGGGCGATGCTGTTCGGCACAATGTCCACCCGTGCGCCGAACAGCGGCGCGGCGAGGAACTGCCACACGGAAATATCGAAGCTCTGTGACGCGGTCTGCGCGATCACATCCGCGTCGCTCAAGGCCAGGTACGGCGCCTTGCTCAGCTGGTTATTGAGCATGCCGCGCTGTTCCACCATCACGCCCTTGGGCAAGCCGGTAGAACCCGAGGTGTAGATCACATAGGCGAGGTTGTCCGGGCCGCTGTAAATGCCGGGGTTTTCCCCGCGTGCGGGCACTTCTTCCCACACCAGCAATTGGCAGTCGAACCCTTCCAGCAACTCGATCGCCTGTTCGCGGCATGCCTCGGTGCACACCAGCAAGGGCGTGCGGCTCAGCTCGATGATGCTGCGCAAGCGCTGGCTCGGCAGGCCCGGGTCCAGCGGCAGGTAACCGGCACCGGCCTTGAAGCTGCCGATGATCATGCCGAGCAAATCAAGGCCGCGCTCGGCCAGCAACGCCACCGGTTGATCCAGGCCGACACCCGCCGCGATCAGCGCATGGCCCAGGCCGTTAGCCTTCCGGTTCAGCGTGTCATAGCTCCATTGCTGGTCCAGGCAACTGGCAACGATGCGCTGCGGATGCGCCGCCACCTGGGCTTCGAACAGTTCGACATAGCTGCGTTCCAGCGGGTAGTCATGTTCGCTCTGGTTGCAGCCGTTGAGCAGGAACTCACGCTCCTGCTCGCCCATCAGCGGCAGGTCCGCCATGTCGCCATGGAAACCCTGCACCAGCGCCAGCAGCAAGCGCTTGAACTCGCCCAGCATGCCTTGCACGGTGGTTTCGTCGAAGTAGCGCTGGTCATAGGAGAGGTGCAATCCGAGGTCATCGCCTGGATAGCACACGGCGGTCAGCGGGAAGTTGGTGTGGGTGCGGCCCGAATCCGAGGTGGCATTGAGACTCTGTGCACGGTCCAGCACCGAGACTTCCACCGGGGCGTTTTCGAACACGAACAGGCTGTCGAACAACGGCTGGCCCTTGGGCAGTTCGCTGTGTTCCTGGATCGTCACCAACGGCAGGTATTCGTACTCGCGCAGTTGCATATTGCTGTCGAGCAGGCCGCTCAGCCATTGGCGCACGCTGCAGCGCTGATCATCCTCGGGCAGTTTGACCCGCAGCGCGATGCTGTTGATGAACAGGCCGACGGTGCGCTGCATCTCGGGCATGTCCACCGGGCGCCCGGCCACGGTAACGCCGAACACCACGTCGCGCTCGCCGCTCAAACGGCGCAACACAAGGGCCCATGCCGCCTGGGCAAAGGTGTTGATGGTCAACTGATGGGCCTGGGCCAGCTCGCGCAGTTGCGCACCGTCGCGCGCATCGAGACGGGTGTAGCAGTCCCCCACCACCATGCCGCCGCTGTGGCCCGCGTGTTCGCGCAGGAACGGCCGGTCGCTCGGAATCGGCGTGGTGCGCTCGAAGCCTTGCAGGTTCTGTTGCCACCACTGGCGCGCTTCATTCAGGTCCTGGCGTTGCAGCCAGGCAATGTAGTCGCGGTAGCGCGGTGGCGCGGCCAGTTGCGCGTCGCGGCCTTCGCCGAGGGCCGTGTAGAGGTCGAAGAAGTCATTCATCAGCAACGAACGGCACCAGGCATCGATGAGGATGTGGTGGTTGCTCATCATGAACCAGTAGCGCGCCTCGGCGACGCGGATCAGGCGCAGGTGGAACGGCGCCTGGTTGAGCAGATCGAAACCGGCTTCGCGCTCCTGCTTGAGCAGGGCTTGCAGGCGTGGTTCCTGTTCGGCTTGCGGGTCGTTGCTCCAGTCCAGGTATTCGATCGGCGTGCTGCCGGGTTTATGGATGACTTGCAGCATGTCTTCGCCGACGTTCCAGCAGAACGACGCGCGCAGGGCTTCGTGGCGGGCGATCACCGCCTGCCAGGCCTGGGCGAAACGCTCGGGGTCCAGGGCGCTGTTGATGCGGTAGCGGTCCTGCATGTAGTAAAGGCCGGTGCCCGGTTCCAGCAGGGTGTGCAGCAGCAGGCCTTCCTGCATCGGGGTCAGCGGGTAGACGTCTTCGATGGCGCTGGCCGGCACCGGCAGGCTGTCGAGTTGTGACTGGGTCAGGTGCGCCAGGGGGAAGTCGGACGGCGTGAGGCCGCCGGCATCGTCCTGGATACAGTGTTGGACCAGGCTTTGCAGTTCAGCCAGGTAGGCATCGGCCAGTTCGCCAATCGTGCGCGGATCAAATCGCTCGCGGCTGAAGGTCCAGCGCAGCACCAGCTCACCGCCGTACACCTGGCTGTCGACGCTGAGTTCGTTGGGCAGCGGCGCGTCCGGATCATGGGCCAGGCCTGCGGATTCATCCAGCGGATGGAACAGCGCATCGGCGCCGAAGCTCTGGTCGAACTGGCCAAGGTAGTTGAAGGTGATCGGCGCGCTCGGCAGTGCGGCCATGCTCTGTCTGCAGGCATCATCCGCCAGGTAGCGCAGCACGCCGTAACCCAAGCCTTTATGCGGCACGCCGCGCAGTTGTTCCTTGATCGCCTTGATCGAGTCGCCCTGGGTCGCTTGCGGGGTCAGGCGTAGCGGATAAGCACTGGTGAACCAGCCGACACTGCGGGTCAGGTCGATGTCATCGAACAGGGCTTCGCGGCCGTGGCCTTCCAGCTGGATCAGCGCCGAGGCGTGCCCGCTCCAGCGGCACAGCACGCGCGCCAGGGCGGTCAGCAGCAGGTCGTTGACCTGGGTGCGATAGGCGCTCGGTGCCTGTTGCAGCAACTGGCGGGTGTGTTCGGCGTCCAGGCGCACGCTGACGCTGTCGGCATCGCGATGGCGCAGCGAGCCTTGCGCGCGGGCCACCGGCAATGCCGTGTCGGGCCCGGCCAGTTGCGCCTGCCAGAGGCTCAACTCTTCACGCAGCGATTCGCTGCCGGCATAGGCTTGCAAACGCGCGGCCCAGTCACGCAGGGCGCTGGTCTTGGCCGGCAGGCTGACGGGCTGGCCGTCGCTGAGTTGGCGGTAGACCGTTTGCACGTCTTCCAGCAACACGCGCCACGACACGCCATCCACCACCAGATGATGGATCGCGATCAGCAGGCGTTGCTGGCCCTCGGGACCGTCCACCAGCAAGGCGCGCAGCAGCGGACCGTGCTGCAGGTCGAGGCTGCGCTGGGTGTCGGTGAACAAGGCGGTGCAGTCCGCCATGTCGCGCACTTGCGCCTGCAGCAGCACCCCGCCTTGGGGCACCGCCAGATGTTCGGCGTGCCACTGCGCGTCGCGCTTGCTGAAGCTCAGGCGCAGGGCGTCGTGGTGTTCCAGCACGGCCAGCAGCGCTTGTTCCAGGCGATGGGGCTGCAGCAGTTGCAGCGGTTTTAGGACCAGCGCCTGGTTCCAGTGCTGACGCTGTGGAATCTCGGTGTCGAAGAACCAGTGCTGGATCGGCGTGAGGCCCGAGCTACCGGTCAGCACGCCCTGCTCCGCCGTGACCTGCTCGGTGCGCGTGGCAACGGCGGCCAGGGTCTGCACGGTCTGGTGCTGGAACAGGTCACGCGGGCTGAAGTGTATGCCCGCCTGCCGTGCACGGCTGACCACCTGGATCGACAGGATCGAGTCGCCGCCCAGCTCAAAGAAGTTATCGTCCAGGCCGACTTGCTGCACGTTCAACACCGCGCACCAGATCGCCGCCAACGTGCTTTCGAGCGTATTGCGCGGCGCCACGTAGGCGTGGCGGTTGGCCTCGGGATCGGGTTGCGGCAAGGCCCGGCGGTCGAGTTTGCCGTTGGCGGTCAGCGGCATGCTGTCCAGTACGATCAGGTGCGCCGGCACCATGTAGTCCGGCAGATGCGCCTTGAGGTGGATCTTCAGCGCGTCTCGCAACGTGGCGTGGTCGGCGTCGCTGACCAGGTACGCCACCAGCTGTTTGCCACTCGGCGCATCCAGCGCCAGCACCACCGCTTCGCGCACAGCTTCGTGTTCCAGCAGGCGGGTTTCGATTTCGCCCAGTTCAATACGGAAACCGCGGATCTTCACCTGATGATCGATGCGCCCCAAGTATTCCACCAGGCCATCGGCGCGCTGGCGCACCAGGTCGCCGGTGCGGTACAGCCGTGCGCCATTGCGGGCAAACGGGTCGGCGACAAAGCGCTCGGCGGTCATGCCGGGACGCTGGTGATAACCCTGGGCCAGGCCGGCGCCGCCGATATACAACTCGCCGCTCGCCCCCTGCGGCAGCAACGCCAAGTCGGCGTCGAGAATATAGGCCACACGGTCACCGATAATGCTGCCGATCGGCACGCTGCCGGTACCCTCCTCCAACTGCTCGGGCGCAAGGCTGGCCAGCGGCATCACCACGGTTTCGGTCGGACCGTAGGCGTTGAAGAACATGTGAGGCTGGAACGCCGCGCGGATGCGCTGCAAGTGCTCGCCGGTGAGCGCTTCGCCGCCGGTGATGCACATGCGCACCGGCAAGGTCTGCTGCCGGGTCGCCAGCCACTGCGCCAACTGGCTGCCGTAGCTGGGCGTAAAGCCCAGAATGTTGACGCGATGGGTGCGGATCAGCGCGCAGATTTCTTGCGCATCCCACTGGCCCTGGGCTCGCAGCACCACCTGCGCACCGCTGAGCAGCGGCACCAGCAAACGCTCGGTGGCGGCGTCGAAGTTGATCGAATAAAAGTGCAGTTCGCAGTCGTCCGGGCGCATGCCGAAACGCTCGATCACGGCCTGGCAATGCATGGCGATTTCACCGTGGCACACCACCACGCCTTTCGGCTTGCCGGTGGAGCCGGAGGTGTAGATCAAGTAGGCCTGATGGTGCGCCAGGCTGATAAACGGCAGCTCATCGCTCGGGTAGTCGGCAAGCCGCGGCACATCATCCTCAAGGCACCAGCACGCCACGCTCGCCGGCAATTCGCCGAGGGCCTGGAACATGGCCGCGTCGCTGAGCAGCAGGCCAATGCCGCTGTCTTCGATCATGTAGTGCAGACGGTCCAGCGGGTATTCCGGGTCCAGCGGCACATAGGCACCGCCGGCCTTGAGGATCGCCAGCAGGCCGATGACCATTTCCAGGGAACGCGGCAGCGCCAGGCCGACGCGCACCTGTGGGCCGACGCCGCGCTCGCGCAGCATCCAGGCCAGGCGGTTGGCGCGAGCGTCCAGTTCACGGTAGCTGAGCGTCACACCGGCAAAGGTCAGCGCGGGCGCATCGCCACGGGCTGCCGCCTGCTGGCTGAACAATGGATGAAGACACTGGTCGAGGCGGCGTTCGCCCGCTTCGATACCCAGGCTGTCCTGCAATACGCGTTGCTCGGTGGCGCTGAGCAACGGCAGTTCGCTGAGGCGCTGTTGGGGGTCCGTGATCAAGGCCTCCAGCAGGTTGCGCCAATGCTCGGCCATGCGTGCGATGCGCGGCTCGTCGAACAGGTCGGTGCTGTAGGTCAGGCAGCAACCCAGGCGATGGTCAAGGTCGGTGACTTCCAGGTTGAGGTCGAACTTGGTCGCGCGGGCGTCGTTCGCCAAGTACTCCACGCTCATGCCGGCCAACTGGCGGCTTTGCTGGAACTCCCAGCGCTGCACATTGCACATCACCTGGAACAGCGGGTTGTAGGCCGCGCTGCGCGGCGGTTGCAGGGCTTCGACCAAATGGTCGAATGGCAGGTCCTGATGGGACTGGCCCTCGATCACGGTGTGGCGCACCTGCTCAAACAACTGCGCCACAGTCATCTGCCCATCGAGCTGGCAACGCAGCACCTGGGTATTGAGGAACGCGCCAATCAAGCCTTCGCTTTCCGGGCGAATGCGGTTGGCCACGGGCGCACCGATGCGCAGGTCGTTCTGGCCGCTGTAGCGGTAGAGCAATACGGCCAGGGTGGCGGTCATGGTCATGAACAGGGTCAAGCCGCGCTCGGCATTGAACGCACGCACGCGGGCGGCCAGGTCATCGCTCAGATCGAAGCGGTACAGCTCGCCCCGGTGGCTTTGCACAGGCGGCCGTGGCCGGTCGCCAGGCAGTTCCAGCAGCGGATGTTCGTTGCCCAGTTGCGCGGTCCAGTAGTCCAGCTGGCGCTGGCGTTCGCCGGATTCCAGCCATTGGCGTTGCCACACGCTGTAGTCCAGGTACTGCACCGGTAACGGCGCCAGCGGCGATTCGCGTTCGTCGATAAAGGCTTCGTACAGCGCGCTGAGTTCACGGGCAAAGATGTCCATGGCCCAGCCTTCGGTGACGATGTGGTGCAGGGTCAGCACCAGATAGTGTTCCTGCTCGCCGGCCTTGACCAGGCACGCACGCAGCAACGGCCCTGTTTCCAGGTTGAACGGCGTGTGCGCTTCTTGATCGGCCAGTTGTTGCAGACGCAGTTGGCGCTCGGATTCGCCGAGGCTTGAGACGTCCTGCCAGTCCATGCGCAGGCCCGTTTGCGGCGAGACCTTTTGATAGGCCACGCCATCGATGCTCGGGAAAGTGGTGCGCAGGGTTTCGTGACGCATGATCAGCGCCTGCAGCGCCGCCTCGAAACGCCCCACATCCAGTACACCACGCAGGCGCGCCATGCCACCGACGTTGTAGGCCGGGCTGTCCGGTTCCATCTGCCACAGGAACCACATGCGCTGCTGGGAATACGACAGCGGCACCGGTTGGCTGCGGTCGACCTTGGCGATGGCGGTCTGCTGGTTGCGTTGGCCTGAGGCCTGGATCAAGCCGACTTGCTCGGCAAATGCGCCCAACTCACTGGCTTCGAACAAGATGCGCAACGGCAGCTCGACATCACAGGCCTGGCGGGTACGGGAGATGATTTGCGTAGCCAGCAACGAGTGGCCGCCCAGGGCGAAGAAGTCATCACGCAGGCCAACGCGCGGCAGGCCCAGCACTTCGCGCCAGATCGCGGCGATCTGCTGCTGCAAAGGGGTCTCGGGTTCGACATGTTCGCGGGTTTGCCACACCGGATCCGGCAGCGCGCGACGATCCAGCTTACCGCTGGGGCTCAAGGGCATGGCGTCCAGGCGTATCAGCAGCGCGGGCACCATGTACTCCGGCAGCTCGGCGGCCAGGGCGGTTTTGACCTGCTGTTCGTCAAGTTCGCCATGGGCGGTGAAGTAGCCGATCAATTGCCCGTCGCGCACCAGCACGACGGCTTGGCCGATGCCGTCCAGGGCCAGCAGGCGCGCTTCGATTTCTTGCGGTTCCACCCGGAAACCGCGCAGCTTGACCTGCTGGTCGAGACGGCCGAGGTACTCGAGCACCCCGCCGGCGCTCCAGCGCGCGCGGTCACCGGTACGGTACAGGCGCGCACCCGAGTGGTCGGCGACAAAACGCTCGGCCGTCAGCCCGGCACGCCCAAGGTAACCCCGGGCCAGGCCGATGCCGCCGATGCACAGTTCACCCGGCACGCCCAACGGCACGGGGTTGAGCTGCTCATCCAGCACACGGCAGGTCACATTGCCCAGCGGGCGACCAATCGGTGAACGCTCGCCGTCTTCGGCGCGGCAGTGCCAGTGGGTCACGTTGATCGCGGTTTCGGTCGGGCCATAGCGGTTGTGCAACTGCACCGCCGGCAGCTGCGCCAAGACGCGGTTGCGCAACTCGGCGGGCAAGGCTTCGCCGCCGGAGAACAGGCGACGCAGACTGGTGCATTCGGCTGCCAGGGGTTCGTCGATAAACAATTGCAGCAGCGGCGGCACGAAGTGCAACGTGGTCACCCCGTGTTGCTGCACCAACTGTGCGATACAGTGCGGGTCACGGTGCTCGCCAGGGCCGGCCAGCACCAGGCGGCAACCGGTGATCAGCGGCCAGAAGCATTCCCACACCGACACGTCGAAACTGATCGGCGCCTTTTGCAGCAGCACGTCGGTTTCATTCAATTGATAGGTGGCCTGCATCCACTGCAAGCGCTCGGCCAGGGCGGCATGGGTATTGCCCACGCCCTTGGGCTGGCCGGTGGAACCGGAGGTGTAGATCACATAGGCCAGGTTATCGCCGTGCAGGCGCAGGCCGGGTGGCTGGGTGGGCCAACTGTCCAAGTGCAGGCTGTCCATCGCAATCACGCACACGCCGCTGGCACTGGGCAGTTGTTCCAGCAACGCGGTCTGGGTCAGCAACAAATGCACGCCGCTGTCCTTGAGCATGTAGGCCAGGCGCTCGGCGGGGTAATCCGGGTCGAGCGGCACGTAGGCGCCACCGGCCTTGATAATCGCCAGCAGGCCGATCAGCAGTTGCGGCGAGCGCTCGGCGGCGATGGCCACGCACACGTCCGGGCCGACGCCTTTGTCGCGCAGGTAATGGGCCAGGCGATTGGCCTGGGTGTGCAGTTGGGCAAAGCTCAGGTGGCCGTCCTGCCAGACCAGTGCGGTGCTGTCCGTGGTGTGCTGGTTGAGCAGTTCGGGCAGCCACTGTTGCGCAGGCGCGCAAGGTGCCTGGCTCCACGGTTGCTGCTCGTCGTGCTGCATCAGCGCGAGTTCGCCGATGGCCTGTTGCGGTTGTTCGCAGATCGCCTGGAGCAGGTTGATGTAGTGCGTGGCCATGCGCTGGATGGTGGCGGTGTCGAACAGTTCGTCGGCGTAGTCGAACGACAGGCTCAGGCGCCCGTTGCGGTCTTCTTCGCTGTGCAGTTGCAGGTCGAACTTGGCCTCGCGGCTGTGCCAGGCCAACTCGTCGGCGAGCAGCCCCGGGAGACGGCGCAAGGCGCTAAGGTCGCGTTGCTGATGATTGAACATGACTTGGAACAGGCCTTGTTCGCGGGCCTGGGGGAACGCTTCCAGCAGTTGCTCGAACGGCAGGTCCTGATGCGCCTGGGCGCCCAACGCCGTGTCGCGAGTAGCGGCCAACAGCGTGTTGAACGGCAAGCGCCCGTCCAGCTCGGCACGCATGACCTGCGTATTGATGAAGAAGCCGACCAGGCCTTGGGTTTCCTGGCGCGGGCGGTTGGCGCTGGGCACGCCGATGCGGATATCGCGCTGGCCGCTGTAACGGTAGAGCAGCACCTGATAGGCCGCCAGCAACAGCATGAACGAGGTGGACTCGCTGGCCTGGGCGGTATGGCGAATGGCGTGGCTGAGGCCGGCCTCCAGGCGCACGGTGTGCCGCGAAGCGCTGCGGTGCTGTTGCGCCGCGCGCGGGTGGTCGGTGGCCAGGATCAGAGCGGGATGCTCGTCTCCCAGTTGCGCTTTCCAGTACGCCAACTGGCGCTGGCCTTCGCCTGCGGCCAGCCATTGGCGCTGCCAGCTGCCGTAGTCGGCGTAGTGCAGGGCCAGGGGTGGCAACGCCAGGGTCTGGCCTTGGGCAAAGGCGGCGTACAGGCGTGAGAACTCGTCCATGAGGATATTCAGCGACCAGCCATCGGCGATGATGTGGTGCAGCGTCACCAGCAGTTGGTGATCTTCATCGTCCAGGCGCACCAGGGTTACCCGAAGCAGCGGGCCTTTTTCCAGGTCGAACCGGGTGCGGGCTTCGTCTTCGCGGATCTGCTGCGCGCGCGCTTCGCGCTTGGCCGCAGGCAGGTCGCTGAGGTCGATGACGTGCAGCTCGAAAGCGCTTTTGGCATCGATACGCTGGAAGGCCTGGCCGTCTCTCTCGTAAAAGCGGGTGCGCAGGGCTTCGTGACGCTGGGTCAATTGCTCGAAGCTCAAACGCACGGCGTCTTCATCCAGCTCGCCGCGCAGGCGCAGGGCACCGGGGATGGTATAGGCGCTGCTGTACGGGTCCAGTTGCCAGGTGATCCACAGGCGGTTTTGCGCCAGGGATTGGGGCAGCTCGTCGTGGCGCGACAGGCAAGGGATCGCACCTTGGGCAAGGCCGCCATCCTGCTGCAACTGCGCAACGCCGGCGGCAAAACCTTGCAGGGTTGGCGCTTCGAACAGCAGGCGCAGGTTCAGCTCCAGGCCCAGGGTTTCACGCAGGCGCGCGACCACCTGGGTGGCGGTGATGGAGTTGCCGCCGAGCAGGAAGAAGTGGTCATCGGCGGCGACGGAGGCGACGTGCAGTTGCTCACACCAGATCGCGGCGATGCGGTCTTGCAGCTCGGATTCCAGCCCCCCATGGCTCGCCGGCGCTTGCAGGTCGGGGAACTGTGCATAGCTGTCGAGGCTGCCATCCTTGTGGCGAAGCGCGCACGCCGCACGTTGCACCTTGCCGCTGGACGTCTTCGGCAACGCACCGGGATTGAGCAATACCACCACGCTCGGCGCTTGCTGATACGCCTCGGCGACGGCCTGGCGGATCGCCTTGACCAGCGCTTCGGGCGGCAGGATTTTCTGCACGCTGCGGCTGATTTCAGCGGCAATGCCGATGCCTTCCAGGTCCTGATCATTCACGGCAAATGCGGCAACCCGGCCCTTGCGCACCACCTCCACTTCGCGCTCGATGGTCTGCTCGATGTCCTGCGGGTAGAGGTTGTGGCCGCGCACGATCAGCAGGTCTTTGAGGCGGCCAGTGATGTACACCTGGCCGTCGCGGATAAAGCCCAGGTCGCCGGTGCGCAGCCAGGTACGCCCGGCATGTTGCACGAAGGTCCTGGCCGTGGCTTCGGGGTTGCGCCAGTAGCCATGGGCGATGCTCGGCCCGCTGGCCCAGAGTTCGCCCACGCGGTTGTCGGCCAGTTCGCTCAGGGTGTGTGGGTCGGCGATCAGTACGGCGTGTTCGGGCTGGCTGGTACCGCAGCTCATGATCGCACTGCCCTGCCCAGGCTCGGCGCGGTTGGCGGCCAGCGCCTGTTCATCGACATGCAGCGCCGCAATGCCGTGGCCACGTTTGCCACCGGCGACAAACAGGGTCGCCTCGGCCAGACCATAGGAGGCGAAGAAATTGTTCGGGGTGAAACCGCAGGCGGTGAACTTCTCGGCGAAGCGTTCCAGGGTGTCGAGGCGGATCGGTTCGGAGCCGGAATACGCCACGCGCCAGTGGCTCAAGTCGAGGCGCTCCAAGGCCGATTCGCTGACCCGCTCGCTGCACAGGCGATAAGCGAAATCCGGGCCGCCGCTGATTGTGCCGCCGTATTCGCTGATCGCTTCGAGCCAGCGCAACGGCCGGCCGAGAAAGTAGGCCGGCGACATCAGCACACAGGGCACGCCGCTGAAGATCGGTTGCAGCAGGCCGCCGATCAGGCCCATGTCGTGGTACAGCGGCAGCCAGCTGACGATCACGTCATCCGGGTTGAGGTCGATGCCGAAGCCGCGACGGATCAGCACTTCGTTGGCCACCAGGTTGCCGTGGCTGACCTGCACGCCCTTAGGCAGCGCGGTCGAGCCGGAGGTGTATTGCAGGAAGGCGATGTCGTTGGGGTGCAGGTCGGGAGCGATCCAATCGCCAGCGCTTTTCAGATGATCGATGCTCATTATGGGCGGCGCGCCTTCGATCTGCGCCAAGCCGTCGGCAAGGCTGGCGATGGTCAGCAACAGGCGCGGCTCCGCATCGCTGATGATCGACAGTAGACGCTCCTGGTGATGACGGCGGGTCGACTCCGGCGGGTAGGCCGGCACCGCGATGACGCCAGCGTAGAGGCAGCCAAAGAACGCCGCGACGTAATCCGGGCCGCTGGGGAACAGCAACACCGCACGGTCGCCCTGGCTCGCATTGGCCTGCAAGGCGGCGGCGATGCAGCGGGCGCGTTGGTCCAGGTCGCGGTAACTGAGCACCACGCTCTGTTCGGCGGACTCGGCGAGGAAGCGCAGGGCCACCTGGTCCGGGGTCTGCGCGGCGCGGCGCTGAAGGGACTGGACCAGCGTGAGGGGAAGTTCGAAGGCGTCCATCATGGGGTTCCTGCCTGAAATCGGCTTGCGGGAAATTCGGGAATTGAAGAGGCTTTCAACCGGCGGCCAGTTGCCGTGCCGCACCGTGGCGCCAGCGGGCCAGGTGTTCGTCGGCATAGCGCCGCACGCGGCGCAGCACGGCGCTTTCGTGTTGCACGAGGAAGAAGTGGTGGCCGTCGAACATGTCCAGCGAAAAGCCGCTGGCCGCCTCAAGCTGCCAGTCGAGCAACTGGTCGGCGCGCACGCTGTCCTGCTTGCCGCCGAATACGTGGATCGGCACGTCCAGCGGCGCGCGCTCGCCATAGGTAAAGCTGCCGCACAAGAGGAAATCGGCGCGCAGGATCGGCAGCATCAATTGCATCAACTCAGGGTTGGCCAGGGCTTCTTCGGTGGTGCCTTGCAGTTCGCGCAGGCGGGCGATCAGTTGTTCGTCGGTCTTTTCGATGGCGTATTCACTGACATCGCGACGCGCCGGCCCGGCCGTGCCGGAGGCAAACAGCGCCAGCGGCGCCGGCACCTTGCGCGCCCCCAGCGCATGGGCCAGTTCGAACGCGAGCAGGCCGCCCAGGCTGTGGCCGAACAGGGCATAGGGGCCGCTCAAGTCGCGGCTGATTTCGTCCGCCAGTTGCGCGGCCAAGGCCTTGATGTCGCGCTGCAACGGCTCGTCCATGCGCATGCCACGGCCGGGCAACTCCAGCGGGCATACCTGCAACCACTTCGGCAGCGCTCGCCGCCAACGCGCGTAAACCATGGCGCTGGCGCCCGAATAGGGCAGGCAGAACAGGCGCAGTCGAGGCGGCGTACTCATCTGGCGACGACTCCAAACTGAAACACGCTGTATGCACGATAAAAACCCATTTTGCCCTCCTGCGGGTGCTGATCCTTGGCCGTTTTACTAACAGCCTGTCACCCAGAAGAACGGACGGCAGCGGCAAATAATTAGTCGTCGGGTACGCGCGAGACGTGGTTCACACCTAACAAGAAAGCATAGGATTAGTTCGTCTTCTCATTTGACAATAATTATCATTAAGCATAATTTGTTGCCCGATGTGTAGGAGGCTTCAGCAAGGACGCCCTCCCCTAACTTCTTTTGCTACAAGGTGAATTCCATGACGGAACAAGTATCCACAGGCAGGTGCGACTCACCGCTTCTCCAGGCATTCGTCGACAATCGGTTGATCCTGGTGAAGATCGCGGCACGCATTACCGGGTGCCGCTCCCGTGCCGAAGACGTAGTGCAGGACGCCTACTTCCGGCTGCAGTCGGCGCCGACGATCACGTCGTCATTCAAGGCCCAGCTCAGTTACCTGTTCCAGATCGTGCGCAACCTGGCGATCGATCATTACCGCAAGCAGGCCCTGGAGCTCAAATACTCAGGGACCGAAGAGGAAGGCTTGAATGTGGTTATCCACGGCGCTTCTCCGGAAACCTCGCACATCAATTTCAGCACCCTGGAAAACATCGCCGACGCCTTGACGGAGCTGCCCCAGCGCACCCGCTATGCGTTCGAGATGTACCGTTTGCATGGCGTGCCGCAAAAGGACATCGCCAAGGAATTGGGGGTGTCGCCAACGTTGGTGAACTTCATGATCCGGGATGCGCTGGTGCACTGCCGCAAGGTATCGGGCACTCACAGCGATACGTTCGCGCGGCGGGTTTGACATTAACGGCCGCACTGAATAATTGATCATTCCCACGCTCTGCGTGGGAACGATCACTGTCGGGGCGCAGGGGTAATGTCGATGCGATAGGGCTCGAAAATCTTCAGCATCTGGCCATTGTCCCGCAGTTGCTTGAGCAGCTCGGAAAACGCTTCGCCCGTGATCGGCGCTTTCGGGCGCAGCAATGCGTAGTGGTGATACACCTGGTCGATGCGCTCCGATACCAGGAACTGCGCGGCCATATCTGCGTTGCGCACCATGAAATCACTCAGGTACGAACGGGTCACCAAGGCGATATCGGCACGCCCACGCGCGACCATCAGCAGGTTGCTGTCATGGGAGTAGGTCAACGTGGCGTTGAACTGCTCGACCATGGACTTGGGGTCGGGGTTGAAGTGGGCGAAGGCGTAGTGATAACCGCTGAATACGGCCAGCCGCTTGCCTTTGAGGTCTGCGAAATAGCTCTGGCCGCGACCGGGCTCACGCTGGGCGACGAAAATCTCCGCGTCCTCCAGCCCCAGGTCGACGGCAGTGTGGGGAATCTCCTGCCAACCCCAGTCAGGGTTTTCGAAGATCGCCATGTCGATCCGGCCCTGCTCGAAATCGCGAAAACGCCGCGGGATAGAGGTGGGCACCAACACAAACTGGTAATCGCTTTGCAAGGCGTTCAGCGCCACAATCAGTTGTGGCAGCAGGCCGGTGTCGGCGCCCTGCTCCGGACGCACGGTGTAAGGAGGAAAATGCGCCGCGCCGACCCTTACCAGCTGCGCAGCCAAGGCCGGTATGCACCAAGCGCTGCCCAATGCCCAAAAGGTAAGTCCTGCGGCCAGCCGCCGTGGCGAAAACATCAAGGCACACACCGTTCAAAAGGCTAATGGCGATAAACTAGGCGTTTTTGTCTGGCGAGACAACTTTCTACCGGTAAATTAATAGCTTGCGTCAGGGGAGGCTTTGAGCACCATCAGCAGGGCTTCTTGCGCCAATTGTTCGAGGGTCAGGCCACCCTCGGCGCGGTACCAGGTGGTGGTCCAGGACAGCGCGCCGGTGAGAAACCGCCGGGTAATGACCACATCGCCGCGTATATAACCTGCCGCCTTGGCCTCCCCCAGCACTTGCAGCCAGATGTCTTCGTACATGTCGCGCAGGGCCAGCACCTGTGCCTGGCCTTGCGTCGACAGCGAGCGCCATTCGTACACCAGCACCGCCATGGCCTCGCCGCTGCCACCCATGATCGACTGCAATTCGCAACGAATCAGCACCAGCACACGTTCGCGTACGTCCACCGCGTCTTCAAGGCAAGCGCGCATCATCGCGGTGTTGTAGCGGATCGTTTCTTCCATTACCGCTCGCAGGATCTCGTCCTTGCTTTTGAAGTGATGAAAGATGCTACCGGACTGGATGCCCACGGCGCTGGCCAGGTCACGCACGGTGGTACGCTCGAAGCCCTTGTTGCGAAACAGGTGGGCCGCGGTTTGCAGCAGCTTGCCCCGGGCGCTGTCGGGGTCGGTCAATTGGCCGCCGTCGACCATGGTGCGCATCACCCGCAGGGCGTTGTGCTCATCCATGCCTCTCTCCTTGCTTCTACGGTCGTGTTGGCCGGCAATTTAGGCCGTGCCGGCCAACCAAGCAAGCGCTTGGCGGAACTACAGGGCCGGGCTACGCTCTATCCCCAACAGAAAGGGAAGAGTACGGGAACCTGCGCAATGCCTCATTGGCTGATTATTGACCTTGAAGCCACAACGGATGAAGGCGGCTGGCCCGTGACGGAGATGGAAGTCATCGAGATCGGCGCGAGCCTGGTCAACCGCCAGGGGCGCGAGCTGGATCATTTCCAGCGCTTTGTACGGCCGCTGCGCCGGCCGCTGCTGACGCCCTTCTGTCGGCAACTGACACACATCACCCAGGCGAACATCGATGGCGCCGCGCCGATCACCGAGGTGTGGCCGCTGTTCGAGCGCTGGCTGGGCCAGCACCGGCCGCGCCTGGAAGGCTGGGCCAGCTGGGGGGATTACGACCGCCGCCAACTGGAACTGGAGTGGCAGCGCCATGGCCTGGCCAGCGCGCTCGCCGATACGCCCCATGTGAACCTCAAGCAACGCTTCGCCAAGGCCCGGCGCCTGGACAAGCCCCTGGGGCTCAACGGCGCCCTGCAATTGGCGGGGATGCAGTTCCATGGCCAGCAACATCGGGCGCTGGAAGATGCGCGCAACACCGCGCGCCTGCTGCCGCTGATTTTGCCGGTCTAGGCAGCTCCCGACGGCTTGGGCATACTGAGCAACCTTTTCTTGCGGCTCAACTGTAGGAGCGAGCTTGCTCGCGAAGAAGGCCAACGATAACGCAGCGCTATCAGATGGCCCGTGTCGCTTATGCGTTTTTCGCGAGCAAGCTCGCTCCTACGGTAGAGTCTCAACCCCCTTTTCCGAGGAACCGCCCATGTTTAAAGTCAACGAGTACTTCGACGGCACCGTCAAGTCCATCGCTTTCGGCACCGCAAAAGGTCCGGCGACCATCGGCGTCATGGCCCCCGGCGAATACGAATTCGGCACCGACCAACGTGAAATCATGCACGTGGTCTCCGGCGCCCTGGTCGTCAAGCTGCCTGATGCCGAGTGGGAAACCTTCGCCGCCGGCAGCCAGTTCAACGTACCGGCCAACAGCAAGTTCCAGTTGAAGGTCGCCGTGGACACCGCCTACCTGTGCGAATACCGCAGCTAAGGCTTCCTGGCAGTCAAAAAAATGCCCGTCTCCCCAGAGACGGGCATTTTTTATGGCCAGTAACGCTATTCGAGTATCGTCACCGGCATCCCGATTTCCAGGCGCCCGTTGCCATCGTTGACCAGGTTCTGGCCGAACATCGCCCCCTGCTCGGTCTTGCGATAGGACTCCAGCGTGGCGAAGGGTTCGCGGTCGGCGTTGCGCTCGCCGGTCTGCGGGTCGATGGTGGTCAGGATGCAGCGCGAGCATGGCTTGACCACTCGGAATTCCACATCACCGATGCGCAGGCGTTTCCAGCCGTCTTCAGCAAAGGCGTCGCCGCCTTCGATCACCAGGTTGGGGCGAAAGCGCAGCATGTCCATCGGGCGACCGATGCGCGCGCATAAATCGTCCAGGGAAGCCTGGCCGATCAACAGCAGCGGGTAGCCATCGGCAAAGCCTACCTGGTCATCGTCCTGGCCGTATCCGGCATCAGTGGCCCGCGCGCGCTCCAGGGGCATTTGCACCAGGCGCGTCGGCTTGCCGATGAAGTCACTGACCCAGGCTGCGGCTTCGTCGCCGGCATCCGGCACGCGCAGGGTGTCGCGCCAGATGGTTACGCCACGCAACGCGGCGTCGCTGCCGGGCAGCGCCACGTCCAGCGGCGCGTACCCCGGCGAACTCAGGGTGAGTCCACCGCTGCGGTTCCACAGCGCCGACAATTGGCTCATCTTCGCCACGGCACGCTGGGTAAGGAAACGCCCGCTGGCCTCGTCCACCAGCATCCAGCGTCGATCGCCGTCCACCCCGAGCTTATCCAGGCCGACCTGCTGCAGTCTTTCGGCCTTGCCGGACTTCAAGGGGTAACGGTACAACGCGCTGAGACGAAGCATGGGCCTGCATTCCTGAGAGGACTAGGCCGCCACCCTAAGGTCAAGCGAGCACTTCGTCCAGCATCAAACGCTGACGCACTACATCCACCAGCTTGTCGGGCTGGAATTTGGACAGGAAGTTGTCGCACCCGACCTTTTTCACCATCGAGTCGTTGAAGCTGCCCGACAGCGACGTGTGCAATACCACGTAGAGTTTGCGCAGGCGCGGGTCGTTACGGATTTCGGTGGTGAGACGGTAGCCGTCCATTTCGGGCATTTCGGCATCGGTGAAGATCATCAGCAGCTTATCGGTCATCACCTCGCCGCTGTCGGCCCAGCCCTTGAGCATGTTCAAAGCCTTGAGGCCGTCGCTGGCGATGTGCATCTTCACGCCCAGTTGGCCGAGGGTGTCGCGCAGTTGCGAAAGCGCTACGTTGGAGTCATCCACCAGCAGCACCTCGCGGCCACGGGCGCGCTCCAGTACCGGGTCTTCAAGTTTTTCACGGGAAACCTTGGCGTTGTACGGCACGATCTCGGCCAGGACTTTTTCCACGTCGATGATTTCCACCAGTTGGTCGTCGACCTTGCTGATGGCGGTGAGGTAGTGCTGGCGCCCGGCGCTGGCCGGCGGCGGCAGGATGGCTTCCCAGTTCATATTGACGATGCGGTCCACGCCGCCCACCAGGAAGGCCTGCACGGAACGGTTGTATTCGGTGACGATAATGGTGCTGTTGGGCCCCGGCACCAGCGGGCGCATGCCGATGGCCTGGGACAGGTCAATCACCGGCAGGGTCTGGCCACGCAGGTTGACCACGCCGCACACGAAGGGGTGGCGCTGGGGCATCAACGTCAGCTTGGGCAATTGCAGGACTTCCTGCACCTTGAACACGTTGATGGCGAACAACTGGCGACCGGCCAGGCGAAACATGAGGATCTCCAGGCGATTCTCACCCACCAGTTGCGTGCGTTGATCTACCGTGTCGAGAATGCCGGCCATTGAAAGCTCCTGATGCGCTAAAGGGTTGTGCAGTTCACATAAGGTGGTTATCGGCGGCGAGCGCCAGACCTTGACCCCAAGTAAAATGCCACGTAAATACATTGATGTCACACTGACATCATGGTTTACTGCATTTGCCTTCTACACAGAGCGGTACAGCGTCGTTGCGCGACATTCTATTCGACGCGGAGTTCCGCCATGTAGGGGATTCCCCTATACGCAATCAGGCCCAACCTGATATTCGCAGTATCTAATAGCCATTAATGTGACGCCATTCTCAATGCATGAATGGAGTCAGGCTTTTGTTTGCCATACCAAGCCCTCGACCCGCGGGTCTTCCAGACATCCGGATGTCAACAATCGAAGGTGCGCAATCGACCCCACTCATGAGGGTCGCGCGCAGCTGTCGCCTGCACTCTCATAAACGTCCTACTGAAAAGTCAGAAGCAACCTACAGATTCCAGTCTCATTTCAGCGCTAGTTTTAAGCCATTCACCCAACGCGGCATCTCATCACCCGACCTTATGTTGCGGAGACTTGCATGATGAACAGCGCAAATGAATGGCAGACCACGCTTCCCGAGTTCTTGCTGGAAGCGCAAACGCTGCTGGCCAAATCAGAAGAGTGCTTGAGCCACCTGCAGCTGATTCGCGACGACAGCGATGCCATCGACTGCATGAAGTCGAGCCTCGCCAAACTGGCCGAGAAGGCCGACAGCCTGGCCCTGCAGGCGATCAGCGAGTTCTCCCGACATATTCAATACCTGATCGCCAACGCCGCCTGCCCCATGCAGTTGCATGATCAGGCGCTGGAGGCCTTGCACGCGTGCCTGACGTTGCTGGCGTGGCAATTGGAACTGATCGATACCCGCACGGGCGAACTGGGCATGGATGAGAGCGAGCAAGCGAAATTGATTGCAACGGTCACGCTGCAAATTCCGCAGAAAGAGTTCACTTATAAACCTGAGCAACCTGTGCACCGCGTATCTTGAACGCTTGCGGTCGGGTTTAACCCGACATTGTCTGGATAACGACAACGCCAACTCGTTTATTGGCGGGAATAGCCGCAGAAGATATCAATTAGCCACTAACCTGAATATATAACCCACCACTCTCACAACTCTGGGAATACCGCCCGGGGTATTTGCGCGGCCAATAATTTTGCAAGGCACCGCATCAGGCGACCGACGGTAATAGTGGTGGTACTATGCTCGACTCGAAGTGACTCAACTTCATAGGCATGAAGACGATCCGACTACGTATTCCAAATAAAGCCCGGTCAGCCGCCGTGACCGGTCTTCCCGCAGCGAACCCTCATTGGCTCCATCCGCTATGTACGCCAGCCTAAAGACCCTCATCGCCAGGTTCGCGTCCTGCAGCAATGCACGCTGCTGGATCATCGCCCTGTGCCTTGGCTCGCTGTTGCTGAGCCTGTGGGCCTATACCCGCTCCGCGCCGCTGCCATTACTGGTGATTGTGCTCAACCTCGCCACGCTGATGGTGGTCGGCCTGCAGCAGTGGCGTTCACGCACATCCATCAAGTTCCAGCCCCAGGAACTGGCCGACCGTTTGCTGCAGGTGCAGGAAAACGAACGCCACCGCCTCAGCCGCGAACTGCATGACGATATCGGCCAACTGCTCACCGCCGCCAAGCTGCAAAGCGAATGGCTCAAGCGTCGCCTGCCCGAAGACCTGCAAAGCCAGTGCACGGCGCTGTGCGACACCTTGAATGAAACCCTGGCCAAGGTGCGCGATGTTTCCGCAATCCTCAACCCCCGTCAGCTGGCCAGCCTGGGCCTGGAAGCCAGCCTGCGTGCGCACCTGCTCAAGACCCTGGAAAACACACCGGTGTGCTGGAGCCTGGAATGCCAGCAACGACTGAACGGCATCCCGGAAGAAATGGCCGTGGCGGCCTTTCGCATCACCCAGGAAGCGGTCACCAACGTGCTGCGCCACGCCCAGGCGCGCAACCTGCTGGTACGCCTGCAACGCCTGCCCGAGGGCTTGTCGTTGAGTATCTGCGATGACGGCCAGGGCTTCTCGCCCGCCGCCAACCCGGGCCTGGAAGGCCAACGGGGCATGGCCGGCATGGCCGAGCGGGTAGATCAGCTGGGCGGCACCTTGTCCGTCAGCAGCCAGCCAGGCAAAGGGACCCGGATCGACGCGCTCTTCCCCTGGTCGCCCCGCGCCCTCGAACGGGCCAGTTCCCCTAAGGTTTCCGAGTGAGCTGCACATTACTCCTGGTGGATGACCATGCACTGATCCGGGCCGGCGTACGCGCGCTGGTCCAGGACATTCCCGGCTACACGGTGATCGGCGAAGCCAGCGATGGCGCGCAATTGCTTGAGCAGTTCAGCACATTGCTGCCGGATATCGTGCTGCTGGACCTGTCGATGAAGCACACGGGCGGCCTGGACGCCTTGCAGCAGCTCAAGCGCGCCTACCCCAAGAGCCGCGTGCTGATCCTGTCGATGCACACCGAGCCGGAACTGATCATGTGCGCGCTGGAGTCCGGCGCCCATGGCTACTTGCTCAAGGACACCACCGCCAACGAGCTGGAACACGCGCTGCTCGCGTTGTGCAATGACGAACGCTACCTGAGCCCGGCGATCGCCCACACCGTGATAAGCCAGGCGCTGGTGCGCGGCCAGGGCCCGGCCACACCAAAGGCTCAAAGCCACAACCTCACGGCTCGGCAGTTGGAGATCCTGCGTCTGGTCGTGCGCGGCAAGTCCACGCGGGAAATCGCCCACGGCCTGGGCTTGAGCATCAAGACCGTGGAAGCCCACCGCTCGCAGATCATGAAACGCCTGCAGATCTTCGATGTGGCGGGCCTGGTGCTATTCGCGGTGCGTGAGCAGATCATCAGCCTGGACGACTAGCGGCGAACCGACTGGCAGGTGCACACGCAAGGCCTTGGGCAACACTTCGAAGTGCAGGTCGTCACCTTCCAGCGGCTCACCATCGAGGTTGATGTACAGGCCCTGCGCAACCTTGATATTCACCCATGGCAGCCGCGCACGGACGAACATGGTGTCCAGGCCCCAGCCGTTGGTCATCAATTCGCGAAGCGTACCGACCACTTCCTGGGGCGCCGGCAGGATGCTGACGTCCAGCAAGCCGTCATCCGCCATGGCACCAGGGCACAACTCATGCCCGCCGCCCGCCTGGCGACCATTGCCGATACCCAGCGCGAGCAGCTCGCCCTTCCAGTGGAAATCCGGGCCTTCCAGCTCGCCATAGGCGGCTTTCAACTCACTGAAACGCGACAGGCCGGTGAACAGATAGGCCGCGCCACCGAGGATTTTCTTCAAGTCTTCGGAGGTATTGGCGGTGACCTGGCTGCCAAAGCCGCCAGTGGCCATGTTGAGGAAGATCTGCCCGGCGACCCGGCCAAGGTCGATTGCCCGCGCCGGCACGTCCAGCAGCGCCAGCGCCGGGCCGGGCTCCAGCGGTACACCGGCGGCCTTGGCGAAATCGTTGGCGGTGCCCAACGGCATCAACACCAGGCTGGCGTCGGTCCTGGCCAGGGCCATGGCTTCGGCCACGTCGCGCAAGGTGCCGTCGCCGCCACCGGCAATGATGTGGGTGTAGCCTGCGGCCAACGCTTCGTTAACCAGCCGCCCGGCGTCGCCGCCCTCCCAGGTCACCCGTACCGCCAACTCCCCACCCTGCTCGCGCCGCGCCTGCACAGCCGCTCGCACGTCCTCGTTGAGGGCTTGCTTGCCATGGAGGATCAACAGTGCCTTGGGGGTGCTCATGGGGAAAACTCCTGGGTTCAAAGGTGCATGCAGGATGTTGACCTTTGAGGAGTAGGAAAAAGTCACTGAGCCTGGAAATTAATTGGCGGGCTAAAAATTGTCCATCGCATTGCACATGGCTATTTTCCCGGTGGGCGGGGGGTTCACGGCCACCCATTGCTTGGCGCCCGCCGGCAGTTCATGCAGCTGGAACGAGCAGTTCGCCGACATTGAGCCCTGCACCATGTAATCCGCACCGGGGCGCGGTACGAAGCTCATGGTGCTGAAGCATTGCCGGGAATACTGCAGGCGGCCCAGGTAGTGGAACGCAATCGGCTTGTTCGCCGGCACCAACAGCTCCGACGTCACCGCTGCCTTCCACGTGTAGACCGGTCCGGGCATGCCGAGTGTTTCGCCGTTATGGTCGGGGAAGCCGGATTTCACCGACGCCATCACTCCAGCGCCCGGCACATTCCAGTCCAGGCAATCACGCCCCGGCACCGCGCGCACCATGCCGTCGGTAATCACCCGGACGCGCGCGGTCTCACCCGATTGCGGCGGCGCATAGGCAGTGCTGAGGGAGCGAATATTCGCCACCTGGCCGCACCCGGTGAGCAGCACCAGCAGCGTCAGGGGAACGGCAGGTAAAACGGTCATGGGCATTCAACTCAAAAAGGACAAGGCGCCGGTCAGGGCTGACGGCAGTTCTGGCTGACCGACAACTGCGGCGCCGGCTCGTAGCTCACGCGCTGCAGCCCATCGGCGCCCTGGAACATGAAGTACTTGATGCGGCAATCCTTGAACATTTTCGAATAGCCCTCGGCCCGAAACCCCTGGCCGTCGACCTGTTTGGTCACCGCGTTGTTGCGGCTCACCACCGCGAGCACCTGCTGGTAGCTGTCACCCATGTTCACCCCGGGCTCGCCGGTGATGGCCGCCGAAGACGCGCACCCGCCCAGAGTGGCCGCCGCCAGCAGCAGTGCGCTGCCGTACAGTCCATTGCGTATCTTGCTCATCTCTTGCTTCCTTTTAGTCGAAGATTAACGGCGGCCGTCGCACACCGGGGACTCACCAATACGGCCAAGCTTGCACAGGTCCAGGCCGTCCTTGCGTTTGAAGCCTGCGTCCTTCATGCAATAAAAGCGCGTGAGTCTTTCATCGATGGGCGAACGGTCCCCCGCGCCATCCAGGTTGGTATACCCGCAGGCCCGCATGGCATCGTCGACACCCTGCTGCGAAACCCCGCTTTTTTTCCATTGGGTGAAGTCACCGGGCGGCGGCTGAAAGCCCCTGCCCGTGCAGGCGATCAGCGACAACGCGCAAACACTCAACAGCAGTTTCATCGTGGACATGGTGCTCTTCCTTATGGACGCGTTTGGCACAGGGGTATTCATCATGACTGCGGTTTGACCCTGATGAACTGCGGCCGGCCCTCGGGCGAATTGGTCCAGTACTTGGCGCACGCTTCGCCGCCATTGGCGTAGCAGTTATGCGCGGTATTTTCCGCACCGAAAACCTTCAGCCACTCCCACACGCGGTTACTGCCCTCAGGAATGTTGCCGCCGGTCCCGGGGTTGAAACCGACGAGGGGCGCGCGGGCCACCGGGTCGAAATTGTGATTCTGGTACTGCAGCCCCATATTCTCGCGTTGCTCTGCGGAGGTCACGCTGGAGCGATCCTGCAATATCTCCAGCAACGTATCGGCTTTTTGCACCCCATACGCGGCACCGAAGAAGTCCATCGCCGTATCGCTTAGCATGCCCACGTTGGCGGGATCACGTGCCAGCGATTCCATGGCGTTGCCCGTGGTCATGGTGCCCCGGCTGTGACCGTCGATGTGCAGCCCGCCCTGACCGAACTGGACCATGTATTCCTTGGTCTGCACGGTCGCGTTGGACAAGCCCCAGAAATCGTTCTCGAGATTTTTCTGGTACGCCGCAATCATCAGCTCCGAGGTGAAGTTGTTGGCCTTCTCGAAGTGGATCAGGTACTGCGGCCCGGTACCAGCCGAGCTGTGCTGCTCGGCATATTTGGCCGCACCGTCGGCGTCGTTGAAGATGCCGTTGTTGGCGATGTGCACCTTGCCGTCCGGGCCGGGCTTGAGGTGTTGTTTCTCCTCGTCGCTCAATTCGCGATAACGAATCTTCTTGTTTTCATCGCGCATCGCATTGCCGTTCTCATCCTTCATGACCTCATAGACCCTGGCCTTCTCAAGGAAAATCTTGCGATACGCCTCGTCCGCCAGCAACGAGACCTGGCGATACAGCTCACGCTTGATCTCCTGCTCGGCCTCGACCTTGCGCCCCATTTCCGCCACATCCAGACGATCCACGGCGGCGTGGGCGGCCTCGGTGTTGCGGTTGAGGTCGGCAATGGTCTCGTCGACGCTCATGCCAGCGACCACGCGCTGGCGTTCGGCGTTGGTGATGACCAGGGTGCCGGCGCTGATGGCGCTGCGGGTGTCGGTGGCCTCGGAATCGGACTCCGAGGCATTGTTCAGGCTATTGGCAAGCAGCGCCTTGGCGGTGCCGAGCTTGCCGTCGAGCATGTCCGAGCTGAGGTCGACACCGGAGGTCTTGGCACTGGCTTCGGACACGTTGCGGATGTCCGACACGGTCAGGGTGCCGGTGGTCAGACTGTTCTTGCCGTCGGCGATGGCCTTGTCGGAACTGGCGATCACGCCGCCCTTGAGGTCGGTATTGCCGCGCACATTCAGGTCGAAACCGCCGTCGCCGGCGCGGATGCCCGATTGTTCGATGACACTGGCGAAGTTGGACTTCTGCTTTGTGTTCGTGGAACTGAAGCTGGCCGTGGCGGCACCGGCACACACCGGCGGGATGCAGATGCTGATCCCGGCGCTCATGCTCTTCTGCTCGGAGGCAAAGGTGCTGGTGTCCTGCAGGCTCTCGACATTCAGGTCGCCGCCGACATCGGCCTTGACCGTGTTGCCCGAGACCACCGCGCCGCGCAGGGTCGTGTCCTTGCCGGAAATCAGGCTGACCTGATCCCCCGCTGTCACGTGGGTGTTGCTCCAGACCAGGTCGTTGCCGTCGGCATTGCCACGGCTCTGGGACGCCGAGGCGTTGAAGCTCAGGCCGTTTTTCTCGCCGCCGAACGAAATACCGATGCCGATGCTGCCGTTGATGCTCTTGTTGGTGCTGTGCTGCTCCATAGTGTTTTCGGCGCCCACCAACAGGATATTGCGGTCGGCCTTCAACAACACATCGTTGCCGGCGGTGATCTGGCTGCCCTGCACCGTCAGGTCTTTATTGCGCGTGCCGCCACTGGCAATGATCGACACGTCGTTGCCGGCGGAGACGGTCGAGCCGGCGGCGGTGTTGCCGTTCTGTTCGCTCTTGCTCTGGCTCTGATTGGTGCCCAGGGAAATGCTCAGGTTGATTCCGCCCATGGCCGCCGGATCGGCCGCGACCTGGGTGTAGGCATCGCTGGCGGACCACGCGGTGCTCAGCGCGGCCAGGGTTTTCATGCGCTTGTCGTCGGTGCGCTCGGAGGCTTGCTTCATGCGCTGCGCGGTCTGCACCGCATCCACCACCGGGCTGGTCAGGGTCAGGCTCACGCCGGTCTGCTTGAAGCGTTGTTCCTGTTGCTGCGAGCTGAGGTTGCGCGCCTCGAGGATGTTGACCTCGGAGGCCTGGATCGACACATCACCCTTGGGCGCCACGACGTTGCTGCCCACCTGGCGGTATTCGCCGCCCGCGCTGACCAGCACGTTGCCGTCGGTGGCGCCGAGGCTGCTGGCGGCTGCCGTGGTCTGCTGACTGCGGTCCTTGTTGGTCTGCTGCTGCGAGCCAATGGTGACGGCAATCGCACCGCCGCTGAACATCCCGCTCTTATTCACATCCTTGCTGTGGGATTCATCCAACTGCTCGGTGGCAGCGAGGACCTTGATGTCATTGCCCGCCGCCAGCACCGTGCCCGAGGTCGACACCACGTTGCTGCCGGTGAGGGTGATGTTGTTGCCGGCCTGCAGCACCGCCTGCTCGCCACTCAGGGTGGCGGCCTGAGCACGGGTCTGGCTGACCGTGTCACGGGTGGTGGTGGTCTTCTTGGAGAGCATGCCGTTGCTGCCGGTGACCTTGTGCGCCTCATCGGCGCTGTCAAAACGCTCGCTGGCCTCGACATTGATGTCGCGTACCGCGCTGACCACCACGGCTCCCGCCTCGCTGTTGACCACCGCACCGCGCGCCTGCACGTCGCGCCCGGCCCCCAGGCGAATATCGTCAGTGGCTTTCACCGCGCTGCCGACTTCATTGCGCCCGGCTTCCTTGCGCCAGTTGCTGCCATCCCACTGGTTGGCCTGGGTGTAGGACTCGCTCACCGTGGTCAGGTTGATGTCGTTGCCCGCCACCAGCGAGGTCTTGCCACCGACGCCGGTGTTGCTGACCTCGGCGCCTTGCAGGTTGATGTTGTTGCCGGCCGTGGCAATCAGGTTCGCCGCCGGGGCCGACACGTACAGCCCGGCCACCCGCGACAACGCGGTGCGCGTGCCCTGGTCGCTCTGGCTGTCGGTGCTGATCGAACGCACATTCAGGTCGTTGCCGGCATTGACGGCCAGGCTGCTGTTGGCGCGGATAACACCACCGATGTTATTCACGTCCCGGCTGGCATTCAGACTGACGTCGTTGCCCTGGATACGGCCACCGAGGTTGTCGAGGTTCTGCACGCTGATGTTTACGCCATCGCGCCCGGACAAACTGCCGGAGTTGACCAGGTCGCCGCGCACATCGAGGTTCAACGTGCGCCCGGCCATCAGTGCACCGGAACCGTCCACATCGCCTTCGCGAACCCGCACATACACCTGCGGCACCAGCACCTGGCGGACTTCGCCGCTGGCCAGGGTGACGTCCTTGGACACCAGCCACACGATGTCACTGGTCAGTTGGGCCATTTGCGCGGCGGTCAGTGCCACGCCCGGAATCAGCTTCCACTGATCGGCCAGGGTCACCGCACTGTCGATCATGCCGCGGTACTGCTCTTCGTCACTGGCGTAGCCGTCGACGAACCGGCGCCCGGTGAGTTGCGCCACTTGCTCGCGGATCAGCTTCTGTTCGTAGAAGCCGTCGCCCAGGCGCTGCTGGGTCGCCGCCGGGTCCAGGTTCAGGCGTTGCAGCATGTAGTCCGAAGACAGCCACTGGCGGTAATTGGCGAAACGCGGGTCGGTCTCCACCAGGTAACCGACGGTGCTCGTCGGGTGGGTGTGGAACAGGCTGCTGTCGGGCAGGTCCGGGTTAAAACCGCCGGTGCGGATCTGCTCCATACCGCTGGTGGCATTCTGCTGGGTCAGCGCCTGCACTTGGCTGATCGGCGTAACCGCGTAGGTTCGACCAGCCCCTGACAGGTCGCCGGTACCGGCGGTCTGATCGGTGACGTTGGCCAACACCAACGCACCGACCTGTGTCCCGCTGCCGTTGATCGCCGCGTAATCGGTGAACACGGTCGGGGTCAGCTTGATTTGTTGGATCAGCGGTGCCGGGGTGTAGGTAGTGACGCTGCGGCCCTGACGGTCGCGGCCTTTGCGCTGGATGCGATAAAAGTTGGTCAGGGTTCCGTTGTCGGTGGTGATGCGCTGGCCATCCACCTCGGTATTGGTCACGCTGCCGATGCTGCCGTTCAGGGCCTGCCCCGCGATGATCCGGCTCTTGTCGTTGATGACCTGATCGGCGATCAGGGTGAGGTTGCCACCGGCCAGCATCTGCGCAGGGTCAGACTGGGTGATCCGGGTTTCGGTGACTTCACGGGTGTAGTCGTAGCGGTTCCAGCGGTCTCTCACGCCCTCCGGCGTAACCAGGTGCTGCACTTCGTCGTTGTAGGTGGACACGTCGCCAGGCCCGTAGCGATTGGTCGAGCCTGATAGCTGGAACTCCTGCAATACCCCGCGCGATACCACCGCCGTCTCGGTTGCAAAGTGCTCGTTGGTGTTGCGAATCACCCTGGCGTTGGCCCCCAGATTCCCCAGGGCCTCAACGGTGGCGCTCGCGTTGTTGAGTTCCTGCGCCTGGCCGACGGCGTTACCGTTGGCGTCCAGCGCGCTGCCGATCACCAGATCGCCGGCACTGAAGATCAAGCCATGCTCGCGGTTGTTCACGTACTGACTGGCGATGTCCAGGCGGTTGCGCGCGGCAACCGTCGCAGCGGCCCCGCCTTCAAGGGTGTTGTTCAGCGTGGTGGCGGCGATGGACAGGTGATCGCCGTAGATACGTCCGGTGCCCAGGTTGTTCACGGTCGCGGCGTTGACCCGGGTGATTTCACCGTCGATCAAGCCACGGTTGTCGAGCTGCCCGCCCGCATTGACTTCCACCTGGCGCGCGCTGATAAGGCCGCTGCCGGTGTTGTCGAGGGTGTTGCTGTTCACGCGCAACAAGTTAGCGGCCTGGAAGGTGCCCTGGTTGGTCAGGCGCCCGCCGGTCTCGACGGTCAGGCCGCCGTTGGCCTGGAACAGGCCGCTGTTGACGAAGTCGCCGGCCAGCCGGAACGTCAGGTCGCCCAGGCTCAAGGCCCGGCCGCTACCACTGTAGTTGGCACTGTCCACGCCCAGCGCTTGCCCGGCGATCAGCGTGCCGCCTTCGTTGCTCACGGCCAGGGCTTTCTGCGCCAGATCGCGGTCGGCCACGGTCAGCAGACTGCCGGCGGAGACGACGCCCTGGGTGTTATCCAGGGTGCCGCGACCGGTGACGCTCATGACCGCATCGGAAACGATGGAGCCGACGCGGTTGGTGATGTTATCGGCATCGAGGGTGATGGACTGGCCCTTGATGCCCTGGTTGGCGCCCTGAGTCGAGCTATTGTCGACACTCCCGGCGGTGAGCAGCAGATGGCCGTCGGCCCGCAGCAGGCCGGCCTGGTTACTCACCGATTGTGCACCGACATCCAGGGCCTTGGCGCTGCCGATAAAGCCCTGGTCGTTGAGCAATTGCCCGGCGCGTACCGTGACCGTGTCCTGGCCAAGAATGCCGCCGTTGCTGCCCGAGTTGCGGTTGCTCAGCAACTGGCCGTGGGTGTCCAGCAACAGGCTCGACTTGGCCTGCACGATGCCGCCGTCATTGAGCAGCACACCGCTGTCGACCGTCAGCGTGTCGCTGGCGTTGAGCGTGCCCCGGTTGTTATTCAACTGCTGACCGTGGGTGTCGATCAGCAATTGCGCGCCGGTAATCACGCCGCCCGTATTGCTCAGGCCCTGGACGTTGAGGGTCAGGGCCTTGGTGGACTCCAGGCGGCCGCCCGTGTTGTCCAACGGCTGGGTGCGGCTGGTCAGCAGCAGGTCGCCCGCGACCGAACCGAGGGTGCCGCCGTTGTTGAGGATGCTGTCCGCGTTGACCGTCAAGGTCCGGGCCGCCGCGACCGTGCCGGCGCTGTTGTTCAACTGGCCGGCATTGACGTCCATCGTGCCGCCGGCGGTGATTTGCCCGCCGCGGTTTTCGAGGGTGCCGCCATTGAGGTACATCTGCGCGGCGGTCAGCAGCTTGCCGCTCTGGTTATCCAGCCGCTCATGGGCGGTGACGTGCAGGTCCTCCAGGCCACCGGATTGCACCAGGCCGGCGCTGTTGACCAGGGCATTGGCCGTGACGTCCAGGCGCCCGCCGCTGGCGAGGGTGCCACTGCTGTTATCCAGGTTGCGCGTCACGGTGACACGCATGCCGGTCTTGCCGGTCTGCACCCATTTGCCGGCGACGTTGGAAAAGTCCAACGCGTTGACGGTGATCTGCGCCGCGCCGACCTGCGCCGCATCGCTGAGCAAGGTCTGACTCGCGTCTGCGCTGAGGGCCTGCGCGGCAGTGATGCGCGCACGCCTCAGGTCAAGGTTGCCGGCGGTGCTGGTCAACGCCACGTTGCCGGCAGAGGTGATGCTGTCACTCAGATCAACCTGCGCCGCCGTGGCCGTGAGCTTCTCGGCCGCCAGGTTCTGGCCCTTGGCGCTCAAGGTTCCGGCCGAAGTAAGGGTCAGCGAGCCGGTGTCACCGAGCTTGCCGTCGCTGTCGACACCGGCGGCCAGTGCGGAACCGGCGTGGCTGCGAATCGCTGACTGCGCGCCCGTGGCCGTCACGCGGGTATTGCCCTTGGCCGACACGATGCCGCTGTTGTCGATGTCCCCAGCGGTTTGCAGGTGCAGGTCGGTCTGGGCAAACAGCGTGCCGCTGTTGTCGATGCCTTTGTCGGCCGTGGCCGTCAGTTGCGTGGCGCTGCTGATCTGGCCACGGTTCTCGATACGCCCGTCACTGCCGATCACCACTTCACCGGCACTGGCGCCGATCTGCCCGGCATTGCGCACGCCGACACCGGCACCGTTGCCCACCAGGGTAATCTTGCCGGCATACATGCCGCCCAGTTGCGCCACATCGATGGCGACCGCCGGGACGTCCGTCTGTGTGTTGTCCGTTGCCCCGGCCTTGATGCTCAGGTCCCTGGACCAGATCCCCGCGTTGACCTCGACGGTGCGCGCTATGATCTCGGTGTAGTCGGCACGGGTGCTGTCCATGCCAGCACCGTTGATGCTGACCTTGCCGCCCGAGACTTGGTAACCGCTAATCAGGCCGTTCTCGAACTGTGCGCGGCCGGTGGTCAGGGTCGCCCGGTCAGCGTTGATGAAGCCGCAACCGTCGCAGGCGATGCCCGACGGGTTGGCAATCACCACCTGGGCCTTGGAGCCGCCCACTTCGACAAACCCGCGCAATTGGCTGGGGTTGCTTGAATTGACTTCGTTGAGAATCACCCGCGCACTGCCGTTGACCAACGCACGGTTGCCTTCGATCCAGCCACCCAGCTGGGTCTGGCTGTTGGTCGCGCCGTTGTTGAGGATCACCCCGCGCTTGTCCACATCGAACTGCGAGTAGGTGTTGCGCGACACCCCTGCCCCGCTCGGCGCCGTGATGTTCACCACCGGGGCGCCGTTGCCGGCGGCACCGATGGTCGGGCGCTGGCCGGCGGGCGCCGAGCCGTCGGCCACCACCTGGGCCTGGGCGGGCGCCACCAGGGCGACCCAGCCCATGCCGACCATCAGCGCAAAACGCAGCGGCGTAAAGGTCGCCACCACGCTGCCGGCGCCCGACACAGCGCCCATGGTGCCGGGTGCCTTGCACGCGCTCTTGACGTTTTCGGCCACGACCATCATCAGGCCGCGCGCCTTGTTGAATACAATTCGATACAGATGCTTATTCATGCAAATCCTTTGCGCAGTGGCAGATCAGAGCGCGTCGCTGGGTAACGGGTGGGTGGCAAACCAGGCTTTCGCCTCCAGGTCCAGGACGGCGATCCCCTGGAAATTCATCACGCGCAAACCGCGCTCTTCGCCCCGGTGGTACAACGAACGACAGATACGCGTGGCCCACACGCGCCGACGCAACAGGCTCATCACCCGTGGGGTATGACCGAACGGCGCAACCCAGTCGTTGACCCACATACGGTCGCCGCTGTTCCAGTCTTCCGGCGGCAGGCACACCGCCGGCTCGCTCAAATAACGTGCCTCGGCCTCGGCACTGAGGTTGAGCCACGACAGGAAAAACACCGGCCGCCCGCCTTCGCTCATCAGAATGAACTGGCGCGCCTTGATGGCCGGCAGCAGCAAGGTCGGCAGGCTGTGCAACGGCGCATCGCGATGGGCGCTCGAGTGCATCCACAGCCACACCGCCGAACCCAGCACCTGCGCTTCGTCGAGGGAGGTGTCGGCCCGTTCGGGGGCGAGTACCTCAAGGCTGCCACGATGCATGCTGCGCTCCTTCAAAAGGACCAGTTGGCGCTGAAGCCACTGGTTACGTCGGCGGTCTGGAAGCCCTTGGGTTTCTCCAGGGGCTTGCCGGTATAAATGTCATAGGAAAACTGTTTGTAGCCGCCGCGTAGACCCACCACCGCCCCCGCCAGGCGCCGGCCCGAAAGGTACTGGGTGGAATGCCCGCCGACTTCGCCATAGTCCACGCCCAGATAGAGTTCCTGGCCAGTGTTGGCCAGGCTCAGGCCCAGGTCGTTGCTGAACGTCCAACCCCGTTCGGCCGAGAGGATCTGCTCGCCGTCGAAACCACGCACGGTGTAACGTCCGCCGATCGAAAACCGGTCCTGCGGGATCAGCGCCGTGCGGTTCCATTGCCCGCGCCAGCCGGCGACATAGCGCAGACGTTGGCTGGCCAGGGTAAATGGCACTTGCAATTGCGCGTTGGCAGAAATGATCTGGGAGCGAGAGGTGCCCTCGCCGGTGTCTTCTTCCGGTGCGCGCAACGCATCGCGGGCCCCGGTGCCGCGGCGATAGCCCACGCCCAAATCGAGGGTACTGACACCGATGAATTCACGGTGGTTGATCCCGGCCTGCCAGCCGGCCATGCGCCGACGCTGCAACTCGATTTCCGTGTCTTCGATAAAATTGCTGGAGGTGCGGCTCCAACCGCCGAAGGACACACTGGTCTTACGCACGGCATCGCGATAGATCACCCGCGAGACCTGGATCTCATTGGTGCGGCTACGGCCCTGGTAGGAGTAAGTCTGGTTGGCCCCGGCAATCGTCTGGTGGTAGTCGTATTCGCTGGAGGTGAGGCTCAACTGCCAATAGTCATAGGGCACCGAGTAATGCACGGTATGTCCCTTGGAGCCGCGGTCGCCGCTTTCGCCGCCGCCCAAGTCATGGTTGAAACTGATATAGAACAGGTCGTTGAGCGTCGCCAGGTTGTCCAGCGACAAGGCGACGTTGCCTTGGTATTTACCGGTTTGCTTGCTGCCGGAGTCGTCCACCGACAGGCTGACCCGTACCGGAATGGCCTGCTTCCAAGCGATCACCACGTCGCTCTCCCCAGGCTTCGCATCCTCGCCCTCGGCCGGTTTGATCTGCACATCGGCTTCGGCGGTGGGCACACGCTTGAAGTTCTCCAGTGCCTGCTCGATATCGCGCAGGTTAAGCACGTCGCCGGCGGACGCGGGCATCGCGTTCCAGTAATTGGCGCGTGAGGAGGTGCCTTCGGCGAAGCGGATTTGCTTGATGCGGCCGGGTACCAGTACCAGCGACAGGGTGCCCTGGTTCAGGTCCTGGGCTTGGGCCAGTACGCGGGTGGTGATGAAGCCCTTGGCGATAATTGCGTTCTGGATACGCTTCATCGTCAGATTTATGCCGCCGGCACCGATGCAACGCCCTTGCACCGGATCATTCGACGGGTTGGCGGCGCGCAGGGCCCACTGGAAATCTTCGGCCTGGTCGCCGGTGAGGATCACGCGGTCTATCTTGAAGCAGGGCGATTCAGTGCGCGACAACCGCAGGCTGCCGTCAGCGTCTTGCGGCGCTTGCAGACGTACATCCGGCGAAGGCTCCAACTGTTCGCGCTGCGCACGCTCACGCTGTTGCTGCAGGAGTAGTTGTTGAGCGGGCGCTACAGGCTCGGCCGCCAGCGCAGCAACGCTGGCGAGCAGACCGAACGTGATACCGGTGGCTACGCAGGAATGCAGCAAAACAGACGGCTTTGTTTTTGGTAACGCGTCGAAAGACATTTCGCATCCTTGTAAGTGAAACTTCCTACATGCGCAGGCTTGGTCACCACAAAGACGAATAAGTGCCATGAAAAACATAGCATTGTGACATGATCCGCAAAAGCAGCAGCGTTCAGCACCCTCAGGGTCGAGCGGGAAGGCTCTGGCTCAAGGGTTTGACACGTTGTTCAGCGAACCGGCGGCTGATCAACTTTTATGCAACTTACTCATCAACTGCGCCTCAGCCTGGGTCAACCCACACGACTGCGTCAGCTCATCCACCGTAGCCCCCATCCCCACCAGCTTGGCAGCCTGGGCAAACGACAAGCTCGACGGATCACGCTGCTCGATCTGCGCCAGCTTGTCCGGCAAAGGCGCAAGAATGGCGCGCAGTTCATGCACCTCGTCACCGACCTTCACCGCGCTTTGCTGGTAATGATCAACACGCTTGAGCAACTCGAGGATGCGCCGGTCTCGCACGGCGTCGCGCTCGGCCTGCTGCAATAACAATTCGCGCTGCTGGCGCACATGGCGCAGCAGGAATGCCAAGGTCCCGGCCCACAAAAGGGCCAGGACAATTACCACGGCCTCAAGGAACAATCAGATGCTCTCCAGTTCCGACCATTCTTCTTCGCTCATCATCTTGTCCAGCTCGACCAGAATCAGCAGTTCGCCGTTCTTGTTGCACACGCCCTGGATGAACTTGGCGGATTCTTCGTTACCCACGTTCGGCGCGGTTTCCACTTCCGATTGGCGCAGGTAGACCACTTCCGCCACACTGTCGACCATGATCCCGACTACTTGCTTGTCGGCTTCGATGATGACGATACGGGTGTTGTCGTTGACTTCGGTCGGTACCAGGCCGAAACGCTGGCGGGTGTCGATGACCGTCACCACGTTGCCGCGCAGGTTGATGATACCCAGCACATAGCTGGGCGCACCCGGTACCGGCGCGATCTCGGTGTAGCGCAGCACTTCCTGCACGCGCATCACGTTAATGCCATAGGACTCGTTGTCCAGTTTGAAGGTAACCCATTGCAGGATCGGATCATCCAAACCTTGTGCGGACGCTGACTTGTTCATTTCTCTGACCCCTTCAAATACCGTTCGACACGGCGTGTGTGCTTCTTTGACCGCACTCGCATGCGGCCCTTATTGTTCAATCAACTGCGTTTGGTCACCGGCATCGTCTTGACCGCCCCGCTGGCGATCAACTCGGCCAGTTCGGCGACGTCGAGCAACGCGCACATGTGTTCGATCACGGTGCCCGCCAGCCAAGGCCGTTGGCCCCGGTGGCTGCGCCACTTGATTTCATTGGGGTCCAGGCGCAACGAGCGGCTGACTTGATGCACCGCCAGCCCCCACTCGTAGCCCTGCACCGAGATCACGTATTGCAAGCCTTGGCGAAAGTCGTCGCGGTAGCGGTCGGGCATCACCCAGCGCGCGGTATCGAGCACCTTCAGGTTGCCGGCCTGGCTGGGCAGGATGCCGAGGAACCACTCCGGTTGCCCGAACAGCGGTGTCAGTTCCTGGCCTTCCAGGGAATAGATCGAGCCCAGGCACACCAGCGGCACCGCCAGGGTCAACCCGGCGACGTCGAACAGCAGGCATTCGAACGGCTCGGCCGCCCAGCTCGGGCGACCGTCGCCCGTCACCGGCGGCGGCGTGATGCTCGGCGGCAGGTGCACTTGCACCACCGGCTCGACCATTACGGGGGCCACCACGGCAGGCACGACCACGGCCGGTGTGATCGGCACCACCACCTGCGCATCGCGCGCCTGCTCTTCGAGCACCGCCAGCTGGAATTCATCCAGCGTGCTGGCAGGCTCGACGGCAGGCTCCAGCACCAGCATCGGTTCCGGCAGTTCTTCCGCGGTCGCTTCCTGCAACAAGGCATCCAGGTAGGATTCCAGTGCCAGTTGCGGCCGGGTCTTGAGTTCGGTAGGCCGGTTCATCACGCCACCTGCGCCACAAGCTGCTGCGACAGCAGATGCTTGAGCAACACGCGGTAAGCCTGCACGCCACGGCTCTTGCCGTCGAACTGCGACGGCGTAAGCCCGGCGCGGCTGGCGTCACGCAGGCGGGTGTCCACCGGGATATAGCCATTCCAGATGCTGTCCGGGTAGGCGTCGCGCAGTACCCGCAACGTTCCGAGGGAAGCCTGGGTGCGGCGGTCGAACAAGGTTGGCACGATGCTGTAGGGCAATGGCTGTTTGCGTGAACGGTTGATCATTGCCAAGGTGCTGACCATGCGCTCCAGGCCTTTGACCGCCAGGTGCTCGGTCTGCACCGGGATCACCAACTGTTGGCTCGCCGCCAAGGCGTTGACCATCAACACGCCAAGCAATGGCGGGCTGTCGATGATCGCGTAGTCGAAGTCCTGCCACAGTTGCGCCAGGGTCTTGGCGATCACCAGGCCCAGGCCGCTCTGCCCCGGCGACTGGCGCTCGAGAGTGGCCAGGGCGGTGCTGGACGGCAACAGGAAAATGCGCTCGTGGCTGGTGGGCAACAGCAGTTGCCCAGGCAGATCGGCCGGCACGCTGCCTTTGTGCAGAAACAGGTCGAAGTTGCTGTGTTCCAGCGTGTCCGGGTCGTAGCCGAAATAGCTGGTCATGGAGCCGTGAGGATCCAGGTCCACCACGACCACACGCTTGCCCGCCTCGGCCAGCAAACCGGCTAAGGCGATGGAGGTGGTGGTCTTGCCGACTCCACCTTTTTGATTGGCAACTGCCCAGACTCTCATTCGGTTGGTTCCTCCCGGCAGGCACGCGCGCGACCGAGACATTGCATAAGTTATTGAGCCGGCGACGGAGAATTGACGGCACTCTGACGAACCGGCGGCTTTACAAGGGCCGGTGCAGTTTGTGTGCCAGCCCGCTTCAAGGCCGCATCCGGTGTTGCGTTGGCGGTGCCGGTGCCGGTCAGGCTGCGGCGCACTTCCAGGTTGCGCGACACCACCAGCACGACCCGGCGGTTGCGTGAACGCCCTTCTACCGTGGCGTTATTGGCCACTGGTTGGAACTCGCCATACCCCACCGACGCCAGGCGACCCGGGTTGATACCCTGCATCGCCAACATGCGCACGATGCTCGCGGCGCGCGCCGACGACAGTTCCCAGTTGGTCGGGTACTGCGCGGTGCTGATCGGCACATTGTCGGTAAAACCTTCAACGTGGATCGGGTTCTCGAACGGCCGCAGGATCGCCGCGACCTTGTCGATGATGGTGAACGCCTGGTCACTGGGCATCGCATCGGCACTGGCGAACAGCAGGCTGGAATTGAGCTCGATCTCCACCCACAACTCGTTGCCGCGCACGGTCATCTGGTTGGAGCTGATCAAATCGCCAAACGCAGCACTGATGTCGTCGGCAATGCTTTTGAGCGGATCGCTGGTGCCCCCGACGCCGGCGGCGGTTTCGTCGCTGTCGTCGACCAGCGGCTTGGCCGGGGTCACGGTCTTGGGCCGCTCGTCGCCAATCGGGATCGGTTTGAGCGCGCGGTCAGAATCGGAAAACACCCCGATCAGCGCCTCGGAAATGACTTTGTACTTGCCTTCGTTCACCGACGAGATGGAGTACATCACCACGAAAAACGCAAACAGCAAGGTGATGAAGTCCGCATAAGACACCAGCCAGCGTTCATGGTTGACGTGTTCTTCAGGCTCGCGACGGCGACGGCTCACAAGTCATACCTCCCATCAATCCATGAAGCCCTGAAGCTTCAATTCGATGGAACGCGGGTTCTCGCCTTCGGCAATCGACAGGATGCCTTCGAGCAACATTTCGCGATAACGGGACTGGCGCATGGCAATCGACTTGAGCTTGCTGGCCACCGGCAACAACACCAGGTTGGCACTGGCCACGCCGTAGATGGTGGCGACGAACGCCACGGCAATCCCGCTGCCCAATTGCGAAGGGTCGGCCAGGTTGCCCATCACGTGGATCAGGCCCATGACCGCACCGATGATGCCGATGGTCGGCGCGTAGCCGCCCATGCTTTCATAGACTTTGGCGGCGTTGATGTCGCGGCTTTCCTGGGTGTAGAAGTCCACCTCCAGGATGCTGCGGATCGCTTCCGGCTCGGCACCGTCCACCAATAATTGCAGGCCTTTGCGCGCGTAGCTGTCCGGTTCGGCATCGGCTACGCCTTCCAGGCCCAGCAGGCCTTCCTTGCGGGCGGTGAGGCTCCAGTTGACGACGCGGTCGATGCCGCCGGCCAAATCGACACGCGGCGGAAAGATGATCCAGATAAAGATCTGCATCGCCCGCTTGAACGAACTCATCGGCGACTGCAGCAACGCCGCGCCGACGGTGCCGCCGATCACGATCAGCGCCGCCGGGCCGTTGGCCAGGGCGCCGAGGTGGCCGCCTTCGAGGTAGTTGCCGCCGATGATCGCGACAAACGCCATGATGATGCCGATCAGGCTCAATACATCCATCAGAGGCAGGCCTCCACCAGATGCTTGCCGATGTCGTCCAGGCTGTAGACGGCGTCGGCCAGGTCAGCCTTGACGATGGCCATGGGCATGCCATAGATCACGCAGCTGGCTTCGTCCTGGGCCCAGATGGCGCTGCCGCCCTGCTTGAGCAGGCGCGCGCCTTCACGGCCGTCGGCGCCCATGCCGGTGAGCACCACCGCCAGAACTTTGTCGCCGTAGGACTTGGCCGCCGAACCGAAGGTAATGTCCACGCATGGCTTGTAATTCAAGCGTTCATCGCCCGGCAGGATTTTGATCGCGCCGCGACCATCCACCATCATCTGCTTGCCGCCCGGTGCCAGCAGCGCCAGGCCGGGACGCAGGATGTCGCCATCCTCGGCTTCCTTGACGCTGATGCGGCACAGCTTGTCCAGGCGCTCGGCGAAGGCCTTGGTGAACGCGGCGGGCATATGCTGGATCAACACGATCGGCGCCGGGAAGTTGGCCGGCAGCTGGGTCAAGACGCGTTGCAGGGCCACCGGGCCGCCGGTGGATGTGCCGATGGCGACCAGCTTGTAGGCTTTGCGCTTGGGCGCGGGCGAATGCGCAGCAGGCGCGGCGGTACGCACAGGCGCGGTCGCCGCCGGCCGTGCAACCGGCGCCGGGGCAGGACGCGCATACGCGCTCGTCGAGGCCGCTGGAGCCGGCGGTGGCACTGGGGTTGCGGCGGGCGCCGGCGCGCTGAACAGGCTACGGCGGTTACTGCGCGAAATGCTGTGCACTTTCTCGCACAGCATCTGCTTGACCTTGTCGGGGTTGCGCGAGATGTCTTCGAAATTCTTCGGCAGGAAGTCCACCGCGCCGGCGTCCAGCGCATCCAGGGTCACCCGGGCGCCTTCGTGGGTCAGCGAGGAGAACATCAACACCGGGGTCGGGCAGCGTTGCATGATGTGCCGAACTGCCGTGATGCCATCCATCATCGGCATCTCGTAGTCCATGGTGATCACGTCGGGCTTCAATGCAATGGCTTGATCAATTGCCTCTTTGCCATTGGTGGCCGTACCGACCACCTGGATCGTTGGATCGGCGGAAAGAATTTCCGAGACGCGGCGGCGGAAGAAACCCGAATCGTCCACCACCAGGACCTTGACTACCATAAGCACTCCGTTAGGCGGGACGGGCAATACCGCCCTGACCCACCAGAATCAAATACGCCGAGCGGCGTAACGCTTGAGCATGCTCGGAACATCGAGAATCAGCGCGATCCGACCGTCACCGGTGATGGTCGCACCCGACATGCCCGGGGTTCCCTGCAGCATTTTGCCCAATGGCTTGATGACCACTTCTTCCTGGCCCACCAGTTGATCGACGACAAAGCCGATACGCTGGGTGCCCACGGAGAGAATCACCACATGGCCTTCGCGCTGCTCTTCATGGGCAGCCGAGGCGACCAACCAGCGCTTGAGGTAGAACAGCGGCAATGCCTTGTCACGCACGATCACCACTTCCTGGCCGTCCACCACGTTGGTGCGCGACAGGTCGAGGTGGAAGATCTCGTTGACGTTGACCAGCGGGAAAGCGAAGGCCTGGTTGCCCAGCATCACCATCAGGGTCGGCATGATCGCCAGGGTCAACGGCACCTTGATGACGATCTTCGAGCCCTGGCCCTTGGTCGAGTAGATATTGATCGAGCCGTTGAGCTGGCTGATCTTGGTCTTCACCACGTCCATGCCCACGCCACGGCCCGACACGTCGGAAATCTCGGTCTTGGTCGAGAAGCCCGGCGCGAAGATCAGGTTGTAGCACTCGGTGTCGGTCAGGCGGTCGGCGGCGTCCTTGTCCATCACGCCACGCTTGACCGCGATATTGCGCAGCACGGCCGGGTCCATGCCCTTGCCGTCATCGGTGATCGACAGCAGGATATGATCGCCTTCCTGTTCCGCCGCCAGGATCACCTTGCCGCCCCGGGACTTGCCCGAGGCTTCGCGTTCTTCCGGGGTTTCCACGCCGTGGTCGACGGCGTTGCGCACCAAGTGGACCAGCGGGTCGGCCAGGGCCTCGACCAGGTTTTTGTCGAGGTCGGTTTCTTCACCCACCAGTTCCAGGTTGATCTCTTTCTTGAGCTGACGCGCCAGGTCGCGAACCAGACGCGGGAAGCGGCCGAAGACTTTCTTGATCGGCTGCATCCGCGTTTTCATCACGGCGGTCTGCAGGTCGGCGGTGACCACGTCGAGGTTCGACACGGCCTTTTGCATGGCTTCGTCGCCGCTGCTCAGGCCCAGTCGCACCAGGCGGTTACGCACCAGTACCAGCTCGCCGACCATGTTCATGATGTCGTCCAGGCGCGCGGTATCAACGCGCACGGTGGTTTCGGCTTCAGTGGCGGGTTTGTCGGCCACCGGCGCCGCGGCGGCACGCGCCGGAGCAGGTGCGGCGCCGGGGGTTGGCGCTGGCTTGGCCACCGGCGCCGGGGCGGCCGCTTTGGCGGCAACCGGTGCAGCCGTAGCAGCCGGGGCCACTTCGCTGAACTTGCCCTTGCCGTGCAATTCATCCAGCAGCGACTCGAACTCGTGGTCCGAGATCAAGCCATCGCCGGCCGGTGCGGCACTGGCGGCGGCAGGCGCTGCGGCAGGCGCAGACGTGGCGGCAGGCGCAGACGTGGCGGCGACCTTCGGCAAGGCGTCGGCCGCGAACGTGCCCTTGCCATGCAGCTGGTCGAGCAAGGCTTCGAATTCGTCATCGGTGATGTCGGTGCTGGCTTTGGCGGCCGGCGCATCCACAGCGGTGCTGGCGGCAGCGGCAGGCGCCACGGCGTCGGCCGCAAACTGGCCTTTGCCATGCAACTGGTCGAGCAGGGATTCGAACTCCGCGTCGGAGATGTCTTCGCTGGTCGGTGCCGCTGCCGGCGCAACCGCGGCCGGTGCTTCGGCCTCGGCCTTCACCGCGCTGAGGGAGTTAAGCAGTTGCTCGAACTCGCTGTCGGTCACATCCGGCTCGGCTTGCGCCACAGGCTCGGGCGCTGCCTCAGCCACCGGCACCGCGGACAATTCGGCAGGCTCTGCATAGCGCGCCAGGGCGGCCAGCAGTTCCGGGGTGGCGGCGGTAACCGGTGCACGTTCACGCACTTGGCTGAACATGCCGTTGACCGCATCCAGTGCTTCGAGAATCACGTCCATCAATTCCGAGTCAACCTGACGCTCACCCTTGCGCAGGATGTCGAACACGTTCTCGGCGATGTGGCAGCACTCCACCAGCTCATGGAGCTGGAGGAAGCCGGCGCCCCCTTTTACAGTGTGAAAACCGCGAAAAATTGCATTGAGCAGGTTCGCATCATCCGGTCGGCTTTCCAGCTCGACCAGTTGTTCGGACAGTTGCTCTAAAATTTCGCCGGCCTCTACAAGGAAATCCTGAAGGATTTCTTCATCGGCGCCGAAGCTCATGGGTGTGCTCCTTAGAAGCCTAAACTGGATAACAGGTCATCGACATCATCTTGACCCGATACAACGTCTTCACGTTTATCGGCATGAATCTGCGGACCTTCACCCTTGGCGAGATGTTTTTGTGGATCTTTTTCCGAGAGGATCGCTTCGCGGTCATGTTCGATGCCTGCAAAGCGGTCTACCTGGCCTGCCATCAGCACTAATTTGAGCAAGTTGCTTTCCACTTCGGTGACCAATTGGGTCACACGCTTGATCACCTGGCCGGTGAGGTCCTGGTAATCCTGGGCGAGCAGAATGTCGTTGAGGTTGCTGGAAACCGTGCGGTTTTCCTGCTCGCTGCGTGACAAGAACCCTTCGACCCGACGCGCCAATTCACGGAACTCTTCAGCCCCGACTTCACGGCGCATGAAGCGGCCCCAGTCAACGCTGAGCGCCTGGGCTTCGGTGGCCATGCCATTGACCAGGGGCGTGGCGTTTTCCACCAGGTCCATGGTGCGGTTGGCCGCCGCCTCGGTCAGCCTGACCACATAGGACAGGCGTTCGGTGGCATCGGTGATCTGCGAGATTTCTTCGGCCTGGGGCATATGCGGGTCAATCTGGAAATTGACGATCGCACTGTGCAGCTCGCGCGTGAGCTTGCCCACTTCCTGGTACAGGCCGCGGTCACGGGTCTGGTTGAGCTCATGGATTAACTGCACCGCGTCGCCGAACTGGCCTTTTTCAAGGCTTTCGACCAACTGGTGAGCATGCTTTTTCAGGGTCGACTCAAAGTCGCCCTGTGACGTTTCTTTATGCTCCATAGCTCCCCCGCGATGGCATTAGCCGTGGATGCGTTCGAAGATTTTTTCGATCTTCTCTTTCAAGGCCAATGCAGTGAATGGCTTGACCACGTAACCGTTTACCCCGGCTTGGGCGGCTTCGATGATCTGCTCACGCTTGGCTTCGGCGGTCACCATCAACACGGGAAGGCTGCGCAGTTTTTCGTCGGCGCGCACGTGGCGCAGCAAGTCGATACCGGTCATGCCAGGCATGTTCCAGTCCGTTACCAGAAAGTCGATGCTCCCGCTGTTGAGGATCGGAATCGCAGTGATGCCGTCGTCCGCCTCGACCGTGTTAGTGAACCCAAGGTCACGCAACAGGTTTTTTATGATCCGCCGCATCGTTGAGAAGTCATCAACGATGAGGATTTTCATGTTCTTGTCCAATTCGACCTCCAAGCAGTCTTAAACGCGCCCAGCACCTGGACGCGCCATTTCAATCAACAGGCATTACACAAAAAGGACTGCCGGGGCCACCACGGGCCGAACCCGCGAAGGCTTGGCGCCCTCGCGGTATCGTCTGCAGCGCCCCCCACACTGCCTGTCAGCGCGCTCGCCACTCTCCCAAACGCCCCCGCAAGCGGGCTGCGCACTGGCTATGCAACTGGCTGACCCGCGATTCGCTGACCCCCAGGACCTCACCGATTTCCTTGAGGTTCAGCTCTTCGTCGTAGTACAGCGCCAACACCAGCCGCTCACGCTCCGGCAAATTGGCAATCGCGTCCGCCAACGCCCCCTGGAAGCGTTCATCCTCCAGGTCGCGCGATGGCTCCATATGAGCGCTCGCGCCGTCCTCATGCAGCCCTTCGTGTTCGCCGTCCTGCAACAGGTCGTCGAAACTGAACAGGCGGCTGCCCAAGGTATCGTTCAAAATCCCGTAATAATCGTCGAGACTCAATTGGAGTTCGGCCGCAACTTCGTGATCTTTAGCGTCGCGACCGGTTTTTGCTTCAATTGCGCGAATTGCGTCACTGACCATGCGCGTATTGCGGTGCACCGAACGCGGCGCCCAATCACCCTTGCGCACCTCGTCGAGCATCGCGCCACGGATACGGATCCCCGCATACGTCTCGAAACTGGCCCCCTTGCTCGCGTCATATTTGGTCGACACTTCGAGCAGGCCGATCATGCCGGCCTGGATCAAGTCTTCGACCTGGACGCTCGCGGGCAGGCGTGCCAACAGGTGGTAGGCAATGCGCTTGACCAAGGGCGCGTAGCGCTCGATCAACTCGCCCTGGCTGTCACGGGCGGATTTCTTGTAGGCGTTGTAGCCGTTCGCTGTCATAGCACCGGTCCTGCGCTCGTCTGATGCACCAATCGCTCGACGAAAAACTCCAGATGCCCCCGCGGGTTGGCGGGCAACGGCCAGGTATCGACCTTCTGGGCAATAGCCTTGAACGCCAAGGCGCATTTGGAACGAGGGAACGCTTCGTAGACCGCACGCTGCTTTTGCACAGCCTTGCGCACACACTCGTCGTAGGGAACTGCGCCAACGTATTGTAAGGCTACATCGAGAAAGCGATCCGTGACCTTGGTCAACTTGGCGAACAGGTTGCGCCCTTCCTGCGGGCTCTGGGCCATGTTGGCCAGGACGCGGAAGCGGTTCATGCCGTAGTCACGGTTAAGCAGTTTGATCAGGGCATAGGCGTCGGTGATCGAGGTGGGTTCATCGCAGACCACCAGCAGCACTTCCTGCGCGGCGCGCACAAAGCTGACCACGGACTCGCCGATCCCGGCGGCGGTGTCGATCACCAGCACGTCGAGGTTGTCGCCGATATCGCTGAACGCCTGGATCAGACCGGCATGCTGCGCCGGGCTCAGGTGCACCATGCTCTGGGTACCGGAGGCGGCCGGCACGATGCGGATGCCACCGGGGCCCTGCAACAGCACATCGCGCAGCTCGCAGCGGCCCTCGATCACATCGGCGAGGGTGTGCTTGGGCGTCAGCCCCAGCAAAACGTCGACATTCGCCAGCCCCAGGTCAGCATCCAGCAGCATGACGCGGCGGCCAAGCTCTGCCAGGGCCAGGGACAAATTCACTGACACGTTAGTTTTCCCGACGCCACCTTTGCCGCCGGTCACCGCGATCACCTGTACGGGATGCATGCTGCCCATTTTATTTCTTTACCTTGTCTTGCTTAGACGCAGGCTACATGGCTTGGCCGCGTGAATCGCTTGCAGACCATCGATGTAGATACAGTTCATGGTGTTCATCCTGACCTATCCCACCCGTTTTGCCGGGTTGTGGTAAAGGTCGGCGAACATATCGGCCATCGCTTCCTCGCTAGGCTCTTCTTGCATTTGCACGCTGACTGCACGGCTGACCAATTGATGACGGCGCGGCAGATGCAGATCATCCGGGATCCGCGGGCCGTCGGTCAGGTAGGCGACCGGCAATTCATGACTGATGGCCAGGCTCAGCACTTCGCCCAGGCTCGCGGTTTCATCGAGCTTGGTGAGGATGCAACCGGCCAGGCCGCAACGCTTGTAGCTGTGGTACGCAGCGGTAAGAACCTGTTTCTGGCTGGTGGTTGCAAGCACCAGGTAATTTTTCGACTTGATGCCACGCCCGGCCAGGCTTTCCAGCTGCATGCGCAGTGCCGGGTCGCTGGCTTGCAGGCCGGCGGTATCGATCAGCACCACGCGCTTGCGCAGCAGCGGGTCGAGGGCGTTGGCCAGGGACTGGCCCGGGTCGACATGGGTCACCGACACATTGAGGATGCGACCCAGGGTCTTGAGCTGTTCCTGGGCACCAATGCGGTAGCTGTCCATGCTGACCAGGGCGATATTCTGCGCGCCGTATTTGAGTACGTAACGGGCGGCCAGCTTGGCCAGGGTGGTGGTCTTGCCCATGCCGGCGGGACCGACCATGGCAATTACCCCGCCCTCTTCCAGCGGTTCGATTTCCGGCGTGGCGATCATCCGCGCCAAGTGGGCCAGCAGCATGCGCCAGGCCTGGCGAGGCTCCTGTATCTCGGTGGTCAAGGCCAGCAGGTCGCGGGACAACGGGCCGGACAGGCCGATGCGTTGCAGGCGGCGCCACAGGTTGGCCTGTTGCGGCTTGCTGCCTTGCAGTTGGGTCCAGGCCAGCGAGCCCAGCTGCACTTCGAGCAGCTCGCGCAGGCCGTTGAGTTCAAAGCGCATCGAGTCGAATGCGCGCGGGTCGACAGCAGCGGCCGGTGCAGGCGCTGCCGGACGCGACGGCTCTTTGAACGTTGGCTCGACCAAGGGCTCGGCCGCGGTCAGCGGCAGGCCGGCGAACAACTGGCGATTGGTGGTGGCATCGCTGTCACCGCGCATGCTCAGTTCGGCCTGGGCCGAGACAATGCGCGAGGCCGTCTTGCGCAGCTCGTCTTCGAGCTCCATGTTCGGCACGCGCGGCGCCAGGGCCTGGGGGGTGTAATCCAGGGCAGCCGTCAGCTCGACACCGCCGGCAATACGACGGTTACCGATAATCGCGGCGTCGGCGCCCAGCTCATCACGAACCAGTTTCATGGCCTGACGCATATCGGCGGCGAAAAAACGCTTAACTTGCATAACCCACTACCCTCAGCCGTTGGGCCCTACTGTCGCGACGATAGTCACTTGCTTGTTGTCAGGAATTTCCTGATAAGCCAAAACGTGCAAATTCGGTACTGCCAGGCGTCCAAACCGCGACAACATCGCGCGGACCGGGCCGGCCACCAGCAAGATCACCGGCTGGCCCTGCATTTCCTGGCGCTGCGCGGCGTCGATCAACGAACGCTGCAGCTTCTCAGCCATGCTTGGCTCCAGCAGAACGCCTTCTTCCTGGCCTTGACCTGCCTTCTGAATACTATTGAGCAATATTTGTTCCAACCTTGGTTCCAAGGTGATCACAGGCAGCTCGGAGTCAAGCCCTACAATGCTTTGCACGATTGCGCGCGACAATCCGACGCGCACCGCGGCCACCAGCGCGGCAGTATCTTGACTCTTGGCGGCATTGTTCGCGATGGCCTCGGCAATGCTACGAATGTCGCGCACCGGCACCTGTTCGGCCAGCAGCGCCTGCAAGACTTTGAGCAATTGCGACAGCGACAGCACGCCCGGCACCAGCTCCTCGGCGAGTTTTGGCGAAGCTTTGCCGAGCAAACCCATCAATTGCTGGACTTCCTCGTGGCCGATCAGCTCATGGGAGTGCTTGTAGAGGATCTGGTTGAGGTGCGTGGCAACCACGGTGCTGGCGTCCACCACGGTGTAACCCAGGGACTGCGCCTGGCTGCGCTGGCTGATTTCGATCCACACCGCCTCCAGGCCAAAAGCCGGATCTTTGGCGGTGATGCCGTTGAGGCTGCCGAACACCTGCCCCGGGTTGATCGCCAGCTCGCGGTCCGGGTAGATCTCGGCCTCGGCCAGGATCACGCCCATCAGGGTCAAGCGGTAGGCGCTGGGGGCCAGGTCGAGGTTGTCGCGGATATGCACGGTGGGCATCAAAAAGCCCAGGTCCTGGGACAGCTTCTTGCGCACGCCCTTGATCCGCGCGAGCAGTTGGCCGCCCTGGTTGCGGTCCACCAGCGGGATCAGGCGGTAGCCGACTTCCAGGCCGATCATGTCGATCGGGGTCACGTCATCCCAGCCCAGCTCCTTGGTTTCCTGGGCGCGGGCCGGAGATGGCAGCAGCTCCTGCTGACGCGCGACTTCCTGCAGGGCCTGGACCTTGACCGCATTCTGCTTCTTCCAGAACAGATAGGCGCCGCCACCGGCCAGGGCCGCCATACTCAGGAACGACACGTGCGGCATGCCCGGCACGATACCCATGATGGCCATGATGCCCGCCGCCACGGCCAGCGCCTTGGGCGAGGCGAACATCTGGCGGCTGATCTGCTTGCCCATGTCTTCGGAACCCGAAGCACGGGTGACCATGATGGCCGCCGCTGTGGATAACAACAGTGATGGCAATTGCGCCACTAAACCGTCACCGATAGTCAGCAAGGCGTAGACCTTGCCCGCATCGCCAAAGGTCATGCCGTGCTGGAAGATACCGACCGCGATGCCGCCGATGAGGTTGATGAACAGAATCAGCAGGCCGGCGATGGCGTCACCGCGCACGAACTTGCTGGCACCGTCCATGGAGCCGTAGAACTCGGCTTCCTGGGCCACTTCCAGACGGCGTGACTTGGCCTGGTTCTGGTCGATCAGGCCGGCGTTGAGGTCGGCGTCGATGGCCATTTGTTTGCCGGGCATGGCGTCGAGGGTGAAGCGCGCGCTCACCTCGGAAATCCGCCCGGCGCCTTTGGTCACCACCACGAAGTTGATGATCATCAGGATCGCGAACACCACGATACCGACCACGTAGTTGCCGCCGATCACCACCTCACCGAAGGCCTGGATCACCTTACCGGCGGCGGCGTGACCGTCCTGGCCGTGGAGCATCACCACACGGGTGGACGCTACGTTAAGCGCCAGGCGCAACAGGGTCGCCACCAGCAGAATCGTCGGGAATACCGCGAAATCCAGCGGCCGCAGGGCGTAGACGCACACCAGCAGCACCACGACGGACAAGGCGATGTTGAAGGTGAAGAACACGTCCAAAAGGAACGGCGGCATCGGCAACATCATCATTGCCAGCATCACCAGCAACAACAACGGCACACCCAGATTGCCTCGGGAGAGGTCAGTCAGGGTGGTACGGGCCGTGCCGAACATTTGAGAGCGATCCACCACCGGTATTCCTCGTTTCCTTGAAGCAAAGTTTTGACGCCGCGGGACGTCCTGGAGGCGGTGTTGCAAGAAGCCTTCCAACTTTTGCTCAAGAGGAATACCAGTGGGGAATTCTCTCGAGGAGGTTTAACCTACACGTCTTAGATGCTGAATTTGACCGACGGCTCCTATATCGTAAGACACCTGATCACCCATTTTAAGATCGGTCAAACCAGCGTCTCGAAGGTCTTGTTCGTCGACGGTGATATCCCCACCGCCACTGCGCGGGGTGATAATTACAAAGCCATTGTTTGAATCGACCACGCGAACGGTTCCAGTTGCCATGATGACTCTCCTTGGTTCACTTGCGTTACCGCACCCCGTGTGCAGCACTGCGCCCTTAGTCAAGCCTAGAAAAGTTGAGCGCACTACTGTCAACATTGACAGGTCGGCTGAAATTCCAGATAGACGGTAATTGGCAGAACGGTAGTCTTCGCGGCTCCAGTGTGGGAGCTGGCTTGCCTGCGATTGCGGTGCATCAGTGACGGATGCATTAGCTGACCCAGCGCTATCGCAGCATAGGTATCTACACAACTTTGCAAAGGCCGGCGAGTTCGCCTGTGGCGAGCGGGCTTGCCCCGCGTTGGGCTGCAAAGCAGCCCTAAAACCAGCCTCTGCGCAATGTCTGATACACCGCATTCTGCTTACTGGGGCTGCTTCGCAGCCCAACGCGGGACAAGCCCGCTCGCCACAACAGCCCGTTCGCTGGGTTTTCAGCGTCGAGCCAAAGTTGTGTAGATACCTATGACTATCGCAGGCAAGCCACCACCTTTGGATTTGCGTACATCCGCTGCTACCGAGGAAATTTCCGACAGTGTTTTGAGGTTGCCCCTAGGAAACTCGATCTCTAGTCTCCGTACACCGCTGCAAACGCAGTGGTCGGGCGTCGCGGCCCGGTTAACTACGGAACAAAAGCACCATCTGCCTTTCAGTAAGCGGTTTTTTATCGTCTACTGTGCGGCGCTATGGCGGCTGTGCGCGGGATACCTTCGGGTATGCCGGGTTGTTGTTCCTGGACCGGTCCGCGAACCTGCGTACAGCTGCCACCCTCCATCGCGTCGCGGCGATCAGTGGCGGCTCCACTTTCTAGGAACTTCACAATGATCAAACCTACCCCAAATCCCCCACTCGACACCAACGACGCACCCGTCGTGCTTTTGCGCGTAAAAGACGGCATCCCCACCGAAGACCTGCTGATCAACCTCACCGAAACACTGGCGTCAGCCCATGCCCTGACCTGCAACTTTGCCTTCGAACTGGACAGCTCGCGGCGCGAAGGCGCATTGGGTGTAGCGCAGTTGATCGAAGTGGCGCAGTTACTGGCCGAGCGGGTGCTGGAAGGCGTTGAGCCGTCGACTGCGATGGGCTAGACCAAACCAAACCCACCGGGTGTAAACCGATTCAACTGTGGGAGCTGGCTTGCCTGCGATAGCCATAGGTATCTACACATCTTTATGGAGGGCATGCGAGCATCTGTAGTGAGCGGGCTTGTCCCGCGCTGGGCTGCGAAGCAGCCCCAAACCAGGCGACTTGGATTTATCTGGAACTCGGCGGCGTCTTTATTGGGGCGGCTTCGCCACCCAGCGCGGGACAAGCCCGCTCACTACAAAAATGTGTAGATACCTATGCTGCGATAGCGGTGCATCAGCAACAAATGCATCAGCTGACCCACCGCTATCGCAGGCAAGCCAGCTCCCACAGGTTGACCCTGTTCGCCTTGAGACCGTGTCAGGCATTACGCACGTTCTCGGCCTGCGGGCCTTTTGGGCCTTGAGCCGTGTCGTACTCGACTCTTTGCCCCTACTCCAAACTTTTGAAACCAGGACTTTGAATGGCTGAAAAGTGGACAAACACATCCGCACTGCCATTTTCGGGCTTAATAAACCCAAACCCTTTCTCCGCGTTAAACCACTTCACCGTACCTGTTGCCATGACCGTTCTCCCGCCGTCACTTTCAAAGGTTTGCACAGGGCATGCGAATGAGTTTCAGGCGAAACGCATAAATGCCCTTGGGGCCATGGATTCTGGAAAACAGCACCCGCTCGCCCTTTCTAAACCGCAGCCCTGCCGAGCTCTTCAGATCCAACAGTACCGGCTCTCGCCCACCGTCCGGTTCGATCAAACCTTCTCCGGTGGCGCGGCTATAAGAACTGATCGTGCCCATCACCACTTCCATGATCACCCTCCTGCATCTTTTGATTACCTGCGCGCAGTGTCTGGCGTTATGGAACCGCAAGGGGCCGACACTGACTACTGTCAAAGTTGACAGGTAGCGGGAGTTTAAGACGAATGGCACGGTGGCAATCCGCGGTTCACTTCATGCATCCGGTGACTTTTTGCGCTTGCGCGGTTTTCGCGGCTTGGGAGGGGCTGGCGGGAGGTCACTGCATTGCGTGCCGGTCGACTGAACGGCAACCTCTTTGCCATCGCGCTCCCGGGCGATAAAGCCGATGCCTTTGACCGCATCAGACCAACTAACCGTGCGCCTATCCATCACCGCCTCCCGAGGCGCGCAGGGCTGCGCGCCTCATCGCTCTATCAAATCGTGCAGGCGGCGTATTGCCTACTGTCAACCTTGACAGGTAGACGCACAACAGCAGGAGCGCGACCGTCAGGAATCGCGACGCAAATCCGGCGGAATCGGCAGGTCCTTGAGCGGGTCCGGGCGCTTGCCCTTGCCCGCGCGGTACTGGCGAATCTGATAGACATAGGCCAACACCTGGGCCACGGCCAGGTACAGCCCGGCGGGGATTTCCTGGTCGAGGTCGGTGGAGTAGAAGATCGAGCGCGCCAACTCCGGCGACTCCAACAGCAGGATGTCGTTGGCCACAGCGATTTCACGAATCTTCAACGCGGTAAAGTCACTGCCCTTGGCCAGCAGCATCGGCGCGCCGCCCTTCTCCGGGTCGTACTTGAGCGCCACGGCGTAGTGCGTCGGGTTGGTGATGACCACATCGGCGTCAGGCACCGCCGCCATCATCTTGCGCTGGGACATTTCGCGCTGCAGTTGGCGAATACGCTGCTTGACCTCGGGCCGGCCTTCCTGGTCCTTGTGTTCGTCGCGCACTTCCTGCTTGGTCATCAGCAGTTTCTTATGGCTTTCCCACAGCTGGATCGGCGCATCCACCGCCGCGATGATGATCAGCCCGGCGGCCATCCACAGCGCGCTCCAGCCCACCACTTGCACGCTGTGGATGATCGCCGACTCCAGCGGCTCGTGGGCGATCAGCAGCAGGTCGTCGATGTCGGACGACAACACCACCAGCGCCACAAACAGGATCAGGATAAATTTGGCCAAAGCCTTGAGCAGTTCCACCAGGGCCTTGGCGGAAAACATGCGCTTGAGCCCGGCGCCGGGGTTCATGCGGCTGAATTTGGGCGCCATGCTGCCGGCGGCAAACAGCCAGCCGCCGAGAGCGACCGGACCGATCAGCGCGGCCAGCAGCAAGGTGATCAGGATCGGCTGTACCGCCAGCAGCGCGATCTTGCCCGAGTGCAGCAGGTACTGGCCCATGGCGTCGGGGTTGAGCAGCACTTCGCGGGGCAAAGCGAAGTTGTGCTTCATCAACTCCATCAAGTCCAGCGCCAGGCCGCCGCCGTAGATCAGCAAGGCGCCGGAGCCGGCCATCATGGTGGCAACGGTGTTCAGCTCTTTGGAGCGCGCAATTTCGCCCTTTTCCCTGGAGTCCTTTTTGCGTTTCTCCGTGGGGTCTTCTGTCTTGTCCTGACCACTCTCGCTCTCGGCCATGGCTCAGCGCGCCCGTGCCAGATCACGTAAGAACTGCAGGGCGTCAGTCGCCAGCGGTTGATACTGATTGAGAATGTCAGCCAGGCCGACCCAGAAAATCCACATGCCCAACACCAGGGTCAGCGGGAAACCGATGGAAAAGATGTTCAACTGCGGAGCCGCGCGGGTCATCACGCCAAAGGCGATGTTGATCACCAGCAGCGCAGTGATCGCCGGCAGCACCAGCAACAGTGAAGCGCCGAATACCCAGCCCAGGCGCCCGACGATTTCCCAGAAATGGTTGACCACCAGGCCCGACCCCACCGGCAAGGTGGTGAAGCTCTCGGTCATCACCTCGAAGGCCACCAGATGGCCGTTCATGGCCAGGAACAGCAAGGTCACCAGCATGGTCAGGAATTGTCCGATCACCGCCGCCGAGACGCCGTTGGTAGGGTCGACCATCGACGCGAAGCCCATGCCCATCTGGACCGAGATAATTTGCCCGGCGATCACAAAGGCCTGGAAAAACAGCGAAAGGGAAAAGCCCATGAGTGTGCCGATCAGGATCTGCTCGGCAATCAGCAGCAACGCGCTGAGGTCGATGGCATTGACCGGCGGCATCGGCGGCAAACCCGGCACGATCACCACGGTGATCGCCACCGCAAAGTACAGGCGCACCCGCCGGGGTACCAGGGTTGTGCCGAACACCGGCATGGCCATCAACATCGCCGTGACGCGGAACAGCGGCAGGATGAAGGCAGCCACCCACGTGCTGATCTGGGTGTCGGTCAATGCCAGCAAGGACTGCATCGGGTCAGCCGATCAACTGCGGAATACTGCCGTACAACTGCAGGATGTATTCCATGAAGGTCTGCACCAGCCACGGGCCGGCGACGATCAGCGTGACCAGCATCACCAGCAGGCGCGGCAGGAAGCTCAAGGTCTGTTCGTTGATCTGGGTCGCGGCCTGGAACATCGCCACCAACAGGCCCACCAACAGGCTGGGCACCACCAGCACGGCGACCATCACGGTGGTCAACCACAGCGCTTCGCGGAACAGGTCGACCGCTACTTCTGGGGTCATGGCCCTATACTCCGCCGAAACTGCCGGCCAGGGTGCCGATAATCAGCGCCCAGCCGTCCACCAGCACAAACAGCATGATCTTGAACGGCAGCGAGATGATCAGCGGCGAGAGCATCATCATACCCATGGCCATCAGCACGCTCGCCACCACCAGGTCGATGATCAGGAACGGGATAAAGATCATAAAGCCGATCTGGAACGCAGTCTTCAATTCGGACGTGACGAACGCCGGCACCAGGATGGTCAACGGCGCCTGGTCGGGGGTGGCAATGTCGGTCCGCTTGGACAGGCGCATGAACAGCTCGAGGTCGCTGGAGCGGGTCTGCGACAGCATGAAGTCCTTGATCGGCACCTGGGCGCGGTCGATCGCCACCTGGGCGGTGATGGTTTCCGCCAGGTACGGCTGCAGCGCTTGCTGGTTCACCTTGTCGAACACCGGTGCCATGATGAACATAGTCAGGAACAACGCCATGCCGGTAAGAATCTGGTTCGACGGCGTCTGCTGCAGGCCCAGGGCCTGACGCAGGATCGAGAACACGATGATGATCCGCGTGAAGCTGGTCATCAGCATGACAAACGCCGGGATGAAGCTCAGCGCGGTCATGATCAGCAGGATCTGCAGGCTGACCGAATACTCCTGCGCCCCCGCCGCATTGGTGCCCAGGGTGATCGCCGGGATCGACAACGGGTCGGCGCCAAACGCCAGCGGCGCGGCCAGCAACAGCATGAGCGCCAATAAAACGCGCATTACTTCTTATCCTTCTGATCCTTGCCCAGCAACTCCATCAGGCGCTGGGCGAATTCTGGCGTGGCGGCCTTGGTCTCGGCCACGTCCACCGGCGTCTTGAGCACGTGCAACGGGGTGATGCGGCCAGGGGTGATGCCCAGCAGAATCTGCTCCTCGCCCACTTGCACCAACACCAGCCGATCGCGCGGGCCGAGGGCACGGGAGCCGATCATCTCGATCACCTGGCCATTGCCCGCCCCCGCGCTCTGTACGCGGCGCATCAGCCAGGCCAGCGCGAAGATCAAGCCGACCACCAGCAGCAGGCCGAGCACCAGTTGGGTCAATTGTCCGCCGACACTGCCCACGGCAGGCGCGGCGGCAGCCTGAGCCACCGGTTCCGCTGCCCAGGCGTCCAACGGCAGCGCGACAAGAAGTGCCACCAGCAACCGTTTCATATCAGCGCAACTTCTTGATGCGTTCGCTCGGGCTGATCACGTCAGTCAGGCGGATGCCGAACTTTTCGTTGACCACGACGACTTCACCGTGGGCGATCAGCGTGCCGTTGACCAGCACGTCCAGCGGCTCGCCGGCCAGGCGATCGAGCTCGATCACCGAACCCTGGTTCAGTTGCAGCAGGTTGCGGATGTTGATTTCGGTGCTGCCGACTTCCATGGAGATCGACACCGGAATATCAAGGATCACGTCCAGGTTCGGGCCGTCGAGGGTCACCGGGTCGTTGTTCTTCGGCACGCTGCCGAATTCTTCCATGGTCAGGCGGTTGCCGGCCGGCGCGGTGGCAGCGTCGGCGGCCAGCAGCGCGTCGATGTCATCCTGGCCAACATCGCCGGTTTCTTCCAGGGCAGCCGCCCATTCGTCAGCCAGGGCCTGGTCTTCGGCGGAAGTGTTTTCGTGTTCGGTAGCCATTACATGTCCTCGGCGGAGCAAACATTCATAAATTAATTAGGGTGCATCACCGACGGTTGATCGGTTCCACCACTTGCAGCGCCAGGTTGCCCTTGTGGGAACCCAACTTGACCTTGAATGACGGCACGCCGTTGGCGCGCATGATCATTTCTTCCGGCAATTCGACCGGGATGATGTCGCCCGGCTGCATGTGCAAGATATCGCGCAGGCGCAACTGGCGACGGGCAACCGTGGCGCTCAGCGGCACGTCGACATCCAGCAAGTCTTCGCGCAGGGCCTTGACCCAACGTTCGTCCTGGTCGTCCAGGTCGGACTGGAAGCCGGCGTCGAGCATTTCGCGCACCGGCTCGATCATCGAGTACGGCATGGTCACGTGCAGGTCGCCGCCGCCGCCATCGAGTTCGATGTGGAAGGTGGACACCACAATGGCTTCGCTGGGCCCGACGATGTTGGCCATGGCCGGGTTCACTTCCGAGTTGATGTACTCGAAACTGACTTCCATGATCGCCTGCCAGGCTTCCTTCAAGTCGATGAAGGCTTGCTCCAGCACCATGCGCACCACCCGCAGCTCGGTGGGGGTGAATTCGCGGCCTTCGATCTTGGCGTGACGACCGTCGCCGCCGAAGAAGTTGTCCACCAGCTTGAACACCAGCTTGGCGTCGAGGATGAACAACGCGGTGCCGCGCAGCGGCTTGATCTTGACCAGGTTGAGGCTGGTGGGCACATACAGCGAGTGCACGTACTCGCCGAACTTCATCACCTGTACGCCGCCCACCGCCACGTCCGCCGAACGGCGCAGCATGTTGAACATGCTGATGCGGGTGTAGCGGGCGAAGCGCTCGTTGATCATTTCCAGGGTCGGCATGCGTCCGCGGACGATGCGATCCTGGCTGGTCAGGTCGTAACTTTTGACGCTGCCGGGCTCGGCAGCCGTTTCGGTCTGTACCAGACCGTCGTCGACGCCATGCAACAGCGCGTCGATTTCATCCTGGGACAGCAGGTCTTGCACGGCCATGTCGTGATCCTACTGCAATACGAAGTTAGTGAAGAGCGCCTGCTCGACCACGACTTTGCCGAGTTCCTTCTGGGCCACTTCCTGCACGCTGGCGGTAACCTTTTGACGCAGCATTTCCTGGCCCACCGGCGTGGCGAGTGTGTCGAAGCCCTGGCTTGAGAACACCATCACCAGATTGTTGCGGATCACTGGCATATGCACCTTGAGGGCATCCAGGTCCGACTGGTTACGCGCCAGCAAGGTGATACTCACCTGCAGGTAGCGTTGACGGCCGTTCTGATTGAAGTTGGCGACAAACGCCGGAAGCATCGGCTCGAAGATTGCCGGTTGCTTGACGTTAGTGGCGGTTTCGGCGGCGGGCGCCGGTTTGGCGGCGCTGCTGTGCATGATGTACCAAGTGCCGCCCACCGAGGCGCCGATGGCCAGGAGCAGGCCCACGACTATCATCAGGATAAGCTTGAGCTTGCCTTTGCCCGCGGGTGGTTTTGCTGCTGCGTCGTCGCTCTTCGCCATGCCAATAATCCGTCACTATTCGGGGATTCATAGATCTACGGGAAGGCAAGAGCAAGTGTTATGCCAGAGTTGTCTGGGGGATCTGCAAGAGGACCACGAAATCCGCCACGCAACAGAACTCCTGTGGGAGCGGGCTTGCTCGCGAAAGCGGTGTGTAGTGAGCGGGCTTGTCGAATCGTCGCACCGCCCGCGCTGGGTGGCGAAGCCGCCCCAAACCAGGCGACTCGGTTCTACCTGGAGGTCGGCGGTGTCTTTATTGGGGCCGCTTCGCAGCCCAGCGCGGGCGGTGCGACGATTCGACAAGCCCGCTCACTACAAGCAGCTTTCGCGAGCAAGCCCGCTCCCACATTTGGACCGTGCAAAATTCAAATCAGGCGTAGTAGTCGACGGCGCTGGAGCCGACCACGGTGGAGGTCACCGGCGTTACCGCTTCGGCCACATCGATGGCGTTGCCGCTGTCGCCGTTATCGCCACCCCGCCCGCCGCTGCCACTCACGCCCCGGGTCTGGGCCTGTTGTTGCTGCTGTTCCTGGCCACGGGACTGGTCGGACACATTCACGTCCACTTGCCCCATGCCCTGCTGGGCAAACATTTCGCGCAAGCGGCCGGACTGGCTTTCCAGGGCTTCACGCACCACCGGGTGCGCACTCATGAAGTTGACCTGGGCCTGCTGGTCGGCGGTCATGTTGACCTTGATGTCCAGGCGGCCGAGCTCAGCCGGTTGCAGCTGGATCTCCGCCGACTTGAGGTTGGCGCTGGAGAGGTACATCACGCGATTGACGATCTCGTCGGTCCAGCCGCTCTGGTGCATGGCCAACGGTGCGTTGGCTACCGGCGGCAAGGCATTGGCGGTTTTCGGGGTGGCGGCCTGGGTCAACGCAGCCAGGCGATTGGCGAAGTCGTCGACACGGGTGTCGCTGCTGGCGCTCTTCAGATCCTTGAGGCCCTCTTCGATCAGCCCGCTGAAGGCTTTGTCGCCGCCTTCGGTGCTGTCCTTGGTGGCTTGCTGGTCGACCATGGTGGCCATGCCGGCCGCGAAATTCTGCGCGGCAGTCGGTTGATCCAGAGTCGACGGCGGCGCGGTTTTCGCTGTTGCCTGGCTGCTGGCCGACACGTGCCCACCCTGCTCCATCGCCAGGCGTACAGCCGGCATGGCGTCCAGAGGATCGGCTTGCGGATCGAAAGTCGGCTTGGCCGGCTCGGTCGCTGTGATCGGCGCTGCCACCACCGGCAGGGCCTGGTCATCCGTGGCGGCGACGGGCACCGGAGTCTCCACCGGAACCGACACGGCCACCGGAGTGACTGTGGCGATCAGCGCCGGGTCGACTACCGGGTCAACCGGGGGCAGTTGTACCAGGCTGCGGTCGACAGCTGCGTCGTCATCGCTGCTGGCACTGTCATCAGCCTTGGCCGGCGGGCTGGCAGGCAAGGTATTGCCGCTATCGGCAACCGCTGGCGTACCGGCGGCAGGCTTGTCGCTGCCCGCCACAGGCTTGGCGCTGGCGTCGGCCGGCTTGTCCCGCGTGGGTTTGGCCGCGTTGTCGTCGGTCTTGGCGGCGGGCTTGGGCCCCTGGCTGGCAAACACTTGAGCGAAGCCAGGGCCCTTGTCCCGTGGGTCCGCAGCCGCTGCCGGCGGGTTGGCGGCGGGTGCTTGAGGCTTGGCCGCAGGGGCAGCCTGAAGGAGCGAATTCGGGGCGACTGGCATAAGTAAAGGTCTCCACTGCATGGGGATCGGGGATGCAGTACGAAGACATATAGCAAGAGTCGGGCCAGGTTGATCGTTCCCATGCTCTGCGTGGGAATGCTGCCCCGGACGCTCCGCGTCCAGCGGCGGTTAAATGCCTCAAGTCTTGCGCAAGGTGACGCGGAGCGTCACGGGATGCATTCCCACGCGGAGCGTAGGAACGATCATTGGCTCAGAGCCGAAACCGCAGGCGCTCCGACTCATATAGCGGTCTGACGAAGGCAAACTCCTGATCAATCTGGTCCACCAACGCCCCCAGGTCCGCCGTGGCGCCGGCGGACTCCGCTTCAAGCCGCTGACACAATTGCTCCAGCCGCACCGCCCCGAGGTTTCCACTGCTGCCCTTGAAGCTATGCGCGATCCGCCCCAACGCCTTGGCGTCATCCCGCGCCTTGCGCAGGGCCTCAACGCGCTTCTGGGAATCATCAAGAAAGGTCTCGAGCAGCTTGGGATACTCGCTTTCCATGACTTCCTGCAAATCCGACAACACCGCCGGGTCCAGATGTATATCAACCACTTGTTCGCTCCTTGATCAAGAATCGGCGGATTATGCCAGAGCCTCCCAGGAAAATTCCACGCAGACACGACGCCCGCCCTCGGACCAGCGTACCGCGCTGCACAGCTCGCGCACCAGGCTCAGGCCCCGGCCAGACAGGCGGTCGATGTCCAGCGGCCGCGCCAGTACGTGCTCCACGTCAAAGCCCGGCCCGCTGTCTTCGACACACAGGCTCAGGCGACCGCCAGCCTCCGTGGGCAGCACCTGCACCTGCACGCGCACGTGGCCACTGCTCAATTGCGCCAGGCGCTCATTGCGCTGGCGATAGTACTCGGCGAACCCCTGGGCATCGCGCTTGAGCCGCGAATCCAGGCCCAGCACGCCATGTTCCAGCGCATTCGAATACAGCTCGGCCATCACGCTGTAGAGCGCCCCGCTCTGCTCGCGCAACCCGTGGATCTCCAGCAGCAGTTGCAGCAGATACGGCAACGGGTTGTAGCGTTTCAAGGTCTCGGCACGAAACTCGAAGTTCGCCGTCCAGTTCAGCGGGCACGACTGGCCACTGTCGGCGTACAACGGCCCGGCCGCGCGAAGCGACTGGCCGCCTTGCAAGGTGATTTCCACCATGCTCACGTCATCGCGCGCCTCACCTCGAAACGCCGCCAGGGCCTGCTCGATCTCGTCAAATAACCGATCAGGCTCGCGATTGGCGGCGAACACCTGCTGCAAGCGCTCTGCGCCAAACAGTTGATCATCAGGGCCGGCGGTGTCCAGCACGCCATCGGAGAGCAGGAACACCCGGTCGCCCAGGGCCATGGGCCAGACTTCGGTGCGATCATCAAAGGCCTCGGCCGACAGCACGCCCAGGGGCAAATGCCGCGATTCCAGCGGCGTGCGCTTGCCGCTGGCGATTTCATGCACGTAGCCTTCCGGCATGCCGCCGTTCCACACCTCCACCACGCGCCGCTGCGTGCTCAGGCACAACAGCGTGGCGCAGCAGAACATGTCCACGGGCAGGATGCGCTTGAGCTTGGCGTTCATCTCGCGCAGGGTCTGCGCCAGGCCGTAGCCCTTGGCAGTCATGCCGTAGAAGACTTCTGCCAGGGGCATGGCGCCCACTGCGGCCGGCAGGCCGTGGCCGGTGAAATCACCGAGCAGCACGTGCATGTCACCGGAAGGCGTGTAGGCCGCCAACAGCAAGTCGCCGTTGAACAGCGCATAGGGCGATTGCAGGTAGCGGATGTTCGGCGCGGCATTGATGCAGCCCGAATGCGCGACCTTGTCGAACACCGCCTTGGCCACCCGCTGCTCGTGCAGCAGGTAGTCGTGATGCTTGGCGATCAGGTCACGCTGCTCCAGGACCGTGGCCTGCAACCGACGCAAGCGGTCCATGGCATTGATCTTGGCCGCCAGGATCAGCGGGTTGTAGGGCTTGGGCAAAAAGTCATCGCCGCCGGCATCCAGGCACTCGGCCAGGTCGGCGCTTTCGCGCAACGAGGTGAGGAAAATGATAGGAACCAGCGCTTCACCGGCCAGTTGCTTGATCCATCGCGCGGCGGCGAAGCCATCCATCACCGGCATCAAGGCATCCATCAACACAAGCTGCGGACGCTCGCGGGCGAATACCTCAACGGCTTGCTCGCCGTTGGTGGCAGTGAGTACCTGATGGCCCTGGCGGCGCACGATGGTCGACAGCAGCAGCAGGTCGGCGGCGCTGTCTTCGGCGATCAGGATCGTCAGCGTCTCGAGGGGGGCCAGGACGCTCAATTGATGTCAAACAGCTTGTCGAAGTTGGAGATTGCCAGGATCTTGCGCACGTCGACGTTGCAGTTGATCACGCTGACATCCGGCTCATCGCCACCGGCGTGGTCCCTCAGCAACAGGAGCATGCCCAAGGCCGAACTGTCGATGTAGGTGGTTTCCTTCAAGTCGACGACATAGGCTTCAGGCACCTTATAGAACCGCTCGTAGGCTTCACGAAAGGCCTGGTGGCTACCGAAATCGAACCGGCCCTTGATGGCGATCGTCAACTTCTTCCCGTCCAGGGAGACTTCTGACTCGATTGACATGCGACTGCTTCCTTGTCATTGGCGATGAAGGAAGGTTTAGCAGGTGAACTGAATGTGGGCAACACGACGAAGCAAATGTGGGAGCTGGCTTGCCTGCGATTGCGCTGGGTATCTACACAACTTTCAGAGGCTGACTTCACCCCCTGTGGGAGCTGTCGAGCTTTAGCGAGGCTGCGAAAGCGGTGGGTCAGGCGAAAAAAATGCCAGCAGTGCCGCCGCCTTCGCAGCCTCGCTGGGGCTCGACAGCTCCCACATTTTGAACCGAGTTCGACATCAATATCGGTCGGCTCTAAGGCCGCCGCGCTTTGTTTTTGATCTTGATCTGGGGCGCCCCGTCAACCACGCTGGCCGTAATTCGATATTGATTTGGGGGGTAAACCGGCAGGACGCCGGTTTAGCCGCCCCGCGCCATGGATGGCGCGTGGCGGCGGCCCCCCAAATCCCGTAGGCCGCCCTCGCCACACACCGTCGAAAGTTGTGTAGATACCTATGCTGCGATTGCGGTGGGTCAGCTTGCTCATCTGGCACTGAGACATCGCTATCGCAGGCAAGCCAGCTCCCACATTTGACGGAGCCGGCAGTTAGAATTGGGACTGGCGTGGCAGCCGTTGTGACAGCTCGTCCAGCAGTTTTTGCTCGCGCTTGTCTTCCAGCGCCCTGGCTTCGTCGATATAGCGCTGCACCAGCTTGCGCAGGCCCTCGACACGGGCGAACGCCTGCTGCCAGCTTTCGCGGGCTTTATCCAGGTTGTTCTGGTGCCATGCCAGGCTCTGGCGTTGCTGGCCGACGGCCGTTTCGAGCTGGTTGAGAAAGCCCTGGTAACCCATCAGCCATTGGCCCGATACGCCTTTGGTGCCACGGTCGATCCATTGCTGCTGGTACTCACTGCGAAAACGCTCCAGGTCGCCCAGCTTGCTTTCGGCCAGGCGCACCTGGCCCTGGAAGTAGCCCAGGCGTTGCACGGCGGTTTTCTCGGCCTTCTCGGCCATGTCCACCACCGGAGCCAGGCGCGCGGCGCGGCTGTTGGCCATGGCTTAGCCGCCCGGCGCGGGCGCGAAGATCGACTGCAGGTGCGCTTCGCTTTCGCCCATGCTGATCTTGTCGTTGAGGCCCTGGCGCAGGTAGGTCACCAACTGCGGCTGCAGGGCGATGGCCAGGTCGGTCTCGCGATCACCACCGGCCACATAGGCGCCGACGCTGATCAAATCACGGCTCTGCTGGTAGCGCGACCACAGTTGCTTGAATTGTTGCGCACGGGCCATGTGCTCCGGGGTGACCACCGCAGGCATCACCCGGCTGATCGACGCTTCGATGTCGATGGCCGGGTAATGCCCTTCCTCGGCCAGCCGCCGCGAGAGCACGATGTGGCCGTCGAGCACGCCCCGCGCCGAGTCGGCAATCGGGTCCTGCTGGTCATCGCCTTCGGACAGCACGGTGTAGAACGCGGTGATCGAGCCACCGCCGGCCTCGGCGTTACCGGCGCGCTCCACCAGCTTGGGCAGTTTGGCGAACACCGACGGCGGATAACCCTTGGTCGCCGGCGGCTCGCCAATGGCCAGGGCGATTTCCCGCTGGGCCTGGGCAAAACGCGTGAGCGAGTCCATCAGCAACAGGACGTTCTTGCCCTTGTCGCGAAAATATTCGGCGATGCGCGTGCAGTACATGGCGGCGCGCAGGCGCATCAGCGGTGCATCGTCCGCCGGCGAGGCGACCACGACCGAGCGCTTGAGGCCTTCTTCGCCAAGGCTGTGCTCGATGAACTCCTTCACCTCGCGGCCCCGCTCGCCGATCAGCCCCACCACAATGATGTCGGCCTCGGTAAAGCGCGTCATCATGCCCAGCAACACCGACTTGCCCACGCCGGTACCGGCGAACAGGCCCAGACGCTGGCCGCGGCCGACCGTCAATAAACCGTTGATGCTGCGAATGCCCACATCGAGCGGCTGGCTGATGGGGTTGCGGTTGAGGGGGTTGATGGTGGGGCCGTCCATCGGTACCCAATCTTCGGCCTTCATGCCGCCCTTGCCGTCCAGCGGGCGGCCGGCGCCGTCGAGCACGCGGCCGAGCATGCTCATGCCCATCGGCAGGCGACCAGTGTCGGCCAACGGCACCACGCGGGCGCCGGGCGCGATACCGGCGATACTGCCCACCGGCATCAGGAAAATCTTGTTGCCGGAAAAGCCCATCACTTCGGCTTCGACCTGCACCGGGTGGTAACTGTCGTCGTTGATCACCATGCAGCGGCTGCCCATGGCGGCGCGCAGGCCCTCCGCTTCGAGGGTCAGGCCGACCATGCGCAACAGGCGCCCTTCGAGGATCGGTTGGCCGGGCAACTGCGTGGCGTCGGTGTAACCGCTCAAGCGCCTGGCGAAGCTGGTGCGATCAAGGCGCATCGGGGGCGTCCAGGTCCAGGCTCAGATCGGGCTCGGCCGGGTTCAATACCTGCTCGTGGGCCTGGTCCAGCAGCTTGGCCATGATCTGGCTGATGCGGGTTTCCACCGTCGCGTCGATGCGGCTGTGCTCGGTCTCGACGCGGCAGCCGCCCGGCTGCAAGGCGGCGTCTTCGACGATGCGCCAGGTTTCTTCATGGCGCTCGCGCAGGGCCTTGACCTGTTCGAAGTCCTGCGGGTTGATGTACAGCCGCACATTACCGACGCCCAGGGGCAGCAGCTTGAGGGCTTCGCGCATGACGCTTTCGATCTGGCTGGAGTCGAGCACCAGCTCACGCTGGATCACCTGGCGAGCGATGTGCTGCACCAGGCCGACCATGGCTTTTTCGATCTGGGAATCCTGCTCGGCGATGGGGTCGAACAGGCCGCCCATCAAGCGCTCAAGGCTGGCCAGCTTGACGCTCAGCGCCGCCTCGGCTTCCTGGCGCACCTTGAGGGTGGTGCTGCGAAAACCGTCTTTCTCACCGGCGGCGAAACCTTCGTTGTAGGCCTCCTGGCGGATGCTTTCCAACTCTTCCAGGGTCAGTGGCTGGACTTCGTCCAGCGGCACTTCTTCCATTTCCACCGGCGGCTCGATCACCGGTTCCGGCTCGGGCTGCGGCACATGCGGATCGAAGCTGGGCAACGACCAGATGTCAAACCCACCGACATCCCGTGCGCGAATCAAGTCGCTGGGTGCCTCATCTTTGCTCGACATCACAGGCGCCTTAAATCATTTCTTCGCCGCCCTTCCCACCGAGAACGATTTCTCCGGCTTCGGCCATACGGCGGGCAATGGTGAGGATTTCCTTCTGTGCGGTTTCCACGTCGCTGACGCGCACCGGGCCCTTGGCCTCGAGGTCGTCGCGCAACAGTTCCGAGGCACGCTTGGACATGTTCTTGAAGATCTTTTCCTTGACGCCTTCGTCCGAGCCCTTGAGGGCCAGCACCAGCACGTCGGAGGACACTTCGCGCAGCAGCGCCTGGATGCCACGGTCGTCGACATCGGAGAGGTTGTTGAACACGAACATGAGGTCTTCGATCTGGCCGGACAGGGTGTCGTCGATCTCGCGGATCGAGTCCATCAACTGGCCTTCGACCGAGCTGTCGAGGAAGTTCATGATGTCGGCCGCACGCTTGATACCGCCCAAGGTGGTACGCGAGGCGTTCGAGTTGCCGGAGAACTGCTTCTCCAGGATGGTGTTCAATTCTTTCAAGGCCGCTGGCTGCACAGTGTTCAGCGACGACACGCGCAGGATGATGTCCAGGCGCACTTTATGGTCGAAGTGGCCCAGCACCTCACCGGCCTGGTCCGGGTCCAGATACGCCACCACGATCGCCTGGATCTGCGGGTGCTCGTAGCGGATCACGTCGGCGACCGCGCGCGGCTCCATCCATTTCAGGCTGTCGAGGCCGCTGGTGTTGCCACCGAGCAGGATGCGGTCGATCAGGCCGTTGGCCTTGTCTTCGCCCAGCGCCGAGGTGAGCATCTTGCGGATGTAACTGTCGGAGCCGACGCCCAGACTGGTCTGGTCGCCGACGATCTCGACGAACTCGCTCATCACCTGCTCGACTTGCTCGCGGTGCACATTGCGCATTTGCGCCATGGCCACGCCGACGCGCTGGACCTCTTTGGGCCCCATGTGACGCAGCACTTGGGCGGCATCGGTTTCGCCCAGCGACAGCAGCAACACGGCGGCTTTGTCGACCTTGGAGAGCTTGGCAACAGCGGCTCGATCACTCATCTGCGTTAATCCACTCTTTCACGACCTGGGCCACACGGCCCGGGTCTTCTGCTACCAGACTCTTGATTGCGTTCAACTGAGCGTCATAGCCTTCGCTCGGGCTCGGCAACAGGATGCTTTGCGGGCCGCCGAGGCTGACGCGGTCGTTGGCCAGTTCGCCGTCCAGGCCGCCCATACCGCCCAACTCGACGTCGCTGCCACCAAAGGCCGCCAGTTGTTTGTTCTTGCCATTGCCGGTGATGTTGTTGAGCACCGGGCGCAGCACGCCGAACACCAGTACCAGGATGAACAACACCCCCAGCACTTGTTTGACGATGTCCCAGAACCATGGCTGCGTGTAGAACGCGGCTTCGGCGATGACTTCGCCACGCTCGGCGGAGAACGGCATGTTGATCACGCTGACGCTGTCGCCACGGCTGGCGTCAAAACCGACGGCGTCCTGCACCAGGCGGGTGAAGCGCGCCAATTCGTCGGCGCTCCACGGCGCACGGGTGACCGCGCCGTCAGCGGCATTGACCTTGACCTGGTCATCGACCACTACCGACACCGACAGGCGATTGACGCGGCCTTGCTGCTGCTTGACGTGGCTGATGGAACGGTCGAGCTCGAAGTTCTTGGTGGACTGGTTACGCTTGTCCGCCGGGTACGGTGCGAGCATCGGCTGGCCGGTGGCCGGGTCCATGATCTGCTGGCCGTTGGCGTCCAGCAAAGGCTGGCCCGCAGCAATCGCGCCGGCGGCCGCCGCGGCGCCACCGGTGGTTTGCGGGGCTGACGCTGGCGCCGGCGGCTGGTTGCTCAGGGCACCCGGCACACCTTGCGGGCCATTGCTGGCGGTGCGTTGTTCGCTGGTGGACTGCTCGCTGCGCAGCGCCGGCTGGTCCGGGTTGAACTGCTCGGACGTCGACTCGACGGCGCTGAAGTCCACATCGGCGGACACCTCAGCCTTGTAGCGGTCGTTGCCCAATACCGGTTGCAGGATGTTGTGCACACGCTGGGTGAGCATGCTTTCCATGCGGCGGCTGTAATCGAACTGCTTGCCGGCCTGGGTCAATGCCGAGTTTTCCGCCATGTCGGACAGCAGGTTGCCCTTCTGGTCGACCACGGTGATCTGCGACTTGCTCAATTCAGGCACGCTGGTGGCGACCAGGTTGATGATCGCCAGTACCTGGCCAGGCTCCAGGGAGCGACCGGAGAACAGTTCCACCAGGACCGAGGCGCTGGGCTTGCGCTCGTCGCGCACGAACACCGAGCTTTTCGGAATGGCCAGGTGCACGCGGGCACCCTTGACGTTATTCAAGCTGGAGATAGTGCGGGCCAGTTCGCCTTCCAGGCCACGACGGTAACGGGTGGCTTCCATGAACTGGCTGGTACCCAGGCCCTGGTCCTTGTCGAGGATCTCAAAACCGATGTTGGCGTCGGACGGGGTCACGCCGGCGGCCGCAAGCTTCATACGCGCACGGGCCACGTCATCGGCCTTGACCAGCAGGGCGCCGGAGTTGGGCTCCACGGTGTAGGCGATGTCGGCGGCGGCGAGGGTTTCCATGATCTGCTTGGAATCCATGCCCGCCAGGCTGCCGTACAGCGGCCGGTAATCGGGTTGCTGCGACCACAACACCACGGCAAAACCAATCGCCACGCTGGCAGCCAGGCCAACCATCAGGCCCACCTGACGCAACATGGTCATTTCCGAGAGGTTTTCCAGGAACGACAGGCCAAACAGCGGCGGCTTGCCGTCTGCCTTGGCGGGTACGTTGTCCACGACTGCTTCTGCCATGACTTAAATCTCGTCCTTAAACCGGCATCTGCATGATGTCTTGATAGGCCTGCACCAGCTTGTTACGCACCTGGGTCAAGGCCTGAAAGGACACGCTGGCTTTTTGCGAGGCGACCATCACGTCGGTGAGGTCCACGCCGCTCTTACCGATCTCGAACGCGTTGGCCAACTGGCTGGACGCTTGTTGGGTGTCACTGACTTTATTGATGGCCGAACCGAGCATGTCGGCAAAACTGCTCTGGCCCAGTTGCGGCACCTGCGCGACGGATTTCGACTGAGCCATGGCATCCATTTGCATGGAGCGCATATCCAACATCAACCGATTGAACTCAATACCTTGGCTCATGACCTTCTCTCTCCGACAACCCGCAAATTTTTGACACTACGCAACGATTACTAAGGGAGGTAGCAACAAGGGTGCCAGCTCTGGTTCAGCTCGTAAGAAAAGGCGACAAACCTTGTCGGCCCGGTTACCGGCACACCGCTAAAGAATCGCCCTGTAGTGAGCGGGCTTGTCGAATCGTCGCACCGCCCGCGCTGGGTGGCGAAGCCGCCCCAACCCAGGCGACCTTGTTCTATCTGGAACTCTGCGGTGTCTTTATTGGGGCGGCTTCGCCACCCAGCGCGGGGCAAGCCCGCTCACTACAAGATGTGTAGGGAGCTATGGCTATAGGGGTGAAGTCAGGTGGCGAACAGATACGCTTCCACATCCATCCCGGCGTCACGCATCTGCGCCAGCTTGTAGCGCAAGGTGCGCGGGCTGATGCCCAGGCGTTCGGCGGCCTCTTTGCGGCGGCCGCGCTCGGCGCGCAGGGTGTCGATGATCATCTGGAATTCGCGGCGACGCAGGTCGTCGCCCAGGGCACCGGCGGACTCCGCCTCCGCCACCAGCGGCGCGGGCGCAAGCGTTGGCAAGAGCGCCGCGCCGCTGCCCATGGCCAGGCAGAAGTCCTGGGGTTGGATCAGGCCGCCCTGTTGCAGAATCAATGCGCGCTGGATCGCGTTGTCCAGCTCGCGCACATTGCCTGGCCACGGATAGGCGATCAGGCAGGCCTGGGCCTCGGCGGACAGGCGCGCCTGGGCGTGCTTCATTTTTTTGACGTGGTTGTTCAGCAGGCGCTCGGCCAGCGGAATGATGTCCGCCGGGCGCTCGCGCAACGGGCGCCAGGCCAGGGGGAACACCGACAGCCGGTAGAACAGGTCTTCACGAAAGCGCCCCGCCGCCACTTCGCCCGCCAGGTCGCGGTTGGTGGTGGCGACCACGCGAATATCCAGCTGGATCGGCTTGCGCGCGCCGACACGCTCCACTTCGCGCTCCTGCAATACGCGCAGCAACTTGGCTTGCAGGCCCAGGGGCATTTCCGAAATTTCATCGAGCAGAATGGTGCCACCGTCGGCCTGTTCGAACTTGCCCGCCTGGGCCGCGATGGCGCCGGTGAACGAGCCTTTTTCATGGCCGAACAACGTGGCTTCGAGCATGTTGTCGGGGATCGCCGCACAGTTGATCGCGATGAACGGCTGTTTGGCGCGGGTCGATTGCTGGTGAATGTAACGCGCCAGCACCTCCTTGCCGGTGCCCGACTCGCCGGAGATCAACACGGTGGAATCGCTGCGCGCCACGCGGGCCGCCAGCTCCAGCAATTGTGCGCTGGCCGGCTCGAAGGCAATCGGGCCCTCGCCTTCAGTGGCTGGTATCACGCCCAGGGCATGCCGCGCGACCAGCTCGATCAGCGCCTTGGGCTCGAACGGTTTGACCAGATAATCCGCCGCGCCTTGGCGCATCGCGTCGACCGCGCGCTCCACGGCGCCATGGGCGGTCATCAGCAACACCGGCAACTGCGGCTGGCGCGCGCGCAGCAGGCCGAGCAACTGGTGGCCATCCATGCCGGGCATGTTCACGTCGCTGACCACCAGGCTGAAGGACTCCTGCTCCACCGCCTCCAAGGCGTCCTCGGCAGAACCGACCGCCCGGTAGTCATGGCCCGCCAACAGCAGCGTGTCAGCCAATGCTTCACGCAGGGCGCGATCGTCTTCCACCAACAGAACCTTGATAGCCATATCCTCTTTACTCCGTGCTTGCCGCGCATGAAAACAGCGGCAAGGTCATCAATGCACAGGTGCCACGCCCCAGGCGCGAATGCAGCTGCAATTCTCCCTGATGCGCACGTGCCACGGCCTTGACCACGGTCAGGCCCAGGCCGGTGCCGTTGGTCTTGGTGGTAAAAAACGGCTCGCCCAAGCGGCGCAGCACGGCCGGCTCGATACCGCTGCCGCTGTCGCTGATGCACAAGCGCAGGGTTTGCCCGCGGTTGTACAGGTGCACCTTGAGCCGCGCGCCGGTGCCGCTGGCCTGGGTGGCGTTTTCGATCAGGTTGAGCAGTGAACCTACCAGCGTGTCGCGGTTGCACAGCAGCTCACCGAAGTGGCTGTCGCACTGCCAGCGCACCTGGGCCTCTTGAATATGGGTGGCGGCCGCCGCTTGCAGGGCCTGCATCAGCTCGGCCGGCGTGATGCGCTCGGTCAGCGGCAATTCGCCACGGGCGAACACCAGCATGTCGCGCACCTGGTGCTCCAGCTCATGCAGGCGCTCCTTGAGGCGACCGGCAAAGCGCTGGTGAGTGGCGGCGGGCAGTTGCTCGTCAGTCAAATGACTGGCGTAGATCAACGCGGCCGACAGTGGCGTGCGGATCTGATGCGCCAGGGAAGCGACCATGCGCCCCAGCGACGACAAACGCTCGTGGCGCGCCAGTTGGTCTTGCAAGTGTCGGGTTTCAGTCAGGTCGTTGAGCAGCACCAACTGGCCCGGCTCCGCATCCAGGGAACGGGTGGCGATGGACAAGCGGCGGCCGTCCTTCAGGGAAATTTCGTGGCCATCGTCTTCACGCGGCGCAAAGCAGCGGGTGATCACATGGCGCCAGAGCTGCCCCTCCAGCGGCAGGCCGAGCATGTCGCAGGCGGCCGGGTTGGCTTCGCGTACGCGGCCCTCTTCATCGATGACGATCACGCCGCCCGGCAACAGCGAGAGCAGGTTTTGCAGGCGGTTGGCCAGGCGTTCCTTCTCGGCCAGTTCCTGCATGCGCTGGGCGCTGACCACGGCCAGCTCACCCTTGAGCTCGGAAACCCGGGCTTCGAGCAGGCTGTAGGAGTCGGTCAGTTGGCTCGACATCTGGCTGAACTGCGAGAACGCGTGTTCAAGCCCCTGGCGGGCCAGCGGCTCTACAGACGGAATGAGCCCCTGGATGGCGGGGGTCGAAGCTACTTGGGCGGCGTGGGGCATCATGCTCTCTCGCTTGGCTGACCGTCAGTTAAACGGAACGTTGCGAGGGCTGTAGCAATACCCGTGCCGAAAAAAAACCACTGAGATTTCAGTGGTTTAAAAAACAGGCGTCAATCATCCGCCTGTTCATCACCTTCTTTGCGGCTCATGCCGTACTTGCGCATCTTCTCCACCAGGGTGGTGCGACGGATACGCAGGCGCTCGGCGGCACGCGCGACGATGCCGTTGGCGTCGTCCAAGGCCTGCTGGATAAGGCCCTGCTCAAGGTTGCCGAGGTAGTCCTTCAGGTCCAGGCCTTCGGGCGGCAGCATGGCGGTGGAACCGAAGTCCGGGGTGTGGCCGTTGATGGCGACCCGCTCTTCCATGTCGCTGCGCAGGCTGTCGACCAGTTGCTCGTCTTCGTCGTCGACGTAGCGGAATTTCTTCGGCAACTCGACCACGCCGATCACACCGTAGGGGTGCATGATCGCCATGCGCTCCACCAGGTTGGCCAGCTCACGCACGTTGCCCGGCCAGGCGTGGCGGCACAGGGACATGATCGCGGCGGAGTTGAAACGGATCGAGCCGCGCTTTTCGTGTTCCATGCGCGAGATCAGTTCGTTCATCAGTAACGGGATGTCTTCCACGCGCTCACGCAGCGGGGCCATCTCGATCGGGAAGACGTTGAGGCGGTAGTACAGGTCTTCGCGGAAGCTGCCGACCTCGATCATGCTTTCGAGGTTCTTGTGGGTCGCCGCAATGATGCGCACGTCGACGCTCTGGGTCTTGTTGCTGCCCACGCGCTCGAAGGTGCGTTCCTGCAACACGCGCAGCAGCTTGACCTGCATCGGCAACGGCATGTCGCCGATTTCGTCAAGGAACAGCGTGCCACCGTTGGCCAGCTCAAAACGCCCGGCACGGCTGGTGATGGCCCCGGTAAAGGCGCCCTTCTCGTGGCCGAACAATTCGCTTTCGAGCAGCTCCGCCGGGATCGCCCCGCAGTTGACCGGCACAAAAGGCCCGTCGCGGCGCTTGGAGTGATAATGCAGGTTGCGCGCAACCACTTCCTTGCCGGTGCCGGACTCGCCGAGGATCAACACGCTGGCGTCGGTATCGGCCACCTGCTGCATCATCTGGCGCACGTGCTGAATGGCGCGGCTGGTGCCCACAAGGCTGCGGAACAGGTTGGGTTCGCGATGGCGACCGCGTTCGCGGGCCTGGTCGTACATCTCGCGATAGACCTGGGCACGGTGCAGGGAATCGAGCAATTTGCTGTAGCTGGGCGGCATTTCCAGGGTGGAGAGCACGCGGCGACGCTGGTCTTCCGGCAGGTCGATAGAAGAAATATCGCCCATCAGCAACACCGGAAGGAACTCATCCCAGGTAGACAGTGTCTTTAACAAGCCCAAAACAGCGCCAGGAGCGTTTACCGTCCCGATCAGCACACAGATGACTTCACGGCTCGATGACAACGAGCTGACAGCCTGCTGCCAATCATGGCTGCCGCAGGGTAAATTTTCTTCGCCGAGAAAATTTAAAATCACCGCCAAATCGCGGCGGCGGACGCTATCGTCATCGATCAGCAGAATTTTGGTTTCACGCCACATGCAATAGCAACTTCCCTAGTAAAACTTCCTGCCCGTGAGAGCAATCGAGACGGCTGTAGGACTTCTTACTCTATAGACGTCTGAAATCTTAAAACAGCACTAGTTAAGTCAAAAAAGCTGGCACGGTCAAATTTATGACGCGCCGGTCGGTTTAACCGCGCCCGTTCAACCAAACAGATGGTAGACCTTTGACGCGTTTTTCGCCTGGTTGATCTGCGACATCTCTTCGAAAATCGCCTGACGCTCGCCCGTCGTCACCTCAAGCAGCTGCTGGTACACCGTCAACAGACTCTCAAGCTTCTCGCGCAGCGCATCTTCATCCACCGGCGCTTCGCTGAGCACCTCGTCAATCACGCCACGACAGCCCATGTCCAGTTCGCCGATGGCGTCCCAGTTACGGTCCGCCAGCGCGCCGATCAGCGCCTCACGGGTTTCATCAATGCGTTGCAGTGCTTGGCTCATGGCGTGTTCCTCAAGGCCTGAGGCCTTATTGTGCTGCTGCCTGTGGCGGGTCGATGGCATCCCAACCCTCTTTCACGGTGATCAGCAACTGCGCGACTTCATCAATTATGTCGGCATCATTGTGCAGATTGGCTTCCATCAGCCGGTTGGTCATGTACACATACAGACTTTCCAGGCGCTGAACGTATTCCTTGCTGTCACTTTTTTCTGCATTCAGGCCATCACGCAGACCAATAATGATATCGGTAGCCTTGCCCAACAGAAGGCCCTTCTGCGCAATATCACCACGCGCCAGGGCACCCTTGGCCTGGGCCATCCGGTCCAGGCCGCCTTCCAACAGCAGCTGCACCAGGCGATGCGGGCTGGCTTCGGAGATTTGAGCGTGGGAATTGACCTTCTGGTACTGGCGAAGGGCTCTCATGGGATTCATGTTTCTACCTCGTGGAAAGCAACAGCAAGAAGGGTTTCAATAACAATTATGTCGACTCGATTGCAAAATACTTTAGCCCAATGGCCGCATAAAGAAGAAAGCCCAGGTCAATGGACCCGGGCTTTTTTTCAACCGATCAATCAGTTGTCGCTGTTTTTCGAATTACTGATCGCACTGAGCGTGCCGAGAATACTGCTGCTCTGTTGACGCAGTTGCGCGACCAGCGTGTCCATCGCGGTGTATTTACGAGTCAGGGAATCCTGCATTGTCGTAATACGTTCATCCAGGCTGGTCTGATCCTTGATCAAGTCCTTCAGGCTTTCGGACAACGACGCAGTGCGCGTGGCCAGGATTCCGGTGGAGGGCTTGGCGTAAACATCGGTGGCCGCCGTCATACGTGCCAGCATACCGGTCTTGCCGCTGAAGATACTTGTGATATCGGCAGCATTGGTCAACACCGCCTTGTCCCACCGCTTGGCATCGATGCTCAGCGCGCCAGTGTCCTGGTCAGAGGTCACACCGAATTGCGCCAGCGACTTGAAGGTACCGTTGCCGGACAGCGCGTTGAACTCGTTGCGAATCGCCGACTGCAGCGTGCGCATGGTCGCATCGCCGGTCAGCGTCGCAGCAATGGAGTTACCCGCCGCATCCTTGGTCACCTTGGTCTCGGCGTTCATCGCCTTGAGCAACGCGTTGTAGGTGTCGACGAAGCCCTTAACCCCGGATTTGAGCGCAGTGGTGCTCGTGCTGACCGAGATGGTCAGGGCAGTACGTGTCGTGGAGTTAGCATCCGAGGGCGTGGTCAAAGGCGACACCGTCAGCAATTTGATGCTTACGCCACTCACTGCATCGGAAATGCTGTTGCTCGTGGATTCCGCCGCAATATTATCAATGGTGTACTTGGCGTTCTGAGGCACATCGACCACTTTGTAGCCGGTATCAATCCCGGAGTTGCCCGACAGTGTCAGGTCCGAGCCTACCCCGCCTTTAGTGGACGTCAGGATCAGACGCGAACCGTTGGAGTCGGTGAGGATGTTGGCACTCAGCCCCGAGGTGCCGAACGTTGAGTTGATCGAGTCGCGCACCTGTTGCAAGGTGGCCCCGGCCGGCACTTTCAGGTCGAACTTCTTGCCCGACTGGGTGATGGTCAGGGTGGTTGCCTTGTCGGTGCTGTTGACGACAGTGGACTGGCCACCGGCGTAACTGGCGGTCGACAACTTCGAAGGCATTGCCAGCTGGTTGACGATCAGCGAAAAGCTGCCGTTGGCCGCGCCCTGGTTGGCGGTCATGGTGGCCACCTTTTCGTCCGAAGACGTACCGGTCAAGCCACTGAAGCTGCTGTCGGTGCCCATGCTGGTCAGCGCACCACGGAAGGCGTCCAGAGCAGCCTGGATCTTGCCGATCGACGACAGCTGGGTCGTTGCCTTCTGCGACTGCAGGTTGATCTGCGCTTGTTTCGGCGCTCGTTCGGCATCCACCAGGGACTTCACAATCGCCTGGGTGTCGAAGCCCGACCCCACGCCAGTAATCGTTGTACCCGCCATCATCTTTCTCCTAGTTGGTGGCTGCCGTTATGTTGACGAATATCGCTTCAACGGCGACAGCAACAAGTTTCATGCCAGCTCACGCCTTGTCGTCAAACAACACGTGACTGGCACTGGACAAACTTTGCGCCAGCTTCAGGGCCGTTTCCGAAGGGATCTGGCGAATCACCTCACCGGTGTCGGTGGCAATGACCTTGACCACAACCTGGTGAGTGGAATCATCAATGGAAAAATCCAGATTGCGCTGGGCCGCTTGTACGAATTCTTTAATATCTGTGACCGCTTTTTTCAGATCGTCCTGTGAGGACGGGCCTGCAGTTGGCGCGACCGCTTCAACCTTGCTCTTATCTTTGTCCGCAATCACAGGTGCCGCAGTGCCCTGAAGGGCCAGCGGCGGATAAGACAAGTTCAGTTTTACATTCATGTCCATGCCCAATCTCCTCTGATTGGAAAAGACAAAAGGGCACGTAAACGCGCCCTTCCGTCAGTTACCCGCTACCGTTATTACTGAAGCAGCTTCAGTACAGCGGATGGCAGTTGGTTGGCCTGCGACAGGATCGCGGTGGAAGCCGACTGCAGGGTTTGCTGCTTGGTCAGTTCAGCGGCTTCGGAAGCGAAGTCGACGTCCTGAAGCGTACTACGGGCAGCCGTGCTGTTTTTCTGAATGTTGGACAGGTTATCTACAGTGCTGGTCAGACGGTTTTGTACAGCGCCCAGACCCGAACGGGAGCTGGAGATGGTAGCGATGGCCTGGTCGATCACGGAAACAGCGTTCTGTGCCTTGGTGGCATCGGTCACGTCGGTCTGCGATACGGAAGTCTTGGCCGAAGCTGCCGAAGTGGCGGCACCGAAGACACCGGTCACACCCGCGCCTTCCAGGGAGTAGCCCTTGGAGGAGTTCATGTTTACAGCACCAGTGGCGATCAAGCCGTCAGCCAGGGCGACGCCTGTGCCGAAAGCGCCGGCGCCATCTTTGGTGGCGACGGTGATGGTGCCCGCAGCGGTCGAAGCGCTGAACGCCAGGTTTTCACCGGTATCGGATTTAACCGACAGGGTATTTTTGGCTTCATCGTAGTTAACGCTGATACCCAGTTTGGCGGAGTTCGACTTCAGTTGGTCAGCCAGGCTGGCGGTATCTTTTACGCCAACGAACGTGGTGGCTTGGCCGCCAACGGTCATGGTGAACGAAGCTGGAGCAGCCGCAGCGCCAGCGCCTACTTCGAACTGAGCTTCGGTGCTGGCGGTAGCGCTCAGGCCACCGACGGCGCCGTTCAGTTGAGCGGCAATGGTTTTAGCCGATGCGCCAGCAGCCACAGTGACGCTGGAAGTCTGGCCATTACCGGTAACCGCGATTGCGCCGCCAGCGACACCCGTGGTGCTTGGGGCGATACCCAGGCTGTTGATCTGCTGCGAACCAATGTTGTTGGCTGCAACGTTCTCCAGGCTCAGGCCGATGGTTTCGTTAGCGTTGGCGCCAACCTGGATGGACTTGGTACCGTACGAACCGTCCAGCAGCTTCTGGCCACCGAAGGTAGTGGTTTGTGCGATACGGGTCAGTTCCGAAGTCAGAGCCTGGTATTCGTCGTTGTTCGACTTACGGTCGTCGTTGCTCAGGGAGCCAGTCGCCGAAGACAGAGCCAGGGTACGCATTTTTTGCAGAATGTCGGTCGAAGCCTGCATTGCGCCTTCAGCGGTCTGCGCGATGGAGATACCATCGTTGGCGTTCTTGATGGCTTGACCCAGGCCATTGATCTGGCTGGTCATACGGGTGGCGATACCCAGATCGGCTGCGCCGTCTTTAGCGCTGTTGATACGCAGGCCGGAAGACAGGCGCTGCATGGAAGTGGCCAGGGCGCCGCCAGCTTTGTTCAGGTTGCCCTGAGTAGTGATCGAAGCAATGTTGGTGTTTACTGTTAAAGCCATGACGAAATCCTCGATGGATGGATACTGCGGCTTCCGGCCCTGGCAACCGCCGGGTGTGGCCTGAGAACCTACGTAATAGTTATCGTCGTGGTAGCCGGTTGCTTGAGTCTTTTTTTGAAATTTTTTACTAGCACCGTGCCACCCCTTGCATTTCAATGGGTTACAGCGGCCCAAAGCCCCGGATTCATTGGCTTTTCTGGCGCCAATAAAAAAACGCCGATGATTGCACGATCAGTATCACCACTGAGGCGGACGACATTTCACACCTCTCCCCACCTCCTGACCTATAAGCCTGCCTCGAGTGGACATAACTTTCAGTAGCTGGCGAATCTCTTGTGGCGAGCGGGCTTGTTGTGGCAAGCCCGCTCGCCACAACAAGCCCGCTCGCCACAGACCCACAGAGATGTAGGGCAATCGCCCAATAAAAAACGCCCATGACCTTTCGGTCATGGGCGTTTTTATGCAGCCTATTAGCGTGTCACGGACGGTAAAGAATCGCCGAACCCCACGACAGGCCCACACCAAAACCGCTGATAGCCACGCGCTTCCAGGTGGCGTCCATTACGTGCTTTTCCAGCAACAACGGAATGCTCGACGACACGGTGTTGCCGGTCTCGACCATGTCCTTGATGAACTTGTCCACGGGCGCATCTTCGAAACGCCGCGCCACGGCATCGACAATCGCAGCACTGCCCTGGTGAATGCAGAAGGCATCAATGTCGTCAGCCTTGAGATCCGACTCATTGAGCAACTCGTGCAGATGCGCGGGCACCTTGAGCAAGGCGAAGTTGAACACTTGGCGACCGTTCATGAAGAACACACCGTTGCTGACCTTAAGGTGCGGCGCGCCGGAACCGTCGGTGCCGAACTTGGCCTTGCCCAACACCCATGGGGCGTCTTCGCCCATCCAGGTAGCGGTGGCGGCATCGCCGAACAACATGGTGGTATTGCGATCTTCCGGGTCGACGATCTTGGAGTACGGGTCGGCGGTGACCAGCAGGCCGTTTTTCAGGCCGGCGGCTTCCATGAAGCCCTTCATCGCGTAGATGCCGTAGACGTAGCCGGAGCAGCCCAGGGAAATATCAAACGCCGCGACATGCGTCGGCAGGCCCAGTTTGTCCTGGACGATGGCGGCGGTGTGGGGCAACCCCTCTTCATCGCCGTTCTGGGTGACGACGATCAGCGCGTCAATCGACTCGCGCTTCAAATCCGGGTTGTTGGCAAACAACGCGTTGACCGCTTCGACACACAGATCGGATGTCTCCTGCGTGGCTTCCTTGCGCGGCAGGAACGCCGAACCGATCTTGCCAATGATAAATTCTTCATCCTTGGCGAACTTGGCACCCTGGGCGTAGTTATCGATCCCGTCTACCGGCACGTAACTGGCGATGCTTTTTATGCCAATCATTGTGGCTTCCCAATACTAAATAGCTGGAGAACACCCCAGAGCCTGCGCCCGGAGTGCTGACAATAAAGGGGATAACCCCATAAAAATCTCGCTGAAAGCCGTCCCGCAAGGATCCTGTGACGCCTTATCCTTTTCACACGATACAGTGAAGATGCGCTTTATGACTCGCAGGTCACTCAATTGTGTGTGCTTTACGCAAAACCTTCAAACAATTAAACCCCGCAAACGACAACGGCCCGCCCTGTTTCCAGGGCGGGCCGCTTGACGTAACGCCACTTACATCTTGTTGAACAGGCTCAACTGCGAGATTTTCACGAAAGCCAGCTGCGAAGCCTGCAACATGGTCTGCTGCAGCGACAGGTTGATCGCTGCTTCACCCATGTCGATGTTGGCCAGTTCACTCATGGTGCTGGTGTTGGCAATCGTGAGGCTGGTATTTCCATCGGCCTGAATATCCAGCGCGTTGCCCCGCGCACCGATGGAGCCGCGCACATTGACAATCTGCGAGGTCGAGTTGGCGAGGTTGGCGATGGACGTATCCAGCACATCCTTGAGCTTGACGGTCGCCGCCGGATTGCCATCGGCGGGCATTTCCAGCGCGCGGCGCAATTGGCCCAGGGTGTCCAGCGCATTCTGGGTCTTCTGGGTATTGGCGCCGACGGAGAATTGATCACCCGCCTGCGGTGGCCCGGCACTCACGTCAAAGGTCACCCCGGCCGCCGTTACCGTGGTGCCACCGCCGGTATCGCCCGTGGCAATGGATTTGCTGTCGGAGGTGAAAGGCTGGGCATACACCTCGTAGGCCGTCGCGCTGGTGAACTTGATAATCGCCCCGCTGTTGGTCGGGAACGTGCTGGTGTAATCAGCCTGGCTGGATACGCGAGCGCCGGTCAATTGCGCACTCGACGCATTGCTGGGGGTACGCGAAACGCTGAACGTATCGGGCTTGGACTCCAGGCTGAACGTACGATCCTTGACCAGCACGTCGGAGGGGGCGCCTGGCGCGACGTCCTCGCCAAGTCGCATGGTGATATCGAATTTCACGCCGCGCAGAGCAACACTCGAGCTGCCTTCCTTGGTGGCGTCGAACGTGCCGTTGCCGGGAATCTCGGAGGTGACGTCGATGCCGTTTTTATCCGCCACCTTAAATTGCGTGCTGCTGGTGAACGTCAACTTGTAGGGCTGGCCATCGGCGAATTTACCCGCGTAGTCAGCACTGGAGGTGACCAGGCCAGCCGACAGCGCAACCTTGTTGTCGTTGATGGTCGGCGGCACGGTCTGCGGCACCGGCGCCAGCCATGGGGCCTGGGTGCGACCCGAGTTGGCCGCGCCCTCCAGGACCGTCTTGCCGGTATCGCCGGCGCTGACGGTCAGCGTATTGGAAATTTGCAGACTCAGCGGGGTTTCATCGCCCTGGTAGCTGTAGGTGCCATCGTTGTTGCGCGCATAAGGCGGCGTCTGGGTCTTGGATCCGGAAAACAAATAGTTGCCGGACGAGTCCTTGCTGTTAAGCAAGCCCAACACCTGATCCTCAATCGCACCGATCTCGCTGGCAACCGACCGGCGATCGGCGTCGCTGCCAGAACCACCGGCACGCAGGGCCAATTCAGTGGCGCGCTGCATGGCGTCACTGATCGCGCTCAAGATGCTCTCTTCGTTGTTCAGCGAATTCTTGAGAGTGGTGATATTGGCGCTGTGCTGGGTCAACATATCTTTCTGTTGCTGCAGCATCAGGAGCCGCGCCGCCGCTACCGGGTCATCAGCCGCGGTTTGCACGCGCACACCGCTGCTGGCCTGGTCTTGAGCCTTGACCACACCTGAATAGTTGCTCGAATACTTGGCGGAGCTGGTTTCGAAATACTGCTGAGTAGAAATGCGCATCGTCCCTGGCTCCCTTAAAGACTATTGATCAACGTGCTGAAGGTTTCTTGCGCAGCCTTGATGATCTGCGACGACGCCGTGTAGTACTGCTGGAATTTGATCATGTCACCCGCCTCTTCATCCAGGTTGACCTGGGACACGGAATTGCGTGCGTTCTTGTTGGCGGTCAGCAGTGCGCCTGTGGCCGTGGTGTCGGTGCCGGCCGCAGCGGCCTTGGCGCCGACAGTGGACACCAGCTTACTGTTGGCGCCCACCAGGCTGGTACCGCCGCTGCCATCGGCCGCGGTACCTACGGTCGCCTTGGTCTGCAGGGCCGACAACTGAAGGGCGTTGCGGTTGTCGGACTTGCCCGCGGCATTGAACGAGAAAGAAGTGCTGTCGCCGTCGGCCGGCGAACCGCCCACCGTGGTGTCGAAGCCGAAACTGGCAGCCGGCACCACCAAGGCACCGCTGGCATCACGCATCGGCACATTGACGGTGATTTTGTTGCCCTGGCCTGGAACAATGCTGCCGCTGCCGATCGGGTTACCCTGGGCATCGTTGAGCGCGTACGGCTGCGTGCCATCCGCCGCTGGTTTGCCGAATACCATCTTGACCGGCATCGAATGCTCAATCCCGACCTGCAACTGCGCGGTGGCGGCGCCGCCCTGGATATCCAGAGGAACGGTGAGGGTCGGCGGGGTGAAGTTGCCGGTACCCTGGTTGGTCTTGCTGCCTTCGCCCAGCAGCGGCGCGGCAAAGGCGAGCTTGGTCGCGTCGGTGAGGACGGTTCCGATCTCCTTGGCGCCGTTGGCGGTCGGGCTGACCTTGAAGCTGTCACCGACCTGCATCGCGCCCCCGGTAAGCGCCAGGGTGAAGCCATCGATCACCGCGGGCGGCGTCGCCGAAATATCAAAGTTGCCCATGGCTTTGCCATCGGAGCGCAACACCGTCACTTTGTTGGCATCGGCCGGGTCGCTGAAGGTGACCTTGTAATCGAAATTGGTCAGTTTGCTGGTGTCTTTGATGGTCACGCCCAGGCTGCCGGCGCCCTGGTTGCCTTGCGCGGCCTGACTGCGCAGGGCCACGGCCGCCGCACTGTTGATATTGGTGAACAACGAAGCGCCGAACTCGCCATTGAGGTCCAGCCCCTGGCCCAATTGGCTGTTGACGGTATCAGCCGTCACTACCGCGATGCGCCCCAGGTCATTGATCGCCGGGATCAACGCGTCGCTGCGATAACGCAACAGGCCGCCCATGCTGCCCCCGCTGAGCACGTTGCCCAGGTCGAGCTTGGTACCGCCGGGCGCATTGAGCTCGATGGTGTACTGGCTGGTGTCGCCTCTGCTCGGCACGGCGGAAATGGTGCTGAACTGGTCACCCAAAACCAGTGATTGCCCGCTGCCGGTACTGATACTGAACACACCGTTCTTTTCGGTGGCCGTCACGCCGATCAACTCATTGAGCGAACGCACGGCTTCGGCGCGCGAGTCGAGCAGGTTGGCCGGTGCGGTGTTGGTCGAACCCTGCACTTGATTGATCTGCTTGTTGAGCGAAGCAATCGATGCGGTCAACTGGTTGACCTGATCACTCATCGAGGCCAACTGGCCGTTGATGGTTTCCTTCTGCTGACTCAACTGGCTGGAGATCGTGTTGAAACGGTTGCTCAGGGTCTGCGCGCTGGTAATCAGAACCTGACGGGCGGTCACATCGCTCGGGTTACCCGAAGCCGTTTGCACCGCCGCAAAAAACGAACTGAGCACCGCCGACATACCGGTGGTCTTGTCCGACAGCGTCTTATCCACGGCGCTCACCTGGTCCAGGTAAGCCTTGGCATCGGCGTTGAGCGAGGTGCTGTTCTGGTAGGCCGTGTCCAGGTATTCGTTGTACACCCGGCGCACGTCGGCCAGGGTGGTGCCGCTGCCGATGAATACGCCGCCGAACGGGTTCGACGCGTTCGCGCTCTGGGTGGTCTGCTGACGCGAATAGCCGGCCGTATTGGCGTTGGCGATGTTATTACTCAAGACCGTCAACGATCCTTGAGCGGCGTTAAGCCCCGACATCCCGATATTGAGCAAACTCATGGTTCAGACCTTATAAAAGAGTGGTCGCGCCCGCGGCAGCGTAATTCTGGTAACTGTTCATGTTCTTGGCGATCTGCGAAATCTTGCTGGCGTAGTTCGGGTCGGTGGCGTAACCGGCCTTTTGCAACTCACGTACAAACTGTTCCGGGTTATCGGCCGAACTCAACACGTCTTTATAGCGATCATTGCTTTGCAACAACGTCACCAGGTCATGGAAGCTATCTTGGTAGGAGTCGTAGGAACGGAACTGCGCCGTTTCCTTGACCATTGCCCCGTCACGGAACTCGCTGGTGATTGCACGCGCCTTCTCGCCCTGCCAACTCTGGCCGGCCTTGATGCCGAACAGGTTATGGCTGCTGGTGCCGTCCTGGGCGCGCATCACCGATTTACCCCAACCGGTTTCCAGCGCAGCCTGGGCCACCAGGTACTTGGGATCGACACCAATGCGCTTGGCGGCCGCTTCGGCCATCGGCAACATGGTGGCGACGAATTCATCCTGCGAACTGAAGGCTTTCTTCGCCGGCGCCAACGGTGGCTGGGCCACGGCGCGGCTGTAAACCTGCATGCGGTCGCTGGGCACGCCAACGCGGCGCGCGGTGCTGTTGACCACATTGTCTTGCAAGGCGCTGTTACGCAGCGGCGCGGCCTTGGCTTCGGTGGCGACCTGGGTGGTCGGCACGATGCCGGCGAGCAGACGATCGGTCAGCTTGCTCGGCAAGGCGATACGACGCTGGTTCATCAAGGCGATGTCGTTGCTGTGGGAGGCCGCGGCGCCGCCCTGCGGTTCAGCCACGCGTATCGCCCACAGCGGCCGCTGGCCGTTGGAGCGGCCCAGTGGACCTTGTGCCTGGGTACCGGCGGCAATCTCGGTCGGCACATTGGCCTTCTTCGCAGGCTCAACCGCTGCCGGGCCCTGCAGGGTGGCGGCCTGGGCCTCCACCGGTTTGTTTTTTTGCATCTGGCGCATCAGCACGTCGGCCAGGCCGATACCGCCGCCTTCGCGAGACATCGAGACCGCCAGTTGCTGATCGTACATTTCCTGGTACTGTTTGGCCGCCGACGTGTTCATCGGGTTATCTTTGCCCAAAGTCTCGGTAGCCGAACGCATGGATTTGAGCATCTCGTTCAAAAACAGCGACTCGAACTCCTGCGCCACTTTGCGCATGTTGCCTTCGCTGTTCTTGTCGTCACCGACCTTCAGCTGGTTAAGCCGGTTCAAGTCGGAGTAAGACCCCGAGTCCGCCGTGCTGCTGATACCACTTTTGCGCATATCCATGGCCATGGCCTCAGATCACGATCAGGTCGGCTTGCAAGGCGCCGGCCTGTTTCAAAGCTTCGAGGATTGCCATCAAGTCGCCGGGCGCTGCGCCCACCTGGTTCACCGCGCGGACAATCTCATCCAGGGTGGTGCCGGGGCCGAACTTGAACATCGGCTTGGCTTCTTGCTGTGCATTGACGCGCGAACGCGGGACCACGGCAGTCTGGCCGTTGGACAACGGCCCAGGCTGGCTGACGATCGGGTCTTCGGTGATGGTCACGGTCAGGCTGCCGTGGGTCACCGCCGCCGGCGAGACCTTGACGTTCTGGCCGATCACGATGGTACCGGTACGCGAGTTGATGATGACTTTGGCCACCGCCTGGCCCGGGTCGACCTCGAGGTTTTCCAGGATCGACAGGTAGTCGACACGCTGGCTTGGGTCCAGCGGCGCCGTCACACGGATCGAGCCGCCGTCGATGGCCTGGGCCACGCCAGGGCCAAGCATGTCGTTGATCTTGTCGACCACGCGCTTGGCGGTGGTGAAGTCGGAGCGGTTGAGGTTCAAGGTCAGGCTGTTGCCCTGGTTGAAACCGCTGGGCACGGTGCGTTCAACCGTGGCGCCGCCGGGAATTCGCCCCGCCGACGGCACGTTGACGGTGATCTTCGAACCGTCGCGACCTTCGGCATCAAAGCCGCCCACCACCAGGTTGCCCTGAGCAATGGCGTAGACGTTGCCGTCGATACCCTTGAGGGGCGTCATCAGCAAGGTGCCGCCACGCAGGCTTTTGGAGTTACCGATGGACGACACGGTGATGTCCACCACCTGGCCCGGCTTGGAGAACGCCGGCAGGTCGGCACTGATCGACACCGCCGCGACGTTCTTGAGCTGCACGTTGCCCGAACCCGCCGGTACCTTGATGCCGAACTGCGAGAGCATGTTGTTGAAGGTCTGCAGGGTGAAAGGGGTCTGAGTGGTCTGGTCACCCGTACCGCTGAGCCCCACCACCAGGCCGTAACCGATCAACTGGTTGGAGCGCACGCCGGAGATGCTGGCGATGTCTTTCAGGCGTTCGGCCTGGGCGACGACGCTCAGGCTCAGCAACAATGCGGCCGCCATCAGCTGTTTGAGTTTCAAAGTGGCCACCTAGAAAGGGAACAGCGGGCTGAGGAAGAAACGGTCGAACCAGCCTGGCTGACTCGCATCGGCAAAAGCACCGGTACCGGAGTAGGTGATGCGCGCATCGGCAATCCGCGTGGACGGCACGGTGTTGTCGGTGGAGATGTCATCGGCGCGGACCATGCCGGCAATGCGCACCAGCTCGTCACCGGTATTGAGGGTCATCCACTTCTCACCGCGCACGGCGATGATGCCATTGGGCAATACATCGGCCACGGTCACGGTGATCGAACCGGTCAGGCTGTTGCCCTGCCCTGCCGCGCTCTTGCCGTTGGTGGCACGGTCGCCGCTGTAGCCGGCGTTCAAGCTCAAGTCGCCATCGCCCAGCGGGTTGTTGACGTTGGGCACGGCGCCGAACAGCGAGGTCAGGCTCAGACCGGCCTTGCTGGTCTTGCCGACCTGGGAGTTGGCATTCTTGCTGGCCTGGGTACGCTCGTTCAGGGTGATGGTAATGATGTCGCCGACCCGGAACGCCTTGCGGTCGCTGTACAGGTTCTGCTCGAAACCTGCCTGGTAAATCGAGCCATTATTGGCCGCAGCCGGCAGCGGCGTGCGCGGCAACACCGGCGCATAGTACGGGTCATTGGGTTTTGGCGTCGGGGCGACACAGCCCGCAAGCACGGCGATCCCACTCAATGCCAGAACAGAAACAAAGCGATTCATGACCCTAACCTCACGGTGTTGCCGGCGCCCCCGAGGGCGCCCATAGACTTGATTTACAGATTCTGCGTGACGAACGAGAGCATCTGGTCGGCGGTGGAGATCACCTTGGAGTTCATCTCGTAGGCGCGCTGGGTGGTGATCATGTTGACCATCTCCTCAACCGTGCTCACGTTGGAGGTTTCCAGGGTGCTTTGCAGCGTGGTGCCGAAACCGTTCAGGCCGGGGGTGCCGATTTGCGGCGCGCCGCTGGAGGCGGTTTCCAGGAACAGGTTGCCACCCATGGCCTGCAGGCCGGCCGGGTTGATGAAGTCGGCGGTCTGCAGGTTGCCGATCACCTGGGACGCCGGGTTGCCGGCCACGGTGATCGAGACGGTGCCATCGTTGCCGACGGTGAAGGTCTGCGCATCGGCTGGCACCACAATCGCAGGTTCCAGCGCGAAGCCGTTGGCGGTAACGATCTGGCCGTTGGAATCCAGGTGGAAAGTACCGTCACGGGTGTAGGACGTGGTCCCATCCGGTTGCAGGATCTGGAAGAAGCCTTTGCCGTTGATCGCCATGTCCAGCGGTTGGCCGGTCTGCTGCAGGTTACCGGCGGTGAAGTTCTTCTGGGTGCCGACGATTTTCACACCGGTACCCAGTTGCAGGCCCGATGGCAGCTCGCTGTCCTGGGTCGACTGGGCGCCAGGCTGGCGCTTGATCTGGTAGAGCAAGTCCTGGAACTCGGCGCGATCACGTTTGAAACCCGTGGTCGATACGTTGGCCAAGTTGTTGGAAATGGTGGTCAGGTTGGTGTCCTGGGCGGACAAACCTGTTTTGGCAACCCATAGAGCCGGAAGCATGCTGTTCTCCTCTGCGCGCCTGTTTGTTGGCGGCGCGTTACACAATTAGAATTCGGTGATTGCTCGTCAGCTCATTTGCATGACGCGCGTCATGGCCTGGTCATCTTCCTTGGCGCTGTTCATCATCTTGATGTGCAGCTCGAACTGTTTGGCGAGCGCCAACACTGCGGTCATCTCCTCCACCGCATTGACGTTGCTCGCCTGCAGGAAGCCCGAGTTCAGCGTGACGTTCGCGTCGGCCTGGGCCGGCTGGCCATCCTTGGTGTGGATGGTGCCGTCCAGGCCCTTGGTCATGTTCTTAAGGTCAGGCTGGACCAGCTTGATGCGGTCCACTTCAGCCATCACCCGTGGGCCTTCACCCATGGCGCGGATGCTGATGGTGCCGTCGGCGCCCACTTCGATCTTCTGCTGGGGCGGCACGGCAATCGGGCCACCGTTGCCCATGATCGGCATGCCGTTGCCGGCGCGCAGCACGCCCAGCGCATCAACGTTCATGCTGGCGCTGCGCACATAGGCTTCACCGCCATCCGGGGTCTGCACGGCCATCCAGCCGTCGCCGCTGACGGCCACGTCGAGGTCGCGACCGGTTTCGATCATCGCGCCGGGCGTGAAGTCAGTGGCCGGACGTTCGGTGAGAGCAAAGGCCCGCGCCGGAAAGCTGTCACCGAACACCGGCATCGAACGCGCCTGTTCCAGGTCACGTTGGAAACCATTGGTGGAAATGTTCGCCAGGTTGTTGGCATGGGCCTTCTGCGCCAGTGCATTCTGGCTGGCGCCGGTCATTGCCACATAAAGGTACTTGTCCACGCTTCTTCCTCTTTCTGACGGACGCTTGCCGCCCACCGCTGTACTGATGAGGCTTAAGCAATTTGCGAACCAACTTTGAAGAAGACGGTGAAGTGCAGGCGGGACGGGGGTTTGCGGGCAGGTATGCAGATTTAAGGGTCAGGTGAGAGTCGAAAAAACGGCGGACTACTGCCGCTTACGGCAAGTAGCGGTCCTACAAACGACAAAGATTCAATGTGGGAGCTGGCTTGCCTGCGATAGCGGCACTTCAGCTACTCCTGTAGTGCCTGGTCCATCGCTATCGCAGGCAAGCCAGCTCCCACAGTTTTCTGACCGTGTTCAGTCAGCTGATTATTTGCCAGCCTTGAGAATGTCGTAATCACGCAGCTTGTTGGCGATGGTGGTATGTGACACCCCCAACCGCTTGCCCAACTGCCGGCTGCTGGGATGCTGCGCATACAAACTTTCCAACACCGCCTTCTCGAAACGGCCGACGATCGCTTCAAGCCCTCCCTCCAGCGAAAAATCGCCAAGCGGCTGACGCACGCCGTAATCGGGCAAACGAATATGCTCAGCCTTGACCGTGCCGCCTTCGCACAGCGACACCGCTTGAAACAGCACGTTTTCCAACTGCCGCACATTGCCGGGCCAATGGTAGTGGCTCAAGCGATCCATCGCGGCGGGCGCCAGCTTGGGCAATGGGCAACCGATCTGTCGGCTGGCCTGGTCGAGAAAGTGCTCAACCAAAGGCGCCAAGCCATCCAGGCATTCACGCAAAGGCGGGATATGCAAGGACAGCACATTGAGCCGATGGTAGAGATCCTGGCGGAATTCACCCCGTGCGCAGAGTTCGGACAAGTCCACCTGGGTCGCACAGATCACCCGCACATCCAGGTACACCTCTTCATCACTGCCGACCCGCCGAAAGCAGCCGTCCTGCAAAAAGCGCAGCAATTTCACCTGCAAGCGCGCGCTCATCTCCCCGACACCGTCAAGAAACAAGGTACCGCCCGCCGTCAGCTCCAGCAGCCCCAGCTTGCCTTCGGCGCGTGCGCCTTCAAAGGCGCCGGGGCCGTAGCCGAACAGTTCGGTCTCGGCCATCGACTCGGGCAGGCCGGCGCAGTTAAGCGCCATCAACGGCGACTGCCCACGCGGGCTGGCCAGGTGGCAGGCGCGGGCCAACAGCTCTTTGCCCGTGCCGGTTTCGCCTTCTATTAATAGAGGCGCATCCAGCGGCGCCATGCGTCGGGCTTCACGGACCACGGCGGCCATGACCTTGGAACTTTGGAAGATGCTGTCAAAGCCGCGCAGTTCCTGTTTGCGCACATTGTAGATGCGCTCCCCCACGCGATCGGCACGGTGCAGGGTCAGCACGGCACCGGCCATGGCCTCGCTGTCATCGTGTTCGGAAGACTGCAGCGGCGCGATGTCCGCCAGGAACACGTCACCCTTGACCTTGACGCGCAGGCCATTGATTCGCGATTTGCTCGCTCGCACCAGCTCCGGCAAGTCAAAGTCCTCGGCATAGCGCGACAACGGAATGCCCGGCACCTCATCCACCCGCACCCCAAGCAACTGCGCCGCGGCGCGGTTGGCAGCGACGATGGAGCCGCCCATGTCGATCGACAACACCGGGAACTCCAGGGCACCGAGCAGTGCATTGAGCTCCATGTGCCGGCGCTCGCTGGGCATCAGCCCTACCCTTTTCACGCCAAATACGCCGGCAATCGCCTCGAACTGCGGGCGCAGCGCCTGGAACTGCATGTTCACAAGGTTAGGGCAGTACAGGTAAATGGCGTTGCCATGCTCACCGCCGACCTCGCCCTTGGCAACGTTGACGCCGTACTCCACCAGCAGGTTGAGAATGTCCCGCAGGATGCCGATGCGGTTCTGGCAGTGCACTTTGATACGCATGAAGAGGCTCGAAAGGTGGGTAGGCGCAGTGTCTTTTTGTCGCTGGCGCAGATAGTCGTCAAGATTATGTGACAGTCCCGAGGGATTTCCCAGCCCAACACCACGGTCATCCGCCTAAACGTAACGAATACTTTACGATAATCGGTAATTTTTCCTACATGTTGGCTGTTCAGGCGGATGGAATCTTGCCGCGCACGGGTTATCAATAAGCCCATAGCAGGACATAACAAGAACGAATGCCTAGCAGGAGAGCCGTATGAAGCAGACGCAATACGTGGCCCGCGAACCCGACGCGCAAGGCTTTATCCACTACTCGCCGGAAGAACACGCGGTGTGGAACACCTTGATCACTCGCCAGTTAAAAGTGATCGAGGGCCGTGCCTGCCAGGAATACCTGGACGGCATCGATAAGCTCGGCCTGCCACATGATCGCATTCCGCAACTCGGCGAAATCAATAAGGTGTTGGCCGAGACCACCGGCTGGCAAGTCGCCCGCGTACCGGCACTGATTCCCTTCCAGACTTTTTTCGAGTTGCTCGCCAGCAAGCAGTTTCCCGTGGCGACCTTTATTCGTACCCGTGAAGAACTGGATTATCTGCAAGAGCCGGATATTTTTCACGAGATCTTCGGCCACTGCCCTCTGCTGACCAACCCCTGGTTCGCCGAATTCACCCACACCTACGGCAAGCTCGGCCTGGCGGCCACCAAGGAGCAACGTGTCTACCTGGCGCGCCTGTACTGGATGACCATCGAGTTCGGCCTGGTGGACACGCCCCAAGGCCGGCGCATCTACGGTGGCGGCATCCTGTCGTCGCCCAGGGAGACGGTGTATAGCCTGTCTTCAGAGCCCGAGCATCAGGCGTTCGACCCGCTGGAAGCGATGCGCACGCCGTATCGCATCGACATTCTGCAACCGCTGTACTTCGTGCTGCCCGAACTCAAGCGCCTGTTCGACGTGGCGCAAGAAGACATCATGGGCATGGTCGAGCGCGGCATGCAGCTTGGGTTGCACGCACCGAAGTTTGCGCCCAAGCCCAAGGCTGCGTGAACCTCATATTTTGTGGCCAGGTGAGTCTTCTCCCTGGCCCCGCGTTGCTTTAGGGTGACGCCCACTGATCTTCAATCATTCGAATTCAGGACACCTCCCATGACCACCTTGAACCAAGCCCACTGCGAAGCCTGCCGCGCCGATGCCCCGCAAGTCAGCGATGAAGAGTTGCCGGTACTGCTCAAGCAGATCCCCGACTGGAACATCGAAGTGCGCGACGGCGTGATGCAATTGGAAAAGGTTTTCTTGTTCAAGAATTTCAAGTTCGCCCTGGCCTTTACCAACGCCATGGGTGAAATCTCCGAAGCCGAAGGCCATCACCCCGGCCTGCTTACCGAATGGGGCAAGGTCACCGTGACCTGGTGGAGCCACTCGATCAAGGGCTTGCACCGCAACGATTTCATCATGGCCGCGCGCACCGACGAAGTGGCCAAGGATGCCGAGGGCCGCAAGTAATGCACTTCGATGCCATTGGCCGCGTGCCCGGCGACCCGATCCTCGGGCTGATGGACCTGTACGCCCAGGATGCCAACCCGAACAAGTTCGACCTGGGCGTGGGCGTCTATAAGGATGACCAGGGCCTTACACCCATCCTGCATGCGGTCAAACTCGCCGAGCAGCGCCTGGTCGACACCCAAGCCACCAAGACCTACATCGGCGGCCACGGCAATGCCGCGTTCGGCACGCTGATCAGCGAACTGGTACTCGGAGCCGATTCCGCGCTGATTCGCGAACGCCGCGTCGGCGCCACCCAGACCCCGGGCGGCACCGGCGCGCTGCGCCTGAGCGCCGACTTCATCGCCCAGCACCTGCCCGGCCGTGGCGTATGGCTGAGCAACCCGACCTGGCCAATCCACGAGACCCTCTTTGCCAAGGCCGGCCTCAAGGTCAGCCATTACCCGTACGTGGGCGCTGATAATCGCCTGGACGTGACGGCGATGCTCGTCGCCCTGTCCAGCGTGCCGAAGGGCGATGTGGTGCTGCTGCACGCCTGCTGCCACAACCCGACCGGTTTCGACCTGTCCCAGGCTGACTGGCGCCAGGTGCTCGAGATCGTGCGCGAGCGCCAACTGTTGCCGTTGATCGACTTTGCCTACCAGGGCTTCGGCGATGGCCTGGAGCAGGACGCCTGGGCGGTGCGGCTGTTTGCCGCCGAGTTGCCGGAAGTCCTGGTCACCAGTTCCTGCTCGAAGAACTTTGGCCTGTACAGCGACCGCGTCGGCGCGTTGATCGTGTGCGCCGCGGATGCCGAGAAGCTGACGGATGTGCGCAGCCAGTTGGCGAATACCGCGCGCAACCTGTGGTCGACGCCGCCGGATCATGGCGCGGCAGTGGTCGCGGCCATCCTGGGCGATGCCGAGCTGAAAAAGCGCTGGAGCGAGGAAGTCGAAGCCATGCGCTCGCGGATTGCGCACTTGCGATCAGGTTTGGTGGAAGCGCTGGCGCCCCATGGTTTGTCGGAGCGGTTTGCGCACATTGGGGCGCAGCGCGGAATGTTTTCCTACACCGGTTTGAGCGCCGAGCAGGTCAGGCAACTGCGCGAGAAACACAGCGTATACATGGTCAGTTCCGGGCGGGCCAATGTGGCGGGGGTTGATGCGACGCGTCTTGCGGCGCTGGCTGAAGCCATCGCCGATGTCTGCAACTTGTAGCTGACGAAACACAATAAAACTGTGGGAGCGGGCTTGCTCGCGAATGCGGTGTATCAGCGAGTGCATCTGTAACTGACACACCGCATTCGCGAGCAAGCCCGCTCCCACAATTTGAACCGAGTTCGGCTTTAGCCCGCCACCATCTCGGCTTTCAGCAGCGCCGCTTTCGCCTGCGCATCCGCCAGCCGATACAACTCGATACTCCCGTCCCAGTGCTCGATCAACGCCGTGCACGACTCCACCCAATCCCCGCAGTTGAGGTAATCCACCTCGCCCACCTTGCGAATTTCCGCATGATGGATATGCCCGCAGACCACGCCATGCAGCTCGCGCTTGGTCACTTCGTGGGCGATGGCTTCTTCAAAATCGCTGATAAAGCTCACCGCCGTCTTGACCTTGTGCTTGAGGTACGCCGACAGCGACCAGTAACCGTAGCCATACCGCGCACGCCAATGGTTCAGCCAGCGGTTCAGCGTGAGGGTGAACTCGTAGGCCGAGTCGCCGAGGAACGCCAGCCAGCGGTGATAGCGGGTGATCACGTCGAATTGGTCACCGTGGATCACCAGCAAGTGGCGGCCATCGGCGGTCACGTGCACCGCTTCGTCCACCAACTGGATATTGCCCAGGATCAGCTTGGAGTAACGGCGCAGGAATTCATCGTGGTTGCCGGTGACGTAGATCACCTCGGTGCCGCGCTTGGCCATGGTCAACAGGCGGCGGATCACGTTGGTGTGGGCCTGGGGCCAATACATGCCGCTGCGCAGTTTCCAGCCGTCGATGATGTCCCCTACCAGGTACACCTTGTCGGCATGGTAGCCTTTGAGGAATTGCGATAAGTGTTCGGCCTGGCAATCCCGGGTGCCCAGGTGCACATCGGAAATCCACAGGGTTCGAACCCGTTGCTTGCGGCTGGGCTTGACGAACTCGGCACTGGTCATGGGCATCCCTCGACGGTGTTTTCGCGAGCTTGCGCCACAGCGGTTAATAGCCCATGACAACTGTGCGTCAGTCTGATGACAGCGCTCGACAACCGCGAAGCGTTGTAGATTGGCCGCTTGCCGCCCTGGAGAACGCGATGAGCCCTGCTCTCACGCTACGCCATTACCTCGAAGCACCGATCGTGCACAGCCACGACCATGCGCAATTGGTGTTCGGCCTGTCCGGGCACCTGGACCTGGAAGTCGAGGGGCGTGGCAGCCAGGTGCGCGAAAGCAGCGTGATGGTGCTGCCCTTCAGCGCCCACCATGCGTGCGGCAGCCGTGATGGCAGCCGCTGCCTGGTGCTGGATGTGCCCACCGAGCACTGGGTATTGCAATCATTGGGCGAGCACGCCGACGCCAGTCGCCGCCTGCTCGCCCAACCCGCTCGGTTGACGCTGGACTCGCGGCAAAACCAATTGGTGCAGTGGCTGGCACAGAGCCCGGTGGAGGACCCGCTGATCGTGCAGCAAGGCGCGGTGCTGTTGCTGGCCAGTCTCAATCATCCGCTGGCCCATCCGCCGGCCAGACGGCGCCTGCCGTACGCGGCGTTCAATGCACATATCGAGCGGCACGCGGCGCACCCGCTGCAAGTGGCTGACCTGGCGCGCCTCGCCGACCTGTCGGTGGCGCGTTTGCATGCGCGCTTCATGGTCGAATGCGGGCAGACGCCGATGGACTATATCCGCAGCCGGCGCCTGCATATGGCCCTGGACCTTTTGCGCAAGACGCCGCTGCCTATCGGCGCGATTGCCGAGCGGGTCGGCTATACCTCGCAGAGTGCGTTTGCTGCGGCGATGTTGCGTGAGTTTGGGGCGTCGCCGAGTTCTCTGCCGCGTTATGTGTAGGGATTGTTGCCGTGGCGGCCTTTGGGCCGACCATGTCGTTGGGGGGGTGACCGTGTACATATCCGTTCCTGCGGTCACGGCGGCTATTGGTTCCGCTCTTACAGCGGCTCACTTTTGAAAAGCGCAAAAGTAAGCAAAACGCTCTTGCCCCACCACTCGGTGCCTCGCCTAGGCTCGGCATGCCCTCACTCCGGCTTGAATCCGTGGGCCGCCGTCATGGGCCATCCATGGCCCAGGACGGCTAACCCGGCGTCCTGCCGGGTTACCCACGGATTCAAGCCTGCGTTCGGCCAGCGTGGTTGACGGGGCGCCTGAGATCAAAATCAAAAGCCAGATCAAGAGCCAGAGCCAATCTGAGGTCTATCTGATGTATGGAGATCAAACTGTGGGAGCGGGCTTGCTCGCGAAGGCGGTGTGTCAGCGAGTGCATCTGTAACTGATCCACCGTATTCGCGAGCAAGCCAGCTCCCACAGTTTTAACCGAGCTCGGCATGAACTACCGGTCGGCTCTAAGGCCGCCGCGCTTTTGCTTTTGATCTGGGATCGCCCCGTCAACCACGCTGGCCGTAATTCGACATTGATTTGGGGGGTAAACCGGCATGGATGGCGCGTGGCGGCGGCCCCCCAAATCATTGTCGGATTACGGGCATGCCGAGCCTAGGCGAGGCACCGAGTGGTGGGGCGAGGACTTTTTGGTTACTTTTTGGTCCTTCAAAAAGTGACCCGCTGTAAGAGCGGAACCGCCAGCCGCCGTTACCTAAATAATGGATATGTACACGCTCAACCAACACACGTAGGACGAGCCTGACGCTAAAAATCGCGAGCCGGACGACAGACACCGACAAGCCGCCCCACTAGACTGCGCTTCTGTCACCCGCTCGATACAAGGATCCCAATGACTCCCCGCTCAGCCCTCGGCGCCCTGCACATCGGCGCATTGATGTTCGGCCTTACCGGCGTGTTCGGCAAGCTGGCGGCCGCCTCACCGGCGATCATCGTGTTTGGTCGCGCCGTGTTTGCCGTGGCGGCCCTGGCGATATTTGCACGGTTCGCCAGCAACACCGCCTGGAAAAAGCTGGAGCTGCGCGACTGGCGCCGGCTGCTGGTCAGCGGCGTGTTGCTGGCGGCGCATTGGGTGACGTTCTTTATTGCCGTCAAAGTGGCCGGCGTGGCCGTTGCGACGCTGGGCTTCACGGCTTTCCCGGCCTTTACCGTGATCCTTGAAGGGTTGATTTTCCGCGAGCGCATCCGCGCCAATGAAGTGCTGCTGGTGGTGCTGGTCAGCATCGGATTGGTGCTGGTCACGCCGCACTTCAATCTCGCCAGCGAAGCCACCGGCGGGCTGCTGTGGGGAATCGCTTCGGGGCTGCTGTTTTCGCTGTTGTCGCTGAACAATCGCGCCAGTTCCGGGCGTATTCCGGCGGTGCAGGCGGCGCTGTGCCAGAACGTGGTGGTTGCAGCGTGCCTGCTGCCTGTGGCCGCGCCTGGGCTGGCGGAGGTGCGTGCGATCGATTGGCTGTGGATCGGTTTGCTCGGCGTGTTCTGCACTGGCCTGGCCCACAGCCTGTTCGTGGCCAGCCTTGCGGTGATCAAGGCGCGCACCGCTTCGGTGGTGTTTGCCATGGAGCCGGTCTACGGGATCACCGCAGCCTGGCTGCTGTTTGCCGAAACCCCGACGCTTCGCATGCTGCTGGGGGGCGCGCTGATCATCGTAGCGATTGTGCTGTCGGGGTTGATGGGCAGCGCCAGCCAGGCCAAACAGCCGGCTGCGGCGGCCTGATTGCCGACGGCTATTTCGTACGGTCGTTGTGCCCCAAGTCGCGCGGCGGGTCGATCTGGTCGCGCACGCGCTGCTTGAGCACCTTGGCTTCGGGGAAGCCGCCGTCGGCCTTGCGTTCCCAGATCTGCACGCCATCGCAGGTAATGCAAAACGCGCCACCGGTGGCTGGCGCCAGGGACACTTTGCCAAGATCATCGGCGAATGTGCTCAACAATTCCTGCGCCAGCCACGCCGCGCGCAGCAGCCACTGGCACTGGGTGCAATAGGTGATGACAATCTCGGGTTTGCTCACGGACATTATTTGTCTGACTCCAGGCATAACGAGGGATGAGGATCGAGTGGCTATAATACCGGCCTTTATCGCCCAGCCTCGAGATTCATGATGCGCCGCCTGTTGTCCTGCCTGCTTCTGTGCCTCTTTCCTCTTCTTGCCGACGCCATTGAACCGCCACGTCCGAAAATCGGCCTGGTGCTGTCGGGCGGTGCGGCCCGTGGGCTGGCGCATATCGGCGTGCTCAAGGCCCTGGAGGAGCAAGGTATCCAGATCGACGCGATTGCCGGCACCAGCATGGGCGCGGTGATCGGCGGGCTGTACGCGTCGGGCTACAAGATCGACGAACTGGAAAAGCTGGCGTTGAGCATCGACTGGCAACAGGCGCTGTCCGACGCGCCGCCGCGGGAAGACGTACCGTTCCGGCGCAAGCAGGATGACCGGGATTTCCTGGTCAAGCAGAAACTCAGCTTTCGCGACGACGGCAGCCTCGGCCTGCCACTGGGCGTGATCCAGGGCCAGAACCTGGCGTTGCTGCTCGAAAGCATGTTCGCCCACAGCAGCAACACCCGTAACTTCGACAAGTTGCCCATCCCCTTCAGGGCCGTGGCCACCGATATCACCACCGGTGAAAAGGTGGTGTTCCGCAAGGGCCACCTGCCCCAGGTGATCCGCGCCAGCATGTCGATCCCGGCGGTGTTCGCGCCGGTGGAACTGGACGGGCGGCTGCTGGTGGACGGCGGCATGACCGATAACATCCCGCTGGATGTGGCGCGGGAAATGGGCGTGGATATCGCCATCGTCGTCGACATCGGCACCCCGCTGCGCTCGCGCAAGCAACTGGCCACGGTGGTCGATGTGCTCAACCAATCCATCACTCTGATGACCCGGCGCAACTCGGAAGAACAACTCAAGGACCTGCACCCCAGGGACGTGCTGATCCAGCCGCCGCTGGCCGCGTATGGCGTGACGGACTTCGGCCGCGCCAAGGACATGATCGACGCCGGCTACCGCGCCACCCTTGCCCTCGATGCGCGCCTCGCCCACCTGCGCCCCGCCGGTCAGGTCGACCCACAATTGATGGCCGCCCGCACCCCGGGCGAACGTACGCCGGTCATCACTGCCATCGATGTGGAAAACGACTCGAAAGTCAGCGACGACGTGATCCGCTACTACATCCGCCAACCCCTGGACGAGCCGCTGAACCTGGGCCGCCTGCAGTCGGACATGGGCACGCTCTATGGCCTGGATTACTTCGAGCAGGTGCAATACCGCGTGGTCAAGAAAGGCCAGCAAAATACCCTGGTGATCAGCGCGCGCGGCAAACGCAGCGGAACCGATTACTTGCGCCTGGGCCTCAACCTGTCGGATGACATGCGCGGCGACAGCGCCTTCAACCTGGGCGCGAGTTACCGCATCAACGGCATCAACCGCCTCGGCGCCGAATGGCTGACGCGGGTGCAGATCGGCGATCGCCAAGAGCTGTACAGCGAGTTCTACCAGCCGATGGACACCGGTTCGCGTTACTTTGTCGCGCCTTACATCAGGGCCCAGGCGCAGAACGTGGAGCTGATCCTGGACAACGATCCCATCTCCGAATACCGCCTGGAACGCTACGGTTTCGGCCTGAACGTCGGCAGGCAGATCGGCAACAGCGGCGAGATCCGCTTCGGCGTCGGCGAGGCCTGGGGCAAGGCGGATGTGCGCATCGGCGACCGCGATTTGCCCAGCGTGAGTTTCAGTGAGGGCTTCTATGAGCTCAAGTACTCCTTCGACTCCCTGGACAACGTATATTTCCCCCATACCGGCGAAGACATCGGCCTGGCCTACCGCGAATTCGAACCGGGCCTGGGCTCGGACCAACGCTACCGCCAATGGGAATTCAAGCTGGACAAGGCCATGAGCCACGGCCCGGACACTCTGGTGCTGGGCGGACGCTATGGGCGCACCCTGGACGATTCGGAAAATGTGGTGAGTTCCAGTTTCCTGCTGGGGGGCGCCCGGCAGTTGTCGGGCTTCCGCCAGGATGCGATCTCGGGCCAGAACATCAGCCTGATGCGGGCGGTGTACTACCGCAGGCTCACGCCACGGTCGTATTTGCCGCTGGATTTCCCGCTGTACCTGGGTGCGTCACTGGAACGTGGCCGGGCGTGGAACAACGACAATGAATTCGACAGCGGCTACATCAACGCAGCGAGTATTTTCCTGGGCTTTGATACGCCGTTGGGGCCGCTGAATTTCAGTTATGGGTTCAATGATGATAATCAGAAGGCGGTGTATCTGAACCTGGGGCAAACGTTCTAGAGCCCCACAACCCAATGTGGGGCCCTCACAGATCAGGACTTTTCCAGGTTCGCCAGGATGCGCCCGTGCACGCGCATGCACACGCTCAAATCGGCTTCGTTCACGCCCTCAAACAACTCATGCCGCAGCTCGGTGGCGATGGTTTCGATCTGTTCGATCAACGGCCGGGCGGTGTCACACAACAGGATGCGCTTGGCGCGACGGTCTTCGACCACCGCCTGGCGTTGCACCAGGCCTTGGCCCTCGAGGCTGTCCAGCAGACGGGCCAGTGTCGGCCCTTCGACGCCAACGCTTTGCGCCAGCTCACGCTGAGTGGGCGCTTCTTCGAAACGCGCAAGGTGCAACAGCACCAGCCAGCGTGCCTGGGACAGGCCCAGCCCCGCCAAACGGCGGTCCAGCTCGGCACGCCAACCACGGGACATCTGCGCCAGCTGCATACCAAATCGGTGTTGATCGGTTAACGGCATAAAAAACTCTTGTTTTAGACTGAAAATAAAGTTTGGCTAATTATTAGTCAGCTAAGCATGAGCGTTGCCGCGAGGCAAGAGGTGCTCTGTACTGATCTGTTACATTGTCGTTATTGGCACACTAAATTTCGAATTCCGACTGCAAGGCGGCCCGCACGCAGTACAGGACACCTTCAGGAACACGCCCGGTAAACAGCGGTGCAATCTCCGCAACGGGTGGCAATTCGCCCTCTCCGTCAAGGAAGGCGTCCTGGATCTCGCCGAGCAAATCCTCCGGCAAATCAAGGGCCTGCTCCAACGACAACTGCTGCTTGCCAATGGATTCGGCGAGCAGGGTATAGACGTTCTTCTCCGAGCACTGCAACTGGCCGGCGATCTGGATCGGCGTCATGCCGGCGCGTGCCAGGCTGATCAGTTCGTGGCGTATGTCGGCGACTTCCTTCGGCGCTTCGGCCTGGCCGCCGAGCACTTCGAGGAAGGCCTGCCCGTAACGCTCCAGCTTGCGCGCGCCCACGCCGCTGACCCGCGCCATCTCGGCCATGCTGGTCGGTTGCTCGCGCAACATTTCCAGCAAGGTGGAGTCCGGGAAAATAACGTAGGGCGGCACGCTGTGTTCCTGCGCCAGTTTGCGGCGCAGGGTGCGCAAGGCTTCCCACTGCTCGCGTTCCTCAGAGCGCACCAACTGGCTGGCCTGGCTGGTGCTGCTTTTGGCGGTGGTCTGCGGCTTGAGGTCGCGGCGCAGCTCCAGGGTGACCTCGCCCTTGAGCAACGGCCGGCAACTGTCATTCAGGCGCAGGCCGCCATACCCTTCGATGTCGATGTCCACCAGGCCGCGCGCCACCATCTGCCGGAACAATGAGCGCCACTCGCCTTCGGCGCGGGCTTTACCGACACCGTAGACCGAGAGTTTCTCGTGGCCGAAGCTGCGGATCTTCTCGTTGTCCTTGCCCAGCAGCACGTCTACCAGATGCCCCACGCCATAACGCTGGCCGGTGCGGTAAATGGCCGAGAGGCCCTGACGCGCCGGCTCGGTGGCGTCCCAGGTCTGCACGCCGTCAATGCAGTTGTCGCAATGGCCGCATGGCTCGGGCATGTCTTCGTCGAAGTACGCCAGCAAGGTCTGGCGACGGCAACGGGTCTCCTCGCACAGCGACAGCATCGCGTCGAGCTTGTGTTGCTCCAGGCGCTTATGTCGCTCGTCGCCTTCGGAGTTCTGCAGCATCTGCTTGAGCATCACCACGTCTTGCAGGCCGTAGACCATCCACGCATCCGCCGGCAGGCCGTCACGGCCGGCGCGACCGGTTTCCTGATAGTAGGCCTCGAGGGACTTGGGCAGGTCCATGTGGGCCACGAAGCGTACGTTGGATTTATCGATGCCCATGCCGAACGCGATGGTAGCCACCATGATCAGGCCTTCTTCGTTGAGAAAGCGCTTCTGGTGAGCCGAGCGCGTCTCGTTGGGCAACCCGGCGTGATACGGCAGCGCCGGGTAGCCTTGTTCGCAGAGGAACGCGGCAACTTCGTCGACCTTCTTGCGGGACAGGCAATAGACGATGCCCGCATCGCTGCGCCGTTCGGAGAGGAATGCGAGCAACTGCTTGCGCGGCTGCTCCTTGGGCACGATCCGGTAAAAAATATTCGGCCGGTCAAAGCTCGACAGGAACCGCTCGGCGTTCTGCAGATGCAGGCGCTCGACGATTTCTTCGCGGGTACGCTTGTCGGCGGTGGCGGTCAGGGCGATGCGCGGCACATCGGGAAACAGCTCTGCCAATTGGCCGAGCTGCAGGTATTCGCGGCGGAAATCATGCCCCCATTGCGACACGCAGTGGGCTTCGTCGATGGCGAACAGCGCGATTTCCAGGCTTTGCAGGAAAGCCAGCATGCGCGGCTGCACCAGGCGCTCGGGGGCGAGGTAAAGCATCTTCACTTCACCGCGCTTGATCCGCGCCGCCAGGTCGCGCTGCTGCTCCGCGCTGAGGGTGGAGTTCAAGGCGGCAGCGGCGACGCCCAGTTCTTCCAGGGTGGCCACCTGATCATCCATCAACGCGATGAGCGGCGACACCACCACGGCCAGGCCATTGCGCAACAGCGCCGGCACCTGGAAGCACAACGATTTGCCACCGCCGGTAGGCATCAGGACCAGCGCATCACCGCCACTGGCCACGCGCTCAATGATCGCACCCTGGCGGCCACGAAAACTGTCGTAGCCGAAGATGTCCTTGAGGACGCGTTGTGCCTGCTCGAGCATGTATAACTCCAAAATAGTGCCGCAATTTCCTCTGTACAGGCTGGTCGAAAAAACACGGCGTCAGGAAAAAAAATCCGTAAGCGAAGTTTTCTCGGACTGGCGCTTGGCCTGCAAGGGCATCACAAAACGCGGCAGTATACCCGAGCGTCATCCGGCAAAGGGCGCCGCTGACGAATTGCAGCCCGTCTCTAAAACCTGGCAAATCTGCATGGCGGCTGGCCTGGGCGCTCAAGAAGGCCTAGAATTCAGCATCGTTTATTTCCAAGGTAGTCCTTCAATGTCCTTCGCTGAGCAACTAACCCGCCTGCAAGCCTTCCTCGACGCCGATGAGCTGCATGACGAGGCGCTGGACTACGTGGCCGCCCACGGTTACCTGACCGCCCTGTCGATCTGCTCCGAGGTGGTGCCCGACCGCGAATGGATCGACGCGCTGTTCGCCGAAGAGCCTCACTACACCGACGACGCGCACCGCGAAGAAATCGAATCGACCCTGGTGGCCCTCAAGGCCCACATCGGTCGCCAGCTGGCGTCCGACGAGGAATTCGAGCTGCCGTGCGAGCTGGACCTGGGTGACGACCCGGACGATTCCGACCTGCGCGGCTGGTGCATCGGTTTCATGGAAGGCGTGTTCCTGCGCGAAGCCGCCTGGTTCGAATCCGCCGAGGAAGAAGTCAGCGAGATGCTGCTGCCGATCATGGTCGGTTCGGGTCTGTTCGAAGAAGAAGCAGAGTTCTCCGACATCGCCGCCGACGCCAACCTGATGGATGACATGATCGTACAGATCCCGGAAGCCCTCACCGCCCTGTACCTGCTGTGCAACGCCCCTGACGAAAAACCGGCGATCCTCAAGCCACGTCACCACTGAGCCGCTTGCCCGTGAGACCCATGGGCAATCGCTCGCCGCTCCTGCGTTACGCGCTGCTGGCCATTGGCTGGCTCAGCGTAGCGCTGGGTGTGATCGGCATTTTCCTGCCGGTGCTGCCGACCACGCCCTTCCTGCTGCTTGCCGCCGCCTGCTTCGCCCGCAGCTCCCCGCGCTTCTACCACTGGCTGGTGGAACACCCGCGACTGGGGCCGTGGATCCGAGATTATCTGGACGGCAACGGCATCCCGCTCAAGGGCAAGGTCTACGCAATCGGCCTGATGTGGCTGAGCATCGGATTTTCCTGTTACCTGGTGCCGCTGCCGTGGGCACGGGTGTTCATGCTGACCAGTGCGGTGCTGGTGACTGTCTATATCCTGCGCCTGAAAACCCTGCCACCAAGGTAGGAGCGAGCTTGCTCGCGAAAAACCTGAGAGCGCCGTTGGGTGTCAGGTTCCCCGTGTCATCGTTAACGTTTTTCGCGAGCAAGCTCGCTCCTACAGTAAACATCCTGCGTCATTCGCCCTCACGCGACCTTGGTCGACACTGACTAACCCCAGGCATCATGCGAGACTGTCCGACCGGGCCCGGAATGCCCGGGCGTTCCCATGCTCGGAGTTACCATGACGCTGTCCAGCGGGCTGATCGCCGCCGTTGCCCTGGCCTATATGGCCATTATGTTTGCCATCGCTTTCTACGGTGACCGCCGCCGCGCGCCATTGCCGCCGCGCATGCGTGCCTGGGTGTACAGCCTGTCGCTGGCCGTCTACTGCACGAGTTGGACGTTTTTCGGCGCGGTAGGCCAGGCCGCCGAACAGTTGTGGGCCTTTTTACCGATCTACCTGGGACCGGTGTTGCTGCTGGTGTTGGCGCCCTGGGTGCTGCAGAAGATGATCCTGATCAGCAAGCAGGAAAACATCACCTCCATCGCCGACTTCATCGCCGCGCGCTACGGTAAATCCCAGTCCCTGGCGGTGGTGGTCGCGCTGATCTGCCTGGTGGGCGTCCTGCCTTATATTGCCCTGCAACTCAAAGGCATCGTGTTGGGGGTCAACCTGCTGATCGGCGCGGGCGCCGACACTACGGGCACCCGTGCACAGGACACGGCCCTGATCGTGTCGCTGGTGCTGGCGCTGTTCACCATTGTCTTTGGCACGCGTAACCTCGACGCCACGGAGCACCACCGTGGCATGGTGCTGGCGATTGCGTTTGAATCGCTGGTCAAGCTGTTCGCCTTTCTCGCCGTCGGCGCGTTTGTGACCTACGGCTTGTACGACGGTTTCGGTGACCTGTTCAGCCAGGCCATGTTGGCGCCCCGCCTGGAGGAATACTGGAAAGAGACCGTCAACTGGCCATCCATGGTGGTGCAGACCGGCGTGGCCATGATGGCGATCATCTGCCTGCCTCGCCAGTTTCATGTCACGGTCGTGGAAAACATCGACCCCCAGGATCTGCGCCTGGCCAAATGGGTGTTTCCTGCGTATCTGATTCTTGCCGCACTGTTTGTGGTACCGATCGCCTTGGGCGGCAAGATGATGTTGCCCAGCTCGGTGCTGCCGGACTCCTACGTGATCAGCCTGCCGATGGCTGAAGCCCATCCGGCCCTGGCGGTACTGGCGTTCATCGGCGGCGCTTCGGCGGCCACCGGCATGGTGATCGTGGCGAGCATTGCCTTGTCGACCATGGTCTCCAACGACATGTTGCTGCCCTGGCTGCTGCGTCGTTCCAGCGCCGAGCGCCCGTTCGAAGTGTTCCGACACTGGATGCTGTCGGTGCGGCGGGTCAGTATCGTGATCATTCTGTTGCTGGCCTACGTGAGCTATCGATTGCTCGGCTCCACTGCCAGCCTGGCGACCATCGGCCAGATCGCCTTCGCCGCCGTGACCCAACTGGCACCGGCGATGCTCGGGGCGTTGTATTGGAAACAGGCGAACCGACGCGGCGTGTTCGCCGGGCTGGCGGCGGGCACCTTTCTATGGTTCTACACCCTCGTCCTACCGGTCACGGCGAAAAGCCTGGGTTGGTCGCTCAGCCTTTTCCCAGGCCTGACGTGGTTGCATTCCCACCCGTTCGGTTTGTCCGTCACCTCGCTGACTCTGGGCACCGTGTTTTCCCTGGCCGGTAACTTCACGCTGTTTGTCTGGGTATCGATGTTCTCGCGCACGCGGGTGTCCGAGCACTGGCAGGCCGGGCGCTTTATCGGCCAGGAGATCAGCCAGCGCGCCAGCGCCCGCTCGATGCTGTCGGTGCAGATCAGCGACCTGCTCAGCCTGGCCGCGCGTTTTGTCGGCGAAGAGCGCGCCCAGCAGAGCTTTATCCGCTTCGCTTATCGCCAGGGCAAAGGCTTCAACCCCAACCAGAATGCCGACAACGATTGGATCGCCCACACCGAACGCTTGCTGGCCGGTGTACTTGGCGCGTCGTCGACCCGGGCCGTGGTGAAAGCCGCCATCGAAGGGCGGGAAATGCAGCTGGAGGATGTAGTACGCATCGCCGACGAAGCGTCGGAAGTGCTCCAGTTCAATCGCGCATTATTGCAAGGCGCCATCGAGAACATCACCCAGGGCATCAGCGTAGTCGACCAGTCGCTCAAGCTGGTGGCCTGGAACCGGCGCTATCTGGAGCTGTTCAACTACCCGGAGGGGCTGATCAGCGTAGGCCGGCCGATTGCCGACATTATCCGCTACAACGCCGAACGCGGACTGTGCGGGCCGGGCGAGGCCGAGGTGCATGTGGCGCGACGACTGCATTGGATGCGCCAGGGCCGTGCGCACACCTCCGAGCGTTTGTTCCCCAATGGACGGGTGATCGAGCTGATCGGCAACCCGATGCCAGGCGGCGGTTTCGTCATGAGTTTCACTGACATTACTGCATTCCGCGAAGCCGAGAAGGCGCTTACCGAGGCCAACGAAGGCCTGGAGCAACGCGTCACCGAGCGCACCCATGAACTGTCGCAGCTCAACGTGGCGCTCACCGATGCCAAAGGTGTGGCCGAGTCCGCCAGCCAGTCGAAAACCCGCTTCCTGGCGGCAGTCAGCCATGACTTGATGCAGCCACTCAATGCCGCGCGGCTGTTCTCCGCCGCCCTCTCCCACCAGAACGATGGCCTGTCCAGCGAAGCCCGGCAACTGGTGCAACACCTGGACAGTTCGCTGCGCTCCGCCGAAGACTTGATCAGCGATTTGCTGGATATTTCGCGCCTGGAAAACGGCAAGATCAATCCACAGCGCCAGCCGTTTATGCTCAACGAACTGTTCGACACCTTGGGCGCGGAGTTCAAGGCGCTCGCCCAAGAGCAAGGTCTGCGCTTCCGTTTACGCGGCAGTCGGTTGCGTATCGACAGCGACATCAAGTTGCTGCGGCGAATCCTGCAGAATTTTCTCACCAACGCCTTCCGGTACGCCGACGGCCCGGTGCTGCTTGGCGTACGCCGAAGCGAGGGCGAGCTGTGCCTGGAAGTGTGGGATCGCGGCCCAGGCATCCCACTGGACAAACAAAAGGTGATCTTCGAAGAATTCAAGCGCCTGGACAGCCACCAGACCCGCGCGGAGAAAGGCCTGGGGCTTGGCCTGGCGATCGCCGATGGCCTGTGCCGCGTGCTGGGCCACCGGCTGAGCGTGCGTTCTTGGCCGGGCAAGGGCAGCGTATTCAGCGTGCGCGTGCCGCTGGCGCGCAACCAGGCCAACCCGGCGCTCAAGGCACCCCAGGAAACCGGCTTGCCGTTGAGCGGCGCACGGGTGCTGTGCGTGGATAACGAAGAGAGCATCCTGATCGGCATGCGCAGCCTGTTGACGCGCTGGGGCTGTGAGGTATGGACCGCCACCGACCAGGCGCAATGCGCGGCGCTGCTGGCCGAAGGCATGCGCCCGCAACTGGCGCTGGTGGACTATCACCTGGACCATGGAGAAACCGGTACTGAGCTGATGGGGTGGCTGCGCGCGCAACTGGCCGAGCCGATTCCCGGCGTGGTCATCAGCGCCGACGGCCGCCCGGAGACGGTGGCGCAGGTGCATGCGGCGGGGTTGGATTACCTCGCCAAGCCGGTGAAGCCGGCGGCGTTGCGGGCGTTGTTGAGTCGGCATGTGCCGTTGTAACCAGACCCTGATCGGTCAACAGGTGGGAGCTGGCTTGCCTGCTATGGCGGTGTTGAATTCAACATTGCTATCGCAGGCAAGCCAGCTCCCACAGGAACCGAACTCTATTCAGGCAGGTGGGCTACGCCATCGGAATCGGTCATCGCCCGTTCCAACAGATCCGCGGGCAAGCTTTTACTCGCCCGAGCACCGAGCAGCCGCAATTGCTCGGTCCGGCTGACCAGATTCCCGCGTCCATCTGTCAGCTTGTTTCGCGCCGCGCTGTAAGCCTTATCCAACTGCTGCAAACGATTACCCACTTCATCCAGGTCTTGGATAAACAGCACGAACTTGTCGTAAAGCCAACCGGCGCGTTCGGCAATTTCCCGGGCGTTCTGGCTCTGGCGCTCTTGCTTCCACAGGCTGTCGATCACCCGCAAAGTGGCAAGCAAGGTGGTCGGGCTGACGATCACGATATGGCGGTCGAACGCTTCCTGGAACAGGTTCGGTTCAGCCTGCAACGCGGCGGAAAACGCCGCTTCGATCGGCACGAACAGCAACACGAAATCCAGGCTGTGCAGGCCTTCGAGGCGTTTGTAATCCTTGCCGGCCAGGCCTTTGACGTGATTACGCAGCGACAGTACATGCTGTTTCAGCGCTGCCTGGCCAATCACTTCGTCATCTGCCGCCACGTACTGTTGATAAGCGGTAAGGCTGACCTTGGAGTCCACCACCACCTGCTTGTCGCCGGGCAGCATGATCAACACGTCTGGCTGGAAACGCTCGCCGTCCGGCCCCTTAAGGCTGACCTGGGTCTGGTACTCGCGGCCCTTTTCCAGGCCTGCGTGTTCCAGCACCCGCTCCAGGATCAGCTCGCCCCAGTTGCCTTGGGTTTTCTGCCCCTTGAGGGCACGGGTCAAGTTGGTGGCCTCGTCTGACAGGCGCAGGTTCAGTTGCTGCAGGCGTTCCAGCTCCTTGGCCAGGGAAAAACGCTCGCGCGCCTCGTTCTGGTAACTTTCTTCCACGCGTTTTTCAAACGACTGGATGCGCTCCTTCAACGGGTCGAGCAACTGGCCCAGGCGTTCCTGGCTGGTTTCAGCGAAGCGCTGTTCGCGCTCATCGAAGATCTTGCCGGCCAATTCGGCGAACTGTGCACGCAGTTCGTCCCGCGAGCCCTGCAGGTCGGCGAGGCGTTGTTGATGGCTTTCCTGCTGCTCGCGCAGTTCGGCGCGCAAGGCCGCCGACAACGCATCGAGGCGGCGCAGCTCGGTCTCCTTGGCGCTGCGGTCGAGGTTCCACGCGTGGGCGGCGTCGCGGGCATTGTCGCGGTCGATCTGCAGCAATTCGACTTCGCGGCGCAAGGCAGCCAGGTCAGCTTGCTTGGCCGCATTGGCCTGGCTCAGGTCACTGATTTCATCGCGGCTGGCATCCAACTGCGCGGCGAGGCCTTCCTGGGCCAGCAGCGCGGTGGCGAGGCGTTCTTCGAGCAGTTCCCAACCGTTCATGCGCGCGGTCAGTTTCCGCTGAAGCTGCCAGCACGCGACTAACAAAGGCACGGCAGCGCCAGCGAAGCCCAAGGCAATACTGGTCCAGTCAAAAACCATAGACGATTCTGCCATTACCGAAAAAAAACAAGGTTAACGGAGCACAGGGTCTGAGGACAGCTCAGTCTTCGACCTGGCCCAGTTCGCGCTGGGCGCGCAGGTCACCGGCGCGCGCCGCGAGGCGCAGCAGGTCATGGCCAATGCGGCGGTCACGGGCATTGCCGCATTCACGGCACATCAGTTGGCCCAGGCGGCTTTGAGCGACAACCACCCCTTCACGGGCTGGCTGCTTGAGCAAACGCCCGGCGAAGTGCTTGACGTTGGTGCTGTGACCCAGGCGCGGACTGTCGAGTAACCACAAGGCAACTTTCAAAGAGAAGCGCTTTGGGGCGGTAACAGTGTGTGGGGTGTCGGTAACAGGAGGTGATACTGAGCGAAACTTCATAAAGCACTGTGGGACAGAACGGAAGGCGCGCCACTCTACTCTTTTTTTCGCACAGGTAAAGCTGAAAAAACCCTGCACGCCCGTGCTAGAGCAAGCGCTTGGGACAATCCACAGAAGCTGTGGATAACTCAGTGGACAACCCTCTTCCAACCCGCGCAAAGCCCCATGGAACGGGGGCCGCAGTCAAACTGACGATTTTTTCACCAATAAAAAAAAGCCCGATTTTTCATTGACTTAAATTTCCATTGCAGGCAAATGGCGGCGTTACGGCACCGTTGGCGGTGGGGTTACAGGCGCTGCCACCAATGTGCACAAGTACCCAACCGATCGTTATATCGGCGGCGTTCTTTGAAGCCGTTTGCCGCAAAATTGTTACGGCCAGGGCAAACCAAATACTTTTCAAATCGGTGCCGGCTCGCCACACTCCCCGCCCTACAGCGAAACGGTGGGTGGGTCGATGAAAGGAATGCTGGTGTTCGCCGTATTGCTACTGGCGATCTGCGCTGTCTCCCTGGGGATCAACGCGGCACTGCCCTCCCCGGATGGGGCGCTGTTCGCCATTGCGATCCTGCTGTCGGCGGCGTTTACTGCCGTCAGCCTTTGCATCGAACTGGGTGAAGGCCGGATCAATGACATGGGCGACGTGATGAAAGTGGTCGAGACCGGCCAGTCCCTGCGCCTGACCCTCGCCGCCTACGGGCTGGGCTGCTCACTGGCGGCAGCGACGGCGGTGCTGGTGTACCAGGGCCTGCTGGGCGGCTGATTGAAGTTTTTTGTCAAGACGCTTCCCTTGCTCGCTTCAATCCGTTACTATCCGCGGCGTTAGTACCAAGCTGAAAGTCAATTCTGGTCGAACCATTCCCATGCACCACACGGGATCGACCACCTCGATGGTTTCCAGGTATCACTTGCGACGGCACTGCCTTTGAACAAGCAAAGGGTGTCGCGAAGTTTCAATACTCTGACCGAACCAACCTGCAGATTGATCAGGATCTTCACCCTGGGCCCAGAACCTTTGCCCCTGTTGTGTTGCCTGCCCTCCTAAGTACCTACCTGCCAGCCCAAGCGCGCCTAATTTAATAGCGCTTCAAACTGGCTGCTTTGTTCCAGTCGGGTTCTTCGTTTGATCAATGGTGATCAACGTCACTGGAACGTTTTAATACGGCACGGTTCTTATCTGTGTCATTTGTAGGAACACCAATAATTATGAACGCTCAAATCCATACTCAGGATGCCATCCGCACCCTCACCAACGCTTTTGCTCCAATGAACTGCCTGATCATGGCCGCTCGCAAAGGCTGCTTCAGCTTCACCCTGGTCAACGAACACGGCATCGCTCGTCACAGCGAACGCCTGTACCCCGATCAATACTCCAGCGCAGAACCGCTGCAGGCCGTGATCGAGCGTACCCGTCAGGCATTGACCGCCTGACCCGACCCGAGTCGCTGAAACACAAAAACCCTGTTTAACAAGCAGGGTTTTTTATTGCCTGTAATTTGTCCGTTGAGTTTCGCGCTAATTTCAGAACGATATAACCGTTATAACTGAATGAAGAAGATGATTTAAAAACAATCCTTTACACCACAAATATGACACTACACTTCAACTTGAGCGGTATGATCCGCTTCCGGCGAGCCTGAGATCCGATCCACCGCTGCCAAGCCCCTCCTCAGGCCTCGCCGACCACTCTCATGGGTTGAGGCGTGTATGGGTATCGCTGCCAGCGAACTGTGTCGTTATGTGATCAGGCCAACTTTGTCGTACCTTGGCCGCCAGGACCCGACGGCCGAGGCCTTGCTGCTGGGCATTGCCGCCAGCCAGTCGGAACTGGGTTCCGCCCTGCACGACCGGCGCGGGCACGGCCTGTACAGCATTACCGAACCGCGCCATCGCGCCTTATGGGACGGCTACCTGGCGCTGGACCCCGAGCGCGCCAGCCTGGTGCGTGGGCTCGCGAGCCAGCATGCATTCTTAAGCGCGCCGCAGCTCGAATTGACCGTAAACCTGCGTTACGCCACGGCCATCGCCTGGCTTCTGGTGGAACAACACAGCCCCGCACTGCCACCGCCAGGAGATGTGCTGGCCATGGCGCGTATCTGGAAAGAAATATTTCACCCTCAAGGTCGACTGCGCGATTTCACTCAAGCGTGGCGAACCTGTGTTTCACCCATGAATCACGTCGCTTGCTGACCGGGCAACTTGCAAGATTCGTCAAAACCGCGGAATTCTGGTCGGATTGTCCTACAAAACCGCTCTATCTCCTGCATTACAGCCTATAGCGCGATCTCAAAATTATTGTTACTTTCCGCAGCGGTGATCACACGGAGTTCTAATAATGAAAAAAGTAATGCTCAAGACCACACTTAGCCTCGCCGTTGCCATGGCATCCTCCCACCTGTTTGCAAGCGGTTTTGCACTGAACGAACAGAGCGTCAGCGGGATGGGTACGGGCTTCGCGGGTCGCTCTTCTTCTGCCGATGATGCAAGCACTGTGTTTGGCAACCCTGCCGGTATGGCTCGCCTGAATGGGCAGCAGATCACCGGTGGCGTTGCGGCGATCGATGCGTCGACCGATATCAGCGATACCGGCGGCAACTCTCGCGGCTCCAACAAAGGTGACATGGTTCCGTTCACCGCGGTGCCATTTGGTTTCTACACCAACAAACTCAACGATCAGTGGGCTGTCGGCTTCGGGGTCTATGCGCCGTTCGGCCTGGTGACCGATTATGAAAACGGCTTCCAGGGCCGTGGCTTCGGCAGCAAGAGCGAAGTGAAGGTGATGACCTTCCAGCCGACGGTCAGCTACGCGTTCAACGACCGCGTATCCATCGGTTTCGGCCCGACCTTCAACCGGATTTCCGGCGTGCTGGAATCGGATCGGACGCTGAACCCCGCCGTCAGCGACACCAACGTTAAAATCAAGGGCGACGATACTGCGCTGGGCTTCAACGTCGGCGTCCTGGTCCAGGCCACCGATACCACCCGCGTCGGCCTGACCTACCACTCGAAGGTCAAGTACAAGCTGGAAGGCCACACCACCGTCAGCGGCCCGGCGGCGACCCAGCCATTCCTGCGTAACAACCGCTACGACGCTTCCCTGAAGATCGATACCCCAGAGTCCTACGACCTGTCGGTCACTCAAGACCTGACCGATGCCTGGAAACTCTATGGCGGTGCGACCTGGACGCGTTGGAGCCGACTGAAGGAAATCACCGTCGACAACGAAGGCGTATCGGCTGCCGGCGGCTTACTGGCGCCCGGCCAACTGCGCTCCATCACCGAAGAGCAGAACTGGCATGACACTTGGGCCTACGCGGTGGGTACCTCGTACCAGCTGACCAAGCAAGTGGTGCTGCGTACCGGCTTGACGTTCGACCAGTCGCCGACCAACAACACCGATCGTTCGCCGCGCATTCCGACGGGCGACCGTACGATCTTCAGCGTCGGCCTGGGCTACAAGGTCATGGATAACATGACCATCGACCTGGCGTACTCTTACCTGAAAGAAGAGGACGTCAAGATCAACCAGACCGCGGACGCTCCGTCGACCGCCAGCTACCGCGCCAAGTACGAAAACAGTGCCAACGGTTTCGGCCTGGGCATGACCTACACCTTCTGATCCAGACCGGTGTAAAAAAGCCCCGCTCTCCTGCAAAGGAGGCGGGGCTTTTTAATGGCTGACCCTCAAGGCTTGGACGCTATCGCCTCTTCCACTGCCTTGAGCAGCTCCGGACTGTCCGGCTTGGTCAAACTGGAAAAGTCGGCAATCACTTTGCCCTGCCGATCTACCACATACTTGTAGAAATTCCACTTCGGCGCGTTGCTCTGCTGCGCCAATACCTTGAACAGGTGCACCGCATCCGGCCCCTTGACCTTCTGGGGCTCGGTCATGGTGAAGGTCACGCCGTAATTGACGTAACACACCTTGGCGGTCTCCTCGCCCGTCTTGGCTTCCTGCTTGAAATCATCGGACGGCACGCCAATCACTTCCAGCCCTTCGTCCTTGTAGCGTTGATACAACGCTTCGAGGCCTTTGAATTGCGGGGCGAAACCGCAAAAGCTGGCGGTGTTGACGATGACCAGGGGCTTGCCGGCAAAGCGCTGGCACAGCTCGATGGATTCTTTCGCACGCAACTTGGGCAATTGCCCTTCGAGCAACGGCGGGCAACCGGCAGCCATGGTGGCACTGGCAACGGCCATGAGGACGGGTACAGCGAGCCAACGCATCGGCATAGTTATGTCCTTGTCTGTATTCAGGCTACGAACTTAACAGATCGACATACCCAGTTGCATCAACGCCAACCCGCCGTGTTGCCAGCCCAGCCAGGCCAGCAGGAGCAAACCCAGCCCCGCCAGGAGTATCACACCGCGCACCGCTCTGCTCATGCCGCCTCCATCTGCGCCTGCAATCGCGCCACGGGCCGCTCGCGCACCGGCCAGTTCAGGGCGGCGGCGAGCAGGCTCAATAGAATCGCCACCTGCCAGATCAAATCGTAGTTGCCGGTGCGATCATAGACCACTCCGCCCAGCCAGCCACCCAGGAACGAACCGATCTGGTGAAACAGGAACACGATCCCACCGAGCATCGAGAGGTTTCGCACACCAAACAGCGTCGCGACGGTGCCGTTGGTCAGCGGTACGGTGGACAACCATAAAAAGCCCATGGCCATGCCAAACAGGTAGGCCGTGACTTCGGTGACCGGCGCCCACAGGAACAGCACGATCACCACCGCCCGCAGCACGTACAAACCGGTCAGCAAGCGCGGCTTGGACATGCGCCCACCGAGCCAGCCGGCGGTGTAGGTGCCGAAGATATTGAACAGGCCGATCAGCGCCAGCACCGTGGTACCGGTGGTGGCCGGCAGGTGCTGATCCACCAGATAAGCCGGCAGGTGCACGCCGATAAACACCACTTGGAAGCCACAGACAAAAAAGCCAAAGGCCAACAGCCAGAAACCGGAGTGGGAACAGGCTTCCTTCAACGCTTCACGCAAGCTTTGCTGACCGACCATTGCCGGCAACGGCCGGTCCTTGAGCATGGCGACCAGCGGCAGGATCAACGCCACCATCAGGCCCAGCGCAAGCAATGCGGCCGACCAGCCCAGCCAACTGATCAACCCCAGTGTGCCCGGCACCATCGCAAATTGACCGAAGGAGCCCGCAGCACTCGCGATACCCATCGCCATGCTGCGTTTTTCCGGCGCAACCGCACGGCCGACCACGCCCAGGATCACCGAGAACGAAGTGCCGGACAGGCCGATACCGATCAGCAAGCCTGCGCTGAGGGACAGCGTCAACGCTGAATCGGACATGCCCATCAGCACCAGGCCCACCGCGTACAGGACGCCGCCGACAAACACTGTTTTAGTCGCACCAAAACGGTCGGCCAGGGCGCCGGTGAACGGCTGCGCCAGGCCCCAGATCAGGTTCTGCAAGGCGATGGCAAAGGCAAAGGTTTCACGGCCCCAGCCGAACTCGCTGCTCATCGGCGCCAGGAACAGGCCGAAACCATGCCGCACGCCCAACGACAGCGCCAGGATCAGCGCACTTCCTAAAAGAATCCAGCCACTGGTGCGCCACATCGAGGTCATTTCTTATTCTCCGCCGCGGGTATATACCCGCTTGTAGGCGAACAAACCCGCGTCAGGCGAGTTCGTCCAGCAAGGCCAACAGGGTTTCGCGTTTTTGCGCGCCGAGTCGATCGATCAATTTCTGTTGCGCCGCTTCCCAGGCGGGTAATGCCGCAGCGAGTCGTGCTTCGCCGTGCTCGGTCAACACCACCAGGCGATTGCGCAGGTCATCGCCCTCCACCAACCGCACCAGACCTTCGCCTTCCAGCACCCGCAGGTTGCGACCCAAGGTGCTGCGGTCCAGGCCCATGGCGTCGGCCAGGCTGGAAATGCTCGGCTGGTCGAGTCGCTGCAGGTTGCACAGCAAAGAATACTGGGCGACGTTGATCCCGAAGCCATCAAGGGCGCCGTCGTAGTGCCTGCTGACGCCACGGGCGGCACGTCGCAGGTTGGTGCACAAACATTGGGAGGCAAGCATGGAACGTGTATATACCCGCGATTAAGGAAACGCAAGAAAGTGTTACAGCGCCAGCGCGACGACAACCGCCGTTTCGAGCAGCTCCAGCAGCGCCCCGGCGGTGTCGCCGGTCGTGCCGCCCAAGCGCTTTATCATCAACCGGCGTAGCGCCAAAAAACAGAGGGCGGCGAACAATACGACGATCCCGCCGTTGAAGCCGCCGATCAGGATGCAGGCCAGGCCACTGAGGATCAGTACCTGTTGGCCGACCACCCTCGGTAAATGATCCGACAATGCCTGGCCCAATCCGCCGACGCGCACGTAGCGCGTGGTGAGAAACAGCGCCAGCATCGATGCGCGCCCGATCAACGGCGCCAGGATCAGTGCAGCGCCGTTGTGTTGCTCGATCAAGGCCACCAGCGCGGCGAATTTGAGCAGCAGCACCAAACCCAGGGTGACCACGGCAATCGGTCCACTGCGCGGGTCTTTCATGATCGTGAGGGTACGCTCGCGATCGCCGAAGCCGCCCAGCCAGGCATCGGCGCTGTCCGCCAGGCCGTCCAGGTGCAGGCCGCCGCTGAGTAGCACCCAGGCCGTCAGCAACAGCGCTGCGTGCAGCAACAGCGGTGCGCCCATCAAGGCCGTACTCAAGGCCCAAAGCGACAGCCCGAACAACAAGCCGACCACGGGATAAAACAACAGCGAGCGGCCCACTTCCTGAGGTTGCGGCATGCCCGGCAGCCGAATCGGCAGGCTGCTGAGAAATTGCAGGGCAATCCAGAATGGCAGCATGGCTACACAACTTCCTTGAGCACGCCGTCCGCGCAGATCTGCAGGCTGAATAACCCCCCGTGAACGACCTCGACGTTCAACAGTTGCTCCCGAGCCAAGCCTCGCGCCTGCGCCAGCAAAAGCCGCATCACGCCGCCATGACTGATCAGCAACACACGCTCTCCGGCATGAGCCCGATGCAAGCAGGCGATTGCGCCGTGCACCCGCTGGGAAAACTCAGCGACAGGCTCGCCCTGCGGCGGCGTAAAACCGTAGGGATCGGCCCAGAACAGACCCAGCCCTTTCGCGTCGGTCTCCATCAAGGCCGCCGCACTCTGCCCTTCCCAGGCGCCGAAGTGCAGCTCTTGCAGGTCTTTTTCCAGGGTCACCGGCAGGTTGAGCCGAGTGCCCAGTTCTTCGGCAAACCGCGCGCACCGTTGCAGCGGCGAACTGACCAGGCGGTCCCATGGCCCCTGCTGCACCACCGCCGCGCGCATCTGCGCCCAGCCCTTGGCGGTGAGGGCGTCGTCCAGGCTGCCGCGCAAGCCGCCGCCCAGTTCGGTTTCGCCGTGGCGCAGCAGGTCCAGGCGCAAGGTCATGCCGGGCGTTCCGCCACGGCGGCTTCGGCGAACGTCGCCATCTGCCCGTGCAGCGCACAGGCCAGGCGCAACAACGGCACCGCCAATGCCGCACCGCTGCCTTCACCCAGGCGCAAGCCCAGTTCCAGCAGCGGTTGCGCATCAAGGCTTTGCAGCACGTGATGATGGCCAGGCTCGGCGCCGCGATGGCCAAACACCAGCCACTCACGGCAGGCCGGGTTCAAGCGCGTGGCGACCAGCGCCGCGACGCTGCAGATAAACCCGTCCACCAGCACCACCACGCCGTCCTGGGCACACGCCAGGTAGGCGCCCACAAGCGCAGCAATCTCAAAGCCGCCGAGGTTGAACAGTGTGTGCAATGCATCACCGCGCTGCCCGGCATGCAAGGCCAATGCACGCTCGATCACCGCCACCTTGCGGCTGACGCCTTGGGCATCCAGCCCGGTGCCTGGCCCCGTGAGGTCACTGACCCGGCAATCGAGCAACGCACAGGCCAGCGCACTGGCGGCAGTGGTGTTGCCGATGCCCATCTCGCCGCCGATAAACAGCTGCGCCCCCGCTGCCAGCGCGCGCCGCGCACTGTCGCGACCGGCCTGCAGGGCGAGTTGCCCCTGGGCCTCGGTCATTGCCGGGCCGTTGACGAAGTTGGCGGTGCCCGCGCCGATATTCAAGTGACGCACACCGCGCAGGTTCAGGGCTGGCGTCACCGTGCCCAGGTCGACCACTTCCAGCGGTGCATCCAACTGCCGCGCCAATACGCTGATGGCCGCGCCGCCGGTGACAAAGTTATGCAGCATCTGCCCGGTGACCGCCTGGGGAAACGCCGACACGCCTTCGGCAACCACGCCATGGTCACCGGCGAAGATGGCGATCCACAGCTGATCCACCGACGGCTTGACTTGGCCCTGCAGGCCGGCCAACTGCACCGCCAGGGCTTCCAACAGGCCGAGAGAGCCGGCCGGCTTGGTCAATTGCTGCTGGCGTGCCAGGGCTTCTTCGTACGCTTGAGCGTCAACCGTCTTACACGGGTTGAGCCACCAGGTGTCCGTCATAACGCAGTACCTTTCAAAATCAGGGGCAGGCCGGCAACGGTCAGGACTACACGCTGACAGCGCTCGGCCAAGGCTTGATGCAGCCAACCGGCTTCATCCACATAGCGGCGAGTCAATTCGCCCAGCGGCACGACACCCAGACCGGTCTCGTTGCTGACAAAAATGATTTCACACGGCAGCGCGGCCAGGTTTTCCAGCACTTGATCGCGCTCGAACGCCAAGCGCACAGGGTCTTCGAGCATCAGCAGGTTGGTCAGCCACAGGGTCAGGCAGTCCACCAGCAGGCACTGCCCAGGCGCCGCGTTTTCACGCAGCACGCGCGCCAGTTCGATGGGCTCTTCGATCAGGCCCCAGTGGTCCGGGCGACGTTGGCGATGCAGGGCGACACGCTCATTCATCTCGCCATCCAGCGCTTGGCTGGTGGCGATGTACGTGACGGGCAAGGCGCTGTCGCCGGCGAGTTTTTCGGCGAGACGGCTTTTGCCGGAACGGGCGCCGCCGAGGATTAGTTGATGCATGGCGCCACACCTCTATTTACAACTCGGTCAAATGTGGGAGCTGGCTTGCCTGCGATGGCATCAACCGGTTGCTCCTGATACACAGAGGTGCCCGCATCGCAGGCAAGCCAGCTCCCACACACAGTCAAACCCCGCATAGTTTGCGCAACAATTCAGTGTCCAGATGGTTTTCCACCAGGTCGGCCAAGCGCTCGATATCCCGCTCGCGCAACGCGTGGTAATCCACTTCCTGCACGTCCTGCAAACCCGCCCAGCGCAGCAAGGCGCTGCACGCGGCCGGGGTTTCGAACAGGCCATGCAGGTACGTCCCGAGAATTTGCCCGTCCGCGCTTTGGGCGCCATCGCTGCGCCCGTCGTCCAGGCGCACCGCCGCGTTCGCCAAGGCTTCGCCGCACGTCACGCCCGCATGGATTTCATAGCCGCTGACCTCGGCGTCCTCCAGCAACAGGCGACCGCGCACATTGCGCAGCTGTTTCTCTTGCGCAAGCGTGGTACTGAACGCCAGCAACCCCAGGCCGTCGCTTGAGCCTGCCGGCCCTTCCAGGCCCAGCGGGTCGTGCACCTGCTCGCCGAGCATCTGCAGGCCGCCGCAAATGCCGAGCACTTTGCCGCCATAGCGCAGATGCCGTGACACAGCGACATCCCAGCCATTGGCGCGCAGATAGGCCAAGTCGTTGCGCACGCTTTTCGAGCCGGGAAGGATGATCAGGTCGGCAGCGGGGATCGGCTGGCCTGGCCCGATGAATTGCAGGTCCACCTGGGGATGCAGGCGCAGCGGGTCGAAATCCGTGTGGTTGCTGATGCGTGGCAACACCGGCACCACCACCTTGAGCACCTGGGCAGCCTTGTCGACCTGACGTTTGTCGATACCGTCTTCGGCTTCCAGATGCAAGTCCATCACGTAGGGCAACACACCCACCACGGGTTTTCCCGTGCGCGCCTGCAGCCAATCCAGGCCCGGCTGCAGCAGGGCGATGTCACCGCGAAAACGGTTGATGATGAACCCCTTGACCCGCGCCTGCTCCGTTGGTGAAAGCAGCTCCAGTGTGCCAACCAAATGGGCAAATACCCCACCGCGATTGATATCGGCGATCAGCAGTACCGGGCAATCCACTGTTTCGGCAAACCCCATGTTGGCGATGTCATTGGCGCGCAGGTTGATTTCCGCGGGCGATCCCGCGCCTTCCACCATCACCACGGCGTAGGCCTGGCTCAACCGTGCATGGGAGGCCAGCACCGCCTGCATCGCGATGGCTTTGTAGTCGTGATAGGCCACCGCGTTCATGCTGGTCACGGCGCGGCCGTGGATGATCACCTGGGAGCCGGTGTCGCTGTTGGGCTTGAGCAGCACCGGGTTCATGTCGGTGTGCGGCGTCAGGTTGGCGGCCTGGGCCTGCACCGCCTGGGCGCGGCCGATTTCGCCACCTTCGGCGGTCACCGCACTGTTGAGCGCCATGTTCTGCGGTTTGAACGGCACAACCGTTATACCCTGGCGCACCAGCCAGCGACACAGCGCCGTCACCAACGTACTCTTGCCGGCGTCAGAGGTGGTGCCTTGCACCATCAAAGTACTCATGTCGCGTCCTTGTAGGCGGCCAGGGCCTGGTTCAGGCGCAGCCAGTCGGCCTCGGTGCCGGGCAGGCCGAAACGCAGGCTGCTGTCATGCACGAACAGGCGCAGCAGAATGCCGCGCTGGGCCATGAACTCGTGCATGCGCTCGGCGTGAGGCGTGATCAGCCACTGGAACAAGGCGCAGCCACCCTGGGGATGGAAGCCGTGGCCCTCAAGCACGTCGAACAAGCGCTGGGCGGCCTCGATGCACCGCGCGCGCTGCCGTGCATGCCCGGCGCTGTCGCGCAGGCACACCTGGCCCAGCACCCGCGTCGGCCCGCTGACCGCCCAAGGGCCGACCTGTTCGGCCAGCAACTTGAGCAGCTTGCGCTCGGCCAATACGAAGCCCAGCCGCACGCCGGCCAGGCCGAAGAATTTACCGAACGAGCGCAACACAATCAGGCCGACCTGATGCGCCTGGCCCGCAAGGCTCAGTTCGGGAGTCATGTCCATGAACGCTTCGTCCACCACCAACCAGCCGCCGCGCTGGGCCAGCCGCGAGTGCCAGTCCAGCAAACGCTGTGGAGCCAGGCTCAAGCCGGTGGGATTGTTGGGGTTGACCACCACCAGCACGTCGAGCACATCGAGAAAGAAATCAACTTCCTGCTCTTGCACTTCGCGCACCACGTAACCGGCTCGGCGCCAGGCCTCGGCGTGTTCGGCATAGCAAGGCGAGAGGACGCCGACTTTGCCCGAGCGGCGCAGGCGTGGCAGCAACTGGATGGCCGCCTGGGAACCAGGCACCGGCAATAAATGCGCGGCGCCGTAATAGGCGCTTGCGGCCTGCTCCAGGCCGTCGTCGGTTTCCGGCAGACGCGCCCAGGCGCGCAAGGGAATCTCGGGGATCGGCCAGGGCCAGGGCGCGAGACCGCTGGACAGGTCCAGCCAGTCGGCCTCGGCTATCCCGTACTGAATCGCTGCCTTGCGCAGCCGGCCACCGTGTTCAAGCATAGTATTGCGCCCCCACGCACAGGATCAGCAGCCACAACCATACGCCGCGCTGCACCAGTTGCCAGCCTCGATCAATCGAATCGGCGTCCGCCGCCGGACCTTCGCCCAGCGGCGGACGCTGGTGCACTTCGCCGTGATAGATCGCCGGGCCGCCCAGCTCAACGCCCAAGGCTCCCGCACCGGCGGCCATCACCGGCCCCGCATTGGGGCTGTCCCAGGTCGGCCCCTGGGTGCGCCAGCAACGCAGCGCCAGGCGCGTCTTGCCCAGCACGGCGTAGGTCAATGCCACCAGGCGCGCGGGAATATAGTTCAGCACATCGTCGATTTTTGCGGCGGCCCAACCGAAGCGTTCAAAGCGTTCGTTGCGATAGCCCCACATGGCGTCGAGGGTATTGCTCAGGCGATACAGCACCACGCCCGGCACGCCGGCGACCACAAACCAGAACAGCGCGGCGAACACCGCATCGCTGCCGTTTTCCAGCACCGATTCGGTGGCCGCGCGGGCGACTTCGGTAGGGTCCAGCTCACTGGTCTGGCGGCTGACCAGGTAGCTCACGCGCGTGCGCGCCTCCTCCAGGTCATCGCCGCGCAGGGCCTGGGCCACCGGGAGTACATGCTCGCCAAGGCTGCGCATGCCAAGGGCGAGGTACAACGCCAGGATCTCCAGGACCCAGCCGATATAAGGCGCCCACGACAATGCCGTGGCCAAGAGGGTCAGCGGCACCACGGCAATGAACCACGCGGTCACGCCATGGCTGCGCCAACCGCGCCCACCACTGTTGAAACGTTGTTCGATGCGCCCGGCGAAATTGCCGAACGCCACCAGCGGATGCCAGCGCCTGGGCTCGCCCAGCAGCGCATCCAGCGCCACTGCAGCGACACACAGCAAGGCCACACTCATTGACTCACTCCCCACACATTCTCATACAGCATGTCGCTCAGCGGCCGAGGTTCGGTCCAGCCTTCGAGCTGCAACATAGGTGCCGGGTAGAACTCGGTCACCGGGCCCAGGCACAGCACGGCCAAGGGTTTAGCGCCAGGCGGCAAACCCAGCAGGTCGGCGAGCGCCTGTGGCTCGAACAGCGAGACCCAGCCCATGCCCAGCCCTTCGACGCGGGCTGCCAGCCACAGATTCTGGATGGCACAGGACAGCGAGGCCAGGTCCATTTCCGGCAAGGTACGACGGCCGAAAATGTGCCGCTCGCGATCGTCCATCAACGCGGCCACCAGCACCTCGGCGCAGTCGTGGATGCCTTCGACCTTGAGTTTCATGAACGCATCGGAACGCTCGCCCAAGGCGTCGGCGGTGCGGATGCGTTCTTCTTCCACCAGTTGCTGGATTTGCCCGCGCAGTTGGCGGTCGCTGATACGGATAAAACGCCAGGGCTGCATCAAACCGACGCTGGGGGCCTGGTGCGCGGCCTGGAGCAGGCGGTGCAGCAATTCGGGAGCTACCGTGCCGCCGCTGAAGTGGCGCATGTCGCGGCGTTCGGCGATGGCGCGGTAGACGGCGTCGCGGTCGGCCTGGGGGAAGGCGTTGTCAGTCATGGCTCTATCGCGGGCAAGTCGAATCGTCGCACCGCCGCCCCCACATTTTGATCTGCGAACGCTGCCGATGTGGGAGCTGGCTTGCCTGCGATAGCGGTCTCAAGGTCCGGCGCAAATAATGCGGCCACCGCCGATGGATTGGATGGAAAGTAAAAGTGCACGTAGGAAGCTGTCATCCGCCCTTGTCGATAAACCGCCTCCGCCCCACGCCCGCCATTGGGGCTCAGGCCACGGGCAATCGGTTGGCATTCGGTACTGGTCAGGGAATGGTGATAGGTATGGCCACGCAACGTGCCTTCCGGCAGCTCGACACTTTGCAACGCCAACGCCGCCAGCTTCTTCTGCATCACCGCATCGCCCTGCAACAGACCGAGCAGTTCGGCGCGGGTGCCGTCGACATCGGTGAGCGAGTCGAGCAGATAGAGCATGCCGCCGCATTCGGCGAGCAAGGGTTTGCCGGCGCCATAATGAGCGCGGATCGCCTCGAGCATCGGCGTGTTTTGCGACAGGGCCTGGTGATGCAGCTCCGGGTAACCGCCGGGTAGATAGAGGCTGTCGGCTTCAGGCAAAGCGTGATCATGGATGGGGGAAAAGAAACTCAACTCGGCGCCCATTGCCCGCAGCAGGTCAAGACTGGCGCCATAGGTAAAGGCGAAGGCTTCGTCACGGGCCACGGCGATACGCACGCCATCGAGCAGCGGCTCAGCATTGACCACCTGTGGCGCAGCGAAGGTTACCGGCGGCGGCAAGGCCACTTCGCAACTGCTGCCCAAGGCCTGGGCGGCGGCGTCCAGGCGTACATCGAGGTCATTGAGTTCGCTGGCCTGCACCAGACCCAGGTGACGGCTGGGCAACTCGATACCGGTTTCGCGGGACAGCGCGCCGTACCAACGCAGGCCTTCGGTGAGACTGCCTTCCAGCAATTGCGCATGGCGCAGGGTGCCGACGCGGTTGGCCAGCACGCCGGCGAACGGCAGATCCGGCTGATAGCGCGCCAGGCCCAATGCCAGCGCGCCAAAGGTCTGGGCCATGGCCGTGCCGTCGATCACGCCCAATACCGGCACGCCGAAGTGGCGCGCCAGGTCAGCGCTGGAAGGTGTGCCGTCGAACAGGCCCATCACGCCTTCGATCAGGATCAGGTCCGCCTCACCGGCGGCCTCCCACAGCAAACGACGGCTTTCCTGCTCGCCCACCATCCACATGTCCAATTGATACACCGGCGCACCGCTGGCGCGTTCGTGGATCATCGGGTCGAGGAAATCCGGGCCGCATTTGAACACGCGCACCTTGCGCCCCAGGTTGCGGTGCAAACGGGCAAGCGCGGCGGTGACGGTGGTTTTGCCCTGGCCGGACGCCGGTGCGGCGATCAATACCGCCGGGCAATGACGGGGCTGATTCAAAGTTCGACGCCCTTCTGTGCCTTGATACCGGCCTGGAACGCGTGCTTGAGCATGCCCATGTCGGTGACGGTGTCGGCCAGCTCGATCAACTCAGGCTTGGCGCCCCGGCCGGTGACCACCACGTGCTGCATCGGCGGCCGGGCCTGCAGGTCGCCGAGCACATGGTCGAGGTCCAGGTAGCCGTGCTTAAGGGCGATGTTGAGTTCATCCAGCACCACCATGCCAATGCTCGGGTCTTGCAGCATCGCGCGGGACACCGCCCAGGCCGCCTCGGCGGCGGCGATATCGCGCTGGCGGTCCTGGGTTTCCCAGGTGAAGCCTTCGCCCATGACGTGGAAGCGTACCTGCTCGGGGAAGCGGCGGAAAAACAATTCTTCGCCCGTGCTGTGGCGTCCCTTGATGAACTGCACCACGCCGCACTGCATGCCGTGGCCCATGGCCCGGGCGAGCATGCCGAACGCGGAGCTACTCTTGCCTTTGCCGTTGCCGGTCAGCACCAGGAGCAAGCCGCACTCGTTGGGGGAATTGGCGATGCGTTCGTCGATCACGGCTTTTTTGCGCAGCATGCGCGCCAGGTGGCGTTCGTCGCGGTCGGGGGAATCGGTCATGGCAGCTCTCCGTTGGGGCTGGACAAAAACGGCGGGCAGGAAAAAACAAAAAACAGACAGCCAAGCATCGCCCACCGTGATGCTGTTGGATGTTTCAGGCCGGTCTCCGGGCTCATGAGTGGCCGCTGCATGCACAGCAGGCCAACGCTGCGCCTTCCCATATCACACGGATACAGTGGCAATAAAGGCAGCGTCTTGACTCATTTACCGTTGCGGGGGCAGCGCCGGGATCGCGGCAGCACTGTGTACAAGTGCGCTCGCTCACCGGCTTCCCTGTTTCACTCTGTCGACGCGCACGCCACAGAGCACCTGGAACACGCCGCGAAGGTTAGTGGGTTGGGGGTGGAGCGTCAATTAAAGCTGATGGCGCACTTGAACCATCGCACCGTCGCCCTCCTCTACCCTTACAAGTATCAAGGAGTACACCATGCACAAAACAACACTCGCCCTACTCATCATGGTCGCCGGCACCCTCGCGGCCTGCGGTGAAAGCTCCACCCTTCAGGTCTCCGACGGTACCGGGCCGTCGCCCCAGTTACCCGAACCGAACAAAACCCTGATCCCCACCGTCAATATCGCCCCGGCCATCGGCTGGCCCGAGGGCGTGAAGCCGACAGCCGCCGCCGGCACCCAGGTGGCGGCGTTTGCCGAAGGCCTGGACCATCCGCGCTGGCTGTATGTGCTGCCCAACGGCGATGTGCTGGTGGCGGAAACCAACGCGCCGCCCAAACCGGACGACGCCAAAGGGATCCGGGGCTGGGTCATGGAGAAAGTCATGAGCCGTGCCGGCGCCGGCGTGCCAAGCCCGAATCGCATCACGCTGCTGCGTGACGCCGACCACGACGGCGTCGCGGAGACACGCAGCGTGTTCCTGGAAAATCTCAATTCCCCCTTTGGCATGACGCTGGTCGGCAACGACCTGTACGTAGCCGACTCGGACAAGCTGCTGCGCTTCGCCTATCAACCGGGTGAAACCGCGATCAAGGGCGCCGGCACTAAAATCATCGATCTGCCGGGCGGCCCGCTGAACCATCACTGGACCAAAAACGTGGTGGCCAGCAAGGACGGCAGCAAGCTGTACGTGAGCGTGGGGTCCAACAGCAATGTCGGCGAAAACGGGCTTGACGCGGAACAGGGTCGCGCCGCGATCTGGGAAGTGGATCGCGCCAGCGGCCAGCACCGTATCTTCGCCTCCGGCCTGCGCAACCCGAACGGCATGGCGTGGGAGCCAAAGAGTGGCAAACTGTGGACGGCAGTGAACGAGCGTGACGAGATCGGCAGCGACCTGGTGCCCGACTACATCACCTCGGTCAAGGAGGGCGGCTTCTATGGCTGGCCGTTCAGTTATTACGGCCAGCATGTGGATGTGCGTGTCACCCCACAGAATCTGGATTTGGTAGCCAAGGCGATTGCGCCGGACTACGCGGTCGGCCCGCATACCGCTTCGTTGGGCCTGACCTTTGCCGAAGGCAGCAAACTCCCGGCGCCGTTCACCCAGGGCGCGTTTATCGGGCAGCACGGCTCATGGAATCGCAAGCCGCACAGTGGTTATAAGGTGATCTTCGTGCCGTTTGAAGGTGGCAAGCCGAAGGGGCAGCCGGTGGATGTGCTGACCGGGTTTCTCGATAAGGATGAAAAGGCCATGGGCCGGCCGGTGGGTGTGGTGATTGACCAGCAGGGGGGGTTGCTGGTGGCGGATGATGTGGGGAACAAGGTGTGGCGGGTGTCGGCGACTAAATAACCGCCCCCGAATGAGGGAGCTTGCTATAGAACGTGGCGGCCTTTGGGCCGACCATGCTGGTGGGTTTGGCGGGGTACATATCCGTTATTTAGGTAACGGCGGCTTAGGGTTTCGCCCTTACGGCGACTCACTTTTGGAAAGGCCGGAATGCCGGCCCAGCCAAAAGTAAGCAAAAAGCCTTCGCCCCACCACTCGGTACCTCGCCTAGGCTCGGTATGCCCTCACTCCGGCTTGAATCCGTGGGCCGCCGTCATGGGCCATCCTTGGCCCAGGACGGCTAACCCGGCGTCCTGCCGGGTTACCCCACGGATTCAAGCCTGCGTTCGGCCAGCGTGGTTGACGGGGCGCCTGAGATCAAGATCAAAATCAAAAGCCAGAGCCAGAGCCAGAGCCAGAGCCAGAGCCAGAGCCAGAGCCAGAGCCAGAGCCAGAGCCAGAACAGCCTGAGGTCTACCTGATGTACAGAGATCAAACTGTGGGAGGGGGCTTGAACTGGCCTAATGATTTTGGACACTTCAATCGGGCGCTATGATAGCGCCCAAATTTGAGGTGTTTGGATATGCGTAAATCTTATTCGAGTGAGTTCAAGCTCAAGGCCGCCAGCATGGTGTTGGATGAAGGTCAGCCAGTTACCGAAGTCTGTGCCAGCCTGGATATCGGCCCCACAGCGCTGCGTCGCTGGGTCGATCAAGTGCAAAAAGAACGCTTGGGCTCGACTCCCGTAGGGGCCAAGGCGATTACCGCTGATCAACGAGAAATCCAGAGGCTCAAAGCTCTGCTCAGAGAGAAAGACCTGGATATCGAAATCCTAAAAAAGGCCAGTGCTCTCCTGCTTTTGGACGCCAAAGATCATTCACGTTGATCGATGAGCTGGACGAGCAGTACGGCGTTAAAAGGTGTTGCCGGGCGTTCGGGGTCAACCGCAGTAGTTTCTACGCTTGGCGCCAGCGCCAGGGCAGAGCAAATCCTGAACGGGACAAGCTCAAGGCCGCGCTGGTCAGGCACCACAAGGCGTCCAGAGAGTCGGCCGGCGCACGTACATTGTCCAAGGAGCTACAAGCCAAAGGGCATCGTATCGGACGTTATATGGCTCGCAGTTTGATGCGCGAAGCTGGCATCGCTAGTCGTCAGCGCAGGCGCCATAAGTACAAGTCGCCGGGCGCGGAGGCCTTGGTGGCGCCACACGTGCTCAAGCGGAAATTTGATGTGACGGCGGTTAATCAGGTGTGGTGTGGCGACGTGACTTACATCAAGGTCGGCAAGCGGTGGATGTACTTCGCCGCCGTTCTGGATTTGTACGCTCGCAGGATCGTAGGCTGGTCGTTCTCGATGATTTCTGATGCCAACCTGACCTGCGAAGCGCTACGCATGGCGGTTGAGCTACGCGGCCATCCCCAGAATGTGTTGTTTCATTCTGACCAAGGTTGTCAGTACACCAGTCATAAGTTTCGAAACGAGCTGCTCAAACAGGGTTTTAGGCAAAGCATGAGCCGTAAAGGCGAGTGCTGGGATAACGCCCCGATGGAGCGTTTCTTTGGCAGTTTGAAATCAGAGTGGGTGCCTGAGACGGGCTACAAACTGGAACATGAGGCCCGAGCAGACGTACAGCGCTATGTCTCTCGCTACAACATCAGCAGGCCTCACAGCTATAACGACTACCGGTCGCCGGTCATGAAGGAAAGGTTGGCGGCGTGAACCGTAATCAGTGTCCAAGATTACTTGACCAGTTCAGCTTGCCCCCGATGGCGGTGGGTCAGCTAAACATTTATCAACTGACCCACCCTCATCGGGGGCAAGCCCCCTCCCACATTTTTCAAGCGAGTACACCGCCCCCCATTACCGGTCGGCTCTTAGGCCGCCGCGCTTTTGCTTTTGATCTGGGATCGCCCCGTCAACCACGCTGGCCGGAATTCGACAGTGATTTGGGGGGTAAACCGGCAGGACGCCGGTTTAGCCGCCCCGCGCCATGGATGGCGCGTGGCGGCGGCCCCCCAAATCAATGTCGGATTACGGGCATGCCGAGCCTAGGCGAGGCACCGAGTGGTGGGGCGAAGACCTTTTGGTTACTTTTGGGTCTTTCCAAAAGTGACCCGCCGTAAGGGCGGAACCCTAAGCCGCCGTTACCGCAGTAACGGATATGTACTCGGTCCCCCGCACGGCAGCAAGCCCCACATTTGAATCGTATCTCAGGGATTACGCGCCAAATTCCCCGGCAACACCCGCTTGGCACTCAGATAAGCATTCTGCCAATACGCCTTGGCCAAGCTATCCAGCTTCACCGTCCCACCCGTTTGCGGCGCGTGCACAAAGCGGCCCTCACCCACATAGATGCCGGCGTGGCTGACTTGCGAACCGCCCCCGGTGGCGAAGAACAGCAGGTCGCCGGTCTGCAGGTTCTGCTCGCTGACGTCTTGCGCGCGCATCACGATCAGTTCGCGGGTGGTGCGTGGCAATGAGATGCCGGCGGCATCGCGGAAGACAAAACCGATCAGGCCACTGCAATCGAACCCCGAGTCTGGCGTGTTGCCGCCCCAGCGGTACGGCGTGCCGACCAGGCCGAGCGCGCGGAAGAGCACGTCGTCAGCCGCCGGCGAGAAATTCTGGGTGGAATAGTTGAACACCGGCTTAGGCTTGACCGCGACAGGTGCGGGCGGCGGTGGGCGGCTGGCGCAGGCGCTGAGCAGCGCGGCGCAAACGAGGAGAATCAAGCGGGCCGAGGTCGACATGTGCAGAACAATCCTGGTCTGGATGCGGCTTTCGCTGCCGAACGCTGAAAACCAGAACGCGCAAGCAAGGCTCGCGCGAACGGATTACAGCAATGTCCAGGGATTCTAGCGCTTACACGTCAAACTTCAAGTATCACTTTAAGTTTACTTACTGGCGGTAACCGTAGTCGGGGCCATGGCGAGTGCGCGCTTGGCTTCGATGAAGGTTTTGCTCCAGTAGGTGTCGCCCAGGCTGTCGACACGAACACCACCACTGCGACGGCTGCTGGAGTGGATAAACTGGTTATCGCCCAGGTAGATACCGGCATGACTCACGCGACCACGGCCCGCCGTACTGAAGAAAAGCAGATCACCGGGCTTGAGGTTGTTGCGTGCGACCAACGGTGCTTTTACGTTGATCATTTCGCGGGTGGAGCGCGGCAGGTTCATGCCGGCTTCTTCACGAAACAGGTAGCCGATGAAACCGCTGCAGTCGAACCCGGCTTCGGACGTACCGCCGAAACGGTAACGGGTACCGATCAGGGACATGCCGCGCTCAAGGATACTGTCGGCCAGGACAGGGAGCTGATAAGGCTTGCTGCCGGAAAAATCGGCCAGTTCCTTTTCAGTTGCCACTTCTTCTTCATAAACGGAAGAAGACTGTGCGGCGACGAATTTTGCCTGGGACTGTTGCTGAGGCTTCTGCTGCTCGACCACTTGTTGAGGGTGGGAGGCGCAGCCAAACAACAGGGTAACGAGTGCGAGAGGCACGAGGGGTGCGAAGCGATTTAGCATGGGCACGACCGTGGCTGGTATGTAAAGAAGCCGAGACTATGCCTTCTATCACATCGATTTGCAAATTCAATCGTGGTCTATGTGACTTCGCAATTGGACCACGGCATCTAAGCCGTAATTCCATTTATCGGTTCAAATGCGTGGCCAAACAGGTCATAACGCAGGATTTCTGGCGCCTGTAAAATGCCGAACCTCGACGAATCAACGACTTACCAACCCAACGTCTCTTTGAGAAAAGGGATCGTCAATTTTCGTTGTGCCTGCAAGGAGGCCTGATCAAGCTGCTCGAGCAGATCGAACAACGCACTCATGCTGCGGGTGCCACGGGTGAGGATAAAATGCCCGACCTCGTCGGTGAGGTGCAGGCCGCGCCGCGATGCGCGCAGCTGAAGGGCACGCAATTTGTCTTCATCGGACAGCGGACGCATCTGGAAGATCAGTGCAAGGGTCATGCGCGACTTGAGATCGGCCAGCTTGATCGGCAATTCGCGTGGCGAGGTAGAGGCTGCGATCAGCAGGCGCCGCCCGCTGTCACGCAAACGATTGAACAGGTGAAACAGCGCCTCTTCCCAATCAGCCTTGCCGGCGATCGCCTGCAAGTCGTCCAGGCACACCAGTTCGTATTGCTCAAGATGGTCAAAGATGCCGATACCGCGGTCCATCAATTCAGCCAGGGGCAGGTAGACCGCCGGCTCGCCCATTTGCTCGAAACGCAGGCAGGCGGCCTGCAACAGGTGGGTACGCCCTACGCCGTGTTTGCCCCACAGGTAGATAAGGCTTTCGGTCCACCCGGCGTCGGCTTCGCAAAGCCGCTCGACATAGCCGAGTGCAGCGGCATTGGCGCCTGGGTAGTAGTTGATAAAGGTGGCGTCATCACGCAGACGCACACCCAAGGGCAGCTGAATCGGTTTCATGCTGACTGAACGGCTGCAAAAGAACCGTTAGTGGCCTCTATGTAAAGTTTGCAAAGTTTATACCCGTGACGCCGGGCGCACAATGCAGCAGACCCCAAGCAAAATCAAAGGTTTGCGTTAACCCGTTGGATTCACGAAGATTGTTTGACGTTACGGCGCCACAAATAACAAACCCGGCCGGAGCCGGGTTTGTGGTGCACCGATTACAAGTCGGGGTCTTCAACCCCCGTATACACTTCCGAATCCTTGTACAGATCGTGCACATGGCGCACCAGCACCATGATCACCGCCGCCACCGGCAGCGCCAACAGAATGCCGGTAAACCCGAACAGCTCACCGCCCGCCAGGATCGCAAAGATCACCGCCACCGGGTGCAGGCCAATCCGATCGCCTACCAGCAACGGCGTCAGCACCATGCCTTCCAGGGCCTGGCCGACCATGAACACGGCGACGATCCCCAGCATCGGATACAGGTCGCCGCCAAACTGGAACAGCCCCGCCACCAAGGCCGCGCCAATACCGATCACAAACCCCATATACGGCACGATCGCGGCCAGGCCGGCGATCAGGCCGATCAACAGGCCCAGTTCCAGGCCAAGCGCCATCAAGCCCGCAGCGTAAATGATCCCCAAAGCCAGCATGACCAGCAACTGGCCACGCACAAAGGCACCCAGCACCTCATGGCATTCCTCGGCCAGGGAGACGATGCGCTCCTCACGGTTACGCGGCAGCAAACTGCGGATCTTGGCCATCATGATGTCCCAGTCGCGCAGCAGGTAGAACGCAACCACCGGGATCAGCACCAGGTTGGTCAACCAGCCGATCAGCGCCAGGCTGGACGCGGTCGCCTGGCTGAGGATGACACCGACGATATCGGTGGTCTGGCCCATGTGTTCACTGATGGCTGCCTTGACCTTGTCAAATTTCCAGAACCCATCCGACAACCCCAGCTTGGCCTGGGCCCACGGCATCGCCGTGTGCTGCAGCCAATCGAGCATCTGCGGCGCCAGCTCATACAGGCGAAACAGTTGCTTGGCCAACATCGGCACCAGCACCAGCACCAACGCCGTGATGATCAAGGTAAACAGGGCGAACACCGCCACAGCGCCCCAGGTACGCGACAACCCAGCCTTCTCCAGGCGATCCACCACGGGATCGAACAGGTAGGCCAACAGCAACGCCACCAGGAACGGCGTCAGGATAGAATGCAGCAAGAATACAAAAACGCACAGCAGGACAATCCCGCCAAGCCACACCCAACGACGCGTATCCGCCATAAACCACTCCAGCTATATAAAGAAGAAAACTGTTACCAACGAAAACGCAGTTGCGCCTGAGGCTCAGGCGCGGCAGGTGGCTGAGCGCCATCCGCCAGCGGCTGTTGAACCGGCGCCTCACCGGCAGGAATCTCCTGCAACTTGGCCAGGCTCAACTGGGTACGCAACTGATCGGCACTGCCGTTGACGCGATACACAATGCGATCGCCCTCCACCCGCTGCGGCTGAGCGCCAAAGGGTTCAAGCAGATGGCCCAGCGCGGCATACCGCTCAAGGGTCATGCCCTGCACTTCCAGCAACTGTTCGGCGCTCACGCCAGGCTTGACCGCAAAGCGCGGTGCCAGTTTCTGGCTCACCGCCAGCATCACCGCGTCCGCCACGGCGCCCGTGTCGGCACCTTGCGCGGTGCCCTGCTCGCTTTTGTCGCCCAACCACAGGCGCCATTTGGCCTGCCATTGGCTGCCTTCCTGACGCGCGTGCACGGCCAGCAAGGCGTCGGCGCCGTAGCGCTCGGAGGCCGCGCGTAGCGGCGTGGCGTCGGCGTTCTCAAGGTTCGGCGCGGTGGCGACCACCTGCTCATCCAGGTCGCCCAGCGGCAGGCGCAACGGCAAGCCACGGTGTTGCGCGGCACGACGCAGCGCCTGGGCGACGGTCTGGCCATCGCCGACCAGGCTGCTGCCCTCGGTGGAGTCGTTCAGCCACCAGCCGAGGATTGACGGCCGGTTGCTGCCCCAGATCGACAAGCCTGCTTCACGCAGCACACGATCAGTGCTCACCGGGTCGAAATCCACTTGCAGGCTCTCCGGCGGGCCGGCGTCATAGCCATATTGCGTGATGATTTGCTGCGGGTCTTTGCGAACGGCCGCCAGGCCCGGGCCCTCGGCGGCCTTGGCATCGCCGGTCAGGCGTATGACCAGGGTCTGCACGGCGCGCTGGGTAGCCTGGTCGCGCTCTTGCGCAGACTGGCTGCCGACCGGTTCGAGTACTTGATACAGGCCATTGAGTGTTTCGGCATGACTCGCCAGGCTGACCAATGACAAGCAGCCTACAAAGAAGAATTTACACAGACGCATGGAAGATTCCCGAACGACAAATTTAGCGGCTGGATCAGACCGCGTGGACTCGGTTTGGCAGGGCTGTGACCACAGCGACCGGCAAAACACTCACGGGGTCCCGGTAGTTTTCGTACTGTCATAACGATAGCGAGTTAAAGGCTATACCTTAATACGTGCCAAAGCAGAGCCGATCAGCATTTTTTAACCGGCTTTTTTACCGATATGCCCCTGCCCGTCGGCCCGAGGATGGCCGCTGCCCCTCAAGCCTGATAAAATCGCGCGCCTTCGCAGACCGTCAACGGCTGGGCCTTTACCAAAAGCGCCTGCCGGCCCGGTCGTTACCCAGAAATCCCCCCCTAAAGGCCTGGATCATGAGCAAGCAACCCTCCCTGAGCTACAAGGACGCCGGTGTAGACATCGACGCCGGTGAAGCATTGGTCGAACGCATCAAGAGCGTCGCCAAGCGCACTGCGCGCCCCGAAGTCATGGGCGGCCTGGGCGGTTTTGGCGCCCTCTGCGAAATCCCGGCCGGCTACAAGCAGCCTGTGCTGGTGTCCGGCACCGACGGCGTGGGCACCAAGCTGCGCCTGGCGCTGAACCTGAACAAGCACGACACCATCGGCATCGACCTGGTTGCCATGTGCGTCAACGACCTGGTGGTGTGCGGCGCCGAGCCGTTGTTCTTCCTCGACTACTATGCCACCGGCAAGCTGAACGTAGACACCGCGGCGCAAGTGGTCACCGGCATCGGCGCCGGCTGCGAGCTGTCGGGTTGCTCCCTGGTGGGCGGCGAAACCGCTGAAATGCCAGGCATGTACGAGGGCGAAGACTACGACCTGGCCGGCTTCTGCGTCGGCGTCGTGGAAAAAACCGAGATCATCGACGGCTCCAAGGTAGCTGCCGGTGACGCACTGCTGGCCCTGCCATCCTCCGGCCCGCACTCCAACGGTTACTCGCTGATCCGCAAGATCATCGAAGTGTCCGGCGCCGACATCGAGAACACCCAACTCAACGGCAAGCCACTGGCCGACCTGCTCATGGCCCCGACCCGTATCTACGTCAAGCCGTTGCTCAAGCTGATCAAGGACACCGGCGCGGTCAAGGCCATGGCGCACATTACGGGTGGCGGCCTGCTGGACAACATCCCGCGCGTGCTGCCAAAAGGCGCCCAGGCGATCGTTGACGTGGCCAGCTGGCAGCGTCCTGCGGTATTCGACTGGTTGCAAGAGAAAGGCAACGTCGACGAAACCGAAATGCACCGCGTGCTCAACTGCGGCGTGGGCATGGTCATCTGCGTGGCTCAGGAGCACGTTGAAACTGCGCTGAACGTGCTGCGTGAAGCCGGCGAGCAGCCTTGGGTCATCGGCCAGATCGCCAGCGCCGCCGAAGGCGCGGCCCAGGTTGAACTGAAGAACCTCAAGGCTCACTGATGTCCGCAACCTGTGATGTCGTGGTGCTGCTTTCCGGCACCGGCAGTAACTTGCAGGCCCTGATCGACAGCACGCGCACCGGCAACAGCCCAGTGCGCATCGCGGCGGTGCTCTCCAACCGCAGCGACGCCTACGGCCTGCAGCGCGCCAGAGACGCGGGTATCGCTACCCGCTCGCTGGATCACAAGACGTTCGAGGGCCGCGAGGCGTTCGACAGCGCCTTGATCGAACTGATCGACGCCTTCAACCCCAAACTGGTGGTACTGGCCGGTTTCATGCGCATCCTCAGCGCTGATTTCGTGCGACATTACGAAGGGCGCCTGCTCAATATCCACCCTTCCCTGCTACCCAAGTACAAAGGCATGCACACGCACCAGCGTGCGCTCGATGCTGGCGACCGCGAGCACGGCTGCAGCGTGCATTTTGTTACCGAGGAACTCGATGGCGGGCCTCTGGTCGTACAGGCAGTGGTTCCGGTAGAGTCCAACGACTCGGCGCAGAGCCTTGCGCAACGGGTTCACACCCAGGAACACAGGATTTACCCACTGGCTGTTCGCTGGTTTGCCGAGGGACGGTTGATTCTTGGCGACCAGGGTGCATTATTGGACGGTCAGTTACTTGCGGCCAGCGGCCACTTGATTCGAACCTAGGAGATTTTATGCGTCGCGCCTTGCTCTTCGCCTTTGCGCTGTTCGCCTTGCCTGCCGTGCAAGCAGCAGATTTACATCCTTTCTCCGCCAGCTATACCGCCGACTGGAAACAGTTGCCCATGAGTGGTTCGGCAGAACGCAGCCTGACCAAGAACGGTGACGGCACCTGGACCTTGAATTTCAAGGCTTCCATGATGATCGCCAGCCTGACGGAAACCAGCGTGATCCTGTTCGACAAGGACACCTTGCAACCTAAGAGCTACTCCTTCGAACGCGGTGGCCTGGGCAAGGCCAAGAAGATCAACCTGGACTTCGATCAATCCGCCAAGAAAGTCACCGGCTTTGAGAACAAGGACCCGGTCAACGTCACGCTTGAAAGCGGCATGCTCGACAAATCGACTTACCAGCTTGCCCTGCAACGTGACGTGGCTGGCGGCAAGAAGAGCATGAGCTACCGCGTGGTCGAAGGTACTGATGTCGACACCTACGACTTCCGCGTGATTGGCCAGGAAAAGGTCCAGACCAAAGTCGGCGCCATCGATGCGATCAAGGTCGAGCGCGTGCGTGATCCGTCGCAGAGCAAGCGCATCACCCAGATGTGGTTCGCCAAGGATCAGGGCGGCATCCTGGTTGCGTTGCGCCAGGTGGAAACCGACGGCAAGGAATACAACATCATGCTGCAGGACGGTACCGTTGATGGTAAGGCTGTCAAAGGTAGCTGATTGAGCTGGTGGGTAGAAAAGGCCTCGCTGAATGCGGGGCTTTTTTTCGTCTGCAGGTTTTTTGTTGAAGCTTCTGCCGCCATCGCAGAGCTTTTAGCCGACCCCCAACATGAAACTTCTGTCATAAACCGTTAAAGCCATTTACTTAGCAAGCTATCAAAATATATAACAAAGGCCTGCGACGACTTGCCGCAGGCCCGCCAGAGATTGGAGCAAGCAGATGACTGTAAAAGTAACTGAACGCGACGACGAACATATGTCCCACGAAGCATTGGGCCATGGGATTCATATCTGGGATGTACACCAACAAGACCTGTTGGTCGGCATGTTTCACAACGAGAGCGACGCTCATAACTATAAAAACGAGCTTGAAGCCCTTGAGATGAGACGCCAGGCGCAAGGCTCCTGAAACGCTGAATTAGCCCTTTGTAGGAGCGAGCTTGCTCGCGAAGAACTCACAGACGCCGCGTTCGTTCAGGAAGCACGCGTTATCGTTGACGTTTTTCGCGAGCAAGCTCGCTCCTACAGAAAAAAGCCTTAACTGACTATTTTTACAGCCTTACCACATCAGGTCATCAGGGATCTGGTAGGCGGCGTATGGGTCATCCTCATCCGGCACCTGGCTTTCGGTAAGCAGGTTGAGCTGCACGATACGCTCCGGTGCGCGCTCCTGGATCTTCAGCGCCGCTTCGCGCGGGATCACCTCATAGCCGCCGCCGTGATGCACGATCGCCAGGGAGCCGTTGCTCAGCTTGTTACGCATCAGTGTGTTGACCGACAAGCGCTTGACCTTCTTGTCATCCACGAAGTTGTAGTAGTCCTCGGTGGTCAGCTTGGGCAGGCGCGAGGTCTCGATCAGTTGCTTGACCTGCGCGGTGCGCGCCTTGGCCTCGGCTTTCTCCTGCTGCTGGCGGTTCAGCTCCTGGTCGCGCTTGACCTTCTCGGCGTGCGCCTCGGCGGCCAGGCGGGCCTGGGTGTCATCCGCCTCGATCTGGCCTTTGTGGACCAGGCGCTGCTGCTTCTGTTTGTCTTTGCCGACCTGCTTGGCCTGCTTTTGGTTGACCAGACCTGCTTTGAGCAACTGGTCGCGAAGGGAAAGGCTCATGGTGCTTACTCACTTAGGCAACTGCTCAACCGCAGCTGGACACGTTCTTTTCCTGACGTTTGGCTTCGCCCCAGAGGGCGTCCAAGTCTTCGAGGGTGCAATCTTCCATGGGACGGTGGGTCTGGCGCAATGCCTGTTCGATAAATCGGAAACGTCGCTCGAATTTGGCGTTGGCACCACGCAGCGCGGTTTCCGGGTTGACCTTGAGGTGCCGAGCCAGGTTCACCGCCGCGAACAGCAGGTCACCGACCTCGTCGGCGATGGCCGCTGCATCGTTATCGGCCATGGCTTCGAGCACTTCGTCCAGCTCTTCGCGCACGTTATCCACCACCGGCAACGCAGACGGCCAGTCGAAACCGACCTGGCTGGCGCGCTTCTGCAATTTGGCGGCGCGGGACAGGGACGGCAGCGCGGTGGGCACATCGTCAAGCAGGGACAGTTGCTCCGGCGCGTCGGAATTCTCCGCGCGCTCTTCAGCCTTGATCTGCTCCCAGCGTTCCTTGACCTGCTCTTCGTTCAACTGCGCAATATCCAGCGGTGCGTACAGATCGCCGGTGGGGAACACGTGGGGATGGCGACGGATCAACTTGCGCGTGATGCTGTCGACTACCCCGGCGAATTCAAAGCGCCCTTCTTCACGCGCCAGTTGGCTGTAGTAGACCACCTGGAACAACAGGTCGCCCAACTCGCCTTGCAGGTGATCGAAGTCACCGCGTTCGATGGCGTCGGCCACTTCGTAGGCTTCTTCAAGCGTGTGCGGGACGATGCTGGCGTAGGTTTGCTTGATGTCCCACGGGCAACCGTATTGCGGGTCGCGCAGGCGGTTCATCAGGTGCAGCAGGTCTTCGAGTGAATACATCATTCTGTGTCCGATCAATAAGAACGCCGCCGGTCAAATGTGGGAGCGGGCTTGCTCGCGAAGGCGTTGGATCAGCCAATACATCTGACACTGATACACCGCCTTCGCGAGCAAGCCCGCTCCCACAGTTTAGTCCGCGTTTATCCAGCTATTCATGGCGTACGGTTACGCCGCGTCTCAATGATGTTCGGCAACTGGGAAATCCGCCCCAGCAACCGCCCCAGTGCGTCCAGCCCCGGAATCTCGATGGTCAGGGACATCAACGCGGTGTTGTCCTCTTTATTCGAACGGGTGTTGACCGCCAGCACGTTGATCCGCTCATTGAGCAGCACTTGGGACACGTCCCGTAGCAAACCGGAACGGTCGTAGGCGCGGATCACGATGTCCACCGGGTAGGTGAGCACCGGCACTGGCCCCCAGCTGACCTGGATGATCCGCTCCGGCTCGCGCCCGCCCAGTTGCAGCACCGAGGCGCAGTCCTGGCGGTGGATGCTCACGCCGCGCCCCTGGGTGATGTAGCCGACGATAGCGTCGCCCGGCAACGGCTGGCAGCAACCGGCGATTTGCGTCATCAGGTTGCCGACGCCCTGGATCTGGATGTCGCCGCGCTTGCCGGGCTTGTAGCCAGTGGCCTTGCGCGGGATCAGTTCCAGCTGTTCGTTGCCGCGTTCCGGCTCGACCAGTTGCTGGGCCAGGTTGACCAGTTGCGCCAGGCGCAAATCGCCGGCGCCGAGGGCGGCGAACATGTCTTCGGCGATCTTCATGTTGGCCTTTTCGGCCAGCTTGTCGAAGTCCACCTGGGGCAGGCCCAAGCGGCCCAGTTCGCGCTCGAGCAAGGTCTTGCCGGCGGCGACGTTCTGGTCGCGCGCCTGCAATTTGAACCAGTGCACGATCTTCGCCCGCGCCCGCGACGTGGTGATGTAGCCCAGGTTCGGGTTCAGCCAGTCGCGGCTCGGCGTGCCGTGCTTGCTGGTGATGATCTCGACCTGCTCGCCGGTCTGCAGGCTGTAGTTGAGCGGTACGATGCGCCCATTGATCTTGGCGCCCCGGCAGTTGTGGCCGATTTCGGTGTGCACGCGGTAGGCAAAATCCAGCGGCGTGGCGCCCTTGGGCAAGTCGATGGCATGGCCGTCGGGGGTGAAGATGTAGACCCGGTCCGGCTCGATATCCACCCGCAGCTGTTCGGCCAGGCCGCCAATATCGCCGAGTTCTTCGTGCCACTCCAGCACTTGGCGCAGCCAGGAGATTTTCTCTTCGTACTGGTTGGAACCGGCCTTGACGTCGGTGCCCTTGTAGCGCCAGTGCGCACACACACCCAGCTCGGCCTCTTCGTGCATGGCATGGGTGCGGATCTGCACTTCCAGCACTTTGCCTTCCGGGCCGATCACAGCCGTGTGCAGCGAGCGGTAGCCGTTTTCCTTGGGGTTGGCGATGTAGTCGTCAAATTCCTTGGGAATGTGGCGCCACAAGGTATGGACGATACCCAGCGCGGTATAGCAGTCGCGCATTTCCGGCACCAGCACGCGCACGGCGCGCACGTCGTAGATCTGGCTGAAGGCCAGGCCCTTGCGCTGCATTTTGCGCCAGATGGAATAGATGTGCTTGGCGCGGCCGCTGATGTCGGCTTCGACGCCGGTGGCCTGCAACTCGGAACGCAATTGGCCCATCACGTCGCTGATGAAGCGTTCACGGTCAAGCCTGCGCTCGTGCAGCAGCGTGGCAATCTGTTTGTACTGATCGGGTTCGAGGTAACGGAAGGACAAGTCCTCCAGTTCCCACTTGATATGGCCGATACCCAGGCGGTGCGCCAGCGGCGCGTAGATATCGAAGACTTCCCGAGCGACGCGGTTGCGCTTCTCGTCGTCGGCGGTCTTGACCGCCCGGATCGCGCAGGTGCGCTCGGCCAGCTTGATCAGGGCGACACGCACGTCGTCGACCATCGCCACCAGCATCTTGCGCAGGTTTTCCACCTGGCCCTGGGTGCCCAGCACCATGGACTGGCGCGGGCTGAGGCTGGCGCTGATCGCGGCCATGCGCAGCACGCCGTCAATCAGCTTGGCCACGACCGAGCCGAAACGCTGACCAACGGTGGCCAACGGGATGTGCCCTTCACGCACGCCGCGATACAGCACGGCGGCGATCAGCGAATCCTGGTCCAGCTTGAGATCGGCGAGGATCTCGGCGATTTCCAGGCCAGTGCGAAAGCTTGAAGTGCCTTCGGCCCACAGGTTTTTGGCCGCATTGTCTTGCTGCTCAGACTCGCGAGCGAACTCGCAGGCTGCTTTCAAGGCTTCACGGTCCAGCGCCGGGTCGACGCTGATGGCATGATCCAGCCATGCCTCGAGATTGATACTGCCGTCGGTGTTGATCGGCTGGTGTGCTCTCACCTGTACCATCTTGCTTACCTTCCCTACGACGCACCTTGGATGCGCCAGAATTCATCGCCGACCTTGTACTGCAGGCTCCCTGGCAGATCACAGCCCAGGAGACGACAGGCCGGTCGGATTAAACGGGCATCCTAGCCCGCTTCAAATAACGCCATGGCCTCGACATGCGCGGTTTGCGGAAACATGTCGAGGATCCCGGCACGTTTTAGCCGGTAGCCTTGCTTGACCAATTCAACCGTGTCCCGCGCCAGCGTGGCCGGGTTGCAGGACACATACACCAGGCGCTTGGCCCCAAGGGTCGCGAGCGTACGCACAACCTCCAGGGCACCGTCACGGGGTGGGTCCAAGAGTACCGCAGAAAAGCCCTGTTTGGCCCATTGCGCGTCAGTCAAAGGCTGGGACAAATCGGCTTGAAAAAACTGCGCATTATGCAAATTATTCTCGGCGGCGTTGACGGCCGCGCTATCGACCATGGCCTGCACGCCTTCTACCGCCACCACTTCACGCACGTGGCGCGCCAATGGCAGGGCAAAGTTGCCCAGGCCGCAAAACAGGTCCAGCACCCGTTCGTCGGGTTGTGGCGCCAGCCATTCCAGAGCCTGGGCGACCATCGCCGCGTTAACTCCAGCGTTGACCTGCACGAAGTCTCCCGGCCGATAGGCCAGCGCCAGGTCCCACTGTTCCAAGCGATAACCGAGGGTTTGATCCGCCTCGACCGGTTCCGGTTGCCCCTCGCCATGCAGCCACAGCTGGGCCTCATGGAAGCTGCAGAATTCTTTCAGGACCAGCAGGTCCGCTTCCGATAACGGCGACATGTGCCGTAGCAACACGGCCACGGACGTGCCACTGAACAGCTCCACATGCCCCAATGCCTGAGGCTTGCTCAAGCGGCGCAGCAGGTTGGGCAGGCGTTGCATGATCGGTTGCAAAGCCTGTACCAGCACCGGGCATTCATCGATGGCAACGATGTCCTGGCTGGCCACCGCGCGAAAACCGACCTCCAGGTGTTTGGCCTTGGCGTCCCAACGCACGGCCACGCGGGCGCGGCGGCGGTAGCCGAATTCCGGGCCGCTCAACGGCGCGGCCCATGCGTGCGGTTCGACACCGGCCACACGGGACAATTGCTCGGCGAGCATGCGCTGTTTGAGGGCGAGCTGTTCGGCATGGGGCAAATGCTGCACGCTGCACCCGCCGCAGCGGTCAAAGTGCGCACAGGGCGCCGGGCGCCGCAACTCGCTGGCCTTGAACACCCGCTCGGTACGCGCCTCGACGATTTTGCCGTGGGCGCCCAACACCCGTGCTTCCACCTCTTCGCCGGCCAGCGCACCATTCACAAACCAGGTGCGCCCTTCAAAGAACACGATGCCGCGACCGTCATTGGCCAGGCGCTCGATGGTCAGGCGTTGCTTCTTGCCCACCGGAATCTGCGGGGCCCGGCTGCCGCCCGTGGGTTGGAAGCGCAGGCCTCTCTCGTGCTTGGCCATCAGTTGGGTTCGTCGAAAATGCCGGTCGACAGGTAGCGGTCGCCTCGGTCACAGATGATCGCGACGATCACCGCGTTTTCAACCTCCTGGGACAAGCGCAACATACCGGCCACGGCGCCACCGGACGACACGCCGCAGAAGATGCCTTCTTCACGGGCCAGTCGGCGGGTGGTGTCTTCGGCTTCACGCTGCGCCATGTCGATAATGCGGTCCACGCGGGTCGCGTTGTAGATCCTGGGCAAATACTCTTCGGGCCAGCGGCGGATACCTGGGATGGCCGCGCCTTCCATCGGTTGCAGGCCGACGATCTGCACGTCCGGGTTCTGCTCCTTGAGGTAGCGCGAATTGCCCATGATGGTGCCGGTGGTGCCCATGGAACTGACGAAATGGGTGATGGTGCCCTGGGTCTGGCGCCAGATTTCCGGGCCGGTGCTGGTGTAGTGCGCTTCGGGGTTGTCGCCGTTGGCGAACTGGTCCAACACCTGGCCACGGCCTTCGGCGGCCATGCGCTCGGCAAGGTCGCGCGCGCCTTCCATGCCCTGCTCCTGAGTCACCAGGATCAGTTCGGCGCCATAGGCCGTCATCGCGGCCTTGCGCTCGGCGCTGGAGTTGTCGGGCATGATCAGGATCATCTTGTAACCCTTGATCGCCGCGGCCATGGCCAGGGCAATCCCGGTGTTACCCGAGGTGGCTTCGATCAGGGTGTCGCCGGGCTTGATCTGCCCGCGCAATTCGGCACGGGTGATCATCGACAATGCCGGGCGGTCTTTTACCGACCCGGCCGGGTTGTTGCCTTCGAGCTTGAGCAACAGGGTATTGCTGGTTTCACCCGCCATGCGTTGCAAGCGGACCAGGGGCGTGTTGCCGACGCAATCGGCGATTGTGGGGTACTGCAAGGTCATGGCGTATTCGCAATCCAGACTGCGGGGCGCACATCATACCGGGAAAGGCCGGCGGGCCATATCACGCAAAGTGCGGTGCATATGACCTAAAGGAATAAGAGAGGGAGGTGGTGGCTGAGCTTGCCCCCGAGGGGCCGCGCCTCGATAACCCGCCTAACCCAAATGCCCGTCGCCATGATTTCTTTGAAAAATCTCCTGCCCCATCGCCGCAATCTGCCCTTCGATCAGCGCTTCGAAGGGTTTAAGCAATGGCTCGAACGAGGCTGGCGCTTCCAGCACCTGCAATGCCTGTGTGATGGCTTCTACCGTCGACAGCGCCCCTGCGCCCGGTGCCTTGCGTAGCCGGTAACGTGAAATGCCGCCGTCGTCCAACGTCACCCGTGGCAACGCCGCCAGCAGCGGATTGAGATGCAGCAGTTTGCGCGCCTTGCGCCAAGTGCCGTCGGGAACCACCAACAACAGCGGTTGATCCTTGGGCGCATAGGCTTGCAGCGGCTGGGCGTCATCCGCCGGAAACAGCAGCCGGGCCTGATAACCGGGCGGGTTCAATAAAGTCGCCAAATCCTCGAACACCTCCCCCACCACCAACTGCGCATTGTTCAAGCCCAGCGCTGCCAGACGCGCGGTGTTCAGCGCATGGCCGACCTCACTCGGATGCTGCAGCAGCAACACACGGGTGCGGCTGTCGAGGCTGGGAATCAGCGCGCACAGGCAATGGCTGGTGGGGCGGTGGCAACGGGCACATTGCGGTCTGGACATGGTGTTTTCAGGCCTGGTTGAGCTGGGCTTTGAGCAGATCGCGAAAGGTCTGGATCAGCGGTTCGCGGCTGCGGCCACGGCGCATGATCATTGAGAACGGCGCCTGGTAGCCGAAGGTGGCGGGCAGCAACACGCGCAAGTCGCCCTTGTCGGCCCACGCCTGGGCGTAGTGCTCCGGCAGGTAGCCGATGTAGGCGCCCGACAGCACCAGTATCAGTTGCGCTTCCATACTTTCCACCGTGGCGGCGCTGTGCTTGAAGCCGTGGCGCGCCAGCTCCGCCTGGCTCCAGTAGCCGCGCCCCACCATACGCTGCTGGGTGATGACCTGCTCCGGAATGCGTCGCTCATTGAACAACGGGTGCCGGGAACTGCAATACAACCAATGCTGCTCACGATACAGCGGCATGTAGATCAGCCCGCTCATACGGTTGGAGAAGGCGCCGATGGCCAGGTCCAGGCGATTGTCCTGCACGCCCAACTGCAGCTCGTAGGGGCTCATCACCGACAAATGCAGGTGCACCGCCGGGTGTTCCAGGCTGTAGGCGCCGATCACCTCAGCGAACGGCAGGGCCTTGTCGCTGACGGTGGAATCGAGCACGCCGAGCTTGAGGGTGCCGCGCAACTCGCCCTTGAGTGCAGCGGCATATTGCTCGAAACCTTCCAGCTCCCCTAAAAGACGCAGGGTTTCCTGATGAAACAGCTCGCCCTTGCTGGTCAGGCTGAAACCACCCCGGCCACGATGGCACAGCACCAGCCCCAGCGCCGATTCCAACTGGCTCATGTAGGTGCTGATGGCCGACGTCGACAGGTTGAGTTCGTGCTGGGCGTTGGCAAACCCCTGGTGCCGCACGACGCTGACGAAGATGCGCAGGAGTTTCAGGTCGGGCAAGGCGTTGGCCATCGGATCTCCAAGGTGAACACGAAACCTGTGGGAGCGGGCTTGCTCGCGAATACGGTGGATCATTCGAATGATCTGTGACTGACACACCGTATTCGCGAGCAAGCCCGCTCCCACATTTGGACCGAGTTTACCCCAGGCTTTAGTTTAGAAAAATCTGAACTAAGTATTTGCCCCTGCCGATTCTTTCGTTTCCACCTATTTCGCAGAATCGGCCCCAGATAACCACAACAACGATGAGGCACTACCGTGGACAAGATTTTCCACCAACCACTGGGCGGCAACGAAATGCCGCGCTTCGCCGGCATCGCCACCATGATGCGTCTTCCCCACCTGCAAACGGCCAAGGGCCTGGACGCCGCCTTTGTCGGCGTGCCCCTCGACATCGGCACCTCGCTGCGCGCCGGTACCCGCTTCGGTCCGCGTGAAATCCGCGCCGAATCGGTGATGATCCGCCCCTACAACATGGCCACCGGCGCCGCGCCGTTCGACTCGCTGTCGGTGGCGGACATCGGCGACGTGGCGATCAACACCTTCAACCTGCTCGACGCCGTGCGCATCATCGAGGAAGCCTACGACGAGATCCTCGAGCACAACGTCATCCCGATGACCCTGGGCGGCGACCACACCATCACCCTGCCGATCCTGCGGGCGATCCACAAGAAACATGGCAAGGTCGGGCTGGTGCACATCGATGCGCACGCCGACGTCAACGACCATATGTTCGGCGAGAAAATCGCCCACGGCACCACCTTCCGCCGCGCCGTGGAAGAAGGCCTGCTCGATTGCGACCGCGTGGTGCAGATCGGCCTGCGCGCGCAGGGCTACACCGCCGAAGACTTCAACTGGAGCCGCAAACAAGGTTTCCGGGTGGTCCAGGCCGAAGAATGCTGGCACCACTCCCTCGCGCCGTTGATGGCCGAGGTGCGCGAAAAAGTCGGTGGCGGCCCGGTGTACCTGAGCTTTGATATCGACGGCATCGACCCGGCCTGGGCGCCTGGCACCGGCACACCGGAAATCGGCGGGCTGACCACCATCCAGGCGATCGAGATCATCCGTGGCTGCCAGGGCCTCGACCTGATTGGTTGCGACCTGGTAGAAGTTTCGCCGCCCTATGACACCACCGGCAACACCTCGTTGCTGGGCGCCAACCTGCTGTACGAAATGCTCTGCGTACTTCCCGGCGTGGCCCATCGCTGATGAGCACGCACGAAGTGCTGCAAGCCGCCGCCGACCTGGTGGCAGCCTTCGCGCGCAATGACCGCGCCGCTTATTTCGGCGCGTTCTCGGCCGATGCCAGCTTTGTGTTCCATACCCTCCCCCAGCCGCTGCTGAGTCGCGATGCCTACCAGGCGTTGTGGGACAGCTGGCGCCGGGACGAGGGGTTCGAGGTGCTGTCTTGCGCCTCGAGCAACGCCTTTGTCAGCCTGCAGGGTGACGTGGCGATTTTCATGCATGACGTGGCCACCGAGCTGCGCATGAACGGGGAGCAATTCTTCAGCCAGGAACGCGAGACCATTGTCTTCAAAAGGCAAGGTGCTCGCCCACAACAAGAAAAAGGCCTGTGGCTGGCCTGTCACGAACATTTGTCCGCTATGCCGGAAGGGCTGCCGCCCCCTTAGCCAATGTGATCGGAGCTGATCATGAATAATAAAAACAACGATAAACGTATTCGCAAGATAGAAACCAACGGGGTCGAACAGATCCCCGACCAGGAACGTACCGCCGGCCCCATGGACTTGTTCCGCCTGATCTTCGGCGGTGCCAATACCTTTGCTACCGCGGTGCTGGGCTCCTTCCCGGTGCTGTTCGGCCTGTCATTCCAGGCCGGCGTCTGGGCGATTGTGCTGGGCGTGCTGGTGGGTGCGCTGATCCTCGCGCCCATGGGCCTGTTTGGGCCGCTCAATGGCACCAACAACGCCGTGTCTTCCGGTGCGCACTTCGGCGTACACGGACGGATTGTCGGCTCATTTCTGTCGCTGCTGACGGCGATTGCCTTCTTCTCGCTGTCAGTATGGAGTTCAGGCGATGCGCTGGTGGGCGGTGCGAAACGCCTGGTCGGCTTGCCGGAAACCGACCTGACCCTGGGCCTGGCCTACGGTGTGTTCGCCCTTCTCGTCCTGACGGTGTGCATCTACGGCTTTCGCTTCATGCTGTGGGTCAACCGCATTGCGGTGTGGGCGGCGAGCCTATTGTTTCTGCTGGGGATCTTCGCGTTTGCACCGGCCTTCGACAGCCAGTTCAGCGGCACCGTCGCCATGGGCCGGCCCGGGTTCTGGGCAGCGTTCATTGGCGCGGCACTGGTGGCCATGAGCAACCCGATTTCCTTCGGGGCGTTCCTGGGTGACTGGTCGCGCTATATCCCGCGCCAAACACCGAAAATACGCATCATGCTGGCCGTCGTCGCGGCACAGATCGCCACCCTGATCCCCTTCCTGTTCGGCCTGGCCACTGCGACCATCGTGGCGATCAAGGCACCGGACTACATCGCGGCCAACAACTATGTCGGCGGTTTGCTGGCGGTGGCGCCCACCTGGTTTTTCCTGCCGGTGTGTCTGATCGCGGTGATCGGCGGCATGTCCACCGGCACCACCGCGCTGTACGGCACCGGGCTGGACATGTCCAGCGTGTTTCCGCGCCTGCTGTCGCGGGTCAGGGCCACGCTGCTGATTGGGGTGATGTCGATTGCCTTCATCTTTATCGGACGTTTCGCCGCCAACCTGGTGCAGAGCGTATCGACCTTCGCGGTGCTGATCATCACCTGCACCACGCCGTGGATGGTGATCATGATCATCGGCCTGATCGTGCGTCGCGGCTTCTACTGCCCGGACGACTTGCAGGTGTTCACCCGCGGTGAAACCGGCGGCCGCTACTGGTTCAGCCATGGCTGGAACTGGCGCGGGCTGGGAGCGTGGATTCCGAGTGCGCTGGTGGGCCTGTGCTTCGTCAACCTGCCGGGGCAGTTTGTCGGCCCGCTGGGAGAGCTGGCCGATGGCATCGATATCAGCTTGCCGGTGACGCTGGGGCTGGCCTCGGTGGTGTACCTGACCTTGCTTCGTGTATTTGCCGAACCTGTGGCCGTGTACGGGCCGACCGCCCCCCGCAGTAAGCGCACGGATGCGCGCGTTAAACCGGCGCTGCAACCCGCCGCCTGATCGCCCCATAAAAAAGACAATTGGAGAATCGCCGTCATGGCTTTGGATTTATTCGTCGTACTCATCTACGCCGCCGGCATGCTGGTGCTCGGCTACTACGGCATGCGCCGCGCCAAAACCCATGAAGACTACCTGGTGGCCGGGCGCAACCTCGGCCCGTCGCTGTATATGGGCACCATGGCCGCTACGGTGCTGGGCGGTGCATCGACCGTCGGCACCGTACGCCTGGGCTATGTGCATGGCATCTCTGGCTTCTGGCTGTGTGCCGCGCTGGGCGCGGGGATCATCGCGCTGAACCTGTTCCTGGCCAAGCCGCTGTTGAAGCTGAAGATCTTCACCGTGACCCAGGTGCTCGAAAAACGCTACAACCCCATCGCTCGCCAGGCCAGCGCGGTGATCATGCTGGCCTACGCCGTGATGCTGGGCGTGACGTCGGTACTTGGGATCTGCACCGTGCTGCAAGTACTGTTCGGCCTGCCCTTCTGGGCCTCGGTACTGCTCGGCGGCGGCGTGGTGGTGATGTACTCGACCATCGGCGGCATGTGGTCGCTGACGCTCACTGACATCGTGCAATTTGTGATCAAGACTGTCGGGCTGGTGTTTATCCTGCTGCCGATCTGCCTTTATCGCGTCGGCGGCTGGGACGAACTGGTGGCCAAGCTGCCGGCGTCGAGCTTCAGCTTCACCGCGATCGGTTGGGACACGATCATCACCTACTTCATGATCTACTTTTTCGGCATCCTGATCGGCCAGGACATCTGGCAACGGGTATTCACCGCCCGTGACGAAAAGGTCGCCAAGTACGCAGGCACCTTCGCCGGTTTCTACTGCATCCTCTACGGCCTGGCCTGTGCGCTGATCGGCATGGCGGCGCATGTGTTGATCCCGGACCTGGACAACGTCAACAACGCCTTTGCCGCGATCGTCAAAGTGTCGCTGCCCGACGGCATTCGCGGCCTGGTGATCGCCGCCGCCCTGGCGGCGATGATGTCCACCGCCAGCGCCGCCTTGCTCGCCGCCTCCACCGTTTTGACCGAAGACCTGCTGCCGCGCTTGCGTGGCGGCAAGCAGTCGAGCCTGGCGCTCAACCGCCTGTTCACACTGCTGACCGGTATGCTCGTGCTGGGTATCGCGCTGGTGGTGAGTGATGTGATCAGCGCCCTGACCCTGGCCTACAACCTGCTGGTGGGCGGCATGTTGATTCCGCTGATGGGCGCGATTTTCTGGAAGCGCGCGACCACGTCGGGAGCAATCACGTCCATGATCCTGGGCTTTGTGACGGCGCTGGTGTTCATGTTCAAGGATGGGCTGGATGCAAACACGCCGATTTACTACAGCCTGGCGGTTGGGCTGGTGAGTTTTGTCGTGGTGAGTGTGTTGTCGCGCAAGCCGGACGCGGCGGTGGCTCGGGCGGTTTGACGCATAGCGGGGTCTAGAGCGGTTTCTTCAGCGGGCGCGACGTCGGATGTCGTGCCCGTTTTTTTCATTCAACTTAGCGTTTGCCTGGATGATTTCCTGGACCAGAGAGGCCCAGACCAATCCCTGGGTTGTGCCTGCGGCATACGTTCCCCCGGCCGCGATACGATGATGGGCGGACCAATAAACTATCGAAAGTCCATCCGGCGTGCCGGGTCTGGCACATTCGATAATGTGCAAGTCGCCCGTTTCGATCGCCTTGCGGTAGGACGTTGGAAAATGCCGAGCAACCGCCGCGAGACAATCATTCAATATCTGCTCCTTGCGCTCCGGAGTCGAATCGGGCGGAACTTGCCCGCCGGAAACTAGAATGTAGTCCCCGTCCAAGCGGCAATTCATGACGCCGATTGGCAAATCGTATTGCAATTTGAGTCCGCGCATCCCGGCACCTTCACGGCCAGTAGCGCGCAGCTTAAAAAACCAGCCAATGATCGGAATTACCCTTGGCTCCTCCACTCCAGTGGCAGTGACGACGAAGTGCTCTTTACTCAGTTCAGCAATTTGGACCGAGTCCAGATGTTGAGACAGAAACTGAACGCCAGAGCACTGCAAAAGCGCTTCCAGCTCATTCATCAAATAGACAAATTCTAAATCGTAGCCCGATACTTCAATAGCCCGGCCGATCCCAGGCATTCCAAAACGTGCCTGGAATTGCAGCTGGCTGATCTCTGTAAGTTCATGTCCTGGCTTGCCGCTCGGCCAAGTCCTGTTTTCGATACCACGTTGCTCGCGGATCGCGGCCTCTACGCCACTGGCATCCTCCATATAGACTCGCACAATCGACGCCCGCGCAAATCGTGCCAGCGATGGGTTGTCAGCCAGTAGCTTTTCAAAGAGCTCAATACCTGCGCGATTGCACTCAACGGTCAACTGCTGGTTTCCAGGCATTAGATAGTTGTTATGCAGTGGCTTTGCGGTCGTCTCCGTTGCTGACAGATGGCGCATGTTCACCTTTTTATGACTTGCGCCATCGCTCTCCTGACTTCCTCCATACACGGTGACCTGATAGTTCGCGAGACGGAACATTACGGCCTGGAGCAGACCGTTAATACCTCTGCCGATGATCGACACGCGAGGTGCACGGGTACACACCCGTAGAGAAGGGATCGTCAATGAGTGTGCAAGTTTGCGCCTGACGAGACCGCGCAAGGCCGTCAAGCTCAGTTGAACGCAAACCGCGTAGTCCAGATCGCAATGGCAGGCTTCGGTGGTTGCCGCCTGTGTAGTCAGCGTGGCCGGGTTGTGCCATGTGGACACATCGCAGCCAAGGGTTTGCGTGCGTATGCCAAACGCATCCAATGTCGTAGGCCCATAGTCCAGAATAAGCTGGATGCCTTCAGCGACTGCCAGCGCGTGCAATGCATCGTCGCTGAACACATCCGGCTTGGCGACACAGACCAGGCGCGCGTGTTCCTGCATACCCTGAATCAGGACCGGATCGATGCGATGGGTGGAGTCATCATTCAGGGCTAAGCAGATCGCGACAGCAGTGGCTCCCTCCAGCGCCTCTGACCAGTCCACCACAAATGACACGCGGCTATCGCAAAAGGCCCCGCCGTGAGCGTCCGGTGCTCGACCGTGTCGAACCAACACCTTGATCCGGACATCCGGATCTCGATCAAGCAGTAATTTGACAAGCTCTTTTCCCACGTTGCCGTATCCGAGTACGCGGACATCAGCGGGCATGGAGCCATCGGCCAGTGTCAGCCAGTGCGCGATATAAGCCGCAACGTGCGGTGCGTTGATTCCAGGCGTATTGACCACTCGGATGCCGTTGGCTTTGCACAGGTCCAGTTGCACTTTATCCAGACTTGTTCCTCTGCGGATCAGGTTGAGGTCGCCAAATGGGTGGGATACACGCCATTGGGCAATAACCTCTGCATCGATGACCTGGTCTCCAACGACGATGGTTGTTGGGCGCAGGAGTGCGACCTGCAGGAGCAGCGTTTGCCTGGTTAAGGTCGGGGGAAGAAACACGACGTTACTGGGCGCGTCAGCCTTCCAGGCTTTCGACACAGGTGCGATATGTAAAACACTGTCGGTTGTGGCGATGAGTGATGCGGCGACCGGCGGAACCGAAGAGAGCGGCATGGCGTGTCTCCAACAATCCTGACGTATTGGAGCACCTCGAAAGGCGCATGGGCTTGGTCCGAAACAAGTTGTCTCGTTCTCTGAGGGAACCCAACCTACGCGCGTTTTTTAAAACAAATAAGCCAGCCGATTCTGACAATCCGGTAGTCCAGCTCCGACAACTGAACGTCAAAAGCCTGATAGACAGGCATAAATCCGGTTTTTTCGTTATGCACAAACAAATGTGGGAGCGGGCTTGCTCGCGAATGCGGTGTGTCAGTCAACTTTTCATCGACTGATACACCGCATTCGCGAGCAAGCCCGCTCCCACATGGGAATTGTGCGGCGGTTTAGAGAACGGCGTTTACCGCCGGCGCGGACGTCGCTGCTCGTCGTCTGTGCGAATCGGCACCGGCTGCAGCGGAGGTTCGATCAAGCCCAGTGCAACGCCCAGATCATGGAGCCAGTTTTGAATTTTCTCTTTCATGGTTGCCCCCCTTGAGGGTAATGCTGGTAGGTGCAAGTTCTGTCACCTTTTCCTACATTGATAGTAGCCCTAAGTCCTACGTAATGCTTGAACGAAACCACAACGAACTATTACTGAATTGATACAAATCCTGACGGATCGTTCAAGCAATTGTGCGTGCGTACTGCGGGACCTCGGCCTTGCCCCTCTGCTGCAGGTCGATCCATGCGTTGAGATTAGCGCCGAGCATACCTTTTCGCCACATCAGCCAGGTGGTCGCAGTGGCAAAAGGCCCTACCAACGGATGAACGGACACGCTGTCCTTGCCTGGCAGGCTGTCGAGCATGGATTCGGACATCAACGCCACGCCCGACCCGGCGATCACACAGGCGAGCATACCTTGGTAGGATTCGATCTCGATTGCCCGGCCCATGGCCACGCGCTCGTGGGAAAACCAGGTTTCCAGGCGCGTGCGGTAGGCGCAACTGCGACGAAAGGTGAACACCGCGCGCCCCGCCACGTCCTGCGGACCGCGTACAGGCGGGTGATCGGCTTCGCAAATCAACACCAGGCGTTCTTCGCACAGGGCCACACCGTCCAGCGAGGCAATCGTGATGGGGCCGTCCACAAACGCAGCGTCCAGTCGACCGGTCATCAAACCTTCGAGCAATTCACCGCTGGGCGCCGATTGCACCTGAAGGTTCACCTGCGGATAAGCCTTGTGATAGCGCGCAAGGAGCTTGGGCAGATGAACTGCTCCCGTGCTGTACATGCTGCCCAACACAAAGTCACCCGCCGGTTGCCCTCCTTGCACCGCGCCGTGGGCTTCGTCGTGCAGGGCCAGCAGACGGGTGCTGTAGTCCAGCAACACTTTGCCCGCAGGGGAAAGCTGCAAGCGTTGACGCTCGCGAACGAACAGCTCCACGCCAAGTTGTTCTTCCATCTGCTTGAGCCGAGTCGACAGGTTTGACGGTACGCGATGCAGACGCTCGGCAGCGCGGGTGATGGAGCCCTCCTGCGCCACGGCCTGGAAAATGCGCAGCTGACTGAACTCCATACCTTTCTCCAAAACTGAACAACTCAACCACTATCATTCAATTTTAAAGAAAGTCAATCCGCTTTATTCGCTTACAAAAAAACCTGACCATGCCCTCTTGCTTCGGTATTGGTCAGCCGGCAACCAATGGCAGGGGCGCGCGAACCCGCTCTCGCCGCGCAAGCACCAGGAAAAACAGCCCTCCCAGGAAGCAGCCGGTAAACCAGGCAAAGTTGGCCATGCCTTGCAAGGCCGGAGTAAAGGTGATCGCGACGCCGACCAGCGTCGCCGGCACCAGCGCCTTGACCGCTGTCCAGTTCACGCCGCCATCGAAGTAGTAACGCCCGCTCGGGCTGTCGTCAAACAGTGCATCCACGTCGATCTGCTGTTTTTTGATCAGGTAGAAATCCACCAGCAGAATCCCGAACAGCGGGCCGATAAACGCCGCGAGAATATCCAGGGTGTAATGGATCATCAGAGGGTTATTGAACAGGTTCCACGGCGTGATGAAAATCGATGCCACGGCAGCGATCATCCCACCGGCGCGCCAGCTGATCCTGCTGGGTGCGACGTTGGCGAAGTCAAACGCTGGCGACACGAAGTTGGCCACGATATTGATGCCGATGGTCGCCGTCACGAAGGCAAAGGCGCCCAGCAACACCGCCATGCTGTTATCGATGCGCGACACCGTGGCGATCGGGTCGTGCAGCATTTCACCAAACACGGGCAACGTGCCCGAGACGATCACCACGGTAACCAGGGAAAACGCCAGGAAATTCACCGGCAGCCCCCAGAAATTGCCCCGTCGTACATCCTGCATGCTGCGGCAGTAGCGGCTGAAGTCACCAAAATTCAGGGTCGGCCCGGAGAAGTAAGACACCACCAGCGCCGTCGCCACAATCACCTGGCCAAACGCCTGCCAGCCAGAGAGGGATTTCTCCCCCAGGGTAAAGCTGATGTTCGACCAGCCAGCCTTCCACACGATCCAGCCGGCGAGCGCAAACATCACCGCATACACCACCGGCCCCGCCCAATCAATAAAACGGCGGATAGACTCCATGCCGGCCCAGAACACCGCCGCCTGAAGTAACCACAGGCTGAGAAACCCGAACCAGCCAAGGTAGGAGAGGCCTGCAAAATGCGGCTCTGCATACACCGCCATCTGTGGGAAAAAACGCAGCACCACGATGATCAAGGCACTTGAGGCCAGATACGTCTGGATCCCGTACCAGGCCACGGCGATCAATCCGCGAATCACAGCAGGAATGTTCGCGCCGAACACTCCGAACGCCAACCGGCAAATCACCGGGTAGGGCACGGCGGCCTGCTGGCTGGGCTTTGCCACCAGGTTGGCGATCAACTGCACGATGCAAATGCCGGCAAGCAAGGCGATCAAGACTTGCCAACTGGCCAGCCCAAGGGCGAACAGGCTGGCGGCGAACACATAACCACCAACGCTATGCACGTCGCTCATCCAGAAGGCGAAGATGTTGTACCAGGTCCACTTCTGCGGCAGTGGGCCAAGGTCCTTGTTGTACAGGCGCGGGCTGTAGCCTTTGGGCAATTGTTCGGTCATCGCTGGGCTCCTCGAAGTACCAGCCTGCGCTTCCGTCACGGGTGCATACGGAAGGCGGCTCAGTTGTATACGAGGGAGGTGAGCAGAATGCGTGCCAATTGAACGCAATCCTTACGGAGCAGCGTTCCAAACGGTGTGATATCGATCCGAAGACGGGCCCGCGCTCAGCAACGGTGCACGTGAATCCTGTACACAATCATCAGTGCACTCGATGTGCACACACATAATCTACCGAACTGCCGGTAGCCCCTGGCCATATTTTTGCGTGCGGGACGAGCGTGCTCGCGAAAATATTCCAGCGCATCACAGTTCGGATTGCACCTTTTTCGCGAGCTGGCTTGCTTCTACAAGAGAACCAAAGCGCGTTTAGCTTAGTTCAATGCGATCCGCATGAATCACAATCTGGCCCTGTTTATACAGCGCACCAATCGCCTTCTTGAAGTTGCCCTTGCTCACGCCAAACAAGTTGCTGATCACGGCGGGGTCGCTTTTGTCGCTCACCGGCAAGGTGCCGTTGTTCTCACGCAACTTGGCCAGGATCTTGGAGTTAAGGCTGGAGGCTGCTTCTTGACCGACCGGTTGCAGGCTCAGGCTGATATTGCCGTCGGCGCGGATTTCCTTGATAAAGCCCTTTTCTTCCTTGCCCGGACGCAGGAACTTGAACACTTCGTTCTTGTGGATCAAGCCCCAATGCTTGTTGTTGATGATCGCCTTGAAACCCATGTCAGTGGCTTCGGCCACCAGCAGGTCGACTTCCTGGCCTACCTGGTAATTGGCCGGCGTCTTATCCAGGTAGCGGTCCAGGCGCGCAGTCGCGGTAATACGCTTGGTGTGTTTGTCGAGGTAGACGTGCACCACGCAGTATTCGCCCGCGGTCAACTGACGCTTCTCTTCGGAATACGGCAGCAACAGATCCTTGGGCAAGCCCCAGTCGAGGAACACGCCAATACTGTTGACCTCTACCACTTTCAAACTGGCGAATTCACCCACCTGAACTTTAGGCTTTTCAGTGGTGGCGATAAGTTTGTCATCACTGTCCAGGTAAATAAAAACGTTAAGCCAGTCTTCATCTTCACTGGGAATATCTTTGGGGATATACCGATTGGGCAAGAGGATTTCACCGTCTTGCGCCCCGTCCAGGTACAAACCAAAGTTAGTGTGCTTAACCACTTGCAAGCTGTTGTAGCGCCCGACCAAAGCCATTTTCAATACCCTCATTGCGTGGGCGGCATTCTACCCGAGTTGCGAGCGCCACGCGCGCGCGCCCGCAAAAACGCGGGCTCGCGTGGCGATCCAGTGGCACGGGCCGGTCGTCGCCCCCGCTCGTCCGAAGATTGCGCGCAATCTTCAAAAGCAGCCACGCAGCGTTTACGCCTTGGTTTCGAGGCAAAACAGTAAGTTAGAGGCTTATTTGCTCCCTGGACTTTGACTTAATCCTGGGCGCCACGCTTATTCCAAGGGGATATTTACCAAGCAATTGTCAAGTATTTCCTGTACGATGCCTGGCCAAGTTAATTTTCTACAGGTTAGTGGCCGCCATGCGTGTAAAAGCATCCAACAGCAAAGCAAAGCCAGCTCCAGCCGTTGAAACCAGCGAGTCGATCAACAGCCAGATCGCTGCGTTCCTCAAGTCCGGTGGCGAAATCCAGCAAATTGCCAAGGGCGTGAGCGGCCAGACTTTCGGCCCATCCAAGCAGATCAGCCTGGGTAAAAAGTAATATCGCGCAACACACCTGGTCCCTAAGCGTCTTGCCTTCAAGGCGCTAGGACTAGAGCCCGAAATACCCTCGCTGCACATTGATCATCGCGCTAATCGACGAACGGGCCTCACCTCCAGGCAATCGTCGGTATGCTTGCACACGTCTAGCACGGGCATCTGCCCGATTTTATCCGTCCCTGCTCCTCGCTTTTCATGGAGTGAAGCATGCTCAAATCCTGCGTTTTCCTGGTCAGCGTCCTCGCCGCCTGTCCCATCGCCCATGCGCAGATCTTCCAGCGCGAATTGGGCGACTTCGACCTGAAACTGGGCACCACCCCCAGCCGCAGCATGGCCCAGGGGCTGGTCAAGCCGACCGCCCCCGGCAGCGACGCGTTCCATGGCGGGCTGGACCTGAGCCACGAGAGCGGCCTGTACTTCGGCCAGTTTTCACCGAACATGGGCCTGTCGCCGGCCAGCACACTCGAGGTCGATTCCTATATGGGCTTCAAACAGCCCTTCGACCAGACCCTGGGCTACGAAGTGGGTTTGATCCACTACAGCTATCCCAAGCTCAGCCCCCTCGACAGCCAGGCGTTCTACGGCGGCCTGAACCTGCTGGGCAATCGCTTCGGCGTCTCCTTCAGCCATGATCCGGACCGGCAGGACAGCACGCTGTTCGCCGACCTTGGCGGCACGCAGCCCTTCGGGATTGGCGTGAGCATGAAGTACACCACCCACCAGCTAGGCACCCCGACATCGGTGGACGGCGGCGCCATCAGCAGCTTCAGCGATTGGTCGGTGCAGCTCTCCCGCGCTTGGAAAGGTGTCGACCTGGACTTGATCTACAGCGATTCCAGCCTCAGTGGCGGCGATTGCTCTGCCTACTCCGGACACAATTCGCAATGCGACGGCCTATTGACCTTGAAGGCCGTACGATCGTTTTATTGACAGGCTGAACTGTCGCCCTCGTCGCGGGTTCACATGCGTTAACTCTACTTACTGCGCAAGGACCGGCCCATGCTACGTCGGCTCAAACTTCTGGTGCTGCTGCTGAGCCTTAGCCTGGTGTTCGCCGGCTGCAGTCGCGTGGGCCTGGCCTACCGCAACCTGGACGTGATTATCCCCTGGACCCTCAACGACTACTTGGACATGAACGCCGGGCAGAAGAGCTGGTTCAACGACAAACTCAAGGAACACCTGGCCTGGCATTGCACCACGCAATTGCCGGGTTACCTGGATTGGCTGGACCGCCTGCAGCAGATGGTCGACAGCAACCAGGTGACCGATGCAGCGTTGCAAGCCCGAACCTTCGAAGCCAAGCAAGCCATCGCCGAAGTCGCCCGTGAGGTCACTCCGTCGGCCATCGAACTGCTGCAGGGCCTGGATGACCAGCAGGTAAAAGAGATGAATGACGCCCTGGCCAAGGATTTGCGCAAGCGCCAGGACGAATTCCTCAAGCCGCCCCTTGAGCAGCAGATCAAGGAGCGCGCCGAGCGTATGAACAAGCGCCTGGATGCCTGGATCGGCCCGTTGAGCAACAGCCAGCAGAATCGCGTGGCGGCATGGTCCATCGCATTGGGGGATCAGAATAAGGAATGGATCGGTAACCGCGCGAACTGGCAGGCGCAATTTATCCAAGCCGTGCAGCAACGCCGCAACGCAGACTTCCCGCAGAAAATACAGCAATTGCTGGTGGAGCGAGAAAGCCTGTGGACGCCTGAATATCGCGCGGCTTATGGGCGCACAGAGGCGGCGGCGCGCAGTCTGATCGTCGATTTGATGGCTGAAAGCACTGCACAGCAGCGCCTTAAGCTCATGCAAAAAATCGACGGCGTACGCAGCGACTTCAAGGCGCTCAAATGCCTCAAGGCCGCGACGAGTTAAACCTGTGGGGCGGGCTTGCTCGCGAAAGCGGTGGTTCAGCTTGCACATGTGTTGGCTGTCACACCGTATTCGCGAGCAAGCTGAACTGGCCTAATGATTTTGGACACTTCATTCGGGCGCTATGATAGCGCCCAAATTTGAGGTGTTTGGATATGCGTAAATCTTATTCGAGTGAGTTCAAGCTCAAGGCCGCCAGCATGGTGTTGGATGAAGGTCAGCCAGTTACCGAAGTCTGTGCCAGCCTGGATATCGGCCCCACAGCGCTGCGTCGCTGGGTCGATCAAGTGCAAAAAGAACGCTTGGGCTCGACTCCCGTAGGGGCCAAGGCGATTACCGCTGATCAACGAGAAATCCAGAGGCTCAAAGCTCTGCTCAGAGAGAAAGACCTGGATATCGAAATCCTAAAAAAGGCCAGTGCTCTCCTGCTTTTGGACGCCAAAGATCATTCACGTTGATCGATGAGCTGGACGAGCAGTACGGCGTTAAAAGGTGTTGCCGGGCGTTCGGGGTCAACCGCAGTAGTTTCTACGCTTGGCGCCAGCGCCAGGGCAGAGCAAATCCTGAACGGGACAAGCTCAAGGCCGCGCTGGTCAGGCACCACAAGGCGTCCAGAGAGTCGGCCGGCGCACGTACATTGTCCAAGGAGCTACAAGCCAAAGGGCATCGTATCGGACGTTATATGGCTCGCAGTTTGATGCGCGAAGCTGGCATCGCTAGTCGTCAGCGCAGGCGCCATAAGTACAAGTCGCCGGGCGCGGAGGCCTTGGTGGCGCCACACGTGCTCAAGCGGAAATTTGATGTGACGGCGGTTAATCAGGTGTGGTGTGGCGACGTGACTTACATCAAGGTCGGCAAGCGGTGGATGTACTTCGCCGCCGTTCTGGATTTGTACGCTCGCAGGATCGTAGGCTGGTCGTTCTCGATGATTTCTGATGCCAACCTGACCTGCGAAGCGCTACGCATGGCGGTTGAGCTACGCGGCCATCCCCAGAATGTGTTGTTTCATTCTGACCAAGGTTGTCAGTACACCAGTCATAAGTTTCGAAACGAGCTGCTCAAACAGGGTTTTAGGCAAAGCATGAGCCGTAAAGGCGAGTGCTGGGATAACGCCCCGATGGAGCGTTTCTTTGGCAGTTTGAAATCAGAGTGGGTGCCTGAAACGGGCTACAAACTGGAACATGAGGCCCGAGCAGACGTGCAGCGCTATGTCTCTCGCTACAACATCAGCAGGCCTCACAGCTACAACGACTACCGGTCGCCGGTCATGAAGGAAAGGTTGGCGGCGTGAACCGTAATCAGTGTCCAAGATTACTTGACCAGTTCAAGCCCGCTCCCACATTGGTTCAGTGCAGCGTCCGTTCAGGCAATTTGGGCCTTGGAGGCCACTTCAGCAAACGTCGCCGGCTCCAGTGCATCCGCTTGCTCATCCAAAACCTGGCGCGGATGGTCATTGCCGGGAATGGAGCTGTCGATCAACGCCAGCAGCTGTGCGCCCAACGCCGTCAAAATAAAATTCTCGCCATTGCCGCCCTCTTCCTCGGGGCGCGACTCAATGAAACCGCGCTTGAACAGCATCGCCTCGTAATCTGCCGCAGTCTTTTTCAGCGCGTCCAGATTGCCGGTGGACTCGCCCGCTGTCGCCTTTTCGGCCGCTTCCTGCTCGGCGTATTTACGCGGCGCGAAGCTACCTTCGCCGTTCTGCACTTCATGCAGCAGACGTTCGATCAGATCCCAGTTGTAAGTCGTCATCCTGATTCCTCCTGCAGGCCCACGAAAAAGTAGCCCGTCAGGACTGTGACACGCCCCCTTAGTGGCCGTTCAGCCTGATCGACGGGAGTTGGTTCGCTGAACTTTCCAGACGTTCGCCCCCTCAACCGAATACAACCGCCAAGGAGGTACCCGATGAAAACCCTGAGAAACCTGGCCGTCGCGGCCGCACTCATGAGTGCACTGCCCGCCTGGGCCTGTACGCCAGAAGAAGCGACCGCCAAGCGCGAGCAACTGGCCCAAGAAGTCACCAAACTGACCGAGCAGAACCCTACCAAGGCCAAGGAGATGAACCACGAGCTGCAGAAGATGGACCTGGATACGGAAAGCGCCGAGTTCCCTGATAAATGCCAGTTGATCGATGCGCGGCTCAAGGAACTCAAAGAAGCAGCGGTCAAGGCCAAAAACTGAGTGCAGGAACGGGACGCAGAGCGTCCCGGGATGCATTCCCACGCGGAGCGTGGGAACGATCAAACCGGACAATCGTCCGGTTTTTTCATATCAAACCAACCAACCTTATTCCGCAGCCGGCACTTCCGGTTTGCGGCGCTTGAGCGGCGCCATGCCGTCCTTGCTGACAAGGGACAGGTTGTCGGTCTTCGGCCGGTTGGCAATCTTGCGCTTGGTCGGCGACTTGCCGACTTTCTTCTTCTCGCCCTTGGCGTCGACTTTTTTCTTCTTCACGCCAACGGCCTTGCCCGACGCCTTGACCTTCTTCGGCCCGGTGTAGGTGCCTTTGACTTCCTTGATGGTGCGACGCTCGAACGACTGCTTGAGATAGCGCTCGATGCTCGACATCAGGTTCCAGTCGCCGTGGCAGATCAGCGAGATGGCCAGGCCATCATTGCCGGCACGCCCGGTACGGCCGATACGGTGCACGTATTCGTCGCCGCTGCGCGGCATGTCGAAGTTGATCACCATGTCCAGGCCATCGACATCCAGGCCGCGCGCGGCAACGTCGGTGGCAACCAGGATCTTCACGCCGCCGGCCTTGAGGCGGTCGATGGCCAGCTTGCGGTCCTTCTGGTCCTTCTCACCGTGCAGCACGAACGCCTTGTATTCCTGGGCGACCAGGCGACCGTAGATGCGGTCGGCCGCAGCGCGGGTGTTGGTGAACACGATGGCTTTCTGATAGGTCTCGTTGGCCAGCAGCCAGTTGAGAATCTGCTCTTTGTGCACGTTATGGTCAGCGGTAACGATCTGCTGGCGCGTGGTCGCGTTCAGGTCGCTGACGTTGTTGACCTGCAAGTGCTCAGGGTTGTTCAGGATCTTGGCGACCATGTCGCGCAGGGTCGAACCTCCGGTGGTGGCGGAGAACAGCATGGTCTGCTGGCGGTTGACGCATTCAGCGACCAGGCGCTGCACGTCGTCGGCAAAGCCCATGTCGAGCATGCGATCGGCTTCGTCCAGCACCAGCACTTCGACTTCCTTGAGGTCGAGGTTGCCGGCGTTGAGTTGCTCGATCATGCGACCTGGCGTGCCGATCAGGATGTCCGGCACCTTGCGCAGCATGGCGGCCTGCACCTTGAAATCTTCACCGCCGGTGATCAGGCCGGACTTGATGAAGGTGTACTGCGAGAAGCGCTCCACTTCCTTCAGCGTCTGTTGGGCCAGCTCGCGGGTCGGCAGCAGGATCAGGGTCTTGATGCTGACGCGGACTTTGGCCGGGCCGATCAGGCGATGCAGGATCGGCAGGACGAAAGCGGCGGTCTTGCCGCTACCGGTTTGAGCCGTCACCCGCAGGTCACGCCCTTCGAGCGCGAGCGGGATGGCCGCTGCCTGCACAGGCGTAGGCTCGACAAATTTAAGCTCGGCCACGGCTTTGAGCAGGCGTTCGTGCAGGGCGAATTGGGAAAACACGGGTGCTACCTCGAAGAAATACAAAAAAACAGCTGCATAGGGTACCGGTTTCGCGCGTCCAAACCGAGTTTCTTTACGCGAACGGTTGTATTGAGCGGCTTTTTTGTCAGGACATTTGTCCACGACGTCAACATTGTTGCACTTAAATGCTCTAATCGCCCCCCTGTAGTCCCACAGAAGAACCGGTTTCACCCATGGATATCAAACAGCTCTGGCTCAACCTCCAGGACCTCTGGGGCGCCCTCGACGAACACCCGCTGCTGCATGCCAGCCTCGGCTTGCTGGTATTGCTGGTCGTGGCCCTGCTGCTCGGCCGCGTGGCGCGCTACCTCACCCTCCACGCCATCAAACTGCTCGGCCGGCAACCGGCGCTGCATTGGCTCAACGATCTGCGGCACAACAAAGTCTTCCATCGCCTGGCGCAAATGACGCCCTCCCTGGTCATCCAGTTCGGCCTGTACCTGGTGCCGGACCTGAGCAAGACCGCGATCTTGTTCATCGGCAACGTCGCCTTGGCACTGACGATCCTGTTCCTGGTGCTGGCCATGAGCGCCCTGCTCAGTGCCCTGCTGGACATCTACGCGCGCACCGAACATGCACGCACCCGCTCGATCAAAGGCTACGTGCAGTTGGCGAAGATGGTGTTGTTCGTGTTTGGCGCGATCATCATTGTCGCCACCCTGATCGATCGTTCGCCGCTGTTGCTGCTGTCGGGCCTGGGTGCGATGTCGGCGGTGATCCTGCTGGTGTACAAGGACACCCTGCTGTCATTCGTCGCCAGCGTGCAACTGACCAGCAATGACATGCTGCGGGTCGGCGACTGGATCGAAATGCCCCAGGTCGGCGCCGACGGCGATGTGGTGGATATCACCTTGCACACGGTCAAGGTGCAGAACTTCGACAAGACCATCGTCTCCATCCCCACCTGGCGCCTGATGTCCGAGTCGTTCAAGAACTGGCGCGGCATGCAGCAGTCCGGCGGGCGCCGCATCAAGCGCAGCCTGTTTATCGACGCCAGCGGCGTGCGCTTCCTGCATGACGGTGAGGAGTTGCGCATGACCCAGGTGCATCTGCTCACCGACTACATCGGGCGCAAGCAGGCCGAACTCAAGGCCTGGAACGAAGCCCAGGGCCACAGTGCGCAGTTATCGGCCAACCGCCGCCGCATGACCAACCTCGGCACCTTCCGCGCCTACGCACTGGCCTACCTGAAAAGCCACCCGGACATCCAGCCGAACATGACGTGCATGGTGCGCCAGATGCAAACCACCGCCCAGGGCGTGCCGCTGGAAATCTACTGCTTCACCCGCACCACGGTCTGGGCCGATTACGAGCGGATCCAGGGCGATATCTTTGATTACCTGCTGGCGGTACTGCCGGAGTTTGGCTTGAGCCTGTACCAGCAGCCCAGCGGCAACGATTTGCGCGCGGGAATGATGCCGGCGGTCATGGGAGCCAGCCATTTGCCTGCCCCTCAGAACAGCCTGGCGTAATCGCTTCTACTGCGCCAATGAAGCGGTCATTTCAGTGCGGCATGCCTCGAGGATTTCGTCCGCGAGGGGAGAGTCATCCGGGCATGCCCGCGACAACATGACCGCGCCGATTGCATGGGCCAGCATGTCGATCATCTTTGCGCGCGCAACGTCCCTGGGCGCCTGTTCATCGGCCAGGTACTTTTGCTGGAGCTTGGCCAGCGTGCGCTCTATCCCCTCGGCAAAGGTCGCCTTGAACTCGCCCGATTGACGCGCGGCGTCCCCGCACAGCGCTGCCAGAGTGCACCCTTCGCTCCTGCCGTCACGGTGGTCCCGCGACACGTAAAGATTGATGAATTGCCGCAAGTCCAGGCTTTCAGTGCTGGTCACCGACTGCGAAAGACTGGTGGCCGCCGCTTCCGCCATCAAATCGGCCTTGGAGCCAAAATGCTTATAGAAGCCGCCCTGGGTAAAACCGGCCGCGGCCATAAGCTCCGCCACACCCACGCCATCGTATCCGCGCTCACGAAACAGCTCTGAAGCCGTCTCCACGATATGCGCTCGATTGGCCAGTGACTGTGCCTTGGTGATTTTCATGTGTTCGCCTCTGCATCGCTAAGCAATGCCCGCATCTTACTACGATGTCGACCGTAATCAAAAGTATTGACAGTTTTGATTACGAACAACATCATAAATGCGCTGTCGCGAATTCCCGCGATCAAGGCGCCTATCCCCTGTCGATTTTCCAAGCAGAGAATTCCCCCCCATGAACACCACCGATACCGTTCTGATCACCGGCGCCTCCACTGGCATCGGAGCCACCTATGCCGAGCGTTTCGCACAACGCGGGCACGACCTTGTACTGGTGGCCCGCGACAAGACTCGCCTGGACGCCCTCGCCGCAACATTGCGCGAAAAATACAAGGTCGCTGTGGATGTCCTGCAAGCTGACCTGACCCAGATCGATGACCTGAAGACCGTCGAGGCTCGCCTGCGTGATGACGCACGCATCACCCTCCTGGTCAACAATGCCGGCGCCGCCCAGTCGGGCAGCTTCATCGAACAGTCCACCGACAGTGTGGCAAACCTCATCGCCTTGAACACCACGGCATTGGTGCGGCTGGCCAGTGCCATCGCTCCGCGCCTGGCACAGGCAGGCAAGGGTGCGATCATCAACATCGGCTCGGTCGTCGGCCTGGCTCCCGAGTTCGGGATGACCGTGTACGGCGCAACCAAGGCATTCGTGCTGTTTCTGTCACAAGGCATGAGCCTGGAACTCTCGCCCAAAGGGGTGTATGTGCAAGCCGTTCTCCCGGCAGCCACGCGCACGGAGATCTGGGACCGGGCGGGTATCGACGTCAACACCCTCAGTGAAATCATGGAAGTCGACGACCTGGTCGACGCCGCACTGCTCGGGTTTGATCGCCGTGAGCCGGTGACCATTCCCCCGCTGCATGACGCCGCCCGTTGGGATGCCTTGCAGGCGGCGCGCCAGGGCCTGCTGGCGCAGATCCGGCAGTCCGAGGTTGCCGAGCGTTATCACGCCAACGCCTGATCAACGCAGCCCTCGACGCTGTTACAGGTTTGTCGCGGTAACAGCGTCGCCTTCAGGCGCCCTCAGAACCCTAAGAGCACATCATCATGAAAGCCTTTTTTATCGAACGCTACGGCAAGGACAAGGGACGTATCGGCGAGGTGCCCGCGCCTGAAGTGGGGCTCCACGATGTGCTGGTCCAAGTGCATGCGGCAAGCGTCAACGTCCTGGATTTAAAAATTCGCAAGGGCGAATTCAAACTGATCCTGCCGTATTCATTCCCACTGGTCCTCGGTAATGACCTGGCCGGCGTCGTGGAGCGTGTGGGGCCCGCTGTACGGTGCTTCAAGCCGGGCGACGCCGTTTATGGTCGCCCGCCCGAGCAGCGCATCGGCAGCTTTGCGGAGTTGATCGCGGTGCACGAAGATGCCCTCGCGTTGAAACCCGCCTCTATCGGCATGGAACAAGCGGCCGCCCTGCCCTTGGTCGCTCTGACAGCCTGGCAGGTGCTGGTGCAAACCGCCCAACTGAAAAAAGGCCAGAAAGTCTTTATCCATGCCGGTTCCGGCGGCGTCGGCAGCGTTGCCATCCAGCTCGCCAAGCACCTGGGTGCGTTCGTTGCGACCACCACCAGCACAGACAATGTGGAATGGGTCAAGGCGCTGGGCGCCGACTTGGTGATCGACTACAAACAGCAGGATTTCGAGCGTGTGTTGCAGGGCTACGACGTCGTGCTGAACAGCCTCGGCGCCGATGCCTTGCACAAGTCCCTAGGCATTTTGAAACCGGGCGGCCGACTCATCTCGATCTCGGGACCGCCGACACCCGCATTCGCCCAAGAGCAAAAGTTGTCCTGGGTCCTGGGGCTGGTGATGCGGATGTTAAGCCGCCGGGTCCGCGCCGAGGCACGCAAACGGGGCGTCGACTATGGGTTCGTGTTCATGGGCGCCAGTGGTGCGCAATTGGAGAACATCACCGCGCTTGTGGAGTCGGGGATTATCCGGCCGGTGCTCGACCGGACCTTCCCTTTCGAGTCAACCGCCGAGGCCTTGAGCTACGTTGAACAAGGCCGATCCAAGGGCAAGGTGGTGATTACGCTGAGGTAAGCATGAGCGTCAGCGCGATCGGTGTGACCGCACTGGCGCCGCGCGCAGGCCCAGGCGGCTGATCCACACCGCGCCCAGAATCACCAACCCACCCAGCGCCAGGCGCCCCAGCGGTTCGTGCTGGTTCCAGATCAGCAGGTTCAGCAGCAGGCCCACCGGCACATGCAAGTTGTTCATCACCGCCAGGGTGCCGCCATTGACCAGGCAGGCGCCCTTGTTCCACCAGTACAAACCCAGCGCAGTGCTGACCAACCCGAGGAACACCAGCACGCCCCATTGCAGCGGCGCTTCGGGCAGGAAGTCGGACTTGCCGAACAACAGGAACGCCGGCAGCACCACCAGCAAAGCACCCAGGTAGAAGTAGCCGAAGCGTCGATAGTGCGGCAAATCGCTCGGGTAACGCGCCACCAGATGCTTGTACATCACCTGCCCGGCGGCGTAGGTGAAGTTGGCCAGTTGCAGTAGTAGAAATCCCATCAGGAAGTGCGGGGTGATCTGGTCGAAACGAATCACCGCCGCGCCCGCTACCGCGACCAGCGCGGCGATCAATGCCCAGGGGTTGAAGCGCCGGTTGAGGGCATCTTCGATCAGGGTCACATGCAGCGGCGTGAGGATGGTGAACAGCAGCACCTCCGGCACCGTGAGCACGCGAAAGCTCAAGTAGAGGCACACATACGTCACGCCGAACTGCAACGCGCCGATCACCAGCATGCCGCGCATGAAGGCCGGCTCCACCGAGCGCCAGCGGGTCAGCGGGATGAACACCAGCCCGGCCAGCACGACGCGCACCAGCACCGCGAAATAGCTGTCGACGTGACCGGCGAGGTATTCGCCGATCAAGCTGAAGGAAAATGCCTGTATCAGGGTGACAACCAGTAAATAGCCCATGTTCGCCTCGTTTCGTATGGGCGCGACATTAAAGGTTTTCGCCGGTTGAAGAAACTCGGAGCAAAAAAAACCCGACCTCGCTGAAGCGGCAGTCGGGCAGGAGCACTCAGGAGCAGAAAGTGCAAAGGGAGGTTCGATACGCGTACTTGAAGGGTTGGCGTGGAGCGATAAAAACACCCCGCGGTTATGTGACGATTAAACGACCCGCCGGCTCAGGCGACGAGTTGAACCAGCAAGGCCTTGGCGTGGTTGATGCCTTTTTCCTGGAAATCTCCGCTCAGGTTCACCCCTTCGGCGTGAATGAAGGTGACATCGTGAATGCCGATAAAAGCCATGACCTGGCGCAGGTAAGGTTCCTGGTGATCGGAGCTGGCGCCGGTATGGATGCCGCCGCGAGCGGTGAGCACAATGGCGCGCTTGCCGGTCAGCAAGCCCTGAGGGCCGGTGGCGGTGTATTTGAAGGTCACACCGGCCCGCAACACATGGTCCAGCCAGGCCTTGAGCGTACTGGGGATGGCGAAGTTGTACATCGGTGCAGCCATTACCAATACGTCGGCGGCCAGCAGTTCGTTGGTCAATTCGTCAGAGCGGTCCAGGGAGGCCTGTTCACGCTCGTTGCGTTGCTCCGCCGGCTTCATCCAGCCGCCGAGCAGGTCGGCGTCCAAATGCGGGACCGGGTTGAGCGCCACGTCACGCACGGTGATCCGGTCCGCCGGGTGGGCGGCCTGCCACTGGCTGATGAACTGCCGGGTCAGCTGGCGCGAGATTGAATCCTGCTGGCGGGCGCTGCTTTCGATGATCAGAACATTGGACATGGCTTTGTAGGCTCCATCTGAAATTGCTGTAAGTCGATGGAGTGAAGATTAAACAGAGCCAATTCGATTAAAAAGCGCAAAAAACTGCTATAACCCATCTATAAATTTGTTTATATACCCGCGTGTTCCGCCATCGGCTTATTTCGGCGCGCAGGCCAGGGCGATACGCATCTTGATAATGGCGCGGTTGAACTTGGCGGTGGTGTTGGTGCTTTTACCCGCCGGCACCGTGACCGTCCTGCGGCGCGGCGCCTCCGGGCCGTTGGTGAAGATTACTGAGCAGACGGCGTCCCGGGCGCCGTAGTTATTGAGCTGGATCGAGCTGATATCGCCATCCACATCGGAGGCGGTGTAGTCGATGCTCACGCCGTCAATTTTTTTCGTCACGTCGATGGGGTAGGCAAACGCGCTCATCGGCAGCAGCGCCAGCAATACACAACAGAATTTTCTCATTCGACAGTCTCCAATAAGGACCGTCAGCTTAGGACAAGAGGAACCCATCTTGAAAGCGCCCCGCGTTACCCTCGATCAATGGCGCACGCTGCAAGCCGTGGTCGACCATGGCGGCTTCGCCCAGGCGGCCGAAGCGTTGCACCGTTCGCAGTCCTCGGTGAGCTATACCGTGGCCCGCATGCAGGACCAGCTCGGCGTGCCACTGCTGCGCATCGATGGGCGCAAGGCGGTGCTCACCGACGCCGGGGAAGTGCTGTTGCGCCGTTCCCGGCAACTGGTGAAAAACGCCAGCCAACTGGAAGACCTTGCCCATCATATGGAACAGGGCTGGGAAGCCGAAGTACGCCTGGTGGTGGACGCCGCCTACCCCAATGCGCGCCTGGTACGCGCCCTGACCGCCTTCATGCCGCAGAGCCGCGGCTGCCGGGTGCGCCTGCGTGAAGAAGTGCTATCCGGCGTCGAAGAGCTGTTGATCGAAGGCGTGGCGGACCTGGCGATCTGCGGCTTCAGCATCCCCGGCTACCTGGGCACTGAAATGAGCGATGTGGAATTCGTCGCCGTGGCCCATCCCGAACACGCCCTGCACCGCATGAATCGCGAGCTGAGCTTCCAGGACCTGGAAAGCCAGATGCAAGTGGTGATCCGCGACTCCGGCCGCCAGCAACCGCGTGATGTGGGTTGGCTAGGCGCCGAACAGCGCTGGACCGTCGGCAGCCTGGCCACCGCCGCATCCTTCGTGGGCAGCGGCCTGGGCTTTGCCTGGTTGCCCCGGCACATGATCGAACGCGAACTCGCCGAAGGCGTGCTCAAGCAGCTACCCTTGGAACAGGGCGGCAGCCGCCACCCCACGTTCTACCTGTATTCGAACAAGGACAAACCCTTGGGGCCGGCGACGCAGATCCTCGTGGAACTGCTGCGCACCTTTGACACCGCCCCGCTGGATGCGCCTTTCGCCGCGCCCCGGCAAGCTTGAAATGGTGGGCGTGCAGGAACGACTTTGGCGGATGACCTGTCCAACCTTGGTCATCGGCGCCGACCACGACTACCCCCGTGGCGCACAAGGAAAACTATGTAAAACTGCTGCCCGATGCGCGACTGGTGGTGATCAAAAATTCCCGCCACGCCCTTGGACCAACCCGAGGTCTTTAACGCTTCCCTGCTCGACCCTAAAGACCGTCGACTCCACTACCCAGGACCACTGACCCATGCTGAAAAAAATCGCCTTCTTTGCCGGTTCCGTACTGTTCGCCGCCAACCTGATGGCCGCCGAGCCCGCCAAGGCGCCTCACGTATTGATCTCCACCACCAATGGCGACATCGAAATCGAACTGGACCCGGTCAAGGCGCCGATCAGTACCAAGAATTTCCTGGCCTATGTCGACAAGGGCTTCTACACCAACACGATTTTTCACCGCGTGATTCCAGGCTTCATGGTCCAGGGTGGCGGGTTCACCCAGCAGATGTCGCAAAAGCCGACCGAAGCACCGATCAAGAACGAAGCCAGCAACGGCCTGCATAACGTGCGCGGCACCTTGTCCATGGCGCGCACCAACGACCCGAACTCGGCCACCAGCCAGTTCTTTATCAACGTGGCTGACAATGCCTTCCTCGACCCGGGCCGCGATGCCGGTTACGCGGTATTCGCCAAGGTGGTCAAGGGCATGGATGTGGTGGATGTGATCGTCAACTCGCAGACCACCACCAAGCAAGGCATGCAGAACGTGCCAATCGATCCTGTGTACATCAAGTCGGCCAAGCGCATCGACTGAGGTGACAGGTAGTCTCGCGCGCGGCCCACAAGGCTGCGCGCGCATTTGAAAGGAGAGCCCGCCAGTCGGGCGTCAAACCTGATGCTCTATCGCCGTTTTGAACACCTGATCGATATTTTCCGCGACGCCCCCGGCGAAGCCCCGCCCGATAAAGTCCTGCCCTTCTACCTCTACTACCTGCGCCAGGTGTGGCCGTGTTTTGCCGCGTTGCTGGTGGTGGGCCTGGTCGGTGCGCTGATCGAAGTCGCGCTGTTCAGCTACCTGAGCCGCATCATCGACCTGGCCCAGGGCACGCCGCCGGCAAATTTCTTCCAGGCGCACAGCGCCGAGCTGATCTGGATGGCCGTGGTCGCCTTGCTGCTGCGCCCGATTTTCAACGGCCTGCATGACTTGCTGGTGCACCAGACCATCAACCCCGGCATGACCAGCCTGATCCGCTGGCAGAACCACAGCTATGTGCTCAAGCAGAGCCTGAATTTCTTCCAGAATGACTTCGCCGGGCGCATCGCCCAACGCATCATGCAAACCGGCAACTCATTGCGTGATTCCGCGGTGGCAACGGCTGAGGCGATCTGGCACGTGTCGATCTATGCCATCACCTCGCTGGTGTTGTTTGCCGAGGCCGACTGGCGACTGATGATTCCGTTGATCACCTGGATCGTCTGCTACTGCCTGGCCTTGCGTTACTTCGTGCCGCGGGTCAAGGAGCGTTCGGTGATCTCCTCCGAAGCGCGCTCCAAGCTCATGGGGCGCATCGTCGACGGCTACACCAACATCACCACCTTGAAGCTGTTTGCCCATACCCAGAGCGAGCAGGAATACGCCAAGGAAGCGATTGTCGAGCAAACCGAAAAAACCCAACTGGCGGCGCGCGTGCTCACCAGCATGGATGCGGTCATCACCGTCCTGAACGGCCTGCTGATCGTCACCACCACTGGCCTGGCCCTGTGGCTGTGGACGCAGTCGCTGATCTCCGTAGGCGCCATTGCCCTGGCCACCGGCCTGGTGATTCGCATCGTCAACATGTCCGGCTGGATCATGTGGGTGGTCAACGGTATTTTCGAGAACATCGGCATCGTGCAGGACGGCCTCAAGACCATCGCCCAGCCGCTGGCGGTGGTCGACCGCGCCAACGCCCCGCGCCTGACGGTGCCCCATGGCGAAGTGCGTTTTGAGCAGGTGGATTTCCACTACGGCAAGCAGAGCGGGATCATTGGCGGCCTGAACCTCGAGATCAAGGCTGGGGAAAAGATCGGGCTGATCGGCCCGTCCGGCGCGGGCAAGTCGACCCTGGTCAACCTGCTGCTGCGCCTCTACGACCTGCAGGGTGGACGCATTCTGATCGACGGCCAGGACATCGCCGAAGTCGCCCAGGAAAGCCTGCGCGAGCAGATCGGCATGATCACCCAGGACACGTCGCTGCTGCACCGTTCGATCCGCGACAACCTGCTGTACGGCAAGCCCGACGCCACGGACGAACAACTCATGGCCGCCGTGCACAAGGCCCGCGCCGATGAATTCATCCCCCTGCTGTCGGATGCCGAAGGCCGCACCGGGTTGGACGCACATGTCGGTGAGCGCGGGGTGAAACTCTCCGGGGGCCAGCGCCAACGTATCGCCATCGCCCGTGTGCTGCTCAAGGACGCGCCGATTCTGATCATGGACGAAGCCACGTCGGCGTTGGATTCGGAAGTGGAAGCGGCGATTCAGGAAAGCCTGGAAACCCTGATGCAGGGCAAGACGGTGATTGCGATTGCGCACCGACTGTCGACCATCGCGCGCATGGACCGCCTGGTGGTGCTGGAGAAAGGCCGGATTGCCGAGAGCGGCAGCCATGCCGAGTTGCTGGCCCACGGCGGGTTGTATGCGCGATTGTGGCAGCATCAGACCGGAGGCTTCGTCGGCATCGACTGACATTTTACGGGCGTGCAGACATTCAACTGTGGGAGCTGTCGAGCCCCGGCGAGGCTGCGAAGGCGGCGGTATTGCTGGCATTTTATTCGCCTGACCCACCGCTTTCGCAGCCTCGCTAAAGCTCGGGAGCTCCCACAGGGGATCGGCTGTCTCGGCTGAATCTCGGTTATGCCTGCGAACACAATCTGTGCAGCAACGCAGCCAACTGTGGGAGCTGTCGAGCCCCGGCGAGGCTGCGAAGGCGGCGGCACTGCTGGCATTTTATTCGCCAGACCCACCGCTTTCGCAGCCTCGCCGGGGCTCGACAGCTCCCACAGGGGACCTGCTTTGTCGGCTGGATCTCGTTGTGCCTGCGAACGCATCTCTGCAGCAGCGCAGCTCAACTGTGGCTGGGTTGCTCGCGTGAATGCGGTGGATCAGTCGAAATATCAGGTGACTTACACTCCGCATTCGCGAGCAAGCCCGCTCCCACACTTGACCGCTTCAATCAGCATAATTTGCATCAAGCCCCCCGCGCCAAAGACCCCTGGCATCTCTGGTGCCCCTGGATTTGTACCAAAAGCCTGCTGTAATTCAGTGCAGTGCCCAGACGGGCGCTGAAGTAAATCTGCAGGGAGCATCACTGATTTACTGATTCGGTAGAGCGATCTATCAAGGACGTGTGGCATGTCTTTGTTCAAGCGTTCAGTCACAGAGGGGTTAGGAACGTTTTGGCTGGTGTTGGGCGGGTGCGGGAGTGCGGTATTGGCCGCAGCGTTTCCCGCGGTCGGGATCGGGTTGCTGGGTGTGTCGCTGGCGTTCGGGCTCACGGTGCTGACCATGGCCTTCGCCATCGGGCATATCAGCGGTTGTCACCTCAACCCGGCGGTGTCGGTGGGGCTGGTCGTGGGCGGAAGGTTTCCGGCCAGGGAGTTACCGGCCTATGTCGTGGCGCAGGTCATCGGCGGCACATTCGCCGCTGCGTTGTTGTATTTCATTGCCAGCGGCAAACCGGGGTTCGAACTGGCCTCGGGCCTGGCGTCCAACGGTTATGGGCTGCATTCGCCCGGCGGTTATTCGATGGCGGCGGGGTTTGTCAGTGAACTGGTGATGACCGCGATGTTTGTAGTGATCATCCTCGGCGCCACCGACCACCGTGCCCCGCCGGGCCTCGCGCCCATCGCCATCGGCCTGGCGCTGACCCTCATCCACCTGATCTCCATTCCCGTGACCAACACCTCGGTCAACCCGGCGCGCAGTACCGGCCCGGCACTGATCGTCGGCGGGTGGGCGATCCAGCAGTTGTGGATGTTCTGGCTCGCGCCAATCCTCGGCGCGGTAATCGGCGGGTTCAGCTATCGATGGCTGGGCAAGGAAGCGCCGACCTGAGGCAACATGTTGTCCTTTGTAGTGAGCGGGCTTGTCCCGCGCTGGGCTGCGTAGCAGCCCCAAAACCTGGCACTGCGGTTTGTCTGAAAGAATGCAGCGCCTTGCTTAGGGCCGCTTCGCAGCCCAACGCGGGGCAAGCCCGCTCACTACAATCGTTCACTAGGCATAGCATTCACCTCACACTTGCCGATACGGCAGGGCTGCCCTCGCCTCTTCGGCATACGCCACAATCCCCACCCGCTCACGCTCGAGGAAATCCTCCACGGCGCTCTTCAAACCCGGATGGCGCAGGTAGTGCCAGGAGCGCGTTATCACCGGTTCAAAACCGCGTATCAACTTGTGCTCGCCCTGGGCCCCCGCGTCGAAGCGTTGCACGCCGTGGGCGATGGCGTAGTCCATGCCCTGGTAGAAGCAGGTTTCGAAATGCAGGCGGTCGAATTCCGCCAGGCAGCCCCAGTAGCGGCCATAGAAACTGTCGCCGCCGATCAGGCTGAACGCCATGGCCACCGGGCGGGTACCTTGCTTGGCCAGCACCACGCGAATCGCTTCGGGCATGCGCTCGGCCAGCAGGCTGAAAAAGGCGCGGGTCAGGTAAGGCGCCTGGCGGCGCACTGCATAGGTGTTGGCGTAGCAGGCGTAGACAAAATCCCACTGCGCTTCACTCAGTTCATGGCCTTGCAACCACTCGAACTCGATGCCCTGCCCGGCGACTTGCTCGCGCTCCTTGCGCATCTGTTTGCGCTTGCGTGAACTCAAGGCATCGAGGAAGTCCTGGAAGTCGCGATAGCCCCGGTTCTGCCAGTGAAACTGACAGCCGAGACGCTGCAACCAGCCCGGTTGTTGCGCCAGCGCATCATCGGCCAGGCCATCGGTGAAGTTGATATGGGCACTGGAGAGCCCTTCTATTTCCAAATAACCCGGCAAGCTTTTGAGCAGCTCGAAACCGTCTTCAGCACTGGCTGCCAACAAGCGCGGGCCGGTGACCGGGCTGAACGGCACGGCCGTCAGCAACTTGGGGTAGTAATCGATGCCGGCCCGCTCACAGGCGTCGGCCCAGCCGTGATCGAACACGTACTCCCCGTAGGAATGCCACTTGCGATAACCGGGCAGCGCCGCCACCAGCCGATCGCCCTCCCAGTGCAACAAATGCTCCGGCTGCCAGCCCGACTGCGGACCCAGGCTGGCGCTGTCTTCCAGCGCGCTCAGGAAGGCATGCCGCACGAACGGCTGGCCCTGCGGCACCAGCGCATCCCAGGCTTGCGGGGCGATCTCGGACAGGCTGTCCAGGCGTTGCAACGGCATTGGCATCCTCACTGGTTCAGGGGCGTGAAAGCTTCGCGAGTATCGCTGATCGCCGGGCTTCGCACACCCCCGTTTCGCGCGACAAGGCTCTGGTTCGATAGTTCCAGCCAAGCCAAATTGTCATGTAGATGACATCACTTAGCCACTGCTGCGTCATAAACCATCGCGATACTGACGCCTGTTTTTAGAGCGCCTGGTTCTAGCAGGTGGTTATTTTTTCCGTCCGTCATCGGTCGGTTGTGTTCTGGATGGTTTGCCATCCCTCCTCACTTTCGGAGATTGATATGCGTCTTGCTTCCACTAAAACTGCGGCGGTCCTGTGCGGCGGCCTGTTACTGGCCCTGAGCGTTCCGGCCAGCGCCGCAGTCGACGCTAAATTGCTCGACATGCTCAAGGCCAACGGCCAGATCACCGCGGCGCAGTACACTGAACTGCAAAGCGAGTTGGCTAAGGACCAGAAAGAACAGCAGATCGCACGGCAAGCTCAACAAGAGACCAACGAACAGATCGCGGCCACCGCGAAGAAGACCAACGAGCTGAGCAGCTTCGACCAGAAGCTGGCCTGGGCCGCCAAGACCCAGATCAAGGGTGATGTGCGCTTTCGTCATGAGACCATCAAGATCGACGGTACCCCCAACAATGGCGGCAAAGACAAGGACCGTGAGCGTATTCGTGCCCGTCTGGGCGCGTTTACCGAAATCAACTCGCAAGTCGACACCGGCATCCGCGTCGCCACCGGCAGCAGCGACGATGCTCGTTCCACCAACCAGGACTTGGACGGCTACTTCAACAAGAAGTCGATCTGGCTGGACCTGGGCTACATCGACTACCACCCGACCCAAATCAAGAACCTGCACGTGATCGGCGGCAAGATGTTGCAGCCTTGGGTCAGCATGGCCGACGTGATCTGGGACAGCGATATCAACCCGGAAGGTCTGGCCCTGACCTACAAATACCCGCTGGGCAGCAGCGCCGAGCTGTTCGGCAGCCTGGGTAACTACAGCCTCAAGGACAACGTCAACGGCGACGGCGTACAGTTTCGCAACGACCTGCGCATGACGGCTGGCCAGCTGGGCTCGCGCTTCTCGCTGACCGACAACCTGAAACTGACCCTGGGCGGCAGCGTCTACGCGTTCCAGAACGACGAAGACAGCCGTTGCCCGACCGCCACCGGTACCACGCCAGGCTGCCTGACCCCAAGCGAAACCGTCGCCAATACCACCGCCGGCAATGCCAGCGAATACCGCCTGTATGAAGGTTTCAGCCAAGTCGACATCGGCGGCCTGGCCGTACCGTTGTCGTTCTACGGCCAGTACGTGCAAAACACCAAAGCCACCGATAAAGATAAGGACACTGCCTGGTTGCTCGGTGCCAAATCCAAGGTGTTCGGCTTGAACCTGGACTACAACTACCGCGACGTACAGCGCTACGCAGTGGTGGGCGCCTTCACGGACTCGGACTTCGCCGGCGGCTTCACCGGTGCACGTGGTCACAAGTTCAAGGTCGGTTACGACATCGACAAGAACTTCGCCATCGGCGCCACCTACTTCCTGACCAAGGCCGACTACGCCAGCGCCACCGGCTATCGCGATGCCAACGCCAACACACTTCAGCTGGATGCAGAAGCCAAGTTCTGACCCCACTGTAGGAGCGGGCTTGCTCGCGAAGAACGCACACGCAACGCGTTGAATCAGGCAACTCGCGTTATCGTTGACGTTTTTCGCGAGCAAGCTCGCTCCTACAGGTCCTTGAGCCGTTCCTCGGCCAAGCGTTGCGCCAAGGCATCCACGCCCTCCACCGGCTCCTGCGGCATGAGCTTGAGCGTCGCCTGCATCAGGCGCATCTGACGGATAAACCGTCGGCAGTTCGGGCAGAACATCAAGTGATGACGCACCAGCAGACGCTCGCGAAAGGTCAATTGCCCATCGAGATAGTCACTGGAACGTGCCACTTGTTCTTTACAGGTCAACATTCGCCCGTTTCCTCAAAATGCTCCACCATGGCGAAGACTTTAAGCCGTGCCCGATGCAATAACACCCGCACATTGGACAGCGAGAGCGTCAGCAGATTACAAATCTCTTCCAGCTCCAGGCCCTGGCGTTCGCGCAGCACCAGCACGCTGCTCTGTAACTGCGACAAACTCAGCAACGTATGCTCCAGGCACTCGCGTAGTTCATCCTCGGTCAGCAAGGCTTCCGGGGTGTCCTGGTGCCAGGCGTAAGGGGCGACAGCCCAGTGGCCATCGTCGGGTGCGAAACGGTCGTCGCCAATGGTGCCGTGGGGTGAGGGCAGGTCGTCGAGCAACACTTCGCGACGATTCTGCTTGTAGCGCCCCTTGGCGGCGTTGGCGGTGATGGTCAACAGCCACGTCTTGAGGCTGGAACGCCCTTCGAACCTGGCCAGGTTGCGCACCACCGAAAGCCACGCATCCTGCACGACTTCATCGGCGTGGCGCTGGCCGACAATGGCATAGGCCACCGCACGCATGGCGCTCTGGTATTGGGTGACCAATTCCTTATAGGCCCGTTGCTCGCCCTTGAGCAGCCGTTCAAGCAGGTGCGTGTCGTCCGCTGCTGCCATTGTTTACCTCATGCGAGTTAACTGTGGGAGCGGGCTTGCTCGCGAATGCGGTAGTTCAGCCAACATCTGCGGCGACTGACACTCCGCTTTCGCGAGCAAGTCGAATCGTCGCACCGCCGCTCCCACATTTGACCGTGCTCTGCCTGGGGTCAGCGTTTACGCAGGATCACGCTGCCGATCGAATAGCCCGCGCCAAACGAGCTGAGCACCGCCACGCTCCCCTTGGGCAAATCGTCCTGGTAGGTATGAAACGCAATCACCGAACCCGCCGAACTGGTATTGGCGTAGGTATCGAGGATCACCGGAGCTTCTTCCACGCTGGCTTCGCGGCCCAACAGCTTCTTCACGATCAGGTGGTTCATGCTCAGGTTGGCCTGGTGCAGCCAGAAGCGCTTCACATCGGTCACGTCCAGCTGGTTTTCCTGCAAATGCGCGCCAATCAGTTCGGCGACCATCGGGCAGACGTCACGGAACACCTTGCGGCCTTCCTGCACGAACAACTTGTCGGGCGCCCCCATGCCTTCTTCCGCCGCGCGGTTAAGGAAGCCGAAGTTGTTACGGATATTGTTGGAAAATTTGGTCAGCAGCTTGGTGCTCACCACGTCGAACTGATGCTCGGAGGTCGCCAGGTCGGCGCGCTCCAGGACCACCGCGGTGGCCGCGTCGCCAAAGATGAAATGGCTGTCGCGATCGCGGAAGTTCAAGTGTCCGGTGCAGACCTCCGGGTTGACCATCAGGATCGCCCGCGCCTGGCCCAGCTGGATGCTGTTGGCGGCGTTCTGGATGCCGAAGGTAGCCGAGGAACAGGCCACGTTCATGTCAAAACCGAAACCCTCGATGCCCAGGGCTTCCTGGACTTCAATGGCGATGGCCGGGTAGGCGCGCTGCAGGTTGGAACAGGCGACGATCACGCCGTCGATGTCGGCGGCGGTCTTGCCGGCGCGTTGCAACGCTTGTTCGGCGGCGCCGACGGCCATCTGGCAGAGCACCGACCACTCGTCGTTGCTGCGCTCCGGCAGGCGTGGGGCCATGCGCCGGGGGTCAAGAATGCCATCCTTGTCCATCACGAAGCGGCTCTTGATGCCCGAGGCTTTCTCGATGAAGGCTGCACTGGATTCGGTCAGCGCCTGCACCTCACCGCGCTCGATGGCGGCCGCGTTGTCACTGTTGAACTGTTGCACGTAAGCATTGAAAGACTGCACCAGCTCTTCGTTGGAAATGCTGTTGGCCGGGGTGTACAGGCCAGTGCCGCTGATGACGACGTTATGCACGGTCGTTCCTCTAAATCTGTCAGGCAGAAGATATTGGTACCGTCGTACCAAACTTTATGTAGTCCGATTCCGCACCGCGGGCATCAAACCGGCTTCGCTTTATTCCATCACGTCGCAGCCCTTCACGACGATCATGGCATTTATAGCGACGAAGTTTGCCACAAAGCCTGGGATTTGGCGCTATATCCCCCATAAACACCCGTTTCCAGGGTGGCGCTGATCTAAATGTGGGAGCGGGCTTGCTCGCGAATGCGGTGTGTCAGCCATGCATCTTGCGACTGACACACCGCATTCGCGAGCAAGCCCGCTCCCACAGTGGAACTGCTTCGTCCCTGAAATCGAAAACGGCTTCAGGGCTCTACCTGACTCCATTGCTTGCTCAGGCGCTTGTCGGAAATCGGCACTTTGGTGCCCAACTGCTGGCCAAACAGCGACACGCGGTATTCTTCCAGCCACCAGCGGTAAAGCTCCAGCTGGGGATCGCGCTTGCCTTCCTGGGTGTGTTTTTTCAGGCGGGTTTCGTACTGCGTCCAAAGACCGCTGAGTTCGCTGCTCCATACCCGGTCCTTTTGCACCTGGCTGGGCAGTTTTTCCAGGCGCAGTTCAATGGCCTTGAGGTAACGCGGCAATTCCTTGAACCACTGCGCCGGGGTTTCGCGCACGAACCCTGGGTACACCAGGTTGCCCAGTTGCTGCTTGATGTCGTTAAGCGCCACGGCCTGGGCGAGGTCGATCTTGCCTTTGAAGCGCTTTTGCAGGCCGTGCCAGAGTTTCAGCACCTCCAGGGTCAGCCGCGCCAGGCGTTCGGCCTGTTCAGTCCATCCGCCACGTTTACGCTCGGCCAACGCCGCCAGGCCGGCACCGTCGCGCGGCAGGCTGGCTTCGCCTTCGAGCACGCAGGTGTCGAGGCTGGCCAACAGGATATCTTCGACCAATGCATCGATGCGGCCCAATTCGCGGTACATCAGGCCCAGTTCCGTCAGGCCCGGCAATTTGCCGCGCAGGAATTTCGCCGGTTCCGCCAATTGCTGTATCAGCAAGCGCTGCAACGCACGACGGTGCTGGAACTCCGCTTCGGCCGCGGTCGAGAAACGCCCTTCCTTGACCGTGCCGTTCTCTTCCACCAACGCCGGATATACCGTCATCGACAGCCCGGCGATTTTCTGCTGGGTCTTTTCCGCCACCGGAGCAAATACCTTGGCTTGCACCGGCTGTTGGCTCTTCGCCGTTTGCGGCACGGCCAACGCGGCCTGGCTGGCTTGGGCAAAGCGCGCAGTCAGCTCGGCCAGGTCACGGCCTTCGCCAAGGAACTTGCCTTGGCCGTCGACCACTTCCAGGTTCATCTTCAAGTGGCTCTCCACCTGCTGCGCGGCCTCGGCCCAGGCTTCATCGCTGACCCGCGCGCCGGTCATGCGCAGCAGTTCGCGGCCCAGCGCCTGGGGCAACGAACCCTGGCCGAACTCGATACGTTGCAGCGCCGCCTTGACGAAGTCCGGCACCGGCACGAAGTTCTTGCGCAGGGCCTTGGGCAGGTTGCGCACCAGGGCGATGCACTTGGCCTCGATCACCCCCGGCACCAGCCATTCCAGACGCTCCGGCGGCAAGGCCGGCAGCAGCGGCGCCGGCACGCGCAGGGTCACGCCGTCGCGCGGGTGGTTGGGTTCGAAGTGGTAACTCAAGGCCAGCTCCAGGTCGCCCAGGTGCAGGGTGTCCGGATAATGCGCGGCGGTGACTTCACTGGCCTCGCGGGCCAGCACGTCTTCTTCGCGCATGATCAGCAGTTGCGGGTCTTTCTGGCTGTTGACCTTGTACCAGCTGTCGAAGGTGGCGGTCTGGTGAATTTCCGCAGGCAGACGCGCATCGTAGAAGGCATAGAGGGTTTCTTCGTCCGCCAGGATGTCGCGGCGGCGCGCCTTGGCTTCCAACTCGTCGAGCTGTTCAAGCAGTCGCTGGTTGGCCGTGAGGCACTTGGCGCGCGACTGGATCTCGCCCCGCACCAGGCCTTCGCGGATAAACAGCTCGCGCGACACCACCGGGTCAATCGGCCCGTAATGCACCGGCCGCCGCCCGACCACGATCAGGCCGAACAGGGTGATCTGCTCAAACGCCACGACTTGCCCGCGCTTCTTCTCCCAGTGCGGCTCGAAGTGGTTCTTCTTGATCAGGTGCCCGGCCAAAGGCTCGATCCAGTCGGCGTCGATCTTGGCCACCATGCGCGCATACAGCTTGGTGGTTTCCACCAGTTCGGCGGTCATCAGCCATTGCGGGCGTTTCTTGCCGATGCCCGACGAGGGGTGAATCCAGAAGCGGCGCTGGCGCGCGCCCAGGTAGTCGCCGTCCTCGGTCTTCTGGCCGATCTGGCTGAGCAAGCCGGACAACACCGCCTTGTGCAATTTCGGGAAGTCCGCAGGCTCCTTGTTGATCGTCAACTGCATGTCGCGGCAGATCAGGCTCAACTGGCGATGGGAATCGCGCCACTCGCGCAGGCGCAGGTAATTGAGGAAATTCTTGCGGCACCAGTTGCGCAGCGGGCTGGCGGTGAGCGCCTGGCGCTGTTCTTCAAAGCCGCGCCATAGGTTGACCAGCCCGGCGAAGTCCGAGTCCGCGTCTTTCCACTGGGCGTGGGCCTGGTCGGCGGCTTGCTGACGCTCCGGCGGGCGCTCGCGGGGGTCCTGGATCGACATGGCGCTGGCGACGATCAGCACTTCCTGCAAACTGCCAAGCTTGGCGGCTTCCAGCAGCATGCGGCCCATGCGCGGGTCGACCGGCAGGCGCGCCAGTTGGCGGCCCAGGGGGGTGAGCTGGCTGTTGCGGTCCACCGCCGAGAGTTCTTGCAGCAAGTTGAACCCGTCGCTGATGGCCTTGCCATCCGGCGGTTCGATAAACGGGAAATCGGTAATCTCGCCAAGACGCAGATGCAGCATCTGCAGGATCACGGCGGCGAGGTTGGTGCGCAGGATCTCCGGGTCGGTAAATTCCGGGCGGCCGATAAAGTCTTCTTCGCTGTACAAGCGAATGCAGATGCCTGGCTCGACGCGGCCGCAACGGCCTTTACGCTGGTTGGCGCTGGCCTGGGAAATCGCCTCGATCGGAAGGCGTTGCACCTTGGCGCGGTAGCTGTAGCGGCTGATGCGTGCGGTGCCGCTGTCGATCACGTAGCGAATGCCCGGCACGGTCAGCGAGGTTTCCGCAACGTTGGTCGCCAGCACCACACGCCGGCCCGGGTGGGACTGGAAGATGCGCTGCTGTTCGGCAGGCGACAGGCGCGCATACAGCGGCAGGATTTCGGTGTGCTTGAGCTGGGCCTTGCGCAGCATTTCGGCGGCGTCGCGAATCTCACGCTCGCCCGGCAAAAACACCAGCACATCGCCAGGGCTGCGCCGCTCGCTGCGCTCATAGGCGGCGATTTCATCCAGGGTGGCGAGGATCGCCTGGTCGACCGTGAGGTCATCCTCGACGCGGTTGCCCTCCTCGTCCTGCTCCAGGGTCAGCGGGCGGTACCAAGTGTCCACGGGGAAGGTGCGCCCCGAGACCTCGACGATCGGCGCATCGTCGAAGTGCTTGGAAAAGCGCTCCAGGTCGATGGTCGCCGAGGTGATGATGACTTTCAGGTCCGGACGGCGCGGCAGCAGAGTTTTCAGGTAGCCCAGCAGGAAGTCGATGTTCAGGCTGCGTTCGTGGGCTTCGTCGACAATGATCGTGTCGTAGCGTTCCAGGTAGCGATCATTTTGGGTTTCCGCCAGCAGGATGCCGTCGGTCATCAGCTTGATCAGCGTGTTGGAATCACTCTGGTCTTCGAAGCGCACTTGATAGCCAACCAGCGCGCCCAGCGGCGTGGCCAGTTCCTCGGCAACCCGGCTGGCGACGCTGCGCGCGGCGATCCGGCGCGGCTGGGTGTGGCCGATCAGGCCGAACTGGCCACGGCCGATTTCCAGGCAAATCTTCGGCAACTGGGTGGTTTTACCCGAGCCGGTCTCACCGGCGATGATCAACACCTGATGCTTGTTCAGCGCTGCCTTGATCTCATCGCGCTTGGCCGCAATCGGCAGGCTGTCGTCGTAACGGATCACCGGCAGGCTGGCGCGCCGCGCAGTGACCTGCGCGCACGATGCCTGCATTCTCGCCACCCACTGCGCCAGCTTGCCCTCGTCGGGTTTCTTGCGCAGCTCGAGCAATTGCCGGCGCAAGCGCTGGCGGTCGGCGAGCATGGCGTGATCAAGGGTTTGGAGCAGTTGGTCGATAGTGGGCGCTTGGTCAGTCATCAGGTACTTTGGCGGTCATCTATTTATGCACGGCCGGTAAGTGTGGCAGAAAATCGGCTCACCTGGCAGGCGGCTATGTAAACAGGGACCCACTGTGGGAGCGCTTACAGGGGATCCTTTCTGCGGTAGGGAAACACGTCGATCACCTTGCCGGCGCGAATCGCCTCCTGCAGACCTTTCCAGAAGTCCGCGTTGTACAACTCGCCATGCAGCTCAGCAAACAGCTTGCGCTGGCCGGCGTCGGCAAACAGGAACGGCGGGAATTCTTCAGGGAACACATCCAGCGGGCCGATCGAGTACCAGGGTTCGGAGGCCATTTCGTCTTCGGGGGTGCGCGGTGCCGGGATATGGCGGAAGTTGGCTTCGGTGAGGTAGCAGATTTCATCGTAGTCGTAGAACACCACACGGCCGTGGCGGGTGACGCCGAAGTTTTTCAGCAGCATGTCGCCGGGGAAGATATTCGCCGCCGCCAGCTGCTTGATCGCCAAGCCATAGTCTTGCAGGGCTTCACGCACCTGGGCCGGGTTGGCGTTCTCGAGGTAGAGGTTGAGCGGCGTCATGCGCCGCTCGGTCCAGCAATGGCGGATCAGCACGGTGTCGCCTTCCACCTCGACAGTGCCGGCAGCCACTTCCAGCAGCTCGGCCAGGCATTGCGGTTCGAATTTGCCCAGGGGGAACCGGAAGTCGGCGAACTCCTGGGTATCGGCCATGCGCCCGACCCGGTCGACGCTTTTGACCAAGCGATACTTCTCGATCACCGTGGCGCGGTTGACGTTCTTCGAAGGTGAGAACCGGTCCTTGATGATCTTGAACACGGTGTTGAAGCCCGGCAGGGTAAATACGCTCATGACCATGCCGCGCACACCGGGCGCCATGATGAATTGATCGTCGGTGCTGGCCAGGTGGTTGATCAGCGCGCGATAGAACTCCGACTTGCCGTGCTTGTAGAAACCAATCGAGGTGTACAACTCGGCGATATGTTTACTGGGCAGGATGCGCTTGAGAAAGCCGACGAATTCCGCCGGCACCGGTACATCCACCATGAAGTAGGAACGGGTGAACGAGAAGATGATCGACACGTCGGCTTCATCGGTGATCAGCGCGTCGATCTGGATGCCCTGCCCTTCGCGGTGCAGCAGTGGGATGACCAGCGGCCATTGTTCGTCGCGGGTATAAATGCGCCCCACTAGATAGGCGCCCTTGTTGCGGTAAAGCACCGAGGAGAACAACTCGACCTTGAGATCCGGGTCTTTACAGACCCAATCCGGCAGGTTTTCGCGCAGTTGCGCTTCGAGGCGGCGCAGGTCGGCGGTCAAATCGGCGTAGGGTTCGCTGAAACTGAAGTCTGCAAAGACCTGCGCAAGCATGTGCGCAATGTTGCCGACCGGTGCATACGTGCGGGTTTGCGCCGCCCGCGCCCGGCGCAGGCTGGGCCGGGTGGTGTGGATGAACATGCAGCCATCGCTGATCAGGTCATGACTGAACAGGCCGCAGAAGATCGAGTTGTACCATGTCTCGGACAGTTCATCGTCCAAGCGCAGATCGATAAGGCCGATGTAGGCGCTTTTAACCAAGGGCCAGCTTTCAATATCCAGCAACAGCGCGTCCTCGAAACTCGCGCGCAGGCGCTTGGTCACCTCGAGCACTTTTTCTTCATACAGGTTGATGCGCGACGCCGACGCCGCCTGCCCCTGCTGCCACTGGGCCTTTTCGAAACGCTCGCGGGCGCCGTCGGTGATCTGGCGGAAGTGCTCACGGTAATCATCAAAACCATCGAGGATCATCCGGGCAATGGCGAGGGCGGACTGCGACATGCGGGAAACCTCGAACGGGCATCGGGAAGCCCTGAGCTTAGCCAGTGCAGGGGGGGAAGGAGAAGAGGCATTTTTTGTGCGGCCCTGTACACTCCCCCGCCTTACTGACCTGGGAGTGTTCCGTGAGACCTGTCGACACCCTGTACTTGTTGGGGCTGGCCGCCATCTGGGGCGCGAGCTTTTTGTTCATGCGCATCATCGCACCGGAGATCGGCACCCTACCGACCGCGTTCTTTCGTGTATCGATCGCCGCCACAGGGTTGTTGGTGATGTTGGCGGTGATGCGGGTGAAATGGGATTTCCAGGGCAAGTTCAAGACCGTCCTATTGCTGGGCGTAATCAACTCAGGGATCCCGGCGACCCTTTATTCGGTAGCCGCCCAGGTGCTGCCGGCCGGCTATTCAGCGATCTTCAACGCCACCACGCCGCTGATGGGCGTATTGATCGGCGGGCTGTTCTTCAGCGAACGCCTCACCCTCTCGAAAATCGCGGGGGTGTGCCTGGGTTTGTTCGGCGTGGGCATACTGACCCGCGCCGGGCCGGTGGCGTTTGACCTGGAATTATTGATGGGCGCATTGGCCTGCCTGTTGGCCACCACCTGTTATGGCTTTGCCGGTTTTCTCGCGCGGCGCTGGCTGGATCAGCGTGGCGGGCTGGACAGCCGCCTTTCGGCGTTGGGCAGCATGCTCGGGGCTACGTTGTTCCTGCTGCCGTTGTTTGCCTACAGCGCCATCAGCCATCCCCCCGCCAGTTGGGGTGGATGGCAGGTGTGGATGTCGCTGCTGGGGCTGGGGTTGGTGTGTACGGCGTTTGCGTATGTGTTGTACTTCCGGCTGCTCACCGCGATTGGACCCGTGAGATCGATGACCACCACCTTCCTGATTCCGCCGTTCGGCGTGCTATGGGGCGCGTTGCTGCTGGATGAGCCTTTGTCCATGGCGCATCTGTATGGCGGGGTGCTGATTGCTGGGGCGTTGTGGCTGGTGTTGCGGCCGAAAAAACGCTGAGGATCGGCGGTACGCCCCTGAAGGCTGCCATCACACCGCAGGACACTGGCGGGCCGATTGTTGCAAAAATAAGTTAAATAAACCCCCGTTCCGGCCGACAACCCCTGAAAGCCTTGCGGATTGAACAATCATGCGTAATAACCAGCCCGTTACCCAGCGCGAACGTACCTTCCCCGCTCAGCAACGGTTGATCTCCACCACAGATGCCAAGGGCGTGATCACCTACTGTAACGACGCGTTTGTCGAGATCAGTGGGTACACCCGCGACGAACTGGTCCGTGCCCCGCACAACCTGGTGCGGCACCCGGATGTTCCGGCCGCGGTGTTCGCGCACATGTGGTCCACGCTCAAACAAGGCTTGCCATGGATGGGCATTGTCAAGAATCGCTGCAAGACCGGTGATCACTACTGGGTTAACGCCTATGTGACGCCGGTCTTCGAAGGCAACCAGGTGGTCGGCTACGAATCGGTGCGCATCAAACCCTCCGCCGAGCAGATCCGCCGCGCCGAAGCGCTCTACCAGCGCATCAACCAGGGCAAGTCGGCGATCCCCCAGCGGGACAAGTGGCTGCCGGTGTTGCAGGACTGGCTGCCGTTTATCCTGATCAGCCAGTTGAGTTTCATGATCGGCGCCACGCTAACCTCGCAATGGGGCTTTGCCCTGGCGGCGGGGCTGTCGGTACCGCTCGGCCTGCTCGGCCTGAGCTGGCAGCAGCGCGGCCTCAAGCGCCTGTTGCGCCTGGCCGAGCAGACCACCTCCGACCCGCTGATCGCGCAGATGTACACCGACAGCCGTGGTGCCCAGGCGCGGCTGGAGATGTCGATCCTCAGCCAGGAGGCGCGTCTGAAGACCTGCCTCACGCGCTTGCAGGACACCGCCGAACACCTCAACGAACAGGCCGCGCAGTCCAATACCCTGGCGCATAACAGCTCCAGCGGCCTGGAACGCCAGCGCGTGGAAACCGAACAGGTGGCCACCGCAGTCAACCAGATGGCGGCCACCACCCAGGAAGTCGCCAGCCACGTGCAGCGTACCGCCGATGCGACCCAGGAGGCCAACCGCCTGACGGGCCGCGGCCGCGATATCGCCGGGGAAACCCGCGAGGCGATCCAGCGTCTGTCCGTTGCGGTGGGTGAGACCGGCGTGACCGTGACCCAACTGGCCAAGGACAGCGATGAAATTGGCGGGGTGGTCGACGTGATCAAAGGCATTGCCGACCAGACCAACCTGCTGGCGCTCAACGCCGCGATTGAAGCGGCGCGGGCCGGCGAGATGGGCCGCGGGTTTGCCGTGGTCGCTGACGAAGTGCGTCAACTGGCGCAACGCACCGCCGAATCGACCGGGCAGATCCATGCCCTGATCGCCAAGCTGCAGCAGACGGCCGCCGCTGCCGTGCAAACTATGGACGCCGGGCATCGCCAGGCCGAAGAGGGCGTGGCGCGGGTGATGGAAGCGGACCAGGCGCTGGTGGGCATCAGCGAAGCGGTGGCGCACATCACCGACATGACCACCCAGATCGCGGCGGCAACCGAAGAGCAAAGCTCGGTGGCCGAAGAGATCAGCCGCAACATCAGCACCATTGCGCTGTTGGCGGACCAGACCTCGGAACAGGCGATGAACTCGGCGCAGTTGAGTGAAGAGCTCACGCATACCGCCAATACCCAGTATTCGCTGGTGGAGCGGTTTAACCGGTAGACCGTTACGGATCGTTCCCACGCTCTGCGTGGGAATGCCTCGTGTGACGCTCTGCGTCACGGTTTCAAGAGCAGACGCGGAGCGTCCAGGGCTGCGTTCCCACGCAGAGCGTGGGAACGATCAAAAGTACTGCGATGGCGCCCTAAAGGCCAGCAACAAACCCAGCCACTTTCACCGCCGCCGCCTCAAGATGGTGCTCATGACTGAACCCCGAAGCCTTCAACGGCTTCAAGTCATGGTCACCCGCCGCCAGCCACATCACTTCGATGCTCGGCGACAATGCATACGTCTGCACCGCCGCGCGGTTGCCCAGTGCATCACGCTCGCCTTGCACAATCAACGTCGGCGTCTGCAACCCAGCCAGGTGCTCGACCCGGGGTTTTTCCGGCTTGCCCACGGCATAGAACGGATACCCCAGGCACACCAGCCCATCGGCGTGCAATTCATCGGCCAGCAAACTGGCCATGCGTGCGCCCATCGACTTACCGCCAATGGCCAATTTTCCCGCGACATGAGGTCGCACCTCGGCATACACCTCGCGCCACGCCTCCAACAGTTTCGGCGCCGGATTGGGCGGGCGTTTACCCCCATCCGCGCGGCGTTGGGCCATATAGGGGAACTCAAAGCGCAACACGTTCACGCCATGCCCGGCAAGGCGTGCAGCCATGTCATTCATGAACCCGGAGTCCATCGGTGCGCCGGCGCCGTGGGCCAGGATCAGCGTGACCGCTTCGCCCGCCCGCTTGCCCGACGCGACATCCCACAGCCAGCCGTGTTCCCGCACACGCTGTGCCCATTGATCCCCGTCAATACTGGCCTTGTGCTCTTTGCCCATGCTTGCCTCGCTTTTTAGTCTGCCTATAACTCCAGCCCAAGTGCGGCATCTGCTTGGGTTGAACCGTGGATGGGGAACCATGAACACTACTTTAAGTACCGCCTATAACTACAAGGTGGTCCGCCAATTCGCCATTATGACGGTGGTGTGGGGCATCGTCGGCATGGGGCTCGGGGTTTTTCTCGCCGCCCAATTGGTCTGGCCTGCACTCAATTTCGACTTGCCGTGGACCAGCTTCGGGCGCCTGCGCCCGCTGCACACCAACGCGGTGATCTTTGCCTTCGGCGGCTGCGCGCTGTTCGCCAGCTCCTTCTACTCGGTGCAACGCACCTGCCAGACCCAGCTGTTCGCGCCCAAACTGGCGGCGTTCTGCTTCTGGGGCTGGCAACTGGTGATCCTGCTGGCGGCGATCAGCCTGCCGCTGGGCTACACCAGTTCCAAGGAATACGCGGAGCTGGAATGGCCGATCGACATCCTGATCACCATTGTCTGGGTGGCCTACGCCATCGTGTTCTTTGGCACCGTGGCCAAGCGCAACACCAAGCACATCTATGTCGGCAACTGGTTCTTCGGCGGGTTCATCCTTACCGTGGCCATCCTGCATATCGTCAACAACCTGGAAATCCCGGTCAGTCTGACCAAGTCCTACTCCCTTTACGGCGGTGCAACGGATGCCATGGTGCAGTGGTGGTATGGGCACAACGCGGTAGGCTTTTTCCTCACCGCCGGTTTCCTCGGCATGATGTATTACTTCGTGCCGAAACAGGCCGAGCGTCCGGTGTATTCCTATCGCTTGTCCATCGTGCATTTCTGGGCGCTGATCACCCTGTACATCTGGGCGGGCCCGCATCACCTGCATTACACCGCGCTGCCGGACTGGGCGCAGTCCCTGGGCATGGTGATGTCGCTGGTGCTGCTGGCACCGAGCTGGGGCGGCATGATCAACGGCATGATGACGCTGTCGGGCGCCTGGCATAAATTGCGCAGCGACCCGATCCTGCGCTTTCTGGTGGTCTCGCTGGCGTTCTACGGCATGTCGACTTTCGAAGGCCCGATGATGGCAATCAAGACCGTCAACTCGCTGTCCCACTACACCGACTGGACCATCGGCCACGTACACGCCGGCGCCCTCGGCTGGGTGGCGATGATCTCCATCGGCGCGCTGTACCACATGATCCCCAAAGTCTTCGGCCGCGAGCAGATGCACAGCGTCGGCCTGATCAACGCGCACTTCTGGTTGGCCACCATCGGCACCGTGCTCTACATCGCCTCGATGTGGGTCAACGGCATCGCCCAGGGCCTGATGTGGCGCGCGATCAACGAAGACGGCACCTTGACCTACTCGTTCGTCGAAACCCTGGTGGCCAGCCACCCAGGCTTCATCGTGCGGCTGGTGGGCGGGGCGATCTTCCTCAGCGGCATGTTCCTGATGGCTTACAACACGTGGCGCACCGTGCGTTCGGCGCAGCCAGTCGAAGCCGTCCCTGTCGCGCAGCTGGCCTGAGGAGTCTGTGATGAAACACGAAACGATTGAAAAAAACGTCGGCCTGCTGATGCTGCTCATGGTGCTCGCCGTGAGCATCGGCGGCCTGACCCAGATCGTCCCGCTGTTCTTCCAGGACGTGACCAACAAGCCGGTGGAAGGCATGAAACCCTACACCGCGCTGCAACTGGAAGGCCGTGACATTTACATCCGCGAAGGCTGCGTACAGTGTCATTCGCAGATGATCCGACCGTTCCGCGCCGAAACCGAGCGCTACGGCCATTACTCGGTCGCCGGTGAAAGCGTGTGGGACCACCCCTTCCTGTGGGGCTCCAAGCGTACCGGGCCGGACCTGGCACGCGTCGGCGCGCGTTACTCGGACGACTGGCACCGCGCGCACTTGTACAACCCGCGCAACGTGGTGCCGGAGTCGAAGATGCCGGCCTATCCGTGGCTGGTCACGGCTGCCGTCGACAACAGCCACACCGAGACCAAGTTGAAAGTGATGCGCACCCTCGGCGTGCCCTACACCGACGACGACATCACTGCCGCCGTCGCCAGCCTGAAGGGCAAGACCGAGATGGACGCGCTGGTTGCGTACCTGCAAGTGCTCGGCACTGCCATCAAGAGCAAGAGGTGAGCCATGGGATTTGAATTCGATGCGGGCACCATCCGCGGCCTCGGCACGCTGGTGGTCGCCATCGCCTTTATCGGCCTGTCGCTGTGGGTATTCAACAACCGGCGCAATGCGGAATTCGAGGAAGCACGCCTGCTGCCCTTCGCCGACGAGCCTGCGCCATCCGACGCTCACCAAGAGCCTGCAACAAGGAGCAATCGGCCATGACCACTTTCTGGAGTACATGGATCTGCGTACTGACCCTCGGCAGCCTGATCGGCCTGACCTGGCTCTTGATCGGCACCCGCAAGGGCGAGACCAAGGGCAGCGTCGACCAGACCATGGGCCACGCCTTCGACGGAATCGAGGAATACGACAACCCGCTGCCCCAGTGGTGGTTCATGCTGTTCGCCGGCACCCTGGTGTTTGCGGTCGGCTACCTGATCCTCTACCCGGGCCTGGGCAACTGGAAGGGCGTGCTGCCGGGCTATGAAGACGGCTGGACCTCAGCCAAGGAGTGGGACAAGGAGATGGCCAAGGCCGACACCAGGTTCGGGCCGATCTTCGCCAAGTTCTCGGCCATGCCCGTGGAAGAAGTCGCCAAGGACCCACAAGCCTTGAAGATGGGCGGCCGCCTGTTTGCCTCCAACTGCTCGGTGTGCCACGGCTCGGACGCCAAGGGCGCGTTTGGCTTCCCGAATCTTGCGGACAACATCTGGCGCTGGGGCGGTTCGGCCGAAGCGATCAAGACCACCATTCTCAACGGCCGTCACGCGGCAATGCCGGCCTGGGGTGACATGCTCGGCGACGAGGGTGTGAAAAATGTTGCCGCCTATGTGCGTCACGACCTGGCCAAGCTGCCATTGCCGGCCGACAGCAGCGCCGACCTCGCGGCAGGCCAAGCGGCGTTCAACACCACCTGCGTCGCGTGCCACGGCCCTGAAGGCCACGGCATGCAAGCCATGGGTGCGCCCGACTTGACCAAACCGGGCGGCTACATCTACGGCACCAGCCTGGCGCAGTTGCAGCAGACCATCCGGCACGGCCGCCAAGGCCAGATGCCCGCGCAGGAAGTGTTGCAAGGCAACGACAAGGTGCACCTGCTGGCGGCCTATGTTTACAGCCTCTCCCACAACGCTGATGGCGCAACGCCAGAAAGCCAAGCCCAATAGCCTCTGATTGCCGCCGCTGATCAGGCGCGGCAACCGGCCTTTCTGTAGGAGCGAGCTTGCTCGCGAAGAACCTGAGGATGCCGCGCTCATCCAGAATGAACGCGGCGCTCTTAGTTATTCGTGAGCAAGCTCGTTCCTGCAGTGGGTTGAGACTGCGCGACCAAGTGTCGCACCCTTCCAAAGCACACCTTTCCCCCCGCGCTATTCGGGTCTACGCTTTCGTGCAAGCGCAGCGGTTGCGGCGCGAGCACGAGCGTCGTTGCGGCCCGAAAAAATTCCTGTCCACTCGATCAGCTTTCTATTTGGCAATTTGTCCTTACATCAAACATGGAAAGGGCGCAGAATCTGGCTTGGAACGCCTTGACGCAGGTCAGCGTTGCGTTGCATTGGCCTCTCGCTTTCTACATACTTGCGGCCGATTTTTACCTATAAAAAAACTAAACCGTGGAACCTTAGAATGAGCACAGCAATCAGTCCGACTGCTTATAACTATAAGGTAGTCCGCCAGTTCGCCATCATGACGGTGGTCTGGGGGATCCTTGGCATGGGGCTCGGGGTGTTCATCGCCTCGCAGCTGGTTTGGCCGGAATTGAATTTCGGCTTGCCATGGACGACCTTCGGTCGCCTGCGCCCGCTGCACACCAACCTGGTGATCTTTGCCTTCGGCGGATGTGCATTGTTTGCCACCTCCTACTATGTCGTGCAGCGAACCTGCCAGACGCGACTGATCTCCGACGGCCTTGCGGCCTTCACCTTCTGGGGCTGGCAAGCCGTCATCCTCGGCGCCATCGTCACTCTGCCGCTGGGTTACACCACTACCAAGGAATACGCCGAGCTCGAATGGCCCATCGCCATTTTGCTCGCCATTGTCTGGGTGACCTACGCCGTGGTGTTCTTCGGCACCATCGTCAAGCGCAAGACCAAGCACATCTATGTGGGCAACTGGTTCTACGGCGCGTTTATCCTGGTCACGGCGATGCTGCACATCGTCAACCACGCCTCGTTGCCGGTCAGCCTGTTCAAGTCCTACTCGGCCTACGCCGGGGCGACGGATGCGATGATCCAGTGGTGGTACGGGCATAACGCCGTAGGGTTTTTCCTGACCACCGGTTTCCTGGGGATGATGTACTACTTCGTGCCTAAACAGGCCGAACGTCCTATTTACTCGTATCGCCTGTCCATCGTGCACTTCTGGGCGCTGATCACCCTGTACATCTGGGCCGGCCCGCACCACTTGCACTACACCGCGCTGCCGGATTGGGCGCAATCCCTGGGCATGGCCATGTCGATCATCCTGCTGGCGCCAAGCTGGGGCGGCATGATCAACGGCATGATGACGCTGTCGGGCGCCTGGCATAAGCTGCGCACCGACCCGATCCTGCGCTTCCTCGTGGTCTCGCTGGCGTTCTACGGCATGTCGACCTTCGAAGGCCCGATGATGGCGATCAAGACCGTCAACTCCCTGTCCCACTACACCGACTGGACCATCGGCCACGTACACGCCGGCGCCCTCGGTTGGGTGGCGATGATCTCCATCGGCGCGCTGTACCACATGATCCCCAAGCTGTTCGGCCGCGCGCAGATGCACAGCGTCGGGCTGATCAACACGCACTTCTGGCTGGCCACTATCGGCACCGTGCTCTACATCGCCTCGATGTGGGTCAACGGTATCACCCAGGGCTTGATGTGGCGTGCGATCAACGATGACGGCACCCTCACCTACTCCTTCGTCGAAGCACTGCAAGCCAGCCACCCGGGCTTTATCGTCCGCGCCCTGGGCGGTGCGTTCTTTGCCACCGGCATGCTGTTCATGGCCTACAACGTCTGGCGCACCGTGCGTGCGTCCGACCCTGCGCAAGCTGAAGCCGCCGCCAAGATCGCCGTTGTGGGAGCCCACTGATGAAGCATGAAGTAGTCGAGAAGAATATCGGTCTGCTGGCCTTCTTCATGGTCATTGCCGTGAGTATCGGCGGCTTGACCCAGATCGTGCCGCTGTTTTTCCAGGACGTGACCAACAAGCCGGTCGAAGGCATGAAGCCGCGCAGCGCCCTGGAACTGGAAGGGCGCGACGTGTACATCGCCAACGGTTGCGTCGGCTGCCATTCGCAAATGATCCGCCCGTTCCGTGCCGAAACCGAACGCTACGGCCACTATTCGGTCGCCGGTGAAAGTGTCTGGGACCACCCGTTCCTCTGGGGCTCCAAACGCACCGGCCCGGACCTGGCCCGTGTCGGCGGTCGCTACTCCGATGACTGGCAACGTGCGCATTTGTACAACCCGCGCAACGTCGTGCCTGAATCGAAAATGCCGGCCTACCCGTTCCTCGTGGAAAACAAGCTCGACGGCAAGGACACCGCGAAGAAGATGGAAGTGCTGCGCACCCTGGGCGTGCCCTATACCGACGAAGATATCGCCGGCGCGGCCGCCGCCGTGAAGGGCAAGACCGAAATGGACGCATTGGTGGCCTACCTGCAAGGCCTGGGCACCATCATCAAAAGCAAACGGTGATTCATGGATATCGGGATGATTCGTGGGCTGGGCACCGTTGTGGTGATGGTGGCCTTTATCGGCCTGGCGCTGTGGGTGTTCAGCCCCAAGCGCAAATCGGAGTTTGACGACGCGACCTTGCTGCCTTTCGCGGATGATCCCGAAGCCATCAAGCACGTCGAGCAAGCGTCTAGGAGTAACAAAGAATGACTACGTTCTGGAGTCTGTACGTCACAGTCCTCAGCCTGGGCACCATCTTCGCCCTGACCTGGCTGCTGCTGTCGACCCGCAAGGGCCAGCGCGCCGAGCAAACCGACGAGACTGTCGGCCACTCGTTCGACGGCATCGAGGAGTACGACAACCCGCTGCCCAAGTGGTGGTTCATGCTGTTTGTCGGCACCATCATTTTCGCCCTCGGCTACCTGGTGCTGTACCCGGGCCTGGGCAACTGGAAGGGCCTGCTGCCGGGCTACAACTACCTCGACAACGATAAGCAAACCCCTTTCGCCAACGGCCAGACCGGCTGGACCGGCGTGCACGAATGGGAGAAGGAAATGGCCAGGTCGGAGGCCAAGTTCGGGCCGATCTTCGCCAAGTTCGCCTCGATGCCGATTGAAGAAGTGGCCAAGGACCCGCAAGCCCTGAAGATGGGTGGCCGCCTGTTCGCCTCCAACTGCTCGGTGTGCCATGGTTCCGACGCCAAGGGCGCCTATGGCTTCCCCAACCTGACCGACGCCGACTGGCGCTGGGGTGGCGAGCCGGCCACTATCAAGGAAACCATCATGAAGGGCCGCCACGCGGTGATGCCGGGCTGGCTGGATATCCTGAAGGAACAAGGCGTCAGCGACGTCGCCGCCTTCGTGCTGACCAACCTCGACGGCCGCAAACTGCCGGAAGGCGCAAAGGCTGATGTCGCCAACGGCGAAAAACTCTTCGCCGCCAACTGCGTGGCCTGCCACGGCCCCGCCGGCAAAGGCACCCCGGCCATGGGCGCGCCCGACCTGACCCACCCGGCTGCCTTCATCTACGGTTCGAGCTTCGCCCAACTGCAACAGACCATCCGCTGGGGCCGCCAGGGCCAGATGCCGGCCCAGGAACAGCTGCAGGGCAATGACAAGGTGCACTTGCTCGCGGCGTATGTGTACAGCTTGTCCCATGGGGAGAAGAAGGCTGAGGAAAAATAAGGCCTTGAGAACACCAAAGCCCCGCGCAGCATAACTGGCGGGGCTTTGTTGTTTCTGGCGTCGGACGTCGTAATGCGCTACCACTTGTAGCCTCGGACTTGCGGTGCGCAACCATCAAGTAGTAACGTAACTACATGCATTCCACGAAGGGGATCACCCCATGACCATCACTACCATTTCCAGCCGCGAATTCAACCAAGACACAAGTGGTGCCAAAAAAGCCGCGCGCCAGGGCCCGGTTTTCATCACCGATCGCGGCAAGCCTGCCCATGTACTGCTAAGCATTGAGGACTACCAGAAATTGACAGGTCTCAATGCTGACATCGTTGACCTGCTGGTGATGCCAGAAGCGGCCGAAATCGACTTCGAAACCGAACGCGCCGTGATTACTCATCGACCCGTGGACTTCTCTTGATGTATCTACTCGACACCAACGTTATTTCCGAACTTCGTAAACCCCAGGCTGATGCAAATGTGGTCGCTTGGGCCAAAAGTGTCATGGCGCCGCGCATGTTCATATCAGCGATTACGCTCAAGGAACTGGAGACCGGAGTCTTGCGCATTGAGCGCCGTGACCCGGCCCAGGGGAATGTGTTGCGAACCTGGCTCAAGCGCCATGTGATGCCCGCCTTTGATGCCAGAATCCTGCCCGTGGATGCTGCGGTCGCATTGCGATGCGCACACCTGCATGTACCGGATCGAGTCAATGAAAGTGATTCGCTGATCGCTGCAACTGCTCTGGTTCATGGGCTCACCGTTGTTACGCGCAACGTCAGCGATTTCAAATCCAGCGGCGTTCCATTGATTAATCCATGGGACGAATGACCGGCCTGCCGGCAAAAACCGTCCATACTTGCAAAGTCAATTGATCCAGATCACTTACACCATCAATTGACTTCACCCAACGCGACCAAAGGTCGCACCCCTTGCGCACCTTCGGGGGCGTATCATTGGGCCACTGCAACACCCTTAATTTGACCCCGGTTGGCACGTACTGGCCGAGGCAAATCTCCACCGCCGTGGGATGCAATGATGAGCGACCAGATACCGGTACATAACGTTACCCCGCCTGCCAAAACCGTCGACCTCTACGCTTCGCGAGAGAAGATCTACACCCGCGCCTTCACCGGCCTGTTCCGCAATTTGCGCATGCTCGGTGGCGCCGCACTGTTCCTGCTCTACTTCGGCACCGTGTGGCTGAACTGGGGTGGTCACCAGGCCGTGTGGTGGAACCTGCCGGAGCGTAAGTTCTTCATTTTCGGCGCGACCTTCTGGCCCCAGGACTTCATCCTGCTCTCCGGCATTCTGATCGTCGCGGCCTTTGGCCTGTTCTTTATCACCGTGTACGCCGGGCGCGTGTGGTGCGGCTATACCTGCCCGCAAAGCGTGTGGACGTGGATCTTCATGTGGTGCGAAAAAGTCACCGAGGGTGACCGCAACCAACGCATCAAGCTCGACAAGGCGCCGATGAGCGCCAACAAATTCCTGCGCAAATCCAGCAAGCACACGCTGTGGCTGTTGATCGGGTTTGTCACCGGGCTGACTTTTGTCGGCTACTTCTCGCCGATCCGCGAACTGGTGTTCGATTTCTTCACCGGCCAGGCCGATGGCTGGTCGTATTTCTGGGTCGGGTTCTTTACCCTCGCCACCTATGGCAACGCCGGCTGGCTGCGCGAGCAGGTGTGCATCTACATGTGCCCGTACGCGCGGTTCCAGAGCGTGATGTTCGACAAAGACACCCTGATCGTTTCCTACGACCCTCGCCGTGGCGAAGTGCGTGGCCCACGTAAAAAAGGCGTCGACTACAAGGCCCAGGGCCTGGGCGATTGCATCGATTGCACGATGTGCGTGCAAGTGTGCCCGACCGGTATCGACATCCGCGACGGCCTGCAAATCGAGTGCATCGGCTGCGCCGCCTGTATCGATGCCTGCGACACCATCATGGACAAGATGGACTACCCGCGCGGCCTGATCAGCTACACCACCGAACACAACCTCTCCGGGCAGAAAACCCATAAGCTGCGCCCGCGCCTGATCGGCTATGCCTTGGTGTTGCTGGCGATGATCGGCCTGTTGATGGCGGCATTTTTCATGCGCTCGCTGGTGGGTTTCGACGTGAGCAAGGACCGTGTGCTGTACCGCGAAAACGCCGAAGGCCGTATCGAAAACGTCTACAGCCTGAAGATCATGAACAAGGACCAGCGCGACCACACCTACGTGCTCGATGCCGCTGGCCTGCCGGACCTCAAGCTGCAGGGCCGGCGCGAAATCAAAGTGGCCGCCGGCGACATCGTCAGCCTGCCGGTGGAACTTTCGAGTGCGCCGGAGCAATTGCCGTCGAGCACCAACGAGGTGACATTCATCCTCAAGGATGCCGATGACACCAGCGTCCAGATTGAAGCCAAGAGCCGATTCATCGGCCCACACGTTCGTTGAACAGGAACCCGAGCATGTCCGCACCCACCGCCGCAAGCCCTTGGTACAAGCACCTCTGGCCCTGGATCATCATCGGCATCCTGGCCTGCTCGGTGACCTTGACCTTGTCCATGGTGACCATCGCGGTGAATAACCCGGACAACCTGGTCAACGACAACTACTACGAGGCCGGCAAAGGCATCAACCGCGCCCTTGACCGCGAGCGCCTGGCCCAGACCCTGCAACTGCGCGCCAAACTGCACCTGGATGAGCTGACCGGCGAAGTCGAGCTGAACCTCACCGGCTACAGCAACCCGAACACCCTGGCGTTGAACCTGATCTCCCCGACCCAGCCGGAGAAGGACCGCAAGATCAACCTGGCGCGCAGCGATAGTGCACCCGGCCGCTACATCGGCCAGGTCACCGACAAGGTCGAAGGCCGTCGCTTCGTGGAACTGCTGGGCGTGGAAGGCGACAAGACCTGGCGCCTGTTCGAGGAGGAAGAGGTCAGCCACGACAAGGACCTGCTGCTGGGTGATGAGCCGTTGCAGGGCGCCGAAGACCTGAAGAAGTAATTTGATCGTTCCCACGCTCCGCGTGGGAATGCAGCCCGTGACGCTGCGCGTCACAAAAGCGGAAGCGGAGCGTCCAGCGAGGCGTTCCCACGCAGAGCGTGGGAACGATCTGCGGAACTAAGCCATGACCAGCCCAACCCCCTGCTACCACTGCGCCCTGCCCGTCCCGCCGGGCGGCCGCTTTACCGCGGTGATCCTCGGCGAACGCCGTGAACTCTGCTGCCCAGGCTGCCAGGCGGTGGCCGAAGCAATTGTGGCCGGCGGCCTGGAGAGTTACTACCAGCACCGCAGCGAAGCCTCGGCCAACCCTGAAGCGCTGCCGGTGCAACTGTTGGATGAGCTGGCGCTGTACGACCGCGCCGATGTGCAAAAACCCTTTGTGCGCCACGAGGGCGAACTCGCCGAAGCCACCTTGCTGATGGAAGGCATCAGTTGCGCCGCCTGTGGCTGGCTGATCGAGAAACACCTGCGCAGCCTGCCCGCCGTGGCCGAGGCGCGGCTCAACCTGTCCAACCATCGTTTGCACGTGCGCTGGGCTGACGGGCAACTGCCGTTGAGCCAAGTGCTGAGCGAACTGCGGCATATCGGTTACGCCGCCCACCCTTACCAGGCCGACCGCGCCGCCGAGCAACTGGCCAGCGAAAACCGCCTGGCCCTGCGTCAATTGGGCGTGGCCGGGCTGCTGTGGTTCCAGGCAATGATGGCAACCATGGCGACCTGGCCGGAATTCAATGTCGACCTGAGCCCGGAACTGCATATGATCCTGCGCTGGGTGGCGATGTTTCTGACAACACCTATCGTGTTCTACAGCTGCGCACCGTTTTTCAAGGGTGCCCTGCGCGACCTGCGCACGCGCCACCTGACCATGGATGTATCGGTTTCACTGGCCATCGGCGGCGCGTATCTGGCGGGGATCTGGACCGCGATCACCGGCACCGGTGAGTTGTACTTCGACGCGGTGGGCATGTTTGCGCTGTTCCTGCTGGCCGGGCGTTACCTCGAGCGCCGTGCCCGCGAGCGTACGGCCGCGGCGACCGCGCAACTGGTCAACCTGCTGCCCGCCTCGTGCCTGCGGCTCAAGGCGGATGGCCAGAGCGAACGCATCCTGCTCCCGGAGCTGGCCTTGGGCGATCGCGTGCTGGTGCACCCCGGCGCCGTGCTGCCGGCGGATGGCCTGATCCTCGACGGCCAGTCCAGTATCGATGAGTCGCTGCTCACGGGTGAGTACCTGCCGCAACCCCGACAAGCCGGGGATGCGGTTACGGCGGGCACGCTCAATGTCGAAGGGGCATTGATTGTCGAAGTTCGCGCCTTGGGCCATGACACACGCCTGTCCGCCATCGTGCGCCTGCTGGAAAGGGCCCAGGCCGAGAAACCGCGCCTGGCCCGGATCGCAGATCGCGCCGCACAGTGGTTCCTGCTGTGCTCGTTGATCGCGGCTGCCCTGATCGGGTTGTTATGGTGGCAGCTGGATTCGTCGCGGGCATTCTGGATTGTGCTGGCGATGTTGGTGGCAACCTGCCCGTGCGCGTTGTCCCTGGCCACGCCCACCGCCCTCACCGCCGCCACCGGCACCTTGCACACACTCGGCCTGCTGCTGACCCGCGGCCATGTGCTGGAAGGGTTGAACCAGATCGATACGGTGATTTTCGACAAGACCGGCACCCTGACCGAAGGACGCCTGGTATTGAGTGCCATCCGGCCACTGGGCAACTTGAGCACGGACCTGTGCCTGAGCCTCGCCGCCGCCCTGGAAAACCGCTCCGAACACCCGATCGCCCGCGCCTTCGGACGCGCGACGCTGGCCGCCGACGAAGTCGTCAGTTCGCCCGGGCTTGGCCTTGAAGGCCGCGTGGGCGCGCGCCAACTGCGCATCGGCCAGCCGGGCTTTGTCTGTGAACTCAGTGGTTGCCAGGTTCCGGCCGCGCCGCAGGATGGCGGCCAATGGCTGCTGCTGGGTGACCGCGAAGGCGCGCTGGCCTGGTTCGTGCTTGACGACCGCCTGCGCAGTGATGCGCCTGCGCTGCTGGCGGCCTGCAAGGCGCGCGGCTGGCGCACGTTGCTGCTGTCCGGAGACAGCTCACCAATGGTCGCAAGCGTCGCGTTGGAGCTGGGTATCGACGAAGCCCACGGCGGCCTGCGCCCCGATGACAAGCTGCACGTGCTGCAACGGCTGCACCAGGAAGGCCGCAAGGTGTTGATGCTCGGCGATGGAGTCAATGATGTACCCGTGCTCGCCGCTGCGGATATCAGCGTGGCCATGGGCACGGCCACCGACCTGGCCAAGACCAGCGCCGACGCCGTGTTGCTCTCCAACCGCCTGGACGCCTTGGTACACGCCTTTGCCCTGGCGCGGCGCACCCGTCGGGTGATTGTTGAAAACCTGCTGTGGGCAGGCCTATACAATGGCCTCATGCTGCCGTTTGCCGCCCTGGGTTGGATCACGCCCATCTGGGCCGCGGTCGGCATGTCCCTCAGTTCGTTGACCGTGGTGCTCAATGCCCTGCGCCTGACTCGCCTGCCGAGCGCGCCGGTTGCACGAGCCCCCTCAGTAACCCGTCCGCTGCCGGCTTGAGCCGCGCGGGCATGGAGTGCAGATGCCAGCTTTATACGTAATGATTCCGGCGGCGCTGCTGTTAGTGGGCTTGGCCATCTACATCTTTTTCTGGGCGGTGGACAGCGGCCAGTACGACGACCTCGACGGCCCGGCCCACAGCGTCTTGTTCGACGACCAGGACCCGAACCACCTCGCCGCCGTCGACGAAGCCAACGGCCCCGAGCAACCGCCCACGCCCAAAGACCCGCCCCATGCTTGAATTGGCGCCGCTGCTGGTTTCCGCGCTGATCCTCGGCCTGCTGGGCGGCGGCCATTGCCTGGGCATGTGCGGCGGGCTGATGGGCGCGCTGACCCTGGCGATTCCCAGGGAGCAGCGCGGCCGCAGGTTTCGACTGCTGTTGGCATACAACCTGGGCAGGGTGCTCAGCTATGCCGTCGCCGGCGTATTGATCGGCCTGGCCGGTTGGGCCGTGGCGAACAGCCCGGCGGCGATGTTCATGCGTGTGCTTGCCGGGCTGCTGTTGATCAGCATGGGCCTGTACCTGGCCGGTTGGTGGAGCGGCCTCACCCGCATTGAAAGCCTCGGTCGCGGCCTGTGGCGCTATATCCAGCCCGTCGCCAACCGCCTGCTGCCGGTGTCGAGCCTGCCGCGCGCGTTGCTGCTGGGCGCGCTGTGGGGCTGGTTGCCGTGCGGGTTGGTCTACAGCACCCTGCTATGGGCCGCGAGCCAGGGGAATGCGCTGGACAGTGGGTTGCTGATGCTGGCGTTCGGCCTGGGTACCTGGCCGGTGCTGTTGGCCACCGGGCTTGCGGCCGAGCGGGTCACCGCGCTGCTGCGCAAACGCAGCGTGCGCAGGGCGGGTGGCGTGCTGGTGATCCTGTTTGGCCTATGGACATTGCCTGGGCCCCACCAGCACTGGCTGATGGGACACTGATTGACGATGTGGCATAGCGCCGCTCCCTGTTGATGCAAATCAAGGTGGCTGCGCCAACCAGCCCCTAGACTCGGCCCACCAGCCAATCCGGGGGACCGCCCGCATGCTCGACGCCATTCGTTGGGACGCCAATCTGATTCACCGCTACGACCTGGCGGGACCGCGCTACACGTCCTACCCCACCGCCGTACAATTCGACAGCCAGGTCGGTACCTTCGACCTGCTCTACGCCCTGCGCGACAGCCGCAAGGCCGCGCGCCCCTTGTCGCTGTACCTGCATGTGCCGTTCTGCGCGAACATCTGCTACTACTGCGCCTGCAACAAGGTCATCACCAAGGACCGTGGCCGCGCCCAGGCCTACCTGCAACGCCTGGAGCAGGAAATCCAGCTGGTGGCCTGCCACCTCGACCCGAAACAACCGGTGGAGCAACTGCATTTCGGCGGCGGCACCCCGACGTTTCTCAGTCACGATGAACTGCGCCAAGTCATGACGTGCCTGCGCCGGCACTTCAACCTGCTGAACGATGATTCCGGCGACTACGGCATCGAGATCGACCCTCGCGAAGCCGACTGGGCCACCATGGGCCTGCTGCGCGAACTGGGCTTCAACCGCGTCAGCATCGGCCTGCAGGACCTCGACCCCGAGGTGCAACGCGCGGTCAATCGCCTGCAAAGCCTGGAAGAAACCCGCGCAGTGATCGAGGCGGCGCGCACCCTGCAATTTCGCTCGATCAATATCGACCTGATCTACGGCTTGCCCAAGCAAACGCCGATCAACTTCGCGCGCACCGTGGAAGAAGTGATCAAGCTGCAACCCGATCGTCTGTCGGTGTTCAACTACGCCCACCTGCCGGAACGTTTCATGCCGCAGCGGCGCATCAACACCGACGACCTGCCCTCCCCGGCGGAAAAACTGCTGATGCTGCAAACCACCATCGAGCAACTGACCCAGGCCGGCTACCGCTACATCGGCATGGACCACTTCGCCCTGCCCGACGATGAGCTGGCCATCGCCCAGGAAGAAGGCACATTGCAACGCAACTTCCAGGGCTACACCACCCACGGCCATTGCGACTTGATCGGGCTCGGGGTGTCGGCGATCAGCCAGATCGGCGATTTGTACTGCCAGAACGGCAGTGACCTCAACGGTTACCAGAACACCTTGGCCGGCGCGCAACTGGCCACCAGCCGTGGACTGGTGTGCACCACGGATGATCGGTTGCGGCGGGAGGTGATCCAGCAGTTGATCTGCAATTTCAGCCTGGCGTTCGCGGGGATCGAACAGGCGTACAAGATCGACTTTCGCGGCTATTTTGCCGAGCTGTGGCCACAACTGGAAACGATGGCCAGCGACGGTTTGATCGAGTTAGACGCCCGAGGCATCCGCGTACTGCCGGCCGGGCGCCTGCTGGTGCGTTCGGTGTGCATGGTGTTCGATGCCTACCTTGAGCACCAGAACCGGCAGCGTTTCTCGCGGGTGATCTGAAAATACCTACGCCATCGCCAGGGAGGCGGCCTTCATTGCGTCGTCGCCACTGAGCCCCTTCATAGCCTTGCTCAACGAGGTCTGCGCCGTGATGAGGCTCGCGTTCAGCGCGGCCAGTGCACTCTGCAGATTATTGACCTTGACCCTGGCCTGCTCCGGAGAAAGGGACTTATCGGCCATGACAGCGGCCAATTCGGCCTGCTTTTCTGCAATCTGTTTCTTGATCTCGCGGATCATCTTCAAGACCTGCTGAACATCGTTGGGCAGGCCGCTTTCCTCGATATCACTGTTGGATTTCTTGGTGTCACTGATCGCCAGCAAGGCCGCGCCGGAAAACGTCACTTTTACGCCTTCCTCCGTCTTGGTGCTGAGGGGCGACGACGTGGCATCTTTGAGCTCCTTAGCAGCCGCAGCCGATTTGGCCTCTGCCACCAAATCCTTGGGCTCCGGCACAGGCAGCGCGCTGAGGCTTGCCGGGGTATTTGCACCAATGGAAATCATGGGTCTGGCTCCGAATTCAAAGAGTATCGTCACTTTGTATCGGCCGTGACACACGAACCTTTATACCCCCGAGGTTTTTTTGTACACGCTGGCCTCAGCCACCCCCAGTGCGTTACCCTTACGTCTTATGTGTGTTTTCCCACAAGGATTTAAGAAATGTCCGAGCCAGTCAAACTGCGCGCTCACGGCCAGGCCCATTGCAAGGATTGCAGCTTGGCTCCCCTCTGCTTGCCACTTTCGTTGAATTTGGAAGACATGGATGCGCTGGACGACATCGTTAAACGCGGTCGCCCGCTGAAAAAAGGCGAGTTTCTGTTTCGCCAGGGCGACACGTTCGATTCCGTCTATGCAGTGCGTTCGGGCGCGTTGAAGACCTTCAGCCTGAGCGACAACGGTGAAGAACAGATCACCGGTTTTCACCTGCCCAGCGAACTGGTGGGGTTGTCGGGCATGGACACCGAGATGCACCCCGTGTCGGCCCAGGCCCTGGAGACGACATCGGTGTGCGAAATCCCCTTCGAACGCCTGGATGAACTGGCCCTGCAATTGCCGCAACTGCGCCGTCAGTTGATGCGCGTGATGAGCCGCGAGATTCGTGACGACCAGCAAATGATGCTGCTGCTGTCGAAGAAGACCGCCGACGAGCGCATCGCCACTTTCCTGGTCAACCTGTCGGCACGCTTCCGTGCCCGCGGCTTCTCGGCCAACCAGTTCCGCCTGAGCATGTCGCGCAATGAAATCGGCAACTACCTGGGCCTGGCGGTGGAGACCGTGTCCCGTGTATTCACCCGTTTCCAGCAGAACGAGCTGCTTGCCGCCGAGGGCAAGGAAGTGCATATCCTCGACCCGATCCAACTGTGCGCACTGGCGGGTGGCTCGCTGGAGGGCTGACGCAGACACGCGCGGCCGCGCCAATCGCCGAGGCCGCAGGTATACTCGGCGTCCGTTTCCAGCCCAGGACTCTTCGACGATGACCTTTGATTCGTTCGACATCAAATCCCTGATCCGCCCCGTCATCGACTTCCCCAAGCCCGGGGTGATCTTTCGTGATATTACTCCCCTGTTCCAGTCGCCCCGCGCCCTGCGCCTGGTGGCGGACAGTTTTGCCCACCGTTATGTCGAAGCCGAGTTCACCCATATCGGCGCGATGGATGCGCGCGGTTTCCTGATCGGTTCGATCATTGCCTATCAACTGAACAAGCCGCTGGTGCTGTTCCGCAAGCAAGGCAAGCTGCCAGCGGACGTGCTGGCCGAGGGTTACCAGACCGAGTACGGCGAGGCCTTTTTGGAAGTGCACGCGGACAGCCTGTGCGAGGGCGACTCGGTGTTGATATTCGATGACTTGATCGCCACGGGCGGTACATTGATTGCGGCGGCGAACCTGGTACGGCGCATGGGCGCGAAAATTTTCGAAGCGGCGGCAATTATCGATTTGCCGGAGCTGGGTGGGTCGCAGCGCTTGGAAGATATGGGGATTCCCACTTTTTGCCTGACGCAGTTTGCGTTGACCGAGCGTTAACGGCTAACCGAACCGACGTTGATTGATCGGCGGGACGCGGAGCGTCCCAGGCGGCGTTCCCACGCGGAGCGTGGGAACGATCATGGCTCAGAGCGCGATCGGCTTGCGGCCGGCAAACGAATGCGCCAACGTCCCGCCATCCACCAACTCTAGCTCGCCGCCCAACGGCACGCCATGGGCGATACGCGAGGTGATCAGGCCTTTGTTGGTCAGCAATTGGGCAATGTAGTGGGCGGTCGCCTCACCTTCCACCGTCGGGTTGGTGGCCAGGATCACTTCAGTGAAGGTGCCCTGGGCTTCGATGCGCGCCACCAGTTGCGGAATACCGATGGCTTCCGGGCCCAGGCCGTCCAACGGCGACAGGTGGCCCTTGAGCACGAAATAGCGCCCGCGATAGCCAGTCTGTTCCACCGCGTACACATCCATCGGCCCTTCCACGACGCACAGCAGCGTATCGTCGCGGCGCGGGTCGGCGCATTGCGGGCAGAGTTCTTCTTCGGTAAGCGTGCGGCACTGGCGGCAGTGGCCTACTCCGGTCATGGCCTGGCTCAGGGCCTGGGCCAACCGGGTGCCGCCGCTGCGATCGCGCTCAAGCAGTTGCAGCGCCATGCGCTGGGCGGTTTTCTGGCCCACGCCCGGCAAAGTGCGCAGGGCGTCGATCAGTTGGCGAATCAGGGGGCTGAAGCTCATGGGCGAAGGGTCCGACAAAACAACGAGACGCGGTTTATACCCGCGCCTCGGATTAGCGTCAAATGCTCAATCCTGTGCGACACGCACCACCAACTTGCCGAAGTTGCGCCCTTCCAGCAAACCGATGAAGGCTTCGGGCGCCTGTTCCAGGCCGTCGACCACATCCTCGCGGAACTTGATCTTGCCGTCGCGCACCCACGGCGCCATGGCACTGAGGAACTCAGGCTGGCGGTCGCCGTAGTCATCGAACACGATAAAGCCCTGGATGCGCACGCGCTTGGTCAGCAAGGTCCGCTGCAGCGCCGGCAGGCGGTCAGGACCCGTGGGCGCTTCATGGGCGTTGTAGCCGGCGATCAGCCCGCACAGCGGGATGCGCGCCTTGGGGTTGAGCAAGGGCACCACGGCGTCGAAGACTTTGCCGCCGACGTTTTCGAAATAGATGTCTATGCCCTCGGAGCACGCCTGGGCCAACTCATCGGCAAACTCGGCGCTCTTGTGGTCGATACAGGCATCAAAGCCCAATTCGTCCACCACGTACCGGCACTTGTCGGCGCCACCCGCGATACCGACCACCCGCAGGCCCTTGAGCTTGGCCACTTGCCCCACCACCGAGCCCACTGCACCCGACGCGGCCGCCACCACCAGGGTTTCGCCGGCCTTGGGCTGGCCGATGTCCATCAGGCCCATGTAGGCAGTCATGCCCGGCATGCCCAGCACGCCCAAGGCCATCGACGGACTGGCCAAGCCCTTGGGCACCGGCATCAAGTTGCGCCCATCGGAAATGCTGTGGCTCTGCCAGCCGGTGGAGCCGACCACCAGGTCGCCCACTTCGAATTTCGGATTACGCGACTGCTCGATACGGCTGACAGCGCCACCGGTCATTACGTCGTCGATTTCCACCGGAGCTGCGTAGGACGGTGCGTCGCTCATGCGTCCGCGCATATAGGGGTCGAGGGACAGGTAGAGCGTCTTGAGCAGAACCTGACCGTCGGCCAACTCCGGCAGATTCACACGCTCCAGGCGGAAGTTTTCCGGGGTCGGTGCGCCTTGAGGGCGTGAGACCAGGACGATGCGCTGGTTCAGTGTCGGTTCTTGAGGCATGAGGAACTCCTTTAGCGAATGCAGCGGTATAGGGTGCAGACCCTCAGCATGCGGTTGGGGTTCAGATCGTTCCCACGCTCTGCGTGGGAATGCATCCCGTGACGCTCCGCGTCACCCAGCGGGACGCGGAGCGTCCCAGGCGGCGTTACCACGCAGAGCGTGGGAACGATCAACGAAAAAAATGCCAGGCATAAAGCCTGGCATTTGAGTTCAGCTAGCCGATCAGAACGGCAGCTTCATGCCCGGCGGCAGTTGCATGCCGGCGGTCACGCCGCCCATTTTTTCCTGGCTGCTGGCTTCGATCTTGCGCACGGCGTCGTTGACCGCGGCGGCGAACAAGTCTTCCAGCACTTCGCGGTCGTCATCGCTGACGCCTTCGAGCAGGCTTGGATCGATGCTCACACGCTTGATGTCGTGACGACCGGTCATCACCACACTGACCATATCGCCACCGGCTTTACCGGTGACTTCGGCGTTGGCCAGTTCTTCCTGCATCTTGGCCATCTTTTCCTGCATCTGCTGCGCCTGCTTCATCAGGCCGGCCATGCCACCTTTCATCATGGGAATCACCTCAAAAGTACGTGGATCAATTTAGTAGCCCGGTTTCATGATGCTTGGGGCACCGGGACGTCGACAGGTTCAATAGTATCGTGACGGACGACCGCACCGAACTGTTGCATCATTTGCTGGATGAGCGGATCACCCTGGATCGAATCCTCGGCCTCGCGCTGGCGATTGATACGCCGGCGCGTCGCGGCCTGGGCCGGGGTTTCCTGTTCGGGCTTGATCAGCTCGATGGTGATAGTCAGCGTGCGCCCATGGTACTGGTTCAGCGCATCGTTCAGGCGGCGTTGCTGGGTGGCGTTGAACAGGGCACTGTGGGCCGGGTCCAGGTGCAGCAGCCAGTGATCGCCCTCGATGGAGATCAAGGTACAGTTGGCGGCGATGCTGCCGGTCATGCCGGAAATCGGCAGTTTGGGGAACAATTCCAGCCATTGCAGGGCCAGGCCGGTGGCCGGGGCCGCCGCCGGTTCCACCTCGGGCTCGGGGGCAGGCTCGGCGGTATGTTCGCTGGCCAGCTCGTCCAGGTAACTATAGGCCGAGTCCATATCCGGCTCGATGTAGTCTTCGTCCAGCGGCGGTTCGTCGTCGAGGTCGATGCCCGGGGTGGCGGCCTCCACCTGGGCCACGGTGGGCTCCGGGATAGGCGCAGAGGTCCACTCGGGGGCATCGGGCACCACGCTGTCGGGAGTCGGCGTGGGCATCGGCGTCAGCTCGGGCTGCTCACCGCTGGTTTCCAGCACCGGCTCCACGGCAGGCACCTGCTCGACGTCGGCTTGCGCATCTGTCGGATCATTCCACGGCAGGTCAACGACAGGCTCAGGTTCCTTGACCGGTTCGGGTTCAACCAGGGGCGCTGCGACCATGGGCTCCGGCGCCGGTGCAGCCGGCTCGATCTCAGGAGACGGCGCAGCGACCACTGGCGCAGCCACCGCCGCGCCAGCCACGGGTTTGGCGGAATCAACTGTGGCCTGGCTGATCCCCACTGGCTTTAGCGGCTGTCTCGGCGCGTCGGCCGAATCGGCGGGCCGAAAGGCCAGCATCCGCAGCAGCACCATTTCAAAGCCGCCGCGGGGGTCGGGCGCCAAAGGCAGGTCGCGGCGGCCAATCAGGCCCATCTGGTAGTAGAACTGCACATCTTCGGCCGGCAACGCCTGGGCCAGCGCCAACACACGGTCACGGTCGCCATGGCCGTTGTCGACACCCTCGGGCAAGGCCTGGGCGATGGCGACGCGGTGCAGCACATTGAGGATCTCCGAGAGCACGCCGTTCCAGTCCGGGCCCTGCTCCGACAGGTGGCGCACCGCTTCAAGCAACGCCTTGGCGTCACCTTCGATCAGTGCGTGCAGCACGTCGAACACCTGGCCGTGGTCCAGGGTGCCGAGCATGGCGCGCACATCGGCGGCCATGACCTTGCCTTCACCAAAGGCGATGGCCTGGTCGGTAAGGCTCATGGCGTCACGCATCGAACCATCGGCGGCGCGGCCGAGCAGCCAGAGTGCATCGTCTTCGAACGGTACGTTCTCGACGCCCAACACGTGGGTCAAATGCTCGACCACCCGCTCGGGGGTCATGTTTTTCAAGGAGAACTGCAGGCACCGCGACAGGATCGTTGCAGGGAGTTTCTGCGGGTCGGTAGTGGCCAGGATGAATTTGACGTAGGGCGGCGGCTCTTCCAGGGTTTTCAACAGTGCGTTGAAGGAATGGCTGGAAAGCATGTGCACTTCGTCGATCAGGTAGACCTTGAAACGACCACGGCTGGGCGCGTATTGCACGTTGTCGAGCAGCTCGCGGGTGTCTTCGACCTTGGTGCGGCTCGCGGCGTCGATCTCGATCAGGTCGACGAAACGCCCTTCGTCGATTTCCTTGCACACCGAGCAGGTACCGCACGGCGTCGACGTGATGCCGGTTTCACAATTCAGGCATTTGGCGATGATGCGTGCAATGGTGGTCTTGCCCACCCCCCGCGTACCGGTAAACAGGTAGGCGTGGTGCAGCCGTTGGCTGTCCAAGGCATTGATCAGAGCCTTGAGCACATGGGTCTGGCCGACCATTTCGCGGAACGAGCGCGGGCGCCATTTACGTGCAAGAACCTGATAACTCATCGAAAACCGTCGCAACTGGGAAGCGGAAGCCGGTAATGCTAGCGGAGCAAGGGGGAAATTGCATCCGGCACGCTCGCCTAATCTGATCAAGCGCTGCTGATTGGCGCTGAAAAGCAGGGCAAGATCAGCCAGATCAACGCCTCTCCAGGCTGATCGCCGCCACGCTGGTCAGCACGATCCCACCGCCCAGCACCACCTGCAAAGCGATATGCTCACCCAGCAGCGTCGCCGCCAGGGCCATGGCCACCGGCGGGATCAGGTACATCGCCACCGACGCGCGGCTGACGTCGACATGCTTCAACACATAGCCCCAGGCCAGGTACGCCAAGGCACTGGGGAAAATGCCGAGCACCAGCATCGCCAGGTTGTCCGCCCACGGCGCCTGCGCCACCGCAGCGGGCAAGCCTGGCAGGTTCACGCAGAGCATCAAGGTGCCCGCCCACACCATGTAGCAGGCCATCGTCAGCGGGCTATAACGATGGGCATAATGTTTCTGGATGGCGAAGTAGAGGCTCCACGACACCGCCGCCAGCAGGATCAGCAAGCCACGCGGGTCGATATCGCCCACGCCCTGGTCGCCCCAGATCACCACCATCACGCCAAGCAAACCGAGTAGCACACAGCTCCAGCGCCAGAAGCTGACCCGCTCCTTCAAGCAGAAAAACGCGATCAACACACTGAACAACGGCGCCGATTGTGCCAGTACGCTGGACGCCGCCGCCGTCACGAACTGTTGCCCGTAGTTAAGGCTGGTGTGGTGCAGGAAAACCCCGAAAAAACTCAACACCATTAGCCACGGCATATCCCCAAGGCGCGGCCGGCCAATGCCCGTCACCAGCGCCACAGCAGCCATGAACAGCGAGGCAATCAGGAACCGCAGCAGCGCAAGGTGGCCAGGGCTGTAGCTGCGCAGCCCCATGTGCACGCCAATCGGCGAATAGGCCCAACAGAGGATGACGCTGGCGATGACTAGCGTAAGCTTCAGGGGTGTCGGGGTATTCATCGAAGGCATCCGGAAACTGAGAAGGGATGCCGTCAGTCTTGGCCCGCCCGAGGCGTAGGACAATTAAGCGTTTCTGACTTCTGAAATCATTGGAACTGAGTAATGGAACTGGCCCAACTGAACATGGTGCGAGCCGTGGCGCAAACCGGCAGCGTGGCCCAGGCCGCCCTGCGGTTGCACTGTGTGCCCTCCAACATCACCACGCGGATCAAGCAACTGGAAGCCGAGTTGGGCACGCCGCTGTTTATCCGCGCCGGGCGTGGGCTGGCGATCAGCGCGGCGGGCGAGATTTTCCTGGAATATTGCGAACGCATCCTGGCCCTGGTGGAAGAGTCCAAACGCGCGGTCGACGCTGACGCCATTCCCCGGGGCACCCTACGCATCGGAGCGGTGGAGTCCAGCGCCAGCGGCCGTCTGCCGCCACTGTTGGCGGAATATCACCGGCGCTACCCGGATGTCAGCCTGGAACTGGTGACCGGCGCCTGGAGCGAACTGCTCGACGACCTGCAACACCACCGTTTGGATGTGGCGCTGGTGGCTGCCAGCAACAAACGCGCGAAGCTCGAACACAGCGTGGTCTACAGCGAACGCCTGGTGCTGATCGCCAGTGCAAGCAGCGAACCGATCCGCAGCGCTGCCGACCTCGCAGGCCGCACGCTGCTGGTATGGCCGCCCGGCTGTCCTTACCGTGCCGCGCTGGAGAACTGGCTCAAGCCCCATGCTTTCCAGCCGGCCGTGGCCAGCTATGCCAGTTGGGGCACGATCATCGGTTGCGTCAGCGCGGGCATTGGTGTGGCGCTGGCGCCGGAAGGCATCCTGGGCCGCTATGAACAGGCCGACCAACTGGCGTCGTACCGGTTTGACGAACTGCAGGCGGTGGACAACCAGCTGTTCTGGCACAAAGACACCCAGCGGCATCTGGCGCGGGATGCGTTTGCCGGGTTGTTGCGCGAGACCTTCGGCTGAACACTGATCAAAAAGTGGGAGCTGGCTTGCCTGCGATAGCTCTCCGTCAGTGAATACATCTTTGACGGGTACACCGCTATCGCAGGCAAACCAGCTCCCACATTCGGGCTTGCATCGTTATTGAAAATCAGCTTTTGGGCGCGGACAAACGGCTGTACTGATCCTGGCTGATCCAGCCGGTAAACGAACGGTCCTCGGCATTGATGAACTCGACCTGGGCCCAACCGTCCTTGAAGGCCAGCACACCGACGACGTCATCCTTGACGATATACGGGCGCTTGGTGGCCTTGGCGCTGGGATTCTTCAGCAGGTAAGCCTTGTCGGCGGACACTTTCACCAGGCCGATCCACGGTTTGCTGGCTGTCTGGGTCAGGTCCAGGCCGGTGGCGATCTCCGGCATCAATACATTGAGGCAACCGGGATGCTGGCGACCCTGTTCCACCGTCAGGGTCACGCCGTCCGACGAAGGTGCCACGCTGCCGGGGTAGGTTTCGTCCTGCCAGGTGGTCAGCGCGTCGGGTTTGCCTTGCAGGTAGAACGTGCAACCGCGCGTCACGCCCTCGCCCATGGCTTCGGCGTAGTAGCCTTCGACCTGATGCTGCGGTGTCACCGCCAGCTTCAGCCCTTCGTATTGGCCTGAGTGCAGCTCGGGCGAACCGGCAAAAGCAGACGCCACGGCGCTTAACGACAACACACCCATCGCTAGAAAACGCATCATCTTATTTTTTCCCTTCAAGTTTCTCGTAGGCTTTTTGCATAAGGACGTCATAGTTGCCGTAGTCCTTGCCGTTGTAATTGAATGCCATGGAAGTGAAGTCCTTGGCTTTCATGGCCGTCATCAACGCCGGGTTCTTGCTGCAAAAGCCGAGGAATGCCTTTAGTTGACTGCCGGCATTCACTTTCAAGGCCGCGACCAACTCGAACACCGTTTTGTAACCGCATGACCCGTAGTTGAACCCCATGACCTGGAACATGCCCCAGGACGCCGACATCAGCGCGGCCTCCTGATCCAAGGCAAACGCCGTAGCCATGGTTTCCCAGGCCTTGATCTGGTCCTTGTTGTTGACTTGCCATTGCGGCCCGGCCTTTTTCTTGTAGGGGTAAGACAGCAGCGGGTGCGCCTGGTCGTAGATGTTCTTGGTGTACTTGCGAAACACGTGCCCTTCAAACGCAATCACCGGCAGCCTGGCCGGTCCGAAGCCCGAACGGCCGCCGGATTCCACGGTGGCGAAGGCCTTGATGATATTCACCGAAATACCGCCTCCCAACTGAGTGGCAGCATTTTGAAAGTCCGTCTCGCTGAGGGTCATGCCCCCATCGCACGTGGCCTGGAGTATCAGTTGGCGATTGCGGCGCTCGGCCTCGATCATTGCGCGCATGCGGTCCAGGTACACATTGACCGTGGCCTGCACCGCATCCCCAGAATTGTTGCCGAACGCATTTAGAAAGCTCGGGATGCGCATGCTCGGGAAAGCCTTGACCGGCACCTTCACCGCCTCTTCAATCAGGCTGTTGAAGGTGCGGCCCGTGGGGTCAATCACCCCATCGGGATGGGCGTATTTGAGATGACGGAACTGGTACTGGCTGATGCACTGCACCAACTGGCCGTCGCATTTACCGTTTTCGGCCAGCGGAAAACCCAGCTTGGGGATGATCAGATTGAATAAATACTGGATGCACTGCACATCGGCGGGCAAGTTGCGGGCTTTACCAGGCGCGCCTACCGAAGCACTGATAAGACGCGGCAACCCTTGCAGGCTTTTCATCACAGACATCCTTGTTAGTTAATAAAGTGATAGCACTTAGATATCAACTTGCTACCCTTGTTACACTCTGAAACAAGCGGCTGGCGGAAACTATCAAGGTGGATTCAGGTTGTCCATGGCGACCTGTGAAAGATGTGAAACAGGCAGGTTATTTGATCAGTAACCGTGAAATTCCCGGGTCTTCTGGTACTTGTGGAAATCGATCCACTCCACCACGTCGTAAGGCAGGTAAAGCTGTACCCTGGCGCGGGAAATGGCGATGTACACCGCGCAAAGCCGCTGATCGAACGCGTAGGCATCCTTGAACTTCACGTTGGTCAGCAGCTCAGGCGTGAGCAGCACCCGATCGAATTCCATGCCGCCCGCCTCTTGCGCCTGCATCAGCAGACAGCGTTTGCCGGGGACACCGCTCAGCCGGTTCAAACGCGTGATGTCCGCGACGTTGAAGCCTTTTTCGAGCTCACTTTCAACCCATAGGAACGACTCGTCGAACTGGCTGGCATCGCGCACCTGTTGCCAGTCGTCCATGTCGCTGAAATAAGGATGTGGCCCGTTTGCGTTGTGCTCGTTGCTGTAGAACTGCGGCTTGAACAAGGCGATGACGCTGGTCATGAAGCGCTGCAGATCCTGCTGCGCCGTGCTGTCGGGAAAACCGAACGGGCAGTTGGCCTGCTGCAACTGGATGGCCCATTTCATGGTGTCCCAATGCGACGCGGTCAACACCACGCAGCCTTCCGGCGGCACGAAGCCCCTGGGGTAATGTTCGATGCCGACGTCGGCATCCCGGGCGCCTTCGAACGGCGTTTTGCACTTTTGCGAGTGCACGCTGATCAGCGGGTTGACCAGGCGCTCGACGTTGCGCCCTGAGCGCACGGAATAACTGATATCGGTGTGCCGGACTTCGCGCTTTCTCCTGACCATCACACCACTGGCCAACTGGTACTCGTCACCAAGAGTGACCAACACCTGGCGGCCGCGCTCGATGATCTGCAACAAAGACGGCGGGATGTCCTGGCTTTCATCGATCAATACATGGGTATACCGGGGCGGCACCACGCAGCCTTCGAGGCTCGCGCGCTTGATCAGCAGCAGCGCCGCGAAGGCAGTCTGGCCGGCCCATTGTGGGTTGGCCTCCAGGTAAGTCCAGACGCGGCTGGAGTACTCCAGCAACACTTGGGCCTCCACGTTCGATAGCGGTTGCTGGAAATGCGGCAAATGCCTGGCCGACAAACTGTGATGGTTGGAGTGGCAATAACACTCGAGCACTTTCAGGCAGATAGCCAGCGTCGCCGGGCCATCGTGAGTTCGCCAGCCATGGATATCCAGGGCCTGCGCCACCTCATTCTTGCCGGGCATTCGGGCCGGCGCGTGTGGCGCGGGTGGGCGTGGCCCTTGCAGCAGCGCCTTGGCGAAGGCCGCAAAGGTTGAGCCGGCCTTGCTGTCTTGCGCCAAGCCCATGCGTTCACGCAGGGTCGCCAGCTTGGCTCCGGTGCGGGCCAGCACCAGGGTCTGGGCGGGCCGCAGGCACTCCATCAAGGCGCCGAGCAGGTGGCTCTTGCCGATGCCGGCATAGCCTTGCACATGCAGGTCTTCGTTGAGGTTGGCGCGGAACGTGCGCACCAACTTGTCCTGGGCCGGGCTGAGCCAGCGTTCGCGGTGCCGGGGGGTGACCATCTGCTGGCTGAACGGATCATTGTTGCGCAGGTGGCGAACCTTGTAGCCGATGTCCCATTTGCCTGTAGGCAGCAGGTAATCCCGCGCCGCGACTTCTTCGGCCGACAGCAGGCGCAGGTTCACATTTTTGAGTGCATTAAAACCGAAGTACAACTTGCGCGGATCAAACAGCCGCTGGGCTTCGGACAGCAACGTCGCGGTACCTGACGGCGCAGTGTCCACCGCCCAGCCGATCAGCTTGGCCAGGACGCGCTCGGCGCCAGCGCAGGTCAGGTCCTTTTCCGCGGCCTGGGCCAGGTTCTGAATGACCAGTACCGCGGCCAGTTCCGGATCCGTCAGGCCGACAAGGGCCTTGGCGCCATCCTCGCCGAGCAGGGCCGTGCAGGTTTCATCCGTGACGGGCAGGAAGACGGGGCTGGCTAAATCAAAATGTTCCGGTTGCATAGTTCCTCGCAGCCAGGGGCCGACGTATGTTGCGGGAGTCAGGCATTATCGCGGCTGTTCAGCTCGAATCGATATTCGCCCAACGAGCCCGACATACCGCCGCGACTCGCTTGAGCCCCAGGCGCCATTGCGTTGATCTGTTGCTGGAGTTCGAAGACGGCCATGTCGAGCAGCCTGCGCATGTCTTCGACACTCTGCGCCGCCACATTCAATTGCAGCGTGCAGGCGCCCGTGAGCGCTGGCGCCGCCTGCTCGGCGCCTGGCGCGGGGTCATCGTTCACGTCAGCCGCGCGGATCATCTCAGCCTGGCTGAGGATCTCGGCGTGCTCGTCGTCCATGAGGTCCAGCACCTTCGACAACTCCAGGGTCTGTTCGGGGTGCGATTGGATACGGTCCTTGATCTCCAGGCGCCGCATCTGCCACTCGCGCAGTTTTTCGCGGGTGAGGTCGTCCACTTTTTCCACGGGTACTGTCTCCGAATGCCGGGCACTGGAGTATGCCGCCATGGACCGCCCGATGGCAGATGGCGTGAAAGCATTTTTTGAATTGAATTTGAAGGAGGTGTTGCAAGGAAGAGCGTTATGGAGGCAACCCCACCAGCCACACCCCGGCACACAATGTTCCCGCTGTGGCTGCTGCCTTCCGGCTCTGACCAGGTTCACGGGTAATCGTTGCGGGGGGACCGATGGGGTCACCATAACGACGCCTGCCTCTCGGCAAGCGGGGCCATTGTACCGATCTCATCGGAAGTTACAACCGTTGGCGCTGGATTAAAAATATGAGGGGGCTCAAGTACTTGTTGAGGCTCTGTAGTGAGCGGGCTTGCCCCGCGCTGGGTGGCGAAGCCGCCCCAATAAAGACACCTCGGCGCTCCAGTTAAAACCGAGTCGCCTGGGTTGGGGCGGCTTCGCCACCCAGCGCGGGGCAAGCCCGCTCACTACAGTCGATCACCGGGTACAGGTTACTGCGCCTGTATCACCTCATCCGCGCGGCCGCCCTCCTCCTGAATCACCAAGTGAATGAAGTGCAGCTTGGCGACGACCGCCGGTGGCAGCACGAAGGGGTAAAAGTCCGGTTGGCCCATGCTGCGCGACAGTTCGTTGAGCATGCCGGCCAGTTCGATCCAGGCGTTGACGAACGACAGGAACGCCGCACCGCCGGGGTGTTCGGGGTCGTAGAGCGTGCTGAGCGGGAATGGCTGGTAATCCAGGTCCATCGAACGGGCGCTCATGCCGAAGCCCAGGGCTGTGTCGACGGCGTCCATCATGTGCAGGTAATGGGCCCAGGTTTCGGCCCAGTCTTCCCAGGGGTGCATGGTGGCGTAGGCGCTGACGCAGGTTTGCTGCCAGTCGGGGCGCGGGCCGTTCTGGTAGTGCTGGTCGAGGGCGTCGGCGTAGCTGGCGCGTTCGTCGCCGAACAGGCTGCGAAACGGTTCGAGCCAGTGGGTATTGGCGATCAGGCGGTCCCAGTAGTAGTGGCCGACTTCATGACGGAAATGCCCGAGCAGGGTGCGATAGGGTTCGCGCATCTGTACGCGGACCTTCTCGCGGTGGGCATCGTCGGCTTCCTTGATATCAAGGGTGATCAGGCCATTGGCGTGGCCGGTCATCGGGGCGTTGCCTTCCAGGTCGATACCGACGAAGTCGAAGGCCAGGCCGCTGTTCTCGTCGACGCTCTTGGGCACCACGCGCAGGCCCAGGCTGATCAGTTGCGCAACCAGGCGGCGCTTGGCGGTCTCGACCTTGCGCCAGCGCTCGTGGTTTTCCGCAATCGACAGATCGGGAATGGTGCGGTTCAGGCTGCACGCGACGCACAGCGGTACCGTGCTGTGGGCCGGGATCAGCCAGTTGCAGGCAGCCGGGGTGTCAAGGTTGGCGCAGCGGCGGAAGGCGCCGGCGTCGAGGTTGTCGTCCTGCAGCCAAGTACCTTCGACCGGGCCGGGCTGCAGGGAGGACAGGCGGCTTTGTTGCGGCAGGTAGCCCAGCAACGCCTGGCAGGCCAGGCACTGGCTGTTGCGAAAGAACAGGGACTGCCCGCAACGACAGTGCCACACCTTGCTGTCGCGAGACGTGCCGGCGACGAAAGGTGCAGCGATGCGCGAACTGAGTTGCTCGAAGTAGCGGAACATGGCGATCTCCCCTGGGTGACTGAGACTAGATCATTTCGCTCGCATGATCGTTCCCACGCTCCGCGTGGGCATGCATCCGATGACGCTCTGCGTCATGCCTTTCAAGAGCAGACGCGGAGCGTCCAAGGCGGCATTCCCACGCGGAGCGTGGGAACGATCGTCAGACCGGGATGTTGTGCTTGGCCAGGAAGGCCACGAAGGCCTCTTCGTCCAGCACCTTCACGCCCAACTCGCTGGCCTTGGCCAGTTTCGAACCCGCTCCCGGCCCGGCCACCACGCAATGGGTTTTCGCCGACACGGAGCCGGCCACCTTGGCCCCCAGGCTTTCGAGCTTGTCCTTGGCCACGTCGCGGCTCATCAGTTCCAGGGAACCGGTGAGGACCCAGGTGTGCCCCGCCTCGGGCAAGCCTTCGACCACCTTTTTCTCGCTCAGCCAATGCATGCCGAAGTCCTTGAGCTGCTGCTCGATGGCCAGGGCACGGTTGGCGTTGTCTTGGTTATCGAAGAAGTCGCGCACGGCCTTGGCCTGTTTTTCGGGCAACGCCTGGCGCATATCCAGCCAGTCGGCCGCTATCACGCCTTCGAGGGTGACGAATTTGTCCGCCAGCTTCTGCGCAGCGCCCGGGCCGACGCTCGGCACATGCAATTTATCGAGCAGTCCGCCCAAGGTGGTGCTGGCGGCGAATTCCGCGCTCAGGTCGCCCTGCTCCTGCAATTGCAGGCCACACTCCTGAGGCGACAGCAACGCGCCGATCACGTCCTGGTTATGGCTGTCTTCAAAAAAACTGTGAATCTCGTGCGCCACTTCCAGGCCCACGTCAGGCAAGTAGGTCAGCACCTCCGGCAAAGCCTTCTGCACCCGCTCCAGGGAAGCCAGGGAGCGCGCCAGCACCTTGGCGGTCTCCTCGCCCACGTCGGGGATGCCCAGCGCGTAGATAAAGCGCGCCAGGGTCGGCGTCTTGCTGTTGTCGATGGCGGCGATCAATTTTTTGCTGGAGATATCGGCAAAGCCTTCCAGGTCGATGATCTGCTCATACTTGAGTTTGTAGAGATCGGCCGGCGAACCGATGAGTTTTTCATCCACCAGTTGCTCAATGGTCTTGTCGCCCAGGCCGTCGATGTCCATGGCGCGGCGCGAGACAAAATGGATGATCGCCTGCTTGAGCTGGGCACCACAGGCCAGGCGGCCGACGCAGCGGTACACCGCGCCTTCGCTGACGGTTTCCTTGCCCTTGCTGCGCTTGACCAGCTGCGTGCGTTCCACTTGGGAACCGCACACCGGGCAACGCTCGGGGACCTGCACCGCACGGGCGTTTTCCGGGCGGCGCTCGGGCACCACGGCGACCACTTGCGGGATCACGTCACCGGCGCGACGAATGATCACGGTGTCGCCGATCATCAAGCCCAGGCGCGCGACTTCGTCCATGTTGTGCAAGGTCGCGTTGGCAACCGTCACACCCGCTACCTTGACCGGTTTGAGGCGCGCCACCGGGGTGACGGCACCGGTGCGGCCGACCTGGAATTCCACGTCGAGCAGCTCGGTCAGCTCTTCCATCGCCGGGAATTTATGCGCAATGGCCCAGCGCGGTTCGCGGGCACGGAAGCCCAGCTCGCGCTGCGAGGCAATGCTGTTGACCTTGAACACCACGCCGTCGATTTCATAGCCCAGACTGTTCCGCCGCTCGCCGATATCGCGGTAGTAATCCAGGCATTCCTGAATGCCCTTGGCCAGCTTCAGTTCATGGCTGATAGGCATGCCCCATTTCTGCAACTGCTTCAGGTTGCCGATGTGGGTGTCGCTGATATCCGCCGTCACCTGGCCGATGCCATAGCAGCAGAATTCCAGCGGGCGGCTGGCGGTGATCTTCGAGTCCAACTGGCGCAGGCTGCCGGCGGCGGCGTTGCGCGGGTTGGCGAAGGTCTTGCCGCCGACTTCCAGTTGCGAGGCGTTGAGCCGTTCGAAACCAGCCTTGGACATGAACACTTCGCCGCGCACTTCGAGCGTCGCCGGCCAGCCGCTGCCGTGCAGCTTCAGCGGAATATTGCGCACGGTGCGCACGTTGACGCTGATGTCTTCGCCGGTGGTACCGTCGCCACGGGTGGCGCCGCGTACCAATTCGCCGTACTGATACAGCAGGCTGACCGCCAGGCCGTCCAGCTTCGGTTCGCAGCTGTACTCCACCGCTGCGCCCCCCCCAAACAGGTCGCCCACCGGCAGGTCGAGGCCTTCGGTGACCCGGCGGTCAAACTCGAGCATGGTGGTCTCATCAAACGCGTTGCCCAAGCTGAGCATGGGGATTTCGTGCCTGACTTGCGTGAACGCAGACAACGCCGCGCTGCCGACCCGCTGCGTCGGCGAATCGCGCGTGACCAGTTCCGGGTGCTCGGCCTCCAGGGCCTTGAGCTCGTGGAACAGCCGGTCGTACTCGGCGTCCGGAATGCTTGGCTCGTCGAGGACGTGGTAACGGTAGTTGTGCTGATCCAGTTCAGCGCGCAGTTCGAGGATGCGGGTGTGGGCGGCGGTCATGGTGTTCTCTCAAAAAGCAAAAGAGCAGCCGAAGCTGCTCAAATGGTAGTGCGCTTATTCTATCCGACAACGCCGAGGCGCGATCCTCAGCGTTTTTGTGTCAGGGCGCGACGCTCGAACTCGACGATGCGCTGACGGTAGTGTTCGATGGTCTGGGCAGTGAGGACGCTGCGCTGATCGTCCTTGAGCTCGCCATTGAGTTCCTGGGACAGCTTGCGCGCCGCGGCCACCATCACGTCGAATGCCTGCTTGGGGTGACGCGGGCCGGGCAGACCCAGGAAGAAACTCACCGCCGGCGTGCTGAACAGGTCGATATCGTCCAGGTCGAAGGTGCCCGGCTTGACCGCGTTGGCCATGGAGAACAGCACTTCGCCATTACCGGCCATGCTTTCGTGACGATGGAAGATGTCCATCTCGCCAAAACGCAGGCCGCTTTCCAGAATGTTCTGCAACAGGGCCGGGCCCTTGAACCCGGCGGCGTCGCGGCAGATCACGCTGATCACCAGCACTTCTTCGGCGGCAGGCTGATCGTTGACCGATTGGCGCGGCGCGTTCTTGCCGGCGTTTTCATCCGGGAAATCATCGTCGCGGCTGCTGAAGCTCGGGCCTTCATCCACATCCAAGTTCAGGTCGCCCTGATGCGGCTCGGCGCCAGCGGCGCTGCCTCGCTTGCCACGCTTGGACGACGGCTCGCGGGCTTCACGCAGCGGCGCGCTCATGGACGGCAAGTCATGCTCGTCCAGCTGCGGTTCCTTATGGGTGTCCAGTACACGGGGCGGCCCCAGCAGCTCGGCGCTGCCGTCATCGTCGGGCAAGTTGGACAGGTTGCGGTCCAGACGGAATTTGAGCTTGCCCTTGCCACCGCGCATGCGGCGCCAGCCATCAAAAAGAATACCGGCAATGACAATAATGCCGATGACGATCAGCCACTCGCGCAGACCGATTTCCATGTAATCCCGTGCCTCTAATAAAAAATGCTGAAAAATAAGGGGTTTAGCTCAGTGCAAACCGCTTTAAAACGTGGCGCCAACTCTATGTTCTGACTGACGTTTTGCCCACGCATACGAAAATTTGACATTAAACTAGCACGACCAAAGATAACTTTACACCGTCTGTCAAAATGCCTTGAACAAATATGTCCATTTGCCACTTTCAGCGGGGTGGTAAAGCGTCTTACCGCACGCTATGAAAATTCGCTGCGGGCAGGGTTCAAGACTCCACCATCGCCATCGCTTCTTCCACATCCACCGCCACCAAACGCGAACAGCCCGGTTCATGCATCGTGACCCCCATCAACTGATCAGCCATTTCCATGGCGATCTTGTTGTGGGTGATATAGATGAACTGCACGGTCTGGGACATCTCCTTGACGAGGCGCGCATAGCGTCCAACGTTAGCGTCATCCAGCGGAGCGTCAACTTCATCGAGCATGCAGAACGGCGCCGGGTTCAGCTTGAAGATGGCAAATACCAGGGCCAATGCGGTCAGGGCTTTTTCGCCGCCGGACAGCAAATGGATGGTGCTGTTCTTCTTGCCCGGCGGCCGCGCCATGATCGTCACCCCTGTATCGAGTAGATCTTCGCCCGTCAGTTCCAAGTAAGCGCTGCCACCGCCGAAAACTTTTGGGAATAAGGCCTGTAAACCGCCATTAATCTGATCAAAGGTATCCTTGAAGCGGTTGCGGGTTTCCTTGTCGATCTTGCGGATCACGTTTTCCAGGGTGTCCAGGGCTTCCACCAGGTCGGCGTTCTGCGCATCCAGGTAACGTTTGCGTTCCGATTGCTGCTGGTATTCGTCGATGGCCGCCAAGTTGATCGCGCCAAGCCGCTGGATACGCGCGGCAATGCGTTCGAGTTCTTCTTCGGCGTCTTTTTCATTGGCCTCGGCAGTCAAGGTATTGAGCACGCCGTGCAGGTCGTAGCCATCTTCGAGCAACTGGTCTTGCAGGGTCTTGCGGCGCACGGTCAGGGCTTGCCATTCCATGCGTTGTTGCTCGAGCTGGCCGCGAATCAATTGGGATTGCTGCTCGGCCTGGGTCCGGCGTTTTTCGGCGTCACGCAATTCACGGTCGGCGTCTTCCAGCGCGATCTGCGCGGTCTTGAGTTCTTCGTCGACGGTCATGCGCTTGTCGAGCAACTCTTCGAGTTTGAGACGCAGCTCTTCCAGTGGCGCTTCGCCCTCTTCCAGGTTGAGGCTCAGTTGCTCGCGTTTTTCGGTGAGGCGTTCGGATTGCATCTCCAGGCGCTCGAGGGCCTGGGCCGTGGAGCTGTGCTGGGCACGCAGGGAGCCGAGGCGCACCGCCAACTGGTGCGCATGGTCCTTGTGCTGGCGGGCTTCCTGGCGCACGCGGTCGAGGCGTTCGCGCAGGCTGTCACGCTGGGCCAACAGCAGTTCGCGCTGCTCGGTGTCGAGGGCCATGCTGTCGAGGGCCTCTTGCAACTGCAGGCGCGCTTCGCCGATCTGTTCGTGTTCCAGCGCGCGCTGCTCGCCCATTTCGGCGACTTCTTCGTCGAGACGGGTGCGGCGCAGGGTCAGTTGTTCGGCCTTGGCTTTGCTCGCCGAGAGCTGAGCCTTCAATTCGCCTTGCTGACGCGCTTCGTCCTGCAACAGGCGGCGCAGGTGTTCGCGGCCGGTCTCTTGCTGGCGCTGGGTGGCGCGCAGGGTTTGCAGTTCGGTTTCCAGGCTTTCGAGGGTTGCCTCGCGCTCTTCACGTTCGGCGCTCAGGTTGACGATTTCCTGGCCACGGGCCAATACGCCGCTTTCGGCTTCACTGGCGCGGCGAACGCGCAGGAAATGGCGGCCAACCCAAAAGCCGTCGCGGCTGATCAGGCTCTCACCGGCGCCCAGTTGACCGCGCTGGGCCAAGGCCTGCTCAAGTGACTCAACCGGTTTGACCTGGCCCAGCCACGGCGCCAGGTCAATCGCCGCATCCACCTTGTCCAGCAGACTGCCCGGCACGCGCGCGCCATCGGCTGCGGGGCTGAGCAAACGCAAGTCGCCCTGGGCAAAACCGGCCAGGTCGAAGCCGCCAAAATCATCCACCAACACCGCTTGCAGGTCGGCGCCGAGAACGGTTTCCACCGCCAGCTCCCAACCTGCTTCTACCTTCAAGCCTTCAGCCAGGCGCGGGCGCTCGGCCAGGTGCTGATCGCGCAGCCATTCGGCCGTGCCGGTGCCGGGGTCGAGCGCGGCTTGCTGCAACGCTTCAAGGGAGGCCAGGCGACCATTGAGCCGCTGCAAATCGCCCTGGGCCTGCTGCTGCGCCTGGGTCGCCTGTTGCAGTTGCTGGCGCAATTGCTCCAGGCGCTCCACTTGCTGTTCTTCGCTGGCTTCCAGCTCTTCGAGCGTCATTTCGCTCTCGGCCAGTTGCTCGCTCAGTTCCAGGATCGCCGCGTCTTCCGGGTCGGCGGCGAGCAACACGCGCTCTTCCTGCAGACGGCGCTGGCGCTCGGCCAGGCGCTCCATGCTGGTTTCCAACTGTTGAATACGCGACTGCTGCACCTCCGCCTGGCGACGTGGCTCGGCGGATTGCAGGTTGAAGGTGTCCCACTGCTCCTGCCACGCGTGCATGGTGGTTTCGGCTTCTTCCAGGGCGGCGGCGGCCTCTTCGGCGGCGGCGCTGGTGATTTCCTGCTCGGGAGTGAGCATGTCCAGCTCTTCGCCGAGGGTCAGCAGCAAGGTGCGGTCATGGCCCAGGTGCGATTCGGTTTCCAGGCGCGCACGTTCGGCTTCCTTCAAGTCATCCTGCAACTGGCGCAGGCGCTGCTGGCCGTGCTGGATGCTCTGTTCCACGCGGGCGATATCGCCGCCCACCGAATAGAACCGGCCCTGCACCAGATTGAAGCGCTCTGACAAGTCGTGGTGCCCGTCACGCAGGCGCTCGATGCTGGCGTCGGCGTTACGCTGTTCGGCCACCAGCGCTTCAAAGCTGATTTCCTGGGTGCCGATGATCGCTTCGCGCTGGCCGACCTGATCATTCAGCGCCTGCCAGCGCAGGGCCGACAGTTGCGCTTTGAGCTGGCGCTCTTCGCCCTTGTATTCCTGATACTTCTCGGCGGCCTGGGCCTGGCGGTGCAGACGCTCCAACTGGCGCTCCAGCTCTTCGCGCAGGTCGGTCAGGCGGGCGAGGTTCTCGTGGGTGCGGCGGATGCGGTTTTCGGTCTCGCGACGGCGTTCCTTGTACTTGGAGATGCCGGCGGCTTCTTCGATAAAGTTGCGCAGGTCTTCGGGCTTGGCTTCGATCAGCTTGGAGATCATGCCCTGCTCGATGATCGAATAGCTGCGCGGGCCCAGGCCTGTGCCGAGGAAAATATCGGTGATGTCGCGACGCCGGCACTTGGTGCCGTTGAGGAAGTAACTGTTCTGGCTGTCGCGCGTGACTTTGCGGCGGATGGAGATTTCTGCGTAGGCGGCGTATTCGCCGACCAGGGTGCCGTCGGAATTGTCGAACACCAGTTCGATGCTGGCCTGGCTGACCGGCTTGCGGCTGGTGGAGCCGTTGAAGATGACGTCGGTCATCGACTCGCCGCGCAGGTTTTTTGCCGAGCTCTCGCCCATCACCCAACGGACGGCGTCGATGATGTTCGACTTGCCGCAGCCATTGGGCCCGACCACCGCCGCCATATTACTGGGGAAGTTCACCGTGGTCGGGTCGACGAAGGATTTGAACCCCGCCAGTTTGATGCACTTGAGCCGCACGTTTAGGCGTCCGCCAACGCGGCGATGACCAGCGAACTGCTGCGCTGGCAATAGGCCGACAGCACCTGGCGAATCTGCACCAGGTCACGGGCCAATACGGCGGCGAGCAGTTGTTCGAACAGCGCCAGGTACTCGCTCATCGAGGCCTTGCGTTGATCCAACGCCAGGTAATAGGCGCGGTTCATCGCCGGCTGCAGGTTTTCGACGGTTTCCTGCAGGTACGGGTTGTTGGCGAAGGGGTACGCGGCGCGCATCACGTTGAAGCTTTCTTCAACGAAGGCGCGGATGTCCTCGCGCTCATAGCTGGCCTGCAGGCGCTGCTGGATCTGCAGGAACGGCGCCATGTCCGCCTGGCTCTGCCAGCCTTCGGCGACCGCATTGCCGAGCAGGATGTACATTTCGCCCATCAAGGTGCATAGGCTCTGCACTTTGTGCGCCGTCAGCTCGGTAACGTGGGCGCCACGGCGCGGCAGGATCGCAATCAGGTGGCGACGTTCGAGGATCAACAGGGCTTCGCGCACGGAACCACGGCTGACATTGAGTGCCAGCGTGACCTTTTGCTCCTGGATCCGCTCCCCAGGCTTGAGATCGCCGCGAATGATGCGTTCGGCGAGGTGGTGAGCGATTTGCTCGGCGAGACTGTCCGGCGCCTTGAACGTCATGTTTTCCCTTCAAAATCTTCTATCGGTACAAGCGCGGCAGTGTAGCGCATTGGCCCGCTGATGGCGCTACGCCCACGGTGGCGAATTTGGCACGGAATAAGCAGCGCTTGCCGTGTATCAGCCTGCAAAAACACCGGTTTCAGAAGACTGGACCATAATTGAAAGTGTTGTAACTGCAATTTCTTGACCTTATGGTCAGAAAATCGTTGACCGAAAAGTCAGACATGACTAGATTCGGCGCAAAGCGGTTAACAACAATAATGAGTCTGCGAGGCCTTCCGTGATCCAGTTTTTACTCAACCAGGAACTCCGTAGCGAGCACGCCCTGGACCCCAACCTGACCGTGCTCAATTATCTGCGCGAACACTTGGGCAAACCCGGTACCAAGGAAGGCTGCGCCAGCGGCGACTGCGGCGCGTGCACCGTGGTGGTCGGCGAGCTGCACACCAATGACCAGGGCGCCGAGCAGATCCGTTATCGCAGCCTCAATTCGTGCCTGACTTTTGTTTCGTCGTTGCACGGCAAGCAACTGATCAGCGTCGAAGACCTCAAGCACCAGGGCCAACTGCACAGCGTGCAACAGGCCATGGTCGAGTGCCACGGCTCGCAATGCGGCTTTTGCACCCCAGGTTTTGTGATGTCGCTGTTCGCCCTGCAAAAGAACAGCGACGCCCCCGACAGTCAGAAAGCCCATGAAGCCCTGGCCGGCAACCTGTGCCGTTGCACCGGTTATCGTCCGATCCTCGCCGCCGCCGAGCAGGCCTGCTGCAACAAGCCGCAAGACCAGTTCGACAGCTGCCAGGCCGACACCATCGCCCGCCTCAAAGCCATCGCGCCGACGCAAACCGGTGAACTCAACAGCGGCGACAAACGCTGCCTGGTGCCCCTGACCGTGGCCGACCTGGCCGACCTTTACGACGCCTACCCGCAAGCCCGGCTGCTGGCGGGCGGCACCGACCTGGCGCTGGAAGTCACCCAGTTCCACCGTACGCTGCCGGTGATGATCTATGTTGGCAACATTGCAGACATGAAGCGCATCGACGATTTCAATGATCGTCTGGAAATCGGCGCCGCCACCGCCCTCTCCGATTGCTACACCGCGCTGCACCAGGCCTACCCGGACTTCGGCGAACTGCTGCAGCGTTTTGCCTCGCTGCAGATTCGCAACCAGGGCACGCTCGGCGGCAATATCGGCAACGCCTCGCCGATCGGCGATTCGCCGCCGCTGCTGATCGCCCTCGGTGCGCAAATCGTGCTGTGCAAGGGCGAAACCCGCCGTACCCTGGCCCTGGAAGACTACTTCATCGACTACCGCGTCACCGCCCGCCAGGACAGCGAATTCATCGAAAAAATCATCGTGCCGAAGGGCCACACGCTGTTTCGCGCTTACAAGGTTTCCAAGCGCCTGGACGACGATATTTCCGCCGTTTGCGCCGCCTTTAACTTGAAACTCGACAACGGTGTGATCCGTGACGCGCGCGTTGCCTTCGGCGGCATGGCCGCCACGCCAAAACGCGCCAAACACTGCGAAACGCTATTGATCGGCGCCACCTGGAATGCCGCCACCGTCGAGCAAGCCTGCGCCGCGCTGGCCGAGGACTTCACCCCGCTTTCGGACTTCCGCGCCAGCAAGGAATACCGCCTGCTCAGCGCGCAGAACCTGCTGCGCAAATACTTCATCGAACTGCAAACGCCGCACATCGAGACTCGGGTGACCGCTTATGTCTAACCATCACGCCGTGGTAAAAACCCAGGCCGAACTGGCCGAGCTGTTCGCCCAGGGCCTGACCTCCGGCGTCGGCCGCAGCGTCAAGCATGACAGCGCCGCCAAGCACGTGTCCGGTGAGGCACAGTACATCGACGACCGCCTCGAATTCCCCAACCAGCTGCATCTGTATGCGCGCCTGTCCGACCGCGCCCACGCGAAAATCCTCAGCATCGACACCGCGCCCTGCTACGCCTTCGACGGCGTGCGCATCGTGATTACCCACGAAGACGTACCGGGTTTGAAAGACATCGGTCCGCTGCTGCCCGGCGATCCGTTGCTGGCCATCGACACCGTGCAGTTCGTCGGCCAGGTGGTGCTGGCGGTGGCTGCCCGCGACCTGGAAACCGCGCGCAAGGCAGCGATGGCGGCGGTCATCGAATACGAAGACCTGGAACCGGTGCTCGATGTGGTCCAGGCCTACCGCAACAAGCATTTCGTGCTCGACAGCCACACCCACCAGCGCGGTGATTCGGCCGGCGCGTTGGCCACGGCAAAAAATCGCATCCAGGGCACCCTGCACATCGGCGGCCAGGAACACTTCTACCTGGAAACCCAGATCTCCTCGGTGATGCCCACCGAAGACGGCGGCATGATCGTCTACTGCTCCACGCAGAACCCCACCGAAATCCAGAAACTGGTGGCCGAAGTGCTCGACGTGTCGATGAACAAGATCGTCGTGGACATGCGCCGCATGGGCGGCGGCTTCGGCGGCAAGGAAACCCAGGCCGCCAGCCCGGCATGCCTGTGCGCAGTGGTCGCGCGCCTCACCGGCCAGCCGGCCAAGATGCGCCTGCCGCGTGTGGAAGACATGCTGATGACGGGCAAGCGCCACCCGTTCTATATCGAATACGACGTGGGTTTCGACGACAGCGGGCGCCTGCACGGGATCAATCTGGAACTGGCGGGTAACTGCGGCTGTTCGCCGGACCTGTCCAACTCGATTGTCGACCGCGCGATGTTCCACGCCGACAATTCGTATTACCTGGGCGATGCGACGGTGAATGGCCATCGCTGCAAGACCAACACCGCGTCCAACACGGCCTATCGCGGCTTCGGCGGCCCGCAAGGCATGGTCGCTATCGAGGAAGTGATGGACGCCATCGCCCGCCACCTGGCGCTGGACCCACTGGCCGTGCGCAAAGCCAATTACTACGGCAAGACCGAGCGCAACGTCACCCACTACTACCAGACCGTCGAGCACAACCTGCTCGAAGAGATGACCGCCGAACTGGAAGCCAGCAGCCAATATGCCGAGCGCCGCGAAGCGATTCGCCTGTACAACGCCCACAGCCCGATCCTGAAAAAAGGCCTGGCGCTGACGCCGGTCAAATTCGGCATTTCGTTTACCGCCAGCTTTCTCAACCAGGCCGGTGCGTTGATCCACATCTACACCGACGGCAGCATCCACCTCAACCACGGCGGCACCGAGATGGGCCAGGGTTTGAACACCAAGGTGGCGCAAGTGGTGGCCGAAGTGTTCCAAGTGGACATCGACCGTGTACAGATCACGGCGACCAACACCGATAAAGTCCCGAATACCTCGCCGACCGCCGCCTCCAGCGGCGCCGACCTGAACGGCAAGGCTGCGCAGAACGCCGCCGAAACCATCAAGCAGCGCCTGGTGGAATTCGCCGCGCGCAAGTATGAGGTAAGTGAAGCCGATGTGCAGTTCCGCAACGGCCATGTGCGCGTGCGCGAGCAGATCCTGACCTTTGAGGCCTTGATCCAACAGGCGTATTTCGCCCAGGTCTCGCTGTCGAGCACCGGGTTCTACAAGACCCCGAAGATCTTCTACGACCGCAGCCAGTCGCGCGGACGACCGTTCTACTACTTCGCGTTCGGCGCGGCCTGCTGCGAAGTCATCGTCGACACCCTGACCGGCGAATACAAGATGCTGCGCACCGACATCCTGCACGACGTGGGCGCCTCGCTGAACCCGGCCATCGACATCGGCCAGGTGGAAGGCGGGTTTATCCAGGGCATGGGCTGGCTGACCATGGAAGAGTTGGTGTGGAATGACAAAGGCAAGCTGATGACCAGCGGCCCGGCCAGTTACAAGATCCCGGCCGTGGCCGACATGCCGCTGGACCTGCGGGTGAAGCTGGTGGAAAACCGCAAGAATCCGGAAGACACGGTGTTCCATTCCAAGGCCGTGGGCGAGCCGCCGTTCATGCTCGGGATTGCGTCGTGGTGCGCGATCAAGGATGCGGTGGCGAGTCTGGGTGACTATCGTCATCAGCCCAGGATCGACGCGCCGGCGACGCCGGAGCGGGTGCTGTGGGGGTGTGAGCAGATGCGCAAATTGCAGACGGTGAAGGCGGCTGAAACCGAGATGGCTTCGCTCTAGACCGAGGCGCTGCCTTCGCAGGCAAGCCAGCTCCCACAGGGGAACGCATTCCAAGTGTGGGAGCTGGCTTGCCTGCGATAGCGGCCGAACTGACAACAGAGATGTTGAGGTAGACATGAACAATTGGATCAGTGCCCTAGCCCAGCTGCAAGACAGCGGCGAACCCTGCGTACTCGTCACCATCATCGAAGAACTCGGCTCCACGCCGCGCAACGCAGGTTCCAAGATGGTAATCAGCGCCGCGCAGGCCTTCGACACCATCGGCGGCGGCCACCTGGAATACAAGGCGATGCAGATCGCCCGCGACATGCTCGCCCGTGGCCAGCACAACACCCATCTGGAGCGCTTCAGCCTCGGCGCCAGCCTGGGCCAGTGCTGCGGTGGCGTGACCGTATTGCTGTTCGAACCCATGGGCCAGGTGCAGGCGCAGATCGCGGTGTTTGGCGCCGGCCATGTCGGCCGCGCGTTGGTGCCGTTGCTGGCGAGCCTGCCATGCCGGGTGCGCTGGATCGATTCGCGCGAACAGGAGTTTCCGGAACATATCCCACAGGGCGTGCGTAAAATCGTCAGCGAAGAGCCGGTCGACGAAATTGCCGACCTGCCTGCGGGCAGTTACTGCATCGTAATGACCCACAATCACGCGCTGGACCTGGAACTCACCACTGCCCTGCTCAAGCGCAATGACTTCGCCTACTTCGGCCTGATCGGCTCGAAAACCAAACGGGTCAAGTTCGAACATCGCCTGCGGGATCGCGGCTTCGATGCTGCGCAATTGCAACGCATGCGCTGCCCCATGGGCCTGGGCGAGGTGAAGGGCAAATTGCCAGTGGAAATCGCCATCTCCATCGCCGGCGAAATCATCGCCACCTATAACGCCCATTTCGGCCAGCACACCGCGGGCGCCGAGCCTATTGCCAAACTGCTGCCGGCTTCGCGTCGCAGCCAAGCCATCTGAATTGAGAAGACCATGCCTTTGACTCGCAAAGCCTACCGTGCCGCCATTCTGCACAGCATCGCCGACCCCGCTGAAGTGGGTATCGAAGCGTCCTATGAGTATTTCGCAGATGGTTTGCTGGTGATCGAGAACGGCCAGATCAGCGCTGTCGGCCATGCCGGGGATTTGCTACCGACCCTGCCTGCCGATATCGACATCACCCATTACCAGGACGCGCTGATCACGCCCGGCCTGATCGATACCCACATTCACCTGCCGCAGACCGGCATGGTCGGCGCCTATGGCGAGCAGTTGCTGGACTGGCTCAATACCTACACCTTCCCCTGCGAGAGCCAGTTCGCCGACAAGGCCCACGCCGAGGAAGTCGCGGATATTTTCATCAAGGAACTGCTGCGCAATGGCACCACCACCGCACTGGTGTTCGGCAGTGTGCATCCGCAGTCGGTCAACGCGTTTTTTGAAGCGGCCGAGAAGCTCGACCTGCGCATGATCGCCGGCAAAGTGATGATGGACCGCAACGCGCCGGACTACCTGACCGACACCGCCGACTCCGGCTACCAGCAGAGCAAGACGCTGATCGAGCGCTGGCACGGCAAGGGCCGCCTGCACTACGCGGTCACGCCACGCTTTGCGCCGACCAGCACGCCGGAGCAATTGGCGCTGGCCGGGCAACTGCTCGGCGAATATCCGGATTTGTACCTGCAGACCCACATCAGTGAGAACAAGCAGGAAATCGAGTGGGTAAAAGCGCTGTTTCCGGAGCGCAACGGTTACCTGGATGTGTACGACCATTACAAGTTGCTGGGCGAGCGCTCGGTGTTTGCCCACGGCGTGCACCTGTGTGATGAAGAGTGCGCGCGGCTGGCAGAGACGGGTTCGGCGGTCGCGTTCTGCCCCACCTCAAACCTGTTCCTGGGCAGCGGTTTGTTCAACCTGCCGATGGCCGAGAAGCACAAATTGAATGTGGGCCTGGGCACCGACGTCGGCGGCGGCACCAGTTTCTCGCTGCTGCAGACCCTGAACGAAGCCTACAAGGTCATGCAACTGCAGGGCGCGCGGTTGAGCCCGTTCAAGTCGCTGTACCTGGCGACACTGGGCGGCGCGCGGGCGCTGCGGCTGGAGGACAAAATTGGCACGTTGCAGCCGGGGACGGAGGCGGACTTTTTGGTGCTGGACTACAATGCCACGCCGCTGCTGAGCTATCGCTTGAAGCAGGCCAAGGATATTGCGGAGACGTTGTTTGTGTTGATGACGCTGGGGGATGATCGGACGGTGTTGCAGACCTATGCGGCGGGCAATCTGGTGCACCAGCGTCAATAGTAGTCACAACACAAAACCAAATGTGGAAAGCTGGGCTTGTGTGGGAGCGGGGCTTGCCCGCGATGCAGGCACCGAGGTGTATCAGTGATACCGCAGTGATGCTATCGCAGGCAAGCCAGCTCCCACACAAGCCCGCTTCCACATTTTGATCGGGTTTACAACTTGACGGAGGAGCGCCCCGGCTTCCTGGTCTGCAACAAATGCGAGAACACCGCATGCAAATCGTCCGACGCGCTCTCTTCATCGAGGTTGAGCTTGCTGTCGATATGATCCATGTGATGCATCATCAAATTCACCGCCAGAGTCGCGTCCCGCGCTTCGATCGCATCGATCAACTGGGTGTGTTCATCGTAGGAACAGTGCGAGCGGTTGCCGCTTTCGTACTGGGCGATGATCAACGAGGTCTGGGACACCAGGCTGCGCTGGAAGCTGATCAGCGGCGCGTTCTTTGCCGCTTCCGCCAGCTTGAGGTGGAACTCGCCGGAGAGACGGATGCCGGCCCCGCGATCGCCACGGGAAAAACTGTCGCGTTCGTCGTTGACCATCTGGCGCAGTTCGGCCAGTTGCTCAGCAGTGGCATGTTGCACCGCCAGCTCGGTAATCGCCCGCTCCACCAGACGCCGCGCAAGGAACACTTGGCGTGCTTCCTCGACACTCGGGCTGGCCACCACCGCGCCGCGATTGGGCCGCAACAGCACCACGCCTTCATGGGCCAGGCGCGACAGCGCGCGGCGAATGATGGTGCGGCTGACGCCGAAAATTTCGCCCAGCGCCTCTTCACTCAATTTGGTACCGGGCGCCAGACGTTGTTCGAGAATCGCCTCGAAGATATGCGCGTAGACGATATCGTCCTGGGTTCCGCTGCGAGCGGCCTTGCCGGCTCGCGGTTGTTTCTTGAGAGGTTGCAACTGTTCGTTCATGGGCACTCGGGTTTGGAGAACGGCGGCGAATTAACGGTAATACAGTGACTTTACGGTAATACGGCAACAGCGGGTCGCTGGCAAGTATCACCTGAAAACACGGCACATTGTACACAACCGCATGCGCCAACACACTGTACGGCTGTTTGCGCCGGCGGCTGTATTGCAATGAGTCGTCAGGTTTGAGTTTAGGCTTGAATCCGCGCCGTCACCGGCTAACACCCAGGTAAAAGGAACACCTCTGCATGACCGATTCCCCACAGGCGCCTTTACGTCCGCTGGCCGATACTTCGTTTGCGGCCGTCGTCGCCGGTTTTATCGCCATGATGACCGGCTACACCAGTTCCCTGGTGCTGATGTTCCAGGCAGGCCAGGCGGCGGGGTTGACCACGGCGCAGATCTCTTCGTGGATCTGGGCCCTGTCCATCGGCATGGCGGTGTGCAGCATTGGCTTGTCCCTGCGCTATCGCACGCCGATTACCATTGCCTGGTCGACGCCGGGCGCAGCGCTGCTGATCACCAGCCTTGGCGGTGTGAGTTATGGCGAGGCCATCGGGGCCTACATCACCTGTGCGGTGCTGGTGACGATTTGCGGGTTGACCGGCAGCTTTGAAAAACTCGTCAAGCGCATTCCTGCATCACTGGCCGCCGCTTTGCTCGCCGGGATCCTGTTCAAGATCGGCAGCGAGATCTTCGTCGCCGCGCAACACCGTACCGGCCTGGTGCTGGGCATGTTCTTCACCTACCTGATCACCAAACGGTTATCGCCGCGTTATGCGGTACTGGCCGCGCTGGTGATCGGCACTACACTGTCCGGGTTGATGGGGCTGCTGGACTTCAGCGGTTTTCACCTGGAAGTGGCAACGCCGGTGTGGACCACGCCGCACTTCTCGTTGGCGGCAACCATCAGCATCGGCATTCCGTTGTTTGTGGTCGCGATGACCTCGCAGAACATGCCCGGCGTCGCAGTCCTGCGGGCCGACGGCTACAGCGTGCCCGCCTCACCCCTGATCACCGCCACCGGCCTGGCTTCGCTGGTGCTGTCGCCGTTTGGCTCCCACGGCATCAACCTGGCCGCGATCAGCGCGGCGATCTGCACCGGGCCTCATGCCCATGAGGACCGCAACAAGCGCTACACCGCCGCCGTGTGGTGCGGGGTGTTCTACGGGGTTGCCGGGGTATTCGGCGCGACATTGGCGGCCTTGTTCGCAGCCTTGCCCAAGGAACTGGTGCTGTCGATTGCAGCCCTGGCGCTGTTTGGCTCGATCATCAATGGCCTGAGCATCGCCATGAATGAACCGAAGGAACGGGAAGCGGCGCTGATCACCTTTATGGTCACCGCGTCTGGCTTGACGCTGTTTTCCATCGGATCGGCGTTCTGGGGGATTGTGGCGGGGGTGTTGACGCTGCTGATTCTGAATGGACGCAAGGCATAAAAAAACGGCGACCCTGTTCAGGTCGCCGTTTTTTTCTGTATCACTTGGCCGCGTTGATCGGCTTTTCCGGATACCACACGTCCAGCAACGGGCTGACTTCAGCCTTGGTCAGCTCGGAACGGGTTTTCAGCCAGGCTTCAACAGCCGCGCGCTGCTCTTCGGAGACCGAGCCACGCTTCTGCAGGCAAACCAGACCGTAGTCATCGCCGCCGACGTAGCCCAGGCCATTGGCTTCCATGGCTTCTTTGATGAATGCTTCGAGGAAAGCGTCGATAGCTTCTTCACTCAGGCCTTCTTTGAAGTCCAGGTTCAGTTCGAAACCCAGCTCTTGAAATTCATCAACGCACAGTTTTTTGCGCAGACGCTGGGAACGGTTAGTCGCCATTGGAACAATCCTCATAAGTAATAACGGGCGGCACTTTAGCAGTTTAAGACGGCGATTGCCCGACTCTCTGGGACAGGCGGCACCCTGCCGGCAAAAAAACGCCGATTACCCGCTATGGTTCAGCTACAAGTGGCGCCACCTTGGGGCATAATGCCGACACTTTCATGACCATTGAGGGATTTTTCTTATTTACCCCTCACCTTTTTCACCCTCCTCAGCAGTAGGGTTTTACCTCTTATGATCAAATCTTTGCGTTCCGTATTTTTCGCCGGTCTTATCCTGCCCTTGGCCTTTTCCGCCACCGCTGCCCCCGTCAACACCACCTTGCCGCCGAATGTGCAGCAGGCACTCGCTAAAGCCAAACTGCAAAACACGGCGCTGTCCCTGGTGATGATCCCGTTGAACGGCCCGGGCACGCCTACCGTATTCAATGCCGACGTCTCGGTGAACCCGGCTTCCACCATGAAGCTGGTCACCACCTATGCAGCCCTGGAAATGCTCGGCCCCAACCACCAGTGGAAAACCGAGTTCTACACCGATGGCACCCTCAGCGGCGGCGTGTTGCACGGCAACCTGTACCTCAAGGGCGGCGGCGACCCCAAGCTGAACATGGAAAAGCTCTGGCTGCTGATGCGCGACCTGCGCGCCAACGGTGTGCAGCAAGTCACCGGCGACCTGGTGCTCGACCGTGGCTTCTTCATGCAACCGCAACTGCCCGAATTCAATGACGATGGCAACGACGAGAACAAACCGTTCCTGGTCAAGCCGGACGCGCTGCTGGTCAACCTCAAGGCCCTGCGGTTCGTGACGCGCAATGATTCGGGCCGGGTATTGGTGTCGGTTGAGCCGCCGATTGCCAGCATCCGCATCGACAACCAGGTCAAGGTCTCCAACGCCAAGCAATGCACCGGTGACGTGCGCTACAACCCGGTCACTGCCGCTGATGGCAGCGTGACGGTAACCGTCAGCGGCCAATTGGCCGAAGGCTGCAGCTCGCAGACCTACCTGTCGTTGCTGGACCACGCCACCTATACCGCTGGGGCCGTCCGGGCGATCTGGCAGGAGCTGGGCGGTACCATCCAGGGCCGTAACCTCCAGGCGCCCGTGCCAAAAGACGCCAAAGTGCTGGCCCGGGCGTTCTCGCCGGACTTGGCGGAGATCATCCGCGACATCAACAAATACAGTAACAACACCATGGCCCAACAGCTGTTCCTGAGCCTGGGTGCGCAGTTTCGCAACGATGCCGATGGCGACGATGCCAAGGCGGCGCAACGTGTGGTGCGCCAGTGGCTGGCGAAGAAAGGGATCACCGCGCCGCATTTGGTGATGGAGAACGGCTCGGGCTTGTCACGCGCCGAACGCGTCAGCGCCCGCGAGATGGCAGCGATGCTGCAAGCCGCCTGGCATAGCCCCTACGCCGCCGAGTACATCAGCTCGATGCCGATCGCCGGCACCGACGGCACCATGCGCAAACGTCTGAAAACCACCGCCATGCGCGGCGAAGCCCACGTCAAGACCGGCACCTTGAACACTGTGCGCGCCATCGCCGGGTTCAGCCGCGACAACAACGGCAACACCTGGGCGGTGGTGGCGATTCTCAACGATCCGAAGCCATGGGGCGCTTCGTCGGTGCTGGATCAGGTGCTGCTGGACCTGTATCGCCAGCCGAAGTTGGCGGCGGTTGCCCCGGTGCTCTGAAAGGGCTTCATCCCGGCAGGAGCGGGCTTGTGTGGGAGCGGGCTTGCCCTCGAAGGCGGTGCGCCAGTGAATAGCTCTGGTGACTGTCACACCGCTTTCGCAGGCAAGCCAGCTCCCACAGGGATTGATGGTGTTCGCCAGTCCGGTGCCTGGCACCGAAAAAACTGTGGGAGCGGGCTTGCTCGCGAAGGCGGTGCGTCAGTGGATAAATCTTGTGACTGACACACCGCTTTCGCAGGCAAGCCAGCTCCCACAGGGGATTGATGGTGTTCGCCAGTCCCGTGCCTGGCACCGAAAAAACTGTGGGAGCGGGCTTGCCCGCGAAGGCGGAGTATCAGCAATGGGCGGGCTGACCGCCATCGCGGGCAAGCCCGCTCCCACAGGTTTCAACCCGATCCCTGCCCGCCTGCTTGGCCACGTACACCGCTGAGTCGGCGCGCAGCAGCAACCCATCGACACCTTCGCCCACTCGCCAACTGGCCACGCCAAAGCTGGCAGTAACAATGCCGACCGGCTCCATCGGCGCATTGCGCAGCGACGACCACAATTCCATCGCCAGAATGTAGGCCTGCGCGCCATCAGTTTGCGGGCACAGCACCATGAATTCCTCGCCGCCCAGGCGGCAGAACACATCGGTGCGGCGCAGGCGCTGACTGATGCGTTTGCACAGTTCCTGCAATACACCGTCGCCGACCGCATGCCCATGCCTGTCGTTGATGCGCTTGAAGTGATCGATATCCAGCATGATCACCGACAAGGCCCCTGACGTGCGGTTGAGCCTGACCATTTCGATCTTGAGCCGATCCTGGAAATAGCGGCGGTTGTGAATCCCGGTCAGGGAGTCGGTGATGGAAAGCGCGCGCAGCTCTTCTTCCACCCGCTTGAGATCGGAAATATCCGACACATAGCCATGCCACAACGTACCGCCAGTGGGTAACTCTTCCGGAGTCGCTTCGCCGCGAATCCAGCGCAGGCCCCGTTGCGGCAACAGCACCCGGTACTCTTCGCGCCAGTGGCTCAACTGCAGCGCCGACAAGCGGATCGACGCACGCACCCGATTCGCATCCAGCGGATGAATACGCTCGAAAACCTTCTGTGCGTCCTGCTGCAATACGCCGGGATCGATTTCATAGATGTCACGCATACCGTCGCTGGCATAGATGAATTTCCAGCTGTCCCTGGGCTCCAGGGTGAACTGGAAGATGCCGCCGGGCACATGGGCGCTGAGTTTTTTGAGCAGGCGGTCCCTGGCAGCCAAGGCCTCGTAGGCACGCTTCTGCTCGGTTATGTCCAGGTAGATCGCCAGGTGGCCGACCCACAACCCATGGTCATCGAGCAATACCGTGGCCAGCATATTCACGGTCAGTTGGCTGCCATCCTGGCGGATTAGCCTCCACTCACGGGCTTCGTGCAGGTTGTCCGGGCTTTCCACCAGCATCGCCTGGCTGGCGGGAATCCGCTTGCCCAAGGCTACACTCAAGCTGGCGGAGCGCGCTTCCAGTTCCGACGCCAGGTGCAGGCTTTCCAGGGTGTGGGCGCCCACCACTTGCTCGGCCTTGAAGCCCAGCATCTGTTCGGCGCCAGCGTTGAAGGTGTTGATGACACCGCGCAAGTCGGTGGCGATGATGGCGACCTGGGTGGCCGCATTGAGCACGCTACGCAATTGACCATGGGCGCCGCGCAATTCCTGCTCGCGCAGACGCAGTTGCGCGGTACGCTGCTCCACCAGCTTCAACGCGCGCTGGCGTTGACTCACAAGCACATAGAGCAAGGCGGCGAGCAGCAGGCTGAGCAGGCCGCCCATGGTCAGGATCGTGCTCAACGAGGAATGGTTGGCCTGGTCGAACACTTGGCTCGGGCGCAGGCTAAGGGCGTACACATGGTCGCCCAGGGTCAGGCGGCGCGCGCCGACCAAATCACGATCGGACGCGACCGTACCGGACTCGAACAGCACACGCTTTTGCACGTCGGACGTATCAACCAGTTGCATGACCAGGTTGTCCCGGTCCGGCTTGGGCAATCCTTCGGCCACCAGTTGGCGCATGCTGATTACCGCCATCACGTAGCCGTAGGGCTCGCTCCGGGAGTGTTCGGACGTGGGCGCGTGACTCACCGGCGCGACCAGTAAAACCCCGGTGGCATAGGCCGGCTCCACCCCGACCAATTGCATGGGCTGAGACACCGCCAGCTCGCCGGTTGCGCGCGCGCGCTCAAGGACCGAGCGTCGCAGCGGCTGGGCCAGCAGGTCAAAGCCGAGCGGTGTGCCCAGCAGGCTTTGAGTCTGGCTGTACACCACCGGGACATATTCATCGCGCTCGAGCGCCGGGACCAGTTGACCTGCCGGATTCAACTCGCGGATAACAAAGGGCGTGCCGCGCTGAACGGAAACCTGCCGTTCAAACTGGCTGCGCTGCCCGCGATACACCCGAGGCGCCCACGAGTACGCGCGGGCGCGTAACAACAAGGGCTCGGCGAACCCGTCGAACTCTTCGCGGGACACTTCATCGGAATTGACAAAGAAACGCCGCAGGCTGTTAAGCCGCTGTTCCTGGTCTTCGAAGCGTTCCTGCAGGCGGATATAGCGCTCATTGACCAGCAGTTGGAAGCGTTGACGCACCTGTTGCTGGTAGAGGTCGGCGGCCGCCCAGGCGACGATCGCCGTCAACGCGAAACCTGACAGCAACACCACCAATGCCACCAGCCAAGCCGACGCCTGCTCACTGATAAAGCCTAGGATCTTGGGGCGAACAGCTTGTAACGGCATAGGCAACACTCAAGACGCCAGCCTGCGGGGTGTCACGTTGGCCAGGCCTTAAGTTATAGCCATCGACCCAAGGTTTGACCAGCGCAAAACCACTGTAGGAGCGAGCTTGCTCGCGAAAACTCAGGAGCGCCACGTTTCTTCGGGATAAACGCGGCGCTCTCGGGTTTTTCGCGAGCAAGCTCGCTCCTACAAGGTACGGTGGTCAGCGAGCCGTGATTTTCCACGCCCGGTGGATCTTCGCGTTACGCGCGAAATCCGGGTCGATGGTCTTGTCGCTGATTTCCTCAACCGCGTAGCGTTCGCTGAGGTTGTCCTCCAGCACGAACTTGCGGAAGTTGTTCGAGAAGTACAACACACCACCCGGTGCCAGGCGCGCCATGGCCAGGTCGAGCAGTTGCACGTGGTCGCGTTGTACGTCGAAGATGCCTTCCATGCGCTTGGAGTTGGAGAAGGTCGGCGGGTCGATGAAAATCATGTCGAACTCATCGCGGCTGGCTTCCAGCCAGGCCATCACGTCACCCTGCTCCAGGCGGTTCTTGTCGGAGAAACCGTTGAGGGAGAAGTTGCGGCGCGCCCAGTCCAGGTAGGTCTTGGACAAGTCGACACTGGTGGTGCTGCGCGCGCCGCCCTTGGCCGCGTGCACGCTGGCCGTGGCGGTGTAGCAATACAAGTTGAGGAAGCGTTTGCCGGCCGCTTCTTTCTGGATGCGCATGCGCATCGGCCGGTGGTCGAGGAACAGGCCGGTGTCCAGGTAGTCGGTGAGGTTGACCAGCAGCTTGACGCCGCCTTCGCTGACTTCGGTGAACTTGCCCTGGGCGCTCTGGCGCTCGTACTGCTTGGTGCCGCTCTGACGCTCGCGACGCTTGACCACCACGCGGCTCTTGTCGATGTTCAAGGCCTGGGGAATCGCTGCCAGGGCATCGAACATGCGTGCGGAGGCTTTTTCCGGGTCGATGGACTTGGGCGCGACGTATTCCTGCACGTGGACCCAGTCGTGGTACAGGTCGATGGCCATGGAGTATTCCGGCATGTCGGCGTCGTACACGCGGTAACAATCCACGCCTTCACGCTTGGCCCATTTGCCCAGCAACTTGAGGTTCTTCTGCAGGCGGTTGGCGAACATCTGCCCGCCTTCACTCAGGCGCGCCTGCTCGACCACCGGGGCTGGAGCGGGTTTGATCGGGTTGCCGTTCTTGTTGTACTGGCGTTCCTGCGGCTCGGCCGGCGCCTGATCGTAAGCGGCTTGCTCGCGTTCGGCCTGGCGCTGCTCCGGGGTGCGGCGCTCGCCGGTGACGAACTGATCCGCGTTGACCTTGATCAGCAGCAACTTGCACGGCAACGCGCCGTTCCAGAACGAATACTGCTTGTGGCTGCGGATGCCCATGCGCTTGCCCAGGTCCGGCGCGCCAGTGAACACCGCCGCTTCCCAGCCCATGCACGCCTGGCGCAGACGCTCACCAAGGTTCTGGTAGAGGTACAACAGGCTGGCTTCGTCACCCAGACGCTCGCCGTACGGCGGGTTGCAGATGACCAGGCCTTTCTGGTTCTGGTCCGGGCGCGGCTCGAAGGTGCCGACTTCGCCTTGATACACCTTGATCCAGTGGCTCAGGCCGGCGCGCTCGATGTTGTTGCGCGCGGGCTGGATCAGGCGCGGATCGGCTTCGTAGCCGCGAATCCACAGCGGCGGCTTGTTCATACCGATGGCGGCACGTTCGGTGGCTTCGGCGTGCAGTTTCTTCCACAGTGCCGGGACGTGACCGAGCCAAGTGGTGAACCCCCACAGTTCGCGATTCAGGTTGGGCGCCATGTCGGCGGCGATCATCGCGCCTTCCACCAGGAAGGTGCCCACGCCACACATCGGGTCGCTCAGCGCGCCGCCTTCAGCGGCAATACGCGGCCAGCCGGCGCGGATCAGGATCGCGGCGGCGAGGTTTTCCTTCAGCGGCGCCGCGCCCTGCTGCAGGCGGTAACCGCGCTGGTGCAGGCTGTGGCCGGAGAGGTCGAGGGACAGGATGGCTTCGCCACGGTCCAGGCGCAGGTGAATGCGCAGGTCCGGGTTGATCTTGTCGATGGAGGGACGTTCGCCGGTCGGCGTGCGCAGCTTGTCGACAATCGCATCCTTGACCTTCAGCGCGCCGAAGTGGGTGTTGTCGATGCCCGAACCGTGGCCGCTGAATTCAACCGCCAGGCTGCCGTCGCTGACCATGTGGTCGGCCCATTCGATATCCAGTACGCCGTGGTAGAGGTCTTCGGCGTCCTTCATCGGGAAGCGCTTGAGCACCAACAGCACGCGGTTGGCCAGGCGCGACCAGAGGCACAGGCGGTAGGCGGTTTCCATGTCGGCCATGCCGCGCACGGCCGAGGTGTGCTCGCGGGCTTCCTCAAGGCCAAGCCCGACGGCTTCCTCGATCAGCAGGCCTTCAAGGCCCTTGGGGCAGGTGAGGAAGAGTTCAAAACGGTCCGACATGGGGCATTCCAGGCTTTTCAGCAATAAATGAACGGGCGACGCATCGCCGGCTCGGTTTTCAATCAAGCACTTTTCTTGAAGAGTGCTCGCGTGGCACGAATGTGCCGTTCCACCCCGTCCGCCAGGCACTCGGGCCTTTATTGACGGGGCAGAAAGAACTTTTAACAACTAAACCCGCAACAAAAAGAAATATTGCGACCCTTCGTCGAATAATAACCGACTGCAACGGGCGGGCATTCTCACTAAGGGATTAAACCCATCCGCTGTGCAGGCTGCATCATAGCTGGCTTTGCCAGATAAAGGGGGCCCGACGCCATCCCGGCTTATGGCCATAGCATCATTATCGTTACGTGCTTATGACAAAACGATCATTGAATCCATGTGACCTATTGGTTAGAACTCAACACAGGTCGGCGCCGTTACGGTTCTGACACATAGGCTCGCCACGCCGGCAGCGAGCCCACCAACGGCAGAAAAACTCTGCCCGGCCCCACACAGGGTCGAAGGATATCAAGACAGTCAACAAGTGAGGGAAACACCCTATGAGAAGACTTAAGCGTGATCCGTTGGAAAGAGCATTTTTACGCGGATATCAATATGGCGTTCATGGCAAATCCCGTGAGCTTTGCCCATTTACTCTACCGTCGGTACGTCAAGCCTGGATCAATGGCTGGCGAGAAGGACGCGGCGACAACTGGGACGGTATGACTGGCACTGCGGGAATCCACAGACTCAACGAACTTCGCGCCGTCGGCTAATCAAGGGCAATCAATTCCGACATCACTACCTTTGAATATGTAACGACTTACCATGCACGCCCCATCCGGGCGGCGGGCTTCGGCCCAGGGGCTCCTTCAAGGAGCCCTTTTTATTGGGCGGGTCTCACGCCTGATCGTTCCCACGCTCTGCGTGGTAATGCATCCTGTGACGCTCTGCGTCACCTAGCTTCTCGGCGGGACGCGGAGCGTCCGGGGCGGCATTCCCACGCGGAGCATGGGAACGATCAGCATCAGCGCAAGGCAGCGATCGCATCCACCGACTGGCGAATCAGCGCCGGCCCCTTGTAGATAAAGCCGGAATACAACTGCACCAGGCTGGCGCCGGCGGCGATTTTTTCCGCCGCATGCTTGCCTTCGGTGATGCCGCCCGCAGCGATGATTGGCAATCGCCCGGCCAGCTCGGCCGCCAGCACCTTGACGATATGGGTGCTTTGCTCGCGCACCGGCGCACCCGACAGACCGCCCGCCTCGTCACCATGGGCCAGGCCTTCGACACCCACGCGACTGAGCGTGGTGTTGGTGGCGATCACCGCATCCATTCCCGCATCCATCAGGGCCTGGGCGACCAGGACGGTTTCTTCGTCGCTCATGTCCGGGGCAATCTTGATCGCCAAGGGCACGCGTTTGCCATGGCGCACCGCCAAGTCTTCCTGACGCTGGCGCAAGGCTTCGAGCAGTTGCTTGAGGGAGTCGCCGAACTGCAGGCTGCGCAGGCCCGGCGTATTGGGCGAGCTGACGTTGACGGTGACGTAGCTGGCATGGGCGTAGACCTTGTCCAGGCAGATCAGGTAGTCATCCACCGCACGCTCAACCGGCGTGTCGAAGTTCTTGCCGATATTGATGCCCAGGATGCCCTTGTATTTCGCTGCCTGTACCCGCGATAACAAATGATCAACCCCCAGGTTATTGAAGCCCATGCGGTTGATGATAGCCTCGGCTTCGGGCAGACGGAAGATGCGCGGCTTGGGGTTGCCCGGTTGTGGCCGCGGGGTCACGGTGCCGACTTCGACAAAACCGAATCCCAGCTGTGCAAAACCGTCGATGGCTGCCCCGTTCTTGTCCAGGCCGGCCGCCAGGCCGACCGGGTTGGGGAAGTCGAGTCCCATGACGGACACCGGCATTTTCGCCGGCGCCTTGCATACCAGCCCATTGAGTCCCAGGCGGCCACCCGCGCCGATCAGGTCCAGGGACAGATCGTGTGAGGTTTCCGGGGAGAGTTTGAACAACAGCTGGCGGGCCAGGGTATACATGGGCAGGCTAGACTCGGATGGCGGCGAAAGGTGGCGGCGATTATAGCCGGGGTGACGGTGAGCGCGCGAGGCGTGAACCGCAATCGTCAGTAGCGATGCCCAACCAACTGCTCATAAACCGCCCAGATTTTTTGCGCATACTGCATGCGCAGCGCCTCACGCTCGGGCTCGGACCCCGTCCCCACATTGTAGGAACCTACCGCTGTCCAGTTATAGCCGAAGCGCTGGATGAACTCGGCGAGAATCGAAGCACCCACCTCGATCGACAGGCATGGCTCATTGATCAAGCGCTCTTCGGTGATCCCCTGCTTGAGCAGGCGCGGCAGGTGGATGCTGTTGATCTGCATCAGACCAATGTCTCGAGTGCCGTTGCGGTTGGCGTGATTTATCGCTTGCGCGCGATAACCCGACTCCACGGCGGCAATCGCTTGCAGCAACTCCGGCTCGATATTGAAGCGACTCGCGGCGCTTTCCCAGCAATAGGCCAGTGCCTGGTGACTGACCATCAGCGCACTCAACGCCAGGCCCTTGCTCCAGAACCTAGCCACAATTTACTGAGCCCTGGCTGACTTGCCCGCAGACCGAACACACATATTCCCTGGGGGCATGGACGGCTTTATTGACCGTACACGTGAAGCGGTACCCCTGGCCGTAGATCGTCTTGATAAACCCCTTGTCGACGCCAAGCTGCTTGCGCAACGAGTAGATACAGCGCGTCAGCGATTCTTCGGCGACCTCCCCCTGTGGCCAGGCAAGCTCAAGCAAGCGATCCTTGGTCATCAACGCCCCACCGGAAACCAGCAGCAGCCGCAACACCTGCCACTCCTTGGGCGGTAGCTGGACGTCCGAACCCTCGCCCGTCAGGCGACCATGGTCATGCAAGGTCCAGCGTCCAAAAACCAGGGAAGTCGTCGTTACTCCATCATCCATGACGGCCATCATTACCTCGGCATCCGACTACTGACATTGAAGTCCTCGTTTCCATCACTGGCTTATGGGCCCATGTCACCACTATAAAAAACCGCCTCACCGCTCACGTTAGGAAAAAGCCCATACATGCGGCGGTTTCGGGAGCCGCGCTGTAAGACGTTTCGCTATTCACCTCCACCAGGCAGCCACGCCTGATACACCTCCTGCAACTCAACCCCCAGCCGGTCCTCCAATTGCACCAGCTCGCCCAAGGCCAGTAATTGCCCGTTTACCCGAACTTCCACGCAATGGATTATCTCCGGCGCCAGCGGCAACACCTTTCCGGGCGCAAAGGCTGCCAGGCGCCTACGGCTGATCAGTTGTTCCTGTAGAAGAATTTCCAGATGCATGGGTTAACGCCTTGTTTACGGTGGGAGATCGTGTTCCGGACGTACAAACGCACGTTGCACTCGCTCGTATTGCGCAGCCGTCAAGGGTGGCGGCCCTGCGTCCTGGTCCTGTCCCTTCAATTCGCTGCCCACCGCCCTGGCCTGGATCACAAACAGACGCACCTGAGCCGGACGTCCAGCCCCCCGTCCTTCAGGCTCCCGTGGAAACGCGCCCAGCCATAGGCGCCTGCCTTGCGGTACACGCACCACGCTGTTGATGCCCACTCGCCCCACCGCCGCGCTTTTTTCGCGACGCCCCGCCTCGGTTATCTGGCGGCCTTCTTCAACCTCAAGGCGCATCTCGACCTGGTTGGCCTCGACAAAACGCGGCAGTACGCTGACCTGGGTGCCATAACGCACCGGTTTCCAGTCAGCCTGGTCGCCTTCGGGCGGTGGCAGATAGAACGTGTGGTTATCCTGGAAAACTGCAGGCACATTTTCCTGGGTGAGGATGACCGGCAAGGTCGTCACCCTCGCGCGCCGACGACGCTCCAATGCGCCAACCCTGGCCATAAGGTGCCTGTCATCCAGGGGGGGCAGGATTCGCGTGGTCGACATCTGCCTGTCCCCATCCCCGTCCAGGCCCAGTTTTTTCAGTTCGTCGCGCTCCACATCCACCAGCCACAACGAGATCTCGATCGCTCGCTTGGGTAGGTCGAGTTCCGCCACCAGTTTCTGGACGAAATTCACCTGCGCCGGCTTGCCCTTGATCAGCAGGCTGTTGCTATCCGGATAGGCGATCACGCCAAGGCTCTTGTCGGCCAGCAGCCCCTTGTGTTCACTGGCCAGCAGGGCCTCGATCATCGAGGCCATCCCGGGTACGGTGACCGACCTGTCGCTTGTGCCGTACTGGCGATCCCCCACGTCGGTGTTGAGCACCTGGACGATGCCGAAAGCCTGCGCCCCGACCCGCAAGTCGGCCCGTTGGCGGTCCATCAACTGGGCCAGGCGCAGCACCTGGTCGACATAGTTGGGTGGGCCGGACACATAGAATGTTCGTCCGCCGCTTTCACGCAGCGGGTAGCGCGACTCGTCGAGGCCCGAGCGGCGCATGAGGGCGCGCAGCCTGTCGACGCTTATATGCCGCAAGGTCACTGCGGAGCTTTTCGCCTCGCCCGCGCCATACACATAGAGCGCTTGCCCGTCGCTGTACCAGATCAACCCTTGTTGCAACGTGAGCGCCTCCAGGGCCTGCTGCGGCGCATCGAAGTCGAGCGCAACGCTGAGTCGCTTGCGTGCTACTTCGCGGCTGACAACGATGGACAGGCCCAGTGGCTCCGAGAGTGCGGTAAACACGGTATGCAGGCTTTCGTCCTGTGCCACGTACAGCTCGCCCCAGGCAAGCGCACTTCCCGACACCAGCGCGGCAAACAGCGCAACAAGGAAAAGCCGGCGGCACGGCCAGAGACTGGGCATCGTTGCAAGAAAGTCGGCGTGCACCGTGGGGTTTCCTGGGCGGTCGAGCAATGAGAGTGCGGCCATACTGAAAGGCCGCCCGGTTTCAATCTTGATGGAAAGTTGACGGCCATCCAGGCCTTGCCATCCGTGGCATGTGCCTTGCTATGAACTCTGTATCAGAGCACGCGCCAACGGCGGAGCGGGCTACGGACAAAGGCGTCGTTACCCGCATTGGCTTGCAGCGCCATCTGAGGGAACGACGCTTTTTTTTGAAAGAAAAGGTAGGTGTTGATGAACGATTCGGTTGGCAACAGCCCGATGAACGACCCGCTGGCCTGGGTCAACGGCAGTGACGCCCCGGAAAAGAGCAGCCTGGACCTTGGCTTCATGGCCTTGAGCGACTGCGCCTCGATAGTAGTGGCCGCCACCCAGGGCTTCGCGCAATTCCATGGCCTGACCTTGAACCTCAAGCGCCAGTCGTCATGGGCCAACCTGCGCGACAAACTGGTCAGTGGCGAACTGGATGCCGCCCACAGCCTGTACGGGCTGATCTATGCCGTGCATCTGGGCATCGGCGGCGTCGCGCCCATCGACATGGCCGTACTGATGGGGCTCAACCAGAACGGCCAGAGCATCAACCTGTCGCACGGTCTGCAGCAACAAGGGGTGATCACTCCTGAAGCACTGGACCGCCACGTGCACCAAAGCCGAACAAAACTGACCTTCGCCCAGACCTTTCCCACAGGCACCCACGCCATGTGGCTGTATTACTGGCTCGCAAGCCAGGGTATCCACCCGCTGCAGGATGTGGACAGCGTGGTGGTTCCGCCACCGCAAATGATTGCGCACCTGCAAGCCGGGCGCATCGACGGGTTTTGCGTCGGCGAACCCTGGAGCGCCAGCGCGGTGCGGCAAAACCAGGGCTTTACCTTGGCGACGACCCAAGCGATCTGGCCCAACCATCCAGAGAAGGTACTCGGCTGCACCCAGGCGTTCGTGGACCAATACCCCAACACCGCGCGGATACTGGTGATGGCCATCCTGGAAGCCAGTCGGTTTATCGAGCAAAGCCGCGAAAACCGCCGCTCCACTGCGCAGTTGCTCAGTGGCCGCGAGTACCTCGACGCCCCGCTCGACTGCATCGAGCCGCGCCTGCTGGGCGCCTACGACGACGGCCTGGGCAACCAGTGGCAGGACCCGCACGCCCTGCGCTTTTTTGCCGGTGGCGAGGTGAACCTGCCCTACCTGTCCGACGGCATGTGGTTCATGACCCAGTTTCGGCGCTGGGGCCTCTTGCGCGAAGACCCGGACTATCTCGACGTTGCGCGCCAAGTGCAGCAATTGACGTTGTATCGCCAGGCAGCCGACGCGTTGGGTATTGCGGCCATAAACCAGAACATGCGCAGCAGCCAGTTGATCGACGGCAAGACTTGGGACGGTTCCGACCCTGCCGGTTATGCCCGAAGCTTTCGCCTGCACGCCCTGGCCGATACCACTCACCGCCAAGCCTGGCGCTGACAGGAGGACCTCCATGCTGCGAATCCTGCTGATCAATGACACCCCGCGCAAGGTCGGCCGCCTGCGCACGGCACTGGTCGAGGCGGGCTTTGAGGTGATCGATGAGTCCGGCTTGATCATTGACCTGCCCGCACGCGTCGAAACGGTGCGCCCGGACGTGATCCTGATCGATACCGAGTCACCGGGGCGCGATGTGATGGAGCAAGTGGTCCTGGTCAGCCGCGACCAACCCCGGCCCATCGTGATGTTCACCGATGAGCACGACCCGGACGTAATGCGCCAGGCGATCAAATCCGGGGTCAGCGCCTACATCGTCGAAGGCATCCAGGCCCAGCGCCTGCAACCGATCCTGGATGTGGCCATGGCCCGTTTCGAAAGCGACCAGGCCTTGCGCGCCCAGCTTCAGGCCCGAGACCAGCAACTGGCCGAGCGCAAGCGCATCGAGCTGGCCAAGGGCATGCTGATGAAGATGAAAGTCTGCAACGAAGAAGAGGCCTACACCCTGATGCGCCGCCAGGCCATGAGCCGCCAGCAGAAACTGATTCAGGTGGCGGAGCAGATTATCGCCATGAGCGAATTGCTCGGCTGATGATCGTTCCCACGCTCCCGCGTGGGAATGCCGCCTCGGACGCTCCGCGTCCCGCCCTCCACGTTATTGGCTCAGCTTTTGCTAAGTAAACATCACAGGTAGCCAACGGCGGTTGCCCCTCCACGACAAAGACGTCGCACACCCGGTTTGCCCTCGCGAACCCGGTGGCGGCGTTTTTTCGTTTTGGCCCCAGTCAGTGGGGCCCCAGGCCTTCTTACAAGACCCCAACCGTTGAGGTGCGTGATGAAATCAAGCTTCTGGAAATCCGGGCACACCCCGACCCTGTTTGCCGCGTTCCTGTATTTCGACCTGAGCTTCATGGTCTGGTACCTGCTGGGCCCGCTGGCGATACAAATCGCCGCCGATCTGCACCTGACCACTCAGCAGCGCGGGTTGATGGTGGCGACGCCTATCCTCGCCGGTGCGATATTGCGCTTCCTGATGGGCATGCTGGCCGACAAGCTGTCGCCCAAGACCGCTGGGCTGATCGGCCAGGTGATCGTGATTTGCGCGCTGTTCGGCGCCTGGAAACTGGGGATTCACACTTACGAGCAAGCCTTGCTGCTGGGCCTGTTCCTCGGCATGGCCGGCGCATCGTTTGCCGTCGCGCTGCCGTTGGCCTCCCAGTGGTATCCGGCTGAACACCAGGGCAAGGCGATGGGCATCGCCGGCGCGGGGAACTCCGGCACTGTGTTCGCCGCGTTGCTGGCGCCTGTATTGGCGGCCGCATTCGGTTGGAGCAACGTGTTCGGCTTTGCGCTGATCCCGCTGGTGCTGACCCTGATCGTGTTTGCCTGGCTGGCGCGCAATGCCCCTGAACGGCCAAAAGCCAAATCCATGGCCGACTATTTCAAAGCCTTGGGCGACCGTGACAGCTGGTGGTTCATGCTCTTCTACAGCGTGACCTTCGGCGGCTTCATCGGCTTGGCGAGCGCCCTGCCCGGTTACTTCAACGACCAGTACGGCCTGAGCCCGGTGACCGCCGGTTATTACACCGCCGCCTGTGTGTTCGGCGGCAGCCTGATGCGTCCCCTGGGCGGCGCGCTGGCGGACCGCTTTGGTGGGATCCGTACCTTGCTGGGCATGTACAGCGTGGCAGCGATCTGCATCGCGGCGGTGGGTTTCAACCTGCCGAGTTCATACGCCGCGCTGGCCTTGTTCGTCTGCACCATGCTCGGCCTGGGTGCCGGCAATGGCGCGGTATTCCAACTGGTGCCCCAGCGTTTCCGTCGCGAAATCGGCGTGATGACCGGCCTGATCGGCATGGCCGGCGGTATTGGCGGCTTCGCCCTGGCGGCGGGTATGGGCGCGATCAAGCAAAGCACCGGCAGCTATCAAATGGCGCTCTGGCTGTTTGCCAGCCTTTGCGTGCTGGCCTGGTTCGGCCTGCATGGCGTGAAGCGTCGCTGGAGAACCACCTGGGGCTCGGCTGCCGTGACGGCTGCGCGGGTCTGATGAGCCTGCAACTGAGCGTCGCCCAGGCCAGCGCCATCGGCCCGCGCACGGAAAACCAGGACGCGCTGCGGGTCGTCACCCCCGTGGCCGAACTGGCGGCGAGCAAAGGTTACCTGTGCGCCATGGCGGACGGCGTGAGCCAGTGCGCCGACGGTGGCCTGGCTGCGCGCTCGACCTTGCAGGCCCTGGCCCTGGACTACTACGCCACGCCGCAAACCTGGGGCGTGGCCCAGGCCCTGGAACGTTTGCTGCTGGCACAAAATCGCTGGCTGCAGGCCAATGGCGGTGGTCAACCGTTGCTCACTACCCTTAGCGCGCTGGTGTTTCGTGGCCAGCGTTTTACCCTGGCGCATGTCGGCGATTGCCGCGCTTATCGCTGGTTCGACGACCAATTGCAGCGCATCAGTGAAGACCACGTGTGGGAGCAACCGGGCATGCAGCATGTGCTCAAGCGCGCCCTCGGCCTGGACCAGCACCTGGTGGTGGATTTTCTCGATGGCCAATTGCGCGAAGGCGAATGTTTTCTGCTGCTCAGTGACGGTGTGTGGGCGACCCTTGGCGACCGCAGTATCCGTGGGATTTTGCGCGAACAAACGGACTTGGCGCTGGCGGTCAACACGCTGGTAAGCGCCGCACACCTGGCCGGCAGCCAGGACAATGCAAGCGCCCTGCTCATACGCGTCGACACCCTCGGCGCCGCCACGCTCGGCGATGCGTTGGTGCAACTGCAACAATGGCCCTTGCCACCGCTGCTCAAAGCCGGGCAGCACTTTGAAGGCTGGCAGGTGGAAAGCGTTCTGGCGCAAAGCCGGCAATCGTTACTGTACCGGGTGCGGGACGCCCAGCAGCAACCCTGGCTGCTGAAAACCCTGCCGTTGAGCCACGACGACGACCGCGAAGCCGGCCAGGCATTGCTGTCGGAGGAATGGTTTCTACGCCGGGTTGCCGGGCGGGCGTTTCCTGAAGTGCATGTGGGCAGCGGTCGCCAGCATTTGTACTACGTGATGCGTGAGTATGCAGGCCAGACCCTGGCCGAACTGTTCGAGCGTGAAGGTCCGTTGTCCCTGGCGCAATGGCAGTCGGTGGCCGAACGCTTGCTAAGGGCGGTGGGCATGCTGCATCGGCGGCAGATTCTGCACCGCGATATCAAGCCGGAAAACCTGTTGCTGGGCGACGATGGCGAATTGCGGGTGCTGGATTTCGGCCTGGCGTACTGCCCAGGCCTGTCGCAGGACCACGATCATGAGCTGCCGGGCACACCAAGTTTTATCGCACCCGAGGCGTTCAATGGCGACCGTCCTACGGCCCAGCAGGATTTATACAGCGTCGGCGTCACCCTGTATTACCTGCTGACAGGGCATTTCCCCTACGGTGAAATCGAGGCTTTCCAACGGCCAAGGTTCACCCAACCTGTCAGCGCCAGCCGTTATCGCCCCGATCTGCCGGACTGGCTGCCCCTCAGCCTGGAGCGCGCCTTGGCCGCCCAGCCTGGGCATCGCTATGAGACCGCCGAAGAATGGCTGCTTGTGCTTGAACAGGCTGACCGGCAGGAGCTGAGCGTGCGCCCCAGGCCACTGCTGGAGCGTGAACCCCTGAAGGTCTGGCGCGCGCTGGGGCTGTTCTCGATGCTGATCAACCTGGTGCTGTTGTACTCACTTTTTCACAGCTGACGTCATCCCTGGACGAGGAAAAACCCATGAACGCAAAAGTCTGGCTGGTAGGCGCAGGCCCCGGCGACCCGGAGCTGCTGACCCTCAAGGCTGTACGCGCCCTGCACGAAGCCGACGTGGTGCTGATCGACGACCTGGTCAACCCGGCAGTGCTGGAACACTGCGTTGAAGCGCGGGTGATCACCGTGGGTAAACGCGGCGGCTGTCGCTCGACCCCGCAGGATTTTATCCACCGCTTGATGCTGCGTTATGCGCGCCAGGGCAAGTGCGTGGTGCGCCTCAAAGGCGGAGATCCATGCATTTTCGGGCGTGGTGGCGAAGAGGCCATGTGGTTGCGCGAACGGGGCGTCGAGGTGGAGTTGGTCAACGGGATTACGGCGGGGCTGGCAGGGGCTACTAATTGCGCTGTGCCGCTGACCCTGCGCGGGGTAAGTCGTGGCGTGACGCTGGTCACGGCGCATACCCAGGACGACAGCAGCCTGAATTGGCGCGCCCTGGCAGAGGGCGGGACCACCCTGGTGGTGTATATGGGCGTGGCGAAACTGGAGGAAATTCGCCAGCAATTGCTGGACGGAGGGATGGCAGCGGACATGCCGGTGGCGATGATCGAAAATGCATCGCTGCCCCAGCAGAGGGAATGCCGTAGCGAGCTGTCGCGCCTGTACGAAGATGCGCAGGCGTTTGCCTTGAAAAGCCCGGCCATCCTGGTGATCGGCCGCGTCGCCGCACCTGGACAGGTCGCCTGCCTGGCGCAAGCCGCGAGCGCCTGAGGCACAGCGACTTTCACAGGCTGCCCAGGCGGCGTTCCCACGCTCCGCGTGGGAACGCCGCCTGGGACGCTTCGCGTCCCGCCATGGGTACAGGTGACGCAGAGCGTCACGGGATGCATTACCACGCGGAGCGTGGGAACGATCGATCGGCGCAATGCCACACACCAATCAATGCATGCACCTTGAGGCAAATTACAGACGAAAAAAAGCCCGGCCTGAGCCGGGCTTTTTTCTACTACTCAGTTATTACTGAGCTTGAGCTTCAACCGACGCTTCTACGCGACGGTTAACAGCACGACCAGCTTCAGTTGCGTTGTCAGCAACTGGGCGGGATTCGCCGTAACCTACAGCAGTTACACGGCTAGGAGCCACGCCGTCTTTAACCAGGACTTGCTTAACAGCGTCAGCACGACGCTGGGACAGCTTCTGGTTGTAAGCGTCTGGACCTACGGAGTCAGTGTGACCAGCCACTTCTACGTTGGTGGACGGGTACTGAGCCATGAAGTCGGCCAGGTTTTTCACGTCGCCGTAGCTGTTAGGCTTAACAACGGCCTTGTCGAAGTCGAACTTAACGTCCAGCTCAACACGTACAACCTGAGCAACTGGAGCTTCTGGCTCTGGAGTTGGCTCTGGAGCTGGTGCTGGGGTAGGAGCTGGAGCAGCTGCGCCAGCGTTACCGCCGAAGTTCACGCCCAGGCCGACCAGTGCGGAGTAGTCCCACTTGCCGTTGTCCAGACCGTAGTCAGCTTCAACACCGGCACGAGCGTACAGGTTGTTGGTGAAGTAGTACTTCACGCCAGTACCGACGGTAGCGAAGGTAGTGTGGTCGCGACCGCTGTGGCCGTCAGCCAGCACGTTGGTACGGCTCTGGTGACCGAAACCGCCTTCTACGTATGGACGCAGGCTGTCTACGCCAGCTTGACCGAAGTGATACTGGGCAACGAGGCTGCCGGTATCGCCTTTGATCTTCTGGTTACCAGTACCGTCGTTCGAACGGGTGTGGTTGGTTTTGTCGTAGGACAGGTTCAAGGACAGGTCGTCGGTCAGGAAGTAACCGATGCGAGCGCCAGGATTGAAGCCGTCTTCGATGTGCTTGACGCTATCGTTGTACTGCTTCTTGTAGAACAGCTCGCCTTCAACTGCGCCTTGGCCTTGTGCCAGAACGCCGAAAGAAGTAGCGGCAATAAGAGAACCAATGGCCAAGCCCAAGGTGTTTTTCAGTTTCATCCGTTAAATCCCCATCTGGTGATTGTAAAGCAGTCCCACAAACCGGGGGACAACTCGGCGACAAGTCTAACAGAACTTGCCTACACGTAAGAGATATTTGCCACGCACTAAGTTTCAGTCTCGCCCGCAAATTTCTCACGTAATTTATCTAGAGCACGCTTGTAGCGCATTTTTGTAGCACTCAAACCCATGTGCATGATGTCAGCGATTTCCTGAAATTCCAGCTCTGCGACAAAACGTAGCACCAGAATCTCGCGGTCAATCGGGTTCACATACACCAGCCAGCGATCGAGCCCGCCCTTGTCCTCGGGTGCCGGCGCCTTTTCTTCAGACGCCTCCTCAAGGGGGTCCAGACTCAAAGCATCCATCAAGCGACGCTTTCGCCGTTCCTTGCGATACTGCGTGATGCACTCGTTGTACGTGATGCTGTAGAGCCAGGTCTTGAACTTCGATTTGCCCTCGAAGTTCTTCAGGCCGTACAACACCTTGAGCATCACTTCCTGACAGACATCGTCCGCATCTCTATCGTTCCCTAAATACCTTGAACAAACGTTGAACAGAGTGCGTTGATACCTGCGCATCAATTCTTCGTACGCGCGAGTGACGTGAAACAGCTCCGTGTGTGCGCGCGCGACCAACTCCTCATCAGAGAGCTCACGGGGGTCATAGCGCGTGGACAGCGTTTGGGCTTTATTCAAAACAAGTCGTGCCGACAGTCAGGTCAATGTCCGCCACAGCCCGGTCAGCCGGGCTCGCGGCGGCGTACATTAGCAGGGTGCCGGGTTAGCGGCTACTGACCTGCTGCTCGAGGAGAATCCGATTGGACAGCGACACCAGCTCGCCGTCATCGGTCAGCACCGTCGTCTTGACCGTGCCGATCTCCTCGATTTGCCCTTCGACCTCGCCCACACGCACCTGCTGGCCCACCTGGTACAACTCACGCACATAGATTCCCGCAAGAATCTGACCGGCAATTTCCCGGCTTCCCAAGCCCATGGCCAGCGCAACTGCCAGACCAACGGTAATCAAAACGATCACAATCACATGGTTGAGCAGGTCAGTCTTGACCTCCAACTGGCTGATCGCGACCGAAATACTGATGATAATGACCAGCCCCTGGGCAATACGTCCCAGGCCGGCGGCATAGTCCAGCCCCACGCCTTCGGCGGCGCCACGCACCAGGCCATTGGCCAGTTGCGCCAGCAAAACACCTACCAGCAGTACCAGCGCGCCGCCGAAAACTTTCGGCAAATACAGCGCCAGCATGTCGAGCGTAGCTGAAACTCGCTCAAGTCCAAGGGATTGAGCCGCCGAAACCAGGAAAATCAGCAAAACAAACCAGTAGACGATCTTGCCGATCAATGTCGAGATCGGCACTTGCAGCCCGACCCGCCCCAGCAGTTTGGTCAGGCCGGTGCCTGCCATCAAACGGTCAAGGCCCAGCTTGGCCAGCAATTTGGACAGCAGGGTGTCGAGCAGCTTGGCCACGACAAAGCCCAGCAGCACCAGTACCAGGGCACCAAACAGGTTGGGGATGAAATTCGCCACCTTGGTCCACAATGCGGTCATCGCGGTGACCAGGCTCTGGGTCCAGAGATCAAGTTCCATATTCAATCAGCCTTATCAGCAGTGCGAGCAAGAGGTTTACGACGCGAAACAGGCGATACGTGGGCTGAACCGTTGTTCAGGGCCATCATCAGCGCCGGCACCCAGCGGCCGAGCAGACCGAACAGGTCTCCCGCCCCCACCTGACGGTTGGCGGTTTTCAATACGCGGCCCAGGCACGCATCGTCGTCGCGGTTGGACGGCGAAGCATTGAGCATGTCACGCAAAGACTGTTCGAACGGATCGTGCATAAAGACCTCTCGCAAGTGATTTAAAAGACGAGGGTAAAATTCTTCGGGTCACATGGTGCCCTTCCTACGTTCAGCTCATATTCAGCTCAAACCCAGCGCAATCGTCGAAACAGCCACCATTGTCCAAGCGCCACCGAGACCATCAACAGACACGCAATCATGAATCCATAGGGGCTGGCGGAGAACGGAATGCCACCCACATTTATACCCAGCAGACCGGTGAGAAAGCTCATCGGCAGGAAGATCCCGGTGATGATCCCGAAGCGGTACATGGTGCGGTTCATGCGCACGCTCAAGCGCCGGTCTTCGGCCTCAAGCACAAGCCCCACGCGCTCTCGGGTCAGTTCGAGCTCTTCCAGGTAGCGGGTCAGGCTGTTGTTCAATTCGTTCCAGTAGTCGGCATCGTCGTCACAGAACCAGGGCAATTTGATGCGCGTGAGTTGGGCAAAAATATCGCGCTGCGGGGCGAGGAATCGCTTCAGCCCGGCCGCTCGTCGACGGATCTGCAGAATGCTGCCGTGTTCCGGAGTGTACCGTTCGTCGGTATCGAGTTTTTCTTCTTCGGCGTCGACGATTTCAGACAGGTCGGAGACCAGATCCTGCACTTTATTGGTCAGGTACTGCGCCATATAAAGGATGAGTTCAGACGCGGTTTTGGGCCCCTTGCCGTCTGCCAGTTGCACCAGCAACTCATCGGTGGCGCGCAACGGGCGCAACCGCAGGGAGATCACACGGCTGGCCGCGGCGAAGATGCGCACGGAAACCATGTCTTCCGGTTCTGCTCCCGGGTTGAGGTTGACCCCGCGCAGAAACAGCAGCAACTGCGACTCCGGCAACGGCAACAGACGCGGCCGGGTGTTCTCCTCCAGCAACAGGTCGCAGGCGAACTCGCTCAACCCGCTGGATTTGCGCAACCAGGTCTGGGTTTGCGGGTGGCTGCGATCCCAATGCAGCCAAAGGCTCTCATGGGGTTGCAGTTGCAATTCATCGAGTTCAGTCCGGGCAATCGAACGCGCGCCGCCTTTACCGTCCAGCACCAGGGCATGCACCAGCCCCCATTGCGCGTTTTCTTCCTCGAACATCCTCACCCCTGTCTTATTCAGGCATTTTCAACGGGCTTGGCGAGACGATCACGCCATTGTTGTCGGCGTAGATGTACTCACCTGGCCGGAACGTCACGCCGGCAAAGGTGACCACTACGTTCAGGTCGCCGATACCCCGTTTGTCGGTTTTCATTGGGTGGCTGGCCAGGGCCTGCACCCCCAGGTCGGTCTGGGCGATCACGTCGACGTCACGGATGCAGCCGTAGATCACCAGCCCTTCCCAACCGTTTTTCGCGGCTTTCTCGGCGATCATGTCACCCAGCAGCGCGCGGCGCAGGGAGCCACCGCCGTCGACCACCAGCACTTTGCCGGCGCCAGGCTGGTCGGCCTGCTCCTTGACCAGGGAATTATCTTCGAAGCATTTGATGGTGACGATTTCGCCACCGAAGGAATCCCGGCCGCCGAAATTGCTGAACATCGGCTCCAGCACCTGCACAAGATCCGGGTAGGCGTCGCACAGGTCGGGGGTCACGTAATGGTTCATTGAAAAATTCCTTTCTGTCAAAGAGGTGTCTTTCGAAAGAAGCGCCCGCCAGGGCAGGTGCGAAACATCCCATCCGCTGCGCCGCAACGCAAGAGCGACGAAGCGACTGAATATGACCAGAAGCGTTTAACGCGTCATAGCTTAGCCGCAACCACACAGGAGCGAAACGCCCCTGGTAGAGCGCTGCCTCAAACCCTGGCCAACACCTCGGCCGGCGTGCCGAACAGCGGTGTGAGCGGATCTTTGAGCCACTGCGCCACCAATGGCCACACCTCAGCCTGGGCAGCTTTGCTGACGAGCATTTCAACGTGCCCGAAATCCCCGGTGAAGCCCTGTTGGCGACCCAGGCACAGGTATTGGCGATGGGCGGAACCCACCTGCTCGAACAATTTGCGACACGCCCAGTCGGGGTCTTGATGATCGCCGGCGGCACTGACGGCCAACAGCGGTACCTCGACCTCTGCCAAGCCCTTCCACCAATCATGCTTACCTTCGCCAAAGCGGCCAAAGAGGCCATTCCAGCGCATCGCTTCGATCAACACGCCTGCCGGTTCGTCCTCCGGGCCGCGCTTGAAACGCGAGCCGGACAGCTCGCCGAAACGTTTCAACAGCAAGCGCCCCGTCCATTCCACCGGTGGCAGTTTCAACGGCCAATGGGTGCGGCTAACCTGACAGCCAAACAGCGCCACGGAAGCCACCGCCGGCGCGCCGAGGTGCCGCCCACCCAGGGCTGCGGCCAAACTTATGCCGCCCAGGGAATGGCCGATCCAGTGTGGAACCTGCGCACTTTGTTCGCGCACAAACGCGCCAATGGCCGGCAAATCATAACGAGCATAATCGGCCACACGGTTGCGGACGTAGTCATGATTACGCTTGGACAGGCCATGACCGCGCATTTCCGGGATCCATACATCAAACCCCAGGCGCGCCAGGTAAGCCCCCAGGCCGATGCCCTTGGGTGAGTACCAGAAGCGCCGATTGGAAAAGCTGCCATGCAACAGGATAACCGGGATGCCGCGGTTTTCCGGCACATCGGCCAGGCCCAGACGGGTAACCGCCAGCTCGACGGTGCCGTCGGGGCTGTTGCCGGGTTTGAGGCGGTACACATCTTCACTCAGGTCGCCACGACGTTCAGCGCTGATCAGGGCGACGGGAAACAGGTTGCTGCTGCTTTGCATAATGCTCTTGCACAAAAAAGGGCGGCGTCCGCGAGGATTCCCGCCCTGTACAGATAAGAATGCCGGCCACCCTCAATGGGTGGCCGGCACTTTTGACGTAGCGGCTTTACGCGGACGCTTGGCCTTCCGCCAGGAAGAACCAGGTTTCCAGCACGGAATCGGGGTTCAGCGAGACGCTTTCGATGCCCTGTTCCATCAGCCATTTGGCCAGGTCCGGGTGATCGGAAGGGCCTTGGCCACAGATACCGATGTACTTGCCGGCCTTGTTACAGGCCTGGATGGCGTTGGCCAGCAGCTTCTTGACCGCCGGATTTCGCTCGTCGAACAGGTGCGCGATGATCCCTGAGTCGCGGTCCAGGCCCAGGGTCAGCTGGGTCAGGTCGTTGGAGCCGATGGAGAAACCGTCGAAGAACTCCAGGAACTCTTCGGCCAGGATCGCGTTGGACGGCAATTCGCACATCATGATGACGCGCAGACCGTTTTCGCCACGGGACAGGCCGTTTTCCGCCAGCAGGTCGACGACCTGGCTCGCTTCGCCCAGGGTGCGCACGAACGGCACCATGATCTCGACGTTGGTCAGGCCCATCTCGTTGCGCACGCGCTTGAGGGCGCGGCACTCGAGTTCGAAGCAGTCACGGAACGCTTCGCTGATGTAGCGCGAGGCGCCACGGAAGCCCAGCATCGGGTTTTCTTCTTCCGGCTCGTAGAGCTTGCCGCCGATCAGGTTGGCGTATTCGTTGGACTTGAAGTCCGACAGGCGCACGATGACCTTTTTCGGGTAGAACGCCGCCGCCAGGGTGCTGATGCCTTCCACCAGCTTCTCCACGTAGAAGCCCACCGGGTCGTTGTAGCCGGCGATGCGCTTATCGACGCTTTCCTTGATGTCCAGCGGCAGGCCGTCGTAGTTCAACAGGGCCTTGGGGTGCACCCCGATCATGCGGTTGATGATGAACTCCAGGCGGGCCAGGCCCACGCCGGCGTTCGGCAACTGTGCGAAGTCAAAGGCGCGGTCCGGGTTGCCGACGTTCATCATGATCTTGAACGGCAGGTCGGGCATCGCGTCGATGGAGTTTTGCTTGATGTCGAAGCCCAGCTCACCTTCAAAGATGAAACCGGTATCACCTTCGGCGCAGGACACCGTCACGCCCTGGCCGTCCTTGAGCAGTTGGGTGGCATTGCCGCAGCCCACCACCGCAGGAATCCCCAGTTCACGGGCGATGATCGCCGCGTGGCAGGTACGCCCGCCACGGTTGGTGACGATGGCGCTGGCGCGTTTCATCACCGGCTCCCAGTCCGGGTCGGTCATGTCGGAAACCAGTACGTCGCCTGGCTGGACCTTGTCCATTTCCGACACGTCCTTGATGATCCGCACCTTGCCCGCGCCGATGCGCTGGCCGATGGCACGGCCTTCCACCAGCACGGTACCGGTCTCTTTCAGCAGGTAGCGTTCCATGACGTTGGCCGAGGTGCGGCTTTTAACCGTCTCCGGACGGGCCTGCACGATGTACAGCTTGCCGTCGTCACCGTCCTTGGCCCATTCGATGTCCATCGGGCACTTGTAGTGCTTTTCGATGATCATCGCTTGCTTGGCCAGTTCGCTGACTTCCGCGTCGCTCAGGCAGAAACGCGCGCGCTCGGCCTTGTCGACCTCGACGGTCTTGACCGAGCGACCGGCCTTGGCCTCGTCGCCGTAGATCATCTTGATCGCCTTGCTGCCCAGGTTGCGGCGCAGGATGGCCGGGCGGCCGGCTTCAAGGGTGTGCTTGTGGACGTAGAATTCGTCCGGGTTGACCGCGCCTTGTACGACGGTTTCGCCTAAGCCGTAGGCGCCGGTGATAAACACCACGTCACGGAATCCCGATTCGGTGTCGAGGGTGAACATCACGCCGGCGGTGCCGGTTTCCGAACGCACCATGCGCTGCACACCGGCGGACAGGGCCACCAGCTTGTGGTCGAACCCTTGGTGTACGCGGTAGGAAATCGCGCGGTCATTGAACAGCGAGGCGAATACTTCCTTGGCCGCGCGGATCACGTTTTCCACGCCGCGGATGTTCAGGAAGGTTTCTTGCTGGCCGGCGAAGGAGGCGTCCGGCAAGTCTTCGGCGGTGGCCGAGGAACGCACGGCGACCGCCATGTCCGGGTTGCCGGCCGACAGGGTTGCGAAGGCGGTACGGATTTCTGCGTTGAGCTTTTCGGGGAACTCGGCTTCCATGATCCATTGACGGATCTGGGCGCCGGTTTTGGCCAGGGCATTGACGTCATCGACGTCCAGGGCATCCAGCGCAGCGTGGATCTGGTCGTTGAGGCCGCTCAGCTCGAGGAAGTCACGGTAAGCCTGGGCCGTGGTGGCGAAACCACCGGGCACCGACACACCAGCGCCTGCAAGATTACTGATCATCTCGCCGAGGGATGCGTTCTTGCCCCCTACGTGCTCTACATCATGGACGCCGAGCTTATCGAGGGAAACTACGTACTCTACCAAGGTGATCTCTCCACTTTCTATGTTGGAAAAGCTCAGGACGCCGGCTGCTCAGTAGGAGCTTACGCCAGCGCTTGTGGCCTGGACCTGGAAAATAAGTGAGAATGCGGCCCACTGCGGGACGGCAAAATCGCGCCTATCATATCCAAGATTCGCCATCAGCTTAAGGCCCAGGGCTCAAATGAAACGATCTGCTTTCTTTATCTCCGACGGCACCGGCATCACAGCCGAAACATTGGGTCAAAGCCTGCTCGCGCAGTTCGAAAACATTACTTTCGCCAAATTCACGCGGCCCTATATCGACAGCGTGGATAAAGCGCGGGCCATGGTACAACAAATCAATCTAGCGGCTGAAAAAGACGGCTTCCGGCCGATCATTTTCGACACCATCGTCAACCAGGACATTCGTGAGATTCTCGCAACCTCGAATGGTTTCATGATTGATATCTTCTCGACCTTCCTGGCGCCGCTGGAACAAGAGTTGAGCGAGCACTCCTCGTATTCGGTCGGGAAGTCCCATTCCATCGGCCACAACTCCAATTATATGGAGCGTATCGAGGCGGTGAACTTCGCCCTCGACAACGACGACGGCGCCCGCACCCACTACTACGACAAGGCCGACCTGATCCTGGTGGGCGTGTCCCGCTGCGGCAAGACCCCGACGTGCCTGTACATGGCCATGCAATTCGGCATCCGCGCGGCCAACTACCCGCTGACCGAAGACGACATGGAGCACCTGACGCTGCCCGCCGCCCTGCGCGCGCACTCCAACAAGCTGTTCGGCCTGACCATCGACCCCGACCGGCTGACCGCGATCCGTAACGAACGCAAGCCCAACAGCCGCTACTCCAGCTATGCGCAGTGTGAGTTCGAAGTACGAGAAGTAGAAAATCTATTCCGTCGCGAGAATATTGCGCACATTAATTCCACGCATTTTTCGGTGGAAGAGATTTCGGCGAAGATTTTGGTGGAGAAAGGGGTCGAGCGCAGGTTCAAGTAGTTGTGTTGTTAGAACTGGCCCCATCGCAGGCAAGCCAGCTCCCACACTTGAGGGTGTTCACAAATCAAATGTGGGAGCTGGCTTGCCTGCGATGAACGATAACGCGGTCTCACAAGTGAAACCGCCCCCCGCCCTGCCCCAGCGCCGTCGCCAGCGCATCAAACCCCGCCCGCAATAGCTGATCATCCCCCGAGGTGTTGCAGATACTTGCCCGAATAAACTGCGGCACCGCCGTCTGCCCCACGGCGAACGCCTCGGCGGTGGCGATCAGGTAGTTGTTCTGCTTGAGCTCCGCCTCTATTTCCGACGCACGCCACGGCTCCGGCACTTCGATCCAGAAATGCGGGCTGTTGGGATGGGTGCGGTATGCCAGGCCGGCCAGGAGGTCGCGCACCAAGTCTTTGCGGCGGCTGATCTCGTTGATCTGCTGGCGCAGCAGGTATTGCGCCGTGCCGTTTTCGATCCACTGCGTGGCCAACTCAAGGGTGACCGGCGTGGCCATCCAGCAGGTCGAACGCAAGGCCGCCGATATGCGGCTGACCAGCGCCGGCGGCGCATGCACATAGCCCACACGCAGACCGGCCGACACCGCTTTGCTCAGGCTGCTGATCAAAATCGTACGCTCAGGGGCGAAATGGCTAAGGGGCGGCGGCCGGTCTTCGACCAATACACCGTGGGCTTCGTCTTCAAGAATCAGCAGGTTGTGTTCGCGGCACACTTTGGCCAACGCTTCGCGCCGTGCCACCGAGAGCACCGCCGTCGTCGGGTTCTGGATGGTCGGCGTGCAATACAGCGCTGAAATACGGTGATTACGACAGACTTCGTCCAACGCACCCGGCAGCAAGCCTTCCTCGTCCATTTCCAGGCCGATCAGCCGGATACCCAGCATGCGCGCGGCGGTAATCAACCCGGGATACGTCAACTGTTCAGTGACCACCGTATCGCCCGCCCGCAACAGCGCCATCATCGAGCACAGCAAACCATGCTGTCCGCCATTGACGCAGATGACTTGCTCGGGGATCGGATGAAAATCACGCTGCACCAGCCATTGCGCGCCGGCTTCACGGTAGCGCGGCAGGCCGGCGTCCGGGGTGTAGGCGCTGATGTCCTGGAGGAACTTGGCGTTGCTCGACAGGGTTTGGAAGCTCTGGGCCAGAAACACCGTCTCCTGCCCCGGAATATGCATGTTGCGGCTCATGTCGAAGTACTGGCGCGGCTCTTCGCTGAAGTTGCGAAACCCTTCATCACGCTGGCGCTCCATCCCACGCTTGCGCACGAACGTGCCGTCACCTACCCGAGCCACAACCAGCCCCAAGCGTTCCAGCTCTCCGTAGGCTCGACTGATAGTGCCGATGGTGACGCCAAGATTGTCGGAAAGCACCCGATGGGGCGGCAGTTTTCGTCCCGGTTCAATCAAGCCCTCAAGGATGCCCCGTTCCATGACATCGGACAGGCGCTTGTACTTCACGCCCTGCCCGCTGGACAACCCCTCACGCATAATTGACACCATGTCAATATTTGTTTTGACAGTCATCTTTGGCCCTAATAGTGTGCTTTTACGGGTTCAATCGCCGAATTTTACAACTCATTACAAGCTCAATATAGAGTTCAATTCAGGCCCAGGGAAGCAATAAACGATGCCAATGTCCGCCGTTCTCGAAAATTCAGCCAAGACAAAAACTCAAAAACAGTGGCTGGCCGGCCTGGTTACCAGCGTGATGTTCCTGATCGTTTGCCTGAGCTGGGGCACCACCTGGCTGGGGATCAAGATTGCCGTGGAGAGCGTGCCGCCGCTGACGTCCGCCGGCCTGCGCTTCCTGATCGCCTTTCCGCTGTTCCTGTGTTTTGCGATGGTGCGTCGCGAGCCAATCCTGTTTCCGCGTGAGAGTCGCTGGTTCTTCGTGTTCGTGACCCTGTCCTACTTCAGCGTTCCCTATTACCTGCTCAACTACGGCGAGATGCATGTCTCGTCCGGTCTTACCGCCCTGCTGTTCAGTTGCATGCCGGTATTCATCCTGATTTTTTCCGCGCTGTTCCTGCGCGAACGCATCTACTTTTCCCAGGTGGTCGGTATCGGTATCGGTTTCGGCAGCCTCTACATGATCATCAAGAGCCAGGGCCTGCACCTGGACCATGCCGAGTTCTTCGGTGTATTGGCGATCCTGACGGCCGCGATCATGCATGCCCTGTGCTACGTGATCACCAAGCAGAAAGGCAGCGCCATCAGCGTGATCACCTACAACACTCTGCCCATCGGCATCGCCGGTTTGATGCTGTTCGTCGCCGGGCTGTGGTTCGAAGCCCCCACCTTCGCAGATATCACCCTGCGCTCCTGGAGCGCACTGGTCTACCTGGGGCTGGTGGCCTCGGTGGGCGGGTTCATCGTGTATTTCATGCTGCTCAAGCGTTTGAGCCCGATCATCCTGTCGTTCGTGTTCATCATCTTCCCGGTGTTCGCGGTGATCATTGGAGCCTGGTACGAAGGCCTATCGATTTCCCGCGACCTGATGCTGTACTCGGCCATCCTGCTGGCCGGTTTTGCGATCACCAAGTTGCCGGTTGAAAAACTCCTGGCCAAGAAAAATTGACCCTTCCGACTATCCAACAGCAACGCGAGAGAAACATGGACGTGCTCCGCCCTACCGCCCTGGAACAGATCTACACCCACGCCAGCCGCAGTTACCCCGAGGAATGCTGTGGTTTCGTCTTCGCCGACGGCAGTGTGTACCTGGGCAGCAATATCCAGAATGAGCTGCACCGCAAGAACCCGCAGATGTACCCGCGCAGCGCGGCCAACGGCTACACCTTCTCGGTGGCCGACACCCTGCTGCTGAACAAGGCGTTTCGCAGCGACAACCCGGTGGTGGTGATCTACCACTCCCATCCGGATGTCGGTGCTTACTTCAGCGACGAAGACCAGGACAAGGCGCTGTTCATGGGCGAACCGATCTACCCCGTCAGCTACCTGGTCGTCGACGTCCGCCAGGGCCAGGCCCTCGGCGCCAAGCTGTTTGCCTGGGATGGCAAGCATTTCGCCCTTAAACCTTTCAACGACCTGCACACGGAGTTGTCCATGAACGCTGTTTCTTTCCCCGACATTCTGGTTCGTGTGGCCAAGCTGCCGGAATCGACCCTCGAGGGCGCCGGATCGACATTGCGCGAAGTCATTGAAAACCTCTGCACCGGCCACCCGCAACTGCGCCCGCATCTGTTCCACGAACACAACAACCAGCTCAAGGAACACTTCCTGTTTACCGCCGGGGAAGAGCTGGTTGATGCCGATGAACCACTGGCGGAAAACGCCCGGATCGAAGTGCTGCTGGCCACGTCTGGCGGCATGGATGTCGACAGCCTGAGCAATGAAGAAGTACAGCGCTACGTGCGCCACATCACCCTGCCGGGCGTCGGTCGCGAAGGCCAGTTGAACCTGAAGAAAGCCAAGGTGCTGATCATCGGCACCGGCGGCCTGGGGTCGCCGATCAGCCTCTACCTGGCGGCGGCCGGCATTGGCACCCTGGGGCTGGTGGACTTCGATGTGGTGGAAAGCAGCAACCTGCAACGCCAGATCGTGCATGGCAACAGCACGTTGGGCATGCCGAAAGTCGAATCCGCCAAACGGCGACTGCAAGACCTCAACCGCCATATCCAGATCAACGCCCACAACACGGCATTAAATGCCGACAACGCCCTGGAACTGGTGGGCGCCTACGACCTGGTGATCGATGGCACCGACAATTTCGCCACTCGCTACCTGGTCAACGATGCCTGCGTGCAACAGGGCAAGCCCCTGGTGTACGGCGCCATCTACCGCTTCGATGGGCAGATCAGCGTGCTCAACTATAAAGGTGGCCCGTGCTACCGGTGCCTGTTCCCCAGCGCGCCGCCCGCCGAACTGGCACCCAACTGCAGCGCCGGTGGCGTGATCGGCGTGTTGCCCGGCGTGGTCGGGATGATCCAGGCGACCGAAGCCATCAAGCTGTTGATCGGCATCGGCGAACCGTTGTCCGGCCGCCTGATGCGCTTCGATGCGCTGGCCATGAAGTTCAGCGAGATCCGCTTCAAGCGTCGCGCCGATTGCCCGTGCTGTTCGGACTTGCGCCACAGCGAAGCCCCCGGGCCCGCGGTCTGCGCGGATGCCCTGCCCGCCCAACCGTCCCTGGCCGAAGAGCGCTACATCAAGCCACGAGTACTCAAGCAGGTACTTGAACACCCAAGCAGCGCCGACGTGCTGCTGGACGTGCGCGACGCCAGCGAACTGGAGGTGTGCAAGTTGCCGGGCGTGGTGCATATCCCCCTGGCCGAACTGGACGGGCAACTTGACCGCCTCTGCCGGGACAACACTCACTACCTGATCTGCTACGCCGGGACCCGCGCCGAGCAGGCCGCCAGCACCTTGCTGGCGGCCGGTTTCGCCAACACCAAAGTCCTGCAGGGCGGCATGAAGCATTGGGTTCGCGACGTCGAACCCGACATGCCGTTGTATTGAGCCGAGGATTCAAGTGATGTTGCATAACTCCATTCTCGACGTAATCGGCCACACGCCTATCGTGCGCCTGGCGCAGTTTTCAGAAGACCTCGGCATTGAGGTCTACGCCAAGCTGGAATCGCTCAACCCCGGCGGCAGCCACAAGGCGCGCATCGCCTTGGGCATGATCCTCGATGCCGAGCGCCGTGGCGTGCTGATCCGTGATTCCGGGCAAACCATCATCGAGCCCAGCGGCGGTAACACCGGCATCGGCCTGGTGATGGCCGGCAATGTGCTGGGCTACAAGGTCGTGCTGGTGATCCCCGACAACTACAGCCCGGAAAAACAGAAGCTGCTGCGCCTGTACGGCGCCAAGGTGGTGCTGTCGGACAGCCGCCTGGGCAATAATTCCCACGGCGAAAAGTGCATGGAACTGCAGCTGGAAAACCCCAGCTACGTGATGCTCAACCAACAACGCAACGGCGCCAACCCACAGACCCATCGCGATACCACCGCGCCGGAAATCCTGCGCGATTTCGGTGCTTTGCGCGCTGACTACTTCGTCAGCGGCATCGGCACCGGCGGACACATCACCGGCATCGGCGAAACCCTCAAGGCCGCCTGGCCGCATTTGCGCGTGATGGGCGTGGAGCCGGAAGAATGCGACCTGCTCAAGGACCAGCACGCGCCGCATCATATCCAGGGCCTGTCGATCGGCCTGATCCCGAGCATCCTGAACCTGGCGGTGATCGACGGCATGCTCAAGGTTTCACGCCAGGACTGCATCGACATGATGAAACGCATCATGCGTACCGACGCCATCAGCCTGGGACTGTCTTCCGCCGCCAACATGGCGGCCATCGCCCAACTCGCCCCCGAACTGCCGCCCGAAACGGTGGTGCTGACCATGGTTTACGACAATGCCGACAGCTACCTGCCCAGTTTCGAATAACCGGTTTTCCAACCATCCAGAACGCGGGGGTGCCTCCATGGGCGGCTTTATCGACATGCAACAGCTGCACGATGAGTTGCTTACCCACCTCATCAAGACCCTCACGCCTGAACAAATGAAACAGTTGGAACCGCACCTCGCATCGCTGATCCAGAATGCCGCCCAGGCGGTGGCCGAGGACCTGATCGCCTATGCCTACCGCGATCCGGCCTCCCGCGGGCGCGGCGAACTGATCCTGGAGTCCTATGCTTCGTTCAAGGCGGTGCTGTATTACCGCCTGGCGCATCAGGTGTGGCATTTTCCGGACCAGACCAACGGCGTGTTTTCTCGCATCGCCCTCAAGCTCAGCAACCAGGGCAAGGTGCTGTCCGGCGCCGAGATCCATCCGGCGGCGCGTATCGGTCGGCGCTTCGTCCTCGACCACGGCTACGGCACGGTGATCGGCGAAACCTGCGAGATCGGCAACGACTGCTACATCCTCTGCGGCGTCACCCTGGGCGCCCGCGGCATCGCCAACAACCCCGATGGCAAGCGCCACCCGCGCCTGGGCAACAACGTCGAGGTCGGCTCCGGGGCTCGCGTGCTGGGCTATGTGCTGATTGGCGACAACGTGTTTATCAGCCCCTCGTGCGTGATTACCCAAGACGTGCCCGCCGGCACCAAAGTGAAGGTGGTGAACCAGATCCAGCTGCAAAAAAATGATGAGTCGGACAGCAGCAATTACCTCGGTGCCTTCGCCCTGGACGAGCGGCTGCACGTGGTTGGCGAGATCAATGCCAGCCACAAGGTCACGGTGCTGGACGCCGACTTCCACCCTCTGCAAGGGCTGATGCTGGAACCGACGGCGAAAGAGCGTCACCACCTGCAATTTCGCCTGCACCGTGTCGAGTCGGGTCACCACTTGCCGCGCCTGCCGCTGAACCTGAAAGTCTGCGGCCCGGAATTTGAAATCACCCTGCTCTCTCCCCCTGGCTTGAGCGCAATGGTGCGCTCCCTGCTGCAAGCCAGCCCACTGATCGTCGGAGGTTGAACATGTCTGTGCATACCATGGAAACCCTGGCGCTGTTCGACAGCGCGCCCTACCAGAATGCCTTCAGCGCCCGGGTGATTGCCGTCAGCGAACACGGCGTGGCCCTGGAGCACACGCTGTTCTATCCCACCGGCGGCGGGCAACCGGGCGATACCGGGCACCTCACATTGGCCGACGGTACGCGCGTCGGCGTGACCGGCACGGTGCGCGACCCGGTGCTGCGCTCGATCATCTGGCACCAGGTGGAACACTGTCCCGAGCAGTTGAAGGCTGGGGTGCAAGTGGACGCCAGCCTCGACTGGGACCGGCGCTACCAGCACATGAAAATGCACACCTGCCTGCACCTGCTGTGCTCGATCATCGACGCACCGGTTACGGGATGCAGCATCAGCGCCGACAAAGGCCGCCTGGATTTCGACCTGCCGGAAATGACCCTGGATAAAGACAGCATCACTCGCGATCTCAATGCGCTGATCGAACAGGCGCACGCGGTGAAAACCTTGTCGATGCCAGCGTCGGAATACGCCACCTTGCTGCAGATCACACGCACCCAGGCGGTGGCGCCGCCGGTGGTTCAAGGCTCGGTGCGGGTGATTGAAATCGCCGGTATTGATATCCAGCCGTGTGGGGGTACCCATGTGATCAATACCGAGGAAATCGGCCGGGTGTTCTGCGAGAAGATCGAGAAGAAGAGCAAGCATAACCGCCGGGTGATTTTGCGGTTTGAGTGAGCCTTGCAGGTACTGACAATGAAGATCCAATGTGGGAGCGGGCTTGCTCGCGAAGGCGGTGGGTCAGTTGATAAATGTATTGACTGACACTACGCCTTCGCGAGCAAGCCCGCTCCCACATTGATTGGGTTTTCCCACATCAATAGGTGGTGCCAGTCAGATGACGAACAGGTCCATGAACCGATTCACGGGCGTGGCCTCAAGCCGTGCCTGGTCCTTACACAACGCAAAAATCTGCTCACTGCGCTGCGCGGTAAACCGCGTCGCCAGGTTGGCCTTGAACTTGTCTTCGAGCAACGCAATACCCTCCACTCTGCGGCGGCGATGGCCAATCGGGTATTCCACCGCCACCTGCTCGGTACAGCTGCCGTCCGCGAAGAACACCTGCACTGCGTTGGCGATGGAGCGTTTGTCGGCCTCCAGGTATTCGCGGCTGTAGCGTGGGTCTTCGACGATGACCATTTTATCGCGCAATTGATCGATGATCGGGTGCGCCGCATGGAATTCATCTTCGTACTGCTCCGCCACCAGGTTGCCGAACGCAAGCGGCACGGCGGTCATGTATTGCAGGCAGTGGTCGCGGTCTGCCGCGTTGGCCAATGGGCCGACCTTGGAAATGATGCGAATCGCCGACTCATGGGTGGTGATGACGATGCGCTCGATTTCATGCAGGCGACCTTTTACCAACGGGTGCAACGTCACCGCCGCTTCGCAGGCGGTTTGCGCGTGGAACTCGGCAGGGAAGCTGATCTTGAACAGCACGTTTTCCATCACATAAGTGCCGTAGGGCTGGGACAGGCTGAACGCGCGCTGGTCCTGCGGCTTGAGCGCCAGATCGTTGTTGGTGTGGCTGAACAGCACATCGTAAAAGCCCCACTGCGGCGCGCTCAGCACACCCGGAATGCCCATCTCGCCGCGTAGCGCGATATCCGCCAGGCGCACGCCCCGGCTCGACGCATCCCCCGCCGCCCAGGATTTGCGCGAACCGGCATTCGGCGCGTGCCGATAGGTGCGTAATGCCTGGCCATCGACAAACGCATGGGACAAGGCCGCGAGCAGCTGTTCACGGTTGGCGCCCATCAACTTGGCGGTAACGGCGGTGGAGGCCACCTTGACCAGCAGCACATGGTCGAGGCCGACGCGGTTGAACGAATTTTCCAGGGCAAGCACACCCTGGATTTCGTGGGCCATGATCATCGCGTCCAGCACCGTGCGTACCGTCAGCGGCGCTTCGCCATGGGCGACGCGCTTTTGCGACAGGTGATCGGCCACCGCGAGGATGCCGCCGAGGTTATCCGAGGGATGACCCCATTCGGCGGCGAGCCAGGTGTCGTTGTAGTCGAGCCAACGCACGATGCAGCCGATGTCCCACGCCGCCTTGACCGGGTCCAACCGAAAGGAGGTACCCGGCACCCGCGCGCCGAACGGCACCACCGTGCCCTCGACAAGCGGCCCCAGGTGCTTGGTGCACTCGGGAAAGCGCAGGGCAAGCAGGCCACAACCGAGGGTATCCATCAGGCAGTTGCGGGCGGTGTCGAGTGCGGCCTGGGAATCGATGCGGTAAGTGAGGACGTAGTCAGCAATGTCTTGCAGGACCTGGTCGTAGTCGGGGCGGTTGTTGAGGTCGACGTTGGCGCTCATGGTGGTACTCCAAAAAATGGGTTGGGGTTGTTCCATCCTCAGGGTCAGGGTTGATCGCCGCAGGTCTGATGGCCTGCTTATAAGTTGTGCACTCCGCTGTTTCCCTGTGGGAGCGGGCTTGCTCGCGAAGGCGGTGGGTCAGGTAACACATCTGTGACTGACACCCCGCCTTCGCGAGCAAGCCCGCTCCCACATTTGGTCCGTGCGGGATTTTAGAAAGCGTCGCCGGGGATGCGTACGAAACCTTCCATCAATACTCGTGCGCTGCGGCTCATGATGGCTTTTTTCACCACCCACTCGCCGTTCACCTGGGTGGCCTCGGCGCCGACGCGCAGGGTGCCGGAGGGATGCCCGAAACGCACGGCGTTACGCTCTACACCGCCCGCCGCGAGGTTGACCAAGGTCCCGGAAATCGCCGCCGCCGTGCCGATCGCTACCGCCGCCGTGCCCATCATGGCGTGGTGCAGCTTGCCCATGGACAGCGCCCGAACCAACAGGTCCACATCGGCGGCCTTGACCGGCTTGCCGCTGGATGCCACGTAATCCGCAGGCTTGGCCACAAACGCCACTTTCGGCGTGTGCTGGCGCTGGGCGGCTTCGTCGAGGTGCTTGATCAGCCCCATGCGTAAAGCGCCATGGGCCCGCACGGTTTCGAACATGGCCAGGGCCTTGGGGTCGCTGTTGATCGCACCTTGCAGCTCGGTGCCGGTGTAGCCGAGGTCCTGGGCATTGATGAAGATCGTCGGGATACCGGCATTGATCAGCGTCGCCTTGAAAGTGCCGACACCCGGTACTTCCAGCTCATCCACCAGGTTGCCGGTGGGAAACATCGAGCCACCGCCGCCCTCTTCTTCCGCCGCCGGGTCCATGAATTCAAGCTGCACTTCGGCGGCCGGGAAGGTCACGCCGTCCAGCTCGAAATCGCCGGTTTCCTGCACCGCGCCGTCGGTGATCGGCACGTGGGCAATGATGGTCTTGCCGATGTTGGCCTGCCACACCCGCACCACAGCCACGCCGTCATAGGGCACGCGCGCGGCGTCGACCAGCCCCGCGCTGATCGCGAACGCGCCGACCGCCGCCGACAGGTTGCCGCAGTTGCCGCTCCAGTCGACGAAGGGCTTGTCGATGGAGACTTGGCCAAACAGGTAATCCACGTCGTGGCCGGCGCGGGTGCTCTTGGCGAGGATCACGGTTTTGCTGGTGCTCGACGTGGCGCCGCCCATGCCGTCGATCTGCTTGTCGTAGGGATCGGGGCTGCCGATTACCCGCAGCAGCAGGGCGTCGCGCGCGGCCCCCGGTACCTGCGCCGCTTCGGGCAGGTCCTTGAGGCTGAAAAATACACCCTTGCTGGTGCCGCCACGCATATAGGTGGCGGGGATCTTGATTTGCGCTACGTGTGCCATGGTTACCTCTCAGGCGGTCGCCGCCGATTCCAGGAAGTCCTGGGCAAAACGCTGCAACACGCCGCCCGCCTCGTAGATCGACACTTCTTCGGCAGTGTCCAGGCGGCAGGTCACCGGCACTTCGACACGTTCGCCATTCTTGCGGTTGATCACCAATGTCAGGGTGGCACGCGGGGTGCGCTCGCCGATCACGTCATAGGTTTCGCTGCCGTCGATCTGCAAGGTCTTGCGATCGGTGCCCGGCAGAAACTCCAGCGGCAACACGCCCATGCCCACCAGGTTGGTGCGGTGGATCCGCTCGAAGCCTTCGGCGGCAATCGCTTCGACACCGGCCAGGCGCACGCCCTTGGCCGCCCAGTCGCGGGACGAGCCCTGGCCGTAGTCGGCGCCGGCAATGATGATCAGTGGCTGCTTGCGCTCCATGTAGGTTTCGATGGCCTCCCACATGCGCGTGACCTGGCCTTCCGGCTCGATGCGCGCCAGGGAGCCCTGCTTGACCTTGCCGTTTTCCACCACCATTTCGTTGAACAGTTTCGGGTTGGCAAAGGTCGCGCGCTGGGCGGTCAGATGGTCGCCACGGTGGGTCGCATAGGAGTTGAAATCGACCTCCGGCAAGCCCATTTTCGCCAGGTATTCGCCGGCGGCGCTGTCGAGCATGATCGCGTTGGACGGCGACAGGTGATCAGTGGTGATGTTGTCCGGCAGCACCGCCAGCGGGCGCATGCCCTTGAGCGGACGCGCACCGGCCAGCGCGCCTTCCCAGTACGGCGGGCGGCGGATGTAGGTGCTCTGCGGGCGCCAGTCGTACAGCGGCGCGACTTTGGGGCCGGTGTCTTCGTGGATCGCGAACATCGGGATATACACCGCGCGAAACTGCTCCGGCTTGACCGAGGCCTTGACCACGGCGTCGATCTCTTCGTCGCTGGGCCAGATGTCCTTCAGGCGGATCTCGTTGCCGTCGGCGTCGAGGCCAAGCACGTCCTTTTCGATGTCGAAACGGATGGTGCCGGCAATCGCGTAGGCCACCACCAACGGCGGCGACGCGAGGAAGGCTTGCTTGGCGTACGGGTGAATCCGCCCGTCGAAGTTGCGGTTGCCCGAGAGCACGGCGGTGGCGTACAGGTCGCGGTCGATGATTTCCTGCTGGATCGCCGGGTCCAGCGCGCCGGACATGCCGTTGCAGGTGGTGCAGGCAAACGCGACCACGCCAAAGCCGAGTTTTTCCAGGTCATGGCCCAGGCCGGCTTCTTCCAGGTACATCGCCACGGTTTTCGAGCCCGGCGCCAGGGACGATTTGACCCACGGCTTGCGCGCCAGCCCCAGTTTGTTCGCGTTGCGCGCCAGCAGCCCTGCGGCAATCACGTTGCGTGGGTTGCTGGTGTTGGTGCAACTGGTGATGGCGGCGATGATCACCGCGCCGTCGGGCATTTGCCCCGGCACGTCATCCCACTGGCCGCTGATGCCTTTGGACGCCAGGTCGCGGGTGGCGACGCGCGCGTGCGGGTTGCTCGGGCCTGCCATGTTGCGCACGACGCTGGACAGGTCGAAGGTGAGGCCGCGCTCGTATTGCGCGCCCTTGAGGTCATCGGCCCACAGCCCGGTGTGGCGTGCGTATTGTTCGACCAGGGCGACTTGTTCGTCTTCGCGGCCGGTGAGCTTGAGGTAGGCGATGGTTTGCGCATCGATATAAAACATCGCCGCCGTGGCGCCGTATTCCGGGGCCATGTTGGAGATGGTCGCGCGGTCGCCGAGGGTCAATGCCGAAGCCCCCTCACCGAAAAATTCCAGCCACGCGCCGACGACTTTCTGCTGGCGCAAGAACTCGGTCAGCGCCAGCACCATATCCGTGGCCGTGATGCCCGGTTGCAGCTTGCCGGTAAGCTCCACGCCGACACTTTCCGGCAGGCGCATCCACGAGGCGCGGCCGAGCATCACGCTCTCGGCTTCCAGGCCGCCGACGCCAATGGCGATCACGCCCAAGGCATCCACGTGCGGGGTATGGCTGTCGGTGCCGACGCAGGTATCCGGGAATGCCACGCCGTCGCGTACCTGAATCACCGGGGACATTTTCTCCAGGTTGATCTGGTGCATGATGCCGTTGCCTGGCGGGATCACATCGACGTTCTTGAAGGCCTTCTTGGTCCACTCGATAAAGTGGAAGCGGTCTTCGTTGCGACGGTCTTCGATGGCGCGGTTCTTTTCGAACGCGTCCGGGTCGAAACCACCGGCTTCGACGGCCAGAGAATGGTCGACGATCAATTGGGTCGGCACCACCGGGTTGACCTGCGCCGGGTCGCCGCCTTGCAAGGCGATGGCATCGCGCAGGCCGGCGAGGTCGACCAGCGCTGTCTGGCCGAGGATGTCGTGGCAAACCACGCGCGCCGGGAACCAGGGAAAGTCGAGGTCGCGCTTGCGTTCGATCAGTTGGCTCAAGGATGCGTCGAGGGTGGCCGGGTCGCAGCGACGCACCAGGTTTTCGGCGAGTACGCGGGAGGTGTAGGGCAAGGTGGCGTAGGCGCCGGGGGTGATGGCTTCGACCGCCGCGCGGGCGTCGAAGTAATCCAGGCGGCTGCCGGGGAGCGGTTTGCGAAATTCAGTGTTCATCGTCGGGACTCGGTCACGGTGGTTAGACGGCACGAACCTGTGGCACTCGGCTGGATGAATGCAGCCCCTGTGGGAGCCGGGCTTGCCCGCGATAGCGATGTAACTGCCGACAGATGTGTTGAATGTCAGTCAGTCATCGCGGGCAAGCCCGGCTCCCACAGGGATTTGGTTCCAACCATGAAAACCGGTGTCTCAGGTTCATCCCATTCAGCGACGTTCGATTGGCACGAACTTGCGCTGTTCTACGCCGGTGTACTCGGCGCTTGGACGGATGATGCGGTTGTTGGCGCGCTGTTCGAACACGTGCGCGGCCCAGCCAGTGAGGCGCGAGCATACGAAGATCGGGGTGAACAGCTTGGTCGGGATGCCCATGAAGTGGTACGCCGAGGCATGGTAGAAATCAGCGTTGGGGAACAGCTTCTTCTGCTCCCACATGGTCTTGTCGATGGCTTCGGAAACCGCGAACAGCACCTTATCGCCCACTTCATCGGCGAGCTTTTTCGACCAGCCTTTGATCACCTCATTGCGCGGGTCGCTGTCTTTGTAGATCGCGTGGCCGAAGCCCATGATCTTGTCCTTGCGCGCGAGCATGCCGAGGGTGCCTTCGACGGCTTCTTCAGCCGAACCGAAACGCTCGATCATTTCCATCGCCGCTTCGTTGGCGCCGCCATGCAGCGGGCCGCGCAGGGAGCCGATGGCGGCGGTGACGCAGGAATACAGGTCCGACAGGGTCGACGCACACACCCGCGCGGTGAAGGTGGAGGCGTTGAATTCGTGCTCGGCGTAGAGGATCAGCGATACGTTCATGACCTTCTCATGCAGCTCGCTCGGCTTCTTGCCGTGCAGCAGGTGCAGGAAGTGAGCGCCGATGGAAGGTTCGTCGGTCACGCAATCGATACGCTGGCCGTCGTGGCTGAAGCGGTACCAGTAGCACATGATCGCCGGGAACGCGGCAAGCAGGCGGTCGGTGACATCGCGCTGCACGCTGAAGTCTTTCTCGGGTTCGATATTGCCCAGGAACGAGCAACCGGTGCGCATCACGTCCATCGGGTGGGCGTCGGCGGGGATGCGTTCCAGCACTTCTTTCAGCGCCTGTGGCAGGTCGCGCAGCTTGCCCAGCTTCTTGCTGTAGTCCGCCAGCTCGGCCTGGGTCGGCAACTCGCCGTACAGCAGCAGGTAGGCGACTTCTTCGAACTGCGCATCGGCGGCCAGTTCGCGCACGTCGTAGCCGCGATAGGTCAGGCCGGCACCGGCCTGGCCCACGGTGGACAGCGCAGTCTGCCCGGCAACCTGGCCACGCAGGCCGGCGCCACTCAATACTTTTGCTTCAGCCATGGTTTTCTCCAATTTTGTAGTTGTTCAGGGAGCCACCTGTGGGAGCGGGCTTGCCCGCGATGACTGACTGCCAGCCAACATTGCTATCGACTGACACACCGCTATCGCGGGCAAGCCCGCTCCCACAGGGGGTTATTTCTTTGCCGCGAACAATGCGTCGAGCTTCTGCTCGAAGGTGTGGTAGTCGATGCGATCGTAAAGCTCCATGCGGGTTTGCATGGTGTCGATCACGTTTTGCTGGGTGCCGTCGCGACGGATCGCGGTGTAGACGTTTTCGGCCGCCTTGTTCATGGCGCGGAAGGCCGAGAGCGGGTACAGCACGATGGAAACATCGGCAGATTTCAACTGTTCGGTGGTGAACAGCGGCGTGGCGCCGAATTCAGTGATATTGGCCAGGATCGGTGCTTTCACGCGGGAGGCGAACAGCTTGTACATCTCCAACTCAGTAATCGCCTCCGGGAACACCATGTCGGCGCCGGCCTCGATGCACGCAGCGGCCCTTTCCAGCGCGGACTCCAGGCCTTCGACGGCCAGGGCATCGGTGCGCGCCATGATCACGAAGCTGTCATCGGTGCGTGCGTCCACGGCGGCCTTGATGCGGTCGACCATTTCCTGCTGCGACACGATTTCCTTGTTGGGGCGATGACCGCAGCGTTTGGCGCCGACCTGGTCTTCGATATGGATGGCCGCCGCGCCGAACTTGATCATCGACTTGACGGTACGCGCCACGTTGAACGCCGAGGAACCGAAACCGGTGTCTACATCCACCAGCAGCGGCAGGTCGCACACGTCGGTGATGCGGCGTACGTCAGTCAATACGTCATCCAGGCCGGTGATGCCCAGGTCCGGCACGCCCAGGGAGCCGGCGGCCACGCCGCCACCGGACAGGTAGATCGCCTTGAAACCGGCGCGCTTGGCCAGCAAGGCGTGGTTGGCATTGATCGCGCCGACGACCTGCAAGGGCTGCTCGCTGGCGACCGCGTCACGGAAACGCTGGCCTGGGGTGCTGTTGTTGTAATGACTCATGACTCACCTCGTGATGAAGGAGCGCCGCCTGGGAAGTGACGGGCAATGTTGCGTTTGGAAGCGCCGATATGCCGGCGCATCAACAGTTCGGCCAGTTCACCGTCACGATCGGCAATCGCGTCGAGAATGCGGTGATGCTCGGCAAAGGCCTGGCGTGGACGATTGGGCGTAGCGGAGAACTGGATGCGGTACATGCGCACCAATTGATACAGCTCGCCGCAGAGCATCTGGGTCAGGGTGCGGTTGCCGGCGCCTTGGATGATCCGGTAATGAAAGTCGAAGTCGCCTTCCTGCTGGTAGTAGCCGAGGCCGGCCTGGAACGCTTCGTCGCGTTCGTGGGTGTGCAGCACCTGGCGCAGTTCTTCGATTTGCGCGTCGGTCATGCGTTCAGCGGCCAGGCGGCACGCCATGCCTTCGAGGGACTCGCGGATTTCATAGAGTTCGACCAGCTCGGCGTGGCTCAACGAAACCACTCGCGCACCGACGTGAGGCACGCGGACCAACAGGCGCTGGCCTTCCAGGCGGTGGATCGCTTCGCGCAACGGGCCGCGACTGATGCCATAGGTGCGCGCCAGTTCCGGCTCGGAGATCTTGCTGCCGGGGGCGATCTCACCCTTGACGATCGCAGCCTGGATCCGCCTGAAGACGTTCTCGGACATGGTCTGAGAATCGTCGTGCGCCATCCCTGGGGATTCCAGCTGGTCCAGCATATTGTCGACACCTTTAAAAGCAATGCCGCAAAAACTAGCCAATAACCCCCTATTAGTCAAAGAATAAATCCACATTGTCGACAATCGTCTAATAACGTTTGCTGCGTGCGTCAGCGGCATGGCCGCCTGCCAGCGCTGGCGCCAAAAAAGCATCATGTTAGAATGCCGCCGCATTTGCCTGACATCGCTAGATGAAACGGCGCACGAAGGAGCTTGCGCAGTAATGCCGGTCGCCTTGAATCACACATCGCACTGCACCGCATCAGGATCTATGAGACTCAAGCCCCTCCCCCTGTTTTGTCTACTATTGCTGCCTGGCCTTGGCGCTGCCGCCGAGAAGACCGTGTATGGCCTCAACGAATATGCCCAGTTGGCCGGGATTGACCTGGAAGTCGCCGCCAAACTGGACACCGGCGCCAAGACCGCGTCCCTCAGCGCCCGTGATATCAAGCGCTTCAAGCGCAACGGCGAATCCTGGGTGCGCTTCTACCTGGCCATTGACACCGCCCATTCCCACCCCATCGAACGCCCCCTGGCGCGCGTGAGCAAGATCAAGCGCCGCGCCGGCGACTACGACCCCGATGAGGACAAGAACTACACCGCCCGTCCGGTGATTGCCCTGGATATCTGCATGGGCACTGCTTTACGCAGCATCGAAGTGAACTTGACTGACCGCAGCGCCTTCCAATACCCGCTGCTGATCGGCTCCGAAGCGTTGAAACGCTTTGATGCGCTGGTCGACCCCAGTCTTAAATACGCAGCAGGCAAACCTGCCTGTGTCGCCGACGCTCATACCGCCGAGTAACTCCCATGCGCTCTCTCACTATGCACCTGAAAATCCTGATCGCCGTCCTGGTGGCACTGGGCATTTCGATCACGGCCTATCAGATTTTCGCGCTGGGCATCCCGGTCACCGAAGACGCGATGGAAGACCTGTGGAACATCGACGCCAAAGTCGAGTTCGTCGCCAACGCCAAGGACCCGGTCAAGGTGCAGATGTTCGTGCCGCCATTGAACCGCGACTACGTCAGCCTCAATGAAAGTTTCATTTCCAACAACTACGGGGTCAGCGTCAACCGCCTCGACGGCAATCGCAAGGTCACTTGGTCGGCACGCCGCGCCAAGGGCACGCAAACCCTGTATTACCGCCTGGTGTTGACCAAGCGCGAGGGCGAGAAGAGCAAGGTCAAGGGCCCGATCTTCCGTGACAGCATCGCCGTGGAAGGCCCGGAAAAAATCGCCGCCGAAGCCTTGCTCGCGCCGATCCGCCAGCACTCGGCCGATGTCGAGACCTTTATCAGCGAAGCCATCAAACGCACCAACAACCTCAACGACGACAACGTCAAGCTGCTGCTGGCCGGCGACACGTCCACCGCGCACAAGGCCAAGATCATCGAGTTGGTGCTGTCCATCGGCCATGTCCCGGTGGAGCGCGTGCACACCCTGCGCCTGGAGGCGAACCAGCCGCAAACCCCGGAACTCTGGCTGCGCAGCTTCAATGGCAATGACTGGCTGTATTTCAACCCCGAAACCGGTGAGCAAGGCCTGCCCGCCGACCGCCTGCTGTGGTGGATCGGCGATGAAAACCTGATCACCGTCGACGGCGGCAAGAAAGCCACTGTCACCTTCAGCCTCGACAACAGCCGCATGAACGCCCTGCGCCTGGCCAAGCTGACGGATGAGAGCACCGACTCCAACTTCCTCGGCTACTCGCTGTACAACCTGCCGCTGCAAACCCAGCAAACGTTCATGATCATGGTGATGATCCCGATCGGCGTGCTGGTGATCCTGATCCTGCGCAACCTGATTGGCCTGCAGACGTTGGGCACGTTCACCCCGGTACTGGTGGCGCTGGCGTTCCGCGAAACCCAACTGGGCTTCGGCATCGCGTTGTTCACCATCATTACGGCGCTGGGGCTGTCGTTGCGCTCCTACCTGGAGCATCTGAAGCTGCAGATGCTGCCGAGGCTGTCGGTGGTGCTGACGTTCGTGGTGGTGCTGATCGCGGCGATCAGCCTGTTCAGCCACAAGCTGGGCCTGGAGCGCGGCTTGTCGGTGGCGCTGTTCCCGATGGTGATCCTGACCATGACCATCGAACGCCTGTCGATCACCTGGGAAGAACGCGGCGCCACCCATGCGCTGAAAGTGGCGGTGGGTACGCTGTTCGCCGCGTCCCTGGCGCACCTGATCATGAGCGTGCCGGAGCTGGTGTATTTCGTGTTTACCTTCCCGGCGATCCTGTTGATTCTGGTGGGCTTTATGCTGGCCATGGGTCGCTATCGCGGTTACCGCCTGACCGAGCTGGTGCGTTTCAAGGCCTTCTTGAAGGCTGACCAGTAATGTTCGGCCTCTGGAAGACCTGGAAAGCCCTGGAAGCGCGGGGAATCATGGGCATCAACCGTCGTAATGCCGACTACGTGCTCAAGTACAACAAGCGCAGCCTGTACCCGATCGTGGATGACAAGATCATCACCAAGGAACGGGCGATTGCCGCCGGCATCCACGTGCCGGAGATGTACGGGGTGATCTCCACCGAGAAGGAAATCGACAAGCTCGACGCGATCATTGGCGGGCGCAGCGACTTCGTGATCAAGCCGGCCCAAGGCGCCGGCGGTGACGGCATCCTGGTGGTGGCGGATCGTTTCGAGGGGCGCTATCGCACGGTGTCCGGCAAGATCATCAGCCATGAAGAGATCGAGCATCAGATCTCCAGCATCCTCACCGGCCTGTATTCCCTGGGCGGTCACCGCGACCGCGCGCTGATCGAGTACCGCGTGGTGCCCGACCAGATCTTCAAGAGCATCAGCTACGAAGGCGTGCCGGATATCCGCATCATCGTATTGATGGGCTACCCGGTGATGGCGATGCTGCGGTTGCCGACGCGTCAGTCCGGCGGCAAGGCCAACCTGCACCAGGGCGCCATCGGCGTCGGTGTCGACTTGGCCACCGGCCTGACCCTGCGCGGCACCTGGCTGAACAACATCATCACCAAACACCCCGACACCACCAATGCGGTGGATGGCGTGCAGTTGCCCAACTGGGACGGTTTCATGAAGCTTGCGGCCGGTTGCTATGAACTGTGCGGGTTGGGCTATATCGGCGTGGACATGGTGCTGGACCAGGAGAAAGGCCCGCTGATCCTGGAGCTGAATGCGCGGCCGGGGCTGAATATCCAGATTGCCAACGACTGCGGCTTGACCTTGCGCACCCATGCGGTGGAGGCGCGGCTGGAAGCGCTGAAGACAGCCGGTGTGACGGAAACGCCGGAAGAGCGGGTGGAGTTCGTGCAGGAAATGTTTGGGCATATTCCGCCGGTTGAAGGCTGAACATTGATCCAATGTGGGAGCGGGCTTGCTCGCGAATGCGGAGTGTCAGTCAGTACATTTGTTACTGACCCACCGTTTTCGCGAGCAAGCCCGCTCCCACATTCAGAGCTCCACATTTTAAACCGTGCTAGGACCAAAGCTTCGGGGGGACTACAATCTTCTCCCCCCACGCCAACAGCTGATCCACCCCGCATGTCGACCTGCTCCCTACACCCGCTGCCCTACCGGGCCAACCCCGCCGAGTACTTTGCGGCGATTCGCCATGCGCCCGGCGCGGTGCTGCTGGACAGCGGCCGGCCGGTTGCCGAGCGCGGGCGGTATGACCTGCTCAGCGCCTGGCCACAGGCGACGTTGACGGTTTCACCCGACGAAAGCGGCCATGATTTCCTGCAACGCTTGCGCAAAAACCTCAAGCAACTGGGTGAAGCGGTTCTACCGCAGGGTTATGAGCTGCCGTTTGCCGGGGGCTTGATCGGCTACCTGAGCTACGATTTCGGCCGACACCTGGAACAGATGCCGCACTTGGCCGCGGACGACCTGCACCTGCCGGATGCGCGCTTTGGACTGTATGCCTGGGCGTTGATCAGCGACCATCAGGCGCAGACCACCCAGTTGGTGTTTCATCCAACACTGGCGGACAGCGAGCGGCAGCGCCTGATTGCCTTGTTCAGCCAGCCAGTCGCCGAGTCAACGGCAAGCTTCAAACTCCACGGTCCCATGGCCGCGGACCTCACCGCCGAGGCTTACCGCCAGGCCATCGCGCGCATCCACGCCTACATCCAGGCCGGCGACTGCTACCAGGTCAACTTCGCCCAGCGCTTTCGCGCGCCGTGCAGCGGTGATCCCTGGGCGGCTTATTGCGCCCTGCGCGAAGCCTGCCCGACGCCCTTTTCCGGCTTCCAGAGCCTGCCGGACGACGGCGCGGTGCTGAGCCTGTCGCCCGAGCGTTTCGTTCATATCAGCGAACGCCGCGTCGAAACCCGCCCGATCAAAGGCACCCGTCCCCGTGGCTTGACGCCTGAAGAAGACGCCGCCAACGCCGCCGAACTGCTGGCCAGCCCCAAGGACCGCGCCGAAAACCTGATGATCGTCGACCTGCTGCGCAACGACCTCGGCCGCACCTGCCGCACCGGCTCGGTGAGCGTGCCGGAACTGTTCAGCCTGGAAAGCTACCCCAACGTGCACCACTTGGTGAGCAGCGTCATCGGCCAATTGGCCGACGGCAAAGACGCCCTCGACCTGATCGCCGGCAGTTTCCCCGGAGGCTCCATCACCGGCGCGCCGAAGATCCGCGCGATGCAGATCATCGACGAACTGGAGCCGACCCGACGCGGCTTGTATTGCGGTTCGCTGCTGTACCTGGACGTGCGCGGGGAGATGGACAGCTCCATCGCCATTCGCAGTTTGCTGGTGAAGGATGGGCAGGTGTGCTGCTGGGGCGGCGGCGGGATTGTCGCCGATTCACAGTGGGAGGCGGAGTATCAGGAGTCGCTGACGAAGGTGCGGGTGTTGTTACAAACTTTGGAAAGTCTGTAGCGCTCAGCCCGCCTTGGGCTTGGACGTAGTGCCACACAGCAGGACAAGATCTGAATCAGAACGACTGTGGACGGGAGCATGACCCGGGCGATAGCGTCCAACTCCGACCGCCCACCAGCCGTTTGTGAGGGATCACATGAAGCGTCTGCTTACTCGTCAGAATTTATTTCCGAGATTGCATCTCAACCCAAGCACACCTATCATCTCCCAAATTGGGAGGTCACAGCAATGCGAATAATCGCTCTGTCTACCCTACGAATATTCTGGGAGAGCCATCCGGCCTATTTAGATGCCAAAATGCCACTAGTCGAGCTTTATCGCCATCTGGAAAAGGCCGATTACCCGTCACCGCAATTGCTCAAGGCAGAGCTGAGAGCGGCAAGCATTCTCAAAGGTAGCCGGGTTGTGTTCAACGTGGGCGGCAATAAATATCGAGTGATCATGGCGATCAACTATCAGCGACAGCTTGGGTTCATACGTTTCGTGGGGACTCATGCGCAGTATGATCAGATCAACGCGGAGACCGTGTGATGAACATCAAACCTATACATTCCCATGAGGATCTAGCCGCGGCGCTTGCGCGTGTGGAACAGCTATGGGGAGCGCAAATCGGCTCACCCGAGGGGGACGAGCTGGAGATCCTCGCCATTCTCATCGAGAAGTACGAGGCCGAGCATTATCCAATGCCACCTTCTGATCCCGTGGAGGCGATTAAATTTCGGATGGAACAACTGGGCATGACTGCCCGTGATCTGGAGCCTTTTATCGGCACCAGTGGGAGGGTTTCAGAAGTGCTGAACCATAAGCGCAAGTTGAGTCTGTCGATGATCAAGCGTTTGCATGAAGGCTTGCGCATTCCTTATGAGAGCTTGCTGGCAGGAGTGTAGCGCGAAGATGTGCAGTGCCTGTACGGGCCCCTTCGCGAGCAAGCCCGCTCCCACATTTTTTGATGTTTGAATACCGTTTAATGTGAGAGCTGGCTTGCCTGCGAAGAGGCCATCAGCCGCGCGGAATGACCTACAGGCTCAACTGCCGATTCGACGCCTTGATGAACTCTTTTTTCAAATCCTCGAATGTATGCACCGCCGGGAATTGCGGGAACTCACGAATCACATTCTCGGGTGCGTGAAACAGGATCCCACGGTCGGCCTCGCCGAGCATGGTGGTGTCGTTGTAGGAATCGCCGGCGGCGATCACGCGGTAGTACAGGCTCTTGAAGGCCAGTACCGACTGGCGCTTGGGGTCTTTCTGGCGCAGTTGGTAACTGACCACGCGGTCGGTTTGATCAGTGATCAGGCGGTGGCACAGCAGGGTCGGGAAACCCAGTTGGCGCATCAGCGGCTGGGAGAATTCATAGAAGGTGTCCGACAGGATTACCACCTGGAAGCGCTCGCGCAGCCAGTTGACGAACTCGATGGCGCCGTCCAGCGGCTTGAGGGTGGCGATGACTGCCTGGATGTCGGCGAGCTTGAGCCCATGCTCATCGAGGATACGCAGGCGCTGCTGCATCAGCACGTCGTAGTCGGGAATGTCCCGGGTGGTGGCCCGCAGGGATTCAATACCGGTTTTTTCGGCGAAGGCGATCCAGATTTCCGGGACCAGTACCCCTTCCAGGTCGAGACAGGCAATTTCCACAAGACACTCCCGTTTTAGATGTTGTTTGGTTGAGCGAGCAAAAGAACTGCCGAACTCTAGCGATTCAAGCTCGCCGCCGCAACGCAGGGCGGTTTTTGATACCATCACCCCCCTAGAGAGCGCTCAGCGCCACTGACCTGTAGGAACCGTCCTGATGAACCAAGCCTTCGACGTCGTTGAACTCGCCACGACTTACGCCAACAAATCCGCCCAGGATATTCTCAAGCTGGCGTTCAGCCAGTTCGGTGATGACCTGTGGATTTCCTTCAGCGGCGCCGAGGACGTGGTGCTGGTAGACATGGCCTGGAAGCTGAACAAGAACGTCAAGGTATTCAGCCTCGACACCGGCCGCCTGCACCCGGAGACCTACCGGTTCATCGAGCAGGTGCGCGACTTCTACAAGATCGACATCGAACTGATCTCGCCGGACCAGAGCAAGCTGGAACCCTTCGTCAAGGAGAAAGGCCTGTTCAGCTTCTACCGCGATGGCCACGGCGAATGCTGCGGCATCCGCAAGATCGAGCCGCTGCGCCGCAAACTCTCCGGCGTGAAAGCCTGGGCCACCGGCCAACGCCGCGACCAGAGCCCGGGGACCCGCAGCCAGGTCGCCGTGCTGGAAATCGACACGGCCTTCTCGACGCCGGAACGTACCTTATACAAGTTCAACCCGCTGGCGCAGATGACCAGCGAGGAAGTCTGGGGTTACATCCGCATGCTGGAGCTGCCGTATAACAGCCTGCATGAGCGTGGGTTTATCAGCATTGGTTGCGAGCCGTGCACGCGACCGGTGTTGCCGAACCAGCATGAGCGCGAGGGGCGGTGGTGGTGGGAAGAGGCTACGCAGAAGGAGTGCGGGCTGCATGCGGGGAATATTATCAGTAAGGCCTGAGGGTTGATGCGGTAAAAAATGTGAAAACAATGTGGGAGCCGGGCTTGCCCGCGATGGCGGCGGGTCAGTCGACTTTTTCGTGACTGACACTCCGCCATCGCGGGCAAGCCCGGCTCCCACATTTGTTTTGTGTTGCCGCTCAACCTGTACACACAAATGTAACCATCGGTGCCATTTATGTGTGCAATTCTGCTTGAAACGCACCAAAACGTAACACTTCTCTCCTTGCATTTTTTGCTCTTCTGAATCACCCCCTTTCCTGATAAAAATAAATAGCTGTTCAAACGGTCAATTTATATTGCTTTTAATTCAGTCATTTATTTGAATAACCAGCAAAAACGAAATTAGCCCGGGTTTTCCTAGATCTAAAGCTGGCACGCATGTGGCTTAAGGTGGAATACGCTTTGTATACAATAAATACAAAACATACATACACTTTGCCATCCGCGGCCTGGCTGCAGATGTGCTGGAGCCTGCCGGAATGCGTACAACCCTTACGAATGACGTCGCACTGGATCTGCCCTCCTCCACCCTGAGCCCCCAAGCCGCCAGCCCCGGCCCGCTGGTGCTCAGCCCGCGCCTGCACAACAAGGATCTGGCGCCCACCAAGGTAGAAGGCCGGCGCTGGGGGCGCTACAGCATCTTTGCGTTGTGGACCAATGACGTGCACAACATCGCCAACTACTCGTTTGCCATTGGCCTGTATGCATTGGGCCTGGGCGGCTGGCAAATCCTGTTGTCCCTCGGGATCGGCGCGGCGCTGGTGTACTTCTTCATGAACCTGTCGGGCTATATGGGGCAAAAGACCGGCGTGCCGTTCCCGGTGATCAGCCGCATCAGTTTCGGCATTCATGGCGCGCAGATTCCAGCGCTGATCCGTGCGGTCATCGCGATTGCCTGGTTCGGTATCCAGACCTACCTGGCTTCGGTGGTTTTTCGCGTATTACTGACGGCGATTCATCCAGGCTTTGCCGACTATGACCACAACTCGATCCTCGGCCTGTCGTCCCTCGGCTGGGCCTGTTTTGTGGTGATCTGGCTGGTGCAACTGGTGATCCTGGCCTACGGCATGGAGATGGTGCGGCGCTACGAAGGCTTCGCCGGCCCGGTGATCCTGCTCACCGTGGCGTCGTTGGCCGGTTGGATGTATTTCCAGGCCGGCGGCAACATCGCCTGGTCGATCCGCGCCCCCCTCAGCGGTGGCGAGATGTGGCGCAACATCTTTGCGGGGGGTGCGCTGTGGTTGTCGATTTACGGCACGCTGATCCTCAACTTCTGCGACTTCGCCCGCTCCTCGCCGTGCCGCAAGACCATTCAGGTCGGTAACTTCTGGGGCCTGCCGGTGAATATCCTGGTGTTTGCCGCGATCACCGTGCTGCTGTGCGGCGGGCAATTCCAGCTCAATGGCCGGGTGATCGAAAGTCCGACCGAAATCATTGCCGCCATCCCCAACACTTTCTTCCTGGTACTGGGCTGCCTGGCGTTCCTGATCGTCACCGTGGCGGTGAACATCATGGCCAACTTCGTCGCCCCGGCCTTCGTGCTGAGCAACCTGGCGCCCAAGTACCTGAACTTCCGCCGCGCCGGTTTGATCAGCGCCGCCGTAGCCGTGCTGATCCTGCCGTGGAACCTCTATAACAGCCCGCTGGTGATTGTGTATTTCCTGTCCGGCCTGGGCGCGCTGCTGGGGCCGTTGTACGGGGTGATCATGGTCGATTACTGGTTGATTCGTAAAAGCCGGATCGATGTGCCGCAGTTGTACAGCGAAGACCCGAACGGCATTTATTACTACAGCCGCGGGGTCAATCTGCGTGCGGTGGCGGCCTTCATTCCTGCGGCGCTGATCGCTATTTTGCTGGCCCTGTTGCCTGGGTTCGCCAGCGTCTCGCCCTTTTCCTGGTTGTTTGGCGCCGGTATTGCAGGGCTGCTGTACGGGCTGATTGCCAAGCGCCAGTCGTTCTACGCCGATGTCAGCGGCGAAAGCATTGCAGTCGATAACGTCAGTCATTAATCAAAGGACACTCCATGCGTATCCTCGTGGTCAACGTCAACACCACCGAATCCATCACTGAAACCATCGCCCAGCAGGCACGCGCCGTGGCCGCACCGGGCACCGAGATCGTCGGGCTCACGCCTTACTTTGGCGCGGAGTCGGTGGAGGGCAATTTCGAAAGCTACCTGGCCGCCATCGCCGTGATGGACCGGGTGATGGCTTACGACCAACCGTTTGATGCGGTAATCCAGGCCGGCTACGGCGAGCACGGCCGCGAGGGCCTGCAGGAATTATTGAACGTGCCGGTGGTGGACATCACCGAGGCGGCCGCCAGCACCGCGATGTTCCTGGGGCATGCCTATTCGGTGGTGACCACCCTGGACCGGACGGTGCCGTTGATTGAAGACCGCCTGAAACTCGCTGGCCTGTACCAGCGTTGCGCGTCGGTGCGCGCCAGTGGGATGGCGGTGCTGGAGCTGGAAGACAATCCGCTGGCTGCGATGGAGGCCATCGTGCGCCAGGCGGAACTGGCCATCAGCGAGGACAAGGCCGAGGTGATCTGCCTGGGTTGTGGCGGCATGGCCGGGCTGGATGAGCAGATTCGTCGGCGCACCGGGGTACCGGTGGTGGATGGGGTGACGGCGGCGGTGACGATTGCCGAGGCGCTGGTGCGGCTGGGGTTGTCGACCTCTAAAGTCAGGACTTATGCGATGCCGAGGCCGAAGAAGGTGATCGGCTGGCCTGGTAAGTTCGGCCACTGAGATCAAATGTGGGAGGGGGCTTGCTCCCGAAGATGGCGGGTCAGTAATAAATAGGCTGACTGACACGACGCCTTCGGGAGCAAGCCCCCTCCCACATTTAGATTGCACTGAAGCGCTGGCTCAACTGATGCTCGGCAAACTGCTCGATGATGAAATCCACAAACGCTCGGGTCTTGCCAGGCAGCAGTTTGTGTTCGGCGTAGTAAATGGAGATGTTGCCGTCGTCGACGTACCAGTCGGGCAGCACCCGCACCACCGCGCCGCTGTCGAGGAACGGCACGGCCATGGGCATGCTCACCAGGGCAATGCCCAGGCCCTGGGCGCTGGCGCAGCAGGCGGCTTCGGAATCGCTCATGGTCATGCCTGGCTTGAGCATCAAGGGCCTGTGTTCACGCTCGGCACTGGTCAACTGCCAGGAGCGGATGCGCCCGGTTTGTGGCGAGCGGATCAGGATGCCCAGGCAGCGCGCCAGATCCTCGGGGACCAATACCGGCGGGCGCTGCGCCAGATAATCCGGCGAGGCCACCAATACTCGGTGCGCCGGCGTGAGCTTACGGGCCACGACGCCCTGGGGCAGCTCAAAGCCACCGCCGATGGCCGCATCGAAGCCTTGGCCGATCAGGTCGACCTGACGGTTATCGAAATGCCAGTCCGGGCTGATATCTGGAAAATGGCGCATGAACTTCCCCAGCAGCGGCACCACATACCGATTGCCAAACACCGTGCCCATGCTGACCTTGAGCGTGCCCACCGGCCGCCCTTCGGCGCTGGCCAGGTTGGCGACGGCGTTCTGGATGGTGGTGAGGCTGGCGCTGACTTCTTCAAGAAACCGTTTGCCGGCCTCGGTCAGCGTCAGCCGCCGGGTGCTGCGCTGGAACAGACGTACGCCCAGACGCGCTTCCAGCTTGGCGACGCTTTTTCCTACCGCTGCCGGAGTGAGGCTCAGATGTCGCGCCGCCTCGGCAAAGCTGCCCCCTTCGGCGCTGCGCACAAAGCATTCGATACTGCCAAAGCTTTCCATAACGACCCGTTCTAAACTTTTGGTTTACACAGACTATAGCAATCACGGTCTACCTGAGGGGGCCTGTGAGGTTGATACTCGGTTTCAACAACAAGGCAACCTGCCTTGCACCACTTGGAGATCGACATGACCACACACAACCTCAGCGGCAAAGTTGCCCTGATTCAAGGCGGCTCCCGCGGCATCGGCGCCGCCATCGTCAAGCGCCTCGCAGCACAAGGTGCGGCGGTTGCCTTTACCTACGTCAGCTCGGCCGCCAAGGCGGAAGAACTGCAGAACAGCGTGATTCGCGACGGCGGCAAGGCCCTGGCGATTCACGCCGACAGCGCCAATGCCGACGCAATCCGCAACGCGGTCAACGCCACTGTCGAGGCCTTCGGGCGCTTGGATATCCTGGTCAACAACGCTGGCGTGCTGGCCATCGCGCCGTTGGACGACTTCAAGCTGGAGGATTTCGACCAGACCCTGGCGATCAACGTCCGCAGTGTGTTCATCGCCACCCAGGAAGCGGCCAGGCATATGGGTGAAGGTGGCAGGGTGATCAATATCGGCAGCACCAACGCCGAACGCATGCCGTTTGGCGGCGGCGGGCCGTATGCGATGAGCAAGGCGGCGCTGGTGGGATTGACCAAAGGCTTGGCGCGAGACCTGGGACCTCGGGGCATCACTATCAATAATGTGCAGCCAGGACCGGTCGATACCGATATGAACCCGGCGAACAGTGAGTTTGCCGAGAGTCTGATGGGGTTGATGGCGGTGGGGCGGTATGGGCAGGTGGAGGAAATTGCGAGTTTTGTGGCTTACCTGGCGGGGCCGGAAGCTGGGTATATCACTGGGGCGAGTTTGACTATTGATGGTGGGTTCAGCGCCTGAGATTTCTGGGACATTGCAAGAGCGAATGTGGGAGCTGGCTTGCCTGCGATAGCGAGTGTCAGTCATTGGATATGGCGACTGATACATCGCATTCGCAGGCAAGCCAGCTCCCACATTTGAGCCCTGTGTATTCAGGGACGGGGGGGTAGGCCGTAGGCTGGCAGGTCGAAGTCGGCGAGTTTGCGGATGATCTGGTCTGCGTGGTGGTATTTGCTGTCGGCCATGGCCTCGTCGGGTACGGCGATGGCGGTCATGTGAGCCGCTTTGGCGGCGGTGACGCCGAAGGGCGAGTCTTCGAAGACCAGGCAATCCTCGGGTGCAACGCCCAGGCGGCGCGCGGCGGTGAGGAAGATGTCCGGCGCGGGTTTGGCGGCGCCAACTTCCGGGTCGTCAGCGGTGACGATGGTATCGAACAGACCAAACCATTCGCGGTGCAACGTGGTCTTGTGGCCGAACGAGTTACGCGAGGAACTGGTGCCCACGGCAATCGGGATATTGTGCGCCTTCAAGTGACGTACCAACGCTTCGGCGCCTGGCATGCCCAAAGCCTTGGGGAAGCGCTCGCTCATCAGCGGTTCGCGGATCTCGAGAAACTCGGCCGGGGTGATCGGCAAGTCCAGCGCCTTGACCACGTAGTCGGCCAGATCCTGGGCGCCACGACCGATGATGTGCTGCTTAATGCTCCAGTCGTAGGTACGGCCGTAACGCTCAGCGATGATTTTTGTGACTTCGGTGTAGATGCCTTCCGTATCCAGCAACAACCCGTCCATATCGAAAATCACGGCCTTGATCGGACCGACTGCAGTACGCGATGGTGCATTCATCACTACAAAACCCTGGGAAGAGGACTAAAAGGATTCAGCACAATAACGGGCCACGTCAGGTGCAAGCAACCTGCGCGCAAGCATCGACGCTTACACACGGCAACACCTCTGCCAGATGGGGCCGGAGCGGCCAGCTAATATTTAGCCACAGCCCCCTGGTTAAAGTATTCCTGAAAAAGCCGGAAAATCCTTTTAAAAGCCTAATAAATATATAAGTCTGCAATAAGCCTATACAGGAAAAAACATGGTCGATGCCTCCCCCCATATACAGGTCATCAACGACGCCGCAGGCAAACCTGTGTTCGTGGTGATTCCTTATCGGCAATATCTCTCACAGCAAAGCAAAGGCCACCTTATTCCGGGCGGGGTAGTCGACCTGATTATCGAGGGTCTGACGCCCATTCGAGCCTGGCGTGAATACCTGAACCTGACGCAGCAAGCGGCAGCCGAACGACTGGGCATTTCGCAGTCGGCATTTGCCCAGCAGGAGTCGGTGAAGAAGCCCCGCCGAGCGACCCGGGCAAGGATCGCCAAGGCGTTTGGCATCGACGTCAGGCAATTGGAGCTGTAAGACGGGCTGATCCGACGTTACGTACAGGCTTGAGACAGCTTTGCTGGTGAAAAATCAGACTCCCTCAGTCCCTTCATAGACGCCCCCATGTCCGAAGCCTTCGAAGTCCCCAGCCCCCACGAAAAACACCTCGAACACACCACCGAACATGCCCATGGCCGCGGCGACAATTTCGCCAGCCGCATCGCCGTGATGACCGCCCTCATGGCCACCCTCGGCGCCATGCTCAGCTACCAGGCCGGCTCCAGCGAAAGCGAAGCGGCGATGGACAAGAACAACGCCGCCATCTTCAAGACCGAAGCCGCCAACCAATGGAATTATTACCAGGCCAAATCCAGCCGGCAAAACCTCGCGGAATTGGCCACTCACATCCCCGGCGTGGACGCCGCGCACTATAAGGATGAGATTGAACGCTACAAGAGCCAGAAGGAAGACGTGCGCAAGCAGGCGGAGAGGCTTGAAGCCACATCAAGGCAATGGGATGAAAAGTCCGAGCAGGCCTTGCACCAGCACCATCGCTGGGCCCAGGCGATGACCGCCATCCAGATCGCGATTTCGTTGGCGGCGATTACGTTGCTGACCAGAAGGGAGTGGCTCAAGCGCCTGTCCTATACGGCAGCGGGCGCTGCGGTGCTACTGGGTAGCCTGGCCTGGCTGCACATCTGAAATTCCGCCGCCAAAGATGGAAGGATATACACACAACGTTCCAAAGCTGGCGCCCCTTCCCTGTGGCGAGCGGGCTTGCCCCGCGTTGGGCTGCGCAGCGGCCCCAAAACCAGACACCGGGGAATGTCTGATACTCCGCATTCGTCTTCCTTGGGGCTGCTGCGCAGCCCAGCGCGGGGCAAGCCCGCTCACTACAAAAGACTTCAACTGACTCAGGCCTGATTCGCCGCCCGGCTATGGTGGAAGTACAGATAAGCCAACCCAACCGGCGCAATGAAAATCGCCATGCTCCAGCACAGTGCCATGGTGAACAGCTTGACGGTCAGCATCATGATCGCGTTCACAAAGAACACGTTATTGCCAAAAATGTACCCCATGATGCTTTCGTAAACGAAGCGCGCGTAGGGGTAAAGCAGACTGCTGACCACACAAAAGAAAAGCGTGCCCAGCGGGAACACACCGGTCTTCGATTGGGTCAGCGCGGTAAAGATCAGCACGGGAAAAATCAGCCCGAACAGGAAATTGCGAATGTAGTACTGGGCAGAAAGCCCGCCGAATGTCTTGCGAAGCACCGGGTGCATTTAGATCCCTCTGAATGGCTATTGGAAAGGCGGCGACCTTAGCAAGTCCTGGAATTCATCGCCAGTGTTTATGAGCGCTTTGCCATCACCTCTCGCACAGTGCTGTTTTTAAGAGCCTAAAAACACAAAACCCCTGAAAACTTCAACGTTTTCAGGGGTTTAGTCGTTTCAAATTTGGCGGTGAAGGAGAGATTCGAAACTACCCGCAAAGTGACTTTCATTATGCAAGTGCCCGGATTACGGGGGCTGCAGCGATGCTGGATCTCCAAAAAATCGCCATTCTCAGTCCCATGGCGGTCCCATGGGCTTTGCACCAAGTTAGTGCGCGACGGTTGGAAGGGGGTGAAAAACGGCATTCCGCACGATTTATGTTGAGGCATGGGAAAAAGGTAATATTGGTAATACGCTCGCTGAAACCAGATAAAACCCTTTAATTTCAATAAGTTAATAGATATTAAGAAAGGTAATAATTTGGTAATTTATAGGTTAGGTCATTACCTTTTCATCGGGTAATTCCTGACGGGCCCAATCCCCAGTAAAACCAGGCACTTGGGCAAATATTACCTTTGCCATTACCAAATATTACCCATTAGGGTAATGCGTCAAATCCACGAAACACGCGGCCTGTGGAGGGTTTCATACCGTCCCTAACCAAAATTACCTTTTTCCCAGGCCTGGTTCCAAAATAGCCATCTGTATGGCGAGTCCTGCAGCATGGGCTAGTCTGAACGTTCACGATAGGAAGCTTCATATGGCACATGAATATTCGCTCTCGGATTTGCTCGAAAAGATGTATGAAAATCAGTTGGCACTGGAAGCAGCTGTGATGGAACTCACGCTGCGCCTGGAACAACAAGGCTCAGTAGAAGTCGGTGAAAACGTGCGTGGCGCCTTAGAAGCAATCGGTGAGAACGCGGGCCATATCAAGCAAGGTTTGGCACGCCTGAGAAAGTCAGGAGCCGGTTAAGGAGTCGAGACGAATTGTGAAATACCCCAATATCGACGAAACCCACACGTTTCGCGGCTTACGACGGCTTTCGAGCTCATCGAAGGCCGTGACGGACGACGAGAAAAAGATCTATCTCGTTTTGGAAAATAACCGTATTCCTATATTTTTCTCTCTGCCCATCAATGAAACCGGGGCCTCCAGCCCTGCCCCGTCCGTGGCCCTCTGCTGTACCGCCCTGCAACCGCGCTGCACTTCTCTTCAAAATTTTGCAATCTGTGAAACTGCCGCCCGCCCCTAGAGTGCCCCTGCCCGCCTGGGCTGCCGGCGCGTTTGCACTACATCTGGGTTTGCACAAAAAAAGGACACAAACCCCGTCGGCGGGAGGGGGATAAGTGCTTTTTCAGCCTTTTTTTATTGCCAGCCTTGATTTGAGCCGTAGCTAGCCCTGCCCTTCGTCGGATCCCTATATCGGTGGGAGCGCAACCCAATATACTGTTTGCATATACAGTATGTGGCGAGTGATAGCGATGAATGCAGCCAACCTTTCCCAAGCGTGGACCTTAGAAACGTGGATGTCATGTTTGCGAGATCAAACGTCGCTCTTGAGCCACCCAGGTGCCCACTACAAAACCCTCTTGCTACAGGCCCACGAGTTACATAGAGAGGCATTGATTGATCGAGAGGTACTCTGCGACTTGTTGGAGCTGGCAGACAGCGCGCTGGCTTATGCCGTGGAAGAATTGCTGGAAGAGTCGGGCAACATTTAGACGGGAGGCATCCATGCACATGCTGGTCACACCTATGCGGTGTAAGGGCGTCCCTCTGAGCCCCCAAGAAAGGCGGCGGTATCCGGCTATAAAGGGAGATGTCCACGTTAACGCAGAGATCTCCCACGAGCTGGGGCGCAGCTCCAATGTCGCAACGTTGAATAAAGGAATGCCGCTTGAGCCCAGCCCTTTACCTCAACTATTAGACGCGACGCTTTCTGGGATGGCACCGACAGGTTTTGTATTGAGCGGGATCGAGTATATCGACGGATGTGCTTATGCGCAGTCCTGGTGGTGCCGACAGGGATAAAAAAGGTTTACGGCAGTTTCAATTGTGTTTGACTATGGTACGAGCTCATCCCCCCGTAGGAAAAAAGACATGGATATGCAGGGTAAATACTTTCTAGGTACGTCTTTGCACGAGGCGTCCCCAAAGCTGGAGATCTCAGAGGAAGAATATACCGGGCTGGTTAATGCTCGACAAACATTAACCGCCGCATTGAACATCGAAGAAACTTACGACCTAGTCCTTGGAAACTTCTTAGACCTTGAAAAAGAAGTCTTACTGCTCACGCTTAATAAAATTGTAGACCATAGATTTGACTACAAAAAAGCATATGACGTACTTTCCTCCATAAACCGAAAGTTTACAAATTTTGTACTTTCCGCGAAAAACTATACAGAGCTGATAGATAGCATGGCGTCAAAAGCTAACAATAGGAGCGGGGGGACAAAGGAAGCAGTTAAAGCGATTAGGGAAAAGCACTACGGTGACAACCTAAACTACCGATTCATGGAAAAACTAAGGAATCACCTCAGCCACTTTGGTGGGGCTGTTCATTCCGTGCATAACCCAGACAAATGGGTTATGGATGAAAACAAGAAAGCTAAAAATTTAGTTTATAACATAAGCATATACGCCCTTAAAGCAAGCCTTGCCGCTAACGGCGAATTTAATAAGCAGGTACTGAACGAACTTCCCGACAAAGTCGATCTAAAAAAAGCTGCTAGATCCTATATGGGCGCTGTGAGCAGCATTCAAGTAGCAGTGCGCGCTTTGACAAAGACCGCAACGGAGGAAGCAAGAGCTTTAATAGAGAGCAACTTGGACAAATACAAGAGTGAAAACGATGGGAATGTCTTTTTAGTAGGCGCCTTCAGTAATAAAGCATATGAAACCAACGAAGATCCAACAATGTTATTTCTTGAGTGGGATGACGTAAGAATAGAATTAATGAAGACAAATCAGTCTATCAGCAACATGGAAAGGCGACATATCACAAGCGCGATCGATATAGATTAATAGATTCATCAAACATTTAATACTATGCGCAAAGTCGAAAACAATAATTGTTTTGCAGAGTTGATTACGCTGAACCCGTTATGGGCTTGGTCTTTCCGCTTAATGCAGCCGCTTTAAGGGCATAAGAGGAAAACTCTGTAGCATTCTCGGGTGGGGGGGTTGGTCCATGCGTATGGCTGGCCAGTTGGACGTTCATTTGCTGCACCAGGTCAAGCAAGTCACACAACACCTGCAGCACATTCACCCCTTCGGATCCCAACCAGGTCTTAGGCGCGACGAGCCTCTGGCTGACTGCCGCCACGCTTTTACGCAGTCCCTGAATCCGCTCCTCCATGTCCCCTCCGACCGTGGCGTTATGCTTCTGCCCCACCACCAGGTTCAAATCCCGCCCGGTTGCCTGATGCAAGTCATCCACCGCCGCCAGGCTCGCAGAGCCGCCCGCAGCAGTTTCAACGCGCCCAACGCCTCTATCTTCTTGATACCACCCACCGACTCGGTTGAATGGTCGTCCACCGTTCTGGTGTGGCTCTGGAAGCTCTCGATGTTCTGCATCGCCTCTACTTCCCGCTCGATCGCCTTGTCTTGGATCTTGCCGTCTGTTTGGCGCAGCCAGTTTCCGTCGGCATCGACGCGCTGCTGGCAGGCTTCGCTGTGCTGCCACACCTGGTCACCCTTCGGCACCCGGGGCAGACTCAGGCCGTGCGGCAGGATCTGCGTGATAAAGGGCTTATGCGGTAGGCCGTAAGCAAAGCTGACCACCACGGTAGTGCCCTCCTCCGGGAAGCCGAACATCCCCGCCTCTTGCCCACCCATCGGCGCCGGCAATGGCAGGCCGGTCAGGATCGGCAGCGCGGGATCCGGCTCACCATCAGGCAGCAGTACTTCCACGTCGACGCCAAAGCGCGGCCGGAAGTCGTCGCACAGCCCAGGCGCTGCAGGTGCGTCGGGCACGGCCACCACCCGGCCAAAGCGTGGCAGGTGGTAACCGCCGGTCAGTTCAGGGAATTGCCGCTCTACGCTGCGACGGATTGCGTCGTCCATTTGATCGCCATTTGATTGCCGGCAAGGGTCACGCTGGTGATCCTCTCGCCCTGGTTGATGGTTGCACCTGGGCGCAGTCCTGGGAGGGCCGCGATCATTGCGCTCTGGTTGCCCTGGTAGCCGTCGAACAGTTCGACGGGCAGTTCCAGCGGCGGGCGGATGCCAAAGAAGCTGTCAGCCCAGCTGCCCACAAACACGTCACCGTCGCCCTGCTGCTGCCAGATGAAGTCGGGGATGCTGAACACGCTGGCCAGGCTATCCATGGCCAGGTAGCCGGCGGCCAGGCTGTAGAAGAACGGCGCTTTGACCTTGGCGTAGGCCTTGTCGGGCACACGAAAGCGCAGACCAGTCTTGCCGCTGACCTCGGCCAGCACGCCATGCAGGTCGACGTGGCGCAAGTTCAGCGGCATGGGCTGGGACAGGATTGCCGCCAGTTCGCGACAGATCAGGATCTGCTGCACGCTGTTGATCGCCGTCGACCGCTCGACAAAGCCTATGAAGTGGCGCTGCAGCGGGCCGTCGTTGTAGCCGACATCGAGCATTACCAGGCCTTTGACCGGGGCACCCGCCTGGATGGTGAAGGTCGCCCGGCCGGGGCTTTTGATGTCCAGCCGAACTTCATCCTTGATCAGCGGGTAAAGCTGGCCGCTGATCGTCAGTACCTTGTGCAATTTCATGGGGTCGGGGCCAGCCAGTCATCGACCTTTTTCAAGGTCCGTTCAAAGCCACTCAGTTCCTCGGGATTGCCTGTGCCGTCACCACCGCCACCAGCGGCGCCAGCGGCGCCGCCGACGGCCGAACCTGGGCCGGACTGCGTTGTAACCTTGTTGCCGGCGCGACGGTTCTCCACCCGCTCTGGGTTGGACAGTTTCTCCGATAGGGTGAACTGCACCAGCCAGGCGTTGAGGGAGTCGTCTTCCCGGGCGCTCACACCGTCGGAAAACTGCACCTCACGGATCCCGAATGCCGCGGCGGTGTCGTTGACGATGCGGTACATCTTGAGCTGGCCACCGCCGGCCGTAGCCTCGGCCAGGCGCATAAGGTTACGCAGTTGCACCTGGTCAACAAACGGGATCATCAGGGAGACCGTCAGGGTTTTGGGCTTGAACCCCTTATGCGCGGTCTGGCTGTTGCTGGTCTGCCCCGAAAGATCGTCGCTTTCGATGCGCAGGTTGGCCGTGATTTTCAGGCGTTTGCCAAGGATCTGTTGGCCGTCGAGTAATAGCGTCATAGGCCGACCAACTCCCGAACAAAGCTCAAACCATCCAGCGACCCCACCAGAAGCACGCCGGCGCATAGCACCCATTCATGACCTGGTGCATCGCCCTGCAGTAAAGCGCGGCGTAATTCGTTGTTGTCGCCTGGGCCCAGGATCCGCGCGCGCATGCTGTGATCGGCGTTGCCACCGGCCAGCAGGGCTTTCAGGCCGTTCAGTTGCTTGTCGCGGTCCTGCTGCTGGGCAGCTTTACGGCCAGCGAGTGCGGCCAAGTCGCCCATGGGCGAGCTGTCGGCCGCGTAGCTCTCCAGGACGGCGATCTGGCCGGCCATCGATTGCTTGGCCGCTTTGACCAGAGTGCAACGCTCCAGGGGCAGCGCAGACCAGCGCGGCAAAGGTCCGGCGCTGGGGATCTCCCACTTTTCAGTCTCCAGCCGCGACAGGTTCCGCGCTCGTCGTTCGGCCCGCACCAGGTCAGGGATCGGCAATAGCGCATTGAAGCGCGCCAGGGTTTCGGCGAACTGATCCAGGCGCGTGCCCAGGAAAATCAGCGACAACGCGTACTGAGGGCCCGCCGGTCGGCCGTTGTCGCTGGCGTCGACCAGTTTGGCGGCCAGCTGCTGCAGCAAGTTCGGCGCAGACAGAAACCGCTGATGGCCACGGCCCTGTCCTACCCCGCTTTGAAATGGCGTCACGACCAGGCACGCCGGCGCCTCTCCCATTTGGCCGGCCAGTGCGGCCCGGCCGGCCTCAATAGCGCCCTTGGCTGCGTCACCCACTGGCCCGGGGTTGGTGCTGGTCATGCCATCGAGGCCGGCCAAGCGTTGGCTGGTGTTGGCCAGCTCGCTACTCGCCAGCGCCTGGGCCGCCGCCAGGTTGCCCATCCACTGGGTGGACTGCTCGGGCCAGCTCATAGTCACGGAATCCCAAGCCATCAAATATTTTCCACGCCAGTGACGGTGTCTTGAATGGCCTGGGATGCACCCACGGCAATTTCCCGAGCTTTCGACGTATCTCCAGCTTCGATCAAGTCCAGGATTTGTTGCTTGATCAGAAGCCTGGTTTCTCTGATGAAGTAGATCGCATTATCAAACTGGTCAGCTTTGAACAGAATCTCATCAGCCGCCTCACGGGCAGAGCGTCCCGCAATTGCCCACGCGGCCACGGTTCTGGGGATGGCATCGTCTGGATATCCAGCTCGCTTGAAGTTGGCGGCCTCCGCTGATGCCATTTGATATTCCGATGCGCGCAAGGGATCGCCGACCATCTTTAAACGAGCAACATCCGCGGCGTTATCAACTATCGAGCAAAGTCTCTGGCCATAGCTATGCCGATACTGCGGGAACGTCACAGCCAATTGGTCCTGGGTGGGCTCGCTTTTAAACAGAACCACACCTTCGGCCGGCTCATAGCCTTCATCTACCGCCCAAATAGCGCCGGTCAAATTTGCTGCATACATAGCCAAACTCCTAAATCTGATAACCACAGACGTGCATTCGCCCTTCCGGATTGACCGTATCAGGGCCGTACCAATACACCGTCTGAGGGGTGATGATCGGGACATTCCAAGGCCCAGCAGCAATGTAGCCATCAACCGGCGCCTGATTACTGGCTGCAAAGATGTTCAAGTAACAAGCACCCAGCCCGGACGGATCTGCAGCGACCGATCGCTCCGCGTAAAAATTGCCGCCGCCGTTGCTACCGATGACACCTCTGGCAGTTCTGGCAATTGGCGGGATCAAGGAACCCAAGGGGACGGCCGTGTAATTGGCGGGGGGGTAAACGTTTGTGAAAACCAGCTGGGGACGCAGCGAGATATCACCGCCCTGCTGGATAAATGGCACGACGACCGATGACGCATCCAGCCGAAAACAGCCCGCAAGGGTTCGGTATGTTGTGGCAGAGACCGCTGGCGCAACCGAACTCGTCGACGCAACCAGGTATGGGTGATCGGAGACGCACACCCACAGGTAGTACCAGGTGCTGGCAGTCCAAGCGCCGGTATCAAGCTTGTTTTCACCAATGCCCGCACCGGTAGTCAGCGTTAAATCCGAGCCAACAATTAACTTTGGCCGAGAGTCCGTCGCCCGTTTCAGCACGAGTTCCCCTGCGCGCACCCTGATCTGAGTGTTACTGACACTGGCGATCTGAATGTCCTGCTGGAGGCGTTGAGGACATGCCTGCTCGGCCAAGTTGAGGTTGTCTGAATGCCAGATTTTCCCGCTTTCACCCCATAGCAGGTCAGCATTCCAATCCATAGCCAGCCGCCTTGCCACACGGTTGCCCCAATGGAATCCAATCGCAGGGGCGTGAGAAAGGTCTAGATGCTCGTCCAGGTTCCCTTGGGCCTCGCGAATTTCTATTGCTACATCACTGTAGGTGCTGCCGATAGAAGGTGATGCAAGGCTGGGTCGTTGCTGGGACATGGTGCCGACTTTCAACGCGTCGGTGATGCCGAAGCCATCAACCGTGGTCGGTGTAGACCCGCGAAGCACCTGCCCGCGTTCATTGATCTCAACTTTGAAATAGTTGCCTGGCCGGCTATCAATATGAAGTTCATCGTAGAGGCTGCGCACGGCTACCGAGGATGCCAGCACCTCTTTGTCATTTGTCTGGGGATCGTCGGTCTTTGCATTCGGCAGGTTGCCGAGACCAACATCGGCCTTTGTTGTGGCCCTGGCACGTAGGAACTCGTAGTTGCCGGTCCGAGCTGCAAAATGAGCCACCAGTGGCCCAGTAATCGGCTCGATTGATCGGCGATCAATCAAAGCCCCGGAGCTTTGAACGTCCGCAATAGCCACGCAGTAGTGCTGCACACCTGCGCTATCGACGTAGTCGGTCTTGGCCGCGCCGAACACCACCTGCCAACGGGGAACCAAATCGTTCAACTCCCGCTGCAGCGCAACGTCCAACCAGACGGTATTTGGCAGCGCGGGTGGGACAACGGCCAACGCCGTCGAGCGCAGCAGGCGGATGCCCTCAACGTATGCCGTGCCCGGTTTGAGTTGGTACGCGCTGCCGACCTTTTCCAATTGCAGTGAGCCGCCGAAGAAACAGGCCCGGCCGTACACATCACGATTGCTCTGGCGCTCGCGCTCATCGATGCCGGCCAGGCGAACGGTGAAGTCATGCTGCCACGTACTTGCGTCGATGGTGATACCGGTCAAAGCCAATGCACCGTCGAAGGCCAGCAAAAAGTTGCGGGTCAGGTTGTTGCCGATCTGCAGTGGCGGGATGTTGCGGCGTTTCTGCTGCAAAGGCACATACGCTACGGCGAACAGCACGCCCTCAATTGTTTCAAGACCGATCCAGTTGAAGTCCCAGTCTCCGACATCCGATCCGATTTGAGCGCTATACACCACCTGATTGGGATTCACATAGCCCGCGTGGTTGGCAGGAATGTCGTAGACATTAACGATCTGCCCCGCTGGAGGCTTCGGCGCGGCCCGATCGACCGGTGTGTTGGGGTTCAGCCCTGGCACATTGGCAAAAATGAATCGGCTGACTTTCAGCCCTGCATTGTCGGCATGTCGCTGGGCAATCAGGCTTTCACCTGCAAGGGTAATAACGGCTCCCATGAGGGCTCCTAAAGGCTAGCGACCAGCGTTTGCTGATCGTCATGAAAGTGAACAAAGGCGATCTGCACCGGAATCGGTGTGATGGTGGAAAAGTCATAGCGCCTGCAGGTGCGGCCGTACTGCTGGATCAGCACGCGCAGCAGTTCAGGGTTTTGGGACAGCTGGGAGTCGGAGAAACGCAGCAACACCACGTCCCAATCCCGATCGGGCTGACGCTCCTCGATCTCGACGTAACCGACGCCCAGTCGCACCAGGATGCGTTTCATGCCGGCGGTGCTCCCGGCGTCCACGGCATTGATAAAGGCGTGCTTGACGCGAAGCCGATACAAACCCTCGGGCTCACCTTTGAAGCGGGTGATATCGCGCTGCCAGGCCAATAGATCCAGCACGGTGATGTGGCAGGTGTCGGCGTCCATCTGTAGCAACGGCCAGCGCAACCAGCCCTCGACCTTTTCCCACCAGGACTGGGCCGCTGCCTTGAGCTTGGCCAGCTCGGTACCATCGAGCCAGAACGGCAGATCGATCTTAATCATGCAGCACCACCTCCAAGCTCTGGATCCGCGGAATGTTCAGCTCGCTGATGATGTCGGCCGTGGCAAAGCGCAGTGACTCAATGCCGGGGAACTGCTGGTGAAGCTCCTCGCCCAGTCGGCTGAACGAGAAACGCGACTGGGGATAGGTCAGGGTTGGCTGGTAGTCCGTGGCGGTGCTGTCACGGAACGCGGCACGTACGAATAGCGCCGCGTTGTCCTTGAGGGTTTCGCGTTGCTCGGCGGTCAGCGTCGAGCGCGGCCAAATCTCAAGCTGCACCAGATGCTGCGTTTCGGGCATGACCATCACCAACAAATCGTCGCCGTGGCCATGGTTGCCCTGGTCGCGGATATGCGCGTTGATTTGCTCCAGGTACGTTGCCGCCGGCACGTCCGCTTCAAACAGCACGTAGGCATTGGCGCTGCCCGGGCCACGTGGCGCGCCGTGTTCGAAGTAAACGCCATCCGGGCGCACGCCTGGAAAGGCCGAGATCATGGCGCGGTACACCGCGTCGGTGTGCCACTGGTTGACCGCCGAGAACTGGTTGCGGGTGCGCAAACGCAGCTCATCGTTGGGCTCAGGATCTGCACCTGGTGTGGTCAACCAACCGTCGCTGTTCACCACCTGGGCAATGCCCGGTACCGGAACCGGCAGGATCGCGTAATAACCCGGGGCCAGGTTGAAACCGGCGCCGGTTTCGACCGCCTCGACCGGGATCTGCAGCTGCATGAGCCCATCGGCGAAGATACCCACCGCCGTGGTCACCACCTGGTAGATATGGCCGTTGATCGATGCGGACTGCACTAATGTCCCGGCCGGCACTTCCAGGGCGCCGCCGGCGGCTTCGCGGGTGAACAGCAAAAAGCCCTTGGCCTTTGTCGCACCCTTACGCTCGACGTTCACGGCCCAAGCCAGCATGTCGAGCCAGGCGTCTGCAGCGGTTTTAACGAAAAAATTTGGCAGCACCGTGGCCACGAAAAAATCCAGGATCCACAACACCGGTTTGGTCACCAGCGCGCGCACCACGCGCCAGAACGGCGAATAGGCGCTGGTGTTGCTCAACTTGCTGTCCTGGGCGGCCACTTCCTTTTCCCACGCCTGTAGGAGCCCTGCCTCGGTCGTGGGAATGCCGGCGTCGGCCAGCGCCTGCTTGAAATCTACGTCACTCACAAATCCACCTCGATATCGCCGAATTTCAGGGTTGTCGCCGTGACCAGGTACTGGCCTGGCTGCAGCTGCGTGATCTGCGCAGTGCCCGGTACCAATCGCTCGTCGGCCTCCACCAACAGTTCCAACTGCTGGATGCAGTCGCGTTGCTTGAGCCGATCGCGCTCGGCCACCAGCGTGACCAGCAGGCCGCTGTCGCGGATCATGTGGGCGATGTCCTGGGCGATGCTGGCCCGGTCATCGATCAGCAGCGGCTGACGCGACAGGTCCAGCACCAGGTCGTTGCCGGCAATCAGCAGATCGATGTACTCGCTCATCCGCCCACCGACATGGCAACCATGTTTTCCATCTCCAGGGACGTCATAGGCTTGCTGTTGTGGATCTCGACTTTCTCCACGTGCATGCCTTTGTTCTGGCTGCTGTTGTTGTTCTGGATGCTGGTCAGCAGCCCGCCCTGGGGTACGGCGTTAGGCCGCACCGGCGACAAACTTGGAATGGCCGCGTTGATGGTCTGCTGGGCCCGCTGCGCCGCTGCCGCGTTGTCCTGGGTGTTCACGCCGATGTCGGTACCGGGCAGCTCTGGCATGGCGCCAAAGCGGGTTTCAATGTCGACGCCGGGGATCTTGTTCAGCATCTCGATCAGGCTGTTGATCGCCGTATGAAAGATCGCGACGATGCCGTCCCAAGCGGCCTTGGCCATTCCGGACCAGCCGCCCATCGATGCGAACCAATCCGACAGCGCGGTCAGTTGGTCGCTGACCCACTTGAACGCCTCGCTGTTCATCAGCGCGGCCGTCCACTCGTCCCAGTACACGACGGCTGCGATCACAGCCGCGATCAGGGCCATAACGCCAATCACGACCCACACCACCGGGTTGGCCAGCAGTGCCGCGTTGACCAGCCAGATCGCGCCCTGCCACAACATCATCACGCCGCGAACCAGGCCAAGCACGGCGGTCAAGCCGTAAACCACGGTGATATAGGTCAGCATGATCAGCTTTTGCATTAAGAACACGGCGGTGGTCCGAAGGCTGATCATCTGCACCACTTTCCAGACGGTCACCATGGCCAGCCAGGCCATACGGCCGGCGCCGACCGCGAAGGTTAGAAAGGACATGACAGCGATCAGGGCCAGGATCGTCAGCGTGACGATGCCGATCACTCGGGTGATGTTGGGGAACATCTGCGTCCAGCGAGTCATGGTGCCGGCAATGCCCGATAGCTTGGCCATCAGCGGCGTCAGGATCGGGATCAGTGCCTGGCCGAAGGCAATGCGCAGCGCTTCGACTGCAGCGCCAAACTGCTGCCACGGATCGACCATGGCCATGGCCATGTTCTGCGCGTCCTCCAGGCCGCGCACCTTGCCCAGCTTGTCCATGCCGTTACGCAGGCGATCGGTATCCTTGGCCAGGGAGCTGATCACCTGAGCGCCCTCCCCGCCGAACGCTTCCATCAGCTTGGCGCTGGCCGACGCGCTGGTCAGATCGCCCAGTTTGCCCTGCAGTTTGTCCATGATCTGCAGCATGGGCAGTGCTTTGCCGTTGGCGTCGGTGAACCTCAGCCCCATTTTTTCGGACGCAGCTCCCAGGTTTTCGAAAAACGCCTTATAGCGCCCGCCGGCGTCGCCGCCTTCCATGGTGCTGCTCAGCGAGCCGATCACTGCGAACTGCTCGGCGATATCGACGCCGGCAGCGGTGGCGATCGAGCCCACTTCCTTGAACGCGTCCTTGAGCTGGGCGCCGTCAGTGCGGAACAGCTGCACGGCTAGGGCGGTTTGTCCGCCGAGCTTTTCAACCCATTCGCCCTTGCCCATGGCGTCGGCCTGGCCCTTGAACAGGTTGTACATGGTGCCCACGTAGGCGCCCATGGTCTCGGCGTCGGATTTGGTGGCCTTGGCCAACAGGTTGCTGGTGTTGGTGAAGGTCGCCAGCTGGCTGCCCGTCAGGCCCTTGATGGCGCCCTCAATGCTGTAGGCCGACGCGACAAATTCCCGGGCGTTCTCACCATAGTTCACCGAGAACTCCAGGGCCTTCTGATTCAAAGCCGTCAGCGCATCTTCGGCCACACCCAGGGATTTGACCTCGCCCAGGGCGCGGTTCATCTCTAGCGCGGGCTGCAGTGATTCGTTGATGCCGACGAAAGCACCCGTCACACCGGCCAGCCCCATACCCATGGTCTTGATGTTCTTTTCGCTTTGCTCGGTCAGCTCGGAAAAGCCCATCTTCACCTTGCCCAGGGGCGCGGTGACCTTGTCGGTCAGGGCCAGGATGAAGTCCAGGCGGGCGCTACGATCGGCCATGTGGTTCCTATCCGTTCAACGCATGGGCTATACCGTTTGCCACGGCGAACTCCATGCGTTTCCAGTGTTCGTCTTCCAGCCACTTGGCCATGCCCATGTTTTCAATACTGGGCTCGGCACCTGGTAGCCATCGGGTGGTCAGGGCCAATAACTGGCCCAGGCCGTCTTCGGTCAGGCGGTCAGCGTGCTCAAGGGCTTTTTTACGATGATCTCGACGTCAGGTGCGTACTCCTCGAGGAGCGCGCCGGCGATTTGCATGGTCATCACTGGGTTGGCCAAGATCTCGCGCAAGCCTGCCTTTTCGGCGGGCAATACGGTGCTGCTCAGCAGGTTGAAGGACGGCGCGACCTTGTTGTTGGCGGTCATGGCGTTGAAGTACTTGGTCACGTCCTGGGGCGTCAGGGTGAAGGTGAATTCCTTGTCGCCGACTTCCAGGGTGATGTCGCGGGCTTGGATCTGGCTCATGTTTGTGTCCGTTTCGATGGTTGGTTTAAGGGATGTTTCAGGTCAGCGCAGGCACACCTGGTGCACGTAGTCCTGCAGGCCCAGGATCATTTGCCTACTGAGGGCGAGTTGATCTCTGAGGGTGAAATAATCCGGTCGAGCGTCTGTTGCGAGTTCGGCGGTGGTTGCAGCAGCCATGCCGCCGGCGGGGGTCTTTTCGGCGCCGGCGGCGTTGCAGGTGGCGTTGACATGCAGCCGCTGACGGCGATTGCCGACAGACAAGCGCAGCTCAAGGTTTGAAGCGCGTTCATGGTCCAGCTCCAGGGTTCGTTTAAGATCGATCGCGTCACGGTCGGCCAGCATTTCTCCGCTGATGCGAGCGGCTTCACGCAGCCCCGCCACTTCGAACAGGGCGTTGTCACGTTCCTCGCGGGCGGTGTCGCGCTGCCCCTGCAAGATGTCGAAGCCAAAAAACGCCACCAGGCACAGCACCAGGGGAAACAGGATCTCGCGCAGCATCACAAGCCCTCCGCGCACATCGCCGCTTCTGCACGCCGGCGAGCGTGTAACCCCGGCACAAAGCGCTTGCGGCCTTGGGCGTCGGTGACTGACGACCACACCGGTCTGCCGTCGGGGCCCCAGGCGAGTGCCTTGCAGCCTTCGGCGATCCTGCCGGCATTAATCAGGCCCACCGCGCGACTGGCGCAGGTGCTGGGTACGCCGAAGTTGTGGCCATGGCTGCTCAGGGCGTCGAACGTCTTCTGCCCGATCGCCGGATTGGTCAGGCAGTCAGCCAGCGCCAGTTGGCCTTTCTCGACCACCAGCTGCTCCACCTCGGCGCAGCGCGCCGGCGACCAGTAGTCACCCACAATCAACGGGTACGGGCTGGTGTAGCGGGTGATGCCCTTGCACACGGTCGGCAGGCCACGGGCCAGACGGTCGGCGTAGACGACGTTCTGGCCCTCGCCTTCCCAATTGCCCAGGAAGGCGAGCAAAGGCGCGCTGGCAAGCACCAGGACGCCGGCGGCGATCTTGTTCCGCAGGCTCATGGGAACAAGATCCGCAACAACGCCGGCCCGACCATTTGCGCGACCACGCCCAGCACCGTCAGCACTGCCAGCATTCGGGTGACCTTGGTACCAATGTCGGACACGGTGGCAGTCAGCTCGCGCTGGCCGTCGTTCAGATCCGAGAGCTGCACAGCCATGTGTTCGAACTCACCTTCCAGCCGCGTGACGCGGGTCGGCACGGTTTCGTGACGTTCTTCCAAGTCGCTGACGCGGTGTTCAAGCACAGCGAAGCGGCTTTCCAGGGTGCCTTTGGGCTTGGCGCGTGCGGTCATCGGCGCTGTCCTTGCTCAGTAAGGGATTGGCACGGCACGCAGCGGATGATTCCGCCCAGGGCCTGGCGCTTTTCCGGTATCGGCATATCGCAGTCTTTGCAGTGGGTCAGGCTTGGCCCGCTCGGCCGTGCTGCAGCAAGTGCGGCCGCGATCGCAGCGTCACGCTGACGTTGTTCCAAGGCTTGGGCGCGATCGAACGGGCAAACCATTAGCGCAGGCCCTCGATCTCTGTAGCAGCCAGGTACGGCACGCCGTTGACGCGGATGAAATCCGGGCTGGTGACGTCAAACGGCACCTTATGCTTGGACTTCTCGCCGCCTTTGGGGTCGACGCTCAGCAGGCTGGAAACCTTCAACTTGCAGCCGAAGGCCTCAATGCGCAGCTCTTCGTCGCCGGCCTTGGCAAAGAACACCGAGTCGAAGGGCCCCAACTGGCGGAAGCTGCCGGCAGTGCGGGCGGCCTCGATCAGCAGGTTGAAGTTGCTGGTGTCGAATTCGAATTCACCGCTGCACGACACATCGCCGTCGACGTGCCCGTTGGGCACGCCACGGGATTGCGCCACGGCGGTATTGTCGGTGACGTCCAGGGTGCAGCTTTCAACATGGATCTGCAGGTCGCCCAGGTTGATGTCGAAGTTTTTACCGCCAATACGGGACATAGGGGATTACTCCGAATCGTCGTTGGAAAGGTCCAGGGCGATATTCGCCGTGAGGTCTTTCGGGCAATTGAGGGGCTTGATCTTGATGTACACCTCGACCTTGGTTTTGGTGTGCCACACCAGCTGGATATCACCGTCTTTCGGGGACTCGATCTCGCCGGGGAACACCTGGCCAGCGAAGGTGGTGGACTTGGCCATCACGCGCAGCGGCTTCATGAAGGCGCTGATCGCGGCCGCCATGCTGTTGGGCGTGTTGTTCAAACGCCGATCGGCAACGCGCAGGATCAGGAGCGGGCGCACCTGGCGAGCGGCCTTGTCGGCCAAACGCAGGTACTCAACCACTTGGAAGTCGCTCGCCGGCGCATCGAGCATGTTGCCGTCGCCCCAGAACACGCCCGGGTAGTCGGGGTAGGTCTGCGAGACCGAGAAACGGGCTTTATCTAGCTCCGCGCGAATGGCCGATGGCAAAGGCACACCGTCTTTGTCTTTGGGCACGCTGCCCAGGGCCAACACGGCGCCGCTGGCCACGCGCATGGGGCTGTCAGCAATGCTGACCGCTGCATTGGCCAGACGCCCAGCCAGCACGCCAAGGTCATTGCCATGCAGTTGCGGTACGACCAGGACACGCGGCGCCGCCAGGTCTTTGGTGATCGCTTTTTGCTGGGTCAGGTAGTCGGCCCAAGTCTGTTCGGCGGTGATGCCGGCGGTGCTGGCCATCACGAAGACACGACGGCCGTAGGTGTTGCTGATAGCGATCGCGGCGTCATGCATGGCCGACAGTTCCGCTGCAGTCGTCACCGGTTCGGTGACCACCACGGCTTCCACTGAAAACCCCTGTTGCTGCGCCTTTTCCAGGGCAACCAGCCAGTCGCCATCGGCAGCGATCGGCGCGGCCAGACACGCCCAGCGATCGCCGCCATTGGCCTTGGCCGCCGCAACCTGGGCTTTCAGGTCGCTAGGCGGGAGCCCCAGTGCGCCGTCCAGGTCGCTGTCGGTGTTCAGGGCGATCAGGCTACCGACGTTTTTAGCGCCAGGGCCGATGAACAGGAAATAGCGCTCGATCTCGGTCACGGCGCCCTGGCCGAGGTTGAGATTGTTAACGCTGACTTTGCCAAGTGCCATGCAGTGCCTCGTTATTTGGGGGAGTTGAGGATTTGTGCCAGCACCTGGTTAACCAGCAGGCTGGTATCCCGGTCGGTGCTGACGCCGAGGAACTGGCGCTTTGGCAGGGTTATTTCCCAGCTTTGCGCGCCGGTGCCCTCGGCTTTTTCGTCGGACAGGATGCGTATCAGCAGGCCCGCCTTGGCGTAGTTCACGTGTTCCTGGATCCAAGCCACGGACGGACGGGTCAGGCTCTTTTTGCCCTTCTGGCGCACCTTGAAACCCAGGCGGCGCAAGCGCTTTGCTTGCTTGTCCGTCGCGGCCAGGCCTTCAGGCACCTTGTTCCACCGTCGCATCTGCGCTGCTGTGCGGCGCTCACTGACACCGTGGTGTTGCTGCGCGGCGACCCACGCGGTCAAGCCGTTACGCCATCCCAGGGTTGCGGAATCGGGGCTCACGCTGGTGACCTGGAGCAACTTGCCCAGGCCGGCTTCCATCTTCTTTTTGCCCTTGCCGTCGCCCTTGCGCGTTTCGAAGGCCGAACCGTCCAGGTTGCGCTGCTCGCGGATCCGCTTACGGCTCATGGTCCGCACGCGCTTGGTGACGTTGTTCAGCAAACGCCGGCGCAATTGCGGGGGCAGGCTCAGCAGGGCCAGTTGCTCGCGAACGCCCAGGTGGCCCCGTACGTCCAGCTCGAAAGTGCTACGCGCCACCGCCGCGGACCTCGCCGTGTTCAGCGGTCCACAGGTCGAAGTCGACCAAGCCCCACGTTTTGCCGAAGGCCTTGACCTTGCCGTTGGGGTCTTCGGCAAGGTGCTGCGCCTCGACAAACTCCAGGGTCAGTTCCAGGTCCGCTTCGTCCGGGGTGATCTGGTCGACGGCGAAGGTCGGCGCCGGCAGATCGTCGTCCCGATCGGGATCGTTGGATTCCAGCCAGCCGCCCAGCAGCGCCATAAGCAGCGCCGGATTACCGTTGAACCGCTCGATCACGAACACCGCGCGGTAGCGCATATCGCCCATGTGCAGGCCCTGGGTGGTGTCCTTCCAGATCAGGTCCAGGTTCACCTGTTCGGCCCAGCTGTCGATCTGCTCGGGCAGCACCAGGTCGAGGCCGATCAGGTACGAGGTCAGGGCGCGGAGCTTGTTCATAGCAGCGCCGCCGTGATGCGGCCACGACCCTGCAGCGAGCGAACGGCCTGTTGGCTGAAGGCCAAGAAGGTTTCCGGGCGATCGGGCAGTTCCTTGCCCAGGTTCTCGGCGCTCTCGCGGCGGATGATGGTCACGAACTGGGGCAGCAGGCTGGCTTTGGCTCTGCAGTAAACGGCGCGCTTGTACGTCGCTGCTTGAAAGGTGCGCTCCGGTAGAACCCTGGTGTCTGCAGACTCAACGCTTGACACTCCAAGGCCCTGCCATCGCGCTTTTAACTTGGCCAGGTCACGGTTGACCTCGGTCATCGCCGTGGTCAACTCAGCGGTCAGCAGTTCCACCAGGTATTCCGCCGGCAGGCGATAGCCCTTCTGGAACTCGGCCACGTCGAGGTTCGGCCAAAAGCCGTCGTTCTCGATCGCCAGTTCCACCAGCGTGGTGGGTTTACCTGAAAAGCTCATGCTGACCGCTCAAATAGGGCGGGGAGCCTGTTTTCAGTGGGACGGTCCATAAATGGGCGGCTCACTTCCACAGGTCCCCGCTGGGGGGGTAGTCGGTTATTCGGTAGCCGGGGTAGCGGCCGCTTGTTTTGCCAGGGCCCTGCGGACCTTTTCGATACGGGTGTCGTTGCCGGCCTGGGCGTACAGCTCCGTTGAGCGCTCCAGGTGCTTGAGTGCGACCTCAAACTGCCCTGCCTCCATGGCGCGCATACCGATCAACTTGTGGTACTTGCTCGGGATCTGCTCCGTCAGTTGCCATTCACCGTCAACCAGGGGCAGCAGGTCAGAGAGGTAAGGCTCTGGGCTGCGGTTGGCTTTGTATTCGGCGTAGGCCCACTCACACACGGCGTCGGCGACAAAGGTCTGGATGTCGCGGCGCTTAAAGCGCTCCGGCATCTGCTGGCCCTGCTCGATAAGGAAGTCGGCCAGCTCCAAGGCGTCATCGAACTGGGCGGTGTCGAACAGCCAGACCAATACCTGCACCGCCACGCGATTTGGGAAGTTCAGCCCCGACTCGCAGTAGCGCTGCACGTATTCCTGGTACTTGGGCAGCAGCTCTTCGCGCTTGAGTGCCTGGCGTCCGGCCAGGCCATTGATCGCACTGATGCGCGCCAGGTCCTGGTCCAATGCCGCTTCCTGCAGCAGCAGGTGCTTGCGTGCATTGGCGGGGCTACTCAGGGCTTCCGCCGGCGAGTAAGGAAGCGCTGCGGAGACGGCAGCCGCCACAACGGCAGCGCCTCCCATGGCGATGGTGCGGCGCTTATGCGCCAGGGCCAGACTCACGCAACCAGCTCCACGTTCTCGGTCATGGCGAACTTTTCCAGCTGTTCGATCACATAACCTTCGTTGCGGCTGTTGTAGTCCTCGACGCGGGAGCGCTTCGGATTGTCGATGGTCTGCTTACGCCAGCTGGAGTCCTGGAAGTAGATCGACAAGTTGTCCCAACTGGTCACGACCACGCCGTTGACCGGGAAGAACGGAACGCTAAAGCTCGGCAAGCCGCCATAGGTGGCGATCACCTGGGCTTCTTCGATGCGCTCTTTTTCGGTCGGGGTGTCGCCCTGCTTCGAATACAGCTTGGCCTTGTCAGCAGCCAGCAGGTCGGTACCGATGATCGCAATCAGGTCACCGGCATCGCGCAGGCGCTCGTCCACCAGTTGTTTCGTGTCGTGCACCAGGGCATCGAGGTTGGCATAGTCGCCACCGGCGCCGAGGGTGACCTTACCGGCAACTTTGCCTTCCTTGAGAACCTGGGCCGGGATCTGCTCGCGGGCCTGTTGCAGCCAACCTTTGTTGACGTCCTGCAGCATTGGATACTGGGCAATGTCGGTCTGCACTGCAGCGTGGGTGCCGTGGAAGCCAACCATAATGCGGTCCAGCGCGATCTGCTTTTGCACAGCAGCGGAATAGCGCTGATGGAAATCAGGGAACTTGGCCCAAGCGTCGATCTTGGCGTACGGCAAGCCCACATCGGATTCGGTGGAAGACAACTCATAGGTGGACTGATCCAGCGACGACGCGTCTTTGGCTTCGCGATCGGTGGTCTTGGTGTTGGTGCGGCCAGTGACCGGACCCGAAACGCCGATGAAGACCTTCTGACCCTTGATCTCGGTCACCGGAATGACGTTGATACGCCCCAAGAAGTCGGACTTGGCCGTAATGGCGTCGTTCAGCTCCTGGGCAATGGTCGGATCGACGCTGAACATCTTGGTGGCCAGGTCGACGCCATAGCTTTCCGCAATGGCGACCTGCAGTTCTGCGAACATTTGGGCGCCAAAGGCGCTCAGGGAGTAGGCCATGTTAGAGCACCCGCTTTTTGACGGTGGTTACCGGACCGGGATTGCGCGGCAACTGGCGACCGGTTGAGTTGTTCTGCAGGGCGCTGAACTGCTTCTGCAGCGCATCCAGCTTGGCAAGTACGGACTGGTTGCCTTTGCCGTTGCGGCGGAATTCGCGCTCTTGCTCGGCGGTGGCCACGATGTCGTCCACGGCCGTGCTGACGTCGTCGATCAGGTCTTGATCGGGTTCAGGCGCATCGGCGGCCGCAGGCTCAATGACGGCTTGGAGGCCGGCAGCGACAACCAGCAGCTGCGCCACCAGGGCCGTCAAAGCCGTTGCTGTAGCTTCATCCATTGGGGGTTTGCTCTCTGTGTTGGGTGGAGTGGTTTCGGTGGGCAGCACTTCCGTGGCGAAACGCTTGAAAAAGCCGGTCAGGGCATTGATCAATCCGGTTTCGGCGGTGGGTTGGCTGTCGTCCTGCAGGCGGCCGAGTTCGACCGAGGCGGCGTAATAGGAAGCGCGGGTGTTCTGGTGCGAGAAATACAGTTCCTGGGTGCCGACGCTGGCCGGCTGGTCAGTAACGCCCATGCCTGTCAGGTAGGCTTTACCTTTGCCACGGAAGTCCGGGGTGATCTCAATGCTGGTGAACAGCTTCTGGCCCTGGTCATTTAGGTACAGCAGGCGGTCGTTGGGCTTCAACTGCGCTTCCAACGCCACTTCGCCCGGCTCCAGGTCTTCGGCTTCTTCCACCAGGCGAACCGCGTAAACGGTGCCGTGGGAGCCTGGCCAGCGTTCGTGGTCGCACCAGATCACCGCCGTGTAGAACGACGGCTTGTAGGTTTCAGCGATATCGCGCAGTTCCTGGGGAAGGATCACGCGCCCATCAACGGTGGCTCCGCTGGTGGCGACACGTTTCCAGAACGATACAAGGGAACGGGGCATGGATTTGACTGCGCTCAATCACTGAATGAGCCGCCAAGATAGGGAGCCGTCAGCCCTCAAACAAACGGTTCAAATGCGCGTTTCTCCTATATTTGAGATATAGGCGGATCACGGAATTTAACCCCGCGTTTCTAGCGTTTTCGCCGCATAGACTGCGGCCATGTACTACTCGACCGAAGTTAAAGAAGCCGCCAAACGCCTGTTTCTGCGCCGCTGTAAGGCAAAGGAAATTCAGGCGCAGCTCAACCTGCCCAACATCCGGATCGTCTACTACTGGATCCGCCAGGGCGGTTGGGAAGACATGCTGTCGGACGAAGAACCGCTGACGGCCGTCGGCCGGCGGATCACCCTGCTCCTGGACAAAGTGGGCAGCCTGTCCAAAGACGATCTCAACGAACTGGACCGCCTGACCATCGTTCGTGAACGCCTGCTGAAACAAGCGGCCAAGCCCGCACCGGTGGCGGCATCGAACGGCGACGACCTGGGCGAGCCCCAGGAACCACGCAAGCGATCGCGTGGCGAACGCTCCAGCCGTGGCGAGGGTGGCGAGAGGAAAAAGGAAAAGAAGGCCAAGAACGACATCAGCGGTCTGACCGAAGTCGACTTCCTGGATAAGTTCATCAGCAAGATGTACCGCTATCAGCAGGAGCTGTTTGCCGCCAAGCAAAACCCGCTGACCAGCCGGATCCGCAACATCCTCAAAAGCCGCCAGGTAGGCCTGACCTACTACTTCGCCGGCGAAGCGTTTATGGACGCGGTGCTGACTGGCGACAACCAGGTGTTCCTGTCGGCCAGCCGTTCGCAGTCGGAGATTTTCCGCAGCTACATCATCCAGTTTGCCAAACAGTGGTTCGATATCGAGCTGACCGGCAACCCGATCATGCTCAGCAACGGCGCCGAGCTGCGCTTCCTGTCGACCAACAGCAGCACCGCCCAGGGCTACCACGGCCATGTGTACGTGGATGAGTACTTCTGGATCCGCGACTTCGAAAAGCTCAGCACCGTGGCCAGCGCCATGGGTACCCACAAGAAATGGCGCAAAACCTACTTCTCGACGCCCAGCGCGGTGTCGCACCAGGCATACCCGTTCTGGTCGGGTGAGGAGTTCCGCAACAGCAAACGCGGCAAGAAAGCCGGCGGCACCTGGCCCACAGAGGCGTCCTACACCCAGGGCGCGCTGTGCCCCGACGGCCAATGGCGTAAGACCATCACCATCCAGGACGCGATCGATGGCGGGTGCGATCTGTTCGATCTGGAGCAACTGCAGCTGGAGTACGACGAAGACAAATTCCAGCAGCTGTTCTATTGCAAGTTCATCGATAGCAGCCAGAGCGCGTTCGGCCTCAAGGATCTGGAGCGCTGCTACTCCGACCTGTCGTTGTGGGAGGACTACAACCCGGAGCTGGATCGTCCTTTCGGCAACAGTCCAGTGTGGCTTGGCTACGATCCGAGCCGCACCCGCGACGACGCCACGTGCGTGGTGGTCGCCCCGCCGCTGGAACCCGGGGCGAAATTCCGCATCTTGGAAAAGCACAGCTGGCGGGGGCATTCGTTCAACTACCAGGCCGCCCAGGTCAAAAAGCTGACCGAGCGTTTCAACGTGCAACACATCGGCATTGATATCACCGGCGTGGGCTATGGCGTGTTCGACCTGGTGCGCGATTTCTACCCTAAAGCCACACCGATCCACTACAGCCTTGAGACCAAGAACCTGCTGGTACTCAAAGCCCAGGACACCATCCAGGGCAGCCGCATCGAATGGGACGCCGGGTGGACCGACATCGCCCAGGCGTTCCTGACCATCAAGCGCGGCACTACCACCAGCGGGCAAGTGACCTACAGCGCTTCGCGCACCGACGCCACCGGCCACGCCGATATCGCCTGGTCGATCATGCACGCTCTGTTCAATGAACCCCTCAACACCAACAAGCGGCGCCGTAGCCGCTACGTCACGAGCGGAACCAATGCCCAAGCCACGACACAAAAAGCCCAAAAACAGCCCACAGGCGCGACAGCCGCAGCCCATGCGGGCGTTCACCTTCGGGGAACCCGAACAGGTGCTGTCCGGCAACATCGGCGAGTACCTGGGGGTATTTCTCAGCGACGACGGCGTGATCTACAAACCGCCGGTGTCACGGGCGGGCCTGGCCAAGCTGCTACGCGCCAACGCGCATCACGGCGCCATTCCCAAGTTCAAACGCAACCTGCTGCTGCGTGAGTTCATCCCGTCAGAGGGCTGCAGCACGCAAACCATGGGCCGTGCCAGCCTCGACTACATGGTGTTTGGCGAAGCGTATTTCTATCGCGATACCAACGCCTTCGGTGAAGTGCTGGAGATGCAGCATCTGCCGGCCATCAATATGCGGGTGAAGGTCGACGGCGGGTTCCGGATGCTGTTGCCCGATAGCAAATTCATGGACTTCGACCAGGACGAAATCGAACACGTCCTGGACTACGACGTGGAACAGAACATCTACGGCGTGCCTGATTACTTGGGCGGCCTGCAAGCGCTGTTGCTCAACGAAGCCGCAACGCTGTTCCGCCGGCGCTACTACAGCAACGGCGCGCACGCGGGTTACATCTTCTACACCAACGACCCGGACCTGACCGAGGAAGACGAAGACAACCTGCGCGCGCAGATCAGTGCGAGCAAGGGCGTGGGCAACTTCCGCTCAATGTTCGTCAACATCCCCAACGGCAAGGAAAACGCGATCCAGATCATCCCCGTGGGGGACTTCCAGGCCAAGGACGAGCTGGAGAAGGTGAAGAACATCACCCGTAACGATGTGATCGCTGCTTGGCGAATGAACCCAGCCCTTGCAGGGATCATCCCTGAGAACAATGGAGGGTTTGGGGACATCGAGAAGATCGATCGCGTGTACACCAGCAACGAGATCAGACCGATTTGTCAACTGTTCAACCAAGTGAATGACAGCCTTCGGAGTGACAGACATATCAATTGGCGAGAGCCTGATAAAGCAGGGGAACAAGGCACCTAAAAGTTCAAAGATAGAGAAAAATACTGCACCACATGAGAACATAGTGGCAATTTGCTGCACCCTGGGGAGGGGACATGAGAGTTACTTGTAAATGCGGACACAAGGGTCGGATTGCATCACGCGAGGTGCTATCTGCGGACTTCGCGAAACTGTATTGCCAGTGCCTGGACGCCAAGTGCGGGCACAGTTGGGTCGCGAATCTCACGTTCTCCCACACTCTCAGCCCTTCCGCACAGACGTTTGACCGATTGCTGATTGACCGGCTTAGAGACATGCCACGGGCCCAGCAGCGAGAGCTGTTTGAAAAGCTCGGCTCCCAGGCAGTTGCCTAATGCAAACCGCCGACAACTATATGCCGGCGGCGCGGGAATCAGCCTTCGTCGGACTGATCCGGATTGCTTATCAACGCCTCTATCAGCCTCCGCAGTTGCTCCTGATCCCGATGGCTCAACTGCCGATAGAAGCCGATCAGGCGACGTTCAATAAGCGAAAGCTCAAGTCGCGCAGAAGCTGCAATTTCAACGTAACCGGCTTCGGCGTTTGTGCGATCCAACATGCTTACCACTCCATAAAATGCATTGCTGATGCACATATATGGGGGCTAGTTGAAGGCATCGCAGGAACAGCGTGGTCAGCTCACACCCTTGGCAGCATCGTCTGCCAAGGCTTTAACAAAGCGCCGGATGGCTTTTTGGTCCTCCTCCGGAATGCTGCGGTACTGCTGAACAATGCTGTGCTCAACCTCATTCAGCGAATCGAAGGCCAGAGTGCTCCGTCGACCGGTGAGGATATAGGGCACGTCGAATTCGAACTGAACCGTCACCTTACTCAGGTACGACGCTGTGGCATCACTAGAGCCCGCCTCATAGTTTGCTTGCGTCCTCTTTGCAATCCCAAGTGCTTCCGCGACCTGGTTTTGTGTCATGCCGCACCGCTTCCGTTCTTCTTGCAGCCGAGAACCGATCTCTTCAGAAAGATGCACTTTTTTTCATCCTTACTATTTACAAGTGCACCTAAGTGCATCATTGTGCATCTCACACCACATGAAATTGCACGGATCTGCACTATGCCGAACTCAAGCGTCACCGAGCAAGCCCGCCAACAGGCGCGGGAAGCTTTAGAAAAGCGGGGCCAGTCAGCGAAAGACTTCGCGATCCAACACCAACTCAACCCAAGCACCGTCTATGCGGTATTAAGCGGCCAAAGCAGGTGTCGTCGAGGGGAGGCACATCGTGCTGCAGTCCTCCTTGGGATCAAAGACGGTGTAATTGCACAGTAATGGCCAGCGTACTGAGGGAACAGCAGAAGATGGAAAGCCAAGTTCTAAAAACACGAAGGGAAGTCGTTAGTGCAATTATTTGCACCTTTGAAGGTGGGCGCGAGTGCGCCGCTGCGCGGATCGGCCTGCCGCTCAAGAAGTTTGATAACCACGCGTATGAGAACAACAACTGCCGTCCATTAACGGACACGCAGATTTTCCTACTGGAGCAAGTCACCGGCACTCAGCATTTTCCCAACTACGTGGCGGCTATGTATGGCGGGATGTTTGTGCCCGTGGCTCACCCCGACGACCTCGACAACGTAGAAATGTATGCACGAGCTATGCAGAGTTCTGCCAAGCAGGGGACGGTCGACCAAGCCATTGCCCAGGCGCTTGAAGACGGTGTGATCAACGACTCCGAAGCCGAGTTGATTCAGAACGCTCATACGCTGCACTTGGCTGCGCGGACTGCAGAAGTCTACGCCGCGATCGATCTGTATCGCGCTAAATCGGGGAAAGCCAGATGAATGCTCAAGACACCCCCCTCGACTACCAGGAGTGCATGCAGAACGCGGCACTGGCATTTCTGGAGCGTCACCAAGCCGAACACCTGGGCGATCTTTCGACGCTTCTCAACCGAACCGTCAGCCATCTGGTGGCCAGCCTCAACGTAACGGAATCGGTTGCAATCAAACTGACCTCACTTGCTCACATCGAGCTGGTGGAAATTTCCTTTCGCCAGCGCGTCGATTTGGACTACAGCACCGACACCGTTGTGGTGATCAAGGATCCAATCAAAGGGCTTTGCTGGTCCGTGCCAGTCAGCCTCATCTATGAACGCATCCTGAACACACCTGACAACGTGCGTTTTCGCTCCGCAATCTCGTAACCCCTAACCCAACCAATCGCCGGCCCCACGTCCCGTGGGTTTGGGTGAGCTGCGCCCGAAATCGAGGTTTAACGATGGCAAACGCCGTAATTGTCACCACCCAACTGCCACCGGCCGAGGCCGAAGCGTTGCTGGCCAACCTGCGTGAACAGTATCGCTTGAGCCTCAACGAACACTGGTACGCCGACCAGTTCCGCCTTGTCGCGGACGGCCTGCGCCACGGCGCCATTCTCGCCCACGTTCCGGTAATGGCTGCGCAAAAACGCCTTATGGCAGCCCTGTCCCACAGCCTCAAAGCAGTGAAGTAACCCATGAAAGAAGATCTTCGCCACGACGTGTTGCAACGCCTCCAGTCCGACTTCGGCCTGAAGCACCGCACAGGCACCGACTACATGCGCGGCGGCACCTGCCCTAAATGCAAGAAAAAGGAGCTCTATTCCCGGTTTGATACGCCATGGATGGTGATATGTGGTCGGCCTGAAAAATGTGGCCACACCTTGCACGTGAAAGAGCTGTACGACGATCTGTTTGAAGACTGGAGCAAACGTGCACCAGCAACAGACCAACACCCGAACGCCACCGCACGCGCTTATCTTGAGTTTGCCCGGGGCTTTCGCTATGAGCTGATCCAGGGTTGGTTCACCCAGGAAACGTTCTACTCCGCTGAACACAACGCCGGCAGCGCAACCGTGCGCTTCACCCTGGAGAAAGGCGGCTGGTGGGAACGCTTGATCGATCAGCCGCACCGCTTCGGCAAGATGAAAGCCCGCTTCAAATCAAAAGACAGCTACCGCGGCGTCTGGTGGTGCCCGCCCTGCGTCGACCTGCTTGAAGCCAAGGAAATCTGGATTGTCGAAGGGATCTTCGACGCCATCGCTCTGGTGCACAACGACATCGCAGCCGTATCGGCGATGTCTTCCAACGCGTTTCCCGGCGACTCGCTCAAGGCACTCATTAAAACCCGCGAAGGTGGGAAGCTGCCCAAACTGGTTTGGGCTTTGGACAACGAGCCGAGTGCTAACGCCTACACCCGGCGCTGGGTACGTGAGGCCCGTGCACTGGGCTTCGTCTGCGAGTCAGCACAGATCCCGCAACGCGACGGCCGCAAGTCTGACTGGAACGATCTACACCAGCGCTGGAACTTCATTCAGGACGAAACCAAACGTGCGGACCAGATTGCCACTGACCTTAAGCAAGCGCGCCACCAGGGCGCCCTGCTGCTGGCCGAGAGCGCGGCGGAAAAAGCATTGCTCATGTACGACTGGCACAAGCGCGGTGAATTTCACTTGGGGTTTGGGAGCCGCCTGTATTGGTTCAAGCTGGACATGGAGAAATTCAATCGAGCCATGTCCGACATCGAGGACAGCGAGAACCACGACGACCAACTGCTGAACCAGGCGCAACAACGCGAAAAAGCGCTGCAGCAATCCGGCAGCGTCGTGGAGATCGCCAACTGCTATCCCCAGGCGCTGTATTTCCAACGCAACGAAGTAACAGACGAGTCCTGGTATTACATGCGCGTGGACTTCCCCCACGACTCCGAGAGCGTGAAGAACACCTTCACCAGTGGCCAGCTGTCCGCCGCAAGCGAATTCAAAAAGCGCCTGCTCGGTATGGCAGCTGGTGCGATGTTCACGGGCAGTGGCCAACAGCTCGACAAGCTCATGAAAGATCAGCTGTTCGGCATTAAAACCGTTTCGACGATCGACTACGTGGGCTATAGCAAGGAATACGCCTGTTACGTCTACGGCGATATCGCGATCAAGGACGGCACCACCTACAAGGTCAACAGCGAAGACTATTTCGAGTTCGGCAAGCTGCGCCTAAAAACGCTGCAGAAAGGCGTCCCGATCAAGCTGCAGCGCGAAGCAAAGGGCTTTGACGAGAAGTGGGTGCAACTGCTGTGGACCTGCTTCGGCGCCCAGGGCTTCGTCGCGTTGGTGTTCTTCTTTGGCTCGCTTTACTGCGAACAGATTCGCGCCCGCTATCAGTCCTTCCCTTTCCTGGAAGCAACCGGTGAGGCCGGCGCCGGCAAAACCACCCTGCTGAACCTGCTTTGGAAACTACTCGGCCGCGAAGGCTATGAAGGCTTCGACCCGATGAAATCCACCAAGGCTGGACGCTCTCGCCTCATGGGCCAGGTCTCCGGCATGCCGGTGGTGTTTCTGGAAGCTGATCGCCACGGCGATGATCGGGTCCATGCCAAGACCTTCGAATGGGACGAACTGAAGGACTTCTACGGCGGCGGCACCCTGGCCACCAAAGGCGTCAAAACGGCAGGTAATGAGACGTACGAACCGCCATTTCGGGGAACGATCGCTATCAGCCAGAACGCGGCCGTGGTCGCGCACGAAGCGATCATGACCCGAATTGTGAAGCTGCACTTTGTACGCCCAACCGTCACGCCGGAAAGCCGCGCTGCAGCTGATCAACTCAACGCCTTGGATGGCGGCACCCTCAGCCACTTCCTGCTGCGGGCCGTGAGCAAAGAATCCGCAGTGCTTGAGCTTTTCGCCCAGCGCATGCCGGAACATGAATCGAAACTGCGTCGGTTGCACACCCATTGCTTCGCCTGCGGTAAGGCCTATGCCAGTGACCAGGGCAATTGCCACAGCTGCGGCTATGACCTACGCGGCTACATCCGCGTCGAGCGGATCAGCAAAAACCACGCGCAAATGCTGTCGCTGCTCGACAGTATCCGCCTGGTCTTGAAATTGAGTGACCCTCAAGTCGCCGCGACCCAGCGCCAGATCGTGAGGATGGCCATCGAGCGCCAGGCCTCGATCAGCTCCGACCATGCGGCCGTTGCCGAGTTTTGGGAGGTTTACGACTACCTCGAATCCTTGAGCGAGGACCCGGTGGTCGACCACAGCACTGATCCCGCAGTGATCGCCATCAACCTCAACGAGTTTTGCGAGCGTGCCGCCGAACACAAACAGAAGTTGGCCGACGTGGCCACGTTGCGCGACCTGCTTAAGGAATCTCGCTCCCATAAGTTTTTGGACAGCAACAAGGCCGTTCACAGCGCCGTGCGCGCTGCATTTAACAGCCGCAACCCATGTTCACAACCCCGGCCGACCACAGTGAAGTGCTGGACATTCAAGGCGTAAAGGAGAGCAAGACCGATGCAGATCCAAGTGTTTATGGGCAACGCCGGCGACGGTGGAACCAGCAAGCTACAGGCCGTGCAGGACCGCCTGGACTTCGTGGGTGAAATCGCGCCGATCATCCAGGCAGGTGCGTATGGCGAGGATGGTTTGCTGCAGATCCTGGAAGTTCGGGCAGCCGGTGGCCAGCGCGAAATCCTGGTGGACGACTGCAGCAGGCAGCAAATTTTAAGAGTATTGGAGTGGCAATCATGTCTTGAGCATGAGCCACGTTTTGACGGCCTGGTGATCCACCTGGCCCGCAAGGACTGACCATTTAAAAAAGCAGTGTCGAGGAGTTGCAGCTCCCCGACACCCAACCACCACCGAGGACTAAACCATGCAAGCACAGACCCAAAGCAGCAGCGGCACGCAGGCTACCACACCGGCACAGCACCTGGTGGCCACCGCGATTATCGGCGCGGCCGTCATCGGCTACCTGGTACACAAAACCCCCGAATCAAGAACCCGTCTCGAAAGCCTCAGCCAGATGGCCAACACCCTGGGCGAGTTAAGCGAAACGGATGCGGCCGTGGTCGCCCAACTGCTCGCCAAGCCAGCAACACGGGGCGTATCACGCAATGTCTAAGCGTCCTGCAGCAACACCCGCGCGGCGCTTTCCCTGGAACATCGATTACACCAGCGTGTGCGATCAATGCGGCAAGTGGCGTGCTCACGGCGACCACGTGAAATGCAGCCGGCAGCGCCAGCTGCAGAACGCTCATCTGCGCAACCAAAAGCCTAAACGGTAAGCCGCGTCCACCAGAAGATGCGCTACCAGATACTTGGCCCGGAAACGGGCCTTTTTGTTTCCGATCGTCAGACTGTCGTTACACGAGCACAGCGTTAGGGGTTTACATGAGTGGGGTCGAAGCTCGCGGTAATTCCGTGAGAATCTATTTTCAATACAACGGCGAAAAATGCCGCGAATCGATACCAGGGGGTAACAAACCGGCCACGGTGGCCCAGGCAAAGCGCTTGCTCGCCATCATCGAATACGAGATCGACTCCGGTACTTTTGATTACGCACGCCATTTCCCCAACTCGGCCAGGCTGGTGGAAAACACCTTCGGTCACTACCTGGACCTGTGGTTGCGGATTAAGGCCAACAGTGTGGCCGCGTCAAGTTATCGCGGCTACGCCAACAAGGCCGAGGTGCATGTGCGGCCACGCTGGGGCAAGGTGCAAATCAACGCGATCGATCATCTGGACCTGCAGGAGTGGATTCAGGGCACGCTCTCCAAAACCCTTAAAAACAAGACCATTCGCGACATCATCAGCAACGTGCGCCAGGTGTTCCGGCTCTATCGCACCCGAATGAAAGTCGCCCACGACCCCACTGAAGGTTTGATGGTGCGCCTCCCGGATCCCGAAGCACCGGACCCGTTCACCCGGGCGGAAATCAAACAGATCCTGGAAACCCCAACCACCCGCACCTATGAGCTGCTGATGGTGCAGTTCATGTTGTGGGCTGGGCCCCGCGTGTCTGAAACCATCGCCTTGGCCTGGGAGGACGTCGACCTGGAGCAAGGCACCGTGACCTTTCGCCGGTCGAAGGTGCGCGGTGCCTATCGCGTCACCAAAACCCGACGCTCAATGCGCAAGGTTCGCCTATTGGCACCGGCTTGGGACGCCTTGCGCAAGCTTGATGCTCTGACTCGAAAGCGAAAATCAGAAACCGTGGAGATCGTTGAACGGGACAATAAAACGGTGCGTAAGCACACCCTGCATTTCGTCTTTTTAAACACCAAAAGCGGACTGCCGCATGCCAACGACTTTGTCGTGCGTGACCGTTTCTTTAAGGCGCATTTGCTGGCGGCCGGGGTACGCTATCGTGGGCCTGGCCAGTGCCGGCATACCTATGCCAGCCAGTTGCTGACCACAGGCATTGCTTCAATCGATTGGATCGCCGAACAAATGGGACACACCAACGGCAACATGATCCGTCAGCACTATGGGACATGGATCAACGAGGACGGGCCGGACGTGGTAGGGATGCTACAACTGGCCTTGAAGCTTTCGCCCCTCACAGCTCCACATTAAAGCCGCGTAGCCCAATCCCATCGGCAAAGCGCCCTACGGCCGTCAGGCTGGTCCAAGTGCGCAGCGCCTCACGGCGCGAGCGTACCGCCAACCAGCGACTGCCAGAGCCGCCTAGGCGGATAGCCAGCGTCCACTTCTCATCTTGTCGGCTGACCAGCGTATCGCGTACCGCGCCGCCCTCCGCCAGGGCGCGCAGTGCTTCTTCGTGAATTCCGTTGTTCATGATTAACCGTGCCTCCTGACTCGATTGGTAAAGTCGCTGACCTGCGTGGGCGTCAGGCAATTCAACTTACCGAAGGTCGCAAGGTGCTGGATCATTGCTTCCTGACTGCCGGGTTCATGAGCGACCATGCGCCGGCATGTCTTGTCCAAGATCAACGCGGCCAACTCCGGGTTTTCGACCCTCGTGGCGTCGAAGGCCTGTGCGATGGCGATGGCCAGTTCGCCCAGGTCCGGGTCCTCCCGCTGAAGCGCCTTTAGCGCATTCATCTGCCGCGCGGTGATGGGTAGCGACACGTCTCTATTCCTTCGCAAGCACGCTCAAACCAAGCGCAGCGGTAATGGTAGACCAGCCTGCCGGAGTCTGGTTTCCAGCGGGCGCAAAAAAGCCCGCCGGAGCGGGCCTTGATGTGGGGGGCTATTAAACATAAGCGGCGTTATTGGTAATGCCGCGAACTCACTCAGCGATCGGCACGAGCTTCAGCGCGGTCACAGGTTTAGGGTCGGTCCTGGTCACGATCAGCGCCTCAACAGTGCCCGCCGCTCGGCCGTTGTAATAAAACGTCCCGTCGCGAATTTCTCCTGCCTCCCAGGCGTCGGGCCCCTCGTAATACACACCTTTACGGACGACACCCAGCAGGTCGACGTCGTAATAAAGCTCATAGCTCAGTTCAGGATCAAACTGCATTGTCATTGCCTACTCCAGGTTTCCGTTTCATTCGCACCAGAATGGCCTGAGACGATTCAATGTTCGCCACGCGAATCGCGGGATTCGAACATAAGCGGCGATATCAGGAAATATTTAGTGCAATTGGGAGTAAGCGCTCTCTTCTTTCTTCCATCTACCAACCAGCATAATTTCTGTACGTTTCTTTGAAGTGCTTCGTTCAACCCAACGTTTGGAGGACCACGCCTGCACACCCGACAAAGCATGTCATCGGTCACCCGCTCCATGAACTCGGTTTCGTTCGCGTTAGCAAGGTAAGGGAGGTTGCATGCCAAACACATACGACATACTAATTTAGGGCACATACCGTTTCCTCCCTGAATGCGTTTATAGAGAAAGATTGACCGCGAGATCTCTACAGCTTTCAAAAAAAAAAACACAAGATTCAAACAAGCGATTTATTGGCTAACGCCACCGCCACCCCTCACTCTCCACCCAAGATGTCGAATAGCTGCCCAGCAACCGATATCAGCGCCACAGGCTTCGCTGCCCCGTTCATGCTCGTCTGTTTCGCCTAACCGACACCGCCATTCCGATGCCTGGAACTTCTTCCAAAACTGGTAAGCGCCAGCTTCCTTGCGGAAGCTCAGTCGGCACCGCATTCCACGTCTCGGCGGGCTGCTAGGCAACAACGTTTTTCGCACCAAGACAGGGCGCCAGTCCCATGGTGGTCCCATGGGGCTATTTTTTGGACGCCAAAAACCACAAACCCCCGACTTTCTCTAGGAAAATCAGGGGTTTGAGTTTTCGAAATTTGGCGGTGAAGGAGAGATTCGAACTCTCGATACAATTTCTTGTATACACACTTTCCAGGCGTGCTCCTTAAGCCACTCGGACACTTCACCGTATCTCGTCAAACCAGTTCAGTCTGTCGAGGCGCGCTAATGTAGTCGAAAGCCTTTCTGATGGCAAAGGTTTTTTTCAGAATATTCATGCGGTTAGCCGGTTAAAGCGTTCGGCTCCCGGCCAGGGGCGGTGATTGTGCCATTCTCAGGCATCGACTATGCGCGTCTGGGCCGGCAGTTGCGCCCTGCCCCAAGCATTTTCACAGCCTGCACGGAGCAAAAGCCTGACTGGCCAGTCAGTCATAGCGCTTTACCGGGGCGGGCGTGGTGGGTAACGTCTGCTGCATGCACTTCTAAAAGCCTTCTATAACAAATCCTACAAGGAACCGCGTCATGAGTGAGTTGATTGCCTACCACCTCGAAGACGGTATTGCGACCCTGACCCTGAGCAACGGCAAGGTGAACGCCATTTCTCCCGCGGTGGTCAGCGCGTTTAATGAAGCGCTGGATCAGGCAGAGAAAGACCGGGCGGTAGTGGTGATCACTGGTACGCCGGGGATTCTGTCGGGTGGTTATGACTTGAAGGTGATGACCGCCGGGCCCAAGGAAGCCATCGGCCTGGTGACGTCTGGCTCGACGTTGGCGCGTCGACTGTTATCGCACCCATTCCCGGTGATTGTGGCGTGCCCTGGGCATGCGGTAGCCAAGGGCGCGTTCTTGCTGTTGTCGGCCGATTATCGGATTGGTGTGGAAGGCCCGTTCAGCATTGGGCTCAATGAGGTGGCGATCGGCATGACCATGCACCACGCCGGTATCGAGCTGGCGCGGGATCGCCTGCGCAAGTCGGCGTTTCATCGTTCGGTCATCAATGCCGAGATGTTTGACCCGCAAGGTGCGTTGCAAGCCGGCTTCCTCGATAAGGTGGTGGCGCCCGAGGAATTGCAGGCAGCAGCGCTGGAAGCGGCGCGTCAGTTGAAGAAACTGAATATGAACGCTCACAAGCACACGAAGTTGAAGGTGCGTAAGGCGCTGCTGGAAGCCTTGGACGAAGCAATCATCCAGGACCAGAGCCATAACCTGATCTGAGTTGCCTACCCCTGCTGCACCAAAGCCCGGCCTTAAGTCGGGCTTTTTCTTACAACCAAACCTGAAATATCTCTAGCCGCTCTAGCCCGCACTTGCGGGAACATATTGAAACATGTGCTTAAACATCGCCTATCTCCTACCTCCTCAGGGGCAATTGCCGAATTCAGTGCACGTCCGTACACTGCGCCACCTTTTGTCCGGATAGGCCGTGTCGATGCTTTTTCTGTTGCGTATGTCGTTGATGGGCCTGCACTTTATGATCGCCGGTGTACTGGGCGTGCTGATCGGCCTGTGCCGACCGTTCAATCCGGATAATAGCCGTCTGTGTGCCCGCCTCTACGCGCTGCCGGCGATGCGGCTGTTGGGGCTGAATGTGAAGGCCGAAGTCGACTCGCTACGCAACAAACCAGGTCCCTGCGTGGTCATCGCGAATCATCAGTCCAACTATGACCTGTTTGTGTTGGGCAACGTGGTGCCCCATCGCACCGTGTGCATCGCCAAGAAGAGCCTGAAATGGGTGCCGCTGTTCGGGCAGTTGTTCTGGCTGGCGGGCAATGTGCTGATTGACCGGGGCAATGCGCATAAGGCACGCCGTGCGATGCTCACCACCACCCACACGTTGCAAAACAAGGACACGTCGATCTGGGTGTTCCCCGAAGGCACGCGCAACCTCGGCAAGGGTTTGCTGCCGTTCAAGAAAGGCGCGTTCCATATGGCGATTGCGGCGGGAGTGCCGATCGTGCAGGTGTGTGTCAGCAATTACGTGACCCACATGCAGCTCAATCGCTGGAACAGCGGTGATGTGCTCATACGCTCGTTGCCGCCGATTCCTACAACGGGCCTGACCTCGGATGACATCCCTCAACTGATGCAAACCTGTCAGACACAGATGCAAACCTGTATCGCGCAGTTGGACCGTGAGGTCCGGTCTGCCTGAAACGATTGTTCCCACGCTCCGCGTGGTAACACAGCCTGGGACGCTCCGCGTCCCGTCATGCGCATGCGCTCTCAGGACTTGCGCAAGTGACGCGGAGCGTCACGGGAGGCATTCCCACGCGGAGCGCGGGAACGATCAAGCGCGGGAACAATCAACAACGGAACGCCATTCAAGCTAAGCTGCCCAACACCTGTCCTCCCCCTTAGAAGCGATCAGCACCATGGGTAGAGTTGTTGCGGCCGCCGTCTACAGCGCCGGTAAGAAAGTCACCGATATCACCCTCGACGAAGGGGCGGCCTGGGCCGCCAAACCCGGCCACTTTGTGTGGATCGGCCTGGAAGAGCCCGACGCCCAGGAGCTGAACAACCTGCAACGCCAGTTCAACCTGCACGAACTGGCGATTGAAGACGCAATGGAAAAGCACAGCCGGCCGAAGCTTGAAACCTTCGGCGACGCGCTGTTTATCGTCACCTACTCACCGGTGCGCGAGAACGGCAAGCTGGAGTTTATCGAAACCCATATCTTTGCCGGCAACGGCTACATCATCACCGCGCGCAACGGTCACTCAGCGTCCTACGGTTTTGTGCGCCAGCGCTGTGAGGCGCGGCCGCTTCTGCTGGAGCATGGGGAAGATTTCGTACTCTATGCGCTGCTGGATTTCGTCACCGAGAACTACCAGCCGGTGAGCGAAGCGATCCATGCCGAGATCGATGAGCTGGAGCGTAACGTGCTGTGCAGTTCGCTGAGCGAACGCGACATCCAGAAGATCCACGGTCTGCGTCGCGACGTACTGCGCCTCAAGCGTTATGTGGCGCCGATGGTGGAGATCAGCCAGGAGCTGCAGAAGCTGAGCTTCCCGTTTATCGACAAGAACATGCGCCCGTACTTCCGTGACGTACAGATCCACGTGACGCGGCAGATGGAAGACCTCACCACCCTGCGCGATATCGCCAGCCAGACCATCGAGATCGGTGTGTTACTGGAGGCTTCGCGCCAGAGCGTGGTGCAGCGCAAGTTCGCCGCTTGGGCGGCGATCCTGGCGTTCCCCACCGCCGTGGCGGGGATTTATGGGATGAATTTCCAGAACATGCCCGAGCTGCAATGGCATTACGGCTATTTTGCGGTGCTCGGGTTTATCGCGACGGGTTGCACCGCCCTATGGGGCAGTTTCAAGCGTTCAGGTTGGCTTTAAACATGGGCCTCTGGCTTGTGGGCCACGAAACGCATCATCCACTCCGCCACGGTTGCGCCGTGGTGGTCGCGCTCAAGGCTGGCCACGCCGTTTGTGTAGACCTTCTCGCCCAGAGTTGTCTGAAGAATCTCCAGCAGTTCGCGGGAATAGTCGTGGACAAACTCGGGGTGGCCCTGGAAGCACAGCACCTGATCGCCGATGTGGTACGCGGCGAACGGGCAAAATTCGCTGGACGCGATGACCGTGGCGTTTGCTGGCAGCGAGGTCACCTGGTCCTGGTGGCTGATCAGTAGCGTCAGTTCCGGCACCTCGGGGCTCATCCACGGCGCCTTGGCATCAAGCGAGTAATCGTGGATGCCCATGCCCCAGCCTTTGCTCGCGCGTTCGGCCTTGCCGCCGAGCAGCAACGCCAACAGCTGATGGCCGAAGCAGATGCCCAGCAACTTGTCGCCGCGCTCATAGCGCTTGAGCAGATAGGTCTTTAGGGTCTGGATCCACGGGTCCGTACCGAAGGAGTCGGCCTTGCTGCCGGTCACCAGGTACGCGTCAAACACCTCACCTTCCGGTGGATATTCACCCTGCACCACGTTGTACACGACAAACTCAGCGGCAATTGGCTGCTTGGCGAACAGGCGCTTGAACATCTGCCCGTACCCTTGGTATTGATCGATCAAGCCTGGACGCAGGATATCGGTTTCCAGGATACAGACGCGTAGCGACATAAAAAATACCTGACACGGTGATGGGAATATTGCACACCCCAGAGCCTGCCTTGAAACACCCCTTCAAGGCAAGCCCCGCGCTCCTTAAGGCCTGATTGACACGGTTTCAATGGCGGATGCGCTCGTTGATTTGACCTCCACGCTCGGACGAACGGTAGCCACCTAAGCTAATTAGCGGATTAATCGTTTTAGCTGTCTAGCCAAGGCATTGGCGCCAATATGGCGATATGCCTCATGCCGTTTTAAGCTCAAAATCTGCTTAGCTGATATGAAATGAGTCTAAGCCACGCAGAACGAGGGCTCTAAGGTTCAATCAGTAGGAGGTTGCTGCCGGGTTTTGCTGGAGCAACGGTAAGAAAAGCGACACGTCATCTCGCCATACTGGAAATAACACCGGCACGTATTTGACGCTCAGGAATAACAACAAAAGGCAGTCAGCCATGTTCAAACATTCGAAAGTACGCCAGGCGGGACTTATTCTGTTCGCCACCACACTGATTCTGATCTTGCCCAATTTGACCAAGGTCATTGGGTGACGCCTCACCCCTCACATTCCGTGCCTGCACAGCGCCAGGTATGCAGCTTTTGGCAGCACCTGCCCGGACATTGCGCATAGCGGTCCTGCAGGGGCTGTCTTTTTACGCGCCGATTTCGGCTATCGTGAACGCAATCGCCACTAATACCGGGCCTCCCTCTTGAAATGCTTTCTCGTTTTTCTCGGCTTGCTGATCGCCCTGCCCGTTTCGGCGGCGCAGTTAACCCTCGAACTCGACCACGCCAGCAAGACCTGGCAAACCGAGGACCTGCTCAAACATCCACAAGCACAAACGGTGCAAATCGTTGATGACGTTTCCTACAAGCGCACCATGACCTATCAGGCCGTGCCGCTGGCCGTACTTTTACAGGGATTAACCGCTGAGAGCCACCTGCAGGCCGTTGCCCTTGATGGTTTCGCCGCCGAACTCACGGCAGCACCGCTGCTGCAACAACACGGCGCTCGCGCCTGGCTGGCGGTGGAAGATCCTGCTCAGCCATGGCCTGCGCTGGCAGACGGCAAACCGAGTGCCGGGCCGTTCTACCTGGTGTGGACCGACCCGCAAGCGGGGCATATCAGCCCTGAGCAGTGGCCATTCCAGATCGCCCGCATCAAGCAATTGAAGACAGTGGCCGAGCGCTTTCCAGCATTATTGCCCGACCCAAAGTTGTCGGCCGATGATCCGATCAACCAGGGGTTCGCGCTGTTTCAAAAAAACTGCTTGGCCTGTCACCGCCTCAATGGCGCCGGCGATGCGCAGGTAGGACCGGACCTCAATATCCCCTACAGCCCCACCGAATATTTCGGCGGCGACTTCCTCAAGCGTTACATCCGTGACCCGCAAAGTGTGCGGCATTGGCCACAGGCCAAGATGCCAGCGTTCACAGCCAGTGTGTTGCCGGACGATGAGCTGGAGTTGCTGGTGGGATATCTGAAGCACATGGCCGGGCGTAAACAACAACCGTGACCCCACCACAAATCCCCTGTGGGAGCGGGCTTGCTCGCGAAAGCGGTGTATCAGTCGCCAGGTGTGTTGAATGACACACCGAATTCGCGAGCAAGCCCGCTCCCACATTTAGACCTGCTGCGCTCTGGAGATTATTGCTGTTGCACTGAAACCACCGGCGTAGGCGCCACAGACACCTTGGCATGCATCTGCTCATGCCCACCGCCACGGCGCATGCCGCGTACCGGGCAGGCATCGAGGTAATCCAACCCCACCGCCAGTTTCAAATGCCGCTCCGGCCGCGCAAGCTGGTTGGTCACGTCAAAGCTGTACCAGGCGTCATCCAGCCAGGCTTCGGCCCAGGCGTGACTGGCCAGGTGCGTGCTGTCCTCGGTGTACAAATAACCCGACACATACCGCGCCGGAATGCCCAGGCTGCGCGCGCAGGCCAGGAACGCATGGGTGTGGTCCTGACACACGCCCGCACGGGCGGCGAAGGCCTGGGCGGCGCAGGTGTCGACTTCGGTTGCGCCGGGCGTGTAGACCATCACCTGGTTGAGCGCATGCATCAGATCGATCAGCGCGGTGCGGTCGCGACGCTGATGACAATTGCCGGCGGCAAAACCGCGCAGAGCGTCGTCGGGCTCGGTCAAGCGGGTGCAACGCAGGAACGGAAACGCCGATTGGCTCTCGTGTTCGGCCTCGCGCAATTCGTCGATATCCACCTGGCCACGGGCGCCGATGACGATGGCGTCGTGGGGCTCGTCCAAGGTCAGCACATGCAGGATATTGCCGAACGGGTCCACCTGGGCGCGCACCGGGCGTGGCAGGTCAAGCTGCCAGCTGAGTACATGCTGGCGCTCGCTGTCGTGGGGCGTCAGGCGCAAGTACTGGATGCTGGCGCGCACCTGGTCTTTATAGTGATAGGTGGTTTCGTGGCTGATGGAGAGTCTCATGCGGCCTCCAGGTAAGATGCGTAGATGGCGTCGCCCAACTGGCGGACCAAGGGGATAAAGTCGGTCAGCCAGGCATGCAGGCCTTCCTCGAGGATTTCATCGATGGCGGTGAAGCGCAGGCGCGCGTCCATTTCGGCGGCCAGGCGCTGGGCCGGTCGACCGTTTAGGCCAGGCAGGCTGGCAAGAATCTGGTCGATCTCTTCACTGCAGGCACGCAGTGAGCGCGGTACGTCGGCGCGCAACAGCAACAACTCCGCCACTTGCCGGGCGCCGGGGGCATCGCGGTAGATCTCGGTGTAGGCCTCGAAAGAGGACAACGCGCGCAGCAAGGCGCTCCATTGGTAGTAGGCGTGGGCGGTGCCATCGGTGACGGCTTCGGCACGATCGCCAGCCATTTCGTAACGCGCATCCAGCAGGCGCAAGGTGTTATCGGCGCGTTCGATAAAGGTGCCCAGGCGAATAAACCGGAACGCGTCGTTGCGCATGATGGTGCCGTAGGTGGCGCCGCGAAACAGATGGGAACGTTCCTTGACCCACTCGCAAAACCGGCTCATGCCATAACGGCTAAGCCCTTGCTGAGCAATGTCACGAATATCCAGCCAGGTCGCGTTGATGTTTTCCCACATGTCGGCAGTAATTCGCCCACGCACCGCGTGGGCGCTGGACCGCGCAGCGCCCAGACAACTGTAGATACTGGCGGGGTTGGCGGCATCCAGGGCGAAAAAATGCAACAGGCGTTCGGCGTGCAACTCCCCGTGGCGTTCGTGGTAATCCTCCAGGGTGCCGGTGATCAACAGCGGCATGGCCAGTTCATGCAGGCCATCGCCCCGCCCATCCTGGGGCATCAGCGACAGCGAATAGCTGACATCGAGCATGCGCGCCAGGTTTTCCGCGCGTTCCAGGTAGCGCGACATCCAGTACAAATCCGAGGCAGTTCTACTCAGCATGGCATCAGTCCTCGACCACCCAGGTGTCTTTGGTGCCGCCACCCTGGGATGAGTTGACCACCAGCGAGCCCTCGCGCAACGCCACGCGGGTCAAGCCGCCTGGCACCACACGGGTTTCCTTGCCGGACAGTACAAACGGGCGCAGGTCGATATGGCGCGGCGCAATGCCGTTTTCGACAAAGGTCGGGCAGGTGGATAAACACAGGGTTGGCTGGGCGATATAAGCGTGGGGCTTGGCCTTGATTCGCGTGCGGAACGCTTCGATTTCCGCCGCCGTGGATGCCGGCCCTACGAGCATGCCGTAGCCGCCGGAACCTTGGGTTTCCTTCACGACCAGGTCCGGCAGGTTGGCCAGGACGTGTGACAGCTCGTCAGGCTTGCGGCATTGGAAGGTCGGAACGTTCTTCAAGACAGGTTCTTCATTCAGGTAAAAACGGATCATCTCGGTGACGAAGGGATACACCGACTTGTCATCCGCCACCCCGGTACCGATGGCGTTGGCCAGCACTACATTGCCGCAGCGATACGCCGCGAGCAGGCCGGGCACGCCGAGCATGGAGTCGGGGTTAAAAGCCAGCGGATCGAGGAACGCATCGTCGAGACGCCGGTAGATCACGTCCACGGCCTGCGGGCCGTCGGTGGTGCGCATGAACACGCGGTCGTCGCGCACGAACAGGTCAGCGCCTTCCACCAGTTCCACGCCCATCTCCCGGGCGAGAAACGCATGCTCGAAAAATGCGCTGTTAAAGCGACCCGGGGTCAGTACGACCACGCTGGGGTTATCCAGCGGGCTGGAGCTTTTCAGGGTGTCGAGCAGCAGGTTGGGGTAGTGATCGATGGGCGCAATGCGTTGAGCGGCGAACAGTTCGGGGAACAGGCGCATCATCATCTTGCGGTCTTCGAGCATGTAGCTGACGCCGCTGGGCGTACGCAGGTTGTCTTCCAGCACGTAGTACGTGCCGTCGCCATCGCGTACGAGGTCCACTCCGGAAACGTGGGAATACAGATCGCGGTGCAGGTTCAAGCCCTGCATGGCCAGTTGGTATTGTTCGTTGGCCAGCACCTGTTCCGCAGGAATGATCCCGGCCTTGATGATGCGTTGTTCATGGTAGAGGTCGGCGAGAAACATGTTCAGCGCCTTGACCCGCTGGATGCAGCCACGCTCGACCACTCGCCATTCGCTGGCGGGGATGCTGCGCGGGATGGTGTCGAAGGGAATCAGGCGCTCGGTGCCCTGCTCGTCACCGTAGAGGGTGAAGGTGATGCCGGCGCGGTGGAACAGCAAATCGGCTTCGCGCCGGCGCTGGGCCAGCAGCTCGGCGGGGGTGTCGGCCAACCAACGGGCGAACTCGCGATAATGAGGCCGGACCTGCCCTGCCCCATCGTACATTTCATCGTAATAAGTGCGGATCATGCCGTACTCCTTGTCACCCGGACGCAAGAACCATCGCAAGGCCCGTGCCAGCGGCATAAACACTTAAAAATCAGTGAGTTGAATAACCAACGAGATCTGGTCGCACCGTCCTGGTGCGCAGAATGCCCGGTGTACTGCCCCACGCTTCATCGCAATGCGGGCTTTGACTATCAACAGCATAGCCAGAGTTGATTTCGCTGCCCGGCCAAGCCTGCGGATAATCACCACCATCTACTGAACAGGACGCGTCCTACAGCTAAACCTTTTGCGTCATCGGTAACGTAGTGCTTCGTGTACCGACCGACCTCCCGGTCTTCCCTTTCGGCCACCCTGCTCGGGTGGCCTTTTTTTTTGGTGCAAAAAAGGGCGACGCTAGTTCCGTAAATTTTCCGGCGCCACAAACAAAATCGGCCGACCCAAAGGCCAGCCGATACGCTGTGTTTCTCATACTACTGGCTGCTACATGGGTAACCCACGCACCTCCTGCTTCACGCCCCATCCTTCGATGATCCCGCCCAGCGGCTCGACCACCGCCCCAAAGTCTTGCTCGAAGTCTCCTATGCCGTCGTAGGTTGCAGACATGATTTTGCTCAGCTCCAGGTACCAGGCACCATCGTCGCGCGCACTGACCTGGGCATTCAGGGATTCCCCACGAAACTCACCCGCAGCCCTGCGCGCCCGTTCTTCATCCGGGAAAATGGCGTAGAACTCGATGGGGTGAAAACGCGAGAAATCGAAGCCGCCTTCTTTCATGCGGCGCAGAACATTGGTGCTGATGTCTTCTTGATAGGCTGTGCTCATGAAAAGTGCTCCTCGAATTGATGGATAGACTTTCCGTGCTCCCCTGGCCCGCGCCGTACCGGCGCGGGAGCTACGGCAAATAAAAGCACCGCAGGAAAACAAGCATGTAGCTGACAAGACCAGACCTTTAGCGATTCATTCGCTGATCTCAGTTGCAGAGTAGCGCGAAGCTACCACCTCCACCAGAGGCGCTTGAAGGGCATACAGGAAATGTTCAGGCGGCGGGTTCGACCTTGAGGTCTTTGATACCATTTTGATCATGCAGGCTCTTGACCGTGGGATCGGGCACACGATCGGCAAGATCATTGAGGTCCAGCTTTTCCAACACCGGCGACACACGCACCCGCACCAATTGTGCGGCTTCTTCCAGCGTCGGCTCATGCTCGCAATCGAATTGCTCGACTACCGGCTCACCACGGTCATTGATGAAAGAAATATTCCACTTCGGCATCGGTGCCTCCTCGATAAAACCCATGTGTGGGCTCACATCTATCTGGACCTTGAGGGTTCGGCAAACGTTCCGCTCAAGGCTGAAGGCACCGGATTAACCGCGGTTATTTTTCAGCGTGATCTTTCAAGGCTTTCAAGGTGTTGAACGGCGCCTCCACCACGAACTTGTTGGCCAGCCATGACGGCACGCTGCCACCTGGCTCGGTGTGCACCTGATAGGTCACTTCCGTCTGATCGGCGCCCTTGGGGACCAGCTTCCAGAAACCCTCCACCTGAGCGACACGCACATAGCCTTTTTCTTCGGGCTTGTAGGTGGGCACGCCCTGCAAGGTGCGGGTGACGCTGCCGTCGGCATTTTTGGTGGTGGTGACATGGGTGTACGAGTCACGATCGGTCACCGGGAACGGCGCCTTGAACTGCGTATAGGTCCAGGCCTCGTCGCCTTTCCTGTCGACCAGTTTCTGGGATTTGCATTCGTGGATCCAGGCGCAGGCACCCGCCACGTCTTCCTGCAAGGCAATGATCCTGGCCACAGGCGCCTTGATCAGGGCCACACCGCGATACGCCTTGTATTTGGAACCGGCCACTTCACTCAGGGACACCTTGATACCGTCTTCGTCCTTGGCGACTTGCCAATCTTCAGCCTGGGCAGCAGCCGCAAACACCAGCGTAAAACCGCACAGCACAGCCATTCGTTTCAGCGAACCCATGGGTGTATTCCTTATTGTTGAAGTTCGGGTAGTAAAGCCCATCACGCCGCCGTCATCTGCTCCCACCAGCCGATCAACCGGATCGCATCGGCCTGGTCGGTACCGCAGACCTCGATATCCGCCTTGAACTCGCCGCACACTGCCGGCCGCTCGGGCTGCCCGAACAGCTGGCACAGCTGTTCGACCGACAGGTGCAGGCAGCGAACGCCAGCCGGTTTGCCCTGGGGCATGCCCGGCAGAGGCGAGCTGATGGAGGGGGCGATGCAGCAAGCGCCACAGCCTTCACGGCAATTCATGATCAGCAGGTTCTCGACGACTCAATGGGGATGGCCGGGCTAGAGTACGCCCTTAAACAGCCGTTTTAAAATGACCTAACAGAGGTTTTTCGCCGAAATCAAAAGTGACCGGCCAGTCTCCGACACATGGTCGTGGGCCTGCGTCACCTTTGCCGGAAACGTTTATTGCTTGAACTCGAATTCCAGCGCTGCACCTTCCACATCACGCCGTTCTTCGTTGCGCAATTGCAGCTTCATCTCATTGCTCAGCAGACGGCCGTTGATCTGGAATGCGCTGTTGTCAGTGGGCTTTTCGCCAAACATGGGCGGCAGCAGAGGCACGCTCTTGGGCTTAGGCATGGTACCCACTGGCTCCAGATGCCTGACCATGTCCGACGGCAGCGACAGATCCAACTGTGCCGGTGGCAATTGGGTCTGCGCTACTTCACGGGACGACTTGGACTTACGGGCCGCCCGTTTCTTGGCTTTGGCGGTTTGCTTCTTCAAGACCGGCGCCTTGTTGGCGGGGGCCGTTTTTTTCGCGGCGCTCTGTTCAGAGGCGGGCTGGGAATCGCTCGCAGGTGGTGCAGCCAGCGCTGCGCCGACGTTGCACAGGCCTAACAAGCCAATCACCAGAACAGCGCGAAAAATAGAGGTCATATTGCCTACAGCATTTACGGCAGATGCCCATATGCTCGCTTGTTGTGCACGCCATGACAAGCGCAGTGATCAGCGTGCTATAGGAATTTTCTCTTCGGCGCCCCCGAATTACCCCTCAAGCGCAGCCGCCGCCGTTTCCTGGCAGAGCTGGCTGGCCAGCATCCCCAGGGTCATCAGCGCGCGCTCAGCCTCGCGATTCCACGGTGTGCCGCAGTTGAGGCGAATGCAGTGGTTGAACTGCTCGGTGTTACTGAAGATCAACCCCGGCGCTATGCTGATGCCCTGTTGCAGTGCGCGTACGTGCAGTTCCTGGGTATTGACCCGTCCGGGCAAACTGACCCACAGGATAAAGCCGCCGGTCGGACGGGTCATCTGCGTGCCTTCCGGGAAATATTGCTGCACCGCCAGCTGGAAAGCGCTGAGGTTCTTGCGGTATTCCTGGCGGATATAGCGCAAGTGCCGGTCGTAGCCGCCGTTTTCCAGGTAAGCCGCGACGCCCATCTGGGTGACGCTGCACGCCGAATGGGTGCTGAACATCTGCAGGCGCTGGATCTCCTGCTGGTACTTGCCGGCGATCATCCAGCCGATGCGCACGCCTGGGGACAATGTCTTGGAAAAGCTTGAGCAATAGATGACCCGGTCCAGACGGTCATAGGCTTTCAGGGCCTTGGTACGGCCGAGTTCGAACATCAACTCGCCGTAGATATCGTCCTCGACAACCTGGATATCGAAATCCGAGGCCAGGCGCAGCAACTGTTTCTGCCGCTCCTCGGGCATGGTGCCACCGAGCGGATTGCTCAGGCGCGTGGTCAGCACCAGCGCCTTGATCGACCATTGGTTGGCCGCCAGTTGCAGGGCTTCCAGGCTCATGCCGGTGGACGGGTCGCTGGGAATCTCGATGACCTTCAGGCCCAGCAGGTCGGCCAACTGCAGCAGGCCGTAATAGGTTGGCGACTCTGCGGCAATCAGGTCGCCGGGCCGCGTCAACACCCGCAGCGACATCTGCAATGCATCGACACAACCGTGGGTGATCACTACTTCGGAGGGGTCCACCACCACGCCCGCATCGCGCATGCGGATCGCCACCTGGCGGCGCAGCGGTTCAAAACCGGGGCTGAACATGTAGCTGAACGCCCGTGGGCTCTGGAAACGCGTGACCTTGGCCAATTGCTGGTGCAGCGCACGCACCGGCAAGTAGTCCACGCTGGGCACGGCGGCGCCCAACGGGAATACACCTTCGCGGCGCGATTCGCCCAAAACCTGCTGGATGATGCTGCTGCGAGTGACCAACCCGGGGCGCTCGACCCGTGCGATGTCCGGGGTCGGCGCGGTGAGCGCGGGCGTCTGGTGCACGTAATAGCCGGACTGCGGCCGCGCCCGGATCAGCCCCTGGTCTTCGAGGTTGGCGTAGGCCTGCAACACCGTCGCGTGGCTCACGTTCAACTGGGAGCTCATCTTGCGCACCGAAGGCACGCGCTCGCCCGGTTGATAGACACCGCGTCGGATATCTTCAGCCAGTTGCTGGGCGATACGTTGGTAAAGCAACAGATTGGTCATGACGCAGCACTCGATTCCACGGGTATTTTATTTTTGTGTGAAACATACCAGCACAGTTTAGAAGTGTACGGGAACAGTTGCCACAATAGTCGAGCGCGGGCGGGAGTGACAGTAAAAACTGTAACGCTGCAAAGAATGGCTTATTGATAGTTTTGGGTGTATGCATAATCAATGTGGGAGCGGGCTTGCTCGCGAAAGCGGTGGTTCAGTTGGAGTATCCTTGACTGACACACCGCTTTCGCGAGCAAGCCCGCTCCCACAGTTTGATCTCCAGCGGGTTCTTAGCGAGCGGCGCCCAGTTGGCCTTTTTCGTCAGAGAACACAATTTCCACGCGACGGTTCTGTGCCCTGCCTCGTTCAGACGCGTTGGCATCTACCGGGTACTGGTCGCCATAACCTTCGACCTGAATGCGTTTTTCGTCGATCCCCAGGTCCTCCAGCACATCCGCCACCGACTGCGCGCGGTCACGGGACAGTTTGAGGTTTTCGCGCTCACCGCCAGTATTGTCGGCATACCCCTCGATGCGCACCACGCGCTTGGGGTTGAGCTGCAGGAACTGTACGATTTTCAGCACGGTGCGGTTGGCCGAGTTTTTCAGCTCCGCTTCGCCCGTATCGAACAGCACGTCGCCCAGGGTCATCACCAGGCCGCGATCGGTCTGGGTTGTGGTCAGGCTGGCGATCTGCTCCTCGAGCCACTTGCCCTGCTGCTGCACACTGATCAGCTTGCTTTCACGCAGGGCCAGTTGCAGGCGCTGGCGTTCCAGTTCGAGCTTGGCGCCGCGCTCTTCGTTGAGCGCCTGCTCGGTGTGTTCACGGGCGATGGCACTGTAGCGCTGGCTCAGGTAGGCGTAATGCACCACGTCCGCGCCGCTGCCCCAGTAGCTGGACAAGCGGTCAGCGCGGGCCAGGGACTCACCGGCGCGGATCACATCCTTGGGGGCAATGCGCAACACGTTGGCGTCTTCCTTGACCTTCTGGAAGTCGCTGCCCGCCTGCTGCAGGGCCTGCTCGCCACTGGGATGGCTGGCGCAACCGCCCAGCACCGCACTGCCCAGCAGCACGACACAACCCAAACCACGGATCATCGGGCTCATTGTGCTTCCCCCAACTGCAATTGCTTGCGCAGGCGCGTGATGCGAGTGTTGAGCACGTTGAGTTGTTCCTGGCTCTTGCGGGTCAGCACTTGGGCTTCGGCCAGGCGCGCATCCAGCTCGGCTTGTTCGGCCTGCATGCGCGCGTCCTTGTAGGACTGGTCGGCCATGTCGGCCTGGGCCTGGGCGAATTTGTCCGCGGCCAGTTTCAGTTCAGGTGAATCGTCCTTGCTGGCACCCACCGCGCCGGCTTGTTCCAAGGCTTGCTGGGTGAGGCGCATTTGTTCATTCGGCGCAGGATCGGCTGCACATCCCGCCAGAGCGACAACGGCGAGGGCCGCGAAAAGAGGTCGAAGAGTCACTGAAAATTCCTACTTTGTTTGGGTGCCGACGGGCTGCTGCAATTGTGCTTTCCAGCGCTCCAGATTGCGCTGCAGCGCGGTTTGCGCCACACCGGACGTCTGCAATTCTGTCATCTTTTTAGCGAGCTGTCCGCGCAACCACGGATCATTGCAGGCCGAGTTGTGGGAAATCGCCAGGTACAGGCCCGGCTGATCGATGGGCACGTCGCGGGCGATCAGGTCATTGCTCATGCCCAAGGTCTGTGCCATGGCCATGCCGGAATACCGCCCGGCCAACACATAGTCCACCTCCCCCAGCAATAGTTTCTGAAACGCCGGGGTCAAGCTGGGAAAGCGCTGCAACGTCAGTTGCTGGCCGGCGAAGGCTTCAAATTCGCGGGTCAGGCGCGCGCGCTCCGACAGCGCGCCCTTAAGGCCATGCAGATCGGCAGCCGTGGCGTAGACCAGCGTCGAATCCTTGCGCGTCCAGACGAGATAATCGGTTTGCACCAGCGCCGGGTGGATGTAGTCGAGGGTTTCCAGCTCGCCGACGGTCAGCGGTGCATCGGCGAGGATATCCATGCGCCCAGTGCGCACTTCTTCCAAGGCCAGGGAGCGCTTGCCGCCGTAGAGCAGGTCGATTTTCAACCCCAGATCCTTGGCCACCTGCTGTAACACATCGGCGGTGGCGCCGATCAAGTGCGTGGGGTCTTGCGGGTCGCGCCAGAGCAAGGGCGGTGCGTCCGGGCTGCCAGTGATCACCAGGCGCTCGCATTTACCGGCCGCCAGCGACAGCGCCGGCAGCAGCGTCAGGCCCAGCAGCAAGGTCAAGGGACGCAATTCCATAGCAAGGTGCTCCAACAAAAATCCAAAAAAAAACCCGGTCACAAGGACCGGGCTCTTTATAAGTGAAGCGACTGGATTAGACCAGCTTCTCCAACTCGGGTACGGCTTCGAACAAGTCCGCCACCAGGCCGTAATCCGCCACCTGGAAGATCGGTGCTTCTTCGTCCTTGTTGATCGCAACGATCACCTTGGAGTCTTTCATGCCGGCCAAATGCTGGATCGCGCCGGAGATACCGACCGCAATGTAGAGCTGTGGCGCGACGATCTTGCCGGTCTGGCCGACCTGCATGTCGTTGGGGACGAAGCCTGCGTCGACCGCCGCGCGGGAAGCGCCGACCGCCGCGCCCAGCTTGTCGGCCAGGGCGTACAGGTGCTTGAAGTTGTCACCGTTCTGCATGCCACGGCCGCCCGAAACGACGATCTTGGCAGCGGTCAGCTCAGGACGGTCCGACTTAGCCAGCTCCTCGCCAACAAAGCTGGAGGTGCCAGCGTCGTGGGCGGCAGCGACGGCTTCAACGGTAGCCGAGCCACCTTCGGCGGCAACCGGGTCGAAACCGGTGGCGCGCACGGTGATGACCTTGACCGAAGCATTGGACTGTACGGTAGCGATGGCATTACCGGCATAGATCGGGCGCTTGAAGGTGTCGGCACTTTCCACCGAGATGATCTCGGAGATCTGGTCAACGTCCAACTGCGCGGCGACGCGTGGCAGGATGTTTTTGCCGTTGGAGGTGGCGGCCGCCAGGATGTGGCTGTAGCCCTTGCCCAGCTCGGCTACCAGCGGTGCAACGTTTTCCGGCAACTGATGCGCGTAAGCGGCATTGTCAGCGTTCAGGACTTTGCTGACACCGGCGATTTTCGCGGCGGCTTCAGCCACCGGGCCAGCGCCCTGACCTGCAACCAGCACGTGAATGTCGCCGCCGATTTTTGCAGCGGCAGCCACGGTGTTCAGCGTGGCCGGAGCCAGCACCTTGTTGTCGTGTTCAGCGATTACGAGGATAGCCATGATCAGATCACCTTCGCTTCGTTTTTCAGTTTCTCGACCAGTTCAGCCACCGACTTGACCTTGATGCCTGCGCTGCGAGCAGCCGGCGCTTCAACCTTGACGGTCTTGTTGGTGGAGGCGGTGGAAACGCCCAAAGCTTCTGGAGTCAGCGACTCAAGCGGCTTCTTCTTGGCTTTCATAATGTTTGGCAGGGACGCGTAGCGCGGCTCGTTCAAACGCAGGTCCGTGGTGACGATGGCCGGCAGTTTCAACGAAACGGTCTGTGCGCCGCCGTCGATTTCGCGAGTGACCGCAACCGTGTCGCCGCTCACTTCCACCTTGGAAGCGAAGGTGCCCTGGCCGTAACCGGTCAGTGCAGCCAGCATCTGGCCGGTCTGGTTGTTGTCGCTGTCGATGGCCTGTTTGCCAAGGATCACCAGCTGCGGCTGTTCCTTGTCGACAACCGCCTTGAGCAACTTGGCCACGGCCAGGGAGGTCAGGTCTTCAGCGGATTCAACCAGGATGGCGCGGTCGGCGCCCAATGCCAGGGCGGTACGCAGCTGCTCTTGAGCAGTGGTCGGGCCGATGGACACCACGACGATTTCAGTCGCCACGCCTTTCTCTTTCAGGCGTACGGCTTCTTCCACGGCGATTTCGCAGAAAGGGTTCATCGACATCTTGACGTTAGCGAGATCGACGCCGGAATTGTCCGCCTTGACGCGAACTTTCACGTTGTAATCGACAACGCGTTTGACAGCTACAAGAACCTTCATGGATTCCTCGTTACTCTCCGGTGAAAAGAAAGTCGCCTAGGCGAACCTGGCGGTTGATGCTCATCGGCACACAAGGGCACCTCCAAAAACCTCGGCGAGTGACACAGCGCAGGGCAGATGACCGTTCGTCAGTAGTGACCGAGAGGTCATTCGTTATCGCAGCGTGTAAACTGCGCGCCATTGCCAGCGCGCGCAGCACCCGCCTTGCTTTTGGACGTGCTCTTGAAACCTGCAGTCTGCCTACGGTAAGCGCAAAACCGACCGTATATTGACCGGAACGCCTATTCTGGTCAATACGGCAAAATAGCCAGTCATAAGCCGCACCACTTTGATTTACCTAGCCTGCGGGCAATTCAAACAAACGTTTGTATTGGACGCTGGCAGTGGTGTAGATATAATGCGCCACCTAGAGAGAAAGGTGAGTCATCCCCTGCTATTTGGCACAGTGATGATGGACCCGACACCGAACCTCCACCCATTAGAAAAAGCCTGTTGAGCCTTGAGTAGGAGATAGCCTGTGGAACGCGAATACATGGAATTCGACGTGGTCATCGTCGGCGCTGGCCCGGCTGGCCTGTCCGCCGCCTGCCGGCTGAAGCAGAAGGCCGCCGAAGCTGGTAAGGAAATCAGCGTCTGCGTGGTCGAGAAAGGCTCCGAAGTCGGCGCGCATATCCTCTCCGGTGCCGTGTTCGAACCACGCGCCTTGAACGAACTGTTCCCGGACTGGAAAGCCCTCGGCGCCCCGCTCAACACCCCCGTGGTGCGCGATGACATCTATGTACTGCGCAGCAGCGATGCGTCCACCAAGGTGCCTGACTTCTTTGTGCCCAAGACCATGCACAACGAAGGCAACTACATTATCTCCCTGGGGAACCTGTGCCGCTGGCTGGCCCAGCAGGCCGAGAACCTGGGTGTGGAAGTCTACCCAGGCTTCGCCGCCCAGGAAGCGCTGTTCGACGAGAACGGTGTGGTGCGCGGAATCATCACCGGCGACCTCGGCGTCGACCGTGAAGGCAAGCCCAAAGAAGGCGTCTACACCCCTGGCATGGAACTGCGCGGCAAATACACGCTGTTTGCCGAAGGTTGCCGTGGCCATATCGGCAAGCAACTGATCAAGCGCTTCAACCTGGACAGCGACGCCGACACCCAGCATTACGGCATCGGCCTCAAGGAAATCTGGGAAATCGACCCCGCCAAGCATCAACCAGGCCTAGTTGTGCACACCGCCGGCTGGCCGCTGGATATCATGGGCAACGAGAACACCGGTGGCTCGTTCCTTTATCACCTGGAAAACAACCAGGTGGTCGTGGGCCTGATCGTCGACCTGTCCTACGCCAACACCTTCCTGTCGCCGTTCGACGAGTTCCAGCGCCTCAAGCATCACCCGGTGCTGGCCCAATACCTGGAAGGCGGCAAGCGCATCAGCTACGGTGCCCGCGCCTTGGCCAAGGGCGGCATCAATTCGCTGCCGAAGATGGTGTTCAAAGGCGGCGCGTTGATCGGCTGCGACCTGGGCACCATGAACGTGGCCAAGATCAAGGGCAGCCATACCGCGATGAAGTCCGGCATGCTCGCGGCCGACGCCGTGGCCGAGCGCCTGTTGGCGCAGTCCGAAGGTGGCGACGAGTTGACCAACTACGTTGAGGGCTTCAAAGCCAGCTGGCTTTACGAAGAGCTGTTCGCCAGCCGTAACTTCGGCGCGGCGATGCACAAGTTCGGTCCGATCCTTGGCGCCGGCTTCAACTGGTTCGACCAGAACATCCTCGGCGGCAAGATGCCGTTCACCCTGCACGACACCAAGCCGGACTACGCCTGCCTCAAGCTGGCCAAGGACAGCAAGAAGATCGACTACCCCAAACCCGACGGCAAGCTGAGCTTCGACAAGCTGAGCTCGGTGTTCATCTCCGGTACCAACCACGAAGAAGAGCAACCGTGCCACTTGAAACTCAAGGACCCGAGCATCCCGATCGGCACCAACCTGCCGCTCTACGATGAACCGGCGCAACGCTACTGCCCGGCCGGCGTGTATGAAGTGGTGACCAAGGAAGACGGCGAGAAGCGCTTCCAGATCAACGCCCAGAACTGCGTGCACTGCAAGACTTGTGACATCAAGGACCCTTCGCAGAACATTACCTGGGTCACGCCGGAAGGCGCGGGTGGCCCGACTTATCCGAATATGTAACCCCCGCCACCGATCGTCCGATCGTTCCCACGCTCTGCGTGGGAACGCCTCTTGTGACGCTCCGCGTCACGGTTTTAAAAGCGGACGCGGAGCGTCCAGGGCTGCATTCCCACGCAGAGCGTGGGAACGATCAGGCAGCCCGCTCTTCACCAGGGTTGCGCTCGAAGTAGCGCTTGTATTCACGGCTGAACTGCGACGTACTCTGATACCCCACACTGTGCGCCGCCTGCGCCACGCCCATGCCTTCCACCAGCAGCAACTGCTGGGCCTTGAGCAGGCGCAGGCGCTTGAGGTATTGAACTGGCGATAACAGCGTGCAACGCTTGAAATGCTCATGAAACGTCGACGCACTCATGTGCGCATAACCGGCCAATGTCTCGATATTCAGCGGCTCGGCGTAATGGGCATGCAGGTGATTCAACGAGGTGGCAATCCGCGAAAACTGCCCCTGTTGCTCCACCAGTGCGCGCAGCACGTCGGCTTGCGGCCCGCGCAACGCAGTGAAGAGCAATTCGCGTACCCGCGCCGGGCCCAGGATCCGGCTTTCCAGCGGATCGTGCAGGCACTGCAACAGCCGCTCGACACAACCACGCATGGCATCATCGAGCACCACCGAACTCATCGACGCCAGGGTCTGCGCCGTCGGCGGTGGCCCGGCCTGGATGCCCATGGCCATCACCAACTCGCCCAGCACCACGCGATCAATCCCCACCGTCACGCCCAGCAGCGGGGCATCGGGCGCCATGGCAAAGGTCTCGCACTCGAACGGCACCGGCATTGCCTGGATCAGGTAATGCCCGGCGCCATACTCCAGCGTACGCGGGCCCAGGTAGGCGACTTTGCTGCCCTGGGCCACGAACATCAGGCTGGGCTCGTAGATCTGCGGCCCACGCGCCACGTCGCAACTGGCGCGCAGCACTTGCACACCGGGCAGGTGGGTGGGCGAAAAACCGTCGCGGGGCGTAAGCCCTTCTATCAAGGCAACCAGCGTGGCGTTGGCGTCGAGATGGCGGGTCAACATCATGGCAAAAAACTTCGCTGAAAAGGGATGAGAGCATCATCGCAGGTCCGGAGGCACAAAAATCCAAACACGGGGCGCTCCCGGACGAATAGGCATGAGACTCGGAGCAATCACCATGGCCCCACCCGGAGGCGGCACGGAAAATGGCCCACCTCACTGTTCACTGCTTTTGCGAGGTTTTTCCATGTACACCGCCATCGGTTACGCCGCCCAGTCGGCCACCACCCCCCTCGCCCCCATGTCGTTCCAGCGCCGCAGCCCGCGCGTCGATGACGTGGCGATCGAGATCCTCTACTGCGGCGTGTGCCACTCCGATATCCACCAGGCGCGCAACGAATGGGGCATCGCCGTGTACCCGCTGATGCCGGGCCACGAGATTGTCGGCAAGGTCACTGCCGTCGGCGCCAACGTTACCGCACACAAGGTCGGCGATCTGGTGGGCGTCGGCTGCATGGTCGATTCGTGCCGTCATTGCGACGCGTGCAAATCGGACCTGGAGCAATACTGCCTCGAAGGGCCGACCATGACCTATGCCACCCCGGACCGGGTCGACGGCAGCAACACCATGGGAGGTTATTCCGACAGCATCGTGGTCAGTGAACATTTCGTGGTGAAGATTCCGGCCGCGCTCGAGCTGGCCAGCGCCGCGCCGATCCTGTGCGCAGGCATCACCACCTACTCGCCGCTCAAGCATTACGGCGTGAAGGCCGGCGATAAGGTCGGGGTTCTGGGCATGGGCGGCCTGGGCCACATGGGCATCAAGTTCGCCAAGGCCATGGGCGCCGAAGTGACCCTGTTCACGCGCTCGGCGAGCAAGGCCGAGGAAGGCCGTCGCCAGGGTGCCGACCATGTGATCGTGTCCACCGACGCCGAACAGATGAAAGCCGCCGCCGGGCACTTCGACTTCCTACTGGACACCATCCCGGTGCAGCACGACCTGAACCCCTACCTCGATGTACTGCGCTTTGACGGCGTGCATATCCTGGTCGGGCTGATCGAGCCGGTGGACCCGCCCGTCAACGCCGCCAAGCTGGTGCTGGGCCGTAAAGTCCTGGCCGGCTCGCTGATCGGCGGCATTGCCGAAACCCAGGAAGTCCTGGATTTCTGCGCCGAGCATGGCATCACCTGCGATATTGAAATGCTCGACATCCGCCAGATCAATGAGGCCTACGCTCGCATGATCGCCGGTGATGTGAAGTACCGCTTCGTCATCGACATGGCGACCCTGAAGGCCTGATCAGGCCTTCGCGCCCAACTCCGCCGAGAGCCGTGCTGCGACCTGTTTGATCACAGGGATCAGCTCGGCCATTTTTTCCAGCGGCATGTAGGGCACGGTACTGGCGATGCTGATGCCGGCGACAATACGCCGGCTGGCATCGCGCACCGGTGCCGCCACGCAACGGATCGACGGTTCGTTGTCTTCCAGGTCGAACGCGTAACCACCCCCCACGTATTCACGCATGCGCTGCTCGAATTGTGCCCAGGATTGCTCCGGGTGCTGCGGCCACTGCAGGTTTTTGCCACCCTCCGGCAAGCTGGTTTCGTAGAGGCGCCGCCATTCCTCGGCCGAATCGTCCAGCAACATCGCTTTGCCAACCCCGGTGCGTGCCAACGGCATGCGATGACCGACCCGCGAACGCATTTCCGGGCCGTAGCGGCCAGGGTTCTTGTGCAGGTAAAGCACGTCATCGTATTCGCGGATGGCCAGGTGGATGGTGTCGCCGGTCAGCGCCGACAGTTCGTCCAGATACGGGATGGCCAGGGTCACCAACGGCAGTTCTTCGCGCGCCTGGAAACCCAGCTCGATCAACTTGGGCCCCAACAGGTAACCGACCTGCGGCACCACGCGCAGGTAACGCTCCTCCACCAGGCAACTGGCCAGGCGGTGGGTGGTGCTGCGGGTGGTGCCGATGCGCTTGGCGATCTCCTTGAGATCCCGCGCGCCGGCCGCCACCGCCTGCACCACGCCCAGGCCACGCAGCAGGGTCTGGGTGCCGGTGGGGGCAGCGTCTTTGGCGGGGGTGTGGGGGGTTTCCTGCATATCGGGCCTATTGGGGAAGTACGAAAACGGCGCCATTATGGCAAAAGGTCAACCTGAATACTGAGGAGATCCAACTGCGGAAGCCAGCTCCCACAAAAAAGCCAGCACACACACTTGCTGGTCTTCACATGACAGGACTCAGCGTTGCTTCATGCGGTCAATGATCACCGCCAGCAACAGGATCGAACCCCGGATCACATACTGGTAAAAGGTATCGATGTTCTTCAGGTTCATCGCATTCTCGATGATCGCCAGGATCAACACCCCGGCAATCACATGACGGATCATGCCGATGCCGCCACTCAACGACACCCCACCCAGCACGCAGGCCGAGATGACCGTCAGCTCGAAGCCCTGGCCAATCATCGGCTGGCCCGAGGTCATGCGCGAGGCGAGGATCACCCCGGCCAGGGCGCCGATCAAGCCGTGCACGGCAAAGATGATGATCTTGGTGCGGTCAACGTTTACCCCGGCCAGCAACGCCGCTTCCTGGTTGCCGCCAATGGCCATGGTGTTGCGCCCGTACGTGGTGTAGTTGAGCAACCAGCCGAAAAACACAAAGCACAGCACGGTGATGATGATCGGCACCGGCACGCCCAACAGTTGGCCATTACCGAATACGAAGAAGTCCTCGTTCATCACCCCCACCGCCTTGCCGTTGGAAAAGATGTAGGCCAGGCCGCGCACGATCTGCATGGTCGCCAACGTAGTAATCAACGCGTTGATGCGCAGCTTGGCGATCACGATGCCGTTGATCAGCCCCACCACCAGGCCCATGGCCAACGCGGCCGAAACGCCGAAAACCACGCTGTCGGTGTCGCGAATCACAATGCCAGCCACCACGCCGGCACAGGCAATCACTGAACCGACCGACAGGTCGAAGTGCCCCGACGCCAGGCAGAACAACATGGTGCACGCGGCAATGCCCACGGTGGAAATCGCCAGGCCCAGCCCGCGCATGTTCAGCGGTGAGAGGAAGTTGTCGATAAACAGCGCACTGAGCGCGAAAATCCCCAGGGCAGCCAACAGCATCACCCAATCATCGAGGAACTTGCGCTGGTTGAACGCCGGCCGCAAGCCCTTTGCAGTTTTTACCTCAGACATCATTCACCTCGAATTCTTCAAGCCCGCGAACGCGGGAGAGCCAGTTGCAACAGCTGTGCTTCATCCGCCTGGTCGCGCGTCACTTCGCCGGTCAGGGCGCCCTCGCTCATCACCAGGATACGGTCGGAAATGCCCATGACTTCCATCAGGTCGCTGGACACCACGATCACCGCAATACCGCTGGCCGCCAGGTTATGGATGATCTGGTAGATCTCCGACTTGGCGCCGATATCGATGCCACGAGTCGGCTCATCCAGCAGCAACACTTTCATCGGCATCGACAGCCAGCGACCGAGAATGGCCTTCTGCTGATTGCCGCCCGAGAGGTACATGATTTTCTGTTCGGCATTCGGCGTCTTGACTTTCATGGCGCTGATTTGCTGGTCGGCGTTGCGCTTTTCCCAGCCGTCGCGCAGCAACCAACCGAACGCGGAATGCGCACCGCGTGCGCTGATATTGATGTTCTCGGCCACACTGGACAGCGGGATGATGCCCTCCTTCTTGCGGTCTTCCGGGCACAGCAGCACGCCGGCGGCGATGGCGTCGCGGGGTGAGCGCAGCTGCAGGCTTTCGCCGCACAGCTCAAGCTGTCCTGCCGTAATGCGCGCCAATCCGCTCAGCAGCCGAAACAGCTCGGTGCGCCCCGCGCCCACCAGACCGAACAAGCCGAGAATCTCACCTTTATGGACCTGGAAACTGACCGGCTCACGCAGTCCCGGGCCGAGCAGCCCCTGGACTTTAAGCGCGACCGCGCCCTGCTCACGCGGCCGGTAGTCGTAGATATCCTGAATATCGCGACCCACCATGCACGTCACCAACTGGTCATGGGTCAGCGCGCTCATGTCTTCGAACGTGCGCACATAGCGCCCGTCCTTGAACACCGTGACGGCGTTGCAGATGCGGAACACCTCTTCCATGCGGTGCGACACGTAGAGCACCACTTTGCCCTCGTCGCGCAGGCGCGTGATGATCGCCATCAAGCGGTCGATCTCGCGCGCCGACAGGCTGCTGGTGGGTTCGTCGAAGGCGATCACATGGGCGCCCCGAGACAGCGCCTTGGCGATTTCCACCAGTTGACGCTGGCCGAGGGACAGCCGGCCAAGCTTTTCCTCGGGATCGATTTCATCCGCCAGGCCCTTAAGGCACACCAGTGCCTGCTTGCGCAACTGGCTGCGGTTGACCACGCCGAAGCGCGACGGCAAATGCCCGAGGAACAGGTTCTCGGCCACGGTCATCTCCGGTACCAAGTGCAGCTCCTGGTGGATCACCGCGACGCCGCTGGCGATGCTGTCAGCAGCGCACTTGAACGCCATAGTCTGCTCGCCGATCTGCAGCGAGCCACTGCTCGGGATGTAGGCCCCGCCGAGGATCTTCAGCAGGGTCGACTTGCCCGCGCCGTTCTCGCCCATCAACGCGTGCACCTCACGCGGCCGTGCTTCAAAGCTGATCTGCGCCAGGGCTTTCACACCGGGAAACTCCTTGCCGATGCCGTTGAAACGCAAGGCCGCGCCGGTCATTTCCACAACCCGATTTTGGTCAGCTCTTCCTGGAAGTTGGCGCGGGTGATCAGGGTCACTTCGTCCATGGCGGTGTACTTGGCGGGTTCCTTGCCGGTGGTGACCCACTCGTACATCGCCAGCGCCGTGTTGTAGCCCTCGATGTGCGGGCTGGGCAGCATCGAGCCGAAGAAGCCGCTGTCGGCTTTCTTCAGTTCGCCGATGGCGTCGGTGCCATTGATGCCGATGCCGATCACGTTGGCGGCCTTGAAGCCGGCGCTTTCGGTGGCGCGCACGCCGCCAAGCACGGTGTTGTCGTTCATGCCGCCGATGATCAGGTTTTTCGCGCCGCTGGGCAGTTTGACCAGGGCCGAGTTGGTGGCGTCCATGCTGCCGGGCACATCAAGGGTCTTGAGCGCGGCGGTAAGGATGTGGTCCTTGGGAATGCCGGCTTCTTCCAGGGATTTGATCGAGCCGTCGGTGCGCTTCTTGCCGGTGTCGAGTTCGTTGAAGGTATTGATCACCGCGTAGGTGTCCTTCCAATCCCAACCGCGTTTCTTCGCTTCGGCGGCCATGGCGGCGCCCTGCTTCTGGCCCACTTCAAACGCGGCCATGCCCAGGTACGGCACGTCTTCCATGAAGTTGCCCTTGGCGTCGACGAAGCGGTCATCCACCGCCATGACTTTCAAGCCGTTGACCTTCGCCTTGGCAACGATGGCCGGGCCGAGGGACACGTCCGGCGGGCAGATCACGAAGCCCTTGGCGCCGTTGGCGGCCAGGCTGTCGATGGCCGAAAGGGTTTTTTCGCCATCCGGCACGGCGATCTTGATCACGGTGAAGCCGTGTTCCTTGCCGGCTTTTTCGGCGAAGGCCCATTCGGTCTGGAACCAGGGTTCTTCGGCCTGCTTGACCAGAAAACCGATCTTCACTTCTTCAGCAAGTGCCACACCGCTGAATGCCATCGCCAGCGCCACTGCGCCTAGAGTCTTCTTGAACATGAGCTACCTCTTGTTGTTATTCAGAGCTGCAGGTTTTAGTCGTGGTACATCACAGACCGCCCGCCATCGATCATCAGGCAGGTGGCATTGATAAAGGGCGCCTCGTCGGTCGCCAGGAACAGTGCAGTCATCGCCACCTCGATCGGCTGGCCGATGCGCTTGGGCGGGTGCAGGTCGAACGCGCGCTGGCGCTCGGCCTGAGGGTCGGGGAAACCGTTCCAGTAGTCGACGTTGAGCTGGGTTTCGATATAGCCCGGCGCAATGGCATTCACGCGGATGCCTTTGGGCGCGTACTCGATGCCGAGGGCACGGGTGAGGCCGAGCAAACCGTGCTTGGCCACCGGATAAGGAAAACAGCCGGGGATGATGTGGCTGGAATGGGTGGAAGCGATGTTGATGATGTTGCCGATGCCCTGCTCGATCATGTGCGGCAACACCGCGCGGCAGCCGAACCAGGCACCGTCGAGGTCGATGGCGAAGCAGCGGCGCCAGTCTTCATCGCTCATTTGCAGCGGGTCGCGGAACACGTTGACGCCGGCGCAGTTGACCAGCACATCTACACGGCCAAAGCGCTCTATCGCGAGGTTGACCAGCGCCTGCCATTGCTCTTTGGACGTGATATCGACGGACTGCGCGTAGATATCGGCACCGCGTTCGCGCCAATGGGCGGCGACGCGCTCAACCTTCTCGGCCTGGATATCGGCAATGATCAATCGCGCCTGCTGGGCCTGGAAACACGCGACGATAGCCTCGCCAATGCCCTGGGCGGCGCCGGTGATGATCACGACCTTGCCTTTAAGCCGTTCACCGTAAGTGGGCTCGGGCACGGCGGGGAGTGACAACGGTTGTGCCTGCATCGCTTCACCTGTTTTATTTTTGGCAGTGAGTGCTGATGCAGGCGACTATAAACCCATCATTTGAAATATCTCAATATATAAATTTGCATCCCATATTGTGAGCATAAATTCTTCAAGGCAACGCATATCCCTTGTGGGAGCGGGCTTGCTCGCGAAGGCGGCGTATCAGTCGACCGATGTGTGGCTGACACACCGTATTCGCGAGCAAGCCCGCTCCCACAGGAGATTTTCACTGGTTTCAGGAATGTGCTTCAGCCGAGGGCAAAATCCCGCAGCGCATCGCCTTCCATGCGATAACGCACCCACTCCTCCTGCGGCTGGGCGCCGATGGATTTGTAGAAGGCAATCGCCGGCTCGTTCCAGTCGAGCACGCTCCACTCAAAACGCCCGCAACCGTTATCGAAGGCGATCTTCGCCAGGTGCCGCAGCAGCTTTTTCCCTGCCCCGCCACCGCGTTGCTCCGGGTTGATGTAGAGGTCTTCCAGGTATAGGCAGTTGCTGCCCAACCATGTGGAATAACTGAAAAAGAATACCGCGAACCCAATCGGCACACCGTCCCGCGAACAGATCAGGCCATGGGCGGTAGCGCCTTCGCCGAACAGGCTGCGCTCGATATCCACCACGCTGGCGATCACTTCATGCCGCGCCTTCTCGTACTCGGCCAGTTCAGTGATGAACGTCAGGATCTGCGCAGCATCGCTGGGCACGGCAGGGCGAATCTCGATGGTCATGGGCGAACCTTGGGCAATGTCAAAGCACACATATTAAGGCGCTTTTGTGACTGATTGCAGCGCAATTTCATCATGCCCAGGCGCGTCACTCCGTCAGTGGGTAACGCTGGCACCACCAACCACGCAACAATCCGCAGCAGCGCGCATGCTAAAAAGCCAGGCATCAGATCAACGACTTCCAGGCCGCCCCATGCATTCAAAATCCCCGGTGAGCACACACCTGTTCGCCCTGTTTTGCCTTGCCAGTTTTCTGCTGTCGCTGTCTTACGGCTCGACCTTTCTACTGTCGCTATTGATTCATACACGCGGTGGCAATGAGCACGATGCGGGCAGTGTGATTTCCACGGCGATGCTGAGCACCTTTGTGGCCGTGGTCGTCTCCGGCCATTTATCCGATGCGCTGGGCGCGGCGCGGGCGATTGCCGGCATGGGCCTGCTGTTGGTGGTGGCGTGCCTGGGCTTTGCGCTGACACCTGGGTTCGGCCAGGGGCTGATGGTGTTTGGCCTGGCCCTGGGCTTGGGTTGGGGCGTGTTCTACACCTTGGGGCCGATCATCGTGACCCTATTAGTGGAGCCGCGGCACCGCGCCAAGTACTTTGCGCTGCTGTCAGGCAGCATGATGAGCGGCATCGGTGCCGGCCCACTGCTGGGGCGGGCGGCAAGCGCGTTGGGCTTGCCGCTGACGACCGCCTTCCACATCGCCGCCGTTGCGAGCCTGGTCGCAGTGGTGATGTTCTGGCGCCTGGGCCCCCGTCTCAAGCAGCAAGGCAATGCACCGGTGGCGAAGATCTCCTGGGCGGCTACCCGCCAGGTACTGTCTTCCAAAGCCGCGTTCGCGGTCTTGATGGTGGGCCTGGGCGGCTGTGTATTCGGTGGACTGTCATCGTTCCAGACCAGCTACGCGGCGGCGCAGTCGTTGGACTATTCGTTGTTCTTCCTGGGCTTCCTGAGCGCGGCGATCAGCAGTCGTTTATTGATTGCCGGGTTTGTGGTCAAGCGAGATGCCTATATGACGGCGTGTGTGTTGTCGGGGCTGATGCTGGTCTCGGTGCTGATGTTTGCCTTCACGGTGTCGGGAACCTTCAGTTATCTGCTCGCGGCGATCACCCTGGGCGTGGGCTACGGCCTGACGTACTCGGTGATCAACGGGCTGGTGGCCAATGAAGCACCGGCCGGCACTACGTCCCAGGCGTTGCTGCTGTTCAGCTTGGCGTATTTCGTCGGCGTGTTCGGGTTCCCGCTGCTGGCGGGACACATCATCGTCGCTTATGGCCTGCCGTCACTGCTGCTGAGCCTGGTGGCAGTGGCAGTGTTCAACTGGTTGATCACCGTCGCACGGCTGATCTGGCGTCGGGCATCGACACATAAAATCTTACAGCTGCCATAGGACCGTTCGTCGCCACCCAGGCACAAACGGTAAATCGAGGCTGACCAATAGAGGGTAAGGACATTAATCATATGGAGACACCCTCATGAAAAATTCCAAGTTTGCCGCCCTCGCCCTCACGGGTCTGTTGTCTGCCGCGTCGCTGAGCGCCTTTGCTGCCAGCTCGACCACGGGCCCAACCGACCCAGTCGGTACCCCTCCGAGCCCTGCCACGCAGGAATCTCAGGATTCGATGGGCACCGGTCTCGACACCAATGGTGGTGCTATTATCGATAACGGTGCCGACCCACGTACCAAGGGCAATGACACCCAGCGCCAGGCACCCTCCGCTGTCGGCAACGGCAAGATGGGCCCAGGCGTCAACCAGCCTGGCATCAACAAAGGTGACGACTCCAACGTCCCGGGCGCGCCAAAACAACCTGCGCCTTGAACCCTCCAACGCAAGACGAACGCCCGATCATTTACTAATGAAGAGGTACGCATGAACGTCGATAGAAACCTTGAAAAAGAAGTCCTCACCCGCCTGCTGCACGCTCATCCGCAAGGCCTGGGCAAGGAGGTGCTGGACAACTACCGCGGTGAAAAAGAGGTCGCCAGTGTCTTGGCGTTCCTGCAGGACCGCGGGCTGATCAGGGACGGGAATGTGGCCACTGACGATGCCGGTGAATACTCGTTGAACTTGCCCATCAAGCTGACCGCGTCCGGAGTGGATGAGGCGCGCAAGCTAGAGGGCGAAAGCGCTCATTAATTCATTTGTCAGGTCTGGCCCCGTTGTCCGGGGCCGGAAGGAGTATCGCGATGCCTCGTGGAAGCAAAGCCAAATACACCGCCGAGCAGAAACGCAAGGCCGCTCATATCGAAGACAGCTATGAGCATAAAGGTGTGCCCAGCGAAGAGGCCGAGGCGCGTGCCTGGGCCACCGTGAACAAGCAGTCCGGCGGAGGCGAAAAGGCCGGTGGCTCGGGCCAGCGCAAGGCTCCCGCCAGCAAAGCCACGGACAGGCATGAATCGGCCAAGCGCGCCGCCGCCAGCCGTGAGGGAAAACCACGCAGCAGCCGTGCTTCGCTGGGCACCCAGACCAAGGAGAGTCTGCTTAAGGAAGCGAGGGCGAAGGATATTCCGGGGCGCTCGACGATGCGCAAGGACGAGCTCATCGAAGCACTGAAAAAAGCCGGGTAACCACCAATCCAATGTGGGAGCGGGCTTGCTCGCGAAAGCGGAGTGTCAGGCAACAAATCTTGCACTGATACACCGCTTTCGCGAGCAAGCCCGCTCCCACATTTTGATCTCGGTTTAGCCAGTGATTAATGCATCGACTTCAGCGGCGCCCGGCGAAGTCGCAGGCCCCCAGCGTGTCACCGCCAAGGCCGCCGCCGCATTTGCGCGCCGTGCAGCAGCGGTAGGACTCAAGCCACTGGCCAAGCCCGCCACAAACACGCCCGCATGCGCATCCCCCGCACCATTGCTGTCCACCGCCTGCACCTTGAAGCCGGGCACATGCTCAACCGCACCCGCACGCCCTACCCAGCAGCCATTGGGCCCATCGCGAACCACCAGCAAGGTCTCGGCGGCAAGATGTCGGCCCAGTTCGGGCAGCGCGCTGGCGATATCCCCAGCGCCAGTAAATGCCAGGGCTTCGGGGCCATTGCTGGTCCAGATGTCGATACGTGGCAGTAACGCGCGCATCAAGGCCGAGTCCGGCGCCTTCACCAGCGGGCCGGGGTCGAACACCACCACGATCTCCCGCGGCAGCGCCAGCAGCCAATCGATCAGGGGCTGCGCCTTGCCCTCCAGCAGCAAGCTGTAGCCGCTGACATACACATAATCGTCAACTTGTGGCGACACGGTGGCCAAGTCCTCGGCACTCAACTCACCCTCGGCGCCGATGTGGGAGATGAAGGTGCGCTCGGTGCTGGCTTCGGTCAGGGACACACACAAACCGGTGTCCTTGCCATCGCTCGCCGCCAGCGCCATTTCAATGCTCTCCGCCTGAATCGCCGCACGCGCCAGGTCGCCGAAGCGGCCGTTGCCGTGACGGCCCAGATAAACCACCGGCAGGCCATTGCGTCGCGCGGCCGCCATCACATTGAAGCCACCGCCGGTTTCGAAGTTGGCCGATCGCGCCAGCACGTCGCCGCCCGTCGCGGGCAAGGTATCGAGGGCCATGACCAGATCGACGATGACCTGGCCGGTGTGCAGCAATCTAGACATTAGCGCGCTCAACCACGGCCGGGCGACGGTCCGAAGCGCCGCCCAACACTGCATAAATCCCGCCGGCCACCAGGAACGTGACAATCCAGCCCAGGCCATTGTGGCCCAGCCAGGAGTCGGACAACGGCCCGGCGAACCAGATGTTCTCGGCGGTGGTGCCGATGGTGGTGAAGCTGAACCCCAGCACGATCGCCAGCGCCCAGGCGCCGAATGCACGCCACTCCACGCCACCGCGATACCAATAGGCGCTGCTCGGGCTTACGTCCAGCAAGTCCTTGGGGCTGTAGTAGTGACGATGCATCAGGTCGACCACAAAGATGCCGACCCACGCCGTGATCGGTACCGCCAGCAACGAGATGAAGGTGATGAACGGGCCGTAAAAACTGTCGGCGATCAGCATGAAGTAAATCGAGCCGGCGAAGATCGCCACGATGTCGACGATCACCGCATGCACGCGCTTGACCTTCAAGCCGAGGGTCAAGGTGGTGAGGCCGGCCGAATACACCGACAGGTTGTTGGACAACAGCAACCCGCCAAAGGCGGTGATCAGGTACGGCACCGCCATCCAGGTCGGCAGCATGTCGCGGATCGCGATGATCGGGTCGGTGGCCGAGGCCAGGTCGTTATTGCCCACCGACAGCAGGCCGCCGAGGGTGATCAGCAACACCAGCGGAATGCCCGCGCCAAACGCAGCGGACGCCACCAGGCGCGCCGCCTTGACACTGCGGTGCTGGTAGCGCGACATGTCGGCACCGGCATTGGCCCAGCCGATACCGGTGCCGGCGGCCATGGTGCCAACGCCGATGATCATCGCACTCAGCGGTGCCGGCGTGGCGTTGAACACGGCGCTCCAGTCGATGGTGGCGCAGAGAAAGCCCCCTACCAGAATGTTCAACGCGCCAAACACGTAGGTCGCCCACTTCTGGATCACCAGCAGGGTGGCATGGCCCAGGCCCGAAACGGCCAGGGTCAGCAACACGAAAATGGCGATGAACAGCAGCGTGAGCCCCGGTGCGCTTTTGGCCTCGATCGCCGTACCGAACAGGATCGAACACAGCGACAGCAGCACAAAGGCCGCCGTGGTGGTGTTGACGGTTTCCCACCCCAGGCGCGACATCAACGACACCAGCGTGGGGCCGATATTGCCGCGCACGCCGAAGATCGCGCGCGACAGCGTCAGGCTCGGCGCGCGGCCGCGACGACCCGCGATGGAGATGATGCCCACCACCGCAAAGGAGCCGGCGGCGCCAAGAATCGCCACGATGACCGCCTGCCAGATCGCCAGCCCGCGAAACGCGACCAGTGTCGCCCCGAGCGGCAAGCCGAGGATGCTGATATTAGCGGCGAACCACACCCAGAACAGTTGCAGTGGATGGCCGTTGCACTCGCCTTCCGGAACCGGTTCAATGCCGCGTGTTTCCAATTGCCCGGCGCTTTGGCCGGAAGAGGTGCTGCTCATGTGGGAGTGCTCCTGGTGCCTGTATTGTTGTGGTTGTGGCAAATACTTCCTGACTCAACTCGGTCAGAGCTGTGGCGCTTATCGAAGTGTGAGCAGGCGCTGAACCAGCGGCGCAAGATCCAAACCATTGACCTGCTTGACCTGCTCGATCATCCCCTGCGGCCAGCACTGCATGCCCAGACACGCCCCCAGCATCGCGCCGAGAATGGCAGCAATGGTGTCGGTGTCACCGCCCAGGCTGGCGGCCACGCACAACGCTTCAAACGCATCCATCTCGCCCACCGCTACTTGCTGGGCCAGGGCGAACGACACCACCACCGATTCCTGAGAAGCCACGGAGGTGCCGATCAATTCGTACAGCAGGTCCACGAACAGGGCTTTGTCACCGCTGCCGACGCTCAAGGTCCGTGCCCAACTGATACGCGTGGAAATTCGCCCGCCAGCTATCCAATGGCCATAGCCTTCCGCCTGTTGGGCAAGCTGGGTACCGATGTTCAGCGCTTCGCCCAGGTCGACGCCGTTAATGCCGGCCGACACTACCGCCGCCACCGCCGCCGCGCTGGAGATGCCCAGCGAGGTGTTATGGGTGACCTGACAGGCCTGGATTACCGCCTGAATAAACCGCACCGGGTCGCTGACATCGGCCGCGATCCCCACCGGCGTGATACGCATCGCTGCGCCATTGGTGGTGCCATAGCGGCCGGACTCTTCCGGCGTATGGCCAGCAAGGATCATGTCGATCGCACGCTTGGTGGAAGGGCCGAGCAAATCCTGCGAGCCCCTGGCGCGCATCACTGCTTCCCAGTCGATAAGGCGCTGGGCCAGCACCGCGGGGTCGATCTTGCCCCGGCCTTCGACCAGCAACTCGCCCACCAGGATCGCCTGCTCGGTGTCATCGGTGATGGAGCCGGCGGGCATATTCGGCGCAATGGGCTGGTCGGCGTCGGCGGCTTCCAGGCCAGTGATGGCACCGAAACGTGCCCGCACCTGCTCGCGGCTCAAGGATTGGGTGGGCATGCCCAGGGCATCGCCCAGGGCCAGGCCGTAGAAGGCGCCGAGGGCGCGATCGTGGGAAGTCATTTCGAATGTCCAAATTGAAGGTGCAGGCGAAAATGCAGAGGGTCGAGCAAGCTTTCGACGTATTCCATGAAACGCTCGCGCCGGTCGTAGGTGGTGCGCGATGCCTTGAGAAACACCGTGCCCGCCGGACGACCCAGCAGCTCGGCGTCTTCATCGCTGAGGGGCTCGGCGCCGATCCATTGGTCGCCTTCGGCGCCTATGTAACCGTAGGCCGCCAGGGTGATGGTCAGCGAGTTATCGATCAGGCCTACGTTCGGCAAGCTCTCCAGGCCGCCGGAGGCCGGCATCAGCGAGCGTTCCAGGGACACTGCGGTGCCGTCGGCGTTGCGGCGATGGCGATCGAGGGCGATGAATTGGTCGCTGCCGAAACGACTGAACAGGTCCGGTCGAGTGACCGCCTCCAGGCGCAGGACATCGGTGTTCACCCGCGCGCCCGTGTCGGCCAGCGCCTGGGCCCAGCCGCTGCGCTGGTCGAGCACCATGCCGTCAAAGGTGACGATGGAGCCGACGCCGCTTTGGGTCGCGATGTAGTGGCGTCGCTTGAGTTCAGCCAGGGCTTCACGCAGGGTGCCACGGCTGACCTCGAACTCTTGCGCCAACTGGTGCTCGCCCGGCAGCAGGAAGCCATCGGCCATTACCCCACCCTCGATACGGCGGATGAGTTCGTCGACGACGCGTTTTTTCTTATCAAATCGCACATGTCTAATCATGTACAAATTGATAACCGAAAGCATCCATTGCCAGCAAGCGAATATTTCAGGGAAATGAAAAAACCGACCTCAGGGCTCCAGGCCGATACGGAAAAACTCTCCGGCGCTCCAAACGCCCAGCCAGTTCTGACCGTTGATCGGTCGGCTCACCGCCAGTTCCACCAATTGATAGAACACGTTGCGATGTACCAGGGCCTCAAGGTTGGTGCGTACCCGAAGGTACGGCGAAGGTTCCTGGGTGACTGGATCGATCACCACCCGTAACGGGTGTTCGATGTCGGCGTCGACCTGTTCGTCGACATTGGTGGTAAAGCGCAGCACCTGGCTTTCGCCCTGCCCTACGGCCTCCAGGGTGACCGCCACGAACGGCGCGTCATCGACGCGAATGCCGACCTTTTCCACCGGTGTGATCAGGAAATAATCATTGCCATCGCGGCGGATGATGTTGGAGAACAGCTTGACCATCGGCTTGCGCCCGATCGGCGTGCCTTGGTAGAACCAGGTGCCGTCTCGGGCAATGCGCATGTCGATGTCGCCGCAGAAATCCGGGTTCCACAGGTGCACCGGTGCCGGTCCCTTGCCTTTGGGCAGTTGGGCCAGCAGGTCGTTGGCCTTGGCGGAATCGGTCATGGGCTTCTCCGTTCTTTACTGATTACTCATGCCCAGCAAGCCTCGGGCGTATTGGGCCAGGGGACGCGCAATCAGGTCTTCTGGCTTGTTGTCGTGGAACGTCAGTAAACCGCCACGACTGCGAATACGTGCGGTATCAATTAAATACTGGGTGCTGGTCTCGATCAACATGATCTGGATAACGCCGTTGTCCAGGCCGAGCCGGTCCAGCGCCTCCTGATCGGCCCATTCATCCGCATTGCCGATACGGTCATCGGCCTTGGCGAAGCGGCAGTACAGCAGGTAGTGAGCGCCGGCTGCGCGGGCCTCGGACATCGCCTGCTCCAGGCTTTGCGGCTGACGGGCGCGGCGTACCATGGGGAAATATTCGACGAAGCCGTTAAAGGCTTCTTCAGCCACCACGTTCGGGCGTGGATAGGCACTGCCCGGTGGCACGAAGGCGCCTTGGGCGATGAAGATAAAGGAGTCCGGCTGTACGCGAATCGAGGCGGTACGACGGGTGTCGCTGTGGTCCAGCAACCCGGCATCGCTCATCTGATAGCGGGTGCCTTCGGCCATATCGCTGACGGTCATGCAACCACTCAGCGTCAACGACGCCAGCAACAAAACCAGACTACGCATCCTAATCCTCCAGAGGCCGGTGACGGAAAACCGGCGAATGGGCGTGAGATGCAGAATCCGCGCCATTCAGCGACGCCGCCAATCAAATGTGGGAGCGGGCTTGCTCGCGAAAGCGGTGTATCAGTGAAAGATGTGTTGCCTGACACTCCGCTTTCGCGAGCAAGCCCGCTCCCACAGGGGGATTGTGTTGGGTCGGGGATTGGTGTCAGCCGCCGATGATTTTCATGATGGTGGCGCCGCCAGAGAACGCCACTTCCTGCTTGTCGCCCAAGGCTTTCATCAACAGGCCTTGCAGCGCCGGCAGTGCCTGATGGCGCGGCTTGTCCAGCAAATCGCCGACGTAGTGACGATTGCTCGACGACAGGCAGCCATGCAACCAGCCGGTGGACGACAAGCGCAACCGTGAGCAGGTACGGCAGAACGGCACGCTCTCGTTGGCGATCACGCCGAAGAAGCCCTTGCCCGGCACTTCGTAGCGCACCGCGGTGGCGTCCACGGGGGCATTGGCCTGCAGGTATTCATGCTGTTCGCCGATCAGGCCCAGCAGCTGCTGCAGGCTGACGAATTGTTGCAGGAACGCGTTGGAATCCTTGGCCAGGTGGCCCATGCGCATCAGCTCGATAAAACGCAACTCGTAGCCACGTTCCAGGCAGTAATCGAGCAGCGGCATGACCTGGTCGAGGTTCTGGCCACGCAACGGCACCATGTTGACCTTGATCTTGATCCCCGTGGCGCGGGCCTGGTCCATGCCATCGAGCACGGTCGCCAGGTCGCCGCCACGGGCGATGCTGCGGAAGGCGTCGGGGTTCAGGGTGTCGAGGGAGACGTTGATGCGCTTGATCCCGGCCTCCACCAGCAACGGCAGTTTGCGCGCCAACAGCTGGCCGTTGGTGGTCAGGCTGATGTCACTGAGGCCCATCTGCCCGACGGCGCCCATGAAGGCTTCCAGCTTGGGGCTGACCAGCGGCTCACCGCCGGTGATACGCAGGCGATCTATGCCTGCGGCCTCAATTAGGTACGCCACACCACGCGCCATGGCCTCGGCCGAGAGTTCGTCCTGGGCAGCCACCAGCCGCTTGCCGTTAGGCACGCAATAGGTACACGCGTAGTTGCAGGCTGAGGTCAGGCTGATCCGCAAATTGCGAAAACGCCTGCCTTGACGATCAACGATCATGAATCACTCCGGCAGAGGATAAAACGGGACGCACTAAAAGCTGACTGAATCCGATACTGTAGGAGCGAGTTTACTCGCGAAAAACGTCAACGGTAACGCATGCATCTTGGATAAACGCGGTGCCTGTGAGTTCTTCGCGAGCAAGCTCGCTCCTACACGTGGCAGCAAATCATTACGTGGAGGGCGATTCGACGGCCGGCGTTTCGGAGCTGTGCTTGCGCTTGTTGCCCATGCGCACGCCAATATCCATCAGGAATTGGAAGAAACCTTCCTGATCTTCCAGCACATTGCTCCAGAACGGCGAGTGGTACAGCGCCACGGCGCCGTGTACCAGGGCCCAGGCGGCGCAATAGTGGAAATACGGCGGCACGTCTTCGAGCTTGCCTTCGCTGATGCGGCCCTTGATCAGCAAGGTCAGGCGTTCGAAGTTCGAGGCGCGGATCTTGTGCAACTCCTCGACCATTTCCGGCACTTGATGGCCCTTGACCACCTTTTCTTCCAGGCGGTCGAACAGGCGGTAGCGCTGCGGATCGCGCATGCGGAACTCGAAATAGGCGCGGGACAGGGCTTCCTTGTCCTTGTCCACATCCGCCGAATGCAGCAGTTCGTTCAAGTCGCGCTCGTAGTCGAGCATCAGGCGCAGGTAGATCTCGGCCTTGGACTTGAAGTGCTTGTAGATCGTGCCTTTGCCGATACCCACGGCATCCGCGATCATCTCGACGGTGACGCTGTCTTCACCTTGTTCGAGGAACAGCTTGAGCGCGGTGTCGAGAATTTCCTGCTCACGGCGGCGAAACTCACGGACCTTACGGGGTTCTTTGTGCATGAGGAAGAGGTCTGCAAAGGTCGAAATAGGAAGGGTTGCGCAGGCCACGGACACGCGGCGATACGATTTACCCGCTGCGAGGGATTATCCCGACTGAACGGTCGTTGGGCAATGTCTATGTGAACCCGCAACCCACTTTACTTTCAACACGCCAACGTTTTCGCTGATATCAGTCAGAAATAATACGCAACAACCGCACCTGTGTACCTGCCTGATGAGAACTCAAGGGAAGTACCCGTATTCCAAATCTGTTTAAAAAACGACCAATTGCGACTGGACTGAACCGGATACTGATCAATACTTCAAAGGTCGGCGTGACATCTCCCCCAAGTGAAGCGCCGACCTGGGTACCAACGGACCGCGTGCCCTTGTTTTACTCCTAATGGTCTTAACCCGGATTCACCCCCCAGAACCCGGGTTTTTTTTGCCTGCGATTTGCTCGCGTCAGCCAGCTACATGCGCCAGCGGGAACAGGCGCTTGAAGTTCTGCGTGGTCTGTTCGGCAAAACGCTCGTAGGACTCACCGCGCAGCATCGCCAGGTAATCCGCCACATCGCGCACATACTCCGGCAGGTTCGGCTTGCCGCGATGGGGAATGGGCGCCAGGTACGGAGAATCGGTTTCCACCAGCAGGCGATCGGCCGGCACCTGGCGCGCGACGTCGCGCAGAGCGTCGGCGTTGCGGAAGGTGACGATGCCCGACAGGGAAATGTAGAACCCCAGGTCCAGAGCCGCCCTGGCCATGTCCCAGTCCTCGGTGAAGCAGTGCAACACGCCGGCCTGGGGCAACGCGGCTTCACGCAGCAGGGTCAGGGTGTCGGCGCGGGCGCCACGGGTGTGGACGATCACCGGTTTGCCGGTCTGCCGGGCGGCTTGCAGGTGCAGGCGGAAGGAAGCCTGCTGCAGCTCGGCGGCTTCGGGTTCGTAGTGGTAATCCAGGCCGGTTTCGCCGATAGCCACCACGCGCGGGTGGTTGAGTTCGGCCAGCAGCCAATCCAGGGCTGGGGCCTCACCCGGCTTGAGGTCAAGCGGGTGGATGCCCACCGAACAATCCACATCGGCATAGCGATCAGCCAGGGCTTTGACGTCGGCCGCGTTTTCGGCACTGACACCAATGCACAGGAAGTGCCCTACCCCGCGTTGACGCGCAGCGTCGAGGGCAGCGTCAAGGGAACCGCCGTGCCGGGCAAGGTCGAGGCGATCAAGATGGCAATGGGAATCTACGAGCATAGGGGTCTTCAATCACAAAAATGTCTGGCCAACGATACACCCGTCGGCCACGGAATTTAACGCCGGCCGAGCAAGCCAACCCACTGCACCAGCAGCGCTTCAAGTAACAGCACGCGGTTGAGGTTGGCCTTGCCGAGCACCTTCTGGCGTTGGGCGAGGATCCAGTCCTGGATAGTCAGCACCTTGTCCTGGGCGCTCTTTTGCGCGAGGTACTGCACCACTTTGCGCATGTCCGGCAGGCCCAGGCCGTTTTCATCCTGAGTCAGCTGGTAGCGCAGGATCAAGCTCGACCAGTCACAGAACCAGTCGAACAGCAGCAACAGGGGAATGTCCTTCCAGGCGCTTTCAGCCAACTGGGTGGCGGAGACTTCCTGCTTGATCAATTTCTTTACGCCATCCACTACCAGCGCCCGCTGCTCGCGCACGCCCTGGGCGTGCAGCTTGACCGCAGCCAGCGGCGAGCCCGCCGCCAGTGTCAGCAACTCGACCCGTTCTTCCTGGCCGCACTCCGGCAACGCCTGCGCCAACCACTCAAGGCTCATGGCCTCGCTCGGCAATGGGCACGCCTGTTGTACGCAGCGGCTGCGGATGGTTGGCAACAAACGGCTGGACTGGTGGCTGACCAGCAGCAACACGGTATCGCCGGACGGCTCCTCCAGGCTCTTGAGCAAGGCGTTGGCGGCGTTGATGTTCATTGCCTCCACCGGCTCGATCAACACCACCTTGCGCCCGCCCATTTGCGCGGTCTGCACCACGAAGCTGACGAGGTCACGCACCTGGTCGACCTTGATCGCCTTGTCGGCTTCCTCGGGTTCGAGCAGGTAGTTATCCGGGTGGCTGCCGGCCTTGAGCAACAGGCAGGATTTGCATTCGCCGCAGGCTTCCAGATTGACAGGGTGCCGGCACAACAGGCTGGCCATCAAGCGCTCGGCGAGCGCGCGCTTGCCGATGCCGATCGGGCCATGCAGCAAATAGGCGTGGGCGTGCTGGGCACGCCCGGCCAGTTGTTGCCACAGGCTGTCTTGCCAGGGGTAGGCTTCAGCCACGGGCGCGCTCCAGCAGGTCCGGCAACAGCGCATCGATGGCGTGCTGCACATGGGCCAGCGGTTGGGCGGCGTCCAGCAGGAAATAACGCGCAGGCTCGGCGGCGGCACGCTTGAGGAACGCCGTGCGTACGGCGTCGAAGAAGGCCTGGCCTTCCAGTTCGAAACGGTCGAGACGACCTCGGGCGCTGGCGCGAGCCAGGCCCACTTCCACCGGCAGGTCGAATACCAATGTCAGATCTGGACGCAGGTCGCCCTGGACGAAGGTTTCCAAGGCAGCGATGCGCGCCAGGGACAGGCCTCGCCCCCCGCCCTGGTAGGCGTAGGTGGAGTCGGTAAACCGGTCGCAGATCACCACGGCACCGCGCGCCAGGGCCGGGCGAATCACCTCGGCCAGGTGCTGGGCACGGGCGGCGAACACCAACAGCAACTCGGTGTCCGGGTTCATCTGCTCTTCCCCCGGCGTCAGCAGCACTTCGCGGATACGCTCGGCCAGCGGCGTGCCACCGGGCTCGCGGGTCAACACCACTTCGATGCCTTGGGTGCGCAAGCGCTCGGCCAGGTAATCGCGGTTGGTGCTTTTGCCGGCGCCTTCGGGGCCTTCCAGGGTTATAAACAAGCCAGTCACGGGCAGTCCTTAGTCAATTATTGCGAGCTTTGCGGCGCGGCGGTGTCCGGCACAGGTTCGACCTGCGTCTCAGCTGGCACAGGTTCGGCTGGCGGCGTGGGTTCTTCCAAGGGCTTCACCACCGGTGCCGGGCTGGAGCGGTAATCGGCGCGGCGCTTGAGCTGGAACTCGCGCACGGCGGCATTATGCGCATCCAGGTCGTCGGAGAAAATATGGCTGCCGTCGCCCCGGGCAACAAAATACAGGCTGCTGCCCGCGACCGGGTTCAGCGCGGCGTGGATCGCCTCGCGGCCGACCATGGCGATGGGTGTCGGCGGCAGCCCTGCAACCATGTAGGTGTTGTAGGGGTTGGCTTCCTTGAGGTGGGCACGGGTCAACTTGCCGTTGTAGCGCTCGCCGAGGCCGTAGATGACGGTCGGGTCGGTCTGCAACAGCATGCCAACCTTCAAGCGCCGCACGAATACCCCGGCGATCTGCCCGCGCTCTTCGGGCACGCCGGTCTCTTTCTCGACCAGGGAGGCCATGATCAGCGCTTGATAAGCGTCGGTGTACGGCACATCGGCGGCGCGCTTGCTCCACTCTTGGGCGAGTACATCGTCCAGGCGGCTGTAGGCTTTTTTCAGGAACTCGACATCGGTCATGCCACGCACGAAGCGGTAGGTATCCGGAAAGAACCGACCCTCGGGGAACACACCGGGATGACCGAGCCTGTCCATCACTTCGCTGTCGCTCAGGCCCGAGAGGGTCTGCACGATCTTTTCATGCTTGGCCAGCGCTGAGCGCACCTGGCGAAAATTCCAGCCTTCGACCAGGGTCAGGCTGTATTGCACCACTTCGCCACGCTGCCACAGACCGATCAGGCCCTGCGCGGTCATGCCGGGGGTCATGCGGTATTCGCCGCTGTGCAAGGGCTGGCCGTCGAGGTTGAAGCGCCAGTACAGGCGCAACCAGAAGGCGCCTTCCAGCACCCCGTCCGCTTCCAGGCGATTGAAGGTGCCGGTCGGGGTCGCCCCGGCCGGAACATCGAGCAATTGCTCCTGGGTCAGGTTCAAGGGCTGCTTCAAGGCAGAATCGACCTTCCAGGCGCCGTAGCCCAACAGCAACGCCGCCGAGAACAGACCGATCAGCAGCAGTACAACCAGTTTTCGTATCAACTCAAATATCCAATAGCGCGCGAACAATGCCCTGCAGTTTACGGGTGAGCGGGCCAACCGGCCAGCTCATCGCAGCGTACCCGCGCACCGGCCAAATGCCATACACACTGTTGCAGACGAAGACTTCGTCGGCCTGCTGCAGCTGTTCAAGACTGATGTCGGCCACGGCCACCGGGAGGCTCAACGTTTGGGCCTGGGCCAGGATCTCGGCACGCATCACCCCGGCAACGCCGCAACGCGTCAGATCAGCGGTTAGTAACAAGCCGTTGCGCACCAGGAACAGGTTGCTGAATACACCCTCGATGACGCGTCCGGACAGATCCAGCATCAAGCCTTCGGCATGCTCAGCGTCCTGCCACTCGGCGCGGGCGATCACCTGCTCCAGGCGATTGAGGTGCTTGAGGCCGGCCAGCAGCGGCTGCTCGGCCAAACGGGTAGCGCATGGAAACAAGCGGATGCCGTCGGTTCCATGGGCGTTGGGATAGGTAGCAGGCGGATTGCCCTGCAAGAGACGGCGCACCGGCGCGCCGGGGTTGACGCCATACCCGCGCAGGCTGTCGCCGCGGGTGAGGATCAACTTGAGAACACCGTCGCCCAGGGCGGCGGCATAGGCCAGCACTTCGCTGCGGACCAGCACGTGATCCACCACCAGTGCGAGCCGCCTGCAACCCTCTTCGAGGCGCTGCAGGTGACGGTCGAGCAGCAGCGGCTGCCCGGCCTTGACGGCGAGGGTCTCGAACAGCCCATCGCCGTACGCCAGGCCACGGTCTTTCAGGGGCACGCTGTCCGCTGGCTGACCGTTGACCCAGCTCTCCATCACTCGGCGAACCGGCGGAACACCAGGGAACCGTTGGTACCGCCAAAACCGAACGAGTTGGAGATCACCACGTCGATCGGCATCGGCTGCGCTTCGTGAGGCACGAAGTTCAGGTCGCAGCCTTCGTCCGGCTCATCGAGGTTGATGGTCGGCGGAGCGACCTGATCCTTGATCGCCATGACGCTGAAAATCGCCTCGACCGCGCCCGCAGCACCCAGCAAATGGCCGGTCATGGACTTGGTGGAGCTGACCGCCAGCTTGTAGGCATGCTCGCCGAACACCGACTTGATGGCTTCGGCTTCCGCCAAATCGCCGGTCGGGGTCGATGTGCCATGGGCGTTGATGTACTGCACCTGGTCCGCATTGACCTTCGCATCACGCAAGGCGTTGGTGATGCAGCGCGCGGCACCGGCACCGTCGGACGGTGGCGAGGTCATGTGGTAGGCGTCGCCGCTCATGCCAAAGCCGATCAGCTCGGCGTAGATGGTGGCGCCACGCGCCTTGGCGTGCTCCAGCTCTTCCAGCACCAGGGCACCGGCGCCGTCGGACAGTACGAAGCCATCACGGCCCTTGTCCCAGGGACGGCTGGCACGGGTCGGCTCGTCGTTGCGGGTCGACAGCGCACGAGATGCGCCGAAGCCGCCCATGCCAAGCCCGCAGGCCGCCATTTCGGCGCCGCCGGCGATCATCACGTCGGCTTCGTCATAGGCGATGTTGCGCGCCGCCATGCCGATGCAGTGCGTGCCGGTGGTGCAGGCCGTGGCAATCGCGTAGTTGGGCCCCTGTGCGCCCAAGTGGATGGACAGGAAACCGGAAATCATGTTGATGATCGAGCCCGGCACGAAGAACGGTGAAATTCGACGGGGGCCGGAATCGTGCAACGTGCGGCTGGTTTCTTCGATATTGGTCAAACCGCCAATACCCGACCCCATGGCCACACCGATGCGCTCACGGTTGGCGTCGGTGACTTCCAGGCCGGCGTTACGTACCGCCTGGAAACCGGCCGCCAGGCCGTATTGAATGAACAGGTCGAGCTTGCGGGACTCCTTGATCGAGAGATATTCCTCGACATTGAAGCCCTTTACCGAGCCGCCAAAACGGGTGGAATAGGCAGAAAGGTCCGTGTGTTCGATCAGACCAATACCACTGCGGCCAGCCAGAATGCCCTGCCAACTGCTTGGCACATCCGTGCCCAGTGGCGACAACATACCCATACCGGTGACTACGACGCGTCTACGCGACACAGCACTCTCCTTTTTCTTGATGACGACACTGTGCATCAGAACCGACTTTTCATCAGTGCTTAAAGAAAAAACCGCACGCCGTTACAGCAGTGCGGTTTTTCCCTGACAGCAAGCGACGACTACAAACTATTACGCCTGGTGGGCGGTAACGTAGTCGATAGCAGCTTGAACAGTAGTGATTTTTTCAGCTTCTTCGTCCGGGATTTCGGTCTCGAATTCCTCTTCCAGAGCCATCACCAGCTCAACGGTGTCAAGGGAATCGGCACCCAGGTCTTCTACGAAGGAAGCCGTGTTGACCACTTCTTCTTCCTTAACGCCCAATTGCTCGGCGACGATTTTCTTGACGCGCTCTTCGATGGTGCTCATACCTTGTTTAACTCCTAATGGACAAATTCAGGCAGCTGGCCAGTGGGTAAGTGTATAGAAAGCCATTTCAGCTTTTCAACTGAAAGCTTTACCCTGTACCCGGTCGGCCACCTGCCTATAAATTAAGTTGCAGCTTTATAACGGATTTTAGACAGCTCGTATGACATTTTTTTGAAGCGATCCGTCACAATTTAACTCATATACATCCCGCCGTTCACCGGGATTGTAGCCCCAGTCACGTATGCCGCACCGTCGGATGCCAGGAAAGTGACCACATTCGCGATCTCTTGAGCCTGGCCCAGGCGGCCCAGCGGAATCTGCGCCAGCAAGGCGTCACGCTGTGCTGACGGCAGTTCACGGGTCATATCGGTGTCGATGAACCCTGGGGCCACCGAATTGACCGTAATCGCCCGCGAACCGACTTCACGCGCCAATGCACGGCTGAAACCTTCCAGACCGGCCTTGGCGGATGCGTAGTTTACTTGGCCTGCGTTGCCCATGGCACCCACTACGGAGCCAATATTGATAATTCGACCCCAACGCGCCTTGGTCATGCCACGCAAAACGCCCTTGGACAGGCGAAACAGACTGTTCAAGTTGGTATCGACCACGTCGTACCATTCGTCGTCTTTCATGCGCATCACCAGGTTATCGCGGGTGATACCGGCGTTATTCACCAGAATGGCCGGCGCGCCGAACTGTGCAGTGATCGCGGCCAGTACCGCGGCCACGGACTCATCGCTGGTCACGTTCAGTTCAAGGCCGGTGCCTTGTACGCCGTTTTCCTTCAGGGTCGCGGCGATACGCTCGGCGCCTGAGGCGGAGGTGGCGGTGCCGATCACCACGGCACCCTGACGGCCCAGCTCCAGGGCGATCGCCTGGCCAATGCCACGGCTGGCGCCGGTAACCAGTGCAACTTTACCTTGCAGACTCATGCAGGCTTCTCCTAAGTTCGGAAATTAAGGCTCAGGCCAGGGCTGCACGAGCGGCAGCAAAGGCGTCAGGTGTATTGAGGTTGGCCGTCGACACGCCGTCGGCGCAGCGCTTGTTCAAGCCGGCCAGGACCTTGCCCGGGCCGCACTCGACCAATTCAGTGGCGCCATTGGCGGCCAGGGTCTGCACCGATTCAACCCAGCGTACGGGCTTGTAGAGCTGCTCCAGCAGGTCGCGCTTGAGGGTGTCGAGGTCGGCGGCCACGGCAGCGCTGACGTTCTGCACCAGCGGAATCTGCGGCGCCTGCCAGTTGATGGCGGCGATGGACTCGGCAAACCGCTCGGCCGCCGGGCGCATCAGCTCGCAGTGGGACGGCACGCTTACCGGCAACGGCAAGGCACGCTTGGCACCACGCGCCTTGCAGCCTTCGATGGCGCGCTCGACCGCCGCCTTGGCACCGGCGATGACCACCTGGCCAGGGGAATTGAAATTCACCGCGCTGACCACTTCACCCTGCGCCGCTTCGGCACAGGCCTCAATGACTACGGCGTCGTCCAGGCCCAGGATAGCGGCCATGCCGCCCTGCCCGGCCGGAACGGCTTCCTGCATCAATTGGCCACGACGCTCGACCAGCTTGACCGCCTCACCGAGGGTCAGGCTGCCCGCCGCCACCAGGGCGCTGTACTCGCCCAGGCTGTGACCGGCCACGAATGCCGGGCGCGCGCCGCCTTCAGCCAGCCACAAGCGCCACAGGGCGATCGAGGCGGTCAGGATGGCCGGCTGGGTTTTATCGGTTTGATTGAGCTGCTCTTCCGGCCCCTGCTGAGTCAGCGCCCACAGGTCGTAACCCAGGGCGTCGGAAGCTTCCTTGAAGGTGTCCAGGATCAGCGGGTATTGCGCGCCCAGCTCGGCCAACATACCGAGGGACTGCGAACCCTGCCCTGGGAAGACGAATGCGAGGGATGTAGACATGTAACAAGCCCCTAATGATCTGGTCGTCAAAAATGCGCACGCCTACGGTGGGCGCGCACGAAACTGACAGATTGGATGGTCAATTGAACTGGCCGGTCACATTTAAGCACTCCCGGGCCGATTCGCCTAAGGCAACAGGTCCTCGAGACGGCCACGCAAGCGTTGCGGCAAGTTTTCCTGAATCTCGATCACGGCCCGCGCAATCGCGCTCTGAAAGCCTTCGACGCCTGCCGAGCCATGGCTTTTTACAACAATGCCCTGCAACCCCAGAAAACTCGCGCCATTGTGCCGCGCCGGGGCCAGGTCGGCCTGCAGGCGGCGCATCAACGGCAGCGCCAGGGCGCCGACCGCACGCGAGATCAGGTTCTGCTTGAACAGGGCCTCGATACGCGTGGCAATCATGGTCGCCAGGCCTTCGCTGGACTTGAGCAGGATGTTGCCGACAAACCCGTCGCACACCACCACATCGGCTTCGCCCCGGTACAAACCATCACCTTCGACAAAACCGATGTAGTTCAAGCCCCGCGCGCCCTGCAACAACGCAGCGGCGAGCTTGACCTGCTGATTACCCTTGATGTCTTCGGTGCCGATGTTCAACAAGGCCACCCGCGGACGGGCCACGCCCAGTGCTTCGGCGGCCACGGAGCCCATCACGGCGAACTGGTACAGGTGCTCGGCACTGCAATCGACGTTCGCACCCAGGTCCAGCAACTGGCAGTAGCCTTTCTGCGTCGGAATCGCCGCCACCATCGCCGGCCGGTCAATGCCGGGCAAGGTCTTGAGCACAAACCGAGACAATGCCATCAAGGCCCCGGTATTGCCGGCGCTGACACAGGCCTGCACCTTGCCGTCGCGCAACAGCTCCAGGGCCACCCGCATCGAAGAGTCAGGCTTGCCGCGCAGGGCTGCCGCCGGCTTTTCATCCATGGTGATGGTTTCGCTGGCCGGCGTAATCGTCAGGCGCGCGCGATCCACCGCCGGATGGCTGGCAATCAATGATTCAAGTAAGGAGGGTTGACCGACGAGGGTCAGGTGCAGCGAAGGTGTTGCAGCCAGGCTGGCAATGCAGGCCTGAACAATGCTGCGGGGACCGAAGTCCCCGCCCATTGCGTCTATCGCGATGACTAGAGCAGACAAGTGATTACTCGTCAGCGCCCTTGTCGATCACTTTACGGCCACGGTATACGCCTTCTGGCGATACGTGGTGACGCAGGTGAACTTCACCGGTGGTCTTTTCCACGGACAGGGTGCTAGCCTCGAGAGCGTCGTGCGAACGGCGCATGTCACGGGCGGAGCGGGATTTTTTGTTCTGCTGAACAGCCATAATTGATTAACTCCTAAACGTTTGGGTCACGCTTTAACTGCGCCAATACACTGAACGGGTTGGACCGCGTTACCTCGTCCTCGCTCGGTTCGGGCTCGTCATCGAGGCCCGCCGGCTGCTGGCATTCTTCCGGATGATGAGCAGGCACAATGGGCAAGGCGAGCAAAAGCTCCTCCTCGATCAGTGCATGCAGATCCAAAGGATCTTCGCCCAGTTCCAGCACGTCATAACCTTTCGGCAACGACTGGGTATTCGCACCCTCCTTCACCACGGCATAACTGCACTCGCTGTGGATCGGCAGGGTGACCAGCTCAAGACAACGCTGGCAAACCATTTTGACTTCGGTGTCGATAAGGCTGTGGATCACCACAGATTTACGTTCATCTCGTTCAAAAACGAATTTGGCCTGGACCGCACCGACAGTGTCGGAAAGCGAGTCGCAGAGTCTCTCCAAATCGGCCAGCGGCAATTCACCTTGAAGGGAAGTGCCACGATCAGCCAATTTGCGCGGGTCAACGTGAGGTGGAATCGGGTCATTCAACATAGGCGCAGCATTATAGGGATGCACCCGGCCATGTCAAAGGAAATTCAGCCCTGTGCGTCAGCCGGTCGCCCCGCTAGAATCCGTGGCCGCCCAGAGGAGACGCCCATGCTGCCTTTATTACTCGCATCCAGCTCGGTTTATCGCCGGGAATTGCTCAGCCGCCTGCACCTGCCATTCATCTGCAGCTCGCCGGATATCGACGAAAGCCATCGCGAAAATGAATCCGCTGAGGAGCTGGTCAAGCGCCTGGCCGAACAGAAGGCGCGGGCATTGGCTGCCAGTCATCCAGGGCACCTGATCATCGGTTCGGATCAAGTCGCCGCGCTGGACGGTCGCATTATCGGCAAGCCCCACACCTTCGAGAACGCCCGTGAACAGCTGCTGGCCGCCAGCGGCAAGCGCGTGAGCTTCCTCACCGGGTTAGCGCTGCTGAACAGCGAGACAGGGCACTGCCAGGTCGATTGCGTTTCTTTTACCGTGCACATGCGCGAGCTGGATGCAAAGCGCATCGAACGCTACCTGCGGATCGAGCAACCGTACGACTGCGCGGGCAGTTTCAAGGCTGAAGGACTGGGGGTGAGCCTGTTTCAGAGTACCGAAGGGCCTGACGCTACCAGCCTGGTCGGCCTGCCGCTGATTCGCTTGGTGGACATGCTCCTGGCCGAAGGCGTACAAATCCCCTAAGAACACCACAAAACCAATGTGGGAGCGGGCTTGCTCGCGAATGCGTTGAATCAGTCGCTATAAATGTCGACTGGTAGACCGCTTTCGCGAGCAAGTCGAATCGTCGCACCGCCGCTCCCACATTTTGAACGGCGTCAGCGCTGAAATATCAGCGCAGCGTCGGGCCCTGGAAGCCCATGTACAACGCCAGCTTTTCAGCCACGCTCGAACCAAGCTTCTTGGAGAACCGATCAAACGGCGATTCCTCAACCGTGAAATCCACCAACTCCTTCTCGCCAACCACATCCCGCGCCACCGAACTGGCACTGCCCAAAGCGTCGACCAAGCCCAGCGGCAACGCCTGCTCGCCGGTCCAGACCAGCCCGGAGAACAATTCCGGATGGTCTTTATCCTTCAACCGATCACCGCGCCCCTGCTTCACGCTGGCAATGAACTGGCGATGGGTGGTGTCGAGCACGCCCTGCCAGAACTGGGTTTCATCGGCCTTCTGCGGCTGGAACGGGTCAAGGAACGCCTTGTGCTCGCCCGAGGTGTAGATGCGCCGTTCCACGCCCAGCTTCTCCATGGTGCCGACAAAACCGTAACCGGCCGCCGTCACGCCAATGGAACCCACCAGGCTGGCCTTGTCGGCGTAGATCTGGTCCGCGGCGCTGGCAATGTAATAGGCACCCGAGGCGCCCAGGTCGGCAATCACCGCGTACAGCTTGATCTCCGGGTGCAGGCCGCGCAGGCGGCGAATTTCGTCGTACACATAACCCGACTGCACCGGACTGCCGCCCGGGCTGTTGATGCGCAGGATCACGCCCTTGACCTTGGGGTCTTCAAACGCCGCCCGCAAGCTGCTGACGATATTGTCGGCACTGGCAGGCTCCTTGTCGGCGATCACACCGCGCACTTCGATCAACGCGGTATAACCGGCGCCACGGGTCGCGCTTTTTTCCATGTCCATCAGCGGACTGAACAGCACCAGCATGGCGATCAGCCAAGTAAACGTCAGCAGCTTGAAGAAAATCCCCCAACGCCGCGCGCGGCGCTGCTCCTGGACACTGGCCAGGAGGGTTTTCTCCAGCAGCTTCCAGCTCTTGTCATCACCGCTTTCAGCCTTTTCGGGCGCTTTCCACTCGTCACTCATGCCATCAACCCCAGCAAAGACTTATAGAGCCCGGCTGAGCCAGGCCTGCAATTCGGAAAAATGATCAATCGTCAGCCTGGGCTCATAGCGCTGCAAGGCCTCGGCAGACTGGGCGCCATAGCTGACCGCCACGCTGTCCATGCCTGCATTGCGCGCCATCATCAGGTCAAAGGAAGCATCGCCCACCATCAAGGCCTGGCGCGGCGATACACCGCAGTGCGCCAGGATCTGCTCCAGCATCAGAGGGTGAGGCTTGCTGGCAGTTTCATCGGCGGCACGGGTGATATCGAAATAATCCTCCCACCCATGGGCCTTGAGCACTCGATCCAGCCCGCGACGGGCCTTGCCGGTGGCGATTGCCAGGTGATAGCCCTCGGCACGGAACGCCTCCAGGGATTGCACCACACCCTCGAACAGCGGCGAGGGCTCAGCTTCCAGGGCAATGTAATGTTCGGCGTAGTGCTCACGGAACACGACCAGCTCGGTGTCGCTGATCTCAGGATACAAGCTGCGAATCGCCTCAGGCAGTCCAAGGCCGATGATGCCCTTGACCGCGAAGTCGCTGCACAGGTCGAAACCCGAGCGGGTCGAGGCCACGTGCATCGATTCGACGATACGCCCGATGGAGTTGGCCAGTGTTCCGTCCCAGTCGAAAATCAGCAGTTTGTAATCAAGGTGCGACACTCAAGCGCTCCACGGTCTTGGCCCACATATCATCGACCGGCGCCTGCAACTTCAATTCGCCGCCATCGGGCAGCGGCACGGTAAGCATGTAGGCATGCAGGAACAGGCGCTTGCCGCCCAGGTCGCGGATCTCCCTGGAGAAATCCTCGTCGCCGTATTTGGTATCGCCCGCAATGCTGTGGCCCGCGTGCAGGGTGTGCACGCGAATCTGGTGGGTGCGCCCCGTGACCGGCTTGGCCTCCACCATCGTGGCGAAGTCACCGAAACGACGCAGCACCTTGAACAGGGTCAGGGCCTCCTTGCCCTCCTCGTCCACTTCGACCATGCGCTCGCCGGAACGCAGGTTGCTCTTCTGCAACGGCGCGCGGACGCTTTTGATCGAGCTGGCCCAGTTGCCGCGCACCAGCGCCATGTAGCGCTTGTCGACGCCATCGCCGCGCAGGGCGGTGTGCAGATGGCGCAACATGCTGCGTTTCTTGGCGATCATCAGCAGGCCGGATGTGTCGCGGTCCAGACGATGGACCAGCTCCAGCTCCTTGGCATCAGGGCGCAACTGCCGAAAGGCTTCGATCACGCCGAACGTCAGGCCGCTGCCGCCGTGAACCGCAATGCCGCAGGGCTTGTTGATCACGATGAGTTTGTTATCTTCGAACACGATCGACGCTTCCAGGCGCTGCAACAGGCCCTGGGCCAATGGCACGGGCTCGTCGCGCTCAGGCACGCGCACCGGCGGCACACGGACGATATCGCCCGCCTGCAGCTTGTACTCGGGCTTGATGCGGCCCTTGTTCACCCGCACTTCACCTTTACGCAAGATGCGGTAGATCAAGGTCTTGGGCACGCCTTTGAGCCTGGCCAGGAGAAAATTATCGATGCGTTGGCCGGCATATTCCGGCGAGACCTCGAGCAGCTGGACGCTGGGGGTCTGGGGGGCGGTAGTGGTCATGGCGGCGATGATAACAATTTTTTATGGAATTGAAGCACTTAATCATTGCTGCTATAGTCGCGAACGCCGCCAAAAGCGGCCTGGACAGAGGACTTGCGGCAAACTGCCGGCCCTGACCATCGCAATTCATCAGGACGCGAGGCCGTCCTACGGGGTGTTCGCCACCTTGGAAGGCTCAGGATTGTAACGAGCGCAGGTGACATGAGGCCTGAAGCGAGTGCGATACGCAGGGTGAATACTCGCGTGTTGCGCCGATATTTACGGCCAGTTCACAAAGTGCAGTCAGTCTTGGACCAGACCATGGCGAATGCTTCGGAAACAACGCCTGTTAAGAGCCGGGTGAGAGCGCAATCGCCCACACCCGGTCTTGTTTAGCCATGAGCGTGGACTCCCCATTGGAGAACACGGTAAATGCCAACCCGCTGCGGATTCTGCGCGCGGCAGCACCCGAATTATCAGGGATACGTGTAGGGTGGAGATGCACAACCGTCGGACCGTGTAGCACTAGGCTTATATTTAGACGCTTCATCTCGTCCACAGTCGCCGGTTGATTCCTCCTCCTGACCTTAGCTTTTGTTGAAGTGGTGCCTTTGTCACCACCGCTAACAAGCAGGACGCGTCCGTCGCGATACCGGCCCAATTGGCCTGTTATTGCTGGACACTGGAGTGGCCAACCACTCTTGACGCACCTGACACCGACCGTGAGAAGTCGTGTGTGCCGAACGCCGTTTCCGGCAGCCCGGAAACCGACGGTACAACATGAAAAGAATGCTGATTAACGCAACTCAACCCGAAGAGTTGCGTGTTGCGCTGGTAGATGGCCAACGCCTCTACGACCTGGACATCGAGTCCGGTGCACGCGAGCAAAAGAAGGCCAACATCTATAAAGGCCGGATTACTCGCATCGAACCAAGCCTTGAGGCTGCCTTTGTCGATTTCGGCTCCGAGCGCCACGGCTTCCTGCCCCTCAAAGAAATCTCCCGCGAGTACTTCAAGAAAGCCCCTGAAGGCCGCGTCAACATCAAGGACGTCCTGAGCGAAGGCCAGGAAGTCATCGTCCAGGTCGAAAAAGAAGAACGTGGCAACAAGGGCGCTGCCCTGACCACCTTCATCAGCCTCGCCGGCCGCTACCTGGTCCTGATGCCGAACAACCCACGTGCCGGCGGTATTTCCCGCCGCATCGAAGGCGAAGAGCGCAATGAACTGCGCGAAGCGCTGAACGGCCTGGTCGCCCCCGCCGACATGGGCCTGATCGTTCGCACTGCCGGCCTTGGCCGCAGCAGCGAAGAAATGCAGTGGGACCTCGATTACCTGCTGCAACTGTGGACCGCCATCAAGGAAGCGTCCCTGGATCGTTCCGCGCCGTTCCTGATCTACCAGGAAAGCAACGTGATCATCCGCGCGATCCGCGATTACCTGCGCCAGGACATCGGCGAAGTGCTGATCGACAGCGTTGAAGCCCAGGACGAAGCCCTGACCTTCATCCGCCAGGTGATGCCGCAGTACGCCAGCAAGATCAAGCTGTACGAAGACAGCGTTCCGCTGTTCAACCGTTTCCAGATCGAAAGCCAGATCGAGACCGCCTTCCAGCGCGTGGTCGAACTGCCTTCCGGCGGCTCCATCGTGATCGACCCGACCGAAGCCCTGGTGTCCATCGACATCAACTCGGCGCGTGCGACCAAAGGCAGCGACATCGAAGAAACCGCCCTGCAGACCAACCTGGAAGCGGCTGAAGAAATCGCCCGCCAGCTGCGCCTGCGTGACATCGGCGGCCTGATCGTGATCGACTTCATCGACATGACCCCCGCCAAGAACCAGCGCGCCGTGGAAGAAAAAGTCCGCGAATGCCTGGAAGCCGACCGTGCCCGCGTGCAAGTCGGCCGTATCTCGCGCTTCGGCCTGCTGGAAATGTCCCGCCAGCGCCTGCGTCCATCCCTGGGCGAAAGCAGCGGCATCGTCTGCCCGCGTTGCAACGGCACCGGCATCATCCGTGACGTTGAATCGCTGTCGCTCGCGATCCTGCGCCTGATCGAAGAAGAAGCCCTGAAAGACCGCACCGCCGAAGTCCGCGCGCAAGTGCCGATCCCGGTTGCTGCGTTCCTGCTCAACGAAAAACGCAATTCCATTACCAAGATCGAACTGCGCACCCGTGCCCGTATCGTCATCCTGCCGAACGATCACCTCGAAACGCCGCACTTCGAAGTGCAGCGCCTGCGCGATGACAGCCCGGAAGCCCACAGCGGCCAGTCCAGCTACGAAATCGCCGCTGCCGCCGCCGAAGTGGAAGAAGTGCAGCCGGCCGCCGCGACCCGCACCCTGGTTCGCCAGGAAGCTGCCGTGAAGACCGCGCCGGCCCGTGCCAACGCGCCAATGCCGGTTGAAGCCGCCGCTCCGGTTGCCGCACCGGCCGCGATGCCTGAGCCAAGCCTGTTCAAGGGCCTGGTGAAGTCCCTGGTCAGCCTGTTCGCCACCAAGGAAGAGCCCGCCGCTCCGGTCGTGGTTGAAAAACCTGCCGCCGAGCGTCCGGCGCGCAACGAAGAGCGTCGCAACGGCCGCCAGCAGAGCCGCAACCGCAACGGCCGTCGTGACGAAGAGCGCAAGCCGCGCGAAGAACGTGCGCCGCGTGAAGAGCGCGTCCCACGTGAAGAACGCGCACCTCGCGAAGCCCGTGAAGAAACGCCAGCCGCAGCCCGCGAAGAACGTGCACCACGTGAAGAGCGCGCACCACGTGCCCCACGCGCTCCGCGTGAAGACCGCAAGCCACGTGGCGAGCGTGAAGAGCGCGTGCGCGAACTGCGCGAGCCGCTGGACGCCGCCCCAGCCGTTGCCGGTGGCGCCGTTGCTGCAGAAGAACGTCCGGCTCGCCAGCCGCGGGAAGAACGTGCGCCACGTGAAGAACGTCAACCTCGCGCTCCGCGTGAAGAGCGTCAACCACGTGCCGAACAAACCACCGCGGCCAGCGAAGAAGAAGAGCTGTTGGCCGGCGAAGAGCAACTGCAGGAAGACGGTCAGGACAACGCCGAAGGCGATCGTCCACGCCGCCGCTCCCGTGGCCAGCGTCGTCGCAGCAACCGTCGTGAGCGCCAGCGTGATGCCAATGGCAACGTGATCGAAGGCTCCGAAGAAGCCGGCGAACACGCAGAAGCAACCAGCAACGAACCGACTGGCGCCGAACTGGCTGCCGGCCTGGCCGTTACCCCTGCCGTTGCCAGCACGGTCATCAGCGCACCGGCTGAAGCCCAGGCTCACGAACAGGCTGAACGCGCTACCGCGGCTATTGAAGAAACCGCGGTTGTGCAAGCACCTGCTGCCGACACACCTGCTGCTGACACCCCAGTGGCTGAAACGCTGGCTGTTGAAGCGCCTGCCGTTGAAGCTCCAGTGGTTGAAGCACCGGTTGTCGAAGCGACTACCCCGATCGAAGCGCCAGTCGTTCCGGAAGTGGAAGTTGCACAGGCGCCGCACGCCCAGCCGGAAGTTGAAGTGGCCGCTGCAGAACCCGCCACCGTGGTTGAGCCTGAGCCAGTGGTTGAAGCACCGGTAGTCGAAGCCGTCCCAGAAGTGCGTCACGCTTTTGAAGAAAAGCGCGAAGAACAGACCGCCTTCCAATGGACTGCCGAGCCTGCCGCTGCGGTTGAAGCGCCCGCCCCTGCCCCGGTGGTAGAGGAAGCGCCGGCACCGGTTGCCGAGGTCGAGGTTGTCGAGCCTGCCCCGGCGGTTGAGCCCGCTCCGTTCGTAGAACCTGCGCCCGTTGTCGAAGCGCCGGTGGAAGCCGAAGTGGTTGCGCCAGTGGTTGAGGCCGCACCGGCCAGCGCCCTGACCGAAAACGGCCGTGCGCCGAACGATCCACGTGAAGTGCGTCGTCGTCGCAAGGAAGCTGAGGCAGCTGCTGCTGCGGCGGCGGCACGGGAAGCAGAGCACGAGACCAAACCGCTCGCCTGATTCCAACCGCTGTAAAAAAGCCCCGCCTGAGTGATCAGGCGGGGCTTTTTTATGCCAGTCTTGAAGCTGGTGGAATTCAAGTGTAGGAGCGGGCTTGCTCGCTCCCACAGTTGGATCATCTGAAATTCAACAAATGTGGCACGTCCACATCCCACAACACACCGGGATCATCTACCAGCACCTGCGTCACCGCAGCCTGGGCAAACAGAGACTTGGCCCCACGATCCCCCGTCAACCCCATCAAGCCCGGCCCACACGCTCGGCCAAACGCCACAGGATGACCATACCGACCCTCCTGCACCGGTACGCTGATGCCATCGTCCTCCAGCCCATCGATCACCCGCTCAATGCTCGATGGCTGAATAAACGGCATATCCCCGAGTACAACCAGCCAACCGTCCACAGAGCCGCTGGCGGCCACCGCTGCCGCAATACTCTCGCCCATACCGGCCGAGCGCAGCAGCAGCACTTCGCAGCCATACGCTTGGGCCAATCGAATGACTTCCGTTCGCTGCGGTGATGTCACCACCCAGCGCCTTGCGATACACCCGGGCAGGTTCACCAGCACCTGCTCGATCACCGGCCGAGTCACGCCATCCAGGCCGACACAATCAGCCAACAACTTATCCCGATCTGCCCCCGCTGCGGCGCGGAAACGACTGCCCTGCCCCGCCGCCAGTACAATCGCCGTCACTGTCACTCGGCTACCACCGGCAACGGTTTCTTCTGCATCGGCGCCACGCCGTTCTTGATCGCGACGATTTCCGCCATCAGCGATAATGCGATTTCCGACGGGGTGTGGCTGCCGATATGCAAACCGATCGGCCCGTGCAGACGCGCAATCGCCTGCGCCGACAGCCCCAGTACCGCGAGGTTTTCCCGGCGTTTCTGGCTGTTGACCCTGGAACCGAGCGCACCGATGTAGAACGCGCTGGAATTGAGCGCCGTCAGCAGCGCCATATCGTCCAGGCGCGGGTCATGGGTGAGGCAGACAATGGCCGTGCGCTCATCGGTCTGAATGTTAAGCACCGCTTCATCGGGCATGCCTGGTACAAAACGGCCGTGCTGTTCTTCCCAGCCGTAGACGAACTCTTCGCGTGGGTCGCAGATCAGCACTTCGAAATCCAGCAAGCGTGCCATTTCGGCCACGTAGCGCGACAGTTGCCCGGCACCGATCAGCAGCAGGCGCCAGCGTGGGCCGTAGATCGCACGCAGGCGTTCGCCATCAAAGCTCACCACGTCGGTCTTGCTCGCGCTGCTCAAGGTGACTTGGCCGCTGGCCAGGTCCAGCTCACGTGCGACGATCTGATGATCTTCACAGCGCGCCAGCAACTCCGCGACCCACGCCCACTCATCCACACGCTCCTCGGTCAGGCGCAGCGTACCGCCACACGGCAGGCCAAAACGCGCAGCCTCATCACGGGTGACCCCGTAGGTCACCAACTGCACCGGCGGCCCGTCTTCAGGCAATCGGCCATCCTGCAGTCGCGCGATCAAGTCATCCTCGATGCAACCACCCGACACCGAGCCAATCACCACCCCGTCGCCACGCAACGCCAGCATTGCCCCCGGCGGGCGCGGCGCGCTGCCCCAGGTCTGCACCACGCTGTACAACACCACGCGATGCCCGGCGCGACGCCATTCGAGCACGCTACGCAGGACATTCAGATCCACACTGTCCACACAACCTCCTGCAAGCGTTTCAACCGATTCACTTACTGTAAAACAAAAGCCACTGACGTGATGTGCCGGAAACGCAAAAGCCCCGAACCAGTCGGGGCGTTTGTGTGTTGCTGACGGCGTTAGTTCACGCCATCTGCCACTTACTTGACCACAGGTGCCGGGCCTTCGGCCACACCCAGGTCATCGATTTCGCGGGTTTCCGAGATACCGGTACCGCCGGACGCCAGCTCGCTCTGCAGCTTGTCGGTGTCCAGTTCCTTGACCCACTTGGCCACAACGAGGGTGGCAACGGCGTTACCCACCAGGTTGGTCAATGCGCGGGCTTCGGACATGAAGCGGTCGATACCCAGGATCAGCGCCAAGCCGGCAACCGGCAGGTGACCAACGGCGGACAGGGTTGCAGCCAGTACGATGAAACCACTACCGGTCACGCCTGCAGCGCCTTTGGAGGACAGCAACAGCACCAGCAGAAGGGTGATCTGGTGGGTGATATCCATGTGGGTGTCGGTCGCCTGGGCGATGAACACGGCCGCCATGGTCAGGTAGATCGATGTACCGTCCAGGTTGAACGAGTAGCCGGTCGGGATCACCAGGCCAACCACGGATTTCTTCGCGCCCAGACGCTCCATCTTGATCAGCATGCGCGGCAGTGCCGACTCGGAAGACGAAGTACCCAGCACGATCAGCAGCTCTTCACGGATGTAGCGGATCAGTTTGATCACGCTGAAGCCGTGGGCGCGGCAGATACCGCCCAGCACCACCAGCACGAACAGCAGGCAGGTGATGTAGAAGCAGATCATCAACTGGCCCAGTTGCACCAGCGAACCCACACCGTAGGCACCGATGGTGAACGCCATGGCGCCCAGGGCACCGATAGGCGCGAGCTTCATGATCATGTTGATGATGTTGAACATCACGTGGGCGAAGCGATCGATGAAGTCCAGCACCGGCTTGCCATAGGCACCCAGGCGATGCAGGGCGAAACCGAAGATCACCGAGAACATCAGCACTTGCAGGATGTCGCCGTTGGCGAAGGCGCCGACGATGGTGTTCGGGATGACGTTGAGGATAAAGCCGACGATGCTCTGGTCCTTACCGGCGGTGACGTAGGCCGCTACTTTGGAAGCGTCCAGCGTCGCTACGTCGATGTGCATGCCGGCGCCCGGTTGCACGACGTTGACCACGATCAGGCCGATCAGCAGCGCAATGGTGGAAACGACTTCGAAGTACAGCAGCGCGTAGCCGCCGGTCTTGCCGACCGATTTCATGCTTTGCATGCCAGCGATGCCGCTGACAACGGTGCAGAAGATGATCGGGGCGATGACCATTTTGATCAGTTTGATGAACCCGTCACCCAGTGGCTTGAGGGCCACGCCGGTCTGCGGGTAGAAGTGACCGAGCAAAATGCCGATTACGATTGCAACGATCACCTGGAAATACAGGGATTTATAGATTGGCTGACGAGTCGTCATTGCAAAGTTCCTCAATCGTCCCGTGTGGCAAATATCCGCCATTGCCCACGACACTTGAATTGCGAACCCTCCTGCACTGGAGGGATTTGTTGTTTGCGAGACCGGAAGGGCCAGGCCTGCGCTGTAGTCCTTATCGCAAACGCCGTGCCACTTTGCTGAAAAAGGTTGGAGGCCTTTGGACATCAGGGCTTCGACCGTTCATGCCCCCTCACCAGCGCCGATTCAAGTGGCGGTTTTCCGCCGGACTGTCCGATCCCATCCTACAATTTGGCGGATATCCGCCTTGTGATTCTATCGGGGAGGTGTGCTGCCTCTACTGGCGCTTTCGCGAACAAGCCCGTTCCCACATTTGGAATGTATTCACCATTTTAAGTGTGGGAACCCGGTCAAATGTGGGAGCGGGCTTGCTCGCGAAGAGGCCTGCACCGCCAATGGAGATCACAAGGCCGGAAAATGAATCTTGAACGCCGCCCCGCCCAACGGTGAATCGACCAAAGTCAGCCGCGCGCCGTAGCTTTCAATGATGTCCTTGACCACCGCCAGCCCGATCCCCTGCCCCGGATGCTGGCGGTCCAGCCGTTCGCCCCGCTGCAGGATCCGCGCACGCTGGTCCGGCGGTACACCCGGCCCATCATCTTCTATACACAGCTCACTGCCTTCCTCGCTCTGCACCAGGCTGATACGCACTTGGCTCAAGCACAGGCGATAGGCGTTTTCCAGCAGGTTGCCGAGCAATTCGAGCAAGGCGCCCTTCTCGATGGGCACGTCGCAGTCTTCCGGCAGCTCGTAGGACACCGTAACGCGCTTGTCGCGGTAGACCTTGTCCAGCGTGTCGCACAGGCTTTGCAGCACCGGGGCCAGGCGCACCTGGTGGCGCACCAGGCCGCTTTTGCGCAGGCTGGCGCGTTGCAACTGGTAGCTGATCTGCTGGCTCATGCGCTCGATCTGTGACTGCAGCACCCAAGCCTGCTCGCGGTCTTCGGGGCGCTGGGCCATGTCTTCGCTCACGCCCTGCAGCACCGCCAGCGGGGTTTTCAGGCTGTGGGCCAGGTCGTCGAGAGAGTCACGGTAACGCGCACGTTGTTCGCGCTCGCTGTACAGCAAACGGTTGAGGGAGCCGGTGAGGCGCAGCAGTTCGCGCGGGTGTTGTTCGGAAAGACTCTCGCGGGTACCGCCTTCGATCTGGTCGAGTTCCTGGCTCAGCCGGCGCAGGGCTTGCAGGCCCCAGGTCAAGCCCAGCCAGAGCAGGGTCAGCAACACGAGCAGCGCCGCGCCGAAGCCCAGGTAAAGGTTTTCGCGCAGGCCTTCGAGGGTCAACTGGTATTCGCGCACCGGTTGCAGGGCCACGATGCTGAACGCGGCACTCTTGCCGCCCAGCAGCCTGACCTCGACGTCATACACGAAGAATTCCTGGCCATCGGCCTCGCGAATCCGTGCAAACTCATTGCCGCGCCCGTCGTAGCGCGGCTTGTAGTTGATGTTTTCTTCCTTGGTCGCCCGCGAGCGCCAGACCAGGTGGCCTTCGCGGTCATAGATGTAGCCGAGCAGCCGGCTGTCGGTGAGGTTGAAGCGTTCGTCCGGTAGCTGCGCGGGCATTTGCAGGTGGTTGTTCTCCACCCGTGCGGCGGAAATCAGCGTGGTGACGTCCGACGCCAGGCGCTGCTCGATGGAATCCTGCAACGCCAGGCTGAAAGCCCCCTGCATGGCGGGCAACAAGCCCAGCATGAACAGCACGGCCAGGGTGGCGGCCGCCAGCATCAAGCGCACGCGTAGCGAGCGAATCAACGGCAGCGCTCATTGAACAGATAGCCCAGGCCACGCACGGTGTCGATCGGCTTGAACCCGGCCGGGCCTTCCAGCTTGCGGCGCAGGCGCCCGACCAACACTTCGATGACATTCGGATCGCGCTCGTCGTCATCGGGGTAGAGCTGTTCCATCAAGCGGTCCTTGGGGACCACCTGCTGGTGATGGCGCATCAGGTATTCAAGGATGCGGTATTCATAGGCCGTCAACGCCAGCGGTTGTTCGTCGAGGGACGCCTGCTTGCGGTTGAGGTCCAGCAATAAGGGCCCAGCGACGATGGTCGACTGGGTAAAGCCACTGGAGCGGCGCAGCAAGGCGTTCATTCGCGCCTCCAGCTCTTCGAACTGGAACGGCTTGACCACGTAGTCGTCGGCGCCGGCGGCCAGGCCTTCGACCTTATCCTGCCAGTTGCCACGAGCCGTGAGGATCAGGATCGGGAAGGTCTTGGCCAGGGTGCGCAGCTGGCGGATCAGGTCAAGGCCGCCCATGCCGGGCAGGCCCAGGTCGATGATCGCCAGGTCGTGGTTGAACTGGCCGGTCTGGTACAGCGCCTCTTCGGCATTGGCCACGGCTTCGACCACATGGCCGCTGTCGGTCAGGCGGGTAAACAGGTGATGACGCAACAGCGCCTCATCTTCCACCACCAGCAATTTCATAAGGCTCTCCAAGGCAAATCAACTGTCCGACAGAGGGATATCATAGCGGCCCTGCAGGTCTTGCGGGCGCAGTTTAATGCCATTGAACTGGCCGCTCAGGTGTTCATAGCCGGCGCGGTAACCCGGCTGCGCGGTTGCCAGGCCCAGGGACTGGCCCCAGGGCGTCGCTTGGCTGCCAACGTTTTCAAAGCTCACACGCTGGATCAGGCTGCTGGTTTTCCTGGTTTTTTCCCTGCCGAACTCGGCGAACCCACCTTCAGCGGCCTGGGCTCCGGCGGTGGCACTGAGCAGGGTCAAGGCCAGTATCAGCTTTTTGATCGCAGTCATGGTGTGTTACCTCATACGCGTTTTGGCTGTTGCGCTCAGCCTACGCAAACGCCGCTGAACTGCCCCTGAACAAGCGCCGAACCGCTGCAGGCTATGCGCGGCAAACGCAACTGTGCAAAATACCGCCCATGAATCCCCTACCTGCTTGCTGCACCCCGCTTGACACCCACTGGCCGCTGCCCGAACCCTTGCCCGGCACGGTGTTTTTCAGCACGCGTTTTGACCCGGCCCTGTTAGCGGCGGGCGATTTCCAGCGCAGTGCCGTGCCGCCGCCGGCCAGCATCCAGCGCTCGGTGGCCAAGCGCCAGGCCGAGTTTCTGGCCGGCCGGCTCTGCGCGCGCGCTGCGCTGCAACAGCTCGATTACCTCGACTGCATCCCCGCCATCGGCAAAGACCGCGCGCCGGTGTGGCCTGTCCCTATCAGTGGTTCGATCACCCACAGTACCGGGCATGCCGCGGCGATTGTCGGGCGCAAGGCGCAATGGCGCGGGCTGGGGATGGACCTGGAGAATCTGCTGTCACCGGAGCGGGCCGAGCGCTTGGCCGGGGAAATTCTGACCGCGGATGAATTGCAGCGCATGGGTGCGCTGGACCGCGAACAGATCGCCTTGGTGGTGACATTGACGTTTTCGACCAAGGAGAGCCTGTTCAAGGCGCTGTATCCGATCGTGGGCAAGCGCTTTTACTTTGAGCATGCCGAGGTGTTGGAGTGGTCAGGGGCCGGGTATATAAGGCTGCGGTTGCTGACGGACCTGTCCAGCGAATGGTGCCATGGCAAGGAACTGGTGGGGCAGTTTGCGGTGGATGGGGGGCAGTTGTTGAGCCTGGTGGCTGTCGGCGCCTGATAGATCGCTATCGCAGGCAAGCCAGCTCCCACCTTGGAATGCACTTTAACCTATGGGAGTCGGGCTTGCCCGCGATGGCGATGTCAGGGTTTTCCCTGCTCCCTGGGCCAGCTCAGGCTGAAGCACGCCCCACCCAGATTATTGCTCTTGCCGATCAGCGCCCGCCCGCCGTGCCAGTAGATGATCCGCCGCACGATCGACAACCCCAGGCCATGCCCACCCGAGGCGCGGGTGCGGCTGTCGTCCAGGCGCAGGAACGGCGTGAAGATGCGCTCCCAAGCGCTTTGCGGCACGCCCGGGCCGTCGTCTTCCACATCGATGCGGCAACGCACCTGGCCCACCTGATAACTGATCAGGACCCGACCCTGGGCGTGACGCATGGCATTGCTCACCAGATTCTGCAGGGCACGGTGCAGGTAACGCGGTTCGGCGTCGACCCAGGCGTCGTCCCAATGCGCCGAAGACAGGCAGATACCTCGTGCCACCTCTATCTGCGCACGCAATGGCGATAATTCGCCGATCACCTGATCAAGCAGCGCATTGAGGTCGACCCGCTGGAAATTCAGTGCCGGCGAGCCTTGTTCCAGGCGTGCGTAAGTGAGCATTTCGTCAACCAGGCCATCGAGGTCCTGGATATCGCTGTCCATGCCGTCCAGGTATTTACGCCGCGCCTCGGCGGTGGTGGCATCGCCGACCATCTCCAGGCCGAAACGCAGGCGCGCCACCGGAGTGCGCAGTTCGTGGGACACCGCGCGCACCAGTTCGCGCTGGATCGCCAGCAACTGCTGCAGGTGCTCGGCCATGCCGTTGAACGCTGCGGCCAGGCGCCCTACCGAGTCGGCGCCGCGAGCCGGTACGCGGACCTCCAGATTGCCCTGGGCGATGCGGGTGGCGGCGGCTTCCAGGCCCTTCAAGCGGCGCTCCAACTGACGCACCAACAGATAGACGATCAACCCGATCAGGGTCAACCCGATCAAGGCAATCAGGATCAGCCAGTGTGCCGGGTAAGGGTTCATCTGATACAGCGGGCCGATTTCCAGCACCCACGGCGTACCGACCATGCCGGCAAACACACGGATGGAATCGCCGCCCTTGCCCAGAGCCATCACCGTATCGCCCTCCGATACACGGCGGCGCTGGTCTTCGTCCATATCGGCCTGGTCGAGCCTTATCAGGTGCATATCGAAGCCAAACCCCTTGGCCTCTTTTATATCCGCCAGCCGCTGTGGCTGCTCGGCCACCGGGAAGCGCACCAGTTCGTCAGCGAGCAGGTAGATCGTCGCGCGCGCCAACTGTTCGCTGATTTGCTGCACTTCGCCTTCGAGCACAAGCGGCTCCTGGCCACCGACCCAGCGCAGTACCCGCGCCGCATGAGGGCCGGTCTGCTCCACCAGCACCTGGCCGCGTTGCAGGCGATTGCGCTGGCTCAGGTCCAGCGGCGTATCGGCGAGGGCGCGCAATGCCAGCGGAATTCCCAGCAACCGCTCCCACACCGCCAGGGCACGCTGGCGTTCGATGGGGCTCATGGGCTGCAAGTTGTCGCCCATCAAGGCAAAGGTGCCGTGGGCCAGGCGCTCGCGGTATTGGCCGCTGCGCACTTCGTTGAGCAGGTGCAATGCCAGCACGCCGAGCAGCGCCACGAGAATCAACGCGGCACACATGCCGCCGTAGATACGCAGGAAGATCGAGTTCACAACGGCGTGTCGGCGCAGGCTTCGGGGACGAACAGGTAGCCTTTGCTGCGGATGGTCTTGATCAGGCGCGGGTGGATCGGGTCATCGCCGATTTTCGGGCGAATCCGTGAGATGCGCACGTCGATGGAGCGGTCCTGGCCGTCATAGCCGATGCCGCGCAGGGCGATGAAGATCTCTTCGCGGGACAGGATTCGCCCGGCATTCGCCACCAGCAGCCACAGCAGGTCGAATTCGGCGCTGGTCAGTTCGATACCTGCAGTATTCAGCCAGGCCTCGCGCAGGGCGTTGTCCACCACCAAGGGGCCGAACTGCAGACGGCGCTGATTCTCCACGGCCACAGGTTCCGCCGGTTCGCTGCGCCGCAGCAAGGCCTGGATGCGTGCCAGCAGCAAACGCGGGCGCACGGGTTTGTACACATAGTCGTCGGCGCCCATGTCCAGGCCCAGCACTTGGTCCATGTCGTCGGTGCGCGCGGTGAGCATCAGGATCACACCGTCATAGCGCTCGCGCACTTTGCGGCAAATGCTCAAGCCGTCTTCGCCGGGCAGCATCAAGTCGAGAATCACCAGGTCCGGCTGCTCGGCAATGATGCGCGTCGCCGCCAGCGCGCCGTCGCCTTCCACCGAGACCCGCAGGCCATGGCTCTGCAGGTATTCGCGGGTCAGTTCGGCCAGCCGCTGGTCGTCCTCGACTATCAGTATTTGCCAGGCTTCCTGCTCCATGCGCTACCTCATTGTTATTGGATTTTTTGGCTGGCGCGGTCGAATGTGGGAGCGGGCTTGCTCGCGAAAGCGGTGGATCAGTCAACTTATCTATGATTGACACAACGCCTTCGCGAGCAAGCCCGCTCCCACATTTGGATCTTCGCCACGCGCACACCTAATTTGTCATGTTTGGAGGGCATAACGGGGGTCGATTGTAGCCATGCTCCAACCCTCAAGCACAAGCCGGGAAATGCATTCGGTGAACGCGTTTTTTTGTGATAGGGTTCGCGCCCTTCGAAAATGGCCGGGTTGTTTTTGGTTCGAAACATTTAATGACAAACGGTGCAATACCGCTGCAATGCGGCCTACACGCCCGTTTGACCTTTCTTACACATTTTACCCACAGCGTTATCCACAGGTTACTCCGTTGCTAACCCCTCGAAAACGCATTATCTTGTACCTCGGCGCTCAAGTAGACCCTACATGTAGGGTTTTCAACTAAAGCGCCCAACCACACAAGTGGCTCGAAACTCAAGCGTTTTATTGCTTGCGCAGCGTTGAACAAACAGATTTTCAGTAGACCAAACCGCTCACGCGGATGGCAGCTGTTCTCCATCCCGACATGGAAAACGGTACGGGTGTTGCAGGAAAAACCTGACACTCGCAATCAAATATAGAACGTGGAGACAACCCCCCATGCAAACCGACACAACTCGCGAGAACCCGCAAGGCTCCGTGCCGCAGGCTGCTGATTCGAACCAGGATCTGGCCGCCACCGCACCTGGCCAATTGCGCGTGATCAAGCGTAACGGCACTGTCGTTCCTTACACCGATGACAAAATTACCGTCGCCATCACCAAAGCGTTCCTTGCAGTTGAAGGCGGCACCGCTGCCGCTTCGTCGCGCATCCACGACACCGTTGCCCGCCTGACCGAACAAGTCACCGCCACCTTCAAGCGTCGCATGCCTTCGGGCGGCACCATCCACATCGAAGAAATCCAGGACCAGGTCGAACTGGCCCTGATGCGTGCCGGCGAACAGAAAGTCGCCCGCGACTACGTGATCTACCGTGATTCACGCGCCAAGGAGCGTGCCGTGCGCACCCCGGCCGAAGAGGCTGCCGTACAGGCTCACCCGTCGATCCGCATCACCCTGGCCGACGGCAGCTTCGCGCCGCTGGACCTGGGCCGCCTGAACACCATCATCACCGAGGCCTGCGAAGGCCTGGAAGAAGTCGACGGCGACCTGATCCAGCGCGAAACCCTGAAAAACCTGTACGACGGCGTGGCCCTCACCGACGTCAACACTGCCCTGGTGATGACCGCCCGTACCCTGGTTGAACGCGAGCCGAACTACTCGTTCGTGACCGCGCGCCTGCTGATGGACACCCTGCGCGCCGAAGGCCTGGGCTTCCTGGGCGTGGCCGACAGCGCCACCCACCACGAGATGGCCGACCTGTACGCCAAGGCCCTGCCTGCCTACATCGCCAAGGGTATCGAATTCGAATTGCTCAACCCGATCCTGGCCACCTTCGACCTGGAAAAACTCGGCAAGGCGATCAACCACGAGCGTGACCAGCAGTTCACTTACCTGGGCCTGCAAACCCTGTACGACCGTTACTTCATCCACAAGGACGGGATCCGCTTCGAACTGCCGCAAGTGTTCTTCATGCGCGTGGCCATGGGCCTGGCGATTGAAGAGAAGCACAAGGAAGACCGTGCGATCGAGTTCTACAACCTGTTGTCGTCCTTCGACTACATGTCGTCGACCCCGACCCTGTTCAACGCCGGCACCTTGCGTCCACAGCTGTCGAGCTGCTACCTGACCACCGTGCCGGATGACCTGTCGGGCATCTACCACGCGATCCACGACAACGCCATGTTGTCCAAATTCGCCGGTGGCCTGGGCAACGACTGGACCCCGGTGCGTGCACTGGGTTCGTACATCAAGGGCACCAATGGTAAATCCCAGGGCGTTGTACCGTTCCTGAAAGTGGTGAACGACACCGCCGTAGCCGTGAACCAGGGTGGCAAGCGCAAGGGCGCCGTGTGTGCCTACCTGGAAACCTGGCACATGGACATTGAAGAGTTCATCGAGCTGCGCAAGAACACCGGTGATGACCGTCGTCGTACCCACGACATGAACACCGCCAACTGGATCCCCGACCTGTTCATGAAGCGCGTCTTCGATGACGGCCAGTGGACCCTGTTCTCGCCGTCCGAAGTACCGGACCTGCACGACCTGACCGGCAAAGCCTTCGAGGAACGCTACGAGTACTACGAAGCCCTGGCCCAGTACCCTGGCAAGATCAAGCTGTCCAAGACCATCCAGGCCAAAGACCTGTGGCGTAAGATGCTCTCGATGCTGTTCGAAACCGGCCACCCATGGCTGACCTTCAAGGACCCGTGCAACCTGCGCAGCCCGCAGCAGCACGTGGGCGTGGTCCACAGCTCGAACCTGTGCACCGAGATCACCTTGAACACCAACAAGGACGAGATCGCCGTTTGCAACCTGGGCTCGATCAACCTGCCGAACCACATCGTCAACGGCAAGTTGGATACCGCCAAGTTGGAACGTACCGTCAACACCGCCGTACGCATGCTCGATAACGTGATCGACATCAACTACTACTCGGTGCCACAGGCGCAGAACTCCAACTTCAAGCACCGTCCGGTCGGCCTGGGCATCATGGGCTTCCAGGACGCGTTGTACCTGCAGCACATTCCTTACGGTTCGGATGCGGCCGTCGAGTTCGCCGACAAGTCCATGGAAGCGGTCAGCTACTACGCGATCCAGGCTTCCTGCGACCTGGCCGACGAGCGCGGCGCCTACGAGACGTTCCAGGGTTCGCTGTGGTCCAAGGGCATCCTGCCGCTGGACTCGCAACAGATCCTGATCGAACAGCGTGGCCAGAAGTACATCGACGTTGACCTGAACGAGTCCCTGGACTGGGCACCGGTACGTGCCCGCGTGCAGAAAGGTATTCGTAACTCCAACATCATGGCCATCGCACCGACCGCGACCATCGCCAACATCACCGGCGTATCGCAGTCGATCGAACCGACCTACCAGAACCTGTATGTGAAATCGAACCTGTCGGGCGAATTCACCGTGATCAACCCGTACCTGGTTCGCGACCTCAAGGCCCGCGGCCTGTGGGACTCGGTCATGATCAACGACCTGAAGTACTACGACGGTTCGGTGCAGCAGATCGAGCGCATCCCGCAGGAGCTCAAAGAGCTCTACGCGACCGCCTTCGAAGTGGACACCAAGTGGATCGTTGACGCGGCCAGCCGTCGTCAGAAGTGGATCGACCAGGCGCAGTCGCTGAACCTCTACATCGCCGGCGCTTCGGGCAAGAAGCTCGACGTGACCTACCGCATGGCCTGGTACCGTGGCCTGAAAACCACCTACTACCTCCGTGCCCTGGCCGCGACCAGCACCGAGAAGTCGACCATCAACACCGGCAAGCTGAACGCTGTGTCCAGCGGCGGCAACCACGGTGATGATTCGGTACTCGCCGCTCCAGCCGGCCCGGCACCCGTGCCTAAGGCTTGTGCGATCGATGAGCCGGATTGCGAAGCTTGCCAATAAGCTGAGCGGGTTTCGGGCTTAGCTGCCCGCGACTTGAAAACCGATCAACCCTGCACAGCTGGGTTGATCGGTTTTTTTTGCCTGTAATTCAGGTAAGAACGGTGATGATGCCTTGGCTGTGAGCCGTATTATTTCCCCTCTGGCCCCACAGCTCCAGACGATTGGTAATAACCGCCATGGAGTGTCCGCCGTACTCCCACGTACCCACGGCACCGTTGCGTAGATCGGCTTCGAAGCCTGGCATGTGGTGGTTTTTCAGACCCAGCCGGTCCAACCCTTCCCGCGAATGCTCACCGTCGTTCAGACTTTTCAGTGCGTCGGTAAAACTACGACGGGCATTGTGGTCGTTCTCGTCCCAGCCACCCGCGTTGCCTTCCATTTGCGCCCGTTTCGCGCTGGCCGCATACATGAAATTGGCATCGGTCATCATCGCCGGATCATCTCCCTGGAACCTCGCATTCTCGGCAGCTTGCTTCACTTCATCCTTGGATACATGCAACTTGAAACCATCGCGCATCGTCACGTCATAGCCATCGCCAGATTCCTTTACGTCCTTGAAAACATCGGTCGGCTTCTGGCCAAAACGCATCATCGCGGCCTTGATCGACGAAACAGTGACGCAATTACCATCCTCTCCCTGCTTGAAACCACTCCAGATGTTGCCGGGCTCATTACCGGTGCCTGGTTTTTTCCCTGGGTTAGAGAGGTCAGGTTTGTAGTTATAGTGGTTGGCCCCCTCGGTAAATGGCTTGGTGTTCATCGGTTGGCTGGGGCCAAAATCACTCGGATTGACAGGCCTCCCACCGCCCCCACCGCCGCGCTGCATAGGCGGCGCCGGTGGTGTCGGCGTCTCATCATCCATCTCCGGAAACAGACTTTTCATCAGACGCCGCAGAAATTCCATCCAGGATGAATCTGCCTGCTCCATCAGCGCCTTCATGATCTCCTTGAATTTTTCATCGCCCAGTTCTTCGCGCTTCTTATCCAGCTTGTCGCGAAGATCCTGAACGGTCTGGTTCTTGGAGGTTTTTTCAGCGTCCAGCAACTGTGCCAGCAATTGCCTGATTGACTCAGTGTCGGCGCGCGTGTCGCCCTTGCCGGAGTCCTCCAGGGTTTGCCGCCCTTGCAATCCGGCATACATCGTTGCGTCATAACGGCTGCTGGTTGCCGCACGCCCTTCCCACACTGCATAACCTGACATATTCACCTCATTCGCAATCGTTGGACGATCGACGTCCGCTGAAGCGTCTGTGGCGACTGGAGAATAATGCGTTCCAGCGCGATGCCTCTTCCAAACAGAACCATCACGAACGAAACGACAGATCAAAAAAAACCCCTCGAGATGAGGGGCCTTTCAAGACAGCGCTGAAGCATCAGCGTCGTTATCAGGTCATCTGAATGATGGTCTGCATGATGGTGCTCTGGGTGGAGATGGTCTTGGCGTTCGCCTGGTAGTTGCTCTGGGCCTTGATCAGGTCCACCAGCTCGTTGGTCAGGTTGACGTTGGAGTTCTCCAGGGAGTTGGCCACGATCGAGCCGAGGGTACCGGCTTGCGGGGTGTCGTAACCCGGCTGGCCCGAGGCGAAGGTCTCTCTCCAGGCGGTGCCGCCCGATGGCTGCAGGCCTTGCTCGTTGTTGAAGCTGGCCAGGGAGATCTGGCCGATGGCCTTGCTCTGCTGGTTGCTGAACGTTGCGAACAGTACGCCGCTGCCGTCGATTTTCAAACCGGTGATCTGGCCGGTGGCGTAGCCATCGGTGACCGGTGGGTTGCGGTAGCTGGCCGAATTGTACTGGGTGATATTGGACATGTTGACGGCAATACCACCTGGGTTGGCGGCAGCGCCGTTATCTGCCCAAACCCCATTGACCATGGCACCCGGCTTCCAGTCAGCGATGGTCAGGGTGGTGTTGGAGACGGTAGCCGGCGGCGTTGTGATCGTCGAAAGCGTGCCTGCGGTATCAAATGTCAGCAGCTTTCCTACAGGCGGCGTGGCGGCCAGCGTCGATCCATCCGGGTTGCGCCCGTCGATCGTGGTGTAGGACATCCACTTGTTGGAATCGGTCTTCACCATGTACTGGACCATCGAGTGCGCGTTGCCCTGGGTATCGTACAAGGTGGTGCTGTATTGCGTGGTAAAGGTGCTGGTGTCGGACGGATCGAACGGCTTGGTGGTCTGGTTGATCGCCGGTTCCGAAGAGTTCAGGTTGCTGGTGGAATCCACCTTGCTGGACGCCTTCGGCGGCAGGTTCGACAGATTCAGCTGCAGGTCGACGAGGCCGCCCTTGGTGACCTTGCCGTTCTCATCCGCCGCGTAGCCTTGCAGGCGCGAGGTCCCGGTGTTGTTGGTGATGTAGCCGTCCTTGTCGGCACGGAAAGCGCCGCTGCGGGTGTATTCCAGCGAACCGTCGCTGCCCTTCTGTACGAAGAAGCCGCCGCCCTGGATCGCCATGTCCAGCACGCCGCCGCTGCCATTGACGTCACCCTGGGTGAACTGCTGGGACACGGCCGCCAGGTTCACACCGTTGCCGATGCTGTTCTGGCCGGTACCCAACTTGGACGCGGCGTAGATGTCGGCGAATTCCGCGCGGGACGACTTGAAGCCAGTGGTCGCGACGTTGGCAATGTTGTTGCCGGTCACGTCCAGTTGTTTGTTGGCCGCATAGAGGCCGCTAAGGCCGATGTTAAAAGACATGTTTCTCTCCCTCTGCCGTAGTTAGCCGGCTCTATGTACCGATAGTCTGAATTTGCGACAGCTTGACGCTGCCCATGCCGCCTGCAAGGTTCAACAGCATTTCGCCGCCGGTCTTGCTCAGGGTCACGCTCGTTACCGTCGCCGGCAGCGAAGTGGCCAGGGCAACGGCGTCGCCCTTGTCGTTCTTGGTGGTGGCCGTGAAGGTGTAGGTGCCCGCGGGAGCGACCTCGCCCTTTTCGTTCTTGCCGTCCCAGATAAAGTCGGAAGTGCCCGCGCTCTGGGCGCCCGTATCGATAGTGCGCACCACATTGCCGTCTTTGTCGGTGATCTTGATGGACACGTTGCCCGTGGCCGCCGTGACGGCCACCGAGCCGGTCATGCTCTTGCTGGTATCGACCAGCGCCTTGTCGGTCTGGGTGATGATCGAACGTCCTACCAGCGACGACGCCTGCAGCGCTTGCGAAGAACTGAAGTTGCTCGAGATGTTATTCACCGAGTCGTTCAGGGTGTTGATGCCTTCCAGGCTGCTGAACTGCGCCAGCTGGGCCACGAACGCGCCGTTGTCCTGTGGCGACAGCGGGTTCTGGTTTTTCAGCTGGGTCACGAGCAGTTGCAGGAACGCGTCCTTGCCCAGCGACTGGCTGCCCGTCGCCGTCTTGGTGGCGTCGCCGACGCCGCTGTTATTCGTGGCAGTCTTGACCTTGTTGTTGAAAAGGTCCTGGACTGCCGTATTGTTTGAAGTATCAACGATGGCCATTATTTGGCGCCCCTTATCACTGACCCAGGGTCAGGACCTTCTGCATCATGGTTTTGGCGGTGTTCATCATTTCCGCGTTGGTCTGGAACGAGCGGCTGGCGGAAATCATGTCGGCCATTTCCTCGACCACGTTGACGTTGGGGTAGTAGACGTAACCCTTTTCGTTCGCGGCGGGATGGTTGGGTTCGTAGCGGGCTTCGAGGTTACTCTGGTCTTCAACCACGCCGAGTACCTGCACGCCGGAGCCTGCGGCGCCCTGGTCCTGGAACAGCGAATCGCTGCCGCCGTTCTGGCCGCCCTGGAACATGGTGGCAAACACCGGGTGACGGGCGCGGTAGGTCTGGTCAATGCTCGAAGACACGGTCTCGGCGTTGGCGATGTTACTGGCGACGGTGTTCAAGCGCGTGGTCTGCGCGCTCATGCCACTGCCGGCAATATTGAAAACACTGGACAGGGACATGGCTTATTCTCCACGCAGGGCTGACATCAGCCCTTTGAATTTGCTGTTGAGCAGGGTAAAGCTGGCCTGGAAGTTCACCGAGTTCTCGGCGTAGGCCGATTGCTCCAGCTGGGCGTCGACGGTGTTCTGGTCGATCGACGGCTGCATCGGCGTGCGATACAGCAGCGACTCGTCACCACTGCTCAGGCCTTGCGCTTCGATATGACGGTTGTTGGTCATGTTCAAGGCGAAGGTGCCGTTCTTGGTCTTGTCCTGCTGTGCGGCGAGCACGGCGGAGAAGTCCAGGTCCCGAGCCTTGTAGTTCGGGGTGTCGGCGTTGGCAATGTTGTTGGCCAGGACTTCAGCGCGCTGGGCGCGGAAGCCCAGGGCTTGTTCGTGGATACCGAGCGCTTTATCGAAGCTGATGCTCATGGCGGAAACCTTTAGGCTGACCTGCTGTTCGTTAACAGGGTTATAGCAAGGTGCATGCCAATTCTGAAAAAGCCCGTATTCCGGGGCTTTGCGGGCAGGTTGCCGGCGGCGATGCCAGAAAAGCGGCAAGGGGTTTCCGCGTGGCGCCAGTAAAGCGGCAATGGGGTGTTGCCGCTATTGGAAGGATTGCCGCAAAAAAAAGTGGGAGCTGGCTCCCACACAAAGCCTGGCTCCCACTTTTTTGACCTGCGAATTACTTGGCCTGGTAAATGATCCCAGGGCTGCACTGCACCATCTGGTAATGGTCCGGCAAACCGTTCAGCGCTTCGGAAGCACCGAGGAACAGATAGCCGCCACGCTTGAGCGTGCCGTGGATGCGCAGCAGGATGTCTTTCTTCACCTCGGCCGAGAAGTAGATCAGCACGTTGCGGCAGAACACCATGTCGAACTTGCCCAGGCTGGCGTAGCTGTCGAGCAGGTTGAAGGAGCGAAACTCCACACGGCTCTTGATCGGCGCCTTGATCGCCCAGCGCCCCGCCCCTTTCGGGTCGAAGTAACGCTGCAGGCGCTCCTGGGATAAACCGCGGCCCAAGGCCAGGCTGTCGTACTCACCGGTCTTGCAGTTGGTGAGCATGGTGCCGGACAGGTCGGTGGCGACGATTTGCGCCCCGGCCTTCAACTGGCCCATGTTGGTTCGCTCGAACTCGTCGATTGACATGGAAATCGAGTACGGCTCCTGCCCCGAGGAACACGCGGCCGACCAGATGCGCAGGCGCTGGCCCGGGCTGGCCTTGATGGCTTCCGGCAGCACTTTGCTTTTGAGCACCTCAAAGGGGTAGGTGTCGCGAAACCACAAGGTTTCGTTGGTGGTCATGGCATCGACCACCATTTCCTTGAGACCACTGCGTGGCTGGCCCTGGATCCGCTGAACCAATTCGCTGAGGGACTTGATGCCCTGCTGCTCCATCAGTTTATTGAGACGGCTGGAAACCAGGTATTGCTTGTTTTCACCGAGCAATATGCCACAGGCTTTTTCCAGGAATACCCGGAACTGTTCAAAATCCAAATTACCTGTAGACACTGATACCGCCTCTAAAAAAACGTATGACCGCCGGGGAAAAAACCCTAGCTGTGATCTGCTGCCTTGATCCGCTCAACGACCCGGGATGCCAGGTCATCAGGACGGAATTTGGCCAGAAAGTCATCGGCACCGACCTTCTTGACCATCGCCTGGTTGAATACACCCGACAATGAAGTATGCAGGATGATATGCAATTTTTGCATGCGCGGGTCGCTGCGTATCTCGGCCGTGAGGGTGTAGCCGTCCATTTCCGGCATCTCGATGTCGGAGATCATCATCAAGAATTCTTCTTCTGGCTTCTTGCCTTCATCGACCAATTTGCGCAGGTAATCCAGCGCCTGACGGCCATCATTGAGGGCCACCACCTCCACGCCGACCGTTTGCAGGCAACGCGTCACCTGCTTACGCGCCACCGAGGAGTCGTCCACCGTCAGTACGCGCAGGGAGATTGCCTTGTGCGCCGTGTCGGCATCGACCACACCGACCGAGATCGTTTCGGACGTCGGCGCCACTTCGGCAAGAATTTTCTCGACGTCGATGATTTCCACCAACTGGTTATCAACCCGCGTCACTGCCGTGAGGTAGTGATCGCGGCCAGTGCCCTTGGGTGGCGGATGGATCTCTTCCCAGTTCATGTTGACGATGCGTTCCACCGAGCGCACCAGGAAACCCTGGGTCTTGGTGTTGTACTCGGTAATGATCACGAACGGGTTCTCGCGGTCCTGCAAACCCGCCGAACCGGTGGCCAGGGCCAGGTCAAGAATCGGGATGGTGGCGCCACGGATATTGGCAACGCCACACACCACCGGACTGGACTTGGGCATGATCGTCAGCTTGGGGCATTGCAACACTTCCCGCACCTTGAACACGTTAATGCCATATAGCTGCTTGCCATCCAGGCGAAAAAGCAACAACTCGAGGCGATTCTGCCCTACCAGCTGTGTGCGCTGGTTTACTGAATCCATTACTCCTGCCATGCCCAGACTCCTACGCTAAAACCTTTGGGGGTGCGACGCGCACCCAACACGAAACGGCACGAGCTTTGCTATTTACTAGATCATGGATATTAAAACGACGGTTTCCCGACGCCCCACCCTGACACGGTTTTGCAGATGCCTCTGCGTACCGCTGGCGCTGCTTGCCTTGGGCCTGGGCGCCACGGCCCGCGCTGATAACGTCACACTGCCTGATGTACTTATCGGCGTCACTCAGGGCTTTCTTGAGTTCACTGTAGAAGATTATCTGGCGACCACACAGACACCGGGGCGTTATGAAATCCAGGTCAACCAGTTGGACCCGCGCCTGCGCATGCCAATGTGCGACAAGGAATTGACAGCCACCCTGGAAAGTCCGGCCCAGCCCATCGGCCGCGTGACGGTCAAGGTGCGCTGCGAAGGCGCCTCGCCCTGGACCGTGTTTGTGCCCGCCCAGGTCAAGCTGTTCCGCGATGTTGTGGTGGTTGCCCGCCCGCTCAAGCGCACCGGCATCATCGGTTTTGAGGACGTCGTGTTGCGCGAGCGGGACATCAGCATGATCAGCCAGGGCTACCTGACCTCTATCGATCAGGCCGTCGGACAGAAACTGACCCGACCAGTGGTCACCGACCAGGTGATTACCTTGGTACATCTTGAGCAGGCCGAAGTGATTCGCAAAGGTGACCAGGTGGTGATTTCCGCCAGCAGTGGCGGGTTAAACGTAAAAATGCCTGGGGAAGCGCTGGCCAACGGTGGCATGAGCGAGCAGATCCGGGTCAAGAACCTCAACTCAAACCGCGTGATCAAGGCGCGGGTTACAGCCCCAGGGCAAGTGGAGGTCGCTTTATAGATCACTGGTACAGGACGCCGGCATTTCCTACACTGTGCACGAGAAGTCCCGTGTGGAGATTTATTGTCATTCGCGCCTAAAGTTTGTTTGGGTATGGCCGAAAACATGGCAAGCGTCCAAATACCCAGAGGTTTTTTGATCATGGTCATCGATTTCAGCCGTTTGAATAACACCCCGACGACGTCAGGCACTGCGCGTACTACCGGCAAGGAAAACGTAGAAGCCAAGGCACCACCACTGCCCGCCAAGGCAGAACAGGCGAGCGCCAGCCAGAGCGGGGAGTCCGTACACCTGAGCAATGAGGCTCAACAGTTGCAGAAGGTCACTGACTCGCTGCGCGATCAACCGGTGGTCAATAAAGCCCGTGTGGCCGAATTGAAACAGGCAATCGCCGATGGCAGCTATAAAGTCGACAGCAACCGTGTAGCCAGCAAGCTGCTCAATTTCGAAGCCGAGCGCTAGGCAAAGGCCTGCGCCGGGCTTTTGGACGCTTAAACCCCAAGGCCAGCCATGCATCACGACGAAAATCTGCTTCAACTGATCCTTGATGATCTTGAGCCGACGCAACAGCTGCTCGAGCTGCTCAAGGAAGAATCCCTGGCCCTCTACGGCCGGGACATGCCGCTGCTGGAAGAAATTCTGGCGCGCAAGCAGTCGCTGATTGTCCTGCTGGAACAGCACGGCAAAAAACGCAGCCAGATCCTAATCAGCCTGGGCCTGCCGGCTGACCATGACGGCCTGGCGCAACTGGCCAGCCACTCCTCGGTCGGCGATCAATTGCTCGCCCAGAGTAAAGAACTCAATCAACTGCTCAGCCAGTGCCAGGAAGCCAACCTGCTCAACGGCCAGTCGATCCAGCTTCAACAAGCTACGACCGCCAACCAGCTGCGTATACTTCACGGCGGCGAGCCTCCAGCGCTCTACAACGCGCAGGGTTCCACCTCGCGCCTGGTCAAGCCAAGCACCCGCAGCCAAGCCTGACGCGGATTTTACAGCGCGGCCTATCCAAGCCGCGCCACATACTGGCAGAATGCCTGCTCTTGCGTGTAGTCGTATTTTGTCTGGAGATGGAAGAACCGTGTTCAACGCCCTTAATGCGGAAGATGCCCCGCAGCCCCCCAAGGTCCTCACCACGCCTCTGGAAATCGCCAGCACCTTGCGGATGCTGCAAGAAAGTCACGACCCGCTGATCATCACCTTCCACGAACGCAGCCAGCGCTTCCAGAGCTACCTGGTGGACGTGGACCGTGACGGCCACAAGCTGATTCTGGATGAGATGATTCCCCGCGACGGTGAACGCCACCTCGAAAGCGGCGAACCCTTTCGCATCGAAGGTTTCCACGACGGCGTGCGTGTCGCCTGGGAAAGCAAAGGCACCCTCACTGTCAGCGAAAAAGACGGCCACCGTGTCTACACCGGCAGCATGCCTGACGAGGTGGTCTACCATCAGCGTCGCAATGCCTTCCGCGCCGCCTTGAAGCTGGCGCAGTTGGTCAACATCGAACTCGATGGCGAGAAGCTCCAGGCACCTGTGCGCGGCAAACTCCTGGATATTTCCGCCACCGGTTGCAAACTGCGCTTTGAAGGGGACATCTCTGAGCGCCTGCAGCTGGGCCAGGTCTACGAGCGGTTCATGGCCGCCCTGCCCTTTGGCAGCATGACCACCTCGGTCGAGCTGCGCTACCTGCACTTCGAAGAAAGGATCAACATTACCTTCGCCGGCGTGCGCTTTCACAACATGAGCGGCCTGGTGCAGCGCCAAGTCGAACGTTTTGTCTACCAGCTGCAACGCGAAGCGCGGCGCTTCGACAAAGACGACGATTTTTAACCTGAAATCGCGATAAAAAAAACGGGCGGTTCCTGATGGAAACCGCCCGTTTTTGCGTTCAGGGGCGCGCCCTGCTCAAGTCATGCGGATGCTCTTCGGGACCCAGCGGCTCCGGCGGCCCTTCGAAGGGCGGCTCATCGGTCGATGGCTGCGCATCGTCTTGCGGTTCCGGGTCGGGCACACTCACCTGCATCTGCTCCTGCACCACCTGCTCGTCTACCCGTGGATCGAGCGCAGCCACCAACGGCGAACTGGACATGCTGTCGGGCATTGCCACGTGATGCAGCGGCGCGTCTTCCACCTGATGCAGGTTGGTCACGGCTTTGGGGCGGATTCGCCACACCAGGATCAGCGCGCACAGGCTGAAAAACGCGTACAGCATCTGGTTGCCGAAGAGCTTCATGATCACCCCCGCCAGCAGCGGCCCGATGCTGGCGCCGATACCATAGGTCACCAACAGCATGGCCGTCAGCGATACCCGGCGATCACCTTCCACATGGTCGTTGGAGAACGCCACGGCCAGCGGGTACAGGCAGAATTGCACCAGCGAACACAGGAAGCCCGCCACGAAAAGCACTTCCAGCGGCACGTGGGTCATGATCGCCAGGGGCAGTGCCGCCACGGCCAGGCACAAGGCAAAGCAGCGGATCAACAGCGCTCGGTCATACCGGTCCGATAACCAACCCAACGGCCACTGCACCAACAGGCCGGCAAAAATGCAGCTACCCATGAACAAACCGACCTGCTCGGTCGTCAGCCCTTGCTGGGACGCATACAGCGGCGCCAGGCCGTAGAATGAGCCGACGATCAATCCGGCCCCCAGCACCGTACTCAGCGACTGCGGCACGCGCTTGATAAAGAAGCGCGGCTCCATCGGCGCAGGATGCAGCGCCGCTGGGTGAATGCGCCGGGTCATTGCCACCGGCACAAGGCACAGGGCAAAGCACAGCGCTACCAGCATCAACAGCTCAAGGCCAAGCTGGGGATGCAGCACCAGGATCAATTGCCCCAGCACCAGCCCCAGGTAGGACGCGATCATGTACAGGCTGAATACCACGCCACGCTGCTTGGCGTCCGCCTGCTCATTGAGCCAGCTTTCGATGACCATGTACTGGCACATCATCCCCAGGCCCACGATCACCCGCAACACGATCCAGGCCGGCAGCCAGTCGACCAGGCCGTGGCCCAGCACCGCGGCACCGACGATGCCGGCGCAGGTAGCGTAGGCACGGATATGCCCGACCCGGGCAATCAGGCGGTGCCCGATCTTGCCGCCCAGCACCAAACCAAAGTAGTTGGCGGCCATCAGCGCACCCACCCACAGGCTGTCGACATTGTCGGCCGCCAGGCGCAAAGCCAGGTAAGTGCTGAGCAGGCCGGAGCCAATCAACATCATCAGGGACGCGAAATAAAGGGCTCGAAAAGATTTCCAGATCTGGCGCATCGGCGTTCCGAGCGGCTCCTTGCGGTGAGAATCAGGGCTATCGGCATGATAGTCCGGGGTAGTCAGTTCCGGACAGGCGGTTTGCGCCGTTCCGGGGATTATTTTGCCTACAGCTCAGACGCTGCCCGGCTGCTTGCAAGGTACATGGATTGCGATAAATACACCGCGCACGTGCTGTGAACCCTGAACACCGGCAAGGTTCGACCCGAGTGTGAAAAGCGCGCACAAAAAAGCCCTGCCAGAAGGTCTGGGCAGGGCTTTTTAATCTGGTGTCCCAGGGCCGGTTCGAACGGCCAACCTTCCCCTTAGGAGGGGGATGCTCTATCCAATTGAGCTACTGGGACAAGTGACAGCCGTGGCGCCAAGTGCGCGGCGACGGACGGCGTGCATGTTAACGGCCAAGGTGGGTTTTGTCATGTCGTCCTTAGGCTTTTTCAGTGTAGGCCGTTCCCGGGACGGGCGAGCATGGTTTGGCCCCGTAAAAACGGGCTCCTGGGGGGCGTCGTGCAAAATGCACTCCTGCACGATGCCATCATTGCAAATTGCAACCTTCCGGCCCTTTAGAGCGACCTTAAGACATTGATTTTATTGATTTATTACCTTGGCACGACAACTGCAATACTTCTCCTACAAATCCAACCAGCCACGACGTTAAGCGGAGAACATGACCATGAACAGTGCCTTTCTGTTAGCCCTCAACACCGTAGCCCTGGCTGCATTGGTAACCTTTCACTTTCAATCGTCCGGCAATAACGATCCTGCGCAGCTCAGCCAGGCGGTGCCACACCACTTGCAGCAGCGTCCGCAACTGGCGGTGATGACGCCAAACGCACAGCTGCCGGTACGTGTGGCCCAAGGCACTCAGCAAGCGGCTGCATCCGAACGCTGGGTTTTCTGAGGAACTTGGTGATGAGCAAATTTGCCTGGCTGTTTATGTGCCTGACCGCATTCACCGGTCTTCTGGGTTTGAGCGCTGAGTCGCAAGACGGCCAGACCACCGCATTTATCGCCAGCGGCGTATTCGCCAGCCTGTTCCTGCTGACCCTGATCATGGGTCGTCGCTTCAAGTTCGACCCCATCCTGCGCTGAACCCCTTCCGCTACCTTATGTCGCCTCGCCCTCGCTAATCGGCAAATTGCCACTAGTCTTAAAGACCAGGGGCAAAAGGCCACTTTGCGATAGGATGTGCGGCCTCAAACCCTGTGGTGGCCTGGACTTACGAGAAGTTCCCTCAGGGAAGCACGCGTAGCCCGGTTTTCCAACCAGTCCGCAAAAATGCAAATGAGTGCTGGCATAAAGCCTTTAGTCAGTTCAATATTTGTCACAGAATTGACGCCAAGGAACTGGCCAATGTGAGGCATGATGCGGCCTCTTTGCAATTCGGGTTGAACTTTGGTCGTGAGCCTTGTCTTAACACTCATCTTGCGGCCAATTCCAGAAACCGCTCCCCTGAACTAACCGGTTAAATATATGCGCCCATTGAAACAGGCAATTTATTCCAGCCGTACGGCTGACAAGTTCGTCGTACGTCTGCCAGACGGAATGCGGGAACGCATTGCCGAGGTGGCTCGCAATCATCACCGCAGCATGAACTCCGAAATCATCGCGCGCCTGGAACAAAGCCTCATTCAGGAAGGTGCCTTGGGCGAAGAGTTGAGCATGCGCCTGGACAGCCCCGAGCTGTCGCTGCACGAACGCGAACTGCTGCAGCGTTTTCGTCAGCTCTCCCACCGTCAGCAAAATGCTCTCGTCTCGCTTATCGCGCACGACGTCGAGGCGGCCGCAGAAGCCAATTGATTCGCGACTGAAAGCCGAAGCCAGCTAAATGCTGGCTTTTTTTTGCGTGGAATTTGGGGTCAGCCGTAGGAGCGAGCTTGCTCGCGAAAAACTTGAGCGCGCCGCAGGCAGTCAGGGTTTACGCGTTATCGTTGACGATCTTCGCTGGCAAGCCAGCTCCTACAGGGGAGCCGGCCAGCGTGCAGGGTTTAGAGCAGGAAGATCGTCGCCAGGCCCAGGAAGATGAAGAAGCCACCGCTGTCGGTCATGGCGGTGATCATCACGCTGGCACCCATGGCGGGGTCGCGCCCGATGCGGGCCAGGGTCATCGGGATCAACACGCCCATCAGCGCCGCCAGCAGCAGGTTGAGGGTCATGGCGGCCGTCATGACCACGCCGAGTGACCAACTGCCATACAGCAAGTAAGCCACCACGCCGATCACTCCACCCCAGACCAGGCCGTTGATAAGGCCTACGGCCAGCTCTTTGCGCAGCAGGCGCGAGGAGTTGGCCGTACTCACCTGATCCAGCGCCATGGCGCGCACAATCATGGTGATGGTCTGGTTACCGGAGTTACCACCAATACCGGCCACGATCGGCATCAACGCCGCCAGGGCGACCAGTTTCTCGATCGAGCCTTCAAACAAGCCGATCACCCGGGAAGCGATAAACGCGGTAATCAGGTTGACCGCCAGCCAGGCCCAGCGGTTACGCAGCGAACGCCAGACCGATGCAAAGATGTCTTCCTCTTCACGCAGACCCGCCATGTTGAGAACTTCGGTTTCACTCTCTTCACGAATCAGGTCGACGATTTCATCGATGGTCAAACGGCCAATCAATTTGCCGTTCTTGTCCACCACCGGCGCCGAGATCAAGTCATAACGCTCGAATGCCTGCGCGGCATCGTAGGCGTCTTCATCCGGGTGAAAGCTCACGGTGTCGCTGGCCATCAGGTCCGCAACTTTCTTGTCCGGATCATTGACCAGCAGACGCTTGATCGGCAGGACGCCCTTCAGGATGCCTTCGTAATCGACCACGAACAGTTTGTCGGTATGGCCGGGCAGCTCCTTGAGACGGCGCAGGTAACGCAGGACCACTTCCAGGCTGACGTCTTCGCGGATGGTGACCATCTCGAAGTCCATCAGCGCGCCGACCTGATCGTCGTCGTACGACAGTGCCGAACGCACACGCTCACGCTGCTGAGTGTCCAGCGCTTCCATCAACTCATGGACAACATCACGGGGCAGTTCAGGCGCCAGGTCGGCCAGTTCGTCGGCGTCCATCTCCTTGGCGGCGGCCAGGAGCTCATGATCGTCCATGTCGGCGATCAGGGTTTCACGGACCGAGTCGGATACTTCGAGCAGGATATCGCCGTCGCGGTCGGCCTTGACCAACTGCCAGAGGGTCAGTCGATCATCCAGCGGCAAGGCTTCGAGAATATAGGCGACGTCGGCGGAGTGCAGGTCATCGAGCTTGCGTTGCAGCTCAACGAGGTTCTGGCGGTGAACCAGGTTTTCGACCAGGTTGTTATTCGGGCCTTCCTGGCGGTGCGTGAGGTCTTCGACCACGCGCTGGCGCTGCAGCAACTCGATGACTTGAGCCAGGCGATCCTGCAGGCTTTCCTGTGTTTTCTTTACTTCTACTTCGGTCATAGGCGAACTCCACTCCCAGCAGCGGGGCACGCCGGAAGGATCAATCAGTCAATTCATGATTGGTAAAACGAGGTACTGAGCAGCTACTGGGTAAGTCCATGGAGGTATTCCACAAGCCCCGGCGGGGCTGACGGGCGCAATGATACACCGCCCGGCCACTTTAAACGTTAAAAAACTGGAAAGAACAAGCGCTTGCGAGCCAATGCTGAGTAATGGCTGCATCTATGAACTGCGACGACGCAGCGGGAAGGGAAAACACATGGGAGCGCGCGCAAAAGAGAAAATCCTACACAAACCCCAGACGGCAAAAAGCCCGCACTTGGCGGGCTTTTTGTTTGTATGGTGCACTCGACAGGATTCGAACCTGTGACCGCTCGGTTCGTAGCCGAGTACTCTATCCAGCTGAGCTACGAGTGCATATTGTGTTTTTAGACCAGATCACAACTGGTTGTAACCGAATCACCTGCATCACTGCAACTGACTCTTAAATGGTGCACTCGACAGGATTCGAACCTGTGACCGCTCGGTTCGTAGCCGAGTACTCTATCCAGCTGAGCTACGAGTGCATTTGTTGCCGCGCATTATAGGCCGTTCAATCTCTATGTAAAGCTATTTTTTCGAGCAATTTCAATAAGTTACTGAAAAAACCAGATTGCAACGTACTAAGCAAATAATGGCGGAGAACGGGGGATTCGAACCCCCGACACCCTTTTGAGGTGTACTCCCTTAGCAGGGGAGCGCCTTCGGCCACTCGGCCAGCTCTCCGCAACACGGGGCGTATATTAACCACGTTCATCCCCGTTTGCAAACATAAAAAACGATAAAAATTAAAGGCTTGGTTCTTCGTCCTTCTCTTTCTTGATCCGCAGGTAAATTTCCTCGCGGTGCACCGCCACCTCTTTCGGAGCGTTAACCCCGATACGTACTTGATTGCCTTTGACGCCGAGCACGGTCACGGTGATTTCGCCATCACCGATAATCAGGCTTTCTGCGCACCGACGAGTCAGAATCAGCATACCTTTCTCCTCACGCATTTCAATTCAGGAACAACAGTCTGCAAAAAAACGGCTTTGGACCTACAACCAAGAGGCCATAGACCTACCCGCCTAAGTATTGTCGAGCGCGTGTAAAAGAACATGCGCCCTACAAAAAAAGGAAAGGCGCGGTAAAACCGCGCCTTTCTGGCACTGCCTCACTCGCCCTGTCGGGCCGGAGCGTCCAGCTCAAAAGCGGTATGCAACGCGCGCACTGCCAGCTCCAGATACTTCTCTTCAATGACCACCGAGACTTTGATTTCCGACGTGGAGATCATCTGGATATTGATGCTTTCCTTGGCCAGGGCCTCGAACATGCGGCTGGCAACGCCTGCATGGGAACGCATGCCCACGCCCACGATCGACACCTTGGCAATCTTGGTGTCGCCCACCACTTCACGCGCACCGATCTCCTTCGCCGTGTTCTGCAGGATCCGTTCTGCCGCATCGTACTCGTTGCGGTGCACGGTGAAGGTAAAATCGGTGGTGTTATCGTGCGACACGTTCTGCACGATCATGTCGACTTCGATGTTCGCGCCGCTGATAGGGCCCAGGATCTTGAACGCCACGCCCGGGGTGTCTGGCACGCCACGGATAGTCAGCTTGGCTTCATCACGGTTGAAAGCGATACCGGAAATGATCGGCTGTTCCATGGATTCCTCTTCATCAATAGTAATGAGGGTGCCCGGACCCTCTTTGAAGCTGTGCAATACGCGCAGCGGAACGTTGTACTTGCCGGCGAACTCCACCGCGCGGATCTGCAACACCTTGGAACCGAGGCTGGCCATTTCCAGCATCTCTTCAAAGGTGATCTTGTCCAGGCGCTGGGCCACGGACACCACACGCGGATCGGTAGTGTAGACGCCATCCACATCGGTGTAGATCTGGCATTCATCCGCCTTCAGCGCCGCTGCCAGCGCCACGCCGGTGGTATCCGAACCGCCACGCCCGAGGGTGGTGATGTTGCCTTGCTCGTCCACGCCCTGGAAGCCCGCTACAACTACCACGCGTCCGGCTTTCAGGTCCGTACGGATTTTCTGATCATCGATCTGCAGGATACGCGCCTTGGTATGTGCGCTATCGGTGAGAATGCGCACCTGGCTGCCCGTGTAGGACACCGCCGGCACACCGCGCTTGTTCAGCGCCATGGCCAGCAAGGCGATGGTCACCTGCTCGCCGGTGGACACAATCACATCCAGCTCACGCGGCAGCGGCTGTTGATCACCACTGATTGCCTTGGCCAGATCGATCAGGCGATTGGTCTCGCCGCTCATGGCTGACAGCACCACCACCAGGTCGTCGCCGGCATCGCGGAACTTCTTAACCTTGTCGGCCACCTGCTCGATTCTTTCAACAGAGCCGACCGAGGTACCTCCAAATTTCTGTACGATCAAAGCCATTTCTAAGCCGCCTCAGCCCGTAAAGGGGCGCCTGATAACCAATCCACCAGCACCGAACCTGCCCGCGACTGGACCACGGGCCGGTTAACAGTGCCTTAAATACCTGCCTCGACAAACGGCACGGTCAGGGCCAGGGCCGCGTCCAAGGCGCCAGCGTCCACACCACCGCCTTGCGCCATGTCCGGACGACCACCGCCCTTCCCGCCGACTGCCGCGGCGGCTTGCTTCATCAAATCACCAGCCTTGAGTTGGCCAGTCAGGTCCTTGGTTACACCGGCAACCAGAACGACCTTATCCTCATGGACACTGCCGAGCAGGATCACTGCGCGGCCGAGCTTGTTCTTCAACTGATCGACCAAGGCCAACAGCGCCTTGCCGTCCTGACCGTCCAGGCGTGCGGCCAAGACCTTCACATCCTTGACGTCCACCGCGGCAGACGACAGATCGTCGCCCGCGGCGCTGGCCGCCTTGGCTTGCAACTGCTCCAGCTGTTTCTCCAGTGCGCGGTTGCGCTCCAGCACGGCGGACAGCTTGTCGATCAGGTTGTCGCGGCTGCCCTTGACCAGGCTGGCCGCCTCCTTGAGTTGTTCCTCGGCCGCATTGAGGTAGGCCAGGGCCGCAGCGCCGGTTACTGCCTCGATACGCCGCACACCAGACGCCACGCCGCCTTCGCTGATGATTTTCAGCAGGGCGATGTCGCCGGTACGGTTGGCGTGGATACCGCCACACAGTTCCACCGAGAAACTGCCGCCCATGCTCAGTACGCGTACGTTGTCGCCATACTTCTCGCCGAACAGCGCCATGGCGCCCTTGGCCTTGGCGGTCTCGATATCGGTTTCTTCGGTTTCCACCGGGGTGTTCTTGCGAATCTCTGCGTTGACGATGTCTTCCAGGGCCTTGATCTGCTCAGGCTTGATCGCTTCGAAGTGGCTGAAGTCGAAACGCAGGCGCTGGCTGTCGACCAACGAACCTTTCTGCTGGACGTGCTCGCCCAGTACCTGGCGAAGTGCAGCGTGCAGCAAGTGGGTGGCCGAGTGGTTCAGCGCGGTGGCGTGGCGCACGTCGGCGTCTACCTGGGTCTCCACCGGCGCACCGACGGTCAGGTTGCCCGACGCCAATACGCCGTGGTGCAGGAACGCGCCGCCGGTCTTGGTGGTGTCACGCACATCAAAGCGACCGGAAGCCGCCTTGAGGAAACCGCAGTCGCCGATCTGGCCACCGGATTCGGCATAGAACGGGGTCTGGTCCAGGACCACCACACCGTCATCGCCTTCATTCAAGACGTCGACCGACTGGCCTTCCTTATAAAGGGCAACCACTTTGGCCGAACCGCCGGTGGCCTTGTAGCCGGTGAATTCGGTGGCCACGTCGACCTTGACCAGCGTGTTGTAGTCCAGGCCAAAAGCGCTGGCGGAACGCGCACGCACGCGCTGGGCCTCCATCTCGCGCTCGAAACCCGCCTCATCGATGGTCAGTTCGCGCTCACGGGCGATGTCGGCGGTCAGGTCCATCGGGAAGCCGTAGGTGTCGTAGAGCTTGAACACTACGTCACCCGGCACCACGGTGCCTTTGAGCTCGGCCAGGTCCTGCTCCAGAATTTTCAGGCCGTGTTCCAGGGTCTTGGAGAACTGCTCCTCCTCGGCCTTGAGCACGCGCTCGATGTTGCCCTGCTGCTGCTTGAGCTCCGGGAAGGCGTCGCCCATCTCGGCCACCAGCGCGGCCACGATCTTGTAGAAGAAGCTGCCGGTGGCGCCCAGCTTGTTACCGTGACGGCAGGCGCGACGGATGATGCGGCGCAGCACATAGCCACGGCCTTCGTTGGACGGCAGCACGCCGTCGGCGATCAGGAAGCCGCAGGAGCGGATGTGGTCCGACACCACCTTGAGCGAAGACTGGCTTTCGTTGGGGCAGCCAATGGCCGCCGCCGAGGCGCTCAACAGGTTGGTGAACAGGTCGATTTCATAGTTGGAGTGAACGTGCTGCATCACCGCACTGATCCGCTCCAGGCCCATGCCGGTGTCGACCGACGGCGCTGGCAGCGGATGCAACACGCCATCGGCGGTGCGGTTGAACTGCATGAACACGTTGTTCCAGATCTCGATGTAACGATCGCCGTCTTCTTCCGGCGAGCCTGGCGGGCCACCCCAGATATCGTCGCCGTGATCATAGAAAATCTCGGTGCACGGGCCGCACGGGCCGGTATCGCCCATGGTCCAGAAGTTGTCGGACGCGTAGGGCGCGCCTTTGTTGTCGCCGATACGGATCATGCGCTCGGCAGGTACACCGATTTGCTGGGTCCAGATGTCATACGCTTCGTCGTCCGTGGCGTACACGGTGACCCAGAGTTTTTCCTTGGGCAGCTTCAGCACGCCGGTGAGGAAGGTCCAGGCGAACGTAATCGCGTCTTTCTTGAAATAGTCACCGAAGCTGAAGTTACCCAGCATTTCGAAAAATGTGTGGTGGCGAGCGGTGTAACCGACGTTTTCCAGGTCACTGTTCTTGCCGCCGGCGCGTACGCACTTCTGGCTGCTGGTGGCGCGGGTATAGGCGCGCTTTTCCTGGCCCAGGAAGCAGTCCTTGAACTGGTTCATCCCCGCGTTGGTGAACAGCAGGGTAGGGTCATTGCCTGGGATCAAGGAGCTGGAGGCGACACGGGTGTGACCTTGCTCTTCGAAGAAGCGAAGGAAGGCTTCACGGATTTCTGCGCTTTTCATTAGGTTCTTCCACGGAGGCTGCGGCCAAAGGCCAGTGCGCAACATCATCAGACGGAGCGACGGCAAAGGGCCGCATTATATCGGCCCTTTGCCGGTGGTACAGCGTGTTTATACGATAGAAACGTTCAATTGGACGGTCTGCACGGTCATTTACGCGAAAACTCGACGAATGCCTGCACCACTTGCTCGATCTGCGCCCGGCTCACATCCATGTGCGTGACCATGCGCAGGCGTGGCGCGACGCTCAACTTGATCGCGCGCTCGGCGGCGAAGGCCTTCAAGGCCTCGGCCCGATCACCGATCTGCACATAGACCATGTTGGTCTGCACCGGCTCCACCTCATAGCCGGCCTTGCGCAGCTCATCGCCCAGCCATTGTGCGTTGGCGTGGTCGTCGGCGAGGCGCTGGACCTGGTGATCCAGGGCGTACAGCCCGGCCGCCGCGAGGGAGCCGGCCTGGCGCATGCCACCACCGACCATCTTGCGAAGGCGCCGGGCCTTGGCGATCAGGGCCGTGGAACCGCACAACACCGAGCCAATCGGCGCGCCGAGGCCTTTGGACAGGCACACCGACACCGAATCAAAGTGCCGCGCTATCTCGCGCGCATCCACGCCCAGCTTGACCGCTGCGTTGTAGAGCCGCGCGCCATCCAGGTGCAGGGCCAGGCCATGTTCACGGGTAAACGCCCGCGCCTGGGCCAGGTAATCCAGCGGCAATACCTTGCCTTGCATGGTGTTTTCCAGCGCCAGCAAACGGCTGCGGGCAAAATGGAAGTCGTCCGGCTTGATCGCCGCCAATACCTGGTCCAAGTCAAGGGAACCGTCCGCCTGCACTTCCAGCGGCTGCGGCTGGATCGAACCCAACACCGCTGCGCCACCGCCTTCGTATTTGTAGGTGTGGGCCTGCTGGCCGACGATGTATTCCTCGCCGCGCTCGCAATGGGCCATCAACGCCAGCAGGTTGCTCATGGTACCGGTGGGCACGAACAGCGCGGCGGCAAAGCCCAGGCGCCTGGCCAGTTCGGCTTCCAGGCGATTGACGCTGGGGTCCTCGCCATACACGTCATCGCCGCTGGCGGCCGTGGCCATTGCGTCGCGCATGCCGGGCGTGGGTTGGGTCACGGTGTCGCTGCGCAGATCAATCACGGACATGAATCAAGCCTCTGACGATTTGGATAAGTGCCTCATGGAGATGATTACTGCGGGCAAAACCATGGAATATCAAGCCCCGGATGCATTCAATCGAATACCAACCAAACAAACCGATATAGCTTATCGATAGAGCGCTCGTGCAGTTTTCGAAAAACCGTGTTAAAAACGCTTCGCCGCCAGGGTTCTGGCGGCAACGTTCTCAGGGCGGGGTGCAATTCCCCACCGGCGGTAATTACACGCAATGTGTATAGCCCGCGAGCGCTTGGCGCCTCGAACTGCTCACGCAGGACGGCGACAAGGTCAGCAGACCCGGTGTGATCCCGGGGCCGACGGTCATAGTCCGGATGAAGAGAGAACGGGATTGGCACCTAAGGGCCGCGCACCTCGTGTGCTTGCGTACCCTTAAATCCCATTCGATTCATAACGCCCTGTTTTTTTCTTAAACAGGAGTCAGAACATGCAACCCACCGCAATCGACAGCAAAAGCAAAAACCACCACGGCGAGCGCGTCGCGTTTATCCAGGCCTGCTGGCACAAGGATATTGTCGATCAATCCCGCAAAGGCTTCCTCGCCGAAATGATCGCCCAGGGCTACCAGGAATCGGACATCGATTTCTTCGAAGTCGGCGGTGCCTTTGAAATGCCCCTGCACGCCAAACTGCTGGCAAAGACCGGCCGTTACGCCGGTATCGTCGCTGCCGCCCTGGTGGTGGATGGCGGGATCTACCGTCACGAGTTTGTCGCCCAGTCGGTGGTCAGCGGCCTGATGCAGGTGCAGCTGGAGACTGAAGTGCCGGTGTTCTCGGTATCGCTGACGCCGCATCACTTCCATGCCGGCACCGAGCATCACACCTTTTTCTACGAGCACTTCGTGCACAAGGGCCAGGAAGCCGCGCGCACCTGCGCCGATACGCTGCACAAGGTCCGTGCGATCCGTCGCAGCGAGCCGCGTGCTGTAGCGGTCTAAGCAACACCGCACCCCCAAATGTGGGAACAGGCTTGTGTGGGAGCTGGCTTGCCTGCGATGCGGGCACCTCGGTCTATCAGTCACACCGAGGTGATGCTATCGCAGGCAAGCCAGCTCCCACATTGTTTCCGGTAAGCCTCAAGATCTAAGCCAAGCCCGCATCCGTGGTCGGCACGATCAATATGCCCGCGCGCAAACCGTTCTTCACCTTCGGGTTGGGGAAGATGATACGGGCACCCTCTTCTTCGATGACCCAGCGGGTCTTGGCCACGTCTTCGGCCAACAGATAACCCTTTTCCAATTCCGAAAAGTTCTCGACGTCCGCCGGCAGGTGCAGCAGGAAGGCGTCACTGTGCTTGATCACTTCGCGCGCCACGGCGAACAGCTGCATACCGTCAAGGCTGTCGGTCTCGGGCTCGGTGCCTTCGATGATCTGCTTGAGGCGCAGCTCCAGGCGTGAAACATCCACCCCCTCGTTGTGCCCGAACGGCCGCGCCTTGCCCAGTTCCAAGGTGAAGGCCTCAGCCTCCAGCTGTTCGTAGGTAAACGCGGTGAAGGTGATCGACGCCTTGTTCTGCAACAGCACCGCTTGCATGCCGGCGGCGTGCAGGCGCGCCAGTTCACGACGTGAGTGCTGGCGGCCTTCCTTCCACGGGTACAGCGCAAACTGCTCGATCTTCGAGCCGCGAATGGCCGTGTGCAGGTCGTAATGCAGGCGCGAACGGCCCGGCAGGCTGAAGAAACTGCGGGCCAATTGCTCAAGCTCGGCGGCACGCATGGCTTCGGGGCCGATGTTTTTTTCGTGACGGCCGTTGAACAGCCGGTTGATGTCCAGCTCGAGGTAGCGCTCGCCGCGGCGCATGGCCTCGGGGTTGCCGAACAGGAACAGAATACGGGCGCGCGGCTTGATCTCCCCACGGGCGATGCCATGCAACAACCGGTCGAGCAGTTCGATCGGCGCCGTTTCGTTGCCATGGATGCCGGACGACAGCAGCAAGTCGCTGCCATTGTCCCGGGCCTGCGGCGGACGCACTTCAAGCGCGCCCTCGCTGAGCCAGCGCATCTGCACGCCGTCGACAGTCAGTTGAATTTTTTGCGCCGGTTCGCGACCGGCGAGGGTCAGTTCAAGCAATTTGCCGAGGGCGAGCATACGCAGCTTCCTTAGTGGTTGCAGCCTGGGCCGTGGACGTGATCGTCGTCATCACCTTCAACCTCGGCCGGTTCCATTTCCAGTTGCAGGCTCATCAGGTTGGTGGCCAGTGGGCGCATCAGCAGGTTGGCGTACTCGGCGTCGCCTTCTTCCACGTCCACACCGATCAGCAGTTGGCCACGGCCGTCGTGCTGGATCCAGATCTCCTTGCCCTGCCAGACCACGGCGACGCGGGTGCAGGAGGTTTCCAGCTGGGTGCCGTCGGTGTCTTCAAGGATCAGTTTCAGGGTGTCGGTCATAAATAAAATATCTCAGCCACGTGGCGTTAATTGATCTGGAAAGGATAAACCGAGCCCAGTTTAAGGATTTGCGTCAGTTCATCCAATGCCGTGCGGCACTCAAGCAACAATTGCGGATCAGCCAGGTCGGTTTCGCGCAGGCTGTCGCGGTAGTGCCTGTCGACCCATTGGGTCAGGGTGTCGTACAGCGGCGCGGTCATGATAACGCCTGAGTTCACCGCCGCCAGCTCCGTTTCGTTCAGGGCTACGCGCAAGCGCAGGCACGCCGGGCCACCGCCGTTCTGCATGCTTTGCTTGAGGTCGAACACCTTTACTTCGCGGATCAGCCCACCGGCAGCGGTCAAGCCTTGCAGGTAATCCCACACGCGCTGGTTGGCACGGCACTCTTCGGGCACGATCAGCAGCATCGAGCCATCGGGGCGCGTCAGCAACTGGCTGTTGAACAGGTAGGAACGCACCGCGTCCTCGACGCTGACCTGGGCACGGGGCACGCAGACGGCCTGGAAGTTGCCGCCAAGCGTGCCCAGTTTGCCCTGCAACTCGGCGAGCATCTGTTCGGTATGGAGGAACGCGTCCTCGTGATAGAACAGCACTTCGCCGTTGCCCACCGCGATCACATCGTTGTGGAACACACCGGCATCGATCACCGCCGGGTTTTGCTGGGCGTAGACCACGCCGTCGGCCTTCAAGCCGTGCAGGCGCGCAACGGCCTGGGACGCCTCGAGGGTCTGGCGCGCCGGGTACTTCTGCGGGGCGGGATAACGGGGGTCGAATGCGCTGCGGCCGAACACGAAAAACTCAACGCCCGCCTCGCCGTATTCACGGCAAAAACGCGTGTGGTTGGCCGCGCCTTCGTCGCCGAACTGCGCCACCGCCGGCAAGGCGGCGTGGTGGGCAAAGTGTTTGGCGTCGGCAAACATCGCTCCCAGCACGCGGCTGGTGGTCGGGTGTTCGATGCTGCGGTGGTATTTGCAGTTGAGGTTGGCGGCGGTGAAATGCACGCGGCCGTCTGCCGTGTCGGCGCTGGGGCTGACGGTGGCGGCATTGGCGACCCACATGCTCGAGGCGGAGCAGCTGGCCACCAGCAAGGGCATGGCCTGCCTGGCCGCTTGCTCGATCACCTGGGCGTCGGTGCCACTGAAACCAAGGGTGCGCAAGGCAGCCACATCAGGACGTTCCTGGGGCGCCAGAATCCCTTGCACAAAGCCCATGTCCATCAGGGCCTTCATTTTCTGCAGGCCCTGCAACGCCGCTTCCCTGGGGTTGGAATGCTGCTGGCTGTTGCTCTGGGAGGCGACGTTGCCAAAGGACAACCCGCCGTAGTTATGGGTCGGCCCCACTAGACCGTCAAAATTGACTTCATAGGATTTCATCGGCGAGGCTCCACGAACATCTGTTTTTATAGGCTTCAAATTACTTGACTGCACCACTGGTCAATGTGGGAGCTGGCTTGCCTGCGATGCAGGCGACTCGGTTTGTCAGTCAGACCGAGGTGATGCCATCGCAGGCAAGCCAGCTCCCACATTAGATCGGTGTCACTCTCACTTGAGCGTAATGCCAGGGGTCAGCGTGGCCGGCACCACCAAACTCGGGGTCTCCAGCGAAGCCACCGGATACGCGCAATAATCCGCCGCGTAATAAGCGCTGGCGCGGTGGTTGCCCGAGGCCCCTACCCCGCCAAACGGCGCGGTGCTGGCGGCGCCGGTCAGTTGTTTGTTCCAGTTGACGATACCGGCGCGGCTTTCCAGCCAGAACTGTTGATAACGCGCTTCGGAATCCGACAGCAACCCCGCCGCCAAGCCGTATTGAGTGTTGTTGGCCTCGGCAATCGCCGCTGCAAAATCCGCGTAGCGGATCACCTGCAACAGCGGGCCGAACAACTCTTCGTCCTCGCGCTCGGTCACGGCGGTGACGTCGATGATGCCTGGGGTCAGCAACGCGGCCTGGTGCCGGGGTTGAGTCATTTCCAGCAGCGCGACGGCGCCATTGGCCAACATCAGTTCCTGGGCGTCCATCAAGGCTTTGGCGGCACCGAGGGAGATCACCGAGCCCATGAACGGTGGCGGTTGCTGGTCGAACGCGCCCACCTCAATCGTCGCGCTCACCGCCACCAGGCGTGCCAGCAAGGCATCGCCCCAGGCGCCTTCCGGTACCAGCAGACGGCGTGCGCAGGTGCAGCGCTGGCCAGCGGAGATAAACGCCGACTGAATGATGGTGTACACGGCCGCATCCACGTCGGCGACTTCGTCGACCACCAGCGGGTTGTTGCCGCCCATTTCCAGGGCCAGGATCTTGTCCGGACGCCCGGAAAATTGCTGGTGCAGATGGTTGCCGGTGCGGCTGGAACCGGTGAAGAACAAGCCGTCGATACCAGGGTTGGCCGCCAGGGCGATGCCGGTTTCCCGCGCGCCTTGCAGCAGGTTCAACACACCTGCCGGCAAACCGGCTTCGATCCAGCACTGCACGGTCAGCTCGGCGACTTTCGGCGTGAGCTCGCTCGGCTTGAACAGCACGGTATTACCCGCGAGCAGCGCCGGGACAATATGCCCGTTCGGCAAATGGCCAGGAAAGTTGTAAGGCCCGAACACCGCCACCACGCCGTGGGGCTTGTGGCGCAATACCGCGGTGGCATCGCCCAGGGGGCCGCTCTTCTCGCCGGTACGCTCACGGTAGCTTTGCACCGAGATGGCGATCTTGTTGGCCATGCTGGTGACTTCGGTGGCCGATTCCCACAGCGGCTTGCCGGTTTCCTCACCGATGCAACGGGCGATTTCATCGGCGCGTTTTTTCAGGACAGCGGCGAAGGTTTCCAGCACGCCGATGCGATCTTCCAACGAACGTCGTGCCCAAGCGGGGAACGCCTGGCGCGCGGCCTGCACGGCGGACTCTACCTGCTCGGCCGTGGCGCCGTTGCCGGCCCACAGCACCTGCTGGGTCACCGGGTTACGCGATTCAAACAGTTCACCCTGGCCGGCCAGCCAGCTACCTGCGATATACAACGCATTCATTATTTCGACTCCCGGGCTGCGGACAACGGTACGGCGCGCACTTGATCGCCGACGACCAACTGGAGGCGCCTGGCCGTCTGAGGATCGACCACCAAGGTACCTGCGGCCAGGCGGGCCGGTGCGGCCGTGATGCGGCAGTCTTCGCGCTTGCGGTTATGGATCAGGAACGGCGTGGCGTCGTCCCCCGGCGTGCCGATGGCGAGCACCAGCGACTGGCTGTCGCGCACCGCACGGATCTTGCTGGTTTCGCATTCCACCGCAGGGCCCGCATCGAAAATATCGACATAGCCCTGGTAGCTGAAGCCTTCGCTCTTGAGCATGCTCAGCGCCGGTTCGGTGTCCGGATGCACCTTGCCGATCACGTTGCGCGCGTCCTCGGAGAGGAAGCAGCTGTACAACGGAAACTTCGGCATCAGCTCAGCGATAAACGCTTTGTTGCCAACGCCGGTGAGGTAGTCGGCCTGGCTGAACTCCATCTTGAAGAAGTGCCGGCCCAGGCTTTCCCAGAACGGCGAACGCCCGGCGTCGTTGGACACACCGCGCATCTCGGCGATGATCTTGTTGCCGAACAGTTGCGGGAACTCGGCGATGAACAACATCCGCGCCTTGGCCAGCATGCGGCCATTGAGGCCGGTGCGGTAATCGGCGTGCAGGAACAGCGAGCACAGTTCGGAGTTGCCGGTGAGGTCGTTGGCCAGGAACAGCGTCGGGATTTCGCGGTAGATGTTCAGCTCCTGGGAGGCGCTGACGGTCAGGCCGACCCGGAAGTTGTACCAGGGCTCACGCAGGCCGACCGCGCCGGCAATCGCGGAAATGCCTACCACCCGGCCTTCGTCGTTTTCCAGCACGAACAGGTAGTCGGCGTCGCCCCGCCCGGCGTCGCCGCGAAAGGTTTTTTCGGCCCAGCCCACGCGATGGGTCAGGCGTTCCTCGTTGGCCGGCAAGGTGGTAAGGCCGGTGCCGGTGCTGCGCGCCAAATCGATCAGGGCCGGTAAATCGCTGCTGCGTACGGGACGAACAATCATGCTATCTCCTCAAACGGGCCGCCTGCTCCAGGCCACCCGCAAAACTCTGCTTAAACCGCAACCAGGCGCACGCTGGCACCTTCACCGACGCCCAGCGCTTCGGCCGCGTCCAGGTCCAGGGTCACCGGTTTGCCGGGCGCATAATCCAACTCCAGCATCACCGCACGGTAATCCTGCAACTGGCCGTTGCTCACCAGGTATTGGCGGCCGACACCCTTGACCATCTCGCCGATCTTCACCGGCACCACGCGGCTCTGGGCAATCGAGCGAATGCCCGAGACCCGCGCGTGCAGCGTCGGGCCGCCGTCGAAGATATCGATGTAATGGTCGGTCTCGAAGCCCTCGCGCATCAGGATGTCGAAGGTGATCTGCGCACGCGGGTGCACCTGGCCCATCGCCTCTTGGGCGGCGTCCGGCAGCAGCGGCACGTAGATCGGATAATGAGGCATCAGCTCGGCGAGGAAGGTACGGCTTTTCAGGCCGCACAGGCGCTCGGCGGCGGCGTAATTGAGGTCGAAGAAGTTGCGGCCGATGGCGTCCCAGAACGGCGAATCACCGTTCTCGTCGCTGTAGCCGACGATCTCGGTCACCACCGAATCGGCAAAGCGCTCGGGGTGGCTGGCGACGAACAGCAGGCGGCCACGGGAATTGAGTTCCGACCACGGCGAACCGACCAGCGCAGGCTTCACGTAGAAACTGGTGAGCAGGCTGTTGCCGGTGAGGTCGTGGCACTGGGAAAGCACGTGGATCTTGTTGTGGATCTTCAGCTCGCGGGAGGCGTGCACGAAAGTTTCGTTGCGGAAACTGTAGAACGGCTCCGAGTAACCGGCCGACGCGACGATGGCCGAGCAACCGGCAAGCTTGCCGGTGTCAGTGTCTTCGAGCACGAAGAAATAACTTTCTTCGCCGTTGAAACTGACCTCGGCCGCGAACGACGCTTCGCTGGCGGCGATCTTGTCGCTCAGGCGTTCCACGTCGTCCGGCAAGGAGGTGACACCAATCGGGCTGTCCGCAGCCAGACGCTGTACCTCGCCCAGATCAGCCATTTGCGCGGGGCGCATCACCAGCATGGTGTCACTCCTTAACTCGAAAACTTCATAGAGAAAATGTCCTGCACCACATCGGGATTCACCCGAAGACCAGTGTGGGAGCGGGCTTGCCCGCGATAGCGGTCGGTCAGTCGATGTTGGGGTGACTGAACCACTGCAATCGCAGGCAAGCCAGCTCCCACATTTTGATCTGCGGTGCGGCAGATAAATGTGTTGCTATCAGGCTTGCGTCAACGTCTTCACAGCCCGCTCAAAACGATCCAGACCTTCGTTGATGTCCGCCTCTTCCACCACCAGGCTCGGGGCGAAACGCACCACGTCCGGGCCGGCTTGCAGGATCATCAGGTTTTCTTTTTCGGCCGCGTTGAACACATCCTTGGCCTTGCCTTTGAATGCATCGCTCAGCACGCAGCCGATCAACAGGCCCAGGCCACGCACTTCGGTGAAAATGCCGTATTGCTTGCCGATCTGTTCCAGGCGCGCCTTGAACAGGTCGTGCTTGGCGTTCACGCCGGCCAGGACCTCAGGGGTGTTGATCACGTCGATGACCGCCTCGGCCACCGCGCACGCCAGCGGGTTGCCGCCGTAAGTGGTGCCGTGGGTGCCGACCACCAGGTGCTTGGCCAGGTCTTCACGCGTCAGCATCGCCGCGATCGGGAAACCGCCGCCCAGGCTCTTGGCGCTGGTGAGGATGTCCGGTGTCACGCCGTAATGCTGATAGGCAAACAGATGGCCGCTGCGGCCCATGCCGGTCTGCACTTCGTCGAACACCAGCAGCGCGTCGTTCGCGTCGCACAGTTCGCGGGCACCTTGCAGGTAGGCCAGTTCGGCCGGCAGTACACCGCCTTCGCCCTGGATCGGTTCGAGCACCACGGCGCAGGTCTTCTCCGACACGGCGGCTTTCAGCGCCGCCAGGTCGTTATAAGGAACGTGGGTGATGCCGGTAATTTTAGGGCCGAAGCCATCGGAGTACTTGGACTGGCCACCGACGTTGACGGTGAACAGGGTGCGGCCGTGGAAGCTGTTCAGCGCGGCGATGATCTCGTACTTCTCCGTGCCGAAACGGTCGAACGCCACACGACGGGCCAGCTTGAAGGCGGCCTCGTTGGCCTCGGCGCCGGAGTTGCAGAAGAACACGCGCTCGGCAAAGGTGGCGTCGATCAGCTTATGGGCCAGGCGCAGGGCCGGTTCATTGGTGAAGACGTTGGAGACGTGCCACAGCTTGTTGGCCTGCTCGGTCAATGCACCGACCAGCGCCGGGTGAGCGTGGCCCAATACGTTGACCGCGATGCCGCCGGCAAAGTCGATCAGCTCGCGACCGGTCTGGTCCCATACGCGGGAACCTGCGCCACGCACAGGGATGAACGCGGCAGGGGCGTAGTTAGGCACCATGACCTGGTCGAAATCGGCACGTTGCACCGGGGCTTGCTCAACGGACATCGGAGTCTCCTGAAGAGGAACGCCCGCCTGGAACTGGCGGACGATGCAGGGATTGTAAGGACAGTTTTCAGCGCGGCCTTGCCGCCAAGCGACAACTTCTTATAGCGCCAACCCCCGTTTTACGCGGGTTTACGCCAATGCGACAAATAGCGTCGCAATGGCGCAGTTTAAACTGCCCGAGGTTTTTACGGCAGGGCCAATACACCCGGCATACGCCCTAACTATCTAGAGCCGCACAAGTGAAACGCGCTGATCTACTCCTGTGCTTTATGCCACTGACGAGTTTCAGCATGACTACCCACCAACCCGACAGCCATTACCTGCCCCTCAAAAACGCCATTCCGGCCTGGTTGGGCAAGGCCACCGCCGCCAAACGCCAGGCCTTTGCCGTTGCCACGCCTACGCCACTGCCCACCGCGTCCGCCGCCCAACGCGCCGAATTCAAGCGCTTGAGCGGCGCGCACTGGACCGCGCAGAACGCCGTGGACAACGCGCTCAAGCAGGTGCAGGACGCCAGGACCTTCGCCCGGCCGATTCTGGAAGACGCGTTAATTAATCAGTTTGGCGTGGACCTCGACGCCCAGCGCACTTGCCTGCGCCTGTACAGCCCGAAAAACATCCCCTGGCTGCCGATTGCTTCCGGCGCGGCGCGCCCCTGGACCATTTCGCTGCTGGACGCGGCGCTGGTCAACTTCGACCATGGGCAGGCCCAGGAAAACGGCTTCGAGCCCGCCTCCACGTTTATCACCGAGCCGGACGCCAACGGCCAGTTCGTCACCCTGCCGGCGATCCGCGAAAAAATCAGTGTCGCGCGCTTCGCCCGGCTATGCCGCGAATTGGATATCGGCGCGCGCTACCAGCGCTACCTGAAGGACGCGCTGGGCTTGAACGAGCCGGTGGCCGGCGCGGCCTTGCAATTGAAAGTCGAGGCCAGCCAAAAGGCCGCCTTGCGCAGCGCCTTGCACCTGGCCCAGTTGCGTGGCGACATCCAGCCCGACTTCGCCCAAGTCGTCACCGCGCTGATGGACGGCCGCTCGGAGCCGCGGCTGGACGACCAAACAATACGCCTGCAGACGCTGAGCGTGATGCAAGCCCCACTGACCGGCATCCTGTTATTCGCCGCCGACCTGGAACAGGCACGCGCCGTCCCGCGCCTGGTCGCTTATATCCCCAACGACCCGCACGCACCGCTCAAGGAATATCCTTCGCCACTGGCCTTCAAGCAGGCCCTGACGCAACGGTTGCGAGGCGCTGACTATCAGGCGTTCTTCAGCCGTTTTGTCGCCCATGAACACCGTGGTTTATTTTTTTCCGGCCTGAGCCAGCGCCTGGCGCGCATCAAATGGCACCCGCCGCAAGCCGGCAGCGGCCTGGCGCCTTGGCGCAAGACGCCGACCGATGATCCCAAGCTGCAATTTTCGTCCACGTCACTGTCAGGTGACGTATGGCAGACGATTTACCAACAGCAGATCAACAAGATCCTCAACGACGCCCGCACAACCGCCGTGCCCACCGCCGCCGTGGATCTGAAAGCCCGCTGGGCGCTGTGGGATTCCTTCGTCAATGTGGCGTCATCCATTCTCAATGCGGCATTGTTCGTGGTCGCGCCGTTCATCCCCGGCCTGGGCGAGCTGATGCTCGGCTACATGGCCTATCAATTGCTCGACGACGTGTTCGAAGGCATTGTCGACTGGGCTGAAGGCTTGCCCCAGGAAGCGTTCGGCCACTTGATGAGCGTGCTGCAGGCGCTGGTGCAGGTGGGCGCATTCGCGGCGGGCGGCACGATTGGTGCGGCCGAACTGCGCAAGGTATTGCCACAGTCAGTGCTGGATTTCGTCGACCGCCATACACCGGTGACACTTGCCAACGGTGCCCGCCGCTACTGGAAACCGGACCTCGCCCCCTACCGGCAAAACATCGACTTGCCGGCAAACCTGGGCATCGACCACCTGGGCCTGCACCAGGTTCGCGGCGAATCGATCCTGCCACTGGACGGGCATTTTTACGCGGTGCAACGCCTGGCCAACGACGCGGGTTACGCGATCAAGCACCCCACCCGTAGCGACGCCTACATGCCCAGGTTGCGGCATAACGGCGCGGGCAGTTGGCACACTGAACTGGAGCATCCGTTGCAGTGGGATTGCCGCACGCTGTTGCAGCGCATCGGCCATCGTGCCGAGGGCCTCGGCGCGGCCGACCGCGAACTGGCCCTGAGCCTCAGCGATGTGCCCGAAGGCGCGCTGCGCAAGATGCACCTCAACAGCGAACCGGTGCCGCCGCTGCTGGATGACAGCCTGGCGCGCCTGCGCATTGACCGCTCGATCCAGACCCTGATCGAGCGTCTCAACAGCGACGACCCAGCGCAATACGGCCAGGTCGACCCCCAGGACCAACTGCAATTGCTCACCGCCTTTGGTGACTGGCCCCACGCCCGTGGCTTGCGTTTCCTGAATGCCGCCGGTGAAACCACCTGGGCCTTTGGCGACCAGGACGCCCCGGTCGTGCAGATCCATGAAGCCCAATTGACTAACGGCGAGCTGCTCAAGACTGTGCTTGAAAGCCTCAGTGAAGAGGAAATTCGCAGCCACTTCGGCGAACGCGCCAGCGACCCGCGGTTAAGCCTCGAAACCCGCGTCAAACACCTGCGCAAGCGCCTGGCGCGGATCGCCGAACGCAATCGCGCCCCGTTGTTCGATTCCCGCTACGGCCTGCTGCAACAGACCCAGGCACCTGCCGTGCGCCAACTGCTGGACACCGTCCCCACATTGCCGGCGCGCTGCGCCGAGCGCCTGATCGATCACGCCAGCGGTGAAGAACTGCAAGCCTTGGAAGAGCGCCGCACCCCCGAGCGCCTGGCCGATCAAGCCGCGCAAGCGCTGGATGCGCTGCGCCTCAATCGCGCTTACGAAGGCCTGCACATGGACGCGGTACAGAGCCTGGACAGCGACCGCCTGGCGCTCAACAGCCTGAGAATCCAGCCAGGCTGGTCAGGCCGGATTCGGCTGGAGCTCAAACACCGCTCGCCCCACAGCCCCAGCTGGCACCGTATCGGCCCCGATGACGCACCCCTGCTGCGCAGCCTGGTGCGTACCGAAGCGGGCCGTTATGTGCCCCATGACGAGAAAGGCCCGCTGTCCGGCGAAACCGACCTGTACAGCGCCATTCTCGGCGCCCTGCCCGACGCCCACCGCGACGCGCTGGGCATTCAGATTCACCAGGCTGCCGAACTGCGCGAGCGCTTGCGCCAGCATCCGCTGCCGCGTGCCGAACTGCGCAAAGTGCTCGAAAATGGTACGCCGCGTCCACCCCGGCGGGTAACCATGCGCCTGCTGGGCCAGGATGCGGGCTTTTCCCGACAGGTGACGGCCCACGTGCTAATGGAGCGCGCGCAGCGGTTGTTTCCCGGGCTCGGCGAACCGCAACTCAACGACCTGCTGGCACACCTGAACACCCAGCCTGGCGGTGCGGCGAACCAACTGGCTGCGCTGGCGGCGGAATATCAGCAACTGGAGCACCAGCTCGGCACCTGGCAAAACGAAGTCCAGACCCACCACCCACGCTCCGGCGCGCTACTGACCACTCGCCAGCGCCGTTACGAGCAACAGAACCGTCGACTGATCAGCGACCAGTTCAAGCGCTGCTGGCGTCGCGAAACTGACATCGACGATTATTACGAGGACCCCAATCGCGACGGCCACAGGCTGCGACTGGATTATCCGATCACCGGAGCGTTGCCCCGCCTGGGGGCGAATTTCGACCATGTGACCTTCCTGTCCCTTACCGGCAGCGTCGATACCCATGGCGCACAGGGGTTCCTCGGGCATTTCACGCGGTTGCGCCATCTGGAAGTCAAAGGCATTCCCTTGGGCGACATCCCCCCGTCTATCAATAGCCAGAGCGCCTTGAACAACCTGATCTTGAGCAACTGCCAGATCCGCCTCACCGAGGCGAGCCACACCCGGCTGGCTGCCATGAGCCAACTGCAGACACTGGTGCTGCATAGCAACCCGTTGGGCCGTGCGCCCAGTGTGCAAGGCATGCCGCGCTTGAACGCCCTGGACCTGTCGGAAACCGGCATCGGCCAATTGCCCGCAGGGATCCTCGACCGGCCGCAATTGCTGGCCGCATTGCTGGGGGACAACCAGATTACCGAGCTGCCCGACGCACTGTTCGAACTGCCCGCCGAGACCAGTAAAAAGTTCGACCTCAGTGGCAACCCGCTGTCGTCGGCCACCCTGGAAAGGGTCAAGGCCTATTTCCAGCGTCACGACACGTACTGGGAAATCGACGCACCGGCCGTCGATACGCGCGATGCCAACCTGCTGTTCCCGGCCATGGACCACGACGAGCTCAATCGCCTGGTGTACGCGCTGCCTGGCGACATTGAAGCGGGCCGGCGCGAGCTGGCGCGGCTGGCGCAGGAACTGGACACCTTGCAACAACAACTGGACGAATGGGCGCGTGGGGATTCGCTGGCGGCCGCAGAGCACGGTCGCAGGCAGGCGCTGCGCCGGGTGCTGGAGGCCAGTTGGCGGCGCTACCCGCAGCCAAACACGCATCATGTTCACGTCCTGCGCATTCCTCGCTCGGTGGCCGGTGACCTGCCGAGCCTGAACGCACGGTTCAATCACATAACGACGTTGTTCGTGGAAGGTGACGGTACCGCCGCGCAGGTGGACAGGTTCCTGCACAGTTTTCCGGCGCTGGAGATCCTGGAGATGAGCCACACCCCGCTCGGCGACATCCCGCCGACCGCGCTTGCCATGCCGCAATTGACCTTCCTGGTCCTGCCGCGCTGCTCGATCACCCTGACCGCCGCCAGCCGCAGTGGCCTGGAGCGCATGGCTCAACTGCAGTATCTGGACCTCAAACACAACCCGCTCGGCGAGTTGCCGGACTTCAGCCAACTGCCCGGCGTCGCCACCGTGCTGCTCAAAGACACCGGCCTGAGCGAATTGCCCGACAGCCTGTTCGGCGACTTCGCACGGCGCGAAGTCGACCTCAGCGACAACGCACTGCACACCCTGCCCCAGGCATTGTTCAACCTGCCATCAACCAGCGCCCATGCGTTCAATCTCGCCGGCAACCCGTTGTCGCGGGCCAGCCTGGAACAGATCAAGAGCCATTATCGCCGGACATTCCAGCACTTCAACGTCGCCGCCCCACTGGCCGACCGCACCCGGGCGCAAGCGCTGTATCCCAGGCTATTGGAGCAAGAAGCCGACCGTTTCATCTTCAGCCTGCCGGGTGACCTGGATGCCGTTGCGCCGACGCTGACACGCCTGGAGGCTGAATATCAGCAACTGACCATCGACCTGCAGCGGTGGGCAAACGTTCCCGAGCGCCATCCGATAACCGACGAGCCCCTGGATGAAGCCACGCGAGCCCGCGAGCAATTGGCGCGGGATGAGTTCAAAAGCCTGATGGAGCAAGCCTGGCGCCGTGAAAGCCCGGAGGACGAAGAAAGCATGGACGACGCGGTTACCCATGCGCTGACCTTTGACGTGCCGATCATGGGCGCACTGCCTGAACTGAGCGCGCGGCTGGACCACGTCAGCTCGTTCGAATTGCGCGGCGGTGGCACCGTGACAGCGGTCGATGGCACCTTGCAGTGCTTCACCCAGTTACAAAGCCTGTTTATCAACCAATGTGCGGTGCACGAAGTGCCCCAGTCGATCTTCAGCATGCCGCGGTTGAGCAACCTGGATTTGTCGCAATGCGATATCCGCCTCACTGTCGCCAGCGCGAGCAGTTTTCGCGACCTGCACGCGCTGGAGTTCCTGGAGTTGAGCCATAACCCGCTGGGCAACGCGCCTGATGTCAGCGGCTTGAACCAGCTGGTGTCGCTGCACCTGCACGACTGCGAACTGCGCGAACTGCCGCATGCGGTATTCCAATTACCGCAGCTGTATACGCTGGACCTGAGCAACAACCTGATCAGCGAGCTGCCCGCCGACCCGTTCGAAAGGGCAGAGGCCTACCAGGAGGATTCAGACCTGAGCGGCAACCCGTGGTCCTCGAACAGCCTGGATTACCTGCGCCAGTACTTCCAGCGCACCGGGGTAGACTTCCAAGTGCCGGAGGCGACGGTGGATGCCGAGGGCCAAGTTCTGCAACCGCCGTTCCCGGACCCGATGGAGGAATAAACTCAGCCGCGCTCGGACGGCACCGAAGACAATTCGAACGGGCTGCTGCTGCGGCGCTGGTTGCGGTCTTCACGGGGCGTGGCGCCGAAGAAGTTGCGGTAGGCGCTGGAGAAATGCGGCCCCGAGGAGAAGCCGCACGACAGGCCGATCTGGATGATCGACTTGCTGGTTTGCATGAGCATCTGGCGCGCCTTGTTCAGGCGCAACTCCAGGTAGTACTGGCTGGGAACACGGTTGAGGTATTGCTTGAAGATGCGTTCGAGTTGTCGTCGCGACACGCAAACGTGCTGGGCGATTTCGTCGGTGGTCAGCGGTTCTTCGATGTTGGCTTCCATCAGCAACACCGCCTGGGTCAGCTTGGGATGGCTGGAGCCCAGGCGGTTTTGCAGCGGAATGCGCTGGCGTTCGCCGCCTTCGCGGATGCGCTCCACCACCAGTTCTTCGGAGACAGCCCCGGCCAGTTCGGCGCCGTGATCACGGGCCAGCACCGCCAGCAGCAGGTCGAGCACCGACATGCCGCCACACGCGGTGAGGCGGTCGCGGTCCCAGTCGAACAGGTGGCTGGTGGCGATGACCTTGGGGAAACGCTCGGCGAAATCGTCCTGCCAGCGCCAGTGCACGGCGGCGCGGTAGCCGTCGAGCAGGCCGAGCTGGGCCAGCGGGTAGACACCGGCCGACAAGCCACCGATCACACAGCCTGCGCGCACCAGCTGCTTGAGGGCGGAGCTTAATTGGGAAGCGATGACGGTCGGCGGTTCATCCGCCAACAGGAACAGCTTCTGGAAACCTTCGAGTTTGCCGGCCCATGGCTCACCCGGCAGTTGCCAGGCACCTTCAATCACTGGCTCGGCTTGCAGGAACGACAGCTCGTAGATCACGTCCGGATGCACCCGCTGGGCAACGCGCAAGGCCTCCTCAGCCAGCGCAAGCGTCAGTGCCTTTGTGCTGGGCCAAATCAGGAAACCAATTTTGTGGGCGGTCATGGAGTGCTATCCGAAGCGAGGAACGGTAATGAAGACAAAGGCCAATGCTAGCTGGTAAACCCACACAAATCTCAAAAACGATCAAGATCCGCCCTGCTGTAGGAGCGAGCTTGCTCGCGAAAAACCTGAGAACGCCGAGGGGTGTCATGTTGCCCGCGTTATCGTTGACGATTTTCGCGAGCAAGCTCGCTCCTACAGGAGGGGGGTTATTTCAAGCTGCCCGACAAGAACTGCTGCAAGCGCTCGGACTGCGGGTTCACCAGCACTTCGCGCGGGTTGCCGCGCTCTTCGACGATGCCTTTGTGCAAGAACACCAACTGGTTCGACACTTCACGGGCAAAGCCCATTTCGTGGGTCACCACCACCATGGTGCGGCCTTCCTGGGCCAGGTCCTGCATCACCTTGAGTACTTCGCCGACCAGTTCCGGGTCGAGTGCCGAGGTCGGCTCGTCGAACAGCATCACCTCAGGTTCCATCGCCAGGGCACGGGCGATCGCCACGCGCTGCTGCTCACCGCCGGACATGTGCCCGGGGAACGCATCCTTGCGATGGCCCACGCCGACCTTGGCCAGGTAGTGCTCGGCCTTGTCGCGGGCTTCTTTTTTCGGCATGCCCAGCACGTGCACCGGGGCTTCCATCACGTTTTCCAACGCGGTCATGTGCGACCACAGGTTGAAATGCTGGAACACCATGGACAGGCGCGAACGCATGCGCTGCAACTGCTTGGGGTCGGCGGCCTTCATGGCGCCGTCCTTGTTGGCCACCAGTTTCAGCTCTTCGTTGTTGAGCAGGATCTTGCCGGCGTGGGGCTGCTCCAGCAGGTTGATGCAGCGCAAAAAGGTGCTTTTGCCCGAACCGCTGGAACCGATGATGCTGATCACATCACCGGCCGCGGCGGCCAGGGACACGCCTTTGAGCACTTCATGACTGCCATAGCGTTTATGCAGGTCTTGGACTTCAAGCTTGTACATGCGGTCGGTTCTCACAGAAACAGGTGGTCAGTCGTTGAGCAAGCGCCCGTGACGCAGCGCTTCGCGCCCCGCCACCTTGGCCAGCCAGAAACCCGCTTGGGCATAACGTAGCCGTTCAACGGCAAACAACACCCCCGAGGTGCCCGCGTAAAGGGTGCTTACGCGGTCTTCCAGGGGGTCAATCACTTCAAAAATCGGCTCGCCCTTCTCGACCCGGTCACCGGCTTTACGCAGGTAACTGATCACCCCGGCGTGGGGCGCGAACAACAATTCGGTGCCTTCAAAGGGCAGGCCTTCACACGGCTCGTGCTGGGGCGCAGGCCATTCGCCCTTGATCAGGCCTTGCTCGGCAAGAAACGCCAGGATGCCTTCGGCGTGGAAGATGGCCTCGTCACGGCCGGTGTCGGCCTGGCCACCCAACTCCAGCGTTGTCGCCAGGCAGGCCAGCGGAATCTGCGCGTCGGGGAAGGCACGGGACAGGCGCAGCCACGGCAAGGAGCAGGCTTCATCGAACGAGCTGCCGCCGGAGTCTTCCGCCAGCAGGCCGACTTTCACATTCAGATGCGCCGACAGCGAACGCCACTGCGGCCAGTGCTGGGGCAGCGCATACATGTGCAGCGCGGCTTCGGCGTCGCAGTGCAGGTCAAGGACGATATCGGCCGTGCAGGCGTGGCTCAGCAAAATACGCTGCATGCCTTGCAGCTGGCTGCTCGGCGCGGGCAATGCGCTGAGCACATCGCTCATCGCCTGGCGGATCATGCGCACATTGGCGTGGGGATCATCGGCCAGTTTGCCTTTGAGCAACTCGGCAACCGGCTCGCTCAACTCCACGAAGTCGCGGTTGAAATTCTTGCCGCTACCGACCTCGAAACGTCCCTGGTGACTGCCTTGCAGCAACTGGCCCAGGCCCATCGGGTTGGCCACCGGCACCAACTCGATCACGCCGTTCAGGGCGCCTTGCTGCTCCAGCTCGGCGAGACGCTTCTTCAGCTCCCACGCCGCGCGCATGCCGGGCAATTCATCGGCATGCAGGCTGGCCTGGATATACGCCTTGCGCTCGCCCTTGCCGAAACGGAACACGCTCAGTTGGCGCTCGCAGCCCAGGTGGCCCCAGGGCAACAGATGATCGATACGTTGCATATCAGTGCTTCCTTGGCGCCAGGTAGCTCAGCCAGCGGCGCTCGGCCAACTTGAACAGGCGTACCAGGATAAAGGTCAGGCACAGGTAGAACGCGCCGGCGGTGATATAGGCCTCGAACGGCAGGTAGAATTGCGCGTTCACCGTGCGCGCGGCACCGGTGATGTCGATCAAAGTGACGATGGAGGCCAGGCTGGTGGTCTGCAGCATCATGATCACTTCGTTGCTGTACTGCGGCAGCGCGCGGCGCAGGGCCGACGGCAGCAGAATGCGGCGGTACAGCTTGTAGCGCGACATGCCCATGGCCTTGGCCGCTTCGATCTCGCCATTGGGCGTGGCCTTGAGGCTGCCGGCGATGATTTCGGCGGTGTAGGCGCTGGTGTTGATCGCAAACGCCAGGCACGCGCAGAACGTGGCGCTGGACAGCAGCGGCCACATGAAGCTTTCGCGCACGGTTTCGAACTGCGCCAGGCCGTAGTAGATCAGGAACAGCTGCACCAGCATCGGCGTGCCGCGGATCACGTAGGTATAGAGCCAGGCTGCGCCGTTGACGATCGGCTGCTTGGACACGCGCATCAAGCCCAGGGGCAAGGCGGCGAGCAGGCCGAAGAACAACGAGATGGCGAGCAGTTTCAGGGTGGTCAGCAAGCCGCCGAGGTACAGCGGCATGGCCTCCCAGATGACGTTGTAGTCGAAGATCATAGATCAGCCGCCCTTACGCCTACCGAGTAGCGCTTCTCGAGGTAGCGCAGCGCCAGCAACGACACGCTGGTGATCACCAGGTACATCGCCGCCACTGCGAGGAAGAAGGTAAAAGGCTCGCGGGTGGCGTCGGCCGCCTGCTTGGCCTTGAACATCATGTCTTGCAGGCCCACCACCGAAATCAGCGCGGTGGCCTTGGTCAGCACCAGCCAGTTGTTGGTAAAACCGGGGATCGCCAGCCGGATCATCTGCGGCACCATCACCCGGAAAAACACCTGGAAACCGCTCATGCCATACGCAAGGCCGGCTTCGGCCTGGCCCTTGGGGATGGCCATGAAGGCGCCGCGGAAGGTTTCCGACAGGTAGGCGCCAAAGATGAACCCCAGGGTGCCGATACCGGCGGCCAGGGGGTTCAAGTCGATATAGTCGTCGTAGCCGAGCATCGGCGCGACGCGGTTGAGCAGGTCCTGACCGCCGTAGAAAATCAGCAGGATCAGCACCAGGTCGGGGATCCCGCGGATCACCGTGGAGTACAAGTCACCCAGCCAGGCCAACCAGCGCACCGGCGACAGGCGCAACGCGACCCCGATCAGACCCAGAACAATGGCCAAGGCCATGGACGACAAGGCGAGCTGAAGCGTCAACCATGCGCCATCGAGGATGACGGCCCCGTAGCCTTTCAACATGATTCAGGTCCTCGAAAAGGGGGATGAAAAAATGGCGCAAACTTCAGAGTGTTCTGTTGCTTGCGCCATTTCGGACAGACAGCTGCGACGGTTTACTTGGCGTCAGCGCCGTAAATGTCGAAGTTGAAGTACTTGTCCTGGATCGTCTTGTACTTGCCGTTGGCACGGATCGCCGCGATGGCCGCGTTGATGCGCTCCAGGTTTTCCTTGTCGCCCTTGCGTACCGCGATGCCGATGCCGTCGCCGAAGTATTTGGCGTCGGTGAAGGCCGGGCCGGTGAACGCGTAGCCTTTGCCGGCCGGGGTGTCGAGGAAACCTTCCTGCAGCAGGGTGGCGTCAGCCACGGTGCCGTCGAGGCGACCGGCTTCCACGTCCAGGTAGATTTCGTTCTGCGAGCTGTAAGGCACGATGGTGGCGCCTTTAGGGGCCAGGACTTCCTTGGCGAAACGGTCATGGATCGAACCGCGCTGCACGCCGATTTTCTTGCCTTTCAACTCATCCAGGCTGTCGCTGACCGCCGTGCCTTCCTTCATCACCAGGCGCGCCGGGGTCAGGTAGTAGCGGTTGGTGAAGTCCACGGACTTCTTGCGGTCGTCGGTGATGGACATGGACGATAGGATCGCGTCGATCTTGCGCACTTTGAGCGCCGGGATCAGGCCGTCGAACTCCTGCTCGACCCAGGTGCACTTGACCTGCATTTCTTCGCACAGCGCATTGCCGATGTCGTAGTCAAAACCGACGATGCTGCCGTCCGGCGCCTTCGAGGCAAACGGAGGGTAGGCCGCTTCGATACCAATTTTCAGCGGCTTGCCTTCGGCAAAAGCCTGCATGGACAGCACGGACAGCGCCAGGGCGCCCAACAGCACAAGTTTCTTCATCTTGGGACTCCATCGGTATAGGGCAAAACAGCAGTATGAGCCATGGCCCACGATGCGGCGAAGGTGAAACCGAATAGCAGTGCTGCGTCCCACACCAGATCAAGCCTGGAGACGACGAGCGAGTGATCGGCATTCTAACGACAGGCCGGAAGCCGATATTTCCTCAATGCGACAACAATTTACAGATGCACCGAGAAAGCGGTTCCAGCTCATTGACAGCCTCTGGATTTTATGCAGAGACAAAAGACATTCAACCTGTAGATGCTGCAAATTGCGGGCCTATTATTCGCAAACCCTTCTGGGACGGCAAGTGGGGCGTTTGATCTTATTTCCATGGGTGTCTAAAAGGCGGCTTTCAGCGGCGCTGGCGTAGCGCATTGCCTCATGTTTGGGCGTGGGGTTACACATTTGGTCAAGGCGGTAACATTCTGAAACTTCCGGTGAGAGAAACCGATATTTATTCGGCTGGTGGTTGTACCACCGATGCTCGCCATGAAATGCAATCCAACCTGTGGGAGCTGGCTTGCCTGCGATAGCGGCGGGTCAGTCAGCCGGTCTGTGACTGATACACCGCCATCGCAGCATAGGTATCTACACATTTCTGTAGTGAGCGGGCTTGTCCCGCGCTGGGTGGCGAAGCCGCCCCAACAAAGACACCGCGCAGTTTCAGATAAACGCAATTCGCCTGGTTTGGGGCCGCTTCGCAGCCCAGCGCGGGACAAGCCCGCTCACTACAAGGAGATTTGTCAGCGTTTGAAAGTTGTGTAGATACTTATGGCCATCGCAGGCAAGCCAGCCTCCCACAGTTTGATCTCCACTGATTTCGATGACCCACAAAAAAGCCCCACCCGGCTCACACCGAATGGGGCTTTTTCCCACCTACCCCGCCTTACGCGACGTTCATGGTCTTGTGCGTCTCAATCAAATGCGCCACCACCCCCGGGTCGGCCAAGGTGGAGATATCCCCCAACCCGTCATATTCCGCCGTGGCAATCTTGCGCAGAATCCGCCGCATGATTTTCCCCGAGCGCGTCTTCGGCAAGCCCGGCGCCCACTGGATCACGTCCGGCGAAGCAATCGGCCCGATCTCTTTACGCACCCAGTTCTTCAACTCCAGGCGCAACTGCTCGCTGGGCTCTTCGCCGCCGATCAAGGTGACGTAGACATAAATGCCCTGCCCCTTGATGTCGTGCGGCACACCCACCACCGCCGCTTCGGCGACTTTCGGGTGGGCGACCATGGCGCTTTCGATCTCGGCGGTGCCCATGCGATGGCCGGACACGTTGAGCACGTCATCCACGCGCCCGGTGATCCAGTAGTAACCGTCTTCGTCGCGGCGCGCACCGTCACCGGTGAAATACATGCCACGGAAGGTCTTGAAGTAGGTGTCGACGAAGCGGTCATGGTCGCCAAACAGCGTACGCGCCTGGCCCGGCCACGAATCGAGGATTACCAAGTTGCCTTCGGCCGCGCCTTCGATCAGGTTGCCCAGGTTGTCCACCAGCGCCGGCACCACACCAAAGAACGGCCGCGCCGCCGAACCCGGCTTGAGCGCATGGGCGCCCGGCAACGGGCTCATCATGTTGCCGCCGGTTTCGGTCTGCCACCAGGTGTCGACAATCGGGCAACGGGATTGGCCGACGTTCTTGTAGTACCAGTCCCAGGCTTCCGGGTTGATCGGCTCGCCCACCGAACCCAGCAGGCGCAGGCTGCTGCCGTCGGCGCCTTCGCAGGCGGCAGTGCCGGAAGCCATCATTGCGCGGATCGCGGTCGGCGCGGTGTAGAGGACGTTGACCTTGTGCTTGTCGACGATCTTCGCCACCCGCGTGATATCCGGGTAGTTCGGCACGCCTTCGAACAGCAAGGTGGTCGCGCCATTCGCCAGCGGGCCGTAGACAATATAAGTGTGGCCGGTGACCCAGCCAACGTCGGCGGTGCACCAGTAGACTTCGCCCGGGCGGTAGTCGAATACGCGCTCATGGGTCAGGGCCGCATACAGCAGGTAGCCGCCGGTGGTGTGCTGCACACCCTTAGGCTTGCCGGTGGAGCCGGAGGTATAGAGGATGAACAGCGCTTCTTCGGCGCCCATTTCTTTGGGCGCGCACACGGTGCCCGCCACTTTCATCAGGTCTTCGTACCAGATGTCGCGGTGCTGGTTCCACTTGATCTGGCCATTGGTGCGCTTGCACACGATGACCTTCTGGATGCTGCTGGTTTCCGGGTTGGTCAGTGCGTCGTCGACGTTGGCCTTGAGCGGAATTTTCTTACCAGCGCGGATGCCTTCGTCAGCGGTGATCACCACCTTCGACTTACAGTCGATGATGCGACCGGCCAGGGCTTCCGGCGAGAAACCACCGAACACCACCGAGTGAATCGCACCGATGCGGGTACAGGCCAGCATGGCGACCACGGCTTCGGGGATCATCGGCATATAGATAGTCACCACGTCGCCGCGGTGCACATCCTGGCCACGCAGGGCGTTGGCGAACTTGCAGACTTGTTCATGCAGCTCGCGATAGGTGATGTTGCGGCTCTCGGCAGGGTCATCGCCCTCCCAGATGATCGCAATCTGGTCGCCACGCTCGGCGAGGTGACGGTCCAGGCAGTTGTAGGAAACGTTCAAGGTGCCATCGGCGAACCACTTGATGTCGACATGGTGATCGTCGAACGAGGTCTGCTTCACCGTGGTGAAAGGCTTGATCCAGTCGAGACGCTTGGCTTGCTCGCGCCAGAAACCATCGGGGTTGACCACCGATTGCTGGTACATCGCCTTGTAGGTCGCCTCGTCGGTCAGCGTGTTGGCTGCTACTTCGGGGCGGACGGGGTACAGGGAAGCCGCACTCATCTTTCTTACCTCGGTGACAATAGTTGTTGTTGTATGGCCCCTGTTGTAGCCGGGGTGGGCCTATAGAACCATTCGACGATGGTAGTAACAAGACCCTACAAATTGCCCTGCCATGCCCGAACACCGCTCTGGCCCGCGGCCTGTGGCGCATTGCGGCCAGGTGAAAAAACCTTCATCGGCCGATTGTTACAAAAACCGCCAAAAGTGTTTATCAAAACCACGGGTATATGAATAGAACCCAGGCGCCTAAAATCAACTCCGCCCACCAAGGCATTGTGATTAACACCGTAACAGCCCCCACGAAGGCAACGTTAATCCTAACTTCCCAACTCTCAAGTTACACACGTGGCCTCACAAGGGCCCCGTGACCCCTTTCGCCCTGAAGAAGGTAAATAGAGAATGAAAGCTTTAGTAGTGTTGGCCCTCAGCAGCCTGTGCGCCACCGCCGCCCTGGCCGACGAGGCCCCGACCGAGCTGGCCGGCCGCAACGCGCCGATTGTCGAGGACTACACCTACAGCACCCACTTGGACGTCGCCAAAGTATTGTCCATGAGTGATATTCCGCAAGTGTGCGAAGTTGTACCGGTGAAGATGGAATATGAAGACTCGCAAGGTCAGCGTCATATTCTTAATTATCATGTGATGGGCAATGGTTGCTCTAACGGGTAATAACTTGGTTATTTAGTTTCAACCCGGATCTTGGTCGCCGCAGGAAATCGTTCTTGCGGCCAAGAACCCACTCGACCGCCACGCGGATCAAATAGGGTAGCTGGCCTGCCGACCACGCTCTGGCACCCCGCCATTCAAATGTGGGAGCTGGCTTGCCTGCGATGGCGATTTCAGCCATACCATTCGCTCCTGTTAGTGAACCCAATCCTCGTAAGACAACCCCGACACGCGACTGAACTCCCGAATGTTGTTGGTCACCAACGTACACCCCGAAGCAATTGCATGCCCTGCAATCGCAGTATCATTTTGGCCGATGATCGACCCTTGCTCGGTTAGGCTTCGTTTTACTTCAACCGTCGCGTCCACCGCCGCCATGCCCCACGGCAGGACTTCATCGAGCCGCTTCACAAACTCATCGACTAACATCTTGTGTTTGGGCGATGCCTTTTTCCCAATCTGTCCATATCGCATTTCGGCATAAGTAATGGCCGAAATCACGATTCGATTGCTCCTCGCAACCTCCAATGCCAGTCGCTCAAGCACACACTCGGGCCGCTCACGCATGATGAACGAGCAAATGCAGGTATCCAGCATGTATGTCGTCACAGATTGAACCTGCCTTCATCGCCAACAACGTCCTGACGCTCCTGAAGAAAATCTTCGTCCGCCTTGGGCAACTCACTCAGCGACCCCCAGCTAGGCCGGACAGGTCGCAATGTGATCGTATCTCCATTGCGGGTGATTTCGAGCTCGCCGACTCCCTCGTAGGCCATGTCGTTTGGAAATCGAATAGCCTGATTCTTTCCGTTTTTAAAAATTGAGACTGTGCGCATGATTCAACTCCTACCTATGCGTGACATATGCAATGTAGGGATACGTAGAAGCCTATGCAAGGCATATGGCAATTTGCCGACGATTGGACATGTGTGCCAGTTGCCAAAAAAATCCGCCGCAGCAACACCCCGTAAACGCTTACTCCGGCTCAAAAAGCAGCCTTTTTGTCTCTGATCCGTGACCATCAGTCACAACACAAACCCGAATTTTTCCCTATAATGCGCGGGTAAATCGGGCCTGCAATATCCCTTTACACAGGGACGAAGAGCCAGACCTGAGGCCACCGCCGGAGCCTGCACCACCCGCTCCGCCCCTCAAGCCTCATGCAGTACCCGTTACCCCATTACGTTTATTTGCCTGCGCGAGCTGCTGCAACAAACGATTCCTTAAGATCCACCGCGGCCCTGGGGCCGTGTGAACACCCAACCATCCGGTTTCACACGGGCACCTTGAGCCCTCACGCAGGAGACGACACGTCATGCTGAGCTGGGACGAATTCGACAAAGAAGAAGAAGGCGAAGTAACCGCCAAAGGCGCCAACGCCGGCCACGCCACCGAAGCCAACATGGACCGCCTCGACGGTGCCGGCGCCGCCGCCGCCATCGAAGCCCGCGCCGTCACCGCCAGTGACTCCGCCGCCATCGCGCGCGCCAAGGCCGAGCTGGACAAACTCGACGTCGCCGAAGGCCTCGCCGAACTCGAAGGCGCCTCCGCCCGCGTCGCCGTCGACGAAAAGCGCATGATCAACTGCCGCGCCGACCTCAACCAACTCGTGCCCTTCAAGTACGACTGGGCCTGGCAAAAGTACCTCGACGGCTGCGCCAACCACTGGATGCCGCAAGAGGTCAACATGACCGCCGACATCGCCCTGTGGAAAGACCCCGAAGGCCTGACCGACGACGAACGCCGCATCGTCATGCGCAACCTCGGCTTCTTCTCCACCGCCGATTCGTTGGTCGCGAACAACCTGGTGCTGGCCGTCTACCGCCTGATCACCAACCCGGAGTGCCGCCAGTACATCCTGCGCCAGGCCTTCGAAGAAGCGATCCACACCCACGCCTACCAGTACTGCATCGAATCCCTGGCCATGGATGAAGGCGAGATCTTCAACATGTACCACGAGATTCCATCGGTCGCCAAAAAGGCAGCCTGGGGTTTGAAGTACACCCGCTCGATCTCCGATCCGAAGTTCGAAACCGGCACCGTCGACACCGACAAAGAGCTGCTGCGCAACCTGGTCGCCTACTACTGCGTGCTGGAAGGCATCTTCTTCTACTGCGGCTTCACCCAGATTTTGTCCATGGGCCGCCGCAACAAAATGACCGGCGTGGCCGAGCAGTTCCAGTACATCCTGCGCGATGAGTCGATGCACCTGAACTTCGGGATCGATGTGATTAACCAGATCAAGATCGAAAACCCGCATTTGTGGGATGCCGAAATGAAGGAAGAAGCGACCCAGATGATTTTGCAGGGGACGCAGCTGGAGATTGAATATGCGCGGGATACCATGCCGCGCGGGGTGTTGGGGATGAATGCGGCGATGATGGAGGATTACCTCAAGTTTATTGCTAACCGTCGCTTGTCGCAGATTGGTCTGAAAGAAGAGTATCCAGGGACGACCAACCCGTTCCCGTGGATGAGCGAGATTATGGATTTGAAGAAGGAGAAAAACTTTTTCGAGACCCGTGTAATCGAGTACCAGACCGGTGGAGCGCTGAGCTGGGACTGAGTACTACAGCAATTAACACCAAAAAGCCCTGACACTAGTTCAGGGCTTTTTTATACACCCTGAATTGAACAGGACCCTTCCTACAAGACGATCATCCATGGGAGCGTTGATGCATATTTCGATGTTACCTAGGCTAGTCCGCCGGTGCCTAAGAAACGCCCAACGTAGAAGCAAGCCTTAATCACACAGCAAAAATCCCGCTCGACATCAGTCGCGCGGAATTTAACGCTGCAATGAGGCTTAGTCGGTTGGGGTTTCCTAAAACCGTATTCTCTACGTTGGGTTCTGGTCCTTCAGAAGTCACGTAGAGGTCATAGGGAATGTCCAATCAACATCTATCCAACTTAACTGTCGGCAAAGAAGTAGTCGGGGCTGAACCGTTTATCGCCGTTGTCTTCACTCGTCACAGTCTTCATTTACATACTCTTCTCCTGGAAAACCAACCCTGGTTCTGCGCTCGCGATCTTGGGCGCTTAATGGATGGCATTTGGATGAGCGAACGACTCGCAAGCTTGACGAAGACCAAAAGAGAACCGTAAACCTGCTGTTCCATGGCCAACCTGAAGAAATGCTCATGATCAGTGAGTCCGGCGCTTATGCGCTGCTGGTCTATCACTACGTACCGGGAAACCGCCTGTTACGTAGCTGGCTGACTCATGAAGTCGTTCCGACGTTGCGTGATCAGCGCCAGATGCGATCGATGGAGCGGCCGCTACTGAGCATGCTGGACTGGCCGGAGATGTCTTTGAACCTGCTGCATTGGCAGGATGAGGGCTGGATACGTCTTCGAGACATGCCGTATTTGCTGGTAAATAGAACCTATCGAAGAGAGCCAGAAAAAAACCCGTGGTGGCGGAAGCTCATACAACCTTTTCTAACCAAGCAGCGAATCTACTAACGAAGACTACGGCCGATTCCGGCCGACTTGTAGGAAATTTCGTAGACGCACTAACGACCACTCAGTATCGTCCGAGGGTTTTCCACCCTCGGCGGCTGCATGGACATTACGAAAGACAAAACGGACTGGAGCGACGCGGAACTGGCAGCGGCGGTCGAGGCTTACCTAAAGATGCTGGCCTGGGAAAAGAGTGGCCAACCTTTCAACAAAGCCCTCGAAAACCGACTTCTGCGCGAAGGCCCGGTGGCGGGCCGTGCGAAGGGCTCCATTGAATTCCGCATGCAAAACATTTCCACCGTGCTTGTCCGTATGGGCTGGGACCGCATCGAAGGTTATAAGCCCGCCAAGAACGTAGGCTCCGGCGTAGAAAAACGCATCCGCTACGCCCTCGCCGCACAAGGCATATTCGAATCCGAAGACGCCGCCCAAACCGCCGATGAGCAAACGCTCATCCGCCGCGCGTCCAAACTGCAGCAGCAAACCTTCCGAAAACTACCGGTCGGCATTGCCAAACCACAGAAAGTATCCACGTTCAGCACAGCCTTCGTTCGCGACCCAAAAGTTCGCGCGTGGGTGCTCAAGCAAGCTAACGGCATCTGCGAAGGCTGCGGTTCAAACGCGCCGTTCGAGGTCGACGGTTTGCCATTTCTTGAAGTACATCACGTCAAGCACCTCGCCCAGAAGGGTTCGGATCGCATCAGCAATGCTGTAGCCTTGTGCCCCAATTGCCATCAGCGTTGTCACCGGTCGAGTGACCGGGAAGCCTTCACCAAAGGGCTCTATGCCAAAATCGGAAGATTGGCACGGGAGTAGACTCCCGCTGTCACACCTGATGCATATTCAAAAAATACTAGATAGGACCGAGGCCAACCCGTGAACCCAGACATGCTCGAAGCCGGCCCCGTTGACGCCAAAGTACTTTCCGTCTTTGACTTCGACGGCACCCTCACCCACCACGACAGTTTCGTGCCCTTCCTCAAGTTTGCCTTTGGCACTGGCGAGTTCTATGGCCGGATGGTCAAGCTGGCGGTGCCGGGGCTGCGCTTTTTGGTGCGGCAGATCAGCCGGGATGAGTTGAAGGCGCAGTTGATCCGCACGTTTATGACCGGGGTGGAAAAGGCGTGGGTGCAGCAGAAGGCCGAGGAGTATTGCCAGCGCAATTGGGCGCGGTTGATGCGCCCGGCGGGCGTGTTGTCGGTGGAGCAGGAGTTGGGCTCGGGGGCGGTGGTGACGCTGTGTTCGGCGTCGCCGGCGTTGGTGTTGCAGCCGTTTGCCGATCGGCTGGGGATCCGCTTGATCGGGACTGAGCTTGAGGTGGTGGATGGGGTTCTGACCGGCAAGCTCACCGGGAATAATTGCCGCTGTGAGAACAAGGTGCTGCGGCTCGAGGCGGTGTATGGGGACCTGGGGGAATATCGGCTCAGGGCCTGGGGCGATACGCGCGGGGATCGGGAGTTGCTGGCGGCGGCGCAGGATGCGCATTTTCGGCATTTTCATGCGAAGAAGAAAAAACGGGCCCGGTTGCAGCGGTGATGCGGGGCATGGGGATCGGCGGGGACACCGAGTCGATCCCATCGCTGCCTCGCTGGGGCTCGAGAGCTCCCACAGGTTGATGGATGCCAGGCGCGATAGCGCGTCCGGGGGCTGTCTCGATCACTCGTCGGCGCTATCCGACTCTCGTTCTTCAAACGCAGAGCGCACTGCTTACACAACCCGTTCGGCCAAGGGCGCTGCGTCCAACTGCGGATAGGCTTTCTTCAGTTTCCCCGATACCTGCCAGCCATTTTCCTTTAGTGCTCAACGGATCCTCGATTATGGCCATAGTACTTGGCGATCACGTGGGCAAACCGTTGGATTCTGTCGGCTTTGTCGGCCTCTCTCTCGATCAGAAAGCTGGCACGCGGCTCTTTGAACGTCAGCCAACTGGCCGTACGCATCAGGATATCGGGGCCAAAGGTATTGGGTGTTCGCGAAAACACTAATGCACACTCAAATTTGTTAACGAATCCACTTTTTCGGTGAAAACGCTAACGACCCGTACCAAGGCGATACGGGTTTATGGGCCCGACAGGAAACCGAGGCGATCCCTTCGCAGCCTCGCTGGGGCTCGACAGCTCCCACATTTGAACGATGTTAAGGCTTCTGAGCGGGCGCCGCGTGGCTGTGAACCCGCCCCCTTCAGCACCGCTGCCCTAATGTGGGAGCTGTTTGCCTGCTCCCACATTTGATCTTTGTACCTACGGATATTTGCGTAATATCCAGCTAAACATCTCACGGACCTGAGCCCATGAAATTCGACACGGCCTACAGCCTGAGTCTCGATGAAAAGCTGTCGATCTACGACGTACGCGAGCTGAATTTCGACGAAACCGTCGATTTCGACTCAGACCAGGACAGCTTCCTCTGCCCCAACGATGCATGCCGCGCTGCGTTCGATCCGGGCAACGCGCTGAGCACGTTCAATGCAAAAAACGTCAATTACCTGCGCACGCCACACTTCAAGAACAAGACCACGACCCGGCATATCGACGGTTGCCGCTACGCCAGCACCCATAAGACGGCGACCGGTGAAAGTGACGACGATCGCGAAGAAAATTTCCCCTCGGAATGGGTATTGACCCGCCGTCAGTACCCGCGCAAACCGTTACTTACCGGTGTAGGCGCAAGCGTCCCACAGGACCCAGCGAAAGTACCGTCAAACCGTACCGCCACATCCCACGGCACCAACGACAGCACCCCAGACAAAACCAGCGTCTTCGCCCACCCGGTGGAGTGCTTTGTGTCCAACATCGACGACAAGGACAAGCTCAAGCGCATGCCCTTGAAGATCGGCGAACACACCGCGACCTACTGGACGTTTTTCAAAAAGATCGAATACCTGCAAGACAACAAAGGCCTGATCTACTGGGGCAAGATCAAAGCCATCAAGGACTACACCAGCAGCTTTCGCATCGACTTCGAAAAAAAGGTGTGGCTCGACAAGAAGCCCTACTCGGTCAACGTCTACCTGAGCAAGAAACTCATCGAGAACTACCGCAAGCGCAAGGCGTTCCTGGAGCAGATCAAGGCCGCGGTGGACAATGAGCGGGCGCTGTATTGCTTCTTTTACGGGGTGACGCCGGAGCTGAAACAGGTGCCCAGCAAGAAAAACCCCGAGCAGACGTTTGGGGTGTTCAGTGCGAATATCGAGAACCTGGACCACCTGATCATTCGGGAGGCGCCGGGGGTGCAATAGAGGCAATCTTGTAGCGTCACGGCCAGCACCTAGCAAATCGCGAGCCCTTGCACGGGAAACGGGTCAGAGCCCCGCCATTAAAAAGCAGTTGATGAGCGGTCAAAACAACTGTACAAAAACACAGTATAGTTAGCCCTCCCCGTCGAACCCTGGAGAAAACCATGTCCTCTCTGGCAATGAGCTCTTTCGTAGAACAGCAGATCGTCCTGCATCAATTCACCGCCAAGCACAGCGTGCAAGCCCGCGCGATGCTGGGCTGGAGCCGCGAAGACCTGGCCCTCCAGGCCGGCGTGGCGGTGGAGGCGGTTCAACAGTTTGAAAGCCAACGCGACGTGGGGGATGAAACCCGCTTGGCATTGGCGTTTCGGTTGGAGGCCGAAGGGCTGGTGTTTTTCCCGGGGTTTGCGCCGGGGTGGGGGATGAGTGTGCGTCGGTTTGACACCGCGGTAACCGAGCCCTCAACACAAGGCATCATCTCTCGCTTGATCGGCACAACATCGGTATCACTTGACTCACCAACCCCTCAACCGAATGGTGCGTAGAGTCCAACCGTATCACCGGGCAGGTCAGTGTTTTCAACCAGGTTTCGTGCCTGCGCAGACTGCGTAGGCTGTGGTTGCCGCCGTCGTAGCGCGCAGCCCAGGCCAGAAAGGCGACGCTGTTTTCATGCCGGTTGCCGCCTGGCAGGACTTCATCGCCGTAACGCTGAAGTTCCCGCAGGCGCAGGCGGTGCAGGCGTACTTCAGGGTCCAGGCGCAGGAACACTGCATGGGTGAAAAGCGGGATCATCGGGTCGCCCCAACCACACAGTGAACCGGACAGCACCCAGCCGTCGAGGCCGCAGGTCTGTTCTTGTAGCAATCGAATCCGTTCATCCTTGGCGCGTGGGACGGTAAAAGGCGCTGCAGTCTGTTGCCAGTAGAAGTCGTCGGAATCGAAATAGGCGACGTTCAGGCGCTCGGCCAGTGCCTTGCCCAAGGTGGTCGTACCGGCGCCGGCGGCACCGAGGATGTGGATTCTGTAGGTCATTGTTCAAGTGTAAACCGTGACGTCAAAGCGCAGGCTTGATCGCAACCTCGACTGCCTGCTCATACCCATGGGCCACCGCCAGCAAGGTAGGTTCGGCCCAACGGGTGCCGAAGAAGTAGGCACTGGTCGGTACACCGTCCTCATCCTTACCGGAAGGTACGGCAATTCCCGGGTAACCCGCCGCTGCGACGCCAAAGTAACTGTTGGTGTCGAAATCCGACACCATGGCGTCAAGGTTTGACGACTGGATCGGCTCGTCAATGGAGTTGCGGAAATCTTGGATGAGCGTATCCCAAAGTGGCTTGCTTTGCTCCGGCGTCAGCGTAGAGGCGCTGATCTCCTTGAGTACCGGCTGATGATCCTCCACAGTGCCATCACGGTCTTCATTGAACTTGATCAGCTCGGTCAGTGATTTGACCGGCAACCCCGATCGCTTGCCCAGGTAACCATTCAACTCCTCTTTCACATCCGAAAGCAGCAACTCGCCGTAGCGTGAATCATCAGCCATGCGCAGGTTGACCGGCACCAAAACCGCACCCTGCTCACGCAGCACCTCAAGTGTCCGGCTGAACTGCGGACTGTTCTCGACCGACAGTGATTCGCCGTTTTTCGAAAACGTCGCAGGATAGCCAATACGCTTGCCTTTCAAGGCGCCGGGAACCAGTAGCGCGGTGTAATCGATGCCTTGGGGCGCCCCCACGCTCGCTGGATCCTGAGGATCGCTGCCCGACATGGCATTGAGCATCAGCGCAACATCGAACACCGAGCGAGCCATCGGCCCCGGTGTGTCCTGCCGTTGGCTCGCGGGAATAATCCCGTTGCGGTCCAGCAGGCCGACGCTGGGCTTGAGACCAACAACGCCGTTGCGCGCTGCGGGCACGATGATCGAACCACTGGTCTCCGCCCCCACCGCCAAGGGCGCCAGCCCCGCAGCCACTGCTGCGGCGGAGCCGGAACTGGAACCTCCGACGTCGGCCTCCGGTTGATGCGGGTTAAGGGTTTGCCCGCCCCGACTGCTCCAGCCATCGGGACCACCACGAAACCCGGCCAGTTCAGTCATATTGGTTTTGCCCAGGATCACCGCGCCTTGCTGGATCAGGTAGTCAACCAACGGGGCGTTCTTGCCGGCAGATGTACCTACCAGACCAAAGGCGCCTGCGCTGGTCTGCATGCCGGCGGTTTCGATCGTGTCCTTGAGCAGGATGGGAATGCCATGCAGTGGCCCTCGCACCTTGCCGCTGGCTCGCTCGCGATCCAACTCTCGCGCGGTCGCAAGCGCCTCAGGGTTCAGTTCGATGACGGAACGCAATTGCGGATCCACTTTGCGGATCCGTTCCTGCAAGTAAGTGACCAGGTCCGCCGAGGTAAGCCCGCCCGGCCGGGACATTTGCGCGCCCAGCTCTTTGACACTGAGGTACTCGGTACCTGGAGGGACGGGCGTTGAAGCGGCAGAGGAATAGTCATCAGTGAAGGACTGTACGAATTGCCGGACGAGGGAGCCCATTCCATATGCGATACCTAACATAAGACCTCTTGAGGAGTAAGAAATGACGAAGGATCGACGTTGATCCTTTGGCCAGTCTAAAAACTCCTCTCCTCCCAGGCTGCGCGACACGGGCCATTCACGGCGTGGGATAGTTCAACGCAGCGGGTGGCTCCTGGTGTAGCGCCATCAAGCGGTGAATGTTTCGATAAGCCTGCACCAGGCTTGCCAGCCAATCCTTAGCCAATCGTGCGCCGTAGAACCACAGCGTCGCGCCATCCTCGAGTGGCTCGCCAATTCCCGGATAGTCACTCCCGCAGGTTCCATGAAAAGCACTGCTACGGCTGTCGGACACCAGGGCGTCCAATCGATATTCACGCACAAGCTCATCGATTTCATTACGGGCATGGGGGGTGTGGTTGGCCAAATGCGCATGCACCGGTACCAGTTCAGCACCCGCTCGACGCAGGACATCCAGCGCTCTCAGAAAAGACGGGGCGTGTTCGATCAGCCCCTGTTCCTGGGTATCCACAAACCGCTCGGCAAACCCTAAGCGCCTGCCGCGCAGTGCGTGAGTCGCTGTAAAGGTCGTGTTGTTTTGAACCAGGGGGACTTCCACCATTACCGGGCCTGACGGATCGACGCCACTCAAGGCAATCAGTGATAGCGATGGGTCGCGCAGGGGTTTCAAGGGAAGCCCTGGAGCATCGTATCCCGGGATCGGGACGCTCGCCCCCGGCTTGCCGGGGGCGTGGGGATCTACACCAAAAGCGACACCTTTTGGGCTCGCAAGGTCGCCGGACGTCGCTGCCAGACCTGACAGCGCAGCGAGTACAGAGGCAGGTTCGCCCGCAGGGCAAGGGATCCCGGCTCGCCAATATTTCGTACATTTACTTTCCATAAAACCCTGCGCCACGACCAATGAATTTCCGGGGATCATCGCACCCTTGCCTGGCGTCTGTCGCAGCGCTGAAACAGCTTGAAAACCCCTTTTTTCCGACGCCGCTTCCTTCAGCTGGCGAGGTGTTCCTGCGCGCCTTGGGTTTCAACCTCCAGCCACCACGCATACCCACGTTCAGGTTGGGTCAAACTGAACACCTGCCCCATCGGCGGTGTGGTGATCGACACGTTGCGCTCCCAGGCCAGGGCCATGATGCGGTCGAACGGCTCATGCCAGGCATGGAACGCCAGATCGAAGGTGCCGTTGTGAATCGGCAGCAACCAGCGACCCTTGAGGTCGATATGGGCCTGCAGGGTTTGCTCCGGCTGCATGTGCACATGGGGCCAATCGACGTTGTAAGCACCTGTTTCCATCAGGGTCAGATCAAACGGGCCGTACTGTTCGCCAATGCGCTTGAAGCCATCGAAGTAGCCGGTGTCGCCGCTGAAAAAAATCCGTCGGGCGCCATCGATCATCACCCAGGAACACCACAGGGTCTGGTTGGCGTCAAACAGGCCGCGCCCGGAAAAATGTTGCGCAGGTGTGGCGACAAACCGAATGCCCTCCACCTCAGTACCCTGCCACCAATCCAACTGGCGTACTTTGCCGGCCTCCACGCCCCACTTTATCAGGAGGTCGCCCACACCCAGCGGCGCAAGGAAATAGCGGGTTTTCTCGGCCAATAGAACGACTGCCGCGCGGTCAAGGTGGTCGTAGTGGTTGTGGGAAAGAATCACCGCTTCTAACGGTGGCAGCGCTTCAATACTGATAGGGGGCGCATGGAAACGTTTGGGCCCGGCCCAACTGAACGGTGACGCACGTTCGGCAAACACCGGGTCGGTCAGCCAGAATTTGCCGCGCAGTTTCAGCAAAACGGTGGAATGCCCGAGGCGAAACACGCTGTGATCCGGGGCCGCCAGCAACTGCTCGCGGGTCAGCGCCTGCACTGGAATCTGCCCCACCGGCCGCGTGCTGCGCGGCTTGTTGAACAGCATGTTCCAGAAAATACGCAAAGTCTTGCCGAAACCACCCTGCGGCACGGGGGCATCGTTGTGGAAGTGCCCCTGGGCCTGCTTGGGCGCCGCTGGTGAAGCATCGACACGGGATGAGATCGTGGCCATTACCGGGTGACTCCTACGGATCGCTGATAAACTACACTGCACAGTGTAGTTTCAAGATTGCAACAAAATCCGCAGCAAGTAAACTACCGAGTGTAATTTCCTCAAAGAGCCGAACGCCACCCATGACCGCCCCTCAACGTCTCACCGACCGTAAACGCGAAGCCATTGTGGCAGCAGCCATCGCCGAGTTTCGCGAAAACGGTTTCGAGGTCACCAGCATGGACAAGATCGCCGCCACCGCCGGCGTTTCCAAGCGCACGGTGTACAACCACTTCCCCAGCAAGGAGGAGCTGTTCGCCGAAATCCTCCATCAGCTCTGGGCCAGCAGCGTCGCGCAACTCGACGTCACCTACGCCAGCGACCGCCCGCTGCGCGAACAATTGCGCGGTTTGCTGGAAGCGAAGATGCAGATGATGGCGGATGCCAATTTCCTCGACCTAGCCCGGGTCGCCATCGCCGCCACCATTCATTCGCCGGAACGTGCGCAAGACATGGTCAGCCGCCTGAGCCAGCGCGAAGAAGGCTTTACCCAATGGGTACGCGCCGCCCAGGCAGATGGCCGGCTCAGTTGCGCCGACCCGGCCTTTGCCGCGCACCAGATACAGAGCCTGCTCAAGGCTTTCGCCTTCTGGCCGCAGATCACACTGGGCCAACCGGTGCTCGACGCCGCCAGCCAGGCCAGCGTGATCGAGTCAGCCATTGACCTGTTCCTGGCCGGCTACGAAATCCCGCCTGACCGCCCTCATTAATCCCCGCGCCCTCGGCCGCGCCGGAAGCCTCATCGACCTGGCAAATTTGCCAACTCTGCAGCAAATAAAAATCAAAATGCCACCATTGGTCGTCTACCCAAAAAAGGACCTGCCCCTTGGGCGAACTTCTTGTCAGGCTGATCACTCTGAACCCGTTGTTCCATCCCCCTCTGTCAGTGCAAGGACGCTGACAATGAGCTAGTCAACCGTAAGGCGGATACCTTACGGGGGCAGGCGCATACCCAAGGAAACCCCAGAAGGCTGCTTGCCCGAGCATCGAATATGTTATTCACCGCCCATAAAAAAACCGTCAACACCCTGCAACACACCATCGCGCAACAGGCCAGCCTGCTGGACGCCATCGAGCGCTCCATGGCAGTGATCGAATTCGACTTGTCCGGCACCGTGCTGCGGGCCAACGCCAACTTCCTCCAAACCATGGGCTACCGCGCCGAGCAGGTCCAAGGCCAACCCCATCGGATGTTCTGTACGCCCGCGTTCGCCCGTAGCGCGCAGTACAGCCAGTTATGGTCGAACCTGCGCAATGGCCAGTTCCAGTCCGGCACCTTTGAACGGGTGGCCGGCGACGGCCAGTCGGTGTGGCTGGAAGCCAGCTACAACCCGGTGCGTGATGACATGGGCCAAGTGACCAAAGTGGTGAAGTACGCGATGGACGTCACCCCGCGCCTGCAGGCCGAAAGCGAAGCCAATGCCAAGTTGGAAGCCATTGGCCGTGCCATGGCGGTGATCGAGTTCAACCTCGACGGCACCATCATCACCGCCAATGCCAATTTCCTGCAGCGCATGGGTTACAGCCTGGCGCAGATCCAGGGCCAGCATCACCGTCTGTTCTGCACCGCCGAGGTGGCCAACAGCTCGGCCTACAGTGATTTCTGGCAGCGCCTGAACCAGGGCGAGTTGTTCAGCGGCCAGTTCGAACGCGTGGACAAACACGGCCACACCGTGTGGCTCGAAGCCAACTACAACCCGGTCTACGACGCCAGCGGGCGCCTGTGCAAAGTGGTCAAGTTCGCCTCGGACGTCACCGCCATGGTGCAACAACACAGCGCCGACGCCGCCAGTGCCGCCCAGGCGTACCACATTTCCCTGAACACCCGGGACATCGCCGAAAAAGGCGCCGAGGTGATCCAGCAAACGGCCAGCGGCATGCGCGACATTGCCGCCGACATCGACGGTTCCTCGCAACTGATCGCCAAGCTGGGCGAGCGTTCGCAGCAGATCACCACCATCGTCAACACCATCCGCGGCATTGCCGACCAGACCAACCTGCTGGCACTCAACGCTGCCATCGAGGCCGCGCGTGCCGGCGAACAAGGCCGCGGGTTTGCCGTGGTGGCGGATGAAGTACGGCAACTGGCGGCGCGCACCAGCGGTTCGACGGCGGAAATTTCCAGCATGATCGCGATGATCCAGGACGAAACCCGCCAGGCCATCCACAGCATGGACGGCACCCGCGACCGTGCGGCGCTGGGTGTCGACCTGGCCAACCGTGCGGGCGCTGCGATCCTGCAGATTCGCGAAGGCACCAGCGAGGCCGTGCAGGCTGTGAGTGCGTTTGCCAGCGAGCGGGGCGGCAGCTGACCCGGTCTTGCACAGACTGAAAATGCACCACGATGATCTGTGGGAGCTGGCTTGCCTGCGATAGCGCTGGACCAGCCAATTATTTCTGTGGCTGACACACCGCTATCGCAGGCAAGCCAGCTCCCACATTCATCTGCACATGCCGGCCCAATTCATCGAACAGCGTCACCACCGAACGCAACGCACGGCAATCGGGGCGCGTGAGCAACCACAATGCCGTGTCGTACCCCGCCAACGCGGGGCCCAGCGGTTGCAGGCCGGCCTCCAGCAGAAAGTCCGGCAACGCCGCCACGCCCAACCCCGCGCGCACTAATTCAGTCACCGACAACAGGCTGTTGCAGCGATAGCTGAGGCGTATGCCGGGCAGGTGCTCGCGGCGCCAGACGACTGTGGGGTGGTCGGGCAGGAAATCATCCGGGGCGATCCAGGGCAGATCTGCCAACGCGCGTCCCTGGTGCTGGCGGGCAAAATCCGGGCTGGCGCAGACCTGATAGGCCACGCGCCCGAGGCAACGGCCAACCAGATGTTCCGGCGGCGTGCGGGTCAGGCGCAAGGCGATATCCGCGTCGCGACGGCTGAGGTTGGCGAAATCATTCGACGTGCTCAGCTCAAGCGTCAGCGCCGGGTAGTGCGGCATGAACTGGGCCAGGGCTGGCAGCAACAGGCCTTGCAGGACCGAATCGGTGCAGGTCAGGCGCACCGTGCCGCTGATCACTTCCGCGCCCTGCTCCACCCCCATACGCGCCGCTTCCAGGGCTAGTTCGGCGCGTTCCGCCTGCTCTGCCAGGTTGCTGGCCAGGCTGGTGGGCAGGTAGCCGGCGCGGCTTTTTTCAAACAGCGTCTGGCCCAGCGCCGCTTCCAGGCGCCGCACCGCGCGAAACACCGTGGACACATCCACCCGCAATAATGCCGCAGCCCGCGCCAGGGTGCCGCCGCGCACCAGGGCCAGGATCAGCGACAGGTCAGGATAGTCAATTGAATAGTGCGTGGCTGCATTGAGCATGTGGGCAAACGCCAATATTGATTGCGTGGACGCCAATCTATAATGCGCCCCAGGACACCACAAGCGAAGGGATGTACACGATGAAAACCACGCCTCTGCACCTCGCCCTGATCGGCGATTACAACCCGGATGTGATCGCCCACCAGGCGATTCCCGTGGCGCTGCAACAAGCGGCCGACGCCTTGGGCCTGACCGTGCATGTGCAATGGTTGGGCACGGATGCCATGCCGGCAACCCTCCACGGCTTCGACGGTTTCTGGTGCGTCCCCGCCAGCCCGTACCGCGACACCGACGGCGCCCTGCGGGCGATCCGTTTTGCCCGTGAGCAAGGGCGACCGTTCCTGGGCACCTGCGGCGGTTTTCAACACGCGGTGTTGGAATATGCGCGCAACGTGCTGGGCTGGGCCGACGCCGAACATGGCGAACTCGCTCCAGAGTCCAAGCGCGCAGTGATCGCGCCGCTCAGTTGCGCGCTGGTGGAAGCCATCGACACCCTACGCCTGGTGCCCTACACCCGCATCGCGGAAGCCTACGGCCGCCTTGGCGCGCAGGAAGGCTATCGATGCCGCTACGGCGTGAACCCTGAATTCCTCGATGCCCTGCTGGAAGGCGACCTGATCCCCAGCGGTCACGATTCGGCAGGCGACCTGCGCGCGGTGGAACTGCTCAATCATCCGTTCTTCGTCGCCACGCTGTTCCAGCCCGAACGCGCCGCGTTGAAGGGCGTCACTCCGCCCTTGGCGCTGGCCCTGCTCAAAGCCTGCCAGGCGGTGTCGGCATGATTGCCAGTACGCCCGCCCCGCCTTACTACGCAGTGATTTTCAGCTCACTGCGCACCGAGGGCGATCAAGGTTACGGCCAGGCTGCCAAGCGCATGCTGGAACTGGCGCGCGAGCAACCGGGGTTTCTCGGCGTGGAATCGGCACGGGAAGACGGCCTGGGGATCACCGTGTCGTACTGGGAAAGTGAGGCGGCGATCCTGGCCTGGAAGCAGCAGGCCGAGCATCAAGCGGTGCGTGAACAAGGGCGTGCCAGTTGGTACTCGGCCTTCCACACTCGGGTGTGCAAAGTCGAACGGGCCTACACATTCCAAACCTGAAAAGCTGCCGGTAAAACACTGCAAAACCCTGTGGGAGCTGGCTTGCCTGCGATAGCGGTCTGCCAGTTAACCCATCAGTGACTGAACCACCGCCATCGCAGGCAAGCCAGCTCCCACAATTAGCTCACAAGACTGCGCAACGCACTGATTTGCGGAAGCTCAACCCGGCGCATATACACCCGCAGCGGCTCGGTAATGTTGATGCGGTCGTCGATGTTCTGGTCCAGCAACAACTGGATGCGCTCGCGGGACAGGGTCATGGTCTGCTCCGGGCCCGGCAGCCAAACGAATTCCGCAGTGGGGATGATGCCGTCATCGGCCACGTCCATGCCGAACGCGTCTTCGCTGAAACGCACAATGTACTGGCCGGTCTTGCGGTTGAGGCCGACAAAACCGTGGAGGTGGTCGGCGGCCTGGCAGATAAGCTCGGAGGTGATGCGCATGGTAAACCTCACTGAAAAGTCCTACGCGGACTGGAAAGATGGTTTACACGCGTGGCGGAAAGTACCGCCCTCTGACGGGGCAGCTAGGGGCAAGAGTACTGCAATGGGTCCCCAGAGAACCCGATTTTTTTTGCCCGCGCGCACGTTAATGTCGGTTTGGTGATAGCGCCTTACGCAATCAATTGTTAAAAAGGAGACCTTCTCAAAGCTACCTTCATGAAAGGACTTCGCATATGCCTGCCACGTTTACCAAGAGCGCCCTGCTGCTGGCCCTGATGCTCGGCCTTGGCCAGGCACAGGCTGCCGACCCGATCAGCCCGGCTGAATTGGCGACCAGCGAAGGCATCCCCTACCCTGCCGTGATCGCCCACCGTGGCGCTTCTTACGATGCCCCCGAGTCCACCGCCGCAGCCTACAAGATCGCGCGTGACTTGGGCGCCGACTACCTGGAACTGGACCTGCAGCGCAGCAAGGACGGCGTATTGTTCGCCCTGCATGACAACAACCTGCAGCGCACCACCGACGTGGCAACCAAGTTCCCCGACCGCAAGGACGCCCCGGCCAACGAGTTCACTTGGAAAGAACTGCAAACCCTCGACGCCGGCAGCTGGTTCAACGCCGCCTACCCGGACCGCGCGCGCCCAGGCTTTGTCGGCCTGAAGATCCTGAGCCTGGACGACATCATCAAGATCGCCGAAGGCAACCCGCAGCACAAACCCGGCCTGTACATCGAAACCAAGGAGCCCAAGCAATTCCCGGGCATCGAAGCCGACCTGAAGAACAAGTTGCTGGATAAAGGCTGGCTGAGCTCCGCCGGTTCCAAGCTGGGCAAGAGCAACACCGGCGTCGGCCAGGGCAAGGGCCGCGTGGTGCTGCAGACCTTCGAAGTGGCCAGCCTCAAAGAGCTGCAGAAAGAAATGCCCAACACCCCGAAAATCCTGCTGTTGTGGGTGGGTGAAGGCAGCATCGAACCCAAGTCCAAGGTGACCTTCGCCGAATCCGGCGAACCGACCAAGGCCGCCTACTACGCCAAGCAAGAGCCGAAGGATGCCGCCGAGTTCGAAAAATGGGTCGACCAGGCCAAGAGCCTCGGCGCCATCGGTACCGGCCCATCAGCCGAGCTGACCGACCACGGCGACCAGAGCTACACCGACCTGGTGAAGCCTGAAATGAACAAGCTGACCCACGACAAAGGCCTGCTGGTGCACGTCTACACCGTGGATGAGCCGGTCGATTTCGACAAAGTGATGAAGGCCGGCGTCGACGGCATCTTCACCAACCGCGCCGCCGAACTGCTGAAGTTCTACAAGCGCTGGCCGTCGTCCAGCGTGCAGGATCTGCTGAACGACTATAAGTACTGAGTGAGTCGGCGTTGGTATCAGTGCGCCATTAAGGATGAGTTAAGTTGCGCCGGTTAATCTGGCGCCACTTAAACAGCTCAACCAGAAGGACACACCATGAAAACCCTGACCGCTTTGTTCGCCGCCACCGCCCTGACCCTGACTGCCGGCCTGGCCCAGGCGGATGTTCGCCCGGACCAGATTGATGGCCTGCTCAAGTCCGGCGCCGTCATGCCTTTCGAGAAACTCAACGCGGCCGCCGTAGCCAAACATGCCGGCGCCACCATCAACGACACCGAGCTGGACCACAACAACAGCGGCACGCTGGTCTACGAAGTCGACCTGACCGACACCGCCGGCAAGAACTATGAAGTGAAGCTCGACGCCAAGACCGGCGCCGTGCTGGAAGACAAACTCGATACCTGAGTTGCAGAGATAAATAAAACGCCAACTTAGTTGGCGTTTTTTTTACCCCAAGCCATCAGATGCACTCACTTAAATCAAAGCAAGAGCAACCGCGCTCAACGCGTACCCACGTCAGGTATAGCGACATTTGGGCATTCGTCCATGAGTCGTTTTTTACACGCCTTCGTTCAGCACATGTAAAGTTTCAGAGCTTGCTTCTTCACCCAAGCTAAATACCTTATACCTGATAGATTGCCAACAGCACCGCACAGCAAATGGGAGAATAGTAATTGGAATAGGATTTATATCGTTGGGATTCACGATAACTCTCTCTACTACATTATTATCAATAGACAACTCGATCATAGTGTCACCCCACGAGGGATTACTCGGAGGGATAGACACCAAAACGTTCAGTGAGTCAAAAGGTCCATTTTGTATAGTCACGCCATATGCATTTGGCTGACTACCCGGAATAACAGGCGGGGGAAGTATAGGGTTTTTCATCGCGCTCATCCTTTTAACTGAAAAACAAACTACAACCCCATTCAACCCTCACAACATTCATACGTCTACTGTCAAAAATAACAGGTATAGACCAGCACTCAGAGATCACATCAACAGCGGCGTACTGGTCTACGAAGTCGACCTGACCGACACCGCCGGCAAGAACTATGAAGTGAAACTCGATGCCAAGACCGGCGCCGTGCTGGAGAACAAGCTGGACACTTGATTCGAACCGCAGGAAATAACGCCACCCTCGTGTGGCGTTTTTTATGCCCGATCGTGCCGTGCCAGCGCCTTCTTGAACGGTTGCTGAAAAACAGTCAAGTAAATGTCATCACGGCGAAGCAAGCCGCAAACGGTCACAAAACTGTCAAATATCCTTGCAATGATCGCCCTATGAACCTGTGAAACGTCCTACAGGCGCTTTCTTTGCGAGCCCCCATGAACCACAGCATCGACCACAGCCATCAGGACTCCGACCTGTTTGGCTTGCTTTACGGTTTCCGTTTTCGCCCAGGTGAAAAAGGCGAACAGATAGACTCGGCCACGGCGCTGCAGACCCTGCAACAGCCGGGCGATCCGGAAGAGTTCTTATGGCTGCACCTGAACCTGGCCCACGCTGCGTGCGAACGCTGGATGCAGGCGCACCTGGACCTGCCGGAGGAGTTCTTCGAAGCCTTGCATGAAGGCTCGCGCTCCACCCGCATCGAACACGTCGACTCGGCCTTGCTGGCGGTGGTCAACGATGTGGTGTTCAACTTCAGTAGCATGGTGTCGTCGGACATTTCCACGCTGTGGGTGTGCGCCCGCAGCCGTCTATTGATCAGCGCGCGCCTGCAGCCGCTGCACTCGGTGGACAAACTGCGTTCGTCGGTCAAGGCCGGCGAAAGCTTTCGCTCGCCCCTGGCCTTGCTGGTGCACCTGTTGCGCGACCAAGGTGAAGTGCTGACCCAGATCGTGCGCAAGACCAGCATCAGCGTTGACCATATCGAAGACCAACTGCTGTCCTCGCGCTTGTCCACCAACCGCGCCGAACTGGGCGCGGCGCGCCGGGTGCTGGTGCGCCTGCAACGCTTGCTGGCGCTGGAGCCGGGCTCGCTGCTGCGCCTGCTCAACCGTCCGCCGCAGTGGCTGCAAAAGGAAGACGTGAAGGAGTTGCGCAAGTCCACCGAAGAGTTTGCGCTGGTGATCAACGACCTGACGGCGCTGGGCGAACGCATCAAGCTGTTGCAGGAAGAGATCGCCGCCAACCTCAACGAGCAAAGCAGCCGCACGCTGTTTACCCTCACCGTGGTCACGGTGCTGGCGCTGCCGATCAACATCATCGCCGGTTTTTTCGGCATGAACGTGGGCGGCGTGCCGCTTTCCCAGGACCCGGAAGGGTTCTGGATATTGGTGGCGTTGGTCGCGACGTTTACCTTGATTGCCGGGCGTTGGGCCTTCCGCAAGTTCTCGACTTGAAATGAAATCCCCTTGTGGGAGCGGGCTTGAACTGGCCTAATGATTTTGGACACTTCATTCGGGCGCTATGATAGCGCCCAAATTTGAGGTGTTTGGATATGCGTAAATCTTATTCGAGTGAGTTCAAGCTCAAGGCCGCCAGCATGGTGTTGGATGAAGGTCAGCCAGTTACCGAAGTCTGTGCCAGCCTGGATATCGGCCCCACAGCGCTGCGTCGCTGGGTCGATCAAGTGCAAAAAGAACGCTTGGGCTCGACTCCCGTAGGGGCCAAGGCGATTACCGCTGATCAACGAGAAATCCAGAGGCTCAAAGCTCTGCTCAGAGAGAAAGACCTGGATATCGAAATCCTAAAAAAGGCCAGTGCTCTCCTGCTTTTGGACGCCAAAGATCATTCACGTTGATCGATGAGCTGGACGAGCAGTACGGCGTTAAAAGGTGTTGCCGGGCGTTCGGGGTCAACCGCAGTAGTTTCTACGCTTGGCGCCAGCGCCAGGGCAGAGCAAATCCTGAACGGGACAAGCTCAAGGCCGCGCTGGTCAGGCACCACAAGGCGTCCAGAGAGTCGGCCGGCGCACGTACATTGTCCAAGGAGCTACAAGCCAAAGGGCATCGTATCGGACGTTATATGGCTCGCAGTTTGATGCGCGAAGCTGGCATCGCTAGTCGTCAGCGCAGGCGCCATAAGTACAAGTCGCCGGGCGCGGAGGCCTTGGTGGCGCCACACGTGCTCAAGCGGAAATTTGATGTGACGGCGGTTAATCAGGTGTGGTGTGGCGACGTGACTTACATCAAGGTCGGCAAGCGGTGGATGTACTTCGCCGCCGTTCTGGATTTGTACGCTCGCAGGATCGTAGGCTGGTCGTTCTCGATGATTTCTGATGCCAACCTGACCTGCGAAGCGCTACGCATGGCGGTTGAGCTACGCGGCCATCCCCAGAATGTGTTGTTTCATTCTGACCAAGGTTGTCAGTACACCAGTCATAAGTTTCGAAACGAGCTGCTCAAACAGGGTTTTAGGCAAAGCATGAGCCGTAAAGGCGAGTGCTGGGATAACGCCCCGATGGAGCGTTTCTTTGGCAGTTTGAAATCAGAGTGGGTGCCTGAAACGGGCTACAAACTGGAACATGAGGCCCGAGCAGACGTGCAGCGCTATGTCTCTCGCTACAACATCAGCAGGCCTCACAGCTACAACGACTACCGGTCGCCGGTCATGAAGGAAAGGTTGGCGGCGTGAACCGTAATCAGTGTCCAAGATTACTTGACCAGTTCAGCTTGCTCGCGAAAGCGGCGTGTCAGTTAAGGAATTTATCTCTGACACACCGCATTCGCGAGCAAGCCCGCTCCCACAGGGGTTCTGCGGCGCCTACTGGACCAGCGGCATAACCAATCCCGCCAAACACTGACCTGCCGCAGCATCTCTGTAACATTCTGCAATGAATATGAACGACATCCTCCCCAACACTGGATGCCCCGGCATGGCCACGCCTTCCCTGACTGCCTCCCCTCACACCTCATCCGCAAGCCCCCAAACCAGGCTCGACAAGAAACCCGGCCTGGTGACGGTGATCATCTTCTTCGCCGTGCTCGCCATGGGCCTGTTGTTCACCGCTTACAGCCTGATGCATGACATGCGCGAAATGGGCGCCCAAGTCACCACCTGGACGCCGTTCCTGTTGCTGGGCGTGGCACTGTTGATTGCCTTGGGCTTCGAGTTCGTCAACGGTTTCCACGACACCGCCAACGCCGTCGCGACGGTGATCTACACCAACTCGCTGCCGCCGCATTTTGCGGTGGTGTGGTCGGGCTTTTTCAACTTCCTCGGGGTGCTGCTTTCCAGCGGCGCGGTGGCGTTCGGCATCATTGCCTTGTTGCCGGTCGAGCTGATTCTGCAGGTGGGCTCATCGGCTGGGTTTGCGATGATCTTCGCCCTGCTGATCGCCGCCATCCTGTGGAACCTCGGCACCTGGTGGCTGGGTTTGCCGGCCTCCTCTTCCCACACTCTGATCGGCTCGATCATCGGCGTCGGCGTGGCCAATGCCTTGATGCACGGGCGTGACGGTACCAGCGGCGTGGACTGGAGCCAGGCGCTCAAGATTGGCTACGCGTTGCTGCTGTCGCCGCTGATCGGTTTTGCCTTTGCGGCGATGCTGTTGCTGGCGCTGCGGGCCTTCGTCAAGAACCGCGCGTTGTATAAGGCACCCAAAGGCGACGCCCCGCCACCGTGGTGGATCCGCGGCATGCTGATCGCCACCTGCACCGGTGTGTCCTTCGCCCACGGCTCCAACGATGGGCAGAAAGGCATGGGCCTGATCATGCTGATCCTGGTCGGGACCCTGCCGATGGCCTACGCGCTGAACCGCACCATGCCGGCCGAACAGTCGTTGCAGTTTGCGGCGGTGGCTGAAGTCACCCAAGTGGCCCTGGTGAAAAGCGCACCGCAGCCGCTGGCGGGCGACCCGCGACCGGTCCTTTCGGCCTACGTGCGCACCAAGGAACCCACGGCGGAACTGGTGCCAGCCCTCGCCGCCCTCACCGGGCATATCGGTGAGGAGGTCAAAGGCTACGGCTCCCTGGCCAAAGTGCCCGCCGAGGCCGTGGGCAACGTGCGTAACGACATGTACCTGACCAGCGAAACCATCCGCCTGATGGACAAGGGCAAGGTGGGTAACTTCGATGCTGACACCCAGGGCAAGCTGCAACTGTTCAAGCAGCAGATCGACGACGCCACACGCTTTATTCCGCTGTGGGTGAAGATTGCCGTGGCGATCGCCCTGGGCCTGGGCACCATGGTGGGTTGGAAGCGCATCGTGGTGACCGTCGGTGAAAAGATCGGCAAGACGCACCTGACCTACGCCCAAGGCGCCTCGGCCGAAATGGTCGCGATGCTGACCATTGGCGCGGCGGATATGTACGGGTTGCCGGTGTCGACCACCCATGTGTTGTCCTCCGGTGTGGCGGGGACGATGGTGGCCAATGGCGGTGGTTTGCAGATGCGGACCATCCGTAACTTGCTGATGGCCTGGGTGCTGACATTGCCAGCGGCAATCCTGTTATCAGGAAGCCTGTACTGGCTGTTCACCCAACTCTTCTGACACACCACCGGACAAAACTGTGGGAGCTGGCTTGCCTGCGATAGCCATAGGTATCTACACATTTTTGTAGTGAGCGGGCTTGCCCCGCGCTGGGCTGCGAAGCGGCCCCAATAAAGCCACCGCAGAGTCCAGATAGAACCAGGTCGCCTGGTTTGGGGCGGCTTCGCCACCCAGCGCGGGGCAAGCCCGCTCACTACACGGAATTTTTTTTCAGCCTTTGAACGTTGTGTAGATAGCTATGCTGCGATAGCGGTATATCAGGCCCTGCAAGGGGGACTGACAAATAGCTATCGCAGGCAAGCCAGCTCCCACATGGGTGTTGCATCTATTCAGTGGATGAAGAGTCCCGCCATTGCCTTGAGGCGCTTCTTGTACACCCGCCGCGCCTCCAACGCCTCTTCCAGCGTCACCGCCACAAACCCCGCCCGCTGGTTCGGCTGCATCTGCCCGATCAGGTCCAGGTCGGCACTGATCACCGTGCCGATCATCGCGTAGCCGCCACCCGAGACCGCGTCCCGGTGCAGCACAATCGGCTCCAGACCCGCCGGCACCTGGATCGAACCGATCGGGTAGCAACTGTCGACGATATTCGACGGGTCCGATCCCGCGCCAAACGGCTGCTCACGTGGCTGGAAACTCAGCGCACTGCCGCCCTTGAACCGATAGCCAATGCGGTCGGCCTCGGAGCCTACCGTCCAGGGCTCGGCAAAAAAACTGCGTTTGGCCGCCTCCGTCAGCCGCTCGTAATACAGCCCCGGCACCACGCGCAGGGTCACATCGCCGCCGACCGAGCGGCGCAACGCCATCGGCAGGCTGTTGCCCGCGCGGCCCGTGTCGCTGGCCTCACCGATGGGCAATAGATCGCCCTCCTGCAAGCGCCGACCGTGGAACCCACCGAGTGCGCCGAGGGTGTAGGTCGAGCGGCTGCCGAGCACCAGCGGCACGTCGATACCACCGGCCACCGCCAGATAAGTCCGCGCGCCGGCCCTGGGGAATTCAAAGCGCAACACCTGCCCGGCGCGCACTTGGAAGGCGGTGTCCTGATGCACCACGTCGCCGTCCAGGCGCGGCGACATCAGCGCGCCGCTGAGCGCCACCAAGGCATCCCGTTGAAACTCCAATTCGGGGCCAATCAATGTGCATTCCAGCCCCGCCGCGCCCAGCGGATTGCCCACCAGGTGGTTGGCCGCGCTCAAGGCGTATTGGTCCAAAGCACCCGACGGCGGGATGCCCAAGTGGTAATAACCTTCGCGGCCAAGGTCCTGCACAGAGGTGGCCAGGCCGGGTTTGAGGACCTTGATCATGCGAGCGCCTCCTGCAGGGATTTCGGATAACCCACGGGGTCGGCTAGAAAGGCATCGAGGGAAAACTCCACTGCACGGATGCGCAAATCGAAACGTCCTGCGTCCACGTCGGCGACGGCCAGGTCGTAGGCATCGCGCTCGATCGGTTTGAACTGCACGATATCGCCGGGGCGGAAGAACACCATGTGTTCCTTGAGGTAGTCCAGTTGCTGCGCCGGGTCGTAGATCGGCGCCGGGGTCACGCCGAACATCTGGTAACCACCGGCACCGCGCACCGAATAAATGCAGCCAAAACAGCCGCCGTGGCCGAGGGTAAGTTTCGGCGTGTCGGTGCGCGGGCGCAGGTATTTGGGCACCTGCAATTGGCGCTCGCGCTCTACCATCTGGAACATGAACGGCAGGCCCGCGACAAAGCCGACCATCGACACAAACCACGGCGCGCCGCTGTGGGCGGCGATAAACGCGTCGACATCGGCCAGGCCATTGATGCGGGCGGCATACTCCAGGTCGGTGCCGCTGGGGTCTTGGTGACGGTCGCGAAAACGCATGAGGGTTTCGTGCGTCCACGGGTCGTTGTAGAGCACCGGGATTTCGATAATGCGCGTGTGCAAGGTGCGTTCGGCCACGGCCTGGGCTTCGGCGGTCTGCACCGCATCCAGCAGCGCATGGGGCGCGATGCGGTCGGGGTCGAAGCGGATCTGGAACGACGCGTTGGCCAGGCACACATCCAGCACGCCCTCCAGCGCCAGGCGCTCCACGGCGCGGGTCACCGCCATGCCTTTGAAAAAGGCCTCCAGGGACATGCTCTCGCTGACCTCGGCAAACAGGTGTTCATCACCGCCGAAGCTGTAGCGGATGGGGGACGTTTCAGCCATGTCTGTTCCTCTTGGAATCATTGTAGAAAGGCAGGCAAAAAAGTGATGGATCGATCTTATTGGGGGGCCCTGACCACGATTCCCGCCTGGTCCAGCGCTTCGCGGGTGGCTTCCACTAGCTCCAACGCGCCGGGCGTGTCGCTGTGCAGGCAGATGGAATCGAATTCGATAAACAGGTCTTCGCCTTCCACGGTACGCACAAGCCCGCTCTGGCAGGCGCGCAAGACGCGTGCCGCCACCGTCGCAGGGTCCAGCGCGCGCACGTTGCGGGTAAACACGATGGAACCGGTGAGGTCGTACTCACGGTCGGCATAGAACTCGCGCACCACCGGCTGCCCGAGTTCCTTGGCGACACGCCAGATTACCGAGTTGGGCATGCAGTAGAGCAACAGCGTCGGCTCGATGATCTGCAGGTTTTGCACCAACAGCCGCGCCGCTTCTTCGTCGCGGGCCAGGTGCATATACAGCGCGCCATGGGGCTTGATGTGTTGCAGGGGCACGCCCTGGGCACGGGCGATTTCACGCAGGGCGCCGAGCTGGTAGAGCATGTCGTCCACCAGTTCCTGGGCCGGCGCGTTGATGTGGCGACGGCCAAAGCCGACCAGATCCCGGAACCCCGGATGCGCACCGATGGCCACGCCCAGTTGCTTGGCGCGCTCGACCGTGCGGCGCATGGTGCCGGGGTCGCCGGCGTGGAAGCCGGTGGCAATATTGGCCGAGCTGATATAGGCCATCAGCTCTGCGTCGACGCCATCACCGATGGTCCAGGGGCCGAAGCCTTCGCCCATGTCCGAGTTGAAATCCACTGCCTGCATTGAAGTCGCTCCGCCTGGGTGATGCAGGAAAAGTAGGCTGTGGCTTGACCCCTTGGGAAGATCTATTATCAGATGGCCCATCTTCTGAAAATCAGATAGCCAGGAGCGGCAGATGTCCCTGACCTTGCGCCAAATCCGTTATTTCGTCGCCACCGCCGAGATCGGCCAGATTTCCCAGGCGGCCATCCACCTGAACATCTCCCAGTCGGCGGTGACCACCGCGATCAAGGAGCTGGAGTCCATGCTCGGCGTGCAACTGTTTGTGCGCTCGGCCCAGGGCATGAACCTGACCGACGCCGGCCGGCACTTTCTCAACCGCGCCTATGTGATCCTGCGCAGCGTCGATGACGCGCTCAACAGCCCGCTGCCCGACTACCGTGCCCGCGGCGTGTTGCGCCTGGCTGCCAGCTACACGGTGCTCGGCTACTTCCTGCCGCACCACTTGCAGCGCCTGGAACACTGGCACCCGGATGTGACCATCGAAGTGTTCGAGCAAGAGCGCCAGGCCATCGAGCAAGGTTTGCTCGACGGCCAGCTCGACATGGCAGTGGTGCTCACCGCCAACCTCACCCACCCGGCGATCGTCTCGGAAATCCTGTTCAATTCCGAACGCCGCCTGTGGCTGCCCAGCCATCACCCGTTGTGCGAGCGCGGCGCGGTGAGCCTGGCCGATGTGGCCCGGGAACCCTATATCCTGCTCACCGTCGACGAAGCCGAACACAGTGCCATGCGCTATTGGGAACAGGCCGGGCAAACGCCCAAGGTGCGCTTGCGCACCAGTTCGGTGGAAGCGGTGCGCAGCATGGTCGCCAATGGCAGTGGCGTGGCGATCCTGTCAGATCTGGTGCACCGCCCCTGGTCCCTGGAAGGCAAACGCATTGAAACCCTGACCGTCACCGACCCGGTCACGCCAATGAGCGTGGGGCTGGCCTGGCACCGCGAGCGTGCGTTCACCCCGGCGATGCAGGCGGTGCGCGATTATTTCCACGACGCCTTCCTCGCGCCGCAGCAGCTGTCGGCGCGGCGCTAGAGCTGGGATTGCAACGTCGCGGCGAGCCAATCCATGAACACTCGCACCCGCAACGGTAAATGCCGTTGACCGGCGTAGAGCAGCGACACATCCAACGGCGGTGCCTGATAATCCGGCAGCACCGCCACCAGCTCACCGCTGGCCAATAACCCGCGAATGCCCAGCAACGGCACCTGGGTGATACCGAACCCGCCCAGGCACGCGGCCTGGTAGGCATCGGTACTGTTCACGGTGACACGCCCCGCCATCACCACCCGCTGCACTTTGTTGCCATGCTGGTATTCGAAACCCGCCGAGCGCGCGCCCAACGGCCGCACGTAGTGCACCAACTGATGCTGCGCCAGGTCGGCCAACGTCTCGGGTCGGCCGTAGCGCTTGAGGTACCCGGCGCTGACGCAGTTGACCATCGGCATGCTGCACACCCGCCGCGCCACCACCGTTTGGTCAGGCTGGGCGCCGACCCGCAATACGCAGTCAAACCCTTCGGCGATCAGGTCCACCTGACGGTCGGAGCTGCTGATCTCCAGGGCGATCAACGGGTGCGTATCCATGAACGACGGCAGGCGCGGCAGGATCAATTCGCGCGCCATCACGTTGGGCATATCCACGCGAATGCGCCCGTTCAGTTGCGCTTCATCCTGGCGAAACAAACCTTCCAGTTCTTCCATGTGCGCCAGCAGATCCTTGCTGCGCTCGTACAACACGCGGCCGTCCTGGGTCGCCTGCACCTTGCGCGTGGTGCGCTGCAACAGGCACGCACCGAGCAGTTCTTCCAGCGCCTGCACATGCTCGGACACCGTGGAACGCGGCAGGCCCAGGCTCTCGCTGGCGGCGGTGAAACTCGACAGTTCGGTGACACGCACGAAGGTGCGCAACAGTTCAAGCTTGTTCATGGGATTGTTCGCCTTATCCGGCCAGTGATTCCGGTATAGCGCTGTTTATCACGCCTGGCTCGGACAAATACACTCGTTTCACTATCACTGACCTGAGGCACCCACCATGACCCGTAAAATCGCACTGATCACCGGCGCCAGCCGCGGCCTGGGCAAAAGCGCCGCGCTGCACCTGGCGGCCCAAGGCGTTGACATCATCGGCACCTACCACAGCAAGGCGGATGAAGCGCAGGCGGTTGTCGCGCAGATCGAGCAACTCGGTGGCCGCGCCGCGATGTTGAAGCTGGACGTGGGCCAGAGCGCGACCTTCGGTGACTTCGCCCATGAGGTGGCCGGCGTGCTCAAGGCCGTGTTCGCACAGGAGCACTTCGATTTCCTGGTCAACAACGCCGGCATCGGCATTCACGCCAGTTTCGCCGAGACCACCGAGGCCCAGTTCGACCACTTGGTGGCGGTCCACTTCAAGGGGCCGTTTTTCCTTACCCAGACACTGCTGCCGTTGATCCGCGACACGGGGCGCATCCTCAACATTTCCAGCGGCCTGGCGCGCTTCAGCCTGCCCGGCTATGCGGCTTACGCGTCGATGAAAGGCGCGATGGAAGTGCTGACCCGCTACCAGGCAAAAGAGCTCGGCGCGCGCGGCATCAGCGTCAACATCCTCGCCCCCGGCGCCATCGAAACCGATTTCGGCGGCGGCGCCGTACGCGACAATACCGCCCTCAACAGCATGGTCGCCAACAACACCGCCCTGGGCCGCGCCGGCTTACCGGACGATATCGGCGGTGCCATCGCCAGCGTGTTGGCCGACGGCAGCCATTGGATCACAGGGCAGCGGATCGAGGCGTCGGGCGGCATGTTTTTGTAAAAGCCGTTCACGCAGCACGTCATAACCCCAGTGGTAGACATAGGTGTACGGCAGGAAGAACAGCAACACGCCGATGTCGAGGATGAACGCCTGCAACAGGCTGATGTTCAACCACGCCGCAATCAACGGCACGCACACCAGGATCAGGCCACCTTCGAACAGCAGCGCATGCAACGTGCGCGTCCAGCCGTTGGTGGCCAGGTGCAGGTGCGCCTTGAGACGGTCGAACAGGTCGTTGAAAATCACGTTCCAGGCCAGCGCCAGCAGGCTGATCGCCAGGGTGACCAGGCCCATCTCCATCGCGGGTTTGTTCATGATCCACGCCAGCATCGGGGTGCAGATCAACAAGGCGAGCGCCTCGAAGCCAATGGCTTGGCACACGCGTTCTTTTGTCGATTTAAGCGGATTCATGACGAGGCTCCATGGGTGATGACGGTTGCCATCATTACCCTGCGCATCGATACTTCATAATTAATAACCATCGACCAAGGCGATAGTCATGGCCTCCCACGAAGTGCTGCAGGCGTTTGTCCAGGCCGCCACCCAAGGCTCGTTTTCGGCGGCGGCGCGCAAGCTGGGCAAGAGCCAATCCACCGTCAGCGCGGCGGTGGCAAGCCTGGAGATTGACCTGGATGTGGCGCTATTCGACCGCAGCAGCCGCAAGCCGACGCTGACCCCGGCCGGCCATGTGTTGCTGCAACGCGCCGAGCAGGTGCTGGAGGCCAACAGTCGCCTTGAATTGGCGGCGAGCCAGTTGTCTCACGGGTTGGAGCCGAAGCTGAGTATCGCCATGTCGGATACTTATCAGTCCGACCGTTTCGAAAGCACCCTCAGCGCCTTTGAACAGCGCTATCCGGACCTTGAACTCGAGTGCCTGATCGCCGAATGCGATGACCTGATCGCCCTGGTGCAAAGCGGCCGAGCGCAGATCGCCTTTATCGAACAGCAGGCCGATTACCCCCCGGACCTGACCGGTTCGCCCGTCGAGGAACGCACCGAAATCGCCTTGTTCGTGGCCCCTGGGCATCCACTGGCAGGCCTGCGCAACATCACTGCGCAGGCCTTGCAGCAACACCGTGAACTGCGCCTGGCCAGCATTCTCAACCCGAATGAAACCCGCGCCACCGGCCGCGTATGGTCGGCGCCCAGTTACTTGATGCTGCTGGAGATGGCGCAATTGGGCTTCGGTTGGGCGCCGATCCCGCGCTGGCTGGTCGAACGGTTTGGCGGCGACCGCCTGGTGGAACTCAAGGCCCGCGGCTGGCCACGTGCGGTGGCGGTGGATGCGTTGTGGTCACGCCAGCATCCACCCGGGCCGGCGGGGAGTTGGTTGTTAAACGCGATGCTGGAGTGAGCGTCTTCGACAAACCCGTTAGAATCCAAGCCTCTTTGTAGGATTTCGGATACGCCCCCGATGGAAACCCGCCTCGTTCCTTATGAGACGCTGAGCCTCGTACAGAAACAGCAACTCGACACTCTGCAGGTACATCCCGAGCAATTGCCGTACTCCGGTGATATCTACTGCGCGCTGAACAGCCTGCTGGTCAATCCCAATCCCGCCGCTATCAAGGGTTTTGCCTTGCTCGCCGACGACCTGCCGGTGGCCTTCCTGCTGCTCAAACGCCCGCCATGCCTGCCCCATTGGGCGGACGAGCACAGCGCCACCTTGCACGCGTTGCAGGTGGATCGACATCAGCAAGGTCGCGGCTTTGGCAAGGCCTGCCTACAGGCGTTGCCCACGGCGGCATTGCAAGCGTGGCCGCAGATCAAGGCGCTGGAATTGTCGGTGGATGCGGACAATTTGGCGGCGATGGGCTTGTATCTGCGGGCTGGATGGGTGGATAGCGGCGAGGCTTACAGGGGACGGATTGGGTATGAGCGCAGGCTAAGGTGGACATTTACCAGTGAGGCTTGACGCCCACCCAATGTAACGTAAACATAACCTCTCAAAGACAATGTAATGGTTATGTGACATGGACGCTTCGCTCATCATGCTGAGACTCGCAAAGCAGATTCGGGGAAAGCGTCTCCGCCAAGGCTATAAACAATCAGATCTGGCCAAACTGGCGGGCGTTACGCGTCAGAAAATTATCGAGATTGAGCAAGGCAGTATGTCCGTTTCGATGGGCGCCTACGCTCGGGTAATGGCTGCTTTGAACTGTGAAATGGAACTGGTAGCAGCGCGCCTCCCCGTGCTTGAGGAACTCGAAGACATTTTCAAGGATTAAGCGCTGTTTGCGGAACCGGCGCGTCGCTTGGTGCTCGCCGGTTCCTGCAGCACTGAGTCAGCCCCTTTCGCCCACCGGCACCCAGATCTCCACCGTCCCCGTGCCCTTGCGCCCATCGAAATCCGCGCTGTAGCGCTCGAAATCCGCGCCCATCACCTTGTAGCCCGAATGCGGCAACCACTCGAACATGATGCGTTCGTATGTCTGCGCAAGTTGCTGCACCGGCCCGTAATGTGGGAACACGGCGTAGTTGAGCGGCGGAATTTCGATAGACTCGAAATTGCTTGGCACGTCGCCCCTGGTGGGTACTTCTACCCCGGCGATGTAGTCGAATTCGCCCTGCCTGGGGTTATGGCAAACGCCATACGTCACACCGCCAACGCGCTTCTTGATGTCCTTGATGCACGTGTCGAACAACTCCCACAGTTTAGGGATATCGCCCACGGTAGCCTTTGAATAACGCCCCTGTACGCCGGCGATCACCATGGCCTTGCCGGCTTCCATGCGTGGCTCCAGCGGTTGTTTTGTCTGCTGATCCATACGAACAGTCTCCTTCTTATGAGGGCACAAACCCGCATCGAGTATAGGGGCATATCCGCGCTGCACTCCATGCAGAAAATTTTCCTACGCATCTGGACAACTGGCCATCATCGACCGTATTGTCTGCCCCGCAGGCCACCGCAGTGGCCAACGTCGCTCGGACGGTTCCGGGCGCTTACGTACTTCGAGGCAACAATGGCCGAACAAGGTTCGCCGCGCCGCTTTGCGCGCATCGATCGACTCCCCCCTTACGTATTCAATATCACTGCCGAGCTGAAGATGGCTGCGCGTCGGCGCGGCGAAGACATCATCGACTTGAGCATGGGTAACCCCGACGGCGCCACGCCGCCGCATATTGTCGAAAAACTCGTGCAAGTCGCCCAGCGTGAGGACACCCACGGCTATTCCACCTCCAAAGGCATTCCGCGTTTGCGCCGGGCGATTTCGCGCTGGTACAAAGACCGCTACGAAGTGGAGATCGACCCGGAAACCGAGGCCATCGTGACCATCGGTTCCAAGGAAGGCCTGGCGCACTTGATGCTGGCCACCCTGGATCAGGGCGACACGGTGCTGGTGCCCAACCCGAGCTATCCGATTCATATCTACGGTGCAGTGATTGCCGGCGCCCAGGTGCGTTCGGTGCCGCTGGTGCCGGGTGTGGATTTCTTCGCTGAACTGGAACGCGCGATTCGCGGCTCGATCCCCAAGCCGAAGATGATGATCCTCGGTTTCCCGTCCAACCCCACTGCGCAGTGCGTGGAGCTGGATTTCTTCGAACGCGTGATCGCGCTGGCCAAGCAATACGATGTGCTGGTGATCCACGACCTGGCCTACGCCGACATCGTGTACGACGGCTGGAAAGCGCCATCCATCATGCAAGTGCCGGGCGCCAAGGACATCGCGGTGGAGTTTTTCACCCTGTCCAAGAGCTACAACATGGCCGGCTGGCGCATCGGCTTCATGGTGGGCAACCCGGAACTGGTCAACGCCCTGGCGCGGATCAAGAGTTACCACGACTACGGCACCTTCACCCCGTTGCAGGTGGCGGCGATTGCGGCGCTCGAAGGCGATCAGCAGTGTGTGAAAGACATCGCCGAGCAATACCGCCAGCGCCGCAATGTGCTGGTCAAGGGCCTGCATGAGCTGGGCTGGATGGTCGAAAATCCGAAGGCGTCGATGTACGTGTGGGCCAAGATCCCCGAGCAGTACGCCGCGATGGGCTCGCTGGAATTTGCCAAGAAGCTGCTGCTGGAAGCCAAGGTGTGCGTGTCGCCGGGGATCGGCTTTGGGGAGTATGGCGATGATCATGTACGCTTTGCGCTGATAGAGAACCAGGATCGGATTCGCCAGGCGGTGCGCGGGATTCGCGGGATGTTCAGGGTGGATGGGTTGGTCACCAAAGCCTGACCTGATCCACCTGCAGAAACCCAATCAATGTGGGAGCTGGCTTGCCTGCGATGCAGACACCTCGGTATGTCAATTAGACCGAGGTGATGCTATCGCAGGCAAGCCAGCTCCCACATTTTGATTGGGTTCCCAGATCGGGTTTGCGGTGTGGGTTAAACCACCAGCGACAACAGCATGATGAAGATCAACGCCACGATCGACAAAATCGTCTCCATCGCCGTCCACGTCTTGAAAGTCTCGGCTACGGTCATGTTGAAGTACTGCTTCACCAGCCAGAACCCTGCATCGTTGACGTGGGACAAAATCAACGAACCCGCCCCCGTCGCCAGCACCAGCAGTTCACGGTTGACCCCCGGAATCATCCCCACCACCGGCACCACAATGCCAGCGCCCGTAATGGTCGCCACGGTGGCTGAACCGGTGGCTACGCGAATCACCGCCGCCACCAGCCACGCCAGCAAAATCGGATTGATCTGCGCGTTCACCGCCATGTGGCCGATCACGTCGCCCACGCCGCTGGTCACCAGCATCTGCTTGAAACCGCCGCCGGCACCGATGATCAGGATGATCGCCGCGGTCGGCGCCAGGCTGGCGTCGAGCAGCTTGAGGATCTGTTTGGAGTGGATACCCTGGCGGTGGCCGAAGGTGTACAGCGACAGCAGCAAGGCCAGCAGCAAGGCGCTGATCGGGTGACCGATCATGTCCATCCAGTTGCGCACCACGTGGCCTTCGGCAAAGGCGATGTCGGCGAAGGTCTTGAGCAACATCAGGAACACCGGCAGCAGCACGGTGACCAGGGTGATGCCGAAGCTTGGCAGCGACTTGTTATCGGTCTCGCGGGCCAGTTGGTCGACCAGTTCCTGGGACGGGTTGCCCGGGATGTACTTGGCAATGAAGGTGCCGAAGATCGGACCGGCGATAATGGCGGTCGGCAGGGCGACGATCAGGCCGTACAGGATGGTCTTGCCGATGTCCGCGCCAAACACGCCGATGGCCAGCAGCGGGCCCGGGTGCGGTGGCACCAGGCCGTGCACCGCCGAGAGGCCGGCCAGCAACGGGATACCGATCTTGATCAGCGACACGCCGGTGCGGCGCGCGACGATGAATACCAGCGGGATCAGCAGCACAAAGCCGATTTCGAAGAACAGGGGGATACCCACCAGGAAGGCGGCGAACATCATCGCCCACTGGACTTTCTCCTTGCCGAAAGCGCGGATCAGCGTTTGCGCGATCTGATCGGCGCCGCCGGATTCGGCCATCATCTTGCCGAGCATGGTACCCAGCGCGAGGATGATGCCGACAAAGCCGAGCACCCCGCCGAAGCCGTCCTGGAACGCCTTGATGATTTTTTCCACGGGCATGCCCGAGGTCAGGCCGAGGAAGCCGGCCGCGATGATCAATGCAATAAACGGGTGCACCTTGAACTTGGTGATCAGAACGATCAGCCCAATGATAGTGACCACTGCATCGAGCAGTAGATAGGACTCGTGGGACATGCCAAACATGGGGGTCTCTCCTGTTTGTTGTTGTTATTAAAGCGGGTGTTGAATTTCCTGCCGGGGACAGCGCTATCTTTCCGGCAAAAAATTATCGGGTTGGTTCAAAACCGTGCTGCAGCCACCAGGCGTTGGTCTGCTCGGCCAGTTCCTCAACGCTGTCTTCGCTGGCGTTGAGCGCCAGGGTCAGCGGTTCGCCCTTGGGCGATTCCAGGGTGGCGAATTGGCTGTCGATCAGGCTGGCCGGCATGAAATGACCGGGGCGATGGGACACGCGGTCGGCGGCGACTTCACGGGTCAGCTCCAGGAAGACAAAGCCCAGGCCCGGTGCGGCTTCGCGCAGGTGGTCGCGGTATTTCTTTTTAAGGGATGAACAGGTCAGCACGGGGTGCTCGCCCGCCTTGAGCGAACGGCGCAGTTCATCGCAGAGGATGTCGAGCCAGCCCGCGCGGTCGTCGTCGTTGAGGGGGTGGCCGGCGCTCATCTTTTCAATGTTCGCGGCAGGGTGAAAGCTGTCGCCTTCGATGGCGGTGGCGCCGTTCAGACGGCACAGGGCCTTGCTGACGCTGGTTTTGCCACAGCCGGCAACACCCATGATGACCAGGGCAGTAACAGGTTGACTCATAAACACCTCAGGACGCAGATAGCGCTACCTTTGCACAGTGTAAGGCTAGTGCAAAAACAGGCTTTTCCCGCGCCGTCTTGTCTTTTTTTATGGAGTGACGCGTGCATCCGCTCCAATCATTTGAACGGGATCAGGCAACCCGACGTTCAAGCATTTGCAGCCGTTTGGAGACAGCGCTACCTTAGTGCCTCGATTTTTGTTTGGCAAGCCGCCTGATGACCTCCAAGAACGATAAAAATACTCGCACTACCGGTCGCCCCACCCTCAATGAAGTCGCACGCCTGGCCGGCGTCAGCCCCATCACCGCCTCCCGCGCCTTGCGCGGCATCAGCACCGTGGCCACCGAGCTTGTGGAAAAAGTGCAGCTCGCCGCCGCCGAACTCAACTACGTGGTCAACCCCGCCGCCCGCGCGCTGGCCTCCGCCCAGAGCCATTCGGTGGTGGTACTGGTGCCGTCGTTGTCCAACCTGCTGTTTATCGAAACCCTCGAAGCCATTCACCAAGTACTGCGGCCCAAGGGCTTTGAAGTGCTGATCGGCAACTTTCACTATTCGCGCGATGAAGAAGAGAACCTGCTGCGCAATTACATGGCCTACCAGCCACGCGGGTTGCTGCTGACCGGGTTTGATCGCACCGAAAGCGCCCGACGGATGGTCGAGGCGAGCAATGTGCCGTGCGTCTACATGATGGACCTGGACCCCAATGCCGGCGTGAACTGCGTGGGCTTTTCGCAGTTGGCGGCGGGTGAGACGGCGGCGGCGCATCTGTTGTCCCGTGGGCGCAGGCGCCTGGCGTATATCGGCGCACAACTGGACCAGCGCACCTTGTTGCGTGGGGAAGGTTTCCGCCGAGCATTGCAACAGGCGGGCATGTACGACCCGGCGCTGGAGTTGCTCACGCCGCGCCCGTCTTCCGTGGGCCTGGGGGGCGAATTGTTTCTGCAATTGCTGGCGGCGCATCCGGACGTGGATGCGATTTTCTTCGGCAACGATGACTTGGCCCAGGGCGCGTTGCTCGAAGCCCTGCGCCATGGCATCAAAGTGCCGGAGCGGGTGGCGGTGCTGGGCTTCAATGACTTGCCGGCGTCGTCGTTCATGGTGCCGCGCCTGAGCAGCATCAGCACGCCGCGCGAAGCGATTGGCCGGCGTGCGGCGGAGCATCTACTGACGATGATGGCGGGTAACAAGATCGCCAAGCCGGTGGTGGATATGGGGTTCGAGTTGCAGGTGCGGGAGAGCACCTGACCGTCAAGCGGAACACAATCGCAGGCAAGCCAGCTCCCACAGGTTTACCGTGCCAGCTCGACATGTAGGACGCGCTGTAGGACGCGGCTGACATTGCAGCAAGCGCCTTGCCCGGTTACCTACGCTTACGTCAGAATCCGCCGGCTTGTGCGCCTGGGGGTGGGTCTCTAAGGTTGGCCGGTCGCTGAATTTCTCGGTGATCGGGTTTAGTAGCCCGGCTTCCCACACAAGATGCATGAGCCTGTCGATGCTTGATGGTGGCTGTGCGCAGGGCGCCTTCGGGTGCGCCGGGTTTGTGTGGGATACCGGTCTACTAACCTGCGTACAGCTGCCACCCCTCGTTTAGTAGCGATGAGGTATCAGCCCAAATCAGGTACTTCAACAATGCAAAGCATCCCCACGCATACCCTCTTCACTGTCATCCCCGGCTCCTCTATCGAAACCCTGCTGATCAACAGCTACGAAACCGTCTGCTCCGTCAGTACCTTGTTGCTCGACCTGTCCGAAGACCTCACCGGACAACAACGCGATGTTGCCCTGGCTATTCATCAGCTAAGCGAGCTGAGTGTATTGCTGGTAGGCAAAGCGATGGACCAGCACACCCCACGTTGCTAAAGCCGAGCACGGTCAGTGTGGGAGCTGGCTTGCCTGCGATGGCAGTGGGACAGACAATGATGTGTTGCCTGATACACCGCTATCGCAGGCAAGCCAGCTCCCACATTCTACTCTGCTCGCTTAACCACCACGGTGCCTGCTAGATTGGCTGCTCTCAAATGCCAGGAAAGCACCATGGGACACTCACTGAAAATCTTGGGCCGCGCCTCTTCCATCAATGTGCGCAAAGTCCTCTGGACCTGCCAGGAACTGGGCATCGACTATGTGCGCGAAGACTGGGGCATCGGCTTCAAGCCCACCCAGTCGGCCGAATTCCTCGCGCTGAACCCCAATGCCCAGGTGCCGGTGCTGATCGACGACCACGGCGTGCTCTGGGAATCCAACACCATCTGCCGCTACCTCGTTGGCCTCTATCAACGCCACGACTTGCTGCCCGTCGAGCCGGCGCCACGCGCGCAGGTCGAGCAATGGATGGACTGGCAAGCCACCGAACTCAATCGCGCCTGGGGCGATGCCTTCCCGGCTCTGGTGCGCAACAACCCGGACGGCCTGGACGCAGCGCAAATAGCCGCTGCGGTGCAAGTCTGGAATGACAAAATGGGCATTTTGGAACAGCAGCTTGCACGCACAGGCGCCTATGTGGCCGGCGATGAATTCACCCTCGCCGACATCCTGGTCGGCCTCTCGGTGCACCGCTGGCAGGTGACCCCCATGCAGCGCCCGCCCTACCCGGCCGTTGCGGCGTATTACCAGCGCTTGAGCCAGCACAAAGGCTTCGAGGCCTTCGCGCTAGACGGGCATAACTGACAACAAGGGAAGGTTACGCGGTGGACCGGCAAATCACGCCATTAACCACTGCGCCATAAAACGTTGAAATAAAACGCCTTTGCGCAATAAATCGGTGAATAGGCAGCCAGACACACTCGATTTCACAAGCATCGATTTCCGTTAGCCCGCTAAGATTCCAGGCAACTGCCCCTGGAATCGCCCCTATGTCCACGATTACCCACGCTGCCACGGACGGGATCGACCCGATCCGTGCCGCCCATATCAGCGCACGCATCGACCGCCTGCCTGCCGTCGCCACCGTCTGGCGCTTGGTCGCATTGCTGTCGATCGGTGGTTTTTTCGAGCTGTATGACCTGTTTCAGACCGCCTACATCAGCCCCGGCCTGATCAGCGACGGCATCTTCCACACCGGCAGCCAAGGTGTGTTTGGCTTCTCCGACCAGGCCGCATTCGCCTCCGCGACGTTCCTGGGCCTGTTCCTCGGTGCCAGCCTGCTCAGCCCCATCGCCGACCGCTTCGGGCGCCGGGCGATATTCACCTTCGCGCTGGTCTGGTACACCGTCGCCACGGTGCTGATGGGTATCCAGACGTCCGCCCTGGGCATCATCTGCATGCGCTTTCTGGTGGGCATCGGGCTAGGCATCGAACTGGTCACCATCGACGCCTACCTCTCGGAACTGGTGCCCAAGCGCATGCGCAGTTCGGCGTTTGCCTTTGCGTTTTTTATCCAGTTCCTGTCGGTGCCGACGGTGGCGCTGATGTCGTGGTGGCTGGTGCCGCAGGCGCCGTTCGGGGTCTCCGGCTGGCGTTGGGTGGTGCTAAGCAGTGCGGTGTTTGCGCTGTTTATCTGGCAACTGCGCAAGCGCTTGCCGGAATCACCACGCTGGCTCGCGCAGAAGGGCCGCTTTGACGAGGCCGGCGCGATCATGGACAGCCTGGAGACGCGCTGCCTCAAGGACCACGGCAAGCCCCTGGATGAACCGGAACCCGAAGCCATCAGCGTGCAGGGCAGCGGCCGTTTCGCCGATATCTGGCAACCGCCCTACCGCCGCCGCGCGTTGATGCTGATCGTGTTCCATGTGTTCCAGGCCATCGGTTTCTTCGGCTTCGGCAACTGGCTGCCGGCTCTCCTGTCGGGCCAGGGGGTCAGCGTGACCCACAGCTTGCTCTACGCCTTCATCATCACCCTGGCCTACCCGCTGGGGCCGCTGCTGTTTGTGAAAATGGCCAATCGCTTTGAAAACAAATGGCAGATCGTCGGCTCGGCCTTGGGCGCGGTGATCTTCGGCAGCCTGTTCGCTCTTCAAACAACGGCGGTGGGCCTGGTGTTTTGCGGGGTGATGATCACCTTCTGCAACGCCTGGCTGAGTTTCAGTTATCACTCGCACCAAAGTGAACTGTTCCCCACCAATATCCGCGCGCGGGCGGTAGGCTTCTGCTATTCATTCAGCCGCTTGTCCACAGTGTTCAGCAGCCTGTTGATCGGTTTTATCCTCGAACACCTGGGCACGCCGGGCGTGTTGGCGTTCATTGCCAGCAGTATGTTGATCGTGATGATCACCATCAGCTGGTTCGGCCCGCGCACGCGCAACCTGGCGCTGGAAAATATCGCCCAATGATTACGTCATCAGTAATCTGACCGCCCGTCACTTCCCTGAAATTACTGTCATCTCTGACAGTAGACCTCGCCTCCTACCGACGTTGTACTGTTAACAGGCGAATCCATAGGGAAACGCCGTTATTGAACGCGAGGAGCATGACATGGCGCAGAACAATGATGAAAAGGCCTCGGAGGGCTGGTTTAAATCCACAGGCTTCGAGGGAGATGTAGATACCACGGCCGTTGTTTATCGCCAATCACCCACGGGCTCGAGAGGCATCACTATTTATGGAATACAGCCTACTGCGAATGGCAATTCAATAGGAGTTGAAATCAATTTTCCCAACGACGCGCCGCTGGGACCGATCCTCGTGCCACAACCCTTTCCCGGCGATGTAATCGTGGCCTATTTTCGTCAAGCAAGCAGTGGTCAGCGAACATCCTATCGCGCTAAAAATGGCGTACTGGAGTTACTCGCCTTTGATGCACAAAGGGGCTTCGTATCGGGTAAATTTAACGTATTGGCCGACGTTGATGGCACTGGGCGTTCGTTCGAGGGGTCATTTGATATCCATTCCGTATGAGCAGGGCACCGGCGGCAACAGTTGGCCTCACAGGACCACTGATTGCCGCTTTAATCTTGAAGCGTCCCGTAAACACAAGGGTTCGCCATCGGCACGCTATTTGCTCCACCTGTGGCACCGAACATTTCCCCAGGTGACCGATCATGCTGGTTAACAACAACACCCAAGCCATGTCGACCGTGCAACAGATCAAGCGGCCCGACATGGACCCCGCCAACGCCGCCGCCAGCGCGCTGTACAGCGGTGCGCTGCAAGCGGCCCAGCAAAGCACCATCGTGCCGGCTGCGCAGAAGGATCTGGACAAGGCCACCGACCGCATCGACGAAGCCTTCGCCAAGACTCGCGTGCAGTTGCAGTCGAGCACTGCGGATGTGCCGGCGACCAATGCCGCGTCTTCGGCGCGCACTGAGTTCACCGACTACATGAGCAAATCCCCGGGCGAACGCATTCGTGAGCAGTTGCTCAAGGAACAGGGGCTGACCGAGGCGGATGTGCAGAACATGTCCCAGGAAAAGCAGGACGCGATTTCCAAACAGGTGGCCGAGCGGTTGAAGCAGCAGCAAGAGCAGCAGGTCGCCGCGAAAACCGTAGACCCGCAGGCGCAGGCGGTGAAAGAAACCTTGGCCGCGATCTAAGGCTCAGCGCTGATCAAATGTCCAAACTTGGTTTTTGTGGGAGCTGGCTTGCCTGCGATGACATCACCTCGGTACAACCGAAATACCGAGGCGTCTGCATCGCAGGCAAGCCAGCTCCCACATTGACTGGGTTACCAGATTGGCTGCAACTGCGAGGCCACTGGTCCCGTCAGCATCGTTATAAAACGCTGAAGGGGAACGGACAGGGGACTCAATGCCCGAACAGGCCTGTCTCGGATTTCTTGGTTTTTTTGTCGGCGCGTTTTTCATCGGCGGTCTTTGCCGGTTTTTTCTTCGCGGCTTTCTTTGAATCCATACCTTTGGCCATGATGCGTACTCCACTAACGGGGATGAAGCACTGGGTATAACACCTATTGCCCGGCGCAAGGCGCTTATAATCTGCCTCCCTTGATAACGCCTGCCTGAACGCCATGCCTGAATTGAACCTCGAACCGCTCGCAGAGCCCCTGTGGCCGCTGCTGAACAAGTTTTACCGCAGCCACAATTCGTCGATGAAGGCGCTCAAGGGCGGGCGTTTGTGGGTGGCGCGGGCGGATGGGATTGTGGCGGGGTTGTGCCTGACGCCGGTGGTGGGTGGGCAGTGGTTAACCGGAGTGTTTGTTGACCCTGCCTTCCGCGGCCAGGGGTTGGCGTCGCGGTTGATTGGCGAGGCGGTGGCCGATGTTGACGGCACCGTTTGGCTGCTGTGCCACCCTGACCTGGAAGGGTTGTACCGGCGCATGGGGTTCTCCCAGGACACAGTGTTGCCGCAGGCCCTCGGCGAGCGGCTGGTGCGTTACAGGCGCAATAAGCCGATGATTGCGATGGGTTTGGCAGCCGGTTGAACACTGAACCTAATGTGGGAGCGGGCTTACTCCCACATGTTTGATCTCGGCATGACTCAAGGTTATTCGTCTGCTGCGGGATCCAGCTCCGGAAACATCACCTCGATAAACCCGAATTTGCTGAAATCGGTTATCCGCGACGGGTACAGCCGGCCGATCAAGTGATCGCACTCATGCTGCACCACCCGCGCATGGAAGCCGTCGGCGAAACGCACGATAGGTTCACCCTTCGGATCGAAGCCTTCATAACGGATCTGCTGGTAACGGTCCACGGCGCCACGCAGGCCGGGCACGGACAGGCAACCTTCGTAACCCTCTTCCAGCACCGGGCTCAGTGGCGTGATCAGCGGGTTGATCAGAATGGTCTGCGGCACCGGCGGCGCATCGGGGTAGCGTTCGCTGGCCTCGAAACCGAAGATCACCAATTGCAGGTCAACACCGATCTGCGGCGCGGCCAGGCCAACGCCGCCCACGTGCTCCATGGTCTGGAACATGTCATCGATCAATTGCCACAGCTCGGGGCTGTCGAACATTTCGGGCGGAACCGGTGGCGCGATACGCAGCAGGCGTTCATCGCCCATTTTCAGGATTTCACGAATCATCGGTCAGGCTCGGAGGGGTTGGTCTTCAGGGAATGGTCTCGGGCCAGGCCGGAGACATGCTGCTTTTCTATGGGTTCGGGGTCATCGATGTGCTTGTCACCTGCGTCTTTGCCTTCGGCCGACATATGTTCGATCACGGCATTCATTTCCGCGCCCAGCAACAGCACGGCGGCAGAAATATAGAAGTACAGGAGCAGCACAATGATTGCGCCGATACTGCCATACATGGCGTTGTAGTCGGCAAAGGTTTTGACGTAGTAGCCAAAACCCAGGGACGCGACGATCCAGACCACCACCGCCAGCACCGAGCCAGGGGTGATAAAGCGAAACTCCTGCTCGACGTCGGGCATTACGTAATACATGAGGGCCACCGCGAACATCAACAGGATGACGATCAACGGCCAGCGCACGATGGTCCACACGGTGACCATGAATTCCTGCATGCCGATCTGCGCGGCGATCCACTCCATCACCTGCGGGCCAAGCACCATCAGCGCAGCAGCGGCCAGCAACATACCGGCAATGCCGACGGTGTAGAAAATCGACAGCGGGAAACGCTTCCAGATCGGCCGACCTTCGACCACATCGTAAGCGGCATTCATCGCGCTCATCATCAGGCGCACACCGGCCGACGCCGTCCATAACGCAATTACGATACCCACCGACAGCAGCCCACCCTTGGACTGCTGCAACTGGTCAATCACCGGGTTGACCTGCTCCAGGGCCTGGGGCGGCAACACCAGTTCAGACTGCAGCCGCAACCACGAGAAGAAGTCCGGCAAATGCAGGAAACCGATCAGGGCAATCAGGAACAACAAAAAGGGAAACAGCGAGAACAGCATCTGGTAGGCCAGCGCCGAGGCATAGGTGGGCATTTCGTCATCGACGAATTCCTTGACGGTGCGCACCAGCACCTTGTGCAGCTTGAGACCAGCGAGTACGGGGAAAATCATAGCGTCTCCTTTCGCCGCAAAGGTTGAGTTGGGGCGACTCAGGGGCCGTTTTCTACATCAAAGTAGCCCATTTGGCGACTTTGAAACAATTGCGAAAGTTTAGTTGCACAAACGGATATAAAAACGGCCATCCGTGGATGGCCGTCGGGCTGCTGGGGTGAGCCAGCCGAAGCGCCTTATTCGGTCGCTTTCTTGACTGCATCCTTGGTCTTGCCAACGGCTTGCTGCGCTTCGCCTTTCTTTTCCTGGACCACGCCTTCAGCACGCAGTTTGTCGTTATCCGTGGCTTTGCCGACACCTTGCTTGACGTTACCGACGGCTTCGTTAGCCATGCCTTTTACCTTATCGGAAGTGCTGCCCATGGTATTACTCCTGATAACAATCAAATGGTTTTGGTCACTACGTAGCGGTTGACCTGAAGCGAAGCGCCAGAGTTTCAATTATTTTCAAGGCGCGCATTTCATCGTCAGTGGCAGTTTGGGCTTTATGTTTTGCGGCCAACCCACGAGAATGCCCGGCACATTCAGGCTATAACGCTGAATAACAGATCCCGTAGGAAGGTTATGAAACTCAATAAAGCACAGGCCATCGCCCGCAGAAACACCGAACTGGGCGGTGCCGTACTCGGCGTCAACAACTGCCACTTCACCGATCTGGACCCCAAACGCAACATCTGGTGGTTCGATCTGCCGCTGGGCCGTATCGCCGTGGGCCAGTTCGAATGGATCCATCTGTTGATGCACAACGCCGAGACCGACCAACTGCTGCACCTTAAGGTGCCGACGGCGTTCCTGCGTGAGAACCTCGAAGGGCTGGTGGTGCGCAATGCGGGCAAGCGCAAGCCCGAGATCACCTTGGAGCTGAGCGCGGACAAGGACTCGTTCCTCAAGGATGTGCGCCCGGCCGGGGCCGGCATCAGCTTCGCGCAGTTCTCCCAGTAACCACTCGGTGAAAATGTGGGAGCTGGCTTGCCTGCGATGGCAGTCTTCCAGTCAATATATCGAGTGACTGATACACCGCCATCGCAGGCAAGCCAGCTCCCACAGTGGATTGCATTTCAAACCAAGCGAGTTGGCAGGCATTAAAAAACCCCGCATTTGCGGGGTTTTTTATGGATCACTTTTTAAGACCAAGCTTCTTCAGCTCTTCATCGCGCAACTCACGCCGCAAGATCTTGCCCACGTTCGTGGTCGGCAATGCATCACGGAACTCCACCGCCTTGGGCACCTTGTAGGCCGTGACGTTGGCACGCATATGCTCCATCACCTGCTCCTTCGTGAGGGTAGCGCCCGGCTTGACCACGATGAACAACTTGATGTGTTCGCCGGACTTCTCATCCGGCACGCCGATGGCGGCGCACTGCAGCACGCCCGGCAGGCTTGCCAGCACGTCTTCCAGTTCGTTGGGGTAAACGTTGAAGCCCGAGACCAGGATCATGTCTTTCTTGCGGTCGACGATGCGCATGTAGCCATCGGGCTGGATGATCGCGATGTCGCCGGTCTTCAGCCAGCCTTCGCTGTCGAGCATCTCGTCGGTGGCGTCCTGGCGCTGCCAGTAGCCCTTCATCACCTGCGGGCCCTTCACGCACAGCTCGCCGGTTTCGCCCAGCGCGAGTTCGGTGCCGTCGTCGGCGATGACTTTGCACACGGTGGACGGTACCGGAATGCCGATGGTGCCGAGCTGGATGTGCTGGATCGGGTTCACTGTGGCTACCGGGCTGGTTTCGGTCATGCCGTAGCCTTCGCAGATACCGCAACCGGTCACGGCCTTCCAGCGCTCGGCCGCCGCCAGTTGCAGGGCCATGCCGCCCGACAGCGTGACTTTGAGCGCGGAGAAGTCCAGTTTGCGGAACGCCTCGTTATTGCACAACGCCACGAACAGGGTGTTCAAGCCGACAAAGCCGCTGAACTTCCACTTCGACAGTTCCTTGACCATCGCCGGCAAGTCGCGCGGGTTGCTGATCAGGATGTTGTGGTTGCCGATCAACATCATCGCCATACAGTGAAAGGTGAACGCATAGATGTGGTACAGCGGCAGCGGCGTGATGAGGATCTCGCACCCTTCATTGAGGTTAGAGCCCATCAGCGCCTTGCATTGCAGCATGTTGGCGACCAGGTTGCGGTGGGTGAGCATCGCGCCCTTGGCCACGCCGGTAGTGCCGCCGGTGTATTGCAACACCGCCACATCGCTGCTGGCCGGGCTGACCTCGTTGACCGCCTGGCCATGGCCCTTGGCAAGTACATCGTTGAACTTGATCGCCTTGGGCAAGTGGTACGCCGGGACCATTTTCTTCACGTACTTGATGACGCTGTTGATCAGCAGGCGCTTGAGCGGCGGCAACAGGTCGGCGACTTCGGTGACGATCACATGCTTGACGGCGGTCTTGGGCACGACCTTTTCCGCCAGGTGCGCCATGTTGGCCAGGCACACCAGGGCCTTGGCGCCGGAATCGTTGAACTGGTGTTCCATTTCCCGCGCGGTGTACAGCGGGTTGGTATTGACCACAATGAGGCCGGCACGGATGGCACCGAACACGGCGACCGGGTACTGCAGGACGTTGGGCAGTTGCACGGCGATGCGATCGCCGGGCTGCAGGTCGGTGTGCTGTTGCAGGTACGCGGCGAAGGCGCCGGACAATTCGTACAGCTCACCGTAGGTGAGCGTCTTGCCCAGGTTGCTGAAAGCCGGTTTGTTGGCGAAGCGCTGGCAGGATTGCTTCAATACCGCCTGAATATTCGGATACTCGTCTGGATTGATTTGTGCAGCAATCCCGGCGGGGTACTTATCCTTCCAAAAGTCTTCGTTCATGGAAAGCCCACTCCTCAGCGACGTCAGCGACGCGAATTCATCATCGCATTTGATGCGATTATTATTGGTGTATGTTTTTTTAGGTGAATCCGGCGCTTTCAAGCAGGCCGAGACGTCACAAAGCGCGCCGAGAGTAGCAGCTTTGCCAAGGGCCGCCTAGAGCCAAACGAGTGCCCTACAGTCATAAACACGACTGTCCTACAATATTTGGTCACGCTTTAAATCAAGGCGAAATACCCCAGGAAAACGCTCTGGAATAGGCCTTTCAGGGTGACATAGAAACAAATGTGGGAGCAGGCAAGCCGGCTCCCACATTCTGATTGCATTCCAATTCAGGGTCAGGCGATGTCGCGAAGCTCCCGCCGCAAGATTTTCCCCACCGGGGTCATCGGCAGCGAATCGCGCAGCACAATATGCTTGGGCACCTTATACCCGGTGAAGTTGGCTTTGCAGTACGCCTTCAACTCTTCCAGGCTGACGCCCTGCGCACGGGCCACCACAAAGAGCTTCACCGCCTCCCCCGTCCGTTCATCCGGCACGCCGATCACCGCGCAGTTGGCCACCGCCGGATGCGCCATCACCACGTCTTCGATTTCGTTGGGGTACACGTTGAAACCCGAGACGATGATCAGGTCTTTCTTGCGGTCGACAATGCGTATAAAGCCGTCCTCATCGATCACCGCGATGTCGCCGGTCTTCAGCCACCCTTCGGCATCCAGCGCCTCGGCGGTGGCGGCGGGCTGCTGCCAGTAGCCCTTCATCACCTGGGGGCCCTTGATGCACAATTCGCCGCGCTCGCCCAAGGGCAACTCGACGCCTTGATCGTCAATGACCTTCATCGCCGTGGCCGGTACCGGGATGCCCACGGTGCCCAGTCGGGATTTGTTGCCGTAAGGGTTGGTGCTGGCCACCGGCGAGGTTTCCGTCAGGCCATAACCTTCGCCAATCACGCAGCCGGTCATCTGCTGCCAGCGCTCGGCCGTGGCCTTGATCAGCGCGGTGCCGCCGGAGTTGGTGAGCTTGAGGTGGGAGAAATCCAAGGTCTTGAAGTCGGGGTGGTCCATCAGCGCCACAAACAGCGTGTTAAGCCCCAGCAGCCCGGTAAAGCGCCATTTTTTCAGTTCCTTGATGAACCCGCCGATGTCCCGCGGGTTGGTGATCAGCACGTTGTGGTTGCCGGAGACCATCATGCACATGCAATTGGCGGTGAACGCATAGATGTGGTACAGCGGCAGCGGCGCGATCATCACCTCCTGCCCTTCCTTGATCAGCGGGTGGCCGTCTTCGCCGGTCTGGGCCATGCACGCGCGCGCCTGCTGCATGTTCGCCACCAGGTTGCCGTGGGTGAGCATCGCGCCCTTGGCCAAACCGGTGGTGCCGCCGGTGTATTGCAGCACGGCAATGTCGTCGAGGCTCACCGGATGGCGGGTCACGCCGAGGCCCGCGCCCATGCGCAGCGCGCGCTTGAACGACACCGCGCGCGGCAGGCTGTAGGCCGGGACCATTTTCTTCACCTTGTCGACCAGGGTGTTGACCAGCCAGCCCTTGGCGGCGGGCATGAAGTCGCCCATTTTGGCTTCGATCAGGTAGTCGATCTCGGTGTCGGTGCAGACTTCCTGCACCCGCGAACCGAACAGGTTGAGGTAGACCAGCGCGCGCACGCCGGCATCCTTGAACTGATGACGCATCTCGCGCGGGGTGTAAAGCGGGTTGGTATTGACCACGATCAGCCCGGCGCGCAAGGCGCCGAACACGGCAATCGGGTAATGCAGGACGTTGGGCATCTGCACCGCGATGCGGTCGCCCGGCTTGAGGTCGGTGTGCTGCTGCAGGTACCCGGCGAACGCCGCGCTCTGGCGTTCAAGCTCGGCGTAGGTCAGGGTAATCCCCATGTTGCTGAATGCCGGACGGTCGGCAAAAGCCTTGCAGGAGCGCTCGAAGACTTCGATCACCGACTTGTAGGCCGCAAGGTCGATGTCATTGGGAACGCCCGCTGCGCGTTTGTCATTCCAGAAATCAGGTTGCATTATTCTTGTCCTCTTACCTGAGTGTGTCCGGCCGCTTTTGTGCTGCAACAAGAAGCGGAGCTTCGAGGACGTTAGCAGCTATGGCCAAACAGGCAAATACAGGAAATAGCGTCATTTGTTGTGTGAATCTCCCTACAAGGGCCTGCACTGATCAGGCGTTGATCGTGGAATGAGCGATACACTGCAACGACGCTGAGCAGATCTTGAGCAAAGGAGCCGCCATGAACCACAGTACTTTCTGGCTGACCGCGAATGACCGCAGCCGGCTGTACGTCAATCAGTGGATGCCGCAGGGTCCGGCCAAGGCGGTGGTGATGCTGTCCCATGGCATGGCCGAGCACGGCGGGCGCTATGCGCGCCTGGCCGCAGCCTTGTGCGCCGCCGGCTACGGCCTGTATGCGCTGGACCAGCGCGGCCATGGCCGCACCGCCGATGAAGGTACCCTGGGCCTGTACGCCGAGAAGGATGGCTGGAACAAAGTGGTGGGCGACCTGGCCAGCCTCAACCAGCATATCGGCCAGCAACAGCCGGGGCTGCCGATCTTCCTGCTGGGCCACAGCATGGGCAGCTACATCGCCCAGGCGTACCTGCTGCACCACAGCGCCAGCCTGAATGGAGCGATTCTCAGCGGTTCGAATTTCCAGCCGGTGGCGTTGTACCGCGCAGCGCAGGTGATTGCGCGGGCCGAACGGTTGCGTCAGGGGCTACGTGGGCGCAGCGCGCTGATCGAGTTCCTATCGTTTGGCTCCTTCAACAAGGCGTTCAAACCCAACCGCACCGCGTTTGACTGGCTCAGCCGCGACCCGGCTGAAGTCGACCGGTACATCAACGACCCGCTGTGCGGTTTTCGTTGCACCAACCAACTGTGGGTCGACCTGCTCGGCGGCTTGCAGCAAATCAGCAAAGCGTCCAATCTCGCGCAGATCGACCCGGGCCTGCCGATCCTGGTGATGGGCGGCGAATGTGATCCGGTGAGTGAGGGCAAGCGTCTCAACAGCCTGGCCCATGCGCTGCGTGAAGCTGGCTGCCGGCACCTGCAACTGACTGTCTACCCGCAGGCGCGCCATGAAGTGTTCAATGAAACCAACCGCGATCAAGTCACAGCGGACGTGCTGATGTGGCTCGACCAGGCGCTGACCCTGCGCAGGCCGGCCCATTGTGAATAACCTTCCTTTAAAATCAGCTATTTAAATTACCGATTAGCCACAGGATGCATTTTTAGATGACCCAGGTAACCAACACCCCGTACGAAGCCCTCGAAGTCGGCCAGACCGCCAGCTACAGCAAGACTGTCGAAGAGCGCGACATTCAGCTGTTCGCCGCAATGTCCGGCGACCACAACCCGGTGCACCTGGATGCCGAGTATGCCAAGGCGACCATGTTCAAGGAGCGTATCGCTCACGGTATGTTCAGCGGTGCGTTGATCAGCGCGGCGGTGGCGTGCGAGTTGCCTGGACCGGGCACGATCTATATTGGCCAGCAGATGAGTTTCCAGAAGCCGGTGAAGATCGGCGATACCTTGACCGTACGCCTGGAAATCCTCGAGAAGCTGCCCAAATTTCGCGTGCGCATTGCCACTCGCGTGTTCAACCAGCGTGATGAATTGGTGGTGGATGGCGAAGCGGAGATTCTTGCGCCGCGTAAGCAGCAGGTGGTGACGTTGACTCAATTGCCGCCGATCAGCATTGGCTGATCACATTTTCTAAATATATGCACAACCCAATGTGGGAGCGGGCTTGCTCGCGAAGGCAGTGTGTCAGTCAATAGAATGGGTGACTGACACTCCGTTTTCGCGAGCAAGCCCGCTCCCACATGGGCTTACTGCATTCAGCTTACGACTGAGCGCGAGCCTGGTTACGCAGGGCTTTCACTTGGTCGTGGTTGCGTTGCACGCCATGGTACTGACGCTCAACCAGGTCACGAATGCCCAGCAGGTTGTGCTTGTTGATCTTTTCGATCGCTTCACGATAAGCCTTCAGAGCGTGATCTTCACCGCGCTCGGCTTCGTTCAGCACCGCTTCTTCGTCTTTACCGGTGACCATCGACTTCACGTCGACCCAGCCACGGTGCAGGGCGCCGGCCATGCTGCCGGAATCTTCCGGATCGCCACCCAGTGCACGCACGGCGGTCTTCAGCTCGGCGGCAGCGGTAGCGCAATCGGCGGAACGCTTGGCGAACAGCGCCTTCAGTTCAGGGTGCTTGATGTCTTCAGCGCACTCTTTAAAACCCTTTTGACCATCGATACTGGTCTCGATCAGATCATTCAGTACAGAGATCGATTCTTTGTTGATGTCAGTCATTTTCAATTCCTTATGGGTTTTGAGGAAGGTTGCCTTAATGATTGCAGCGCTCGTGCCAGCTTTTCACAAACATAAATATCTTTAAATTTCAGGTAGTTACAAATAATTGAACCATCTGTATGTGCGTTATTTGCATGATCTGTCATTTGGCCTTCATGCAGAATGCCTGTATTTTCGAAGACTTTGCCTTCACTGCCCGACGCCATGAACCCCGAAAAACTCGAACTGCTGATCACCCGCCAAATGCCTTTCGGCAAATACAAGGGACGAATCATCGCCGACCTGCCCGGCCCCTACCTGAACTGGTTCGCCCGTGAAGGTTTCCCCCACGGTGAACTGGGCGGTCTGCTGGCCTTGATGCAGGAAATCGACAGCAATGGCCTGGCTGAATTGCTGGAACCGCTACGCGCCAAACACGGCAAACCCGCCCCGCGTCATTGAGAGCCCCCCCTATGCCAAGGAATGCAGATAACGAAGCCCATTGGCAGGCCATCGCCCAGCGCTATGACCTGGAACCCGGCCCGATCAACCTGGAAAACGGTTACTTCGGGCGCATGAGCCGTGCGGTACAGGCCCAGTACCTGGAGCATGTTGCCTTTATCAACCGCAGTAACGCCGTGCATGTGCGCCAGCGCTTTGAACAAGGTGAAAACGTAGAGATCCGGCGCCAACTCGCCGAGTTGATCGAGGTCGACCCGGCGTCGGTGGCCTTCACCCGCAACGCCACCGAAGCCCTGCAATCGCTGATTCGCAACTACAACCGCCTGCAACCGGGCGACCAGGTGCTGATCAGCGACCTGGAGTACGACACGGTCAAAGGGGCGATGCGTTGGCTGGCGGGCCATCGCGGCGTGGAGGTGATCGAACTGTCCCACGCGCACCCGGCCAGTTTCGACAGCCTGGTGCAGACCTATCGCAAAGCTTTCGCGCAATACCCGCGTTTAAAGCTGATGGCTCTCACCCACGTGACCCACCGCACAGGGCTGGTGATGCCCGTTGCGGCGATTGCCGAAGCCGCGCGCGAACATGGCATCGATGTGATCCTCGACGGCGCCCACGCGCTGGGCCAGATCGAGTTCAACCTGGCCGAGCTTGGCATTCAGTTCGCCGGCTTCAACCTGCATAAATGGATCGGCGCACCGCTGACCCTGGGCTTTGTGTACATCGCCCCGCAGCGCCTGGGCGATATCGACCCGGACATGGGCGAGTTCCACTACCCCGTCACCGATGTGCGTGCGCGCACCTCCTACAGCACGCCGAACTTCCCGGCGCTGATGACTTTGCCATGGGTGTTTGAGGAACATCGGGAACTGGGTGGCGCGGCGGCCAAGGGTGCGCGGGTCAATTATTTGCGCGACAGGTGGGTGAGCCAGGTGCGGGCGTTGCCGGGGATTGAGGTGCTGACGCCGGATGATCCAAGGCTCTATTGCGGGATTACGGCGTTCAAGTTCACAGGGCGCGATCAGCAGATGATGGTGGACCGGTTGTTAAATGAGCACGGCTTGTTTACCACGACCCGCACGGGGGCGGCATTTGGCACCTGCATCCGGGTGACACCGGGGTTGGTGACCTCGGTGGCGGACATTGATGTGCTGGTCAATGCGATTATCGGATTAAACACAGATTAAAAATGTGGGAGCGGGCTTGCTCGCGAAAGCGGTGTATCAGTAGATGTATTCGGTGACTGATACGGCGCATTCGCGAGCAAGCCCGCTCCCACATTTGAATTGTGTTGATCTCAAAGGTTTTCTGCGGGCAAAAAAAAAGCGGTACACCGACCAAGTGCACCGCAAAAATGCCGTTAAGCACAGCAACAACGATTCGGTAAATCAGATCAGTCCAGCAGTGCCAGCGCCTCGGCGGTGACTTCCTGGATACGCGCCCAGTCGCCGTTCCTGACCCACTCAGGGTCGAGCATCCAGCTACCGCCCACACACATCACGTTTTTCAATGCCATGTAGCTCTTGATATTAGCCGGGCCAACGCCGCCGGTCGGGCAGAATTTCACTTCGCCGAACGGGCCGCCCAAGGCTTTGATGGCTGCGACGCCGCCGCTGACTTCAGCCGGGAACAGCTTGAAGCGGCGATAGCCCAGGCCGTAGCCTTCCATGATGCCGGAGGCGTTGCTGATGCCCGGCAGCAGCGGAATCGGGCTGTGCACCGAGGCTTCCAGCAGGTCGCGGGTGATGCCAGGGGTGACGATGAACTGCGAGCCCGCGACTTCCGCCGCTTCGAGCATGTGACGGTCGAGCACGGTGCCGGCACCGGTGCACAACTCAGGACGCTGCTCGCGCAGCACCTGGATGGCCTTGAGGCCGAACTCGGAACGCAGGGTCACTTCCAATGCGGTCAAACCGCCGGCTGCCAGGGCGTCGGCGAGCGGCAGGATGTCCTGTTCGCGGGCGATGGTGATCACCGGCAGGATCCGCGCCTTGGCGCAGAGGCTGTCGATCAGGGCAACTTTATCCGCCATGGACACGGTCGGTTGAGGGCTTTTCATAGCGGCTGATCCTTGGCTCATGGGCACCAGTAAATCTCTAATGTAGGTTGCAGAAACGCGCGAATGGGCATGGCGGCGACATCGTCACTGGCCAGCGCGGCGTTCAAGGTGGTCAATTTCGAACTGCCGGAAATCGACAGGACGGTGTAGTTGGCCGTGGCCAGCAGGGCGCGACTCAGGGTCAGACGCTGGTGCGGCACGGTCGGCGCCAGCATCGGCCAGCAACGGCGGGTACCGTCGGCCTGCAAGGCTTCAGCCAGGTTCGGGCTGTCGGGAAACAGCGATGCGGTGTGGCCGTCATCGCCCATGCCCAGCACCAGCACATCAATGGCTGGCAGTTCGGCCAGCAGGCGATCGGCCTGCTCGGCAGCGTCTTCAAGGTTGGCCGCGGCGCTGTACAGGCTGAGGAACCTGGCCTTGGCCGCCGGACCTTGCAGCAAGTGTTGCTTCAACAGGCCGGCATTGCTGTCGGCGTGCTCCACCGGCACCCAGCGCTCATCGGCCAGGGTGATGGTGACCTTGGACCAGTCCAGCGCCTGCCTGGCCAAGTGCTGGAAAAACGCCACGGGGCTGCGGCCACCGGACACCACCAGGGTGGCCTCGCCACGGGCGCTGATGGCCCCGCGCAATTGCTCAGCCACATCATTGGCCAGGCCCTGCGCCAGCAACGCCGGCGTAGGGTACTCATGGGCCGTCACGCCCTGAGGCAGTTTCAATTCAGATATCGCCATACCACGACCTCCCATCCCGCGTGATCAGTGCAATCGAGCTCATCGGCCCCCAGGACCCGGCCGCATACGGCTTGGGCGCATCACCGGATTTTTTCCACCCGGCGATCAACTGGTCACACCACTTCCACGCGGCTTCGATTTCATCTTTACGGACAAACAGGTTCTGGTTGCCGTGCATCACTTCCAACAGCAAGCGCTCGTAGGCATCCGGGATGCGCGCACTGCGGTAGGTGTCGGAAAAATTCAGTTGCAGTGGCCCGCTGCGCAGTTGCATGCCCTTGTCCAGGCCTTGCTCCTTGGTCATTACGCGCAAGGAAATACCTTCGTCCGGCTGCAGGCGAATGATCAGTTTGTTGCTGATCTGCAGGCGCTGCTCGGGGGCGAAGATGTAGTGGGACGGTTCCTTGAAGTGGATGACGATCTGCGACAGCTTTTGCGGCATGCGCTTGCCGGTGCGCAGGTAGAACGGCACCCCGGCCCAACGCCAGTTGCGGATATCGGCACGCAGGGCGACGAAGGTTTCGGTGTCGCTCTGGGTATTGGAATTCTCTTCTTCCAGATAACCCGGCACCGGCTTGCCGGCGCTGTAGCCGGCGATGTACTGGCCGCGCACGACCTGGGTGGTCAGGCCATCCGGGCTGATCGGCGCCAGGGCCTTGAGCACCTTGACCTTCTCGTCGCGGATACTGTCGGCGGACAGGTCGGCCGGAGGGTCCATGGCGATCAGGCAAAGCAGTTGCAGCAGGTGATTCTGGATCATGTCCCGCAGCTGGCCGGCCTTGTCGAAGTAGCCCCAACGGCCTTCGATACCGACTTGCTCGGCCACGGTGATTTCCACGTGGGAGATGTAATTCTGGTTCCACTGGGTTTCGAACAGGCTGTTGGCGAACCGCAGTGCGATCAGGTTCTGCACCGTTTCCTTGCCCAGGTAATGGTCAATGCGGTAGGTGCGGTTCTCCGGGAAAAACTGCGCCACGGCATCGTTGACCTTGCGCGAGGATTCCAGGTCCGAGCCGATGGGTTTTTCCAGCACCACGCGGGTGTTTTCGGCCAGGCCGACCTTGGACAGGTTCTCGCAGATCGCGCCGTACACGGCAGCAGGCGTGGCGAAATAGGCGATCAGGCATTGCTCGGTGCCGGCGATTTCGGCCAGGGCCACGTAGTCGTCGGCCTTCATGAAATCGACGTGCACATAGGTCAGGCGCGCCAGGAACCGCTGGGCGATGGCTTCGTCCAGTTCCTTGCCCACGTAAGTGCGCAGGGCTTGCTCGATATGGGCCAGGTGCTGTTGCTCGGAACCGGCTTCACGGGCCAGGGCCAGGATGCGCGTATCGGCGTGCAGCAGCTCGGCGCCATCGAGCTGATAGAGGGCAGGAAATAACTTGCGCAGCGCCAGATCACCCAAGGCGCCAAACAGGGCAAAGGTGCAGGGTTCTACGGTTATCGAAGGCATGATGTTTGTTCTTTTATCAAGTTAAGCTACAAATACCTTTTTTCAAGGTATCACTCAAGGAAAAATGTAGTAATAACCACAACATTTTCCTGAAATACGCATTCCGAGTGGTGGTGTTCAGCTACCCTCAGTAGGATAGGCCACCGCAAAAGACCATTCATCGATTGGTTGCCACCTTTTATTTGCATCGTCGCCCGAAGGAAAGACTGAATGGACCGCGTGCGAAATCTTCTGGAACAGATCCGGAACCGCCTCGAAGAGCTGAACAAGGCCGAGAAAAAAGTCGCCGAGGTCATCCTGCTCAATCCGCAGCAGGCGACCCGCTTCTCCATTGCCGCCCTCGCCCAGGCCGCGTCGGTCAGTGAACCGACGGTCAACCGCTTCTGCCGTTCGTTCGGCGTCAGTGGTTACCCTGAACTTAAATTGCAGTTGGCGCAAAGCCTGGCCAGCGGTGCGGCGTATGTCAGCCGCGCGGTGGAGGCCGATGATAACCCCGAGGCCTACACTCAGAAGATCTTCGGCAGCGCCATCGCCTCTCTGGACAGCGCCTGCCAGGCGCTGGATCCCGCCCTGATCAGCAAGGCCGTGGATTTGTTGATCCAGGCGCGGCAGATCCACTTCTTCGGCCTGGGCGCTTCGGCGCCGGTGGCGATGGATGCGCTGCACAAGTTTTTCCGTTTCAACCTGGCGGTGACCGCGCATGCCGACGTGCTGATGCAGCGCATGATCGCGTCGGTGGCACATACGGGCGAGCTGTTCGTGATCATTTCCTACACCGGGCGTACCCGTGAGCTGGTGGAAGTGGCGCGTATCGCACGGGAAAACGGCGCGTCGGTACTGGGCGTGACCGCCGAGAATTCGCCGCTGGCCAAGGCCAGTACCGTGAGTCTGAATATTCCGCTGCCGGAAGACACCGACATCTACATGCCGATGACCTCGCGGATCATCCAGTTGACGGTGCTGGATGTGCTGGCGACCGGCATGACCTTGCGCCGCGGGGTGGATTTCCAGCCGCATTTGCGCAAGATCAAAGAGAGCTTGAATGACAGCCGGTATCCGGTGGGGGATGAGTTCAACTGAGGCTGAGATCGCCTTGTAGTGAGCGGGCTTGCCCCGCGCTGGGGGGCGAAGCCGCCCCAATGAGTCCGCCTCGCCGCATCAGTTAGAAAACAGTGGCAGGTTTTAGGGCCGCTTCGCAGCCCAGCGCGGGCGGTGCGACGATTCGACAAGCCCGCTCACTACAGGCAAAAGTGCCACACCGCTATGCTCCAGCCCGAGCCTGCAGACTCAAATGCGCCCTCTCCCCCGGCGCCAGGCTCGCCCCGGCCATCGCCGCCTCCACGCACACAAACCCCGACGCTTCGTTGAAGCTCACCCCCAACAACGGCCGGCTGCCGGGGTGCCACACCACCGTGTCGGCAGTCTCGCCCGTATCGATGCACAGTTCACGCTGCCAGGCATGGTCCTTGAGCTGCAATTCGCCGTCATGCTTGAACACCCGCTGGCAGCCGCCGTCCACGCGCAGTTCGCCTTCCTGCTGGCAAACCTGGCGGCTGAGCTGGTCGTAACCCTGCGCGCCGTCGAGCCCAGACAGCGCTACCTCATCAACGTGACCAATACGCCAATACGCGTGCAAAGCATGGCTCAACTGGCACGGCAACTCATCCTGATGCTCGGTGCTCAGGCGCAGTTCCAGGGTCTCGCCCAGGTGCGCATGCAGGTCTACCTGCCAGTCGCACAACTGCAACTGCCAGTGCAGGCGCACACCGTCGTCGTCAGTGCTGCTGTCCAGCAGCTTCCAATCGATCAGTCGTGCCCAGCCATGGGAAGGCCATGCATTTTCGCTCGGATGGCGGCCGTACCACGGCCAGCACACCGGCACGCCGCCACGGATGGCGCCGACTTGCGGCCATTTGGCCGCACACCACAGCCAGGGTTTCTGGCCACGGGGCTGGAAGTGCAACAGCTGTGCGCCCTGGCGACTGAACACCGCCTGGCACAACGGATGATCGATCACCAGCACGTCACGCAACTGAAAGCGCTCCCAGGCGAACACCGGCCGTTCGCGCAAGGATTTGAAAAAGCGTTGCAGCGGTTGCTCATGCATGTGCCACCGTCCTGAAAATCATGTCGCTCAAATGCGCCCCACTGTAGGAGCGAGCTTGCTCGCGAATAACGCCAAGACACCGCGTACTTCCTGGATTCACGCGTCATCGTTGACGATTTCGCGAGCAAGCTCGCTCCTACAGGGAGGTGCCCTCGACCCAAAAAAAAGCGGATAGCCATGGCTATCCGCAAAATGCGCACAGAGAGAAGGAGCTTATCGCAACAGCGTTAGAAGGTAGACTGGATTTTCAGGCCAGCCACCAGCGCGTTGTCGACTTTATCCACGCCGCCAGGTTGCACGACGTATTGCAGGTTGGGACGCACGGTCAGCCAGTTGGTGACGTGGAAGCCGTAGTTGATTTCGAAGTTGTACTCGGTTTCGCGGATCGGCGTGTACAGCGGATTGTCGTAGTCGCTGACACCGTTGGCGGCGTTGCGCAGTTCCGAGTCTTCCTTCACGTCCTTGTTGACGTGCAGGCGCGCGGCACCAATGCCGACGTCATCTTTTGGACGCGCATCGAATGGGCCTTTGTACACCAGCATGATCGATTGATAGTTGTCGACCAGGTTGGTTTCCTTGTCGTGGAACGTGGCGTTGGCAGCGATGTTCAGGCCACGCGTAGCGTCGCCGTTGTGCGTGGTGAGTTGCTGCTGCGCAACGAACCAGTAGCCTTTCTTGCTGCTGCGGGTGCGGTAAGCCGCGCCAGTGGTGGCCGCATCGTTGCCGTTGATGTCTTCACGGACATCGGAAGCATCGGCTGCGCTCTTGTAGTAACCCACGCGGTATTCGCCCGGCAGGTTATTCACCTTCGGCGACCAGACCAATTCCACCGGAATCACGGTGCCCTTGGTGCCACTGCCGCTGAGTTTGAAGCCGTTGCCGTGCTCCAACTGCGATGGGTTCTGGTTGTACGCACCGATTTGCGTATACAGCTCAGGCGTGATGTTGTACTTCACGCGGATGGCTGCTTGGCTGACCGGCCAGTTGTACCAGGTGTTCACGTAGTTACCGACCTGCGAGCCGCAGAACGACAGGTTCTGGAAGTCGCACGGGAAGGTGTTGAAGTCTTCGCCTTCACCGAAGTAACCGAGTTTCACATCCAGCTTGTTGTCGAACATCTGGTGCTGGATCCAGAACTGGGTCAGACGCACCATGTGGCCACGGCCGTAGACTTCCATGGACGAACTCAGCGTGCCGGCACGTGGGTCGCCAATGCGGTCGTTGGAGATGTTCTGGCCATTACGGTTGGTGAACTGGATCTTGGCCTGGGTGTTATCCCAGCCCCACAGTTTTTGCAGGTCAAGCGCAACGCCCAGACCGAACTGGTCGGCGTAGCGACCGGTCTTGTCGTTGTTGTAGCCACCGTGGGCGTTGTAGCCCATTTCCCCTACGTAATCGGCCTTGATATCGATACCTTGCTCGATCAGCTTGGTACGCTCACCCCCCCAATCGCCGGTCATCCATTTCGAATCAGCACTGAATGCATCGGCCGCCATCGCATTGGCGGACAGAACCAGGGCTGCTGCAGCTGACATTTGGCAGATCAGCCGAGTGTTGTTGTGTTGCTTTTTCATCCCTACATCCTCGTCTTTATTGTTATTAAACTGTTTTTATCTAACGCGGTTTACATTTTTTTATCTGAAACAACAACTTATCTGCTTCAGCGGCCTTTGAATTGGGCCACGTTATCGGCATGCCCCTGTGCGGGCAATGAGGAAGCAGTGCCCAGTCGCTCGCCTGTGTTGGCGTCGAACAGCAGTACCTTGGAAGGATCAAATTGCAACGTCAACGTCTCGCCCACTTGCGGCGCCACGTCGGGTGCCAGACGGCAGCAGACCTTGGTGTCATTGAGTTGCACGAACACCAGGGTGTCCGGGCCGGTCGGCTCGGTGACCTGGACTTCGGCGCGAATGGCCGAAGCGCTGTTGCCCTCGCCCGCCGCCAGCATGATTTGCTCCGGACGCAGGCCCAGGATCACGTCGCGGTCTTCAAGCCCAGCGTCGCTCACGTTCAGCACCAGCTCGCAACGGGCCTGGCCGCTGTCGAGCAGGGCCACCAGGCGGCCGTCCTTGCGTTGCAGGCGCAGGGGCACGAAGTTCATCGGCGGCGAGCCAATGAAGCTCGCCACGAACTGGTTGGCCGGGTTGTTGTAGATTTCTTTCGGCGTGCCGAACTGCTGGATGATGCCGTCCTTCATCACCGCGACTTTATCGCCCAGGGTCATCGCTTCGATCTGGTCGTGGGTCACGTAGACCGTGGTGGTCTTGAGACGCTGGTGCATCAGTTTCATTTCGGTGCGCATCTCGACGCGCAGCTTGGCGTCGAGGTTGGACAGCGGCTCGTCGAACAGGTAGATCTTGGGACGACGCGCCAGGGCACGGCCCATGGCGACACGCTGTTGCTGGCCGCCGGAGAGCTGGCCCGGCTTGCGGTTGAGCAGGTGCTCGATCTGCAGCAGCTTGGCGACGCGCGCCACTTCAGCGTCGATGTCGGCCTGGGGCATCTTGCGGATCTTGAGGCCGAACTCGATGTTCTCGCGCACGCTCATGGTCGGGTACAGCGCGTAGGACTGGAACACCATGGCGATGTCGCGATCCTTGGGGCTCATGCCGCTCACATCCTGGTCACCGATCATGATCGCGCCGCCGGTGATGGTCTCAAGGCCGGCGATGCAGTTCATCAACGTGGATTTGCCGCAACCCGAAGGGCCGACCAGGATCAGGAATTCGCCTTCCTTGATCGACAGTTCGATGTTCTTCAAGGTGTCGGGCAGGCCGGCGCCATAGGTCTTGTTTACATTGCGAAGTTCAAGCGTAGCCATGATTACCCCTTGACCGCGCCGGCCGTGAGGCCGCGCACGAAATACTTGCCTGCGATCACATAGACCAGCAGGGTCGGCAGCCCGGCGATCATCGCCGCCGCCATATCCACGTTATATTCCTTGGCCCCGGTGCTGGTGTTGACCAGGTTGTTCAGCGCCACCGTGATGGGCTGGGAGTCGCCACTGGAGAACACCACGCCGAACAGGAAGTCGTTCCAGATCTGAGTGAACTGCCAGATCAGGCAAACCATGATGATCGGCGTCGACATCGGCAGAATGATCTGACGGAAGATGGTGAAGAAACCGGCACCGTCAAGGCGGGCCGCCTTGATCAGCGCATCCGGAATGCTCACGTAGTAGTTACGGAAGAACAGCGTGGTGAACGCCAGGCCGTAGACAACATGGACAAAAACCAGACCAGTGGTGGTATTGGCCAGGCCCATCTTGCCCAGGGTGAACGACGCGGGCAGTAACACGGTCTGGAACGGCAGGAAGCAGCCGAACAACAACAAACCGAAGAATAGCTGCGAACCCCGGAAGCGCCAGAACGACAGCACATAGCCATTCAACGCACCGATGGCGGTGGAGATCAGTACAGCTGGAACGGTGATCTTGATCGAGTTCCAGAAGTAGCCATCCACGGTGCCCCAGGCCTTGACCCAGCCGATGCCGGTGACCACGCTCGGCCAGCTCAGCAGGTTGCCGGTACTGATGTCTTCCGGGGTCTTGAAGCTGGTGAGCAGCATCACCACCAGCGGCACCAGGTACAGCAGCACGGCGAAGATCAGCACCGCGTAGATCGCGATGCGACTGAAGCTGATGGCAGGTTTGGAGGCGAGACTAGTCATTACGTTTGGTCCTCAGCTCGGAGTAGAGGTAAGGCACGATGATCGCGAGGATCGCACCGAGCATCAGGATTGCACTGGCCGAGCCCATGCCCATCTGGCCACGGCTGAAGGTGAACGAGTACATGAACATGGCAGGCAGGTCGGACGAATAGCCCGGACCGCCGGCTGTCATCGCCGCCACCAGGTCGAAGCTCTTGATCGCAATGTGCGCCAGGATCATCACCGCACTGAAGAACACCGGACGCAGGCTTGGCAGCACCACGCTCCAATAGATGCGCGGCAGGCTCGCGCCGTCGATCTGCGCGGCGCGGATGATCGATTGGTCAACGCCACGCAAGCCGGCGAGGAACATTGCCATGATAAAGCCCGAGGCTTGCCATACGGCAGCAATCACCAGGCAGTAGACCACGCGGTCAGGGTCGATCAGCCAGTCGAGACGGAAGCCTTCCCAGCCCCAGTCACGCAAGAGTTTGTCCAGGCCCATGCCCGGGTTGAGCAACCATTTCCAGGCGGTACCGGTGACGATCATCGAGAGCGCCATCGGGTACAGGTAAATGGTGCGAATAAAGCCTTCACGACGGATTTTCTGGTCGAGGAAGATCGCCAGTGTCACGCCGATGACCAGGGTGATGCCGATAAACATCCCGCCGAAAACAGCCAGGTTCTTGCTCGCTACCCACCAGCGGTCGTTGTCGAACAACCGTGCGTATTGCGCAAGGCCTGCCCATTTGTAAGTGGGCAGGAACGTGGAGTTGGTGAACGACAGAACAAACGTCCACAGGATGTAGCCGTAGAAGCCCACCAACACGATGAACATGCTGGGCGCCAGCACCAGTTTGGGTAGCCAGCGCTGCAGTGCATCGAACGGCGAGGCTTTGCTGAACACAGCAACAGAACTCATGGGAAAATCCAGTACAGGGAAAAAGGACTAGCAGGTGAAACGACCACTGTAGGAGCGAGCTTGCTCGCGAAGGTCTTCAACGAAAACGCGGCATCAGGGATGAACCCGTTGACCTTGCGTTTTTCGCGAGCAAGCTCGCTCCTACAGACCGGCGGTGTTACTTGGCAGACTTGATCGCAGCGCCAAGCTTCTTGGCGGTGTCGGCCGGGTCGGCTTTCGGATCGTTGATGTAGTTGGTCACGACATCAAAGAATGCACCTTGCACCGCCAAGTTAGTGGCCATGTTGTGCGCCATGCTTGGCTGCAGGCCGCCGGTCTTGGCGTCTGCCAGGAAGTCCTTGGCGGCAGCCTGGGCGCAGGAGTCGAAGCCGAGCTTGTCCATTTCGTTGAGCATGTCGTTACGAACCGGGATCGAGCCTTTGTTGATGCTGAAGACTTTCTGGAAGTTTTCACCCAATACGACTTTGGCGATGTCCTGTTGACCGGCCTGAGTGCCCTTGTCCTTGACCTTGAACACCGCCAGGGAGTCGATGTTGTAGGTAAAGGCTTTCTCGGTGCCTGGGAAGGCTACGCACTCATAGTCCTTGCCCGCGACTTTCTTGGCGGCGGTCCATTCGGACTTGGCCCAGTCACCCATGATCTGCATGCCGGCCTTGCCATTGATGACTTTGCCGGCTTCCAGGTTCCAGTCCTGGCCTTTGCCGTCGACGTCCATGTAGGTCGCGACTTTTTTCAGTTCGGTCAGCGACTTGACCATTTCCGGGCCGGTCAGCGCAGCGTTATCCAGGTCGACCAGGGCTTTCTTGTAGCCATCGGCCCCCATCACCGACAGTACGACGGCTTCGAAGACGGTGCTGTCCTGCCAAGGCTGGCCACCGTGGGCCAGCGGAATAAAGCCTGCGGCCTTGAGCTTGTCGCCCGCTGCGTAGAATTCTTCGAGGGTGGTGGGGTTCTTGGTGATACCGGCTTTCTTGAAAACTTGCGGGTTGATCCACAGCCAGTTCACGCGGTGGATGTTGACCGGTACGGCGACGTAGTCACCTTCGTACTTCACGGTGTCGGAGACTTTCTTGTCGAGCAGGGAGTCCCATTTTTCGTCTTTGGCGACAGACTTCAGGGCATCAGTGTCGAGCAGGCCAGTGGACGCCCACTCCTGGATGTCGGGGCCTTTGATCTGGGCAACGCCGGGTGGGTTGCCGGCGACCGCGCGGCTTTTCAGCACGGTCATGGCGGTGGCACCACCGCCACCTGCGACGGCACCATCTTTCCAGGTGAAACCGTCTTTTTCGACTTGGGCCTTCAGGACATCTACAGCCGCTTTTTCGCCGCCCGAGGTCCACCAATGCACAACTTCAACCGTACCCTTGGAGTCGGCGGCAAATGCACTGAGAGGAAACAACGAGGCAACGGAAATAGCTACGGCGAGGCGATTAATCGCGTTCATCTGAATACCTTTTTTTGTTGTTATGCATGCAAGTCTTAGGCTTGCGCTGCACGGAGTTTAAACATGGTTTTTTTTGGCGCAGGTAACAAAGGGATGCTCAAATGTCACCAACTGGTGACATAGCAGCCCGCCCCGACTGCACTGGCCATGCTTGGCGCCAACGGCAGCGCAGGTAGTAATACCGCTTGCCAGGCATGGTACAGGTCGGGTTTGCCGCCCCAGATGTTGCTGCTGGGCCTGTTGTGCGGGCTGAGTTCGTGATGCCAACTGCCGTGGATCCGGTCGATGAAGTAGGTTTCGCAGAACTCCCAGAAACGCCGGTACCAGGTTTCGTAGTGCAACTCGCCCGTGCGCTTGAGCAAGGCCTGAGCCGCGGCGCTGGCTTCGGCATGGGTCCAATGCAGGCGTTCGCGCACCACTGGGCGGTGGTTCCAGTCCAGGGTGTAAACGATGCCGGGGGCACCGTCCACGGACCAGGCGTATTCGCAGGCGCTGGCGAACAGGCCTTTGGCATCGGTGACCAACCATGGCGGCGTGACCAGCCCGGCTTGCAGGCGTGCAGCTTCCAGATGCAGCACCAGCCGCGCCCATTCGAAACCGTGACCGGGTGTGATGCCGTAAGGGCGAAAGCCGTCGGCGGGGTTGTCTTCGTTGTAACCGGGCAAGGGTTTCCATTGCGCGTCGAAATGCTCGATCACCATGAACTGGTTGCCGGCGGCGTGGGTGTGGATGACCCGCTCGACAATACGCAGCGCGCGGTCTAGCCAGCGCGTGTCGCCGGTCACATCGGCCAGGGCGAGGAAGGCTTCGGTGGCGTGCATGTTGCTGTTGGCGCCGCGATAGGCTTCGACACCGCTCCAGTCCTGGGCGAACGACTCGAGCATCACGCCCTCTTCCTCGTTCCAGAAAAACTGGTCGATGATATGGATCGCGTCGTTCAGCAGGTTTTGCGCACCGGGCGCGCCGGCTACGACCGCCGAGCTGGCGGCCAGGGCGACAAAGGCGTGCAGGTAGGCAGCCTTGCCACGGTCGCCATCGATGGCCTGGGGCGCGGCGAACCAGCCACCGTGCTCATTGTCACGCAGCGGGCCACTGAGGGCGGCGACACCGTGCGCCACCAGGTCGGCATACCCCGGCAAGCCCAGGGCGTGGGCCATGGCGAAGCTGTGGGTCATGCGGGCGGTGTTCATGGTTTCGGCATGGGCGTCGGCCGGCAACTGGCCTTTTTCGTCCAGGTTGCCAAAGCCGTCAGGCAGTCGAGACGCCTTGGCAAAGGCCAGCAGGCGCTGACCTTCCGCGGCAAGCCAGGCGTGATGGGCAGGCGCGTTCAGCCAACTGCTGGCAGGCAGTGGTTGCATGGTCATGGGTAGCCCTTTTTGTTTTTTGTGGGATAACCGAAGTCTAAACAAGGGCGCGGTGAGGTCATGTAACGAAGGGGATGGGAAATGTCACCAAGCGGTGACAATCACTTTTGGGAGTGTTAACACGGTTCAACTCTTTGCCCCAATCAACTGTGGGAGCGGGCTTGCTCGCGAATACGGTGGTTCAGTTAACACATGTAGTGACTGACGCCCCGCATTCGCGAGCAAGCCCGCTCCCACATTTGGACCTCGTTTATATCATTGACCCGACGGTGCGGCAGCCGGAGGCGCATTGAGCCGCTGGTTCAGGTACTGCACCTGGCTCTGCAACGCGGTGATATTGCGTGTGGTCTGGATGCGGAACACGTCGAACTCCTTGTTGGTCGGCGCATCGCTGTTGGCCGGCTGGTTGTCCTGGGCGCTCTTGAGTACCACCAGCTCCTGCTCGATACGTGCAATGGCCGCGCTCGGGTTGCTCTGTTTCTTCAAGGCGGCCACGTCAGCGGAAAGCTCCCTGATTTCGGCGTCGCGCCTGCCCGCATCGCCTTGTGCCGCCTTGAGCGTCGCCACGGCGTCGGTCAGGGCCTGGACCTGGCCTTGCAGCTTGCTGTTGGCATTGGAGAGCTCGGTGGTACTGGCGGTCATCTGGGCCAGGCGCTTGTCCAGCTCGGTGGCTTGGCCGGCCACGCCGACCTGCTGCTTACCCTGTTCCAGCAACTGGCTTTCCAGTTGCTTGATCTGCTGCTTCAGCGCTTCGCTGCCGTTGTTGACGCTGGCCTCACTGGCCACCACCTTGCCGGAAATATCCTGCAGGCGCCCTGCCGCTTCTTCGCTGATGCGCGCAAAGCTTTCCTGGGTGGCGACCAGTTGCTGGCCCATCAGGGATATCTGCTGGAAGCTCCACCAGGCCAGGCCTGCGAAGGCGATCAGCAGTGCGCCGACCAAGGCCCACAGCGGCCCGGTGCTGGCACTCTTGACCTTGACCACCTTGGGCGCGCGCGAACGCACCGAGGTAGCCGGGCTCAGTTCGAAATCATCGTCATCCCCGACATCGGCCCGCAGGCTGGGCACGTTGTCGAAGTCGTCTTTAGCATCGTTGCGCATGAATCAACCCTGAATCGGTGAAATGGCGAGCGACCGGAGTATAAACCGCGTTCCCGGCGCACTGATCGACCCGGAACGCCGAAATCGGTTCCCGAAGTGTTGCCTGTTGTGTGCTTACTTGAACCCCGGATCCTGGGCCTTCCACCAAGCGCAGAACTCGTCGAGGGCGGTCCACAGGCTGACCTTGGGCTCGTAGTCCAGATAATGCCTGGCCCGGCTGATGTCGAGGGTGAAGTCTTTGTTCATCACTTGCGTGCCCTGGCGCGACAACGCCGGCTCCGGACGACCGGGCCACATCGCGCAAAAGGCTTCGTTGAGTGCCGCCACGCTGTAGGACAAGCCGTAGGACCGATAACGTCTCACCTGTGGCAGTTGCATTTGGCGCATCACGTAGTTCACCACATCCCACACGGGCACTGGCGCGCCGTTGCTGATGTTGTAGGCCTTGCCCAGTGCCGAACCGGTGGCGAGCAAGCTGCTCAGCAGCGCTTCGTTGAGGTTGTGCACACTGGTGAAATCCACCTTATTGAGGCCGTCGCCGACGATCGCAAGGCGGTTCTTGCGCTGCATGTTCAGCAAGCGCGGGAAAATGCTCATGTCGCCGGCGCCCGTAACGAAGCGAGGGCGCAGGGCCAGCACTTCGAGACCGAACTCCTGGGCACCGAACACTTTTTGCTCGGCCAGGTATTTGGTGGCGGCATAGGGGTGCTTGAAGCGCTTGGGCACTTGCTCTTCGGTCAGCCCCAGGTGGTCGCGGCCGTCGAAGTAGATTGAGGGCGAAGACAGGTGCACCAATCGGCCGACGCGCTGCTTGAGGCAGGCTTCGACGACATTTTCGGTGACCAGCACGTTGCCCTGGTGGAAGTCCTGATAGCGCCCCCACAGCCCGACGGCGCCGGCGCAATGCACCACGGCTTCGACGTCGCGGCACAGGTCGCGCACCAGGGCTGCGTCATTCAAGTCACCTTGGATAAACTCGGCACCGCGCCTGACCAAGTGCTCCACACCTTCGGCACGTCGCCCGTTGACCCGCACGTCCAGGCCCTGCTCCAGGGCGAAACGCGCGAAGCGCCCGCCAATGAAGCCGCTTGCGCCGGTGACCAGAATCTTCATGTATTACCCCGTGTCCTTTGTTTTTTCATCGCTGTTGCCTTGACGCGCGCCATCACTCCAACGGCACCAACCATTGGCCACATGCCTGGGCCAGATGGTCGGTCAACAGGCCCAGCAATTGCCCGCCACTGCGCCAATGATGCCAGTACAACGGCACATCGATGGGCTTATCTGGCAATAACTCGACCAATACGCCCTTTTCCAGCTGGCCGCGCACTTGCAATTCCGGCACCAGGCCCCAGCCCAGGCCCGCTTCCGTCAGGCGGATGAAGCCTTCGGACGAGGGGCATAAATGGTGCTCGAAACCGCCGTCCACGCCGAGGGATGCCAGGTAGCGGTGTTGCAGGAAATCATCCGGGCCGAAGACCAATGCCGGGGTGCGCGCCAGCTGGTCGGCGCGCACGCCCTGTGGAAAGTGGCGGGCGATAAACGCCGGGCTGGCCAACGCGCGATAGCGCATGGCGCCGAGTAACAGGCTACGCGCGCCGGCCACCGGGCGTTCGCTGGCACAGATACAGGCCGCCACCTCGCCGGCGCGCATGCGCTTGAGGCCCACGGTCTGGTCCTCCACCACCAGATCCAGCAGCAGATGCTGCTCGGCGCAAAAGTCGCTGACCGCCTCGGCCCACCAGGTGGCCAGGCTGTCGGCATTCAGCGCGATACGCAGGCGCTCGGGCATGCCCTCCTCATCCAGCGCCGGCACCTGGCTTTGCAGGTCGCGCTCCAGCAGGCGCACCTGCTGCACATGGTTGAGCAGGCGCCGGCCGATATCGGTCGGCGTCGGCGGCGTAGCCCGTACCAGCACTGGCTGGCCGATACGCGCCTCCAGCAACTTGATGCGCTGGGAAACCGCCGATTGCGAGAGTCCCAGCACCTGAGCGGCGCGTTCGAAACCTGCCTGTTCCACCACCGCCGCCAGGGCAGAAAGCAATTTATAGTCGAACATCAGTTTCTCTAATGGGCGATCAGCAATATTGGTTTTTCTTATACAGCCTCGACCCGGAGAATGACCAGCATCGTAGAGAGGATCTTCAATTATGTGGCAAAGCTATATGAACGGATTGCTGGTAGCCCTCGGCCTGATCATGGCCATCGGCACGCAAAACGCCTTTGTGCTGGCGCAGAGCCTGCGCCGTGAACATCACTTGCCCGTGGCGGCACTGTGCGTGATCTGCGATGCCTTGCTGGTGGCCGCCGGCGTGTTCGGGCTGGCCACGGTGCTGGCCCACAGCCCCATCCTGCTGGGGATAGCGCGTTGGGGTGGCGCTGCGTTTTTGTTGTGGTATGGCGTGTCGGCCTTGCGTCGAGCCTGTTCGAAACAAAGCCTGGGCCAGGGCGACAACGTTAAGATGCGGTCGCTGCGCGCCGTGCTGCTCAGCGCCTTGGCGGTCACCTTGCTCAACCCTCATGTGTATCTGGACACGGTGCTGCTGATCGGCTCGCTGGGCGCCCAGCAAACCGAACCCGGCGCCTATGTGGCCGGCGCCGCCAGCGCTTCGTTCCTGTGGTTCATGACCCTGGCACTGGGCGCGGCATGGCTGGCGCCGTGGCTGGCACGCCCGGCGACTTGGCGCCTGCTGGACCTGCTGGTGGCAGTGATGATGTTCAGCGTGGCCTACCAATTGATCAGCGCCTGAGGAATATTCCAAAACGCTCTGGAACCTCTATCCCACACAGTTGTTGCGTGGTTTTGCCGCACCCCCGGTGCTATGATCCGGACCCTGCGCCGCAAAGAGTACAAACTCCTCGGCGCTTGTTTGGCCGCCCGTGATCGGCCTTGCGCTCACCGCAACTGACCTGATTAGGAGAATCATCATGGCTTTCGAATTGCCGCCGCTGCCCTACGCACACGATGCCCTGCAGCCGCACATCTCCAAGGAAACCTTGGAATACCACCACGACAAGCACCACAACACCTATGTCGTGAACCTGAACAACCTGGTGCCTGGCACCGAGTTCGAAGGCAAGACCCTGGAAGAGATCGTCAAATCCTCTTCGGGCGGCATCTTCAACAACGCCGCTCAGGTCTGGAACCACACCTTCTACTGGAACTGCCTGGCGCCAAACGCCGGCGGCCAACCTACCGGCGCACTGGCCGAGGCCATCAACGCTGCGTTCGGTTCGTTCGACAAGTTCAAGGAAGAGTTCACCAAGACGTCCGTCGGCACCTTCGGTTCCGGCTGGGGCTGGCTGGTGAAAAAAGCTGACGGTTCCCTGGCCCTGGCCAGCACCATCGGCGCCGGCAACCCGCTGACCAGCGGCGACACCCCGTTGCTGACCTGCGACGTGTGGGAACATGCCTACTACATCGACTACCGCAACGTGCGTCCAAAGTATGTGGAAGCGTTCTGGAACCTGGTCAACTGGAAGTTCGTGGCAGAGCAGTTCGAAGGCAAGACCTTCACTGCGTAAGCACTGCTTGCAGTAAAAAAAACCCGGCGAATGCCGGGTTTTTTTTGGGCTCTGGATATGCCATCCGATGATCGGAACTGGATCAAGAAATGTCGCCACACAGTCAGCGTGAGGAATTCGCCTCACGTACCTGTCGGAGAAATTACAATGTCCATTGGCGCACTAGCTGCAATCCCTTTGGTGGGCGAACTGGCCAAAACCGCTCTTCCGGTGGTGGGCGAAGTGGCTAAGGCGGCCACCGAACTGTTCAAATTTGCGGGTAACGCAGTCGACTCGCTCGCCGCCACGCAACAAAGCGGCGCGAATCAGAACAAGATCGCCCAGGAAAATACCCACTGTCACCACAAGCCTGTGGATTTTTCCAGCGCTAACTCGGCAAGTAAAAACGTGAACATCAGCGTCTCGTGAAAACGACGGTGCCATGAGCGAACGAACCTCGTGCGCTCATGGCATTGTCTCAGGCAGGCGGACTCACCTGCGCCCTGCCCCCCCGCGTCCTCCCTCAAGTTATTCGTCAAACCCGTGGATGCCCCAATGTTCCTTTGACTGCCACCTTCAGATTGCCAATACTCATGGCATATTGAAGGCCACCCGCATGAGACAAGGAACGCCCCTTTGAAGCTGGAACTCAAACACAGCTTGTCGGTGAAGTTGCTACGGGTTGTGCTGCTTTCGGCATTGATCGTGGGCGTAGCGCTAAGCGTGGCGCAGATTGTTTACGATGCCTACAAGACGCGCCAGGCGGTGGCCGATGATGCCCAGCGCATCCTTGACATGTTTCGCGACCCTTCGACCCAGGCCGTCTACAGCCTGGACCGCGAGATGGGCATGCAAGTCATCGAAGGCCTGTTCCAGGATGAAGCCGTGCGCATGGCGTCCATCGGCCATCCCGCCGAAACCATGCTGGCCGAAAAGAGCCGCGCCTTGCAGCATGCTCCCAGCCGCTGGCTGACCGACCTGATTCTTGGCCGGGAACGCACCTTTGCTACCCCCCTGGTCGGCAAAGGCCCTTACAGCGAGTACTACGGCGACCTGAGCATCACCCTGGACACGGCCACCTATGGCCAGGGCTTTATCGTCAATTCGGTGATCATCTTTGTCTCCGGCGTGCTACGCGCCCTGACCCTGGGCCTGGTGCTCTACCTGGTCTATCACTGGCTGCTGACCAAGCCGCTGTCACGGATCATCGAGCACCTGACGTCGATCAACCCGGACCGGCCCAGCGAACACAAGATCCCGCAACTCAAGGGCCACGAACGCAACGAGTTGGGCCTGTGGATCAATACCGCCAACCAGTTGCTCGAATCCATCGAGCGTAATACCCACCTGCGCCACGAAGCCGAAAGCAGCCTGCTGCGCATGGCCCAGTACGATTTCCTCACCGGTCTGCCGAACCGTCAGAAACTGCAGGAACAACTGGATAAAATCCTCATCGACGCCGGCCGCCGGCAACGGCGTGTGGCGGTGTTGTGCGTGGGGTTGGATGACTTCAAGAGCGTCAACGAACAGTTCACCTACCAGGCGGGCGACAAACTGCTGCTGGCCCTGGCCGACCGCCTGCGTGCGCATAGCGGCCGCCTCGGTGCCCTGGCCCGATTGGGCGGCGACCAGTTCGCCCTGGTGCAGGCCGATATCGACCAGCCCTACGAAGCTGCCGAGCTGGCGCAAAGCATCCTCGACGACCTGGAAGCGGAGTTTGCCCTCGACCACGAAGGCATTCGCCTGCGCGCCACCATCGGTATCACCCTGTTCCCGGAAGACGGCGACAGCACTGAAAAGCTGCTGCAAAAAGCCGAACAGACCATGACCCTGGCCAAGACCCGTTCGCGCAACCGCTATCAGTTCTACATCGCCAGCGTCGACAGCGAAATGCGCCGCCGCCGCGAGCTGGAAAAAGACCTGCGCGAGGCGCTCGGCCGCGACCAGTTCCACTTGGTCTACCAACCGCAGATCAGCTACCGCGACCACCGCGTGGTCGGCGTAGAAGCGCTGATCCGCTGGCAGCACCCGGAGCACGGCCTGGTGCCGCCGGACCTGTTTATCCCGCTGGCCGAGCAGAACGGCACCATTATCCCCATTGGCGAATGGGTGCTCGACCAGGCCTGCCGCCAACTGCGTGAATGGCACGACCAGGGCTTTACCGAGCTGCGCATGGCGGTCAACCTGTCCACTGTGCAATTGCACCACACCGAGTTGCCACGGGTGGTCAATAACCTGATGCAGATCTACCGCCTGCCGCCGCGCAGCCTTGAACTGGAAGTCACCGAGACCGGCCTGATGGAAGACATCAGCACCGCCGCCCAGCACCTGCTGAGCCTGCGCCGCTCCGGGGCGCTGATTGCGATTGACGACTTCGGCACCGGCTATTCATCCCTCAGCTACCTGAAAAGCCTGCCCCTGGACAAGATCAAGATCGACAAGAGCTTCGTCCAGGACCTGCAAGATGATGACGACGATGCGACCATCGTGCGCGCGATCATTCAACTGGGCAAAAGCCTGGGCATGCAGGTGATCGCCGAAGGCGTGGAAACCGCAGAGCAGGAGGCGTACATCATCTCCGAGGGCTGTCATGAAGGTCAGGGTTACCACTACAGCAAACCCTTGCAGGCGCGGGAGTTGGCGGCTTTTTTGAAGCAGTCGGAGCGCAATAACGCTGCGATTCTGTGACACGGCAAAACGATACTGGATATTTCCCGCGTATAACCCTTTACACAAAATGCAAATCTTTCGCATTATGTCGCAGCTTTTTGCGCTCCCCGCGCGCCCCATCAACAACCGAAGCAGGATGTTCGCCATGATTCGTATGCCCCTGGCCACCGCCAGTCTGCTGGCCATTGCCATTTCTCTCGCCGGTTGCGGCGAAGGTAAAGACAAGGCCGCAGCGCCCCAGGCGCCGACCCCGGCTGCCAGCACTACCGCTCCAGCGGCTGCCGCCCCTGCCGGCCAGGTCGACGAAGCGGCCGCCAAGGCCGTGGTCGCGCATTACGCAGACATGGTGTTCGCGGTCTACAGCGACGCCGAGTCCACCGCGAAAACCCTGCAGACCGCCATCGACACCTTCCTCGCGAACCCGAACGACCAGACGCTCAAAGCCGCGCGTACCGCCTGGATCGCCGCCCGCGTCCCGTACCTGCAGAGTGAGGTGTTCCGCTTCGGCAACACCATCATCGACGACTGGGAAGGCCAGGTGAACGCCTGGCCGCTGGACGAAGGCCTGATCGACTACACCGACAAATCCTACGAGCACGCCCTGGGTAACCCAGGCGCCACTGCCAATATCATCGCCAATACCCAGATCCAGGTCGGCGAAGACAAGGTCGACGTGAAGGAAATCACCCCGGAAAAACTCGCCAGCCTCAATGAACTGGGCGGTTCCGAGGCGAACGTCGCCACCGGCTACCACGCCATCGAATTCCTGCTCTGGGGCCAGGACCTCAACGGTACCGGCCCGGGCGCCGGCAACCGCCCGGCGTCGGACTACCTGACCGGCGACGGCGCCACTGGCGGCCACAACGAACGCCGCCGCACCTACCTGCGCGCCGTGACCCAACTGCTGGTCAGTGACCTGGAAGAAATGGTCGGCAACTGGAAACCCAACGTCGAAGACAACTACCGCGCCACCCTGGAGGCAGAACCTGCCACCGACGGCCTGCGCAAAATGCTGTTCGGCATGGGCAGCCTGTCCTTGGGCGAACTGGCCGGTGAGCGCATGAAGGTTTCCCTGGAAGCCAATTCGCCGGAAGACGAGCAGGACTGCTTCAGTGACAACACCCATTATTCGCACTTCTACGACGCCAAGGGTATCCGCAACGTCTACCTGGGCGAGTACACCCGTGTCGACGGTACCAAAATGACCGGCGCCAGCCTGTCGTCCCTGGTGGTCAAGGCCGATCCGGCTGCCGATACCGCGTTGAAAGCGGACCTGGCGGCGACCGAAGCGAAGATCCAGGTCATGGTTGACCATGCCAGCAAGGGCGAGCACTACGACCAGTTGATCGCTGCCGGTAACGACGCCGGCAACCAGATCGTGCGTGACGCCATCGCTGCGCTAGTCAAGCAGACCGGCTCGATCGAAGCGGCCGCAGGCAAGCTGGGCATCAGCGACCTGAACCCGGACAGCGCTGATCACGAGTTCTGATCCGAGCGGTGTTGAACAAGGCGACCTGCGGGTCGCCTTTTTTTGCGCTCTGCCTGGCATCCCACAACCCCTGTGGGAGCGGGCTTGCTCGCGAATGCGGTGTATCAGTCAAAGATGTTCTACCTGAACCACCGCATTCGCGAGCAAGCCCGCTCCCACATTAGATTCGCGGCGTCTCCACCCCCGGTTTACAAGCCCTGAACCGCAGGTAGAATGGCGCCACCCCCAATACCCGAGCTCACTTCATGGCGTTGCCGACCCTACGCATCATCGGTTTCATCATCGGCATCTTCCTGATCACCCTCGCGATCGCCATGGTCGTGCCCATGGCGACCCTGGTGATCTTCGAACGCACCAGTGACCTGCCCTCTTTCCTCTGGGCCAGCATGATCACCTTTATTGCAGGCCTGGCCTTGGTGATCCCCGGTCGCCCCGAGCATGTGCACTTGCGCCCGCGGGACATGTACCTGCTGACGGTCACCAGCTGGGTGGTGGTGTGCATCTTTGCCGCGCTGCCGTTTCTGCTGACCCAGCACATCAGCTACACCGATTCGTTCTTCGAAAGCATGTCCGGCATCACCGCCACCGGCTCCACGGTGTTGAGCGGTCTGGATGCCATGTCACCCGGCATCCTGATGTGGCGCTCGCTGCTGCACTGGCTGGGTGGCATCGGCTTTATCGGCATGGCGGTGGCGATCCTGCCGCTGTTGCGCATCGGTGGCATGCGCCTGTTCCAGACCGAATCCTCGGACCGCTCGGAAAAGGTCATGCCCCGCTCGCACATGGTGGCGCGGCTGATTGTGGCGGCCTACGTGGGCATTACCATCCTCGGCAGCCTGGCGTTCTGGTGGGCCGGGATGGGCCTGTTCGATGCGATCAACCATGCGATGTCGGCCATTTCCACCGGTGGTTTCTCCACCTCCGATGAATCCCTGGCGCACTGGAAGCAGCCGGCGGTGCACTGGGTCGCGGTGGTGGTAATGATCCTCGGCAGCTTGCCGTTTACCCTGTACGTGGCAACGTTGCGCGGCAACCGCAAAGCGTTGATCAAGGACCAACAAGTGCAGGGCTTGCTCGGTTTGTTGCTGGTGACCTGGCTGGTACTCGGCACCTGGTACTGGTGGACCACCAACCTGCATTGGCTGGACGCCCTTCGGCATGTAGCCTTGAACGTTACCTCGGTGGTCACCACCACCGGCTTTGCTCTGGGGGACTACAGCCTGTGGGGCAACTTCTCACTGATGCTGTTCTTTTACCTAGGCTTTATTGGTGGCTGCTCGGGTTCCACGGCGGGCGGGATCAAGATCTTCCGCTTCCAGGTCGCCTACATCCTGCTCAAGGCCAACTTGAACCAGCTGATTCACCCACGCGCGGTGATCAAGCAAAAGTACAACGGCCACCGCCTCGATGAAGAGATCGTACGTTCCATCCTGACCTTTTCGTTTTTCTTCGCCATCACCATCTGCGCCATCGCCCTGGCCCTGTCGCTCCTCGGACTGGACTGGATGACGGCCTTGACCGGCGCCGCCAGTACCGTGTCCGGCGTGGGCCCGGGCCTGGGTGAAACCATTGGCCCGGCGGGTAACTTCGCCAGCCTGCCGGATGCGGCCAAGTGGATTCTGTCGCTGGGCATGCTGCTGGGCCGGTTGGAAATCATTACGGTCTTTGTGCTGTGCATTCCGGCGTTTTGGCGCCACTGAGCGCCGACACTTGCAGCAACCGCGCCCGGTACTCGCCGGGCGTGGTATCGAACCAGCGACGAAACGCGCGGAAGAAGTTGCTCGGGTCGGCAAACCCCAACAGGTAGGCAATTTCCAGCAGGGTCATGCTGGGCTGCGCCAGGTATTGCTCGGCCAGTTCGCGACGGGTGTCGTCGAGCAGGGCCTGGAAGCTGGTGCCTTCTTCCTGCAGACGCCGCTGCAGCGTGCGCTGGGACAGGTGTAACGAGCGGGCCACCACTTCACGCTTGGGCTCGCCCTGGGGCAACAGGCGGCACAGCACTTGTCGCGCCTTGTGGGTCACGCGGCTTTCCGAGAAACGAGCCAGGTATTCACCGGCAAACCGGTCATGCAGCAGCGCCATGGCTTCGTTCGCGGTGGGCAGCGGCGCGTCCATGTCGGCCCGTTCGAAAATCAGCGCATCATAGGGCCCGTTGAACTCCAGGGGTGCGTGGAAGGCTTGTTTGTAAGGCGACAGGTCCGTCGGCTGATCGCCTTGCAACACCACCTTGCGCGGCTGCAGCGTACGGCCGGTCAGCCAGCCGCAGAGCGCCAGGGCACAGGCCAGCGAGGCTTCGGCGCTTTGCCGTGTGGGCGGCAAGTGGTCGCCGTGTACCGTCAGGATCAACGCATAGCCTTCGGGGATCAGTCTGAAATTCAAGTCGGCACTTTCGGCAATAATGCGCTGGTAGCGCACCAGGCGCATGAAGCCCTCGGCGAGGGTATTGCTGGACATCAGTGCATAGCCGGCCACATGAAACGATGCCGGGCGCACCACTTTGCCCATGTTCAGGCCGATCGCCGGGTTACCCGAAAGCTCCACCGCCCGCTGCCACAGACGGGTCATGGCGTCTTGCGGGAACCGCGCGTCGGGATCGCTCAGGGCGGTGAAGTCCAGGCCGAGTTGCTTGAACAAGGCGCGGCAATCCAGGCCGTCCATTTCCAATGCCTTGACTATCCCCATCGCCCAGCTTGCAGACGTTGTTCGTTCACTCATGGCGTCTTCTTAAATAATGCAGGCTTAACGACAGCCAGGAGGCCAAGGATATTAAAGTGGCGCCTATTGTCACTGGCTGTTACCACTGATCACTCTAGACTCAAATAAGCTCCCCGCCGAATATCTATTCGTGCGGCATAACAATCAAAGGGCCGGCCACCGTGGAAAACGTCAAGCAATTCAATAGTTTTGCCGAATTTTACCCCCATTACCTGCACGAACACGGCAACAGCACCTGCCGGCGCCTGCACTTCATCGGCACCACCCTGGTGATAGGCATCCTGGCATATGCCATCGGCAGGGGTTCGCTGGGTTTACTGATTGCGGTGCCGATCGCCGGCTACAGCTTTGCCTGGATCGGCCACTTCTTCTTCGAAAAGAACCGCCCGGCGACGTTCAAGCACCCGTTCTACAGTTTGCTGGGGGATTTTGTGATGTACCGCGACATGATTCTGGGCAAGGTGCCGTTCTAGTCCTGGTCGATATAAAAGTCTATTTGTCATTTACAGTGCTGTATCCTGCCAAGGCTTTTTGAGAGCGCGCAATCACCTGCGATTGAAACAGACCTTGCGAGGAGCGACGACGATGCACGAGATACCTAATCTCCCCTTCCCAAGCCTGCACCCTACAGGGCAGCCAACACCGCAGCAGCAGGCCAGCGACACGCAGCCTGAGGCCAAAGAAGCAAAACCAGTCGACAGCGAAAGCCAGGACTGACGCCGTACCAGACCGTGTGGAAAGCGCAGCTTTGAGCGCTTTCCACACTGCCTGAACAATTCGAGATCCCTGCAATGACCGATACCCCAGATACCGCCGTACTCGACGCAGCCCTGCAGATGGTCGAGGTCTGGAACCGCCTCGGCGCGGACAAACAAGCCTTGTTGCTCAAGCGCTTCGGTACCCAGGAAAACGCCTTGGCCGCCCTGGTCACCACTCAATTGCTGGCTCCTGCCAAGTCCTGACAGCTGATGTTTTGCGTTTTACCCGCCCTGCTCGGGCTAAAGCAGCGGTATCATTAGCAGCCTATCTTTACCTGCTGCGACAGTGGACCTTTCCCCATGCCAGATACCCAGCGCCCCATGGCGGTCACGCTGCAAGTTGTTTCCATCGTGTTGTTCACCTTTATCGGCTACCTGAATATCGGCATCCCCCTCGCCGTATTGCCAGGCTATGTCCACAGTGAGCTGGGCTTCGGCGCGGTGATTGCCGGCTTGGTGATCAGCGTGCAATACCTGGCCACCCTGCTGAGCCGGCCCTATGCGGGCAAGCTTATCGATACCTTGGGCAGCAAGCGCGCGGTGCTGATTGGTTTGGCCGGCTGCGGCCTGAGTGGCGTATTCATGCTGCTCGCCGCCTGGTTTTCCAGCCTGCCGGCCTTGAGCCTCGGCAGCCTGCTGATCGGACGCCTGGTGCTGGGCAGCGCTGAAAGCCTGGTGGGCTCGGGCGCCATCGGCTGGGGCATCGGCCGGGTCGGTGCAGCCAATACCGCCAAGGTCATCTCCTGGAACGGCATCGCCAGCTACGGCGCCTTGGCGATCGGCGCGCCCCTGGGCGTGCTGATGGTGAGAAACTTCGGGCTGTGGAGCATGGGCGTCAGCATCATCCTGCTGGCAGTCCTCGGTCTGTGGCTGGCCTGGAACAAGGTCGCCGCGCCAATCGTGGCCGGCGTGCGCCTGCCATTCATGAATGTCCTCGGTCGAGTACTGCCCCATGGCTGCGCGCTGGCCTTGGGCTCCATCGGTTTTGGCACCATCGCCACGTTTATTACCCTGTATTACACCACTCAGCACTGGGATAACGCGGTGTGGGCGCTGAGCCTGTTCGGTGCCAGTTTTATCGGCGCGCGCCTGCTGTTCGGCAACCTGATCAACCGTATCGGCGGCTTTCGCGTGGCGATCGCCTGCCTGTCGGTGGAAATTCTCGGGCTGCTGCTGTTGTGGCTGGCGCCGGATGCCAACCTGGCGCTGGCGGGCGCAGCGTTGAGCGGGTTTGGCTTTTCCCTGGTATTTCCAGCGCTGGGGGTGGAAGCGGTCAACCTGGTGCCCGCCTCCAGCCGAGGCTCGGCGGTGGGGGCTTACTCGCTGTTTATCGACCTGTCGCTGGGCATCACCGGCCCGCTCGCCGGTGCCGTGGCGGCAGGCTTCGGTTTTGCCTCGATCTTCCTGTTCGCCGCCCTCGCCGCCTTGGGCGGTTTGCTGCTGAGCCTGTACCTGTATCGCCAGGCGCCCAAGGCCCGCGAAGCACGCGACGCCTAGAAGTCGACCTTGCCGCGCCCGGCCTTGATGCTGCCACGCTTGGTCTTGGATTCGAGGCGACGCTTTTTCGAGCCCAGGGTCGGCTTGGTCGGGCGGCGTTTCTTCTCCACCTTGGTGGCACTGAGGATCAATTCCACCAGGCGCTCCAGGGCATCGGCGCGGTTCTGTTCCTGCGTCCGGTACTGCTGGGCCTTGAGCACCAGCACGCCCTCGCTGGTAATGCGACTGTCGCGCAGCGCCAGCAACCGCTCCTTGTAGAATTCGGGCAGCGATGACGCCGGGATATCAAAACGCAGGTGCACGGCACTCGACACCTTGTTGACGTTCTGCCCACCGGCGCCTTGCGCGCGAATGGCGGTCAGCTCGATTTCAGCGTCGGGCAGGTGGACGTTGTTGGAAATCACCAGCATCAATCAAACATCCTAGGCAACGGACAAGCCCAACTCGGACAGCAACAACGACGCCTGGGCTTTGGAAATCACGGCGCCTTTGAACAGTTTGGCATCATTGAGGCGAAACCCGCTCAAATCCGCACCACGCAAGTCGGCACCCGCGAAATTGGCACCGTTGACACGCGCGTGGGCGAGGCTGCAGTCGATCAGTTCGGATTTGCGAAAGTCGGCATCCGATAGGTCGCTATCAGAGAAATCCAGATTATTCAGCACTGTGCGCGCAAATGACAGTCCAGACAAAAATGCGCTGTTAAGCCGCGTTTCGCTGAAGCTCAAGCCCAGGGATGCGCAGTGGGTGAAGTTGGCGCCAGTCAACTTGCAGTGTTCAAAGTTGGCCTGGGACAGCTTGCTGCGCTGCCAGCGGGTGTTGTTCAGGTCGCAACCGTGAAACTGCGCCTCCAGCAGATTAGCCGCTTCGAAAATGGCGAGGCTGGCACGGCAGCTTTTCCACTGAGTACCTTCCAGTCGAGAACCGAGGAAGGAGGTCTGGACGAGGATGCAGCGCTCGAACACCCAGTGATCCAGTGCCATGCGTGACAGATCGGCGCCACTCAAATCCACTCCGATCAGGCGCAAGGGGCCGCTGTGCCGGTCGATCAGGTCTTGCAGCTCATGGCGCTGTAACGCACCGCCGTCAATGTCGGTGTGTTGCATTGGAACCTCCGGCACGCTCGAAAACGAGGCGCGATTTTAACCTGCTTACGCCCACAAAAAACCCGGCAAGACGCCGGGTTTTCTGTATGGGAAAGGTCCTACTCCAAAACCGGACCTGTTGTACCCACAGCAGTCCGGGCCGCGCGCTTGTTCTTCAGCCAGTAACACACCGCCATAAACGCTATCCACACCGGAATCGCATACACCGACACCTGGATCCCCGGAATCATCAGCATGATCACCAGGATAAACACCACGAACGCCAGGCACACATAGTTACCGTACGGGTACCACAGCGCCTTGAACAACGGCACCTGGCCGGTGCGGTTCATGTGCTGGCGGAATTTGAAGTGGGAAAAGCTGATCATCGCCCAGTTGATCACCAGCGTGGCCACCACCAGGGACATCAGCAGTTCCAGCGCGTGCTGCGGGATCAGGTAGTTCATCAGCACGGCAACCAGGGTGACAGCCGCCGAGGCCAGGATGGCGCGCACCGGCACGCCGCGCTTGTCGATCTTGGCCAGGGCGTTGGGCGCGTCGCCCTGCTCGGCCATGCCCAGCAGCATGCGGCTGTTGCAGTAAGTCCCGCTGTTGTACACCGACAACGCTGCCGTCAGGACCACGAAGTTGAGGATATGCGCGGCGGCGTTGCTGCCCAGCATCGAGAACACCTGCACGAACGGACTGCCGCTGTAGGCATCGCCGGAGGCGTTGAGAGTGGCCAGCAAACTGTCCCAAGGCGTCAGCGACAGCAGCACCACCAAAGCGCCGATGTAGAAGATCAGGATGCGGTAGATCACTTGATTGATCGCTTTCGGGATCACGGTGCGCGGCTGATCCGCTTCAGCCGCGGTAAAGCCGAGCATTTCCAGGCCGCCGAAAGAGAACATGATGATCGCCATGGCCATCACCAATCCACCGACGCCGTGGGGGAAGAAGCCGCCATGCTCCCACAGGTTGGTCACCGAAGCCTGTGGCCCGCCGCTGCCGCTGACCAGCATGTAGCTGCCCAGGGCGATCATGCCGACAATCGCCACCACTTTGATGATGGCAAACCAGAACTCGGCTTCACCGAAGACTTTGACGTTGGCCAGGTTGATCAGGTTGATCAGCACGAAGAACGCCGCGGCCGAGACCCAGGTCGGAATCTCGGGCCACCAGTAATGCACATATTTGCCAACGGCCGTCAGCTCCGACATACCCACCAGGATGTACAGGATCCAGCAGTTCCAGCCGGATAGAAAGCCAGCGAAACCGCCCCAATATTTGTGGGCAAAATGGCTGAAGGAACCGGCGACCGGCTCTTCGACGATCATTTCGCCGAGCTGACGCATGATCATGAAGGCAATGAAGCCGCAAATGGCATAGCCCAGGATCATCGAGGGGCCAGCGGATTTAAGCACCCCGGCCGAACCGAGGAACAGGCCGGTGCCGATGGCGCCACCGAGGGCGATCAGCTGGATATGCCGGTTTTTCAGGCCGCGTTTCAGCTCGCCTGAAGAGGAAGGGGAAACACTCATGAAAAGGCTCTCACGCAAGGTTTGATGATGTTGAATGCAGGTTGCTGCCTTGAATTACCGACTCAAGCAGCGCCGCTCAAACCCCAGCGCGGGCACCAGGAGTACAGCGTCGTTTTAATGGTCATGCGTCACCTGTTTGTTTTTATCTGTGACGAAATCGAACCCGTCCGGCTCGTGGCCAGGCGGAGTGATCAGGGTAGGTAAACCCCGAGGTCTTGGCCCTCTGCGTGATTACGCAAGGCAGTCACAGTAAAACGCGGCGCATTGTACACCGCTCGGAAGGTTGTGGCCGAGCCCGCACGGCGTGCGCGACCATCTGTCAGCAAATCCTTACACCGCCGGATAAGCCCATGTTGTTGCCATTTACTCGTAAATCAATCGTTACATAGCGGAAAATTAACGTTACAGCTGTGATCTGGATAAAAATTGACGCTCGTCAATGACCCCAGCCATCGGCCGCATCAGCGCTCTGTTTTTGCTCAAGAAAAACTAAAACGTGAAAAACAGAACAAAAAATTCAAATGAAACCGTGTCAATAAAAATTTTGCATTTTGAAACACTCTCTCCTAGGTTCTTTCCACTTGCCTACGAAGCCCGCAGGCAAGCCGTTCTCAAACAACGTCCTCTAGGAGATACACCATGCAAGCACTGGAAAACGACCTGGAAACCGAACTGCAACTCGACGATTGGTTTGAAGCGCCGACCCATGAGGCCGCCGTTGAAATGATGCAAGCCGATGCCGTTGTGCCGTTCGGCACCGCGATGTGGCCATTCTAAAAACCGGCACGCATTCGGCAGGTGCTGTGCACGGCACCTGCCTCCTTACCCAAGGCACACAAGGAACTACGTCATGGACAAGGCCCGCGCCGTCGAACACTTTCTCTACTACCTTGCGCACCACCCGGCCCTCAATGGCTTCAGCCGCCCCACCGTGCTGCTGGGCCATACCGAGCGCTACGACGCTATCGCCCAGGCGATCACCCACAGCAGCGCCGCCCGTTTCAACTTCCAGGTGCAGCGCCTGGACCTTGCCGCCAGCGACACCCTGGCCGAGGCCATCGAAGCCTGCGACCTGTACCTGTTTCTCTACGACTCCTCGACCTTGCCCAACCCCCGCGCCGAAGGCCCGGACTTTATCCGTGCCCTGCAAGGCGTGATGGCCGAGCACTGGAAAAAATCCCTGCTGTTCAAGGATTACGGCGACTACTTCTACGACACCTTCAGTGTCGAGCCGCAGCGCATCGCAGACCTCAACGCCACGCTGATCCGGCGCATGTCCCAAGCCACGGTACTGAGCTTTACCGACAAGCACGGCTCACGCCTGGAAGCGCCGATGAGCAGCATCAAGAAGTGGACCAATATCAACGGCGTCGGCAACCATGACCTGGCGCCTGGCGAAATCGCGACCCACAGCGAAGCCATCAATGGCCAGGTGCGGTTTGTCGGCACCTTTTTGAGCACCATACCGTTCGCGCGCAAATACGGCGTGCTGCAATCACCGCTGGAGCTGTGGATCGAGAACTCCACCGTCTGCAGCGTGGCCAGCGATGTGCCGGGGCTGGCGGATGATTTCAACAAGTATTTAAATGCCAACCCGTCCAACCGGCGCGTGGAAGAGTTGGGGATCGGCACCAATGAAGGGGTGAAGGATTTGTATGCGCGCAATGCCGGGTTTGAAGAGCGCCATTGCGGGTTGCACCTGGGCTTGGGTGGTGGACAGAAAGGCAGTCATCATCTGGACCTGATCTTTGCCAGTGGGGTGTTGGCGCTGGACGATAAGCCGGTGTTTGATGGCACCTTTGCGTTTTGAAACGCTGATTCGAAATCAATGAAAATCCCCTGTGGGAGCCAGCTCCCACATTCTTGACCGTATTTCAGATCAAAAAAAACGCCAACCCTGAGGTTGGCGTTTTTGTGCAGTGCCTAAAACATCACTGCGGCTTCTTGCGACCAAAACCCGGACGCTGACCGGAACCGGCCGGCGCGCCACGGCGCTTGCCTGACGGCTCGTCGGCGACCAGTTTCGGGCCAGGGCGCTTGTTCGCCGCCGGCTTGGCTGGACGCTTGGTGCTGGCGCTGTCGGCGGGGCGGTCCGCTTCACCTCGGTTGCTGCGACCACCCGCCGGGGCTGGACGCGGCGCGCGTGGCGCACGCTCGCCTTCCTGACGCGATGGCGCGGTTGGGCGGCGCTCGCCTTCGATCTGCGGCTCACGGGAGATACGGCCGCCGGTCGCCGGTGCATTCAGCGCCGGGCGCAGGGTGCGGGCAACGCGCTCGGTACGCGGCACAGGGCGCGACGATTTACGCTGCATACGCTCAAGCTTGTCTTTGCTCTTGGCGTTCATCTGCGGCATCGCCACCGGGGCCAGGCCAACTTCGGCGCTGAGGATGTCGACTTCGTACTGGCTCATTTCGCGCCAGCGGCCCATCGGCAAATCGGAGTTCAGGAACACCGGACCGAAACGCACGCGCTTCAGGCGGCTGACCACCAGGCCCTGGGATTCCCACAGGCGACGCACTTCACGGTTGCGCCCTTCCATCACCACGCAGTGGTACCAGTGGTTGAACCCTTCGCCACCCGGAGCCTGCTTGATGTCGGTGAACTTGGCTGGGCCGTCTTCGAGGACAACGCCGGCTTTCAAGCGCTCGATCATCTCGTCATCGACTTCGCCACGCACACGCACGGCGTATTCGCGGTCCATCTCGTAGGACGGGTGCATCAGGCGGTTGGCCAGCTCACCGTCGGTGGTGAACATCAGCAAACCGGTGGTGTTAATGTCGAGACGACCGATGTTGATCCAGCGGCCTTCTTTGGGCTTGGGCATCTTGTCGAACACGGTTGGACGGCCTTCAGGGTCGTCACGGGTGCAGATCTCGCCATCGGGCTTGTTGTACATGATCACGCGGCGCACCGATTCGGCGGCCTCTTCACGCTTGATGACCTTGCCATCAATGGTGATTGCATCATGCAGGTCGACGCGCTGGCCGAGGGTGGCCTCGACGCCGTTGACCTTGATGCGCTTCTGGGTGATCCAGGCTTCGACGTCGCGGCGCGAGCCCACGCCGATACGCGCCAGCACCTTTTGCAGTTTTTCGCCTGCTGGGCCGATTTCCTGGCTGTCGTTCTGGTCTTTGTCGGTCATCTTAAGCACCTCCCGGTGGGTCGATTCAGGCGTGGCCTGAAGAGTGTTGAAAGCGGGGCTTTGGCCGAATAGGTCGGCAAAGGGTCGCGAATCATACGCGCATGGCGCGCGTTGCGCATCAGAGACTAGTCGATAACGCCCAAGTCATTTGCTTTTCCGCCGACCGGTGGCACCGAGGGCCAGCAAGCGCAGTTCGGCTTCGGCCAGGACAGTGCGCTTGTCGAGTTTGTCGAGTTTCTTCCAGGCACGGATCTCTCGCTTGCTGCGGCCACAGCCGACGCAGATGTCGTCGCTGAACTTGCAGATGCTGATGCAGGGGTCTTTGGTGGAGCTCATATATTTCTCCCTGACAGTGGAGATCAAAATGTGGGAGCGGGCTTGCTCGCGAAGGCGGTGTGTCAGCTTGCACATGCATCGCCTGACACACCGCCTTCGCGAGCAAGCCCGCTCCCACAAAGGGTCCAGCGTTAGTCTTGCTGCTGGCGTTCGTTTTCGATGGCTTCGGCCAGGGCGCGGGCTTCGTCTTCTTCGTCGCTCAGCGGTGGCTGTTTGAGGGCGGCGACGGCGGCCAGGAGTTTCTCGCGGGCATCGGCGACGCCCAGGATGTCTTCTTCGACTTCAGGCTCGGGCTCAACATCCACCTGGGTAGGCGGCTCAGTCGCACCATCACGCAGCAAATCATCGAAGTCAGTCTTGATGCCCTGCTCCATGTCGTCCAGTTCCAGCAACAGCGTATGGAAACTGGTCTCGTCCTTGGTCTCCTCCGGCTCGGCGCTGGCGTCGGCCAATTCCTGCAAGCCCGCCGGGACGGGCGCGTCGTCGAAATCCAGCACCGGCTCGGCTTCCATTTCGCGCAGTTCGGCCAGCGGCGGCAAGTCGTCGAGGTTTTTCAGGTTGAAGTGATCGAGAAACACCTTGGTGGTGGCAAACATTGCCGGTTTGCCGGGTACATCGCGGTAACCGACGATGCGGATCCACTCGCGCTCCAGCAAGGTCTTGACGATATGGCTGTTGACCGCCACGCCGCGCACGTCCTCGATCTCGCCCCGGGTAATCGGCTGGCGATAGGCGATGAGCGCCATAGTCTCCAGCATTGCTCGCGAATAACGCTGCGGGCGTTCTTCCCACAAGCGGCCGACCCACGGGGAAAACTTCTCACGAATTTGCAGACGATAACCTGACGCCACTTCGCGTAATTCAAAAGCGCGGCCGTCGCAGGACTTGCGCAGGATCTCCAGCGCCTTCTTGAATACCGGCGGCTCAGGGCGCTCGGCCTCTTCAAAGAGTTCGAACAGGCGCTCCAAAGATTGCGGTTTACCCGAGGCCAGGAGAAAAGCCTCCAGCAATGGGGCCAGTTCGCGGGGTTCAGTCAGATTCATCGATTCAGCTCGTTATTCGGCTCGCGCCCGCACGTGGATAGCCGCAAAGGGCTCATTCTGCACCAGCTCGACCAAGGACTCCTTCACCAACTCAAGGATCGCCATAAACGTAACCACCACCCCCAGGCGCCCTTCTTCGGCGGTAAACAGTTCGACAAACGGCACGAACCCACCGCCCTTGAGGCGCTCCAGTACGTCGCTCATGCGCTCGCGCGTGGACAGCGCCTCGCGACTGACCTGATGGTGTTCAAACATGTCACCACGGCGCAGCACCTCGGCCATGGACATCAGCAATTCTTCCAGGCTCACATCCGGCAGCAACTTGCGCGCGCGGGCTTCGGGCGCGTCGAGCTTGGGCACGACCACGTCACGGCCGACCCGGCTCAAGCCGTCGATGCCTTCGGCGGCGGCCTTGAAGCGTTCGTACTCTTGCAGACGGCGGATCAGCTCGGCACGCGGGTCGTCTTCTTCGGCCTCGACCGTTTCCGAGCGCGGCAACAGCATGCGCGACTTGATCTCGGCAAGCATGGCGGCCATCACCAGGTACTCGGCGGCCAGTTCCAGGCGCACCGACTGCATCAGCTCGACATAGCCCATGTACTGGCGGGTGATTTCCGCCACCGGGATATCGAGGATATTAATGTTCTGTTTGCGGATCAGGTACAGCAGCAAGTCCAACGGACCTTCGAAGGCTTCCAGAAAGACTTCCAACGCATCCGGCGGAATGTACAGGTCCAGGGGCATTTCCAGCAAGGCCTGGCCGTACACCATGGCAAACGGCAGCTCCTGCTGGGCGCCCGCCTGGCTGTCGACGGCCTCCACGACCGACATTCAGGCCTCGACCATGAACGGCGCCGGGTCACCGCAACCCACGCGGATCACTTCGGGTTCGCCGTCGGCCAGGTTGATCACGGTAGAGGCTTTGCCGCCGCCGAAGCCGCCGTCGATGATCAGGTCGACTTGCTTTTCCAGCAACTGGCGCATTTCGTACGGGTCTTCCAGCGGCTCGGTATCGCCCGGCATGATCAGCGACACGCTCATCAGCGGCTCACCCAACTCGGCGAGCAGCGCCAGGGCGATGGGATGCTCCGGCACCCGCAGGCCGATGGTGCGCTTCTTCGGGTGCAGCAGCAGGCGCGGCACTTCGCGGGTGGCGTTGAGAATGAAGGTGTAGGGCCCAGGCGTGTGGGCCTTGAGCAGGCGGAAGGTGCCGGTGTCGACCTTGGCGAACAGGCCCAACTGGGACAAGTCGCTGCAGATCAGCGCGAAGTTATGATTCTTGTCCAGCTCACGCAGGCGTCTGACCCGCTCCACGGCGCTTTTGTCGCCGATCTGGCAACCGATGGCGTAGGACGAATCCGTTGGATAGATCACCACGCCACCGGCGCGAATGATCTCGACGGCCTGCTTGATCAGGCGTGCCTGGGGGTTTTCCGGATGAATCTGGAAGAATTGACTCACGTGCTCTACCTGTTCAGACGGTGGCAATAATGGGGTCATGCTTGAATCGCCCCCACAACAGCGGCAAATCTTCCGGGACCTGGCGATACTCGCCGATCTCGGACCAGCCGCCTGGGCCATGAAAATCACTGCCGGCACTGACCAGCAGACCAAATTCGCGGGCAAGAATCGCCAGGCTGCCCACCTGATCGGCGGGTTGATGCCCGTTGACCACCTCAATCGCGTGGCCGCCCGCTCCAATATAGTCGCCGATCAGCTTGCGACGCTTGCTGCGGGTGAAATCGTAATGCCAGGGGTGTGCCAGGCTGACCCAGGCACCGGCGGCGCGCAGGGTTGCGACGGTGTCTTCCAGGGTCGGCCAGTGCTGCTTCACATCCCCCAACTTGCCCGCGCCCAGCCATTTGCGGAAGGCTTCGGCGCGGTCTTTGACAAAACCTTCACGCACCATCCAGTCGGCAAAGTGCGGCCGGGCCGGAGCATTGCCGCTGTCACCCAGTTCCTGCTGGATGGCGCGGGCGCCGTCGAGGGCGCCAGGCATGCCTTTAAGGCTGAGTTTGCGGCTTATTTCTTCGGACCGCAGCCAGCGGCCATCGTGCAATTGGGCAATGGCCTGCACCAGCGACGGGGCTGTCTGGTCGAAACCGTAGCCGAGCACATGAATGGTGGCGCCGCCCCAGGTGCAGGACAATTCCACGCCGTTGACCAGCTGCATGCCCAACGCCTGCGCGGCTTCGCGGGCCTCATCGAGGCCTTCGAGGGTGTCGTGGTCGGTCAACGCCAGGACTCGCACGCCTTTTTCAAACGCACGCGCAACCAGTACCGCGGGCGCCAGGGCGCCGTCGGAGGCCGTGCTGTGGCAGTGCAAATCAACATTCACGGAAGTGTGTAACCTCAAGTCAGCTGGCGCTTTCGCTACCAAGGATGTTTGTTATTATGCCGCCACATCCAGCTTCTGGCTCTTACTGTGAAACAATTCATCGACTTCATCCCGCTGTTGCTGTTTTTCATCGTTTACAAACTCGACCCCCGGGTCATCGACCTGGCCGGCCACGAGCTGACATTCGGGGGCATCTACAGCGCCACCGCCGTGCTTATCATCAGCTCCGTGGTGGTCTACGGCGCCATCTTCATCTCCCAGCGCAAGCTGGAAAAAAGCCAATGGCTGACGCTCATCGCGTGCCTGGTCTTCGGCAGCCTCACCCTGGCCTTCCACAGTGAAACCTTCCTTAAATGGAAAGCCCCGGTGGTGAACTGGCTGTTCGCCTTGGCCTTCATCGGCAGCCACTTCATCGGCGACCGCCTGCTGATCAAGCGGATCATGGGGCATGCGCTGACCCTGCCGGAGCCGGTCTGGGTGCGTTTGAACCTGGCCTGGATCGTGTTTTTCCTGTTCTGCGGTGCCGCGAACCTGTTCGTCGCGTTCACCTTCCAGGATTACTGGGTCGACTTCAAAGTCTTCGGCAGCCTGGGCATGACCGTGCTGTTCCTGGTTGCCCAGGGTATCTACCTGTCGCGCCACCTGCATGACACCGATCCCGCATCGCCTAAAACCGAGGACTGACATGCTCTACGCCATCATTGCCACCGACGTCGCCGACTCGCTGGAAAAACGCCTCTCCGTGCGCCCGGCTCATGTCGAGCGCCTCAAACAGCTGCAAGCCGAAGGCCGTATCGTGCTGGCCGGCCCGCATCCTGCGGTGGACAGCATCGACCCGGGCGATGCCGGTTTCACCGGTAGCCTGATCGTGGCCGAGTTCGCTTCCCTGGCCGATGCCCAGGCCTGGGCCAAGGCGGACCCCTATGTGGCGGCCGGGGTTTACGCTGACGTCGTGGTCAAGCCGTTCAAGCAAGTCCTGCCTTGACCCGGGCCGCGCCGAACCATTTCGGTTCGGCGCGCTCCTAATTGCTCATTATTCCCGGTAACCTGCCGACAACGTTCTGAATATTCGTGTGGAATCAGGAGTTCCGATGCGCTTACGTCAGTTGTGTCTGTTGGCAGTGGTAATGATCGGGGCTACGGCCCACGCTGAAGAAACCTCGAACACTGGCAGTTCCACGCCCCTGTCCTTGAGTGTCGGCGCCCAGATCACCGAATTGCAGCAACGTTTGAAAGAAAGCGAACGCCAGCGTGAAGCGTTGAGCCAACAACTGCAAAGTGCGGACGCTGCCCGCGAAAGCACCCAGTTGAGTCGCCTTCGCCAAGAGAACCAACGCCTGGCCCAGCAACTCAAAGAGACCCAGGGCGGCGCCCTGACCCGATGGCTGACCGAGCAACAACAATGGTTCGTCACCGGCGGGGCCGTGGCACTGATCGCCCTGCTGTGCGGGATCTTCGCCAGCGGTGGGCACCGTCGCCGTCGACAATGGCTAAATTGAGTGAGTCATGAGCGAGCTGTTACTGATAGATGATGACCAGGAGCTCTGCGAGCTGCTGACCAGTTGGTTGAGCCAGGAAGGCTTCCATGTACGTGCCTGCCATGACGGCTTGAGCGCTCGCAAAGCTTTGGCCGACAGCGCCCCGGCAGCGGTGGTGCTTGACGTGATGCTGCCCGACGGCAGCGGCCTTGAGCTGCTCAAGCAACTGCGCAGCGATCACCCGGAGTTGCCGGTGCTGATGCTTTCGGCACGCGGCGAACCGCTGGACCGTATCCTCGGCCTGGAACTGGGCGCCGACGATTACCTGGCCAAGCCCTGCGACCCACGCGAGCTCACCGCCCGCCTGCGCGCGGTGTTGCGCCGCAGCCACCCGGCGGCCGTGTCCAGCCAGCTCGAACTGGGTGACCTGTGCTTCAGCCCGGTGCGTGGCGTGGTCAGCATCGACGAACGGGAATTCGCCCTCACCGTCTCCGAAAGCCGTCTGCTCGAAGCTCTGCTTCGCCAGCCTGGCGAGCCGCTGGACAAACAGGAACTGGCGCAGATCGCCCTGGGCCGCAAGCTGACCCTCTATGATCGTAGCCTGGACATGCACGTCAGCAACCTGCGCAAAAAGATCGGCCCGCACCCGGACGGCCGGCCACGGATCGTGGCGTTGCGCAGCCGTGGTTACTACTACAGCCTTTGAAGCGCTGCCTTCCTCCCTTACCAAACCTTTACGCTCCCCTGACCGCCGCTGACCTTGATCTCCTTAATCTACTCACATCCGGACTCACCGGAATAGAGACAGGAGATTCACCATGCGCAAGACCCTTATCGCTTTGATGTTCGCCGCCGCCCTGCCCACCGTTGCCATGGCGGCAATGCCAGAAGGCCCAGGCCCGATGGGCGGCCCGGAAGGTCATATGATGGGTGGCCCGGGCCACGGCGCTGAACACGGTCCGCGTGGCAAAGGCGGTCCGTTCCGTGACCTGGACCTGACCCGCGAACAGCATCTGCAGATCGACCGCCTGATGCGCGAGCAGATGCAAGGGCGCAAAGAGCTGGTCAAGAAATACCTGGACAAACTGCCGGCCGCCGACCAGAAAGCCATGCAGGATGAAAGGGACGCCAGCCGCAAGAAAACCCAGGCCGACATTCGCGCCGTGCTCAAGCCTGATCAACAGAAGCAGTTCGACGAGATCGTCAAGAAGCAGGAACAACGCCGTGCCGAATGGAAGGAATTCCAGGCCTGGAAAGCGCAGCAGCCGCAAAAAGCGCAATAATGCCCTCGCGTTGACACTCCCAGCCCAGTGGCCCCCGCCGCTGGGCTTTTCCTGTTTGAGGGTTTCCTGTGCGTTCATTGTTCTGGCGTATCCTGGCCAGCTTCTGGCTGGCCATCGCCTTGGTTGCCGGGCTGTCGATCCTGCTTGGGCACATGCTCAATCAGGATGCCTGGATTCTCAGCCGCCACCCCGGCCTCAACAACCTGGCGCAAGAGTGGACCCAGCTCTACGAAGCCCAGGGTGAAGACGCCGCCCAGGAGTTGCTGCAACAGCGCAAGCGCCAATACCACATCGACGTGCAAGTGCTCAACGAAAGCGGCGATCCGGTGGTGCGCGGCACCTTCCCGCGCCGCGCCGCGGCCTTCGAAGCCAGACAGAACGACAGCAAGGACGGCCACTTGCCCTGGCGCCGCCTGACCGCCGAGTACACCAGCGAGAAAACCGGCGACACCTACCTGCTGATCTACCGCATCCCGCACCCCGAACTTGACGAATGGCACCGCAGCAGCCTGACTTGGCCGCTGAGCGCCTTGGCGATCGCGCTGGTGGTGCTGACCCTGTTCAGCCTGATCGTCACCTTGTCGATCACGCGTCCGTTGAGCCGCCTGCGTGGCGCCGTGCATGACCTCGGCCAGGCCACCTACCAGCAAAACAGCCTGGCGCGCCTGGCCAACCGCCGCGATGAATTCGGCGTGCTCGCCACCGACTTCAACCGCATGGGCGCACGCCTGCAAAGCCTGATCGCCAGCCAGCGCCAGTTGCTGCGCGATGTATCCCACGAGCTGCGCTCGCCCCTGGCGCGCCTGCGTATCGCCTTGGCCCTGGCCGAGCGCGCCAGCCCCGAAGAGCGGGACAAACTCTGGCCGCGCCTGACCCGCGAATGTGATCGCCTGGAGGCATTGATCAGCGAAATCCTGGTGCTGGCCCGCGTCGATGCCGACAACGCCAGCGCCGAAGAGATCGACCTCGCCCCCTTGCTCAAGACCTTGCAAAAGGACGCCCAGCTCGGCGCGCCGGACCAGGTGGTGCAATTGGCTATCGACCCTGGCCTGCACCTCAAGGGCTGGCCGACCATGATCGAGCGTGCGGTAGACAACTTGCTACGCAATGCCCAACGCTTCAACCCACAGGGCCAGGCGATTGAACTCAAGGCCCAGCGCCTGGGCGAGCGCATCCTGATCAGCGTGCGCGATCACGGCCCCGGCGTGGAAGCCGAGCACCTGGCCCAATTGGGCGAACCGTTCTACCGTGCCCCCGGCCAGACCGCACAAGGCCACGGCCTGGGCCTGGCGATTGCGCGCCGCGCCGCCGAGCGTCACGGCGGCAGCCTGATCCTGGCCAACCATGCCGAGGGCGGGTTTAGCGCCAGCCTCGACCTGCCATTGGAACCTGGGGTTGTCACACCGGCCTGATCATCTCTTATAGTGGCCGCTCTCTTACGGAGGGCCTTCGATGACCGACCTGCTGACTCCCATCCAAGCCGCACTGGATCTGCCGCAAACGCCGCTGACCTTCAACGAAGCCGGCGCCCTGCCCTCGGCATTCGCCGTCACCGACCTGGCCAGCGCCAGCATCGGTGCGGCCGGCCAGGCGGTGGCCGAGCTGATCCGGCAACAGACCGGGCGCCTGACCAGCGTCAGTGTGAACCGGCGTCTGGCGTCCTTCTGGTTCTCTTCCTCGATTCGCCCGGTGGGCTGGCACGTACCGCCCCTTTGGGACCCGGTGGCTGGCGACTACGCCAGCGCCGATGGCTGGATTCGTCTGCATACCAATGCGCCCCATCACCGTGCCGCCGCTGAACGGGTGTTGGGCAAGGCCGCCGACCGTGCCGCAATGGCAGCCAAGGTCGCCCCGTGGAAGACCGCTGAACTGGAGCAGGCGATTGTCGATGAGGGTGGTTGCGCCGCGCAGATGCGTTCATGGCAAGCCTGGCAAACTCATCCGCAAGGGTTGGCGGTGAACGCTGAAGCGCTGGTGCACCGTGAGACCTTTGCACCCACCGCTGACAAACCCTGGCTTGGTTCCGGCGCCCGGCCGCTGGCGGCCATCAAGGTGCTGGACCTGACCCGCGTGTTGGCCGGGCCCGTGGCCAGTCGCTTTCTCGCAGGCTTGGGCGCAGACGTGCTGCGCATCGACTCGCCCACCTGGAACGAACCGGGCGTGGTGCCGGAAATGACACTGGGCAAACGCTGCGCCCGCCTTGACCTGAAACGCCCCGAAGGACGGCAGGTTTTCGAAAGCCTGCTCAAGGACGCGGACATCCTGTTCCACGGCTACCGCGCCGATGCCCTTGAACACCTGGGCTATACCGCCGGCGAGCTGCATACGCTCGCCCTCGGCTTGATCGACGTGAGCCTCAACGCCTATGGATGGAGCGGCCCGTGGCGCAATCGCCGGGGTTTCGACAGCCTGGTGCAGATGAGCAGCGGGATCGCCGACGCGGGCAGGGCCTGGAAACAGGCCGATCAGCCGGTGCCGCTGCCGGTGCAGGCGCTGGATCACGCCACCGGGTATTTGATGGCGGCCAGTGCGATTCAGGCGTTGAGCGAACGGTTGAAATCCGGGCGCGGCGGTTCGGCGCGGTTGTCGCTGGCCCGTACGGCGAAGTTATTGGTGGATGCGGGGCGAGTACCGGAGCAGCCGGCGTTGCGGGCCGAAGAAGCGGGTGATCAAGGCCTGGTGGTGGAACAGACCGCCTGGGGCCAGGCGCATCGGCTGCTGGCGCCGCTGACTATCAGCGACACGCCGTTGCAATGGGATTTGCCGGCTGGGGAATTGGGTTCACACCGGCCACAGTGGTGACCACAGGTAATTACACATCTTTGTAGTGAGCGGGCTTGCCCCGCGCTGGGCGGCGAAGCGGCCCCAATAAAGGCATCGCCGAGCTTCAGGTAGAATCCGGTCGCCTGGTTTGGGGCGGCTTCGCCACCCAGCGCGGGACAAGCCCGCTCACTACGAGGATACTTTTCAGTCGTTGAGAGTTGTGTAGATACCTATGCTGTGATGACGCCAGTCACAGCCACCCCAATCAAAGCGACAACACCCCGCTATACAGCCCATAGGCCGCCAGCCCTGCGCCGGCGATCACGCAACTGAAAATGCCCTTTTCCATGTGGGTAAACAGGGGCTGACCCTGTTCACGCTTGGCGAGGGCAAACAGGATCACGCCTGGCGCATACAACAACGCCGACAGCAGCAAGTACTTCAAGCCCCCGGCGTAAAGCAGCCACACGGCGTAGCCGAGGGCAATGAGGCCCACCAGCAGGTCTTTCATGCGCTGGCCGTGAGCACTTTCGTAGGTTTCACCGCGCCCGCTCAACAACACGGCATACGCCGCCGACCACAGGTAGGGCACCAGGATCATCGAGGACGCCAGGTAGATCAGTGTGGTGTAGGTGCTGTGGGAAAACAGCGTGATCACCAGAAAGACCTGGATCATCACATTGGTCAGCCAGAGCGCGTTGACCGGCACCTGGTTGGCGTTCTCCTTTTTCAGGAATGCCGGCATGGTCTTGTCCTGGGCGGTGGCGTAGAGGATTTCCGCGCAGAGCAGCGCCCAGGACAGCAAGGCGCCAAGCAACGAGACCGCCAAGCCAATGCTGATTGCCATCGCCCCCCACGGCCCGACGATATGTTCCAGCACACCGGCCAGGGACGGGTTCTGCAATTGCGCAAGCTCCGGCTGGCTCATGATCCCCAGCGACAGCACATTCACCAGCACCAGCAGTGCCAGTACGCCGAGAAAGCCGATGACCGTAGCGCGGCCGACGTCCGAGCGTTTCTCGGCCCGCGCCGAGTAAACGCTGGCGCCCTCGATCCCGATAAACACAAACACCGTGACCAGCATCATGTTGCGCACCTGGTCCACCACGCTGCCGATCTGCGGGTTGCCCAGGCCCCAGATATCCCGGGTGAAAATATCCGCCTTGAACGCCACGGCCGCGATCGCGATAAACATCAGCAGCGGCACGATCTTGGCCACGGTGGTGACCTGGTTGATGAACGCCGCCTCCTTGATCCCGCGCAGTACCAGAAAATGCACAGCCCACAGCAACAACGACGCACAGCCGATGGCCACCGGTGTATTGCCCTGGCCGAACACCGGGAAAAAGTACCCGAGGGTGCTGAACAGCAACACGAAGTAACCGACGTTGCCCATCCACGCGCTGATCCAATAACCCCAGGCCGACGAGAACCCCATGTAGTCGCCGAAACCCGCCTTGGCGTAGGCGTATACCCCAGAATCCAGCTCGGGTTTGCGGTTGGCCAGGGTCTGGAACACGAACGCCAGAGTCAGCATGCCCACCGCAGTAATCGCCCAGCCGATCAATACCGCCCCCACCTCGGCGCGGGCGGCCATGTTTTGCGGCAAGGAAAAAATCCCGCCGCCAATCATCGACCCCACTACCAGGGCGATCAGGGCGCTGAGTCGAAGTTTTTGGGCCGGTTGGGACATGGACACTCCTGAAAATAATACCGTGAGCAAACATCCGCGCACTCACTTTAAATAACTGGATAAGTGTAACGTTTATTAGAGATGGCGATAAAAGAGACGGGCTCATAACCCAGTGACATGACCGTTATACAAGTTTAGGCCTATTTAGATTTTAAATACTGCAGGCGCCTTAAGGCTTTATGGTGTTTTGCCAAAAAACGGCTTTCAAAAAAGTTTGCGCATCTTGGGAAAGGGGCTAGCGTCAACGTCCACGGCACTGACTAAATGATTAATCAATAAGCGAAACGGCTCTGCAAAGCGCTTTTTCCGAGGATTCCATCGCCCGTAAGTTTCCACTCCAAGTCGTTAATTCACAATGGAATGTGCCAATGAAGTGATCTGAGTCAGCTGTTTGATTAGCGCACGGAATTATTCTGTGGTCTCTGTTCTCCTGCATTGGAGTTATGCGATGTCTGATTCTCCCGGAAAACTTCGATTAGGCGCACTGGTTGCACTTGTCGTGGGCTCGATGATTGGCGGCGGGATTTTCTCATTGCCGCAAAACATGGCCGCCAGCGCCGATGTCGGTGCGGTATTGATCGGCTGGGTAATTACCGCCATCGGCATGTTGACCCTCGCGTTTGTGTTCCAGACCCTCGCCAACCGCAAACCCGACCTCGACGGCGGCGTCTATGCCTACGCCAAGGCCGGCTTCGGCGATTACATGGGTTTTTCGTCCGCCTGGGGTTACTGGATCAGTGCCTGGCTGGGCAACGTCGGTTACTTCGTGTTGCTGTTCAGCACCCTCGGTTATTTCTTCCCGATCTTCGGCGAAGGCAATACGCCAGCGGCCGTGATCGGCGCATCGGTGCTGCTGTGGGCCGTGCATTTCCTGGTGCTGCGCGGCATCAAGGAAGCGGCGTTCATCAACCTGGTGACCACCGTCGCCAAGGTGGTGCCGCTGGTGCTGTTCGTGCTGATTGCCGTGTTCGCATTCAAGCTGGAGATCTTCACCGCTGATATCTGGGGCGTGAAAAACCCGGACCTGGGCAGCGTGATGAACCAGGTGCGCAACATGATGCTGGTCACCGTGTGGGTGTTCATCGGTATCGAAGGCGCGAGCATTTTCTCGTCCCGCGCGGAAAAACGTTCCGACGTCGGCAAGGCCACGGTGATCGGTTTTATCACGGTGCTGCTGTTCCTGATGCTGGTGAACGTGCTGTCCCTGGGGATCATGACCCAACCGGAATTGGCCAAGCTGCAGAACCCGTCGATGGCCGCCGTGCTGGAACACGTGGTGGGCCACTGGGGCGCGGTGCTGATCAGCGTCGGCTTGATCATCTCGCTGCTCGGCGCGTTGCTGTCGTGGGTGCTGCTGTGCGCGGAGATCATGTTCGCCGCCGCCAAGGACCACACCATGCCGGCATTCCTGCGCAAGGAAAACGCCAACCACGTGCCGGTCAACGCGCTGTGGCTGACCAACGCGATGGTGCAACTGTTTCTGGTGATCACGCTGTTTTCCGCCAGCACCTACCTGTCGCTGATCTACCTCGCCACCTCGATGATCCTGGTGCCTTACCTGTGGTCGGCGGCCTACGCCCTGCTGCTGGCGGTGCGTGGCGAAACCTACGAGGCCGCCCTGGCCGAGCGCAAGAAAGACCTGTTCATCGGCGCCGTCGCCCTGATCTACGCGATCTGGCTGCTCTACGCCGGCGGCACCAAATACCTGCTGCTCTCCGCCCTGCTCTACGCCCCCGGCGCGATCCTGTTCGCCAAGGCCAAGCGTGAACTGGGCAAACCCATCTTCACCAACGTCGAGAAGCTGATTTTCGCCGCAGTGGTCGTAGGCGCCCTGGTGGCGGCCTATGGGCTCTACGACGGCTTCCTGACTCTGTAATTCTGACTGGAGAATCTGTAATGACCACGGAAAAAGTGAAGTACGGCGTACATTCCGAAGCCGGCAAACTGCGCAAAGTCATGGTGTGCTCCCCAGGCTTGGCCCATCAGCGGTTGACGCCGAACAATTGCGACGAACTGCTGTTCGATGACGTGCTGTGGGTGGCCCAGGCCAAGCGCGACCATTTCGACTTTGTGACCAAGATGCGCGAGCGGGACATTGATGTGCTGGAAATGCACAACCTGCTGACCGATATCGTCGCCATCCCCGAAGCCCTGGACTGGATCCTGGCGCGCAAGATCACCGCCAATACGGTGGGCCTGGGCCTCGCCGATGAAGTCAGCTCGTGGCTGCGCAGCCTGGAGCCGCGCAAGATCACCGAATTCCTGATCGGCGGCGTGTCGGCCGATGACCTGCCGAGCAGCTTCGGTGGCCGCACCCTCGAAATGTTCCGCGAGTTTCTTGGCCATTCCAGCTTCATTCTGCCGCCGCTGCCCAACACCCAGTTCACCCGCGACACCACTTGCTGGATCTACGGCGGCGTGACGCTCAACCCGATGTACTGGCCGGCGCGCCGCCAGGAAACCCTGCTGGCCAGCGCCATCTATAAATTCCACCCCGAGTTCACCAACGCGGACTTCCAGATCTGGTACGGCGACCCCGACCAGGAACACGGCGCCGCCACGCTGGAAGGCGGTGACGTGATGCCAATCGGCAATGGCGTGGTGTTGATCGGCATGGGTGAACGCTCGTCCCATCAGGCCATTGGCCAACTGGCGCGCAACCTGTTCAAGAACAAAGCGGTGGAACGTGTGATCGTCGCCGGCCTGCCGAAATCCCGTGCGGCGATGCACCTGGACACCGTGTTCAGCTTTTGCGACCGCGACCTGGTCACGGTCTTCCCCGAAGTGGTCAACCAGATCGTGCCCTTCACCCTGCGCCCTGACGAGAGCAAGCCGCACGGTATCGATATCCAGCGCGAGACCACCAATTTCCTCGACACCGTCGCCGCCGCGCTCAACCTCAAGGCGCTACGTGTCGTCGAGACCGGCGGCAACAGTTTCGCCGCCGAGCGCGAACAGTGGGATGACGGCAACAACGTGGTGGCCGTAGAGCCCGGCGTGGTGATCGGTTACGACCGCAACACCTACACCAACACCTTGCTGCGCAAGGCCGGCGTGGAAGTCATCACCATCAGCGCCGGTGAACTCGGCCGCGGCCGTGGCGGTGGCCACTGCATGACCTGCCCGATCATCCGCGACCCTATCGACTATTAAGGAGATTCCCTCATGGCTTTCAATATGCGCAACCGCAGCCTGCTGTCGCTGATGCACCACACCACCCGCGAGCTGCACTACCTGTTGGACCTGTCCCGCGACCTCAAGCGCGCCAAGTACACCGGCACCGAGCGTCCGCATCTGCAGGGCAAGAACATCGCGCTGATCTTCGAAAAAACCTCGACCCGCACCCGTTGCGCGTTCGAAGTCGCCGCCCATGACCAGGGCGCGCACGTCACCTACATCGACCCGGTGTCGTCGCAGATCGGCCACAAGGAAAGCATGAAAGACACCGCTCGCGTACTCGGGCGCATGTTCGATGCCATCGAGTACCGTGGCTTCGAGCAGGAGATCGTCGAAGAGCTGGCCAAGTTCGCCGGTGTGCCAGTGTTCAATGGCCTGACCGCCGAGTTCCACCCGACGCAAATGATCGCCGACACCCTGACCATGCGCGAACACAGCGACAAGCCGCTGCATGACATCAGCTACGCCTACCTCGGTGACGCGCGCTACAACATGGGCAACTCGTTGCTGATGATCGGCGCCAAGCTCGGCATGGACGTACGCATCGGCGCGCCAAAAGCCCTGTGGCCCCACGAAGATTTCATCCAGCAATGCCAGGCCTTCGCCGAGGAGAGCGGCGCGCGCATCACCATCACCGAGGACCCGGCCGAGGCAGTCAAGGGTGTCGACTTCATCCACACCGATATCTGGGTGTCGATGGGCGAGCCGGTGGAAGCGTGGGACGAGCGCATCGAGCAACTGCTGCCGTACCAGGTCAACACCCAGATGATGAAAGCCTCGGGCAACCCACGGGTGAAGTTCATGCACTGCCTGCCGGCGTTCCATAACAGCGAAACCAAGGTGGGCAAGGACATCGCCGCGCGGTATCCGAACCTGGCCAATGGCGTGGAAGTGACCGAGGAGGTGTTCGAGTCGCCGGCCAACATCGCCTTCGAGCAGGCGGAAAACCGCATGCATACGATCAAGGCGATTCTGGTGTCGGCGTTGGCGGATATCTAAGCGACACCGCTCCCACTGTCGAAACACGGTCAACACTGTGGGAGCGGGCTTGCTCGCGAAAGCGGTGTGTCAGTCAACACAGGTATCAACTGATCCACCGCGTTCGCGAGCAAGTCGAAGCGTCGAACCGCCGCTCCCACATTGGGTCCGGTGTTCACAACGATAGATTTTGGAAGGACTGATTTTATGCGCATCGTCGTAGCCCTGGGCGGCAACGCCCTTCTGCGCCGTGGTGAACCCATGACGGCGGACAACCAACGAGCCAATATCCGCATCGCCACCGAACAGATCGCCAAGATACACGCCGGCAACGAGCTGGTGATCGCCCACGGCAACGGTCCGCAGGTCGGCCTGCTGTCGTTGCAGGCGGCGGCCTACACCAGTATTTCGCCCTACCCGCTGGACGTGCTGGGCGCCGAGACCGAAGGCATGATCGGCTACATCATCGAACAGGAACTGGGCAACTTGCTGGACTTCGAGGTGCCCTTCGCCACCTTGCTGACCCAGGTCGAAGTGGACGCCAACGACCCGGCGTTCCAGAACCCGACCAAACCTATCGGCCCGGTGTATGCCAAGGCCGAAGCCGAAAAACTCGCCGCCGAAAAGGGCTGGGCCATCGCGCCGGACGGCGACAAATACCGCCGCGTGGTCGCCAGCCCGCGCCCCAAGCGCATCTTTGAAATCCGCCCGATCCAATGGTTGCTGGGAAAAGGCAGCATCGTGATCTGCGCCGGCGGCGGCGGCATTCCAACGATGTACGGCGAAGACGGCAAGCTGCAGGGCATCGAAGCGGTGATCGACAAAGACCTGTGCTCGTCCTTGCTGGCCGCGCAGCTGGACGCCGATCTGCTGGTGATCGCCACTGACGTCAATGCCGCCTTCATCGACTACGGCAAGCCCACCCAGAAAGCCATCGGCCAGGCCCACCCTGACGAAATCGAAAAGCTCGGCTTTGCCGCCGGCTCCATGGGGCCCAAGGTGCAAGCGGCCTGCGAGTTCGCCCGCCAGACTGGCAAAACCGCCGTCATCGGTTCACTCTCGGACATCGAAGCCATCGTCCAGGGCAGCGCCGGCACCCGTATCAGCACGGCAAGACCTGGCATCACCTATCTGTAAGTAGAGGAGATACGCCTATGGCCACGTTTGAACCGGGGCACCTGCACGTCGAGCGTCACGCGCTCAACGAGCATGACTACAGCTACAACCTGCACATCGACTACGAAGTCAGCCAGGACCCCAAGGAAGGCAAGGGCATGCTGTTCAAACTGCACGGTTCGGTGCAGGGCAAGGACCTCAAGGAGGAGTTCTTCCTGCCCAAGGACCAGGCGTTCGACTTTGCACGGCATGCGATGAACATCGCGCAAAAATACGGCATGCCGAAAATGGCCGTGTTGAATGGCTCGATGCACAAGCAGTACGACTTGATGTTTGAGGATGTGCGGCATCAGTTGGATGTGAAATCAGGCGACCCGGTCAAGCCTGAGCACCTGCAATAACCCACCCGCACTGACACAACACAGTCAATGTGGGAGCGGCGGTTCGACGGTTCGACTTGCTCGCGAATGCGGTGGATCAGTTGGCACATGCTTGACTGATCTACCGCATTCGCGAGCAAGCCCGCTCCCACATTTTTGATCTCCATCACCTGTCAGGCATACTGGCCGTCTCTCGCTTCCCAGAATTGTCAGCAGCCCCATGCGTATCCACGTCAGCTTCATCGACCGCGTCGGCATCACCCAGGAAGTCCTGGCCTTGCTCGGTGGGCGCAATCTCAACCTGGATGCCGTGGAGATGGTGCCGCCCAACGTCTATATCGACGCCCCGACGTTGAGTGCCGAGGTGCTGGAAGAGCTGCGCGACGCGCTGTTCAGCGTGCACGGCGTACAGGCGGTGACCGTGGTCGACATCCTCCCCGGCCAGCGCCGCCACCTGCAACTCGACGCCCTGCTGGCCGCCATGACCGACCCGGTGCTGGCGCTGGACAGCGCGGGCACGATCCTGTTGGCCAACCCCGCATTGATCGCCCTTTATGGTCGCGAACCGGCCGGAGAGAGCATCAGCGCACTGTTCAACGACCCGGCACTGCTGGACACCTTGCTCGAACACGGCTTTCGCCTGCCGTTGCGTGAGATCAGCGTCAACGGCCAGACCTTGCTGCTGGACGCAACGCCCATCACCGACGCCGGCGCCCTGTTGACCCTTTACCAACCCAACCGCATCGGCGAGCAACTGTCGGCGCTGCACCACGACCATGCCGAAGGCTTTGATGCGCTGCTCGGCGAATCCCCGGCCATCCGCACGCTCAAGGCGCGCGCGCAGCGCGTGGCGGCGTTGGATGCGCCGCTGCTGATCCAGGGCGAGACCGGCACCGGCAAGGAGTTGGTGGCGCGTGCCTGCCATGCAATCAGCGCACGCCACAGCGCACCGTTCCTGGCCTTGAACTGCGCGGCGCTGCCGGAAAACCTCGCCGAGAGCGAGTTGTTCGGTTATGCGCCGGGCGCCTTTACCGGTGCGCAACGCGGGGGCAAGCCGGGGCTGATGGAACTCGCCAACCAGGGCACGGTGTTTCTCGATGAGATCGGTGAGATGTCGCCGTACCTGCAGGCCAAGTTGCTGCGTTTTCTCAATGACGGCAGCTTCCGTCGGGTCGGCGGCGACCGTGAAGTGAAGGTCAATGTGCGCATCCTCAGCGCCACGCACCGCGACCTGGAAAAAATGGTCAGCGAGGGCTCCTTTCGCGAAGACCTGTTCTACCGCCTCAACGTGCTCAACGTCGAAGTGCCGCCGCTGCGCGAACGCGGCCAGGACATCCTGCTGCTGGCGCGCTATTTCATGCAGCAGGCCTGCGCGCAGATCCAGCGGCCCGTCTGCCGCCTGGCGCCCGGCACGTACCCGGCGCTGCTGGGCAACCGTTGGCCGGGCAACGTACGCCAACTGCAAAACGTGATTTTTCGCGCCGCCGCCATCTGTGAAAGCAGCCTGGTGGACATCGGTGACCTGGACATCGCCGGCACGTCGGTGGCGCGCCAGGGCGACGGCGATGTCGACAGCCTGGAACAGGCCATGGAAGATTTCGAACGCAGCCTGCTGGAAAAACTCTACGCCAGTTATCCCTCGACCCGCCAACTGGCGAGCCGGTTGCAGACTTCGCACACCGCCATCGCCCATCGCCTGCGCAAATACGGCATCCCCAACAAGCCCTGAATCCACAGAGAACAAACTGTGGGAGCGGGCTTGCTCGCGAAAGCGGTGTGTCAGCCACCCGACGTATAACTGACACTCCGCCTTCGCGAGCAAGCCCGCTCCTACATTTGGACCGCATTTCATAACGGATTTGGTCTGGGAACGACATCCAGTGTACTGAAAGCGCTACAGCGTAACGATATCGCTACAGACTTACTTTTGCCGCGCCATGCAAGGCTTTGATCCGCATAGGCTTTTTTTAGCGCGCCCAGTTGTAGCGAAATCGCTACAGCCAAACTCAACAAGTTTATGCCGTATTTTCATAACCTATTGTTTTACAACAATTTAATAACGTTGGCCGCGATATTGCTATGCAACTCCCCATTCCAATCCCGTCTACCAGATCATTCTGGCCCTGAGGAGTTTGCATGAGCGAGTTGCGTTTCACTGAAGATCACGAATGGCTGCGTGCCGAAGCGGACGGCAGCGTCACCGTGGGTATCACCGCGTTTGCGCAGAATGCGCTGGGTGATGTGGTGTTCGTGCAACTGCCGGAGCTGCAGGCCTACGCCAAGGGCGCTGAAGCGTCCACCGTGGAATCGGTCAAGGCCGCCAGCGGCGTGTACATGCCTCTGGACGGTGAAGTGCTCGAAGTGAACGACAAGCTCGATGGCAGCCCGGAACTGGTCAACGAAGACCCGATGGGCGAAGGTTGGTTCTTCCGCTTTAAACCGGCCGATGCCGCAGCGGTCGCTAAACTGTTGGATCAGGACGCGTACGACCGCCTGATCAAAGCCAACGCCGAAGCCTGAGGAGCGCGCCATGACGATCAATTTGAGCACTGCCAACGAGTTCATCGCCCGCCACATCGGCCCGCGCCAGGAAGATGAGCAGCACATGCTGGCCAGCCTGGGTTTTGACTCCCTCGAAGCCCTGAGCGCCAGTGTGATCCCGGAAAGCATCAAGGGTACCAGCGTGCTCGGCCTGGAAGACGGCCTGAGCGAAGCCGAGGCCCTGGCCAAGATCAAGGCCATCGCCGCCAGGAACCAACTGTTCAAGACTTACATCGGCCAGGGCTACTACAACTGCCATACGCCGTCGCCGATCCTGCGCAACCTGTTGGAAAACCCCGCCTGGTACACCGCCTACACCCCGTACCAGCCAGAAATTTCCCAGGGCCGCCTGGAAGCGCTGCTGAATTTCCAGACCCTGATCAGCGACCTCACCGGCTTGCCGATCGCCAACGCCTCCTTGCTCGACGAAGCCACCGCCGCCGCCGAAGCCATGACCTTCTGCAAGCGCCTGAGCAAGAACAAGGGCAGCAATGCCTTCTTCGCTTCGATCCACAGCCACCCGCAAACCCTCGACGTACTGCGTACCCGTGCCGAGCCCCTGGGTATCGAGGTGGTCGTGGGCGATGAGCGCGAACTGACCGACGCCAGCCCGTTCTTCGGCGCCCTGCTGCAATACCCGGCCAGCAACGGTGACGTGTTTGACTACCGTGAACTGACCGAGCGTTTCCACGCAGCCAACGCGCTGGTCGCTGTCGCCGCTGACCTGCTCGCCCTGACCTTGCTGACCCCGCCAGGCGAGTTCGGCGCCGACGTGGCCATCGGCAGCGCGCAACGCTTCGGCGTGCCGCTGGGCTTTGGTGGCCCGCACGCGGCGTACTTCTCTACCAAGGATGCGTTCAAGCGCGACATGCCGGGCCGCCTGGTCGGTGTGTCCGTGGACCGTTTCGGCAAGCCGGCCCTGCGCCTGGCCATGCAGACCCGCGAGCAACATATCCGCCGCGAGAAAGCCACCAGCAACATCTGCACCGCGCAGGTGCTGCTGGCCAACATCGCCAGCATGTACGCCGTGTACCATGGCCCCAAAGGCCTGACCCAGATCGCTCAACGCGTGCACCAGTTGACCGCGGTCCTGGCCAAGGGCCTGGTTGCCCTGGGCATGAAGGTCGAGCAACACCATTTCTTCGACACCCTGACCCTCAATACCGGCGCCAGCACCACCAGCCTGCATGACAAGGCCCGCGCCCAGCGCATCAACCTGCGAGTGGTGGACGCCGAGCGCGTTGGCCTGTCAGTCGACGAAACCACCTCCCAGGCCGATATCGAAGCCTTGTGGGCGATCTTCGCCGACGGCAAGCCCCTGCCCGCCTTCGCCGCCACCGAAAGCACCCTGCCGGCCGCACTGCTGCGCCAGTCGCCGATCCTCAGCCACCCGGTGTTCAACCGTTATCACTCCGAAACCGAGCTGATGCGCTACCTGCGCAAGCTGGCCGACAAGGACTTGGCGCTGGACCGCACCATGATCCCGCTGGGGTCGTGCACCATGAAGCTCAACGCCGCCAGCGAAATGATCCCGGTGACCTGGGCCGAGTTCGGCGCCCTGCACCCGTTCGCCCCGACGGAGCAGAGCGCCGGCTACCTGGAGCTGACGTCCGACCTGGAAGCCATGCTCTGCGCAGCCACCGGTTACGACGCGATCTCCCTGCAGCCGAACGCCGGCTCCCAGGGCGAATACGCCGGCCTGTTGGCGATCCGTGCGTACCACCAGAGCCGTGGCGATGAGCGCCGCGACATCTGCCTGATCCCATCGTCGGCCCACGGCACCAACCCGGCCACCGCCAACATGGCGGGCATGCGTGTGGTCGTCACCGCCTGCGACGCCCGCGGCAACGTCGACATCGAAGACTTGCGCGCCAAGGCCGTCGAGCACCGCGATCACCTCGCCGCGCTGATGATCACCTACCCTTCCACCCACGGCGTGTTCGAAGAAGGCATCCGCGACATCTGCGCGATCATCCACGACAACGGCGGTCAGGTGTACATCGACGGCGCCAACATGAACGCCATGGTTGGCCTGTGCGCACCGGGCAAGTTCGGCGGCGACGTGTCCCACCTGAACCTGCACAAGACCTTCTGCATCCCTCACGGCGGTGGCGGCCCGGGCGTTGGCCCGATTGGCGTCAAGTCGCACCTCACGCCGTTCCTGCCGGGCCATGCGGCCATGGCGCGCAAGGAAGGCGCAGTGTGCGCGGCGCCGTTCGGCAGCGCGAGCATCCTGCCGATCACCTGGATGTACATCAGCATGATGGGCGGCGCGGGCCTCAAGCGCGCTTCGCAACTGGCGATCCTGAACGCCAACTACATCTCCCGTCGCCTCGAAGAGCACTACCCGGTGCTCTACACCGGCAGCAACGGCCTGGTGGCGCACGAATGCATCCTGGATCTGCGCCCGCTCAAAGACAGCAGCGGCATCAGCGTGGATGACGTGGCCAAGCGCCTGATCGACTTTGGCTTCCATGCACCGACCATGTCGTTCCCGGTGGCCGGCACCTTGATGATCGAGCCGACCGAAAGCGAATCCAGGGAAGAACTGGACCGCTTCTGCGACGCCATGATCGCCATCCGCGAAGAGATCCGCGCGGTGGAGAACGGCACGCTGGACAAGGACGACAACCCGCTGAAAAACGCCCCGCACACCGCGGCGGAACTGGTGGGCGAATGGACGCACCCGTACAGCCGCGAACAGGCCGTGTACCCGGTGGCCTCGTTGATCGAAGGCAAGTACTGGCCGCCGGTGGGTCGGGTCGACAACGTGTTTGGTGATCGCAACCTGGTGTGTGCGTGCCCGTCGATCGAGAGTTACGCATAACCTGAGGATGAACTCGGTCAAAAATGTGGGAGCGGGCTTGCTCGCGAATGCGGTGTATCAGTTACAGACGCATCAACTGACACTCCGCTTTCGCGAGCAAGCCCGCTCCCACAATTGGACCGAGTACACCCGAAACATAATAAGAAACCGGAGAACAACTCATGTCGTTAAGCGTGTTCGACCTGTTCAAGATTGGCATCGGCCCCTCCAGTTCCCACACCGTCGGCCCGATGCGCGCGGCCGCTCGATTCGTCGAGGGCCTCAAGCGTGACAACCTGCTGAGCGCCACCACCAGCATCAAGGTAGAACTCTACGGTTCGCTCGGCGCCACCGGCAAAGGCCACGGCAGCGACAAAGCCGTGCTGCTGGGCCTGGAAGGCGAACACCCTGACACCGTCAATACCGAAACCGTGGCAACGCGCCTGGCGCAGATGCGCAAGGACGGCCGCCTGAACCTGCTCGGCGAACACAGCATTGCGTTCAACGAGAAAGAACACCTGGCGATGATTCGCAAACCCCTCGCCTATCACCCCAACGGCATGATCTTTCGTGCCTTCGACGCCGCCCACATCCAGATCCGCAGCCGTGAGTACTACTCGGTCGGCGGCGGGTTTGTGGTGGATGAAGACGCCGCCGGCGCCGACCGAATCGTCGAAGACGCCACGCCACTGACCTTCCCGTTCAAGCACGCCAAGGACTTGCTCGGCCATTGCACCACTTACGGGCTGTCCATCAGCCAAGTGATGCTGACCAATGAAAGCGCCTGGCGCCCGGAAGCGGAAACCCGTGCCGGGCTGCTGAAAATCTGGCAGGTGATGCAGGATTGTGTGGATGCCGGTTGCCGTAATGAAGGGATTTTGCCTGGCGGCCTGAAGGTCAAGCGGCGCGCGGCCGCCTTGCATCGCCAGCTGTGCAAACACCCGGAGTCGGCGCTGCGCGATCCGTTGTCGGTGCTCGACTGGGTCAACCTCTACGCCCTGGCGGTCAACGAAGAAAACGCCAACGGCGGGCGCGTGGTCACGGCGCCCACCAACGGCGCGGCCGGGATCATTCCCGCCGTCTTGCATTACTACATGCGCTTTATCCCCGGCGCGAACGAAGACGGCGTCGTGCGCTTTCTGCTCACCGCCGCCGCCATCGGCATTCTGTACAAGGAAAACGCGTCGATCTCCGGCGCCGAAGTCGGCTGCCAGGGCGAAGTCGGCGTGGCCTGCTCCATGGCCGCCGGTGCGCTGTGCGAAGTCTTGGGCGGTACGGTTTCCCAGGTGGAAAACGCCGCCGAGATCGGCATGGAGCACAACCTCGGCCTGACCTGCGACCCGATTGGCGGGCTGGTGCAGGTGCCTTGTATCGAGCGCAATGCCATGGGCTCGGTCAAGGCCATCAATGCGGTGCGCATGGCGTTGCGTGGCGATGGGCAGCACTTTGTGTCACTCGACAAGGTGATCCGCACCATGCGCCAGACCGGCGCTGACATGAAAAGCAAATACAAGGAAACCGCCCGTGGCGGTTTGGCGGTCAACATTATCGAGTGCTGAGGCCCAACGGCGCGCCAGCACGTTTTTCAGGAGCTGAATATGTCCACCGAAACCCTGTTGAAAACCCCATTGCACGCCCTGCACCTCGAGCTCGGCGCGCGCATGGTGCCCTTCGCCGGCTACGACATGCCGGTGCAATACCCGCTGGGCGTGATGAAAGAACACCAACACACCCGTGATCAGGCCGGGTTGTTCGACGTGTCCCACATGGGCCAGATCCGCCTCACCGGCGCCAATGCCGCCAAGGCCCTGGAAACCCTGGTGCCGGTCGACATCATCGACCTGCCGGTGGGCATGCAGCGCTATGCGATGTTCACCAATGACCAGGGCGGTATCCTCGACGACCTGATGGTGGCCAACCTGGGTAACGACGAACTGTTCCTGGTGGTCAACGCCGCCTGCAAGAACCAGGACCTGGCGCACCTGCGCCAGCATATCGGCGACCAGTGCGGCATCGAGCCGCTGTTCGAAGAGCGTGCACTGCTGGCCTTGCAAGGCCCGGCGGCGGTAAAGGTGCTGGCGCGCCTGGCCCCGGAAGTCACCAGGATGACGTTCATGCAGTTCACCACCCTGCGCCTGCTGGGCGTGGACTGCTACGTCAGCCGTTCCGGCTACACCGGTGAAGACGGTTTTGAAATTTCCGTGCCCGCCACCAACGCCGAAAGCCTGGCCCGCAGCTTGCTGGCCGAGACCGAAGTGCAGGCCATCGGCCTGGGTGCCCGCGACTCGTTGCGCCTGGAGGCCGGCCTGTGCCTGTACGGACATGACATGAACACCGACACCACGCCCATCGAAGCCAGCCTGTTGTGGGCGATCTCCAAGGCCCGCCGTGCCGACGGTGCGCGTGCCGGTGGCTTCCCCGGCGCCGACACAATCTTCAGCCAGCAGCAAACCGGCGTGAGCCGCAAACGCGTAGGCCTGTTGCCACAGGAACGCACTCCCGTGCGTGAGGGCGCGCAAATCGTCGACGCAGCGGGCACCGTGATCGGCAGCGTCTGCAGCGGTGGTTTCGGTCCGTCCCTGGGTGGACCGCTGGCCATGGGTTACCTCGACAGTGCATTTATCGCGCTGGACACTGAAGTTTCCGCGCTGGTGCGTGGGAAAAAGGTGCCGCTGCGTGTAAGTAAAATGCCATTTGTACCGCAACGTTACTACCGTGGCTGATTGACTGTTCCTATAAGTAACGCGGTTGCGTTGACGTGCACTAATCTGTAACGCAACCGCCATAAAACAGTGCACTAGCGATAGTCTTTATTTAAGAGTCCACCTATAACAAGTGATCGACTCTATCGAATAAGCCGACCCCGCTTTTATTCACCCAACTGCAATCTCCCCCAGCAAAACCGGCGCATTTACGGGGCTTGTTTTTTCTGCATTAGTTGGCGTAGAGTTTGCCCACTGTGTTTGCATGGGTCGCTTGGAACCTGGACCTGGGCAGTAGCTGAAGTAGTAGTGCTACAACCCGTTCGACGTCTCTTACTTTCCTGCAACCCAGCCCAGTACTCTTTCATGTGAAAGGGGCTGTCATTAATTTTTAGCGTCAAAGGAAAGAAGAAAATGGCTGAACGTCAGAGCGGTACCGTCAAGTGGTTTAACGACGAGAAAGGGTTTGGTTTTATCACGCCAGAAAGCGGACCGGATCTGTTCGTGCATTTCCGCGCTATCCAGGGCAACGGCTTCAAGAGCCTCAAAGAAGGCCAGAAAGTGACATTCGTTGCTGTGCAAGGCCAAAAAGGCATGCAGGCTGACGAAGTTCAAGCAGAAGGCTGATCCAACTGCGACAAAAAGCCCCTGATGGTGACATCAGGGGCTTTTTTATGTGCGATTGCTCGTAAAATGGCTTTTTTCACAAAAGAGCCCGCCATGTCCAAACCCCTGCTGAGCCCCCAGGGCGACTTCCCCGCCGTTGGCCTGGGCCGTCGCCTGGCAGCGATGTTCTATGACTTCCTGTTGTGCACCGCCCTGCTGATCGTCACCGCGTTCATTTACAAACTGGTCTGGATTGCGTTCGTGGGTGAAGCCAGGATGCGCACCCTCACCGAATCCGGTGCGCTGGACGGCGATCCGTTGCTGTCGACGATTCTGCTGTTTGTGCTGTTTGGTTTTTTCGCCAAGTTCTGGACCCATTCCGGGCAGACCCTGGGCATGCAGGTGTGGGGCGTGCGCGTACAGAACGCCGATGGCTCGCGGATCAGCCTGTGGCAGGCGCTGTTGCGCTTTGTGGTGTCGATTGCGTCGTGGTTGTGCGTGGGGCTGGGGTTTATCTGGTCGCTGTTTGATAAGCGCAAACGCAGTTGGCATGACATCTATTCGGATACGCAGCTGGTGCGGATTCCGAAGCGCAAGAAATAATCCCTGAATGGTGGAGATCCAAATGTGGGAGCGGGCTTGCTCGCGAAAGCGTTATATCAGTCAATGAACCTGTCGATTGACACTCCGCTTTCGCGAGCAAGCCCGCTCCCACATTTTGTACCGTGCCCAGTTGGAATCAGGCGTTGCCGGCGAGTTTGAGGCGCGCAGCCTGGGTGAAGTCGAGCATGCGCTTGAGCGGGCGCACCGCGTGGGGAATGACCGACGGCTCGACGAAAATCTCGTTGCTGCCTTCGCGCAGGCACTGCAGTGTGCGCTCCAGCGTATTCATCGCCATCCACGGGCAATGCGCGCAACTGCGGCACGCGGCGCCGTTGCCGGCGGTGGGTGCTTCGACAAAGACCTTGTCCGGGCACAACTGCTGCATCTTGTAAAAAATGCCGCGGTCGGTGGCGACGATGAAGGTCTTGTTCGGCAGACGCTGGGCGGCCGCAATCAGTTGGCTGGTCGACCCCACGGCGTCGGCCAGTTCGATCACCGCCGTCGGCGACTCCGGGTGTACCAGGATGGCTGCGTCCGGGTACAGCGCTTTCATGTCTTCGAGCTGCTTGGACTTGAACTCTTCGTGGACGATGCAGGCACCGTCCCACAGCAGCATGTCGGCTCCGGTCTGGCGCTGGATGTAAGTTCCCAGGTGCTTGTCCGGACCCCAGATGATCGTCTCGCCGTTGTCCATCAGGCTCTCGACGATTTCCAGGGCGCAGCTGGAGGTCACCACCCAGTCCGCCCGCGCCTTGACCGCAGCCGACGTGTTGGCATAGACCACCACGGTGCGCTCGGGATGCTGATCGCAGAACGCCGAGAACTCATCCACCGGGCAACCCAGGTCCAGGGAGCATGTGGCTTCAAGGGTGGGCATGAGGATGCGTTTGTCGGGCGTGAGAATCTTCGCGGTCTCGCCCATGAAACGCACCCCGGCGACCAGCACAGTCTTGGCCGGGTGGGCGGCGCCGAAGCGGGCCATTTCAAGGGAGTCGGAGACACAGCCGCCGGTCTCTTCGGCCAAGGCCTGAATCACCGGGTCACAGTAGAAGTGGGCAACCAGCACCGCGTCCTGGGCTTTGAGCTCGGCGGCGATGGCGGCGCGCAGGCTTGCCTCTTCGTCGGCGCTGAGGGCCTTGGGCTGCTTTGCGTCGAGGTGGGCTTGGACCAGAAGGCGTTCGGAAATTTGCGTCATGTTCGCAAGACCTGCAGGCGCAGTAAGCGCGAAAGTCGAGTGTACCACCGGCTCTGGTGCCCTTCGGGCGCCGCCGGATGAAGTGGTTGTGTTCATCAAGCACGGGTTCAGGTGAAGCTGCGCAAGGCTACAGAATATCCAAGGGTTTCAAAAGCCTAATCTGACATTCGCGGGTGCGCCTGCTCCTTATAAAAGGCGGGGGTCGGCGCGCCCTCGGGAAAGAAACCAGCATCTGCTTCAATTTGCTCCACAGATGCTATTGTTCTATATTTGATTCCACAGACTCATACCCAGGAGGTAATAGACAATGGCAGCCGCTCCTCAAGCACAGGCCTTCACCAAAGATCAGTGCGTGACTGGTCTGCGTGCTGCTGTGGGCATCCTCGAAAAATGGCAGGCGTCGAGTGATCAGGCTTGCCGTGTCTTGCGCATTTCCCGCAGCACCTTCACCCGAGCCAAACAAGGTGATGCGGGTTGGTCCGTAAGCCTGGACTCGGATCAAATGCAACGCATCAGCTTCGTACTCAACATCCATGCGGCACTGCGTCTGGTTTTTGATAACCCCGAGAACGTCTACGGATTTGCGTCGATGGCGAACGACAACAGTTTCTTCAACGGCCGCACGCCGCTTGAAGTCATGGCGCAGGGGGACATGATTTCCCTGTATGAAACGTATCGCCGGATCGATGTCTTGCGTGGAGCGCAATGGTAATGCTGGCCCGCCTGGTTGATCTGCCGGGTGAGCAGGTACACGCCTATCGCTTGGTCAACTCCAAGTTTCCGCCAATCGCCTTGTTTGATGATGTCGCCGATGCGGACGAATTCGAAACCCTCTACCACATCCAGGCGCTGACCAACCCAAGGCTGAAAAACGAAGTGGGGCGCATCGAGCTGATACCCCGCAAGGACATTCCATTTGGTATTTCGGGCTGCTCTTATGCAACGGCGCCCTTCACCCACATTAACCCCGAAGGTTCACGCTTCAGTGATGGCAGCTTCGGCGTGTTGTACCTGGCTGCCACTATGGAGACCGCGCTCGCGGAGGTGCACCATCATCAAGAGAAGTACTGGTCTAACGTCCACGGACTCAATTATGAGCGCTTCGTTTTTCGAGGCCTGTCCTGCGCTTTTGCGCAACGCCTGATGAAAGACGTGACCTCGCTGCCGATGAGCGACCCTCTGTACGACCCTGACGATTACACTCACGCCCGTGCATTGGGCAGAGCAGTGAAGGAAGCCGGCTGCCCCGGCCTTCGCTACAACTCGGTGCGTTTGCCCGGCAATCATTGCTGGGCGCTGATGACCCCAAGACCGGTCTCTTCGATAATTCAGACGGCCCACTATGAAATGGTCTGGAATGGCCATCTGTCCAGCGTGAACACGATCAGCGAAGCCTGACATGCGGCAGTAGACGCGCCGCAGGGTTGTTGCGCATCGACGGTGCCAAATTCCAGGCAAAAAAAAACCCGGAAATCCTCACTTGCGTGGGCCTTCCGGATTTTCTAAACCGCCAAAAATGGTGGGTCGTGTGGGATTCGAACCTACGACCAATTGGTTAAAAGCCAACTGCTCTACCAACTGAGCTAACGACCCGCTGTGTGGTGGCGCGTATAATACTGATTTCTAAGGATTATTCAACACCTTATTTGAAATAAATCAGAAATAACGCGTTGGATCAGTGATTCCGGCCGCTTGGAAGCCTTCCGCACGCAGCCGGCAGCTGTCGCATTTCCCACAAGCACGGCCGTCATCGTCTGCCATGTAGCAGGAAACAGTCAGCGAGTAATCAACGCCAAGTCCTACGCCTGCCTTGACGATATCGGCTTTGCTCAGGTTTTGCAGCGGCGCCAGGATGCGGAAGCCTTGCCCCTCTACGCCGGCCTTTGTCGCGAGGTTGGCCATACGCTCGAACGACTCGACGAACTCCGGACGGCAGTCCGGGTAGCCGGAATAATCCACTGCGTTCACGCCGATAAAGATATCGCGAGCGTTGAGCACTTCCGCCCAACCCAGGGCCAGGGACAGGAATACGGTGTTACGTGCTGGCACGTAGGTCACCGGGATCCCTTCGCTGGGCGCCTGCGGCACGTCGATACTGCTGTCGGTCAGCGCGGATCCGCCGATACCGTTGAGGTTGAGGCCAATCACCTTGTGCTCGACCACACCCATGTCACGGGCGACACGGGCGGCGGCGTTCAACTCGGCACGATGCCGTTGGCCGTAGTCGAAACTCATGGTGTAGCAGCTGTAGCCTTCAGCCTGCGCCATAGCCACTACCGTTGCAGAGTCGAGGCCACCGGACAGCAGGATTACCGCACGTTTTTGGTCCATCGTGTGTTCAGTCATATCAGCGCCCTGGCTCGTCGTTCCAAAGGTATTTATGCAGCTGCAATTGCAGGCGCACCGGTAAATTGTCCGCCACCACCCAATCGGCGAGGTCGCGTGCGTTCAAGTCATGGTGGCTTGGCGAAAACAAGACTTCGCCTGCACGGCGGTCCAGGCCATATTGGATCAGCTTGGAATTTGCCCAGTCGTAGTCGTCACGGGAACAGATGACGAACTTGACCTGGTCATTGGCCGTCAGCAGGTCAATGTTCTCGTAGCGGTTGCGATGCGCTTCCTTGGAGCCTGGGGTCTTGAGGTCGACCACGCGGCTGACACGTGGGTCAACGGCAGAGATATCCAGGGCACCGCTGGTCTCCAGCGATACTTCGTAGCCGGCGTCGCACAACTGCTTGAGCAAAGGGATGGCATTGGGCTGGGCCAGCGGCTCACCGCCGGTGACGCAGACATAGCGCGGCTTGTAGCCGGCGACCTGCTCCAGGATGTCATCAAGGGTGCGCACAGTGCCGCCACTGAAGGCGTAGGCGCTGTCACAGTATTGGCAACGCAAGGGGCAACCGGTCAGGCGCACAAAAACGGTGGGCAGCCCAGCCGTCCGCGTTTCACCCTGCAACGAGTAAAAAACTTCGGTAATACGTAATGTGTCTTGCATAATCGCCACGGGCGTAACAGCTAAACAGGCTGTCCGCCTCCGTCAGGCACTTCAAGAGACCCCGCCAACGCGCAGGCCCCAAAAAGCGTGTTTCATAAAAGGGCGTGGATTCTAACGAAAAAACCCGCGACAGGCGCGGGTTTCTTCTAAACGGGTGGCATCGCTTACAAGCGCTGCAGGTCCCGCTGGGCCAATTGTGCAGCGGAAGTACCCGGATATTGGGCCACCACCTGCTGCAGAATGCCTTTGACCTTGTCGGTATGACCCAGGCGGCGCTCTACATCAGCGAGCTTGTACAGCGAATCCGGTACCTTGGCGTGCTTGGGGTACAGCTGGCTGACCTTGGCGAACGCCTGGCCCGCCCCCTGCAGGTCACCCTTTGCCAGGTTGACTTCGCCCAGCCAGTATTGGGCGTTGCCCGCGTACTGGCTGTTCGGGTACTTGCGCAGGAAAGCGGTAAAGGCCTGGCTGGCCTTATCGAAATCCTTGGCCTTGATCAGGTCGAAAGCTGCATCGTAATACAGCTTTTCCTTGGCCGGATCGCCCGGTTCACTGCTCGCCGCAGGGGCTTGGCTGGCAGCCGCGCCCGCTGCTGCACCGCCGGCAGCAGCGCTTGGCGCGCCACCGGCAGAAGAATTATCAGGAGTTGCGGCAGGTGTAACACCGGCTCCAATACGTCGATCAAGATCCTGGTATCGCTCCAGGCCTTCTTGCTTTAGCTGGTTCACTTGATTCTGCAGTACTTCAATTGCGCCCTGTTGCTGCGCCAATTGATCCTGCATGCGTTGCAGCTGGTTGAACAGTTCGCCCTGTGCCGAGGGAGCGGACGTAGCCGCTCCCCCCGCATAGGCGCCGTTCGTGCCATAACCTGCTGGCGGATAGCTGCTCCCGCTATTGTTATAGCCCGAGTTGCTATCCGTTACAGGAACCGCAGCCCACACCGCAAGCGGTGCGAGGCTGAGAGCCAATACAGTCAGAGCACGACGGCACGTTCGCATGACGAATTACTTACGCAGTTCGACGCGACGGTTTTGAGCCCAGGACTGCTCGTCGTGGCCAGTGGCAACTGGACGCTCTTTACCGTAGGAAACCAGTTCCAGTTGGCCTGGAGCAACACCTTGCAGTACCAGGTAGCGCTGAACGGCTTTCGCACGACGCTCGCCCAGTGCCATGTTGTACTCACGAGTACCACGTTCGTCGGTGTTACCTTCCAGAACAACGCGAGCGCCGTTAGCTTTCAGGTCTTTCGCGTGAACGTCCAGAGCGCGCATGGCTTCTGGTTTCAGGTCCGAACTGTCGTATTCGAAGTAGAAAGTGGTGATAGCGCGCAGAGCAGCTTCTTCGCTCAGGGAGCCGTCAACCGCACCAGTGTTAGCGCCGTAACCAGCGTTTGGATCAACAGCTGCGCCTTCACCGGCATTGTCGCCGCCTTTAGACGAGCAACCAACGGCTACGGACAGAGCCAGAGCCAGAGCAGCAAACTTACCAAACTTCAGCATTTCCATCGTGAAACTCCTAATGAACCCCAGTGTGTTAAGTACTTCTTTTTGTAGCGCCGCGTCAGTTCAGGTAAGGGGACCAGGATGGTTCTCTGACTTCGCCTTGTGCGGTAGGAAGTGGGAGCCTTACGCGTCCATTGATGGACACGAGCATCAAGACTCCCCGGCCCTGCTGGCGGGTGGCGTAGATTACCATGGTGCCGTTGGGCGCAACAGTAGCTGACTCATCAAGGTTGGTATCTGTAAGGATTTTTACGGTTCCGCGCTGCAAATCCTGGGCCGCAACCCGGAAATTAGTGAAACCATCCTGACGGTGAATCATCACCAACGTCTTTTCATCAGCCGAAAGCTTCGGGTTGGCGTTGTAGTTGCCAATAAACGTCACGCGTTCCGCACCACCACCGCCCACGTTCGCCTTGTAGACCTGTGGCTTGCCGCCACGGTCGGACGTGAAGTAGATGGTCGAACCGTCTTTACCCCAGAACGGCTCGGTATTGATGCCCGGGCCGCTGGTAACGCGGCTGATCTGGCGCGAAGCCATGTTCATCACGTAAATGTCCGGGTTGCCGTCCTTAGACAGCACGAACGCCAGGCGCGAACCATCCGGTGACCACGCAGGCGCGCCGTTGAGGCCTTCGAAGTTGGTGATCTGCTCACGACGGCCAGTATCAATGTGCTGGACGAAGATGCGCGGACGACGCTGCTCGAAAGACACGTAGGCGATACGCTTGCCGTCCGGCGCAAAGCGCGGCGACAGGATGGGCTCGCGCGATTGCAGCAAGGTCACCGCGCGCGCACCGTCGTAGTCCGAACGCTGCAGCGTGTAGCGAGTGTTGTCTACGGAGAAACGCTCAGCCGTCACGTACAGCAGACGCGTCGAGAAAGCACCCTTGATACCGGTGAGCTTTTCAAACGACTGGTCCGAGATGTAGTGAGCCATGTCCCGCAGTTGTTCGGCGGTGCCGGAGACACTGCCGGTCAGGACCTGCTGTTCGGTGGCCACGTTGAACAAGGTGTAGGTGATCTGCAGGCGACCGCCGGCCGGCGTGATGTTACCGACCATCAGGTACTGCGCGCCCACCGCTTTCCAGTCACGGAACACGACTTCGCTGGCCTGGTTGGGCTGGCTGATCATGTTGCCTTTTGGAATCGGTGCGTAGTAACCGGAGTTGCGCAGGTCGTCGCTGACGATCTGGGCCATGTCGTCCGGCAGCACGCTGCCGCCCTGCCAGCCGAACGGCACTACCGCGATCGGGGTGGCCCGATCGCTGCCGCTGGTGACCAGTATGTTCTTTTCATCGGCCGCCGCTATCCCTGCCATACAGCAAATAACGACAAGCATTCCTCGAAGAAGGTTTCTCACAAGGCTAGATCCTCAGGTGTGAATGTCATCTTGAATGAACGATAGGGAGCGAAGTCGCTTGGTTTCATTCCCTGCATCTCGGTCAACCGGCCAATGTTCTTGACCGCTGCAACCGCCGAACTGTCGAACGAACCGTCACCACTGGACTTGGCCACGCTGACCGAAGTCACCGTACCGTCCGGCAACATGCCGATCTGCAGCACTACTGTCATGCCTTTGCGTGCCGAAGGTGGACGTGTCCAACCTTCCGCTGCCCGCGCCCGAATCAGGTCGTCGAAACTGCCCGCGACTTCATCGCCCTGCTCGTCAGCCAAGGCTTGCTGACGCTGAGGCGTGTCGGAAAGCAAGTCTGCCAAGGCCTGGGCCTTCTTCTCTTCGGCGGATTTGCGCGCTGCTTCCTGGGCCTTTTTCTTGGAGGCGTCGGCGGCAGCTTTCTTCTTCGCGTCGTCGGCGATTTTCTTCTTCGCCTCGTCTGCTTCAGCTTTTTTCTTGGCGTCTTCGGCGGCTTTCTTCTTCGCGTCTTCGACTATTTTCTTCTTGGCGTCTTCAGCGGCCTTTTTCTTGGCCTCTTCTTCGGCAGCTTTCTTGGCTTCTTCTTCAGATTTCTTCTTGGCTATATCAGCCAATTGTTTCTCTTCGGCTTTTTTAGCTTCGGCAGCCTTCTCGGACTTCTTGGCTTCATCAGCCTTTTTCGCCTCGTCGGCCTTCTTCGCTTCGTCAGCCTTTTTCGATTCCTCGGCCTTTTGAGCCGCCTCTTCTTTCTTTTGTTCCGCAGCAGCCTTCACCGCTTCCTGCTCGACCTTCTTCTGTTCCATCTGTTCGACTTCAGTCTGGCGCGCAGCCGACTTCTGGGCCTCACCCGCAATCTTCTGATTGGTTTGGGTGGTGGCCTGACTTTTCGATTTCAGCTGATACAGGGTCGCCTGCACGATCGGCTTGGCTGGCGGCAGGTCCGGGGTCATGGCGAAGCTGACGAACAACATGCCAAACACCAGGACGTGCAGGGCAATTGCCCAGACGCTAGGCCAGAAGAAGCTTTCCGAGGCGGACGGCTCTCGCTGTTGCTGCATCAGGGCGCCTCGGTAATCAGGCCAACGTTACCCACGCCGGCCTTTTGCAGGCCGCCCATGGCGCCCATGACGGAACCGTAGTCGACCGACTTGTCACCGCGGATGAACACCTGGGTGTGCTTGCCGCCTTCGTTGCCGGAGCGGATGATCTTGGTCACGGCATCGGTCATCTGCGGCAAGGTCATGGCCTTGTCCTGCTGTTTCTGGGTATCGACTTCGCTGCCAAGGTTCCAGTAATAGGTCTTGTCAGCCTTGATCGAAATGGTCAGGACCTGGGTGTTGTTGTCCTGCGGCAAGGCTTCGCTGGAAACCTTGGGCAGATCAACTTTCACGCCCTGATTGAGCATCGGCGCGGTCACCATGAAGATGACAAGCAGTACCAGCATCACGTCGATGTAGGGCACTACGTTCATCTCGGCGACCGGCTTGCGCTTTTTGCGAGCTCGAGCGATTAAAGCCATTGGGAATTACCTGCTTATTCTTCGCTGGTGTGCACTTTACGGTGCAGGATCGCCTGGAATTCATCGGCGAAGGTGTAGTAACGGCTGATCAACGTTTCGCTGGTTGCGGCAAAACGGTTGTAGGCAATTACTGCGGGGATAGCGGCGAACAGGCCGATCGCGGTGGCGATCAGGGCTTCGGCAATACCCGGGGCCACGGTGGCCAGGGTGGCTTGCTGGGCCTGGGCCAGGCCACGGAAGGAGTTCATGATCCCCCACACGGTACCGAACAGGCCGATGTATGGGCTCACGGAACCGACGGTGGCGAGGAACGGCAGGCTCTGTTCAAGCTTCTCTTCTTCGCGGGAGATGGCGACGCGCATGGCACGGGCCACACCTTCCATCACCGCTTCCGGATCGACGCCTGGCTGCTGGCGCAGACGGGAGAACTCCTTGAAGCCGGCACGGAAGATCTGCTCGACGCCCGAATCCGGGTCGGGGTTGCTGCCGGCCTGACGATACAGCTTGGACAGGTCGATACCCGACCAGAAGCGCTCTTCAAAGCTCTCCAGGGCACGTCGACCGGCACGCAGCAGGTTGCTGCGCTGAAAAATCATGACCCAAGAGGTAACCGATGCGGCTACCAGGGTCAGCATCACCAGTTGAACCACGATACTGGCATTGCTGACCAGGCTCCACATGGAGGAATGGTCGACGACGGTAGGTTCCACGCTAAATCTCCTGCTTTGATTGTTTACCCGCGCCGCTTACGTCGGCAAAGGCCGCACGTAAAGCTTCGGGAATGGCCCGGGGTTTCAAGCTATTGGTGCGCACACAGGCCACCAGGAACTGCCCCTCGCAGAGCAGCGTTGCATCCGTTGCCCGCCTGACCTGCTGTTTGAAACGCAGGCTGACACGGTTCAATTCAATTACTTCAGCGCTTACCAACAGCTCGTCGTCCAGCCGCGCCGGCGCGTGATACCGCGCCTCGCTGGAGTGCACGACGAATAACAGGTCCTCCCCTGCCAGCTCGGATTGGGCAAAGCCCAGTTCCCGTAGCCGCTCGGTTCGAGCCCGCTCCATGAACTTGAGGTAATTGACGTAATACACGATGCCGCCGGCATCGGTGTCCTCGTAATAAACGCGACAGCGATGTGCGAACGACTGATCCCCGTTTTGCGCGCGCATACTCTAGTGCTTACTCCTCAGGTTGCCAATCCGGCTGGGCAACTGTTTTTTCATTGTCTGAAACAAATTCAGTGACTGAATGACGACACCTGGCACTAGGACAGCACAAACATCGAATAAATCGTCTTGCGTGAAGCTATTAATCGTCTACTGCATCGAGGAATTCGTCTACCACGGGCATCTCACCCAATCGTGACGGAATATTTAACCCGAAGTGCAGGTAGGCATGGCGCGTGACCACCCGGCCCCTGGGGGTGCGCATGATGTAGCCCTGCTGGATCAGGTACGGCTCCAGCACATCCTCGATGGTATGGCGCTCCTCGCTGATGGCTGCCGCCAAACTGTCGACGCCCACCGGGCCACCGTCGAACTTCTCGATCATGGTCAAAAGCAGGCGCCGATCCTGGTGATCGAAGCCATGCTCATCCACATCCAGCAGGTTCAGGGCCAGGTCGGCCACGGCCTTGGTGATATGCCCCTTGGCCCGCACTTCGGCAAAGTCGCGCACACGACGCAGCAGGCGGTTGGCAATCCGCGGCGTACCGCGGGCGCGACGGGCGATTTCAAACGCGCCTTCCGGGTCCAGGGGCAAGCCGAGAATGCCCGCCGAACGACTGACGATGGTCGCAAGGTCTGCCGTGCTATAGAACTCCAGACGTTGAACTATGCCGAAACGATCTCGCAGCGGGTTGGTCAACATGCCCGCGCGCGTCGTGGCGCCCACCAACGTGAACGGTGGCAGGTCGAGCTTGATCGAGCGGGCCGCCGGGCCTTCGCCGATCATGATGTCGAGCTGAAAGTCTTCCATCGCCGGGTACAACACTTCCTCGACGATCGGCGAGAGCCGGTGGATCTCGTCGATGAACAGCACGTCGTGGGGCTCGAGGTTGGTCAGCAACGCCGCCAAGTCGCCGGGGCGTTCCAGCACCGGGCCGGAGGTAGACTTGATCGACACGCCCATTTCCTGGGCAATGATGTTGGCCAGGGTGGTCTTGCCCAGGCCCGGCGGGCCGAAGATCAGCGTGTGGTCCAGGGACTCGCTGCGCCCGCGCGCGGCCTGGATGAACAACTCCATCTGCTCGCGCACGGTGGGCTGGCCGATGTAGTCGGCCAGGCTCAGGGGCCGGATGGCGCGGTCCTGGACTTCTTCACGGTCACGCGGGCCGGTGGCCGCGATCAGACGATCTGCTTCAATCACTTAAATCATTCCCTTCAGGGCGCGGCGGATCATGTCTTCACTGCTCAGGTTCTTGTCCTTGATGGCCGATACGGCCTTGCTGGCTTCCTGCGGCTTGTAGCCCAGGGAGATCAACGCACTGACCGCATCGCTCTCGGCGCTGGCGACCTGGCCCGCCGGCATATCCGGCTGGTTCGGCACCAGGGCAAACATGCTCGGCACCACTTCCCAGGCCTTGAAGCGGTCCTTGAGTTCCACCAGCAGGCGCTCGGCGGTCTTCTTGCCGACGCCCGGCACCTTGGTCAGCGCCGAGGTGTCCTGGGCCGACACGGCCCGCACCAGCTCATCCACTTCCAGGCTCGACATCAAGGCCAGGGCCAGTTTCGGCCCTACGCCATTGAGGCGGATCAGCTCGCGGAAGAAGTCGCGGTCGCGCTTGCCAATGAAGCCATAGAGTAGTTGCGCGTCTTCGCGCACCACCAGATGGGTGTGCAGTGTTATCGGCTCGCCGACCGACGGTAGGCGATACAAGGTGGTCATGGGCACTTCCAGCTCATACCCCAACCCATTTACATCCAGAATCAGGTGCGGCGGCTGTTTCTCAGCCAGGGTGCCGCGCAAGCGTCCAATCACGGTTCAGATCCTTAAAGCTTGGGGCCAGAACTGGGCCTGACCGGAAATAACGAGTGCGCTGATGCTATCAGAGACGCAGGCGCCCGCCACGACTGCGTGCCGTGCCGAGGCCGTGGGGCAGCAGGCTGGAACGGGTGTGCGCATGGCAAATGGCGATGGCCAGGGCGTCGGAGGCGTCGATCTGCGGTTTTGACGTGAGCTTGAGCATGTGCATGACCATCATCTGCACCTGCTCTTTATTCGCCGCACCCGTGCCGACCACCGCCTGCTTGACCTGGGTCGCGGTGTATTCGGCGATTTCCATGCCCTCCTCCGCGCCGGCGACAATGGCCGCGCCACGGGCCTGGCCAAGCTTCAAGGCCGAGTCGGCATTCTTGGCCATGAACACCTTTTCGATGCCCATGGTGATCGGCCCATAGGTCTGGATCACTTCACGCACGCCGCGATAGACGATCTGCAGGCGCTCGGCCAACTCGCCCGCACCGGTGCGTATGCAGCCCGAGGCGACGTAGATGCAGCCGCGCGGGGTCTGTTGCACCACGCCAAAACCGGTGATGCGCGAACCGGGGTCGATACCTAGGATTAAAGTCATAACGCCTGCAAGAAGGGTGGAGACACATAAAACCCTGTGGGAGCTGGCTTGCCTGCGATAGCGGTGTGTCAGTGAAAGAATCTATTTCTGATACACCGCTATCGCAGGCAAGCCAGCTCCCACATTGGATATCTATCGCGCTTAAGAGAGTTGTTCGGCTACGGATTCTGGAATATCGGCGTTTGAATACACGTTTTGCACATCATCCAGGTCTTCGAGCATATCCAGCAGCTTCAGCACTTTCTGCGCGCCATCCAGGTCGAGTTCGGCACTGGTGGTCGGCAGCATCACGATTTCCGCGTCGGTGCCCTTGAAACCCGCAGCCTCCAAAGCGTTACGCACGGCATAGAAGCTGGCGAACGAGGTAAATACATCGATGGAGCCGTCTTCGTTGGTCACCACGTCGTCGGCATCGGCCTCCATCGCCGCTTCCATCAGCGCGTCTTCATCGGTGCCCGGTGCGAAGGAGATCTGCCCCTTGCGTTCGAACAGGTAGGCCACCGAACCATCGGTGCCGAGGTTGCCGCCGCACTTGCTGAACGCATGCCGAACGGCCGCTGCGGTGCGGTTGCGGTTGTCGGTCATGCATTCGACCATCACCGCCACGCCGCCCGGGCCGTAGCCTTCGTAGGTCAGCTCGACCATGTCGTCGGTATCGGCGGCGCCGGCGCCACGGGCCACGGCACGGTCGATGATGTCGCGGCTCATGTTGGCGCCAAGCGCCTTGTCCAGCGCCAGGCGCAGACGCGGGTTGGAGCCTGGGTCACCACCGCCCTGGCGGGCTGCGACGGTCAGCTCGCGGATCCACTTGGTGAAGATCTTGCCTTTCTTGGCATCCTGACGCTCTTTGCGGTGCTTGATGTTCGCCCACTTGGAATGGCCAGCCATTACGCAACTCCGAATTCTGTAGAAACCGTATCAATCCCGCAGGGCAGGATTTCCCTCTTTTAAACGCAAAGGCGCATCCGAAGATGCGCCTTTTTGACTGCGTACAAACCTTATCGCGCTTTCACGCCGCAGCCTTACTCAGCCTTCGGCGTTTCGCGCAGGCGGATGTGCAGTTCGCGCAATGCCTTGGCATCCACCACACCTGGAGCCTGGGTCATCACGTCCGCAGCACTCTGGGTTTTCGGGAAGGCGATCACTTCGCGGATCGACTGGGCGCCGGTCATCAGCATCACCAGACGGTCCAGGCCGAACGCCAGGCCACCGTGGGGCGGCGCGCCGTATTTCAGGGCGTCGAGCAGGAAGCCGAATTTCTCTTCCTGTTCCGCTTCGTTGATACCCAACAGACGGAAGACCGCTTGCTGCATCTCTTTGCGGTGGATACGGATCGAACCGCCACCCAACTCAGTGCCGTTGAGCACCATGTCGTAGGCGCGTGACAGCGCGCCAGCCGGGTTGGCTTCAAGCTCGGCCGGCGAGCACTTCGGCGCGGTGAACGGGTGGTGCAAGGCGCTGAAGCTGCCGTCGTCGTTCTCTTCGAACATCGGGAAGTCGACGACCCACATCGGCGCCCACTCGCAGGTCAGCAGGTTCAGGTCGTGACCAAGCTTGATGCGCAGCGCGCCCAGGGCTTCGCTGACGATCTTGGCCTTGTCGGCGCCGAAGAACACGATATCGCCATCGACCGCACCGACGCGATCGAGGATCGTGTTCAGGTTGGCTTCGGGGATGTTTTTCACGATCGGCGACTGCAGGCCGTCAACGCCATTGGCGCGCTCGTTGACCTTGATGTACGCCAGACCCTTGGCACCGTAGATGCCGACGAACTTGGTGTAGTCGTCGATCTGCTTGCGCGGCATGCTCGCGCCGCCAGGCACGCGCAGGGCGGCGATGCGGCATTTCGGGTCGTTGGCCGGGCCACTGAACACCTTGAAGTCGACGTCCTTGAGCTGATCGGCCACGTCCACCAGTTCCAGCGGGTTACGCAGGTCCGGCTTGTCGGAACCGTAGCGGCGCATGGCTTCTTCGAAGGTCATGTGCGGGAAGTCGCCGAACTCCAGGTCCAGTACTTCCTTGAACAGGTTGCGGATCATTTTCTCGGTGAGGCCCATGATCTCTTTTTCATCGAGGAAGCTGGTCTCGATGTCGATCTGGGTGAATTCCGGCTGGCGGTCGGCGCGCAGGTCTTCGTCACGGAAGCATTTGGCGATCTGGTAGTAACGGTCGAAGCCGGCCACCATCAGCAGTTGCTTGAACAGCTGCGGCGATTGCGGCAGGGCGAAGAAACTGCCTGGGTGGGTACGGCTAGGCACCAGGTAGTCACGCGCGCCTTCGGGAGTGGCGCGGGTCAGGATCGGGGTTTCGACGTCAAGGAAGCCGTTCTCGTCGAGGAAGCGGCGGATGCTGGTGGTCATGCGCGAACGCAGGCGCAGCTTCTCAGCCATTTCCGGACGACGCAGGTCCAGGAAGCGATAGCGCAGGCGGGTTTCTTCGCCCACGTCGGAGTATTCGTTGAGCGGGAACGGCGGGGTTTCCGACTCGTTCAGAACTTCCAGCTCATAGCCCAGCACTTCGATGCCGCCGGATGCCATGTTCTTGTTCACGGCGCCGGCAGGACGCAGGCGTACCTTGCCGGTGATCTTCACCACGTATTCGCTGCGCACGCGGTCGGCGGCGGCGAAGCTTTCGGCGCGATCCGGGTCGAACACTACCTGGGCCAGACCATCACGATCACGGATATCGAGGAAGATCACCCCGCCGTGGTCGCGGCGACGGTGAACCCATCCGCAAAGGGTGATTTCCTGACCTTCCAGGGTCTCGTTCAGTTGGCCGCAATAGTGGCTGCGCATCATGGTCGTGGTTTCACTTCTCGTAATTCGAAATTCGGTGGCAGGCCTGCCGCGTCACCGTACATTAAAGCAGGGGACGGATAATGCAGGAGCCTGCGCGTAGAGTTCAACTCAGTCTGCTTTGTCGCCGCCCGCCAGGTTCTTCTTCGAGCCGGTCTTGAAGTCGGTCTCGTACCAGCCGCTGCCACTCAGGCGAAAGCCCGGCATGGACAGCATCTTCTTGAGCTGCGGTGCCTGGCAGGCTGGGCAATCGACCAGCGGCGCTGCGCTGATCTTCTGGATGGCTTCCAATTGATGACCACAGGAAGCGCATTGATAGTCGTACATGGGCATGGCGATGTCTCGGCGATCAGATCGTAACTGCGTGCGCCACGCCTGCCCCTGGTCCGCGGCATGCGTAGCAAAGCGCGGGATTATATCTGGTAAATCGAGGCAGTGCAGCCGGCTTTCTGCCCGGGGCCCACGCCAGCTGCGCGGGCCTCGGTATCCCACCATCGACTATCCCGGTGAACATGACGGTTCAAATCGCCCTTTCAAGACGTGAACCACACAGACCACCCTGACCAACCCACTGAAATTCTTCACACCGCCATAACGCAGGTGCACTTCCCGATCGACATAAGACAGCAACGCACTGACTGAACAGGCATTGATTTTGGCTATTTCCGTGAGGATATTCCAATAGATCTGTTCCAGGCGCAGGCAAGTGGAAAACCCGTTGAGCCTCACCGACCGTGACAATGGCTTGGCCAACCCCATGTCGAACCCTTTTGCAAAGGGGTCATCCTTTACTTTGTGAAAACCTCCGGTTTCCACCACTCCATTACCTACTCCGCGTGACATACACCTGACACTCCATTGCCAAACAGCCCCCCGTGGGTTGTCCCACCGGGCAATGGCCCTATGGAACAGCAGTGCGAGAGCGGCAGCCAGAAGACGAGGAGTTGAAAGGCGTAGGACAACGCCAGGAAATGTGCGGAAACAAGCGAGCGGCGCCAGGACGGCGCCACTCTTGGCCTGCGTTTATTGGTTTTCGAGCAGCGAACGCAGCATCCACGCGGTTTTCTCGTGGACCTGCATACGCTGGGTCAGCAGATCGGCCGTCGGCTCATCGCTGACCTTGTCGAGCAGCGGGAAGATGCCGCGTGCGGTGCGAGTGACCGCTTCCTGGCCTTCGACCAGTTGCTTGATCATGTCCTCAGCGCTCGGCACGCCTGCCTCTTCCTTGATCGAGGAAAGGCGAGCATAGATCGAATAGGCACCGGGCGCGGGGAAACCCAGGGCACGGATACGCTCGGCAATGGAGTCCACCGCCAGGGCCAGCTCGTTGTATTGCTCCTCGAACATCAGGTGCAGCGTACGGAACATGGGGCCCGTAACGTTCCAATGGAAGTTGTGGGTCTTCAGGTACAGTACGTAGGTATCGGAGAGCAGTCGCGAAAGCCCGTCGACGATGGATTTACGATCTTCTTCACTGATACCGATATCGATTGCCATGGTTATCCCCTTCAATTGACATGTATGCATTGATCAAGCGCAGGCCCACTCTAGCAAGAGTGCCGCCGATGCGCAGCCCGGCGCGGCAAATCGCCCCGGCGCGGCCGCTTCTGCCCAAGCGGGCAACAATCCAGCACACCGTTTGAAAAGCCCGCACCTGTCTAGGACAAGCGTTTTACGCAGAAATGCCCTGGCCCTTGCAACACCTGGAAATGCTTGATTTGAGTAGGCACAGCCTTTGCTGTTAAATAGGCGGCGTGTCGTCGCCGTTACTTTCCGTGGCAGCGGCATAGGCTGATACCCCGCGCACGTGCCCAACGCCTCCCATTGTTCAGAAGCGAACCGTGCCAGTCAGCTCTTCCTTGTGATCCATCTTAACGTGAGTTAATCAAAATGTTGAAAATCGTCCACCTGCTAACGGGCGTTGCAGCGTTGCTGCTGTCCTTTATACCGAGCCTGCAACAGGGAAGCCCTCCCTACCTGGAACAACACGACGCTCTGTACCTGGCCTTGTTCGGCCTTCTTAACCTGACGCTGGCACCGGTGATCCCTTACTGGAACAAAGGCACACGTCACCAACTGCAAAACCTGGTCAGCGCGCTGCTGGTGCTGACTGTTGTTGTTCAAACCCTCACCCTCCTGGCACCCATGCCTGAAGTCGGCGGCCACCCGGCCATCCTGCTCAGCCTGGTGATTGCTGTAATCGCCATCGTTCTACACCTGGCCATCAGCTTCTACCGTTCGTCACCTGCGACTTCGTCGCAAAGCTACGACATGACCAACCGGGATACCGGTACCGTCAAGTGGTTCAACACGTCCAAGGGCTTCGGCTTTATTTCCCGCGATTCGGGCGACGATATCTTCGTCCACTTCCGGGCCATCCGCGGCGAAGGCCATCGCGTCCTGGTGGAAGGCCAGCGCGTGGAGTTCTCCGTCATGAATCGCGACAAAGGCCTGCAAGCCGAAGACGTGATCGCTGCACTGCCGCGTCGCTGATACCCGCGCTCGCAGCCAAAAAAAACCGCGATCCAGCGTTGCTGGGTCGCGGTTTTTTATGCGCGGTTATAAACCGTCAATAGTGGGGCGGCGGTGCTTCTTCTTCAGCCGTTTCGAATTGACCGCCCATTTCTTCCTGGCGCTTGAGCAGCGCAGTCATCTGCAATTGCAGGCGCTCTACCGCACGCTGTTGAGTGACGAGGATGTCATTGAGGGTCTCGATAGTGTCGTCCTGGAAGGCCAGGCGGCTTTCCAGGTCGGTGACGCGGTCTTGCAGGTCCATGATTCAACCCTGGGTAAAAATGAAATCGGCAGGCAACAGTTCACGCAGACGGGCGCGAATAGCGGCCACTTGTTCATCCGTATAAGGCTGCGCCGGATGCTTGCCCCATACCGGCGCCGGCCAAGCGGCATCGTCGCGCTTGCGCACGATCACATGCACGTGCAACTGGCTGACCACATTGCCCAAGGCGCCAATGTTCATCTTGTCGGCGCACAGGCCTTCATTGAGCAACTGGGCCAAGGCAGTGGTTTCTTGCCACAAGCGCTGCTGGTCGCTGACATCCAGCTGAAACACTTCGCTGATACCGTTGATTCGCGGCACAAGGATGAACCACGGGTAATTCGAGTCGTTGGACAGCAGCAGACGGCAGAGGGGGAAGTCCCCAATCGCCAGCGTGTCTTGTTGAAGACGTTGATCTAAAGCGAACACCGCGGGCACTCCGTTCGGCAGGTCAGGTTCAAGCTGCAGCATACCTGCGATTGGCAGATGCTTCACGCAGGGCGACCGCTACCCAGGCAAGGCGCGGCGAAAAAAAACGCACCATTTCGAGACAACCGAATATTTTGGCTACGCTCAATCACCAGACTTGGGGCAGACAGCCGAAGGTTGTTCAAACCATCGCGACGAAACTCGCGACACAGAGGCCTCACGAAATGAGGCATTGGGCCATCAATGCGACTCTGGAGCGGCAAGGGCACTGCACCAAAATGACCCACATGTGCCTCTTGGAGATCCGTTACTACCCACTGGCCGGGGTGGACCGGTAACGTTTTGCCCGGCTCAAGGATTCGGGTACCACCAGACAGACGAGGAACGCGTGCATGGGACCCAAACCAATCGGCGTAAAAACCCCGTGCTTATGCGGTTTTCACGAATCCACGACGAATTTCACGAAAAAATGACATTCAGTTTGCGCTTTGGGCACGCTTGCTGCATTCATCTGTGCAGCGTCGGCAACGGCACCGGAAGGAAGCCGGTGTTTCGCGATGAAAAACAGCAGCGGTTCAATGCGCACCAAGGAAGATTTCAAACGTTGAAAGTAACGTTTTTTTGCGTTCTTTAACGTTTCAAAAACAGTATTGAAGTTGTCAGCCTCGGTACAGTGAGGCTGTGAATTTGCGACATGGATATAGCAATCTACGACAAGCTCGTAAAGAAGCTGAAAGGAAAGTTGAGCACGTATCGCCAATATTGTCAGCGTGATATAACTTTGCGCCGACACAATAAAGAAAGAGCCGCCCAGACAAAAATACAGGTGGGACGGCAGTACTCTTCCTAAAACCAAAGGAGCAAATCACGATGCGCGTGATGAAGTGGAGCATGATCGCCCTGGCTGTCTCGGCAGCAGGCACCTCGCAGTTCGCAATGGCGTCCGCCCAGGACGATTCCAAGGGCTTTGTTGAAGACAGCACGTTCAGCATCAATACTCGCGCTTTGTATTTCAGCCGCGATTTCCGTAACAACCCGTCGGGCCCTGGTTCCAAAAGCCGTGCAGAAGAGACCGGTCTTGGCTTCAACGCCCTGTACGAGTCCGGCTTTACCCAAGGCACCATTGGTGTCGGTGTTGACGTCATCGGCCTGATGGGCCTGAAACTCGACAGCGGCAAGGGTCGCGCCGGCACCGGCCTGTTCCCTACCGGTTCCGACGGTCGTTCGCAGGACGACTACTCCAAAGGCGGCGGCGCGGTTAAATTCCGTATCTCCAATACTGTCCTGAAAATCGGTGACCAGTACACCACCGCTCCTGTGTTCGCTTCCGACGACAGCCGTCTGCTGCCGGAACTGCCACAAGGTATCTCGATCACCAGCAGCGAGATCAAGGGCCTGAAACTGGAAGGCGGTCACTTCACTTCCAGCGTCGCGCAGAACCAGACGTTCCATGACAGCCTGGGCCTGACCAAGACCGACTTTGTCGGCGGTGTGTACTCCTTCACGCCAGAGTTCACCGGTAGCCTGTACTATGCGAAAACCGAAGACTACTTCCGCAAGTACTACAGCAACCTGAACTGGACCCACGCGCTGAGCGACGACCAGTCCTTTGCTCTGGACTTCAACATCTACGACACCAAGAGCGAAGGTGCCGGCCTGCAGCGTGCCGAGAAAGATGGCACTACCAAGCTCGACAACCGTGCGTTCAGCTTGCAGGGCGCTTACACCGTCGGCGCTCACACCTTCACCCTGGCAGCCCAGAAAGTCACCGGCGACGGCGACTACGGCTACGGCGTAGACGGCGGCGGCTCGGTGTTCCTGGCCAACTCCGTTGCCCGTTCCGACTTCAACGCCGAAGGCGAGAAGTCCTACCAGGCTCGCTACGACATCAACATGGCGACCTTCGGCGTTCCTGGCCTGAGCTTCATGACTCGTTACGTGACCGGTAGCGGCGCCGACACCGGCGCTACTAACAACGGTAAAGAGTGGGAACGCGATATCGAAGCCAAGTACGTGATCCAGAGCGGCCCAGCCAAAAACCTGAGCCTGCGCCTGCGTCAAGCGACTTATCGCTCCGGCGATGGCGTTTACTACGGTTCGCCTTCGATCGACGAACTGCGTCTGATCGCGAACTACCCGCTGAACATCTTGTAATTGACGGTTTGATTACAACGATGACTTAAGGCCTCCGCCTTAAACAAAAAGCCGCTCCTTTGTTTAACAAGGGAGCGGCTTTTTTTATAGCTGTATTGTTTCGGCTCAGATAACTAGCTAGCTAACTAACTAGATTTCGATTACTTGGCGACTGTTTCCTGCATAACTCGAATAACCCGCTGCGGAAATGGAATATCAATTCCCGCCGCTTTTAAACGATCGCGCGCCAGTTCATTGAACATGAACACCACATCCCAATAATCCGGAGTGTTGGTCCAGCAACGCAGGGAAACCGTGATAGAGCTATCGCCCAAGGTAGACACCACAGCCGCCGGCGCCGGATCGGCCAGCACGCGCGGATCTTTCGCCAGCTCCAGCAGCACCTCGCGCGCTTTCTGCAAATCAGCCTCGTAATCCACCCCTACATCAAACACCACCTTACGCGTCGGCTGGCGGTTGGTATTGGTGATGATGCCGTTGGACAGGATGCCGTTAGGCACGATCACGGTCTTGTTGTCGCCGGTACGCAGCACGGTATGGAAAATCTGGATGCTGTCGACGGTGCCCGAGGTGCCCTGGGCTTCGATCCAGTCACCAATGCGGAACGGGCGGAACAGCAGGATCAGCACGCCGCCGGCAAAGTTGGCCAGGCTGCCTTGCAAGGCCAGGCCGATGGCCAGGGTCGCGGCACCAATCGCGGCGACGAACGAGGTGGTCGCCACGCCGATCATCGAGGCCACACTGACGATCAGCATCACTTTGAGCGCGATGTTCGCCAGGCTGGTGATGAAATGCTGCAGCGCCAGGTCCGCGTTACGCAGGGACAGCAAGCGTCCCACGCGATGAGTGAACACGTTGATCAGCCACCAGCCAATGGCCAGGGTGACCACAGCGAGCAATACCCGGCTGCCGTATTCCATGATCATCGGGATCCACGACTGTGAGGTCTTGATCAAGTGATCCATTTCAGCGTTCAAATCCATGTAGCTTCTCCTGTGTAGCGGATGTACGGCTTATTGACTGCCTGAAAACGCAAATGAGCCCCGTAGGGCTCAAGTGCAGGCGCGGATCCTGGGGCGTCGGACGTCAAAAACGCCCTCAGGTTCCGCAACGTGCCATCAGTCGCGGAAGTTATTGAACTGCAGCGGCATGTCGAACGTCTTGGCGCGCAGGGCCGCGATGGCTTCTTGCAGGTCGTCACGCTTCTTGCCAGTGATACGCACCTGCTCGCCCTGGATGGCGGCCTGGACTTTGAGCTTGGCATCCTTGATGTGAGCGACGATTTTCTTCGCCAGCTCCTTGTCGATGCCTTCCTTGAGCACGGCTTCCTGCTTCATCAGCTTGCCGGAAGCGTAGGCGTCCTTGATTTCAAGGCACTGCGCGTCAATCTTGCGTTTGACCAGCGACAGCTTGAGGATCTCGATCATCGCTTCCAGCTGGAAATCGGCTTCAGCGGTCAGGTTGACGGTCAGTTCCTTTTCTTTGAATTCGAAGCTGCCCTTGCCTTTCAAGTCATAGCGGCGGTCCAGTTCCTTGACGGCGTTCTCGACGGCGTTGGTGACTTCGTGTTTGTCCAGTTCGGATACCACGTCGAACGAAGGCATGTCATTTCTCCAATATAAGGGGCGGGCTCAGTAGAGATGGAGCGCGCCCGAGCTAAAATGCCGGGGCATTATAGCGGTTCTTTCGCCCCGTTCACTGTGAGCGACCCTACGGAGCACAAACTGATGTCGACCACCTGGCATATTCTCGGCGCCGGCAGCCTGGGCACCCTCTGGGCCACTCGCCTGGCGCGCGCCGGCGTGCCCGTGCGGTTGATCCTGCGCGATAAAACACGCTTGGCCAGCTATCAGGCAGGCAACGGGCTGACGCTGGTGGAACAGGGCGTCGAGCACACCTACAAGGTATTCGCCGAAACGCCCGACAGCCCCGAGCCGATTCATCGCCTGCTGGTGGCGTGCAAAGCCTACGACGCCCAAGCCGCCGTCGCACAGCTGCAGCACCGGCTGGCAGCCAATGCCGAACTCATTTTGTTGCAAAACGGCCTCGGCAGCCAGCAGGCTGTCGCCGCGCAGTTACCCCAGGCTCGCTGCATCTTTGCCTCCAGTACCGAAGGCGCCTTTCGCGACGGGGACTGGCGCGTGGTATTCGCCGGTCACGGTTACACCTGGTTCGGAGATGCAAGCCACCCTACCCCGCCGCTTTGGCTGGATGACCTGCACGCCGCTGGCATCCCCCACGATTGGAGCACCGAGATCTTCACGCGGTTATGGCGCAAACTGGCGCTCAATTGCGCCATCAACCCGCTGACCGTGCTGTATCAGTGCCGCAATGGCGAACTGCAGACCCATCACTGCGAAGTCGCCACCCTCTGCGCTGAACTCGGTGAACTGCTGGAATGCTGCGGCCAGCCAGCGGCCGCGCTGGATCTGCAACACGAAGTGCAACGGGTGATCCAGGCCACGGCCGCCAATTACTCCTCCATGTACCAGGACGTGGCCGCCGGGCGCCGTACCGAAATCAGCTACCTGTTGGGCTATGCTTGCCAGGCGGCCGCCCGCCACCGATTGAACCTGCCGCACCTGCAACAACTGCAAGTGCGCCTGGTCGAACAGTTGCTTGTGCGCGGATTGCCCCGCGACTGAACCACGCGCTACCCTGCCCGCTGTCTATTACCTGGGAAAACCCTGATGCCGCTGCGCCAGCGTCTTGAAAACCTACCGGTCGGGCAAAAACTGCTGGCTGCCTTGCTGGTGCTGTTGACCACCGTGTTGCTGGTGGCCAACCTGACCTTTATCAGCGCCGCCTATTGGATCTCCCAGGAAAGCATGGCCCCTCAGGCCCTGCAGGCCATCGGTCGCCTGGTGTCCAACCCCGGCCTGGCCGCCGAGGCCCTCGAATCGCCCGACAAGGCCAACGCCCTGCTCAATGAGCTGACCAGTTATTCACCCCTGCGCGCCGCCGCCCTGTACGACGGCCAAGGCAACCGCCTGGCGCAGATGCAATCCGGCGACCGTCTGCACCTGCCGGACAACTATCGGCAGATCGAAGCCTGGCGCGTCACCGAGTTTCGCAACAACCAGATCATTACCCTGCCCCGCGCAAGCCAGCCGCCCGGGCATTTGCTGCTGGTGGCCAGCAGTGAATTGCCGATGGCGTTTTATACCGGCACGCTGACCGCCAGCCTGGGCATCCTGATTTTCAGCGTGTTGTTGTGGTTGGTCATTGCCCGCCAGATCAAACGCTTGATCACCCGACCGATCCACGAACTGGAAGAACTGTCGCGCCAGGTCACCCGCGAAGAGAACTATGCCCTGCGCGCCGGCCGTGGCAACCACGATGAAATCGGCAGCCTGGCCGAGGCCTTCAATACCATGCTGTCACGCATCGAAGCCCGCGAGCAGCAACTCAAGCGTGCGCGGGACGACTCCCAGGCCGCCTATGACCAGGCACAGGGTTTGGCTGAAGAGACGCGCCACACCAACCGCAAGCTGGAACTGGAAGTGCAGGTGCGCAGCAAGATCGAGAAAAAGCTCACCGGTTTCCAGAATTACCTGAACAGCATCATCGACTCAATGCCCTCGGCGCTCATCGCCCTGGACGAACAGCTTTACGTCACCCAGTGGAACCAGGAAGCCAGCGCCCTCTCCGGGACGCGCCTGGACGAAGCCTTGAACCAGCCGATCTATCTGGCATTCCAGCCGCTCAAACCGTACCTGCCGCAAATCCGGGCAGCGGTTGAGCAACACACCGTTGAGCGAATCGAGCGGGTCACCTGGTTCAAGGACGACGAACCCAAACATTACGCCCTGACGTTCTACCCACTGATGGGTGGCGCGGGGCGTGGTGTGGTGATCCGCATCGACGACATCACCCAGCGTTTGTCCCTGGAAGAAATGATGGTGCAGTCGGAGAAAATGCTCTCCGTGGGTGGCCTGGCCGCCGGCATGGCTCATGAGATTAACAACCCGTTGGGGGCGATCCTGCACAACGTGCAGAACATCCGCCGCCGCCTGTCGCCTGACTTGCCCAGGAACCTGGAGTACGCCGAACAGGCGGGCATCGAACTGGCCACGGTCAACCGCTACCTCGAAGGCCGGGAAGTCCCGCAACTGCTCGACGGCATCCAGCAGGCCGGGGCGCGGGCGGCGAAGATCGTCACCCATATGCTCAGCTTCAGTCGCCGCAGCAACCGGCAAATGGCGCCGTGTGATTTACCGGCACTGATCGACCAGGCGGTGGAGATCGCCGGTAACGACTTCGACCTGGCCATTGGCTTCGACTTCAAGGGCCAGGCGATCATCCGCCAGTTCGACCCACAACTGGGCCCGGTACCCGGCACCGCCAACGAGCTGGAACAGGTGCTGCTCAACCTGCTGAAAAACGCCGCCCAGGCCATTCACCTGCGTGAAGACGGCAGCGAGCCGGGGCGCATTATCCTGCGCACCCGCCTCAACCCGCCGTGGGCAGAGATTCAAGTGGAAGACAACGGCATCGGCATGAGCGAGAACGTGCGCAAGCGGACCTTCGAGCCGTTCTTCACCACCAAAGAAATCGGCCAGGGCACCGGGCTTGGGTTGTCGGTGTCGTATTTCATCATCACCAATAACCACAAGGGCCAGATGGAAGTGCACTCCACCCTCGGCCAGGGCACGTGCTTCACCCTGCGCCTGCCCTTGGCCGGCAGCCAACTGCCGCCTTACGAATCGAACCAACTGGAGCAATGACCATGGGCTTTCGCCTGTCGAAAATCTACACCCGCACCGGCGACACAGGCGAGACCGGCCTGGGCGACGGCCGCCGCGTGCCCAAGGACCATCCACGCGTGGAGGCGATTGGCGAAGTGGACACGCTGAACAGTCAGCTCGGATTGCTGCTGGCGTATCTCGAGGCACTGGGCGGACAGCATCCGGGGTTGCAGGATGTGATCGAGGTACTCACACCTTGCCAGCACCGTTTGTTTGACCTGGGCGGCGAGCTGGCGATGCCAGAGTACAAGGCGTTGAATGCGGCCGAAGTGGACCGGCTGGAAGCGGCGATCGACCGCTGGAACGAGGAGGTCGGGCCGCTGGAGAATTTCATCCTGCCGGGAGGTTCGGCGTTGATCGCCCAAGCCCATGTGTGTCGCAGCCTGGCGCGCAGTGCGGAGCGGCGCTGTCAGCACTTGAATGCGTTGGAACCGCTGGAAGGCGTAGGGTTGGCGTATATCAATCGGTTGTCGGATTTGCTGTTTGTGGCGGCCAGGGTGATTGCCAGGCGCCAAGGGGTTGCCGAGGTGTTGTGGCAGGCGGCGGCGAAGCCCCACTGATTAGGGTGGTGTTTGGTCTGACCCTATCGCAGCACAGGTATCTACACAATTTTCAGAGACTGACAAATCGCCCCTGTAGTGAGCGGGCTTGTCCCGCGCTGGGCTGCGAAGCAGCCCCAAACCAGACGATTTGGTTTCATCTGGAACACTGCGGTGTCCTTATTGGGGCGGCTTCGCCACCCAGCGCGGGACAAGCCCGCTCACTACAAAAATGTGTAGATATCTATGCCTATCGCAGGCAAGCCAGCTCCCACATTTTGAATGTGTTCACAGATCAAAATTGTGGGAGCTGGCTTGCCTGCGATGAGGCCCTCAGAACACCATCAAACCTGCGGCCAGAACGCCCGAATCCCCGCTACACCCTGAGCCCCGGCTTCCCAGGCCCTCTCCCGCTCAGCCGGCCCAACCCCGCCCAGCAGAAACACCGGCTTGCTGAACCCGCTGATCAACTGCGCCGCCTGCTCCCAGCCCAACGGCTGCGCGTCGGGGTGAGTCTGAGTCGGTTGCACCGGCGACAGCGTGACAAAATCCACATCCATCAACTCAGCCAGCGCCAACTCCTCAGCGTTGTGGCACGACGCGGCCAGCCAGCGCTCCTTCGGCAACGGTCGCCCCTGGCTCGCGTGTTTACGCAATTGCGCCGCGGTCATGTGCCAGCCGGCTGCGGGAAAATCGCCCAACCATTCGAACGGCCCCTTCAGCATCAATTGAGCCTTGCCTGCGCATAAGCCCACGGCATCCACCGCGAGGTCACGGTATTTGGGGTCATACCCATTAGGCGCGCGCAGTTGGACCAGCTTGATGCCGCCAGCAATGGCTTTCTGGATGCCGCGCAACAGTGCAGGGGTTTCCAGTTCGCCAGGGGTGATCAGGTAGTCGGCAGGCAAGCGCGCAGCGGTAACGATCGGCGCATTGGCCGCCGGAAACGCGTAGCTGAGCAGGTCCCGTGGGGCAACCCATGCCAGCGGTTGCCCTTCGACGCCCTGGGGCTCGCCGGTAAAGGCCGAGACCTCCCAGACATCCAGCAACACCTGCTTGTCGGGGTAGTCATGCTGCACCTTGATCAGCGGCCGCGCCGTGGTGACCTGGATACCCAATTCCTCCTGCAATTCGCGGGACAGCGCGCCGACGACCGACTCACCGGCCTCCACCTTGCCGCCGGGAAACTCCCAGAGGCCGCCCTGGTGCTGGGTATCGGCGCGGCGCGCCAACAGGATCCTGCCGTCGACACCGCGGATCACCGCTGCTGCTACATGCACTCGTTTCACCGCGTTTTTCCTCTTGGCTATCAGGTACGGTATTCCGCGTTAATCTTCACGTACTCGTGGGACAGGTCGGTGGTCCAGATGGTTTCGCTGCACTCGCCGCGACCCAGTTCGATGCGGATAGTGATTTCTTCCTGCTGCATCACCGCCGAGCCTTGGGCTTCGGTGTAGGACTCGGCACGGGCGCCACGGCTGGCGATGCACACGTCGCCAAGGAACACGTCGATCTTGCTCACGTCCAGGTCCGGCACGCCGGCACGGCCAACGGCGGCCAGGATACGACCCCAGTTCGGGTCGGAGGCGAACAGCGCGGTCTTGATCAGCGGCGAGTGGGCTACGGTGTAGCCGACATCCAAGCATTCCTGATGGTTCGCGCCGCCGTTGACTTCTACCGTGACAAACTTGGTCGCCCCTTCGCCGTCGCGCACGATGGCTTGGGCCACGTCCATGCACACTTCAAACACCGCCTGCTTCAGTGCAGCAAACAGCGGCCCGCTCGCTTCGGTAATTTCCGGCAGGTTGGCCTGGCCGGTGGCGATCAGCATGCAGCAGTCGTTGGTGGAGGTGTCACCATCAATGGTGATGCGGTTGAACGACTTGTTGGCACCGTCCAGGATCAGGCTGTGCAACACATCGCGGGAGACTTTGGCGTCGGTGGCGATGTAGCCGAGCATGGTCGCCATGTTCGGACGGATCATGCCCGCGCCCTTGCTGATGCCGGTCACGGTCACCGTCACACCGTCGTGCACGAACTGACGGCTCGCGCCTTTGGGCAGGGTGTCGGTGGTCATGATGCCGGTGGCGGCTGCCGCCCAGTTATCCACAGACAGGTCATCCAGCGCGGCTTGCAGCGCGCCTTCGATTTTTTCCACGGGCAGCGGTTCACCGATCACACCGGTGGAATACGGCAGCACTTGGCTGGCATCGACCCCGGTCAACTGGGCCAGCTTGGCGCAGGTGCGCGCGGCGGCCACCAGGCCTGGCTCGCCGGTGCCGGCGTTGGCATTGCCGGTGTTGGTCAGCAGGTAACGGATAGCGCCGGCCACGCGTTGCTTGGCCAGGATCACCGGCGCGGCGCAGAACGCATTGAGGGTGAACACGCCCGCGACAGTCGAGCCTTCGGCACAGCGCATTACCACTACGTCCTTGCGCCCCGGGCGCTTGATGCCGGCCGAGGCGATACCGAGTTCAAAACCGGCAACCGGGTGCAACGTGGGCAAAGGACCAAGACCAACAGCCATGAATGCGCTCCTTAAAAATGGGTGATGTCTGTGCCGTCGTGATCGACGGGAAATTAATGGCAAAACGCCGCGACGGCAGAGGCCGGTCGCGGCGCAGGGTGTTGCAGCGTCAGGTGCAGATCCTATTCGATCTGGCCGTGGCAGTGTTTGAACTTCTTGCCCGAACCGCACCAGCACAGCTCGTTGCGGCCCAGTTTCTGATCGTTGCGCACCGGGGTTTGAGCCAGGGCCACATCGACCTCTTCACCCAACACCTCAGGCGCATCCAGGCCCGGCGCTTCGTCATGCTGGAACTGCATGCGCGCAGCCAGTGCCTCGGCTTCCTGACGCAGGCGAGCTTCCTCCTCGATCGGGTCTTCGCGACGCACCTGAACGTGGGACAGCACGCGGATCGAATCGCGCTTGATCGAATCCAGCAACTCGGAGAACAGCGTGAACGACTCGCGCTTGTACTCCTGCTTCGGGTTCTTCTGGGCGTAGCCACGCAGGTGGATGCCGTGACGCAAGTGGTCCATGGTCGACAGGTGGTCTTTCCACAGGTCGTCCAGCACGCGCAGTACGATTTGCTTCTCGAAGGTGCGCAGGGCTTCGGCACTCGCCTGCTCTTCCTTCTCGTTGTACGCGGCCAGCAGCTCGGTCATCAGCTTCTCGCGCAGCGTTTCTTCGTACAGGTGATCGTCTTCGTCGAGCCACTGCTGAACCGGCAGGTCGACACCGAAATCGCTCTTCAACGCCGCTTCCAGACCGGCAACATCCCACTGTTCCGGCAAGGACTGTGGCGGGATATGCGCGCTGACGGTGGCGTTGAGTACGTCCTGGCGGAAGTCGGCAATGGTCTCGCCAATGTTGTCGGCGGCCAGCAACGTGTTACGCATGTGATAGATCACTTTACGCTGTTCGTTGTTGACGTCATCGAACTCGAGCAGTTGCTTGCGAATGTCGAAGTTGCGGCCTTCGACCTTGCGCTGTGCCTTCTCGATGGCGTTGGTCACCATGCGGTGCTCGATCGCTTCGCCGGACTGCATGCCCAGGGCCTTCATGAAGTTCTTCACGCGGTCCGAGGCGAAGATGCGCATCAGGCTGTCTTCCAGGGACAGGTAGAAACGGCTCGAACCGGCGTCACCCTGACGGCCGGCACGACCACGCAACTGGTTGTCGATACGGCGCGATTCGTGACGCTCGGAGGCGATCACCTGCAAACCGCCGGACTCCAGCACGGCCTGATGGCGCTTCTGCCAGTCGGCCTTGATCTGGGCGATCTGCTCGGGCGTCGGGTTGTCCAGCGAAGCCACTTCCACTTCCCAGTTGCCGCCCAACAGGATGTCGGTACCACGACCGGCCATGTTGGTGGCGATGGTCAGCGCGCCTGGGCGCCCGGCCTGGGCAATGATCTCGGCTTCTTTTTCGTGGAACTTGGCGTTGAGCACCTTGTGCTCGATGCCTTCCTTGTTGAGCAGGTTGGACACATGCTCGGACGTCTCGATGGTGGCGGTACCCACCAGGATCGGACGGCCCTTGGACATGCCGTCCTTGATGTCGTTGATGATCGCCGCATACTTCTCTTCGGCGGTCAGGAACACCAGGTCGTTGTAGTCTTTACGCGCCAGCGGTTTGTTCGGCGGGATGACCACCACCGACAGGCCGTAGATCTGGTGGAATTCGAACGCTTCGGTGTCGGCCGTACCGGTCATGCCGGACAGCTTGTTGTACAGACGGAAGTAGTTCTGGAAGGTGGTGGACGCCAACGTCTGGCTTTCGGCCTGGATGTTGAGCATCTCCTTGGCTTCGATGGCCTGGTGCAGGCCTTCGGACAAGCGACGCCCCGGCATGGTACGGCCGGTGTGTTCGTCAACCAGCACGACCTGGCCGTCCTGCACGATGTATTCGACGTTGCGGTGGAACAATTTGTGAGCGCGCAGGCCGGCATACACGTGGGTCAGCAGGCCCAGATTGTGCGCCGAGTACAGGCTTTCGCCCTCGGCCAACAGGCCGATCTGGGTCAGCATGTCTTCGACGAACTGGTGACCGGCTTCGTTGAGCTCGACCTGGCGAGTCTTCTCGTCGATGGTGAAGTGACCTTCTTTGGTCACCACGCCTTCCACTTCTTCGATGTGCTGCTCCAGACGCGGGATCAACTTGTTGATCTCGGTGTACAGGCGCGAACTGTCTTCGGCCTGGCCGGAAATGATCAGCGGGGTACGGGCTTCGTCGATGAGGATGGAGTCGACTTCGTCGATCACGGCAAAGTTGAGTTCGCGCTGGAATTTCTCTTCCATGCTGAACGCCATGTTGTCGCGCAGGTAGTCGAAACCGAATTCGTTGTTGGTGCCGTAGGTGATGTCGGCGGCGTAGGCGGCGCGTTTTTCCTCAGGCGGCTGGAACGGCGTGACCACACCCACGGTAAGGCCGAGGAATTCATACAACGGGCGCATCCAGTTGGCGTCCCGGCGAGCCAGGTAGTCGTTCACCGTCACAACGTGCACGCCCTTGCCGGACAGTGCGTTGAGGTAGACACCCAGGGTGGCCACCAGGGTCTTGCCTTCACCGGTGCGCATTTCGGCAATCATGCCTTCATGCAAGGTCATGCCGCCGATCAACTGGACGTCGAAGTGGCGCATGCCCATGACGCGCTTGCCGGCTTCACGGGCGACCGCGAAGGCTTCGGGAAGCAGCTTGTCGAGGGTTTCACCTTTGGCTATGCGGGCCTTGAACTCTTCGGTCTTGGCGCGCAATTGCTCGTCCGAAAGGGCAACCATCTGCTCTTCGAAGGCATTGACCAGCTGCACCGTCTTGAGCATGCGTTTGACTTCGCGCTCATTCTTGCTTCCAAAAAGTTTCTTTAACAAAGGCGCAAACATATCGGCAGGTTCTTCCACACATAGGGATGGAGGGCGCACCGTGAGTGGCCCGAGCAGCCCTCACGGCCGCATGCGAACGCGCATTCTACCCGGAATCGTGGGTGAGGAAAGTGGCGTTGTTCCCCGATGCTGGCATGGCGCTGTGAGAGGGCTTGTTTAAAATAAGGGCTTTTGCCGGAACTTCAACCCACGCAGGCGAGAAGTTAGCGATTGATTTCACGACGAAAACCCCACGAAAGTAGTGACCGGGGGCATCCAGGCGCTTTCTGCTAAGATGGCCGCTCTGTTACTGAAGGTGTCCAATCATGGCATTTCGCCCCCTGACAGCCCGCGCGCCCAGCGTGTTGCTTCGCGATGCCAAGCCGCTCAAAGCCATCTTTGGCCATGCGCAACGCTTGGGCCATCTGCAACGCCTGCTCGAAAGCCAACTGCAGCCTGCCGCGCGCGAACACTGCCGCGTGGCGTCCTGGCGTGAAGGCAACCTGCTGCTGATTGTCACGGACGGCCATTGGGCCACGCGTTTGCGCTATCAGCAAAAACGCCTGCAACGTCAACTGATGGCCTTCGATGAATTCCTCGGTTTGACGCGCATCCAGTTCAAGGTGCAACCGCCCACCACCCTGCCTGGGGTGGTGGAGCATACTCATGATCTGTCGATGAATGCGGCCGAAACCATTCAGGCTACGGCCGAGGGCATCAGCAATCCAGGCTTGCGCGCGGCGCTTGAACGGCTGGCGGCCCACGCCAGGCCCAAATCCTGATCGGCTACTTACGCTTGCTGCCGCCCAAAAGCGACCCCAACAAACCTCGCACCAATTGCCGCCCCATCTGATTGGCGGCTTGCTGCATTGCCGATTTGAGCGCCTTGCCTGCCGTTGTGCCGAGAAACGCCCCGGCTCTATCGGTGAAGCTCGGCTCGTCGGCGGATGGCTTGCCTTCCTCGGTCGGCCCCAGTTCCTTGCGTGCCATCAGCACTTCATAAGCAGATTCACGATCGATCGGTTTGTCGTATCGGCCCTTCAAGGGTGAGCCGGCCATCAGGGCAGCGCGTTCTGCGGCGCTGAGCGGCCCGATCCGCGATTGTGGCGGTGCGACCAGAATGCGCTGGACTACTTCCGGTGTGCCTTTTTCCTGCAAGGTACCGACCAACGCCTCACCGGTGCCCAGCTCGGTCAATACCGACAAGGCATCAAACGCCGGATTTGGCCGAAAACCGTCCGCTACGGCACGCAGGGATTTCTGTTCTTTGGTGGTGAACGCCCGCAGGCCATGCTGGATGCGCAGGCCGAGCTGGGCCAGCACGCTGTCCGGCAGGTCGCCTGGCGATTGGGTGACAAAATACACGCCAACGCCTTTGGAACGAATCAGCCGCACCACCTGTTCCAGACGCTCCTGCAACGCCTTGGGTGTATCGGCAAACAGCAGATGCGCCTCATCGAAAAACAGCGCGAGCAGGGGTTTGTCGGCGTCACCGCGCTCGGGCAGTTGCTCGAACAGTTCCGCCAACAGCCACAGCAGGAACGTCGCGTATACCTTCGGCGCCTCGTGCACCAGGCGGCTGGCGTCCAGCAGGTGGATGCGCCCGCGCCCGTCGGCGTTGGGCTGCAGGATATCTTCCAACTGCAGGGCCGGCTCGCCAAACAACGCCTCGGCGCCCTGCTGCTCCAGCACCGCCAGGCGTCGCAACAGTGCCTGGCTGGAACCTGTAGTCATCAACGCCGCGTCTTCGCCCAGCAGCTGCGGGTGATAGCGCAGATGGTTAAGCAATGCCTTGAGGTCCTTGAGGTCCAGCAGCAACAGGCCTTCGCGATCCGCCACCTTGAAGGCGGCATAAAGCGCCGACTGCTGGCTATCGGTGAGTTCCAACAGGCTGCCAAGCAGCAATGGCCCCATTTCGCTGATGGTGGTGCGCAACGGATGACCGGACTGCCCGTGAATGTCCCACAGCGTGACCGGATAAGCCTTGGCCGTGTAGTTGAGGAAAGGCATGCCGGCGATCCGCTCGGCCACCTTGCCCTGGGGAGTCGCCGCCGCGCCCAGGCCGCACAGGTCGCCCTTGATGTCGGCGGCAAACACGGCCACGCCCGCATCACTGAAGGCTTCGGCCAGGCGTTGCAACGTGACGGTCTTGCCCGTGCCGGTGGCGCCGGCGACCAGCCCGTGACGGTTGGCCAGGCGCATGGCCTGGGCGATGGGCTGGCCGCTAAGGTCGGCGCCGATAAGCAGTTGCGTGGAGTCAGGCATTTCGTCACCCATGGTTAATCTTTAGTGTCGCCAGGTCGATACAAGCCTATGTGAACCCCACAAAATCGAAAAACCGGTCAGACGGTTCCTACCGGGACCCACAAAGCCATCACCAGAAGTATCACACCTTTTTCAACGTTGCCATTTTGCGCCTCCCATAAGGACGCGCTTCGGATATCAAGACCTTAGCGGACCCTACGAGCCATGAATAAAAACCTGCGCTTCAGCCACAAAATCCTGCTTGCAGCCTCCCTTATCGTCATCGCCGCATTCGCGCTGTTTACCCTCTATAACGACTACCTGCAACGCAACGCCATTCGCGACGACCTCAACAGCTACCTGCACGAAATGGGCGATGTCACCGCCGGCAGTATTCAGACCTGGCTGAACGGTCGCATCGTACTGGTGGAAAACGCCGCGCAGAACATCGCCATCAACCCGGAACCCGGGGTGGTGGCCAGCCTGCTGGAACAGAAAACCCTGACGTCCTCCTTCATGGCGACCTACGTCGGCGACAGCCAGGGCGCGTTTACCATCCGCCCCGACACCAAGATGCCGGACGGCTTCGACCCGCGTGTACGGCCCTGGTACAAAGGCGCTCAGAGCAGCAACGGCTCAACCCTGACCGAACCCTACGTCGACGCAGCCACCGGGCAATTGATCATTTCCATCGCCACCCCCAGCACCAGGGGCGGCCAGGCTGTTGGCGTGGTGGGCGGCGACCTCAGCCTGCAGACGTTGGTCGAAAAAATCGGCGCCTTGAATTTCGGCGGCATGGGCTATGCGTTTCTGGTCAGCGCCGACGGCAAGGTGCTGGTGCACCCGGACAAGAACCTGGTGATGAAGACACTCGCCGACGTTTATCCGGGAAATACACCGAAAATCAGCGCCGACTTCAGTGAAGTCGAGGCCAACGGCAAGACCAATATCGTCACCTTCACACCGATCAAAGGCCTGCCCTCGGTGAACTGGTACCTGGGCGTTTCCGTGGATAAGGCCGATGCCTTCGCCATGCTCAGCGAATTTCGCACCTCGGCGGTGATTGCCACCGTGATTGCCGTAGCGATCATCATCGCGCTGCTCGGCATGCTGATCCGCGTACTCCTGCAACCGCTGCACCTGATGACGCGCGCCATGCAGGACATCGCCGACGGCGAGGGCGACCTCACGCGGCGCCTGACCATCCAGAACCATGACGAATTCGGCACACTGGGTGACGCGTTCAACCGCTTTGTGGAGCGCATCCACACGTCTATCCGCGAAGTTTCATCCGCCACCGAGCAGGTCAACGAAGTGGCCTTGCGCGTGGTCAGTGCCTCCAATTCATCGATGGTCAACTCCGACGAGCAGGCCAACCGCACCAACAGCGTCGCGGCAGCGATCAACGAACTGGGCGCGGCCGCCCAGGAAATCGCACGCAATGCGGCTCAGGCATCCAGCCAGGCCAGCGATGCGCGCCACCTGGCCGAAGACGGTCAACAGGTGGTCGAACGCAATATCAAGGCGATGACCGAGCTGTCTGCGATGATCAGCGCCTCAAGCAGCAATATCGAAGCACTTAACAGCAAAACCGTGAACATCGGCCAGATCCTCGAGGTCATCACCAGCATCTCGCAACAAACCAACCTGCTGGCGCTCAACGCGGCGATTGAAGCGGCTCGCGCCGGGGAAGCCGGACGTGGGTTTGCGGTGGTCGCGGATGAGGTACGCAACCTGGCGCATCGCACCCAGGAATCGGCGCAACAAGTGCAGAAGATGATTGAGGAGCTGCAAGTCGGCGCCCGGGACTCGGTGAGCACCATGAGCGAAAGCCAGCGCCACAGCCACGACAGCGTGGAAATCGCCAACCTGGCCGGCGAACGCCTGAACAGCGTGACCCAGCGCATCGGCGAGATCGACGGCATGAACCAGTCGGTCGCCACCGCCACCGAGGAACAGACCTCGGTGGTAGAGTCGATCAACATGGACATCACCGAGATCAACACCCTCAACCAGGAAGGCGTGGAAAACCTGCAATCGACCCTGCGCGCCTGCGCCGACTTGGAGCAACAGGCCGCGCGCCTCAAGCAACTGGTCGGCAGTTTCCGGATCTGATGCCTGGAAGGGAGCTTGCTCCCGTGGCGGTCTTGCAGGCGAAAAGCATTCAACTGGTCTATTCGTAATTTAATTGTGGGAGCGGGCTTGCTCGCGAATGCGGTGTGTCAGCGAATACATCTATTACTGATCCACCGCATTCGCGAGCAAGCCCGCTCCCACAGTTTTGACCGAGTTCGACACTCACATTGAATATGCCGCGTTTCAACACCGCCGTACGCCACTAACCCAACCGAACATCTATCCTTGCCTAAGGTCCACGTAAGGAGAGCAATGGATTGGAGGGATGTTCATCGTGCATATCGCTGACATAACCATGTTCTACGCCCCCGCCAGCGGTGGTGTAAGGACCTATCTGGACGCCAAGCACCGCCGGTTGGCGCTCAAGCCCGGTATCCGCCACAGCCTGCTGATACCCGGCGCCCACTTGGGCGAGCAGGACGGGGTGTACACCGTACCGGCCCCCCCGCTGCCGTTCGGCAAAGGCTATCGATTCCCGCTGCGCCTGGCTCCATGGCGAAATGTCCTGCACGAATTGCAGCCCGATCTTATCGAGGTGGGCGATCCTTACCTAACAGCCTGGGCGGCGCTGGATGCCAGGCGCCAACGGGACGTGCCGGTCATCGGCTTTTATCACTCCGACCTGCCGCTGCTGGTGAGCAATCGCATGGGGCCTTGGTTTACCCCCAACGCTGAAGCCTATGTCAGCAAACTTTACAAGCATTTTGACCGGGTACTGGCGCCCAGCCAGGTCATGGCCGACAAGCTCACCGGGCTTGGGGTGAAAAACGTCTTCGCCCAGCCGTTGGGGGTCGATCTGCAAACCTTCACGCCGCACGCGCGAGACCCCGGTCTGCGCGCGGAACTGGGTATAGATGAAGAGACACGCCTGTTGATCTTCGCGGGACGCGGCTCAAAAGAGAAAAACCTGCCGGTGCTGCTCAACTGCATGAAACGCCTGGGGGATGGCTACCACTTGCTCCTGGTGGGCTCCGGCATGCCCGCCAGCGTACCAGACAACGTGACCGTCATTGACGAGTTCCGCCCCGCCGAGCATGTCGCGCGGTTGATGGCCAGTGCCGATGCGCTGCTGCATGGCGGCGACCAGGAAACCTTCGGCTTGGTCATCCTGGAGGCCATGGCCTGCGGCATACCGGTGGTCGCGGTGGCCGCCGGTGCCTTCACTGAGATTGTCGATGAGCGCTGCGGCCTGCTGTGCGCGCCCAACGACCCCAAGGCGATGGCCGATGCAGTGCGTGAGTTGTTCAGCGCCGACAGCCGCCGCCTGGGGGCGCAAGCGCGGCAGCACGTAGAGCGTCATTACGCGTGGGACACCGTGGTCGACAGCCTGCTTGGCCATTATCACGCGGTCGTAGGCACCCACAAGCCGATGCTTGCCCATGGTTGAACGCTCGGTGTTGCTGGTATTGCACGACGTGGCGCCGCACAACTGGGCCGACTATCGGCCCTTTGTCGAAGCCGTGGACAAGCTGGGCGATGTTCCGATCACCTGGCTGGTGGTACCGGATTTTCATCATCACGATGCGCTGCCCGTCGACGGGGATTTCCGGCAACTGCTGGACAGCCGTGTCGCCAGGGGCGATGAATTGGCCTTGCACGGCTACTTCCACAGCGACGACCAACCGGCGCCGCGCACGCCAAAAGACTGGTTCATGCGCCGTGTCTATACCCACGAAGGCGAGTTCTACCAATTGTCAGAAACCCAGGCGCTGGCCCGCCTGCGCGCCGGCATCGACGTCTTCCAGCGCAACGGCTGGCCCCTTCACGGTTTCGTCGCCCCTGCCTGGTTGATGAGCCAAGGCACGCGCGACGCCTTGCGTCAGTTGCCGCTCAGCTACACCAGCGACCCGCAGCACCTGTATCGGCTTCCCGACTTCACCCAGGTCGATGCTCCGGGCCTGGTGTGGAGCGCGCGCGCTGCCTGGCGTCGCGGCCTGTCCAAAGTCATCAGTGACCGCCGCGCACAACGCTGGCACAGCGCCCCCGTCATTCGGCTGGGGCTGCACCCGGTGGACATGCGCCACGACTTTTCCCGCCGCTATTGGCTTGAAACGCTGCACCGCTTGCTGGACGCCGGCCGTACGCCGCAAACCAAGGTGGCCTGGCTGGCATCGCAAACATGAGCCGGTTGCTTTGGATGCTGTTGGCATTGCTGGTGGCGCTGGTCGTTCCGGTGTGGCTGGGCGGCGGTGAAGCCCTGACGCGCCTGGCGCAGTTCCCGCGGCAATTGTTATTGGTGATGTTCGCCATGATCGTGCTGTGCTGGGTCATCAACAGCCTGCGCTTGCGCCTGTTGCTGGGCGAGCACAGCGGGCAACTGACCCGGCGCAAATGCCTGGGCGTGGTGATGTCCACCGAATTTGCCCAGTGCGCCACGCCGGGCGGCAGTGGCGGCCCGCTGACGTTGATGGCCTTGCTGGCGCGCCACGGCATACGGCCGGCCCAGGGCAGCGCAGTGTTTGCAATGGACCAGTTGAGCGACCTGCTGTTTTTTCTCTGCGCATTGATGGGCATTGCGCTGTACGCCCTGTTTCACTCTCTGAACCCGCGGTTGGAGTGGCTTCTGGAGTTCAGTGCGGTGTCGATGGTGGGAGGGCTAGTGTGTTGCGTGTTGCTGGTGCGCTTTCACCGCCAGGTCATCCGCCTGAACGGCGCGCTGCTTAGAGGGCTGCGGGTACGCACCCGTCTGCGCCGACGATGGGCACGCAGGCTCCTGCATTTTCTTGCGGCATTCAGCGACACGCTGAAATTGCCGTGGCTGACATTGATCGGCGTGTTCGTTCTCACGAGCCTGCACTGGTTATTACGCTACAGCGTGCTGTACCTGGCGTTGCGCGGGCTGGGCGCGGATCTGCAATGGGCGTGGAGCTTCTTGATTCAGATGCTGTCGTTGACGGCCGGGCAATTCAGCCTGTTGCCGGGCGGGGCCGGGGCTGCGGAGTTGACCTCGGCAGCACTGCTGGCACCTATGGTGGGCAAATCAACCGCAGCAGCGGCCATTCTGATCTGGCGCGCAGTGACCTATTACTTCTACCTGCTGTGCGGGGGGCCGGTATTCCTGCTGATGGTCGGCAAACCGCTGCTCAAGCGTCTTTTCCAGAAGGCTCGCAAGGCTCAGGCGGCACCTCAGGCCTGTGCAACTGCTCCCACAACCGGGCAGCCCCCGGAAAGTCAGTGCCATCCTCGGCACCCAACGCATCCGGGTCATAGCGACTCAGACAGCCTTCGCCCACGGTAGCAGGCGCCCTGGACGTGGCTTTATCGAGCGGGTCGGTCATGGGTGTGTCCTGAAAGTGCAGTCATAAAAAAGGGCCTGCAACGATTTAACGCCCAGGCCCTTCATTCTTCAATCACCACAGGTCGATCAGAACACGACCGTCTTGTTGCCGTGTACCAGCACGCGGTCTTCCAGATGGTAACGCAGGCCACGGGCCAGGACCATTTTCTCGACGTCACGACCGAAACGCACCATGTCCTCGATGCTGTCGCTGTGGCTGACACGCACCACGTCCTGCTCGATGATCGGGCCGGCGTCCAGCTCTTCGGTGACGTAGTGGCAGGTCGCGCCGATCAACTTCACACCGCGCAGGGAAGCCTGATGGTAAGGCTTGGCGCCCACAAACGACGGCAGGAAGCTGTGGTGAATGTTGATCACCTTGCCGGCGTATTCGCGGCACAGTTCCGGCGGCAGGATCTGCATGTAGCGCGCCAGCACGACCACGTCGGCTTCATGCTGCTTGACCAGGCGCGACACCTCGGCGAACGCCGGCTGCTTGTCCTGCGGGTTGACCGGTACGTGGTAATACGGGATGCCGTGCCACTCGACCATGCTGCGCAGGTCATCATGGTTGGAGATCACACAGGCGATTTCGCAGTCGAGCTCGTCGCTGTGCCAGCGATGCAGCAGATCCGCCAGGCAATGGGATTCGCGGCTGGCCATCAACACCACGCGTTTTTTCTGCTCGGTGTCGGTAATGTGCCAGGTCATCGAAAACTCTTCGGCGATCGGTGCGAAGGCCTCGCGGAAGGCCTCGAGGCCGAAGGGCAGCGAATCGGCACGGATCTCGTGACGCATGAAGAACCAACCGCTGAGATTGTCCGAGTGATGACTCGCCTCGGTGATCCAACCGTTGTGGGAGGCCAGAAAGTTACTGACTTTGGCAACGATGCCGACCCGGTCCGGGCAAGCAATCACCAGCCGAAAAGTGCGCATTAGGGGGAAACTCCAGAACTTCGCAAAGGCCGCCATTCTAGCGATTGCGCAGCAAAACTGCAGTATTCGTTAACGTTTATTCTGATCACCGGCCTGGCCTTTGCCCCTTAATGGCCTAGGGTTTTACCACCCGCCTATGAATTTACCGCGTCATCCTGTGGGTGTTTCGCGGTTTTCAAGGAAATTATCTTAAGGTTCGTGCCCTGGTAATTAACTCGAATGGACAGCAAGGCTAGAAACATTCAAAGTAATTCACATAAATACGACCTTAAATGTTTACTTGCGCAAACCGCGTGACTATTATTGGGCCACTATCCCTGTCAACAGCGCTCTACATTAAGGTAGTCCACATGTCTCTGATCAACGAATACCGTGCCACCGAAGAAGCTATCAAAGAGCTGCAAGCCCGTTTGAAGAATCTGTCCCAAGACGACAAACTGCAAACCGAGCTGGAATTCGAAGGCAAATTGCGCACCCTGATGGGTGAATACTCCAAATCCCTGCGTGACATCATCGCGCTGCTGGATCCAGAGTCGAAAGTTAAGGCACCGCGCGGCGCTGTAAAAACGACTGGCACGAAGCGTGCTCGCAAGGTCAAGCAATACAAAAACCCGCACAACGGCGAAGTGATTGAAACCAAAGGTGGCAACCACAAAACCCTCAAAGAGTGGAAAGCCAAGTGGGGCGGCGACGTGGTTGAAGGCTGGGCTACCCTGCTGGGTTAAACCTCGCCAGGCTTGCGCCTGCTACGCATCACATTAAAAAACGCCAGCTTGCTGGCGTTTTTTATTGCCCGCGAAGTGTGTGCAAACACGCTTACAGATTCATTCTGGCGGCCAATGAGTCCGCGTATACCTGCCATTGCTCAAGCACCTGCGCCTGAAACGGCGTAGCAGTAACGGCCAACTCCTGTCGAGCCAGTTTAAATGCCGCAAGGGTATTGGGTGCGCCCCACTCAGGGTTTGACAAACGTTGCTGACAGAAAAGTTTCCAGCGTTGTTGTTCTTCACTGTTCAAGGTATTGGGGAAGTTACGCGCTCGGTAGCGAAACAATAATTCGGGCAAGCGGTGATCATCAAAAGGCCACTGCTGGCTTGCTAATTGCGCAGGCTCCGCCACCCGGACTTGTTCACATAAACGTCGATCACGATCGCCGATAAAACCATCGTAAAGCTGTTGCTCAGGGTCTGAACTCGGCGCGAAATCTTCCTCGGCGTAAATGAATGCCAACTTATCGCGCCAAAGTTCCTGTGCGTCAGTTAGCCGCAGCGCCCGTTTCTGATAAACGCTCATGTCCAAGTGCAGACGCTCACGGTCCTCTGCCCGCAGCACATTCAAGGGAGCAACCACCGGGCAACGGTTGATATGCACCAACTTGAGCGGTACCGGCAACTCGCCCTCGGCAAGATCGTCACGACGCGTATAGAGACGCGGGCGCAAGGCAGCGGCATCAAGGTCGAGCAACCCCTGGGGATCAAGCCCCAGGTCGCAGACGATCAACGCATTACGATTGCGTGGGTGCCATGCCAGTGGCAGCACGACGCCCAGGTAATGACGCTCGGCGGAGAAACGCCCGGAGATATGCACCATTGGTTGCAGCAAGCGCACCTGGTCCATCACCCGCTGCTTGCTGCGCAGTTGAAACAGCCATTCATACAACTTGGGCTGTTTTTCACGAACCAATCGAGCCAAGGCAATCGTGGCGCGGACGTCGGACAACGCATCGTGAGCCTGACCATGGTCAATGCCGTTGGCTTGGGTCAGGCGCTCCAGCTTCAACGTGACGCGCCCGTCCTGCTGCGGCCACTCAATACCCTCGGGGCGCAGCGCGTAGGCGGTGCGGACCACATCGATCAGATCCCAGCGGCTGTTACCGCCCTGCCATTCGCGCGCGTAAGGGTCGAAAAAATTGCGATACAGGCTGTAGCGCGTCATTTCGTCGTCAAACCGCAAGGTGTTGTAACCGGCGCCGCAGGTGCCCGGGGCCGCCAGTTCGGCATGGACCCTGGTCATGAAATCGGCTTCGGCGAGACCTCTTTCCGCAAGTGTGGCGGGGGTGATACCGGTAATTGCGCACGCAACCGGATGAGGCAGGATATCGTCGCCTGGCTGGCAATATAGATTGACCGGCGCGCCGATCTCGTTGAGTTCGAGGTCCGTGCGAATGCCGGCTACCTGGAGCGGACGATCACTGCGCGGGTTGATGCCGGTCGTTTCATAGTCGTACCAGAAAATGGAGGTCACGGGCTGTTCCTGTACTGAAGAACGACAAAGTCTAGGCGCTGAACGACGTCCAGGACCAGCACCAAATACACTGTACAAACATCCAGCAAACTCTTGAGTAGTTGCTTCCATCGTCGACACTGCTAGCATCCGTGTCTCCAGCCACTCTGCACTGCCAAGGATCGCGATGCCCTCAGCCCCATTGGACACCCGCTACCAGATCGAAACCCCGGAGGGTATCGACCTGCCCCTGCGCCCTGCCGGCCTGGTACCCCGCGCGCTGGCGTTTGCCTTCGACCTGGGCGCGCGCGGGGTGGTCATGGGCATCCTGCTGGTGCCATTGGCCTTGCTTGGCAATATCGGTATCGGCCTGGGTTCGCTGCTGCTGTTCCTGATCAGTTGGTGGTACATGGTGCTGTTCGAGGTGCTCAACCAGGGGTGTTCGCCCGGCAAACAGGTCATGGGGCTGCGTGTTGTACAAGACGACGGCACCCCGATTGGCTGGTCCGCGTCATTGATCCGTAACCTGCTGCGGTTTGTGGACATGCTTCCACTCGGCTACTTCCTCGGCGCTATCAGTTGCCTGCAGCACCCTAATTTCAAACGTCTGGGCGACGTTGCCGCCGGCACGTTGGTGATCTATCGGGAGCAGCCGCTGGTGCGCCCTCAGGTTCCAAAAGCGGCGGCCCTGCGCCTGCCCTTCGCCCTGGAGTTGAGTGAGCAACGGGCCATCCTTGGCTTCGCCGAACGCCAGGGTGAACTGTCCAGCGAGCGCGTTCACGAGCTGGCATCGATTCTCGCCACCCCCTTGCAGGTATCCCCGGCCCGCGCCGTGGAACAGCTCAACGGCGTGGCCCGTGGCCTGTTGGGGCCAACATGAAGCAGAGCCTTTTCGAAAGCCGCCACCAGCCGCAATGGCAGGTTTTTGCCGAACACCTGAAACAGTTGGAGCAAGGACAGGCAAAAGCCAGTGACATAACTGACTTCCCCCATCAGTACCGGCGCCTGTGCCAGCACCTGGCCCTGGCCCAGGAACGCGGCTATAGCAGCTATCTGGTCGACCCCCTGCAACAGCTGGCGCTGTGCGGCCATCAACAGCTCTACCGCCATCGCAGCCAATTGGCGGCAAATGTGCTGGGTTTTGTACTGGCCGATTTCCCCCGCCTGGTGCGGGAACAATGGCGTTTCGTCCTGGTAGCCAGCCTGCTGTTCTTCGGTAGCCTGGTGGGCATCGCCCTGCTGGTCTATCTATTTCCAGACCTTATCTACGCCATCGTCAGCCCCCAGCAGGTGGCCGAGATGCAGGGCATGTATGACCCCGACGCCAGCCGCCTGGGCCGCGCCGCCGAGCGCGCATCGAGCGAAGACTGGATGATGTTCGGCTACTACGTGATGCACAACACCGGCATCGCGTTCCAGACCTTTGCCGCGGGCTTGTTGTTCGGCCTGGGCAGTGTGTTCTTCCTGATATTCAACGGCCTGGTCATTGGTGCGGTCTCCGGGCACCTGACCGAAATCGGTTATGGGCAGACCTTCTGGTCATTCGTTATCGGGCACGGAGCGTTCGAACTGACGGCAATCGCTCTCGCCGGTGCTGCGGGCCTGCAACTGGGCTGGGCGCTGATCGCTCCCGGGCAATTGACTCGTGGCGAATCTCTGCGGCTGGCAGCACGCAAGAGCGTGCAAATGTTGTGCGGTGCCATGATCTTCCTGCTGATCGCAGCCTTTATCGAGGCTTATTGGTCATCCACCACCGTGATAGCACCTTGGATCAAATACCTGGTGGGCGCCGCGCTGTGGCTGCTGGTGGGCGCTTACCTGAGTCTTGCCGGAAGGAATCGCCATGCGCCTCAGTGATGCCAGCGTGGTAATACGCCCACGTACTGCCTGGGAAGCCATGGACCTTGGGGTATTGATGGCCCGCCAATACCGTTTGCTCCTGATGGGCAGCTGGGCATTGGTGTCCCTGCCAGTCTTCGCCTTACTTACTGCACTGCTGTGGAAGTACCCTTCCACCGCCATGTTGGTGTTCTGGTGGCTCAAGCCGGCCTTTGACCGCCTGCCGCTGTATATCCTGTCCAAGGCCCTGTTTGGCGAAACACCCGGTATCAAGCAAGCGGTGCGTGCATGGCCAAGCCTGCTCAAAGGGCAGTTGCTGGCCAGCCTGACCTGGCGGCGACTCAGCCTGAGCCGCAGCTTTATAATGCCGGTAAGCCAACTTGAGGGTCTGGATGGCCCGGCACGGCAAAAACGCCTGGGTGTGCTGCAGCAACGTAACGCCGGCGCGGCGCGTTGGCTGACGATCGTCGGCATGCACTTGGAAATGGGCCTATGGTTGGGTTGCATGGCGCTGTTCTATCTATTTATCCCGCAGAACGTCGAGATGGATTGGGACTGGCAAAGCCTGGCATTGGCGGCTAGCTCGGAAGCACTGTGGCTTGAACACCTGGGCAACGCGTTCTATGCCTTGATTCTGGTGTTCTGGGAGCCGATCTATGTCGCCTGTGGCTTCAGCCTTTATCTTAACCGCCGCACCGTGCTGGAGGCCTGGGACCTGGAGCTCGTGTTCCGCCGCCTTCGGCAACGCCTCAGCAGTGTGGCTGCGCTGTTGTTGCTGGTGATCGGCTTGACGCTGTCACCATTCAGCGCGCCCGCCATGGCCGATGCTTCGGGCTCTCACCAGCCACTGAGTACCCAGAGCGCGAACCAATCCATCAAGTCGCTGCTGGACAAGCCCCCTTTCAAAAACCCGGAAACCGTCACGCGTTACCGCTTTGGTGACGAAAAGCCTGCGGCTAAAAACAAGGCTGGCAGCAACGGTAAACTTCCAGACTGGCTCAAGGCGCTGCTCGGCAACCTCAACAGCAACACCTTCAAACCTATAGCCCAGGGCCTGGAGGCGCTGTTATGGGGCATCCTGATCGGTGCCTTGATCATGCTGGCGTGGCGTTATCGCGATTGGGCGCGCACCTTTGTCAGCCGGCGCGGGCCGCGCAAGCCTAAAGTCGTCAAACCCATACCCACACAATTGTTCGGCCTCGAACTGGGCGCCGAAACCTTGCCCGACGATGTTGCCGCCGCCGCCGAGCACCTGTGGAGCACCCAACCAAGGGAAGCCCTCGGCCTGCTGTACCGCGGCCTGCTCAGCCGCTTGCTGCATGATTTTAAGCTGCCGCTGAAAAGCGCTGACACCGAAGGCCAGGTGCTGGAGCGCGTTCACCTGTTGCAACACCCGCAACTGCTGGCGTTCAGCGACGAATTGACCCGGCATTGGCAAAACCTCGCTTACGGTCATCGCCTTCCGCCCCTCTCGGCCCAGCAAAAACTGTGCAGTGACTGGCGCAACCTGTTCAGCTCAGGGGGCAGCCAATGAACCGGCCATTATTGTGGGTGGGGCTATTGCTGGCATGCCTGCTGGCGGCGGGGGGTTATTACGCATGGAGCAAAGCGGTCCCCTACGATGAAGTGGTGGACCGCGGCCCCTCTCCGGAGGCGCTGGCCAACCCGTACCTGGCGGCCGAGCACTTTCTGCGCCAACAAGGCCTGGCCGTGGCCCATGCCAATAGCCTGGAACGCCTGGCTACGCTGCCCGCCAAGGGCAACAGCCTGCTGATGCTTGGCGAGCGCAGCAGTCTTACGCCGCGCCAAGTAGAGCAACTGCTGGCCTGGACCCGATCCGGCGGTCATCTGTTGCTGGTGGCCGAGGCCCTGTGGGATGAAGAGGCAGGCAAAAGCGGTGACCTGCTGCTCGATCGCTTGCATATCCACCAGACCTGGAGTGATGAGCCTGAAGAGCCCGCCGCTGCCAGTAAAAAGCCTCCTGAAAAGGAAGCGCCGGACCTCACCAAGCTGTACGTCGATAATGAAACCGCACCGGCTTATTTCAGTTTCGACACAGACTTCAACCTCACCGACCCCAGGCATCTGGCGCAATTTTCTGCCAACAGCGCGCAGTCGAGCCACCTGATGCAACTCAATCTGGGGCAAGGCCGCGTCACGGTGATCACCGACAGCAACCTGTGGAAAACTCCGGACATCGGTAAACACGACAATGCCTGGTTGCTCTGGTACCTGATCCAGGGCACGGACGTGACCTTGCTGTTCAATAATGATTTCGATGACCTGTTCACCCTGCTGCTGCGCTATTTCCCACAGGCCCTGGTGGCACTCGTTGCCTTGATAGCCTTGGCGCTCTGGCAGGCCGCCATGCGCCAAGGCCCGATCCGCGCTCCGGCATCCCCTGCGCGCCGCCAATTGCAGGAGCACCTCAAGGCCAGCGCCGACTTCCTGCTGCGCCGCAGCGGCCAGGGCACGCTGCTGCAAGCCTTGCAGCACGATATCCTGCGCGCGGCCCGGCGCCGTCATCCCGGTTTTGAGCACCTCGACAACGCAGATCAGCAGCGGGTGCTCGAGCACCTGACGCGCCAACCTTCTCACGTCATCAGCCAGGCCCTTGGCCCACTCCCGGCAAAACGGCTTTCCAGCGCCGATTTCAGCCGGCAGGTGGCATGCCTGCAAACCCTCAGGAATGCCTTATGAGCGAACTACCCAGCGCCACCGCCTTGAGCAGCGAAACCCTGCAACGCGCCAGCGCGCAAGCCCAGGCCCTGCGCACTGAATTGCGCAAGGCGGTGATTGGCCAGGAGCAGGTAATCGACGATGTCCTGACCGCATTGATTGCCGGTGGCCATGTGCTGCTGGAAGGCGTGCCGGGGCTGGGCAAAACCTTGCTGGTGCGCGCCCTGGCACGTTGCTTCGATGGCGATTTCGCGCGCATCCAGTTCACTCCGGACCTGATGCCGAGCGATGTCACCGGCCACGCCGTATACGACCTGCACACCGAACAGTTCAAACTGCGCAAAGGCCCGGTGTTCACCCATTTGCTGCTGGCCGACGAAATCAACCGCGCTCCGGCCAAGACCCAGGCGGCCTTGCTCGAAGCCATGCAGGAGCGGCAAGTTACCCTTGAGGGCGAGGCGCTGCCCATCAGCCAGCCGTTCATGGTGCTGGCCACCCAGAACCCCATCGAACAGGAAGGCACTTACCCTCTGCCGGAAGCGGAACTGGATCGTTTCATGCTCAAGGTGCGCATGGATTACCCCGACGCACAGCAGGAACTGAAGATGGTGCGCGAGGTAACGCGCTCATCCCGGGCCGACATGCTGGATGTACACCCGTTGCGCACGGTGTTGCAGGCTGCGGATGTGCTGCAGTTGCAGCAGATCGCAAGCGAATTGGCCCTCGACGAACAAGTGCTCGACTACGCCGTACGCCTGGCGCGTGCCACCCGTAGCTGGCCGGGACTGGCCATCGGCGCCGGCCCGCGCGCGTCCATCGCCCTGGTGCGTGGCGCGCGTGCCCGCGCCTTGCTGCGCGCAGGTGAATTCGTCACCCCGGATGACATCAAGGGATGCGCCCTGGCGGTATTGCGTCACCGGGTGCGTATCGCACCAGAGTTGGATATCGACGGGCTGGAGGTCGACCAGGTGCTTAAGCAACTGCTCGATCAAATTCCGGCACCTCGGCAATGACTCGCCCATGAAACCGACCCGCCTGCTGTTGAATTGGCTCGGCGTATTGCTGGGGTTGAACATCCTGCTGGGCACTGCCGCTGCGTTGCAGCTCAAGGTGCCCGACACCTTGCATTCAGTCGCATGGGGGCTGCTCCTGGCACTGTTGCTGCTGACCACGCTGGATGCGCTGCGCCTGCGTCGCCGTCCGTCGCCCCGAGTGCAACGGCAGGTGCCGGGCAGCCTGGCGCTGGGGCGTTGGGGCGAAGTACGCCTGGCCCTGGAGCATGATTTCCTGCAGCCGCTGACAGTGCAGGTGTTCGATCATGTGCCCGACGGGCTAACAGTAGAGAGCATACCCCAGCCCATTGACCTGCGCCCCGGTGAACGCAGTGAGCTAGGCTATCGCGTTCGCCCCCTGCGGCGCGGGCATTTCAGTTTCAGCCGCTGTGAAATCTACCTGCCCAGCCCAATGGGGCTGTGGTCAGCGCGGCGCTTTATCGAGGCGAACGACGCCACCCGCGTCTACCCGGATTTCGCCCGGTTGTATGGCGCGCAGCTGCTGGGCGTGGACAACTGGCTGAGCCAACTGGGTGTGCGTCAGCGCCAACGACGAGGCCTGGGGCTGGAGTTTCATCAACTGCGCGAGTTTCGCGAGGGTGACAGCCTTCGGCAGATCGATTGGAAGGCTACCGCGCGCCAGCGCACGCCCATCGCGCGTGAGTACCAGGATGAGCGCGACCAGCAGATCGTGTTCATGCTCGATTGCGGCCGCCGCATGCGTAGCCAGGATGACGAGCTGTCCCATTTTGACAACGCCCTCAATGCTTGCCTGCTGCTCAGCTACGTCGCCTTGCGTGAAGGCGATGCGGTGGGGCTGTGCACTTTTGCCGGTGACCAGCCCCGCTACGTGGCACCGGTGAAGGGGAGCAGCCAGTTGAACCTGTTGCTCAACGCGGTATACGACCTGGACACTACCCGACGCACCGCCGACTATCAGGCAGCGGCAAGCCAGTTGTTGGCCCGACAGAAGCGCCGAGCGTTGGTGGTCGTGGTCACCAACCTGCGGGATGAAGACGACGAGGCACTGCTGACGGCCGTCAAGCGCATCAGCCGCCAACATAGAGTGCTGGTGGCCAGCCTCCGCGAGGAAGTAGTCGATCAACTGCGCCAGGCCCCCGTGCAAACCTTGCCCGAAGCCTTGGCCTACAGCGGTACCATCGATTACTTGAATACCCGCAACCAACTGCACGACCGTCTCAGCGCGCAAGGCCTGTCGATACTCGACACCTTGCCGTCCGAACTGGGGCCGGCGTTGGTGACACGCTATCTGGGTTGGAAAAAAGCCGGTGCAATCTAAGAAAGCCCTGCGCAAGAAACCCACTGTTACGCCAGGGCCGACCACACCGAAACCGGGTCGCCAATGCGCCTAAGCCGACGCCTGCAAAGGATCAAAACTGAAGTAATGGAGCAAGACGCTGACCAATTGCCCATATTCTTCAGGGGCATGGAGCACCCTGAAGCCGGAGTCGTAATGCTGGGGGTTGATGTCCTCGTGGCTCCAGAGACAGGTTGCCGTGAGGTCAATTGGATTCCAGGTACCGTCCGCCGCAGGAATCTTCACACGCAGCTCGAAGTCCACATCGACCATCATGGGCAGCTGGCTGATTAACATCAGCCCGTCTTCCGAAACGTTGCCCAGGAACCCGATGGGTTTATCAGTAAGTCGGTTAAACACTTGCAGAAAACAAGGTAGCTGATGCCGCTCGATCCGTCGGTCGGTAAACATGGTGAAATCGCCATCCAATGGCCATGACTGCGGCCGTGCCAGTGATTCGGAACGAGCCAAAAACCGCTCGCTCTCCCTGGACTTCGGTGCGCGCACAACCAATGTTGTGCAGCAGACAGCCGCCGAGTCCGGGCTCTACATCCGTTTGCATATAAACTTGTACAAACGGACATTCAAAGGATAGCCCAAGACTGGCAGGGGGCCAGCTATGAAACGACGAATAGCATCACAAGGATGCCGGGCGGGGCTGAGCGACCTTTAAACCGGGGTAGTGCCCTAACTGTTGCAAGGTGTCCAGCCTCGCGCGAGCGCGGTAGGCGTACTCACTCGACGGGTATTGATTGATGATGAACTGATAGGTCTGCGCCGCATCGACGAACAGCTTTTGCCGCTCCAGGCACTGCCCGCGCAACATCGAGACTTCCGGTTGCACGTAGCGCCGGGTGCGACTTTTACGGTCGACCTGGGACAATTCCAGGGTAACGCGTTCGCAATCGCCGATCGTGTAGGCGCGATAGGCATTGTTCAAATGGTGGTCCATCGACCAGCGGGTGCAGCCGACAACACTGACGGCCAGGGCAGCAATGAGCAAAATTCGCATGAGGGTTCTCCTGTCTTGTGCAGTGTATCGACCCCTCGTCGAAAATCTTCAAGGATGTTCGTATTCAGCCGCAACGAAAACAAGTCAATCGTCGATAAGTAGTGCAAACGAACAATGACTACAACGAAAGAGCATAGTAGCCTTCCTCAGCGCTTGAACTCAGGAGTCTGTGCATGTCCGTCCGTCGCACCAAAATCGTCGCCACCCTTGGCCCGGCCAGCAACTCGCCGGAAGTCCTCGAACAGCTGATTCTGGCTGGTTTGGACGTAGCCCGTCTGAACTTCTCCCACGGCACCCCGGACGAGCACAAGGCTCGCGCCAAGCTGGTGCGTGACCTGGCCGCCAAGCACGGCCGCTTCGTGGCATTGCTGGGTGACCTGCAAGGCCCGAAAATCCGCATCGCCAAATTCGCCAACAAGCGGATCGAGCTGAAGATCGGTGACAAGTTCACGTTCTCTACCAGCCACCCATTGACCGAGGGCACCCAGGACGTAGTTGGCATCGACTACCCGGACCTGGTGAAAGATTGCGGCGTTGGTGACGAACTGCTGCTGGACGATGGCCGCGTGGTCATGCGTGTCGATACCGCAACCCCGACTGAGCTCAATTGCACCGTGCTAATCGGCGGCCCGCTGTCCGACCATAAGGGCATCAACCGTCGTGGTGGTGGCCTGACCGCACCGGCCCTGACCGAAAAAGACAAGGCCGACATCAAGCTCGCCGCCGAAATGGAAGTGGACTACCTCGCCGTGTCCTTCCCGCGCGACGCCGCCGACATGGAATACGCCCGTAAACTGCGCGACGAAGCCGGCGGTACTGCCTGGCTGGTGGCGAAGATCGAACGTGCCGAGGCCGTGGCTAACGACGAAACCCTCGACGGCCTGATCAAGGCTTCCGACGCGGTGATGGTTGCCCGTGGCGACCTGGGCGTGGAAATCGGTGACGCCGAGCTGATCGGCATCCAGAAAAAAATCATCCTGCACGCGCGCCGTCATAACAAAGCGGTGATCGTGGCGACCCAGATGATGGAGTCGATGATCCAGAACCCGATGCCGACCCGCGCCGAAGTGTCCGACGTGGCCAACGCCGTGCTCGACTACACCGACGCCGTGATGCTCTCGGCTGAAAGTGCTGCAGGTCCCTACCCACTGGAAGCCGTGCAAGCCATGGCGCGTATCTGCCTTGGCGCCGAAAAGCACCCGACCAGCAAGACCTCCAGCCACCGCATCGGCAAAGAGTTCGAAAGCTGCGACCAGAGTATCGCCCTGGCCGCCATGTACACCGCGAACCACTTCCCGGGCGTGAAGGCGATCATTGCCTTGACCGAAAGTGGCTACACGCCGTTGATCATGTCGCGCATTCGCTCCTCGGTGCCGATCTACGCGTTCTCCCCGCACCGCGAAACCCAGGCCCGTGCGGCCATGTTCCGTGGGGTATACACCGTACCGTTCGACCCGGCTTCGTTGCCGCCGCATGAAGTCAGCCAGGCTGCCATCGACGAGCTGATCAAACGCGGTGTCGTGGAGAAAGGCGACTGGGTCATCCTGACCAAGGGCGACAGCTATCACACCATCGGCGGCACCAACGGCATGAAGATCCTGCACGTTGGCGATCCAATGGTCTGAGTGACAGGCTGAAAACAAAAGCCCCGCCCTGTGAATGGCGGGGCTTTTTGCATTTCATGGCGGGTTGATGGGGTTGAAGGTGAAGCCCCCATCGCGGGCAAGCCCGACTCCCACAGTTCACCGCATTTCAATGTGGGAGCTGGCTTGCCTGCGATAGCGTCAGTCCAGCCACCCGTATTCAACGCCGAGCGATAAACGCCGACATCGCCGCAATCGCCTCCGGCGATCTCAACCGCTGGGTAAACAACGCCCCCTCCTCCTCGATCACTTGCCGCAACTGTTCACGATCAACGCTTTTCATCAATTGCTTGGTCACCTGCACTGCCCCCGGTGCCAGGGTTTCAAAACGCTCGGCCATTTCCCGCGCCTTGGCCAGCGCCGCCTCGCCACTGCACAGCGCCTCGGTAGCGATCCCCCAGGCCGCCGCCTGCTCGCCGCTGAACCCCTCGCCCAGCAGCAACAACTCAGCCGCTTTGGCATGCCCCAATAATCTCGGCAGGATCAGGCTCGAACCAAACTCCGGACACAGCCCGAGATTGACGAACGGCATGCGCAACCGCGCATCCCGGCTGACGTACACCAGGTCGCAATGCAGCAGCAAGGTGGTGCCGATACCCACCGCCGCGCCCGCCACGGCGGCGATCACCGGCTTGCGGCAGTTGAGCAGGCTCTTCATGAAGTGAAAGGGCGGGCTGTCGAGATCGCTCGGTGGCTGCTGGAGAAAATCGCCGATGTCGTTGCCCGCCGTGAAACAGTCACTGCTGCCGTGAAGCAGCACGCAGCGGATATTCGCATCCGCGTCGGCCTGCTCCAAGGCCTCGGCCAGTTGCGTGTACATGGCGCGAGTCAGCGCGTTCTTCTTGTCGGGGCGATTGAGCTGCAGGGTCAACAGCCCACGGTCGCGTCGGTGCAAAATGGCGTCGGTCATGGCAAATCTCGCGGATGTAGCGTTCAGCGCTCAACCACGGGACAGGAACACGTCGGCCAGCAGTTGATTGCGCGGCAGCCCGGCCAGGAACAGGCGCTTGGAAAACGCTTCGACACTGGCAGGGTGCCCGCAGAGTAAAGCCAGGGTTTGTCGCGAAACAAGCCGCAGTTGCGCCAATGCCTGGGCCGACTCGGCCGCTGTCCACAGCTCTACCGACAGGTTTGAATGCTGTGCGGCCAGCGCCGCCAAGGGTTCGGCCAGGTAATGCGCGTCGGCATCATGGGCCAGGTGAATCAGGCGAATATCGCCTTGGTGATCCTGGCGCAATGCCTCGCGCAACACGCCCCACAACGGACCCAACCCGGTGCCGGACGCCAGCAGCCAGAGCGGTCGGGATTGCCAGTCCGGGTCGTATTGCAGCGCGCCGCCGCGCACCTCGCCCAGACGCAAAGATTCGCCGACCTGCAACTGCCGGGCAAGGTCAGTGAATTCACCGGGCTGGCGGCAATCGAGATGGAACTCCAGGAACGGGTCTTCCTGAGGCAGGCTGGCCAGGGAATACGGCCTTGCCACCTGCCCCGCCCACAGCACCAAGTGCTGCCCGGCGCGGTAACGCAGACCGCGTTGCGGTTGCAGGCGCAGGCGCAACACATGGGGGGTCAGCCAATCGGCACCGACCACCTGTGCGGGCAGCCCGTCATGGAGCGGATCAAAGGTCTCAACCTTCAGATCCCCGGCGACCTGGCACTGACACGCCAGGCGCCAGCCATCCTGACGCTGCGCCGGGCTCAAGGCATCCGGTTGCCTGTCCTCGACGTCACCCTGGCAACGCACCAAACAGGCATGGCAACTGCCGGCACGGCAACTGTAGGGCACGGCCACGCCCGCCTGGTTCAAGGCCTCCAGCAGGTTGCTGCCGGCGGCTACCGACCAATGGCGTTCGCCGACGTGCAGTTCAGGCATATAAAGTCTCAGTCATTGCGATGGTCCGTAACGATAACGCAGTTTGACCATGGTCGGGTGTATCGGCCACCGTGCCGGGTTATACTGCCGCGCCTTTTTAGCGTCGCGCCTGCACCACTTGGCGTGCCTTGGAAAGGTGGGCTCAGCCGACCGATGCCACACTGAGCCCACCTTTATTGAATGTTCCCTTATAGAGGAGCGCGACTCATGACCGTGATCAAGCAAGACGACCTGATTCAGAGCGTTGCCGACGCCCTGCAATTCATTTCCTACTACCACCCCGTTGATTTCATCCAGGCCATGCACGAAGCCTACCTGCGCGAAGAATCGCCGGCGGCCCGTGACTCCATCGCCCAGATCCTTATCAACTCGCGCATGTGCGCCACCGGCCATCGCCCGATCTGTCAGGACACCGGTATCGTCACCGTGTTCGTGCGCGTGGGCATGGACGTACGTTGGGATGGCGCCACCATGGGCCTGGACGACATGATCAACGAAGGCGTGCGTCGCGCCTACAACCTGCCGGAAAACGTCCTGCGTGCCTCCATCCTCGCCGACCCGGCCGGTGCGCGCAGGAACACCAAGGACAACACCCCGGCGGTCATCCACTACTCCATCGTCCCGGGTAACACCGTGGAAGTGGACGTGGCGGCCAAGGGTGGCGGTTCCGAAAACAAGTCGAAAATGGCCATGCTCAACCCGTCCGACTCGATCGTCGACTGGGTGCTCAAGACCGTTCCGACCATGGGCGCCGGCTGGTGCCCGCCCGGCATGCTGGGCATCGGCATCGGCGGCACCGCCGAGAAAGCCGCGGTGATGGCCAAGGAAGTGCTGATGGAATCCATCGACATCCACGAGCTGATCAAGCGCGGCCCCTCCAACCGTATCGAAGAGATGCGCCTGGAGCTGTTCGAGAAGGTCAACCAGCTGGGCATCGGCGCCCAGGGCCTGGGCGGCCTGACTACCGTGCTCGATGTGAAGATCATGGACTACCCGACCCACGCCGCTTCCTTGCCGGTGTGCATGATCCCCAACTGCGCCGCCACCCGTCACGCGCACTTCGTGCTCGACGGTTCGGGCCCGGCGTCGCTGGAAGCGCCACCGCTGGACGCCTACCCGGAAATCGTCTGGGAAGCCGGCCCATCGGCCCGCCGTGTCAACCTCGACACCCTGACCCCGGAAGAAGTGCAAAGCTGGAAGCCGGGCGAAACCGTGTTGCTCAACGGCAAGATGCTCACCGGTCGCGACGCCGCGCACAAGCGCATGGTCGAGATGCTGAACAAGGGCGAATCCCTGCCGGTGGACCTCAAGGGACGCTTCATCTACTACGTCGGCCCGGTTGATCCGGTACGCGAAGAAGTGGTTGGCCCGGCAGGCCCGACCACCGCGACGCGGATGGACAAGTTCACCCGTCAGATCCTCGAGCAAACCGGCCTGCTGGGCATGATCGGCAAATCCGAACGCGGCCCGACTGCGATCGAAGCGATCAAGGACCACAAGGCCGTGTACCTGATGGCCGTCGGCGGCGCCGCATACCTGGTGGCGCAAGCCATCAAGCAATCACGCGTTGTCGCGTTTGCCGAGCTGGGCATGGAAGCGATCTACGAGTTCGACGTCAAAGACATGCCGGTTACCGTTGCGGTGGACAGCAAGGGCGAGTCCGTCCACATCACCGGTCCTGCCATCTGGCAGAAAAAGATCAGTGACAGCCTGGCGGTTGAAGTGCAGTAAGCGCTTCCCTGCAAGGATAAATGCTTGCGCCGATGAGCCCTGTGGGAGCGGGCTTGCTCGCGAAGGCGGTGTGTCAGCCATGGAATAGGTGACTGACACACCGCCTTCGCGAGCAAGCCCGCTCCCACATAAAGCCCACTTGCCACAACATTAACGTCCTGCATGCTAAGGTGCATTCCCCTCACTGCGCCTGCCCATCACCGTATGATCGTGATCCCTCGCCCCCTGCGCCTGACCTTCTATTCCCTGCTGATCATCGCCGGTGCCGTGCTGGCTGCCGCCTTGGCCACGCGCCATGCCGAACGCCAGGCCCTGGTGGACGACGCCGCCCGCGCCAATCAGCAGCTCGCGCTGTACGCCAACTCGCTGCACACCCTGATCGAACGCTACCGCGCCCTACCCGCCGTATTAGCGCTGGACTCGGAGATGATCAATGCCTTGAAAGGCCCGCTGGATGCCGCCACCCAGGACCTGCTCAACCGCAAGCTGGAACGCATCAACGGCGCCGCACAGTCTTCCACCCTGGAGTTGATGGACCGCACCGGCCTGGCCGTAGCGGCCAGTAACTGGAACTTGCCCAGCAGTTATGTGGGGCACAACTACGCGTTCCGTCCGTATTTCAGCCAGACCTTGAGCCAGGGCACCGGGCGGTTTTATGCGGTGGGTGTGACCACCGGCATTCCGGGGTATTTCCTGTCCAGCGCGGTGCTGGATGAGCATGAGCAGTTCCTTGGCGCCATGGTAGTCAAGCTGGAGTTCCCCGAGCTTGAACGCGAGTGGGCCCAGGGCAATGACCTGCTGCTGGTCAGCGATGCGCGTGGCATCGTATTTATCGCCAATCAGCCCGGCTGGCGTTATCGCAACCTGCGGCCGTTGTCGGCCGACGACCTGGCTGAACTCAAGACCACCCGCCAATACGACAAAAAACACCTGCAGGCGCTGGAGATGCAGGCGCTGCAGCGCTTTGACGAGAACAGCCACCTGGTGCGCGTCAACGGCCCGGATGGCAACGCCAATTACATCTGGGAATCCCTGCCGTTAAAGGCTGAAGGCTGGACCCTGCACCTGCTGCGCAAACCACAGTTTGCGTTCGAGGACCAACGCAACGCCGGCCTGGCCGCCGCCGGCTCATGGCTGGCGCTGGTGTTCCTGGTGCTGTTTCTCATCCAACGCTGGCGCCTGGCCCGCTTGCGTCAGCGCAGTCGCGAAGAGCTTGAGCAACTGGTGGAAGAGCGTACCCAGGCACTACGCACCGCCCAGGACGGCCTGGTGCAATCGGCCAAGCTGGCGGCGCTGGGGCAAATGTCCGCCGCCCTCGCCCACGAGATCAATCAACCGCTCACGGCTCAACGCATGCAGCTCGCCACCTTGCGCCTGCTGCTGGATCACGGCCGCATCGACGACGCCTACAAGGCCATCACGCCACTGGACGATATGCTCACGCGCATGGCCGCGCTGACCGGCCATCTCAAGACCTTCGCGCGCAAAAGCCCGAGTGGCCTGCGCGAGCGCCTGGATTTGGCCACGGTGGTCGATCAGTCCCTGCAGCTGCTCGATGCACGCCTGCGCGATGAAGCCATCGGCGTTGTGCTCGACCTGACCCGCCCCGCCTGGGTACGCGGTGACGCGATCCGCCTGGAGCAGGTGCTGATCAACCTGCTGCGCAACGCGCTCGACGCGATGGCCGACAAGCCGCGTAAACGCCTGGAGATCCGTCTGCATGCCGATGAACAGCTGTGGCAACTGACCGTCAGCGACAGCGGCGGCGGGATTGCCGACGAACACCTCAACAGTGTGTTCGACCCCTTCTTCACCACCAAGCCCGTGGGTGATGGGCTCGGCCTGGGGCTGGCGGTGTCCTACGCTATCGTGCACGAATTGGGCGGTCGCCTGATCGCCGGCAACCGCGGGGACGGCGCGCAATTCACCTTGACCCTGCCTATTGCGCTGGAGACACCTGACCTATGTTGAACGCGGTGATTGTGGTCGATGACGAAGCCAGCATCCGCACGGCCGTCGAACAGTGGCTGAGCTTGTCGGGGTTCGCGGTGCAGTTGTTCAGCCGTGCCGAGGAATGCCTGGCACAACTGCCCACGGACTTTCCCGGCGTGATCCTGAGCGACGTGCGCATGCCGGGGCTGAGCGGCCTGGAGCTGCTGGCCGAAGTGCAGCGCCGCGATGCGGATTTGCCGGTGATTTTGCTGACGGGCCACGGCGATGTGCCAATGGCGGTTGAAGCCATGCGCGACGGTGCCTACGACTTCCTGGAAAAACCCTTCAGCCCCGACGCCTTGCTCAACAGCCTGCGCCGCGCCCTGGACAAGCGCGGGCTGATCCTGGAGAACCGTCGCCTGCACCAACAGGCCGACCATCGCGCGCAGTTGGACTCGACCCTTCTGGGAGTGTCGCGAGCGCTGCAGACCCTGCGCCGTCAGGTCCTGGAATTGGCGAGCTTGCCGGTCAACGTGCTGATTCGTGGCGAGACCGGCAGCGGTAAGGAGCTGGTCGCCCGCTGCCTGCATGACTTCGGCCCACGGGCGAAGAAACACTTTGTGGCGCTCAACTGCGCGGCGATCCCCGAACAGCTCTTTGAAGCCGAGCTGTTCGGCCATGAAAGCGGCGCGTTCACCGGCGCCCAGGGCAAGCGCATCGGCAAACTGGAATACGCCCACGGCGGCACGCTGTTTCTCGATGAAATCGAAAGCATGCCGCTGGCCCAGCAAGTGAAGCTGCTGCGCGTATTGCAGGAACAGAAACTGGAGCGACTGGGCTCCAACCAGAGCATCCACGTGGACCTGCGCATCATCGCCGCCACCAAACCGGACCTGCTGGACGAGGCCCGCGCCGGGCGCTTTCGTGAAGACCTGGCCTACCGCTTGAATGTCGCGCAATTGCGCCTGCCGCCCTTGCGTGAGCGCCGCGAAGACATCCCGCTGCTGTTCGACTATTTTGCACAGAGCGCTGCCGAGCGCCTGGGTCGCAGCGTCGAGCCCTTGAGCGGGGCGCAACTGGGGCGGCTGCTCAGCCATGACTGGCCGGGCAACGTGCGTGAGCTGGCCAACGTCGCCGAGCGCAAGATACTCGGCCTTGGCGAACCGGAGCCGGAGGGCGTCGAGGCCGGACAATCCCTGGCGGCGCAGCAGGAAGCGTTCGAAGCGCATTGCCTCAAAGCCGCACTGGCTCGGCACAAAGGCGATATCAAGGCGGTGCTGGCCGAGCTGCAACTGCCGCGCCGCACCTTTAATGAAAAGATGCAGCGGCATGGGTTGGTGCGGGAGATGTTTCTCCAGCAACCTTGAGGCCGCCATCGCAGGCAAGCCAGCTCCCACTTTTGATTTGTGAACACCGTCGAATGTGGGAGCTGGCTTGCCTGCGATGGCGCCAGTAGTCATGAGCGGATTCCCGCTCATAACCCGAAAACCATCGGCAGCTTTCCGCTCAAAAAAAACCTCAACCCCCTCTATTCCGGGCCTTCACCCACCTGGCACAGCTTCTGCTATAGCCCAAGCCAGGCAGTGCTCAAGCACGCTCCACAAAAACAATTAGATGAAGGATCCTTCAATGGATAACTCCAACTCCCTGCCTCTGGGGTCGGCGGCTGCGCCGGCAAAAGCGCGCACTACTTCCAGCCGGATCAAATCGATCTTCAGCGGATCGGTCGGCAACATGGTCGAGTGGTACGACTGGTATGTCTACGCCGCCTTCTCGCTGTATTTCGCCAAGGCCTTTTTTCCCAAAGGCGACACCACCGCTCAATTGCTCAACACCGCCGCGATCTTCGCCGTAGGCTTCCTGATGCGCCCGATCGGCGGCTGGCTGATGGGCCTGTATGCCGATAAGGTCGGGCGTAAAAAAGCGCTGATGGCCTCGGTCTACCTGATGTGCTTCGGTTCGCTGCTGATTGCCCTGAGCCCAGGCTACGAAATCATTGGTATCGGTGCACCGATCCTGCTGGTGTTTGCGCGCTTGCTGCAAGGTCTGTCGGTCGGGGGCGAGTACGGTACCTCCGCCACTTACCTCAGCGAAATGGCGACCAAGGAACGTCGTGGTTTCTATTCCAGCTTCCAGTACGTGACCCTGATCTCGGGCCAGCTCATCGCCTTGGCCGTACTGATCGTGCTGCAACAAGTGCTGACCACCGAACAGCTGTACGCCTGGGGCTGGCGCATCCCGTTCGCCATCGGTGCCCTGTGCGCCGTGGTTGCGCTGTACCTGCGTCGCGGCATGGAAGAAACCGAGTCGTTCACCAAGAAGGAAAAAGCCAAGGAAAGCGCGATGCGCACCTTGATGCGCCATCCCAAGGAACTGTTGACCGTGGTCGGCCTGACCATGGGCGGTACCCTGGCCTTCTACACCTACACCACCTACATGCAGAAATATCTGGTGAACACCGTCGGCATGAGCATTTCCGACTCGACCACCATCTCAGCGGCGACACTGTTCCTGTTCATGTGCCTGCAGCCGATCATCGGCGGGCTGTCGGATAAAGTCGGCCGTCGGCCGATCCTGATTGCCTTCGGTATCCTCGGCACGCTGTTCACCGTGCCGATCCTCACCACCCTGCATACCATCCAGAGCTGGTGGGGCGCGTTCTTCCTGATCATGGCCGCGCTGATCATCGTCAGCGGCTATACCTCGATCAACGCGGTGGTGAAAGCCGAGCTGTTCCCGACCGAAATCCGTGCTTTGGGTGTCGGCCTGCCGTATGCCCTGACCGTATCGATCTTCGGCGGCACCGCTGAATACATCGCGCTGTGGTTCAAGAGCATCGGCATGGAAACCGGCTACTACTGGTATGTGACCGCGTGTATCGCGGTGTCGCTGGTGGTGTATATGACCATGAAGGACACGCGCAAGCACTCGCGGATCACCACGGACTAAAAGTTCGAGAGATAAAAACACCCAGCTTGTGTGGGAGCCGGGCTTGCCCGCGATAGCAGCACCTCGATTTTCCAGTTACACCGAGGTGATGCCATCGCAGGCAAGCCAGCTCCCACACAAGCCCGCTCCCACATTGGTTTATGATGTTTGCCCCCAATTGAGCTTGGAACAGGCCATGTCCGACGATATCCACTTCTACGAACCCGCCAACGGCCACGGCCTGCCCCATGACCCATTCAACGCCATCGTCGGTCCCCGGCCGATCGGCTGGATCTCATCGCACGACAGCGAAGGCCGCCTGAACCTGGCGCCATACAGCTTCTTCAATGCGTTCAACTACATTCCGCCGATCATTGGGTTTTCCAGTGTCGGGCGCAAAGACAGCCTGAACAACATCGAACAGACCGGCGAGTTTGTGTGGAACCTGGCCACCCGCCCGCTGGCCGAGCAGATGAACCAGAGCTGCGCGGCAGTATCGCCGCAGGTGAATGAATTCGAGTTGGCCGGCCTGACGCCGGTAGCATCGAGGATCATTGGCGTACCGCGAGTGGGCGAAAGCCCGGTGTCGTTCGAGTGCAAAGTGACGCAAATCATCCAGCTGCAACGTGCCGACAAAGCGCTGGTGCCAAGCTGGCTGGTGCTCGGCGAGGTGGTCGCGGTGCATATTGCCAAGTGGCTGCTCAAGGATGGCATCTACGACACTGCCGCCGCCGAGCCGATCCTGCGTGGCGGCGGCCCGGCGGATTACTTCCAATTGGGGCCTGAAGCGCTGTTCAAGATGTATCGACCAGGCGCCACCCCAAGCTGACTGGAATGCAATAAAAACTGTGGGAGCGGGCTTGCTCGCGAATGCGGTGGTTCAGTTAAAGATGTATTCACTGATACACCGCTTTCGCGAGCAAGTCGAGTCGTCGCACCGCCGCTCCCACATTTATCATCGCCGTCTTTAGGCCCAGGTCAACTGACCCTCTTCGTCCACATCGACCAGACGCTCCAGCTCGACAGCAGCCGCATCATCGGCAGCGGACGCGGTCTTGAACTTCTGACCGTCAAGGATCTTGTGGAACCGTGGTGCACCCATGCCATCCAGGGTCTTGACGGCGACAGCAGCGCTGTAGCCATCCTCCCCCGGCACTACGGCGGAAACGACTTCGTGGTGGGCAAATTGTTTACGTGCCATGTTGCAGGTCCTGGCCAATGGAAAGTCGGCCATTCTAAACCCTAACCGGCGAGTTGCAGGTACTCGCCATAGGCATGGGCGGCGGATGCATCGGTGAACGTTTGGAAGTCCATGCTGCGCACCACCATGTCGTTCAACAGCTCGGTAAAAATCATCAGGGCCGGCGAACTGAAGTAGGCGCTCATCGCCTGCTCGCTGCTCCAGAAACCTGTGACCAACCACACATCAGGGTCGACCTGGGAATGCTGCAACGAGAATTGCAGGCAACCCTGAGCCTGACGGCCCGGTTCGATCAAACTGCTCAAGCGTGCACCGAGTTCGGTGCTGCACCCGGTGCGGGCGCGGATAAAGGCCATATGGCTCGCGGGAATGGGGGTGGGCATGTTCGACTCTCCCGTTGAGAAGTGATGCTCGGCAAGCACTGTGGGGGTGTGCTGCCACAGGATCAACGATAACGGCGCGAGTCGCGGCGCGGTTAGTCGATTCCTGCCGGCTTATTGCACAATCCTGCGAGAAGCGTAGAGAAGACGTTTAGCAGCCGGCTTTATTCCACGGCCAACGCCTTGTTTCAGGGAGATGACAGGCGCAGCGATTGCCTGATTCGCGATAGCTCGCAGGATCAGGCAAGGATTGTGCAGAATCGACGTAACACTGTTTGAAAAGCCACCGCTAAGCTGAACCCATCGAAGTAGCCCGCAGAGGACGCTCCATGCCGTCGCCCGATCCTAAAGCCCTCCCCCTCGACGCCGATCTGGAAAAGCAGCGCGCCGAACTCGCCGGCATCGTGCAACGGCATACCTGGGAGGATGGCTCCTACGGTACGGCCATCACCGCGTTGTTTCTGAACCGCCACAACACACCGCGCGACTTCATGCCGGTGCTGGTCGAGCCTGCCCTGTGCATTCTTGCCAACGGCAGCAAGGAAGTGCGCCTGGCCGACGAGATTTTCGCCTACGATCCGCTCAATTACCTGGTGTTCTCGGTGGCGATGCCGGTGGCCGGGCGGGTCATCGAGGCTACGCCGGAAAACCCCAACCTGTCAGTGCGCATCAATATCGACCCGGCCCAACTCACCGCGCTGATTGCCGAGGCCGGGCCCATGGGCGTGCCGTCGCGCCCGACCTCGCGGGGCATGTACGTCGACCACATCGACCATCAACTGCTCGATGCCGTGTTGCGCCTGGCGCGTTTGCTGGACACACCCAAAGACATCGCCATGCTCGCGCCGCTGATTAACCGCGAGATCCTCTACCGCTTGCTGCGGGGCCCGCAGGGTTACCGGTTGTATGAAATAGCCGTGGCCAACAGCCAGAGCCATCGAGTCAGCCAGGCGATCACATGGTTGAACCGCAACTATGAGCAACCGCTGCGCATTGATGACCTGGCCAAGGAAGTGAACCTGAGCGTCTCGACCTTGCACCACCGCTTCAAGGCGATCACCGCCATGAGCCCGCTGCAGTATCAGAAGCAACTGCGCTTGCAGGAAGCGCGCCGGCTGATGATTGCCGAAGGGTTGGAAGCATCGGCGGCGGGGTATCGGGTGGGGTATGAAAGCCCGTCGCAGTTCAGTCGGGAGTACAGCCGGTTGTTTGGTGCGCCGCCCCTGAGAGACCTGGCCCGATTGCGCCAAAGCATCTAGAGACTACTGTAGGAGCGAGCTTGCTCGCGAAGATCGTTAACGATGACGAGGGAAACCTGGAGGACTGCGGCGCTCTCTGGTTTTTCGCGAGCAAGCTCGCTCCTACAATTAGTCAGCTGGCCTCAGTCCAAGCCGCGCGGCAGTTGCAACGTCACCCGCAACCCACCCTCGCGCAAATTCTGCAAACTCACTTCACCGCCATGGCTATGGGCAATGTTGCGCGCGATTCCCAACCCCAGGCCATAGCCCTGTTGCTGCCCCGCCAGGCGGAAGTGCGGTTCGAACACCTGCTCCAGACGCTGCTCCGGAACCCCAGGGCCCTCGTCATCCACGTGCAGGACGAATTGCGCGCCGTCATCCTCGATGTGCAGATGAGCGTTCTGCCCGTACTTCAATGCATTGTCGATCAGGTTGCCGATGCAACGCTTGAGCGCCAGCGGTTTACCCGGGTATGCGCTCAATGCACGACCGTACTGGGTGACGCGGCCATTGCCATTGGGCGCCACGTAAGGTTCCACCAGGCAGTCGAGCACATGATTGAGGTCCACCGGCTCGATGTTCTCGTGAATATCCGTATCTTTCACGCATTGCAGCGCGCCTTTGACCAGCAACTCCAGCTCATCCAGGTCTCGGCCGAACTTGGTTTGCAGGTTTTCGTCTTCGAGCAGTTCCACGCGCAGGCGCAGGCGGGTGATCGGGGTGCGCAAGTCGTGGGAAATGGCGCTGAACAATTGGCTGCGTTCCGTGAGGTAACGGCTGATGCGCTCTCGCATGGCATTGAACGCACGGCCCACTTCCACCACTTCACTGCCGCCGCCTTCAGCGACCGGTTCCACATCGGCGCCCAGGGACATGTCCCGCGCCGCCCGCGCCAGGCGCTTGAGGGGCCGACTCTGCCAGTGCACCAGCAAACCGATAAACAGCAACAGGAAACCGCTGGTCAGCACAATGAACCACACTTGCTGGGAAGGCAGGCCCTGTTCTTCGAGGCTGGTGTAGGGCTCGGGTAACAGCGAGGCAATATACAGCCATTCGCCAGGCGCGAGTTGGATCTGGGTGACCAGCACCGGCGGGTTCACCGGCTCCAGGGTCAGCGCGTAGTGGGCCCAGGAACGTGGCAGCTCATCGAGCTTCAGTCCGGCATTGAAAATGCGCAGGTCTTCGGCGCTGACAAACTCCACCGAGATAAGCACGTCGGCCCCCAGGGTCTGACGCAGCACTTCGTCCACCACATTGAGCACCGCTTGTTTGCGCGGCGTCTGCGGCAGTATCTCCATGTCCAGCGGCCGGTCGTTCAGGGTGACGACGAAACGCGTGCCGCCCATGCTGCGTAACTGGTCGAGGACCAATGGGCGATACGCCACGGGCAACGAACGGAAGTAACTTACGCTGGCGGTCATCGAATGCGCCAGGCTGCGAGCGCTGGTGACCAGGCCTTCCAGCTGGGTGGCACGCAATTGCGAGACCCAGATGGCGCTGGACAGCGCCTGGGCAAACAACACGGCCAGCAGCGTCAGCAGTAGCATGCGTCCCAGCAACGAGCGCGGCACGGGGAAGCGTCGGTGGCGTTCGGTTACCTGTTCAATGGGCATTGCCGGCAACCACGCTGGCTGCCAGTTGATAACCGCTGCCGCGTACGGTGCGGATCAGCCTCGGTGGTTTTTCGGTGTCGCGCAGGCGCTGGCGCAAGCGGCTGACGGCCATGTCGACGATACGGTCCAGCGGCATCAGGTCGCGACCACGGGTGGCGTTGCCAATGGTGTCGCGGTCGAGGATCTGTTGCGGGTGGTCGAGAAACAATTTGAGCAGGGCAAAGTCGGCACCGGAAAGGATGACTTCCTCACCATCCACATGGAACAGGCGGTGGCTGATCATGTCCAGGCGCCACTCATCAAACACCAGCACGTCGCCACCACTGCTGCGCTCCTGGCCAAACTGGCAACGGCGCAACAACGCCTTGATCCGCGCCTGCAACTCACGCGGGCTGAAGGGCTTGCCGATATAGTCGTCGGCGCCCAGCTCCAGGCCGATCACACGGTCGGCCTCATCGGAGCTGGCGGTGAGCATGATGATCGGTACCTGCGCCTGGCGCGGGTGCTGGCGGATCCAGCGGCAGAGGCTGAAGCCGTCTTCGTCCGGCAGCATCACATCGAGGATGACCAGGTCGCACGGCGCCTCGTTCATCGCCTGGCGGAACCCCGCACCATCCGGCACGCCACGCACCTGAAAACCGGCGCGACTGAGGTAGGTTTGCAGCAATTCGCGGATTTCCTGGTCGTCGTCGACGAGGAGAATCGATTTACTGATTACGCTCACGGGGTCCTCCTTGTTGTTATGGCCAAGCTTAAACCATCTGGCGCCTATAAGGCCGCCTTCGCGAGCAAGCCCGCTCCCACATTCAATCCCATTCCAGCTGGAGAAATACGGTCGAATGTGGGAGCGGGCTTGCTCGCGAAGAGGCCATCAGCCCCTACGCAAATGCCTGCTCAAGCGCCACACCCGCCCCAGTCAGCCCGGAATACGGCGCGGTCACCAGCCACACCGGGATGCCTTTGAAGTAGTCGCTCATGCAGCCTTTGTCGGCAAAGCTTTTGGCAAAACCGCTGGTGATAAAGAAGTCGGCAAACCTCGGAATCACCCCGCCCACGATGTACACACCGCCGCGACCACCGGTGGTCAGCACATTATTGCCCGCCACCCGGCCCAGCCAGATGCTGAACTGGTCCAGCACTTCCATCGCCACCGGGTCGCCGGCCAGGCCCGCGGCCGTGATGGCTTCGGGCGTTTCCAGCACCGGCGCATGGCCGTCGACCGCGCAGATCGCCCGGTAGAGGCGTGGCAACCCGCCACCGCTCAAGGCGGTTTCAGCGCTGACATGCCCGATCTCGCTGTAAATATGCTGCCACAGCTGGGTTTCCCGCGGGCTGCTCAGGGGCAGGTCGACATGCCCGCCCTCCCCCGGCAACGCGGCAAAGCGCCCCGCGCCCAGGTCCAGCAAGGTGCCGACGCCCAAGCCAGTACCCGGGCCGATCACCACGGCCGGCCGCAGGGGTTCCGGCGTACCTTCGCAGACCACGCGGAATTCGTCGGGCTTGAGCTGGGTCATGCCCAGGGCCATGGCCGAGAAATCATTGATCAGCAGCAGTTCATCCACCTGCAACGTCTGGCAAAACGCAGTCTTGCTCAAGCGCCAGTGATTGTTGGTGAATTTAAATTCATCGCCGCTCACCGGCCCCGCCACCGACAGGCAGACAGCGCCGATATCACCGATGTGCAGGCCTTCCTCCCTGAGGTAGACCTTGATCGCGTCCTCGGGGCTTGAATGATCCGCCGTGGCCTGCACTCGGATCGAGTGCAGTGCCTGATCGCGCCACAACGCAAAACGCGCGTTGGTTCCCCCGATATCACCGACCAGCGCTAACTTCACTTAAGCGTCTCCAAGGCACAGGTAAAGGCGCTGGCGCCCTGCTCTGCGGAGCTGGCGGCCAGGCGCATAAATGCAAACAGCTCGCGACCGGCCCCCACGTTATTGCCCAACAGGCCGGTGGCAGGCGTGCGCGCTGCAAATTCTTCGGCGTCCACCTTAAGCTCCAAGGTGCCCTTCACGCCATCCACGCGAATGATATCGCCATCGCGTACCCGCGCCAGTGGCCCGCCGCTCTGGGCTTCGGGGTTGACGTGAATCGCGGCGGGGATCTTACCCGACGCGCCGGACATACGCCCGTCCGTTACCAAGGCGACCTTGAAGCCACGGTCCTGCAAGACGCCGAGGAACGGCGTCATCTTGTGCAATTCCGGCATGCCATTGGAGCGCGGGCCCTGGAAGCGCATCACCGCGACAAAGTCTTTTTCCAGCTGGCCGGCCTTGAACGCATCGGCCAGGTCCTGTTGATCCTGGAACACCACGGCAGGCGCTTCGACGACCTGGTGCTCCGGGGCTACCGCCGACACTTTCATCACGCCGCGCCCCAGGTTGCCTTCCATCACGCGCAAGCCGCCTTCCGGGGAAAACGCACGGGCCACGGGGCGCAGGATGGTTTCGTCGAGGCTTTCGATGGGACCGTCGCGCCAGATCAGCTCGCCGTCGACCAGGAACGGCTCCGCGGTGTAACGGCTCAGGCCCTTGCCGGCCACGGTGTTGACGTCTTCGTGGAGCAGCCCGGCTTCGAGCAACTCGCGGATCAGAAACGACATGCCGCCCGCCGCCTGGAAGTGGTTGATGTCGGCCTTGCCGTTTGGATACACGTGGGACAGGGTCGGCACCACCTCGGAGAGGTCGGCCATGTCGTCCCATGTAAGGATAATGCCCGCCGACATGGCGATGGCGGGCATGTGCAGCGTGTGATTGGTGGAGCCGCCCGTAGCGTTAAGCGCAACGATGGCGTTGACGATGGATTTCTCGTCGACGATCTCGCCGATCGGCGTGAAGTTACCGTTGGCCTTGGTCAGGCGCGTGACCTGGTGCGCGGCTTCGCGGGTCAGCGCATCACGCAGCGGCGTGTAGGGGTTGACGAAGGAGGCACCCGGCAAGTGCAGGCCCATCACTTCCATCAGCAACTGGTTGGTGTTGGCGGTGCCGTAGAACGTACAGGTGCCGGGGCTATGGTAGGACTTCATCTCCGATTCCAGCAGCTCTTCGCGGCTGGCCTTGCCTTCGGCGTAGCGCTGGCGCACGTCGGCCTTCTGCTTGTTGGAAATGCCCGACGGCATCGGCCCGCCCGGTACAAAGATCATCGGCAGGTGGCCGTAGCGCAGCGCGCCCATCATCAGGCCGGGGACGATCTTGTCGCAGATGCCCAGCATCAACGCGGCGTCGAACATGTTGTGGGACAGCGCTACCGCCGTGGACATGGCAATGACTTCACGGCTGAGCAGGCTGAGTTCCATGCCGGGCTCGCCCTGGGTCACACCGTCGCACATGGCCGGGGTGCCGCCGGCGAACTGGCCGACCGAGCCGACTTCGCGCAGGGCTTTCTTTATCTGTTCAGGGAAATGCTCGTACGGCTGATGCGCCGAGAGCATGTCGTTATATGAAGAAACAATTGCCACGTTGGCGGCATTCATCATGCGCAGACTATTTTTATCTTCAGTGCCGCAACCGGCCACGCCGTGGGCGAAGTTGGCGCACTGCAGCTTGCCGCGCATCGGACCGTCGCTGGCTGCGCCGCGAATGAGCGCAAGGTAAGCCTCGCGGGTGGCGCGGCTGCGGGCGATAAGCCGTTCGGTGACCTCAAGGACGCGGGGATGCATGTGTAGAACTCCAGGCTAACGGATGTGGCGACCTGAGTGTCTATGCTGATCAAACGCCCGCAGCACATGGGATGGCAGGGAGTCGTTTGGATCATCGGACCAGTTGATTCAGGTCACTCGTTGTAGATTGAACAAAATATTGCCACTAAAAAGGCTTGTTTTCTATTTTTATGCGAATAATCTTGTAATTCTTACAACAAATCGACGATAGGCGCTTTCCAATGACTCTTCGTATCGCAATCAATGGTTTTGGCCGTATCGGCCGTAATGTCCTGCGCGCACTGTATACCCAAGGCTACCGCCAGGATTTGCAGATCGTCGCCATCAACGATCTGGGCGACAGTTCGATCAATGCCCACCTGCTCAAATACGACACCGTGCATGGCACTTTCGACGCAGAGGTCGCCCACGATCAGGAAAGCCTGACCGTCAATGGTGACCGGATTGCCGTCAGTGCCATTCGCAACCCGGCCGATCTGCCGTGGGCCGCGCACAATATCGACGTGGTGTTCGAATGCACCGGCCTGTTCACCGACCGCGACAAGGCGGCTGCACATATCAGCGCCGGCGCGCGCAAGGTGATCATCTCGGCACCGGCCAAGGGCGCGGACGCCACCGTGGTCTATGGCGTAAACCATGACATTTTGCGTCAATCGCACCAGATCATCTCCAACGCCTCGTGCACCACCAACTGCCTGGCGCCGGTTGCCCAGGTGCTGCACCGCGAGCTGGGCATCGAAAGCGGCCTGATGACCACTATCCACGCCTATACCAACGACCAGAACCTGACCGACGTCTATCACACCGACCCCTACCGTGCGCGTTCGGCCACCCAGAACATGATCCCGAGCAAGACCGGCGCCGCCGAAGCGGTCGGCCTGGTTCTGCCGGAACTGGCGGGCAAGCTGACCGGCATGGCCGTGCGCGTGCCGGTGATCAACGTGTCACTGGTAGACCTTACCGTGCAACTGAAGAAGGAAGCCACGGCAGAGGAAGTCAACGCGCTGCTCAAGGACGCCAGCCAGCATTCGAAAATCCTCGGCTACAACACCCTGCCGCTGGTTTCCAGCGACTTCAACCACAACCCGCTGTCGTCGATTTTCGATGCCAACCACACCAAGGTCAGCGGCAAATTGCTGAAGGTGCTGGCCTGGTACGACAACGAATGGGGCTTCTCCAACCGTATGCTGGATAACTGCCTGGCGCTCTGCAACGCCGAATAATTGGACAGGCAGATCCCCTGTGGGAACTGGCTTGCCTGCGATTGCATCACCTCGGTCTGGCTGAAAGACCGAGTCGTCTGCATCGCGGGCAAGCCCGGCTCCCACAGAAGCTCGATAGCATAGGTTGCATCTCAAAGTGCCACTTGCCATTTCAGTTGATGATAAGCATTATCATTAACTGCAAACCGGTCTGGTATCTCTGTGAGCCAATCTCGCTTCAACCACGTCTTTCTCACCCAACGGGTGATTCTGCTTCGTACCCTGCAGCGCATGGTGAATAACCACAGCACCGCTGAGGACCTGTTGCAGGAAACCTACCTGCGCGTCACCCGGGCCCTGAGCGAGCGGCCGATCGATCACCTTGAACCCTTCGTTTATCAGACCGCGCGCAACCTGGCGCTGGATCATCTGCGCGCGCGCAGGATCCAGGCCCGTACATTGCAGGAAGATGTACCGCTGGATGTCCTGCAAAGCGTCGTCGCTCCCATCAGTACGCCCGAAGATGCCACCCAGGCCGAGCAACTGCTGGAGCACCTGAGCGTCAGCCTCGGCCAGTTGAGCCCGCGTCAGCAGCAGATCTTCATCCTCAGTCGCCTGCACGGCTGCAGCTATCAAGAGATCGCCGACCAGTTGCACGTATCCTTGAGCACCGTGCAAAAGGAACTGAAATTGATCATGGCCATCTGTGTAGGTGTGGCCGAGCGACTGGATCGGCCTTAAGCTGCACTCGACTGAAATGTCGATACAAGCTGTAGGAAACGATGAATAGAACGTGGCGAAGACCCGAGGCACACCGTGACGGACCCGAATAAACTGCGCCCCCATGAGCTGGCTCATGAGGTGTTGCAAGACACGGCTATGGACCAGGCCCTCGATTGGCTGATCGCCTTGCAGTGCCCGCAGCCCGGCCAGCAGGCCGAGTTTGAAGCCTGGCTGGCCGGTGATCCAACCCACGCCCAGGCGTTCGCCAAAGCCCAGGCCGCCTGGGGTGGCGCGCCGGTGCACAGTGCCGCCGTTGCCCTGGCGGCGCCGCGCAAGCCCAGCGCCTGGCGCCGGATCCAGCCGCATTGGAAACCGCTGGCCACGGCCGCCGTGCTGCTGATCGGCCTGTTCAGCTTCAGCAACCTGCCGGTGCGCCTGCAAGCCGACCACCTCACGGTGGTGGGCGAACGCCAGCGCCTGCAACTGGACGATGGCTCCAAGGTGCTGCTGAACACCAACTCGGCGTTCTCCAGCACCATCCAGGACCACCAGCGCATCGCCCGCCTCTACCAGGGCGAAGCGTTCTTCGAAATAGCCCCGGGCCACGGCCTGCCCCTGGAAATCGACGCCGGCCCGGTGCGCGCCAGTGTGCGCGATACCGCCTTTGCCGTGCGCTACCTTGACGGTGAAGCCCAGGTGCAAGTGCAGCGCGGCGATGTCGACCTGAGCAACAACGTGAACGATGCCCGTGTGCGCCTGAGCGCGGGTGAAAGTATCCGCATCGGGCCCAAGGGCTTCGGCCAGCCTGCCAAGCTGGATGCCAACAAAGACCTGGCCTGGGTACAAGGCCGGCTGGTCTTCGAAAACTGCCCGCTGGGCGAAGTGCTCGCCGAGTTGCGGCGCTACTACCCCGGCTGGATCGTCAGCACCAACGACAGGCTCGCCAGCGTGGCCGTCACCGGCAATTACCGGCTCGACCAGCCGCTGGACGTGGTGCGTTCCCTGGCGCACATCACCTCGGCCAAGCTGTCGGAATATCCGGCGCTGGTCATCTTGAACTAAATGAGAATTATTTTTACTCGATAGCGGGCGGCGGTACGTCTCGTCTTAGTCAATGCAACTGATTCCTATTTGGTCAGTGCGCAACTATAAGATTCGTACCCCCGGAGCGCTCTCGATGTCCTCTTGTTTCAACCGCCGGTCTTCTTCGCCCGTCCTGTCCCTGCTGACCGCCGCTATCCTGCTGGCCGGCGTGCCGGTGATGACCGCCAGCGCCGCCGAACCTGCGTCCCGCAGCCACGGCAACTACACCTTCAGCATCGAACAGCAGCCACTGGTTTCGGCGCTCAATGCCTTTACCACGGTAACCGGCTGGCAAGTCGGCCTGCCGGCGGAACTGGGCCAGGGCGTGTCGTCGCCCGGCGTACGCGGCCCGCTGTCGCCGGAAAAAGCCCTGGACCGGCTGTTGGCGGGGACCAACCTGAGCTACCGCAAACTGGGCAATAACAACATCGTCCTGGAAAAGCGCACAGCGGGCAGCACCCTCAACCTGCAACAGGTGACCATCAGCGCCACCCGCAACGAGCAGGACGTGAGCAGCGTACCGAGCACCGTCAGCGTGCAGGAACGCGAAGCGCTCGACCGCCAGAACGTGAATAGCATTCGTGAACTGGTGCGCTATGAACCCAACGTCTCGGTAGGCGGCGCCGGGGGCCGCTCGAGCAATGCGGGCTACAACATTCGCGGCATCGACGGCGACCGCATCCTCACCCAGGTGGATGGCGTGGAAGTGCCGGACAACTTCTTCAACGGCCCGTATGCCAAGACCCGCCGCAACTACGTCGACCCGGAAATCGTCAAGCGCGTGGAGATCCTGCGCGGCCCGGCGTCGGCGCTGTACGGCAGCAGCGCCATCGGCGGCGCCGTCAGCTATTTCACCCTCGACCCGGATGACATCATCAAGCCCGGCCAAGACTACGGCGCCCGCCTGAAGACCGGCTACAGCTCCGCCGACGAGAGCTGGCTGACCTCCGGCACCGTCGCCGGTCGTGTACAGGACTTCGACGGCTTGCTGCACCTGAGCCAGCGCAATGGCCACGAAATGGAGTCCTACGACGGCAACAACGCCACCGGCCTGGCGCGCACCGGCGCCAACCCGGAAGAGGCACGCACCACCAACGTGTTGGCCAAGCTGGGTTGGAACTACGGCGATGACAATCGCCTTGGGCTGACGTACGAGAAGTACAAGGATGATCGTGACGTCAACCTGAAAAGCGCCGTGGGCGGGCCTTTCACCGGCGGGCGCGGCTTCAACTTCTACCGTGCGCGGTCCGGCAACGACACCATCACCCGCGAGCGTTTCGGTATCGAAAACCGCTTCGCCCTGGACTCGCCGATTGCCGATCAGATCAAGACCAGCCTCAACTACCAGATCGCCAAGACCGACCAGTCCACCGCCGAAATCTACCAGCCGTCTCGCCGTGTCCTGCGCACCCGCGAAACCCTGTATGAAGAAAAACAGTGGGTCTTCGATGCCCAACTGGACAAGGCCTTCAACATCGGCGATACCGATCACCAGGTGACTTACGGCACCACCCTCAAGCAGCAGAAAGTCACCGGCTCCCGCGAAGGCGCCGCCACCTGCCTGGCCGTCGGCAGCGGTTGCACGGCCATCGGCGCACCCAGCCCATCGGCCGGTGACAGCGTGAGGAAGGCCAGCGATTTCCCGGATCCGACCATCAACACTTACTCGCTGTTCGCACAGGACCAGATCGCCTGGGGCAAATGGACATTCCTGCCCGCCGTGCGCTACGACTACACCCAACTCAAGCCCAAGTTGACCGAAGAGTTCCTCAACACCGTCGACCCGACGCGGATCTACGCCCACAGTGATAAGGAAAAAACCTGGCACCGTGTAACGCCCAAATTCGGACTGACCTATGCGTTGACCGATCACTACACCTGGTTTGGCCAGTACGCTGAAGGCTTCCGCACCCCTTCGGCCAAAACCTTGTACGGGCGCTTTGAGAACCTGCAGCAGGGCTACACCGTGGAACCCAACCCGGACCTCAAGCCGGAAAGCAGCAAGGGCGTGGAAACCGGGATTCGCGGCAACTTCGATTCCGGTTCGTTTGATATAGCCGTGTTCTACAACAAATACCGCAACTTTATCGACGAGGACGCCTCCGTCGCCGGCGGTACCTCACAGCAATTCGAAGCCAACAATATCAGGCACGCCACCATCAAGGGGATCGAAGCCAAAGGGCGCCTGGACCTTGACGCGTTCGGCGCGCCGCAAGGCCTGTACAGCCAGGGTTCGATTGGCTACACCTATGGCCGCAACGACGACAATGGCGAGGCGCTCAACAGCGTCAACCCGCTCAAGGGCGTATTCGGCCTGGGCTACGACCAGGACAACTACGGTGGCCTGCTGAGCTGGACCTTGGTAAAAAAACAGAATCGCGTCGACAGCACCACCTTCCATGCGCCTGACGGCAGCACCACGGGTCCGTTCAAGACCCCGGGCTTCGGCGTTCTCGACCTGAACGCCTTCTACAAAGTCACCAACGATGTGACCGTCAACGGCGGCCTCTACAACCTGACCGACAAAAAGTATTGGAACTGGGACGACGTGCGCAGCTACGACGGCGTCGGCGAAGCCGGTGTGACCTCGCCGGCCAACCTCGACCGCTTGACCCAGCCGGGGCGCCACTTCGCGATCAACGTGATCTGGGACATCTAAGCCGCCCCACTCACCTCGTCGAAATCTCATCGGCGAGGTGAGGTTTTTTTACTGTGCCGCGTCTTCTTGTTCGTCTAGTTGATAACAGCTCTCTTTCGGGCACCCAGGCGCTTCCCTTCTCAAGGACTTTTCCATGACCGCTTCCCCTACCGCAGAACGCGCAAGCCTACGCTCCCAGCGCCTGAACCAGATCACCCATGAGCCACACACCAAACTCGACGCATTAGTCAAAGCCCACGCCCCCTTCGAAACCCAGGCCAACTTCGCGCGCTTCGTCGTGGCGCAGTACCTGTTCCAGTCGGAACTGGTAGCGCTTTACAACGATGACGAGCTGAACCAGATCGTGCCGGACCTGGCCGAGCGCTGCCGCGCCGAAGCCGCCAGGCTGGACCTGGCCGACCTGGACACCGACGTGCCGGCACCGGTCGCCGGTGCCGTGAAGCACCCCGGCAAGGCCGAAGCCCTGGGCTGGCTGTTCGTGTCGGAAGGTTCCAAACTGGGCGCAGCGTTCCTGATCAAGCGCGCCGTAGGCCTGGGCCTGAGCGAAACCTTCGGTGCCCGCCACCTGGGCGAGCCGGCGGGTGGTCGCGCCGAAGGCTGGAAACGCTTCACCCGCACCCTCGACGCCCTGGAATTCAGCGCCGAGGAAGAGGCCGCAGCGGAAAAAGGCGCGATCGACGCGTTTGTACGCTTCACCGTATTGCTGGAACAGGCGTACGCTAGCGCGCCCGAGCTGGCCTGACCCTTGGTTGGAATGCGATAAAAAATGTGGGAGCGGCGGTGCGACTTGCTCGCGAATACGGCCTGTAGTGAGCGGGCTTGCCCCGCGCTGGGCTGCGAAGCGGCCCAATAAAAACACCGCCGTCCTTTCAGGTAGAACCGAGCTGCCTGGTTGGGGCCGCTTCGCAGCCCAGCGCGGGGCAAGCCCGCTCACTACACACTGCATTCGCGAGCAAGCCCGCTCCCACACTAGATCTCATTTCATAATTGATTTTCTGTGATACCCCGACCTATCTATGACCGGCAACCTCCAACCTACCTCAAAAATCGCACAGCTCCTCTTCGGCCTGCTGGCCTACGTCAGCCTGGGCATCGGGCTGGTGGCGATTGTCATACCGGGTTTACCCACCACCGAGTTCATCCTGCTGGCCGCCTGGGCCGCCACCAAAAGCTCGCCACGCCTGAGCGCCTGGCTGGAAAACCACCGGCTGTTCGGGCCGATCCTGTCCAACTGGCGCAATGGCAGGATCATCGCCCGCCGGGCCAAGGTCAGCGCCACGCTGAGCATGCTGCTGTGCGCCATCCTGATGCTGGTAATGCTCGACCACGGCTGGCCGATCTACCTGGCGATTGCCGGGATGAGCCTGGGCAACCTGTGGATCTGGTCACGCCCGGAACGGCTTGCAGCGCCCGTATAACGCTGCGTGTAGCGTTTTCCTACCGCTCATCGCCTGCCTCTCATGAATCGATTTAAGACGCCGATGTTTCAGGTAAGGCGTCGAATGGACTTGGCCCTGCCTGCATCTCCACACGTCCATTCGCGAGTGACCTATGTTCGACACCCTCTCCATCCGCCTGAAAATCGTGCTGCTGTCCGGGCTGTGCCTGTTGGGTGTGATCGCGCTGATCATCAGCATCAACCTGTACGAAACCAATCAGAACGACCGTCTGATCAGTAATTCAAGCTCGCGAATGCTCACCAGCAGTGTGGAGAACCTGCTGCAATCCAAAGCCGCCGAACAAGCGGTGCAACTACAGAAGACCTTTGGCGAAAACCTGCTGGTGGTGACCGCTCTTGCCGATCAAGTCAAGGACTTGCGCAACCTGGCCGCCAAGCGCTCGCTGGAACCGGGCGCCCTGCGTGAAGAACTCAACCAGAGCCTTGAGACCACCTTTGAACGCAACAGCAAAGTGCTGGGCGTCTGGCTGTCATTCGAGCCCAACGGCCTGGATGGCAAGGACAGCGAATTCATCGACGACAAGGCTCGCGCGTCCAACGAAAAAGGCCGCTTCTCCAGCTACTGGAGCCGCGCCGGCGGCCAAGGCCAGAACACCATCATGGTCGAAGACGACCTGACCAAGACCACCCTCAACCTTAGCGGTACGCCCTACAACATCTGGTACACCTGCCCACGGGACACGCGCAGCGTTTGTTTGCTCGACCCGTACGAAGACACGGTGGGCGGCACGCCGGTACTGATGACGACTATTTCCTTGCCATTGATCGTGGACGGCAAGGTTATCGGTGTGGTCGGTCTCGATATTGCCCTGAACAGTCTGCAAGCCCTCACCGATGCCGCGCAAAAAACCTTGTTCGACGGCGCCACGCACCTGGAGATCATCTCCAGCACCGGCCTGATTGCCGCCTACAGCGGTGAGCCGGCCAAAGTGGGCAAGAACCTGATCGACACCCTGGGCGCCGAAGGCAAGGAAATCGTGCAACTGCTGGCCAGTAACGCTCAGGTCAACCGTGAACAAGGCGATACGATTCGTGCCGTTTATTCGGTCAAGCCCATCGCCGATGCAAAAGCCTGGGGCGTGGTGATCAAACTGCCCAAGCATGTGATGCTCGCCGATGCCTTGAAGCTGCAAGGCCTGCTCGACGAAGCCCAAGCCAGCGGCACTCTGAAGGCCTTGCTGGTGGGCGCCGGCGCAGGCTTGCTTGGCTTATTGCTGATCTGGCTGACCGCCACCGGCGTGACCCGCCCCATCAACAGCGTGGCGGCCATGCTCAAGGACATCGCCAGCGGCGACGGCGACCTTACCCAGCGCCTGGCCTACACCAAAAAGGATGAACTGGGCGAACTGGTCAACTGGTTCAACCGCTTCCTCGACAAGCTGCAACCGACCATCGCGCAGATCAAGCAAAGCATCACCGAAGCCCGTGGCACCGCTGACCAGTCATCGGCCATCGCGCGCCAAACCAGCGAAGGCATGCAAGTGCAGTTCCGCGAAATCGACCAGGTGGCCACCGCCTCCAATGAAATGAGCGCCACCGCGCACGATGTGGCCAACAGCGCCTCCAACGCCGCCAGCGCGGCACGCGGTGCCGACCAGTCGGCGCGTGAAGGCATGTCGATCATCGAGAAAAGCACCCGCGACATCACCACCCTGGCCGAAGAAGTCAGCAAGGCCGTGGGCGAAGTCGAAGCCCTGGCGGTCAACAGCGAGCAGATCGGCTCAGTGCTGGAAGTGATCCGCAGCATTGCCGAGCAGACCAACCTGCTGGCGCTCAACGCCGCCATCGAAGCAGCGCGCGCCGGAGAAAGTGGGCGAGGATTTGCCGTGGTTGCCGACGAAGTGCGCAACCTGGCCAAGCGTACTCAGGATTCGGTGGAGGAAATTCGGCTGGTAATCGAACGCATCCAGAGCGGCACGCGAGGCGTGGTGGCAACCATGCATTCGAGCCAGAGCCAGGCCCAGAGCAACGCCGGACAGATCCACCAAGCGGTGCAGGCCCTGGGCAAGATCAGCGAGGCCGTCACCGTGATCAGCGACATGAACCTGCAGATCGCCAGCGCCGCCGAGCAACAGAGCGCGGTAGCCGAAGAGGTCAACCGCAACGTCTCGGCGATCCGCACCGTGACCGAAACGCTCACTGGCCAAGCCACCGAGTCGGCGGCCATCAGCAGCCAACTCAATGCATTGGCCAGCCAGCAAATGAAGTTGATGGATCAGTTCAAGGTATAAACCGATCCCTCGGACACCAGAGATCCCCTGTGGGAGCCGGGCTTGCCCGCGATGCAGACGACTCGGTTTCCCTGAGGGTCCGAGTCGAGACTATCGCAGGCAAGCCAGCTCCCCCAGGATTGTGGTGGTTTAAACGCCGGGCCAGGCTTGTACGAAGGGCGCCAAGTCTTCTTTTGGCGCCGTACGCGGCGGGTTCTGCGGCGTGCCCAGGTAGAGGAAGCCAATCACTTCCTCGCCCGCCGTGAGCCCCAGGCCCTTGGCGACGTGGGCCGAATAGGACAATTCGCCGGTGCGCCACACCGCGCCAATCCCCTGTGCATAAGCCGCCAACAGGATGCCATGGGCAGCGCAGGCGGCGGCCAGCAGTTGCTCGGATTTCGGCACCTTGAAATGCTCCTGCAGACGGGCAATCACCACCACCACCAGCGGCGCGCGCAACGGGCCGTTCTGCGCCTTATCGATGGCCGCTTGCGGTGCGTCCGCATCCTGCAGGCGGGCCGCTTCGGCCAGCAGCATGCCCATCTGCTCGCGGGCAGCGCCTTCAACCGTGAGGAAGCGCCAAGGGCGCAATTGCCCGTGGTCGGGCGCACGCATGGCCGCGGCGAACAGCACGTCGCGCTGCTCCTGGGTCGGTGCCGGTTCCAGCAAGCGCGGCACGGAAACACGGTTGAGCAAAGCGTCGAGAGCCTGCATTGGCCACCTCCAGAGAAAAATGTGCGGTCATTCTAGCGGGAACGGATCGGATTCGACCAAACGATAATTGCTCTTATTCATTGCGCCCCGCCCTGTTAAACTTTGTGCCCTCATTTTGTGTCTTCGCTCGGGAAACTCGATGTTCCGTTCGCTTTTTCGCCTGTACGCAGCACTGCTGGCCTTGAGCCTGGCTGCCTGCGATGACGCACCTCGCTTCACCCAGGCCGAACCCGGTGAATCGCGAGCGGGCGGCGCCGCGACGGTGAACAAGCGCGACCAGAACGCGTTTTCCCTGCCTTCGGCCAACCTGTCGCCCACGCGTCGTCTGGATTTCAGCGTCGGCAATAGCTTCTTTCGCAGCCCCTGGGTGATCGCGCCGTCCACCACCACAGCGCGTGACGGCCTGGGACCGCTGTTCAACACCAATGCCTGCCAGAACTGCCATATAAAAGACGGTCGTGGCCACCCGCCGTTACCCGACGCACCCAATGCGGTGTCGATGCTGGTGCGCCTGTCGATCCCACTGTCTACCCAGGATCCGCCGGACTATGCGCGCCTCATCGAACAGACCGGCGTGGTGCCCGAACCGGTCTATGGCGGGCAACTGCAGGACATGGCGGTGCCCGGCGTCGCGCCCGAAGGCAAGGTGCGGGTCGATTACACCCCGGTCAACGTCACGTTCAAGGACGGCACGGTGGTGGAGTTGCGCAAGCCAGACCTGCAGATCACCCAGCTCAGCTACGGCCCGATGCACCCGGACACACGCTTTTCGGCACGCATCGCCCCGCCGATGATCGGCCTGGGTTTGCTCGAAGCCATCAGCGACGCCGATATCCTGCGCAACACCGACCCGAAGACCGCCGCCAAGGGCGCCATCGTCGGCCGCGCCAACCAGGTGTGGGATGACGCCCAGCAGAAAACCGTGCTGGGGCGTTTCGGCTGGAAAGCCGGTCAGCCCAACCTCAATCAACAAAATGTTCACGCGTTTTCTGGTGATATGGGCCTCACCACATCTCTCAGGCCATTTGATGACTGCACCGCCACCCAGGTCGCCTGCAAACAGGCGCCCAACGGCAATGGCCCGGAGGGCGAGCCGGAAGTCAGCGACAATATCCTGCGCCTGGTGCTGTTCTATACGCGCAACCTCGCCGTGCCGGTGCGCCGTGACGTCGACTCGCCGCAGGTGCTGGCCGGTAAGAACCTGTTCTATCAAGCGGGCTGCCAGGGCTGCCATACGCCGTCGTTCACCACGTCCGCCTCTGCCGCCGAACCTGAACTGGCCAACCAGGTGATCCGCCCCTACACCGACCTGCTGTTGCACGACATGGGCCCGGGCCTCGCCGACAACCGCACCGAATTCAAGGCCGGTGGCCGCGACTGGCGCACGCCGCCGTTGTGGGGCATCGGCCTGACGCAGACCGTCAGTGGCCACACCCAGTTCCTGCATGATGGCCGCGCCCGCAACCTGCTCGAAGCCGTGCTGTGGCATGGCGGTGAAGCACAGGCGGCGCAGCAGCATGTGTTGTCCTTCAATGCCGAGCAACGCGCTGCGTTGCTGGCGTTCCTGAATGCTTTATAAGCTTTGCCCCACTTACAGAAGGGAGCTCGACATGTTCCGTCCCAAGTTGTTGTTCACCAGCCTTGCCGCCCTTGCCCTGGGCGCCTGCTCGCCCCAGGACCCGCAAGCGGTGACCTCGGCGGCCATCGCCAAGCAAGTAATCCTGCCAACCTACAGCCGTTGGGTCGAAGCCGACCGCCAACTGGCCGTCAGCGCCCTCGCCTATTGCCAGGGCAAGGAAAGCCTGGACACCGCCCGCGCCGACTTCCTGCATGCGCAGAAAGCCTGGGCCGAGCTGCAACCGCTGTTGATCGGCCCGCTGGCTGAAGGCAACCGTGCGTGGCAGGTACAGTTCTGGCCAGACAAGAAGAACCTGGTCGGCCGCCAGGTCGAGCAACTGGTCGCCAGCCAGCCACAGATCGATGGCGCGGCCCTGGCCAAGTCCAGCGTCGTGGTGCAAGGCCTGTCGGCCTACGAGTACATTCTCTACGACGCCAAGACCGACCTCGCCGACGACGCCCAGAAAGCCCGTTACTGCCCGCTGCTGGTGGCCATCGGCGAGCGTCAGAAGGCCCTCGCCGAAGAGATCCTGGCCAGTTGGAACAGCACCGACGGCATGTTGGCGCAGATGACCAAGTTTCCGAACCAGCGCTACGCCGACTCCCACGAAGCCATCGCCGATCTGCTACGCGTCCAGGTGACCGCCCTGGACACCCTGAAGAAAAAGCTCGGCACGCCTATGGGTCGCCAGACCAAGGGCATTGCGCAGCCGTTCCAGGCCGACGCATGGCGCAGCCAGTCGTCCCTGCAGAGCCTCGAGGCCAGCCTCGCCGCCGCTCAGACCGTGTGGGTCGGGGTCGACAACAAAGGTTTGCGCGGCCTGTTGCCGTCCGAGCAGAAGCCGCTGGCCGACAAGATCGACGCCGCCTATGCCGCCTCCTTGAAACTGTTCGCCAGCAACCAGCGCACCCTCAATGAACTGCTGGCCGACGACGCCGGGCGTCAACAGCTCAACGACCTCTACGACAGCCTCAACGTTGTCCACCGCCTGCACGAAGGCGAACTGGCCAAGGCGCTGGGCATCCAACTGGGCTTTAACGCCAACGACGGTGACTGATGATGCTCAGGCGACAGGTTTTGGCCGTTGGCAGCGTGCTGCTCAGCGCGCTCACGTTGGGTGGCTGGACGCTATTCAAAGGTAAGTCCGCGGGCCCGCTGCTGCTGTCGGCGCGCGATGACGCAGACGGCAAGCACTACGCCGTGGGTTATCGCCTGGACGGTAAACAAGTGTTCGCCACCCAGGTCGGCCAGCGTTGCCACGACATCATCAACCACCCGACACTGCCGATTGCGCTGTTCGTCGCCCGTCGCCCGGGCACCGAGAGTTACCTGGTCGACCTGCGCAATGGCGCGCTGCTGCAAACCATCACCTCCAACGCCAATCGCCACTTCTACGGCCACGCGGTCATCCACAAGAGCGGTGACTGGCTGTATGCCACCGAAAACGACACCTCCGACCCCGGCCGTGGGCTGCTCGGCGTGTACCGGTTCGAAGGCGAGCGACTGGTGCACAGCGGCGAAATCTCCACCCACGGCATCGGCCCGCATCAAGTGTCGTGGATGCCCGATGGCGAAACCCTGGTGGTGGCCAACGGCGGCATACGTACCGAAGCCGAAAGCCGCGTGGAGATGAACCTCGACGCCATGGAACCGAGCCTGGTATTGATGCACCGCGATGGCAGCCTGATCAGCAAGGAAACCCTGGCCCAGCAGATGAACAGCGTGCGCCATATGGGGATCGCCAGCGATGGCACCATCCTCACCGGCCAGCAGTTCATGGGACCGTCCCAGGAGCGCTCGGAGTTGCTGGCGATCAAACGTCCGGGCCAGCCTTTCGCGGCCTTCCCGGTGGCCGATGAACAATTGCAGGCCATGGGGCATTACACCGCCAGCGTTGCCGTGCACAGCGAACTGCGCCTGGTGGCGTTGACTGCGCCACGGGGCAACCGTTTCTTCATCTGGGACATGGACAGTGGCGCGCTACGCCTGGATGCTCCCTTACCCGACTGCGCCGGCGTGGGTGCAGTGGACGATGGGTTTGTCGTGACATCAGGCCAGGGCCGTTGCCGCTTCTACGATTGCCGCCAGAAACAGTTGGCAGCCAAACCGCTGGAGTTGCCGGCTGGGCTCTGGGACAACCATCTGCACCTGGTCTAAACCTCGCACAAAAAAAGGGCCTCGCATCGCAAGGCCCTTTCCTGGGGGTTTGAATCGTTTCAACTCTGCGGCCTCATACCCTGAGACATGCCGAACATGAACAGCAACAGGTCATGATCAGGCTTGACCGCCACACTCGCCTTGGCAACGCGCGGCAGCGGGCATTGCTCGCCACTGTGCGTTGCACTGAGCACCTGTGTGCGAGGCTGTTCCCAGGCCGCCAGCGCCACGGCTGCAACGCCCAGCGCCCCGACCAGAAACAAACCTCGTGCTATTTCTAGCTTCATCTGCTTAAACCCTTGATAGCGCTGCCAAACGCCGTCTCGTAAAAGTAGCTGAGTTTTTGCCAGTCGGTATCGCTCCACGACGAATGGCGGCGCAATTGCAGCATGTCATGGGACGCTGCCCGATAAGCGGTCAGGCGCTGGCGGCATTTCTCGAAATCCAGCAGCGCCACTTGAACGCTGGCCGTGTCACCTTCGCCGGTCACCCGTACGAAAATATGCTTGATGTACAGGCAACCATGCTGCCAGCGGCCTTTGTGCATGCGCGCCAGGGTGCCGGCCAATTCCTTGAGCACACGCTCGTGTACCTCTTCACCGTAGCGCTCACGGCCGCCGGCGGCGTACCAGTTTTCAATTTCGTCGAAGCCGTCGAGGGCGGCTGTCACCAGCAGTGCCTGCCAGCGGTGCTCAGGGTCGCGACGCGCTTCGCAGAACACCATCTCCGGGACGCGCACTTCCAACAGGCGCAGGCCTTTGATGGCGTCGCGCTCGCGCAGCACGGTGGGGCGCCCGAAGGGGTGCAGCCAACTGCGGTAGATATGCCCGGTCTGGCGCTTGCTGTAGAGCAAGCGTCCATTGGCGCTGATTACGCGCTGCACGCCACTTTCACCACCCCGCCGGCGGTTGGGTTCTTCAACCCACTCGCCTTGCTGGCGCCAGAAATAATCGAATCTCTCTTCGGGAGCTACGTGACTGCCTGCTACGCACTCAACTGCCATCGTGTTACCTCTTGCGCAATACATACACCCGCCACATGGCATACAGCGGTATGAAGTCCAGGGACTCCTGAACACGAAAACCGGCTTCCTCGAATTCTGCTTCGACAGTAGCAGCCGGTAACACAAATCTGTTTTGGTAACCTTCCTGCTCACCCTTCTTGCGACGCTGCCCTTCGAGACGCTTGCGCTTCCAGGCTTTGAAATTGCCATCGACCCACAGCGAAATGATCACGCTGTCACGGGTAACGCGCTGAAACTCCCGCAATATCGCCAGCCGGTGCGCCGGGTCACCAATGTGGTGCAACAGGCGCATACAAAAAATGCTGTCGACCGAGTTATCCGGCAACTCGATATCAAACGCAGATGTCTGCAAGGGTCGTACCCGTTTCACCACTTCGGCGGGCTGGGCGACCGACGCGACCTTCAACATGGATGCAGAGTTATCGGCACCGATAATCACACGGTTGGGTTTTTCAGCCAGCAGCGGCCAGAAACGCCCGGCTCCGCACGGCAGGTCAAGCACCAGGCCGGGCTCACCCGCCATCGCCAGCGCGCCACGGGCCAATTGCTCGTCGCGCTTGTGGGACAACCGGCGCGCCAGATTGTCCTGATGCTTGAGCAAATATTCGTGGGCGTGCTCGTCGTCGTACTTGTCGGAAAATTCAAGTTTGATCGGGGTCGACATCTTGCAGATCTCCAGTTGCTGATGCCGACAACCTTAGGCAGCAGTCTGTGATCAAGAGGTCAACCCTTTGTGAAAAACTTGTCCTGTCCAATCCCCATACATTTCAAGACTTTACAGAGATAAGCAATAGCATGGGGCCATCTTCGCCGAATTGCGGGGACCTCTGGCAGGATAGCGGCAGAGGGTGGAGTCAGGCGCTGGCCTGACTCAATTGCACGTGAAAGCGACAACCATTGGGCTCCATGGTGCTGAGGCTCACGCTCCAACCCTGGTTCTCGCAGATCCGCTGGACCAGCGACAGACCCAGGCCCAGGCCGTCCCCGCGCTTCTCGTTGCCGCGCACGAACGGCTCGAACATCGCTTCGCGTTTGTCCTCGGGAATGCCGACACCGGAGTCTTCCACCACAAAACCACTCGGCTCCAGGGTAAGCCGAATGAAGCCTTGCTCGGTGTAATGCAGGGCGTTGCGCAGCAGGTTGCCCATGACGGCGTGCAGGAACGTGGCGTTATAACGGGTATCCAACGGGTCGCCCGGCTGGTAGATCAGCTCCAGGCCCTTGCGCTCGATGGGCTCACGCCAGATACCGAGCAGGTCATCGGCCACCTGCTCCAGGGTAACCTGGGGCGACATGGTGCCGTCGTCATGCTCGGCGCGGGCCAGCATCAGGAAGGTCTGTACCAGTTCGCGCATTTCTTCGCAGGCACGGGCGATGCGCTCGACCTGGTTACGGCCACGCTGATCGATCGCCGGGTTTTCCAGCAACAGTTCGCAGGAGCTGGCCAGCACCATCAAGGGCGTACGCAGCTCGTGGCTGACGTCGCTGGTAAACAGCTGCTCACGGGACAGCGCCTGGCGCAGGCGCCCCAGTGTGGCGTCAAACGCCACGGCCAGCTCTCCCACTTCATCCGCTGCGTAGTCCGGCGCCAACGGCGGTGCCAGGCCCAGCAACTGGTCACGGTGACGTACCTGGCGGGCCAGACGCACGACCGGCGCCATCACTTTGCGCGCCAACACCCAGCCAAGAAATACCGCCAACGCCAGGCTGAGCACGAAGCCCACCATGACCACCGCAAACAGCACCCGCTCGCGCTCTTCGAAGTCGCTCTGATCCTGCAACAGCACGTAGCGTCGGCCATCGACCACTTCGACCATCGCGTGGTACGACAGCGATTCGCGAAACACTTCATGGAAGCCGGGCTCAAGGTGGCGCAAGTCCTTGGGCAACTCAAAATCGCCAGGCCCGCCGCTGAAATAGAACAACTGGTCCGGCTCGGGCCGGTGCCGCCAGTCCTCGACCGTGTCCATCAGCAGCAGGCGTTGCAGGTCTCCGCCCAACCCTGCCGAAATCAGCTTCTCTTCGACCAGGTGCACGGTCGCGACGATGCCCATGGCAAAGGCCCCCGCCACCAATGCGCTCATCAACGCAAAGGCAATGATGATCCGCTGGGCAAGGCTCTGCTTAAACTCCATCACGACCCTCGGCCAGGCGATAACCGACGCCGTGCACCGTTTGCAGCAACGGCTTGGCGAACGGTTTATCGATCACTTGGCGCAGTTGGTGAACATGGCTGCGCAGGCTGTCGCTGTCCGGGCAGTCATCGCCCCACAACGCTTCTTCGAGAATTTCGCGGCGCAATACGTGAGGGCTCTTCTGCATCAGCACCGCCAAAAGCTTCAGGCCGACCGGGTTGAGCTTGAGCAGGCGACCTTCGCGGGTCACTTCCAGGGTATCGAGGTCGTAGCTCAGGTCGGCGACTTGCAGGGCGCGACGTCCGCCACCCTGGGCACGGCGCAGCACCGCTTCGATGCGCGCGGCCAGCTCCGACAGGGCAAACGGCTTGAGCAGGTAATCATCGGCACCGGACTTGAAGCCCTGCAGCCGGTCATCCAGTTGGTCTCGGGCAGTCAGCATGATCACCGGCGTGTCGCGTCGCGCATCCTCGCGCAGCCGTTTGCACAGGGTGTAGCCATCGATACCGGGGAGCATGATGTCGAGCACGATCAGGTCGTAATGCTCGGTGGCGGCCAGGTGCAAGCCCGACAAACCGTCCTGCGCACAGTCCACGGTGTAACCCTTCAACCCCAGGTAATCGGCCAGGTTGGCCAGAATATCGCGGTTGTCTTCAACCAATAAAATTCGCATGGGCAGTGTCTCCGTACGCGGTAACGGCCGTGATGGCTCGCGCAGCTTAAGGCCAAGCGGGGTTCAGGGATAGGCCGGGAAGGCTATCGATATAGGTTTTCAACCGATATTTCGACTGAACGAGATTTTCACTATACCTTCACAGACTGACCACGGTGGCGCATACAAAATCGTCGCCTATTGCCCGTTGATACGCCGCTCACTACACCGGCCTTATTCGCGCCATTAAAAAGCCCCGCCTGCATCACTGCAGGCGGGGCTTTTTCGGTACGGGGGTAAGGCTGGCTTACATCATGCCGCCCATGCCACCCATGCCGCCCATGTCTGGCATACCGCCGCCAGAACCACCGTCTTTCTTCGGTGCTTCAGCGATCGCCGCTTCGGTGGTCAGGATCAGACCGCCGATGGAAGATGCCGCTTGCAGCGCCGAACGAGTCACCTTGGTAGGGTCCAGGATGCCCATTTCGATCATGTCGCCGTACTCACCGGACGCAGCGTTGTAACCGTAGTTACCCTGGCCGCTCTTGACCTGGTTAACCACAACGCTTGGCTCGTCACCGGAGTTGGCGGCGATCTGACGCAGCGGTGCTTCAACAGCACGACGCAGCACAGCGATACCGACGTTCTGGTCAGCGTTGTCGCCGGTCAGGTTGGTCAGGGCTTCCAGAGCACGGATCAGCGCAACGCCACCGCCAGGTACCACGCCTTCTTCGACGGCTGCACGGGTTGCGTGCAGGGCGTCTTCAACGCGGGCCTTCTTCTCTTTCATTTCAACTTCGGAACCGGCGCCAACCTTGATCACTGCAACGCCGCCGGACAGCTTGGCCAGACGCTCTTGCAGTTTTTCACGGTCGTAGTCCGAGGAAGTCTCGGCAACCTGGGCGCGGATCTGGGCGATACGCGATTCGATGTCACCTTCAACGCCAGCACCGTCAACGATGATGGTGTTTTCCTTGGAGATGGTCACGCGCTTGGCGCTACCCAGGTTTTCCAGGGTGGCGCTTTCCAGGCTCAGGCCGATCTCTTCGGAGATAACGGTACCGCCGGTCAATACGGCGATGTCCTGCAGCATGGCCTTGCGACGATCGCCGAAGCCTGGTGCCTTGACGGCCGCGACTTTAACGATGCCACGCATGTTGTTCACAACCAGCGTCGCCAGGGCTTCGCCTTCAACGTCTTCGGAAACGATCAGCAGTGGGCGGCCGGCTTTGGCAACGGCTTCCAGGACTGGCAGCATTTCGCGGATGTTGGAGATCTTTTTGTCGACCAGCAGGATCAGCGGGCTGTCCAGCTCGGCAACCATGGTGTCCGGCTTGTTGACGAAGTACGGGGACAGGTAGCCACGGTCAAACTGCATGCCTTCTACAACCGACAGTTCGTTTTCCAGGCCCGAGCCTTCTTCAACGGTGATCACGCCTTCTTTGCCGACTTTTTCCATGGCTTCGGCAATGATGTCGCCGATGGAGCTGTCGGAGTTGGCGGAGATAGTGCCTACCTGAGCGATAGCCTTGGTGTCAGCGCATGGCTTGGACAGGTTTTTCAGCTCGGCAACGATGGCGATGGTCGCCTTGTCGATACCGCGCTTGAGGTCCATCGGGTTCATGCCGGCAGCGACGGCCTTGTAGCCTTCGTTGACGATGGCCTGGGCCAGCACGGTGGCGGTGGTGGTACCGTCGCCTGCGTCATCGTTGGCACGGGAGGCAACGTCTTTGACCAGCTGCGCGCCCATGTTCTCGAAACGGTCTTCCAGTTCGATTTCTTTTGCTACCGAAACGCCGTCCTTGGTGATGGTCGGAGCGCCGAAGCTTTTCTCGATGATCACGTTACGGCCTTTAGGGCCCAGGGTCGCTTTTACTGCATCAGCCAGGATGTTGACACCGGTGAGCATTTTCTTGCGGGCGGAATCGCCGAATTTAACTTCTTTAGCAGCCATGATCGATATTCCTTAAATACTTTGTAGTAACGGGAAAATGAGCGGGGAAATCAGTCTTCCAGAACGGCGAGAATCTCGTTCTCGCTCATTACCAGCAGGTCTTCGCCGTCGACTTTCACAGTGTTGCTGCCGGAGTAAGGGCCGAAAACAACCTTGTCACCCACTTTCACGGCCAGCGCACGTACTTCACCGTTTTCCAGAGCCTTGCCCGGACCCGCAGCCAGAATCACACCGTGGTTGGCTTTTTCAGCAGCCGAACCTGGCAGGACGATGCCGCCAGCGGTTTTCTTTTCTTCTTCACTGCGACGGATGACGACGCGGTCATGCAGAGGACGAAGCTTCATTGTCGATCTCTCCTAATTGTGTTTTTCATCGGCCGGTATCAATTCCGGCGGGTTAAATTCCGGCGGTGCCGGTCGCGGCTCGCGGGGCGAGACGCGGAAGTCTGTCTAGTGTCACCACCAGAAACCTTGCGGTGACCCTTACATAAGGGCGCCGGCGGTGATTACAAGGGGCTGCGGATGAAATTTTTTGTGTCTGACACGGGGTAAATGCAGCACGGCACCCGAGGGTGCCGTGCAGGTGCAGCGTTTATTTGTTGTCGCGGTGTTCGAACTCGCCTTCGATCACATCCCCTTCTCGTCCCAACGGCTGGCGCGGAGCCGGACCGCCACGGGGTTGCAGGTCATCGGCGAAGGCACGCTGGCGGATCGCGGCCTCTTCAGCACGCTGGCGCATCTTGCCGGCCAGCAGCTTTCGAGTGACCGGCAGCAACATCACCAGGCCGACCACGTCACTGATAAAGCCCGGCAGGATCAACAGGCCACCGGCCAGGGCCATCATCAGGCCTTCAAGCATGGTCTGCGCGGGCAGCTCGCCACGGTTCAGGCTTTCACGGGCACGCAGTGCCGTGGCCAGGCCGGCGACGCGCAGCACCAGGACGCCGAGCATCGAGCCGAGAATGATCAACAGCAGAGCCGGGAAAAACCCGATCGCGCTGCTGACTTGAACGAATACGAACAGCTCCAACACCGGGAACAGCAGAAAGAGCAATAAAAAAGGGCGCATCAAATGGTTCCTCAACGCAAGAATGCCTTGCCAGTCCACCTTAGATGACGTCGCCATTTCGTGAATTCAAGCGACAACGTCTTCTTTTTTCGGCCAGACCTCGGCGTGAGCCAATAAAACCAGGGCTTCGCGTACCTGTGTCGGGGTGTTGCAAGATTCTGCAAACGGCAACCAATGCAAGGACTGACCGATGCGCAGGTGCATGCCTTCGCTGTCGATGCCGGCCAACTGCGCGGGCTGCGACGCAGGCAGGCCGGCCAACTCGACGTAATGGGCCAGGGCCTTGGCGTGATCGCTGTTCATGTGTTCGACCATGCTGCGCTCGGCCTTGCCCGCGAACGGGTTGGCCAGGGTCAACTGGTCGATCCAGTGGATTGCGCCAAAGCCGCCGATGTAACGGTGGCGCACCGGCTTGAGCACCCAGAAGTCGAAGTCGTGGGCCTTGTGGTAGTTGGCCGAATCGGGGAAATAGCGGTAATAACGCTCGGCCGCCGCCTCGATGGCAACGCCCTCCTCCAGTTTTTCGGCTTGCGCCAGGTAGGTCAGGCGCCCGACCGCCTGCACGTCATCCGCGCCCCGCTCACCCACCAGCAACGAGCACTTAGGGTCTTTTTGCAGGTTATGGGTGTGCTGGGCGATACGGCTGATCAGGATCAATGGCTGGCCCTGCTCGTCGAGGCAGTACGGCACCACCGAACCGAACGGGAAGCCAGGCATGGCTTTGGAGTGTGTGGAGAGAGCCCCACGGTATTCCTTGAGCAACAGCTCTCGGGCGTTCTTGGCAACCTGTGCGCTCAACGTTTGACTCCTCGGGTATGCAGCCGCCCATGGCTTATGGGAATGGATCTCACGCAAGGTAATCAATAACCGCAAAGGTTGCCAGGCAGGCTTTGTTCGCCGGTGTTACCAGGCCACGCCAAAGCCCGCGGTGTAGCGCGTCTTGCTCAAACTGCTGTCGGAGTCGCCGCTGATAACGTCGCGCTCGGCCTTGAGGTTGAGGGAGGCCCACTCGGTGACTTTGTAGCGCAGGCCCATTTCCGCATCCAGCGAATACGCCGACGGCCCGCCGATAGGCTTGCCGACTTCGCCGTCGGTGAAGAATTCGACGGTCTTGCCGATCAGGTAGCGGTTGTAGTTCCACTTCATGGCCAGGGAATAGAAATTGTCCTTGCCGCCATCGGCGTATTCGTAGTCGGTGCGATTGACCAGCGAGCCGAGGGAGAAAGCGCCCAGCTCATCGTCCCAGAACTGATAGCCCGGGCCCGTACCGACGGTGCGCTGGCGGGCCAGGTCTTCGACCTTGTCGCGCTTGTAGGTCAAGCGCCCCTGCCAGAACCAATGTTCGGTCAGGAAGCGGTCCAGGTCGTATTCCAGGGACCAGTTGTCGGTGGTGGTGACATCGTCCTGGAATTCGCGGTTGTATTCGCCCTGCCCGGTATGGCGCCATTGACCATGACGCGCGGTGGTCTTGAAATCGACGTCGTAATCATTGGTGTCTTTGTCGGCGCGCTTGTAGTCCAGCGCCATGTCCACATTGCCTTTCCACACCAGGTCCGTGATCACAGGTTTTGGCTTGATGATCTGCTGGATGCTGGCCAGCTCGACGGTCTTGGGCGCTTCGCCATTGGCCAGCACCACTTTGCCGTCGTCGGCCGCTTTCAGCGATTTGGCCTTCTCGCCGGTGTAGGCGTCCTGCTTGACCAGCAGTTCCTGGTCGCTTTCCAGGGTTTTCACCTGCTTCCAGTCCACGGGAATGGCGCCCGCATAATCGGTCTGGATCAGCAGCTTGCCGCCGTCGAAGACTTTGATCTTGCCGGTCAGGCGGTCACCGTTCTTCAACCAGACGGTATCGGCCAGCAAGGGCGTGGAGGCGCTGAAAACAGCGAGGCATAACAGAGTTCTGGACAACATAAGCGGATTCGAGGCTCGAAGTTGGCGAAAAGAGGGCATTATCGCGTTAGCTAGGACTGACTCAAGGATTTATATTCAGTTCAATTGTCGAGGCCATGTTTACAGACGTTTCTTACATTAAGACAGACGTTCTCAACGGATACCCACAGTGAATCAACCCGCCGAGCCCCCGCAAAGCCCCGCCGAAATGCGCCGTACCGCGCTTTACCTGACCTTGGCGCAAGTGCCCGAAGGCTGCGTGGTGAGCTACGGCGAGCTGGCCCAACTGGCCGGCCTCGGTCGCGCGGCACGCTGGGTTGGCCGTACCCTGAGCCAACTCCCCGACGACACCAAATTACCCTGGCACCGCGTGCTGGGTGCCGGTGGTCGGATAAGTCTGCCGGTGGGCAGTGCCTCGGGTGACGAGCAACGCGCGCGTTTGCGCGATGAAGGCGTCACAGTCCGCAATAATCGCGTGGATATTCAGCGCCATGGCTGGCGCCCGGTAGAGCACAGCGGTTAGAGTGCGCGCTTTGTTTCCGTGAATCTGAGGCAGACTCCAGCCCATGCCCCGTAAAACCTGGCGCGCCGCGCTCGCCGCCTATGCCAGCCCCTCGACGTTAGTGCTGTTGTTGCTCGGCTTTGCCGCCGGCTTGCCTTACATGTTGGTGTTCTCGACGCTCTCAGTGTGGTTGCGTGAAGCCGGTGTGGCGCGCGAGACCATCGGCTATGCGAGCCTGATCGGCCTGGCGTATGCCTTCAAATGGGTGTGGTCGCCGCTTCTCGACCAATGGCGCCTGCCGCTGCTCGGAAAACTCGGACGCCGCCGCTCCTGGCTGGTGCTGGCCCAGTCGCTGGTGATCCTCGGATTGATCGGCATGGGTTTTTGCGACCCGCAGAAACACTTGTCCTGGTTGATCGCTATCGCCGTGGTCGTCGCCTTCGCGTCCGCCACCCAGGACATTGCGGTCGACGCCTACCGTCTGGAAATCGCCGATGACAGCCGCCAGGCCGCCCTCGCCGCAAGCTATATGTCCGGTTATCGCATCGCCGCCCTGTTGGCCACCGCAGGCGCACTGTTTTTTGCCGAAGGTTTCGGTTCCACCGGCTTCAACTATAAACACTCGGCCTGGGCCGGCACCTATGTGCTGTTTGGCGTGCTGATGATCCCGGCGCTGCTGACTACCTTGTTCATGCGCGAACCCAATGTACCGCTGCGCACCCAGCTGCAGGCCGGGCGCTACAGCTTCATGCATCAGCTCGTCTCGGTGTTTGTGCTGATCGTGTTGCTGGTGTCGGTTCCGGCGATGTTTACCCAGTTGTACAACACAGATTTCGCCAGCGTGGTGTTCCAGGGCGTAAGCCTGTGGGATTTGCTGATGGACGATCGCGCGTTCCTGCGTGCCATCCTCTATATAACTCTCACCGCGCTGTGCCTCTCGGCCATGGGGCGCCGAGGCCTGGCGCCGGTGCTCACACCGGTCAACGACTTTATCCTGCGCTACCGCTGGCAGGCGTTGCTGCTGCTGGGGCTGATCGCCACTTATCGTATGTCCGACACAGTAATGGGCGTGATGGCCAACGTGTTCTACATCGACCAGGGCTTTACCAAGGACCAGATCGCCGGGGTCAGTAAGATCTTCGGCCTGATCATGACCCTGCTCGGCGCCGGCATGGGCGGCCTGTTGATTGTGCGGTTCGGCATCCTGCCGATCCTGTTTATCGGCGGGGTGTTTTCCGCCGGCACCAACCTGCTGTTCGTGGCGCTGGCCGACATGGGCCCCGACTTGCAGATGCTGATTTTCACGATTTCCCTGGATAACTTCAGCTCAGGCATGGCGACGTCGGCCTTTGTTGCCTACTTGTCGAGCCTGACTAACCTCAAGTTTTCCGCCACCCAATACGCCTTGCTCAGCTCGATCATGCTGTTGCTGCCGCGCCTGATCGGCGGGTATTCGGGGGTGATGGTGGAAAAGTTCGGGTATCACAATTTCTTCCTGATCACTTGCATGCTCGGCGTGCCGACGCTGCTGCTGATTGCGTTGCACTGGTATCAGGAGAATCGGCGGATTCGGTTGAGTCCACCCGAGGAAGACTGACCCAACTCGGTTATGTGGGAGCTGACTTGCTTGCGATGCGCATGGGTATCTACACAACTTTCAGTTGACCAATCTCCCTGTGGGAGCTGTCGAGCTTTAGCGAGGCTGCGAAAGCGGTGGGTCAGGCGAAAAAAATGCCAGCAGTGCCGCCGCCTTCGCAGCCTCGCTGGGGCTCGACAGCTCCCACATTTTGAACCGAGTTCGACATCAATACCGGTCGGCTCTAAGGCCGCCGCGCTTTGTTTTTGTTCTTGATCTGGGGCGCCCCGTCAACCATGTGTCCGGTCCATACAGCGCTCTTCAAAAAGTGACCCGCCGTAAGGGCGGAACCCTAAGCCGCCGTTACCGCAGCAACGGATATGTACTCGGTCAAACCCAAAAAAACGGTCGGCCCGAAGGCCGCCAAGCAAGCTCCTCGCCACACACCGTTGAAAGTTGTGTAGATGCCCATGCTGCGATGCGGACGGCGCGGTGCATCTGTCGCACCGAGGCGATTTCATCGCAGGCGAGCCAGCTCCCACACAAAGCCCTGCACTTCTGACGCCTGTACTCCGACAGCAACCGCCCGTACAATCCCAAGTCATTTCAAGTCCAAGCAACCGACAACGGCCTACCATGCGTACCAGTCAATATTTGCTCGCCACACAGAAAGAAACGCCTTCCGACGCGGTCGTGATCAGCCATCAGCTGATGCTGCGCGCCGGCATGATCCGCAAGCTCGCTTCCGGCCTGTACACCTGGCTGCCCATGGGCTTGAAGGTGATGCGCAAGGTCGAAGCCATCGTTCGTGAAGAAATGAACGCCGCCGGCTCTCTGGAAGTGTTGATGCCGAGCACCCAACCGGCTGAGCTGTGGCAGGAATCCGGGCGCTGGGAAGAGTACGGCCCCGAGTTGCTGCGCTTCAAGGACCGTCACGGCCGCGATTTCTGCGCCGGCCCGACCCACGAAGAAGTGATCACCGACCTGATGCGCAACGAGCTGAGCAGCTACAAGCAGCTGCCGCTGAACCTGTATCAGATCCAGACCAAATTCCGTGATGAGATCCGCCCGCGCTTCGGTTTGATGCGCGGTCGCGAATTCATCATGAAGGATGCCTATTCGTTCCACCCTGACCAGGCATCGCTGCAGGTCACCTACGACCGCATGCACGAGGCCTACTGCAATGTATTCACGCGCCTGGGCCTGAAATTCCGCCCGGTTGAAGCGGACAACGGTTCCATCGGCGGCGCCGGCTCCCACGAATTCCACGTACTGGCCGAGTCCGGCGAAGACGACATCGTGTTCAGCAACGGTTCGGACTACGCGGCGAATATCGAAAAAGCCGAAGCCGTGCCACGGGAAACTTCGCGCCCTGCACCGGCCGAAGAACTGCGCCTGGTGGATACACCGGACACCAAGACCATCGCGGCCCTGGTGGAGAAATTCAATCTGCCGATTGAAAAGACCATCAAGACCCTGATTGTGCGCGCCGAAGAAGAAGGCAAGCTGATTGCGCTGGTGATCCGTGGCGACCACGAACTCAACGAAATCAAAGCCGCCCAGCAGCCTGGCGTGGCCAACCCGCTGGTGATGGCTACCGACGCCGAGCTGCGCGACGCCATTGGCGCCGGCGCCGGCTCGCTCGGCCCGCTGAACCTGCCGCTGCCGATCATCATCGACCGTTCGGTCGAACTGATGAGCGACTTCGCTATCGGCGCGAACATCGACGACAAGCACTACTTCGGCGTGAACTGGGAGCGCGACCTGCCGGTTCCGACCGTTGCCGATCTGCGTAACGTGGTGGCCGGCGACCCAAGCCCGGACGGCAAGGGCACGCTGGAAATCAAGCGCGGCATCGAAGTCGGGCACATCTTCCAGCTGGGCAACAAGTACAGCAAGGCGATGAAGTGCGAAGTGCTGGGCGAGAACGGCAAGCCGATCACCCTGGAAATGGGCTGCTACGGCATCGGCGTGTCCCGCGTGGTGGCCGCTGCCATCGAGCAGAACAACGACGAAAAAGGCATCATCTGGAGTGACGCGCTGGCGCCGTTCCAAGTCGCGCTGGTACCGCTGCGTTATGAAACCGAGCAGGTGCGCGAAGCCACCGACAAACTCTATGCCGAACTGACGGCGGCGGGTTTTGAAGTGTTGCTCGATGACCGGGACAAGAAAACCAGCCCGGGCATCAAGTTCGCCGACATGGAACTGATTGGCATCCCGCACCGGATCGTGGTCAGTGACCGCGGCCTTGCCGATGGCAATCTGGAATACAAGAGCCGGACCGAAGCCGAAGCTCAACCGTTGCCGGTGGCTGACGTGCTGTCTTTCCTTCAGGCGCGTATTCGTCGCTGAAAACCAGATCAAGAGAAGTCATGTTCAAGCGAAACACCAGAGCCCTGGGGGGCGCCGCGTTGTGCGGCGCCCTGCTGGTCAGCGGCTGCGCCAACCAGATGTCGCAACGCAGTGAGCACGAGGAGCGGGTCGAGCGTAAGTTGCTCGACCACAGCCTGCAGATCGATGTAGGCGAACCCAAAGTGCTGGAGCTGCCGCAACGCCGGGTTCGCATTCATGAGCAGAAGACTTTCGAGGTCACCGAATTCGAAGTCACCCGTCGCTACGACCGCTACACGCCCTACCAACCCTGGCGCAAGCTCTACGAGATGCCCCTGGGCGCGGTAGCGTTGGTGGCGGGCGCTGGTGCCAACGTGGCGAATATCTTCGCCCTCGGCAACCTGCCTACCAGCATGACCCACGATTGGCTCATCTACGGCGTGGACGGTCTCAACCCGTTCATGAACGTGCAGTCACACGGCCGTGCGCAGCAGAACCTGGCGGGTATCGATGAAGTCCAGCGCGACAAGCGTGTGGAGTATTCGAGCCTGCCGTGGAGCGAACGGCCGGTACAGGTCACCGCCGGCAAGCAGGTGCATGAGCTGACCACCGACCGCAACGGCGTGCTGCGCCTGAACCTGTTGGACAGCCCCTTTGCCGAGCAGGACCTGAACCGCGTCACCACCTTGAAAATCAGCGTGGAAGATGGCCAGGACGACGTGCATTCGGACTCGACCCTGGCGGTCAGCAACACCTTGCGTGGCAAGTTGCTGGAAGCCCATGGCCTGATCTACGACGACCTGGAAGACGACGAAGTCAGCCAGTGGGTGCACCGGGTCAAGCGCCTGTCGGAGCTGGGCCTGGAAGAAGAAGCCAGCGAACTGGAACAAAGCCTGATCGAACTGACCCGCAATGATCCGGAGTTGCAGCAGGAATTCCTGCAGGCGCTGACCAAGGATGCGGGGCGGCTCGTCGCGGACCCAGGCGCCCGCTGATATTTTGAAACTGCTGCACATTCAAATGTGGGAGCTGGCTTGCCTGCTCCCACATTTTTTGGGTCCGGTTTCTACCAGGAAAATTCGAGTTGCTCGTTGCCGCCACTGAGGTCCAGCAACCGCACCCCAATCCCCAGCAACCGCACCGGCTTGCCGCCTCGGTTGAACGCCTGCGTCATCAACTGTTGATAACTTTCCAGGTCCCGCCCCGCCCCCGCCTGTTCCAGGGTGGTCTGGGTAAAGTCATGAAACTTCACTTTGACGAACGGCTTGCCCGCCCGGTAGCTGCTGTCGATACGCGCCATGCGCCCCGCCAGGGTGTCCATCAGTTCAGGGAGTTTGGCCAGGCAGCTTGAAAGATCTGGCAGGTCTACGTCGTAAGTGTTTTCCACACTGATCGATTGCCGGCGACTGTCGTTCTGTACCACGCGATCATCTATCCCACGGGCCAGGCTCCAGAGTCGCTCGCCAAAACTGCCGAATTCGCGCACCAGCGCCAGCTTGTTCCACTCGCGAAGCTGCAGGCAGTCCTCGATGCCCAGGCGCGCCAGTTTGTCAGCGGTCACCTTGCCGACACCGTGCAACTTGCTGACCCGCAACTGCGAGACAAAATCTTCGACGTGGTCCGGGGTAATCACAAACAACCCGTTGGGCTTCTTCCAGTCGCTGGCGATCTTGGCCAGGAACTTGTTTGGCGCCACACCGGCGGACACGGTGATGTGCAGCTGGTTGGAGACGCGGCGGCGAATATCCTGGGCGATGCGCGTGGCACTGCCGCCAAAGTGCGGGCTGTCGGACACGTCCAGGTAGGCCTCATCCAGGGATAATGGCTCGATCAGGTCGGTGTAGTCACGAAAGATCGTCTGGATTTCCTTCGACGCTTCTTTATAAGCATCCATGCGCGGCTTGACGATGGTCAGGTCCGGGCACAGCTTCAAGGCGTGACGGGACGACATGGCCGAGCGCACGCCATAGGCACGCGCCTCGTAGTTGCAGGTGGCGATCACCCCGCGTCGGTCCGCCGAGCCGCCCACCGCCAGCGGTTTTTGCGCCAGACTCGGGTCATCGCGCATCTCGATGGCGGCGTAGAAGCAATCACAGTCGACGTGGATGATTTTGCGCTGCGTCATATAAACGGGGTGTGAACGTACGGGTGGCCAGTATCGCATCCGCACCTGTATATAGCACCAGTAGTTTGAATCTTCCCTCTAAGCGGTAGGAAAAGTCTCTGATGAATTTATTTTCTCAATCGAATTTGGCGTTCCGATAGAGCTGAAACCCTTGGCCGTACTGGGCCGGCGGGCATCCGACAGCCTTTTTGGAGAGCTAACCGATTGAAGCACAAGCGCTTTTCTTTAATTCACGGGTTGACACACTCGCGTTCCTCTGTAGAATGCCGACACACAGACGCGGGATGGAGCAGTCTGGTAGCTCGTCGGGCTCATAACCCGAAGGTCGTCGGTTCAAATCCGGCTCCCGCAACCAAACATCAAAAAAGGCTACTCGAAAGAGTGGCCTTTTTTGTGCGTGCTTTTTTTGTAGTGAGCGGGCAAGCCCGCTCACTACAAAAGCTTTTTCAATCGGGAACTTAGGGTGACTGGCACGCCAAATCACACTTATTTGACCGATACATCCATTAACGGTTGACACCTCGTCGCTGGACTGTAGAATGCCGGCCACAGACGCGGGATGGAGCAGTCTGGTAGCTCGTCGGGCTCATAACCCGAAGGTCGTCGGTTCAAATCCGGCTCCCGCAACCAAACATCAAGAAAGGCTACTCGAAAGAGTGGCCTTTTTTGTATCCGGTGAAAAAGTTCTTCTGAAACAATGGTATGGCATCTTTCATGAAACCCTGCGGGGTTTGTTGAGTCCATCTCCATGCGAGCTATGCTCAATGTTTTAGCGCTTCCCTCTACGACCAATGGCCGCTGTCGCCGCATCCGGCGATACGCGTTAATATTTGTAATTATTTTGTCCATAGGGATTGGTAACTTGGCTGGATACCTCCATCCTGTCGCGCACAATCCACGAGGTGATTGATGCGCGCCAACTCGTCTGAACCACAAGACACTGTCACAGCAGAACAACCGATCACACCCACTCGTTTGCGCTGGCTGGATCTGGTGAGCAAGTACCGGCAACCCATCGGGTTGGCCGTGACGTTATTGCTGTTTGCCATTGCCCTGATTGCCTGCCGACACCTGCTGTTGGAACTGGATCTTTACGCGCTCCACGATTCGATCCTGGAAGTGCCCAAGCCCGCCCTGCTCGGCGCCGTTGCCGCAGCGGTCGCCGGTTTCGTCATTCTGTTGGGCTACGAATTTTCCGGCGCGCGCTACGCGGGGGTAAAACTGCCCGCCAAGACCCTGGCACTGGGTGGCTTTACCGCATTTGCCATCGGCAATGCGATCGGCTTGTCGATGCTCTCCGGCGGTTCGGTGCGCTATCGTTTATATGCACGCCATGGCATCGGGGCTTCGGAAGTCGCGCACATGACGGTATTCGCCAGCCTGGCCCTGGGCTGCGCGTTGCCGCCCCTGGCGGCATTGGCCACCTTGAGCAACTTGCCGGCCGCATCCACTTACCTGCACTTACCGCAAAGCGTGCTCGGCGGCGTTGCCGGTGCCGTGCTGCTGTTATCGGCGGCGCTGTGCATCGGCATTTACCGCCGTCGTCTGCCGGAGCAACCTTACCCGGATAACCTGCTGGTAAAAGCCGGCCGCCGCACCCTGCGCCTGCCCGGCCGTCGCCTGACCTTCCTGCAGTTGGTCATCACCGCATTGGACGTGGCCGCCGCCGCCACCGTGCTTTATCTATTGCTGCCGGAAGCACCACCGTTCGGCCCCTTCCTGCTGGTGTACCTGCTGGCCCTGGCCGCCGGCGTGCTCAGCCATGTCCCCGGCGGCGTAGGTGTATTCGAAGCAATCCTGCTGGCGGCCTTCGCCGACAAACTGGGCGCCGCGCCATTGGCCGCCGCCCTGCTGCTGTACCGAATGATCTATGTGGTGCTGCCGCTGTTGATCGCCTGCGTGTTTCTGCTGGTCAACGAAGCGCAGCGTCTGTTCCAGACCCAGCAAAGTCTGCGGGTTGCCTCGGGGCTGGCGGCGCCAGTACTGGCCGTACTGGTTTTTTTGTCCGGCGTGGTCCTGCTGTTCTCTGGCGCCACGCCCGAAATCGACTCTCGTCTGGAAAACATCGGCTTTCTGATTCCCCACCGCCTGATTGATGCCTCGCACTTTGGCGCCAGCCTGATCGGCGTACTGTGCCTATTGCTGGCCCAGGGTCTGCGTCGACGCTTGTCGGCCGCCTGGATGCTGACCATGGTGCTGCTGCTGGCGGGCGCCCTGCTTTCGCTGCTCAAGGGTTTCGACTGGGAAGAAGCCAGCCTGATGACCATGACCGCGATCCTGCTGGCGATCTTCCGGCGCTCGTTCTACCGCGCCAGCCGCCTCACCGAATTGCCCTTCTCGCCGCTGTACCTGGTGGCCAGCGTGTGCGTACTGGGGGCGTCGATCTGGCTGCTGCTGTTCGCGTATCAGGATGTGCCCTATAGCCACCAGCTGTGGTGGCAGTTCACCCTGGACGCCAATGCCCCACGCGGCCTGCGCTCGCTGCTGGGCGCCGCCGTGCTGCTGGTGATCGTGTCGCTGACCTGGCTGCTGCGCACCGCGCGTCCGGTGATCCATTTGCCGACACCCGACGAGCTGGAGCGCGCCAGCAAGATCCTGATGGCCTCCTCCCAGCCCGACGGCGGCCTCGCGCTGACCGGCGACAAAGCGCTGCTGTTTCACCCCAATGATGAAGCTTTCCTCATGTACGCCCGCCGCGGACGCAGCCTGGTAGCCTTGTACGACCCGATCGGCCCGACCCAGCCACGGGCGGAGATGATCTGGCAGTTCCGTGACCTGTGCGACATTCACCACGCGCGTCCGGTGTTTTACCAGGTGCGTGCGGAAAACCTGCCGTACTACATGGACATCGGCCTCACCGCGATCAAGCTGGGCGAAGAAGCCCGCGTCGACCTGAAACGCTTTGACCTGGAAGCCAAGGGCAAAGAGATGAAGGACCTGCGCTACACCTGGAACCGTGGCACTCGCGATGGCCTGTCGCTGGAAATCCATGAGCCGGGCACGGCGCCGATGGACGAACTCAAGGTGATCTCCGATGCCTGGCTGACCGGCAAGAACGTGCGGGAAAAAGGCTTTTCCCTGGGACGTTTCAGCGACGAATACCTCAAGCACTTTCGCATTGCGATCATCCGCTTCGAAGGACGCCCGGTGGCCTTCGCCAACTTGCTCGAGACCTATAACCACGACCTGGCCAGCCTCGACCTGATGCGCGCCCACCCGGACGCGCCCAAGCTGACCATGGAATTCATGATGGTCGGCCTGATTCAACATTATAAGAGTCACGGCTACGCCCGTTTTAGCCTCGGCATGGTGCCGTTGTCGGGCCTGCAACCGCGACGTGGCGCCCCGCTGACCCAACGCCTGGGCTCGATGGTGTTCCGCCGTGGCGAGCAACTGTATAACTTCCAAGGTTTGCGCCGCTTCAAAGACAAGTTCCAGCCCGACTGGGAACCCCGTTACATGGCCGTGCCCGCGGGACTTGACCCGCTGGTGGCACTGGCCGATACCGCCGCCCTGATCGCGGGCGGCTTGACTGGATTGGTGAAACGCTGATGATTCGACGTTCCTGGCGGTATGTATTGGCCCTCATAGTGCTGCTCGCCCTGATCGCGGGTGGCGGCTTCTGGTACTGGAACCGCCCTGCCCCGCAGCCGGCCCTGGAGCAACTGCCCCAGGCCGACGGCTCGGTCATGACCCGTGTGACCCCCAACGGCACGCCCAAAGCCCGCGTGGCCGTGGCCGTGATGGCCGATGAACGCCTGACCGACAGCCAGCTGATTGCACTGAGCCAAGGCGGCAAGGCGCAGATTGTCCAGGTGATCCTGCCCAAGGACGATTGCAAGTTGCAGGAACAGGCGCTGCAAAGCGCGCTGGGCCAATTGAAAGGCCCGGCGACCCTGGTCAGCGGCATCGGCCCTGGCGCCGCGCTCGCCTGGCGCTGGCTCGCCAGCCAGAATGACGACAAGGCCAATGCCATCTCCGTCGGTTTCGCGTTGGTGCAGGAAGGCTGCAACGACCCCCTGCCGAAAACCGCCGCGCACGGCAATTGGTTGGTAGCCTGGAACGATAACCCTGACGATGAAAGCGCCAGTTTCGTACGCGACACACCACGCGCCACCACCAGCATCAGCGACTACGACATTCATTACCCGCAAGTGCTGAACAACGAGCTGCGCAAGCAACTGGTGGGTTCGGACAACGGCGGCCTGGCGATCCCGGTGGTTGAAGTACCGGCCGGCCAAGCCAACGACACCGTCACCCTGTTCCTTTCCGGTGATGGCGGCTGGCGTGACCTGGACCGCGACGTGGCTGCAGAGATGGCCAAGATCGGCTACCCGGTGGTGGGCATCGATACCTTGCGCTACTACTGGCAGCACAAGACCCCGGAACAAAGCGCCAAGGACCTTACCGAGCTGATGCAGCACTACCGGCAGAAATGGGGCACCAAGCGCTTCGTGCTGACCGGTTACTCGTTCGGTGCCGATGTATTGCCGGCCATTTACAACCGCTTGCCGGCAAACGAGCAGCAACGCGTGGACGCAATTATCCTGCTGGCGTTCGCGCGCACTGGCAGCTTTGAAATCGAAGTGGAAGGCTGGCTGGGTAACGCCGGTAAAGAAGCCGCCACGGGCCCTGAAATGGCGAAGCTGCCGGCTGACAAAGTGGTGTGTATCTACGGCGCCGAAGAAGTCGACGAGAGCGGCTGCACGGACAAGACGGCGGTGGGTGAAGCATTGAAGTTGCCAGGTGGGCATCACTTTGATGAGAACTACCCGGCGCTGGCCAAGCGCTTGGTGGATATCATCGTGAAGCATCAGGCCAAGGATAAAGCCGAGTAATCCCAGGCAAGGCGCAAACCAACTGTGGGAGCGGGCTTGCTCGCGAAAGCGATGTATCAGTCGCAGATGATGTGACTGATCTACAGCTTTCGCGAGCAAGCCCGCTCCCACATTGGTTTTGCGGTGTTGATAAGGGCTAGCGCGGTTCGATGTGCGCAATCATCAGTTGCACGGTTTCATTCCCGCGAAACTCGTTCACATCCAGCTTGTAGGCCAACTCCACCCAACGCACCGTCGGGTTGGGCCAGACCTCACGGTCCACCCCAAACGCAATGCCATCGAGTTTCACCGATCCGCATTCGCTCTTGAGCACCACTTTCAGGTGCCGCTCCCCCACCACCCGCTGCTCCACCAGTTGGAACACGCCATGAAACAGCGGCTCCGGAAAGTGCTGCCCCCACGGGCCGGCGTGGCGCAATGCACGGGCCAGCTCCAGGTGAAACTCTTCCACCGCCAGGGTGCCGTCGGTCAGCAGCCGGCCGGTGAGGTCCTCTTCGCACAGTTGCCGACGCACCTCGGCATCGAAGGCCTCGGCAAACAACGGGAAGTTCTCTTCACGCAGTGTCAGCCCCGCCGCCATGGCGTGGCCGCCGTACTTGGCGATCAGGTCGGGATGCTGGCTGGCCACCACTGCCAGGGCGTCACGGATGTGAAAACCCTGCACAGAGCGCCCCGAGCCCTTGAGCAGGCCATCGCCGGCATCGGCAAAGGCGATGGTCGGGCGGAAATAGCGCTCTTTCATGCGTGACGCCAGGATACCGATCACGCCCTGGTGCCATTCCGGGTCGAACAGGCAGAGCCCGTAGGGCATCGACTCCACCGGCAAGTCCTTGAGCTGGGCCAGGGCTTCGCGCTGCATGCCCTGCTCGATGGATTTACGGTCCTGGTTCATGCCGTCCAACTGCGCAGCCATTTCCCGCGCGGCGGCAACGTCGGTGGTGAGCAGGCATTCGATCCCCAGGCTCATGTCATCCAGGCGGCCAGCGGCGTTCAGGCGCGGCCCGAGGATAAAGCCCAGGTCGGTCGAGGTGATGCGCGCAGCGTCGCGCTTGGCCACTTCCAGAATCGCCTTGATGCCCGGTCGCGCACGGCCGGCCCGAATGCGCTCCAGGCCCTGATGCACCAGGATGCGGTTGTTGGCGTCCAGCGGCACCACGTCGGCAACGCTGCCCAGGGCGACCAGGTCGAGCAGTTCGCCGATGTTCGGCTGAGGTGTGTTCGCGTACCAGCCCAAGCTGCGCAGGCGCGCGCGCAAGGCCATCAGCACGTAGAAAATCACGCCGACGCCGGCCAGGGCCTTGCTCGGAAACTCGCAGCCCGGCTGATTCGGGTTGACGATCGCATCGGCCGCTGGCAATTCATCGCCGGGCAAATGGTGGTCGGTCACCAATACCTGCAGCCCTGCCGCTTTCGCCGCCGCCACGCCTTCGACGCTGGAGATGCCGTTGTCCACGGTAATCAACAACTGCGGCTCACGCTGCAGGGCCACGGCGACGATCTCCGGGGTCAGGCCGTAGCCGTACTCGAAGCGATTGGGCACCAGATAGTCGACATGGGCCGCGCCGAGCAAGCGCAGACCCAAGGTGCCCACGGTGCTGGCAGTGGCGCCGTCGGCGTCGAAGTCGCCGACGATAAGGATGCGCTGGCGCTGCTCCAGCGCCGTCACCAGCAGGTCCACCGCCGCGTCGATTCCCTTGAGCTGCTGATAGGGAATCAACCGCGCCAGGCTTTTATCCAGCTCGGCCTCGGACTGCACACCGCGCGCGGCATAAAGACGGGTCAACAGCGGTGGCAATTCACCAAGAAACGGCAGGACAGCGGGCAACGGGCGGGGATCGATACGCATGGGGTGACGGAAACTTCTCTACTGATACAACGGTTAAACAACAATCCTGCAAGCGGTACAGACCTTATGTGGGAGCTGGCTTGCCTGCGATGCGTACGGCTCGGTGAAACAGCTACAACGCGGCGATACAATCGCGGGCAAGCCCGCTCCCACACAAGCTGCTTCCCACATTTTTTAATCGCGTCCGCCGACCAGCCATTGCAATTGCACTTCATGCTGGCCACGGTCGTCAGTCACGAAGATCGTGCCTTCGCTGATCATCACATCCCACTTGATCACACGGGGCATGTCTTTGGCCAGAACCTCCAGGATCTCCTGCGGCACTGCGGCGATGTGCACGTTCTTCAGGTTATTCGCCACCGGCACCACCTTGCCTTCCCAGACACGCAGGCTGCCGTAGGCCAGCAGGCTGGTGCGTTCGGTGCGGCGCGAGCACCAGGTCAAGCGATCGGCATCGGGCTGGCCCACTTCGATCCAGTGCAACACGCGATCATCCAGGCTTTTTTCCCACAAGGCCGGTTCGTCTACATCTGACAGGCCACGGCCGAACGACAACTGCTCGTTGTACCAGAGGGCGTAGGCCAGCAGACGCACGGTCATGCGCTCTTCGGTTTCCGACGGGTGGCGGGCGATGGTCTGTTTGACGCTCTCGTACACCGAACGATCAAGGTCGGTGAGGTTGAGTTCGAATTTGTAGGTCGTGGACGGCTGGGCCATGAACGGGCTTCTAAAGACAGGGAAAGGCGGCCAGTCTAACCGATGGCGAGGCAATTCAACGAATCCTGCGCCGCATCAGGCTTATCCCTGAACGGCCTGCCTATGTTAAAAGGCATCACACCACCGCCCCGCGCAGACAAGGATCCCCATGTCGTTTAATGCCAAACCGCTTGCCGGCCTGAAAGTCATCGAACTCGGCACCCTGATCGCCGGCCCGTTCGCGTCACGGATCTGCGCCGAATTCGGCGCCGAGGTCATCAAGGTCGAATCGCCGGACGGCGGCGACCCACTGCGCAAATGGCGCAAGCTGTACGAGGGCACTTCGTTGTGGTGGTTTGTGCAGGCGCGCAACAAGCAGTCGCTGACGCTGAACCTCAAGCACCCCGACGGCCTGGCCATCCTCAAGCAGTTGCTGGCGGACGCCGACATCCTGATCGAAAATTTCCGCCCCGGCGTGCTGGAAAAGCTCGGCCTGAGCTGGGAAACCCTGCATGCGCTCAACCCAAAACTGGTGATGGTGCGCCTCTCGGGTTTCGGGCAGACCGGGCCGATGAAAGACCAGCCAGGGTTCGGCGCGGTGGGTGAATCCATGGGAGGCCTGCGCTACATCACCGGCTTCGAAGACCGCCCTCCGGTGCGCACCGGCATTTCCATCGGCGACTCGATCGCGGCACTGTGGGCAGTGATCGGCGCGTTGATGGCGCTGCGTCATCGCGAAGTCAACGGCGGCCTGGGCCAGGTCGTGGATGTGGCGCTGTACGAAGCCATCTTTGCCATGATGGAAAGCATGATCCCGGAGTTTGACGTGTTCGGCTTTATTCGCGAGCGCACCGGCAACATCATGCCGGGTATCACGCCGTCCTCGATCCATACCAGCGCCGATGGCAAGCATGTGCAGATCGGCGCCAACGGCGATGCGATCTTCAAGCGCTTCATGACAGCTATTGGTCGCGAAAACCTGGCCAACGACCCCGTGCTTGCCAGCAATGACGGGCGCGACAGTCGTCGTGATGAGCTGTACGGCGTGATTGATCGCTGGGTCAACTCACACACATTGGACCAAGTGATAGAGGCCTTGAACAAGGCCCAAGTGCCTGCCAGCCGCATCTACAGCGCCGAAGACATGCTGGGCGACCCGCAGTTTCTCGCCCGGGAAATGTTCCTCAAGGCTCAGCTTCCCGGCGGCAAGGCATTCAAGATGCCCGGCATCGTACCCAAGCTGTCGGACACGCCCGGCAGTTGCGAATGGGTCGGGCCGCAACTGGGCGAGCACAACAGCCTGGTGCTCGGTAAATTGGGGTACGACGCCGCAGCCATCACGCGGCTGCGCGAACAAGGCGCCATCTGACGCCAGGGCGTGTGAGAAAACCCAGGCAAAAAGAAACCCCGAAGCGTGGGGAGACACTTCGGGGTTAAACGTGGCCTTACAATGACCAGTACAACAAGCCACAAGCACCGGAGCACAATGCTTGCTCTTGCTGTTACAACCTCTGACCGGCCGTGTTATGGGAAGTTTCCACGTTTAAACAATTCTTCATGCGGCGACAGCGCCACGGGTCTGGGCGGCGTTACGCATCGCTGCGATGACCGAGGGTTCCAAGCGCCCTTCGGCAATTTTGATATCGCGCAACAGGCAATCGACCACGTCCACCAGCATGCGCTTGTCCATCAGTTGCACACGGTCGACTTCACGTTCGACCACGATAGCGCCGGCAGGATTCTTCACGGTCACCAGGCACTCGTCCTGCACACCAGAGGTGGTCAGCGTAACCTGATAAGGGCTCAGTGCTTCTTCGAGCAATAGGCTGATACTTTCCATCTCGATCACCACTCAATAGTTCGGGAACAATCGTTTCAACGGGTGCTGCATCTATCCTAAGTGACTGGTTGTGACGTAGGAAAGTTCGCTTTTTCGTCTTCAGGGGTTGTCGGGGGATGACGTATCCAGCATGCGCTTGCAACATGACAGGCAAAAAACGGCGACACATAACTGCTTACGCAATGGGTTGCTGTTTTGGGGTTCGCCGGGCGCGCAAGCCGGGGGTGAATCCTATACTCGGTGAGCGCTGATCACTCTGCCGCGCGGGCAAGAGCGCATGTCAAAAGGCCCTTATTGCTTAGGATGAAGATGATGTTGGAACACAATGAACAACAGGCGTCGATCGAGAAAATTCACGCAGACATATCACGTATCTATGCCGAACAACGCAAGTTCAATGCCGAGGTCCACAAAATAACCCGTGAGATCTTCTGGTACCCCGTGGGCATCGCGATAGGCTTCTTTACGGCTGTCGGTACGGTAATGGCGCTGGCGCACAAGCTGCTCACATAGGCGAGATTTCTTTCGGGCCTGCCAGAAACAAAAAACGCCGCTGACCCAAGGAAGGGAAAGCGGCGTTCTTGTCTACGCGGCCTGCCTTAAAGCGGCTTGCCCCGGTTGCCATGCTGGCTCACAAACGCCTGCACAGCCTTCAGGTCATTGGTCAGCACCGTGCAGCGCTCTTCACGCTCGAACAGGTCCGCCAGGTGCTTGGGTAGCTCCAGCGCCTTGCCAACGCCCGCCTTCTCCACCGCTTCCGGGAATTTCACCGGGTGTGCAGTGCCCAGGATCACCATCGGGATATCCAGGCTGCGACGGCATTCGCGGGCAGCCTTCACGCCGATAGCGGTGTGTGGGTCCAGCAACTCGCCGGTCTGGGCGTAGACCTGCGCGATGGTTTCGCAGGTCTGCGCATCGTCCACGGCCAGGGAATCGAACAGCTTGCGGGTTTCGGTCCAGCGCTCTTGCTCAACGCTGAAGCCGCCGCCGCGCTTGAAGGTGTTCATCAACTCGGCAATGGCCGCGCCGTTACGGCCGTGCATATCGAACAACAGGCGTTCGAAGTTCGACGAGACCATGATGTCCATGGACGGCGACAGCGTGGCGTGCAGGGTTTCCTTGACGTAGCCGTTGCCGCTCATGAAGCGGTGCAGGATGTCATTGCGGTTGGTGGCCACGATCAACTGGTTGATCGGCAGGCCCATGTTGCGCGCCAGGTAGCCGGCGAAAATGTCGCCGAAGTTGCCGGTCGGCACCGAGAACGACACCGAACGCGCCGGGCCGCCCAACTGCAGCGATGCGTGGAAGTAGTAGACGATCTGGGCCATGATCCGCGCCCAGTTGATCGAGTTCACCGCCACCAGGCGCGTGCCTTTGAGGAAGCTCTGGTCGGCGAAGCTGTTCTTGACCATTTCCTGGCAGTCATCGAAGTTGCCTTCGATGGCAATGTTGTGGATGTTCTCACCGAAGATGCTGGTCATCTGGCGACGCTGCACTTCGGACACACGCTGGTGCGGGTGCAGGATGAAGATGTCGACGTTTTCGCAGTGCTTGCAGCCTTCGATGGCCGCCGATCCGGTATCACCGGAAGTGGCGCCCATGATCACCACGCGTTCGCCGCGCTTTTCCAACACGTAGTCGAGCAGGCGACCGAGCAGTTGCAGGGCGAAATCCTTGAACGCCAGCGTCGGGCCGTGGAACAGTTCCAGCACCCACTCATTGCCGCTCAGTTGGCGCAGGGGGGCGATGGCGCTGTGGGAAAACACGCCGTACGTTTCTTCGAGAATCTTCTTGAAATCCGCATCCGGAATACTGCCGGTGACGAACGGGCGCATCACCCGGAACGCCAACTCGTGGTACGGCAGGCCGGCCCAGGAGGCGATTTCTTCCTGGGTGAAGCGTGGCAGGTTTTCCGGCACGTACAGGCCGCCGTCGGTAGCAAGGCCTGTGAGCAAGACGTCTTCAAAATTCAGGGCCGGTGCCTGGCCGCGGGTGCTGATATAACGCATGACTGGTTCCTCTAAACATTCCAGAACAGAGGCCGCCGAACGCACGGGGCCCCTTGGACAAATCGGTTAGTTCAAGTGTTCGACGCGAATCCGCACCACCGGGCCCACCACGCCCTGCAGGGCTTCCAGAGCGGCGATGGCATCGTTGATGTGCTGCTCGAGCACGCGGTGGGTCAGCAGGATCATCGGCACCTGGCCGTTTTGCTCCTCGACTTCCTTCTGCATGATCGATTCGATGTTGATCCCGCGCTCCGACAGGATGCTGGCCACCTGGGCCAACACGCCGGGGTGATCCTGGGCCTGGATGCGCAGGTAGTAGGCGCTTTCGCAGGCTTCGATCGGCAGGATCGGGTGGGCCGACAGCGAATCCGGCTGGAAGGCCAGGTGCGGTACGCGGTTTTCCGGGTCGCTGGTCATGGCGCGGACCACGTCCACCAGGTCGGCGATCACCGACGAAGCGGTCGGCTCCATGCCGGCGCCGGCACCGTAGAACAAGGTCGAACCGGCGGCGTCGCCATTGACCATCACCGCGTTCATCACGCCATTGACGTTGGCGATCAGGCGGTCGGCCGGGATCAGCGTCGGGTGCACGCGCAGCTCGATACCCGCTGGCGTGCTGCGTGCAACGCCCAGGTGCTTGATGCGGTAGCCCAGGGCTTCGGCGTAGTTCACGTCGGCGGTGGTCAGCTTGGTGATGCCTTCGGTGTAGGCCTTGTCGAACTGCAGCGGGATACCAAAGGCGATGGACGCCAGGATGGTCAGCTTGTGGGCCGCGTCGATGCCTTCCACGTCAAACGTCGGGTCGGCTTCGGCGTAGCCCAGGGCCTGGGCTTCGGCCAGCACGTCTTCGAAGGTACGGCCCTTCTCGCGCATTTCGGTAAGGATGAAGTTACCCGTGCCGTTGATGATGCCGGCGACCCAGTTGATACGGTTGGCAGACAGGCCTTCACGGATCGCCTTGATCACCGGGATGCCACCGGCCACCGCCGCTTCGAACGCGACGATCACACCCTTCTCGCGCGCCTTGGCGAAGATCTCGTTGCCGTGCACGGCGATCAGCGCCTTGTTGGCGGTAACCACGTGCTTGCCGTTGTCGATGGCCTTGAGCACCAGCTCGCGGGCCACGGTGTAGCCACCCACCAGCTCGATGACGATGTCGATTTCAGGGTTGGTGGCCACGGCGAAGACATCGTTGGTAATCGCGATACCGGTCGTTTCGAACTGAGGCTTTGGCGAACGCGTGGCAATTTGCGCCACTTCAATCCCACGGCCTGCGCGGCGGGAAATTTCCTCAGCGTTACGCTGAAGTACGTTGAGGGTACCGCCACCGACGGTCCCTAACCCACAGATGCCTACTTTGACCGGTTTCACTGAAAACTCCCCATGAAACGGCCGACGCTAGGTCGGCCGTGGAAAACAGCCGCACAACCGCGGCTTTCAATTAACGGCCCGTCGACTTGTCCACGGGCCATGATCGTCAAAGGTTCGACGATGCTGGTTTATTTGGCACTGAGCGCCAGTTTGGCAACTTGTGGCGCCGGCTGGTAGCCCGGAATGACCTGGCCGTCCGCCAAAACGATGGCCGGTGTGCCGTTCACGCCGATGGACTGGCCCAGGGCGAACTGCCGGGAAACCGGGTTATCGCATTTGGCCGCCTTGATTTCCTTGCCGTCGACCATCTTGTCCATGGCCGCCTTCTTGTCAGCCGAACACCACACGGCTTGCAGTTGCTCGTCACCCGGCGAACCGAGGCCCTGGCGCGGGAACGCGACGTAGCGCACTTCCACGCCCAGCTTGTTCAGCGCAGGCACTTCGGCGTGCAGCTTGTGGCAGTACGGGCAGGTGGTGTCGGTGAACACGGTTATGTGGGTCTTGGTCTCGCCGATGGCCGGGTAAACCACGGTTTCAGCCACGGGGATGCCGTTGATCAGCTTCGACACGCCCAGGCGCTCGGCTTTCTCGGTCAGGTTGACCGGCTTGCCGTCCTTCAACTGGAACAGGTAGCCTTGGACGATGTACTGGCCGTCGGCACTGGCGTACAGCACGCGGCTGCCCTTGAGCTTGACTTCATACAAGCCGGCCATCGGGCTGGCGCTGATGCTTTCGATTGGCGTGTCGAGCTCCAGGTTGGCCAGGCTCTTGCGGATGGTCTGCTCGGCAGCGTCATCGGCGACAACAAAGGTGGACACCAACGCAATGGCTGCGGCGGCAATGATCTGGGTCAAGCGCATGGGAACTCCTGAAGGCAGATGCAGGGACGGGTACAGAAACGCCGATTGGAAACTCGGGTGTGAACCATCGCCTTTGCTAACCGGCAAAGCCTACCACAGTTGGGCCGCGGGGCAGCCGGTGGCTGGATAAATTGGCGATTTTCAGCCGCGCGGGTGGTGCTTGGCGTGCATTTCCTGCAAACGCGCGCGCGCTACGTGGGTGTAGATCTGGGTCGTGGATAAGTCACTGTGGCCGAGCAGCATTTGCACTACGCGCAGGTCCGCGCCGTGGTTGAGCAAATGCGTGGCGAAGGCATGGCGCAACGTGTGGGGCGACAATGCCTTGCCGATCCCGGCGACCTTGGCCTGGTGCTTGATGCGGTGCCAGAACGTCTGCCGTGTCATCTGCTCTCCGCGCTGACTGGGGAACACCACATCGCTGGGACGCCCCCCAAGCAGCTCATGGCGGGCATCACGCATATAGCGCTCGACCCACACAATCGCCTCCTCGCCCATCGGCACCAGCCGCTCCTTGCTGCCCTTGCCCATCACCCGCAACACACCCTGGCGCAGGTTGACTTGCTCCAGGGTCAGGCTGATCAGCTCGGTGACCCGCAGGCCGCAGGCGTACAGGACCTCCAACATGGCGCGGTCGCGCTGACCGATGGCCTCGCTCAGGTCGGGGGCGGCGAGCAAGGCCTCCACGTCACTTTCCGACAAAGACTTGGGAAGAGGCCTACCTAACTGTGGCATGTCGACTTGTAGAGTCGGGTCGACCACTATCAGCTTTTCACGCAACAGATAGCGATAAAAGCCACGCACCCCGGAGAGAAATCTCGCAGTTGAACGTGGCTTGTAGTTCTGCTCAAGGCGCCAGGCCAAGTGATCGAGGATCAGCTCGCGTCCGGCATTGATCAGTTCAAGGTTTTTTTCCTGTAGCCAGCCATTGAACAAGGCCAAGTCACTGCGGTAAGCCTGGCGGGTGTTGTCCGACAGGCCTTTTTCCAGCCAGAGAGCGTCGAGGAAGCGGTCGATCAAGGGGTGGTCAATGGCGGGCATAGGGGCTCAAGGCAAGGTGATGTGACAGTCAGTTAAGCGAATGAGGTCTATTGTAGGAGCGAGCTTGCTCGCGAAAAACTCACAGGCGCCGCGCTCACTCGGGAAATACGCGTTATCGTTGAGTTTTTTTCGCGAGCAAGCTCGCTCCTACAGTTGGATTGCATATACCTGGGAGCCTTCTGACAAATTGCAGGCACAAAAAAGCAGCCCGCAGGCTGCTTTTTTCTGCATCGGAAAGCTGGACTTAAGCCAGTTTTTCCTTGATGCGAGCTGCTTTACCGGACAGGTCACGCAGGTAGTACAGCTTGGCTTTGCGTACGTCACCGCGACGTTTCACAGCCATGCTGTCGATCTGCGGGCTGTAGGTCTGGAAAGTACGCTCTACGCCAACACCGTTGGAGATTTTACGAACAGTGAAAGCACTGTTCACACCACGGTTACGCTTGGCGATTACCACGCCTTCGAACGCTTGCAGACGCGAACGGTCGCCTTCCTTCACTTTCACCTGAACGACAATGGTGTCGCCCGGGGCAAAGGTAGGGATCTCTTTGGTCATCTGCTCTGCTTCGAGTGCAAGGATGATTTTGTTAGTCATGCTGTGCTCCTAAGGTAAGTCAATGGACCTACCATCGATACGTTGTTAACTATCGTCCCGCGCGAGGATGTATTCCTCGAGCAGCTTCTTCTCTTCTCCAGAAAGCGAGCGGCTTTCCAGAAGATCGGCGCGTCGTTCATAGGTCCGACCAAGGGACTGCTGTAAACGCCAACGCCGGATGTGTGCGTGATTGCCACTTAGCAATACGTCGGGAACACGCTGATCCGCATACACCTCCGGTCGGGTGTAGTGCGGGCAATCCAGCAAACCATCCGTGAAGGAATCTTCCTCCGCGGAGTCCGCATGCCCTAAAGCTCCAGGCAGCAGTCGTGTAACCGCATCTATCAGGACCATTGCCGGCAGCTCGCCGCCAGACAATACATAGTCCCCAATCGACCACTCTTCATCGACATGAGCCTCAATAAAGCGCTCGTCAATGCCTTCATAGCGACCGGCAATCAGGATCAGTGCGTCCTCATTCGCCAGTTCGCGAACCCCAGCCTGTTTCAGCTGGCGGCCTTGAGGGGACAGGTAAATCACCTTCGCCTTCTCCCCGGCGGCGGCCTTGGCCTGGGCCAACGCGTCTTCCAGGGGCTTGATCTTCATCACCATGCCCGGGCCACCGCCAAATGGGCGATCGTCCACAGTGTGATGTCGATCCGTCGTGTAGTCTCGCGGGTTCCAACAGGTGAGCTGCAACAGCCCCTGTTTCACCGCCCGACTGGTGATGCCGTACTCGCTGATGGCGGAAAACATCTCGGGAAACAAACTGATCACTTCAATGCGCAAATTAGCCACGCTTAGAAGTCCGCGTCCCATTCCACCTTCATCTCGCCCGCTTCCAGGTCAACAGCCAACACGCATTGCTTCGTATAAGGCAACAGGCGTTCGCGATCATCCAGGCTGCCAGCGCAAGGCTTGACCACCATTACATCATTGGCGCCGGTTTCCAGAAGATGATCGATTTTCCCGAACAGTTGCCCGAGTTGATCGATAACCTTCAGACCTTCCAGCTGGTACCAGTAGTACTCGCCGTCGGTCAATTCAGGGAACAGGTTGCGCGGCACGCAGATCTCATAACCCGCCAGAAGACGTGCTTCTTCACGATCATCGAGACCCTTGAGCTTTGCGACCAGGAACTTGTCGCTCCCGCGTCCACTGACCAGCTCGACCTGTTTCACATTACCCTCGCGCTTGAGCGTCCAGGTTTTGTACTGCAACAGGTTTTCAGTCGGATCAGTAAAGGAATACACCTTCACTTCGCCGCGAACGCCATGAACAGAGTAAATCTTGCCGATAACGATCAAATCATCAGCAACAGTCGGCGTCGCGTTCATATTGCTCAGGCTGCGGCCTTAGCCGAGTCCTTCAACAACTTTGCAACGCGCTCGGATGGCTGTGCACCCACGCTCAGCCAGTAGGCTACGCGCTCTTGGTTCACGGACAGACGAACTTCCTGACCACGAGCAACAGGGTTGAAGAAACCAACCTGTTCCTTGTGCGAACCGTCGCGCGGGTTGCGGCTGTCGGTTACGGTCAAGTGGTAAAACGGGCGCTTTTTGGAGCCGCCAAGGGCAAGACGGATTGTTAGCATGTGAACATCGTTCCTGTAGTCGGTGCTGCAAATCTAAATGCACAGCGGGCATAGGTGCCCGAAAGGCCGCATATTCTAAGGAATATCCGGACTTTTGCAAATGTCTTTTTCCGGCGCCTATGGGCGTGCGGTTCAGATCTGCTATAGAGCCGTCGGTTAAAACGGCAGGTCAGCCCCCGCCAACGGCGGGTTTGCTGGAGATCCCACATCCCTGTGGGTCGGAGCGCAAGCCGGGCTTGCGCTCGAATACTTTACATTTTCGGCATGCCGCCGCCGGGCAACATACCGCCCATGCCGCGCATCATCTTGGCCATTCCGCCTTTTGTGGAAAATTTCTTCATCATCTTCTGCATCTGCTTGTGCTGCTTGATCAAGCGCCCGATGTCCTGCACCTGGGTGCCGGAGCCCATGGCGATCCGGCGTTTGCGCGAACCGCTGATCAGCTCAGGGTCGCGGCGCTCGGCCGGGGTCATGGAGTTGATGATGGCTTCCATCTGCTTGAACTGCTTCTCTGCCGCACCCTGGGCGTTGCCCATTTGCGCCAGGTTCACACCGCCGATGTTGGGCAGCTTGTCCATCAGGCCGCCAAGACCGCCCATATTCTTCATCTGTTGCAGCTGGTCACGGAAGTCTTCGAGGTCGAAGCCCTTGCCTTTCTTCAGCTTTTTAGCAAGCTTGTCGGCCTTGTCCTTGTCGAGCGTCGCTTCGGCCTGTTCGATCAGGCTGAGCACGTCGCCCATGCCGAGGATGCGCGAGGCGATACGTTCCGGGTGGAACGGCTCGAGCGCTTCGCTCTTCTCGCCCATGCCGATGAACTTGATCGGCTTGCCGGTGATGGCGCGTACCGACAGCGCCGCACCGCCACGGGCGTCGCCGTCGACCTTGGTGAGGATCACGCCGGTCAGCGGCAGTGCATCACCGAAGGCCTTGGCGGTGTTGGCCGCATCCTGGCCGGTCATGGCGTCGACCACGAACAGCGTCTCGACCGGGTTGATCGCGGCATGCAGCGCCTTGATCTCACCCATCATCTCTTCATCGATGTGCAGGCGACCGGCGGTGTCGACGATGACCACGTCGATGAACTTGAGCTTGGCTTCTTTAATCGCCGCGCTGGCGATGTCGACCGGCTTCTGGCTCAGGTCGGACGGGAAGAAGGTCACGCCCACTTCGCTGGCAAGCATTTCCAACTGCTTGATGGCCGCCGGGCGGTAAACGTCGGCCGACACCACCATCACCGACTTCTTCTTGCGCTCTTTAAGGAAGCGCGCCAGCTTGCCGGCGGTGGTGGTCTTACCCGCGCCTTGCAGACCGGCCATCAATACGACGGCCGGTGGCACGGCGCTGAGGTTCAGATCTTCGTTGGCCGCGCCCATCAGGCTTTCGAGTTCGGCCTGGACGATCTTCACGAAGGCCTGGCCCGGTGTCAGGCTTCGGGACACTTCGGTGCCCACCGCGCGCTCTTTGACCGAGTTGACGAAGTCCTTCACCACCGGCAAGGCCACGTCGGCTTCCAGCAACGCCATGCGCACTTCGCGCAGGGTGTCTTTAATATTGTCCTCGGTCAGCTTGGCCTTGCCGGTTACGTGGCGCAGCGTCTGCGAGAGACGGTCAGTCAGGTTTTCAAACATGCGCGATCCTTTCAGGCCCTATTCATCGAAATGCATTGGTAGACCGAGGTAATGGCGGCCCAGGCTGTGGTAAATCGCTGTTAAACACAGCGCTCGGCGAGCCTGCGGCGTGGGCAGGTCGCGGATTATAGCGAAGACTGCGCCCATGCACACCCGCTGTCTGGCCCGGGAGTCTTTCGTGCACGGCCTGGGTATGCCAAACTCAGCGCCTTTCGGGCTTGCCTATCAGGATTTATGCTCCCTTTGTCACCCAGTTTGCTACCCAGCCTCGCCGCCGCCATTTTGTATGCCGCTGCGACTCTTTATCAGGGCACTCGTCTGGCCCAAGGCACCAAGGCGGACAAACGCCTGCTGGTCGGCCTGGGCGTCCTCGCCCTGCTGGCCCACGCCGCCAGCCTGTTCACGCACCTGATGACCCCCGTCGGCCTGGGCCTGGATTTTTTCAGCGCCGCCAGCCTGATTGCCGCCGCCGTCATCGCACTGACCCTGCTGGCCTGCTACCGCATTCCCGTCGAGAACCTGCTGGTGCTGCTGTTCCCGCTGGGCATGCTGACGGTGCTGCTGGCGCACTTCGCCCCCACCGGCACCGTGCAGGTGATCGATGAAGAGCCGGGCATCCTCGCGCATATCCTCCTGTCGATCCTGGCCTACGGGATGTTCACCATTGCGGTGTTCCAGGCCCTGCTCCTGCTGCTGCAGGACCACCAGCTCAAGCACAAGCATCCGTCCGGGCTGATCAAGAACTTCCCGCCGCTGCAAACCATGGAAAGCCTGCTGTTCGGTTTCCTGTGGGCCGGCTGGACGCTGCTCTCGCTGTCGCTGATCTCCGGCTGGCTGTTCGTCGAAAACCTGTTCGCCCAGCATCTGGTGCACAAAACCTTGCTGGCGTGCCTGGCCTGGGTGGTGTTCAGCGTACTGTTGTGGGGCCGCAACCGCCTCGGCTGGCGCGGGCACAAGGCGATCCGCTGGACCCTGGCCGGCTTCTGCCTGCTGATGCTGGCCTATTTCGGCAGCAAGCTGGTCCGCGAATACATCCTGCATATCTGACGAGCAGCGATCATGGACAACTTGCCCCTGGAGCCGATGCTCGCGGTAATCGCCCTGCTGGTGTTATGGGCCGCGCTGTTTACCGCCATCGAAGCCGCACAGCAACACTTACTGGCCCTGCGCCCTGGAACACGCCAGGGCGACAAGGCTGCCGCCCGCCTGAGTTTCCCGCGCCATAGCCTGATCCTGTGCAACAGCCTGTGCCGTGCCGCGGTGGTGATTCTTTGCACCCTGCTGGCAATTTATGCCTGGGCGCAGAACGGTCCGTGGCTGGGCTGGCTGATCTCTTGCGCAATCCTGCTGATACTCGCCGACTACCTGCCTCGCGCTCTCGCCGTGCGCCATCCGCAAGCGGTGCTGGGCTTTGGCAATACGCTGTTGGGCGTGCCATTGAAAATCCTCTACCCGCTGGCCTGGCTGCTCAATGGCATCAGCCTGTTGCTGCTGCGCCCGTTCGTACGCACATCCGGCGTGGTGAAAAAGAGCGACGACCCGCTGCCCGATCACGACAACGAACCCGAACCCGAGGCCGAGGAAGACCGTACCCTCGGCATGCCCGGCATCCACGCGCTGGACAACATCACGGTCAACGACATCCTGGTGCCGCGCAGCGAAGTCGACGGCATCAACCTGGACGACTCGGTCGAGGAGATCATCGAGCAATTGCGCACGTCCGAGCGTACGCGCCTGCCGGTGTTCCACAGCGACATCAACCAGGTCCAGGCGGTGCTCAACACCCGGCAGATCCAGCACTTGCTGGCCGATGCCAGCCTGACCAAGGAGGCCTTGCTCGCCGCCTGTCACGAGCCGTACTTCGTCCCGGAAAGCACGCCGCTACAACTGCAACTGTTGAACTTCCACAAACAGCAGCGACGCCTGGGCATGGTGGTGGACGAGTACGGCGAAGTGCTGGGCATCGTGACCCTGGAAGACATCCTCGAAGAAATCGTCGGCGAATTCGAAAGCGAGCAGAGTGGCGACAATCCGCATATCGAGGCGCAGCCCGATGGCCGCTACATCATCGATGGCGCCGCCTCGATCCGTGACTTGAACAAAAGCCTCAACTGGCACCTGCCCAGCGACGGGCCCAAGACGCTCAATGGCCTGGTGACCGAGGCGCTGGAAACCATCCCCGATTGCGCGGTGTGCCTGAAGATCGGGCGCTACCGCCTGGAAATCCTCGAGACCGAGGACAACCGGGTGAGCAAGGTGTTGATCTGGCATACCAGCAGAATGCCCGTCGCCGCCTGAGTCAACTCGGTCAATGTGGGAGCTGGCTTGCCTGCGATGCCGGCGGCTCGGTCTTTCAGGTAACCCGAGGCGATCCCATCGCAGGCAAGCCAGCTCCCACATTGAACCGGTTTCAATTCAAGATCCCTGCGAGCCACTTGTTGTATCGCAAAGCCCCTTCCTATAATCCCAGCGGCTGACCAAAGCCCCGCCCGACTGCGTGCTATCCGGCCCCATGGGTGTACGACCAATAATAATCCGCGTCCAAACGCGCAATGACCGTCAGGGATACCGCCATGAGCACCACCTATAACGAGGCCGCGCCCGCCGCCCCGACCAACTCGACGGCACGGGTCGCCACGGCGAGCATCGTCGGTACCGCCATCGAGTTCTACGACTTCTACATCTACGCCACGGCCGCTGCGCTGGTGATCGGCCCGGTGTTCTTCCCTCAATCGTCCGGCACCGCGCAGATGCTGGCGTCGTTTCTGACCTTCGGTATCGCCTTTATCGCCCGCCCACTGGGCTCGGCGCTGTTCGGCCACTTTGGTGACCGCATCGGGCGTAAATCCACGCTGGTGGCGTCCTTGCTGCTGATGGGTGTGTGCACCACGCTGATCGGCTTGCTGCCGGGCTATGACAGTATCGGCGCCTGGGCGCCGATCCTGCTGTGTGTGCTGCGTTTCGGCCAGGGCCTGGGCCTCGGCGGGGAATGGGGTGGCGCGGCGCTGCTGGCCACCGAAAATGCCCCCAAGGGTAAACGCGCCTGGTTCGGCATGTTCCCGCAGCTAGGCCCTTCGATTGGCTTTTTGGCGGCCAACGGCTTGTTCCTGATCCTGGCCATGAGCCTGAACGACGAGCAATTTCGCAGCTGGGGCTGGCGCATTCCGTTCATCCTCAGCGCAGCGCTGGTGATGGTTGGTCTGTATGCACGCCTGAAGTTGCATGAAACCCCGGTGTTCGCCAACGCCGTCGCGAAAGAAGCGCCAGTGAAAGTGCCGCTGATCGAGCTGTTCAGCCAACATTGGCTGCCGGTATTGCTGGGCGCCCTGTCGATGGTGGTGTGCTATGCGCTGTTCTACATCACCACCGCTTTTTCCCTGAGCTACGGTGTTTCCACCCTGGGCTACAGCCGCGAAACTTTCCTGGGTCTGCTGTGCTTTGCGGTGCTGTTCATGGGGCTGGCGACACCGCTGGCGGCCCTGGCCAGTGACCGCTGGGGACGCAGGCCGGTGCTGATCGTCGGTGCAGTCCTGGCGATTTTGTCGGGCTTTACCATGGAGCCGCTGCTGACCCACGGTTCGACCTGGGCCGTGGCGTTGTTCCTGGCGCTGGAACTGTTCCTGATGGGCGTAACCTTCGCGCCGATGGGCGCCATGCTGCCGGAATTATTCCCGACGCGCGTGCGTTATACCGGTGCTTCGGCAGCGTATAACCTGGGCGGAATCGTGGGGGCTTCAGCGGCACCGTTCTTCGCGACCAAGCTGGTGGCGATGGGTGGGCTGAGTTATGTCGGGGGGTATGTGTCGGCTGCGGCGTTGCTCAGCTTGATTGCGGTGCTGTGCCTGAAAGAGACGCGGGATAATGATTTGAACAAGGTCGCCTGACCGATGATCGTTCCCACGCTCCGCGTGGGAATGCGGCCCCGGACGCTCCGCGTCCCAAAAGCGTGACGCAGAGCGTCACAAGAGGCATTCCCACGCAGAGCGTGGGAAAGATCAGCGTGCTACAGCTCTACTACGACGGCCTTCGAAGCACGGGTCGCCTTGGCCCGAGCCGCTTCAATCGACTCATCCCGCGCCAGCGCCACCCCCATCCGACGCTGACCGTTCACCTCAGGCTTGCCAAACAGACGCAACGCCGTGTCCGGTTCGCTCAACGCCGCGCCGAGGTTGGCGAAGGCGGTCTGGGTCGACTGCCCTTCCACCAGAATCACCGCCGAAGCCGAAGGCCCGAACTGACGGATCAATGGGATCGGCAGGCCGAGAATAGCCCGCGCATGCAGCGCAAACTGCGACAAGTCCTGGGAAATCAGGGTCACCAGGCCCGTGTCATGCGGACGCGGCGACACTTCGCTGAACCACACCTGATCACCCTTGATGAACAATTCCACGCCAAACAGACCACGACCACCCAGGGCCTCGGTCACCGCTTTGGCTACGCGCTCGGACTCGGCCAGGGCCACCGGGCTCATGGCCTGTGGCTGCCAGGATTCCTGGTAGTCGCCCTTTTCCTGGCGATGACCAACCGGGGCGCAGAAGGTGGTGCCGCCAATGTGGCGCACGGTCAGCAGAGTGATTTCGTAGTCGAAATCGATAAAGCCTTCGATGATCACCCGGCCTTTGCCCGCCCGTCCGCCTTCCTGGGCGTAATCCCAGGCTGCCTGCACGTCGTCAACGCTGCGCAGCAGGCTCTGGCCCTTGCCCGAGGAACTCATCACCGGCTTGACCACACACGGGAAGCCCAGGTCCTGCACGGCCTTGCTGTAGTCCTCGAAGGTGTCGGCAAAGTGGTACGGCGAGGTCGGCAGGTCCAGCTCTTCGGCGGCCAGGCGACGGATGCCTTCGCGGTTCATGGTCAGCGAGGTGGCGCGCGCGGTCGGGATCACGGTGAAGCCTTCGGCTTCCAGCTCGACCAGCGTGGCGGTGGCGATGGCTTCGATTTCCGGCACGATGAAGTGCGGTTTTTCCGCTTCGATCACGGCACGCAGCGCGGCGCCGTCGAGCATGTTGATCACGTGGCTGCGGTGCGCCACCTGCATGGCCGGCGCGTTGGCGTAGCGATCCACGGCAATCACTTCAACGCCCAGGCGTTGCAGCTCGATTACCACTTCCTTGCCCAGCTCACCGCAGCCACACAGCAAAACGCGGGTCGCGGTTGGCGACAATGGAGTTCCGATTCGGGTCATCTCAGGTCCTCAGGGGAGCGGATCATGGGGAGAAAGGCCGGCATTTTACATGAACGGCGGCCTTAGTTGGCGACGGCGCGCTTGCGGATGCGCCAGGCCATGATCAGCCATACCACCGTGACCCCAGCGAATTTAGACGCCAGGGCAGTGCCCACCACTGCCGGGGTCAAGGCGCCGATCAGGCCGAAAAAGATAAAGGTATCGAGGGGAATGCTCAGCGCCGAACTTATCCACAGGCGATCGTGCAGCGGACGCTTGGTGATGCTGAAAACCAGCCAGTCGATGCACTCGGACACCGCGAACGCCGTGGCGCTGGCCAGGGCGATGGCCGGGTCGGACGTCACATACGACAGCACCAGCGCGGCCAGCATGGCGATGATCGCGCCGTGGCCGAAGCGGGTTTGCACCATGTCGCGCAGGATAAACACCAGGCCGCCCCAGGCGGACCAGATGACATCCAGGTGCGGGGCGGTGGAGAAGGCGAAGTTGATCAGCACGACGCTGCTGATGTAGGCGATCAGGAAGAGCATGGGGATGGACCTGTGGGTAATGCCGCACAGGGTACTTCACAATCAGAAATATGTCGTCCGGGAGGGCCTCATCGCAGGCAAGCCAGCTCCCACATTTTGAATGTATTCACAAATCAAAATGTGGGAGCTGGCTTGCCTGCGATAGCAATGGCTCAGGCGCCAGATTTGCCGGGAGTCATCCACACCATTCCCCCTGCCACCGCCCGCTCATAGCACAACCCCAACACCACCCGGCGCTCGGCATTGTCCATGCGGCTCCAACGCGTAATCTCGTCCACCGTGCGCTGGCAACCCGTGCAGATATCGTCATCGTCCAGCGCGCAAATACTCACACAGGGCGAAGCGACCGGGCGTTCAACCGCCGTCATTCTTCCTGCTCGACCAGGTCGCTCGCATAGCGCTGCGCGTTATGCACATAGTGCGCGGCACTGGCTTCGAGCATGCGCTTCTGCGCCTCGGTCAGTTCACGCACTACTTTGCCCGGCGAGCCCATCACCAACGAACCGTCGGGAATTTCCTTGCCTTCGCCGATCAGCGAATTGGCGCCGATGATGCAATGTTTACCGATCTTCGCGCCGTTGAGGATCACCGCATTGATGCCGATCAGGCTGTAATCGCCCACCGTGCACCCATGCAACATGGCGTTATGGCCAATGGTCACGCCGGTGCCCAGGGTCAGCGGGTACCCCATGTCGGTGTGGATGACGCTGCCGTCCTGCACGTTACTGTTCTTGCCGATCAGGATCAGTTCGTTGTCGCCACGCAATACCGCGTTGAACCAGACGTTGGCGCCCTCTTCCAGCCTGACCTTGCCCACCAGCGTGGCATTGGGGGCCACCCAGCTCTGTGGATGCGTCTCGACGCGGGCGTCGCCCAGGCGGTATTTCATGGTGTTCCCTCACGGCGTTGCCATTTAAACGATGGCTTAGATATTGATAAAACTCTTGGGCGGCTGGTGCAGGCTGATCTTGGCGTCGTCATAGAGCAGGTTGATCAGCTCGACGATCATGATCGCCGTCAGCCCCCAGATCTTGTATTCGCCGAACCGATAGCTGGGCACGTACCAACTGCGGCCCTGGTAATCGATGCGGTGGGTATGTTCGCGCGGGTCCTGTCGGAAAAAGTCCAGAGGCACACTGAAAACCGCGGCGATCTCGGCATCGTTGGCCAGGTACTCGACATAATCGGGGATGACGCCGACATAGGGCGTCACCCGAATGCCGTGCAGGGAGATCAAAGGGCTCAATGGGCCGATCACCTCGACCAGTCCGGGCGGCAGGCCGATTTCTTCTTCGGCCTCGCGCAGCGCGGTGAAGATAAGGTCCGGGTCTTCGGGATCGCGGCGCCCGCCGGGAAAGGCCACTTCGCCACCATGGGTCGACAGGCCGCTGGCGCGCAGGGTCAGGATCAGCTCAGGTTCGTCACTGCGGGTAATCGGCACCAGCACCGCGGCCTCGGGGAAACGTCCGTCGGTTTTCAGCGTGTGGGGGGTGTGATTGCTTACCCGGCGAAGTAGCTCGTCCAGCATGAGTCATCTCGGTCTGTTGGCTACCTTGCATCATGCACCAAAGCGGGCGGGTGCCCAAGCCCAAAACCGGCGTGGTGTCGCTAAACGACAACTTGCAGCGCCCTGCCCGCCGCGCCAAGATAGGCGCACTTTCCAGGAACCCCAGCATGAATTTCTGCAGCCAGTGCGGTAAACCGGTTACCCAGCGCATCCCCGAAGGCGACGGCCGTCTGCGCTTTGTGTGTGATCACTGTTCGACCATCCACTATCAGAACCCCAATATCGTCGCCGGCACCGTCCCAGTGTGGGAAGGTAAAGTGCTGCTGTGCCGCCGCGCCATCGAGCCGCGCCTGGGCTACTGGACCTTGCCCGCAGGCTTTATGGAAAACGGCGAGACCGTCGAACAGGCCGCCCTGCGCGAAACCCTGGAAGAAGCCTGCGCCCGCGTGCACAACCTGAGCATCTATACGCTGATCGACGTGCCGCACATCAACCAGGTGCATATCTTCTACCGCGCCGACCTGCTCGACCCGGACTTCGCCGCAGGCATAGAAAGCCTTGAGGTGAAGTTGTTCGACGAAGCCGACATCCCGTGGTCGGAGCTGGCTTTCCGCACGGTCGGGCGTACCCTGGAATACTTCTTCGCCGACCGCCGGCTTGGTTCATTCCCGGTGCGCAGCGAGGCCGTGCCGCCGCTCGGCAACCCCGCCCCATGACACCACGGATACCGTTTTCAATGCGTTGGTTGCTTGCCCTGCTTTGCCTGTCGTTCGCCACGCTGGCCCCGGCCTCTACCCCGCAACCCCTGGGCGGCCTGCCTGTGGAAAAAGTCCTGGTGCTCAAGTCCGCTCATCAACTGCAGTTGATCAACGACGGCAAGCCCTTCAAGACCTATCGCATCTCCCTGGGCAAGAACCCCAAGGGCCACAAGCTGATCGAGGGCGACCGCCGCACGCCGGAAGGCCTGTATTGGATCGACTGGCGCAAGACCAGCGACCGCTTCAACCTGTCCATGCATATCTCCTACCCGAATATCAGCGACGCCGCGCGCGCGCGCCGCGAAGGGGTGAAGCCCGGCAGCATGATCATGATCCATGGTACCCCCGACACCGAGGATTACCCGGAGCAGTGGTTCCACACCCTGGACTGGACCGACGGCTGCATCGGCATGCGCAACGTGGATATGCGTGAAGTCTGGAACCTGGTCAAAGATGGCACCCTCATCGAGATTCGTCCGTAATCTCATACCGTTCGTAAAATAATCCAAAAATATTTACTGCCCCGCCCGGCGCCCGTCGGTGAATACCAGTTCGCCCACGCGGGCTGCGCAGTTCTGCGCGCACTAAAGACCTCTCTAATACCACTTGATACGAAGCCCCAATGCAGGGCCAATAAACCAGCGCTTGCACCGTTTTGGCCGCATTGACATGGTATTTAAGTGGTATTAATTTCCGGCCATTACCGGGCGACAACACTCCAATAACCGCATCGGAAACCTGACAGATGAACCTCATCCTGGCCCTGCGCCCCGACGACAAGCAATCCACGCCGCTGTACTTGCAATTGGCACGCAAACTGGAAGCGGCGATCCATGCCGGCCAGTGGACGTCCGAGCAGGCCCTGCCGTCGGAACGCGTCCTGAGCGAGCAATTGGGCATCTCGCGCGTCACCGCGCGCAAGGCGCTGGAAGTGTTGTTTGCTCAGGGGCTGATCCGCCGCAATCAAGGCTCCGGCACCTATATTTCGCCACGCCTGGAACAGCCGCTGTCGCGCCTGTCGGGGTTCAGCGAGATGCTGCGGCTCAAGGGCTTTGTGCCCAGTTCTCAATGGCTGGAGCGGGAAATCACCCAGCCGACCCACGAGGAACTGATCCGCCTGGGGCTGTCGCCCGCCGACAAAGTGGCGCGCCTCAAGCGCTTGCGCAAGGCCGATGACACGGTGATGGCGATTGAAATGACCACCCTGCCCGCCTCGGTGCTGCCGCATCCGCAAGCCATCGGCCACTCGCTGTATGAATACCTGGAAGGCATCGGCAAACCCGTGGTGCGTGCCTTGCAGCACATCCAGGCGATCAATGCCTCGGATGAGTTCGCCAGGCTGGTAGGTATCGCTCCCGGCACCGCCATGCTGCTGATGACGCGCGTGGGCTACACCGCCGACAACACGCCAATCGAAATCACCGACACCTACTGCCGCAACGACTACTACGACTTCGTCGCCGAGCTGCGCCGCGATGATTATTCCGCGCAATTGCGACTCTAGAGAACTGCCCATGTCCGAAGACAACATCCTCACGCCCAACGGCTGGATTCGCGGCCGCCTGGTGCATGAGCACGGCAAGGTGACCGCCCTCGAAGGCACGCCGTGCGACCCGGCTGAAAACGACCTGCCCTACCTGCTGCCGGGCTTTATCGACCTGCATGTGCACGGTGGTGGCGGCAAAGACATCATGGAAGGCTTGGATGCCTTCGAAACCATCACCCGCACCCATGTGCGTTTTGGTACCACCTCGTTGCTGGCCACGACGATGACCGCACCGGTGGACGAAATTTCCAGCGTGCTCGGCCAGCTCGGCAAATTTTGCGAGCAACGTCCTACAGGCAGCGCTCGGGTACTCGGCGTGCACCTGGAAGGGCCCTACATCAACCCAGGAAAACTCGGCGCCCAACCCAACTTCGCCCATACCGCGCTGATGGCCGAAGTGGAAGCCTACCTGCGCCTGGCGCCGATCCGCGTCATTACCATCGCCCCGGAAATCGCCGGCCACGATGCGCTGATCCGCGCCCTCAGCGAACGCGGCGTGCGCATGCAGATCGGTCACACCCTGGGCAGCTATGAAGAAGGTGTCGCCGCCCTCGCCGCCGGGGCCACCAGCTTCACGCATTTGTACAACGCCATGAGCCCGCTGCACCACCGCGAGCCAGGCATCGTCGGCGCCGCGCTGGCCCATGCCAAGTACGCCGAATTGATCCCGGACTTGCTCCACGTACACCCCGGGGCCATGCGCGTGGCGCTGCGCGCGATCCCGTGCCTGTATTGCGTCACCGACTCCACCGCCGCCGCCGGCATGCCCGATGGCGAATACAAGCTGGGCAGCCACACCGTGACCAAATGCCTGGGCGGCGTGCGCCTAGCCGACGGCACCCTGGCCGGCAGCACCCTGACTATGGACCAGGCGTTGCGCAACCTGGTGAAGATCGGCTTGCCCATCAGCGAAGCCTCACAACGCCTGTCGCAATTTCCTGCGGACTACCTGGGCCTGGAGGAACGCGGCCGCCTGCAACCCGGCAGCTTTGCCGACTGCGTGCGCCTGGACCGCTCCCTGACACTCACCGACGTCATGGTCGAAGGAGAAACCATTGAGTTCAAGAATGCTTGAAGAGGCACTGGCCTCCTGTGACGCCGTCGCGGCACAACTGCAGCGCCTGGACCCGACCTTGCAGGAAATCGCCGGCCGTCTGCGCCGCCAGCCGCCGCACGTGGCGATGACCATTGCCCGTGGCAGCTCGGACCACGCCGCCAGCTACTTCGCCTACCTGGCCATGCAGCATGTGGGCATTCCGGTGGCGTCGTTGCCGATGTCGGTGGTGACCTTGTTGCAGGCGCCGATGAAAGTCAGCGGCCAGGTGGCGTTCGGGCTCTCCCAGTCGGGCCAGAGCCCGGACCTGGTCGACAGCCTGCGCCTGCTGCGCAAACGCGGCGCCTTGAGCATCTCGCTGGTCAACGCCGAAGATTCGCCGCTGCAAGCCGCCTGTGAATTTCATGTGCCGCTGTGCGCCGGGCCGGAACTCAGCGTGGCCGCGACCAAAAGCTTTATCGCCACCCTCAGCGCCAGCGCGCAGTTGATTGGCCACTGGAACGAAGAAGCCGAGCTGCTGCAAGCCTGCCGCGCCATGCCCGATGGCCTGCGCGAAGCCGCGCAGCAGGATTGGTCGCAGGCGGTCGATGCCCTGCGCGACTGCCAGCAATTGATGGTTATCGGCCGTGGCGCCGGTTTTGCCATCGCCCAGGAAGCGGCGCTCAAGCTCAAGGAAACCTCGGCGATCCAGGCCGAGGCCTTCAGCAGCGCCGAAGTGCGCCACGGCCCGATGGCCCTGATCGACAAGGATTACCCGCTGCTGGTATTCGCCCCACGCGGCGCCGAACAGGCCGGCCTGCTGACCCTCGCCGCCGACATGCGCCAGCGCGGCGCCCGCGTGCTGCTGGCCGCGCCGGACGACATCGCCGAACGCGACCTGACCCTGAGCCGCGCCGAACACCCCAGCCTGGACCCGATCCTGGCGATCCAGAGTTTCTACGTGATGGCGGCAGGTCTGGCGGTCGCCCGGGGCATGAACCCGGACCAACCGCGCCACCTGAGCAAAGTCACTCGCACTCACTGAGTCGATTGCCGTGTTTTCCTGATGAGTACCGTGCCCATGTCTTACAACAATAATGCATTGACCCTTGGCGCCCCCTTAAGCGGGCCGGTGCTGACCCTGGGCTGTGTTCCCGACGAAGTGTTCGCCAGCGGCGCGATGGGCGACGGCATTGCCATCGACCCGTTGAATGACTGCCTGCATGCGCCGTGTGACGGGCTGATCATCCATGTCGCCCGCACCGGGCATGCGCTGACCATTCGTGCCGACAACGGTGCCGAGGTGCTGATGCATGTGGGCATCGACACGGTGGAACTCAATGGCGAAGGCTTCACTCTGCTGGTCAAGGACGGCGCCCGCGTCAGCAAGGGCCAGCCGCTGGTGCAGTTCGATCTGGACCGTATCGCGCGCCAGTGCAAAAGCCTGGTCAGCCTGATCATCCTGACCAATGGCGAAGGCTTTGAATTGCAGGCGATCGCCGGGCAAACGGTCAAGCTCGGTGAGCCGTTGCTGCAGATCGTGGCGCGCTCGCCCGCCTCGGCTCAAGCGCCTGTGGATAACTCGGGGGAGGAAGCCAGCGCACACGTACGTATCACTCATCGTGGCGGCTTGCACGCGCGTCCGGCCGCGCTGGTACGCAAGACCGCCCAGGGTTTCAGCAGCCAGGCGCAGCTGCATTTTGGCGACAAGTCGGCCGCGTGCGACAGCCTGATTGGCTTGATGGGCCTGGGGATCGGCGAAGGTGATGAAGTGCGTGTGAGCTGTCGCGGCAAAGATGCCGACGCGGCGCTGCAAGCATTGGTCGCGGCATTGACCGCCGTCGTCAGGGAACAGCATCACGCACCGGCCGTCGTTGCTCCTCGCCGGGTCAGTACTGAAGTCGGTGTATTGCAAGGTGTGTGTGCCGCGCCAGGACTGGTGTGCGGGCCGCTGTTCCGCCTGACGGGTATCGAACTGCCGGCCGACAACGGCAACCATTCTGCCGACGAACAATTGCAACGCCTGGACACAGCCCTGGAACAAGTGCGCAGCGAAATCCGCAACACACTTGAGCACGCTCGCCAGCGCAAGAATGTCGAGGAAGAGGACATCTTCGCAGCGCACCTCGCGCTATTGGAAGACCCCACCCTGTTGGACGCGGCGACAGGCGCCATCGAAAAAGGCCACGCGGCAACTCATGCCTGGCGCGATGCCATTCAAGCGCAATGCGCAGTCTTGATGGCCCTGGGAAAGCCGCTGTTTGCCGAACGTTCCAATGACCTGCGTGATCTGCAACAGCGTGTGTTACGTGCGCTGCTGGGCGAAGCCTGGCATTTCGAATTGCCCGCAGGGGCGATCGTCAGCGCCCATGAATTGACCCCGTCCGACTTGCTGCAACTGAGCGCACAAGAAGCCGCCGGTATCTGCATGGCCGAGGGCGGCGCGACTTCCCATGTGGCGATCCTGGCGCGTGGCAAAGGCTTGCCCTGCGTGGTTGCGCTGGGCGCCGAAGTCCTCGACGTGCCCCAGGGCCAGCGCGTCGTGCTGGACGCCGCCAACGGCCGCCTGGAACTGCAACCCAGCGACGCGCGTCACGCCCAGGTGCACCAGATTCGCGACGCGCAGAAATTGCGCCGCCAACAGCAACAGGCCCAAGCCCAAGCGCCGGCGCGCACCACCGATGGCGTGACCATCGACGTCGCCGCCAATGTCGCCTCCAGCGCCGAGGCCCAGGTGGCCTTTGAAAACGGCGCCGATGGCGTCGGCCTGTTGCGTACCGAATTCCTCTTCGTCGACCGCCGCACCGCGCCGGATGAACAAGAGCAACGCCACGCCTATCAAGCCGTGCTGGACGCCATGGGCGACAAGTCGGTGATCATCCGCACCATCGACGTGGGCGGCGACAAACAGCTCGATTACCTGCCGCTGCCAATCGAGGCCAACCCGGTGCTGGGCCTGCGCGGTATTCGCCTGGCCCTGGTGCGTCCCGACCTGCTCGACCAGCAACTGCGCGCGTTGCTGCAAGTCTCCCCGTTGGCGCGTTGCCGCATCCTGTTGCCAATGGTCAGCGAAGTGGATGAATTGCTGCAGATCCGCCAGCGCCTGGATGAGCTGTGCGTGGCGTTGGAACTGACGCAGCGTCCCGAACTGGGCGTGATGATCGAGGTGCCCGCCGCTGCGCTGATGGCCGAGCAGTTGGCCAAGCATGCGGACTTCCTGTCCATTGGCACCAATGACCTGTCCCAGTACACCCTGGCCATGGACCGCGACCACGCGGGCCTCGCCGCACGCGTCGATGCGCTGCACCCGGCCCTGCTGCGGCTGATCGCGCAAACCTGCGCCGGCGCGGCGAAACACGGGCGTTGGGTCGGCGTGTGCGGCGCCCTCGCCTCCGACCCGCTGGCAACGCCCGTGCTGGTCGGCCTGGGGGTTACCGAGCTGTCGGTCAGCCCGCCGCAGATCGGCGAAATCAAGGACCGCGTCCGCCACCTGGACGCGGCGCACTGCCGGCAACTCAGCCAGGGCCTGCTCGACCTGAGCAGCGCCAAGGCGGTTCGCCACGCCTGTCAACACCACTGGCCGCTGAGCTGAAAACAACAAGAATAGGGAGACACGCCATGTACCAACACTTTATCGAAGGCCTGCAACGCCTGGGCCGTGCATTGATGCTGCCGATTGCGATTTTGCCGATCGCCGGCCTGTTGCTGCGCCTGGGCGACACCGATCTTTTGAATATCGCGGTGATGCACGATGCCGGGCAGGCGATCTTCGCCAACCTGGCGTTGATCTTCGCCATCGGCATCGCCGTGGGTTTCGCCCGCGATAACAACGGCACGGCGGGCTTGGCTGGCGCGATCGGCTACCTGGTAATGATCTCCACGCTCAAGGTGATGGACACCTCCATCAACATGGGCATGCTCGCCGGGATCGCCAGCGGGTTGATGGCCGGCGGGCTGTACAACCGCTTCAAGGACATCAAGCTGCCGGAATACCTGGCCTTCTTCGGCGGGCGGCGGTTTGTGCCGATTGTCACCGGGTTTTCGGCGGTGGGCCTGGGGGTGATCTTTGGCCTGATCTGGCCGCCGATCCAGCACGGCATCAACAGCTTCGGCGTGTTGCTGATGGAAAGCGGCAGCCTCGGCGCGTTCGTGTTTGGCGTGTTCAACCGCCTGCTGATCGTCACCGGGTTGCATCACATCCTCAACAACATGGCGTGGTTCGTGTTCGGCAGCTTTACCGACCCGGCGACCGGCGCGGTGGTGACGGGCGATTTGACCCGTTACTTCGCCGGCGACCCCAAAGGCGGCCAGTTCATGACCGGCATGTTCCCGGTAATGCTGTTCGGCCTGCCGGCTGCGTGTCTGGCGATGTACCGCAACGCGCTGCCGGAACGGCGCAAGGTGATGGGCGGGATTTTCCTGTCGATGGCGCTGACCTCGTTCCTGACCGGGGTGACCGAGCCGATCGAATTTGCGTTTATGTTTCTGGCGCCGTTCCTGTATCTGATCCATGCGGTGCTCACCGGCCTGTCGATGGCGGTTACCAATATGTTGAATATCCACCTCGGGTTTACCTTCTCCGGTGGGTTTATCGACATGGTGCTGGGCTGGGGCAAGTCGACCAATGGTTGGCTGGTGTTCCCGGTCGGGTTGGCGTATGCGCTGATCTATTACAGCGTGTTCAACTACTGCATTCGCCGGTTCAACCTCAAGACGCCGGGGCGGGAAGATATCCAGGTGGTGCAGGCTGAGGTGATGACGGACAACCAACGGGCCAGTGCGTATATCCGTGCGCTGGGCGGTGCGGACAACCTGCTCAGTGTGGGGGCGTGCACCACACGTTTGCGCCTGGACATGGTTGATCGCAATAAGGCTGTGGATGCAGAGCTGAAAGCGCTGGGTGCCATGGCCGTGGTTCGGCCGGGTAATGGCGGGAGTTTGCAGGTAGTGGTGGGGCCGATGGCGGACAGCATGGCTGACGAGATTCGCTTGGCGATGCCTTCGTTTGTCGCCACTGCTGCTGTCGCGACGCCTGTGGATAAGCCGATGGCGGTGGATGTGCAGGAAGCCGAGAAATGGCTGAGCGCTTTGGGTGGTCACGCGAATGTGCGCCAACTGGAAGCGGTGGCGATGACCCGGCTGCGGGTGGAATTGGGGGATGATTCGGTGTTGTCTGAAGCTGACCTGAGTGCGTTGGGTTGCCAGGGTGTGAGCCAGTTGGACAGCGGTGTTTGGCACTTGTTGATTGGTGACAAGGCGTCCGGGTTGGGTGAAGCATTGGAAAGGTTAGTCAATGGCCGCGAGGTCGGCGCCAGGGTCTAGCGGTGTAGTGGCTGTTCTGGCCTCTTCGCGAGCAAGCCCGCTCCCACATTTCGAGTGTATTCACAAATCAAAATGTGGGAGCGGGCTTGCTCGCGAATGGGCGTTAACTGGCGCCCGATTAATTCTGCTCAGGCACCTCAACTAAATCCAGCACCCGATCCACCATCAACTGGATCCCTTCCACCATCCGATGAATCCCCAGCACGGCATCACGCTGCGGGCCGTCGATATCAAAAGCCAGATTACTTGCCAGTGCCTGCACGGATGCCAGGTCTTGGGAGGCGTTGGCGAGCAGGGTTTCGCTGCTCAGGTCGGGTAGTACGGCGAAAATCTGATCGGAAGGCGAATCACCAGCTTGGTGGGATTCGTTTTGACAAAAGGTTGAACCAGTTAGCAAGTTTTCGCTGATCATCATAAAGCTCCAGACGTAATAGGCTCCTAGTGAAATTCAGGCTTGCAGTCCTGGTCACTGAAATTGACGGCGACCGGCGAAGGTTACTGGGGCGGGTTCCGAGGGACAACCTGAAAGGGTTGTCGGAAAGTTCTGAGGCGCCTGTGCAGACGCCATCGCGGGCAAGCCCGCTCCCACAGTTGATGACATTCCAAAGTTGGAACTGGGTCGAATGTGGGAGCCGGGCTTGCCCGCGATGAGGCCCTCACAGCCAAAAAAAACCGCCGGCCAAACTGGCCCAGCGGGTATTGATCGTCCGCGCTCTCCGCAGCGTTTGCTTTATCCCCTCACAGCGCCAGCGAATCAGGGCTTTATCTCGACCCTCCATTCTTTTGACGCATCCCCGCCACCCCGCGTTGAAGCTACCAGCACGTATTTCCCAGGGCTCAAGTCGGACAAGTCGATAACATAGGTCGTGTCAAGATGAGAATCTGTATAACCGAGCTGGTCAGACCCGTTAGTAATTATGATAGGCTGGCGGGGCTGAAGCGCTTCTCCACTGACCCTGAGAGCCTTGGATGTTGTACTACCACCTTCCGGAATTGCCGTTCCATTAGGAGTACTCACACGAACGATAGTGACTGGCATGGTATCTCTCCTCGACATTTGAATTGAGACCCAAGTGAAGCGCGTTTTTTTCTAACGCATAACTGTCAGAACTAACAGGGCAGCGGCTCATTTCGATGAACGGTAAGAGCCGTTTACACGGTATTGGCAAGCCACACAAAGCCAACAAAAAACCCGCCGATCAAACTGGGCCAGCGGGTTTCTTGTTGGCGCGAGTTCCGAGGCACCTGTTCGGACGCCATCGCGGGCAAGCCCGCTCCCACAGTTTTTAATGCATTCCAAGGTTGGAATTCGATCGAATGTGGGAGCCGGGCTCGCCCGCGATGAGGCCCTCAAAGGCAACAAAAACCGCTGACCAGAACAGACAAGCAGATTTGTGTGCAGTTACCGAATCCGAACCCCGTCAACTTTCACACCTCTATACCGTTAATTCACAGGGATGCCTAAGGTTCAACGCAGCACTACAGGTCCACAGACATAGACTCATGAGATCAATTCAATGAGATAACCTTCTGAAAATTCACTGTCGGACCGAGCGACATTAAAGGAATGCATTGCCTTCGGTAAGTGGGTGACATCTATCTCAATAATGGCTCGACTTTGGCCATCGGTTGCTCCTTGCCCCAACACGCTTTTTGAAACCCTCAGCATGAAACGTTGTAAGGGGCTATCGGTTTCTACCGAAAACTGCAGATTGACCTCTTGAGTCCTTCCCCTATCCGGAATCGTATTTCCTTTGAGGTCAGTCACAGTAATAATTTGGAGTGCCATGATTGTGCCCCTCAGCAGACTCGAAGGGCCTAAGGTAAATCCCTTTTTCCCCTTTCGTAACTGTCAAAGTTGACAGGTATACCACCGTGGTCCGCCCTGCTCACCGCTCCTTGGCAAGCATGCGCCCAACAAAAAACCCGCCGACCAAACTGGCCCAGCGGGTTTCTTGTTTCTACAGCGTGCGAATCAAAAATCCGCCAACTGCCACACCTCATACGCCGGTGTCTCATACGGATGGCTCAGCTTCAAAGCAGCCACAACAGCCACGATCAACTCATCCGCCACCACCAGCTCAACTTTCCACTCTTCAACCACTTCAACCTGGCCGACCTGCCCGATATACGGCTGACTGCCGTCCAACGCGCGGAATTGCCCCTGGCCCAGCACTTGCCAGGCGCAGTGGTCGTAGTTGCCGATGCGCCCGCCACCCGCTGCGAAGACGGCGGTTTTCACCGTCTCCACGTGGCTGTCGGGTACGAAGAAGGCGAGCTTGTACACGGCCTTAGTTCACCCACACGCGCGCGTTGCGGAACATGCGCATCCAGGCGCCGTCTTCGTTCCACTCTTCCGGGCGCCACGAGTTCTGCACAGCGCGGAATACGCGCTCCGGGTGCGGCATCATGATGGTCACGCGGCCGTCGCGGCTGGTGAGGCCGGTGATCCCGCGCGGCGAGCCGTTCGGGTTGGCCGGGTAGGTCTCGGTGACCTTGCCGTGGTTGTCGACGAAACGCAGGGCCACGGTGCCGGACAGGTCGGCTTCGAGCAGGGCTTCTTCGCTGGCGAATTCGGCATGGCCTTCACCGTGGGCGATGGCGATCGGCATGCGCGAACCGGCCATGCCCTGCAGGAAGATCGAGTTGGATTCCTGCACCTGCACCATGGCGACGCGAGCTTCGAACTGCTCGGAACGGTTACGCACAAAGTGCGGCCAGAACTCGCTGCCCGGGATCAGTTCGCTGAGGTTGGACATCATCTGGCAACCGTTGCACACACCCAGGGTGAAGCTGTCGTTACGTTCGAAGAAGCCTTGGAACGCATCGCGGGCACGGCTGTTGAACAGGGCCGACTTGGCCCAGCCTTCACCGGCCCCCAACACGTCGCCGTAGGAGAAACCGCCGCAGGCCACCAGGCCTTTGAACTCATTGAGGTCAACGCGACCGGCGAGGATGTCGCTCATGTGCACGTCGATCGCATTGAACCCGGCACGGTCGAACGCCGCCGCCATTTCCACCTGACCGTTGACGCCCTGCTCACGCAGCACGGCAACCTGTGGGCGGATGCCCTTCTTGATGTAAGGCGCGGCGACGTCCTGGTTGACGTCAAAGCTGAGCATGGTGCTCAGGCCCGGGTTGTCTTCTTCCAGGATCGCGTCGAATTCCTGTTCGGCGCACTCGACGTTGTCGCGCAGGCGCTGGATCTGGTAGCTGGTCTCGGCCCACTGGCGTTGCAGCAGACGGCGCTGGCCGGCAAACACGGTGTCGCCATTGAAGGAGATGTTGACCTCACCGTTGTTGATCGGCTGACCGATCACCGCCACGCAGTCGTCCAGGCCGGCGGCGCTGAACTGGGCGAGCACGTCCGGGGTCGCGTCCTGACGCACCTGGATCACGGCGCCCAACTCTTCGTTGAACAGGATGCCGTTGATCTCGGCGGCATCCTCGGCAACGCTGTCGAGCACGATGTTCAGGCCGCAATGACCGGCGAAGGCCATCTCGACCACGCTGGTCAGCAAACCACCGTCAGAACGGTCGTGGTAAGCCAGCAGATGACCGTCGGCGTTGAGGCCCTGGATCACGGCGAAGAAGGCTTTGAGGTCTTCGGCGTCGTCGACGTCCGGGGCGAGCTTGCCGAGCTTGCCGTGGGTTTGCGCCAGGATCGAGGCGCCCATGCGGTTCTGGCCACGGCCCAGGTCGATCAGGATCAGGTCAGTGGTGCCCTTGTCCATGCGCAGTTGCGGAGTCAGGGTCTGGCGGATGTCGGTGACCGGCGCAAAACCGGTGACGATCAGCGACAGCGGCGAAGTGACGCTCTTGTCGGTGCCGTCTTCGTTCCAACGGGTGGCCATGGACATGGAGTCCTTGCCCACCGGAATGGTGATCCCCAGCTCAGGGCACAGCTCCATGCCGACGGCTTTGACCGTGTCGTACAGGCGTGCATCTTCACCCGGGTGGCCGGCAGCCGACATCCAGTTGGCCGACAGTTTGATGTCGGACAGCTTGCCGATGCGCGACGCGGCGATGTTGGTGAGGGTCTCACCAATCGCCATGCGGCCCGACGCCGGGGCGTCCAGCAGGGCCAGCGGCGTACGCTCGCCCATGGCCATGGCTTCACCGGTGTAGACATCGAAGCTGGTGGCGGTGACGGCAACGTCAGCCACCGGCACCTGCCATGGACCGACCATTTGGTCACGGGCCACCAGGCCGGTGATGGTGCGGTCGCCGATGGTGATCAAAAAGCTTTTGCTCGCCACGGCCGGGTGGTGCAGCACGCGTTCGATGCTGTCGGCCAGTTCCAGGGTGCTTGGGTCGAAATCATCGCCCAGCTCGGTTTCACGTACCGCCGAACGGTGCATGCGCGGGGCTTTGCCCAGCAGCACTTCGAGCGGCATGTCCACCGGGCTGTTGCCGAAGTGGCTGTCGGTAACGGTCAGCTGTGGCTCGGCGGTGGCTTCGCCAACCACCGCAAACGGGCAGCGCTCACGTTCGCAGATGGCCTGGAAGCGCGCAAAATCTTCAGGGCCGACGGCCAGCACGTAGCGTTCCTGGGATTCGTTGCTCCAGATTTCGTGCGGGGCCATGCCCGGCTCGTCGTTTGGAATGTTGCGCAGTTCGAAACGGCCGCCACGCTCGCCATCGTTGACCAGTTCCGGGAAGGCGTTGGACAAACCGCCGGCGCCGACGTCATGGATGAAGCTGATCGGGTTCTTATCACCCAACTGCCAGCAACGGTCGATGACTTCCTGGCAGCGACGTTCCATCTCCGGGTTTTCGCGCTGTACCGAAGCGAAGTCCAGGTCGGCCGAGCTGGTGCCGGTGGCCATGGAGGACGCCGCGCCGCCGCCCAGGCCGATCAACATGGCCGGGCCGCCGAGCACGATCAGCTTGGAGCCGACCAGGATTTCGCCTTTCTTGACGTGTTCTTCACGGATGTTGCCCATGCCGCCGGCCAACATGATCGGCTTGTGGTAACCGCGCACCTCATCGCCACGCGGGGTGGTGATGGACTGTTCGAAGGTACGGAAGTAGCCGGTCAGCGCCGGGCGCCCGAATTCGTTGTTGAACGCGGCGCCGCCCAGCGGGCCTTCGATCATGATGTCCAGCGCAGTGACGATGCGCTCGGGTTTGCCGTAGGGCACTTCCCACGGCTGTTCGAAACCCGGGATCTGCAGGTTGGACACGGTGAAACCGGTCAGGCCCGCCTTGGGCTTGGCGCCACGGCCGGTGGCGCCTTCGTCACGGATCTCGCCGCCCGAACCGGTGGCTGCGCCCGGGAACGGGGCAATCGCGGTCGGGTGGTTGTGGGTTTCGACCTTCATCAGGATGTGCACGGGCTCTTGCACCGCGCCGTACTGGCGGGTTTCCGGGTCCGGGAAGAAGCGGCCGGCGACGGAGCCGACGATCACCGAAGCGTTGTCTTTATAAGCCGACAGAACGCCTTCGCTGTGCATCACGTAGGTGTTCTTGATCATGCCGAACAGGCTTTTCTCCTGGCTCTGGCCGTCGATGTCCCAACTGGCGTTGAAGATCTTGTGACGGCAGTGCTCGGAGTTGGCCTGGGCGAACATCATCAGTTCGATGTCGTGGGGGTTGCGCTTCAAGCCGTTGAAGGCAGTGACCAGATAATCGATCTCGTCTTCGGCCAGGGCCAGGCCCAGTTCGGTGTTGGCCTTCTCAAGGGCGGCGCGGCCACCGCCGAGCACATCAATCGCGGTGAGCGGCTTGGGCTCTGCGTGGCTGAACAGGCCGGCAGCCTGTTCCAGCTGGCTGACGATGATCTGGGTCATGCGGTCATGCAGGCTGCTGGCGATCAGCTCGGCGTCGGCCTCGCTGAACTGCCCGGCGACGTAGAACGCGATACCACGCTCCAGGCGCTGGATGCTCGCCAGGCCGCAGTTGCGGGCGATGTCGCTGGCCTTGCTCGACCACGGCGAGATGGTGCCGAACCGTGGCAGAACCAGGAACAAGCGGCCGGTCGGCTCTTGCACGGGAACGCTTGGGCCGTACTTCAGAAGGCGTGCGAGCACTTGCTGTTCGTCGGCGGTCAACACGCCGCTCACGTCGGCGAAGTGAGCAAATTCAGCATACAGGCCTGTAACCGCTGGAACCTTCTGGCTCAGTTGCTCAAGGAGTTTGCTGTGGCGAAAGGCAGAAAGGGCAGGAGCGCCGCGCAGGATCAACATCTTCGGGACAGCCTCGGGAAGGGGTGTGCTTTGAGGCCGTGCATTCTAGCGTAAACCGCCGCCAACGGCACCCGAAACGCTACCGGTGGCCGCCGCCGGACGTCAGTTGGCCGGATTACACCCCGTTCGAAGGGTCATGCGGGGCATTCCGCACAGTTATTTTAACCGTCACAATCGTGCGTCAAGCCGCATTTCTGCGGGCTGCAGCACAGTTTTGCGGGCGCTAGCAGACAAGTCCCACGCTGTCGAGATATGGCGCCGTGGGCCGTTTGCGTATACTGCGCAGATGTTCTCCCCAACTGCTTTGCGCCCGCGATGCGCCAAATGGCTCATCGCAACCGGACTCTTCCTGATGCTCAGCGCCTGTGTTGATAAACCCAGCACGCTCGAGCGAATCAAGGAGGATGGCGTATTGCGGGTGATCACCCGGAACAGTCCGGCGACGTATTTCCAGGACCGCAATGGTGAAACCGGCTTCGAATACGAACTGGTCAAGCGCTTTGCCGATGACTTGGGCGTTACGCTTAAAATCGAGACCGCCGACAACCTCGACGACCTGTTCGGTCAGTTGGGCAAACCCAACGGCCCGGTTCTCGCCGCCGCCGGCCTGGTCAGCAGCGAGCAGCGCCAGGCGCAGGTCCGTTTCTCGCACCCTTATCTGGAAGTCACCCCGCAGATCATCTACCGCAACGGCCAATCGCGCCCGACGAATGCGGCGGACCTGGTGGGCAAGAAAATCATGGTGCTCAAGGGCAGCACCCACGCCGAACAGTTGGCGGCGCTTAAAAAGCAGAATCCTGCAATTGAATACGAAGAATCCGACGCCGTTGAGGTCGTCGACTTGCTACGCATGGTGGACGAAGGGCAAATCGACCTGACCCTGGTGGACTCCAACGAAGTGGCGATGAACCAGGTGTACTTCCCCAACGTGCGCGTGGCGTTCGACCTCGGCAACGCCAGCAACCAGAGCTGGGCCGTGGCGGCCGGTGACGACAACAGCCTGCTCAACGAAATCAACAGTTACCTGGATAAAGTCGAGAAGAACGGCACGTTGCAGCGTCTGAAAGATCGTTACTACGGGCACGTCGATGTACTGGGCTATGTGGGCGCTTACACCTTCGCCCAGCACCTGCAGCAGCGCTTGCCCAAATACGAGAAACACTTCCGCGCCTATGCCAAGACAGAAAAAGTCGATTGGCGCCTGTTGGCAGCCATCGGTTACCAGGAATCGCTGTGGCAGCCGGCCGTCACCTCCAAGACCGGCGTGCGCGGCCTGATGATGCTCACCCAGAACACCGCCCAGGCCATGGGCGTGTCCAACCGCCTGGACCCCAAGCAAAGCATCATGGGCGGCGCCAAGTACCTGGCCAAGATCAAGGACGAACTGGACGACAGCATCAAGGAACCGGATCGCACCTGGTTCGCCCTCGCCGCCTACAACGTCGGCACCGGCCACCTGGAAGACGCGCGCACCCTGGCCAAGCGCGAGGGCCTGAACCCGAACAAATGGCTGGACGTGAAAAAAATGCTGCCGCGCCTGTCGCAGAAACAGTGGTACAGCAAGACCCGCTACGGCTATGCGCGCGGTGGCGAGCCGGTGCATTTTGTGGCGAACATTCGGCGGTACTACGACATCCTGACCTGGGTGACCCAGCCGCAGCTGGAGGGTAACCAGGTGGTCGAAGGCAACTTGCATGTGCCGGGTGTGGATAAGACCAAGCCGCCGGAAGATACCCCGCAACTGTAAGAACACAGCAGAACCCATGTGGGAGCGGGCTTGCTCGCGAAAGCGGCCGCACAGTCGATACATCCGGTGACTGACACTCCCTCTTCGCGAGCAAGCCCGCTCCCACATTTTGATCCGCGCTTGGGTTTAAAGACCGGTGAGCAGATGAACCACCCCGCCCGTCAAGACCATCATTCCCGGCACCCCCGCAGTCTTTAACGCTGCAGCATCCACCTTCGCCGCATCCACCAACTGCACCCGCACCCGCGTCAGCGCCACCTGCTGCTGCGACTTGAGGTTACCCGCGCCACCCAGCGCACTCAGCACATCCGCCGACAACACACCCGGCGCCGCGACGGCTTCGGCGATCAAATCCGGGGTCAGCGCCTTCCAGAACGCCCTTTGCAATTTCTCGAACATGCTCAGTGCTCCACGACAGGTGAGGTTTCAACGGTGACTGCGTGGTACAGGCGCAAGGCCTCACGCACCTGACCGGCTTCTTCCAGGCGCAATACCTGGCGGGCGATGACCTGGCAGTCGGCCAGGTCCCGTTCACGCACGGCAGCCTTGATAGCGGGTATCAACGGTACGCTGACCGAGAGTTCATCCACCCCCAGACCGATCAACACCGGTACCGCCAACGCCTCGGACGCCAATGCACCGCAGACGCCCACCCATTTGCCGTGGGCATGGGCGGCCTTGACGGTGGTGTCGATCAGCCGCAGCACTGCCGGGTGGAAGCTGTCGGCCTGGCTCGCCAGGCGCGGGTGGTCGCGGTCCATGGCCAGGGTGTATTGGGTCAGGTCATTGGTGCCAATCGAGAAAAAATCGACATGGGGTGCGAAGACATCCGCCATCAACGCGGCGGACGGCACTTCAATCATGATGCCCAGCTTCGGCAACTCGGTGAGCCCGAGCGCCAGCGCCTCCTCTTCAAGCATCGCGCGCGCCAAGTGCAACTCCGACAGCAGGCTGACCATCGGCAACATGATATGCAGTCGCGCAAAACCGGCACTGGCAAGAATGGCGCGGAACTGTTCGCGCAGCAGTTGCGGGCGCTCCAGGCACAGGCGAATACCGCGCAGGCCGAGGAATGGGTTGGTCTCGGCGTCCATCGGCACGTAAGCCAAGGGTTTGTCGCCACCGACATCCAGGGTGCGCACCACCAGGTTGCGCTCACCGCCCAGGGCGCGGGCGATTGCCGTGTAGGTCGCCGCTTGCTCTTCGGGGCTCGGCGCGCGGTTGCGGTCCAGGTAGAGAAACTCCGAACGCAACAGGCCGACGCCTGCGCCGCCGAGGCTCAACGACTGCTGCACTTCCTGCAACGAGGCAACGTTGGCGGTGACTTCAATGTGATGACCGTCGCGGGAGGTTGCCGGCAAGAGCGCTTGCGCCACGTCGCGCTGGTGACGCAGCGCCTGTTGCTGGCGCGCCGCTTCCCGTTGCTCGATATCGGCCAGGTCCGGGTCCAGGTGCAACTCGCCTTTGTCGGCGTCCAGCAGCACTTGCTTGCCATTGGCCACCTCGAGCACTTGGGCCGAAACACCGCAAATAGCCGGCAGCCCGAGGGCGCGGGCCAGAATCGCGACGTGGCTGGTCGCGCCGCCGCCGACAGTGACAAACCCCAGCACCTTGCGTGTATCCAGGCCGGCGGTCTGCGAAGGCGTCAGTTGCTCGGCGATCAGGATCGCGCGCTCCGGCAAGTCCCAGGCGCTGTCCGTAATGCCCAGGATCAGTTTCAGCACGCGCTGGCCGACGTCCGCCAGGTCGGCCGCACGTTCGGCAAGCAACGCATTGCCCGAACCCTGGAACAGCCTGGCCGTGGCGACCGTGGCACGGTTCCAGGCGAATGCGGCACTCTTGCCTTCCGCCAGCAGACCATGGGCCTGGTCCAGCAACGTCGGGTCTTCGAGCAATTGCTGGTGGGCACGGAAAATGTCCGCCTGGGCGCCGCCGGCAGCCTCGTGTTGCAGGGCTTGCAGCGCTTCGGTTGCGGTGCGCAGGCCCCGCGCCAACGCGGCATGTTCGAGGGTCTCACCGGCCCCCGCTTCAGTGATATCCAGCTCGGGTTCGGTCACTTGAACAACCTGGCCAAACGCCGAACCCGGTGACGCACACACGCCGCGCAGCAACGTCGTCGACAACACCGTTGCGACCGGCTCGGCCGTGCGCGCCACCGCCTCGCCACAGCCCTCAGCCAACAAGGCAACCAGCGCGTTGATCGCCGCCTCGGCGTCTTCCCCTACCGCACTTACTTGCAAGGAATCACCCTGCACGGTTTGCAACGCCATGATCGCCACCAGCGACTTGGCGTTGGCGCTCTGGGTTTGCTTGTGCAGGTAAATACTCGCCATGAAACCCTTCGCCGCCTGGGCGAACACCCCCGCCGGGCGTGCGTGCAATCCGTTGGCGTTGGGCAGGGTCACCGGCCTGGAGAACAGCGCATCGCCCTCCTCTTCGTCCAGCGCGTCAATGGACGGTGCTGGGAATAACTGCATCAGTGGCTGACCGGTTTCTACAAGGTCGGTTGCCAGTACGGTAAACGGCTCGCCACTGACCACCAGCATCAGTGTCAGCAAGCTGCGCGCGTTAAGCGCCACGTAGTCGGCATCGAATTCGACCAGCGCTTGCCCGGCTTCCACCCGCTGGCCTTCCTGCACCCGCCGCGTGAAGCCCTGGCCCGCCAGGTTCACGGTGTCCAGGCCGATGTGCAACAGCACCTGGACGCCGTTGTCGGCGGTGATGCTGAGCGCATGCCCACTGTCCTGGATATTGCTGATCACCCCGGCCAGCGGCGCGCATAGGGTCTGCGAGGTGGGGTCGATGCACAGGCCATCGCCGATCAGGCGGCTGGAGAACACCGGGTCGGGCACCTTATCCAGCGCCAGCAGCACACCGGATAGAGGCGCCAACAGTTCCAGGGGTTGAGTTGCGGTCATGGCGTCACCTGTTGTTTTGTTCTGTAAAAATCACTGGTCGGGGGACAAAGGCTTGATCCAGAGCGCTGCACCTGTGGGAGCTGGCTTGCCTGCGATAGCATCACCTCGGTACCACTGAAATACCGAGTCGCCTGCATCGCGGGCAAGCCCGGCTCCCACATAAGCGCGTCCAGATAAGGGCTTGTTTATTTCCACCAGTACTCGACTTGCACACCCACGTTCGACCCATGCCGCGCGGTGCCATAGGAGCCGGTGTCGGACAACGCCGACCCCGCCGCCAACTCATTCGCCGCGCGCTTGGCCGCTTCGTTCCAGGTCGCATAGGTGTAGTACAAGCGCACTTCCGGCCGCGCCCAGAATTCCGGGCCTTTGGGCGACCAGGTCGGGGCGAATGTGAATTTGCTCAACTTGCGCGTGCCGCCGGTGGCGTCGACCTGGTCATGCCCAAGCTCGGCGACCAGTTTGAACTGCTCGCTGATGGCATACGCCGGGCGCACACCGAGGGACATCCAGGTCTGGTCCCGGCTGCCCGGACGAATGTCTTTCTGGTACACCGCCTCGACCTGCCCACCAAACCGCGGGGTCACCTGCCAGTCGAAGAACTCCACGGCGCGGTAACTTTTGCTGCTGCGCTCCAGGAAGGTATTGCCGGTGTAACCCAGGCCGGTGCCGGGGCCTTCGCCGTACTGCAAGGCGAACTTGTTCTTGCCGCCGAGGAAGGGCTTTTGCTCATGCTGCGCGGTGAGTGCCCAGCCGCTGTTGGTGTCGCGTCCGCCGGCTTTTTCGATGTAGCTCAAGCCCAGTTCCAACTCACCGCCGGGGTTGGTCTTGAAGCCCGCGACGTTGAAATCGTGACGGGTGGCGTATTCCTTCTGGTACAGGTTGTCCTTGCGGGAAATGGCATAGCTGTATTTGAGGCCGCCGATCAGAACATCCTCAATACCGCCGCCGGTGGCGCTCTGGTTCCAGTAGTAGAAGTCGGAGATGTGGATGTCGTTTCGTTTGTAGTAACGCCGCCCGGCCCACAGCGAGCCGCCATTGAGGCTGGGCAGGTTGGACCACTGCGCATACATCTGCGGCATGCGCGCGGTACCGTTGTTTTCGCCCTGAAACTTCAACTGGCGGTCGTACTTGTTATAGAGCGACGCCATGGCGTCGACGCTGAGCACCGAGCCGTCGTCGAAGGTCAGCAGGTCCTGGCGCAGTTCCAGCTCGCCGTACTGCTCACATTCGTTGCCCAAACGGTATTTGGTTTGCGCCCCCGGCAGTTGGAAACACTGCTGCGGGCCGCTGCCGGTTGAAGTCCCCACACCGCTGCGCAAATACCCCGAAAATTCCAAGGCCTGAGCACCCAATGGCAGGCTCAGGCAAGACGCAACGAGGCCCAGCTTTATTGTTGTTTTCATAAAGCACTCCGATTTTTATTATGTTTTTCAAAGCGCCCCGTGCTCCCACACGGGGTTACAGCGGGTCTCAATCCTTGAGGTGCAGCACAAAGGATTCGTAAGGGCGCAGCGTCACCGGGCCCGTACGCACCGGGCAGTCGGGGTAGTTGCTGATCAACAGGCGTTGCTCGCTTGCCGGGTTGATGACGCTGTGCGGCAGATGGATTTCACAGGGCGTGCCGTAGAAATTATTGAGCACCAGCAGGCGCTCGCCGTGACCTTCGCGCAGGTACGCCCAGACCTGCAGATGGTCCTGCAGCAGCGGCCGATAAACCCCTTCCTGGATCAGCGGTTCATGGCGGCGCAAGGCAATCAACGCGCGGTAGTGATGCAGCACTGAATCCGGGTCATCCCGTTGCTGTTCGACGTTGATGCTCGCGGCATTGGCCGCAATGCCGATCCAGGGTTCACCTGTGCTGAACCCAGCGTTCACCCCCGCATTCCACTGCATCGGCGTTCGCCCGTTGTCCCGCGACTTCTGCATGATCGCCGCCATGCTCGCCGCCTCGGATTCGCCCGCATCGCGCTTGAGGCGAAAGATGTTCAGGGTCTCCACATCGCGGTATTGCTCGATCCTGTCAAAGCCCGGATTGGTCATGCCCAGCTCTTCGCCCTGGTACACAAACGGCGTGCCCTGGAGGAAGTGCAACGCGGTGGCGAGCATCTTGGCCGAAACCACGCGATGCTCGCCGTCATTGCCGAAGCGCGAGACCACCCGCGGTTGGTCGTGGTTACACCAGAACAGCGCGTTCCAGCCGCCACCGGCCTGCATGCCCATTTGCCAGTCAGAGAAGATCCGCTTGAGTTGCAGAAAGTCGAAGTCGGCCTTCACCCACTTCTGCAGATTCGGGTAGTCGACTTTCAGGTGATGAAAGTTGAAGGTCATCGACAGCTCTTTCGACGCCGGATTGGAGTAGCGGATGCAATGCTCAAGGCGCGTGGACGACATCTCGCCGACGTTGATCAGGTCGTGGCCATCGAAGACTTCGCGGTGCATCTCCTGCAGGTACGCATGCACGTTGGGGCCATCGGTGTAGAAGCGGCGGCCGTCGCTGTTGTCTTCGGGGAAATCGGCGGGCTTGGAGATCAGGTTGATCACGTCCAGGCGGAAGCCGCCCACGCCCTTGTCGCGCCAGAAGCGCATCAGCTTGAACACCTCGGCGCGCACCTTGGGGTTGTCCCAATTGAGGTCGGCCTGGGTGTGGTCAAACAGGTGCAGGAAGTACTGGCCGGTTTGCGCCTCGTACTCCCAGGCCGAGCCGCCGAACTTGGACTCCCAGTTGTTCGGCTGGTCGCGCCAGATGTAGAAGTCGCGGTACGGGTTGTCGAGGCTGCTGCGCGCTTGCTGGAACCACTCGTGCTCGATGGACGTGTGGTTGACCACGATGTCCAGCATCAGCCTGATGCCACGCTTGGCCGCTTCGCTGATCAGCAGGTCGCAGTCGGCCATGGTTCCGTAGCTCGGGTCGATGGCGTAGTAGTCGCTGATGTCATAGCCGTTGTCGCGCTGGGGCGAGCGCAGGAACGGGGTGATCCACAGGCAATCCACGCCCAGCCATTGCAGGTAGTCGAGCTTGTCCACGATGCCCAACAGGTCACCGGTGGCGTTACCCGCGTGGCTGTGGAAGCTTTTGGGGTAGATCTGGTAGATCACCGAGTGTTGCCAGTTTTGCATGGGGGGTCCTTCAACTTGGAATGCGGTCAAATGTGGGAGCGGGCTTGCTCGCGAAGGCGTCAGATCAGGCGACCCTGTACCCAGGCCGAACAATCTTCATGCTCAACCCACAGGTCAGAACAAACGGCACCACCATCGCGATGACCATGCCGATCACAAACACCGCGATGGATTGCGGCACGATCGAAATAAACCCAGGCAAGCCCCCCACGCCGATGGCCGATGCCTGCACCTTGTTCAGCGACAGGAAAACGCTGCCCAACGCCGAGCCCAGCAGGGCCGCATAAAAGGGGAATTTGAAGCGCAGGTTCACCCCGAACATCGCCGGCTCCGTAATGCCGAAATACGCCGAGATCGCCGAGGTCGAGGCCATGCTTTTGTCCCGCGCATTGCGGCTGGTATAGAACACCGCAAGCGCGGCGCTGCCCTGGGCCAGGTTGGACATGACGATCATCGGCCAGATAAAGGTGCCGCCCTGGGTCGAAATAAGCTGCAGGTCCACGGCGAGGAACATGTGATGCATGCCGGTGATCACCAACGGCGCATAGAGCAGGCCGAACAGCGCCCCGCCGACCATCGGCGCCAGATCAAACAGCGTGACCATGCCTTCGGTGATCAGGATGCCGAGGTGACGGGTCACCGGGCCGATGATCGCCAGGGCCAGTACACCGGTGACGACGATGGTGGTGATCGGCACGACAAGCAGTTGGATCGCGTTGGGCACCCTGGCCCGCAGCCATTTCTCGATCACGCTCATCACATAGGCCGCCATCAGGATCGGCAGGATCTGCCCCTGATAGCCGACCTTTTCGATCTGGAACCAGCCGAAAATATCGAAGTACGGCAGGCTCTGGCCATCGAGGCCGGCCACGGCCTTGCCGTAGTTCCAGGCATTGAGCAGATCGGGGTGCACCAGCATCAGGCCCAGCACGATGCCGAGGATTTCACTGCCGCCAAAACGCTTGGCCGCCGACCACCCCACCAGCGCCGGCAGGAACACGAACGAGGTGTTGGCCATCAGGTTGATCAGGCTCCACAGGCCGTCCAGGTTCGGGTAGGCCTCCAGCAGCGTCTGCCCCTCGATGAACATGCCCTTGGCGCCCATCAGGTTGTTCACGCCCATCAACAGGCCGGCAATGATCAACGCGGGCAGGATCGGCATGAACACATCGGAAAACACCCGCACCAGCCGCTGCATGGCGTTGGTCTTATCGGCGCCTTTCTTCTTCACGTCTGCGATGGTGGCGGCGGCTAGGCCGGTCTGCTCGCGCAGGGCGGCGTAGACCTTTTCCACTTCGCCGGGGCCGATCACCACCTGGAACAGGCCGCCGGTAAAGAACGAACCCTTGACCAGGTCGACCTGGTTCAACGCGCTGCCATTGACCCGGCTCGGGTCCTTGAGCGCCAGGCGCAGGCGGGTCACGCAATGGGCAGCTTGCTCAAGGTTGTCGCGGCCCCCGAGGTGCTCGAGGACCTCGCGGGCGATAGTCGAATAGTCGTGGCTCATGCTTGGTTTCCACTTTGATTTTTTTATTGGGGGGCAGTCATTGGCAGCACGCCGAGAGCAAAAGTACTCGTACAGACGAGTTAAAGCAACAACTCGTCTGTACGAGTTACACATTGTTTAATTTTGCAGGCCGTCGAACCGCTGCAAGCCGCATGAATCAAAGGGTCTAATGGACAAACCTGCACGGTGCCACTAAGGTTCCTGCCTTGACCGCGCAGTACACCTTCATCACGCCGGGCACAGAGCCAACGCCATGAGCAAATACAACCAGATCTATACGGATCTGCTTGCCAGCATCACCACCGAACGCCTGCAGCGCGGCACGCGCCTTCCCTCCGAAACCGAACTGATGGACAGCTACCAGGCCAGCCGCGGTACCGTGCGCCGGGCCATCGAGCAGTTGCAGGAGCGCGGCTTTGCGCAAAAGATCCACGGCAAGGGCACCTTCGTGTTGTCACCCAACCCGATCGAGTTCCAACTGGGCGGCATCGTCAGCTTCCACGAAACCCACGCCGACCTGGGCGACGACGTACACACCGAAGTGGTCGAATTCACCCAATTGCCGCTCGAAGGCGCACTGCTGCAACACATCGAAGCCGAACCCGGCGCACTGATCACGCGCATCAAGCGCGTGCGGCGTATCGGCGGCAAACGCGTGATCCTCGACATCAACCACTTCGTCGCCGACGTGATTCCCGGCCTGGACCGCGTGATTGCCGAACAATCGATCTACGCGTTTATCGAACAGACCCTGCAACTGCAGATCAGCTACGCCCAGCGCACCATCGAAGCCCTGCCCCGCAGCAAGGACGACCAGGCACATCTGGACCTCGACGGGCAAAGCCATGTGATTGTGGTGAGTAACCAGACGTTTTTGCAGGATGGGCGGCAGTTCGAGTACACCGAGTCGCGGCATACGTTGGATAAGTTTTACTTTTCGGATGTTGCGCGGCGGTGAGATTTGCGCGCCAGGGGCAAACGGCCAGGGATCCACCCGCCCTTTAATCGATGGTGTAGCCCCGTCGCTGATCAAACTCCTGATATTTGCGTGAGATCACAGGATCGTCTGAGCGTCCCTCTACGGTATCCGTCGTTACTAAGCCGTTCAGGCCGCGGACGGAATGAATGGCGGCTTCCCATGCGCCCGGCTCAAGCGCTGGCTCAATAAACTCGTTTAAGTACGCATCCAGAATGTCTTTGCCAGGCGTCTCGATTTCTTGACTCAAGGCAGACAGGTAGGCCGTCTTGTCCGTCCGGCTCCAATTGATCGAGAACCCTGCGCGATGACAGAGGACTGAGTGAACCACCAGCATCGTTCTGCCATTCCCATCAAGGAATGGATGCCCGTAAGCGAAAAAACCCATCACCAGTCCTGGTGACGCTTTGAGAACGGCCTTGTTCTGCCCCAAGCGAAGCCCTTCCTCAACGGCTCTTTTGGCTTCGTACGGGAGACAGAAACAAGTGCCCGCTTTAGAGATCGCCAAGTCAGGAGAAGTCGTCATCCTGTCGCTGCCCGCCCACGAATAAAGATCGCCAAACAGCAGCGCATGGACCTGTAGAAAATCGCGGTATGTGATCGTGCGTTTCTTGATCAAGTAGGCCATCGCGTCAGCAAGGTTCGCCGTGAACAGATCATGTTCAAGCTGCTTGACGATGTTGAGGTCTTTTTCACCCACAACGTTTCTGAGATAGCCCTTCGTGTCAAAGTCCTTGAATGGATCAAACACGCTGCTTTTCCCTCAGGTAGTTGGTCAGCAGGTGAACTGCTTCCAGGCCCGTGACTTTTTTCTCTTTTTTCAGCGCAATAACCAGGTTTTCAATGACGTCGGTACGAACATCGTCCCCTGCCAGCCGAGAAACATTTTCCGCCCACTCATCCGCGTAAGTTCTGACGTAAGTGACTTGGCATGAGTCCGCCAGTTCCATTACGTAACGCCGTAGTCCCGACTTCGGAATGATCAAGGCACCCGTTTTCGGATGACGCCTTACCGAGCTTTTCGCTTTTCTGGAAGATGGGAGTTCATTGACGTAAACCACTGATCGCCCACCGAGCGACAACTTGCGTCGAATTCGACGGCTACCTTTTACGCAGATCCTCGCATCCTTTGACGCGAGCAGACGCCCGGTTCCGGATTTGGCGACCTGCACCGACGCACTCACGCCCAGCCGCTGAAACACCTCAACGGCGAGTGTTTCAAGGTCGGCTACAGGGGTAACAACGCCTGTGTAAGGGTGACGACTGGCTTTCGCATAAATGCCAATGCCCATGCGCACTATCACGCCTTTGCGCATCAACTCATCCAACGCCACAGAAACCTGTGAATGCCCTCCAAGCGCCGCGACATCCATGCGCAGGATCACGTTTCCCAGAATGCCACCAATGGCACGCTGCATACGCTCTTCCAGCTTCATGTAAAGGCCTCCAGGATTGCGACCACTCACAGCGAGCAATGCATCAGCTTGTTGACTCGATCAAGAGCGATAAGGTCGCTTTGCTTCATTTCGATTATGGGCAAGGTGAGGAAATTCTCCAACTCTTCCTGGCTTCAAGTGGAGTTTGTACGGGTCTGAGCTTGAAAGAAAGGGGCGCGAAGCAATCCGTGGCGAGGCCGTTTGCGTGCCCAGGGTCGCAAAGCGGCCCTTATTTTCCTGGCGAAGCAGATTGTATGTCCTCGTCAAGAAGGGTATTCGCTATGTCGTCACGTCTATCAACTCATACACCGAGCAACCGTACTGCGATCTACCAGAATGCTTCGCGGGCTGGATGGCCCGCGCCGATGTGGCGTCGGGTGAAGTATTCGAGCCGCGCTCCGTATTCGACCGTATTGATATCGCATCCGACACAGCGATCTGCCTGCCATTCGTGATGGACTTGCAGGAACGACGCATGATTTGGGCCGACCTGGGGCTCACTTCATCGGCGCGGTGGAACAACGTCCAGAACAACCTGAGTGGGGTATCCTTGATGCTGCAAGCCTTGGTACACACACCCAGGGCTGATCTGGAGACCCTGTTCGATTTACATGCTCGCGCACGGGGAGAACGCGCGACTTCACCGCAGCAGGCACAGGCGGTGTTTGCGCCTGATCAAGGGATGACACCGTTCGATACGGATTTGATTCGATCACAGTTTCTCTGATGCCAACTCTTGCTGTTCATTGAAAATGGCAGCTCTTGCTTCGGGGGATTTCCAAATCATGAATAGATACCTTCGCTGCCGTAGGTCCTTGGCCGGCTTCCATAAAACCTGGATGGTGATGGTCAGCGCGCTTCTCATCGCCTGCCAATCGCCGCGCGAGGCGCTGCAACAACTGGCTGACGAACACGGCCGACAATTGGAGGTCCTGCCGGGGCATGCCTTCCCCCTCTTGATCCTTGCGCCGCGCACGGCAGAAAAAATGACGCGCCTGCGTGTCTATCTGGAAGGCGATGGTCATGCCTGGGCGACGGCCACTCAACCCAGCCTGGATCCGAGCCCGCACAATCTGTTGGTGCCACGGCTGGCGGTCGATGATCCGACGCCGAATGCCTACCTGGCGCGCCCCTGCCAGTTCGTCATGACCGCAGCCTGTCAACCCTCCCTCTGGACCCATCGACGATTTTCCCAGGAAGTGGTCACCCGCCTCAGCCAGGCGCTGGACCAATTGAAACAGCGATATGGCAATAAAGAGTTCGAACTGGTGGGGTATTCAGGTGGCGCCGCTCTCGCCTTATTGTTAGCGGCGCAGCGCAATGATGTTACCCAGGTGCAAACCCTTGCTGGCAATCTCAGCCCAGGTTTGTGGGCGACGATGAAAAGACTGTCACCCCTCGACGGTTCACTGGATCCGCTGGACTATCGTGACCGACTCATCTTGATACCCCAGCGTCATCTGATCGGGGAAGAGGACCTGATTATTCCAGCTGGTTTAGCTGCCAGCTACCAACAGGCGCTGGGCTCGCCCCTCTCCCAAAGCGTCCATGTACCCGGAGCAGGCCATGACATTGGGTGGGAAGCGGCGTGGAGCAGATGGGTTAAAACGCCGCTGACGCATGAGCGATCTGAAATCAACGGCGCGCCGGTCCGTTCAAAAACACCCGGATGGCCTCCCCCCTAGAAAAAATAGGTATCCACTTTGAGGGCTTGCGAACATCTGTAGTGAGCGGGCTTGTCCCGCGCTGGGCGGCGAAGCGGCCCCAAACCAAGCGACCTGGATTTATCTGATACTCGGCGGAGTCTCTAATGGGGGCGGCTTTGAACTGGTCAAGTAATCTTGGACACTGATTACGGTTCACGCCGCCAACCTTTCCTTCATGACCGGCGACCGGTAGTCGTTGTAGCTGTGAGGCCTGCTGATGTTGTAGCGAGAGACATAGCGCTGCACGTCTGCTCGGGCCTCATGTTCCAGTTTGTAGCCCGTTTCAGGCACCCACTCTGATTTCAAACTGCCAAAGAAACGCTCCATCGGGGCGTTATCCCAGCACTCGCCTTTACGGCTCATGCTTTGCCTAAAACCCTGTTTGAGCAGCTCGTTTCGAAACTTATGACTGGTGTACTGACAACCTTGGTCAGAATGAAACAACACATTCTGGGGATGGCCGCGTAGCTCAACCGCCATGCGTAGCGCTTCGCAGGTCAGGTTGGCATCAGAAATCATCGAGAACGACCAGCCTACGATCCTGCGAGCGTACAAATCCAGAACGGCGGCGAAGTACATCCACCGCTTGCCGACCTTGATGTAAGTCACGTCGCCACACCACACCTGATTAACCGCCGTCACATCAAATTTCCGCTTGAGCACGTGTGGCGCCACCAAGGCCTCCGCGCCCGGCGACTTGTACTTATGGCGCCTGCGCTGACGACTAGCGATGCCAGCTTCGCGCATCAAACTGCGAGCCATATAACGTCCGATACGATGCCCTTTGGCTTGTAGCTCCTTGGACAATGTACGTGCGCCGGCCGACTCTCTGGACGCCTTGTGGTGCCTGACCAGCGCGGCCTTGAGCTTGTCCCGTTCAGGATTTGCTCTGCCCTGGCGCTGGCGCCAAGCGTAGAAACTACTGCGGTTGACCCCGAACGCCCGGCAACACCTTTTAACGCCGTACTGCTCGTCCAGCTCATCGATCAACGTGAATGATCTTTGGCGTCCAAAAGCAGGAGAGCACTGGCCTTTTTTAGGATTTCGATATCCAGGTCTTTCTCTCTGAGCAGAGCTTTGAGCCTCTGGATTTCTCGTTGATCAGCGGTAATCGCCTTGGCCCCTACGGGAGTCGAGCCCAAGCGTTCTTTTTGCACTTGATCGACCCAGCGACGCAGCGCTGTGGGGCCGATATCCAGGCTGGCACAGACTTCGGTAACTGGCTGACCTTCATCCAACACCATGCTGGCGGCCTTGAGCTTGAACTCACTCGAATAAGATTTACGCATATCCAAACACCTCAAATTTGGGCGCTATCATAGCGCCCGAATGAAGTGTCCAAAATCATTAGGCCAGTTCACTTCGCCACCCAGCGCGGGACAAGCCCGCTCACTACAAAGTTGTGTAGAAACCTATCCCCTTAGTGCTTCACCAAGCGAGACCGCAGCGCCACCCCTAAGTTCCGATTATTGCTGGGTAAACCAATAAGGACAAAAAATAGCTGGAGCGTCGCATTTTTTGGCTAATTTTCCATCACTGGTCATTTTTAGGATGAATTGCCCTACACGCATCGTGTAAATTTGCACGCGCTTGAATCAGCATTCACTGACAAGCTGGCAGGGAAGCCAAAAAAGACGCTGACGCGTAGGTAGTTCCCTGTCAGTTTTTTGCCCTGTAAGGATACTGCCTTGAACATTTCCCACCTGCGTCGCTCGTTGTTGGCCCTGTCCGTCGCGACTGCCAGTGCCGCAGTCCATGCCGCACCCGCACCTGACCTCAACTACGACCTGAGCACCGGGGCATACAGCAGCTCCGGTGATGTTTTCAATAACGCCACCTTCACCGGGACGTCGCAAAACGCAGATGTAAGGCTGATGAACGTGACCCTGGCAGGCAACCTGGTCAACCAGGGCAAAATCAACGTGACGGCTGCGCATCCCACCGCCTTCCCGAGCGGTATCTCCTTGGTCCTCAATTCCAACATCGCTGGCGACTTGGTAAATAATGGGGACATTACGGTTAGCGGCAACGCCGTCGTCGGGCTGGACGTGTATCTGGCGACCATCGCGGGTGAAGTGAACAACAACGGCAACATCACTGTGACTGGCGAAAAAGCCGAAGGCATGCTGTTCACCTCAACCCAGGCGCGCGTCAATAACTCGGGCACTATCACCGCGCGTGGCATCGACTCTATGGGTATCGATATCGAGAAAGCCCGCTTTACCGGTCAAATCACAGGCGCTCCCGCCAAGAGCGATATCAACAACAGCGGGACTATCTCCGCCGAAGGCATCGGTATCCGCTTTCGCAGTCTCGACACCGCCGGCGGTTCCAACAGCCTCTCCATCACGCAGACAGGCGGCCTGATCGAAGGCGGCACGGCAGCCATTTCGGTGGACGACGACAATACCTCCTCTTCGTATTTCTACTGGGAAGGTGGTCAGGTCAAGGGTGACCTGCTGGGCCTGAGTGGCGTGCTGGTGCGAGGGGACACGATGTTCGATGGTTCGACCATCCGCGCCGGTTTCGTCGATATCGACGGCGGCCGCCTGACGCTGCTTCACCCGCAGACGACGATTGTGGGCGACCTCGACCTGGACAGCGACACGGCGCGCCTGCGCCTGCTGCTGGACAACAACACACTGCCCAACGCGCCGATCCTGAAAGTCACCGGCAATACCTACTTCTCTGCAGGCAGCCAAATCGAACTGCAGGCTCGCTCCGACGACTTCCGCACGTCGGCCCAGGGCACTCGTTACACCCTCATCAACTCCGGCACGTGGGAAGACCCGCAGAACCTGTCCGTGGTTTCTTCCTCGGCGCTGCTTGAGGTGAAGAACTTCGGCATTGAAGGCCAGGACGTGAAAGCACTGGTTGCCACCCGCAGTGATGAGGTGATCACGCAAGACCTGCTGGGCGCACGTGGTTCACGCAACGCGGTAAACGCCATCAAGCCGTTCAAAAACACGGTCCTGGGCCAGATGGACGAAAGCGACCCGGTATTCCAGCGTTTCGCCAACGCCGCCACCCGCGAAGAGCTGGCCAAACTTGCCGAAACCCTGACCCCGGATGTCAGCCGTGGGGCGATCCACGCCGCCATCAACAGCCAGAACCTGGTCGCAAGCGCCATCAACCGCCGCGCCAGCAAAGCGCGTAGCGGTCTGTCCTCCGGTGACGTCCTGGCAGAACAAGGCGTATGGCTGCAAGCGCTGTCCAGCGATGCCAACCAGGACGGCCGCCACGGTATCGACGGCTACGACGCCAACACCAATGGCATCGCAGTGGGTGCCGACGGCAAGCTCAACACCGATACCACCGTGGGCCTGGCTTACAGCTACCTGACCAGCGACGTCAAATCCGACCTGGGCAGCAAAACCGACGTCAGCGGCCATGCACTGACCCTGTACGGCAACTGGGCCCGCGACAACTTCTTCGTCGACACTTCGCTGATGTATGGCTGGAACGACAACGAGTCCAAACGCTACATCGCCGGCACCCGTGCCAAGGGCGACTACGACAGTGAGATCTTCGGCGTCAACGCACTGGCAGGCTACACCTTCCAGCTCGACAAGCAGTGGCTGCTGGAACCACAGGTCGGTGCGCGCTATGCAAACGTCTCGATGGATTCGTACCGTGAAAAAGGCAGCTCAGCCGCCCTCAATGTCGGCAGCCAGCGCTATGAAATCGGCGAAATGGGCCTGGGCGCGCGTCTGGCGGCGGCTTTTGACGTAGGTGTGGGCAGTCTGGAACCGGAAGCCAAGCTGATGGCCTGGCACGACTTCATCGGCGACAAGGCCGGCACCACCTCCACCTTCGTGCTCGGCGGCACCCCGTTCACCACCACCGGCGCGACACCCGCGCGCGACAGCTACGAGCTGGGCCTGGGCGCGAACTACCGTGTGGGCGCGTGGACCGTGGGAGGCACGTACAACTACCTGACCAGCAGTGGTTTCGACGCCGACACCTTCAGTGCAAACGTGCGTTACGACTTCTGATACGTCTTCGCCAAAAACAACAAAACCCGCCAAGGCGGGTTTTGTTGTTTTAGGCGGATGGTAAAGCGATCTCTTACCTATAAAACAGGTTGTTGAAGATCGACCTTACTCCCACTCAATCGTCGCTGGCGGCTTGCTCGACACGTCATACGTCACGCGCGAGATACCTTCGATCTCATTGATGATCCGCCCGCTGACCGTCTCCAGCAGCTCATACGGCAGATGCGCCCAGCGCGCGGTCATGAAGTCGATGGTCTCCACCGCACGCAACGCCACAACCCACGCGTAACGACGGCCATCACCCACAACGCCCACCGATTTCACCGGCTGGAACACCACGAATGCCTGGCTGACTTTGTGGTACCAATCGGCCTTGCGCAGTTCTTCGATGAAGATGTGGTCGGCGCGACGCAACAGGTCGGCGTATTCCTTTTTCACTTCACCGAGGATGCGCACGCCCAGGCCCGGGCCCGGGAAGGGGTGGCGGTAGACCATGTCGTACGGCAGGCCCAGTTCCAGGCCCAGGCGGCGGACTTCGTCCTTGAACAGTTCGCGCAGCGGTTCGACCAGCTTGAGGTTCATTTCCTCGGGCAGGCCGCCCACGTTGTGGTGGGACTTGATCACGTGGGCCTTGCCGCTCTTGGCGCCGGCCGATTCGATCACGTCGGGGTAGATGGTGCCCTGGGCGAGGTACTTGATGTTGTCCAGGTGTTTGGCCTGGGCATCGAATACGTCGATGAAGGTACGGCCGATGATCTTGCGCTTCTTCTCCGGGTCGGACTCGCCGGCCAGGTTGTCGAGGAACTGCTCCTCGGCGTTGGCGCGGATCACCTTGACGCCCATGTTCTCGGCGAACATGGCCATCACTTGTTCGCCTTCGTGCAGGCGCAGCAGGCCGTTGTCGACGAAGACGCAGGTCAGCTGGTCGCCGATGGCTTTGTGCAGCAGCGCGGCGACCACGGAGGAGTCGACGCCGCCGGACAGGCCGAGCAGCACGTTGTCGGTACCGACCTGGGCGCGGACGTTGGCGATGGCGTCTTCAGCGATTTTCGACGGGGTCCACAGCGCTTCACATTCGCAGATGTCGAGGATGAAGCGCGACAGGATGCGCCCGCCTTGCTTGGTGTGGGTCACTTCCGGGTGGAACTGCACGCCGTAGTAACGGCGCTCGTCGCTGAACATGCCGGCGATCGGGCAGCTTGGGGTGCTGGCCAGGATGTGGAAGTCCTGCGGCATTTTGGTGACTTTGTCACCGTGGCTCATCCACACGTCGAGGCCGAACAGGCCGTCGGCGTCAATGTGGTCTTCGATGCCGTCCAGCAGGCGGCTCTTGCCGACCACGTCGACACGGGCGTAACCGAATTCACGCAGTTCGGAACCTTCAACCTTGCCGCCCAGTTGCTCGGCCATGGTCTGCATGCCGTAGCAGATACCGAAGACCGGCACGCCCAGGTCAAATACCGCCTGCGGGCAGCGCGGGCTGTCGGCTTCGTGCACGGACTCGGGGCCACCGGCGAGGATGACGCCCTTGGGCGCGAATTCGCGAATCGCTTCGTCATCCATGTCGAACGGGTGCAGTTCGCAGTACACGCCGATTTCACGCACGCGGCGGGCGATCAGTTGGGTGTACTGGGAACCGAAGTCGAGGATCAGGATGCGGTGGGCGTGAATGTCGAGGGCCATGAAGTCAGTCTCGTCTAATGAATCAGAAACAACTCGGGGCTGAAAGAACAGCCCCGGTTACTTAACGTTTTGCTGGAAGCCTCAACCTACGCGGTAGTTTGGCGCTTCCTTGGTGATCTGCACGTCGTGGACATGGGATTCAGCCATGCCGGCGCCGGTGATCCGTACGAACTCTGGCTTGGTGCGCATTTCTTCGATGTCGGCACTGCCGGTGTAGCCCATCGAGGAACGCAGGCCGCCCATCAGTTGGTGGATGATCGCGCTCAGGGTGCCTTTGTACGGCACACGGCCTTCGATGCCTTCCGGGACGAGCTTCTCGGCACCTGCCGAGGAGTCCTGGAAGTAACGGTCCGAAGAACCTTGCGCCTGGGACATCGCGCCCAGCGAACCCATGCCGCGGTAAGCCTTGTAGGAACGGCCCTGGAACAGTTCGATTTCGCCCGGCGCTTCTTCGGTACCGGCGAACATCGAGCCCATCATCACGCAGGAAGCACCGGCCACGATGGCCTTGGACAGGTCACCGGAGAAACGGATGCCGCCGTCGGCGATCAACGGCACGCCGGTGCCTTCAAGGGCCGCGGCGACGTTGGCGATGGCGCTGATCTGTGGCACGCCCACACCGGCGACGATCCGCGTGGTGCAGATCGAGCCAGGGCCGATACCGACCTTGACCGCATCCGCGCCAGCTTCGGCCAGGGCCTTGGCGGCGGCGCCGGTGGCGATGTTGCCGCCGATCACTTGTACGTCAGGGAAGTTCTGCTTGACCCAGCGCACGCGGTCGATCACGCCTTTGGAATGACCGTGGGCGGTGTCGACCACCACCACATCAACACCGGCAGCGACCAGGGCCGAAACGCGGTCGCCGGTGTCTTTGCCGGTACCGACGGCGGCGCCGACGCGCAGACGACCTTGGTCATCCTTGCTGGCCAGCGGGTAAGCCTTGGCTTTTTCGATGTCGTTGACGGTCATCATGCCCTTGAGGGCGAAGTTGTCGTCGACGATCAGCACGCGCTCGATGCGGTGCTTGTGCAGCAGTTCGCGCACATCGTTCTTGTCCGCGCCTTCCTTGACCGTGACCAGGCGCTCTTTAGGCGTCATCACTTCGCGGACGGTGACTTCAAGACGGTTCTCAAAACGCACGTCACGGGAGGTGACGATGCCGACCAGGTCGCCATCGTGCAGCACCGGAACGCCGGAGATATTGTGCAGGCGGGTCAGTTCGAACAGGTCACGCACGGTGGCGTCGGCTTCGATGGTGATGGGGTCTTTCACCACACCGGCTTCGTAACGCTTGACCTTGCGCACTTCGGCAGCTTGCTGCTCGATGGTCATGTTCTTGTGGATGATGCCGATGCCGCCTTCCTGAGCCATGGCGATGGCCAGACGGGCTTCGGTGACGGTGTCCATGGCAGCGGAAACCAGGGGAATATTCAGCTCGATGCCACGGGTTAGGCGGGTCTTGAGACTGACTTCGTTAGGAAGCACCTCGGAATAACCGGGCACTAGGAGAATGTCGTCGAATGTCAGAGCTTCTTGGCTGATACGCAGCATCGCGGGGGCTCCCGAGCGGGAAAATGGAAGCGCGCCATTATACTCAGACACCCCTCAGGTCTCAATGTAAAACTCTGACATATTTGGGAATAGTGATAGATGGAGAAATCTGGCTCCACCTGATCGTTCCCGCGCTCTGCGTGGGAATGCATCCTGTGACGCTCCGCGTCAGGACTTTAAGGCGGGACGCAGAGCGTCCAAGGCGGCATTCCCACGCGGAGCGTGGGAACGGTCACGGATAGGAGGGGTTAAAGCTCGACTCTGACCCAAGCGATCTTCTGGTCCAGCCAGTCGGCAAATTCGTCGATAAAGCTCTGCTTGAACCCCGCCTCCGCCCAGTTGTTGAAGATAAATCCCAGGTTGGAAAACCCGCATGCCTGCAGGAACAGGAACCCGTTGATGTCATCTTCATGCCCGCACAACGGGCAGGTGAAGTTGTCGGTGTGGCCGGGCATCCAGTCTTCCAGGCTGTCGAACAGCGCTTCGCCGACTTCTTTCAGGCATTCGGGGCAGCCGGCTTCTTCGAGAAAGCCCTTGGCCGGCGTGTAGATGCAGCGCTTGTAGATGATTTCCAGGCCATTGATCGGCTCGTTGAACGGCAACGCTTCGGGATGCAGCACCACCGCGCGGGCACCGTCGGCCAGGGCATAACCCATGCGGTTGCCGGTGCGCCCGCAGGTGGTCAGCTCTTCCTTGACGATGTTCTTGCGCACCAACCAGCGCACGATCGCCCGGGCGCGGGGCTCGTGGACGGGCAAGGTGGAGATTTTCGGGACAAGGATGCTTTGGGAGTTCATGGTACCTGGAGCCCTGCGGTGTGGCGTCTGACGCCTTCGCGAGCAAGCCCGCTCCCACATTGGACTGCATTCCTACAGGAGAAACGCGATCAATGTGGGAGCGGGCTTGCTCGCGAAGAGGCCCTGAAGGCTGGCAGCTTAATCCCTGAAAAAATCAGGTCAAGCACTCAAATACCGTCCAATCAGCGCAATCCCGCTCGCCAGCACCAACCAGGTCACCAGCCTTACAAACGCCTCACGGGACATCCGCATCGTCAGCCTGCGCCCGCACCACAACCCCAGCGCCATCGCCGGCAACAGACAAACCGCCAGCATCAACAAGGGCAGATCCGCATACACCCCGGCGATCAGGAACAGGCTCAAGCGCACCACCGTGCTGCAACTGATCAGCGCACTCTGCGTGGCCCGCGCCGCGTCCTTGGGCAGACGGCTGTTCAGGTAGATCGCATATAAAAACCCGCCGCTGCCGAACAACGCACCAAACAAGCCGCCGACCGTGCCCATGGGAATCGACCAGCCCACCGCCAACTGCGTGGGCCGCGCCTTTACCGCCAGGCTGTAGATCGCGTAGGCGCTGATAAACAGGCCCATCAGCAACAGCAACAGGTCAGAATGCAGGTTGAGCAGGAACATCACGCCCAATGTGCAGCCTATCGCCATGCACGGCAGCAATCGCAGCAGTTCTGATTTGTTCACGTCCCGCCGCGATTGCAGCAGGTTGCCGAACGCCGCCACAAAATCCAGCAGCACCAGCAGCGGGATGATTTTCGACAGTGGCATGAACAGGATCAGCAGCGGCCCCGCCACCAAGGCTGTACCGAAGCCGGCGATGCCAAACACGATGTACGCCACGACAATGCCCAGGGCGATAATCAGCCAATCCATAGCGCCAAACGACCACTGACTCATCAGCTCAACCGGGCTCATTGGGCAAATCCTTATTCGAGAGTGCTTCACTTTAGCCATTGGCGAGGGATGCGACTAATATCTTCAAAGCCCTCGACCTATCTTGAAAAGGCATGACGCGTGATTTCCACCCGCCAACTGCGTTACTTCGTTGAAATCGTCGACAGCGACAGCTTCAGTGCCGCCGCCGAGCGTCTGTTCGTGGCGCAATCGGCCTTGAGCCGGCAGATCAAGGCCATGGAAACCCAACTGCAGACCGCGCTGTTCGAACGCACCGCGCGCCAACCCCGACTCACGGCGGCGGGTGAAGCGTTCTACCCGAGAGCACGCAACTTGCTGAGTGAGTTGCTCAAGGCCAGCGACATGGCGACCCAAGTGGGCAACGGCGAACGGGGCACGCTGCGCCTGAGCCATTCGGGCACCGTGCCGATGAGCGGCCCGTTGCTGCAGGGCATCAGTACCTGGCTGGAGCGCAGCCCTGGGGTGTCGATGGATATCGCCAAGCTGTCCTCCGAAGCGCAGTTGGAAGACATCGCCGACGGCCGCCTGGACGTTGGGCTGCTGCGCCTGCCCGTGTTGCGCCAGCGTGACGGCGTACGTGTGGTGCCTTTGTACAGCGAGCCGTTATGGCTGGCGGTGCCGCCCAACCATCCCTTGGTGGGCAGCCATACGCCGGTGGAGTTGGCGCAACTCAAGGACGAGGCGTTTATCTCTATTCCTCATCCTCAGCGCGGCGGCCTGAGTTATCTGTCAGCCGAGTTGTGCATGCGCGCGGGATTTTTTCCCAAGGCCGCGCGAGTGATGTCACGCAAGACCACCCAGCTACAGCTGATCCAGGCCGGCTTCGGTATTGCCTTGTTACCAAAATCCATGCAGGACATCGCCCCGATCAACCTGCACTTTTTGCCCCTGGCCGACCCGGACTGCCTCAGCACGGTGGCCCTGGCCTGCGCGCAGGCGCCGAGCGCGCTGGTGGAGCAGTTCTGTCAAACCTTGCACGAATGCCTATAAACTGCCGCCCATGATTAAAGATCCCTTTGCCCGACTGGGCCTGGACCGCGAAGTCCTGACTGTCAGCCAGCTCAACGGCCGCGCGCGGGTGTTGCTCGAAGACGTGTTCACCAATATCTGGGTCGAAGGCGAGATCTCCAACCTCGCCCGCCCGGCTTCCGGCCACGTGTATTTCACCCTCAAGGACAGCGGCGCCCAGGTACGTTGCGCACTGTTCCGAAACAATGCGGCGCGCGTGCGCCAGGCGTTGAAGGACGGCCTGGCGGTAAAAGTGCGCGGCAAGGTCTCGCTGTTCGAAGGCCGTGGCGATTACCAACTGATCCTCGACACCGTAGAGCCGGCCGGTGACGGTGCGTTGCGCCTGGCTTTCGATGCATTGAAGGAAAAGCTCAGCGCCGAAGGCCTGTTCAGCGCCGAGCGCAAGGTGCCGCTGCCGGCGCATCCTCGGCGCATTGGCATTATCAGTTCGCCGACCGGCGCGGTGATCCGCGACATCATCAGCGTGTTCCGCCGCCGCGCACCCAACATCGAACTGACGCTGATCCCCACCGCCGTGCAAGGCCGCGAAGCCATCACGCAGATCGTCCGTGCGCTGAAACTCGCCGACACCCGCGGCTTCGACGCGCTGATCCTGGCGCGTGGCGGCGGTTCGCTGGAAGACCTCTGGTGCTTCAACGAAGAGGCGGTGGCGCGCGCGGTGGACGCCTGCGTCACGCCCATCATCAGCGCCGTCGGGCATGAAACCGATGTGTCCATCAGCGACTTCGTGGCGGACGTGCGCGCCCCTACCCCCTCGGCCGCCGCTGAATTGCTGGCCCCGGACGCCAGCCACCTGGTGCGCCAGGTCGAGAACCTGCACCGCCGCCTGGTGATGCTGATGCGTAACCGCCTGCGTCACGACCGCCTGCGCCTGGAAGGCATGGCCCGGCGCCTGCGCCACCCCGGCGAACGTCTGCGCCAGCAGGCCCAGCGCCTGGACGACCTGGACATGCGCCTGCGCCGCGCTTTCGAGCGTGGCCTCAACACCCGTCGTGAACGCCTGATCCGCCTGGAAACCCGCCTCGCCGGCCAACATCCGGGCCGTCAACTGGCCCTGCTGCGCCAGCGTCTGGACAGCCTCGCCGAACGCCTGCCCCGTGCCATGCGCGAAGGCCTCAAGGCGCGGCGCCTGCAATTGCAAAGCCAGATGCAGACGCTGCACGTGGTCAGCCCACTGGCAACCCTGGGCCGTGGGTACAGCATCTTGCTGGACGAGCGCGGCCAGGCGATTCGCAATGCAGCGCAAACCCGCACCGGCCAGCGCCTGACCGCGCGCCTCGGTGAAGGCCAATTGCAAGTGCGGGTGGAAGACAACCACCTGACACCTGTCACCCTTTCGTTATTGGATTGATTGATGCCACGTTTCTTTAGCCTGCTGATCTTGTTTTGCCTTGCCTTCAACGCCCACGCCGACAGCTACATCACCCGCACCTTGAACAAACCGGTGCCGGGTGGCGTGGCCGTGGTTGAACTGGGCCCCGCGGCAGCGGCGCCCAAAGCCACCTATCAGGGCAAGCCAGTGCTGGTGGTGAAGGAGGCGGACACCTGGCTGGCGATTGTCGGCATCCCATTGACGGCCAAGCCGGGCAACGAGCGCATCAGCAGCGGCGGACGCAGCTTGCCGTTTATCGTCGGTTACAAAAAGTACCCGGAACAGCGCATCACCCTGAAAAACAAAAGCCAGGTGAATCCTGAACCGGCGCAGCTCAAGCGCATCGAGTCGGAGCTGGCGGTGCAGATCAAGGCCTACCGCAGTTTCAGCCCGAACCTGCCAAGCAACCTGGTGCTCGACAAACCGGTGAACGGGCCGCTGTCGAGCAAGTTTGGCGTACGACGGTTCTTCAACGGTGAAGAGCGTAATCCCCATTCGGGCCTGGATTTCGCCGTGCCCGCCGGCACGCCGATCAAGACCCCGGCGAACGGTAAAGTGATTCTGGTGGGCAATTATTTCTTCAATGGCAACACAGTGTTTGTCGACCACGGCCAGGGCTTTATCAGCATGTTTTGCCATATGTCGACGATCGACGTGAAAGTCGGCCAGCAACTGGCGCGCGGCGCGGTGGTGGGCAAGGTCGGCTCGACGGGCCGCGCGACCGGGCCGCATATGCACTGGAATGTCAGCCTGAACGATGCGCGGGTAGACCCGGCGATCTTTATCGGAGCGTTCCAGCCTTGATATAAAGGGCGAGACGACAGGCCTCATCGCGGCATAGGTATCTACACAACTTTCAAAGGCCGGCGAGTTCCCCTGTGGCGAGCGGGCTTGCCTGCGATGGCGCCAGGCCAGTCGCCTCGATTGCGCGGCTGATAAACGTCACGCAAACAAAACGTGAACTCGCCGAAGTCAAAGCAATAAAATCTTGCAAATTACGCAAATAGCAGAACTTATCTCAATTTTTTCCGACTGCTTGCCATCTTTCACCCCGGCGGTTAGGGTTGAGCTTATGAAAACCTCTCACACCCTCATTCAGCTCCGCCAGCACCGCAGCCTGTGCCTCGTCAGCGCACGACTGCCAGGCTGAATCGATCTGCCTCGTCTCTAGAAAACATCCCAAAAACAGTTCTACGGCAGGCCGCCTTTTCTCGGCCCCTACAACAAAGGATTTCCCGATGAGCATGCTCAAAGACCCGTCTTCGAAGTACCGCGCGTTCCCGACCATCGATATCCCGGACCGCACGTGGCCTTCGAAAACCATCACCACCGCGCCGATCTGGTGCAGCTCCGACCTGCGTGATGGTAACCAGTCGCTGATCGAGCCTATGGATGCGGCGAAAAAGCTGCGTTTCTGGAAGACGCTGGTGGCTGTGGGCGTGAAGGAAATAGAAGCCTCGTTCCCGGCCGCGTCGCAAACCGATTTCGACTTCGTGCGCACCCTGATCGAAGACAACCACATCCCCGAGGACACCACCATCCAGGTGCTGACCCAGGGCCGTGAAGACTTGATCGCGCGCACCTTCGAATCCCTGCGCGGCGCCAAGAAAGCCATCGTGCATCTGTACAACGCCACTTCGCCGTCGTTCCGCCGCATTGTGTTCAACCAGGACAAGGACGGCATCAAGGCCATCGCGGTCAACGCCGCCAAGCTGTTCGTCAAATATGCCGCGCAGCAGCCGCAAACCCAGTGGACCTTCGAATATTCCCCGGAGACCTTCAGCGCCACGGAGCTGGAGTTCGCCAAGGAAGTCTGTGATGCGGTGATCGAGGTGTGGAACCCGACGCCCGAGCACAAGATGATCCTCAACCTGCCGGCCACCGTGGAGTGCGCCACACCGAATATCTATGCCGACCAGATCGAGTGGTTCGGTCGCCATATCAACCGCCGTGACAGCGTGATCATCAGCCTGCACACTCACAACGACCGTGGCACCGGCGTGGCCGCCACCGAGCTGGGCCTGATGGCCGGCGCCGACCGTGTCGAAGGCTGCCTGTTCGGCAACGGCGAGCGCACCGGTAACGTCGACCTGGTCACCGTGGCCTTGAACATGTACACCCAGGGCCTCGACCCACAGCTGGACTTCTCCGACATCGACGGCGTGCGCAAGGTCGTCGAGGAGTGCAACCAGATCCAGGTGCACCCACGTCATCCGTATGTCGGTGACCTGGTGCACACCGCGTTCTCCGGCTCCCACCAGGATGCGATCCGCAAAGGCTTCTCCCAGCAGAAAGACGATGCACTGTGGGAAGTGCCGTACCTGCCGATCGACCCGGCCGACATCGGCCGCAGCTACGAAGCGGTGATCCGCGTGAACAGCCAGTCAGGCAAGGGCGGCATCGCTTACCTGCTGGAGCAGGAATACGACATCAGCTTGCCGCGCCGCATGCAGATCGAGTTCAGCCAGGTGGTACAGGCCGAGACCGACCGCGTCGGCCTTGAGATGACCGCGCCGCAGATCTACGCGTTGCTGCAGCGTGAATACCTGCAAGCCAACACCCCGTACGCGCTGGTCAGCCATCGCCTGCAGGAAGAAAACGGCAACAGCTTTGTCGAGGTGGAAGTCTCGGGCAAGGGCCAGGGCGAAACCAACCTGCACTGGAAAGGCAAAGGCAACGGCGCGCTGGAAGCGCTGGTGGCGGGCTTGCCAATTGGTGTGGAGATCATGGATTACAACGAACATGCGATTGGGGCGGGCACCAACGCTAAAGCGGCGGCGTACATCGAGCTGCGCGTGAATGGCGAGCGTCCGGTGCATGGTGTGGGAATTGATGAAAACATCACGACCGCGAGCTTCAAGGCGCTGTTCAGTGCGCTGAACCGCTCGTTGAGCCAGCAGGAAGCGAAAGCGGCGTAACGGGCTGCTTAAATGTGGAAAGGCCTCTGGGTGAGAACCCAGGGGCCTTTTTTGTTGGCTGGGCTGGCCTCTTCGCGAGCAAGCCCGCTCCCACAGGTGACCGCATTCCGATGTGGGAGCGGGTTTGCCCGCGATAGCGGTCTGTCAGACAAACTGAAAGCTATCGGCATCCAGATTAGCCGGGAACTTGGTGCGATACGCCGCCAATTCGCGCGCATCCAGATTCACCAGAAACACCCCATCCGCCTCCCCCGCGCTCAGCAAGGTCTCACCCTGGAAATCCAGCACTTGACTGTCGCCGGTATACGCGAATCCCTTCCCATCCGTGCCGACCCGATTCACCGCCGCCACATAACACAAATTCTCGATGGCCCGCGCCGGCAATAAGCGGTTCCAGTGCAACCGCCGCGCACCCGGCCAGTTGGCGGTATACAGCAACAGGTCGGTGTCCTGGGCATCGCGACTCCACACCGGGAAGCGCAGGTCGTAGCAAATCAACGGACGGATGCGCCAGCCCTTCAATTCAAACTGCACCTGGCGCTCGCCGGGAGTGTAGTGATCATGCTCACCCGCCATGCGGAACAGGTGGCGCTTGTCGTAATGCAACACTTCCCCATCGGGACGCGCCCACAGCAAGCGATTGCGGTGGCTGCCGTCGGCGGCCTGGATGATCACGCTGCCGGTGATCACCGCGTTGTACTTCGCTGCCTGGGCCTGGAGCCAGTGATGGGTGGGACCGTTCTCTGGCTCGGCGAGGCTGGCCGACTCCATGGAAAAGCCGGTGGTGAACATCTCGGGCAGCACGATCAGATCGGCGCCCCTGGCCTGCTCCAGCAGTCGCTCGAAATGCTCGAGGTTGGCCTGGCGATCGTGCCAGGCCAGGGTGGTCTGAACCAAGGCAATATTCAGGTTGGGCAAAGCGGTCAAATCACGCATAGTTTTTCGGCTGCCTGTCGCAGCGTGTCCTCGCGTTTGGCAAAGCACAGGCGCACCAGGCGCTGGCCTTGGGGTGGGTTGCGGTAGAACACCGAGATGGGAATCGACGCCACGCCGTGTTCGCGCGTCATCCATTCGGACATGGCGACATCATCCAGGTCCGGACGAATCCGGGAATAATCCACCAGTTGAAAGTAAGTCCCCACCGATGGGCTGAAGCTGAACCGCGACGGCGCCAGCAACTGGCAGAACAGGTCGCGCTTGGCCTGGTAGAACGCCGGCAGCGCAACCACATGCTGCGGGTGCTCGGCCATGAAGTCGGCCAGCGCGTACTGCAACGGGGTCACGCCACAGAAACTGACGTATTGATGCACTTTGCGCAGCTCGGCCGTGAGGGCCGGCGGCGCAACCACATAGCCGGTCTTCCAACCGGTCACGTGATAAGTCTTGCCGAACGAGCTGACCACGAACGCACGCGGGTACAGCTCCTCGTGGGCTAGGACGCTGACGTGTGGCACGCCATCGAATACCAGGTGTTCATATACCTCGTCACTGAGCAGATAAATATCGCGCCCGCGAATCAGCTCGGCCAGTTGGTCCAGCTCCTCACGGCTGATCAGCGCGCCGCTGGGATTGTGCGGGCTGTTGAGCACAATCATGCGCGTGCGCGGCGACAGCGCGGCCTTGATGCGCTCGAAATCCAGGCTGAAATCCTGCAAGTCCAGCTGCACATGCACGCAGCGCCCCCCGGCCAGCTCTACCGAGGGCGCGTAGCTGTCGTAGCAAGGGTCGAAGATGATCACTTCGTCACCGTTGCGGATCACAGCCTGGATTGCGCAGAAAATGCCCTGGGTAGCGCCGGGCGTGACGGTAACTTCACGGTCGGCATCGACGCTGACACCGTAGCTGCGGGCAATCTTCGCCGCCACCTGCTGGCGCAGCGCGGGCAAACCGCTCATCGGTGCGTATTGGTTATGGCCGCTGGCAACGTGTCGACCCACGGCGTCGAGCAAGTCTTGAGGGCCATTGAAGTCGGGGAAACCCTGGGACAGGTTGATTGCACCGGTTTCGGCCGCCAACTGCGACATGCGGGTAAAAATTGTCGTGCCGACATTCGGCAGCTTGCTGGTGATCATGAAAGGCCCCTGCAGGTGAGGCCCAAGTTTTAAGCTGCTAGCTATAAGCGGGTCAACCGTCGCGCACAAAAAAGGGCTCAAAAAGAGCCCTTTCTTGCAGCGTGTAGCTTACAACGTGAAGCTGCCGCTATTTCTTGTCGCGGCGCTTCTTGTCGGCCTTCTTGTGGTGAGTCATCAAGCGACGCTTCTTGTTCACCTGACGGTCGGTCAGCGTGTTCTTGTTACCTTCGTACGGGTTCTCGCCGCCCTTGAACTCGATGCGGATCGGCGTGCCGACCAGTTTCAAGACACGGCGGTAGGTGTTTTCCAGGTAGCGCACATAGGACTTGGGCACCTTCTCGATCTGGTTACCGTGGATCACGATAATCGGCGGGTTGGCACCACCCAGGTGGGCGTAACGCAATTTGATCCGGCGGTTGTTTACCATCGGCGGCGCGTGCTCGCCCACTGCGTCTTCCAGTATCTGGGTGAGGCGGTTGGTCGGCCAGCGGGTGACCGCGGACTTGAACGAGTTCTGTACGGAGGCGTAGAGGTTGCCCACGCCGGTGCCGTGCAGCGCCGAGATGAAGTGGATATCGGCGAACTCGACGAAGAACAGGCGACGCTGCAGCTCGATCTTGACGAAATCGCGCTCGCTGGGCGTCATGCCGTCCCACTTGTTGATCGCGATTACCAGGGCCCGACCGGCTTCCAGGGCGAAGCCCAGCAGGTTCAGGTCGTGGTCCACCACGCCTTCGCGGGCGTCCATCACGAAGATCACCACGTTGGCGTCTTTGATCGCCTGCAGGGTTTTGACCACGGAGAATTTTTCAACTTCTTCGTGGATCTTGCCGCGCTTGCGCACACCGGCGGTGTCGATCAGCGTGTACTTCTCGTCGTTGCGCTCGAACGGGATGTAGATGCTGTCACGGGTGGTGCCGGGTTCGTCATAGACGATTACCCGGTCTTCACCGAGCATACGGTTGACCAGGGTCGACTTGCCGACGTTAGGACGGCCGATGATGGCGATCTTGATACCGTCTTTTTCACTAGGGCCAGGAATGCGCTTGGCTTCCTCACCTTCGGCGACGATCTCTTCCTCACCCTCTTCTTCCTCATCGTCATCCTTGGGAAAGGTGCTGAGGGCAATTTCCAGCATCTGCGTGATGCCGCGACCGTGGGCACCGGCAACCGGGATCGCGTCGCCCAGGCCCATCGGGCTGAATTCGGCACGGGCCGCCTCGGGATCGATGTTGTCGATCTTGTTCGCGACCAGGTAGGAACGCTTGTTGCGCTTGCGCAAATGCTCGCCAATCATCTGGTCGGCGGCGGTGTAGCCCGCACGGGCGTCCACCAGGAACAACACGACATCGGCTTCTTCAATGGCAAGCAGCGACTGCTCGGCCATTTTTTCGTCCATGCCATGTTCGTCACCGGAAATACCACCGGTGTCGACAATAATGTAGGAGCGCCCCTGCCACTTTGCCTCACCGTATTGGCGATCACGGGTCAGACCGGACAAGTCGCCGACGATGGCGTCGCGAGTCCTGGTCAGGCGGTTGAACAAGGTGGACTTGCCGACGTTAGGTCGGCCCACCAGGGCGATTACGGGAACCATGCGGCTCTCCACTTCGTTATTTCAGAAAATACAAAAGCCGCTGCAGGGCAGCGGCTGGTGCTCGACTGTAGGAGCGAGCTTGCTCGCGAAGAACGCAAAGGCTCCGCGTTTATTCAGACAGCACGCGTTATCGTTAACGATTTTCGCGAGCAAGCTCGCTCCTACAGGTGAAGCTGCCAGAGGGCTAAGCCCCCAAGCATAGTTCTTACTTGATGGTCAGGGCTTCCAGCTTGCCGCTGTTGCCATACACATACAGCATGTTACCCACCACCAGCGGACGCGCACGCAGGCCGTCGCTGTCGATACGCTCGCGACCGACAAAGCGACCGTCTACCTGGCTCAGCAGGTGCAGGTAGCCTTCGAAGTCACCCACGGCCACGTAGCTGGAGAACACCTCCGGTGCCGACAGTTGACGGCGAGCCAGGGAATCGTTGCTCCACAATGCAGTGGTGGAACGCTCGTCGACACTTTCAACAGTGCCGGACGCCAGGCTCACATAGACGCTGCCAAACCCTTGGGCGACACCGGCGTAGCTGGAAGCATCACGCTGCCAGTTAACGCGACCGCTCTGCAGGTCCAGTGCCGCCACACGGCCCTGGTAGGTAGCGACGTAGAGGGTTTCACCGGACAGTAGCAAGCCGCCATCGATGTCCACAACACGATCCAGCTCGGAACGACCTTGCGGGATGGCCACGCGGGTTTCCCACGCCGGCACGCCGTTGCGGGTATCCAGGGCGACCACTTTACCGGTCGACAGGCCTGCAACAGCCAGATTGTTGGTCACAATCGGACCACTGGTACCGCGCAACGTCAGCACCGCCGGGGTGCTGTCGTACAACCAGCGCTGTTCGCCAGTGCTGGCGTCCAGGCCGATCACGCGGTCATCCTGGGTTTGTACCACGACGATATCGCCGTTGGTCGCAGGCGGTGCGAGCACTTCACTGGTCACGCGAGCGCGCCATTTCTCTTCACCCGTGCTGGAATCCAGGGCCACGACTTCGCCCTTGAGCGTGCCGAGCATCACCATGCCATAGCCCACCCCTACGGCACCCGACACAGGCAATTCCAGATCCTTGGACCACTTCACGTCGCCGTTCATGCGGTCCATGGAGGTCACCACGCCGGTGACATCAGCGGCCACAATGTTGTCGCCGTCAATTGCCGGCACCAACATGTTGTACGTCTCGCCCTGACCGTCACCGATGGAGCGGCTCCACTGCTTTTGCAGGACCACTTCTTCCTTGAAGCTGGTCAGCTCCGCAGGCGGCAGTTCTTTTTTACTGTTGCTGCTGCAACCCGCGGCCAGAACGGCCAGAGCCAGCAATGCTGCATGTTTCCACCGGATCACGTCACGCATCCCCTTTGGCCAGGTCGTCCAGCTTGATTTGTAAGCCACCGACCGCCGCTTCATCAGACAGCGCCGCCTTGGCTTTTTGGTACGCAGCATTGGCTTCGTCGGTACGACCCAATTGGACCAACAGGTCACCCTTGAGCTCTTCGCGAGTGGCTACGAATGCCTTGTCAGCATCGCCGTCGAGCAGTTTGAGTGCTTCGTCGGCCTTGTTCTGTGCCGCCAGTACCTGAGCCAGGCGCTGACGTGCGATTTCACCCAGGGTCGGGTTGGTCGGCTTGTCGGCGATGGCCTTCAGCTCTGCGGCGGCGTCGTCCAGCTTGCCGGTATCGACCGCGACTTTCGCGACGAACAGGCTACCGTATTGGGCGTAGGTGCTACCGCCGAATTCGTTCTTCAGCTTGCCGGCCAGGTCCGCAACCTGCGCGGGGTCCGGTTTGCCATCCGGCGTCAGCGTGGTTTCCAGCAATTGCTGATAAACGATCGAGGCGCCCTGGGACTGGTTGGCCTGATACTTGGTCCAGGCTTGCCAGCCGAACACCACCACTAAAGCCAGCAGGCCGCCCGTGACCAAGGGCTTGCCGTTACGCTGCCACCAGTCCTTGAACTCGGCCAGTTGATCATCATCAGAACTCGACACCCCAGTACTCCTTAATCGCTAAATTCGGCTGTTCGACAGCTTCAACCCTGCACGACGCAGGTGGCCAAGTGCGCAGCGAGCGCATCAAAGGCAATGTTCTGTTGCTCGCCCTGGCCACGCAGGGGTTTGAAACCTATCACTTGCTGGGCCAGTTCGTCATCGCCGAGGATCAGCGCATACAGCGCGCCGCTCTTGTCGGCCTTCTTGAACTGGCTCTTGAAGCTGCCGGCGCCGGCGTTCACCTGCAGGCGCAGGTTCGGCAGTTGGTCACGCACTTTTTCGCTCAGGGCCAGGGCTGCCAGTTCGGCCGCCTCGCCAAAGGCGCAAAGGTACACGTCCACCTGACGGGAAATTTCTTCGGGGACCTGCTCCAGGGTCTCAAGCAGCAGGATTAACCGCTCGATACCCATGGCGAAACCTACGCCGGTAGTCGGCTTGCCGCCCATCTGCTCGACCAGGCCGTCGTAGCGACCACCGGCACACACGGTGCCCTGGGCGCCGAGTTTATCGGTGACCCACTCGAACACGGTCTTGCTGTAATAGTCGAGGCCGCGCACCAGCTTTGGATTGATGACGTAAGGGATACCGGCCGCATCCAGGCGAGCCTTGAGGCCCTCGAAGTGCGTGCGGGATTCATCGTCCAGGTAGTCGGCCATTTTCGGCGCATCGACCAGTACGGCCTGGGTGTCGGCGTTCTTGGTATCGAGCACGCGCAACGGGTTGGTCTTCAGGCGGCGCTGGCTGTCTTCGTCCAGCTTGTCCAGGTGGGCAGACAGGTACTCGACCAGCGCGACCCGGTAGCGACCACGGGACTCACTGGTGCCCAGGCTGTTGAGCTCGAGCTTGACCGCGTCGCGGATGCCCAACTGGCCCCACAGGCGCCAGGTCAGCACGATCAGCTCGGCGTCGATGTCCGGACCGTCCAGGTTGAAGACTTCGCATCCGATCTGGTGGAATTGGCGGTAACGGCCTTTCTGCGGACGCTCGTGACGGAACATCGGGCCGATGTACCACAGTTTCTGGGTTTGACCGCCACCCGTGATGCCATGCTCCAGTACAGCGCGCACGCATGCGGCGGTACCTTCCGGACGCAGGGTCAGGGAATCACCGTTGCGGTCTTCAAAGGTGTACATCTCTTTTTCGACGATGTCGGTCACTTCACCGATGGAGCGCTTGAACAGCTCGGTGAACTCGACGATCGGCATGCGGATCTGCTTGTAACCGTAGTTATCCAGCAGGCGCGCGACCGTGCTCTCGAAGTAGCGCCACAGTGGCGTCTGCTCCGGCAGGATGTCGTTCATGCCGCGAATGGCTTGCAGAGACTTGCTCACATCAAATCCTTAAATTCGTTCTTAGCCGCGCGCGATCAGCGCTGCGTCAGCCGCGACCTTTTCGGCCGCTCTCTGGCGGATCAGTTTTTCGAGCTGATCCACCAGATTGTCATTCGTTAACTTCTGCGCCGGCTTGCCGTCGATGTAGATCAGGTTCGGCGTACCGCCGGTCAGGCCCACATGGGCCTCCTTGGCTTCACCCGGCCCGTTCACCACGCAACCGATCACTGCAACATCCAGCGGCACCAGCAGGTCTTCGAGACGCAATTCCAGGTCGTTCATGGTTTTCACCACGTCGAAGTTCTGCCGCGAGCAGCTCGGGCAGGCAATGAAATTGATACCGCGGGAACGCAAACGCAGGGATTTGAGAATGTCGTAGCCGACTTTCACTTCCTCTACCGGGTCTGCCGCCAGGGAGATGCGGATAGTATCGCCAATCCCTTCGGCGAGCAGCATACCGAGACCCACCGCAGATTTCACTGTGCCTGAGCGTAAACCGCCGGCTTCAGTGATACCCAGGTGCAACGGCTGCACGATTTCCTTGGCCAGCAGGCGGTAGGCTTCTACCGCCATGAACACATCGGAGGCCTTTACGCTGACCTTGAAGTCCTGGAAATTCAGGCGTTCCAGGTGCTCGACGTGGCGCAGCGCCGATTCAACCAACGCCGCGGGAGTAGGCTCGCCGTATTTCTTTTGCAGGTCTTTTTCCAGGGAACCGGCGTTGACGCCGATGCGGATTGGAATGCCACGATCACGGGCCGCGTCCACCACCGCACGCACACGGTCTTCGCGACCGATGTTGCCTGGGTTGATGCGCAAGCAGTCCACACCCAACTCGGCCACGCGCAACGCGATCTTGTAGTCGAAGTGAATGTCGGCAACCAACGGCACCTTGACCAGTTGCTTGATACGACCGAAGGCTTCGGCCGCGTCCATGTCGGGTACGGAAACCCGCACGATGTCCACGCCAGCCGCTTCCAGACGGTTGATCTGGGCAACAGTGGCAGCCACGTCATTGGTGTCACTGTTGGTCATGCTCTGCACCGCGATGGGGGCATCGCCACCCACCGGCACCGAGCCGACCCAGATCTTGCGCGATACGCGACGTTTGATTGGAGATTCGCCGTGCATGACTATTGTCCCAACTTGATTCGAGCGGTCTCGCCGCTGGTGAACGGCGCCACGTCCACAGGCTGGCCGTTATAGGCCACTTGCGCGCCACGGGCAAAGCCCAGACGCAGCGTCAAAGGAGGCTTGCCGCCCTGCTCAAGCGTATCTCCCTTACGCTTCAGACCGCTGAACAGCACTTTGCCGTTGCCGTCGGTGAGTTGCGTCCAGCAGTCAGCGACGAACGTGATCTGTACGCGTCCATCACCGGCGATCAACGCTGGGGTGGTCGGCGGCGAAATCGCAGGGGTGGCTGGCGTGGCTGCCGCTGGCGCCTGCGCTGGAGCGGCCGGTACGTGGGCCTGGGCGGCTGGAGTGTGGGCCGGCGCGGTTGGCGTGGCGGGAGCCGGTACTGCAGCGGTCGCGGCAGGCGCGGTCTGCGGTGCCGGCTGTTCGCTGGCAACCGGCGCTTCAGGCGCGGCCTGGCTTTCGGCGACAGCCTGGTCTTCCGGCTCGTCCAGCGGATGAATCTGGGTGGTGCCGTCGGCGCTTTCGACCTCGACGTGCTCCATGGCGTTGCTGGTCAAGTCCTTGGTGCGCTGGGACGCCTGGTCCTGCCACCAGACGAAACCGCCACCGATCACGGCGATCAGCAGCAACAGGCTGACGATTCGCAAAATGGTATGGGAAACCCGCGTTGGCTCTTCAATGCGACCCAGGCCATGCACATTGCTGCCTTGGGAGTCGGTGCCGGTGAATTGGTCGAATTGCTGGACCAGGATGGCCTGGTCGATACCCAGCAGTTTGGCGTAGGCACGGATATAGCCGCGGGCAAAGGTGTGCCCAGGCAGCTTATCGAACGCGCCGGCTTCCAGGTTGCCCAGGGATGTGGTGGTCAAATTGAGCTTGAGGGCCACTTCCGCCAGCGACCAACCATTGCTTTCGCGGGCCTGACGCAAGGTGTCGCCTGGGTTTACGCGATTAGCTGCTACAACTTCCGGGTGCGCCGCTTTCATCATTGCTCCGACAGGTATTGCTGATATTCCGGCGTACCGGGATAGAGTCGTTCGAGTTGCTGGCCAAAACGTGCGGCCGTGTCGCGTTCTTCATGAACCGTCGCCAGGCGCACACCGAGCAATAGACTACGTGCATTTTGCCCACTGAGCAGGCTAAAACGCTCGTAATAGTCACGTGCCGGCACATAATGCCTGTCTTCGTAGGACAACTCAGCCATTTCGAGCAATGCCCGAGGCTGGCGACCATTCAAATGCAGGGCTTTTTCCAGCTGCTGGCGGGCACTGTCGCGCTGGCCCAGGTGTATCGAGGTCACCCCAAGGTTCTCGAACACCCGCGAACGCTCAGGGTAGAGGGTATCGGTGCTGGCCTGCTGGAAATAAAGGGCGGCCTGGTCATAGCGTTTCTGCGCGAACAGGAAGCTGCCGTAGTTGTTGAGCAGCCGCGGGTCGCCAGGGCGTGCGGCCAGGGCCTTGAGGAAATACTGTTCAGCCAGTGCTGGCTCGGCCTGGGCCTGGAACACCAAGGCCAGTGCGCCATTGGCGTCGGCATCGTCGCCGTCCAGCTCAAGGGCCTTCTTCAACGGTACCTTGGCCTGCTCGCTCATGCCTTGCTGCAGGTAACCCAAACCGAGTTGCACATAGGCAACGCGCGCCTCTTCACGGCCTTTACCGGTGTGCAACGGGCTGTCATGGCCCGATGAAACACAACCGGCCGCGAGACCGGTAACAAGCAAAAGCAGCGCAAGGCGCAAGGGCATAGAGGTCCTCTCTCAGATTCGATTTACAGCAATCAGCGGCAAATCGTCGGCGGTGTTCAGTTCGCGCCCGGCGATGTAACGCTCGCTGCGGCGGGTGCGGTCCATCACCTGCCCTACCAATTGGCCACAGGCGGCGTCGATGTCTTCACCACGAGTGGTGCGCACGGTGACGTTGTAGCCGGCCTGGTGCAGTTGATCCTGGAAACGGCGAATGGCGTTGTTGCTTGGCCGCTCGTAGCCAGAATGCGGAAACGGGTTAAACGGAATCAGGTTGATCTTGCATGGGGTGTTCTTGAGCAATTCGATCATCTCGACCGCATGCTCGACCTTGTCGTTGACGTCCTTGAGCATGGTGTACTCAATGGTCAAGACGCGCTTCTCGCCCAAGGTCGCCATATAACGCTGGCAAGACTCGAGCAGCATCTTAAGCGGATACTTCTTGTTGATCGGCACCAATTGGTTACGCAATGCGTCATTCGGTGCGTGCAGCGACAAGGCCAGGGAGACGTCGATGTGCTTGGCCAGCTCATCGATCATCGGTACCACGCCGGAGGTCGACAGGGTCACACGGCGCTTGGAGATGCCGTAGCCCAGGTCGTCCATCATCAGGTGCATGGCCGCAATGACGTTGTCGAAGTTCAGCAGCGGCTCACCCATGCCCATCATCACCACGTTGGTGATGGCACGGTCGACGGTCGCCGGGACGCTGCCAAAGGATTTGTTGGCAATCCACACCTGGCCGATGACTTCGGCGGCGGTGAGGTTGCTATTGAAGCCTTGCTTGCCGGTGGAGCAGAAACTGCAGTCCAGGGCACAGCCTGCCTGGGACGAAACGCACAAGGTGCCGCGCTTGCCCTGGGGAATGTAGACGGTCTCGACACAGCTGCCGGACGCCACGCGCACCACCCATTTGCGGGTGCCGTCGGTGGAGATGTCCTCGCTGACCACTTCGGGACCACGAACCTCGGCAATGGCCTTGAGCTTGTCGCGCAGGGCCTTGCTGACGTTCGTCATGGCGTCGAAATCGTCGACGCCAAAGTGGTGAATCCATTTCATTACCTGACCGGCACGGAAACGCTTCTCCCCGATTGAGTCGAAGAATTTCTCCATTTCCGGCTGAGTCAGCCCCAGCAGGTTGGTTTTAACAGTCGATGTCGTCATGGATTCACCCTCACTCTTTAAGCCGATGCTTAGCGAGCGGTTACTTCAGTAGCAGCGAAAAAGTACGAGATTTCGCGAGCAGCAGCGGCTTCGGAGTCCGAACCGTGTACAGCGTTGGCGTCGATGGACTCGGCGAAGTCAGCACGGATGGTGCCGGCAGCCGCTTCTTTAGGGTTGGTAGCACCCATCAGTTCGCGGTTCAGCGCGATAGCGTTCTCGCCTTCCAGCACCTGAACAACAACAGGACCGGAGATCATGAAGGCAACCAGGTCGCCGAAGAAACCACGAGCGCTGTGCTCAGCGTAAAAGCCTTCAGCTTCGGCTTTGGACAGTTGCTTGAGTTTCGAAGCTACAACCTTCAGGCCGGCTTTTTCGAAACGAGTGGTGATCTCGCCGATGACGTTTTTTGCAACAGCGTCAGGCTTGATGATGGAGAAAGTACGTTGAACAGCCATGGTGTAACTCCAGAAACGGTAATTTACGAAAAATTAAACCCGCGAATTATACGCGGGTTATCAGGTATTGCCTAACTGCGTAAAGACGGCTCAGTCTGCTTCTTCGATCCACAGGCCCTGAATCGCCTCCAGAACCTTCTCGCCACCGCGGTCAGGAACGTCGTCGAAGTCCGGCAGCTCCATGACGAGGTTGCGCAGCTTGACGAAGTTCACCGTAAGAGGATTGACCTCAGGATGAGCCTCTGCAAGTTGTATAGCGATTTCTTGTACATCAACCCATTTCAGGCTCATGACAGTTCCTTGAATCAATGCGGCGCTTCGGCTGCATGGTTGAGCGAATATTTCGGAATTTCGACGGTGATGTCTTCCGTCCCGACCTTTGCCTGACAGCTTAGACGCGAAGTCGCTTCCAGGCCCCAGGCGCGGTCGAGGAAGTCTTCTTCCAGCTCATCCGCCTCTTCCAGGCTGTTGAAGCCTTCGCGGATGATGCAGTGGCACGTGGTGCAAGCGCACACACCGCCGCAGGCGCTTTCGATTTCGATGTGGTTGTCGTGGGCCACTTCCAGGATGGACTTGCCGGTCTCAGCCTCCACGACCATACCGTCCGGGCAATGCTCGGCGTGTGGCAGAAAAATGATCTGCGGCATCAGTTAATCCTCAAGTTCATTCAGGTTGCGTCCCGCCAGGGCGGCTTTTACCGACTGGTCCATACGACGGGCGGCAAAGGCATCGGTCACTTGCGACAGACGCTTGGTCTGCTGCTCGATGGCATAGCCATCGGTGCCTTTTATCAATTCGGCCAGTTCCTGCATCTGCAGGTCGATGACCATGCGCTCCTCGGCATCCAGCAGACGCTCGCCGTCAGCCTCAAGGGCGCCCTGCACCGCTTCAAGCAGGCGCTGGGCATCCACTTGCTGCTCACGCAGCACGCGGGCGACCTTGTCGTCACCGGCGTATTGGAACGAGTCCTTGAGCATCTTGGCGATTTCGCCGTCGGTGAGGCCGTAGGACGGCTTGACCTGGATGCTGGCTTCGACGCCGGAGGCCAGCTCGCGTGCGGCGACGCTGAGCAGGCCGTCGGCGTCGACCTGGAAGGTCACACGGATCTTCGCCGCACCGGCTACCATCGCCGGGATACCGCGCAGCTCAAAACGCGCCAGGGAGCGGCAGTCGCTGATCAGCTCGCGCTCGCCTTGCAGCACATGAATCATCATGGCCGTCTGGCCATCTTTGTAAGTGGTGAAGTCCTGGGCGCGGGCCACGGGAATGGTGGTGTTGCGCGGAATCACCTTCTCCATCAGGCCGCCCATGGTTTCCAGCCCCAGGGACAAAGGAATCACATCGAGCAGCAGCAGTTCGCCGCCATCGCGCTTGTTGCCGGCCAGGGTATCGGCCTGGATCGCAGCACCGATGGCGACCACTTGATCCGGGTCGATTTCAGTCAGCGGCTGGCGGCCAAAGGCTTCGGCGACGGCGTCACGCACGCGCGGAACGCGGGTGGAACCGCCCACCATGACCACGGCACCGACGTCTTCCAGCTCGATACCGGAATCTCGCACGGCGCGGCGGCAGGCCTTGAGGCTGCGGGCGACCATGGGTTCGATCAACGCGTCAAAGGCTTCGCGCGTCAGTTGGGCCGACCAGCTACCGTAGGAAACTTCTACACTGGCGACGTCCGTCAGCGCTTCCTTGGCGGCGCAGGCAGTTTGCAGCAGATTGCGCTGCGCGCCCGGATCCAGGTCGGCGGACAAGCCAGCGCTGCTGATGATCCAGCTCGCGATGGCATGGTCAAAGTCATCACCCCCCAGGGCGCTGTCGCCACCGGTGGCCAGCACCTCGAAGACGCCGCCGGTCAGGCGCAGGATCGAAATATCAAAGGTGCCGCCGCCCAGGTCATAAATGGCAACCAGGCCTTCAGCATGCTGGTCCAACCCGTAAGCCACCGCAGCCGCGGTCGGTTCGTTGAGCAAGCGCAGCACGTTCAGGCCGGCGAGTTTCGCCGCGTCCTTGGTGGCTTGGCGCTGCGCATCATCGAAATAGGCCGGAACGGTGATCACCGCCCCCACCAGTTCGCCGCCCAGGGTGGTTTCCGCGCGCTGGCGCAGCACCTTGAGGATATCGGCCGACACTTCCACGGGGCTTTTCGCGCCCTGGACGGTGTCGATGAACGGCATATGGGATTCGCCACCGACAAAGCGGTAAGGCAGTTGGTCGCCCAGTTGCTTGACGTCGGACAGACCACGACCCATCAAGCGCTTGACCGACAGCACGGTGTTCAAGGGATCGGTAGACGCCGCCAGCTTGGCCGACTCGCCAACTTCGGTGCGATCAGCGTGATAGCGCACGGCGGACGGCAGAATCACCTGGCCGTTGGCGTCGGGCAGCGGCTCGGACAGGCCGCTGCGCACGGCAGCAACCAGGGAATTGGTGGTGCCCAGGTCAATCCCGACCGCCAGGCGACGCTGGTGCGGTTGAGGGCTTTGGCCGGGTTCGGCGATTTGCAGTAGAGCCATGGTAATCAGGTCTTATCTGTCTATCAGGCGTGCATCACGGGCAGCACACTGGGTTAATCGTCGAGGCGCTCTTCTAGCTGGCGCACTTCGTAGGTGAGCTTGTCGAGGAACTGCATGCGCCGCATCAGGCGTTCGGCCTGTTCGCGTTGCGCTGCATCATCCCAACAGGCTGCGAAGCTTTCGTTGAGCTCATCCTGGGCCGCTTTCAGACGACGCTTGAAGACTGCGACGCCGGTCACATCGGCCTGGTCCTGCAAGTCTTCGAGTTCTTCGCGCCATTGCATCTGCTGCATCAGGAAGTCCGGGTCATGCACGGTGACTTCCATCGGCAACTCGCCGCCCTTCATCGCCAGCAAATAACGCGCGCGTTTCGGCGGGTTTTTGAGCGTCTGATAGGCTTCGTTGAGGCTGGCCGATTGCTCCAGCGCCAAGCGTTGCTCACGCTCGGAAGCGTCAGCGAAGCGGTCCGGATGCACGCCACGCGCCAATTCCCGATAGCGCGCGGCAAGCTGCTCGAGGTCCAGGCGAAAGCTCGGCTGCAGCTCGAATAAAGCGAAATGACAAGGAGTACCCACGAGAAGCCTCAGATGTTGAAGCTTTCGCCGCAGCCACATTCACCGCGGACGTTGGGGTTGTTGAACTTGAAGCCTTCGTTCAACCCTTCCTTGACGAAATCGAGCTCGGTGCCGTCCAAGTAGGTCAGGCTTTTCGGGTCGATGATCACCTTTTCGCCGTGACTTTCGAACACCTGGTCTTCCGCAACCACCTCGTCGACAAACTCCAGCACGTAGGCAAGGCCGGAACAGCCCGTGGTGCGAACACCCAGACGAATCCCCTCACCTTTACCGCGCCCATTCAGGGAGCGGCGAATGTGCTGCGCTGCCGCTTCTGTCATGCTGATAGCCATCGTTGACTCCTTACTCGTCGCCAAATACTTAGATCAAGCCTTTCTTCTGCTTGTAGTCGCGAACGGCCGCCTTGATGGCGTCTTCCGCGAGCACCGAGCAGTGGATTTTCACTGGCGGCAAGGCCAGTTCTTCGGCCAGCTGGGTGTTGCTGATGGTGACAGCCTCATCCAGCGTCTTGCCTTTCATCCATTCGGTCGCCAGGGAGCTGGAGGCGATGGCCGAACCGCAGCCGTAGGTCTTGAACTTGGCGTCTTCGATAACGCCAGCGTCGTTGACCTTGATCTGCAGGCGCATCACATCGCCGCACGCCGGAGCGCCAACCATGCCGGTGCCGACATCAGGGTCTTCCGCGTTCATCTTGCCGACGTTGCGCGGGTTTTCGTAGTGGTCGATGACCTTTTCACTGTAAGCCATGGTATTGAATCCTCACTCATCAGGGCCGCTCTGGAACCCTGTAGAAACGCCTGCGTTTTCCGCCACGTTGCTACAGAGCTGGGGGTGGCGGCTTCTATAGTTAGTGTGCCGCCCACTCGATCTTGGAAATGTCGACGCCGTCTTTGTACATGTCCCACAGGGGCGACAGGACGCGCAGCTTGTTGACGGCTTCGCAGACTTTCTGCGCGGCGTAGTCGACTTGCTCTTCGGTGGTGAAGCGGCCGAACGTAAAGCGGATCGAGCTGTGCGCCAGTTCGTCGTTGCGACCCAGGGCGCGCAATACGTACGAAGGCTCAAGAGAGGCCGAGGTGCAGGCCGAACCGGACGAAACCGCCAGGTCCTTGAGCGCCATGATCAGCGACTCGCCTTCGACGTAGTTGAAGCTCAAATTCAGGTTGTGCGGTACACGGGCGGTCATGCTGCCGTTGATGTACAGCTCTTCAAGGTTTTCGACCTGCTTGTAGAAGCGGTCGCTCAAGGCCTTGATGCGCACGTTTTCGGCAGCCATGTCTTCCTTGGCTACACGGAAGGCTTCGCCCATGCCGACGATCTGGTGGGTCGCCAGGGTGCCCGAACGCATGCCGCGCTCGTGACCGCCGCCGTGCATGGTGGCTTCGATACGTACGCGCGGCTTGCGGCTCACGTAGAGGGCGCCGATGCCTTTAGGGCCGTAGGTCTTGTGGGCAGAGAACGACATCAGGTCGACTTTCAGCTTGGACAGGTCGATCTCGACCTTGCCGGTGGACTGAGCGGCGTCGACGTGCAGCAGAATGCCCTTGGAGCGGGTCAATTCGCCAATCGCTTCGATGTCGTTGATGGTGCCGATTTCGTTGTTCACGTGGATCACGGAAACCAGGATGGTGTCTTCACGCAGCGCGGCTTCGATCATGGCCGGGGTGACGATACCGTCGGTGGTCGGCTCAAGGTAAGTCACCTCGAAACCTTCACGCTCCAGTTGGCGCATGGTGTCGAGGACAGCCTTGTGCTCAATCTTGGTGGTGATCAGGTGCTTGCCCTTGGTCGCATAGAAGTGCGCCGCGCCCTTGATCGCCAGGTTGTCGGACTCGGTGGCACCGGAGGTCCAGACGATTTCGCGCGGGTCGGCGCCCACCAGGTCGGCGACCTGGCGACGTGCGTTCTCGACCGCTTCCTCGGCTTTCCAGCCGAATACGTGGGAGCGGGAGGCCGGGTTGCCGAAGTTTCCGTCAACCAGCAGGCATTCGCTCATTTTTTGCGCGACACGCGGATCAACCGGGGTGGTCGCAGAGTAATCAAGGTAAATCGGCAATTTCATGGACTTTCTCCTAAATCAGGCTGGCTGGCGCGCCGTTAGCTCTGCGGCTGTCACTCGACGGCGGACGCTTCGATCTTGTCCAGACGCGGCGCCTTGGTGTTGCAACGGCGCTGGTCCTGACGCTGGGCTACTTCTTGCACCTCACGGCGAGTCACAAGATCAGCCAAGCTGATACCACTCAAAAACTCATGGATCTGCAGGCTCAAGTCACACCACAAGTGGTGCGTGAGGCAGGTGTCGCCGGCGTGGCAGTCACCCAGGCCCTGGCACTTGGTGGCATCGACGGATTCGTTGACCGCGTCGATCACCTGGGCTACCTGGATGCCCTGCATGTCGCGGGACAGTTGATAGCCGCCACCTGGGCCTCTCACGCTGGAAACCAAATTGCTGCGGCGCAATTTGGCGAACAGCTGCTCGAGGTACGACAGGGAAATGCCTTGGCGCTCGGAGATATCGGCCAGGGACACCGGCCCAGTTTGCGCGTGCAAGGCCAGATCGAGCATGGCAGTCACCGCGTATCGGCCTTTTGTAGTCAGTCTCATGGACAAGTACCAAGGTGTTTCAGAATGGGAGCAAGTATGCGATTCCCGAGTATTTAAGTCAACTATAAGACCTAGTACTTTAGTCAGGATTACCCGTAAAAAGGGCGCGCGAATCATAGCAGGGTGGGGTGGGGACGAACAGCGGGAAGAGGACCACGCGAGGGCAGCAAGATCAACGAGGTCAAATGTGGGAGCTGGCTTGCCTGCGATAGCGGTAGATCAGCAACATCTATGGTGGCTGGCATACCGTCATCGCAGGCAAGCCAGCTCCCACAGGAAATCGCATCAAACTTCAGAACTAGCTGGCCTTGGTGGCAGCTTCGTCCTTGATCTCGGCGAAGTCTTCTTCGCGCAGCTCAGGCAGCTCTTTCGCACAGTACGGACTGCCCAGGTCCTTCAGCGCGCCGCACATGCCGTCCAGCTTGCCGTCCACCGCCTGCAGGTGGTCGAGCAACTGGCCAATGGCGCGTGCGACCGGGTCGGGCATGTCTTCGCTGACACCATAGGCATCGAAACCGATCTTCTCGGCCATGGCCTTGCGCTTGGCTTCCTGCTCGTCGCCGACTTCCGGCTTGACAATGATCCGGCCGGGAATCCCCACCACCGTCGCGCCCGGCGGCACAGCCTTGGTCACCACGGCGTTGGAGCCGACCTTGGCGCCGGCGCCGACCGTGAACGGCCCAAGCACCTTGGCGCCCGCCCCCACCACCACGCCATCGCCCAGGGTTGGGTGACGCTTGCCTTTGTTCCAGCTGGTGCCACCCAGAGTCACGCCTTGGTACAGGGTCACGTCATCGCCGATCTCGGCGGTCTCGCCGATCACGATGCCCATGCCATGATCGATGAAGAAACGACGCCCCACCTTGGCACCCGGGTGAATCTCGATACCGGTCAACCAGCGACCGAAGTTCGACACCACGCGCGCCAACCACTTCCAGCCCATGCCCCACAACGCACCGGACAACCGGTGAATCCAGATCGCATGCATGCCCGGGTAGCAGGTCAGCACTTCAAAGGCGTTGCGCGCCGCCGGATCACGGTGGAAAACACTTTGGATATCTTCTCGCAAACGCTCGAACATTTTTAATCCTTCCGCTTAAGCAGCTCGCCACGGGCCGCTTTCTGGGTTTCCGTGAGGATGCCACGCAATATATTCATTTCTGCCCGACTGACCGAGCTGCGCCCGTACAACCGGCGCAGGCGCGCCATCAAGTGCCGTGGTTTTTCCGGATCGAGAAATTCGATGGCCACCAGAGTTTGCTCCAGATGCTCATAGAACCGCTCCAGCTCGTCCATCGTGGCCAGCTCGCCACTTTTGGTCGATGCCACCTCGTCTTTCTCCATCTTGCTCGGCTGGCCTTCGGCGGCCAGCCAGGCCATGCGCACTTCGTAGGTCAGCACCTGCACCGCTGCCCCGAGGTTCAGCGAGCTGAACTCAGGGTCTGATGGAATGTGCACGTGATAATGACATCGCTGCAGCTCTTCATTGGTCAGGCCGGAGTCTTCACGACCGAACACCAGGGCGATTTCAGCACCGCCGGCGGCCTCTTCCACCACCTTGGTGCCACACTCGCGCGGGTCCAGCAATGGCCAGGGAATGCGGCGGTCGCGGGCGCTGGTGCCCAGCACCAGGTTGCAGCCGACCAAGGCGTCTTCCAGGGTGGCGACGACCTGAGCTTTTTCCAGGAGGTCATTGGCGCCGGACGCGCGGGCGTCGGCCTCATGGTGCGGGAACAGGCGCGGCTCGACCAGCACCAGGCGCGTCAGCCCCATGTTTTTCATGGCACGCGCCACCCCGCCGATGTTGCCGGGGTGGCTGGTATTGACCAGGACGACACGAATGTTTTGCAGCAAGGGAGGCGCTCTCGGACACGGGAAAGGGGAGCAAATCTTACAGAACAGCCCAAGGTTATGCCATGAAAGCTAACGTCGTCCTTCACCTGAAGAAAGTTTCTGCTAAACTGCTCGGCTTTCTTTAACAACCTTAGGTGACCTATCCATGCAGCCCATGCTGAATATCGCGCTGCGCGCCGCCCGCAGCGCCAGTGAATTGATCTTCCGCTCCATCGAGCGCCTGGATACCATCAAGGTCGACGAAAAAGACGCCAAGGATTATGTATCCGAGGTGGATCGCGCCGCCGAACAGAAAATCATCGACGCCCTGCGCAAGGCCTACCCTACCCACGGCATTCTCGGCGAAGAAACCGGGCTGCACAAAGGCAGCGGCGAAGGCGAAGACTACCTGTGGATCATCGACCCACTGGACGGCACCACCAACTTCCTGCGCGGCATCCCGCACTTTGCCGTGAGCATCGCGTGCAAATACCGTGGTCGCCTGGAACACGCCGTCGTGCTGGACCCGGTCCGCCAGGAAGAATTCACCGCCAGCCGTGGCCGTGGCGCCCAGCTCAATGGCCGTCGTTTGCGCGTGAGCGGCCGCACCAGCCTGGACGGCGCCCTACTGGGCACCGGCTTCCCGTTCCGTGACGACCAGATGGACAACCTGGAAAACTACCTGGGCATGTTCCGCGCCCTGGTTGGCCAGACCGCCGGCATCCGTCGCGCCGGCGCTGCGAGCCTGGACCTGGCTTATGTCGCCGCTGGCCGTTTTGATGCATTCTGGGAGTCGGGCCTGTCCGAGTGGGACATGGCTGCGGGCGCCCTGTTGATCCAGGAAGCGGGCGGCTTGGTAAGCGACTTCACCGGCGGTCATGACTTCCTTGAGAAAGGCCACGTGGTTGCTGGCAACACCAAATGCTTCAAGGCAGTATTGACGGCGATCCAGCCGCACTTGCCGGCTTCGCTGAAGCGTTAAGCGAGCAGGCACAAAAAAGCACCCCTAGGGGGTGCTTTTTTTATGCCTGGGATTTGGGCGATGCCGCATTTTCAGCTACAACACATACCAAATGTGGGAGCGGGCTTGCTCGCGAATGCGGTGGGTCAGTCAATAAATCTGGTGACTGACAGTACGCCTTCGCGAGCAAGCCTGCTCCCACATTTTGATTGCACCAGGCTTTAGATTACTGCTGGTTCTGACCCAGGATCAGGCGCCCTTCCTTATCCACCGGAATCTGGCCGCCTGGATCACGCTCCATACGCACGGTACCTTCCTTGCCATCCAGGTTGTAACGAACGTCGTAGCCCACAACCTTGTCGCTGATGTCGTTCACAGTGTTACAGCGAGTCTGGGTAGTGGTGTAGGTATCGCGGTTCTGCATACCTTCCTGAACCTTGTTACCCGCATAACCGCCACCGACCGCACCAGCTACCGTTGCCAGCTTCTTGCCGTTACCGCCACCGATCTGGTTGCCGAGCAGGCCGCCTGCCAGGGCGCCTACGACGGTACCAGCGATTTGATGCTGATCCTGCACCGGACGCTGCCGGGTTACGGTGACATCCTTGCAGACCTCACGCGGGGTTTTGATCTGGGTTTTTACCGGCTGCACCGCCAGCACTTGCGCATACTCAGGGCCGCTTTTTACCAGGCTGTAGGTGGCAACAGCGCCCCCGGCAGTCACACCGACAGCACCCAATACCGCACCAACCAGCAACGACTTGTTCACGTTGAACCTCCTGACCATCACAAGCGGACCGAAAGATCCGCGCTATACCCAGCCTTGGAGCGAAAAAAAAGGCACGAGTTCAATCTCGTGCCTTCTTTGTAACAGCCAATCAACGCCTGCCCATCAAGGACGGTCGTCGACCTCCTTGCCGGTGGCGGCCGGAGGGATCAAGTCTTCGCTGTTGAGGTTCAGCCAGATCAGCACCACGTTGGCGATGTAGATCGACGAGTAGGTACCCGCCAGCACGCCAATGAACAGCGCCAGGGAGAAGCCCCACAGGTTGTCGCCCCCGAAGATCATCAGCGCAGCGATCGCCAGCAAGGTGGAGATCGACGTCGCCATGGTCCGCAGCAAGGTCTGGGTGGTGGAGATGTTGATGTTCTCGATCAACGTCGCCTTGCGCAGTACGCGGAAGTTCTCGCGAACCCGGTCGAACACCACAATGGTGTCGTTGAGGGAGTAACCAATGATCGCCAGCACGGCCGCCAATACGGTCAGGTCGAAGGTGATCTGGAAGTACGCCAGGATACCCACGGTGACGATCACGTCGTGAATCAGCGAGACAATGGCGCCAACCCCGAACTTCCACTGAAAGCGGAACGCCAGGTAGATCATGATGCCAACCAGCGCCATCAGCATGCCGAGGCCGCCCTGGTCGCGCAGCTCTTCACCGACTTGCGGGCCGACGAACTCGACACGCTTAACCGACGCCGGGTTGTCGCCGCCGACCTTCTGCAAGGCCTCGGCCACCTGGTGACCCAGTTGCGGGTCTTCGCCAGGCATGCGCACCAGCAGGTCGGTGGTCGCGCCGAAGTTCTGCACCACGGCTTCGTGGTAACCGGCCTTGACCAGCTCGTTGCGCACCAGGGTAACGTCGGCCGGCTTCTCGTAGGTCAGCTCGATGAGCGTACCGCCGGTGAAGTCCAGACCGTAGTTCAAACCCTTATGGAACCAGCTGAACAGCGCCAGAACGGTAAGGAGCACAGTGGCGCCGAACGCAATGTTGCGAACGCCCATGAAGTTGATTGTACGTAACATGGCAGCCCCTTAAATCCACAACTTCTTGAAGTCACGTCCGCCAAAGATCAGGTTGACCATTGCGCGGGTCACCAGAATGGCCGTGAACATCGAGGTAAAGATACCGAGGGACATGGTTACCGCAAAACCTTTGACGGGGCCGGTGCCCATGGCAAAGAGAATCCCGCCGACCAGCAAGGTGGTCAGGTTGGAGTCGAGAATTGCGGTAAATGCCCGGCCGAAGCCTTCGTTGATTGCACGCTGTACGGTCATGCCCGCGGCGATCTCTTCACGGATCCGCGAGAAGATCAGCACGTTGGCGTCCACCGCCATCCCCATGGTGAGGACGATACCGGCGATGCCCGGCAGGGTCAGCGTAGCGCCCAGCAGCGACATCAGCGCCAGCAGCATCACCATGTTGCCCGCCAGGGCCACGGTGGCGATGACGCCGAAGAAGCGGTAGATGGCGATGATGAACAGCGACACGAACAACATGCCCCACAGCGCCGCATCGACACCCTTGGTGATGTTGTCGGCACCCAGGCTCGGGCCGATGGTACGTTCTTCAGCGAAGTACATCGGCGCCGCCAGGCCACCGGCACGCAGCAGCAGGGCCAGTTCCGAGGACTCGCCCTGACCGTTCAGGCCCGTGATGCGGAATTGCGCACCCAGCGGCGACTGGATGGTCGCCAGGCTGATGATCTTCTTCTCTTCCTTGAAGGTCTGTACCGGCACATCTTTTTCGACGCCGTTGACCATTTGCTTGGTGTAGGTGGTCACCGGGCGCTGCTCGATGAAGATCACCGCCATGCTGCGACCGACGTTGCTGCGCGTGGCGCGGCTCATCAGTTCGCCGCCGTGGCCATCCAGGCGGATGTTCACTTCAGGGGTACCGTGCTCGCCGAAACCGGCCTTGGCATCGGTCACCTGGTCGCCGGTGATGATCAAGCCACGCTCGATCAAGGCTGGAGGACGGTTGCCTTCACGGAACTCGAACTCTTCGGAAGTCGCGCGGGTAGCACCCGGCTCAGCCGCGAGGCGGAATTCCAGGTTGGCGGTTTTACCCAGGATACGCTTGGCTTCAGCGGTGTCCTGCACGCCCGGCAATTCAACCACGATGCGGTTGGCACCCTGGCGCTGCACGATCGGCTCGGCCACACCCAGCTCGTTGACGCGGTTACGCACCGTGGTCAAGTTCTGCTTGATGGAGTATTCACGGATTTCCGCGATCTTGGCCGGGCTCATCGCCAGACGCAGTACAGCCTGACCGTTGAGGTCGGCCGGTACGATGTCGAAATCGTTGAAGTTCTTGCGGATCAGTGCACGGGCCTGTTCGCGGGACGCTTCATCAGAGAAGCCCAGCTGGATGGCACCGTTGAGCTGCGGCAGGCTGCGATAACGCAGCTTCTCTTTGCGCAGCAGGCTCTTCACATCGCCTTCATACACTTTCAGGCGTGCGTCGAGGGCTTTGTCCATGTCGACTTCCAGCAGGAAGTGCACACCACCGGACAAGTCCAGACCCAGCTTCATCGGGTGCGCGCCAATGCTGCGCAGCCATTGTGGCGTGGTCTGTGCCAGGTTGAGCGCGACAACATAGTCGTCACCCATGACCTTGCGTACGACATCCTTGGCCGGCAATTGGTCTTCTTGCTTGGTCAGGCGCAACAAGCCGCCTTTGGAACCAGCTGCCAAGGTTGCCGCTTTAACCTGGATGCCCGCGTCAGTGAGCGCTTTGCTCGCACGGTCCAGATCAGCCTGATTGACCTGCAACGAAGTGCTGGCGCCAGAGATCTGGATCGCCGGGTCATCAGGATAGAGATTGGGAGCGGAATAAATAAAACCGATCGCCAGCACCGCCAGGATCAGTACGTATTTCCACAGAGGGTATTTGTTCAGCATCACGCCGCCCGCTTATAACGCGGGGCGCCTTGCGCGCCCCGTCGATTGGTAAAGGTTGTTACTTAGATCGCTTTGAGCGTGCCTTTTGGCAGCGTGGCGGCGATGGCGCCCTTCTGGAACTTCATTTCCACGGTGTCGGAGACTTCCAGAACCACGAAGGCATCGGAAACCTTGGTGATCTTGCCGGCGATACCGCCAGTGGTCACAACTTCGTCACCTTTCTGCAGGCTGCCCAGCAGGTTCTTCTGCTCTTTGGCGCGCTTGGCCTGTGGACGCCAGATCATCAGGTAGAAGATGACCAGGAAGCCGACCAGGAAAATCCACTCGAAACCACCGCCCATCGGGCCGGCAGCAGCAGGCGCAGCGGCGTCAGCCATGGCGTTAGAGATAAAAAAGCTCATTTAGCACTCCAGTTGCAAATAGTGAATCTTAGGGTCGGGAAACTCAGTCCAAGGGCGGCACAGGGAGCCCGCGCTTGGCATAGAAGGCATCGACGAAGGCGGCCAATGTACCCTGTTGAATAGCCTCGCGCAAACCAGCCATCAGGACTTGGTAATGACGCAAATTGTGGATGGTATTCAACATGCTACCCAGCATTTCCCCACACTTGTCCAGATGGTGCAGATAAGCACGGGAGAAGTTCTGGCAGGTATAGCAATCGCAGGTCGGATCGAGCGGCGAATCATCATGGCGATGGAACGCGTTACGGATCTTCAGCACGCCTGTATCGATGAACAGATGCCCATTGCGGGCATTACGGGTTGGCATCACGCAATCGAACATGTCCACACCGCGGCGCACACCCTCTACGAGATCTTCCGGTTTGCCAACGCCCATAAGGTAACGAGGTTTGTCTGCGGGCATCAGGCCCGGCAGGTAGTCGAGCACCTTGATCATCTCGTGCTTGGGCTCGCCCACCGACAGACCGCCGATGGCCAGGCCGTCAAAGCCGATCTTGTCGAGGCCTTCCAGCGAGCGCTTGCGCAGGCTTTCGTGCATGCCGCCCTGAACAATGCCGAACAGCGCCGCCGTGTTGTCGCCGTGGGCGTTCTTCGAACGCTGGGCCCAGCGCAACGACAGCTCCATGGAGACGCGCGCGACGTCTTCGTCAGCCGGGTACGGCGTGCACTCGTCAAAAATCATCACGATGTCGGAGCCCAGGTCGCGCTGCACCTGCATCGATTCTTCCGGCCCCATGAACACCTTGGAACCGTCCACCGGCGAGGCGAAGGTTACGCCCTCCTCCTTGATCTTGCGCATGGCGCCCAGGCTGAACACCTGGAAACCACCGGAGTCGGTGAGGATCGGGCCCTGCCACTTCATGAAATCATGCAGGTCGCCATGCTTCTTGATCACTTCCGTGCCCGGGCGCAGCCACAGGTGGAAGGTATTGCCGAGGATGATCTCGGCGCCGGTGGCGACGATGTCACGCGGCAGCATGCCCTTGACGGTGCCGTAGGTGCCGACCGGCATGAACGCCGGGGTCTCCACGGTGCCGCGCGGGAAGGTCACGCGACCACGACGGGCTTTGCCGTCGGTGGCCAATAATTCAAACGACATACGACTCATAGTTGTTCCTCTGGGCCGCGCGGCGCCGGGTTGCGGGTGATAAACATCGCATCACCGTAGCTGAAAAAGCGGTACTCGTTGGCGATGGCGGCTTGATAAGCCGCCATGGTTTCCGGGTAACCGGCAAAGGCCGACACCAGCATCAACAGCGTGGATTCCGGCAAATGGAAATTGGTGACCAGGCAATCGACCACATGAAACGGCCGGCCCGGGAAAATAAAGATATCGGTGTCGCCACTGAACGGCTTGAGCACGCCATCGCGCGCCGCGCTCTCCAGCGAGCGCACGCTGGTGGTGCCCACCGCCACCACCCGCCCGCCGCGCGCCTTGCACGCATTGACCGCGTCCACCACGTCCTGGCTGACCTCCAGCCACTCGCTGTGCATATGGTGGTCTTCGATGTTCTCCACACGCACCGGCTGAAACGTCCCGGCCCCCACGTGCAGGGTCACATAGGCGCTTTCGACGCCCTTGGCGGCAATCGCATCCAGCAGCGGCTGGTCGAAGTGCAACCCGGCCGTCGGCGCGGCCACCGCACCGAGGCGCTGGGAGTAAACGGTTTGATAGCGCTCGCGGTCCGCGTCTTCGTCGGGGCGGTCTATATAAGGAGGCAACGGCATATGGCCGACGCGCTCCAGCAGCGGCAACACCTCTTCGGCAAACCTGAGCTCGAACAACGCATCATGGCGCGCGACCATCTCGGCCTCGCCACCGCCATCAATGAGGATGCTCGACCCCGGTTTCGGCGACTTGCTGGAGCGCACATGGGCCAGCACCCGATGGCTGTCCAACACCCTTTCCACCAGAATTTCCAGCTTGCCGCCGGAGGCTTTCTGGCCAAACAGCCGCGCCGGAATCACCCGGGTATTGTTGAACACCATCAAATCGCCCGGGCGCAAATGCTCAAGCAAATCAGTGAATTGACGGTGTGCGAGGGCACCGCTCGGCCCGTCCAGGGTCAGCAGTCGACTGGCGCGACGCTCGGCCAACGGGTGGCGAGCGATCAGCGAATCAGGGAGCTCAAAAGTAAAGTCAGCAACGCGCATGATGGGGTTCGTCTAGCAGGGCCGGGAAGTCTAGCGGAAATAGTCAAAATTGACCATGAAACGTGATTGACCAACGGTAATCTCATCTCTATACTTCGCCGCCATTGAGCCCTGATGGCGGAATTGGTAGACGCGGCGGATTCAAAATCCGTTTTCGAAAGAAGTGGGAGTTCGATTCTCCCTCGGGGCACCATCTTAAAAAAAGACCTTGAAATTCAAGGTCTTTTTTTTCGTCTGTAGAAAAGTGGCACAGCGGATTCATCCCCCACCGCCCACTTCCAACCTGAAACACCGTCCAAATGTGGGAGCTGGCTTGCCTGCGATGACCATGGATATCTACACAATTTTCAAAGGCTGGCGAGTTCCCCTGTGGCGAGCGGGCTTGCCCCGCGTTGGGCTGCGCAGCAGCCCCTAAACCAGGCGCATGGGAATGTCTGACACTTCGCATTCGTCTTCATTAGGACTGCTTCGCAGCCCAACGCCGGTCAAGCCCGCTCGCAACAACAGCCTACTCCCCCTCCTCCATCACCCCATTCGGCAACATCCCATTCGCCAAATCATCCACCACCGCCTTCGCCATCTCGCCCAAATAATGTGCTGCCCAGGCAAAACGATCCGCACCTGTATCCATCGCCGCATCCAATGCCAGCATTTTTGAACAGTGCAGTAGCTCGGAGGCGTGCTCCAAGGCGTCACGAATGGGTACGCCGGAATTGACGCGGAATAGACGGTGGAGGTTGGGCTGCTTGCCGCAGGTGGAAAAGGTGATGACACCGAGGGTTTTGTTGAGGGGTGGGTTGATCATTGGGCACCTCCCAGGTGGGTGGAGGTGTGGGCTGTGGGATTGCGAGAGTACGACTGATCAGAAACGCTCATTGATAAGCTCCTAAGTAAGTGAGCCTATTGTTTTCGGATTATCAGGTCCGGTCGCTGGACTGGAAGCGACGGTGGAAGGTAGCGCAGGAGGGGTTGGGGCTGGAAGGCCGGATCTGTGGCGAAAGGTTTCTGACAGGCAGATCGGGATTCGGCGAGCATCGGCGGAAACGACATGGTGGTCAGCCCCTCCTATCACGCTTACCGGGTAAGGGGATACTCCGGCGGGCCGCTTTCGGCCAAAAGCGGCCACTTACGAATGAAGGCTTTCGAGTAAAAGCAATCAACCATAAATGGAGTTTTCCATTCTGCGGAAAAAAGCGCGAACATAAGGAGTCGTGGAAAATGAAATTCCTCGGCTGTGGGTTTGTGTTAAGTAATGCCAATCCAGCCACGGCCTGCAAAAACTGCAACGGCAATACGACCATAAAATTAACAGATGGGGATACTTCATTGCTGACTAATGATCGCAGCTAAAGGGGCGACGGAACGCCCCCACTGCATATGAAATAAACCGCTTCATCTCTTTTTCAAAACTTGTCTAGAACAAAGCACGGATTCTACGACTAAGAGCCTCCACGTCTAACCTATTATAAATACTGCTGCAAATTTCTCGCAAGAATTCATTTTCAGTCATGCCTTCATCAGCAATTGCAGAAACCATTCGTTGCCAAAGTTTCTTTCCTTTGCGCTCAACTCCAGCCTCTTGGTACTCAGCGATAACTTGGTCTAAAGACGTTTTCCTGTAAAATCGGTCATTTAATTCCCTGAAAAAGGAAGCATCAACATTATCAATAAGATGCTCGTGTAAGTACTTCTCAAGGCTAGGGATAGGTAAAAATGCCACATTAAGTCGCTGCAAGGCCGTATCTTTATTTTTATCTTTGTCGAAGTCATCAGCCACGTCGCCGTCCAACACAGAAATCACCTTTGTTGAATGGCTGGTAAGATTGGATTCCAGAATTTCTTTGTGAAGACGAACAGTATTTCTCCAGTCGCCACATGGAAGAATATGAATCAACTTTCCTTCATAAAGACGCTGACTTATAATAATTTTATCTATGACGAATTTAGCCAGATCATCTTCCGGCAATATTAAAATGTCATAGCCATCTTGATTGTATAAAAAGCGAGTTGCATAAGCTGGGTAGCAGGGATTGATTACCTCGATATTTTTATTCGGCAAGCCTTGCAGATAGTATATATTCTTGGGCTCAATTGATCTTAAAAGCTCGGTTGAGTGAGAAGAAAAATAGACTGACAGGTTGAATTCTGTAGATAGCTTATTGAGCAATGTAACGAGTCTGCTAATAGCGACTGGGTGAAGTGCGAGCTCTACCTCATCAATCAATATCAGTGAAATATACTTACTTCCTTTTCTTTTTTGTTGAAATATTTTGTTATTGAGAAAGTGGAGCAGACTTAAAAGCAAATTTTCGCCACTGCTTAGCCAAAACTGGCTAAGTCGCCTATCTTCATACTCCATGAAATACGGTACTGAATCAAAACCAAGCTCCTCAGCTACACGTCGGTTTTTAATTTTTTTAATTGTTGGATAAAAGCTCTTTCCATGTAAAACGTAGTTGAAATTATTATTTATAAACTCATCGGCATCAACCAAGTGCTCCTCGAGTACATTTTCCGAAAGTTTAAGAACATTTGAATCTGTAAATCTTGTTCCGTGTATAACACTACCTTCGATGAACCCATCGATCCTAATCGATTTGTTTTTCTTCCCTTGAAGTTCCCATCTTCCTTCCTCTCTAGCCCATACATCAGTGTTTCCTTCGTAGCTGTACTCGACAGCACTATCACTATTTGCATTGCTGAATATTGTCCACAACACGCTGGGCATGAAGGGTTCGGCTAACAACCCCATGATAGTGCTCTTACCTATGCCATTAGAGCCTGCAATTACGTGCAATCCTTGCTCGATTGGGATTTCAAGCGAAAAATTTTTGATGTTTTTGAGGTTCTTAATGCTGACTGTCAATTTGGACATAATTACTCGATTTCGGAAATATTGATTATAACTTTAATAAATAGGCACGTAGTGACACATGATCACTCTCTGCAGCGTATTATGTGGGGGCAGTCCAGAGGTGAAGGCGTGGCACCGAATTATTTTTCAGGATGACTCCAGACCTACCCTGCACCTGTATAAATTTAAAAACAGTGCGGTATTCAATCATTTTTTGTCGGTTATGGCATTAATAGGCCGAATCTGGAACTTTTTCGTATAGCGGTGCGATTCGAAAAAGCGTCCAACCCTGACTGCTGTTTCGATGAGTTGATCCATCGCCTCCTCAAGGCCTTCCTCTTTATAAGCAATTGAATCCTGATTGGAATAGATGCCGATGTCATCACTGATGGTTTTACATGGCACGAATGGATGAGCGATTTCTTCTAAATAGTTAAAGAAAGCATCTTTGGCAATTACCAGCCCAAACCGGCGCCAAGCATATTTCCGCCCCCAGTAGTAACCATCTGCGGCCTTATGTTTTACGCGCTCATCATTCTTGCCCTGATTTTCAGCAAGCTTATCGAGAGAGAACTGTTTGGCCGCTGAGTAGCTGAGGTATTTATTGACCGTATCGGCTTTGCCCAAGGAGGACGGTTCTATGATTTTTCTGCCACTTGCATCTTCGATGTACCCAATATTATAGCGATCACCATTTACTAGCTCGATAGCGCTACTATTTGTCTCAAATTGGTACAGCGTCTCAGTAGTCGAAGGCTTGAACTGATGAAGGAATTTTCCGCTTGGAAGTGCCGTGACAGTATAGTCTCTGACTATCAGGTCGTGAATGGTGTAAAGATTTCTCGATTTCATGTGGACCCTCCATTTCCTATGTACGTAGCTGGAGACGTTACCCGTTTTCTTGGCAGATTGCCATTATGTTGATCTGAGTGGCAGAGGCCGGAGATGTTGCGGGGGCTGTATGCTATAAACCGCATCACCAGGAGCGGGAGCACTTGCATGGGCAAATATTCGACGATGTTGTCTGAACGCGGTAAGCACACCAAGATCGTCGGCGGCTATTGCGTGATCTGTGGAAAACATGGGCTTCTCTCAAAAGATCACGTTTCCCCGCAGGGGAGCTTCACTGTTACAAAGGTAGAGCAATTTCATTTAACTGAGTGTATTTGGCCGATTGCTGCCCGTCACTAACGGCAGAAATCGGCCAAGAGCGGACGTTTTGGGCTACCCCTCGCTCCGCTAGATACCTGCATGAGACGCTTCGACCTCAGCAGACCTAATCCTCCCGTGCGGCGTAACTCACTTGCAATAGACACGCTCAGTGAGAATCGAGTAGTGTCTCAGACGAATTAGCTTAATCGTTATTCACAATTTGATTCCGGAAAATGAGTGAAGAAACTAGAAATTGGTATATCTATATTTTGAAGCTTGAACTGAACTCATGGTACGTGGGCACAGCTAAGGGGTTGAGATCAAGGCTGCGAAGCCATGGTAAGAAAAGCCCTTACTCTACATTAAAGAAAAAGGGCGTTTTCAAATATATGGAGAACGGCCTCACGGGAAAGAGAAAAGCAACTCATTTACATGCGGCTTTTCGATCAATTGGCGATTGTTTCTGGGTTACAGAGATTGAAAATACTATCACCGTAGCATTGGGCCAAAAGTATGGTTTCGATAAAGTTAGAGGTGGCTCTATAATTCATTCTTGGAATTACGAGCTAAGTGACATTGAGGTGGAAGATCTAATTCGACGATTTAGTTGCAGTGATATCAGGATTAAATATAAGCTAAACGAAATAAATTTAACTCAAGAAAAGCCATTTGTCTTCCCGCTTACTCGGCGAAGGAATACATAGCAAGGCATTCAAGCACGCTCGCCGGGACGCGCTTTCAGCGCGCCAGCCCAGCGCCAGTGAAACTGTCCGCTTTTGGCCGAAAGCCGCCCTTGACTAAGGGAAGCAGCCTTATTGCTGCGCAGTTTTTTCCCATTTCGGCGTCCCACGCGGCGATCCATGCGGTAACCAGTTGATCCATAAAGAGATATGGGTTCGCGTAACTGCAACGCTCACAGGAAAAAAACAGACGGATTTATTTCTGGGAAATGTTTCAAGTGGAGTTGAGTTTCGTCTGAACAACTCGCCCCCTAACTGAACCGCCCACCCATCCACTGGTCAGCAACGCTCGTCGATCAAGCCGAATTCTCCCTCCCCGTATGCATCACAACCATACGCACCACGCCTCCACGGCCTTCAACAGGAGAACCCACCCAATGTCCGAACCCAATAACCCCCAGCTCCAAGGCTCCCAGTCCGACGGCTCCGCCGCTGGCGGCTGGCCTGCCCTAAACGCCGTCAACAAACACCTGCTCCACCAGCACATCCTGCTCAAAGGCAACCGCACCCTGCTGTCCATGAACAAACCGGACGGTTTCGACTGCCCCAGCTGTGCCTGGCCAGATCCGAAGAAGCCGCACACCTTTGAATACTGTGAAAACGGTGCCAAGGCGCTGGCGTGGGAGTCGACCACAAAACGCGTCACGCCGGAGTTCTTCGCTCAACATACGGTCAGTGAGTTGGCCACCTGGACCGATCACGACCTGGAAGATCAGGGCCGTATCACCGAGCCGATGCGCTATGACGCGGGCAGCGACAAGTACCTGCCCGTCAGTTGGGACGAGGCGTTCGCCGAGATCGGGCAGGAGCTGCGCCAGCTGAGCGACCCGTGGAAGCTGGAGTTGTACACCTCGGGGCGTACCTCGAACGAGGCGGCGTTTTTGTATCAGTTGTTTGGCCGCCTGTATGGCATGGCTAACTTTCCTGACTGTTCGAACATGTGCCACGAGACCACCAGTGTGGCCCTGCCCGAGTCGATCGGGGTGGGCAAAGGCACCACGACGCTGGAAGACTTCGAGAACGCCGATGCCATTTTCATCTTCGGTCAGAACCCCGGGACCAACAGCCCGCGCATGATGTCGGAGCTGCACGCCGCCGCACGCCGTGGCGCGAGCATCATCTCGTTCAACCCGTTGCGCGAAAAAGCCCTGGTGCGGTTTGCATCACCTCAGGACCCGCGCGACATGCTCAGTCGCAGCGGCGTGAAGATCAGCTCCCAGTACCATCAGGTCAGAATCGGCGGCGACATGATTGCCGTGCAGGGCATCTGCAAGGCGGTGATTGAAGCGGACGATGCGGCTCAGCGTGAAGGGCTGCCCCGTGTGCTGGATGTCGCCTTCATCGACGAGCACACCCATGGCCTTGAGCCGTTCGCCGATTATTGCCGACAGTTGCCATGGGCAATCATCGAGCGTCATTCGGGCCTGACGCGTCAGGCGCTGGAAGATGTGGCGGCGGTGTACATGCGTTCGGAGCGGGTGATCTGTTGCTGGGGCATGGGCATTACTCAACACAAGCGCGGTGGCGACGCGATGCAGCAGATCATTAATCTGCTGCTGTTACGCGGCAACATCGGCAAGCTGGGCGCGGGTGCTTGCCCGATTCGCGGCCACTCCAATGTGCAGGGTGACCGCACCATGGGCATCTACGAAAAAGCCGGCGAGCCGTTCCTGGCCAGTATGAGCAAGGTGTTCGGTTTCGAGGCGTCCCGCAAAGGCGGGCATGATGTGGCCGAAGCCTGCGAAGCGCTGCTGCGCGGTGAGGTCGAAGCGTTTATTTCCATGGGCGGCAATTTCTTCCGGGCCATCCCGGATATCGACGTGGTCTGCCCGACCGTCAAGCGCTTGAAAATGACCGTGCTGGTCAATACCAAACTCAACCGCAGTGCGACGGTACATGGCCAGAAAGCCTTTCTGCTGCCGTGCATCGCCCGCTCGGAGCTGGACATGCAGAACGGTGTGGCGCAAACCGTGACGGTCGAGGACTCGATGTCGATGGTGCACGGCTCCACCGGCATGCTGGAACCTGCGTCGAAACACCTCATCTCCGAAGTGGCGATCATCGCCGGTATGGCCAAGGCGACGCTTGCGCCCAACCCCAACGTGGATTGGGACAGCTACGTGAACGATTACGCGCGCATTCGCGACAAGATCGAAGCCGTGCTGCCCGAGCAGTTTTATGACTTCAACCAGCGCATCAAGGAGCCCGGCGGTTTCCGCCTGCCCAATGGCGCCAGCGAGCGCAAGTGGAACACCGCGTCAGGCAAGGCCAACTTTCTCTTTCCTGAAGGGGTTTTTGATGAGGACGACACGCCACCGGGCGCTGATCATCTGCAGTTGATGACGATCCGCAGCCATGACCAGTTCAACACCACGGTGTATTCCAACGATGACCGTTACCGGGGTATATACGGCGACCGCATGGTGGTGATGCTCAACCCGCAGGACATCGAGCGCCTGGGACTCAAGGCCGGGGATTATGTCGAGTTCCAGACGGCGCTGGACGTGACAACACCGCGTCGTGCGCCCGGCTTCAAAGTCATCCCCTTCGACGTACCGCAAGGCTGTTGCGCTGCGTACTACCCGGAAACCAACGGCTTGCTGCCACTGGCGAATCGGGATAGCCGCAGTAATACACCGGCGGCGAAATCCATCCCGGTGAACCTGGTGCGGATGAATCCAGAGGAGACGCAAGTGGCTTTGCAACGACGCGGGTTGATTGCGGCGGCTAGTTAGGGCTCGTGGTACAGCGTTTTTCCGGTGCCGGCCAGCATGAGAGCTAGATTTTAGACTTAGGCTGCCCTGAGAAACGGGATGCAGCCTGTTCAAAACTTTGTCCTGCACGTGGATTCCACTGCACACCAGAGCGGGCTTCAATCCCGGGTTTGAGCTGCTGGTTGTCGTCATAGTCTTCACGGGGGTGAAAAAACAGCGGCTGCACCGCTTCCAAGCTTCGCAGGTAGTCAGCATATGAATTCAGATATTGCTGCCGTTCGTCATTGCTGAGCTGCGCCGGCATCCATGCAGCAAACGGCGGAAGAACGGTGAAACCGGTATAAGCCAAAATGCCGTTATGGATAGGCCAGAGTATGTGATGCAAGTCGCCATCAATGCCAGCAGGTGTATAAAGGCTGCTCGCGGTGCCCGTGGTCAGGCAAAGCATGGCCCTCTTTCCCTTGAGTAGGCCTGATCCATACTTGTGCCCCGATGAGTACGCGAACCCGCGACTTAATACCCGGTCTACCCAGCCTTTCAGAATGGCCGGCATCGAAAACCACCACACAGGAAACTGAAAAATCACCAGGTCAGCCCACATGACTTTCGATTGCTCGGCTTTGACGTCATCGGTGTGAGCGTTGTTTGCAAACGCATGTTCTTGCTCGCGGGGAAGATCGAGATAGTCAGGATCGGCGCGATTATCGGGGAAGTCACCAACGCCCAGCTCAGCCTTCCAATTCATCGCGTAGAGATCGCTCACCTGAACCTGGTGGCCGAGTTCGCGCAGCGTTTCAACAGCTACGTGCTTTAGGGCGCCGTTGAAAGAGCGTGGTTCCGGGTGCGCCAATACGATTAACGTCTTCATAACTGCAGCCTCTCTTTGCGGTTTTTCGATATTGGATAACGTCTATCGCCCCGATTCTGTCCGACCGCTTTGCTGAGACTCACCACAAGCAGGCCGACAATAGTCAGGCTTGCGCCCAGCAGGAACCCGATGCTCGTCTGCTCTTTGAGCCACAGGTAACCCATCAATACGCCAAACAGCGGACTCATGAAGGCCAGCACTCCCAGGCGAGCCGCGAGGTAGCGACGAAGCATCCAGAACCAGATCAAGTAGCTGGCCACTGACACGATCAATGTCTGGAAAACCAGGCTGGCCACTGCACCGGTTGAAAAGCTCATTGCGCTTTGGCCCGCTAGCAGGCTCAAAGGCAGCAGAAGGAGAAAGGCCCCTGCCAGTTGGTAAAACAGGGTCTGGGTTGCGGGTGCTTCACTCAGGCGACTGATACGCACCGCTACCGTCGTAAATCCCCAGGCAGCGCCCGCGCACAAGCCCAGCAGGTCACCCAGCAGGCTGTTTGTGTTGGAGGTTTGAATGGCTGTCCCATCGCGTGGCATGAGGAAGGTGATGGCAATGCCTGCGAACGCCAGCGACATACCCAACCACTGAACCGCGCTAAGCCGTTCCTCCGGCAAGCGCAGGTGCAGGCCAATGGCGGCGAATAAGGGCGCCGTATACAGGAAAACCGCCATATGCGAAGCACTCGTCCAGCGTAACCCTTGCGCGATGAACAGAAATTCACTCGCGAACAGAACGGCCACGACCAATCCGGAGCGGCACCAGACGCCGGGTAACCACACTTCCCGCATGATCGATTTTCCGATCAGCCAGACCAAGGCTGCAGCGACTCCGGAGCGAACGGCGACCTGCATGAGCGGTGCTATGTCACCGGCAACCGCCTTGATTGCCACCTGCTGGGCGCCCCAGATGAGACACAGCAGCACCATTACCGCCGTGGCAGCCCCGTCGACTGACTTCCTCACTTATCGGCACCTTTTATTTATCATTGGTTTGGACAACAATTTATTTCTCACTCGGCTGGCCAAACAGCCGATGGCGAAATTCGATTGTGGGAAAGTACGCAAGCCGCTACAAATCATATGTTTTCGATCTATAGAAGAGAAAAACTACGCCATGAGAGCTGATACGCCCCTCAGGGCCATCGCATGCTTTGACGCGGTCATGCGCACCGGCAGCGTCAGCCTTGCTGCAAGCCAGTTGTTCGTGACGCCGGGAGCGGTAGGGCAACAACTTCGCAAGCTGGAAGGTTGGCTGGGAACGCCACTGTTCATACGCAATGTGCGCAGGCTGCAACCCACGGCGCAGGCGCTGAGCTACTGGGAGCAGGTCAAGCCGGCGCTTCGCCAGCTGGAGACAGCCAACCTGGCCGTCCGGGCTCTTAGAGACAGGCAGGTACGGTTAAGCTTGCCGCCGGCGTTCGCTAATTCCTGGTTCGCAAAGCGGATGCCATTGTTCACGGAGCGTCATCCAGAGGTGCAACTGCACCTGAGTGCATCCACCGATAACGTGGATTTCAATGACGCTAACTGCGACCTGGCGGTGCGGCATTTCGATGGACATAGCAGTGACGTGAGCGCAGAACTGCTCTTGCCAGACGAGGTCAGGGTCTATTCCAGCCCGGCTTACCGCGAACGGCTCCAGTTGCGTAGCCTTGATTGTTTGCCGGGAGCCACCTTGATCTATACGACGTCTCACGGTCACTGGGCTCAATGGCTATCATCGGTCGGTATGTCCCCCGATAGCTTCTCCAGCAGCCTCAAGTTCGATCAGTCTGAGCTGGCAATCGACGCGGCGCGCCGCGATCAGGGTTTAGTGCTCACCAGCCCTTGGCTGGTTGAGGAAGACGTAGAAAGAGGCCTTCTCGTACCTGTCTTTGACGCTGTACTAAAGACTGGCAAGGGCTATTATTTAGTGCAGGCCAAAGATGTGGTGTTGGGTGAGGCAGCACAGCTGTTGCGCCGATGGCTTTGCGACGTAGCGCAGCGAATTCAAAAAAATTGATCATTTGAAGCCCAGGAAAATTAATTCCGTCGCCTTTTCGGGTTAGAGGAGACGCAAGTGGCTTTGCAACGACGCGGGTTGATTGCGGCGGCCAGTTGATCGTTCCCACGCTCCGCGTGGGAATGCCGCCCCGGACGCTCCGCGTCCTGCTTTCAGCGCAAAGCCAGGCAATTGCGCTAGAGTGACGCGGAGCGTCAAGGGGTGCATTCCCACGCGGAGCGAGGGAACGATCACATGTCTGGGGGAAAATAGAAAATCATGGCATTCACTGCTACCTGCGTTGCGTCCCTGTTTTTTTGGATTGTTGTTTCAGCCATCACAGGAGCCAAGGAGCCTTGGGATCTGGCGAGTTATTGGACCCTCATCTATCCCGCCGCGCTTGCGTTGTCAGTGATTCTTGGAGCCGTGCTAAAAAGCGCCCAGTGGTCCGCAGGCGCCGTCGTAATGCTTGCTCAGATCCCAGTGATGTTGGTTACCTCTGGTGCTTCCCCGTTGCTGGGTGTCGGTATCCTGTATGCGGCGGTTCTCTCAATTCCGGCGATAACGCTGTCATGGCTCGCCGGCAAATTGCGGCAGGCTTGAATTCAGAACAGCGCGATGACGCCTAATGAACGACTACCAATTCAAGGTGGTACGCATCGAAGGCGAATTCATCTGGCACTCCCACCCCGAAACCGACGAGGCATTCCTGGTGCTGGAAGGCACGCTACGTATCGACCTTCCCGATGGCCCGGTCTATGTGGCGCCAGGCGAGCTGTATGTGGTCCCTCGTGGGGTAGAACACCGAACGGCCGCCGAAGGCGAAGCCAAGTTGATGATGATCGAGCCACGGGGCGTCTTGAACACTGGCCATGCAGGTGGGGACCGAACCGCCTTGAATGATCAGTGGATTTGAACACTGGCTTTGGGTCTGAACGCGATTATCATCAACGCACCGCAATGAAACCGTCTCAATACCGTCGCCAACGGCCTGCACATCAAACTCAAAGGCGCCGTCAGCCGTTATCACAGCGACCTTTACCTGAGGGATGGCGACACTTACACCACGTATCGCATAAGCCTCGAACAAGTTGAAACCCGACCGCCCTTGCCGAGCGGTCGGTAAGCTTATTTCAACAGGGCGATCAGCGCGCACACCAGCGTGATCGCCAGCGCCGGCCATTGCATGGGCATGAAAAAGAAGTGATGGCGCACGCCGTCGGCGTGAACCTTTCGATTCAATACAAAGCCCAGCACAACGTTGATCGCCGAGCCAATCCCGAACCCCATCAACAGTTGCATGAGCGACGTATTGCCGGGCTTTACGCTCGGATCCGGCCATAGCCACATCACCAGCAACAACATGGCTATAGGTGTAAACAAGGTGAGCCAGCCTGCACCGCGATAGATCATCGTTCAGTCCTCATCGTTAAAGCTGCTGGCTCACGCCAGCTCGCGGGTTTGTTCCTGGGCGGCAAACACGGCATCCAGGGTATTGAGGAACAGGTCGTGGCTCAGGATGCCGGTGGCGATGGTCGACAACACAGCTTTGCCACTCTCGTCCTTGATCACCACTTTTTCGGTCCAGGCATTGAGGTCGACGGTGCGCAGCGAGGACATCGGCACGGCGCGGCCTTGGTATTCCAGGAACGCGTGGCTGACCACGATCGGCGAGGTGGTGATTTTCAGGAAGTTGCCGCTCACGCGCTTGCCCCAGACCTGCCCCGAGCTGATGCAGTTGAACGTCACCGCCCCACCCGTCTCCAACGTCGCGACCACTGCGGGCATGCGTGCGCGTACATGCAGTTCGCGCACCAATTGCTGGAATTCATAAAAGCCCTTGAGGGTTTCAATCACTCGGTGAAACGGCTCCGACGCGTTACGACGGTAGGCCACGTTGGTGATCATGCCGGTCATCACGGTTTGCCCGGAGCCGAACAGGTACAGGTCTTCGATGTCGGCAAAGGCGGTGTAGTCGCGCTGGTCGTGGATGAAGCGCTCGATGCCGTGCTCATACACGTTGTAACGCGGCGCGCGCAATTTTTTGTGCCAGACATAGCCGGCAAACACGCCCAACGCAAGAACGGTGAGCAAGGCGCTGGTGAAGTAAATCACGGTTTGAGGGCTGCTGAAGCTGAACGACATGCCGCGCGCAGTCTGGCCGACGACGGGGCCGTTACTGCCCGCCGGCAGGAGGGTGCCCAGGTACAGCACAAACACCGCGAGCCCCAGCAACGCAACGCCGAATATTAAACTGAAGATCAGGAAACCCTTGCCATGGCGAAAACTGGCGATCAGTTCGCCGGTGGCGGATGGCGCTTGGGTGGGAGATGGTTGCATGAGAGCTGCGTCCTTGTAGTGGGTTAGGCCTCGCACCCTATCCCTCTGGTGGCTGGGAGCGCTGGCACGGCGAGTTCGAACATGGCTAATTAATATCGTTCCTTGTGCGAGCGACTTTAGAATGCGAAAGCCAAACAGTTCACAACATTGGGGTCTTTTTTTTCAGATGTAGAACGGTGATCATCGCCCTCCCCCAAAGCCCCAGGAACCAAAAGCATGGAATTGACGCTGGAAGCGGTTACGCTCTTTGCACTGAAATTGGCGCACGAGACGGACGGCGGCAGCCCGGTTTTGCGGGATGATCTGGTGATGCAAGCGTATGACCGCGAGGTGTTTGGGTTGTTGGTGCGGCAGGGGGATTTGGCGGGGATCCGGTTGAAGCTCGATGAGTGCCTGACGCTGGCACTCGAATCACTGGGCGGCGCAACGACCGTGATGGGGCGCGAGCTGCAACGGCTCGCGCTGCACGTGCGCCAGGCGCCGACACTGGAAGCCCTCAATGCCCCGCTCGACGCACTCAAGGATTACCTGAAAGCCATCCTGTAACCCATGGTTACCGCCGCCCTTCCACCGCCATCCGCACCGCCAACCCCATCAACACCGAGCCCATCAGCCAGCGCTGCACCACCTGCCACCCCGGCCGGGTGACGAAAAACACGGCGATGGACCCCGCCAGGGTGGCGATCACCGCATTGACGCTGACGCTGATGAATATCTGCGTAAAGCCCAGCACCAGGGATTGCATCAGCACACTGCCCTGGCCGTTCGGGTCGATGAACTGGGGCAGCAACGACAAATACATCACCGCTACCTTGGGGTTCAGCAGGTTGGTCACCAGGCCCATGGTGAACAGTTTGCGCGGGCTGTCCTGGGGCAGACGCTGCACCTGGAACGGCGAAAGGCCGCCCGGCCTGACCACCTGCCAGGCCAGATAGGCCAGGTACAGCGCCCCGCCAAACCGCAGCGCGTCATAGGCGAAGGGCACCGCCATCACCAACGCGGTAATCCCCAAGGCCGCGCACAGCATGTAAACCAGAAAGCCCAACGCCACGCCGCCCAGGGAGATAAACCCGGCGGTGCGCCCCTGGCAGATCGACCGCGAAATGAGGTAAATCATGTTCGGGCCGGGCGTCAGCACCATGCCGAGGGATATCAGCGCATAGGCAAGCCAGCTGGACAGGTCAGGCATGGTCGGGCTCCGTGAGGGTTGTTCTGTCGACGCGAAACATCTGGTCAACGTTGTAGAGTAGGAAGCCATGGTAGGGCGTTCAAAATGTGCGCGTCAGATACAGATCCGTGATCAAAACGTCATACACCGACCGCACCACTCACCCAAAGGCAGGCACATGATCGACTTCAACAACAAGGGTTTCTTCAAACTCAAACAAAACAACGAGTACGCCGAACGCGTGGCGTCATTACTGTTGGATGACGAGGAAGTGGTCGACGCGTACAAGGCCATGCGCGATGGCGTGGTGTTCACCACCAAGCGCATCATCGCGGTGAACGTGCAGGGGATTACCGGAAGCAAGAAGGACTTCACGTCGCTGCCGTACAAGAACATTGTGGCGTATTCGGTGGAAACGTCGGGGACGTTTGATCTGGATTCAGAGTTGGAGATTTACTTTTCGTCGTTGGGGAAGGTGAAGTTTGAGTTCACCGGCAGGACCTCGATTGTGGAAATATCCCGGTTGATTTCCAAGCACTTGCTCACTTGATCTGCGGATAAAAAAGACCTCAGCGTCCCGAGGTCTTTTTACTGCCCACACGATTTGAACGGATGTACCTCGATCAAAATGTGGGAGCTGGCTTGCCTGCGAAGACGCCAGCCGCCACACCCTCAAACCACCCGCCTACACACCAGCCGCCTCACCCTCTTCAGCCACCCCGTTGGGCAACATTCCATTCGCCAAATCATCCACCACCGCCTTCGCCATTTCCCCCAGATAATGCGCCGCCCAGGCAAACTGATCCGCGCCCGTGTCCATGGCTGCATCCGACGCCAGCAGTTTGGAACAGTGCAGCAACTCGGAGGCGTGATGCAGGGCATCGCGAATGGGCACGCCGGAATTGACGCGAAATAGACGGTGGAGGTTGGGCTGTTTGCCGCAGGTGGAAAAGGTGATGACACCGAGGGTTTTGTTGAGGGGTGGGTTGATCATAGGGCACCTCCGACTTGAGCCGGAGTGTGGGTTGCGGTGTTGCGAGGGTACGACCTTTCAGAAACGCTCATTGGTATAGCTCCCATTTTTTCAAAAAGAGCTGCCTCATTCGTTTCCAGGCGAATGGTGGCAGCTGCGCGCAGGCTGGAAACCGGGGGTAATAGGCAAACCCGGCAGACTCAAGAGTCTCCCACGCACAGCCGCCATAGCACGCATATGCTGGCACAAAAAGGCGCCAGCAGTCGTGATAAATGGTGGCGCCTGTGCGCCTATACCCACGGGTTTCCAGGCCTGGTCGTCGTGAAGTGACGACGGCCACAACGTAATCCCAAAGATTCGGTCATGAAAGGGAGCTTTTGTATGTACAGATTTCCGCTGCAGTGAAAGGCGAACACCTCATTCGTCATACCCCAATCCCAACTACTGAGATCCTGTTTACTTTTCCCACACTCACGGTCGAACAATGCCAATTCCAGCCCCCTGATCGCCCCCCGTAGGCTCACTTCCTCGCACAAGGAAGTGAGCCGGTCATGTCAGAACGCTTTTACCCCCTTACCGAAGAAGAACAACGCAGGCAACGAATCCTGACGCCGCAACCATCGCGCGTGCCCTATTCGCCGGCGATTGATTTATTCGAGCCCTCCCCTGCCCCAGCCCCCACGCCAGCCAAACCTCACGGCTGCGTGTTCATCAAGCCCTGCCAACTGCCGGACGGCTTCACCCGCTATGCAGACCCCACCGGTTATGTCCCGCTGGAGCTGGTCAAGGAGTACGCCCATTTCAGCCTGTTGGGTGGGCGCGAGGTGGACGGTAAGGGCGCGGTGGCGCTGCGCAAGATCGGCGGCAACGCATTGCCCGCTGGCTTGGGGCAGTTGGCGTTGCGTTCGGCGATGTGGGAGTCGGCGGCGGCTGCCGTCGGGTCTGTCGCCGGTGGCCTGTTGACCGGTTTGGTGGCGCTGGCCTGGCCGTCTGAGTTGGGTGACAGCGCGCTCTACAGCGAGAAGCAGCTACGCGCGATGGCGCGTGCGCGGTCGCAGATGCGTTTGCATATCGAGCAACGCGAGGACGGTACGCTCAAGGGGTATGGGTTTTACACCGGCAACAATCCGAACTGGCAGATGATTGATGTGGTGCAGTTCCAAGCCCGCGACGATCAGTTTGTCGCGGAGTTGGGTGAGGGTGTCGAGCTGATCTGGACGCCTGCGGTTGATCCGGACGACACGCTGGGTATTCCGGCATTGGAGGCAGCACCGCAAGCGCCGGTCATCTGGATTTACCCGCCGACGGAGAAAGCCGCGCAGATTCTGGTGAACCCGGTTTATCCGCCGGAGTATCGGGATTTTATTCTGGTGTTCCCGGTGGAGTCGGGGGTTCGGCCGTTGTATCTGGTTGTGAGTGTTAAGGCGGGGGATCACAAGTACCACAAGGCTCCGAATACTGAACAAATTACCGGCTTTGAAAATCTGAAAAAAGCAAAACCCATGACTCCCAAACAGGGAAGTGCAGGCCTGAGAGAGCGCTGGATTGATGACAAGGGTCGAAGGATCTATGAATGGGACTCCCAACACGGCGAGCTGGAAATTTATCTAGCAAGTGATGGAAGCCATATAAGCGCGTTCAACCATCTAACCGGCGAGCAGCTAAAAGGGGCGAAAAAGAAACGAAACATCAAAAAGTATCTGTGAGGACTACATGGGACTTAAAGTGAGATTGGAATGGTTCGACAGAACCACAGAGTGGCTAAGCGGAGCGGAGGATTCAGCGGACTTAGGAGACGATTACTCCGTAATTTCTGAGCTCGGATTGTCGGTAGACGAAGACGTCAATAATGGCATGTTTGAACTGCGGCGAGAGTGGCTATCGCAGGTACAGATGTACTTCTCTCATGAGATCGCTCTTTCAGAAAGCGACTACTTCATCGCGTTTGATTACGAGGAGGCACGCAAGTAATACAAGCTAAGAGAATCCATGGGCGCATTTTTCCCTGTACCGCCGAACGTCGAGGACCGGCTGATCCAAAACGCCCAATTTACAGATAAAAAGGAACGCGACAAATGGTGATGAAAATCAGATTGCGGTGGTACGAGAAACAAAGCAATGACTTGAAGGCAGATGAGTATTCAGCGGATATCGAGGACCCATACAGTGTTTTTGAAGCGTTGGGTTTAGGCGGGGAAACCGCGATATATGCCGATGTATTCGACATGTTGCCTGACTGGACAACGATTATTCAGCCGTATTTCCAACACATGATTGAACCCGCACACCTCGACTACCAGATTTCCTTCCGTCACCAAGGCGCGTGGCCACCTCCTTCAAAGCAACCTAAGACGGGGATCTGATGCAATTGTACTCACAGGCTTTACCGTGCGAACGGTGGGCAACACCCACCGTTCAATCAACTGCGCTCACCCCTCCTTCTCTCCTTCAACCAACACCCGATTCGCCGGATCCGTAATATCAAACACCTGCTGCGCACACGCCGAATTAGTGCCTTTGAACTGAAACTCCACCAGATACACCTTCGCCTTCTGCGGGCTGAAGCTACTCACCAACGGCCCGCACCGGTAGTAAGCGCCATTGCCAATACTGCCCGCCGAGCCGGATACAGTGAGTTTCTTGCCCGGATCCGCCTGGATCTCCAACTGCGGAAAACGCTTCAAGGTCGCGCTGGCAACTGTCTGGTTCAGCTTGGCGATCCAGTTGAAAATGCGGCCTTCACCGGTGTCCACCACGGTGCCGAGGGTTTCCATGCGCTGGTCGGGGTCGCCCTCGCGCAGGATGGCGAATTCGACGGGGTTGGTGCCGCCGTAGGCCTTCATGATGACTTTGGCATGTTCGGCATCCACGGCCACGGTTTTCTGACGCAACTGTATGCCGTCCTTGAACAGGCTGGGCGATGAGTCACGTTGGTTGGATTGACACGCGCACAGCGCCAGGGTGATGAGGGATAGCAGCGCGATTCGCTTCACAGGGAATGTCCTTATCGGTGTGATGGACTGATGCCTTGACCTGCGATTAAACAGGGTTATTTCGGCTGAAACGTCTCAAGATACGCCAGGATATTCTCAATCTTCTCCTGATCACTGATGCCCCAGAAGATCATCCGCGTGCCGCTCACCACTTTCTTCGGCGCTTCGATGTACGCGGCCAGTTTGTCGCGGGTCCAGACCACGCCGGAGTTTTTCATCGCGTCGGAATACTGGTAATCCGTGGTAGTCCCGGCCGGGCGGCCGATGATGCCGTTGAGCTGCGGCCCGAAGCCTCCACGTGCGTCTTCGCCGACACTGTGGCAGCCACCGCAGGTCTTGGCGAAGAGTTTGGCGCCCGCCTCGGCATCGCCGGCGGCAAAGGCCGCCTGGGTATTGAAGATCAGGGCGAGGGTGAACAAGGCGTACTTCATGGGGGACTCCACATCGGCTGTTGCGGGCAATTATGCCTGTTTGTCAGGAGCGCAACCGCGGTTGCCGAGGGCCTTTTTTGCGTGAGTTGCAAACGCAGACATCGTGCCGCACCTGCCGGCAAGTACGCAACCTAGACCCCTTGAAGCACCACCCATCGTTTAAGCGCTATCCCAATCGAACCTATGTCGCCTCGCCCCACTCAACTGACTGAACCCTGATGGTGGAGTAAGGATCATGGCTCAGCCATCGATTTTAGTATTGGAAGACGACGAGATCATTCGGGCGTTGATGGTCGATGTATTGGAAGATTTCGGTGCACAGGTGACGTCATTTCCTTCGGCAGATGAAGGAATGATCTACCTGGAACGGGGCGATGACCCGGTGGATCTGATTGTCAGTGATATTCAAATGCCGGGTTTGCTCAATGGTTATGACCTGAGTAAGGTCGTGGCGCACCGCTGGCCGACGGTGCAAGTGGTGTTGACGTCCGGCAACACCCACCTGGCGGCGCAGTTGGGCGGCTCGGTACGGTTCCTGCCCAAGCCGTGGAGTACCCAGCACCTGATTGACTGTGTGCAGACGGCGCTGAACCAGCAGGGTTTGGCCATGCATTGATGGCGTTGCGATATCGCTTCAAGCGAACTTCCTCCTAAGTCCGCGGGTCCACTGGTGACGCAAGGAGCGACATTTCTGATCCGCTAGTCAGCCTTTTCGCTTTTCGCGTTTAGTTGCCGACTGTAGAATTGCCGCCCAATTCGCGCGTCATTCATGGCCGAGAGGCCCACAGTTCGAGCTTACTGAATGCATTCTCAGGCCCATGACGTCGATGCGCCCTCCCTGCTGGAAGCGCTGCGCACAGGCACGGCCTTGCTGCATACAGCACTGGAAAAGCGCCTGCCGTTCTTCTCCGAGCGCCTTGATGCGCAGTGGTATCGGCGCTTGCTCCAGGCGTACTACGGTTTTTATCAGCCCATGGAAGCGGCACTGTATGACAGCGCCTTGATTCCCGAAGGGTTCGATACAGCAATGCGCGTGAAAACACCGACGCTGCTGACTGACCTCTACGCCCTGGGCCTGGATGATCACGCCATCGACACCCTGCCCCGTTGCACGCAACTCCCAATGTTCGATACCCACGCCGCCTGCCTCGGTGCCCTGTATGTACTTGAAGGCGCGACCCTGGGCGGCCAAGTGCTTCGCCGGGAAATGGCTCAGCGCCTGGATGTGAATGCCGACAACGGAGGCGCGTTTCTCAATGTCTATGGGGTAGAGACCGGGCGGCGCTGGAAGGATTTTCTTGATTACCTGGGCGACCAGCCGCTGGACGCGCGCGCGCAACAACACGCCGTGGACGCCGCCCGCTCGACATTCAGCTGCTTTGAGCAATGGCTCGACAGCCAGGAGGTACTGCTATGAAACCCGAAGACTTTGAAGAGCTGCTTGCCAACTGTGCCAACGAGCCCATCCGCTTCCCCGGGGCGATCCAGCCCCACGGTGCGCTGCTGACCCTGTCGGAGCCCGGCCTGGAGATCATCCAGGTCAGCGCCAACGTCGGCACCTTGTTCGGCCATGCGCCCGAAGCGTTGCTGGGCCAGCCGCTGCACAGCTTGATCGGCGCCGAACACGCCCAGGCCGTCAGGGTCATGGCCCAAACCAATACCTTCGTCGACATGCCCCCGTTGCACGTCACCCTGAACGGCGCGGACTTCGAAGGCTTGCTGCACCGCCACCAGAATGTGCTGGTGCTGGAGTTCGAGCCGCGGCTCAAGGATTTCCGCCCACGCGCGGTGAACGGTCGCACCAGTAACCTGGGCAAGATGCTGCAACGTTTGCAGGCGGCGAAAACCCTGCAGGCGCTGTACGAAATCAGCGTGAATGAAATCCAGGCCATGACCGGCTACGACCGCGTGCTGATCTACCGTTTCGAAGACGAAGGCCATGGCCAAGTGATCGCCGAAGCGTCGGCACCGTCGATGGAGCTTTTCAACGGCCTGTTCTTCCCCGCGTCCGACATCCCGGAGCAGGCTCGCGAGCTGTATCGCACCAACTGGCTGCGCATTATCCCGAACGCGGCCTACGAACCGGTGCCACTGCTGCCCACGTTGCGCCCCGACACCGGTCAGCCGCTGGACCTGAGCTTCTCTACCCTGCGCAGTGTGTCGCCGATTCACTGCCAGTACATGCAGAACATGGGCGTGCTGTCGTCCATGAGCATCTCATTGATGAGCGGCGATAAACTCTGGGGCCTGATCAGCTGCGGTAACCGAGAACCCCTGCTGGTGCCCAATGACCTGCGAATCGCCTGCCAGACCATCGGCCAAGTGTTGTCGTTGCAGATCAGCGCCATGGAAGCGCTGGACCTCAGCCGCCAGCGTGATGAAAAACTCGACGCCCTTGCACGGTTGGATCAAGCCATGAAGGCATCGGAAGTCGGTGTGTTCGATGGCCTGGCTCAACAACCGCAATGGCTGATGGACCTGACCCTGTCCGGCGGCGTGGCGATCATCGAAGACAAACAATTGCACCGTTACGGCAACTGTCCGGAGCCGGGGCAGATCCGCGCGTTGCACAAGTGGCTGCAACAGAGCGCCGAGCCGGTGTTCTCCAGCCATAACCTGGTATCGGTGTACCCACCGGCCGCCGCGTTCCAGCAGGTGGCGAGCGGCGTGCTGGCCATGAGTCTGCCTAAGCCGGTGGACAACGGTGTGCTGTGGTTCCGCCCGGAAGTGAAGGAGAACATCCAGTGGAGCGGCGATCCGAAAAAGCCGCTGGATCTGGAAAACTCCGACGCCGGTCTGCGCCTTCGCCCACGTACCTCGTTTGAAATCTGGAAGGTCGAAATGGCCGGCATCTCCACCAAGTGGAGCCACGGCGACCTGTTCGCCGCCAACGACTTGCGCCGCTCGGCCCTGGAAAACGACCTGGCCCGCCAGGTGCTGCGCGAACAACAAGCCGTGCGCGCCCGTGAAGAGCTGGTGGCGGTGGTGTCCCATGACCTGCGCAACCCGATGACCGTGATCTCCATGCTCTGCGGCATGCTGCAAAAGGCCTTCAGCTCCGATGGCCCGCATACGTCACGGCGGATTTCCTCGGCCATCGACACCATGCAGCAGGCGGCCGGGCGCATGAATGTGCTGCTGGAAGACCTGCTCGACACGTCGAAAATCGATGCCGGACGGTACGTGGTCAAGCCAGTGGCGCTGGATGTCAGCCAAATGTTCGAAGAGGCCTACTCCTTGCTCGCACCGCTGGCGTCGGAGAAAGGCATTGACCTGTCGTTCAACGCCGAGCCGGGCCTGCAGATCAACGCCGACCCGGAGCGCCTGTTCCAGGTGCTGTCGAACCTGATCGGCAATGCCATCAAGTTCACCCCGCGCCAGGGCAATATCGGCATCAGCGCCATGAACAATGGCGAGGAAATCGTGTTCTCGGTGCGTGATACCGGCGAAGGCATTGCGCCGGAACAACTGCCTCATGTGTTTGATCGTTACTGGACCCAGACCGAAAACAACCCCACCGGTAACGGCCTGGGGCTGTACATCACCCAAGGCATCATCCATGCCCATGGAGGCAAGATCGTTGCCGAGAGTGAAGTGGGCCGAGGCAGTGAGTTCCGGTTTACGGTGCCCAGGGTGGTTGAAGACTCGCATACCTGATGCGGTTGCCGGTAAAACTTATACCGGCAATATCACCACCGCTTCCAACCCGCCGCCCTGGCGCTCGGCCAGGGTCAGGGTGCCGCCATGTTCCAGCACAATCGCTCGTGCGGTGGAGAGCCCAAGCCCGACGCCGCCAGTGCTTTTGTTGCGTGAGCCCTCCAGGCGATAGAACGGCAGGAACACGTCCTCAAGGTGCTCCTTCGATATGCCCGGGCCGCGATCCAGCACCCTGATCACCACCTCACCCTGCTTGTGCTGCAACTCGATCTCCGGTGCCGTGCCGTAGTGGATGGCATTGTCCATCAGGTTGGTCATCACCCGCTTGAGGCCCAGTGGCCGGCCGAAGTACACCAGGCGAGGCGGGCCGTTGAAGGTGAGGTCGATGGCCTGGTCACGATAATCGTCGATCAGGGTTTGCAGCAATTCCGCCAGGTCCAGTTGCGTAGCCTGTTCCAGGCGCGCGTCGTCGCGGAAAAACTCCAGGGCGGTGTTGATCATGGCCTGCATTTCATCAACGTCGCGAAACAGTCGCTGCTGCTGGTCGGTGTCTTCGATGAATTCGCCGCGCAGGCGCAGGCGGGTCAGCGGCGCGCGCAAGTCGTGGGAGATAGCGGCGAGCATTTGGGTGCGGTCCTGAATGAAGTGCCGCAACTGCGCCTGCATGCTGTTGAACGCAAGAATGGCCTGGCGGATTTCGTGAGGTCCCACCGGCTCGATGGGTGGCGCGCGAAAGTCGCTGCCAAAGCGCCGCGCACCTTGGGCAAAGTGTTGCAGCGGGTGGGCCAGGCGACGGGTCGCTACCAGGGTAACCAGTGCCGTGGAGATCAGCACCAGCAGCACCACGATCAGGCTGCGCGGTCCATCGTCCATTCCCCAGCTGCGAGCGCCGGTGCTGAACATCAGCCAGGAGCGATCGGCCAGTTGCATCAACAGCACGTACTGGCCGTTGCCGTCGGGCCAGTCGGCTGGCCCATAGACTTCCATGGGGCGCATCGGGCCTTCAAGCAGGTGCTTGAACACCTGTTCACCCGTGTTGAAGTCCGGGTCGGTGAGCACCGGTAGATCAAACGCCGTTCGCTGCGCTGCCCAGGTCACGCTGAAAGACCTGTCCCCCATCACTTGGACAAGATGCGGTCGTTGTGACGGTTCGGACGCCTCGACCACACGCACCACCATAGCGACTTTTTCCAGCAGGCCGGTTTCAGACAACGGCGGCCTGGCCCATACCCCGGCCAATTGCACGAACAAGGCGTTGAACGCCAGCGCGGTGATCATCGCTACCAGCACAGTGAGGGCGATCCAGCGCGCCACCGTGTCGTGCGGTCTGCGGCTCATGAGCGGGTCACGCTGGCGGTGAACTGGTAGCCGCCGTTGCGCACGGTGCGGATCATCGCTGGGCGCTTGGTATCGAATTCCAGCTTGCGGCGCAGGCGGCTCACTTGCACGTCGATGCTGCGGTCGAAGGCATCATGGCTATGGCCGCGCGCCAGGTTCAGCAACTGTTCGCGGGTGAGCACGCGTTGGGGATGCTCGACGAACACCAGCAGCAGGTCGAACTCGCCGGACGACAGCGGGATCATCACCTGGTCGGGCGAGCGCAACTCGCGGCGGGTGAGGTCCAGTTGCCAGCCGGCAAAGCGGATCAGCGGGCGCGCGACCTCGCCCATCGGCGGACGATTCTCACCCGCCCGGCGCAATACCGCACGCACCCTGGCGAGCAGTTCGCGGGCGTCGAAGGGTTTGCTCAGGTAATCATCGGCGCCCATTTCCAGGCCGACCACGCGGTCGCTGAGTTCGCCCATGGCAGTGAGCATGATCACCGGCGTGGCGTATTGCTGGCGCAAGCGCTGGCACAGCAGCAGGCCGTTGTCGCCGGGAAGCATCAGGTCGAGGATGATCAAGTCGGCGGGCTGCTGCTCCATGGCCGACCACAACTCGGTGCCACTGGAGACGGTCTGCACCGAATAGCCGTGTTGCAGGAAAAATTTCTTCAGCAGGGCGAGGACTTCAAGGTCATCGTCGACGATTAACAGGTGGCTCACCGGCAGGCTTCACTGGGCTGGGACAAGGCGCCATCTAAAACTATTCGACGCGGCCCGTCATATATTTCAACCGTGCAATAAAGCGTCAACAGCGCAATAAACCGGACATCTTTGCGCAAGGCGCCCATGCCAGCATCGGCCTCCTTTTTGCGGAGACTGCGCCCATGCACTCATTGACCTCCCCCCGGCATCTGGCCCGCCAGGCCGTGCTGTTACTGACGATGTCTTACCTGACCGGCTGTGCCAGCCCGGCCCCGGTAACACCCACCACCCGCTGCGCGCAGGTGGACCACCCGGTGTATGACCCGGCCGAACCGGTCAACCGCGGGGTGTTTGCGTTCAACCGTGCGGTGGATGATTACGCCCTCGCGCCTGTGGCGCGTGGTTACCGCTACCTGCCGGATTTCTTCCAGCAGGGTGTGCATAACTTCGCGAGCAACTTCAGCGAGCCGGAGGTGTTTATCAACGACCTGTTGCAAGGCAACCCGCGGCGTTCGGTCAATACCCTGGGGCGCTTCGCCGTGAACACGACAGTGGGCGTGGTGGGGCTGTTCGATGTGTCGGACCGTCTGGGCATCCCGCGCCATACCGCCGACTTCGGCCAGACATTCGGTGTGTGGGGCATGGGCAACGGCCCCATTGTCGAATTGCCCTTGCTGGGCACCAGCAACAGCCGGGATGCGGCGGGCAAGGTCTTGAGCTTCCTGGTGTCGCCACTGGGGGACAGCGATACGGTGCAAACCCTGGGCACCATCAGCCTGGTCGGCGGTACGGTGGATACACGGGCGTCACTGTTGCCGCTTACCGACAGCCTGCAAAAACTGCCGGATTACTACAGCGCATTGCGTAACGTGGTGGCGCAAAACCGGGCTGCTTTTGTGCGCGAAGGCCAGGAAGGCGCCACATCCGCGGCACTCCAGGGTTGTGTGAACAAAGCCTCGGATGATTTTTAAAACGCGCCCAACGGGAGTCACATCTTGCAGCATGGCGTTTATCGCCGACAGGCTTCGGAGCCTATAAGTTTGGGTTCACTTCGCTCCTGAAGGTGAAGTGATCCTCTACTTATAGAAGGAAATATCCATGCTTAGCGCTATCAACCACTCACTGGGCAGCTTTCATTACCAACCCCTGCAGCAGGATGCTGCGGAGCCCCAGCGCAGGAAGCGCAGCATTGACGATACGCAAATGAGCGTTGCTGACCCTAACAGCACCGGGAACACCAACACCAACAACAACCGACGCAAGCCCACAGGCCAGTTGACACGTCTGGGTGGAGGCAACCTGCTTTAATCACCTCATATGAAGGGCAGTGCACGGCCCTTCGTATCTTCATTCTTAACAAAACCATGACATTCCCTGCGTTAATCTTGCCGGTTCAATCCAGCCTGGAATCCTCGCCTGCATGTTGCACACCGACACACTGCCCGACGTACTGGCCGGCCCACTGCTGAGGCGTCTCGAATCTCGGCGCCTGGTGTTGTGGCTGGTGGGCAGCCGTGCACTGGAATTGAAGCTGAAATTGCATCTGCCCACGCAGACACTGGAAATCAACCTGGACAGCTGCCAGGTTGTCCCCGTCGGTCGGCAGGCGTTTATCCACTTGATCGATGTGCCACTGGACGACGCGCTGCCGCGTGACGTGGTGATCAGCTACGACCTGCTGGTTGACGACGCCGGCATTGCCGAGTGGGCACCGCACCTGCTGTATACCAACACCCAATACCCCAGTTTCGTATTGCACAGCCGTATCCACCAGTTGGTGCATGGTTCATGTCGCAAACCCCATCACAGTGCCGACGAGGGCTTGCTGTGTGTCGACCGCCTGCTGGCCGATGCCAGGACCCCGGCCGACCGCCCAGCCTTGCTGATGATGAGCGGCGATCAGGTCTACGCCGACGACGTGGCCGGGCCGATGCTACGCGCGATACACGCGTTGATCGCGCGCCTGGGCCTGTTCGATGAGTACCTGCAGGGTGCCGTAGTCGATGACAGCGCCAGCCTCTACGGCCACAGCGCCAGCTATTACCATCGCGCCGACTTGCTGCCGGCGCTGGACAGCAACGAAACCCTGCGCGAACGCTTCTTTGGTGGGGTAAAAAAGCCGATCTTCACCAGCAGCACCGCCGATAATCACCTGGTGACCTTCGCTGAGGTCATCGCAATGTATCTGCTGGTATGGTCGCCGACGCCTTGGACACTGATCTCGCCCGTGCCTGCGCAACTGAGCGCACAACGACAGCAACGCTACGCACGCGAACAGGTGCAGATCGACCGATTCCGCGACGGCCTGCCCGGTGTCGCGCGGGTCTTCGCTCACTTGTCGACGCTGATGATCTTTGACGATCACGACATTACCGACGACTGGAACCTGAGCGCCCAATGGGAAGAGACCGCCTACGGCCATCCATTCTCCAAGCGCATCATCGGCAATGCCTTGCTTGCCTACCTGCTATGCCAGGGCTGGGGCAACCAACCGGATGTGTTTGGCGAGCTGATCGGCCAAACCCAGGCGCTCACTGCCAAGCCCCAGGCCAACCACCTGGACGCCGCCGCGCAGGATGAACTGCTCGAAGCGCTGCTGAAATTCCAGCGTTGGCATTACGTACTGCCCACTACACCCGCCCTGGTGGTGCTCGACACCCGCACCCGCCGTTGGCGCAGCGAGTTCACTCTCAAGCAACCGTCCGGCCTATTGGACTGGGAGGCCTTGAGCGAACTGCAACAGGAACTGCTGGACCATCCGTCGGCGATCATCGTCTCGCCCGCCCCGATCTTTGGCGTCAAACTGATCGAGACCGTGCAGAAAGTCTTCAGCTGGTGCGGCCATCCGTTGTTGGTGGACGCAGAAAACTGGATGGCCCATCGCGGCGGCGCCCAGGTGATCCTCAATATCTTCCGTCACTCGCGCACGCCGGGTAACTACGTGATCCTCTCGGGTGATGTGCACTATTCGTTTGTCTACGAAGTGCTGATTCGCCATCGCAACGCGGGCCCGCGCATTTGGCAGATCACCAGCAGCGGCATCAAGAACCAATTCCCGCCGCGCCTGCTGGAATGGTTCGACCGCCTCAATCGCTGGCTCTACTCACCGCGCTCCCCCCTGAACTGGTTCACCCGCCGGCGCACCATGCAGGTGGTGCCGCATATTCCGGAGCACGCCGAGGCCGGCGAACGCTTATGGAATTCGGCGGGGATTGGCCAAGTGTTTTTCAACGAGCAGGGCCAGCCTGAGGCGATTTACCAGCACAACGCGGATGGGAGGGTGCGCACGAGGATGGTGGCGCCGAAACGGTAGCCAATAGCCATCTTTTTTAACCGTACGTCTGCCCTATTCAAAGCGCCCAAGCCCCGATGTACAGTAGCCCCAGCCACGGAGTATCGGCGACAACAGGGGCAGGCCATGAATGCCTGCCCACGCAAGGAATGCGCAGATGGACGATACCTCCGACACAAATCCGCTGAAGCAGGATTTCTCTCACTTCAACGCGGACATGCTGCACACCGTTCTCGAACTGGTCAGTGACGGGGTCTGGGATTGGAACGCCAATACTGGGTTCGTCTACCGCAACCCAGGCTGGTACGAAATGCTGGGCTATCACCGCCATACGCTGGAAAACAGCGTATTCACTTGGGAGAGCGTGATCCACCCGCAGGATTATCCCCAGGTGATGAAGCGGTTCGACGACTACATCCACCGTCGCGCCCCCTATTACCAGGCCGAGTACCGCTGCCGCAAGAAAGATGGCAGCTACCTGTGGATCGAAGACCGGGGCTACGTGATTGCGCGCAATGCTGACGGCTCGGTGGCACGCATGGTGGGCGCCCATCGCGATATTCATAGCAGAAAATGCTCCGTCGAACAGTTGGAGCGACGCAACCAATCCCTCGAGGCCCTGGTAGCCGAACGCACACGTGAGCTGTCGCGGGTCAATCGGCAGTTGCAATTGCAGCTTGATGAAAACCGCTCCCTGGCCGAACGAGATGCCTTGACCTTGGTTGCCAACCGCTACCGCCTGGAAAAAGTACTGCTGGAAGAGAGCGCCCGCGCGCAGCGCTTTCGCCTGCCGCTGGCTCTGATTGCGATAGATGTCGATGACTTCAAGCCGATCAATGACCAGCACGGCCATGGAGTGGGTGACCAGACGCTGGTGCAGTTGGCAGAATGCCTGGAAAGCTGCGTTCGCCCGGGTGACCTCCTGGCCAGATGGGGTGGCGATGAATTCATGCTGGTCCTGCCCAAGACTTCCTTGAAGGCCGCAAAGGCACTGGCGCAGAGTATCCGCCAGGCATTAAGCAACCGCCCGCACACGGGCGGTATCAAGATTACCGTGAGCCTGGGCGTGGCTGAACGCCGAATGGATGAATCCCCCGCAGACCTGATGGCCCGTGCCGATCAGGCGTTGTATCGAGCCAAGGCGGCGGGGAAGGATGGCGTGTCGGAATAACGCCTTGCGCTGTTATCGAACCGGCGGCGCGTTCATTTGAGCCGCAAACGACCCTTAGGCAAGAACTCCTTCCGATTTGGAATGACCCGGCGACTTTATTTCGTTTGCGGCAGGGACGGGCGCCCGGCTTAGATAAAAACACGCCCGCCACTGCCGAGTCGCCGATTCATGAGCCGCGAAACCATCAGCCAGTCGATTTCCATCGTTCACCCCATCAGCCTTAGCCACGGTAAAAATGCCGAGGTCTGGGACACCTCGGGCAAACGCTATATCGACTTTGTAGGCGGCATCGGTGTGCTCAACCTCGGCCATTGCCACCCCGGCGTGGTGGAGGCGATTCGTGAACAGGCCACTCGGCTGACGCACTACGCGTTCAACGCTGCCCCACATGCGCCCTACATCGAGCTGATGGACCGTCTGACCGCGTTCGTCCCGGTGGACTACCCAGTCAGCGGCATGCTGACCAACTGCGGCGCAGAGGCTGCGGAAAATGCGCTGAAAATCGTCCGCGGCGCCACCGGTCGCACGGCGGTGATTGCGTTTGACGGTGCCTTTCATGGGCGCACCCTGGCCACCCTCAACCTCAACGGCAAAGTTGCGCCCTACAAGCAAAAGGTCGGCGTACTACCCGGCCCTGTGTATCACCTGCCCTACCCCAGCGCTGATAACGACGTGAGCTGCGCTGAGGCGCTGAAAGCCATGGACCGTCTGTTCAGCGTGGAAATCGACGTCAACGATGTGGCGTGTTTCATCATTGAGCCGGTGCAGGGCGAAGCAGGGTTCCTGGCATTGGATCGCGAATTCGCCCAGGCCCTGCGGCGCTTTTGTGATGAGAACAATATCCTGTTGATTGCCGATGAGATCCAGTCGGGCTTCGGCCGTACCGGCCAGCGCTTTGCCTTCTCGCGCCTGAGGATCGAGCCGGACTTGATCCTGCTGGGTAAAAGCATCGCCGGCGGTATGCCGCTGGGCGCAGTCGTTGGGCGCAAGGCGCTGATGGACAACCTGCCCAAAGGCGGGCTGGGTGGCACCTATTCCGGCAACCCCATCGCCTGTGCGGCGGCATTGGCCACGCTGGATGCAATGACCGACGGACATCTGAAAGCCTGGGGCGTACACCAGGAAGAAGCCATCGTCAGCCGTTATGAAACCTGGCGGGCCCAAGGCCTCACGCCCTACCTCGGGCGCCTGACCGGCGTCGGTGCCATGCGCGGCATTGAGCTGGCCAACCCTGACGGTACCCCCGCGCCAAATGCGCTGGCCCAATTGCTCGGCCTGGCGCGGGACGCCGGCTTGCTGCTGATGCCCAGCGGCAAATCGCGGCACATCATCCGTTTGCTGGCCCCCCTGACAATAGAGCCTGCGGTATTGGAGGAAGGGCTGGATATGCTTGAGACGTGTCTGAAGCAGTTGGTTTAATCGCCAGTGCCTGCGCCTGATAAATCTCCCTGTAGTGAGCGGGCTTGCCCCGCGCTGGGTGGCGAAGCCGCCCCAATAAAGACAACGCCGAACTCCAGAGAAAACCAGGTCGGCTGGTTTGGGGCGGCTTCGCAGCCCAGCGCGGGACAAGCCCGCTCACTACAAGTTACTCTGCCTTGACCTGATCCCCCTCCCCCCTGAAAATGCCCGACGCTTTTTTGTCCTCGTTTACTGAAGTAGTGAAATTTCAATGTCCGATTCCTACACCCTTGAAGAATCCGTAGTCGCCTTGCGCGCCAAAGCCGAATACGAAAACGCCATCAATCTTTCACAGCACGTGCCTGCCGCCAAGATCATCAGCGAGATGGTGCTGGACGCATTCCACACCTCCAAGGAAAGCGACCAGATCCGTGAGCTGCGCGTGGCGATCCGCCAGGCCCACGATGCCTTCGACGACGACACCGCCTACGACCTGATGGGCCAGCTCAAGCAACTCAAAGACGCCGAGGCAGCCGACAACGCCGCCTTGGAAAACCTCAGCAGCCAGTTCTCCATCAGCCGCATCCTGTCCAGCTTCAAGGACGACCCCGAGTTCCAGGAATTGGTCTACGGCCTGGCATTGAAAGTGCTGAACCAGAGCCACCAGGCCATCAGCAACCCGAGCGCCGGCAAGAGCAAGGCGTCACGGCCCAAGAAAGAAGCCGAAGTGTTTGTGATCAGTAAGGACGGCATCAGCGTCACCCTGCCGCTGCGCACGCCGCGCTCAAAGCTGAACGTTGACCGCGAGGCGTTCGAGTTCCTGGGTTTCAGCTTCGTGGGTGAAGGGGATGAAGCGCAGCTGGAGGTTGAAAGCTTTGTGGATAACGCCGGCACCGAACAGCCGCTGAGCCGCAAGAGCGTGATCACGGCGTTGCAACAGCAGACGGCGTTTGAGGGGTATAGCATCGCGCAGCAATAATCAGCACTGCTGGGCATATGTGGGAGCTGGCTTGCCTGCTCCCACATTAGTTTTTGTGTTGGCTTAAACAACGCTCTTGACCTGCGCCGCAAACACCTCGCAAAACCGCGCCATCTCCCGTTTGCTCCCCACCGTCACCCGCACCCACCGCGGCCAGTCTTTCCATACCCTTCCAATCAGCACGCCGTTCGCCGCGAGGCGCTCGATTACCTGTTCGGCCGGTTGTTGCACGTCGATCATGAAGCAATTGGCCTGGGACGCTGTGCAGGTAAAACCACGACCTTTCAACCACGTCACGGTCTCATCGCGCAGTTGGTTATTGAGCGCCTTGCGCTGTGGCAACAGCTTCACATCTTCCAGGCTGGCAAGGCCGCCGAGCAGACTTGCGCCCGCCGGTACGTTGTCACCGCCAAACACCGCGAGCCGCTCCAGCAGCGCCGGGTGGCCGATCGCCAGGCCCAGGCGGGCGCCGGCCATGCCGTAGATTTTCGAAAAGGTGCGCAGCACCAGCAGGTCGTCGTGGTCCTTGACCCAACTGACAACGCTGGGCACGTCGGCGAAGTCGATATAAGCCTCGTCCACCACCAGCACACTGCCCTTGGGTTTGTCCGCCAGTGCCTGACGGATAGCGTCGACGGGCGTGACGGTGCCGGTGGGGTTGTTGGGGTTGCACAGGTACAGCATGCCGGCCTGGGGATCGGCGGCGAGCATGGCCGGGATGTCGTGGGCGTGGTCGGCGTTCAGGCTGACTTCCTTCAGTGGCGCCTTGTTCGATTGTGCCGCCTGGCGCGGCACTTCGTAGGACGGCGTGGCCATCACCAGGCCGCGGGTCTCGCTGGTAAAAGCCAGCACTGCATAGCGCAAGGCGGCCATGGAGCCTGCAAACACAGCCACCTGCTCTTCGGCAATGCCCTGCTGCTGGGCAAACAACCCGGCCAACGCATACATGTGGCCGTAAGGATAACGTGCGCAGGTGGCGATGCCCTGCTGCATCGCCTCGCGCGCGGCGCTGGAGGGGCCGTAGGGGCTCTCGTTGTAGTTGAGCCGCACCTTGTCGGACTTGGCCGGCGGCGGTGCCGCAACCGCCCAATCCAGGCGTCCCAGCAATGGCAGGGCAGCGCCCACGGCGAGAAGGGTCCGACGACTAACGCTGACCATGTGACAACTCCTTGTTGTAGGCAGGTAATGGATTCGCACAGCTCGTACAGGGAGGTATGACGAGAAAAGCATCTGCGAATTTAAACCTGCGCCCAAGAAAAAGCCCCGCGCTTCTCTCGAAGGCGGGGCTTTTTCACTCGGGACTCTTCAGTGAGCGGCGGTCAGTGAGCGGAGGTCAGCAACAGCTCTTTCGGCACTTGGAAATCCAGGGACATCATCACGCTGAGCGCGGTGATGGTGAAGATCGAGAACACGAACAACTTGCGCGCCCAGACGGTGTCATCCACCGCCTTGTAGCCGGTCCAGGCCATGTACAACCAGTACATGCCCATGGCCGCGGCGACGGCGAGGTAGCTCATGCCGGCGTAGCCACTGAAGGTCAACATCAAGGTCGCCACGAGGAAGGCCAGGATGTAGAGCAGGATATGTTTCTTGGCCACCTGGATGCCACGCTTTACCGGCAAGACCGGAATAGAAGCAGCCAGGTAGTCATTGAAGCGGAAAATCGCGATGGCGTAGGAATGCGGCATCTGCCACAGGCTGAACATCACCAGCAGCACCAGCGCGGCCATGTCGAAGCTATTGGTTACAGCCACATAACCAATCACCGGCGGCATCGCCCCCGACAGACTGCCCACCAGCGTGCCGTGCACCGACTTGCGCTTGAGGTAGAGGCTGTAGAGGCCGACGTAGATGACAAAGCCGATCACGGCAAACAGCGCCGCCAGCGGGTTGGCCACCTTGTACAACAGCACTACACCGGCAACACCCAGGACGGTCGCGAAGATCAGTGCCAGCTTCAGGGAGATAAGCCCCTGGACCAGCACGCGATTCTTGGTGCGCTCCATCTTGATGTCGATGTCACGGTCGATGCAGTTGTTGAACACGCATCCGGAAGCTACCACCAGGGACGTGCCGATCATTGCAGCCAGAAAGATGGCCAGATCGACATGCCCCTTGGAGGCCAGGAAGAAACCGCCCGCCACAGAAAGCACGTTACCGAAAATGATCCCCGGTTTGGTGATTTGGATAAAGTGCTTAAGCGACATCGGGTTTTACCTCACTTCGCCATCATGTAGGTGTGGATGCTGAACATGATCCACAGCGACAGACCAACCAGCAGAACGATCACCAGGCCTGCGAACACGAACGCAATCACGTTCTCGCGCTGCTCTTTGGAACGATCCAGGTGCAGGAAGTACACCAGGTGAACCAGGACCTGAATCACCGCGAACGCCAGGACGATCATCAAGGTGATCGACTTCGGCAGGGTTGGGTACATCACCAGGCCGAACGGGATCAGGGTCAGGATGACCGACAGGATGAAGCCGATGGCGTAAGACTTTACGCTGCCGTGGCTCGAATCGTGGCTGTCATGGGAGTGTGCATTAGCCATTACAGAGTCCCCATCAAGTAAACGACGGTGAATACGCAGATCCAGACCACGTCCAGGAAGTGCCAGAACAGGCTCAGGCAGCTCAGGCGGGTCTTGTTGGTGTTGGTCAGGCCGTGCTTATTGACCTGATACATCATCACCGCCATCCACAGCAGGCCGGCGGATACGTGCAGACCGTGGGTGCCCACCAGCGTGAAGAACGCCGACAGGAAACCGCTGCGGTGCGGGCCGTAGCCTTCGGAGATCAGCAGGTGGAACTCGTTGATCTCCATGCCGATGAAGCCCAGGCCGAACAGGAAGGTCAGTGCCAACCAGCTCAGTACGCCTTTCTTGTTGCCCTTGTAGAAGGCCAACATGGCGAAGCCGTAGGTGATCGAACTGAACAACAGCAAGGCGGTTTCGCCGAGCACGTAAGGCAGTTCGAAGATGTCGTGGCCCGACGGGCCACCCGCTACGTTGTTTACCAGTACCGCGTACACCGCGAAGATCGACGCAAACAGGATGCAGTCGGTCATCAGGTAGAGCCAGAAACCGAAGACGGTCATTGGCCCCGAGTCGTGGTGATGGTCATCGTGCCCATGGTCATCGACATGGGCGTGTCCAGCATTGGTCACTAAGTTCGACATGGTTTAAGCCTGTTCCAACGAGGTTTCTACACGGTTGGCCGGGATTTTCTTCTCGGCGACCAGGCGAGCGTGCTGCTCGGCTTCGATGCGCTCGATCGTTTCGACCGGCACCATGTAGCCTTGATCATCACGTGCTGCGTGGACAATGAAGTAGCCGATGGTGCCCACCAGGCTCACGATTGCCAGCCACCAGATGTGCCAGATCATCGCGAAACCGAACACGGTCAACAGCGCACCCATCACCACGCCAGTGGCGGTGTTGCTTGGCATGTGGATCGGTTCGTAGTGCTTGGGCTGCTGGTACGCAGTACCGTCTTCCTTGGCTTCGGTGAACGCATCGATAGTGTTCGCAGTCGGGATCACGGCGAAGTTGTAGAACGGCGGTGGCGAGGAGGTCGACCATTCCAGGGTGTGGCCATTCCATGGATCGCCCGATTCGCACATGTTCTGCTTGCGATCACGCACGCTGACATACAGCTGGATCAACTGGCAGGCGATGCCCACAGCGATCATCACCGCACCGAACATGGCGACGTACAGGTACGGCACCCACTCAGGGTTGGTGGTAGCGTTCAGACGACGGGTCATGCCCATGAAGCCCAGTGCATAGAGCGGCATGAACGCGACGAAGAAGCCCGAGATCCAGAACCAGAATGCAGCCTTGCCCCAACCTTCGTGCAGCTTGAAGCCGAACGCTTTCGGGAAGTAGAAGCTGAAACCAGCGATGTAACCGAATACCGCGCCACCGATGATCACGTTGTGGAAGTGAGCGATCACGAACAGGCTGTTGTGCAGTACGAAGTCAGCACCCGGGATGGCCAGCAGTACGCCGGTCATGCCGCCGATGGCGAACGTCACCATGAAGCCCAGGGTCCACAGGACCTGGCTGGTCATGCGCAGACGACCGTGGTAGATGGTGAACAGCCAGTTGAACAGCTTCACCCCCGTCGGGATGGAAATCAGCATCGTCGCCAGGCCGAAGAAGGCGTTGACGCTGGCCCCCGAACCCATGGTGAAGAAGTGGTGCAGCCACACCATGAAGCCCAGTACCGAGATCGCGCCCGAGGCGTAGACCATCGAGTGGTGACCGAACAGGCGCTTGCCGGTAAAGGTCGAGATCACTTCGGAGAAGATACCGAACGCTGGCAGGATCAGGATGTACACCTCAGGGTGACCCCATGCCCAGAACAGGTTCACGTACATCATTGGATTGCCACCAAGTTCATTGGTGAAAATGTGGAAATCCAGGTAACGGTCAAGCGACAGCAGCGCCATGGTAGCGGCCAGGATCGGGAACGAAGCCACGATCAGGACGTTTGCCCAGGTGCAGGTCCAGGTGAAGATCGGCATGTCCATCAGTTTCATGCCAGGGGCGCGCATTTTCAGCACGGTGGCCAGGAAGTTGACCCCCGTCAGCGTCGTCCCGAGCCCTGATAACTGCAGCGCCCAGATGTAGTAGTCCACACCCACGCCAGGGCTGTATTGCAGGCCCGACAGTGGCGGATACGCAACCCAACCGGTCTTGGCGAATTCGCCGACGCCCAGGGACACGTTGATCAGCACCACACCGGACACCAGCAGCCAGAAGCTCAGGGAGTTCAGGAACGGGTAGGCAACGTCACGGGCGCCGATCTGCAGCGGCACCGCAAGGTTCATCAGGCCGGTAAAGAAAGGCATCGCCATGAAAATGATCATGATCACACCGTGGGCGGTGAAGATCTGGTCATAGTGTTCAGGTGGCAGGTAGCCAGGCGAGCCCTCGGTGGCCATGGCCAACTGGGTACGCATCATGATGGCGTCGGCAAAACCACGCAGCAGCATGACCATGGCAACGATGATGTACATCACGCCGATTTTCTTGTGGTCGACCGAAGTCAGCCACTCGGTCCACAGGTAGGTCCACTTCTTGAAGTAGGTGATACCCGCAAACAGTGCCAGACCACCCAGCGCGATCATGGCGATGGTAATCATCACAATCGGCTCGTGGAACGGGACCGCATCCCAACTTAATTTACCAAACATCGTTTACTCCTCTGCCCCAGCAGTTGAATGCGCGCCCGTGTCAGAACCTTCAACCGCGGCCACTTCTTTCTTCTCGTGCTTGACCGGCTTGCCTGGCTTCATACCTTCGTACTTGTCGACGATTTTTTGAAACAGGTTCGGCTCAAACGCGGAGTACAGGGCGACTGGGTTGTTCTGGCTTGGTTTGGTCAGGGCGTCGTATTCAGCTTGATCAAGCTGTTTAGGTGCGGCCTTGACTTCGGCTACCCAGGCGTTGAAGTCTTCCTGGCTCGTCGAGATCGCTTTGAATTTCATGCCGGTGAAGCCAGCGCCGCTGTAGTTGGCGGAGATGCCTTCCATTTCAGCTTTCTGGTTGGCGATCAGGTGCAGCTTGGTCTGCATGCCTGCCATCGCGTAGATCTGACCGCCCAGGGCCGGGATGAAGAACGAGTTCATCACAGCGTCGGAGGTGATCTTGAAGTTCAGCGGGGTGTGCTCCGGGAACCGGATCTGGTTCACAGTGGCGATACCCAGGTCCGGGTAGATGAACAGCCACTTCCAGTCCAGCGCGACCACTTCGATGTTGATCGGCTTGACGTCGGATTCCAGCGGACGGTACGGGTCCAGTGCGTGGGTGGACTTGTAGGTCACGTAACCCAGGGCAATGATGATGAGGATCGGGACCAGCCACACCGCGATTTCGATCTTGGTGGAGTGCGACCACTTCGGCGCGTAGGTGGCGCTGGTGTTCGACGCGCGGTATTTCCAGGCGAAGGCGAAGGTCATGATGATCACAGGCACCACGACCAGCAGCATCAGCAGGGTGGCGGTGATGATCAGGTTTCGTTCATCCAGACCGACCTGTCCTTTTGGGTCGAGCAAGGTCCACTTGCAGCCTCCCAGCATTAACATCATGCCAAGCAGCGGCAAAAAGCCTAGTAATCGGGGGTACCTGTTTTTACTCATCTCACGACCTCTAAAGCAGCTTGCGCAATGCAGTTGGGTTTTGATCGCCAACACTTCACCCTGCCAAGGGTTGGCATTTCTCTTCGATTGAATAAGAGCCTGCCCATCACGTCATAAAGGAACGTTTCACGGACCTGCGGTGAGTTCTTATTCGATTTCGTGGTTAAAGGCCTTATTACAGACCAATTCCATTTGGTGCGGATAGTTGGAAGGCTGCCGGAACCTTGGGGTCGCACAGAGCCATCCATCTGCCCCTCGACCGCTCCAGTGCTCAAAGATTGAACGGCACCGGACATTCAGTGCGGGCGATTGTAGTTAGCTGGCGATGTATAAACCATGTCTGATAAAGAAATAATTTTTATCGATTACAGCAATAATCCTTCACCAATATTGCAAAGGTTCGCGATCTTATCGCGTTCGATTCTCAACAAAAACCACAAAAATCGCCGTGTTATAGGGCAATACATCGCCCCCCTTACCCTGCGTAAGGGCCTGCCAAACCGAAGCGAGCCCCCATAAATCAAGGCATTGGGACATCACAAAATTCCTGGCACGGCGCGAGATTGGCGAGATCGAAAGGACTATAAACTGACAGCACATCTTGGCCGTTTTATGCAAATCCAAGGGCCTGGCCGGGCGCTCGGAAATGGCCTGCGGCAGCTTCCGTGTGACAACATGTCGCACACTGCGCGCACCCGAAATTGCCCGGCGTCACGTTCTGTTCACAAAATTCCTGCAAGCAAAAACGCCCCGGCCTTCCTTCAAGAAAGACCGGGGCGTTTGCGCGGATCAGCGTCAGGCGTTGCGCTGGCGATTTCGATAGATGCCCAGGGGCACCAGGATCACGGTCAGCACGAACGCCACGAGCGCCCACTGTGCCAGTGACAGGCCCAGCACGGGTGGGTAGGGGGTGCTGCAGAAGCCATCGACCTGGAAGCCCAGGGGAAACACCTTGGCCAGGGGCAAGTCGTCGACGATAGGTTGCAGCACATCGACGCCGCAGCTGACCTGCGGGAAAAATTGGGTGTACACATGGTGACCGGCTGCCGCCACACCGCCGAGGGCGCTGAGTATCACCAGCCCTTCAAAAAACGTGAGGGCGCCCTTGGTGCGCATGCCCGCGCCGATGAACGCGAAGACCGCGATCAACAGCAAGGCGTAGCGTTGCAGGATGCACAGCGGGCACGGCGCCTCGCCCAGCACCACCTGCATGTACAGCGCACCGCCGATCAGCGCCAGGCAGATGATGCCCAGCAACACCAGAAAGCGCCGCTCCCTGCCTAATCGCAATTCGTCACTCATCTCCGGTTCCCTTTGTTTGGTTGTGCCAATGGCCGCAAGTTTACACACAGGGAGTGGTTTAAACAGAGGGGGGTTAACGGGGGATTAATCGAGGGGAATGCAGAACCAAATGTGGGAGCGGGCTTGCTCGCGAAAGCGGTGTGTCAGTTAGCCTATAAATGACTGATTAACCGCATTCGCGAGCAAGCCCGCACACATTGGACAGTGTGAACCGTTAGATTTTATTCCAGGGCAGCAGCCGGGCCGAAGAATTCATAGCGACTCTGCTTCTCCGGCACGCCCAGCGCCTTGAGGTGGCGCTTGACCGCCGCCATGAAGCCTTTAGGCCCCAGGAAGTAAGCATCGATGTCGCGTTGCTCGGGCAACCAGGCGGCCAGTTGTTCCTGACTCAACAGGCCGACCTTGTCCGCCGCCGGGCTCACGCCGTCATCTTCGGCATAGCAATAGAAGCGCTTGAGTTGCGGATGTTTGGCCGCCAGCGCATCCACCCAATCACGGAATGCATGCACCCCGCCATTGCGCGCGCAGTGGATAAAGTGCACCGGACGCTGGGTGGCCAGCGCAGCTTCGAGCATTGGCAAGGTGGGTGTGATGCCCACACCGCCGCTGATCAGCACCAGCGGTTTTTCGCCGGGCGCCAGGGTGAACTCGCCCGACGGCGGGAACAGGTCAATCGTGGCACCGACCTGCAGCTGATCATGCAAGTAGTTGGAGACCCGCCCGCCGGCCTCGCGCTTGACGCTGATGCGGTACTGGCCCGCATCGCTCAATGCCGACAGCGAATAGTTGCGGCGTACTTCTTCGCCGTCGAGCACCAGTTTCATGCCGATGTATTGGCCCGGCGCTGCGGCAAGGATCGCCCCGTTGTCCGCCGGCGCGAAATAGAACGAGGTAATCTCGGCGCTCTCCTCCACACGTTTGACCACGGTGAACGCCCGCGCACCGCGCCAGCCGCCCGGGGCCTGGGCTTTCTCTTCATAGATAGCGGCTTCGGCGCCGATCAGGATGTCCGCCAGTTGCCCATAGGCATTGCCCCAGGCCGTCATCACCTCGGGGGTCGCGATCTCGCTGCCCAGCACTTCGGAAATAGCGCGCAACAGGCAGGCCCCGACGATCGGGTAATGCTCCGGCAGGATCTGCAGGGCCACGTGCTTGTTGATGATCTTGGCCACCAGGTCGCCCAGTTGATCCAACTGGTCGATATGCCGCGCGTACATCAACACGCCGTTGGCCAAGGCACGCGGCTGGTCGCCGCTGGCCTGGTGGGCCTGGTTGAACAGCGGGCGAACCTCGGGGTACTCGGACAGCATCATGCGGTAGAAATGGGTGATCAGCGCTTCACCGCCGCTTTCCAGCAGGGGCACGGTAGATTTGACGATGGCACGGTCTTGGGCGCTTAGCATGGGAGCCTCCTGGGCTTCTTCACTGATTATCCTGGTGTACTCAGTATTCGTGCCAACTTATAAATCCTTAATTTTCAATGAGTTAAATTATAAGTAGTCAGTATGACACCCTACACCTTATAGTCATAAGGACTACAAAAGGGGTCATTATGACTGCGCAACCGCTGCTCACCACCCTGCTGCCATTGGTCGCCGACCTGTCCCGCGAACTGCCCGAAGGCGAGCGTTACCGCCGCCTGTTGCAAGCCATGCGCGCCCTGCTCCCTTGCGACGCCGCCGCGCTGTTGCGGCTGGACGGCGAATGGCTGGTGCCACTGGCCGTGGATGGCTTGAGCGCCGACACCCTCGGTCGACGCTTCAGGGTCAGCGAGCACCCGCGTTTTGCCGTGCTGCTGAGCAGCCCCGGCCCCACGCGTTTTGACAGTGACAGCGAGTTGCCAGACCCCTACGACGGCCTGGTCGACGGGCTGCACGGGCACTTGGAAGTGCACGACTGCATGGGTTGCCCGCTGTTCGTCGATGACCAGCCCTGGGGCCTGCTGACCCTGGACGCGCTCGACACCGAGCGCTTCAAACGCGTAGAACTGGACGCCCTGCAAGCCTTCGCCAGCCTCGCCGCTGCCACCGTCAACGTCGCCGAACGCATCGAGCGCCTGGCGTTGCGCGCCGAAGACGAGCACCAGCGCGCCGAGATCTACCGCCAGGCCAGCGGCCAGCAGCACAAGGAAATGATCGGCCAGAGCAAGACGCACAAGCGCCTGGTCGAGGAAATCAAGCTGGTAGGCGGCAGCGACCTGACCGTACTGATCACCGGCGAAACCGGCGTGGGCAAGGAACTGGTGGCCCAGGCCATTCACGCCGCCTCAACCCGCGCGGACAAACCACTGATCAGCCTCAACTGCGCCGCCCTGCCGGAAACCCTGGTGGAAAGCGAACTGTTCGGCCATGTGCGCGGCGCCTTCACCGGCGCATTGAACGAGCGCCGCGGCAAGTTCGAACTGGCCAATGGCGGTACGTTGTTCCTGGATGAAGTCGGCGAGCTGTCGCTGACGGTACAAGCCAAGCTGCTGCGGGTGCTGCAAAGCGGCCAGTTGCAGCGCCTGGGGTCGGACAAGGAGCACCAGGTGGATGTGCGCCTGATCGCCGCCACCAACCGCGACCTGGCCGGCGAAGTGCGCCAGGGTCGCTACCGCGCCGACTTCTACCACCGCTTGAGCGTATACCCGCTGCAAGTCCCGGCGCTGCGCGAACGCGGGCGCGATGTGTTGCTGCTGGCCGGTTTCTTCCTTGAACAGAACCGCTCGCGCATGGGCCTGGGCAGCCTGCGCCTGACCAGCGATGCCCAGGCGGCGCTGCTGGCTTATAACTGGCCAGGCAATGTGCGCGAGCTGGAACATTTGATCGGACGCAGCGCGCTTAAAGCCCTGGGTAACTGTCGCGAGCGTCCGAAGATTCTCAGCCTGAGCGCCCAGGACCTGGATCTGCCCGACGTCAGCGCGCCGTTGGTCGAAGAGCAGTCTGAGGTTGTGCCCATTGTCAGCGGCGACCTGCGCCAGGCCACCGAGCATTATCAACGCCAAGTGATCAACGCTTGCCTGGAACGCCATCAGCACAACTGGGCCAGCGCCGCCCGCGAACTGGGCCTGGACCGCGCCAACCTCGGCCGCATGGCCAAGCGCCTTGGCCTCAAGTAGGAGCGAGCTTGCTCGCGAAAAACTCAAGAACACCGCGTTCATTCAAGATGGACGCGTCATTGTTAACGACCTTCGCGAGCAAGCTCGCTCCTACAAAGGTCTACTGCTGGCTTCGGCTTTCGAAACACCAACACATTCCCCACCATCACCAACACCAACCCCATCAACGCCGGCGCCGTCCACTGATAGCCCTCGACAAACGCCGACACATTCAACGCCACCACCGGAAACAGTACCGTGCAATACGCCGCCCGCTCCGGCCCCATCCGCCCTACCAGCGTCAGGTAAGCCGTAAACCCGATCACCGAGCCCGGGATCACCAGGTACCCCAACGCGCCGACATACCGCGCGCTCCAGTCCATCTCGAACGGGATCCCACGCACCGTGCAGTAGGTCGCAAGCATCAAGGCGCCATACGCCATGCCCCAGGCATTGGTGGTCAGAGGCCTGAGGCCCGCCTTTTGCTGCAAGCTCGACAGCATATTGCCCGCCGAGAAACACATCGTGCCCAACAAGGCCAAGCCCAGGCCAAGCAAGGTCTGCGGGCTGGCGGTGTGCCCCGCCAGTTCCGGCCAGAACAGCAAGCCCAAGCCCATCAAGCCCATCCCGCCGCCCATCAACACATTGCGCGCCACGCGCTGGCCGAAGAACACGCGGGCGTTCAGTGCGTTCCACAGCGTGGCGGTGGAAAACACCACCGCCACCAGACCGCTGGGGATCCACTGGCTGGCCGTAAGAAAGCACATGAAGTTCACGCAAAACAGGCACAGCCCCTGGGCCACGCAGATCAGGTGCCCACGCCGGTTCATCACCTGCAACTTGCGGCTGAGCAGCAACAACGCAAACAGCACCAGCGCCGCCAGGCCGAACCGATAAACGATCGACACAGGAATCGCCACCACGCCCAGCTGCCATTTAAGGGCGATCCAGGTGGTGCCCCAGATCAGCACGGTGAGTAAATACAAGGAAAGGTTCATAGCGGGCTCCATCGGTTGAGCCGCAGTGTCGCGCCTGGGCCGTGTTGCGCTCTTGCACATTCTTGCGCTTTTGTCGGGCGACGGGATCACAGCGCCCACCGCGGGGAGTAGCATGCAAGGCGTCGGAGAAATGAACCATGCCTGATCTGCAATCGCTGCACGTTTTCCAAGCCCTTAACCGCTCGCCCCACGCACGCCTGGAAGCCTGCGCCGAGCTCGGTGACGGCGTGTCCGCGGCTTTGTGGAGCAATCACCATGACGCGCAGGATTACCAGGCCCCCAGCCATCACACCTTGTCCTGCTACATCGGCGGCGGCACCGGCACCTTTCGGCGTGACCAGCCGGGTACCAAGGGCGGGCCCGACAAGCTGTGCATCCTGCCCGCCGAGCATCAGTCGGCCTGGGTGATCAACGGCGAGATCCGCCTGGCCCACGTGTATTTCAGCCCGGAGCAGTTTGCCCTGGGCTGCGTCACCCTCCTGGACCGCGAACCGCGCACGCTGCAACTGCGCGAGAGCACCTTTCTGGAAGACGCCGGCCAGGCGCGGCGCTTTCACCGGTTGATCGCGCTGAACTGGCACGAACCCGCCGAGCGCTTGCTGACCAGCAGCCTGGCCCATGAACTGCTCAGCCACACCCTGCTCAGTCAGGTGGGTGCCCGCGACGGGCTGCGCCTGAAGGGCGGGTTGGCGGCGTATCAACGGCGATTGCTGGTGGAGTATGTCGAGCAGCATCTGGAGGAGCCGATCACCCTGGGCCAACTGGCCGGGCTGTGTGCGTTGTCGGAATACCATTTCGCGCGGATGTTCCGCCAGAGTTTCGGCCTGCCGCCCCATCAATACCTGCTGGCGCGACGGCTGGCCCGTGCGCAGGCCCTGCTACGCGGTGGCACGCTGGCCTTGGGGGAGGTTGCCTTGATGTGCGGGTTTTCCAGCGCCAGCCACTTCACCCACCGCTTTCGCCAGGCCATGGGCGCCACCCCCGGCGAGTACCGTCAGGCGTTCTGCGCCTAGGTCATCAACCCCAGGGTTTTCGCCTTGGCCACCGCTTGCGTACGCCGCTCCACCCCTAACTTGCTGTGGATGCGCCGCGCATGAGTCTTGACGGTGTGCAAAGAGATGAACAGGCGATCGGCGATTTCCAGGTTGGAGTTGCCGAGGGCGATTAATTGCAGTACTTCCAACTCGCGCTGGCTGAGGGGATTGTCCAGTGCGCCCGAAGTCGACACCGCCGGTTCCATGCCCAGCTCGCTCAACAGCGCCGGTGAACGCAGCCGCAGTTCGCGGATCGCCTGCTGCACCTGGCAACGCGTCGCCAGTTCCAGCCCGGTTTGCAGCGAGCGACGCGCCAGGACAGGGTCGCCGACGTGCCAAGCGACTTCGCCCAGCACCAGGTGCAGCTCGGTTTCCAGGCAGAGCATGCCGCGTTGACGCGTGGTTTGCAGCAGGGCGTTGAGCCGCGCCAGCGGCTGATCGGCACAACCCAGTTTCACTTCCGCCAGCACCAACAGGTATTCCAGGCGCGGGATCAGTTCCAGGGTGGCCGGCGGCGCTTGCTTGGCCTGGGGCCCGCGAAAATGGCGAAGCACGCGGCGCATCGCTTGTGCGGTCAATTCGGCGCGGCCCTGCTGCAACCAGAAGTGCCCGCTGACCAGCAGCAACACCGCGCGGTAGACCGTGTCGGGTACTTGGCGTTGCTGCATCAGCCGTTCGGCCTCACGCAGTTGTACAAACGCCTGGGCATAGTCGCCACGGTTGGCGGCCAACAGCGCCAGGCCGAGAAACCCGTAGAGCACACGCTTGTCCTGGCTGTGCAGGCAGATCTTCAAGCCGGCCTCGAAGCACTCGGCGGCCAGGCTGTCGTGCCCTTGGCGCAACGCCAGATGCCCGCGCCGCAGCGCGATACGCCCAACCAATGGTCCGGCGGTGAGTTGCTGTTTGAGCAGCATCGCCTGCACGTTTTCCAGCAGGCTCTGGGCGCGATAGGGGGCACCGCGCTGTTCCAGTAATTGCGCGTGATCCAGCTCGAGCAAGGCTTCGAGCAACAACGAGCCGTGGGCGCGGGCCAGGCACAACGCCTCGCGGTTGAGGGTCTGGGCCACGTCCAGTTCACCGCGCAGCAAGGCTTGTTGAGTCAGCCCCGACAAGCACATCAACCGCGACGTCCAGGCACTGTCGGGCAAGGCTTGAAGTGCTTCGATGAAATGTTCGCGCGAACGCTCGGCATCGCCGTCCAGATGCAGCAGCCAACCCCACTGCGCCTGCCACCGCGCCAGCAAGTGCCGCTGTTGCGCCGCCGTCGGTTGCGGCGCGAACCGCGCAAGCTGATCGATACACTGCGCGGCCTGCTCGAAACGCCCGGCAAACAGCAGCGCCGCCGTTACCAGCCCCACCAGTTGCGCCGAACCGAGCATCAATTCATCGCCATGCTCTTCATGCAGGCGCAGCAGCAATACGGCGTTCTGCTGGCGGAACAGGTCTTCGAAACTGAAGTGCTGCAACAGGCTGACCGCCACTTCGTATTCTTCGGCCAGCAGCGCCTGTTCAAACGCCGCCTGCCAGTCCTGTTCGGCGGTGAACCATTGGCACGCGCGCCGGTGCCAGGAGCGCTTGGCCGGCCAGGGTTCATCGCGCAGCAATTGCGCAAGCGGAGGGAAAACCTGCAGCCAGTCGGTGTCTTCCCAAGACTGGATAAACGCGCCGAGGGCCTGTAGCTCGCGCAGGTATTGGCCACCGTCGCCGGCGCCGAACAGGTGCTCGCATAATCCCGGATTGAAACGCGGCAGATGCGCCAGCACGCGCCAGGCTTCGGCCAGCTCGGGCGCCAAGGTGTTGAACAGCTCGTGCTGCAAATAATCGAGCAAGGTCTTTTGCGGATGGCCGTCCCCCAGCAATGCGATACGCGCACCGGCGCACCAGCCGGCACTGAACTGCATGACGCTGTCGACGGATTGTCCTGGGGAATGAATGAGCAGTTGCTGGATCTCGGCAGGGTTGAATGCCAGGTCGGCGCCACACTCCAGCAGTTCGTCGTCGAGCAGCAACCGGGGCCAATTGCACAAGGGCCGGCGCCGCGCGCCGAGCCACCAGGTCAGGGCCGGACTGCTGATGGTCAGCAGGCGGTCGAGCAACGCATCGGTTTCGGGGGTGGGCAAACGACAGAAGTCATCGATGAACAACCATGCCGGGGCCTGCCAGCGAGCCAGGTCCAGCAGCAACGTCGCTTCATCGCTGAACGGCAGGCCGAGGTGCTGCGCCAGGCGCCGGCAAAAGTCGCTTGGGCCAAGGGCAACGCCATTGAGCGCCAGCCAGTACACCTGGCAGCCGGCCGGCGCCTGTAACGCGCATTCGGCCAGCAACGCACTTTTGCCGCTGCCGCCAGGCGCACACAGCAACTTGACCCGTACCGGCGGCGCCAGCAACGGCTCGGCCAAGCGCGGGCGCAGCAGATGGTGGGCGGACAGCCGAGGCATGAATCCAGGACGGTCCAGGCAGCGTGTCATGGCGGTCATTGCTGCATCCTGCGTTCTTATTGTTATGCAACCTGACCGCTACCCTAGTCCTGTGGTTGGCGTTTGTTGAAGAAAGATTCAGCACAATGATTGAAAGACATGCACAAAACCCACTGTGGGAGCTGGCTTGCCTGCGATGGCGGTGGTGAATTCACTACCGCTATCGCAGGCAAGCCAGCTCCCACATTTGGATTGTATTTCAGGTGAGGATCAGCGAACGCCTTCAGCCCTCAGTGCCGCCGGGGTGTAGTCCGCCGCCCTGGCATTGAAGCCGAACACGAAGCTGCTTTTCTCTTCATTCTTCATGCCCAACGCGAGGTAGCGCCCGGCGATGATGTCGTACAGGGTTTCCACGGTGTAGGCCGGGGTCTGGTGGTTGTAGTAGAACTGCGCATGGCCTTCGGCAACCCGCCACAATTGGCCACGGCCATCGTAGTGATCCACCAGTGCCACCTGCCAGCTGTCTTCGTCAATGTACATGTGGCGTTTGGCGTAGATGTGCCGCTCGCTCGGCTTGACCGTGCCCACCACTTCCCACACGCGGTGCAGCTCATAGCGGGTCAGGTCCTGGTTGATGTGGCCGGCCTTGATGATGTCGTCGTACTTGAGCGTCGGCTGGTCGAGCTTGTAGCTGTTGTAGGGGATGTACATCTCTTTCTTGCCCACCAGCTTCCAGTCGTAACGGTCCGGGGCGCCGGAGAACATGTCGAAGTTGTCGGAAGTGCGCAGGCCATCGGACGCAGTGCCCGGCCCGTCATACGCAACTTGCGGCGCTCGGCGTACGCGGCGCTGGCCGGCGTTGTAGATCCACGCCAGGCGCGGCTCTTTCACCTGGTCGAGGGTTTCATGCACCAGCAGCACGTTGCCCGCCAGGCGCGCCGGCGCGGTCACCGACTGTTTGAAGAAGGTCAGCACGTTGGCGCCCTTGGCCGGGTCCATGTCGGGGATCAGTTGCGGCACCGCCACTTCTTCTTCGAAACGGATCGGCGTGTAGCTGCCGTTGGTCTGCGGCGTGGCCTGGGTGATGATGCGGCGCAGGTTGCCACCGTGGTAGCGGGTGATGTGGTTCCACAGCACCTCCACGCCATTCTTCGGAATCGGGAAGGCGTAGTAGCGGTTGCCAGTGAAGTTTTCCAGGCCGTTGCCGTCGTTGATCGCCTTGACGTTCAGCGCGCTGCGCTTGATCGACTCATAGATGTCGGGCGGCAGGTTGACCGTGCGGTGGGTCGGGTAGACCGGGATCTTGTAGGTTTCGGGGTAGCGCTTGAACATCGCGACCTGGCCGTCGGAGAGTTTGTCCTTGTACTTGTCGACCGTGGCCGCGGTGATCACGAACAGCGGCTTTTCACTGGCGAACGGGTCGGCGAGGAAGCCTTTGCTGTCCACCGCGCCGGCGTTTTTCGGAATGCCGCCGGTCCACGCCGGGATCGAGCCATCGGCATTACCGGCTTTTTCGGCGCCTACCGGGGTCAAGGTGGTGCCCAGCTTGGCCGCCTCGTCCGGCGACACAGCGGCCATTACGTTGGCAGCCAACAGGCTGAGGGCCATTACCGCAAATATCTTACGCATAGAGTCTTGTCCTTCTTTAAGCCAAATCAGAAGTTCACGCCGAAGCTGAGGGCGAGGAAGTCACGGTCGGTCAGGGTGTTGTAGTCACCGCCAAAAAAGTCGGTGTAGCTGAGGCTGGCGGTGTAGGTGTTGCGGTAGTCCGCGTCGACACCTGCGCTGATGGCCTTGGCGCCTTTGTTGAACAGGCCGTTGGGGCCGTAGCCGGCGACGTCGTGGGACCAGGACAGGTTGGGCTTGAGGTTGATCCCGGCGATCACATTGTTGTAGTCCAGGATCGCCCGCGCACGGTAGCCCCAGGAGGTGGAGGTGACGAAACCGTCGGTGTCGCCCTGGAAACCATAGGCGCCGTACACCGAGTCCCGGCCGTAGCGCAGCTTGGATTTATCCTCCAGGCCGCCGACGTGCACGATCGCCGCTTCGCCCACCAGGGTCAGGCGCTCGGCGCCCAGGACCTGGTCGAAGAACTGGGTCATGCTGCTTTGGATCTGGGTGATTTCCTTGCGGCGATAGCCTTTGTTGTCGGAACCGAAATTGCTGCGGATGGGTGAGGCCAGTTGGCCGGCGACGGGATTGATCAGGGCCAGGGTCAGGTCGGTGGTGTTCAATTGCACCGGCGCATTCGGACGGTAGCTGATTTCCCCGGTCCATGCCGTCCCAGTGGGCAAGGTTGTGGAGAAACTGGCGCCGAACAGGCGGATATCTTCTGGATAGTCGAGGTAGTACTGGCCACGCCCAAGCATCAGGCTCTGGACCAGGCCGGCACCGGAGCCTGGCGCGATGGCGTTGGCGGTGCCGGAGATCGCGCCGAGCGTAGCCAGGCTGGTCGTGTTGGTGATGGTGCCCACAATGGGCGTACGGCTGTGGTAGTTCATGAAGTACAGGCCGTACTCCGTGTCGTCCCCCAACCAACGCAAGGCCGTACCGAACTGGCCTGAATCGCGGGCATCACGGTCGCCGGCGCGACGCACGATCACTCCTTCATTGACCACGCCAAACCCTTGGCCAAACGCAGCGGCCACCGGTTGCAGCGGCGCGATCGCGGGGTTACCCACGGTGTAATTATTGGTGCAGCCATCCGCCGCCACATCGCCGCCAAAGAACGTGCCGCAGTTATCCAGCACCGTCTGGTCCCATTCCAGCTGGTAGAACCCTTCGACGGTCAGTTGGTTGGTCAGGCCCTGGGAGGCGAACAGCATGTTCACCGGGATCAGGCCTTCCTTGATTTCGGCACCTGGGCGGCGAAACGCCGAGACGTCGATGGGGTTGATGCTGTTGATGGAGTTGCCGATGAAGGTACTTTCGCCCCAGCTCACCACCTGCTTGCCGGCACGCACGGTGCCCGGCAGGTCGCCCAGCGAGTAGTTGTGATAGACAAAGGCGTCGAGGATCTGCGCACCGCTGGATTTGGCGCCTTCCTTGCGGTTGTGGTCGCTGATTGGCTTGAACTCGCGGTCTTCGTCCTTGAGTTCGAAGTCGTACCAATATTTGCCGCGCACAAACACGCCGGTGTCGCCGTATTTCAATTCAAGGTCGTGCAGGCCCTTGAAGATCTTGGAGAAGGTCTCGCCCTTCTTGAAATTCAAGCGCCCGTCATCACCGGTGGACGCTTGGCCGGTACCGCCATTGACGGTACCCACCAGTTTCTTGTCGGCATCGCGCATGCCCCAACTCGAGCCTACCGACAGCGAGGAATCGAATTGCCCTTCGATCTCGCCAATGTTGAATGAAACAGCCTGTGCCTGGGCACAGCAACCCAATGCAACCGCAGCGGCCAGCGCCTGTGGCTTGAAGATGGCGCGCATTGTTGTTTTTGTCATGCGTCTTCCCCGGTGAGTGACAGAAGGCCCCACCCTACTGCCGCCCGTCAGGAGCGATAAGCGCACCAAGGAGGGATTCGTGTTGTCGCTCGAAAGGATTAGCGGGCGCTCTGGCCTGGGTCTGGGCGCGGGCATGCGCCGCGTGGATTACGGGTTATCAGGAGAATGGATGGCGCGCGCTGTCACTGTTGCGGTTTGCGTAACAGTCCTTGTCATGAACCGGCATTACTCATCTTGTTACAAGCCACTATGCTTAGCGGGCTTTCAGGGCCAACGGCCCACTTCCACCGCTGGAAGAAAAGCCAGACTTGAATGGATTGATGATTTTTTTCAATTCGTTAACGGTGTTCACTGACGTTGATTTGTCGCTCCTTGATCCAACGTCTTACTTCGGCCGCTGCCTATGCAGCGGCCTTTTTTATGCCAAAAATAAAACGGGGCGCCATCAGCGCCCCGTAGGATTCAAGCTTTTTCAAGCAATGATCACAGGCTGTATTTCTGCAAATTGGCCATCATCTCCTTCAAGGCCTCGATGTTGTCCTTGGGATGGGCGGCCCCTTCGAAATCGCAGATCTGCTGCCAATGCGCCGCCACATCTTCGGGAGAGAACCCGGCTTCGGGGTCAAAGCCCACGCCCAGGCTGCGCTCCCAGCGGGTCTTGCCGATCCAGCCGCCGCCGACTTCAAACAGGCCTGAGGTTTCCTGGCAAGCCTCGCTGCCCAGATACACCACCAACGGGCTGACCAGCTCCGGCTTGAGGCGCTCGAACACTTGCGGCGGGATCAGGCCTTCGGTCATGCGCGTCGCGCCGGTAGGGGCAATCGCATTGACCAGGATGTTGTTCTTGCGCCCTTCCAGCGCCAGGGTGCGCGTCAGCCCATACAGGCCGAGCTTGGCCATGCCGTAGTTGGACTGGCCGAAATTGCCGTAGATGCCCGAGGTGGACGCGGTAAAGATCACCCGGCCGTAGCCTTGCTCACGCAGGTGGGGCCAGGCGGCGCGGGTGACTTTGTAGGCGCCTTCGACATGCACCCGGTAAACCAGGTCCCAATCGCTGTCGTCCATTTTGTGGAAGGTCTTGTCGCGCAGGATTCCGGCGTTATTGACCACTACATCGATACGGCCGAAAGCGTCGAGGGCGTTCTGCACGATCTTGTCACCTTCGGTGACAGAGTCATGGTTGGCCTCGGCAATGCCGCCGGCTTCACGAATTTCGGCCACGACCCGGTCGGCGGCCGAGGCACTGGCGCCTTCGCCCTGGGTGGAGCCGCCCAGATCGTTCACCAGTACCTTGGCGCCGTGCCTGGCGAACAGCAGCGCATGGGCCCGGCCCAATCCGCCGCCGGCCCCGGTGACGATCACGACCTTATCCTGGAACTGCACTGACTCACTCATACCGAACTCCAATGGCGATAATGGGAATGGGTCGAGTGTCAGGCACCGGGGCGCGGGTCACAATAGAAACGGCTGAGGCTGAATGGTGCCCGATAAGGCGCAGGGATGATGGCGCTGAGAGCTGGCTTGTGTGGGAGCCGGGCTTGCCCGCGATAGGATCGCCTCGGTGTGCCAGTTACAGCGCGGTGATACTATCGCAGGCAAGCCAGCTCCCACATAAGTCTCTACATCTGGTGGGGATTTGCTCTCAGGAACAGGCCGCGCGCGACACCGGGCAACTGATCCGCTCACGAAACGCCAGGTAATGCTTGAGCACCTGCACCGGCGCTTCGATCTGCGGATAGTGGCCGATATTGGCCAGCAGCACCGTGTCGGCGTGGGGCACCAACTGGTGGTAGCGCTCCACCATATGGGCGCCGGAGATCGGGTCAATCTCGCCGTCGATCACGCGCAACGGCACTTCGCCGTGTTGCATCGCCGCGACCCAGCGCTCACGCAGTCGCTGCCGTTGGGGAAGGTAGCCGATGAGTTTGTGCAGGATGCGCGTACCTTCGTGGCACTCGATCAGACTCCAGAAATCATCCAGGACGCTTTCACTGGGGCGGGTACTGGGGCCGAATATCTGGTTGAAGCTGTTCGCCAAGGCATTGCGCCCGAAGGCGCGGCCGACCATCCACCCCAGGGGGCTGAGCAAGAGCTTTTGCACCAGCGCCGGCCGATGGGTTTCAGGGAACAAACCACCGTTGAGAAACACACAGCTGGCCATGTGAAAGCGACCTTCGTAGTGCCGAGCCAGCAATTCCTGGGCAACGCTGTCACCGTAGTCGTGTGCCAGCACGTGCACCGGTTGCTCAACGCGCAAGTGCGCCAGCAGCGCCTGCTGCAAATCCGCTTGTTCCAGCAGGCAGTAGCCATGGTCCAAAGGCTTGGCCGAGTCGCCAAAACCGAGCATGTCGCAGGCAATCACCAGGTTGCGCTGGGCCAGGGGTTGCCACAGGTAATGCCAGTCCCAACTGGCGGTGGGAAAGCCATGGATCAACAGCAGCGGCTCACCCTGCCCCGCTACCCAGTAACGGATGGTGCGGCCGTGGAAGTCGAATGTCTGGCTGCGCTTGCGCCAGACGCTGAGCGGGATCTCGGCGAGCGGCATCAGTTTTTATACCCTGGGTCCCGACTGTCCAACGTACGCAGCAGCGCCGGCCAGGCCAGCGCGCCCCCCATGCCTTGCGCGCTCTTGGTGACCGCCGCCACCATCGCCTTGGCGCCTGCGAGTATCTGCGGCCCGATGGGTATCAATTGCGCGCCGCCGTTTTGTGCCAGGACCTGGATATCGCAGGCGCGCTGGAAGGTAAACATCATCAAAAAGGTGTCGGCAATGGTGCTGCCGCAGGTCAGCAGGCCATGGTTATGCAGCATCAGGAAATTGTTTTGGCCTAGATCGGCCTGCAAGCGCACCTTCTCTTCAGGGTTCAACGCCACCCCTTCGTAGGCGTGATAGGCCAGGCTCGACAACACGAATATCGATTGCTGGCTGATCGGCAACACGCCTTGCTTCTGCGCCGCCACCGCGACACCGGCGGCGGTGTGGGTATGCAACACGCAGGTCACATCATGACGCACTTCGTGGATGGCGCTGTGAATGGTGTAGCCCGCCGGGTTGATCTCGTAGGGGCTGTCCATCAGCTTGTTGCCCGCCTGGTCGACCTTGACCAGGCTCGACGCGGTGATCTCGTGGAACATCAGCCCATAAGGGTTGATCAGGAAGTCATCGGTGCCCGGTACCTTGGCCGAGATATGGGTGAAGATCAGGTCGTCCCAACCGTGCATCGCCACCAGGCGATAACAGGCTGCCAGGTCGACGCGGGCTTGCCACTCGGCAGCGCTGACCTGATCTTTGACATGCAGTGATGCAACGGGGGCTAGGCTCACGTTAACGACCTCCTTGGCGCACTTTCTTATTATTTTTTGAGTGAGGGGCCAGTCTAGTCAGACCTCAACGCCGCCGTAGTTGCCTTGGCAGCCAGCTTGATGACCCTGCGAGTCAGCGTTGAGAATAGTCCAAATTTGTGCAAGTGACGCCAGAGAAGTGCCGTCAACAAAGCCACGCAATGGCGTTGCCGCGGGCGTTTGCGGTCAACCGCGTAGTGCAATGATCAGTTCGGCCAGCCACGGTTCGGCGTCCGTTTCCGGAGTGACGCTTTCGCTGGCGTCCAGGCGCAGCATTGGCAGCACTTCGCGCACGCCCAGCTCACTGAACAACTCGCGCATGTGCTGGCCACCGGCGCAGAACGTATCGCCATAGCTGGCGTCGCCCAGGCCGATCACCGCACCAGGCAGGCCGCGCCAGGCGGCGGGCAGTTGGTCGCGGATACTCGAATACAGGGGGTGCAGGTTATCGGGCAACTCGCCCATGCCGGTGGTGGACGTGACCGCCAGAAAGGCGTCCGGTGCAAATGCCTGCACATCCGCCAGGCTGGCTCGCGGGTTGTGCCAGGCCTCGAAACCGGCGGCATTGAGGATACCGGCGGCGTGGCGGGCCACTTCTTCAGCGGTGCCGTAGACCGAGCCGGAAAGGATGGCGACTTTCATCAATCTGATCCTGTAGTTGAGCGAAAGCCTGGGATATTAGCAGCTGACGCAAATTTTTCAGCGCACCCCGTGCAACATTCAGGCATTGCCATAAACTCCAAGCTCCACAACAAGCCATGGACCGCTCAATGATTAACGCCAAGCTGATGCAACTGGTGATCAACGCCTCCAACGACGGCATCGTCGTCGCCGAACGGGAAGGCCTGGACAAGCCGCTGATCTATGTCAACCCGGCATTCGAACGCATGACCGGCTACACGCTGGATGAAATCCTCTATCAGGATTGCCGCTTCCTGCAGTCGGGCGACCGCGATCAGCCGGCGCTGATGGCGATTCGGGAGGCGTTGGAAAGTGGCGGGGCCTGCCGCGAAATCCTGCGCAATTACCGCAAGGACGGCAGCCATTTCTGGAACGAACTGTCACTTTCAACGGTTTATAACGAGACCGACAGGCAGACCTATTTCGTCGGTGTGCAGAAGAACGTCACCTTGCAGGTCAAAGCCCAGCAGCGCGTCACCCAGTTGGAAGCCGAATTGGCCCAGGTGAAAGCCGAGCTGGCGTCGCTCAAAACGACGAGCGGATCTAACAAAATTTAGAAAAAGCAGTCAGTAAAGGGGATAATGGCATTTTAACACTCCACCTATTGAGCAATGGCGATGCAACGCGACGCGCTTCTGACCCAGGATGAGCTGGAGTTCATTCAGAACATGCAGCACAACCCGCAACTCAACGTGCGGGATGCATCGTCGAGCCTGACGGTCAACGGTGGCGCGCAGATCCGCGACTTGCTCACCCGCCTGGCCGCTCATGACCATGTCACCATCCAGGCCCAGTTCGACAATCAGCAACTGACGTTTCCACTGCAGCTGGTGGAGGATGAGTTTCACGCGGTCCATCTGCGCCTGGGCGTGCCGAGTATCTTCGAGGATGGGCCGATGATCCGGCCGTGGCGCCTGGAGCTGGAAACACCGGTGGCCCTGGAGAATATCAAGGGCAACCCAGGCGCGTTATGGGTGCGCGAAGTGTCGTTCAAGGGGGTGCTGATAGAGATTCGTGGCCGGATCAAACCGCCCAAGACCTTTTCGCTGTGGTTCAGCCCTTCGGGCTATGAACGCATTGCGCTGCGCGGATCGTTCGAACGGGAAACCGCGCGCGGGCTGTTCGCCTACCGACTGGGCCAGGGCAACGCCGATGAAACCGAGCGCCTGCGCCAGTTCATCCTGCACCAGCACCGACTGGTTTACCCGCAAGTACATGCCTGAAATCAGGTGTCGAGGCTACCGCTCAGGAAGAGCTGCAAGCGGCGCTGCATCAGTTGCCCCTCATTACCCAGGCAGCCGATTGACGAGCCCGCCAGGCTTTCCTGCGCCAGGTCCGCTGCATCACCGGCCAGCAACAGCGGGCAATTCAATGTCAGCGCCAGGCGCTTGAGCCGCTGCGGCAGATCACTGCCGGGGGCACGGTTGGAAAACAGCACCAGGGCTTGCGGCTGGGTCTTTTCACAGACCAGGGTCAACTCATCGAACGGCTGGCCGACGCCCAGTAGTTTTACCGCAAGTTTGTCCGCCGCCATCAACAGGCCCGCGACCAACAACTCCAGCTCACGGCATTCCCCGGCAATCGCCGCCACCAGCACGCGCGGCCCCGGCACGGCGGCGGCTGCCTGGAGGCGCTGCGCGGCACGCGAGCGCAGGAAGCTGTCGAAGAACAGCCATTCGCTGGCTTGGCCGAAATGCCCCTGGTGACGCAACAACTCCTGCCAGAGCGGCATGAGGATGTCTTGAAACACGATAGGCAGCGGATAATCGCAACAGAGCTGGCCGTAGAGCAGGTCCAGCTGGCGGTCATCGAATGCGCTGGTTGCCATGCGCAGTTGGCGTTGCCACTGGCGCCACTGCAGCGCAGCCTCGGAAACCGCGCCAGGTTCGCCGAGCCGCTCGCCTCGCGCGAGGATCCTGGCGACTTTACTCACCGCCACGCCACGTTCGATCCAGTCGAGAATCCGGTGCACCGTGTCGATGTCGTTGCGCGAATACAACCGGTGCCCGCTTTCGGTGCGGGTGGGCTGGATAAGGCCGTAGCGCCGCTCCCAGGCACGCAAGGTCACCGGGTTGACGCCGGTCAGCCGAGCGACTTCACGAATCGGGAAAAGGTCAGCGCAAGCGGGTGCGTTCACTGGGGATGTTTCGCGCTGGGGAGCAATAATTTCGGGCATTAGAGGTCAAGAACATCCGTGTCGATGTGGGGCCTATTTAACGCTTATTCGGCGGGCCGATTCAAGTTGCACGATGGGCCGAGCAAAGTATCTGGCGTATTTCGCTGAAACAGGAATAATCCTTGCCTGTTATTTCAGCAAAGCTGCAGCACCCCGCAGCTTCGTTTGTGCGCCGCCTACCCGACCCAGCGCACCCGTCTATCTGGAGATACACAATGTCTACCTCTCCCGTCACCCTGATGGTTGCGCGCCGCGTGGCCAAGGGTCGCTACGAAGAACTGATGGCTTGGCTGCGTGAAGGCGAGCAATTGGCCACCGACTTTCCCGGTTACCTGGGCTCAGGCGTGCTTGCACCGCCGCCCCATGATGATGAATTCCAGATTATCTTCCGCTTTGCCGATGAAAAAACCCTGCATGCCTGGGAGTTTTCCGCATCCCGCAGTGCCTGGCTGGGCCGTGGCAGCGAATTGTTTGCCGACCCGTCCGAGCACCGCGTACGCGGCATCGACGGCTGGTTCGGCGCGGCAGGCGCGCGGCCACCACGCTGGAAGCAGGCTGTGGCGATCTGGCTGGCGTTTTTCCCGGTATCGCTGCTGTTCAACTTTGTGCTGGGCCCGCTGCTCAATGAACTGGCGCTGCTGCCCCGTGTGCTGGTCAGCACCCTGGCGCTGACGCCCTTGATGGTTTACCTGTTTATTCCATTGTCCACGCACCTGTTGGCGAACTGGCTGCACCCGAGCCCGGCGCGCAAGGTTCGTGAAGCCGCGGCTTGAGCACAGGGGCGACGCGCGCTGGTATAGTTTCACCCTGCCAGCGACCCGAGCCTCCCATGACTGCAACGAACGCCCCGATCCTGATCACCGGTGCCGGCCAGCGTGTTGGCCTGCATTGCGCCCAACGCCTGCTGGACGAGGGCCACCCGGTGATTTTCAGCTACCGCAGCGAGCGGCCCGGCGTGCACGCGTTGCGCGAGCGCGGCGCGATCGGCATCTTCGCGGACTTCAGCGATGAAGCCGGGATCCTGGCGTTTATCGCTGAACTGAACACCCATACCCAAAGCCTGCGGGCGATCATTCACAACGCCTCAGCCTGGGTCGCTGAAACGCCTGGCGACGAAAGCCGCGCCTTCGTCGACATGTTCAGCGTGCACATGCTTGCGCCGTACCTCATCAACCTGCATTGTTCACCCTTGCTGCAACGCTCGACACCGGCCGACATCGTGCACATCAGCGACGACGTCGTGCGCAAGGGCAGCCGTCAGCACATCGCGTACTGCGCGACCAAGGCCGGCCTCGACAGCTTGACGCTGTCATTTGCCGCGCAGTTCGCACCCTTGATCAAGGTCAACGGCATCGCCCCGGCGATGGTGATGTTCAACCAGGGGGATGACGACGCCTACCGCGCCAAGGTACTGGCCAAATCGGCCCTGGGCATCGAGCCCGGCCCCGAGGTGATCTACCAGAGCGTGCGTTACCTGCTGGACAACCCCTATGTCACCGGTACCACCCTGACCGTCAACGGCGGGCGGCATATCAAGTAGCCGTTTTTGAGGATGTTGTATGACTTTGTCCCTGCCCCAACACTACCGCGAGATCCTCAAAGGCCTGGGTGAAGATCCGGAGCGCGAAGGCTTGCTCGACACGCCCAAGCGCGCTGCCAAGGCCATGCAATACCTGTGTCATGGCTACGAACAGAACCTGGAAGAAATCGTCAACGGCGCGCTGTTCGCGTCTGACAATGACGAGATGGTGATCCTCAAGGACATCGAGCTCTATTCATTGTGCGAACACCACCTGCTGCCCTTTATCGGCAAGGCCCATGTGGCCTATATTCCGACCGGCAAGGTGCTGGGCCTGTCGAAACTGGCGCGCATCGTCGACATGTTCGCCCGGCGTCTGCAGATCCAGGAAAACCTCACGCGGCAAATCGCCGACGCCATCCAGGATGTGACCCAGGCCGCCGGCGTGGCCGTGGTGATCGAGGCCAGGCACATGTGCATGATGATGCGCGGCGTGGAAAAACAGAATTCAACCATGAACACCTCCGTGATGCTCGGCGCGTTCCGCGAGTCGACCACCACGCGCATGGAGTTCCTGCAACTGATCGGACGGAGCAAGTAGCAATGCCACAACTTCAACCAGGCATGGCACGCATCCGGGTCAAGGACCTGTGCCTGCGCACCTATATTGGTATTAACGAGGACGAAATCCTCAACAAGCAGGATGTGCTGATCAACCTGACCATCCTGTATGCCGCCCAGGAAGCCGTGCGCGACAACGACATCGACCACGCGCTGAACTACCGCACCATCACCAAGGCGATCATCGCCCATGTCGAAGGCAACCGCTTTGCCCTGCTGGAGCGCCTGACCCAGGAATTGCTGGACCTGGTGATGGGCAATGAATCGGTGCTGTACGCCGAGGTCGAAGTGGACAAGCCCCATGCGCTGCGGTTTGCCGAATCGGTGTCGATTACCCTGGCGGCCAGCCGCTAACCCTGAACCTGCAGTGAGCCTTATGAACGATCAACAACGCCTCGAACTCGAAGCCGCCGCTTTCCGCCGGCTGGTGGCCCATCTGGACAGCCGCAAGGATGTGCAGAACATCGACCTGATGAACCTCTCGGGCTTCTGCCGCAACTGCTTGTCCAAGTGGTACAAGGCCGAAGCCGATGAGCGCCAGATCGAGCTGAGCCTCGATGACGCCCGCGAAGTGGTGTACGGCATGCCCTACGCCGAATGGAAAGCCCAGTACCAGAAAGAAGCCAGCGCCGACCAGCAGGCCGCGTTTGCCAAAGGAAAAACCCATGACTGATTTGAATATCCTGCGCGCCAGCCTCGACAGCGGCGAACATGTTTTTGCCGACACCCTGGCGTTTGTTGCTGCCGGTTACGACTATCAGCCGCAAGCCTTTACCAATGGCGATGTGGAAAACGCTGCCGGGCAGAACGAAGGTTCGTGCAAGACCTTGGGTCTGGCGTTGCTGGAAGGGTTGAGCGATCAGCAAGCGCTGCTGGCGTTTGGTGAGCATTACCGTTCGGTGGTGGCCACGCCTGAGGGCAGTGACCATGGGAATATTCGGGCGTTGATGACTCATGGTCTGGCGGGCGTGAAGTTCGCTGCGCAGCCCCTCACTCGCCGCTAAGCTTCCCGTAGGAGCGAGCTCGCTCGCGAAAAACCTGAGTACGCTACGGAGTATCAGGTTTCCCCTCATTATCGTTGACGCTTTTCGCGAGCAAGCTCGCTCCTACAGAAATCCCGCGCATAAAAAAACCGGCCTCGCAGCCGGTTTTTTTGGTTCAACAGGTTCAGAACGTAGCGTTCTGCAGGCCGTCGAGGTAACGCTCGGCATCCAGTGCCGCCATGCAACCGGCGCCGGCCGAGGTGATAGCTTGGCGGTAGACGTGGTCGGCCACGTCACCGGCGGCGAAGATACCTTCGATGTTGGTCGCAGTGGCGTTGCCTTCACGGCCGCCCTGCACCACCAGGTAACCGTCCTTGGCTTCCAGCACGCCTTCGAACAGCGAGGTGTTCGGAGTGTGGCCGATGGCGATGAACACACCGTCGACTGTCAGCTCGTCGAAGCTGCCGTCGTTGTTTTTCAGGCGCGCACCGGTCACGCCCATGTTGTCGCCCAGGACTTCGTCCAGGGTGGCGTTGAGCTTGAGGATGATCTTGCCTTCAGCGACACGGGCGTGCAGCTTGTCGATCAGGATCTTCTCGGCGCGGAAGGTCTCGCGACGGTGAACCAGGGTCACGGTACTGGCGATGTTGGCCAGGTACAGTGCCTCTTCCACGGCGGTGTTGCCGCCGCCAACCACGGCGACCGGCTTGTTGCGGTAGAAAAAACCGTCGCAGGTCGCGCAAGCCGAAACGCCTTTGCCCATGAACGCCTCTTCCGATGGCAGGCCCAGGTAACGGGCGCTGGCGCCGGTGGCGATGATCAGTGCGTCACAGGTGTACACGCCGCTGTCGCCGGTCAGGCTGTAAGGCTTTTTGGAAAAGTCGACCTGGTTGATGTGATCAAACACGATCTCGGTTTCAAAGCGCTCGGCGTGCTCTTTCATACGCTCCATCAGTACCGGGCCGGTCAGGCCGTGGACGTCGCCCGGCCAGTTGTCGACTTCAGTGGTGGTGGTCAACTGACCGCCCGCCTGCATGCCGGTGATCAGCAGCGGCTTGAGGTTGGCCCGGGCAGCGTAGACGGCAGCGCTGTAACCGGCAGGGCCGGAACCGAGAATAATCACTCGCGAATGACGGGTAGCAGACATGACTCACTCCTATCGACCGCCCGGACTACAAGGCGGCTGGAATAAAAAAGGGACCACGAAGCACTTGGGGAAGGCTTGAACTCGCGGGCCCTGAAAATAATGGGTGCAGCGTATCGAGGGGGGCAAGATTAAGGAAATACGCAATAACAATCCAGCTCATAGGCGGTCTCTATGCAGTCGAGCCGGTTGATCGACAGGTTTGTTTCTGCTGATGTCGCCGCTTTCGCCCAAGAGGTAAAGCCGGTAAGGTCGGCGCGTTCGTCCCTTTGCTCGGAGTTCTCCATGCCCGCCCCTGTTCTTTCCGGCCCGCAATACCTGCGTGAAGGCCTCAAGCTGGTATTGAGCCCTGGCTTGCGCCTGTTTGTACTGCTGCCGCTGGCGATCAACCTGGTGCTGTTCATCGGCTTGATCTATTTCGCCGGTCATCAGTTCAGCCTATGGGTCGACCACCTGATGCCGACGCTGCCGAGCTGGCTGAGCTTCCTGAATTACCTGATCTGGCCGCTGTTTGTGGTGCTGGTGGTATTGATGGTGTTTTTCACCTTCACCATGCTGGCCAACATCATCGCGGCGCCGTTCAATGGCTTTCTCTCGGAGAAAGTCGAAGTGGTGGTGCGCGGCACCGATGATTTCCCGGCCTTCAGCTGGGGCGAGCTGATCGCCATGGTGCCGCGCACCCTGGCGCGGGAAATGCGCAAGCTGGGCTACTTCCTGCCGCGGGCCATCGGCTTGTTTATCCTCTCGTTCATTCCCGTGGTCAACCTGATCGCCGCGCCGTTGTGGCTGTTGTTTGGCGTGTGGATGATGGCGATCCAATACATCGACTACCCGGCCGACAACCACAAGCTGGGCTGGAACGAAATGCTCGCCTGGCTGCGCCAGAAACGCTGGCAGAGCCTGAGCTTTGGCGGCATCGTTTACCTGGTGTTGCTGGTGCCGGTGGTCAACCTGCTGATGATGCCGGCGGCAGTGGCCGGCGCGACGTTGTTCTGGGTGCGCGAACAAGGGGCCGAGGCGATGGCGCAGCAGCAAAAAGTGACCCAGTCATAAATCCATCATGCCAATGACACAATGACGACATGGCCCACGACGACACTGTGGGTCATGACGACAGCTTCGCTCCACATTACGCTCATCACCGAAACCTTCCCGCCAGAGATCAACGGGGTGGCCAATACCCTTGGCCGCCTGTGCGAGGGCCTGCGTGCACGCGGCCATCAAGTCGAGCTGGTGCGACCGCGCCAGGGCGCCGACCAGAGCCGTCCCAGCGACGACGCATTGCTGCTGTGCCGCGGCTGGCCGCTGCCGGGTTACCCAGGCCTGCAGTGGGGCCAGTCGTCGATGCACAAGTTGCTACGACGCTGGACGCGCCAACGCCCGGACGTGTTGTATATCGCCACCGAGGGGCCGCTGGGGCTGTCGGCGTTGCGTGCGGCGAGGCGCCTGGGGATCAGCGTCGTCAGCGGCTTTCATACGAATTTCCAGCAGTATTCGAACCAGTACGGCTTGAGCTTGCTAAGTCGTATGGTCACCCACTACCTGCGCTGGTTTCATAACCGCTCGAGCCTGACCCTGGTACCCAGCGCCAGCCAGCGCCTGGAGTTGGAGCGCAAGCATTTCGAACGGCTGGGGATGCTGTCGCGCGGCGTGGACAGCCAGTTGTTCCATCCAGCGAAACGCGACGGCAACCTGCGCAAACATTGGGGATTGGAGAGCGACGATATCGCGGTGCTGCATGTTGGACGCCTGGCCCAGGAAAAGAACCTCGGCCTCCTCAAGCGCTGTTTTGATGAGCTTCAGAACACCTACGCAAGACGGCGCCTGAAACTGATCATCGTCGGTGACGGCCCGCAACGCCCGGCACTGGAGCGCGAGTTGCCCGATGCGGTGTTCTGCGGTACCCAGCGAGGCGAAGAACTGGCGCGGCATTACGCCTCGGGTGACCTGTTCCTGTTTCCCAGCCTGACGGAGACGTTTGGCAATGTGGTGCTTGAAGCGATGGCCTCGGGACTTGGCGTGGTGGCGTACGACCAGGCGGCTGCGACCCAGCATATTCGCCATGGCTACAACGGCGTCCTGGCAATGCCAGGGGACGAGGCTGCGTTTTGCGACGCGGCTATCTGGCTGCTGGAGGAGCGCGAGACCCTGCGCAGGGCTCGCCTGAATGCGCGGCAACATGCCAGTCGTCAAGGCTGGCCGGCGATTATCGAGGCGTTTGAAAACCAGCTGCGCGGCGTGTGCAGTGAGCGCGTTGCAACGCCTGGCGCAACGCTATCCCCGGCAAGCGAGCCACTTGACAGCACCTGCAAAGATTTACCTGATATTTAAAATGGGAACGACCGGCTCCCGATTGCCATTCATTGATACCTGCCGATGCGAGCAGGCTTTTTAATCGATGGAGGGTGAGGAATGGAAACTTATGCAATGGCCACACACAGCAGCGCAAACCTATCGCTGCAGGAAAGAAACCGTCAGCGGCAGATTCTGGATGGCTCCCGCACGGAACCGACGACATATGACCAGTCTCACCGTCAAACCGGGATAGGAACCCACCAACATCACCTGCCCAACAAGAAGCTGCAATACTAAACCCTGAGGTAATTTGAGCGCCCTGCGGTCGTCGCAAGGCGCTTTCTTTTTACACCAAGGTCGTCAACGCCTCACGACTGAACGGCAGAATGTCACCCTCGCGACCTTCGCGCACCTTCACCGCCCAATCCGGATCCACCAGCAGCGCGCGGCCCACGGCGACCAGGTCGAACTCGTTGTTGTTCAGGCGCTCCAGCAGTTTCTCCAGGCTGGCCGGCTGCGCGACCTTGTCGGTGTTGACCATGAACTGCAGGAACTCGCCGTCCAGGCCAACGCTGCCGACGGTAATGGTCGGCTTGCCGGTGAGCTGGCGGGTCCAGCCGGCCAGGTTGAGGTCGGAGCCTTCGAATTCCGGCTCCCAGAAGCGACGGGTGGAGCAGTGGAAAATGTCCACACCAGCATCAGACAACGGCTTGAGAAATTCGCCCAGCGCTTCGGGGGTTTGCACCAGACGCGCGGTGTAATCCTGCTGTTTCCACTGCGAAAAGCGAAAGATGATCGGGAAGTCCGGACCAACCGCGGCGCGGGTGGCCTGGATCAACTCGATGGCGAAACGCGAGCGATTGGCCAGGCTGCCGCCGTATTCGTCGGTACGCTGGTTGCTGCCTTCCCAGAAGAACTGGTCGACCAGATAGCCGTGGGCACCGTGGATCTCCACGCCGTCCATGCCGATGTCCTGGGCGTCCCTGGCGGCTTGGGCAAAGGCGTTGATGACGTCCTTGATATCCTGGGCGGTCATGCCATGCACCACCACATTGCCGTCCTTGAGTTTTTCCATCGGGCCGTAGGCCGGCACGCGGCCATCAGGCTCGGTGCCGAGACGGCGAACGCTGCCCACGTGCCACAGCTGCGGGACGATTTTGCCGCCTTCGGCATGCACCGCGTCGACGACTTTCTTCCAGCCGGCCAGCGCGGCCTCACCGTAGAAGTGCGGCACGTTGGGGTAGCCGTTGGAGGCTTGATGGCCGACCACGGTGCCCTCGGTGATGATCAGGCCCACGCAAGCGGCCGCACGGCGGCGGTAGTACTCGATGACTTGGGCATTCGGCACACCGCCTGGAGAGAACGAACGGGTCATCGGCGCCATGACGACGCGGGTCGACAGTTGCAATGCGCCCAGCTGGAAAGGTTTGAACAAGGCTTGGACAGGCATGGGAGCACTCCACAGGGAACGGGGTTTATGATGCGGATAATATGCAGAGCGTTGAGCCCCTGATAGCACTATTGATCTGGGTGATTAAGGGGTAAAAGTGTTAAGGCATTCGGGCTGCTGAGCAGCCCGTCGCGGGCAAGCCCGCTCACTACGGAGATAGGGATTCAGCTCAGGGCTTTTTCGATGGCCTGGACGATCGAGGGGTCTTCCGGTGGGGTGCGCGGCGAAAAGCGCGCCAGGACACGGCCATCTTTGCCGAGCAGGAATTTTTCGAAGTTCCAAGTGATATCCCCTGGGAACTCGGCGCCCTCGCCCGCCAGCAAACGGTACAGCTGGTGACGGTCAGGGCCGTTGACCTCAAGCTTGCTGCCCAGCGGGAAAGTCACCCCGTAGTTGAGGCTGCAGAATGCCCGGATCTCTTGCTCGCTACCCGGTTCCTGGCCTGCAAATTGATTGCAGGGCAGGCCAAGCACGGTGAACCCCTGGCCTTTGTACTGCTGGTAGAGGTTCTCCAAAGCCGCATACTGCGGGGTCAAGCCACATTTGGAGGCCACGTTGACCACCAGCACCACTTGCCCCTTGAACGGCGCCAGCGGCAGCTCTTGTCCGTCCAAAGCTTTGAGTTTCAGGTCGTGGAAAGCACTCATGACGAACTCCAGATATCCATGTTTTCGCATTGCCGCGTTTCGAGATTACAACCCGCAAGCCTGCAATCATAGACGCCGATTGCAAAAATCGCCTGCAGGTTACTGAGCGGTCGGCCAGGGCAAAATCGGAATCGCCGTCACGGCGTTCTGCGGGCTGCCTTCGATCAGGCGGTCGCTGTAGACCAGGTACACCAGGGTGTTGCGCTTCTTGTCGAGGAAACGCACCACCTGCATGGTCTTGAACACCAGGGACGTGCGCTCCTTGAACACTTCGTCGCCATCCTTGAGTTCGCCCTTGAAGCGGATCGGCCCGACCTGACGGCAGGCAATCGAGGCTTCGGCGCGGTCCTCGGCCAGGCCCAGGCCGCCTTTGACGCCGCCGGTCTTGGCGCGCGACAGGTAGCAGGTCACGCCGTCGACCTTGGGATCGTCAAAGGCTTCAACGACAATTCGGTCGTTGGGTCCTACAAACTTGAACACCGTCGAGACCTGGCCGATTTCTTCGGCGGATGCCAGCAGCGGCAGGGCCAACAGCAGGCCGAGCAATCCCTTCATTAAACGCATCGTGTATTCCTTTGGTTAGACCAGAATCAGGTTGTCGCGGTGAACCAGTTCCGGCTCGGCCATGTAACCCAAGATTCCGACAATCGCATCGGACGATTGTCCAATGATCTTCTGCGCTTCGAGCGCACTGTAGTTGGCCAGGCCACGGGCGATCTCACGACCATCCGGCGCGACACACACCACCATTTCGCCACGGCGGAAGCTGCCCTGCACCAACTTGACGCCCACCGGCAGCAGGCTCTTGTTGCCTTGGGACAGGGCCGACACCGCGCCGGCGTCCAGCACCAGGGTGCCACGGGTTTGCAGGTGACCGGCCAGCCACTGCTTGCGCGCCGCCAGCATGCCGCGTTCCGGCGACAACAGGGTGCCGATGCGCTCGCCGGCCTTGAGACGGTCCAGCACGCGCTCAATACGCCCGCCAACAATGATGGTGTGGGCACCGGAACGCGCGGCCAGGCGCGCGGCGCGCAGCTTGGTCTGCATGCCGCCACGGCCCAGGGCACCGCCGACGCTGCCGGCCACAGCATCCAGTGCCGGGTCATCGGCGCGGGCTTCGTAGATCAACTGGGCGTCCGGGTTGTTGCGGGGGTCGGCGTCGAACATGCCGTCGCGGTCGGTGAGGATCACCAGCAGGTCGGCTTCCACCAGGTTGGCCACCAGGGCGGCCAGGGTGTCGTTGTCGCCGAAGCGGATTTCATCGGTGACCACGGTGTCGTTTTCGTTGATCACCGGGATGACCTTGAGCTCCACCAGCGCGCGCAGGGTACTGCGGGCGTTGAGGTAGCGCTTGCGGTCGGACAGGTCGTCGTGGGTCAGCAGGATCTGCGCCGTGTGGCGGCCATGCTCGGCAAAGCTGGATTCCCAGGCTTGCACCAGGCCCATCTGGCCGATGGCGGCGGCTGCTTGCAGCTCGTGCATCGCGCTGGGTCGCGCGGTCCAGCCGAGGCGGCTCATGCCGGCGGCCACAGCCCCGGACGAGACCAGCACCAACTCCACACCGGCCTCATGCAAGGCCACCATCTGCTCGACCCAGACGCTCATGGCTGCGCGATCCAGCCCCTTGCCATCGGCCGTCAGCAGCGCACTTCCGATCTTCACGACCCAGCGCTGCGCACCTGTCACTTTGCTCCGCATCATCTTCAACCTTAGATTGAGGGCTGCGCGACCCAGCGCGGCCCATAACGTTATACCCGGATACCAAAACGCCGCTCCAAAGGAGCGGCGTTCAAGTTTATCGCAACGAATCAGTCGCGCACGTAAATGATTTCCGGACCGTCTTCATCATCCACGTCTTCTTCGTCCCAATCATCGTCGCCGATGTCATGGACCGACTTCACGCCGCTGCGGCGCAGGGCACGTTGGTCGTCCAGGGCCTGCAACTGGGCACGGGCTTCGTCTTCGATCTGCTGGTCGAGTTCGGCCAGCTCTGCCTTGAACACAGGATCGGCCGCGAGGCGGTCGGCACGGTCTTCGAGGTAGCGCATGATGTCTCGGGTCAGGCGCTCGGTGCCTTCTTTGGCGATGGCCGAGATGACGTAGACCGGACCTTCCCACTCCAGGCGGTCGACGATTTCCTTGACGCGCTCTTCGTGCTCTTCTTCCAGGATCTGGTCGCATTTGTTCAGCACCAGCCAGCGATCACGTTCGGCCAGGGCCGGGCTGAACTTGGTCAGTTCACTGACGATCACTTCAGCGGCGTCGGCAGCGCTGGTGTCATCCAGTGGCGCCATGTCGACGAGGTGCAGCAGCAAACGGGTACGCGACAAGTGCTTGAGGAAGCGAATCCCCAGGCCGGCGCCATCGGAAGCGCCTTCGATCAGACCGGGAATGTCGGCGATCACGAAGCTTTTCCAACGGTCGACGCTGACCACGCCCAGGTTGGGCACCAGGGTGGTGAACGGGTAGTCGGCAACTTTCGGCTTGGCGGCCGAGACCGAGCGGATGAAGGTACTCTTGCCAGCATTCGGCAGGCCCAGCAGGCCCACGTCGGCGAGTACTTTCATCTCCAGCTTGAGGTCACGCTGCTCGCCCGGCTTGCCAGGGGTCGTCTGGCGTGGCGCGCGGTTGGTACTGGACTTGAATCGGGTGTTACCCAGACCGTGCCAGCCGCCCTGCACCACCATCAGCTTCTGGCCGGCCTTGGTCAGGTCGCCGATGACTTCCTGGGTAGCGGAGTCGATGATCGTGGTGCCGACCGGTACGCGCAGCACCAGGTCTTCGCCTTTTTTACCGGTGCAGTCGGTGCTGCCGCCGTTGGAGCCACGCTCGGCATCGAAGTGCCGGGTGTAACGGTAGTCGACCAGGGTGTTGAGGTTTTCATCGGCCATCATGTAGATAGAACCGCCGTCACCGCCGTCACCGCCGTTGGGGCCACCGTTTTCGATGAACTTTTCGCGGCGGAAACTCATGCAACCGTTACCGCCGTCGCCTGCTTTTACTCGGATGGAAACTTCATCAACGAACTTCATAACAAAACGCCTCTCGCCGCACGGACGAGCTTAAAAAACCAAGACATAAGACTCTTGCAAAAATGAGCGTAGCGACCTCAATCAGCGACCGCAAATCCAGCCCGAGAGCCCATCACAAACAGCTTTGCAAGAGACTCACCCCACAAACGAAAAAGCCCCGTCGCGAGACAGGGCTTTTCCAGCGATCTCGCAGTTAGGCTGCGACAACGCTCACGTAACGGCGGTTGAACGCGCCTTTTACTTCAAACTTGATCACGCCTTCGATTTTCGCGAAGAGGGTGTGATCCTTACCCATGCCTACACCGTAACCGGCGTGGAATTGGGTGCCGCGCTGACGCACGATGATGTTGCCCGGAATGATTTTCTGGCCGCCATACATCTTAACGCCAAGGCGTTTGGCTTCTGAGTCGCGACCGTTACGGGTACTACCACCAGCTTTTTTGTGTGCCATGAGTCAATTCTCCTAGTGAGGAATTAGGCTGAAATTAAGCCTGAATACCGGTGATTTTGATCTCGGTGTACCACTGGCGGTGGCCCATACGCTTCATGTGGTGCTTACGACGACGGAACTTGATGATGCGGATTTTATCGTGACGACCTTGGGAAATCACTTCAGCCACAACGGTAGCGCCAGCAACCACTGGAGCGCCGATGTTCACGTCATCGCCATTGGCGACCAACAGAACGCGATCAAAAGTCACGGATTCGCCGGTGGCGATTTCCAGTTTTTCGATCTTCAGGTATTCACCTGGGGCGACCTTGTATTGCTTGCCACCAGTAACAATTACTGCGTACGACATGGTATTTCTCCGATAATCCTGCTCACCCAGCGCTTTATAAGAAGAGGTATTGGCTGGCATGGCTGCATGGGATGGACGTCCCGAATGCAATTGCGTAAGGCAGGTGCTGCCCAGGAAGTTCAGGGTGCGCGATTGTACGCAAGGCGTTGATGCGTTGCAAGTGGCCGTCTATCGCGCCTTGACACTGCGGACCCTGGGTCCTAGCATGCCGCGCAACCCTTCTGGAGCGACTGTCGCTGATGCAACCCCAAGCTTTCTACCGCGCGGTCGCGGACGATTTTAGCGCCGTCGACGGTATCATCAAGAAGCAACTGACTTCTAAAGTGCCGCTGGTCTCCAAGATTGGCGACTATATTACGTCGGCGGGCGGTAAACGCCTGCGTCCTTTATTAGTGTTGCTCTGCGGCAAGGCACTGGGCCGCGAAGGCGATGACCTGCGCCTTCTGGCCGCCACCATCGAATTCCTGCACACCGCCACCTTGCTGCATGACGACGTGGTCGACATGTCCGGCATGCGCCGTGGCCGCGAGACCGCCAACGCCATGTGGGGCAACGCGCCCAGCGTGCTGGTGGGCGACTTCCTGTACTCGCGCTCGTTCGAAATGATGGTTGAACTCGGCTCGATGCCGGTGATGAAGATCCTCTCCCAGGCCACACGCATCATTGCCGAAGGCGAAGTGTTGCAACTGTCCAAGGTGCGCGACGCCAGCACCACCGAAGAAACCTATATGGAAGTGATTCGCGGCAAAACCGCGATGCTCTTCGAAGCCTCGACCCATAGCGCCGCTGCGCTGTGTGGCGCAACGGCCGAACAGGCCGAAGCCCTGCGCACCTTTGGCGATCACCTGGGCGTGGCGTTCCAACTGGTGGACGACCTGCTCGACTACCGTGGCGACGCCGAAACCCTGGGCAAGAACGTCGGCGACGACCTGGCCGAGGGCAAGCCGACCTTGCCGCTGATCTACACCATGCGCGAAGGCACGCCGGAACAGGCCGCCCTGGTGCGCAAGGCGATCCAGAAAGGCGGGATCGAAGACCTGGAAGCCATCCGCGCCGCCGTCGAAGCGTCGGGGTCGCTGGAGTACACGGCGCAGCTGGCGCGCGATTATGTGGCCCGTGCGATCAAATGCCTGGACGCCCTTCCGGCCAGCGAATACCGGGATGCACTGGTGGAGCTGAGTGAGTTTGCGGTAGCGCGTACGCACTGATTCCGCCCTGCTGGGGGAGCTGGCTTGCATCTTTGTAGTGAGCGGGCTTGTCCCGCGCAGGGCTGCGAAGCGGCCCCAATAAAGAAACAGCAGTGCTCCAGATGGAACCAAGGCGCCTGGTTTGGGGCGGCTTCGCCACCCAGCGCGGGACAAGCCCGCTCACTACAGGGTTTTGCGGCGCCGCCCCCAAATAGGCAATAAACCCTATATAATGTGCGACTTTTTAGCCATCCTGACTCCCAAGGAGCTTTAGTGAGCACGTTGCCACCCTGCCCGAAATGCAATTCCGAATTCACCTACGAAGACGGCACCCAGCTGATCTGCCCGGAATGCGCCCATGAGTGGTCCGCCAACGGCGAGACCGAGGCGGCCGGCGATGAAACCGTCAAGAAAGACTCTGTGGGTAATGTCCTGCAGGACGGCGACACCATCACCGTGATCAAGGACCTCAAGGTCAAGGGCACCTCACTGGTCGTCAAGGTCGGCACCAAGGTCAAGAACATCCGCCTGTGCGACGGCGACCACGATATCGATTGCAAGATCGACGGGATCGGCCCGATGAAGCTCAAGTCCGAGTTCGTGCGCAAAGTCTGAACCCCGCTGCCTCCATCCCGCGCCCGCCGCGGGATGGCGTTTCGCCCTCTCCTTGATCGAACACACTGCCCATCCAGAAAAAACCATAAACCGCCAATAGGCGCTTGCTATTCTATGAATAAGAATTATTCTCATTGAAACCGATCAAGGAGAACGCCCATGACTTATTTGATAGATGCCTGGCTGGACCGCCCACACCCTTACCTGCGGATCCTGCATCGGGAAACCGGTGAAGTCTGTGCGGTACTGGAAGAAGAAGCACTGAACGAGCTGCAAGACCAGGGCGATCTGGACGTGAATGGCTTGAGTTCAAGTGAACCGGGAGTGCTGAAGGAGGTGGTGCGCAATCTGTTTCTGTTCTGCTATGCCCGAGCGTTGCGCCCGGCGACGGAGCTGCATGGCAAGTTTCATCCATGAAAAACCACGCACAGTCTGTGGAAATGGGCTTTATGTGGGAGCGGGCTTGCTCGCGAAGCAGACAACTCGGTGTATCAGACAGACCGAGTTGATGCATTCGCGAGCAAGCCCGCTCCCACACAAGCCCAACACCCGCAGAAATCAGCAGGCCTTACAGAACGTCGAGCAGCTCGACGTCGAACACCAGAACGCTGTGCGGCGGGATGCTGCCAACGCCTTGAGCGCCGTAGGCCAGTTCGCTCGGCACGTACAGGCGCCATTTGCTGCCGGCATTCATCAGTTGCAGGGCTTCGGTCCAGCCGGCGATCACGCCGCCCACCGGGAATTCCGCAGGCTGGCCGCGATCGTAGGAGCTGTCAAACACAGTGCCGTCGATCAGGGTGCCGTGGTAGTGGGTACGTACCTGGTCTTCGCGGCTTGGCTTGGCGCCTGTACCTGCGGTCAACACTTCGAATTGCAGGCCGGACGCCAGGGTGGTGATGCCCTCGCGCTTAGCGTTTTCAGCCAGGAAGGCCAGGCCGGCGCCGGCAGCGGCTTCAGCCTTGGCAGCCGCTTCGGCTTGCATGATTTCGCGAATCACCTTGAAGCTGGCAGCCATTTGCTCTTGGTCAACACGGCTTGGCTTGCCAGCGAACGCGTCGGTCAGGCCGGCAAGGATCGCGTCCAGGCTCACGCCTGGCGGCGGGTTATCGCGCAGTTGGTCGCCCAGTTGACGGCCAATACCGTAGCTGACGCGGGTTTCGTCGGTGGACAGATTGACTTCGGGCATCAAATGGCTCCGCTGTAGGGCGGGTACGAAAACCACTGTTTTGCGTGCCGCCCAGAACTAAAAGGGCCAGCAGACTAGCACACATGCCCGCTCTTGATGAGCAACCGCGCCGGCAACTACGTATCTACTACCGAGCCCAAGGTTGCGGGCGACAAGCTGAAGCTCCCAAACATCACGGAGCTTCAGCATGATCCCAACCCCACTTGATCGCCCCCCGACGTTCGAAGAAATACGCAACGATCTGGGGCAGATCAGCGATTACCTATTGCAGGGCGACCCCATAAAGACGCAGGCCAAACCTGATGAACTCATGGAGTTGGAGCGCCTGAATCAGGTCCTCAAAACCCACAACCAGGCACTGCTGCACAGCGCCCGCGCCTTGTACCAATCCGTTGAAGAAAGCAGCCTGGATACCGAGGCAGGAAAGGCACTGCTCATCCAGTTGAAGACTGACCTGAACACCAAGCTCATCGAGTTGGATGAACATACGCCGGTCGAGAACAAAAGCCGCAAGACCTACCTCACATTCGATGCCGGCATCGCTGCCTTGGAACAGGAGGCCAAACTGCGCGTCAAGGACCGGTTGCTGCATCCGCAATGGAGCCAAAAAATTGAACATATATCCCTGGGTCCTCAGTTGCGCCCTGGCCTGTATGCGCTGACCTTTACCTATCAGGACACACGTGTCGAAGTCGCCGGCGCCTTTGTGCTGACTGAACAGGCGATGCCTGCGGTCGCAGACCTGAGCGACGACGTCAGTGTCGGCCCCGTACTGTTATTTTTGCCCTCGCGCGGCCTGGAGGCCTTTGATTCGTTGGCGCAGATTGATACCTGGCTACAGCACATCCTGGGCAGTGCCACCCAACGCCAAGCGTTCATCGAATGCCTGCCCCAGCAATACCATGAACTAAGCACGGCCGGAATCTGGCCCCTGACCCTTGAGAAAATTGACAGCGCCCCTCTTTTTGAACACCTTTACAACGCTCGTATTGACAAGCGCACGCTGGATATCGCGCGGGCGCTGAGCCTGGTCGATAACCCCGAGCGCAGCGCAAAGCAGCTCTATCAACAGTTGGACCAAGCCACTCGCGCCGTGCTCCTCACTTACGACCAACGCCTTGAACTGCGCGCCCAAGCCTTGCTGGAACGCAGCCTGCGCTACAGCGCACCAGACTGGTATCGCAGCGCCAATACCGCCAGGCGCACGTTGTTGGCCGAGCACATCCAGCAATACAACCAAGCCCGTCAGGCGCTGATCGATTTTATGGGCCCCGCCGCGTCACCGCAGGCGCTGGCACGCTATCAACTGATCGAACAATTGGAAGTCGATCTCGACATTCAGGATTTGAATCCCGATCAACTGATGGTCACCACGCGACGTCATGTACCGCGTGTCGGCGACTATAGGCATAAAAATACCCTGACCGACCTGGCCCTTCGCGGCCTGCATGGCAGCGACGAGAATCCGGGGTCGGACTTTCTGGAAAAAACCACCTTCAGCTATGCGGGAGAGCCACTGCCTGAGCGTTACGAAGACCTGACGCCCACCTATCTGGCACAACGGCTGAAAACCCTGCAGCCACGCCTGGCATTCACCCAAGTCCAGCGTGATCTGCACAGCAAGCCGGAACTCAAGAACCTCATCCAGCACATGCTGGATCGGCGCATCAACTGCCTGGCCTACGCCGCACTGCTGCAACATCACATCACCGAGCGGGACTACCAACTGATCCAGGACCTGCGCCAGGGCAACGATCCGCACCTGAGTGCATCAACCCTCTCCGTGCATAACGCCCAACTCCAGGACCTCTGGGTGCTGCGCCAGTTCGACAGCGGCGGCAAGCCCGTGCGCGTGCTGCTGTGTACGCCGTTCGCGCCCAGGCCGGAACAATTCATGGCGTTCGACAGTGAGATCGCCTGCCAGACCCACGTGCTGGGCTGGAGCCGAGACAACGGCGCCGCATCCGGCAAGCAAACCATGACCGATTACCTGCTGGCCCGCGTTGCCCTGCGGTTTCGCGAGGCCATGGCAAAAACCCTGATGGGCCTGAGCTTCAAGCCCCACGAACAGGAATACAAGGAAATCAAATTCGACACCCCCTGCAGCCATGACGATTGTCTCGTCAGCATGGCGGGCCACTTCCTCGCCACCCAGGTGGACGACCACGACTCCAGCACCCCGCTGTGGTACAGATCGACCACTGCGGCCAACCGCAGCACATTGCTGACATTGGCCGATGACGCCGAGGGCGCGCTGCGTCTCTACAACGCCGATCCGCAATCGGATTATGCCTTTGCAGGCTTCGAGACTTATGTGCATCAACAGGCGAAAATCACCCTTAATCGCCTGCTTGGGCGTCGGCAAAACGATGTCGACCCAAACGAAGTGCTGGCCTATTACCCCAAGCGCCTTGTGACTTCCACGCCAGCGCCTGTCACCTACACCACCCTTTACCGCGATGGTTATGATGACAGCATCGGTTTTTTAAACGAGTCGTTTGCTGAGTCTGCAACCTTCAAAGGCCCGGAAGGCGTCGACCTGAGCCCGCTGACCGCGCAGAAGGTGGCGCTCTCGGTTCGCGGCACGTGGCTCGGCCAACGCTACATCGACGAAGTACGCGCCAAGCTGCAAAACGCCAACAGCCCTGGCTACCTAAAACGCCGCGATGCGACCCTGGCAATCACGCAACTGCAGATGCGCAATGCCGCACTGGAATGTCAGCTCAGGGGTCATATCAGCAGCTTTGACCTGGCTTGGCTTGACGCCAGCATTCAAAGCATGGGGGACACCTCGGTCGCCGTTCGCGGTCGATACGCCATTCATCGCGTGGTGATAGACGGTGACTGGATCATAGATACGTTCCTGTTCAGCCACGCTGACAATCCGGTGCTGCTCTACACCCCCAATGCCCCCGACCACATCACGTTTCGCGAAGCACGGCTGTTCAACTACACCCTGAAAAAAATCAGTGCCATGGTGGGTTACTTGAGCACGCGCGCGCCCATCCAGTCCCAGGCGCGCGTCGCGCAATTGCTGACCACCGCGCGCCAGCAACTACCCGAGCACATCGATAGAACCACACCCAGCCCGCCGCGCTATGACAGCCTCGCACGCGTCAAGCCACTCACCGACCTGCGTCACGAGTTGTACAACATGAAGCTGCAACGCCGGATCGATAACGTCCTTGCCACGACCCACAGCCGCACACAGATGATCATGGACATTGTGTGGACCTGCGTTGAATGGACGGCGGCGATTGCTACCGCGCCGTTCCCGGTGCTGAGCCTGGCCACCGGCTTGCTACTGGCCTTCAAGGACGCGATGTTGGCCTTGGACGCTTACCTTCAGGGCGATAACGACGCCGCCATGCAACATTTGATCGGCTATCTACTCAACATCGCCGGCGCTGCCTTTACCGACCTGCGGCCTGCCCTGGGCTCGATAAAGGCCTTGAGCAAGCCAAGGCGCCCAAGCCTTCATGGCACGCCAGACGACCAGGCCATCGCATTGAGTCGCCAACTGCGCACAGCGCTACCGTCTCCCGAAGACATGCGCCCCGTCTTGTTCAACGGCCAAGCGTATTGGGCGCCGACAACCCCGGACCGACTGGGGCGCTATCTGTTGTTTATCAATGACGCCTCGAGCGGGCAAATGAAATCGACAGGACGCCTGGTCCAGCCCGCCGCTGATGGCACCTGGAAACGCTCGGGTGTAGCGGGTGGCGCGCCGAAGTCCCAAAAGGTACCGGAGACGGATAACCCGCTTAAAGCCTACGACCTCGATGAGAGCGACTGGCGCGATGTCGAGCCGCTTCTCACCCCCGACTTCAAGCACAACCTGTTAAAGCAATACGAATGGCTGGATCTGGATGCATCCGAGGGGGTGATATTGGCCCGTGAACAGCTGCAACCCTTGCACGAGCGTTACCTTCAACACGTCGAAAAACTGAGCCAGGACGCCCAGGCTTTTTTCAACACACCGCCCGTCGTACCGCGCCCGTCATTGCCAGCACTGGTACCTGGTGCCTCCACGGAGCGATTCATTGAAAGTCTTTTTAAGAAAACCAAGGGCCTGGTTATCGGCGAAACGCCTGAGTCGCTTGCCAGCAAACAGTTCTTGATCGACCACATGGGCGTCCTGGCTCGGCAAGGCGTCAAGCGCCTGTACATCGAACACCTGCCCCGTGACGTATTCCGGTACAAGCTGCAAAAACTCCACACCAAAGGTGCATCCCGACATATCGAACAGCATTTAAGCGTCGTGGACAGCGCCTTCAATCTGCCCGGTGCGACCTCCCCGTCCTATCTGAACCTGATGAAAGAAGCCCGCAAACACGGGATCGAACTCAAGGCCATCGACGGCTGTGCCTCCTATGACCTGAGCGCGGCATTCGATATCAGTGCCCAAGCGCCTCCCCCGCCTCGGTCCAATACCTTGCGCAACTTTTATTCGCATAAAGTGATCGCCGCCGATCTGGCTGATCAGCCAGACAGCCCCTGGGTCGCACTGGTCGATCACAGTCGCGTGCGTACTGGGGACCAAGCGCTTGGGCTGGCCGATTTGCAAGGGGCCATCGGGCTGAGGATCGACGATGTGGCCGCCGACGCGCAAGTCGGCATCTGGGCGGATCCGACGGATTTCAAACTGGCGCTCAGGACTGCCGACACGCCAAAAACGCCGCCGCCCCTTTCCACACCGGGCACATCCTCGTCTCTGCCGACAGCCTCGCACTACAACAACTACGATATTGCACCGTCGCTCAGGGAAAGCCTGCGCAAGCTGGCTGGCATGCGCAGGGGCCTGCACACCACGTATGGCGGCCATAACAGCCCGTTTCCGGAAGCCTACAAGGCGTTTGAAACAACACGCAAACGCCTCAACGCCGACGCGGAGCGCTTCTTTGAAGATTACGTACTGCCTGCTCGCCCCGCCTTGCCGGATGCAGCCTTGTTCAAAACGCCGCAGAATTTCCTCGACCACGCGTATCGCGATTCGTCCGGCCTGGTTATCGGTGAAGCGCACACCAGCGAGGCTGCCAAGAAGTTTTTCATCAAGCATATGGGCGATCTGAAAAAACAGGGTGTAAAGACACTCTATATCGAGCACCTCCAAACCGATTTGCACCAACTTGAGCTCGACACCTTCAAGCAGCGCTCAAAAATGCCTGATACCTTGAAAGCGTTTGTAAAGGAACAAGACCTTAACCAAATGCGCTTTTATGATGGCAAGACGAACAGGTACAAAGGCCCCAATACCTATACCAACATCCTGCAGGCCGCCAATAAACATGGGATTCGGGTGCAGGCCATCGATTGCAGCGCCAGCTATTACGTCAAAGGGCTAGGTGATAGCGGAAAAGCGCGCATCACGATGTTCAATTACTTCGCCAAACACGTCATCGAACATGATCAGGTTGCACAGGGGCCGCACAAGTGGGTGGCGTTCGTAGGCAGCGCGCATACGGATACCTATCTCGGCGTTCCGGGCCTGGCACCGATGCTCGGGACGCTCAGCCTGCACATACGCGATACCGCAACCAGCCTGGCAAAAGGCTTTGAATCGGGTGCCTGGCAGGTGGCCAGTGAAACCAAGTGGCATGCCTTGCGCAGTGACTTTGTCCTGAATGTAGGGTTCAAGCGCATAAAAGACCCAGCGCCCTTCGTACCCGAAGACCGCTCACGCTTGAAGAAAATCGGCGATTTTCTGATCGAGCGGCCCAACTCTAAACAGACGTTTCTTCTGCACAAATCCAACAGCGGTCAGATTGTTTCCACGCCCGTCCAGATAGATGACACCGGACACTTTTTTATCGACCGCTGGGACGAACTGAAGGATAAGCGGTTCTTGTCGCAGGACACGCTGATCCAGGCACTCAGGTATGAGATACACCTGACCCCCGTGTAACGACAACCTCGACGATTGCCTCCACCAGGAGGCAATTTCCCCATTCGTCGGGGTACCCCTGCGCAAGTAAAAAAATTACTACAGCTCAAGGGCTTGCGGCCGATACGGACGTACACACTTGTGTGCTGGCATCAACAACAAAAACTTCCAGCTCCAGAAAACAAATCGACTGCGTGCCTGGAGGCATAGTAATGAACAGCTGGTTCGGTAACATCAGCGTCAACCTCAAACTCGGCCTGGGCTTTGGCTTGGTGCTGGTTCTCACCTCGATCCTGGCCCTCACCGGCTGGACCAGCCTGGGGGGCCTGATCGACCGCAGCAATTGGATGAGCGACATCACCCAGCTCAATGCGTCGCTGACCAAACTGCGCGTCGTGCGCCTGCAGTACATGCTGGCCAATGGCGACGAGACCGTGGCACAGAACGTACAGACCAATTTGGACGTCTTCGCCGCCCAGCAGCAGAAGCTGCTCGACAGCTTCAAGAGCCCGGAAAACCTCAAGCTGCTCAACCAGCAGAAAGCGGTTATCACCGCGTACCAGCAGTCGTTGAACAAAATGCGTGAGGCCTACCGTAATGGCAACGCCGCGCGCCAGGTGATGGGGGACAAGGCCGAGATCGCCAATACCCAGATTAATGCCCTGGACGCCAGCGTGCAGCAGATGGCCGACAGCCCGGAGCGCTTCGCGCAGTTCCAGGCGGTAACCCACGCCAAAGAAGAATTCCTGATGGCCCGCTATGAAGTGCGCGGCTACATCGCCAATGTCAACGCCGACACCGAAGCACAGGCCGCCGCCCAGATTGAAAAAGCCATCAACGGCTTGAAAGGCCTCGGCGCCGTGTTTGGCGCCAGCCAGCAAAGCGCGCTGGCCTCCCTGGAAACGGCCCTTGGCGCCTATCGCACTGCGGTGCAGAACTACAAGGCCGCCAATGCCAATATCGTCAGCGCCCGCGCCGAAATGACCACCCAGGGCACCGACATCGTGACCCTCAGCGACAAGCTCTACGACATCCAGCTGGAACGCCGTGATATCGAAAGCGCGCAGGCCCGTAGCCTGCAACTGATCAGCACCCTGCTGGCCCTATTGGTCGGTGTCATCGCCGCATGGGTCATCACCCGCCAGATCACCCGCCCGCTGCAGGAAACCCTGGCCGTGGTCGATCGCATTGCCTCGGGCGATCTGAGCCATACCATCCAGGTCACCCGCCGCGACGAATTGGGCGTGCTGCAACAAGGCATCCAGCGCATGGGCACCACCTTGCGTGAGTTGATCAGCGGTATTCGTGACGGCGTGACCCAGATCGCCAGCGCCGCCGAAGAGCTGTCGGCCGTGACCGAGCAGACCAGCGCCGGGGTCAACAGCCAGAAGATCGAGACCGATCAGGTTGCCACGGCCATGCACGAGATGACCGCCACCGTGCAGGAAGTCGCGCGCAACGCCGAACAGGCTTCGCTGGCCGCCGCCGATGCCGATGGCCAAGCCCGCGCAGGCGACAAAGTGGTGGCTGAAGCCATCGCCCAGATCGAACGCCTGGCCGCTGAAGTGGCGCGCTCCACCGATGCCATGGCGCACCTGCAACAAGAGAGCAACAAGATCGGCAGCGTGATGGACGTGATCAAGGCCGTGGCCGAACAAACCAACCTGCTGGCGCTCAACGCGGCGATTGAAGCGGCGCGAGCCGGTGAAGCCGGCCGTGGGTTCGCCGTCGTGGCCGACGAAGTGCGCGGCCTGGCCCAGCGCACGCAGAAGTCCACCGAAGAAATCGAAGGCCTGGTGGCCGGTTTGCAGAACGGCACCCAGCAAGTGGCCAACGTGATGAACAACAGCCGCAGCCTCACCGACAGCAGCGTCGAGCTGACGCGCAAGGCCGGTGTGTCGCTGGAAAACATCACGCGTACCGTGTCGAATATCCAGTCGATGAACCAGCAGATCGCCGCCGCCGCCGAGCAGCAAAGTGCCGTGGCCGAAGAAATCAGCCGCAGCATTGTGAACGTGCGCGATGTGTCCGAACAGACCGCCACGGCCAGTGACGAGACGGCCAAGTCGAGTGTGGAACTGGCGCGCCTGGGCAGCCAGTTGCAGCAGATGGTCAGTCATTTCCGGGTGTAGCGACCGGCGCATTCAATGTGGCGAAGGAGATTCAGTGTGGCGAGGGAGCTTGCTCCCGTTGGGCTGCGTAGCGGCCCCAAAATCCTGGGAGCGCTTCGCACTCCAACGGGAGCAAGCTCCCTCGCCACAGGCAAACTTAGACATACTCGGCCCTCCGTGAGTTGGGCCTTACCTCCAGCGCACTTACCGGAACACGTGGGCCTTCAGATGCACGTCAGTGCTCCTGTGAGAGCGCAACCCCAGCCGCAAACTGGGATTGCAATAAAAAACCGCCCTATCAAGGCGGTTTTTTATTGCCCGCAAATTACCCCTCAGCCCTCACCTTCCTCGACAAACACCACCCGATTCCCAAACGGATCCTTGATGCTCATTTCACGCGAGCCCCACGGCGTTGCTTCGACCTCAGGCTTGGCATAACGGTAATCTTTACCCAGCAATTGCTGCTGATACGCGTCCACGCCTGGCGCCTGGATCCGCACCGCCGCGCCCGGCGACGCATCGCCATGGTGCTCGGACAAATGCAGCACGCACTCACCCAACGACACCTGCAGATACAGCGGAAAATTGACCTCGAAGCGATGCTGCCAATCGACCTTGAACCCGAGAAAGTCGACGTAGAATTCCAACGCCTTGGCCTCGTCGAAAATCCGCAGGATGGGGGTGACTTTTCCTAAGTGCATGGCGACCGCTCCGTGTATGAGGTCGCCCACTATAAAGCTGAAAACCCGCCACGCAAATCCCCGCTGCGTGCCAGGAACCGGCCCGGCCGCTGACCGTTGGCCTGCCCGTCGCGGTAGCTCAGCACGCCATTGACCCACACCCCGTCAATGCCTTCTGCCGCACGCTGCGGCGCCTTGAAATCCGCCACATCGCGCACACGCAAAGGGTCGAACAACACCAGGTCGGCCCAGTGCCCTTCGCGAATTTCGCCTCGCTGCGCCAGGCCAAAACGCGCCGCCGACAGGCCGGTCATTTTGTGCACAGCGGTATGCAATGGGAACAACCCGACATCGCGACTGAAGTGCCCCAACACCCGTGGAAACGCACCCCACAAACGCGGATGCGGGAACGGGTCTTCAGGCAACCCATCGGACCCCACCATCGACAGGGGATGCGCGAGGATGCGCCGCACATCCGCTTCATCCATGCCGTAATACACCGCTCCGGCCGGTTGTAGCCGACGCGCTGCCTCCATCAGCGAAACGTTCCAGCCGCTGGCGATAGCCTGCAAGTCGCGCCCGCCCATGCCCGGGTGCGGCGTCGACCAGGTGATGGTGATACGGAACGCATCGGTGACTTGCTTGAGGTCCAAGGTCGAAGAACTGGCGGCATAGGGATAACAGTCGCAGCCCACCGGGTGGGTTTTCGCCGCCCGCTCCAGCGCTGCCAGCAGTTGCGGACTGCGCCCCCAGTTTCCCGCGCCCGCGCACTTGAGGTGGGAAATGATCACCGGCGCCTGGGCATGCCGACCGATCTGGAAAGCTTCGTCCATCGCCTCCAGCACCGGCTCGAATTCGCTGCGCAAATGGGTGGTGTACACCGCGCCGAAGGCCGTCAGCTCTTCGCTCAGTTGCATCACCTCATCGGTCTCGGCGTTGAACGCACTGGCGTACGCCAGACCTGTGGATAAACCCAGGGCGCCGGCGGCGAGGCTTTCCTGTAACTGCACGCGCATGCCAGCGATTTCAGCCGGCGTGGCGGTGCGGTGCAGATCGTCCATATGGTTGCTGCGCAATGCCGTGTGGCCGATCAAGGCTGCGACGTTCACCGCAGGGTGGGCGCTTTGCACCGCGGCGCGATAGTCGGCAAAGCGTGGATACACGAACGCTTCACGCTGGCCCAGCAGGTTCATCGGGTCTGGCGGATCACGCTGCAAACTCACCGGCGAGGCGCTGATGCCGCAGTTGCCGACGATCACCGTGGTGACGCCCTGGCTGAGCTTGGGCAGCATCTGCGGGTGACGGATCACCACGGTGTCATCGTGGGTGTGCACATCGATGAACCCCGGCGCCAAGACGCGGCCGGCGGCATCAAGCACTTGCTCGGCGCTGGCCGCCGACAACTCGCCGATCGTTGCGATGCGGCCATCGCGCAGCCCCACATCGGCCAGGTAGCCGGGGGCGTTGCTGCCATCGATGACCAGCGCCTGGCGGATCAGCGTGTCGTACTTCATATCAGTCTCCGAGCGGCAGGCTGTCGGGGCCGCCGCGATAATCGTCGAGGGCCAGCTTGATCCGACGCAGGCGTTCCTGGTTGGCGTCCGGCAGGGCCAGCGCCAGTTCGGTGGCGAGCAGATCAATGGCCAGCAACATGCCGTAGCGCGCCGCCGTGGGTTTGTAGATAAAACTGGTTTCGGCTGGCTGCAATGGCAGCAAGACATCCGCCAACAGGGCCAAGGGTGAATCGGCCAGGGTGATGGCGACAATGCGCGCGTCGTAATTGCGCGCCAGCTCCACCACGTCCAGCAGTTCGGGGGTGAGGCCAGTCAGGGAACACACGATCACCGCATGCTCCGGGCCCAGGGTCGCCGCCGTGATACGCATCATCACTGGGTCATGGCAGGCGGCGATCGGATAACCCAGGCGCACCAGGCGCACCTGCAATTCATCGCTGCACAGACTCGACGGGCCGCCCATGCCGAACGCATGAATCATCCGCGCCTTGCCCAACAGGCTGACTGCATCGGCGAAACCCGTCTGGTTGAAGCCCGACAAGTGCTGACGCAACGTCGCCTCGATGTCGCCCAGGATCTGCCGATGAAACGCCGACTGTTCCGGCAACCCCGCCGGGTCGAGGAAGCGACTGCCCACGCCACTGGCCTGGGCCAGTTGCAGGCGCAAGTCGCGCAAATCCCGGCACCCGACACTGCGCGCAAAGCGCGACAAGGTCGCGGTGCTGACCTCGGCCCGTTGGGACAAGGCCTCCAGGCTGGCCGACGCGGCAAAGCCCACGTCATCGAGCATCAGCCTGGCGATACGCCCCTCCCCCGCGCTGAAAGAAGCCTGGCGGGCGCGGATCTGGTAGAGGATGTCCATGGGGTCTCCGGGTTAAAGAGCAGGGCTCATAACAACAGTGAAAAGCCGTACGTCAGGCCGAAGGCGACCAGCGAGATCAGGGTTTCCAACACGGTCCAGGTCTTGAAGGTCTGAATCACCGTCATATTGAAGTATTCCTTGATCAGCCAGAAGCCGCCGTCGTTGACATGGGAAAAGATCACCGAGCCCGCGCCGGTCGCCAGCACCAGCAATTCCGGGTGTGGATAACCCAGGCCCATGGCAACCGGCGCCACGACGCCGGACGCGGTGGTCATGGCGACGGTGGCCGAGCCCGTGGCAACACGCATCAACGCGGCGAACAACCAGCCCATCACCAGCGGCGACAGGTGGAACGCATGGGCCAGGCCGAGGATCTCGTTAGTCACGCCCGCGTCCACCAGGATGCGATTCAACCCACCGCCCGCCCCCACCAGCAAGGTAATGCTGGCCGTTGGCGCCAGGCATTCATTGGTGAACTTGAGGATCGACTCGCGGTTGAAACCCTGGGCGATACCCAAGGTCCAGAAGCTGACCAATGTCGCCACCAGCAACGCAATCACCGAGTTGCCGATGAACAACAGGAACTGGTTGAACGCCGTGCCTGGCGTTGCGATCACGTTGGCCCAACCGCCGATCATCATCAACACCACCGGCAGCAGGATTGTGCCCATGGTCAGCGCGAAGCTGGGCAGGCGGGTGCGCGGCTCGCGCTCGATGAACTGGCGTTCCAGCGGGTTTTGCGCCGGCAACTGGATACGCGGCACGATGAACCTGGCATACACGGGGCCGGCGATGATGGCCGTGGGGATGCCGATCAGGATCGCATACAGCACCGTCTGCCCCACCGACGCGTTATAGGCCAGCACCGCCATCATCGCCGCCGGGTGCGGCGGCACCAGCGCATGCACCACCGACAAACCGGCGACCATCGGCAAGCCGACCATTAAGATTGAAACGCCCACACGCCGCGCCACGGTAAAGGCGATCGGCACCAGCAACACAAAACCGACTTCGAAAAACAGCGGCAGCCCCACCAGGAAGGCAATGCATACCATCGCCCAATGGGCATTGCGCTCGCCGAACCGGTTGATCAACGTACGCGCCACCTGCTCGGCACCGCCGGATTCGGCCATCATCTTGCCGAGCATGGTGCCCAACGCGACGACCAAAGCGATGTGCCCCAGGGTCTTGCCGACGCCCGCCTCGTAGGAGCCCATGATGGTGTCCGCCGGCATCCCGGCCGTCAGCGCCAGGCCGATGGACACCAGGGTGATGACGATAAACGGGTTGAGCCGGTAACGTGCAATCAGCACGATCAAAGCAATGATGGCGATGGCAGCGTATGCCAATAGCCCGAAGCCCAGTGATGCGGCCATGCGGTACTCCTCGGAAAGGGTCACGTCAGATCTGTTGTGAAACTCATAAATCATTACCGAGGCGTATTTTCAATTTTAATGAAACTAATTTTCGCCCACAGATAAGCCCTGTCGCGTTGGGATACGCCCAAGGCTCGTCAATGAAAATTCAGGGAGTGTTCTTACACGAAGATCAGACAGGGCTGGAAACTCACCGCACGCGGTCGGGGTCTTAGCCTGCGCATTCACTGACGCCAGGAAAATCCACCATGAACCACACGATACTCGCCGCCGGCGCCCTGCTGCTGGCCCTGTACGGCGCCGCAGCCGCAGCGGACAGCCCGGCGTTGAAAAAATGCATGGACGGCGCCAGCACGACCGCGGACATGGTCGGTTGCAACGTCAAGGAGGCCAAGGTGCAAGACGCGCGCCTGAACAAAGCCTACAAGGACGCCCTCGCCGCCCAGGAAGGCAACCGCAGGCAGCAACTGCAAGACGTGCAGCGCCTGTGGATAAAGTACCGCGATGCCAATTGCGGTTTCATCGGTTCGGCCACTGGCGGCACCATCGATCAGGTCAATGGCTCCGGTTGCGTGCTGGACATGACCCAGGTACGCGCCCAGGAGTTGGAAAACCTCGTCGGGCCTTGATCAGTCGTGATGCACCCTGGCGCGCTTGAGCAACTTCTTGCAGCGCTCCGACAGATGCAACACCCGCAGGTGCTTGCCTGCCTTGCTGTAGCGCTCGCGCAGGGTCATCAGCGCGGCAATCGCTGAGTAGTCGACAAAGCTCAGGTGACGGCAATCCAGCGTCACCTGGGCCGGGTCGTTGGCCGGGTCGAATTGGTTCAGGAACGGCGTGGTCGAGGCAAAGAACAAGGTGCCATGCAGACGATAGAGCTTGCTGCCATCGGCTTCCAGATGCTCATCGGCATACAGTTCGCGCGCTTGCTGCCAGGCAAAGTTCAGCGCCGCAATCACAATCCCGCACAGCACGGCGGTGGCCAGGTCGGTAAAGACGGTGATCACCGTCACCGCAATGATCACCAGCACATCATTGAGCGGCACCTTGTTGATCACCCGCAACGACGCCCAGGCAAAGGTCTGCTGCGATACCACGAACATCACCCCGACCAGCGCCGCCAGCGGAATGCGCTCGATCAGCGGTGACAGGAACAGGATAAACAACAGAATCATCACCCCGGCAAACACCCCGGAGAATCGCCCGCGCCCGCCGGAACTGAGGTTGATAACGGTCTGCCCGATCATCGCGCAGCCGCCCATGCCGCCGAAGAGCCCCGACAGCATGTTCGCCGCGCCCAGGGCCACGCTTTCCCGGTCGGGGTAGCCACGGGTCTCGGTGATTTCGTCGGTCAGGTTCAGAGTGAGCAGGGTTTCCAGCAGCCCGACCATGGCCATCAGGAAAGCGTAGGGCGCGATGATGCCGAGGGTTTCCAGGGTCCAGGGGATCTGCGGCCACGCAAAGGTCGGCAGGCCGCCGGCGATGTGGGCCATGTCGCCGAGGGTGCGGGTTGGCAGGCCGAGCAGATAGACCGCCAGGCCCACGCCAAGGATCGCCACCAGCGCGGGCGGCACGGCGCGGGTGATGCGCGGCAACAGGTAGACGATGGCCATGGTCACGAGCACCAGGCCGGCCATCACGTACAGCGGCGTGCCGCTGAGCCAGCGTTCGCCGTTTTTGAAATGCTCCAGCTGCGCCAGCGCAATGATGATTGCCAGGCCGTTGACGAACCCCAGCATAACCGGGTGCGGCACCATGCGCACCAGTTTGCCCAGGCGCAGCAGACCGAAGGCGACCATGATCAGCCCGCCCAGCAATACGGTGGCCAGCAAATATTCAACGCCGTGTTGTACCACCAACGCCACGATCACCACCGCCATCGAGCCTGCCGCGCCGGAGACCATACCGGGGCGACCGCCGAATAAGGCGGTCAGGGTGCAGATGATAAAGGCGCCATAGAGCCCCATCAGCGGGTTGAGATGAGCCACCAGGGCAAAGGCGATGCACTCGGGCAGCAAGGCAAAGGACGTGGTGAGGCCGGCCAGGGCATCGGCGCGCAGACGGGTGAGGTTCATGAGGTACCGGGGTCATGCGGGGGATAAGGCGGGGAATGGTACGGAATTGAAGGGGCTGGGGCTAGTCTGGGAGATCGGGGTGCCTGCGATGGCCATAGGCATCTAAGGTTGAAAATCTCTCTGTAGTGAGCGGGCTTGCCCCGCGCTGGGCTGCGAAGCGGCCCCAATAAAGACACCGCCGAGTTCCAGATGGAACCGAGCCGTCTAGTTTGGGGCCGCTTCGCAGCCCAGCGCGGGGCAAGCCCGCTCACTACAAAGATGTGTAGATACCTATGGCTGCGATGGCAACACCTGGGTCTCAAGCGAACATCACACCATCTCGTTACGAATCCATTCCACGACTGAAGTCCGCTTCGGCACCCAGCCCAGCCATTCACGAGCATGCTTGCCCCGCACCCGGCTGTTGGAACCCAGGCCATAGTTGGCCATTTCATAGCCCCACTCGGCCTCGGCCTCCGCCAATGTCCAATCCTGCGGTTGACCCAGTTTCAGCGCGTCGGCGATGGCGGCGGTCATGTCGACAAACGCTGCCTCGCTGCTTTCCACGAAGTAAAACGTACCCGGTACATTTTTGGTCAGTGCCAGCAGGTACAGCGCCACCACGTCCTCAATGTGCACGTTGGACCAGATGTTCTGGCCACTGCCCACATGGCGGACCACCCCGCTCTTGCGCGCCTGCTTGAGCAAGCGCGGCAATTGCACACTGTCGCGCTTCACGCCCAGGCTGTGACCGTAGATCAGGGTGTTGCAGATCACGGCCGAATTCACGCCATCGCGGGCGGCGGCCAGGATCAGGTTGTCGATGGCGACGCGAGCGGCCTTGTCGACCGTCGGTTCCGGCAGGTTGTCTTCGTGGTAGATGACGTCACTGGCCTTGCCGCCCGACGCATCGCCGACGATGCTCGAACCGCTGGTGTGCAGGAACGGTTTGTTCGACCCCTTCAGCGCCGCCAGCAGGGTTTCGACGCCAGCGCGATGGTCGCTGCTCGCGGCATTGATCACCGCATCGGCCTTTTGCGCCTGTTCGGTCAGCACGGCGGCGTCATCGAGACTGCCGATCACTGGCGTGATGCCCAGGGCGCTCATTTCGGCGGTTTGGTCGGCGCTGCGCACCAGGCCGGTGACGGTGTGGCCAGCCTTGATCAGGCCGGTGGCGATGGAACCGCCGATAAAACCTGCGGCGCCGGTGACGAATACGTTCATGGAGTGTTCTCCTGACTGGGTAAGTGATGCGTCCAGTATCCAGGGCCCACCCGTGCCGAATAAGCCCCCGGCGGCCAATTCAGTCTTGCGCCCCAATCACGAATCAGCAGGCATAGCGCGCCAGCTTGGCCTGGATAAAATCCAGGAAACACTGGATACGCAGCGCCAATTGCGAGTTACGGTAGAACACCGCGTGGATCGGCTGGCGATAACCACTGTTGAAGGTTTCCAGCACCGGCACCAGGCGCCCGGCGTCAATGTCGGCGGCGGTCATGAAGTTCGACAGGCAGCAGATGCCCTGCCCTTCCAACGCCAGTTGGCGCAGGGTTTCACCGCTGGACGCGCCGATGCCGGGCTGGATCAGCCAGCGGTCGCCTTCCACATGACGCAGCGGCCAATGGTTGAGGGTTTCGGTCTGGGTGAAGCCGAGCAGGGTGTGGTCCGCCAACTCGGCAACCGTGGTCGGCGTGCCGTGTTGCTCAAGGTAATCGGGGCTGGCAAGAATATGCAGCGGCGTACAGCCGAGGGCGCGCGCATGCAGGGTGGAGTCAGCCAGGGTACCAATGCGAATGGCGATATCGGTGCTTTGCTCGAGCAGGTCGATGATCACGTCATCGCTGTTCAGCTCCAGCTGAATTTCGGGATAGAGGCGGCGAAACTCGGCGATATACGGCACGATCCCGTGCAGCATGAACGGCACCGCGGCATTGATGCGCAGGCGCCCCGCCGGTTTTTTCTGGCGTGACGACAGGCGTTCTTCCAGCTGATCCATCTGCGCCAGGATCAGCTTGGCCTGCTCGAAGAAGTACTTGCCCTCTTCGGTCAGGTCCATGCGCCGCGTGGTGCGGTTGATCAGCGTGGTGTCGAGCTTGGCTTCCAGGCGCGACAAGGTGCGGCTGACCGCGGACGGCGTCTGCCCGACCTGCTCCGCCGCCGCGGAGATCGAACCGCACTCGATCACGCTGACGAAGATCTGTAGCTCATCGGATCGGGCTTTCACAGGGCGCTCCTCGTTATCGGTTCACAAGAGCTTACACCGGGAGATTGAACACCTGCGCCAGATGCTGCTCGTAGCGTGCCACGTCAGCTTCGATGGCCGGGCGCTTCATCACGTCCACGCAGAGGAAGGTTGGCAACGCGGTCATGCCGAGGAACTCGTGGGCCTTGTGAAACGGGAAGTACACCGCATCCACGCCCTTGGCTTCAAAGAAGTCGTTCGGGTCGTCGAAGGCTTGCTGCGGCGCATTCCAGGTCAGCGACAGCAGGTATTGCTTGCCCTGCACCAAACCGCCGCTGCCGTATTTCTGCGAGGCATCGGAACGGGTGCGGCCATCGCTGGCGTACAGGCTGCCATGGCCTTCGGTAAAGACTTCGTCGATGTACTTCTTCACGATCCACGGTGCACCCATCCACCAGCCGGGCATCTGGTAGATGATCACGTCGGCCCAGAGGAATTTGGCGACCTCTTCGGCGACGTCGTAGCCTTCATCGATATGGGTGACTTTGACGTCGATGCCGCCACGGTCCAGCACAGCCAAGGCGGCGTCATGCAAGGTGCTGTTGTAGCGACCGTCGGAGTGGGCGAACTTTTTGCCGCCGTTGAGCAGGAGTACTTTTTTCATGGGAGCTATCCAGAAGTGAAAATCTCTGGACGCAGACTATCGACATTGCCCCTGCGGAATAAGCGACGGCGCGGCAAAATACCTTTGACTGGGATGCACGAATGTTCGGCTATTGTTAACCGCTGATCAGCAGGTGGCCGCCCAACAGCGCCATGCCGATGAAAAATACCCGCCTGAATAAAGCTGCACTGATGCGCTGGCGCACCACCTGGCCGAGCCACATCCCCAGCAGCGCCGGCACCAGCGCCAGCAGCGACGCATTGATCTCACCCGTGCCCAGGTTGCCGCGCCAGGCCAGCCCGGCGGCGAGCGCCAGGGTGGACACGGTGAACGACAGCCCCAGCGCCTGCACCAGCTGATCGCGGTTCAGCCCCAGCGCTTGCAGATAGGGCACGGCAGGAATCACGAACACACCGGTCGCCGAGGTAATGACGCCCGTGATCACCCCACACACAAGGCCCAGCCAGCGTTCGGTCTCGGGCGTTACCCTGAACGACGGCAGGAACAATCCGCTGAGCGCATAGACCAGCAACGCCCCGCCCAGCGCATGGACCACCCAGCCAGCGCCGTCCATGCCCAGCCACAGCGTGCCCAGCCCGGTGCCGAGAAAAATCAGCAGCAGCATGGGCCACAGGCGTTTGACCAGCCCGCGCAGATGACCGCCGAATGCCAGTTGCCAGAGGTTGGTGACCGTCGACGGAATGATCAGCAACGCCGCTGCCTGCGCCGGCAGCATAGCCAGGCCGAGCAGGCCCATGGCGACTGTCGGCAGGCCCAGGCCGATCACGCCCTTGACGGTACCGGCCAGCAGGAAGGTGCCGATTACCAGCAGGGTCAGGGCGGGGCCGATGGTTTGGTAGAAGCCGAGGAAGGTATTCATGGGGCCATTGTGGGGCTTGTGGGTGAGGAGTGAAATTCGCCATATACTGAGGCAGACTCTTGTTTTGCATGAGGCTGAAATGGCCATCGCAGGCAAGCCCCGTCACCCGAGAACCTCAGCGATGCCCTTTGACCTGATCGACCTGCGCCTCTACCTGCACATCCTCGACAGCGGCAACATCACCGCCGGCGCGGCCCGCAGTCATCTCTCCCTGGCCGCCGCCAGCGCGCGCATCCGCGCCATGGAAGCTGCGCTGGGCATCGAATGCCTGGAACGCGGCCGCCGCGGCGTTGCGCCAACCGCCGCCGGCAAGGCCCTGGCCCGTCACGCCCGCCTGCTGCTGCAACAGGCCGAGCATCTGCAACAGGACCTGGCCGAATACGCCAACGGCGTCAAAGGCCAAGTGCGCCTGCTGTGCAACACCACGGCCTTGAGCGAATACCTGCCGGAATTGCTCGCGGACTTCCTACGCGAGCGTCCCAACCTCGATATCGACCTGCAAGAGCTGCCCAGCCTGCGTATCACCCAGGCCTTGCGCCAGGGCACGGCCGACCTGGGGATTATTTCCGACGCGGTCGACACCCATGGCTTGCAGACCTTGCCCTTTCGCGATGACCCGCTGATGTTGATCATGCCGCTGGATCATCCACTTGCCACGCAACACGTGAGCTTTATCGACAGCCTGCAACACGACTATGTGGGTCTGGCTGCCCACAGTGCGTTGGCGGTGTACCTGGAGGAACAAGCGTTGCACGCCGGGTTCCGCCTGCAGACACGCATCCGCGCCGACGGGTTCGATGGGTTGATGCGTATGGTCGCCGGCGGCGCAGGCCTGGGCATCGTGCCCCAGGCCGCACTCAAGCGTTGGCCGGCAGAGCGTCGCTTTAAAACCCAGCCGCTCAGTGAGGACTGGGCCTGCCGCACGCTGCTGTTGGCTGCGCGCTCGTTCGAACAATTGCCGGCATACGCCAACGCCTTGCTTTCTGCGCTCACCTTCCCGTGTAGGAGCGAGCTTGCTCGCGAAAGTCGTCAACGATAACGCAGCGCTATCTGGTAGCCCGCGTTGCTGATGGGTTCTTCGCGAGCAAGCTCGCTCCTACATTTTGATCTCAGTTGTTTTTTAACGGCTGCGCATGCGCGGGCGGATCAGATACTTGATGGCGCTCAGCTGTATTACGAAAAGTTTACGCAGAGTAATATCTGCCCCCTCAGCACTTCAGAGGGCGATGCGGCATGCATCCCCCTCAAGAAAACACGTAAAAGGGTATGTTAATGGCGGATCACATGGTTAACCCGGCAGGCCTCAAGCGCGGCCTGAAGAACCGGCATATTCAGCTGATCGCCTTGGGCGGGGCGATCGGCACGGGGTTGTTCCTCGGCTCGGCCGGGGTGCTCAAGTCGGCGGGACCGTCGATGATCCTGGGCTACGCGATCGCCGGTTTTATCGCGTTCCTGATCATGCGCCAGCTTGGCGAAATGATCGTCGAGGAACCGGTGGCCGGCTCCTTCAGCCACTTCGCCCACAAATACTGGGGCGGTTACGCGGGCTTCCTGTCGGGTTGGAATTACTGGGTGCTCTATGTGCTGGTGGGCATGGCCGAACTGACCGCGGTGGGCAAGTACATCCAGTTCTGGTGGCCGGAAATTCCGACTTGGGTCAGCGCACTGGTGTTCTTTGCCGCGGTGAACCTGATCAACACTCTGAATGTGAAGGTCTTCGGTGAAGCAGAATTCTGGTTCGCGATCATCAAGGTGGCGGCGATCATCGGCATGATCCTGCTCGGTTGTTACCTGCTGTTCAGCGGCAGCGGCGGCCCGCAAGCAAGCGTGAGCAACTTGTGGAGCCACGGCGGGTTCTTCCCGAATGGCGGCATGGGGCTGTTGATGTCCATGGTGTTCATCATGTTCTCGTTCGGCGGCCTGGAACTGGTGGGCATCACCGCCGCCGAGGCCAGCGAACCGCGCAAAGTGATCCCCAAGGCCATCAACCAGGTGGTGTACCGCATCCTGATTTTCTACGTCGGCGCCCTGGCCGTGCTGCTGTCGCTATACCCCTGGGATCAACTGCTGCAAACCCTCGGTGCGTCGGGCGATGCCTACAGCGGCAGCCCGTTTGTGCAGATCTTCTCGTTGATTGGCAACGACACCGCCGCACACATCCTCAACTTCGTGGTGCTGACTGCAGCGCTGTCGGTGTACAACAGCGGCGTGTACTGCAACAGCCGCATGCTGTTCGGCCTGGCCGAGCAAGGTGATGCGCCCAAAGCGCTGATGAAACTGAACAAGCAAGGCGTGCCATTGCGGGCGCTGGCGGTTTCGGCGTTGGTGACAATGTTGTGCGTGGTGGTCAACTACGTGGCGCCGCACAGTGCGCTGGAGTTGTTGTTCGCGCTGGCGGTTGCTTCGCTGATGATCAACTGGGCGCTGATCAGCCTCACCCACATCAAGTTCCGCAAGGCCATGGGCGAACAAGGCGTGACGCCGTCCTTCAAGACCTTCTGGTTCCCGTTCAGCAACTACCTGTGCCTGGCGTTCATGGCGGTGATCATCAGCGTAATGCTGGCGATTCCGGGAATTAACATGTCGGTGTACGCGATGCCGGTTTGGGTGGGGCTGATCTACGTTGCCTACCGGTTGCGAGTCCGCAACAGTAATGCGGTGGTAAGCGCACCGTAATACCTGTGGGAGCCGGGCTTGTGGTGATTCGAAGATCATCAGGGGCCTGCGCTTCTGGGCATCCCGGTGTCGAGTTCAGACCACTGGCGCAACGCCCAAGGCCGTAGGGTGGATCTTTCCACTCACTGCCCTGGAGCCATCATGTCCAAGCCCATCACCATACTGCGCGACACCCACCCACTGCCGGTCCTGGATGCCTGCAAATGGGAGAAACTCGAAGGCGACCCGCACACCGTCAACCTCAACGCCTACACCAGCGAAGACGGCAGCAAGATCATGGGCACCTGGATCTGCACACCGGGCAAGTGGTACGTGGACTACGTGAAGTGGGAGTACTGCCACTTCCAGGAAGGCTACTGCATCATCACCCCGGAAGGCCTGGAGCCGATTCACCTGCGGGCTGGGGATATCTTTGTGGTGGAACCGGGAATGAAGGGGACATGGGAAGTGGTGGAGACGGTGCGTAAGTATTTTGTGTTTGCTTAAAACCGGGTTCGCGAACGAAAAAAAACCGCCCCTAACGGCGGTTTTCTATCGTGTTGCTCAGCGGACCTGGCCAGCCAGGGGGCCTGTTGGCTCCATGTCCTTACCATGCTTAATAGCCACGCTGAAAAATCTTTTCTGGTTGGCAGATGTCGAGTCACCAAGCTTTTTATAAGCCTCGGCACCAAACATCTCGACCCATTGCGCGCTTGCCTTGCGGGCAGCTGTTTTCATAAATCCAAGCCTCCGTAAGCCTTGTACATGCGCCCCATACTAGGTGCCCTCCACTGAAATCACAAGGCGCAGCTGTTCGTCATAACTGAAGCCAAGTCGCTCATAAGTGGGTACGGCTTCAAGCCGTGGCTCTTGAATTTCGATGCGAGAGCACCCGATCACACGACATCGAGCCACTGATGGCCCAATGCAGCCCACTGATCGACAAATGACGCCAGCGCCGACTTTTTCGATTGGGACTGAAAGACCAGGTATTTGAGCGAACGCGTGTATCGACGTGCCATAACGATCAAAGTCTTTGCGTGCTGTGGAAAGATCAGAACGCCGCGTTTGCAGCGAAAGGGCGCAAACGGTAGCAAGATCGGGTGTAGCCTTGGGCCAACGATGAATTCAAGATTTTTCCGGCGGATTCGCCACGCGCAATGGAGCCCTCCCATGACGGCTGACCTTGAAAGGCAAAAGATCGTTGTCTTCAGCGGTTCCGGCATCAGTGTCGAAAGTGGCCTGGACACGTTCAACGACGAAAACGGGCTGTGGATGAACCATCGCATCGAAGACGTAGCCACCTCCCAGGCATGGCATAAGCATCCTGCGCAGGTCCTGGCGTTTTATAACGAGTTGAGACAAAAGGCATCTACTGCACAGCCCAATGCCGCGCACTCTGCCATCGCGCAGTTAGAGTCTCGGTTTGATGTCGTGGTGATCACCCAGAATGTCGACGATCTGCATGAGCGTGCAGGATCTACGTGCGTCTTGCATCTTCATGGTCAAATCAAGGTGGCGCAAAGCTCTGTCGATGAGCAACTGGTTTACAAGATAGACGACCAACCGATCTTGCTGGGCGACGTGTGCGAAAAGGGCAGCCAATTACGTCCCCACGTCGTCTGGTATGGGGAAAACGTACCGAATATCGGGGAGGCGCAACAGCATTTCAAAAACGCGAAGAAAGTTCTGGTTGTGGGAACATCACTGACCACTCAACCGGCCGCAGGCTTGGTGACCAAAGCCAGTTATGCGGCTGAAAAGGTTCTGATCGGACTGGCCATGCCGCGCAAACCCTATGGCTATGAATTCATGCGAGGAAAAGCCTCAAGCCTGGTGCCTTACGTGGTGGGATGCTGGCTGAAAGGCCAGAAGGCGCGCTGAGCCGCAAAAACCCGGGAGCCCCACGCATAGGCCCCCGGAACCGCCTTATTCAGGCTTGCGGTAACTGTTGATGATCGCCGAGAAGTCCTTGCCCCCTTCCCCACGTTGACTCATCGATTGATACAGCTGCTGCGCCACGGCGCCGAGGATTACCGGCTGTTTCGCCTGACGCGCCGCCTCGGTGGCCAGGCCCAGGTCCTTGAGCATCAGGTCGGCACCGAATCCGCCGGTGTAGCCGCGCGATGACGGCGCGGTTTCGATCACGCCCGGCCAGGGGTTGTAGGTGTCGGAGCTCCAGCAGCGCCCGGTGGAGCTGTTGATGATCCCCGCCAGCACGTGTGTGTCGATGCCCAGCGCATCGCCCAGGGCCATGGCTTCGCTGACGCCGATCATGCTGATGCCCAGCAGCAGGTTGTTGCAGATTTTGGCGATTTGCCCGGTGCCTACCTCGCCGCAGTGCACGATGTTGCGGCCCATCTGCGCCAGCACCGGTTGCAGGGTGGCGAACAGTGCCGGGGTGGCGCCGACCATGAAGGTCAGGGTGCCGGCCTGGGCGCCGCCGGTGCCGCCGGAGACGGGGGCGTCGGCCATCACCACGCCTTGCCTGGCGGCGGCCGCCGCGACGTCGCGCGCGGTCTGCGGGTCGATGGTGCTGCAATCCACCGCCGGCACGCCTTGGCCGATGCCGGCGAGCACGCCGTCCTCATTCAGCCACACGCTGCGCACATGGGCAGCAGCCGGCAGCATGGTGATCACGAGCTCAGCGCCGCTGGCCGCATCTCGCGGTGAGTCGCTGATGCTGCCACCCAGGGCGGCGAGTTCGTTGAGCACCGTTTGGTTCAGGTCAAACAGGTTCAGCGCGTGACCCGCCTTGATCAGGTTGCGGGCCATGGGCGCGCCCATGTTGCCCAGGCCGATAAATGCAATCTTCATGATCGTCTCCCGGAATCAGCGCAGGTTGATGGTGGTGTTGACGCCATCGTTGACCGTATCGTCATCGAACCAGCGGCTGGTGACGGTTTTGGTCTGGGTGTAGAACTGCACCACTTGCTTGCCGTACGGGCCCAGGTCGCCGAGCTTGGAACCGCGGGAACCGGTGAAGCTGAAGAACGGTACCGGCACCGGGATCGGGATGTTGATGCCGACCTGGCCCACGTCGATCTCGCTCTGGAACTTGCGCGCCGCCGCGCCGCTCTGGGTAAACAGGCCTGTGCCATTGCCGAACGGGTTGGCGTTGACCAGGGCGATGGCCTGGTCGAGGGTGTCGACTTCCAGCACCACCAGCACCGGGCCGAAGATTTCCTCGGTGTAAATGCGCATGTCGGTGGTCACGCCCGAGAACAGCGTCGGCCCGACGAAGTTGCCCTGTTCGTAGCCCGCAACCTTGATATCGCGGCCGTCCAGTTCCAGCTTGGCGCCTTCTTTCACGCCGCTTTCGATCAGCTCCAGGATGCGTGCCTTGGCGCGCTTGGAGATCACCGGACCCACGTCGGTACCGGCTTCGCTGCCGGCGTTGACCTTGAGTTTCTGCGCCAGCGCCTTGAGATCCGGCAACCATTGTTTCGACGCGCCCACCAGCACCACCACCGAGGTGGCCATGCAACGCTGGCCCGCCGCACCGAAACCGGCGCCGACCAGGGCATTGAGGGTGTGTTCGCGGTTGGCATCCGGCAGCACCACGGCGTGGTTCTTGGCGCCCATCATCGATTGCACGCGCTTGCCGTGCTTGCCGGCCAGGTCATACACATGCGTGCCCACGGCGGTCGAACCGACGAAAGACACCGCCTTGATGTCTTTATGGGTACAGAGCGCATCCACCACGTCCTTGCCGCCGTGCACCACGTTGAGCACGCCGGCCGGTACACCGGCTTCCAGCGCCAGCTCCACCAGCAGCATGGTCGACAGCGGGTCCTGCTCGGACGGTTTGAGGACGAAAGTGTTACCGCAGGCGATCGCCATGGGGAACATCCACAGCGGAATCATCGCCGGGAAGTTGAACGGGGTAATACCGGCACACACGCCGATCGGCTGGCGCAGGGTGTAGGTGTCGACACCACCGGCGACGTTCTCGGCGAACTCGCCCATTTGCAGGGTGCCGATGGAACACGCGTGTTCCACCACTTCCAGCCCGCGGAAAATATCGCCCTCGGCATCGGCAATGGTCTTGCCCTGCTCGTTGCTGAGCACCACGGCAATGCGCTTGGAATGTTCGCGGATCAAGGCTTGCAGCTTGAGCATGATGCGCATGCGCGCGCCGATTGGCGTCAGCTTCCAGGTCTGGAAGGCGCGATGGGCGGCGTCGATGGCAGCGTTGACTTCATCGGCAGTGGCGAACGGGACTTTGGCCAGCACTTGCTGGGTGGCCGGGTTGACGATGTCCTGCCACTCGGTGGTCTTGGACTCGACCCATTCGCCGTCGATCAGCAACTTGACCTGTTGCACGGAAATATCGGCAGATGCGTTCATGTGGTCTCCAATCTTGTAGTTATGCAGAGACAAGGCGCGTGAATCGCCTTGGGAATGAGGCGTTTTTGGAGTATAGATGTGCAAATCTCTAATAAGAACGCACATAAAAGCCGGACCAATATGCAAAAAAACATCACGTCGCTGGGTTCCCTGAACTGGGATGACCTCAAGTTTTTCCTCGAAGTGGCCCGCACGCGCAAGGCCAGCGTCGCCGCCAAGCGTCTGGCGGTGGACTACACCACGGTGTCGCGGCGCATCAGTTCACTGGAAGTGTCGCTCGGTACGCTGCTGTTCGAAAAATCCCGGACCAACGGTTTTGTCCTCACCACCGAAGGCCAACGTTTGCTCGGCTACGCCGAGTCCATCGAAAGCACCCTGCACATGGCCTGCGAACAAGTGTCCGGCTCCGGCGTGGCGCTGTCCGGCCATGTGCGCATGGGCTGCACCGAAGGTTTCGGCAGCTTCTTCGTGACGCCGCAGTTGAGTCATTTTGTCGACACCTACCCGGCAATCTCGGTGGACATCCTGCCCCTGCCCCACTTCATCAGCCTGTCCAAGCGCGAAGCCGACATCGTCATCGCCCTGGAACGCCCGGAACATGGGCCTTATGTGTGCTGCAAGCTGTGCGACTACAAACTGCAGCTCTACGCGACCCAGGACTACCTCGACCAACACCCGCCTATCCGCAAATCGGCGGATTTGGCCGAGCACCCGTTTATCAGCTATGTGGATGATCTGGCGTTCAGTTCGGAGCTGTTGTACCTGGCGAATGTGGTGCCGGGCGCCAGCGCGAGTTTGCGCAGTACCAGCGTGATTGCGCAGTACGTGGCGGCGCAGCAGGGCCGGTCGATGGCGATATTGCCGTGCTTTCTGGCGGCGCAGGATCCGCGGTTGCTGCCGGTGCTGGGGGATCAGATTGCGATTAAGCGCCAGTTCTGGATGTATTGCCGGGAGGATTTGCGCAAGTTGAAGCGGATCACGTTGTTGTGGGATTACATCAGGGAGGTGACGGAGCAGAATCAAGGGCTGTTGATGGGGGAGACGCGGGAGATGCGGTTTGCGGATTAAAGGGTATGAGATGGGCAAGCCAGTGGTGGCTGACTTGACGCAGGCGATGACACCGAGCCGTTAAGTGATCGAGGTTTCAAGTACAGCGCAAATAAAATGTGGGAGCGGTGTGGTGAGCGCAGATATCACAACCGGCACAAAATAGTGTGGGAGCTGGCTTGCCTGCGATGGCAGTGTGTCAGTCAGTACATCCAGTACTGAACACCGCTATCGCAAGCCAGCTCCCACATTCTGATTGCATTGAGATTGAGGCTGGTGAGTTTGCTCAGTCGGCTATCACCACAATCGACACCCGGCGATTCTCGGTTCGCCCATCGACAGTGTCGTTGGACGCCACCGGGTGGCTGCTGCCCAAGCCGCGCAGTTGGACATTTTGTTCTTTCATGCCCACACCGGTCAGCACCGTGACCACGCTTTTGGCGCGGCGCAGGGACAGTTGCTGGTTGTAGGCCTCTTTGCCCGAAGCGTCCGTATGGCCGTCGATACGCACGCGTTCGATACCCACGCCCAGCAAGGCCTTGCCGATGCGCTGGACGATCTCGGTGCTGGCGGGGTTGAGGGCTTCTACGTCACTGCCAAATAGCACTTTGCCCGACAGGCCGAAGGCCCAGCCTTCTTCGGTCAGTTCAAAGCCTTGCTGTTTGAGCACCGCCACCTGCGCCGGAGTCAGGCCCTTGGGGGGCGCTGTCTGGCAGCCGCCAAGGGCGAGCAACGCCACCAGCAAGGTGATGAACATAAAACGCGCAGTCAAAAACAAGGGATCAACTCCTGTGTGGAACGTTGACGGCGCAATGCTCCGATTCCGCCGTTTGCTGGCCGCCCGAGGCCAGGCGCTTGGCCTGGTACATCGCCGTGTCGGCGGCATTGAGCAAGGTGCCGGGGGTGGCGCCATGATCGGGGTAGACCGCGATACCGATACTGAGTGAGGTCAATACCTGAGTGTTGCCGGGCACGGCGATCGGCGAGTCCATGCTGGCGATGATCTTGTCGGCAATGCGCTCGGCATCTTCGACCTTGTGCAACGGCGCCAGCAGGATGGCGAACTCATCACCGCCCAGACGCGCCACCAGATCATCTTCACGCAGCTGCGCACGTACACGCTCGGCGATGGCCACGAGGACGGCATCGCCGGCGGCATGGCCAAAGCTGTCATTGATCTCTTTGAAACGGTCGCTGTCGAGGTAAAGCACCGCCACTTGTTCCTTGGCTCTGGCGGCGATGCGCAGGGCACGGATCAAACGGCTTTCGAAGAATGCGCGATTGGGCAGGCCGGTGAGGCTGTCGTGGTTGGCTTTGTGGGCCAAGGATTCGTTTTCGCTTTGCAGGTGGTTTTGCCAGGCTTGCATCTCGCCCAGCAAGGCGTTGAAGTCGCTGCCCAGGCTGTCGAGTTCGGCGATGCGCGCAGGCGGCACGCGGCGCTCGAAGTCGCGCTGGCTGCGTGCCGCATGGGCGACGGCGGCGAGGCTTTGCAGCGGCCCGGTAATACCGCGCAACAAGCGTCGCGCAAAGTGCAGGGCGACCCACGCGCTGAGGGCGGTGCAAATGAGGATCCCGGCCAGCCCGCTCAACAGGAAGCGCAGCAGGCTACCGCCGTGGCCGGTGAGATGAATGCTGCCGATGGCCTGTCCCTGGTGCAGGATTGGCTGACTGATCGGTTGATCAAGCAGCGCATGGGCGAGCTCCAATTCCACCCGCGAGAGCAGGCCGGTATCCGGGCGTATCCACTGCGCCAACAACTTGCCATTGGCATCGAAGACTTCGGCTTGGGCCACCTCTTCGGTGGAGGCGATCAGGCTCAGGGCTTCGGTGGCCGCTGCACTGTCGTTGAACACCACCGCAGCTTCCACGGTGTAGCTGATGGAGCGCGCGATCAGGTGCAGGTTGTGTTCGGCATAGACGCGCAGCGCGAGCACGCCAAGCAGGGTCAGTGAGATGCTCGCCAGGGTCACCGCCACCAGCGCCAGGATCAAGTGTCCTCGGCCAATGACCGAGCGCAGGGTCGGTCGCACCTTGACTGCGGTCATGACGCAGGCGCTCGGCGACGCGATAACTGCAGCACGCTGGGATGAATGCGCACGCCGCTGCGGGCGACCGAATCGAGGTTGACTTCGAAGGATACTTGCTCATCGCCCACCCGCAGGCAGAACAGACTGCCCACGGTGCACTGATCGCCGCCCTCGCTGATGCTGAGCACCGGGTGGCCGGCTAATGAAGTGAACAGTCGGCTGCGCTCATCCGCGGTGAGTTTGCCGATGTACACCGCATCACAGGCATCGACGATATCGGAACGATCGGCCAGCAAGCGCTGCACCACCACCGGACGACCGGTGGCCTGGGTGGTGCCCTTGATCAGGTCATCGGTGTATTGGGTCGGGCCGACAATGCACAGGCGCAGTTGCGCAGGCTCCACCGGCCACCGGGCGTAACTGAGGATACCCAGCACCACTTGGGTCACTGCCTGGGCGCGATGTTCTGCAAGGCCCATGGGATCCGCAGCCTGGGCGAAGGCGTGCGGCGCAAGCACCCACAGGATCGCCATCGGCAGCATGCGTCTCCAGCTCAAACTGCGCTCTGTAGGCGAGACAGCCAAGTTCATGCAGCGATACTCTCAGGTGTGTTCGGGTGGATGCCGCAACGATAGCACAGCGTCGGACACTTCTGACGGCTGCTCCAACTCCAGCATCAAGCCACTCAAGCGCTTGACCTTGCGCCGCACCGCTTCTTCAAACACGCCGCCACGGGGCTCGATCAGGCTGAACCAGCGCTTGGCCCGGGTGATGCCGGTGTAGATCAACTCCTTGGTGAGCACCGGATTCAACGCATCCGGCAGGATCAACGCCGTGTGGGTAAATTCCGAGCCTTGGGATTTGTGCACAGTCATGGCGTACACGGTTTCCACATCATTCAGACGGCTGGGCAACACAAAGCGCACGCCGCCCTGGCCATCGTTCCGTGGGAAGGCCACGCGCAGCACCTGGGGGCCGCCGTCGCTTTCGGGCAGTTTGAGGGCGATACCGATATCGCCATTCATCAAGCCCAAGCCGTAATCATTGCGGGTCATCAATACAGGGCGGCCTTCGTACCAATGTTCGTCGCCTTCGATCAGCCGCACCTTGCGCAAGGCGGCGGTGATACGTAGGTTCAGGCCTTCCACGCCCCATGGGCCCTTACGCACCGCGCACAGCAGTTGGAACGCATCGAAGGCTTGCAGCAGTTGCTGCGCCCAGTGCGTCCAGGCGGGGTGTTCGCGCGGGGTGTCGGGCCCGGGCCGCGCACTTTGCAACAGGTTGAGGTAGTAACGATAACCTTGGGCGCCATCGCTGCCGTGCCCGTCCAGGAGCAGACGCTCCAAGGCATGATCGTGCTCGCCCTTGAGGCTGAGGCAGAACAAGTCGTTGTGACTGCCAGCGGCCAGCAGCCTGCGCGCCTCTTCGGCGTTTTGCTGGTTGACCCAACGCGCCAGTTGGCCGATGCCGCTGCCCTCGCCGAAACGGCGCGAATAACGCAGCATCACCACTTGCTGGGCCAAAGGGTGGCTGGCGTCGAGGTCTTCGTGCAAGCCGCTGCCACTGAGGTCTTCGCCGCTGACGGCTTGCAGCCATTGGCGGGTTTGCGGGCTGTACCAACCCGCTTCGGCGTCGCGGCACAAATCGCCGAGCACGGCACCCGCCTCGACCGACGCGAGTTGGTCCTTGTCGCCCAGCAGCACCAGGCGTGCATGGGCCGGCAAGGCGTCGAGCAGGTTGGCCATCATTTCCAGGTCGATCATCGACGCTTCGTCCACCACCAGCACATCCAGGGGCAGTGGGTTGCCAATGTGATGGCGGAAGTGCCGTGTGCCAGGACGGCTGCCCAGCAGGCGGTGGACGGTGGTGACCTGGGTCGGGATTTTTTCCTTGACGCTGCCCGGCACTTGCAGCGACAGCACTTGCTGGCTGATGGACTCGGTGAGCCGTGCGGCAGCTTTACCGGTGGGCGCCGCCAGACGGATGCGCAACGGATTGCCGGTCTCCACTGCCGGCGCCTGTAACAGCGCGAGCAAACGCACCACAGTGGTGGTCTTGCCAGTGCCGGGGCCGCCCGTGACGATACTGAACGCACCACGAGTGGCCAGGGCGCAGGCGAGCTTTTGCCAGTCGATCACGCCGTCGGGCGGCGGTTGGTCGAACAAACTGTTCAGGCGCTGCGGCAAATCGGCGGCGACCGTTTCCTGGGTGGCGAGACGCAAGCGCAAGGCGGTGTCGATGCGTCGCTCGTAGGTCCAGTAGCGGCGCAGGTACAGGCGCTTGCCGGACAGCACCAACGGGCGGCTTTGGGCGGACTCACTGCCGTCCACGGCCAGCGCGACCAGGCGGCTTGAGGCCAGCGCATGGCACCAATGGGCGCCATCGAGCCCATCCAGCAACTGCGAGGGCAACAGCATGGCCCCGGTTTGAAGGTCACCTTCTGGCGGCAGAGACAGGGCGAAATCCGGCGCCTTGAGGGTTTCGAACACGTCGAGGCAGACATGGCCGTGGCCCAACTGGTGACTGGTCAGCGCCGCCGCCAGTAGCACCAAAGGATCGGACTGTGGATCAAGTTCGTGCAGGAAGCCGACGAAGGCTTTATCCAGGGCGCGCAACCAACCGCGATCGACCCAACGTTCCAGCAGTTGCACCAGGTCGGCGGCGCGGCTCAGGGGCGCCAGTTCCTCGAGCGGTAACGGCGACAGGCTCATAACAACACTCCTTGTTCCCAGGCAGGCTCAACCTTGGGCGGTATGGGCTTGCCCTGAAACAGCAGGTCCAGGCCTTCGATCAATTCCCGTGGCGGCCGGGTGAAATACGCCCCCTGGCTGGCGGACTGGGTGCCGCGCAGGAACAGGTACAGCGCGCCGCCGACATGGCGCTCGTAGTCATAGTCGGGCAGACGCGCCTTGAGTTGGCGGTGCAGGGCCAGCAGGTAAAGCACGTATTGCAGGTCGTACCGATGCTCAAGGATCGACTGTTCCATGGCGTCGTGTGTGTAGGCCGAATCGTCGGGCCCCAGCCAATTGGATTTGTAATCGGCCACGTAATAGCGGCCGTCATGTTCGAAGGTCAAATCGATAAAGCCTTTGAACATACCGTTGAGCAGCACCGGTTCAGCCGCGACACGGGACACACCGTTGTGGGTGTACTGGCACACCAGCTTGTCGAGGGCCAGCACGTCGACCTTATGGCTGGCGAACCAGAACTCCATTTCGATCTGGTACTGCTGCAAACCGCTGAGGGCGACGCGACCGTTATCCACAGGCAATGGCGTTTGCAGCAGGTGGCCGAGCCAACCGCTGAGGGTGATGATCCAGCCTTCCCAGTTACGGCGGTTGCAGCGGGCGCCCACGGCTTTTTCGATAGCCTCGGGGGTGACGTTGAAGCGCTCTTCGCCCGCCCATTCCAGCAAGCCGTGAAGGAAGGTCCCAGGGTTGGGCCCACGTGGGAAACGGTGAATGTCGCCGCCGGACGCCGCCACTTCACGCGGTGCATCGGGGTCGAGGCGTTCGTCATCAAACAGCTTCTGGGCTTGTGGGCTTTCCGGTGCTTCGGGGCTGGCCGCGCTCAAGCTGTCGCCGATACGCAAGGCACTGTAGGAAGCAATCCACCAGTTTTCGGCGGCCTTGCGCTTGGGCAGCAAGGCCGCTCGCAGCGTGGCTTCGTTGCGCGGCGGGTGAAAGAGGATGTCTTGCGCCTCGGGCACCTGGCCATAGTCGATGGCGGCGCAACCTTTCTGCAGGTCCAGCAACCAGCGCGCCAGGCCTGCGGATTCCCCCAACGGTGCACCCGCGCCAAGCAAATAGCCCAGCGCCGAGAGGTGCAGCACCGAACTGCTGCTGTTGCCGCGCTTGAGGTCGGCGATGCCGAGCCAGCACGCATGTTTGGCACGGGTCAGCGCCACATAGAACAGGCGCAGGTCTTCGGCGAGGCGCTCGTCGTCAGCCTGGGCGATCAACTCAGGCGTAGGGCGCAGGCTGACCTGGGATTTGCCGTGTTCGTCGTGGTAATGAAGGGGCAAGCGACTGCCATCGACCGGCTTGGCTGAGCAGATGAACGGCAGGAAGACCAGGTTGTATTCCAAGCCTTTGGATTTGTGGATAGTCACCACCTTGACCAGTTGCTCGTCGCTTTCAAGGCGCAGAATATGCTCCTCCCCTGCCTGTCCGGACAGCGCCAAGTGCTCGGCCAGATGACGGATCAGCGCCTGTTCGCCGTCCAGCTCGGAGGCCGCCTGCTGCAGCAGTTCGCTGAGGTGCAGCAGGTTGGTCAGCACCCGTTCGCCGTCGCTGCGCGCGACCAGGGTTTGCGGCAGTTTGAAGTCGTGCAGCAGACGACGCAGCATCGGCAGCACGCCTTGGGTGCGCCAGATCGCACGGTAGCCACGGAACTGCATGACGCGGCTTTCCCACGCGAGCTCGTCCTGATTCAGACGTTCCAGTTCCGGCAGGGACAGGTTCAGCGTGACGCAGGCCAGGGCGGCGCGCAGCGGGCGTTCGACATCCGGTTCGGCGCACGCCTTGAGCCAGGCCAGCAGGTCGTGCGCTTCCTGGGCCGCGAAGACCGAGTCTTTGTCGGACAGATAAACACTGCGCACGCCGCGTGCGGCCAATTCGGCGCGCACCGCCTGGGCTTCCTTGCCGTCGCGAACGAGGATGGCGATATCTGATGGAAGCACGCCGTCGAAGCTCGCGTCCGGCTGCAGGAAACCGGCAGTGCCTTGTTGTCCGCCATTGAGCAGCTCGACAATGTGCGTGGCACAGGCCGCCGCCAATTGCTGACGATAAACCAGGTTGGAAACGGGCTGATCGGTCGGCAGGTGCCAGAGGTTCAGCGCCGGCAGCGTCTGGCCATTAATTTGCAAATGTTCCTTGCGGCCTTGGGACAACACCGAGTGAAACGGCACCGGGTTTTCGCCGTCCGGTTGGCGGAACAGGAACGCGCCACGGCCCTTTTCCGCACGCTGAAACACGTGGTTCACCGCCTCGACCATCGCATGGCTGGAGCGGAAGTTGGTGCCCAACGTGTGGTGGCGGCCGGTCGTGGACTGGCGGGCGCGCAGGTAGGTGTAGATGTCCGCGCCACGGAAGGCATAGATCGCCTGCTTGGGGTCGCCGATCAGGAACAGGCCACTGTCGGGGTGGTTTTCTTCGATGCGGTAGATACTGTCGAAGATGCTGTATTGCACCGGGTCGGTGTCTTGGAACTCGTCGATCAAGGCCACCGGGAATTGCTCGCGAATCACGCTGGCCAAGCGTTCGCCGCCGTCTGCCTGCAGCGCGGCGTTGAGACGGATGAGCATGTCGTCGAAGCCCATTTCGGCGCGGCGGCGTTTTTCTTCTTCGAAGCGTTTGCCCACCCAGCCGGCGGCGTGTTGCAGTACGGCGGCATCGGGCGTTGGCAGCGCATCAAGGGCCTGCTTGAGGCCGGCCATGGCGTCGATACCGGGATGCCGCGGTGGCTCGCCCTTCCAGGCTTCGGCCATGCCTTCGGGCGTCAGGCGAATGAAGCCGGTGCCGATGTCCAGTTGCTCCAGGGATTCGTCAGCGGCCCAGGAACTGATTTTCTCAAACCAGGGTTCAAAGTATCGCGCTTGCATCTTGCGGCCGTCGACGGCTTTGGCGGCGACCGCTTGCAGGCAGAGGTCGCGTAGCTCGGCGGCCCATTGCAGCCAAGGCGCCTTGAGAGTTGTGAGCGCTTCGCGACGCTCTTGCAGGCAGGCCGTGATCAGTTTGGCCGGCTCGCAGGTTTCATCCGTGGGCCGTTCGCTGCCGAACAGCGCGCGTACGCGCGGCATCAAGGCGGCCGGGCCACCCCAATTGTTGCGCACCCAGTTGAGCGCGTCGTCGTGCATCGGGTAGCAGAACAATCGCCAGTAATCGCGCAGCACTTCGCCAAGCAAGTCGCTATGATCGGTTTCCAGGGTTTGGGTGAACAGGCTGCCGCTGTCGAAGGCGTGTTCGCGCAGCATGCGCTGGCACCAACTGTGGATGGTCGAGACGGCGGCTTCGTCCATCCATTGCGCAGCGATGTCCAGGCGGTTAGCGCAGGCGGGCCATTGTTCGGCTGGGTAGTCGTCGCGCAGGTCAGCGATCAGGGCGTCGGGTTGTTCGACTTCTGCGCGAAAGAAGCGTGCGGCTTCAGTCAGGCGGATGCGGATGCGTTCGCGCAGTTCCTTGGTGGCGGCGTCGGTGAACGTCACTACCAGGATTTGCGGCGGTAATAGCTCGCGACCAAAGCCTGATGGGTCACCACCATGGCCGAGCACCAGGCGCAGGTAAAGCGCAGAGATGGTGAACGTCTTGCCCGTGCCGGCGCTGGCTTCGATCAGTTGGCTGCCTTTGAGAGGGAACGCCAGGGCCAAGGGTTTGCCGATCATGCGCATGCCTCGCTGGTGAGGGATCGCCAAGCGGCCTTGATCAGTGGGCGGTACAGGGTTTCGCACCAGCCTTCGAATTCTTCACTCGCGACCAGCGCGGCGTAGTCGGGAAATTGCCGGGTGAGCGCCGGAGTTTCGCGACGTTCGCCGTCGGTGGTCAAGCCATCGCCTTCGTAGGCTTTACAGGCTGCTGCTTCGGCTTTGACTGGATCGGTTTGGCCGAGCCAGGCAAAAGCAGTTTTGACCGCCACAGGCAGCGGTTTACTCATGCCGGTGTGCCAGGCGAGCAGTAGATGGCCAAGGATTTCCTGGGCAACGGGTTTCTCCAACGGAGGCAGCAACAAGGTGTCGTCGCTGGCCACCAGGCCGGTACTCAACGGCAGGCCGCAGGCGCAGGCCACCACGTGATTGACCCAAGGGCGAATCAGTCGATGCCACTTGCGGGTCTTGATCGAGCCAATGCTGTTGGGAATGGTGGTGACGCTTAGCAGGCCGCCATCACTGCGTCTATGCAGACCGCTGATCCAGCCTTCCAACTGAACACCTTGATGCTCAAAACTGACCGGTTCGGCAGCGGTGTGCGGGGTGGGCCAAAGAGCCAGCAATTGCTGATAGCGGTGCAGCAGATCGGGCAATGGCTCAATCAGTTCGTTGCGCAGGCATTCACCGAAACCAACCATCGGCAACAGGCCACTGCCTTGCAGACGCAATGCCTGGGCATCGAGGGCGCGCTCGAGTTGATCGGGCTGGGTGAGTGCAGCGTTCAGCAGGCTGTCACTCAGGTTGTAGCGCTGCAGTGCGTCGAGAACGAAAGGCTCTTCGTCGGCCAGCGGCACTTCGGCGGCTTCGAAGAATACTTTCAGGCGCTGGCTGAAGAAATGTTTGACCGGGTTGCGCAGGAAGTCCTGGAGTTGGCCAAGGCTCAGGGGTTCTTCCTGTTCGTGCGGGGTCAGGTTGTGTCCTGTCGGGACGGCGTCGGATGCTTCGTGGAGCAGTTGCCATTCGCGGGCGTAGCTGAATAGCGCGTCGCCTTCATGGAAGTAGCGGGCGCTGAACGGCTGCAACGGGTGCTCTAGGGTCATGGCCTCGATAAGGGGTTGGTCGTTGTTTGCGTGATGCCAGCCACTGGCGAGATGGTCGCGCAGTTGGCCGATCAATACCGAAGCCGGGCGGTCGCTGTTGTCGCGGATGCTACGGCCCACCCAACTGACGTAGAGCTGGTCGCGGGCTGACAGCAGGGCTTCGAGCAGCAGGTAACGGTCGTCTTCACGGCGCGAACGGTCGCCGGGGCGATAGTCGCTGCCCATCAGGTCGAAGTCCAGCGGTGGTTGGGCGCGCGGGTAATCACCGTCGTTCATGCCGAGCAGGCAAACGAGCTTGAACGGGATTGCACGCATGGGCATCAAGGTGCAGAAATTGACCGCACCGGCGAGAAAGCGTTGGGACAGGCGGCCTTGGTCCAGACCCGCCAACCAGGCTTCACGGACTACGGTGAGGGGTAACTTGTCCTGTAGGCCTACGGACTCGCAGGTTTCCAGCCAGGTTTCGCGCAGTTGCTCGAGTTGGCCCAGCAGGTAGTCGTCGTGCTCGCTGCTCGGCAGGAAAAAGAGCTGCATCAGGCGTTGCAGGCGTTCGCCCCACTCCGTTGGCGGTGCGGGTTGCGACAGTGCGTGATGCGCGTCATTCAGTGCGTCGAGCAAGGCGACCAACGGACCGATCAGGGCCGCGTCGAGGCCGCCGATTTCGTCGTAGGGTTCGATTCCGTCACAGGCAGTACCGGTGCCTACGGCGTAGCCAAGCAACATCCGGCGCAGGCCGAAACGCCAGCTGTTTTGCTCCAGTTCCGCTGGCAGGCCGAGGCCGGCGCGCTGCTCGGCGTTGAGGCCCCAGCGGATGCCGGCACCCTCGATCCATCGGTGCAACGTGGGCAGGTCACGCTCCTTGATGGCGAAGCGTTCGCGCAGAGCCGGAACGTCGAGCAGGTCGAGGATTTCGCTGACGGGGAAGCGGCTGTCCGGGAGTTTCAGCAGGTGCTCGACGGCGATCAGCAGCGGATCGCGGCCGCGTTGGCCTTGGTCGGTAAGGGTGAACGGGATGAAGCGTGAGTCATTGCGCTCAAGCTGACCGAAGACGGCACGGATGTGCGGTGCGTAGCTGTCGACATCAGGGACCATGACGATGATGTCCCGGGGGCGTAGCGTGGGGTCGGCGCTGAAGCGTTGGAGCAGTTGGTCATGGAGGATTTCCACTTCGCGTTGGGCGCTGTGGGCAATGTGGAAGCGGATGGAGGTGTCATTTTCCAGGTCGACGGCAGGCCATCGCTCACGGGTTTCATTGAGCGGGCGCAGTTCGAGGATATCGTCCTGAAGCTGGTTGAGCAGTGTGGTGGGTTCGCTGTCGCTGAACAGGTCGATACGGCCATCGCGGAAGGCTGCGCGGTAGCTATTCGGGTCGTCATAGCTATCCAGCAAGCTGATGTAGTCACGGCCTTGCTTGCCCCAGGCAGCCAGTAACGGGTGCGCGTGCTGATGCAGGGTTTGCGGGTCTATGGTGACAGGCATGCCGGCTTTACGCGCCTGGCGTTTGTATTCGTTACGCAGCAGGTCTTTGTCGGCAACAATGTCGGACCAATGGTGGCGACACGGGTTGTGCACGCAGAGCAGAACTTGACTGAAGCGTGCAAGACCGGCGAGGGCTTCAAGCGCCTGGGCCGGCAACGAAGAAATACCGAAAACGATGACTCGGGATGGAAGGCTCGCGGGGGCTTCCTCAAGCGTATTGATGCGTTCGATGAAACGTTGGTGAACGCCGGCGCGGCTTTGGGCCATGCCTGTTTCACCGACGTCCAGCAGCAACGCGCGCCACAGTTCGGCTTGCCAGCAGTTGGCGGGGTTGAGCGGTTTGGACTCGCCTCGGCCGTTGCGCAGTTGGTGGCGCCCGGCAGCCCAGTCTTCCAGCCAGTCGGCGCGGTAGACTTGGTATTGGTCGAACAAGTCAGCCAGGCGCTCAGCGAGTTGGTAGCGTTTGCGCAGGTCTGTGTCATGGGTGAGGAAGCGCTGCAGGGGTTCGAAGTGTGGTTGATCGATGAGTTCCGGGAGCAGGCGCATCAGGCGCCAGGTTAGGGGAGCTTTGTCGAGCAGCGACTTTGGCGGGATTTCGTCACGGCCCAAGACCATGCGATAAAGCTGCCACATGAAGCTGCCGGGAAGTTGCACGTCGATTGCTGCAGCGATGCCGCAGCCGCCCATGTCGTCATCTTCCGGATCTTCAGCCAACGCCAACTTGAGCCATTGGGCGATACCGTTGCTTTGTACCAGGGCGATTTCGTTTTCCAGAGGCGCCAATGGATAGCGACGCATCCAGCTGACCACCAGGCTGCGCAGTTCGTCCAGGCGGTTGCCGTGAACCACCATAAATCCAGCACTGAGGGACGTCGCATCCGGCATAACGGCTTCCTTGGGAAAAGCAAAATCGAAGGTGCGACTTTAGCACTGTGGGCCGTTATTAGCGGAAATGGGATGTTAGATGTCTTTTCGACCGCCCAAAACAAAACCCCATTTGCTTTCGCAAATGGGGTTTCGGAATTTAATCTTGACGATGACCTACTCTCACATGGGGAAACCCCACACTACCATCGGCGATGCATCGTTTCACTACTGAGTTCGGGATGGGATCAGGTGGTTCCAATGCTCTATGGTCGTCAAGAAATTCGGGTACTGAGTCGTTGCCGGATGGCCTCGCTTCAGCAAATTGGGTATGTGACAGCTGTCGGTGTTTTGTGAGCGTCGAACTTTCGGTTCATCTCGTCTTCACACACCGCAATCTGATGCTCGTTAGAGTAGTCAAATTGCTTGGGTGTTATATGGTCAAGCCTCACGGGCAATTAGTATTGGTTAGCTCAACGCCTCACAGCGCTTACACACCCAACCTATCAACGTCGTAGTCTTCGACGGCCCTTCAGGGAACTCAAGGTTCCAGTGAGATCTCATCTTGAGGCTAGTTTCCCGCTTAGATGCTTTCAGCGGTTATCTATTCCGAACATAGCTACCCGGCAATGCCACTGGCGTGACAACCGGAACACCAGAGGTTCGTCCACTCCGGTCCTCTCGTACTAGGAGCAGCCCCTCTCAAATCTCAAACGTCCACGGCAGATAGGGACCGAACTGTCTCACGACGTTCTAAACCCAGCTCGCGTACCACTTTAAATGGCGAACAGCCATACCCTTGGGACCGGCTTCAGCCCCAGGATGTGATGAGCCGACATCGAGGTGCCAAACACCGCCGTCGATATGAACTCTTGGGCGGTATCAGCCTGTTATCCCCGGAGTACCTTTTATCCGTTGAGCGATGGCCCTTCCATACAGAACCACCGGATCACTAAGACCTACTTTCGTACCTGCTCGACGTGTCTGTCTCGCAGTCAAGCGCGCTTTTGCCTTTATACTCTACGACCGATTTCCGACCGGTCTGAGCGCACCTTCGTACTCCTCCGTTACTCTTTAGGAGGAGACCGCCCCAGTCAAACTACCCACCATACACTGTCCTCGATCCGGATAACGGACCTGAGTTAGAACCTCAAAGTTGCCAGGGTGGTATTTCAAGGTTGGCTCCACGCAGACTGGCGTCCACGCTTCAAAGCCTCCCACCTATCCTACACAAGCAAATTCAAAGTCCAGTGCAAAGCTATAGTAAAGGTTCACGGGGTCTTTCCGTCTAGCCGCGGATACACTGCATCTTCACAGCGATTTCAATTTCACTGAGTCTCGGGTGGAGACAGCGCCGCCATCGTTACGCCATTCGTGCAGGTCGGAACTTACCCGACAAGGAATTTCGCTACCTTAGGACCGTTATAGTTACGGCCGCCGTTTACCGGGGCTTCGATCAAGAGCTTCGCGTTAGCTAACCCCATCAATTAACCTTCCGGCACCGGGCAGGCGTCACACCCTATACGTCCACTTTCGTGTTTGCAGAGTGCTGTGTTTTTAATAAACAGTCGCAGCGGCCTGGTATCTTCGACCGGCATGAGCTTACGGAGCAAGTCCTTCACCCTCACCGGCGCACCTTCTCCCGAAGTTACGGTGCCATTTTGCCTAGTTCCTTCACCCGAGTTCTCTCAAGCGCCTTGGTATTCTCTACCCAACCACCTGTGTCGGTTTGGGGTACGGTTCCTGGTTACCTGAAGCTTAGAAGCTTTTCTTGGAAGCATGGCATCAACCACTTCGTCGTCTAAAAGACGACTCGTCATCAGCTCTCGGCCTTAAGATCCCGGATTTACCTAAGATCTCAGCCTACCACCTTAAACTTGGACAACCAACGCCAAGCTGGCCTAGCCTTCTCCGTCCCTCCATCGCAATAACCAGAAGTACAGGAATATTAACCTGTTTTCCATCGACTACGCTTTTCAGCCTCGCCTTAGGGACCGACTAACCCTGCGTCGATTAACGTTGCGCAGGAAACCTTGGTCTTTCGGCGTGGGTGTTTTTCACACCCATTGTCGTTACTCATGTCAGCATTCGCACTTCTGATACCTCCAGCAAGCTTCTCAACTCACCTTCACAGGCTTACAGAACGCTCCTCTACCGCATCACTTACGTGATACCCGTAGCTTCGGTGTATGGTTTGAGCCCCGTTACATCTTCCGCGCAGGCCGACTCGACTAGTGAGCTATTACGCTTTCTTTAAAGGGTGGCTGCTTCTAAGCCAACCTCCTAGCTGTCTAAGCCTTCCCACATCGTTTCCCACTTAACCATAACTTTGGGACCTTAGCTGACGGTCTGGGTTGTTTCCCTTTTCACGACGGACGTTAGCACCCGCCGTGTGTCTCCCATGCTCGGCACTTGTAGGTATTCGGAGTTTGCATCGGTTTGGTAAGTCGGGATGACCCCCTAGCCGAAACAGTGCTCTACCCCCTACAGTGATACATGAGGCGCTACCTAAATAGCTTTCGAGGAGAACCAGCTATCTCCGAGCTTGATTAGCCTTTCACTCCGATCCACAGGTCATCCGCTAACTTTTCAACGGTAGTCGGTTCGGTCCTCCAGTTAGTGTTACCCAACCTTCAACCTGCCCATGGATAGATCGCCCGGTTTCGGGTCTATTCCCAGCGACTAGACGCCCTATTAAGACTCGCTTTCGCTACGCCTCCCCTATTCGGTTAAGCTCGCCACTGAAAATAAGTCGCTGACCCATTATACAAAAGGTACGCAGTCACCCAACAAAGTGGGCTCCCACTGCTTGTACGCATACGGTTTCAGGATCTATTTCACTCCCCTCTCCGGGGTTCTTTTCGCCTTTCCCTCACGGTACTAGTTCACTATCGGTCAGTCAGTAGTATTTAGCCTTGGAGGATGGTCCCCCCATATTCAGACAAAGTTTCTCGTGCTCCGTCCTACTCGATTTCATGACTAAGAGATTTTCGCGTACAGGGCTATCACCCACTATGGCCGCACTTTCCAGAGCGTTCCGCTAATCTCAAAGCCACTTAAGGGCTAGTCCCCGTTCGCTCGCCACTACTAAGGGAATCTCGGTTGATTTCTTTTCCTCAGGGTACTTAGATGTTTCAGTTCCCCTGGTTCGCTCCATACACCTATGTATTCAGTGTAAGGTAACCATCTTATGATGGCTGGGTTCCCCCATTCAGACATCTCCGGATCAAAGTCTGTTTGCCGACTCCCCGAAGCTTTTCGCAGGCTACCACGTCTTTCATCGCCTCTGACTGCCAAGGCATCCACCGTATGCGCTTCTTCACTTGACCATATAACCCCAAGCAATCTGGTTATACTGTGAAGACAACATTCGCCGAAAATTCGAATTTCTCGTTTAAGAGAACTCACAAATTTTACCTTAGCCTGAGCCGTTACCAGTGAAAGTAACGTCCAGTCTATCTTTCTATCACATACCCAAATTTTTAAAGAACGATCTAATCAAAGACTAGAAATCAACATTCACCATCATCACGATGGAATGCTCATTTCTAAGCTTTCATAACGTCAGAAGCAGTAGTGGTGGAGCCAAACGGGATCGAACCGTTGACCTCCTGCGTGCAAGGCAGGCGCTCTCCCAGCTGAGCTATGGCCCCGTATTTCTACAGGCGTTTCCCACACAAAATTGGTGGGTCTGGGCAGATTCGAACTGCCGACCTCACCCTTATCAGGGGTGCGCTCTAACCAACTGAGCTACAGACCCAATTTCGGGCTGCTTCTTTATCGTCTTCTTCAATGAATCAAGCAATTCGTGTGGGAACTTATGGAGCAGCTGATGTCGTCGATTAAGGAGGTGATCCAGCCGCAGGTTCCCCTACGGCTACCTTGTTACGACTTCACCCCAGTCATGAATCACACCGTGGTAACCGTCCTCCCGAAGGTTAGACTAGCTACTTCTGGTGCAACCCACTCCCATGGTGTGACGGGCGGTGTGTACAAGGCCCGGGAACGTATTCACCGCGACATTCTGATTCGCGATTACTAGCGATTCCGACTTCACGCAGTCGAGTTGCAGACTGCGATCCGGACTACGATCGGTTTTGTGGGATTAGCTCCACCTCGCGGCTTGGCAACCCTCTGTACCGACCATTGTAGCACGTGTGTAGCCCAGGCCGTAAGGGCCATGATGACTTGACGTCATCCCCACCTTCCTCCGGTTTGTCACCGGCAGTCTCCTTAGAGTGCCCACCATAACGTGCTGGTAACTAAGGACAAGGGTTGCGCTCGTTACGGGACTTAACCCAACATCTCACGACACGAGCTGACGACAGCCATGCAGCACCTGTCTCAATGTTCCCGAAGGCACCAATCCATCTCTGGAAAGTTCATTGGATGTCAAGGCCTGGTAAGGTTCTTCGCGTTGCTTCGAATTAAACCACATGCTCCACCGCTTGTGCGGGCCCCCGTCAATTCATTTGAGTTTTAACCTTGCGGCCGTACTCCCCAGGCGGTCAACTTAATGCGTTAGCTGCGCCACTAAGAGCTCAAGGCTCCCAACGGCTAGTTGACATCGTTTACGGCGTGGACTACCAGGGTATCTAATCCTGTTTGCTCCCCACGCTTTCGCACCTCAGTGTCAGTGTTGGTCCAGGTGGTCGCCTTCGCCACTGGTGTTCCTTCCTATATCTACGCATTTCACCGCTACACAGGAAATTCCACCACCCTCTACCACACTCTAGTCAGTCAGTTTTGAATGCAGTTCCCAGGTTGAGCCCGGGGATTTCACATCCAACTTAACAAACCACCTACGCGCGCTTTACGCCCAGTAATTCCGATTAACGCTTGCACCCTCTGTATTACCGCGGCTGCTGGCACAGAGTTAGCCGGTGCTTATTCTGTCGGTAACGTCAAAATTGCAGAGTATTAATCTACAACCCTTCCTCCCAACTTAAAGTGCTTTACAATCCGAAGACCTTCTTCACACACGCGGCATGGCTGGATCAGGCTTTCGCCCATTGTCCAATATTCCCCACTGCTGCCTCCCGTAGGAGTCTGGACCGTGTCTCAGTTCCAGTGTGACTGATCATCCTCTCAGACCAGTTACGGATCGTCGCCTTGGTGAGCCATTACCTCACCAACTAGCTAATCCGACCTAGGCTCATCTGATAGCGCAAGGCCCGAAGGTCCCCTGCTTTCTCCCGTAGGACGTATGCGGTATTAGCGTCCGTTTCCGAACGTTATCCCCCACTACCAGGCAGATTCCTAGGCATTACTCACCCGTCCGCCGCTCTCAAGAGAAGCAAGCTTCTCTCTACCGCTCGACTTGCATGTGTTAGGCCTGCCGCCAGCGTTCAATCTGAGCCATGATCAAACTCTTCAGTTCAAACATCTTTGGGTTTTTAAGAAACCCTAAACTTGGCTCAGCAATCGTTGGTTACATCTTTGATTTCTCGCGGAGTAACTTGTGATGCTGATAATCTTGTTGACTATCAGTCTGACTCCACAAGCACCCACACGAATTGCTTGATTCAGTTGTTAAAGAGCGGTTGGTTAAGATCTTTCGTCTCAACCGAGGCGCGCATTCTACAGCAGCCTCATTTGCTGTCAAGTGATTATTTTCAGAAGTTTTCGAAGAATTCTTCAACAACTTCAACCACTTGCGCTTCCGATCTCTCGTTAGCGGGAGGCGAATTCTACAGCGTTACACGCTGCTGTCAACACCTCTTTTTATCCGCTTTCGACCGAGAAGATCGAAACGTTAATAGAGCCAGACAAAACCGCTCTACCAACTCCTTCTGGGCTTCGATGAACTGAAGCCTGTCGCTGTCGAATCTCGCATAACCCTTTGTTTATCAAGGAGTTTTCCGTTTCGACTGCGCCGGAAGTGGGGCGAATTATAGACTTCCAGAATCTGCCGTCAACCGTTAATTACGCTTTTGTTGCAGAAAGTGGTTTTTTCGCAATAAGGCGGGGGATTCGCCGCATTACCGGCGGTATCCGCAGCACCAGCAGCAGCGCACCTATAGACGCATAGGTAACCCACTCCTTCAGATCCGCCCGCACGATCCACAACATATGCAGCAAGCCAAGCCCAAGAATTACATACACCAGGCGATGCAGCTTCTTCCAACGACTGCCGAGCCGACGCTGACTGTAGCGATTCGACGTCACCGCCAGCACCAGCAACGACAGGAACCCCAACGCACCGACAATAATGTAGGGCCGCTTGCGCAGTTCCACGCCCAGCTGCGACCAATCCAGGCCGAGTACAAATACGCAATAGGCTGCCAGGTGCAGCACCGCATAGGCGAAGCACCACAACCCCAGTTGCCGGCGCACCGCGATCCACCCCGGCCAACCGCTAAGCTTCTGCAGTGGCGTCATTCCCAGGGTGATCAGCAACAAGATCAAGGTACCCAGCCCCAAACGATCGACCAGTACCTTGCCTGGATCAGGCCCCAGAGCAAAACTCCAGGCTTCATACAACCAATACAGCGGCCATATCGCCGCCGCTATAAAGACACCAATGCGCCATGCCGGATAGCGCATCAGTAGTTCTTCCGTAAATCCAGATCGGTATAAAGAGAAGCCACCTCATCGGCGTAGCCGTTGAACATCTGCGTCTCACGCACATTAGGGCTGAACAAGCCGCTCGGCAGACGACGCTCCCGCGCCTGGGTCCAGCGCGGATGGTCCACTGTAGGGTTCACGTTCGCGTAGAACCCATACTCATCCGCAGCAATGCTCTGCCAGGTGGTTTTCGGCTGCTCGCTCACGAGGCTGATCCGTACAATCGACTTCACACTCTTGAAGCCATACTTCCAAGGCACCACCAAGCGCAGCGGCGCGCCGTTCTGATTAGGCAATTCGCGCCCATACATGCCCACAGCCAGGATCGCCAGAGGATTCATCGCCTCATCCAGCCGCAAGCCTTCTACATACGGCCAGTCGATCAGACCAAAACTCGAACGCTGCCCCGGCATGCTCTTGGGATCCTGCAGCGTTTCGAAACGGATGTATTTGGCTTTGGAGGTCGGCTCAACCTGCTTGAGCAACGCCGAGATCGGGAAACCGATCCATGGAATAACCATCGACCACGCCTCCACGCAGCGCAGGCGGTAGATGCGCTCCTCCAACTGGTAGGGCTTCATGAAGTCTTCCAGGGCATAACGGCCCGGCTTCGCCACCTCGCCGTCAATCACCACACTCCACGGCTCGGTCTTCAGTGAACCCGCATTGGTTGCCGGGTCGCCCTTGCCGGTGCCGAACTCATAGAAGTTGTTGTAGTGAGTCGCATCTTTGAACGGCGTGATCGCTTCATCTTTTACCGTGATCGCCTGCCATTGGGTGCCCGGCAGTTTTTCGGTAAACCAGTTCGGCGCCCTGCCCGCCTCTACATCAGCATAGCGCGAGGCCTCGGCAGCATTGGCCCAACGCGGCAAGCTGCTGGCTGCGATGCCGGCGAGCGCACCACCGAGCAAGCTGCGGCGGGAAAGATAGAAGGACTCTGGTGTGATATCCGATTCGGGGCAATCGGACGCTTTGGGCAATTTGATTAACATGGCAACTCCGCAGCATTGGAGAACAGATGCACCAATAGACTGCGGAGTATGGGCGAAATTACATTAAGGCAATGTTTTGTCGCGGCGCAAGTGCAGCAAATATTGAACCGGCCCCGAAGCGGCGTAGACCAGGAACGCCAGCAGCAGAATGCGCGGAGGATCACTGAACACTACGGCAAATACCAGTACCACCGCCAGGATTGCCACAAAAGGTACGCGCCCCTTGAGGTCCAGCTCCTTGAAGCTGTTGTACTTGATGTTACTGACCATCAGCATGCCGGCCGCAGCCACCATCAAGGCCACCAGGAACGACATCTTCGAACCCTGGATGCCGTAATCACTGAACGCCCAGACGATACCCGCCACCACACCCGCAGCCGCTGGGCTGGCCAGACCGATGAAGTAACGCTTGTCGGCAGTTCCCACCTGGGTGTTGAAGCGTGCCAGGCGCAAAGCCGCGCCCGCGACATAAATGAAGGCAACCATCCAGCCGACTTTGCCCATGTCACCCAGCGCCCAGGCAAATGCCAGCAACGCAGGCGCGACACCAAACGCGACCATGTCCGACAACGAGTCGTACTCGGCACCGAAGGCACTTTGCGTATTGGTCATGCGCGCCACGCGACCATCCAAGCCGTCGAGCACCATGGCCACGAAAATGGCGATGGCCGCAAAACCGAAATATTTGCTGGCGCTTGCCGCATCACCTGCCGCAAGGGCGCTTTGGGCACTCATGGAGTTGATGATGGAATAGAAACCGGCAAACAGGTTCGCCGTGGTGAACAGGTTGGGCAGCAGATAGATGCCACGATGCCGAACCTTGCGACCTTCCGCGTCATGTCCTTCTTCGACATGTTCATCTATGGGTAGCAGGCTTTCGGCGTCAGAAGCCTGGCTTGGCTCTTCGGGACGTTCGCTCATGGACTTTACCTTGCAACGGGGTGAAAAAAATTCGACAAATACTTGCGGCGAGTGTTCGCCCGCAAACGATGCAGCTTTATACCAGAACCTGCCTGCCAAACGAAAAAACGCGGCCTAAGCCGCGTTTTCTGTTGATACGTACGACTTAGTTCTTGGCTTTGTCGACGATCTTGTTGGCACCGATCCACGGCATCATGGAGCGCAGTTGCTCACCGATGATCTCGATACCGTGAGCGGCGTTGTTACGACGCTTGGCGGTCATCGAAGGGTAGCCGGTAGCGCCTTCGCTGATGAACATTTTGGCGTATTCGCCGTCCTGAATACGTTTCAGGGCGTTGCGCATAGCCTGACGGGATTCGGCGTTGATCACTTCCGGGCCGGTCACGTATTCGCCGTATTCAGCGTTATTGGAGATCGAGTAGTTCATGTTGGCGATACCGCCTTCGTACATGAGGTCAACGATCAGCTTCAGTTCGTGCAGGCATTCGAAGTAGGCCATTTCCGGCGCGTAGCCAGCTTCAACCAAGGTTTCGAAACCGGCTTTCACCAATTCAACGGTACCGCCGCACAGTACGGCTTGTTCGCCGAACAGGTCGGTTTCAGTCTCGTCCTTGAAGGTGGTTTCGATGATACCGGTACGACCGCCGCCGACACCGGCAGCGTAGGACAGCGCAACGTTCTTGGCGTTGCCCGAAGCGTCCTGGTAGATCGCGATCAGGTCAGGGATACCGCCGCCCTTGACGAACTCGGAACGCACGGTGTGACCCGGAGCCTTCGGCGCGATCATGATCACGTCGAGGTCAGCGCGTGGCACTACCTGGTTGTAGTGGATCGCGAAACCGTGGGAAAAGGCCAGGGTCGCGCCCTTCTTGATGTTCGGCTCGATTTCGTTCTTGTACAGCGCGGACTGGAACTCATCCGGAGTCAGGATCATGACCAGGTCTGCGGCCGCAACAGCGGAAGCAACGTCGGTCACTTTCAGGCCGTGTGCTTCAGCCTTGGCAACGGTAGCCGAGCCTTTGCGCAGACCAACGGTAACGTCAACGCCGGAATCTTTCAGGTTGCACGCTTGAGCGTGGCCCTGGGAGCCGTAACCGATGATGGCGACTTTCTTGCCCTGGATGATCGACAGGTCACAATCTTTATCGTAATAAACTTTCATGAGGTTCCTCTATATATCCAGGCCGTAAGGCCATTCGCGAATTTGGGTTAGATGCTGAGTACTTTGTCGCCACGGGCGATCCCGGTGACACCACTGCGTACGGTTTCCAGAATCGAGGCCGTCCCGATCGACTGGATGAAGCTGTCCAGCTTGTCGCTTGTACCGGTCAGTTGCACGGTATAAACACTGGCGCTCACATCAACGATCTGCCCGCGATAAATGTCGGTGGTGCGCTTGATCTCGGCACGCTGGGCACCCGTGGCCTTGACCTTGACCAGCATCAGCTCGCGCTCGATGTGGGCACTTTCCGACAGGTCGACCAGCTTGACGACTTCGATCAGCTTGTTGAGGTTCTTGGTGATCTGCTCGATCACCTCATCGTGGCCCACGGTGGTCAACGTCAGGCGCGACAAGGTCGGGTCTTCGGTCGGCGCCACGGTCAGGCTCTCGATGTTGTAGTTGCGTTGCGAAAACAGGCCGACAACACGAGACAGAGCGCCGGGTTCGTTCTCCAGAAGCAGGGAGATAATATGCCGCATGATTAAGTACGCTCCGTCTTGTTCAGCCACATGTCGCGCATAGAGCCGTCTTTGATCTGCATCGGGTAGACGTGCTCGCTGGTATCCACCTTGATATCGATGAACACCAGGCGGTCCTTCATGGCGAACGCTTCTTCCATCTTCGGCTTAAGATCTTTCAAATCGGTGATGCGCATGCCGACGTGGCCATAGGCTTCAACCAATTTGACGAAATCCGGCAACGATTCCATGTAGGAATGGGAGTGACGGCTACCGTAGCTCATGTCCTGCCACTGACGAACCATGCCCAGCACGCCGTTGTTCAGGCAGACGATCTTCACGGGAAGGCCGTACTGCAGGCACGTCGACAGTTCCTGGATGTTCATCTGGATGCTGCCTTCACCGGTGACGCACGCGACGTCCGTCTCCGGGAAGCTCAGTTTCACACCCATGGCCGCAGGGAAACCAAAGCCCATCGTGCCCAGGCCACCGGAGTTGATCCAGCGGTTAGGCTTGTCGAATGTGTAGTACTGCGCCGCGAACATTTGGTGCTGGCCCACGTCGGAGGTCACAAAGGCGTCGCCCTTGGTCACTTCGCACAGGGTCTCGATCACGGTTTGCGGCTTGATAACGCTGCCGTCGCCCTTGTCGTAAGGGAACAGGCCGCGGTCACCGCGCCATTCGTCGATCTGCTTCCACCAACTGGCGACGGATTCCTTGTTCGGCGTTTCGCCGATGTCCTTCAGCGCTGCGACCATTTCGGTCAAGACGCTTTCAACAGGACCTACGATCGGCACGTCGGCCTTGATGGTCTTGGAAATGGACGCCGGGTCGATGTCGATATGGATGATCTTGGCATTCGGGCAGAACTTGCTCGCGCCATTGATCACGCGGTCATCGAAACGTGCGCCCACCGCCAGGATCACGTCGGCATGGTGCATGGTCAGGTTGGCGGTGTAGCTGCCGTGCATGCCGAGCATGCCGACGAACTGACGGTCCGAACCCGGGAATGCGCCGAGGCCCATCAAGGTGTTGGTCACTGGCAGGTTAAGCAGCTTGGCCAGTTCGGTCAGCGGTGCGGAACCACCGCCCAGAATTACACCACCGCCGGAGTACAGCACAGGGCGCTTGGCCGCCAGGAGCATTTCTGCGGCCTTGCGGATCTGCCCCGAGTGCCCACGAACGGCCGGGCTGTAGGAACGCAGCTTGGCTTTCTTCGGGAAGATGTATTCGAATTTTTCAGCCGGGTTGGTCATGTCTTTCGGGATATCGACCACTACAGGCCCCGGACGACCGGACTGTGCGAGGTAAAAGGCCTTCTTCATGACTTCCGGGATTTCCGAGGCATGCTTGATCATGAAGCTGTGTTTCACGATCGGCCGGGAGATACCGATCATGTCGGTTTCCTGGAATGCATCGGTACCGACCATGGTGCTCGCGACCTGGCCAGAAATGATCACCATCGGAATGGAGTCCATGTACGCGGTCGCGATGCCAGTAATGGCATTGGTTGCGCCCGGGCCGGACGTTACCAGGACCACGCCGGCTTTACCGGTGGCACGGGCATAACCGTCAGCCATATGGGTCGCGGCCTGTTCGTGGCGAACCAGGATGTGGGTAACAGCCGGTTCCTTGAACAGTGCGTCGTAGACATGCAGCAGAGCACCACCTGGGTACCCGTAGATATAGTCGACGCCTTCGTCACGCAAAAAGCGGACGAGCATCTCACCGCCAGATAAAAGCTCCACGTTGTTCACCTCTAAAACGCCAGAATACCGTCCGTTGAAAACCGACGGGTCTTAATAGGTTTACTTCTCAACAGAGCATGAGCGACGGTGGTCGCCGACTACGTCAGCACTGACTGAGCAAGTATTGGGATCGTCCCAAGTGTTGCGGGCTTTTCCCACCCAGCGCGAGGTAACGCGTTGCGGGTGTTACAGGTCGGCGCGGATGTGCGCCTCATGATCTGCTGAGCGGGCCTGCTTCTGGCAGTCCCGATACAGCGGACTTTGGATTCTTCTGTTTCAGGCTCTTCAAGTCAAGCAATAATTGCGCTTTTTTCCAACTAAGCGCATGAGAACGTAGAAGAAAGGGCTTTGAGGAGGGATAAAACTCGCCTGAATGTCGTCAAGCGGTAGAAATGTGCGCAAGACTGCCGGAAATCCCGGCAGTCAGGCAATTAACGAGCGTCGGCGATCAATTGGTCGAACTTTTTCAGCGCGTTGCGCAATCCGAGGCTTTCAAGCGGGCGATCGGCATACACCATCTCGGCCATTTCCAGGATGCCCGACGCATTGGGCAATGGCAGGTCCTGCTCGAGAATCTGCTTCATGCGCACCAGGAAGATCCATTGCAGCCACTGGTGAAAGTCCAGGGTATCCACCGAAAAAGGCTCGACACTGCTGAGCGCCTCGGCGCTGGGGGACACTTCGTCCCACCAGCCTTGCACGCGCAACTCACGCTCAATCAGCAATAACTGTTCGGCAATCGCCGGAAAGCGTGCATCCATCAGAGGCTGACCTTGGCTTTCTGTCGCGCCTGGGCAGCACCGGCGGCATCGCCCTGTGCGGCGCGCGCGTCACCAATCAACGCCCACAGGCTGGCTTGCAGGTCGGGACGACCGTTGGCCAGGGACAAGCCACGACGAGCGAACTGCTCCGCTTGAGGTGCGTCGCCCTGGGCCATGCGCACCTGTGCCAGGCGATACAGCACTTGCGGCTCGCGCGGGGCAACGCGCTGGGCACGTTCGAGACTCGACGATGCACCGTTCAAATCGCCACCTGCCTGCTGCTGCTGGGCAGTGGTGAGCAGGGCCAGCACCGGGCCGTCCAGTTGCTCGTCAGCCGACAGGCCGCCGGCGCTGGAGGACGATGGAATGCCGCTCGGCGTCGAAGGCATGTTGTAGGTGCCCTGGTTGATCGGTGCGGTTTGAACCGGTGCGGTATCGATCGGTCCGGAAGCGCTTGGCCCTGGGGTCCACGGCTCGGCACTGATCGGCGCGGAGGTGGCGGAGCCGGCCCCCGGCACCATCACCACCACGCCCGAATCCTGCGGCACCGCTTGGGGCGCGGCCTGGGCAGGGCGATTGGTCACGGTCTGGCGGAAACCGCCATTGGCCGAAATCCGATCGCTATTGGAGACGGCTGTGCTCGAGTCCACCACGGGAATGGAGCCGCGTTGCACGCTGGAGCAACCGCTGAGCAAAGCCAGAGCTGTAATCGCTGGAATCCACCACTTGTTCACTTGAAACCCTCTCTGCTTAATTCATCCAGCCCTTGACCCAATCCATCACCGATTCCGCGTCAGCAGGGGCACCGCCACCGCATGCGGCACCGGGTGGCGGTTCGCTGCCGCGAATATACGGCATCTGCACCGCTCCCGGACAGTTGGCATCGGAGCCTTGACCCGTGTGCGGATCTATCCAGGCCTGCACGATGTTATCCGGCTGCGGCATATTCAGCGGCAGCGGGTCGGCCTTGCGCATGAAACTGGTCCAGACTTGCAGCGCACCGGTAGCGCCGGTAAACGGGGTCTTGCCGTTATCGTCGCGCCCCAGCCACACCACCGCCAGCACATCCTGGCCGAAGCCAGCGAACCAGCTGTCGCGCGAATCGTTACTGGTACCGGTCTTGCCTGCCAACGTCAGGTTGGACGGCAGAACTTTATAGACGGAGCTGCCCGTACCTTCACGCATCACACGCTGCATGGCGTTCTGGATCAGGTAGATGGAGCCTGCATCGAACCGCTGCTGAATCTGGAACGGATAACGCTTGAGCGGCTCGCCCTCGGCGGTCAGCACACTGCGGATGCCGCGCATCGGCGTATTGAAACCACCGTTGGCGAGGGTCTGGTACATGGTCGCCACTTCCATCGGCGTCATGGCACCGGCCCCTAGCAGTATAGAAGGGAAGGCTGGGAATTCACGGGTGATCCCCAGGCGCGCCAAGGTCTTCAGGACGTTCGGGACACCGACTTCAAGCCCAAGGCGTGACGTGGAAATATTGTAGGAGTGCGCCAGCCCCTGGTAAAGAAACACCGTACCGTGGGAACGCCGATCGAAGTTCTGCGGAGTCCATACTTGCCCATCCCCCCCTTTGACCGACAAGGGGTCATCCGACAGCCAACTGGTCAGGGTGTACTTGCTCGGTTTTTCCAACGCGGTCAGGTAAACGGCCGGTTTGACCAGCGAGCCGATTGGCCGCACCGCATCCAGCGCGCGGTTGAAGCCGGCGAAGCTGGCCTGGCGACTGCCGATCATGGCTTGCACTTCGCCGGTTTCCGGATTGGTCACGACCATGGCCGCTTCGACTTCGTCCGAGCCTTTACGGCCCGTCAGGCGCTTGAAGGTGTCGTTGACCGACGCCTCGGCTTTCATCTGCAAAATCGGGTCGAAGCTGGTGAAGATCCGCAGGCCTTCTTCGGTCAAGTCTTCGTCGCGGTAGTCTTCACGCAGTTGGCGTTTGACCAGGTCGATAAAGCCCGGGAAGGAGCTGTCCGCCAGCTTGCCGCGCGTGGTAACGCCCAGCGGCATTTTCTTCGCCGCAGCCACTTGTTCCGCCGTGGCCACGCCTTGTTGTTCGAGCACATCGAGCACCAGGTTGCGGCGTTCCAGCGCACGCTCAGGGTTGCGGCGCGGGTTGTAGTAGGAAGGCCCCTTGACCATGCCCACCAGCAACGCGACCTGATGCAACTTCAGTTCAGACAGCGGTTGGCCAAAGAAGAACTGGCTGGCCAGGCCGAAACCGTGCACCGCGCGCTGGCCGTCCTGGCCGACGAATACCTCGTTGAGGTATGCCTCGAGGATTTCCTGCTTGCTGTAATGCAATTCAAGCAGCATCGCCATCATGGCTTCGGTGAGCTTGCGGGTCAGGCTCCGCTCGCTGGTCAGGTAGAAATTCTTGACCAATTGTTGCGTAAGCGTACTGCCGCCCTGGGTCATCTTGCCGCCGGAGGTGTTCACCCAGACTGCGCGGGCGATCGACTTCGGCGAGACGCCCCAGTGATGATAGAAATCGCGGTCTTCGACGGCCACCAGGGTTTCGAGCAGGAACGGCGGCACTTGATCAAGCTTGATCAGTATGCGGTCTTCGAGGTTTTTCGGATAAATGCCGCCGATCATCAGCGGTTCCAGGCGAACCACGGGCAGCTTGGAGCCATTGAGTGACGATAACTCCGCAACATAATCGCCGGAAAACCGCACGCGCACCGGCTGGGCTTTTTCCAGGCCTTCATAGAACTGGAAGCCACGGGTATTCAGGTCGACGGTATTACCGCTGACGGCGGCCGCCCCCGGACCATTGCTCACGGGTTCGCGGCGATAGCCCAAGGCGTCGAGTTCGGTGAGGAAGTCGTCCTTGCTCAGTTTCTGGCCGGTGAACAGTTCCAGCGGGCGCGCGTACACCTTGGCCGGGATGGTCCAGCGCTTGCCGGAGAATTTCTCCTGGACCACGGCGTCGAGGTACACCGCAAAGCCTGCGAGCACTACAAGCCCCACCAGGCCGAGCTTGAGCGCCCAGCCCAGCCAAGGGCGCAGGCCGCGGGAAGGAGGTTTTTTACGGGAACGGGGAGATCGGGTTCGAGTCATGGCGGCGGATTATACGCACTTTATTGAGGATCAACATGAGCCGGACAGCGGTTTGCACGACCGGCCGCAGCAGCCATAATGCCCGCCATGTTTTCCCCCAGACTCTGAAGGATCGCCCGTGAGCCAGTCCCTGATCGCTGCCCTGCAAAATCCGGCTTTATACCCGCACCCGGTTGAAGCGTTCCAAGTCATCGAGACCCATATTTCCTGGGTCGTACTGACTGGCCCGTATGCTTATAAATTGAAGAAACCGATGAACTTCGGCTTTCTGGATTTCACCGACCTGGAAAAGCGCGGCCACTTCTGCTGCGAAGAACTGCGCCTCAACCAGCGCCTGACGCAAGATTTGTATCTCGACGTGTTGCCGATCACCGGCACCGCCGAAGCCCCGCAGTTGGGCGGCGAAGGTCCGGTCATCGAATACGCATTGAAAATGCGCCAGTTCCCGCAGAGCCAATTGCTCAGCACCTTGCAGGCCAATGGCGAACTGACCAGCGCGCACATCGATGAGATGGCCAGGCAGATCGCGCACTTCCACCTGACTGCGCCGAAAGTCCCGCAGGAACACCCAGCCGGCACGCCGGAAGAAGTGATGGCGCCGGTTCGCCAGAACTTCGACCAGATCCGCCCGTTCCTCAGTGACAAGGCCGACCTGGTTCAGTTGGATGCCTTGCAAGCCTGGGCCGAAAGCAGCTTCGAGCGCCTCAAGCCACTGCTTGCCCAGCGCAAAGTGGAGGGTTTCACCCGCGAATGCCACGGTGATATTCACTTGGGCAACGCCACCTTGATCGATGGCCACGTGGTGATCTTCGACTGCATCGAGTTCAACGAGCCCTTCCGTTTTACTGACGTTTACGCCGATACCGGCTTCCTGGCGATGGACCTGGAAGACCGCGGCCTCAAGTCACTGGCGCGGCGCTTTATCAGCCAATACCTTGAGTTGACCGGTGACTATCAGGGCCTGGAAGTACTGAACTTCTATAAAGCCTACCGCGCCCTGGTACGCGCCAAGGTCGCGTTGTTCAGCATGCCGAGCGAGGCCAGCCCGGTACAACGCGCCACTACCCTGCGCCAGTACCGTAACTACGCCAACCTGGCGGAAAGCTACAGCACAATTCCGTCGCGCTTTATGGCGATTACCCATGGTGTTTCGGCCGTGGGCAAAAGCCACGTGGCGATGCGCCTGGTAGAGGCACTGGGCGCCGTGCGACTGCGCTCGGACGTGGAGCGCAAGCGCCTGTTCGGCGAGCAGCAGGTTGAGAACACGCCGCAGGCCGGTATTTATGCGGCCGACGCAAGCGCGGCGACTTACACACGCTTGAATGAAATCGCCGCTACCGTACTGCGCGCCGGTTACCCGGTGGTGCTGGATGCGACCTTCTTGAAGCGCGAGCAACGTGGCGCAGCGGCGAAGGTTGCCGAGGCGACCGGCGCGCCCTTCCTGATTCTGGATTGCAATGCGCCCCAAGCGGTCATCGCCAGCTGGTTGGCACAGCGTCAGGCGGACAAAAACGACCCTTCCGACGCAACACTGTCGGTGATCGAAGAACAGCAGGCGAATCGCGAGCCACTGACCACCGAGGAACAGTTGCTCAGCAAGCGTGTCGAAACCAATGAAAGCGGCACCCTTGATGCATTGGTGGCGCATATACGCCAGCGCCTCCCAGGCCTGTAAGAAAAATTTCTTGATCGTGTCGTCTACTAAGGCGCACGATCGAGCAATAGTGGCACTATAATGGCGCCATAAATCCAACAGGAGTCGCCGTCATGAGTCAGCCCAAGCTTCTCGATTCTCCCCTCTACTCGCTCCTGCATAAAGATGATATCCGGGGCTTCAACCAGGAACGCCCAGACAACGGCGTCATCGACATGCGCGGTGGAGACTTCCGTGGGTTGGACTTGCGTGAGCTGAACGCCGCGGGCGTGGATTTCACCGACGCTTATTTCCGCTCCGCCGATTTGCGCGGCCTTGACCTTCGCGACTGTCCGCTGGAAGGCGCAAGCCTTGCCCACGCGCAAATTTCCGGCACCTACTTCCCGCCGGAACTGAGCGCTGACGAGATCCTCATGTCGGTCAATTTCGGCACCCGCCTACGCTACCGCACTCGCTGAACCCGCGCTTTTTCGCCCCGCCTGGCGCCCGCCTTGCGGGGATTGTCTGGCATCTGACGCCCCCTTTCTTATCAGTCTTTAGGCCGTTTCCGACTAAAGAACTGCGTTTTTCCTACTGAGCGCTACACTCCTCTCAGGCTTGCATGGTCACGATACCCACCGAACCATTAGGCCATCGCAAGGAGGTTTGATGAACGATGAGCTGCAACTCCTGAAAAACCTCGGCAAGACGTCGGCGCAGTGGCTGCATGCGGTGGGCATCCATAGCGCGTCAGACTTGCGCCGCCTGGGCGCAGTCGATGCGTACCGCGCCGTGCGCACACGCGGGTTCCGCGCCTCGAAAGTACTGTTGTATGCCATCGAGGGCGCCTTGATGGATGTGCACTGGAACGACGTTCCTGCCGAGCGCAAGGAGGCGTTGAACCGTCAGTTGGACGCTCTATCGACCCGTCAGAAAAGTTGAGCACCGCTCGGTATCTGCATGCCTTCCGAACAGGTGTTTGAGAAAACGCGCAGAACGGCTAAAAACAAAGGTTGACTCTCAAATGAGAATCGTTATGATTATCACAACTGGTCGCGAGATCAGCCGATAACTGAAAGACCATTGGTTCGGACTCTCAGATTATCTCCTCATCAGGCTAATCACGGTTATTTGACCCGGCTTTTGCCGGGTCTTTTTTTACCTGTCGAAAGCTGCCTGCAAACGCCGGCTTCAGCGCGCAATGATCAGCGGATGCCCACGCTCCGGGTGTGGCTGCACCAGCACATCCAGGCCAAACACGGTTTTGAGCGGCTCAGGCTGCATCACCCGCGCGGGCGTATCCAAGGCATGGGGGCGGCCGGCCTGCAGCAGCAGAATGCGATCACAGTAACGAGCCGCCAGGTTCAAGTCGTGAAGGATGACCAATACCGCTGCCCCTCGATTGGCAAAGCTACGAATGGCCTGCAGGGTGGTGTGCTGATGCAAGGGATCCAGCATCGACGTCGGCTCATCCAACAGCAACGTCTGCCCCGCCTCGCCCGGCCACAACTGCGCCAACACCCGCGCCAGGTGCACCCGTTGCCGTTCTCCGCCCGACAACGCCAAGTAGCTGCGGCCGCTCAAATGGCCGACATCCGCCGCTTGCAAGGCCGCCTCGATAATCTCGTCATCGCGCATGCGCCCGGTCTGGTGGGGCAGGCGGCCCATGCCTACCACCTCTTCGACACGGAAGGCGAAGTCCAGCGTCGAGGCCTGTGGCAATACCGCCAGGCGTTGTGCGCGCTGCGCGCCAACCCAATCAAACAATGGACGTTGATCCAACAACACCTTGCCCTGGGCGGGATGCAACTCACCGCACAAAGCACCGAGCAACGTACTCTTGCCCGCGCCATTGGGGCCCAGCACGCCCAGCACTTCACCGGGCAACAGATCGAGCGTGACATCCGCCAGCACAGTTTTACGACCGCGACGGATCTGCAGGTCTTCCACACGCAGCATCAGGCACGCCCCCGCAACAACAGGTATAGAAAAAACGGTGCGCCGATAAACGCAGTGACAATGCCGATGGGCAATTCAGCCGGCGCCAACGCCAGGCGCGCAACCAGATCGGCAACCAGCAACAGGCTTGCACCCGCCAATAACGATGCCGGCAGCAAGACTCGATGATCCGGCCCCGCCAGCAATCGCACCAGATGCGGAACCACCAGCCCCACAAACCCGATCATGCCCGCTGCGGCCACCGCAGCACCCACGCCTAAGGCGGTGCAGAACACCAACTCGCGCTTGAGCCTCTCTACATCAATACCGAGGTGACCGGCCTCCGACTCACCGAGCAGCAATGCATTCAGCGCCCTGGCTCGGCGCGGCAACCACAGCGCGACGCCCGCGCTCACCAGCAACAACGGCCACAAGCGCGAATAGCTGGCGCCGTTGAGGCTGCCCAGGTTCCAAAACGTGAGAGTGCGCAAGGTGGCGTCGTCGGCCAGGTAGGTAAACAGGCCCACCGCCGAACCGGCGAGCGCCGTCAAGGCAATGCCGGCAAGCAACATGGTCGCGACGTTGGTCTGGCCGTTGCGCCGTCCGAGGCGATAAACCAGCGCCGTAACGCCCAAGCCGCCAAGGAATGCGCACACAGATAAAACATAAGGCCCGAACGCCTCCGGCAAACCACCAAAAAACGAACCACCGACAATCGCCACCGCCGCGCCCAGCGCAGCACCACTGGAAACCCCGACCAACCCCGGATCAGCCAGCGGATTGCGAAACAATCCCTGCATCGCCACGCCCGACAGGGCTAGCACGCCGCCGACTGCCAAGCCCAGCAATGTACGCGGCATACGGATCTGCCCCAGGATCAGTTCAGCCTGCTCCAACCCCTGGGCCTCCATCGGCAGCCCCATCAAACGCAATGAGGCCTTGAGCGTATCCAGCAATGGCAGACTGACCGGCCCCAACGCCAGGGATAACCAGATGGCCAGTAAGCACAGCAGTGCCAACCCGATAAACAAGGTCTTGGGTTTAACCAGCGTGGTCATGGGGCAGGCTTAGGCTGGGACGGATAAAAACCGGCAGAGAGTTCCACCAGGCTTTGCGGCAGACGCGGCCCAAGCCCGCCGACCAGCAAAGTGGGGTCCACCTCAAACACACGCCCGTCATGGGCGGCCGGCGTCGACGCCAGGATCGGATTTTCCTTGAACAATGCCGCACGCGCCGCTTCACCGGTCAGGGCGCGGTCGGCAAACACCAGCACATCCGGGCTCAACCCCGCCAATGACTCCATGGAAAACGGCTTGTAGCCGCTATGGGTTGCCAGATTACGTCCGCCCGCCTGTTGCAGCATCCAGTCAGCCGCCGTGTCTTTGCCTGCAATCAGCGGCTTGCCGCCCGCATGGCCAAGCAATAGCAATACGCCAGGCGTCTTTTGAGTGGACTGGGCCTTGGCCACCCAACGTTTCTGCTGCTCCAGTGCCTGCTCATATCCGGCAAACAGCTCGCTGGCCTTGGCGCCATTGCCCAGCAACTTGCCCAAGTGCTGAAGGTTGTCTTTCAACGCCTGCAGGTCCGGCTGCGCCGAAAACATCTCTACCTGCACACCCGCGTTTCGGACCTGCGCCAGCACCGGCGGTGGGCCCATTTCTTCGGTACCTACCAGCACCTGCGGACGCAGACTCAGAATGCCTTCCGCCGACAATTGCCGCTGGTAACCGATGCTCGGCAGCGCCCTGAGGGACTCGGGATGCTGGCTGGTGGTGTCCACCCCCACCAATTTCGATTCGCCATCCATGGCCGTTACCCATTCTGACAGCGCCCCACCGGCACTGACCCAGCGCTGCGGCAGTTCCGAGGCCTGGGCTCCATGATTGACCAGCAGGGAAGCAACAAGCGCGATAGCGCTGGCACTCAGGCGCATAACAGGGTTTCCTTCCAAGGGCAGGGCCGCTCAAGCACTCATCGATGTGACAGATAACCCCTGCCCGGCATCGTATTGAGCGCCCAGTCAGCTAACGGGCGAAGCCGGCATTTGATAATTGTTTGCATTTGAACGTCAAGGCACTTAAGGATTGAAATGAAGTTTCTCTGCCCCTCCAACGCGCTCGCGCCCGACTGCAGCCTCGGTTTTGACATCGACGGCTGCAAGCTGCTGGCGGTGCGCCGGGACGGCGTTGCCTACTTCTATATGAACCGCTGCCCTCATCGCGGCATCCCGCTGGATTGGCAGCCCGGCCAGTTTCTCGACGCCAGCGCCAGCCTGATCCAATGCGCCACTCACGGCGCCCTGTTCCTGATCGAGAGTGGCGAATGCATTGCCGGGCCGTGCGCCGGGCAAAGCCTTAGCGCCCTGCCCGGCCGCGAAGACGCCCAGGGACTGTGGGTGGAACTCTAGTCGAACAACACGTCCAGACGCCGGTCCACGCAGATCTCCTCAGATGTCACCCGCACCCCATAGGCCAACACTTCCACCCCTGCCGCCTTGGCTTCGCGCAGGGCAGCAGCGTAGGCCGCGTCGATTTCCACGGCCGGGCGCACGGCATCGATCCCCGAAAGATTAACGCAATACAACTGCACCGCCCGTACCCCGCTGCGCGCCAAGTAGGCGAGCTCGCGCAAGTGCTTGGCGCCGCGCTGGGTGACGGCATCGGGAAAGGCCGCAATCGAAGAGCCATCAAAGCCCAAGGTCACGCTTTTGACTTCGACAAACGCGGCCCCATGGGGGTAGTCCAGGCGAAAGTCGATCCGGCTTTTCTCCTGACCGTAAGGCACTTCACGCTTCAATGCGGTGAAACCGTTGAGCTCCGTAATCACCCCGGCACGCAACGCCTCTTCCACCAATTGATTGGCCCGCGCCGTGTTCACACACGCCAGACGCCCCTGGGGCGTCTCGGCGATTTCCCAGGTGCCAGGCAACTTGCGCTTGGGATCATTGGAACGACTGAACCAGACCTGACCGCCCTCGACCATGCAATTGAGCATTGAGCCGGTGTTCGGGCAATGAATAGTCAACAACTCGCCGGTAACAGTTTCGATATCGGTAAGAAAACGCTTGTAGCGGCGGATCAGCCGAGCTTCTTCGAGGGGAGGATAAAAATGCATCAGCCTTGCCAACTCCGCAATCCACGGGCGATTCGCTCCACCGCCTGCTGTAGCCGATCAATGTTTTGCGTATAGGCAAAGCGCACATGGTGACCGGCCTGGTAGCGTCCGAAATCCAGACCGGGCGTAAAGGCCACATGTTCGGTCTCCAGGAAATGACGACAGAACGCGAAGGCATCCCCGCCGAATGCGCGGATATCCGCGTACAAATAGAACGCACCTTCCGGTTCAACGGCGATGCCGAAGCCCAGCTCGCGCAGGGCCGGTAGCAGGAAGTCGCGACGGCGGCCAAATTCGGCGCGGCGCTCTTCCAAGATGCCCAGGGTCTGCGGGGTGAAACACGCCAGCGCCGCATGTTGGGCCATGCTCGGCGCACTGATGTAGAGGTTTTGCGCCAGTTTCTCCAGCTCACCCACTGCCGCCGGTGGCGCCACCAGCCAACCCAGGCGCCAACCGGTCATGCCGAAATACTTGGAAAAACTATTAAGGACGAACGCATCATTGTCGACTTCCAGCACGCTGGCGGCGTCGGTGCCGTAGGTGAGGCCATGATAAATCTCATCCACGACCAGATGACCGTTACGCGCGTTGATTGCCCGCGAAAGCGCGGCCAATTCATTACGGGTGAGGATCGTCCCGGTCGGGTTGGCCGGGGATGCCACCAGTGCGCCGACGCTGTCCTGATTCCAGTGCCGGGCCACCAGATCGGCGGTCAGTTGATAGCGCACGTCAGGGCCGACCGGCACCAACTGCGCCGCGCCTTCCACCAGCCGCAGGAAATGGCGGTTGCATGGGTAACCGGGGTCTGCGAGCAGCCAATGCTTGCCCGGATCCACCAGCAAGCTGCTGGTCAGCAACAGCGCACCGGAGCCACCGGGGGTAATCAGGATGCGCTCAGGGTCCACGTTCAGCCCGTAGCGCTGTTGATAAAAACCGCTGATGGCGTCGCGCAGTTCCGGCAGGCCACGGGCCGCCGTGTAGCGGGTCTTGCCATTGGCCAATGCCGCCTGGCCGGCCTGGATGATCGGCTCGGCGGTGGTAAAGTCCGGCTCGCCGATTTCCAGGTGGATCACGTCATGGCCGGCGGCTTGCAGCTCATTGGCCCGCGCCAGCAATGCCATGACATGAAAAGGTTCGATGGCGCGACTGCGCGCACTGTAGGGCTGAGCCATTAGCCTTCCTTACCGGTGAGGACAAAATTCGGATTCTACCGAACCCCGGCGGTAAAACATGTTCTATTGCCTGTCCGGCGGCGCATGCAGGTCGGGCAAGCGCCTGCAAAACGACTAAAATCAACATCCGGGGCAACACATACCCAGCAACGGCGGGCTGATGCAGTTTGCAACCCCTTTGCCGAGGGCCTCGACAACCGGGAGTGGCGCACCCCGAATCTATCTGGTAAGTTCGCCCGCTTGCAGCCGCAGGGCCGGCAGGTGTCGGTGACGTTGAAATCCTGCGCAATGGATTAGAAGAGTGAGAGGCGGTCTATTCATGTCCACCCAAGCAAAGCAACAGCAGCAGAGCCTCAGCGGCTTCACACCTTACGTCGAAGCGAAGGGTGAGGAGTACATGAGCAAGCCCATGCGCCAGCACTTCACCAAGATCCTGCAAAAATGGAAGCAGGACTTGATGCAGGAAGTGGACCGCACGGTAGACCACATGAAGGACGAAGCCGCCAACTTCCCTGACCCGGCAGACCGTGCCAGCCAGGAAGAGGAATTCGCCCTCGAACTGCGCGCCCGTGATCGTGAGCGCAAGCTGATCAAGAAAATCGACAAGACGCTGCAACTGATCGAAGACGAAGAATATGGCTGGTGCGAATCCTGCGGTGTCGAGATCGGTATCCGTCGCCTGGAAGCCCGCCCGACCGCGGACCTCTGCGTAGACTGCAAGACCTTGGCCGAAATCAAGGAAAAACAGGTCGGCAAGTAACTCAGCCGATCTGAACAATGGGGCGTGCGAACGCCCCATTTTTGTTTCTGGCGTTCACCGAATTTCCAGTAGTATCCGGCCCATGACAGCCTCTACCTATATCGGGCGCTTTGCCCCCACACCCAGCGGCCATTTGCATTTCGGCTCCCTGGTCGCCGCCCTCGCCTCCTACCTCGACGCCCGCGCCAACAGTGGCCGCTGGCTGATGCGCATGGAAGACCTCGACCCGCCCCGCGAAGAGCCCGGTGCCCAGGCGGCGATCCTGCAGGCGCTGGAAAGCTACGGCTTTGAATGGGACGGGGAAACAGTCCGACAAAGCGAGCGGCACGAAGCCTACGCCAAAGTGCTGAACGACCTGTTCAACCACGGCCTGGCCTACGCCTGCACCTGCTCGCGCAAACAACTGGAACCCTACAACGGGATTTACCCTGGCCTGTGCCGCAATGCCGGCCATGACCAGCAAGATGCCGCTATCCGTTTGCGTGTGCCCGAGCTTGCGTACCACTTTACCGACCGCGTTCAAGGCGAGTTCCGACAGCACCTGGGCCGCGAAGTCGGCGATTTCGTCATTCGCCGGCGTGACGGCCTTTATGCTTATCAACTGGCGGTGGTTCTCGACGATGCCTGGCAAGGCGTGACCGATATCGTGCGCGGCGCCGACCTGCTGGACTCCACGCCACGCCAACTGTATCTGCAGGAATTGCTGGGCCTGCGCCAACCGCGCTACCTGCACGTGCCGCTGATCGTCCAGCCGGACGGCAACAAGTTGGGTAAATCCTACCGATCGCCGCCGTTGACACCCGACCAGGCCACGCCCCTGCTAGTGAGAGCACTGCGCGCCCTTGGCCAGCAACCCGGCGCCGAACTGCTGCACGCCAGCCCGCGTGAACTGCTGGATTGGGGCGTCGCCCACTGGGACGCCACACGGATCCCCCGCACACTGACCCTGGCCGAAGCGCAATTGAGCTGAAGGCGCTTGCAGCTTGCCAGCCATCCGTTACCATCGCCGCAGTTTTTCATTCAGAGGCCAACATGTATATCTATCGATTGGTCCTGCTGCTGGTCGTCGGGATCTACCTGTTTTCCCCCGCCATCATGGATTGGTGGATCGACGCCACGGGCGCCTGGTATCGCCCTTATCTGCTGTGGCTGATCCTGATCGTCGTGACTTTCATCCTGCAGAGCCAAAAAGATGCCGATGAGCTTTAGCCTCACCCAGATGCTGCTGATCAGCGCCGCCTACCTGGCCGCGTTGTTCGGCGTCGCCTGGATCAGTGAGCGCGGAATGATTCCGCGGGCGATCATTCGCCATCCGTTGACCTATACCTTGTCCCTGGGCGTGTACGCCAGCGCCTGGGCGTTTTATGGCACCGTGGGTCTGGCCTATCAATACGGTTATGGCTTCCTGTCCAGTTACCTCGGGGTGTCCGGCGCGTTTCTGCTGGCGCCGGTGCTGCTGTACCCGATCCTGAAGATCACCCGTACCTACCAGCTGTCGTCGCTTGCCGACCTGTTCGCCTTTCGCTTTCGCAGCACCTGGGCCGGCGCGCTGACCACGATTTTCATGCTGATCGGCGTCTTGCCGTTGCTGGCCCTGCAGATCCAGGCTGTGGCCGACTCCATCAGCATCCTCACCCGCGAACCCGTGCAGCATCGCGTTGCGCTGGCTTTCTGCGCGCTGATCACGCTGTTCACGATTTTCTTCGGCTCGCGCCATATCGCTACCCGCGAGAAACACCAAGGCCTGGTGTTCGCGATTGCCTTCGAGTCGGTGATCAAGCTGATCGCCATCGGCGGCGTCGGCCTGTATGCGCTCTACGGCGTATTCGACGGCCCGCAGCAGCTGGAACTGTGGCTGCTGCAAAACCAGACCGCCCTCGCCGCCTTGCACACCCCCCTGCAGGAAGGCCCATGGCGCACCCTGCTGCTGGTGTTCTTCGCCTCGGCAATCGTGATGCCGCACATGTACCACATGACGTTCACCGAAAACCTCAACCCGCGCTCGCTGGTCAGCGCCAGTTGGGGCTTGCCGCTGTTCCTGCTGTTGATGAGCCTGGCGGTACCGCTGATCCTGTGGGCCGGCTTGAAACTGGGGGCCACCACCAACCCCGAGTACTTCACCCTTGGCGTGGGCATTGCCGCCAATAGCAAATCCCTGGCATTGCTGGCGTACGTGGGCGGTTTGTCCGCTGCCAGCGGCTTGATCATCGTCACGACGCTGGCGTTATCGGGCATGGCGCTCAACCATCTGGTACTGCCGCTGTACCAGCCGCCGGCCGAAGGCAATATCTACCGTTGGCTTAAATGGACACGGCGCGCGCTGATCGTCGCGATCATCATGGCCGGCTACGGGTTCTACCTGTTGCTCGGCCCCGGGCAAGACCTGGCCAACCTGGGGATCGTCGCGTTCGTCGCCACCTTGCAGTTCCTGCCGGGGGTGCTGTCGGTGCTGTACTGGCCGACCGCTAACCGTCGCGGCTTTATCGCCGGGCTGCTGGCGGGGATCCTGGTCTGGATCGTCACTATGTTGCTGCCGCTGGTCGGTAACCTGCAGGGCTTCTATATCCCCTTGCTGAACATAATTTACGTGCTGGACGACACCAGTTGGCACATGGCAGCGATTGCCTCCCTGGCCGCCAACGTCTTGATGTTCACCCTGATCTCGCTGTTCACCAACGCCAGCCCGGAAGAAACCAGCGCCGCCGAAGCCTGCGCTGTGGACAACGTGCGCCGCCCGCAACGGCGTGAACTGCATGCGGCCTCGCCCCAGGAGTTCGCCACGCAACTGGCCAAGCCCCTGGGCGCCAAGGCCGCACAGAAGGAAGTGGAACAGGCACTTCGCGATCTCTACCTGCCTTTCGACGAGCGCCGCCCTTACGCCCTGCGTCGCCTGCGTGACCGTATCGAAGCCAACTTGTCGGGGCTGATGGGGCCGAGCGTGTCCCAGGACATGGTGGAAACTTTCCTGCCCTACAAGGCCGGCGGCGAAAACTACGTCACCGAAGACATCCATTTCATCGAGAGCCGGCTGGAGGATTACCACTCACGCCTCACAGGTCTCGCCGCCGAACTCGATGCCTTGCGCCGCTACCACCGCCAGACTCTGCAGGAGTTGCCGATGGGCGTGTGCTCCCTGGCCAAGGATCAGGAGATCCTGATGTGGAACAAGGCCATGGAAGAACTGACGGGCATCGCCGCGCAGCGGGTGGTTGGTTCACGCCTGAATACCTTGGGCGAACCCTGGAAAGAATTGTTACAAGGATTTATCGACCTGCCCGACGAGCACTTGCACAAGCAGCACCTGGCCCTCGATGGCCAGACGCGCTGGCTGAACCTGCACAAAGCTGCGATTGACGAACCCCTGGCGCCCGGTAACAGCGGCCTGGTGTTGCTGGTGGAAGACCTGACCGAAACCCAAATGCTTGAAGACAAGCTGGTGCACTCCGAGCGCCTGGCCAGTATTGGCCGGCTGGCGGCGGGCGTGGCCCACGAAATCGGCAATCCGATCACCGGTATCGCCTGCCTGGCGCAGAACCTGCGGGAAGAGCGGGAAGAGGATGGCGAAATTATCGAAATCAGCGGCCAGATCCTCGAACAGACCAAGCGCGTGTCGCGCATCGTGCAGTCGTTGATGAGCTTCGCCCACGCAGGCGGCCATCAGAACCAGGACGAAGCGGTGTGCCTGGCCGAGGTGGCGCAGGATGCCATTGGACTGCTGGCCTTGAACCGGCGCAATTTCGAAGTACAGTTCTTCAATTTGTGCGACCCCGACCATTGGGTGGATGGCGACTCACAACGCCTGGCCCAGGTACTGATCAACCTGCTGTCCAACGCCCGCGATGCAACGCCAGCCGGCAGCGCGGTACGCGTCAAGACCGAGGCTTTCGAACATACGGTCGATCTGATCGTCGAAGATGAAGGTAGCGGTATTCCACAGAACATCATGGACCGATTGTTCGAACCCTTCTTCACCACCAAGGACCCCGGTGAAGGTACCGGTCTGGGCCTTGCACTGGTCTATTCCATCGTTGAAGAGCATTATGGACAAATCACCATCGACAGCCCGGCTGACACCGAAAGCCAACGCGGCACCCGTATCCGGGTGACCTTGCCGCGTCATGTCGAAGCGACGTCCGCTGTGAACTGAGACCGTCGAGAGAATTGAATCAATGCCGCACATTTTGATCGTCGAAGACGAAACCATCATCCGCTCTGCCTTGCGTCGCCTGCTTGAACGAAATCAGTACCAGGTCAGCGAAGCCGGCTCGGTGCAGGAAGCCCAGGAGCGTTTCAGCATTCCCACGTTCGACCTGATTGTCAGCGACCTGCGCCTGCCTGGCGCGCCTGGCACCGAGTTGATAAAGCTTGGCCAGGGCACCCCGGTGCTGATCATGACCAGCTACGCCAGCCTGCGCTCGGCGGTGGATTCCATGAAGATGGGCGCGGTGGACTACATAGCCAAGCCTTTCGACCATGACGAAATGCTTCAAGCCGTGGCCCGCATCCTGCGTGACCGCCAGTCGGCCAGCAGTGCGCCGGCCGAACCGCGCCCGGCAGGCAAAACCGCCGACAAGCCCAGCGTCGACAACAGCAACGGCGAGATCGGCATCATCGGTTCCTGCCCACCGATGCAGGACCTGTACAGCAAAATCCGCAAAGTCGCTCCGACCGACTCCAATGTATTGATCCAGGGCGAATCAGGCACCGGTAAAGAACTGGTGGCGCGCGCCCTGCACAACCTGTCCAAGCGTGCCAAGGCGCCGATGATCTCGGTGAACTGTGCGGCGATTCCCGAATCCCTGATCGAATCCGAATTGTTCGGTCACGAAAAAGGCGCGTTCACCGGCGCCAGCGCCGGGCGTGCGGGCCTGGTGGAGGCGGCGGACGGTGGCACCTTGTTCCTTGATGAAATCGGCGAACTGCCCCTGGAAGCCCAGGCGCGGTTGCTGCGCGTGCTGCAGGAAGGCGAGATCCGCCGCGTAGGCTCGGTGCAATCGCAAAAGGTCGATGTACGCCTGATCGCCGCTACCCACCGCGACCTGAAGAGCCTGGCCAAGATCGGCCAGTTCCGTGAAGACTTGTACTATCGCCTGCACGTGATCGCCCTCAAGTTACCGCCCCTGCGTGAACGTGGCGCCGACGTCAATGAGATCGCCCAGGCGTTCCTGCTGCGCCAGAGCGCGCGCATCAACCGCACCGACCTGAAGTTCGCCGCGGACGCCGAGCAGGCGATTCGGCATTACTCGTGGCCGGGCAACGTGCGCGAGCTGGAGAATGCCGTCGAGCGTGCGGTAATCCTCTCGGAAAGCCCGGAGATTTCCGCCGAGCTGCTGGGCATCGATATCGAACTGAGCGACCTGGACGACGACGATTTCGTCGGTCTGGCCCCCCAGCAGGGCGGCGGTAGCAATACCAGCCATGAGCCGACGGAGGACCTGTCACTGGAAGATTATTTCCAGCACTTTGTCCTTGAGCATCAGGACCATATGACCGAGACCGAGTTGGCGCGCAAACTGGGCGTAAGCCGTAAATGCCTGTGGGAACGCCGCCAGCGCCTGGGCATTCCACGCCGCAAGACGGGTGTAGCCAGCGAGAGCTGAGGGTGCGCCCCTACAGGTAACACCCACAGATGTGAAAAAACTGTTACCGCGGATATTTCGCGTAACAAAAGCCGGGGCTTACGGTAACGAAGCCCCGGTTTTTTTTGGCCCGTCAAAAACCCGAAACCGCCTCAACCCCCCGGTTTTACTGGCCGACGCAAAAGTTGGCACGCACCCTGCTATATGCTTAGTACAAAAACAATAACAAGCTCAGTACAAGACAATAAAAATAAGACGAATCGACTCACGCATAACAAAAACAACACGGCGGAGGCGCAGCTAACTGATTCTTTTGGAGAGGCGTTGCATTTGGGGCTTGCCCCGCAACCAGGCCGAGAACAACAAAAACTGCCCTAAGGCAGAGCCTGAACTGGTTGGATCGTAGATCAGCAACACAGCGACCAAAGCAATCCGTTTGCTCTTGGCTCCCGATTGGGAGTGTCATGAAGGTGAAGCTTCATGGCGAGGGCGATCAACAAAAACAAGAAGCCCGCAACCCATAATAAAAATAGAGCACGCAACTACTTCTGGGGGAGCTTCGGCTCCCCTTGTAGTTTCCGCTGTTCCGCGCCGTTTTGATGCTCAAACGCTTTTGACGCAAGGCTCGCAGCTTGTTCCTACACCATCCCCCGACTAAATGCTAGAATCCCGGCCCATCATGCGGTCATTCTTCGTTATGGCCGAACATTCCTTCAAACAGTGCATCCCATGCTGAAGAAGTTGTTCCAGTCATTCCGTTCTCCCTTGCGTCGTACGCAACACATTCGCAGCACGCCTGAAGTGCTTAACAGCAATCAGCATTCATTGCAGCGCGCTCAATTCAGTCGCTATGCGGTGAACATCGTCGAACGTTTGCAGAACGCCGGCTACCAGGCCTATCTGGTGGGCGGCTGCGTACGCGACATGTTGCTCAACATCACCCCCAAAGACTTCGACGTCGCCACCAGCGCCACGCCCGAGCAGATACGCGCCGAGTTTCGTAACGCGCGGATCATCGGTCGCCGTTTCAAGCTGGTGCATATCCACTTCGGTCGCGAAATCATCGAGGTCGCGACGTTCCGCGCAGGCCACCCGCAAAACGATGAAGAGGAAGACACCAATCAGTCTTCCCGCAACGAGAGCGGACGTATCCTGCGCGACAACGTCTACGGCACCTTGGAAGAAGACGCGCAACGCCGCGACTTCACCATTAATGCCCTGTACTACGACCCGGTCAGCGAGCGCATTCTCGATTACGCCAATGGCGTGCACGATATTCGCAACCATCTGATCCGCCTGATCGGTGATCCGGTCAAGCGTTACCAGGAAGACCCAGTGCGCATGCTGCGTGCGGTGCGTTTCGCCGCCAAGCTGAATTTCGGTATCGAGAAACACACCGCTGCGCCGATCCGTGAGCTGGCCCCAATGCTGCGGGAAATCCCCTCGGCGCGCCTGTTCGAAGAAGTGCTCAAGCTGTTCCTCTCGGGCTATGCCGCCGACACCTTCGAAATGCTCGTCGACCTGCAATTGTTCGACCCGCTGTTCCCGGCCAGTGCCGAGGCGCTGGAATACAACCCGACCTATACCCATACGTTGATCAGCGAAGCGCTGATCAACACGGACCTGCGCATCAAGCAGAACAAGCCGGTAACCCCGGCGTTCCTGTTTGCCGCCCTGTTGTGGCCGGCCTTGCCGAAACGCGTATTGCGCCTGCAAGACCGTGGCATGCCGCCGATCCCGGCTATGCAGGAAGCCGCGCATGAGCTGATCGCCGAGCAGTGCCAGCGCATTGCAATCCCTAAACGTTTCACCATGCCGATCCGCGAGATCTGGGACATGCAGGAGCGCCTGCCGCGCCGCAGCGGCAAGCGTGCCGACCTGTTGCTGGACAACCCGCGTTTCCGCGCCGGCTATGACTTCCTGCTGCTGCGTGAAAGCGCCGGCGAGCAAACTGACGGCCTCGGTGAATGGTGGACCGACTACCAGGACGCCAATGACAGCGAGCGCCGCGACATGATTCGCGACCTCGCCGGCAAAGGCGATGGCGTTGGCGAGGGGCCGAAGAAGCGCCGTCGCAGTGGCACCAAACGCAAACGCAGCGCCGCTGACGCGTCGGGCGCCGCAGGCGACTAAACGTGGAACATATCTACATCGGCATGGGCAGCAACCTGGCGGCCCCGGACAAGCAATTGCGCAGTGCTATCGAGGCACTGGCGCGATTGCCAGGCACTACAGTCACTGGCGTCTCCGCCTTCTATCAAAGTGATTCCCTGCTCCCGGGCCAGCCGCGCTACACCAACGCGGTTGCGGCCTTGGACAGCAGCCTTGCGCCTCTGGAGCTGCTGGATGCGCTGCAAGCCATCGAAAACGCTCAAGGCCGCGAACGCCTTGAGCGCTGGGGCCCACGCACCCTTGACCTGGATATTTTGCTGTTCGGGGATCGCCTGATCGATGAGCCGCGCCTGAAGGTGCCGCATTATCAGATGCACCTGCGGGCGTTTGTGCTGTACCCGTTGGCTGAACTGGCTCCGGCAACGCTGCAACTGCCCGATGGTCAAACACTCAGCAATTTGCTCGCCGCCTGCCCGTTTGTCGGCTTGGAACGCCTTCCCCAAGACTGACTCGGTCAATGTGGGAGCTGGCTTGCCTGCGATGCAAGCAACTCGGTCCTTCAGTGAGAACGAGGTGATGCTATCGCAGGCAAGCCAGCTCCCACATTTCGATCTCATGTAGTTCGAAACGACTGGCCAAGTGCTGAATCGCATCAGTAACAGCGGTAACACCGCCCTCGTAACAATGCGGTAACACATCCAATTGACTTCCCGTGTCCTCCTCACGACTATAGGCGTCCCGCTGCCGCCAACCCGGCGCTGAAGGGCGCAATCCAGGCCTTATAAGCACTGCTCTCAAGACAGTGCGCCTGTATAAACGAAGACTCACGCGCGTTACTCGCTGTTTCCATGCGCCTGAACGAGGACCCTTTTCATGCCAGACATTACCCTGACCACCTTGCAGAGCCTCAAGCTCAAAGGTGAAAAAATCACCATGCTGACCTGCTATGACGCCACCTTTGCCCACGCCAGTTGCCAGGCCGGGGTCGAAGTGTTGCTGGTGGGTGACTCCCTGGGCATGGTGCTTCAAGGGAATGACAGCACACTGCCCGTGACCACCGATGAACTTGCCTACCACACCGCCAGCGTCAAGCGCGGTAACGATGGCGCCTTCATCATCGCCGACATGCCGTTCATGGGTTACGCCACACTCGAACAGACGTTCCAGAATGCCGGCAAGCTGATGCAAGCCGGTGCGCATATGGTCAAAGTGGAAGGCGCCGTATGGCTGGCCGAATCGATCCGCCTGCTGGCGGAGCGCGGCGTGCCGGTGTGTGCGCATATGGGCCTGACGCCGCAGTCGGTCAATCTCCTCGGCGGCTATAAGGTACAAGGCCGCAATGAAGCCCAGGCGCGCCAGATGCGTGCCGACGCCATCGCCCTGGAACAAGCGGGCGCAGCGATGATCCTGCTCGAATGCGTACCCAGCGAACTGGCGGCCGAAATCACCCAGGCGGTGAAAGTGCCGGTGATCGGGATTGGCGCGGGTTCCGCTACCGATGGCCAAGTGCTGGTGCTGCACGACATGCTCGGCCTGTCGATCAGCGGCCGCGTGCCCAAATTCGTGAAGAATTTCATGGCCGGCCAAACCAGCATCCACGATGCATTGAGCGCCTACGTGGCTGAAGTCAAAAGCGTGACCTTTCCAGGCGCCGAACACGGATTCTGCGCATGAACACCGTTAAAACCCTACGTGAACTACGGGCTGCCGTGACCCATGCCCGCAGCGCCGGCAAGCGCATCGGCTTCGTACCCACCATGGGCAATCTTCACAGCGGCCACGCCACCTTGGTGACCAAGGCTGCCCAGCAGGCGGATTTCGTGGTCGCCAGCATCTTCGTCAACCCGCTGCAGTTCGGCGCCGGCGAAGACCTGGACAAATACCCCCGCACCTTGGCCGCCGACCAGGAAAAGCTGCTGCAAGCCGGCTGCAACCTGCTATTCGCGCCCACCGTCGAGGAAATGTACCCCGGCGGCACCGCCGGCCAGACCCGTGTCAGCGTGCCGCAGCTGTCTGAAGGCCTGTGCGGCGCCAGCCGTCCGGGGCACTTCGAAGGCGTGGCGACGGTGGTCAGCAAGCTGTTCAACATGGTCCAGCCGGACATGGCGGTGTTTGGCCAGAAGGACTACCAGCAACTGGCGGTGATTCGCGCCATGGTCCACGACCTGAACATGCCGATCCAGATCATCGGCGAGCCCACCGTGCGCGCCGACGATGGCCTTGCGCTGTCATCGCGCAACGGCTACCTCACCGACGAACAACGCGCCGTCGCGCCGGTGCTGTACCGCTGCCTCAGCCAGATTGGCGCGGCAATCAAAGCCGGTGAGCGTGACTTTGCCAGGCTGCGCGCCGAGCAGGTCGGGCAGATCGAAGCCGCCGGGCTGCGCCTGGATTACCTCGAAGTACGCCAGGGCGTACATCTGCGCCCGGCCACGGCCGAAGACCGCGATATCGTGATCCTGGTCGCGGCGTACCTGGGCGCCACCCGCCTCATCGACAACCTGCACCTGACCCTCGACTGACCCTCTCTCGTCGCGGTTCCCGTTGCTCTTCTCGTTGCGCCGGTATAAAAAAGTACCGGCCACAGCGCAGACAAAGCCAAGACATATCGACACGCTAGGTTTAATGTAATCGCCCTGCGCTATGGTTAGCGCTGTCCGGAACCCATTGCCTGATGAAAATTTGGACGTTCCGGACCCAGAAGTGTCCTAAAGGCAGTCCCCGTAATAAAAAGGAAACCCGCAGCGATGGCGTACTACCGCACTCCTCATGACGTTACCGCTCTGCCCGCCTGGCAAGCGCTCAATCAACATCGCCAAGCCATGCAGGATTTCAGCATGCGCGAAGCGTTCAATGCCGATCCGCAGCGTTTTTCACAGTTCACCTTGAGCAGCTGCGGACTTTTCCTCGATTACTCGAAAAACCTGATTACCGGCGAAACCCGTGACCTGCTGGTGGCGCTGGCCAAGGAAGTCGACCTCAAGGCGGCGATCGACGCGCTGTACAACGGCGAACCCGTCAACTCTTCAGAACACCGCCCAGCCCTGCACACTGCGCTGCGCCGCCCTGTGGGTGACAAGTTGTCGGTCAACGGCGTGAACATCATGCCGGACGTGCACAAGGTGCTGAACCAGATGACCGACCTGGTCGGGCGCATCCATGACGGCCTGTGGCGTGGCTACACCGAGAAGCCGATCACCGACGTAGTGAATATCGGTATCGGTGGATCGTTCCTCGGCCCGGAGCTGGTCTCCGAAGCGCTGCTGTCCTATGCCCACAAAGGCGTGCGCTGCCACTACCTGGCAAACATCGACGGCAGCGAGTTCCACGAACTGACGATGAAGCTGCGCGCCGAGACCACGCTGTTTATCGTCTCGTCGAAATCCTTCAACACCCTGGAAACTCTTAAGAACGCCCAAGCCGCCCGCGCCTGGTACTTGGCCCAGGGTGGCTCGGAAGCCGAGCTGTACCGGCACTTCATCGCCGTATCGAGCAATAACGCGGCAGCGGTCGCCTTCGGCATCCGCGAAGAGAACATCTTCCCGATGTGGGACTGGGTGGGCGGGCGTTACTCGCTGTGGTCGGCCATTGGCTTGCCAATCGCCCTGGCCATCGGCATGTCCAACTTCAAGGAACTGCTGTCCGGCGCCTACACAATGGACCAGCACTTCCAGAACGCGCCGTTCGAACAGAACATGCCGGTACTGCTGGGCCTGCTGGGCGTGTGGTACGGCAACTTCTGGGGTGCGCAGAGCCATGCGATCCTGCCGTACGACCACTACCTGCGTAACATCACCAAGCACTTGCAACAGTTGGACATGGAATCCAACGGCAAGAGCGTGCGCCAGGACGGTACGCCGGTGGGCACCGATACCGGCCCGGTGATTTGGGGCGGCGTGGGCTGCAACGGTCAGCATGCCTACCACCAGTTGCTGCACCAGGGGACCCAACTGATCCCGGCCGACTTCATCGTGCCGATCGTCAGCTTCAACCCGGTGTCCGACCACCATCAATGGCTGTATGCCAACTGCCTGTCCCAGAGCCAGGCATTGATGCTCGGCAAGACCCGCGGCGAAGCCGAAGCCGAGTTGCGCGACAAGGGCATCCCGGAAGAAGACGTGCAGAAACTCGCCCCGCACAAGGTGATCCCGGGCAACCGCCCAAGCAACACCCTCGTGGTCGAGCGCATCAGCCCGCGTCGCTTGGGCGCGCTGGTCGCCATGTATGAGCACAAAGTGTTCGTGCAGAGCGTGATCTGGGGTATCAACGCCTTCGACCAATGGGGCGTGGAACTCGGCAAAGAGCTGGGCAAGGGCGTCTACAACCGCCTGACCGGTGCCGAGGAAACTGTGGCTGACGATGCGTCGACCCAGGGCCTGATCAACTACTTCCGTGGTCGCCACCGCGGCTGATCCAGGTTTTGCAGGGCCAACGTCCGTTTGGAGGTTGGCCTTGAACCCTCCCCTTACAGGGTGCATCTTTATGACTTGTCGCAAAAACAAGAATAAGGATCGCTCATGTTCGATATCAGCACGTTTCCCACCGCCGATGCCGTCCGCCGGGCTGCGCAACTCAGTCAAGAGGACTATCAGCGCCTCTACCGCCAATCCATCGAACAGCCGGACACGTTCTGGGCTGAACAGGCCAAGGGCTTTCTCGACTGGATTACCCCCTGGCACAGCGTTCATCGCTCAGACATCCATACCGGCGCCGCCCAATGGTTTGCCGGCGGTCAGCTGAACGTCAGCTACAACTGCATCGACCGTCACCTGGCGCAACGCGCCGATCAACCGGCCTTCATCTGGGAAGGCGATGATCCGACAAAATCCTCCAACATCACCTACCGCCAACTGCACCAGAACGTCAGCCGCCTGGCCAATGTGCTGAAAAGCCGTGGCGTAAAGAAAGGCGATCGGGTGTGCATCTACATGCCGATGATTCCGGAAGCCGCCTACGCCATGCTGGCCTGCACACGCATTGGCGCGGTGCACTCGGTGGTATTTGGCGGATTCTCACCGGATGCCCTGCGTGACCGGATCCTCGACGCAGACTGCCGCACCGTCATCACCGCCGATCAGGGCGTGCGCGGCGGCAAGCCGGTGGCGCTGAAACAGAATGTCGACAAGGCGCTGGCCAGTTGCCCCGATGTCAGCACGGTGCTGGTGGTGGAGCGCACCGGTGCGACCGTCAATTGGACCGAAGGCCGCGATCTCAAGTATCAACAGGCCCTCGACGCCGCCAGCGACGATTGCCCACCCGAGCCGATGGACGCCGAAGACCCGCTGTTCATCCTCTACACCTCCGGCAGCACCGGCAAACCCAAAGGCGTGCTGCACAGCACCGGCGGCTACCTGCTGCAAGCGGCCATGACGTTCAAATACGTACTCGACTACCGCGACGGCGAAGTGTTCTGGTGCACCGCCGATGTGGGCTGGGTCACCGGCCATAGCTACATCGTCTACGGTCCGCTGGCCAACGGCGCGACCTCGCTGATGTTCGAAGGCGTGCCGAGCTACCCGGACAGCTCGCGCTTCTGGCAGGTGATCGACAAGCACAAGGTCAATATCTTCTACACCGCGCCCACGGCCTTGCGCGCGTTGATGCGTGAGGGTCATGGCCCACTGGAAAACACGTCCCGCGCCAGCCTGCGCTTGCTCGGCAGCGTGGGCGAGCCGATCAACCCGGAAGCCTGGGACTGGTACTTCAATGCAGTTGGCGAACAGCGCTGCCCGATCGTGGACACCTGGTGGCAGACCGAGACCGGCGGCATCATGCTCAGCCCATTGGTGAGCGCCCAGCGGATCAAGCCCGGCTGCGCAACCCAGCCGATGTTCGGCGTGCAGCCCGTATTGCTCGACGAGCAAGGCAAGGAAATCAGTGGCGCCGGCAGCGGCGTGCTGGCGATCAAGGCCAGCTGGCCGGGGCAAATCCGCAGCGTGTACGGCGATCCGCAGCGCATGGTCGACACCTATTTCAAACCCTACCCCGGTTATTACTTCACCGGTGACGGCGCGCGGCGCGATGAGGACGGCGATTACTGGATCACCGGGCGCATCGACGATGTGATCAACGTCTCCGGCCACCGCATCGGCACCGCCGAGGTGGAAAGTGCCCTGGTGCTGCACGACCAAGTGGCCGAAGCCGCCGTGGTGGGCTATCCCCATGACGTCAAAGGCCAGGGCATCTATGCCTTTGTCACCCCCATGAATGGCGTGGAACCCAGCGAAACATTAAAAAAACACTTGCTGGAATTGGTCAGCAAGGAAATCGGCAGCTTTGCCAAGCCGGAACTGATCCAATGGGCACCGGCCTTGCCGAAAACCCGTTCCGGCAAGATCATGCGCAGGATTTTGCGCAAGATCGCTTGCAACGAACTCGACAGCCTCGGCGATACTTCGACCCTGGCCGACCCCAGCGTTGTAGAGGGTCTGATCGACAAACGCCTGAACCGATAGGAACCCCTGAGTCGCCATGGAATTTATCCGCAGCCGTATCGAAACCCAGTTGCTGAGCCTGACCGGCCTGGCGCTGGGCCAGCTGGACCTGGAAAACCCCAAGGGCGACCCGGGCCTGTTCGGGCCGGACTCGGTGAGCTGGCAAGTCCATGGCGATTTCAGCAGCATGCTCATTGGCGGCATCAGTGCCTTGATGCTGCAAGCCTTGCACCCGTTGGCCCTGGCCGGCGTGTGGGACCATTCGAATTTTCGCCAGGACATGCTCGGGCGCTTGCGGCGTACCTCGCAGTTCATCTCGGGCACCACCTTTGGCTCGCGCAAAGACGCCGAATGGCTGATCGAAAAAGTCCGCACCATTCACCTGCAGGTGGTGGGGCATGCGCCTGACGGGCGGGCTTACGCGGCCAGCGATCCGGACCTGCTGACCTGGGTGCATGTGGCGGAAGTCAGCAACTTCCTGGCCGCGCACCTGCGCTACCGTAACCCGCACCTTTCGGGTCCGGACCAGGACCGCTACTACAGTGAAATTGCCTTGGTGGCGGAACGCCTGGGCGCGCTGAATGTTCCGCGTTCTCGCCAGGAAATATCGGATTACATGGCCCGCATCCGCCCGCAATTGCTGTGCGACGACCGCAGCCGCGAAGTGCTGCGTTTGCTGCTCGATGCGCCCGCCCCCAGCCTGCTGGCCAAACCCTTCGGCAGTTTGATGATGCAGGCCGGGATCGACCTGCTGCCGGATTGGGCCAGCGCCATGCTCCAGCAACACCAGAGCCCGCTGCAGCGCCAGATGGTCCGTGCCGGGGTCAAGCGCAGTGCGCCGATGCTGCGTTGGGCGATGCGCAACGGTTCGGTGCAACGCGCCCATCGGCGGATGGGGTTGATGTAGGCGACGGCGCATAGCTGTTAAACTCCGCGCCCTCATTGCCATCCATTACTTAGCCAGGCGCGCTCCATGTCTTCCCTGAATCAGGCGCTGCGCGCCGCCCTCGACCATCGCCAAGACCTGATCGGCGAATTGTACGCCCAGGGCACCGACTGCTACCGGCTGTTCCATGGCAGCCAGGAAGGCGCCGGCGGCCTGACCATCGACCGCTATGGCCCGCAATTACTGGTGCAGAGCTTCCACAATGCCCTGGAAAGCGCAGACCTGCTGGCCCTGCATCAGCAGGTCAACCAGCATTTGGGCCTGGAACTGCTGCTGGTGTACAACGACCGCTCCCATGGCAATTCGCGCATCGACCGTCAGGACACGGTATACCGCGCAGAACCCGCGGCGCTGGACGATCTGATTGGCCACGAATGGGGCCTCAATTACCGCGTGCGCGGGCGGCATGCGGGGCAAGACCCGCTGCTCTTCCTGGATCTGCGTAACACGCGGGGCTGGGTCAAGGCAAACAGCGCCGGCAAAAGCGTGCTGAACCTGTTCGCCTACACCTGCGGCGTGGGCCTGAGCGCCGCCGCCGGGGATGCCCGCGAGGTATGCAACATGGATTTTGCCGAGGGCAACCTGGCGGTCGGCCGCGAAAATGGCCTGCTGAACCCGCAGTTGCCGACCATGCAATTCGTGCAGTCCGACTACTTTCCGGCGATCCGCCAACTGGCCGGTCTGCCGATTACCCAGCGGCGCGGGCAAAAGCTGCCCAGTTATCCGCGCTTGGAGCAGCGCCAATACGACCTGGTGCTGCTCGACCCTCCGGCCTGGGCCAAGAGCGCGTTCGGCACCGTCGACCTGCTGCGCGACTACCAGAGCCTGCTCAAGCCGGCGCTGCTTGCCACCGCCGACAACGGCGTGCTGATTTGCTGCAACAACCTGGCGAAAGTCAGCATGGAGGATTGGCGTGAACAGGTGCTGCGCTGTGCGGAAAAAGCCGGGCGCCCGGTGCGTAACTGGGAAATCATGACGCCCGGCGCGGACTTTCCCTCGCAGGATCAACAGCCGCCATTGAAAACATTGATACTTCAGCTGTAAGAGGTTTCCCAAAGGCCCAGCGCTTCGGAACCGAAAAGCCGTGCCATACTCCAAGGCACTCCTGTTTGACATAGATGGCGCCGCCCCATGCCCAAAGGATTGATCCGCGCCGCTGGCGCGTTGTTGACTGCCCTTGCCCTGTACAGCTTGCTGGGCTTTTTGATTCTCCCCGGTATCGCGCTTCGCATTGCCAACCAGCAGTTGGCCAATTACGCCACGGCGCCGGCGCGAATCGAGCGGATCGAGCTCAACCCGTTCAGCCTGGAGGTGACAGCATGGGGGCTGAAAATCGGTGAGCCCGGCAAGGAACAGGTGGGTTTCGAGCGTCTCTACGCCAACCTGCAGATCGACAGCCTCTGGACCCGCGCCCTGCACTTGGCTGATGTGCAACTGGATAAGCCCAAGACCGAGCTGTTGTTCAACAAATCCGGCCAACTGAACCTGGCGCAGCTGTTCAAGCTGCCACCCAGCGAGCCAACCCGGAGCGATCCTGATGCCAATCCGTTTCCGTTGCGTATCGACAGCATCAAGTTGGCGGGCGGTTATGTGCACTTCGAGGACTTGCGACCCAGCGAGCCCATCGAATTCCTCTACGACACCCTCGACTTCGAACTGAAAAACCTCAGCACCCTGCCGGAAGACAATGCCGACATGACGCTGGTGGCAGCCGGGCCTGAAGGCGGGCAGATCGACTGGAAAGGCAACTTCAGCCTGGTGCCGATCACCTCCGAAGGCACCTTGAAGGTCACCGATGGCAAGATGAAAGCCTGGTGGCCCTATGTACGCGACGCGCTGCCCCTGGTGCTGGAAGATGGCGTGCTCAACTTCAGCACCGAATACAAGTTCAGCCTGGCCAAAGAGACCGAGCTGAAGCTGACCAACACCGCCGCCAGCATTGCGCCATTTGCCATGAAGGCACCGGACGGTCGTCCATTGGTGCGCCTGGAACGCCTGGATGTCAGCGAGACCACAGTGGACCTGGCCAGGCAGCAGGTGGTGGTCGGCAAGATCCGCAGCAACAAACTGGAAACCTGGGCGGCCCTTGAGGCCGATGGCCAACTGGATTGGCAGAAACTGTTCACCAGCCAACCCAACAAACCCGCCAAGGCGCCGGAGCCGACCACTGCGCCGGCCACTGCCGACTCGCCAAAAGCTGAACCCGCCGCACCAGGCAAGCCCTGGCAAGTGCTGCTCAAGGACGTGCAACTGCGTAACTATCAGGTGCACCTGGCAGACCGCCGGGCCAAGCCTGCGGTCGCGCTGGAACTGGGTCCGTTGAATGTCGATGTGCAGAACTTCGATAGCCTCAACCAGAGCCCGTTTACCTTGAAGGCCGACACGGGCCTGGGCAAGCAAGGCAAGCTCCAGGCGAGCGGCACGGTCAATCTCAACCCGGTCAGCGCCAAGCTGAACGTGAACACCCAGGACATCGACCTGAGGGTTGCCCAGTCCTATATCAGCCCCTTCATCCGTCTGGAACTGCGCAGCGGCATGCTCGGCAGCAATCTCGATGTTGACCTGAAGAGCACTGATCCCTTGAAGCTGCAGGTCACGGGGCGGGCGCAGGTCGACCAGTTGCATACGCTGGACACCCTCAAGACCCGCGACTTCGTCAAATGGCAGCGACTGGTGCTCGAAGGCGTTAATTACCAGCACGGCGACAGCCTGTCGATCGACAAGGTCAACCTGCTGCAGCCCTATGTGCGCTTCATGATCAATGATGACCGCACCACCAACGTCGATGACCTGTTGATTCCGCAACCGGCCGACAAAAGCGCCAAGCCCGCCAGCAAGGAAAAGCCTTTGGGTATTCGTATCGGGCAGATTGCGATCAACGACGGTTCGGCCAACTTTGCCGACTTCAGCCTTACACCAAACTTCGCCACCGCCATTCAACAGCTCAACGGGCAGATCGGCACGATTGACAGCCGCCAGGCCAAACCGGCCAGCGTTGATATCAAGGGCAAGGTCGACCGCTACGCGCCGGTTACTATCAAAGGCAGCGTGAACCCGTTTGATCCCATGGCGGCGCTGGACATCGCCACCAGTTTCAAACGTGTCGAACTGACCACCCTGACCCCCTATTCCGGCAAGTTCGCCGGGTTCCGTATCCGCAAGGGGCGTCTGAACCTCGACCTGCACTATGTGATTACCAAGGGCCAGTTGAAGGCCGAAAACAAAGTGGTGGTCGAGCAATTGCAACTGGGTGAGAAAGTCGACAGTGACGATGCGGTGGACCTTCCAATTCGCCTGGCGGTCGCGCTGCTCAAGGATACAAATGGCAAGATCACCATCGAATTGCCGGTGACAGGCGATCTGAACAACCCGCAATTCAGCGTGATGCCGATTGTTTGGCAGACCCTGCGTAATCTGGTGCTGCGCGCGGCAACGGCGCCCTTCAAGTTTATCGGCGGGCTGGTGACCGGCGGGGGTTCGGAAGACCTTGGCAATGTGTCGTTCGCTGCTGGATCCAGCGAGTTGAACAAGGACGCCGAGGGCGCCTTGAATACCCTGGCCAAAGCCTTGAGAGAACGCCCTGCGCTGCGCCTGGAAATCGAAGGCACCGCCGCCGCCAGCAGCGATGGCCCGCTCCTCGCCGAACAGCGACTGGAACGTGAATACCAATACAACTACTACAAGATCCTCCAACGCCGTGGCGACAAGGTGCCCGCCCAGGCGTCGCTGCTTGTCGTACCCGAAAAAGAAAAGGCACCCTTGCTGGAAGGCATCTACCGCACCCGCCTGAAACAACAACCACCGGCCGAGTGGAAGGACCTGAGCAGCGACGAACGCAGTGCGAGGCTTCGTGACGGCGTGATCAAGTTCTGGAGCGCCAGTGATGTGTTACTGCGCCAACTGGGCCAGGACCGCGCCAGCACCATCAAGGATTATCTGGTGGATAAAGGGCAGTTGGAGGATGACCGGGTGTACTTCATTGATGCGCAGTTGGGGCAGGCTGAAAAAGATGGGCGGGTGGTCACGCCGATGCATCTGGATGCCGAATAACTGTTGAGCGACCCATCAAAATGTGGGAGCTGGCTTGCCTGCGATGCAGACACCTCGGTCAATCAGATGAACTGAGGTGATGCTTTCGCAGGCAAGCCAGCTCCCACATTGATCTTTATCGGTCTCAAGACTTCGATTCAAGCCCACAATAGAACAGGCCCCGACACAAGTGCCGGGGCCTGTAATGACCACATCCGTGTGGTCGATCGCATGAACCTGTGAGGTGCATTGAGTGGATATCTAACTCACTCGTTGCCGCCGACTTCTAGTTCAGACGAACTGTTGAGCGTTACTCTGCTTTCAGGCCGTCAGCCGATACAGCTTTAACGCCTTTGATCTTCTTGGTGATGGCTACTGCGGTTTCTTTCTGCGCTTCAGTCACGGCAGTAGAGGACGACAGGGAGACAACACCCTTGTTGGTTTCGACTTTAATGTCGGTACCAGGAATACCTTTCTCGGTAACCAAGTCAGCTTTTACTTTGGTGGTGATCCAAGTATCGCTAGTCGCTTCGCCAGCGTTATGGGCTGCGCCTTTGGTTTTGTCGATACCGTCAGCCTTGGTAGCGCCGCCAGCCAGCAGGCCGTCAGCAGAAACAGCAGTCACGCCTTTGATTTTCTTGGCGATGGCTACAGCGGTCGCTTTCTGCGAGTTAGAGATGGCTACGTCGGAAGACAGGGAAACCACGCCTTTGTTGGTTTCAACCTTGATATCCGAACCTGGAATGCCTTTTTCAGTCAGCAGGTCAGCTTTGACTTTGGTGGTGATCCAAGTATCCGAAACGCTTTCCTTAGCCTGGGTGGCTTCGCCGGCCGCCAGAGTCATAGGGGCCTGGGAAGTCTGAGCAAAGGCTACGTTAGCACCCATGGCCAGAGTCAGAGCGGTAGCAGTAGCGAGAGCGAACTTCTTCATACGAGTAACTCCTGTTTTATTAAAAGACCGCAGTACCTAAACCTCGATACTGCAGCGCTAACAGGGATATTGCAGGCAATGTGCCAAGTCACGCCGCTCAATTAAAACCTTATAAATCAATACGTTATGGAAATACCAAATTTTCGGAATCGTGCAACTTGCATGATGCCAAGCACCACTGCATGCAAGTTGCGGCTTTTTACCGCTCAGTAAGCTCCTGATTTCTCGGCATTTTCCTGAAGCCATAAAAAAAGGACTCCGAAGAGTCCTCTTGTTCAGCGTAACGCTCAGGGGTAATTAAACGCCCGAAGCCTTGGCTGCTGCTACGTCCTTGATGGACAGTTTGATACGGCCGCGGTTGTCCACGTCCAGTACCAGCACTTCAACTTCTTGGCCTTCTTTGAGAATGTCGGTGACTTTCTCAACGCGGGCATCGCTCAGCATGGAGATGTGAACCAGACCGTCCTTGCCCGGCAGGATGTTCACGAATGCGCCGAAGTCGACGATGCGCTCAACCTTGCCGACATAGATCTTGCCGATCTCGGCTTCAGCGGTGATGCCCAGAACACGCTGGCGCGCAGCCTCTGCAGCTTCCTTGGTTTCGCCGAAGATCTTGATCGAGCCGTCGTCTTCGATGTCGATCGAAGCCTTGGTTTCTTCGCAGATCGCACGGATGGTCGCGCCGCCTTTACCGATGACATCACGGATTTTGTCGGTGTCGATTTTCATCGCGATCATGGTCGGAGCATTTTCCGACAGCTCGGTACGCGACTGACCAATGATCTGGTTCATCTGACCGAGGATGTTCAGGCGCGCTTCCAGGGCTTGGCCCAGGGCGATCTCCATGATTTCTTCGGTGATGCCTTTGATCTTGATGTCCATCTGCAGCGCGGTAACACCTTTAGCGGTACCGGCTACCTTGAAGTCCATGTCGCCAAGGTGGTCTTCGTCACCCAGGATGTCGGTCAGGATGGCGAATTTCTCGCCTTCTTTAACCAGGCCCATGGCGATACCGGCAACCGGTGCCTTCATCGGCACACCGGCGTCCATCAGTGCCAGGGAAGCGCCGCAGACCGAAGCCATGGAGCTGGAACCGTTGGATTCGGTGATTTCCGACACCACGCGGATGGTGTACGGGAACACGTCGGCAGCCGGCAGCATCGCGGCGATCGAACGGCGGGCCAGACGGCCGTGACCGATTTCGCGACGGCCAGCGCCACCCATGCGACCACACTCGCCCACCGAGAACGGAGGGAAGTTGTAGTGCAGCATGAACGGGTCTTTTTTCTCGCCTTCCAGGGTGTCCAGCAGCTGTGCGTCACGGGCGGTGCCCAGGGTCGCGACAACCAGTGCCTGGGTTTCACCACGGGTGAACAGCGCCGAACCGTGAGTCTTCGGCAGCACGCCGACTTCGATGTTCAGCGGACGTACAGTGCGCGTGTCGCGGCCGTCGATACGCGGCTTGCCGTTAACGATGTTTTCGCGAACGGTGCGGTATTCGATTTCACCGAAAGCCGCTTTGACTTCGCTGGAAGAAGGCTGGCCTTCTTCACCGGACAGCTTGGCGACGACTTGGTCCTTCAGCTCGCCCAGGCGAGCGTAACGGTCGGCCTTGACGGTGATGGCGTAGGCCTGGGAGATCGCGTCGCCGAACTCGGCACGGATAGCGGCCAGCAACTCGGTGGCTTCAGGCTGTGGAGCCCAAGTCCAGGTTGGCTTGGCAGCTTCAGCGGCCAGTTCCTTGACGGCGTTGATCACCACCTGGAACTCGTCGTGAGCGAACAGTACGGCGCCCAGCATCTGGTCTTCGGTCAGCTCTTTGGCTTCCGATTCAACCATCAATACGGCTTCCGAGGTACCGGCAACGACCATGTCCAGGCTCGATGCTTTCTGTTGCTCGTAAGTCGGGTTCAGCAAGTAGCCGGTGCTTTCGTGGAAAGCAACGCGGGCAGCGCCGATCGGGCCATCAAAAGGAATGCCGGAGATAGCCAGGGCAGCCGAGGTGCCGATCATCGCAGCGATGTCCGGATCGGTCTTCTTGCTGGTGGAAACGACGGTGCAGACAACCTGCACTTCGTTCATGAAGCCTTCTGGGAACAGTGGACGGATCGGACGGTCGATCAGTCGGGAAGTCAGGGTTTCTTTCTCGGAAGGACGGCCTTCGCGCTTGAAGAAACCGCCAGGGATCTTACCGGCGGCGTAAGTCTTTTCCTGGTAGTGAACGGACAGAGGGAAAAAGCCTTTGCTCGGGTCAGCGGTCTTGGCGCCAACAACGGTCACCAGTACGGTCACGTCGTCGTCAACGGTAACCAGCACTGCGCCGGAGGCTTGACGGGCGATACGGCCTGTCTCGAGGGTAACGGTCGACTGACCGAACTGGAATTTTTTGATAACCGGGTTCACGGTGTCCTACCTTCTTTGTGGCTCTTGGGGAACTTGTTTTCTTGCGAAATTCTTGGGCAATGTCGGGAATCGGCCCGACCCTCGTCCAGGGTAAAACGTGTATCCAGATAAAACTTGAGGCTGGGAGCCTGCCATGGGCCAGCGGGAATCCCACTGACACACGGCAGACAACCAACCTCTAGCGCAATCGCTGATTAGCGACGCAGACCCAGGCGACCGATCAGAGCCTGATAACGACCCAGATCCTTGCCTTTCAGGTAGTCCAGCAGCTTACGGCGCTGGTTTACCATGCGGATCAGACCACGACGGGAGTGGTGATCTTTACCGTTGGCCTTGAAGTGACCCTGCAGCTTGTTGATGTTGTGGGTCAGCAGTGCAACTTGCACTTCTGGCGAACCAGTGTCACCAACAGCTTGCTGATAGTCAGCTACGATTTGTGCTTTTTCTTGAACGTCGAGAGCCATGAGGCAATCCTTTTTTTCAGGAAACCACCCAAAGGGCAGTTTCAACAGGCCAGGGACAAATCCCTGTATCTAAAAATGAGTGTTGACCATGCCTGTTAACAGCCACACTCGTCCGGTCATTCTGACCGAATCAGTCGACGTGGCGCGATGCGCCCGTCTTCGCTCACTTCACCGATACCGATAAAGCGACCATTATGATCCTGTACCCGCACCATACCGAATTTCGGTGCATCCGGGGCACGTACCGGTTGGCCGTTTAGCCAATAGAACGCGCTGTGCTCCGAGAAGTGCAGCAATGGCCAGTCCAGCAGTCCGCTGTCCGACGGCATCAGGAAGCGATCAACCGCTTCGTTGCCGCCTTCGGCGTGTACCGCTTCCAACTCTTCCAGCGTGACCGTCTGGGCCAGGCTGAAAGGGCCGGCCTGGGTGCGTCGCAGTTCTGCAACGTACGCGCCGCAACCGAGCTTTTCACCGATATCTTCCACCAGGGTACGGATATAGGTGCCTTTGCTGCAGTCGACGGCCAGGCGGGCAGTGTCACTTTCACAGGCGAGCAATTCGAGCCGGGCAATAGTAACAGAACGCGGTTCGCGCTCCACTACTTCACCCGCACGTGCCAGCTTGTAAAGAGGTTGGCCATCACGCTTGAGCGCCGAGTACATCGGCGGTATCTGGCTGATCTGCCCACGAAAACCGGGCAAGGCAGCTTCAATATCGGCACGACCAACGGTCACATCGCGCACCTGCAGCACATCACCTTCGGCGTCGGCCGTGGTGGTGGTCTTGCCCAACTGCATCAGGGTCTCGTAACCCTTGTCGGAATCAAGCAGGTATTGCGAGAACTTGGTGGCCTCGCCAAAGCACAACGGCAATACGCCGGTGGCCAGGGGATCGAGGCTGCCGGTGTGCCCGGCCTTCTCGGCGTTGAGCAGCCAGCGGACCTTCTGCAACGCGGCATTGGAGGTAAAGCCAATGGGCTTGTCGAGCAGAATGATGCCGCTGACGTTGCGACGGATACGTTTGACCTGAGCCACCGCTTACTCCTTGGCGTCTTCAGGCGTGGACGGATGCTGGCTGTCTTCAGCCACGGCGCGCTCAATCAACGCCGACAGGTGCGCACCCCGCACGACGCTTTCGTCGTAGTGGAAATGCAACTGGGGCACGCTGCGCAGCTTCATTTCACGGGCCAACTGCATGCGCAGGAAACCCGCGGCAGCGTTGAGCACCTTGATGCTTTGCGCGATTTCTTCGCTGCTGTCCTGCCCCATCACGGTGATGAAGATCTTGGCGTGGCCTACGTCACGGCTCACTTCAACCGCAGTGATAGTGACCAGGCCAACACGTGGATCCTTGACTTCGCGACGGATCAGTTGGGCCAGCTCGCGCTGCATCTGATCGCCGATACGCTGGGTACGGCTGTATTCTTTTGCCATGTCTTGTTACCTGTTACTGCCACACGGTGAAACCCGTGGGGTCTGAAAGCGGCAAACGCCCGGCCTGACAAAAGCCAGACCGGGCGTTGCGTTTAGAGTCCGGACACCGCGCGGGGCATCTGCATGCCCACACGCCGTGTGGCTCCTGAAGTGCGCGAGTCAGAGGCTGCGAGCAACCTGAACCTTCTCGTAGACTTCGATCTTGTCGCCAGGCTTGACGTCGTTGTAGCTCTTGACGCCGATACCGCATTCCATGCCGGCACGTACTTCGGAAGCGTCATCCTTGAAGCGGCGCAGGGATTCCAGCTCGCCTTCAAAGATAACGATGTCTTCACGCAGTACACGGATTGGACGGTTACGGTGCACAACACCTTCGATAACCATGCAACCGGCGATCGCGCCGAATTTCGGCGAGCGGAACACGTCACGCACCTCGGCCACACCCAGGATGTTCTCCCGAACGTCGCTGCCAAGCATGCCGGTAAGGGCTTTCTTGACGTCTTCGATGATGTCGTAGATGACGTTGTAGTAACGCATGTCCAGGCCTTCCTGCTCGACGATCTTGCGAGCGCCAGCATCGGCACGCACGTTGAAGCCGAACAATACAGCGTTGGAAGCCAGAGCCAGGTTGGCGTCGGATTCAGTGATACCACCGACACCGCCACCGACAACACGCACTTGCACTTCGTCGTTACCCAGGCCGTTCAAGGCGCCATTCAACGCTTCGAGGGAGCCACGGACGTCGGATTTGAGGACGATGTTGAGCGTCTTCTTCTCTGCCTGGCCCATGTTTTCGAAGATGTTTTCCAGCTTGCCTGCGTGAGCACGCGCCAGTTTTACTTCGCGGAACTTGCCTTGACGGAACAGAGCCACTTCACGGGCTTTCTTCTCGTCGGCAACCACGCTCATCTCGTCGCCAGCATCCGGGGTACCGTCCAGGCCGAGGATCTCGACAGGGATGGAAGGACCGGCTTCCTTGATTGGCTTGCCGTTCTCGTCGAGCATGGCACGTACGCGGCCGTAGTTCGAACCGACCAGTACCATGTCGCCTTGGCGCAGGGTACCGTCTTGAACCAGGACGGTTGCAACCGGGCCACGACCTTTGTCGAGACGCGATTCAACCACAACACCGCGGCCTGGAGCCGATGGGGTTGCCTTGAGTTCGAGTACTTCGGCTTGCAGCAGGACCGCTTCGAGCAGTTCGTCTACACCGGTACCGACTTTCGCCGAGACCGAAACGAACGGCGTATCACCGCCCCACTCTTCGGAAGTCACGCCGTGAACCGACAGTTCGCTGCGGATGCGATCAAGATCGGCGCCCGGCTTGTCGATCTTGTTCACTGCAACAACCAGTGGAACACCGGCAGCCTTGGCGTGCTGGACAGCTTCAATGGTCTGCGGCATCACGCCGTCGTCCGCTGCAACCACCAGGATCACGATGTCAGTCGCCTTGGCACCACGGGCGCGCATCGCGGTAAACGCGGCGTGACCTGGGGTGTCGAGGAAGGTGACCATGCCGCGCTCGGTTTCAACGTGGTACGCACCGATGTGCTGGGTGATGCCGCCGGCTTCGCCAGCAGCTACCTTGGCACGACGGATGTAGTCGAGCAGCGACGTCTTACCATGGTCAACGTGGCCCATTACGGTCACAACTGGCGCACGGGAGAACGTCTCACCTTCAAACTTCAGGGACTCGGCCAGGGAATCTTCCAGGGCGGTGTCGCTGACCAGGGTCACTTTGTGGCCCAGTTCTTCGGCTACCAGTTGAGCAGTTTCCTGATCAAGCACCTGGTTGATGGTCGCTGGAGTACCCAGTTTGAACATGAACTTGATGATTTCAGCAGCCTTGACCGACATCTGGTTGGCAAGATCGCCAACGGTGATGGTCTCGCCGATCTGCACATCACGCACGACAGGGCCGGTTGGGCTCTGGAAACCGTGGGCGTTGCGTTTTTTCAGCTTGGCCTTGCCGCGACCACCACGACGGAAACCGTCGCTTTCTTCATCGGTAGTACGTGGTGCAACGCGTGGCGCAGGCGCTTTCTCTTTGACCGAAGCACGATGCGGAGCGTTCTTGCGCTCGCCATCACCGCCGCCACCGCGACGATTGTTATCGTCAGCACGCGGCTTGTCCGGACGACGAGGTTCGTCGCGCTTGCGGGCGTCAGCAGCCGGCGCTGGTGCAGGGGCCACCGGAGCGGCCTCACGCACAGCTTCTACCGGTGCACCAGGCGCGGCAACCGCGTCAGTGCCAGCAGGTTGCGCAGCAGCAGGCTGGCGACGCGCTTCTTCTTCGGCGCGACGCTTGGCTTCTTCTTCAGCCTTCTGACGTGCAGCATTTTCTACTGCGCGACGTTCTTCCAGATCGCGCTTGCGCTCGGCTTCGATTTCTTCCGGGCTGCGTTGTACGAAGACTTTCTTCTTGCGTACTTCAACGCTGATGCTCTTGCTACCCGCAACACGCAGGGTGCTGGTGGTTTTGCGCTGCAATGTAATCTTGCGCGGTTCTTCCACTTTCGCCTTGTGGCTGCTCTTCAAGTGAGTCAGCAAAGACTGCTTCTCACTGTCGCTCACACCTTCATCGGCGGCGGTGTGCGGCAGACCTGCCTCACGCATCTGCTGCAACAGGCGCTCTACCGGTGTTTTGACCTCATCGGCCAGTTGTTTCACCGTGACTTGCGTCATGCACTTCTCTCCTCAGGCCGCGCCTAGTTACTCGAACCAATGGGCTCGGGCGGCCATGATCAACTTGCCGGCACGATCATCGTCAATGCCGTCGATGTCGAGCAGATCGTCAATAGACTGCTCGGCCAGGTCTTCGCGGGTAATTACGCCGCGCACCGCCAGTTCCATCGCCAGATCCTTGTCCATACCCTCAAGCGAGAGCAGGTCTTCGGCCGGATGGGCGTCTGCCAGCTTTTCCTCAGTAGCGATGGCTTTGGTCAACAAACGATCCTTGGCCCGAGCGCGAAGCTCGTTGACGATATCCTCGTCAAAGCCGTCGATGTTGAGCATCTCCTCCACCGGTACGTAGGCAATCTCTTCCAGGCTGGTAAAGCCTTCGTCCACCAGCACCTGCGCCAGTTCTTCATCGACTTCAAGCTCTTCGATAAAGTTGCGCAGGATGTCGCCGGTTTCCGCTTGCTGTTTAGCCTGGATGTCCGATTCGGTCATCACGTTCAGGGTCCAACCGGTCAGTTGGCTGGCCAGACGCACGTTCTGCCCACCACGACCAATGGCCTGAGCCAGATTGTCTGCGCCAACGGCGATGTCCATTGCATGGGCATCTTCGTCAACGATAATTGCCGCCACTTCAGCCGGCGACATGGCGTTGATCACAAACTGCGCCGGGTTATCGTCCCAAAGGACGATGTCTACACGCTCACCGCCCAATTCGCCCGACACTGCCTGGACACGCGAACCGCGCATACCGATGCAAGCGCCTTGCGGGTCGATTCGTTTGTCCTTGGAACGGACCGCGATCTTGGCGCGCGAACCCGGGTCGCGGGACGCTGCCATGACTTCGATCAGGCCTTCGGCGATTTCCGGCACTTCGATACGGAACAGCTCGATCAGCATTTCCGGCGCGGTACGCGACAGGATCAGCTGGGGGCCGCGGTTCTCGGTGCGGATTTCCTTGAGCAGCGCACGCAGGCGCACGCCGACACGGAAGGTTTCGCGAGAGATGATGTCTTCACGGGCCAGCAACGCTTCAGCATTGTTACCCAGGTCAACGATCACGTTGTCGCGGGTGACTTTTTTCACGGTGCCGGAGATGATTTCACCCAGGCGCTCGCGATAGGCGTCAACGACTTGCGCGCGCTCGGCTTCGCGAACCTTCTGCACGATGACCTGCTTGGCAGTCTGTGCAGCGATACGACCGAACTCGATCGATTCGATCTTTTCTTCGACAACATCACCGACCTGGGCGCCAGGATGCGTTTGCGCAACCTTGCTCGGCCAGGTTTCGATGGCCGGATCATCAAGATCGGCTTCTTCGACGACCGTCCAGCGACGGAAAGTCTCATAGGCACCGGTGTGGCGGTTGATTTCCACACGCAGATCAACTTCGTCTTCAAAACGCTTTTTGGTCGCAGTGGCCAGGGCCAGCTCCAGCGCTTCAAAAATCACGTTTGCCGGTACGCCCTTTTCATTGGATACCGACTCAACAACCAGCAGTACTTCTTTGCTCATCGTACGCCTCGCCTTTCGCAAGCCATTGGATCCGCGGGATCCGCGTCTCAGTCAAAACTGGGAATAATGTTGGCCTTGTCGATCATATCGATCGGCAATAGGAACTCATGGTCTTCTACCTGCACCACGACATCCTGTTCTTCTACACCGCGCAGAAGGCCCTGAAAGTTGCGTCGCCCTTCGAAGGGAGAGCGCAGCTTGATCTTCACTTGTTCACCGGCAAATTTTGCAAACTGATCAATAGTGAACAGTGGGCGTTCCATGCCTGGCGAGGAAACTTCGAGGGTGTATTCAACGGCGATTGGATCTTCAACATCCAGCACACCGCTGATCTGGCGGCTGACAATGGCGCAATCGTCCACCAGCACACCGCCCTCTTTATCGATATAAACGCGCAACATTGAGTGGCGACCTTGAGCCGAAAACTCAATACCCCAGCATTCATAGCCTAGGGCCACGATCACCGGGGCCAACAAGGCCTGCAACTCTTCTAGCTTGCTCGACACCTGAACCCCCTCGTGCATGTATGTGCATGCTGTGCAAAATAAAAAAATGGGCGAAACGCCCATCCTTGAAACGCCGTCGAACAGCGGCGTTGAAAGTGTCCAGCTAACAAAAAGCCCCTTAAAAGGGGCTCCGCTAAAACTGGTTGCGGGGGCCGGATTTGAACCGACGACCTTCGGGTTATGAGCCCGACGAGCTACCAGACTGCTCCACCCCGCGACAAAGCTGGGGCGGAAGTATACGACCGATCCCTTACAGGGTCAATGTAACCTTCCACCTACAAGAAAGCCCGCAACAGCGGGCTCTCCTGATAATTGGTACCGAGAAGGGGACTCGAACCCCTACACCCTATGGGCACAACCACCTCAAGGTTGCGTGTCTACCAATTCCACCACCTCGGCAATACAGCACTTACAACCTTCTTACTTCTGCTCTTGAGCTGGAGGTACGTCAGTCGCTGGAGTAGCCGACTTTTGCTCTTGAAGCACCGGGACATCATCAGAAGCCGGTTTTGCTTTCGGTACTTCCAACACTGCTGGGTTCGGGAGACCTACTTGAGTCAGCACATGAGCTTTCTCTTTAGCAAAGTAACCTAACCCCAAGCTGGTTATGAAGAAACCGGCGGCAAGTATAGCAGTAAACTTACTAAGAAAGGTAGAGGAACCTTGGCTTCCGAATACAGTATTTGAAGCACCTGCACCGAAAGACGCACCAGCATCCGCACCTTTACCCTGTTGCAACAAAACCAGGGCAACTACGCCCAGGGCAGCCAACAGATGAAAAACGACTACGACTGTTTCCAGCATTTTTTCAGTTTCCCGCGGCGCGACAGATCGCACCGAACTCATCTGCATTCAGGGACGCTCCACCAATGAGCCCCCCATCGATATCCGGCATGCCGAACAGTTCGACCGCATTGGCCGCCTTCACGCTGCCGCCGTATAGAAGACGCACACCTTGTGCGACTTCAGAATTCTCTGCCGCCAACTGCGCGCGGATGGCTGCGTGCACATCCTGCGCCTGTTGCGGTGTAGCAGTCAGCCCGGTACCAATGGCCCAGACCGGCTCGTAAGCAATGACCGCCTTCGCAAATGCACCGACACCCAGCTCTTCGATGATACTGCCCAGCTGACGCGAGACAACTTCAAGCGTCTTGCCCGATTCGCGCTGCTCCAGGGTCTCCCCTATGCACAACACCGGGATCAAGCCACAAGCCTGTGCCGCTGCGAACTTGCGATTGAGCACTTGATCGCTTTCACCCATCAACTGGCGGCGCTCGGAGTGCCCGACAAGCACATAGGCACAACCTGCATCAACCAACTGACTCGGCGCAATCTCACCGGTCAACGCACCTTGGGCGGGTTCCACCGCAGAATTCTGCGCGCCGACCTGAATCGACTGACCTTTCAAGCCATCAACCACTTGGCCGATATGCAGGAAAGGCGGGAAAACCGCGACATCAACACCGCCAGGCAAGGCCAGGTGACGAAGGCCATTGATCAGCTCAGCGACACTGGCGCGGGTACCGTGCATCTTCCAGTTACCAGCTACCATAGTGCGACGCATGCTGTACCCCGTCGGTCAAAGTGGGCGCAGATGTTACCCAACCACATCATCACTGGCAAGCCGAATTCAGGCGCAAACTTCAGTTACCAGTTTTGCCAGGTCTTCAGCATGGCCGCGAACTTGCGTTTCGTCATCACCTTCGACCATGACACGCACCAGAGGCTCTGTGCCGGACTTGCGCAACAACACGCGACCACGCCCCGCCATTGCAAGGGTCACGCGCTCGCACGCCTCTTTGACAGCCGGGTGCTCGATCGGGTTTTCGCCACCGCCAAAACGCACGTTGAGCAGCACTTGCGGACACTTGCGCAGCGCCTGGCGCGCCTGTGCCAGGCTCTCTTGGCGACGACGCAGCGACAGCAGCACCTGCAGCGCAGCGATGATCGCATCACCGGTGGTGGTGTGCTGGAAGCAGACAATATGCCCGGAGTTCTCCCCCCCCACCAGCCAGTTACGCTCAAGCAGCTCGGCGATCACATAACGGTCACCGACGTTGGCGCGCACGAACGGAATACCCAGGTCGGCCAAGGCCAGCTCAAGCCCAAGGTTGCTCATGAGCGTGCCGACGACGCCGCCTTGCAGCTTGTTACGCTCGTGCAGGTCACGGGCAATGATGAACAACAGATCATCACCGTCAACGATAGCCCCGGTGTGATCCACCATGAGTACACGGTCACCGTCACCGTCGAAGGCAATGCCCAGGTCGGCATGCTCGGCGAGAACGGCCGCCTGCAACTGCTCCATGTGCGTGGAGCCGCAGTTGTCGTTGATGTTCAACCCGTTAGGCTGGGCCGACAGCACCGTGACGTCCGCGCCCAATTCCTTGAATACGCTGGGTGCCACTTTGTAGGTAGCACCATGCGCGCAATCGACCACAATTTTCAGGCCTGCGAAATTGGTGCTGCTGGGCACACTGCTCTTGCAGAATTCGATATAACGGCCGGATGCATCATTGATACGCGATACCTTGCCCAGCTTGCTGGACTCAACCACCGTCATCGGCGCATCCAGCAGCTCTTCGATCATCAACTCGATTTCGTCCGGCAGCTTGGTGCCCTGGCCCGAAAAGAACTTGATGCCGTTGTCGTCATGGGGATTGTGCGAGGCGCTGATCACGATACCGGCCTCAGCGTGAAAGGTACGCGTGAGGTAGGCGATCGCTGGCGTAGGCATCGGCCCCAGCAGCATCACATCGGCACCCGCCGCGGACAGGCCCGCCTCCAGCGCGGACTCGAACATATACCCCGAGATGCGGGTGTCCTTGCCCACCAGGATGCGGCACGCGCCCATGCTGCGGAACGCCATGCCCGCCGCCCAGCCCAGCTTGAGCATGAAATCGGGGGTAATCGGGAATTCGCCGACCCGACCACGGATACCGTCGGTGCCAAAGTATTTTTTAGTCATAAGTGCTCCATCATTCTTATTCGGCTGATTCTACCGCGCTAATCATACGCACCACATCCACTGTCTCGGCGACATCGTGCACACGCAAGATACGTGCGCCCTTGGCTACCGCAAGCGCCGCCAGTGCAAGTCCACCGTACAACCGCTCGCCCACCGGACGATTCAGGGCGAGCCCTATCATGCTCTTGCGCGAAACGCCGACCAGCAGCGGCCGCCCAAGGCGATGCAAGGACTCCATATGCTTGAACAGGCTTAAATTGTGCTGCAGGGTCTTGGCAAAGCCGAAGCCGGGGTCGAGGATGATCTTATGCGCAGCAATCCCGACGGCAGCGCACTGAGCCATTCGCTCGGCGAGAAAACCACTCACTTCGCCGACTAGGTCATCATAGTGAAGACTGTCCTGCATATTGCCGGGCTCGCCGCGCATATGCATCAGGCATACCGGCAAACCGGTCGCGGCAGCGGCATCAAGGGCACCGTCACGCTGCAGAGCGCGCACATCGTTGATCAGGCCTGCTCCCAGGCGCGCAGTTTCGCGCATCACCGCAGGCGTCGACGTATCCACCGAAATGATCACGTCCAGTTCACGCGCAATACGCTCTACGATTGGCGCCACCCTCTCCAGCTCCTCCAAGGGAGAAACCGCGCGCGCACCAGGCCGGGTCGACTCACCGCCCACATCAATCAGCGTCGCGCCCGCCGCCGCCATCGCCTCGGCATGACGCAAGGCAGCATCAAGCTGGCTGAAGCGGCCGCCATCGGAAAAGGAGTCAGGAGTTACGTTAAGGATGCCCATGACATGCGCATGAGCCAAATCAAGAACCCGGTTGCCGCAAGGCAACCGGGTGGAGGACGACACAGAAGTCATTTCAAACCTTAGACGTCAGCTGCGGGGCCGCCGATCGGAGTTTCTGGGCGTTCATTCTGTACCACGGGCGGAGTGCCCGAGGTGCCCGAACCACCTTCCCAATCGCGAGGCTCGCGCGGGGTACGGCCGGCCATGATGTCGTCGATCTGGTCGGCGTCAATGGTCTCGTACTTCATCAACGCATCAGCCATGGCGTCCAGCTTGTCACGGTTGTCGGTCAGGATCTGCTTGGCGGTGCCATAGCACTGGTCAATGATACTGCGCACCTCGGAATCGATCAGCTTGGCGGTCTCGCCGGAGAAGCTGGCGCTTTGACCGCCGCCGCCACGACCCAGGAACACCTCACCTTCTTCCTCGGCATACATCAACGGGCCAAGTTTCTCGGACAAGCCCCATTTGGTCACCATATTCCGCGCAATTTGACTGGCACGCATGATGTCGTTGGAGGCACCTGTCGTCACACCGTCAAAGCCCAGGGTCATTTCCTCGGCGATACGACCGCCGTAGAGGGAGCAGATCTGGCTGATCAACGCACGCTTGGAGAGGCTGTAACGATCCTCTTCCGGCAGGAACATGGTGACACCCAGCGCCCGCCCACGAGGAATAATCGACACTTTGTAGACCGGGTCGTGCTCAGGCACTACGCGTCCGACGATTGCATGACCCGCTTCGTGGTAGGCCGTGTTCTGCTTCTCTTTCTCGGACATGACCATGGATTTGCGCTCGGCGCCCATCATGATCTTGTCTTTCGCCAGTTCGAACTCTTTCATTTCAACGATGCGCTTGCCGGTACGGGCGGCGAACAGCGACGCCTCGTTGACCAGGTTGGCAAGGTCGGCACCGGAGAAACCCGGTGTACCACGGGCAATCACGGCCGGAGCCACATCATCACCCATGGGCACTTTGCGCATGTGTACTTTCAGGATCTGTTCGCGACCGCGGATATCCGGCAAGCCCACCACAACCTGACGGTCGAAGCGGCCTGGACGCAGCAACGCCGGGTCAAGTACGTCCGGACGGTTGGTGGCGGCGATGACGATGATGCCATCGTTCATTTCGAAACCGTCCATCTCGACCAGCAATTGATTGAGGGTCTGCTCACGCTCATCGTGACCACCGCCCATGCCGGCGCCACGATGGCGACCGACGGCGTCGATTTCATCGATAAAAATGATGCATGGCGCGTGCTTCTTGGCCTGTTCGAACATATCGCGAACACGGCTGGCACCCACGCCGACGAACATTTCGACGAAGTCGGAACCGGAGATGGTGAAGAAAGGCACCTTGGCTTCGCCGGCAATCGCCTTGGCCAGCAAGGTCTTACCCGTACCCGGAGGACCGACCATCAATACGCCACGAGGAATGCGGCCGCCCAGGCGCTGGAACTTGCCCGGATCGCGCAGGAACTCGACCAGCTCGCCGACTTCTTCCTTGGCTTCGTCACAACCGGCAACGTCAGCCAGGGTAGTCTTCACCTGATCCTCGGAGAGCAGGCGCGCCTTGCTCTTGCCGAAACTCATGGGCCCGCCCTTGCCTCCCGCGCCGCCTTGCATCTGGCGCATGAAGAACATGAACACGGCGATGATCACCAGGATCGGGAAGCTGGCCACCAACAGTTGGGTCCAGATGCTCTGCTGCTCGGGCTGCTTGCCTTCCACAACGACCTTGTTGTCCACCAGGTCGCCGATCAGACCGTTGTCCTGGATTGCCGGACGAATGGTCTTGAAGCTGTCGCCATCAATTCGCTTGCCGGTAATCACGTAGCCATCTACCGCTACGCGCTCGACCTTGCCATCCTTAACTTGCTGGATGAAGTCTGAATAGTTGAGGGTCTGCGGCTCGTTAGGGCTGGAGAAGTTGTTCATCACCGTCACCAGGACAGCCGCGATGATCAACCACAGGATCAGATTCTTTGCCATATCGTTCAATTAACTACCCTCTGAAGCAAGCTCCGCTACTGGCGCGTGCTTCGCATGATATTCACCGGCCTAACTTACTACATTACCTACAACTCTGGCAGGCGCCGTCTGTAACCCTTTGTGAAACTTTGACTACACAATATTCGTAAAGCTTCGTGACGAAAGCGAAATAAAAAAACCTATCGCCCTCCTCGAATTCCTTAAAAACGCTCTTCGCTCGCAGCGCCTTCTACGCCGCGGAAGCCGCGGCAGAGCAGATATTGCTCCCGAGACCGGTCCCGGGAAGAGTCAGGCTTGCGCGTCTGCACCTTGTCGAACAGCTTGCGGATGTTCTTGTGGTACTCGTCAAACCCTTCGCCCTGAAAGACTTTCACCAGAAAATCACCACCAGGACGCAGAACCCGACCCGCCAAATCCAGCGCCAGCTCACAAAGGAACATCGCGCGCGGCATATCGACGGCCGGTAATCCACTCATATTGGGGGCCATGTCGGAAATCACAAGGTCCACCTGGGAATTTCCCACAGCCTCGAGAATCTGTGCGAGCACGGTGTCCTGGGTGAAATCGCCGTGAACAAAGGTCACATCCGGGATGCTGTCCATCTCCAGGATGTCGGAAGCGATCAAGCGTCCCTGCCCACCAATCAGACGACTGGTCACCTGGGACCAGCCACCCGGCGCCGCGCCCAGATCAATAACGCTCATGCCGGGGCGGATCAATTTGTCCTTGTCCTGGATCTCCAGCAGCTTGTAGCTGGCCCGGGAACGGTAGCCGTCCTTTTGCGCCTTTTTGACGTAAGGATCGTTGAAATGTTCTTGTAGCCACTTAAGGCTGGTTTTGGAACGGGCCACGGGCCACCTCGAAAAATAAAACGGGTCGTGATTAACTGGGCGGTCCCGGACTCGCTCGGGTAAACTGGCCGCCGCTTTTTACAAGATCAGACGCAGGGGTCAGATTATGCCGCTCACTCAAGAGCAGAAGAAACAGTACAAGTCCATTGGCCACCATCTGAAACCAGTTCTGATTGTGGCAGATAACGGCTTGACTGAAGGTGTGTTAGCCGAATTTGAACGCGCACTGAACGATCACGAACTGATCAAGATCAAGGTCAACATCCTGGATCGCGAAGCGCGCCTGGCTGCCGTTGCAGAACTGTGCAAGGTGGGCAAGGCGGACCTGGTTCAGGTCATCGGCAAGATGGCGCTGCTGTATCGCAAGAACTTCAGCGTCAACAAGCAGTTGTCGAACGTTCATCGCTTCAAGTAAAACAAGGGTCAGGGGCGTGCTTCGCGCGCCCCGCCACTCCATCCCGGTGCGGGTTGTACAACCAGTACCAGGCCGGAGAACCCTAGCACAAGATAGCTGAATAGCTGCCAGCGCAACGCTTGCGGCAACAAGACATGCACAATGCAATACATTGCGCACGCATACAGCGCCATCAACAGCAGTTGCCCGCGAATATCCCGCCACAAACTCTCCAAGCCCTCGGCCTTGACCAGCACCAACGCCTGGAGCGTCACGCACGTCGCCGCAAAAGCCACCAGCAACGCACTGAGCAATCCATCGATCTCATCGATCAGCAACGGCGCCAGGCCAATCAGGCCCAGCGCCGGTAATACACCAATGTGCAGCAACCACAGGCCGCCGACCCAGAGCATCTGGGAGAGCTGCCAGAGCATGGCGCCCGCACGAAGCGGGCGCCGTCTTTCAGATGTGACGAACTTCAACAATCTCGTACTCGATCACGCCGCCAGGGGTTTTCACGGACACCACATCCCCCTCTTCCTTGGCAATCAAGGCACGGGCAAGGGGTGAACCGACGGAGATCTTGCCAAGTTTGAAGTCAGCCTCGTCTTCACCCACGATTTGGTAGACCACGCGCTCGTCTGTCTCGACGTTGGCGATTTCCACGGTGGTGCCGAAAATCACCTTACCGGTATGAGGAATGGTCGTTACGTCGATGATCACCGCGTTCTGCATGCGGCCTTCGATGTCACGGATGCGCGCCTCGACCATACCCTGCTGCTCGCGAGCAGCGTGGTATTCGGCGTTTTCCTTCAGGTCACCCAGTTCCCGGGCCGTACCGATATCCTGGCTCAGCTTTGGACGAACGACCTTGGTCAGGTGGGCGTGTTCCTCTTCCAGGGCGCGAGCGCCCTGAACGGTCATCGGGTATTTGGTTATGCTCATGCCTTCAATCCTGCGTGTAGATCTTGCAAGCGACGCACGGTCTTTTCCGGACCGAACTTGAGCGCTTCGCAGATAGCTTCGCCAGCAGCAATAGTGGTGGTGCAGTAGATCTTGTGCTGCAAGGCATTACGACGAATGGAGTAGGAGTCCGCGATCGACTGGCGACCTTCGGTGGTGTTGATGATCAAGGTGACTTCGTCGTTCTTGATCATGTCGACCACGTGCGGACGGCCTTCCGTCACCTTGTTCACGCGACGCACTTTCAGGCCTGCGGCTTCGATCAGCTTGGCGGTCCCGGCAGTGGCCACGATTTCGAAGCCCAAGTTGATCAGATCACGGGCCACGCCTGCAACCAGTGGCTTGTCATCATCACGCACGCTGATGAACGCAGTACCGCCGGTCGGCAGCACTTCGCTGGCGCCCATCTGGGCCTTGGCGAACGCTTCGCCGAAGGTGTCGCCCACGCCCATCACTTCACCGGTGGACTTCATCTCAGGGCCCAGGATCGGGTCCACGCCAGGGAATTTGGCGAAGGGGAACACCGCCTCTTTCACGCTGTAGAAGTTCGGAATGATTTCCTTGGTGAAGCCGATTTCCTTCAGGGTCTTACCGGCCATCACGCGGGCAGCGATCATGGCCAGGGACACGCCGATGCACTTGGATACAAACGGCACGGTACGCGAAGCACGTGGGTTGACCTCGATGACGTAGATGTCTTCGCCTTGCAGCGCCAACTGCACGTTCATCAGGCCGACCACGCCCAGTTCCAAGGCCATTTTCTTGACCTGTTCGCGCATCTCGTCCTGGATGTGCGCCGGCAGCGAGTACGGCGGCAGCGAGCACGCGGAGTCACCGGAGTGAACGCCCGCCTGTTCGATGTGCTGCATGATCGCGCCGATCACCACATCGGTACCGTCGCAAACCGCATCCACGTCCATCTCGATGGCGCAGTTGAGGAAGTGATCGAGCAGCACCGGGCTGTCGTTGGACACTTTCACCGCGTCACGCAGGTAGCGCTTGAGTTCTTCTTCTTCGTAGACGATTTCCATCGCCCGGCCGCCCAGTACGTAGGACGGACGCACCACCAGCGGATAGCCGATCTTGCTGGCGGCGCGGATGGCTTCGTCTTCGCTGCGCACGGTGGCGTTTGGCGGCTGACGCAGGTTCAGGCGCTCAACCATTTGCTGGAAGCGCTCACGGTCTTCCGCACGGTCGATGGCGTCCGGGCTGGTGCCGATGATCGGCACGCCAGCCGCTTCCAGGGCGCGCGCCAGTTTCAGTGGGGTTTGGCCACCGTACTGGACGATCACGCCTTTGGGCTTCTCGACGCGACAGATTTCCAACACGTCTTCCAGGGTGACCGGCTCGAAGTAAAGACGGTCGGAAGTGTCGTAGTCAGTGGAAACGGTTTCCGGGTTGCAGTTGACCATGATGGTCTCGTAACCGTCTTCGCGCAGCGCAAGGGCGGCGTGTACGCAGCAATAGTCGAACTCGATGCCCTGGCCGATACGGTTCGGACCGCCACCCAGGATGATGATCTTGTCGCGGGTCGACGGCGCGGCTTCGCACTCCTCCTCATAGGTGGAGTACATGTAGGCAGTGTCGGTGGCGAACTCAGCGGCACAGGTGTCCACGCGCTTGTAGACCGGAAAGATATCCAGCTTGTGGCGATGGGTCCGCAGGTTTTTCTCGGTCACACCCAGCAGCTTGGCCAGACGCTGGTCGGAGAAGCCTTTGCGCTTGAGGCGGAACATCAGGTCGCGGTCGATGGACGACAGACCGAGGGTCTTGACCTTCTCTTCTTCCTTGATCAGATCTTCGATCTGCACCAGGAACCACGGGTCGATCATGTTCATGCCGAAGATGTCTTCGACGCTCATGCCGGCGCGGAAGGCGTCAGCCACGTACCAGATGCGCTCGGCGCCCGGTACGGTCAGCTCACGCTTGAGGATGCTCATGCTTTCCGGGTTGCTCAGGTCGAGCTTCTCGTCCAGGCCGCAAACGCCCACTTCCAGGCCTCGCAGGGCTTTCTGCAGGGATTCCTGGAAGGTGCGGCCGATGGCCATGACTTCGCCGACCGACTTCATCTGAGTGGTCAGGCGCGCGTCGGCCTTGGGGAATTTCTCGAAAGCAAAGCGCGGCAGCTTGGTGACAACGTAGTCGATAGACGGCTCGAAAGACGCCGGCATGGCGCCGCCGGTGATTTCGTTTTGCAGCTCGTCCAAGGTGTAACCGATTGCCAGCTTGGCCGCGATACGCGCGATCGGGAAGCCGGTCGCTTTCGATGCCAGCGCCGACGAACGCGATACACGCGGGTTCATCTCGATCACGACCATGCGGCCCGTGTCCGGGCAGATGCCGAACTGAACGTTGGAGCCGCCGGTTTCAACGCCGATCTCACGCAGTACCGCCAACGAGGCGTTACGCATGATCTGGTATTCCTTGTCCGTCAGGGTCTGCGCCGGAGCAACGGTGATCGAGTCGCCGGTGTGCACGCCCATCGGGTCGAAGTTTTCGATGGAGCAGACGATGATGCAGTTGTCCTTTTTGTCGCGGACTACCTCCATCTCGTACTCTTTCCAGCCGATCAGGGATTCGTCGATCAGCAGCTCTTTGGTCGGCGACAGATCCAGACCACGGGCGCAGATTTCTTCGAATTCTTCACGGTTGTAAGCAATGCCACCGCCGGTGCCGCCCATGGTGAAGGACGGACGGATAATGCACGGGAAGCCCAGCTTTTCGAGAACCGCGTTGGCCTCTTCCATGCTGTGGGCGATACCGGAGCGCGGGCAGTCAAGGCCGATGGACTTCATCGCCTTGTCGAAACGCGAACGGTCTTCGGCCTTGTCGATGGTGTCGGCGTTTGCGCCGATCATCTCCACGCCGAACTTTTCCAGGACGCCTTCGCGCTCCAGGTCCAGGGCGCAGTTCAGGGCGGTCTGGCCGCCCATGGTCGGCAGCAACGCGTCCGGACGCTCTTTCTCGATGATCTTGGCAACGGTCTGCCACTTGATCGGTTCGATGTAGGTGGCGTCGGCCATGTCCGGGTCGGTCATGATGGTGGCCGGGTTGGAGTTCACCAGGATGACGCGGTAGCCCTCTTCGCGCAGGGCTTTACAGGCCTGGGCGCCGGAGTAGTCGAATTCGCAGGCCTGGCCGATCACGATCGGGCCAGCGCCGAGAATCAGGATGCTTTTTATGTCTGTACGTTTTGGCATGGGTTTGTCACTCAAATCCGCAGGTCAGTCGGCAAGCCGTCTTGAACACTCTTTGAAAAACCTGCGGGGGCCACCGCTATTCGGGGCCGCCCGCAGGCTGCTCAGTCAGCGTCGCTTGGCCATCTCATTGATGAAACGGTCGAACAGCGGCGCTACGTCGTTCGGGCCGGGGCTGGCTTCAGGGTGGCCCTGGAAGCTGAACGCGCTCTTGTCGGTGCGCTCGATGCCTTGCAGGGAACCGTCGAACAGCGACTTGTGGATGGCGCGCACGTTCGCCGGCAGGGTCGCTTCATCCACCGCAAAACCGTGGTTCTGGCTGGTGATCATGACGATGCCGGTGTCCAGGTCTTGCACGGGGTGGTTGGCGCCGTGGTGGCCGTGACCCATTTTCAGGGTCTTGGCGCCGGAGGCCAGGGCCAGCAACTGGTGGCCGAGGCAGATACCGAACACCGGAATGTCGGTTTCCAGCACGTCCTTGATGGCCTGGATGGCGTAGTCGCAGGGCTCCGGGTCACCGGGGCCGTTGGACAGGAACACGCCGTCCGGCTGCAGGGCGAGCACGTCGCTGGCAGGAGTTTGCGCCGGCACTACGGTCACGCGGCAGCCGCGCTCAACCAGCATGCGCAGAATGTTGTACTTCACGCCGTAATCGTAGGCCACAACATGGTAAGGCAACTCAGCGGCATCGATCGTCGCATGGCTGTCGGTCTTCAGGTCCCAGACAGTGGAACGCCACTCGTACTTCTCTTTGACACTGACGACTTTCGCCAGATCCATGCCTTTAAGGCCAGGGAAACCTTGCGCAGCGGCAATCGCCGTCTCTTCGCAGATATTCTCACCGACCATGATGCAGCCGTTCTGCGAGCCTTTTTCACGCAGGATGCGCGTGAGGCGGCGCGTATCGATACCGGCGATCGCCACAACGTTGTTGGCTTTCAGGTAATCGGAGAGCGACATCGTGTTACGCCAGTTGCTCGCAACCAGTGGCAGGTCACGAATCACCAGACCAGCCGACCAGACACGATCAGACTCGACGTCTTCCGGTGTAGTACCGGTGTTGCCGATGTGCGGATAGGTCAGGGTAACGATCTGTTGGGCGTAGGAAGGATCGGTAAGGATTTCCTGATAGCCGGTCATGGCGGTGTTGAACACCACCTCTCCAACGGTTTGACCGTCGGCTCCAATGGCTTCGCCGCGAAAAATGCTGCCATCAGCAAGGGCGAGTATGGCTGGCTTAGTCAAGAAGACCTCCCGTAAATAAAGCCTGAAAGGGCGATCGCAGGTTGCAAAAAAGCGGAGTGACGTATGGACACGTCACCCCGCTTCTTCACTGAATTATTCTGCGCGCTTTTAGTGGACACACTAAAGCTGTAGCTTACAGAAAAAGGCTTTTTTGGTCCACCGCTAATGAGCCTTAAAGGCAGGGGAATGCGACAGGGCGTCGCTTAGCGGGTAAAAACGGGCCCCAAGCATAAGCTTGAGGCCCTGTTTTAGCTACTGATTAGTGCAGATCCAGCACATCACGCATGTCGTACAGGCCCGGCTCGCGGCCTTCCAACCAGAGCGCAGCACGTACCGCCCCCTTGGCAAAGGTCATGCGACTGGACGCCTTGTGCGTGATTTCCAGGCGCTCGCCTTCACTGGCGAACAACACGGTGTGATCACCGACCACATCGCCACCGCGCACCGTTGCAAAACCAATGGTGTCACGCGCACGCGCACCGGTATGGCCTTCACGACCGTACACCGCCACTTTCGACAAATCGCGGCCCAACGCATCGGCAATCGCCTCGCCCATGCGCAAGGCAGTGCCCGACGGCGCATCGATCTTGTGACGGTGATGGGTCTCAATGATCTCGATATCCGCCTCGTCACCCAACACCCGCGCCGCGAGGTCGAGCAATTTGAGGGACAGGTTCACGCCGACGCTGAAGTTGGCGGCGAAGACGATGGGAATATCCTTGCCCGCGTCCGCCAGCAAATGCTTTTGCTCTGCCGTCAACCCGGTGGTGCCGATTACCATGGCCTTGCCCGCCTTACGGCAGAACGCCAGGTTTTTCAGCATCACTTCCGGCAGGGTGAAATCGATCAGCACATCGAACTCATCGGCCACCTGCTCCAGGTTGCCGGACAACGAAACGCCGATACGCCCCAATGAAGCCAACTCACCCGCGTCCGCGCCGATCAACGTGCTGCCCGGACGAACAATCGCCGCCGTCAGGCCAGAGGCCGGCGAACGCAGCTGTACCGCCTCCACCAGCGTCTTGCCCATGCGCCCGGCTGCGCCCATTACGGCTATACGTCGCATATTCAATTCCTTACAGGTCGCCGAAGAAGCGCTTCACGCCATCGAAGAAGCCCGTGGTTTTCGGCGAGTGCGAGTCATCGCCTTCCAGGGAGCTGCGGAACTCTTCCAACAGTTCGCGCTGACGCCGCCCCAGGTTGACCGGCGTTTCAACCGCGACGCGGCACATCAGGTCACCCGCTCCACCACCGCGCACCGGCGCAACGCCTTTGCCACGGATACGGAACTGCTTGCCGGTTTGAGTCCCCTCAGGGATCTTCAGTTTGACGCGACCATCGAGCGTCGGGATTTCCAGCTCGCCACCCAAGGCTGCATCGACAAAGCTGATCGGCACTTCGCAGAACAGGTGCTTGCCGTCGCGCTGGAAGATCGAGTGCTCACGCACACTGATCACCACGTACAGATCGCCTGTAGGCCCGCCCTGGGCACCCGCCTCGCCCTCACCCGACAAGCGAATGCGGTCACCGGTGTCCACGCCCGCCGGCACTTTCACCGACAGCGTCTTGTACTCTTCGACGCGACCTTCTCCGTGGCAGGCGTCGCACGGGTCGGAAATGATCTTGCCCTGGCCATGGCAACGCGGGCAGGTCTGCTGCACCGAGAAGAAGCCTTGCTGCATGCGGACCTGGCCGATACCGCCGCAGGTCGGACAGGTGATCGGCGATGAGCCTTTCTTGGCACCCGAACCATCGCACGGCTTGCAATTGACCAGCGTTGGCACGCGGATATTGACGCTGGTACCGCGCACGGCTTCTTCCAGGTTCAATTCCAGGGTGTAACGCAAATCGCTGCCGCGCTGGGCGCCACCACGCTGGCCGCCCCGGCCACCGCCGAAGAAATCACTGAATACGTCGCCGAAAATGTCGGAGAAGTTCTGACCGCCAAAACCGGCACCGCCGCCGCCCATGCTCGGGTCGACGCCCGCATGGCCATACTGGTCGTAGGCCGCACGTTTATTGGGATCAGACAGGCATTCGTAGGCCTCGTTGGCCTCCTTGAACATCTCTTCGGATTCTTTGCTGTCCGGATTACGGTCCGGGTGGTGCTTCATCGCCAGGCGACGGTAGGCCTTCTTCAGGTCCGCCTCGCTGGAGCCGCGCTCCACACCCAACACTTCGTAATAGTCACGCTTTGCCATAAGTCTTTGCACTCTTAAGGACGTTCGGCCAGACCCTCCTGAGCCCCGCCAAACTCGTTGAGCCCCAATACAGGCCCGGACCCAACTCACGTCAATTCAACGATCCTGGTCGTTACTACTTTCAGCCAGGGACCCGGCCAAAACGCGGTATTTATTGCTCGGAAAGCAGGAGCATTCCCGATCACACCGCCAGCATCCGCACGTTGTCGCATGCTGTAAAAATTCGCATACCCCAGACACGCCAACGCGGGAGCAAGCTCCCGCGCGGCGACATCCTACCAGTCACCGCTTGAAAGCGGCCAACCGGACAACCCAATTACTTGTTGTCTTTGACTTCTTCGAACTCGGCATCGACAACGTCGTCGTGCTTGGCTTCAGGCTCTGCCTGTTGCGCCGCGGCGTCAGCTGGCTGACCTTGTTCGGCATACATTTTCTGAGCAACCGGGGCAGAGACTTTGGACAGCTCCTCGATCCTGGCTTCGATAGCGGCCTTGTCGTCGCCTTTGACAGCGGCTTCCAGGGCAACCACGGCAGCTTCGATCGCGACCTTCTCTTCCGCAGTCACTTTGTCGCCAGCGTCAGCGACCATTTTGCGCGTCGAGTGAACCAGCGCATCACCCTGGTTACGGGCACCGGCCAGTTCGGCAAACTTGGCATCCGCATCGGCGTTGGCTTCAGCATCACGAATCATCTGTTGAATTTCTTCATCAGACAGACCGGAGTTGGCCTTGATGGTGATCTTCTGCTCTTTGCCGGTCGCCTTGTCTTTCGCGCCGACGTGCAGGATGCCGTTGGCATCGATGTCGAAGGTTACTTCGATTTGTGGCACGCCACGCGGTGCTGGTGGAATCTCGGCCAGATCGAACTTGCCCAGGGACTTGTTCTGAGCAGCCTGCTTACGCTCACCTTGCAGCACGTGAATGGTCACAGCGCCCTGGTTGTCGTCGGCAGTCGAGAACACCTGGGATTTCTTGGTAGGAATCGTGGTGTTTTTCTCGATCAGCGCGGTCATCACGCCACCCATGGTTTCGATACCCAGGGTCAGCGGGCTCACGTCCAGCAGCAGCACGTCCTTCACGTCACCGGCCAATACCGCGCCTTGGATGGCAGCACCCATGGCAACCGCTTCGTCCGGGTTCACGTCTTTACGTGCTTCCTTGCCGAAGAACTCGGTAACTTTCTGCTGCACCAGCGGCATACGGGTCTGGCCACCGACCAGGATCACGTCGTTAATGGAACCCACGTCGATACCGGCGTCTTTCAGGGCAATGCGGCATGGCTCGATAGTGCGCTGAACCAGATCTTCAACCAGTGCTTCCAACTTGGCGCGAGAAATCTTCACGTTCAAGTGCTTAGGACCGGTGGCATCTGCAGTGATGTACGGCAGGTTCACGTCGGTCGACATGCTCGAGGACAGTTCGATCTTGGCTTTCTCAGCGGCTTCTTTCAGGCGCTGCATCGCCAGCGGGTCACCCTTGAGGTTCATGCCGCTTTCTTTCTTGAATTCGTCAACGAGGTAGTCGATCAGACGAATGTCGAAGTCTTCGCCACCCAGGAAGGTGTCACCGTTGGTGGCCAACACTTCGAACTGGTGCTCGCCGTCAACTTCAGCGATCTCGATGACGGAGACGTCGAAAGTACCACCACCCAGGTCATAAACGATCACGGTGTGGTCGCCTTTGGCCTTGTCCATACCGTAAGCCAGGGCAGCTGCGGTTGGTTCGTTGATGATACGTTTTACGTCCAGGCCCGCGATACGGCCGGCGTCTTTGGTTGCCTGGCGCTGGCTGTCGTTGAAGTAGGCCGGAACGGTGATCACCGCTTCGGTCACTGTTTCACCGAGGTAGTCTTCGGCAGTCTTCTTCATCTTTTTCAAGACTTCAGCCGAGATCTGCGGCGCGGACATCCGAGTGCCATTTACCTCAACCCAGGCGTCACCGTTGTCGGCCTTGGCGATTTTGTAAGGCACCATCTTGATGTCTTTCTGTACGACTTCTTCGTCGAACTTACGACCGATAAGACGCTTTACCGCGTACAGGGTGTTGTGCGGATTGGTGACAGCCTGGCGCTTGGCCGACTGACCCACCAGGATCTCGCCATCATTCGCGTAAGCGATGATCGACGGCGTGGTACGCGCGCCTTCGGCGTTCTCGATAACTTTGGCTTTGCCGTTTTCCATGACCGAGACGCACGAGTTGGTGGTCCCCAGGTCGATGCCGATAATTTTACCCATGATTGACTCTCCCGAAACTTGAATTTGGTTGCCGCAGCAGTGGTGGCTAACTGCGGTAGCACTTAAACGCTTGACTTATAGATGGGGGCCTTACGGCGTATTTCAAGCCTGCTCATCAATAGAAGGCGAAACGGGTGCCGGAGCCTTGCTCACCACCACCATCGCCGGGCGCAGCAAGCGGCCATTGAGCAGGTAACCTTTCTGGAAGACTTTCAATACGCTGTTTGGCTCCAGGTCATGGCTTTCCTGCATCGCCATGGCTTGGTGATGTGCAGCGTTGAACGGTTCGCCGCCTTCTGGGTCGATGGCTTCCAGCTGATAACGCTTGAGGGTGTCCTGGAACATTTTCAGGGTCAGCTCGATCCCTTCGCGCATCGCGCGGATGTTTTCGTCGTCCGGGTTGGACAACTCAAGACCGCGCTCCAGACTGTCGATGATCGGCAGCAAATCTGCAGCGAATTTTTCCAGTGCGAATTTGTGAGCCTTCTCTACGTCCTGCTCGGCACGGCGGCGGACGTTCTGCAGATCGGCGGCAACACGCAAAGACTGATCCTGCGCAGCGGCCAATTGCTCTTCGAGCACTTGCACACGGGTCGTCAGCTCATCGCCGACAGCCGAATTGGCGTCTGGAGTTTGCGTATCCTGCGTCTGTTCGTCAGCCATAGTGTTCTCCTTTCAAATCATGCGCGAACTCAACTCGCGCTTCTGTTCCGGTATATGGGGCCACAATTTCCAGGTTCAAGGGCACGGGCGTTACCAAAAGTCTTTCAATTGACCTTCATCAATTCTTGCTCGGTCATTCCCAATTGCGCCTAAAAAACGCTCAAACAAAGCAAATCAAGCTAAGCATCAGGATTGTCAGCCTCGAACAAAACACTGTATAAATAACCAGACCTAAAGCCTGGGAGCGGCCGTCATGCTCGTGCACTTGTCCGTACATAACTACGCCATCGTTGAACACCTGGATCTTGAACTGGATCGCGGGATGAGCGTAATCACAGGCGAAACCGGCGCCGGCAAGTCGATCATGCTCGACGCTTTGGGCCTGGCCCTGGGGGATCGTGCCGACAGCGGCGTGGTGCGCCCCGGTGCGGACAAGGCTGACATCCTCGCCACTTTCGACCTGGCGGATATCCCCGAGGCCGAAACCTGGCTGGCTGAACGCGACCTTAATAATGAAGGCCCGTGCATCCTGCGCCGGGTCATCACGGCGGAAGGCCGCTCACGCGGGTATATCAATGGCACACCTTGCCCACTTGGCGACCTGAAGGCGCTGGGCGAGCTGCTGATCGACATCCACAGCCAGCATGAACATCAGTCCCTGCTGAAAACCGACACCCACCGCCGCCTGCTCGATGAATATGCGGGCGCCACCGACCTTGCGCGCCAGGTACAGCTTGCCGCTCAGCGCTGGCGCCAGACCCGCCAGGAACTGGAGCGACTCTCCAATTCCGGCGATGAACAACGCGCTCGCCACCAATTGCTCAGCTATCAGCTCGAAGAGCTGGAAAGCCTCGGCCTGGGCGAGACCGAGCTTGAACAACTCGAACAGGAACACAAGAACCTCACCAACGCCGAAACCCTGCTGGGGATTTGCCGCCAGGTGGTGGAGCAATGCAGCGAGAGTGATTCCGGCAACGTGCTCAACGCACTGACCGCCAGCCTCAATCGCCTGTCCAGCGTGAACAACGCCTCCAGCTCGCTAAGTGAAGCAACGACCTTGCTCACCAGCGCGCAAATCCAAGTCGAGGAAGCCGTCGGCGAACTCAATCGCTTCCTGGATCACTTCGATGCCGACCCGGCACGCCTGCAGGAAATAGAGGAACGCCTGGACACCATCTATACCCTGGCGCGCAAACATCGCATCCAGCCCACCGAAGTAGCGGCAATGCAGCAAAAGCTGATGGATGAAATCGAAACGCTGAACGCCAACGATGAATCCATCGAACGCCTGGGTGAGGAGCTCGCTTCTTTCGCCCGCCATTATCAGGAGAAAGCGCGCGAACTGAGCGACCTGCGCCAGCAAGCGGCCACCGGCCTGGCGAGCGCGGTGGAATTGGAAATTCAGCGCCTGGGCATGCCGGGCGGGCGTTTCTCCATTGAATTGCGCGCCAACGCCAGCAACGAACTGCAACCTCATGGCCTGGAACAGGTCGAACTGCTGGTCAGCGCCAACCCCGGCCAGCCGCTCAAGGCGCTGGCCAAAGTGGCATCCGGTGGCGAACTTTCGCGGATCAGCCTGGCCATCCAGGTGATCACCGCACAAACCTCTCGGGTTCCGACGCTGGTATTCGACGAAGTCGACGTAGGCATTGGCGGCCCGACGGCGGAAATTGTAGGCCAACTGCTGCGACGCCTGGGGGATCGAGGCCAGGTGCTTACCGTGACCCACTTGCCGCAAGTGGCGGCCCAAGGGCATCAGCACTTGTTTGTGCATAAGGTACGAGGCAGTGATGCGACGCGTACGGCCGTGTCCAAGTTGAACAAGTCGGAGCGTGTGGAGGAAGTGGCGCGCATGCTCGGTGGTATTGATTTGACCAAGGAATCGCTGGCGCACGCGAAGAAGATGGTCGTGGCGGCGAAGGCCTGACAGGGCGAATTTACCTTTTATAGAAAGCACGAAGGCGACCCTAAGGTCGCCTTCGATCGTTTTGCAGCGTAAATCTGCAGCACTTTTTACTTTTTCTTACGGATGTACAGCACCAGGTTATGGTCGACCAAATCGAAGCCGTGCTCTTCAGCAATCTTATGCTGAAGCGCTTCGATCTCAGGGCTGGTGAACTCGATAACTTCATTGGTATCCAGATCAACCATGTGGTCGTGATGACCACCGTCAGCCAATTCGAACACTGCATGACCGCCGTCGAAATTATGACGAACCACCAGCCCAGCGGCTTCAAACTGGGTCAGCACACGATAAACCGTGGCCAGACCAACGTCCTCGTTAGACTCCATCAGCGCCTTGTAGACATCCTCGGCACTCATGTGGCGCTGCTCAGCAGAATCGAGCATTTGTAGAATCTTGACGCGTGGCAGAGTCACTTTGAGACCGGCTTTGCGTAGTTCGCTATTTTCAACCATGGTTAGCTTTCTCGCGGATGCTGCTTCGCAGCTTCTCTTAATACGGGTATGATCGGCGTTTACGTTGTCCCAGCCAAGATAGTGGAAGTCGCCCACCGATGCAAAACACCAAGCTCTTGCTAACCAGTTTCACCTTTGTGGGACTGCTCGCACTCGCCGGTTGTTCATTCCCCGGGGTTTACAAAATCGACATCCAGCAGGGCAATGTCGTCACGCAGGACATGATAGACCAGTTACGCCCCGGAATGACCCGACGGCAAGTACGGTTTATCATGGGTAACCCCCTGCTGACCGACACTTTCCATGCCGATCGCTGGGATTATCTCTACAGCCTCCAGCCTGGTGGCGGTGAACGCCAGCAGGAGCGTGTCAGTGTCATTTTCAATGGCAATGACCAGCTCGTCAGCCTGTCCGGTGACTTCATGCCCGGCGTAAGCCGTGATGAAGCCTTGCTCGGCAAGGACAACGGCACCAATGTCACCGCGCCTGCGAAGGAAGGCGAGCAGCCGAAGTCCGAAGTTCCGGCCAAGCCTGGCTCCTTGCTCGACAAGATCCAGAAGGATGTCGACGGCGTCGAAACTGTGCCCGTCCCGACACCGCAACCTCTGGACACCAGCCCGCAATAAGCGAGCGGCGCTCAACAAAAAGCCCGGCATGCCGGGCTTTTTTGTTGCCTGCCGATTGACCGGCTTATGAATTCTGCTGCCTGGCAAGCGCCGCCTTGGCTGCGCGCAGTCGGCGCACTTCTTTCGGGTCCGCCAGCAACGGCCGGTAAATCTCAATACGATCACCCGCCTGTACGGCACGCACATCAGGGTCCGCGACTACCTTGCCAAATATACCCAAAGGGCAATCAGCCAGGTCCAGGTCGGGAAACTGCTGCGCAATACCTGACGCCTGCACGGCTGCCCGCAGACTGATGTCCACCGGCACCGCCACCGTCAACAACACCTGGCGGTCTTCGGCGGCATACACCACCTCAACCTCAACCATGCAGTTGCTTGGCCCGTTCGCAGAACGCATCGACCAGTGTATTGGCCGCCTGATTGAACAAAGGCCCCAACGTCGCTCGAATGATCGGCCCGGCGTAATCAAAAGAAAGATCCAGGCTGATTTTGCAGGCCTTATCCGTCAGCGCCTTGAATACCCAGACCCCGTGCAGCTGGGTAAACGGCCCCTCCTGCAGATTCATTTCGATGGACTTCCCAGGCACCAGTACATTGCGCGTAACAAAGTGCTGGCTAAGACCGCCCTTCGCGACCCCGACACTGGCGACCATGTGCTCATCACTGCTTTCCAGCACCTCGGCCGTTGAGCACCAAGGCAGGAATTCCGGGTAACGCGCCACGTCGTTGACCAGGTCATAGAGCGCCTGTGCCGGATAGGGCAGCAGCGCCGAACGTTGAATATGCGTCGTCATGTGTGCGTTATTTCCACTGCTGAGGCAAAACATCGCGAAAGAACAGCCCGATCCGCGAGAGAAAAAAACCAGAGAACTGCCCGCATTGTCCGGGATTCGTCCAACACGCTCAAGCACGCAGGTTGACCGTAGCCTACTCGCGCGCAACTCCTTATAATGCCGCCCCTATGGCTAAACAAAAGAAACACCCTACAGGGACCATCGCGCAAAATAAAAAGGCGCGACACGATTACTTCATCGAACATCGGTTCGAGGCTGGTCTGGTCCTGGCCGGCTGGGAAGTAAAAAGTCTGCGTGCCAGCAAGCTGCAGCTGGTCGACAGTTATGTGCTGCTCAAGGACGGCGAGGCGTGGCTGCTCGGCAGTCATATTACCCCGCTGACCACGGCGAGCACCCACGTGATTGCCGACCCGGTGCGCACGCGTAAGCTGCTGCTCAACGCGCGCGAACTTGAAAAGCTCGCTTCCGCCGTACAGCAGAAGGGCTATGCCTGCATCTGCCTGTCCTGGTACTGGAGCAAGCATCTGGTCAAGTGCGAAATTGCCCTGGGCAAGGGCAAGAAGGAGTACGACAAGCGTGATACCGAACGCGAGCGTGACTCCAATCGTGAGCTGCACCGCGCCGTGCGCAACAAGGGCAAGGAAGACTGACCCTTGCCGTGATGTAGCCTAGGGAGGCTCCCTCGGCTACATCCCCTTGCGCCGCTCCGCACGCGCCACGCGCTGTACCTCTTGACGCACCTCCTCCAACACTTCCTGCACATACAGCAGGTGCCGTGTTGAAACCTCGCGCGCCTGCTCGGCCCGCCCTTCGATAATCGCCAGGTACAAATCCCGGTGCTGACTAATCAGCATGTCGCGGGTTTCCGTACGCTGCTGATACATGCCGCCGATGTTGGTCACCACGTTACGCTTGAGCAGGTCGAACAGACCACGAATGGTGTGCAGCAACACGGCATTGTGGCTGGCCTCAGCGATCGCCAAGTGAAACCTCGCATCCGCCGCGCCCTCCTCCAGTCGACTCACTTCGTCGGAGCGGGTGTAGCAGTCCTGCAGCGCTTCGAACGCCGCCGTAAGCCGCTCGCGATCGACTTCGGTGGCGCGCTGCGCTGCGTAATAGGCACAAGAAGCTTCAAGGGTCTGACGAAACTCCAGCAGATCACGCTGAGCCTCGGGGTTGTTTTCCAACAGGTGCAGCAGCGGATCACTGAACGTGGAGCCCAGCGATTCAGCCACATAGTTGCCACCGCCCTGACGACTGACGAGCAAGCCTTTGGCCGCCAGTTTCTGGATCGCCTCCCGTAAAGAGGGGCGCGACACACCAAATTGCTCGGCCAACGCACGTTCGGCCGGCAAGCGCTCACCCGACTTCAGCGTGCCCTCAAGGATCATGCCCTCGAGTTGCTCGACGATATCGTCAGACAAACGGCGCTGACGCACCTGATCAAACCCCATCACTCACTCTCCACCGTCCCGACCACTCGCCGGCGGCTCCATTCTGGCCTATCGCAGCGCTCGCAGCACCTATCAGAACGCCTTCATTTCAGCCGATCAGCGCGCCCCGCTCGACCACTTACGACCAAAGTTTCGTAAGCGGCAAATTGACACATCCCTGCCAAGGCTTTTACTCTAGCCCACAGCGACTGTAAATTGGTATTACCAATTACCCAAGCTAACCAAACAACAACAATCAGGGCCACCCCCATGCAAACCTGGCAACAGCTCTACAGCCCGCTCGGCAGCCTCGGCCTGTCCGCACTGGCGGCCGTTATTCCGATCGTATTCTTCTTCCTGGCCCTGGCCGTGTTTCGCCTCAAAGGCCATGTGGCCGGCAGCATCACCTTGGCGCTGTCGATCCTGGTGGCGATCTTTGCCTTCCAGATGCCGGTGGACATGGCACTCGCCGCCGCCGGTTACGGCTTTGCCTATGGTCTGTGGCCTATCGCGTGGATCATTGTCGCTGCGGTTTTCCTCTACAAACTCACGGTCAAAAGCGGCCAGTTCGAGATTATCCGCAGCTCCGTGCTGTCGATTACCGATGACCAGCGCCTGCAAGTGCTGCTGATCGGTTTCTGCTTCGGCGCCTTCCTCGAAGGCGCGGCCGGTTTCGGTGCTCCCGTGGCGATCACCGCCGCGCTGCTGGTCGGCCTGGGGTTCAACCCGCTGTACGCCGCCGGCCTGTGCCTGATCGCCAACACCGCCCCCGTGGCCTTCGGCGCACTGGGCATCCCGATTATCGTGGCCGGCCAAGTGACCGGCATCGACGCCTTCAAGATTGGCGCCATGACCGGCCGCCAACTGCCACTGCTGTCCCTATTCGTGCCGTTCTGGCTGGTGTTCATGATGGACGGCGTGCGCGGCGTTCGCGAAACCTGGCCGGCGGCATTGGTTGCGGGCCTGAGCTTTGCCATCACCCAGTACTTCACCTCCAACTTCATCGGCCCGGAACTGCCGGACATCACCTCGGCGCTCGCCAGCCTGATCTCCCTCACGCTGTTCCTGAAAGTCTGGCAACCCAAGCGCACCGCCGGTGCGCAGATTGCCGGCGCCACCTCCAGCGCAGCGGTCACCGCCAGCGCCGGCGGTTTCGGCCTGCCACGCAACACAGCGGTCTCACCCTACAGCCTGGGGCAGATTTTCAAAGCGTGGTCGCCGTTCCTGACTCTTACCGTGCTGGTCACCCTTTGGACGCTCAAATCGTTCAAGGCGATGTTCGCCGCCGGCGGCTCGATGTACAGCTGGGTGTTCAACTTCGCAATCCCTCACCTGGATCAACTGGTGGTCAAGGTCGCACCGATCGTGACCAACCCCACCGCGATCCCGGCCGTATTCAAGCTGGACCCGATTTCAGCGACCGGCACGGCGATTTTCTTCTCCGCCCTGATCTCGATGCTGGTGCTGAAGATAGACATTAAAACTGGTCTTACCACTTTAAGAGAGACCTTCTACGAGCTACGCTGGCCGATCCTGTCCATCGGCATGGTGCTGGCGTTCGCCTTTGTCACCAACTACTCCGGCATGTCTTCAACCATGGCATTGGTGTTGGCCGGCACAGGGGCTGCCTTCCCGTTCTTCTCGCCTTTCCTCGGTTGGCTGGGGGTTTTCCTGACAGGCTCCGACACGTCGTCCAACGCCCTGTTCAGCTCGCTGCAAGCCACCACCGCGCATCAGATCGGCGTAAATGACACCTTGCTGGTGGCCGCGAATACCAGCGGCGGCGTCACCGGCAAGATGATCTCGCCCCAGTCGATCGCCGTGGCCTGCGCCGCCACCGGCCTGGTGGGCAAGGAATCCGACCTGTTCCGCTTCACGCTCAAACACAGCCTGTTCTTTGCCACGATCGTCGGGCTGATCACCCTGGCCCAGGCGTACTGGTTCACCGGTATGCTGGTGCACTAGGCCTGCACGTAACAGAGTAAGAATCGACGCCGGACAACGATGCCGGCGTCAGCTATTTCTGGAGGACCGATGAGCCTGCCTGCTGCTTTCCTGAGCGACGTCGCACACCTGATTCCGAACGATCGGCGTTTCGACGATCCACTTTCCACCCTCGCTTTCGGCACCGACGCCAGTTTTTACCGACTGATCCCACAGCTGGTGATCCGCGTGGAGTCGGAAGATGAAGTCGTGGCGCTGTTACAGCTGGCCCAACGCGAGCGCGTACCCGTGACCTTCCGCGCTGCCGGCACCAGCTTGTCCGGACAGGCCATCAGCGACTCGGTGCTGATCGTACTGGGTGACAACTGGAACGGCCGCGAAATTCGTGGGCAAGGCACGCAGATTCGCCTGCAGCCCGGTGTCATCGGCGCCCAGGCCAACGCATGGCTGGCGCCGTTCGGGCGCAAGATCGGGCCAGACCCGGCGTCGATCAACGCCTGCAAAATCGGCGGCATCGTCGCCAACAATGCCAGCGGCATGTGCTGCGGCACGGCGCAGAACACCTACCACACCCTGGCGGGCATACGCCTGGTACTGGCTGACGGCAGCCGCCTGGACACTGAAGATGCAAACAGCGTCGCAGCGTTTCGTGAACAGCACGGGCCGTTGCTTGAACGCCTGGCGTCGCTGGGCCGCGAGACCCGGGCAAATGCCGAATTGGCAGCCAAAATCCGCCACAAATACCGTCTGAAAAATACCACCGGGCTGTCACTCAATGCCTTGGTGGATTTCGATGAGCCGCTGGATATCCTCAGCCATCTGCTGGTCGGCTCCGAGGGAACGCTCGGCTTCATCAGTGCAGTCACCTACGACACGGTGGTCGATCACCAGAACAAAGCGTCGGCGTTGATCGTGTTCCCGGATGTCGAGACCTGCTGCAACGCGGTCACCGTTCTCAAAACCCAACCGGTCTCCGCCGTTGAGCTGCTGGACCGACGCAGCATGCGCTCGGTACAGGACAAGCCGGGCATGCCCGCTTTCGTACAGCAACTATCGGAAAATGCCTGCGCACTGCTGATCGAATCCCGCGCTGCTTCACCGGCCTTGCTGCATGAGCAACTGGCGCTGATCATGGGTTCCCTGGCCGGTTTCCCCGTGGAAAAACAGGTCGACTTCACCGAAGACTCACTGGAAAACGCCCGCCTGTGGGCAATCCGCAAAGACACCTTTCCCGCCGTCGGTGCCGTACGTAAAACCGGCACCACAGTGATCATCGAGGACGTGACCTTCCCGGTCGAGCAACTGGCAATCGGGGTCAATCGCTTGATCCAACTGTTCGACAAACATCACTACGACGAAGCGATCCTTTTCGGACACGCACTGGAAGGCAATCTGCACTTTGTCTTCACCCAGGGCTTCAACAGCGCGGAAGAAGTCACACGCTACCAAGCGTTCATGGACGACGTGGCGCAACTGGTGGCGGTGGAGTTTGGCGGTTCGTTGAAAGCCGAACACGGCACCGGCCGTAATATGGCGCCGTTCGTCGAGCTGGAATGGGGCAGCGACGCCTACCAATTGATGTGGCAACTCAAGCGCCTGCTCGACCCCAACGGCATCCTCAACCCGGACGTGGTGCTCAGCGAAGACCCGCAAATTCACCTTAAACACCTCAAGCCGCTGCCCGCCGCCGACGAACTGGTGGATAAGTGCATCGAATGTGGCTTCTGCGAACCGGTGTGCCCCTCGAAAGGCCTGACCTTGAGCCCGCGCCAACGCATCGTGATCTGGCGCGACATTCAGGCGAAGAAACGCGCCGGCGTCGATACCACCGAACTGGAAGCCGCTTATCACTACCAAGGCATCGACACCTGCGCCGCCACCGGCCTGTGCGCTCAACGCTGCCCCGTGGGAATCAACACCGGCGACCTGGTGAAAAAACTGCGCAGCCGTAAAGCCGACCGTACGAAAACGGCCGAATGGCTCGCCAGCCATTTCTCCACTGCGTTGCAAGGTGCGCGCTTTACGCTGCATGTGGCCAATGGCGCACGCATGCTGCTGGGCGCGCCGCGTCTGGCCAAGCTATCGACCACTGTCACCCGGTTGTCCAAAGGGCAGATCCCACAGTGGACCAACGCCATGCCCCAGCCGGAAAAAACCATCCGCTTCAGCCCGGCCGTGACGGACGAACGGCCAAGGGTGGTCTACCTGGCTGCCTGTGTCTCCCGCGCCATGGGCCCGGCGGCGGGGGATAAAGAGCAGATGTCGCTGTACGACAAAACCCGCGGCCTGCTGGAAAAAGCCGGTTACCAAGTGGTGCTCCCCGAGAACCAGGACAGCCTGTGTTGCGGCCAGCCCTTCGCCTCCAAAGGCTATGCCGAACAAGCCGAACACAAGCGCCAGGAACTGCTCGGCGCCCTGCTCCACGCCAGCCGCGGCGGGCTCGACCCGATCTACTGCGACACCAGCCCCTGCACCCTGCGCCTGGTGCAGGACCTGGGCGAAACGCGCCTGGACCTCTACGACCCCGTACGCTTTATCCGCACGCACCTGATGGATCGTCTCGACTTCACGCCCCAGGAAGCGCCCATCGCCGTGCACGTCACCTGCAGCACCCAACACCTGGGCGAAAGCCAGGCCCTGATCGACCTGGCCCGGCGCTGCGCCAAAACCGTGGTGATCCCGGAAGGCATCCACTGCTGCGGATTTGCCGGCGACAAAGGCTTCACCACACCGCAACTCAACGCCCACGCACTGCGCAGCCTCAAGGACGCCGTGCAATATTGCAGTGAAGGCATTTCTACCAGCCGCACCTGCGAGATCGGCCTGAGCCAGCATGGCGGCATCGATTATCACGGTCTGGTCTACCTGGTCGACCGCGTCACCCAGGCCCGCGCCCATTGATCCAGCAAAAAAAACAGAACCCTTAAGCGCTGGCGTAGTCATCTGCATAGGCCTCGACACACGAGGCCCATCAGTGATGTCGCTGGCAGCCGTTGAACGCCAGCAGCGTCGAGCCCTTTTGCGCAAGGAGATACCTTATGAAGCGTTCCGCTCTTGCTGGCTTGTTCATTACCGCTGCGATGCTGGCGTCCCCTGTGTTTGCTGCGGGCGATAAAGACCTCTGCGAGATCAACCTGAACAAAATCAACAACGGCAAGGCACTGCTCGCCACCGACACCAGTGGCAAAAGCGGCGAGATAGACAACGCCGTGTCCCAAGCCAAGGCCGCCCACGCCGCCGGCGACGACAAGAAGTGCATCGAGATCACCTCCAAAGCCCTGCAAGACCTGCAGAACAGCGAAAAAGGCGATCAGTAAACGTCCCGCCAGCGCAAAGCCAACCTTCGGGTTGGCCTTCCGTGACGGTTTGGAGTACACTGCACAAGCTTGTCACTCACTATGAAACAACGAGTTACAAGCACGGGGCCGTTTAGGATTCGACGCCGGTCGCGAAACTTTAGGTGCATGCCGAGTTGGTAACAGAACTCGTAAATCCACTGTTGCAACTACTTATAGTTGCCAATGACGAAAACTACGGCCAGGAATTCGCTCTCGCTGCGTAAGCAGCCTTAGCCCTGAGCTTCTGGTACCTTCGGGTCCAGCAATCACCAGGGGATGTCTGTAAACCCAAAGTGATTGTCATATAGAACAGAATCGCCGTGCAGTACGTTGTGGACGAAGCGGCTAAAACTTACACAACTCGCCCAAAGCACCCTGCCCTTCGGGTCGCTGCGGGTTAACTTAATAGAAACGGCTACGCATGTAGTACCGACAGCGGAGTACTGGCGGACGGGGGTTCAAATCCCCCCGGCTCCACCACTTCAACATCTAAAGACGTCCACGGACGTCTTTTTTTGTGCCTGGAATCCAGTGAATACGCGGGTTTCAGCGCCATCAGCGTCCACGAACGTCCAAGAGCAGCTACCCTTTATGGCATTCCAATTGGCATTCCAAGCCCAACAGTGCTAATTTTTGGAATGCCAACCCCACCCTGGAATGCCAATGTGCGCACAAGCGGTTCGCCTCTCTGAGCTCAAAATCAAATCTGCCAAGCCTGCTGAAAAGGACTACGTCCTGTTCGACGGCGGCGGACTTCAAATGCGAGTGAGAAGTAATGGCTCAAAGCTATGGAACTTCAACTATCGACACCCCGTGACGAAGAAGCGAATCAACATGGGCCTCGGTACCTTCCCTGAAGTCTCGCTAGCGCTGGCACGAAAAGGCTCCATTGCAGCTCGGGAAATACTTGCCCAAGGCCTCGATCCCAAAGAACAACGGGATGCAGTGCTGCAAGCAAAGCAAGCTGAAACCGAGCACACATTCCAGAATGTCGCGACGTCCTGGTATGAACTGAAGAAGGATGCGGTGACACCAGCTTATGCCGAGGACATCTGGCGTTCGTTGACGCTGCACGTTTTTCCAGACTTGGCCACCACACAGATTTCAGCAATCAGCGCACCACAAGTCATCAACCTTCTTCGACCACTCGAAACCAAAGGTAGCCTTGAAACCGTTAAACGGCTGTCACAGCGACTCAATGAGATCATGACTTACGGGGTCAACTCAGGACTGATACACGCGAACCCACTCAGCGGGATTCGCTCCGTCTTCAAGAAGCCGAAAAAGAAAAACATGGCGGCACTTGCTCCAGATGAGCTGAAAGAGCTCATGGTGGCAATTGCTAATGCCAGCATAAAAAGAACTACGCGCTGTCTGATTGAATGGCAGCTCAATACCATGACTCGCCCAGCGGAGGCTGCAACCACGCGCTGGGTCGACATCGACTTCGAGAAGAAGATCTGGACGATTCCTGCTGAGCGCATGAAGAAACGCCGCGTACATATCGTGCCGCTCACAGATCAAGCATTGGGACTGCTGGAGGCAATCAAACCCTACAGCGGACACCGAGAGTATGTATTTCCTGCAGACCGGGACCCTCGGACCCATTGCAACAGCCAGACCGCCAACATGGCGCTAAAGCGCATGGGCTTCGAAGGTCGGTTGGTGAGCCATGGCATGCGATCAATGGCCAGCACTACTCTCAACGAACACGGCTGGGATCCTGAGTTGATTGAGGTAGCGCTTGCACACGTCGATAAAGACGAGGTCCGCAGCGCCTATAACCGAGCGGACTACATCGAGCGCAGGCGTCCAATGATGAAGTGGTGGAGCGAACACATCCAAGAAGCAGCTACCGGCAATCTTTCGATCTCGGCCATCCAGAGCAACCGAGACACGAAGGTCGTCTCAATACGCTAACGAAGTAGCTTCGACAGGTGATAAGTAATCACCAGACCATGACCGTCGTCTGCCTGGATTGTGCATCGGGCTTGCTCCCCCACCTCTCAGGGTGCCAAGCAGCCGACTCAAGCGATACAGCCATCTAAAGACACTGTTCATCGAATAGAACTTGCAGCACATAGCCGTACGAAAAAGAGTAACGTCTATGTCTGCAAACTGCGTTCAACTAGCCTGCGAAGACATGCTTGATCAAAAAGGCTTCCAGCCCGTCTTCCAAGACACGCACAATGCCGCCATTCGGTGTAGCCCAAACCAGAAGTTTTCGTGCCTGGTTGTCGTACAGGTAGTATTGACCATCACCAATCTCCAGCAGTGGCACAGTATTTTTCGGGTAGGTCGGGTCACGGCCCAGGTCCGAGAATGCGGCAAAGACATTCAGGTAATAGTCGTCAGGCACGCCTAGGCCATAAGTTTCGTAGGCGTCAAAGACAATGACTCCAAAAGCCGACAGGTAGCGCTTGTATTCGTCAGACAGTGCGAATCCCAGTTTCTCCTCAAGATTCTGGATGCTGGCGGTATCTACTGGCCGGGTGTTGGCCTGATGGAGATCAACGAGTTGTTCAAGTTTTTTCATAAGATTCGCCCTCAGCGCTGATTCTCAATCTGTTCGGCTCGCGCCTTCCAGTAGTCTTTTCGCTCTTTATCGAAGTCCTCGCGATTGATCTCGGACTCCTTCTGTTTGTTGTGCAGCACGTTATCGTTTCCGTTGCCACGGTGCTCAGCGCTGGTCAATTCTGCCAATGGCGAGTCCTGTTTCTGGCCGATGTGATGTAACTCGATCGGCTTTCCGTTGGCATCCAGCGGAGCCCTTCCCGACTTCATCCGGTCCAGGTTGGTGGTACCCATATAATCTTTTTGATCGTAATCGATGTCGGTACGAATCAGTGCATCCTTGCCATTGACCTCGGCCGGTTCCAGATTCGCGCCTTCATAGATTTTCGCTTCGGCTTCACTACCGATAGCATCCAGAACCTCTTTTGGAACGCCCAGCAGTTTAAGCCGCTCACGGGTTTCCGGCGACATTTGCGGTAGCTCCAGGCGGGTTTCCTGGGTGAGCACGATAGGTCGATCAAGCTCGACAACGATCAGGCAGCGGTCCGGCATTTCGCGCGCCAGTAACGCCAGGTTGGACGGAACCTCGGTTTTTCCAGCAAAGAAATTTTCAAAGTTCACAGAACGCTCCCTGTTTCGAGGCGCGCACGCCATGCAGAATAAATATCGATATGGCTCTCGTGCTGGAGGCTGTAATCCTTCATCAAGCATTGCTGGGTCGCCAGGGCCAGCTCAGTGCTCAAGTCTGTCGCTCGCTCGTGGAGCAGCTGGTCCAGTTGATTGCTGAGTTGCCCGTAATCGGTCGCCGTTTGAATGATCTGCTGAACCTGCTGCCGGCAACCGAGCACATCGACCACCAATTGTGCGGCGTAGGCAAATGCCTCGGGCTTGCACAGCGCCGACGGCTTCTCTTCTTTGTGGGCATTGAGCGCCTCGAACAGCGCAATTTTGCTGCGAGCCAGCAACGGCAATTCCCACAAGCCATTTTCCAGCAACGCTAAATCCAAGGCGACTGGCGTGCGGATACGGTTGCTCAGCAGAAGGTTGAGTACCTGCAGGTTGAAATCCTGGCTACGCACGGCGCGCTTGTCATTGGCGGTATACACATAAGGGGTTTCATACCCGGCGAATTTCTTCACCTGACACAGCACCGGCTCCAGCCAGTCATTTTGATAAACGATGGCGACGCCTTTGGGTAACTTGGCGATTTCTTCAAGCTGGTCATCACGCAACGCCACCGACTTGCCGATTAAACGACGGTCCATTTCATCCGGCAGGCGCATGATTATTTTGGTGTTGGTGTTGCGAATCGCGGCGATATCCACCGCATGGGGCGACTGGTCGGCAATGATGAAACCTTCACCATAGGTGCGCATTTCGGCGATGGCATTGGTCAGCATCTCCACTGACTTGCCGACCACATTTGCCCCTTCAGCACCGCCTTCGGACGGGCTGCGCTTGAGGATGTTGTGCGCTTCCTCAAGGACTGTGACGTGGCGCAGCGGCTGGTTCATGCCACCACAGGCCATTCGGTGCTCACTCAGGCGCATCACCAGGATCCCCATGATCAGGGCCTTGGTCTCGGACGAGCCGACGCGGCTCAGGTCCACGATTGCGCTCTGATCAAACAGCACTGCGCTGTCGATTTCGTTAGCGGTAAAAATCTGCCCATTCAAGCCATTGGTCAGGGATTTGATCCGCGTGGACAGCGAACCGATGTAGTTACCTTTGAGCTCCTGGGAGTACGCGGAGGCCTCGATCACGCTTTGCAGGGTACTGAGCAGGTCACTGAACGTCGGAAACAATGCATCGCTGTAACGGTTGATCGACGCGTCCAAGTCCCAACCACATTGCTGATACGCCTGCAGGATTGCCTCTTTGAGTACGGCAGGCATTGCGGCATACATCGGCCAGCAGACGTTGAAGATTTCCACGAGCCGATCAACGTGCTCCAGCACATGAATGGCCAACGGGAAGCGGAACGGGTTGATGCGCAACAATTCAAAGTGGGCCGGATGCGTGCCGAATACATTGACGTCATCGCGATGACCAAAGACGTGTTTGTACTCGCCCTTGGCCGGCTCAATCACCAGGAATGGCACGCCGGCGGCGCTAATTTGGCTGAGCATTTCATACAGCGTGTTGCTTTTACCGGCACCGGTCGAACCACTGACAAACACATGGCTGGCCAATTGATCGAGGCTCAACTCGATCTTTTGCGGCAGGTTTTCCCACAAGTGGCGGATGTTGCCCAAGGTCAGTGTCTTGCCCTTGCCTGGCTCACTGCTGTGACCATCCAGGCGCTGCACCTTGCGGCCGAACGCCTGGGTTTCCAGCACGGCCACCGTGGAGGTGGAGCGTCGGGGCAGGCTCAATTGGATCGCCATTTCCTTACCAGACACCAGCGTGGCGGGCGTGAGGTAACTGATCGGGATCTTTTTCGAAAACCCCGGCTTCAATTGCGGATGGCTGAACGCGGTGAGCCAGTCCAGCACAGCGGACTTGTTGGCAGATTTCCAGGTGGTCAGGGCGAAGTCTTCATGGCTGGACTTGCTGCCGCGTACCAGCCCAAGAAAGATACTCGCCAACGATTCGGACGACGCAGTGCTGTCACCGATGAAATACGCCGCCGAGTTCCAGCCGCCGTATGTCTTGGCTTCGTCGATACGCTCGAGGTGGTGATCGATTTTGCTGAGCAACTGCTCGATGGTCTTGTCCACGGTCTCAATCGAAATCTGCCGATTAGAGCCCAGGGTTTTGTTCAACGAATGAGTGTCGGTGGTGCTGGTGGTGTGTGTGGTCGAGGTGGTCTTCGACGCGGCCTCACTGAAGGACGTGCCGTGGCTTTCATTGCGACCTGTGGACGTCGACTGACTGGTGCCGGTGGTGCGTTGTTCGTTGAGCAGCGCTGCAGCGGCCGAGCCGATCTGACTACCGAGCATCGCGCCGAATGGCCCCAATGTCGCACCACCCACCATACCGAGCACATTGGCACCGATAGCGACCGTTTTCGAGGTCAGGGTCTGCGCACTAAACGATTCGCTGGTACCGGTGGTGTCAGTGGTAGATGTACCCAGCGTTGTCGAAGTACCCTTGGTCTCGGTCAGCCCAAGGCTGTGCCCAAGGGAGTCACTTAAGCCCTGGCTGATGCTCAGCCCAACGGAATCGCTGTCCTGCTCGCCGAACGATAATTGTTGCTTGAGCAAGGGCGAAAGGTGTGTGGCCACTTGCTCATAACCGGCACGAATTAGGTCAAGGTTTTGTGACGAAACCGGCTCAGCAAGGATTATCGCATGATACACACGGCGCTCAGCCGCATCGATAAAGCGCTCGAGCCCTTGCATGAAGTGCTCGCGGTTCTCCGTCGACAACGCAGGAACACCTGTGACCGCCGTGATACTCGCCGAAGGGTTAGCCTTTTCGGCCTGGACCGCCCCCAGCAAGACGTCAGCCTCTTGTTGCTGCAGCGGCACTAATGAGCTGCCCGAGAAGTGTCCCTTGAAAGTCTCCCGCAGCAACTCGCCGGAACTGTGCCCGAGAGTTTTGCCGGGCTCCCCCCGGGTACCGATATATAGGTCGGTTTCAATACCGTTAGAACGCAATATCAAGAAAACCGAGTAACCCGCAGCACCCAGTGCGGTGTAAGCGGCCGTCGTGCTTTCAAGCACGGATTGTTTGTTGTCTTGGACGATGCGCTCGACGCGGAAAATCCGCGCATCACTGGCCGCATTGAACCGCAGCCCCTTCTCCGCGAAGGCATGGACCGGATAACGTTCCAGTTCCGACAGGTAACTGCGATTGATCAGTGCGCGCCCTGCCTCAAGGGTCAGGCCAGCGTTTTCACGTATGTCCTGCAGTGCGGTTCGGGTCAGTATAGAAGTTGTCATACGCTCACCGAACCAATGCCACAAGGAACACGACCACCGCGGCAATCGCACCGCCAATTAGCAGTGCGGTCCTGAAGGCGGGGTTGCGATCCGGTGCGGTGTCGGGAATAGCCTGGCGGGAGCTGCGAGGTGATGCTTGAGCCACCGCAGGAGCGGAATATGCACCGGTAGTTTGTTTTGGCGCTGCCGCCTTAGTCGAAGCAAAGCCCTCGACAGCACTATTGCGCAACAGATCGCGAACTTCGATCAAATGCACAAATCGCTGTTCTGAAAAGTTAGTTTTCAGGTATGTAACCTGGAGGTCGTAGTAATCCTCGGTCCATTGTTTCTGATCTGCAACAGGTTCGCGCGCAAAAGCCCCCTCTGCGTAGGTCTCGAAAATTCCGGGGACTTTGCCTTTGATCCACACAAGTGCAGCATGCAAATCGGCGCCATCCAGACGACGATCATTGAGTTCCAGATGCAACGCCGTTCGGATCGTCAGCAAGTCGCCTTCGTCGACAAACTGCTTGAGGTTGCTGGAAGGCTGGTAGTCAAGGGAGGCATTGTTCATCGGTGTTTTTCTCGCTGGTGAAACGGAATCTGTGGGTGTGAACCCCTTTTCGTTTCTTTGACGAAACACATCGCGAACCTGAATTAAATGTTCCAGCCGCTCCGCGGAGAAATTGCGGGCGGCGAAAAACTTTTGCCGGCTGAAATAGTCCGGGTTCCAACTCACCGGATCCACATCGATAGCGCGAGTGATGCGATCCACCTCGTGAGCGTCCATCACTCCTGGGCGCTGTCGCGCTGCATCCACCATCTGTTGCAACAGTTCAGTGCCGACCTGTGTGTCATCGAGCGCCGCCAAGAACTGCTCACGGACTTTTCCAATCATTGCGGTGTTAGTCGTCATAGAAGCTCCGAGGTCAAACCGCTAGGGTTTCGTCGAGTTTTTCTTTGAATTGGTTGATCCACGCTTGCAACTCACGAGCCTCTTCAAGGGCTTGTTTACGAACGTCGCGATCGGTCATTTTTTCTTTGAGCGAGTCGATCAATTCATTGAACTTGGTTTCGAACTCACGCCCCATGAAGGCAATGAACTGATCAATCAGGACGGTCTTGCCATTGTCGATTTCTGTGCGAGCGGCCACGACCAGTCGAGCAAACTCAGTATTTATACGGGTGCTGCGGGGATTCCAGAGCTTGGCCAGGTCAACCGACTTCTCTTCGCCATATTTGTAAACCGTACGGGTAGAGCCCCATGAAAAAGGGTTGTACCAACTGCTGTCGCTGACTTCGTAACGGTCAATCACAACCCGCTTGGTTTGCACCTCATCACTCTTGATGGTGAGATTGAAGGAGATATCACCCGCGGCTTTTTGAAGGCTGTCCAAAATCGGCAACTTCAAATGCTGGCAGTCCTTGAACAGATCCACGATATAACGCTGATACTCCGCCTGGAGATCATCACGGATGACTTGTTGGCTCGTGATAAATACGGCCTCGTAGGCATTGATGAGTTTCCGGTACTGGAACTGGAGTTCCTCTTCAACCTCCTTGACCCGCATTTCAGCGATCCGCGGCTCAACCTCCCCGATAAACCGCTCACTGACCGACCGGAGATACTTACCCGAAGCATTTTCCAAGGTCGCGAGTTCATCTTCGGTGGCCCGTGGCAACACCTTGCCTTCACGCGCTATTTTGTCCTTGTAGGCCTGCGTATCGAACCCCTGCTCCTGCCGAAGCTCCAGCGCCAGGATCTCTTCATTGATATGCGCCAGCGTCTTTTCGTCCTGATCCAGTTGCTCGATCAGTTGGGTTTCGTTAAGTCCGACTGCAATGGCCTTGATCATCGCGTCATAGGCGCGCTTGACCCGATGTGGAAAATTGTACTTGTCGATGTACTCGTCAATCATCGCCTCCACCGCCGGCAATCCGCTGCTCAGCACGATCTCGGGAAGTTTCTTTTCTTGCAGGCTACGTTTGACCCGCTCGGTAATCGGCATGTATTGCAGCAGGTTCATGCTCGGCTCTTCGCCAAACATGTCCATCATGGAGTTCAACTCACCGCGTTCCTTGCGTGAGTGCAAGTGCTGAGGCTTGCGCAGCAGCCGCGTCAGGTTGGCCGATACCGGGTAGATCAGCGGGTTGAAAATACCGTTTTCAACCAGGTAGTTTTTGACGCGGGCCAGCACGGATGGCAGGTCCTCGCCTTTCTCAGGGTCGAACACATCCATCTTGTTGATGACAAAAATGAACCGATCCTTGCTCTGCTTTCCGCCCTTGCGCATGGTTTCGGCGACCAGCCCCAATAGGTTTTTGTCGTCGTTGGTGCCCAATTGGCTGGCATTGAGCACATACAGAATCAGCGGGTTGCGCTGAGAGTCCTGAATGAAACTCATCGTTTTGAGCTGATGCTTTGCATCCTGGCTGTTGTTCGGGCCCGGCGTGTCGGTCAATACCAGGCGTACGCTGTCACGGTCTTGAATCGCGTGAATTTTGCCTTCGATATCGATGCGCATCGTATCGGGCAGGTTGTTCCATGCCTGGAGCACTTCCAGGCTTACGTTGTCGCTGTTTTCCGCAACGCGGTGATCATTCGTCACGCGCTGGGCTGCGAAGCGTTGACCCATTAATGCATTGTCGGTGATCCGCGCAATGGTTGCGGTAGTGGCTTCGTTGGCCGCCGGTAACAGGTCCTGGCCAAGCATGGCGTTGATCAGCGTCGACTTGCCCGAGGACATAGTCGCCACCACATACACGTCAAAATCCTTATTGAACGCTTCTTCAAAGGACTGGCTGACATCGGCATTCTCGCGAATGAAATGCTCAAATTCAGGATGGAGCTTGGCCTCCTCCATCAGCTCACGAATACGGGTCAGGCGCTCTTCGGCCGGGTCCGCTTCGATAAACTGCAGGGTGACCTGCATGCCTTTGCCCATCGCCACTTTTGCGGCGTCAACCACGTCCAGATAATCCGACTCGACGCCTCTGAAAGTGACCTCAAAGTTATTGTCACCATTGAACAACTGGCTCAACTCATCAAACAGCTTCTCAATCCACACTTGCAGCCGCGATTCTTTATAGCTCGACAGCTTGCAGCCTTCGGCCGGCGGTTGGCCACTGATCAGGAACTGAGTCTCGACGATGAAAGGGTTATGGATAATTTCAATAGTATTCATGGTTGCTCATCTAATCGGCGCTGATGATGGATAAGGGCTTCAACGGTTTTAAGCCCACTGATGGTGACCAGTTGCTGCAATCGGTTTTTATCGTAGGCTCGGGTATCGAATTCCTTGGCCTGCAGTTTGCGTTCGAGGTTATAGAGCGCCTTGCCGACGCGACGCTTGATCAGGTCTGGTGCGACTGTGGCATTGAGCAATGCGCACTTGTTGACATCCAGGTCATCGAGCACTTGGCGCAACTTAGAGCGCTGCGCACGCGTGAGTGTTTCGGCACTCAGGGCCTTGCGCGCGTACAGCGCTGCACTGGCCATTGTCGGAATGATGATCGGCTGTTCAAAACCGATATCGCGCAAATAACGCTGAGCGTTGTGCACATAGCCCTCAATGCTTTCGCCCTTCTCCGGATCGAGCAAATCCACTTTGTTGAGGATGAAATAGATAGGCTGGGCAGGCTTGGCGGCGAGTTCTTCGCGCAACTGTTCGAGTAGCAACCGATCGTCACGAGTCCCCAGTTGACTAGCGTTGAGCACGTAGCAAAGCGCCTTAAACGACACGTTGCGGATTGCCTCCAGCGTCAACCGGGCATGGTTTTCATCCTGGCTGTTATTTGGCCCTGGCGTGTCGTGAAGCACCAAACCGGGTGCCGGGCGCGGCACCACGTTGAAGGTTCCCGCCAGGCTGATGCGCTTGACCTCGACATTGGCGTTCCAGTCCTGCAGCAGCGCTACTGACGGCGAAGGCTGGGAGGCCAATTCGGTGTCGTTGTAGCAATAGCAGGCACCACTGAATCGCCGCGCGCCCTGACGATGCTCTATACGGGTCACACAGGCAGTGGTGGCCTCATTGGCGGTATGCAGCAGTTCCTGGCCAATCAATGCGTTGATAAACGACGTTTTGCCTGCGCTCATTGTGGCCAACACCAATACATCGAAGGTGGCGTTGCCAGCAGACACCGAGCTTCCGACTTTTCGGGATTTGAGGGGCGTAACGGTTGAGCGCGTCATCAGTTTCTGTCCCTTTCGCCCGGCGCCTTGAGCACCTGACAAGCGTTAATCCATTGGCAATCAAACGGCCGCAGTCTTCCATGGCCATGCGACAGTTCATGTCGCGTGGTCAACTGATGTGTAGAGGTTTTGCATACCGTGCAACCTGGCCCCTATCTCATCGACCCACACCTGTGGCCCATGCACGCGGATGTTGTCGTTCAGGCCAAAGATCCACCACAGCGTTTCACGATCCAGCGGCACCTGGGCGCGTAAACGCTTCCAGGTATGCGAGGGGATATCGCTCAAGGTCTGCTCATGACTCAGCGGAGTCTCTCCAAGCAGGAAAGCAATCTGCGGATGAACATCCGCGATCAGCTCTACCTCTATGCCGGTTTGACGATGGCTGAATATGCCGGTCGCGATGTAATCGTCCACATCAAAGGCCGCATGCAAAACGGACGGCTCATCGAGTACACGAACATGCTGAATACGGTGCAGGGCAAACTGGCGCAAGTCGCCGTAGCCATCTACGGAAGCCAGCAAGTAGCTGATGGCATGCCGCGATACCAGGCCTGCCGGATGAAGGCGAAACTGTTTGAGTTCGCCCTTGCTCCGACTCTGATAAGTCACTTGCAGTTGCCGGCGCTCCAGCAAAACGGTAGACACTTGCCCCCAGACGTCGGGATCGATCGCAGCAGGCAGCAAGGTTCTCCCATTGGGAATCGCCCGAACTCGTCGCGCCCAATCGGCCAATCCGTTGTGGCCCAGATCACCCAGGAAGTTACGTGCGCGTCGAAATTGTGGACCGAGCTGGTCCAGAACAGTCTGCGGCAACAAAGTAGTCAGATGGCTCTCCGACAGATACAAGGCCAGTGCGGTGGAGGCATCCATATCCTCCAATCTGAGCGGCGCATCCCGCGTGAAGCTCCAACGAAACGGGATCTCGCTCTCGTCGCATTGCAACGAAAAAGGCGTCGACAACCGGTTCAAATCACGCTGAACCGAGCGAAGTGTTACGGAAAACCCTCTATCGCGAAGCTTTTCAAGCAGGGTCGGAGCTGCAATTCGCTGCGGTTCTGTGGGGATCAGGCGCAGTAATGCGAATAGCCTGAGCAGCGTATCCTTCGCTTGGGACATGATGACTACCTTGTTCTGCGGGTCAACTGATAAGCAGGAGGCTGCCGTCAATTTGGCGTCGATGCTACTGATTAAAGTAGCGTTTTGCCATCAATTGTAATCGACATAAGGCATAAGCCTTTCGGCAGTGGTGTGCGGAACTTGAGGTTCTACCCTTAATTCAGGAGGGAGAAGACTGGCGCGCGTTCCTTTCGCGCTTCAGTTCGCTGTACTCGCGATACAGTTCATAGCTTTTCTTTAGCACCACACAAAGTCCTATGACGGCAAACAGGTTTTTCATAATCGTAACCTCCTAGGTCTTTTTGACCATTTACCGGGGCAGAGCGACAAAAGGTGTCGCGACTTTAAACGTCAATCGTTGAGGCTTAGGAATTGTTCCAGGCGGGTTCTGAGGATCTCATGTCGATTGGCCTCCAGCCCCTCCAACGAAGGGGTATGACACTCAGGACAAAGGATGAACGCAGCTGGGCCGAGCGATGCCAAATCGTTGTGAGGCAGAACCGTTTTTCTCCAAGAACAGTGAGCACAGACAAGGGTGAACGGGCGCGGGGAAATTGGCATAGCGATGTCCTACGGCTGTCGAATGGCGCTAGCTTGACTGGTAGGTACGACAATGTGTGTCGCCTCGCTTAGCAGACACAACTCATCATAATTGCGGTCCAATACAGGCGGCTGGATGCGTTCGCTGCCATAGCGACCAAAACACGCGCCCAAAGGCGTATTGATTCGATTCAAAAAAATCTCAACTCTACATAACAGCAATGACACCACTACCAGGAGGGTTCATCCCATGTCATTGCAGTGTCCTCGCTGTCACTCCCCAAAAGTTGCTTCTTTCCATCACGCTATGAAAGTCGGCGCGGCCATCGGCACAGTAGGTGGTGCCGCGCGTGGCGTCAGCGCAGCTCTAGCAGGTGGTCAGGCTGGTGCGCTAATCGGCGCTATTGCCGGGCCCGTCGGCATAACTCTCGGCTCAGTGTCAGGTGCCATCCTCGGCGGACTGGCCGGCGGTGTCGGCGGCTGCGCTCTCGGCGCCCAACTGGGTGAGTCGCTTGATCGCCACGTCCTAGCCCACAACGTCTGCTTGCTCTGCGGTCACCGCTTTAACCTTCCGGCCTGATCTGGCAGGACCACACCTTTTCTATCCATATCGTCCGGACGGTGCTGCGCTGGGCGCGGCGCTTTATGCCGGCCTGCACCCAAAGGAATCTCAACCATGGCCCATCTCGTCGAAACTATGGCCTACGCTGGCGCTGCACCGTGGCATGGCCTAGGTAATCAACTCACCCAGAAACAACCCATCGAAGTCTGGCAACGCGAAGCCGGCATGGACTGGGCGATCCAGGAAAGCCCCGTACTTTTCAAATCAGAGACCGTCGGCCACCTGGGCGCGATCCATTCCTTCTCCGAGCAGAAGGTACTCTTCCGTTCGGACACCAAGGCACCGCTGTCGGTGGTCTCCCAGCGCTATCACACCGTGCAGCCTCGGGAAGTGTTGGAGTTTTATCGTGACCTTACCGAGGTTTCCGGCTATGAGCTGGAAACCGCCGGCGTGCTCAAGGGTGGTCGAAAATTCTGGGCGCTGGCGCGTACCGGGCAAGGCGCAGCGCTCAAGGGTAACGATCAGGTCAACGGCTACTTGCTACTGGCTACATCCTGCGACGGCACCCTGGCCACCACAGCAACACCAACCACCGTGCGAGTGGTGTGCAACAACACCCTGACTATCGCCCTGGACGGCAACAGCCGCGCGATCAAGGTGCCGCACAACACCCGCTTCGATCCGAAAGCAGTGAAGAAGCAGCTCGGCATCGCCGTCTCGCAGTGGGATGAGTTTATGTACCGCATGCGGGCCTTGTCTGAGCGTAAGGTGCAGTGGCATGAGGCGTTGGGGTTCTTCATGTCCGTGTTGTGTGAGACGAGTCCAACCGGCGCACTGCCGGAGGTACTGCCCAACGAACGCGCTCTGCGCAAGGTTCAGGAACTGTACGAGGGTCGTGGTCGGGGCAGTCAGCTCGACTCGGCACGTGGCACTGCATGGGGCCTGCTCAATGCAGTGACCGAGTTTGTCGATCACGAGCGCCGCGCCCGCAGCAACGAATACCGCATGGACTCGGCCTGGTTCGGCCAAGGTGCGCAGATCAAGCAACGCGCCCTGGACACCGCTTTGCAACTGGTGACCTAACCGCTTACCTCCTCCACTCCATAACGCCCGATCAGCCTGGTTGCTGATCGGGCGTTTCTATTTCCACAAGGTGAACGCTATGAAAGCTACTTCGTTGAGCCGCGCCAGCAAGCCGCGCCCGGCGCTGCGTTTAATCAGTACCAAGGAACTGCCTCGTGAAGATTGGCTGATGGTGCGTAAACAGGGCATCGGCAGCTCGGATGCTGGCGCTGCAGTAGGCCTAAATCCCTACAAGTCGCAGCTAGAGCTGTGGCTGGAGAAAACAGGTCGCGACACCACCTTGCCTAAGGCCGATCCGCACGATGAGGAAAGCCCGATGTACTGGGGCAATGTGCTGGAGCCGATCGTGGCTTGGCATTACAGCAAGCGCACCAGCAAACGCGTACGGCGCATCAACGCCGTACTGCAGCATCCAAACCCTGAGTTGTCCTGGATGCTGGCCAACATCGACCGAGAGGTAATCGGTGCTGACGATGTGCAGATCCTCGAATGCAAGACAGCCGGCATAAACGGCGCACGCCTCTGGAAAGAAGGCGTGCCCGAGTATGTGCAACTGCAGGTAATGCACCAGCTTGCAGTCACCGGCAAGCAAGCTGCGGATGTCGCTGTATTGCTGGGCGGCCAGACCCTAGAGATCCACCGCATCGAACGGGACGAGCTGATGATTGCCCGCCTGATCGAGCTGGAGCGTAAGTTCTGGCACTACGTCGAGACAGACACACCACCGCCTGCTGATGGTTCAGCCTCGGCTGAAATGGCACTGCGTGCGCTCTATCCGAAGGACAACGGCCAGACCGCTGATTTCAGTGGCCGCGCTGGTTTGGTAGCGGCCTACCTAGAGCTCAAAGCTGTGCGCCAATCCATCAGCGAAAAGGAAACGCGCGAAGCCCAGCTAAAGCAGTTGCTGCAACAGGCCATGGGAGATGCCACCCGCGCGGAGTTCAGCCACGGCTTTATCAGCTGGAAGAAATCCAAAGACAGCAACGTGCTCGATGTTGAACGCATGCTGAAGGACAAACCCTACCTGCGGGTTCGCTACACCAAGCTCAAGGAAGGCAGCAGGCGCTTTCTGGTCGGCTAATCCAATCACGCCTAACCATTTCCTCCCTTTCGCCAGCCCATACAGTTAACGCTGCGTGGCTGGCCTTTTCTCGTTTGTAGGAGAACCACCATGCTCAAAGGTCTGGCTATCACCCCGCCGGTACTCGGGCGAATTTCCATAGGCAAAGTCATCGAGAAGAACGGCAAACGCCTGCCGGAGAAAGATGACCAGTTCACCATCACTTCACAGGTGCAAGGCAAGGACGGCTGGCTGCTGCACCCGTTCAACGATGAGCTGCGCAAAAGCCAGGAGTACAAGCTACGCAGCATCCCGGTACGTCTGCTGTTCAACGAACCTGAACTGAATTTTCGCGCCGACTACACGCTGTTCGACCGGCAATCCGGGCGGCCGCTGTGCGTGGGCAATGGCGAGACCTGCAAGCGTGTCACCCGAGACGGCATGCAATCGTTGCCCTGCCCATCGCCTGATGCCTGCCCGCTGGCCAAAGGCGGTGCCTGCAAACCCTACGGCCGGCTGAATGTACTGATCGGCGATGACGATCCGCTCGGAAGCTTTGTGTTCCGCACCACCGGCTTTAACAGCATCCGCACCTTGGCCGCACGCCTGCATTACTTCCAGGCTATGTCGGGTAACCGACTAGCCTGCCTGCCGCTGGAGCTGCGTCTGCGCGGCAAGTCAACTCGGCAGAGCCATGGCACGCCAATCTTCTACGTCGACCTCACCGTACGCACCGGCATGGATATGGCCGAGGCGCTGCTGACTGCCAACGAACTGGACGCACAACGGCAGACTGCTGGCTTCAATCAGATTGCGCTGGATGAGGCAGCACGACGCTGCTTTGGTAACGGTGCGTTCGAGGACAACGAGGAAGACAGTAGCGCCGTGATTGAAGAGTTCTTTTCAGTTGAAGCCAATGCCGATCAACACCCGTCCAAACCTCCACCGCAGCATTCAAGCAAACCAGACCTAGCTGAAAAGCTTGCAACCCAATGCCAGGCGCAATCCGTTACTACCTAAACCGGCCCAAGGAGCAATAGATGAAACTGCATAAGCTAAAAGCCGGAGAAGCCACCGGCACCTACCTGGTAGATGTCAGGACACGCGACCACATCGTGATCGGGAACGAGGATTGCGTGCCGATGGCCGTGCGGGGGCACTTATGAAACCTTTGCTGTTAGAGGTACTCAAGCTTCTCGCTGCTGTGTTCGCCTTTGTCGGAGTCCTGGCTGGTTGCCTAGCGGTGATGCTTATGCTGCTGATGCTGCTACGCGTGCCTGTTGTGCTAGTGGCGATATTGCTTGCGTCCTTTATTTTCATCACCTTGCAGCACCTCAAACAGAAACGAAGCCGTTGAGCTATCAGTCAATGAGCGGGCAGCCTCAAGGCTGCTCACTCATTAAACGCGTTCTTTTTTGGTCATCCAAGCACACAATCTCAAAACTCCAGGCCTAACTTCAGATCATGAGACGACAAACCCTTGCCTTAGCAACTCCTCCAAAGGGGGGCGACGCGTTCAGCCGATCCGGAACCTCACCGAGAGCTCAGGATCGGTTGCGGATGAACGCCAAATAACTGTATACACATACAGCTAAAACTCGTAGAGTCTCGAACTGGAGTAATCCACCAGTTCGCGGTAAGCTTGAAATCATGAAGAATACAAACACCAAACCTAACCGAATAGCATCCGTGCACCTCTCCGGACATGAAACGTTTCCTCTTCGCCAAATGTGGCTTAAGAAAGCGTTCGATCAAGCGAGCAATGACGGACTGATTACCAAATCAACCTTCACCGATGAGTCTGCAATCGCAGCCTTCGGTGTTGGTAAAAACATGGTTTCATCGATTCGGCATTGGGCATTGTCATGCGGGATCATGGCCGAAGAAGGCGATGCGTTCCGCGTAAAAAGCCTGGCAATGGAGATACTGCGAAATGGAGGTCTCGACCCCTATGCGGAGAACCCGTCTACAGCATGGCTCGTACATTGGCGCCTCGCCGGGCGGCACCACCGCTCGACCACATGGTATTGGCTCTTCAATCACGTGACAGCTCCAACCTTTACACGCCAAGAACTCGAAGAGCCTTTGGCCCTGTATGCCCGAAGCCTAGATCCCAAGCACCGCCTTTCTTCAGCAACTATTTCGCGTGACTTGGAGACCTGTCTACGTAGCTACGCGCCACGGGCAGCAACCGGTTCTCCAGAGGATTTTGCCGAGCCTTTACTCGGGGAATTGGGGCTGCTGCAAGAAGTACACAAGGGGCAATATGCATTCCGACGCGGCCCCAAGGCTGCACTTCATGATGGTGTCTTCACTTATGCCCTCATGGATTTTTGGCGCAGAACTGCAGACAGCCAAAGTTCGCTAGCTTTCGAGACCATCGCATATGCAGAAGGCTCTCCAGGTCGAGTCTTTAAGCTCGACGAAGAGTCGATAGCCCAGCGCTTGATCTCTTTGGCCGATCTGACCGGAGGCAAGTTAGCGTGGTCCGACTCCGCTGGCCTTCGCCAAGTCCACAAAAAAAACCTCTCTGATGACGATCGACAAGACATGGTTAGGCGCGCATATGACTGAGGTAAGAGAGGCAGTGCTCGCCGACATCGTCCAGATTTCTCACCAGTACCAAAGATCAATCCGTATTGATGCGGACATTGGCCGATCCGACGCACTCGACGGGTATATCTTCCATTCGACCGCAGCGACTGTGGTAGAGGGCATGAGTAGGCAGCTTGCCGCAACCAATCAGCGCAGCTTCACTTGGACAGGCCCCTTCGGCGGCGGAAAATCATCTCTGGCCGTAGCTTTGGCGAGCGCCCTCCATACTGATAAGAGCCTTCGCGCAAAAGCCCGATCTACATTAAATTTGGACTCGAAGCCAAACTTTGACAGTGCTTTTCCAGTTCAAGACGGGTGGCTCGTAATCCCAGTGGTTGGCCGGCGCGGTAGTGTCGTCAAGGAACTGGACTTAGCCCTTCGCAAGGCTCAGGACAAGGGTTTTGAAGGTCGCAACAAACCCAATGCACAGCACGTCATCAATGAACTGATCGCCGAAGCCAAAGACCGCCCGAACGATGGTGTCTTGGTGTTCATTGATGAGATGGGCAAGTTCCTTGAAGCTTCGGCCTTAGGCGTGGGCGACGATGTCTACTTCTTCCAAGAGCTCGCAGAAGCATCTGCCCGCGCTGAAGGCAGACTGGTTGTGATTGGAGTGCTGCATCAATCTTTCGCACAGTACGCCAACCGTCTTGGTATCGACACTCGTGACGACTGGGGCAAGGTTCAAGGCCGTTACCTTGACCTCCCTTTCGTGGCGGCAAGCGACGAGGTTGTCGAGCTTATCGGCCGTGCAATTGATGCAAAGCGGCGACCCGAGTGGATACGGGGGGCCTCTGATTCTATTGCCGATGCCGTCAGGTCACGTCGCCCAGCCGTCGGCAATGATTTCGCTGTTGCTTTAGAACGCTGCTGGCCGCTGCATCCAACCATGGCTGCATTGTTGGGTCCAATATCGAAGCGGCAGTTCGGTCAAAATGAGCGGAGCACCTTTGGCTTCCTATCTTCAGTCGAGCCTTATGGGTTTCGCGCCTACCTACAATCGACTCCGCTGAACCAATCGAACTGGTATCGCCCTAGCGACTATTGGGAATATCTGCGTGCGAACCTAGAGCCTGCCATCCTAGCTTCTGCAGATGGGCACCGCTGGTCCCAAGCTGTAGAAGCTGTGGAGCGCGCTGAGGCCAAATCTGGTGACTTGCTGCAGGTGTCTCTGATTAAAAACATCGCCGTCATCGACCTCTTCCGCACTGGTTCAGGGCTTGCCGCCGACTTACCAGTCTTGTCGACCCTTTTCCACAGCGTGCCACAGGATGAGATCGAGGCCGCACTGAAGAAACTGGCCTCGCTCAAAGTGGCTCTGTTCAAGAGCTATACCGGAGCTTGGTCAGTTTTCGAAGGTAGCGACTTCGATATCGATGCAGCTATTGCCCAAGCTGTAGCGTCATCTCCTGGCATTGACTACGCCAAATTATCCCAGCTTATGGGAATGCACCCAGTGGTCGCCAAGCGGCACTACCACGAAACGGGCTCAATGCGCTGGATGGAAATTTCTCTGCGAAGCATCGAGCAAGCGGAAAAGATTGCAAGTACTTACAAACCCCAGCGGGGAGAGTTCGGCCAGTTCATCCTTGCGCTTCCCGGCCGAGACATGCCTCTTCGTGAGGCTCGAAAGCGAGCTCAGGCCTGTGCTTACGAAGAACCTTGGCCGGTGCTAGTAGGCATCCCGGATAATCATGCCCGCATCGCGGAACTATCGACCGAATTGGTTGCATTAGAGCAGGTAAAGGAACGCCACGAGCTCGGAGGAGACCCTGTCGCCCGCCGCGAAGTATTCGCCCGCTTGGCCGCTACTCGCTCCGACCTTGAGGACCAACTTCAAGCTGCTGCCTCACTGTGCAAATGGCATGATGGTAACGACCAGGTTATTGAGCCTGGTGCAAAGCTATCACCTATTGCTTCAGACCTCGCCGACGACCTCTATGAGCATTGTCCTCGAGTGTGGAGCGAGCTAGTTAATCGCGATAGTGTGTCGAGCAATAGCGTTAAAGCCCGCCGTGATCTGTTACACGCAATGATCAACGCCGAAGGCCAAGAGCGGTTAGGTATTGAAGGCTTCCCTGCCGAGCGCGGCCTTTTCGAAACACTGCTCGTGGCATCACATCTATACCGTAAAGAGGGAGAGGCTTGGCGCGTCTGCGAGCCATGCGAGGCCTCACCCAAAGGCTTTTCCGAGTTCTGGGCGTTCACTCAGCAACTCTTTGCCGATACCAGCGCCCGCGTAAGCGTTAGCACCATCTATGACCATTGGAGCATGCCGCCGTACGGCATGAAGCGGGGCATACTGCCAGTTTTTCTGACAGCATTCTTGTTGGTGCACAAAGCCAACATCGCCGTATACAAGGAAGGCATGTTCATCTCTCGACTCAGCGATGCTGACATCGACGAGTGCCTCCAAGATCCGACCCGCTTTACGCTCCGCTGGATCGCGATTGATGAGGATAAGAGCCGAATTTTAGATGGCATCTCTCATCTCCTCGAGGAAGTTGGGGAAATAGGAGGAGCTGCTGATCCTCTAGAGGCGGCGCGTGGCCTTGTGGCGTTAATTTTTAATTTGCCAGAGTGGTCTCGGCGCACACAGCGGCTGGGTGAAACTGCCAAAGCAATTCGTGACATGCTGCTAAAGGCCAGCGACCCGCACAAAGTTCTGTTCGTCGACTTACCAACGCTGCTGGAGGTAGCCGATGGCAAAGCCTACGTGAATGCTCTGCGCGCGCCCCTGAAAGAAATCGCAACAGCTTATGCAATGATGCTATCCGAAGTAGAAGCCAAGATGCTTAAAGCGCTCGATGCGCCTCTCGACAACTTGGAATCACTCCGTGAAAGAGCACGGGCCGTAGCAGGCGTTTCAGGCAACTTCAGGCTCGATGCATTCTCGACAAGACTGGCGTCTTACGATGGCAGCCGCTCCGTCTTGGAAGGTATTCTGAGCCTAGCCGCCGATAAACCACCACGCGACTGGGTTGACCGCCATATCGACGCTGCGGTGCTCGAACTCGTCCAATTCGCAAGACGTTTCCGCGAGGCTGAGGCCTTCGTCGCTGTCAAAGATCGTCCAGCACAAAGTGAAGCAATCGCAGTTGTCATTGGCGTAGGAGCGGAAACAACGACGATTTCTAGATCCTTTTCTATTTCAGAACGTCACCGTAAAACAGTAGAAGAAAAGGCCAGTGAAATAGCCAAAATGCTGGAGGATCAAGGTCTTGATACTGACATCTTACTTGCCATCTTGGCCAAAGTCGGAATGAATCTGGTTATCGAAGAGGAACAGATGGATGACTGAGCGACACGTACTGGGTTTATCCGGAGGAAAAGATAGTGCAGCTTTGGCAGTGTGGATGCGTGATCACCATCCCGAGCTGGATATCGACTACTTCTTTACGGATACCGGCGAGGAGCTTCCCGAGGTCTACGAGTTCCTGGGACGACTCGAAGGCTATTTAGGCAAGCCCATAGAGCGACTTAATCCCCGTCGGGACTTCCGCTTTTGGCTGCGTGAATACAACCATTTCCTCCCCAGCGCACAGACTCGCTGGTGTACGCGTCAGCTCAAACTGGCACCGTTCGAACAGTGGGTCAAACCATGGCTGGCAGCAGGAGATAAAGTTTTCTCCTATGTAGCGATCCGGGCTGATGAGGAGTACCGCGAGGGGTACTCAGCAAAAGCCGAAAACATGCTTGTGAAATTTCCCTTCCGTGAGGCGGGCGTCGACAAAGCTAGTGTCGTCGATATTCTCGAGTCCTCGGGATTGGGTTATCCAAAGTACTACGAATGGCGCTCTCGCAGTGGCTGCACATTCTGTTTCTTCCAACAGAAGATCGAATGGGTTCGCCTCAAAGAGCGTCACCCCGAGGACTACGAAAAAGCCAAGGAACTTGAGAAAGATGCATTGGAGCATGGCTCTCCTTTCACTTGGTCTAAGGGAGAGTCGCTTTGGGATCTAGAAAAGCCCGCTCGGATTATTGAGATAAAAGCCGAATATGAAGTTCGCCGTGCGCGCCTTCGTAAAAATATCCCTATAAACCCACTCCGCCCAGTAAAAAGTTTCCCGGAGGACATCGATGACGTTTACGGAGACGACGAAGGCAATAGCTCCTGCCTCATCTGTCACAAGTAAATCCATGGCAAACGGCCAGATGAACTCAGACGATCCCAAACCCAACATCCAACAACCCTGTCCAATTTGCGCAGAGACTAGGGGGCTTGCTGAACACTTGATCGAAGTGGGCTTGGCTGCTGACTACCTTGGAAATACGTCGTCTTACGTGAGCGAGCATGGAACAGCAACGATCAAAACGGAGACGATCGGAGACTGGCTCAGGCTAGCCGCTCAGCTCGAGAAAGTCGAAGTCGACACTTGGAAGTTCGAATCACCGGACGCCGGCCTTTACTGCGAAACCGTGGGCGACAACATCGATGCCCACGCGAAGCATTACACGACTCATGCCACCGGGCTCACGCGCTTCATGTTCGTCTGCAATGGCTTGGAAGAGGCCTATCGCTTCATTGATCACTTGTATGGCCCCTTGTCAGTCCGCAAGGGCGTAGCCAAAAGACAGCTCAAAAGGGCGAGCAGCCTGCGGACAGTCGCACTTCTGGATGATCTCTTTGATAGCAAAGGGGTATCAGCTGCGCCAAAGGACTTCCAACATCACTGCGGCAATTTCATCGAGCTCTTCGCTCGATACAAAGCCGAGCACAATGCTGCCGTTCACGGGCTCGACTTGGGAGCCGAAAGCCGATTGACCTATGCGCTGCAGCTAGTGCGCAACCTTCGAAATCATGTCGCGCATGGCACTTTCCCCTTGGGACCTCCTGCGGACTATGGTGGCTACGAGGACAGCGAAGAGCTGGTGTTGATGCTAAAACATGCATGCAGAGTTTCAGCCCTCTACATACAGATCATCCTCAGATGGTTCGCCCAAGGATTTGAATCCTATGACTACAACTCCATCCGAGATGCCTATGCCAAAGAGTTCGATCGCTTTATAGCTAACTGCACGCTCGAATACGTCCAAGATCTTCATGTGAAGAGCGAGTTCGCTCTTCACAAAGACCTTTACGACTACGAGCGCGATGAAGACGATGATGACTAGCGGTCGAGCCGAGTGCTGCGCAACCCCGGGATGGTTTAACGCAACCAGGCGTCAAGCTTGTCGAACACACGCTGACACAAGTGCTCGGAGCGCGTCGCAATGAAAGCGTCATCCCAATGGAGGCCATGCTGTCCTCTCAACGCAAGAGGAGCTAAGTGTGAGAGGTAGTTCGAAGCACCGACCAAAGACGAAAGGGCTGGAGGTACGCTGCCAATTCCGAGTGAGGCAGCGAGAGAGACTCCTGTGGTGCCTGCTGCCGTCGATCCTGGTGTTGTGAGATTCCAGTAATAGAATGCCTTGTCGGGCCACTCGGAATAGATTGACGAATTTACCGGCCCAGAGAGGAGGGTCAGGTTGCCGATTTTATCGACGATAGAATAGTTGCCAGGATAAATCGTGGCAAAGAAGTGTGCAGGGAACTTGATCAACGATGGCCGCTCGCGAGTAGCAACGTGCTCGATAACCTCATATTCGCTAGAATGCCAGACTCGACAATTAATCAAATCGGCGGAGTTCGGCATCCCATTGGTGAAGAGCCCCTCGTTAGCGGCCGTAAGGTCTGGTGCAGCGTCATGAGCTGAAACAAACAGCGCAAACCGGCAAACCGCCTTTCGAGAATACCAGGCGTTCTCTTTAGCCAGGTCCACCCAGATTTTACGAGCTGCGACTGGGTCCGCTGCGTCATAGACCTTCTGATTTCCCAATGCCTGCCTGAACCCTGCTTTAACGAAAGCGGCCGTCTGATTCGATGCGCCATTTGCGAACGAGATGTTCCCTGCGGTCGACTGGAACAAGGCTCGGTAATCTGAGTCAGGGAAGCGTCCCTGCTGCGCCCCCATGTAGAGCGTGAAGAAAGCAGCCGTTGCCTCGCACACCGTTACGAACTCAGTCGCAGCAGCTACCTTAGCGGCCGCACTGGCCTGCGCGCGCAGCAGCTTGGAATAAAAGACGCTCAGCACAGCGTGCGCGAACTGATGACCGGCGTCTTTGAGATAGAACACACAAAGTGCAGCACGGTCAGCCTGCTGTGGCGATAGCCCCATGGTCAACAAGTGGTTACACAAGCCGAATGTGGCAGAGTTTTTTGGAGACCTCCGCGGCTTAACGAAGGTTAGGAAGTACTCTGCCTGATCCGCGATAGATGTTATGAAATCGACCGACTTCTGCGTCGGCACGCCTGCGGCAAGAGACCCTTCAAGTGTGTCGGTCAGCCAGTCACGCTCTTCACTAAAGCGCCGGCTTCGCTCCATCCCATTAAATACCAAGGCTGAGGACACGATAACCTTGTCGGTCAGCTCCTCTTTGTCTGACGAATTGCTCTCGGTCTCAAACACCCTCTCGATGCGATCTACCTGCGGCTTGATAACTGTGGCGTAACCTGCGTCCCAGGCTTTAACAATCTGCGGTTTGAACACTTCGAATGCGGTCAGCGGAGTACCTGTAGCATTCAGCGACTGGAACATGTCGAAAGCCAAGCCAAGATCCAAACACTCGATCACAACCAGATGGCATGAATTCTTCAGGAACGAACAGACTGCCAATAACAACATCCCACCGTAGTAGAGAGATTGCTCATCTGGCGGAAGGGTGTGGATATTCGCCCAGATAGGGGGATAAGCCATAAAGTTGGACAGACTTCCATCGGTGACACAATTCGCCGAAAACAACCCAGTTGCAAGCGATGCGTCCGCCGCCTTGATCTCTTCGCTGATTTTCTGTCGAAAAACCTCCGATACCGATCGTACCCGCTCGTCTGTCGAGATCGAATCGATAGCTATACCTGCGATGAAACTCGAGAGGAAACTCGATGTATTGGACCGATAGTAATGGTTGATGTCTCCGCAGAGAGTCCATTGATCCGAAACCGGATTCGAGGAGATGTCGCCTGCTCTAATAATCTTCGGCTTCAACTTCGGCTGCGCACCGGTTTTCGTGATTTCAACTGCGTAAAACGGGCGAATGTTCGGAAGCTCATCAGTCAACTCGGTGGCCAGCGTAGTGAACTCCGGCGCGGAACCTGCAAGCGCCTTGAGCTTAGGCACCATCTGATTGATCTGTTCTTCGATAGCGCAAGCGAGAATAGAGATCGAGGTGATGCGTTGCTGACCATCGACAACGTTAGCCACCTTAGTCAACAAATTTGGAGTGTCGGAGTGGATGCCTGTCTGCACATTCTTCTCTTCATGAAGAATGACCGTCCCCAGAAAGATGCTATTTTCGGGCTTTGTCAATGTGCGTTTGATGCTCGAGAAAATGTCTTCAATGAGCTTCGTAGCGTTCTCCTCGTCCCATGAGTAGTTGCGCTGATAGTAAGGAACGTAAAAGCCGCGCCCTCCCTGGGAGAAGAAGTCGTAAAGGCTAGCTGCATCGTGTTTGAAAGGTTGCGCCACAAATAAATTTCTAAGTTACTGGCTTGAGTTATCAGCTCGGATTGCGGCCACAGCCGCCTCGATATCTTGATCTGACAAAAAAGGAGCCTGCGCGAAAACAAGGCCCTGCTCCCCGTTGAGCTTGGCGGCCAGATGCCCTCGGCCCAGCAACAATTCAGCTCCTGGCCGGTCGAGCGCAATCTTGGATGTGGCCTCGCTGGAGACCTTCAAGATCAGCCGATTGCCCAAATTTTCTCGCAGTTGCATCGGCATCACATCCTTGTCTGGACGCTGTGCCGCGAAGATCAAATGAATACCTGCCGCACGTGCCTTTACGCCCAGCCTCTGAACTGCCGTACCGACTGCGGATTTATAAGCATCGTCGAGCATCCAGTCTGCAAATTCGTCGTGGATCAGGAAGACCATTGGCAGTCGCTCTTCGGTCGATACTTTCGAGTTATAGGTCGGTAAATCGCGAGCTCTGGCTTTCGCAAAAGCGCGGTAGCGGTCCTCCATCTCCTCAACCAGAGCGTCAAGAACCTCGGATGCTTTCTCCTTGGTGGTTACGATTTCATCCCGCATGTGCGGCAAGTCGGCCAATGGCGCGTAGTCAACCCCCATCTTAGGATCAATCAAGATGATTTGGGCTAGCTCCTTAGGATTGGTCGCAGCGATATCTAATATAAGGGCCTGGATGAGCACCGATTTGCCGCTGCCCGTACCTCCAGCCACCAATGAGTGCGGTTCATGCGATGAAAGCCCACCAAACTCAGCGCCCAAATTCAGATACAGCAACGCGCCATTAATCTCCTGGAGCCCCAGTAGAAATGAGGTGTTGATACCCGCAACATTTCTATTGAGGTCTCGACGCGACCAGAGCTCCCAAAGGGACACAGCCTGCCTCTTTGCGCCAGCGACCGTAACCACGATCTCGCCTGGCTTAGGTTGGACAGTTACTAGGTTGATGGCGTGAGTAGTAAGGAGTTGTGTACGTTTATTCTCGATATCTTCGACACGCAAGCGATCAGAACCTGCCAAACGAACTAGGCAGCCGTTTGGAGTCAAGCGAGTGCCTAGAACAGCCGCCTGGAGACCGTAGCTATTAAGCGCAGATTTAAGCCTCTTTGTGACCTCTTTAGCCCATTCCTCCCGTTCGACATCGGCTTGCGCACCACCGGAGAACTTTGACGCGACCAGATCAGAGAACCCGCCCCCGAAGCTGGAGCTCGTAACAGAAAGCTGATCTGAAGTTGAATCTGCAATAGCTACGGATGCAAGAACCGGCTCCTCTGTCAGTACTGGAGGCGCAACCACTGGACAACTCGGCGCAGCCATCTCGGCGTCGTTACCTAACGAAGCGGCTTCTTCAGCAAACGTATCAATCTGCCCACTTGATAGCTGACCTATTGCGGCCAACCATGGCACTCGCGGGGCGGGCAATTTAAAACAGTGCCCTTCCCAAGGCTGCTGGGCCCCAATACCTGATCGAACCTCGTGACCTCCAGAGCCTTTAGCATAAGCTTCGGCGAGTTTTCGCAAGTCCGGCCGATCGAAAACCTCCTGCCAAGCCATAACGCCCCCTGTCTCATCAAGAAGCTCCTGCTCAGACGCCGAGGCGGAACCTGCGTCCGAGGTGTGAACGTAAACGTGCGAGTACCCACGCAGGGAAATCTCTACATCGCCATCTCGCAACTTGGCGCGAGCACGCTCCATCAAATCCGTCATACCGGGCGGGATGTCCGCATCTATAAGCATATCGGCCAAGCGGGCCAACCAAATATCCCGATCAAGGCGACCAGGATCACCGAAGAGCGCCTCACGGAACATGCCTAATGTTGCTAATAGTTGATTCTTGGAGCCTCGTCGCGCCTGAGCCACCCCATCGGCTCCAACATATTTTGCCTCAACAATTGAAATGACGACGCGAACAGTCTCCTCGTACTCCTCAACGTTGAGCGCCAAAATATCCGCGATACGGCTTTCAGGTTGAGATAGCCAGCTTGCGTAATCGTCGAGTAGGAAATAGGCGGTCAATACCTGCCTACCATTCGCTGAGGCTTGGAACTCCTCTGCAAGCAAGTAACGACTTAGCACAAGGCCTAGCATTTCTCCTGCAGATACACCTCGCTTGGCTGCACGCAGTACGATATCTCCGGAGACTGAAAGTGCGTCGCGCTTCGCCTTGTCGACAGCGATTTGAATCTCGTCGGATCCGAGCTGGAGATTCAACTCATCCAAGCGTCTACGAACCAACACGCTCAACAACCGAAGCTCCGAGGTCGAGCTAACAATCATATTGCGGCCATTAGTCGAGCCTCTACGGTAGCGCACCACCGTAATGTTGTTGTGCTGAAGCTGGCGCTTGTCGAGAAGCTCGTCGTAGGTGGCTACCCATTCGGCCAACTCGTGAGCGTCCCTGATTATTTCAGCCAGAGCTGGGCTTTGAAGGGAAATGCGGCGTGCAGGCAGTAATCGCTCCCCTGGCATAGCGTCCGTCTGCCGGCAAACTGCGGCGACAGCCGACACGTACGCCCAACCTGATGCCGTTTGCCATGGGCAAACTAGGAATGTGGTCGACTTCAGCTCGTTCTCACCTGACACGCTCCGGTAAGACCAGCGGGAAGGCGCATGATCCAAGTTCGGCCGATCGTTGGTCCACTGCACTGGGAGCCATTCTGTTTGGGCCTCGCGCGCGACCACGTCATGCAGGAAAGCCACATCGAAAGCCTTAAAACCCAGCGCACTCTCTCTTGGAGTCGCCGAGAGGGGCATTACAGAAATACGCAGCTTCGAGATGAAGTTTTCGCTGGTTTCGCTGACTACTGGCAGATCGGGATCATCACCAGCCTTGTTGACCAGCTCGCCATAGACTCGCCGCAGCTTTCCTTGATCTGAGTGGCGTACCGAAACGCTGCATTGGAGCTTGCCATCCTCTTGTATAGAGGAGAGCTCGCGCACTGTGGCCAGCGGCAACTCAGCTGCATCTGCGTTATAAAGCACAACGCTAAGGTTGCTTGCCTCGTGGGGCTGCAGCCCAACATAACGCTCCAAGAGCTCGCGCGCCTGTTTGGCTGCAGCCGTTGGATCGACATCGGTCATGGCTTCCTCAGCGCCACGCGTCGGTGACTCCAAAAGACTATAACCGTTAACCGTGCTGCTCTCCGAGACAAGCGTCAAAGCGCCGCCCCGATTGAGAACCGCAATCTCTGGATAGAACGGATGAGCGATCTCGTCGGTAAGTTCCCGCATAAAAATCTCGCGGTCACCATAGAGAATGCTAGCGCTGGAGAGCAAGTGTGTAGCGAAACCGGCAACGCGTCGCGTCTTTACCGCAAGAGCCTTCATTCGTTCTGGATGCCAAGGCGGGATGATAACTGCTGGGTTCTCGCCGGCAACACGCACCGTCCCGACCGATAGTATTTCAGCGACCAGCCGCGAGCGACACACATCACCACGAGCATTTACCATCAAGGTGTTCAACAGTTCGGCGTAAGACTCCGCTTGACGCATAACGGCATCGCCATGTAGCCCAGTCGTGACGAAGTCCTCCATCGCCTTGATGTAATCCTCCTCGAACTTATCCCACGATACCTTTACCTCGCTCTGCTGATGAGCCGTCAGCCTACCCTGCTCGGCGAGCTCTTTGATCCGGGTCTTAATCACATGGCGCAGGCTTTGGAGCTTGCTGGCCGAAGAAACCAGCGACCCCGCATCAGTCGAGTAAGTCGCCTCCAGCGTCCCGGTGTCGAGCAACGAGACGTTTTGTACCCCACCCTTCTTGCTTACTAACTTGCGGGGGACTTCGGTACAACCTACCGCGCCCTTCTCCAAGAGGCGGCCCATGTCTGCGACCATCGACAAGCCAATTGACGTGGGCCTGTAGCTCCAAAGGAGCTGCGTTTTAGCTAACACTGCCTCTTTGTCCTTAGCGATCTGGATCAAGGCAACGTCAAACTTGATCTGCAGGGCTAGGCGCGATAGCGACGGGTTCGGACGAACCTTGCTCTTCTTATCATTGCGAAGCTCCTTCTCCTTAGCGAAGAAGGCCTCATAGTCGAAGAGGGGATCGGGTAAGTTTGCATTGCCCAACCGCTCGACCTTCCACTCTACCTTGGAGCCCATGAGCTCCTTTAAGCCGCGGTACATAGCCGAGAAGTAGCTGCCGGCGTCGTAGTTGAATCGCTCGCGCCACTCCTTACGGCCTTTGGTCACAGTGAAACGTAGGATCCGCTCTCCTTCCGAATCACGCAGGCCGGCATGCAAGCTATTAACCACTCGAGCGAAGCCTTCGAAGAAGTCATTGCAGTCAATGGGCTTGCCATAGAGAGCTTTTTCCCAGCGCGAGCAAAGTTTGCTGTCTTGCTCCAAGAGCCTTCGCTGCTTAACGAAAAATTCTTCGTCCTCCTCCGTGAAGTCAGAGCGACGCTCACGCCCCTTCAAGTCCTCCAATAGCTTGCGACCCTCGGCATCGAGTGAGTCCTCCTGATCACACTCATGATCGAAGAAACGGATCGTGGACTCTGCTAAGCCAAGTTGCTTTTCTTTCGGTTTGTCAAAGGCAAGATAAACGCCATCGCTTTCCCACTCGAATTGGGCGAGGGCATCGGATGCCTCTTGATCTCCAGCAGGAGCTGCGACGAATGCATCAAGGGCTTGGCGGGCCCCCTCCGAAATTTCTGCAGTATTAGCCTCGACTCGCTCAGTAATCTCCTCCGAGTCAAGAGGCTGGCCATTCTGGCGGAGTTTTTTAAGCAGCGGCGCACGCTGAGCAAAGAGTTTGGTGAAAGCCTTGTGCCATGGTTTACGCGATGCTGAGAAAGTTTTGGCATTCGAGAAGAAGGCGCTGTCTCTGGGGAGTCCCGCGCATGGTAAGGCGTAACCAACAGCATCACGGATGGGCAGCCCGTGCGTGGCGATAGCCTCGACAATTGCAGAACAAAACTCGCCAAGCTGCACTAACGAAAGTTCCGAGGATGCTAACAATCCGGCTAGGGCTGAATGGAACACCGATCGGTCGTCGAGGACTGGTGCAATACCGCCCGAATGAAGCGTGGCCTCGACCCACGGATCAGGGTCAGCCCGCATCTCCTTGGCGCCAATGGCCATGACATGACCCAATGTGTCCGCGAGGTTGTGCTCGTTGCCATTGGCAGTCAGGATCGCCGCTTTGGCGGTCAAAGCGTTATTGCGCACATAGCCTGCGTTATGTGGAATCAGAATGTCAGACGGTAGGCCTTGGCCTTCTACCAAGGCCTCCGGGATCATGAGTTCTACCCGGGCAAGCAGGTCCGGATTGGCAAGGATGGCTCGTGCGACTGCCCCGATCTGACTGGATGAAAGCTTGTCTAGCCTGAAGAGCGCAGCCAAATCACCAGACTGGCCAGGATTAGATATGCGTTGGGCGAGAATATTCGCGCCGACACGCCCAATAATGCGATCAGTCAGCATGCCGCTTCTCCCTGAAACGCAAACGGGTTTTCTACAAATGAGCAGGAGTCAGAAAGCCTGCGAACCAAGCCCAAGCTGACGAGACGGGCCTCAAAATTGTTTCGGTTCTCGCTGAGTTCTTCTTGGTCTACTAACTTGGCGCTGACTAAGCGCGCACCCTCTGCGTCACCAATTACCAGGCCATATCGGCACTTGGCTTCGGCGAGAAACTCATCGAACTGCATCCTGTCTTCCACGATGGAAACCACAATCGACTTGAGTAACCTATCGTTCGGCGCATAGCGGGTGCGTCTCGATAGTCTGCGTGAGCTGAGCCCGATAGCACGCGACCATGACGCATGAATTTTGCCGACATGCTGCTGATGGCGTGCCAAAGCATTATCAGCCAGTTTGGTAACCAACTCATCTGGACTCTTATCGGTGGAGTCCTCGTCGTCGCCACCATCAGTCGGCGGCCACTGGAAGCACTCACGCATGAGTTTTACACGCTCAGCATCCGGAAACTCTGCAGATTCAGCTGCAGCCCATTCAACATTCAACCGGATCGACTCAACATGAGCCCGCACCGCCTTTGCTGGCAGCCCTTGATTGAATTGATAGCTATCGCCAGAAAGCGCTCGCACCTTCGTTCGCTCCTTGGAGACGATTTCGCAGATAATCTCGACCGGATCGTCATCACCAGCAACCCGCTTAGCTCGTTCCAAGAAATAGAGCAGCATGTTCAGGCCAGTGATCGCGATCAAATGCTCCAATGCATCATAGATCGGCATATCCCTGTCCAAGATCGACAACCAGTCGTCGCAGATTTGATCGAAACGATTATTGGCAATTTCGGGTAGATAACCCGAAAGCCGGGGCTCTTCGACACCCTGCGGCGTACCTTGCAGAGCCCTAATCAAACGATTCATCGTTGCTTCGTTATCGAATAGGCGCTTGGCAAGGCTGTCACCGAGCTCCGCTCCACGCTTAGCCCGTGTGAGCATGAGATAGAGCAGCTCGCCTGTACGAGCAAAGAAGCGACGATCGTTGCTCATATTTCCTTTTGCATTGATCGCCAAGTCCTCATAAAGAGCGTCTGGGCCGAAAGGAAAGACGAACTTGGAACTCCAACGCTTGTTACTGCGAGACTCGAATGACGAGGAACGCAGCAGTTCGATAGCCTTTGCGAAGTCATCAAAGCTAGTGAATGAGCGGCGCAGATAGGTCATGTCTTCATCACCATTACCTGTGGCTCCCTGTCCAAAGCGCTCAAACCACTGCTTCCACTTCTCCTCATCAGACGCGGCGCTCTCCGCAATCGATTCGACGTATGGGTTGTTGAACAGTAACCCACGCAAACGGACTTGCCGCTGCGGCTTGAACATAACTGAGCCGCCCTGATCCTGGTGAGGCCTGAGCGGCTGATCCAAATTCGAGCCGAGTACGCCCAAGAACTCTAGAACAGTCAGGTGAGGAAGCTGCTCGTCATAAAGGCGATGACCCCAAATGTTCTCGTCGACGCAAAAATCGACGCTTTTAATCTCAGGCCTCTTGATTATTCCACTCATTCCGAGATCCTCACCGTCACAGGACGTGAAAAGCCGCGACCACCTGGCTCAATATCGATGAAGTTGAGTGTCAGCATGGCGGTCTCACTACCTACTTCATCATCATCTCCTGCTAGGCTGGCTTTCTTGACGATCTCTGCCTTCCGTAAGAGCTTCGCCTTGAAAGCCAGCAGATCTTCGAGGCACTCATTGGAGAAGCTCGCTGGCAAAGCCCCCTCAGCCACACGCGAGAGAAACTCATGACGGATAGGGGTCAAGTCGAAAGCAACCGAATTGCCCGGGCCCGCAGCGAGCGAAACGTCGAGTCGAGGGCGGCCCGTATCCTCGACAAGCTTGATCGCCATACCTACGCCGCCCTGCCTGCGGGAGAACGTCTCGTGGTCACAAAGCACGCTGACTCGGCTTTGAGTGAAACCGCCCGAACTAGCGATGAAGATGCGATCTTCGTTTTCGAGAAGGAGACCTGTTAATACGCGGTTAAGGCCCTTAGCAAGGCGCCCGCGGACTATCTCGCTAACGGGCTTCTGCGCCTTGAGCGCTTCGATGATTTCCAAGTAGTCCCCAGCAAAGCAGAATGCTGTCATCGACCAATGCGGATAACCTCTTTCCCCATCCGGAAGTGTGAAGAAGAGCCTGCGTCGCTGGTCTTGAAGCATCGTAAGGAACTCGGCCGCCTCTCCTTCCAAGCGTGCCCCCTCATACCCTTCCAAATAGGAATTTTGGGCAGCGCGGAAGGCAGTCGTGGCCCCATAGATAGGATCGATCGCGACCAAACGCTCGAAGTCGGCTTGCAGCCGCAAATCGTCCTTCCCATAAACCAGCAACCCATCAGCAGCATTGGTGGACTCATCGCCCACGCCAAAGCTGGACATCGCCTTGAAGATAGGGCGGTCAGAGGTCCTTCGCTTAAGGAGATTGGCTCCGAAGGCGTTGGCATAGACACTAGCCGCCCCAAGAGTGCCTCCTTCCTGAATCTTCGCGACATCGGCACAGGTCAGCAGGTTGTCCTTGGCCTGCTTGGCATCGGAGCAACCGAGGATCATATTTGAACAAAGCGCAAGTAAGTCGCGTATAGGTAGATGCAGCCCATTGTGCCTGGCGATTTCAACCAAATCGCCCAAGCGACGAGAGAGCTGTCCACCATCCGCCTCACCCAAAAGCCTGCGGCGATTCTCGTCGATGGGACAAACTTTACCGTCGGCCTGAAGTGCACAGCGTTTGCAGTTGTCCCACTCGGGATGCCCCGCCACAGCCATAGCCACCTCATCTAACGTTTTGCGGCTAGTCGAGCGACTAAGATCGAACACAGCCAGGCGCTCAGGAGCTGGCCCGGCCTGTAAGAAGCGCTCTTGCAGCGGCTTGCGAAGTGGATGATCACGCTCCTGGCGACGGCCTAGATCACGTAGACGATCAAGAATTTGGCCATGGTTTGCGGCAAGAATCACTACCTCAGAATCATCGCCTTCTAGCACCGATCTTTCCAGTCGCCGCAATGGCAGATCGCTCTCGTCGCCATTGAGCTCGGAAAGATCCTTGATAAAGACAGCCAAGCGACCATCCGCCAGATGTAACTCTTTCACGTTGCCCTTGGCGGCCCAAGCCTTGGGGTCCCCCCCAATGCGCTCCCACAGGGCACGGCAATGGTACGTCTTACCATCACCAGCTGTTCCAGCTATCAAAATAGATCCTGGCGCCTTGGATTCAATGTGCCCCACCATGTCCTCTAATAGAGGTGTCGACAGGCTAATCGGCTTTACTCCTGCCTGTGCCAACGCCCTCGAAACGTACTCGTCGAACATCGCCAGATTGCTCGATGACGGCCCATAGCTACGTAGGAATTGAACCCAATCACTTGCCGGTGGAACCTCAATGTCAGTACGCCGTACAGAGCCGCCACGACCTTTACCGGCCTGCAACACCCCCTGTCCTATCAGGGCGTCACGCGTCTGCCAATAAAACTCATCTCTTAGCTGTGGAAACTGAATCCTGAGGTGCTCTAGCAACGACTGGTTTCCAATACTGGAGCCATCGGAGGGAACGGCGGCCAGCAAGGCCTCAACCAACTCATTCATGCACCAAACCCCCTCTGGCACCAGTCTTGACAGGTACCATCAAAATCAATCAAAGACTGTCGGGGATCAGAGGGGAGGTGTACTGTAAGGCTGCGACAGCAGCACATATTGAAAACCATCCCTGCTGTACCGCGACCTTCCATTTGCGATGTTCGTTACCTTATCTACTGACCAAGCACGGGTAAAGACATGCTCGGTTTTTTTGGCAACATACTCAGGCGCCAGCATGTAGGAGTAATAAGATGCCTAGTGTAGCGTTAACGCAACGGAGGCCGTTGCCTCGCGTTCGGCTAGCGTCAAGCACGGACGCGATCAGGCCCATGGATTAACAGGCCTTCCCTCCTCCTTGAACGGCGGCCCAACCTTGGCCTGGTTAAGACTCTTCAGCCTGGGACATCGCCTGCTAGCACGGGTACGACATTAGGCTCACGCGCACGATGATCAGCAGCCATGCTGCTGACCATCAATAGCCTTGGAAAGGGTGATCGTTCCGCTCCGCACTTGCCAAACCATGTTGAGGTTTCAAGTCGGCCAGGAAACGTCATGGATGGGACTTGCCACGTATGCCATTCAGATTTAGCACGCGTAGCGCAGAACGTTAACCGCTGGGCTGGAGTGGCCCGTGCTGAATTCAGCACTGCGCACCGGATTGTGATTGCATAGCGCGTTTTCATGGCTCATACGCCAAATCCAAACCTTCTTCTCACCGATAATTCGTTGGTTATCATGGCAATCTGCTGGCAACTCAAGCCGCCAGGATTTAGCATCTGGGTCAGCCACAGAACATCACCACCCTGAGCACAGGACACGGACTGTGACACGCCTGGCCGGCCAGGCGATGCCCAATTGAAACAAGGAGAGCCTCAATGAGTTTCAGTGATGCCCACGACGTTGCGACTGAGGCACTGGAAACCTTTCACAAGATTGAGGATGGTGCAGCGCGACTTCTAGCGGCACGTAGCGGTGAGGCGTCCGACGCCCTGGCAGTGATCAACACGTTCACCAACACTGCAGCTGTAGCCAAAATCGCATCTATTAGTGACGCCACAACCAAATCGTTGCTCAGCCTCGTCCGCGAACCTGCAGTCTCACGTGTGGTTGCCGAGACTGACGAAGGCGAGGTGGTCACCTACTATATCTGCCGCACGACCAACATCACGGTCAAAGGGACAATGCTGGCGGGCTACCGTACACCTATCGGCCGCCTGGCCGTCTTCGATGTTGGAGAAAGTGTCGAGCTTGAGGTTGCTGGGAAGCAGAAAGGCTATCGTATTCTCGAAAAGCTGGAGCTGAAGCCTCTAAAGAGAGACGACGTTTGGGATGCCATCGATAGCATTTGGCGCCGCCAGCGTGCAACTCCACAGACAATCGCTTCCCTTCGAAAGCTCGTTCAGCCCGTCGACGACAATGCATTCCTTGCGATGCTGGACGGCGCATCTGAGGAAGAGAAAATCCGGGAGGGTGTAGTCCATGAAATACGCAGAGCCATGGCTTTGCGAGACCAGGCCATTCTCGACAAAATCCAGGACGAAATTTTCCGGCTGTCGATTGATCATCAGCTGATCATTCTCGGCCCTCCAGGTACCGGCAAAACCACAACATTGATCAAACGCCTTGGGCAGAAACTCGACGTGCAGGCATTAAGCCCAGACGAGCAACGGCTGCTTGGATCATCGACAAACCGCCAACGCTGGATGATGTTCACACCCTCCGACCTGTTGAAGCACTACGTCAAAGAGGCATTCAACCGGGAGAATGTTCCCGCGTCTGACGATCACATCAAAACCTGGAACAAGCGTCGGCATGATCTGGCCAGGTCAACATTTGGCATTCTGAGAACCGGCAATAGCGGTAGCTGCATTCTCAAGGAGGATCGCCGCTACTCCAGCTTTTCGGTCAGTGATGATCCTCGTCAATGGTTTGCCGACTTTAAGGCGTATCACCAAAACCGTCTGCTCAGCTCACTCAGGGAGGGCGCTGGCCTCCTGAAAGATTCGGCGCCGAACCTCTCGGATCCAGTCGTGGAAGAGCTGCTCACCACGGTAGATGAACTGAGTCCCGAGGGGTTGCTCGGTGCATACGCGATCTGGAACAGAATCGAGGCGAGGATCGAGCCGCTGCTCAAAACCAGCCGCAAGACGACCGACAAGCTTATCCAGCAGCAAGGTAGCCTGCTCTACAACAGGAATAAATCTGTTTTCGTTGAGCTCGCTACCGTCCTCGAAAGCCTGGGGCAAAGCGAGGATGAAATCGAAGAAGGTGAAGAGTTCGACGACGACACTGGCACCGATGGCACGAGCACACCTAACCACACTGCGGAGCGCAGGGCGTTTCAGGCGTATCAGCAGTTCCTGCAGAGCCACGCGCGCACCCTGTATCGAAACGGCAGCCTTGGGAAGTCGAGTCGGGCAGCCCGGATTCGTGACTGGCTCGGAGATAGGGTTCCGCCAGCTGAATGGCTGAAAACGCTGGGTCGCGAAATGTGCTTCCAGAACGCTCTGCGGCGGTTCAGGAATGCGTGGAAACGTTACGTTCTGGAAGTCCCTACGAGCTATCGCGCGTTCCGCCGAGAGTGCCTCGCACTTGAACTCTATGACTACCAGAAGCCTGACACCCCCGCGCACATCGACGAGACCGAGCTGGACGCTATCCTGCTCCTGATGCTCCGGTCAGCGCGCGAACTCATTCGGCAGGAGTTCGTGAGACGATACCTTGATGATCCGCGCTTCGCAGAGCTAGCCAAGATTTCTGACCAGTTCCTGCACCAAGTGCTGGTCGATGAAGCGACTGACTTCTCTACCCTTCAGCTTGCCTGTATGGAAAGCCTGACTGACCTGTCGACCGAATCGTTCTTCGCGTGTGGTGACTTCAACCAGCGAATCACCGGACATGGCCTGAAACGCATTGACCAGCTTGAGTGGATTTCCCCGCGCCTCAAGCCTCGGCGAATCAACACTGTCTACCGTCAAAGTCGGCTGCTGAACACCTTTGCTATCAAACTTCTCGATCTCATGCAGGGAGATACAGAAGCTGTCGGCACCCTGCCAGAGCACTCTAACCACGAAGGCGTCCAGCCCGTGCTAGGTGAGCACCTGAGTGAAGACGACGCGTCCACTTGGGTCGCGGATCGCATCATCGAGATCGATGCGCGGATGCGTTCCAAAGGTGAGAACATTCCGACCATCGCGGTACTGGTCACCTCAGAAGATCACGTCCGGCCGATGGCGGATACGCTTACCAAGAAGCTGGAACAGATCAGCCTGCGAGCCACTCCATGCGCGGACGGCCAATCTTTGGGCAATCAGTCAGACATCCGGGTATTCGACGTCCAGCACATCAAGGGCCTCGAATTTGAAGCTGTGTTCTTCGTCGGAGTCGATGGCCTCGCTGAGGCTAACCCGGGGTTGTTCGAACGCTTCTTGTATGTCGGGGCTACCCGGGCCGCCACCTACCTGGGCATGGTATGCCATGGGGAGCTGCCGGCAAGACTGGAAAATATCCGTCCATTCGTAGCCACGCACTGGTGGTGATCGTGGGTTAAGCCTGGCAGCCCATTTCCTGCAGGTGGGCTGAGAGGTCGCATTAACCTTAAGAGATGGAGCTGGGCATCAAAACAAGACGGTCATCGCTCATGGGCCCGGCGCATCGTAATGCCGCAGCCCATCGGCTCACGATCCTTGGGTTGCCTCTCACGTTTCAACCAGGCTTTCCTGCTTCTCCATCCACTCGATCATCAGCTCGCCCCATGCAATGTCAGCCTGCATAGCTGCTTTCGCATCGGTCGAGTCCCGCTTGCCATTTCAGTCCTCCATTGACGTCGAGCTAGATGTTATCCCTCACCGACTGCCGACACAGCGGGCCAGTGAAATCGGGCAGTTGCTACCGCATCAGTGGATGCCGGCCTGACTTACGCAAGGTGAGTTGGGCGGACGCTTACTTTGATCAGCCATCAGCGCTCGTAGTACCGCAACCTACTAGCGCGGTAACTGGCAGGCAGCCTCCCGTAACGTGTTGATACGATGGAGCCAGACCTCACGGGTAGGCAATTAGCCCCTGCTGCTTCCGAACCCATGATGATTATCCCCGTAGGACTTCGTAGCTCCCTTGCATAGGTAGCTGGACCGCAGAAATAACTCCGGTAGCTCATCCATCTTGCCGTCGGGGACGTCCCGGTAGATTCTATACGTGGCATCGTCGGTGATATTCACCAGCCCACCGACTTGATCGACCGATAGCCGCAAAGCGCTGGCCCAAGCCTCCTGCAGGCGCGCAACGAGATTTCGCCTCGTAGATTGCAGCCGCCCCGGCCTGTGATAAGCATCATGATTCAGCAGGAATACCAGGTGGTAGTGCGGCCTTCCCTTCATTCCAACCTCCCTTGCCCAGGCATAACGGACCCTGCAACTACGAGTGTCCTTCTTTTGCTCACGCAGCTGACTTCGGTGGTGTTCGATCTTGGAGCCAAAGGACTCGATGAATCTGCTGATGACCTTGTTGGTATCTGCGTAGTTGGACAGATCGATATCCTTCGGCAGGTTTAGGTCCACCCTGAATGCCATGACCCTCGGATACTGGGCCAGTGCCAGCTCGATAACACGCAGGAGACGAAATAGGTACTCTTCTACAAATGGCCCCTTGCCGACCATCAAGGACAGACCACGGTAGGTCGGTTGGCGGTACAGGTGGAGGTTTGTGTTACCTGGATGACGAAGCATGGGTATGACTCCTGGGTGAGTTTCATACCGATTTTCATCATGTGGAATTTTTAACCGTTATCTCCTAGTGCTCTTGATCCCTCGCTGGATATGCAGTGGTCAGTGCCTGCAACCCGCATCAGCAACGCGGTGCACCCTACCGGTGGGAATAGCTAGTAAAAGCATAATACTCGTGCCGCAGATGATGTTCTCGACTGCACCGTGATCGCGGAATGCCTTTTCACGGCCACTCCGTGAATTTCTTCAGGGTATCTACTCCGGAAATAAACCATCGCTTTGCTCGGCCTACTGGGGCGTCCGACGTGGGACTTCAGCCTACCTAGCATAATCGCCATGACCAGCCATAACTGGTCATGGCGGTTATGCTGGCTTTTAACGGGCCATGCTCAGGTGACCTGTAGACCTCACTGCAGAGCTCTCGGTCAGATCACGCTCCTCAATCCTTGCCAAGATCCAATCGTGCACCTCGCTCTCGACCCAGCCGACGCAGCGGTCGCCCAGAGATACCGGTTTCGGGAAGGTGCCTTCCGCGATGTATTTGTAGATGGTCGACCGGGCAAGACCTGTCGAGTCGATGACTTCCTTCAGACGGATGATTCGCATGAGCAGGCTCCTCTGTGGCTCAGAGGATGTGCAGGGGACGTATAAAAAAACCGCGCAGAGCCGCGATTCAATCCGCGTCCCAATCGAGCTGGGGGAAATACATGCCCCACCTCATGCTCGTTAAAACCAGATAAGGAAGTAATTCAAATAGTCTGCTATTTTCGCTATAGGCTAGCGAAAATAGCGGGTAAAAATTATCAATACATATGATGAAGAACTTGAAGCCATTGGCAGTGAACCAATTACCTACCAGAACGGCTGGCCCTGTTTCCGCGAGCACAGCTTGGTAGAGGCCGCTGTAACTGAGGCTGCCCGAGAGCTGCAGGTTTCCCGAGAAATGGCAATGATGTGCGCCTTCGGGGCCATGGCCACCGCTTGCCAGAAACGTATCGATATACGAATGCCAACCGGACACCAAGTGCCAACCTCACTGATGCTGCTGACCATCGCGGACTCCGGTGAACGCAAGACCACCACACAGAACAATTTTTTCGAGGCGATTAACGACCTGAATGATGTAGCGCATCGAGCCTACGAGGTCGCCTTAGTGGAGCATCGGGTCGAACAGCAGCTATGGAGCACGCGCAAGAGACACCTGGAGCGTATGTACAGCAAATACGCAGCCCAAGACGACGCCGCCGCCACGCGCGCGGCCCTAGAGACTGTCGCTGAGCATGTAAGAGCTGAACCGCAATCCGCCCGCTCGGGCAAGTTCCTTTATGAAGACACCACCCCGCAGGCCCTTGTGCAGATGCTTTACGAAAACACGCCCAATGGCTGCCTGCTGACTAGCGAAGCCAACAGTATTTTCAGCGGCAAGGCCTTGGGTGAGCTCGACAAAATCAATACTCTCTGGGATGGCAGCAGCGTTATCGTCGATCGCATTTCCAGAGAAGGCTTCATTCTCCAAAATGCCCGCCTCACCTTGTCACTAATGGCACAACCTAGCGTGATCGCGCGCTTCATGGGCAGGCGCGGGGAGGAGGCTCGCGGCACGGGCTTTCTCGCCCGCTTCCTGGTCGCCAAGCCCCGCTCAATGGCTGGCCAACGTACCGATCAAAAACTATCTGAACTGCCTCGCCTACAGGCCTTCAATGCCCGCATCCGCGAATGCTTGGCCCCCTCCGTTTCGCCTGATCGCCAAGTACTACGTTTCTCGGAGCCGGCCGCAAATCTCTGGTATCAGTACAGTCGGCAACTCGAACAACAAATGCAGGAAAACGGCCTATACCACTACGCTAAGGATCACGCTTCCAAGTTGCTGGAAAACACGAGCCGTTTGGCGGCCATCCTACATACGTTCGAGCGCACCTCAGACAGCGATATCGAGATCGACTACCTTACCCTGGAGTTCTGCTGGAAGTTCGCTCAGAACTGCTCAAAGCACTTCATCGAGCACTTGGCCAACGAGCCGCAGCTCGTGACGGATGCGAACCAACTGGCACACTACCTACTGAAAACCGCCCACAAAGAAAGCCCTCTCGCAGACAGACCTACAAACAGGAACAGAAACGACCCCTCACCCAACACGCGCCTCTCATCGACGCCACCTAACGATCTGATGACAGGGCAACGAACCACTTTCACACTAACCCAGGTAAAACAGTACGGCCCCAGTAGTCTCAGGGGACGGGCCAATACTGAGCGTTTGGAGGCAGCCATTGAACTGCTGACCAAGCTGGGACATATCGCCAAGGAAGGAGGCCGCTACCGGTTCCAAGAATCGATCCTGCTCAAAAGAGGAGAACCTGAACTGAAGAACGGCGAAACGCTCACTATCAAGGAGCTTCCTCTGTTCAGCGAACAAGAGTATTGGAAGCCTGAGGTAAGAAGCGGGTTTGGGGCTCAGCCGAGCTACTTCATCAAAATCCGCGATTAGCGGGTAAGCTGTAGCTGGAAAACATCCCCCTCGCTGAGCTAAAGAGAACCAGAACACAGACTGGGAGCTCCATGCGCAAGCCGGCACAGCAATGGGGAATCGCGCGCGATTGTCACGTTTATGCACGAGATTAAAAAATTAGAGTTAAAGGTTACGTTATAACATGTATCAATGAGAGGCTTGGCGAAAACGGATCTGACCTCCAGATAGCCTTTGCATCAAATAGGAGCCGCCCCCATGAAAAATGGCTAACAGGTCCGACTCGAGCGGCGGAAAAAGAAAGCACCGACCTCAGCGGAAGCCGTTCACCCTGAGGAAGATATTTACGTGAGAAGAAACGTCTATCTAGTCCATTCAGCCCTCAGCGGTATGACTGGAAGGGATACCGCTGCAAGTCACCGAGAAATGAAAATGACACAATCTCGGAGGGCGACGTTCCTGCTCAGCCTCAGCGCTTCACTTACCAGCTAAAGCCTGATAAGTAGCAGAGAGGCGGTATAGCAATCGCACCCTATCAAGACGCCCCAGGGTACCAAGCAAATGTCATTAGCATTCCAAATGGCATTCCAGGCAAAAAACAAAACCGTCATTTTATTTCAATATCAACAACTTACTCCACCTGTTCAGATTACCCCGGCTCGAAAAAAACGTCCACGGACGTCCTTTTTGTTCTTGAAAACTCAGCACACGTGCAAGAGGAGGTTTGGATCAAAACTTAACGCGAAACCCGAATTGTCGCTGCATGGAACTTCGGAATTTTCCTGCAAGGTGTAGCGCTATTGATGAACTGGCACGCTTCGACCGATGCGCATAACCTTCACCCGTCGCTGCAAAATCAGCGACCGGGTTTAGCAGCTCGGTTAATATCAAGGCCTGCAAAGCCACCCTTCGTACAAGCGATGCTTTCAGCATCCGCTGGTTCGTATTATGGCGGCTGTGCGTGGGGCACTTTCGGGTGCGCTGGGTTCCTTGATTCCTGGTCTGCTAACCCGCGTACGGTCGCCACCCTTTTCGTTTAGCAGCGATGTCTGGCGACTCCATCAATCAAGGAGTTTCAGCCATGAAAAAAATCACGCCCAATCCTCCAACGTCTCTCTTCACCGTCAACGAAACCATCGATCCCGAAACCCTGCTGATCCAGGCCAGCGAAACCCTGTCCTCGCTGGACGCAATCATCACCGACCTGGCCTTTGAACTCGATGGCATAAACCGCCAAAAACTCTTGGGTAGCCAGCAACTCGTGGTGCTGGGCGGATTACTCGTCGAACGTGTGCTGGCCACGTTGGCACCCACCACCGATGCGCAACCTTTCCCGACGTGATCTCAGTAGCAAGCGAGCCGCGCACAGGCCACCGCCGCGGATGACTGACCCTGAACTCGCCCAAGCAATCGCGACGTCATACTGCGTAGAAGGGACAGACTTATTTCAGAAAAATAAATCTGTCCCTTTTTCTTCGGCATCATCATCTAAAGACGTCCACGGACGTCTTTTTTGTGCCTGGAATCCTTCAGTCTAAGCCTACTAGGATAAGCTTCTCCCCCCACCCTGACATCCCGCCAGCCGCACATCGCAACGGAAGCACCAAGCATGCACTCACGGACGTATCTTGCAATCGCCCTATTACTGACCGGCGCTCAAGCCGTTGCGGAAGATAAAGGTTCCTACCAGAACTCAATGATGATGATAACGCTGGCGCCCACCGCCCTACTTAGCGCAACCAGTGGCCTTACGATGCTGGCTACAAAAAACTTCAAGCCAGCCAAGGCTGACGCGCTAACCTTCATCGGCACGGATGGGGAAATCCGCGGCGCTCAGTTTGAGCAAGCCGTACGCTTTTACCGAACGACGTACAGCCCGCCGTTGATGACTGACCATCAGCTCGCCCTGGCAATCGCAACTTCATACTGAGCTCAAGCTTTCACATTCCTTTCACACTCGAGCATTTATGGTTACCCCAGCTCCTTGTGAACATCCCTTTCAAGCCCGCTTTTCCCCATCGCGGGCTTTTCTTTGCCTGGAATTTGCCCTCGCCTCATTTCCCACCGCCAGCCTCCCGCGCTCGTTGCAGCTCACGCGCATCATGGCTACAAAATATATCCACCGCCGCGCCTCCATCAGCCGCCAACTGGCGCAGCCTCTGCTGGTTATGCAGCCGCGCCTGGCGGTCAGTGTCCATCATGCTCTGGTAGAAGCGCATCCCAGGTGGGCAGCGGCGTTTGGGTAGATGCACTTCGTCATGATGAAAGTAGGCATCGCCAGCATGCAGTTTCCAGCCCTCGGCGGTGCGGATGGCGATGCCTGCGTGGCCGGCGGTGTGGCCGCGCAGGGGCACCAGCAGGATGTCTTCTTCCTGGGCGCCGACCAAGGCGCGTACCGAGTCGAAGCCGAACCAGGTGTCGCCGTGCGGGGCGTACAGTTGCCAGCCGGCGACGTCGCGCCATTGCGCGGGCAGGAAGCGGCGCTGTTCGATCCAGCCATTCGCCAGGGTGGCGTGGTTGAGTTCCTGGTGCATCACGTGCACGCGCGCGTTCGGGAAGTCTTGCAGGCCACCGGCGTGGTCGAAATCCAGATGCGTGAGCAGGATGTGGCGGACGTCGTTGGGATGGAAGCCCATCAAGCGCAGTTGCTCGAGGGCGGTGAAACGGTGCTTGAGCTGGATGTTATTGAATGACCGGAAAAACCGGCTCAGGCGCTCGGGATGCTCGACGTCCTGCTGACCGAAACCGGTGTCTACCAGGATCAGGCCATTGGTGGCGGTCTCGATCAGCAGGCAATGGCACACCACCGAGGCGGTGAGGCCGCGGCTGTAGCCATCGAACAGGGCGCCGCCCAACGGGCACATGCAGCCACAATTGAGATGATGCACACGCAGGCCCTGGGTCATGGCTGCAGATCCGGGTCGGTATCCACGTGCGGCTGCTTGATCGGGTCGATGGGGGGTTTGGCGCCGGGTTGGCGGTCGATGTCCGGTGGTGGCGTCAGTTGCAGCAACTCGCTGGTGTAGCGCCATTCCTCCACGACTTTGTCGGGGTGTTCATTCAAGTGCGTGCCGTAGCTGGGTACGATTTGGCGCAGCTTGTCCTGCCAGGGCGCGCTCGCCAGTTTGTCCTTGAACACCCTCTGCATCAGGTCGAGCATGATGGGCGCTGCGGTCGACGCTCCTGGGGAAGCCCCCAGCAAGCCGGCGATGCTGCCGTCCTTGGACGCCACCACTTCGGTACCCAGCTTGAGCACGCCGCCCTGGTCTTCATCCTTCTTAATGATCTGCACGCGCTGCCCGGCTTGCCACAGACGCCAGTCTTCCTTTTTGGCGTTGGGGAAATACGCTTTCAGCGCATCGAAACGGTCGTCGTCCGATTGCATCAATTGGCCGGCCAGGTACTGCACCAGGTCGAACTCGCGCACACCGACGCGCATCATCGGCCAGACGTTGTGCAAGGTCATGCTGGCGGCCAAATCGAAGTAGGAGCCTTCCTTGAGGAATTTGGTTGAAAACGTCGCAAACGGACCAAACAGAATCATCCGTTTGCCATCGAGTACACGGGTGTCCAGGTGCGGCACCGACATCGGCGGCGCGCCCGTGGAGGCAATGCCGTAGGCCTTGGCCATGTGTTGCTCGGCCACCTGCGCATTGTCGGTCACCAGGAAAGACCCGCCCACCGGAAAGCCGGCGTAATCCTTGGCTTCCTCGATGCCGGATTTCTGCAGCAACGGCAACGCCGCGCCGCCCGCCCCGATGAACAGGAATTTCGCATCGGTGGCGCCGGTCGTGCCGTCCTTGAGGTTTTTGTATTCGACGTGCCAGGAGCCATCGTCGTTGCGCGTAATGTCGCGCACTTCCGTCGACAGTCTGAGGGCGAAGTTCTGGCGGGTTTGCAGGTGGCTGACGAACTGCCGGGTGATTTCGCCGAAGTTGACGTCAGTGCCGATGGGCGTCCAGGTCGCGGCGATTTTTTGCGAAGGATCGCGGCCCTCCATCATCAGCGGCACCCATTGCTTGATCTGCGCCGGGTCTTCGGAATATTGCATCGGCCGGAACAGCGGGCTGGCCTGCAGCGCCTCGTAGCGTTTTTTCAGGAAGCGGATGTTGTCGTCGCCCCACACGAAACTCATGTGCGGCGTGGAGTTGATGAACGAGCGCGGGTTGTGCAGCACGCCGGTTTTCACTTGCCAGGCCAGGAACTGCCGGGTGATCTGGAACGCTTCGTTAATTTCGACGGCCTTGGTGATATCGATCTTGCCGTCTTTTTCCGGGGTGTAGTTCAGCTCGGCGAGCGCCGAGTGGCCGGTGCCGGCATTGTTCCAGCCGTTGGAGCTCTCCTCGGCGACCTTGTCCAGGCGCTCGACCATCTCCATCGACCAACCCGGCTCCAGTTCACTGAGCCACACCGCCAGGGTCGAACTCATGATCCCTCCCCCCACCAGCATCACATCGACGCGCTTGGTTTCAGCGGCGTACGCGTGCGGGATGCCCAGCGACAGGGCCAGGGCGGTCAGTGCCCCTTTGAGGGTCGGGTTGTTCATGTTGCCTCCAAGACACGACGGTCGGTTTATTTCGGGGGGGACGTCGACTGCACCGCATCGATGCACAGGTCGATGGCCACGGTGTCGAGTCGATCGCGTTGCTGGGCTGCAAGGCTTTGCAGCGTTTTCGCGTAGACCGCGTCTGCGGCGTCCTTGAGCCGCTGCCATTCCTCCAGGCTGATGATCTCGCGCAGCACCAGCTCGTCGGCGCGGTTGATGAGGGTCCGATAAAAGTCGTCAGGCTGATCCAGGCGGTAGCTGTCGTCCTCGAGCAATAGGTGCCAGGCCCGAATCTCCATCGCTTTTTCGCTTTTTTCCATGCTCGCGCTCCTGCTGAGTAAAAAGCCCGTGCGCCTCAGTAACGCAATACAGCCGCCGCGCGGGTGTCGGTGGGCATCGAGCGCTCGGCAGGCACCACCACCACTTCGCCGCCCTGGCGGATAACGGCCAAGATCAGCTCGTCCAGCGCAGCGTCTTCCTCCGCGACCTGGACGCCTGGCTCGCTGCCGTCAGCCTCCACCAGCAACAACGCCACCCGGCCTTCCAGCGTCGCATGCTCGATGTCCACCAGCCGCGAGGCATAAAGCCGCTGCCCTACGGCCACGCCAAATCGATCAAACGCGGTGTTCAGGGAATCCTCGTAGCGCTTGCTCATCACGGCGGTGCAGGCTTGCGCCAACTCGGCTGGCGACAGCGTGGCGGGGTCGGTACGCACGCCGTCCGCCAGCAGGAAAGGGTTATGACTGAGCGCCCTGAACACGGCCTGGTTCTCGGGCAGCGCCACCAGCACTAACGGCAGTTTGCAGACGCGCGAACAGTGCTCGGTGATCGCTTTGTCGACGGCACGGAAGAACCGTTCGCGATCCAGGTTCACTTCGTCCTGCTTACCGCCGCCGCCCGACTCATGCATCATCGGATCGCCGCGCTCACCCGCGCCGCTGAACCCGTCGGGGTGGCCTTGCTGGTCGCGGGAGGTCAGTTGATCGCCTAGGGCATCGGCCTGGGAAGTGGGCACCGCCTCCGGCAATTCGATTTCCTGAAGTGTCTGCGCGGCGCCCTCGTAAACCCGCACGCTGTCCCGCGTCAGGCACAGCGCCTGGTAGCGTTCGGTCATCGGCGCCTGGCGCAGCAGCGGCCTGAGGTAGGGGTGGCGGTTGACGATGGCGGTTTCTTGAACCGGCCGGTGCAACCCCACCACCAGAAAATGCTCGGCGCCGCCAAAGATCGCGATCGAAGGCGGGCAGCTATTCCAGAATTCCGTGTCGGCCACCAGGTCATGAAACGGTGCAAGCAGCGTCTCGGCCTGCGCCTGATCAGCCAGCAGGCCTTCGAGATCTTTGATGAGGTTCTTCAAGCGAATCGGGTTTTGCGTGCGTTCGGGGAACGTCTGCTGGGCGGGCATGTAGACACTCAAGTTAGTGCGATCCGCCAGGGCCAGAAGCGTGTTCAGGGTGTCGCGGGTAAAGGTTTGAACGTGGACCATGGGAAGGCTCCTCAGTGTTTGTCCAGATCAGCTTGCCTGGCCAGGAAATCGTCTTCGAGCAGCGCGTCGATCTGCGCCGGCGATTCTTCCTGGACCGGGGGCGCCGTCAGATGCCCGGTGGACTCGATTTTGGGCGACAAGCGTCCCATCAGATGTTCCAGCGCGTGGTGGATTTTCCGGGCGGCGCCAGCGACGGCCAGCTCCAGGCTTTCCGCCTGATGCGTAACGGACAATGAGCTGTGGCCCTTGGGGCGCACTTCGATCTGGCAACGTTTGTCTTGCGGACCGGACTTCTGCGCGTTCACGTCGCCCACGTGGATTTCCACACGGGTCAGTACCGAGCTGTAGCGCTCCAGCTCGTCCACCACCGTACTGCCTACCCACGCCTGAAGATCGGCACTGCCTTCAATATGATTACTGTCTACCTGTACCAGCATGGTCAATTCCTCTTCTGTCCTGAAAAGTAGGTTCGCCCCAAGGGCGTCAACGGCTATGTAAGGTTCGAACCGAGGCTATTCTCACGCGTTCGTTCGGCAAACGGCGCAGGCCGATCAACGGCGTACTCCGCTCCGAGCACGCTCAGGCATCAGAGGTCCTGGACCATCGTCTGCATCTGCCAGAGCGTGCGGAAACGTCCCTGGCGGCGACGCAGTTCATCGGGTGCGCCGTCCTGAACCACCTTCCCCTCCTCCAGCACCAGCACCCGGTCGAAGCTGGCGATGGTCGAGAGTCGGTGAGCCACCGCAAGTACCGTCCTGCCGCGCATCAGGTCCATCAGCGCGCACTGGATGATGGCCTCGGAATCGGAATCCAGTGCGGAGGTCGCCTCGTCGAGGATCAAGATTGGCGCGTTCTTCAGGAACGCCCGCGCCAGCCCCAGGCGCTGGCGTTGCCCGCCGGAAAGCGTCACGCCACGTTCCCCCACCAGCGTGTGATAACCATCAGGCAGCGCCTGCACGAACTCATCGCAGTAGGCCCGCCGGGCGGCATCAATAATCTGTTGCTCGGTCGCGCGCGGCAGGCCGTAGCCGATGTTTTCCAGGATGCTGCGATTGAACAGCGCCGGCTCCTGGGGTACCACGGCGATTTGCCGGCGCAGGCTGTCCTGGCTGACCGAGCGGATGTCCCGGTCGTCGATCAGGATCGCCCCGCTGTGCACGTCATCCAGGCGTTGCAGCAAGCTGAGCAGTGTGGATTTTCCCGACCCCGAGGTACCGGCAATCCCGACGCTCTGGCCCGCCGGAATGTCCAGGAATAAATGCTTGAACACCTGGCGCCCGCCGGGGTACGCATAGCTGACGTCCAGCAGTTTTATGCTGCCCCGGGTCGGCGCGAGTTCTTCCGGCGCATCGCTGAGTTCGTGCGGCTGCGCGATGATGCCGAGCGTTTCGGTGATGACGCCCATCTGCTGGCTGGCTTCCACCAGCGCCAGCGCCAATTCGCGCGAGCCGTGGAGGATACGAAACGTCAACGCGCTGACCATGACCACATCGCCCGCCGTAACCTGGCCCTGGCGCCACAGCAGGATCGCCCAACCCAGCATTGACCCGGCCATGATGGACAGGCAGATATCGTGGAGCACCCGTGCCTTTTCCAGGTAGATCCAACTGCGCCGATGGGCCCCCGCCTCGACGCCGATCTCCCGCTCCAGCCTGACGCGCTCGCGCTCGCGCCCGGAGAACGCCTTGATCGTCCAGACATTGGACACCAGGTCGACAATCTCGCCCCCGACCCGCGCCGACTGTGAGGCGAAGGCGATATGCCGGTTCCTGCCACGCACGCCAACCACGGTGATCAACGCGGCTACCAGCACCACGCACGCGATCAGGGCCAATGCCATTGAGCCGCGCACGGCGAACAACACCACTACGGCACCGATAAAATCCACGCACGGCGGTACGATGCGCCACGCCAGGCCGCCGTATATCTTGTCGGCGGCCGCGCCGGCCGAAGACACTCGATTGGCCAGCGAACCGGCAAAATGCCGGTTGAAATAGCGCATCGGATGGCCGGTCAGGTGATGAAAAAGGTCAACGCGCAGGTCGGCGCAACTGCCTACCACGGTATGACAGCCAACCCAACCGCCCAACCGCCACAGCACGTTTTCCAACACGATCAACCCGATGAACAGACTGAACGCATGCCACACCTGGTCGGCCTGCGACTCTCCGGCCATGGCGTCCACCAGCAACTTCATGCCGTACTGTACCGCCACCGCGCAGCAGGCCGCGCCGATCACCAGTGACAACATCGCGCTGAAATGCAGCGGGCGTACCCTCACGTAGCGCCATAAAAACGCGCTGGCTGTCGCCGGCAAAGGCTCGTCGCGCAGGCGCTGGAAGATCATGTGCGCAGCCTCTGCGCCCGCCTTGCATCAAGCTCGCGCAAGCGTGCTTCGATACGCTCGGGAACGGCTTTGAGCTGCAGGTGCAGCGGGTGGAAAGGCGCGCGTTCGCCCTCTCCGTCGGCGTAGCCGAAGACGCCGGTGGGGCAATAGCGGCCATCATCCCAGCCGGGGTAATCGAGAAACGGGTACCAACAAATGCCTTGCACCGGCACCCCACGTTCCAGCGCCATCAGCACCTGGTCCACGACATAGCTCAACCAGGGCAAACGTTCCTGGTCCTCCGCCCCGGTTTCGGAGATCAGCAGCGGCCGCTGGTAGCGTTGATGCAACTCTTTGAGCATACCGGCGAGCGGGCGGTAATTCGACTCACCCAGCGCAATGCGCCCGCCGTGGAAATACCACTGGTTATGCGGGTAGAAATTCGCGCCGATGATATCCAGGTAATCCTCCTGCCCGCCCAGGCCCGGCCACTGGCGCCCGATCAGCATGTCCCAGGCCTCGAATTGGGCCACCCGGTAGCGTTCGGCGTTTTCAATGTCCTCGCTACGCTGCGACTCGGAGACCACATTGATCAGCGGATCGCACTGCACGAAACGCGCAGCCGGCGCGCGTTCGCGAATCGCCTCGATCGCGGCGATGCTGGCGCGCACCAACTGGTGCTTGAGCTCCTGCCCGCGCCCGTGGGCATTGGGGTTGAAATAACCGACGTCGCCCCCCGCCCAGCTCCAGAACGATATCTCGTTGACCGGCGAATAAAACGGAACGCTGATGCCTTCATCCGCCATCAGCCCCGCCACCGCCCCGGCAAAACGTGCGAACCGGTCGACAAACGACGGGCGCCAGACGTCCAGGTCATCCGGATACCCGTAGTGGCAAAGGTCCCAGATCACTTGCACCTGGTGATCGCGCGCAGCCCTGAGCATCGGCAGGAAACTGCTCCAGTCGTAGCGCCCCGGGCTGCGCTCGATCAAGTGCCAACGCAGGCCGTCACGGGCGCAACGCACATTCAGGCCCGCCAGTTGCGCGTAGTCCTTGTGTGCCCAGCGCGCGTGCCCGGTGGCGGCCAGCAAGTCCAGGCGCCGACCATCCTGGCGGCGCTGGCTGGAGCACTCGTAGCCCGCCATCACGAAGCTGTTGAAGAGCGCGTGATGACCGCGCTCGCGGGGCGCAAGTTGGCTCTCCTCCGGCAGCGCACTCATAACGCATCGAGCCCGGCTGCAACGGTGGCTTCGCTGCTCGCGGCTTCAATGTCGCGGTACAACGCAAGCGCCTGGCCCACCACCTGGTCCATGTTGTAGTACTTGTAAGTACCCAGGCGCCCGAGAAACGTCACATTCGGCGTCTGCTCCGCGAGGGCCTTGTACCGCTTGTACAGCTCGACGTTTTCGGCGCGTGGAACCGGGTAATAAGGGTCGCCCTCATCGCAGGGAAACTCGCGAGTAATGCTGGTGCAGGGGTGGACCTGACCGGTCAGGTGCTTGTACTCGGTGATGCGCGTGTAGGGCACCTCCGGGTCCGGGAAGTTGACCACCGCCACCGGCTGATAGCGCTCCTGCTCGAGCGTCTGGTGCTCGAACCGCAACGAACGGTAGGGCAAGCGTCCCAACTGGAAATCAAAGTATTCGTCGATCGGGCCGCAATAGATCACGTGGTTGAATTTCACCTCATCGCGCACGTCCTTGAAGTCGGTATCCAGCAGCACGTCGATCCGGGGGTGATCGAGCATCTGCTCGAACATGCGCGTGTAGCCATCGCGGGGCATCATCTGGAAGGTGTCGGTGAAATAGCGGTCGTCTTCATTGGTGCGCGTGGGGATCCGCGAGGTCACCGACTTGTCCAGCGCGGAAGGGTCCAGGCCCCATTGCTTGCGGGTGTAGCCACGGAAGAACTTCTCATAAAGCGTGCGCCCGATCTGATTGACCACCACGTCTTCCGACGTGCGAATCGTGGCCACAGGTTCCGCGCGCTCGGCGAGGAACACCTCGGCTTGCTCGGACGTCATCGACAAACCGTACAGTTTGTTAAGCGTGGTGAGATTGATGGGGATCGGCACCAATTGCCCATCGACCTGCGCCAGCACACGGTGCTCATAGGGCCGCCACTCGGTAAAGCGCGACAGGTAGTCGACGATCCGCTGCGCGTTGGTGTGGAAGATATGCGGACCGTAGCGATGCACCAGTACCCCCGCCGCATCCGGGTGATCGTATGCGTTGCCGGCGATATGCGCGCGTCGGTCGATCAACAGCACGTTGCGCCCCAGCCCCTGGGCCAGCCGTTCGGCGATGACACTGCCGGCAAACCCGGCGCCGACGACCAGGTAGTCATAGACGCCGCGCCCGGGTTGACGGGACGGACCGGACTTGGCGGTTTCAAGGTTTATCTGAGGCATTCGATCTGCTCCTTCATAAAGCGGCACGTGTTATCCCAGGACATCCCTTCAAGCGCCGCATCGGCGCGTTTCAGGAAGTCGGGCGTACCTTTGAGGCGCAGCGCGCCTTCGATGGCGCTGACAAACGCGTCGGCAGTGTCGGCGATAAATACGGCACCGCTTTGGCCGTAGCCATTGACCACATCGCGTATTCGCGTCGAGACCACGGGGCAGCCGCCGGCCAGGTACTCGGGGGTCTTGGTGGGGCTGATGAAACGGGTGGACTCATTGAGCGCGAACGGCATCAGGGCCACGTCCCAGCCGCTCAGGTAAGCCGGCAGCTCGGCGTATTGCCGCCCGCCCAGATAATGAATATTGGGGCGTCGCGGCAGGGTCTGCGGATCGATCTTGACCACCGGCCCGATCAGTACGATCTGCCAGTCGGGACGCTGCGCCGCCACACGGTCAACCAGCTCGATGTCAAAGCGCTCATCGATCACACCGAAAAAGCCCAGGCGTGGTCGCGCGATCGGCGCCTGGTCGGCAGGGTCCGCCAAGGCGTTTCGCGCCTGCGCAAAATGCCCAATGTCGACGCTGCTGGGCACCGGGTGCGCATTGCCGTGCTGGTGCTGCTTGACCTCCCAGAGGCTGAAACCGCCGGTGAACACCACGTCGGCCTTGTCCATGAGCAGCCGCTCCATGTCCACCAGCCGTGCGGGCGCACCCTTGAACGCAGACAGCTCATCCATGCAGTCGAACACCGTGACCCGCGCCTGGAGGTGGTCGGTAAACGCCAGGCTCATGGGCGTGAAATACCAGAGCAGGAGATCGCCTTGCAGGGCCTCGGCGAGACGTTCATCCAGCAACTGACGTTGCGCCTCGATCATGGCCTGCTCACCCAGGCCCTCGGGCAGGTGCGGAACAACCACCTGGATGCCTGCAGACGGGCTCGACGCTTCAAGCCGGGGAGGCTCGCTACCGCCCACGACCGGTTCTTCAAAGAAGATCACGTCATAGTCTTTCGCCAGGCGCGACATCACATGCTGCGGACGCTGGTAGACGAACCCCCAGCGCAAATGGGACAGGCACACCAGCGTAGGACGGGCCTGGCTGGGGGATTCAACAGGGCTTAGCCCACTCACTTGGGCAAACTGCCCGGGCTGTTCTGCAAGGTTCATATCAACGTCCTTATCAAGCGAAAAGATGACGGCTCATGCATCGAGCCCCTGGCCATACCGTGTCGATACGGCAAGTGCACCACAGCCCTTATCCAGGCTATTGGGCTCTTGAAGGTTGGAAGCACGGTCGTCGCGGGGCGTTCACCGCAAGAGTGAGCGAAGCCGATGAACTGCACATACCGGTCAGTCAACCGGTTTGAACTCCTCGTAAAAAGCGCCCCCTACCTTGAACAGTCAGCGCAGAAACAGCGCTGACCGAACTGAGGAAACAGGCATCGGGCAGATGCCAGGGCGAACGAGGGCGAGCGCATGATCTTGATTACGGGCGGTGCGGGATATATCGGTGCGCACGTTGCATTGGAATGGATGGTCCGAGGCGAAGAGGTGTTGATACTGGACAACTTGTGCAATAGCCATCGCTCGGCGATCGACCGGATAAGCACCTTGGCGGGCAAGCGGCCGGGGTTCATTTATGGCGACGTACGTAATCGACGTTTGCTCGACACCCTGCTGCGTGACTACCCCATCGATGCCGTGGTGCATTGCGCGGGTTTGAAAGCCGTCGGCGAAAGCGTGCGCGAGCCGTTGCGCTACTACGACACCAATGTCGGCGGCAGCGTGGTGCTTTGCCAGGCTATGGCACAGGCCGGCGTGTTCCGGCTGGTGTTCAGTTCATCCGCAACGGTGTATGGGGACTGCACCCGCATGCCGATCAACGAAGCGTGCGCCACCGGGCAACCGACCAACCCGTACGGGATGTCGAAGCTGATGTGCGAAAACGTCATGAAAAGCGTGGCCAGCTCCGACCCGCGCTGGTCGATAGGCCTGCTGCGCTACTTCAACCCGATCGGAGCCCATGCCTCCGGCCTGCTGGGCGAGGCGCCGACCAGCACACCGAACAACCTATTGCCCTATCTGCTTCAGGTTGCCAGCGGCGAGCGCCAAGCGTTGTCGGTCTACGGCAAGGACTACCCCACCCCGGACGGCACCGGCGTTCGCGATTACATCCACGTCGTGGACCTGGCCCTGGGTCATATCCGCGCGCTGGAAGCATTGCGCGAGCGCCGCGGCGTCAGTATCTGGAACCTGGGAACGGGGCGAGGGTATTCGGTGCTCGACGTGATCAACGCCTTTGAAAAAGTGAGCGGCGTCCGGATCCCCCTGAACTTCGAAGCGCGCCGCCCAGGCGACATAGCCTGCTGCTGGGCCGACCCGCAAAAATCCATCGACGAGTTGGGCTGGCAAGCGCGCTATTCGTTGGAGCAAATGCTCGCCGATGCGTGGCGCTGGCAATGCAACCAGCGCGAGCATGAGGAGGTTCGGCAGGCGAATTGAAGCGCGCGTATTGGCGGGGGACATTGACTGTCGGTTCAGATCACACGGGAGTCAGCGCTGGAACAGAAGAAGATGCGTGAGGGCGTCTTCTTCTGGGCTTGATGCGCGTGGGGTAGGGCATCTGATGCGGACTACTGCCACTTACATCGGCCGACGGAAAATTCCTGCAAGTTGGTGTGCCTAAGATGAACTGGCGCGAAGTGAATAGCTCGAATACGCTTCAGACGACAGCTCGTCTGACCATAGTTGAACGCAACTATTTGAGCGCCCACACTCCAGCCCCCTACCCACGACAAGGAGGCCCGTCATGCAAAGCACTGTTTCGCCCAGCCCCCTTGTGGGTGTTGGTCTCTATACGCTCGGTGAAGCCTCGCTGTATACCGGCATCCCCGCCTCAGACATTCGTAGATGGTTGTTCGGCTACAGTAATAACGGCATTCATCATCCCGGTCTTTGGCAATCGGAACTGGCGGATGTAAGAGATTGCGTACTGGGTTTCCATGATCTGCTGGAAATACGCTTTGTGCATGCATTCCGTCAGTACGGAGTCAGCCTGCAGGCCATTCGCAGCGCGTCCAGGCAAGCAACGGAGCTCTTCGGTCAAGCCTACCCGTTCACTTGCAGGCGCTTCCAAACAGACGGCCGCAGCATCTTTGCCACCGTTCTGGATGAAACGGGCGATGAGGCACTTTTGGATCTGATCAAAAAACAATACGCATTCAAGCAGGTCATCAGTCCGTCGCTGTATGAAGGGATCGACTACACCGTTATAGGTTCGGCCCAACGCTGGTATCCGATCAAACGTAGCAAGGCCGTGGTATTGGACCCTGCCAGGAATTTTGGAAAGCCCGTACTGACCGTGACCGGTATCGACACCGCCGTGCTGTTCAGTGCTTATGAAGCGGAAGGGCAGGATACAAAACGCGTTGCCCTGCTCTACGAAATCCCTACATCCGCTGTAAAAGCCGCGATCAATTTCGAACAAAGGCATGCGGCTTGAATTTCCTTCTGGACCACAACCTGCCACCGGCGCTGGGACGCACTAAAGCCTTGGACGCCAAACAATCCCTATCTGGAATCCCCCCGCACTTCCCATTACCCTGACCCCCTCTATCAGACAACCGGAAGTCCGATACCCGTGCTCAAGCCACTTGCTGTTCTCGCACTCGCCTGCGCTCCACTGCTTGCCAACGCCGACGACCTGGCCGGTGTCTGGAGGGGCACCTTGGGCAAATCCGCGATCACCGTCTGTTTCAACGGCGCCCATGGCTCCAATGGCAGTTATTACTACCAGCGCATTCTCACGCCCATCCAATTGACGCAGGCCAACGCCAGCGAGCCGTGGGCCGAAGAAGGGCAAACCGGTTTCTGGCAGTTGGACGACCCTCAGGGTGACACGTTGACGGGGACCTGGAGCAAAACCCTGGGCGGTAAAAACCTGGCGCTCAGGCTCAAACGCGCTGACACCGACGGTTGCGCCAGCGACGCCTATAACAATGCGCTTGAAGCGGTGCCGCCTGCGGTAAAGGTGGAGAGGAAGACGTTCGGCGAACATGCCTATCAAGTCAAAACCCAAGGCGGCCAGGTCATCCTGCAACTCGAAGGCGACGGTGCGGCCATCGACGAGATCAACCGAGACCTTGCGCGCATGGCCATCAACCCGGACGGCCAGACCGAGTTCTACACCGAGCGGCGTAATGCTCTGGAGCAAAGCGGCGGTACCACCACGAGCGAGATCACGGTCGAGCCTTTTTATTGGTCCTCGCACTGGATTACCGTGCGTTTCTACCGCTGGTCGGCAGGTTACGGACGCGGCGGCATCAGTTGGGGCCTGCACAGCTGGAACCTGCGGACCGGCGAACGCGTCGACCCCTGGACGTGGCTGGGCGGCCAGCAGGAATGGGACAGTCCCTACTCCGGCCAGGTCAAACTGCCCGCCGCCTTCAGCGCATGGCTGGCCAAGCAGACCAGCACCGACGAAGGATGCCCGGCCGTGACCAGCTATACGACGTTCGACTTGAGTTTCAACACCCAGGGCCTGCAACTCTCGACACCCGCCCAAGGCGACGGCTGTGACAACGAACTGAGCTTTACCTGGGAAGAACTGGAACCGGTGCTGACGGCGCAAGGCAAACAGGCGGTGCCCAGCTTGAAAATGCCGTGACCCGCCTCTAAAAATTCCCGATTCGTTCACGAAATGTTCAGAAGCACAGACAGATACTATCCAATTGCAATGACCGTTACCCGGACGGTCCTTCTGCCTTGGTAGCCCCACCCATGACGCGTCCCGCTCCTCTGCTGCTCCTGCTTGCTGGCTTGCTGTTCTTTTTCGCCCTGGGTAACCATGAGCTGCAAGGCTCCACCGAAGCCCGCGTCGCCGGGATCGCCATGGCCATGCACCTGGACAACAACTGGGTGGTGCCCCAATTGTTTCGTGAGCCCTTCCTGGAAAAACCACCGCTGAGCCTATGGATCGACGCGGGGGCCATTCGCCTGTTTGGCGGCACCACTTGGGCGGTGCGGCTGGCTTCGGCGTTTGCCGGTTTGTTCAGCGTGATGCTGCTGTACGCCATGTTGCGACGGTTTGGACGCCCGCAAACGCTGGCCTTCAGCGCGGCATTGATCCTGGCGACCATGGCCAGCTACTGGAGCAACGTGCGCGGTGTGGGTGAAGATTCGTTGCTCACACTGGGCGTGACCGCTGCCCTGCTGGCGTTTTACCAGGCCGTACGACCTGATCGCGAAGGCTCCAGTGCAGGCGCATGGGCGCTGTTTACCGCCGGGATGGCGATTGCCACGTTGAGCAAAGGGGTGCTGGGCCTGGCCATGCCTGGCATTGTGATTTTCGTGTACCTGGCCAGTACCAGCCTGATGGACAAGCGCGTGCGCCTTGACGCCTGGCTCAAGCCTGCGCTGTTCACCCTGCTGGCATTGGTGCCGCTGGTGATCTGGCTGGGCTTCCTGTTCCAACGCGGCGGCATGCAGGCGGTGGCCGAAGTGTTGCTGACCAATAGCGTCGGTCGGTTCAGCGGTTCGTTCGTCGAAGCAGGGCATTACGAGCCATTCTATTACTACATCGCCAAGCTGCCAGAGGCCTTTCTGCCTTGGAACATCCTTGTGTACCTGGGCCTTTGGCACTTTCGAAAAAGCCTGGTGCGCAACCGCTACCGCCTGTTCTTCAGTGTCTGGCTGGTAGCGCAGTTCACCCTGCTGAGCCTGGCATCGAGCAAACGCACGGTGTACCTGATGGCACTGACACCGGCTGCCGCCGTATTGGCTGCGGAATTTTCGCGCGTGTTGCTGGGTTGGTTGCAAGCGCACAAGCCCGCGTTGCACAAACACCACAAAACCCTGGTGGGCAGTGTGTTCACCCTGGCCGTGGCTTGCTACCTGATAGCGGCGTTCTGGTTCGCGCCCAAGGCGGATGCACGCCAGTCGTTCATACCGGTGATCAGCCAGGTTCAGGCGTTAAAGGACGACGGCAAGGAGGTGGTGCTGTTCCAGCCCAACGAGCGCATCGCCGGGGCCAGTGTGTTTTACCTGCGGGCCTACCTGCCGATACTGCAGACCGAGGCCCAGTTGCATGACTACCTCGCCGCCAAGCCCGGCAACATTGCGTTGCTGGACCATACCAACGGCTTGGCCACGCCGGTGAAAGTGCTCAAGGAAATGTCGATCAACCGCCAGCCTTACTATTTTGTGGAACAGTAAGGCCGGCGCCGGGCATCAATGCTTGGTGAGCTTGTCCAGATAGCCCATGGCAAAGGCTGAAACCACGAAGGTCATGTGGATGATCACGTACCACATCAGGTGCTGGGGATCGACGTTCTTGGCGTCCATGAAGATGCGCAGCAGGTGGATGGACGAAATGGCCACGATGGAGGCCGCGACCTTCATCTTCAGCGATGAAGAGTCCATGGTGCCGAGCCAGTTGAGCTTTTCTTTGTTTTCATCGATATCCAGCTGCGAAACGAAGTTCTCGTAGCCGGAAATCATCACCATGACCAACAGGCCGCCGACCAGCGCCATGTCGATCAGCGATAAGAGCAGCAGGATCACCTCGGCTTCCAGCATGGTGAAAATGTTGGGAATCACGTGAATGATTTCCTGGAAGAACTTCAGCGCCAGGATCAGCAAGCCCAGGGACAGCCCGAGATAGATCGGCGCCAGCAGCCAGCGTGAGGCGTACATAGTGTTTTCGATAAAGCGTTCCATGGGATCTCACACAGCTTGGCTAGAAATGACGGCGAGTATACCAGCCGCTACAAGCCACCTGTAACCACGAGAAAACTGACCGGGGCGGCATCTGTAAGAGAATTTTTCTGCTAGTGTCGAGCCCAATAACTCGGCTCGATGACGTCGGACAGGAAAAACTCAGATGATGGATGTGCGATTCCCTTTGGCCGGTATCGGCCTGTGCACGGTATTGCTGCTGGCCGGCGGGTGCTCCCCCAGCGACGAGCAGAAGCAGGCCTCCCTCGAAGAGAAAACCGCAACGTTCGAACAGTCCCTCGACAGCATCCACGACCCCAAGCTGCGCGACGCCATCGCAGACCTCGGAGGCTCGCTGCTGTTACTGGAGCGGGCGCGGACCAAGCTCGCCAGCAAGCCCATCGAAACCGAATACGGCGAAGACGCCCTGGCCTTGCTCAAGCATTACCCCACGCCCCAGGCACTGGTGGACACCTACATCAATGGCCTGTTTGTGCTGCGCAAGACCTCCCACTCCGACTACCTGACGGACCTGCAGCCGGTCTTCCCCTTCAATTTCGGCATGCCCGACGCGTTTCCCTTCCCTCATGGCCTGGAATGGCAGTCGGTGACCTTGAGCAACAACAAAGTCATCCCCTTTCAGCCGGAATGGTCGGAAACCGATCCTGGCATCCAACTGAGCCCCAGCAGTTCCAACCTGACCAACCCCGACGACCTGACGGTGACCTACCCCTTCTTCGACGGCATCGAGACGGAAAACAAGAGCCAGCCACAGCCGGTCAGCCTCAAAGGCACGGTTGAAGTGGTTGCGCCGGGCAAGGTGTTGACATTCGAGCTGTCGAAACAGGACGTGGGCCACACGCGCACCGAAGGCAATATCACCCTCACCCTGGTGCATCTGGACAAAAACTACGCCGAAATCGAGATGACCAACAGCCTGCCACTGGCGCCGCAAGTGGGCGAAGAATCGCCTAATCCCCTGCTGGTACAGGCACGCGACAGCACCGGGCAATTCCTAACACGTTCTGGCTCGATCAACGAAAGCAGCGCGCAGGTGGCGTTCTACGAGAAGCAACTGGCCGAGATGCAGAAGCAGGACGCATGGTCGGATGCGCTCGAAAAAAAGCTGACCGAGCAACAGAAAGCCTTCGAACACCAGCAGAGCAGTCATTACGCCAAGGTGTATTTCAACGGGCTGGTCGACAACCTGCAAGTTAACGTGCTGGATTTTTCCAGCGCTACGCTGACCCGCAAGGACCTCGACCTGCCGGTGCTGCGCTTCGACAAGAACAGCCTGCAGCCAACCGTTCAGGCGTTACCGATGCCGGTCACCGTCTATGACGATGGCGCCGCCAGCTGGCTCAAAGGCGCGAGCCTGACCGAAGAGCAGCTGAAAAACAGCGTCACCATCAGCCAGTCGGTGGAAGACGCCAGCGCCGCGCACATCGCGTTCGACCACCCGTTCACCTTCAACGATGACCTGATCGGCAGCGAGCGCACCAGCAGTGAGTCACCGGTGACCTTCTTCACCGCCGACGAAAAAGGCGAACGCGGCGAGCCGATCGAGTTGCCGACCGAAGCCTTCGAACTCAACCCCACGCGCGGCACCCTCACCTACGACCTGAACCTGTTTCCGGAAGACCCGGCCTTCGTGGTGGGCTCGATTCCGCTGTTTCTGGCGACCATCGAGAAGGGCGAGATAGACGTAGCCAAGCTGCCCAAGGGGCTATCGCTCAAGGACAACGCGCTGATCGTCGACCAGAAGGAGTTCCCCGCCGACAGCTGGCGCTTCTACGCCAAAGACGCCAGTGGCAATTACCTCAAGGAAATTCTCGGGGTCAGCCACCGTGCCGAGGAGTACGGCACGGCGATGTTTGACGTGCACTACTTCTACGGCCAGCCGACATCCCTGGAAAGCTACCAGCGCACCGACCTGGGCACCGTGCAATACGGCTTTGAAGTCAAGTTGGACAAGCCCGAGAGCAAATAAACGGCGGCTATCAGGCCAGCTGTTCGTGCCTCGCGTTGAGCTGGCGCAGATAGGCCTGCAAATGCAGGCACCAGATCTGCGGGTCGCGCGCCAGCTCATAACCGCATAAGGTCAAGTTGTCCACGATAGCTTGCAGCATGTGTTGCGCCACGACCGGCCCGGCAAACGGGCCTTCGGACTTGATGGTGGAAGGCTGTTCGCCGGTCATTCCGGCGGCGAATAATAAAGTCCACAGCCCGTTATCCCCCGCAAGAGGGCGAATGGCACATTCGATACGGGTGACCAGGCCAAAGCACTGGCGGGTAAGGCAAAGGTTGCGCGGCATGGCGGCGACCCTCGGTAGGTCGGTGTCCAGCCTCAGCCTGGGGCAAGGCTGTTTCTATCCAGCGATTCCTGTGGATATCCCTGAATCAAGAATAGAAGAAAGCCACGACAAACCAAGGTTGTAGGGACCAACGGGCGTTGGCCCCTCAGGATGGAGTCAATTTAATGACGAGCCTTGCAAGCGATCCAACCACACCGCAGGCCCATCTGGAGTGAGCGGGCTTGGCGAATCGTCGCACCGCCCGCGCTGGTTGGCGGAGCCGCCCCAATAAAGACACCGCCGAGTTCCAGATTGAACCGGGTCGCCTGGTTTGGGGCGGCTTCGCCACCCAGCGCGGGACAAGCCCGCTCACTACAGAGATGGCTATAGCAGGCAAGCCAGCTCCCACTCGGCCATGATTTTGGCAAAATAATCAGCTCGGCTTGGCTTCCGCCAACGCCTGTAGCGCCAACTCTTTTTCAGCCTCCTTCAAGTCTTCTTCACTGATCATCTCGGCAATCGCGCGTAACCGCTCGACCACGCGTGCATTCACCGAGCCTTCGGGAAATTGCCCCTCGGCATCCGGCTCACCGGCAGGCTCACCCACCAGCAGGCTCAAGGCCTCGTCCGCCTGGCGCACGGCATAGATGTGGAACTGTCCGGCGCGCACGGCCTGCAGGACTTTTTCATCGAGCATCAGCGTGGCGACGTTGGCCTGGGGAATGATCGCACCCTGCTCCCCGGTCAAACCGCGCGCTTCGCAGAGACGGAAGAAACCTTCGATCTTCTCGTTGACCCCGCCTACGGCCTGCACTTCGCCAAACTGGTTGATCGAGCCGGTGATGGCAAAGCACTGCTTGAGCGGCGTTTTCGACAAGGCCGAGATCAAGGTGCACGCTTCGCCCAGGGACGCACTGTCGCCGTCCACATAACCGTAGGACTGTTCCAGCGCGATACTTGCCGAGATCGCCAGCGGGAATTCCTGGGCATAGCGGCTGCCCAGGTACCCGGTGAGGATCATCACGCCCTTGGAGTGGATGGGCTGGCCAAGGTTGACCTCACGCTCGATGTCGACAATGCCGCTGCCGCCCGGGTACACCGTGGCGGAAATCCGTGCCGGCACGCCGAAGGCCGAGTCGCCCACCTCCAAAACTGTCAGGCCGTTGCACTTGCCCACCGCCGCGCCCGCGGTGTCGATCAGGATGACCCCGGCGAGCATGTCGTCGAGAATCCGCGCCGAGACCCGCCCGGTGCGCGTGGCCTTGGCCTTGAGCGCGCGCTCGATGTGGCCGGCGTCGGTCATTTCGTCGCCCGCCAGGTGGCGGATGAAGTCCGCCTCGCTCACCAACTGGAACAAGTCGCCGATGCGCGCCGACAAACGCCCCTGGTGTTCGGCCAGCCGCGCGCTGTAGGTGGCCAGGCGCGCCACCGCATCCGACGTCAGCGGCGCCATGCCCTCTTCCGAGGTGCGGGTTTTGAGCAACTGGGCGAACTGCTCCAGGCTTTCGTCGACCATCGGGATGTCTTCGTCGAAGTCCACCAGCACCCGGAACATCTCCTGGAAGTCCGGATCGGCGTCCTGCAACGCGTAGTACAACTGGCGCGAACCGATGATGATCACCTTGACCTGCAACGGAATCATCTGCGGGTTGAGGGTCACGGTGGCCAGGCGGCCCAGCTCGCCCAGCGGCGACTCCATCTTCAGCTTGCGCGACTGCAGGGCACGCTTGAGCGCGTCCCATACGAACGGCTCGCTGAGCATTTTCTCGGCTTCAAGAATCAGGAAACCGCCGTTGGCACGGTGCAAGGCGCCCGGACGCAACTGGCGATAGGTGGTGTAGAGCGCGCCCTGGTCGGTGCTGTATTCGATGCGGCCGAACAGGTTGTCGTAGGTCGGGTGCGGTTCAAACACCACCGGTGCGCCGCCGTTGACTGAATGGCCCACCACCAGGCTCGGGCAGTATTGCTCTTCGAGCAGCTTGCGCGCCTGGGCGTCGGTCTTGGCATCATCGACCAATTGCTCGACCACTGTTTTGAGCAGGTACACCTGCATCGCTTGCAGGTAACCGCAGACGGCGGCGTTTTCCGCGTACTTTTCCGACAGCGGTGCGAGCAACGGCTGCAGGGCCAGGGTGATGGTTTCTTCGTTGAACTGACGCAGTTGGTTGTTGGACTCACGCTTCCACTGCGGCAGGCTTGCCAGTTCTTCGTTGAGGCGCTCTTCCAGCTCGGAAATGTCGGTGTGGAAACGCTCGCGATCGGCTTCCGGCAACTGCGAGAACTCGGCCTCGTCCAGCGCTTTGCCGTCGAGCATCGGGGTAAACGCGATATTGCTGCTGTCGCGGTACAGCGCCACGTCTTTTTCCAGGGCCAGGCGCTCGATCACGTCCAGGGCCTTGTCGTAGCGCTGGTTGAAGGCGCGGTCGATGGCGCTTTTGCGCTGCTGGTAGGTGGGATGCTCGAAGGCCGCCGGGAAAGTGGCAACCAGGTTGTCGATCAGAGCATTGATATCGGCGATGAACGCCGCCGCCGCGCCGCCCGGTAATTCCAGGGCTCGGGGTTCGCGTGGCTCATCGAAATTGTTCACATAGACCCAGTCAGCCGGGGTCTGCAGGCGCTTGCCTTCGGCCTTCAGGTAGCGTTTGACGAACGAAAAGCGGCCGGTACCGGGCTCGCCCATGACGAACACGTTGTAACCGGGGCGTGGCATGGCCACACCGAACTGCAAGGCTTCAACCGCGCGTTCCTGGCCAAGCACACCGCGAAAAGGCTCCAGATCATTGGTGGTCGAGAAGCTGAACTGTTCAGCGGAGAAAGGGCGAGTCAGCGCTTCGGGCGCTAGACGCAAGCTGGCAGCAACAGGATCAGGCATCGGGCTTCCTTACATCAGGCGGGGCAGATGGGGCATTCTGGCTCCCGGTCACGCGCTCTGGCAAGGCGCGCTTTTCAGGAAAGCAGAGACGCGGGATGCGTCCTGCAAAAATATCGTGACATCATTCATTGTTTTATAAAAAACTCACGGAACCCTTGGAACGTGCCTAAACTCCAAACTGCGCGGGTTGGACTAATAACCGATCCCTAGGGCGCTATGAAGTGCCTGAACCCTTGTCCATTGGTTTGCACACAAAGAGAACAAAGCTATGAAACGGATCCTTCTCGGTACTCTCTTCACCGTCGTATCCCTCAATGCAATGGCAGAAGCACCCGGTGGCCCGAACTGCGGTTGGGGCAACATGTTGTTCGAAGGCCAGCGCGGCACTCCAGCTCACTTCCTGGCTTCCACCACCAACGGTACTTCGGGTAACGCCACCTTCGGCATGACCTCGGGCACCAACGGTTGCAGCACCAACAGCGCGCTGTCCTACGGCGGCAAGTCCTGGATTGCCATGAATGGCATGATGAACGAGCTGTCCGAAGACATGGCCAAGGGTAATGGCGAAGCACTGACCACCTACGCGGTGGTACTGGGCGTTGCACCGGAAGACCGCGAGCACTTCGCAGCCGTGACTCACGAACACTTCCAGCAAATCTTCAGCAAGGCTGACGTGACTGCTGACGATGTGCACAACAACACCATTGCCGTACTGAAAAGTGATGCCCGTCTGGCGAAATACGCGACCCAGGCTTAAGCTCGACCCGCCCGCGCCTACCAAGGCGCGGGCTCTTTTTTGGACCCGCCTCCCCTTTGGGTCTTTATTTCTTCCGACTTAAGTTGCCCCTATGCTCAAACGCTTTGCCTGGCTGGCACTCTTTACCTGCGCCCCGCTGTACGCGGCGCCGCCTATCGATGATCAACGTTTGCAGCACCTGGCCAATGATCCGTTCTGGCTCTCTCTGGGCCATTACGAAGCCGGTAAAATCAGTGGCTGGCGCAGCTATGTCAGCGATAAGAAGTTTTTCCTCGCCGCCGATGGCGCCCACCATCCCGACGCCGAACTCAAGGCCACCGTTGATGCGCTCTACGCACCGGCCAGCCTTGGCGAAAAACATGCCCAATGCGTTTATCCCGCACGCACCCGTTGGCTCAAGGACCAGTTGCACCTCACTGACCTGCCTGCGGTGGACTGCACAGAATTCAAGCAATGGTTCAAGGACGTCGCCCCCCACAGCGCGGTGATGATCTTCCCGGCGGCCTACCTCAACAGCCCGTCCTCGATGTTCGGCCACACCCTGCTGCGCATCGACCAGGCCGACGTACAGAGCAACAACACCGCCCTGCTCAGCTACGCGATCAACTTCGGCGCCTATATCGAGGGTTCCGACAACAGCATCCTCTATGCCTGGAAAGGCCTGATGGGCGGTTATCCCGGGCTGTTCGCCCTGGTGCCCTATCAGGAAAAACTTTCCGAGTACCGTAGCCTCGAAAACCGCGACCTGTGGGAATACCGTCTGAACCTGACCGAAGTCGAGACCAAACGCATGGTCGAGCACGTGTGGGAGCTCAAGCAGATCCAGTTCGACTATTTTTTCTTTGATGAAAACTGCTCCTATCGCCTGCTTGAACTGTTGCAAGTGGCGCGCCCCGGCTTGCGCCTGACCGAACAGTTTCCGCTGACCGCCATCCCTACCGACACGGTCAAGGCCGTGAAAGACGCAGGTCTTGTAGAAAAGATCGATTACCGGCCGTCCCGTGAACGCGAGCTGCTCGAACGCGCCAAGCCGTTGGACGGTGATGAGCAGCAATGGGTGCTCAAAGTCAGCGACGACCAGAAACAATTGCAGGACCCGACCTTCAAAGCGTTGCCCCGCGAGCGCCAGGCCTTGATCATCGACGCAGCGTATCGCCTGGGCCGCTATCGCGCCAATGGCCTGGAACGCGACAGCGCCCGCTCCCAGCGCAGCTTCGAACTGCTGCGCGCGATCAACCAGAACCCCGCGCCCGACCTGAAGATCACGCCCCCAGGCCTGCCGGAGAACGGCCATGAATCGCGCACCTGGCAAGCCGGCATCGGCACCCGTGGCGACAAGGCATTCGGCGAATACGGCCTGCGCATGGCCTACCACGACCTCAACGACAACGCCGAAGGCTTCCCACTCGGCGCGCAGATCGAAATCCTGCAAATGAAACTGCGCCAGTACGAAGGCAACCACTGGCAACTGCAGCAACTGGACCTCGCCACCATCCGCTCCCTGACCCCGCGCAACGCCCTGTTGCAGCCCTGGTCATGGCAAGTCACCGGCGGCCTCGAGCGCGTACCCGGCAAACACGATGACGAAACTTTGGTCGCCCACGTCAACGGCGGCGCCGGCGGCACCTGGCAACTGCGCGACGACATGCTCGGCTTCGCCCTCGGCACCGTGCGCGTGGAACACAACAATGACTTCAACGAAGCCATCTCCCCGGCGGCCGGGTTCAACACCGGTGTGCTATGGAAAAATCCGCTGGGCAATCTGAGCCTGGAAGCCAAGGGTGATTTCTTCACCAATGGCGAAGTGCGCCGCAGCATCAGTCTCAACCAGCAATGGGAACTGTCACGCAACCTGGGCCTGCGCCTGAGCGCGCAGCGCGAATACAGCCACTTGTCGACACCGGTGAATGAAGTGATGCTTGAAGTGAAGTGGTATCACTACTGATTGAAGCCTGGCCAAGATCAAAATATGAGAGTTCCACTACCGCTTCGACGTAGCGCTGTCGCGCAGCAAACTGGGTCCTCTGTGGCGAGCGGGCTTGCCCCACGTTGGGCTGCGCAGCAGCCCTAAAACCCGGCGCAGAGGTAGGCCTGATCCACCGCATCGCCTTCATTGGGGGCGCTTCGCACCCCAGCGCGGGGCAAGCCCGCTCGCCACAGGAATGCAGTCGACCGCTTATGCAAGATTCAAGCAACGAAGCCCGCTCCCACATTTGGTTCTGAGTTCGGCCAGGACCATCGTGCGGTTTGCGCCCGCCACACATTTCTCACAGCGCTTTCACATCTCCCCAACGAATCCCAATCTAGACTTCTCCCTATAAGCCGTGAAACGGCCAGGGAGTACGCCATGTGGCGGTCTGCGGTATTGCTGTGTGCAGTGATGATGTTGTCGGGTTGCCAGTCAACTCACCAGGATTTGCTGGCCAGGGGTTACCCACCGGCTTTTGCCGACGGCTTCGATGATGGCTGCAGCAGCGGTCGCCAGGCCGCCGGGGTGATTACCGGTGAGTTTCGCAAGAACGTTGTTCGCTATCTCAAGGACCGGCAATACGCCGAAGGCTGGGAAGACGGTTTTCGCCAGTGCAAGGCGATGCGCGAGAACGAGGATCTGCGCGACTATAAGGAACGCCACTGGGATGACCGGGATCGGGCGTGGCAACAGGAGAAAGACCGCGACGCCGCCAGGGCTTATCGCTCGCAATAGGCCGCTTTCAGATATCCATCGAAACTAAAGCGCGGTGAACATGGCCCAAACTCCATTGAGGGAGAACACCATGAGCCGTGCATTTGTAAATGAAGACAACGCCGCCGCCCAGGCTGATCAGCCAGTGGAGCGTCAGGTCAGTGACCAGCCCAATCGCCTGACCGCGCAAGGGCTGGCGCAGTTGCAGGCCAAGGTCGCGCAGTTGCAACAGGCATACAGCACCGAATCCACCAAGGGCGAGAAGGCTGATAAACAGCGCCAGGCTGATCTTGAACGGGATCTGCGTTACTTCAACCAGCGCGTACAAAGCGCCCAGGTCGTGGTACCGGCCACGTCCACCGACAAGGTACAGATTGGCAGCTGGGTGACCTTCGCCACTGAACAGGACGAACAGCAGCGCATCCAGTTGGTCGGCGAGGACCAGGCCGATGCGGGCGCCGGCTTGATCAACTGGGGCTCGCCCCTGGGCCGCGCGTTGCTGGGTGCCCAGGTAGGCGACGAGGTGTTGTGGAAACGCCCCGTCGGCGATCAGTTGATTGAAGTGCTGCGCATCGAGCCCGAGGTTTAGACGATGCCTTGGGCCAGCATCGCGTCAGCGACTTTGACGAAGCCCGCGATGTTTGCGCCTTTGACGTAGTTGATCCGGCCGTTTTCTTCGCCGTAATGCACGCAGGCGTGGTGGATGGACTGCATGATGCTGTGCAGCTTGCTGTCCACTTCACCGGCGGTCCACAGCAGGCGCATGGCGTTCTGCGACATTTCCAACCCGCTCACTGCTACGCCACCGGCATTAGAGGCCTTGCCGGGGGCGAAGAGAATCCCTGCCTCGATAAAGATATCCACAGCCGCGAGCGTCGTAGGCATATTGGCGCCTTCGGCCACGCAGATGCAGCCGTTGCGCAGCAGCGTGCGTGCGGCGTCGGCGTCGAGCTCGTTCTGGGTCGCGCAGGGCAATGCGATGTCGCAGGCCAGTGCCCAAGGGGCCTGGCCTTTGAGGAACTCCAGGCCGAAACGCTCGGCCAGTTCGCTGATGCGACCGCGCTGCACGTTTTTCAGCGCCAGCAGCGCCGACCATTGTTCTTCGGTCAAGCCGTTTTCGGCGTACAGCGTGCCTTCGGAGTCAGACAGGGAAATCACTTGGCCGCCCAGGTCCATGACCTTGCGCGCCGCGTACTGCGCCACATTACCGGAGCCGGACACGGCCACGCGCTTGCCTTCAACCCGCTGGCCGTTGCGCTTGAGCATTTCTTCAGCGAAGTACACGCAGCCGAAACCGGTAGCTTCCGGGCGGATCAGGCTGCCGCCGTAGGTCATACCCTTGCCGGTCAACACCGAGGTGAACTGGTTGCTCAGGCGTTTGTACTGGCCGAACAGGAAGCCGATTTCACGGGCGCCCACGCCGATATCGCCGGCCGGTACATCCACATCAGCGCCGATATGGCGGTACAGCTCGCTCATGAACGCCTGGCAGAAACGCATGACTTCAGCGTCGCTCTTGCCCTTGGGGTCGAAATCCGAGCCACCTTTCCCGCCGCCCATGGGCAGCGAGGTCAGGGAATTCTTGAAGGTCTGTTCGAAGGCGAGAAACTTCAACACCCCCAGGTTCACCGAAGGATGGAAGCGCAGGCCACCTTTGTAAGGGCCGATGGCGCTGTTCATCTGGATACGGAAACCGCGATTGACCTGAACCTTGCCCTGATCATCCACCCACGACACCCGGAAAGTAATCGCACGTTCCGGTTCGCAAATGCGCTCCAGAATACCGGCGCTCAGGTAGTGGGGGTTGGCTTCGAGAAACGGCCACAGGCTGCGTAGGACTTCTTCTACGGCCTGGTGGAATTCCGGCTGGTCGGGGTCGCGTTTCTTGAGGCGGGCGAGGAAGGACTCGACGGATTCGGTCATGAAAAGTCTCGGCAAATTGATTGTTGTTAAGGGAGATTGAGCCGGACTTTATCAATTCATTTCGCACTGCGACAGGGCAAAATGTCGCCTTTGTGAATTTAAATGGTGCATTGCATATAAATAAGTGCGCTTTATCGCACCAAAAAAGGGATTCCAGCTTAGAGCACGCACCAACAGTTAAACCGCTTTCGCGAGCAAGCCCGCTCCCACATTCGATCCCGTTCCAATTATGGAATGCGGTCAAATGTGGGAGCGGGCTTGCTCGCGAATGAATTCATTGTGGTATCCCTGAAAAACACCCAAAAAAACGGAGCCCCGAAGGCTCCGCTCTTTCAAACCACCAACCCGAATCAGGCCAGTTTTTTATGACGTACGCGGTGCGGCTGGGCAGCTGCTTCACCCAAGCGCTTTTTACGGTCCGCTTCATACTCGGTGTAGTTGCCTTCGAAGAACACCGCTTGGGAATCATCTTCGTACGCCAGGATGTGCGTCGCGACGCGGTCAAGGAACCACCGATCGTGAGAGATCACAATGGCGGCGCCCGGGAAGTCCAGCAGGGCTTCTTCGAGGGAACGCAGGGTTTCAACGTCGAGGTCGTTGGACGGTTCGTCGAGCAGCAGGACGTTGCCGCCCTCTTTCAGGGTCAGGGCCAGGTGCAAGCGACCACGCTCACCACCGGACAGGTCCTTGACGAACTTCTGCTGATCGCCGCCCTTGAAGTTGAAACGGCCGACATAAGTGCGCGCCGGAATTTCATAGTTGCCGATACGGATCTGATCGGAACCGTCGGAGATCTGCTGGAACACGGTCTTGCTGCCATCCAGGTCTTCACGGCTCTGGTCCACACAGGCCAGTTGCACGGTTTCGCCGATCTCGATGCTGCCGGAGTCCGGGGTTTCCTTGCCCATCAGCATGCGGAACAGCGTGGATTTACCTGCGCCGTTACCGCCGATAACGCCGACTATCGCGCCTTTTGGCATGGAAAACGACAAGTTGTCGATCAACACACGGTCGCCATAGCCTTTACAGACGTTCTTGAACTCGATGACCTTGTCACCCAGGCGTGGACCGGCCGGGATGTAGATCTCGTTGGTTTCACTGCGCTTCTGGAATTCCTGCGACTGCATTTCTTCGAAGCGTTGCAGACGGGCCTTGGATTTGGACTGGCGAGCCTTGGCGCCCTTGCGCACCCACTCCAATTCTTCCTTCATGGCTTTTTCGTGGGCCGACTGCTGCTTGGATTCGGCGGCCAGACGGTCGGACTTGGCTTCCAGCCAGCCGGAGTAGTTGCCCTCGTAAGGGATACCGGCGCCACGGTCGAGTTCGAGGATCCAGCCGGCCACGTTGTCCAGGAAGTAGCGGTCGTGCGTGATCGCAACCACGGTGCCCGGGAAATCGTGAAGGAAATGTTCCAGCCAGGCGACGGAATCGGCGTCCAGGTGGTTGGTCGGTTCGTCTAGCAGCAGCATGTCCGGGGCTGACAGCAGCAGGCGGCACAGGGCCACACGACGTTTTTCACCACCGGACAGGTGCTCGACCTTGGCGTCCCACGCCGGCAGGCGCAGCGCGTCGGCGGCGACTTCCAGCTGGCGCTCCAAATTGTGACCGTCGCCAGCTTGCAGAATGGCTTCGAGCTTGGCCTGTTCGGCGGCAAGCTTGTCGAAATCGGCATCCGGTTCAGCGTAGGCGGCGTAGACCTCGTCCAGGCGCGCCTGGGCGTCCTTGATCACGCTGACGGCTTCTTCAACCACTTCACGCACGGTCTTGGTCGGGTCGAGGATCGGCTCCTGTGGCAGGTAGCCGATGTTCAGGTCGGGCATCGGGCGGGCTTCGCCCTCGAACTCGGTATCGACACCGGCCATGATTTTCAACAGCGTGGATTTACCCGAACCGTTGAGGCCGAGCACGCCGATCTTGGCGCCAGGAAAAAAGGACAGCGAGATGTTTTTAAGAATTTCCCGCTTCGGCGGAACAACTTTGCCCAGCCGATGCATGGTGAAGACGTATTGAGCCAAAATGGAGCCCTCTGATGAACTGCATAAACAAAGGCAGGTATTCTACGTCAAGATGATCCTGTGCACAGATGCAGAACGCCGACCGGCGTCGCTCAAGATCCTCAGAATAGCTTGAGCGCCAGCACCTTCAGGTCCAGCGTGCTGTGCAGCAGCATCACCAGCAGGATCGCCGAGGTGCATAGCGCTTGCCCCAGCACCCCGCGATGGATCTGCCGCGCCGCCGGTTGCCACTGTTCGGCATCAGGGGTGCTGGCTTGCAACACCTCGTGCGCAGGCTCGCGCCAACGCTTCTCCACTGCCGAATCCAGCACGAACAGGGCCACACTGAGCAAAAACCAGAGTTCGAAGCAGCGCTGCCACTCCTTGAGCCAAAACATCAGGATGCCGCTCAGGATCAGCCCCCAACCCGCTACATTATAGAAGCGATCGGTAAACGTCAGACCGCGCAGCAGTAATGGCTTGTTGTCATGACTGCAGTGTTTGAGCTGGGCGGACAGCCATGGGGCGACCAGCAGCGGTCCGGTTGCCGCGACCGCTGCCAGCGCGTGGAAGATTTTAATTGCGTCGTAGTCGATCATCAGGCCCAACCTCATCGGATATGAGCCTTCACCCTAAGGCAGCGGCATCCTGTCCAAAATGGTTCAGTCAGCCACAAAGCCGAACGAAACGGACAGTCTCAAGCCGCTCTTGCAGCGACGCCCTGCAGACTGCTGCGCACTTTTCCCGGGCTGCTGCCGGTGACGCGGCGAAACCAATGGCCGAATGAATCGCTGGAGGCAAACCCCAGGTGGTGCGCAAGGCGCTCGTTGGTAGGTTCGATCATCAACCCGCGATAGGCCTCGACGAGTAACAGGCGGTTATACCATTGGGTGTAGCACAACCCGGTTTCCTTGCGAAACAGGCGAGTCAGCGTGCGCTCGGTGGCACCGACTTCATTGCCCCACTCCGCCAGGCTCTTGCGCAACCCTGGCCGGGCAATCAACTGGTCGGTCACGCGTTTGAGCCGCCCGTCACTGGGCAAAGGCAACACCATATTACTGGCCGAGAGTTCGGTGATGTCCTGTAACAACAATTGCAGAATGCAGTTGCGCTGCGCCTCCGACAGCGGCCGGGCAGCCTCTTCAGCCAGTCGATCGCACAGCGCAATGATCAGCGCCGAGGATTCAATCAGTTTGAGGGTGGTGGAGAACCCCTTCGACTGTTCCCGGCCCAGGTACAACACGGTCAGGTCAACCTGGCTGTACGCAACGCCTGCATGCAGGGTATGCGGCGGGATCCACACGGCCATGCCGGGTTTGAGCAACCAGCGTTGGTCCTCCGTATGGCCGTAGAGCATGCCTTTTTTCACTAATACAAATTGGCCGACCGGGTGCCTGTGGGGCTCCCCTTCGTCCTTGATGTTCGTTAACTGCCGCTCAATGACCAATGCTGAATAATGTGTTTCATCGTGATGCATGCCTACCCCGGTCAGTCTTCTCGTAATCCATGTTTTACAGGCAATCCGTAGGCGAAGAATAAACCGCATCCCATGACAAGACCAAGCAGCAGGAAGGTGCCTGGATAGGCACTCTCCGAAGGCAGATGAAGCGCCACGGCGACCATGCCGTTAACACCAAACGCCGCACCCAGACTACGCAGGAATTGTACCGTGGAGGTGTAGGCACCCAACTGATCCGGGGGCGCGCAGTTCTGCGCAAAAACCAGGGTGGTGGTCGCGGTGAAGCCCATGCCGGAGCCAATCAATACCTGGCCGACGGCAATGGCCGGCCAGAACGCCCAGCGCAGGCCTGCCGCGACGCACAGGCAGCCGAGCAGCAGCATCGACATACCGCCCGCCGCCATGGGCCTGAAGCCCACGCGCGCCAGACGCTTGCCGCAGAATGTCGCGCCAGCCACCCAGCCCAGCGCGGCCAGCATGATCAGCGCGCCGCTCGACAACGCCCCACCGGTGCCATGACTGAGGGCAATCGGCAACAGACTGACCGAGGCATAAAGACCGATGCTTGAAGTGATCACCAGCACCAGGGTCGCCCCCAGCGCTGGTTGAGCGAAGAAACCCAGGGGCACTGGGCTGCTGCGCGGAATCCTGCGCACACGCACCAGCAATACCAACAGGCTGATGAGCATGATGACCACCAGTGTCGATATGGGATACGCCATCCATGCCAGCGGATGGCCGCTCAGCAGGAACAACCCGGCACACGCCAATATCGCCAGCGCACTTTGCGCCAGCGCATCGACATGCCGGCTCGATTGGCCACGCCCCACCGTCGGGGCAAAGCACAGCGCCAACAAGGCCAGCGCCCCCAACGGCAAGTTCAGCCAAAAGACCGCGCGCCAGCTCAAAGTGCTGCCCAATACCGTCCCCGCGACCGGCCCCAGAATGGCGGCCAGGCCCCATACGCCGCTGAGCATGCCTTGCATATTCGCGCGCCGTGGCCCCTCGAACAGGGAAGCCAGCAATGAATAGGACAGCACAATGATCCCGCCCGCGCCCATGCCTTGCAGCGCCCTGCCGACAATCACCATGAGCATGCTCTGGCTGCTGGCGATCCAGGCCGAGGCGCCAATGAATACCAGCAGGCTGACTTTCATCATTGCGCTGACCCCGAAGCGGTCGGCCAAGGCCCCCGCCAACGGTGCGATCAGCGCCAAGGGTAACAAGAAGCCGGAAACAACCCACGGATACAGCGTCGTGTCCTGCAACTGCGCATTGATCTGCGGCAGGATGGTACTGACCGCCGTGCTGTCCATCGCTGCCAGAAACAGCGCAACAAGCACTGCCACGACACTCAACGGGTACTTCCCTTGGTTCACCGATGCCTGTGCGGCAAGTGTTTGCGGCTTCATGTGGCAACCCTCAATGAAAGTACTGGGTATGTATCGCGCTGGCGCTGGAGAACGCTTTGACGATGCCCGCCGTGTCCACGTCCATGTGCTCGTCGACCGTGCGAATCAAATCCTGAGACTGCACGATTTCACGAAACCGCAGCGTCATGTCCAACTGGGTCTCGGCGGCCCTGTTGTTTTGCGTGTAGTCCAGATTGAATGCCGCCTTGATCTGCTCGCCGCTGGTGATAGCCAGTTGCGTGTTCATCGCCTCGGTGTCGTGAATCAACTGGTGCATGCGTCGACGCTCGGAGACGGTGAGCGACGGAATCACGTGTTCGAAGATGTAATGATCGAACTGGATATGCCGTGCCTCATCCAGGCCATGAAAATGCAGGAGACGCGTCAGCAGGCTACGCTGCATCGGGTCGAGCACCTTCAAACGACGTTCGAACACGGTAATGATTGATTCACCCACATAGGCGGTGGCACAGAGTGCGGCCAGTTTGATCCGCGGCGAGTCGTTTTCGTCATAGAGTGCGCGACGCTCGTTGAACAGGTTGTCCTTGAGCTTGATGTCACGCCCGGACAAATGCCGGATGTACTGATAGAAGCTGCTGGCGTGGTTGATTTCTTCGGCGGCGAAACACGACAGCGCGCCATACAGGGCGTCCCCCGCGCCGAGCGTATCGTGGTCGGCCTGCGCTTCGCAGAGTATGCGCGTCATGGTATTGGCGACATGCATCTCGATTTCGGCCAGTTGCCCCAGTTCCTTGTACAGATAAGCCACTGCTTTTTCTTCCTGGCCAGCCTCCCCGACCAGCGCGGTGGAGAGGAACTGCAACTCGGCATCGGTGCGGGCGGCGGCCCACTCCATGCGGTTGGGGTGCAAGTAATTGATATGAGCCAGTTCGTTAATGTTCTTCAGAGCGTTCATCGCGGTGTTCTCAATGGGCATAGGAAAGGGCGTTGAAGATGGTGCGGGCCGGGTCGTCGATCGCTCGACGCCCGTGCATGACACGGGTGTTGTCGATCAGCACCACGTCGCCGTGCTGCCAGCCGACGTCGACGGTGAAGCGCTCGCACACGGCCTCCACGGCGAGCAACAGCTGCGGATCGATCGGTTCGCCATCGACAAAGGTGATGCGTGGCGCTTCGTAATGGTTGGAGGGACCGAAAATACTGTTGGCGAAACTCGGCCCAATCTCGTCTGAAAGCCGGCTGTTACGCACGGCGGGGGTGCGAAAGCGGTAAGTGATCGAATCGTCCGCGTTGAGCTCGATCTGCGCGCCAGAGGTGCCGGCGGTGAGCGAGACCAAGTCCTGCAGCACGACGGACTCAATGCAGGCCGGTGCGCCTTCGCTGTGGGCCAACGCATGAAAGGCATAGGTCTTCCATTTAATGGCCTCCACGCGGCGGGCGTACAGGATGTCGCGCTCGCTGAACGCCGCGCGATGTTCGGGCGCGAGATGCCCATACACCGCCTTGCCGTCGCACAGGGTCGTCTGGGAACCGCGCGCCGGCGGCACTTGGCAATAGAACCAGCAGAGGTCTGGCCAGAAGGGGCTGTTGCCGTTTTCACAGTGCAGGCCCACGGCGCCCAGTCCGGCGTCGACTTTCTGCGCCGTGTCGCCATCGAAACTGCGTGCGGGGTCCAGGCTGATTCGACTGCTGCTCTGGCGAACCAATCGGGAGAACGCGTCAATGCTGTGGTCAAAGCCGCGCAGTACCAGGTAACCGTGGGTGATCAACCACTGTTTCAGCATGCCGGGTTCCAGTGCATGCAGTGCCTGAGGCTTCTCGGGCACGACGATCAGGCCAGCGTGGGCGGTGTGGGGTGAAGTCATGAGCTTCATGCGCGAATCCTCGCGGTGCAGTCATTCAGGAACGCGGGCAACTGGTCGCGACGGGGCCGTCCAGTCACGGTGAACAATCGACGCATGGCCTCTTCACTGCGCGGAATCAGCAGCGGCTGCGCAATCTGTTCAATTTCGTTGAGGTGTGTGCGGGCGAACGCTGCGATGGCGGCGCCGACGTCGGCCGGGTCGGCCTGGGCGTCGATGATGAACACGCCTCCCATGAACGCCTGCCGGTCGCCGTAGACAATCGCCTGCTCGACACCCGGCACTTGCCGATAAGCGGCTTCGAGCCATTCGGGAGACACGTTGCGGCCATTGCCGGTGATGATCATGGTTTTTTTGCGACCGATGATGCTGACGAAGCCGTCTGCGTCGATCCGCGCCAGGTCGCCGGTGTGCAACCAGCCTTCATCATCGAGGGCGCAACTGCTGGGGTCTTCATTGGTGTACCCGGCAAACAGCGAACTGCTGCGCAGCAGCAGCTCACCGTCCGCGCCCAGGCGCAACGTGACATGCGGCAATGCTTGCCCGACGCTGCCCACGCGGTTCGCGCCACGAAAGTTCCAGGTGGCCACCGAACTGTTCTCGCTGAGGCCATACCCTTGGAATACATCAATGCCTGCTCGCTGCAGGCGCAGCAGGACCTCGACGTCCACTGGGCCGCCACCGGCCGCCAGCAGCGGCAATCGCGGCGTACCGAATAACCCTTCGATGCGCTCGATGGCCCCCAGGGTTTCAGCGCGCCGGGCAATCGCCTCGACCAGCGCCGGGGTCAGTGTCATGGCCGTGGGTCGTGCCTGGCGGATCAAGTCCAGGCGGTCTTCGGCGATCACTCCCGGACTGCCAAGGGGAGCGAGGCTGGGCGCGGGCAACAGCACGGCACCGCCAGACGTCAAGGGCATATAGAGCGCGGTGACCTGTTCGATCAACAGGCTCAATGGCACCAGAACCAGATAGCGCTGATAATCATCGCGCCGCGCCCGTTGCCACAGCGCCTCGACCAATGCGCCCAACCCGTCGCGCCGGATCTTCACACCTTTGGGCCGGGACGTCGTACCGGAGGTGTGAATCACCTTGATCACGCTGTCGGTGGCGGCGCCCGCGGCGGGCATCGACACCCGGCCCGGCGCAGGCTCATTGACCACCGAGACGCTGCGCACCGCCGCGGACAGCCTCAGCCCGGCGCAACGCCACATATCCAGGGTGCGTTCGCCCGCTTCGTCGACCAGAACCAGCGCACACCCCTGCAACAGATGCCGCGCCTGATCCACGGAAAACGCCAGGGGTACAGGCACCTCGACCCGTGCAGCAAGCATTGATGCCAGATCGGCCACCACCCACTCGACGCTGTTCCCCATCACCAGGCCCACCTGGCCGGCGGCGGGCGTCTCATCGATCAGGACGCTCGCCAACCGTTGTGCCTGGGCCACCAGTTGTCGATAGGTAAGTGCCACCGCCTCGGGCGCCGTACAATCCGCCGCCAGTTGCACCACGGCAGGCGCATCCGGTGTGCGCAGCGCCTGCGCCATGATTTCACTCAGGACATTCATGCCGCCACCTGCTCGGTATGGGCGATCAGGTGATCAAACGCAGAAAACTTCAACCGGCCGCAGTACTGGTTGAACAGATGCGAGCACTCTTCGAGCAGAATCACGCCGGTCTGCGGCGATTGCGCATAGTAAGTGCCCCACTGCTGCAGTTCCTGCGGCGACAGCCGAGCACTTTCGGCCTCGCCCATGACCCGCAGCGGAATGCCGTGGTATTTGAGCAAAACGCGCAACCTGCGCGTCGACGTGCACAGGATGGCTTTAGCGCCCATGAACCAGGCGAGTATCGGCAATGCCTTGATAATTTCCGCGGCGGCATGGGAGTCGTCAGACGCCAGCGAGCCGATCTCAACGATGTGTTCACGCCGCAGTACCTGCTTGCTCAGCCCCGCCAGCACGGTTTCGATCGGTGTGTCGAAATAGCGCTCGGAAAAAAGTGGCCGGGCAGGCGACGCGAAGGAGATGCCCGCGCAGGCGGTCAACGCACCACTGGCCAGGTTGCGACGCGCCACCAGCCAATCGGAACCGGGCGTCATCTCGGCCCCGTAATGGCGCTGATAAATATCCTTGATATAGGCTAATGTTTCTGGTGCACCCTGCTCGCTTCTTCTAATTATTTCGAACCGTGCATGATCATTTTCATCTTGGCTTGAAGTGTGCAGAAAACTATTCATGACGTATCCCTGTGAACGGCATTTGCCGATCACAAAGCTACGTAACCGCCACTCGGACGAAAATGCTCAGCCAGGACAACAAGTCGATTGAAACGGACGACTGACATAATCAGACACAAAAACGTTCAGCCGAGCGGGGCTGGCACTTTGCCACAAGTCAAGGCATGCTAGCCGCCCTCCGGGCGTCCGGCTTATAGTGCACGTCGCGCGCCAGTCCAGCCAAACCGCAGGATCACAGCTTGTCCAAAGTCACGCCGCCAACTCCCCTGCGCGCCGCTCATATAGCGCCGGGAGCGCCCCTGCACGGCACCCTCAAAGGCGCGTTGGCGACGCTTGTCCTCATGCTGCTCGCGCTGTTGTTCTGGCAGCTGCTGGATCAACTGCAGCAGAACCAGAAGGACCAGCAGCAATACACCATCGACTACAGCGCCGACCTGGCTGAACAGATCAGCCAGAACATGGCCCTCAGCGCCAAAATCGCCCTGAACCTGCTCCCGATGGTCGAGCCTCCCCGCGACAGCGAGCAGCAAGTGGCCTTGATGCGCATGCTGCAGCGCTCGCTGCCTGAGCTGCGCAGCGTCGCCCTGCTCGCACCCAGCGGCGCGATGATCAGTGACAGCGCCCCTGACAGCCAGGATGGCGCCTGGCTCGAAGAGCTGGTTCAGCGCAGCCACTCCCAATCCTATTACCTGAGCAACAGCAACGACGGCAGCCTCATCTATCTGCTGCTGCACCAGCCCAGCGGCGGCTCGAGGATGTATTGGGCACTGCGCCTGACGCCCAACTACCTGGCCAGCCTGACGCGCCAGGACAGCCAGGGCCAACGCCCGACATGGGTTATTGAGAATCGCCTCAACCATCGCGTCGTCAGCCGTGACAGCGGCATGCCAGCGCAATGGGCCGGCGCGCTGACGCCGGACGAAATGAACAAAAGCGTACTGGTCACGCCCCTGAGCAAAAGCGACTGGCAATTGCGCGGGCTGTTCGACCGCACCGCCGTGCTGGAACAACTGTTGCCGGCGTTTATCGGCAAATGCCTGCTGGGCCTGGCGTTCTCACTGATCCCTGTGATCGTGTTGCTGAACATGCGCCGCCGTCAGCGCCAGGTCAATGAGGGCCGGCGGCGCTACCAGGACATTTTCGAGGGCACCGGCGTGGCCCTGTGCGTGCTTGACCTGTCTGGCCTCAACGCTTTTTTCGATAAGACCTCGTTGCAGACCCGCGAACAATTGCATGCCTGGCTCCAGGACAACCCCGACGAGCGCAAGCGACTGCTCAAGGAGCTGCGCGTCACCGAGGTCAACCAGGTGGCGGTGCGCCTGTTGAATGTGAGCTCCTGCGAAGAAGCCTGGGACCGCCTGATCGATGACTGCCCGCACAACGCCACCGCGATCGGTTACTCGATACTCGAGGCAGTCCTGGCCCGCCAGAACCAGTTGGAGCTTGAGATCCAGCTCAAGGACGTGGCCGGCAACGACCAATACCTGTGGCTGGTCATGCGCCTGCCGGAGCAGCAGGACGATTTCAAGGCAGTGATCCTCAGCATCAGCGATATCACCAGCCGCAAGCTGATCGAGCTGTCGCTGGTGGAGCGTGAGGGGTTCTGGTCGGACGTGGTCCGCACCGTTCCAGACCACCTGTATGTACAGGACGTCATCAGCCAGCGCATGATCTTCAGCAACCACCATTTGGGGCACACCCTCGGTTACAACAAAGCCGAACTGCAGCAAATGGGCGAGTACTTCTGGGAAATCCTGCTGCACCCCGAAGACGCCGAGCATTATCACGACCTGCGCCAGCAACAGCGCCAGATCGGCTACACCACCCAATTGCAGTGCCAGTTGCGCTTCCGCCATCGCAATAACCAATGGCGCCGCTTCGACATTCGCGAACAAGCCCTGGCGCGCGACAAGACGGCGCAGATCACCCGCATTATCGGCGTGGCCAAGGACATCACCGACCAGATCGAAGCCAGCGAATCCCTGCGCGACAGTGAAAAGCGCTACCGCATGCTGGCCGAAAGCATCAGCGACGTGATCTGCTCCACCGACAGCCAACTGGCCCTCAACTACATCAGCCCTTCGGTCAATGCGGTGCTGGGCTATGACGTGGACTGGGTGTTCAAACACGGCTGGCAGTCGATCATCGCCAATCCAAAGCAACTGAACGGCATTTATAGCCTGATGGAACAGGTCAGCCGCGCGCTGGGCAATCTCGAGGCGCTGAACACGCTGCGTGATGAAATTCAAACCCAACTGTTCCTGTTCGACTGCCTGCGCGCCGACGGGCGCAAGGTGCCGATCGAGCTGCGCCTGGTGCTGGTATGGGATGAGCACGGCGCTTTCGAGGGCATCCTTGGCGTGGGTCGCGATATCAGCCAGCAACGCCGCGCCGAAAAAGACCTGCGCATGGCGGCGACGGTATTCGAACATTCCACCTCGGCGATCCTGATCACCGACCCGGCGGGCTATATCGTGCAGGCCAACGAGGCGTTCAGCCGGGTCAGTGGTTACGCCGTAAGCGATGTACTCGACCAGTTACCGAACATGCTCACCGTCGACGAACAGCAGGAAGCGCACCTGCGCTACGTGCTCAAGCAATTGCACCAGCACAGCACCTGGGAAGGCGAAGTGTGGCTCAAGCGCCGCAACGGCGAGCATTACCCGGCGTGGGTCGGCATTACCGCTGTGTTCGACGATGAAGGCGATCTGGCCAGCTACGTGTGTTTCTTCAGTGATATCAGCGAGCGCAAGGCCAGCGAACAGCGCATCCACCGCCTGGCCTATTACGACGCCCTGACCCACCTGCCCAACCGCACGCTGTTCCAGGACCGCCTGCATACCGCGTTGCAGGCGGCCGAACGACAGAAGTCGTGGGTGGTGCTGATGTTCCTCGACCTCGACCGTTTCAAACCGATCAACGACTCCCTGGGCCACGCCGCTGGCGACCGCATGCTCAAGGAAATGGCCACACGCCTGCTGGGCTGCGTGGCCGAAGACGACACAGTGGCACGCATGGGCGGCGACGAGTTCACCTTGCTGCTGCAACCGCGGGTCAACCGTGAACTGGCATTGAACCGCGCGATTCATGTGGCCGAACAGATCCTCGCCAGCCTGGTGAAGCCCTTTGTATTGGAAGGCCGCGAGTTCTTCGTGACCGCCAGCATCGGCATCGCCCTCAGCCCCCAGGACGGCAACGAGCTGAGCCAGTTGATGAAGAACGCCGACACGGCGATGTATCACGCCAAGGAACGCGGCAAGAACAACTTCCAGTTCTACCAGGCCGACATGAACGCCAGCGCGCTCGAACGCCTGGAGCTGGAAAGCGACTTGCGCCACGCCCTGGAACAGAACGAATTCGTGCTGTATTACCAGCCGCAGTTCAGCGGCGACGGCAAGCGCCTGACGGGCGCCGAAGCCCTGCTGCGCTGGCGCCACCCTCGTCGCGGGCTGGTGCCGCCAGGCGACTTCATCCCGGTGCTGGAAGAGCTGGGCCTGGTGGTCGACGTCGGCGACTGGGTCATCAGCGAAGCCTGCCGCCAGCTCAAGACCTGGCACCAGAACAAGGTGCGCGTGCCGAAAGTCTCGGTGAACATCTCGGCGCGGCAGTTCTCCGACGGCCAGCTCGGGACGCGCATTGCCACCATTCTCAAGGACACCGGCCTGCCGCCGGCCTGCCTGGAGCTGGAGCTGACCGAAAGTATCCTGATGCGCGAAGTCAACGAGGCCATGCAGATCCTCGACAGCCTGAAGAACCTGGGCCTGAGCATTGCGGTGGACGACTTCGGTACCGGTTACTCGTCGCTTAACTACCTCAAGCAATTCCCTATCGATGTGCTGAAGATCGACCGCACCTTCGTCGATGGCCTGCCGTCCGGCGAGCAGGATGCACAGATCGCCCGTGCCATTATCGCCATGGCCCACAGCCTGAACCTGGCGGTGATCGCCGAGGGCGTGGAGACCCATGAACAGTTGGATTTCCTGCGTGAGCATGGCTGCGATGAGGTGCAGGGTTATCTGTTCGGGCGGCCAATGCCGGCGAATCGGTTCGCGGCGCAGTTCAGCAATGATGCGCTGTTCATGTTCGACTGAACCTTTTCAGTGCGGCTGATGGCCCCTTCGCGAGCAAGCCCGCTCCCACATGGACTGCATTTCAAGGATGGAACTCGGTCAAGTGTGGGAGCGGGCTTGCTCGCGAATAGGCCCTCACTGGCACCACTCATCCCAAGTGAACCCCACTTGTCCGCGACATGATGTCCTTTCATATGCCATCTAAAACCCATTGGGTTAGAATGCCCTCCTTTTCTGCCCCCGATCCTTGAGGACCGCCATGTTCAGCCGTGATTTGACTATTGCCAAGTACGACGCCGATCTCTTTGCCGCCATGGAGCAAGAAGCCGTGCGCCAGGAAGAGCACATCGAGCTGATCGCTTCGGAAAACTACACCAGCCCTGCGGTGATGGAGGCTCAAGGTTCGGTGCTGACCAACAAGTACGCCGAAGGCTACCCAGGCAAGCGCTACTACGGCGGTTGCGAGTACGTCGACGTGGTTGAGCAGCTTGCGATCGACCGTGCCAAGGAACTGTTCGGCGCAGATTACGCCAACGTCCAGCCCCACGCCGGTTCCCAAGCCAACAGCGCCGTGTACCTGGCCCTGCTGCAAGGCGGCGACACCATCCTGGGCATGAGCCTGGCCCACGGCGGTCACTTGACCCACGGCGCCAGCGTTTCTTCCTCCGGCAAGCTGTACAACGCCGTTCAATACGGTATCGATGCCAACGGCCTGATCGACTACGACGAAGTCGAGCGCCTGGCGGTCGAGCACAAGCCAAAAATGATCGTGGCCGGTTTCTCTGCCTACTCGCAGATCCTGGACTTCCCACGCTTCCGCGAAATCGCTGACAAGGTTGGCGCCTACCTGTTCGTCGACATGGCCCACGTGGCCGGCCTGGTCGCTGCTGGCGTCTACCCGAACCCGGTGCCTTACGCTGACGTGGTCACCACCACCACCCACAAGACCCTGCGCGGTCCACGTGGCGGCCTGATCCTGGCGCGCGCCAATGCCGAGATCGAGAAGAAGCTGAACTCCGCAGTATTCCCGGGCGCCCAGGGTGGCCCGCTGGAGCACGTGATCGCTGCCAAGGCGATCTGCTTCAAGGAAGCGTTGCAGCCTGAGTTCAAGACCTACCAGCAACAAGTGGTCAAGAACGCCAAGGCCATGGCTGGCGTGTTCATCGAACGCGGCTTTGACGTGGTCTCCGGCGGTACTGAGAACCACCTGTTCCTGCTCTCGCTGATCAAGCAGGACATTTCCGGTAAAGATGCTGACGCTGCCCTGGGCAAAGCCTTCATCACCGTGAACAAGAACTCCGTGCCGAACGACCCACGTTCGCCGTTCGTCACCTCCGGCCTGCGCTTCGGCACCCCGGCGGTGACCACTCGCGGCTTCAAGGAAGCCGAGTGCAAGGAACTGGCCGGCTGGATCTGCGACATCCTGGCGGACCTTTCCAACGAAGCCGTGATCGATGCGGTGCGTGAAAAGGTCAAGGCTATCTGCAAGAAGCTGCCGGTGTACGGCGCGTAATAACAAGAAGCCCACTGTAGGAGCGAGCTTGCTCGCGAAGAACGTCAACGATAGCGCGTGCATCCTGGATGCACGCGGTGCCTATAAGTTCTCCGGGAGCGAGCTCGCTTCTACAAGTGGGCTTTTTTATGCCAGGTAAACGCGCTCGAATCCGTCACGGATTTTCTGTTCGGGCAACTCATCGGCAATAAACACAATCACACTCTCCCGCGCCTCACCCTCCTCCCACTCAGTATCCCAATCGAAACCGTAAAGCTTCAGCACGCCCTGGAACACCATGCGCCGCTCTTCCCCGGCGATGTTCAGCACGCCCTTGTAGCGCAGCAGTTGCTTGCCGTGGTCTTCCAGCAGTTCGTTCATGAACGCACTGAGCCGGTCGATGTCCAGCGGCTGGTCGGTGCGCAGTACCAGGCTTGAGATGCGGTCAATGGACGGCGCGGCGCTCACCGGGCGCAGGCTCATGCCCGCGTTGAGGTTGAAGCCGCGCACATCGAGCAACTCGGCCAGGTCAATATTGCCGTGGTCCACCACGCGGATCGGCGCACGAGGGTTGATGCGGGTCAGGCGCTCGCTGAGGGCATCAAAGGTGACGTCATCCACCAGGTCGCGCTTGCTGACCAGCAGGCGGTCGGCAAAACCGATCTGGGCCTGGGCGATGGTCTGGGTCAGGTGATGCTCGGCGTGGGCGGCGTCCACCAGGGTAATGATGCCGTCGAGGATGTAGCGCTCGCGCAGTTCCTCGTCGATGAAGAAAGTCTGGGCGACCGGGGCCGGATCGGCCAGGCCGGTGCACTCGATCACCAGACGGTCAAAAGCAATTTCACCGCTGTCCAGCCGCTCAAGCAACAGGTACAGGGCTTTGGTCAGGTCGGTGTGGATGGTGCAGCACACGCAGCCATTGGACAGGGTCATGACTTGCACCGGCTCCGCGCCCAACAGTTGGGTGTCGATACCGGCGTCACTGAATTCATTTTCGATCACGGCGATTTTCAGGCCGTGCTCGGCCTTGAGCAGATGGCGCAGCAAGGTGGTCTTGCCGGCGCCGAGGAAGCCGCTGAGGACGGTGACGGGGATGGGAGAGGACAAAGACAGTTCTCCTTATAACTGAAGGAACACAAAACAAATGTGGGAGCGGGCTTGCTCGCGAAGGCGGCTTATCAGTCAGCATATGCATCACTGAACGACCGCCTTCGCGAGCAAGCCCGCTCCCACAAGGGATCACCGCAACCCTAACTACCGGGTCAGCAGCACTTGGGCCCACCCTTGCCGCCGTAACGGGCTTCCTGGCGTTCGCGGAAGAACGCCTTGTAGTCCATCATCGGTTTGTCCGGGTGTTTGGTTTGCATATGCTCGACGTACGTATCGTAGTCGGGCATGCCGACCATCAGGCGCGCGGCCTGACCGAGGTATTTACCGAGGCGATTGATGTCATTGAACATGGTTGCAATCCTCGGTCACGCGTCCGGTACAGCCTGGAACGGGGCTTCTTTATCCGTACGTTCCTTGTTACCCCAGGCGGCTACGCCGACCTTGAGCGCAAAGAACAGGATGCTGAATACCACGAACAGGAACAGCGCCGTCAGCGTTGCGTTGGTGTAGGCGTTCCAGATCACGTGCTGCATCTGGTCGATGTTCTTGGCCGGGGCGAGGATCTGGCCGTTGGCCAGGGCATCGCTGTACTTCTTGGCCAGCGACAGGAAGCCGATCGCCGGGTTGGCGTCGAACAGCTTGATGAAGCCCGCCGTGGTGGTGCAAATCAGCAGCCAGACCGCCGGCAGCAGGGTCACCCAGATGTAGCGTTGACGCTTCATCTTGATCAGCACAACGGTGGCCAGCATCAGCGCGATACCCGCCAGCATCTGGTTGGAGATACCGAACAGCGGCCACAAGGTGTTGATGCCGCCCAGTGGATCGATCACGCCCTGGTACAGCAGGTAACCCCACATGGCCACGCAACCGGCGGTCGCGATCAGGTTGGCGGTCCAGGACTCGGTGCGTTTGAGCGCCGGGACGAAGGAGCCGAGCAAGTCCTGCAGCATGAAACGACCGGCACGGGTACCGGCGTCGACGGCCGTCAGAATGAACAGCGCTTCGAACAGGATCGCAAAGTGGTACCAGAATGCCATGGTGTTTTCACCTGGCAGCACACTGTGCAGGATCTGCGCGATACCCACCGCCAGCGTCGGTGCACCGCCGGCACGCGCCAGGATGGTGGTTTCACCGATGTCATGGGCCACGGCCGACAGCGCCTCAGGCGTAATCGCAAAGCCCCAGCTGCTGACGGTTTGCGCAACAGTGACCACATCGGTGCCGACAATGGCAGCCGGGCTGTTCATGGCGAAGTACACGCCAGGCTCGATCACCGAAGCGGCAACCATGGCCATGATGGCCACGAACGACTCCATCAACATGCCGCCATAGCCGATATAACGGGCATGGCTCTCACTGGCCAGCAACTTGGGCGTGGTGCCCGAAGAGATCAACGCGTGGAAACCCGAGACCGCACCACAGGCGATGGTGATGAACAGGAACGGGAACAGGCCGCCCTTCCACACCGGGCCGGTGCCGTCGATGAACTGGGTCAGTGCCGGCATTTTCAGGTCTGGCATGGTGACCAGGATGCCGATCGCCAGGGCGATGATGGTGCCGATTTTCAGGAAGGTCGACAGGTAGTCCCGTGGCGCCAGGATCAGCCAAACCGGCAATACCGCAGCGACGAAACCGTAGCCGATGAGCATCCAGGTGATCTGGATACCGGTAAAGGTGAAGGCCTTGGCCCACACCGGGTCAGCGGCAATTTGCCCGCCCAGCCAGATCGAACCCAGCAGCAACAGCACGCCGATGATCGAGATTTCACCGATGCGGCCCGGGCGGATGTAGCGCATGTAAATGCCCATGAACATCGCAATCGGGATGGTCGCCATCACCGTGAAGATACCCCACGGGCTCTCGGCCAGGGCCTTGACCACGATCAGCGCCAGCACCGCAAGGATGATGATCATGATCAGGAAGCAGCCGAACAGCGCGATGGTCCCCGGGATGCGGCCCATCTCTTCGCGAACCATGTCCCCCAGGGAACGGCCGTTACGACGCGTGGACAGGAACAGGATCATGAAGTCCTGCACCGCGCCGGCCAGCACCACGCCGGCAATCAGCCAGAGCGTGCCGGGCAGATAACCCATTTGCGCCGCCAGTACCGGGCCGACCAGCGGGCCTGCACCGGCAATCGCCGCAAAGTGGTGACCGAAGAGGATGTGTTTGTTGGTCGGCACATAATCCAGACCATCATTGTTGAGCACTGCGGGGGTGGCCCGCCGTGGGTCGAGTTGCATCACGTTGTTAGCGATGAACAGACTGTAGTAACGGTAAGCAACCAGATAGATGGCAACCGCGGCAACCACAATCCACAAGGCGTTGATCGCCTCGCCGCGGCGCAAGGCCACTACGCCCAGGGCGCACGCTCCTACGATTGCCAGCACCAGCCAGGGTAAGTGGCGTAGCAGGCTATTATTATTTTTCATTTTTATATTCCAGCCAGGGTGGACAGAAAGGACAGCCAACCGGAGTTTAGCGCTACTGGCCTTAAAGGCCACCCCCCTACGTTGGTCTAGAGCCTTGCCCAAGTAAAAAAAGCAGAAAAACCGGGCCCATGATGGCGCAGGGCTACACTTCGTCTATTCACAGGGGCGACCAAAAAGAACGTGTGCGAGAACTCGGCGGGTTACTTGTAGCGATTCAGGGAAACGCCGCACGCGTGGGGAAATCGCTTTCCATGTCCCAATAGCCTTTTTTCTGAGTCGACGCGTCCTGCCATTGCCCGTCGACAAAACGGTAAGTCTGGTAGCGGGTGATGAAGTCATCCTCGCCTTCGCCGTCCATGAAGCAAGACACCTGCAACAGTTCATCCGCGCCAGCGGCCGGGCTAGCAACTTTCCAGTCGGCCTTGCCGGTATGCGCCAGGGTCAGAGGTTCGACCGTACCGTCGGCGCGGGTGTAGTTGATCGGTTTGAGTTGCTGTTTGGCCGGCTGTAGCAGTTGAGTGGCCGGCCCGCTGTAACTGCCCATTGGCGCGGTCTGGTCAACGATCAAAAAGTACACGGCTTCGGGCAGTCCCTTGAGCGGAGCTTTTTTGACCTCGGCCAGCGGATAGCCAAGGTCTTCGTGCGCAATCACATCACCGGAAGCCGATACCAGACGCACCTGGGCTTCGAGCAGCGGATGGTCCGCAAGTGCGTCGGGGTCGTCGAACGAATCCTCATCCAGCCCGCTACCCCAACTGTCTTTATGCATCTGGGCGCTGATGCGCTGGTCCTCCAGTATCTGCAATTGACCGCCATCTTCGATGACTTGGTGTTGCGCCAGGCGATAGCCGGACGGCAGCTCAGCAGCCCACGCCACGGCGGACGACCCGGCGAAGGCGATAAACAGGGCAGCGATTGCCCAGTGATTCGGTCGTTGCATGGTGTCGATCCCTGATCTATTCGAAAAGTGCATCCAGTGCCTGCTCCAGGCGTGTCACCGCAATCACCTGCAACCCCGGCGGCGCTTCCTTCGGCGCGTTGCCCTTGGGCACAATCGCGCGTTTGAAGCCGTGCTTGGCGGCTTCCTTGAGGCGTTCCTGGCCGCTGGGCACCGGGCGGACTTCGCCGGACAGGCCGACTTCGCCAAACACCAGCAGGTCGTGGGGCAACGGTCTGTTGCGCAGGCTCGACATCACCGCAGCCATCAACGCCAGATCGGACGCTGTCTCCAACACCTTGACCCCGCCGACCACGTTGAGGAACACGTCCTGGTCGTGGGTCGGAATACCACCGTGACGGTGCAACACCGCCAGCAGCATCGCCAGACGGTTCTGATCCAGACCCAGGGTGACGCGCCTTGGGTTGGCCAAATGGCTGTCATCTACCAACGCCTGCACTTCGACCAACATCGGCCGGGTGCCTTCCCACGTTGCCATTACTACACTGCCCGGGACTTCTTCCTGGGCACGGGTCAGAAAGATCGCCGAAGGATTGGAGACTTCTTTCAGCCCCTTGTCAGTCATCGCGAACACACCCAACTCGTTCACCGCACCGAAGCGGTTCTTCACCGCCCGCAGCAAACGCAGACGACCGTCGGACTCGCCTTCGAAATACAACACGGTGTCGACCATATGTTCCAACACCCGTGGCCCGGCCAGCGCGCCCTCTTTGGTCACGTGGCCGACCAGGAAGATCGCCGTGCCGCTCTGCTTGGCATAACGCACCAGCAGCGCCGCGCTTTCGCGCACCTGGGACACGCCGCCCGGCGCCGATTGCAGTTGCTCGGTGAAGATGGTCTGGATCGAGTCGATCACCATCACCTTGGGCTTTTCGATGCGCGCCGTGGCGATGATGCTTTCGATGCAGGTTTCGGTCATCACCCGCAGCTGGTCCTGGGGCAAGCCCAGGCGACGCGCGCGCATGGCCACTTGTTGCTGGGATTCTTCGCCGGTGACATACAGCGCCGGCATGCGGCTGGCGATGCTGCACAGGGTTTGCAGCAGGATCGTCGACTTGCCGATACCGGGGTCGCCGCCGATCAGCACCACCGAACCGTCCACCAGGCCGCCGCCGAGAACGCGGTCCAGCTCGCCGGACGCAGTGGAAAAGCGCGGGATCTCTTCGACGCTGACTTCGGCCAAGGTCTTGATCTGCGCCTGTTGCCCGGTCCAGCCGGCTCGACCGGTCGGCGCCGCCGCGCCGCCGCTTTCGATCATGGTCTCGGTCAGGGTGTTCCAGGCTCCACACTCGGTGCATTGGCCGGCCCATTTGGGAAAGGTCGCGCCGCACTCCGTGCAGCCGTACATGCGCTTGGCCTTGGCCATTTGAGAACCTCCAACCGAAAAACCGCGATGATAGCTCAGCGCGGCGCCGGGGTCCGGATTTCACCGCTGGCCAATCGTGAAGCACTGTTGCCGACCGGGTCCTCGGCGTTGAGGTCGGCGCCCTTGGCTTTGAGTTCGTCCAGCAGCTCGACACGCTTGAACAGCCCGGCGTACATAGCGGCGGTCTGCCCGGCGCCGTTGCGTTGGTCGGGGTTGCAGTCGGTGGCCAGCAGGCGCTGGGCGATTTTCAACTCGCCCTTGAAAATCGCCCCCATCAGCGCGGTATTGCCGCGTTTGTCTTGCACACAGGCGTCGGCGCCGGCACTGAGCAGACGCTCCACGAACGGTCCCTGGCCGTGATAGGCGGCGAGGATCAAGGCGGTGTAACCCTTGTCGTCCTGAGTATTGAGGGCGTAGCCCGACTCAATGAAGGTGTCGAGCATATCGAGGTCGCCACGGCGGGCGGCGTCGAAATAATAGTCCTGAAGCTGCGCCTTGAGCGCACCGGGGTCATTGGATAGGGGTTGGTCGGCCAGCACACTGAACGACCAGCAGGCCAAGAGTGCCCATATGAACGTACGCATGATCAAGATCCTCGAGGAAGCTTCCTTGTAGGAGCGAGCTTGCTCGCGAAGCACTCAAAGGCAGCGCATGAATCCAGGATGCACGCGTTATCGTTGACGTTTTTCGCGAGCAAGCTCGCTCCTACAGCGGGTAGCGGTTAATCGCTCAGTTTGTCAGCCAGCGCTTTCACGCGAGCCAGGTCGCCCTTGGCGACCTTGGCCACGCCGGTGCCGTACTCCGGGTCGGCCTTGTAGAGGAAGGATAGGATGATGTGCTTGCTCTCCTCGTCGGTGGTCGCCAAGGAGCCGCCGAAGTTGTCGATCAGGTCCTGACGCTCTTTCTGGCTGTAGGAACGATACAAATCCCCAGCCTGCTTGAAGTTCTGCTCACGCTGGATCTTCGCCTGCTGGGTACTGCCCGACAGGGCCGACTGGCTATAGCGCGCGGTCTGCGGTTCTTCGCGCGGCTCCAGGCGGCTTGGCTGGTAGTTAACGCCCGAGGTGGTCTTGCCGACGTTCAGCGCGCCGTCCTGGTTACCGTTGTTGACGGTCACCCGTGGCGCATTGATCGGCAGTTGCAGGGCATTGGCGCCCAGGCGGTACATCTGGGTGTCGGCGTAGGAGAACACTCGGCCTTGCAGCAGGCGGTCTTCCGACGGCTCGATACCTGGCACCAGGTTGGCCGGGGCCATGGCCACTTGCTCGGTCTCCTGGAAGACGTTGGCCGGGTTGCGGTTCAGCACCATTTGCCCGACTTTACGCTCGGGCACACCCGGCCAGATCTTGGTGGCGTCCAGCGGGTCGAAATCGAACTTGGCCAGGTCCTCCGGCTTGAGCACCTGCACATACAGGTCCCACTTGGGGAAGTCGCCCTTGTTGATATGGGTGACCAGGTCGTTGGTCATGTGGCTGTAGTCACGACCCTGCACGTCGGTGACCTGCTTGGGATCCAGGTTCTTGATGCCTTGCAGGCTCTTCCAATGGAATTTGACGTAGTGCACTTCACCCTTGGCGTTGATCAGCTTGTAGGCATGCACACCGTTGCCGTCCATTTCCCGGTAGCTGGCCGGGGTGCCGGAGTCGGAGTACAGCTCGGTCAGGGTGCGAGTGGATTCGGGTACGTGAGAGAAGAAGTCGAAGCGACGGGAATCGTCGTCCAGATTGGTACGCGGATCTGGCTTGAACGCGTGGACCATGTCCGGGAACTTGATGGCATCGCGGATAAAGAACGTCGGGAAGTTATTGCCGACCAGGTCCCAGTTGCCATCGGCGGTGTAGAACTTGGTGGCGAAACCGCGCGGGTCACGCAGGGTTTCCGGGGAATGGTTGCCGTGGACCACGGCGGAAAAGCGCACGAACACCGGCGTGGCTTCGCCGGCGGCGAACACTTTTGCCTTGGTCAGGTCGCTGAGGCTGTCCGTGACCGTGAAGGTGCCGTGGGCCCCGGTGCCACGGGCGTGAACCACGCGCTCAGGGATGCGTTCGCGGTCAAAGCGTTGCAACTTCTGGATCAGTTGCACGTCCTGCAGCAATACCGGGCCATTGGCGCCGGCAGTTTGCGAGTTCTGGTTGTCGCCCACGGCGGCGCCGTTATCGCGCGTCAGGTTGGCGGCTTGCACAGAGAGGGAAAGCAGGCTGGCGGTCACCAGTATCAGCACGGATCGCGCTGCAACAGGCCCGCGGCTCTTTGGATTTTTCATCGAGGTTTCCTCTGGTTTTTTTAATGCACATTCAGTTGTGCTTGCCAGAGGCTAGTGACCCGCGAGTCAGAATATAAATAGAAAAGCCGTACCACCTCGATTAATAAAATAATCTGGTAAACCCATGATTTGGCGAGTATTTCGCGCGCGATTGGTGGCACTTTGCAAACTATTTGCGATTTAATGTGTCGATTGAAACTAACAGTGTTAACAGTTGTGTCGGGCAAGCCCGGTACGACTGACTTACACTTAGCCCCACCCTTCTCATCTGTAACAAGGAATAACCTATGGGCGTGATCAGTGAGTTCAAGGCCTTCGCGGTCAAAGGTAATGTGGTCGACATGGCCGTCGGTATCATCATCGGCGCCGCCTTCGGCAAAATTGTTTCATCCTTTGTAGGCGACGTGGTGATGCCGCCACTCGGCCTGTTGATCGGCGGCGTGGACTTCGGTGACCTGGCCGTGACACTCAAGGCGGCACAGGGCGACGCACCTGCGGTAATCCTGGCCTACGGAAAATTCATCCAGAGCGTGGTGGACTTCCTGATCGTCGCGTTCGCGATCTTCATGGGCGTAAAAGTCATCAACCGCCTGAAGCGCGAAGAGGCCGTTGCGCCAAAGCTGCCACCGGTGCCGACCAAGGAAGAAGTGTTGCTGGGCGAGATCCGCGATCTGCTCAAGGCACAGCATGACAAGCCGCTGCAGTAAACGCCGGCTTGGACAAAAGGCGCCTGTTCGAGGCGCCTTTTTTATTACCAGTAGTTTTCGACCGCCACTTGACCAGGACGGCGGCTCAAGCTCAGGTTCATATCACGCCGCTTGAGCAACTGCCGCGTGTCATCGACCATCTGCGGGTTGCCGCAAATCAGTACGCGGGAATGTTCCGGGGTCAACTCCACGCCGGCCGCGCTTTCCAGTTCGCCATTTTCGATCAGGGTGGTGATGCGCCCATTCAGCGCGCCTGGATGTTGTTCACGGGTGACGATGGGAACGTAGATGAGCTTGTGCGCGTATTCGGCCAGGTACTCGCGCTCACCCAGTTCCTTAATCAGTGCCTGATAGGCCAGCTCCCTGGCTTCGCGTGCGCTGTATACCAGGATGATGCGCTCAAATTTTTCCCAGACTTCGAAGTCCTGCAAAATCGACAGGAACGGCGCGACCCCGGTGCCGGTGCCCAGCATCCACAAATCGCGGCCGTCCACGAAACGACTCAAGGTCAGGAAGCCTGTGGCCTGGCGTTCCACCAGCAGCGTATCGCCCACCCGCAGGCGGCTGAGTTCACTGGTGAACTCACCGCCCGGGACGACGATGGAGAAGAAATCCAGATGCTCATCAAACGGCGAGGACACCAGCGAGTAAGCACGCCATACGGTGCTGCCATCCGCCTTGGTCACCCCCAGGCGCACGAATTGGCCAGCCGTGAAACGAAACCCCGGATCGCGGGTGGTGCGCAGGGTAAACAGGCTGGGGGTCAGCGATTGCACATCGAGCAAGGTCTGGCGGGTAAATTTCTCAGCACTGGCCGTCATGGGGGCCTCCGTTCAACAGGTGGCCTAGTGTCTCTCAAAGTGGCCCGTGGAAACACCTACGGCGAGTAGTGGCATCCCGCCAACAGCAGTAGTGGCTATATAATTTCACCGCTAATCAATTCGCTATTAGCCTTTCCAGAAACTTTATAAAGAAGGTGTTAATTGATCGTTACAACGTGCCTCAACCTATTAATAAGCCGTGATTTCCAAAGGCCCGCTGAGGAACCTCTGCGGATAGCCTTGCAGAAAAAATTCTAAAATTCAGCGGTGCAATAACGAAATTTTCCTCGTGAAATATAGCCCTTGTCCTACACTCATTTCCGTGCAGCGTTTGGCATTCAGGAAATACCTCAAGCACGGAAAACGGCATGGGATGGAGAGTTATCAATGATCCACTGGAAAAACACGCAAAGTACCCTCTTCAAACACAAGGACGAGGGCGGAGCCGCCAAAGCTTTTGACGGGATGATAAATAAAACCTATGAACTTGGTTTCCAGTATTGTTCCTTTAAGATGAGTTCCAACAAAGAGCACTCTCCTCCAATTGAATATAGTAACTATTCAGCTGAATGGAGAAGAACGTATTCCCTGGCACAGTTCTCCTTAGTAGATCCCGTCATGAAGTATTGCAAGGAAAACGTATTACCCCTTGTATGGCAAAAAAAACATTCGCGAACGTACCAGGCCTTTGGGAATTGGCGCAAACCTTGGGTGTGCACAACGCAGTGACCTTGCCGGTGCATGATTTCCGGGGCATATGCAGCATTTTGACTCTCAGCCGCGGCAAAGGCGCGGTTACGCCGGAAGAACTCTACGAAAAAGCGGGCCTGATGCTATGGATCTGCAATGATATGCATGAGGAACTGGCGAAGCAGTATGCCGACAAACCCAGCGCCCACCCTGTCATTAAACTGACCCCAAGGGAAACGGAAATCCTCATGTGGTCAGGCAAGGGAAAAACTGCGGCGGAAATCGCCGCTATCCTTTGCTTGTCCGAACGAACCGTGGGCTTTCATGTTCGCAGTTGTCTGGTAAAACTGAAAGTCAATAACAAGATCGCCGCCGTGCTGCGCGCCGCGCAAGATGGCATTATTTAACCGGCCAATAGAAACACCGCATGTAATCCCACTGAAAAAAACGTAACATTTATGGCCAAATCTGAGTGTTGAGCAGCCCCATCGGTGCAGCACGCAGTTCACTCAGACGGTTCGGCCGGCCACTGCCGAACACTCATCGTTTACCCAGAGCCTCCCCCGCCATGCCCCTGCTTGAAAGCCCCTTCGCCCAGCTCGATCTGATCCGCCAGCCAGAGCAACACAACGATCCGCTGCAAGCGTTCGATGCCGCTGACGAGTACCTGCTCAATCATCTGGCCGAACAACAGCCATCTGCCGCGACCCGCGTGCTGGTGCTCAACGACAGCTTCGGCGCGCTGGCGGCCAGCCTAGAGGGCCATTTGCAGGTCACCTCCAGTGGCGACTCATTCCTGGCGGCCCAGGGCCTGGAGAAAAACCTGATACGCAACGGCAAGGGCTTTGACGCTGTGCCGTTCATTCCGGCCAGCCAGACAGCCGCCGGGCCTTTCGATTGCGTGCTGATTCGCGTGCCGAAAACCCTGGCGCTGCTTGAAGAGCAATTGATCCGCCTGCAAGGGCACTTGGCGCCGGGTGCCCAGGTCATCGCCGGGGCGATGATCAAGCACTTGCCAAGGGCGGCAGGCGAGTTGCTGGAGCGCTATATCGGGCCGATGCAGGCGTCGCTGGCGGTCAAAAAAGCACGCTTGCTGATCGCCACGGTGCAAGACCGCCCGGTTGCCGTCTCGCCTTACCCCACCCGCTACACGCTGGACGCACCGGCCATCGAGTTGCTGAACCACGCCAACGTGTTCTGCCGCGAAAACCTCGACATCGGCACCCGCGCGTTCCTGCCGCACCTGCCGCAAAACCTCGGCAACGCGCGTGTGGCCGACCTGGGTTGCGGCAACGGCGTACTGGCCATCGCCAGTGCGCTGCAAAACCCTGACGCGCAATACACCTTGGTGGACGAATCGTATATGGCCGTGCAATCGGCAGCCGCCAATTGGCAAGCCGCGCTCGGTGAACGCGACGTCGTCGTGCGCGCCGCCGACGGCCTGGCGGGCCAAGCCGCCGATTCTCTGGAGGTGGTGCTGTGCAACCCGCCGTTTCACCAGCAGCAAGTGGTCGGTGATTTCCTCGCCTGGCGCATGTTCCAGCAGGCGCGGGAAGCGCTGGTAGTGGGCGGTGCGCTGTATATCGTAGGCAACCGGCATTTGGGTTATCACACCAAGCTGGCGCGCTTGTTCCGTGGTGTCGAACACGTCGCCACCACGCCAAAATTCGTGATTCTCAAGGCGCGCAAATAAAAAAGGCCCTGCCACTCCTAAGAGAGACAAGGCCAAAAACCGTGCCGCAAGGCAACGGGATGGGAAGTCAGTGCGTGGTCAGGCCGGCCGCGTTCATGAACATGCGCATCAGGCTGGCCACCACGAACAGAGCCAGCACGCTGCCGGTCCAGATCAGCGCCAGCCACCCCAGGCGCCGCCACAACGGCCGTTTCTCGGCCTGTTCAATCTCGTGCAACGAAGGTTTGCCGGACATGGAAATACCCTCCTAGTGATAACCGTCTTCGTGGGTGACCTTGCCGCGGAACACGTAGTAGCTCCAGAAGGTGTAACCCAGGATGAGCGGGATGATGAATAACGTGCCCACCAGCATGAAGCCCTGGCTTTGCGGCGGCGCGGCGGCGTCCCAGATCGACACCGACGGCGGGATGATGTTGGGCCACAGGCTGATCCCCAGCCCGCTGTAGCCCAGGAAGATCAGCACCAGCGTCAGCAGGAACGGCGTGTAATGCGCATGCCGTGCCACGGCGCGGAACAGCCCGTACAGGGTCACCAGCACCAGGATCGGCACCGGCAGGAACCAAAACAGGTTCGGCAGGGTGAACCAGCGCGAGGCGATTTCCGGATGCGTCAGCGGCGTCCACAGGCTGACGATGCCGATCACCGCCAACACCACAAGCGCCAGCGGCCGCGCCAGGTTGTGCATCTTTTCCTGCAGCGGCCCCTCGGTCTTCATGATCAGCCAGGTGCAGCCAAGCAGCGCATAGGCCACGATCAGTGCCACGCCGCAGAACATCGTGAACGGCGTGGCCCAGTCCAGCGAGCCGCCGGCGAACTGGCGGTCGACCACCTTGAAGCCATCAATGAATGCGCCCAGCGCCACGCCCTGGAAGAAGGTGGCGGCAATCGAGCCGCCGATAAACGCCTTGTCCCACAGGTGCCGCTTGTCGTCCTTGGCCTTGAAGCGAAACTCGAAGGCCACGCCGCGAAAGATCAGGCCGATCAGCATCAGGATCAGCGGCAGGTACAGCGCCGACAGCACCACCGAATAGGCCAGCGGGAAGGCGCCGAACAACCCCGCGCCGCCCAGTACCAGCCAGGTTTCATTGCCGTCCCACACGGGCGCTACGGTGTTCATCATCACGTCGCGGTCGGTCTTGCCCGGAACGAACGGAAAAAGAATGCCGATGCCCAGGTCGAAGCCGTCCATGATCACGTACATCATGATGCCGAAGATGATGATCACGGCCCAGATCAGCGGAAGATCAATACCCATCTCAATGCCCCTTATGCTGGATGTCGTCGTGATGGTCGGATGGAACATCATTCTCGGTGCCATCATCGGCAGCCGACAACGGACGCGCCGGTGTGCGTTTCTGGCCGGGCCCGCCATGGGTTGGCTCAGTAACGTCATGGGTGACCGGGCCTTTGCGCACCAAGCGCATCATGTAGCCAAGGCCCGCCCCGAACAGCGCGAAGTACACCACCACGAACAGCACCAGGGTGATAGTCATCTGGGCCAGGCTATGCCCGGATGAAGCATCCGCCGTGCGCATCAAGCCATAGACCACCCACGGCTGGCGGCCGATCTCGGTGGTGAACCAACCCGCAAGGATCGCGATCAGGCCCGACGGGCCCATCCACAACGCCAGGTACAGGAACGGCCTGGAGGTGTACATCTTGCCGCCCCGGCGCAGCCAGAGGCTGAACAGACCGGTGAAGATCATCAGGAACCCCAGGCCGACCATGACCCGGAACGACCAGAACACCACAGTCGAGTTGGGGCGGTCCTCGGGTGGAAACTCCTTGAGCGCCGGCACCTGCTTGTCCAGAGAGTGGGTGAGGATCAAGCTGCCCAGGTAAGGGATTTCCACCGCGTATTTGGTTTTTTCAGCCTTCATGTCCGGCCAGCCAAACAGGATCAGCGGCGTCGGCTCGTTGCCCTTGTTTTCCCAGTGGCCCTCGATCGCAGCGATTTTCGCCGGCTGGTGTTCCAGGGTATTGAGACCATGGAAGTCACCGATCACCGCCTGGATAGGCGCCACGATCAGGGCCATCCACATGGCCATGGAGAGCATTTTGCGGATCGCCGGGTTGTCCTTGCCACGCAACAGGTGCCAGGCCGCCGAGGAGCCGACGAAGAACGCGGTGGCCACAAAAGCGGCCGTGGCCATGTGCGCCAGGCGATAGGGGAACGACGGGTTGAAGACAATGGCAAACCAGTCGGTGGGAATCACGCGGCCGTCGACGATTTCAAAGCCCTGGGGCGTCTGCATCCAGCTGTTGGACGACAGGATCCAGAATGTGGAAATCAAGGTACCCACGGCCACCATGACCGTGGAGAAGAAGTGCAGGTTGCGCCCCACCTTATTCCAGCCGAACAGCATCACGCCCAGAAAGCCCGCCTCGAGGAAGAACGCCGTGAGCACTTCGTACATCAGCAGCGGCCCGGTGACGGCGCCGGCAAAGTCCGAGAAGCGGCTCCAGTTGGTGCCGAACTGGTAGGCCATGACCAGGCCGGACACCACACCCATGCCGAAGTTGACGGCAAAGATTTTCGACCAGAAATGATAAAGGTCGCGGTAGGTGTCGTTTTTGGTCTTGAGCCACAAGCCTTCCAGCACCGCGAGGTAACTGGCCAGGCCGATGGTGATCGCCGGGAACAGGATGTGGAAAGAGATGGTGAACGCAAATTGGATTCGGGCGAGATCTAGCGCCTCCAAACCGAACATAAGTCTTCCTCTGTCAGGTGATAGCGGTTGCGGGCGCAAGCCTGCACCCACTGCCCCCCCACGGATATGGAGTCTGGCGAATTTCAATTCGTTTCTTTTTTTAACCTGCCGTGCAGGCCCTGCGGCTGCCAGACCAACGTGCGGACATTGATCTGGATCAAGCATTGCTGAAAGAGTAGTCCCATTTTCGATGAAGGGCGGCGTGGTCTTTTGCCGCGTGACAGACTGTCTCAGCTCAGTTGGCGCAACTATCTGTTACAACTTAATGATAATCTCGGCGCTTCCTCCGGCCCTGACCTGAACTCCCAATGCCCAGTGAACCCGCGTTGTTGTTGCGTCACCACCGCCCTTTCATCGCGTTCTGGCTGGCGCGCATCTTTACCGCCAGCGGCTTCCAGATGCTCACCGTGGCCATCGGCTGGAACCTCTACCAACTGACCGGCAATGTGCTGGACCTGGGATTGGTCGGGTTGGTGGAATTCGTACCGCGCGTGTTGTTCATGCTGCACACCGGGCATGTGGCCGACCGCTATGAGCGACGCAAGGTCGCCGCCATCTGCCAGACCGTGCAGGCGTTGATTGCCCTGTCATTGGCCATCGGCGGCCTGACCGGCAACGTGACCCGCGAGATGATTTTTATCCTCGCCTTCCTGCTGGGGGCCGCGCGCTCGTTCGAAATGCCCACCACCCAGGCGATGCTCCCGAGCATCGTGCCCAGCGCGCTGTTCCCGCGGGCAGTGGCTTCGTCGCAGTCGGCCCAGCAACTGGCAACCATTGTCGCCCCAGCCCTCGGCGGTTTGCTCTATGCGTTTGGCAGCGTGTGGGTGTATGGCCCCACGGTGGTGCTGTACCTCATTGCCTGCGCACTGACCCTGAACCTGCCCGCGCGCCAGACACCGCTGAATAAAGCCAAGGCGACCATGGATTCGTTGTTGGCCGGCATCCGCTTCATCCGCAGCCGCCCGGACATCCTCGGCGCCATCTCCCTCGACTTGTTCGCGGTGCTGCTGGGCGGCGCCACCGCCTTGCTGCCGGTGTTCGCCAAGGACATCCTGCTGACCGGCGCCTGGGGCCTGGGCCTGCTGCGTTCGGCACCGGCGGTGGGTGCGTTGCTGATGTCCTTGTGGTTGGCGCGGTTCTCTGTCGACCGCCACGTCGGCCGCGTGATGTTCACCGCCGTCGGCGTGTTCGGCGTGGCGACCATCGCCTTCGGGCTGTCCACTTCGTTCTGGTTTTCCCTGGCGGTGCTGGTGGTGCTGGGCGCAGCCGACATGATCAGCATGGTGATCCGTGCGTCGTTCGTGCAGCTCGAAACGCCGGATGAAATGCGCGGGCGCGTCAGTGCGGTCAACGGCTTGTTTATCGGCGCGTCCAATCAGTTGGGCGAGTTTGAGTCCGGAATTACCGCCCACTGGTTCGGCACCGTGCCCGCCGTGGTCATGGGCGGGATCGGTACGCTGGTGGTGACCGGGGTGTGGATCAAGTTGTTTCCGACCCTGGCCAATCGGGATCGGATGCATGTGCCGGTGGAAGAGCCCAAGGTTTAGGCCCGCCGCCATCTTATTGTTGGAATACAGTAAATGTGGGAGCGGCGGTGCAACGATTCGACTTGCTCGCGAAAGCGGTGGATCAGCCAGCCCATCAGGTGACTGACCCACCGCTTTCGCGAGCAAGTCGAATCGTCGCACCGCCGCTCCCACATTTTTGGATCTTCGGTGGGTTGAGGATCGGGGCTAGAGCACCTTATCCAAGGTAATCGGAAACTCCCGCACCCGTTTGCCGGTGGCGTGATAAATCGCATTCGCCACCGCCGCCGCTACGCCGACAATGCCGATTTCCCCAACCCCCTTGGACCCCAGGGCGTTGACGATCTCGTCGTGTTCTTCGACAAACACCACATCAATCTCGCCGATATCGGCGTTTACCGGGATGTGGTACTCCGCAAGGCTATGGTTCATGTAGCGCCCCAAGTGATGGTCGATCTGGGTCTCTTCGTGCAGGGCCATGCCGACACCCCACACCACCCCGCCGAGGATCTGGCTACGGGCCATCTTTGGGTTGACCACCCGCCCGGCGGCGATGGCGCTGACCACGCGACTGACCTTGATGGTGCCCAGGTCCTCATCCACGCGCACCTCGACAAACACTGCCGAATGGGTCGCCGTGGCGTAGCCTTCACGCTTCTTGTCCGGCTCACTGTCGACTTGCACCTCCATTGCGTCTTGGCCGCTGTCCTTGACCAACTGCGCCAGCGACACACTCACGTCGCCGGCGTGGAGATGGCCCTCTTCGAAGCGCACGGACTCGGCATCCTTGAACACCGGGTACGTCTGGCGGGCGATTTCCAGCAGCTTGGCGGCCAAGGCTTCACAGGCTTGCTGCACGGCCGTGCCGACGGAGGACACGGTAAACGAGCCGCCCTGCAGCGGCGCTGTGGGCAAGGAGGAATCACCCAGCACAAATGTCACATCGTCGACCGATACGCCGCTGGCCTGCGCCGCGATCTGGGTCATCACCGTGTAAGTGCCGGTACCGATATCGGTGGTGGCGCTGCTGACAGTGAGCTTGCCATGCACGTCGATCCGCGCCTTGGCGCTGGCCTTCATCTGCATGGCCTCCCACACGCCGCCGGCCATGCCCCAGCCGATCAACTGGCGGCCATCGCGCATGCTGCGCGGTTCCGGGTTGCGCTGGCTCCAGCCGAAACGCTCAGCACCTTCGCTGTAACACTCGCGCAGGGCCTTGCTCGACCAGGGCTTGTCTTCGTTCTGGTTGCGCTCGGCGTAATTGATCAAGCGCAGTTGCACCGGGTCGATGGCCAAGGCACAGGCCAGTTCGTCCATGGCGCATTCCAGGCCGATCACCCCAAGGGCTGCACCCGGCGCGCGCATGTCCAACGGCGTGAACACGTCCAGTGGCGCCAGCTTATACGTCAGCTGCACATTGTCGCAGTGGTAGAGCATGCCGCTCCATTCCACCACATGCTCACTGAAGTCCTCGAAGCGCGACGTCTGGCCGATAGCAGTATGCCCCAATGCCAGCAGACGCCCGTTGGCGGCGGCGCCCATTTGCAAGCGCTGCAAAGTGCGCGGGCGATAGCCGAAGGTGAACATCTGCTGGCGCGTCAGCGTGACCCGCACCGAACGTTTAAGCGCCAGGGAGGCCATCACCGCCAGGGGCAATTGATATTGCGGACGCAGGCCGGAGCCAAAGGCGCCGCCGACGAACGCGGCAAAAATGCGTACCTGGCTTTTATCCAGACCGAACACTTTCTGCACATAGGCCTGGCAGTTCTGCGGGCCCTGGGTCTTGTCATGGATATGCAGGGTGCCGTCCGCCTGGTACAGCACGGTGCTGGCGTGGGGCTCCATGGGGTTGTGGTGTTCGACCGGCGTGCTGTAGTGCAGGTCGAGGCTGATGGCGGCGCCGGCCCATTCGGCCTGGAAGTTGCCGCGCGGCCCGGGCGGGGTTTGCGGTGAGGGGTGGGCCTGTTCCTGCACTGCCGCCAGGTCGGTTTCGAACGCCTCGGTTGCGTACTCGATCTCCACCAGGGAACCGGCATGTCGCGCCAGCTCAAGGTTGTCGGCGATCACCAGGGCCAGGGGCTGGCCGCTGTACAGCACGCGGTCGTTGTAGAGCGGGCGAAACGGCGAACCGTCGGCCGCATCCGCGTCCTGAAAGGCATCGTCGTAGCTCGCGATTTTAGGCCGGTTAAGGTGGTGGATGACCTCCACCACGCCCGGCAACACCAAGGCTCTGGACGCATCGATCTTAATCACGCGGCCCTTGGCAATGCTGCTCGACACGACGCTGCCGTGGAGCAAGCCTTGTTCAGGAAATTCACCGGCATAACGCGCCTGGCCGGTGACCTTGAGCAGACCGTCGACACGGTCCAGGGGTTTTCCGATAGCGGTCATGGGCGTTCTCCTGCGACAGCGGCGTCACTCAGGGCACGAATAATCCCCCGGCGTGCCAGCTTGATCTTGAAGCCGTTGTGCACCAGCGGCTCAGCGTCCTGCAGCAGCGCGTCGGCGGCCTGGCTGAAGGTATCGCGGCTGACCTCCTGGCCGATCAACGAGGCTTCCACCGCGCGGTCACGCCAGGGTTTATGAGCCACGCCGCCCAACGCCAGGCGCGCGTCGATGATGGTGTCGCCGTCCAGCTCGAGCGCCGCGGCCACGGACACCAGGGCGAACGCATAGGAGGCGCGGTCGCGGATCTTCAGATAATTGCTATGGCTCGCCAGGTTGTCGGCGGGCAGTTCGATGGCGGTGATCAACTCGTCATCGGCCAATTGGTTGTCGCGCTGCGGGGCATCACCGGGCAAACGGTGGAAGTCGGCGAACTCGATGACCCGCGCGCCGCCACGACCTTCGACATGCACCCGCGCTGCCAGCGCTGCCAGGGCGACGCACATGTCTGAAGGATGGGTCGCGACGCACTGTTCACTGGCGCCGAGAATCGCGTGGATGCGGTTCAAGCCGGTGCGCGCCGGGCAACCACTGCCGGGCTCACGCTTGTTGCAGGGCACGCTGGTGTCATAGAAGTAGTAGCACCGTGTGCGTTGCAACAGGTTGCCGCCGGTACTGGCCATGTTGCGCAGTTGCGGCGAGGCGCCCGCGAGGATCGCCTGGGACAGCAGTGGGTAACGCTGTTCGATCAGCGGATGCCAGGCCAGATCGGCGTTGCTCACCAGCGCGCCGATCAGCACGCCGCCCTCGGCCGTCTCCTGAATGTGGTTTAACGGCAACCCGGTGATATCGATCAGATGCTCGGGGCGGCTGATGTTTTCTTTCATCAGGTCCAGCAGGTTGGTGCCTCCGGCGATAAAACGTGAAGCGCCACTGCTCAGGTGCACGGCCTCCTGCACATCGACCGGCTTGCTGTAATGGAAGGGATTCACTGCTCACCTCCCAAGACTTCCTGCACGGCATCGCGAATATTGTTGTAGGCCCCGCAGCGGCACAGGTTGCCGCTCATCAGTTCCTGGATTTGCGCGCTGTCATGGGCGCGGCCTTCGTTGACCAGGCCGACGGCCGAGCAGATCTGGCCGGGGGTGCAATAACCGCATTGGAAGGCGTCGTGCTTGATGAAGGCCTGCTGCATCGGGTGCAGTTGGTCACCGGTGGCCAGGCCTTCGATGGTGGTCAGCTCGGCGCCGTCGCACATCACGGCCAGGGTCAGGCAGGCATTGATCCGTTTGCCATCGCGCAACACCGTGCAGGCACCGCATTGGCCGTGGTCGCAGCCTTTCTTGCTGCCCACCAGGTCTAGCTGTTCGCGCAAAAGGTCGAGCAGGGTGGTCCAGGGCAGCACATCCAGCTGGCGATCCTGGCCGTTGAGGCTCAGGCGTATGGAGTGGCTGACGAACGGTTGATCCGCCGCGCCATTGGGGGTCGCGCTCATAAACACCTCACGGGTTGGTGTACATCCGCGGCGTTCTGGGAAGTCGCCGTCTCAGGGGTACGACTTCCTGGGGTTTTGAGCGTTCAAGCGGATTGATCAGCGGATATCGAGCAGCGTCTTGAGGGTGTTGCGCGGTGGGTTGATCGAGGTGTTGCTGTATTCGAACCAGCCTTGCGCCTGCACATTCAGATCAAACACGTAGATATAGCCCATCAGCGCACCCGCCCCGCTGCAGGCCTGGCTGATGCTGCCGACTTGGCATACAGCGGTTCGCTGGCCATCGAGCACGGCACCATTGAAGAGGCCAACCGGATTATTGCCCAGGCCGACTTCCATCACGGAGACCTTGGTGGCTCCGCGGTGCGTGCACATCTGCGTGGTGTTCACGCGTTCAGGGATGGTTTCGGTGCAACCCGCCGACTCAACCTTGAACACACGCACCTCGCTCAAGGGCGGTGCAGTGGCGCCCCACGCCGGTGCTGCGCCGAGGCACAGGCTCAGACAAGGGATCAGGGCTAGACTCCACAGGTTGGCTTTTTTCATGGGGCGGATGACCTTCGTTTAAACGTCGGCGCAGTATGCCTCAAGGCCTCGGCTGCTGGTATGATGCGCCGCTTTTTCCGATCCTCTCTGAAACCACAGGCGCTTGGCGCAGTTTGTGCTTTGACTTAGAGGTCAACAAATCACGGCGCAACCAAGCGTCACAGGGAGCAGGCATGCTGGAAAAGCTGTTTCAACTCAAGGCACACAACACCAACGTGCGCACCGAGATCCTCGCGGGCATCACGACATTCCTGGCCATGGCCTACATCCTGTTCGTGAACCCGAGCATCCTCGGCGAGACCGGCATGGACAAGGGCGCGGTGTTCGTCGCGACCTGCCTGGCGGCCGCCATCGGTTCGACCGTGATGGGCCTGATCGCCAACTACCCGATCGCCCTGGCGCCGGGCATGGGCCTCAATGCCTTCTTTACCTACACCGTGGTCCTGCACATGGGCCACACCTGGCAGGTGGCGCTGGGCGCGGTGTTCATCTCGGCGGTGCTGTTCTTCCTGTTGTCGATTTTTCGCATCCGCGAATGGATCATCAACGCCATTCCGCTGCCCCTGCGCTCGGCGATTGCCGCGGGTATCGGCCTGTTCCTGGCGCTGATCGCGCTGCATAACGCCGGCATCGTGGTGAGCAATCCCGCCACCATGGTGGGCCTTGGCGATCTGAAACAACCGGCGCCGATCCTGGCCACTCTGGGTTTCGTGCTGATCGTCGCGCTGGAAGCCCTGGCCGTGCGCGGCGCGGTGCTGATCGGCATCCTGGCGGTGACCATCGCCTCCATCGTATTGGGCTTTACCCCATTCATCGGCGTGACCTCGGTACCACCGTCCCTGGCGCCAACCTTTCTGCAACTGGATATCAAGGGTGCGCTGGATATCGGCCTGGTCAGCGTGATCTTCGCCTTCCTGTTCGTGGACTTGTTCGATAATTCCGGCACCCTGATCGGCGTGGCCAAGCGTGCCGGCCTGATGGGCAAGGACGGCCATATGCCGAAAATGGGCCGTGCGCTGATCGCCGACAGTACCGCCGCCATGGCCGGTTCCCTGTTGGGCACGTCGACCACCACCAGCTACATCGAATCCGCCGCGGGCGTGAGCGCCGGTGGCCGTACCGGTTTGACCGCCATCGTGGTCGCGATCCTGTTCCTGCTGGCGTTGTTCTTCTCGCCACTGGCAGCCAGCGTGCCGGCCTACGCCACGGCACCCGCGCTGCTGTTTGTAGCGGTGCTGATGACCCAGGGCCTGGCCGAAATCGACTGGGACGACATTACTGTGGCAGCGCCGGTGGTGATCACCGCCCTGGCGATGCCCTTCACTTACTCCATCGCCAACGGCATCGCCTTCGGTTTCATCGCCTGGACCGCCATCAAGCTGCTTTCGGGCCGCTACCGTGAGCTGAACCCGGCACTGGTGATTCTGTCGATTCTGTTTGTGATCAAGCTGGGCTGGTTCAACGCATGACTTTTGACGCCACACGCTACACCGCTCAACTGCAGGACAAGGTCACGCGCTTGGGTGATCTGTTGACGCCGTTCGACGCCCCAGAGCCGCAGGTATTCGACTCACCGCTGCAGCACTTCCGCCTGCGGGCGGAGTTCCGCCTGTGGCGCGAGGACGGCGAGCGCCACTATGCGATGTTCTCGCAGGACGACAAGCGCACGCCGATCCTGATCGAAGACTTCCCGATTGCCAACCAACGCATCAACCAACTGATGCCGCAACTCAGGGCCGCCTGGCAAGCCAGCGCCGCCCTGAGCCACAAGTTGTTCCAGGTGGAGTTCCTGACCACCCTGGCCGGCGACGCGATGATCACCCTGTGCTATCACCGCCCGCTGGACGAGCATTGGCATAGCGCCGCGAACAAGCTGGCAACGGACCTGAACGTGAGCATCATCGGCCGCTCCAAGGGTAAGCGCGATGTGATCGGCCAGGACTACGTGGTGGAAAAACTTGAAGTGGGCGGCCGTACTTTCAGCTATCGCCAACCTGAAGGCGCGTTCACCCAGCCCAACGGCACCGTGAACCAGAAGATGCTCAACTGGGCATACGAAGCCTTGGGTGATCGCCCGGACGATCTGCTTGAGCTGTACTGCGGCAACGGTAACTTCACCCTGCCGCTGGCGACCCGCGTGCGCAAAGTGCTGGCCACCGAGATCAGCAAGACCTCAGTGAATGCCGCGTTGAGCAACCTTGATGAAAACGCGGTGCATAACGTCACCCTCGTGCGCCTCTCTGCTGAGGAACTCACCGAAGCCCTCAATGAAGTGCGCCCGTTCCGCCGCTTGCACGGCATCGACCTGAAAAGCTACGAATTCGGCAGCGTGTTCGTCGACCCGCCGCGCGCCGGAATGGACCCAGACACCTGCGAACTGACCCGACGCTTCGACAACATTCTGTACATCTCCTGCAACCCGGAGACGTTGGCGGCGAACATTGCGCAGTTGCACGACACCCATCGTATTACCCAATGCGCGATGTTTGACCAGTTCCCGTGGACGCACCATATGGAATCCGGGGTGTTGCTGACCCGGCGATAAGCTGGCCCAACACCACCAATCCCCTTGTGGGAGCTGGCTTGCCTGCGATAGCGGTGTATCAGCCACACACCGGTTGGCAGACCGTCTGCTATCGCAGGCAAGCCAGCTCCAACACGGGAATTTCATACATCCGGTGAATCGCCGGGCTCCACGACTTCCTTGCGGGGCCGACCACCCTTCTTGCCATTGGCCCGGGCGGCGGCCGATTTGGCGGCGCTACGTTTGCGGCCATTACGGGAGGCTACCAGGCTTGTCGCAAGGTCCATCAGCGGCTGGCTTGTCGCGATCAGGCCCGTGATCGAAACGTCCAGATCCTGGGCCTCGCAGCAAAGCGCCTTGCCGCCGAAACCCACTTCCAACTGCTGGAAGTCCTGCGCGGAAAACCCCTCGAACTCCGGCAGACCGGCCACCGGCAACATGACCCGGCTGCCGTCGCTGAAGCCAATGGAGATGCAGTCGTCTTGATAGCGCACGTTGCTGGCGTTGGCGTACAGACGCTTGAGCTTGCGCCCACGGGCTATTGCCTTTTCGACATCAGCGTCGGTGAGGGGGACATAGGGTATGACTTTGGCTTTTACGATTTTCATAGATTAATTCCCACGTTATCAGGCGCTCTTACCAGATTCAAAATTGTCCGTTGCTCTACTACGTCGTGCCGGGCGTTTGCAATGACATAGACACCACGTCGAATGACCAGCCCAGGAACCAATTCACCAGCGTCCCAATCCCAGGAATGATTCTCCAGGCAAACCGTTTGCAGGTTTTCCCACCAGATCCTGCGTGCCCGCGCCAGATAGTGCCGCTGCATTATTGCTTCGCGTATGTCCTTCAGCACCGCTGTGGGTGGCCGGCTGCGTTCAGGGTTTACATCCCACAACTCCACTTCCCCATCCAGAAAACTGAAACGAAAACGCGCATCCCATACCGGTCCCCTGACATGCACATGGGGTGGGCAATGCTCATCCCTGAGAAACACTGAAATTACATATCCTTTGTAAGCGCCTACTCTCATGCTAACCCATCCGTTAGGTTATTTTCCGTCAGGTGACAATTTTTCCGTGCCACCCGACAACCGGCTCCTTTTTCCGAAGCTGCTTCACAGACTAGTAATCCCTAAAAAACCGGCGAACGTGGGGTTGTAACCACGTATGCCAACGGCTGGAAACACGCGGCTAACGCTCGCCAATCCTGCTCGCCCAGCAATCCCCCGTAATACCTTGGCTTCTTCGGACGGAAATTAAAGGTTCGATAATCGAACATATCCGCCCACACCAATTGACCAAATTAACCAGCCAGTACATTTTGTCCACACAACTGGCAAGAACTGTGGAGACTCCTTATGCCGCCCCTCGTGCTGGTGCTCAACGGCCCCAACCTGAACCTGCTCGGTACCCGTGAGCCCGCTACTTACGGCCATGAAACCCTGGCCGATGTCGCCGCCCTGTGTGGCCGCAGCGCCGAACAACTGGGGCTGAAAATCGAATTCCGCCAGACCAACCACGAAGGCGAATTGCTTGACTGGATCCACGGTGCCCGCGGGCGTTGCGCCGGCATCGTGATCAACCCGGCGGCCTGGACCCACACGTCGGTGGCGATTCGTGACGCACTGGTCGCCAGTGAAGTGCCGGTGATCGAAGTGCATCTGTCCAACGTGCATGCCCGGGAAGCGTTTCGTCATCACTCGTTCGTCTCGCCCATCGCCAAGGCGGTATTGGCCGGGTTCGGCAGCCAGGGCTACCACTTGGCAATGGAACATTTCAGCCATCTGTTCAAGGGGTCGGCACAATGAAACCGCGCATCCTCGCCGGCCTGATCGGCGCCGGCATCCAGGCCTCCCGCACGCCCGCCCTGCATGAACAGGAAGGTGACGCCCAAGGCCTGCGCTACCTGTATCGCTTGATCGACCTTGAGCCACTGCACCTGGACATCAACGCCCTGCCCGACCTGCTGGAAGCCGCCGAGTTGATGCAGTTCACGGGGCTGAACATCACTTACCCGTGCAAACAGGCCATTCTGCCGCTGCTCGATGAATTATCCGACGAGGCCCGCGGCATTGGCGCGGTCAACACCGTGGTGTTCAAGGACGGCAAACGCATCGGCCACAACACCGACTGCCTGGGGTTCGCCGAAGGGTTTCAACGCAATTTGAATGATGTGCCCCGCCGGCGTGTAGTGCAGATGGGCGCCGGCGGGGCTGGCGCGGCGGTGGCGCATGCGTTGCTGGCAGAAGGCGTGGAGCAATTGAGTATTTTCGATGTGGACGTCACACGCGCCCGCGACCTTGTTAATAACCTTGCGCGGCATTTCGGCACCGGTCGCGCCCAGGTTGGCGGCCACTTGGAAAACGCGATGGCCGAGGCCGATGGCGTGGTCAACACCACGCCGATGGGCATGGCCAAGCTGCCCGGAACGCCGGTGCCAGCGGCGCTGTTGCGGGCAGAGCTTTGGGTGGCGGAAATCGTCTATTTTCCTTTGGAAACCGAACTGCTACGCGATGCCCGCGCCTTGGGTTGCCGCACACTGGATGGCGGCAACATGGCGGTGTTTCAGGCGGTGAAGGCGTTCGAGTTATTCAGTGGGCAGGCGGCGGATGCGCAACGCATGCTGGCGCACTTCCAGAGCCTGAATAGCTGACTGCCGAAACCGAACCAAAATGTGGGAGCATTCCAGCCTGGAGCGTTGCGTGTACTCAGGCCTGCAAGTAGCGCAACACCGAGTCGCAAATCATGTCCCGATGCCGCTGTTTGACCGCCTCATCCGACAGCTCGATCTGAAAGATCTCGCTGAACGTATGGCGGTTGGACACGCGGTAAAAGCTGAATGAGTTGATCAGCAGGTGCACGTCCAGCGGCTGCAGCCCTTCCCTGAATACGCCCATTTGCGCCCCACGGCGCAACGTTGCGCCCAACGCTTCGAGGATGTTGCTGTTCATCGCCTTGATCGCATCCGAGCGCTTCACGAATTCGGCGTTGTGGATATTCTCGATGCTGACGATGCGCACGAAATCCACGTTCTGGTCGTGGTGATCAAAAGTGAACTCCACCAGCCGACGGATCGCTTCGCGCGGTTCCAGGGCCGTGAGGTTCATGCGGGTCTCGGTGTTGCGGATATCGCCGTAGAGCTTCTCGAGCACCTCGACGTACAACTGCTCCTTGCTGCCGAAGTAGTAGTAGATCATGCGTTTTGAGGTATGGATGCGCTCAGCGATTGCGTCCACGCGAGCGCCGGAAAGGCCCTGTTGGACAAACTCGACAATGGCTTCCTGGAGTATGTTCTCGCGGGTCTTTTCCGGATTGTTCTTACGACTCTTGCGGGGTGCCTCGGAGGTCATGGTGCGCTCACGGCCAGTGTATGCAGGCCATGATTATGGGCCGCGATGCGCAACGAAAGGAAGCACCTCGCCCGCCGTTATAAACGTGCCTGACGCACCGCACCGCTGCGCGATTTGGCCATCGCCGCCAGGCGCACCGCCACGTTGGCCGCGCCATAGCCGGCATAGCCGTTCTTGCGCTGGATGATCTCGAAGAAAAACCGCCCCTCGAAAGGTTCGGTGTACACATGAAACAACTCGCCGCCCTGCGCGTCGCGGTCGTACAGTACGTTGTAATAGGCCAGCTCGCTGAGGAACTCCTCGTCAAAATCGAAGCGTGCCGCCAGGTCGTCGTAATAGTTGAGCGGGATATCCAGTAGCGGCACTCCGGCCTCTTTGGCGCGGCGCACCTCGGCGAAAATATCGGCGCAGTCGAACGCAATGTGATGCACGCCCGAGCCGCGATAGCTCGACAATGCGTGGGAAATGGCCGTGTTGCGGTTTTCGGAGATATTCAGTGGCAGGCGAATCGAGCTGCAACGGCTGCGCAATGCGCGGCTTTTGACCAGGCCATAAGGGTCGGGCAACACCACTTCATCGTCGGCTTCGAAGTCCAGCAGGCTCTTGTAGAACAGCACCCAACTGTCAAGGCTGTCGGCCGGCAGCGCCATGGCCATGTGGTCGATGCGCAGCAAGCCACCGCTGGATGACGATGCGGGTTGCAGGTTGAAATCCGTGTCGTACAGGCTGCCTTCGCTCGGGTCCACCAGGTAAATCAGGCTGCCGTCCGGCGCGCGCACCGCCGCCAGCTCCAGCTCGTTGGGCCCGACCAGGCCGCGATACGGCTGGCCCTTGTAGGCCACCGCCCGCTCCAGGGCCTTGGCGCTGTCCTTGACCCGCAGCGCAGTGGCGCACAACGACGGCCCGTGGGCTTCGAAGAAGTTGTGTGCGAAGGAATAGGGCTCGCAGTTGAGGATCAGGTTGATATCGCCCTGGCGCAGCAGGCTCACGCTCTTGGAGCGATGCTGCCCGGCCTTGACGAAGCCCAGGCGCTCAAGCCAGTGCGTGAGTTTGGCGCCGAGGCTTTCGTCCACGGCGAACTCCAGGAATTCGATGCCGTCGTACTCGCTGGCGGCTGGGGTATCAAACAGTATCTCCACCGCTTGCGCGGGAGCCTCCTGTTTCAGGCGCTCGCGGGTCTTCTCTTCCAGATACAACAGGGAGCGCAAGCCATCCGCCGCATTCGCCCGGGTGGGCGCGGCGCGAAAACCATCGTTGAAAATTTCCAGGGACAACGGCCCGGTATAGCCGCTCTTGATGATCGGTGCGAGGAACCCCGCCAAGTCAAATTCGCCCTGGCCGGGAAAGCAGCGAAAATGCCGGCTCCACTCCAACACGTCCATGGCCAGGATTGGCGCGTCGGCCATCTGCACAAAAAAGATCTTGTCGCCGGGGATCTCGGCAATGGCGCTCGGGTCGCCCTTGAGGGACAAGGTATGAAAGCTGTCCAACAGCACACCAAGGGCGGGATGATCGACCTGGCGCACCAGATTCCACACCTGTTGCCAGGTGTTCACATGCTTGCCCCAGGCCAAGGCTTCATAGCCAATGCGCAGGCCACGGCGGCCGGCGTGCTCGGCGAGCAGGCTGAGATCATCGAGCAAAACAGACTCGTCGCCCACGCAATCGGCCGACGCATTGCTGCACACCAGCACCAGGTCGGTGCCCAGTTCCTGCATCAAATCGAATTTGCGCTCGGCGCGCTCAAGGTTGCGCGCCAGGCGGTCGCGGCGGCAGCCTTCGAAGTCGCGAAACGGCTGGAACAACGTGATGGCAATGCCCAGGTCGGCGCACATCTGCTTAACTTCGCGCGGGCTGCCGTCGTAATACAACAAGTCGTTCTCGAAGATTTCAACCCCGTCGAACCCGGCGGCGGCAATGGCTTCGAGCTTTTCCGGCAGGGTGCCGCTCAAGGAAACGGTGGCAATGGAACGTTGCATGGGCGACTCCCGGCAATTGTTGTTTGCAGCAAATTATTCGCCCCCAAGCCTACACGCAGCAATTAAAATGTACGAACCGGTTAGTTTTTGGTGCGATTATCGAACACTAAGCCGGTTTGGCGAATTGACGATTTTTTAGCCACTGCGCACCATCGGTCACGCAAAGAAGACCCAAAACACACCATAAAAATTTCAAAAAACGGGTACGACCTCATGCCTCTGCAAAACTCCGTCCTGGCCGATCGCCCAGGCAACCCGCACGCCGGCATCGGCGACAAAATCCGCGGCGCCCTGGCCGTGGGTAAAACGCGCTGGGGCATGCTGGCCCTGGTGTTTTTCGCCACCACCCTGAACTACATCGACCGCGCCGCCCTGGGCGTGATGCAACCGATCCTGGCCAAGGAAATGAGCTGGACGGCGATGGACTACGCCAACATCAACTTCTGGTTCCAGGTCGGCTACGCCATCGGTTTTGTGCTGCAAGGCCGCTTGATCGACCGGGTGGGCGTGAAACGCGTGTTCTTCTGCGCCGTATTGCTGTGGAGCCTGGCGACCGGCGCCCACGGCCTGGCCACGTCGGCGGTGGGCTTTATGGTGTGTCGTTTCATCCTCGGGCTGACCGAAGCGGCCAACTACCCGGCGTGTGTCAAGACCACACGCCTGTGGTTCCCGGCGGGCGAACGTGCGGTGGCCACCGGCATCTTCAATGCCGGCACCAACGTCGGCGCAATGATGACGCCGATGCTGTTGCCCTTGATCCTGCACGTGTGGGGCTGGCAAGCGGCGTTCCTGTGCATGGCATCGCTCGGCGCGATCTGGCTGGTGTTCTGGGGGTTGAAGTACTACAACCCCGAAGAGCATCCGACGGTTAAACAATCCGAATTGGACTACGTGCAACAGCAGGTCGAGCCGGAACAACCTGGCGTACCGTTCAGCCGCATCCTGCGCATGCGCGGCACCTGGGCGTTCGCCATCGCCTACGCGCTGACCGCACCGGTGTTCTGGTTCTACCTGTATTGGCTGCCGCCGTTCCTGAACCAGCAATACAACCTGGGCATCAACGTGACCCAGATGGGTATCCCGCTGATCATCATCTACCTGACCGCGGACTTCGGCAGCGTGGGGGGCGGGATTCTGTCTTCATTTCTGATCGGTCGCGGGATGAATTCGATCAAGGCGCGGCTGCTGTCGATGCTGCTGTTTGCCTGCTGCATCGTCGGCGTGATCATGGCCGCCGGCTCCAGCCAGCTGTGGGTCGCGGTGTTTGCCATCTCCCTGGCGATTGGCGCGCACCAGGCCTGGACCGCCAACATCTGGAGCCTGGTGATGGACTACACGCCCAAGCACATGATGAGCACGGTGTTTGGTTTCGGCGGCATGTGCGCGGCCATCGGCGGCATGTTCATGACCCAGATCGTCGGTCACATCCTGACGGTGACCAACAACAACTACACGGTGTTGTTCACCCTGATCCCGGCGATGTACTTCATTGCGCTGACCTGGATGTACTTCATGGCGCCGCGCAGGATTCCCGCCGTAGACGCCTGACCTACCTGCGCCGCTGCTGCCAGGCAGCGGCCAACCCGCTCATGCAGATCACCCCGATGCCGACCACGGTGGTCATATCGGGGGTATGGCTGAACACCAGCCAGCCCAACAAGCCCGCGAATACGATCTGGCAATAGCCGAACGGCGCCAGCAAGGCCGGCGCCGCGAAGCGGAAGGCCTGGGTCAGCATCAAGTGCGCGGTCATCCCGCACGTGCCCAGCGCCAGCATCAACACGCCGTGCCACAGGCTCGGTACTTGCCAGAAGAATGGCACCATCGCACTCATCACCAGCGTATTGCACAGCCCGGCGAAGAAGTTGCTGGTGGTCGGCGTGTCGAATTTACTCAGGATGCGCGTGAGCAATTGGTAGAAGCAGAAAAACGTCGCCGAACACAGCGGCAGCAGCACCGCCGGGGTAAACAACTCGCCGCCGGGGTGGATGATGATCAGCACGCCGACAAACCCGCAGATCACCGCCAGCCATTGGCCACGCGTCACGTGCTCGCCGAGCAGCGGCACAGAGAGCGCTGTCACCAGGATCGGCGCGAGGAAGTTCACCGCCGTGGCTTCGGCCAGCGGGATGTAATGCAGCGCCGCCGTGAAAAACAGGCTGGTGCCCAACAGGCACAGCGCCCGCACCACCTGCATGCCAGGCCGTTTGCTGCGCAGTACGCGCAGGCCTGATTGCGGCAGGAAAATGCCGGCCATCAACAGGGTATGCACCATGTAACGTGCCCACACCACCATCACGATCGGGTAGAACCCGGCCAGGTATTTGGACAACGCGTCGTGGCTGGAGAACAGAAACGTCGCCAGCACAATCAGCAAAATGCCTTTGAAAGGATGGTTGACGCCGGAAAGGGGGGTGCTGAGTGTCATTGAATCCTCGTGTGGGAAGCGCGATGGCGTTCAACCCGATAATCTAGCAGTTGGGCCAGAGTCTGCCCCAAGAGCATAACCAAACACCGTGGGAACAGCGCACTAAATCACGGGATTCGAGTCCAACGCTGCACATTGATCTCCGCGCTGTACATTTTTTTAACCAAGGCCCTGCCACTATGAAAAAAATACTCTTCGCCTTGTCTGCCCTTGCCCTGCTCACCGCGTGCAATCAAGAAGCCAAGGACGCGCCTAAACCCGCGCCGGCCTCCGTGCAGGCCACCCTGGTGCCGCAAACCCCGCCCACCGACAAATGGGTCGGTAAATGGATCGGCGTCGAAGGCCTCTACCTGACCATCGCCAAGAACGACAGCGTCGGCCGCGGTCACTACCTCCTCACCATGCAATACGGCCTCGATGCCGACGACTCGGGCACCTTCAAGGGTGAGGCCGCCGAAGACGGCATCGCCTTCAATCGCCCGGACGGCCCGCAGCTCTTGCGCGCCGGTGACGGTGAAGCCACCGGGCTGAAATGGCTGGCCGACAAGAAGGACTGCCTGATTGTCGATACCGGCGAAGGCTACTGCCGCTAATAACGACCATACTCAAACACTGTCATCACCCAGAGGATTGCCCACATGCTATGGAAAAAAGGCCGACGCAGCGACAACGTGGTGGATGCCCGCGATGGCGGCAGCGGTGGCGGTGGTGGCATGCGCTTCGGTGGCGGCAAGGGCCTGAGCCTCACGGCCATTGTGCTGATCGTCGGCATCGGCTGGCTGACCGGCCAGGACCCGATGCAGATCCTCGGCCAACTGACCGGCCAGATGGAACAGGCGCCGTCGGTGAGCACACAGTCGCGCCAGGCGCCGCCGGCCAACGATGAGCAGGCTGATTTCGTCCGCGCCGTGCTGGGCGATACCGAAGACACCTGGGGCCAGGTGTTCCAGGAAAACGGGTTGGCCTACAAGAACCCCAAACTGATCCTGTTCCGTGGCCGGGTGAATTCCGCCTGCGGCGGCGCTACCTCGGCCAGCGGCCCGTTCTACTGCCCGGCTGACCAGCAGGTGTACCTGGACCTGGATTTCTTCCGGGAAATGTCGCAACGCTTCCAGGCCGCCGGCGACTTTGCCCAGGCCTACGTGATCGCTCATGAAGTCGGGCATCACGTGCAGACGCTGCTGGGCATTTCGTCGAAGATCCAGGCCGCGCGCCAACAAGGCCGGCAGATGGAAGGTGACGGCGGGCTGTTGGTACGCCAGGAACTGCAAGCCGACTGCTTCGCCGGGGTGTGGGCCAACCGCGCGCAAAAGCGCTTGAACTGGCTGGAACCCGGCGACATCGAGGAGGCCCTGAATGCGGCCAACGCCATTGGCGACGACCGTCTGCAGCAACAGGGCCAGGGCCGCGTGGTACCGGACTCGTTTACCCATGGCACCTCCGCGCAACGGGTGCGCTGGTTCAAGACCGGTTTTGCCCAGGGCCAGATCTCGCAATGCGACACCTTTGCCGCCAAGAGCCTTTAAATGAAAACACGATGGGGATGGCTGCTGGCGGTGTTATTGGCGTGTCCCACCATGGCGGCCGAGCATGGCGTGAAGGTGGTCAGCCCCGATCGCTTTCACCTGCAGGCCGGCGACCTCAGCCTGGGCATGAGCCAGGACTGGCGCCAGCCGCTGCCGAACGTCACCCGCGTGCTGATCATCGTGCATGGCCGCCTGCGTAACGCGCAGACCTATCTGCAAAGCGGTGAGGCTGCGGCTGCGCACGCGAAGGTTGGCGGCACCACGCTGGTGATTGCGCCGCAGTTTCTCAACGACGCCGACATCAAGCGCAACCACTTGGGTAACCAGGTGTTGCGCTGGAACGGCAACGACTGGATGGCCGGCGAGGCATCGACGGGGCCCGGCCATATCAGCTCCTTCGGGGCCCTGGACCAGATCATCAAGCACCTGGGCAACCGCAGCTTATTCCCGGCGCTCAAGGAAATCGTGGTGGCGGGTCATTCCGGCGGCGGCCAGGTGGTGCAACGTTTCGCCCTCATGGGTCACGACCACCCTGCCCTGCACAGCGAAGGCATCAGCCTGCGTTATGTAGTGGCCAACCCTTCGTCCTATGCCTACTTCAACCCACAACGCCCTGTAGAATTCGCCGTGGCCGATTGCCCGAGTTTCAACGACTGGAAGTACGGCATGCAGACGTTGCCAGCCTACGCCGAGGGCCACGGGCCCCAGCAGTTGGAACAGGCTTATGTGTCACGGGATATCACGTACCTGCTGGGGCAGCAGGACACCGACCCGAACCACCCGGCGCTGGATAAAGGCTGCGAAGCCGAGACCCAGGGCGCGTATCGGTTGATTCGAGGGCATAACTATTTTGACGCCCTGAAGCTGCGGCATCCGCAGTTGAGCCACAGGCTGGTGGAGGTACCGGGCGTGGGGCATGACGGGAATAAGATGTTTACATCGCCGGAGGGGCAGAAAGTACTGTTTCCTCAATAACCCCTGAAGAAACCCAATTACCCTGTGGGAGCTGGCTTGCCTGCGATGACGGTGTGTAGTGAGCGGGCTTGTCCCGCGCTGGGTGGCGAAGCCGCCCCAAACCAGGCCACTCGGTTCTACCTGGAGGTCGGCGGTGTTTTTATTGGGGCCGCTTCGCAGCCCAGCGCGGGCGGTGCGACGATTCGACAAGCCCGCTCACTACACTCTGCATTCGCAGGCAAGCCAGCTCCCACATGTGATAGTCATCGCCTGGGGTTTAGATCATCCGGCGCAATTGCGCGCAATCCTCGGCATGCCAATCCACCAATTCCGGCCACGGGTTTTCCGGCAGGTTGACCAACACCGTCCGCGCCCCCGCTGCCCGGCCGCAATCCAGGTCGAAGCGGTAATCCCCCACCATCACCATCTCGCTCGGTGCCACATCCCAGGCCGCCGCCAGTTTCAGCAAGCCGCCGGGGTCGGGTTTGGGAGGCGCATCCTCACGCCCCAGCACATCGTCGATGGCAAAACAGTCCGCCAGGCCGATTGCCTGCAGCGTGACATGCGCCAACTCCCGCGCGTTGCGCGTCAGGATCCCCAAGCGATACCCGCGCCCGGCCAGCTCGCGAACCAGCTCAACCGCGCCTTGCGCCGCGACCGAGCCCAGCGCCAGCTCACGCTCGTGCTCCAGCAACCAGGCATGCTTGGCCGCCGCGATATCCGCCGGCAATGCGGCCAGGTGCGTGAGGATGTCGTCCTCGTTCGGGATCTCCAAGGCCACGCGAATGGCGGCAAAATCATGCACAGCCACCGTGAGGGTGCCGTCCATGTCGAACACCCAATGCTTGACCGCACTCAGGCTCATGCCCAGTCCTTGCGATGGCGGACCAAGCCTTCCTGGGTCACCGAAGCCACCAGTTGCCCGGCGCGGTTGTACACGCTGCCACGGGAGAAACCCCGGGAATTGCCGGCCCATGGGCTGTCCATGGCGTAAAGCAGCCAGTCATCGGCACGCAGGTCGGCATGAAACCACAGCGCGTGGTCCAGACTGGCGACTTGCATATCTTTTTGCCACACGGTCTTGCCATGGGGCAGCAAGGACGTGGTCAGCAGGCCGAAATCCGAAGCGTAGGCCAGCAAGTACTTGTGCAGCGCCGGCGCGTCGGCCAAGGCGCCGTCGGCCCGAAACCACACGTACTTGACTGGATCGGACGGCTGCGGGTTGAACGGGTCTTTTTCGGTGACCGGGCGCACTTCGATCGGCTTGGGGCACAGCAACTTGTCACGCATGTGCTCGGGGATCAGGTGCGCGCGCTGCTTGGTCAGCTCCAGTTCCGACGGCAGGTTTTCCGGGCCGACCACCACGGGCATAGTGGTCTGGTGCTCGAAGCCTTTTTCGTCGTACTGGAACGAGGCGCTGCACGTGAAGATCGGGTGGCCCTTCTGGATCGCCGTTACCCGGCGGGTGCTGAAACTGCCACCGTCGCGCACTCGGTCCACCGAGTACACCACCGGCAACGCCGCGTCACCCGGGCGCAGGAAATAACCGTGCAGGGAATGCACGTGCCGCGCTTCTTCCACGGTCTGGCTGGCCGCCGACAGCGACTGGCCGAGCACCTGGCCGCCGAACAGTTGACGAAAGCCCAGGTCCTGGCTGCGGCCGCGAAAGAGGTTTTCCTCGATCGGCTCCAGGGTCAGCAAGTCCACCAGATCTTCCAATACTTGGCTCATAGAGCAACTCCTACAATCTACGGGGCATTCCGCGCTGCTTATCCGTGCAGCGTGTCCAACCATTGGGCGCGGGTGATGCGGTACAAAACGTGATGGCGCAGCGGGTCATCGGCTGCGACCTTGGGGTGTTCAAAATCTGCCAGCGGATCGTAATGCATACCGATGGCCTGCATGACTTTTTGTGATGGCAGATTGGCTTCGGTGGTGAAGGCAATCATTTCGTCCAACTGCAGGCGGTCGAACCCACAGCGCAGTGCGGTCCAGGCGGCCTCGCTGGCGTAACCCAGGCCCCAATGCTCACGGGCCAGGCGCCAGCCGATTTCCACCGCAGGCGTGAAGCCGGCTTCAAAGCTGACGTTCTGCAGCCCGGTCAAACCGATGAATTCGCCGGTGTCCTTGCGCTGCAAGGCCCAAAAGCCAAAGCCGTATTCGGCGAAGTGGCCGCGAATACGGCCGATCAACGCGGCGCTTTCCAGGTGGCTCAATTTGGCCGGGAAATAGCGCATCACCTGCGGGTCCGCGCACATGCGCGCAAAGTCCGGCAGGTCGCTGTCGCGCCATTGGCGCAGCACCAGGCGTGCGCTTTCCAATTGCAGTATCGGCTCCATGGGGCCCCTCTCCTTGCCATGTGCGTGAGTGTACAGCGCTGGTAAGATCCGTCGCAGGTTCCCGTCAGAAAATCCCATGCCCTTGCCTTTGATCTACCACGATGACTACAGCCCCGAGTTCCCGGCGGACCATCGCTTCCCCATGGACAAGTTCCGCCTGTTGCGCGACCACCTGATAGACAGCGGCCTGACCGAAGACAGCCAGTTGCTGCGCCCAAACCTTTGCCCGCCCGAGATTCTGGCGCTTGCCCATGACGCTGGGTATATCGAACGCTACATGGGCGGCGAGTTGTCCCGCGAAGACCAACGGCGCCTCGGCCTGCCCTGGAACGAGGCCCTGGCGCGCCGCACCGTGCGTGCGGTCGGCGGTTCCATCCTGGCGGCGGAACAGGCGCTGGAGCACGGCCTGGCGTGCCACTTGGCGGGCGGCACTCACCACGCGCACTACGACTATCCAGCGGGCTTTTGCATCTTCAATGACCTGGCCGTGATCAGCCATTACCTGCTGGCCAGCGGCCGGGTCAACCGCGTGCTGATCTTCGACTGCGACGTGCACCAGGGCGACGGCACCGCGCGCATCCTCCACGACACACCGGACGCCATCACCGTGTCGCTGCACTGCGAAAAGAACTTCCCCGCGCGCAAGGCCCAGAGCGACTGGGACATTCCGTTGCCCATGGGCATGGGCGATGCCGATTACCTCAAGGTGGTGGACGACGCGCTCAACTACCTGCTGCCACTCTATCAACCTGACCTGGTGCTGTACGACGCCGGCGTCGATGTGCATAAAGACGACGCTCTCGGCTACCTCAAGCTGACAGACCAAGGCGTCGCCGCCCGCGACGAAAGCGTGATGCGCCACTGCCTGGGCCGCGACATTCCGGTGATGGGCGTGATCGGCGGCGGTTACAGCAAGGACCGCCCGGCCCTGGCGCGCCGCCATGGCATCCTGCACCACAGTGCGCAACGGGTATGGACGTCATCAGGTTGTCATTGAGGTGTGGGCGTTACCCACAATGGCTGTGGAACGGCCTGTGGATAACTTGAGCGTAAGCGGCTGAGCGCAAGCCGCTGCAAGGCTTGTAGGAAAGTGTACATTTTTTGATCAGGCAGGCGCCGCTCTGTCCGGTAGAATGTTCGGCCTATTCACAGCACCGTAGCCCTGCCCATGCCTCAGACCCAACCTCACCGCGTCACCGTTATCGGCGGCGGCCCAGCCGGGCTGATGGCCGCCGAAGTCTTGAGCCAAGCCGGGGTACGCGTGGACCTGTATGACGGCATGCCCTCGGTGGGGCGCAAGTTTTTGCTCGCGGGCGTGGGCGGCATGAACATCACTCACTCCGAAGCCTACCCGGCGTTTGTGTCGCGCTACGCCGAGCGCGCAGCGCAGATGGCGCCGTTGCTGCGAGCGTTTGGGGCCGAGGCGTTGTGCGAATGGATCCATGGTTTGGGCATCGACACCTTTGTCGGTACCTCCGGCCGCGTTTTTCCTACCGACATGAAAGCCGCCCCGCTGCTGCGCGCCTGGCTCAAGCGCCTGCGTGACCAGGGCGTGATTATCCACACCCGGCATCGCTGGACCGGCTGGAATGCCGAGGGCGATTTAGTTATCCACAGCCCGGACGGCGAGCAGACCCTGCGCAGCGATGCGGTATTGCTGGCCCTCGGCGGTGGCAGTTGGTCGCGCCTGGGCTCCGATGGGGCCTGGCTTAACGTGTTCGAAGGCAAAGGCGTGCCCTACGTGCGTTTGCAGCCGAGCAACTGTGGCTTCGAGGTGTCGGCCTGGAGCGACCTGATGATCGACAAATTCGCCGGCGCGCCGTTGAAAAACGTCGCCATCGGGCTGGGGGATGACAAGCCCCGGCTGGGCGAATGCGTGATCACCGCCACGGGCATCGAAGGCAGCCTGATCTATGCGCTGTCGGCGCCGATACGTGAAGCGATCAATCGCGACGGCTCGGCAACGGTGCATATCGATTTGCTGCCGAGCAAGCCGCTGGACAAGGTGCAGGCGGCACTCGCCAAACCGCGTGGCTCGCGCTCGATGAGCAAACATCTGCACAGTCAGTTGGGGCTGGACGGGGTCAAGGCCGCGTTGTTGCGCGAAGTGACGCCGGCCGGACACTTTAACGACCCGGCGCAATTGGCGGTGGATATCAAGGCATTGCCGTTGACACTGGTGAAGACGCGGCCCATCGACGAAGCCATCAGCACCGCGGGCGGCGTGCCGTTTGAAGCGCTGGATGAACGGCTGATGCTCAAGCAATTGCCTGGGGTGTTTTGTGCGGGCGAGATGCTCGATTGGGAAGCGCCAACCGGGGGGTATTTGCTGACCGGGTGTTTTGCCAGTGGCAGAGCGGCTGGGCGGGGGATGTTGGAGTGGCTTAAGCGCTGAGTCTTGCGGTGAATTTAAGATCGCATCGCAGGCAAGCCAGCTCCCACATTTTGATGTGTAAACACCGTCAATGTGGGAGCTGGCTTGCCTGCGATAGCGCCCGCACAGGCGCCGAAAATCCTACTTCTTCTTACGCGGTCCCGTGTTGAACACCGGCACCTTGCGCACCGGCTTGATCGAAGGCTCCGCCGGCGCAACCTCACCGCTGTCCACCCACTTGCCCAGGTTACGCTTACCGCCCCCCCCCGACGATTTAGGCTTCTTCGGCTTTTTCGGTTTCTTCACCACCTGCCCACTGGCATCGGTGTCCGGCACGCGGTGCTCCGGTTCAAAATCCTGCTCCATGTGCCGGGCCAAGGTCTGACGCGTGAGCATCTCGATGGCCGACAGCATGTTCACCTCATCGGCGCACACCAGGGAAATCGCTTCACCGGTATTGCCCGCACGCCCGGTACGGCCGATACGGTGGATGTAGTCTTCCGCCACGATCGGCAAATCGAAATTAACCACCAGCGGCAGGTCTTCGATGTCCAGCCCGCGCGCGGCCACATCGGTGGCCACCAGGATCTGCACGTCACTGGACTTGAAGCGGTCCAGCGCACGTTGGCGCGTGGCTTGCGGCTTGTCGCCGTGAATGCCGTCGGCATTGATGCCCAGGCCCTGCAACTTATCCACCAGCGCGTCCACGCCGTTACGGGTCTTGGCGAACACCAGCACCTGCTTCCAGCGGCCTTTGCGCATCAGGTGCACAAACAGCTCCGCCTTGCGCTTCTTGTCCACGGGCACCACCCACTGCTTCACGGTGTTGGCGGCGACGTTGCGCGGGCTGACTTCGATGGTCAGCGGGTCGTTGAGCATCTGCCCGGCCAGCGAGCGGATTTCATCGGAGAAGGTCGCGGAGAACAGCAGGGTCTGGCGCTTTTTCGGCAGCATGCGGTAGATGTTCGCCAGCTCCTCGGAAAAGCCCAGGTCGAGCATGCGGTCGGCTTCATCCAGCACCAGGGTTTGCAGCTGATTGAGCTTCAAGGCGTTCTGGCGGAACAGGTCGATCAGGCGGCCAGGCGTGGCGACCAGGATGTCGACGCCCTTGCGCAGCTTCATCATTTGCGGGTTGATGCTCACGCCGCCGTACACCGCGTAGGTGGTCAGCGGCAGGTTTTGTGCGTACTCGGCGACACTGGCATGAACCTGCTCGGCCAACTCGCGGGTCGGGCACAGGATCAGCGCGCGCGCCGAATTGGCGGCGACTTTCGGCCCTTCCAGGGTCAGCAGTTGCAGGAGCGGCACGGCGAAGCCGGCGGTCTTGCCGGTGCCGGTCTGGGCCGCGGCCATCAGGTCGCGGCCGGCCAGCACCGCGGGGATGGCCTGCGCCTGCACCGGCGTCGGGGTCTGGTAGCCAAGCGTCTCAAGGGCGCGCAGCAAGGGTTCGATCAGGCCAAGGGTGGCGAAAGTCATGTGTTTACCGTAGGAAAAGTTCAGCGCACGTCGCAATTGCGCGGCAGTTTACCTTATTTCCGGTTTTGGCTTTCGCCATTGGGGCAGGCTGATCAACAGCACGGCGCTGATGATCACCAGCATGGCCAAGGCTTCTTCCAACCCAATGGTCTCGCCGACGAACACGATCCCCAGCAACACGGCTACTGCGGGGTTGACGTAGGCATAGCTGGTCGCCGCCGCCGGGCGTACGTGCTTGAGCAGGTACATGTAGGCATTAAATGCAATGATCGATCCGAACACCGTCAGGTAAGCCAGGGCCAACCAACCTTCCAGCGGCGGCATGGCCTGCAGGTGCTCGCCGGACGCCGCGCTGCCAATCAACAGCGCCACACCGGCCACGAGCATTTCCGCCGCGCTGGCCATGGCGCCCTGGGGCAACGGCAAGTGCCGGCTCCACACCGAACCGAACGCCCAGGATGCCGCCGCAAACAACAGCAACGCCGCGCCCATCGGGCTCGATTGCAGGGTGCTGCCCATGTTGAGCATGGCGATGCCGATAATCCCCAGGATCACCCCGGCCCATTCCAGGCGAGTATTGCGCGCGCCCCAGAAATACCCGCATAACAAGGTAAACAGCGGCACCGTCGCCACCGCCAGCGCCGCCACGCCGGACGACACGCCCGTGTGTTCCGCCACGCTCACGCCGCCATTGCCGAAGGTGAGCAGCAAAATACCGATCATTCCCGCCGCCTTCCATTGCGACCAGGTCGGCGCCGGCACACCGCGCCACCTCAGGTAGCCGTACATCAACGCGCCTGCCGTGCAAAACCGAATCCCCGCCAGCAACAGCGGCGGCCAGTACTCCACGCCGATACGAATCACCAGGTAGGTGGAACCCCAGATTACATACAACGCAAAAAAGGCGGCGATCAACGGTAAGGGAAAGCGACGTGGGCCAGGCATTGGGTGGCTCTTTGGCAGTAAATGGGAGGCTTATTCTAGAAACGAAGAGGAATAAACATAAGTTACAAAACCTGTTTAAACCGCCCATACACTTTTCAAAGCATGGTTGTGAAGGCTATAAACCAAGCTTTCGAAAGCCACGCGCAACCGGAACCTTATCATGGACAAATACGACCGCATGCTCCTCAGCGCCCTGCTCGAAGACGGCCGCGCCTCCTACGCGCAGCTGGCCCGCACGGTAAACCTCTCCGCCCCCGCCGTGGCCGAACGCGTGGCCAAGCTGGAGGCCAGCGGGGTGATCACCGGGTATCAGGCCAAGGTGGACCTGTCCAAGGTGGGTTTGCCGATTCAGTGTGTGATCGAACTGAGGTTGACCAATCATGGCAGCCAAAAGGTATACGACGCCCTGGCCGAGATTCCCGAACTGACCGAATGCCACCGGGTGACGGGCGATCCGTGCGTGATCATGCAAGCGGCGGTGGGCTCGATGCCGGAGCTGGAAGACTTGATCAATCGGATCGCGAAGTTCGGGTTCAGCAAGACTTCGATCATCTTGTCGAGTGCGATAGAACGGCGGGTGCCGTTGGGGCAGTTGGAGGGGAATGGGAAAAGTGCTGGCTGATCTACCTAATCAAAAGTCTATTCAGGATTTCCTCTAGTAGCTACGCTGGGCGTTGGTCAACAGGTAGACTAGGACTTTAGGCGCCGGTCTGGAGATCTCATGGGCACGCAGGAAAATATGGCGAGTGCCGGAAAAAAATCGCTTCGGCTTTCGCGGTTGCGGCTACGTGATTTCCGCTGTTTCGAAACAATGGATATAGACTTTCATCCGCGGTTGACCGTGCTGGTTGCGGCCAACGGTACGGGGAAGACGTCCATCCTCGACGCTATCGCTGTCGCCTTCGGCCCCTACGTGGGTGCGTTCGACGAGGCGGTGGGCAAACACCTTGAACCTAGCGACATCCGCCAGTTTCGTGCCAGACGAACCACAACCAACGAAATGGAATACGCGCCCCAAGGTGCGCGGATCGAGGCAACAGGAATCATTCCTGGAAGCTTGATTGATCAGTTGTCCGATGATCTGTTGCCCACCATTTGGCGCCGTCATTTATCAAGCACGACCAAGACCAAGACCTCAATCAAGGATGCCAAGGAGCTGGTGAGCTACGGCAAGCGCATGCAGGAAGCGGCGCGCACTCCGGACACTGAAGTTGTTTTGCCACTAATCGCGTACTACGGCACGGGGCGGCTCTGGCAGCAGAAGAAACTGACAGACGCAAAGAACATTCAACGCACATCCAGAACCGTGGGCTATACCGACTGCCTGGATCCGGCCTCCAGCTATAAATCGTTTGTGCAGTGGTTTCGCTACTGGAGCCTGAATGCCAAGGAGGCCCAGCTTAAAGCTCTTGAAGCTGGGGTCAGCGTTGTCAAAACTGAATTCGACGACTACATCCAGTCAGTTAGTCGCGCGGTGAATGCTTGTATCCAACCAGCAGGTTGGAGCGGCATTCAATACTCGTTTACTCGTGATGCATTGGTCGCTCGCCATGAGCAGTTTGGAGAGTTGCCGGTCGAGTGGCTTAGCGACGGCATTCGCAACATGATTGGCATGGTCGCCGATATCGCGTTTCGCGCGACCAAGCTCAACGGGCACCTTGGTGCACAGGCAGCTCAGGCGACTCCAGGCGTGTTGCTGATAGACGAAGTCGACATGCATCTGCATCCGGAATGGCAGCAAGTGGTGTTGCTCAACCTGACCGAAGCATTTCCGGCCATGCAGCTTATCGTTACCACCCACAGTCCTCAGGTGTTGAGCACAGTATCCTCGGACAGCGTTCGAATCTTGCGTACCGAAATCGATCCTGAGACCTCTAGTCGAATTACCAGTGTCAGCGAGCCACAGTGGCAGACCCGAGGGGTAGCCAGTTCCGACTTGCTCGCTCGTATAATGGGTGTGGACCCTGTTCCTGATGTGCCTGAGGCATCATGGGTTTCTGACTATCAGGCGCTGATTCAGCAAAACCTCCACGAGCAGGCTGCCGGACTCGCGTTGAGAACAAAGCTGGAATCTCATTTCGGCGCTGACCATCCAGTTATTCGCGAATGTGAGCGGCAAATTCGGTTGCAGGTCATCAAGCAGCGTCTTCCGCGCGATCTCGGCAACCGGGAGTATTGAGATGCGTCGTCTACATCGGCAGGATGAAGCGCCCTCGGGGCTGAGGCGTTACCGACACGGCCGAGATAAATGGACTCGCACATGCCCAACGCAAGAGGAACGCGACGGTATTTGGGCATCTTTAGAGCTTATGCAAGGTCCGCGGTGTGCCTACTGTGAAGGACCGACTAGCCCAGGAAACCGTCATATCGAGCACTTTCGCCAACGGGATCGGTATCCGCAAGGCACTTATGACTGGAACAATCTGTTCGGCTCATGCGAGCGCGCCAGCACCTGCGGGAAGGCTAAGGACCGATGTGGAACCTACCCACCGGAAGTTCTGATTAAACCCGACATAGAAGACCCCGACGCTTTCCTAGTGTTCACACCCGGTGGAACGGTGGAACCAAGGGCAGGCTTGAGCGCACGCGATCATCTTCGTGCAAGCGAGACGATCCGTATTCTTGGGCTGGACGGCGCGCTGAATGAAATTCGGCGCGCGGAACTTAGCGGCTACCTCCAGACCTTGGAGTATTTTGTTGAAATCGCCGACACATTTCCCGAAGAGGAATGGATACAGGAGTTGCAGCAGGAGGTGAGCAACGCTGCGCATTTACCGTACGCGACGGCGATCAGACATGTTCTTACTCGACAGAGTGAGTAATGGGAAACGCTGTGCAAATCAGAAGGGTCTGACGAAGTGACAAGACTCAACCTACGGACTGCTCTGAGCATTTGTAAACTCCCTCTAAAACACCTGACTTTTATGTGGCCAGCAAGACCCATCCCTTTCATTTGCGGGAAGTTTCCGAGAGAATCCCACGGCCTTGTTTCCGTCGGATTGGGTAGCTAGTCTCGCTGCGTCATCGAATGTTCGGTGACCGGACGTGCAAGTCCGATCAAACATAGGCTTTACAGATGCTCCGCAAATCAGCGCCCAGTCACTGCGACCAGGCCTGATCTGTTATGGCAGCTGTGCGCGGGAGATCTTCGGATCTGCTGGGTTTGCCTTTTGTCCCGGTCTTGCACACCCGCGTGCCGCTGCCACCCTAATCGCGTGCAAGCGAATAGACGCAGCTCCTGCTTTACAAGAGGAGTTTCACCATGATCAAAGTCACCCCCGATCCACCCCGTTTCCTTAGCGAAGACGCCCTGCTCAATCGCCGAGCCATTGACTACTACCTCAAGGCATCCGCCCCGGATGCGCCCACCTTTATTCTGAACGACAACCTGAGCTTTGAAGACGCCCTCGCCCATGCGGCAGATCTGCTGCACTGCGCGGTCGAGACGGCGCATTCATCCGTTGAAGCGATGAGCGTGCAGCAGCGGGCGGTGATGCATTTGGTGGAGATGGCGAAGGGGGTGGTGGATCGGGCGCTGGAGTGTGTGCAGCCTCAATAGGCACCGCATAACCCATGTGGGAGTCGGGCTTGCCCGCGATAGCGGAGGGTCAGGCGAAAAATGACTGACTGATACACCGCTATCGCAGGCAAGCCCGCTCCCACATTTGGATCTTCGATGTTTTTGGGATTGCTGAAGGCTCAGAACCCGCGATGTTTCTTCAAATGCTCATTGATCTTCGCCGCCGGCACTTTCTGCAAGGTGCACAGCAAATCGTGGGACAACTCGCGCAAGCCATGTTTCTGGCGCAGTTCATTGGCCAGGTGCGCCGTGAGGTTCGCCGCCATCTCCGCATCCGCCAGCGCCCGGTGAGCCTTGCCGGTGTGGGGCAGTTGCGCGAACGTGTTCAGCGTGCCGAGCTTGTGGTTGGGCGCCGAAGGCATCAACCGTCGCGCCAGTAATAAGGAACAGGCGAACTTCTGCAGACGGGTTCGGCGGATCAAGCCCAGCTCAAAGTCCCAGAACTTCTGGTCGAACGCGGCGTTGTGCGCCATCAGCGGCGTGGTGCCGACGAATTCATTGACTTCGTTCATCACCCGCTCCGCCGGCGGCGCGTTGCGCAGCATGGCGTTACTGATGCCGGTGAGCTGCTCGATGAAACCGGGGACGCGCACGCCGGCATTCATCAGGCTCTGGTAGCGGTCGACGATTTGCCCACGCTCAAGGATAACCACGCCGATTTCCGTGGCCCGGCAGTGGCTGCTCGGGGTGATACCGGTGGTTTCAAAGTCGATGACCGCTATACGTTCCAAACCTGTTTCAACTCCGTTTAAGCATTTATTTGAGCAACAACGCGCCTTCGATCGGCACGTAGCGGCTGGCGGCGCGTATCAGCGAGTTGGCCGTCAGCCCCGGTACGCCGTAAGCCACAGCTTCAACGCCGTGCTTGTGGATAACGCGATCGAGCAGCATGTCGAAGTCGCCGTCGCCCGAGGCCAATACGATTTCGTCGACGTGGTCGGCGGCGTCCATGATGTCGAGGGTGATGCCCACGTCCCAGTCGCCCTTGGCCGAGCCGTCGCTGCGCTGGATGTACGGCTTGAGTTTAACCGTGAAGCCCAGGTTGCGCAGGATCTGCTGGAATTGCTGCTGCTTGCTGTCGCCACGGTCGATGGCATACGCGTACGCCTCGACGATTTGCCCGCGCGCGCTGATATCAGCCCACAGGGCGGCGTAGTTGAAGTGGCAGCCATAGGCCTGGCGAACGGTGTAGTAGAGGTTTTGCACATCGGCGAACACTGCAATTTTCTTCACCGCACTTCCTCATGACAGCCAGGCGCCAGGGCCCGGAAAGGGTGCAAGTATGCCAGCCACGAGGATGTTTCCGGGAAAAAATCAGACCGGGGCGACGTTGCGCCCCGATCCGGGAAGGTCAGACGAAGGAATCATCGTCGCCGAAAGAGGAGGAGTCGTCGGAATAATCGCTGTCGGCGAAGCTGTCCGAATTGTTGCTGCCCCAGCTGTCATTGCCGGCGAATTTCTGGTCGTCATTGCCCCAGCCGCCTGTGTCGCTGGCCGGTGCCGGTTGCTCGATGATTTCCTCCACCACCTGCGGCTGCTGATTGTGGTGGAACAAACTGCTGATACCTTCGGCCAGCAAAACACCACCGGCCACGCCGGCAGCGGTTTTCATCGCGCCGCCGAGGAAGCCGCCGCCCATTGGCGCTGCGGCGGCAGCTTGTTGTGGCGGCTGCTGATAGTTCTGCTGCGGCGCAGGCTGGCCAAACGCAGGCCGCGCCGGTTCACGCCAGCCATTGTTCGACGATGCCGGTGCGTTTTGGGCCGGTTGCGGGTCACGCGAACCGCCACCGCCAAAGATGCTCGACAAAAAACCACCGCCACCCGAAGCGGCAGGCTGCGTGGCTTTGGCCCGTTGCAGCTCATCCTGCAATTGCTGGATCTGCTGCGCCTGTTGCTTGTTCTGCGCGTCGAGACTTTTGAGCGCGTGTTCCTGCACCAGGATCGACTGGGTCATGTAGTACCCGGCGGCCGGTTGGCGAGTCATGTGCTCCTTGATACGCGCTTCGGCCTGGGCGTCGCGGGGGGCTGAGTCCGTTTCGGCTTGTTGCAACCGTGAAAACAGTCCATCGATCAGGGTTTGCTCTTCGCTGTTCATGGCGACCTCGTTAGATTGCCGTTGGAAATCGTGATTTCGCCTGGTATCCAGGCGCCGTTCCAGTTATGGGGGTGTTACGAGTTGTTTCAATGGTCTTTACTCAAGGTTTACGTTTGCTCACCGCCGGTGCTGATCGGTTAAAGTGTTGCCCTTGCTCTCAGGCCTGCGATGAACTTGATGAATCCGTTAGACGTATTGCGTGACTCCTTGCGTTTCACTCGGCACAACCTGGGCGCTATCGTCCAGTTGTGTTTGCCGTTGGTGATCTTCGAAGCCCTGCTGCAACAGGTGCTCAACCACGTCGTCGGCCCGGATGCGTTTGCCGGATACAGCGTGATGGTGGGGCTGCTGGTGTACCCGCTGTACACCGGCGCCCTGATCCTGTTTCTCGACGCCCGCACCCGTGGCGAGTCGCCGCGCACCCAGGACGTGTGGGCGATGGCACTGACCCTGTGGCCGCGCTTCGCCCTGCTGACGGCCATGAGCACGCTGCTGATTTTGCTGGGGCTGTCGCTGTATTTCCTGCCGGGCCTGTGGCTGATGGTGGTGCTGGCCTTCGCCGAGTACCTGTTGGTCCTGCGCGGGATGCCGGCGCTGGAGGCGATGAAGGAAAGCTTTCGCCTGACCCGTGGGCATTTCTGGCGGATCCTGGTGTGCCTGCTGTGCGTGATGACGCCGCTGTGGTTGCTCAAGGGTGCCAGTGTGGCGGCGTATCCCACGCCTGCGCCGCTGGTCGGGTTGTTGCTCGACAGCGCTCACAGCTTTTTGCAACTGTTTACCAGCGTGGTGCTGTTCCGTTTATTCATGTTGATCGGTGGCGACGCCGACGCGCGGTGATATGCTCCGCTCCACTCCTGAAACGCCATAAGCCGAGCCGATGACCCGTTTATTGCGCATCACCTTGCTGGGCCTGTTGATCATCGCAGGCCTGCTCGCGACCCTGATCTATAGCGCGACCTGGCGCCCCGAGGCCAAGGAAACCCTGCCGGTGAGCTGCGTCGCGCCGCGTGCGCCGACGCTGTTGCCGGGCCAGGCGCTCAAGGTCATGACCTGGAACGTGCAATACCTGGCCGGCAAGAATTATGTGTTCTGGTATGACACCCCCGACGGCAGCGGCCCCGACGACCGCCCCACGGTCGAAGACATGGCCGCCAGCCTCGACGAAGTGGCGCGGGTGATTCGCGACGAACAACCGGATATCCTGCTGCTGCAGGAACTCGACGAAAACGCCAAGCCCTCCCACTACCAGGACCAGCTCGCACTGCTGCAGGAACGCCTGGTTGATCTTTACCCGTGCAGCGCACAAGCCTTCGACTGGAAAGCCGACTTCGTGCCAGACCTGCACATCTTCGGCAGCGTCGGCCGCAAACTGGCGACCCTGAGCCGCTACCAGATCGAACACGCCGAACGCCTGCAATTGCCGGCGCCCGAGGCCAACTTTGTCAGCCGTCAGTTCCAACCCAAGCCGGCCTTGCTGCTGACCTACCTGCCGCTGAGCGACGGCGGCCAACTGGCGGTGCTCAACACGCGCCTGGACGGCGATGCCCCTGGGCGCAACGCGGTACAGGAGCAGGTCAAAACCACGGTCAAGCTGCTGGATAAATTCGAAGGGCGTGGCACGCCCTGGCTGATCGGCGGGGATTTCAACCTGCTGCCCCTGGGCCAATTCCTGCGTCTGGACGCCGGCAAGCGCGGGCAGTACTCACCGGACAGCGAACTGCATTTGCTATGGGACAAATACCCGATGATCCCGAGCAATAGCCAATCCAGCGGGATTGACCGTGAAAAATGGCTGACCCACTTCCCGAATGACCCAAGCGTGGACGGGCCGGATCGTACGCTTGATTACCTGTTCTACAGCCCGCGGATCAAGCGGGTGGAGGCGAAGGTGCGGCAGGAAGATACGCTGCGCATCTCAAATCATCTGCCGGTGATTGCGCGGTTCCTGCTTCCCGCCGCGCAATAACCCACACCACAAAACCCATGTGGGAGCTGGCTTGCCTGCGATGCAGACGACGCGGTTTGTCAGTAACACCGCAGCGATATCATCGCAGGCAAGCCAGCTCCCACATTTGACCTCTGTCGCGGCTACTTGCGCGGTTTGATCCGGGCCGTCGGCTCGGCGATCAACGGATCATCCGGCCAATAATGCTTGGGGTACCGCCCCTTCAAATCCTTCTTCACCTCGGCGTAGGTACTGCGCCAGAAGTTCGCCAGGTCCTGCGTCACCTGCACCGGCCGCCGTGCCGGGGACAGCAGGTGCAGCTTGACCACCTGGCGCCCACCCGCGATGCGTGGCGTATCCGCCAGCCCGAACAGCTCCTGCAAACGCACCGCCAGGATCGGCGGCTGTTCGCTGTAATCCAGGCGCACCGACGAGCCAGACGGCACTTTCACATGCTGCGGCGCCAGTTCGTCGAGGCGCTGGGGCAGCGGCCAGGGCAGCAGGTTGTGCAGGTAGCTGGAAATATCCAGATTGGCGAAATGACTCAGCCGCGAGACTTTGCCCAGGTAGGGCATCAGCCAGTGCTCGAGGCTGGCGAGCAAGGCGCTGTCGCTGACGTCGGGCCATTCGCTGGTTTTACCGGCGTCCAGCTGGCGTAGCAGCATCACGCGCGCCTGCCATTGGCGCAGTTCGGGCGTCCACGGCAGGAGCTCCAGGCCTTTGCGGCGCACCAGGTTGACCAGCGCCTGGCTGCGCGCGGATTCGTCGAAGCCGGTCAGCGGTTCGCGGCTGAGCACCAATTCGCCGACCTTGCGCTGGCGCTCGGCGCGCAGTACGCCTTCGCGTTCATCCCAGTCCAACTGGTCGACGTTGCGCACTTGTTCAGCGAGTACCGTGTCGAACAATGCCGGATCAAATTCCGCCGCCAGGTAGATGCGTTCTTCGCGCTGGCCCTGGCGGCTGCCCAGGTCGGCGATGACCAGCCAGGCTTGCTTCATCAGGCTGTCCGCCTCGGCGAACAGCGCGGCGCGGCCGTTGGCCAGGCGGTATTCGGCGCCACCGGGGCGGCGTTGCTGGGCGACGCGGTCCGGGTACGCCAGGGCGAGCAAAGCGCCGAGCCAGCGCGGGTGGTCGGGGTCGCCAACCGGTTGCGTGGCCTGGCCTCTCAGGTAGCCGCGATATTGCCGGGCCAGCTGCTTGGCGCGCTGTACGCCGCCTTGAGTCCCGCGCGCACGTTCTTCGCCGGACAGCAGCGCCAGGCGGCTGTGCAGGTCCGCGCCGCCGCCGCGCAGGATATCGCGCTCACCCAACAGCGCGGCGACCTCGCACGCCATCGCCGCCAACCCCAGGTCCTGCCCGCGCAACAACAAATGGGCGATGCGCGGATGGGCCGACAACTCGGCCATCTTCTGCCCATGGGCGGTCAGCTTGTCTTCCTTCAATGCGCCCAGGCGCACCAGCAAATCCTCGGCCTGGGCATATGCAGCGGCCGGCGGCAGATCCAGCCACACCAACTGCATGGGCGTGACGCCCCAGCGCGCCAACTGCAAGGCCAGGCCGGCTAGATCTGCCGCGAGAATTTCGGCACTGCCATAAGCGGCCAGGCCTTCGTGCTGGTCTTCGGACCACAAGCGATAGCACACGCCCGGCTCCAGGCGCCCTGCCCGGCCGGCGCGCTGGGTGGCGCTGGCGCGGGAAATGCGCTGGGTATCGAGGCGGGTCATGCCGCTGCCCGGGTCGAAACGCGGCACACGCGCCAAGCCGGCATCGATCACCACGCGCACGCCGTTGATGGTCAGGCTGGTCTCGGCGATGTTGGTGGCCAGCACCACTTTGCGTTTACCGGCGGGCGCGGCGTCGATGGCGGCGCGTTGGGCATGGAGGTCCAGTTCGCCATGCAGCGGGCACAGCAGCACATCCGGGCGGTTACCCAGAGCGTCGGCCAGTTGCTGATTGACCCGGCGAATTTCCGCCTGGCCCGGTAGGAAAACCAGCACGCTACCGGTTTCATCATGCAGCGCTTCAAGGATGGTCTGCACCACCCGCGGCTCGATAAATTCCCCAGCCTGGTACGGCCGCCCCCAGCGCATCCGCACCGGGAACATGCGCCCTTCGCTGCGCAGGATCGGCGCGTCGTCCAGCAAACCGGAGAGGCGCTCGCCTTCCAGGGTGGCGGACATCAGCAGGATTTTCAGCGGCTGCTCATCACGAAACAGATCGCGACCGTTCAGGCTCAGGGCCAGCGCCAGGTCGGCATCGAGGCTGCGTTCGTGGTACTCGTCAAAGATCAGCAGCCCCACGCCGTCCAGCGCCGGGTCATCCTGCAGGCGGCGGGTGAGAATGCCTTCAGTGACCACTTCGATGCGGGTGTTGGGGCCGACTTTGCTGTCGAGGCGAATGCGATAGCCGACGGTTTCACCGACCTTTTCGCCCAATTCGCTGGCCAATCGCTCCGCTGCGGCGCGGGCGGCCAGGCGCCGGGGTTCGAGCATCAGGATGGTCTGCCCGGCCAGCCACGGCTCGTTCAATAAAGCCAGGGGCACGCGGGTGGTTTTACCCGCGCCGGGTGGCGCTTCCAGCACGGCTTCATGGCGGTTGGCCAAAGCGTCACGCAGGGCAGGTAAAACTTCATCAATCGGCAACGAATTCATACTGGCTCCAAAGCAGAGCGGCGAGTATAACGGCGAACTGCCGGATGCCGGTGCAGGTCTGTATAGCACCTGCGAATGCGGTCCAATGTGGGAGCTGGCTTGCCTGCGATGGCGGTGGGTCAGTCAGCTATTCATTAACTGACCCACCGCCATCGCAGGCAAGCCAGCTCTCACATGGGAACAGCGTCGCCTGATAGATCTGGCTTATAGTCACCTTTCAAACGAGTTCAGGAGAATTTTATGCGTATCGCTTCCCGTGTCATCGGCGGTGTCCTCGCCGTCACCCTGCTGAGCCAGTTGACGGCCTGCGGCTCGATCTTCTACCCCGACCGCCGCGGCCAGATCGACGGCAAGATCGACCCGGCCATCGCTGCGCTCGACGCCATCGGCCTTTTGTTCTACGTGATCCCCGGCCTGATCGCCTTTGGCGTGGACTTCGCCACCGGCGCCATTTACTTCGAACCGGGCAAGACCGCCCAGGTCGCCCCGGAAAAACTCCACGAAGCCATTGGCGCCGACGGCAAGGTCGACAACGCCAAGCTGCAAAGCATCATCCAGAAAGAAACCGGCCGTACCTTGCCGCTGGACGATCCGCGCATGATCCAGTTCAAGGGCAGCGTGCAGCAACTCGCGGCCCTGGGCCTGCAGCCCGCCGCCTAAGGACCGCTTATGACCAGCAGTGCCGAACACGCCAGGCTCTTGCGCCTGGCCACCCGCGCGTCGGTGGGCGTGGCCTGTGTGCTGATTGTCACCAAGGCCATCGCCTGGTGGTTCAGCGGCTCGGTGAGCATGCTCGCCGGGCTGACCGACTCACTGCTGGACGGCGTGACCTCGCTGCTGAACCTGGTGGCGGTGCATTACGCGCTGCGCCCGGCCGATGACGATCACCGCTATGGGCATGGCAAGGCTGAGTCGCTGTCGGGCATGGCCCAGGCGTTGTTTATCGGCGGCAGCGCGGTGCTGATCGCGTTCCAGGCCTACGGGCGCCTGCAACACCCGGAACCGGTGGGCGCGCCGTGGTTGAGCATCGGCGTGATCGTCTTCTCCCTGGTGCTGACCGTCGCGTTGTTGATGCTGCAACATCGGGTAATTCGCGAAACCGGCTCCAACGCCGTGCGCGCCGACTCGCTGCACTACCGTTCGGACCTGATGCTCAACGGCAGCATTCTGGTGGCGCTGATCCTGGCCGGCCTTGGCTACCATCAGGTGGACGCCTGGTTCGGCCTGGGCATCGCCGCCTATATCTTGTGGAGCGCGATCCAGATCGCCCGCGAAAGCTTCGCGGTGCTGATGGATGAGGAACTGCCGCCGGATGTGAGCCAGCACATGCTGGAACTGGCACGTGGCGTACCGGGGGTATTAGGTGCCCATGACTTGCGCACGCGCGTGTCGGGCAACCATTGGTTTGTGCAGTTGCACCTGGAGTTACCGGGCGAGTTGACGCTGTCCGTCGCCCACGGCATCAGCGACAAGGCCGCCGATGCCATCCACCAAGCCTACCCGCGCGCCGAAGTGCTGGTGCACGCCGACCCGCGGGAAGTGGTCACGGGCAATAAGACCTAGTACTGCACCTGATAGCCGCGGCTGCTCAGGCAGTTGCCTTGGGCCTGGCGGTAGGTGCGCACCACGGCCGGGTCGGGGGCGTAGGTGACTTGCTGGGGGTCGAAGCCGCTTTGCTGCACCGCCCAGCGATAACAGTCATTGCCGTCCTGCTGCACCTGGGCCGGTGACTGGCCGTTGGCGGGGTACGCCACCACGTCATAACCGTTGCCCTGGGGCGCGGGCGGCGGCGTGGGCACAGCCGCCGGTGGTTGCACCACCACGTACTGCTGGGTGCTTTCTTCGTAGGCGTAGTAAGCGCCGGCGGCGAGGAACAACAGCGAGCCGCCCACCCATACTTCCCGGGCATAGTCCGGCAAGTAATGCACGCGGATGCCATACGGCGGTGCTACGACGACATAGCGCGGGCCTTGCGGGCGATACCAGTAGCCACCCGAGAAAAAGTAATCCTGGCCGCGATAGGGCACGCGGTAGTTACGGTCCGGGAAGCGGTCGACGATATAGCCGGGGCGATACTGCGGGCCCGGGCCCCAGCCATTGCCGTGGCCGTCGGGACGGCCTGGCCAGCGGTTATCGTTGGGATGGCCGTTGTAGCCGGGGCGCGAACCGGGGCCGCCCGCCTCCCAGTGCCGGTTGTCGTCGTTGCGCCGGGGAATGTCGCGGTAGTAGCCCTGGCGCGGTTCCTGGGTCTGGCGCACGGTATCGGGCCGGCCCTGGATCGGCAGGTTGTTCGCCGGCTGGGGCTGCGGCGCCGGCCGAGGCTGCTCATTGTTTTGCGGACGGCTTTGCCATTGGCCGCCGCCGTCAGGGCCGCCACGTTCAAAATGCTGATTCTGCGGGCGTGGCTGATTGTTCTCGGGTCGCGGCGGATTATTTTCGGGCCGCCCGCCTTCAGGACCACGCTCATGCTGCCCACCACCGCCCTGCGGCCGCTGCCCCTGATTCGGTGAGTTATCGCGCTCATCGGCCACTACCTGCGTGCCGACACTGACCACCAGCAAACCAACACCTGCCATACGCCAGATGCGCTTCATGCTATTCCTCACTGCGGATTAGGGCCTGTCCATGAGACTGGAAAAGCGAGGCCCGGTTCTGACACAGGTTATCAGCAGGCAAAAGAAAAGGGGCGACCCGTCGGCCACCCCTTGAGAACTTCGTCCTGGCTCAACGCTTTTGGCGTTGGCTCACCTCACGCCGTCTTGTGGACAGTGTGCAGCCTGGAGGCCGGCTCAACCCTGCTGGGGTGGCGGCCGCAGCGCACCTGATTGGGCGGACTGCTGTGGACTGGTGTCCAGGCGGTGATTCTGTTGATAACGATACCCGCCCGCGCCCGACAGATGATTGCGAAGATTGCGTCAATAAACAGTGCTTGCGCAATTTTTAACCCTTCATGGATAATTCACCGCAATAGTTACTACAAAGGTTAACCCGATGAGCAAGCTTGACCGATACGACCTGAGTATTTTGGCGGAATTGCAGCGTGACGCGAGGATCTCCAACCAGGAGTTGGCCGAGCGAATCGGCCTGTCGCCTTCGCCGTGCTCGCGCCGGGTTAAGCAATTGGAAGACGACGGCTACATCGCCCGCCAGGTCGCGTTGCTCGACCGCAAAATGCTCGGCCTGAGCCTCACGGCTTATGTGCTGATCGGCATGGACCGCCACACCCCCGAGCGTTTCGAGAATTTCGAAGCGGCGATCCGCACCCTGCCCCAGGTGCTGGAGTGCAGCCTGGTGACGGGAATGGATGCCGATTACCAGTTGAAAGTAGTGGTGCCGGACATGGACCACTACCAGAAACTGCTGCTGGGGCATTTGACCCGCATTGAAGGCGTGACCAGTGTGCGTTCCAGTTTTGTGCTGAACCAGGTATTGAATAGCACCGAACTGCCACTGACCCACCTGCGTACTTAAAGGCAGCGAAGTTCAAATGTGGGAGCTGGCTTGCCTGCAATAGCCATAGGTATCTACACAACTCTCAACGACTGAAAAGTATCCCTGTAGTGAGCGGGCTTGTCCCGCGCTGGGTGGCGAAGCCGCCCCAATAAAGGCATCGCCGAACTTCAGGTAGAATCCGGTCGCCTGGTTTGGGGCTGCTTCGCAGCCCAGCGCGGGACAAGCCCGCTCACTACAAAGATGTGTAGATACCTATGCTGCGATGGCGGTCTGTCAGTCACAGTGAGGCTGACTGGTCCACCGCTATCGCAGGCAAGCCAGCTCCCACATTGACCGCGACCGACTCAGGTCAATATTGCACCTGTGACCCTGCCGTATACTGCTCGCTTGTCTTGTCGGAACAGCCTCATGAACAACATCGACCCCGTCCTGTTTGAAGAATGGATGATGACCGGCCTGGTCACCCTCCTGATCATTTTCATGGGCTTTATCGTCTGGGACCTGGCGAAGAAGTCCAAGGCCGGGCGCTTTGGCTCGTTCATCCTGTTCTTCGTGCTGGGGCTGGGCGTGGCCGCGTTCATCATCAAGAGCGTGGTGATCGGCCTGATCGAGTCCGGCGCCTTATAAACGCGCCGGTACTTCCCGCCATTGGCCTTGATCCAGGCCATCGAGTGTCCAATCGCCAATTCGCACACGCACCAGCCGCAACGTGGGCAAGCCCACGGCCGCCGTCATACGCCGAACCTGGCGGTTACGCCCTTCCCGAATCACCAGCTCCAACCAATGGGTGGGCACGCTTTTGCGAAAGCGTACCGGCGGGTTGCGTGGCCATAGCTGCGGCTCATCCAACTGCCGGGCTTCGGCGGGCAAGGTTTTACCGTCGTTGAGCGCCACGCCGTCGCGCAGGCGTTGCAGTTGTTCTTCGCTGGGCTCGCCTTCGACTTGCACCCAGTAGGTTTTCGCCAGCTTGTGCCTGGGGTCGGCAATGCGCGCCTGTAACTGGCCATCATTGGTCAGCAGCAACAGGCCTTCGCTGTCACGGTCCAGACGGCCGGCCGGGTAGATGCCGGGAATATCGATAAAGTCCTTGAGGGTCGCGCGCCCGCCTTCGTCGCTGAACTGGGTCAGTACGTCGAACGGCTTGTTGAACAGAATCAACTTCGGCTCGGCCGGCGGCGCCTTGGCGACGCGACGTGCAGCGGAATGCGGGAGCTTCACGCCAGGGCGGCGCGAATCGGGACGGGTGGGACGAGACATGGCAAAGGAACATCTAACGGTCAGGACCGACAATGCTAGTGGCCTGACCGTTAAATGACCATCCCCAACGCTTAGCGGAACGGCGGTTCGTCGAAGCTGCGCAGTTTGCGCGAGTGCAGCGAGTTGAGTTCGGTGCGCAGCAGGTCGACCGCCTCGATGCCGATCTTCAGGTGCTGGCTGACCGCGCGCTCATAAAACGCGTTGGCCGAGCCCGGCAGCTTGATCTCGCTGTGCAGCGGTTTGTCCGAGACACACAACAACGTGCCGTATGGCACGCGCAAACGATAGCCCTGCGCAGCGATGGTGCCGCTTTCCATGTCCACCGCCACGGCGCGGGAGAGGTTGATCAACGGCCGTTCCTGGGCCCAGCGCAGTTCCCAGTTGCGGTCGTCGTAAGTCAGCACGGTGCCGGTGCGCAGGCGTTTTTTCAGCTCTTCGCCCTTTTCCCCGGTCACGTGCGCCGCCGCTTGCTGCAGCGCCAGCTGCACTTCGGCCAGGGCCGGAATCGGGATGTTCGGCGGTACCACACGGTCCAGAATCCCGTCGCGACGCATGTAGGCGTGAGCCAGTACGTAGTCGCCGATGGTCTGGGATTGGCGCAGGCCGCCACAATGGCCGATCATCAGCCAGCAATGCGGACGCAGCACGGCCAGGTGGTCGGTGATGTTCTTGGCGTTGGACGGGCCGACGCCGATGTTCACCAGCGTCACGCCGTGGCCGTCAGTGGCTTGCAGGTGGTAGGCCGGCATCTGGTAGCGGTGCCAGACCACGCCGGCGGCAATCGCCGACGCTTCGCCATGGTCCATGCTCTTGTCGATGATCACATTGCCCGGCAGTACCATGCGGATGAACCGTGGGTCGCTGCGCAGTTGTTCCAGGCCATGCAGGATGAACTGGTCGACATAGCGGTGGTAGTTGGTCAGCAGGATCCACGGCTGCACATGGCGCCAATCGCTGCCGGTGTAATGCACCAGGCGGCGCAGGGAAAAGTCCACGCGCGCCGCATCGAACAACGCCAGGGGCAGCGGGTCGGTGTTTTCCCAATCATACAGGCCATCGGCGATGCCATCGGTGGCGGCCGACAGGTCGGTGCTGGGGAACACGCGGGCCAGGGTCGCGGCGGTCACGCCGGAGCCGGCCAGCTCGTCGCCCTGCTCCACTACATACGGATACGGGATGTTCTGCTGGCTGACGCCCACTTCCACCGTCACGGTGAAGTCGTGCATCAATGGCACCAATTGCTCCAGCAGGTACTTACGGAACGCCGCAGGATGGGTGACGGTAACGCTGTAGGTTCCCGGCAACTGGACCTTGGCATACGCCCGGGTGGTCTGTGGGACTTCGCCGTGGCAGTGGTAGGTCAGGCGCAGTTCCGGGTAGCGAAACAGCGCGCGTTGGTCGGCGTCGGGCTCGACGCGGTCCTTGAGGTATTGCTTGAGGGCTTGATTGAGCGCGCCGGTGGCCCGCTCATGCAGAGCCGCCAGCCGATCCACGGCTTCTTCGGCGGTTTGAACGACAACAAAAGCTTCGGTCACGGTAAGCATCCTGTGTACTGAGTTGCAGGTCTTTATCTTGCCTGTATCGAAGCTTCACTTAAACAGCGGGATTGGAATGCGGTAAATAATGTGGGAGCGGGCTTGCTCGCGAATGCTATGTATCAGCTACATATTCATCAACTGACAGACCGCATTCGCGAGCAAGCCCGCTCCCACATTGTCCGTGTTTATTCAGTCAGGTTTGGCGTAGACCTTGCGACAAGCGCCTGCACATCCAACCCGCGCGGCAAGGTGCCGTAGACCCGACCGGACGATTCTCCCAACCGGCTGGCAATAAACCCATCGCTGACCGCCGCATGCCCCGCCTCCAGCAACAATTTGGCCTGCAACGCCACGGCAATATCCTCGGTGAGCTGTCGTGCGCGGTACTGGATGTCCTGGGTGTCCATGAATGCCGACTTCAGCTGTTCAATCCGCCGCGCCAGTTGCCTGTCCCCATGGCCGTCCCCCAGCTCGACAAACAACGCCTCCAGCACGCCCGGCTCCTTCGACAACGCCCGCAGCACGTCCAGGCATTGCACGTTGCCGGAACCTTCCCACGTCGAGTTCACCGGCGCCTCACGGTACAGACGCGGCAGGATGCTGTCCTCGACATACCCAGCGCCGCCCATGCACTCGGCGGCCTCGTTGATCATCGCCGGGGCGCGCTTGCAGATCCAATATTTGCCCACCGCGGTCACCAGCCGGGCGAACTTGGCTTCCTGCTCATCGCCCAAGTGGTCCAACGCGCGGCCCATGCGCAGGCTCAAGGCCAGGGCGGCTTCGCTTTCCAGCGCCAGGTCAGCCAGCACGTTTTGCATCAGCGGTTGCTCGCTGAGCATGCGGCCGCCAACTGAACGATGGGCACAATGATGGCTGGCCTGGGTCAGCGCCTGGCGCATCAGGGCGCTTGAGCCGACCATGCAATCGAAGCGGGTCATGGCGACCATTTCGATGATGGTCGGCACCCCCCGGCCCTCTTCGCCGACCATCCAGGCCAGGGCGCCACGGAACTCTACTTCGCTGGAGGCATTGGAGCAGTTGCCGAGTTTGTTTTTCAGGCGCTGGATGTAGAACTCATTGCGTGTGTCGTCCGGCCGGTGCCGGGGCAGCAGAAAACAGGTCAGGCCCTTGTTGGTCTGGGCCAGGGTGAGAAAAGCGTCGCACATCGGTGCCGAGCAGAACCATTTGTGGCCCACCAGTTCATAGGCCTGGCCCGGACCGCCGGCGCCCACCGGATAGGCACGGGTGGTGTTGGCGCGCACATCGGTGCCGCCCTGCTTTTCGGTCATGGCCATGCCGATGGTGGCGCCGCTCTTGTGGGCGATGCCGATATTGCGCGGGTCGTAGTGGGTGCTGAGTATTTTCGGTAGCCAGGTGTCTGCCAGCTCCGGCTGCAAACGCAGGGCTGGTACGCAGGCGAAGGTCATGGTCAGCGGGCAGCCGGTGCCGGCTTCGGCCTGGCTGTGCAGGTAAGTCATGGCGGCGCGCGCCACATGGGCGCCGGGCTGCGGATGGGCCCACGGCAGCGACGGCAAGCCGTGCTCGACGGCGGTGCGCATCAGTTCGTGATAGGCCGGATGAAACTCCACCAGGTCGATGCGGTGACCGTAGCGGTCATGGCTGCTGAACACCGGTTTGTTTTGGTTCGCCAGGAACCCGGCCTCCATCAGCGGCCCGCCGGCCAGCGCGCCGTAGGCATCGATGCGCGGTTGCGCCCAGCCGGCGCCAAAGCGGCGCGACCATTCTTGCAGGGGCACATCGATACGGTACAGGTTGGTGCCGTCCAGGGACGGGGGCTGGTTGGTGACGTCGTGGGTTTCGGCGAACTGATGCAGGTTCATGACGGGCCTCCAGTAAAAGGCCAATGTCGCTCACGCCTCCTGTAGGAGCGAGCTTGCTCGCGAAGAACATCAACGATAACGCGCTCATTCTAGATGAACGCGTTATTCTCAGGTTTTTCGCGAGCAAGCTCGCTCCTACAAGGGCATGCCGAGAGGCCGGTCTTTTCAGTTAAGCACCGTCAACCCGCTTAAAAAAGTGGTAAACCTGCCGAATACGCGGCGCTTTTGCCCTCTGCTGGACACAACAAGCGGCGTTCCAACACCGCTTGCAACGCCTCGAACCGCACCGGCTTGGCCAGGCGATCAGAAACACCGACACCATGGCAACCCTCACGCTCCGACACATTCAGCGAAGTGCTCAAGGCGATCACCGGCAACTCACCACAGCCAGGCAGTGCCCGAATCTGACAGCACAATGAGAACCCGCCTTCGGGAATATCCAGTAGTACCGCGTCAAAATCCCCACCCTGCAAGGCCGCCAACGCGCTCGGGCCAGTGTCGACGGTTTTCACCCGGTAACCCAGCTTGAGCAGCATGCCACGCACCACCAACTGGCCGACGCTGTTGTCATCGACCAACAGCACCGCGCACTCCTGGGGCGAACGTTGCCGCTCTGGCGCAGGCTTCGCTTCGGGCGCAACCGGGCTGAGTGTTACGTCCAGCTGAAAGCGGCTGCCCTTGCTCGGTTCGGAATGATGGGTAAGGCGCCCGCCCAGCAACTCGATCAATTGACGGCAAATCGCCAGCCCAATACCCAGGCCGCCGTACTCGCGCGTCATGGAACCATCGAGCTGGAAGAACCGCTGATACAGCGTAGCCTCGTCGAGGGAAGCAAAGCCGATACCGGTGTCGGTGACGATAAAGCTCATGTGCAGGGCACCGTCGCTCTGGGGCACGCCGACCACACGCAGGCGCACTGAGCCCGCGTGGGTGAATTTGAAGGCGTTGTCCAGCAGGCAATCCAGGCACTGCAGCAGTTTATCGGCATCGCCCAGCACGCGGTCCGGCAGCTCGTCCGCCACGTCGACGGAAAACGCCAGGCCTCTGCCCTGGGCGATGGGGTTGAACTGCTGGCGCAAGGTGTCGAGCGTGCCGCGCAGGCTGAACTCCTGAGGCTGGGCACTCAAGCGTCCAGCCTGCAATTCGGTGAGGGTGAGGATGCCGTTGACCATGCGCATCATGTCCCGCGCCGAACCGGCGGCGGTTTGCTGGTAGCTCGCCAGGTCCGCGTCCAGCGGCATGGTTTGCATCAGTTCAAGGGAACCGATCACGCCGTTCATGGGGGTGCGCAGTTCGTGAGTCAGGGTGGCGAGGAATTCATCCTTGAGGCGGTTGCTGCGGGCCAATTGCTGATTGAGCACTTCGAGCTTCTGGCTGGCGTCGAACAGAATCTGCGCCTGTTGCTCGCGCATGGCGTTGATGCGATCGGCCAGGGCCAGGGATAACAACGCCACTTCAATCGCCGAGCCGATCTGGCTGGCGTACATGGTCAGGAACACATTGGGCAGGTAGCCCAGCACCATCAATGTATTCACCACCCCACCGAGCAGGAACGCCGACCAGGCGATGATGAAATAGCGCGCCACGCGCTGACCGCAATACCAGGCCTTGATGGCCGCCACAAAGATAGTCACGGTGAACACCAGCGCCAACCCGGTGGCCAGGCGCAGCGCCAGGGCATAGCTGGTCATCAACGACAGCAGCATCACCACGCCACCGCAGGCCACCAGTGTCAGCAGCAAGCGGTTGATCCAGCGACTGTGCTGGGCCGTGTGCAAAAAGCTGCGCGCAAACAGGCTGCCGAACAACGCCGACGCACCAATCAGAAACGGCGTCGCGGCATTCGCCCACCAGGGGTTGTTCGGCCAGAAATATTCCACCGCCGCGCCGTTGACCGACAGCTGGTACATGCCGAACGAAGCGATATAGAAGATGTAATAGAGGTAGCTGGTGTCGCGCACGCTGAGGTAGATAAACAGGTTGTAGACCAGCATCCCCAGCAACACGCCATAAATCAGCCCCAATACGTACAGGCGCAGCGGTTGCTCCTCCAGGTAGGCGGTGCTGGACCAGAGCGTCAATGGCGCCTGGATCGAGCCTTCGCTTTGCAGACGCAGATAGACGGTCTTCGCCTCCCCAGGGGCAAAGTCGACCTTGAACAGGTAGTTGTTCTGCCGGATTTCGCGGGCGGAAAACGCCAGCGCATCCCCGGTTCGCCCGACCAGGCGATAGGTGCCGGTGCTGTCGGGCAAGTAGAGGTCAAGATGATCGAGCGGCGGGTAGGCCAGTTCCAGCAACCAGGTGCGTTGCGCGTCGGAATGATCGGGCTGGTAGCGCAGATTGACCTTCAGCCAGAACACTGAGCGTGAGTAGCCCGCATTCAGGGTGTCTTTATCGTGGGGTTTGAACTGCACGGCGGCGGAAGGCGCGCTGACATCATCGATGGTCAAGGCATCGGTCGGGTCTTCGAGCACTTGCATGGCCCGGCCCAACGGCAGGCTTCGCGTGTCCTGGGTGAACTCAACGGCGCCGGCGAGCATCGGCAGCCCGCACAACAGTAACATCAGCAAATAGCGCATAGAGCCCCAGCGTGGCCTGTCCGGTTATGTCAAAAAGCCCCCCATCCTTTTGAGAAGACGTACACCGGCAATACAGTTAGTCGTTTGGATCCACTCTAGCATAGCCGCTAAAGGCAATTAGACACCATTGAAATAAAATTTCGAAAGGCTCTAGAACAGGGGTTACAGCGCGTTCTACCGCATCCGGCAAATACTAGCAAACCGCCATAAACCGCGATAAATACGTCTAACATTCAGGCATCGTCGGAAGACCCCGCCAAAAGCGTTTGGTGGTAAGCTCGCGCACCATGAATATCTACAGCTCTCGCCCCGTTGTCCTCTGTCTCTCCGGCCATGATCCCAGTGGTGGCGCCGGCTTGCAGGCAGATATCGAAGCCCTGCTCGCCCAGGGTTGCCACGCGGCCCCGGCCGTCACCGCCCTGACCGTGCAGAACACCGTCAATGTCAGCGATTTCCGCGTGCTCGACCGCGAGTGGGTACTGGCCCAGGCCAATGCCGTGCTCGGCGATTCCGAGGTGGCGGCGGTCAAGCTGGGCATGCTCGGTTCCACCGCGATGGTCGACACCGTGGTTGAACTGCTGCAGGCGCACCCGCAGCTGCCGGTGGTGTGCGACCCGGTACTGCGCGCCGGTGGTGGGGGCAGCCTGGGCAAGGACGAAGTCGGCTTCGCGATGCGCGAGCGGCTGTTGCCGTTGTCGCTGATCGCCACGCCGAACCTGCCCGAAGCGCGCATCCTCGCAGAACTGCCTGAAGGCACGGCGGATGAGTGCGCCGAGAAGCTGTTGCCGTACATCAAGCATCTGTTGATCACCGGCGGCCACGGCGACGAGCACGAAGTGCACAACCGGCTGTACAGTCGCGACGGCACGCGCCAGACCTTTACCTGCCAGCGCCTGCCCGGCAGTTATCACGGTTCGGGCTGCACGTTGGCCAGCGCGTTGGCCGGGCGAATCGCCCAGGGCGAAGGCCTGGTCAGCGCTGTGCAATCGGCGCTCAACTACACTTGGCGCACCCTGCGTGATGCCGAACAACTCGGCCAGGGCCAGTTTGTACCGCGCCGGTTACCGCTGGATTTCTGTTCGTAACGCCCAGAGGCTCGCCCGATGAAACTACGTGGCCTTTACGCCATTACCGACAGCCAATTATTGGCCGGCAAATTCCTCGCCTACGTCGAAGCGGCGCTGGACGGTGGCGTGACCCTGCTGCAATACCGCGACAAAAGCAGCGACGAAGCCCGGCGCCTGCGTGAAGCGGAAAAACTGCGGGAACTGTGCTCGCGCTACAAGACTCAACTGATCATCAACGATGACGCTGAACTGGCCGCTCGCCTCGGCGTCGGCGTGCACTTGGGCCAGACCGACGGCCCGCTGACCCCGGCCCGTGCGCTGCTCGGCTCCAAGGCGATCATCGGCGCCACCTGCCACAGCCAGATCGAACTGGCCGAACAGGCCGCCAAGGAAGGCGCCAGCTACGTCGCCTTCGGCCGCTTTTTCAATTCCAGCACCAAGCCCGGTGCACCGGCCGCCACCGTTGAGATGCTCGCCGACGCGCGCAAGCGCCTGCACCTGCCAATCTGCGTGATCGGCGGCGTCACCCTGGAGAACGCCGAACCCCTGGTGGCCCACGGTGCCGACCTACTGGCGGTGGTGCACGGCCTGTTCGGTGCCGACAGCACCCAGGAAGTCACGCGTCGCGCCCGTGCGTTCAATGCCCTTTTCAAGATTTGATTTCAGAGATCCCATCATGTCCCGTTCCGAAACCCTGTTTGCCAATGCCCAGAAACACATCCCCGGCGGTGTGAACTCCCCCGTGCGTGCGTTCAAGAGCGTGGGCGGCACGCCGTTGTTCTTCAAGCATGCCGAAGGCGCCTACGTCACCGACGAAGATGACAAACGCTACGTCGACTACGTGGGTTCCTGGGGCCCGATGATCCTCGGCCACAGCCACCCGGACGTGCTGGACGCGGTGCGTCAGCAACTGCACCACGGCCTTTCCTACGGCGCGCCGACCGCCATGGAAACCGAGATGGCTGACCTGGTGTGCAGCATTGTGCCGTCGATGGAAATGGTGCGCATGGTCAGCTCCGGCACCGAAGCCACCATGAGTGCAATCCGCCTGGCCCGTGGTTTCACCGGCCGCGACAGCATTATCAAGTTCGAAGGCTGCTATCACGGCCACTCCGACAGCCTGCTGGTAAAAGCCGGCTCCGGCGCGCTGACCCAAGGCGTACCGAGCTCGGCCGGCGTGCCGGCGGCGTTTGCCAAACACACCTTGACCCTGCCGTTCAACGACATCGGCGCCGTCGAGCAGATGCTCAGTGAAGTGGGCCAGGACGTGGCATGCATCATCGTCGAACCGGTGGCCGGCAACATGAACTGCGTACCGCCGGCGCCAGGCTTCCTCGAAGGGCTGCGCGCGCAGTGCGACAAGCACGGCGTGGTGTTGATTTTCGACGAAGTGATGACCGGTTTCCGCGTCGCCCTTGGCGGCGCCCAGGCCCACTACGGTGTGACGCCGGACCTGAGCACCTTCGGCAAGATCATCGGCGGCGGCATGCCGGTGGGCTGCTTCGGCGGCAAGCGCGAAATCATGCAGCACATCGCGCCGCTGGGCCCGGTGTATCAGGCAGGCACTTTGTCAGGCAACCCGCTGGCGATGGCCGCCGGCCTGACCACCCTGCGCCTGATCAGCCGCCCAGGCTTCCACGCCGAGTTGACCGACTACACCACTCGCCTGCTCGATGGCCTGCAACTGCGCGCCGATGCGGCCGGTATCCCGTTTGTCACCACCCAGGCGGGCGGCATGTTCGGCCTGTACTTCAGCGGTGCCGACGATATCGTCACCTTCGATGACGTAATGGGCAGCGATGCCGATCTGTTCAAGCGCTTCTTCCACCTCATGCTCGAAGGCGGTGTATACCTGGCGCCGAGCGCTTTCGAAGCCGGCTTCACCTCGATTGCCCATGGCGACGCCGAGCTGAAACTGACCCTCGACGCCGCCGAGCGGGCCTTCGCTGCACTGAAGTAATCGGCCGCAGCCAACAGGCACCGCGCAAACGGTGCCTGATGACTACTTTACTGACAGACATTTCCGATTTTTTTCGAGAAATTACCTGCAATCCGGCAGATAACTTGCCCAACCAGCAGAAAAACGAGTAAAGACTTTGTAAGCAGGGGCCTGCTTATTTCATAATGCGCGCTTATTGGATCCCTCGAGGGTCCGCGCGCCCCGTCAGAGGTAAGTCGATTCCCATGAAACGCACCGGCCGCACCCTGGTTCTGGGCTGCCTGTTGCTCCTTCAGCCGCTGCTGGCGCATGCACAAGCAGGCGGCAACTCGTTGTTAATCCCAGCGATGGGTCGCTGCACCCTCAATACCCAGCCAGACAGCCAGGCCGAGGCCCTGAGCGCGTGCCAGAAACAGGCCGACGGCGGCGATGCGCAGGCGCAATACGAGTTGGGCGAGTACTTCCACGACAGCAAAAACCCGGCGCGCGACCTGAACAAGGCCTTGAGTTACTTCGAGAAAGCTTCGTTGCAGGGCCACGCCCAGGCGCAGTTTCAGCTGGGCAGCATGTTTTTCAAAGGCGAAGGCGTGCCGGCCAACAACGTGCAGGCGTACATCGTGCTGAAAATGGCCGCAGTCAACGGCGCCGAAGACGCACTGGACACGGCCGATGAAGTGGCCGAGCACATGCAGCGCGATGAGCTGGAAGTGGCGACGCAGGTGCTGGGGCAAATCTTTCGCAATTATTTGCAGGAATTGCAGAGTGCCGATGGGCGTTCGCCTTTTTCGCCCTTGCCCTGATTTCAGCTAAACCCTTCTACCGCCATCGCAGGCAAGCCAGCTCCCACAGTTCAATGCATTCCAAAGTTGGAACTCGATCGACTGTGGGAGCTGGCTTGCCTGCGATGGACGCGACGCGGTCTAACGCCCTACTTCTCAGGCATCGGCATCGGAAACGGCATCACATTGCTGGTGCCCCGCGCCTCGCTGATCTTCGGCGTGCCCATACGCTCGACTTCGTCGATGCGCACAATCGAATGCATCGGCACAAAACTGCGCACCACGCCTTCAAACTGCGCCTTGAGCTTCTCTTCGCCCGGGTCGACGACCAACTGGGTGCGCTCGCCAAAGACGAACTCTTCCACCTCCAGGAAACCCCACAGATCGCTTTGATAGATCTGCTTGGCGTACATTTCGAACACCTGGCCCTGGTTGAGGAAAATCACCTTATAGATTGGAGCTTCACGTTTGGTCATGGTGGGCGGATAACACATCGGGGATATAAAAGAGGGCGCGAACTATAGCATGGCACCCGATGCACAGCGCTAGGAACCAATGGGCATGCCCCCTATAATGCGCGGTTCTTTACCACCAGTTGACGATTCCCATGGCCAAGAAGCTTTACATCGAAACCCACGGTTGCCAGATGAACGAGTACGACAGCTCGCGCATGGTCGACCTGCTGGGCGAACATCAGGCCCTGGAAGTCACCGCCCGCGCCGAAGATGCCGACGTGATCCTGCTCAATACCTGCTCGATCCGCGAGCGGGCCCAGGACCGCGTCTACTCGCAGCTGGGCCGCTGGCGCGAACTGAAACTGGCCAACCCGGACATGGTGATTGCCGTCGGCGGTTGCGTGGCCAGCCAGGAAGGTGCCGCGATCCGCGACCGCGCGCCCTATGTCGACGTGGTCTTCGGCCCGCAGACCCTGCACCGCCTGCCGGAAATGATCGACGCCGCGCGCCTCACCAAGCTGCCGCAGGTCGACGTGTCCTTCCCGGAGATCGAAAAATTCGACCACCTGCCCGAACCGCGCATCGACGGGCCGAGCGCCTACGTGTCGGTCATGGAAGGCTGCAGCAAGTACTGCACCTTTTGCGTGGTGCCTTACACCCGTGGCGAAGAAGTCAGCCGGCCGTTCGACGATGTCATGTCGGAAATCATCCACCTGGCCGAAAATGGCGTGCGTGAAGTGACCCTGCTGGGCCAGAACGTCAACGGTTATCGCGGCCTGACCCACGACGGCCGCCTGGCCGACCTGGCGGAGCTGATCCGCGTGGTCGCCGCCGTGGACGGGATCGAGCGCATTCGCTACACCACCTCGCACCCGTTGGAGTTTTCCGACAGTCTGATCCAGGCCCACGCCGAAGTGCCGGAGCTGGTCAAGCACCTGCACTTGCCGGTGCAATCGGGCTCGGACCGCATCCTGGCGGCCATGAAGCGCAACCACACCGCCCTGGAGTACAAATCCAAACTGCGCAAATTGCGCGCGGCGGTGCCGGGTATCTGCATCAGCTCGGACTTTATCGTCGGCTTCCCCGGCGAGACCGAGAAAGACTTCGAGCAGACCATGAAGCTGATCGAGGACGTCGGTTTCGACTTCTCCTACTCGTTCGTCTACAGCCAGCGCCCCGGCACCCCGGCGGCCGACCTGGCGGATGAAACCCCGGAAACGCTGAAAAAAGAGCGCCTGAATGCGCTGCAACATCGCCTGAACCAGCAGGGTTTCGAGATCAGCCGACAAATGGTCGGTTCGACCCAGCGCATCCTGGTCACCGACTACTCGAAAAAAGACCCCGGCGAATTGCAGGGCCGTACCGAGAACAACCGAATCGTCAACTTCCGGTGCGACAATCCGACCCTGATCGGCCAGTTTGCCGATGTGCATATCGATGCGGCGCAACCGCACTCGTTGCGGGGGTCGCTGATCGCATAAACGTGAACGCTGTAGGAGCGAGCTTGCTCGCGAGGAACCCGGGAACGCCGCGCTCATCCAGAATGACCCGCGTCATGGTTGACGTTTTTCGCGAGCAAGCTCGCTCCTACAGTATTGATGCGCTGTTTAAGTGCTTTCGCACACGGGCAGCTGGCGTTATTCTCTAATCCACCTCAACAGCCAAAGGGCGGCTAAAAGCGACCTTGAACGCACCTATAGTAGAACCCCATCGTTTCACTCTCGAGCCGTTTGAGGCTCGCCGTTTCGCCAACCTGTGCGGACAGTTCGACGAGCACCTGCGCCTGATCGAACAACGCCTGAGCATCGAGATCCGCAACCGCGGCAATCAGTTCGAGCTCATTGGTGAACCTCAACACACGACGTCTGCAGAAAACCTGCTGCGCCGCCTCTACCGCGAAACCAAGGGTAGCGAGCTGTCGCCGGAAACCGTGCACCTGTACCTGCAGGAATCGGCGGTCGAAGACCTCGCCAACAACCCCGTGGCCGAAGCCAGCGTGGCGTTGCGTACCAAAAAAGGCATGATTCGCCCGCGCGGCTTGAATCAGCAGAAGTACGTCAAGGAAATCCTCGGCAACGACATTAACTTCGGCATCGGCCCCGCCGGTACCGGTAAGACCTACCTGGCCGTGGCCTGCGCGGTCGACGCGCTGGAGCGCGAGCAGGTGCGTCGCATCCTGTTGGTGCGCCCGGCGGTCGAGGCCGGCGAGAAGCTCGGCTTCCTGCCCGGCGACCTGGCCCAGAAGATCGACCCGTACCTGCGCCCGCTCTATGACGCGCTCTACGAGATGCTCGGCTTCGAATACGTGGCCAAGCTGATCGAACGCCAGGTGATCGAGATCGCTCCGCTGGCTTACATGCGCGGACGCACCTTGAACAACAGCTTCATCATCCTCGACGAGAGCCAGAACACCACCGTCGAACAAATGAAGATGTTCCTCACCCGCATCGGTTTCGGCTCCACCGCCGTGATCACCGGGGACGTCACCCAGGTTGACCTGCCCAAGGGCACCAAATCGGGCCTGGCCCAGGTGATCGAGGTGCTCAAGGACGTGCCGGGTATCAGCTTCACGCACTTCATGCCCAAGGACGTGGTGCGCCACCCGCTGGTGCAGCGCATTGTCGAGGCCTATGAGCGCTTCGATCATCGCGACGACGCACCGGCCAAGGACGCGCGCCGCGATGCTTGAGCTTGACCTGCAGCTGGTCACCGAAGCATCCGTCCCCAGCGAAGCACAGTTTCGCCAATGGTGTGAGCTGGCCTTGCGCCAGCGCAGCGCCGATTCGGAACTGACCATCCGTCTGGTGGATGAGCCCGAAGGTCGAGCGCTGAACCACACCTGGCGTCAAAAGGATTACGCGACCAACGTGTTGTCCTTTCCCGCTGACGTACCGGACGAACTGCTGGATATCCAGCTGCTGGGCGACCTGGTGATCTGCGTCGAGGTGGTGGAACGCGAAGCGAAAGAACAGGGCAAGGCAATTGAGGCCCATTGGGCCCATCTGGTCATCCACGGCTGCTTGCATCTCTTGGGTTACGACCACATAGATGATGACGAAGCCGAGGAAATGGAAGCACTGGAACAAACGTTGCTTGCAGAACTGGGCCATCCGGACCCGTATGCAGACGACGAAGTTTAAAAACACTCAACTGTCACACTAAAGGATTCAGAGTAATCGCTATGAGCGAAGACCGATCGAGCAACGGGCAGAAGTCATGGCTGGGGAAACTGACCCAGGCTTTTGCCCACGAGCCGAAAAACCGCCAGGAGCTGCTTGAGCTGCTGCGCGAGGCCCACCAGAACAAGTTGCTGGACAGCGAAGCGCTGGCCATCGTCGAAGGCGCCATTCAGGTGGCTGACCTGCAAGTACGCGACATCATGGTCCCGCGCTCGCAGATGATCAGCATCAAGGCGACCCAGACCCCACGGGAGTTCCTCCCGGCCGTGATCGACTCGGCGCACTCGCGCTACCCGGTAATCGGTGAAAGCCATGACGACGTCATGGGTGTCCTGCTGGCCAAGGACCTGCTGCCGCTGATCCTCAAGGAGAACGGCGACAGCTTCAACATCAAGGACCTGCTGCGTCCGGCCACCTTCGTGCCCGAATCCAAGCGCCTGAACGTGCTGCTGCGTGAATTCCGCGCCAATCACAACCACATGGCGATTGTGATCGACGAATACGGCGGCGTGGCCGGCCTGGTGACGATTGAAGACGTGCTGGAGCAGATCGTCGGCGACATCGAAGACGAGCACGACGTCGAGGAAGACAGCTACATCAAGCCACTGCCCAGCGGTGATTTCCTGATCAAGGCGCTGACGCCGATCGAGAACTTCAACGAGTTTTTCGACAGCGAGTTCTCCGACGACGAGTTCGACACCGTGGGCGGCCTGGTGATGAGTGCGTTCGGGCATCTGCCAAAACGTAACGAAACCACCGAGATCGGCGCGTACCGGTTCCGCATCCTCAATGCGGACAGCCGTCGTATTCACCTGATCCGTCTGACCCCTATTGCCCGCTAAGGATTGACATGCGCCGTCTCACCACACCCGGCTGGCCCGGTAATCTGCTGGCCGTGGTGGCCGGCGCCATCACCACCCTGGCGTTGGCGCCGTTCGATCTGTGGCCGCTTGCCCTGGTGGCGGTCGGATTGTTTTATGTGGGGCTGCGGGAACTGAGCCCTCGCCAGGCCTTAGGCCGTGGCTGGTGTTTCGGTTTCGGCCTGTTTGGCGCCGGCACCAGCTGGATCTACTACAGCATTCACCACTTCGGCGGCGCTTCGGTGCTGCTGGCGGGCTTCCTGATGCTGCTGTTTACCGCCGCCATCGCCTGGTTCTTCGCCCTGCCCGCCTGGCTGTGGGCGCGCTGGCTGCGTCGCAATGAGGCACCGCTGGCGGATGCGCTGACATTCGCTGCTTTGTGGGTCGGCCAGGAAGCGTTTCGGGGCTGGTTCCTTACTGGCTTTCCGTGGTTGTACTCCGGTTACAGCCAGCTTGACGGCCCCCTCTCGGGCCTGGCGCCGGTGGGCGGCATGTGGCTGATTTCGTTTGCCCTCGCACTGACCGCCGCGCTGCTGTGCAACCTGCCGCGCCTGCTGGCAGGCAAGCGCAACGCGTTCATCGGCGCAGGCCTGGTGCTGCTGGTGGCGCCCTGGGCGATCGGCCTGGCACTCAAGCATCACGCCTGGACCAGCCCGTCTGGCGCGCCGCTCACCGTGGCCGCCCTTCAAGGCAATGTCGAACAAAGCATGAAGTGGGACCCGGAGCAGCTCAACGCGCAGCTCGCGCTGTACCGCGACATGAGCTTCGCTTCCAAGCGCGTCGACCTGTTGGTGTGGCCGGAGACCGCCGTGCCCGTTCTCAAGGAGTCCGTCGAAGGCTACCTGGACATGATGGGCAAGTTCGCCGCCGACCGGCATACGGCGCTGATTACCGGCGTGCCGATCCGCCAGGAAGTGCATCACCAGAAGCGCTACTTCAACGGCATCACCGTGGTCGGCGAAGGCGACGGCACCTACCTCAAGCAGAAGCTGGTGCCCTTCGGTGAGTACGTGCCATTGCAAGACATGCTGCGCGGCCTGATCGCCTTTTTCGATCTGCCGATGTCGGACTTCGCCCGCGGCCCCGCCGACCAGGCGATGTTGCAGGCCAAGGGCTACCAGATTGCGCCGTTCATTTGCTACGAAGTGGTGTACCCGGAATTCGCCGCCGGCCTGTCGGCCCAGAGCGACCTGTTGCTGACCATCAGCAACGACACCTGGTTCGGCCGCTCCATCGGCCCGCTGCAACACCTGCAAATGGCACAAATGCGGGCACTCGAGGCGGGCCGCTGGATGATCCGCGCCACCAACAATGGCGTGACCGGCCTGATCAACCCATTCGGGCAGATCACCGCGCAGATCCCGCAATTCGAGCGCGGCATTCTCTACGGTGAAGTGGTGCCGATGCACAACCTCACGCCGTACCTGCAATGGCGGTCGTGGCCGTTGATCATCCTGTGCCTGGCACTGTTCGGCTGGGCGCTGTTGGCGGCCCGCATGGCCAAAACCGTCTAACCGGCAAACACAAAACCTTGTGGGAGCGGGCTTGTGTGGGAGCGGGCTTGCCCCAATCGCCCTCTGTAGGAGCGAGCTTGCTCGCGAAAAACGTCAACGATAACGCGTGCATCCTGGATAAACGCGGTGCCTGTGAGTTCTTCGCGAGCAAGCTCGCTCCTACAAAAAGCCCGCGCGCACATTTTTGCCCGGCGGTGTTATCTATAGAACAATCGATACCCCACCTGCCCCACCGCTTCATTGATCAACTGCCCGCTCTGCCATACCGACTTGAACTCCGGCATCCAGCCGCCCAGCGGCCTGGCATTATCCACGCCGAGGAACCCCATCGGCGCCGGCACAACCGTGAAACCGGCCTTCTCAAAACTCCATACCGCCCGCGGCATGTGCCAGGCCTGAGTCACCACGACCACCCGCTTGATACCCTGTGGCAGTAGAATCTCGGCACTCATCTGCGCATTTTCCCAGGTAGTGCGGCTGCGCTCTTCCTTCCAGCGCACCGTTACGCCGAAATCATCGCGCATCGACACCGCCATCAACTCCGCCTCGCTGGGCGGCGTGCCGTAATGCAGGCCGCCGGTGGTCAGCACCGGCAGACCGGACGCCTTGGCCAAGCGCGCGGCATAACGCTGGCGTTCCAGGCCGATACCGGTGGGCTGGTCGGTGCCCCACGCCGGGTCCCCACGCTCGCGTCCCGACCCCAGCACCACAATGGCGTCGGCGCGCCCGGCCAGGGTCGACCAATCTTCCCGTGCCAGCGGCGGTTCGGTTTCCAGGGCCCGTGCGCCCCGCTCCACCACTGCGGGCAGGCTGATCAGCCACATCCCCCCGAACCCCAGGGCAAAACAACACGCCGCCAGGCGTGGGCGGCTGCGACGAAACCACCAGGCAAGGGCCAGCAACAGCAAGAGAATGCCGGGCGGCAGGAGCAGTTGTTTGATGAAATAACGAATAGGCATCGAGCATCTCCCTAGATGCCCGAAGCCTAAGGTGTAACGGGGTTAAGCGACAATCTTTACGGTGAAATGGCGCGGTGATGCGGTACAGGAGAGCGGTTGACTACGTATAGCGGGCGGACCGGAGTTTTTCCGGGCCACGACCGGCAGACAAGTCCTTGAGCCACACCACCTTGGCGGAGTGAGCAGGCCCCTTGGCCGGCGGTGCCGCCGACCTGGGAGGCTCGGTACGCCTATTGCGTTCCAGGTAAGCCTCTATCAGCTCCAGCTCCGCGCGGCTCAAACCGCGCAACTCCAACTCAACGGGCCGTTCATCACGCAATCGGCCCGCCGTCCTCGCTGCATCCAGTGCACGACCCAAACGGTCGATCAATCCTTCGTAGATATCCGGTTTCGATACGATTCGCTGCGATTCAACCATCCCCTCACCTCATTGAAGAAAGACTTGCTCCCCAATAAACAGCGTAGTCCCCGTTGCTGCGCCTGCCTGGCGCCGCGACAGACGGACTGGCCTGCGCAATCAGGGTTTCCCTCGATAGAGTGGGGTCATGTATGCTACGGCGCTTCCTGTCACTCCACTTCCCGCAGGGTTTGGGCACGGACGCGCCGCTTTCCGGTGTCGATCAACCTGAACGTTTGTACCGAAGAGGATTAGGCCACCCCTATCCAGTTCAAAAGTAGCCATGCACGAACACTATCAGCCCCGTGAAATAGAAAATGCCGCCCAGACATTCTGGGACGAGCAAAAGTCCTTTGAAGTCAGCGAACAGCCAGGCAAGGAGACTTTCTACTGCCTGTCGATGTTCCCTTACCCCAGCGGCAAGCTACACATGGGGCATGTGCGCAACTACACCATCGGCGACGTGATTTCCCGCTACCAGCGCATGCAAGGCAAGAACGTCCTGCAACCCATGGGTTGGGACGCCTTCGGCATGCCGGCGGAAAACGCCGCGATGAAAAACAACGTGGCGCCCGCCAAGTGGACCTACGAAAACATCGCCTACATGAAGACCCAGCTGCGCAGCCTGGGCCTGGCGGTGGACTGGTCCCGCGAAGTGACCACCTGCAAGCCGGACTACTACCGCTGGGAACAATGGCTGTTCACTCGCCTGTTCGAAAAAGGCGTGATCTACAAGAAGAGCGGTACCGTGAACTGGGACCCGATCGACCAGACCGTGCTGGCTAACGAGCAGGTGATCGACGGTCGCGGCTGGCGCTCCGGCGCGCTGATCGAGAAGCGCGAAATCCCGATGTACTACTTCAAGATCACCGCCTACGCGGATGAACTCCTGTCGAGCCTCGACGACCTGCCGGGCTGGCCTGAACAGGTCAAGACCATGCAGCGCAACTGGATCGGCAAGTCCAAGGGCATGGAAGTGCAGTTCCCGTACAACGTCGATTCGATCGGCGAAGCGGGCGCGCTCAAAGTCTTCACGACCCGTCCGGATACCCTGATGGGCGCGACCTACGTCGCCGTGGCCGCCGAACACCCGCTGGCCACCCAGGCCGCACGCAACAACCCTGAGCTTCAAGCGTTCATCGCCGAATGCAAAGGCGGCAGCGTGGCTGAAGCCGACGTCGCCACCCAGGAGAAAAAAGGCCTGCCGACCGGGCTGTTCGTCGAGCACCCGCTGACGGGCGAGAAATTGCCGGTATGGGTCGCCAACTATGTGCTGATGCACTACGGCGATGGCGCCGTAATGGCCGTGCCAGCCCACGACGAGCGCGACTTCGAATTCGCCAGCAAATACGACCTGCCGATCAAGTCTGTTGTGCGCACAAGCGCGGGCGACACTAACCCGGCCCCGTGGCAAGACGCCTACGGCGAACACGGTGAGCTGATCAATTCCGGCGAGTTCGACGGCCTGGATTTCCAGGGCGCCTTCGACGCGATTGAAGTTGCCCTGATCAAGAAAAACCTCGGCGCCTCACGCACTCAGTTCCGCCTGCGCGACTGGGGCATCAGCCGCCAGCGCTACTGGGGCTGCCCGATCCCGATCATCCACTGCGAAAGCTGTGGCGACGTGCCGGTGCCGGAAGACCATCTGCCGGTCGTCCTGCCGGAAGACGTGGTACCGGACGGTGCCGGTTCGCCACTGGCGCGCATGCCCGAGTTCTACGAATGCAGCTGCCCGAAATGCGGCCAGCCTGCCAAGCGTGAAACCGACACCATGGACACCTTCGTCGAGTCCTCGTGGTACTACGCCCGCTACGCCTCGCCGCACTATGAAGGCGGCCTGGTAGAAAAATCCGCAGCCGACCACTGGCTGCCGGTGGACCAGTACATCGGCGGTATCGAACACGCCATCCTTCACCTGCTGTACGCGCGCTTCTTCCACAAGCTGATGCGCGACGAAGGCCTGGTCAGTTCCGACGAGCCGTTCAAGAACCTGCTGACCCAGGGCATGGTGGTCGCCGAGACTTACTATCGCCGTGAAGCCAACGGCGCCTATACCTGGTTCAACCCGGCCGACGTCGAGCTCGAGCGCGACAGCAAAGCCAAGGTCATCAGCGCCAAGCTGATCGCCGATGGCCTGCCGGTGGAAATCGGCGGCACCGAGAAGATGGCCAAGTCCAAAAACAACGGCGTCGACCCTCAGTCGATGATCGATCAGTTCGGCGCCGACACCTGCCGCCTGTTCATGATGTTCGCCTCGCCGCCCGACATGAGCGCCGAATGGTCCGACTCCGGCGTCGAAGGTTCGCACCGTTTCCTCAAGCGCGTCTGGCGCCTGGCGCACGCGCACATCAGCCAGGGCCTGCCGGGCAAGCTGGACGTGGCGGCCTTGAACGACGAGCAGAAAGCCATTCGCCGCAGCACTCACCTGGCCATCAAGCAGGCCAGCCAGGATGTGGGCCAGCACCACAAGTTCAACACCGCCATCGCCCAGGTGATGACACTGATGAACGTGCTGGAAAAAGCGCCGCAAGCCACTGAACAGGATCGCGCACTGGTGCACGAAGGCCTGGAAACGGTCACCCTGCTGCTGGCCCCGATCACGCCGCACATCAGCCATGACCTGTGGAACCGTCTGGGCCACAGCGAAGCGGTCATTGATGCACGCTGGCCGGTGCAGGATGACAGCGCCCTGGTACAGGACACGCTGCAACTGGTAATCCAGGTCAACGGTAAACTGCGTGGCCAGATCGACATGCCGGCCAGCGCCAGCCGCGAAGACGTCGAAGCCGCCGCCCGCATCAACGAGAACGTGCTGCGCTTTACCGAAGGCCTGACGATCCGCAAAGTGATCGTGGTGCCTGGCAAACTGGTCAATATCGTCGCTAGCTAATCGGATCGGGCGCGGGGCTTGAGCCCTGCGCCGAACAAAGCCTTCAGGGCCTCGATAAGGCCCACATGGTTTCAAGGGGAGCAACAAAATGATCAAACGCAATTTGCTGGTTATGGGTCTTGCCGTGCTGCTGAGCGCTTGCGGCTTCCAATTGCGTGGCACCGGCACTACCGAACTGGCGATCAAGGAGCTGGACCTCAGCGCCCGCGACGCCTACAGCGAAACGCTGACCCAGCTGCGTCAGGTCTTGGAAAACAGCGGCGTTCACGTCTACACCGGCGCGACCTACAAGCTGTTCCTGGCCAACGAACGGGAAACCCAGCGCAACCTGAGCTACGCCAGCGCCGGGCGTGCGTCCGATATCGAACTGAGCACTGTGCTGAGCTTTGAAATCCAGGGCCGCGATAAACTACCGTTGATGAGCGACGACCTCCAGGTTCAGAAAGTCGTCAGCCACGACGGCAACAACCTGGTGGGTTCGGACTCCGAAATAATCCAGGTGCGCAAGGAAATGCGTCGCGAGCTGGTACAGCGCATGATGGTGCGCCTGTCGATGATTACGCCGCAACAGCTGGAGGTAATGCAGCAAAAAGCTGACGACAAAGCCAAGGCCGACGCCGATGCGCTCAAGGCTGCCCAAGAGTACGAAGACAACACGCCGAAACAATCGCCTGTTGAAGTCCCTGTCGAGTAAGCCAGACGGGGCGCGCCAAGCGCCCCGTTCGCCCTGCCTATGAAACTCGCCCCCGCCCAACTCGCCAAGCACCTGCAAGGTGGCCTTGCGCCTGTGTACATCGTCAGCGGAGATGATCCGCTGCTGTGCCAGGAAGCCGCCGACGCCATCCGCGCCGCCGTGCGTCAGCAGGGCTTCGATGAACGCCAGGTATTCAGCGCCGACGCCAGTTTCGACTGGGGCACGTTGCTGCAAGCCGGCGCGAGCATGTCGCTGTTTGCCGAAAAACGCCTGCTGGAACTGCGCCTGCCTTCAGGCAAGCCCGGCGACAAGGGTGCGGCAGCCTTGATGGAATATTGCTCACGGCCTGCCGAAGACACGGTGCTGTTGATCAGCCTGCCCAAGCTCGATGGCAGCGCGCAGAAGACCAAATGGGGCAAGGCCCTGGTGGAAGGGGCGCACACCCAGTTCATCCAGATCTGGCCGGTGGACAGCAGCCAACTGCCGCAGTGGATTCGCCAGCGCCTTTCCCAATCGGGGTTGTCGGCCACCCAGGACGCGGTGGAGTTGATCGCCGCGCGGGTCGAAGGCAACTTGCTGGCCGCAGCCCAGGAAATCGAAAAGCTCAAGCTGATGGCCGAAGACGGGCAGATTACCGTCGAAACCGTTCAGGGTGCCGTGGCTGACAGCGCGCGCTTTGACGTGTTCGGGCTGGTGGACGCGATCCTCAACGGCGAACCCGCCCACGCCCTGCGCATGCTCGAAGGCCTGCGCGGCGAAGGCGTAGAGCCCCCGGTGATTCTGTGGGCCCTGGCCCGGGAACTGCGGGTACTGGCCAATATTGCCTTGCAATACAGCCAGGGCACGCCACTGGACAAATGTTTCAGCCAGGCTCGGCCGCCGGTCTGGGACAAGCGCAAGCCCCTGATGGGCAAAGCCCTGCAACGGCACTCGGCGCAACGCTGGGCGCAGCTTTTGCTGGAAGCGCAGCGGATCGATGCGCAGATCAAGGGCCAGGCAGCCGGTTCGCCGTGGATGAGCCTGAGCCGTTTGTCGCTGTTGATGTGCGGCCAGCGCCTTACCCTCCCCGCCGAATAACCCTCACAAGAACACCGCGTTCCCCTGTGGGAGCTTGATATTGTGAAACAGCCTACACATCGCCAGGCTTTACAATTGCCAAACTTAGGCAGAAAATTTGCCCCGCTTCCCCTCACCTATCGAGCGTACGAACATGAGCAAAAAGCCATCCAAGCATGGCCCAAACAAGGCCAAATCCATCATCGCCCAGCCACTGTTCCGCAGCCGTCAGGAACGTGCCGGCAAGGGCAAAGGCAGCTACCGCCGCGAAGCCTTCCAGTCTAATAGCTGGGAGGCTTCTTACTTTCTGGCTGCCTGAAGGCAAGCGACCCTCCGGCATGATAAGGTCTGCTTCTGATTTGTAATCCCTGGACCTGTGCATGCCCTCTAGTCTTTCCCGTCGTTGGCACCTTCGCCAATTGATCGCTGCCTCCAGCCTCATTCTGCTTGTCGCCTGCGCGGAGAAACCAACCGCCGCCGACGCTCAACCACTGCCCAAACTCCAGACCGCCCCCGTGGCCGCGCCTGCCGTAGTGGCCCCGCTGGCCGTGGACAATCTTGATATCCAACCCACCCAGACCTTTGCCGAATGGCAGGCCGGCTTTCGCGCGCAAGCCCTGCAGGCCGGCATCACTGCCGCGGTGTTCGACAATGCCTTCGCCAATGTCACGCCCGACATGGCAGTGATCCGCGCCGACCGCAGCCAGCCGGAATTTTCCCGCCCGGTGTGGGAATACCTCGACGGCGCCCTCTCGCCGGTGCGCGTGCGCAATGGCCAGGCCTTGCTGGTCAAATACGCCGATATCCTGCAAAGCATCGAGCAACGCTACGGCGTCGACCGCCAAGCGCTGGTGTCGGTGTGGGGAATGGAAAGCAACTTCGGCCAGTTCCAAGGCAATAACTCGGTGATCCGCTCGCTGGCGACCTTGGCCTACGAAGGCCGTCGACCGGCGTTTGCCCAGGCACAACTGCTGGCGGCGTTGCAGATCATCCAGCACGGCGACATCCAGGCCGACCAGATGAAAGGCTCCTGGGCCGGCGCCATGGGCCAGACCCAATTTATTCCGACCACCTACAACACCCACGCCGTGGACTTCGATGGCGACGGTCGCCGTGACATCTGGAACAGCCCGGCCGACGCCCTCGCTTCCACCGCGCATTACCTGCAAAGCTCCGGCTGGCAGAAAAGCCAACCATGGGGTTTCGAGGTGAAACAACTGCCGACGAACTTTGATTACGCCCTCGCCGATGGCGGCATCCGCAAGACCGTCGCTGAATGGTTGAAACTCGGCATTCAACTGCCACCCGGCGCCAGCCTGCCGCCAAACGTCGACCAACTGTCCGCCGCGCTGCTGTTGCCGGCGGGTTACCGTGGCCCGGCGTTCCTGGTCCTGGACAACTTCCGTGCAATTCTCAAGTACAACAACTCATCGTCCTACGCGCTGGCGGTTGGCTTGTTGTCGGAACGCTTCGGCGGTGGCGGCGTGATTCGTGGCGATTGGCCAAAAGATGAGCTGCCGCTGAGCCGCTCGCAGCGTATCGATTTGCAGACGGCGCTGAGTGCCAATGGCTATGACGCAGGCAACCCGGACGGGATCATCGGCGCCAATACGCGCAAGGCGATCCGCGCGGCGCAGCAGGCACTGGGCTGGCCGGCGGATGGGTATCCGACGGTGAAGCTGCTGGAATCGTTGCAGAACCGCTGACACTGATCGTTCCCACGCTCTGCGTGGGAACGCCGCCTTGGACGCTCTGCGTCCGCTTGAAGTCGTGACGCGGAGCGTCACAGGATGCATTCCCACGCGGAGCGTGGGAACAATCAGTGCAGGACCACATCCTGCTCCAGCACCACCCGCTGCTCCCCCGCATCCAACCGTACCAGCGCACCCATGGGCAGCGTCAGGTTCGGGTCGCAATGCCCGCTGCGCCAGCCGGACAACACCGGGATGCACAGCGGCTCGAAGGTCTGCTTCAGCAGCCGCTCCAGGGCAACAGCTTCCACACCCGCCACATCCCCCACCAGCACGCCGGCAACCTGGGCCAGCTTGCCCGCTAGGCGCAAATGCGTGAGCAGGCGGTCGATGCGGTAGATCGGCTCGTTGATGTCTTCGATAAATAGGATGATGCCGTCGGCGTCGATCTCGTAAGGCGTGCCCATCACTGCCGCGATCATCGACAGATTGCCGCCCAGCAAGCGCCCACAGGCGATGCCAGGCTCAAGGGTGGTCAATGGGAAGGCGGCGGGGTGAGCCAGCACACTGTCGGCGCCAAGGTCGCCGCGCAGCAGGCTGAGCAGCGACGACTCGGTAGGCGGCTGCTTGCCGCCGAGCAAGTCGGCATTGAGCATGGGGCCGTGGAACGTCACGAAACCGGCATAGCGGTTGATCGCCAGGTGCAAGGCAGTGATGTCACTGTAGCCGACGAAGGGCTTGGGGTTGGCGCGCAGCAGTTCGAAATCCAGGCTGTCTAGCAGGCGTGGCGTGCCGTAGCCGCCGCGCAGGCAGAAGATGGCGTCGATGGCAGGGTCGGCGAAGGCGCTGTGCAGGTCGTTGAGGCGGACTTTATCGCTGCCGGCGAGGTAGCCGTCTCGCTCATACATGCCAGGGAAGATTCGCAGGTCATAGCCGCGGGCGCGCATCCATTGGCCGGCTTTTTCGACGTCCAGCGCGGCGGGGCCGGCGGGCGCGATCAGGGCGATGGTGCCTTCGGGGCGAAGAGCAGGTACGGCAATGGTCATCCACGATTCTCCCTAAATTAACGCAGAACGAACTGTGGGAGCTGGCTTGCCTGCGATGGCATCTCCTCGGTACATCTGTCGTACCGAGGCGTCTGCATCGCAGGCAAGCCAGCTCCCACATTGGATCAGCGGTGTTGTCCATCTCTGTATTAAGAGACCAAACTCGCCTTGACCAGCTTGGCCTGCTCGTCCGCATGGTACGAGGAGCGCACCAGCGGGCCGGACGCCACGTTCTTGAAGCCCATCTTGTAGCCTTCCTCGGCGAACCAGGCGAAGGTGTCCGGGTGCACGAAACGCTGCACCGGCAAGTGGCTGCGGGACGGTTGCAGGTACTGGCCCAGGGTCAGCATGTCGATATCGTGTTCGCGCATGCGCTTCATGACCTCGATCACTTCTTCGTCGGTCTCGCCCAGGCCCAGCATCAAGCCGGATTTGGTCGGAATGTGCGGCATCATTTGCTTGAATTTCTGCAGCAGGGTCAGCGACCACTGGTAATCCGAACCCGGACGCGCGGCCTTGTACAGGCGCGGCACGGTTTCCAGGTTGTGGTTGAACACATCCGGCGGCTCGGCGGCGGTGATGTCCAGCGCCACATCCATACGGCCGCGGTAGTCCGGCACCAGGGTTTCGAGCATGACGTTCGGCGACAGTTTGCGGATTTCGCGGATGCAGTCGGCGAAGTGCTGGGCGCCGCCGTCACGCAGGTCGTCGCGGTCGACCGAGGTGATCACCACGTATTTGAGTTTCAGGTCGGCGATGGCGATGGCCAGGCTTTGCGGCTCGTTGACGTCCAGAGGCTTCGGCCGGCCGTGGCCCACGTCGCAGAACGGGCAACGACGGGTGCAAATGTCGCCCATGATCATAAAGGTGGCGGTGCCGCCGGAGAAGCACTCGCCCAGGTTCGGGCAGGAGGCTTCTTCGCACACGCTGTGCAGCTTGTGCTTGCGCAGCAGGGCCTTGATACGGTCGACTTCCGGCGAAACCGGGATGCGCACGCGGATCCAGTCGGGTTTCTTCGGCAGTTCGGTGGTCGGAATGATTTTCACCGGGATGCGTGCAACCTTCTCGGCGCCGCGCAGCTTGACGCCGGCTTCCACCTTGGCACGCGGGGCCGGGGCCGGACGGTCGGTCACGTCGACCGTCGGGATCATGGTTTGCACTGCATCAGTAGTCATAGTCAGTCGATTCCGCCCGTAAGGGTCGTCTGCTCAGCATAGTCGAGGTGTTTGACGAGCTGCGCACGCAGCCGGGCACTTACCTCGGCAAATTTAATCGGTGTGGCGTGGTCACTCAGTTGCGTCATCGCCAACCCGGCATAACCGCACGGGTTGATCCGCCGGAACGGCGCCAGGTCCATATCCACGTTCAGGGCCAGGCCATGAAAGGAACAACCGTGGCGAATGCGCAAGCCGAGGGACGCGATTTTCGCGCCTTCCACATACACACCGGGCGCATCGGGCTTGGCCGCGGCGGTCACGCCGTAACTGGCCAACAGCTCGATCAGGCAAGCCTCCATGCGGCTCACCAGGTCGCGTACGCCAAACCCAAGCTTGCGCACGTCCAGCAGCAAGTAAGCCACCAGTTGACCCGGCCCATGGTAAGTCACTTGGCCACCTCGGTCGACCTGCACCACCGGAATATCCCCCGGCAGCAACAGATGCTCGGCCTTGCCGGCCTGGCCCTGGGTGAACACCGGCGGGTGTTCCACCAGCCAGATTTCATCGGCGGCGGTGCTGCCGCGCTCGTTGGTAAAGCGCTGCATGGCATGCCAGACGGGCTCGTAGGCCATCCGGCCGAGCTCGCGAAAGCCCAATACCTGTGGCATCACAGCACCATGTGCACGAAGCCGGTGGCCCGCAGTTCACTGTTGATGTCGTAGAGCTGGTCTTGCCCGATTGCAACGATATGCAATTGGATTGTGGTGTATTTGCCTGTGGAGCTGGATCGCTCGTCCACACGCTGATCATTGATCGTCGCGTGCTTACGCACAATCTCGAGGATCAAATCTTTGCGGCCTACGCCGGTATCGCTGATGATCTTGATCGGATAGTCCACCACCGGGAATTCGATCTTTGGCGCCTTTACTTCGGTATCGGTCATGGCGTAACGGCCTCGTAAGCGGTAAGCCGTGGCGACGGCAAAGCCCCGCGTCGGATCAACGCGGGGCTTTGCAGGTGCACACAATCAGTTGAACAAGCCGTAGAAGAATAGACGGATGCTATCCCACACGCGGCGGAAGATACCACCTTCGTCGACGGCGTCCAGGGCGATCAGGTCGGCGCTGTGCACCACCTTGTCGTCCAGCTTGACTTCGACTTTACCAATCACGTCGCCCTTGGCGATCGGCGCCACCAATTGCGGGTTCATGCTCATGCTGGCCGCGAGCTTTTTCAATTGGCCCTTAGGCATGGTCAGGGTCAGGTCTTCAGCCAGGCCGGCCTTGACTTGTGAGGTTGCGCCTTTCCATACCGGCGCGGTCGCGAGCTCCGCACCCTTCTGGTAGAAGGTCTGGGTTTCGAAGAAGCGGAAACCGTAGGTCAGCAGTTTTTGCGTCTCGGCCGCACGGGCCTGCTCGCTGTTGGTGCCGAAGACCACGGCGATCAGGCGCTGGCCGTCACGCACGGCGGACGACACCATGCAGTAGCCGGCTTCTTCGGTGTGGCCGGTCTTCAGACCGTCGACGGTCTTGTCGCGCCACAGCAGCAGGTTGCGGTTAGGCTGCTTGATGTTGTTCCAGAAGAATTCCTTCTGGGAGTAGATCGCATAGTGCACCGGGTCGACGCGAATGATCGCGCGCGCCAGGATTGCCATGTCGTGAGCCGACGAGTAGTGCTCAGGGTTCGGCAGACCGGTCGGGTTCATAAAGTGGCTGTTGGTCATGCCCAGGTCGGCCACGGTTTTGTTCATCATGTCGGCGAACGCGTCTTCGCTGCCGGCGATGTGCTCGGCCAGGGCCACGCTGGCGTCGTTGCCGGACTGGATGATGATGCCGTGCAGCAGGTCGCTCACCGTGACCTGCGAACCGACCTTGATGAACATCCGCGAACCGCCGGTACGCCAGGCGTTTTCGCTGACGGTCACCGGGTCGTTCTCGCCGATCTGGCCACGACGGATTTCCAGGGTCGCGATGTAGGCGGTCATCAGTTTGGTCAGGCTGGCCGGCGGCAGGCGCTGGTCACCGTTGTTCTCGACCAGCACGTTGCCGCTGGCGGCATCCATGAGGACCCAGGCCTTGGCGGCCAGTTGCGGGGAGGCCGGCACCATTTCAACCGCCCAGGCGGCCGGGGTGATGATCAGCGAAAGAAGCAGGCACGTGCGTTTGGCTAAGGTGGTGATGTTCATCCGTCTCTCGAAATTGCTTATGGAAACTTGCCCTCGCGGGCAAAACTTATTCAGACAGCCCGTTGCCAGACTGTCGCGTGTTCGGTTGCCCGCTCACCCCTTGCCCCTGGGTTTTTATTGTTCAACGAGCCAGCAACCACAGCCCAGGCCCCACGAGCCAGAGCCATCAATTCTTTATTATTCAGCCGTGACGACGCTGGGTTGCCCCAGGTTGGCCAGGCGCACGCTGTTCTGCACTTGTGCGACCTCGCTCGGCGAGCCGATCGGACCCATGCGCACCCGGTGCAGGGTCTGCTGGTTACGCACGATGGAGCTGATGAAGACCGGCGCGTTGACCATGCCGCTGAGTTTGGACCTTAACAGTTCTGCCGCGTCGGGGTTGGCGAAAGCGCCGACCTGCAGGTATTGACCACCCGCTGCCGCTGCGCCCGGCGCAGCCCTGGGCACGACGACCGTGTCCGGCGCGTGCTGCTGTGGTGGAGGCGTCCATTGCTCGATCTTGCCCGTAGAGGCGGTCACTTGCGGCTGCTGGGTCGGCGGCTCATTGAGCATTAACGGCGCCGGCTTGCCACGCTGGGCCCAATACTGCGCAGGGTCGATACCTTCGACCTTCACGCGCGCGGTACCGGTTTCGGCGTAACCGAGCTTCTTAGCGGCCGCGTAAGACAAGTCGATAATGCGGTCCGAATAGAACGGCCCACGGTCGTTGACCCGCAGGATCACGGTGCGGTTGTTGTCCAGGTTGGTCACGCGGACATAGCTGGGCAACGGCAAGGTCTTGTGCGCCGCGCTCATGCCGTACAGGTCATACACTTCGCCGTTGGCGGTGTTCTGGCCGTGGAACTTGGTGCCGTACCAGGACGCCGTACCCGATTGCACGTAGGTCTTGGAATCCTGCAGCGGAAAATAATTCTTGCCCAGCACGGTATAAGGATTGGCTTTGTACGGGCCGGTGTGCAGGGTCGGTGTGGCGTCCGGGATCTTCGACACGTCGACGTCCCACCACGGCGCGCCGTCTTTGTGCGCGCGGTTGATGTCCAGGCCCGGCTGGGCACGGACCACCGCGCCCCCGGATTTCTGCTGCACCGGCCCGCGGCTGGTGGAACAACTGACGACCAGCAGGGACAACGCGGCGAACGCCACCAGCTTGAGCGGTTGATTGAACAGCGATGCCCGCATTACTTGTTGCCCCGTGCTTGGACCAGCATGTCTGACAGCTGATGCACGGCCATGGCGTACATCACACTGCGGTTATAACGCGTGATTGCGTAGAAATTCTTCAGGCCCATCCAGTATTCCGGGCCATTTTCGCCTTCAAGGCGGAACGCCGTCACTGGCATATCGTCAGGCAGCGCATTCTGACTCGACCAGCCCAGCGCCCGCAACTCCCCGACCGTCTTCGCCGGCTCGATGCCCTGGGTCAGGCCCTCGTCGGCACGATCGCCGGCGACCTCTGCACGGGCCACCACCGGCTCGCCGGCCATCCAGCCGTGGCGCTTGAAGTAGCTGGCTACGCTGCCGATGGCGTCGTCGGGGTTGCTCCAGATATTGATATGGCCGTCACCGTCGAAATCCACCGCATAGGCGCGAAAGCTGCTCGGCATGAACTGCGGCAGGCCCATCGCACCGGCGTAGGAGCCCTTGAGGGTCAGCGGATCGACCTGTTCTTCGCGCGCCAGCAGCAGGAATTCGCGCAGCTCCTTGCGGAAGAAGTCGGCGCGCGGCGGGTAATCGAAGCCCAGGGTCGACAAGGCGTCGATCACCCGGTAGCTGCCGGTGTTGCGCCCGTAGAAGGTCTCGATGCCGATGATCGAGACAATCACCTGCGCCGGCACGCCGTATTCCTGCTCGGCGCGGGCCAGTACCGCCTCGTGCTGGCGCCAAAAGTCCACACCCCGAGCCACGCGGGCGTCGGTCAGAAACATCGGACGGTATTCCTTCCACTGCTTCACGCGTTCGGCAGGGCGGGAGATGGCGTCGAGGATCGCCTGCTTTTTCTGGGCTTCGCGGAACACGCCCATCAGCTGTTCGCCGGCGAACCCATAGTCGCGGGTCATTTCACCGACAAACTCGGCGACCTGGGGTGAACCATCATAGTCACCGGCCTGCGCCTCTTGCGTGGCGCCCAGCAGCCCGATCAGGCCCATCCAGGACGCGTGCCGAGTCGCCCAGCCGCGCATTACTTGCATTGACATCTTCACCTTATTCAAACCTGTGCGATCCATTTGCGATGCGTATGAATCGACATCAAAACCCCAAACGCTGACATCAACGTCACCAGCGAAGTTCCGCCATAGCTAATGAACGGCAACGGCACCCCCACCACCGGCAACAGGCCACTGACCATACCGATGTTGACGAAAACATAAACAAAAAAAGTCATGGTGAGCGCGCCGGCCAGCAGTTTGCCGAATAACGTCTGCGCCTGCGCGGTAATCACCAGGCCGCGACCAATCAACAGCAGGTAAATCAGCAGCAGCGCGCAGATGCCCACCAGGCCGAACTCTTCGCCCAGCACCGCAATGATGAAGTCGGTGTGGCTTTCAGGCAAAAAGTCCAGGTGCGACTGCGTTCCCAGCAGCCACCCCTTGCCGAATACGCCGCCGGAACCGATCGCGGCCTTCGACTGGATGATGTTCCAGCCGGTGCCGAGCGGGTCGCTTTCCGGGTCGAGGAAGGTCAGGATCCGCTGCTTCTGGTAGTCGTGCATGAAGAAGAACCACATGGCCACGGCCACTGGCACGGCGGCGGCCAGCACGCTGAGGATCCAGCGCCAGCGCAAGCCGCCCATGAACAGCACGAACGCACCGCCCGCCAGGATCAGCAACGAGGTACCCAGGTCGGGCTGGCGCACGATCAGGATGAACGGTATGCCAATCAGCAGCAGGCTGATGCCCACGTGCTTGAGCTGCGGCGGCAAGGTGCGCTTGGACAGGTACCAAGCAATGGTAGCCGGCATCAGTATCTTCATGAATTCCGACGGCTGGAAGCGGATCACCCCAGGAATGTTGATCCAGCGGGTCGCGCCCATGGCGTTGTGGCCCATCACGTCCACCACTACCAGCAGCAACACGCCGGCCACATAACCCAACGGCACCCAGCGCGCCATGAAGCGCGGTTCAAGTTGGGCGATGACGACCATCGACAACAGGCCCAGACCGAACGACGACGCCTGCTTGATCAGCAGGTCCCAGTTCTTGCCGCTGGCCGAATACAGCACGAACAGGCTACCGGCCGCCAGGGTCAGCAGCAGGATCAGCAACGGGCCATCGATGTGCATGCGTTGCAGCAACGTTGCACGGCGACGCATCACATCTTCACTGGAAAGGATGCGGTCAAAATTACTCTTCATCGGCCGTAACCTCAGTGCTTGTAGGGGGGCCGCCATATTCGGGCTTGAGCCGGCCGTCGCTCGCCAACAGCCAGGCGTCCATGATCTGGCGCACCACAGGGGCCGCGACGCCGGAACCGGATTCGCCGTTCTCGACCATCACTGCCACCACGATCTTGGGGTCGTCCGCCGGCGCGAAGCCGACAAACAAGGCGTGGTCGCGGTGGCGCTCCTGCACCTTGGAGCGGTCATACTTCTCGCCCTGCTTGATCGCGACCACCTGAGCCGTACCACTCTTGCCGGCGATGCGGTATTGCGCGCCGATGGCCGCCTTGCGCGCGGTACCGCGGGCGCCGTGCATCACTTGCTGCATGCCGTGATTGACCTTGTTCCAGTCGGACGGGTCGCGCAACACGATATCCGGGATCGGGTTCTCATCCACCGGCTTCTCGCCTTCGATGGTCCTGGCCAGGTGCGGACGGTTCCACACACCTTTGTTGGCCACCAGCGCCGTGGCCTGGGCCAACTGCAGTGGCGTGGCCTGCATATAGCCCTGGCCGATGCCCAGGATCAGGGTTTCGCCCGGAAACCAGGCTTGCCGGCGGGTGGCACGCTTCCATTCCCGCGACGGCATCAGGCCAGGGGACTCTTCGAACATGTCCAGGGAGACTTTCTGACCCAGGCCGAACTTGCCCATGTAGGCAGACAAGCGGTCGATGCCCAGCTTGTGGGCCAGGTCATAAAAATAGGTGTCGTTGGAACGCATGATGGCGGTGTCGAGGTCGACATAGCCGTCACCGGTGCGGTTCCAGTTACGGTATTTGTGATCGTAGTTGGGCAGCATGTAGTAACCGGGGTCGTACACGCGACTGGAGGCAGTGACCACACCGGCGTCGAGCCCGGCAATCGCGACCGCCGGCTTGATCGTCGAACCCGGCGGATACAGGCCGCGCAGCACGCGGTTGAACAACGGCCGGTCGATGGAATCGCGCAATTCGGCGTACGCCTTGAAGCTGATCCCCGTCACGAACAGGTTGGGGTCGAAGCTCGGCTGGCTGACCATCGCCAGCACTTCGCCGGTTTTCGGGTCCAGTGCTACCACCGCGCCGCGACGACCGCCCAGGGCCATCTCGGCGGCTTCCTGCAACTTGATGTCCAGGCTCAGCACGATGTCCTTGCCCGGCACCGGGTCGGTGCGCTTGAGCACCCGCAGCACACGGCCACGGGCGTTGGTCTCGACTTCTTCGTAACCCACCTGCCCGTGCAGTTCCGGCTCGTAGAACCGCTCGATGCCGGTCTTGCCGATATGGTGGGTGCCGCTGTAATTGACCGGGTCGAGGGTTTTCAGCTCTTTCTCGTTGATCCGCCCCATGTAGCCGACCGAGTGGGCAAAGTGCGGCCCCTGCGGGTAATGCCGCACCAACTGCGCCACCACTTCCACCCCCGGCAAACGGAACTGGTTCACCGCGATCCGTGCGATCTGCTCTTCGGTCAGCTCAAACAGGATCGGCACCGGCTCGAATGGCCGGCGCCCTTGCCGCATGCGCTTTTCGAAGATCACGCGGTCTTCCGGCGTCAGCTGCAGCACCTCGACGATCACGTCGAGCACCTGCTGCCAGTCGCCGGAACGTTCCCGGGTCATGCTCAGGCTGAAGCTGGGCCGGTTATCTGCCACCACCACGCCATTGCGGTCGAATATCAGCCCACGGGTCGGCGGAATCGGTTGCACATGCACCCGGTTGTTTTCCGACAGCGTGGAGTGATAGTCGTACTGGATGACCTGCAGGTAATACAGGCGCGCCACCAGCACACCGATCAAACCCACCACCATAAAGGCGCCAAACACCACGCGAGCGCGTACCAGACGTGCGTCTTTCTCGTGGTCCTTGATGCGGATCGGCTGGGTCATCGGCAGGGGCGCAGATTATTTGTGGTAAGGGTGCCCGGACAGAACTGTCCAGGCGCGATACAGCTGTTCACCGATCAGGATCCTTACCAACGGATGCGGCAGCGTCAGCGCAGACAACGACCAACGCTGGTCCGCCCGCGCACAGACTTCCGGCGCCAGCCCTTCGGGACCGCCCACCATGAAATTGACGGTACGCGAGTCCAGGCGCCAGCGATCCAGTTCCACCGCCAGTTGCTCGGTGCTCCAGGGTTTGCCGTGCACTTCAAGGGTGACGATGCGCTCGTTGGGGCCGACCTTGGCCAGCATGGCTTCGCCTTCCTGACGGATGAAGCGCGCCACATCGGCATTCTTGCCCCGGGTATTGAGCGGTATCTCTACCAGTTCCAGCGACAGCTCGGCGGGCAGACGTTTGGCATACTCGTGCCAGCCTTCTTCCACCCACTTGGGCATGCGTGAACCGACAGCAATCAGACGCAGGCGCACAGCCGTTCCTTATTCCTGGTCTTTGTTGAGCTTGTCGAAGTGCGCGTGGCCCACTTCCGGGCTGTGGTGCTTGCCATCGGCGGCACGGCTCTGTTCGGCGCCTTTCCACAGGCGCTCCAGGTCGTAGAACTGGCGAGCGTTGGAGGTCATCATGTGCACGATCACGTCGTCCATGTCCAGCAGCACCCAGTCGCTGTCGCCCTTGCCTTCTTCACCCAGCGGCTTGACGCCCTGGGCCTTGACGGCTTCGCGCACCTTGTCGAGCATCGCGCCGATCTGGCGGTTCGACGTGCCGGTAGCGATGATCATGTAGTCGGTGATGCTCTGCTTGTCGCGCACGTCCAGCACCTGGATGTCCTGGGCTTTCACGTCTTCCAGGGCCGCCACGGCGACTTTTACCAGCTCTTCGCCAGCCAGTTCAGGACCAACGTGGGCTTCAACCGGCAGCGGGGCGCTTTTGAACGTGCCTTTGCGCTTAACTTTGCTTACGTCTTTGTTCGTCATATAAAACCTGTTTTGCTCGTATGTTCGGGCGCTCGCGCTACGACTGTGCGTAGATTCAAGCGCGCCTTTTCAGTTCGACGCACGGTAAAGCCCGTGCGCATCGATGTAGGCCAGGACCGCGTCAGGCACCAGGAAACGTACCGACTTCCCGCTGGCCAGCAGTTGACGGATCTGGGTGGCGGACACCGCAAGCGGGGTCTGCCAGACGAATGCAATATTCCCGTTCGGCCCGGTCAGGGCCAAGGGGTCACTTACCGACCGCGCGGCCAGCAGGTTGCGCAAGGCATCCGGCGGTTCGCTGTCGGCATCCGGGCGTTGCAAAACCAGGATGTGGCAATGCTGGAGGAGTTCCTCCCAGCGATGCCAAGAGGGCAGGCCGCAAAATGCGTCCCAGCCCAAAAGCAGAAACAACTGGTCATCGGCACCCAACTCGGCGCGCATCAGCTCCAGGGTGTCGACAGTGTAGGACGGTTTGTCGCGCTTGAGCTCGCGATCGTCCACCACCAGCGGCGCAATGCCTTCAACCGCCAGGCGCACCATTTCCAGACGTTGTTGCGGCGCCACCTGCGGCGTGTCGCGGTGCGGCGGCCGGAAATTGGGGATCAGGCGCAGTTCGTCCAAGGCCAGCGCGTCCGCCACTTCCAGGGCACTGCGCAGATGGCCGATGTGCACGGGGTCGAAGGTACCGCCGAGCAACCCGATGCGTTTAGCCATCAAGTGCGCACATGACCGTCGCCGAACACCACGTACTTCTCGCTGGTCAGGCCTTCCAGCCCAACCGGGCCACGGGCGTGAAGCTTGTCGGTAGAGATACCGATCTCCGCCCCCAGGCCGTACTCGAAGCCGTCGGCAAAGCGCGTCGAGGCGTTGATCATCACCGAAGCGGAATCCACTTCGTTGAGGAAGCGCCGCGCATCGCTGAAATGCTCGGAAACAATGGCGTCGGTGTGCTTGGAGCCGTAAGTGTTGATGTGTTCGATGGCCTCGTCCAGGTCGTCGACAATCTTGATCGACAGGATCGGTGCCGTGTATTCGGTGTACCAGTCCAGCTCGGTCGCCTCGATCACGTCCGCGCCCAGCAATGCGCGGGTGCGCACGCATCCGCGCAGCTCCACGCCCTTGTCGCGGTAGATGGCGGCCAGCGGCGGCAGCACGCGCTCGGCAATACCGGCGTGCACCAGCAGGGTTTCCATGGTGTTGCACGGGGCGTAGCGATGCGTCTTGGCGTTGTCGGCGATGCGGATCGCCTTGTCGATGTCGGCGGCGACGTCGATGAACACGTGGCACACGCCGTCCAGGTGCTTGATCACCGGCACCTTGGCATCACGGCTGACGCGCTCGATCAGGCCCTTGCCGCCGCGCGGCACGATCACATCGACGAATTCCGGCATGGTGATCAGCGCGCCGACGGCCGCGCGGTCGGTGGTTTCCACCACCTGCACCACTTCAGCGGGCAGTTCGGCCACGGCCAGGCCTTGCTGGATACACGCAGCAATGGCTCGATTGGAATGGATGGCCTCGGAACCGCCACGCAGGATGGTGGCGTTGCCGGACTTGAGGCACAGGCTCGCGGCGTCGATGGTCACGTTGGGGCGCGACTCATAAATGATGCCGATCACGCCCAGGGGCACGCGCATCTTGCCGACCTGGATGCCGGACGGCAGGTAACGCATATCGCGGATTTCACCGATGGGGTCAGGCAGCTTGGCCACCTGACGCAGGCCTTCGATCATGTCGTCGATACGTGCCGGGGTCAGCGCCAGGCGGTCGAGCAGGGCCGGTTCCAGGCCATTGGCGCGGCCGTTGGCCAGGTCCAGCTCGTTGGCGGCCGCGAGCTCTGCGCGCGAAGCATCCAGAGCATCGGCGGCGGCCAGCAGGGCACGGTTCTTCTGCGCGGTGCTCGCACGGGCGATCAACCGCGAGGCCTGACGGGCAGCGCGACCCAGGCGGGTCATGTAGTCAAGAACGGACTCAGTCATTGGGTCGGGAAGTCTTGGCAAAGAGGAAAGCGGCAGATTATAGCTGTGACGCCGCCTGACTGACAGCGGTGAGGGGCGGATGGTCGAAATGAACTGTAAAAACCTTGTGTTCAGCCGTAATTAAGGCGGGACTTGTTATGATTCCGTCACATTTAGCCGTATTTACCCTGACCGCCATGCCCAGCTCATCGCCGCAACTCCCCGCCAGCGCCCTGCCCGACAGCTTCTTCGACCGCGATGCGCAATTGCTTGCCCAGCAATTGCTCGGAAAAGTCATCCGCCATCGTGTCGGCGAAACCTGGCTTTCGGCGCGAATTATTGAAACCGAGGCGTATTACGCGGCCGAAAAAGGCAGTCACTCTTCATTAGGCTACACAGAAAAGCGTAAGGCTTTGTTTCTGGATGGCGGCCACATCTACATGTACTACGCCCGCGGCGGCGATTCCTTGAACTTCAGCGCACACGGGCCCGGCAATGCCGTGCTGATCAAATCGGCGTATCCGTGGGTCGACGCATTGTCCGGCCCGGCCAGCCTGGCGCAAATGTTGTTGAACAACCCGAATGCCGACGGCAGCCCGCGCCCGTCCCATAAGCTGTGCGCCGGCCAGACCCTGTTGTGCAAAGCCCTGGGGCTGAAGGTGCCGATGTGGGATGCCAAGCGTTTCGATCAGGAGTTGCTCTACGTCGAGGATGTGGGCCAGACACCGGCCCAGATCATCCAGACGACGCGCCTGGGTATTCCAATCGGTCGGGATGAACACCTGATGTACCGCTTCGTCGATGCAAGCTATGCGCCTTATTGCACGCGGAACCCGTTGCGCAGGGGCCAGGTCGAAGGCCGCGACTATTTTTTGATCTGAGTGAACATTGAGCCCTGCAGCACGGCAGATCCCATGTGGGAGCCCGCTCCCACAATTGGATCTTCAGTGCTCTAAAGAATGTATTGCATTGATGGAGTGGATTGTATGGGCCAATGGCTCGATAGCATTACCGGCTGGTTGACCCAGAATCCCGAATGGCTGGCGGTGGCGGTATTTATCGTCGCCTGCGTGGAATGCCTGGCCATCGCCGGCCTGATCGTGCCGGGCACGGTATTGTTGTTCGCCATTGCGGCGCTCGCCGGCAGCGGTGCGCTGTCGCTCAGTGAAACCTTGCTACTGGGCTTCCTCGGCGGGTTGTTGGGTGATGGGGTTTCCTATTTCCTGGGCCGACATTTCCATCAGAACATCCGGCGCCTGCCCGGTCTGCGCCAGCACCCGGAATGGATGAACGGCGCCGAAACCTACTTCCACAAGTACGGCATCGCCAGCCTGCTGGTAGGCCGTTTCATCGGCCCGCTGCGGCCCATGCTGCCGATGGTGGCCGGGATGTGCGACATGCCCTTCCCACGCTTCGCGATCGTGAGCATCGTGGCGGCGGCGGGCTGGTCGGTGGCGTATCTGTTACCGGGCTGGGCGACCGGCGCCGCGTTCCGCCTGCCGCTGCCCGAAGGGTTCTGGCCCGAGGCGGCGGTGGTCGCGGGGTGCCTCGCGGTGGTGATCGGGCTGAGCCTGAACAGCAGCCTGCGCGGCCACCGGCGCGCCACCTTATGGATTGGTTGCGCCAGCCTGACGCTGTTGATCGCGCTGTTTATCGGCTATCACTCGCTGGATAACTTCGACCACGGCCTGAGCGCCCTCGTGCAGGAACACCGCAGCCCCTGGCTGGACGAAGTGATGGTGCGCATCACCCAGCTGGGCGAATTCAAGAAGATGTTTGTAGCCAGCGCCCTGTTCACCGGCTTGCTGCTGCTGGCGCGGCAATGGCGTCATGCGCTGTTTGTCGGCGTGACGCTGGCCGGGGCTGCGGTGATCAACACCGGGACCAAGCTGTTTTTCGCGCGTGGCCGACCGGAAATCCTGACAGACCCCTTGACCAGTTTCAGCATGCCCAGCGGCCATGCGTCCGGCGCGTTTGCGTTTTTCCTGGCCCTCGCGGTTCTGGCCGGGCGCGGCCAACCCACGCGGCTGCGCCTGACCTGGATGCTGCTGGGGTGTATTCCCGCGGCATTCATCGCGCTGTCGCGGGTTTACCTCGGCGCCCATTGGCCCACCGACATTCTCGCCGGCACACTGCTGGCAATGACGGTGTGCGCGTTCAGCCTGGGCATCAGCGAATACCGCAGCCCGCTGCCGGCCATGTCGCAAAAAGTTTGGTGGCTGCTGCTGCCGGCGTTGGTGGCGGTGCTGAGCTTTATCGCACTGGTCGGCACATCGCACGCGCTGCTGCGCTACGCCTACTAACTTGTAGTGAGCGGGCTTGCCCCGCGCTGGGGGGCGAAGCAGCCCCAACCCAGGCAACCTGGTTCTACCTGGAGTTCGGCGGTGCCTTTATTGGGGCGGCTTCGCCACCCAGCGCGGGCGGTGCGACGATTCGACAAGCCCGCTCACTACAAGATATCCATCAGGTAAACAGCTCGCCTTGCAGCTCATCAAGCAGCATCTGGATCGCATCCAGGCGCTGCTGCGGGTCGTCGAGTTGCAGCAGGTCGATCTTGTCGGCCTCGGAGAAGGGCAGCAGGTACGCCAGCTGATTACCGAGGGCTTGCTGCCCTTCGGCATGGGCGTCCATGTCCAGCGACGCCACCATGGGGTGCTCGGCCAACGCCTGGAGCAGTGCCAGCAGGTCGGCGTCCTCTTCGTCCAATGGCCGGTCCGGCAGCTCCTCAAGCCATTGCACCTCGGCCACCAGTAATTGATCCTTCTGCACCCCCGCATCCCGCACGCGAAACCGGCGGCCGCCTTCGACGCGAATCCCCAGCAGGCCGTTGTCCTGCTGCTTGAAGTCGCGAATCAGCGCTTCACAGCCCACCAGCGCATAGCCGTCCGGTGCCTGACCCACTTCCGTGCCGTCGAGGATGCACACCACGCCGAAGCTTTCGCCCTTTTTCATGCAGCGGCTGATCATGTCCAGGTAGCGGGCCTCGAACAATTGCAGGTCGAGGGTGCAGCCAGGGAACAGCACGGTATTGAGCGGAAACAGCGCCAGACTCATAAAGGTTTCCTTAAACCCGGTTTAAACAATCACCGACACGGCCAGCGGTAGGAACACCGCTGTGGCCACGCCCATCAGACTCATCGCCAGCGCCGCAAAGGCGCCGCACTCTTCGCTTTCCTGCAGGGCCACCGAGGTGCCGACGGCATGGGCGGTCATGCCCAGGGCCATGCCGCGCGCCTCAACGCTGTACACCCCCAGGCGCGAAAGCAGCGCCGGGCCGACCATCGCGCCCACCACCCCGGTGATCAGCACAAACACCGCCGCCAATGCCGCGACGCCACCGATCTGCTCGGCCACCAGCATGGCGATCGGCGACGTGACCGACTTGGGCGCCATGGTCATCAGCATCCTGTGTTCGGCGCCGAACCACCAGCCCAGCAACACACACAGGCCGGTAGCCAACACCCCGCCTACCGCCAGCGTAGTAAAAATCGGCCAGAACAATTGCCGAATGCGTCGAAGGTTCAGATAGAGCGGCACGGCCAGCGCCACCGTCGCCGGGCCCAGCAGGACGCCCATGATCTCGGTGCTCTTGCGGTATTCGGCATAGCTCAGGCCACAGGTGAGCAGCACGCCGATCACCAACAGCATGGAGACCAGCACCGGTTGCAGAAAGATCCAGCGGGTTTTCTCAAACCCAGCCAGCACCAGTTGATAGGCGCCGAGGGTGATGCCAATGCCGAACAACGGATGATGAATCACCGCCGTCCACGCACCCTGCCAGTCGAAGATCATTGATCACCCTCCTTGCGCTTGACCAGATGCTGCATCAGCACACCGACAAAGCCCATGGCAATCACCAGCGACAGGACCAGGGCGCCGACAATGGCCCAGAAGTCTGCGGCAATGTCCTTGGCGTACACCATCACCCCGACCGCCGGCGGCACCAGCAGCAACGGCAGGTAACGCAACAGGCTGCTGGCCGCCAGGCTCAAGGGCTCGCCGACTTCGCCCTTCCAGACCAGAAAGCCCAGCATCAATAGCAGGCCGATGATCGGCCCCGGCAATACCGGCAACAGCAAATGATTGATCGCCGTGCCGATCAGTTGAAACAGCACCAGCCAGGTCAGGCCACGTAACAGCATCCGTCATTCCCCCTCAAGACTCGCCCGCATTATAAGCACGCCCGACCTATGCATCGGCATTCGCCAAAAGCATGGTGGGTTGACCGGCCCCAATGGCCATGATGATCTACATTGGTTCTCTGTCACCCATAACAACTGATGAACCAAGGAGAGACGCAATGCCCTCTGTACCCGTAGCGCAGCTCAAAGATTACGTCGGCAAGGAACTGGGACGTTCCGAATGGCTCACCATCGACCAGGCACGCATCAACCTGTTCGCCGAAGCCACCGGCGATCATCAGTTCATCCACGTCGACCCGGTCAAGGCCGCGCAGACGCCGTTCGGCAGCACCATCGCCCACGGTTTCCTGTCGCTGTCGCTGATGCCCAAGCTGATGGAAGACATCCTTATCATGCCTGAAGGCCTGAAAATGGCGGTCAATTACGGCCTGGACAGCGTGCGCTTCATCCAGCCGGTGAAGGTTGACTCAAAGGTGCGCCTGAACGTGACGCTCACCGACGTGACCGAGAAAAAACCTGGCCAATGGCTGTTCAAGGCCACCGCCACCCTGGAGATCGAAGGCCAGGAAAAACCCGCTTACATCGCCGAGTCGTTGTCCCTCTGCTTCGTGTAGGGCCGTGCCTGTGGCGAGGCAATAAACCTTGCCACAGCGTATGTAAATTTATGTATGAAACTCGCAGCTGCGGCATACTCGGCGCTCAATTATCCGGATCCCGCTATGCGCCCACTCGCTCCCCTTGCCCTTGCCCTGTTGCTCACCGCTTGCGGAGACGGCGAATCGCTGTTGCCGCCCGATGCGCGCCTGCCTGATGGCGGGCGCTACCGGGGCGACGTGGTCGATGGCTTGCTGCAAGGCCAGGGTCGCGTGGACTATCCCAATGGCAGTTGGTACGCCGGGCAATTCGACAAGGGCCAATGGCACGGCCAGGGCGAGTGGCATGGCAGCAACGGCGAAGTCTACAAGGGCCAGTTCAAGCAGGGCCTGTTTGATGGCCAGGGCAGCCTGACCACCGCGGGCAGCCAGTATGTCGGCGGGTTCAAGAACGGGCGACGCAACGGCGAAGGCACCCTCAAAGAGGGGAAGATGACGTATCGCGGCGAGTTCAAGGACGACCAGTACTCCGGCCTCGGTCGCCTGGAACTGGCCGACGGCAGCCAGTACCAGGGCCAGTTCGCCCACGGCAAACCCAATGGCGAAGGCCAGCGCAACGACGACAGCGGCAACCAGTTCAGCGGCCATTTCGTCGATGGCCAACTGGAAGGCAACGGCACGTTCAACAGCGCCGATGGCGACATCTATGTCGGCCAGTTCAAACAGAACCAGCTCAACGGCAAAGGCCGCTATGAAAACGCCGACGGCGACGTGTGGATCGGCCAGTTCAAGGAAGGCGCGCTCAGCGGCAAGGGCGAGTTGATTGGTATCGACGGCAGCCACTATGTCGGTCAGTTCAGCGATTGGCGCTTCAGCGGCGAAGGCCGCCTGAACCTCACCGACGGCAGCTTCTATATCGGCGGCTTCGACGGCGACAGCTACCAGGGCAAAGGTACCCTTGTCCTTACCGACGGCACCGTACAGGCCGGCACCTGGGTCAACGGCATGCGCGTGCGTGACGCCGACGGCAGCTTGTTGCCCGACCCACTGGAAATCGGCGTGCTGGCCCAGGGCCGCCTGCTGGACGCGGCCCTGACCGCCGTGCCCGCGTCCACCTCTGCCGTGGAGCTGTACACCCTGGCCGTGGCCGGCGACGGCAAGCAAAGCGTGTTCCTGCGCGAGGCCGATTACGTCAGCAACCTGCTCGCCACCCGTTTCGGCGCGCGCGGGCAGGTTCGCCTGGTCAACCACCGCGACCACATCACCGACCGTCCGCTGGCCACCCGCGAAAGCCTGCGTCGCGCCGTGCAAACCCTGGCCGAACGCACCGGGCCGGAAGACTTGGTGTTTATCTACATGACCAGCCACGGCACCCACGAACACGAATTGGTGCTGGACCAACCGCGCATGGAACTGGCCGACCTGCCCGCCGATGAGCTGGCCGCCGTGCTGGCGCCGCTGAAGAACCGCGACAAGATCGTGGTGATTTCGGCCTGCTACTCCGGCGGTTTCATCCCCGCCTTGAAAGATGAGCGCACCCTGATCATGACCGCCTCCCGGGCCGATCGCGTGTCGTTCGGCTGCTCGGAGGAAGCCGATTTCACTTACTTCGGCGACGCCCTCTTCGCCCAGGCCTTCAACCAGACCGACGACTTGCAGCAAGCCTTCAAACTGGCCCAACTGCAGGTGGCCGAACGCGAACAGGCGGACAACTTCGAAGCCTCTGAACCGCAGATCTGGGCCCCCAAGGGCGTCATCGCCCACTGGCAATTATTACGCAAGCAGCAGGCACGAAAGGCGCTCGAAAGCGTCTCAATGAATAGCAAGGAAGCCAAAGGCAACTAAGCTGTAACGTGTAACGAGGGGGGAAACACCATGTACCTGACGCCTCAGCATATCCTGCTGGCCGGAGCCTCCGGCCTTACCGGCGAACACCTGCTCGATCGCCTGCTCAACGAACCCACCGTGACCCGCGTACTTGCACCGAGTCGCAAACCGCTGGCCGAACACCCGCATCTGGAAAACCCCGTCGGCGACCCGGCGGTGATCCTGCCGCAACTGAGCGGCCGGGTGGACATCGCCTTCTGCTGCCTGGGCACCACCATCAAACAAGCGGGCTCCGAAGCCGCCTTTCGCGCCGTCGACCTGGACCTGGTCGTGGCCTTCGCCAAGCGCGCACGGGACATGGGCGCGCGGCACCTGATCGTGATCAGCGCAATCGGCGCGGATCCAAAATCGTCGATCTTCTACAACCGCGTCAAAGGCGAAATGGAAGAGGCGCTCAAGGCCCAGTACTGGCCACAACTGACTATCGTACGGCCTTCGCTGTTACTGGGGGAACGGCTGGAACCGCGCTTGGCCGAGCAACTGGCCGGGCCGTTGTCACGATTGATTCCGGGCAAGTATCACGGCATTGAAGTGTGCGAGCTGGCCCGGGCCATGTGGCGCCTGGCGCTGGAAGAGCAGGATGGGGTGCGGGTGGTGGAGTCGGATGAGTTGCGCAAGCTGGGCAAATGATTTTGAGGTGGCTGTGCTGGCCTCATCGCGGCATAGGTATCTACACAACGTTCAAAGGCTGACAAATCTCCCTGTAGTGAGCGGGCTTGTCGAATCGTCGCACCGCCCGCGCTGGGTGGCGAAGCAGCCCCAAACCAGGCGAATTGGGTTTGTCTGAACTGCGCGGTGTCTTTATTGGGGCGGCTTCGCCACCCAGCGCGGGACAAGCCCGCTCACTACAAAAATGTGTAGATACCTACGCTCATCGCGGGACAAGCCCCGCTCCCACATTTGATCGGGTTCACACAGCTCCAAATGTGGGAGCTGGCTTGCCTGCGATGAAGCCAGCACAGGCAATACACTTCTATAGACCGCCAGTGGCGTTGAAGCCCACCCCAATCACCGTCAACACCGACAGTGGCAACAGCAAGGTATCGAGCAACGCACTCGCCGGCAGGTCAAGACCCGGATAGCTCGGCGCCTCGGCGCCAAACCTGTCCTTGGCGCAGCAACCGCCATTCATGGCATACAAATCCAGGCGCGTGCCGGCATACACCACTGGCGCGTTTGGCTGTGCTGCGTCCAGCGTGCGCACAGTGGCACAGCCTGTTAAATGCAACGCCAGCACCACCAACAGGACCTTATTCATCATCGCTCAAATGGTGTTCGCCCCAGCGCGGCAGCATGTCCTGAGGGATGTTCAGCAGGTTGAGAATGCGCGCCACCACAAAGTCCACCAGGTCATCGATGGTTTGCGGCTGGTGATAAAACCCAGGCGAGGCCGGCAGGATCGTCACGCCCATGTTCGACAACTTGAGCATGTGCTCAAGGTGAATGCTCGAATACGGCGCTTCACGGGGCACCAGGATCAACTGGCGGCGCTCCTTCAAGGTCACGTCCGCCGCGCGTTCGATCAAGTTGTTACAGGCTCCGATGGCAATTGCCGACAAGGTCCCGGTGGAACACGGCACCACCACCATCGCCGCCGGCGCACCGGAACCGGAGGCTACTGGCGACATCCAGTCCTCCTTGCCGTACACCTTGATCTGCCCCGCCGCCGCCCCGGTGTATTCGGTCAGAAAGGCCTGCATCATCTGCACCTTGGACGGCAGCGCCACGTCGGTCTCGGTCGCCATCACCAACTGCGCGGCCTTGGAGATCAGGAAGTGCACCTCACGGTCTTCACGCACAAGGCAATCGAGCAGGCGCAAACCATAGGGCGCGCCGGATGCACCGGTCATCGCCAGGGTGACCCGTTCCGGGCCGCTCATTTGAGCGCCTCGGCCAGCTTGCCATGCAGGCCGCCGAAGCCGCCGTTGCTCATGACCACCACATGCGTGCCGGGCGTGGCCAAGCGCTTGACGTGCTCGATGATGCCTTCGATGGAATCACACACGGTGGACGGCACCGTGCACAATGCGGCAATCGCCGGCAGATCCCAGCCGAGGTTGGCCGGCGCGTACCAGACCACTTGGTCGGCATCGTTGACGCTTTCCGGCAAGCCATCGCGGTGGGCGCCCAACTTCATGGAGTTGGAACGCGGCTCGACAATCGCAATGATGGGCGCATCGCCGACACGCTTGCGCAGGCCATCCAAGGTAGTAGCGATGGCCGTCGGGTGGTGGGCAAAGTCGTCGTAGATGGTAATCCCGTTCACGTCGGCGACTTTTTCCATGCGCCGCTTCACGCTCTTGAAGGCGCTGAGCGCGGCAATGCCCATGGACGGCACCACGCCAACATGCCGTGCGGCAGCCAACGTGACCAACGCATTGGCAACGTTGTGCTGGCCGGTCATGTCCCACTCGACAATGCCTTGGGCTTGGCCTTCGAACAGCACTTCAAACCGGGAGCCGTCCTCGCTGAGCAGGTTGACCTGCCACTGCCCGCCCACGCCGGTGGTTTGCACCGGGGTCCAGCAGCCCATCTCGATCACGCGCTGCAAGGCGGGCTCAGTGGTGGGGTGGATCACCAGGCCCTCGCTTGGAATGGTGCGCACCAAGTGGTGGAACTGACGCTCAATTGCTGGCAGATCGGGGAAAATATCAGCGTGATCGAATTCCAGGTTATTCAGGATCGCCGTGCGCGGGCGGTAGTGGACGAACTTGGAACGCTTGTCGAAAAAGGCACTGTCATACTCATCCGCCTCGATCACGAAGAACGGCGTATCGCCCAGGCGCGCCGACACCGAGAAGTTCTGCGGCACGCCGCCGATTAGGAAACCCGGAGCCATGCCCGCATGCTCCAGCACCCAGGCCAACATGCTGCTGGTGGTGGTCTTGCCGTGGGTGCCGGCAACAGCGAGCACCCAGCGGCCTTGCAACACATGGTCGGCCAGCCATTGCGGACCGCTGACATAGGGCAAGCCTTTATTGAGCACATACTCGACGGCCGGGTTGCCACGGGACATGGCGTTGCCGATCACCACCAGGTCGGGGACGGGGTCGAATTGCGCCGGGTCGTAGCCTTGGGTCAGTTCAATGCCCTGGGCCTCGAGTTGCGTGCTCATGGGCGGGTAGACATTGGCGTCGGAGCCCGTGACGTGATGGCCCAGTTCTTTGGCCAGAACCGCCATCGAGCCCATGAACGTGCCGCAAATACCGAGAATATGAATGTGCATAGTTGACCTCGTAAAACATCGAGGCAGGTTAGCGCAGGGAGGGGCAAATCGCACTCTATTATGCGTGAGCGTGCCGAGCGAAGTGCGTCGATGCAGGTCGCTCGGCAACGCTGTACTCAGGCGAGAGTTGAGGTGTGTTCTTCGCGTTCACTGTGCTTGATAGCACCCAGGATTCGCAGCTTTTCATACGACTGCGTCATGCGTTCAAGCTTCTTCTCAATCAGGTCGAGGCGCCCTTTCGCATCGTCAGGGATTTTTTCGCCAGGCTTGTAGGGTTTGAAAACAATTTCGTTCTGCCGCGCGGCTTTCTTGAAGTGCTGCTCCGAAGTGCTGAGCAACTTTTCCAGGTTATTCAAACGCCCGGCGTCATCCGTTGGCCAACTTTCATTTTTGGTGAATACACGGCTGGTATCGCCGAGCATAAACATCACCGCTGACGCCATGCCCAGTAACGTGCTTTCCACTTCGTTCAAACGCGTGCCGAGCGAGTCCGAAGCTGTTACCGCGTCTGCAGGCGTCGGCTTGGACTGAGCGGCGGCACCCGGCAAAAACGGCGGCGGCAACACCCCCGGTGCATAGTTCGCCTTGATTGACTCGCCCGTGGCCACGGAACCGGCATAGGCGGCCACATTGACCGGCGCACTCACCAGCCCGGTAATGCCGGCACTGATAAAGGCATCACGGGCCACGCGGCTGGCAGTGGGCCCCGTTGAAATGACGCCGGCCTTTACCAGGCTTTCGGCGTCGATCAGTCGCTTGGTGGCCTCGGCCACACTGATCGGCGCCTGCTTGCGCAGGTTGGCCATTATCAACTCGTCATTCGCCTTGACCTTGTTGGCGTGGATGACCGTCTGCCCGACATCTTTGAACGTGCTGCCCGACGGCGTCAGCGCTGAGCCTGGCTTGAATGAAGGGCCGGGCTTGGGCTTGGGAGCGGAAGGAATGCTGGCGGGAGGTTTGTTTCCAAACCCGAAAGACAGGCCTTTGCCCTTGCCAAACAGCCCTCGTTTGCCGCGCATCAAAGGTGGGTCTACAGGCGCCGTCTGTGCCGAGCGCTCTTGTAAATCCGCAGGTTGTTGAAAAACGAAAGAGACAGCTGAAGGACTGATGTTCATTATGTTCACCCGAGTGATTGTTGTTGTTCGAAACACCGTAGTAGTTGCGCTTAATGAGTGAACAACTACCGATAAGGGGTTCCGCCAGAACAATCCACCGCGACGCGTATGAAAGTCGCGCTATCACGCCAAGGAGCGCTGGCATGCCCTGGAATAAAAAGCGCCAGAACGTACACACTACGAGTGTGTCGACGCAGCCCTGCCGCTCGCCCCCATCGCCGCCTTTTTTGCCTGTATCTCTTTAACCGTTATGCTCACCTCGGCCATCCGTTTCTCGATTGCATTTAATCGTTCACTTAGTGAGTTTTCGCCGTCAGGATCAATCGGAGGCGAAATATGGCGGTAGAACGGTACGTGAAAGGCTGTCGAGCCTTCGGCAGCCTCTTGTTCGAGTTGATCGAGCACCTCTTCCATCTTATCCAGGCGATCGAACAGATCGCTCCCCGCCTCAGGTGCGCCGTCCGGACCTTGTGCTTCCAAGCCTTGAAGCGCCGCAAGGTCTTTCTTCAGCTGCTGGATTTCCAACCTGAGTGTCTCTGCCCGAGCGGCCTGTGCTTGATAGGCAAGCCGGCTCGCCGCGCTTTGTTGTTCCGATTCGATCTGCGCGGAATTCTGAGGTGGCTCAAACCGATGCGATAGCTGACGTGGCCGCAGGTGCCGAAACGCCAGGCCTGCGCCAAAATCAATGGCCGCATCGACCGCCGCATCGGCAGCGGCCGAGGCGATAAGCCGACCTGAATCCCACCCAGCATTAGGCGTGAAGCCTTTCAGTGGCGCGCCGTAGGCGAGCATTGTCTTTTGATCATAGGCATACCATTTACCGTTGCGTTGCACCGCCACTACGGGGACAGGTTCGGCATTTGCGCGCACAGGTCGGTAAATGCCTTCGGCGATAGGCTCGCTCCTTGCGGCATGAGGAATATCAAAACTTCCACTGCGACCACGGGCGTGACGCAACTTATCCACCATGGAAAACTGAGTGCTTCGCAACTGCTTGAAACCCTTGCGGCCCAAGCTGAATACCCCACGCCCGATATCGAAAATACCCGCGAGCGGGTTGACAGCCTCCAAACCGGCCTTGGTAAACCCCTTGAGAAAACTCAAGGCCGCGCCCAGTCCCCTAGAGCCGACTTTGATCGCCTGACTTCCGCCTTTTACACCAGGCACAACGAATCCGATCACATCAAGAACTGCATAAAGAAGGCCCATCGCTACGTTGCCTTCCTTAAAGTTTTTGATCGCGTCATAAAAGGGGATGAAACTCAGCAAAAACTGCCCGGCGGCCTTGTTAAACCGCTCATCCCTTTCCTGAGGCGTTTCACCTTTGGCGGCCGTTTTCAGGTCCTCAAGACCACGGCAATAATAAGCCCCGACTGTTTCACTCAGCTCATTGATCCTCGGCGACGGAACATCCGCTCGAGGCATCGAATGGGGCCCAGGCAATGGTGTCTCCAGTGACTTGGATGGGTAAATGGAGAGCGCTGCAAAATCGACTTTATCTTTACTGGGCCATGGAGTTCCCAGCGTCTGCCAAAGAATAGTCACCGTCTCTTCCTGTTCACCAGGGCGGCCAGGTCGTTCCATGGAAAAATATAGCCGCGACTGTGGAAACTGCAGCCCCGGCCTGCTGGGGTCGGCGTCCTTGATGATTTTCCCTTGAGACGGCGAATATAAATAGTGACAGGTCTTACCGTCCAGTTCGGCCCTGATGATAATCGCGTCGCTGTTCACATACTTGAACATCGGATGGTCGGGGCGAACCGGTCCGGCATTGCGATCCGGTATTCCGAGACTGAACGTGGTTACTTTGCCGCGCTCAATCATCAACCGATCTTCAACCGGCAATTGCGAAACCTGGTATTGAAAAAGCCCCCCCGACGCTTTTTTCAATCTGTCGACATAGGCACTGAACTGCTCATCAAACGTTGCCTTTATATCCGGTAACTTGGAGATTCCCGCACGGAAAACGGCGGTTGAAAAATCGTTGCGGGCCGATGTCCAGTCATGCTTTTCCAGCTCTCCGGACATGTAAATATCCAGTAACGAGTAGGTTCCCCGCTTGCGTGAACCGGACGGAAGATCACCGAGCAGGGTTTTGTCTTCAAAAAGATGCTCGTACTCGCTGCCGTATACACGCCTCAATTCAGCCAACGCTAACTCCCGGCGAGTCGGCATAGGCGTCGTCAGCGTTTGCGCGGCCTCAAGCACCCCGTCAGCCTGCTTTTGCAGGGCCACAGCTGCGCGGTCAATGGCCTGCGGGCTGTAGGTGTCGTCGGCGCTTTGCTCAATGACACCATTGGCAATACCCCAGTCGATCACGGCCCTCATAGCCGAGAGTTCCAATTCGCTTTGACCTTGCTCTGTGATAGGGCTCAGAACATCGTCTTGCATGATTTGCGCATAGTTACGCCCCGCCGAGCCTCCCGGACTAGCCTGCTCGATGCGCGTTACTGCCGCGCTGAACGAAGCCCATTGCTGAGAGCCATAAACCATTGAAGGCGGAACATCCTTGACCAAAAACTCAGGTGCCGACATGGCCAGCAACTGATAAGCCACCATTTTTGCTATTTGCGGGCCAAAACGTGCTTCCAAGTGTTGTTCGAAACGCCGGACAATCTCGGCCGGCGACCGGCCCCAATTGTCTTTTTGACGCAGGTCATAGCCGGCCAAATTATTGCGTTGCGCCCCACCGCCAGGGTCTGCCTCCAAACCTAAGGCGGCAAGGAGCGCCTCCCGGGCACTGTTTTGCGTAGGCAATGCGCCGATCGCTTCTTGCAGTTGCTTGCCCAAGGCCAGAGCCTGAGGCGTATTGATCAAGCGCTTGAGAAGGGCTTCGGGGGCATCGCCGACTTGCTGCCTTAGCTCGACAGGCACATAGCGCAACAGATAGTCGAAAAGACTGGCCCCCTTGGTTGGCACCTGCGATTGACGCGTTTTCCAAACGTTAACCGCCTCGATTAACTTTTTTTGACCTTCCTCGTCCAGCGGTACGTCTTTGGTTAACAGACCGCCAAAATCTGCCTCAATCGGCGCGTTCAAGGGCGGTGCAGACAGTACGCGCTCAAGGTTGATAAGGTCATCCCGAGTGAGCGGAACCTTCCATCCATGATGGGTGATGAACGCTTTAAGGCTAATGGTAACGGGTTGTTTTAAGTGCTCACGCCACAAATCCGAGTGGGGCGCGATTTGTACGACGATGGCGTCAACATCCACATTCGCGTCATTCTTCTCAATCTGCTCTCTCATGAGTATGAGCATGTTATGCAAGGTTTGAGCGTTGCCCACCCTGCGTAAAATCTGCTCGAGGTGACTATCATCTGGAAGACCACCTTGACCTTTGAAAACCGGATGATGTTTAAGCGCTTTCACTCGTTCATCCTGCTGTTCCGGCCTCAGGTGCGGCGTTTCGCCGTAGAATCGTTGGACATCATTCATCGCGACCGTGTCGTCTTTAAAGTAGCCAGGAATGCTAAGCACGCCATTGGGGGTCAGCACTTTAGCGGCGGCGATCAGAGCATCAAAAATGTCTGAACCACCGGGTATATCTGCCAACGCCACTGTCTTGTTATCCCGCGTTCCTCGATAACGGACGCTTATTTCACCTTTGACTGGGTCAACATTAATGTCTGTCAGCTCCGCACCCATTAATTCTGCCATTTGCTTGAGCACTGGAGAGTTCAATATCAACTTAAGGGCTTCAAGCCAGCGCCCCAATGTTGACGCGTGAGAAACGTGCAGGCGTACAGCCTTTGAAGAAAGTTGCTCAGCATAGGCTTTCGCCAAATCAGCATCACTTTGGCGCCGGGACATGTCCGGATCAACCGAGGGTGTTTGAGATATCTTGGCTTTAGACGCAGCCGACGTTTCAGGGAGTAATGGAGGCTGGTCACCATCCACCCTACTGCCGCGCGCAGTATTTATATAAGGCACCGATTCACCCCTATTACTATGTTAAACATGGTTGGCGCAGAACGGCCGGAGAAGACTACCTTGACTAAGCTTCACTGTAGAAAATAATGGAAGTCAACGACCGCCCCACATGACCGTTGACTGGAACAAAGAAGCTCTTAATTTTTTACAGAAGAAGACCCAAGAGTGTTTTTAATATTTCCAACTACCTTTTCTTGCGCGGTCTGTACTTCAGCAAGTCTTTTTTCGAGTATTTCTATCCGTGCTGGTAGGCCTGCGCTGCCCTCTACTGGCTCAGTCTCAGGCAAGTAACGATTAAAAAACGCCCTATGTTGTTGTGCAAGAACACCGGTGTGCTCCTCTGCTTCATCCAACATGTCTTCGAGTTGAGTCATGCGTTTAACCGGATCACTCGACCAGCCCTCACCCGGGACCAACTCGTTCTTGCTGTGCCCAAACCTCAATATCAGTGCTTCGTTGGTAGCCAAAAATATCCGGTCTTGAGCGGTATCCATTCTAGCTTTAAGTACCTGCTGCTCAGGTGAGTCAGTGGCGGACGCGCTCGTCGAAGCCAGTGGTTGAGGCACGTACTTCGCTTTGATCGCTTCCGTCGTCGACGTGGTGGCTGCAGAGCTTGCGGCATTAGTCGGTATCGCCACCACACCCCCCGCCAGAGCTGTGATTGCCGCGTCACGTGCCGTTCTAGCGGCCGAGGACTTCGGCTGGATCACCCCGCTTTCGGCCAATCGAAGAACATCGTTAGAGTTCCTGGCCACTTGTTCAGGGGTCTTTAAACTCACCGGGGCCGGCGTGGCCCCCCAGTCCGCGGTATTTCCGAGCGGTTTTTTAGTGCCCCCTATATCCTTGTGAGGTTCATTATCTCCCAGCGCGGCAGATTGCTTGGACCTTGCCACCTTCCCGTCCTTATTCAACAGCCTTCCACTGTCGTCAATACGATAGCCTTCTTTATTAACGCGTGCGCCAGTTTTATCAACATGGTTTCCTTGCGCATCTATCCGGCGCCCGTGCTTATTATAAAGTTCGGGCTGCGCAGGACTCGATGAACCTCCATTGGCACTTACCGAGGTGGATTGCCCCTGCGAAATTGGTTTTTGGCCTTTCACCGGTTTTTGCGGTGCCTGATGAGGTCCACTGCCACCCACATTATGAGAGGTGGCGTAGTGGTGATTATTAAGGGGCTTGGGAACGGGCTTATTATTACCACCCACATTAAGGGGCGCACTGTAAGGCTTGAAACTGGTAATTTTGGGCATAACTTAGAACCTGGACAATAGTTTTAATACACGATTGAGACGCCCTCCATGCTCTCTATTACTTACGTGGCCCTCATCGAATATGTAGTTCCACGCCCACCAGCGTCCACCCATACTTTATCGATTGAAAATAACTAACAGCTCAATAGCCCCACCCTATCAAGCGTATTTAACCTGTTAACTATATTCCTGCCTTTAAACTTAATGACTGCGCCCTTCCATCACAATATTATGCTTGCGCAACTTGCGGTACAGCGTATTGCGGCTGACCCCCAGTTGCTCAGCGGTCCGGGTCATGTGCCAGCGCTGCTCTTCCAGAGCGTTCAGCAACGTTTTACGCTCAGCCTCGTCCAGGGGCGAGGTACTCACGGGGATGACGGGTGTACGCACATTCGCAGGTAAATCGCTGACTGCAATGCGGCCGTCTTCCGTCAACGCGACCAATGTGCGCAACACCATGCGTAATTGCCGCACATTGCCCGGCCACGCATACGCGAGCAGGGCCTCCCGCGCTGCGGCCTCCAATGTGACGGCCTGCCCTGTGGCCTCTTGATCCAGTAAAAATTCCAGCAATTGCGCTTTATCTGTGCGCTCGCGCAGCGCAGGCAGTTGCACCTCCAACCCATTGAGCCGGTAGTACAAATCTTCACGGAAGCTGCCGGCCTGAACGCGCTCCAGCAAAAGACGGTGAGTGGCGCTGATGATTCTGACATCCACCGCCTGCGGCGCGCCGCCGATGGGTACCACCAGGCGATCTTCCAGCACCCTTAACAGACGGGTTTGCAAGGCAAAGGGCATGTCACCGATTTCATCCAGAAACAACGTACCGCCATGCGCCTGCTGTAACTTGCCGCGCATGCCTTCTTTGAGCGCGCCGGTAAAACTGCCGCCGCGATAACCGAACAGTTCACTTTCAATCAGGTTTTCGGGAATGGCGGCGCAGTTGAGGGCCACGAAGGCATTGTCGGCGCGCGAACTGGCTTGATGCACTGCCTTGGCGAAGGCCTCCTTGCCACAACCGGTTTCGCCATTGATCAGCAGCGGCACATCACGCTCGAACACTTTGAGCGCCCGTCGAAAATCGACCTGCAGCGCGGGATCGCCCAGGCAGATGCCAGGCAGGCGCGCCGGCGCGCCAACCCCCTTGGCCAGAGACACCGCCACGCTGCGCGGCTGCCCACGCAAGGCCGCGAATAGCGGCCGGCCGTCACGGGTGCGCAACGGCCAACTCGCGGAGGCCTGGGCGCTGGCGCGGCCGAGCAACTGGTCGAGGGAACTGTCGAAAAACGCCTCCACCGACTGCCCGATCAGGCCGCTCCGGACCTGCCCCAGCAGGTTCAGCGCGCTCTGGTTCACCGCGCAGATGCGTCCTTCGCCATCAAACGCCAGCAGGCCTTCGCTGAACAGGCCCACCGATTCGGCCTGCAGGTGAAAGCGCAACAGCCAGTGCTGCTCAAAATGACGCAAAAAGTAGCAACTTTCGATCATCTTCGCCGACAGGTTCACCAGCGCCATGGTGTGGAACTGGCTCTGGCGCGACACCGCTTCGCGCGCCGAGGACACGTCGAGCACTGCCAGCAATTGACCATGGGGATCGAACACCGGGCTCGCCGAGCAGGTCAACCCGGTATGGCGGCCGCGGAAGTGCTCATCGCGGTGAATGGTCACGGACTGGCGCTCCACCAGGCAGGTGCCAATGCCGTTGGTGCCCTCACAGGCTTCGCTCCAGTCAGCACCGAGCCACAACCCGGCGCGCTCGAAAATCCTGCGCTCGGAGGGCGCCGTCACACAATTGAGGATCACCCCGCGCGCGTCCGTCAGCAGCACCGCGTGACCGGCGCCCGAAAGTTGCTGATGCAGGCTGTTCATCTCATTGCCGGCAATCTGCAGCACCTGCTGCAAACGCTCGCGGCTTTCCAGCAGGCGGCCATGTTCGAGCACGGTAGGGGCGATGCTCAGTGCCGGATCAAGGTGATAATCCTGCAGGCAACGCCGCCAGGAGCGCGCGATGGACGGGTCACTGGCCGGGCCCTGGGACGGGTTCTGACCTCGGGTGACGGTCAAGACTTGCTGGGCATGGCGACTGAACTGATCGTTGTGCATGTTCTTATTATTCTCCCTGCGTGAGAACGGCCAGCATCCCCCACGCACCTGACCATTGCAACCCGGAGCGACTCGCCGGTCATGGGCTGTACCGTTTATGGCACACACTGTCACCCGCACTGTGTCAGGCGTGCTACAGCAACGCCTTGCAACAAACCCCAACCCCTTGATTTACCGAGCGCTCGACGCAGTGGCCCAACCTTTGCTCTACGCTTTATCAAGCGCTTTGCGCTGCGCTCCCAATAAACATAAAAGCCAGGAGATACCCACCATGCGTTACGCACACCCCGGCACTGAAGGCGCCATCGTTTCGTTCAAGGCCAAGTACGGCAACTTCATCGGCGGCGAATTCGTTGCGCCGGTCGATGGCAACTATTTCACCAACACTTCGCCGGTCAACGGCAAGCCAATCGCTGAATTCCCGCGCTCTACCGCCAAAGACATCGACAAGGCCCTCGACGCGGCCCATGCCGCCGCCGACGCCTGGGGCAAGACCTCGGCCCAGGACCGCTCGCTAGTGCTGCTGAAAATCGCCGACCGCATCGAACAGAACCTCGAACTGCTGGCCATCACCGAAACCTGGGACAACGGAAAGGCTGTGCGCGAAACCCTCAACGCCGACATCCCGTTGGCCGCCGACCACTTCCGCTACTTCGCAGGCTGCATCCGCGCCCAGGAAGGCACCAGCGCCGAGATCAACGAACACACCGCGTCTTACCACTTCCATGAACCGCTGGGCGTGGTTGGCCAGATCATCCCGTGGAACTTCCCGCTGCTGATGGCCGCATGGAAACTCGCCCCGGCCCTGGCCGCCGGCAACTGCGTGGTGCTCAAGCCGGCCGAGCAAACCCCGCTGGGCATCAACGTGCTGATGGAGTTGATCGGTGACCTGCTGCCACCAGGCGTGCTCAACGTGGTGCACGGTTTCGGCAAGGAAGCTGGCGAAGCGCTGGCCACCAGCAAACGCATCGCCAAGATCGCGTTCACCGGCTCGACCCCGGTGGGCTCGCACATCATGCACGCGGCGGCCGAGAATATTATTCCGTCCACCGTTGAGCTGGGCGGCAAGTCGCCGAACATCTTCTTCGCCGACATCATGAAAGCCGAACCTTCGTTTATCGAAAAGGCCGCTGAAGGACTGGTGCTGGCGTTCTTCAACCAGGGCGAAGTGTGCACCTGCCCTTCCCGCGCGCTGGTGGAAGAGTCGATCTACGACGACTTCATGAAAGTAGTCATGAAGAAAATCGAGCAGATCAAACGCGGCGACCCGCTGGACACCGACACCATGGTCGGCGCCCAGGCGTCCGAGCAGCAGTTCGACAAGATCCTGTCCTACCTGGAAATCGCCAAGGGCGAAGGCGCGCAACTGCTCACCGGCGGTAAGGTCGAGCAACTCAGCGGCGATATGGCCGGCGGCTATTACATCCAGCCGACCCTGCTCAAGGGCACCAACGAAATGCGCGTATTCCAGGAAGAAATCTTCGGCCCGGTGGTGAGTATCACCACATTCAAGGACGAAGCCGAAGCCCTGGCGATTGCCAACGACACCGAGTTCGGCCTGGGCGCCGGCGTGTGGACCCGCGACATCAACCGCGCCTACCGCATGGGCCGGGCGATCAAGGCGGGCCGCGTGTGGACCAACTGCTACCACCTGTACCCGGCGCATGCCGCGTTCGGCGGTTACAAGAAGTCTGGCGTGGGCCGTGAGACGCACAAGATGATGTTGGATCATTACCAGCAGACCAAGAACCTGCTGGTGAGTTACGACATTAATCCGTTGGGCTTTTTCTAACCAACCTCCCGTCCCACATTTGAAATGCAATTAAAAATGTGGGAGCAGGCTTGCTCGCGAAAGCGGTGTAACAGTCGCCGATTTATTAACTGATCTACCGCTTTCGCGAGCAAGCCCGCTCCCACATTTAGTTCTTCACAAGTACTTGGAAACTTCATTCGGCACACAGAGGCCGAGTTAAAAACAATAACAACGAAAGGTACTTCCCCATGCCTAGCGAACCCACTGGGTCCTCCGTCGACTTCGAAAAAGTCGATTCCCAATACTTCCAACAACGCGAATTGAAAAAAGGCGCCGCCGGCTGGGTGCTGCTGGTTGGCCTGGGTGTTGCCTACGTGATTTCCGGCGACTACGCCGGCTGGAACTTCGGCCTGGCCCAAGGCGGCTGGGGCGGGATGTTCCTCGCCACATTACTGATGGCCACCATGTACCTGTGCATGTGTTTTTCCCTGGCCGAGCTGTCTTCCATGATCCCCACCGCCGGCGGTGGCTACGGCTTTGCCCGCAGCGCCTTTGGCCCTTGGGGCGGGTTCCTCACCGGCACCGCCATCCTGATCGAATACGCCATCGCCCCCGCCGCCATCGCAGTGTTTATTGGCGCCTATTGCGAGTCGCTGTTCGGTATCGGCGGCTGGATGATTTACCTGGCGTTCTACATCATCTTTATCGGCATCCACATTTTCGGCGTCGGCGAGGCCTTGAAGCTGATGTTTGTGATCACCGCCGTGGCCGCGATTGCCCTGGGCGTATTCCTGGTGGCGATGGTGCCGCACTTCAACGTCGCCAACCTGCTGGATATTCCGGTGAGCGAAGCCAAGGGCGCCAGCAGCTTCCTGCCGTTCGGGTATGTGGGGGTGTGGGCGGCGATTCCCTATGCCATCTGGTTTTTCCTCGCGGTAGAGGGCGTGCCCCTGGCGGCTGAAGAAACCAAGAACCCGAAACGCGACCTGCCGCGCGGCTTGATCGGCGCCATTGTGGTGCTGACCAGCTTTGCCCTGCTGATCCTCGTCATCGCTCCGGGCGGCGCCGGCACGTATGCACTGGTCAAATCCGGCAACCCACTGGTGGAAGCGCTGGCCCTGGCCTACGGCGGTTCGACCTGGATGGGCAGCTTCGTCAACCTGGTCGGCCTGGCCGGGCTGATCGCCAGCTTCTTCTCGATCATCTACGCCTATTCGCGGCAGATCTTCGCGCTGTCCCGTGCCGGCTATCTGCCGCGCAAGCTGTCCCAGACCAACAAAAGCAAGGCGCCGGTACTGGCCTTGGTCATCCCCGGCATCATCGGTTTTGGCCTGTCGCTGACCGGCCAGGGTGATTTGCTGATCCTGGTGGCGGTGTTCGGCGCGACCATTTCCTATGTATTGATGATGGCCGCGCACATCACCCTGCGCATCCGCCGCCCCAAAATGGATCGCCCCTACCGCACGCCGGGCGGCATCTTCACTTCGGGCGTCGCGCTGGTACTGGCCTGCGTGGCCGTAGTGGCGGGCTTTCTGGTGGATCCGCGGGTGGTGATTGGCGCCGCGATCATCTATGGAGTATTAATTGCTTACTTTGCTTTCTACAGCCGGCATCACTTGGTAGCGGGCACGCCCGAAGAGGAATTCGCGGCGATCCAGGCCGCAGAGGCCGCCCTGCACTGAATGCCGTAAACCTCGACGCGGGCAGTTGCTCGCGTCGTCAAGGAGACACTGTATGGCAAGCTTTTCCCACGCGGTGGGCGCACAGACCTACCGCTTCGACAGCCTCAAGGACGTGATGGCCAAGGCCAGCCCTGCACGCTCCGGGGACTTTCTCGCCGGTGTCGCGGCGCAGAACGATGGTGAGCGGGTGGCGGCGCAGATGGCGCTGGCGAACATCCCGCTCAAACACTTTCTGCAGGAAGTGCTGATCCCGTATGAACGCGACGAAGTCACCCGACTGATCATCGACACCCACGATAAACGGGCGTTTACCACCGTCAGCCACCTGACCGTCGGCGGCCTGCGTGACTGGCTGCTCAGCGACGCCGCCGATGAACAATCCCTGCGCGCCTTGGCGCCGGGGCTGACACCGGAAATGGCCGCCGCCGTGTCCAAGATCATGCGCGTGCAGGACCTGGTCCTGGTGGCGCAGAAGATCCGCGTGGTCACGCAATTTCGCGGCACGATGGGCCTGCGCGGGCGTTTATCCACACGACTGCAACCCAACCATCCCACGGACGAACCGGCGGGCATCGCCGCGAGCATCCTCGACGGCCTGCTGTATGGCAACGGCGATGCCATGATCGGCATCAACCCGGCCACCGACAGCACCGCCTCGATCTGCGCCATGCTGGAGATGCTCGACGCAATCATCCAGCGCTATGAGATCCCGACCCAGGCCTGCGTGCTGACCCACGTCACTACCTCCATTGAGGCGATCAACCGTGGCGTGCCGCTGGACCTGGTGTTCCAGTCGATTGCCGGCACCGAAGCGGCCAACGCCAGTTTCGGCATCAGCCTGAGCCTGCTGCAGGAAGGCTACGAAGCGGGTTTGAGCCTCAATCGCGGCACGCTCGGCCAGAACCTGATGTATTTCGAAACCGGCCAGGGCAGCGCCTTGTCGGCCAATGCGCACTTTGGCGTCGACCAGCAAACCTGCGAAACCCGCGCCTATGCGGTGGCGCGGCACTTCAAGCCGTTTCTGGTGAACACCGTGGTGGGTTTTATCGGCCCCGAGTACCTGTACAACGGCAAGCAGATCATCCGCGCGGGCCTGGAAGACCACTTCTGCGGCAAGTTACTCGGCGTGCCCATGGGTTGCGACATCTGCTACACCAACCACGCCGAAGCCGACCAGGACGACATGGACACGCTGCTGACCCTGCTGAGCGTGGCCGGGATCAACTTCATCATGGGCATCCCCGGTTCCGACGACATCATGCTCAACTACCAGACCACCTCGTTCCACGACGCCTTGTACGCCCGCCAGACATTGGGCTTGAAACCCGCGCCGGAGTTTGAACAGTGGCTGGCGAAGATGGGCATCTTCACGCAAGCCGACGGCAAGGTGCGCTTCGGCAACAGCCTGCCGCCGGCGTTCCGCCACGCCTTGGCGCAACTGGGATGAAGGAGCCGCCCGTGCAACTCGACCTGCCTGACAACCCATGGCTGGAACTGCGCCGCCTCACCCCGGCGCGCATTGCGCTGGGCCGCACCGGCACCAGCCTTCCCACCAGCGCGCAGCTGGATTTCCAATTCGCCCACGCCCAGGCGCGCGACGCAGTGCATTTGCCGTTTGACCATGCCGGCCTCAGCCGCCAATTGGCCGAACGCGGCCGTGACAGCCTGCTGCTGCACAGTGCCGCCGCCGATCGGCACAGCTACCTGCAACGCCCGGATCTGGGGCGGCGGCTCAGTGATGAGTCGGCCCAGGCCTTGCGTGATCACGCCTGCGCCAATCCCGGCGGCGTAGACCTGGCGGTGGTGGTGGCCGATGGTTTATCGGCGCTGGCCGTGCATAAACATACCTTGCCATTTCTGACGCGCCTGGAGGAACACACCGACGCCGAGGGCTGGTCCCTGTCGCCGGTGATCCTGGTAGAGCAGGGCCGCGTAGCGGTGGCGGATGAAATCGGGCAATTGCTCGGCGCCAAAATGGTGGTGATCCTGATCGGCGAACGGCCTGGCCTCAGCTCGCCGGACAGCCTGGGGCTGTATTTCACCTATAACCCCAAGGTCGGTCTCACCGACGCCTATCGCAATTGCATCTCCAACGTGCGCCTGGAAGGCCTTAGCTACGGCATGGCAGCCCATCGCCTGCTGTACTTGATGCGAGAGGCGTGTCGCCGGCAATTGTCGGGGGTTAATCTCAAAGACGAGGCGCAGGTACAGACTATCGAATCGGATGATCCGGACCTGATGAAAGGTAACTTCCTGCTCAGCCCGCCGCAGGACTGATCGCTGCACGATTGCGCTTTTTCACGCCATTAGGCAGCATCGAGTCACGGCCGCGCGTGTGGTCATACCCATTTGGAAGTTGAGGCCTGGCATGCGGATTACTCAAGCGACCCTGGAACACTTGGACCTGCTGACCCCGTTGTTCGTCAAATACCGCGAGTTCTACGGGGCCCTTCCCTTCCCGGATTCGTCGCGGGCCTTTCTGGAAAAACGCCTGCGCCGCAAGGAATCGGTGATCTACCTGGCGCTGGCGGATGATGACGACAAACGGCTGCTGGGGTTTTGCCAGTTGTATCCGAGCTTTTCGTCGTTGTCGCTCAAGCGTGTGTGGATTCTTAACGACATCTATGTCGCCGAAGATGCGCGACGCCAGTTGGTAGCGGACAACCTGATGCGCACGGCCAAGAAGATGGCCAAGGAGACCCACGCGGTGCGGCTGCGGGTGTCGACCAGCAGCGATAACGAAGTGGCGCAGAAGACGTATGAGTCGATCGGGTTTCGCGAGGACACCGAATTCAAGAATTACACGTTGCCCATCAGCGAAGACTGACCGCACTAGCCCATACACCACAACTCCCCCTGTGGGAGCGGGCTTGCTCGCGAAAGCGGTGGGTCAGTTATAAATTGTCTGACTGAAGCACCGCTTTCGCGAGCAAGCCCGCTCCCACATTTAAACCGCGTGTGCCAAGAGAACCGAGACATCCCCCGCTACAAAACCAACACGCTTTTCACCTCTCAATCCGTATAATGCGGACCTTTCAGGGTTGTAAGAAATGCGGCATACACTTGTAGCCTTATTACCCGAGCTTCCGCACAAGGCCTGCTGAGCCGGGCCATTCACACAGGTGCCATCCATGGATTTCAACCCGCTCGACCTTATCCTGCATCTCGATGTCTACCTCGACCTGCTGGTAACCAATTACGGTCCGTGGATCTACGCCATTCTGTTCCTGGTCATTTTTTGCGAAACCGGCCTGGTGGTCATGCCGTTCCTGCCGGGTGATTCATTGCTGTTTATCGCCGGCGCCGTGGCGGCAGGTGGCGGCATGGACCCGGTCCTGCTCGGCGGCCTGTTGATGCTCGCGGCTATCCTCGGCGACAGCACCAACTACGTGATCGGGCGAACGGTGGGCGAACGCTTGTTCAACAACCCGAACTCGAAGATCTTCCGCCGCGACTACCTGCAAAAAACCCACGAGTTCTACGACAAGCACGGCGGCAAAACCGTGACCCTGGCGCGCTTCCTGCCGATCCTGCGCACTTTTGCGCCGTTCGTAGCCGGCATCGCGAAAATGCCCTACCCGCGCTTCTTCGGTTTCAGCGTGCTCGGCACCGTCCTCTGGGTCGGTGGCCTGGTGACCTTGGGCTACTTCTTCGGCAACGTGCCGTTCATCAAGAAAAACCTGTCGCTGCTGGTGGTGTTCATCATCCTGCTGTCGCTGGTGCCGATGATCATTGGCGTGTTCCGCAGCCGCTTCGGCCGTGCGTCCTCCGAAGCCAAGCAGCAGTAACCTGCGATGTGGTCCCTCAGCGCCTGGCGTCGCCAGCGCTTGCTGGCCAAGCACCCGATTGCCGATGACACGTGGCAGCGGGTGCGCCAGCACCTGACTTTTCTCGACGGCATCAGCCCCGAGCAGGACCAATGGCTGCGCGAAGCCTGCGTGCTGTTCCTCGCCGACAAACACCTCACCGCCCTGCCCGGCGTCGAACTGCACCAGGAACAACGCCTGCTGCTCGCCGCCCAGGCGCAACTGCCGCTGATGCATCTGGGCGACCTTGACTGGTACCAGGGCTTCCACGAAATCGTGCTGTACCCCGACGACTTCGTCAGCCCCCAGCGGCATCGCGACAGCAGCGGTATCGAACACGAATGGGACGGCGAACACAGCGGCGAAGCCTGGCAACAGGGCCCGGTAATCCTGGCCTGGCCCGGCGTACTGGCCAGTGGCAACTGGGAAGGCTACAACCTGGTCATCCACGAACTGGCGCACAAGCTCGACATGCTCAACGGCGACGCCAACGGCCTGCCACCGCTGCACAACGACATGCGCGTGCAGGAATGGGCCAGCGTGATGCAAAGCGCCTACGACGACCTCAATCGCCAACTGGACGCCAACCCGCACGCCGACACCGAGATCGACCCCTACGCCGCGCAAAACCCGGCGGAATTCTTCGCCGTTACCACCGAATATTTTTTCAGCGCCCCAGATCTGCTGGCCAACAGTTATCCACAGGTGTACGCCCAACTCAGCCGCTTTTATCGCCAGGATCCACTGGCCCGCCTCGCCCAACTGCAAGCCAGCGACCCGCGCTATCAGCCACAAGGCGAATGACCGTACGACGTCTGGCGCATGGCATCGGCGTCAGAATATGCCTATAATCGCCGCCACTTTTAGGCCAATCCGGCCATGTCATATGGCCAACTAACGGGGGCAACGCCCAATGAGCTACAGCAAGATTCCGGCTGGCAAAGACCTGCCGAACGACATCTACGTCGCCATCGAGATTCCGGCCAACCACGCGCCGATCAAATACGAAATCGACAAAGACAGCGACTGCCTGTTCGTTGACCGTTTCATGGCGACCCCTATGTTCTACCCGGCCAACTACGGTTTTATCCCCAACACCCTGGCTGACGACGGCGACCCCCTCGACGTGCTGGTGGTAACCCCTTACCCCGTCACCCCAGGCTCGGTCATCCGCGCCCGCCCGGTCGGCATCCTGCACATGACAGACGACGGCGGCGGCGACGCCAAGGTTATCGCGGTCCCCCACGACAAGCTGTCCCAGTTGTACGTGGACGTGAAGGAATACACTGACCTGCCGCCCCTGCTGCTGGAACAGATCAAGCACTTCTTCGAGAACTACAAAGACCTCGAAAAAGGCAAATGGGTGAAGATCGACGGTTGGGGCGACGCAGAAGCCGCCCGCGCCGAGATCATGAAGTCGGTCGCCGCCTACAAAGGCTGATACCCGCTCCTCATTGCACTCGCAATTGAAAAAGCCCCGATCATTCGGGGCTTTTTTGTGGGAAAATTTAAACACCTAGTTCAATACTTTATAAACACCGTTTAACTAGCACGTGAATCTGAAGTATCAAGCTACAACTAAGCAAAAGCCTACACGCGCAACTCAACGCATGGTTTATTTGATCTGTAAATCCCGCCAGTAAACTCTGCGTTTATGAATACATCAGGTGATCGTTTAAAAGCGTTACTGCGGGAAGTTCATCTTTCCGCCTCCGACTTCGCCAAGAACCGTGGTGTCACGCCTCAACACGTGAACAACTGGTTCAAGCGCGGTGTACCCATGGGCCGACTCAACGAGATCGCAGAATTGCTCTGCGTCTCCAGCCGTTGGCTGCGCACCGGCGAAGGCCCCAAACACCCACCGGCCAACTTCCTGCTGGAAGGCCCGGACACCCGAAAAGGACTGCCCACACTGCGCGAAGGAAGCGGCAAATACCTCACAGGCCCCGCCTGTTCTCCAGAAAAAATTGACGTGGAGATCGACCTCCACCCCTCATTCACCTCAACCGAACGCATCCGCATCTCCCTGCACACCTTCGAAACCCTCAACGTAAACCCCGACCGCGCCCTGGGCGCCTACATGGTCGACAACAGCATGATCGACATCATCCAACAAGGCGCCACCCTCGCCGTGGACCGAGGCCGCACCCAAATCATCGACGGCGAAATCTACGCCGTAGAACACGACGGCATGCTGCGCATCAAATACCTCTACAACCGACCCGGAGGTGGCTTGCGTATGCGTAGCCACAATGCTGGCGAACATCCGGATGAATACCTTACGTACGAACAACGCTTTGAGCAGAACTTCCAGATTCTGGGCTGGGTGTTCTGGTGGTCCACGCTGAACAACCGCAGGCCACCGGTGCCGCTGGATGATCACCTGTTGGGCTGGGAAGGCTCTAAATCGGATCCGGAGGTGGGCAACTGAGATGGATGTGGGTATTATGCGCCGCACATTTGGCAGGGGGTGGCTTGAAGCTATTCACCCTGCTCGGCGATGCGGAGGAGTTCCCGCGGATGCCCCTACTATTTCAGCCTGACGTGATGTGGGCTGAGCGATTTGAAGGCTGGTGAGGTTTACCAAAAATAGACTGAACCAGTCCCCGAGAAGCCGGCCACAAGCCGGCTTTTTAATACCTGTAAAAAATCCAATTCAATTTCCAAAAGCTGTTGGACAATTGAATGACCAAAAGCGGGCTGCTTGTAGCCCTTCCCGCGTCTGAGGGTGTTAGCTAGGCTGCATACACTCCACAGCCCGATCCGCCACCATCTTCGCCATCTCCACCAAGTGCATTACCGCCCTCTGCGGCGCACCCAGCGGCTCCCCGAGCATCTGCGACGTCGCCACCGCACACTGCAGGCAGCTCCGCCACACGCACCCAAGCATCCTCGAAGCTCAGTTCCTCATTGACAGCAAACGGCTTGGTCACAGCCGATGACGGCGAATTTGAAAAAACGTTATCCATAGCAAACCTCCAATCGATAATTTGGAGCTGCCACTTCACGCGACTAAACAAAAGGCGGCAGCTGTACGCAGGTTAGTCGACCGGTCGATTGGAAACCCGGCGCACCCGAAGGTGCCCTGCGCACAGCCACCATAAGATGCAGGCGAAGGGGTGCCTGACTCATGAGTTGCTTATGCGCCAATCGAATCCGGGCGACTAAACCCGATCACTGAATGTGCAGTGACAATCCGCAGCCTAGTCACCCAACCCCACTGGCGCAATGCGGTTGAGATTCTCTCGGAAACGTCCTGCAAATGAAAGGGAGAGGCCCTGCTGGCCACTCAAGATCAGGGCCCAAACCAGACAGCAAATCACTCGCTACCTAGAGTTGTGCAACAGGCTGCTGCACAAACCGCCAAATCCAATCGTCCCTTTTAAGTTGACAGTAAGACGCCTTTCAGCCGATTTATCACCCAGCGTCCACCCATTAATCTGTGCCCATGTTGAACGCAACGCCCAACCAACCTAAACAAAAAAGGATTCAACCATGAGCACTGCAACCTACAACCGCCTCAACAAAGACGACGCCGTAGTCTTGCTGGTCGACCACCAAACCGGCCTGATTTCCCTGGTGCAGGACTTCTCGCCCAACGAGTTCAAGAACAATGTGCTGGCCCTGGCCGACCTGGCCAAGTTCTTCAACTTGCCGACCATCCTCACCACCAGCTTCGAACAAGGCCCCAACGGCCCGCTGGTTCCAGAGCTCAAAGAGATGTTCCCAGACGCGCCGTACATCGCCCGCCCTGGCCAGATCAATGCGTGGGACAACGAAGACTTCGTCAAGGCAATCAAGGCCACCGGCCGCAAGCAGATCATCATTGCCGGTGTGGTCACGGATGTGTGCGTCGCGTTCCCGACCTTGTCGGCACTGGCGGAAGGGTTTGAGGTGTTTGTGGTGACCGATGCATCGGGCACGTTCAATACCACGGTGCAGCAGGCGGCGTGGAGCCGGATGACGCAAGCGGGTGCGCAGCTGATGAACTGGTTTTCGGTGGCGTGTGAGCTGCATCGCGACTGGCGCAACGATATTGAAGGGCTGGGGAATTTGCTGTCGCAGCGGATTCCTAACTATCGCAACCTGATGAATGGGTATGCCGCGCTGACGGCTCATCAGAAGTAAGTAAGCAAAGCCGTACGACAAGCCTGCCCTTAGAAGCAGGCTTTCGTCGTTATTTTGCCAGTTCTCGCTCATACCAGGGCAACTGTGCAAGCACCTCTTGCACAAATTCCGCATAAGGCCAGGCCTGCGCAAAAGCACGCATGTACTTGAGATTACGTGGCGAAACCCCTTTCATTTTGGGGAAGGCTGCACGTAAATCCTGAGCGAGGCGCTCATTTACCTTGGTACACGCCCCCCTGTTCGGCCTGGCGGATCAGAATATCGGGGCAAATGCTCGTCAATCAGTATGGTCGCTATTTGAAGTAGCTCTTCAGCGAGAGTTGGCGCTTACTTTTGCAGCCCTTTCGTAAGCCCATTCTGATTTTCCCAACCGTTCATCCAGTAGCTTTTCGCTGCGGCATGCTCCGACGCCTTGCCCCTCGTCGAGACGTCACGGATGACCCACGTTGCCCACATTGCCCTTATCGAATTTGAGCTCAATGGCTTTCATCAGAGCCTGAAGGTTTATCGCCAGCAGATGAACGCCTGGTATTCCCGTGCGCTGGATTCAGTGAGCCATGCGATGGACATGCCGTCATTGCTGGGATGGACCGGGTGTTGCGGGTGGGAGATTCGCAGCGTTCCGTGAGTATTTCCGACTCTGAATTTGCCACCGTGGCCCAGTGCCCGGTGGGCGGCGAGCTGAAGATCGAGAGCCTGTTCGAGTCGGTATATGACGTGCCGATCGGCAATATCCCGGCTGAGGTGATCGGACTGGATGACGGCAGTTCCACCCTGATCATGCTGGATGAACAGGGCAAAGGCTCGCACTACTGCGCGGCGGGCGGACGCTATCAGGTGCGGGTGCAGGGTTCAGTTTCCGAGGAGCAGGTGGACGCGCTGTTCGCCTCCTACACCGGGCTGACTTCAGACCTTGAGCAGTGGCTGCGCAAGCAATGGGCAGGTTTCAAACCGCATTGGGAGCAGTCCACCGCGAGTGCGATTGGCAGCGGCGTGCTGGCAGGCAGTTGGGCCGCGATTCGCGATGTGTGGGACAGCATCAAGCTGGTGCAGGCGATTCTTGAAGACCCGTTGAAATTCGTCGAGCAATTGGGTGATCAGGCCGCCCAGTTGGCGCGGATAGCGATTGATACGCCCAAGGTCATGGAACAGGCGATGTTGCTGGCCAGTGATGAAGCGGCGCTGTTCCTGATGGTGCGCACGGCGATGATCTGGTTGGACGCGTTGCCGCCCAGTGAGATCGCCGAGGTGGCCGCCGGTTTTTTTGTGTCGGTGCTGATTGATCTGGTAATTGGCGCGGTGCTGACCATCGCCTTGCCAGCGGCGGGTGTGGCGTATTTGAGTTTGCGGCTGGTCAAGTATGGCGCGCGGACTCTTGAGGCTGCGGTGGGCTTTGTTAAGGGTCTTTTAGGGATACTGACGCAGTTCATGCAGGCAGTGGATCGCTACAAGGCGGTCGCGGTGCGCGGGGTGGTTGGCGGGCTGAAGCAAGGCACGCTGCAGATGCGCTGGAAGGCGCGGCAGAACGCGGTGCTGAAGCAGACAGAGCATGTGGATGACGTGCCTGCTGTTGCTAAGAATCCGGCCGGGGATGCGGCGGTGGCTTCGGACAAGACCGTCACCAATGGTTGCCCGGTGTCGATGGTCACCGGGGAGGAATTGCTGACGCTGACCGATGGTGTGCTGGACGGGGTTTTGCCGTTCGAGTGGACACGGTTGTACCGCACCAGTGCCGTGGAAGTGGATGGCGGGTTGGGGTTTGGCTGGAGTCATTCTTTATCGCATCGGCTGAGTGTTTCCGGTGATTCGGTGGTGTGGGTCGATCATGAGAACCGGTCGACCATCCTGCCCTTGCCGACTATTGCTCGGCCGGCGATTACCAATAGCCTTGCCGAAGCGGCGATTTATTTGGGTTCTTTGCCGGATGAGTTGGTGCTGGCCCAGGCGTCACGGTTCTACCACTTCCGCGACGGTGTACTGACGGCGATCAGCGATGCGTATGACAACCGGTTGCGCATTTCCCGGGACTTTTTGGGGCGCATTGAGCGGGTTGATAACGGTGTCGGGCGGTCGTTGTTTTTGCGCTATGCGTCGGGCCGCATTGTGGCGGTGGATTACCAGATTCAACGCGCCGAGGACGACGGTCCTTTTGTCTGGACTACCGAGCAGAACATTGTTTCCTACGCCTATGACGACCTTGGACGGCTGGTTTCGGCGACCAATGCGGTAGGCGAAAGCGAGGTTTATCGGTACGACGAGCAGCACGTCATTCTTGAGCGTGGGTTGGCCGGTGGGGCGAGCTTCTATTGGGAGTGGGAACGGACTGGCAAGGCGGCGCGGTGTGTCCGGCATTGGGCGAGTTTTTCGCAGATGGACACGCGGTATGTCTGGGGCGATGACGGCAGCGTTGTCGTTCATAACGCCGATGGCAGTCAGGAAGTCTATGTCCATGATGATCGGGCGCGCTTGGTGCAACGCATCGATCCGGATGGCGCCCAACACTTCAAATCCTACGACGACAAAGGTCGGCTGACGGTTGAGCAGGACCCGCTCGGTGCGATCACGGCGTATCAGTACGACGAAGCCGGGCGTTTGGTTGCGTTGTTTCCAGGGGATGACGAACCGACTTCCTACGAGCACGACAACGGTTTCGTGCGGGTGGTGCGGCGTGGTGAAGCGGTCTGGAAATATGAGCGTAATGATCAGGGCGACTTAACGCGCAAGACCGATCCTGAAGGCAATTGCACCTACTACACCTACAACAAACACGGCCAACTGATTGGCGTTTGGTACCCTGATCACAGCTGTCATCGCTTGGTGTGGAATGCGCGTGGTCAGTTGCTGGAAGAGCAATTGCCAAACGGCGGGACCAAACGCTATCGCTATGACGACCTCGGGCGAAAAATCACCCAAGAGAATGAGCTCGGCGCGCTGACGCAGTATCAGTGGGATGCCGCAGGCCGTTTGCTGAAACTGACTCAGCCCGGTGGTGCCACGCGGGAATACAGCTAAAACGCTTACGGCAAAATCACCTCCGAACGCGACGAACTGGGCCACGTCACCCGCTACGAATACGCTGACGGCCTGCACCTGATCAGCCGCCGCATCAACGCCGACGGCACCCAGGTCAACTACCGCTACGACAACGCCCGGCTACTGCTGACCGAAATCGAAAACGAAGCCAGCGAAACCTACCGACTCGATTACCACAACAACGGCCTGATCCAGCAGGAAATCGGCTTTGACGGCCAGCGCACCGCCTATGCCTACGACCTCAACGGCAACCTGCAGGAAAAAACCGAACACGGCGACGACGGCAGTCAGCTAATCACCCGTTACGACCGCGATCACGCCGGGAGACTCGTACGAAAAACCCTGCCCGACGGCAACATCATCGATTACGCCTACGACCGCCGAGGCAATCTCCTCAGCGTCGACGACGGCCATTGGTTTTTAGCCTACGAATACGACCCACAAAACCGCCTCACCGCCGAACACCAAGGCTGGGGCACCTTGCGCTACGGCTACGACGCCTGCGGCCAATTAAAGAACCTGCGCCTGCCGGACAACAACCGCCTCGCCTTCAACCACAGCAAAGGCGGCCACCTCGCCACCGTCGAACTGAACGGTGAAACCCTCACCTCACACCGGTTCAAATGCGGCCAGGAACACCAACGCCAACAAGGCCTGCTCCTCAGCCACTATCACTACGACGATCAACAGCGCCTCCACACCCACGCCGTCACTCAACAGCACAACTACTTCTACCAACGCCACTACGACTACGACAAATCCGGCAACCTCACCCGGCTCAACGACACCCGCAAAGGCGAAAACCATTACCACTACGACCCACTCAACCACCTAACCCGCGCCGACCACTCCTACGGCGAACAGGAACGCTTCGCCCACGACCCGGCCGGCAACCTGTTCATGCAAGACCGCCCCGGCCCCGACATCGTCGCCGGCAACCGCCTGCTGATCCAGGGCGACCGCCATTACGACTACGATGCCTTCGGCAACCTCATCCGCGAACGACGCGGCAAAGCCCCTCCACTCGTCACCGAATACCGCTACGACTGCCAGCATCGGCTGATCAACCTCACCCAACCCAACGGAAAAACCGCCAGCTACCGCTACGACCCGTTTGGTCGCCGCATCAGCAAAACCGTCGACGGAATCACCACCGAGTTCTTCTGGCAAGGCGACAAACTCATCGCCGAACACCATGCGGAGCGGCACCGCAGTTACCTCTACGAACCGGACAGCTTCCGTCCGCTGGCCCTGCTGCAAGGTTTCGGTCCAGAAGAAACCAAGCCCTACTACTACCAGCTCGACCACTTGGGCACGCCACAGGAACTCACCGCACCGGATGGCGAAATCGTCTGGTCCGCGCAGTACCGCGCCTACGGCGAAATCACCCGCCTGGACGTCAATAAAATCGACAACCCGCTGCGCTTCCAAGGACAGTACTTCGATCAGGAAAGCGGCCTGCACTACAACCGCCATCGCTACTACAATCCGGACATTGGTCGCTACCTGACGCCGGATCCGGTGAAGTTGGCGGGTGGGATCAATTCGTACCAGTACGTGCCCAACCCGACCGGGTGGGTGGATCCCCTAGGTTTGAACTCTTGCCCTGGCGGAGACGGGTGTAAACCAGAGGCGATTGCCAAGGATCCGGCCAAATCGCCAAAAGTTAATGAAGGAGAAGCTGAACTACCAAAAACTGGAGGAGCTCAGCGAGCAGCAAAATATTCCTCAAACTGGAAAACAGCCAGCCTGGATGAAAACGTAATCAAATTTGCCAGCGCTAACCCAATCGTGACGACGACAGATAAGGGCAAGAAGATATACAAAAACCCTACCAACGGCATTGAAATTGTAGAGGACCTCAATGGAGCCTACTTCAGGATCTATGATCCATCACTGCCAGGTAAACGACGCTATTTAAGTCTTGAAGGCATAGTCACTAATAACAAAATATCTCATTCTGGAAAGCAAATAGGCAGAACGAAAAGCGAATACAATGAAGCTACCCATTTCAACAAAGGAGATTACAAAAAATGAAAATAATTTGTACACCTCTTACGTTGGAGGCCATGAATTTATTAGACATAAACGACTGCCCGGACTCCTTACTCGAAAGCGTCACCCTCACCGACGATGAGTACGAGCAGTTTCTTGAATCAGGCGCACTGGAAGCTATAAACAATACGCTTGGAAAAATGATTGATAACTACGAAGACGAAGCAATCGACAACATTGATGAGCTCAACAAAAGCTTAGCGATACTCAAAGACCATCTGACGCCTGGGAACTCCTTAACAATGAAAAAGCTGATCAACCTGAACACCCTTGCGATCAAAAACCGTACAGGCCTTTTTTTCTACTTTTAACGTATTACAAATACTCTAGTGCTCTAGCGGACACAGGAACCGTATCCTGCATAGAGCAGTAAGTTCTGGGCACAGGGTAATCCGACCTTCGTCCTTGAATACCTAAGCATGAGCGAAAAATACTCATAGGCGATGAGCCGGATAGCATACGCAATCGGCTCACAGAATGAGCCGAATACCCTGCTTAATCGGCTCACACCAAGGCAGTTCCCCAATCGACCACCCCAACCGAAGCTCGACCCATTGAGATGAATGTGCTCAATCGTCTGCTAGACGGCAGGGACAAGGACTTTGGACATGACATCAGCGCCGCGCAGTATCAAACGGTAGCAAAGGTGTCCAAGGCCACCGCGACGCGTCACCTGGACGACATGCTGGAAAAGAACCGCCTTATGCGCTTGCGCGGCGGCGGCCGCAGCACGCGTTACACGCGTTATAAGGTCAATACAGCGCGTGAGTAATGCCCCCGCTCATTTGCCCAGAATCCGCATGTCTGCTAGTGTCGCGCGGGTTTACCGTCTACCGGAATAGCCGCCATGGTCCGCAAAAAAGTTGCACTCGATTTCGAACAATCCCTCGCCGACCTGCAAACCCTGGTCGAGCGTCTGGAGAACGGCGAGTTGTCACTGGAGGACTCGCTGACCGCGTTTGAGCAAGGCATCGGCCTGACCCGTGACTGCCAGAGCGCGCTCGCGCAGGCGGAGCAGAAGGTGCAGGTGTTGCTGGAACGTGATGGGGAGTTGGCCGAAGAACCTTTCGATGCGGAACAACCCGAATGATCGACGCGTATCAGGCCAGTAGCCAAGCCCGGGTGAATGCGGCGCTGGAACCCTTGTTTGTTGCGCCAAGCCCGCAAATGCAGCGCCTTTACGACGCCATGCGCTACAGCGTGATGAACGGCGGCAAGCGTGTACGCCCGTTGCTGGCGTATGCGGCGTGTGAAGCGCTGGGCGCGCCAGCCGAAGAAGCGAATGGCGCGGCGTGCGCGGTAGAGCTGATTCACGCCTATTCCCTGGTACACGACGACTTGCCGGCGATGGACGACGACGATCTACGTCGTGGCCAGCCGACCACCCATAAAGCTTTTGATGAAGCCTACGCGATCCTGGCCGGTGATGGCCTGCAGAGCCTGGCGTTCAGCGCCTTGCTGGACCCGCGCTTGAACAGCGTCAACGCCGAGATCCGCTTGCGCATGGTCACCGCCTTGGCATTGGCCGCAGGCCCGGCGGGCATGGTCGGCGGGCAAGCCATCGACATGGGTTCGGTCAGCCTCAAGCTGGATCAACAGGCCCTGGAACACATGCACCGGCACAAGACCGGCGCACTGATCGAAGCGGCCGTGCACCTGGGCGCCTTGGCCAGTGGCCGTGCCGAAGCGGCGCAATTGGCCGCGTTGCAGGCTTATTCACGGGCCATCGGCCTGGCGTTCCAGGTGCAGGACGACATTCTCGACGTAGAAAGTGACACCGCGACCCTGGGTAAACGCCAAGGCGCCGATATCGCACGGGACAAACCGACTTATCCTGCGCTGCTCGGGCTTGCCGCGGCCAAGGCGTATGCCATTGAGCTGCGCGATCAGGCCCTGGACGCCCTGCGACTTTTCGACGCGGCAGCCGCGCCATTGCGTGACCTGGCGCGGTATATCGTCGAACGCCGACACTGATAACAGCGGCCATTAAGGCCACCTATCCGTCAAGTTCGGCGCTCGGCGTGCGCAGTTTGCGATGCTTGAGGTAAACTGCGGCCTCTTCTATACCTATAACGATTCGCCTGATGCCCACGACGTTTCAAGAGATTCCCCGCAAGCGCCCGTCCACGCCCCTGCTTGACCGTGCTGTCACGCCGGCCGGCCTGCGTCGACTGGCTGAAGCCGAGCTGGAAACCCTGGCCGATGAGTTGCGCCTGGAATTGCTCTACACGGTCGGCCAGACCGGTGGGCATTTTGGTGCCGGCTTGGGCGTCATCGAGCTGACCATCGCCCTGCATTACGTGTTCGACACCCCGGACGACCGGCTGGTGTGGGACGTGGGCCACCAGGCGTACCCGCATAAAATCCTCACCGGGCGCCGCGAGCAAATGGGCACGCTGCGCCAGAAGGACGGCATTGCCGCCTTCCCGCGCCGCGCCGAGAGCGAGTACGACACCTTTGGCGTCGGCCACTCCAGCACCTCCATCAGCGCCGCGCTGGGCATGGCGATTGCCGCCCGCCTGCAAGGCAGCGAGCGCAAGGCGATTGCCGTGATTGGCGACGGTGCGCTGACCGCCGGCATGGCCTTCGAAGCGCTGAACCATGCGCCGGAAGTGGACGCCAACATGTTGGTGATCCTCAACGACAACGACATGTCGATTTCGCGCAACGTCGGCGGCTTGTCGAATTATCTGGCAAAGATTCTTTCCAGCCGTACCTATGCCAGCATGCGCGAAGGCAGCAAGAAGGTGCTCTCGCGCCTGCCCGGCGCGTGGGAAATTGCCCGTCGTACCGAAGAATACGCCAAGGGCATGCTGGTTCCCGGCACCCTGTTCGAAGAGCTGGGCTGGAATTACATCGGCCCGATCGACGGTCACGACCTGCCCACCCTGATCGCCACGCTGCGCAACATGCGTGACCTCAAGGGCCCGCAATTCCTGCATATCGTCACCAAGAAAGGCAAGGGTTTTGCCCCAGCAGAAGTCGACCCGATTGGCTACCACGCGATTACCAAGCTCGATCCCCTGGACGCCCCGGCTCCGGCCGCCACGCCGAAACAAGCCAGCGGGCCGAAGTATTCCGGCGTGTTCGGCGAATGGCTGTGCGACATGGCCGCCGCCGATTCGCGCCTGGTAGGCATTACCCCGGCGATGAAGGAAGGCTCCGACCTGGTGGCGTTCAGCGAGCGTTTCCCGCTGCGCTACTTTGACGTGGCGATTGCCGAGCAACACGCCGTCACGTTTGCGGCCGGCATGGCCTGTGAAGGCGCCAAACCGGTGGTGGCGATCTATTCGACGTTCCTGCAACGCGGTTACGACCAGCTGGTGCATGACGTGGCGGTGCAGAACCTCGACGTGCTGTTCGCCATCGACCGCGCGGGCCTGGTGGGCGAAGACGGCCCGACCCACGCCGGCAGCTTTGATCTCTCTTACCTGCGCTGCATCCCCGGCATGTTGGTGATGACGCCGAGCGATGAAAACGAACTGCGCAAGATGCTCAGCACCGGCCACCTGTACAAAGGCCCGGCGGCCGTGCGTTATCCGCGCGGCAATGGCCCGAATGCGCTGATCGAGAAGGACCTGGAGCCTATCGAGATCGGCAAGGGTGTTGTGCGTCGCCAAGGCAGCAAGACCGCGTTTCTGGTGTTTGGCGTGCAACTGGCCGAAGCGCTGAAGGTGGCCGAGAAGATCGATGCGACCGTGGTCGACATGCGTTTCGTCAAACCCATGGATGAAGCCTTGGTTCGCGAAATCGCCGGCAGCCATGAGTTGCTGGTGACCGTCGAAGAAAACGCCATCATGGGCGGTGCCGGTGCGGCCGTCAGCGAGTTCCTGGCGCGGGAGAATATCCTCAAGTCGGTGCTGCACCTGGGCTTGCCGGATAAGTACGTCGAACACGCCAAGCCGGCGCAGATGCTGGCTGAATGCGGGCTGGATGAGGCCGGGATTGAGGCAGCTGTACGTCAACGCATGACACTGCTCGCCCTGTAGAAACCCGATCAAAATGTGGGAGCGGGCTTGCTCGCGAATGCGGTGGTTCAGTTAACTATGCATTGACTGATACACCGCATTCGCGAGCAAGCCCGCTCCCACATTGGTTTTGTGTCAACCTTGAAAGCTATGGACAGCCCATGAATCGCCTTCGCCTGGCCCTGCCCTTGCTGCTGCTGACTTCCCCGGACCTGCGCGCAGATAATCGCGACGACGCCCTCAAACTCCCCGACGTAGTCATCAGCGCCAACCGCCAGGTCCAGGCACGCAACGACAGCAGCGCCGCCAACAGCGTGTTCACACGCGACGACATTGACCGCCTGCAACCCACCAGCCTCACCGATCTGCTCAGCCGCGCTCCCGGCGTGCAAGTGGCACCAACCGGTGGCCGAGGAAGCCTGCCGGGGATCTATATCCGTGGCACTAAATCCGCCCAGAGCCTGGTGCTGGTGGACGGTCAACGCATCGCCAACACCACCTCCGGCGACAGCGGCCTGCAATACCTGAACGTCGACCAGATTGAACGGGTGGAAGTACTGCGCGGCTCACGCTCGGTGATCTACGGCAGCGATGCAATTGGCGGGGTGATCCAGGTCTTCACCCGCCGCAATGCCGAGCCAGGCCTGCAACCGCGCCTGAAACTGGGCTTTGGCAGCCACCAGGCCTGGGAGCGCAGCCTCGGCCTCTCCGGTGGCGATGAACACACGCGCTTCAACCTTGGCGTCAGTCTGGATGAAACCGCAGGCATTAACTCGACGCACACCTCATTCCCCAGCGATGGCGACCATGACGCCTATCGCAACCAGTCCCTGAGCGTGAACCTCAGCCACGCTTTCACCGATGGGCTGGAGGTGGGCTTCAACCTGTTGGATAGCCGTGGCAAGTCAGAGTACGACAACAGCTTCGGCCGCTATGACGTCGCCAGCGGGCAAACCGTCGGGCAAACCGTCGGGCAAAAGCCTTACACCGACTACACCGTCAGCAGCGCCAGCGGTTATGTCGATGCCAGGTTCAACGAGCGCTGGCAATCGCGCCTTGAGTTGGGCCACAGTGAGAACCGCGATACCAAGCGCGACACCCTCAGCGATGACTTCAGCGTGTTCAACACCTACCGCGACTCGGTCAACTGGCAGAACGAGCTGACGCTGAACGAGCGGAACAGCCTGATCCTCGGCGGCGACTGGTACGAAGACCGCTTCCACGGCTCCACGACCTTTACCGAAAACAGTCGCTGGAACCGCGCGGCGTTTGTGCAGCATCGCTTCCACGGCGACGGGTTTTCCACGGAGCTTGGGCTGCGCCGCGACCAGAACCAGCAGTTCGGCGGCCAGAACAGCTGGAGCGGCACCGTCACCTTGCCGCTCAACCCGGACAATGACCTGCTGCTGAGTTACAGCGAAGGCTTCCGCGCGCCGACCTTCAACGACCTGTATTACCCCGACACCCAGTACAGCAACCCCAACCTGCAGCCTGAAACCTCGAAGAGCTACGAGCTGCAATGGCGTAGCCAGTTGAGCGACAGCACACGCCTGGAAGCCTCGCTGTACCGCACCGATTTGAGCGACGCGATCATCCTCGACCGCGCCGGCAAGCCGCAGAACGTGGCGACCGCGCGCATCAACGGCTTCGAAGCCGCGCTCAAGCAGGAGCTGTTTGGCTGGCAAGGCAACCTGGGACTGTCGCTCATCGACCCACGCGACCGCGACAGCGGCCACACCCTGGCCCGTCGGGCACGGCGTACGCTGAGCCTGGATCTGGACCGGCAGTTCGACAAGCTGGGGGTGGGCGCAAGCTGGCAGGCGATCAGCGGCAGCTATGACGATGAAGACAATACCCACCGACTGGGCGGGTATGCGTTGCTGGGGTTGCGCAGCAGCTGGGCGCTCAGTCGGGAAGTGGCGTTGTCGTTGAAGGTCGATAACTTGCTGGGCAAGACTTATGCGCGGGCGCGTTACAGCTATGACGATCCGGCGTTCCTGAATAATCAGGATTACAGGGAAGAAGGTCGAGTGTGGATGATGGGAGTGACCTGGACACCGGAAATTTAAGGGTCGCCTGTGCTGGCCTCTTCGCGGGCAAGCCCGCTCCCACATTTGATTGGCGACCACATTCAAAAGGTGGGAGCTGGCTTGCCTGCGAAAGCGGTGTCACAGGTTCGGAGCAATCACCTGACACAACCGCGCCACCGCCTCCAACATCTGCCCGCTCGGCCGCTCCAGGCCTTTGTCCGGCACGACCCTTACCCGCGCAGCCATCGTCGGCCAGACGTTCCAGGCCTCCTTCTGCGCCTGGTCGCCTACCAGAATCATCTCGGGATCACGCTGCAACACTGCTTCGATACTCACCTGCGGCGCCGGCAACTTGAGGTCATCGAATACATTGCGCGCGCCGCACACACGCAACGCATCGCTGATGATCTGCCCACCACCTACCGTATACAGCGGCGTGTTCCACACCTGGTAGAACACCCGCAACGGCTCGGCACGCTGATAGCGCCGGCGCAGCTCGGCCAGGCGTTGGCGCAACTGCGTGGCGAGCTGACGACCGGCTTCAGCGCGGCCCAACTGCCCGGCGATGGCCTGGACCTGGGTAGCGAGTTGTTCAAGGTCGTGGGGCTCGGCGATATACACCGCAATGTTCAGGCGCTGCAATTGCTCACGCTGCGCCGGGCCCACACTGCCGGGCCACAGCAGGATCAGGTCGGGTTGGAGGCTGAGCAGGCGCTCCATGTCCAATTGGCCGTAACGCCCCACCGACGGCACTTGCGCCAGGGCGGGCGGGCGATCGCCGCCGTCGAGCAGGCCCACCAGCAAGTCGGCAGCGTCCAGTTCAACCACAATTTCAGAGAGGGACGGCGCCAGGCTGACGACCCGCTCGGCCGCCAATGCCTGGGCGCTCAATGCCAGCAGCAGGAGCGCCAGCCAGCGACGCATCATCCCAGCTGACGCGGGATGCGATAGAGGTAAAACAGCACCGTGGTCGACAGCGCCAGGAGAAACAGCGGCACCGCTTCCAGGCCGACGAACACCGCCAGCGCACCGATCCAGGCGGGGATGCCGGCCACCAGCAAGGCCGTGCGCCGACGCGCCGCCAGGGTGATCCAGGCGGCCGGTTCTTCGGGTGTATCGAGGGCTTTGGAGGTGGCGATCAACGCGTGTTTATAGCCGTTGAAGTAGCGCAGGCTGAGAAACATCGAGGCCACGCCGGCAATGAAGAACGGCATGGCCAGCACCGGCAGCAGTGATTCGCCGCGACCAAATACCAGGTTGATCACGAACAATGGCAGCAGCGCCAGCGCCAGGTATTGCCACCAACTGAAGGACAGTCGCCGTTTCACCTGGCCACGGGTCACGCGCGGTCGACCTCGCCCTGGTGCTCGTTGCCCATCATGTGGTCGAGCTTGCTGGCCTTGGTGGCCAGGTAGAGTTTGTTGTGCGGATTGTGCCCGGTGTGCAACGGCACGCGCTCGGCCACGGTGATGCCCATCTCGGTCAAGGCTTTGACCTTGCGCGGGTTGTTGGTCATCAAACGCAGGGACTTGACGCCCAGATGCTCGAGCATCGGCAGGCAGATCGCGTAGTCACGCTGGTCGGCGGCAAAGCCCAGGCGCTCGTTGGCCTCGACGGTATCGGCGCCGCCATCCTGCAGCTCGTAGGCGCGGATCTTGTTCATCAGGCCAATGCCACGGCCTTCCTGGCGCAAGTACAGCAGCACGCCACGGCCTTCGCGGGCGATGGCACGCATGGCGGCTTCCAGTTGCGAACCGCAGTCGCAACGCTGGCTGAACAGCGCGTCGCCGGTCAGGCACTCGGAGTGCACCCGCCCCAGCACCGGCGCGCCGTCAGCGATATCGCCGAGGCTGAGCACAACATGTTCACGCCCGGTGCCTTCTTCGAGAAAGCCGTGCATGGTGAACGTGGCAAAAGGGGTAGGCAGCTTGGAAGCGGCGACGAAAACGACGGGCACCGTGTGCTCCTGATTTCAGTTTTTACAAAGGCGGCCATTGTAACAGCAGGTTCCTACAGACGCTTAAGCTGAATGATCGCTGATAAAGATCAATCGGTTCGATTGGTGTTCGCTTCGGTTCTATGCAAGCCGCGTCCGGGCGCATCGCTAAAAGTGCTGGTAGCCCCGTACCGCCGGGGTGATGTCCTGGCCGTTGGCATCCAGTAACGTCACGCCCTGCCCCACCTGCACGCGGCCGACCACGTGGATTGGCCAGCCCTCGGCCAGCAACGCCGGCAATTGTGCAGCCGGCAAGGTGAAGGCCAGCACGTAATCGTCGCCACCGCTCAATGCGGCCACGCGCGCGGCGTCATCACCGACAAAGGCCAGCAAGGCTTTTGACAACGGCAGCTTGCGGTGTTCGATCAGCAGGCTGACCTGCGACGCCTTGGCGATATGCCCGCAATCGGCCAGCAGCCCGTCGGAGATATCCATGGCCGCTGTGGCCCTGCCGCGCAGCGCCAGGCCCAGGGCCAATTGCGGTTGCGGCGACCAGTAATGGGCCAGCAGCGGGTCGGCGATGGCGGCTTCGGCGCAGCGCTGGCCCAATACCAGCGGCAAGGCGCCGGCCGCATTGCCCAACTCGCCACCGACACAGAGCAGATCGCCCGGTTGTGCGCCGCTGCGCTTGAGCGCCTGCCCGGCCGGTATACGGCCGAACACTGTGAGGGTCAGGCTCAACGGCCCGCGCGTGGTATCGCCGCCCACCAGGCCGACGCCGCAGCTCTGCGCCATAAGGTTTAAACCCATGGCATAGCGCTGCAGCCAATCGGTATCGACCGTCGGCGTGGTAAGGGCAAGGGTAAACGCGAGCGGGTGGGCGCCCATGGCGGCCAAGTCGCTCACCGCCACGGCCAACGAGCGCTGGCCGAGCAGGAACGGGTCGCAGGGGTCGACAAAATGCACCCCGGCCACCAGCGTATCGGTAGAAATTGCCAGTTGCTCCCCGGCAGGGAGCGCCAGCAAGGCGCAGTCGTCGCCGATCCCCAGGGCAATGCCTTCGCCGCCTTGCGCACAGGGCGCGGCGGCAAAATATTTGCGGATCAGCTCGAACTCGCCCATTCGGGAGTCAAGCGCGGATTAGCGCTTGTACGCCTTCACTTCGGCTTCCCGCAGACGCGGGGCCAGCTTGTCGAGCACGCCGTTGACGAACTTGTGGCCGTCGGTCGAACCGTAGACTTTCGCCAGTTCGATGCCTTCGTTGATCACCACGCGATACGGCACGTCGACGCGCTTGAGCAGCTCCCAGGTGGACAGGCGCATCACGCACAGCTCGACCGGGTCCAGCTCTTCGAGGGTCAGGTCCAGGCAGGGCGCCAGCGCCGTGTCGATCTCGGTCAGGTTGGCATGCACACCGTGCAGGATGTCATGGAAGTAAGGCAGGTCAGCGAAGGTAAAGTCGTTGTCGACACGAAACTGTGCTTCGATTTCGTTCAACGACGTACCCGCCATTTGACGCTGATACAACGCCTGGGTCGCCAACTGACGAGCCGCGCGGCGCTTCTCGTTCTTGGATGGCTTGCCGGCGTCCGCCGGGCGTGGTTCGCGCGGGTTGAAGTTGTCGCTCTCGTCGGAAATCACTTGGCCTCCAGCTGCGACAGCAGGCTGACCATTTCCAGGGCGGACAGGGCAGCTTCAGCGCCTTTGTTACCAGCCTTGGTGCCGGAACGCTCGATGGCTTGCTCGATGGAATCCACGGTCAGTACGCCAAACGCGACCGGCACGCCGAACTCCATGGACACCTGGGCCAGGCCCTTGGTGCATTCGCCAGCCACGTATTCGAAATGCGGCGTACCGCCACGAATGACCGCGCCCAGGGCGATGATTGCCGCGTATTCGCCCTGTTGAGCAACTTTTTGCGCAACCAGTGGAATTTCGAAGGCGCCAGGGGCACGGATAAGGGTGATATCGCTTTCGCTCACACCGTGGCGAACCAGGGCATCCACGGCACCGCTTACCAGGCTTTCAACCACGAAACTGTTGAAGCGGCCAACTACCAAGGCGTAGCGGCCTTTGGGGGCGATGAAGGTACCTTCGATGGTCTTCAGGGTCATTCGACAAATCTCTTAAAGAGCCGGGACGCGCGTAAGACGCGCCCCTTAGTGATATTTGAACCGCGAACAAGGGCGACAATCGCCGGCCTTTATTCGGAGGGCACGTATTCTACTACTTCCAGGTCGAAACCGGATATCGCATTAAATTTCATTGGCGCACTCATCAGGCGCATTTTGCGCACGCCCAAGTCACGCAGGATCTGCGAGCCGGCACCGACGATGCTGTAGGTGGTCGGTGTCTTCACCTGGGTCTGCTCGGCGGTTTCACGGATATGCGCCAGCAGCACATCGCCATCGACCGGGTTGCCCAACAGCAGCACCACGCCACTGCCCGCCTCGGACACCGCCGCCATCGCGGCGCGCAGGCTCCAACGGCCCGGCTGCTTGACCATCAGCAGGTCGCGCAGCGGGTCCATGTTGTGCACGCGCACCAGGGTCGGTACGTCGGCACTGATGGTGCCCAGGGTCAGCGCCATGTGCACGTCGCCTTCCACCGAATCACGGTAGGTCACCAGGTTGAATTGGCCCAGTTCACTGTCCAGCGGCTGCTCGGCAATCCGCTGAACGGTACGTTCGTGGATCATCCGGTAGTGGATCAGGTCGGCGATGGTGCCGATCTTGATGCCGTGTTCGGCGGCAAAGGCTTCGAGCTCGGCGCGACGGGCCATGGTGCCGTCGTCGTTCATCACTTCGCAGATCACCCCGCTCGGCTCGAACCCGGCCATGCGCGCCAGGTCGCAGGCGGCTTCGGTGTGGCCGGCGCGGGCCAGGGTGCCGCCCGGTTGGGCCATCAGCGGGAAGATGTGGCCGGGGCTGACGATGTCTTCGGCCTTGGCGTCTTTCGCGGCGGCGGCCTGCACGGTGCGCGCGCGGTCAGCGGCGGAGATCCCGGTGGTGACACCCGTCGAGGCTTCGATGGACACGGTGAACTTGGTGCCGAAGCCCGAACCATTGCGCGGCGCCATCAACGGCAGCTTGAGCAGCTCGCAGCGCTCGCGGCTCATGGGCATGCAGATCAGCCCACGGGCGTGCTTGGCCATGAAGTTGATGTGCTCGGCCTGGCAGGCCTCGGCGGCCATGATGATGTCGCCTTCGTTCTCGCGGTCTTCGTCATCCATGAGGATGACCATCTTGCCTTGGCGGATGTCTTCAACCAGTTCTTCGATGCTATTGAGCGCCACGCGGCACCCCCTTGGTCAGGATTTGAGGTAGCCGTTGGCGGCTAGAAAACTTTCAGTGATGTTCCCTGATGCAGGCTCTGCGGCCTTATCGCCCAACAGCAGGCGCTCCAGGTAACGGGCAAGCAAGTCGACTTCCAGGTTCACCCGGCGACCTGGCTGGTACGAGGCCATGATGGTTTCGCTGAGGGTGTGGGGAATGATGGTCAGTTCGAATTCGGCGCCATTCACGGCGTTTACGGTCAGGCTGGTGCCGTCGACGGTGATCGAACCTTTGTGGGCAATGTACTTGGCCAGTTCTTTCGGCGCACGGATGCGAAATTCCACGGCGCGTGCGTTTTCGCTGCGGGCAACCACTTCACCGACGCCGTCGACGTGGCCGCTGACCAGGTGACCGCCCAGCCGTGTAGTCGGCGTCAGAGCTTTTTCCAGGTTCACTGGGCTGCCGGCCTTGAGGTCGTTCATTGCGGTGCAGTCCAGGGTTTCCCGGCTGACATCGGCGGCAAAGCCGTTGCCCGACAACTCGATGACGGTCAGGCACACGCCACTGACGGCGATGCTGTCGCCCAGCTTGACGTCGCCCAGGTCGAGCTTGCCGGTTTCAACCAGCAGGCGCACGTCGCCGCCTTTGGGGGTCATGGCGCGGATGCTGCCGATGGATTCGATAATGCCGGTGAACATTTCGTTCTCCTGAAAACGGGGGCTGACGCGCAAAGCGCAGGCCGGGAATTATACGCTCGCTGCGGGTAGCGGGATGGCAGTGACTCGCCAGTCGTCGCCCACGGCGCGCATTTCAGTGATCTTGAGTTGGGGGGCGTCGGCCAGTTTCTCAAGCGGCCAGTCCAGCAGAGGGCGGGCGGCGGAGCCGAGGAACTTGCCTGCGATGAAAATCACATATTCATCCACCAGGCCTTGTTGGGCAAATGCGCCCGCCAGGCTCGGGCCGGCTTCCACCAACACTTCGTTGACGCCACGGGCGGCCAGCGCGACCAGTGCCGAGCGCAGGTCGACCTGGCCCTCGACGCCCGGCACCACCAGGCACTCGGGCCCCCGGGGAAACTGGTTTTCCGGCGTGACGCAGGTGATCACCAGCGCCGGGCCGGCCTTGAAGAATGGCGCGTTGAGCGGCACGCGCAGACGCCCGTCGATCAGCACGCGCAACGGCGGGCGCGACATGGCCAGGGCCGTGGTGGCTTCGTCCAGGCCGAGCTCGGCGGCGCGCACGGTCAGGCGCGCACCGTCGGCCAGCACCGTGTCGGCGCCGGTCAGCACCACGCTGGCTTCGGCACGCAGGCGCTGCACGGCGGCGCGGGCGGCGGGGCCGGTGATCCACTGGCTTTCGCCGCTGGCCATTGCGGTGCGACCGTCCAGGCTCATCGCCAACTTGACCCGCACGAAAGGCAAGCCGTGTTCCATGCGTTTGAGGAAACCGGGGTTAAGCGCCCGCGCTTGGGCTTCCAGCACACCGCTGCGCACCTCGATCCCGGCTTGCGCCAGGCGCTGCATGCCGCGCCCGGCCACTTCAGGGTTCGGGTCCTGCATGCCGGCCACGACGCGGGCGACGCCGGCCGTGACCAACGCATCGGCGCAGGGCGGCGTATGCCCATGGTGACTGCACGGTTCAAGGGTCACGTACACGGTGGCACCACGGGCCTTGGCACCTGCGGCGCGCAGGGCATTGGGCTCGGCATGGGGCTGGCCGGTGCGCTCGTGCCAGCCTTCGCCGACGATCTGCCCATCGCGCACAATCACACAACCTACCCGTGGGTTGGGATGGGTGGTGTACAGGCCCTTGCGCGCCAGCTCGAGGGCGCGGGCCATGTAATGGGCGTCGAGGACAGCCAGCTCTGTCATGGAAGGTGGATTCATTCTTTGATCGGCTCACGGGCCAGGCGGTCGATCTCTTCGCGGAACTCATTGAGGTCCTGGAAGCGTCGATACACCGAAGCGAAACGGATGTAGGCGACTTCGTCGAGCTTTTGCAGCTCGCCCATCACCAGCTCTCCAACCACCAGGCTCTTGACCTCGCGCTCGCCGGTCGCACGCAGCTTGTGCTTGATATGCACCAACGCCGCCTCCAGCCGCTCGACACTCACCGGGCGTTTTTCCAGGGCGCGCTGCATACCGGCGCGCAGTTTGTCTTCGTCGAAAGGCTGGCGGCTGCCGTCGGACTTGATCAGACGTGGCAGCACCAGCTCGGCGGTTTCGAAGGTGGTGAAACGTTCACCGCAGCCAGAGGCCAGGCATTCGCGCCGGCGACGTACTTGATCGCCCTCGGCGACCAGACGTGAGTCAATGACCTTGGTGTCGTTGGCACCGCAGAAGGGACAGTGCATGGTTGGCAGGCAACAAATAAAGGGAGGGCCATGGTAGCGCATCCCTGTGGCAAGACAAGCCATAGCCTTTACGGTATATAGGCAGGCTTATATGTTTCATATTATTCAAGCCACGGATTTTGTCCTTTCTGGAGCCGTATATGCAGTTACGACCACTTGTTTTACTCACCTTGTTCAGTGTTCTGGTCGCCTGCAGCAGCGAAGCCCCCAAGCCTTCCGCGCCACAACCCACGCCCGTGCAGGAGAAAAAAGTCCCGGGCCTTGAAGACCTTGGCCCGTTGCCGGCCTACCAGCGCGAGATCAACGGCAGCCTGACCAACGTGCCGGCCGGCGCTGAAGTCGAGATGGCGTTGCTGGTGATCGACGACAGGTCGCGTCCGCAACAACTGCTCGCCAGCAGCGTACTGACCGGCAACGGCAAGCCCCTGGCCTTCCGCCTGCGCTTCAACCCCGAGGCGTTCCCGGCCGGTGCGCGGGTTGAATTGCGCGGCCGCGCCAGCCAGTCCGGCCAGTTGATCCTGCACCTGCCCGCCGTACGCATCACCCAGGCGATCACCCAGACCACCGGCCCCCTGGAACTTGTCAAGGCACCATGACGCCACCGTTGGACTTGCAGCACGCCTTGAGCGAGCTGATCGGCGACGCCCACCTGGTGCCCTGCCCGCTGCCGGGCACCGCGCTCTCGCTGTGGCTGCTGGATGCGGACAACATGGACCGCGCCTTCAGCCCCGAGGAAACCCGACGCATCTTGCACGAACCACCCTACTGGAGTTTCTGCTGGGCCAGCGGCCTGGCACTGGCGCGGTACCTGGCGGCGAACCCTGAATGGGTCGCGGGCAAGCGCGTGCTGGATTTTGGCGCTGGCTCCGGTGTCGCCGCGATTGCGGCGCTCAAAGCCGGCGCATCGGAAGTGGTCGCTTGCGACCTGGACCCGCTGGCGCTGGCAGCCTGCCGGGCCAATGCCCAACTCAATGCGGTGGAACTGGGTTATTCGGCGGACTTTTTTGCCGAAGCCGACCGCTTTGACCTGATCCTTGTCGCCGACGTGCTCTATGACCGAGCGAACCTGCCGCTGCTGGATCAATTCCTGACACGGGGCCGTGAAGCGCTGGTGGCGGACTCTCGGGTGAGGGATTTTCAACACCCGGATTATCAGCGCCTGGAGGTACTTGAGGCACTGACCTTGCCGGACCTGGCCGAGCCTCGGGAGTTTCGCAAGGTGAGCCTGTACCATTCGCGGCGCGCTTGAGGCCATCGCGGGCAAGCCCGCTCCCACATTTGACCGCGCTCCTCTTTGGAAGCGGGCTTGCCTGCGATAGCGATCTAAAGCCCGACATGCTTTCAGCCAACCGCGCCAGCCCTTATAGTTGCCCCATTCCCGCTTTATTCGAGATTCCCCATGAGTGAGCCCACGCCCTACATCTTCGACGTCACCACCGCCAACTTCGAACAGGCTGTGATCCAGAATTCTTTCGAAAAACCCGTGCTGGTGGATTTTTGGGCCGAGTGGTGCGCGCCGTGCAAGGCGTTGATGCCGATGCTGGCGCAGATCGCCGAGAGTTATCAGGGCGAGTTGCTGCTGGCCAAGGTCGATTGCGAGGCCGAGCAGGATATCGTCGCGCGCTTTGGCATCCAAAGCCTGCCGACGGTGGTGCTGTTCAAGGACGGCCAGCCGGTGGACGGGTTTGCCGGGGCGCAGCCGGAGTCGGCGGTGCGGGCGATGCTCGAACCCCATGTGCAGATGCCGCCACCGGCCGCGGCAGATCCATTGGAGCAGGCCCAGGCGTTGTTTGCCGAAGGCCGCATCAGCGATGCCGAGGCGCTGTTGGTGTCGCTGTTGGGCGAAGACAATACCAATGCCGCCGCGTTGATCCTGTACGCGCGCTGCCTGGCCGAGCGCGGTGAATTGGGTGAAGCCCAGACCGTGCTGGACGCGGTAAAAAGCGACGACCACAAAGCTGCCCTCGCCGGGGCCAAGGCGCAAATTACCTTTCTGCGTCAGGCCGCCGAGCTGCCGGACGCCGCCGACTTGAAAAGCCGCCTGGCGCAAAACCCGCAGGACGACGAAGCAGCCTACCAATTGGCGATCCAGCAACTGGCGCGCCAGCAGTACGACGCAGCGCTCGAAGGCTTGCTCAAGCTGTTTATCCGCAACCGCGGCTACAGCGAAGGCCTGCCGCACAAAACCTTGCTGCAGGTATTCGAACTGCTGGGCAACGATCACCCGCTGGTGAGCGTGTACCGTCGCAAAATGTTTGCCGCGCTGTACTAATCGCCAATCCAGCTGTACAGCGGCGTATCCCCGCCGCTGGCCACTTTCACCTGGGCGCTGTGGCGCAGGCGCACCAGCAGGCGTTTGCCCGCCGAGGCGTCACCGGTCAAGCCTTCCAGTTGGTCGAGCAGCTCAAGGCCACTGAGTTGCCCGGCCTTGCGCAGCAGGTCCTGGGCGTTCTGCCACAGGTCATCATTGTGTTTGACCGGCGCCACTGGCGCGGCGGCCGTGCCGGGCATGGGCGTTGCCTGCAATTGCGCGCCCAGCCGCGCCCAATCGCCGTCGTCCAACTCCAGGGTCAAGTCCACCGGCAGGTCGCCGACGGTTCCACGAATTCGCAACATCGTCCTACTCCTGCACTTTTTTCTGACGGGCATGCTCCCATGTGGCTTGCGCAACGCCAAGCGGGCGGTCAAACTCTCGACACCATTTGTTATAAGATCACATAACAAAACTTTCATGTCCTGGAGCTTTCCCATGCGCCGTCTGCTGCTTGCTTTGCCGTTTGCCCTGCTGCCACTGGCCATTGCCCATGCGGCCGATGAACACGACCACGATCATGACCATGAACACGGCAGCCTCGGCGCCCACGAACACGGCGTCGGTCGACTGAACGCTGTACTCGATGGCCAGGCCCTGGAGCTTGAGCTGGACAGCCCGGCGATGAACCTGGTGGGCTTTGAGCACGTAGCTACCAGCGCCGCCGACAAAGCCAAGGTCGCCACCGCGCGCAAACAGCTGGAGAACCCGGCGGCCTTGTTCAACCTGCCCAAAGCCGCCGGTTGCGTGGTCAGCTCCCAGGAACTCAACAGCCCATTGTTCGGCGACAAGCCTGAAGCCGACCATGACGATGATGATGACGCAAAAGACGCTGCCCACGAGCACCATCACGACCACAGCGAAATCCACGCTCACTACCAGTTCACCTGCGCCACGCCGACGGCCCTGAGCAATCTTGACCTGACCCAGGTGTTCAAGACCTTCCCCGCCACCCAGAAAATTCAGGTACAACTGATCGGCCCGAGCGGTCAGCAGGGTGTTGATGCGACGGCCAAAGCGGCCACCCTGAAGTTCTAAATGCGGTCAATGTGGGAGCTGGCTTGCCTGCGATACAGGCACCTCGGTGCATCAGTGATACCGAGGTGATGCTATCGCAGGCAAGCCAGCTCCCATATTGGATCGGCGCCATTTCCCATAACCAGGCGACACTGATTTCACATGACTGCCTCCCTGATCGAACTGTCTGACCTGGGCTTCAACTGGCCCGGTCACCCGCAGTTGCTGGACATTCCCGCGTTCCGCCTGGGAGCGGGCGAAACCCTGTTCCTCAAGGGCCCCAGCGGCAGCGGCAAAACCACGCTGCTGGGCCTGCTCGGCGGTGTACAGAAACCCAGCCGAGGCAGCATTCGCCTGCTGGGCCAGGAATTGACCGAACTCTCGGCCGGAGCCCGCGACCGTTTTCGCGTCGAACACACCGGCTACATCTTCCAGCAGTTCAACCTGCTGCCGTTCTTGTCGGTGCGGGAAAACGTCGAATTGCCGTGCCATTTTTCCAAGCTGCGCGCGCAACGGGCGAAGCAGCGCCACGGCAGTGTCGACCGGGCCGCCGCGACCTTGCTGGCGCATCTGGGCTTGAACGACAACAACCTGCTGGAACGCCGCGCCGACTCGCTGTCCATCGGCCAGCAACAACGGGTAGCCGCCGCCCGCGCACTCATCGGCCAACCGGAACTGGTGATCGCCGACGAACCCACCTCGGCCCTGGACTACGATGCCCGCGAAGCCTTCCTTCAGCTGTTGTTCGCCGAATGCCGCGACGCGGGCGCCAGCCTGTTGTTTGTCAGCCATGACCAAAGCCTGGCCGGCCTGTTCGACCGCAACCTGTCGCTGGCCGAACTCAATCGCGCCGCCACGCCCGCAGAGGTTTGAGATGTATCTGTTCCGTCTAGCCATGGCCAGCCTGGCTAACCGCCGCTTTACCGCGATCCTCACCGCCTTCGCCATCGCCCTGTCGGTGTGCCTGTTGCTGGCGGTGGAGCGCGTGCGCGTTGAGGCGCGCAACAGCTTTGCCAGCACCATCAGCGGCACCGACCTGATCGTCGGCGCCCGCTCAGGCTCGGTGAACCTGCTGCTGTACTCGGTGTTTCGCATCGGCAACGCCACCAACAACATCCGCTGGGACAGCTACGAGCATTTCGCCGCCAACCCTCAAGTGAAGTGGGCCATCCCGATTTCCCTCGGCGACTCCCATCGCGGCTACCGCGTCATGGGCACCAACGCGTCCTACTTCGAACACTACCAGTACGGACGCAAGCAGAACCTCGAACTGGCCAGCGGCCGCGCCTTTGCCACCGACCCGTTCGAAGTGGTGCTCGGCGCCGAAGTGGCCGACGCGCTGCACTACAAGCTCGGCGACAAACTGGTGCTGGCCCATGGCGTGGCGGTGGTCAGCCTGGTCAAACACGATGACAAACCCTTCACCGTGGTCGGGATTCTCAAGCGCACCGGCACGCCGGTGGACCGCACGCTGCATATCAGCCTGGGCGGCATGGAAGCGATCCATATCGACTGGCACAACGGCGTGCCGGCCCAGGGCAAAGGCCGGATCAGTGCCGACCAGGCGCGCAATATGGACCTCACGCCGCAGGCCATCACTGCGTTCATGCTGGGCCTGAACAACAAGATTTCCACCTTCGCCCTGCAACGAGAGATCAACGAATTCCGTGGCGAGCCGATGCTGGCGATTCTGCCCGGCGTGGCGCTGCAAGAGTTGTGGAGCATGATGGGCACCGCTGAAAAGGCGCTGTTCGTGATCTCGCTGTTCGTGGTGCTCACCGGTTTGATCGGCATGCTCACGGCGATCCTCACCAGCCTCAACGAGCGCCGCCGCGAAATGGCGATCCTGCGTTCGGTGGGCGCCCGCCCGTGGCATATCGCGACGTTGCTGATCTTCGAAGCGTTCGCCCTGGCGTTGTCGGGTGTGGTCGCGGGCGTGGGTTTGCTCTACGTGTGCATCGCCGCCTCGCGCGGGTATTTGCAGGCCAACTACGGGCTGGACCTGCCGATGTCGTGGCCCAGCGAATATGAATGGACGCTGCTCGCCGGTATCCTGGCCGCCGCGCTGTTGATGGGCAGCGTGCCCGCGTGGCGCGCCTACCGGCAGTCTTTGGCCGATGGCCTGTCCATTCGTTTATGAGGAAGGTTTCGATGCGCCGTGCCCTGTTTGCCCTGTTGCTGCTGATCGCCCTGCCCGCCTGGGCCGCCGAGCCCAAAGAGCTGACCTGGTCGGAGCTGATCCCGCCGGACGCCGAGCCGGAAGTGCCGAACATGCAGCCGCTGCACAATTTGTCCGGCATGGCCGATGCGCTGGAATCGGCGCCGGCAGCCAAGCAGGAGATGCCCCACGCGCCCGTGGTGCCGGCCCTTGACGGCAAGCACATACGCCTGCCGGGTTATATCGTGCCGTTGGAAGTCGGCGAGAACGGCCGCACCACCGAGTTTTTGCTGGTGCCGTATTTCGGCGCCTGCATCCATGTGCCGCCGCCACCTTCCAATCAGATCGTGCATGTCACCAGCGAAGTCGGCGTGAAGCTTGATGAGCTGTATCAGCCGTACTGGATCGAAGGCGCGATGCAGGTCAAGCCGTCGAGCAGCGAACTGGCCGACGCCGGTTACCAGATGGAAGCCGAGAAGATTTACATGTATGAGCTACCGGAATAGAGCTGATGAAGCTTTCATTGAGCTGAGTCAAAAGACCGGGCGGAACGATCTTTACCATTGGACGTACAACTTTTAAACGTCCTTTGGAGCTCCCATGAACAAGTCTCTGCTCGGCGCGTCCCTTTTCGCGCTCGCCCTCGTCGCCCCTGTCGCACACGCTCACGAAGCCGGCGACATTCTGGTTCGCGCCGGTGCAATCACCGTGAACCCGAAGGCGGACAGCAGCCACGTCAAAGTCGACCAGGGCCCCTTGGCGGGCACCAACCTGGGCGGCAAGGCGACCATGAGCAGCGACACCCAACTGGGCCTGAACTTCGCCTACATGCTGACCAACCACGTCGGTATCGAACTGCTGGCCGCTACACCGTTCGAGCACGATGTGAAGATCAAGGGCACCGCACTGAGCCCGGCCAACGGCAAGCTCGGCACCCTCAAACACCTGCCGCCGACCCTGAGCGTTGTCTACTACCCACTGGACAACAAGTCGGCCTTCCAACCCTATGTGGGCGCCGGTATCAACTACACCTGGATCTACGACGAACACGTCGGCAGCCGTGCCCAAGGCGCCGGTTTCAGCAACTTCAAGGCTGAAAACTCCTGGGGCTGGGCCGCGCAGATCGGCGCGGACTACATGATCAACGACAAGTGGATGATCAACGCCCAGGCACGCTACATCGACATCAGCACCAAGGCCACCGTGGAAAACAACGGCGTGGCGCCCGGCACTCGCGCCAAGGTGAATGTGGACGTGGACCCGATGGTTTACATGGTGGGGATTGGCTACAAGTTCTGACCCGGTTTTAACTGCCACTACATAACTAATGTGGGAGCGGGCTTGCTCGCGAATGCGGTGGATCAGTCATGAATCTGTTGACTGACACTCCGCCTTCGCGAGCAAGCCCGCTCCCACATTTGTTTTCAGGTGTGTCAGCTATGGCGATAGAAGCGGTCCAATAACGCCGGCAGCCCTGCCCTCCAAGCCCGTGGCTTGATGCCGAAGGTGTGGAGGATTTTCTTGCAGGCGAGCACCGCGTGTTGCGGTTCTTCACCGGCATCCGGCCGGGCCGCGTGGGCCTGGGCGGTGGGGGATTCGATTGCCAGCGGGTGAAAGGTGCGCGCTTCGGTGAGGATCGCCTGACCCAGCGCCAACGGTGTGGTCGCTTCCTGGCCGGCATAGTGATAGGTGCCCCACAACGGCGCCGCGCAATCGAGTTGCTTGAGCACCGAGATGATCACCCGCGCGGCATCGTCCACCGGCGTCGGGTTGCCGCGACGGTCGTCCGCCATCAGCAATTCGTCCGGTTTCTCGGCCCGGGCCAGGAAGCGCCCGAGCGTTCCGTCAACACTGTCATCCAGCAACCAGCCAAACCGTAGCAGCACATGTTGCGGGCACGTGGCGCGCACGCTCTGCTCGATTCGCCACAACGCCTGGCCGCGCAGGCCCAGGGGTACCGGCTCGTCCTTTTCGCTGTAGGCGGTGGCGCGGGAACCATCGAACACGCGGTAGCTGGAGGGTTGCAGCAAGGTGATGTTGTGGTGCTGGCACAGCTCGGCCAGACGCTCGATGGCGAATTCCTGGGAGGCCAGGCGCGTTTCGCTGACCGCTTCGGCCTGGAACCAGTCGAAATAGTAGGCGAGGTTGATCAAGGCATCGGGACGGGTGTCGTCGAGCAATTGGGTGAGGCTCGCGGCATCCCAGCCGTCTTGGGGCGGTTTGGGTGCGAGGAAACCGATGTCTTCCTCTGCACCCAGGCGAATCAGCGCCTGCCCGAGGGCATTCCCGCCGCCCAGTAACATAAGGCGCATTCGCATAGATTGAGCAGGCCCGGTCAGTGTGGAACGAAGGTAGTTCAGGTATTTGTCAGAATCGTTGCATTTTGCGGGTTTGTAGCGCAACCGTCACGGATAAACTGCGCGATTGCAACTTGTTGGATCGGGCAGTATCAATCACTACATGAACCGACCCGAATCCACCGACAGCGCCTTGAACGGCTTCCACCCCGCCGTCAGTGCCTGGTTTGCCAGCACCTTCCCTTCGGTAACAGGCGCCCAGGCCCAGGCCTGGCCGTTGATCCGCCAGCGTCAATCGACACTGATCGCCGCGCCTACCGGCTCCGGCAAGACGCTGACGGCCTTCCTGGCGGTGCTCGATGACCTGGTTCACCAGGGCCTGGCCAACGGCGGGCAACTGCCGGATGAAACCCTGGTGGTCTATGTGTCGCCGCTCAAGGCGCTGTCCAACGATATCCAGATCAACCTGCAAAACCCGCTCGCCGGGATCACCGAGCACTTGCAGCGCCTGGGCCTGCCGCCGCTGGCCATCCGCACCGCCGTGCGCACCGGCGACACACCGCAAAAAGACCGCGCGCAGATGCGCAAGCGAGCGCCGCACATCCTGGTGACCACTCCGGAATCGCTCTACGTGCTGCTGGGCTCGGACTCCGGCCGGCAGATGCTCGCCAGCACACGCACGATGATCGTCGACGAGATCCACGCCATCGCCGCCGGTAAACGCGGCAGCCATCTGGCGTTGAGCCTGGAGCGTCTGCAGGGGCTGTGCAGTGAACCGCTGACGCGCATCGGCCTGTCGGCCACGCAAAAGCCCATCGAGGCGGTGTCGCGGTTCCTGGTGGGCAGCGGCCGCGATTGCGCGATTGTCGACATCGGCCATGCCCGCCCGCGCGACCTGGATATCGAGGTGCCGCCGGTGCCGCTTTCGGCGGTCATGGCCAACGATGTGTGGGCGCTGGTCTATGACCGCCTCGCCGACTTGGCCCGCGAACACCGCACCACATTGGTCTTCGTCAACACCCGCCGCCTGGCCGAACGCCTGGCCCGGCATTTGAGCGAGCGTCTGGGCAAAACGGCGGTGGCCGCCCACCATGGCAGCCTGGCCAAGGAGATGCGCCTGGATGCCGAACAACGTCTCAAGGCCGGCGAGCTGCAAGTGCTGATCGCCACCGCATCCCTGGAGCTGGGGATTGATATCGGTGATGTGGACCTGGTTTGCCAGATCGGCTCGCCCGGTTCGATCAATGGTTTTTTGCAAAGAGTCGGACGTTCCGGACACCAGGTCGGCGGCACGCCCAAGGGGCGCCTGTTCGCCACCACCCGCGACGACTTGATCGAATGCGCCGCGCTGCTCGACTGCGTGCGCCGGGGCGAATTGGACACCCTGCACATACCGGTCGCGCCGCTGGACGTACTGGCCCAGCAGATCATCGCCGAAGTCAGCGCCCAGGAATGGTCGGAACAGGCGTTGCTGGATCTGATCCGCCGCGCCGCACCTTATGCAGAGCTGGATGAGCATCACTACCAGGCGTTGTTGCAGATGCTCGCCGACGGCTACAACGGGCGCCAGGGCATCCGCAGCGCCTACCTGCACCGCGACGCCCTCACCCGCACGCTGCGCGGCCGCCGAGGCGCCAAACTCACCGCCGTGACCAGCGGCGGCACCATTCCCGATAACGCCGACTACAGCGTGTTGCTCGAACCCCAGAGCCTGAACATCGGCAGCGTCAACGAAGACTTCGCGGTGGAAAGCATCGCCGGGGATATCTTCCAGCTGGGCAACACGTCGTACCGGATCCTGCGGGTCGAAGCCGGCAAAGTGCGGGTCGAAGACGCCCATGGCCAGCCACCGACCATCCCGTTCTGGCTCGGTGAAGCGCCGGGGCGTAGCAACGAATTGTCGGCGGCGGTGGCGCGTCTGCAGGGCCTGTTGGACGCACTGCTCAGCGCCACGCCCGGCGACTTGCAACCCGCATTGGACTGGCTCACCGACACCCTGCGCCTGAACCACGCCAGTGCTGAACAAATCCTCGATTACCTGGCGCGTACCCGCCTGGCCCTGAGCGCCTTGCCGTCCCAGGACACCTTGATCATGGAACGCTTCTTCGACGCGTCCGGCGGCACCCAACTGATCATCCACACGCCGTTCGGCAGCCGCGTCAACCGCGCCTGGGGCCTGGCGCTGCGCAAGCGGTTTTGCCGCACCTTCAATTTCGAATTGCAGGCGGCGGCCAGCGAAAATGCCATCGTGCTGTCGCTGTCCACCAGCCACAGTTTCGAGCTGGACGAGGTGTGGCGTTACCTCAATAGCAACAGCGCCGAACACCTCCTGATCCAGGCGGTGCTGGATGCGCCGCTGTTCGGCGTGCGCTGGCGCTGGAATGCCGCCGTGGCCCTGGCGCTGCCGCGTTATACCGGCGGACGCAAGGTGGCGCCGCAGATCCAGCGCATGAAAAGCGAAGACCTGATCGCCAGTGTGTTTCCCGACCAGATCGCCTGCCTGGAAAACCTCGCCGGCGAACGCGAAGTCCCGGACCATCCGTTGATCGAGCAGACCCTCGACGACTGCCTGCACGAAGCCATGGACAGCGACGCCTGGTTGGCCCTGCTGCTGCGCATGGAGCGCGGCGAAGTGCGCCTGATCAGCCGCGACCTGCCGGCGCCCTCGCCCATGGCCGCAGAAATTCTCAGCGCGCGACCCTACACCTTTCTCGATGACGCGCCACTGGAAGAGCGTCGCACCCAGGCGGTGTTCAACCGACGCTGGAGCGACCCGCAGAGCACCGACGACCTCGGCGCCCTGGATGCCGATGCCATCGCTGGCGTGCGCGAAGAAGCGTGGCCGGCGCCCAACGGCGTGGATGAGATGCATGAGGCGTTGATGAGCCTGGCGTGCATCGCCGACGCTGAAGTCTCGCCGCAGTGGCGCGAGTGGCTCGACGCCCTGGCCAAGGGTGGCCGCGCCTATCAATTGCACAACGGCGTGTGGGTCGCGGTCGAGCGCCTGGGTTGTTTGCAGGCGATCTACCCCAGCAACTTGCCACTGCTGCCGGGTTTCGATGAACCCTGGACCTTTGATGAGGCCGTGGTGGAAGTGCTGCGCGCGCGCCTCGGTGGGTTCGGCCCCCTGACGTTGACCGAAATCGCCACACCGCTCGCGTTACCGCTGGCGGATGTCACTCAAGCGCTGGCCCGCCTGGAGCAGGAAGGCTACGTGCTGCGCGGCCATTTCAGCCCCGACGCCACCGAAGAGCAATGGTGCGAGCGTCACCTGTTGGCGCGCATCCACCGCTACACGATCAAGCGCCTGCGCCGCGAAATCGAGCCGGTGGCGTTGCAGGATTTCATGCGTTTTCTGTTCGATTGGCAGCACCTGTCCGACGGCACGCGCGGCCAGGGCAGCGCGATGTTGGCGCAGATCGTCGGCCAGTTCGAAGGTTACGCCGCCGCCACGTCCGCGTGGGACAGTGACTTGCTCAGTGCACGGCTCAAGGATTATTCGTCCACTTGGCTGGATGACCTGTGCCGCAGTGGCAAGCTGGTGTGGACACGCTTGAGCAACAAGGCCGGCGCCATGGCCTTGCGCAGCACGCCGGTGGTGTTGTTGCCACGTAGCCAGGTGGGAGTGTGGAGCGGATTGACCGAACTCACCGACATCGCAACGCTGTCGCCCAAGGCGCAGAAGGTGTACCAAACCCTACGCGATCAAGGCGCGTTGTTTTTTGATGAGCTGGTGCACGAAGCCCACTTGCTGCGCAGCGAACTGGAAACCGCCCTGCAGGAATTGGTGGGCGCCGGGCTGGTAAACGCCGACAGCTTCGCCGGGCTGCGCGCGCTGACCACCCCAGCGAGCAAACGCCAGGCGCGCAGCAGTCGACGTGGGCGCGGTGCGTTTATCGGCGGCATGGACGACGCCGGGCGCTGGGCCCTGGTGCGGCGTTCATCAACCGCCGCCGGCCCGCATTCGGCCGAGACCCTGGAGCATGTGGCGATGACGCTGCTGCGCCGCTATGGCGTGGTGTTCTGGCGCTTGCTGGAGCGCGAGGCGGATTGGTTGCCGAGCTGGCGCGAGTTGTTGCGCACCTTCCATCGCCTGGAAGCGCGCGGGGATATTCGCGGCGGGCGCTTTGTCAGCGGCTTGGCGGGGGAACAGTTTGCGCTGCCGGAGGCGATTGCATTGCTGCGTGAAGTGCGGCGTCGGCCCCATGATGGGAGTTTGATTGCGGTGTGCGGGGCCGATCCGTTGAATCTGGTGGGCACCTTGTTGCCAGGGACCAAGGTACCTGCACTGAGTGGCAACCGGATCGTGTACAGGGATGGAGTACCTGTGGCGGTGATGGTGGCCGGCAAGCAGCAGGTGTTACTGGAGGCGGACCAGCTGGCGGCGCAGGAGAAGCTGATCAGGCACTGAACTTGGGGTGACTTTGAGGGCCTCTTCGCGAGCAGGCCCGCTCCCACAGTTTGACCGGGTACATCCTTGGAATACGGTCCAACTGTGGGAGCGGGCTTGCTCGCGAAGGCGTCAGCCCAGGCACCGCAGATCATTGGGTGCGTGGCTGCTCGGTAATCACCACAGCCTCATCCTGCGCCATCCGCTTGGGCAACAGCACCTGCTGTGGATAAGTCTGCGCAAAGTGCACCTCATCACAGTTATCCACAAGCTTCTTCAACCGCTGGTTAAACGCACGACTCACCGCGTATTGCCCGCCCGACACCGTACGGAACTGCGCCGTCAGCACCACACCGTTCAGGTCCATCTTGTCGACACCAAACACCTCCAGCGGGCCTTGCAGGTTGTACTTGAGGAACACATCATCACGAATCGATTGCCCGGCTTCCTGGATCAGTTCCACAGCCTTGTCCACGTCGGTGTCATAGGTGAACTGCACCGAGAAAAACGCGTAGGCAAACTGCCGTGACTGGTTAGTGACGGCCTTGATCTGCCCGAACGGCACCGAGTGCACAAAGCCCTTGCCGTCGCGCAGGCGCAGGGTGCGGATGGTCAGGCCTTCGACGGTGCCGGCGTGGCCGGAGTCGAGCACCACCCAGTCGCCGATCGACAGGGTGTCTTCGATGATGATGAACAGGCCGGTGATCACGTCCTGCACCAACTGCTGGGAGCCGAAACCGATCGCCAGGCCCACCACCCCGGCGCCGGCCAGCAGCGGGGCGACGTTGATGCCGAGGTTGGCCATGGTGGTGATCGCGCAGATCACCACCAGGATGATCTTCACCGCATTGCGCAGCAGCGGCAGGATGGTCTTGATTCGCGTGCTGGGCTGGCGGCTGGAGCGTTTGTTCACCGGCGGCTTCAGCGCTTCCTGGATCGCGGTGTCGAGCACCACCCAGAATAGCCAGGTCATCAGCAGGATCAGGCCGATGCTGCTGAGAGAATCGCTGATCGCCCGGCCAATGGAGTTGCGCTCGGCGAACTCAAACAGCGACACGCCCCAGATCCGCCCAAGCACTTCAATGAACGCAACGGCCATGACAATGCGCAGGATCGCATGCAACAGGCTGAGGAAGCGTTCCTTGTAGGCACTGCTGCGCTGGATCGCCACCTGGCTGCGCGACTTGAACAGGTGCTGCAGCACGGTGCTCAGGAACACAGTGCCGATCAGCAGGATGGTGGTGAACAACGCGCAACGCAGCGCCTTCTGGTTATCGTCACCGGCGCCGATCAGGTTGATCACCGAGACCAGCACCATCAACAGAATCGGCCAGTACCACAGCCCGGAAAACACACGCAGCGATTGCTGCAACGCCGGGTGTTTGAGGCGTTGGGCCAATGGCCGGTTACGGATCAGATGGGCCACCGGGCGGCGCAGGCGCACCACCAGCACGCCGAAGATCACCGCGGCGAACAGACCGGTGAACACGGCGATGCTACTGGTGATATTGCCGCCCAACTGGCGGGCGATCTGCGGGCTGGTCAGGGCATCGCTTAAGGCCGCGAGAAAGCCGATCAGGAACAGCGGTTTGGGGCAGTAGCTGCGAATGATCTGCACCGCCGGGCGCTTGTGGCCGACGTTGAACATGACGATCACGCAGAGCAGCATTGAGGTGGAAAAGATGCCGCTGCTGGTGGCGTAGGCAAAACACAGCGCCAGCGCGCGGCCCACGGAGGTCGGCAAAAAGTGGCTGACGTAAAGCGTCAACGGCAGGCACACCAGCGCAGGGATCGTGTAGGGCACCACATACCCGAGCACCGCCAGCAAGCGTTCGCGTTTTGCAAAGAAGGTTCGACGCCCCAGGCGCTGTACGATAAATCGCCCGAGCAAGGTCAACCCCACAAAAGCGCCAACCCACACGCCCGACAGCAGCAGGAAGTCGCCCGCCACGCTCCAGGGCGAACGCGCAGCGGTCTGGTCGACCAGGCGCCCCACTTCATCCGCCGCCCGATCCGCGCGCAGACGCCATTGATCAACAAGGCCCTGATTGAGATCCAGCTTTTGCTGCACGTCATCAATGCTGGAACTGATGGCCCCCAGCAATCCGCCTTCCACCAGCAATTCCGGCTTGGCCGGCGCATCCGGTTCTGGCGCGGTCGCGGCCGCTTGCAGGGCGCCACTGCCGCAAAACAGCAGCGCACCCAGCAATAATGCAGTCTTTGGATTCAGCAACACACCGAGCTCCCGCAAAAGGTTCTGTAAGGAACTGACGGGTTTGATGCCTGATCGTTCCCGAGAAAGTGCCGTCTGTAGGAAGCGCGAAACTTTCAGACGCCTACCGCAGTCATCCAAAAACGGAGGTCAACCGACCCTTTTTGACGGGAGCATTCATGGCGGCGATTCACATCGGCATTTCCGGCTGGCGCTACACGCCCTGGCGCGGGGACTTCTACCCCGAAGGGCTGACCCAGAAACGCGAGCTGCAGTTTGCGTCACGCGCCGTCAACAGCATCGAGATCAATGGCTCGTTCTATGCGCTGCAAACCCCCAAGCGTTACGCCGAGTGGTATGCCGACACGCCCGAAGGCTTCGTGTTCAGCGTCAAGGCGCCGCGCTTTATTACCCATATCCTGCGGTTAAGGGACGTGCATGCGCCGATGGCCAACTTTTTTGCCTCCGGGGTACTGGAGCTGAAGGAAAAGCTCGGCCCGATCCTTTGGCAGTTCCCGCCCAGCTTCAAGTTCGACCCGCCGCTGTTCGAAGCCTTTCTGCAGGAACTGCCCACCGACACCCAACAGGCGGCCGCCCTCGCCCGTCAGCATGAACCGCGCCTGAACGGCAAGGCGAGCATGCAAGCCCATGGCAAGCGCGCGCTGCGCCACGCGGTGGAGATCCGCCACAAAAGTTTTGCCGTTCCGGAGTTTGTGCAGATGCTGGACAAGTATGGGGTGGCGCTCGTGGTAGCGGACACCGCCAGCAAATGGCCTTACCTGGAAGATGTCACCGCCAACTTCATGTACCTGCGCCTGCACGGCGACAAGGAGCTGTACGCCAGTGGCTACAGCGACGAAGCCCTCAAGCGCTGGGGTGATCGCATCGAGCGTTGGAGCCAGGGCAAGCAACCTGCCGACGCCAAGCTGGCCGACCCGCACCACAAGCCCCGCGCCCGCAAACAGCGGGACGTGTTCTGCTTTTTCGACAATGACATCAAGGTGCGTGCGCCCTTTGATGCACGCCAATTGCTGCAGCGTTTCGGGCTGGATAAACACCTCGCCACCGAGCCCGGAAAACTGCCTGCGCCGGGGGTATTGCCGTGACCCATCCGGAATTGATGCCCACCCCGCCCACCACCGCCATCAAGCGCTTCACGGTGCTGACGGTGAATATCCATAAAGGCTTCACCGCACTGAACCGACGTTTCATCCTGCCTGAGTTACGCGAAGCGGTGCGCAGCGTGGGCGCCGATATCGTGTTCCTGCAGGAAATCCACGGTACCCACGAACGCCATCCGCAGCGCTACAGCGACTGGCCGAAAATGCCGCAGTACGAGTTCCTCGCTGACAGTATCTGGCCGCAATTCGCCTATGGGCGCAATGCCGTCTACCCCCACGGCGACCACGGCAATGCGTTGATGTCGAAATTCCAGATTGTGAGCTACGACAACCTCGACATTTCCCAAAGCGGCCACGAAAACCGTGGCCTGCTGCATTGCGTGCTGCGCCTGCCGAGCACCGGCCAGGAAGTGCACGCGATCTGCATGCACCTGGGCTTGCGCGAGGTGCATCGCCAGCAACAACTGCGCCTGCTGGAGCAACGTATCAGCGAGATCCCGGCCGATGCGCCACTGGTGGTGGCTGGCGATTTCAACGACTGGCGCCAGCGCGCCGACCTGAGCCAGAGCGGCCTGAGGGAAGTGTTTTTCGAAGCCGACGGCAAACTCGCGCGCACCTTTCCGGCGCGCTTGCCATTGCTGGCGCTGGATCGCATTTACGTACGCAATCTGACCGCGCATAACCCCAGGGTGCTGAACACGCGCCCCTGGTCCCATTTATCCGATCATGTGCCGCTGTCGGTGGAGGTCGAGTTATGAACGTCGCGGTAGAACACATTTCCACCGACCAGCCGCCGGATGAAACCAAGGCCCGTGACTTGGATTACGGCTGGCAGAGCGGCAACCAGATCGAGTTGCTGGAGAACGGCGAGGCGTACTTTCCCAGGGTGTTCGAGGCCATGCGTCAGGCCCAGCGCGAGATCCTGCTGGAGACCTTCATCCTTTTCGAAGACAAGGTTGGCTATGAGCTGCAAGGCATCTTGATCGAGGCCGCGCAGCGCGGCGTGAAGGTGGTGGCGAGCCTTGACGGTTTTGGCTGCGGCGAGCTGAGCCCGTCGTTCCTGCGTGAGTTGGCCGAGGCTGGCGTGATGGTGCAGATGTTTGACCCTGCGTCCAAGACCCTGGGCATCCGCACCAACTGGTTTCGTCGCCTGCACCGCAAGATCGTGGTGGTGGACGCCAGCGTGGGGTTTATCGGCGGGATCAATTTTTCCGCCGATCACCTGGGCGATTTTGGCCCCGAAGCCAAGCAGGATTACGCCGTGCAAGTGACAGGGCCGGTGGTGGCCGACCTGCATCATTTCGCCTTGGCACAAAGCGGGCGCCAGGTGCGCACGCGACGCGGCTGGCGGCGGCGCCAGCAACGGCCTACGGCTTGGTCGAACGAGCAAGGCGACGGTCTGGTTCGCCTGATCTATCGCGACAACCTGCAGCATCGCGACGACATCGAAGAGGCGTATATCCACGCATTGAGCAAGGCGCAAAAACGCGCGGTGATCGCCAATGCCTACTTCTTCCCCGGCTATCGCCTGCTGCGCGAGATTCGCAACGCCGCGCGCCGTGGCGTGCACGTGCAACTGATCATGCAGGGCCAGCCCGACGTGCTGCTGGCCAAACTGGCGGCACGCATGCTCTACGACTATTTGCTCAAGGATGGCGTGGTGATTCATGAATATTGCCAACGCCCGCTGCACGGCAAAGTGGCGCTGGTGGATGACGACTGGAGCACCGTGGGCTCGAGCAATCTGGACCCACTGAGCCTGGCGCTGAACCTGGAAGCTAACGTGTTGATTCGTGACCGAGGCTTCAATCAACAGCTTTATGACAGCCTGGAAGCCCTGGCCAGGAATCATTGCCAGACCATGCCGGAAAAGCGCAAGCCACGCCTGTGGCTGTGGCGTCTGACCGTGGGTTTTCTGGTGTTCCATGTGATGCGCCACTTCCCCGCGCTGACCGGCTGGCTGCCTGCGCACAAGCCACGATTGAAACCCTTTGAGGCCCAGCCCCATGACGTCTGAAACCAAAGGCTCGCGGTTCCAGCGCTGGAAGAAACCGCTGACTGTCGTCTTCTTCCTGCTGCTGATCGTACTGTTCACGATGCTCGCGCGGCGCATCGATTGGAGCGAAGTGCTGCAGACCCTGGGCGAATTCAAGGTGCGCACCCTTCTGATCGCGGGCGCACTGACGCTGTGCAGCTTTCTGGTGTACGCCAGCTTCGACTTGATCGGCCGTGCCTACATTCGCCAGAACCTGAGGTGGAAGCAGATCCTGCCGGTGGGGATCATCAGCTATGCGTTCAACCTCAACCTGAGTGCGTGGGTCGGCGGTATCGCCATGCGCTATCGGCTGTATTCTCGGCTGGGGGTGAGCACCGGCAATATCGCCAAGATCCTCGGCCTGAGCCTGGCCACCAATTGGTTCGGCTACATGGCCATCTCGGGGGTGATTTTCAGCAGCGGCCTGGTCACCATGCCGCCGGGCTGGAAGGTCAGCACCACGGCCTTGCAAGGCATCGGCGCGTTGCTGGTGCTGGCCAGCCTGGGTTACTTGGCGGCGTGCCAGTTTTCTAAAAAGCGTGCGTGGACCATTCGCGGCATGGAAATCAACCTGCCGTCGTTGCGCATGGCGTGTCTGCAGTTGATGCTGGGCGCGTTGAACTGGTCGCTGATGGCGGCGGTGATTTTCACTCTGCTGCCGTCCAAACTGGACTACCCACTGGTGCTGGGGGTGTTGCTGATCAGCGCGATTGCCGGAGTGCTCACACATATCCCGGCCGGGCTCGGCGTGCTGGAGGCGGTGTTTATTGCGTTGTTGCAGCATGAGGCGTCACGGGGCAGTTTGCTCGCCGGGTTGATCGCGTACCGGGCGATCTACTTTATTTTGCCGCTGCTGATTGCGCTGGTGATGTACCTAGGGGTGGAGGCGAAGGCCAAGGCGTTGCGGGTGAAAAAAACACCGGCTTGAGGCTGTAGGGGCTGGTCGATCGCCTTCGCGAGCAAGCCCGCTCCCACATTTAACCGTGTACATCCTTTGGAACGCGGTCGAATGTGGGAGCGGGCTTGCTCGCGAAAGCGGTCTAACAGAGCACCGAATTATCTGGACTGGATGATGCTCAACCGCTCCCCCACCACCATCTCGGTAATCCAGTCCACCAGGATCGAGGTGTAGGCCTGCTGGGACACCGGATCGCTGAGAGAGTGGTCGGCGCCGTCAATGATGCGATGGGTCAGCGAGTGCGTCTGCTGGCACGCCGCGCGGTAACTCATGATGGTGGCGTGGGGCACGTGATCGTCCGTCTCCGACTCCACGATCAGCACATCGCCGGTAAATGCCGAACAGGCGTGCAAGGCGCGATTGGTTTCGGCATGCACCAGGGTGCTGCGGTAATCCATCAGGTCCATCTTGTCCAGGTCGCGCTTGGGCTTGAGCCATTCTTCATCGCGGTACAACGCCGGCACGCGCAGCGCCAGCCAGCGCACCGGGCGCAATGAGGTGAGGATCGCCGCCAGGTAGCCGCCGTAACTGGTGCCCACCACCGCCACCGCCGAGGTGTCGATGGCCGGGTGCGCCAGTAAGCGGTCGTAGGCCGCCAGCAGGTCGCGCAGGTTGTCTTCACGGGTGACGCGGGATAACGGAATACCGGCACCCGCGTGGCCGCGCAGGTCGAAGGTCAGGCACACGCAGCCCAACCCGGCGATGCCTTTGGCTCGCTCCAGATCGCGCTCCTGGCTGCCGCCCCAGCCATGCACGAACAACACACCCGGCACTTTGGATTTGGGGCTCAGGAACGTGCCGCTCATCTGTTCGTCGTCGATGTCGATCGCAATGCTTTCGCTTCTAGCCGTCATAAGATTCAACCGTCACGTACTTGAGAAGAAAGTCGCTGTTTTCCGCCGGGCCGCGGTACACCTCAATGGCGTTGGCCGGCAGCGCCTGGTCTTGGTAGGTTTCCACCGAAGCGACCCGAATGGCCTTGAGGCCAGGGTCGTTGACAAAGCTCTGCAGCGCCGCGACCTCTGCGCTGCTGGCCCCGCCCATGCGCCAGGATTGTTCGAGCACGCCGCTGCGACGTTGCCCATCGCTGTCCAGGCCTTGGGCGATGTCGTAGTTGCGCCGCGACGCATAGAAACCGGGGTAGGCTTCATCAGCGGCGCTGTCGAATACCTGGGCTTGTCCGATGGCTTCGCGCACATCGTCGGGCAGTTCGAGCTTCAACAGATCAGCGTAGCCGCCAGGCACGACCAACAGGCTGGAACCGCCATAGACCTCAGCGCCCTGCCCGTCTTCAGTCAGGTATTGCTCGCCGCAGTAGCTGAACACATGGGCGCCGATAAAGCTCTGGCCGACACTGTGTGTGACGACATCCTTCAGGTCTTGTTCCAGCACCACGCCTTCGTTGAAGAGTGTGGCGGCATCGGGCCGAGCCAGCACGGCATCGAGTTCGTCGAGGCTGCGGATAATTTCCTGGCCGCGGCCCGCGCAGGCATGCACCGGCTTCAGGCGGATAGGCCCGCTGTAAAGCAAACGTGTGGCGGCGGCTCGTGCGTCCTCCAGGGCGAAAACGCTCAAGCCATCCAGTACGACGTCTCGCACCCGCTCGCAGAACAATGCCGACCAGCCCTCGGGCGCTTTGGCCTGCGGGCCGATCACGCCATGGGTGATGGCTTTGGTGCAGATGAAGTCGTGGTCAACGTAGCCACCCCACAGATCCTCTGGCCCTCGAACATTGAACGCCCGCGCCTGGTCCGGGCCGACCAGGGTCTGCGTGGGCAGCAGGTACAACGCTCGTCCCGCGTGCAGTTCGGGGTCGTAGCTGCCGCCGAATTTGAGCCCCAGTATCTGCGCCAGCCAGCGCGCCAAGGCTCGGTTGGTTTCGATCTCATGCGTTGGCGCGCCGACTCGCGTGGAGTGGGCGACTACCAGCTTCGTGCGCTGAGTCGGGGTCATGCATCCTCCTTGGCCATCCCGCAGTGGTGAGGCAAGAGGGTTGCAGGGATCAGGCCAAGGCCTATTCAGCACGGAGGGTTTTACAAATCAGCCGGTTGACGAAGAAGGGATGGCAGTTGGCCTGTTTTATTCTGCACGACGCCGCGTTGACGTTGCGGCGTTCTGCACGATTCAAACTCCAAATCGGCGGCGATAGTCACTTGGCGCCAAGCCGGTAATTCTCTTGAAGAGGGTGCGAAACGCGCTGGGGTCCTGATAACCCACGGTCCAGGCAATATGGTCGATAGTGCCATTGGTAAACTCCAGCATCTGCCGCGCTTTGCCCACTCGCAGGTGTTGGCAATATTCGGTGGGTTTCAAGCCCGTGGCATTGCGAAACCGCCGCAGGAAGGTGCGCTCTTCCAGGCCCGCTTCCTGCGCCATCGCCGCCAGGGAAACATCCACCGCACCGCTCGCCTGCAACCCGTGCTGGACCTTGAGGATCGCAGCGTCACCGTGGCCGAGGATCGGCGCGAAATTGCTGCCGCATTGGCTAGCGCTGTCACTGTGTTCAATCACCAGGAAGCGTGCGGTATCGGCCGCGAGGCTTGGACCCATCAGGCGGTCGACCAGGCGCAGGCCAAGTTCGGACCAGGCCATCAAGCCAGCGGTGGTGATCAGGTCGCCGTCATCTACGATGGGCTTGTCCGCCTCCAGGCGTACGGCCGGGTAACGGGCGGCGAAGGATTCGGCGGAAGACCAATGCGTGGTGGCGCTGCGCCCGTCGAGCAATCCGCTACGCGCCAGCATGACCGACCCGATGCACACGCCGCCGAGCACGGTGCCTGCAGCGTGTTGCTGGCGAAGCCACTGCAGCAACGCAGGGGGTGCTTGCTCTTCGGTGAACTCACCCATTGACGGCGGCACCAGAACGGCCATCATCGGTTGAGCCGGGCCGGGATGGCTGCTGAATACCCGCACCGGCTGGCCGGTCGCGTCCACCTGCCAATGGCTGACGCGCAGCAACGGCAGTTGTGCCGATTGATGCTCGGCGGCAATGCGGTTAGCCACGCCGAACAAATCAGTCAAACCATGCACGGCGGCCAATTGCGCGCCCTGGTAGATCAATACGCCCAGCTCAACTACGGCCATTGTCAGTTTTCCCTCTGTTATTGTCGGTGCAGCCAATCCCGGAGTCAGGCGCCAGCTAACATACTGGGCCCATCACCCCATCACGAGGCAACACACATGGCCAAGCAAGCGCTCATCCTAATCGATATCCAGAACGACTACTTCCCCCAGGGCAAGTGGCCACTCGACGGTGTGGAGGCCGCGGCAGACAAGGCCGCGCACGTGTTGCAAGCGTTTCGCCAGGCGGGCCACGCGGTGATTCACGTGCGTCACGAGTTCACTTCCGAGGACGCGCCGTTCTTCACGCCGGGCTCCGAGGGTGCGCACCTGCATGCCAAAGTGCTGAACGAAGCCAATGAACCGGTGGTGCTCAAACATTTCGTGAATGCGTTTCGTGAGACCAACCTGCGTGCGGTGCTGGAACAACGCAGCATCACGGAACTGGTCGTGGTCGGCAGCATGAGCCATATGTGCATTGATGCCGTGGCGCGAGCGGCGGCGGACCTGGGTTACACGGTGACGGTGATTCATGACGCGTGCGCGACGCGCGATCAGGAATTTAATGGGCAGGTGATTCCAGCGGCGCAGGTGCACGGGGCTTACATGGCGTCGCTGGCGTTTGGTTACGCAAGCGTGGTCTCGGCAGATGAATACCTGAAGGCGCAAGCGGCAGCCGCTTGACCCCACTCGAGTATCAACGTGCAGCGATGATGAACAAGCGCGGAAAGGGCAGCAACACGGTGCCATCGTCCAGGGCGGGATAAGCCTGGGTAATACGCGCTTGATATTCACGTAGGAAGGCGGTCTTTTCAGCCTCACTCAACGGAGCCAGAAAGGGCCGCAGCGCCGAAGCCTTGAACCATTCCACCACGGCGGCGTGATCCGCCAGCGGGTGCAGATAAGTGGTGCGCCACACATCGACGGTGCCGCAGTGTTTAGCCAGCAGCTCGTAGTAGTAGCTCGGCGTGTGGCGCTCATTGTGTTTGACCGCGCCGATTTTGGAAGACCATGGCCCATCAGCCGCCACTTCGCGGGCAAGCCGGTGAGCGGGTTCATCGAGGTTGTCAGGCGTCTGCACCGCCAGTGTGCCACCGGGGGTCAACTGATGGACCAGGTGCGGGTAAAGCGTGGCGTGATCCGGCAGCCATTGCAGGGACGCATTGGCCAGGATCACATCGAAGGTTTGCGCAGGGTTCCAGGCACCGATATCCGCCAGCTCGAAGCTGAGCGCCGGCAGGCGTTTGCGCGCGTCGGCCAGCATATCGTCGGAACTGTCCAGGCCAGTGACGTGGGCGTGCGGAAAGCGTTCGGCCAATACCTCAGTGGAATTGCCGGGGCCGCAACCCAGGTCGACGGCGTTACGCACCTCGGTGTTTGGAATGGCCGCGACCAGGTCACGGACAGGACGGGTGCGCTGCTGTTCGAACAGGATGTATTGCTGGGCTGACCAGGTCATCACGGCGCTCCTTCTTTTTGAGGTGGGCTACAGCCTAATTTTTGTTAGCCATGAGAGCAAATGCCAGGACTCGGCGGGACTTGGCGGTGCTGCGCCGGTTCGAGGATGGCGGCGGCAGCCATGCAGGACGGCTGTTGCGCAGCGTACACAGCGTTATTTCATTCGCGTCAGAACACTCATGTACGGGTCGCCATTGAGGACGAAGTCCTCGCGCAGGCTACCGCCGGGCATCGGTTCAAGACTGGTCGGGGTTTGTAGCTTGTGCCTGGGATGGGGAAATGACGCTTCATTGTCCGAGTAGGTATAACGTTGAAAGTGCAGCACATTGCCCACCCAGTGGACGTTGTTATAGAGGTAATGCCAGTTTTTGTCACTGGGCATACTCAGGTAAAAACCCCCGTGTACATCCCGGGCGATCTTGACCGTCACTACGTTGTCAGAACCCCATGTACCGATGTAGCGATCCATGTCCGGATGGTCGGGAATGCTCGGGGCCGCCACGAAATCACTGTCTTTATAGGGGGTGTTGCGGGCCCGCTCCGCCTTTAGGTCAGGGTAGCGATCACACACCGAATCGACCTTGTCGACTTTTTCGTAGTCGTATCTGACCTGCATTCCCCCGCTCCAACTGGTGAATTGCATGAACTCGGGTGAAAAAGACAAGACTTTCAGCTCGACGGTGCTGCTCGGCAATATCATATTGATTACTTGGCCATCATCGGCGACGGAATAGCTCAGCACGTCCGTGGGTTCCTGGATGGATTTCACGCAGTTGAACGAGTGCAGCAACAATTGGCCGTCGGGTCTGAATTCAGCCACATTCGTTTGACCTTCGTTCAAAGCCCGCATGGCCCAGAGCCCAACAATCAGGGTTTTGTCATCGGCCAGGGAAACCGGAGGCTTAGTGTCGGCCTGCCGCGCAGTGCAACCGCTGATCAAAATGGCGCTCAATACGCATAAGAAAACCTTGCTAGACATGATGTTCATCCCTGTTTGTGTCAGTCGCGTGCTCTTGCGAGGTCAATAAAAAGCCCCTGGAGCGTGGCTCAGGGGCTTTCAGGTGACGCTCTACAACCCAGATTCGAAATTATCCTAGAACGGAATATCGTCATCAAAGCTGTCGAAATCCGGAGCCGGCTGCGGAGCGGCCTGTTGTGGCGCTGGACGCGACTCACGCTGTGGCTGCTGGCTTGGCTGCGGACGCGACTGCTGCGGGCGCGGTGCCGAGTTGGACATGCCGCCCTGGCCTTGTTGGTCGCCCTGTGGACGGCCGCCCAGCAACTGCATGGTACCTTGCATGTCGACCACGATTTCAGTGGTGTAACGCTTGATGCCGTCTTTTTCCCACTCGCGGGTTTGCAGCTTGCCTTCGATGTACACCTGCGAACCCTTGCGCAGGTACTCACCGGCGATCTCCGCAACCTTGCCGAACATCGACACACGGTGCCATTCGGTCTTCTCGACTTTCTGGCCAGTCTGTTTGTCGGTCCATTGCTCGCTGGTCGCCAGACTCAGGTTGGTCACGGCGTTACCGTTAGGCAAGTAGCGAACTTCGGGATCCTGGCCGCACGTACCGACCAATATGACTTTGTTAACCCCACGGGCCATAACGTTCTCCTAAGCTGGGCGCGCTGTCGGCACTGGGTTGACCAGTTGCTCGAGCGTCGCGCGATCCAATAATTCGGTGTCTAGTTTGATGTAGATGGCGGCTTCTTCAGCGACAACCACGGCATCGGTAACCCCGGTAACGGCCTTCAGGCGCTCGGCCAGGCCAGCTTCGCGCATCGCGTCGGGCGATAACGGCAAGCGCAGACTCGTCACATAGGGAGGTTCGCGCATGGTAACAGCAAAGGCCAGCCAAAGTGCAGCCAGCCCGGCGCATCCCAGGAAAACAACCGACAAACCGCCATGCTGGAACATCCAGCCACCCATGATGCCGCCCAGCGCAGAGCCCAGGAACTGGCTGGTGGAATACACCCCCATCGCCGTGCCCTTGCCGCCGGCCGGTGAAACTTTACTGATCAGCGAAGGCAATGAAGCCTCCAGCAGGTTGAACGCGGTGAAAAACACCACCGTGCCGGTTACCAGCGCCCGCAGGCTGTCGCCGAACTGCCAGAAGAATAGCTCAGTGAGCATCAGCGTCGCGACGGCGCCGAGCAAAACTCGTTTCATTTTGCGTTTTTTCTCGCCATAGATGATGAACGGGATCATGGCGAAGAATGAAATCAGCAACGCGGTCAGGTACACCCACCAGTGCTGTTCCTTGGGCAGCCCGGCTTTTTCCACCAGCGCCAGTGGCAAGGCGACGAAGCTGCACATCAGCATTGCGTGCAACACGAAGATACCTAAATCCAGGCGCAGCAGATCGGGGTGCTTGAGCGTCGGCAAGAGCGCCTGGCGCGCGACGCCCGACTCGCGATGCTGCAACGTGCCGGTGGAGCGCGGCACCATGAAGGCCACTATCACGATGCCGAACAACGCCATGCCGCCGGTTGCCAGGAACAGCCCGTGCAGGCCGAACGCGCGGGTCAGCAAGGGGCCGACCACCATGGCCACGGCAAACGACAGACCGATGGTCATGCCAATCATGGCCATGGCCTTGGTGCGATGCTGTTCGCGGGTCAGGTCGGAAAGCAACGCCATGACCGCGGCGGAAATCGCACCGGCGCCTTGCAGAATGCGCCCGGCAATCACGCCCCAAATGGAATCGGATTGAGCCGCGAGCAAACTGCCCAGGGCGAAGACAATCAACCCGAGGTAGATCACCGGGCGGCGGCCGATGCGGTCGGAAATGATCCCGAACGGAATCTGGAAAATCGCCTGGGTCAGACCATAGGCGCCAATCGCCAGGCCGATCAATGCGGGGGTCGCGCCTGCGAGATCCATTCCATAGGTCGCCAGCACCGGTAACACCATGAACATGCCAAGCATACGGAAGGCAAACACCAGGGCCAGACCGCTTGCCGCTCGGGTCTCGCCGCTACTCATGCGTTCGCTGTGGGGATCGTGCATGGAAAAACCTCGTGTGAACCGGCGGCGATTCTACCAGTCCCATCGATTGAGAGGGTATATGCGGCGCTTTGCCGCGCAGCTTTCATCCAAGGCTGCAAGCGGCCTTTTGACAGTGTATATTCATCCAGTCTTTAGCCGTATACTCCGGCATTATTTAAGCCCGCCGTGCGAGGCCATCTTGGACAAGATCCTGATTCGTGGGGCTAGAACCCACAACCTGAAGAACATCGACCTGACCCTGCCCCGGGACAAACTGATCGTCATCACCGGCCTGTCCGGGTCTGGCAAGTCATCGCTGGCGTTCGACACGCTGTATGCCGAAGGCCAGCGTCGCTATGTGGAATCCCTGTCGGCCTACGCCCGCCAGTTCCTGTCGATGATGGAAAAACCCGACGTCGACACCATTGAAGGACTGTCGCCGGCGATCTCCATCGAACAGAAGTCGACCTCCCACAACCCGCGCTCCACCGTGGGCACCATTACCGAAATCTACGACTACCTGCGCCTGCTGTATGCACGGGTGGGTATTCCGCGTTGCCCGGACCACGATATTCCCCTGGAAGCCCAGACCGTCAGCCAGATGGTCGACTTGGTGCTGGCCCAGCCGGAAGGCGCCAAGCTGATGCTGCTGGCGCCGGTGATTCGTGAGCGCAAGGGTGAACACCTTTCCGTCTTCGAGGAGCTGCGTGCCCAAGGTTTTGTGCGCGCGCGGATCAACGGCAAACTCTATGAGCTGGACGAAGCACCCAAGCTCGACAAGCAGAAGAAGCACTCGATCGATGTGGTGGTCGACCGCTTCAAGGTGCGCGCCGACCTGCAGCAGCGCCTGGCCGAATCGTTCGAAACCGCGCTGAAGCTGGCCGATGGCATCGCCCTGGTGGCGCCGATGGATGACGAGCCGGGCGAAGAGATCATCTTTTCCGCGCGTTTTGCCTGCCCGATCTGCGGCCATGCCATCAGCGAGCTGGAACCCAAGCTGTTTTCCTTCAACAATCCGGCCGGCGCCTGTCCGACCTGTGACGGCCTGGGGGTGAAGCAGTTTTTTGACATCAAGCGCCTGGTCAACGGCGACCTGACGCTGGCGGAAGGGGCGATTCGTGGCTGGGACAGGCGCAACGTCTACTACTTCCAGATGCTGGGGTCGCTGGCGTCGCATTATAAGTTCAGCCTCGAAGTGCCGTTCAACCAACTGCCAGCAGACCAGCAGAAGGTCATTCTCAACGGCAGCGGTTCGCAGAACGTCGACTTCAAGTACCTGAACGACCGTGGCGATATCGTCAAGCGCTCCCACCCGTTCGAAGGCATCGTGCCGAACCTTGAGCGCCGCTACCGCGAGACCGAATCGGCCAGCGTGCGTGAAGAGCTCGCGAAATTCCTCAGCACCCAGCCTTGCCCGGATTGCCGCGGCACGCGCCTGCGTCGCGAGGCGCGGCATGTGTGGGTGGGCGAAAAGACATTGCCTGCGGTCACCAACCTGCCGATCGGCGACGCCTGCGAGTACTTTGGTGTGCTCAAGCTGACCGGCCGCCGCGGCGAAATTGCCGACAAGATCCTCAAGGAAATTCGCGAGCGACTGCAGTTCCTGGTCAACGTCGGCCTGGATTACCTGTCGCTGGATCGCAGTGCCGACACGTTGTCGGGCGGTGAGGCCCAGCGGATTCGCCTGGCCAGCCAGATCGGTGCCGGCCTTGTGGGTGTGTTGTATATCCTCGATGAGCCGTCGATTGGCTTGCATCAACGGGACAACGATCGCTTGCTGGGTACGTTGAAACACCTGCGCGATATCGGCAACACGGTGATCGTGGTCGAGCACGATGAAGACGCAATTCGCCTGGCGGATTACGTAGTCGACATCGGCCCGGGCGCGGGCGTGCATGGCGGACATATTGTCGCCCAGGGCACGCCTGCCGAAGTCATGGCGCATCCGGACTCGCTGACCGGCAAGTACCTGTCGGGCCGTGTGAAAATTGCGGTGCCGGCCAAGCGCACGCCGCGTAACAAGAAGATGGCGCTGCACCTCAAGGGCGCGCGTGGTAACAACCTGCGCAATGTCGACCTGGAGATTCCGCTGGGCCTGCTGACCTGTGTGACCGGTGTTTCCGGCTCGGGCAAATCGACGCTGATCAACAACACGTTGTTCCCCTTGAGTGCCACCGCCTTGAACGGCGCGACCACCCTTGAGGCGGCGCCCCACGACAGCATCAAAGGCCTGGAACTGCTCGATAAAGTCGTTGATATCGACCAGAGCCCAATCGGCCGTACGCCGCGTTCCAACCCGGCGACCTACACCGGGTTGTTCACACCCATCCGTGAACTGTTTGCGGGTGTTCCGGAATCCCGCTCGCGGGGTTACGGGCCAGGCCGTTTCTCGTTCAACGTCAAGGGCGGGCGCTGCGAAGCGTGCCAGGGCGATGGCTTGATCAAGGTGGAGATGCACTTTCTGCCGGATATCTACGTGCCATGCGATGTGTGCAAGAGCAAACGCTATAACCGCGAGACCCTGGAGATCAAATACAAGGGCAAGAATATCCACGAAACCTTGGAGATGACCATTGAGGAAGCGCGGGTGTTCTTCGACGCGGTTCCAGCATTGGCGCGCAAGCTGCAGACATTAATGGATGTAGGCTTGTCGTATATCAAACTGGGCCAGTCGGCGACCACGCTGTCCGGTGGTGAGGCGCAGCGGGTGAAGCTGTCCCGCGAGCTGTCCAAGCGCGATACCGGCAAGACCTTGTATATCCTCGATGAGCCGACCACCGGCCTGCACTTCGCGGATATCCAGCAACTGCTGGACGTTCTGCACCGCCTGCGTGACCACGGCAATACCGTGGTGGTCATCGAGCACAACCTGGATGTGATCAAGACCGCCGACTGGCTGGTGGACCTTGGGCCGGAAGGCGGTTCCAAGGGTGGCCAGATCATTGCGGTGGGCACACCGGAGCAGGTTTCCGAAATGCCGCAGTCACACACCGGCTACTATTTGAAGCCGCTGCTGGAGCGCGACCGGGCCTGACTTTTCCGGGCCCAATGAAAAGCCCCTGTCACTTTGCAGTGACAGGGGCTTTTTTGTCGCCGGGGATCAGAACTGCGATTGCAGGTAATTCTCCAGGCCGATCAGCTTGATCAGGCCCAACTGCTTTTCCAGCCAGTAGGTGTGATCTTCTTCAGTGTCATTCAACTGCACCCGCAGGATTTCCCGCGTGACGTAGTCATTGTGCTGCTCGCAGAGCTCGATGCCCTTGCAGAGCGCGGCACGCACCTTGTACTCCAGGCGCAAGTCGGCAGCGAGCATGTCAGGTACCGTGGTGCCCACATCCAAGTCATCCGGACGCATACGCGGCGTGCCTTCGAGCATGAGGATACGGCGCATCAGTGCGTCGGCGTGCTGTGCCTCTTCTTCCATCTCGTGGTTGATACGTTCGTAGAGCTCGGTAAAGCCCCAGTCTTCGTACATGCGCGAATGGATGAAATATTGGTCACGAGCAGCCAGTTCGCCCGTCAGCAACGTGTTGAGGTAATCGATTACGTCGGGGTGACCTTGCATCGCCCTACATCTCCCTGCTTTAAAGGCTGTAGTTTGAACCATGCCGACTCGAAGGTCACGGGACCAACGGCAGAAAAGTGAAGGTTTTCGGAGAAAAGTAGCTGAAATAACGCAAAAACCGCCCAAATGAGGGCGGTTCTGCTTATCGTTTAGAGTTAGTTAAGCGATACGCCCAGTGCCTTTGCGATTGCTTCTCCATAAGCAGGATCTGCCTTGTAGAAGTGCTGCAACTGACGCTGGACTACATCGCTGGACACTCCACTCATCGCACCGGCGATATTGCTGGTGAGCAGCGCTTTTTGCTCGTCGTTCATCAGGCGGAAGAGCGCACCGGCGTGGCTGTAGTAATCGGTGTCTTCACGGTGATCATAACGATCTGCGGCACCGCTCAAGGCCAAGGCCGGCTCTGCATACTGAGGTGCTTGCTTCGGCGCATCGGCGTAGCTGTTCGGCTCATAGTTGGGCGCCGCGCCACCGTTGCTGCCGAACGCCATCGAGCCGTCGCGCTGATAGCTGTTCACTTGATTGCGTGGGGCGTTCACCGGCAGTTGCTGGTGATTGGTGCCCACGCGGTAGCGGTGGGCATCGGCGTACGCGAACACACGACCTTGCAGCATGCGGTCCGGCGACAGGCCCACACCTGGAACCATGTTGCTCGGGCCGAAAGCCGCCTGCTCAACTTCAGCGAAGTAGTTTTGCGGGTTGCGGTTGAGTTCCAATTCACCGACTTCAATCAACGGAAATTCTTTCTGCGACCAGGTTTTGGTCACGTCGAACGGGTTCTCGTAATGAGCATTCGCCTGGGCTTCGCTCATGACCTGAATGCAGACGCGCCATTTCGGGAAATCACCACGCTCGATCGCACCGAACAGATCGCGCTGGGCGTAATCGGGATCGGTACCCGCCAGGCGCGCTGCTTCGGCCGGCGCCAGGTTCTTGATGCCTTGCTGGGTCTTGTAGTGCCACTTGACCCAGTGACGCTCGCCGTTGGCGTTGATCAGGCTGTAGGTGTGGCTGCCAAAGCCGTGCATGTGACGATAGCCGTCGGGAATGCCACGGTCCGAAAACAGAATAGTGACCTGGTGCAACGCTTCCGGGGAGTGCGACCAGAAGTCCCACATCATCTGCGCGCTTTTCAGGTTGCTTTGCGGCAGGCGCTTCTGGGTGTGGATGAAGTCCGGGAACTTCAATGGGTCGCGAATGAAGAACACAGGAGTGTTGTTACCCACGATGTCCCAGTTGCCTTCTTCGGTGTAGAACTTCAACGCAAAGCCACGTGGATCACGTTCGGTGTCCGCTGAACCGCGCTCACCACCTACGGTTGAAAACCGCAGGAAGGTCGGGGTTTGCTTGCCAACAGCTTCAAACAGCTTGGCGCTGGTGTATCGAGTGATGTCTTGGGTGACGGTGAAGGTGCCGTAAGCGCCCGACCCCTTGGCGTGCACACGACGCTCGGGGATGTTCTCGCGGTTGAAGTGCGCGAGCTTCTCGATCAGGTGGAAGTCATCGAGCAGCAATGGGCCGCGCGGGCCGGCGGAACGGGAATTCTGGTTATCCGCAACGGGGGCACCGCTGGCGGTGGTAAGGACTTTATTCTGGCTCATGCGCAATTTCCTTAGGTCGGGCTTGGAACTGCCGGCTAATCGGCTTGGGGAGGAGTATTGACCATCAACATGACGGCCACAAATTTATTAAATTGTCGGCATCAATAGAAAATAACTAACAATAATTCCACCCCCCATAGTGCCAAGCGCAACCCTGGGAAACTTGTACGCATCACGCCTTTATTGCGCACACAAAAAACCGGGCGCTAGGCCCGGTTCTTCGATACAGCTTATCGGCTTACTCGGCGCTTACAGCTTCGCCAGCAGTAGCACGATCAACCAACTCGACGTACGCCATAGGCGCGTTGTCGCCAGTGCGGAAACCGCACTTGAGGATGCGCAGGTAGCCACCCTCACGGGTAGCGTAACGCTTGCCCAGGTCGTTGAAGAGCTTACCAACGATAGCTTTCGAGCGAGTACGGTCGAAAGCCAGACGGCGGTTAGCCAGGCTGTCTGTCTTGGCCAAAGTGATCAGCGGCTCAGCAACGCGACGCAGTTCTTTAGCTTTTGGCAGTGTAGTTTTGATCAGCTCGTGCTCGAACAGCGACACCGCCATGTTTTGAAACATGGCCTTGCGGTGCGAGCTGGTACGGCTCAGGTGACGACCACTTTTACGATGACGCATGGTTCATTCCTTACCAAACTCACGTTCGGTGATTACGACGATCAGGCAGTCGCCTTGTCGTCCTTCTTAAGACTTGCAGGCGGCCAGTTGTCGAGGCGCATGCCGAGGGACAGACCGCGGGAGGCCAGAACGTCCTTGATTTCAGTCAAGGATTTCTTGCCCAGGTTCGGAGTCTTCAACAGCTCTACTTCGGTACGCTGAATCAGGTCACCGATGTAGTAGATGTTTTCCGCCTTAAGGCAGTTAGCCGAACGTACAGTCAGTTCCAGATCGTCAACCGGGCGAAGCAGGATCGGATCGATCTCGTCTTCCTGCTCGATTACCACTGGTTCGCTATCACCTTTGAGGTCGACGAACGCAGCCAACTGCTGTTGCAGAATGGTTGCAGCGCGGCGAATAGCCTCTTCAGGATCCAGGGTACCGTTGGTTTCCAGATCAATAACCAGCTTGTCCAGGTTAGTACGCTGCTCGACACGGGCGTTTTCCACCACGTATGCGATACGGCGAACCGGGCTGAACGAAGAGTCAAGCTGCAAGCGACCAATGCTGCGGCTTTCGTCTTCATCGCTCTGACGCGAGTCGGCCGGTTCATAACCACGACCACGAGCTACGGTGAGCTTCATGTTCAGGGCGCCGTTAGACGCCAGGTTAGCGATTACGTGATCGGGGTTAACGATCTCGACATCATGATCCAGCTGAATATCGGCAGCGGTAACCACCCCCGAACCCTTCTTCGACAAGGTCAGCGTAACTTCGTCACGGCCGTGCAGCTTGATAGCCAGACCTTTAAGGTTCAACAGGATTTCAATTACGTCTTCCTGTACACCTTCGATGGCGCTGTACTCGTGGAGCACACCGTCAATCTCGGCCTCGACTACTGCACAGCCGGGCATTGAGGACAACAGGATGCGGCGCAGCGCGTTGCCCAGGGTGTGGCCAAAACCACGCTCGAGAGGCTCGAGAGTGATCTTGGCGCGGGTTGGACTGACAACCTGCACATCAATGTGGCGGGGTGTCAGGAACTCATTTACCGAAATCTGCATGGATGCACCTATTTTCTAGCCCTTACTTGGAGTAGAGCTCGACAATCAGGCTTTCGTTGATGTCGGCGGACAGATCACTGCGAGCAGGAACGTTCTTGAAAACGCCCGACTTCTTCTCAGTGTCTACTTCTACCCATTCTACGCGGCCACGTTGGGCACACAGATCGAGAGCTTGGACAATGCGAAGTTGGTTTTTAGCTTTCTCGCGAACTGCAACCACGTCACCAGCACGAACCTGGTAGGACGGAACGTTTACGGTTTGACCGTTAACGCTGATCGACTTGTGCGATACCAGCTGACGGGATTCGGCACGAGTCGAACCAAAGCCCATACGGTATACAACGTTGTCCAGACGGCATTCGAGCAGTTGCAGCAGGTTTTCACCAGTTGCACCTTTCTTGCCAGCAGCTTCTTTGTAGTAGCCGCTGAATTGACGCTCGAGAACGCCGTAGATACGACGGACCTTCTGCTTTTCACGCAGTTGGGTGCCGTAATCGGACTGGCGACCGCGGCGTTGGCCGTGGATACCAGGTGCTGCTTCAATGTTGCACTTCGATTCGATCGCGCGCACGCCGCTCTTCAAGAAGAGATCGGTGCCTTCGCGACGAGCGAGTTTGCATTTTGGACCAATGTAACGAGCCATTCTTTACAATCTCCTGGATTACACGCGGCGCTTCTTCGGCGGACGGCACCCGTTGTGCGGGATTGGCGTCACGTCGGTGATGCTGGCGATCTTATAGCCACAGCCGTTCAAAGCACGGACAGCAGACTCACGACCTGGACCTGGACCTTTGACGTTAACGTCGAGGTTTTTCAGGCCGTATTCCAGCGCAGCTTGGCCAGCACGTTCAGCAGCTACTTGAGCAGCAAACGGGGTGGACTTGCGGGAACCGCGGAAACCCGAACCACCGGAGGTAGCCCAAGAAAGCGCGTTACCTTGACGGTCGGTGATGGTCACGATGGTGTTGTTAAAAGATGCATGGATGTGGGCGATGCCATCAACCACTGTCTTTTTAACTTTTTTACGAGGACGAGCAGCAGGTTTTGCCATGATAATTTTCCTGTCGATTCGCGTGGGCGATTACTTGCGGATCGGCTTACGCGGACCTTTACGGGTACGCGCGTTAGTCTTGGTACGCTGACCGCGTACTGGAAGACCACGACGATGACGCAGACCGCGGTAGCAACCGAGGTCCATCAAACGCTTGATTTTCATGTTGATTTCGCGACGCAGGTCACCTTCAGTGGTGAACTTCGCCACTTCGCCACGCAACAGCTCGATCTGCTCGTCGCTCAGATCCTTGATCTTTGCGGCTGGGTTTACCCCAGTGTCTGCGCAAATTTTCTGCGCAGTAGTGCGACCAACACCATAGATGTAGGTCAGCGAGATAACAGTGTGCTTGTTATCTGGAATGTTAACGCCTGCAATACGGGCCATTCAGTGGGACTCCAATTGACAGCTACCTACGCCCCGGAAGCCAAGAAATAGGGCGCGAGATAATATCGCTGTAATAACAAATAATCAACCCGGCAGCGCACTAGCTGCCGGGCTTCAAGCGGATCACATTCAGCCTTGGCGCTGTTTGTGACGCGGTTCCGCGCTGCAAATTACTCGAACAACACCTTCGCGGCGAATAATCTTGCAGTTACGGCACAGCTTTTTCACCGATGCACGAACTTTCATCACCAACTCCTCGAACCTTATGGGGTACTCAGCGCAACATGCCGCTGCCGTAGCCCTTCAGGTTGGCTTTCTTCATCAGGGATTCGTACTGGTGCGAAACGAGGTGCGATTGTACTTGGGACATGAAGTCCATCACAACCACGACCACGATCAGCAACGAGGTCCCGCCAAGGTAGAACGGAACGTTTGCTGCAACCACCAGGAACTGGGGAAGCAGACACACGGCCGTCATATATAGAGCACCGAACAGGGTCAAACGAGTCAGAACGCCATCAATGTAGCGCGCAGACTGCTCACCTGGACGAATACCCGGAATAAAGGCACCGGACTTCTTCAGGTTTTCCGCTACGTCTTTCGGATTGAACATCAACGCCGTATAGAAGAAGCAGAAGAAAATAATCCCTGCACTAAACAGCAGAATATTCAACGGCTGACCAGGAGCGATCGACTGAGAGAGGTCCTGCAGCCAGCCCATATTTTCAGACTGACCAAACCAGGTACCCAACGAAGCCGGAAACAGCAAAATGCTGCTCGCGAAAATTGCCGGAATAACGCCGGCCATATTCACTTTCAGCGGCAAGTGGCTGGTCTGCGCAGCAAAGACCTTACGGCCCTGCTGACGCTTGGCGTAGTGAACAGCAATACGACGCTGGCCACGCTCAATGAACACCACAAAACCGATAATCGCTACTGCCAGCAAACCGATGGCAACCAGGGCGAAGATATTGATATCACCCTGTCGTGCAGACTCGAAAGACTGCCCGATTGCTCTCGGAAGACCGGCGACGATACCTGCGAAAATCAACATCGAGATACCGTTGCCAACACCACGTTCAGTAATCTGCTCACCCAGCCACATCATGAACATCGCACCAGCCACAAAAGTGGATACTGCGACGAAATGGAAGCCAAAGTCACCAGTGAACGCAACGCCCTGCCCGGCCAGGCCAACGGACATGCCGATAGCTTGAACCAGGGCGAGGACGACAGTGCCGTAGCGGGTGTACTGGCTAATCTTGCGACGACCAGCTTCACCTTCCTTCTTCAACTGCTCCAGCTGCGGGCTGACGGCGGTCATCAATTGCATGATGATCGATGCCGAAATATACGGCATGATCCCCAGCGCAAAAATGCTCATCCGCTCCAACGCGCCGCCGGAAAACATGTTGAACAAGCTAAGAATGGTCCCCTCATTCTGTCGAAACAGGTCTGCGAGTCGGTCCGGGTTGATACCTGGAACCGGGATGTGTGCGCCTATTCGGTAGACGATAATCGCCAGGAACAGAAAACGCAGACGAGCCCAAAGTTCAGACATACCGCCTTTGCCGAGCGCTGAGAGAGCACCTTGCTTAGCCATTTATTCCTCGAACTTGCCGCCAGCTGCTTCGATAGCCGAACGCGCACCTTTGGTGGCGCCGATTCCCTTGCCGATAGTGACAGCGCGAGTCACTTCACCGGACAGCATGATTTTCACACGCTGTACGTTGACGTTGATCACGTTGGCATCTTTCAGGGTCTGCACAGTAACGATGTCGCCTTCCACTTTAGCCAGCTCGGACAGACGCACTTCTGCGCGATCCATGGCCTTCAGGGATACGAAACCGAACTTAGGCAGGCGACGATGCAGCGGCTGTTGACCGCCTTCAAAGCCTGGAGCGATGGTGCCACCGGAGCGGGAGGTTTGACCTTTGTGGCCACGGCCACCAGTCTTACCCAAACCGCTACCGATACCACGGCCCGGACGATGCTTTTCGCGACGGGAACCCGGCGCTGGACTCAGATCATTGAGTTTCATCGATTAACCCTCTACACGCAGCATGTAGTAAGCCTTGTTGATCATCCCGCGATTCTCGGGAGTATCCTGGACTTCTACAGTGTGACCGATGCGACGCAGACCCAGACCTTTAACGCACAATTTATGGTTAGGGATGCGGCCGGTCATGCTTTTGATCAGCGTTACTTTAACGGTAGCCATGATCAGAAGATCTCCTTGACAGTCAAGCCGCGCTTGGCAGCAATGGACTCAGGAGATTGCATAGCTTTCAGACCCTTGAAAGTGGCGTGAACCACGTTTACAGGGTTAGTCGAGCCGTAGCACTTGGCCAGAACGTTCTGGACGCCAGCAACTTCGAGGACAGCACGCATAGCGCCGCCAGCGATGATACCGGTACCTTCAGAAGCAGGCTGCATGTACACCTTCGAAGCGCCATGGGCGGACTTCATTGCGTACTGCAGCGTGGTGCCGTTCAGATCAACCTGGATCATGTTGCGGCGAGCAGCTTCCATTGCCTTCTGGATCGCGGCAGGCACTTCACGTGACTTGCCACGGCCGAAGCCAACACGCCCCTTACCATCACCCACCACGGTCAACGCGGTGAAAGTGAAGATACGGCCGCCTTTAACGGTTTTGGCTACGCGGTTAACTTGAACCAGCTTCTCAATGTAGCCTTCGTCGCGCTTTTGGTCGTTATTTGACATAACTTAGAACTCCAGCCCAGCTTCACGAGCAGCATCAGCCAGCGCTTTAACGCGGCCGTGATACTTGAAGCCAGAGCGGTCGAAAGCCACTTGCGAGACGCCGGCGGCCTTAGCACGCGTAGCGACCAGCTGGCCAACCTTAGTGGCCGCGTCGATGTTGCCGGTGGCACCATCACGCAGTTCTTTATCCAAAGTCGAGGCGCTTGCCAGGACCTGGTTGCCGTCGGCCGAGATGACCTGGGCGTAGATGTGCTGCGACGAGCGATACACGCAGAGACGCACGACTTCGAGTTCGTGCATTTTCAGGCGTGCTTTGCGAGCGCGGCGCAGTCGAGTAACTTTTTTGTCGGTCATTTGCTATGCCCTACTTCTTCTTGGCTTCTTTACGACGGACGACTTCGTCCGCGTAGCGCACACCTTTGCCTTTGTACGGCTCTGGTGGACGGAAGTCGCGGATCTCAGCGGCCACCTGACCTACCAGCTGCTTGTCGATGCCCTTGATCAGGATATCGGTTTGGCTAGGGGTCTCAGCGGTGATGCCTTCCGGCAGTTCGTAATCCACTGGGTGCGAGAAGCCAAGGGCAAGGTTCAGAACCGTGCCTTTTGCTTGCGCTTTGTAACCAACACCGACCAGCTGGAGCTTGCGCTCGAAGCCTTGGCTTACGCCTTGGACCATGTTGTTTACCAACGCACGCGTGGTACCGGCCATTGCGCGAGTTTGTTGATCGCCATTGCGAGCAGCGAAACGCAGCTCACCAGCTTCTTCAACGATCTCAACGGACGAATGGATGTTCAGTTCAAGAGTGCCCTTGGCACCCTTCACCGAAAGCTGTTGGCCTGCGAATTTGACTTCGACACCGGCTGGCAGCTTAACGGGGTTCTTAGCGACGCGTGACATGCTTATCCCCCCTTAGAACACAGTGCAAAGAACTTCGCCGCCGACACCGGCAGCGCGCGCAGCACGATCCGTCATCACACCTTTGTTGGTGGAGACGATAGACACGCCCAGACCGCCACGAACTTTCGGCAGATCTTCAGCGGACTTGTACTGACGCAGGCCTGGACGGCTAACGCGCTTCACTTCTTCGATGACCGAACGGCCTTCGAAGTACTTCAGCTCGATGGACAGCAGAGGTTTGATTTCGCTGCTGATCTGATAACCCGCAATGTAGCCTTCGTCTTTCAGGACTTTGGCAACAGCTACCTTCAATTTGGAAGATGGCATGCTTACGACGGACTTTTCAGCCATCTGGGCATTACGGATACGAGTTAGCATGTCCGCTAACGGGTCCTGCATACTCATGGCTAGACGCTCCTAATACAAAAAAATTAGCCTTGCGGCTACATATGTCGCCGAGAATCTCCGAGCATAAAACACACGGGCTCAGGCGAGCCGCGTATTTTAGACACACTGCGGAAATGAAACAAGCCCCAAAAGGGGCTTGTTCCAGATTCAAGGTCACCGGCGGTCAGTATCTTGCGATACCAACTGCCTTGACGCTGAAAGTACTTACCAGCTGGCTTTAACCAGACCTGGTACGTCACCACGCATTGCCGCTTCACGCAGTTTGTTACGGCCGAGGCCGAACTTGCGGTAAACGCCGTGTGGACGACCGGTCAGGCGGCAGCGGTTACGCATGCGCGAGGCGCTTGCATCACGTGGCTGCTTCTGCAGGGCAACTGTAGCTTCCCAACGTGCTTCTGGACTTGCGTTCAGATCAACGATGATCGCTTTCAGTGCTGCACGCTTCTTGGCGTACTTGGCAACCGTGAGCTGACGCTTCAGCTCGCGGTTTTTCATGCTCATCTTGGCCATGGTCCTACTCCAATCAGTTGCGGAACGGGAATTTGAAAGCACGCAACAGGGCGCGACCTTCATCATCGTTCTTGGCAGTGGTGGTCAGGGTGATGTCCAGACCGCGGAGAGCATCGATCTTGTCGTAGTCGATTTCCGGGAAGATGATCTGCTCTTTAACGCCCATGCTGTAGTTACCACGACCATCGAAGGACTTGGCATTCAGGCCGCGGAAGTCGCGAACCCGAGGCAGGGAGATCGACAGCAGACGATCCAGGAATTCGTACATACGCTCACGGCGCAGAGTCACTTTGACGCCGATCGGCCAGCCTTCGCGGACTTTAAAGCCAGCGATGGATTTCCGAGCGTAAGTCACAACGACTTTTTGACCGGTGATCTTTTCCAGGTCAGCAACAGCGTGCTCGATGACTTTTTTGTCACCGACCGCTTCGCCCAAACCCATGTTCAGGGTGATTTTGGTAACGCGTGGAACTTCCATCACGTTCGAAAGCTTAAGTTCTTCCTTAAGCTTCGGTGCGATTTCTTTCCAGTAAATCTCTTTTAGTCGTGCCATGGTCTTCTACCTAGCAGTGTTCAAGCATCAACCGCTTTTTGGGTCGACTTGAAGACACGAATTTTCTTGCCATCTTCTACTTTGAAACCAACGCGGTCAGCCTTGTTGGTTTCGCCGTTGAAAATGGCGACGTTAGAAGCGTCCAGCGGAGCTTCTTTTTCGACGATACCGCCCTGCACGCCCGACATCGGGTTCGGCTTGGTATGACGCTTGACCAGGTTCAGACCGCCGATAACCAGACGGTTATTAGCGAGAACCTTAAGCACCTTACCGCGCTTACCTTTGTCTTTGCCGGCGATCACGATGATCTCGTCGTCACGACGAATCTTTTGCATGTCGGATCTCCTTACAGCACTTCTGGGGCGAGCGAGACGATCTTCATGAACTTCTCAGTACGAAGTTCACGGGTCACTGGCCCAAAGATACGGGTGCCGATAGGCTCTTGCTTGTTGTTCAGAAGAACAGCAGCGTTGCCATCAAAGCGGATAATGGAGCCATCAGCACGACGTACGCCGTGACGAGTGCGGACTACAACAGCAGTCATCACTTGGCCTTTTTTCACTTTACCGCGAGGAATTGCTTCCTTGACAGTAACCTTGATGATGTCACCGATACCAGCGTAACGACGATGGGAGCCACCCAGCACCTTGATGCACATAACGCGGCGAGCGCCGCTGTTATCGGCCACATCGAGCATGGATTGAGTCTGAATCATATAATTTCTCCGACCCCTAGTCCTTAGACTTCCACAGCGCGTTCGAGAACATCAACCAGTGCCCAAGACTTGGTCTTGGCCAGCGGACGAGTTTCACGAATAGTGACTTTGTCGCCGATGTGGCACTGATTGGTTTCGTCGTGCGCGTGCAGCTTAGTCGAACGCTTAACATATTTACCGTAGATCGGGTGCTTAACGCGACGCTCGATCAAAACGGTGATGGTTTTGTCCATCTTGTCGCTGACAACACGGCCAGTCAGCGTACGGACAGTCTTTTCGGCTTCAGCCATGATCACTTACCTGCCTGCTGGTTGAGCACAGTCTTCACGCGAGCGATGTCACGCTTAACTTGCGAGAGCAGATGAGACTGCCCCAACTGGCCAGTTGCTTTCTGCATACGCAGATTGAACTGGTCGCGCAGCAGGCCGAGCAGTTGCTCGTTCAGCTGCTGTGCGGATTTTTCACGAAGTTCATTCGCTTTCATCACATCACCGTCCGTTTAACAAAGGCGGTGGCGAGCGGCAGCTTTGCAGCAGCCAGGGCAAAAGCCTCACGCGCCAGCTCTTCAGTTACACCCTCGATTTCATACAGGACTTTGCCTGGCTGAATCTGGGCTACCCAGTATTCCACGTTACCCTTACCTTTACCCATACGAACCTCGAGAGGTTTTTTGGAGATCGGCTTGTCCGGGAATACACGGATCCAGATCTTGCCACCACGTTTTACGTGACGGGTCAGTGCACGACGCGCTGACTCGATCTGACGAGCGGTGAGACGACCACGAGCTACAGACTTCAGCGCGAACTCGCCGAAGCTGACTTTGCTACCGCGCTGAGCCAGACCACGGTTGTGGCCTGTCATCTGCTTGCGGAACTTCGTACGCTTTGGTTGCAACATTTGGCGTACCCCTTACTTAGCAGCTTTTTTACGAGGCGCTGGTGCTTGTGGTTTCAGTTCTTCTTGGCGACCACCAATTACTTCGCCTTTGAAGATCCAAACCTTTACACCGATCACACCGTAAGTGGTGTGAGCTTCGTAGTTGGCATAGTCGATGTCGGCACGCAGGGTGTGCAGTGGCACACGACCTTCGCGATACCATTCAGTACGTGCGATTTCAGCACCGCCGAGACGACCGCTCACTTGGATTTTGATGCCTTTGGCACCAATGCGCATGGCGTTCTGTACGGCGCGCTTCATAGCGCGACGGAACATGACGCGACGCTCCAGCTGCTGAGCTACGCTCTGCGCAACCAGCATACCGTCGAGCTCCGGCTTGCGGATCTCTTCGATATTGATGTGCACAGGCACACCCATTTGCTTGGTCAGGTCCTGACGCAGTTTCTCAACATCTTCACCTTTCTTCCCGATAACAATACCTGGACGAGCGGTGTGGATGGTGATACGTGCGGTTTGCGCCGGGCGATGGATATCGATACGGCTTACGGACGCGCTTTTTAGTTTGTCTTGGAGATACTCACGCACCTTCAGATCAGCGAACAAATAGTCCGCATAAGTCCGGCCGTCTGCATACCAGACGGAGGTGTGTTCCTTGACGATTCCCAGGCGAATGCCAATGGGATGTACTTTCTGACCCATCTCTTCGACTCCGTTACTTGTCAGCAACCTTGACAGTGATATGGCAAGACCGCTTGACGATGCGATCAGCACGGCCTTTGGCACGTGGCATGATTCGCTTCAGCGAACGCCCTTCGTTGACGAAAACGGTGCTGACCTTAAGGTCATCAACGTCTGCGCCTTCGTTATGCTCGGCGTTGGCTACGGCCGACTCCAGCACTTTCTTCATGATCTCGGCGGCTTTCTTACTGCTGAAAGCCAACAGGTTGAGCGCTTCGCCCACCTTCTTCCCGCGGATCTGGTCGGCGACCAAGCGGGCTTTCTGGGCGGAGATTCGAGCGCCCGACAACTTAGCGGCTACTTCCATTTCCTAACCCCTTAACGCTTGGCTTTCTTGTCTGCCACGTGCCCACGATAAGTGCGGGTACCGGCAAACTCGCCTAGTTTGTGGCCGACCATGTCTTCGTTCACGAGAACTGGGACGTGCAAGCGACCGTTGTGTACAGCGATGGTCAAACCGACCATTTGTGGCAGGATCATCGAACGACGCGACCAGGTTTTAACTGGTTTGCGATCGTTCTTTTCCGCCGCCACTTCGATCTTCTTCAGTAGGTGAAGATCAATAAAAGGACCTTTTTTCAGAGAACGTGGCACTGTCGTATCCCTCTATTTACTTGCGACGACGGACGATCATTTTGTCGGTACGCTTATTACCACGAGTCTTCGCGCCCTTAGTCGGGAAGCCCCATGGCGATACCGGATGACGACCACCAGAGGTACGACCTTCACCACCACCGTGTGGGTGGTCAACCGGGTTCATGGCAACACCACGAACGGTTGGGCGAACGCCACGCCAGCGTTTGGCACCAGCTTTACCCAGCGAACGCAGGCTGTGCTCGGAGTTCGAGACTTCGCCCAGGGTCGCGCGGCATTCAGCCAGCACTTTACGCATCTCACCAGAACGCAGACGCAGGGTCACGTAGACACCTTCACGAGCGATCAGCTGAGCCGAAGCACCAGCGGAACGAGCGATTTGCGCGCCTTTACCTGGCTTCAATTCGATGCCGTGTACGGTGCTACCAACTGGAATGTTGCGCAGTTGCAGAGCGTTGCCCGGCTTGATCGGCGCCAAAGCACCTGCAATCAGCTGGTCACCAGCACTCACGCCTTTAGGGGCAATGATGTAGCGACGCTCGCCATCTGCGTACAGCAGCAGAGCGATGTGAGCAGTACGGTTTGGATCGTATTCAATACGCTCGACAGTGGCGGAGATGCCATCTTTGTCGTTGCGACGGAAATCGACCAGACGATAATGCTGCTTATGGCCACCACCGATGTGACGAGTGGTAATACGACCATTGTTGTTACGACCACCAGTCTTCGATTTTTTCTCGAGCAGCGGTGCGTGAGGAGCGCCTTTATGCAGCTCCTGGTTGACCACCTTGACCACAAAACGGCGGCCAGGGGAAGTCGGTTTGCATTTAACGATTGCCATGATGCACCCCTTCCTTACTCAGCACTGCTGCTGAAATCGAGATCTTGGCCTGGCTGAAGGGAGATAACTGCCTTCTTCCAGTCATTACGCTTGCCCAGACCGCGAGCAGTGCGCTTGCTCTTACCCAGAACATTCAGGGTAGTAACACGCTCTACTTTCACGCTGAACAGGCTTTCGACGGCCTTCTTGATTTCCAGCTTGGTTGCGTCAGTTGCAACCTTGAAAACGAACTGGCCTTTCTTGTCAGCCAGAACCGTAGCCTTTTCGGAAACGTGCGGGCCAAGCAGAACTTTAAATACGCGTTCCTGGTTCATCCCAGCAGCTCCTCGAATTTCTTCACGGCCGACACGGTGATCAACACCTTGTCGTATGCGATCAGACTAACTGGATCGGAACCTTGCACGTCACGTACATCGACGTGTGGCAGGTTGCGAGCAGCCAGGTACAGGTTCTGATCAACAGCTTCGGACACGATCAAAACGTCGGTCAGGCTCATGTTGGTCAGTTTGCCCAGCAGTTCTTTGGTTTTTGGACTTTCAACAGCGAAGTCCTGAACCACGACCAGACGATCGGTACGCACGAGTTCAGCAAGGATGGAGCGCAGAGCTGCGCGGTACATCTTCTTGTTGAGCTTCTGCGAGTGATCCTGTGGACGAGCTGCGAAAGTGGTACCGCCGCCGCGCCAGATTGGGCTACGGATAGTACCGGCACGAGCACGGCCAGTGCCTTTCTGACGCCAAGGGCGCTTACCGCCACCACGTACGTCGGAACGGGTCTTTTGCTGCTTGCTACCTTGACGGCCGCCGGCCATGTAGGCCACGACTGCTTGGTGAACCAGCGTCTCGTTGAATTCGCCGCCAAATGTCAGTTCGGAAACTTCGATCGCTTGAGCGTCATTTACATTTAATTGCATGTCAGCTTCCCCTTAACCGCGAGCCTTGGCCGCTGGACGTACAACCAGGTTGCCGCCAGTAGCGCCAGGAACAGCACCCTTGACCAACAACAGATTGCGTTCAGCGTCGACGCGCACTACTTCGAGGGACTGCACGGTCACGCGCTCAGCGCCCATATGACCGGACATTTTTTTGCCCTTGAATACACGACCAGGAGTCTGGCACTGGCCAATAGAGCCCGGGACGCGGTGGGAAACGGAGTTACCGTGAGTGTTGTCTTGGCCACGGAAATTCCAACGCTTGATCGTACCCTGGAAGCCTTTACCCTTGGACTGACCGGTTACATCAACCAGTTGACCAGCGGCGAAGATTTCAGCGTTGATCAGATCGCCAGCCTGGTAGTCGCCGTCTTCAAGACGGAACTCCATGACGGTGCGACCAGCTGCAACGTTTGCTTTAGCGAAGTGACCTGCTTGAGCAGCAGTCACGCGCGAAGCACGACGCTCGCCGACAGTGACTTGCACTGCACGATAGCCATCGGTTTCTTCAGTTTTGAACTGGGTGACGCGATTCGGCTCGATCTCAATGACCGTGACCGGAATGGAGACACCTTCTTCGGTGAAAATACGGGTCATACCGCATTTACGACCGACTACACCAATAGTCATGTTGTAAACCTCATGAGTGTACGGGGCTTTCACCCGCTATGGCCGCCCATTTCAGAGCGTTACACGACTAAGACCCAAGTCTTAGCCGAGGCTGATCTGTACTTCCACACCGGCCGCCAGATCGAGCTTCATAAGTGCATCAACGGTTTTATCCGTTGGCTGGACGATGTCCAGTACGCGCTTATGAGTACGGATCTCGTACTGGTCACGCGCGTCTTTGTTGACGTGCGGGGAGACCAGAACGGTGAACCGCTCTTTACGGGTAGGCAGTGGAATTGGACCACGCACTTGAGCACCAGTACGTTTCGCGGTTTCCACGATTTCCTGGGTGGATTGGTCGATCAGGCGATGGTCAAAAGCCTTCAACCTGATACGGATTTGCTGATTTTGCATTGGATTTCAGACTCCGGCTGCTATTCCCAGCGAGCGCAATACGCCCGTTAAAAGGAGGCGCAATTCTATAGACGGCCCTGATAGGTGTCAACCCAATAAAAAAGGCCCCCGCTGAGCGGGGGCCTTTTCAAAACATCAGAACTATCTCAGAAGAGATAATTACTCGATGATTTTAGCTACAACGCCAGCACCAACGGTACGGCCGCCTTCACGGATTGCGAAACGCAGACCGTCTTCCATAGCGATGGTTTTGATCAGGGTGACAACCATTTTGATGTTGTCGCCTGGCATTACCATTTCTACGCCTTCCGGCAGTTCGCAGTTACCAGTCACGTCAGTAGTACGGAAGTAGAACTGTGGACGGTAGCCTTTGAAGAACGGAGTGTGACGACCGCCTTCTTCTTTGCTCAGCACGTACACTTCAGCTTCGAACTTGGTGTGCGGCTTAACCGAACCTGGCTTAACCAGAACCTGGCCACGCTCAACGTCGTCACGCTTGGTACCACGCAGCAGAACGCCGCAGTTCTCGCCAGCACGACCTTCGTCGAGCAGCTTACGGAACATTTCAACACCGGTGCAGGTGGTGACGGTAGTGTCACGCAGACCAACGATTTCCAGTGGATCTTGAACCTTGACGATACCGCGCTCGATACGACCAGTTACAACAGTACCGCGACCGGAGATCGAGAATACGTCTTCGATTGGCATCAGGAACGGCTTGTCGATAACACGGACTGGATCTGGGATGTAGCTATCCAGAGTCTCAACCAGTTTACGAACGGACGTGGTGCCCATTTCGTTATCGTCTTTGCCTTCCAGAGCCATACGAGCAGAACCGATGATGATCGGAGTGTCGTCGCCTGGGAAGTCGTAAGTGCTCAGCAGATCGCGCACTTCCATCTCAACCAGCTCCAGCAGCTCAGCGTCGTCTACCAGGTCGGCCTTGTTCAGGTAAACCACGATGTACGGAACGCCAACCTGACGGGACAGCAGGATGTGCTCACGGGTTTGTGGCATCGGACCATCAGCGGCCGAGCAAACCAGGATCGCGCCGTCCATCTGGGCAGCACCGGTGATCATGTTCTTCACATAGTCAGCGTGACCTGGGCAGTCAACGTGAGCGTAGTGACGGATCAGCGAGTTGTATTCAACGTGCGCGGTGTTGATGGTGATACCACGAGCTTTTTCTTCTGGTGCGCTGTCGATTTTATCGAAATCAACGATTGCAGAACCGAAAACTTCGGAGCAAACGCGAGTCAGAGCAGCAGTCAGAGTGGTTTTACCGTGGTCAACGTGACCGATGGTGCCAACGTTGACGTGCGGTAGGGAACGATCAAATTTTTCTTTAGCCACGACAATTAACTCCTTGCCTAAAGGACTGAATCAGCCTTGTTTTTTGGATACAGTTTCAGCGATGTGCGCCGGAGCTGTGTTGTATTTTTTGAATTCCATAGAGTAGCTTGCGCGACCCTGAGACATGGAGCGAACGTCAGTCGCATAACCGAACATCTCACCCAACGGAACCTCGGCGCGAATCACTTTGCCGGAAACCGTGTCTTCCATACCCAGAATCATGCCGCGACGACGGTTAAGGTCGCCCATGACATCACCCATATAGTCTTCAGGTGTAACAACTTCTACCGCCATGATTGGCTCAAGCAACTCACCACCGCCCTTCTGGGCCAGTTGCTTGGTTGCCATGGAGGCAGCCACCTTAAACGCCATCTCGTTGGAGTCGACGTCGTGGTAAGAACCGTCAAAAACGGTTGCTTTCAGGCCGATCAGCGGATAGCCGGCAACAACACCGTTTTTCATCTGCTCTTCGATACCCTTCTGGATAGCAGGGATGTATTCCTTAGGAACCACACCACCTACTACTTCGTTCACGAATTGCAGACCTTCCTGACCTTCGTCAGCAGGAGCAAAACGGATCCAGCAGTGACCGAACTGACCACGACCGCCGGACTGACGAACGAACTTGCCTTCGATTTCACAGTTCTTCGTGATGCGCTCACGATAGGAAACCTGAGGCTTACCGATGTTGGCTTCGACGTTGAACTCACGGCGCATCCGGTCAACCAGGATGTCCAGGTGAAGCTCGCCCATGCCGGAGATGATCGTTTGACCAGTCTCTTCATCAGTCTTGACGCGGAAAGATGGATCTTCCTGAGCAAGCTTGCCCAGAGCGATACCCATTTTTTCCTGGTCATCCTTGGTCTTAGGCTCTACGGCAACCGAAATAACCGGCTCCGGGAAGTCCATGCGAACCAGGATGATTGGCTTGTCAGCGTTGCACAAGGTTTCACCAGTGGTGACGTCCTTCATGCCGATCAGGGCCGCGATGTCACCAGCGCGCACTTCCTTGATCTCTTCGCGGGCGTTTGCGTGCATTTGCACCATACGACCCACGCGCTCTTTCTTGCCTTTAACCGAGTTGATCACGCCGTCGCCGGAGTTCAACACGCCCGAGTAAACGCGGACGAAGGTCAAGGTACCCACGAATGGGTCAGTGGCAATTTTAAATGCCAGAGCGGAGAACGGTTCTGCGTCGTCTGCATGACGCTCCAGCTCGATAGTCTCGTCATCCGGGTCGGTACCCTTGATGGCTGGAATATCAACCGGTGCCGGCAGGTAGTCGATCACAGCATCGAGAACCAGAGGAACGCCCTTGTTCTTGAACGAGGAACCGCAAACAGCCAGGACGATTTCGCCAGCGATAGTACGCTGACGCAGAGCGGCCTTGATTTCCACGTTGGTGAGCTCTTCACCTTCGAGGTACTTGTTCATCAGCTCTTCGTTGGCTTCGGCCGCAGCTTCAACCATGTTGTTGCGCCATTCGTCAGCCAGTTCCTGCAGTTCAGCAGGGATAGGCTTGCGAACAGGAACCATACCTTTGTCGGCATCGTTCCAGTAGACAGCTTCCATGGTCAACAGATCGATCTGACCCTGGAAATTATCTTCGGAACCGATAGCCAACTGGATTGGCACCGGAGTATGACCCAGACGCTGCTTGATCTGACCGATCACGCGCAGAAAGTTCGCACCAGCACGGTCCATCTTGTTGACGTAAACAAGACGTGGAACGCCGTATTTGTTGGCTTGACGCCATACGGTTTCCGACTGCGGCTCAACACCCGAGGTGCCGCAGAACACAACGACAGCGCCGTCGAGCACGCGCAGGGAACGTTCAACTTCAATGGTGAAGTCTACGTGGCCCGGGGTATCGATTACGTTGAAGCGGTGTTCATCTTTGTACTGCTTCTCGGAACCTTTCCAGAAGGCGGTAATAGCAGCAGAAGTAATGGTAATACCACGCTCCTGCTCCTGAACCATCCAGTCTGTGGTCGCGGCGCCGTCATGCACCTCGCCCATCTTGTGACTTTTGCCGGTGTAAAACAGTACGCGCTCGGTGGTGGTGGTTTTGCCAGCATCCACGTGAGCAACGATACCGATGTTACGGTAGCGGCTAATCGGAGTAGTACGAGCCATAAAGCCCTCGCAAAATTAGTGAAGCTAAGATTAGAAGCGGTAGTGCGAGAAAGCTTTGTTGGCTTCAGCCATACGGTGCACGTCTTCACGCTTCTTAACAGCAGCACCTTTACCTTCAGCAGCGTCCAACAGTTCGCCAGCCAAACGCAGGGCCATAGACTTCTCGCCACGCTTACGGGCGAAGTCTACCAACCAGCGCATTGCCAGAGCGTTACGACGGGACGGACGAACTTCGACCGGAACCTGGTAAGTAGCACCGCCTACACGGCGCGACTTCACTTCGACCAGCGGAGCGATGGCGTCGAGAGCTTTCTCGAAGATTTCCAGGGGGTCGCTGTTCTTGCGTTCTTTAACCTTTTCCAGCGCGCCATAAACGATACGCTCGGCAACGGCTTTCTTGCCGCTTTCCATCACGTGGTTCATGAACTTGGCCAGGATTTGGCTTCCGTATTTTGGATCGTCAAGCACTTCGCGCTTGGCTGCTACGCGTCTTCTTGGCATGGATAAGCCCTCAAACGGTCTTCAGGTTCGTTCGGAATTAGCGCCCTTTCGGGACGGCTCCGACCTTACTCTTATCGACTCAGAAAATAAGATGATTCAGTTTTTACAAAAAGCCGCTACTACTTAGGCTTCTTGGTACCGTACTTCGAACGACCCTGGTTACGACCTTTAACGCCGGAAGTATCCAAGGAGCCGCGTACGGTGTGGTAACGAACACCTGGCAAGTCTTTTACACGACCGCCACGGATCAGCACCACGCTGTGCTCTTGCAGGTTGTGACCTTCACCACCGATGTACGAGGAAACCTCGAAACCGTTGGTCAGGCGCACACGGCATACTTTACGCAGTGCCGAGTTAGGTTTTTTCGGCGTGGTGGTATACACACGGGTGCATACGCCACGACGTTGCGGGCAGTTCTGCAGCGCAGGCACGTCGGATTTCTCGACGATACGCTTACGCGGCTGACGTACCAGCTGGTTGATAGTTGCCATCTACTAGCTCCACTGTTGTCTTGCGACGCTATTGTCTTGCAAGAAAAGCAAAATGGCAGGAACGAATTCCCGCCAAATTTAGGGGTACAAGAGTCTAAAGAGGATCTTGTCCCCAGTCAAGGCAAGGCCCCGACATCCCCGCTCATCGAACCGGGGCAAATTTGCCTCGATCCGACGAATGGGACTGCCAGGGCCCGGACTCATCTACTGCAGAACTCAGTTACCGCTTGAGTTCAGTGCTTCGGTCAGTGCAGCTTCCACTTCACTGGCGCTTACGCGCAGCGGCTTGTCAGCATCACGGCGGCGCTTGCGCTCGCTGTGGTAAGCCAAACCGGTACCCGCCGGGATCAAACGACCCACGACTACGTTTTCTTTCAGGCCGCGCAGGTAATCGCGCTTGCCGGTTACCGCTGCTTCGGTCAGTACGCGAGTGGTCTCCTGGAAGGAGGCCGCCGAGATGAACGACTCAGTGGACAACGACGCCTTGGTGATACCCAGCAGCACGCGAGTGAACTTGGAGACAAACTTGTCTTCCGCGCCCAGACGCTCGTTCTCTACCAGTACGTGAGTCAGTTCCATCTGGTCGCCCTTGATGAAACTGGAATCGCCGGATTCAGCGATTTCAACTTTACGCAGCATCTGACGCAGGATGGTCTCGATGTGCTTATCGTTGATCTTCACGCCTTGCAGACGGTAAACGTCCTGGATCTCGTTAACGATGTACTTGGCCAGCGCACTCACACCCAGCAGACGCAGGATGTCGTGTGGATCGCTCGGGCCGTCGGAGATAACTTCGCCGCGGTTTACCTGTTCGCCTTCGAAGACGTTCAGGTGACGCCACTTCGGAATCAGCTCTTCGTACGGATCGCTACCGTCGTTCGGGGTGATCACCAGACGACGCTTGCCTTTGGTTTCTTTACCGAACGCGATGGTGCCGCTGACTTCAGCCAGAATCGACGCTTCTTTCGGACGACGCGCTTCGAACAAGTCGGCAACACGCGGCAGACCACCGGTGATGTCACGTGTCTTCGAAGTCTCTTGCGGGATACGCGCGATAACATCACCGATCGCGATCTTCGCACCATCCGCTACACCGACCAGGGCGTTGGCTGGCAGGAAGTACTGAGCGATTACGTCAGTGCCTGGCAGCAACAAGTCCTTGCCGTTGTCGTCGACCATCTTCACGGCAGGACGGATGTCCTTACCGGCAGCTGGACGATCTTTCGCGTCGAGTACTTCAATGTTGGTCATACCGGTCAATTCGTCAGTCTGACGCTTGATCGTGATGCCTTCTTCCATGCCCACGTAGGTCACGGTACCTTTCATTTCGGTAACGATTGGGTGGGTGTGCGGATCCCACTTGGCCACGATTGCGCCAGCGTCGACCTTGTCACCTTCCTTGACCGAAATCACAGCACCGTACGGCAGCTTGTAACGCTCACGCTCACGACCGTAGTCATCAGCGATTGCCAGCTCACCGGAACGGGACACGGCAACCAGGTGGCCATCCACTCGCTCAACATGTTTCAGGTTGTGCAGGCGGACGGTACCACCATTCTTCACCTGAACACTGTCGGCTGCGGAGGTCCGGCTTGCCGCACCACCGATGTGGAACGTACGCATGGTCAGCTGGGTACCTGGCTCACCGATGGACTGGGCAGCGATAACGCCGACCGCTTCACCGATGTTCACCTGGTGGCCGCGAGCCAAGTCACGGCCGTAGCACTTGGCGCAGATGCCGTAGCGGGTTTCGCAGCTGATCGGCGAGCGAACGATCACTTCGTCGATGCTGTTGAGTTCGATGAACTCGACCCACTTCTCATCTACCAGAGTGCCGGCAGGAACGATGATTTCCTCGGTACCTGGCTTGAATACGTCACGGGCGATCACTCGACCCAGTACGCGTTCACCCAACGGCTCTACAACGTCGCCGCCTTCGATGTGCGGAGTCATCAGCAGACCGTGTTCGGTACCGCAGTCGACTTCAGTCACAACCAAGTCTTGTGCAACGTCTACCAGACGACGCGTCAGGTAACCGGAGTTGGCGGTCTTCAACGCGGTATCCGCCAGACCTTTACGAGCACCGTGAGTGGAGATGAAGTACTGAAGTACGCTCAAACCTTCACGGAAGTTCGCGGTAATCGGCGTTTCGATGATGGAACCGTCCGGCTTGGCCATCAGGCCACGCATACCGGCGAGCTGACGGATCTGCGCAGCAGAACCCCGTGCGCCCGAGTCGGCCATCATGTACATCGAGTTGAACGACTCTTGATCGACTTCCACGCCATGACGGTCGATAACCTTCTCTTTCGAGAGGTTAGCCATCATCGCCTTCGACACTTCGTCGTTGGCCTTGGACCAAAGGTCGATCACCTTGTTGTACTTCTCGCCCTGAGTTACCAGGCCGGAGGCATACTGGCTTTCGATCTCTTTCACTTCATCGGTAGCAGCGGCGATGATCTGGGCTTTTTCATCCGGGATAACGAAGTCGTTAACACCGATGGAAACGCCGGAAATGGTCGAATAGGCAAAACCTGTGTACATCAACTGGTCAGCGAAGATCACGGTCTCTTTCAGACCAACCACGCGGTAGCATTGGTTGATCAGCTTGGAGATCGCCTTTTTCTTCATCGGCAGGTTGACGACGTCGTACGACAGGCCTTTTGGCACAACTTGATACAACAGCGCACGGCCAACAGTAGTGTCGACGATACGAACGTTGCTCACGCTGCCGCCATCACGGTCGTTCACGGTTTCGTGGATCCGCACTTTGACCTTGGCGTGCAAGGCGGCTTCACCGGCACGGAACACACGGTCAACTTCCTGCAGGTCAGCGAACACACGACCTTCGCCCTTGGCGTTGATCGCTTCACGGGTCATGTAGTACAGACCCAATACAACGTCCTGCGATGGAACGATGATTGGCTCACCGTTGGCTGGCGACAGAATGTTGTTGGTCGACATCATCAACGCACGCGCTTCCAACTGGGCTTCCAGTGTCAGCGGTACGTGCACGGCCATTTGGTCGCCGTCGAAGTCGGCGTTGTACGCAGCACAGACCAGAGGGTGCAGCTGGATAGCCTTGCCTTCGATCAGTACCGGTTCAAACGCCTGGATACCCAGACGGTGAAGGGTCGGTGCACGGTTGAGGAGAACCGGGTGTTCACGGATCACTTCAGCGAGAACGTCCCAAACCTCTGGCAGTTCGCGCTCGACCATTTTCTTGGCCGCTTTGATGGTGGTCGCCAGACCGCGCATTTCCAGCTTGCCGAAGATGAATGGCTTGAACAGCTCAAGCGCCATCTTCTTGGGCAGACCGCACTGGTGCAGACGCAGGGTCGGGCCTACGGTAATTACCGAACGACCGGAGTAGTCAACACGCTTACCGAGCAAGTTCTGACGGAAACGACCTTGCTTACCCTTGATCATGTCAGCCAGGGATTTCAGAGGACGCTTGTTGGACCCTGTGATCGCGCGGCCACGACGGCCGTTGTCGAGCAAGGCATCGACCGCCTCCTGCAACATACGCTTTTCGTTGCGCACGATGATGTCCGGAGCGGACAGATCGAGCAGGCGCTTCAAGCGGTTGTTACGGTTGATCACGCGGCGGTACAGGTCGTTGAGGTCGGACGTCGCGAAACGACCACCATCCAACGGTACCAGCGGACGCAGGTCTGGCGGCAGAACCGGCAGAACGGTCAGCACCATCCACTCTGGCAAGTTGCCGGAACCCTGGAAGGCTTCCATCAACTTCAGACGCTTGGACAGCTTCTTGATTTTGGTTTCGGAGTTGGTTTGCGGAATTTCTTCACGCAGACGGCCAATCTCGTGCTCCAGGTCGATAGCGTGCAGCAGCTCGCGGACAGCTTCGGCACCCATGCGGGCATCGAAATCGTCGCCGAACTCTTCCAGCGCTTCGAAGTACTGCTCGTCATTGAGCAGCTGACCTTTTTCAAGGGTGGTCATGCCTGGATCGATAACGACATAGCTCTCGAAATAGAGAACGCGTTCGATATCACGGAGGGTCATGTCCATCAGCAAGCCGATACGGGACGGCAGCGATTTCAGAAACCAGATGTGGGCAACCGGCGAAGCCAGCTCGATGTGAGCCATGCGCTCACGACGAACCTTGGCCAGTGCGACTTCAACGCCGCACTTCTCGCAGATCACACCACGGTGCTTCAAGCGCTTGTACTTACCGCACAGGCACTCGTAATCCTTGACCGGGCCAAAGATCTTGGCGCAGAACAGGCCGTCACGCTCGGGTTTGAACGTACGGTAGTTGATGGTTTCCGGCTTTTTAACTTCACCGAACGACCACGAACGGATCATCTCAGGCGATGCCAACCCAATACGGATGGCGTCGAACTCTTCGACTTGACCCTGGTTTTTCAGCAAATTCAGTAGGTCTTTCAAGGCCTTTCCTCCTGGCGGAGCAGAGAGCGGACCAAACGGCCCCGCTCTCGATTCGCGTCACGTGTTATTCGGTTTCCAGATCGATATCGATGCCGAGGGAACGAATTTCTTTGATCAACACGTTGAAAGACTCGGGCATGCCCGGCTCCATACGGTGATCGCCGTCCACGATGTTTTTGTACATCTTGGTCCGACCGTTCACATCGTCCGACTTCACTGTGAGCATTTCTTGCAGAGTGTAAGCAGCACCGTATGCTTCCAGTGCCCAGACCTCCATCTCCCCGAAACGCTGACCACCGAACTGAGCCTTACCACCCAGCGGCTGCTGGGTAACCAGGCTGTACGAACCGGTAGAACGAGCGTGCATCTTGTCGTCTACCAAGTGGTTCAGCTTCAGCATGTACATGTAGCCAACGGTAACCGGGCGCTCGAACTTGTTGCCGGTACGGCCGTCGAACAGCTGCATCTGGCCGCTTTCCGGCAGGTCTGCCAGTTTCAGCATGGCCTTGATTTCGCTTTCCTTGGCACCGTCGAACACCGGGGTAGCCATTGGAACGCCGCCGCGCAGGTTCTTCGCCAGGTCCAGGATTTCCTGGTCGGTGAAGGTATCAAGCTCTTCGTTGCGACCGCCGATCTCGTTGTAGATCTCGTGCAGGAACTTACGCAGGTCCGCGACCTTGCGCTGCTCTTCGATCATACGGTTGATCTTCTCGCCCAGGCCTTTGGCCGCGAGGCCCAGGTGGGTTTCGAGGATCTGACCAACGTTCATACGCGAAGGTACGCCCAGCGGGTTGAGGACAACGTCGACCGGGGTGCCATTGGCATCGTGCGGCATGTCTTCAACCGGCATGATCACGGAGACCACACCTTTGTTACCGTGACGACCGGCCATCTTGTCGCCCGGCTGGATGCGACGACGGATTGCCAGGTAAACCTTGACGATTTTCAGCACGCCTGGAGCCAGGTCATCGCCCTGCTGCAGTTTGCGCTTCTTGTCTTCGAACTTGTCGTCCAGCAGACGGCGACGATCAACGATATAGGCCTGGGCCTTCTCGAGCTGCTCGTTCAGAGCATCTTCAGCCATGCGCAGTTTGAACCACTGGCCGTGCTCAAGACCGTCGAGGACTTCGTCGGTGATGTCCTGACCTTTCTTCAGACCTGCGCCGCCTTCAGCCTTGTGGCCTACCAGAGCGGAACGCAGACGTTCGAAGGTCGCGCCTTCAACGATACGGAACTCTTCGTTCAGGTCCTTGCGGATCTCGTCGAGCTGGGTCTTCTCGATGGACAGTGCACGAGCATCACGCTCAACGCCGTCACGGGTGAAGACCTGTACGTCGATGACAGTACCCTTGGTACCGGTTGGTACACGCAGGGAGGTGTCTTTAACGTCGCTGGCTTTTTCACCGAAGATGGCACGCAGCAGTTTTTCTTCCGGCGTCAGTTGGGTCTCGCCTTTCGGAGTGACCTTACCGACCAGGATGTCGCCTGCGCCAACTTCAGCACCTACGTAAACGATACCGGCTTCGTCCAGCTTGTTCAGTGCAGCTTCACCCACGTTAGGGATGTCTGCAGTGATTTCCTCTGGCCCAAGCTTGGTGTCACGTGCCACACAGGTCAGTTCCTGGATGTGGATCGTGGTAAAGCGATCTTCTTGAACAACCCGTTCCGACAGGCAGATGGAGTCTTCGAAGTTGTAACCGTTCCAGGCCATGAACGCGATGCGCATGTTCTGACCCAGCGCCAGTTCACCCATGTCGGTGGACGGGCCGTCGGCCATGATGTCGCTACGCTGAACGCGGTCACCCTTACGCACCAGCGGACGCTGGTTGATGCAGGTGTTCTGGTTCGAACGGGTGTATTTGGTCAGGTTGTAGATGTCGACGCCGGCTTCACCGGTTTCGACTTCGTCATCGGCAACACGAACCACGATACGGCTGGCATCAACGGAGTCGATCACGCCGCCACGACGAGCTACGACGCAAACGCCGGAGTCACGGGCTACGTTACGCTCCATGCCGGTACCTACCAGCGGCTTGTCAGCGCGCAGGGTTGGTACAGCTTGACGCTGCATGTTGGAACCCATCAACGCACGGTTGGCGTCATCGTGTTCCAGGAACGGGATCAGCGACGCTGCAACCGAAACTACCTGCTTGGGCGAAACGTCCATCAAGGTGACGTCTTCCGGCGCCTTGACGGTGAACTCGTTCAAGTGACGAACCGCTACCAGTTCGTCGATCAGGACTTTCTTGTCGTTCATCGTGGCCGAAGCCTGGGCGATCACGTGATCAGCTTCTTCGATGGCGGACAGGAATACGATCTCGTCGGTAACCAGACCTTCCTTCACCACACGGTACGGGCTCTCAAGGAAACCGTACTGGTTGGTGCGCGCATAAGCGGCCAGGGAGTTGATCAGGCCGATGTTCGGACCTTCCGGCGTTTCGATCGGGCAAACACGACCGTAGTGCGTCGGGTGTACGTCACGAACTTCAAAGCCGGCACGCTCACGAGTCAGACCGCCCGGGCCCAGCGCGGAAACACGGCGCTTGTGGGTGATCTCGGAGAGCGGGTTGTTCTGGTCCATGAACTGCGAGAGCTGGCTGGAACCGAAGAACTCTTTCACCGCGGCAGCCACTGGCTTGGCGTTGATCAGGTCTTGCGGCATCAGGCCTTCGCTTTCAGCCATCGACAGACGCTCTTTGACCGCACGCTCAACACGTACCAGGCCAACGCGGAACTGGTTCTCGGCCATTTCGCCTACGCAGCGAACACGACGGTTACCCAGGTGGTCGATGTCATCGACGATGCCTTTGCCGTTACGGATGTCGACCAGGGTCTTCAGTACCGCAACGATATCTTCCTTGCACAGCACGCCCGAACCCTCGATCTCGGTACGACCGATACGACGGTTGAACTTCATCCGGCCGACCGCAGACAGGTCATAGCGCTCAGGGCTGAAGAACAGGTTGTTGAACAGGGTCTCGGCAGCGTCTTTGGTTGGTGGCTCACCAGGACGCATCATGCGATAGATCTCGACCAGCGCTTCCAATTGGTTGCTGGTGGAGTCGATCTTCAATGTGTCGGAGATGAACGGGCCGCAGTCGATGTCGTTGGTGTACAGGGTCTCGATGCGAACGACCTGAGCCTTGGCGATCTTGGCGAGGATCTCGGTGTTCAGCTCGGTGTTGCACTCGGCCAGGATTTCGCCTGTCGCCGGGTGAACGATGACCTTGGCGGTAGTGCGGCCCAGAACATAGTCCAGAGGCACTTCCAACTCTTTGATACCGGCTTTTTCGATCTGGTTGATGTGGCGCGCAGTGATACGGCGGCCGGCTTCAACAATGACCTTGCCCTTCTCATCCTGGATGTCCAGGACGGCAATTTCACCACGCAGACGCGAAGCAATCAGCTCCAGCTTGAGGGTTTCATCCTTCAGGCTGAATACGTTGGTGGTGTAGAAGGCGTCCAGCACTTGCTCGGTGGTATAGCCGAGCGCGCGCAGCAGTACCGAGGCCGGCAGCTTGCGACGACGGTCGATACGCACGAACACGCAGTCTTTCGGGTCGAACTCGAAGTCCAGCCACGAACCGCGATATGGAATGATCCGCGCGGAGTACAGAAGCTTACCGGAGCTGTGCGTCTTGCCGCGGTCGTGGTCGAAGAACACGCCCGGGGAACGGTGCAGCTGGGAAACGATTACACGCTCGGTACCGTTGATAACGAAGGTACCGTTTTCAGTCATCAGTGGGATTTCGCCCATGTAGACTTCTTGCTCTTTGATGTCCTTGATCGCTTTGTTCGACGATTCTTTGTCGAAAATGATCAGGCGGACTTTTACCCGCAAAGGTACGGCGTACGTAACACCGCGCAACACGCATTCTTTGACATCAAATGCCGGTTCGCCCAGGCGATAACCGACGTACTCCAGCGCAGCATTGCCGGAGTAGCTGATGATCGGGAAAACGGATTTGAAGGCCGCATGCAGGCCCACGTCGCGGAACTGATCTTTGGTCGCTCCCGCCTGCAAGAATTCACGATACGAATCCAGCTGGATAGCCAGAAGGTACGGGACATCCATGACGTCCGGCAACTTGCTAAAGTCCTTGCGGATACGTTTTTTCTCAGTATATGAGTAAGCCATCAGCGTTCCCCAGCTTGGTCACCTGCTTGTTTGGCCCTCCCGACGGGAGCAGCCAGAAAATCTTGCAAACCCCATGGTTTGCACCACCGCATCGGGTGGCTACAGCGCGTTAATGGCGGCGACCGAGTCGACAGCCAAGAACGGAAAAAGGCCGGTGGCAAGAGCCACCAGCCATCAGCCTTCAGCTTAAAGCTTGGGCTGGAGACGCAAGGTCGATGCTTACTTCAGCTCGACTTTAGCGCCTGCTTCTTCCAGAGTAGCTTTGGCTTTGTCAGCGGCGTCTTTCGACACAGCTTCCAGAACCTGGGCAGGAGCGCCGTCAACTACAGCCTTGGCTTCTTTCAGGCCCAGACCGGTCAATTCACGTACTGCCTTGATCACGTTTACTTTCTTCTCGCCAGCTTCCAGCAGCATGACGTTGAATTCGGTTTGCTCTTCAGCAGCGACAGCAGCAACAGCTGGGCCAGCGGAAGCAGCGGCAGCGGAAACGCCGAATTTTTCTTCGAAAGCTTTGATCAGCTCAACAACCTGCAGAACCGACATTTCAGCTACGGCGTTGAGGATATCGTCTTGAGAGATAGACATTGCTGTATTTCCTGAATTGGGGGACGGCCTACGCGGCCATCGAAATAAACAAAAATACGCGAGAGAATTTGCTCAGCCTTAGGCTGCGGCAGCTTCTTTTTGCTCGCGAACTGCAGCCAGAGTACGAGCCAGCTTGCTGGTAGCGCCTTGAATCACGCTCATCAGCTGCGAAATAGCTTCGTTACGGGTCGGCAGTGTTGCCAGTACGTCGATTTGGTTAGCTGCGAGGAACTTGCCCTCGAACGCAGCTGCCTTGATCTCGAACTTGTCCTGACCCTTGGCGAACTCTTTGAACAAACGGGCAGCAGCGCCCGGATGATCGGTGGAGAACGCAATCAGGGTCGGGCCGGTGAACACGTCGTTGAGGACACTGTATTCAGTGTCAGCAACAGCGCGCTTGAGCAGGGTGTTACGTACAACACGTACGTATACGCCAGCTTCACGAGCCTCTTTACGGAGTCCGGTCATAGCGCTTACTGTCACACCACGGGCATCAGCCACGACAGCGGACAGAGCAGCTTTGGCAGCCTCGTTGACTTCAGCGACGATGGCCTTCTTGTCTTCGAGATTAATTGCCACGGGTTTAACTCCTGCTTGTTACCGTTTCATCTGGCCTAGGCCTGATGTCGTTTTGGTGTCTGATTCGGTAAGGAACCGGGAGCACCATCTGCGTAGGCTTGTGGTTTAAGACTTGCGTCGCCTACGGTCTTGGATAGCCCCCGCCAGGCAGGGACCCCAATTTTTTGATTGGCGCAATCTCTTGCGCCAATCTGTGTCTTATACGTCCAGCGAGCCTTGGTCGATGACCAGACCTGGGCCCATAGTGGTGCTCAGGGTAACGCGCTTGACGTATATACCTTTCGAGGAAGCAGGCTTGATACGCTTGAGATCAGCGATCAGGGCTTCAACGTTTTCCTTCAGCTTGACGGCATCAAAACCGACTTTGCCAACGGAGGTGTGAATGATGCCGTTTTTGTCGGTGCGATAACGAACCTGACCAGCCTTGGCGTTTTTAACCGCGGTGGCTACGTCAGGCGTTACGGTGCCGACTTTAGGGTTAGGCATCAGACCACGAGGGCCGAGGATCTGACCCAATTGACCTACAACGCGCATTGCATCCGGGGAAGCAATAACGACGTCATAGTTCAGGTCGCCGCCTTTCATTTCGGCAGCCAGGTCGTCCATGCCAACGCGATCGGCGCCGGCGGCCAGGGCAGCTTCAGCTGCAGGGCCTTGGGTGAAGACAGCTACACGTACAGTCTTGCCAGTACCGTGCGGCAGCACAGTTGCGCTACGAACGACCTGGTCGGATTTACGTGGGTCTACACCCAGGTTTACAGCAACGTCAACGGACTCGCTGAACTTGACAGTCGACAGCTCGGTCAGCAGGGCAGCAGCGTCTACAAAGTTGTAGGCCTTGCCTGCTTCGATTTTACCGGCGATAGCCTTTTGGCGCTTGGTCAGCTTAGCCATTACACACCCTCCACGTTAAGGCCCATGCTACGAGCAGAACCGGCGATGGTACGCACGGCTGCATCCATATCAGCTGCAGTCAGATCCGCGTTTTTGGTTTTCGCGATTTCTTCCAGCTGAGCACGGGTTACGGTGCCTACCTTAACGGTGTTCGGACGAGCGGAACCGCTGGTCAGACCGGCAGCCTTCTTCAGCAAAACAGAAGCCGGAGTCGACTTGGTTTCGAAGGTGAAGCTACGGTCGCTGTATACAGTGATGATCACTGGAGTCGGCAGACCAGGCTCAATACCCTGGGTACGGGCGTTGAAGGCCTTGCAGAATTCCATGATGTTCACGCCGTGCTGACCCAGAGCTGGACCGACGGGTGGGCTAGGGTTGGCCTGTGCGGCCTTCACTTGCAGTTTGATGTAAGCGGTAATCTTCTTGGCCATGAGGCACTCCAATTACGGGTTCAAACGCCTCGAAAGGCTCCCCGGCTACTTGCGCGTTTATCCCAGTGACGACAAAACCCCACAGCCTAGGGCTGCGGGGTTGGGATGCTTTCTCAGCTAGACCTTCTCGACCTGGCTGAACTCCAACTCTACCGGAGTAGAGCGACCGAAAATGAGCACCGCCACTTGGATCCGGCTCTTTTCGTAGTTAACTTCTTCGACAGTGCCGTTGAAATCAGCAAACGGACCATCTGTAACACGAACAACCTCACCCGGCTCGAAAAGGGTCTTCGGCTTAGGCTTGTCGCTACCATCAGCAACACGACGCAGAATTGCTTCCGCCTCTTTGTCGGTGATAGGAGCAGGCTTATCAGCGGTACCGCCGATGAAGCCCATCACACGAGGAGTGTCCTTGACCAAGTGCCAAGTACCTTCATTCATGTCCATCTGTACCAGCACGTAGCCAGGGAAGAACTTGCGTTCACTTTTGCGCTTCTGGCCATTGCGCATTTCAACCACTTCTTCAGTGGGAACCAGAATTTCGCCGAAGCCATCTTCCATGCCTGCGAGCTTCACGCGCTCCAGCAAAGAGCGCATAACATGCTTCTCGTAACCCGAGTAAGCATGCACAACGTACCAACGCTTAGCCACGAGACACCCTTAGCCAACAATCAAGGAAACAAGCCAGCCGAGCAGGGAATCAAGCCCCCACAACAGCAACGCCATAACCAGAACAACAGCCACAACGATCAACGTGGTCTGCGTGGTTTCTTGGCGAGTCGGCCAAACGACTTTACGTATTTCGGTGCGAGCTTCCTTCACCAGGACCGCAAAAGACTTGCCTTTGGCAGTCTGCAGGCCAACAAAGGCAGCTACAGCAGCGAGGGCGAGCAAAGCGAGGACACGGTACAGGATCGGCGAAGCAGAATAGTACTGATTGCCGACAACGCCTACGACCACCAAGGCGACTACTGCGAGCCACTTGACCAGATCGAAACGAGAGCTTTGAGCTTCAGCCTTAGGAGTCATCTATGAAGATCCTGTGAAAAGAAAGCCAGACACACCACGTGAATCTGGCAGGTCAGGAGGGAATCGAACCCCCAACCTACGGTTTTGGAGACCGTCGCTCTGCCAATTGAGCTACTGACCTAAAACAAAATCAGGCCGACCATTATGCAGGCCTGAAAAAGACTTTACAACAGCCAACCCCAAGAGACTTGATCACCCAGCAATATCAGGCAAAACACAATCAAGCCAAGGCGACCGTTAAAACAAAGGCAGATATTTTCATATCTGCCTTGTTATATGGAGCTCTTGAGCGGATTTGAACCGCTGACCTCACCCTTACCAAGGGTGTGCTCTACCAACTGAGCTACAAGAGCAAAACACACTGCACAACCTGCAAACTTGGAGCGGGTAGCGGGAATCGAACCCGCATCATCAGCTTGGAAGGCTGAGGTTCTACCACTAAACTATACCCGCGGAGCTTGCAGCTCACGCTAAAATGGTGGAGGGGGAAGGATTCGAACCTTCGAAGTCGTAGACGTCAGATTTACAGTCTGATCCCTTTGGCCGCTCGGGAACCCCTCCTAAGCGAGCCGGCATTCTACATCACGCCGACCTTCTGTCAAGCATTTTCTCATAAAAAATATGAGGTTAGCTGCGTTGACCTACGCTTTGCACCTTAGACCTTAAAGGTCTTCACTGCGAAGCGGGCGCCATTCTATGCAAACTATCCGAGAGTTGCAACGCCTTCGCACAACATTATTTTGTGTTTTAACTCGTTGAATTCCTTAGCAAGGTTTTCAAAGGACAGATCGTCAGCCAGGCGCCTGCTTTCAGGGGCTATGCGAAGCCAATAGCCGGAAGCGTCAGCAGTATTCAGCAACTGAACCTTGACCTTTATATCCAGGCTGGTAAGCCGTTGCTCAAGGACCTGCGCTTGACGCTCATCTGCAAAGCCGCCGATGTATAGGCAGGTATTTTGCGCATCAGCCCCGCGCGCGCGATCTCGACGCACCACAGCATCAGATGACTCGCTCAGCAGGCGAATATCTTGCTGGGAACCCTTGTAAAGGCTCAAAGGCGTGACATCCTTGGCGCGCAGTGGTGCTTCTTGCTGATGCCAAATGTAATAGAAGGCGTTAAGGACCAGTAAAAGCAGAAACAGCCAACGCATAATCACCTCAGGATAAAGGGCACGCCATCGCCAAACCGACGAACACCAGGTCAGGAACGAGTCGTGCCTGGGGCACTGCATCCGACACCAATTCAGCATCTCCGCCGGTAAGGAATACGGTGAAGTCACCCCCCCAGTAACTTCGGGCCAACTCCAACTGCGTCAGCACAAACCCCCTGAGCATCAGCGTACAGCCCCGCTCTACCGCCTCTACCGTCGTGCGACCCGGAGAGAGGCGCTCCAAGGCTCTTTCCGCAGACGCGTCGTCGTAGCGTATCTTACGCGTGTGCGTTCGCAGCTGGTTGCGCATGAGAGGCATACCCGGACAAATGAAGCCGCCCAAGTGCTCACCATCTGCCGCAATAAAGTCTGCAGTTGCCGCCGTACCAAAATCGAGCACCAGACAAGCACCTTGCGCCAGCTTGAATCCACCCAGCATCGCTAACCAGCGATCAAGACCCAAGCGCTCGAAGTCTTCGTAGCCGTTACGCACTCCAGCCACCTGTCGCGCCGGAGCCGCGCAGGAGACGGTCACGCCGAATGCCTCATGCAGCGCCGCCACCAGTTTGCTTGTTTCTTCCAGCGCACGAACACTTACCAACCGGCAGCGTGTCAGCAGCAATCCAGGAAGCGCGACCAGGCTTTCAATCAATGCCAGATCGGAACCTACGATGCCCTCTGCCGAGGCACTCCCCTTTTCCGAATCCAGCACACGCCATTTGATAAAGCTATTCCCACAGTCGAGCTCAAGAATCATCACGCAACCTCAGGCTTAACTCACCACCACTGTATATTTTCTCAACACCATTCACGCTCAAACGCAGTGCACCCTGATGATCTACGCCCAGCACAACCCCATCAATCTGGTTGACACCCGCAATGAGGGATACCGATCGTCCCTGCCACGCGTGGTTTTGCTCCCACTCTTCCTGGAGCGAGACAAAACCATTCGTCTTATGGCGTTCTAGATAGGCCTGCAGCTGCATGCTCAGTTTTGCCACTAAAGCATTCCGGTCAACGGGAGAACCCGTTTCAAGCTGTACCGAAGTCCATTGCTGGTCTACCTCGTCAGCCTTGCGCATATTCACGTTGATACCTATTCCGATGACAACGTGACAGATGTCAGCAGGATCTCCCACCAATTCGAGCAAAATTCCGGCAATTTTTTTCTGCCCTACCAAAACATCGTTTGGCCACTTCAGTGCCGCCCCTTGCACACCCGACTCGCGCAATGCCCGCATGACGGCCAAGCCCACGACAAGGCTCAGGCCTTCCAATTGGCTAAGACCCGATTCGATACGCAAGATGAGGCTGTAGTAGACATTCTGTGCGTAAGGACTAACCCACTTTCGTCCTCTCCTGCCTCGCCCTGCTGTTTGCTGCTCCGCAAGTACTAGAAATGGCGCTGGACATCCTGAATTCGCCAGGCGCAAGCCTTCGGTATTCGTGGAGTCAATCGAGTCAGAGATATGTATAGGCCATTCCAAGGAGGGCGCATTCAGCGCTATGTTCTCGGCATTCAAAAACACCAGCGGCGATGCCAATTGATACCCCTTGCCACGAACTTTATGGATGGGCAAATTCAATTCAGCCTCGAGATGCTGGAGCTGCTTCCAGACAGCACTGCGACTGACGCCCAAGGCGGCGCCAAGTGCTTCTCCGGAATGGAATCGGCCATCTTTCAAAAGTTTTAACAACGTCAGCATGCAAGTATCGCCTCACAATGAGGCACGCATGATAGCCATGCGCAGGGGCATTGCATAGAAAGGCCGAAGGTTAACCTCAAGACGACTGCGATGAATTCACTCATGTTTTCCGACCGCCCAAAACAAAACCCCATCTGCTTTCGCAAATGGGGTTTCGGAATTTAATCTTGACGATGACCTACTCTCACATGGGGAAACCCCACACTACCATCGGCGATGCATCGTTTCACTACTGAGTTCGGGATGGGATCAGGTGGTTCCAATGCTCTATGGTCGTCAAGAAATTCGGGTACTGAGTCGTGGCCGGATGGCCTCGCTTCAGCAAATTGGGTATGTGACAGCTTTCGGTGTTTTGTGAGCGTCGAACTTTCGGTTCATCTCGTCTTCACACACCGCAATCTGATGCTCGTTAGAGTAGTCAAATTGCTTGGGTGTTATATGGTCAAGCCTCACGGGCAATTAGTATTGGTTAGCTCAACGCCTCACAGCGCTTACACACCCAACCTATCAACGTCGTAGTCTTCGACGGCCCTTCAGGGAACTCAAGGTTCCAGTGAGATCTCATCTTGAGGCTAGTTTCCCGCTTAGATGCTTTCAGCGGTTATCTATTCCGAACATAGCTACCCGGCAATGCCACTGGCGTGACAACCGGAACACCAGAGGTTCGTCCACTCCGGTCCTCTCGTACTAGGAGCAGCCCCTCTCAAATCTCAAACGTCCACGGCAGATAGGGACCGAACTGTCTCACGACGTTCTAAACCCAGCTCGCGTACCACTTTAAATGGCGAACAGCCATACCCTTGGGACCGGCTTCAGCCCCAGGATGTGATGAGCCGACATCGAGGTGCCAAACACCGCCGTCGATATGAACTCTTGGGCGGTATCAGCCTGTTATCCCCGGAGTACCTTTTATCCGTTGAGCGATGGCCCTTCCATACAGAACCACCGGATCACTAAGACCTACTTTCGTACCTGCTCGACGTGTCTGTCTCGCAGTCAAGCGCGCTTTTGCCTTTATACTCTACGACCGATTTCCGACCGGTCTGAGCGCACCTTCGTACTCCTCCGTTACTCTTTAGGAGGAGACCGCCCCAGTCAAACTACCCACCATACACTGTCCTCGATCCGGATAACGGACCTGAGTTAGAACCTCAAAGTTGCCAGGGTGGTATTTCAAGGTTGGCTCCACGCAGACTGGCGTCCACGCTTCAAAGCCTCCCACCTATCCTACACAAGCAAATTCAAAGTCCAGTGCAAAGCTATAGTAAAGGTTCACGGGGTCTTTCCGTCTAGCCGCGGATACACTGCATCTTCACAGCGATTTCAATTTCACTGAGTCTCGGGTGGAGACAGCGCCGCCATCGTTACGCCATTCGTGCAGGTCGGAACTTACCCGACAAGGAATTTCGCTACCTTAGGACCGTTATAGTTACGGCCGCCGTTTACCGGGGCTTCGATCAAGAGCTTCGCGTTAGCTAACCCCATCAATTAACCTTCCGGCACCGGGCAGGCGTCACACCCTATACGTCCACTTTCGTGTTTGCAGAGTGCTGTGTTTTTAATAAACAGTCGCAGCGGCCTGGTATCTTCGACCGGCATGAGCTTACGGAGCAAGTCCTTCACCCTCACCGGCGCACCTTCTCCCGAAGTTACGGTGCCATTTTGCCTAGTTCCTTCACCCGAGTTCTCTCAAGCGCCTTGGTATTCTCTACCCAACCACCTGTGTCGGTTTGGGGTACGGTTCCTGGTTACCTGAAGCTTAGAAGCTTTTCTTGGAAGCATGGCATCAACCACTTCGTCGTCTAAAAGACGACTCGTCATCAGCTCTCGGCCTTAAGATCCCGGATTTACCTAAGATCTCAGCCTACCACCTTAAACTTGGACAACCAACGCCAAGCTGGCCTAGCCTTCTCCGTCCCTCCATCGCAATAACCAGAAGTACAGGAATATTAACCTGTTTTCCATCGACTACGCTTTTCAGCCTCGCCTTAGGGACCGACTAACCCTGCGTCGATTAACGTTGCGCAGGAAACCTTGGTCTTTCGGCGTGGGTGTTTTTCACACCCATTGTCGTTACTCATGTCAGCATTCGCACTTCTGATACCTCCAGCAAGCTTCTCAACTCACCTTCACAGGCTTACAGAACGCTCCTCTACCGCATCACTTACGTGATACCCGTAGCTTCGGTGTATGGTTTGAGCCCCGTTACATCTTCCGCGCAGGCCGACTCGACTAGTGAGCTATTACGCTTTCTTTAAAGGGTGGCTGCTTCTAAGCCAACCTCCTAGCTGTCTAAGCCTTCCCACATCGTTTCCCACTTAACCATAACTTTGGGACCTTAGCTGACGGTCTGGGTTGTTTCCCTTTTCACGACGGACGTTAGCACCCGCCGTGTGTCTCCCATGCTCGGCACTTGTAGGTATTCGGAGTTTGCATCGGTTTGGTAAGTCGGGATGACCCCCTAGCCGAAACAGTGCTCTACCCCCTACAGTGATACATGAGGCGCTACCTAAATAGCTTTCGAGGAGAACCAGCTATCTCCGAGCTTGATTAGCCTTTCACTCCGATCCACAGGTCATCCGCTAACTTTTCAACGGTAGTCGGTTCGGTCCTCCAGTTAGTGTTACCCAACCTTCAACCTGCCCATGGATAGATCGCCCGGTTTCGGGTCTATTCCCAGCGACTAGACGCCCTATTAAGACTCGCTTTCGCTACGCCTCCCCTATTCGGTTAAGCTCGCCACTGAAAATAAGTCGCTGACCCATTATACAAAAGGTACGCAGTCACCCAACAAAGTGGGCTCCCACTGCTTGTACGCATACGGTTTCAGGATCTATTTCACTCCCCTCTCCGGGGTTCTTTTCGCCTTTCCCTCACGGTACTAGTTCACTATCGGTCAGTCAGTAGTATTTAGCCTTGGAGGATGGTCCCCCCATATTCAGACAAAGTTTCTCGTGCTCCGTCCTACTCGATTTCATGACTAAGAGATTTTCGCGTACAGGGCTATCACCCACTATGGCCGCACTTTCCAGAGCGTTCCGCTAATCTCAAAGCCACTTAAGGGCTAGTCCCCGTTCGCTCGCCACTACTAAGGGAATCTCGGTTGATTTCTTTTCCTCAGGGTACTTAGATGTTTCAGTTCCCCTGGTTCGCTCCATACACCTATGTATTCAGTGTAAGGTAACCATCTTATGATGGCTGGGTTCCCCCATTCAGACATCTCCGGATCAAAGTCTGTTTGCCGACTCCCCGAAGCTTTTCGCAGGCTACCACGTCTTTCATCGCCTCTGACTGCCAAGGCATCCACCGTATGCGCTTCTTCACTTGACCATATAACCCCAAGCAATCTGGTTATACTGTGAAGACAACATTCGCCGAAAATTCGAATTTCTCGTTTAAGAGAACTCACAAATTTTACCTTAGCCTGAGCCGTTACCAGTGAAAGTAACGTCCAGTCTATCTTTCTATCACATACCCAAATTTTTAAAGAACGATCTAATCAAAGACTAGAAATCAACATTCACCATCATCACGATGGAATGCTCATTTCTAAGCTTTCATAACGTCAGAAGCAGTAGTGGTGGAGCCAAACGGGATCGAACCGTTGACCTCCTGCGTGCAAGGCAGGCGCTCTCCCAGCTGAGCTATGGCCCCGTATTTCTACAGGCGTTTCCCACACAAAATTGGTGGGTCTGGGCAGATTCGAACTGCCGACCTCACCCTTATCAGGGGTGCGCTCTAACCAACTGAGCTACAGACCCAATTTCGGGCTGCTTCTTTATCGTCTTCTTCAATGAATCAAGCAATTCGTGTGGGAACTTATGGAGCAGCTGATGTCGTCGATTAAGGAGGTGATCCAGCCGCAGGTTCCCCTACGGCTACCTTGTTACGACTTCACCCCAGTCATGAATCACACCGTGGTAACCGTCCTCCCGAAGGTTAGACTAGCTACTTCTGGTGCAACCCACTCCCATGGTGTGACGGGCGGTGTGTACAAGGCCCGGGAACGTATTCACCGCGACATTCTGATTCGCGATTACTAGCGATTCCGACTTCACGCAGTCGAGTTGCAGACTGCGATCCGGACTACGATCGGTTTTGTGGGATTAGCTCCACCTCGCGGCTTGGCAACCCTCTGTACCGACCATTGTAGCACGTGTGTAGCCCAGGCCGTAAGGGCCATGATGACTTGACGTCATCCCCACCTTCCTCCGGTTTGTCACCGGCAGTCTCCTTAGAGTGCCCACCATAACGTGCTGGTAACTAAGGACAAGGGTTGCGCTCGTTACGGGACTTAACCCAACATCTCACGACACGAGCTGACGACAGCCATGCAGCACCTGTCTCAATGTTCCCGAAGGCACCAATCCATCTCTGGAAAGTTCATTGGATGTCAAGGCCTGGTAAGGTTCTTCGCGTTGCTTCGAATTAAACCACATGCTCCACCGCTTGTGCGGGCCCCCGTCAATTCATTTGAGTTTTAACCTTGCGGCCGTACTCCCCAGGCGGTCAACTTAATGCGTTAGCTGCGCCACTAAGAGCTCAAGGCTCCCAACGGCTAGTTGACATCGTTTACGGCGTGGACTACCAGGGTATCTAATCCTGTTTGCTCCCCACGCTTTCGCACCTCAGTGTCAGTGTTGGTCCAGGTGGTCGCCTTCGCCACTGGTGTTCCTTCCTATATCTACGCATTTCACCGCTACACAGGAAATTCCACCACCCTCTACCACACTCTAGTCAGTCAGTTTTGAATGCAGTTCCCAGGTTGAGCCCGGGGATTTCACATCCAACTTAACAAACCACCTACGCGCGCTTTACGCCCAGTAATTCCGATTAACGCTTGCACCCTCTGTATTACCGCGGCTGCTGGCACAGAGTTAGCCGGTGCTTATTCTGTCGGTAACGTCAAAATTGCAGAGTATTAATCTACAACCCTTCCTCCCAACTTAAAGTGCTTTACAATCCGAAGACCTTCTTCACACACGCGGCATGGCTGGATCAGGCTTTCGCCCATTGTCCAATATTCCCCACTGCTGCCTCCCGTAGGAGTCTGGACCGTGTCTCAGTTCCAGTGTGACTGATCATCCTCTCAGACCAGTTACGGATCGTCGCCTTGGTGAGCCATTACCTCACCAACTAGCTAATCCGACCTAGGCTCATCTGATAGCGCAAGGCCCGAAGGTCCCCTGCTTTCTCCCGTAGGACGTATGCGGTATTAGCGTCCGTTTCCGAACGTTATCCCCCACTACCAGGCAGATTCCTAGGCATTACTCACCCGTCCGCCGCTCTCAAGAGAAGCAAGCTTCTCTCTACCGCTCGACTTGCATGTGTTAGGCCTGCCGCCAGCGTTCAATCTGAGCCATGATCAAACTCTTCAGTTCAAACATCTTTGGGTTTTTAAGAAACCCTAAACTTGGCTCAGCAATCGTTGGTTACATCTTTGATTTCTCGCGGAGTAACTTGTGATGCTGATAATCTTGTTGACTATCAGTCTGACTCCACAAGCACCCACACGAATTGCTTGATTCAGTTGTTAAAGAGCGGTTGGTTAAGATCTTTCGTCTCAACCGAGGCGCGCATTCTACAGCAGCCTCATTTGCTGTCAAGTGATTATTTTCAGAAGTTTTCGAAGAATTCTTCAACAACTTCAACCACTTGCGCTTCCGATCTCTCGTTAGCGGGAGGCGAATTCTACAGCGTTACACGCTGCTGTCAACACCTCTTTTTCTCCGCTTTCGACCGAGAAGATCGAAACGTTAATAGAGCCAAACAACACCGCCCTACCAACTCCTTCTGGGCTTCGATGAACTGAAGCAAGTCGCTGTCGAATCTCGCATAACTCTTTGTTTATCAAGGAGTTTTCCGTTTCGACTGCGCCGGAAGTGGGGCGAATTATAGACAGATATAATTCGCCGTCAACACTTAATTTCAGGTTTATTCGGGTTTGAGCGTAATACGCGCAAATGCCTTCTTCCCAGCCTGGCAAACGTGGGTAGCACCCAGCTCGTATATAAAGGTGCGATCCACCACCTCACCATCTATACGCACACCGCCAGAACCCAGAAGGTCACGCGCGACTGCAGAGTTCTTGACCAGGCCCGCCTTATTTAGGACAGCAGCGATCGGCATCGCTTCAGCAGCAGACAACTCAATCTCCGGTAGATCATCCGGCAGTTCGCCATCCTTCATACGATTACCCGCAGCACGATGGGCGCTGGCGGCAGCCTCTTCACCGTGGAAACGCGCGACGATCTCTTCCGCCAGCTTGATTTTCACGTCACGCGGGTTAGCGCCAGCCTCTACATCAGCACGCAGTGCATTGATCTCTTCCATCGAGCGGAAGCTCAGCAGCTCAAAGTAACGCCACATCAATACATCAGGAATCGAAACCAATTTGCCGTACATCACGCCCGGCGCCTCCTGGATACCTACATAGTTACCCAGGGACTTGGACATCTTCTTGACGCCATCCAGTCCCTCCAGCAACGGCATGGTCAGAATGCACTGGGCCTCCTGGCCATACGCCCGCTGCAACTCACGCCCCATCAGCAGGTTGAACTTCTGGTCGGTACCGCCCAGCTCAACATCGGCACGCAATGCAACCGAGTCATAGCCCTGAACCAGCGGATAGAGAAACTCATGAATCGCGATCGGCTGGTTAGTGGAGTAGCGTTTATCGAAGTCATCACGCTCAAGCATGCGCGCAACGGTGTACTGGGAGGTCAGGCGGATGAAATCGGCGGGCCCCATCTGATCCATCCACGTGGAGTTGAACGCCACTTCGGTCTTGGCCGGATCGAGAATCTTGAATACCTGCGTTTTGTAGGTCTCGGCGTTATCGAGAACCTGCTCTCGGGTCAGCGGCGGACGCGTGGCGCTTTTGCCACTCGGATCACCGATCATCCCGGTGAAGTCACCTATAAGGAAGATGACCTGATGGCCCAGCTCCTGGAACTGACGCAGCTTATTAATAAGCACGGTATGACCCAGGTGCAGATCCGGCGCCGTCGGATCAAAGCCGGCTTTAATACGCAGGGGTTGGCCACGCTTGAGCTTTTCGATCAGCTCGGCCTCGACCAACAGTTCTTCCGCACCACGTTTTATCAGCGCTAGCTGCTCTTCAACCGACTTCATAACAGACCCGCAAGGCTCAGATTCAAAAGGGAACCAACCATACAAGATCAGGGACTAATTACAAGTTTTGCCCTGCGAACGGACACCGTTCAGCAAGCCCAGCGTTCGCGAGCTTGCGCCACAGATGATTTGGTTATATTTTATACAGTTATTTCATCTTCATCATGTCATTCATCTTTTCCATTTCATCTTCAAAGTCAAATTACCTATGACCACTGAACCGTCTAAAGCGCCACCGCTTTACCCGAAGACCCACCTGCTCGCCGCAAGTGGTATCGCCGCCCTTCTCAGCCTGGCACTCCTGGTCTTCCCTTCCAGCGACGTAGAAGCCAAACGAACATCCCTGAGCCTCGACCTGGAAAGTCCAGTTGAACAACTGACACAAGATCAAGACGCTTCCGACGCACAACAAGCCACAAACGCTCCAGCCGATTCGCCGTTTGCCCAGATAGAAAACAGCCCGGAAGATACGCAGCAAGCCGCCCAGGCCCAGCCTGCGCCAGCTGTGGACGCGGCCAAGAGCCCCCAGCACCGCGAAGTGATCGTCGGCAAGGGCGATACGCTTTCGACCTTGTTCGAAAAAGTCGGCCTGCCCGCGGCCACCGTCAACGAAGTCCTCGCCAGCGACAAACAAGCCAAGCAATTCACCCAGCTCAAGCGCGGCCAGAAACTTGAATTTGAACTGGCGCCCGACGGCCAGCTCAACAATCTGCACAGCAATGTCAGCGATCTTGAGAGCATTGCCCTGACCAAAGGCGCCAAAGGCTTCGCCTTTAACCGCATTACCACCAAGCCGGTGATGCGCTCCGCCTACGTACACGGCGTGATCAACAGCTCCCTGTCGCAATCCGCCGCGCGCGCGGGCTTGTCCCACAGCATGACCATGGACATGGCCAGCGTATTTGGCTACGACATCGACTTCGCCCAGGACATCCGCCAAGGTGACGAATTCGACGTGATCTACGAGCAGAAAGTCGCCAATGGCAAAGTGGTCGGTACCGGCAACATCCTCTCCGCTCGCTTCACCAACCGCGGCAAGACCTACACCGCGGTGCGCTATACCAACAAGCAAGGCAACAGCAGCTATTACACGGCTGATGGCAACAGCATGCGTAAAGCCTTCATCCGTACGCCAGTGGACTTCGCCCGTATTAGCTCGCGTTTTTCCATGGGTCGCAAGCATCCAATTCTGAACAAAATCCGCGCCCACAAAGGCGTCGACTACGCCGCGCCACGTGGCACGCCGATCAAGGCCGCCGGCGACGGCAAGGTGCTGCTGGCCGGGCGTCGCGGTGGTTACGGCAACACCGTGATCATCCAGCACGGCAACACCTACCGTACGCTATATGGCCATATGCAAGGCTTCGCCAAAGGCGTGCAAACCGGCGGTACGGTGAAGCAAGGCCAAGTGATCGGTTATATCGGCACGACCGGCCTGTCCACCGGCCCGCACTTGCACTATGAATTTCAGGTCAATGGCGTGCACGTCGACCCGCTTGGCCAGAAACTGCCAATGGCCGACCCGATCGCCAAGGCCGAACGCGCGCGCTTCATGCAGCAGAGCCAGCCGTTGATGGCCCGCATGGACCAAGAGCGCTCCACCCTGCTGGCTTCGGCGAAGCGTTAAGGTATGCCGCTCTATATAGGCGTGATGTCCGGGACCAGCCTCGACGGCCTGGATATCGCCCTGATCGAACAGAGCAAGACGGTCAAACTGATCGCCACGCACTACATCCCCATGCCAAATACCCTGCGCGGCGAGTTGCTCGCACTGTGCGCCAGCGGCCCGGATGAAATCGCCCGCTCAGCCATTACCCAACAGAACTGGGTGACCCTTGCCGCACAAGGCATTCACGCTCTGCTCAACCAACAACAGCTCAAGCCCCAGGACATTCGTGCGATTGGCAGCCACGGCCAGACCATCCGCCATGAACCCGCTCGGGGCTTTACCGTACAGATCGGCAACCCGGCCTTGCTTACTGAGCTGACAGGCATCACCGTGGTCAGCGATTTCCGCAGCCGCGATGTGGCTGCAGGTGGCCAGGGCGCCCCGCTGGTACCCGCATTTCACGAAGCGTTGTTTGCTGAGCACACCGGTAACCGTGCCGTATTGAATGTGGGAGGTTTCAGCAATCTCAGCCTGATCGAGACCGGCAAACCGGTAGCCGGCTTCGACTGTGGCCCAGGCAATGTTCTGCTGGATGCCTGGATTCACCAACAACGTAGCGAACACTTTGACCGCGATGGGCAGTGGGCTGCCAGCGGCAAGGTCGAGCCGCAGCTACTCAACGCATTGCTCAGTGACCCATTCTTCGTGACCAAGGGCCCCAAGAGCACCGGCCGCGAGGTGTTTAACCTGCAATGGCTGCACCGCCATCTTGGCGGTTTACCTGCATTCGAGCCTCAGGATGTACAGGCGACGCTGCTGGAGCTGACCGCCCTGACTATCGTCGAGTCGCTGCAGTCCGCCCAACCCCAGACAGAGACCCTGCTGGTCTGCGGCGGCGGCGCTCACAATGCCACGCTGATGAGCCGACTGGCCGCCCTGCTACCATCAACCCACGTCAGCAGCACCGCCAACTACGGCGTAGACCCCGACTGGGTTGAAGCGATGGCGTTCGCGTGGCTAGCCCATTGCTGCCTCGAAGGCATTGCCGCCAACCGCCCCAGCGTCACAGGCGCACGCGGGCTTCGGGTACTCGGCGCTATCTACCCGGCCTGACAGGCCCCACCCAAGATCAGCAGACAGCAAAACGCCGCTTGGCCTATGAAAGCCAAGCGGCGTTTTGCGTTGTGACTCAGGTGTCGATCAGATCGAAAACGAAGACCCGCAACCACACGTAGTGGTGGCGTTAGGATTCTTGATCACGAAACGCGAACCTTCCAGACCTTCCTGGTAATCCACCTCGGCACCTGCCAGGTACTGGAAGCTCATCGGGTCCACGACCAGGCTAACGCCCTCGCGCTCAACGATGGTGTCATCGTCAGCTACATCTTCATCGAAGGTAAAGCCGTACTGAAACCCTGAACAACCGCCGCCCGTAACGAATACGCGCAGCTTCAAGCGATCATTACCCTCTTCAACGACCAGGCTCTTCACCTTGTGCGCAGCACCGTGGGTGAATTGCAAAGCCGTGGGGGTGAAGGATTCAACGCTCATGCTGATAATCTCCCGGCGTAGCGCCGCCATATGCGTAATGGCGGGTATTATCCGCTTCTCCTAGAAAATCGGTCAACTATTGTTACGGTATATCAATCTGCGCAGCCGTCATTAAAAAACACAAAAGGCCCGGTCAACGGGCCTTCTGCGCAATACCCTGCGAGCCTTAAGGCAGCATGCCCGCGTGCGACAGCCCCAGCTTTTCATCCAGGCCAAACAGGATGTTCATGTTCTGCACGGCCTGGCCCGATGCGCCCTTGACCAAGTTGTCGATCACCGACAGCACCACGACCAGGTCACCATCCTGCGGACGGTGCACGGCGATCCGGCACACGTTAGCGCCGCGCACGCTACGGGTTTCCGGATGGCTGCCCGCGGGCATCACGTCGACAAACGGTTCGTTGGCATAACGCTTTTCGAACAGCGCTTGCAGGTCTACGGAACGGTCAACCACGGTCGCGTAGAGCGTGGAGTGAATGCCGCGGATCATCGGGGTAAGGTGTGGCACAAAGGTCAGGCCCACCTCTTTACCGGCAGCGCGACGCAGCCCCTGACGGATTTCCGGCAAGTGCCGATGACCTTTTACCGCATAGGCCTTCATGCTTTCCGACGTCTCGGAGTACAGCGAACCCACCGCCGCACCACGACCGGCGCCGCTGACGCCCGACTTGCAGTCGGCGATCAAGCGCGAAGCATCCGCCAGCCCAGCCTCCAGCAATGGCAGGAAACCCAGTTGAGTGGCCGTCGGATAGCAACCCGGCACCGCGATCAGGCGCGCCTGTCTGATCTGATCACGGTTGACTTCCGGCAGGCCGTACACCGCCTCTTCCAGCAGTTGCGGCGCGCCGTGGGGTTGGCCGTACCACTTGGCCCACTCATCGGCGTCCTGCAAACGGAAGTCCGCCGATAGATCGATTACCTTGGTGCCCGCCGCCAGCAACTCGCCGGCCAAGGCATGGGCGACACCGTGAGGCGTGGCAAAGAACACCACGTCGCAAGCGCCCAAGGTCTTGGTGTCCGGAACACTGAACGCCAGGCCGTCGTAATGACCTCGCAGGTTCGGGTACATATCGGCCACGGCCAGCCCGGCCTCGGATCGAGAGGTGATGACCACCACCTCAGCCTGCGGATGCTGAGCCAACAGACGCAGCAATTCGACACCGGTGTAACCCGTGCCGCCGACGATACCGACCTTGACCATAAACCTGCCCTCAACGAACCCACTGGAAAGCGGTCGATAATAGGGGCCGCATCGTCCTGCGACAACCATCAAGGTGACGCGTGGACACCCGAGCCACTACTATCTTCGTTACCGTGAACCTGGGAATAACTAAAAATGCTCTATCTATGGGTCAAAGCCTTCCATATCGTCGCCATCGTCTGCTGGTTTGCCGCGCTGTTCTACCTGCCGCGACTGTTCGTCTACCATGCCCAAAGCGAGGACACCATCAGCAAGGAACGCTTCAGCGTCATGGAGCGTAAGCTGTACCGCGGCATCATGGGCCCGGCGATGATCGCCAGCTTGATATTCGGCGGCTGGCTGATCTACCTCAATCCCGCGATCTTTCAATCCGGAGGCTGGATCCACGCCAAGCTCACCCTGGTGGTGTTGCTGATTGGCTACCACCATATGTGCGGCGCGCAGGTAAAACGCTTTGCCCGTGGCGAAAACACCCGCAGCCATGTCTTTTATCGCTGGTTCAATGAAGTGCCCGTTCTGCTATTGCTGGCAATCGTAATTTTGGTCGTGGTCAAACCGTTCTAACGTCAATTACCCGGGGTTCCTTCAATGTCGCTGCCCGCTCTGCTTGAACAACGTCTGCGCCTGCCCATCGTGGCCGCGCCGATGTTCTTGATCTCCAACCCGCAATTGGTCCTGGCGTGTTGCCGCAATGGGGTGGTCGGGAGCTTCCCGGCGCTTAATCAGCGCGAGAGCAGCGGGTTCAAAACCTGGCTGGAGGAAATCGAAGCGGGCCTGGCGCAACTGCACAACCCTGCGCCCTACGCCGTTAACCTGATCGTGCACAACAGTAACCCGCGCCTGGAGGCGGACTTGGCGATTTGCGTCGAGCACAAGGTGCCGATCGTCATTACCAGCCTGGGCGCAGTTAAAGAATTGGTAGACGCCGTGCACAGCTACGGCGGCCTGGTGTTTCATGACGTCACCACCCGGCGTCATGCTGAGAAGGCCGCCGAAGCCGGCGTGGATGGCTTGATCGCCGTGGCTGCAGGCGCCGGTGGCCATGCTGGCACCTGGAGCCCATTTGCTCTGATTGCCGAAATCCGCCAGTTCTTCGACAAAACCCTGCTGCTGGCCGGCTGCCTGAACCACGGTCACGAGATTCTCGCCGCACAACTGCTCGGTGCAGACCTGGCCTATTTCGGCACGCGCTTTATCGGCACCACCGAAAGCCACGCACCGGATGCGTATAAAGAGATGCTGCTCACAGCGCGCGCCGCCGACATCGTGCACACTCCCGCTGTCTCCGGCGTACCTGCGAGCTTTATGCGCCAGAGCCTGGAAAATGCCGGTTTCGACCTCGCCGCCCTGCAAGGCAAAGGCGACGTCAACGGCGGCTCCAAGCTCAAGCCGTTGAGCGACGAGGCCAAGGCGTGGAAGACTGTATGGTCTGCCGGCCAAGGCGTCGGTGACATTGATGATTTACCCAGCGTCGATGAACTGGTGGCACGCCTGGATGCCGAATACCGCAAGGCGCGCGAACAGGCGACTCAACTACGCTGGCCACGCTGACCCAACCGCAAGGCCTGCCAAATGTGCAGGCCTGCACAACCTCCCTGAATATCTGACAAGGATGCCCGCATGAGCGACAACCGTTTCAAGATCGTGTTTGATGGAGCCTTGCTCCCGGGTGTCGAAAGCACCACGGCCAAACTGAACCTGGCCGAACTGTTCAAGAGCGAAGTCGAAGCCATCGAGAAGCTCTTCACCGGCCGCCCGGTCGCGCTCAAACGCGACCTGTCCCGGCCGGACGCAGAGACCTACCTCACCGCGTTGAAGAACGCCGGTGTCGATGCACGCATCGAAGCCGAACAACCGGTAGCCTTCAGCCTCGCCGAAACCCACGAAACAGATGCCGCCGCTTCTGATTTCTCCCACTCGGCCGCTTCGCCGTACGCACCGCCGCGCGCTGCCGTGGGTGAAAACCTGCCGGAGTACGCCACGCTCAAAGTCTTCACGATCAATGGGCGCATCGGGCGTCTGCGGTACCTGGCATGGACGCTGGTGCTGACCCTTGCAATGCTGGTGGCGGCAGGCATCATCAGTACCGTGTGCTTCGCCATTGCGACCGCCTCGCCCACGATCGCCATTATTCTTGGCTCGTTACTGGGCTTCGCACTGTTCGTCGCGCTTGTCGTCGTGAGTGTGCAAATCGGTGTGCAGCGCCTGCACGACTTGGGCTGGTCAGGCTGGCTGTACCTGCTGAACCTGGTACCGCTGGTGAACAGTATCTTCCCGCTGTTGCTGCTGGTCTTGCCAGGTAATTCGGGCGCCAACCAATACGGCGCGCCACCACCGCGCAATTCCACTGCCGTGAAGGTCCTGGCCTCGCTGTGGTTGGCGTTTATCCCATTGATGCTCATCATCGGGCTGACCCTGGGCATGAACGGTTACCTGAACCAACTCGAAGCCAACATGGACAGCAGCTACGAGAGCAGCGCCACCACCTCCGATGAAGACCTTGACCAGAGCGCGACCACGGAAGAAGACGAAGCGCAAAGTGCTGAGGACGCGGGCGAACCTGTAGACTCTCCAGAACAGTAAAAAAACGCCCCCGGCCTGTGATGCCTTTGTCACAGGCGCGGCGGTGTTGCGATGGAGAAAGGCATGACCCGTTACGCTCTGATCACCGGCGCCTCAAGCGGCATCGGCCTGGCCTTGGCCGAAGCGCTGGCCCGTCGCGGCCGCAGCTTGATTCTGGTGGCACGCCAGCGTGATCAGTTGGAAGGCATTGCAATCGAATTGACCCAACGCTTTGGCGTCGAGGTGCTGTTCCGGGCGTGCGACCTGGGCGAGCCGCTGCGCTTGTCCGGGTTTCTGCTGGAGCTTGAAGAAGGCGAGCGGCAGATCGATCTGCTGGTGAACTGCGCCGGCATCGGCACCAGCGGGCCGTTCCTGGCCCAGGACTGGATGACCGAACAAGACCTGATTGAGGTCAACATCCTTGCCCTGACCCGCATATGCCATGCGCTTGGCAATACCATGGCGCTGCAGGGCGGCGGGCAAATTCTTAACGTGGCCTCCATCGCGGCGTTCCAGCCCGGCCCTTGGATGAGTTCCTACTACGCCAGCAAAGCCTATGTACTGCACTTCTCCGAAGGCCTGCGCGAAGAGCTGAAGAGTTGCGGCATCAAGGTCTCGGTCCTCTGCCCCGGCCCAACCCGTACGGCATTCTTCGGCACCGCACAAATGGACACCGCCAAGCTCGATCGCAGCCAACAGCTGATGAGCCCCGAAGAAGTGGCGCTCTATACCGTGCGCGCCCTGGAAAAGGACAAAGCCATCATTATTCCCGGCCGGCGCAACCGCTGGATCGCCTTCGGCCCACGCCTGGGCCCGCGCTGGCTGACCCGCAAGATCGCCGGTGCCATCAACAAGGCCTATTGCCCGCGCTGACGGGCTCAGTACACTTAACCTGCCTACTCATAATGGAGAAACAGCTGTGGATACTCTGTTCACCAAGATCATCAACAGAGAAATACCCGCGAAGATTATCTACGAAGACGACCAGGTGCTGGCCTTCCACGATATCGCTCCGCAAGCCCCTGTGCATTTTCTGGTCATTCCGAAGAAACCTATCCGCACCTTGAACGATCTGACGGAAGACGATAAAGCCCTGGCCGGCCATATCCTGTTCACCGCCCAGCGCCTCGCCGTCGAGCAGGGCTGTGAAAAGGGTTTTCGTGTGGTGATGAACTGCAATGAAGACGGCGGGCAGACCGTTTATCACATTCATATGCATGTGCTGGGTCAGCGTCAGATGAATTGGCCACCGGGCTGATAAGCCCTCTGGCAAAGGTCGCGGCCCAGCTGCGAGCGCATGCCCTGACTCAACGCAAACGCTTGCCCCTCTCATGCGGTAAACTGGCCGCCGAGATTCTTTCCGGAGGTCAGCATGACTACCCAACGTCACTACTCGCCGATTGACCGTCTGTTGCTGCAAGCCGACATGGCCATGCGCACACTGCTGCCATTCAGTGGCCAGCCCTACCGCCCCTCACCCGCCATCGTGCAACCCGACGCACAGATGAGCCAGACCGAGACTCGCCACGTCGCGGGGCTGATGCGCATCAACCACACCGGCGAAGTCTGTGCCCAGGCGCTGTATCAAGGCCAGGCACTGACCGCCAAGCTGCCGCAGGTGCGTGCAGCCATGGAGCATGCCGCCGAGGAAGAAGTCGACCATCTGGCCTGGTGCGAGCAGCGCATTCACCAACTCGGCAGCCATACCAGCGTGCTGAATCCGCTGTTTTACGGCTTGTCGTTTGGGATCGGCGCCGCTGCCGGCCTGATCAGCGACAAGGTCAGCCTGGGGTTTGTCGCCGCCACCGAGCATCAAGTGTGCAAACACTTGGACGAGCATCTGGAGCAACTGCCGGTCGAGGACGAAAAGTCGCGGGCGATCCTGGAGCAAATGCGCATCGACGAAGCCCATCACGCAGAAAGCGCATTGGGTGCGGGCGGCTTCCGCTTTCCGGCACCTGTGCGGTTTGGTATGAGCGTACTGGCCAAGGTCATGACCAAAAGCACCTATCGTATCTAGATGCATCGAATCCCAAACGTAAAAAAGGGCGCTATCACAGCGCCCTTTCTTCTGCCCACCGATTGAGCGATCAGCCCAATTCGATAATCTCGTAATCATGGGTGATGGCCACACCCGCCGCGCCGAGCATGATCGACGCCGAGCAGTACTTCTCGGCCGACAGCTCGATAGCACGCTTGACCTGCGCTTCCTTCAACGCCCGGCCCTTCACCACGAAATGCATGTGGATCCTGGTGAATACCTTGGGGTCTTCAGTGGCGCGCTCCGCTTCCAGGAAGGCTTCGCAACTTTCCACGGCCTGGCGGGACTTTTTCAGGATGCTGACCACGTCGAAATTGCTGCAACCGCCTACACCCAGCAGAAGCATTTCCATCGGACGTACGCCCAGGTTGCGGCCACCAGCTTCAGGCGGTCCGTCCATGACCACCACATGGCCACTGCCCGACTCACCGAGGAACATGGCTTCGCCCGCCCATTGGATGCGTGCCTTCATCGCCCAGACTCCACTGCTAAAAAAGGGTCGCCAGCTTAGCACAGGGCCCGCCTGCGTCAGCGTTTCGCACAAAAGCGATCAATAACAGGGTTTACCGGGAAAATTGGCTAATCGAGACAGAATGTGTCTGTTAAGCTGGCGCCAAATCGATGGCGTATTGCCACCGTTCATACAACCTGTATCAGTGCCGATACCGGTGAACACAACAACTCTAACTACTTCGCGCAGTCTTTTCGGGACACAACCATGGTTGCCCTTACTCCCCTACCCAAGATCAAGAATCTCGACAAACTGTTGATGCATTGCCAGCGCCGCCGCTACCCGGCCAAGCACAACATCATCTGCGCCGGGGAACGCTCCGAAACGCTGTTCTTCATTATCAAAGGTTCGGTCACCATCCTGATCGAGGATGAAGACGGTCGAGAAATGATCATCGCCTACCTCAATACCGGGGATTTTTTTGGCGAACTGGGGCTGTTCGAGCAAGCCGGCAAGGAACAAGAGCGAAGCGCCTGGGTGCGGGCCAAGGTCGAATGCGAAGTGGCAGAGATCAGCTACACCAAGTTCCGCGAACTGGCCCAGCAAGATCCCGACATTCTCTACGCGCTCAGCGGGCAGATTGCCCAGCGCTTGCGGGACACCACGCGCAAGGTCGGCGACCTGGCCTTCTTTGATGTCACCGGCCGGGTAGCCCGTTGCCTGTTGGAATTGTGCAAACAACCCGACGCCATGACTCACCCCGATGGCATGCAGATCAAAGTCACACGCCAGGAAATCGGGCGCATTGTCGGCTGTTCACGGGAAATGGTCGGCCGCGTGCTCAAGGATCTGGAAGAGCGCAGTCTGGTGCACGTCAAGGGCAAGACGATGGTGGTGTTCGGCACTCGTTAAACCGGCAGGAAGCTGGCCAACATTTGCCGATACAAAGTGTCCAGGCGGCTGATCGCATCCGGCGCGGGGAAGGCTTCGTGCAGCGCGATATGGCTGTCGGCGCGAACGCGCTGCTGCAGGCCACAGGCCTCGTTGAAGCGATTGACCGCAGCGATCAGTTCTTCGCGATCGTTATCCAGCAGCAGCGCACCGTGCACCAGGCCTACCGGGCGGCCGCCACTTTGTCGCCAACGCTGGGCGGTGCCGACCATCTTGCGGCCGTTGAGGTTGACGTTGTAGCGACCGTCACAGAACGCCCCATCAATTTCGCCAACGGACGCATCGCCACCCAACTCGATCAGCAGGTCGCAGATTGGCTGGCATAAACGCAAGTAACCGGTTTCGATACGATTCTGGTCGCCCTCACTGCGCGGCGGCGCGTAGACCAGGGCGATATTGACCGTGGCGCTCGACTGCGGCACCGGTTCACCGCCGGTCTCCCGCAGCAACACCGGCCAACCGGCGTCGGCCGAGACCTGGCTGGCGGTTTGGAACGCCGGCAGGCGACTCAAACGACGCGGCATTACCAAGGCTTGGTCGTTGGGTTGCCAGAACAGCAGGCCATATTCCTGCTCACCGGCGCAAACGGCGGCGAGCAAGTCCTGCTCGGCGGCAAGGCCAGCCTCAACAGTCATCGACACCGGCTTAGTCATCAAACACCTGCCTATCTGAGTCACACAAAATCAAATGTGGGAGCTGGCTTGCCTGCGATGCTGGCGCCTCGGTTTTCAGTCACACCGAGGTGATGCCATCGCAGGCAAGCCAGCTCCCACAGAAGCCTGCTTTCTGCCGTGCCTTGGAATTAATCCAGGGTCGAACCACTGACCGCCACGCCACGCTCCGGGAAGAACAGGCGCTGCAGTTCCGTGCCGGGGTTTTCAGCGCGCATGAAGGCCTCGCCCACCAGGAATGAATACACGTCGCTGATTTCCATCAGTTCCACATCGGCGCGATTGAGGATGCCACTCTCGGTAATCACCAACCGGTCGCGCGGTATGCGCGGCAGCAGGTCGAGGGTGGTCTCCAGGCTGACTTCGAAGGTGTGCAGGTTACGGTTGTTGACCCCCACCAGCGGTGTATCGAGGGTTTTCAACGCGCGCTCCAGCTCATCGCCGTCGTGCACTTCCACCAGTACGTCCAGGCCGACGCTCTTGGCCACGGCGGCCAGCTCAGCCATTTTCACATCATCCAGTGCCGAGACGATCAGCAGCACGCAGTCGGCGCCCAGGGCGCGGGCTTCGATGATCTGGTACGGGTCGACCATGAAATCCTTGCGGATCACCGGCAACTTGCACGCGGCGCGGGCTTGCTGCAGGAACAGGTCGCTGCCCTGGAAATAATCGACATCGGTCAGTACCGACAGGCAGGTCGCCCCGCCCTTTTCGTAGCTGACGGCAATTTCGTGCGGCACGAAGTGCTCGCGAATCACGCCCTTGCTGGGCGAAGCCTTCTTGATTTCAGCGATGACAGCCGGCTGCTTGAGCTTGGCCTGGGCGATCAACGCATTGGCAAAACCACGCGGCGCGTCAGCCAGCTTGGCCTGGCTTTCCAGCTCGGCCAGGCTCACACGGGCGCGGCGCTCGGCCACTTCCTCAGCCTTGCGGGCCAGGATTTTTTCCAGAACGGTCGGCACACTCATCCTTCATTCTCCATCTTGAATACCGCGGTGAATGCTCCCAGCTCTTCGAGCTTCTCGCGAGCCAGACCGGTGTGCAGTGCATCGTGGGCCAAGGCGACACCCTCTTTAAGACTATAGGCATGGTCGGCCGCATAAAGTGCGGCGCCGGCATTCAAAACAATCATCTCAGCGGCTTTTTGACCGTTCTCGGTCTTGCGACGCCCCAGGGCATCGCGAATCAACTCCAGGGACGCCGCCGGGCTTTCCACCGCCAGGCCGTGCAGGCTCTGGCTCTTCATGCCCAAATCTTCCGGCTCGACCCAATACTCGGTGACCCGGTCATCCTTAAGCTCGGCCACAAACGTCGGTGCCGCCAGGCTGAATTCGTCCAGCCCGTCTTTGGAGTGCACCACCAGCACATGCTTGCTGCCCATGCGCTGCAGCACTTCGGCCAACGGCCGGCACAACGCCTGGCTGAACACGCCCACCACCTGATGCTTCACACCGGCCGGATTCGTAAGCGGGCCGAGCATGTTGAACAGGGTGCGCAGGCCGAGGTCCTTGCGCGGGCCGGCGGCGTGCTTCATCGCACCATGGTGGGATTGGGCAAACATAAAGCCGATGCCGACGTTATCGATGCAGCGCGCCACTTGCACCGGTGTCAGGTTCAGGTAGATCCCGGCCGCTTCCAGCAGATCGGCGCTGCCGCTCTTGCCGGATACCGCGCGGTTACCGTGCTTGGCCACGGTGCAACCCGCCGCCGCCACGACAAACGAAGCCGCGGTCGACACGTTGAAAATATTGGCACCGTCGCCGCCAGTGCCCACCACATCCACCACGCCGTCGAGGGTCTTGAGTTCGACCTTGTCCGCCAGCTCACGCATCACCGACACGGCGCCGACGATCTCGTCGATGCTCTCGCTCTTCATGCGCATGGCCATCATGAACGCACCGATCTGCGCGTCAGTGCATTGGCCGGTCATGATCTCGCGCATCACATCGCTCATTTCAGCGGTGCTCAGGTCCAGGTGGCCGACGATACGGCTCAGGGCAGTCTTGATATCCATGAAAAGTCCTTAGCGCGTGCCGCCGCTCTGCTTGAGAAAGTTGGCGAACAGCTCGTAGCCCTGCTCGGTCAGGATCGACTCGGGATGAAATTGCACCCCTTCGATATTCAGTGTCTTGTGGCGCAGGCCCATGACCTCGTCGACGGAGCCGTCTTCCAGTTGGGTCCAGGCCGTCAGTTCCAGGCATTGCGGCAGGGTTTCGCGCTTGACGACCAGCGAATGGTAGCGAGTCACCGTGACCGGCAGGTTAAGCCCGTGAAATACGCCCATGTCCTTGTGAAATACCGGGCTGGTCTTGCCATGCATCACCTGGCGCGCGCGCACCACGTCACCGCCAAAGGCCTGGCCGATGGACTGATGGCCCAGGCACACGCCCAGGATCGGCAACTTACCGGCGAAATACTGGATGGCTTCCAGGGAAATACCCGCCTCGGTCGGCGTGCACGGGCCGGGCGAAACCACGATGCGCTCCGGGTTCAGCGCAGCGATCTGGGCCACGGTCAGTTCGTCGTTGCGCACCACCTTGACCTCGGCACCCAGCTCGCCCAGGTACTGCACAACGTTGTAGGTAAAGGAATCGTAGTTATCAATCATCAGCAACATGGGAGCTAATACCTCTTGAACTCACTGATTTTTTTGGCGGCCTTCAAGGGAAATCCCGCTGCCATACGCACTTTCCGATTGCCGGCATCGCAGGCAAGGAACGTCAAGCAGGGGTAAAGAAGGCAAATCGGGACAGGTCCGGCCGGGCCGGTAAAGAAAAAGTCAGGCGCGCCAACGCCAACGGGCGTGTGCCTTGACTACGCGCATCAAGAGTTTGCTGATGATCAACACAGGAAGGGTCTCATTCATACGTTCAGGCACAGTAACGTAGCCTCGACAGCGGTGCAATATGGAGCAGTAAATACGGGGCAACCGCCGTCGAGCGGTTTGTAGCCGGAAGCTGTTTTGAGTTGCAGAAAAAACCCACTATTTTGTTACTGTCTCTTCCCGATACAAAAACAACGAAATGGATTTTTCTTATGCTCAGACCCGCGTTCTTCGCCCCCCTTGCCGGCTGTCTCCTCTCAGTGGCCTGCGCCCAGGCGGTGGCGGCCTCCTCGCCCTATTCCACCATGGTGGTATTTGGTGACAGCCTGGCGGATGCCGGCCAGTTCCCCGACGGCACCAACGGTTCGACCTTACGCTTTACCAACCGTACCGGCCCTGGTTTCCAGGGTGATTTCGGCCTGGTGTCGTCAACCTTGCTCGGCGCAAGGTTGGGTGTTGCCGCCGATGATTTGAATGCTTCCACCTCCCCCGTGCGTGCGGCCCAGGGCCTGCCGGACGGGAATAACTGGGCCGTGGGCGGCTACCGTACGGACAATATCCTCGACTCCATCACTACGGTTTCCGACGCGGCGATCCCACCCGGAAACCCCGGCGGCGGCACGGTGTTGCGCAGCCGCCAGGGTTATCTGCCGGCCAATGGCGGACGAGCCGACCCCAATGCGCTGTATTTCCTATCCGGCGGCGGCAATGACTTCCTGCAAGGACGCGTACTCAGCCCCGGCCAGGCAGTCGCCGCCGGCGGGCGCCTGGCCGACAGCGCCCAGGTGCTGCAGCAAGCGGGCGCGCGGTACATCATGGTGTGGATGCTGCCCGACCTCGGCCTGACGCCGGCCATCAACGGCACACCTTTGCAAGCGCCAAGCACTGCCCTGAGCAGCCTGTTCAACCAGGCGCTGGTGCAACGCCTGTCGCAGATTGACGCCCAAGTGATCCCGCTGAATATCCCGCTGCTCCTCCAGGAAACCTTCGCCGACCCCGGCCGCTTCGGCCTGGCAATCGGCCAAAACCTCACGGGAACCTGCTTCAGCGGCAACGGCTGCACCGCCAACCCGACGTATGGCATCGGCGGCACCGCCCCCGACCCCGCCCGGCTGATCTACAACGATGCGGTTCACCCCACCATCGCGGGGCAACGACTGATCGCCGACTACGCGTATTCGCTGCTGGCTGCGCCCTGGGAATTGACGTTGTTGCCGGAAATGGCCCAAGGCACCTTGCGTGCCCATCAGGATGAGTTGCGTAACCAGTGGCAAGCCGATGATGGCCACTGGCAGGCGGTCGGCCAATGGCGCGCGATCGTGGCCGGCGGCGGCCAGCGCCTGGATTTCGATGCCCGGGACAGCTCGGCAAGCGGGGACGGCCAGGGCTACAACCTGAATATCGGTGGCAGCTACCGGCTCAACGAGGCGTGGCGCGTCGGTGTGGCCGCCGGTTTGTATCGCCAGACACTTGAAGCCGGCGCCAGCGACTCAGACTACAAACTCAACAGCTACATGGGGACAGCCTTCGCACAGTATCAGCAGAATCACTGGTGGGCCGATGCGGCGTTGAGCGGCGGCAAGCTGGATTTCGACAGCCTCAAGCGCAAGTTCGCTTTGGGTGTCAGCGAAGGCTCCGAAAAAGGCGACACCGATGGCTGGCTATGGGCCTTGAGCAGCCGCGTGGGTTACGACATCGCCGCACCGGGCAGCGACTGGCACCTGTCACCGTTCCTCAGCGCCGACTATTCACGCGTAGAAGTTAAGGGCTACTCGGAAAAGGACAGCCGCTCCACCGCGCTGACCTTTGATGACCAGAAGCGCGACTCCAAACGTCTCGGCGTCGGCCTTCAGGGCAGCTACCGTGTCACACCACAGACCCAAGTGTTTGGCGAAGTGGCTCACGAACATGAATTCGAAAACGATACGCAGAAGGTGAATATCTCGCTCAACAGCGTGCAGGGGATCGATTTCAAGCTGGACGGTTATACGCCGCGCAGCAACTCGGATCGTTTGAGCCTGGGTGTCAACCACAAGCTGACGCAGGCGCTGGCGCTACGCGCGACGTATAACCTGAGGAAAGATGACAACCTGACCCAGCAAGGGGTCAGTGTCGGGGTAAGCCTGGACTTCTGATAGGGCTTCAGCCTCCATGAAACCTAATGCGGGCTTGCTCGCGAATGCGGATATCAGTCAAAACACCTGTGATTGAACTACCGTTTTCGCGAGCAAGCCCGCTTCCCACATTTTGGTCGACGTTAGCCTTCAGTCCTGCGGGGTTTGCTCGGCCAGCGCCACCGCACGGAACATCGCGCGGCGCTTGTTCAGGGTTTCTTCCCATTCGAGGGCCGGCACCGAGTCAGCAACAATCCCGCCGCCGGCCTGCACGTGCAGCTCTCCGTCCTTGATCACGGCCGTGCGGATCGCAATGGCCGTGTCCATGTTGCCGTTCCAGGCGAAATACCCCACGGCGCCGCCGTAGACACCGCGCTTGACCGGCTCCAGCTCGTCGATGATTTCCATCGCGCGGATCTTCGGCGCGCCCGACAACGTGCCCGCCGGCAGGATGGCGCGCAGGGCGTCCATCGCGGTCAAGCCGGCTTTGAGCTCGCCGGTGACGTTGGACACAATGTGCATCACGTTGGAATAGCGCTCGATCACCATCTTTTCGGTGAGTTTCACCGAACCGATTTCCGAGACACGCCCGGTATCGTTACGGCCCAGATCGATGAGCATCAGGTGTTCGGCGATTTCCTTGTCGTCGCTCAGCAGGTCTTCTTCCAGCGCCAGGTCAGCCTCTTCAGTCGCACCACGCGGACGAGTACCGGCGATCGGGCGCACCGTGATCAGGTTGTCTTCGACGCGCACCAGGACTTCCGGCGAGCTGCCCACCACGTGGAAGTCACCAAAGTTGAAGAAATACATGTACGGCGTCGGGTTGAAGCAGCGCAGCGCCCGGTACAGATCGATCGGCGCGGCCTTGAAGTCGATGGACATGCGTTGCGACGGCACCACCTGCATGCAGTCACCGGCGAGGATATATTCCTTGATGGTATCGACGGCGCGCTCGTAGTCATTCTGGGTAAAGCTGGAACGAAACACCGGATCGGCCGCCGGTGGACGGCTGAGGTCCAGGCCGCGACGCGGGGTGATCGGCTGGCGCAGTTTGTCCAGCAGGGCTTCGAGGCTCGCCCGGCCGTTGTCAAATGCGTCGGCCTGGGACGGGTCGGCGAGCACAATCGCGTGCATCTTGCCGGCGAGGTTGTCGAACACGACGACCGCGTCGGAGACCATCAGCAGAATGTCCGGCACACCCAATGGATCCGGGTTCGGGCATTTGCCCAGGCGTTTTTCCACGTAGCGCACGCAGTCGTAACCGAAATAACCCACCAGTCCGCCGTTGAAGCGTGGCAGGCCAGCAATGGTTGGCACGTTGTAGCGCGCCTTGAACGCCTCGACGAACGCCAACGGGTCTTCCACATCATGGCTTTCGATCTCGACGCCAACATGGGTGATGCTCACATGATGATCGTGAACGCGCATCACCGTGCGGCATGGCAGGCCGATGATCGAGTAACGGCCCCACTTCTCGCCGCCCTGCACCGATTCGAGCAGGTAGGAATTGGGTTTATCGGCCAGCTTCAGGTAGATCGACAGCGGCGTGTCGAAGTCGGCCAGGGTTTCGCAGGCCAGGGGAATGCGGTTATAGCCAGCAGCGGCCAAACGCAGGAATTCTTCGCGGGTCATGATGTGCCTCGTGGCTTGAGGGTCTACAGTCAGGTATGCAAACGCGCCGCGCAGCGCGGCCAGGATCAGTCAGGCGCGCCAACGCCAGCGGGCCAGGGCCTTGATGACTTTCATCCAGAGCTTGCGAGTGACCACCACGATGGGATTTCCAGAAGGGGACGGATCGATATCGGGCAACGTTATCTCAGCGCCAGCTCCCAAGCAACCGGGGATTAGCAGCCGCAGGTCATCAATGACCAGAGAAGGCGATTCTTCGGCGATCGGCCGCCCATGGTTGTAGCCGTAGCTGAGCGCCACGCACTGCACGCCCGCGGCCTTCGCCGCTTGCACATCACTGCGCGAATCGCCGACGAACAACGACTGCGAGGCCGGGATATTGGCCATTTTCATCACGAAAAACAGCGCCGCCGGGTCGGGTTTTTTCTGCGGCAGGGTATCGCCGCCGATGATCCAGCGGAAATAACGGCCGATTTTCATCTGGTCCAACAGCGGCGCGACGAAGCGCTCCGGCTTGTTGGTGATCAAGGCCATTTCCACGCCCTGCTTGTGCAGCCATTTGAGGGTGTCGCGCACGCCGGGGTAAACCACGGTCAATTCGTGGCTGTTTTCATAGGCGGCGTTGAACAACTCCAGGGCGTGCTCGGCTTCGACCTCATCGACACCCTCGGCATCGATATGATTGGCCAAGGCCCGGCGCACCAGCATCTGCGCGCCGTTGCCGACCCATTCACGCACCGACTCGATCCCGGCCGGCTTGCGCCCCAGCTTGAGCAGCATGGCGTCCACCGCCGCCGCCAGGTCAGGCACCGAGTCGATCAAGGTACCGTCCAGATCGAACATCACCAGCCGTGGCAACTTGCCGGGGAACAGCTGCTCAAAGCCGCTCATGGACGCGCCAGCGCCAATTCGGCGCGCATCTTCGCGATGACTTCCTGGTAGTCCGGCGCGTTGAAGATCGCCGAGCCGGCCACAAAGGTGTCGGCGCCGGCGGCAGCGATTTCGCGGATATTGTTGACGTTGACCCCACCGTCGATTTCCAGGCGGATATCACGGCCCGAGGCGTCGATCAGCGCACGCGCTTCGCGCAGCTTGTCGAGGGTGCCGGGGATGAACTTCTGCCCGCCGAAACCTGGGTTGACGCTCATCAGCAGGACCATGTCGACCTTGTCCATCACGTACTTGAGCACGTCCAGCGGCGTGGCCGGGTTGAACACCAGGCCCGCCTTGCAGCCGCCTTCGCGGATCAGTTGCAGGGTGCGGTCGACGTGCAGCGAGGCTTCCGGGTGAAAGGTGATGTAGGTCGCGCCGGCGTCAACGAAGTCACCGATGATGCGGTCCACCGGGCTGACCATCAGGTGCGCGTCGATCGGCGCGGTAATGCCGTACTTGCGCAGTGCCGCGCAGACCATCGGGCCGATGGTCAGGTTGGGCACGTAGTGGTTGTCCATGACATCGAAGTGCACGAAGTCGGCACCGGCGGCCAACACCTTGTCCACCTCTTCACCCAGGCGGGCGAAATCGGCGGAGAGAATCGATGGAGCAATGACGAAGGGCTGCATGACGCACCTTTTTTGAGCTAAATCACGATGGCGCGCATTGTATACCTCATGCTTTGCCGCGCGCACCGTGACCTGGCCTAATGGCTAGTAGGCTGCCCGATAGATTTTCTCGATGTCGGCCGCGCTGAGCTTGCGCGGGTTGTTGCGCATCAGCCGCTCGATACCCGCCGCTTCGATAGCCATGGCAGGGATGCCGTCTTCGGGAACCCCGAAACTGCGAAGGCCTGCCGGAATTTCGACGGCCGCACACAGCCGCGTCATCGCCTCCACAGCCTGGTCGGCGGCATCGTTGAGGCTCAAGCCGCTGACATTCACACCCATGGCCTGCGCAATGTCCTGCATGCGCTCCACACAGGCCAGCTTGTTCCAGTGCATCACATAAGGCAGCAACAGCGCGTTACTTACGCCATGAGCAATATTGAACCGTCCACCCAGCGGGTACGCCAACGCATGCACCGCACCGACCCCGGCGTTACCGAATGCCATGCCGGCCATCAGGCTGGCAGTGGCCATATCGTCGCGGGCCTGCAGGTTGGCCGGGTTGGCGTAGGCCTTGGGCAACGCATTGGCGATCAGCTTGATCGCGCCAATCGCCAAAGCGTCGGTGATCGGCGAAGCGTTCAGTGACAGGTAAGACTCGATGGCATGCACCAGCGCATCCACGCCACTGGCGGCCGTGACGCTGCGCGGGCAGGTCAGGGTCATTTGCGGGCTGATCAGCGCCACATCCGGCAGCAGGAAATCGCTGACGATGCCTTTTTTAAGCTGCGCGGCCTTGTCGGAGAGAATCGCCACGTTGGTCACCTCCGAACCGGTGCCGGCTGTGGTGGGGATGGCGATCAGCGGCGGGCCCTTGCGCGGCACCTGGTCGACGCCGAACAAATCCGCCAGGGCGCCGTGGTAGCCGGCATAGGCGGCCACGCTTTTGGCGATGTCGATGGCACTGCCGCCGCCCAGCCCGATCAGGCCGTCGTGCCCGCCCTCGCGGTAAACCCGCATGCAGTCTTCGACGATGGCGATCTCCGGGTCGGGCAGCACGCGGTCGAAGATTTCATAGGGGCGTTCCCCCAGGTATTCAAGCGCCAGCGCCACCGTGCCGGACTTGACCAGCGCTGCGTCGGTGACAATCAGCGGGTTATCCACATCCAGGCGCGTGAGCTCAGAGGCCAGTTGTTCGATGGCACCTTCGCCGGTCAGCAGTTTGTGGGCGATCTTGAATGAGGAAGTACTCATGTGCGCGGCCTCTTATTGATAGATGGGCTGGCACAAGAGTAGCTGATGCAGATGGGTTGTCTGCCATTCAGCGGCTGAATGGTTATTTCGGGTTCAACACAGCTCCCCTGTGGGAGCGGGCTTGCTCGCGAATGCGGTGGGTCAGTCAGTACATGTGTAGCTGAACCACCGCTTTCGCGAGCAAGCCCGCTCCCACATTTTGATCTCCGTTTGGCTTCAGGCCTGCGCAGTACGCAGTTTCTCGCTACGCCCGCGCAACCATTCCAGGGTCAGCAACAGCAGCACCGAGAAGGCAATCAGCAGGGTCGCCGCGGCGGCAATCGTCGGGCTGAGGTTCTCGCGGATGCCGCTGAACATCTGGCGCGGCAAGGTGGCTTGCTCGGGGCCGGCGAGGAACAGGGTCACCACCACCTCATCGAACGAGGTGGCAAAGGCAAACAGCGCCCCAGAGATTACCCCCGGCGCGATCAACGGCAAGGTCACCCGGCGAAACGCGGTCAGCGGCGAAGCACCGAGACTGGCCGCCGCCCGCACCAGGTTGTGGTTGAACCCCTGCAAGGTCGCCGACACGGTGATGATCACAAATGGCACGCCCAGCACCGCATGCACCACGATCAGCGAGAAGAAGCTGTTGCCCAGGCCCAGTGGCGCAAAGAACAGGTAACTGGCTACGCCGATGATCACCACCGGCACCACCATCGGTGATATCACCAGCGCCATTACCAACGCCTTGCCGGGGAAATCGCCGCGGGTCAGGCCGATAGCTGCCAGCGTGCCGAACACCATGGCCAGCAGCGTGGCGGCCGGCGCGACGATGATGCTGTTCTTGAGTGCACGCATCCATTCGGCGGAGGCGAAGAAATCCTGGTACCAGTGCAGCGAGAAGCCTTGCAGCGGATACACCAGGAAACTGCCGCTATTGAACGACAGCGGGATGATCACCAGCACCGGCAGAATCAAAAACAGCAGGATCAAGCCGCAGAGGATCCGCAAACTGTAGAACCACACCCGCTCAACGGGCGACATATAAGGGCTCAGCATCGCTAGGTCTCCTTAGCTCAGGCGCAGGCGACTGGCGCCTACCAGCCGGTTGTAGATCAGGTACAGCACCACGGTGGCCAGCAGCAGCAAGCCGCCCAACGCCGTTGCCATGCCCCAGTTGATGCTGGTGTTGGTATAGAACGCCACGAAGTAACTGACCATCTGGTCGTTCGGGCTGCCCAGCAATGCCGGGGTGATGTAGTAACCAATCGCCAGGATGAACACCAACAGGCAACCGGCGCCCACGCCGGCGTAGGTCTGTGGGAAATACACGCGCCAAAAGCTGGCGAACGGATGACAGCCCAGGGAAATCGCCGCGCGCATGTAAGTAGGCGAGATGCCCTTCATCACGCTGTAGATCGGCAGAATCATGAACGGCAACAGGATGTGCACCATGGAGATGTAGACCCCGGTGCGGTTGAACACCAGTTCCAGCGGTGTATCGATCAGCCCTAAGCCCATCAGTGCGCTGTTGATCAGCCCACCGGACTGCAGCAACACGATCCACGCCGCTACCCGTACCAGGATCGACGTCCAGAACGGCAATAACACCAGGATCATCAGCAAGTTGCTTTTACGCGCCGGCAGGTTGGCCAGCAGGTACGCCAGGGGATAGGCCAGCAGCAGGCAGATCGCCGTGATCACCAAGCCCATCCAGAAGGTGCGGGCGAAGATGTCCAGGTAAATCGCCTGGTCCGGCGTGGCCGGTGCGACCTCGCCGAGGTCGTCGATGCGGTGATCGACCGCCGCCAGCAGGTAGAACGGCGTCACGCTGCTGGTGTTGCGCCGGATCGCCTGCCAGTACGCCGGGTCGCCCCAGCGTTCGTCGAGGTTTTCCAGCGCTTCTTTATAGGAGCCGGGCACTTCACTGAATGGCAGCGCCCGCGCGGTTTTGGTCAACAGGCTGCGATAGCCGGCCAGTTCCATGTTCAAGCGCTTGGACAGATCGCCCAGGGTCTGGTTTTTGCGCGCTTCGCCCAAGTCTTCGGTGAGTGCCTGGTACACCGGCTCGCCCGGCAAGCCACGACCATCCCAGGCCGTCACTGCCACGACGGTACGCGGCAAACCGGCCACCACCTCCGGGTTGCCGACACTCTTGAAAAGCAGTGCAACGATCGGCACCAGGAACACCAGCAGCAAAAACAGCACCAGCGGCGCGATCAAGGCCTGGGCCTTCCAGCGATTAAGCCGTTCGGCACGCGCCAGGCGCTGCTTGAGGGTGGGAATGGCGATGGCCATGGCAAGCTCCGGATATAAAAATAAATGCAATCTGCTCGACACAGCAGATCTCATGTGGGGCGGGCTTTTTGTGGGAGCGGGCTTGCTCGCGAATGCGGTATGACAGTCAATACATAAGCAGACTGGTCCACCGCTTTCGCGAGCAAGCCCGCTCCCACAGTTACCGGTTCCCACAGATGCTCAGAGGCGCTCCCGGTTACTTGGCCGCCCACGAATTGAAGCGCTGCTCCAACTGCTCGCCGTTGTCCGCCCAGAAGCTCACGTCGATCTGCACCTGGTTGGCGATGTTTTCCGGGGTGGTCGGCATGTCCTTGAGGATGTCCTTGGCCAGCAGCGGCACGGCTTGAGTATTGGCCGGGCCGTAGGCGATATTTTCCGAGTAGGTTTTCTGCTGCTGCGGCTGCACCGAGAAGGCGATGAATTTCTTCGCCGCCTCGGCACGGTCCTTGGCCAGGCCCTTGGGAATGGCCCAGGCGTCAAAGTCGTAGATACCGCCGTTCCACACTACTTTCAGGTTGCTTTCTTTCTGCACGGCGGCGATGCGGCCGTTGTAGGCCGAGCTCATCACCACGTCACCCGAAGCGAGGTATTGCGGCGGCTGTGCACCGGCTTCCCACCACTGGATCGAGGGCTTGAGTTCGTCGAGTTTCTTGAACGCGCGGTCCTGGCCATCCTTGCCGGCCAGCACTTTGTAGACGTCCTTGGGCGCTACACCGTCCGCCATCAGCGCGAATTCCAAGGTGTACTTGGCGCCTTTACGCAGGCCGCGCTTGCCCGGGAATTTCTTGGTGTCCCAGAAATCCGCCCAGCTGGTCGGCGCGCTGGTGAGTTTGTCGGCGTTGTAGGCCAGCACCGTCGACCATACGAAGAAGCCCACGCCGCATGGCTGGATCGCGCCTTTCACATAGTCGGCGCTGTTGCCGAACAGTTTCGGGTCCAACGGCTCGAACATGTCTTCGTCACAACCACGGGACAGTTCCGGTGATTCCACTTCCACCAGGTCCCAGGACACGCTCTTGGTGTCAACCATGGCCTTGACCTTGGCCATTTCACCGTTGTACTCCCCGGCGACGATCTTGCCGTTGCCAGCGCTTTCCCACGGTGCATAGAAAGCCTTGACCTGGGCCGCCTTGTTCGCGCCGCCAAAGGACACGACCGTCAGGTCCGGGCCGGCCATGGCCTGGGTCGCGCCGATCAGGCCAAGCGCCAGCGCTGAATACTTAAGGGATCTCAACATTGTTGTGCTCTCCACGTGCAGGGTTGGTGAAGCCAGGGGGGCGATCAATTCGCCTCTAGAAGTGGGTCGAGTGCGCGAACGTGCTCGACTTGCCAGCCAATCGGTACCACGTCGCCGACCGCCAGGGCTGGATCCAACTCGGCAATCGGTTGTTTCACAAAAAAATCGGCCTTGCCGCAGACTTCCAGGCGTACGCGCACGTGGTCGCCCAGGTAGATGAACTCCGCCACACGTCCCGAAAACCGATTGACGCACGCTTCGCTCGAACCATTCAGGCTGACGCGTTCCGGGCGCACCGACAGGGTCACCGGGCCGCCGACCTGGCCGACGTTTACCGCCAGCGCCTCGACCTTCTCGCCGCGCGCCAACGCCACCACGCAGCGCTCGCCGGTGTGGCTGTGCAGGCGGCCATTGAGGCGGTTGTTCTCGCCGATAAAGTTGGCGACAAAGGTGTTTTTCGGCTCTTCGTACAAAGTGCGCGGTGCGGCGATCTGCTGGATCTCGCCCTGATGGAACACCGCCACGCGGTCGGACATGGTCAACGCTTCGCCCTGATCGTGGGTCACGTACACCACCGTCACGCCGAGGCGCTGGTGCAGGTGCTTGATCTCCATCTGCATGTGTTCGCGCAATTGCTTGTCGAGGGCGCCAAGGGGCTCGTCCATCAGTACCAGCTGCGGCTCGAACACCAGCGCCCGTGCCAGGGCCACGCGCTGTTGCTGGCCACCGGAGAGTTGCGCCGGGTAACGCTGGGCGAAGGCGTCGAGCTGGACCATGCTCAGCACGCGTTTGACCCGTTCGCTGATATCGGTCTTGCTCAAACCGCGTACCGAGAGCGGGAACGCCAGGTTCTCGGCGACGGTCATGTGCGGAAACAATGCGTAGTTCTGGAACACCATGCCGATGTCGCGTTTATGCGGCGGCACGTTGTTGATCGAGCGCCCGGCCAGCTGGATTTCCCCGGCGGTCGGCGTCTCGAAGCCGGCGAGCATCATCAGGCTGGTGGTCTTGCCCGAACCGGAAGGCCCGAGCAGGGTCAGGAACTCGCCCTTGCGAATCTCCAGGTTGAGGTCTTTGACGATCAGGTTCTCGCCGTCGTAGCTTTTTTGCACGCCACGAAAGCTGACCAGCACATCATTTGAATCCACCTCGCTCATACCCGCACCTTTGTGTTTTGGACTGCTGTGGCACAAGCGTAGCCCACGCCCAAGCCCCCGGAAATCGGGGGCCAGGAGAGAATGGCATCAGCCGGATGGAAGGTTCGGGGTAGGGATCGCCCTACACGGATGGCGGGGATGGAACAGTGCCACGAGCAAGCACATACAAACGGGCACCTATAGCAGGTCGTAAATAGATATGCCCCTTGTAGGAGCGAGCTTGCTCGCGAAAATCGTTAACGAAAACGCAGCGCGTCAGGGTTCACGCGGCGCTCTCTGGCTTTTCGCGAGCAAGCTCGCTCCTACAAGAGTTTGTGTTCCATGGCGTACTTCACCAGTTCAGCCAGGGACGTGATATGCAGCTTTTGCATCAGCCGCGCCTTGTGGGTACTGATGGTCTTGCTGCTCAGCGCCAGTTGCTGGGCGATGTCGTTGACATTGGCGCCTTGGGCCAGGCGCTCGAACACCGAGAACTCGCGCTCCGAGAGCAATGAATGCAACGGCCGGGCATCGGTGAGGCCGACTTCGAAGACCATCCGGTCGGCCAGGTCAGGGTCGATATAGCGCCCGCCCGCCGCGACCTTGCGAATCGCCGTCAGCAACAGCGCCGGATCGCTGTCCTTGGTGGCGTAGCCGGCGGCGCCGACCTTCAAGGCGCGGGCGGCCATTTGCGCTTCGTCGTGCATCGACAGCACCAGGATCGCCGGCGGGTGGCTCAGTGCACGGATCCGCGCGATGGCTTCAAGGCCGTTGACGCCGGGCATCGAGATATCCAGCAACACCACCTCGCAAGGCACGTGGCGCAGGGTCTCCAGCAGTTGCTCGCCATTGCTCGCTTCGCCGACCACTAACAGGTCTTTGGCCAGGCCTATCAATTGCTTGATGCCTTCACGAACGATGGTGTGGTCTTCGGCTACCAGTACGCGGATCACAGGGACTTCCTCTTGGTGTTATGCATCCAATGGCACCGTGACACTCAGGGTGGTGCCCTCCCCCAACTCGCTGTCCAGGCTCAACTGCCCGCCCATGATCAACACCCGCTCGCGCATGCCCACCAGGCCGAACGACACCGGACGGCCCTGGGCCGGCACAAACCCTGCGCCATCGTCGCTGATGGTCAGCCGCAGGTCCGTGCCCTCCACGGCAAGGGTCAGTTCCACAGTATGCGCCTGGGCATGACGCATCACATTGGTCAGCGCCTCCTGCAGAATCCGGAACAGGCCAATGGCCTTGGCATCGCTCAAGGCCGGCAGGTTATCCGGAACCTGCACTAGGCAGGGAATGTGCGTGCGCGCTTCGAAGCGCCGGGCCTGCCACTCGATGGCCGAGGCGATTCCGGCGTCAAGAATTGGCGGGCGCAGCGCTGTCGCCACGTCCCGCACCAATTGGAAAAGCTGGGCGATCAAGCGCTTCATGCTGTTCAAGCGTTCATGCAAGCCGGGATCAAGCTGCGCATAGGCCAGCTCGCACATTGAGGTCTCGAGCTTAAGCACCGTGAGCATTTGCCCCAGCTCGTCGTGTACCTCACGGGCGATGCGCGCCTTTTCTTCTTCACGCACAGTTTCCAGGTGGGCGGACAATTCGCGCAGTTGCGCCTCACTTTGCAGCAAGGCCGCCAGGGTGCGGCGCAACTCCGTTACGTCATTGAGGTAGACCACCAGGTATTCGGCCTCGGCAAAGCGCAGGAAGCTCAAGGACACATTGGTCGGCAGGATGCTGCCATCGGCACGCCGACAATCGGTGGCGAAGTTCTGCGGGCCGTCTTCACTGGCCCGTGCGCGTTTCCACAGGTTGAGCCAACGGTCCATGTCCAGGCTTGGGTCAAGGTCGACCAAGGGCCGTTCGATCAGCGCACCGGGCGCGTAGCCAAGCATGCTTTCAGCCGCACGATTGGCGTAGCGCACATGGCTGTCCCAGTTGACCCAGAGGATGCCGACAGTGCTTTGGTCGATGGAAAACTGCGTCAACCGCAGCGCTTCGGCCCCGGCGGCGCGGGCCGCGGTTTCTTCACGCGCGGCCAGCAGACCGTGCTCCAGCACCCGCTGCTGGCGGCGCTGCCAGAACACGACGGCCAGGCTGGCCAGCAGCAACAGGCCCAGCAACAGGCTGAGGTTTTGCCACAGGCCGGGGGATTGCGTCATGTGCGGATATTTGGGCTGCAACCAGCGGTTGTGCAGTTGGTCCAGATCGCGGGCCGGGATGGCGCGCAAGGCACTTTCCATGATGCCGGCCAGTTCCGGCCATTCGCGCCGCGTCGCCACCCGAAGCAATTGCGGCAGGCCGACATCACCCACCACCGCCAGCCCGGCAAATTCAGCTTCGCCAGACAAGCGGCTCAATTGCGCTTCATCCACCACCGCGTACCGCGCCTGCTGGCTCACCAGCAATTGCAGGGCCTGACGCTCCATCGGCACACCTTGCAGGTTGAGACCGGGATAGGTGCTGCGCAGGTAATCGGCCACGGCGCTGGGCATGCGCACAGCGACGCGCGATTGCTCATCGAGCTTATCCAGCTCCACGGCGCCGCCGCCCTCGCGGGTACCGACGATAAGTTGCGGCACGCGCATGTAAGGGTCGGTGAACGACCACAGGCGCAGGCTGGCCGGGGTCTGTTGCAGGCCGGGGGCGATATCCACCTCGCCCTCGCGCACGGCAGCTTCCAGTTGTTCCTGATTGGGGAAGTTGCGCCAGGTCAGCTCGATGCTCAGCGCCTTGGCCAACCCTTGCATCAACTCGACATTGGCCCCGGACAGGCGCTGCAAACGCCGATCGTACTGCGCGTAGGGCGCCTGCAACACCAGGCCCACCCGAAGCTCGGGGTGCCGGGCCAGCCAGTCGCGTTGCTGCGCATTGAGCTGCGCCTGGGGCGCGGCGGGCGCGGGGGCGGCATTTGCCATCAAGGCAAGGCACAAACAGCCGATAACCAGCAGACAGCGAAAACCCATGATCCACGTCTCACATCACTGACAAATACTGACCAACCCATTAGGCTGCTGGAATCACTTCTGGCCGGGAATTAACGATGCCCTTTCTCCACCGTTCAGCACTGCCAGCATTGTGCCTGTCGCTGCTTTTTACCAGTGCCTTTTCTGTACAGGCTGCTGACGCACCCGCACCTGAAGCCGAAAAACCTGTCGAGCGCCAACCCTTGCCCCAGCGCAGCCAGGAAGAAGCCAGTGCCTTGGAACGCAAAATCCCGCAACAGGAACAGCAACAATTGCAGGCCGGCAGCGACTCATTCCTCGCTCTTTGGAAGCCGGCCAACAGCGCCGAGCCCGAAGGCGTGGTGATTATCGTGCCAGGCGCCGGCGAGACGGCTGACTGGCCGCAAGCAATCAGCCCGTTGCGACATAAATTGCCGGATACCAATTGGGGCAGCCTCAGCCTGTCGTTGCCGGATGTAAGCGTTGATACCCTGCCGCCGCGCGTGATGGAAGCGCCCCAGGCCACGGTCGACACCAGCAGCAAGGAAGCCAGTACCGCCGACAAGCCCATCGAGCAGGCCGCCAGCGCCGAGGCCGAAGGGACTGACCCGGCGGTGGTGCCTGGCGCCGACGAGCAGGACAAGACCGACGCGTCGCGCATCTTTGCCCGCATCGACGCTGCGGTCGCGTTCGCCCAGACGCAGAGCGCACGCAGTGTGGTGCTGCTCGGGCACGGCACTGGCGCTTGGTGGGCGGCGCGCTATTTGAGCGAGAAGCAGCCGTCTCAGGTGCAGAAGTTCGTGATGGTCGCGGCAAAGACGCCCAACGCGCGCCATCCGGACGTGCAGCAACTGGCCCCGAGCCTGAAGGTGCCGACCGCTGACATCTACTATCAAGACGACGCTCAATCACGCAAAAGCGCCCTCGCCCGCGCTCAGGCGGCCAAGCGCTTGAAGAATGACGGTTACAAGCAGGTATCGCTGAAGACCGTGCCCGGCAACAGCGCTGCGGAGCAGGAGCAGTTGTATCGCAGGGTCCGCGGGTGGTTGAGCCCGCAGCCGAACTCGGACTAAGGGAACACCGCGAATCCCCCTTGTGGGAGCGGGCTTGCTCGCGAATGCGGTGGGTCAGTCAGCACATTTGACACTGATCCACCGCATTCGCGAGCAAGCCCGCTCCCACAGGGGAATGGGTTATCAACGTGAATAAGTGATCGCTAACGAAAATCCCGCCGTTCACGAATCAACGTATAGGCATTATGCAATTCGCGCGTGCGCTCGGTGGCGTCCCGCACTTGCGCGGGGCTGGCGCCGGTGCCGGCGATCTTGTCCGGATGATGCCGACTGAGCAGGCGGCGGTAGGCGCGCTTGATAGCCGCCGGTTCGGTGGTGGCCGTCACGCCCAGCAAGCGCAACGCGTCCTGATAGGTAACGCTGCGATTGACCAGCGGCTTGCGCTCCGGCGTGTAGTCGGCAGCCAACGCCTGCAGTTGTTGCGGCGTCCACCCCAGCCATTTGCCCCACAGGTCGATCAGGTCACGCTCGGCGTCATCGGCCCTGCCATCCGCCCAGACCATGCGCCAGCACGCGCGCAACACGCCTTCCGCCGCGTGGGGCTGAGCCTTGAGAACACGCAGGTAGTTGCGCACCCGATCGGAGCCGGACTTGCCGCGATTGAAGGCGGCAATCGCGCGGCGCTGGGCTGATTCGGTCATATCCAGCGAGCGCATTTCCTGGCGCGCCTGCTGGATATGTCCATCGACCACTCGCCCATTGCTCTTGGCCAGGCGCCCCAGCAACACAAACAGCAGTTCATCATTGCGCAACGCCGGGCGCCCGCCGAGGCGCTCGCGCAACTGCGCCCAACTTTGCAATTGCAGGCGGCGGTCCAGTGCCTGCCCCAGCAATGCCCCCAACAAAGCCCCCGGAATACTGGCTATGGCAAAGCCAGCCCCGGCGCCGATCAGCGTCCCTGGCCACAGCATGTTACTGCCCCGCTGCCAGCAGGGTTTCGACTTGCGCCAGGCGCTCCAGCGTGCCGACATCGATCCAGCGTCCCGCCATGTGTTCCCCCGTTACCAGACCTTTGGCCATGGCCGCCCGCAACAGCGGCGCCAGCTTGAAGGCACCGGCACTGCAACCCGCAAACAGCTTGGGGTCGAGTACTGAAATGCCACTGAAGGTCAGGTTATCGGCACCGGCCGCCGCATCATGAAGCAAACCGTGATCCAGGTAGAAATCGCCCCCTGAGGGGTGATGCGCCGGGTTATCGACCATCACCAGATGAGCCAGGCCCTTGAGTGGCTGCTTGAGCCGGGTGAAATCGTAGTCGGTCCAGATATCGCCGTTGACGACCAGAAAGGGTTCATCTCCCAGCAACGCCAGCGCCTGGAAAATCCCACCGCCGGTTTCCAGCGGTTCACCCTCGGGGGAGTAGCGGATGCGCACGCCAAACTGCGCGCCATCTCCCAGGTAGCCTTCGATCTGCTGGCCGAGCCAGGCATGGTTGATCACGATATCAGTGAAACCGGCCTTGGCCAGCGCTTCCAGGTGATACTCGATCAGGCGCTTGCCGCCGGCCTGCACCAGCGGCTTGGGCGTGTGCAGGGTAAGCGGGCGCATGCGCTCGCCTTTGCCGGCCGCCAGGATCATCGCCTTCATACGCTTGCCTCGACGGGTTGACGCAGGCTGGCCAGCAGTTCGCCCAACTCGCGCAACTCCGCACGGTCGGCCAGCACCGCTTCTATATAGGCAAAGAAGCGCGGCACGTCAGCCAGATAGCGTGGCTTGCCGTCGCGGTGGCAAATGCGCGCAAAGATACCGATCACCTTGAGGTGACGCTGCACGCCCATCAGGTCGCTGGCGCGCTGGAAGTCGTCAAAGTCCGCCTGCACCGGGATACCGGCTTGAACCGCACGCTCCCAATAGCCACGCTGCCATTCGCGCACACGCGCCTTCGGCCAACTGAGGAAGGCGTCCTTGAACAGGCAGGTAATGTCGTAGGTCACGGGCCCATAGACTGCATCCTGGAAATCCAGCACGCCTGGGCTCGGCTCGCTGATCATCAGGTTGCGCGGCATGTAGTCGCGGTGCACCAGCACTTGGGGCTGCGCAAGGGCGCTGTCGATCAAAAGGTCGCTGGCACGCTGCCAAAGCGCTTGTTGCTGCGCATCCAGCTGGACACCCAAGTGGCGGCGAACGTACCACTCTGGAAACAATTCGAGCTCGCGACGCAGCAAGGCGACGTCATAGCTGGGCAGTGGCGCGTCCATCGGGAGCTGCTGGAAAGCCAGCAAGGCGTCGATGGCATCGGCAAACAATTGATCGGCATTTTGCTCGTCAATCACGTCCAGATAGGTTTTTCTGCCCAGGTCATTGAGCAAAAGAAAGCCTCGCGGCAAATCTTCTGCATAAATTTTTGGCACATTTATGCCTGACTTCGCCAGCAAATGCGCGATATCGACGAAAGGTTTGCAGTTTTCCTGAGGGGGTGGAGCGTCCATCACGACGAGTGTCCGGCCACCGCCTTCCCAACGGAAATAGCGCCTGAAACTCGCGTCGCTGCTGGCCGCGGTCAATGTAGCCGGGGGTACGGAGCCCCAATCCTGAGCGTTGAAAAGAATCGGCAACTGCTCATCCAGCCAGACTTCCAGCTGTTGTAAACGTAGATCTTGCTCGGGCATTACAAGGGTCTCCGACGGCGCTAGCCGTCAAGCGGGGCATGCTTTATTATCACGCATCTTTTTCAGACCATCGAGAGGCGTGCGGCCCAAACCGCGGGCAGATGGCACGCAGGAAGCCCGGACTAATAAGATGGCATTGAAATCCCCCGCGTTTCGTAGAAAATTTCCGTTGCTGGTAACCGGCAGTCTGCTGGCCTTGCAACCCTTCGCCACCTCATTCGTGGTCGCCGCGGAACAGTATGACTGCTCAGTCTCTGCTTCGGGTGCCTGGGATTGCGCGCCGAAAACCGCCGCAGCCCCGTTGCCACCGCGCCCGGTGCATGATGGCGCGGCCGTGAGCTCCGCCAACAGCACGGCGCAAGCCGATGCCGGCGGCAAGGCCGAGGCCGTGCCGCAGACCGCATTGGTCACCGAATCCAAGGGCCGTGGCCTGCGCTCGCGCAGCGCCGACTACAGCCACCTGGACTGGGTACCGCGCGACAAGCTGACCGCCGCGCAGTTGGCCGAAACCGGCCCGTACTGCGGTGGCGCGTACATCGAGCCGATTCGTCCTGGCATGAACGACAAGACGAACAAGAGCGATGCGCCAACCTTCATCGGCGCCAAGGCCTCGCGTTACGAGCAGGAATCGCAAGTCGCGACCCTGGCCGGTGACGTCGTCATGCGCCAGGGCAGCATGCAACTTGAATCCGAAGAAGCCAGCCTGTACCAGGCCGAGAACCGTGGCGAGCTGAACGGCAAAGTCCGTCTGCGCGACAATGGCGCGCTGATCGTGGGCGACCACGCCGAAGTGCAGCTGGACACTGGCGCCGCCCAGATCGACAACGCCGAATACGTGATGCATAAGTCGCGTATCCGCGGTAACGCGCTGTACGCCAAGCGTGCCGAAAACGCGATCATCCGTCTCAAGGACGGTACGTACACCACCTGCGAGCCAGACAGCAACGCCTGGCAGCTCAAGGGCAACAACATCACGTTGAACCCGGCCACCGGTTTCGGTACGGCCACCAACGCGACGTTGCGGATCAAGAACATCCCGATCCTGTACACCCCTTACATCTATTTCCCTATCGACGACCGTCGTCAGTCCGGCTTCCTGCCGCCGAGCTTCAGCACTGGCAGCGAAACCGGCTTTACGCTGAACACGCCGTACTACTTCAACCTGGCGCCCAACTACGACGCCACGTTGTATCCGCAGTACATGACCAAGCGCGGAATGTTGATGGAAGGCGAATTCCGCTACCTCACCAAGTCCAGCGAAGGCCAGTTCGGTGGCGCGTACCTGAACGACGACAGCGACGAGCGGAAGAAGCAGACCGATTACGAGAAAACCCGCTACATGCTCAACTGGCAGCATCAGGGCGGGCTGGATTCGCGCGTAGCGACTCAGGTTGACTATACCCGGATCAGCGATCCCTATTATTTCCAGGATCTGAAGAGCAACCAAATTGGCGTGGAGTCCCGGGACTTCCTCAATCAGCAGGGTTCCGTGACCTATCGCGGCGACTCCTATCAGGCCCGTTTGAACGTCCAGGCCTACCAGCTGGCGACGATTTCCCAGATCACGCCGTATGATCGACTGCCGCAGATCACCTTCAATGGTGCGCTGCCCTATCATCCGGGCGGGTTGAACTTCACGTACGAGACGGAAGCCGTTCGCTTTGAGCGCAGCCTGGAAAAGGGCTCGTTCACGGACGAAAATGGCAATGTGTCCGCTCGATTGGATACAAACGTGAGGGGCCTGACCCGCGCGAACGGCACTCGTTTGAACGTAGCGCCCGCTGTCGATTATCCGATGAACTGGACCTACGGCTTCATTACGCCGAAGCTCAAGTACGTTTACACCAAGTACGATCTTGACCTGGATAACATAGGCAAGAACGACATTGTTGCAGCGCAAGCCGCAGCGGCGTCAGCTGGCACCCAATACGCCGGCGGCACGTTTAATAGCTCGCAAGACCGCGCAGTTCCAATCGCCAGCGTCGACAGCGGCCTGTACTTCGACCGCAACACCAACTGGTTCGGAAAAGAGTATCGCCAGACCCTCGAGCCACGTGCGTTCTACCTTTACGTTCCGAATAAAGACCAAAGCGATATCCCGGTCTTCGACACCAGCGAGTACTCGTTCAGCTATGCGTCGCTGTTTCGCGACAACCGCTTCAGCGGTGCCGACCGCATCGGCGATGAAAACAAGCTGTCCCTGGGCGTAACAAGCCGCTGGATCGAGGAAAACGGCTTTGAGCGTCAACGCGTCAGCGTCGGCCAGGCCGTGTACTTCAAGGATCGCGAAGTTCAGTTGCCGGGCATCCTGGCCGCCGACCGTGCCGATGCACAGTCCGACGTTTCGCCCGTCGCCCTGGACTACGAGTTCCGCTTCAACCGTGACTGGCGCGCCACTGCCGACTACAACTGGGACACCGAGGAACACAGCCCTCGTTCCGGCAGCGCGATGCTTCACTACCAGCCGGAAGACAACCCGAACAAGATCATCAACGTCGGTTATCGCTATCGTAACGACCAGGTGGTTTACAACCAGCTGACCGGCAGATGGCAGTTCGGCGGTGACTTTGGTCGCCCGGGCGATCCGAACTTCGTGAAGGATTACTACAAAATCCAGCAACACGATTTCTCGATGATGTGGCCGATCATCCCTCAGTGGAACCTGATCACCCGCTGGCAGTATGACTACGCTCGCAACCGTACCTTGGAAGCCTTCGGTGGTTTCGAGTACGACAACTGCTGCTGGAAACTGCGTGTCATCAACCGCTACTGGGTGGATAACGACGAATACAGCCAGCTCGCCCCGCAGAACGAAAAGGGTGACCACGGGCTCTTCCTGCAAATCGTCCTCAAAGGACTCGGCGGCCTGACCGGCGCCAAGGTAGAGAGCTTCCTCGACAAAGGCATTGAAGGTTATCGTGAACGTGAAAACCAAGCTTTCTGATTGTCTGCGCCCGTTCGTACTGGGCGCACTGTTCCTGGGCACCGTATCGGCGCACGCCGCGGTTCAACAGCTGGATAAGGTAGTGGCCATCGTCGATAACGACGTGATCATGCAGAGCCAACTGGACCAACGCGTCAAGGAAGTCCAGCAAACCATCGCCAAGCGTGGCGGTGGCGTGCCGCCTACCAGCGTCCTGGACCAACAGGTGCTGGAGCGCCTGATCGTCGAAAACCTGCAACTGCAGATCGGTGATCGCTCCGGCATCCGTATTTCGGACGAAGAACTGAACCAGGCTGTCGGCACCATTGCCCAGCGCAACAACATGAGCATTGACCAGTTCCGCGCCGCCCTGGCCCACGATGGTTTGTCCTATGAGGACGCCCGTGATCAGATCCGCCGCGAGATGATCATCAGCCGTGTGCGCCAGCGCCGTGTGGCCGAGCGGGTGCAGGTGTCCGAGCAGGAAGTGAAGAACTTCCTGGCGTCGGACCTGGGCAAGATGCAGCTGTCCGAAGAACTGCACCTGGCCAACATCCTGATTCCGACACCGGACAGCGCCAACTCCGAGCAGCTCAATGCCGCTGCGGCCAAGACCCAGGCTATCTATGAACGCCTCAAGGCCGGTGCCGACTTCGCCCAGATGGCCATTGCCCAGTCCGGCAGCGACAACGCCCTTGAAGGCGGTGACATGGGTTGGCGTAAAGCCGCTCAATTGCCGCCGCCGTTCGACCGCGAACTGAGTGCCATGGAAGTCGGTGGCATCACTCAACCCGCGCGTACACCAGGTGGCTTCATCATCCTGAAGTTGCTGGAGCGTCGCGGTGGCGAGACCTCGCTGAAAGACGAAGTGCATGTTCGCCACATCCTGGTCAAACCAAGCGAAATCCGCACCGAAGCCCAAACCAAGGAATTGGCCCAGAAGATCTACGACCGCATCGAAAGCGGAGAAGACTTCGCTACCCTGGCCAAGAGCTTCTCGGAAGACCCGGGTTCGGCCCTTAACGGCGGCGACCTGAACTGGATCGATCCGAAAGCGCTGGTGCCGGAGTTCCAGCAGGTGATGGCCGAGACCCCGCAAGGTGTGTTGTCCAAGCCGTTCAAGACTCAATATGGCTGGCATGTGCTGGAAGTCCTTGGCCGTCGTGCCACCGACAACACCAACCAGGCCCGCGAGCAACAAGCGCTGAACGTACTGCGTAACCGCAAATACGATGAAGAGCTGCAAACCTGGCTGCGTCAGATCCGCGACGAAGCCTACGTTGAGAACAAGCTGCCAGGCGCCGAGCAAACAGGCACCGACCAGGCAGTTCAGTGAAACCCAAGCGTTTCGCGGTAACACCCGGCGAGCCGGCCGGCATTGGTCCAGACCTGTGCCTGCTGCTCGCCTCGCAAGCCCAGCCACATCCCGTGATCGCCATTACCAGCCGCGACCTGCTCCTTGAGCGGGCCGCGCAGCTGGGTGTGGCCATCAACCTGCTGGACGTGGCGCCAGGCGGCTGGCCCGACCTGCCCGCCCCGGCCGGCAGCCTGTATGTATGGGACACGTCCTTACAGGCCAAGGTGGTCGCCGGGCAACTGGACAAAGCCAACGCGGCATTCGTGCTGCAAACCCTGGCGCGTGCGGGGCAAGGCTGCATCAACGGCGATTTCGCCGGCATGATCACCGCGCCCGTACACAAGGGCGTGATCAATGAATCCGGCATCGCCTTTTCCGGCCATACCGAATTCCTCGCCGAGCTGACCAACACCGCTCAAGTCGTCATGATGCTGGCCACGCGCGGCCTGCGGGTTGCATTGGTGACCACGCACCTGCCGCTGCGCGACGTTGCCGAGGCCATTACCGCTGAGCGTGTGGAGCGCGTGACGCGCATCCTCTACGCCGACCTGCAACACAAATTCGGCATCGCCCGACCGCGCATCCTGGTCTGTGGGCTCAACCCCCATGCCGGTGAAGGCGGACACCTGGGCCGTGAAGAAATCGACATCATCGAACCAACTCTGGAGCGTCTGCGCCAAGAAGGCATGGACCTGCGCGGCCCATTGCCTGCGGACACTCTGTTTACCCCCAAATATCTGGAGCACTGCGACGCAGTGCTGGCGATGTACCATGACCAGGGGCTGCCGGTGCTTAAATACAAAGGCTTCGGCGCCGCAGTCAACGTGACACTGGGCCTGCCGATCATCCGCACCTCCGTCGACCATGGCACCGCCCTGGACCTGGCCGGCAGCGGCAAGATCGACACCGGCAGCCTGCACGTGGCCCTGGAAACCGCCTATCAGATGGCCGAGACCCGTATATGACTGAGCATTACCAACACCGGGCGCGCAAGCGCTTCGGGCAAAACTTCCTGCACGACGCTGGCGTGATCGACCGCATCCTGCGCTCCATCCATGCCAAATCTTCCGACCGCCTGCTGGAAATCGGCCCGGGCCAGGGCGCCCTGACCCAAGGCCTGCTGGCCAGCGGCGGCCAGCTGGATGTGGTGGAGCTGGATAAGGACCTGATCCCGATCCTCAACCAGCAATTCGCCGATAAGCCCAACTTCAACCTGCATCAGGGTGATGCACTGAAGTTCGACTTCAACAGCCTCAACGCAGCGCCTAGCAGCCTGCGGGTGGTGGGTAACCTGCCGTACAACATTTCCACCCCGCTGATTTTCCACCTGCTGAACAACGCCGGGATCATCCGCGACATGCACTTCATGCTGCAAAAGGAAGTGGTGGAACGCCTGGCTGCCGGCCCAGGTGGCGGTGATTGGGGCCGTCTGTCGATCATGGTCCAGTACCACTGCCGCGTCGAACACCTGTTCAACGTCGGGCCTGGCGCGTTCAACCCGCCGCCGAAGGTCGACTCGGCCATCGTGCGCCTGGTGCCCCACGCCGTGCTGCCTCACCCGGCCAAAGATCATAAATTGCTCGAGCGCGTGGTGCGTGAAGCCTTCAACCAACGCCGCAAAACCTTGCGCAACACGCTCAAGGCGCTGCTGAGCAACGCCGAGATCGAAGCCGCCGGCGTCGACGGCAGCCTGCGCCCCGAGCAACTGGACCTGGCCGCATTCGTGCGCCTGGCCGACCAGCTCGCCATCCAGCCCGCGCCAACATCGGAGTAAGGCTCAACGCAACTCAAATGAGGGAGCGGGCTTGCTCGCGAATACGGTGGATCAGTTAAAACATCTGTGACTGACACACCGCATTCGCGAGCAAGCCCGCTCCCACATTCGCCGCGCCACGAGCCAGCATGTCTGGCCTAGTGCCCTCCTCTTGGCCTAGACTGATCCGCATCTGCTGTCTTCCGCTTTTGCTTTTAAGGCCTCTTGCATGTCCGATCCTCGCTACCAGATCGACGTCAGCGTCGTCACCCGCTTCCTGGCGGACCAATCGCAACCTGAACTGAACCGCTTCGCCTTCGCCTACACCATCACGGTGAAAAATAACGGGCTGGTGCCGGCCAAGTTGTTGTCACGCCACTGGATCATCACTGACGGCGACGGTCAGGTCGAAGAAGTGCGCGGTGCAGGCGTGGTAGGCCAACAACCGTTGATCGACAGCGGCGCAAGCCATACCTACAGCAGCGGCACGGTGATGACCTCCAAGGTCGGCACCATGCAAGGCTCGTATCAGATGAAAGCCACCGATGGGCACATGTTCGACGCGACGATCAAGCCCTTCCGCCTCGCGGTACCCGGAGCCCTGCACTGATGGCGACGTACGCGGTCGGTGACCTGCAGGGTTGCCTGGCGCCTCTCAAGTGCCTGCTTGAGCAGGTCGCCTTCGACCCGGAGAACGATCGCCTGTGGTTGGTCGGTGACTTGGTCAACCGCGGGCCCGAATCCCTGGCGACCCTGCGCTACCTATATGGGCTGCGTGACTCGCTGGTATGCGTCCTGGGCAACCACGACCTGCATTTGCTGGCGGCCGGCAATAACATCGAGCGTCTGAAGAAGGGCGATACCCTGCGCGAAGTCCTTGAAGCGCCGGATCGCGCCGAGTTGCTCGACTGGCTGCGCCGGCAAAAAATCATGCATTACGACGAAGCCCGCAATATGGCCCTGGTCCATGCTGGCATCCCGCCCCATTGGACCCTGAAGAAAGCCCTCAAGTGCGCCGCCGAAGTCGAAAGCGCACTGGCCGATGACAACCTGTACACCGCCTACCTAGACGGCATGTACGGCAACGAACCGGTGAAGTGGGATAACGACCTCACCGGTGTCACGCGCCTGCGGGTAATCACCAATTATTTCACGCGCATGCGCTTCTGCACCGCTGAGGGCAAGCTGGACCTCAAGAGCAAGGAAGGCACCGACACCGCGCTGCCCGGCTACAAACCGTGGTTTGCCCACAAGGAGCGCAAGGCCCGTGACACGAAGATCATCTTCGGCCACTGGGCGGCCCTGGAGGGCAAATGCGACGAGCCCGGCGTGTTCGCCCTCGACACCGGTTGCGTGTGGGGCGGCGCCATGACCCTGATGAACATCGACACCGGCGAGCGCCTGAGCTGCCGATGTGAACCTCCCGTTTCTTTGACACTGCCGGCCGCCAAGCCCTAGGAGCCCGCCATGAGCGAATTCAAACGTATCCCCCCAGAACAAGCCCAGGCACTGCGCGAGCAAGGCGCCGTGGTGGTCGACATCCGTGACCAGCCGACATACGCAGCGGCCCATATCACCGGCGCCCGGCATCTGGACAACGTCAACTTCGCTGACTTCATCCGCGCCGCCGACCTCGACGCGCCGGTGATCGTGGCGTGCTACCACGGTAATTCCAGCCAAAGCGCTGCGGCCTACCTGATCAGCCAAGGCTTCTCGGATGTCTATAGCCTGGACGGCGGCTTTGAGCTGTGGCGTACGACCTATCCTGCGGAAATTTCTTCCGACAATTCGCAATAATTTTTTTCACACCCCGCTACCCCGCGTGACGCTTGGGCTCGCGCCGATTCTGACGAACGGCGCGGCCAAACTAATTGCGCATCGCGCCTTGACCTCTCCGATTCCGAACTATCCTTAAGCGCAGGCCATCCGAATCAGGGGAGAGCCGGTACACCGGCGCGCGGGTCATCGGTAGCGTTTCAGGGTGTTTGGGGGGAAAACAGCCATTGGCATGCGTCAATGTCTGCCAGCATCGACTGATTGACCCGGCGTCGGCTCCACGTATCGAGCGAGGTGACGACGTCATGAGTATCTTTAGCCACTTCCAACAACGCTTCGCGTCCACACAGCAGGAGGAACTCACGCTTCAAGAGTACCTTGAGCTGTGCAAGCAGGACCGCAGCACCTACGCGTCTGCCGCCGAACGCCTGCTATTGGCGATTGGCGAGCCGGAGCTGGTAGACACCTCGAACAATTCGCGCCTGTCGCGTATATTTTCCAACAAAGTGATCCGTCGCTATCCGGCCTTTGAAGACTTCCATGGGATGGAGGAATGCATTGACCAGATCGTCTCCTACTTCCGCCATGCCGCCCAAGGCCTGGAAGAGAAGAAACAGATCCTCTACCTGCTCGGCCCCGTCGGCGGCGGCAAGTCGTCACTGGCCGAAAAACTCAAGCAATTGATCGAAAAGGTGCCCTTCTACGCGATCAAGGGCTCGCCGGTATTCGAGTCGCCCCTGGGCCTGTTCAACGCCACAGAAGATGGCGCAATCCTCGAAGAAGACTTCGGCATTCCGCGGCGCTACCTCAACACCATCATGTCGCCTTGGGCCACCAAGCGCCTGGCCGAATTCGGCGGTGACATCAGCCAGTTCCGCGTGGTGAAACTCTACCCATCCATCCTCAACCAGATCGGCGTGGCCAAGACCGAACCGGGCGACGAGAACAACCAGGACATCTCGGCGCTGGTGGGCAAGGTCGATATCCGCAAACTCGAGGAATTCCCGCAGAACGACGCCGATGCCTACAGCTACTCGGGTGCGCTGTGCCGGGCCAACCAGGGCCTGATGGAATTCGTGGAGATGTTCAAGGCGCCGATCAAGGTGCTGCACCCACTGCTCACCGCAACCCAGGAAGGCAACTACAACAGTACCGAAGGCTTGGGCGCGATTCCGTTCACCGGGATCCTGCTGGCTCACTCCAACGAATCGGAATGGCACACCTTCCGCAACAACAAGAACAACGAAGCCTTCATCGACCGCATCTACATCGTCAAGGTGCCGTACTGCCTGCGGGTCAGCGATGAAATCAAGATCTACGACAAACTGCTGTTCAACAGCTCCCTGGCCAAGGCCCATTGCGCGCCCGACACCTTGAAGATGCTCGCCCAGTTCACCGTACTGTCGCGTCTCAAGGAGCCGGAAAATTCGAATATCTATTCGAAGATGCGGGTGTACGACGGCGAAAACCTCAAGGACACCGACCCCAAGGCCAAGTCGATCCAGGAATACCGCGACACAGCCGGCGTGGATGAGGGCATGAACGGCCTGTCGACGCGCTTTGCGTTCAAGATCCTGTCCAAGGTCTTCAACTTCGACCCTCACGAGATCGCCGCCAACCCCGTGCACCTGCTCTATGTGCTGGAACAGCAGATCGAACAGGAGCAATTCCAGGCGGAAACCCGCGAACGCTACCTGCGTTTCCTCAAGGAATACCTGGCGCCGCGCTACATCGAGTTCATCGGCAAAGAAATCCAGACTGCGTATCTGGAGTCCTACAGCGAGTATGGCCAGAACATTTTCGATCGCTATGTGCTGTACGCCGATTTCTGGATCCAGGATCAGGAATACCGCGACCCGGAAACCGGCGAAATCCTCAACCGCGTGGCACTCAACGAGGAGCTCGAGAAAATCGAGAAACCGGCCGGCATCAGCAACCCGAAAGATTTCCGCAACGAAATCGTCAACTTTGTGTTGCGCGCGCGCGCGAACAACAACGGCAAGAACCCGACCTGGCTCAGCTACGAGAAGCTGCGGGTGGTCATCGAGAAGAAAATGTTTTCCAACACCGAGGACCTGCTGCCGGTCATCAGCTTCAATGCCAAGGCCAGCAAGGAGGATCAGCAAAAACACAACGACTTCGTCACTCGAATGGTCGAGCGCGGCTACACCGACAAACAGGTACGGCTGCTCTCCGAGTGGTATCTGCGGGTTCGTAAATCGCAGTAAGGCAGCGACAGGCATACGCTGCCGGGCCATTGGCCTGGCAGCCGACCGCTTGTCCCTAAGCTTCCAGCTCGCGGCTTGAAGCTTGTAACGTGAAGCTGCCCGGAGGGCTCCCCATGAGCTATGTGATCGACCGCCGCCTCAATGGCAAGAACAAAAGCACGGTAAACCGTCAGCGTTTCCTGCGGCGTTACCGTGGCCACATCAAAAAGGCCGTCGAAGAGGCCGTCAGCCGCCGCTCCATCACTGACATGGAGCATGGCGAACAAATCAGCATTCCCGGACGGGACATCGACGAACCGGTGCTGCACCACGGCCGGGGCGGCAAGCAGACCGTCGTGCATCCGGGTAACAAGGAATTCACCACCGGTGAGCACATCCAGCGCCCCCAAGGCGGTGGCGGCGGCAAGGGTCCGGGCAAGGCGGGCAACACCGGCGAAGGCATGGACGAGTTCGTCTTCCAGATCACCCAGGAGGAGTTTCTCGAGTTCATGTTCGAGGACTTGGAGCTGCCCAACCTGGTCAAGCGCCACCTGACCGGCACCGACACATTCAAGACCGTGCGCGCCGGGATCAGCAACGAAGGCAACCCGTCCCGCATCAATATCATCCGCACACTGCGCTCAGCCCACGCCCGGCGAATTGCCTTGTCGGGCAGCAGTCGCGCCAAACTGAAGGAAGCCAAGGAAGAGCTGGCGCGCTTGAAGCGCGAAGAGCCGGACAATTTCGGCGATATCCAGCAAATCGAGGCTGAAATCGAGAAACTCAGCGCGCGTATTCACCGCGTGCCATTCCTCGATACCTTCGACTTGAAGTACAACTTATTGGTCAAGCAACCCAACCCCAGCTCCAAGGCGGTGATGTTCTGCCTGATGGACGTATCCGGCTCCATGACCCAGGCCACCAAGGATATCGCCAAGCGCTTCTTTATCCTGCTGTACCTGTTCCTGAAGCGGAACTACGACAAGATCGACGTAGTGTTCATCCGCCATCACACCAGCGCCCGGGAAGTGGACGAAGAAGAGTTCTTCTACTCGCGGGAAACGGGGGGCACCATCGTCTCCAGCGCCCTGAAGCTGATGCAGGAGATCATGGCCGAGCGCTACCCCGCCAATGAATGGAACATCTACGCCGCCCAAGCCTCGGACGGTGACAACTGGAATGACGACTCGCCCATCTGCCGCGACATCCTGATCAACCAGGTCATGCCGTTCGTGCAGTACTACACGTACGTTGAAATCACCCCCCGTGAGCACCAGGCACTGTGGTTCGAATACGAGCGCATCGGCGAAGCCTTTACCGATACGTTCGCCCAACAGCAACTGGTCTCGGCCGGCGATATCTACCCGGTCTTCCGTGAACTCTTCCAGCGCAGGTTAGTGACATGACCGCCAAAAAAGAGCTTAAGCGCCAACCAATTTCCACAGGGTCCGAGTGGACCTTCGAACTGATCCAGGCCTATGACCGGGAAATAAGCCGCATCGCGGCGGGTTATGCCCTGGACACCTACCCCAACCAGATCGAAGTGATCACCGCCGAACAAATGATGGATGCATACGCCTCCGTAGGCATGCCACTGGGGTATCACCACTGGTCCTACGGCAAACACTTCCTCAGCACGGAGAAGTCCTACACCCGTGGCCAGATGGGCCTGGCGTACGAAATTGTGATCAACTCCGACCCGTGCATCGCCTACCTGATGGAAGAAAACACCATCTGCATGCAGGCGCTGGTGGTGGCTCACGCCTGCTATGGGCACAACAGCTTCTTCAAGGGCAACTACCTGTTCCGCACCTGGACCGATGCCAGTTCGATCATCGACTACCTGGTGTTCGCCAAGCAGTACATCATGCAATGCGAAGAACGCCACGGCATCGATGCGGTGGAAGACCTGCTCGACTCCTGCCATGCGCTGATGAACTACGGCGTTGACCGCTACAAACGCCCGTACCCGATTTCCGCCGAAGAAGAGCGCCTGCGCCAGAAGGAGCGCGAGGAGCACCTGCAGAAGCAGATCAACGACCTGTGGCGCACCATTCCCAAGCGCGCCGACAAAAACAATGAAAAGGACAATGCGCGCTTCCCCAGCGAACCGCAGGAAAACATCCTCTATTTCCTGGAAAAACACGCACCGCTGCTTGAGCCCTGGCAAAGGGAGATCGTGCGTATCGTGCGCAAGATCGCCCAGTACTTTTATCCACAGCGCCAGACCCAGGTGATGAACGAAGGCTGGGCGACGTTCTGGCACTACACGCTGATGAACGACCTTTACGACGAAGGCCTGGTCACCGACGGCTTCATGATGGAGTTCCTCACGTCCCACACCAGCGTGGTATTCCAGCCCGGCTTCGACAGCCCTTATTACAACGGCATCAACCCGTATGCGCTGGGCTTCGCCATGTACCGCGATATCCGGCGCATGTGCGAACACCCCACCGAGGAAGACCGCCGCTGGTTCCCGGAAATCGCCGGTAGCGATTGGCTGTCCACCATCAAGTTCGCCATGAGCAGCTTCAAGGACGAGAGTTTTATCCTGCAGTACCTGTCACCGCAGGTGATTCGGGACCTCAAGCTGTTCAGCATCCTCGACGACGACCTCAAGGATGACCTGGTGGTACCGGCCATTCACGATGAGCCGGGCTACCGCACCATTCGCGAAACGCTGGCGGCGCAGTACAACCTGGGCAACCGCGAGCCCAACGTGCAGATCTACAGCATCGACGTGCGTGGCGATCGCTCGCTGACCTTGCGTCACCAGCAGCATGACCGCAAACCGTTGGGCGAGTCCACCGAGGAAGTGCTCAGGCACCTGCATCGGCTGTGGGGCTTCGACATTCACCTTGAGACCCTGCAGGGCGACCAAGTGATGAAAACCCACCACGTACCACCGCGCAACGATCATAACGATGACTACGGCCGCGTGGACCTCGCCGTCGTTCATCTCTGAACAGCAAAGCCTCCATTGGCCAGGCACAGACGGTATCCTGTGACGCTAATGGAGGCTTTTTCATGAAAATCTACAAAGTCGGCGGTGCGGTACGGGACCGTCTCCTGGGCATCCCGGTCACCGATATCGACCGCGTTGTCGTGGGCGCAACTGCCGAAGAGATGCTGGCCAAGGGTTACAAGCCGGTTGGCGCTGACTTCCCGGTGTTCCTCGACCCAAAAAACGGCGATGAATACGCGCTTGCCCGCACGGAACGCAAGAGTGGCCGGGGTTATGGCGGCTTTGTGTTTCACGCCAGCCCCGAGGTCACGCTGGAAGAAGACCTGATCCGTCGCGACCTGACCATCAATGCCATGGCGGAAGACGATGACGGCAACCTGACCGATCCTTATCACGGCCAGCGCGATCTTGAAGCACGTATTTTGCGGCATGTTTCCCCGGCATTCGCCGAGGATCCCTTGCGAGTCCTGCGCGTTGCGCGCTTTGCCGCGCGGTACGCTCACCTGGGTTTTACCGTCGCGCCGGAAACACTCGCACTGATGCGTCAGCTCTGCGCGTCCGGCGAACTGCAAGCCCTGACGCCGGAGCGCAGTTGGAAAGAAATCTCTCGAGCGCTGATGGAAGACCAGCCCCAGGTCTTTATCCAAGTGCTGCGCGACTGCACGGCGCTGAAAACCTTGATGCCTGAGGTCGATGCGCTGTTCGGTGTTCCACAACCCGAAGCCCATCACCCTGAAATCGATACCGGCATACACACCTTGAGCGTGCTGGAACAAGCAGCCTTGCATCAGCAACCACTCACCGTGCGCTGGGCCTGCCTGCTTCACGACCTGGGCAAGGGCACGACACCTGTGGATAAGTTGCCGCAGCACATTGCCCATGAACATCGGGGCTTGAAGCTGATCAAGGCCGTCAGCGAGCGCTTCAAGGTACCCAAGGACTGTCAGGAATTGGCGCTGCTGGTGGGCCAGTATCACACCCACGGCCACCGTGCTCTGGAGCTGAAAGCTTCGACGTTGCTGGAGCTGCTGCAGAGTTTCGACGTTTACCGCCGGCCGCAGCGCTTTGAAGAGTTTGTCGTCGCGTGCGAGATGGATGCCCGAGGCCGCAAGGGCCTGGAACAAAGAAGTTATCCACAGGCGGATTATTTACGCGGCGCGGCGAAGGCGGCGCGCGAAGTCGCCGTTGCGCCGCTGCTGGAGAAAGGCTTCAAAGGCCCCGAATTGGGGGAGGCCCTCAAGCGCGAACGGCACAAAGCATTGAAGGCCTACAAGGAACGGCAGTCCCTATAGGAGCGCATCCGGCGTCAGTTGGTGGCCCTGCCATTCGAAACCGACAGGCGCCAGCACCTGGGCAATCTGCGCATCGCGCCACAGCTCAGCCAGGGTCTTGCCCGCTTCAGGATGCACACGCTCAGGCGCCATCAACGACAGTGGCCACAGCACAAAGGCGTTCTTGAGGATTTCCGCACGCGGCAGGATCAAGCCATCGAAGTTGCCCACCAAATCGCCATACAACAACACATCGATATCCAGCGGCAGGCCCTTGCGGTCTGGCGCATAGCGGCCGTTATCGGCTTCGATGAATTTCAACCGGCGATCCAGTTCCATCAAGGGCAGGTCGGTGTAAGCCGACACCACCAAGTTGAAGAACGGCCCGCTCTTGATGCCCACCGGCTGGCTTTCGAACACCGGCGAGCAACGCACATCGGTCAAGAAACCTGCCAGCGCATCAAGGCCGGCGCGTAGATGCGACTCGCGCTCGATATTGCTGCCTAGGCCAAGGTAAACCTGAGTTAGCGACATCCGCGCTCGATCTCCACGCCCACGCCCTTGGCAGCCGGCACGGCACCTGGCTTGGTCAACTTGAGGTGCAACCAGGGAATCTGAAATTCACTCATCAGTACTTCGGCCAGGCGCTCTGCGAACGTTTCGACCAACTGGTACTGGGCCTGCTCGGCAAAAACCTGGATGCGGGCGGACACGCTGGCGTAATCCAGCGCCAGGGTCAGGTCGTCACCCGCGGCAGCCGGGCGGTTGTCCCAGGCGAAGCTCAGGTCCAGACGCAGGCATTGGCGGATTCCGCGCTCCCAGTCGTAGGCCCCGATCACGGTGTCGACTTCCAGGCCTTCGATAAACACTCTGTCCAAGCACTCTTCTCCGCAGCACGACAAGGGCGCGATGCCCCGTTAGAATCAGGGCGTCCTCGCCCGGAATAGTTAGCATGTTTTGGTCACTGGCGACTTTCGCCTACCTGCTCGGCTCGCTGTCCTTCGCCATTTTGCTCAGCCGCCTGACGGGAAATCCCGACCCGCGAATGAGTGGCTCAGGCAATGCCGGCGCCACTAATATGTTGCGCCTGGCCGGCAGGAAACTCGCCGTACTCACGCTGCTGGGCGACGTATGCAAAGGCTTGTTGCCCGTCCTGATTGCCAGCCTCGCCGGCCTTACCCTGCAACAGCAGGCCTGGATCGGCGTATGCGCCGTCCTCGGCCACCTGTTCCCACTGTACTTCCGTTTTCGCGGTGGCAAAGGCGTCGCCACGGCAGCCGGCATGTTGCTGGGGATCTACCCCCCAGCGGCCTTGCTGGCCGTGCTCGCCTGGCTACTGACCTTCTACCTGACCCGCACCAGCTCACTCGCCGCCTTGATCGCGACCCCGCTCACCCTGCCGCTGCTGGCCTGGCAAGAACCGGCGGCGCTGCTGCCGATGAGCGTGCTGACACTGCTGATCGTGTGGCGCCACCGGGGCAATTTACGCGACCTGTTTGCCGGGCGCGAACGGCATTTCTAAATACGTACGCTGAGCCCGGCTCACATTGCGGCCTTACAGCGGCGACAACTGCTCCATAGGCCAGCGTGCCTGCACACTGATCGCCAGGCTTTCGTGCTGGCCCGCTTGCAAGCGTTGGCAACCGGCATAGGCAATCATTGCACCGTTGTCCGTGCAGAACTCGGGCCGGGCGTAGAACACATCGCCTTTCATGTCGCCGAGCATTTTTTCCAGTGAAGTGCGCAGCGCCCTGTTAGCGCTGACGCCGCCAGCGATTACCAGGCGCTTCATGCCCGCCTGTTTCAGGGCGCGCTTGCACTTGATGGTCAAAGTCTCCACCACGGCCTGCTGGAACGCCAGTGCGATGTCGCAACGGGCTTGCTCACTGTCGTCCCCGGCGCTGACGCTGTGCTGCCAGGTATTCAGCGCAGAGGTCTTCAAACCACTGAAACTGAACATCAGGCCAGGGCGATCGCACATCGGGCGCGGAAAGGTGTAACGCCCGGCAACGCCTTTTTCGGCCAGACGCGCGATTTCCGGGCCACCGGGATAATTGAGGCCCATCATCTTCGCGGTCTTGTCGAATGCCTCGCCGGCGGCGTCATCCAGGGACTCACCCAACAGGGTGTATTGGCCGATACCATCCACCTGAACCAACTGCGTATGGCCGCCTGAAACCAACAAAGCGACGAACGGGAACTCAGGGGGTGTTTTTTCCAGCATCGGTGCCAATAAATGGCCTTCCATATGGTGCACGCCCAGGGCCGGAATGCCCCAGGCAAATGCCAGCGCCTGGGCGCAAGAGGCCCCAACCAGCAGGGCTCCGACCAATCCAGGGCCCGCGGTATAGGCGATGGCGTCGATCTCGGTCGGCACGCAGCCGGCCTCATCCAGCACCTGGCGGATCAGGGGCAGCATGCGTTTGACGTGATCACGGCTGGCCAGCTCCGGCACCACGCCGCCATAGGCCCGGTGCAGGTCGATCTGGCTGAACAGCGCATCGGCCAACAGCCCGCGTTCACTGTCGTAAAGTGCGACACCGGTTTCGTCGCAGGAGGTTTCAAGTCCCAGTACTAGCATGGGTTTGCGCCTTGTAGAGGCTAGATTCGAAGGCGCGCATAATAGTCGCCGCTCCCCCTCCCGACTAGCGGTTTTCGATCAGAGGCTTTGCATTCCGGTCAATGAGGGGTTAACATCCGCAACCCTTAAAAACCGACGACCTCAGCCGCGAATTTTTTGCGACGAGAACGTTGATCCCGGTAATGAAAGAAGGTAGCTCTGGATGCCAGCCGTCAAAGTTAAAGAGAACGAACCCTTCGACGTAGCTCTGCGTCGTTTCAAGCGCTCCTGCGAAAAAGCCGGTGTACTGGCTGAAGTTCGTAGCCGCGAATTTTACGAGAAGCCAACTTCTGAGCGTAAGCGTAAAGCAGCAGCCGCTGTTAAGCGTCACGCCAAGAAAGTTCAGCGCGAACAGCGCCGCGCCGTTCGTCTGTACTAATACACAGACGTTCGTAGCAAGCTTCTGCCAAGCCCGGCCCTCAGCCGGGCTAATGGCATTTGCGGATATCGCTTGATGCTTCACTGTTGACGCCGCACATGCGACCGAAACACCTGCTTCACACGTCAGGACTGGCGTTTCTGCCAGCGGTGCACGTCTTTTCTGACGAGCCTAACAAGGCTACTGACGAGCACACTCATTCTTCAAGCAGGCGATCAACTGTATCGGCTGTGCCCGACAATGCGCTTCCGAGGCCCGCCATTGGCCAAGACCGGACGCCGGGGCAACATTTCCATGCCGAAAAGCTGATTGAAATTAACGTCAGTGAATGCGCGGCAGATACACTTCCTGAAAGCCCAAGCGGACATTTGATGATCGAGCCACACGATGCGTGCGCTTGAACACTTGATGGGCCTCATTGACACGCAGTGATGACGAGAACGCCATGGCCGGGCTGATTCCCCAGAGCTTTATTGACGACCTTCTGAACCGCACCGACATCGTCGATGTTGTCAGCTCGCGCGTGCAACTGAAAAAAGCCGGCAAGAATTACACCGCCTGCTGCCCGTTCCACAAGGAAAAGACCCCCTCGTTCAGCGTCAGCCCCGACAAGCAGTTCTACTACTGCTTCGGTTGCGGCGCCGGCGGCAACGCCCTGGGCTTTCTCATGGACCACGACAACCTGGACTTCCCCCAGGCTATCGAGGACCTGGCGAAAGCGGCGGGCATGGAAGTCCCCCGCGAAGAAAGTGGCCGCCCACACAAACCGCGACAACCCACCGATTCACCGCTTTACCCGCTGCTGACCGCCGCTGCCGACTTCTACCGTCAGGCGCTTAAAAGCCATCCGCAGCGTAAAGCCGCCGTCGACTACCTCAAAGGCCGCGGCCTCACCGGTGAAATCGCGCGTGACTTCGGCCTCGGTTTCGCCCCGCCGGGTTGGGACAACCTGTATAAGCACTTGAGCAGCGACACCCTCCAGCAAAAAGCCATGATTGATGCCGGCCTGCTGGTGGAAAACGCTGAAACCGGCAAACGCTATGACCGCTTCCGCGACCGCGTGATGTTTCCGATCCGCGACAGCCGTGGGCGCATCATCGCCTTTGGTGGCCGGGTGCTGGGTGATGACAAACCCAAGTACCTGAACTCCCCGGAGACCCCGGTATTCCACAAGGGCCAGGAACTCTACGGCCTGTTTGAAGCACGCAAGAACAACCGCAACCTCGACGAGATCATCGTGGTTGAAGGCTATATGGACGTGATCGCGCTCGCTCAACAAGGGCTGCGCAACGCCGTGGCCACGCTTGGCACCGCCACGAGCGAAGAACACATGAAACGCCTGTTTCGCGTGGTGCCCAGCGTGCTGTTCTGCTTCGACGGTGACCAGGCCGGCCGCAACGCCGCCTGGCGCGCGCTTGAGGCAACACTGTCGAGCCTGCAGGACGGGCGTCGCGCACGCTTCCTGTTTCTGCCCGAAGGCGAAGACCCGGATACCCTGGTGCGCTCCGAAGGCACCGACGCATTCCGTGCGCGCATCAATCAACACGCGCAGCCACTGGCGGACTATTTCTTCCAGCAACTGACCGAAGAAGCTGACCCGCGCTCCCTCGAAGGCAAGGCCCACATGGCCACCCTCGCGGCACCGCTGATCGACAAAGTCCCCGGCGCCAACCTGAAATCGCTGATGCGCATGCGCCTGCTGGAAATCACCGGCTTGAGCGGCGAAGCGGTCAGCCAACTGGTGCACAACGCACCGCAAGATGCCCCGCCCGCGTACGACCCAGGCATTGATTACGACGCCATGCCGGACTATGCCGACTTCCACCAACCGCAGGAGGCCTACGCGCCCCAGCAGGAGTGGACGCCGAAAAAACCCGGCAACGGCGGCAAGAAATGGGACAAGAAACCCTGGAGCAAGAACGGCAAGCGCGGCGATCGCGATGAGCCCTACGCCCCGCGAACGCCCGTGGCCGTTGAAGCGCCAACGCTCATTGCACTGCGTACGCTCATCCACCACCCGCAGCTGGCGGGCAAGGTTGAGAGCGCCGACCATTTTGCAAACGCCAGCAATACCTATGCCCAAGTGCTGATCGCCCTGATCGAGGCGGTACAGAAAAATCCCAAGCTAAACTCAATTCAGTTGATGGCCCGCTGGCACGGCACCGAACAAGGCCGGCTGTTGAAAGCACTCGCGGAAAAGGAGTGGCTAATTGACGGCGACAACCTTGAACAACAGTTTTTAGACACCATTAATAGGTTATCTGCGGGTCAGCACACGCAGACCCTCGATGAACTCATCAAGAGAGCAAGACAGCCGGATTTATCGGCTGAAGAGAAAATTCAGATAGCAAAACAGATGCGCGACCTCTTAAAACAGAACGTTTGCACATCAAACCCGACCTCAGCTGGCGTGTGAGGTCATAGCTCGGGTATAATCCTCGGCTTGTTTTTTGCCCGCCAAGACCTTCAGTGGATAGGGTGTTATGTCCGGAAAAGCGCAACAGCAGTCTCGTATCAAAGAGTTGATCGTTCTCGGTCGTGAGCAGGGTTACCTGACTTACGCGGAGGTCAACGACCACCTGCCTGAGGATATTTCAGATCCAGAGCAGGTGGAAGACATCATCCGCATGATTAACGACATGGGGATCAACGTATTCGAAGCTGCGCCAGATAAGGATTCCCTTATGCTGGCGGACGCCGATACCGACGAGGCTGCCGCTGAAGAAGCGGCTGCCGCGCTGGCCGCTGTGGAGACCGATATCGGTCGTACCACCGACCCTGTGCGCATGTATATGCGTGAAATGGGTACCGTCGAGCTGCTGACACGCGAAGGCGAAATCGAAATCGCCAAGCGTATCGAAGAGGGCATCCGTGAAGTGATGGGCGCAATTGCGCACTTCCCTGGCACGGTCGACCACATTCTCTCCGAGTACACCCGCGTCACCACCGAAGGCGGTCGCCTGTCCGACGTGCTGAGTGGCTACATCGACCCGGACGACGGCATCGCGCCGCCTGCCGCCGAAGTGCCGCCGCCTGTCGACCCGAAAGCCGTTAAAGCCGACGACGAAACCGAAGACGACGATGCTGAAGCCAGCAGCGACGACGAAGATGAAGTTGAAAGCGGTCCGGATCCGGTCGTCGCTGCCCAGCGTTTCGGTGCGGTTTCCGATCAGATGGAAATCACCCGCAAGGCGCTGAAGAAGTACGGCCGCTCCAACAAGCAGGCAATCGCCGAGCTGGTTGCCCTGGCCGAGCTGTTTATGCCGATCAAGCTGGTGCCGAAGCAATTCGAAGGCCTGGTCGAGCGTGTCCGCAGCGCCCTTGAGCGCCTGCGTGCACAAGAGCGTGCGATCATGCAGCTCTGTGTCCGTGATGCGCGCATGCCGCGTGCCGACTTCCTGCGCCAGTTCCCGGGCAACGAAGTCGACGAAAGCTGGACCGATGCACTGGCCAAGGGCAAGGCGAAATACGCCGAAGCCATCGGTCGCCTGCAGCCGGACATCATTCGTTGCCAGCAAAAACTGATCGCGCTGCAGACCGAAACCGGCCTGACGATTGCCGAGATCAAGGACATCAACCGTCGCATGTCGATCGGTGAGGCCAAGGCCCGCCGCGCGAAGAAAGAGATGGTCGAAGCCAACTTGCGTCTGGTGATCTCTATTGCCAAGAAGTACACCAACCGTGGCCTGCAATTCCTCGATCTGATCCAGGAAGGCAACATCGGCTTGATGAAGGCTGTGGACAAGTTCGAATACCGTCGCGGCTACAAATTCTCGACTTATGCCACTTGGTGGATCCGTCAGGCGATCACTCGCTCGATTGCCGACCAGGCCCGCACCATCCGTATTCCGGTGCACATGATCGAGACCATCAACAAGCTCAACCGTATTTCCCGGCAGATGTTGCAGGAAATGGGTCGCGAACCGACCCCGGAAGAGCTGGGCGAACGCATGGAAATGCCTGAGGATAAAATCCGCAAGGTGTTGAAGATCGCTAAAGAACCGATCTCCATGGAAACCCCGATTGGTGATGACGAAGACTCCCACCTGGGTGACTTCATCGAAGACTCGACCATGCAGTCGCCAATCGATGTCGCTACCGTTGAGAGCCTTAAAGAAGCGACTCGCGACGTACTGTCCGGCCTCACTGCCCGTGAAGCCAAGGTATTGCGCATGCGTTTCGGCATCGATATGAATACCGACCACACCCTTGAGGAAGTCGGTAAGCAGTTTGACGTGACCCGCGAGCGGATCCGGCAGATCGAAGCCAAGGCGCTGCGCAAGTTGCGGCACCCGACGCGAAGCGAGCATCTGCGCTCCTTCCTGGACGAGTGATACCAGAACCCCCGGCCCAGGCCGGGGGTTTTGTTTTCTACAGATAAAACCCCACGCCAGACCCCTCTCACAAAAGCCCGTCTACACTCGAAACATTCCCCGTGCCATAACGAGACCGTTATGCCCAGACTGCCGGCTGTGTGTTTGCTGTGGCTGCTGACCTGGACCGCAACGGCTGGCGCGTTGACGCTCAATGATGATGAGCGTGCCTGGCTGGCGGACCACCAGGAACTGCGCCTGGGGGTGGATGCGTCATGGCCACCCTTTGAATACCGTGATGAAGTTGGCCGCTATCAAGGCCTTGCGGCGGACTACGTGCGCCTGATTCAGGACCGTCTCGGCGTGAGGATCAAGCTTATCGAACCACCCGCCTGGGGCGCCGTCCTGGAGATGGCGCGAGACAATCAGCTGGACCTCATACCCAGCATCATGTCGACACCGGAGCGACAAAATTACCTGGCCTTCACGCGCCCCTACATTGATTTTCCGATGGTCATCCTTGCCCATGCAGGCGGTGCTCGTCCCCGCAATCTCAAGGACCTCTACGGGCTGAAGGTGGCGGTGGTCGAGAACTATTCCCCTCACGAACTGCTGCGCACCCACCACCCCGACCTCAATCTGGTGGCATTACCCAACGTCAGCTCGGCCCTGCAAGCTCTGGCCACCGGTAAAGTTGACGCCGTGGTCAGCGACTTGGCTTCGACGGTGTGGAACCTGCGCGAGCTCAAGCTTGACGGCTTGTACGTCAGTGGCGAGACGCCCTACCGCTATCAACTGGCGATGGGTGTACCCCGCGACGACAAAATGCTGGTGGGCATTCTGGACAAGGTGCTCGCCGACATGAGCCCGGCGGAAACCAACGCCATCCAGCAGCGTTGGGTGGGCAGCTTCACCGACCACCGCACCTTCTGGTCTGACTTGTTGCTGTACGGCCTACCGGCGGTTTTGCTGTTGAGCACCGTATTGGCCATCGTGATCCGGATCAATCGCCGGCTCAGTTCGGAAATTGCCCGCCGCGTCGCCCTCGAACAGGAACTGCGCAGCAGCGAATATCACTATCGCGGCCTGGTGGAGAGCCTGTCCGCCATCGCCTGGGAAGCCAGCATTGCCGATTTCACCTACAGCTACGTCTCACCCCACGCCGAAGACCTGTTGGGGTATCCCCGCGCGCACTGGCTGATTCCAGGATTCTGGCGCAACATCGTTCACCCCGCCGACCTGACCCGCACCGAAGCCTACTGCTACCGGGAAACCCGTGCCAACCGTGACCACAGCGTTGACTACCGGGTCATCACCGCCGACGGCCGCTGCTTATGGGTGCGGGACATTGTCAGCCTGATCGAGCACGGCCATGAGCCCGTACTGCGCGGCTTGATGATTGATATCAGCGAGGCCAAGCGCACCGAGGAAGCCTTGCAGCTGTCCGAGCAGAAATTCGCCTCGGTGTTCCAGCAGTGCCCGGACATGCTGTTGATCGCACGGCTGTCCGATGGCTGCCTGCTGGAGGTGAACAAGGCATTTGAGGATCAGATTGGCCTGAGGGCTGCGGATGTAATCGGCAGAAAAATCACGGAGTTGGACATCTGGGACATCCAAGGGATTGGCCCTGACTTGCTGCAACGGATGCAGACCACCAGCATCCGCAACCTGGAAATGCCCTTCCTGCGCAGCAATGGCCAGGCCTTTACCGGGCTGATTTCCGCCGAGCCGTTTCAACTTGATAGCACGGAAGCCATCGTGGTGGTGGTGCGCGACATCACCCAACTCAAGGAAACCCAGCAGTTGCTGCAGACCTCCGAAGAGAAATTCGCCAAGGCCTTCCACGCCTCCCCCGATGGCCTGCTGCTGAGCCGACAACGGGACGGCCTGCTGATTGAAGTAAACGACGGCTTCACTCGAATCACCGGGTTTACCAGCGCAACATCGCTCGCCAAATCGACGCTGGACCTGGGCATCTGGGTCGACCTCAACGAACGCAAACACCTGCTGGAAATGATGCAGCGCGATGGCTTTGTGCGTGACTACGTCTGCCATATACGGCGCAGCGATGGGCAGATTCGGCTCTGCGAGGTGTCCAGCCGCCCCATGAGCATTGGTAATGAGGAATGCATGCTGACCATCGCGCGGGACATCACCGAGCGCCAGTTGATGCAAGAAAAACTGCAACAGGCCGCCACGGTGTTCGAGAGCACGGCCGAAGGCGTCTTGATCACCGATATCCGCCAGAACATCAGCGCAGTCAACCGCGCCTTTACCGAGATCACCGGCTACAGCGAGGCCGAAGCCCTCGGCCAGACCCCTCGCCTGCTTGCCTCCGGCCTGCATGACAGCGCGTTCTATGCTGCCATGTGGCATCAACTGGCCGCCGAGGGCCACTGGCAGGGCGAGATCTCCAACCGGCGCAAGGACGGCGAGCTGTACCCCAGTTGGCTGACCATCAGCGCCGTGCGCAACCGCGACCAGGTGATCACCCACTTCGTCGCGGTGTTTGCCGACATCTCCAGCCTCAAGCTGGCCCAGGCCCGCCTCGACTACCAGGCACACCACGACCCGCTGACCGGCCTGCCCAACCGCACGCTGTTCGAAAGCCGGCTGCAGGCCGCCCTCAACGGGCATCAGGAAACCGGCAAGCAAGGCGCCGTGCTGTTTCTGGACCTGGACCGTTTCAAACACATCAACGACAGCCTAGGCCATCCGATAGGCGACTTGCTGCTCAAGGGCATCGCCGTGCGCCTCAAGGAGCAGCTGCGTGACATCGATACCGTCGCGCGCCTGGGGGGTGACGAATTCATCATCCTGCTTCCCGGCCTGCAGCACGCCAGCGACGCCGAGTACCTGGCCAATAAACTGCTGGCCTGCTTCGCCCCGCCCTTCCAGGCGGGTGAACACGAGTTCTTTATTAGCGCCAGCATCGGCACCAGCCTGTATCCAAAGGACGGCAACGACGTTGCCACGCTGGTCAAGAACGCCGACGCCGCGATGTATCGCTCCAAGGCCAAGGGGCGTAACCGGGTCGAAAGCTACACCAGCGATCTCACCGCGCAAGCCAACGAACGCGTGGCACTCGAACACGAACTGCGCCGCGCCATCGAGCGCGACGAACTTAGCTTGTACTTCCAGCCCAAACTGAGCCTGGCGACCCAGGAACTGATCGGTGCCGAAGCACTGATCCGCTGGCGCCACCCCACCTTTGGCGACGTGCCGCCCGAACACTTCATTGCCCTTGCCGAAGAAAACGGCATGATCCTGCAGATCGGCGACTGGGTGCTCGAACAAGCCTGCCGACAACTGCATGCCTGGCAGGGCACCTTCGACAACTTCGGCCCGCTGTCGGTCAACCTGGCGGGCGCCCAACTGCGCCATCCCGGCTTGCTGGGCCGTATCGAACAACTGCTGCGCGACTACCGTCTCGACCCGGGCCGCCTGCAACTGGAGATCACCGAGAACTTCATCATGAGCCAGGCCGAAGAGGCGCTGGAGGTCCTGCACCAACTCAAGGACCTGGGCGTACAGCTTGCCATTGATGACTTTGGCACCGGTTATTCGTCCTTGAGCTACCTCAAGCGCCTGCCGCTGGACTTCCTGAAAATCGACCAATCCTTCGTCCGCGGCCTGCCCGACGACCCCCACGACGCCGCCATCGTGCGCGCCATCATCGCCCTGGGCCACAGCATGCAATTCACCATCATTGCCGAAGGCGTGGAGAACACCGCGCAACAGGCGTTCCTGGCTGCCGAAGGCTGCGAACAGATGCAAGGCTACATCGTCAGCCTGCCGCTACCGCCGGAGCTTTTCGCCGCGACGTTTCTTCGTATGAGCATTGAGGATTTTTCGGATGGCACAGTGGGGAAACCATCGTTATAATCCGCGACCTGTTAAGGGCCTATAGCTCAGTTGGTTAGAGCAGGGGACTCATAATCCCTTGGTCGTAGGTTCGAGTCCTACTGGGCCCACCAAACAAGGAAGCCGCGCATTGCGCGGCTTTCGCGTTTCTGGCGGAACCATCGCGGCTACCTTCGACGATTCGAGCTTAGAATCGGGATGAACAGTTGCTACTGTAAGAGTTGCCAGTATTGCGTCAAAAAAACGGATTAAAAGCATGCGGTGCGCACGCATTCACGGATGGCTCGTTGCGGCCTCTTCGACTCGCCGGCAGAATTGCGGATAGAACGCTTGGGCGTTCATGCCCCGGCAAGCGTCGTTGATCTGCGCCAAGGCGGCCGGACTGAATGACAGGCTGCGCGGCATGCTGGCGAAGTTGAAGTAACCATCCTGCTGGGTCTTGATGGCATCGAACCCCGGCATGTCGTACACCAATCCCACATCATCATCGGCGAGCATTCGCGCTCTGACGGTCACTTGGGTGTACGCCTTTCCTCCTGGCGCGCCGTTCAGCGCCGCCAGTGCGTGGCCGACGATGCGCAGCATGTCCGGGGCCCAATCGTCGGCCTCCTCCGCGGGCGTGGCTGGACGGTAGAAAACGGTCAGCGCCTGCTGGTCTCGCGTGACCTGCGTGAGGGCCGGATCATAACGCTTGATGCGGTGCTCGATGGTCAGCCAGGTCTTTTGCGCGTCGCTGACGTCGTCGGCAAGTTCCGGTTTCAACGGGCCACGCTGGCACTCGCTGACGCCGAAAACTATGAGCATGCCCGTCAGAATGACCGCGAGGGCGCCTCCACCGATTTGTACGTTCATGGCGTTACTCACCTGAAAGGGGGCTGCACTGTATTCGATGGCAGGTATTGCTGCACGGGGGAGAAGCCAATTTCTCGCTCTGATACCCAGCTCCACGTAGGCTACGCCAAACAAGAAAGCCGCGCATTGCGCGGCTTTTGTGTGTCTGGAAGTCTGTAACATGCTCTCTATCACCGCCAACACCGGAGCCCGCCTTGCCCGCCCTAGACGAAATCGACCGCCAACTCATCGCCGCCCTGCAGCTCAACGCCCGCGAAAGCGTAGCTATGCTCGCTCGGCAGCTAGGCATCGCACGCACCACGGTGACCTCGCGCCTGGCTCGCCTTGAAAAAACCCAGGTCATTACCGGTTATGGCGTGCGCCTCGGCAAGCGTGTGGTAGATGGCGGTTTGCAGGCGTATGTCGGCATCACTGTGCAGGCGCGCTCAGGCAAGGAAGTGCTGCGCCGGCTCAGCGCCATGGCGCAAGTGCAGCAGTTGTGCGCGGTCAGTGGCGAGTTCGATTACGTCGCCTGGCTACGCACGGATTCGCCGGAACAACTCGATCAATTGCTTGACCAGATCGGCAGCGTGGACGGTGTGGAAAAAACCACCACTTCGATCATCCTCAGCAACAAACTGGATCGCGGGCAGCCAATCTGACCGCCGCCTTCGTCGTTATGGCTGAAATAAGCTCAATTAGACGACACATTGCGTCTTAATAACGAACGCTCCGCTCCCTAAACTGGCTGCCATCTTTTCCTATACTCAGCGGGTCACGTCCGCCCAGTCGCCAGTAAGGTCAGCCATGAGCATCCCGTCCAGCACCCTCGCCAAGCCCCATCGCCACCCGGCCGACGGTAAGAAACCCATCACCATCTTCGGCCCGGATTTCCCGTTCGCCTTTGATGACTGGATCGAGCACCCGGCCGGCCTAGGCAGCATTCCTGCCGCCAACCATGGTGCGCAAGTGGCGATTGTCGGCGCGGGGATCGCGGGCCTGGTGGCCGCCTACGAGCTGATGAAGCTGGGCCTCAAGCCGGTGGTGTATGAAGCCTCGAAAATGGGCGGCCGCCTGCGCTCCCAGGCGTTTGAAGGCGCCGAAGGCATCATCGCCGAGCTGGGCGGGATGCGTTTCCCGGTGTCGTCCACCGCGTTCTATCACTACGTGGACAAGCTGGGCCTGGAAACCAAACCGTTTCCCAACCCGCTGACCCCGGCGTCGGGCAGCACGGTGATCGACCTCGAAGGCCAGACCCACTACGCACAGAAACTCTCCGACTTGCCCGCGCTGTTCCAGGAAGTGGCTGACGCCTGGGCCGATGCGCTGGAAGCCGGCTCGCAGTTCGCCGATATCCAGCAAGCCATTCGCGACCGTGACGTGCCGCGCCTCAAGGCGCTGTGGAACACGCTGGTGCCATTGTGGGACGACCGCACCTTCTATGACTTCGTCGCCACCTCCAAGGCGTTTGCGAAGCTGTCGTTTCACCACCGCGAAGTGTTCGGCCAAGTCGGTTTCGGCACCGGTGGCTGGGATTCGGACTTTCCCAACTCGATGCTGGAAATCTTTCGCGTGGTGATGACCAACTGCGACGACCACCAGCACTTGATCGTCGGCGGCGTCGCCCAGGTACCGATGGGTATCTGGCGCCATGTACCGGAGCGTTGCGCCCACTGGCCGGCCGGCACCAGCCTCAGTTCGCTGCACTGCGGTGCGCCACGGGCCGGGGTGAAACGCATCGCCCACGCCGCCGATGGCCGCTTCGCCGTCACCGATAACTACGGTGACACCCGCGAATACGCCGCCGTGCTGACCACCTGCCAGAGCTGGCTGCTGACCACCCAGATCGAATGCGATGAAACGCTGTTCTCGCAAAAGATGTGGATGGCCCTGGACCGCACCCGCTACATGCAATCGTCAAAAACTTTTGTGATGGTCGACCGCCCGTTCTGGAAAGACAAAGACCCGGAAACCGGGCGCGACCTGATGAGCATGACGCTCACCGATCGCCTCACCCGTGGCACGTACCTGTTTGAAAACGGCAAGTTCGACAACGGCGACGACAAGCCAGGCGTGATCTGCCTGTCGTACTCCTGGATGAGCGACGCGCTGAAAATGCTGCCTCAGCCCATCGATAAACGTGTGAAGCTGGCCCTCGATGCACTGAACAAGATCTACCCGAAAGTCGATATCAAGGCGCGCATCATCGGCGACCCGATCACGGTGTCGTGGGAAGCCGACCCGCATTTCCTCGGTGCCTTCAAGGGCGCCCTGCCCGGTCACTATCGCTACAACCAGCGTATGTATGCGCACTTCATGCAGAAGGACATGCCCGCCGAACAGCGTGGGATTTTTATCGCCGGTGACGACGTCTCCTGGACGCCTGCATGGGTCGAAGGCGCGGTGCAAACTTCGCTGAATGCGGTATGGGGCATCATGAATCACTTCGGCGGCAGCACTCACCCCGAGAACCCCGGGCCGGGTGATGTGTTCGATGAAATCGGGCCGATTGCCCTGCCTGAGTAAGGAGCCAAGCCATGCGTGTCGCCCTCTACCAATGCCCGCCCCTGCCGCTGGATGTGGCCGCCAACCTCAAGCGCCTGCATCAGCTGGCGCATGAGGCGTCCGACGCCGATGTGCTGGTGCTGCCGGAGATGTTTCTCAGCGGCTACAACATCGGCGCCGAGGCCGTGGGAGCCCTGGCCGAGGCGCAGGACGGGCCGTCGGCACAGGCGATCGCCGAACTGGCCAAAAGCGCCGGGCTGGCGATCCTGTACGGTTACCCGGAACGGGCCGAAGACGGCCAGATCTACAATGCCGTGCAGTTGATAGACGCCCACGGCCAACGCCTGCGCAACTACCGCAAGACGCACCTGTTCGGGGATTTGGACCGCTCGATGTTCAGTGCCGGCGAAGATGATTTCGCGCTGGTGCAACTCAACGGTTGGACGCTGGGTTTCCTGATCTGCTACGACTTGGAGTTTCCGGAAAACACTCGGCGCCTGGCCCTGGCCGGCGCCGAACTGATCCTGGTGCCCACCGCCAATATGGTGCCGTTCGACTTTGTCGCCGATGTCACCGTGCGCGCACGGGCCTTTGAAAACCAGTGCTATGTGGCCTATGCCAATTACTGCGGGCACGAAGGCGAGATCCAGTATTGCGGCCAAAGCAGCATCGCCGCACCGAATGGCCAGCGCATCGCCCAGGCCGGCCTGGATGAAGCCCTGATTGTCGGCACGCTGGAACGCCAATCGATCCTCGACGCGCGCGCCGCCAATCACTATCTGCAAGACCGACGCCCCGAGCTGTACGGCGCGCTGCACAAGCCCTGATCCGGCGGGTTTGTTAGCATAGGCATCTCATACGCTTCGGAAGTGCCCATGCCTGCGCCGGCCCACCTTCATCCTCTCCATCTGACCCTGGCCAATGGCCTGCGGGTTTCCTTGCGTCATGCACCGCGCTTGAAGCGTTGCGCCGCCGTTCTGCGAGTGGATGCCGGCAGCCATGACGTGCCATTGGCATGGCCGGGACTGGCGCATTTTCTGGAGCACTTGTTGTTTCTCGGTACCGAGCGTTTTCCCGCTAATGAAGGGTTGATGGCCTACGTGCAACGTCATGGAGGCCAGGTCAATGCAAGCACCCGTGAGCGCACCACGGAGTTCTTCTTCGAGCTGCCACCTGCAACGTTTACCGGTGGGCTGGAGCGTCTGGCGGATATGCTGACCCTTCCGCGGCTGGCGCTGGAAGACCAACTGCGCGAGCGCGAAGTGTTGCACGCGGAATTTGTCGCCTGGTCCCAGGATGCCAAGGCGCAGCAGCAGGTCGCGTTGCTGCAGGGCCTGGCGGCGGACCATCCGCTGCGAGGCTTTCATGCCGGCAACCGTGACAGCCTGCCGGTGGAGCGTGAGGCATTCCAGCAGGCGTTGCGCGACTTCCACGCGCATTTCTACCAGAGCGGGCAGATGACGTTGAGCCTGGCCGGTCCGCAGTCGCTGCAAGCACTGGAAAACCTGGCGCAGCAGTTCAGCGAACAATTGACCTCGGGGCCTCTACGCCCACAATCCGCGCCTGTGGCATTGATGCAGGGGCACGCGCGCAGCTATCAGCACATCGCTCACAACCACCTGCACCACGTCATCGCGTGCGATGTGCCCCGTGAAGCGCTGGATTTCCTCTGCACCTGGCTCAACGCCTCGGCACCCGGCGGGTTGCTGGCTGAATTGAAAGTGCGGCATTTGGCGAATGCCTTGCGGGCGTCAGTGCTTTACCACTTCGCCGGGCAAGCGGTGGTCGATATCGACTTTACGCTCAGTACCCAAAATGAGACGGCCACACAGATCGAGGCGTTGCTGCACGACTGGCTGAGCTTTTTCGCGCACAGCGATTGGACGTCACTGCGTGAAGAGTTCGCGCTGCTGGCCGCTCGTCAACAACAGATCCAGGGCGCCCTGGCGTTGGCCAGGCACGACAGCCGAGACCTTTCGGAACAGGATGTCGTCGCCCTCAAGGCCCTGCTGGTTTCGCTGCGCCTGCCGCCCTACGAGCACAGCTGGCAACTGCCGCCGAACAACCCGTTCCTGCGCCCACCCGCCAGGGAAGAGCGCGCCGGCCTGATTCGTGGCCAGACCAGCGCCCATCGAGGCTTGCGCACGTTTGCCCAGGATCGCTCGCGGGGGCGCAGAGAGGTATCAGCGCTGACTTTCAGCCAGGCATTGGCGCACGACAGTGATGAAGCGGCGCTGTACCTGCAATGGCGCTCGGCCCCTTCCGGCCTTGAAACAGCAGTGCAGTCGTTGCGCGAAAATGCCCGCCAGGCGGGCGTCGAATTGTCGTTCGAAAGCCTGGGTAACGACTCGCTGGTGAAGATGATCGGGCTGCAGGAACCCATACCCGCCGTGCTGGACGCGCTAGCGCAAAGCCTGAACCAACCACAAGGGGCTCAATCCGCCGAGCCCACCACGATCGCCATCCGAGCATTGCTCAAGGCACTGCCCACTTGCTGTAGCGCCATCGACCCTCAACCTGCTTCGTGGGCCACCGCCCACTGGCAAGGCTTGGGGGTGGGTTTTTCGCCCGCATATGAAGCTGCGATCAAAACAGCCGCGACCCGTTTGCCTGGACTGTCCGCGAAGCAGGATCACACATTGGCCACCCTCAGCGGCCAGCGCGTATGGCATGAGGTGAAAACCGACTCTGACGAAGCCGCATTGCTGCTGTTTTGCCCAACGCCAAGCCCGTCCCTGGCCGATGAAGCGACATGGCGATTGCTCGGCCACCTGCTTCAGGCACCGTTCTACCAGCGCCTGCGGGTAGAGCTGCAAATCGGCTACGCAGTATTCAGCGGCATCCGACAGATAAACGGCCAGACCGGCCTGCTCTTCGGCGTGCAATCCCCCAGCGTGTCCCTGGAAGGAATTGCTGATCACCTGAAAAATTTCCTGAGGCAATTGCCGACGCTGATCGAGAACAGCGACGACCTGGGCAACCTGGCCCTGGCGCAACAGTTCTCAGCACAGACCCTGCCCAATGCCCAAGCCGCTGAATTACTGTGGCACGCCCATCTGGCAGGCCATCCGTCGGGTTATCTGGCTGATCTTCAATCTCTGATCCAGACCTGTTCACAGGCAACACTGCAGGTTGCCGCCGGGCAATTGAACGACGCCGCTGGCGGCTGGCGCTGCGTGACCAACGGCCCACGCGTCTCGGTTGCCTGGCAGGCGGCTGATTGATCATTGCCGCTCCTGCAATAGGCTTTTTCCACCGAGACAGCGCTAACTTGAAAAGAATTGCGTAACATTCCCACGCACACATCTGAACATCTCCGACTGGAGGTGGACTATATGTATTACTTGGTAGTAAACGTCCCATCCCTTCGTAGGAGTAAGAATATGACCTGGTCCAAACCTGCTTACACTGATCTGCGCATCGGTTTCGAAGTCACCATGTACTTCGCCAGCCGTTAATCCGCTGGGTAATACAACGCCTCGGTTCGCCCGGGGCGTTTTTGTTTTGAGCTTGATGGAGCGACCATGTTTGTCCAGATTCTAGGTTCCGCCGCCGGCGGTGGTTTCCCGCAGTGGAACTGCAACTGCGTGAACTGCGCGGGTTTCCGAGACGGCAGCCTGCGGGCTCAGGCCCGTACCCAATCGTCCATCGCGATCTCCGACGATGGCGTGAACTGGGTGCTGTGCAACGCCTCGCCGGATATCCGCGCACAGCTTCAGGGCTTCGCCCCGATGCAACCTGGCCGTGCCCTGCGTGACACCGGCATCAGCGCGATCATCCTGATGGACAGCCAGATCGACCACACCACCGGCCTGTTGAGCCTGCGCGAAGGTTGCCCGCACCAAGTGTGGTGCACCGACATGGTCCATGAAGACCTGAGCACCGGCTTCCCGCTGTTCAACATGCTCACCCACTGGAATGGCGGCCTGGCCTGGAACCGTATCGAACTGGACGCCAGCTTTTCCATCCCGGCGTGCCCCAACCTGCGTTTCACGCCTCTGCCATTACGCAGCGCTGCGCCCCCCTACTCGCCGCATCGCTTCGACCCGCACCCGGGCGATAACATCGGCCTGATCGTCGAAGACCTGCGCACCGGCGGCACATTGTTCTATGCCCCAGGCCTGGGCAAGGTCGACGCGCCGTTGCTTGACATCATGGCCGGCAGCGACTGCCTGCTGGTAGACGGCACGATGTGGGATGACGATGAAATGCAACGCCGCGGCGTCGGTACCCGTACCGGCCGCGAAATGGGGCACCTGGCACAGAACGGCCCCGGCGGCATGCTCGAAGTGCTTGAACAATTGCCCCGCCAGCGCAAAGTGCTTATCCACATCAACAACACCAACCCGATCCTCGATGAAGATTCCCCCGAGCGAGCTGAGCTGGCGCGGCGCAATGTCGAAGTGGCTTACGACGGCATGAGCATTGAATTGTAGGAGCGACCGAAATGACTGATACGCCGTTGACCACCGCTGAATTCGAAGCAGCCCTGCGAGCCAAGGGCGCCTTCTACCATATTCATCACCCGTACCATGTGGCGATGTATGAAGGCCGTGCGACCCGCGAGCAGATCCAGGGCTGGGTCGCCAACCGCTTTTACTATCAGGTGAATATTCCGCTGAAAGACGCTGCGATCCTGGCCAACTGCCCGGACCGAGAGATCCGTCGCGAGTGGATCCAGCGCCTGCTCGACCACGACGGTGCTCCCGGTGAAGACGGCGGCATCGAAGCCTGGCTGCGCCTGGGCCAGGCTGTCGGCCTCGACCCGGACCAACTGCGCTCCCAGGAACTGGTATTGCCCGGTGTGCGATTTGCGGTGGATGCCTACGTCAACTTCGCCCGTCGCGCCAGTTGGCAGGAAGCGGCCAGCAGTTCGCTGACCGAACTGTTCGCGCCGCAGATCCACCAGTCGCGCCTCGACAGCTGGCCGCAGCATTATCCCTGGATCGACCCGGCCGGTTATGAATACTTCCGCACCCGCCTGGGCCAGGCCCGTCGCGACGTGGAGCACGGCTTGGCGATCACTCTGCAGCACTACACCACCCGCGAAGGCCAGGCGCGCATGCTGGAAATTCTCCAGTTCAAACTGGATATCCTGTGGAGCATGCTCGATGCCATGAGCATGGCCTACGAACTCAAACGCCCGCCGTATCACAGCGTGACCGAGCAGCGGGTGTGGCACAAAGGGATCACCCTATGAGCTTTGATCGCAGCAAAAAACCGACCTGGCGCCAGGGCTATCGTTACCAGTACGAGCCCGCGCAAAAGGGACATGTGTTGCTCTATCCCGAAGGCATGATCAAGCTCAACGACAGCGCCGCGCTGATCGGTGGCTTGATCGATGGCGAGCGCGACGTGGCGGCGATCATCGCCGAGCTGGATCAACAATTCCCAGGCGTGCCTGAGCTTGGTGATGACATCGAGCAATTCATGGAGGTCGCCCGTGCTGAGCACTGGATCACCCTTGCCTGACAAACCAGCGATTGGCCTGCCGTTGTGGCTGCTGGCCGAGCTGACTTATCGCTGCCCGTTGCAGTGCCCGTATTGCTCCAACCCGCTGGATTTTGCCGAGCAGGGCAAGGAGTTGAGTACCGAGCAATGGATCAAGGTATTTCGTGAAGCGCGGGAAATGGGTGCGGCGCAATTGGGTTTTTCCGGCGGTGAACCGTTGGTGCGCCAGGACCTTGCAGAGCTGATCGCGCAAGCGCGCAAGCTGGGCTTCTACACCAATCTGATCACCTCCGGCATCGGCCTGACTGAGCAAAAGATCAGCGACTTCAAGAAAGCCGGCCTGGACCATATCCAGATCAGCTTCCAGGCCAGCGACGAACAGGTGAACAACTTGTTGGCCGGCTCGAAAAAAGCCTTCGCGCAAAAGCTCGAAATGGCCCGCGCGGTGAAGGCCCACGGCTACCCGATGGTGCTGAACTTTGTCACCCATCGGCACAACATCGACAAGATCGACCGCATCATTGAGCTGTGTATCGCGCTAGAGGCGGACTTTGTCGAACTCGCCACCTGCCAGTTTTACGGCTGGGCGCAGCTCAATCGCGTGGGTTTGTTGCCGACCCGGGAGCAGCTGGTGCGCGCAGAACGCATCACCAATGAATACCGCGCCAAGCTGGAAGCCGAAGGCCACCCGTGCAAGCTGATCTTTGTCACGCCGGACTACTACGAAGAGCGCCCGAAAGCCTGCATGAACGGATGGGGCAGCATTTTCCTGACCGTGACGCCCGACGGCACCGCCCTGCCCTGCCACGGCGCCCGACAGATGCCAGTGCAATTTCCCAACGTGCGCGACCACAGCATGCAGCACATCTGGTACGACTCGTTCGGCTTCAACCGCTTTCGCGGCTACGACTGGATGCCCGAGCCGTGCCGCTCATGTGACGAAAAGGAAAAGGACTTCGGCGGCTGCCGGTGCCAGGCCTTCATGCTCACGGGGGATGCGAGCAATGCCGACCCGGTGTGCAGCAAGTCCGAGCAGCACGGCATCATCCTGCAAGCGCGCGAAGAGGCCGAACATGCCAGCCAGACCATCGAGCAACTGGCCTTTCGCAACGAGCGCAACTCACGACTCATCGCAAAAGGCTGACGGCCTCAGCGCTTGGCGATGATGTACACCGCGTGCACGATGCCTGGAATGTAGCCGCACAGGGTCAGCAGGATGTTCAGCCAGAACGCGCCGCCGAAGCCCACTTGCAGGAATACACCCAGTGGCGGCAGCAGAATGGCGATGATGATACGAATGAAATCCATGGGTCAGCTCCAAAAAAATCGGCTCGTGTGAGCCGTGTAGCTAATCGACCTTGGGTGTTCGTGAGGGTTCAGTGGGATCTGGCATAGCGCCATCCATCTTTAAACAGACAAAAAAACGCCCCCAGCCGAAAAAAATCAGACTGGGGGCGCCGCGTAGGCCGCGAGACGGTTCGGTAAATGGGGTTTAAACGGCGATGCCCTTGCGACATTGCAGCTGCGCGGTGCGCACGCGCGAGAAAGCGCGGGCCAGGCGCAGGAGCATTTCATCGATGTTGCTTTTGCTTACCGTCAGAGCCGGCGTGAAGCGCAGGCAGTTCGGTTGCGGGGCGTTAATGATCAGGCCTTCATGCAAGGCCGCTTTTACGACAGCATCCGCCGAATCGTCCGACAGCGTCAGCCCCCACATCAGGCCATGGCCGCGCAATTGGCCGTGGTCGTAGCGATAAGCCAGACGGGCGAGGCCCTCGCCAAGGTAGAAACCGGCGTTACGCACCTGCTCCAGAAAGCCATGCTCAACCACCGTATCAAGCACGGCCACCCCGACCGACGCCATCAGCGCATTGCCATGATGGGTGCCTTCCAACTCGCCCACTGCAAAGCAACAGGCTTTGCCGCGTGCCAGCAACGCCGCGAGGGGGACGCCGCCGCCCAGGCCTTTGCCGAGAGTGATGATGTCGGCACGTACGCCGTACTGTTGTTCGGCAAGCAGGCTGCCGCAGCGGCCGATCCCCGTCTGTACTTCGTCGAGGATCAGCAAGATCCCCAATTCACGGCACAAACGCTCGACGCCTTTCAGATAATGCTCAGTCGCAGGAATGACCCCGGCTTCGCCCTGGATCGGCTCGAGCATGATGGCGACGGTCTGCGCATCGACGGCAGCATGCAGGGCTGCCAGGTCGTTGAACGGTACATGGCTGAAGCCCGGTAACTGCGGTTCAAACCGGTTGGCGACAGCGCCCGCCGAGGCGGCCAACGCCGCAAAGCTGCGCCCGTGGCAACCGCCGCTCGCGCCGATGATGCGGTAGGCGCCGCCACGGTGCAGTTGGCCCCATTTGCGCGCCAGCTTGATCGCCGCTTCGCAAGCCTGCGCGCCACTGTTGAGCAGGTACGCCTGGTCGCTGCCGGTGCGATGGCATAGGCGGTCGACGAGGTTGAGCTGGGTGCGGTTATGCAGGCCGTTGCCTGGGTTGATCAGCGCTTGGGCCTGATCGGCCAACGCTTCGATCAATACCCGCGGGCTGTGGCCGAGGCTGTTGGCGGCGTTGCCCTGGCTGAAGTCCAGGTAGGCGCGTTCGTCACTGTCCCACAGCCACGAGCCTTGGCCACGAACGAAGACTTGAGGCGGACGAGCCACCGTGGGCATCAGAGATTCGCTGCAAGGACTGTCGCCTGGGGCATCCAGGATCAGGTCGTCCAGGCTTGGTGCTGGGCGACGCCTATTGAACAGGTTCACAGGTCACCGCCATTGGCAACCGGACCTTGGTCGGCATGCGCCCGGTAAGCGGGTTGAGGATTGTTTGCCTTGCCTATGTAAACGCTTTCAACATGCACGCTGTTCATTGCCCGATCCGGCCCTGTAAGCCCTGCGAATAGGCGCTAGACTAAGCGTCCCAGGGGCCAGCGGCCATTTCGTTTTTCCAGCATTTTCGATAAGTAAGCCTTATGGATTTCAAGCAACTGCGTTATTTCGTCGCGGTGTACGAGGAAGGCCACGTCGGTCGCGCCGCGGAGCGTCTGTCGATCTCCCAGCCGGCACTGTCCCAGCAGATCCGCCAGCTGGAACAGAACCTGGATGTGAGCCTGTTCGAGCGTAGCAGCAAGCGACTGCTGCCGACGTTGGCGGCTCATACCTTGTATAACCACGCGCTGCCATTGATCGACGGGATGCAGCAGGCCGTCGAAGCGTTGCGCAATTTCAAGGGCCAGGCGATGCGCACCCTGGCCATCGGCGTGCTGCAAACCGTGCACACCAGCCTGGTACCGCAGATGCTTGAACGCGTGCGCAAAGCCCAGCCGCATCTGGTGGTGCAGATCTATGAATTGACCGGGATTGAGATCGAGCGGCGCTTGCTCAATGGTTCGCTGGACATTGGTATCAGCTACCTGCCGCCACGCCAGCCAGGGCTGCACGGCGTGTTGTTGTACGAAGATGAGCTGAAGGTCGTCATCCCCGAGGACCATCCTCTGCGCGAATTCAAGAAAATCTCGCTGAAACAGGCGGCAGAACTGCCAATGTTGCTGTTGGGCGAAGAATTCCAGGTCCGGCAGATCTGGCAGGGCCAGTTGACCAACCTTGGCCGTCGTCCGCAAGTGCAGGCGGAGCTCAACACCATGGTGGGGATTCTCGACAGCCTGCCTCATACGAAGCTGGCGACCGTGTTGCCGGGGCGCTCCCAGGACGAACACAACAGCCAGTCGCTGCTGTGGAAGCCCTTGAGTGAACCGAGAGTGCCGCTGAAAGTGGGCTTGGTGTGCCGCGATGTGCAACGCCAGCAGGCGACGGTGGCGTTGCTGCGCACCTTGCTGGAGGACGTGATGAACGCCCCGCACGGGTCCGCCTGACTTTTTCGCGGGCAAAAGAAAACCCCGCCGAAGCGGGGCTTTGCAGACTGTTTCCCTGACATCCATTTCACTCCGCCTTCCTGGCAGAATCCTACGTGTCCGTGTTGTTGCTTTGCGCTTCCTGCGCGACGTCCATGTGAAGTAGATTATCGATGGATCCAATCTTGCGATAGAGGACGAATAGCAGCACGTCATGTAAGAGAATGCTTACACGCCCTCCAATCCCTTAGAACAGGGCTTCATTCAGCAAAAACAATGATTCACTACCGGCTTTTACCGACGCACTCAACGATTGGATGCGCGGCAACAGGCGCGCAAAGTAGAAGCGCGCGGTGCCCAGTTTGCTGGCATAGAAATCTTCTTCAGCCTCCTTGCCCAATGCCGCCTTGGCCATGCGTGCCCACATGTAGGCGTAGGCCATGTAGCCAAAGGCGTGCAAATACTCCACCGACGCCGCGCCGATCTCATTCGGGTTGGTCTTGGCGCGGTCCAGTACCCAGGCGGTCAATTCGTCCAGGTTATCCACTGCCGCAGCCAGCGGTTTGGTGAACTCAGCCAGCTCGACACCCGCCGAGGCGATGAACGCGCGGATCTCGTCGGCGAACAAGGTGTAGAACGCGCCGCCGCTGCCAACGATCTTGCGCCCCATGAGGTCTAGCGCCTGGATGCCATTGGTGCCTTCATAGATCTGGGTAATGCGCACGTCGCGCACCAGTTGCTCTTGGCCCCACTCGCGAATGTAGCCGTGGCCGCCGAAGACTTGCTGGCCCAACACCGTGGTTTCCAGGCCCAGATCGCTGAGGAACGCCTTGGCCACCGGTGTCAACAGCGCCACCAGATTGTCCGCGCGCTCGCGCGCAGCGGCATCTTCGCTGAACTTGGCGATGTCCAGTTGCGTCGCCACGTAGGTGGAAAACGCACGACCGCCTTCATTTGCCGCCTTCATGGTCAGCAGCATGCGACGCACGTCCGGGTGCACGATGATCGGGTCGGCCATCTTCTCCCTGGCCTGGGCGCCGGTCGGCGCACGGCTTTGCAGGCGGTCGCGCGCATATTCAATTGCGTTCTGATAGGAGCGCTCACCAGACGCCAAGCCCTGGATGCCCACACCCAGACGCTCGTAGTTCATCATGGTGAACATTGCCGCCAAGCCACGGTTCTGCTCGCCCACCAGGTAACCCACGGCTTCGTCGAAGTTCATCACACAGGTTGCCGATGCCTGGATCCCCATCTTGTGTTCGATAGACCCGCAGCTCACCGCGTTACGCGCGCCCAGGCCGCCGTCGGCGTTCACCATGAACTTCGGCACCAGGAACAGCGAAATGCCCTTGGGGCCTGCCGGTGCGTCCGGCAGCTTGGCCAGCACCAGGTGAATGATGTTATCGGTAAGGTCGTGCTCGCCACCGGTGATAAAGATTTTGGTACCGCTGACTTTGTAGGAACCGTCCGCCTGTGGCTCGGCCTTGGTGCGGATCATCCCCAGGTCGGTGCCGGCATGGGCCTCGGTCAGGCACATGGAGCCGGCCCACTCGCCAGAGTACATCTTCGGCAGGTAGGTAGCCTTTAGTTCATCGCTGGCGTGAGTCGCGATCGACACACAGGCGCCGGAGGTCAACATCGGGTACAGGCCGAACGCCAGGCTCGACGAGTTGATCATCTCTTCGACCTGAGCCGACACCGCCTTGGGCATGCCCATGCCACCAAAGGCAGGATCGCCGCCTACTCCAACCCAGCCGCCTTCAGCGTAGGTCTTGTAGGCCTGTGGAAAACCGTCCGGGGTAAACACCGCGGTGTTGTCCCAGCGGCATCCTTGTTCATCGCCGCCGCGGCTGAGCGGGGCGATGGACTTGGCGGTGACTTTGCCGGCTTCTTCGAGGATCGCCTCTACGGTTTCGGCGTCAACGGTGTCTGCCAATGCCGGCAATTGGGCCCATGTGTTGGCGACCTCAAAGACTTCGTTGAGGACGAAGCGCATATCACGCAGCGGCGCTTTGTAATCAGCCATGGCAAACCTCGTGAGAACGTGAAAAATGATTCGGTAGGATCGGTTTTACAGGCTCAGAGTGTACCCGAACAACTTTTCAGACACATAGGGTCCGTTCGTGACCAACAAGTATTTCCAAGTCACATGACTGTAGGAGCGAGCTTGCTCGCGAAAAACGCCAACGATAACGCCTGCATTCTGGATGATCGCGGTGTCTGGGAGTTCTTCGCGAGCAAGCTCGCTCCTACAGGCCAAACAACTCCGCAGGCAGACTCATCAGGCATTCGCTGCCCGCTTCCACCGCCGCGCGGTGGGTGGCGGTACGCGGCAGCAGGCGCTTGAAGTAGAAATCGCAGGTGGCCAGCTTGGCCTTGGCGAAGTCGGCGTCGGGTTGCTCAAGGGCCGCCAGGGCCATGCGCAGCCACAGGTAAGCGAGCACCACGTAGCCGCTGTACATCAAGTAATCCACGGCGGCGGCGCCGACTTCATCGGGGTTCTTTATCGCTGCCATGCCCACGCGGGTGGTCAGTTCGCCCCATTCACGGTTCAGTTGATCGAGCTGCACCACATGGGCCTTGAATTGCGGGTGCTCGGCATTCGCGGCACAGAATTTGTGTACGATTTTGGTAAACCCACGCAGCAGCTTGCCCTGGCTGCCCAGCACCTTGCGCCCCAGCAGGTCGAGGGCCTGGATGCCGTTGGTGCCTTCATAGATCGGCGCAATCCGCGCATCGCGGGCCAGTTGCTCCATACCCCATTCGCGGATGTAACCGTGGCCGCCGAACACTTGCATGCCATGGTTGGTCACCTCCAGCCCGGTGTCGGTCATGAAGGCTTTGCAGATCGGCGTGAGAAACGCCAACAGGTCTTCGGCATCCTGGCGTTGGCCGGCGTCGCTGCTCAGGTGCGCCGTGTCGAGCAATTGCGCGGTGAAGTAGGCCAGTGCGCGGTTGCCTTCGTTAAAGGCTTTCATGGTCAGCAGCATGCGACGTACATCGGCGTGCACGATGATCGGGTCGGCGGCTTTCTCCGGGGCCTTGGCGCCGGTCAGCGAACGCATTTGCAGGCGGTCGTTGGCATATTTGATCGCGCCCTGGAAACTCGCTTCGCCATTGCACAGACCCTGCATGCCAGTCCCCAGGCGTGCATGGTTCATCATGGTGAACATGCAGTTGAGGCCTTTGTTCGCCTCACCAATCAGAAAGCCCCTGGCGCCGTCGAAATTCAGCACGCAGGTGGCGGAGCCCTTGATGCCCATCTTGTGTTCGATGGAACCGCAGTGCACCGCGTTGCGCGCGCCGGAATCTGCATGAAACTTGGGCACGATGAATAACGAGATGCCCTTGGTGCCCGCCGGCGCATCCGGCAGCTTGGCCAGCACCAGGTGGATGATGTTGGCGCTCATGTCGTGTTCGCCGGCCGAGATGAAGATCTTGCTGCCGGTGACGGCATAGCTGCCGTCCGCCTGGGGCACGGCGCGGGTCTTGATCAGGCCCAGGTCGGTGCCGCAATGGGCTTCGGTGAGGCACATAGTGCCGGTCCATTCGCCGGCGGTGAGTTTGCCCAGGTAGGTGTCTTTCTGCTCGGCGGTGCCATGGGCGTGGATCGCCGACATTGCGCCGTGGGTCAGCCCTGGGTACATGCCCCAGGAAGTGTTGCTGGAGCCGATCATTTCGCTGAGCACCAGGCCCAGTGATTGCGGTAAACCCTGGCCACCGTAGGCGGGGTCCGCCGCCACGCCATGCCAACCGCCCTCGACGTATTGGGCGAACGCCTGCTTGAACCCCTTGGGCGTGGTCACCACGCCATTGTCGAAATGGCAGCCTTCCTCATCACCGCTGCGGTTGAGCGGCGCGAGCACGTTTTCGCAGAATTTCGCGCCTTCTTCGAGGATCGCATTGACCATGTCCGGGCTCGCGTCAGTCGCGCCCAGCGCAGCGTAATGGCCGTGGAAATCAAACACGTTGTCGATCAGAAAGCGCATGTCGCGAAGGGGAGCTTTGTACTCAGGCATGGCAATGTCTCCGTCAGCAGATGGTTCCAACCTACCGTCAGCCATCGCCTTGGACAATCACTGTAGAACCGCTGAATACACCGCCATCACTCAACCGGCAGCACGCTCCATGCGCACTGCGCCACGGCGGGTCTGCCCGGCCGCGACCACGCAGTTGCGCCCTGCCCCCTTGGCGGCGTACAGCGCCTGGTCGGCGGATTTGAGCACTTCCTCGGGCGTGCGCTGCTCGGCCTGACGCTCGGCCACGCCGATACTGATGGTCACCGAGACACTGGAAGCGCCGCTGCCCGAGCGACGCTGACGCCCCTGTTGATCGTCCTGGGGCCGGTCCATGTTGCGCAATTTGATGTCGTAATCGGCGATGATCTCGCGGATCTCTTCCAGGTGCGGCATGCACTCTTCCACCGTCTTGCCGGCGAACACCACGGCGAACTCTTCACCGCCGTAACGATATGCCCGCCCACCGCCGTTGACCTTGGACAGCTTGCTCGCCACCAGGCGCAGCACTTGGTCGCCAACATCGTGGCCGTGGGTGTCGTTGAAGCGCTTGAAGTGGTCGACATCGCTCATCGCCAGCACATAGTTGCGCCCCAGCCGCTGCATGCGCTCATTCAATGCGCGACGTCCCGGCAAGCCGGTCAGTTCATCGCGGAACGCCATCTGGTAAGCCTCGTGGGCCACACCGGCGGCAATCATCAGCATGACCTGGCTGCACATGATGTTCAGGGTGAACGGCAGGATGAACGTCTGCGGCAACATCCAGAACATACCCAGCAAACCCACCAGTTGCGCCGCGTGCAGCGGGCGTGGCTGGTACCAGTACTGCGCGGCCAGGGTCAGGAAACCAATCAGGAACATCGGGTACGACAACTGGATCAGGCTCATCCAGGCGCCATGCAGCACCGGCCAGCGAATCTCCGCCAGCCAATTCAGCACGCCCTGGGGATAACTTTGTTCCAGCGCCAGCGCGACGCTGCCGATCGCCAGCAACACCGCGCCACGGGCGACGAAGTCACGAAACAGGTGGGTTTTCTCCTGCCACAGCGCGTAAATGCTGAACAGCAACGGCAGCAGCAGACAGCACAAATGGAACACCACCGCCGCGTCTTCGCGCACGCGGCCGTGGTCTCGGTAGAAATCGGTCTGGGTATCGAGCAGGTAGTAGGCGATATACACCGTGATCATCAGGAACAGCTCACGCTGACGACGGTACACCGCGCAGTACGAACCGCCGAGCAACAGCACCAGGGTCGGCAGCACGTTGAACAGCGAGGTGAAGAAGACGTTGAGGTCCTTGACGTAGGCAGCCGAAAGCCCGGCCAGCAAGAGCAGCAACGAAGGGAGAAAGTGGCTGAACCGTACAGCGGACACGCGCGACAAGGGTAAAACTCCGACCCGCAAACAAATGATGGCACTATGCCTTTACCCTGACAGTTAAGCATAACCTGACGAGCATGTATCACATTGCCATCACTGTAACGGCAGCCGGACATAATCCCTGAGCGCAGGAGCACGGTTTTTTCTACCCGCCTACTGTAGGAGCGAGCTTGCTCGCGAAGAACGTCAACGATAACGCAGTGCTGTCAGGTCGCCCGCGTCGCCCATTCGTTTTTCGCGAGCAAGCTCGCTCCTACAGAAAAACAAAAAACCGCCGCGTCCCGAGGGAGGCGGCGGTTTTGGGAACTTCGGTAAGGCTTAGTAAGCCAGGCCGAAGTCTTCTTCTTTCATGTCCATCAGATTACCTGCGCCCGAGAGCATGGTCGCGACGTGCGTGCGGGTGCGCGGCAGGATGCGCTGGAAGTAGAAGCGCGCGGTTTGCAGCTTGGCGGTGTAGAACGCCTCTTCGCTGGTGCCGGCCGCCAGTTTCTCGGCCGCCAGGCGCGCCATATCGGCCCAGAAGTAGGCCAGGCACGCGTAACCGGAGTACATCAGGTAATCCACCGAAGCGGCACCGACTTCTTCACGGTCTTTCATCGCGGCCATGCCGACCTTCATGGTCAACTCGCCCCACTCTTTGTTCAGTGCGGCCAGCGGTGTGACGAACTCCTGGACCGCCTCGACGCCTTCGTTGGCCTGGCAGAACTTGTGCACGATCTTGGTAAAGCCCTTGAGCGCTTCGCCCTGGGTCATCAGCACTTTACGGCCCAGCAGGTCCAAGGCCTGGATGCCGGTGGTGCCTTCGTACAGCATCGAAATGCGGCTGTCACGAACGTTCTGCTCCATGCCCCACTCGGCGATGAAACCGTGGCCGCCGTAGATCTGCACACCGTGGTTGGCCGATTCAAAACCGACTTCGGTCATGAACGCCTTGGCGATCGGGGTCATGAAGGCCAACAGGCCGTCGGCCTGTTTCTTGGCTTCGTCGTCGGTGCCGTACTTGACGATGTCCACTTGCTTGGCGGTGAAGTACACCATCGCACGGTTGCCTTCGGCGAAGGCTTTCATGGTCAACAGCATGCGGCGCACGTCAGGGTGCACGATGATCGGGTCGGCGGCCTTCTCCGGCGCTTTCGGGCCAGTCAGGGAACGCATTTGCAGGCGGTCGCGAGCGTATTTCAGGCCGCCCTGGAAGCCGATCTCGGCGTGGGCCAGACCTTGCAGCGCGGTGCCCAGGCGAGCGGTGTTCATAAAGGTGAACATGCAGTTCAGGCCTTTGTTCGCCGGGCCGATCAAGAAACCGGTGGCCGCGTCGAAGTTCATCACGCACGTAGCGTTGCCGTGGATGCCCATCTTGTGTTCCAACGAGCCGCAGGTCACCGCGTTGCGCGCGCCGATCGAGCCATCGGCGTTCGGCAGGAACTTGGGCACGATAAACAGCGAAATGCCTTTGGTGCCAGCCGGTGCATCCGGCAGGCGGGCCAGAACGATGTGGACGATGTTATCGGCCATGTCGTGCTCACCGGCCGAGATGAAGATCTTGGTCCCGGAGACTTTGTAGGAACCATCAGCCTGAGGCTCGGCCTTGGTGCGCAGCATGCCCAGGTCGGTGCCGCAGTGCGGCTCGGTCAGGCACATGGTGCCGGTCCACTCGCCCGACACCAGTTTGGTCAGGTAGGCGTCTTGCTGTTCGGGCGTGCCGTGCTCGGAGATGGTGTTCATCGCGCCGTGCGACAGGCCTGGGTACATGCCCCACGACCAGTTGGCTTCGCCGACCATTTCGCTCACCGCCAGACCCAGGGATTCCGGCAGGCCTTGGCCACCGTGCTCCACGTCGTGGGCCAGGCTTGGCCAGCCGCCTTCGACGAACTGTTTGTAGGCTTCCTTGAAACCTGTAGGGGTCTTAACGCCTGACTCGCTCCAGGTGCACCCTTCAATGTCGCCCACGCGGTTCAGCGGTGCCAGTACCTGCTCACAGAACTTGGCGCCCTCTTCAAGGATGGCGTCAACCATGTCCGGCGTAGCGTCCTGGCACGCCGGCAGGCTCTGATAGTGCGCTTCATAGCCAAGCAGTTCGTCACGAACGAAGCGAATATCACGCAAGGGGGCCTTGTAGTCAGGCATAGCGATAAACCTCTGCTGATGTATCTGGGATGAACAACCGCGTGGGTGTGTGGAGGCGGTCAAACAGGTGTTTGAAACATACGTTTACGACCTGGGGATGTCAAGCGCCGTTCGGGTGCCGTTTGTCCTGATGTGGGTCAACATCAGACACGGCAAGGCCTGCGGCAAGACGCCACGTCATTTGGGAAGTATAGAGGTGCGGGGAAGCGAAGCAGGTCAAATGTGGGAGCAGGCTTGCCTGCGCTGCGTGCGCTGCGGTTTATCAGGCATAGCGAGGTGATTCGATCGCAGGCAAGCCAGCCCCCACAGAAAGCAGAGCCGGCATGCGTGGGGACGAGGGATTAAGCGTAGGTATCGATGAAAGTACCGAGCATTTCATCCGCGGCCTTGGCCACTTTGACGCCCAGCGCCACCTCAAATTTGCCTTGGGCCAGCTCCACCATATTGCTCGCGGAATTAGTCGGCTGGCCGCGATTGACCGCCTGCAAGCGATCACTCTGGGCGTCCGAGGGTTGGCTGGTGGCGGCACTGGCGATCTTGCCGGCGGCCTGGTCGACACGGCTCTGCCCGGACGCAATGGTATTCAGGCCTGAGTAAAATGCGCTGCTGCCAGAGATATCCATGGCTTGAACCTGCTTTCAGAGAATCGTGAACGATGATTGAAACAGAGATAGTGGCAAAACGCCCGACAAAAACACTAATGGCACAATGCCTGGCAATAGCCAAAATCAGTCAAGCAAATCCAACTGCAGGTAGTGCGCCACGGCCTCAGCCCCGGCGTGCTTGAGTCTTGGTACCCGCCCCAGACAGGGCGCAGGCAACCTTTCGGCCAGGGTGGCGAGGTTTTCTTCCAGACGGGAGGTCTTGGAGTCGATGATATTGGCCACCCACCCGGCCAACGGCAAACCGTCCCGCGCAATGGCTTCGGCGGTGAGCAGGGCATGGCTGATGCAACCCAGGCGCACGCCCACCACCAGGATCACCGGCAGTTTCAGCGCCATGGCCAGGTCTGACATATTCGCCTGGTCGGCCAGGGGCACACGCCAACCGCCTGCGCCTTCGATCAAGGTGAAATCCGCGTTCAAGGCCAGGACCTGCTGCATGGGTTTCAACAAGGACTGCACCGTAAGCGAGACCCCCGCCTCCCGCGCCGCCAGATGCGGTGCGATGGCCGGTTCGAACGCCACCGGGTTCACATCAGCGTAGCTCAGGGGCAACGTACATTCGGCCAATAACGCCAGCGCATCGGCGTTGCGCAAGCCTTTGGGCGTGACCTCGCAGCCGGAAGCGACGGGCTTGCCGGCGGCGGTGCTGCGGCCGGCGTGCCGCGCCGCGTGCAGCAGGCCGGCGGCGATGGTGGTCTTGCCGACATCGGTGTCGGTACCGGTGATGAAATAAGCGGCGCTCATAGAGGTTTCTCCAGTACGGCATACACCACTTGGTAAGTCGCCGGCAGGCCCTGGGCCTGGCGGAACTGCTCATACGCTTGCACCAGTGCAGCAATCCGCGTGCGCCCCGTCAACCCGCCCGGTCGGCCGGGGTTGAGGTTATGCGCGCCCAACGCTTTCAATTCATGGGTCAGGCTGCGCACATCAGGATAATGCAGCACGTGGGGGCGACGCTCCAGGCTCACCACCCGCAGGCCGCTGGCTGCGCACCGTTGCTGGTAAGCCTCGAAGGTGCGAAAGCGATTGACGTGAACCAGGCCATCCGCCGCGCGCCAGCTTTCGCGCAGCTCGCGCAAGGTGCCCACGCACAGGCTGGCGAAGGCCAGCACACCGCCCGGTTGCAACACGCGATGAGCCTCGCTGAGCACCGCCTCGAAGTTCGCGCACCATTGCACCGCAAGGGAGGAAAACAGCAGCTCCACGCTTTCAGCCTTCAGCGGCAAGCGTTCTGCATCACCCGCGATGAAATGGTTCGCGCCACCCAACGGTCGTGCATGGTTGAGCATGCCTTCGGCGATATCCAGTGCGATGCCTTGGCTATCGGGCAATCGCGCTTGTAACGCGCGGCTGAAGTACCCGGTGCCGCAGCCCATATCCAGCCAGCGTTGCGGCGCGAGACCTGCTGGCAAGCGCGCCAGTAACTGGTTGCCCACCGCTCGCTGCAACTCGGCGACGCTGTCGTAACTGGCGGCGGCACGGGAAAAGGACGCCGCCACCTGGCGCTTGTCCGGCAAGGCACCCGGCAGCGGGGGGTGGGATAAATCAGTCATCGACGCACTCATGCAAAAAAGCCTGGATGGCCCCCGCTACACCGTGGGGGTCTTCCAGAAGAAAAGCGTGGCTGGCCTGTTCAATCAGGCCGATTTCAACATCGGGGAGCAGGGCCAGCAGTGTGCCGGCGGCTTCGGCGGGTACCAACTCGTCCAGACCTGCAAACAGATGCAACTGCGGGCCGCGATACGCCAGCAGAGCGTCGCGGGTATCGAGTTGGGCGAGCAGCTCAAGCCCCGCCATCAGGCGCGCGGACGACGTATTCGGCGCCCCGCTGACCAACAGCCGCGCCAGACCGCGCGGGTCTTCGGCGCCCTTGGCACACAACAGGCCGAAGCGTTTGAGGGTGACCTGGGAGTCGGCATGGCATCCGGCGAGAAACGCATCGAAGGTCTCGGCGGGCATCGCATTCGGCCAGCCATCATGGGCGACAAAACACGGGCTGCTCGCCAGGGTCAGCAGGCCGCAGCAACGTTCGCCGCGTCGTGCCGCCAGCTCCGCGGCCAGCATGCCGCCCAGGGACCAGCCGCCCAGCCAGGCGTTGTCCGGCAGCGTGGCGTCGAGCTCGTCGAGCCATTCATTAAGGCCGCTGGAGTCCAGCGCGGGCAACGGTTCGATCTGCACCCGCAGGTGCTCGTCCAGACCCAGCAGTGCGGCGGCCAACGGCTCCAATGGCGAAACACCCAGGCCCCAGCCGGGCAGCAATATCAGTCGATCACGCATGGGCAGGCTCCAGGCGGAAACTGTCTTCCAATGCGCTTAACAATAGCTGCACCTGCGCCGCGCTGTGGGCCGCCGTCAATGTCACGCGTAGACGCGCGCTGCCGGCCGGCACCGTGGGCGGGCGGATCGCGGTCACCATCAGTCCGCGCTCGCGCAGCCTCTGGGACAGGCGCATGGCCCTGGCACTGTCGCCGATCAGGATCGGCTGGATCGGCGTGAAGCTGTCCATCAACTCCAGGCCCAACTGCTCGGCGCCTTGGCGAAATTGACGGATCAGCGCGTTCAGGTGTTCGCGCCGCCAATGCTCGCTGCGCAACAGTTCCAGGCTTTTCAGGGTGGCGCAGGCCAGGGCCGGCGGTTGGCTGGTGGTGTAGATATACGGCCGCGCGAACTGGATCAGGCTTTCGATCAGCTCTTCACTGCCCGCCACAAAGGCCCCGGCCGTACCAAACGCTTTGCCGAGGGTGCCGACCAGTACCGGCACATCCTCCTGGCTCAGGCCGAAATGCTCGACGATACCGCCGCCATTGGCGCCCAAGGGACCGAAACCGTGGGCGTCATCCACCATCAACCAGGCGCCTTTGGCCTTGGCCTCACGGGCCAGCGCGGGCACGTCGGCCAGATCGCCGTCCATGCTGAACACGCCGTCGGTGACCACCAGCGTATTGCCGGTGGCCTTTTCAAGCCGCTTGGCGAGGCTGTCGGCGTCGTTATGCAGGTAGCGATTGAAGCGCGCACCGGACAGCAGGCCCGCATCCAGCAGCGAGGCATGGTTAAGACGGTCTTCCAGCACGGTGTCGCCCTGCCCCACCAGCGCCGTGACCGCGCCAAGGTTGGCCATGTAGCCGGTGGTAAACAGCAGCGCGCGCGGGCGACCGGTCAGATCAGCCAGGGCTTCTTCCAGTTCATGGTGCGGGGTGGCATGCCCGACCACCAGATGCGAAGCACCACCGCCGACGCCCCAACGGGACGCACCGGCGCGCCAGGCTTCGATCACCTGCGGGTGATTGGCCAGGCCCAGGTAATCGTTGTTGCAGAACGCCAGCAACGGCTGGCCGTCGACCACCACGTCCGGGCCTTGGGGGCTTTGCAGTAGCGGGCGTTGGCGATAAAGGTGTTCGGCACGGCGGGCAGCGAGGCGCGCGGCGAGATCGAAAGACATGCTGGCCTCGGTTTACGGTCAAAAATGTGGGAGCTGGCTTGCCTGCGATGACGGCGGCACATTCACCAGCAATGTGCCTGACAGACCGTTATCGCAGGCAAGCCCGCTCCCACATTTGGATTGCATTTCAATCAAACGGCGGCGTTGTAGAACTGTTCGCTGCTTTTCTGTTCGACCAACGCCTGCTCGATCGCCGCCTGGTGCACTTCATCCGCGTGCTCTTCGCGCGCTTGCGGCAGGATCCCCAGGCGCGCGAACAGTTGCATGTCCTTGTCGGCCTGCGGGTTGGAGGTAGTCAGCAGCTTGTCGCCGTAGAAGATCGAGTTGGCACCGGCAAAAAACGCCAAGGCCTGCATCTGCTCGTTCATCGCCTCACGGCCAGCCGACAGGCGCACATGGGACTTGGGCATCAGGATGCGCGCCACGGCGAGCATGCGAATGAAGTCGAACGGGTCGATATCCTCGGCGTTTTCCAGCGGCGTGCCGGCGACCTTGACCAGCATGTTGATCGGCACCGACTCTGGATGCTCCGGCAGGTTGGCCAGCTGGATCAGCAAGTTGGCGCGGTCGTCGAGGGACTCGCCCATGCCGAGGATGCCGCCCGAGCAGATCTTCATCCCTGAGTCACGCACATAGGCCAGGGTTTGCAGGCGCTCGCCGTAGGTGCGGGTCGTGATGATCGAGCCGTAGAACTCCGGCGAGGTATCAAGGTTGTGGTTGTAGTAGTCAAGGCCGGCCTGGGCCAGGGCTTCGGTCTGGTCCTGGTCGAGACGGCCGAGGGTCATGCAGGTTTCCAGGCCCATGGCTTTCACACCTTTGACCATTTCCAGCACATAGGGCATGTCTTTGGCCGACGGGTGTTTCCAGGCGGCGCCCATGCAGAAGCGGGTCGAACCGATGGCTTTGGCGCGAGCCGCCTCTTCGAGGACCTTTTGCACCTCCATCAGTTTTTCTTTTTCCAGGCCGGTGTTGTAGTGGCCCGACTGCGGACAATATTTGCAATCTTCCGGGCAGGCGCCGGTTTTGATCGAGAGCAGCGTCGACACTTGCACACGATTGGCGTCGAAATGCGCGCGGTGCACGGTCTGCGCCTGGAACAACAGGTCATTGAACGGCTGCACGAACAGCGCTTTGACTTCTGCAAGAGACCAATCGTGACGCAACGTGGCGGTGGTGCTGGCGCTCATGGGCGATTCCTTGATTATGCTTGGGCAAGCGCTGTGGGCAGGGCAATACCCACAGGCACGACACGGATGCTCGGCATATTTAAGGAAGATTCATGCGCTGTCAACCCAACTACAAACACCAGGTTTACATATGGTTAAAAAATATACAGAGCTGTTTAATATGCGATGAGACGACAGAATCGGCCCATTGTGTGTGCAACGTCTGCGAAACAGAGCTGCCGTGGTTGCTGGAACACTGCGACGTGTGCGCCCTGCCCTTGCCCATGGAGGGTTTGATCTGCGGCCAATGTCAGAAACAACCGCCTGCCTTTAAACAGGCGGTCGCGCCTTGGACCTACAGCTTCCCTGTCGACAGCCTGATCAGCCGCTTCAAACACCAGGCCCGCTGGCCCCTCGGGCAGATGCTTGCGCGGCTGTTGGCGCAACACCTGCAACACCGCTTCGACAACACCGAGCTCCCGCGGCCCGACTGCCTGCTGCCCGTGCCCATGGCCCGCAAACGCCTGCGCGAACGCGGCTATAACCAAGCCGCGATGCTGGCACGCTGGCTCAGCAGCGACCTGAATATCGCCTGCGATGAGCACCTGTTGTTACGCCCCCAGGAAACCGTCGCCCAGCAAGCCCTCGATGCCAAGACCCGCAAGCGCAACCTGCTCGGCGCCTTCGCCCTGGCGCCAGACGCCCAGGTGCGGGGGCGTCACTTCGCCTTGGTCGACGACGTACTCACCACGGGCGCCACCGCCCACAGCCTGGCGCGGTTGTTGATCGATGCCGGCGCGCGACGGGTTGATGTGTACTGCCTGGCCCGAACGCCCAAACCGGGCCACTGACTTGACGCCAGCCCCGCTTGCCCGCAACGTTCGACTCATCCCATCGAAGCGTATCCACATGTCTCTGCCCACCCCGCTCAGCCAACACATCATCCGCCGGCCCCAGCGCATTGCCTTGCTGGGGCACATCGCAGAGCAGGGCTCCATCACCCGCGCAGCGAAAAGCGCAGGCTTGAGCTACAAGGCGGCCTGGGACGCCATCGACGAGCTGAACAATCTGGCGCAAAAGCCCCTGGTGCAACGCAGCGTCGGTGGCAAGGGCGGCGGCGGCGCCAAGCTGACGGCCGAGGGTGAGCGGGTGTTGCGTCTTTACCAGCGCCTGCAAGTGCTGCAGGCGCAGGTGCTGGGCTCCGACGAAGCGGCCAGCGACTTCAACCTGCTGGGCCGCTTGATGCTGCGTACCAGCGCGCGCAATCAGCTGCACGGCCAGGTCATCGCCATCGAGCAGCAAGGCCGTAACGATCTGGTCCGCCTGCAACTGGCGGGCGGGCTGACCCTGAATGCGCAGATTACCCACGACAGCACGCAGCGGCTGGAGCTGGAAACCGGCGTGGAAGTGGTCGCGCTGATCAAGGCCGGCTGGCTGGATTTAATGGCAGCTGAACACCCCGCAACAACTGGACACAATTGCCTGCACGGCAGCGTCGACGCCATTCTCGACGCCGACGACGGCCCCAGCGAAGTCCGCATCGCCCTGCCCAACGGCCAGGTTTTATGCGCCCTGGCGCAGCCCGACGCGCTCAAGGCTATCAGCGCCGCTGAAGGCCAGGCGATCCAGGTGCAATTCGCGCCAAGCAATGTGCTGCTGGGAACACCGGTGTAAGCCGTCAGCTTCTTTTAACTGCAACAATTTCGTCACGCCCGCTCCTTAAGGTATCTGCAAAAACCGTCAAGGAGCCTGAGATGAGCCTATTAGAAGAAAACCAAGCCACCGACCTCGAACAAATGGTCGGCCTCACCCGCCGCCGCTTCATCGGTGCCGGTGCCTTGTGCGGTGCCGCGATGTTCCTGGGCGGCAACCTGTTGACCCGCAGCGCCCTGGCCGTCAATGCCGCCACCCCCAGCCCGCTGCTGGGCTTTACCAGCATCGCCGCCGCCACCAGCGACACCATCAGCCTGCCGCCGGGCTACAGCGCGTCGGTGCTGATCAGTTGGGGCCAACCGCTGAGCAAGAACGCGCCAGCCTTCGACCCGTCCGGCAACGGCACGGCGCAGGCCCAGGAACATCAGTTCGGCGACAACAACGACGGCATGAGCCTGTTCCCCTTCCCCGGCGACGATAACCGCGCGCTGATGGCGATCAACAACGAATACACCAACTACCGCTATCTCTACGCCCACGGCGGCGCGCCGCAATCGGCCGAGGACGTGCGCAAGGCCCTGGCCAGCGAAGGCGTGTCGGTGATCGAAGTGCGGCGCCAGGGCGACACTTGGCAATTCGTCCAGGACTCGCGCTACAACCGGCGCATCCACGGCAACTCGCCGATCCGCCTCAGCGGCCCGGCCGCCGGCCATGAATGGCTGAAAACCAGCGCCGACAAATCCGGCAAGAAAGTCCTGGGCACCTTCCAGAACTGCGCCAACGGCAAAACGCCGTGGGGCACTTACCTGACGTGCGAAGAGAACTTCACCGACTGCTTCGGCAGCAGCAACCCACAACAGACCTTCGACGCCGGGCAGAAACGCTACGGCGCGGTCGCCGCCAGCAAAGACATCAACTGGCATCAACACGACCCGCGTTTCGACCTTGCCAAGAACCCCAACGAGCTCAACCGCCACGGTTGGGTAGTGGAGATCGACCCGTTCGACCCGCAATCCACCCCGGCCAAACGCACGGCCCTGGGCCGCTTCAAGCACGAAAACGCCGCCCTGGCCGAGACCCGCGACGGGCGCGCCGTGGTGTACATGGGCGATGATGAGCGCGGCGAGTTCATCTACAAGTTCGTCAGCCGCGACAAGATCAACCACAAGAACCCCAAGGCCAACAATGACCTGCTCGATCATGGCACCTTGTACGTGGCGATCTTCGACGCGGGCGACGGCAATGCCGACCATCCCAAGGGCAAGGGCCAATGGGTCGAGTTGACCTTCGGCAAAAACGGCATCGACGCCAGCACCGGATTCAACAGCCAGGCAGAAGTGCTGATCCACGCGCGCCTGGCCGCCAGCGTGGTGAAAGCCACACGCATGGACCGCCCGGAATGGATCGTGGTCAGCCCCTCCGATGGCCAGGTCTATTGCACCCTCACCAACAATGCCAAGCGCGGTGAAGACGGCCAGCCGGTCGGTGGCCCCAACCCCCGTGAGAAAAACGTCTATGGCCAGATTCTGCGCTGGAAGGCCGACGCCGATAACCACGGCGCCCAGTCGTTCACCTGGGACCTGTTCGTGGTGGCCGGCAACCCTGGCGTGCACGCTGGAACGCCCAAGGGCGGTTCGTCAAACATCAACCCGCAGAACATGTTCAACAGCCCCGACGGCCTGGGCTTCGACAAGGCCGGGCGCTTGTGGATCCTTACCGACGGTGACTACAGCAACGCGGGCGATTTCGCGGGAATGGGCAATAACCAGATGCTCTGCGCCGACCCGAGCACCGGGGAAATCCGCCGCTTCATGGTCGGACCAGTGGCCTGTGAAGTAACGGGCATCAGCTTTTCGCCGGACCAGAAGACGCTGTTCGTGGGCATTCAGCATCCGGGCGAAACCGGCGGTTCGACCTGGCCGGAGCATTTGCCCAATGGCAAGCCGCGCTCGTCGGTGATGGCGATTCGGCGGGATGATGGTGGGGTCGTCGGCGCCTGATAAACCGCTTTCGCGAGCAAGCCCGCTCCCACAGTTGACCGCGCATATCCTGTAGGAATGCGATCGAATGTGGGAGCGGGCTTGCTCGCGAAGGCGTCCGCACAGCCACCACCTATCTGCGCCCTGGTGCGTTACCATACCGGGCCGGACGCGGCGACCTGCTGCGCGCAGGAGTTCGCATGGCCCATCCGTTTGAAACGCTCACCCCCGACCTGGTGCTCGACGCTGTCGAAAGTATCGGCTTCCTCAGCGATGCTCGCATCCTGGCGCTCAACAGCTACGAAAACCGCGTCTATCAAGTGGGCATCGAAGACGCCGAGCCGCTGATCGCCAAGTTCTATCGCCCGCAACGCTGGACCAACGAAGCGATCCTCGAAGAACATCGCTTCACCTTCGAACTGGCTGAATGCGAAGTGCCGGTGGTGGCGCCGCTCATCCACAACGGCGCGAGCCTGTTCGAACACGCCGGTTTCCGCTTCACCTTGTTCCCCCGCCGCGGCGGCCGTGCGCCGGAGCCGGGCAATCTCGATCAGCTCTACCGTCTTGGGCAATTGCTGGGCCGTTTGCATGCGGTGGGTTCCACCCGCCCGTTCGAACACCGCGAAGCCTTGGGGGTGAAGAACTTCGGCCATGACTCCCTCACCACGCTGCTGGAAGGCAACTTCATTCCCAAAAGCCTGCTGCCGGCCTACGAGTCCGTAGCCCGCGACCTGCTCAAGCGTGTGGAAGAGGTGTACAAGGCCACGCCGCACAAGAACATCCGCATGCACGGCGACTGCCACCCCGGCAACATGATGTGCCGCGACGAAATGTTCCACATCGTCGACCTGGATGACTGCCGCATGGGCCCGGCGGTGCAGGACTTGTGGATGATGCTCGCCGGAGACCGTCAGGAATGCCTGGGCCAGTTGTCGGAATTGATGGATGGCTACCAGGAATTCCACGACTTCGATCCGCGTGAATTGGCGCTGATCGAACCGCTGCGCGCCCTGCGCCTGATGCACTACAGCGCCTGGCTGGCCCGACGCTGGGATGACCCGGCGTTCCCTCACAGCTTCCCGTGGTTTGGCAGCGAGCGTTATTGGGGCGATCAGGTGCTGGCGTTGCGCGAGCAACTGTCGGCGCTGAATGAAGAGCCGCTGAAACTCTTCTGACTGCTGATCGTTCCCACGCTCCGCGTGGGAATGCATCAGGTGACGCTCTGCGTCATGCGTTCAAGAGCGGACGCGGAGCGTCCAAATCGGCATTCCCACGCAGAGCGTGGGAACGATCGGTAAACCCAATTACAATCGCGCTTTGTTAGCTGCCTAAGCAAGGATTCCGCATGCAAGCCGCCAACCCCCGCAAGGGTTACATCCTGGGCCTGAGCGCCTATGTCATCTGGGGCCTGTTCCCGCTTTACTTCAAAGCCATCGCCAGCGTACCCGCCGCCGAAATCATCGTGCACCGGGTGCTCTGGTCGGCGCTGTTCGGCGGTTTGCTGCTGATGGTCTGGAAACACCCCGGCTGGTTCCGCGAGTTGCGCGACAACCCCAAGCGCCTGGCGATCCTGGCCCTGAGCGGTTCGTTGATCGCGGCTAACTGGTTGACCTATGTCTGGTCGGTAAACACCGGACGCATGCTGGAAGCGAGCCTGGGTTACTACATCAATCCATTGGTGAACGTCCTGCTGGGCATGCTGCTGCTCGGCGAGCGCCTGCGTCGCTTGCAATGGGTAGCCGTCGGGTTGGCCGCGGTGGGCGTGGCGCAACAAGTCTGGCAAGTCGGCAGCTTGCCATGGGTGTCGCTGGTGCTGGCGCTGACCTTTGGCTTCTATGGGCTGATCCGTAAACAGGCGCCGGTGAAAGCCCTGCCGGGGCTGGTGGTGGAAACCTGGATGCTGGTGCCGATTGCCGTGGCCTGGTTGCTGTTCAACCCGACAGCGCATAGCGCACAGCTGGAGTTCTGGAGTACTTCCGAGGCTTGGTGGTTGGTAGCCGCAGGCCCGGTGACGCTGATCCCACTGGTGTGTTTCAACGCTGCCGCGCGGCATTTGCCCTACACCGCACTGGGCTTCTTGCAGTACGTAGCGCCCACCCTGGTGCTGCTGGAAGCCGTATTGCTGTTCGGCGAACACCTGGCGCCAAGCACGCTGACCGCCTTCGCCTTTATCTGGGCGGGCCTGGTGGTGTACAGCGTGGATATCTGGCTGAGCGTGCGCAAACGCTGATCAAAAAACGCTCAAACATCTGCAAGCCACAGCCTGCGTGGCTTGCAGACATCCACCCCAAGGTTATCCACAGGCCCATGCAAGATTTGCATGCATAACCGGGTAGGTGGGTTATTCCTCGTTGCGCAGTTCCACCATCAAGTCGTCCGCCAGGGTTTCCAGGGATTGCTGCAAGTCATCCAGGGATAATGTCGACGGCACCTGCAGCAAAGCTTCGGCGCTGAACAGCGGATCACCGCTCATCGGCGCCGGACGTACATCGGTACTCAAACGCTCCAGGTTGACGCCCTGCTTGCTCAACAGCGCAGTGATCTCGCGCACGATGCCGGCGCGGTCGTTGCCTACCAGCGTCATCACGATCGACTTGGACGCGGAGGCCTGGCCGCTGCTGCCCTCACCCACCAGCACGCGAATGCCGTGTGTGGATAAATCCTCCAGCGCACCCACCAACGCCTGACGGTTCTCGGCAGGCACACTGACACGCAGGATCCCGGCAAACTGCCCCGCCATATGCGCCATTCGGCTTTCCAGCCAGTTGCCCCCGTGGGCGGCGATATTCTGCGCGATACGTTCAACCAGGCCGGGTTTGTCGGCGGCGATAATTGTGAGTACAAGATGGTCCATGGCGTTGCCCTCTGGAATTCAATCTACAAGGTGGACGCAGGCGCCCTCGAAAACAAATCGTGTACCATTTTTATATTTATCTGGAACAATCCAATAGTTTTTTGAGAACATCCGGTTCTCCGCTGTGACCGTACGACCAAAGTGGGTCGCTAAACGACGTATTTAGTCTAATTTTCACAACCGCAAGTCATGATGTAGTATGCCCAACCGTGCACTACATAATGAAAATCCGAAACAGCGCATAAGCTCCGCAGAGTGAGGCAAGAGATGACTGAACACGTTCAAGTCGGTGGCCTGCAGGTCGCCAAAGTCCTGTTCGACTTCGTGAACAACGAAGCCATTCCCGGCACCGGCATCACTGCCGCGCAGTTCTGGGCCGGCGCCGACAAGGTCATCCACGACCTGGCCCCGAAGAACAAAGCCCTGCTCGCCAAACGCGACGACTTCCAAGCGCGGATCGACACCTGGCACCAGACTCACGCAGGCAAGGCTCACGACCCGGTGGCCTACAAGGCCTTCCTGCAAGACATCGGCTACCTGCTGCCGGAAGCCCCGGACTTCCAGGCCACGACCCAAAACGTCGACGACGAAATCGCGCGCATGGCCGGCCCCCAATTGGTGGTACCGGTCATGAACGCCCGTTTCGCCCTCAACGCCTCGAATGCGCGCTGGGGTTCGCTGTATGACGCGCTGTACGGCACCGACGCCATCAGCGAAGCCGACGGCGCCGAGAAGGGCCAGGGCTATAACAAGGTACGCGGCGACAAGGTCATCGCCTTCGCCCGTGCATTTCTCGACGAAGCCGCGCCGCTCAGCGCCGGCAGCCACGTCGAGTCGACCGGCTACAAGGTCGTCGATGGCAAGCTGATCGTCAGCCTCAAGGGCGGCAGCAACAGCGGCCTGCGCGACGACGCCCAGTTCATCGGCTTCCAGGGCCCCGCGGCCGAGCCGATTGCAATCCTGCTCAAACACAACGGCCTGCACTTCGAAATCCAGATCGACGCCAGCACCCCGGTCGGCCAGACCGACGCCGCCGGCATCAAGGATGTGCTGATGGAAGCCGCGCTGACCACCATCATGGACTGCGAAGACTCCGTCGCCGCCGTCGATGCCGACGACAAAGTGGTGATCTACCGCAATTGGCTCGGCCTGATGAAGGGCGACCTGGCTGAAGAAGTGGCCAAGGGCGGCAAGACCTTCACCCGCACCATGAACGCCGACCGCGTTTACACCGGCGTGGACGGCAACGACGTGACGCTGCACGGCCGTTCGCTGCTGTTCGTGCGTAACGTGGGTCACCTGATGACCATCGACGCGATCCTCGACAAAGACGGCAACGAAGTACCGGAAGGCATCCTCGACGGCCTGCTCACCAGCCTGGCGGCGATCCACAGCCTCAACGGCAACAACACGCGCAAGAACAGCCGCACCGGTTCCGTGTACATCGTGAAACCGAAGATGCACGGCCCGGAAGAAGTGGCGTTCACCAACGAGCTGTTCGGCCGCATCGAAGACGTGCTGAACCTGCCGCGCAACACGTTGAAAGTCGGGATCATGGACGAGGAGCGCCGCACCACGGTCAACCTCAAGGCGTGCATCAAGGCCGCCAGCGAGCGCGTGGTGTTTATCAACACCGGCTTCCTCGACCGTACCGGCGACGAGATCCACACCTCCATGGAAGCCGGCGCGATGGTGCGCAAGGCGGCGATGAAATCGGAGAAGTGGATTGGCGCCTACGAAAACTGGAACGTCGATATCGGCCTGAGCACCGGCCTGCAAGGCCGCGCGCAGATCGGTAAAGGCATGTGGGCCATGCCCGACCTGATGGCTTTGATGCTCGAGCAGAAAATCGCCCACCCCTTGGCCGGCGCCAACACCGCCTGGGTACCCTCGCCAACGGCAGCGGCCCTGCACGCGTTGCACTATCACAAAGTGGATGTCTTCGCCCGCCAGGCCGAACTGGCCAAGCGCGAACGCGCCTCGGTGGACGACATCCTGACGATCCCCCTGGCCAGCAACACTGCTTGGTCCGACGAAGAAATCCGCAACGAGCTGGACAACAACGCTCAGGGCATCCTCGGTTATGTGGTGCGCTGGATCGACCAGGGCGTCGGCTGTTCGAAAGTGCCGGACATCAACGATGTGGGACTGATGGAAGACCGCGCCACCCTGCGCATCTCCAGCCAGCACATCGCCAACTGGCTGCGTCACGGTGTCGTCACGCAAGCCCAGGTGATGGAAAGCCTCAAGCGCATGGCGCCGGTGGTGGACCGTCAGAATGCCGGTGATGCGTTGTATCGCCCGCTGGCGCCGGATTTCGACAGCAATATCGCATTCCAGGCGGCGGTGGAGTTGGTGATTGAAGGGACTAAACAGCCCAATGGGTATACCGAGCCGGTGTTGCATCGTCGGCGTCGGGAGTTCAAGGCTAAAAACGGCCTGTAAATGAAAAAGCCCTGATCGCAAGATCGGGGCTTTTCTCATCTGGGAAGATTCAGGTATGCCCTGATGGCCTCATCGCAGGCAAGCCAGCTCCCACAGTTTGATGTGTGAATACATTCATATGTGGGAGCTGGCTTGCCTGCGATGACGTCAGTTCAGTCATCCAAAAATTCAGGAGTCCATCCCCAACTCCCGCTTCACCAGCTTCGCCAGCTTCACGCTATCAATAGGCTTGAGCAAAAAATCCACCACGCTCAAATGCATCGCATCGATCACATCCGGCGCTTCCGCGTCCCCGGACATGATGATGATCGGCAGCGCCGCGCGGGTGGACTCACGCACCTGGCGGATCAGCTCCAGGCCATTGCTGGGGGCCATGCGCAGGTCAGTGATCAGCAAACCGATGGAGCTGCTGGATTTCAACAAATTCCACGCCGCCTCGCCACTGTCGGCGGTCATGCAGCGAATACCGTCCAGCCCCAGGATCTCCGCCAGCAGTTCACGCGCATCCTTGTCGTCGTCAACAATCAACACGCGTTGTGGCGGTAAATCAGGCTCCAGCATCACGGCGCTCAGCGCCTCGCGCTCGGCATCGCTCAAAATATCGTGGTCGGACATACGCTTCTCAACAGTTCTATTCACTCTTCCAGCACACTCGTCAGACATCTGCGCAAGGGCGATCAATGTGCACTTCGTCGGAAAGTTTGCCTAGTGGGCGTTATACGGGGTTCGGACGATAGTCGTGTAAGGTTTTTCCTTAGGTGCGTGCCTTTTGTATCGACCTAGACTTACGTCCAATGGGCACCCGCCGCGCGGGGGTCGACCATGAGGGACGATAACGACAAAAAAATGCGGCCACTGTTATGAGTAAAGCTGATGCCTTCGCCCAGGCGGGGAAAACTGCTGTGTTGCAAAACATCCACGGTACGCTGCAGTTCCTGCAGCGCTTCCCGCCCTTCAACCAGATGGAAAACGCCCACCTGGCGTTTCTGGTGGAACAGTGCCAGCTGCGCTTCTATGGTCCCGGTGACAGCATCCTCAAGCCGTCGGGTGGGCCGGTTGAACACTTTTATATCGTCAAGCAAGGCCGGGTCGTCGGTGAGCGGCCCGGGTTGCACCAGGAAGCCGCCGAAACCACCTTTGAAATCACCACCGGCGAATGCTTTCCCCTCGCGGCCCTGCTGGGTGAACGGGCGACCCGCACCGAGCACAAGGCCGCCGAAGACACCTTCTGCCTGCAACTGAACAAACCGGCCTTTATCAAGCTGTTCGCGCTTTCCAGCCCGTTCCGCGACTTCGCCCTGCGCGGTGTCAGCAGCTTGCTGGACCAGGTCAATCAGCAAGTTCAGCAAAAAGCCGTGGAAACCCTCGGTACCCAGTATTCCCTGAACACACGTCTGGGCGAATTGGCCATGCGCCACCCGGTGACGTGCAGCCCGGCCACGCCGCTGCGCGAAGCGGTGACGCTGATGCATGAACAGCAGGTCGGCAGCATTGTGATTGTCGATGAGCACAAGGCGCCGCTGGGGATTTTCACCCTGCGCGACTTGCGCCAGGTGGTGGCCGATGGCACCAGCGACTTTGGCCAAGGCATCGAAGGTCATATGACCCAGGCGCCGTTCTTCTTGACCCCGGACCACAGCGCCTTCGACGCCGCCATCGCCATGACCGAACGGCATATCGCCCATGTGTGCCTGGTCAAAGACCAACGCCTGTGTGGCGTGGTGTCTGAGCGCGACCTGTTTTCCCTGCAGCGTGTCGACCTGGTGCACCTGGCGCGTACCATCCGTAACGCGCCGCGGGTGGACAACCTGGTGGCGATACGCGGCGAGATCGGCCAATTGGTGGAGCGCATGCTGGCCCACGGTGCGTCGTCCACCCAGATCACCCATATCATTACCCTGCTTAACGATCACACCGTGTGCCGGGTGATCGAATTGACCCTCTCCGAAAAAGGCGACCCCGGCATGCCGTTCAGTTGGCTATGCTTTGGCAGCGAAGGCCGCCGCGAGCAGACGCTGTACACCGACCAGGACAACGGCATCCTGTTTGAAGCCAAGGATGCGGGGGAAGCGGAGGCGATGCGTGGCCTGCTGCTGCCGCTGGCGCAGCAGATCAACCAGAGCCTGGCGCTGTGCGGGTTCAGCCTGTGCAAGGGCGATATCATGGCCGGCAACCCGCAATTGTGTTTGTCGCGAGCCGAATGGGCGCGGCGGTTTGCGGCATTCATTCGTGAGGCGACGCCGGAGAATCTGCTGGGCTCCAGCATTTATTTCGACTTGCGCGTGGTGTGGGGCGATGAACGTGGCTGCGAACAACTGCGCCAGGGCATCCTTGATCAAGTGGCGGATAACCGGCTGTTCCAGCGCATGCTGGCGCAAAACGCGCTGCGCCAGCGCCCGCCCGTGGGGCGTTTTCGCGAGTTTGTGCTGACACGCAAGGGCGGCGAAAAAGCTACCCTCGACCTCAAGGTCCAAGGCCTGACGCCGTTTGTCGACGGCGCACGCCTGCTGGCCCTGGCCAATGGCATACACGCCAACAACACCCTGGAGCGCCTGCGCCAACTGGTGGTCAAGGAAGTCATCGAACCGTTGGACGGCGCCGCGTATGAAGAGGCGTACCACTTCATCCAGCAAACCCGCATGCAACAGCACCAACGGCAAACCCGCGAGAACCAGCCGTATTCCAATCGCGTCGACCCCGACAGCCTCAACCACTTGGACCGGCGCATCCTGCGCGAATCCCTGCGCCAGGCTCAACGCCTGCAAAGCAGCCTGACATTGCGGTATCAGCTGTGAGCCTGTTCAGTTGGCTGCGCACGAAAAAGCCTGGGCTCGACAGCGCACAACTCAAGCGCATGGAGCAGCTGCGCAAGCCCACCGTTCTGGGTCACGGTTCCTTGCGCGACCAGCGTTGGGTCGTGCTGGACCTGGAAACCAGCGGGCTGAACCTCAACCGTGACCAGGTGCTGTCCATTGGCGCGGTGGTGATCGAAGACGGCGCAGTGGATTTCTCCCAACTCTTCGAGCGCACCCTGCAACGCGCCGAAACCAAACTCAGCCCCAGCGTGTTGATCCACGGCCTCGGCCCCAGTGCGATTGCGGCCGGCTGCAACCCGGTGGAGGCGCTGCTGGACTTCATGGAGTACGTCGGCGACAGCCCGTTGCTCGCGTTTCACGCGCCGTTCGATCAACACATGTTGTGCCGGGCGCTCAAGGACAGCCTGGGTTACCGCCTGACGCATACGTTTCTCGATGTTGCCGAGATCGCCCCGCTGCTGTGTCCCGATGTGCCTTTGCGCGAGGCTGGGCTGGACGATTGGGTCAACCACTTCAACCTGCACGTGGGCGAGCGCCATCACGCCAGCGCCGATGCCCTGGCCACGGCGGAACTGATGCTGATCCTGTTGAGCCGCGCGCGCCAGCAGCACATCGACTCGCCACAGGCGCTGCAAGAGCGTTTGAGCCAATGGAAACGGCGCAGACAGACACCCTCTTTCTAGGCGACGCAGGGCGTCACGGGATGCATTCCCACGCAGAGCGTGGGAACGATCTCCCGACAGACGCCAATTGCGCCCACCCCACGGCTCTGACACAATCGCGAATAATTCTCGTTAGTTTAAACCTCTTGTTTATTCGGTGATGCCTTGTCGTCGGTCCAGAACCCACACAGTGAGCTCGTTGGCGCGTTGTATCGCGATCATCGTGGCTGGCTGTTGGCCTGGCTTCGGCGAAACGTAGCCTGCCCGAGTCGCGCCGAAGACTTGAGCCAGGACACCTTCATGCGCCTGCTGGGCCGTGACGAGTTACGCCAACCCCGCGAACCCCGGGCGTTTCTGGTGGCCATCGCCAAGGGCCTGTTATTCGACTATTTCCGTCGCGCCGCCCTGGAACAGGCCTACCTCACCGAACTGATGCTGATCCCGGAAAGTGAACACCCTTCTCCTGAACAGCAACAGCTGATCCTCGAAGACCTCAAGGCCATCGACCGCCTGCTCGGCAAGTTGTCGAGCAAGGCCCGCGCCGCCTTCCTCTACAACCGACTCGATGGCATGGGCCATGCGCAGATCGCCCAGCGTCTGGGCGTGTCCGTGCCGCGCGTGCGCCAATACCTGGCTCAGGGCATTCGCCAGTGCTACATCGCCCTGTATGGCGAGCCGCAGTGACGATGACCGGTTCCAAGCCGGTCTCGGCCCGCGTCCTGGATGCCGCGATTGCCTGGCAACTGTCCCTCGATTCGGGCGACGGCAGCCTGGTTGAGCGCGAAGAATTCGCCAAATGGTTCGCCAGTCATGAGGAACACGCCCGCGCCTGGCGCCAGCTGGGCATGCTCGACCAACGCTTCAGCGCCGCTTCGGGCCCGGCGCGGGCGGCGCTGCTGCAGTCGCGCCAGGGTATTCGCCAGCGGGTGCGCAAGCTGGGCAGCGGCCTGGCGAGCATCGCACTGGTCATTGGCCTGGCGTTGTTTGCCGGTGAGCGCTATGTGCCGATCCATTACTGGCTGGCCGACCAGCGCACCGCCACCGGCGAGCAGCGCACGCTGAAACTGGAGGACGGCACCCTGGTCAACCTCAACACCCACAGTGCAATCGACGTGCGCTTTGATGAAAAACGTCGACTGATCGTGTTGCAGGAAGGCGAAATCCTGATCGAAACCGGCCACAACGATGCGCGCCCGTTCTATGTGCAAACCCGCGACGGCAGCCTGCGCGCGTTGGGCACGCGGTTTATCGTCAAGCGCGAAGACGACGCCACGCGCTTGAGCGTGCTGCAATCGGCAGTCGCCGCCCAGCCAGAGGCGCTGCACCAGGAACAGATCTTCAAGGCCGGCCAGCAAGTGCTGATGCGCAGCGACGGCCTCGGCCCTGCGCTCGCCGTCACCCCCGCCACCGACGCCTGGACCCGCGGCATGCTGGTGGTGGACAACGCCCGCCTGGGCGATGTGGTCGCGGAGCTCAGCCGCTACCGCACCGGTTACCTGGGGGTGGACAAGGCCGTGGCAGACCTGCGCATCACCGGCAGCTTCCCGCTGCACGACACCACCCTGGCGTTGAATGCGCTGCTGCCTACGTTGGCGGTGCGGATCGAGCAGCGCACGCCGTGGTGGGTGACGGTGAAGAGTAAGCCTTAGATTTGGCGGTGCCTGGGCGATTGCTATCGCAGGCAAGCCAGCTCCCACATTTGACTGGGTTCACAAATCGTAATGTGGGAGCTGGCTTGCCTGCGATGGCGCCCTGAAGACCACCTCAGAAAAAATATTTTCACCCAGCCCTATCACTTTTCGATTCTCGTTCGGCACCTAGGCAATTGAGAAATATTTCCATTCAGGAGCCGCCCTATGTCCCGCACGCTAGACACCTTGTTGCGCCCCAGCCTGTTAGCCGTGGCCATTGCCCTCAGCGCACCGCTCGCCAGCCCATTGCTGATCGCCGCCGAGCAGGCGTCCAGCGTGCGTGCGTACAACCTGCCGGCAGCGCCCCTGGCCACCACCCTGAACCAGATCGCCAGCCAGGGCGGCCTCGCGCTGACCCTCAGCCCGACGCTAGCCGCAGGCAAGACCTCGGCGCCGGTCCAGGGCCAGTTCGATGCCCCGGGTGCACTGCGTGAAGCGTTGCGTGGGACGGGGTTGCAGTTGGAGCAGAGCAGTGCGGGGACCTATACGTTGGTGGCGGTCCCGGAGGGCGTGATGGCGCTGCCGGTGACCAACATCACCGGCCAGGACGGCAGCCAGGAAACCGCCTGGGGCCCGGTCCAAGGCTACCTGGCCACGCGCACCGCCGCCGGCACCAAGACCGACACCGCCCTGGTCGAAGCGCCGCGTTCGATCTCTGTCGCCACCCGCGCGCAGATGCAGGACCGCAACGTGCAGAACCTGGATGACGCGGTTAAATACATGCCGGGCATCGTGTCCGCCAGCTATGGCAGCGACACCCGCTACGACTGGATGCGCGTGCGCGGCTTCGAACCGACCCAGTTCCTCGATGGCCTGCCGTTGCCACGCGGTGTGTATGCCAATCCGAAAGCCGAAACCTGGAACCTTGACCGCCTCGCCCTGCTGCGTGGCCCGGCTTCGTCGGTCTATGGCCAGACCCCGCCCGGCGGTCTGCTGGACATGGTCAGCCGCCGTCCCAGCGAAGAGTCCAGCCATGCCATCCAAGTGCAATACGGCAGCGACAACTACCGCCAGATCAACTTCGCCAGCACCGGCAAGATCGATGATGAAGGCCAGTTCCTGTATGGCCTCAGCGGTGTGGTGCGCGATGCCGGCACCCAGGTCGATCACATCGACAACAAGCGCTACAACATTGCGCCGAGTCTGACTTGGAATATTGACCCGGATACAAAGCTGACCTTCCTCTCGCAATTCACCCGCGACGATACGGGCACTACCAGCCAATTCCTGCCGATTCAGGGGACCAAGATCAAATCGCCCTTGGGTGAAGTTTCCCACCACAAGAACTTAGGCGACCCGGATTACGAATACTACGACCGTACTTACTACGCGCTGGGTTATGCGTTTGAACATCGCTTCAACGATACCTGGCAGTTCAAGCAGAACCTTCGCTACACCAAGTCGGATCTGTCATTCCAGCAACTGACCGTGGGTTCCTTTGCGTTCTCCCCGGCTGATGCGGCCGGCAATATCAGCCGCTCGACCACTAACGTGGACGAGGACATCAGTCAGTTTGCGTTGGACAACAATTTCCAGGCGGACTTCACGACTGGCGATATCATTCACACATTACTGCTTGGCCTTGATCACCAACGCACCGATACCTCCTATCGGGCGATATTCGGTACAGCGTCAGGCATCAACATCTTCAACCCGATCAACACCGCTCCGACTCTTCGCCCGACCAACGTCCGACCTTTCTACGACTACAACCAGAAAACCGTGCAAACCGGCCTCTACGTACAAGACCAGATGTCCCTCGACAACTGGCGCCTGACCTTGGGCGGACGTGAAGATTGGGTGCATCAGGGCACCACCTACTTCAACGACAGCGATGCGACCAACACTGACCGCATTAAACACTTCAGCGGCAATGCGGCGTTGAGCTATGTGTTCGACTCGGGCTTCGTACCGTACTTGTCCTACGCCGAATCATTCCAGCCGGCGAGCAACGCCGATACCAATGCCCTCACGACGTTCAAGCCGACGGAAGGCAAGCAATGGGAAATGGGGGTCAAGTACCAGCCGCCCGGCTCGAATACGCTGCTGAGCGCGGCGGTCTACGACTTGACCCAGAAAAATGTGCAGGTGACGACCATCGGCCCAGGTGGCCAGCAAATCAACAGCCAGACCGGCGAAGTGAAAGTCAAAGGACTGGAACTGGAAGCCGTGTCTGACGTCACCGACAACCTCAAGGTCATCGCCGCCTACACCTTGGCGAAATCCGAGGTACAAAAAGGCATCCACAAGGGCAACCGCCTGCAACTGATGCCCAACCAGCAAGCCTCCCTGTGGACAGACTACACCTGGCACACCGGCCCGCTCGATGGTTTCGGCATCGGCTTTGGCGCCCGCTACACCGGCAATACCTATGGTGACCAGGCCAACACCTGGCTGGGCAAGGCCAATGCCTACACCGTATTCGACGGTGCTGTGCATTATGACCTCGGGCGCCTGGACAACAGCCTGAAGGGCGCGTCGGTCAAGTTGAACGCGACCAACCTGTTCAACAAGGACTACCTTTCCACCTGTGACGGCAACTACTGCTACTTCGGCGACCAACGCAGCGTAGTCGCCAGCGCCACCTACCAGTGGTAAGCGCTGGAAAATGAAAAGCAAAACCATCCGCCGCTGGTCCTTTATCCACACCTGGACCAGCCTGATCTGCACGGTGTTCCTGCTGCTGCTCGCTTTCACCGGCCTGCCGCTGGTGTTTCACCACGAGATCGATCACCTGCTGGGCAATGAGCCTGAGCTGGCGCAAATGCCCGCCGATACGCCGCGGCTCGACCTGGAGCAACTGGTGGCCAGTGCCCAGGCCCATCGCCCCGGCGAAGCCCTGCAGTACCTGGCCTGGGACGAAGACGATGCGAACGGTGTGATCGCCATCATGGCCGCCACCGCCGGCACCGAACCCAATTTGTCGCACACCTTCATGCTTGACGCGCGCACTGGTGATGTCGTGGAAACCCCGGCGGCCAACGGTGGGTTCACCTTGTTCCTGCTGCGCTTGCATGTGGACATGTTCGCCGGCTTGCCGGGCAAGTGGCTGCTGGCATTCATGGGGGTTCTGTTTGTAGTGGCGATCATCTCGGGCACGGTGTTGTACCTGCCGTTCATGCGTCGCTTGACGTTCGCCACCGTACGCCACGACAAATCCACCCGCCTGCGCTGGCTCGACCTGCATAACCTGATCGGCGTGGTCACGCTGACCTGGGCGCTGGTGGTCGGCGTCACCGGCGTGATCAGTGCGTGCGCCGACCTGATCATCGACGCCTGGCGCCAGAACAGCCTCAGCGCCATGATCGAACCCTACAAAAACGCGCCGCCCCTGACCCAACGGGCGCCGGCCAGCGATTTGCTGACGATTGCCGCCAAGGCCGCGCCCGGCATGCAAGCGGACTTCATCGCCTTCCCCGGCACGCGCTTTTCCAGCGAGCACCATTACGCCGTATTCATGAAGGGCAGCACCCAGCTTACCTCGCACTTGCTCACGCCGGTGCTGATCGATGCCAGCACCCTGGCGGTCACCGCCATCGGCGAACGGCCGTGGTACATGGACGCCATGGGCATGTCCCAGCCGCTGCATTTTGGCGACTACGGCGGCATGCCGATGAAAATCCTCTGGGCAGTGCTGGATGTGCTGACCATCATCGTGCTGGTGAGCGGGATTTATTTGTGGATCGTGCGGCGCAAGGCGGGCAAGGCATGAGGCCGCGCCAGTCGAGTTTCTGGAAGGTCTTCGGCATGCCGCTGGGCATTGGCTTGCTCAGCGCTGGGGGGTTGTTTGCGGCGCTGCTCGGGGATGGGGTGTGGGATTCGCTCAGTTGGGTGGGGTTGGGTATTCCCGCTGCCATTGCGGTTTGGGCTCTTCTGTAGGAGCGAGCTTGCTCGCGAAAAACGCGAGAGCGCCACGTCAAACCTGTTGCCCTGCGTTATCGTTGACGTCTTTCGCGAGCAAGCTCGCTCCTACAAGGGAAACATCCATGTCCGCGCCCAGCATGACCCTGTTCCACAACCCCGCTTCACCCTTCGTTCGCAAGGTGCGCGTGCTGCTGGCTGAAACCGGCCAGCAGGACCGCGTGACGCTGCACGGCTGCATGCCGACCCCGGTCAACCCCGATGCACAGCTGGTAGAGGGCAACCCCGTGGGCAAGATCCCGGCCCTGCGCCTGGCCGACGGCACGGTACTGCATGACAGCCGCGTGATCCTCGATTATTTCGACCACCAGCACGTCGGCAACCCACTGATCCCCCGTGACGGCTCGGCCCGCTGGCGCCGCCTGACCCTGGCCTCGATGGCCGACGGCATCATGGACGCCGCCGTGCTGGTGCGCTACGAGACCGCCCTGCGCCCGGTGGAAAAGCACTGGGATCAATGGCTCGACGAGCAGCGCAACAAGATCCGCCGCACCCTCGCGGAACTGGAAGCGGACGCCATCGCCGAATTGGCCAGCCACTTCGACATCGCCGCCATCAGCGTGGCCTGCGCCTTGGGTTACCTCGATTTCCGGCATCCGGACATGCACTGGCGGTCGGAAAATCCCAAGCTTGCCCAGTGGTACGCAGAGGTCAGCCAACGGCCTTCGATGCAGCAGACACAACCGCCGGTCTAACCTCCACCACCGTCCAGTGTGGGAGCTGGCTTGCCTGCGATAGCGGTGGGTCGCAAAAAGATGTGTTGGATGACACGCCGCCATCGCAGGCAAGCCAGCTCCCACAGTGTTCGGCGGCATGGTTGAGGAAGTCGATCATCCGCGCCTTCATCTGCTGATCCTCACGCAACCCGATCATTGCACCGCCTCCAGGTCAAACTGCAGCGGCTCGGCCTTCTTGCCCTTGCCCACCCCATACCAATCCAGTTTGCGCGTCAGCACCATCACCGTACCCAACAGGCCGAACAGCAACAACGAGCCCATCAACAACGCATAATCCTCGGCACTCAACAGGCCGTACAACAAGCCATACAGCGCCGCCAACCCCGCCGAGAAGCCCAGGCCATGGGCAACGCTGCGCAGCACATGGCACACGTAGAAACCAATCAACAACACGCAGGCACTGGCCGAGATGAGGTAGGCCATGGCGAAGCCAAGGTGCTCGGACAACGACAACAACAGCAGGTAAAAGAACGCCAGCGCAAAGCCCACCAAGGCGTACTGGATCGGGTGCACCGTCAGGCTCTTGAGCACTTCGAAGAGGAAGAAGCCGGCAAAGGTCAGGGCGATGAACAGCAGCGCATATTTGATCGCACGCTCGCTCTTGAGGTACTGGTCCACCGGGTCGATGAAGTTCACGCCGAAGCTGCGGCTGTTGAAGTCGTCACAGCCCTGGCCGTCCAGGCAGGTTTGCAGGGCTTGCTCTAGGTTGGTGGAAAAGAATGAGGTCTGCCAGTTGGCGCTAAAGCCCTTGTCGGTAATCTCGCGTTGCGCCGGCAGGAAGTTGCCGATGAAGCTGGGGTGCGGCCAGTTGGAGGCGAGCGACACTTGGCTGGTCTTGCCCACCGGCACCACTTGCAGTTGCTCGGTGCCTTGCAGGCGCAGGTCAAAGGCAAACGCTACGGCGTTGGGTTTTTTGCTGTCCTGTTCCGGCAGCATCACGTGCACGCCCTCACCCAGCCAGTCCACCTGGGAGCCCGGTTCGAATTCCAATTGCTGGCCGCCGAGCTCAAGCTTCAATGCGTTTTCGATGCCACGGATATCGCTGATGCCCACCGCCAGAAACGCCGGTTCGAAGCGGTAATCGGCAAAGTTCTCGGTAATGCCCAACTGCGCAGGCAGCTCGAAACGCCCGCTGATGCGGTTGTCGGCATGGAACAGCCGCGCCTGGTAGATGCCCCGCGCACGCAGCTCCGTTTGCACCTTGCCGTCCAGCTCGAAACGGTCCGGCAGGAAATACAGACGACCCCGTTCCTCACGGGTGACTTCGTAGCGCTTGTTGAGTTTTTCATTGAGCTTCCACTCGCGCACGGTCTTGCGATACGGCACCACCATCACCGGGCCGGTGAGGCGCTGGCTGTTACTGGAACTGCGGGCGATGTCTTCCAGCACGTTGTCGCGCGTGAACTGACGGTCGGCGATGATGCCGTTGATCATCAGCAGCGGAATCAGCAACAGCAAAATCAGCAGCGCAATCGCGCCAAGTTTGAAAAGCAGGCTGCGGTTCATGGGGTCTCTCCCTGTTTTGATGGGGAGAGTCTGAGCAGCCCGTGTGGGGGATTTATGTGGGCAATGTGGAGACTGTGTGGAGATGCAGCACCGCTTGCACGCCGCCGGGCACGTTGCCGATCTGCAACGCGCCACCGTGCAGTTTCATCACTTCCTCGACAAAGTTGAGGCCCAGCCCGGTACTTTTGCGCCCGCTGGCCGGGCGCGGCAGCGAATAGAAACGTTCGCTCAGGCGCGGCAACGCGTAGTCGGGAATCGGCGCGGCCTGGTTGAACAGGCTCACCTGCACATCGTTGTGGCGCACCTGCGCGCTGAACTTCAACAGGCCGCCGGGCGGGGTGAAGTCCAAGGCATTGTCCAGCAGGTTGCCCAGGGCCTGACGCAGCAGGAACGGTTCGCCATACACCTTCACACCCTCCGCAATCGTCTGCTCGACCTGCAAGCCGGCGCCCTCAATGCGTGCGCACTGAGCCTTGAGCACTTCATCGACCATGGCCGCCAACGGGATACTGGCCTGCTCCTCCAGCCCCTGGCGTTGCTCGACCTGCGCCAGGTTCAGCAAGCGTTCGATCAACTGCTGCAGGCGCGCGCTCTCGCTGTCGATATTGCCGACAAAGCGCTGCTGTTGTTCGCGGCTCATGTCGCCCTGCAACAGCTCCGCCGCGCCGCGTATCGCGGCCAATGGGCTTTTCAGTTCATGAGTCAGTGTATGCACGTAATGTTCGACGTAGGCTTTGCCTTCCAGCTGTGTGCGCATGTGTTCCACGGCGGTGGACAACTGCTTGAGCTCGCCGCCCCGGTAATACGGCAACTCGGCGCGCCGGCCTTCGCTGACCGCCTCGGCGTACGCCGTCAACCGGCGTAGCGCAACGCTCAGCCACCAGGAGAGCAGCGCGCCGAGCAACAGGCCGAGAATCACCAGGCCGGCGCCGTACCACAGCAGGCGGCGCTCGGTGCGGTCGACATAGGGCTGCAATGAGCTGTTCGGCTTGGCCACGGTGACCACGCCGATGATCTGCCCGTTGTCGCGGATCGGTGCGCCCACGTGCATCACCGACGAGGTGGGATCATCCAGTTCGTTGCGCGAAGAACGCGCGCCGTACTCACCGCGCAGGGTCAGGTACACGTCGTTCCACTTGGAATAATCCTGCCCCACCGCCGTACCCGTGGAGTCGAGCAATACGGTGCCCTTGGCGTCGGTGACATAGATACGGTGGTTGACCTGGTTCTTCGGCAGCCCCCAGATGGTCGCCCCCGGCTGGCGATTGCCGTAGGCCTTGAGCAGCTCCGGCCAGTGGCTCTGGCCGAGCGTGCCGTTTTTGACGTCGTCGCGCAGGATCTCGGCCAGCAGGTTGGCGGTGTCCACCAGGGTTTCTTCGGTGGACTGGCGCACGCCGGGGCGGATTTCTTTCATCACGGTGCTGAGCACAAAGTAGCCGGTGAGGCCGATAAACAGCGCATACACCAGGAAAATCCGCAGCCCCAGGCGCATCAGCTGTGGCTCGGGCTGTAGCTGTAGCCGAGGCCGCGATGGGTCTGGATCGGCTCGGCGTCGGCGGCCACGTTGCGCAATTTGCCGCGCAGGCTTTTGATATGGCTGTCGATATTGCGCTCGTAACCGGCATCGGCCGGCACACCGACCGCGTCCAGCAGTTGCTCGCGGCTGAACACGCGCTCGGGTTGCTCCAGCAGGCTTTGCAGCAGGCGGAACTCATGACGCGTGAGGCTCAACGGCTGGCCGCGATAAGTAATCTGCATGCGCTCCAGGTCAACCTGGAACACGATGGGCGCAGCACTCGGGCCAATTCGTTTGAGAATCGCCCTGACCCGCGCGGTGACTTCCCGAGGGCTGAAGGGCTTGACCACGTAATCGTCGGCGCCGATCTCCAGCCCCACCACGCGGTCGATCTCGCCGTCCCGCGCGCTGAGGAACATCACCGGCACTTCGCTGAATCGGCGCAGTTGCTTGCAGGTTTCAAAGCCCGTGATGTCCGGCAGGCCGATGTCGAGGATGATCAGGTCGGCCGGGGTCTGGCGCTGATGCTCCAGCGCCGCCTGGCCGAGTGTCAGCCAGGTGGTGGTAAAGCCCTCGCCTTGCAGGGCGAATATCAGCGTGTCGGCTATCGCCGCTTCGTCTTCGACAATCAGGATATGCGGCATGTGGGTCCGTCAGCAGTCCGGTTTGTCGGCAGTGTAGCGACGGGCCGGGTTTACCGCAGCGTCGAATTCACGCAGGGCCTTGGCGCCGATCAGCAAGGGGTAGTTGAAGCTGCTGCGGTCGGTGAGGTTGACTTCGACGGTGCGCTTGACCTTGCCCAGGCACATTTCCAGGTCGATGACCGGGCGCTTGGCCACGCTGGCTTCGTCCTTGTCGTCGTCCTCGTCGGAGCGACTCTTGATCTTGCTGATACGCGAAACCTTGTGTTCGTAGACTTTGTCGGTAGCGTCCTTGCCGCCAAGGCGGAAACGCACCCAGTCGTCGCCGTCACGGGTGAAGGTTTCGATGTCGCGGGCCGACAGCGAAGCCGTCAATGCGCCGGTGTCCATCTTGGCCTTGAAGGTTTCGCCGATCTCCGGCAACTGGATGTATTCGTAGCGACCGTACAGGGTCGGTTCGGCGGCCATGACGGGCAAGGCAACCAGGGCGAGCGAGGCGAATAGCAGTTTCACGACGTGATTTCCTCGAAAAGAAGTAGGCGGATTCTAGACCGCAAACACAGCGCTTAGTTAGCTCACACCAGCATTGATCGTGCCCACGCTCTGCGTGGGCACGCCTGATGTGACGCTCTGCGTCACGACTTTAACAGCAGACGCAGAGCGTCCGGGGCTGCATTTCCACGCAGAGCGTGGGAACGATCACATTCGGCCGGCGAATCAGGATTTGGCCTCTGGACTCAAGCTGCTTATCATGACCCGCCCACAGGATCCCAAGAGTTATTTATGCGCCGCCTGCTCACCGGCTGTCTGGTCTCATTGCTGCTCTTGCTCAACACCTTGGTCCTCATCGGCCCGTTGACAGTGTTCGCCCTGCTCAAGCTGGTGGCTCCCGGTCGCTACCGCGACTACATGTCATGGGCGGTGATGTGGATCGCCGAAACCTGGGCCGAGATCGACAAGCTGATTTTTGCGCTGTGCATCCCCACCCAATGGGACATTCGCGGCGGTGACGATTTACGCAGTGACACCAGCTACCTGGTGATCAGTAACCACCAGTCGTGGGTGGATATCCCGGCGCTGATCCAGGCGTTCAACCGACGCACGCCGTTCTTCAAATTCTTCCTGAAAAAAGAGCTGATCTGGGTGCCGTTCCTGGGCCTGGCCTGGTGGGCGCTGGATTACCCGTTCATGAAGCGTTACACCAAGGCATTCCTGGCCAAGCACCCGGAACTGGCCGGGCAGGATTTAAAGATCACCAAAGAGGCCTGCGAACTCTTCAAGCGCCAGCCGGTGACGGTGGTCAATTACCTGGAAGGTACGCGGTTCAGCGAAGCCAAACGGGCACAGCAGGGTTCACCGTTCAGCCGCTTGCTCAAGCCCAAGGCGGGCGGCGTGGCGTTTGTGCTGGCCGCGATGGGCGAGCAACTGGATGCGGTGCTTGACGTGACCGTGGTCTATCCGCAGCAGAAGATCCCGGGGTTCTGGGATTTGATCTGCGGGTCGGTGCCCAACGTCATCATTGATATCCGCACCCGCGAGCTGAATCCGGCGTTGTGGCAAGGGGATTACGAGAACGACCCGGCGTTTCGCCAAACGGTCCAGAACTGGGTGAACCAGCTCTGGATGGAGAAGAACGCGCGCATCGAGCAATTGCGCGCCGAATCTCTTTAGCTGCCAGTGCCCCAGGCCTGGGCCAGCTTGCCCAGCAACGAACTGTTGGCGCCCTGGCCGCCCAGGTATTGCAGGATCACCGGGGCAAACTGGCCGACCATGCCACTGTCCATGCCCAAGGCGCTGAAGGCGGTATTCAGGTCGTTGGTGTTCTTGACGTTACCCAGCAGGCCGTCCAGGCCGCTGGTCTTGCTGCCGCCGGTCTGGCCGAGCAAACCGCTCAAGGCGCCGAGGCTGCCCAAGGCGTTATTGCCCGACAACTGGTCAAGACCCGGCACGCTGTTGCCCAGTTGCGAATAATCGTTACCGCTCAGCTTGTTCTTGGCCAGGCCCAGCATGGCGCCCGTGCCGCCAACGGCTTGTTCGGGAGTGATATTGAGTTGGGAGGTCAGTGCGCTGAGCAAGCCGGCCGTCTCGGACGACGGCGCGGCGGCGGCCGCCTTGTTGTTCCCCCCTTGCATGCCGGAGATGGCATTGGCCGCGTCGCCAAGGCTGAACCCGGCAGCGAACACTGGGCCGGCGGCCAGGGTCATCAGGCAGGAAAGGGCGAAACCGCGTGAAATCTTCATTGGAACAACCTCTGGGTGTAGGGGCGAAAGCAGGCGTTTGACTGGGCATCCCGTCGGTTGTTCCAAGGCTCCCGGAACCCAATCGGCAATAAGCCGGTCAATGAACTGACTAAAATTTGTCGGGAAGAGACTTATGACTACGATCCAGCCCCAAGTGATTGAGCACAAGCCTGCGTTCTGGAGCCGCCCTCGCCTGTTTATCGGCGCCTGTGTGGTCGTGGTTGCCGGCATCGGCGGCGCGCTCTACACCCAGGACAGCGTCAAGTCCGCCGCCACCCTGGTGACCACCACCCAGCAGCCGGCTGCGCAGATCATGGCCCACAAGGATTATCTGGAAGTAGAACCGATTGCCTCCACGGCGCCGGCACCGGACCAAAGCCTTGAACTCTGGGCGATACCCAAAGACGGCGCGCCGGTATCCCTTGGCCTGTTGCCGGAGGATGGCAAAGGTATCATTGGCCTGAATCCCCGCCAGCAGGAGACGATCAAACAACCGGTGGATTTGATGGTAAGTTCAGAAACCAAAGGTGGTTCAGTAAGTAAGCAGCCAACCGGCCCTACGGTGTATCAAGGGGCACTGGCAACGCGTTAACCCTCAAAGCATGTGATATGAGCGGTCAGTTGCCCGACATTTTTAAAGCCCCTGCTGCCGCTCATAATGAAATAGACGGAATATACCCCCCTCTTCTTATTTCTTGTCGATATGAATAACTGTCATTTCTCACAGTAGGCTTCGCTTATCACGCTTATTAAGATCCAGTTCCACACCTCGTTTCAGGGAACGGAAAAATGGATAAGACGTTAGTTTTAGGCTTGATGGCTGCCTGTTTATTAGCTGGCAATGCTTATGCTGCCGACATAGATAAATGCCCAAAAGTCAACGAGATAAAGTCAGAGCCCACAAAGCAAGAGTATTTTGTGGGTACGGAAAAGAAATTCGAAGACGGTTTCAAATACACTTCATCTAATGCTGAAGGCTCCTGGACAGGAGAAACTGCTGGAACAACGGATGACTACCTGGCGGACAAGTACGGACTTGCACCCGAGTCCTACGAGGTGGTTAATGGAGTACCTAGGTGCAACTACGGCGGAAAAACCATTGTTGAGGAGGACAAAACCGCCGTTCCGAATTTGAGGCTGAATCTACAAAAATAAGAAAGGGCGACCCACGGGTCGCCCTTTTTCATTTGCCCAACGCCTTACGCCGCACTAAACAACTTGTGCGGATCAATCACAAACTTCTTCGGCACACCCGCATCGAACTCGCCATACCCACGTGGCGCGTCATCCAGGCTGATCACCTGCACGCCGACGATTTCAGCGATGTTGATGCGGTCCCACATGATCGCCTGCATCAACTGGCGGTTGTACTTCATCACCGGGGTTTGCCCAGTGTGGAAGCTGTGGGATTTGGCCCAGCCCAGGCCGAAGCGAATGCTCAGGCTGCCCATTTTTGCGGCGGCGTCGACGGCACCTGGATCTTCGGTAACGTAAAGGCCAGGGATACCGATCTTGCCTGCCACGCGCACCACGCCCATCAGCGAGTTGAGCACGGTGGCCGGGGCTTCGGCCTTGACGCCGTCGTGGCCGTGGCCGCGTGCTTCAAAGCCGACGGCATCGACAGCGCAGTCCACTTCCGGCTCGCCGAGCAGCGCGGCGATCTGTTCGTGCAATGGCGTGTCGGTGGACAGGTCGGCGATCTCAAAACCCTGGGCCTTGGCGTGGGCCAGGCGAATCGGGTTGACGTCGCCGATGATCACCACTGCCGCGCCCAATAGGCGTGCGGAAGCGGCAGCCGCCAGGCCTACTGGGCCGGCACCTGCGATATAGACGGTGCTGCCTGGGCCAACGCCAGCGGTGACGGCGCCGTGATAGCCGGTCGGCAGGATGTCGGACAGGCAGGTCAGGTCACGGATTTTCTCCATGGCCTTATCGCGGTCCGGCAGTTTGAGCAGGTTGAAGTCGGCGTAAGGCACCAACACGTATTCGGCCTGGCCGCCGGTCCAATCGCCCATGTCGACGTAGCCGTAAGCACCGCCCGGACGGGCCGGGTTGACGCTCAGGCACACACCGGTGTGTTGTTCCTTGCAGGAGCGGCAGAGTCCGCAGGCGACGTTGAACGGTACCGAGACCAGGTCGCCGATTTTCAGGTTTTCGACGCCGCTGCCCATTTCGATCACTTCACCAGTGATCTCGTGACCGAGCACCAGGCCGGTCTGGGCGGTGGTACGGCCGCGCACCATGTGTTGGTCGGAGCCGCAGATATTGGTGGAGACCACGCGCAGGATGACGCCATGCTCGATCTTCCTGCCACGGGGGTCCTGCATTTTGGGATAGTCGATTTTCTGTACTTCGACCTTGCCGTTGCCGAGATACACGACACCACGATTACCAGACATGCTTTCACCTCGCTGTTGTTTTTATGGAACTGCGTTGCCGGTTGGATGGGCAGCGCGTTAAGTGCTTGGGTACAGATGCTGTTTCTTGTGTTGTTGCTGATGGCCTCTTCGCAGGCAAGCCAGCTCCCACATTTGATTGGGTTCACACATTCAAAATGTGGGAGCGGGCTTGCTCGCGAAGGCGGCGGTCAGAGCACCACCGTCCGATTGGCGTTCAAGAACACCCGCCGCTCAATGTGATACCCCACCGCCCGGGCCAATGTCAGCCCTTCAATATCTCGCCCCTTGGCGATCAAGTCCTCAGGATAGTGACTGTGATCCACGACCTCCACGCCCTGGGCGATGATCGGCCCTTCATCCAAGTCGTTATTGATGTAATGCGCTGTGGCACCGACCAGTTTCACGCCCTTGTTGTAGGCCTGGTGATACGGCTTGGCGCCCTTGAACCCTGGCAGCAACGAGTGGTGGATGTTGATCGCCTTGCCATCCAGCTTGCGGCACAGCTCCGGCGACAGCACTTGCATGTAGCGCGCAAGGATCACCAGTTCCGCGCCGGTGTCTTCCACCACTTGCCACACCTGACGTTCCTGGGACGGTTTGTCGTTGGGGTCCAATGGAAAATGGTAGTAGGGAATCTGGTGCCAGTCAGCCAACGGCTGCAAATCAGGGTGATTGGACACCACCGCAACCACGTCCATCGACAGTTGCCCAATGCGCTGGCGGTACAGCAAGTCATTAAGGCAGTGATCGGCCTTGGAGACCATGATCACCACTTTTGGCCGGTAGTTCGGCGCCGTCAGCTCGAAGATCATGCCGAAGGCTTCGCCGCGCGTGGCCAGGCCATCGCGGAATGCCTGCTCATCAAAGCCGTCGGGCTGGCGGAACTCCACGCGGATGAAAAACCGACCCGAAAGCCGGTCATCGAACGAATGGTGCTCGGTAACGTAGCATCCCTGCTCGAACAGGTAGCGGGTAACCGCGTCCACCGTGCCGAGCACGCTGGGGCAGTCGGCGGTCAAAATCCATGTATCAGGTGCGCGGCTCATAGTGCAATCCTCAGGCCCTTGTGGCGAGGGGGCTTGTCCCCCGTTGGGCTGCGAAGCAGCCCTTAAACCTGCTGCTCGGTTATTTCAGGAAAAATGCGCTGACCTTAATAGGACCGCTGCGCGCTCCAACGGGGGACAAGCCCCCTCGCCACAACAGCCCTCTTGCGCTCATTCGATCAGGCTTGAACGCTCAGGCCGAATTCGGCCGAGGCATCCTGCAGCCACAACCACCAGTAATCCGAGAAACTGCGACGAATCAGCAGTTCCCAGGTGTCTTCGGCCGTGTGGCGGATCACCAGTTGCGACTTGGCGAACACCGTGCCCACCGCCTTGCCTACCGGGAAGTTGTTGGGGTGCACGTCGTAGCTGGTGGATTTCATCAGCACATCGCGCACGTTCGGGCCGCTCAGTTCGAGGATCTGCTGGCCGCCGCTGACGTTGACGATCTGAATATGCAAATCACCCAGGGCTGCGCGCAGGTTTTGCTCGGCGGCGAACTCTTCGCCGCTCGGCACGATCAACAACCACTCGTCCGGGCCGAGCCATTGCAGGCTGGTGTCGCCGTTGACGATAACCGTCAGGGCGCCGGGAAGCTCGATACCCAGGGCCTTGTGCACGCCGGCGGCGAAGGCCGCGTCATGGCCGTCTCCACGAATGGTCAGGTGGCCCAGGAGTTTCTTTTCGCGCACGGTCACGCCGGCGTTCTTGCGGCCTTTGCCGACCAGGCTGGCGAGGTCGGCATGGTGCAGCGACGACTCGGCCTTGGCACCGGTGGTGGGGCGTTGTTGGTAAACATTGGCTGCTGTCATAAAGCACCTGTCTGAATTCTGTGGTGACTGTTCTGGCCTCATCGCGGGCAAGCCCGGCTCCCACATGTTTTGTGGGAGCTGGCTTGCCTGCGATGCAGGCGCCTCGGTCTGTCAGATGTTCTGCCGCTCACCTTTCGGGTCGAAGAACACCGAAGACACAATCTCCGCCTCGATCACGCTGCCATCGGCCTGCGGTGAGAACACGCGCTCACCGATACGCTTCAAGCCGCCCTTCACCACGCCCATGGCAAACGAATAACCCAGGGAGTTGTGCGCATAGCTGGAGGTGACATGGCCGACCATCTTCATCGGAATCGTCTGCTTCGGATCGAACACCAACTGCGCGCCTTCCGGCAGCCACACGTTCGGATCAATCGGTTTGAGCCCCACCAGTTGCTTGCGCTCTTCACGCACGCAGTCTTCACGGTTCATCCCGCGCCAGCCGATCCACGAGAACGGCTTGGTACGGCCCACGCACCAGCCCATGTTCAGGTCGTCCGGGGTCATCGAGCCGTCGGTGTCCTGGCCGACGATGATGAAGCCCTTCTCGGCCCGCAATACGTGCATGGTTTCGGTGCCGTACGGGGTCAGGTTGTACTGTTTGCCGGCCTCGACGATCTGTTCCAGCACGCCCATGGCGTAGTCGGCCTGCACGTTGACTTCGTACGACAGCTCACCGGTAAACGAAATACGGAACACCCGCGCCGGCACGCCGCCGACCAGGCCTTCCTTCCAGGTCATAAACGGAAAGCCGTCCTTGTCCAGGTCGATGTCGGTGACTTCCGCCAGCAGCTTGCGGCTGTTGGGGCCGGACAGGGTCATGGTCGCCCAGTGGTCGGTGACCGAGGTGAAATACACCTTGAGGTCCGGCCATTCGGTCTGCTGGTAGATTTCCAGCCACTGCAGCACGCGGGCGGCGCCGCCGGTGGTGGTGGTCATCAGGAAGTGGTTGTCGGCGAGACAGGCAGTGACGCCGTCGTCGAAGACCATGCCGTCTTCCTTGCACATCAGGCCGTAGCGCGCCTTGCCCACGTCGAGCTTGGTCCAGGCGTTGGTGTAGATGCGGTTGAGAAACTCACGCGCGTCCGGGCCCTGGATGTCGATCTTGCCCAGGGTGGACGCGTCCAGCAGGCCGACGCTGTCGCGCACGGCCAGGCATTCGCGTTTCACGGCGGCATGCAGGTCTTCACCGTTGCGTGGGAAGTACCATGGGCGCTTCCATTGGCCGACGTCTTCGAACTCGGCGCCGTTTTTCACGTGCCAGGCTTGCAGCGCGGTGTAGCGTACCGGCTCGAAAATGTGCCCACAGTGGCGTCCGGCAATCGCACCGAAGGTGACCGGCGTGTAGTTCGGACGAAACATGGTGGTGCCCATCTGCGGGATGGTCACGTTCAGCGAACGGGCCGCGATGGCCAGGCCGTTGACGTTGCCCAGCTTGCCCTGGTCGGTGCCGAAGCCCAGCGCGGTGTAGCGTTTGACGTGCTCGACCGACTCGAAACCTTCGCGTGTCGCCAGCTCGATGGCGGCGGCGGTCACGTCGTTCTGCAGGTCGACGAATTGCTTTGGCGCGCGGGCGGTGGGCTTATCGTGCGGCACTTGGTAAATGCCCAGGGTCGGTTCTTCCAGGCGGCTCAGGGCTTTTGGCAAGGTGCCTTCGACCGGTGCAAAACCGGCTTCGCTGGCCGCGCGCACGCCGCCTTCAAAACCGTCCGCCAGGGAATCGCCAAGGCCGTAGACACCGTTGATACCGCCGACGCACACGCGTTTCTGCGGCGCTTCGCCCGGCACGAAACCGAGGATGTCTTCACGCCAGGTCGGCTTGCCGCCCAGGTGCGAGGCCAAGTGAACGACTGGGCTGTAACCGCCGGAGCTGGTCACCAGGTCGCAGTCCAGCCACTCGCCGGGACTGGTAACTTTATGGGCCTTGACGTCAATCGCGGCGATACGCGCAGCCGTCACGCGCTTGGTGCCACGGGCTTCGATCACGGCGCTGCCGGTGAGGATACGGATGCCTTTGGCGCGGGCTTCTTCAACCAACGCGCCACGTGGGTTGTGGCGTACATCGGCCACCGCGACCACTTGCAGACCCGCATCGAGCCAGTCCAGCGCAACGCGGTAGGCGTGATCGTTGTTGGTCGACAGCACCAGTTTCTTGCCCGGTGCCACGCCGTAGCGGCGCACGTAGGTGGAGACTGCGCCGGCGAGCATGTTGCCCGGCACGTCGTTGTTGCCGTACACCAGCGGGCGCTCGCACGCACCGGTGGCCAGCACTACGCGTTTGGCGCGCACACGGTGGATACGCTGACGCACCACGCCGATCGGCGCACGATCACCCAGGTGATCGGTGAGGCGTTCGTGAATGGTCAGGAAGTTATGGTCGTGGTAACCGTTGACGGTCGCGCGGGGCAGCAGCACCACGTCCGGCAGGGCCTTGAGTTCGGCGATGACGCTGGCAACCCATTCGGTCGCCGGCTTGCCGTCGAGGCTTTCACGCGAATCGAGCAGCGAACCACCGAACTCTTCCTGCTCATCAGCGATGATCACCCGCGCACCGCTGCGCGCGGCAGCCAGTGCCGCGGCCAGGCCGGCAGGGCCTGCGCCGACCACCAGCACGTCGCAGTGACGGTTGAAGTTGTCGTAGGTGTCCGGGTCGTTCTCGGTCGGCGAGCGGCCCAAACCAGCAGCCTTGCGGATGTACTTCTCGTACGTCATCCAGAACGATTGCGGGTACATGAAGGTTTTGTAGTAGAAACCCGGCGGCATCAGCTTGCCGCCGACCTTGCCGAGAATGCCCATCATGTCGTTGTTCACGCTCGGCCAGCCGTTGGTGCTGGTGGCGACCAAGCCCTGGTACAGCGCCTGTTGCGTGGCGCGCACGTTGGGAATTTGAGTGGCTTCGGTAGCGCCGATCTGCAGCACCGCGTTCGGCTCTTCGGCGCCGGCGGCAAAGATGCCGCGCGGGCGCGAGTACTTGAAGCTGCGGCCGATGATGTCGACGCCATTGGCCAACAGGGCGGCGGCCAGGGTGTCGCCTTCAAAGCCTTTGTAGCTCTGGCCGTTGAAGGTAAACGTCAGGACTTTATTGCGGTCGATGCGGCCACCGTTGGACAGGCGATTGGTCTGGCTCATACCTTCTCTCCAGAAGCCTTGGCGGTGAATTGCGGCTTCTCGCCAATCTTGTAAGTTTCAAGAATTTCGTAGGTCAGGGTATCGCGGGTGGCGTTGAAGTACTGACGGCAACCGGCGGCGTGAATCCACAGTTCGTGATGCAGGCCACGGGGGTTGTCGCGAAAGAACATGTAGTCGCCCCACTGCGCATCGGTGCAAGCATTCGGGTCCAGCGGGCGCGGGATATGCGCTTGGCCGGACGCGTGGAATTCCTCTTCGGAGCGCAGTTCGCCACAGTGAGGACAGAAGATATGCAACATAGGAAATTTCTCCTGTTAGTGGGCGACAGCCGCTGCGCCGTGTTCGTCGATCAACGCACCGTTGTGGAAACGGTCGATGGAGAAAGGTGCAGCCAACGGGTGCATTTCACCCTTGGCGAGGCTGGCGGCAAACACGTTGCCCGAGCCTGGGGTGGCCTTGAAACCACCGGTGCCCCACCCGCAGTTGAAGAACATGTTCGGTACCGGGGTCTTGGAGATGATCGGGCAGGCGTCCGGCGTGGTGTCGACGATGCCGCCCCACTGGCGGTTCATGCGCACGCGGGACAACACCGGGAACATCTCGACGATGGCCTGGATGGTGTGTTCGATCACCGGGTACGAGCCGCGCTGGCCGTAGCCGTTGTAGCCGTCAATACCGGCACCGATCACCAGGTCGCCCTTGTCGGACTGGCTGATGTAGCCGTGCACGGCGTTGGACATGATCACACTGTCGATAATCGGCTTGATCGGCTCCGACACCAACGCTTGCAGCGGGTGGGACTCGATCGGCAGGCGAAAGCCCGCCAGCGAAGCCATGTGCCCCGAGTTACCGGCGGTGACCACACCGACGCGCTTGGCGCCGATAAAACCTTTGTTGGTTTCCACGCCGATGCATACACCGTTTTCCTTGCGGAAACCGATCACTTCGGTCTGCTGGATCAAGTCCACGCCGAGTGCGTCAGCGGCGCGGGCAAAGCCCCAGGCCACGGCATCGTGACGGGCCACGCCGCCGCGCCGTTGCACGGTGGCGCCGAGTACCGGGTAGCGGGTGTTTTTCGAGCAGTCGAGGTACGGGATCTCGTCGGCCACCTGCTTGGCGTTGAGCAACTCGCCGTCCACGCCGTTGAGACGGTTGGCGCTGACGCGACGCTCGGAATCCCGGATGTCCTGTAGGGTGTGGCACAGGTTATACACGCCGCGCTGGGAGAACATCACGTTGTAGTTCAGGTCCTGGGACAGGCCTTCCCAGAGTTTCATCGCGTGTTCATACAGGTGCGCCGACTCGTCCCACAGGTAGTTGGAACGCACGATGGTGGTGTTGCGTGCGGTGTTACCGCCGCCCAACCAGCCCTTTTCGACCACGGCCACGTTGGTGATGCCGTGCTCCTTGGCCAGGTAGTAAGCGGTTGCCAGACCATGCCCGCCGCCGCCGACGATGACCACGTCGTAGACCTTTTTTGGGGTGGGCGTGCGCCACATCTTCTGCCAGTTTTCGTGGTGGCTGAGGGAGTGCTTGAATAGGCCGAAGCCTGAGTAGCGTTGCATAGTCATTACTCCAAAACCGCGCTCAGCGATAAACCGGGAAATCAGCGCACAAGGCAGACACGTGCTTGGCCACGTTGGCCTCGACGTCGGCGTCGCCGAGGTTGTCGAGGATGTCGCAGATCCAGCCAGCCAACTCAACGCACTGCGGCACTTTGAAACCACGCGTGGTGACCGCCGGGGTGCCGATGCGCAGGCCCGAGGTCACGAACGGCGACTGCGGGTCATTCGGCACCGCGTTCTTGTTGACGGTGATGTGGGCACGGCCCAGGGCGGCGTCCGCGTCCTTGCCGGTGAGGCCCTGACGGATCAGGCTGACCAGGAACAGGTGGTTATCGGTGCCGCCGGACACTACATCGTAGCCGCGTTTGATAAACACCTCGGCCATGGCCTGGGCGTTGTCGATCACCTGCTGTTGGTAGACCTTGAAGCCCGGCTCCTGGGCTTCCTTGAAGCACACGGCCTTGCCGGCGATGACGTGCATCAGCGGGCCGCCCTGGGCACCGGGGAACACGGCGGCGTTGAGTTTTTTCTCAATCGCTTCGTTGGCCTTGGCCAGGATCAGGCCGCCACGCGGACCGCGCAGGGTCTTGTGGGTGGTGGTGGTGACCACGTCGGCGTAAGGCAGTGGGTTCGGGTACAGGCCGGCGGCGACCAGGCCGGCGACGTGGGCCATGTCGACGAACAGCAGCGCGCCAACCTTATCGGCGATCGCGCGAAAACGCGGGAAGTCCAGGGTTTTGGAATAAGCGGAGAAGCCGGCCACGACCATCTTCGGCTGGTGCTCCACGGCTAGGCGTTCGACTTCGTCGTAGTCGATCAGGCCGGTGTCGGTGTTGATGCCGTACTGTACGGCGTTGTACAGCTTGCCCGAGGACGACACTTTGGCGCCGTGGGTCAGGTGGCCGCCGTGGGCCAGGCTCATGCCCAGGATGGTGTCGCCGGCATTGATCAGCGCCAGGTACACCGCGCTGTTGGCGGACGAACCAGAGTGCGGTTGCACGTTGGCGTAATCGGCGCCGAACAGCTGCTTGGCGCGCTCGATGGCCAGTGCCTCGACCTTGTCTACGTGCTCGCAGCCACCGTAGTAGCGCTTGCCCGGGTAGCCTTCGGCGTATTTGTTGGTGAGGCCGCTGCCTTGCGCCTGCATCACGCGTTTGCTGGTGTAGTTCTCGGACGCGATCAGTTCGATGTGATCTTCCTGACGTTGCTCCTCGGCGTTCATGGCCGCCAACAGTGCATCGTCGTAACCCTGGATCTGATCTTGTTTGCTGAACATCGCGTCTCTCCCAGCCTTTCGTATTGTTGAGGCCCGTGCAGGGCCCTTTGATGCGATGGTAGGGCTGGCGCGTGCGGGCCAAATGCCTGCGCACGCCACGCAAAGGTGCGTTTACGACATGCCCTGACGCAGATGCGATTTATCGGGAGCAGGCTGCCGTCGGGCTGACAGCAAAGCGCGCAAAGATGAGAAAGGCCCGCCAGGAATAAAACCCACCCAAATGTTTATTTAACCTGAACTAAGCGGGATATATCCCACAAGCAAATACATACACTCATGCAAAATAAAAATTTAAAAGCCACATCCAAATACGCCATTACAAAACTCTTTTTGCAACGCCGTGAAAAACTGTCACTTAATGATCAAACGGGCAGTGCATCTGCTCGACACTTTGCATCCCGCTTGAGACTTACTTTGAAATATCAGGAGTTTAAGCATGGCGTTAATAGAGCAAGTAAAAAATATCTGCACACGTTTAGCCCCGGCCGGTTGGCACGACTTATTGCTTCACCATGGCATCGACATTCTTGCGCCTGACCTTGAAGGCGAACTGCGCAACATTATTCATGCGGACCGAACGCTCCCAGGGTTTGAAGACTTCGCCCTGGCCGGAACACGCGGCATTGAACCCGGCAAACCGGCACAAAGCCTGCTGTATCACGCATTCGCCCACGCCAACGTCACCGTGGATGCCCAGCACAACCCGCTCCAGGCTTATCCCAGCCCGGCAGAGCTGGAAACCCTCATGAACTACGTGTACGGCTGCCAACCTCCGAGCCTTCAACAATTGAAAGAGCGCGCCAATGGCGGCGCGCTAGCGGTGGTGGTGTTTGCTGTGGAATACCGCCCGGCACCGGACACCGTGCACAAGGTGCAGGCCGATTTGTGCTTTTCGCGAACCGGTATCGCGCGCGTGGGCACCACCGCGCCCTTGTACGATGCCAAAAGCAGGGGCTTCCTACCTTTCGTCGAGGACCACGCCCACGCTATTCGCGTCCTGCCGGCCCGGTACAGTGCCTATATCGCGGTACAGCGTAAGGGCGACAGTGCAAGCTTTGGCCCTATGCGTTTTAACAAGAAAGATGCAGGCCATGATTTCTGGGTCCCCCTGCACAAGTTGTTCAACGGCAACGAGTGCATCGCCGGCCTGACACTCGACGTGCAACTTCAGGCACAGCACAAAAACGAGAAGCTTCGCCGTATACACATGGAGCTGGGCGAGGGTTCGGGCTGGGAAGAGCCGGATATCAGCCAACCGCCCTTCGTCATCACCGATGGCCTCGGTGACTGGCTACCCGAACACGCGTTCGGCCCAGGGTTAATGGCAGCTACCGCGCGCAGCAGCCTGGTTGAAGTGGCGCACTATCAAGGCGCTCCACTGTCGTTCAATGTGCCGAAAAAACCAAGCCTGCTGGAATCCAGCCTGAAGCTGGCATCGGACGCGCCAGAATATGTGCATATTCGACATCAAGTCGATGACGCGGGAAACATCGTCAACCTCAATCAGCGGCCGGACATGCTCGACGAACTGATGCAGGGTGGCTTCAAAGCGCTGCACTACCTGGACTTTACCGCCGACGGCTGGATTGGCGCCGAATGCGCCGCGTTGGATATTTTCCTGCCGCAGCGGGTGAGCGCGTATTCACTGATTTGTGCGCCCGACTTCTACCCGTTGTGCAATCAACGCCACCTGAATGAATGGCTCGAGAGCCTGCCTGAGGATCGGCAAATGCCGGTATTTCATACGCCTCCTCAGTGCCTGTGCGACTCACGACACCCCGCTAATTTCCAATCGTTCCCCAAGCACTTTACCTACGCCGATGTCGGCATCACTGCCGTTGTTGCCCAGCAGGGCGCCTGCACTGCCCTTGCCGGGGCCATGCCCAAAGTTGCTCATGCCAGACGCGCCTCTCACCTTCCGGATGCGGCGTCGGGCGATTTCGCACCGGGCTGGGATGTCGGCGTGGTGGACTACGAAACCCCGTGGGGCAACGTAGAACATCTGGCCGCCTACAGGCTGGGCAGCCCTTTCCCCGAAGATGCCAAGCTGTGTGCTGCCCTCAGTTCATTCTGGCCGGCCGTTGCGCCCGATTCGGCCCAATCCTTTGAGCCGGACGGCGGTGCCGGCCCGACCATCAAGCCGATGCTAGATAAGGAGATCGGCAAAAACGGCAGTACGCCCTGGGATGGCGTGCCCCCACCCCGAACCTATGCCGTTGACGGCCACACACATAACGCTTATCAGGCGTTTGTCTACGCCGACTACACCGAGAACGCGCTGGCAGGGAAGTTCTCGCTGGCACTGACAGGCAAAGTCGACTCTCAGGAGTACCAAGCCCGGCTTGACGCATTCCGACGCGTCAAACTGTCACTCGGTGATGCCTTTGTGGACTGGTTTATCGACTCCTTCCAGGTCGCCCTACCTGCCGAGCTGGAAACCGTCGCGACGAATGAGCACTTATTCAACCCACCGTCCGGATTGGGTTACCGATTTGAACTCATTCGTTATGAGCCGGCTGAATCCCCCCAATTCGACCAGGTTCATATCAAAGTTATAGACACTTCCACGTATCTGGTCTGGCCAGACTTCATTTTTCGCAAGCAAGGCGAACAGCCTTGGCAGCGCGTTTAAACAGGGTTCAAGTCAGTCCTGATGAATAACTATGACGTTATTGTTATCGGCGCCGGGCCAGCGGGCTGTTCGGCTGCTATTTCGTGCGCTCAGCGTGGCCTGAAAGTGGCCATTGTCGAGCGCCTTTTTTTTCCACGCCATCGCCCAGGCGAAACATTACATCCAGGCGTAGAACCCCTCTTTCAAAAACTGGGCATCATTGAGCATGTGTTGAGCGCAGGGTTTATCCGGCCGGCGGGAAGTTGGGTGACGTGGGACAGACAGCGCACTTTCGTACCGTTCGGAAACGATGCCAGTGGCGCTTGGCATGGGTTTCAAATTCCGCGCGCAACGCTTGACGGGCTTTTACTCAAGCAGGCCATCGCATCGGGTGTACACGCCCTGCACCCCTGCGAGGCCAAAAAAGTGCTGGTGGAGAAAGGCCGTGTCGTTGGCATCCAGACCCAGACCGAGCAGCTGCTGTGCAGGCACCTGGTCGACGCCAGCGGGGCGCATGGCTGGTTGGCACGCCAACTGCGCCTGCCAACGCGGCGCTGCTCCCCCGGCCTTACCGCGCTCTATGGCTATAAGCGGGGGGATGTCGAGGAAAGTGCTCTGGGTATCTTCGCGGATAGATCGGGCTGGTACTGGACGGCCCATATCGGCCAGCAGTTGTACACCTGGACGCGGCTGTACTTTGCCCACGACCAGGTGTGCAAGGCTTCTGCCGCTCCCCACGCGGTTGCAGCATTGGCCTGCGCGGGAAACATACACGGCGCGGACGTCACCTGGAGAGCCTGCAACCAATCGGCCGGAAACGGCTATTTCATCATCGGAGATGCCGCCACCGTGGTGGACCCAGGCGCTTCCCATGGCGTGCTCAAGGCCCTGATGTCTGGAATGATGGCCGCACAGTGCATCGCCGACGAGGCCGCCGCCCCCGTGAATGGCGGCGCTATCGCAGTGCACTATCGGCAATGGATACAGGACTGGTTCGAACAGGATGTGCAGAAAATGCGCGACCTCTATACCGCCCACCCGTTCGCGCCTCGCTGGCTGGACGAACACGAGCACAACAAGTAGGTACTGGCCGTCAGGCAAGCGCCTGCCGAACCACCAGCAACAGCAAGAAATGTAACGGATACAAGGCATATGCCCAGCGGCGCATCGCAGGTGGCGAGGTTTTCTTCGCCTGTCGCAACACCATCAGGCCAACCCATGGCGCAATCAGGCATGCGGTCAAGCCCATCAACGCCACCGCTGAACCGCTGTTGAGCAAGACCTGCCATTGGTTGGCGGCCACGCACACCACGCCCGGTACGACGCTGAAATACCAGGGCCGCCGAAATACCAGCAGCATCGCCAACGGCAGCAATGAACCAAAGAAACCGAACATCAGTTGCGTGGAAAACACCGCCGCCAGCGTCAGCGCAATCAGCGCCAACCCTCGATCAACCAGTGCCCTGTGCTGCCAGCCTCGGGCAATCAGCAAGCCCAACGCCAATGTCGGCAACACGCTCAACGTATCCGCGTCGTCGATAAACCATCGGTACGGCACTTCGCTGATCACACTGAACAGCAGCAGCCAGCCCAGGTAACGCCAATGGCCGGTCACCGGGGCGTTCGGAGCCCGTTGCAGGTTTGCCGCAATCGCCAGGCAAAACCACGGGAACGCCAGGCGTCCTGGCACATACAGCCCATCCAGGCTCAAGCCGACATAACGCAAGTGATCCAGCACCATACTCAACAGCGCCAGCCACTTGAGCAGATCCAAAGCGCCATCACGGACATGTCCGACAGGCATCGTTCCAGTACCGTGCATAATTCCCCAGTGACTTTGCATTTACAGGGCGTGCGCACCCGCGACAATCTTGGTTACAGTGCGCATCAACATCGACCACAGGAATGGGCCATGACCGACAAGAGCCAACAATTCGCCAGTGACAACTATTCCGGCATCTGCCCGGAAGCCTGGGCCGCCATGGAACAAGCCAACCAGGGCCATCAGCGCGCCTACGGCGATGATGAATGGACCCATCGCGCCGCCGACGGTTTCCGCAACCTGTTCGAAACCGACTGCGAAGTGTTCTTCGCCTTCAATGGCACCGCCGCCAACTCCCTCGCCCTGTCATCTTTGTGCCAGAGCTACCATAGCGTGATTTGCTCGGAAACCGCCCACGTCGAGACCGATGAATGCGGCGCGCCGGAGTTTTTCTCCAACGGTTCCAAGCTGCTCACCGCCCGCACCGAAAACGGCAAGCTGACCCCGGAGTCGATCCGCGAGATCGCCCTCAAGCGCCAGGACATCCACTACCCCAAGCCGCGCGTGGTCACCCTCACCCAGGCCACTGAAGTCGGCAGCGTGTACACCCCGCAAGAAATCCGCGCCATCAGCGCCACCTGCAAGGAACTGGGCCTGAACCTGCACATGGACGGCGCGCGCTTCTCCAACGCCTGTGCGTTCCTCGGCTGCTCGCCGGCCGACCTGACCTGGAAGGCCGGCGTGGACGTGTTGTGCTTTGGCGGCACCAAGAACGGCATGGCGGTGGGCGAAGCGATTCTGTTCTTCAACCACAAGCTGGCCGAAGACTTCGACTACCGCTGCAAACAGGCCGGCCAACTGGCGTCGAAAATGCGTTTCCTCTCCGCCCCCTGGGTAGGCCTGCTGGAAAACGACGCCTGGCTCAAACACGCGCGCCACGCCAACCACTGCGCGCAACTGTTGAGCAGCCTGGTGGCGGATATTCCCGGCGTCGAGTTGATGTTCCCGGTACAAGCCAACGGCGTGTTCCTGCAACTCTCGGAACCGGCCATCGCGGCGCTGACCGCCAAGGGCTGGCGTTTCTACACCTTCATTGGCAAGGGCGGAGCGCGCTTCATGTGTGCGTGGGATACCGAGGAAGAGCGTGTAAGAGAATTGGCGGCGGATATTCGGAAAGTGATGGAGGCCTGAACCTGGCGAATACTGGCGGATTGCCGAGTCTGTCATTTGATATTTCTGACAGCAGCGCCCCACGCTTTCATTGACTAGCCTCTTGGAACCCGGAAGGAAAAGGCCCCTGCAGAGGCCGCCTTTCGGGATAACCACCTGCCGAACAATCGGCTGGAAACGGAAATCCAGAAGAGAGAGCGAACCCCATGGAATACCAAAGCAACGGCAACACCCTGCAAAGCGACGGCACTGTCAGCACCACCGTTATTGACTGGGATGAGTTCCGCAAGTACGCAAAAGTCGGGGATACCATTCGCGAGCCATCGAGGACGCTGAAAATTTACGACAAAGCCTATGAATTGACAGCATCAGGTCAGCACTTCGTTGTCCATATCTACGCCCAGTAACCGTTAACTTGACCATTCCTTAATCACCCAACCATCACTGGTGTAAACCGGCAAAACTGTGGGAGCGGGCTTGCTCGCGAATGCGGTGCATGATCGTTCCCACGCTCTGCGTGGGAATGCATCCCAAGACGCTCCGCGTCCAGCCCTCCCCCCAAAAAATTCAAGGATGAATGCATGGGCAGAAGTCGCTACACCATCACTGAACCCGAAAAACCGCACTTCCTGACATGCACCGTTATGGAGTGGCTGCCTTTGTTTACCCGCGACTACCTCGTCGGCCATCTGCTGGATTGCTGGCGCTATCAGCAAAGCCATAAAGACTTAAACCTTTATGGTTACGTCATCCTTGAAAACCACTTGCATTTCGTCGCTCAGGCTCCCGACCTGGCCAAGTGCGTCAGCCAATTCAAATCCTTCACCGCCCGCAGCATCATTGATGACCTGCAGAGCAAAGGCGCCGAGCGGGCATTAGAACGCCTGCGTTTCAGCAAACGCGCGCACAAGACAGATCGGGTTTATCAACTGTGGCAGGAGGGCTCACATGCAGAGTTGGTGTACAGCGAGAGCGTGATGCGCCAGAAGCTCGATTACAATCACCACAACCCGGTGAAACGGGGTTACGTGGATCTGGCGGAACACTGGCGGTACTCGAGTGCTCGCAACTATGCGGGAATGGAAGGATTAATCGAGATACAACGCTGGTCCTGAAGATCGTGCCCTGATCGTTCCCACGCTCCGCGTGGGAATGCATACCGGGAAGCTCCGCGTCCCCACCACTCAAGCGGGACGCGGAGCGTCCCGGGAGGCGTTACCACGCGGAGCGTGGGAACGATCATCTACGCCGCCCCCCTTACTGATCGTGCCCACGCTCTGCATGGGCATGCAGCCCGTGACGCTCTGCGTCACCACCACTCAAGCGGGACGCAGAGCGTCCCGGGAGGCGTTACCACGCGGAGCGTGGGAACGATCATCTACGCCGCCCCCCTTACTGATCGTGCCCACGCTCTGCGTGGGCATGCAGCCCGTGACGCTCTGCGTCACCACCACTCAAGCGGGACGCAGAGCGTCCCGGGAGGCGTTACCACGCGGAGCGTGGGAACGATTAGTGAGGGTTAGAACTCAATGCGCACATCACCCTTCGGCACGCTGCAGCACGACAGGATGTAGCCTTCGGCTTCGTCTTCCTCGGTAATCCCGCCGTTGTGCTCCATCTCGACCTCGCCGCCCAGCTTCATCACTTTGCACGTGCCGCAGATGCCCATGCCGCAGGCCTTGGGAATCAACAAGCCCAGCTTGGCGGCCGCGGCATGCACGGTTTCGCCCGGGGCCACGCGGATGCTTTTGCCCGAGGCGATGAATTCCACCTGGTGCAGGTCGGCCAGGTCGACTTCCGGCGCGTCGGCAGCTTGTTCGGCTTGCTCCACCGCATCCGCACGGGCTTCCGGTGGCGTGGCGCCAAAGGACTCCTCGTGGTAACGCGCCATGTCGAAACCGGCGGCTTCGAGCAGGCGCTTCACCGCGCTCATGTAAGGCGTGGGGCCGCAGCAGAACACTTCGCGTTCCAGGAAGTCCGGCACCATCAGTTCCAGCATCTTGTGGTTCAAATAGCCGCGATAACCCGCCCAAGGTTCGCCCAGGCCGTGTTTCTCGCAGATCAGGTGCAGGCTGAAGTTATCGATCCGCGACGCCATGTGCTCCAGTTCGCGGTGGTAGATGATGTCCTTGGGTGAACGGGCACTGTGAACGAACGTCATGTCGACATTGGCGTTGGTGTCGTAGAACCAGCGCGCCATGGACATCACCGGCGTGATGCCGACGCCGCCGCTCAGGTACAGCACCTTGGGGCTTGGGAAGTCGATGGCATTGAACAGCCCGACCGGCCCGTGCACCGCCAGTTCCTGGCCTTCGTGCAGCGTGTCATGCAGCCAGTTGGAAACACGGCCGCCCGGCACGCGCTTGATGGTCACCGAAAAGCTGTACGGCACCGACGGCGAGCTGGAAATGGTGTAGGAACGCATGATCGGCTGGCCTTCGATTTCCAGCTCCAGTGTGACGAACTGCCCCGGCTTGAAGAAGAACAGGATCGGCTGGTCGGCCATGAAGCAGAAGGTGCGCACGTCCCAGGTTTCCTGGATGACTTTGACGCAACGGACGATGTGCCGGCCATTGGCCCAGGTCTGGGTGGTTACCGGATTCAGGAAACTATTGGACATGTTGTTCTCCACCGCCGACGTCGGCCTTATGGTGGCGATTCTGCGTAACGCGAGAACCGTCCACTTACCTATCTGCGACATTCACATACTTACCGCGACCAGCCCCCAATAACAGGGGCTTGCGCGTCGGGATCAGATTGGGCCATGTCGCCCATGGATAAGGTTCCACGCAACGCGGGGCCCACACTCGCTCCCAACAACGACGCTTTCTTTACGCCTTGCTGCAAACCTGATCAGCCACTATTCGCCGGCCACACAGAATGGCCATGAGGACACACACGATGGACGTCACCGCAACCTTAAGCTTGGGCGATCCGCTGGAACCCGCACGCAAGGCCACCGCGCAGATGCTGCACGAGCGCGAGCGCACTTTTTCGCTGCCACAGCCGTTTTACTCTGATGAGCGGCTGTTTGATATCGACATGCAGGAGATCTTCCAGAAAGAGTGGTTGATCGCCGGCATGACCTGCGAGATCCCCACCAAGGGCAACTACCTGACCCTGCAAGTGGGCAAGAACCCGATCATCGTGATCCGTGGCGCCGAAGGCGTGGTGCATGCGTTTCACAACGTGTGCCGCCACCGTGGCTCGCGCTTGTGCACCAGCGACAAGGGCAAGGTTGCCAAGCTGGTTTGCCACTATCACCAGTGGACCTACGAGCTGGACGGTCGCCTGCTGTTCGCCGGCACCGAGATGGGCGCCGACTTCGACATGAAGCAGTACGGCCTCAAGCCGGTGAATGTGAAGACCGCCGGCGGCTACATCTTCATCAGCCTGGCCGAGAACCCGCCGGCCATCGACGACTTCCTGTCGACGCTCAACCACTACATGGAACCGTACGACATGGAGAACACCAAGGTGGCGATCCAGACCACCTTGTTCGAGAAAGCCAACTGGAAGCTGGTGCTGGAAAACAACCGCGAGTGCTACCACTGCAACGCCTCGCACCCGGAACTGCTCAAAACCCTGCTGGAATGGGACGACGTCACCGACCCGCGCGCCGACCAGGCGTTCAAGGACCACGTTGCCGCTTCGGCCGCCGCCTGGGATGCCGAGAAAATCCCTTACGCCCACGCCAGCTTCGGCCTGCGTAACCGCATCGTGCGCATGCCGCTGCTCAAGGGCACCGTGTCGATGACCCTGGATGGCAAGCAGGGCTGCGCCAAACTCATGGGCCGCATCAAGAACCCGGACCTGGGCTCGATGCGCATCCTGCACCTGCCGCACTCGTGGAACCACTGCATGGGCGACCACATCATCGTGTTCACCGTGTGGCCGCTCAGCGCCCAGGAAACCATGGTCACCACCAAGTGGATCGTGCACAAGGATGCCGTGGAAGGCGTGGACTACGACGTGGAGCGCATGCGCCAAGTGTGGGACGCCACCAACGACCAGGACCGTCGCCTGGCCGAAGAGAACCAGCGCGGCATCAACTCCACCGCTTACCAGCCGGGGCCATACTCCAAGACCTATGAATTTGGTGTGGTGAACTTCGTGGACTGGTACAGCGAGCGCATGCTCAACAACCTCGGCGCGGCGCCGGCGCCATACCTTAAAGGCGTGGCCGCACACGAATAACTGACACCCCACAGATCAAAATGTGGGAGCGGGCTTGCTCGCGAATGCGCAGTGACAGTCACCAGATATATTGACTGATCCACCGTATTCGCGAGCAAGCCCGCTCCCACATTTGAACCTCACACTGCTCAATATTTGATCAAGTCTCGCGCAGGCCATTATCTGCCTGCCCTCCAGCCTTTACCCAACAACTTATCCACAGAGCCACCCACAGCAATTGTGGGCAAGTGCGCTACGCCTCCCAAATTAAATCAAGAAAATCCGTGACTTATTCAAGGCAGCGGTTTCTGCCCACACTTGGTCATTTATTAACCAATCGCATGAGAGCCACGTTATACGTGGCCTGTAGCGGTACGTGAACACCTTATCCACAGAACCGCCAACAGACTTTGGGGGCAACTTGGGCACTGCTGTGGAAAACCACCTAAAACCGTCATAAACCGGGGTTTTCAGCGTCTTTCGCGCAGCCAAAAGCGTGAATTGATCAAATTTTGACCGAACTCACGAAAGCCTTTATTTACATGGGCTGCAGCCAATAGCGAACACCTTATCCACAGAAGCGCCAACAGAGTATGGGGGCAAGTTTGTCTGGAAAAATGTTTAGAAGTAGAGAAAAACCCAAGGAAAAACCGCCAGTTAGCTTGGTTGTTTTTCGTACAGGAGGCTGCAGGGCTTGATTTACAGGGGTTGTGGACAACCGCGAACAGGTTATCCACAGACGGGTCAACAGGGATTGTGGGTAAGCTTACAAACACTGCAAAACAAAGGTGGGAGCGAGCAAGCCCATTCCCACAGGGGGATCAGCGTACGACACCTTCTTCGATGAGCAATTTGAGGATGGCTTGCGCGCCCTCTTGCGCACTCACGCCCTTGAGCACCTGCCCCCCACCACCACTGGCCTTGGCCGTCGCGGCTTTCATTCGATCAGCACCGCTCTTGGCCTTGATCACTTTGAGGCGCTTGGGACGCGGTTTGGCCGGTTGCAGCACGGCACCTGTGAATAACTCGTCCTGTTCGATTTCGACTTCATGGGCCGCCAGCTCACCGCGCTGCGCCGGACCGTAGGCGCTTTGCCGCGGTTTGGGCGCGGCGTTATCCACCGTCGCAAGGAACGGCAAACGCACCTTCAAGCGCCGCCGTTGACCGCGTGGCAACGCTTGCAGCACATGAGCCACGCCGGCGTCGATGGACTCCACCTGCGCCAGCCCGACAATCAGCGGCCAACCCAATTGCTCGGCCAGCAGAAACGGCAACATGCCCGAACCTTCACCGGTTTCGGCCTGGCTGCCGGCAAGCACCACCTGGGCGCCGGCGTCGCGCAGGTACACGCTGAGTACCGGCAATGCATCGCTGCCCGCCGGTTGTTCCAACACGTGCAACTGTGGCAAGCCCATGCCCAGGTAGCTGCGCAGGGTCGGCTCGGCGATGTTGCCGGCGTGCAGCACCTGCAACTTATCCCCAGCCAATTGCAGGCCCAGCTCCACCGCACGCGCATCCTGCTCCGCACGGCGCGGGCGCCCTGAGGTGGGGTGGGCGCCGATGGACACCAGGCTGATTACATTTGTCGTCATGACCAACTCCTTAGGCCGCATCGCGCTTGGCGCCGTTGCGGTAGGCCTCGACCGCGTCGATCAAGGCTTGCAGTATCGCGGCGCTTTCGCCGATCACCGACAGGTCGGCACGCTTGATCATGTCGCAGCCAGGGTCCAGGTTGATCGCCACCACTTTGTCGCAGGCACCGATGCCCTGCAGGTGCTGGATCGCCCCGGAAATGCCCACCGCCACGTACACCCGCGCCGTGACCCAGGTGCCGCTGGCGCCGACTTGGCGATCACGTGCCATGAAGCCATCGTCCACGGCGACCCGCGAGGCGCCTTCGGTGGCGCCCAAGGCGGCGGCGGCCTGGTGGAAAAGCGCCCAGTCCTTCACGCCATTGCCGCCCGAGAAGATGAATTCGGCCTCGGCCATCGGAATCGCCGCCGGGTCCACGGCCACCGCGCCGAGGTCTTCGATACGCGGCAGGCTGCGCGCCAGGGCTGTGGATAACTCCACCGGCAACGCTTCATGCCGTGTCTCGCTGACGGGCTCGGCGCACTCGACGCCGGCCAGGATCAGGCGCGCCAAGGGTCGAGCCAGGTCTTCCTGGCCGGCACCGGCACGGCCGATGCACTCATTACCTTTGATCTGCCACACCCGTGTGGCCGGGCGTTCCTTGAGGCTGGCGGCAAAGCGCCGGCCCAGTTCGCCGCCCCCGCTGCGGCTGTCCGGCAGCAACCAGTGACGCGGGTTGAACTGGTTATCCACAGCGCGCAAACCCTGCACGCGCTGCTCCGGTGAATAACCGTCGAATTCGCGGCCTTCCAGCACCAGCAGGCGATCAACACCGGCGGTGGCAAAGGCCGTTTCCTTGTGGTCACCAAACACCACGGCCAGCACCGCGCCGTCGTTGCCGGCCAGTTGCCGGGCCAGGCCGAGCAAGTCGCGGTCGTGGCTGCTCAAGCGACCGCCAACCATATCCGGTACCACATTGATGTAGAACGCCGGGGCCGGGACCTGATGCAGTGGTAGTTGCACCTCCACAGCCGCCGTGCGTTTGGCGGCGCCGCCCTGTTGGGCGCCGCTGCGGTCGATGCGCTTGATGCCGTTGGGGCCGAGAAACCCCATGCCATGCACATTCTTGCGGATGACGCCGTTAGGCCCCATCCAACTGTGTTGCACCGGCTGCATCGCCGCGTACAACGGGTGCAGGCGGTTACGGGCGATCCATTCGGCCCGTGGGTCGCGGCGGATAATGTCGCTCATATGTGCACCTGCGCAAGTTCACGTTTAGGGGGAGCTTTGGCGGGTGCGGCGTCTTCCAGCAACGCGTCGGCCACCAGCTCGGCGATGTCCTTGATCAGCGGACGCGGTTCGACCACGCCTTCGAGCATCGCCGTGCACTGCGGGCAACCCACTGCCACCAGCTCGGCGCCGGTCTCGCGGATGTCGTCCATGCGCATGTCCGGAATACGTTGCTTGCCGGGAATGTCAGTGATCGGCGCACCGCCGCCGCCGCCGCAGCAGCGTGAGCGGAAGCCCGAGCGCTGCATCTCCTTGACCTCGATGCCCAACGCGCGCAGCACTTGGCGCGGCGCTTCGTATTCACCGTTGTAGCGGCCCAGGTAGCACGGGTCGTGATAGGTCACGCTGGTGCCTTTGTGCTGGCCCAGGTTCAGCGCGCCGTCGACGATCAGCTCGGCCATGAAGGTGCTGTGGTGCTGCACAAAGTAGTTGCCGTTGAAGGCGCCGTACTCGTTTTTCAATACATGGAAGCTATGCGGGTCGCAGGTGACGATGCGCTTGAAGCTGTACTTGGCCAACGTCTGGATATTGCGCGAGGCGAGCAGTTGGAACGTCGCTTCATCACCCAGACGCCGGGCCACGTCGCCGCTGTCGCGCTCTTCCAGGCCGAGCACGGCGAAGTCCACACCTGCAGCTTTGAGCACTTTGACGAACGCGCGCAGGGTGCGTTGGTTGCGCATGTCGAAGGCGCCGTCGCCAACCCAGAACAGCACTTCGCAGTTGCCCTTTTCACTGAGCAACGGCAGGTTCAGGTCCGCCGCCCAGTTCAGGCGACCGCCCGGGGCGAAGCCGCCAGGGTTGTCGGTGGCGATCAGGTTTTCGAGGACTTCGGCGCCCTTGTTCGGGGTGGCGCCTTTTTCCAGGGTGAGGTGGCGGCGCATGTCGACGATGGCATCGACGTGCTCGATCATCATCGGGCACTCTTCCACGCAGGCGCGGCAAGTAGTGCAGGACCACAGGGTCTCGGCGTCCACCAGGCCGTTGACGATCGGCTGGTGCGGGTTGCCGCCGTGTTCGCCAATCGGTTTGCCGGGGTACGGGCTGCCGGCGAATTTGGCATCGGTGCCGCCGGCCAGGCCGACCACCATGTCCTGGATCAGCTTTTTCGGGTTCAGCGGCTGGCCGGCGGCGAACGCCGGGCAGGCGGCTTCGCACTTGCCGCACTGCACGCAGGCATCGAAGCCGAGCAATTGGTTCCAGGTGAAATCCTTGGGTTTTTCCACGCCCAGGGGCGCGGTCTTGTCGCTGAGGTCCAGCGGCTTCAAACCGGTGGAACGGCCGCCACCGAAACGTTCGGCGCGGCGGTGCCAAGCCAGGTGCAACGCCCCGGCAAAGGCGTGCTTCATCGGGCCGCCCCAGGTCATGCCGAAGAACATTTCGCACACGCCCCACAGCACGCCCACGCTCAATAGTGCTGCGAGCAGCCAGCCACCGAAGTCGGCGGGCAGTATCCCGGCCACTGGCAGTGTGACAAGGAAGAAACTCACCGAGAACGCCATCAGGCTTTTCGGCAGGCGCATCCACGGGCCTTTGGACAGACGCGAAGGCGGGTTGCGACGGCGCAGGTACATGAAGATGGCGCCGACAAACATCAATGTCGAGGCCAGCAGCAGCGCGTAGCCGAGGATACGGTTCTGCAGGCCGAAACCATGCACCAGGATCGCCAGCAGCGCCGACAGCACGAAGCCCAACGCGGTAGCGACGTGGGTGTTGGCGATGTATTTGTCGCGGGCGACCACATGGTGCAGGTCAACCATGTAGCGCTTGGGCATGGCCAGCAGGCCGCCGAGCAGGTCGACTTTCGACGCGCGGCCACGGCGCCACATGTTCGCCCGGCGCAGGGCGCCGAGGACGGCAAGGCCCAGGGCGGCGAACAGCAGGATGGGAAGAAGGGTGTTCAGCATGGTGAAGCTCCCACTATGATCGTTCCCACGCTCTGCGTGGGAATGCATCCTGTGACGCTCTGCGTCACGATCTTAAGAGCGGACGCGGAGCGTCCAGGGCGGCATTACCACGCAGAGCGTGGGAACGATCAGGTGCGTCAAAAATCCTTGCAAAGGCGCAGGGCGTCATAGATCGCAGCGTGGGTATTGCGCTGGGCCACACAGTCGCCGATGCGGAACAGCAAGTACCCATCACCCGTCTCGCTCAGGCACGGCTGCGGCTTGATCGCGAACAACGCTTCGACGTCGATCTGGCCCTTGTTGCGCGAGCCTGGCTTGAGGGCGTAGTAGATCTCTTCGTCCGGACGCACGCCGTTCTCCACCACCACCTGGTCCACCACCCGCTCTTCCTTGGCGCCGGTGTATTCGTTCTCCAGCACCGCCACCAGCTTGTCGCCTTCGCGGTAGACCTTTTCCAGCATCATGTCGCCGGTCATGATCACTTCCTTGGGATACATGCTGCGGTAGTAGGTCGGGAACGACGTACCGCCGATGGCCACGCCCGGCTTGATGTCGTCGGTGACGATTTCCACCTGGCAGCCTTTGTCCGCCAGGAAGTCCGCCACCGACATGCCGGTGAATTCGCAGATGGTGTCGTACACCAGCACGTTCTTGCCCGGTGCTACCTTGCCGTCGAGCACATCCCAACTGCTCACCACCAAACCTTCGGCCGCGCCCCAGTGTTCGTTCTGCTCGATGAACGGATGGCCGCCCACCGCCAGCACCACCACGTCCGGGCGCAGGTCGAGAATGGTCTCGGCGTCGGCCGCAACGCCCAGGCGCAGGTCGACTTTCAAGCGCGCCAGTTCCAACTGGAACCAGCGCGTGATCCCGGCGATCTGGTCGCGTTGCGGGGCTTTGGAGGCCGTGGTGATCTGCCCGCCGATAAATTCTTTCTTCTCGAACAGGGTCACGTCGTGGCCGCGTTCGGCGGCAACGCGTGCGGCTTCCATCCCCGCCGGGCCGGCACCGACCACCACGACTTTGCGCTTGGGCCCGGTGGACTTCTCGATAATGTGCGGCACGCCCATGTATTCACGGGACGTCGCGGCGTTCTGGATGCACAGCACATCCAGGCCTTGGTACTGGCGGTCGATGCAATAGTTGGCGCCGACGCACTGTTTGATCTGGTCGATCTGGCCCATCTTGATCTTGGCGATCAGGTGCGGGTCGGCGATGTGCGCACGGGTCATGCCGACCATGTCCACATAGCCGCCTTCCAGAATGCGCGTGGCCTGGTTCGGGTCCTTGATGTTCTGCGCGTGCAGCACCGGAACCTTGACTACCTCCTTGATCCCGGCGGCCAGGTGCAGGAACGGCTCCGGCGGGTAACTCATGTTCGGGATAACGTTGGCCAAGGTGTTGTGCGTATCGCAACCCGAGCCCACCACACCGATGAAATCGAGCATGCCGGTGTCGTCGTAATACTTGGCGATCTGCTTCATGTCCTCGTGGGACAGGCCGTCCGGGTGGAACTCGTCACCGCACAGGCGCATGCCTACGCAGAAGTCATCACCCACTTCGGCGCGCACGGCCTTGAGCACTTCCAGGCCGAACTTCATGCGGCCTTCGAAGGTGCCGCCCCATTCATCGGTACGCTTGTTGACCCTTGGGCTCCAGAACTGGTCGATCATGTGCTGGTGCACGGCCGACAGTTCCACGCCGTCCAGGCCACCGGCCTTGGCACGGCGCGCGGCCTGGGCGTAGTTGCCGATCACGCGCCAGATTTCTTCCGGCTCGATGGTCTTGCAGGTGGCGCGGTGCACCGGCTCACGCACGCCGGAGGGCGACATCAGGGTCGGCCAGTTGAAACCGTCCCAGCGCGAGCGACGGCCCATGTGGGTAATCTGGATCATGATCTTGGCGCCATGCTTATGCATGGCGTCGGCCAGGTTCTGGAAGTGCGGGATGATGCGGTCGGTGGACAGGTTCACCGAGCTCCACCACTCCTGCGGGCTGTCGATGGCCACCACCGAGGAGCCGCCACAGATCGCCAGGCCGATACCGCCCTTGGCTTTCTCTTCGTAGTACTTCACATAGCGGTCGGTGGTCATCCCGCCGTCGGTGGCATACACCTCGGCGTGGGCGGTACTGAGCACGCGGTTGCGGATGGTAAGTTTGCCGATCTGGATCGGCGCAAACATTGCTTCGAAAGCCATGGCACGGTCCTCGGCTTACAACGGCTTGACGGTGAACAAGCCGTCATCGTGGCCCTCTTCGGAGCCTCCGTAGACTTGTTCGGCGACGGTGCGAATGGTGCTGCCACGCGCTTGAAGGATCTGGTCCATCGCGCCGGCAAACCAGCCGGTGAACATGTAGTCCACTTTGCGCCCGACCTTGCCGTACACATAGACAAACGCCGAGTGCTCGAGCTTGACGCTGGCGGTGCCTTTGTCGAGGTCGATGTCCTGGATCTTGAACAGGCCCCAGCCGCGTTGCGACAGGCGCTTCATGTAGTGCTCGAACACCGCGACGCCTTCCAGGCCGTGGCATTCGGCTTCTTTTTCACACCAGTGCCAGGCGGATTTGTAGCCGGCCTTGTAGAGGATCTCGGCGTAGGCGTCGGCGCCCAGCACTTCTTCGATACCCATGTGGTTGTTGACGAAGAAATGGCGTGGCACGTACAGCATCGGCAGGGCGTCGGAGGTCCAGACACCGGTTTCGCTGTCGACTTCGATAGGCAATTGCGGGGCGATCTTGGCCATGGAAACTTAACTCCAGAAAAATTCGTTGTGGTAGTGCCGGTGGGTGTCTGGCTTATTCGCCCCAGACGTCCTTCAAGACGTTGACCCAGTTTTCGCCCATGATCTTGCGCACCACACGCTCAGGGTGGCCGCGCTTGAGCAGGGTTTCGGTGAGGTTGGGAAACTCGCCCACGGTGCGGATGCCCAGCGGGTTGATGATTTTGCCGAAGCTGGTCAGGCGGCGCGCGTAACCCTTGTCATGGGTCAGCATTTCAAAGAAATCCTGGCCATGGCCCTGGGTGAAATCGGTACCGATGCCAATGGCGTCTTCGCCGACGATGTTCATGGTGTATTCAATGGCTTCGGCATAGTCGTCGATGGTTGAGTCGATGCCCTTGGCCAGGAACGGCGCGAACATGGTCACGCCGACAAAACCGCCGTGGTCGGCGATGAACTTGAGTTCTTCATCGGACTTGTTGCGCGGATGCTCCTTGAGCCCGGACGGCAGGCAGTGGGAGTAGCACACCGGCTTTTTCGATTCGAGGATGACTTCTTCGCTGGTTTTGGAGCCCACGTGGGACAGGTCGCACATGATGCCGACACGGTTCATCTCGGCGACGATCTCACGCCCGAAGCCCGACAGGCCGCCGTCGCGCTCGTAGCAGCCGGTACCCACCAGGTTCTGGGTGTTGTAGCACATCTGCACCACGCCAACGCCGAGCTGTTTGAAGATCTCGACGTAGCCGAGCTGGTCTTCGAAAGCATGGGCGTTCTGGAAACCGAAGATGATGCCAGTCTTGCCTTGTTCCTTGGCCTTGCGGATGTCCGCGGTGGTTTTCACCGGGATCACCAGGTCGCTGTTCTCGCGGATCAGGGTCTGGCTGGCCACGATATTGTTGATGGTGGCCTGGAACCCTTCCCACACCGACACCGTGCAGTTGGCGGCGGTAAGGCCACCTTTGCGCATATCCTCGAACAGGTCGCGGTTCCACTTGGCAATAATCAGCCCGTCGATAACGATGCTGTCGGCGTGCAACTCGGCTGGGCTCATCAGGCGTCCCCTTATTTTGGCGATTCATGCGCCGAATCGTCTGCCGGCGCTTTGGGGCCAGCATATGCCCAGGGGCCGACAGAGCCGGGTGCAAAAACGACAGGGGAATTGCCGAAAGCGTCAATCCGCGACAAAGGCTGTTAAGAGAGGTCTGACTGGCGGCTGTTCTTTGTCTGACGCTTGAGCCAGAATTCCCGCATCACCTGATATGAGACGGCGCAATGAAATCGATTTTCCTGGCTTTGGCACTCATCGCAACCGGCGCCCACGCGGCCGAAGACACCGATAGCACGCCGTGCGACGGCATCGAAAACGACAAGCAAACCCTGGAATGCGCCTCTTACAACAAGACCACCGCTGAGCAGTTGTTAAAAGACAACTATCAGGGCCTGCTGGAACGCATGGGTTCGATCTATGGCAGCGACAAGACCAAACTGGCGGACATTACCGCTCGTCTGAAGGATGCCCAGCAGAAGTGGGAAAAACTGCGCGACGCCGATTGCGCGGTGGACACCTTCCCGGCAGTGAACGGCACCAAGGCCTACGCGATTGCGCAGAATGACTGCCTGGCGCGAATGAGTGATGAGCGGTCGGAGTTTTTGGAGTCGTTAGGGCAGGAATAAGCGACAATCCCCGCCACTTTCTTTCTGAAGCAGGCTATTCATGACTCTCTGCGGCATCGAAATCAAAGGCAGCGAAGCCATCATCGCCGTCGCTTCCCTGGACAACCAGGTGCTGACCCACGTCGCCCTGTCCACCAAGAAAATCGCCCTGGAAGACGATGATGAAGCGGCCAACGTCAAAGCTTTCGCGGCTCAGGTGAAGGCGTTTGTGCAGGCAAACGCCATCACCCGTATCGCGATCAAGAAGCGCAGCAAGAAAGGCGAATTCGCCGGCGGCCCGACCACGTTCAAGATTGAAGGTGTGTTTCAGTTGCTGGAAGGGGTTGAGGTGACGTTGCTATCGCCACAGACCATCAATGCGCAGAACAAGAAGCACAACTTTGACCTGCCAGCGACGCTGAACAAGTATCAGCATGAGGCGTTCAAGGCGGCGTGTTCGGCACTGGTGAAAAAATAAGCCACCTCACATGTAGTGAGCGGGCTTGCCCCGCGCTGGGTGGCGAAGCCGCCCCTATAGAGGCATCGCCGAGCTTCAGGTAGAACGCAGGTGCCGGGTTTGGGGCCGCTTCGCAGCCCGGCGCGGGGCAAGCCCGCTCACTACTGGGAGAATCGCAGGCAAGCCAGCTCCCTCATTTGATCTGCATTTCCACAGAAGCGTTGCGGTGACCGTGCAATCGCCAATCCGTGAAACTGAGATTTATACCCAATTATGGAAACGACTATAAATTATAGTCGGCACTATAATTGTCTAAAAAACGATCAAACCACCTCCCGTCGCCGATCCTCTCTCGGACATTTCGCAAACCGCGCTCGATAGCTCCTGGTGAAATACGACGGCGACTCAAACCCGCAGGCGATGCTCACTTCCAGCACGCTCAGGTCGCTCTGGCGCAATAACTGCCGGGCTTTTTCCAGGCGCAGGCCCAGGTAAAAGTTGCTCGGGGTGTCGTTCAGGTGCAGCCGAAACAGGCGTTCCAGCTGGCGGCGCGTCACCTTGATCGCGTCGGCCAGGGCCAATGTGCTCAGCGGCGGCTCGGTGTGCTGCTCCATCTCGCCGATCACTTGCACCAGCTTCTTGTTGTTGATGCCGTAGCGCGTGGCGATCTGCATGCGCTGGTGGTCTTTGCGCGGGCGGATGCGGCCGAGCACGAACTGTTCGGAGACCTGGATCGCCAACTCCGGACCGTGGGCCTGGGCGATGAGGTCGAGCATCAGGTCGATGGAGGCGGTGCCGCCGGCGCAGGTGATGCGGCGGCGGTCGATCTCGAACAGTTCCTGGGTCACGCTCAGGTGCGGATACGACTCCTTGAAGGCATCGATGGCTTCCCAGTGCAGGGTCAGGCGGTGGCCGTCGAGCAGCCCCGCCTCAGCCAGCACGCAGGCGCCGGTGTCGATGGCGCCGAGGGTCACGCCGTCGTGGTCGAGGCGGCGCAGCCAGTGTTCCAGCGCGGGGGTGACGAACTGCAGCGGTTCGAAGCCGGCGACCACCATCAGCGTCGCGCCCTTTTTCAGCGGTTCCAGCGCGGCGTCGGCGTTGACCGACATGCCATTGCTCGCCAGCACCGCGCCGCCATCGGCGCTCAAGACATGCCAGCGGTACAGCTCGCCGCGAAACCGGTTGGCCACCCGCAGCGGCTCCAGCGCGGAGATAAAGCCGATGGCCGAGAACCCCGGCATCAGCAAGAAATAGTAATCCTGGGACATGGTGGCGCTCTCGTCGGACGGCCAGCGTGGCACTGTGATACTCCCGTTCTCGGGCGGATTCAAGAGGGCTGGTCGCTGCAGTGCAAGAGTGGGTCGCCGCCGTGCGCTTTACCGCCCCCCAAGCTGCGTAACGTGATCCCACGGCGCACAAAGACGCCGGACCCCACAATAACGACCTGCCGAGGGATCCACCATGAACCGACTGATCAGCCGCAGCGTGCTTGCACTCAGCATCAGCGCTATTTTGAGCACCCACGTCATGGCAGCGGATGCCGCTTCATGCCAGAACGTACGCCTGGGTGTGGTGAACTGGACCGACGTCATCGCCACCAGTGCCATGGCCCAGGTGCTGCTCGACGGCATCGGCTACAAGACCAAACAGACCAGCGCATCCCAGCAAATCATCTTTGCCGGCATTCGTGACCAGCGCCTGGACCTGTTCCTGGGCTACTGGAACCCGCTGATGACCCAGACCATCACGCCGTTCGTCGACGCCAAGCAAGTCAAAGTCCTCGACAAACCCAGCCTGGAAGACGCCCGCGCCACCCTCGCCGTGCCGACTTACCTGGCGGACAAGGGCCTGAAAACCTTCGCGGATATCGCCAAATTCGAAAAAGAACTGGGAGGTAAAATCTACGGCATCGAGCCAGGCTCGGGCGCCAACACCCAGATCAAGGCGATGATCGCCAAGAACCAGTTCGGCCTGGGCAAATTCCAGCTGGTGGAGTCCAGTGAAGCCGCCATGCTCTCCGCGGTCGACCGTGCGGTTCGGCGCAAGGAGCCGGTGGTGTTCTTCGGCTGGGCGCCGCACCCGATGAACGTCAACGTCGCCATGACCTACCTCACCGGCAGCGAAGACGCCCTGGGCCCGAACGAGGGCAAGGCGACCGTGTGGACAGTCACCGCGCCGACCTACGCAGCACAATGCCCCAACGTGCACAAATTGCTGACCAATCTCACCTTCACCGCCGCCGACGAGAGCCGAATGATGCAGCCCTTGCTGGATCACAAGGATCCTATCGAGTCGGCCAAGCAGTGGCTCAAGGATCACCCCCAAGACCAGGCTCGCTGGCTGGACGGTATGACCACCTTCGACGGCAAGCCGGCTGCGGCAAATATCCAACTGACCAGCAAATAACCTTATTTAAATCACCGCTTCGCAGCCCCGACCGGCTGCGAACGGCATCACCACGCCCTTGAATCATGCCCGTAAGGAACCGCCCCATGAACCACGACGTCATCATCACCTGCGCACTCACCGGTGCTGGCGACACGACCAGCCGAAGCCCGCACGTGCCGGTCACTCCCAAACAAATCGCCGCCGCCGCAGTGGAAGCCGCCAAGGCCGGCGCCACGGTGGTGCATTGCCATGTGCGTGACCCCGAAACCGGCAAGTTCAGCCGCGACGTGGCGCTGTACCGCGAGGTGATGGAGCGCATCCGCGAAGCGGACATCGACATCATCGTCAACCTGACCGCCGGCATGGGCGGCGACCTGGAGATCGGTGGCGGCGAGAACCCGATGGCCTTCGGTCCCAACACCGATCTGGTCGGCCCGTTGACCCGCCTGGCCCACGTGGAAGAGCTGTTGCCGGAAATCTGCACCCTGGATTGCGGCACGCTGAACTTCGGCGATGGCGACACCATTTACGTGTCCACCCCCGCGCAACTGCGGGCTGGCGCCAAGCGCATCCAGGAGTTGGGCGTAAAGGCCGAGCTGGAAATTTTCGACACCGGCCACCTGTGGTTCGCCAAGCAGATGATCAAGGAAGGCCTGCTGGACGACCCGCTGTTCCAACTGTGCCTGGGCATCCCCTGGGGGGCGCCGGCCGACACCACCACCATGAAAGCCATGGTCGACAACCTGCCCGCCGGCGCTGTGTGGGCCGGCTTCGGCATCGGCCGCATGCAAATGCCGATGGCGGCGCAAGCCGTGCTGCTGGGCGGCAACGTGCGGGTTGGCCTGGAAGACAACCTGTGGCTGGACAAGGGTGTGCTGGCGACCAACGGCCAACTGGTGGAGCGCGCCAGTGAAATCCTCAGCCGATTGGGTGCGCGGGTCATGACCCCGGCGGAAGGCCGAATCAAGATGGGCCTGACCAAGCGCGGCTGACCCACTGCCGAAACCGGATCAAAACTGTGGGAGCGGGCTTGCTCGCACAGGGGTTCATCACATTATTCAGGATCGTCGCCAATGAGCTTTATCACCGAAATCAAAACCTTCGCCGCCCTTGGCAGCGGTGTCATCGGCAGTGGCTGGGTGTCCCGTGCCCTGGCCCATGGCCTGGATGTGGTCGCCTGGGACCCGGCGCCTGGCGCCGAAGCCGCGCTGCGCAAACGCGTCGCCAATGCCTGGGGCGCCCTGGAGAAACAGGGCCTTGCAACGGGCGCCTCACAGGACCGCTTGCGCTTTGTCGCAACCATTGAGGAATGTGTGAAGGACGCCGACTTCATCCAGGAAAGCGCCCCGGAACGCCTGGAGCTGAAACTGGAACTGCACAGCAAAATCAGCGCCGCAGCCAAGCCCAATGCGCTGATTGGCTCGAGTACCTCGGGCCTGCTGCCAAGCGAATTCTATGAGGGCTCGACCCACCCGGAACGCTGCGTGGTCGGTCACCCATTCAACCCGGTTTACCTGTTGCCGCTGGTGGAAGTAGTCGGCGGTAAAAACACCGCGCCGGAGGCGATCCAGGCGGCGATCAAGGTGTATCAATCCTTGGGCATGCGCCCGCTGCATGTGCGCAAGGAAGTGCCGGGTTTTATCGCCGACCGCCTGCTGGAAGCGCTGTGGCGTGAGGCGCTGCATCTGGTGAATGACGGCGTGGCGACCACCGGTGAAATCGATGATGCCATCCGCTTCGGCGCAGGCCTGCGATGGTCGTTCATGGGCACCTTCCTGACCTACACCCTGGCAGGGGGCGATGCCGGAATGCGACATTTCATGGCCCAGTTCGGCCCCGCGCTGCAGCTGCCGTGGACCTATTTGCCAGCACCGGAGCTGACCGACAAGTTGATTGATGATGTGGTGGAGGGGACAAGCGATCAACTGGGCAAGCACAGCATTTCGGCGCTGGAGCGCTATCGTGATGATTGCTTGCTGGCGGTGCTTGAGGCTGTGAAGGTGACTAAAGCCAAACACGGCATGAGCTTCGCCGAATAACCCTGTGGGAGCTGGCTTGCCTGCGATAGCGGTGGTGAATCCTGCATCGCCATCGCAGGCAAGCCAGCTCCCACAGTTGACCGAGTATTCCAGGAATCCAAGTCATGCCTGCACTGACGACCTATACAACGAGCATCCAACCCGACTGGGTCGACTACAACGGCCATCTGCGCGATGCGTTCTACCTGTTGATCTTCAGCTACGCCACCGATGCGCTGATGGACAGGCTTGGCCTGGACAGCGAAAACCGCGAAGCCAGCGGCCATTCACTGTTCACCCTGGAACTGCACCTGAACTACCTGCACGAAGTGAAGCTCGGTGCCGACGTCGAGGTGCACACCCAACTGATTGCTTTTGATGCCAAGCGCCTGCACCTTTATCACAGCCTGCATCTAGTCGGTGATGAAAAGGCATTGGCCGGCAACGAACAGATGTTGCTGCACGTCGACCTCGCCGGGCCGCGTTCGGCGCCGTTCAGCGAGGCTACTATGGAAAAAATCATCGCCCTTAACGCGCAGCAGTTTGACCTGCTCCGCCCTGCACTCCTTGGCCGAGTGATTGGGTTGCCGCCAAAAAAATAAGAAGACACAACCTGTAAACCGCTAGTGGCGCTACATCGACAGGGATCAATTGCTATCGCGAACCCTGGTGCTTCAGCGCAAAGGTAAGAATTACCGAGATCGTTTACTGATGTTCCGGCGCTGGCAAATCAGCCGCTTCCAGAGCCTGTTTCTTTTCTACTGCGGCAGCAATGAGGGGAGCCATTTCACGGAGCATATCTATATCTTTGTTCTTCTCGTAAAGGCTCAGCCATTTGCGTCGAGGCCTTAGTATTCGTTCATCATCCCTGAGCGGTAGCTTTTTGAGGGTGTTTTCGGCTCGTTCTTTAAACGTCTCAGGTACCGCGTCAGTCAGGACGAGTTGGAGAGAGGGCAAACTGATCTCAAACCACCCCTCCTGAACTTCGAAGGGGTCCAATAAATCAGCAGCCACCTGCTTACTTTTAGAACTGTTGATCCATCCATCAATAAATCGGTAGTTCGACCACTCATAGGCGAGGGATGAGTCTTCGTTGAAACTGACGCCGTGATCGACTGTACCGCTGGGAATATACATCGCAGCATAGCCACATCGATCATCAAATCCATCAGCGAGCGCATGCCTGAAAGGAGACCACAAGTCTCTCGGCCGCTCGGCTGTCGGATTTTCCTTCAACCAGACCTCGCCTGGCTTTCGACACTTTTCGTCAAACTTTTCAGGCTCAGGAATAGGATTCAAAACCGGCGTCATTACTTTTTCCCTTCGGACGTTTTTTCAGGTTTTCCTTGAGACACTATCCAACGCGGCCAAAAGTCATCAAGGCCAGGCAACACACGAACCAGCTCTTGATGAATAGCTGATTGCGTTGCCAAGTGTTCTGGCAACCCGTCCTTATCATCACGCATCCAAGCTTCGGCGGCCTCGATAGCTTCCTCTGCGGCGACTGAGCGCGCCTGCTGCAAACCAAAAACATCCGACACCAACCAATTCACCACATCGCCCTGCTTGGACCACACTTCCTTAGTGACCTTGGCCTGTCCGTCTTCCAAATGGATGTTGAAAACCGCATCTTTTTCTTCAATAAACTCAGGCTCGGCAGAAGCCAAGACCAATGGGGAGTGAGTGGCCACAATCAGTTGTACGGCCACCTTCTCTTGCGTCATCTCCTCTACCACTTTCAGCAATGCAGGGACGATTCGACGCTGCCATTGAGGATGCAAATGGCACTCGACTTCGTCGATTAGAAAGATGATCTCTTTGGCGGGGTTAACTTTTCGCTGCTTGCATGCTCGTTTATGGCCGTTCCAGGTCCAAACAATCATGTAGGCCAATGCAGCAATTCGACGCATACCTGCAGAAGCATGAACCAGCGGGACGTCAAGGCCATAAGACATTCGCAATGTCGGGTATTCGGTCTCATCCAGAGGTCCAATATGACAAGGTTCCCCCGGCGATAGCTTCTCGATACCCGACGGAGACAGTGCATCCAGTGCCACCGTCAACTCCTTGAAAGAGGAGTCACCTGTGGTCCGCTGCCATCGCACCCAATCATGAATCAAGCCATTGCAGATATTGGTGCCCTTTTCGGACACAGCGCCTTTCCATACCTCATCAGGAGAAAAGTTAAAGGCCCGGATTTTCTCTTCAGTTCCCGCCTGTTGATCAGTCCAATAGTTACGCGCGGGATCCCAAGCAGAAAAACTACCATCGACTCCCGCATAAATAACGATGCCGGGGATAGATGGACGAGCCTTCGGCTGGCGCCATACACCGTCCTTGAACTGAACCTCACCGGCTTTGTCCCCAGCCGTAACCTTACTAAACGCAAACTCAATACTGGCCGAACTCGACGACTCTCTAGGAATAGCCTCTGACCCACGCGCCCATGTCCGGGTCAGCGCCCACCAGGCAGCATCCAGCAGGAAGCTTTTACCGAGACCGTTGTCACCCGTGATGAAATTGAGGCGAGGTGCGAACTCAACCGGGCCAAACTTTTCAGCAGGGCCGACACCTTTGAGAGACAAGAGCTTTAGCATTGCATTACCTTCTGATTTGCCTGAAAGCCTGGGCTGAGTTAAGCGCCAACAGGGCGAGTACAAGTCCCGGAGTGTAAACCGCTTATAGGCATTGTGTGCGTTTGAACTGTGGCAATGCTAATGCCAAACAATAATGGTAGCCATCCCATGCCCATCAAACCCCTTAATGGAATACCCAAAACAAAAAAGCCCCGACCAGCCGTGACTGGATCGGGGCGCAAGTGCCTTGTGTGGGCGGTACATCTCGAGGGTGACCAAACCGTCAAGCTGTGTGCCTGGGTTCAGTGTGCCGGTTACTGCAGTAAGCAAATGGCTCGAAAACGACACGTTCATAGCCATCCGAGGCATCGGCGCATTCTGCCCTTGCCGACTGTTTGGGCGACTACCAGAATCAAGGTCAAACCCCGCTCCACTCACCAGGATTAAACGTCATGATGCACGCGGATTTGATTGACCAGGACGACCTGCTTAGCCAGTTGCGCTCACTGGGTTTCGAGGTCTCCAGCGGCGCCACCGCCGAACAGGCTTGCGAGTGTGCAGTGCGCGGCTTGAGCGCGGCGCGGGCCAAGGCGCTCAAGGGCATGGTTGAGCAGATGTACACCGGCAGCGCGACGATTTTGCCGGCGGTGAGGCAGGCGATCGATAAGCAGTTGTTGCCGGCCCTGATGCAGTTCAAGCAGAACTCCGGCGCCTGACAAACACCATTCCTGTAGGAGCGAGCTTGCTCGCGAAATCGTCAACGATAACGGGGGGCATCTGACCCCCCCCAGTGGTCTTGAGTTTTCGCGAGCAAGCTCGCTCCTACAGTGAGCTGCGTCGGATTTAGAGCCGTACGCTGGCGAACGTTGACTCATTGCGCGCCTGGCTCAACGCCGACATCGGCCCCGACAACGGTGACAACACCAGCGCCTGCGGAATCGGCATCATCGCCACCTGCTGCGTGGTATTGGAGCCAACGCGCTCATCCCGTGGCGGAATGCCGAAGTATTCGCGGTAGCACTTGGAAAAGTGCGGGGTGGACACGAAGCCACACACCGACGCCACTTCGATGATCGACATCGGCGTTTGCTTGAGCAACTGCCGCGCGCGGATCAGGCGCAGCTTGAGGTAGTAGCGCGACGGCGAGCAGTGCAGGTATTTCTGGAACAAGCGCTCCAACTGGCGGCGGGACACGGCGACATACACCGCCAGCTCATCCAGGTCGATCGGCTCTTCCAGGTTGGCTTCCATCAGCGCGACGATTTCCTGCAGCTTCGGCTGGTTGGTGCCCAGCATATGCTTGAGCGGCACACGCTGGTGGTCCTGTTCGTTGCGGATGCGTTCGTACACAAACATTTCGGAGATAGCGGCCGACAGTTCACGGCCGTGATCGCGGCTGATCAAGTGCAGCATCATGTCCAGCGGCGCGGTGCCGCCGGAACTGGTGAAGCGGTTGCGGTCGAGGGTGAACAGGCGTGTGCTCATGGCCACGCGGGGGAAGGCTTCCTGCATCGAGGCCAGGCATTCCCAGTGCACGCTGCAATCAAAGCCATCGAGCAGACCGGCGCAGGCCAGGGCCCAACTGCCGGTGCACACCGCACCCAGGCGGCGTGACTGGCGCGCCTGGCTTTGCAGCCAGGACACATGCTCGCGGGTCACGGTACGCTGGATACCCACGCCGCCGCACACGATCACCGTGTCCAGGGCCGGGGCTTTTTGCATGGCCGCATCGGGAGTGATTTGCAGGCCGTCGCTGGCCCACACCTGGTTGCCGTCGACGCTTAGGGTCGTCCAACGATACAGCTCGCGGCCGGAAAGCTGGTTGGCCATGCGCAGCGGTTCGACTGCCGACGCCAGGGAAATCAGCGTGAAATTGTCCAGCAGCAAAAAGCCGATGGATTGAGGCGCACGGTTCTGGGGTTGGGCCCCGGCGTTGGACGACGTCATCGCAGTATCTCCTCACACAAAGCGGGTGATGGCCTCAGGCGAGGCTCTTGTTATTGCGCTCTCGCTACAGCAAGGCGAGAGGCTTTGAATTGATAGAGCAAATGCCGTGCCTGAATTTGAATGGCCATCCAATAAATCCTAAAAACGACCTCCTGACGTGTCTAAACAAGCCCGCGCCGGAGGTAGGGATATGGCCGGAATTGTCCGTAGGAACGGGCCTGCCCGAGAGGTGTGAGCAGATCGGTAGCACTTGTGGGAAGGGGCTTTGAGGGGGTGGGAAAAGTCTGTCACCGCAGGCGCGGGGGACGGGAGGTCAGGCGGGAAATCGTTCGCAAGCTACTTATCTGTTTGCGACGCGCTAAAAGGTGGCGGTTTTGGCTCAGGGTGATCACTTTGTGAGCAGTGTTGCCTGGACTATCGCTTTCGCGAGCAAGCCCGCTCCCACATTCGACTGTGTTTCCTCAGGATATATGCAGTCAACTGTGGGAGCGGCGGTGCGACGATTCGACTTGCTCGCGAATGAAGACGACTCGGTTTCAGCACTCTACCGCGCTGACCGCCAACCCACCCCGCGATGTTTCCTTGTATTTGTCATGCATATCCGCCCCGGTATCGCGCATGGTGCGGATCACCCGGTCCAGCGAGATAAAGTGCTGGCCGTCACCCCGCAACGCCATCTGGGCGGCATTGATCGCCTTCACCGCCGCAATCGCATTGCGCTCGATGCACGGCACCTGCACCAGCCCGCCGACCGGGTCGCAGGTCAGGCCTAGGTTGTGCTCCAGGCCGATCTCGGCGGCGTTGCACAGTTGCTCCGGGGTGGCACCGAGGATTTCGGCCAGTCCGGCCGCCGCCATGGCGCATGCGGAACCCACCTCGCCCTGGCAGCCGACTTCGGCACCGGAGATCGACGCGTTCTTCTTGCACAGGATCCCCACCGCCGCCGCGCTGAGCAGGTAGTCGACCACGTTGGCCTCGGTGACGTCCTCGCTGAATTTCATAAAGTAATGCAGCACCGCCGGAATAATCCCCGCCGCGCCATTGGTAGGTGCGGTGACCATGCGCCCGCCAGCGGCGTTCTCTTCGTTGACCGCCAGGGCGAACAGGTTCACCCACTCCATGGCGCTCAAGGTCGAGCCGATCACATTCGGCTTGCCCAACTCAAGCAGGCTACGGTGCAACTTGGCCGCGCGACGACGCACGTTCAAGCCGCCAGGCAGGATGCCTTCGTGCTTGAGCCCTTGCTCGACACAGGCTTGCATGGCGCGCCAGAGCTTCATCAGGCCACTGCGGATTTCCTCTTCGGAGCGCCAGACCTTTTCGTTGGCCAGCATCAACTCGGCCACGCGCAGGTTGTGGGTCTTGCACAACTGCAACAGCTCTACCGCGCTGGAAAAATCATAAGGCAACTCGGTGCGGTCCATATCTGCCACACCGCTTTCGGCCTGGGCTTGATCCACCACAAAGCCACCACCGACGGAGTAGTAGGTGTCACGGTGCAATTCGCCCTCATCCCCCCACACCACCAGGGTCATGGCGTTGGGATGGAACGGCAGGTTTTCGTCGAGCAGGCGCATGTCCCGGGCCCAGACGAAAGGCACCGGCAAACGCCCGTCCAGCAGCAAGGTATCGGTCTCGCGCAGGGTGTGAATGCGCACGCCGATTTGCGACGGGTCAATCGCGTCCGGCCACTCGCCCATCAGGCCCATGATGGTGGCGGTGTCGCTGCCGTGGCCGATGCCGGTGGCCGACAAAGAGCCGTACAGCTGAACTTCGACGCGCCGAACCTGTTCCAACAGTTCGCGTTCACGCAATGCTTGGACGAACAACGCCGCGGCGCGCATGGGGCCGACGGTGTGAGAACTCGAAGGCCCGATGCCGATCTTGAACAGGTCGAAAACGCTGATAGCCATTGCGGTAGAACTCCTCGATAAGCACGGCCAGGCTTGAACGAGGTGCTACGCTCAGATCGCCCAGATGGCGGCATCATCCGGCTTTTCCCCGCCGTCACGGCGTCTCACACCGACGCAACCATGCTCACGAGCGTCGCTTGCGTGCGAACGGCTCGGTCACTGTAGGAGCGAGCTTGCTCGCGAAAAGCGTATCGGCAACGCGGACCACCTGATAGCGCTGCGTTATCGTTGACGACCTTCGCGAGCAAGCTCGCTCCTACGTTTTGCCTGAGGAAAAATCTGTAAGCGACGTCACCGACACTGGATACGACCATCCCTGTACTGGATACGACGCCCCCTGTAGGCGTCAGATTTTCACTGGTACATGATCAGTCTCGACTCGTTTGCAAGGCACCGTGCCATTCGCTTCATCGCACGCACCAACCGCAACCTCTATAAAGCGCGGCGAAGGCCGCCAGAAAAAACACAGGAGTCTACCCCGATGAAAGGTTCACCCTCGTTGTTGTTGGCCGCCATGCTGAGTCTGCCCGTCATGGCGCACGCTGCAGAACCGGAACAGTGCAAGACCGTCAACTTCTCCGATGTCGGCTGGACCGACATCACCGTCACGACCGCGACCACCAGCGAAGTCCTCAAGGGCCTGGGCTACAAGCCGCGCACCACGATGATTTCGGTACCGGTGACCTACAAGTCACTGGCCGACGGCAAGAACATGGACATCTTCCTCGGCAACTGGATGCCGACCATGGAAAACGACATCAAGCAGTACCGTGATGCCGGCACCGTGGAAACCGTGCGCGCCAACCTGGAGAACGCCAAATACACCCTGGCGGTCCCGCAGGCGCTGTACGACAAAGGCCTGAAGGACTTCGCCGACATCGCCAAATTCAAGGATGAGCTGGGCGGCAAGATCTACGGCATCGAACCGGGCAATGATGGCAACCGCACCATCCAGACCTTGATCGACAAAGACGCCTTCGGCCTCAAGACCGCCGGTTTCAAAGTGGTCGAGTCCAGCGAAGCCGGCATGCTTTCCCAGGTCGAGCGCGCCACCAAGCGCGACCAGGCCATCGTGTTCCTCGGCTGGGAACCGCACCCGATGAACACGCGCTTCAAGATGAAATACCTGACCGGGGGCGACGATTCGTTCGGCCCCAACTACGGCCAGGCCACCATCTACACCAACACCCGCAAGGGCTACACCCAGGAATGCAGCAACGTTGGCCAACTGCTGAAGAACCTGTCGTTCACCCTGAACATGGAAAGCACCCTGATGGGTAATGTGCTGGACGACAAGATGAAACCCGACGCCGCCGCCAAGGCTTGGCTGAAGAAGAACCCGCAAGTACTCGACACCTGGCTCGCCGGTGTCACCACCGTCGATGGCAAACCCGGCCTCGACGCCGTCAAGGCTTACCTCGCCAAGTAACCCCCGCTGACCCCGGGGCGGTGCGCTGCCCCGGGATGTATTCCCCTTCGCATGTGGACACTCACTACCATGCTGACTGAACAGAAAATCCCACTAGGCCAGTACATCGCTGCCTTCGTCGAATGGTTGACCCAGAACGGTGCCAACTACTTCGATGCAATCGCATCGACACTGGAAACGATGATCCACGGCGTGACGTTTGCGCTGACCTGGTTCAATCCGCTGGCATTGATCGGTCTGATTGCGCTGCTGGCTCACTTCATCCAACGTAAATGGGGACTGACTGTTTTTGTCATCGCCTCCTTCCTGCTGATCCTTAACCTCGGGTACTGGCAGGAAACCATGGAGACCCTGGCGCAGGTGCTGTTCGCCACCCTGGTCTGCGTGGTCATCGGCGTGCCGCTGGGCATTGTTGCCGCGCACAAACCGATGTTCTACACCATGATGCAGCCGGTGCTCGACCTGATGCAGACCGTACCGACCTTCGTCTACCTCATCCCTACCCTGACCCTCTTCGGGCTGGGTGTGGTGCCCGGGCTGATTTCAACGGTGGTGTTCGCGATTGCCGCGCCGATCCGCCTGACCTACCTGGGTATCCGCGATGTCCCGCAAGAATTGATGGACGCAGGCAAGGCCTTTGGCTGCTCGCGCCGTCAGTTGCTCTCGCGCATTGAACTGCCTCACGCCATGCCGAGCATTGCCGCCGGCATTACCCAATGCATCATGCTGTCGTTGTCGATGGTGGTAATCGCGGCCCTGGTGGGCGCGGACGGCCTCGGCAAACCGGTGGTCAACGCACTGAACACCGCCGACATCGCCCTGGGCTTTGAAGCTGGCCTTGCGATCGTGCTGCTGGCCATCATGCTCGACCGCATCTGCAAACAACCCGACGCTAAAGTAGGGGGTGATGCATGAGCATTATCCGATTCGACAATGTCGACGTGATCTTTTCCAAAGACCCACGCGAAGCGCTCAAGCTGCTGGACCAGGGGATGAGCCGCAATGAAATCCTGAAAAAGACCGGCCAGATCGTCGGCGTGGAAAAAGCCAGCCTGGATGTCGAGAAAGGCGAGATCTGCGTGCTGATGGGCCTGTCGGGCTCCGGCAAATCCAGCTTGCTGCGCTGCATCAATGGCCTCAATACCGTGAGCCGTGGCCAGTTGTTCGTGGAGCATGAAGGTCGCCAGATCGACATCGCGTCCTGCACGCCGGCCGAGCTGAAAATGATGCGCACCAAGCGTATCGCCATGGTGTTCCAGAAGTTTGCCCTGATGCCTTGGCTGACGGTGCGCGAAAACATCAGCTTTGGCCTGGAAATGCAGGGCCGCCCGGAAAAAGACCGGCGCAAACTGGTGGATGAAAAACTCGAGCTGGTGGGCCTGACCCAATGGCGCAACAAGAAGCCGGACGAACTCTCCGGCGGCATGCAGCAGCGCGTCGGCCTGGCCCGTGCGTTGGCGATGGACGCCGATATCCTGCTGATGGACGAACCCTTCTCCGCCCTCGACCCGCTGATTCGCCAAGGCCTGCAGGATGAACTGCTGGAACTGCAGCGCAAGCTGAGCAAGACCATCGTGTTCGTGAGCCATGACCTCGACGAGGCGCTGAAACTCGGCAGCCGTATCGCGATCATGAAAGACGGCAAGATCATCCAGTACAGCGTGCCGGAAGAAATCGTGCTGAACCCGGCGGACGATTATGTGCGCACCTTCGTTGCCCACACCAACCCGCTGAACGTGCTGTGCGGCCGCAGCCTGATGCGCACCCTGGACAACTGCACGCGGGTGAACGGTTCGGTGTGCCTGGACCCGGGCGGCGATTCGTGGCTGGACCTGGCCGAAGGCAACACCATCAAGGGCGCGCGTCAGAACGGCGTGGCGATGAACCTGCAGAACTGGGCACCGGGGCAAGCGGTGGAAGGTCTGGGTCGGGTGCCGACGCTGGTGGACTCCAATATCGGCATGCGCGATGCGTTGCAGATTCGTTACCAGACCGGCAACAAGCTGGTGTTGCATGATAACAACCAAGTGGTGGGAATCCTGGGGGACAGCGAGCTCTACCATGCCTTGCTAGGCAAGAACCTGGGCTAAGACACCACTTGATCGTTCCCACGCTCCGCGTGGGAATGCCGCCTTGGACGCTCCGCGTCCGCTGTTGAAGTCCTGACGCGGAGCGTCACAGGATGCGTTCCCACGCGGAGCGTTGGAACGATCTGAAGTGACTAGCTATAAACCCGGCCAAGGAGCTGCCGATGGCTTTCAAACTGATCGAGCACATCCCGCGTGATCTGCTCCTGAGTGAAGCCCATCAGGTCGTATTCCTGAGCACCGTTGTGCAGGTAGACCTCGGCACGGTAGTAACGCGTGCGCTCTTCTTCGGGCAGGTCGCTCGGCGCCGACGAGTAGGCATCCAGGCTCACTTCGTAGACAAACGGGTTGCCCTCCTCCCTCTCGATCCGTACACCGATGCAGCGCTTGGATTTGCCGAGCAAGGTCTGCACGTGCAAGCCCTGCTCACGCAACGCAGACGCGGCTTCTTCCAGCGCCGGCGTGACGTGCTTGTCCATGAAACGCTGCACGGTGCCCTGGCTCGGTTGCAGGTCCAGCGCGGTCAAGCGCTCGCTGAAACCACGACGGCCGCGCTCGGCCAATTGCGCCTGCTCCTGTTCGATCGCCATGTCCTGGCGCATCGCCTTGTGCAAACCGAACATAAACAGCACCAGCACCACCGAGAACGGCAGCCCCGCCAGCACCACCATGGTCTGCATGGCCTCGAAGTTACCCGCGAACAGCAAGCCGATGGTCACCAGGGTGATCACCGCCGACCAGAAGATCCGCAGCCAATGCGGCGCATCTTCGTCCACATTGCCGCCTTTGCAGGAAAGGTTGGCCATCATCACCGCGCCGGAATCCGCAGGCGTCAGGAACAGCACGAAGCCCACAAAGATCGACACACCAATGACGATTTTCGACGCAGGGTAATATTCCAGCAGTTGGTAGATGGCCATGGATGGCTGTTCCAGGGCGGTCTTGCCCAACTCCACCGCACCGTGGTTCAACACCAGGTCCAGGGCCGAGTTGCCGAAGATCGACAACCACGCCAGAGTAAAGCCCAGCGGGATCAGCAACACGCCCGCCACCAGTTCACGCACCGTGCGACCACGGGAAATACGCGCAATGAACATGCCCACGAATGGCGCCCAGGAAATCCACCAGGCCCAGTAAAACAGGGTCCACAGGCCCATCCAGCGCTCGGTCTTATCGGCGTCGCCTTCGTACACATAGAGGTCGAAGGTTTTCAGGATGATGCCATTGAGGTAGTCACCGGTGTTCTGCACCAGACCGTTGAGCAAATGCAGGGTCGGGCCGAACAACAGCACGAAGATCAGCAAGCCGCTGAACAGCACGATATTGAGATTGGACAGGCGGCGGATGCCGTTCTCCACGCCCGACACCGCCGCGATGGTCGCCACGGTGCTCATCACGATGATCACGATCAGCAGGTTGGTGTTGCTGTGCTGCATGCCGAACAGGTTTTCCAGCCCGGACGAGACCTGCATCGAGCCGATCCCCAGGTTGGTCACCAGGCCCAGCAGGGTCACGAACATACCGAAGCCATCCACCGCATGGCCGGCCGCGCCTTTCACCCAGCGCTCGCCCACCAGCGGGTACAGCGCCGAGCGCAAGGCAAGCGGCTGGTTATGGCGGTACGCAAAGTACGCCACGGCCAGGCCGACCAGGGCATAGATCGCCCAGCCGTGCAGGCCCCAATGCAGGAAGGTCAATTGCAGCGCCTGGCGTGCGGCGCCATTGCTGGCGGCTGCGCCTTCGGGCGGGTTGAAGTAGTGGTCCAAGGGCTCGGAGGCGCCAAAGTACAGCAGCGAGATGCCGATACCCGAGGAGAACAACATGCCGGCCCAGGCGCCGTAGCTGAAGTCCGGGGTGTCGTCTTTGCTGCCCAGTTTCAATTTGCCGTAGGACGAAAACGCCAGGCCGACCACGAACACGAGGTAGGCGGCGATGACCACCATGTAGTACCAGCCAAAGCTTTTCGACAGCCAGGCCTGGGCGACGCCGAGCATGCGCCCGGCCTCCTGCGGGGCGATGATCAGGATGGCGGTCAACAACAGAATCAATGCGGTGGAGGTGTAGAACACCCAACCGTTGACCCGCACCTTTTCCGGCGGGGTCTTTATAAGAGAGGCAGAACTCATGGCGCAGATGCTCCGGGCAGTGCGAGAGAGAAACACAAGGCAACGGTTATCCCGGGACATCGATTTTTCGGCAGTCGACGGACGGGTGTTATAAAGACACCCCGAAAATCCCGGACCCGCCGAAGCATTGGTCACGCCCTGATACGGCCTGTTTCAGGGGTTTTCGCAGGTGTCAGCGGTCGCGGCTCTCAGGTAGGAAATATCTGTAGGCAGCGACCATTTGTCGCAGAGCTTATTCTTTGTTGATTGAACGTTCAATCAAAACAAAATAGACTGGCCTTCAAGCCGATGGACGTGATCGCCCGTCGGCAGGCCTAAGGAGAGGTGCTACATGCCCAAGGTCGGTATGCAACCCATACGCCGCCAGCAGTTGATCGAAGCCACGATGACGGCCATTGATCAAGTCGGAATGGGAGATGCCAGCATTGCGCTGATCGCCCGTTTGGCAGGCGTCTCGAACGGCATCATCAGTCACTACTTTCGGGACAAGAACGGCCTGATCGCGGCAACGATGCAGTACTTGATGAGCGTGCTGATGGAAAACATCCACGCACGTCGACAAGCGTTGAAGGATGACAGCCCGCGCGCCCACCTCCAGGTGATCGTCGCCGGCAACTTCGACGCCAGCCAGGTCAACGGCCCGGCAATGAAAACCTGGCTGGCCTTCTGGGCCTCCAGCATGCACCACCCGTCTTTGCACCGGTTGCAGCGGATCAACGATCAACGTCTGTATTCCAACCTGTGCTGCCAGTTCCGCCGTGCGCTGCCATTGCCCGAAGCACGCAGCGCAGCCCGAGGGCTGGCGGCCCTGATCGACGGTTTGTGGTTGCGCGGTGCTCTGTCGGGAGACGCTTTCGACACGGAGCAGGCGCAACGCATTGCGCACGAATACATGGATTTCCAATTGGCCAAGCAGGTGAGTTAGAGCACCGATAACCGCTCAACTCCCGAACCGCGCCAACCACTTATGCACTTGCGAGGACTTTATGGCCCGTTTCGAACTGCAAAAACTCTACATTGACGGCGGCTACAGCGACGCTGGCAGCGATGCCACCTTCGAAGCTATCAACCCGGCTAACGGTGAAGTTCTCGCCCAAGTGCAACGCGCAACGAAGGAAGACGTTGAGCGCGCCGTGGTCAGCGCCGAAAAAGGCCAGAAAATCTGGGCCGCCATGACCGCCATGGAGCGTTCGCGCATCCTGCGTCGCGCCGTCGACATCCTGCGTGAGCGCAACGATGAACTGGCCGCCCTGGAAACCCTCGACACCGGCAAATCCTTCTCCGAAACCAAGTACGTCGACATCGTCACCGGCGCTGATGTACTCGAATACTACGCAGGCCTGGTGCCGGCCATCGAGGGCGAGCAGATCCCGCTGCGCGACACCTCGTTTGTCTATACCCGCCGCGAGCCGCTGGGCGTGGTCGCCGGTATCGGCGCGTGGAACTACCCGATCCAGATCGCTCTGTGGAAGTCCGCACCGGCCCTGGCAGCGGGTAACGCGATGATCTTCAAACCGAGCGAAGTCACTTCGCTGACCACTCTGAAACTGGCCGAGATCTACACCGAAGCCGGCGTTCCAGCCGGTGTGTTCAACGTACTGACCGGCAGCGGCCGTGAAGTCGGCACCTGGCTGACCGAACACCCGCGCATCGAGAAAGTCTCGTTCACCGGCGGCACCGACACCGGCAAGAAAGTCATGGCCAGCGCGTCCAGCTCGTCGCTCAAGGAAGTGACCATGGAACTGGGCGGCAAGTCGCCGCTGATCGTGTTCGAAGACGCCGACCTGGACCGTGCCGCGGATATCGCGATGATGGCCAACTTCTACAGCTCCGGCCAGGTCTGCACCAACGGCACTCGCGTGTTCGTGCCCAAGCACCTGCAAACGGCGTTCGAAGCCAAGATACTTGAACGTGTTGCGCGCATCCGTGTGGGTGACCCGCAGGACGACAATACCAACTTCGGCCCGCTGGTGAGCTTCGCCCACATGGAAAGCGTGCTGGGCTACATCGCCAAGGGTAAAGAGCAAGGCGCGCGCCTGCTGTGCGGCGGCGACCGCCTGACCGACGGCGAACTGACCAAAGGCGCCTACGTGGCCCCGACGGTGTTCACCGACTGCACCGATGACATGGTGATCGTGCGTGAAGAAATCTTCGGCCCGGTGATGAGCATCCTCACCTATGAAACCGAGGAAGAAGTGATCCGCCGCGCCAACGACACCGACTTCGGCCTGGCCGCCGGCCTGGTAACCAAGGACCTGAACCGCGCCCACCGCGTGATTCATCAGTTGGAAGCGGGTATCTGCTGGATCAACGCCTGGGGCGAGTCCGACGCCAAGATGCCGGTCGGCGGCTACAAGCAATCCGGTGTCGGCCGTGAGAACGGGATCAGCTCGCTCAACAACTTCACCCGCATCAAGTCGGTACAGGTCGAACTGGGCGACTACGCCTCGGTGTTCTAAATCCCCGAGCTGTTTATTGCCCGCGAGGCCGCCATCGCGGGCAAGCCCGGCTCCCACATCTGACTGTGTGAACCCGATCAAATGTGGGAGCTGGCTTGCCTGCGATAAGTGCAAAGCACTCGCCTGACCAGACCATCTCCAAAGAGGGTGCATTCAATGTCCCAAGAATACGATTACATCATTGTGGGTGCCGGCTCCGCCGGTAACACCCTGGCGACCCGTCTGACCGAAGACGAAGGCGTCACCGTTTTGCTGCTTGAAGCCGGCGGCCCTGACTACCGCCTGGACTTCCGTACCCAGATGCCGGCCGCCCTGGCGTTCCCGCTGCAAGGCCGCCGCTACAACTGGGCCTACGAAACCGATCCGGAGCCACACATGGACGGCCGCCGCATGGAATGTGGTCGCGGCAAGGGCCTGGGTGGTTCTTCGCTGATCAACGGCATGTGTTACATCCGCGGCAACGCCATGGACTACGACAACTGGTCGAAACTGCCGGGCCTGGAAGACTGGACCTACCTGGACTGCCTGCCGTACTTCCGCAAGGCCGAAAGCCGCGACATCGGCCCGAACGACTGGCACGGCGGCGATGGCCCGGTCAGCGTGACCACGCCCAAGGCCGGCAACAACCCGCTGTTCCACGCCATGGTCGAAGCCGGCGTGCAAGCCGGTTACCCGCGCACGGAAGATTTGAACGGTTACCAGCAGGAAGGCTTCGGCCCGATGGACCGTACCGTCACGCCGAACGGCCGTCGCGCCAGCACCGCACGCGGTTACCTGGACACGGCTAAAAAGCGTTCTACCCTGACCATCGTCACCCACGCCCTCACCGACAAAGTACTGTTCGAAGGCAAGCGTGCCGTTGGCGTTCGTTACCTGATCGGCGCCGCCGAGGAGCGTGTTGAAGCCCGCGCCCGTAAAGAAGTGCTGGTGTGCAGCGGCGCCATTGCCTCGCCGCAATTGCTGCAACGTTCCGGCGTCGGTCCGGCGAAACTGCTGGAAAGCCTCGACATCCCGGTGGTCCACGACCTGCCAGGCGTCGGTGAAAACCTGCAGGATCACCTTGAGCTGTACCTGCAATATGCGTGCACCCAACCGGTGTCGCTGTACCCTTCGCTGCTCTGGTACAACCAGCCTGCGATTGGTGCCGAATGGCTGTTCAACGGCACCGGCATCGGCGCCAGCAACCAGTTCGAAGCAGGCGGGTTTATCCGTACCCGTGAAGAATTCGAATGGCCGAACATCCAGTACCACTTCCTGCCGGTAGCGATTAACTACAACGGCAGCAACGGTGTGAAAGAGCACGGTTTCCAGGCGCACATGGGCTCCATGCGTTCGCCGAGCCGTGGTCGCGTGCAATTGACGTCGAAGAACCCACGGGACTACCCGAGCATCCTCTTCAATTACATGGCCACCGAGCAGGACTGGCAGGAGTTCCGCGACGGCATCCGCCTGACCCGTGAAATCATGCAACAGCCGGCGCTGGACCCGTACCGTGGCCGCGAAATCAGCCCTGGCATCGAAGTGCAAACCGATGAGCAGCTCGACCAGTTCATCCGCGAGCACGCCGAAACCGCATTCCACCCGTCGTGCTCGTGCAAGATGGGCACCGACGAGATGGCAGTGGTCGATGGCGAAGGCCGCGTGCATGGCATGCAGGGCCTGCGCGTGGTGGATGCCTCGATCATGCCGATCATCACCACCGGCAACCTGAACGCGCCGACGATCATGATCGCCGAGAAAATCGCCGACAAGATTCGTGGCCGCAAGCCACTGCCGCGCAGCACCGCCGACTACTACGTGGCGGGCGATGCGCCGGTGCGGGGCAAGCCGCTGCGTGAAGTGGGGCCTGCTGCGCAGTAACCCGCAACTGATCGTTCCCACGCTCCGCGTGGGAATGCATCCTGTGACGCTCCGCGTCACGACCTCAAGAGCAGACGCAGAGCGTCCAGGGCGGCATTCCCACGCGGAGCGTGGGAACGATCACTTGTGCTAGCCTCAACGGCTGCGTTGCCCTCAGGAGGTCCCGATGTTCGATGCCCACCCGCTGCTCAAACAGCACTTCAGTGCCCTGCGCACCCACGCCGACTTCTTCTCGCTGCGCTACGTCCGTGAATCCGGCCAATACCTGGCCGTACGCAAGAACGTTGCCGAACCGCCGCACCTGAACCACGACGAAGGCGCCATGCTCACCGTGCGTCTCAATGGCGTGGAGGCTTACGCCGCGACCAACGATATTTCCTTGCCTGGCCTGCAAGCCGCCCTTGAGCGCGCCGAACGGCAAGCCCGGCAGATCCTGCCCCACGCCCTGCTCGACCTGCGCGACCAGCACGTCTCCAGCGATGTGGCCGACTACCTGTCACCCGACCTCGACCAGCCTTTCCCGTCCCTGAGTGACTGCTACCAGTTGCTCGGCGATGAATCCGCCGCCGTCCCCAAGGACGAGCGCCTGGTGAACTGGGAAGTCAGCCTGGGCCTGACCCACGTCGAGCAGATCTACCTCAACAGTGCCGGCGCCGAACTGCGCCAGGCCCAGCGTTTTGTGTTCCCGGGCGTGAATGTCACGGCCTTCGATGGCAACGACAGCCAGACGCGCACCTTCGGCGGCACCAACTTCGGCCAGCAAGGCGGGCTGGGCGTGATCAGCCGCTTCGGCCTGGTCGGCGCCGCGCCGCGCATCGCCGACGAAGCCCTGCAATTGCTGCTGGCGCCGAACACGCCCCAGGGTCCGCGCGACCTGTTGTTGATGCCCGACCAGATGATCCTGCAAATCCATGAGTCCATCGGCCACCCGCTGGAGCTGGACCGCATCCTCGGTGACGAGCGCAACTACGCCGGCACCAGCTTTGTGAAGGCCAGCGACTTCGGCCACCTGCAATACGGCTCCGAGCTGCTCAACGTGACCTTCGACCCGGACATCCCCGAACAGCTCGCCAGCTACAGCCATGACGACGACGGCAGCCGCGCCAGCAAACAGTTCCTGATCCGCGAAGGGTTGCTGCTCAGGCCGCTGGGCGGAGCGCTGTCGCAATTTCGCGCGGGCATGCAAGGCGTGGCCAACAGCCGCGCCAGCAGTTGGAACCGCGCGCCCATCGACCGCATGGCCAACCTGAATATCGAGGCCGGCGACAAATCCCTGGTCGAGCTGATCGGTGGCATCGAACACGGCGTGCTGATGTCGACCAACCGTTCGTGGTCCATCGACGATGCGCGCAACAAGTTCCAGTTCGGCTGCGAATGGGGCCAGTTGATCGAAAACGGCGAACTCAAGGGCGTGGTGAAAAACCCCAACTACCGGGCGATTTCCGCACAATTCTGGCGCAAGCTCAGCGCCGTCGGCGATGCCAGTACCTTCCAGGTGTTGGGCACGCCGAACTGCGGCAAAGGCGAGCCCAACCAGGTGATCCGTGTCGGCCATGCGTCGCCGGCCTGTGTGTTCAGTGATGTCGACGTTTTCGGGGGAGATGCCTGATGGATGATTTCAAGGCACTGGTGCAATGGCTCAAGCAGGCCATCACCGACAAGGAGCAATTTCACCTCGGCTACGCGGCGGAAGCGTCCGAGTTCGTGCGTTTCAACCACGCCAAGGTGCGCCAGGCCGGGCAAGTGCAGCAAGCCAGCCTCAACTTCAAGCTGATCAACGACGGCCGCCATGCCGACCTCGCCATCACCCTGGCCGGTGAGCCGGAGCTGGACCGTCAGCGCCTCGCCAATGGCCTGCAACAGCTGCGCGAAACCTTGCCGTTGCTGCCCCCGGATCCCTACCTGCTGCTGAACCACAACGCCTGGCAAAGCCACAATGAACAGGCCCGGCCGCTGCCGGAACTGGCCCAGGTGCTGGATGACATCAGCCAGGCCGCGGACGGCGTTGACCTGGTCGGCATTTACGCCGCAGGTCCCATCAGCCGTGGTTTTGCCAGTTCGAACGGCGCCTTCGGCTGGCACCAGGCCAACAGCTTCAACTTCGATTTCAGCCTGTTCCACGCCAATGGCGAAGCGGTCAAGGCCAGCTACGCCGGGCACACCTGGGACAGCGCCGAGTTCGCCCGGCGCTTCCAACAGGCCCGCGAGCAACTTCAATTCCTGGGCCGCCCGCTGCATGCCCTTGCGCCCGGACAGTACCGCGCCTACCTGGCCCCGGCGGCGCTGGAAGAAATCATCAGCATCATCACCTGGGGTGGGTTTTCCGCCCAGGCCATCGCCAGCAAAGGCAGTTCGCTGCAAAAGCTGTACGCCGGTGAACAGTCCCTGAGCCCGCTGGTGAGGGTCGACGAACATGTCAGCGGTTCCCTCAGCCAGGCGTTCTCCAGCGAAGGTTATCCACGCGGTGACGTCACGCTGATCAATGCAGGCAAGGCTGAAGGCCGGTTGATCAACTCGCGCAGCGCCGCCGAATACGGATTGAGCACCAACGGCGCGAGCAGCGACGAGTCCCCCAGCGCGCTGCAAATGGCCGCAGGTACGCTGGCCCAGGCCGATATCCTCAAGCAGTTGGGCACTGGGTTGTACATCAGCAACCTGTGGTACCTGAACTACTCCGACCTGCCGGCGGCGCGCCTGACCGGTATGACACGCTTCGCCACGTTCTGGGTGGAAGACGGCGAGATCAAGGCGCCGGTCAGCACCATGCGCTTTGATGACAGTGTCTACAGCCTGCTCGGTTCGCAGTTGGAGGCACTGACCGCTGATCGGGAATTGCTGCTGTCGGCCAGTACTTACGGCCAGCGCAATACGGCTTCCAATCTGTTGCCGGGTGCTCTGGTCAAACGCCTGACCCTGACCTTATAGACACCACTGATCCCCCCTGTGGGAGCGGGCTTGCTCGCGAAGACGTCGGCCCAGCAAACATTGATGTTGACTGACCCACCGCTTTCGCGAGCAAGCCCGCTCCCACAGGGGTTCAGTGTTGGTTTCAGACGCCTGGTTTCCCCTCGTCCTACCGCCCATTCCCACCTTGCATACAACTTGTTGTCGTCCATAAAAAACCTCGCTATAACGGTTAGTGGCAGACCGCCAGCCGACAGGAACTATCGCGATGAATCAGGGAAGTTTCGTCCTGCACAAGCTGTTCAAGCACTACAACGTCCATGTCGAACAACTCGGTCACGACCCGCAACGCAAAACGGTGCTGATGGTCAACGGTGCGCTGTCCACCACGCGCTCCTTCGCCCGCACCAGCAAATGCCTGGCCGAGCACTTCAATGTGCTGCTGTTCGACCTGCCGTTCTCCGGCTACTCCCGCGAGCACAACGCTGACCTGGATTTGGTGACCAAGGACGACGAGGTACAGATCCTGCGCGCCCTGGTCGAGCGCTTCCAGGTCAACCACCTGGTGTCGGCTTCGTGGGGCGGTATCTCCACGCTGCTGACCCTGGCCCACAACCCGCCTTCCATCGAGAGTTCAGTGGTGATGGCCCTGGCGCCCAACCTCAACCAGGCGATGCTCGACTATGTGGAGCGCGTGCGCGTGCTGATCGAGGCGGATGACAAGTCCGCCGTCGGCCACTTGCTCAATGAGACCGTGGGCAAATACTTGTCGCCCCGGCTCAAGCGCAACAACCATCGGCATTTGTCGAGCATGGCCACCACCGAATACCGCCAGGCGCGCTTTCATATCCACCAAGTGCTGGCACTGGGCGATGGCAACTACCTGCCGGCGCTGCGGCAGATTGAAACACCGGTGCACTTCCTCAACGGCGCCCTGGACGAGTACACCCCCGCCGCCGACGCGCAGCTGTTCAAGCACTACGTAGGTCGCAGCAGCTTTGCCGTGGCCGAACATACGGGCCACTTGCTTGACCTTGAATCCAGCGAAGCCGCCGTGGCGGTACACCGTGAACTGCTGGATTTCCTGGTGGGAAAAGGCGCGACGAATGACGCATAATCGCCAACACATAGGCTGCTAACAAATAGGTTTTTCCATGCCGAACCGCGTCCCGCTCGATGCCAAGACCGCCCGCTGGCTCCCCTGGGTGGTCGCGATTGCCTTCTTCATGCAGTCGCTGGACGGGACGATCCTGAACACGGCACTGCCGGCCATGGCCCGGGACCTTGCGGAAAACCCGCTGCGCATGCAGGGGGTGGTCATCGCCTACATGCTCACCGTTGCGCTGCTGATCCCGGCCTCGGGCTGGATCGCCGACCGTTTCGGCACCAAGAAAATCTTCTTTGGCGCAATCATGCTGTTCAGCATTGGCTCGCTGCTGTGCGCGTTGTCCAGCAGCTTGAGCATGCTGGTGGGCGCACGGGTGATCCAGGGCCTGGGCGGCGCGCTGATGCTGCCGGTCGGGCGGCTGGTGGTGTTACGCGCGTATCCCCGTTCCGAACTGGTGCGCATCATGGGTTTCATCACCATCCCCGGCCTGCTCGGCCCATTGCTTGGCCCGACGATGGGCGGCTGGATGGTGCAATACCTGACCTGGCACTGGATCTTTTTGCTCAACCTACCGGTGGGCATGATCGGCTGCTACGCCGTGTGGAAATTCATCCCCGACCTGCGCGGCAGCGAGCGCACACGCTTTGACGGGGTCGGCTTCCTGCTGTTCGGCGCGGCGATGGTGCTGATCACCATCGCCATGGAAGGCCTGGGCGAGCTGCACCTGCCGCACCTGCGAGTGATGTTGCTGCTGTTCGGCGGGCTGGCGTGCCTGGCGGCGTATTGGTTGCGCGCCGGGCATATCGACCATGCGTTGTTCTCGCCGGTGCTGTTCAAGACGCGCACCTTTGCGGTCGGCATCCTGGGCAACCTGTTTGCGCGACTGGGCAGCGGTGCCCTGCCGTTCCTGGTGCCGCTGCTGTTGCAGGTGGCCCTGGGCTATTCGCCGTCCCAAGCCGGGATGAGCATGCTGCCCCTGGCGGCGGCGGCGATGGTGGCCAAGTCCATCGCGCGGCCGCTGATCGAACGCCTGGGCTACCGTGTCGTGCTGACCGGTAACACCCTGGCGCTGGGCCTGATGCTGGCGAGCATGGGGCTGGTCACGGAGCAGACGCCCTACCCGCTGCTATTGGCCATGCTGGCGGTGCTGGGGGCGATCAACTCGCTGCAATTTACGGCGATGAATACCGTCACCCTGATCGACCTCGACGACGCCCAGGCCAGCAGCGGCAACAGCTTGCTGTCGGTGGTGGCGCAGTTGTCGCTGAGCCTCGGCGTGGCGTGCGCCGGTGCTCTGCTCGGTGGGTTTACCGCCGAGACCGGCAACGATGGGGTGGAAAGCGTGCTCGGCGCGTTCCAACTGACCTTTCTCACCGTGGGCATCATGGCGATGCTGGCGGCGGCGATCTTCCTGCAACTGTCGCCAAAAGACGGTAAACGCGTGGTCAACCCGGAGCAGCATATCGAGCACTGACCGGCTTCTCGTCTAGAACTTGCAGGGAAATTCCCACGGGACTGGTACACTGCGCGACATTTTGTTTTGCAGAGCCAGTCCCGTGACTACCATCGCCACCGCTTTTAATACTTTGCCCCTGTCCGCCGCCATGCTGGCTAACCTCGACTCGCTGGGTTATGTCGAGATGACGCAGATCCAGGCGCAAAGCTTGCCGGTGATCCTCAAGGGTTTGGACCTGATTGCCCAGGCCAAGACCGGCAGCGGCAAAACCGCCGCGTTCGGTATCGGCCTGTTGAACCCGATCAACCCGCGCTACTTCGGCTGCCAGGCACTGGTGATGTGCCCGACGCGCGAGCTGGCCGACCAGGTCGCCAAGGAAATCCGCCGCCTGGCCCGCGCCGAAGACAATATCAAGGTGCTGACCCTGTGCGGCGGCGTGTCCCTCGGCCCACAGATCGCCTCCCTGGAACACGGCGCCCATGTGATCGTCGGCACGCCGGGGCGTATCCAGCAGCACCTGCGCAAGGGTTCGCTGGTACTGGACGGCTTGAACACGCTGATCCTCGACGAAGCCGACCGCATGCTCGACATGGGCTTCTACGACGCCATCGAAGACATCATCAGCAAGACCCCGCCGCGCCGCCAGACCCTGCTGTTTTCGGCCACCTACCCGGTGAGCATCAAGCAGCTGGCCTCCAAGTTCATGCGTGCACCGCAACAGGTGAAAGCCGAGGCGTTCCACTCCGACGATCAGATCGAACAGCGCTTCTACGAGATCTCGCCGGAAGAGCGCATGGACGCGGTGACCAAGGTGCTGGCGCACTTCCGCCCGGCGTCATGCGTGGCGTTCTGCTTTACCAAGCAGCAGGTGCAGGAAACCGTGGATCACCTGACATCCAAAGGTATTTCCGCCGTCGGCCTGCATGGCGACCTGGAGCAGCGTGACCGTGACCAGGTGCTGGCGATGTTCGCCAACCGCAGTACCTCGGTGCTGGTAGCGACCGACGTGGCCGCCCGTGGCTTGGACATTGACTCGCTGGACATGGTGATCAACGTCGAACTGGCCCGCGATTCCGAGATTCACATCCACCGCGTCGGCCGTACCGGTCGCGCTGGTGAGACCGGCATCGCCATCAGCCTGGTGGCCCCGTCCGAAGCGCACCGTGCCCAGGCCATCGAGCAGCTGCAGAAGTCGCCGCTGAACTGGGACCAACTGGACAACCTCAAGCCGCAAAGCGGTGGCCCGTTGCTGCCGCAGATGAGCACCCTGTGCATCGCCGCCGGGCGTAAAGACAAGGTTCGTCCAGGCGACATTCTTGGCGCATTGACCGGTGATGCCGGCATTCCGGGTGCCCAGGTGGGCAAGATCGCGATTTTTGATTTCCAGGCCTTCGTGGCCGTGGAACGCGGGATCGCCAAGCAGGCGCTGCAGCGTTTGAACGACGGCAAGATCAAGGGCCGCTCGTTGCGCGTGCGCATCCTCTGACCTGATCGTTCCCACGCTCCGCGTGGGAACGCTTCCCGTGACGCTCCGCGTCACAAAGCGGACGCAGAGCGTCCATTGCGGCATTCCCACGCAGAGCGCGGGAACGATCTGATGCAACTATGTATGAGGACACCGTTTTGCGCTCGACCGAAGTTGTGATCATTGGCGCCGGCGCCGCAGGCTTGATGTGCGCACTGACCGCCGCCGGGCGTGGGCGCAAGGTGATGTTGATCGACCACGCGAACAAGGCCGGCAAAAAGATCCTGATGTCCGGCGGTGGCCGCTGCAATTTCACCAATATGTACACTGAACCTGCCAACTTCCTCTCGCACAACGCGCACTTCTGCAAATCCGCCCTGGCCCGCTACACCCAGTGGGACTTTATCGGGCTGGTGGCCAAGCACGGCGTGCCGTACCACGAGAAAAAACTCGGCCAGCTGTTCTGCGACAACAAGTCCAGCGACATCCTCGGCCTGTTGCTGGACGAATGCATACAGACTGGCGTGCAGATGCACCTGGACACTTCGATCCAGGCGATCGCCAAACTCGACGGCGGCTACCAGTTGCAGACCACCTTGGGTGAGCTGCGCTGCGAGTCCCTGGTGATCGCCACCGGCGGCTTGTCGATTCCAACCCTGGGCGCGACCGGGTTTGGTTACCAAGTGGCCAAGCAGTTCGGCCACGAACTGCTGCCGACCCGCGCCGGGCTGGTGCCGTTTACCATCACCGATCAGCTCAAGGACCTGTGCGGCGAACTGTCGGGGACGTCCGTGGATTGCCTGGTCAGCTGCAACGGCCAGAGCTTTCGCGAAAACATTCTGTTTACCCATCGCGGCCTGAGCGGGCCGGCGATTCTGCAGATTTCCTCGTACTGGGAGCCCGGCGACACGGTGGCGATCAACCTGCTGCCCGACCACGACGCCCACGTCTGGTTGCAAGAGCAACAGGCCGAACGTCCCAACAGCGAGCTGAAGACCCTGCTCGGGGAGATCTTCACCAAGAAGATGGCCAACCTGCTGGCGGACACCTGGTTCGCGTCCAAGCCGATGAAGCAATACACCCATGCCGAAATCGCCGATATCGCCGCCAAGCTCGGCAACTGGCAACTGGTGCCGGCGGGTACCGAGGGCTATCGCACGGCCGAGGTGACGCTGGGTGGGGTGGACACGCGGGAAGTGTCGTCCAAGACCATGGAATCGCTGAAAAGCCCTGGCCTGTACTTTATTGGTGAAGTGCTGGATGTGACCGGTCACCTGGGCGGGTTCAATTTCCAATGGGCGTGGGCTTCGGGCTATGCGGCCGCGCAGTACGTGTGACTTCAGACTTGAAATGCAATCCCCTGTGGGAGCTGGCTTGCCTGCGATAGCGGTGTTGGATTCACCGCCGCCATCGCAGGCAAGCCAGCTCCCACATTTGATTTGCAGCGCTTGAAATAAATTGTGATCACCACACTTGCCGTGGCGTCCTTGATAGCTCAATTTAGCGGCATCGCTCCGGAAGACTCCTGCTTTCATGTCATCGACCTCGTTCAAGCAGTCCCTGCGGCGCCTGTGGGCGCTGGATAAATTCAGCTACAGCATTCGGGTGTTCATCGCTCTGACCGGCAGCATGGTGCTGTGCTGGTATCAGGATGAAATGACCCTGCTGATCCCGCTGTTCCTGGGGATTATCGCCAGCGCCCTGGCAGAGACCGATGACAGTTGGCAGGGCCGCCTCAACGCCCTGGCGGTGACGCTGGTGTGTTTCAGTATTGCCGCGCTGTCGGTGGAGCTGCTGTTCCCCTATCCCTGGATCTTCGCGATTTCCCTGGCCCTGGCCACTTTTTGCCTGACCATGCTCGGCGCCTTGGGCGAACGCTATGGCGCGATTGCGTCGGCGACGCTGATCCTGTCGGTGTACACCATGATCGGCGTGGACCAGCGTGGTGGCGCCGTCTCCGACTTCTGGCATGAGCCACTGCTGCTGGTGGCCGGCGCCGCCTGGTACGGCGCGCTGTCGGTGCTGTGGCAGGCGCTGTTTTCCAACCAGCCGGTGCAGCAGAGCCTGGCGCGGTTGTTTCGCGAGTTGGGGCGTTATCTCAAGCTCAAGTCTTCCCTGTTTGAACCGATCCGCCAGTTGGACGTGGAAGCGCGCCGCCTGGAACTGGCCCAGCAGAATGGCCGCGTGGTGGCGGCGCTCAACGCGGCGAAGGAAATCATCCTGCATCGCGTGGGCAATGGGCGGCCGGGCTCGAAAGTCAGCCGCTACCTGAAGCTGTACTTCCTCGCCCAGGACATTCACGAACGTGCCAGTTCGTCCCACTACCCCTACAACGCCCTCGCCGACGCGTTCTTCCACAGCGACGTGCTGTTCCGCTGCCAGCGCCTGCTGCGCCAACAGGGCAAGGCTTGCCAGGCGCTGGGCGAATCGATCCAGCTGCGCCAGCCGTTCATCTATGACGACAGCTTCGCCGAAGCCCTGGGTGACCTCAACGCGTCCCTGGAACACCTGCGCATCCAGAGCAACCCGGCCTGGCGCGGCCTGCTGCGTTCGTTGCGCGCGCTGGCGGCCAACCTGTCCACGCTGGACCGCCTGCTCGGCGACGCGAGTAACCCCGACGCCCTGGCTGACGCCACCGACAGCAACCTGCTGGACCGCGCCCCGCGTAACCTCAAGGAAATGTGGACGCGCCTGCGCACCCAAATGACGCCGACGTCGCTGCTGTTCCGGCACGCCTTGCGCCTGTCGCTGGCGTTGACCGTCGGCTACGGCATGCTACACGCGATCCACGCGTCCCAGGGCTACTGGATCATCCTCACCACACTGTTCGTGTGCCAGCCCAACTACGGCGCCACGCGGCGCAAGCTCGGCCAGCGGATCATCGGCACCGCCATCGGCCTGACCGTGGCCTGGGCGCTGTTCGACCTGTTTCCAAGCCCGCTGGTGCAGTCGATGTTCGCCATCGCCGCCGGCCTGGTGTTCTTTATCAACCGCACCACCCGCTACACCCTGGCCACCGCCGCCATCACCTTGATGGTGCTGTTCTGCTTCAACCAGGTGGGCGATGGCTACGGGCTGTTCCTGCCACGGCTGTTCGATACCTTGCTGGGCAGCCTGATCGCGGGCCTGGCGGTATTCTTGTTCCTGCCGGACTGGCAGGGCCGGCGCCTGAACAAAGTGTTGGCCAACACCCTGACCTGTAACAGCATCTACTTGCGCCAGATCATGCAGCAATACGCCGCCGGCAAGCGCGACGACCTGGCCTATCGCCTGGCCCGGCGCAATGCGCACAACGCCGATGCGGCGCTGTCGACGACCCTGGCGAACATGCTGATGGAGCCGGGGCACTTCCGTAAGGAGGCAGACGTGGGCTTCCGCTTCCTGGTGTTGTCGCACACTTTGCTCAGCTACTTGTCAGGGCTCGGCGCGCACCGCGAAACCCAGTTGCCGGCCGAAGTGCGCGAGCATCTGATCGAGGGCGCGGGTAATTCCCTGGCGGCGAGCATCGATGAAATCGCCACGGGGCTGGCCAATAAACAGCCGATTGCGATCCAGAGCGATGCCGAGGAAGCGCTGGCGGCGGACCTGGAGCAGATGCCGGATGAAATCGACGAAGGGCAGCGGCTGGTGCAGACGCAGTTGGCGTTGATTTGCCGGCAACTGGGGCCGTTGCGCACGTTGGCGGCGCATTTGATCAAAGATACCAGCGCGACCTGAATGGCTATCGCGGGCAAGCCCGCTCCCACATTTTAATTGTGTACTCAGTCAAATGTGGGAGCTGGCTTGCCTGCGATGAGGCCCGCAAGGACACTACATCCCATGCTGTTTCATCAACCGCGCATAACTGCCATCCGCCTTCATTTTGGCAATCTCTCGATCAAACCCTGCAACGATCTGCGCATGCTCGGGGTGCTTGAGGCTGACCAGGATATGCAGGCTGTTTTCGCTCAGCGGTGTGGGCAGGAATTCCACCGCGTCGCGCACCCGCGCGGACTCGCGTGACAGGTAGTAACGCGCCACATATTCATCCTCCAACGTCAGCCGCACCCGCTGCGCCGCCAGCATGCGCACGGCCATGGCAAAGTTGTGCACAGGAATTTTCTGCAACTGCGCATCGCCATCAAACGCCGCCGAATAGGCATACCCGCGCACCACGGCGATCGGGTAGTCGTGCAGTTGCTCAAGGTTCTGGAACTGGAGGGGATCATCGCGACGCTTGATGAAACGCACGCGGTTGAGCAGGTACTCACTGGAGAACTCGCCCAACTGCGTGCGGGCGTTGTCGTACCAGGCATTGACCAGCACGTCATAGCGCCCGTCACCCACGCCCATCAGCGCGCGTGCCCAGGGCACCTGCTCGAAGTCACTGGCGTAACCCGCCCGGGCCAGGGCCGTGCTGACGATATCGGTGGCCAGCCCGCCGTTGATCAAGGTGGCATCGGTAAAGGGCGGCCATGCATCCGCTACCAGGCGCAGACGCTGTGCAAAGGCCGGCTGGGCCAGCAGTAACACTCCAATCAAAGCAACGGCACGAGAGAATCGCGGCATGCTCAAGTCCTTGGCAGGCGGGCTCGGGCGGGGCCCGAGGTGCTAACAGTAGCTCAGATTACACAAAGAAACCGGTCGCGCAGGCACTCAATGATGGCAAATTGACGTCATTCACAAAAATAGCTCATTTAGACAGCGTTGCCCGCTGCGCTTACTATCGGGCAGCAAACATTGACAAGGGAACACGCCATGACGGTTGAATGGGTCTGTAAACATCACGCTGATCTTGGCAAAGAGCAGCTTTACGCCATCCTGCACCTGCGCAACGAGGTGTTTGTTGTCGAGCAGAAATGTGTCTACCAAGACATCGACGGGCAGGACCTATCGGGCGATACCCACCACCTGATGGCCTGGAAGGATGACGCGCTGGTGGCCTACCTGCGCCTGCTGGATCCGGACACCCAGGGCGGCGATGTGGTGATCGGCCGGGTGATCGTGGCACCGGTGGCGCGCGGCACCGGGCTGGGGCATCGGATGATGGAGGAGACGCTCAAGCAGATTGAAGAGATCTGGCCGGATACGCCGATATTCCTCTCGGCCCAGGCGCATTTGCAGGGGTATTACGGGCGGTATGGGTTTGTGGTGGCGGGTGAGGAGTACCTGGAGGATGACATTCCGCATATTGGTATGCGGCGCGGTTGAGGGCCTCTTCGCAGGCAAGCCAGCTCCCACATTGGATCGGGTTCACACGGTCTAAATGTGGGAGCTGGCTTGCCTGCGAAGGCGTCAGCCTATTCACCTCACAGCTCAGGGATAATCCAATACCTGCTTCACCAAGGCCAGATTCACCTCGATCCACCGCCGGTCAATCGCCCCCCAGTCGCGAATCCGATAGTGCCCCGCATGGTTGCGGGCGCCATCCTCCTGCTCGAACTCACACACAATATCCAAATCAGCCAACGCCGCAATCGTATCCTGCGCCGTACGCCGGGGCATGCCCGTGGCGTCGGTGAGTGCAGGCACACTGCTGGCCTGGCCACTGTCGATCAGGTACGCCACGTACAGGCGGCGATAGAAGCTGCTCTTGGTCTTGCTCACATCCATGGTCGGTCGCCTTGTGCGGTCAGGGCTTGCCCTGCAGGTCGCGATAAGTGAGGTAAACGCGCAGATCGAATTCCACCTGGTGGTAACCCGGCATCATGTGCTCACAGAGTTTGTAGAACGCCTTGTTGTGGTCGGATTCCTTGAAGTGCGCCAGTTCGTGTACCACGATCATGCGCAGGAACTGCGGCGCGGCTTCCTTGAACAGCGCGGCGATGCGGATTTCTTTCTTGGACTTCAAGTTGCCGCCCTGTACCCGCGAAATCGTGGTGTGCAGGCCGAGGGCGCGATGAGTCAGGTCCAGGCGGTTATCGAACAGCACTTTGTCGATGGCCGGCGCATTGCGCAGGTGTTCCTGCTTCAAGGCCAGCGCGTAGGCATACAGGGCCTTGTCACTCTGCACGGCGTGGCGTTCGGGGTAGCGTTGCTCCAGGTGAGCACCCAACTGGTCCTTGGCGATCAGTTGGCGCACCTGCTCTTGGAGGGCTGCGGGATAGGCCTGGAGATACTTCAGTGCGGTCATGGGGTCTGCAACAAGGTTCGGATGGGCGCCAGTGTAGCGAATTCAGCGCAGCCGGGCGCGCGACCAGTCGGCCACCTCATCGGCCATCAACGGTTGCGCCGCCAACGGGCCTTGCATAAACGCGCAACCATTGGCCTTGAGCCATTGCGCTTGCTCCTGGGTCTGCACCCCCTCAGCCACCACCGCCACGTCAAAATGCCCGCACAATTCGATAATGCTGCGCGCCATGACCGCGTCCCGCGCAGAGCCTGGCAGGCGCGCGACCAACTGCGGGTCGAGCTTGAGGGTGTCGAAGGCCAGGTCACGCAGATGCGCCAGGGAACAGTGGCCCAGGCCGAAGTCGTCGAGGGCGGTACGCACGCCGAGTTGACGCAGCAACTTGAGCTGCTTGGTCGATTCCTCGAGGTTGTTCATCAAGCTTTCTTCGCTGATTTCCACCTCCAACTGGCGCCCTTGCAACCCATGTCGTTCGAGTACCTGCTGCAGTTGGTTCGCCAGGTTGGGCATACAAAACTGGCTGCGGCTCAAGCTCATGCTCAACACCAGCTCGTCATCGAAGATGGCTTGCCAGGCCTGGCGCTGGACAGCGACCTGCTGGTAGATCCAGGTGCTCAGTTGGCTGATCAGGCGGGCCTCTTCCAGCAAGGGCAGGAACAACCCCGGCGGCACATCGCCAACACTGGGATGCTGCCAGCGCAACAAGGCTTCGACGCCACGCAAACGCCCGTCGTCCAGCGAGACCTGGGGTTGGAACACCAAGGTGAAGTCCTTGTCCTGAATCGCCGTGCGCACGCTGTCTTCGAGCATCAGGCGTGAACGGGCGCGGCCGTTCATCTCCTGGTCGTAATAGCGATATTGCTGACGGCCCGCACGCTTGGCTTCGTACATGGCAATGTCGGCCGCGCGCAGCAGGCCATTCAGATCCGCGCCGCAATCCGGAAAGGTGGCGATGCCGATGCTGACGCCGAGCATCACATCCAGGCCATCCACCTGTTGGCAGATCGACACCCTTTCGATCAGTTTTTCCGCAATCTTCGCCGCCTGCTCAGGAAATTCCAGCTCCAGCAGCGCGGTAAATTCATCGCCGCCCATGCGCCCGAGGATGTCGTAGGAGCGCAGGCACCCCTGCAATTGCTCCGACACCCAGCGCAGTACCCGGTCGCCGGCGTCATGGCCCAGGGAATCGTTGACCCGCTTGAAGCCGTCCAGGTCCAGGTACAGCAACACCAGGGACTGCTCGGCCCGCTCGCTGCGCAGCAAGCTGTTCTCCACCGCCTGGTGGAAACCGCGCCGGTTGAGCAGCCCGGTCAGGGGGTCCGTGACCGCCTGGAACTCCAGCTGCTGATGCAGGTGGCGCACCTCGGACATGTCCAGCACCGTCACCACCATGGCCCTCTGCTCCGCGGGCAGCGGCGCGCAGGACAATGCCACCGGCACCTGCTGGCCACGGCGGGTGCGCAGGATCGCATCATGCAGGCGCCAGGTTTCACCCTTGCGGTAACTGGCGTACATCTGCGATTCCAGCCAGGCCGGCACATGGGGCTTCTGCAGGAAACTCAGGAATTGCTGGCGCTGCAACTCGTCCACGGTGGCATTGAGCAACCGTGAAATCGCCGGGTTGGCGTACTCGATCACGCCTGCATCGCTGACCACCAGGATGCCTTCGGAAGCGTTGTCGAGCACCGAGGCATTGAAGGCCCGGGCCGACTCCAGGTCATGGCTCAAACGCTGCAAAGCCCGGCGATTGCGCTGATGCTCCAGCAGCGCTTCGATCTTGGGCTTGAGAATCTGCGGGTCGAAAGGCTTGAGCAGGTAATCGATGGCGCCACTGGCATAACCTTCCAGCACGGCAGCCGGCGACTGGGCGTCGGCGCTGAGAAAGATGATCGGCGTCATCCGCGTGCGCTGGCTACCACGCATGAAGCGCGCGACTTCAAAGCCGTCCATGCCGGGCATCATCACATCCAGCAGCACCAGGTCGACTTCGTGCGCCAGCAATAATTCGAGCGCTTCGGGGCCGGAGCCTGCGGTGATGACCTGCCAATCTTCGCGCTGCAAAAGCGCGCGCATGCTGATGAGGTTTTTCGGGTAGTCATCGACCACCAAAAGAACCGAATCGCCATCGCCGTGGTGTGGAGCGCATTCCATGCTACGTCTCTTCCTTAGGGAGCTGCTCCGGTCACTTCTAGGGTAAAACCCGGACAAACACTGAGGCCTCACTCTAGCCCCGGCATCGAAAAATCAGAAGTAACCTCAGTGCCATCATTGCGCCAATTTTCAGGAAGCCGACTAACGGTCAGTGCCTGAAGCCCACGGATACTGGGAAACATGGCTTTTTGACACTTCGCTGACGCCAATAAATTGCCAGCCGACGTTTAACAATTTGGTTAACACCACCTATAAAGAACCTGTCTGGCCCAAGGGCCAATGCCTACACCCCTCTGTAAAAAGGCCTACGCCATGATCGACCTATCCACCTGGAACCTCAGCATTCCCGTCGGCTCCCCGCCCACAACCATCCAAACCCCCAGGCTGATGAGCGGCTTCAATGACCAATATTTCCAGGCCGAAGGCAGCAACGTGCAATTCTGGACACCCGTCACCGGCACCCGTACGGAAAACGCCATTTACCCACGCAGTGAACTGCGCGAAACCTACGCCGATGGACGCCTGCGCAACTGGACCTATCCGGAGGCGGACAACTTCCTGCGCGCCACGTTGGCCGTCAACCAGGTGCCGTCCACCGGCAAGATCGTGATCGGGCAGATCCATGCCTATGACAGCCAGAAACCGCTGATCAAACTCGAATACCAATTCAAGGAAAAGACCCAGACCGGCAACATTGTCGCCAAAGTGCGCATGCGCCCGGACGAAGACGAAAGCCGCGTGATCACCGTCGCGTCCAATGTGCCGCTGCAAAAAAGCTTCACCTACGTGATCAACCTGAACAAAGCCGGACTGCTCGCCGTGTATGCCGCCGACAAGGAATGGAACGAGCGTATCGGCGCCGCGTGGGCGTCAAAGCCGCTGTATTTCAAGGCGGGCGTGTATGTGCAGGACAACAGCGGGGATACCAACGAGGGGGCGAAGGTGACGTTTGAGAAGTTGGATATTGATCACGACTGAGCAGTGCTGCATTTCGTGTAGGCCATGTTCTAACGTCCCATAGACCATTCGCACACTTGTACACGCCGACGATCCCTGTGGGAGCCGGGCTTGCCCGCGATGGCGGTGTACCAGTCAATAATTCCAGTGACTGGCCCACCGCCATCGCGGGCAAGCCCGGCTCCCACAGTTAATCTCCTCTGCCTGAGGGGCTGGTGTTCGTCCTACAGGGCCGTTGCGGTGAATCTGGGCGGCGCTTATAGTTCGCCCCGTCGCTGGCATTGATCGGCGATAGGGTTTCGCAGCCCTACAGAGTTAATTCCGCACCCGTCAAAAACAGCCCAGGCTCCCAGCCGACGGTCGTCTTTGTTATGGCGGTTGTGCGTGGGAGACCTTCGGGTCTGCCGGGTCTTAACTCCTCGGTCTGCGAACCCGCGTACAGCTGCCACCCCATTTGTTTCGCAGCAAACGGTGGCCATTCTTCTTTCGAGTTAAGGATTTGCCATGAACAACCAACTTCCGCCCCGCCGTTTTTATCCCTGCACTGAGTCCGCGACCGATTCGCCCGTGCTTTTGATCGACAGCGACGCCCCGCTGCTGGACCTCCACGCGTGCCTGCGCGAACGCCTCAACGCCGCCCTCGAACACCTCAACCTGATGGCCTGCTCCAGCCTGCCGGACTTTGCCGAGCGTGATCTGAATAATGTGGTCAATACGGCGCGCATTCTGGTGCAGGACGTCAGTGATGTGTTCCGCGTGATCGAACATCGGGGTTTTGATACGCCTCACGCCGCCTGATCAAACCCAAGACAAAAAGAAGCCCGCATCGCTGCGGGCTTCTTTTCAAACGCAGAAGGCTTAGCTCACCCTGGCGCTCAACTCACCTTTCAGGTAGCGCTGATACATCGCTTCCAATGAAATCGGCTTGATCCTCGACGCATTCCCGGCCGCACCAAACGCCTCATACCGCGCAATACACACATCACGCATCGCCGTCGCACCAAAGAAGTTACTCGGATCAAACTCGCTCGGCTGGGCGCCATTAACCGGCACACCATAGGTTCGCCGCCGTACTGTTTGATGATCGCCAGCCACTCCAGCGATTAAATAAATCCTTCCCCCTGCTACACTTCTTTATAGATGAATCTAAAGTCCAAACACCTGTCAACGTTGACAGTTGACAAAAATCCAACCGAGTTAAATACATCACCCCTTTGAATTAACCATTTAACGCTATAAGCATCTACTTTATATTTCAAATTAAAATAGAAGACTGTCATCTTTGACAGTTATGCAGACATACCAAAAGTAATAATTTTGCTCAGGCAACTAAGAAGAAAATGACGTTTCTGAAACCACTGAGGGCTTGCAAAATGGCTGTTTACCAGATTACCAACGTCGTGCCAGAGCAAAATGGCGGCGCTAAAAATATTACAGGAAAAGCGTCACCAGGCGCGTTTGTAACTGTTTGGGAAGAAAGAATGGAAGGTGTCATATCCAAGTGGGTACCCATTGGACGCATTAGCGCTGATGCAAATGGAGACTTTAGACTCTGGACGGCAATTTCAGACAGAAATGCTCAAAATTTTTTGGCGAATGATGGCGACACACCGACGGTGTGATTTTTCTTGATGAACATTATCGGATTGATAGATGCTAATAACAGCTTATCCAACCTGAGGAGAGACTCCAAAAAAAGAACCCGCCTTATGCGGGTTCTTTTTTACTACAGGTTTAATTTACCTTGGCATTCAACTCACCCTTCAAATACCGCTGATACATCGCTTCCAACGAGACCGGCTTAATCTTCGACGCATTCCCCGCCGTGCCAAACGCTTCATAACGTGCGACACACACATCACGCATGGCGGTCACGGTAGCGCCGAAAAACTTACGCGGGTCAAACTCACTCGGGTTAGTGGCCATCAGGCGACGCATCGCACCGGTGGACGCCAGACGCAGGTCGGTATCGATGTTGACTTTACGCACGCCGTATTTGATGCCTTCAACAATCTCTTCAACCGGCACGCCGTAGGTTTCTTTGATGTCGCCGCCGTACTGGTTGATGATCGCCAGCCACTCCTGCGGTACCGAGGAAGAGCCGTGCATCACCAGGTGGGTGTTGGGAATGCGTTTGTGGATTTCCTTGATGCGGTCGATGGCCAGCACGTCGCCGGTTGGGGGCTTGGTGAACTTGTAGGCGCCGTGGCTGGTGCCGATGGCGATGGCCAGGGCGTCGACTTGGGTCTTTTTCACGAAGTCGGCGGCTTCTTCGGGGTCGGTCAGCATCTGGCTGTGGTCCAGCACGCCTTCGGCGCCGATGCCGTCTTCTTCACCGGCCATGCCGGTTTCAAGCGAACCCAGGCAGCCCAGCTCGCCTTCAACCGACACGCCGCAGGCGTGGGCCATGGCCACGGTTTGTTGGGTCACGCGCACGTTGTAGTCGTAGTCGGTTGGGGTCTTGCCGTCTTCGCCGAGGGAGCCGTCCATCATCACCGAGCTGAAGCCCAGTTGGATGGAGCGCTGGCACACGTCGGGGCTGGTGCCGTGGTCCTGGTGCATGCACACCGGGATGTGCGGGAATTCTTCGATGGCGGCGAGGATCAGGTGACGCAGGAACGGGGCGCCGGCGTATTTGCGCGCGCCGGCCGAAGCCTGGACGATCACGGGGGAGTCGGTCTTGTCAGCGGCTTCCATGATGGCGCGCATCTGCTCAAGGTTGTTGACGTTAAAGGCTGGGACGCCGTAGCCGAACTCGGCTGCGTGGTCCAGCATTTGACGCATGCTGATAAGTGCCATTGTGTTGTCTCTCCCGGTCGAGGGTCGTTAATTCGTGCAAGCCTGCCGTAGCGGCGGCTGCTATTCAAGTTATTGCAGGTCAGGGTTTGCGTGCCTGGCTTGCTGAATCGTTATTGCTGGTGTGGCTTGGTGCAAATGCCACTGTGAACCGGATCAATGTGGGAGCTGGCTTGTGTGGGAGCCGGGCTTGCCCGCGATAGCATCAACTCGGTACATCTGCTGTACCGAGGTGTCTGCATCGCAGGCAAGCCAGCTCCCACACAAGCCCGCTCCCACATTTGGATCTCATTTCTCTTGAGATCGTGTTTTATTGGGCCTTGCAGCCACGCCCGATCAAATCATCCGTGGCCACCCAGTAAACCAGGCCTTCCTCGCCTTTTGTGTGAAACGCCAATTGGTCGTTGGCATACAGCACGCCCGAGGCGGCAACGTCCTGTTTAAGGCGATAAACCTGGTCGGAACCGCCGAGGCGAACATCCACCTCGGATTTGGCCGGGTTGGCAAAGCGCCAGTTGACCTCGGCCTTGCTGTCGCAGGTCCAGGTGGTCCACTTGTCGGCAGTTTCTGCCTTGTTGAACATGTTCATGCTGCTGCAGCCGGTCAATAAAGCCAGGGCTGCCAGGACAAAAGCGCCTTTCATTGCCAATCCTCAAGTTGATCAGACCCGTCAAGGGCAACCCTGTTCCTGACCGTTTGGCGCGGAGTCGTATTTCTCCAGCCGTTCGTTGCCGATGCGCTTGTTGATCACCGGCATGGTTTCGGCTTGCCAATCAGCCTGGTAGCAGCTTTTTTCCGACGCCGGCACCGGTTTCCCGGGCGCGGGCGCCGCGCTTGGCGTGCTGCCGCAGCCGGCCAACAGGCCCGCTGCGATCACCAGTGCCAACGATTTGATCATGGGAATGCTCCTTTTCCGGATCACGCGCCTTAGCCCTTGGCTCGTGTTTCCAGCACTTCAACGGCCGGCAGGACTTTGCCTTCGACGAATTCGAGGAATGCGCCGCCACCGGTAGAAATGTAGGAGATCTGGTCAGCAACGCCATATTTATCGATGGCCGCCAGGGTGTCGCCGCCGCCGGCGATGGAGAAGGCCGAGCTGTCGGCGATGGCCTTGGCCAGCACTTGGGTGCCGTTGCCGAACTGGTCGAATTCGAACACGCCGACCGGGCCGTTCCACAGGATGGTCTGGGAAGCCTTCAGCAGTTCGGCGAAGTTGGCCGCCGTTTGCGGGCCGATGTCCAGGATCATGTCGTCGTCGGCTACGTCAGCGATCAGCTTGACGGTGGCTTCGGCGCTTTCGGCGAATTCCTTGGCGACTACAACGTCTACCGGCAATGGCACGCTGACCTTGGCGGCAATGGCGCGGGCGGTATCGAGCAGGTCCGGTTCGTACAGGGATTTGCCCACCGGATGGCCGGCCGCAGCCAGGAAGGTGTTGGCGATGCCGCCGCCGACGATCAGTTGGTTGCAGATCTGGCTCAGGCTGTTGAGTACGTCCAGCTTGGTCGAGACCTTGGAGCCGGCGACGATGGCGGCCATCGGTTGGGCAGGTGCGCCCAGCGCCTTGCCCAGTGCGTCCAGCTCGGCGGCCAGCAGTGGGCCAGCAGCGGCGACCTTGGCGAACTTGGCCACGCCGTGGGTCGAGCCTTCGGCGCGGTGGGCGGTACCGAACGCGTCCATCACGAACACGTCGCACAGGGCGGCATATTGCTGGGCCAGTTCGTCGCTGTTCTTTTTCTCGCCCTTGTTGAAGCGCACGTTTTCAAACAGCACGATGTCGCCCGGTTTGACGTCGACGCCGCCCAGGTAATCGGCCACCAGCGGCACGTCGCGGCCCAGGGCCTTGCTCAGGTAGTCGGCCACAGGCTTGAGGCTGTTTTCGGCAGAGAACTCACCTTCGGTCGGGCGACCCAGGTGGGAGCAGACCATCACGGCCGCGCCTTTTTCCAGGGCCAGCTTGATGGTCGGCAGCGAGGCCAGGATTCGCGCATCGCTGGTCACCACACCGTCCTTGACTGGGACGTTGAGGTCTTCGCGAATCAGTACGCGCTTACCTTGCAGATCGAGGTCGGTCATCTTCAACACGGTCATGGGTGGCAGTTCCTGAATTACTGTTGAGGTTGTTTGGTTGCGATATGCAAATAATGCTCGGCAACATCCAGCATGCGATTGGCAAAACCCCATTCGTTGTCGAACCAGGCCAGGATGTTCACCAGCCTTGGGCCGGAAACGCGGGTCTGGCTGGCATCGACAATCGCCGAATGCGGGTCGTGGTTGAAATCGCAACTGGCATGAGGCAACTCGGTGTAGGCCAGCAAGCCTTTGAGCGGGCCGAGGGTGGCGGCGTCGCGCAGGATCCGGTTGACCTCGGTCGCATCGGTGTCGCTCACGGTTTGCAGGGTAATGTCCAGGCAGGACACGTTCACCGTCGGTACCCGTACGGCTTTGGCCTGGATTCGTCCGGCAAGTTCCGGCAACAGTCGTTCGATGCCGCGCGCCAGGCCGGTGGACACCGGAATCACCGACTGGAACGCCGAGCGTGTGCGGCGCAGGTCTTCATGGTGGTAGGCGTCGATCACCGGCTGGTCGTTCATCGCCGAGTGGATGGTGGTGATCGATACGTAATCGATGCCGATCGCCTGGTCCAGCAGGCGCAGCAACGGCACGCTGCAGTTGGTGGTGCACGAAGCGTTGGACACCAACAGCTCAGCGCCGGTCAGGCAATCCTGGTTGATGCCGTAGACGATGGTGGCGTCGACATCCGCCTCGCTGGCCATCGGCTGGGAAAACAGCACGCGCGGTGCGCCGGCGTCGAGAAACCGCTGGCCGTCGGCACGGGTGTTGTAGACACCGGAACACTCCAGCACCAGGTCGACGCCCAGTGCTTTCCAATCGATGCCTTCGGGGGTGGCACTGCGCAAGACCCGCACGCAGTTGCCATTAATGTGCAGACAATCGTCTTCGACCCGCACTTCGCCGGGGAAGCGGCCGTGGGTGGAGTCAAAGCGTGTCAGGTATTCGATGCTGGCCATGTCGGCCAGGTCGTTGATCGCGACAATTTCAAACCCGGCCGCCGCCCCTCGCTCGAACAGCGCACGCAAGACGCAACGGCCAATGCGGCCGTAGCCGTTGAGTGCAACTTTGTAGGGACGCGGGTGGGGCATGGGGTTCTCGCATTGTGGGCGATACAAACCACTGTAGGAGCGAGCTTGCTCGCGAAGAACCTGAGAGCGCCGCGTTAAACCAGAAACGCTGCGTTATCGTTAACGATCTTCGCGAGCAAGCTCGCTCCTACAGTAGAGGCGGTGGCCAGTGGGCCACCGCGTTAGCGCCTTAGTCTTCCAGCAACTCTTCAGCCTGACCCAGGATGTTCTCCAGGGTAAAGCCAAACTCTTCGAACAAGGCTGGCGCCGGCGCCGACTCACCGTAGGTGGTCATGCCGATCACGCGACCTTCCAGGCCCACATACTTGTACCAGTAGTCGGCGTGCGCCGCTTCGATGGCGATACGCGCGCTGACCTGCAACGGCAATACCGATTGCTTGTAGCCGGCGTCCTGGGCTTCGAACACGCTGGTGCACGGCATGGACACAACGCGTACGTTGCGGCCTTGGGCGGTCAGCTTGTCGTACGCCTGGACGGTCAGGCCCACTTCGGAACCGGTGGAGATCAGGATAAGTTCCGGCTCGCCGATGCAATCCTTGAGCACGTAGCCGCCACGGCTGATGTCGGCGATCTGCGCGTCGCTGCGCACCTGGTGTTGCAGGTTCTGGCGCGAGAAGATCAGCGCCGAAGGGCCGTCCTTGCGCTCGATGGCGTGTTTCCAGGCCACGGCGGATTCCACCGCGTCGGCCGGACGCCAGCAATCCAGGTTCGGCGTGGTGCGCAGGCTGGTCAATTGCTCGACCGGCTGGTGCGTCGGGCCGTCTTCGCCCAGGCCGATGGAGTCGTGGGTATACACGTGGATCACGCGTTTTTTCATCAGCGCGGCCATGCGCACGGCGTTGCGCGCGTATTCCATGAACATCAGGAAGGTCGCGCCGTAAGGCACCAGGCCGCCGTGCAGGGATACGCCGTTCATGATGGCGCTCATGCCGAACTCGCGCACGCCGTAGTACATGTAGTTGCCGCTGGCGTCTTCAGCGGTCACGCCTTTGCAGCCTTTCCACAGCGTCAGGTTGGACCCGGCCAGGTCGGCCGAACCGCCGAGGAACTCAGGCAGCAGCGGGCCAAAGGCGTTCAGGGTGTTCTGGCTGGCTTTACGGCTGGCGATGGTCTCGCCCTTGGCCGCGACTTCAGCGATGTAGGCCGAGGCTTTTTCCGAGAAGTCGGCAGGCAGGTCACCGGCCAGGCGACGCACCAGCTCGTTGGCCAACTCAGGGAATTCGGCGGAGTAGGCAGCAAAACGCTGGTCCCACTCGGCTTCGGCGGCCAGGCCTTTTTCCTTGGCGCTCCACTCGGCGTAGATGTCGGCCGGGATGTCGAACGGGCCGTGGTTCCACTTCAGCGCTTCACGGGTCAGGGCGATTTCCGCGTCACCCAGCGGGGCGCCGTGGCAGTCTTCCTTGCCTTGCTTGTTCGGCGAGCCGAAGCCGATGGTGGTCTTGCAGCAGATCAGGGTCGGCTGCGCGCTCTTGCGCGCGGTGTCGATGGCGATCTTGATCTCTTCCGGATCGTGGCCGTCGACGTTGCGGATCACCTGCCAGTTGTAGGCTTCGAAACGCTTTGGCGTGTCGTCGGTGAACCAGCCTTCGACTTCGCCGTCGATGGAGATGCCGTTGTCATCGTAGAAGGCGATCAGCTTGCCCAGGCCCAGGGTCCCGGCCAGGGAGGCGACTTCGTGGGAAATGCCTTCCATCATGCAGCCATCACCCAGGAACACATAGGTGTGGTGGTCGACGATGTCGTGGCCAGGGCGGTTGAACTGTGCGCCCAGGACTTTTTCAGCCAGTGCGAAGCCAACGGCGTTGGCCAGGCCTTGGCCCAGGGGACCGGTGGTGGTCTCGACGCCTGGGGTGTAGCCGAATTCCGGGTGGCCCGGGGTGCGGCTGTGCAGCTGGCGGAAGCTCTTGAGGTCATCAATGGTGACGTCGTAGCCAGTCAGGTGCAGCAGCGAGTAGATCAGCATCGAGCCGTGGCCGTTGGACAGCACGAAGCGGTCACGGTCGGCGAACGATGGATTGCTCGGGTTGTGTTTCAGGTAGTCACGCCAAAGTACCTCGGCGATATCCGCCATGCCCATCGGGGCACCGGGATGGCCGCTGTTGGCTTTTTGCACGGCATCCATGCTGAGGGCACGAATGGCGTTGGCACGCTCACGACGGCTGGGCATCGCTGATCTCCTGGAGTTTGCTAAAAAGAAACGGAAAAAAGGACCGGCATTTTCCCTCAGCCACCGCCTGCGGGCAATGACAGATAGTCACTTGTGGGCGTTTTTCCTGTGCTTTGGGCGCCAATCCCTTGCAGAAAGCTGCGGCCGGTTCGTCTATCGGTTAAGACGGCGGCTTATAACCGCCACTTATCGATCAATATCAAAACTTTTTGATATTGACCTTGCAGGGATATCCACCCGTCACTAGACTGCTGGCCTTATGAATCTACCCATGCCCTCACTGCGCCCCGACGACGGCGATGAACTGGCAGCCTTGTGCAAGGCCGCCGGCGACCCGTTGCGCCTGAACGTACTGCGCGCACTGGCCAACGATTCTTTTGGTGTACTGGAGCTGGCGCAGATCTTCGCCATCGGCCAATCCGGCATGAGTCACCACTTGAAGGTGTTGGCCCAGGCCGACCTGGTGGCCACGCGCCGCGAAGGCAATGCGATTTTCTACCGTCGCGCCCTGCCCCACACCGAGCTGCTCGGCGGCAAGCTGCACGCCGCCCTGCTCGAAGAAGTGGACGGTTTGAGCCTTCCGGGCGAGGTACAAGCGCGCATCGGCCAGGTACACGGCCAGCGCGCAGCGGCCAGCCAAGACTTTTTCGCACGGGTTGCCGAGAAATTTCGCGCCCAGCAAGACCTGATCGCCGGGCTTGCCCAATACCGCGACAGCGTACTGGCGCTGCTGGACAAGCTGAGCTTCAGTGATGAGGCGACGGCACTGGAAGTCGGCCCTGGCGATGGCGGATTCCTGCCGGAACTGGCGCGGCGCTTTCACCAGGTCACTGCGCTGGACAACAGCCCGGCGATGCTCGAACTGGCGCGCCAGCTCTGTGAGCGCGAGTCGCTGGGCAATGTCAGCCTGCAGTTGGCCGATGCGTTGGACAGCACCACGATCAAGGCCGACTGCGTGGTGCTGAACATGGTCTTGCACCATTTCGCCGCACCCGCCGACGCCCTCAAGCAAATGGCCGGGCTGCTGCACCCCGGCGGTAGCCTGCTGGTTACAGATTTATGCAGCCACAACCAGAATTGGGCCAGGGAGGCCTGCGGTGATCTCTGGTTGGGTTTTGAACAGGACGATCTGGCCCGTTGGGCCACCGCTGCGGGACTCGTTCCCGGGGAAAGCCTCTATGTAGGTTTACGTAATGGTTTCCAGATCCAGGTCCGCCATTTTCAGCGGCCGGCTGGCGACACTCACCATCGGTAAAATCAGGAAAACATCGAGATGAGCGAATACTCCCTTTTCACCTCCGAGTCCGTGTCTGAAGGGCATCCGGACAAAATCGCCGACCAGATTTCCGACGCGGTGCTGGACGCCATCATTGCGCAGGACAAGTTCGCCCGCGTAGCGTGCGAGACTCTGGTGAAAACCGGTGTAGCGATCATCGCCGGCGAAGTCACCACTTCGGCCTGGGTTGACCTGGAGCAGATCGTCCGTGACGTGATCACCGACATCGGCTACAACAGCTCCGACGTCGGCTTCGACGGCGCGACCTGCGGCGTGATGAACATCATCGGCAAGCAGTCCCCCGACATCAACCAGGGTGTCGACCGCGCCAAGCCGGAAGACCAGGGCGCTGGCGACCAGGGCCTGATGTTCGGCTATGCCAGCAACGAAACCGAGGTGCTGATGCCGGCACCGATTACCTTCTCGCACCAGCTTGTGCAACGCCAGGCCGAAGCGCGTAAATCCGGCCTGCTGCCATGGCTGCGCCCGGACGCCAAGTCACAGGTGACCTGCCGTTACGACGGCGGCAAAGTCGTGGGTATCGACGCGGTCGTACTGTCGACCCAGCACAACCCGGACGTGTCCTACGCCGACCTGCGCGAAGGCGTCATGGAGCTGATCGTCAAGCACGTGCTGCCAGCCGAACTGCTGACCAAGGACACCCAGTTCCACATCAACCCGACCGGTCAGTTCATCATCGGTGGCCCGGTGGGCGACTGCGGCCTGACCGGTCGCAAGATCATCGTCGACAGCTACGGCGGCATGGCCCGTCACGGCGGTGGTGCGTTCTCGGGCAAAGACCCTTCCAAGGTTGACCGTTCCGCCGCCTACGCCGGTCGCTACGTGGCCAAGAACATCGTTGCCGCCGGCCTGGCCGAGCGCTGCGAGATCCAGGTCTCCTACGCTATCGGAGTGGCCCAGCCTACATCGATCTCGCTGAACACCTTCGGCACCGGCAAGATCAGCGATGACAAGATCGTGAAGCTGGTGCGTGAGATCTTCGACCTGCGTCCTTACGCGATCACCACCATGCTCGACCTGCTGCACCCGATGTACCAGGAAACCGCAGCCTACGGCCACTTCGGTCGTACCCCTGCACAGAAGACGGTCGGCGACGACACCTTCACCACGTTTACCTGGGAAAAAACCGACCGCGCCAACGACCTGCGTACTGCCGCAGGCCTGTAATCGCTGAAACACCCGGCAAAAAAGCCCCGCGTTGTCGGGGCTTTTTTGTGGTCGCGTGAATCATTTAGGCTGGGCACCCTTTCCGGGCAAGGATGCTCATGATGCGTTTACCGTTTGCTCTTTTACTCAGCGCGCTGCCCTTTTGGGCATGGGCCGAAGATTGCCCGCAAGAAGCCCGCTCACAACTCGGCACCCTCGCCGAACAGATCCGTCAGTGGGATGACAGCTACCACCGGCTTGGCCAATCCCCCATCGGCGATGAACTCTACGACCAGGCCCGCCAGCGCTTGACCCACTGGCGCCAATGCTTTCCCGAAGCCCCTGCGAGGCCCGACAACCCGCTCGCGAGCTCACGCGGCACCCTGGCTCACCCCATTGCCCATACCGGCCTGGAAAAATTGCTCGATGAACAGGCGGTCGGCACCTGGCTGGGCACACGCCAGGATGTCTGGATCCAACCCAAGGTGGACGGTGTTGCGGTGACCCTGGTGTATCGCAAAGGGCGTTTGCACCAAGTCATCAGCCGAGGCGACGGCGTAAAGGGCCACGACTGGTCGGCTTCCGCGCGCCATATTCCGGGGATTGCCCAGCAATTGCCCGAGCCCATCGACCTGGTGCTGCAAGGCGAACTCTATTGGCGCCTTGACGACCATGTGCAATCGGCCAGTGGGGGGCTCAATGCCCGCAGTAAAGTAGCTGGGCTGATGAACCGCCTGCGACTGAGCGACACTGACGCCGCCGGCATTGGCCTGTTCGTCTGGGCGTGGCCTGAAGGGCCTGGGTCGTTTACCGAGCGCCTGGCCACCCTGGCACGCTGGGGGTTTACTGACAGCCAGCGCTACAGCCAGCCCGTTCGGGACATCGCCGAAGCCGCGCACTGGCGCACCTATTGGTACAACCACCCGCTGCCCTTCTCCAGCGATGGGGTGGTGCTGCACCAGGCACAACACGCGCCTGCCGAACGTTGGCAGGTCAGTGCGCCTTACTGGGCGGTCGCCTGGAAATACCCGGTGGTCAAGGCCCTGGCACTGGTGCGCAACGTGCAATTCAAAGTCGGCCGCACCGGGCGCATCACGCCCATGCTCGAACTGGAGCCGGTGAAGTTGGATGACCGCTCGATCAGCCGGGTAAGCGTCGGCTCATTGAAGCGCTGGCAATCGCTGGATATCCGCCCTGGCGACCAGGTGTCGATCAGCCTGGCGGGTCAGGTGATCCCCAGGCTGGACGAGGTCATCCTGCGACATACCCACCGGGCAGATCTGCCGGTACCTGACCCGCGAAACTTTCATGCATTGAGCTGCTGGCAACTGGACCCCGGCTGCGAAGAGCAGTTGCTGGCGCGCCTCGCGTGGTTGAGCGGCAACCAGGGCCTTGCATTACCCCATATAGGCCGCGAGACCTGGAACGTCTTGATCCAGGCCGGTCTAATCGCAGGCTTTCTCGATTGGTTGACCCTGGATGCGGCAGAGCTTGCTAACATTGAAGGCTTCGGTGATCGCAGCCGTGCGCGAGTGCTCGAGAGCCTTCAAAGCGCGCGGCAACGGCCCTTTGCCCAATGGCTCAAAGCCTTGGGTGTACCGCCTGCGGCACGTAACAACCTTGAAGGTGACTGGCACACGCTGGTCGCCAGAGACACCCAAGCCTGGCTGGCCATCGATGGCATCGGTCCGGGCCGCGCAGCGCAATTGAGCGCCTTTTTCCGCGACCCGCAGGTACAGGCCTTGGCAGACACATTACGCGTGGCCGGCATCGACGGGTTTTGAGCCCCAGCCGGCCATCAGATTGCGACCTTGGAGTTCCACATGAAATTTCTAGCCCCCTTTGCCTTGCTGACCTTCGCAGGCTTCATGGCCACGCCACTGCTGGCTGCAGAGCAAGCGCCCCAACTCACCGGCTGCGCCGCCAAGCGCCAAGCCATCAGCACCCAGATCGAACAGGCCAAGGCTCACGGCGACAGCGCGCAACAAGCCGGCCTGGAAAAAGCCCTGAGCGAAGTCACCGCCAACTGCACCGATGCGTCCCTGAAGAAAGAACGGGAAAACAAGGTGCTCGACGCCAAGCAAGAAGTCAGCCGCCGTCAAGCCGACCTGGACAAAGCCATGAAAAAGGGCGACGCGGAAAAGATCAACAAGCGCAAGGACAAGCTCGCCGAGTCCCGCAAGGAGCTGCAGGAAGCGGTGGAAGAGCTCGATCAGTAAAGCCGGTCAATGGTCCCGGAACTGCTTATGGCAGGCGCTGCAGGCATCTTCGACTTTCTGCACCGCTGGCCCCAGGTTGCTGGCCTTATAGGGCTGGATCCGGCTGGCGGTCACCAATTCACCGGTGACCGCTTCCAGCTCGCGCGCCAGTTGCTGGAATTGCGCCTGTTTGCGCCACACATCGTCCTTGGCGCTGGTGTGATCGTCTTCGCGCACGCTCGGGAAATGCTTCCACGGTTCATGGGACAGCGCGTCCAGCTTGACCGCGCCTTCGGCGAACCTGGCGCCGTCGAACGGGATACGCCCACGCAGCATGCCGCCCAGGTCTTCATTGGTCTTGAGCATCTGCTTGAAGATGGCCTTGCGCTGGCCCAGCGGCGAATTCGGATCAACGCCGCCACAGGCGGACAGTGCCAGGCAGGCCAGCAGTACAACAGTCAGTCGTTTAAAAGTCATGGTGGCTTCGAGGTCACGGGAAACGGCGGCCAGTATCCTCGCCCCGCCCCTAAAGACCAATAGCCCTATTATTAATAAGGGTTGCCCAACAGCGCCGCGGCGCGGGCAATCGCTTCAGGAAATATTTGTATGAATGTCACCTTGAAACCCTGGAGCCGCCGCCTGGCGTGGGCTCTGCCGATGATCGCGCTGCTGGCCGGCTGTGACGCGGGCAAAGAAACAGCCAAAGATGAAACTGCCAAACCCCACGCCGTCGCCACTTATGTCAGCGCGCCATGGGAAGCGCTGCCAGCGGTGTCCGACAGCGACCTGCTGGCCGGTTTCGAATCCTGGCGCAGCGCCTGCCAACGCCTCAAGGCCGACCCTGTGTGGGGTACAACCTGCGCAGCCGCCGCCGCAGTGCCCAGTAATGCGGTGGCAGTGCGCGGGTTTCTCAAGGAGCGCCTGGATGTGTTCGGCCTGCGCTCGGCCGACAACACCCCGAACGGTTTGATCACCGGCTACTACGAACCGGTCTATCCCGGCAGCCTGACCAAGACCGCTACCGCCAACGTTCCGGTGTATGGCGTGCCGGATGACCTGATTATCGTCAACCTGGAAAGCATCTACCCCGAGCTCAAGGGCAAGCGCCTGCGGGGTCGCCTGGAAGGTCGCGTGCTAAAACCCTATGAAGATGCCAGCGCCATCAACGGCCAGGGTTCAACGGCCAAACCGATTGCCTGGCTGACAGACCCGATGGACCTGCAATTCCTGCAGATCCAAGGCTCGGGCCGGATCCAACTGCCCGGCGGGCGCCAACTGCGCGTCGGTTATGGCGACCAGAACGGCTACCCCTATCGCCCGATTGGCCGCTGGCTGGTGGAGCAAGGCGAACTGAAGAAGGAAGACGTGACCATGGGCGCCATCAGCGCATGGGCCAAGGCGCATCCGCAGCGTATTCCGGAACTGCTGGCGAGCAACCCCAGCTATGTGTTCTTCAGCGCACGGCCCGATAGCAACGAAGGGCCGCGCGGCTCACTGAACGTGCCACTGACGGCCGGCTACAGCATGGCGGTGGATCGCAAGGTGATCCCGCTGGGCAGCCTGTTGTGGCTGTCGACCACAAAACCGGACGGTTCACCGATCACCCGGCCGGTGGCGGCGCAGGACACCGGCGGTGCAATCACGGGTGAGGTGCGTGCGGATCTATTCTGGGGCACCGGCGCAGCAGCAGGTGAGCTGGCAGGCAACATGAAACAGCAGGGGCAAATCTGGATGCTGTGGCCCAAAGGCGCGGCGCTGCCGCAGGTGCCGGATGTAAGCACCGGGAGCTAACCAACGCTGAAGATCAAAAATGTGGGAGCGGGCTTGCTCCCACAAGGGATGCGTCAGGCTCTAGATCGACACGAAGAAGAAACTCGCAATCAACACCATCCCCACAAGCCACACCAGCGAACGCAGCATCGCCCAGTCCGCCAGGTAGCAGATGATGTACAGCAGGCGGCTGGTGATAAACAGCACCGCCAGCACATTGATGGTGACCAATTCGGCCGTGCCCGCCAAATGCGCGATAATCACGGCCGCCGCAAAAGCCGGAGTCACTTCAAAGCTGTTGAGCTGGGCATTGTGAGCACGTTTGGCAAGCCCTTCGAGTGTCTCCAGGAAGGCCCGTGGATCGTGATTGTGTTGCGGGCGGAATTTACCGCCGCTGAACTTGGCGACCCCTGTGCACAGGTAAGGCAGAAAAATAGCGATCAACACGCACCAGAAAGCGACCGTCATGACTTATTCCTTTTTTGGTTTTTAAACAGCAATTTGAGTTTTAGCACTAAAAATGCCAGGCCGCACCCACCCGTCAAGAACCTTATCAAGCCCGAAGGTTCTATCGCGCGGATGCCCAATGCCTTCCTGACTGACGAACTTCGGCGTATTGATCGCCCATGAAGCCATTGGCGGGTTGCTGCTGTTGCCGTTCAACTGGCTGCACGTGTTGAGCATCGGCAAACGGGTCAAGCGCGTGACCCAGGGCGAGCCCCAGGCCGCGCCAGAGAGTCACTGATCTTTGTTGATGGGCTGTGGATGCCTCGGGTCCGCGGCCTTCTTGCCGGGCAGGCTGCTTTCGCTGCGAATCTGCGCATGGCTGATCAGCGCAAAGATGAAGCTGCCACCGATGATATTGCCCGCCAGGGTTGGCCCGGCAAACACCAGCCAGAAGTCTTCCCACGGCAGTTCGCCGGCAAACACCAGATAGGACACTTCCGCCGAGCCGACCACGATATGCGTGAAGTCTCCCAGCGCCATGAGGTAGGTGATCAGGATAATGATGAACATCTTGGCGCTTTCCATGGACGGGATCATCCACACCATGGTGGCGATCATCCAGCCGGAAATAATGCCCTTGGCGAACATCTGGCCGGGGTCGTTTTCCATGATTTTGCGCCCGATTTCGAGAAAGGCCAGGTCGGTCTTGGTGTCGAATATCGGCAGGTGCAACATCACATAAGCCACCAGCAAGGTACCGCACAGGTTGCCCACCAGCACCACTGTCCATAACCGCAAGAGTCGGCCGGCGTTGCCCAGGGTGGGCTTGCTCATCACCGGCAGTACGGCGGTCAGGGTGTTTTCGGTGAATAATTGCTGGCGCGCCAGGATCACCGCGAGGAAGCCCGCGCAGTAACCGAAGCTGGCGATGACCTTGAAGCCTTCGGCGTCAGGCAGGCGCGAGTTGAGCAGCCCCATCGCCATCAACGACAGCCCCATGGTCAGCCCGGCCGCCAGCGCCGACCACCACAACGCGGCGACACTGCGTTCCAGTTCCTGGTCGCCCTGTGTGCGGATAATCTCGTGTAGCACAGCCGCGCGCGGCGGCTGGTTCTTGTCGACGTCGTGCTGCTCTTCCTGCGACAGGTTGGGGGTCTTGCCGTCTGCTTGATTGGCCATGATGTACCAGAGTCCGAGGGATGCCTGTAGCTACGACATGCCGCCGCGATGGCTGTTCAGTGGCCCGGCAACTAAACCGGGATTCGCCAGGCCTTGGCCTGCTCAACCGTGGTAGAGCTGAACGGTGTGCTCCAGGGTTTATTACGTGCCCGGTAGTGTTGAATAATGCCATCGAGCACACGATTGAACTCCGCCGGCGTCGTTGCCTCGCGCAAGTCACGTGCCGCGCGCTGTAACAGCTCAACGTTGGCGGACGGCTGGCCGGGACGGTACAGCGACGGGTAGATGACCTCTCGCGTAAAGTTTTCGGCCTTTACGCCTATATCCCGTCTTTGCATTTCGGCGACAGCGCTGCTCAACACCTTGGACAGGCCTGACGCATCGCCTAATGCCTGCCTGGCGCCCGCTTGCAGCAACTGTTGAAAATTACGGTGGCCCGGCGCATTCAGGCGCTTGCCCAGCCACTCGATATCCTCGGGCCTGCGGGCAAGGGCATCCAGGTTGCGTAGCGCCGAGGCCAACTTCGGCGTAATCACCAGCGATGTGCCAGATTGGTTAGCCTCGGCAATCGCACTGTCCAACGCTTGCAAGGCCTGCTGCGCACTCTTGCGAAAGCGCAACGCCTGCGCGCCGGCCGGGTCCTTCTGCAGGTCATCCTGCACGCTGTCCAGCATTTGATCGTCCATTGCCATCACCGCGTCGTCCAGGGAGGCGAACACATGGCGCTCACGTACCTGCGCTCGTTTTTCCAGGTGGTCCGATACCGTTTGGTGGGCCCGGGTTTGCAAATGCTGTTTCTGCTCCGGGGTCATGGTGAAGTTGACGGTGCCGTCGAGCAGGCCGCGAAAGTCACCTTTGCTCGAGTTCAGCGGCAACGTTACGGTTTGCTCCGAGAACGCTTTGAGCCGGTCATCCTGGTAGGTTTCAGCAGCGGTATGCGGCGTGCCGGTGAACGTGTCAGCCAAATAGCTGAAAAAACCACCGCTTTTGGGCGGTGCTGACGTCGCGTCGGATTCGAACTTGACGATCAGCGCTTCGTCCTTGCCCAGGGGGCTCTCGGGGAACGAACGCTCAATGACGCCGGGCGCCGGCGTATTGAGGAGCAGCCCTCCGTCTTGAAACGCCGTGGTTTGCGCCGCCGTTTGAAACCCATGGCCTTGTTCGGACGGGCTTTTGAACAGACCCGGCAACGCGCCTGAAATAAGTGCGGCACGAGCGATATCCATATCCGGAGTCAGGCTGGCATTGAACACCACCAATTGCGAGCGACCGTCAAACATGCCCGTGCCGGTGATGTTGAGCTGTTTTATTGCAGGAATATGGCGGCTCAACACCTCCAGGTCGCGAAAGGTAGGCCCTGCACCGGTGCTGAGCCGGTCGGCGATTTGCGTGACTTCAGGCGGTCGGTTGGCCTCGGGCATGCTTGCGATATGGGCAAGAATGGATTTACGCGACTCGTTGCGAATCAGGTCCTCGAGGGGCTGCCCCTCGGTTTGCAGGCGCGGCAACAGGGTCAGCAGCAGTTGAGAAATATTACCGGCCGGGCCAGACAGTTTTCCCGCAAGCTTGCCAAGCTGGGAACTGACACCTTGCAGCCAGGCCAGTACCGGGTCTTTGCTGTTGAGCAGGCTGGGCAGGTCAAGATCGTTCGACAGCTGCGTGAATGCCTTGGCGTCCATGCCACTGGCGAGCAGCGCCGCGGAAATCGCACCGGCGGAAGAGCCGGAAACCACCTTGATGTTCTGCAGTTTGTCGGCGTCTTCAAGCGCCTGCACCATTCCCGGAAAAGCGATGCCCTTGGCGCCACCACCACTGAGTACCAAGTGAGCGGGCGGCGGCGGTGAGTGCGCCACCTCTACACGCCCATCGCTGTAGCGAAAAACGCTGATCTTTCTTTCGCCCGCGCCTTTGACCAGCGGCGTCTTCACGTCCTGATCGACGGTTTGAGGCAATGACGGCTGATTCTGCACAACGGAACTGGAGACTTTCATACACGAGGTTCTCTCGACAGGATGTAGGCCTGAGTGATGAGAGAGCCTCGGAAAGATCCATGCGGAATAGTTTGGTAAAGCAAATCACGCCGTGCGGTTTGTTACTCAGTAAGACTGTCGTCCTGGAACTGGTCCTTCACGTACTTGATCTCGGTGCGACCATGGGGCGCCGGTAAACCGTCCTCACCCAGGTTGACGAAGACCATTTTTTCCACCGTCAGAATGCTTTTTCGCGTGATTTTATTGCGCACTTCACAGGTCAGGGTGATGGAGGTGCGGCCGAATTCTGTGGCGGTGATGCCCAGCTCGATGATGTCGCCCTGGCGCGAAGCGCTGACAAAGTTGATTTCGGAGATGTATTTGGTCACCACGCGCTGGTTGCCCAGTTGCACGATGGCGTAGATGGCCGCTTCTTCGTCGATCCAGCGCAGCAGGCTGCCACCGAACAGCGTGCCGTTGGGGTTGAGGTCTTCGGGTTTTACCCATTTACGGGTGTGAAAGTTCATGGTCACTCCAAAGCGTCTTGCCAAATGATGGTCAGCATCATGGCAGAGCCCAGCGCCAAGCTCTATGAGCCTTTGCCTATCAACGCCATGAGCGATCTTCATGTGGCCGACGGAAAGGCTTGGGAAGTCTGGCGCACACGGCTATAATCGCCCCCGTTTCAAAACGGTCATCTTCAATTGATACCGTTCTCCCGCCACCTGTCCGAGGGGCGCTGCAGCAGGCTTGGCCTGTCAGGCTCGGATGGGGCGTTGTCCGGCCTGGTTGCCCTGGCCTGATACTAAACGCACAACGGCGCCCATTCGCACACTACGAATGGAGGCTCTTCATGAGCGCTGTAATTACGCCTGCAGAATTCAACGACTACAAAGTCGCCGACATGTCCCTCGCCGCCTGGGGCCGTCGCGAAACCTTTATCGCCGAATCCGAAATGCCTGCCCTGATGGGCCTGCGTCGCAAGTACGCCGCAGAACAACCGCTCAAGGGCGCGAAGATTCTGGGCTGCATCCACATGACCATCCAGACCGCCGTGCTGATCGAAACCCTGGTTGCCCTGGGTGCCGAAGTGCGTTGGTCGTCCTGCAACATTTTCTCGACTCAAGACCAGGCCGCCGCCGCCATCGCCGCCGCCGGTATCCCGGTATTCGCCTGGAAAGGCGAGACCGAAGAAGAGTACGAGTGGTGCCTGGAGCAAACCATCCTCAAAAATGGCGCGCCATGGGACGCCAACATGATCCTCGACGACGGCGGTGACCTGACCGAGCTGCTGCACAAGAAGTACCCGCAGATCCTCGACCGCGTCCACGGTGTGACCGAAGAAACCACCACCGGCGTGCACCGTCTGCTGGACATGCTGGCCAAGGGCGAGCTGAAAATCCCGGCCATCAACGTCAACGACTCGGTGACCAAGAGCAAGAACGACAACAAGTACGGCTGCCGTCACAGCCTCAACGATGCGATCAAGCGTGGTACCGACCACCTGCTGTCGGGCAAGCAAGCCCTGGTGATCGGCTACGGTGACGTGGGCAAGGGCTCGTCCCAGTCCCTGCGCCAGGAAGGCATGATCGTCAAGGTCTCCGAAGTTGACCCGATCTGCGCCATGCAAGCCTGCATGGACGGCTTCGAAGTGGTTTCGCCGTTCATCGACGGTATCAACGACGGCACCGAAGGCAGCATCGACAAGGCCCTGCTGGGCAAGATCGACCTGATCGTGACCACCACCGGCAACGTGAACGTCTGCGACGCGAACATGCTCAAGGCCCTGAAGAAGCGCGCGGTGGTCTGCAACATCGGCCACTTCGACAACGAGATCGACACCGCTTTCATGCGCAAGAACTGGGCATGGGAAGAAGTGAAGCCACAGGTACACAAGGTTCACCGTACCGGTAGCGGCGCTTTCGACCCACAGAACGACGACTACCTGATCCTGCTGGCCGAAGGCCGCCTGGTAAACCTGGGCAACGCCACCGGCCACCCAAGCCGCATCATGGACGGCTCGTTCGCCAACCAGGTACTGGCGCAGATCTTCCTGTTCCAACAGAAGTACGCCGACCTGTCGCCCGCCCAGAAAGCCGAGCGCCTGACCGTAGAAGTACTGCCCAAGAAACTCGACGAGGAAGTGGCCCTGGAAATGGTCCGCGGCTTCGGCGGCGTCGTGACTCAACTGACCAAGACCCAGGCCGACTACATCGGCGTGACCGTTGAAGGTCCGTTCAAGCCGCACGCTTACCGCTACTGATCGACCCTGTAGACGCCGGCTTCATGTGGGAGCTGGCTTGCCTGCGATAGCATCGCCTCGGTATGCCTGATGCACCGAGGTGCCTGCATCGCGGGCAAGCCCGGCTCCCACATGAAGCGGGTGCCTGCATTGACGGTGTACGCCTTCCGGCACTCTGAGTTTCAAAGGGTATTACCATGTCCCAAGACCGTCGCTACAGCTTCGAGTTCTTCCCGACCAAGACCGATGCTGGGCATGAAAAACTGATGGCGACCGCCACGCAGTTGGCCAGCTACAACCCCGACTTCTTTTCCTGCACCTACGGCGCTGGCGGTTCGACCCGTGATCGCACGATCAACACCGTGTTGCAGCTGGAAAGCCAAGTCAAAGTTCCCGCCGCTCCGCACCTGTCGTGCGTGGGCGACAGCAAGGAAGACCTGCGCGGCCTGCTCACCCAATACAAGGCCGCCGGCATCCAGCGCATCGTTGCCCTGCGTGGCGACCTGCCGTCCGGCATGGGCATGGCCAGCGGTGAGTTGCGCTACGCCAATGACCTGGTGAGCTTCATCCGTGAAGAGACGGGCGATCACTTCCATATCGAAGTGGCGGCCTACCCGGAGATGCACCCCCAGGCGCGCAATTTCGAAGACGACCTGCGCAACTTCGTGCGCAAGGCCAACGCCGGCGCCGACAGTGCCATCACCCAATACTTCTTCAACGCCGACAGCTACTTCTATTTCGTCGAGCGCGTACAGGCCATGGGTGTAAACATCCCGATCGTGCCGGGCATCATGCCGATCACCAACTACAACAAGCTGGCGCGTTTCTCCGACGCCTGCGGTGCCGAAATCCCACGCTGGGTGCGCAAACAACTGGAGGCCTATGGCGACGACGTCAAGAGCATCCAGGCGTTCGGCGAACAGGTCATCAGCACGATGTGTGAAAAATTGTTGCAAGGTGGCGCACCAGGCTTGCATTTCTATACCCTGAACCAGGCCGAACCGAGCCTGGCCATCTGGAACAATCTCAAGCTGCCGCGCTGAGGTTGTTCAAACAACATCCAGGCCCTCGTTCATACGGGGGCTTTTTTATTCAAACATCCCCGGAATGGAAACCAGCAGTAAATGAATACAGCGTCCCCGACTCCCCGCCCGCAGCTGGTTTACCTGGTATTCGGCGCCGAGACCTACCATCAGGAAGCGGTATTCAGCATTGCCAGCGCCCTGACGCATCTGGGTGGCGCACAGGACCTGCCACTGGACATCCAGGTGTTCAGCGACAACCCGGCGCCCTACCAGGGTTTGCCGGTGCAGGTCCATACGCTGGACCAAGCCACGCGCCAACGCTGGAGCGAGCCTCACGGTTACCATTTCCGCACCAAACACGTGCTGTTGCGCCAAGTACTCGAAACGGCGGAACAAGCGCTGCTGATTGACACCGACACGTTTTTCCACGATTCGCCCATGGCGCTGTTCGAACGCGTAGCCCCCGGCAGCTTGCTGTGCAACGCCTTCCACGCCAAATACGGCGATAACCGCGAAAGCGTGCTGTACGTGACCCTCGCCAGGCACCTGGCCGACAAAGGCCTGGCCGACGACACCATGTGGTTGCTCAACTCCGGCGTCATGGGCCTGACCCGCCAAGACGCGTTCCTGCTGGATCAATCGATCGAGCTGATGGACGAACTGTTCCCGATGGCCAACGGTGCCTACACCCTGGAAGAGTTCTGCCTGTCGGTCGCCGCCTACCGCAAGGTCAATGTGCGCCAGTGTCCGGACCTGATTCATCACTACTGGAGCCGCAAACAGCTGTTCCGTGCCAAGGTCAAGGCGTGGATAGCCAAGCACGCCGGCGACCCTATCAGTGCCCAGGCACTGGCCGATACGCGCAAGGTGTCCGCCCACCTGCCGCGTCCACCGCGCCCGCAGCGCCTGATGTACAAGCTGATCACCCTGGCCCTGCCCAAGCGCCAGCAACAATTTATCCGCGAGATTCTCTACGGTTGCTACGAACACGAAAACGAGTTTGACCAGGCATGCGGCCCGGTCTGGTGGGACAAAGCCCGGCAGAACCAGGAAGAGCGCCAGAAATGCCCGGTCGACGCGCACCAACTGGAACACTGGTTCGCCAACCCGGTGGTGCGCCTGATCCTCGGCGAGCGCCGCACCGCCATCTACGATCACCTGATGAGCTCAGGAACAAAATAGCGCTGCCCGCGAATGCCTGTGCCAGAGCTTCTATTTAGCACGGGAGCATCGTAACCTCAGGGCATGCCCGTGATCCTGAAACTTGCGACTGCTGCCCTTTTTGCTTGCCTGAGCCTGGCCGCTCATGGCGAGAAATTGCGCATTGTCACCGAGCCCTGGGCGCCCTATGTGTATGAAGAACAGGGCACCATGCAAGGGCTGGACTACGAAACCACCGTGATCGTGTTCCAGCGCCTGGGGGTGGAGGTGCAATGGCAATTCCTGCCCTGGAAGCGCTGCCTGGCGATGCTCGAGCAAGGCCAGGCTGACGGGGCGCTGGATATTTTCCACAGCCATGAGCGCGACACCTTGCTTCTATATCCCAGCGAGCCGTTGTCGGAGGTGGAATTCGTGCTCTTCTATGCCAATGATCGCCCCCACCCCGTGCAAGGCCTTGAAGATCTGCACGGTCTTACTGTCGGCACGTCGCCCGGCTACCTGTACGGTGCGCAATTCAGCGATTCAAGCCTGTTCAACCGCGAAGCGGCCCCCAGCCATGAAGCCAACTTCGGAAAATTGATGCGCGCGCGCATCGATCTGGTGATTACCGACCGCCGGGTAGGCCAGCATGCGATCAAGGCATTGGGCCTGGAAGGCAAGGTCAGCCAGGCGCCGGCAGTGCTCAGCCGCCAGCAGCAGTTCCTCGCCGTGCGCCGTGGCGCGGGCATGGACTTGCTGGTGCAACGCTTCGCCGCCGAACTTAAACGCTTCAAACAAGAGCCGGCCTACACTGCGTTGAGCGCCAAATACGGTGGAATCCAAGCAATTACGGGCTTCGAACACACCGTTGAGCAGCAGGAAAGCAGCGCGCAGTGATTGCTCTGTTATACTCCGGCCTTTCCGCCAGGCTTACGCCCGGCCGCTCGGGTCTTGAAAAAGGCACCCAACCCCGCTACAGCGCAGCTTTCAGCCCGCGCGAGCCGGTGGAGTGCCCGCCAGACGCAGCAGGACCGGACGGGATTGCGCTCCCCTAAGCGCCATTCACGCCCGGCAAGATTATCCCTTTGGGCCAAGCCCTAACTAAAACAGGATTACTCATGTCCTTTGCTTCCCTCGGTCTCTCCGAGGCTTTAGTCCGCGCCATCGAGGCAGCGGGCTATACCGAGCCTACTCCGGTGCAACAGCGGGCCATTCCCGCCGTGTTGCAAGGTCGCGACCTGATGGTCGCGGCGCAGACAGGTACTGGTAAAACCGGTGGTTTCGCCCTTCCGATCCTGGAGCGGTTGTTCCCTAACGGTCACCCGGACAAATCCCAGCGTCACGGCCCGCGCCAACCGCGCGTACTGGTCCTGACCCCAACCCGCGAACTCGCCGCGCAAGTGCACGACAGCTTCAAGCTGTATGCCCGCGACTTGAAGTTCGTCAGTGCCTGCATCTTCGGCGGCGTTGGCATGAACCCACAGGTTCAGGCCATGTCCCGAGGCGTGGACGTGCTGGTGGCGTGCCCGGGTCGTTTGCTCGACCTGTGCGGCCAGGGCAGCGTCGATCTGTCCCACGTGGAAATCCTCGTGCTGGACGAAGCCGACCGCATGCTCGACATGGGCTTTGTCCATGACGTGAAAAAGGTCCTCGCCCGCCTGCCGGCCAAACGTCAGAACCTGCTGTTCTCGGCGACGTTCTCCCAGGACATCACCGCCCTGGCCGGCAAGCTGCTGCACAACCCGGAACGCATCGAAGTCACGCCGCCGAACACCACGGTCGAGCGTATCGAGCAACGGGTGTTCCGCCTGGCCGCCAGCCACAAGCGCTCGCTGCTGGCGCACTTGATCACCCACGGTGCCTGGGAACAGGTGCTGGTGTTCACCCGCACCAAGCACGGCGCCAACCGCCTGGCCGAATACTTGGACAAGCACGGCCTCACCGCCGTCGCCATCCACGGCAACAAGAGCCAGAACGCGCGCACCAAAGCCCTGGCCGACTTCAAGGCCGGTTCCGTGCGCATCCTGGTGGCAACCGATATCGCCGCCCGCGGCCTGGATATCGACCAACTGCCACACGTTGTCAACTTCGAGCTGCCGAACGTCGATGAAGACTACGTGCACCGTATCGGCCGTACCGGCCGCGCCGGTCGTTCGGGTGAAGCCATCTCCCTGGTTGCACCGGACGAAGAAAAACTGCTTAAAAGCATCGAGCGCATGACCAAGCAGAAAATCGCCGACGGCGACCTGATGGGCTTCGATTCCAGCGCCGTAGAGGCCGAGAAGCCTGAAGCGCGCGAGCGTCCGGACGTGCGTAACCCGCGCAACCCACGCGGTCCGAAGGGCGATGGCCCGAACGGCGGTGGTGGCGGTGGCGGTCGTCGCGACAAGGGCAAAGACAAAGGCAAGGAAAAAACCGCGACCAGCAGCCGCGGCGAACGCCCGGCCCGCGAGCAAAAGCCACGTGAAGGCACCCCGGCCCGCGAACAGCGCCAGCCGAGCCAGCCGCCACGCGCCTCAGCCGACCGTGCCCCGGACGAGTTCCTTGACGACGACGTGGACAACTTCGGTAACCGTGTCGACTACGTGCCACAAGCCAAGCCGGCACAAGGCCGTGGCCGTCGCCCAGGTGCCCCGGCACAAGGCACGGGCGCAGCCGCTCCACGTGGCGGCCAACCACAGGGCGCTCGCCAGAACGGTCCACGCAACAGCAGCGGCGGGACCACCGGTACCCCGCCTGCCAAACGCAGCGGCCCGCGTAACGGCGCACCGCGTGACGGCCAGGCGCGTCGCGAAGACTCGCGCAGCAACAACCGCCGTCCGGCGCGCGACGACCAGCCTTTGTCCGAGCCAGCCGTGCAGAACCCGCGCGGTGGCCCGGCGCCGAAGATCATCCACAAGGAGTCCAAGGCTGATCGCTTCCCGACACCTGAGCAGTTGGATCAACTGCCAGGTCGTCCTCGGGGTGAGAAACCAGCGTTGCTGACACGTAACCGCTGAGTTTCAAAGCGCCATAAAAAATGCCCCGCCTCTTTCGAGACGGGGCATTTTTTTTGATTCCACAAAATAAAATGAGCTCTTCTGTGGGAGCTGGCTTGCCTGCGATTGCATCGACTCGGTGTACCTGATGCTCCGAGGTGCTCGCATCGCAGGCAAGCCAGCTCCCACATTGACTGCATTCCAGGCATAAAAAAACCGGATCATGGGATCCGGTTTTTTCAAGCAACCAGCAGAAATTACTTCTGCTTCACGCCTTCCAACGAGATGTCCAGGTCGACAGTCTGCGACGTCGGGCCTGGGCCTTTCACGCCGAAGTCGTTCAGGTCGATCGTGGTCTTGGCGTTGAAGCCGGCACGTTCGCCACCCCATGGGTCTTTGCCTTCACCGTTGAAGGTAGCCTTGAAGGTCACGGGCTTGGTCACGCCGTGGAACGTCAGGTCGCCGGTCACGTCAGCGGTTTTGGCGCCGGTGGATTTAACCGCGGTGGACACGAACTTGGCGTCGGCAAACTTGGCCACGTCGATGAAGTCTTTGCTGGCGATGTGCTTGTCACGTTCGGCGTGGTTGGACCACAGGCTGGCGGTTTTCACGTCGACTGCGATTTTGCTGGCTTCCGGCTTGGCCGAATCCCAACTGAAGGTGCCGTCCCAATCCTTGAAGGTACCGTGAATGAAGCTGTAGCCCAGGTGGCTGATTTTCCAGTCGATGAAGGCGTGCTGGCCTTCTTTGTCGATCTTGTAATCGGCGGCCATTACCTGGCCTGCCGACAGCAGAGCGGTACCGATTGCCAGGGCAGCGAGGGTCTTTTTCAACATGCTTTCTATTCCTTGTGAGTCGAGGTTGAACATCAGGCTTTGCGCCCCAGCATTCGCGTCAGGGTCACATCACGATCGATAAAGTGGTGTTTCAACGCAGCCACGCCGTGCAAGCCGGCGAAGACCACCAACACCCAGGCGAGGTACAGGTGCACCACGCCGGCGGTGTCTGCCTGGTCCGGTAGCCCGGACACCAGGGCAGGAATTTCAAACAGGCCAAACACCGGGATACCGACACCGTCTGCGGTGGAAATCAGGTAACCGGCGATCATCACGGCAAACAGCCCGAAATACAGGAACACATGGCCAAAGGCAGCGCCAAGGCGGGTCATGCGGCTGTAACTGGCCAGCGGCGCGGGCGGCGGGCTGAGCAGGCGCCAGACGACACGCACGAGCATGATGGCGAACAGCGTGATGCCGATGCTCTTGTGCAGGTCCGGTGCCTCTTTGCGCCAGGCGCTGTAATAGTCGAGACCAACCATCCACAAGCCCAGGGCGAACAAGCCAAACACCACCAGGGCCACGCCCCAGTGCAAAACAATACTGACCCAACCATAGCGGGCCGGTGAATTGCGTAATTGCATGTACTTAAATCCCGTAAGAGCTGCGCCCAAGACTAGCGATTTACCTATCGAATTAAAGCGAAAAATTTCGCTTTGAAATATCGAGAAATACGATCTTGAGGGTATGAAGCGTAAATTAACATCGGATTAAGGACTATCCAGGAGAAACGTGACAGACCGTCCTGTGTTTACCGCCAATTCACAGGTAATGGCTTGTGACACACGCGCCCATTGCATAGGCTTGCGCGATTGTTTTACCTGCGCAGGCCGCAGGACCGCTTCGAGGAGATCACCGATGGGCTTGAACGACCAGTGGATGCAACGCGACCTTGCGGTGCTGTGGCATCCCTGCACCCAGATGAAAGACCACCAGCAACTGCCGCTGGTCCCGATCAAGCGCGGTGAAGGCGTATGGCTGGAGGACTTCGAGGGCAAGCGTTACCTCGACGCCGTCAGTTCCTGGTGGGTCAACGTGTTCGGCCACGCCAACCCGCGTATCAACCAGCGCATCAAGGACCAGGTCGACCAGTTGGAACACGTGATCCTCGCCGGTTTCAGCCACCAGCCGGTGATCGAGCTGTCGGAGCGCCTGGTGGCAATGACGCCAGCGGGCCTGACCCGTTGCTTCTATGCCGATAATGGTTCGTCGTGCATTGAAGTCGCGCTGAAGATGAGCTTCCACTATTGGCTCAACCGCGGCCTGCCGAACAAAAAGCGCTTCGTCACCCTGACCAACAGCTACCACGGCGAAACCATCGCCGCGATGTCGGTGGGCGATGTGCCGCTGTTTACCGAAACCTACAAGGTACTGCTGCTGGATACTATCAAGGTGCCCAGCCCGGATTGCTACCTGCGCCCCGAGGGCATGAGCTGGGAAGAACACTCGCGCACGATGTTCCTGGCCATGGAGCAGACCCTGGCGGACAACCACGACAGCGTCGCCGCGGTGATCATAGAGCCGCTGATCCAAGGCGCCGGCGGCATGCGCATGTACCACCCGGTGTATCTCAAGCTTTTACGCGAGGCCTGCGACCGCTACGGCGTGCACCTGATCCACGATGAAATCGCCGTGGGTTTCGGCCGCACCGGAACCATGTTCGCCTGTGAACAGGCCGGTATCCGCCCGGACTTCCTGTGCTTGTCCAAGGCCCTCACCGGCGGTTACCTGCCCCTGGCGGCCGTGGTCACCACCGATGACGTGTACGACGCCTTCTACGACGACTACCCGACCCTGCGCGCCTTCCTGCACTCCCACAGCTACACCGGCAACCCGCTGGCGTGCGCGGCGGCCCTGGCGACCCTGGATATTTTCGAAGAAGACAACGTCATCGAAAACAACAAGGCCCTGGCACAGCGCATGGCCACGGCCACTGCGCACCTGGTGGACCACCCTCACGTCGCGGAAGTGCGCCAGACCGGCATGGTCCTGGCCATCGAGATGGTCCAGGACAAAGCCACCAAGACCGCCTACCCGTGGCAGGAACGGCGCGGCCTGAAGGTGTTCGAGCACGCCCTGGAACGCGGCGCGCTGTTGCGCCCGTTGGGCAGCGTGGTGTACTTCCTGCCGCCGTACGTGATTACCCCGGAGCAGATCGACTTTCTTGCCGAAGTCGCCAGCGAGGGGATCGATATTGCGACCAACAGCAACGTCAGCGTTGCGGTACCAACCGATTTCCATCCAGGCTTTCGCGATCCGGGTTGATCAGGTTCATTCGGCTGATCGGGTGCCTGGCCCACCGCTATCGCGGGCAAGCCCGGCTCCCACAGGTTTTGTATGATCGTTCCCACGCTCTGCGTGGGCATGCAGCCCTGGACGCTCCGCGTCCGCCCTGCACATTTTCAGAGAACAGACATGAGACTGTCCCGCTTTTTCACCGACACCCCGCTGAGCCTCGGCGACCACGAATTGCCCGAAGCCCAGGCGCATTACATCAGCCGCGTGCTGCGCATGACCGAAGGCGACGCCGTGCAATTGTTCGACGGCTCCGGCCAGGAGTTTCGTGGCGCATTGCTGGAGGTCGGTAAAAAACGCGTCAGCGTACAGCTCACGGAAAGCTTCGCAGGCCAGGCCGAATCGCCGTTGCACATCCACCTCGGCCAGGGCCTGTCCCGGGGTGAGCGTATGGATTGGGCGATCCAGAAAGCCACTGAACTGGGCGTCAACCAAATCACGCCGATCTTCAGCGAACGCTGCGAAGTGCGCCTCAAGGACGAACGCGCCGACAAACGCCTGTTGCACTGGCGCCAGGTGGCAATCAGCGCCTGTGAGCAATGTGGACGCTCCACGGTGCCGGTGATTCACCCACCGTTGTTGCTGGCGGACTGGTTGAAGCAGACCGAGGCGGACCTGAAGCTGGTGTTGCATCCGGTGGCCGAGCCGATGGTCAGCCACGCCAAGCCATCCAGCCTGGCCTTCCTGATCGGGCCCGAGGGTGGGCTGACGGACAATGAAATTGAAACCGCCCAAGGCGCGGGCTTCCACGCAGCGCGCCTGGGCCCACGGGTACTGCGCACCGAGACCGCACCCGTGGTGGCGCTGGCCGTTGCCCAGCAATTGTGGGGCGATTTCTAACCTCGCTTTGCAAACCCAATCAAAATTGTGGTTATCACTCCACCGGATCGCTCACCGGCTTGGCAATAATTGCCTTCAACTCGCTGGTCATCGGGAATTCCAGGTTCAAGCCCTTCGGCGGGATCGGCTGTTCGAACCAGCGCTGGTAAATCCCGTTGATCTCGCCACTGCGGTAGAGGTCGCCGAGCGTCTCGTTGACCACTGCGAGAAACTGCGGGTCGTCTTTGCGCACCATGCAGCTATAGATCTCCCGCGACTGCTCCTCGCCCACCACCACCCAGTTGTGCGGGTCCCTGGCCTTGGCACGTTCGCCGTAGAGCAACGCATCATCCATGTAGAACGCTGCCGCACGGCCGGTCTCGAGCATCTTGAAGGCCTCGCCATGGTCCTTGGCGCTGATCACAAACATAGTGCTCTCGTGTTCGGCGTTATAACTCTTCAAAAAACGTTCGTTGGTGGTACCGGCGGTCGTCACCACATTCTTGCCCTTGAGGTCGGCGAACCCCTTGATGCCGCTGTCCTTGGCGGTCAGCAACTGGCCTTTCACATAAATAAACCCGTAGGAAAACGCCACCTGCTTCTGCCGCTCGGCGGTCACCCCGGTAGAGCCGCATTCCAGGTCGACGGTGCCGTTCTGCACCAGCGGAATACGGGTCTGTGAGGTCACCAAGTTGTACTTGACGTTGAGGTTGGCCACCCCGATTTTCTGCTGGATACGCTCGACGATCTTGCTTGCCAGTTCCACTGAATAGCCCATGGGTTTGCCACTGTTATCCCCCACGTAGGAAAACGGCACCGACGCATCGCGATAGCCCAAGGTGATGGTCTTGGCGTTAGCGATCTTGCTCAACGTGCCGTCCAGGGCCGGTTCATTCGCCTGGGCCTGGGCACCCAACAAAAGCCCAAGCGCACAGCCGGTCAATAGGATCGTTTTCATTGTTGTTCTCCTAGGTCTGTGAAGTTATTTGCGTACGGCAATCACGCTGATTTCCACCAGTACACTGGGCCGCGCCAGCTCGGCTTGCAGGGTGGTGCGCGTTGGCGCCACCCCCGGTGTCAGCCACGCGGACCACACCTCGTTCATCGGCGCGAAACCGCTGCCGATGTCCTTCAAGTAAATGGTCGCATTGAGCAGGTGATCCTTGTCGCTGCCCGCCTCGACCAACAGCGCGTCGATCCTGGCCAGCACTTCGCGGGTCTGGGTCGCCACATCCTGGCCGTCGCCAGGCACCTGGCCAGACAGGAACACCAGGTCCTTGAAAATCACGGCTCCACTGAGACGTTCGTTGCTGTTGATTCGAGTAATAGTCATGGTGGATGCTCAAGCGCAGCGGGGCGTCAGGCCCTGCATATCAATGGAAGGATTGCGTTGGCCGATCAGTTCGGCGAGCAACTGGCCGCTGCCGCAGGCCAGGGTAAACCCCAAGGCGCCATGGCCGAGGTTCATCCACAGGTTGCGGTAAGGGCTTGCGCCAATCAGCGGTACACCGGTCGGCGTGGCCGGCCGCATACCGGCCCATTCCAGCGCACGGTCATAATCGCCGGCCATAGGAAAAGTCTCCAAAGCCTGGCGTTTGATCAGGGCCAGGCGCTTGGGCTCAAGGCCAGCGTCGAAGCCGACAATATCCACCATGGCCGCGACCCGCAGCTGTTCGCCGAGGCGTGCGTAGACAACCTTGCGGTCGTAGTCAGTGATGCTTATGCTCGGCGCCTGGTGCTGCGCGCCAATCGGCACGCTCAAGCTGTAGCCCTTGAGCGGGTAAAGCGGCAGCGCCAGGCCGGGCAATCCCAGCTCGCCACTGCGATGGCCCGCCGCCAATACCAGGTGCTCGACCGGCATCACTTCGCCGCCCAGTTCGATTGCCTGCACCGCCCCTTCTGCATGGTGAATGCCGGTGACTTTGCGCCCCAGCACAAAGCGGCAGCGCCCGGACGCCTCAAGCCGCGCCGCCAGCCGCTGGCAGAAGGCATGGCAATCCGCGACTTCCTCGTTTGGCGTATAAATGCCGCCGATAAAATCAGCGTCCGCCAGCGTCGGCTCCAGCCGCGCGCAGTCGGCGGCTGACAGCACCTGTTGGTGCACAGCGCTGACCTTGCTGCGTGCACGCTCAAAATTGTTGGCATTGCGGAAGGTCACCAGCTTGCCGTTGCGGCGCCAGTCGAAGCCCTCCAGGCGGTCGTCCTCGCGCCATTGCTGCAAAATGCCTTGGCTCAGAGAGGCCAGGCGCAGCAAGTGGGCCGCATTACGCTGGTTCACCGAGCCACGGCAGGCGCCGATAAAGGCCGCCATCCAACGCCATTGCTGCGGGTCGAGCCGTGGACGCAGCTTCAACGGCGAATCACCGCGCAGCAGCCAGCCAATGGCCTGCAGCGGTACACCGGCATCCGCCAACGGTGCGACATAGCGATACGACAGTTGCCCACCATTGGCAAAACTGGTTTCACTGCCCAGCGTGTCGCGTGCGTCGATCACCACCACCTCATGGCCGGCCCGCACCAACGCATACGCACTGGCCAGGCCGATAACCCCACCGCCGATGATACAAACCTGCCTGGCCATCCCAGCCCCCAGCCATCGATTAAGAAGGGCCAAGCATAGAAGCAAGCGGCAAGCCGCCGATAATGACTAAAGAGGGCCCGCCCATAACCAAAAGCTATACACGCTGCATTCGTTGAAATCAGGCAATTTTGGGCAAAAACGCCCGAGTGTCGATGGACGTGGATTTTGCTTCGATCATTTCGGCCAGCAATTGCCCACTGCCACACGCCAGGGTAAAGCCCAGTGCGCCATGGCCGAGGTTAAGCCAGAGATTGCGAAAGGCCGTAGGCCCCACCAGCGGCAACCCGGTGGGCGTTGCCGGGCGCATGCCGGCCCATTCAACGGCAGCGTCATAGTTGCCTGCCATAGGAAAAGTCTGTCGGGCCAAGCGTTTTATTACCGACAGACGTTTGGGCTCCGGTGCGCTGTTGTAACCCACAATGTCGACCATCGCGGCGATCCGCAGTTGTGCGCCAATGCGGGCATACACGGCTTTGCGGTCATAGTCGGTGATATTGATGCTCGGTGCGGCGTGCTGCGCTTCGATCGGTACGCTCAGGCTATAGCCCTTGAGCGGATAGATCGGCAGACGCATGGCCGGCAACAGGCTTTGACTGTTATGGCCCGCAGCCAGGATCAGATGTTCGACTGGCAGCACTTCGTCCTGAAGCTCAATAGCCACCACTGTACCAAAGGCCTCGTGGACCTTTAAGACCTTGCGCCCAAGCAGCATCCGGCATTTTCCCGAGGCTTCGAGATGCTCCGCCAGGCGCTGGCAAAACGCATGGCAATCGGCGACCTCTTCGGTAGGGTTATAGATACCCCCAATGAAATTGCCTGAATTCAGCGATGGCTCCAACCTTCGACAGTCTTCGGCCGACACGACCTGTTGCTGCAAAGGGTCGCGCACTGTGCGGCGAGCCTGTTCAAAACTCTCGGCAGAACGAAAGGCCAGCAGCCTGCCGTTGCGCTTCCAGTCGAACCCTTCCAGCCTGTCCTCATGACGCCAGCTTTGCAGTGTCTCCTGACTCAGCAGCGCCAAGCGCAGAAGGTGTTCGGAGTTCGCATGGTTGACCGAGGTGCGACAGGCGCCGAGGAACTGCGCCAGCCAGCGCCACTGCGAGGGGTCCAGTCGCGGTCTCAGCTTGAGCGGCGACTCGCCCCGCAGCAGTCCGACCAATGTCTGCAGTGGCACGCCCGCATCGGCCAGCGGCGTGACATATCGGTAGGAAAGCTGACCGCCGTTGGCGAAACTGCTGGCACTGCCCAGGCTGGCTTGCCCCTCAACCAACGTGACATCCATGCCTGCACGCACCAACGCGTAGGCGGTTGCAAGTCCAATGACACCGCCACCAATGATACTTACATGCTTTGCCACAACGCTTCTCACATTTAATGAAACCAAATCGAGACTAGAGGTAAGTGACAACGCATGAATAATGAATAAAAGTAAGCCACCTATAAACAACGGTTATGGATATATGCGCTTACGTCATATCGAAATCTTCCAGGCCATCCGCCAGTCCGGCTCCATCAGCGCCGCGGCGCAGTTGCTGCATGTGTCGCAACCGGCCGTGACCAAGGTGCTGCAGCATGCCGAATTGCAGCTGGGCTTTGCGCTGTTTTTGCGCGTGCGTGGCAAGCTGCAGCCCACCCCGGAAGCCCTGGCGCTGGAAAGCGAAGTCGAGAAGGTCACCGAGAGCCTGCAAGGTGTGCGGCGTCTGGCCAAGAGCTTGCGTCGCGCGCCTGGGCAAAGTGTGCGCATCGGCGCGATCCCGGCGTTGGCCATGTCGCTGCTGCCACCGGCGATCCTGGAATGGAAGCGCGACTACCCGGACATCACCTGCGAGCTGTCCAGCGACCATAGCCGCGAACTGGTCCAGAAGCTGTTGATGCGCGAGATCGACCTGGCGTTGACACTGAATTTTTCCGGTCATCCGGGGTTGACCACGCAAGTGCTGGCCAATGGCATGTTGGTGGCGTTGGCGTCGAAAGGTTATTGGCCAGAAGCCGAAGTGAGCACACCACTGCCATTGACCGCGTTGGCGGGCGCACCGTTGATTGGGCTCTCCAGCGCGGATCCGCTGGCAGCCAAGCTCGGCAGCTACTTGGAAAACGTCGACCCTGCGCCCCGCGTGACCATTTCAGTGCAAACCTATTCCCTGGCCCGCGCGATGGTGGAATCCGGCGCGGGCCTGACCGTGATCGATCCCTTCACCGCCCTCGGTGCCTCTACCGCCACCACCTGCATTCGCCCCCTAACGCCGCCGCTGCCGATCACCCTGTATGCCCTGACCCGCGCCGACGAGCCACCGCCGCATATGCTGGCCAATTTGCTGGAGATTTTCGGCAACCGCGCCCGCGAACTGCTGGAGCGCCTGTGAGAACACGCTCCCGAAACCACTGGGTATCCAATGTGGGAGCGGGCTTGCTCGCGAAGGCGGTGGTTCAGTTACATATGCATCGACTGATTCACCGCTTTCGCGAGCAAGCCCGCTCCCACAGTTTTTACTGCATCGTTTGTTAGAGCACGTAGTGCATGATCGCCACGAAATGCAGCACGCTGCCGCCGATTACGAACAAGTGCCAGATCCCATGGGAATGCCGCAGGCGATCCTCCAGGGCAAAGAAGATGATGCCGACGGTGTACAACACCCCACCCGCCGCCAGCCAGGTAAACCCCGCAGTGCCCAGCGCCGCCAGCAGCGGCTTGACCGCCACCAGCACAATCCAGCCCATCACGGCGTAGATCACGATCGACAGGATGCGCGCCTCGGAGCGCGGCTTGATCTCTTGCAGGATACCGATCACCGCCAGCCCCCATACAATGCCGAACAGCGTCCAGCCCCATGGACCGCGCAGCGTCACCAGGCAAAACGGTGTGTAGCTGCCGGCGATCAACAGGTAGATGGAAAAGTGATCGACCTTCTGCATGATCGCTTTACGCCGGCCCTGCACGCTGTGGTAAACGGTCGACGCGCTGTACAGCGCCATCAACGTAACGCCATAAATCGCCACGCTGACGATCTTCCAGGGGCTGCCGTCCAGGCTCGCCACCACCAACATCCACACGACGCCAATACACGCCGCGACAGCACCGAGCAAATGGCTCCAGGCGTTGAATCGTTCACCGTGATACATCTGCAACCGACCTCCTGTGACCAATATGGGTTGGCTGGCAAGCCTCCAGCCTTCGCCATAAGAGTGCAAGCGGCTTATGACGTTCCGAGGACGCCGAGCGCATTTGCGGGCACAATCGAATGCATTCGAACAAGAGCCCACGGCCATGCTGATCGACGAAGAATTCACCCTCAAGAAGCTGGAAATCTTCCTGGCGTTCATGCGCACCGGCAACCTGGCACGCGCCGCCGCTGAGCTGCAAACCAGCAACGTCAGCGTGCACCGCGCCATCCACTCCCTGGAAAACGCGCTGCGCTGCCCGCTGTTCAAACACGAAGGGCGCAACCTCACGCCGCTGGAAAGTGCCTATGTATTGGAAGAACGCGCGCAGAAACTGGTGGCCGACGTCGTCGACAGCGTGCGCCTCACCCGCGAAGCCGCCGGCTTCTCCGCCGAGCGCTTCAAGCTCGGTTCGCTGTACTCGCTGACGGTCAAGACCGTGCCTCAATTGATTATGGGCCTGAAAATCCGCCGCAGCGAACTCAACATCGACCTGATCCTGGGCTCCAACTTCGACCTGCTCTACAAGCTTAAGAACATGGAGGTGGACGCGATCCTCATCTCCCTGGATGAACACGCCAACGACCCCGACTGTGAGCAGATCGCGCTGTTCAGCGATGACATCTTCCTCGCCACCCCGGCCGACTCGCCCTTTGACCGCGAACAGCAAATCGATCTGGCGGACGTGCGCGACGCGACCTTCATCACCCTCACCCAGGGCTTTGCCACGCATCAGGACGGCAACCGGGTGTTCAAGCAGGCGGGCTTTGAACCCAAGGTGGCGATGCAGGTGAACGACATCTTCACGCTGCTGAGCATGGTCAGTTCAGGCGTGGGTTATGCGCTGCTGCCGGGGCGGATTGCGGCGGTGTATGAGAACCGCGTGAAGCTGATACCGCTGCAACCCAGGTACCGGTTGCAGCAGCACATTGGCGTGGTGTTCTTGAAGGCCAAGGAGCGCGACCCGAATTTGCTGGCGTTGCTGGCGGAGTGCCGGATGTATGCCAACCGCCAGGCTTGAGACCGCTATTTTGAGATCAGCCCGCCAGCCCGCGCATGATCAGAAACAACAACGATGGCCCCAACAGGCACCCCAGCGCGGTATAAAACGCCGCCGTCAGGCAACCATAGGGCACCAGCTTCGGATCGGTCGCCGCCAGCCCTCCCGCGACACCGCTGGACGTGCCCATCAGACCGCCGAAAATCACCGCGCTGCGCGGGTTGTTCAGGCCGATCAGAGGCGCCACGAAGGGCGTCATCACCATCACCAGAATAGCCTTGATCAACCCGGCGGCAATGGACAGCGCCATCACTTCGGAACTGGCACCAATGGCCGCACCGGTCACCGGGCCGACGATGTAAGTCACCGCGCCGGCACCGATGGTGGTAAGACTCACCGCATCGGTGTAGCCGAACGCCATGGCGACCCCCACGCCCGCGATGAACGATGAGCCCACGCCCACAAACAAGGCCAATACGCCAACGTACCCTGCCCGTTTCAGCTCATCGACACTCACGCCAAACGCCGTGGCCACAATGGCAAAGTCGCGTAGCATCGCCCCACCCAGCAGGCCGATGCCCGACAACAACGGAATATCCACCACACCCTTTGAGCCACCGGTAAATGCACCGCCGACGTAAGACAGCGCCAGGCCCAGCAAGATGGCGATGGCCGAGCCGTGCAAGCGGCCTTTAGTGAAGGTGTCGGAGATCCAGTAGGAGACCCACATGGTCAGGCCGATCACAGCAAAGCCACTGATCAGGCCGTAGCCGGTGATCACTTTCATCATCGATTCATACATGGCGATCACCCGGCTTCTTTGGTGGGAACAACAGCGTCAGGCTCAGGGTTGCCGATGCGCACCAGCACCGGCACCAGGGCAAAGCCCAGGACCACTGCCAAGGTGCCCGCAAGAATCGCCATCGGGCCACCACTGATAGCGCCGTACACGTTTTGCTGCGCCGCCATCGCCACCACGATGGGGATATAAATCGCCGCCCAGAAACTCACGCCCGGCTCCGACTTGCGGGTAAACCACCCGCGCTTGCTGAGGTAGCTGCCCAGGCCGATCAACAGCAACATGGCAATGCCCACCCCGCCGACGTTGGCCGGGATGCCCATCCACCTGCCCAGCAATTCGCCGACAAACAAGCCGGCCAAGGTACAGAACGCCAGAAACGCCACACCGTAAATAATCATTGTCGTTGTCCTCAAAGTGCTCGATCGAAATTGTTGTTTTTGTGCTTCGAAAGCCTTGGGTGGTGCTTTATCGGTGGCGGCGCTCCTCCTCTTGCAGCAGGGCCTGCAAGGTGTCCAGGCGCGCGCCTTCGCAGGCGATCACCGTGCCTTGTTCAAAGACGCGCCGTGACAGGCCGGTGAGCACGGCGCCCGGCGGCAGTTCGATTTGCAGGCGCACACCGCGTTCAACGGCGCTTTGCACGGTGCCGCGCCAATCGACGACGCGGCACATGTTGAAGGCCAGGTCGTCGCGCAGTTGCTCGGGGTTGTGGATCGGCCGCGCGCGGGTGCTGCTCAGGTAGGTGATGCGTGGCGCCTTGAGCGGCATGAAGGCCTGCGCCAGCGCCTGGGCCGGTTGCTCCAGCAGCGCGCAATGGGACGGCACGCTGACGGCCAGGCGCTTGGCAACGCCGTTGCCTTTCACTCGGCTGGCGACGCGCTGCATGGCTTCATCGCTGCCGGCGATGACGGTCTGGTTATCGGCGTTGATATTGGCCAGGTACACCGGGGTGTCGGGGCCGTGGATTTCGGCCAGCAGCGTTTCGACGGTGGATAACGCCGGGCCGATCAGCGCGGTCATGCCGTAGCCGTGTGGATAAGCGTGCTGCATCAGCTCGCCGCGCAGGCTGACCAGCCTGAGCGCATCAGTGAAGTCCAGCGCACCGGCGATCACCGCCGCGGGGTAAGCCCCGATCGACAAGCCCGCGACGTAATCCGGGGTGTGTTGCAGCAGGCGCGCGTGGGCCACGCCGACGATCAACAGGCAGAGTTGGACCGCACGGGTGCTCGCGAGGGCTTCAGCCGAATCCAATGCACGAACGTCTTCACCCAGCGCCTCACTGGCCTGCTCCAACACCTCGGCAGGCAAGGCCTTGAGCATGCCCGGCCGTTGCGCGCCCTGCCCTGGGAACACCAAAAGGCTGCTCATGCCACCGCCTGCCAAGGATCAAGCACCAGGTGGGCACCGCTGGCGGTTTTCAACAGCACCCGGCGCGATGAACCAGCCCATTCACGCAAGGCAACGGCGCCCAACGGTGTTTGCAGTTGCATATCCACGACGCACACGGCCTTGTCCAGGGCGGCCAGAAGGTCGCGGGCATCACTGCGCTCAAGCGGCTTGGGCATGCGCAGAATCAAATCCAGATCGCTTTGGGCATGCAGCGCTTCAATGCCCGTGGCCAGCTCAAAACCCGCACTGCCAGTAACGCCCCAGCTCAGTGGCGCCAGCACTGGGCGCAGTTGGTCGAGGGCCTGCAATGCCGGCAGATCCCGTGTCGAGACAGCCTCGCGCAACGCTTCCGGTGCGACTCGCCGCTGCACGGCGTCAATCGGCATCACGGCCGCAAAGCGCTGCTCACGCAAACGCCCGCGCACTCCCACCGCGACAAACCCCGGCGCGACCACGGCGCGACGCACCACCACCGTGCCAATCGCACCCAGTGCCCACCCCGGTGCATCAGCGGGCAAGTGCGCTGGGGTCATGCCCCAGAGCAGGTCGTGGGCGTTCACCATTGTTCCCGCAGCAGTTGGCGCACATGGCTGGAGGCGGCGCGATGGGTTGCGCCGAGGCGGGTGCTCAAATCGGGGGTGTCGATGTCCTTGATCGCGCTCACCAGACAATCGCTGACGCGCGCCATATCCTGCGGCGTGGGTTGTTCGATCTGGCTGACCGACAGCGTTTCCCACAACAAGCCAAGGCTGGCATAGCTGTCGATGTCATAGGCCATTGGCGGCACGCTGGCGGCCAGGTTCTCCAGCTCTTCGACGCTGCGCAGGGTCACCCGCGCCGCCGACGCCTTGCCCATGGCGTGCACCATCACACCGGGGTCGCGCAGGGCGATCAGGCGGTTGGCCTGGTAGCCATGGGCGAGAAACGCCCCGGACATGGCCTTGCCCACCAGCAGCGCGATCACCGGGTGCCCGGCCAGTCGGGCGCGCGCGTAGCTGTCGGCGGCGGCCGCCAGGGCCTGGTGAATACCGAGGGCTTCTTCACGACGGCCGTAGGCTTGGCTGGGCACGTCGACGATGGCGATGATCGGGCGTTTGTCGCCTCGGGCGATGGCTTCATCAACAGCCTTGGCCAAGCCCCAGCCTTCCAGCAAGCCGACTTCGCCGTTGCGGGCCCGAGGGAAGCGGTTGTGTGCATCGGTCACCACGGCGATAAAGCGCACGGCGTGTTCGCCCAGCACGCCATCGGCCACTTTCAATGAGTGCGGCAAGCCCGAAACGGGCGTCGCGCCGGTGCTCAAGGCGTTGAACCAGTGCAAACCTCTCATGGGCGTTCTCCTTGATACAACGCGCGCACCGTCGCCGGGTCGATCTGTGGCGCAGCGTCCAGTTCGGCCAGACGCGCCAGGTAATAATCCGCTCGGCGGCTGCGTTGCTCGGCGGGCACGCCTTGTTGCAACAGCGCGCTGACGGTCTGCGGAATCTCGGCCACATCGTCCGCCACATAACGATCGGCCAGGCCGCTGTTGAAGCGCTGCTCACCACCGGTAAGGCTCCAGATGAACGGCCGGTCGCGCGAATCGTATTCTTCCAGTCCTGCTTCCTGCTCGATCACTTGCGGGCCATTCAGGCCCAGGCGTGCTTCGCGGGTGACCACAAGGTAACTGCACAACCCCGCCGCGATGGACATGCCGCCAAAGCAACCGACGCTGCCGGCCACCACGCCGATCACCGGCTGGTACTGGCGCAGGTCGACAATCGCCGCGTGGATATCCGCGATGGCGGCCAGGCCAAGGTTGGCTTCCTGCAGGCGCACGCCGCCGGTTTCCAGCAGCAGCACGGCGCGGGTCGGGATGCCCTTGCGGTTATCTTCGGCGGCCAGCTCCAAAGCACCGGCGATTTTCGCGCCGCCCACTTCGCCGAGGCTGCCGCCTTGAAAGTTGCCTTCGATGGCAGCGATGACGACAGGTTTACCGCCGATGCTGCCCTTGGCGATCACCACGCCGTCATCGGCCTGCGGCACCACGCCCTGGCGGCTGAGCCACGGCGACATGACGCGCTGGAACGGGTCGATCAATTCGCGATAGGAACCGGCGTCCAGCAAAGCCTTGGCCCGTTGCCGCGCGCTGAGCTCAACGAAGCTGTGTTTGGCGAGCAAGTCAGTCATGGCCGATCTCCTCAAAACCCTGCTCCAGGCGCAGGCGCACCACGCCGGGCGTGGCGCCGAAATCGTGGATATCAATGTTCAAGGCCGGTGGCGTCTGTTCCTGGAAGATGCGTTGAAACAGATGCTGCCAGCGCTGTTCGGCACCATTGACCGAGGTTTGCACCTGGATCGTCAGCGTGCCCGGCGTGCCCGGTTCCAGCAGCACTTCCAGGTCGCCCGAACCAACGCAACCCACCAGCGCGCGGCCTTTGGGCGGCTGCCCGGCGGGGAATTCAAAGGATAGGGTTTCCATCAAAACGCTCCGTCGAGGCGGTCGATAAACAGGCAGGCGGCCAACAGGTCGGCGGCGCCGCCGGGGGAGGCATTCAGGGCCAGCAATTGGGTGTCGAGTGCGTGCAAGTGGCGGCGTCCGGCAAGGGTCGCACTGCCGCCGGCGTCCAGCACCGCCTGGGCGCCTTGTTGCATCGTCCGTAAGCCTTCCGGGCCTGCGCGGTAAAGCACGCAGGTGTCGGCCAACTCGGTCATGATCGCGAGCAAGGCATCCAGGCGCGCGTTCTGTTCGCCGGCATTTTGCAGGCGGCTTTTGCGCAGTTGCGGCAAGCCGCGCTGGATGACCGACGGGAAGCCAAGCTGAGCTTCTTCACGGGCACCGCGTGCGCCATAGCGTCGGGCAACCTGAGCGCCATGGCTCATCGGCCGTGGCGCAAAACGGTCATCGAGCAGGGCCAGCCGGGCTGCGTTCAGAGTGACGTCGCGTGAGTCCAGGGCGGCGGCGGCGGTGAGCAGGCCGAGGGCCCAGATGGCGCCGCGATGGGTGTTTACGCCGCCGGTGGTGGCGAGCATGGCCTGCTCACCTTCACGCCCGAGACGGCCGAGGGCTTCGCGCAGGGGCAAGCCGACTTCGCCGAATTCCAGCGCCGCCTCGGCCATTTCCTTGAACATCGGCCATAGCGACAACGCCGAAGCGTGCATCAGGCCCAGATGCAAATCGTCATGGGCGCCGTTGCCACGCCGGTCGACCAGCGCAGGTTTGGGCGACAGGTCCGCTTCATCGATCAGCGCATCAACGGCTATATCGGCCAGGCGCTCCGCGAGGGTGAGTTCATGCAGTTTAAGGGCGCGCATTTACCAGCTCCTGAATTTGGCGGGCGGGTTGTACAGGCCACCGGACCACTCCACCAGGTCGGCCACGCTCTTGGCGGCCAACAGCTCGCGGGTAGCGTCGGTGCGGCGGATGCCCAAGTCTTCGGGCAAGGCGATCAGGCCTTCGCGGCGCATGCGCGCGGTGTCCTTGGGGTTGTGGCGCAGTCCGATGACGGTCACCCCGGCGACAGCGGCGATCATCGCCTGGCGCTCCTCGAGGGAACGCGCCTTGTATAGGTAGGCGATGCCTTCCTCGGTGAGCAGGTGAGTCACGTCGTCGCCGTAGATCATGATCGGCGCCAGGGGCATGCCGCTCTTGCGCGCCACTTCCACCGCGTCGAGGGTGTCGACGAACGTGGGCTTGCCGCCTTCCTGGAAGGTCTCGACCATTTGCACCACAAGCTTCTTGCCGCGCTCAAGCAAGGCTTCGGGCGCGTCGCCGTGGCGCATGTCCAGCCAGGCGGGCGTGCCGTGACGACGCCCGCGCGGGTCGTGGCCCATGTTCGGTGCGCCGCCAAACCCGGCCAGTCGGCCGCGGGTCACCGTGGAAGAATGCCCGTCGCCGTCGACTTGCAGGGTGGCGCCGATAAACAGGTCCACCGCGTATTGGCCAGCGAGTTGGCTGAACATCCGGTTGGAACGCATCGAGCCATCGCGACCGGTGAAGAACACATCCGGGCGAGCGGCGATGTAGTTTTCCATGCCCAACTCGGTGCCGAAGCAATGTACGCTTTGGACCCAACCGCTTTCAATCGCGGGGATCAGGGTTGGGTGCGGGTTGAGAGTCCAGTTGCGGCAGATCTTGCCCTTGAGACCCAAGGATTCGCCGTAGGTGGGCAGGATCAGTTCGATGGCGGCGGTGTTGAAGCCGATACCGTGGTTGAGCGACTGCACCTTGTGTTTTTCGTAGATGCCACGGATCGCCATCATCGCCATCAGCACATGCACCGGCTTGATATGGCGCGGGTCGCGGGTGAACAGCGGCTCGATGTAGAACGGCTTGTCGGCCACCACCACAAAATCCACCCAGCTCGCCGGAATGTCGACGCGGGGCAGGTCCGTCACGTCGTCCACCAACTGGTTGACCTGCACGATCACGATGCCGTCGCTGAAGGCAGCGGGTTCGATCAGTGCCGGGGTGTCTTCGGTGCTGGCGCCGGTGTAGATGTTGCCGGCGCGGTCGGCCATGAAACCGGCGGACAGCACCACATTGGGGATCAGGTCCACCACCAGCCGCGCGTAGAGCTCGATGTAAGTGTGGATCGCGCCGATTTCCAGCAGGCCGTCTTCCAGCAACTGGCTGATGCGCAGGGATTGGGCGCCTGCGAAGGAGAAGTCGAGCTTGCGTGCGATGCCCTTTTCAAACAGGTCCAGGTGCTCGGAACGGCCGACACTGGGCATGATCATGTGCAAATCGTGGAGCTTGGCCGGGTCGGCCTTGGCCAGGGAGCGCGAGAGGAAGTCGGCCTGCTTCTGGTTATTGCCCTCCAGCACCACGCGGTCGCCGGGGAGAATCAGCGCTTCAAGGGCCTCGACGATTTTGTCACTGGGTAGCACCGCCCCGTCTGCGTATTGCTTGACCAGCCCGAGCCGCCGCTGCTTCTCGTCGCGCCGCCGCGTCCAGCGCGAGTCGGGGGTGAATGTTGTTGTCATGGTCGCTCCACGGATTTGCTGTCGTGGGGCTTACCTTAGGAGTGATTGAGGGGGCCATCAATCAAGCTGGACGTTGGACTGTTACGTCTGGGTTAATGATGACTCAATTAACACGGGGCGTTCAGACCCTGCGCCATTCGCTGCGATGGAACCATAGGGTCCTGAAAAACGCCAACGCCGCAAAAACGTGCAACCCCGACACGGCCGCCCAACTCCAATCCCACAGCCCTGACAGCGCCTGCGCGTAAACCGGTAACAGCAGCACGAGCAACGCCACCAGCGCGCAAGCACCCACTTGCTCCCAGTTTCTCAAGCGACTGGGGCGGGACGCTATCGCGTAACCCAACAATGCGCCCAGACACACAATCAGCAGGCTCAGCAGGTCATGCTCGCCGACCGGAGGCCACCCCAGCAGGTTGAGCGGCAGGCAGACCGCGAACAGGGTGAACGAGCAGATCGCGACATACACAAAAGCGTACTCAAGCGCATCCAGCAGACGATCACGGATAAACCCACGGGCCTGTTTATCCTCTTGCGGTGTGGGTCCTTGGGAAATCGCCACCGCCAGCAGACCCGACCCGAGACCGCCCAGGGTCATGACCACGAAATTGCTCACAACGCCTTTGATTGCCTTATCGGCACCGATCAGCTTGAGGCTTTCGAGGTACACCAGAATAAACACCGCGCCCGCGGTGGCAATCGTGAAGCCCCACAGCTTCCCCCGGTTGGACTGCACGTTCATGGTTACCGCTGCAGTGAACACCAGCACCCCAAACCACATCAGCAGCGTGCCGGTAAAACGGTTGAGGTTGTACAGCCAGGCAAACCCATCCAAAAGCCACATTGCGTCGATACTTCTGTCGAAAAATTCCCCTCGCTATCGGCAGTGGAGCGGGGATCTTTACGATGGGGGAGCAAGTGTTCCGTGGCTCGTCGCAATTGCCCAAGACGCCCGCTCCCACATTTGCCCGGTGTTGTTTGTTAGATAGCTGTCCCATTAAGGGACCGATCAGTCCCTTTTTGGGACCACCTCCGGCGACGGGCTGACTTGCTCCAACGCCCTTTCGACCAACAATTGTCCGAACTCAGCCATTTGCTGAATCCCCAGCATGATCGCGCGTTGGGAAGCGTCCAGGTCGAAGGCCAGGTTGCAGGTGAGTGCGTTGAGGGAGGATAGGGTTTCGCTGGCATTGACCAGCAGGGTTTCGGTGGTTTGGTGCGGGTTGACGGTGAAGAGCGGTGGATTGGGGGTAGGTTTGACCATGATGAAGCTCCTAAACAGTAAGTAAGGAGCGCCACCGTTCGCTTGCACGCGAATGAGGGTGGCGACCGTGCGCAGGTGTGCAAGACCGGGCCTGTTTAGGACACCCAGCAGGTCCGAAGACCTCCTGCGCGCAGCCGCCATTAAGCAGCGAGCACAAAAAACGCCCGTGGTTGGCTGGGCGTTTGTACGCCTAAACAGTTTCGTCGGACTTGCACGTCCGTGTCACCGTTTTTTGCGATGACGGGGCGAAGACTAGGCGCGTTGACTCGATGCGACAAGTTCATGCACTGCCCAACATCTTGCAGGAAAAATCCGAAGCCCCCGCTCACCTTGATCGTTCCCACGCTCTGCGTGGTAATGCCGCCTGGGACGCTCCGCGTCCCGACCACAGCCCCGCGTAAGGGTGACGCGGAGCGTCACGGGATGCATTACCACGCAGAGCGTGGGAACGATCGACGACTTGTGGCAGGCCGAGCATCGGGAGCAGCCGGTGATTGAGCGGTTTGCGCGGATTGATTGAGGGCTGGAGCCGAGCGCAATTCAGTGTGGGAGCTGGCTTGCCTGCGATGGCGGTGGGTCAGCTGGCTAATGTGTGACTGACCCACCGCTATCGCAGCATAGATATCTACACATCTATTTTTAATGCATGCGAGCATCTGTAGTGAGCGGGCTTGTCCCGCGCTGGGCTGCGAAGCGGCCCCAAACCAGGCGACTTGGATTTATCTGGAACTCGGCGGCGTATTTATTGGGGCGGCTTCGCCACCCAGCGCGGGACAAGCCCGCTCACTACAAAGATGTGTAGATACCTATGGCTATCGCAGGCAAGCCAGCTCCCACAGTAGCTCTCACTGAATTTGAGAAGAGTGTTCAGGCCAATCCGGATTCGACCAGCAAGGCTTCCAACCCCATCAAATCCGGCACCTTCGCCACATGTTCCCCCACCTGCACCGCCGCCAGTTCCAGCGGGCACAGCGGCACGTCCACATAACTCAACTCGCTGTCGAGCTTGTACGAACGCGGAATGCCCTGGATCACCAGCGCAATGAACTTCAATGTCGGCCGCCCACCCAGCGCATTCAACACCACGATCCGCGAACGTTCGCCGGTCACGCTGGCTTCACCGCACACCGCTTCAAAGCTGATCAGCGGGATTTGCCGATCGCGCCAGGTCACTTGCCGCAAATACCACGGCGGCGCATCGCTGGCCGGTTCGCCGCGCTGGAAGTCGATCAGCTCGGCGACGGCGACGTTGGGCAGGATCAGGTGCCGATCAGCCAACGGCAGCAGCAGGCCGGTGAGTTGGCTGGCGCGGTGGTCAAGCATGGGACTTGCTCCAGTAGGCAATGCTTTCGAGCAGCACCGATTCCTGATACGGCTTGCCCAGGTAGTCGTTGACCCCAATGGCCATGGCGCGGTCGCGGTGTTTCTGGCCGGTGCGCGAGGTGATCATGATGATCGGCAGGCGCATCAGGCGGGGGTCGTTGCGCACTTGGGTGGCCACTTCGAAGCCGTCCATGCGCGGCATTTCGATGTCGAGCAGCATCAGGTCCGGCGTGTGTTCTTCAAGCACGGCGAGCGCGTCGATGCCGTCCTTGGCGGTGAGCACGTTCATGCCATTGCGCTCCAACAGGCGGCTGGTGACTTTGCGCACGGTGACCGAATCGTCCACCACCAGTACCAGCAGCGCGCGTTTTTTCAGCGGGTCGTTGAGGATCAGTGGTGCATCGATCATCTGGGCGGGCAAGGCCGGCGGGCGAGCGCGGATATGCGCCAACAAGTCGATGATCAGCACCACGCGGCCATCGCCCAAAATGGTTGCGCCGGACAAACCCTGCACGCCGGCAAACTGCGGGCCCAGGCCCTTGACCACGATCTCCCGCGTGCCGGCCATGGCATCCACATGGATGGCCACGCGCCGCTCATTGCACTGCACCAGCAGCACCGGCACCGGCTGGTACTGGCCCAGCAGTTTCGGGCGGCTGACGGTGTGCAGAAGGTCGCCGAAATAGAACAGCTCATAGCGCTGGCCAGCGTACTCATAATGCGGCGGGTCTTGCTGGTAATGCCCGGCCAGTTCATGGGGCAGTACCCGAACCAGGCCTTCGATGGTGTTGAGCGGGATCGCATATTGATCCTCCGCGCATTGCACCATCAACGCGCGGTTGACCGACACGGTAAACGGCAGGCGGATGCGAAAATGCACGCCGGCGCCTGGCGTCGAATCAATGACCATCGAACCACCGAGCTGGCGCACCTCTTCATGCACTACGTCCATGCCCACGCCGCGCCCGGAGATCTGGGTGATCTTCTCTGCCGTGGAAAACCCCGGCTGCAGGATGAACTGCAACACGTCGCGGTCACTGATCTCCTGATGAGGGTCGAGCAGGCCGCGCTTGATCGCCTTGCGCCGCACCGCTTCCAGCGGCACCCCGGCACCGTCGTCGCGCATGTCGAAGACGATATCGCCGCCTTCGTGGGTCAGGTCCAGGGTGATGCGGCCCTTCTCCGGTTTACCCGCCGCCAAACGCACATCGCGAGATTCCAGGCCATGGTCGACCGCATTGCGCAACATGTGCTCCAGCGGCGCCGCCATGCGTTCCAGCACGTTGCGGTCCATCTCGCCCTCGGCATTGCCGACGATGAACTCCACGTCCTTGCCCAGCTCGCCCGCCACCTGGCGCACGATGCGCTTGAGGCGCGGCAACATGCGTTCGAACGGCACCATGCGCGTGCGCATCAGGCCTTCTTGCAACGCGGTGTTGATGCGCGCCTGTTGCTGCAGCAGATCGTGGGCATCTTCGTTGCGACGTTCGAGGGTGTCCTTGAGGTCGAGCAGGTCGGAGGCCGATTCCGACAGCGCGCGGGACAGCTGCTGCAACTGCGAGTGGCGGTCCATTTCCAGCGGGTCGAACTCTTCGTAGCCCAGGCGTTCGGCCTCGGCCTGCTGGCGGCTGAGGAGACGGCCCTGGGTTTCGGTGTCGAGACGGCGCAGTTGGTCGCGCATGCGTTCGATGGTGGTTTCCACTTCGCTCAAGGCAATACGCGCATCGTTGACTTGCTGCTCGATACGGCCACGGAAGATCGAGGTTTCGCCGGCCAGGTTGACCAGGTCGTCAAGCAGCTCGGCGGAGATCTTCACCATATCGGCAGCCGGGTCCATGGCGGCTTCCGCCTTGCCCGCCGGCAGCGCCACCGGGGTTACCGGCTCTTCGCTCGGGTGTACCAGGCTTTTGATGCGCTCGATGAGTTTGTCCACCGAGCCGACCGGCAGGCCGTCCGCCACGGCGTCGATCATCTGTGCCAGACGGTCGTGGCAGCCTTGCAGCAGCGCAAACAGTTCGGCGGACGGCGCGAGCAACCCGGCCGACAGGCCTTCGTAGAGAAATTCCAGCTCATGGGCCAGGTCGCCGATGGGCGCAATCTCGACCATGCGCGCGCCGCCCTTGAGGGTGTGCAGGTCACGCAGCAGGGTTTCGACTTCCTGGCGGTTGCCGGGCTCGGCCTGCCAGCGCAGCAAGGCGCTGCCCGAGCTGTCGAGAATGTCGGCGGCTTCTTCGAGGAAAATATCCAGCAGCTCAGGATCGGCGCCAGACGCTGACGGGGCCTCGACCGGCGCTGCGGGTGTGCTGCTCTGGCGAAATTCGCGCAGTTGGGCAATCAACTCGGCGGCATCGCCCAGGGGTTGATGCTGTTGCAGGTCACCAAGCTGCGAGGCCAGCCGTTCATGGCTCGCCATCAGCAACAGGGACAGTTCGGCGCAGTAACTGTAGCGCCGATCCACCAGCCCTTCGTACAGGCATTCGAGCTCATGGGCCAGGTCGCCGATCGGCTGGATTTCGGCCATGCGCGCACCACCCTTGAGGGTGTGCAAGTCGCGCTGCAAGGACGACAGCGGCGCGGCGTTGTCCGGTTCCAATAACCAGCGCTTGAGCGACTGCCCGGCGCTGTCGAGGAGGTCCACGGCTTCTTCGAGGAAGATCTCGACGATCTCGTCGTCAATCGTCGTCTCGCGTTCCAACTGCTGTGTGGCGGCACCCAGCTCGGCAATGCTCAGCGCGCGGTTGCCGTCGCTTTTGATCAGGCCGGTGGCGGACGGGTCGAGGGCTTCGTCCAGCAGCTCGCGCAGGGCTTCGACACGGGCCGGCGCCGGGCTGACTTCCTGGCCGGCGGCCAGTTGGTCGAGCATGTTGATCAACGCTTCATGGGCCTGTTCGGCTTCGTGGAAAAACCGCTCGCTCACCGCCAGGCTGCTCTCTTCCACGGCGCCATAGAGGTCGAGCAAGGCTTCGCAGAGTGCGTCGATCGCGTGCAGGTCGGCGGCATGCGCGCCATCGCCCAGGGTGGTCAACTCGTCCAGCAGCGCGGTCAGTTCCTGGCGCGCGCCGGGGTGCTGTTGCCAGCGGCGCAGCAGGTTTTCGGCGTCGAGCAGGATGTCCATGCCCTGGGCCAGGAAGTTGGCGATCAGGTGCGGGTCGCGCTTGATGCGCAGGCCGGTGTTCGGTGCGTCGAGCAGTGCTTCAAGCTGGTGATCGAGCAAGCCTTGGGTGCGGTTGATCAGGTCTTGCGCACCGTTGATCGGCGCCAGGGGATCACTGTCCAGGTCACGCAGCCCACGCTGGAACAGGCCTTCGGCTTCCAGCAGCAACTCCACTTCATCCAGGTCCAGCGGCAGGCGATGGGCCTTGTACTCGCGGGTCAGGTGATCCAGCGGGCGCGCCAGTTCGGCAATCGGCAGCACGCCGGCCATGTAGGCGCTGCCCTTAAGGGTGTGCAAGGCGCGTTGCAGTTCATCGCTGACTTGCAGCGGCACATGCTCGGCGGCCTGTTGCAGGAAGTGGTTGAGGCTGCCCAGGTGGCTCTGGGCTTCGTTGCGGAAAATCTCCAGCAACAGCGGGTCATGGGGTTCGGCGGCCGGCGCTTGGGTACCGCTGGCCAGCGCATGGGCGCGGGCGGCCAGGGCGTCGACTTCGTCGCGCTGGCGTTGAGCGTCGGCGGCAAAGTCGGCGATCAGTTCGGGCAGCAGGGCCACCGCTTCATCCAGCACCTGCTGCACCTCAGCGCCGAGAACCACGCTGCGTTCCAGCACGCGGTTGAGCAGGTTTTCCACGGCCCAGGCCAGCTCGGCCAATACCAGGGCGCGCACCATGCGGCCGCTGCCTTTGAGCGTGTGGAACGCACGGCGCATTTCACCCTGGGCGGTCTTGTCGGCGCTGTTGGGCAGGTGGCGGTGCAGCACCTCAAGCACTTCGTCGGTTTCTTCAAGGAAGACTTCGCGCAGTTCATCGTCGATAGGCGCCTCATCAGCCGGTGGCGGCAGCAAACTACCGGGGCGCTGCAGGGCCGGCGGGTTCAGGCGCGACGTCGGGCTGGCCAGCGCATCGAACTGGGATTGGCTCGGTGTGACCTCGGCTGAAAGCACGCCATCCGGCGCAGCCAATGCCTGGCGCCAGGGTTTTTCGGCGGGCAGGTAACCCAACGCAGCCAGGCCTTGGGTGGCCAGCTCCAGCATCCGTTCGCCGGTAGCGTCCGGGTCTTGGAGCATGCGCTCGAGGTAGTACTCCAAGCCGCTGATCACATCGGCGAAATGCGCCAGGTGCTGCTGCGAAGGCGCAGCGTCGTTGCCTATCAATTGTTCGTCGACATAGTCGGTGCAACCGCGCATCAGGCTCGCCGCGCGGGGTAACGGGATCATCGCAAGCGCGCCGCGCACCTGGCTCAGCAGCTCCGGCAAGGATTCCAGGCGTTGGCGGTCCCAGTCCGCTTCGACACAGTCGATCACCAGCTCCTTGGCTTGCTTGAGGCACTGGCAGGATTCGCGGATCACCAATTGGTGGATCTGGGTCAGGTCGGTGGTCGGCAGGCGGCTTTCTTCGCGGCTTTGCGGCTCGACGGTGCCGACCATGCCCGCCAGCGTGGCTTCGACATAGAGTAACGCGCCCGCCACGTCCATCAACACGGCGTCGTTGGGTTCGCGCTGGCCCTGGGCCAGGCTCAGCACCACGGCAAGCTGGTCGATGATGACTTTGCGCGGCTGGCCGAAGCCCAGCACCGCCAGGGTGTCGGCGATCTGCCGCAACGGTGCCAGCAACGCATCAAGGTCGCCGGTGTGCTGGCGGTCACTGCGTACAAATAAGTCGAGGCGTTCTTTGACCCGCACCAGTTCTTCACACAAAGCCCCCAGCACCGAGCCCATGGCGTTGCGATCGGCTCCAGCCAGGCGGGCGCGTTCGGCGTCTACCACGGCACTGTCGGGCAAGGCCTCGTCCAGGCCGTAGCGTTCCTTGAGGCTTTGCATGCGCGGTGTCGGCCGGGTGACCTTGGCGACGTAGAACAACAAGCTCTTGAGCAACTCATCCGGCGCCGGCTGGTTGACCCCTTCGATACCCTGGGCGAGCAGGCGCTTGAGTTGTTTGTCGCTGGCCTTGAGCAGGCTGCGCAACGCCGGGCTGTTGGCGATCACACCGGTGAGCATGCCCTCGACCAGTGCCGAGGCGACTTGCCACAGCGGCAACAACGGCGCGCCCTGGCACAAGGCTTCCAGGCGCGCGAACACCCGCGCCATGTCTTCCAGGTTGCTCGGGCCGTGGTCCTCACGCAGCAGCCCCGCCAACGCCTGTTGCAGCAGGTGGTGCCACTGGCGCAATTGCTCTTTCAGGTCGGGCACCGCGCGTTGGGCCAGGGCTTCATCGGGCAGCGGGGCTATCGTCAGCAATTGCGGGCTGAACAGGCTGGTCTCCGACAGCAGGCTTTCGCCGTGCGCGCTGCGCAGGTCGTTGAGCAGCGGCAACACCACCAGCGGCAAGTCGCGGCGGGCACTGTGCACGCGGTCCAGATACAGCGGCAGCTGGTTGAGGGCTTGTTGCAGCAGGCGGATGCTCTCGTCGCGCTGGCTGACGCGCTCGGCCTGCAGAGCCACGGCGAGTGCTTCAATTTCTTCGGCCAGCAGCGCCGCGCCGTAGAACTCGACCATCTGCAAGGCGCCATGCACTTGATGGACGCACGCCAGGCACTCCTCGATGGCGTCGCCGTCCGAGGTTTGGGCATACGCGTCCAGCGCCGACCGGGCCTGTTTCAGGGTTTCGGCAATGTCGCCCTTGACCCATTCGAGGGCCACGTAGTCGTGCCGATCAACCATATTCACTCCGGTGAGAATTTTTGAGTTGCAGATGCTGCCAGGAATAATGAAGATCTAATGTGGGAGCTGGCTTGCCTGCGATGGCGGTCTGTCAGTTGATATATAGGTAGCTGACCCACCGCTATCGCAGGCAAGCCAGCTCCCACATTTGGACTGTGGTGTTCTTTGGGTCGCATTTCAATCATCGACCCGTTGTGGCGGCGGGAGGGTGAAACCCGACACCGACCTACGCAACTCGCTGGCCATCTTCGCCAGGTTGCCGATGCTTTCGGCAGTCGCCGTGGAGCCCGACGACGTCTGGGTGGTGATCTGCTGGATCACGTTCATGGTCAGGGAAATCTGCCCCGCCGAAGACGTCTGTTGCTGCGCCGCATTGGAAATACTCTGGATCAGCGCCGCCAGGGTTTTCGACACGCCTTCGATCTCTTCCAGCGCCACCCCGGCATCCTGCGCCAGGCGTGCGCCGCGCACCACTTCGGTGGTGGTCTGCTCCATGGAGATTACCGCTTCGTTGGTGTCGGCCTGGATCGCCCGCACCAGGGTTTCGATCTGCCGGGTCGCGGCCGATGAGCGCTCGGCCAGGCGCTGCACTTCATCGGCCACCACCGCAAAGCCGCGCCCGGCATCGCCAGCCATGCTGGCCTGGATCGCGGCGTTCAGGGCGAGGATGTTGGTCTGGTCGGCAATGTCATCGATCAGGCTGACGATGTCGCCAATCTCCTGGGACGACTCGCCCAGGCGCTTGATGCGCTTGGCGGTGTCCTGGATCTGCTCGCGAATGTTGTCCATGCCGTGGATAGTGTTGTGCACCACCTCATTGCCCTTGTTGGCGATTTCCACCGAGCGCTCCGCGACCGCCGAGGATTCTGCGGCGTTGGCCGACACCTGGTCGATGGACTGGGCCATCTGGTTGATCGCGGTGGAGGCCTCGGCGATCTGCTGGGCCTGATGTTCCGAGGCCTGGGCCAGGTGCATGGCGGTGGCCTGGGTGTCCTGCACCGCGCCGGCGACTTGGCCGGCGGTGAGGTTGATGGTGGCGACCAGGTCGCGCAGTTGGTCCACGGAATAGTTGATGGAATCGGCGATGGTGCCGGTGAAGTCTTCGGTCACCGAGGCAGTCACCGTGAGGTCGCCGTCGGCCAGGTCTTCGATTTCGTCCAGCAGGCGCATGATCGCGTTCTGGTTGCGCTCGTTTTTTTCGGCGGTTTCATGCAACTGACGGTTGGTTTCGCGCACCATGACCAGGCCGATCAGGATGATCGAGGTCAACGCCAGCAGGCCCAGCACATAGCCGCCGATGGTGTCGAAGCTGCGCCCGCTGGCCAGGTTTTCAAACCCGGTGGCCAGGTGCGAGGCTTCATCGAGCAGGGTTTGCGACAGGTTGAAAATATTGCTCGCGGAGGCGCGCACTTGGAACAGTTGCGGCGAGGTTTCGAGGATTTCATCCACGGAGCCGGAGACAAACTCGAACAGCTCGGCGATTTCCCCCAGCCGCGCGCGGGCATCGCGGTCTTCGACTTGGGTGATGCGCAGCCCTGGGTTGCCGTTGAGCATGCCGTTGAGCACCACGCCGAAGCGGTTGGCATCGCGCCCAAAGGCGTCGGCGGCCTGCACCGCGGTTTCATCGCCGGCCAGGACGGTGTTGACCGCCCCCAGGATTCGTTCGGCCAACAACGATTGGCGCTGGGCCAGGGCCACCTGGCTGGCCGGGGCGCCGCGCTGCAGGAGGATGTCGACGACCTTCTCCGACTCAACCTGCAATTGCGGCACGGTTTCGGCGAGCGTCGCGGCCACCTGATGCAAGGACAGCACCGTCTGTTCGCTGGCGAGGATCGCATCGGTATTTTTCAGCAGCGCTTCCCAGTCGGTCTGCACCGCGCGCATTTCGGCGCGCACGGCACCGGGCGCGGCGGGCAGGCCGGTTTGCGGGTCACCTTTTTTCAGGTAGCCCCAGCGTTGGGCGAAGTCGTTGCGCGCATCCGCCAACAGCTTGAACGCAGCGGCCTTGCCGGTAGCGGCCTCGGTGGCGTTCTTGGCAATGCGCTGGGACAGCACGCGCAGCTCACCGGCGTGGCCGATGTACTGTTTGTCGTAGGTGGACTGGGTGTTGAGGTACGCAAAGTTGGCGAACAGCAACATGATGAACACGATCAGTGCAATAAACAGCACGATAATCTGCGAGCGGCTGCGCGAGCCGGCCTGAGGCCTCGGCGTGGTTGCGGTGGTCATGCGGCAACGTCCATGAAACCCGGAGCCTGGGCCAGGGCGAAGGGGCTGAGGACCTGCCACTGCGGGTCGCCCTCGAATCGGCCCTGAATGAACGGCGCACCGGGAGCGGCGTTCGCCAGCAACGCGTCTTGTGCAAAATGTTGCATCCCCACCACCTCGTCCACCAGCAGCCCGACAAACAGGTCGTTATATTCCACCACCAATACCCGCCGTTGTTTGCGCGCCTTGGACAGCTCCAGGCCGAGGAAACCGCCCAGGTCCATCACCGGTAACAAACGCCCACGCAGGTTGGCCACACCCCTGACCCAGGCCTTGACTCCGGGCATCAAGGTGCAACGCGGCTCATGCAGGACTTCGGCCACTTCCCCCATGGGCGCGACATACCAATGCTCGCCCAAACGAAAGCCGATGCCGCTCCAACGCTGCAGGCGAGCTTCCTGGGATGGCAGGTCGGCAGCCAGCAGGCGGCAGCGGCGGTCAATGTCCAGCAGCAGTTCGAAGGCGGTGTGCGACTCGGTCATGATGGCGAACAGTCAACCAGCCAACACCTTATTCAGGGTGGCGATCAGGGTTTCTTCATCCACGGGTTTGGTCAGGTAATCCTTGGCGCCCTGGCGCGCCCCCCAGATCTTGTCGGTTTCCTGGTCCTTGGTGGTAATGATGATGATCGGGATACCGTTGGTTTCCGGCTCCTTGGACAATTGGCGCGTAGCCTGGAAGCCGTTGAGACCCGGCATCACGATGTCCATCAGCACGGCGTCGGGCTTTTCCAGGCGGGCCAGGGCCACGCCATCCGCGCCGTTTTCGGCCTTGAGAACCTGGTGACCATGCTTTTCCAGCATACCGGTCAGTTTGTACATTTCGGTCGGCGAATCGTCGACGATCAGAACACGTGCCATGGTTTTCCCCACTACATAGGTGGACGCCGCCCTTGTGGGGCGGCGTCAGTGTGCTTGTTCTACTGCGGCGAACCCTGGCACATAGGCCTTGATCGCGCCCAGCAGTTCTTCCTTGCTGAACGGCTTGGTCAAAAACTGATCGACACCCACGATGCGCCCCTTGGCCTTGTCGAACAGGCCGTCCTTGGAAGACAACATGATCACCGGGATCGATTTGAACGCCGGGTTGTTCTTCACCAATGCGCAGGTCTGATAGCCATCCAGGCGCGGCATCATGATGTCGACAAAAATAATGTGCGGGTGATGGTCGACAATCCGGGCCAGGGCATCGAAACCGTCGATGGCCGTGATGACATCGCACCCTACGTTTTTCAACAGGGTTTCAGCGGTGCGGCGGATCGTCTTCGAGTCGTCGATCACCATCACCCTCAAGGCGTTGGATTGCTGTTCCATATCTGCTCTGCCATCGCCACAGCGAATCGGTTTTTTCGTGTGCACTGCCCGATGTTGCCCGGGATGAGCGCCGCAAGCCTTGGAATTCAAGGCGCTGCTGCGCCGTGGCAGTCTTTTTAGCACAGTCTTTGGGCGCAATCTATCGAGCAACCGGCCAGGTGGTTTTTCCTTGACCCACAACAGCCACAGCGCCACTCTGACGCCACTTTTATGCGCACCCATTTGCTAGAGGAAATCCCCCATGAGCGTTCGCGTCGGCATTGTCATGGACCCTATCGCCAGCATCTCCTATAAAAAGGACAGCTCGCTGGCCATGCTCCTGGCCGCCCAAGCTCGCGGCTGGACGTTGTTCTATATGGAGCAGCGCGATCTTTACCAGGGTGACGGCGAGGCTCGTGCACGTATGCGCCCGCTGCAGGTGTTTGCCAACCCTGAAAAGTGGTTCGAGCTTGCGGATGAAATCGATAGCCCTCTGAGCGACCTGGACGTGGTCCTGATGCGCAAGGACCCGCCGTTCGACATGGAGTTCGTCTACTCCACCTACCTGCTGGAGCAGGCTGAGCGCGCCGGCGTGCTGATCGTCAACAAGCCGCAGAGCCTGCGCGACTGCAATGAAAAACTGTTCGCCACACTGTTCCCGCAATGCACGCCGCCGACCGTGGTCAGCCGCCGCGCCGACGTGCTGCGTGAATTCGCCGCCAAACACGGTGATGTGATCCTAAAGCCGCTGGACGGCATGGGCGGCACCTCGATTTTCCGGCACCGCGCCGGCGACCCGAACCTGTCGGTGATCCTGGAAACCCTGACAGCCCTGGGCACCCAGCAGATCATGGGCCAGGCCTACCTGCCGGCGATCAAGGACGGCGACAAGCGCATCCTGATGATCGACGGCGAACCGGTGGATTACTGCCTGGCGCGCATCCCGGCAGCCGGCGAGACGCGCGGCAACCTGGCGGCCGGTGGCCGTGGTGAAGCACGGCCGTTGTCGGACAAGGATCGCTGGATCGCTGCCCAGGTCGGCCCGACCCTGCGTGAAAAGGGCTTGCTGTTTGTCGGCCTGGACGTGATTGGTGAGCACTTGACTGAAATCAACGTCACCAGCCCGACCTGTATTCGCGAGATCGACAATGCATTTGGCACGAACATCGGCGAAATGTTGATGGCTGCCATTGAGCGCAAGCTGCAAGCCAAGTGACATAGAACAGCCGGACACACACCAACATTGCGTTATCATGCGCCACCTGTGAAACGCGCGATGTTGGTTTTTTTGTCATGACACTCCCGTCCGATCTGCCCCCAGAACTCTCCCACCGCGGCGTGCGCCCGGCTGATCGGCTCGGATTTACCCTGTTTCTGGCGGCACTGATCCACTTGGCCCTGATCCTCGGCGTGGGGTTCTCCATGGTCGAGCCCAAGCAAATCAGTAAAACCCTGGAAATCACCCTCGCCACGTTCAAAAGCGAAAAAAAGCCCGAAAAGGCTGACTTTCTTGCCCAGGACAATCAGCAGGGCAGCGGCACGCTGGATAAAAAGGCCGTGCCCAAGACCACCGAAGTGGCGCCGTTCCAGGACAACAAGGTGAATAAAGTCACGCCGCCACCAGCGCCCAAGCCAGAGGTCAAGCAGGCCACGCCCAAAGCCGCCGTCACCACCGTCGCACCCAAGCCGCAAAAAGCCCCGACCCAGCGCGAAAAGGCCAAGACCGAACCGAAACCCGAGCCCGTCAAGCCGGCGCCGACCTTCGACAGCTCGACGCTGACCGACGAGATTTCCAGCCTGGAAGCCGAGCTGGCCCACGAACAGCAACTGTACGCCAAGCGTCCGCGCATCTACCGGCTGAACGCTGCTTCGACCATGCGTGACAAAGGCGCCTGGTATAAGGATGAATGGCGCAAGAAGGTCGAGCGCATCGGCAACCTCAACTACCCCGAAGAAGCGCGGCGCCAGCAGATCTACGGCAATCTGCGCCTGTTGGTGTCGATCAACCGCGACGGCACGTTATATGAAGTGCAGGTGCTGGAATCTTCCGGCCAGCCACTGCTGGACCAGGCCGCCCAGCGTATCGTGCGCCTGGCTGCGCCGTTTGCCCCGTTTACCGGTGATTTGAACGACGTGGACCGCCTGGAAATCATCCGCACCTGGAAATTTGCCAAGGGCGACCGCCTCTCCAGTAACTAACCGTCAGATCGTTCCCACGCTCTGCGTGGGAATGCCGCCCCTGACGCTCCGCGTCCTGCTTTAAAGCCGTGACGCAGAGCGTCACCGAATACATTCCCACGCAGAGCGTGGGAACGATCAAGCAGACGGCACTGTATTCGGGTCACGCTCAGCTTGTCAGTTCGCCCCTCCAACGCCACACTAGCGGACATGAAAAATGTCAGCCCGACCTACCTCAAGCACCAATTCCTGATCGCCATGCCCCATATGGCCGACCCGAACTTTGCGCAGACCTTGACCTACATCGTCGAGCACACGGCCAATGGTGCCATGGGGCTGGTGGTGAACCGTCCACAGGAGCTGAGCCTGGCGGATATCCTTGAGCAATTGCGTCCGGAAATCGATCCGCCGGCCAGTTGCCAGCACGTGCCGATCTACTTCGGCGGGCCGGTGCAGACCGATCGTGGCTTTGTGCTGCACCCCAGCGGGCCGAAATTCCAGGCGACGGTTGATCTGGAAGGCGTGTCGCTGTCCACTTCCCAGGACGTGTTGTTCGCCATCGCCGACGGCGTGGGCCCCGAGCAAAGCGTGATCACCCTCGGCTACGCCGGTTGGGAAGCGGGCCAGTTGGAAGCTGAACTGGCGAGCAATGCGTGGCTGACCTGCCCGTTTGACGCCGACATTCTGTTCAACACCTCCAGCGAACTGCGCCTGGAAGCGGCCGCGGCCACGCTGCGGGTCAACCTCAACCTGTTGACCAGCCAGGCGGGGCACGCCTGATGGCTTTACGCCTGATCCTCGGCTTTGACTACGGCACCAAACAGATCGGCGTAGCAGTCGGCCAGGTAATCACCGGCCAGGCCCGCGAGCTGTGCACCTTGAAAGCCCAGAACGGCATACCGGACTGGAACCAGGTTGAAGCCCTCATTAAAGAATGGAAACCCGACGCGGTCGTGGTTGGCCTGCCGCTGAACATGGACGGCACGCCCAGCGATATGTGCCTGCGCGCTGAAAAATTCGCACGCCGCCTCAACGGCCGCTACAACATTCCCTTCTATACCCACGATGAACGCCTCACCACCTTTGAAGCCAAGGGCGAGCGGCGCGACCGTGGCGGACAGAAAGGCAGCTACCGCGACAACCCCGTGGACGCCATCGCGGCCGCTCTGTTGTTGCAGGGTTGGCTGGACGAAAACACCGCTTTATTTGAATCCTGACTTTGCCGCAACCCTGTGGGAGCGGGCTTGCCCGCGAAAAACGTTAACGATACCGCGTGGATATTGGATGAACGCGATACCCATGAGTTTTCGTGAGCAAGCATGTGCCTACACACTTAACAAGGAGCCACCATGAGCTTGCCGAACCCCGCCGAACTGATCAGCCAGATGGCCACGCGCCTCAGGGCCCATCTGCAACACCGCGCCATCAGCGAGCCACGTTTCATCGGCATTCGTACCGGCGGTGTGTGGGTCGCCCAGGCGTTGCTGCAAGAACTGGGCAGTGATTCGCCCCTGGGCACGCTCGACGTATCCTTCTACCGCGACGACTTCAGCCAGAACGGCCTGCACCCGCAAGTGCGCCCTTCGGCCCTGCCGTTCGAGATCGAAGGCCAGCACTTGGTGCTGATCGACGACGTGCTGATGAGCGGTCGCACCATCCGTGCCGCCCTGAATGAACTGTTCGACTACGGCCGCCCGGCCAGTGTGACCCTGGTGTGCCTGCTGGACCTGGACGCTGGCGAATTGCCGATCAGCCCGGATGTGGTCGGCGCCACACTGTCGCTTGCCGCCCACCAGCGGGTAAAATTGTCCGGTCCCACGCCGCTCGCACTCGAACTGCAAGACCTTGCCCCTTAAACTGCCTTGTACAGAGTCCCCGCGATGACGCCTCTAGATGCCAAGCGCCCGCTGCAGCTCAATGCTCAGGGCCAGTTGCAACATTTCCTGTCCCTCGACGGCCTGCCCCGCGAGCTGCTCACCGAGATCCTCGACACCGCCGACTCGTTCCTCGAGGTCGGTGGACGCGCGGTGAAGAAGGTCCCGCTGCTGCGCGGCAAGACCATCTGCAATGTGTTCTTCGAGAACTCCACCCGCACCCGCACCACTTTTGAACTGGCCGCCCAGCGATTGTCTGCCGACGTGATCACGTTGAACGTGTCCACCTCGTCGGCGAGCAAGGGCGAAACCCTGCTCGACACCCTGCGCAACCTGGAAGCCATGGCCGCCGACATGTTCGTGGTGCGCCACGGCGATTCCGGCGCCGCGCACTTCATCGCCGAGCACGTGTGCCCGCAGGTGGCGATCATCAACGGTGGCGACGGCCGCCACGCCCACCCGACCCAGGGCATGCTCGACATGCTCACCATCCGTCGGCACAAGGGCAGCTTTGAAAACCTGTCGGTGGCCATCGTCGGCGACATCCTGCATTCGCGGGTGGCACGCTCGAACATGCTGGCCCTGAAGACCCTGGGCTGCCCGGATATCCGCGTGATCGCCCCGAAGACCCTGCTGCCGATCGGTATCGAACAGTACGGTGTGAAGGTCTACACCGACATGACCGCAGGCCTCAAGGACGTGGACGTAGTGATCATGCTGCGCCTGCAACGCGAACGCATGGCCGGTGGCCTGTTGCCGAGCGAAGGCGAGTTCTACCGCCTGTTCGGCCTGACCACCACACGCCTGGCCGGCGCCAAGCCGGACGCGATCGTGATGCACCCGGGCCCGATCAACCGCGGCGTGGAGATTGAGTCGGCGGTGGCCGACGGCAACCAGTCGGTGATCCTCAACCAGGTGACCTACGGCATCGCCGTACGCATGGCCGTGCTGTCCATGGCCATGAGCGGGCAGACCGCGCAACGTCAATTCGAGCAGGAGAACGCCCAGTGAAGCTCAGCATCCTCGGCGCCAGCGTCATCGATCCGGCCAGCGGCCTGGATCAAGTTACCGATCTGCACCTGGAAGCCGGCAAGCTCATCGCCATCGGCGCCGCGCCCGCGGGCTTCAGCCCCAGCGAGACCATCGACGCCAAAGGCCTGGTGGCCGCGCCTGGGCTGGTGGACCTGAACGTCGCCCTGCGCGAGCCGGGTTACAGCCGCAAGGGCAATATCATCAGCGAAACCCGCGCCGCCGCCGCCGGTGGCGTGACCAGCCTGTGCTGCCCGCCGCACACCAAGCCGGTGCTGGACACCTCGGCCGTGACCGAGCTGATCCTCGACCGCGCCCGTGAAGCCGGCAATTGCAAAGTGTTCCCCATCGGCGCCCTGAGCAAAGGCCTGGAAGGCGAACAACTGGCCGAACTGATCGCCCTGCGCGACGCCGGTTGCGTGGCCTTCGGCAACGGCCTGGAGGGTTTCCGCAGCACCCGCACCCTGTGCCGTGCCCTGGAATACGCGGCCACCTTCGACCTGACGGTGATCTTCCATTCCCAGGACCACGATCTGGCCGAAGGTGGCCTGGCCCATGAAGGCGCCGTGGCCAGCTTCCTCGGCCTGCCGGGCATTCCGGAAACCGCCGAAACCGTGGCCCTGGCCCGTGACCTGCTGCTGGTGGAACAAAGCGGGGTGCGCGCGCACTTCAGCCAACTGACCAGCGCCCGCGGTGTCGCCCTGATCGCCCAGGCCCAGGCCCGTGGTTTGCCGGTGACGGCGGACGTCGCCCTGTACCAGTTAATCCTGACGGATGAAGCGCTGATCGACTTTTCCAGCCTGTACCACGTGCAGCCCCCACTGCGTACCCGTGCCGACCGCGAAGGTTTGCGCGCGGCGGTCAAATCCGGCGTGGTCTCGGCGATTTCCAGCCACCACCAGCCCCATGAGCGGGATGCCAAGCTGGCGCCGTTCGGCGCGACAGAGCCGGGTATCAGCAGCGTCGAACTGTTGCTGCCGCTGGCAATGACATTAGTTGAAGAAGGCTTGCTGGACTTGCCAACACTGCTGGCGCGCCTGAGCACGGGCCCGGCCGAGGCCTTGCGCCTGCCGGCGGGCAAGTTGGCGGTGGGTTCGGCGGCGGATCTGGTGTTGTTCGACCCGGCCGCCTCCACCGTTGCCGGGGAGCATTGGCTGTCCAAGGGCGAAAACTGCCCATTCATCGGGCATAGCCTGCCGGCGACGGTGCGCTACACCATTGTCGACGGACGGGTCACCTACCAGGCCTGAAGCGGGCACGGTAGAAAATGTGGGAGCGGGCTTGCTCGCGAATGCTGAGTGCCAGTCGACAGCTACATGACTGATACACCGCATTCGCGAGCAAGCCCGCTCCCACATTAGGTTCTGCGCAGGCCTCCAGAGATTCAGCGCCCGCCGTTACGCTCGGCATTGCGGACCGAAATCTGCGTATTCAACGTCCAGAAGTCATACAGCACCCCCACCAGGAACAAGCCGCCGGTCAGCAGGTAGATCAGGCCAGTGATCCATTTGCCCTGGTACATGCGGTGCACGCCGAACACCCCCAGAAACGCCAACAGGATCCAGGCCACGTTGTACTCGATGGGCCCGGCGGTGAAACGCAGGTCCGCTTCACGGTCCATGGCCGGGATCAGGAAGAAGTCGATCAGCCAGCCGATGCCCAACAGGCCCAAGGTAAAAAACCAGATCGTACCGGTGACGGGTTTGCCGTAGTAAAAGCGATGCGCGCCGGTAAAACCGAAAATCCACAACAGGTAACCGATCACCTTGCTGTGAGTGTCTTGCTGCGAACCAATCTGCTGATAGGTGTTCATCGCGTACCTCTTTTGCCTCGATAGATAAATTTTTTCACTTTCTTTGTGACTTTTTTACGAGCGCCCGACGTACGGCAAATGGTATCTTCCCTGCCCTGAAAGCCTTATGCCACCTGACTTGTGTCGGACAATTGCGGCGGATTGTCGCGTTTTTCCTGATTTTAACGTCAAGGTTCAGTCGACAAACGGCCTGAGAACGACACCAAAAGCTGTTATAAAGTTGCGCGCAAACCCATAAGAGCCACGCCTAATGCGACCATTTTTCAAGACATGGCTAACCATTTGCCTATTAATGCCACTGGCCGCCCACGCCACCAATCGTGAGCAAAGACTTCCAAACGTTAACGGTTTTACCCCTAAAGTCCACAGCACACCCGGCATTGCCAAATCGGTAAAGCCCACCGTGAACCGCCCGACTCAACTGAGCAAGGCCCACGGTAAAGCAACGCCGGCCCTGATGGCCGTCAACACTAAGCAGAGCAGTACCGTCCTCAGCCGCGCCGTCAACGTGCTCGGTACTCCTTATCGTTGGGGCGGCAGCAGCCCAAGTAAAGGGTTCGACTGCAGTGGCCTGGTGAAATATGCGTTCAACGACGTCGCTGCCGTGGATTTGCCGCGTACGTCCAACGCCATGGCCGCCGGCCACGGGCAGAAGGTCGACCGCAAGGACCTGAAGCCGGGTGACTTGCTGTTCTTCAAGTTGAAGAGCCGCCAGGTGAACCACGTTGCCATTTACCTGGGCAACGACCGTTTCATCCACGCCCCGCGCCGTGGCAAATCGGTCAGCATCGATACGCTGAAGAAGCCGTTCTGGGACAAGAACTACGTGATTGCCAAGCGGGTACTGCCTAAAGAGCAGAACAACAACCTGCGGGTTGTACAGCGCTGATTCCAGGCTGAAATGCGGTAAAACATGTGGGAGCGGGCTTGCTCGCGAATGCGGTGGATCAGTCGATTACTCTGTCGGCTGACACTCCGCATTCGCGAGCAAGTCGAATCGTCGCACCGCCGCTCCCACATTTGATTTACATCGCCCTCAAGATTTCATATGTCTGCAGGCACCCTCGCCTTCTCCCGCGCCTCTTCCCGATTGATTACGCCCTCCCCGACCAGCGCCTTCAAGCTCATATCCAACGTCTTCATTCCCAACGCCCCGCCGGTCTGGATCGCCGAGACCAGCTGCGCCACCTTGTCCTCACGGATCAAATTGCGAACGGCCGGCGTGCCCAGCATGATTTCGTGGGCCGCCACCCGCCCGCCGCCGATTTTCTTCACCAGCACCTGGGACACCACCGCCTGCAGCGACTCCGACAGCATCGAGCGGACCATGGCCTTTTCCCCGGCCGGAAACACGTCCACCAGCCGGTCCACGGTTTTTGCCGCCGAGCGGGTGTGCAAAGTGCCGAATACCAGGTGCCCGGTCTCTGCGGCGGTCAGCGCCAGGCGGATGGTTTCCAGGTCGCGCAGCTCCCCTACCAGGATCACATCCGGGTCTTCCCGCAGCGCCGAACGAAGAGCGCTGGAAAAACTGTGGGTGTCGCGGTGTACCTGGCGTTGGTTGATCAATGCTGTTTTGGGCGTGTGGATGAATTCGATGGGGTCTTCGAGAGTAAGGATGTGCTGGCGCCGATGTTGATTGAGAAAATCGACCATGGCCGCCAGGGTGGTGGACTTGCCTGAACCGGTGGGCCCGGTCACCAATACCAGCCCGTGTGGCAACTGGGCGATGCGCTGGAATACTTCGCCAAGGCCGAGGCTTTCCAGGCTCTGCACCTCAGAGGGTATGGTACGAAAGACCGCGCCCATTCCCCGATCCTGCCGGAACACATTCACCCGGAACCGCGCCACGCCGGGCAGTTCGAAGGCAAAATCCGTATCAAGAGATGTTTCGAAATCCTTTTGTTGGTGCCGATTGAGCAACGGGCTCAACAAGTCCGCGACTTGCGGGGGCGAGAGCACCGGCCAATCCAGCGGCCAGACCTCGCCATCGACCCGCAGCATCGGCGCCAGGCCAGCCGACAAATGCAGGTCGGAGGCGCCACGGCGCACGCTGGCCGTGAGTAGTTCAGTGATATCCATAGGGCTTTCCATTTCCAGTAGAATGCCGCGGACTCCATATCCACGGGCGCATCTTGAATGTCGACGATAGCAGACAATATCGGCCTGGTTAGCCAGCGCATCCGCGCCGCAGCCGACGCCGTGCAACGTGACGCAAACAGCATCCACCTGCTGGCCGTGAGCAAGACCAAACCCGCCCAGGCCGTGCGCGAAGCCTACGCCGCCGGCGTCTGCGACTTTGGCGAGAACTACCTGCAGGAAGCCTTGGGCAAACAAGCCGAATTAACCGACCTGCCCTTGAGTTGGCACTTCATCGGCCCCATTCAATCGAACAAGACGCGCGCTATCGCCGAGAATTTCGCTTGGGTGCATTCCGTGGACCGCCTGAAAATCGCTGAACGCCTGTCCGAACAACGCCCGGCCGACCTGCCGCCGCTGAATATCTGCATCCAGGTCAACGTCAGTGGCGAAGCCAGCAAGTCCGGCTGTACACCCGCCGACCTGCCGGCCCTGGCCAATGCGATCAGTGCCCTGCCGCGCTTGAAGCTGCGCGGCCTGATGGCGATTCCCGAGCCGACTGAGGATCGCGCCGCGCAAGATGCGGCGTTCGCCCGCGTACGCGAGCTGCAGGCCGGTTTGAATCTGGCGCTGGACACACTTTCCATGGGCATGAGCCACGACCTTGAGTCGGCCATCGCCCAAGGCGCCAACTGGGTGCGGATCGGTACCGCCCTGTTTGGCGCCCGCGACTATGGCCAGCCATGAACATGGCTGACTTCCATCTGAATAAGGACCTGTCATGAGCGACACGCGTATTGCCTTTATCGGCGCCGGCAACATGGCGGCCAGCCTGATCGGTGGCCTGCGGGCCAAGGGCCTGGATGCGGCGCAGATTCGCGCCAGCGACCCCGGCGCCGACACCCGCGCGCGCGTCAGCGCTGAGCACGGTATCGACACTTTTGCCGACAATGCCGAGGCCATCCAGAACGTCGATGTGATCGTACTGGCGGTCAAGCCGCAGGCCATGAAGGCCGTGTGCGAAAGCCTGCGCCCGAGCCTGCAGCCGCATCAGTTGGTGGTGTCCATCGCTGCCGGCATCACTTGCGCCAGCATGAACAAATGGCTCGGCGCCCAGCCGATCGTACGCTGCATGCCCAACACCCCGGCACTGGTCAGTCAAGGCGTCAGCGGCTTGTATGCCACCTCCGAAGTGACCGCCGCACAACGCGACCAGGCGCAAGAGCTGCTGTCCGCCGTGGGCATCGCCCTGTGGCTGGAACAGGAGCAGCAACTGGACGCGGTCACCGCCGTGTCCGGCAGCGGCCCGGCCTATTTCTTCCTGCTGATCGAGGCCATGACCGCCGCCGGCGTGAAACTGGGCCTGCCCAAGGAAGTCGCCGAGCAACTGGCTGAGCGGACCGCCCTGGGCGCCGCGCATATGGCGGTCGCCAGCGACGTGGACGCCGCCGAGTTGCGCCGTCGCGTGACGTCCCCCGGAGGCACCACGCAAGCGGCCATCGAATCGTTCCAGGCCGGGGGCTTTGAAGCTCTGGTGGAAAAAGCATTGGGTGCCGCGGCACACCGTTCGGCAGAAATGGCTGAACAGCTGGGCAAATAGTCGCCCCCTACCCGCAACCGGACTAGATAGGAAACATACATGCTCGGACTCATAGACACTGCCGTTTTCATCATTCAGACCCTGGGCAGCCTGTATCTGCTGGTCGTACTGATGCGTTTTATCCTGCAACTGGTGCGGGCAAACTTCTACAACCCGCTGTGCCAGTTCGTGGTCAAGGCCACCCAACCACTGCTCAAGCCACTGCGCCGGATAGTGCCAAGCATGTTCGGTCTGGATATGTCGTCCCTGGTGCTGGCGCTGCTGCTGCAGATTTTGCTGTTTGTGGTGGTGCTGCTGCTCAAGGGTTACCTGCCCTACACCGTGCTTCTGTTCCCATGGGCGCTGATCGGCATCTTCTCGCTGTTTTTGAAAATCATCTTCTGGTCGATGATCATCAGTGTGATTCTGTCCTGGGTCGCACCGGGCAGTCGCAGCCCTGGCGCCGAGTTGGTGACGCAGATCACCGAGCCGGTGCTGGCACCGTTCCGTCGCATCATCCCCAACCTGGGCGGCCTGGACATCTCGCCGATCTTCCTGTTTATCCTGATCCAGGTGCTGCAAATCAAGGTCATCCCGTTCCTGGCTGAACTGGCTTACATGCCACCACTGCTGTTCGGGCTGATTTGACGCCTGACGCAGTAAAGTGTGGGGGCTGCGGTCGCACCGCAGCTCCCACACTTTTGTATCTATGTGTTGAATTGAATGCGCGCAGGCCTTTGCTTGCCGCTGGGGTCCCCGCTCTTTAGACTTACGCCTCATTTAAACGAGAGCAGGGTCGATGCCAACTGCCTTTCCCCCCGATTCTGTTGGACTGGTCGTGCCCCAAGTGGCGCACTTCAGCGAACCGCTGGCCCTGGCCTGCGGGCGTTCGCTGCCCGCCTACGACCTGATCTATGAAACCTACGGCCAACTGAACGCCACGGCGAGCAACGCCGTGCTGATCTGCCACGCCTTGTCCGGCCATCATCACGCCGCCGGTTTCCACTCGGTCGACGAGCGCAAGCCCGGCTGGTGGGACAGCTGCATCGGTCCCGGCAAGCCCATCGACACCAACAGGTTCTTTGTGGTCAGCCTGAACAACCTCGGCGGCTGCAACGGTTCCACCGGTCCCAGCAGCCTCAACCCGGAAACCGGCAAGCCGTTCGGCGCCGACTTCCCAGTGCTGACCGTGGAAGACTGGGTGCACAGCCAGGCGCGTCTGGCGGACCTGCTGGGCATAAACCAGTGGGCCGCCGTGATCGGCGGCAGCCTGGGCGGCATGCAGGCGCTGCAATGGACCATCACTTACCCGGATCGCGTGCGCCATTGCCTGGCCATCGCTTCGGCCCCCAAATTGTCGGCGCAGAACATTGCCTTCAACGAAGTAGCGCGCCAGGCCATCCTCACCGACCCTGAATTCCACGGCGGCTCGTTCCAGGAAGCCGGCGTCATTCCCAAGCGTGGCCTGATGCTGGCGCGGATGGTCGGGCATATCACCTACCTGTCCGATGACTCCATGGGCGAAAAATTCGGCCGTGGCCTCAAGAGCGAGAAGCTCAACTACGACTTCCACAGCGTCGAATTCCAAGTGGAAAGCTACCTGCGTTATCAGGGCGAGGAGTTCTCCGGGCGTTTCGACGCCAACACCTACCTGCTGATGACCAAGGCCCTGGACTATTTCGACCCGGCGGCGAACCACGATGACGACCTGGCGAAAACCTTCGAACACGCCACGGCCAAGTTCTGCGTGATGTCTTTCACCACCGACTGGCGCTTTTCGCCGGCGCGTTCCCGCGAGCTGGTGGACGCCCTGATGGCGGCCAAGAAAGACGTTTGCTACCTGGAGATCGATGCTCCGCAAGGCCACGACGCCTTCCTGATCCCGATCCCGCGTTACTTGCAGGCCTTCAGCAATTACATGAACCGAATAGCAGTGTGAGAACGCCATGAGAGCCGACCTGGACATCATCCAAGACTGGATCCCCGCCGGCAGCCGCGTGCTCGACCTGGGCTGCGGCGATGGCGAACTGCTGAGCTGGCTGCGCGACAACAAGCAAGTCACCGGCTACGGCCTGGAAAACGACCCGGACAATATCGCCCAGTGCGTGGCCAAGGGCATCAACGTGATCGAGCAGGACCTGGACAAGGGCCTGGGCAACTTTGCCAGCAACAGCTTCGACATCGTGGTGATGACCCAGGCCCTGCAAGCGGTGCACTACCCGGACCGTATCCTCGACGAAATGCTGCGCGTGGGCCGTCAGTGCATCATCACTTTTCCCAACTTCGGGCATTGGCGTTGCCGCTGGTACCTGGCCACCAAGGGCCGCATGCCGGTCTCGGACTTCCTGCCCTACACCTGGTACAACACGCCGAACATTCACTTTTGCACCTTCGAAGACTTCGAAGCGCTGTGTGGCGAGCGTGAAGCCAAGGTGATCAACCGCCTTGCCGTCGATCAACAGCACCGCCACGGCTGGGCGAGTAAGCTATGGCCCAACCTGTTGGGCGAAATCGGTATCTACCGGGTCAGCAGCCCTGGCCTGACCGACCACAAAATTGCCGTCTAATCATTTTCAAGAGGGACGTTCATGAGTCGCTTGGCTATTTTTCTATTGACCGCGTGCCTGGGCGCCAGCGCCATGGCCGCGGACACTATCGACGCTAATCGCAAGAAAGACTTCGGTGATATCACCGTGCACTACAACACCTTCACCTCAAGCTTCCTGCCGCCGGAAACCGCCCAGAAAGTCGGCGTGGTGCGCAGCAAGGAGAAGGGCTTGATCAATGTGACGGTGATCAAGGGCGTCACCCCGGTCGCGGCCCAAGTGACCGGCACCATCAAGGACCTGGGCGGCAAGAGCGAGATCCTGACGTTCAAGCAAATCGAAGAGAAAGGCGGCATCAGTTACCTCGCGCCTTACTCCGTGACGCAGCGCGAATACAAGACGTTTACCATCAATGTTGAAACCGGCGGTAAAGCCCACGGTTTCCAATTCAACCAAGAACTGTTTCCGGCCGACCGATGAACCTCACCCAACTCGTACTGGCCAGCCATAACGCCGGCAAACTCAAAGAACTCCAGGCCATGCTCGGCGAAGCCGTACAACTGCGCTCGATTGGCGAGTTCAGCCAGGTCGAACCGGAAGAGACCGGCCTGTCGTTCGTCGAGAACGCCATTCTCAAGGCACGCAATGCCGCGCGTATCTCCGGCTTGCCGGCGCTGGCGGATGACTCGGGCCTGGCCGTGGACTTTCTCGGCGGCGCGCCTGGCATTTATTCGGCGCGCTACGCCGACGGCAAGGGCGATGCGGCCAACAATGCCAAGCTGCTCGATGCCCTGAAGGACATGCCAGACGCGATGCGCGGCGCGCAGTTCGTGTGTGTGCTGGCCCTGGTGCGGCATGCCGATGATCCGTTGCCGATCCTGTGCGAAGGCCTGTGGCACGGGCGTATCCTGCATGCCGCCAGCGGTGAGCATGGGTTTGGCTATGACCCGCTGTTCTGGGTGCCGGAGCGCAATGTCTCGAGCGCCGAACTGAGCCCGGCCGACAAGAACCAGATCAGCCACCGCGCCCGCGCAATGGATTTGCTGCGCCAACGCCTGAGCCTGAAATGACCCAGAACACCTCTGCGCAGCCGCTGATCCACGGCGGCGCGCAAACACCTCGGGCGGCGTTGCCCCTGCTGCCGCCCCTGGCGCTGTATATCCACATCCCGTGGTGCGTGCGCAAATGCCCGTATTGCGACTTCAACTCTCACACCGCCAGCAACGTGCTGCCGGAAGAAGAGTATGTGGACGCCCTGCTCGCCGACCTCGATCAAGACCTGCACGCCGTTTACGGCCGCGAGCTGAGTTCGATCTTCTTCGGCGGCGGTACGCCCAGCCTGTTCAGCGCTGCGGCGCTGGGTCGTCTGCTCAAGGGCGTGGAATCGCGTATCCCGTTCGCCAGCGATATCGAGATCACCCTGGAAGCCAACCCCGGGACGTTCGAGCAGGAAAAGTTCGTGGCGTATCGCGCGCTGGGAATCAATCGGCTGTCGATCGGCATTCAGAGCTTCCAGCAGGAAAAACTCCAAGCCCTGGGCCGCATTCACAATGGCGATGAAGCCGTACGCGCCGCCGGCATGGCGCGCCAGGCGGGGTTCGACAACTTCAACCTGGACTTGATGCACGGTTTGCCCGATCAGTCCCTGGACGACGCCCTGAGCGACCTGCGCCAGGCTATCGCGCTGAAGCCGACGCACTTGTCCTGGTACCAGTTGACCCTGGAACCCAATACGGTGTTCTGGAACCAGCCGCCAACGCTGCCGGAAGATGACACCCTGTGGGATATCCAGGAAGCCGGCCAGGCGCTGCTTGCCGAACACGGTTATGCGCAATACGAGGTGTCGGCCTACGCCCAACCGGGTCGTGCGGCGCGGCATAACCTGAATTACTGGAGTTTTGGCGACTTCATCGGCATCGGTGCCGGCGCCCATGGCAAGCTCAGCCACCCCGACGGACGCATCGTGCGCACCTGGAAAACGCGAGCGCCAAAGGACTACCTCAACCCGGCCAAAAGCTTCCAGGCCGGCGCGAAAGAACTGACCAATGAAGAGCTGCCGTTCGAGTTCCTGATGAACGCTTTGCGCCTGACCGAGGGCGTCGAAGCCAGGCTCTACACCGAACGCACCGGCCTTGAACTGACGACGCTCGATAAGGGCCGCACGGATGCAGAACAAAGTGGCCTGATGCAGGTCGAACCGTCACGCCTGGCGGCGACCGACCGCGGGCAACTCTTTCTCAATGACCTGCTGCAGACGTTTTTGAGCTGACGCTCTTTAAGGAAATCGAATGGATCTGGTACTCGACCTGCTCGCCACCGTATCCCGCTGGAGCCGCAGCAACCTGTCGGAAATCTCCCTGGCTCTCGTCGGCTGTTTGCTGGTGCTGTTCGGCGCCGACATCAAGGGCTGGGTCGAAGCCCGCCTGGGCAGCATCGCCGGCGCCTTGCGCGTGCCGTTGATGGCCCTGCTGTGCATGATCGGCAGCGGCGCAGCGCTGATCTACGCCACGCCGTGGATCGTGCGGGGGTTGAGCCAGTTCAACAACTACAGTTTGGCGCCGGTGTTGGTGGTGGTGCTGGTGTTGATTGGCGTGGTTGCGGACCGCCGCTGATTTGACCGAAATACTTTGATCTAAAATCTCAGGGTTTCAGACCTTCTTGGTCAGATGCTCAACTTATGAAAAAACATATGGACACGGACGTCACAATGCGCACACCGATAATAGTTTTAATTATTTTTTCAGCAATTATAATTTTAGCAACTGGCCTCTGGCCCAGCCTCTCAAGCTTAATACTCCCCAATACGACATGGGGTCTATATACTAGAAGTTTCTTCGAGAATATCTTGGTCGGTGCGCACGGAACCGTTATAGATTTATTCCTAGTTGGTATCGTCTTGTTTTGGTTCGAACGAAGAACAGAGCAACGGGAAAAAATCGCCAAAGAAAACTCCGAGCGATCCGCCGCGATCACAAGACATAAAGAAACGTTGGCCGACCTAAGGTTTTATAAAGGTTCCGACTGCCCACATAGAACGCTTAGTACAATCAAGAGACTAATAGCATTAGAGGCAAACGACTTCCCGTGTTTTGAAGCAAATTTACAAGACATGCAAATAGAGAATATAAAACTAAAAGATACAAACATGATCGCAATAAATTTCGCAAACGCCAAGCTATCAAACGTAGAGCTAACAAATTGCCAATGTGACGCCACAAATTTTATTAACGCAAAATTTCATCATGTAACTTTAAAAAACGTAACTTTGAACAGATCAAAATTCTGCGCTGCAAACTTATCGGGTGTGGATTTTTCAGGATGCAAAATAGAACGTGTAGACTTTAGCAATGCAAATTTGCGAAGCGCAATTTTTAAGGGCGTTGATTGCAAAGGAGTGAATTTTACAAACGCAGATCTGCGTTCTGCCAATTTCAAAGGCGCAAAAAATCTCACACAAAGAATGCTGGCCACAGCAAAAAGCACCGACCATATACAGATAGGTGCTTAAAGCTAAGTAATTTTAACGAGGAGGGAATCGAACCTCTCTTCCTACCGAATCGAAAAACGATAGTTAACGGAGTAACAACGCCTTCGCGTTGCGTACCGCCCCGGAGAATTAACCCCGTTATCAGCAACCAGCTCGTTGGGCTCTGATACTACTTAGCCATGACGAAAGTTGCAATTTATTTTTGTTTTTCGAACTTCAAATCCCAAACCCCATGCCCCAACCGCTCGCCGCGGCGTTCGAACTTGGTGATCGGGCGCTCGGCCGGGCGCGGCACGCATTTGCCGTCTTCGGCCAGGTTGCGGTAGCCAGGGGCGACGTTCATCACTTCCAGCATGTATTCGGCGTACGGTTCCCAGTCGGTGGCCATGTGCAGGATGCCACCCACCTTGAGCTTGCTGCGCACCAGTTCGGCAAAGGAGGCCTGGACGATCCGGCGTTTGTGATGGCGGGCCTTGTGCCAGGGGTCGGGGAAGAACAGCATCAGGCGGTCGAGGCTGTTGTCGGCGATGCAGCGGTTGAGCACTTCGATCGCGTCGCAGTCATAAACCCGCAGGTTGGTCAGGCCCTGGGTCAGCACGCCATTGAGCAGCGCGCCGACACCGGGGCGGTGCACTTCCACACCGATGAAGTCCTGGTCCGGCGAAGCGGCGGCCATTTCCAACAGAGAGTGGCCCATGCCGAAACCGATTTCCAGGGAACGCGGGGCCGAACGGCCAAAGACCTGATCGTAGTCCACCGGCGCGTCGGCCAGGGGCAGCACGAACAGCGGCGTGCCTTGCTCCAGGCCCTTTTGCTGGCCTTCGGTCATGCGACCGGCGCGCATCACAAAGCTCTTGATGCGGCGATGCTTGGACTCGTCGCCTGCTTCCAGGGTGTTCGGCGTTTCGTTTGATTCAGTCATCAATGGCTCTTACTTGATCAGACCATCCAGCGGCGAAGAGGCGCTGGCGTAGAGTTTTTTCGGCATGCGCCCGGCGAGGTAGGCCAGACGGCCCGCGACGATGGCGTGTTGCATGGCTTCGGCCATCATGATCGGTTGCTGGGCATGGGCGATGGCCGAGTTCATCAGCACCGCGTCGCAGCCCAGTTCCATGGCGATTGTGGCGTCGGAGGCAGTGCCTACGCCCGCATCCACCAGCACCGGGATCTTGGCTTCTTCGAGGATGATCTGCAGGTTGTACGGATTGCAGATGCCCAGGCCGGAACCGATCAGACCGGCCAACGGCATCACCGCGATGCAGCCGATTTCCGCCAGTTGGCGCGCGATGATCGGGTCATCGCTGGTATAGACCATTACCTCAAAGCCTTCCTTGACCAGGGTTTCGGCGGCCTTGAGGGTTTCGATCACGTTGGGGAACAGGGTTTTCTGGTCGGCCAGCACTTCCAGCTTTACCAGGTTGTGGCCGTCGAGCAATTCACGGGCCAGGCGGCAGGTGCGCACGGCTTCGATGGCGTCGTAGCAACCGGCGGTATTGGGCAGGAAGGTGTAACGGTCCGGCGAAAGCACCTCAAGCAGGTTGGGCTCGCCCTCGATCTGGCCGAGGTTGGTGCGGCGCACGGCGAAGGTGACGATCTCGGCGCCCGAGGCTTCGATGGCCAGACGGGTTTCTTCCATGTCGCGGTATTTGCCGGTGCCGACCAGCAGACGGGACTGGTAGGTACGACCGGCCAGGACGAAGGGCTTGTCGCTACGAACGATGCTCATGGGAAATCCTCGAATTGGGGTGAGGTTCTGCAGAATTCGGGCAGGCGACTAGCCGCCGCCGATGGCGTGGACCACTTCGACCTGGTCACCGTCGCTGAGCGCGGTGCCTTCGTGCTGGCTGCGCGGGACGATCTCCAGGTTGAGCTCCACTGCGACGCGACGCCCGGTCAAATCCAGGCGGGTCAGCAGGGCCGCAACGGTTTCACCGTCGGGCAGTTCAAGGGGTTCGCCGTTCAACTGAATGCGCATGCCACGGGCCGCCATCGTTTTTAGGGGCCAGCATTCTAGCTTGATCACGGTTGATGACCCAAGCCCCTTGGTCAGGCAGCCTGCAGGCGCCATGCCGCCAGGCCGAGGAAGAACCAGCCGAGCAGGAATGCCAGCCCGCCAAACGGCGTGATGATCCCGAGCTTGCTGATCCCGGTCAGGGTCAACACGTACAAGCTGCCGGAGAACAACAGGATACCGACCGCAAACGATATACCTGCCCAGGTCACCAGGCGACCGGGAATATGCGCCGCCAGCAACGCCACGCCAAACAGCGCCAGGGTATGCACCAGTTGGTAAGTCACACCGGTGTGGAAGATCGCCAGGTACTCGGCGCTCAGGCGGTTTTTCAAGCCGTGGGCGGCGAAAGCGCCAAGGGCGACACCGGTAAAGCCAAAAAAGGCAGCCAGCATCAGAAAGCTACGCAGCATGAGGAACTCCGGTCAGACTCATGGGACAGGGTCTGTATAATGGCCCGCTCAACGGGTTCGGCCAAGCCATCTCTATGCTGCGTCTCCTCTTCAAACGCTTTCTCAATGTCCTGAAATGGTTTGCCATTGGCAGTATGCTGCTGGTGCTGCTGTTTCGCGTCGTCCCGCCGCCTTTCACCGCGCTGATGGTGGAGCGCAAGGTCGAATCCTGGTTTGACGGCGAACCCATAGACCTGCAGCGCGACTGGGTGTCCTGGGACGAGATTTCCGATGACCTCAAACTGGCGGTGATGGCCGGTGAAGACCAGCGCTTCCCGCAGCATTGGGGCTTTGACTTCGGCGCGATCCAGGCGGCGATCCTGCACAACGAGCGCGGCGGCTCGATTCGCGGCGCCAGTACGTTGAGCCAGCAGGTGTCGAAGAACCTGTTCCTGTGGGCCGGCCGCAGTTATCTGCGCAAGGGCCTCGAGGCCTGGTTCACCGGGTTGATCGAGGTATTATGGCCCAAGCAGCGGATTCTTGAGGTGTATCTCAACAGCGTCGAGTGGGATGACGGGGTGTTTGGCGCAGAGGCCGCGGCCCGGCATCACTTTGGGGTGAGTGCCAAGGGGCTTTCGCGGCAGCAGGCCAGTTATCTGGCCGCCGTGTTGCCCAACCCAAGGGTGTGGAGTGCCAGCCATCCTACGGCCTATGTGGCGCGGCGCGCGGCTTGGATTCGCCAGCAGATGAGTCAGCTCGGCGGCGATGGCTACCTGCTGGAGCTGAACAATGCCCGCAAGGCACCCTGGGCCGACTGACACAACGAGGTTCCTGTGGGAGCTGGCTTGCCTGCGATAGCGGTGGGTCAGTCAGCAGATGCCTGGCTGACACGACGTCATCGCAGGCAAGCCAGCTCCCACAGGAACCGCGTAGGGCTTGAGATTTTCTGAGCACAGACAAAAAATGCCCCGATCTTTCGATCGGGGCATTTTTTTGTCTCTTCGCTGTGTTTTAAGCAGCGATCGACAATTTCAACTTGTTCATCGCGCTTTTCTCAAGCTGACGAATCCGCTCGGCCGACACGTTGTACTTTTGTGCCAGGTCGTGCAGCGTGGCTTTTTCTTCCGCCAGCCAGCGCTGGTAGAGGATGTCACGGCTGCGGTCGTCCAGTACTTCCAGCGCTTCGTGCAGGTTGTGATTGGAGTTGTCGCTCCAGTCGGCGTCTTCCAGTTGACGAGCCGGGTCGTACCGGTGGTCTTCCAAGTAGTTGGCCGGCGATTGGAAGGCGCTGTCGTCGTCCGCTTCGGCGGCCGGGTCGAAGGCCATGTCATGGCCGGTCAGGCGGCTTTCCATCTCGCGCACTTCACGGGGCTCCACGCCGAGGCTCTCGGCCACGCGGTGGACTTCCTCGTTGTTCAGCCACGCCAGGCGTTTTTTCTGGCTGCGCAGGTTGAAGAACAACTTGCGCTGGGCCTTGGTGGTCGCCACTTTCACGATGCGCCAGTTGCGCAGGATGAACTCGTGGATTTCCGCCTTGATCCAATGCACGGCAAACGACACCAGGCGCACACCCATCTCAGGGTTGAAACGTTTCACAGCCTTCATCAGGCCGACGTTGCCTTCCTGGATCAGGTCAGCCTGGGCCAGGCCGTAGCCGCTATAGCTACGGGCGATATGTACGACAAAACGCAGGTGGGCGAGCACCATCTGCCGAGCCGCCCCCAAATCCTGCTCATAGTAGAGACTCTCGGCCAGTTCACGCTCCTGCTCGGGCGTCAGCAATGGAATGCTGTTGACCGTGTGCACATAGGCTTCCAGGTTCGCACCCGGCACCAGGGCATAAGCAGGTTGCAAAGAAGTGGTCATACGAAAAAACCTCCGACTCACATAACTCGTGCAGTTCAGCACTGCGAAAATTGACCGGGAACCGTAGGACAAGTTCCCTATACCGCCAATACGGCCAATACAAACAAAACCACATTAATCTGACATTAATTACTTCGGCGCAAGCTCACGCAAATGCCGTGCGACCGCAATCCAGGCACCGATATACCCCAACAATACCGCGCCAAGCAAGAGGCTCAAACCATCGGCGACCGGCACGCCGGCCAACGCGAAATCGCTGCCGTAGAGCCCGGCAAGCCCGACCACTGCGTCGTTCAGCCAATTAAGGCCAAACGCCAGCACGCCCCAGGACAAAACCCCGGCACCGAAGCCATAAAGCGCGCCCATGTACAGAAAAGGACGACGCACATAGCTGTCTGTGCCGCCGACCAGTTTAATCACTTCTATCTCGGTGCGACGGTTTTCAATATGAAGACGAATGGTATTACCTATCACCAAAAGTAATGCAGACACCAACAGCACCGTCAAACCGAACACAAAGCGGTCGCCCAGCTTGAGGATCGCCGCCAGGCGCTCTACCCAGACTAGATCAAGTTGGGCTTGTTGCACCTTGGGCAGCGCTGCGAGTTTTTGTCGCAGGGCTTCCAGGGCGGTCTTGTCGACTTCGTTCGGCGTCACCAGCACCACACCCGGCAGCGGGTTCTGCGGCAGCTCCTTAAGTGCCTCGCCCAGGCCGGACTGTTGCTGGAACTCCTCAAGGGCCTGGTCGCGACTGACGTACTCGGCATCCGCCACGCCCGGCATGTTCTTGATGTCGTCGCGCAGCGCTTCGCCTTGCTGGATGCTGGCATCCAGGTTCAGGTACAGCGAAATCTGCGCCGCGCGCTGCCAGGAACCGCCCAGGCGCTCGACATTATTGAGTAAAAGCGACAAGCCCATCGGCAGGCTCAAGGCCACCGCCATCACCAGGCAGGTAAAAAAGCTGCCGATCGGTTGCTTGCCCAGGCGGCGCAGGCTGTCGAGCAGGCTGGCGCGATGGCTTTCGATCCAGGCGCGCAGCAAGGTGCTGAAATCCGGGCCGTCGTCATCGTGATCGTGTTTTTTCTTCTTCGGTTGCGGATCGGCCGGTTTCGGCGCCACGCGTTCGGAGACTTTAGGGCTGCGTGTGGCACTCATACGCCGGCCTCCCCGTCACCGATCAGGCGGCCGCGTTGCAGGGTCAGCATGCGATGGCGCATGCGCGCGATCAGCGCCAGGTCGTGACTGGCGATCAGCACGCTGGTGCCCAAGCGGTTGATGTCTTCGAATACGCCCATGATCTCGGCGGCCAGGCGCGGGTCGAGGTTGCCGGTGGGTTCGTCCGCCAGCAGCAGCGCCGGGCGGTGGACGATAGCGCGGGCAATGCCGACGCGCTGTTGCTGGCCGGTGGAGAGGTCGCCGGGGTAGAGGTCGGTTTTGTCCGACAGCGCCACGCGCTCCAGGGCCGAGTCCACTCGCTTGACGATCTCGGCCTTGGACAACCCGAGAATCTGCAATGGCAACGCAATGTTGTTGAACACCGTGCGATCGAACAGCAACTGGTGATTCTGGAACACCACGCCGATCTGCCGGCGCAGGAACGGAATCTGCGCATTGCTGATGGTGGCCAGGTCCTGGCCCGCCAGCAGCAATTTGCCAGTGGTCGGGCGTTCCATGGCCAGCAACAGGCGCAACAGGGTACTTTTGCCGGCGCCGGAGTGACCGGTGACAAACAAGAATTCGCCGCGACGCACGCGAAAGCTCAGCTCATGCAAGCCCACATGCCCGTTGGCGTAGCGCTTACCGACCTGTTCGAATCGAATCATGAACGCTCCCGCTCGGCAAACAGTGCCTGTACAAAGGGTTCGGCTTCAAAGGTGCGCAGGTCGTCGATGCCTTCGCCGACACCGATATAACGAATTGGCAACCCGAACTGTTTCGCCAGGGCGAAGATCACACCGCCCTTGGCCGTGCCGTCGAGCTTGGTCAACGCCAGGCCGGTCAGCTGTACCGTCTGGTTGAATTGCTTGGCCTGGCTGATGGCGTTCTGACCGGTGCCGGCATCCAGCACCAGCAGCACTTCGTGCGGGGCATCGGCGTCGAGCTTGCCGATCACGCGGCGCACTTTCTTCAGCTCTTCCATCAGGTTGTCTTTGGTATGCAGGCGACCGGCGGTATCAGCGATCAGCACGTCGATGTTGCGCGCCTTGGCGGCTTGCACTGCATCGAAGATCACCGAGGCGGAATCCGCGCCGGTGTGCTGGGCGATGACCGGAATCTTGTTGCGCTCGCCCCAGACCTGCAACTGCTCGACCGCTGCGGCCCGGAAGGTGTCGCCAGCGGCCAGCATGACTTTTTTGCCTTCGGACTGCAGCTTCTTGGCCAGCTTGCCAATGGTGGTGGTTTTGCCGGCGCCGTTGACGCCGACCACCAGGATCACGAACGGCTTGTTCGGGGTGATCACCAGCGGCGCTTCGACCGGCTTGAGCATGGCGGCCAGCTCGGCCTGCAGGGATTTGTACAGGGCATCGGCGTCGGTCAGTTGCTTGCGCGCAACCTTCTGGGTGAGGCTCTGGATGATCACGGCGGTGGCTTCGACGCCCACGTCGGCGGTAAGCAGGCGGGTTTCGATGTCTTCCAGCAATTCGTCATCGATGACTTTCTTGCCCAGGAACAGGCTGGCCATGCCTTCGCCGATACTGGCGCTGGTCTTGCTCAGGCCTTGCTTGAGGCGGGCGAAGAAGCCGGTTTTGCTGGTTTCGGCAGCCGCAGCGACAGGTTCGGGCTCGATGACGGCGGGAGCGGCTGGCTCGACAACAACATCGACCGGCTCGACCGCTGCGGGAATCGGCGGCGCCACCTGTTCGGCCTGCGGGTCTTCAACGAAGGCGACAGGCTCGTCAGCCACCGGCAGTTCCGGCCACGGCTGGTGCTCTGGCTCCGGCTCGGGAGCTGCCTCGACGAGCGGCTGCAATACCGGTTCGGCCATTGGCAACACCACCGGTGCCGGGGTTTCGGCTACCGGTTCGGCTTCGATTACGGGCTCTGCCGCAACAGGTTCAACAGGCGGCTCGGGCTGAACCTGCGACTGTTCGTCGACGGTTTCCTGCGGCTTTTTGCGCAGCCATCCGAACAGGCCTTTTTTCTCGCCAGCCGCAGCTGGGGTCTTCTTGTCGTCGTTGGAACCAAACATGGAGACGGCTATCTCAAGGTAGCGACGCGCCGAGGGGCGCTTCGGTAAATAAAATTCGATGCGTAACAGACTGTTTTCTAGCCAGCTCGTTCATGCGCAACATTTTGAAGGCCAAAATAGGGCCTCAACAAGACCGCCGCAGTGGCCGTCCTTAAGTCGGACCAGTATCCTAGCACCTCCTCGCCCGCCGACGCTAAGATCAAGCGGGCAGCCCAACAGGTTAAAAAACGAATGAATGCTCTAGCCCGCCGCGCCGCAGGCCTGCTGCTCAGCACAGTTTGTCTGCCCCTTTCAGCTTTGGCTGCCGACCCACAACCCACCCATGAATTTATCCTCGACAACGGCCTCAAGGTCGTCGTGCGCGAAGACCATCGCGCGCCGGTGGTGGTGTCCCAGGTCTGGTACAAGGTCGGTTCGAGCTACGAAACCCCGGGCCAGACCGGTTTATCCCACGCTCTGGAACACATGATGTTCAAGGGCAGTGCCAAGGTTGGCCCAGGCGAAGCCTCGCTGATCCTGCGCGATCTGGGTGCCGAAGAAAACGCATTCACCAGCGACGACTACACCGCCTATTATCAGGTGCTGGCCCGCGACCGCCTGGGCGTGGCCTTCGAGCTGGAAGCCGACCGCATGGCCAGCCTGCGCCTGCCGGCCGACGAGTTCAGCCGCGAGATCGAGGTGATCAAGGAAGAGCGCCGCCTGCGCACCGACGATAACCCGATGTCCAAGGCCTATGAGCGCTTCAAGGCCATGGCCTTCCCGGCCAGCGGCTATCACACGCCGACCATCGGCTGGATGGCCGACCTGGACCGCATGAAAGTCGAAGAGCTGCGCCATTGGTACCAATCCTGGTACGTGCCGAACAACGCCACCCTGGTGGTGGTGGGCGACGTCACCCCGGACGAGGTGAAAAACCTGGCTCAGCGCTACTTTGGCCCGATCCCCAAGCGTGACGTACCGCCGGCCAAGATCCCGATGGAGCTGGCCGAACCCGGCCAGCGCCAGCTGACGATGCATGTGCAGACCCAACTGCCGAGCGTGATCCTGGGCTTTAACGTACCGGGCCTGGCCACCGCCGAAGACAAACGCTCGGTGCAGGCCCTGCGCCTGATCTCGGCCTTGTTGGACGGCGGCTACAGCGCGCGTATCTCCGAGCAACTGGAGCGCGGTGAAGAGCTGGTCTCCGCCGCCTCGACCAACTACGACGCCTACACCCGTGGCGATACGCTGTTCATGCTCACCGCCACCCCCAACCAGCAGAAGAAGAAAACTGTCGCCCAGGCCGAAGCCGGCCTGTGGCGCCTGCTGGATGAGTTGAAAGCCAAGCCGCCGACCGCCGAAGAACTGGAACGCATCCGCGCCCAGGTCATTGCCGGCCTGGTCTACCAGCGTGATTCCATCACCAGCCAGGCCACGGCCATCGGCTCGCTGGAAACCGTCGGCCTGTCCTGGAAGCTGATGGATTCTGAGTTGGCCGACCTGCAAAGCGTGACCCCGGAAGATATCCAGAAAGCCGCACGCACCTATTTCACCCGCGAACGTCTCAGCGTCGCCCATGTATTGCCTCAGGAGACCGCTCATGAGTGATCGCAAAAGCAGCCGCCTGATCTTCCCGGGCCTGATCGTTGTCACCTTGATCGCTGCCAGTGCCGTGTATTTGTTGCGCCCGAGCGAATCAATGGCCAGTACGGCGCTGGAAAAAGCCGAGTCGAGCAACACGTTGCAGTCCCTGGCGGAGCTGGACGGCAAGGCGCCGACCAACCGCAAGCTCGACGTACAAACCTGGACCACTGCCGAAGGCGCCAAGGTGTTGTTCGTCGAAGCCCATGAGTTGCCGATGTTTGACGTGCGCATCCTGTTCGCCGCCGGCAGCAGCCAGGACGGCAACGTACCGGGCCTGGCGTTGATGACCAACGCCATGCTCAACGAAGGCGTGCCGGGCAAGGACGTCAGCCAGATCGCCAGTGGCTTCGAGGGCCTGGGCGCGGACTTTGGCAACGGCGCTTACCGCGACATGGCGTTGGTTTCCTTGCGCAGCCTCAGCGACAGCGATAAACGCAACGCCGCCCTGGAGCTGTTCGATCAGGTGATCGGCAAGCCGACCTTCCCCGCCGACTCCCTGGCAAGGATCAAGAACCAGATCCTGGCCGGCTTCGAGTACCAGAAGCAGAACCCCGCCAAGCTGGCGAACCTTGAGTTATTCAAGCGCCTGTACGGTGACCACCCCTACGCGCACCCGAGCGAAGGCACGCCGCAGAGCGTTCCGAAGATTACCCTGGCACAGTTGCAGGCGTTCCACGCCAAGGCCTATGCCGCGGGCAACGCGGTGATTGCCGTGGTGGGCGACCTGACCCGTGCCGAGGCCGAGGCCATGACCGCTAAGGTCTCCGCCTCGTTGCCCAAGGGCCCGGCCCTGGCGAAGATCGCCCAGCCGACGGAGCCCAAGGCTGGCCTGAGCCATATCGAGTTCCCGTCCAAGCAGACGCACCTGTTGTTCGCACAACTGGGTATCGACCGCGCCGACCCGGACTACGCAGCCTTGTCCCTGGGCAACCAGATCCTCGGCGGCGGCGGTTTCGGCACCCGCCTGATGAGCGAAGTGCGCGAAAAACGCGGCCTGACCTACGGCGTGTACTCCGGGTTTTCGCCGATGCAGGTGCGCGGCCCGTTCATGATCAATCTGCAGACCCGCGCCGAAATGAGCGGCGGCACTCTGCGCCTGGTCGAGGACGTCGTGGCCGACTACCTCAAGACCGGCCCGACGCAGAAGGAACTGGACGACGCCAAGCGCGAGCTGGCCGGCAGCTTCCCGCTGTCTACCGCCAGCAACGCCGATATCGTCGGGCAACTGGGCGCGATGGGTTTCTACAACCTGCCGCTGAGCTATCTGGAAGATTTCATGAAACAATCCCAGGCGCTGACCGTAGAGCAGGTCAAGGCGGCAATGAATAAACACCTGAGCGCCGACAAAATGGTCATCGTGACCGCCGGCCCGACGATTGCGCAAAAGCCACTACCGCCCCCCACTGATAAACCCGCCGAGCAGCCGCTCGGGGTTCCGGAGCATTAATGGCCAGTTCATCTCGCCCGAAAAAACCTGTCCACAACGTGCATAACGGTGTGGGCCAACTGCGCATCATTGGCGGCGAATGGGGCAGCCGCAAGCTGAGCTTCCCCGACGTCGTAGGCCTGCGCCCGACGCCAGACCGCGTGCGCGAAACCCTGTTCAACTGGCTGGCGCCGTACATCGCCGGCGCCAAGGTGCTGGACCCGTTCGCCGGCAGCGGCGCTTTGTTCCTGGAGGCGCTGTCCCGTGGCGCGTCCCAGGCCCAGGCGCTGGATGCGAGCAATGTCGCCGTCTCAAGCCTCAAGGAACACCTGGGCACCTTGCGTTGCACCAACGGCCAGGTGCAAACCGCCGACGCGCTGCGCTACCTGGAAACCCAGGCGGCCAGCGAGTACGACGTGGTGTTCCTTGACCCGCCGTTCAACCAGAACCTGCTGCCCGCCGTTTGCACGCTGCTGGAAGAGCGCCAATGGCTGGCGCAGGATGCATGGATCTACACTGAAAGCGAGACGGCACCGTCTACGCTGGGCTTGCCGGGCGCATGGCGCCTGCATCGGGAGCAGAAGTCCGGGCGGGTGTATTACGCGCTGTGGCACCGAAACATCGCCTGACCTCTTTGCGTGTTGTCGGTGAGCGGGCGTGTTGTGGCGAGCGGGCTTGCCCCGCGTTGGGCTGCGCAGCAGCCCCATCAAGAACACCGCGTTTAATCAGTTAGAACACCTTTGCCGGTTTTGGGGCTGCTGCGCAGCCCAACGCGGGGCAAGCCCGCTCGCCACAACAACCCCGCTCGCAACAGTTAATAAATGCGCCGCCGCAGAGAGTCTCATGAAGCCTTCCGTCGACCTGTTCACCCCCGCCTTCGGCCTCGGCAACCCCCACCTGCAAACCCTGTGGGGGCCGTTGTGGCGACCCACCACGCATATCGAACGCCAACGCGAACGCCTGTGGCTGGAAGACGGCGACTTCCTCGACCTCGATTGGCACGGCCCCCACGACGCGCATGCGCCTTTGGTGCTGGTACTGCACGGGCTGACCGGATCATCCAACTCGCCCTATGTAGCCGGCCTGCAAAAAGCCCTCGCCACTCAAGGCTGGGCGAGCGCGGCGCTCAACTGGCGCGGGTGTTCGGGGGAGCCGAACCTGCTGGCTCGCAGTTACCACTCCGGCGCCAGTGAAGACCTGGCGGCTGCGATTGCCCATCTGCGGGCCAAGCGACCGTTGGCGCCGCTGTATGCGGTGGGCTATTCGCTGGGCGGCAATGTGCTGCTCAAGCATTTGGGCGAAACCGGCGAGACCTCGGGGCTGCAAGGCGCGGCGGCGGTGTCGGTGCCGTTTCGCCTGGACCAGTGCGCGGACCGCATCGGCCTGGGCTTCTCGCGCATTTATCAGAAACACTTCATGCGTGAAATGCTGGCGTACATCCGGGTCAAGCAAAGCCGGTTTCTACAGGATGGCCAGGCAGACGGGCTTAAAACCCTGGAAGCCTTGGGCTCGCTGGAGAAGATGCGTACATTCTGGGATTTTGATGGCCGGGTGACTGCGCCACTGCATGGTTTCTTGAGTGCCGAGGACTACTACCGCCGCGCGTCGAGCCGCTATTACCTGAGTGGTATCCGCACGCCGACGCTGATCATCCACGCGGCTGATGATCCGTTTGTGTTTGCTCATAGCCTGCCTGAGGCGAGTGAGCTGTCGCAGAGCACTGAGTTTGAGCTGCTGGCCAAGGGTGGGCATGTGGGCTTTGTCGACGGGTCAATCAAGCGCCCGACTTACTACCTCGAGCGCCGCATTCCGCAGTGGTTACTGGCACAACACGGTTAACCGTGGGAGCTGGCCTGCCTGCGATGCAGACACCTCGGTGTATCAGTGATACCGAGGTGATGCTATCGCAGGCAAGCCAGCTCCCACATTTTGATTGGGTTTTCAGTCCGATATTTCAGTCGCCAGTCGCAATCGCCCGCGTTGGATCATTAATCCACTCACTCCACGACCCCGCATACAACTTGCCCAACGGATACCCCGCCAAACTCAGGGCGAACAAGTTGTGGCATGCCGTCACCCCCGAACCGCAATAGGCCACCAATTCCTCCGCCGAGCGGCCCTGCAATTGGGCGGCGAAGCGCTGCTTGAGCTGCTCTGCCGGCAGAAAGCGGCCGTCACTGCCCAGGTTTTCACTGAACGCCGCACATTGCGCACCGGGGATATGCCCGGCAATCGGGTCGATGGGCTCCACTTCGCCGCGAAAACGCGGCTGGGCGCGTGCATCGATCAGCGTCAATCCCGGCTGGCCCAGGCGTTTTTGCAGGTGTCCGGCGTCCAGAAGCAGGCGATTGTCCGGCGTACCGGCGAAGGTCCCTGGCTCAACGACCGGCGCATCCAGGCTCAACGGGAAGCCCGCGGCATGCCAGGCCTTGAGCCCACCATCGAGAATAAACACGCCATCACGCTTGCCCAGCCAGGCCAGCAACCACCAGGCCCTGGCGGCATAAGCGCCAGGGCCGTCGTCATACAGCACCACCTCGGTGTCGGCGCTGATGCCCCAGACCCGCAACTGCCCAACCAACGTATCCGCCGCCGGCAACGGATGGCGCCCGGTCACGCCCTTGATCACCGGCCCACTGAGGTGGCGCTCAAGATCAGCGTACTGCGCGCCCTCGATATGCCCTTCGGCATAGCTGCAGCGCCCATAATCCGGGTCTTTCAGGGCAAAACGGCAATCCAGGATCACCACCCCGCCCGCCTTCTGGCGTTCGGCCAGTTGCTGGGGGCTGATCAGTTGGGCAAGCGGCATGACGGACTCCTATGAACAGATTCGGGGAAAGGTCCTACTTCACTTCATCCAGTGCCTGATTCAACGGCACGTAAAATTCTTTGAACAATGCGTCCACCGCTTCTTTGGCCTGGGGCGTGACAAACCCGGCCTCCAGCACCAGCACCTGGTAGACCCCGCGCTTGATCGCCTCGGCGCTCAAATGCGTGGAGTTTTCATTGGTGGTGCACAAGAACCGTACCCAGGAGGTGAGAATAATCCAGGCATTGAGGGTCAAGGCCTCGGTTTGCACCGGGTCCATATCGAGAATGCCCGCATCCACGAACCCTTTGTAGATAGCGCCACCCTGGATCAGGCAGCGCTGGGAAAATCGCCGATAGCCGGTGGCCAGCTCCGGGTCGCTTTCCAGCAGATGTTCAAGGTCGCGGTGCAGGAAGCGGTAGCGCCACATGCCGGCCAGCACGGCTTGCAGGTAGAAGCGTTTGTCTTCGACGGTGACCGCGCGGCCCTGGGGCGGGCGCAGGAAGGTGTCCACCAGGACTTCGTATTCGCGAAACAGCACGGCGATGATCGCCTGCTTGTTGGGAAAGTGGTAGTACAGGTTGCCCGGCGAAATTTCCATGTGGGCGGCAATGTGGTTGGTGCTCACGCTGCGCTCGCCCTGCTGGTTAAACAGCTCCAGGCTGGTTTGCACAATGCGCTCGCTGGTCTTTACTCGTGGTGCCATAGGGGATCAGCTTCTGTACACGTGATGGAACATCTTACGGCCTATTCCGGTAGGGATAAATCCGCAGGCAAATGTAATGACATTTGACAAATTAGAGTAATGACTCTAAAAATCCAGGCAGACCTATAACAATCGGGAACGCCGCCATGTCTGCCAACGTTGCCTACCTGCAAGATGCCCAGGCGCTGGATCACCTCCAGGACCTGTTCGACACCCAACGTCGCGCCTACGCCGCTAACCCGATGCCGTCGGCCGCTCAGCGCCAGCAATGGCTCAAGGCCCTGCGCGATTTGCTCAGCGACGAGCGCCAGGCGCTCATCAACGCGATCAGCCAGGACTTCAGCCATCGCAGCGCCGATGAAACCCTGTTCGCTGAACTCATGCCCAGCCTGCATGGCATTCACTATGCCGGCAAACACCTCAAGGGCTGGATGAAACCTTCCCGGCGAGCGGTAGGCATCGCCTTCCAACCCGCTTCGGCCAAAGTCATCTACCAGCCCTTGGGCGTGGTTGGCGTGATCGTGCCCTGGAATTATCCGCTGTACCTGGCCATTGGCCCGCTGGTCGGCGCGCTGGCGGCGGGCAACCGGGTGATGCTCAAGCTCAGCGAATCCACCCCCGCCACCGGCGAGTTGCTCAAGACGCTGTTGGCGAAGATCTTCCCTCAAGACCTGGTGTGCGTGGTGCTCGGTGAAGCCGACGTCGGCATGGCCTTTTCCAGGTTGCCCTTCGACCACCTGCTGTTTACCGGCGCCACCAGCATTGGCAAGCAGGTGATGCGTGCCGCGGCCGAACACCTCACGCCGGTCACCCTGGAATTGGGTGGCAAGTCGCCCGCCATCGTTTCCGCCGATGTTCCGCTCAAGGACGCCGCCGAGCGCATCGCCTTCGGCAAAGCCTTGAACGCTGGCCAGACCTGCGTGGCACCGGACTACGTGCTGGTGCCGCAAGAGCGTGTCGAAGGTTTTGTCGAGGCATACTCCAAGGCTGTTCGCGGGTTTTATCCGACCCTGGCCGACAATCCGGACTACACCGCCATCATCAACGAACGCCAGCTTGCTCGGCTCAATGCCTACATCAAGGACGCCACCGACAAAGGCGCCACCTTGATTCCACTGTACGAGCAGGGCCAGGCACGGCGCATGGCTCACAGCCTGTTGCTGAATGTCAGCGACGACATGACCGTGATGCAGGACGAAATCTTCGGCCCTGTGCTGCCGATCGTGCCCTATCGCGGCATCGGCCAGGCTTTTGCCTACATCAACCAACGTCCGCGCCCGCTGGCCCTGTATTACTTCGGCTACAACAAGGGCGAGCAAAACCGCGTGCTCCACGAAACCCATTCCGGTGGCGTGTGCCTGAACGACACCTTGCTACACGTGGCTCAGGACGATATGCCATTCGGCGGCATCGGCCCGTCGGGCATGGGCCACTACCACGGCCATGAAGGTTTCCTCACTTTCAGCAAAGCCAAGGGCGTGCTGGTGAAACAACGCCTGAACGCGGCGAAACTGATCTACCCGCCCTACGGAAAATCCATTCAGAAGCTGATCCAGAAACTGTTCGTGCGCTGAAACCGCCACCACGGGATAACAATAACAATGAACCCCAGCCTGACTGAAACACCCACACTGTCGCGCCGCGGCGTCTTGAAAATCGGCCTGTGCGCCAGCGCCTTCCTGGCCACCGCCGGGCTTGGCGCCAGCCTCAGCGGCTGCTCCAGCAGCACCCCGGCGAGCGGCTTTGCCTTGTTGCGCAGCAGCGACCTGCCGTTCCTGCGCGCGGTAATCCCGGTATTGCTCGAAGGCGCGGCCAGCGCCCAGGACATCGCCAACGGGATTGAAGACACGCTTAAAAAGCTCGATTTCAGCCTTCAACGCCTGTCCCCGGAAATGTTCAAGCTCACCCAGCAGTTGTTCGATGTGCTCGGCATGGGCATCACTCGTGGGCCGCTGACCGGGATCTGGGGTAGTTGGGAAAACGCCAGCAGCGAGCAGATTCGAAACTTCCTGCACCGCTGGGAAAACAGCTACCTGAACCTGCTGCGCATGGGCCAGGGCTCGCTGCTCAAGCTGGTGATCATGGCCTGGTACTTCCAGCCGGCGGCGTGGGCCCATTGCGGCTATCCCGGGCCGCCGAAAATCTGAAATTGATAATTCATTCATATGTGGGAGCGGGCTTGCTCGCGAAAGCGCTGGGTCAGCCAATAAATTCTTCACTGATACACCGCTTTCGCGAGCAAGCCCGCTCCCACATTTGGGCCGCAACTACGTAGCCACTGACATCTATAACAACAAGAGCGCACTTTTATGCCCGTACCCGATCTGTTCCGCGACGGCATGGCCCGTGGCTGGAAAACCCACAATGGCGCCGCCCTCGACAACGACCTGACCCTGCAAGCCGATGTGGTCATTATCGGCAGCGGCGCGGGCGGCGGCACCACCGCTGAAATCCTCAGTGCAGCGGGCTATAAGGTGCTGCTGATCGAAGAAGGCCCGCTCAAGACCAGCAGTGATTTCAAGCTGCTGGAAGACGAGGCCTACACCAGCCTGTACCAGGAAGGTATCGGCCGCATGAGCAAGGATGGCGCGATTACTATTCTGCAGGGCCGAGCGGTGGGCGGCACTACGTTGATCAACTGGACGTCGAGCTTTCGCACCCCCGACGCTACCCTCGCCCACTGGGCCAGCGAATACGCGGTAAAGGGGCACAGCAGCACGGAAATGGCGCCCTGGTTCGAAAAAATGGAGCAGCGCCTGGGCATCGCGCCCTGGGCCCTGCCGCCCAACGCCAATAACGATGTGATCCGCAAAGGCTGCGAAAAGCTCGGTTACAGCTGGCATGTGATCCCGCGCAACGTGCGCGGCTGTTTCAACCTGGGTTACTGCGGCATGGGCTGCCCGGTCAACGCCAAGCAATCGATGCTGGTGACCACCATCCCGTCCACCCTGGAAAAAGGCGGTGAACTGCTCTATCTGGCGCGCGCCGAACGCCTCGTCTACAGCGGCGACACCATCAGCCGCCTGGAATGCGTGGCCATGGACAACCTGTGCGTGGCGCCGACCGGGCGCAAGATCACGGTCACCGCCAAGCACTACGTGCTCTCGGGCGGCGGTATCAACAGCCCCGCGTTGCTGATGCGCTCGAACGCGCCGGACCCGCACTCGCGGCTGGGCAAGCGCACCTTTCTGCACTTGGTGAATTTCTCTGCCGGGTTGTTCGATGAGGTCATCAACCCGTTCTACGGCGCGCCGCAATCGATCTATTCCGACCATTTCCAGTGGCAGGACGGCACCACCGGGAAAATGTCATACAAACTGGAAGCCCCGCCCTTGCACCCTGCGCTGGCCAGTACCTTGCTCGGTGGCTACGGCGACCAGAATGCCCTGGACATGAGCCAACTGCCCAATACCCACGCGATGCTGGCACTGCTGCGCGACGGCTTTCACCCCGACAGCCCGGGCGGCAGCGTGGAGCTGCGCGGCGACGGCACGCCGGTGCTCGACTACCCAGTGTCGGACTATGCCTGGGATGGACTGCGCCGTGCGTTCCGGAGCATGGCCGAGATCCAGTTCGCGGCGGGCGCCAAGTCGGTCAAGCCGCTGCACCATGATGCGCGCTACGTGAAAACCCTGGCCGAAGCGCGCAGCCTGATCGACGGCCTGAACCTGGAGCTGCACCGCACCTGCCTGGGCAGCGCCCATGTGATGGGCGGTTGCGCCATGGGCGAAGACCCGAAAAACGCAGTGGCCGACAGCCTCGGTCGCCATCACCAGTTGCGCAACCTGTCGATCCACGACGGCTCGCTCTTCCCCACCAGCATTGGCGCCAACCCGCAATTATCGGTGTATGGAATGTGCGCCCAACTGGCGACAGCATTGGCCGAACGTCTGAAAACGGCATGAAAAAACCCATAATTCGGCGTAGGTATCTACATAAGTCGACTTGGCCGACCGGGGTGGCTGCGATACCATCCGGTTCCCCAACGGACTCCGCCAGGACGACGCGATGAACCGAGTGTTGTACCCAGGAACCTTCGACCCGATTACCAAAGGCCATGGCGATCTGGTCGAACGTGCTTCTCGCTTGTTCGACCATGTGATCATCGCGGTCGCGGCCAGCCCCAAGAAAAACCCGCTGTTTCCCCTGGAACAGCGCGTGGAGCTGGCGCGTGAGGTCACCAAACACCTGCCCAACGTGGAAGTGGTGGGTTTTGCCACGCTGCTGGCGCATTTCGCCAAAGAGCAGAACGCCAATGTGTTCCTGCGCGGCCTGCGTGCGGTGTCGGACTTCGAATACGAATTCCAGCTGGCCAACATGAACCGCCAACTGGCGCCGGACGTCGAAAGCCTGTTCCTCACGCCGTCGGAGCGTTATTCGTTCATTTCCTCGACGTTGGTTCGCGAAATCGCCGCTTTGGGCGGAGATATCACCAAGTTCGTGCATCCGGCCGTGGCGGACGCGCTGACCTTGCGCTTCAAGAAGTAAGACCGCTCGATCGGCGCCTGCTCGCGCTGCGGGCGCCAATGCGGCACAATTGCGCGCATTAGTTTTCAGATGCCTTGGCTGACTGCCCTGGCAGGAGTTTCCATGTCCCTGATCATCACCGACGATTGCATCAATTGCGACGTCTGCGAACCCGAGTGCCCGAACGCCGCGATTTCACAAGGCGAAGAGATCTACGTGATCGACCCCAACCTGTGCACCCAGTGTGTCGGCCATTATGACGAGCCCCAGTGCCAGCAGGTGTGCCCGGTGGATTGCATTCCGTTGGACGAAGCCCGTCCGGAGACCGAAGAGCAGTTGATGGAGAAGTACCGGAAAATTACCGGTAAGGCTTGAGGTTCTTCGGCGCCTGCAAGGGCCTCTTCGCGAGCAAGCCCGCTCCCACAGTTGACCGAGTTCCAATATGAGAATGCGGTCAACATGTGGGAGCGGGCTTGCTCGCGAAAGCGATAGCAGCCCTCACACAGTGGTCAGCGCTGACACCTGGGGCAAAACACACTCGCCCGCTGCCCCAGCACCACATTGCGCAATTCGGTCCCGCAGACCTTGCACGCCTCACCCACCCGACCATAGACGAACAGTTCCTGCTGGAAATACCCCGGCTGCCCGTCGCCACCGATAAAGTCACGCAACGTGGTGCCACCGCGCTCGATAGCCGCGGCCAGGATGCGCTTGATCTCGATCGCCAGCTTCAAGTAACGAGCCCGCGAAATTCCGCCGGCCTCGCGACGCGGATCAATCCCTGCTGCGAACAACGCCTCGGTCGCATAGATATTGCCCACGCCCACCACCACCGCGTTGTCCATGACGAACGGCTTCACCGCCATCGACCGCCCACGGGACAACTGGAACAAGCGCTCGCCGTCAAACAGGTCAGTCAGCGGCTCCGGCCCCAGGCGGATCAGCAGGGCGTGGTTGTGCGGGTCCTGGCTCCACAGCATTGCGCCGAAACGCCGAGGGTCGGTGTAACGCAGCGCCAGACCGGATTCGAGTTCGATATCCACATGTTCATGTTTGGCCGCCGGCATGCCGGCCTCAACCAGGCGCAGGTTGCCCGACATGCCCAAGTGGCTGATCAGGGTGCCCACTTCGGCATTGATCAGCAGGTACTTGGCCCGCCGCTCCACCAGCACGATGCGCTGCCCGGACAGGCGCGCATCCAGGTCGTCCGGGATCGGCCAGCGCAGGCGTCGTTCACGCACCACCACACGGCTGACGCGCTGGCCTTCCAGGTGCGGTGCAATACCGCGCCGGGTGGTTTCGACTTCGGGTAACTCAGGCATGTGTACCTCGTGAGGGATGGGTCAGCGCGCGCCCAGTTCGCGGATCGACAACTTCATGCTCTCGAAGTCGTAGTCCGACAGGCCCACGTAGTCCAGCACCAGATGGCCGACGGCGTTCCACTCGTGATCGACGGACTGGTTGCCCAGCACCCTGTACGAGGAGCAAATGTGCTCAGCCATTTTCAGGATCGCCAGCAGGTTCTTGAGCTGCGGGTTGCGCGACGACTCATCGCTGAAAATCGCCAGGGCGTTGTGATGGTTGGCGATGGCATCGGTCACATGCTCCGGCAGGCGCCAGGACTTGGCGGTGTAATAACCCACCACGGCATGATTGGTGTTGAACGCGTTGTTCTCGGTGTCCACTACGCGGCAGTCGGGGCCTGCACTGGCATAGGCCTGTTCCAGCACCGCCATGTAGTCGGGAAAGCGCTTGAGCATGAGCGGCACGCCGCAATCGTGGAACAGGCCCAATGCATAGGCCTCGTCCACCGCCTGGGCGCCGGTGCGCTTGGCAAGGGTGAGGCAAGTCATGGCCACATCCTGGGCGGTGTCCCAGAAGCGGTTGAGCGTGACGATGGTGTCGTCGCTCATCTCACCCTTGATCGACAGGGCGTTGATCAGGTTGATGATCGAGCGGCTGCCCAGCAAGTTAACTGCCCGCTGGATCGAGGCGATCTTGTTGCTCAGCCCGTAGTAGGACGAGTTGACGATCTTCAGCAATGCGCCGGAAAGGCCGGGATCCTGGGAGATCAACCGCGCGATGACTTCCAGGTCCGGATCGGGCATGTACTGCTCCATCTGCAAATCCACCATGATTTGCGGTTGGGGCGGCACGCTGATGCCTTGCAGGGCCTGTTGGATCTGTTCGGCTGAAAGCTCTGGGGACATAGGTAGATACTCTGGGCTAGGCGGGGATTCTACCTCGTATGACGACTGGGTAGGCATCCAAATACCTGATTGAAACGCGACCCCATGTGGGAGCGGGCTTGCTCGCGAATGCAGAGTGTCAGTCGATACATATGTCGCTGATACACCGCTTTCGCGAGCAAGCCCGCTCCCACATGTCCGGCGGCGCCGCCAATTCCTACACAACGCGCTATAATCCCGCTCTTTTTTCCGGAGCGACGTCATGTCCCTGCCAAGCCTGCGCCTCAAAGCCAATGCCGATCGTCGTTTGCGCAACGGCCACCTGTGGGTCTACAGCAACGAAATCGACGTGGCGGCCACCCCGCTTCACGGCTTCCAGGCAGGCGACCAGGCTATCCTGGAAGCGGCCGGCGGCAAGACCCTGGGCATCGTGGCCATGAGCCCGAACAACCTGATCTGCGCCCGCCTGCTGTCGCGCGACATCAAGCTGCCGCTGGACAAGTCGCTGCTGGTGCACCGCCTCAACGTCGCCCTGTCCTTGCGTGACCGCCTGTTCGACAAGCCGTTCTACCGCCTGGTCTACGGCGATTCCGACCTGTTGCCAGGCCTGGTGGTCGACCGTTTCGGCGATATCCTGGTGGTTCAGATCGCCTCGGCGACCATGGAAGCCCACAAGGAAGACGTGATCGCCGCGCTGACCCAAGTGCTCAAGCCGAGCGGCATCCTGTTCAAGAACGACTCCGCCGCGCGCGACGCCGAAGGCCTCAACCGCTACGTCGAAACCGTATTCGGCCTGGTGCCGGAGTGGGTCGCGCTGGAAGAAAACGGCGTGAAATTCGAAGCGCCGGTGATCCAGGGCCAGAAAACCGGCTGGTTCTACGACCACCGCATGAACCGCGCCCGCCTGGCCCCGTATGCCAAAGGCAAGCGCGTGCTTGACCTGTACAGCTACATCGGCGGCTGGGGCGTGCAAGCCGCCGCTTTCGGCGCCAGTGAAGTGTTTTGCGTCGACGCCTCCGCCTTTGCCCTCGATGGCGTGGAGCGCAACGCCGCGCTGAACGGCGTGGCCGAGAAGATGACTTGCATCGAAGGCGACGTGTTCGAAGCCCTCAAGGAGCTCAAAGCCAGCGAAGAACGCTTCGACGTGATCGTCGCCGACCCACCGGCCTTCATCAAACGCAAGAAAGACATGAAGAACGGCGAAGGCGCCTACCGCCGCCTCAACGAGCAAGCCATGCGCCTGCTCAGCAAGGACGGCATCCTCGTCAGCGCTTCGTGCTCCATGCACCTGCCGGAAGACGACCTGCAAAACATCCTGCTGACCAGCGCCCGCCACCTGGATCGCAATATCCAGATGCTGGAGCGCGGCGGCCAGGGTCCGGATCATCCGGTGCATCCGGCGATTGTCGAGACGCGCTATATCAAGAGCATTACGTGCCGGTTGCTGCCTAATAGCTAAGACTACGTTGTAGGAGCGAGCTTGCTCGCGAAGATCGCCAACCATAACGCAGCGCTGTCAGGTAAATCCGAGTCGTCTGTGCATTCTTCGCGAGCAAGCTCGCTCCTACAACCAGATCGCGTCCCACAGTGGGTACTGGCCGATATGCTCGACCAAACCCGCTCGCAGAGGATTGGCAACAATGTAGCGAGCCATGGCCTTCATATCATCCTCCCGACGCAGCGCTCGGTCGAAGTAGCCCTTTTGCCAAAGCGTTCCGAAGGACTGCCTTGCCTGGTTGATGGCACGCGCACTTCGCGATTTGGTTATTTGCATGAGTCTGGGCAAATCGCCGTTATGCAACTCCACCAGCCAGTGGAAGTGGTCGGGCATGACCACCCAGCCTCGCCGTCTTCCTGAGCCCTTCTGAACTCGCGGACAAGCAAGCGACCGATGCGCCAATCTTGAAAGATGAGTTGCCGTTGATGTGTTACAGCCGTCAGCAAGTAAATACGGCCCGATTCTGAATAGCGTCCTGTACGCAATCGATGCGCATTTTGCTGGGTGGACATTCCTTCGTCCTCTTCTGTGGTTGAAGAGAAACGGTAGGAGCCTCCAACGTTTAGTGACGTTTAAACAGTAGTCGAGATATTTCTGGGACCTTGTAGGAGCGAGCTTACTCGCGAAGATCGCCAACGATAACGCAGTACTATCGGTAACACGCGCCGTCTATACGTTTTTCGCGAGCAAGCTCGCTCCTACAGGAAGACGGTGTAGAATCGGCCCTATTCATCGCCAGTCATCCCCCGGCGGGTTTATGAGCTCGAGGCCCAAGCAAGCGGCGATCCCGCGATGCGAGTGGCAACTTCCGGACACACGGCCATTTTTCGAGTGTTCCAGTCGTCAATTAGAAGCTCACTCCCCTTTAGTACTTGATTAGCCGCCCGGAGTGCTCCAATGCCTGATTACCGCTCGAAAACATCCACCCACGGCCGCAACATGGCCGGCGCGCGCGCATTGTGGCGCGCCACGGGGATGAAGGATGACGACTTCAAGAAGCCGATCATCGCGATTGCCAACTCGTTCACCCAGTTCGTACCCGGCCACGTCCACCTCAAGGACCTGGGCCAACTGGTCGCCCGCGAGATCGAACGCGCCGGCGGCGTGGCCAAGGAGTTCAACACCATCGCCGTGGATGACGGCATCGCCATGGGCCATGACGGCATGCTGTATTCCCTGCCGAGCCGCGAGATCATCGCCGACTCCGTGGAGTACATGGTCAACGCCCACTGCGCCGACGCCATCGTGTGCATTTCCAACTGCGACAAGATCACCCCCGGCATGCTAATGGCCGCCCTGCGCCTGAACATCCCGGTGATCTTCGTCTCCGGCGGCCCGATGGAAGCCGGCAAAACCAAGCTGGCCTCCCACGGCCTCGACCTGGTCGACGCCATGGTGATCGCCGCCGATTCCAGCGCGTCTGACGAGAAAGTCGCGGAATACGAGCGCAGCGCTTGCCCGACGTGCGGCTCGTGCTCCGGCATGTTCACCGCCAACTCGATGAACTGCCTGGTGGAAGCCCTGGGCCTGGCCTTGCCGGGCAACGGTTCGACACTGGCGACCCACAGCGACCGCGAACAGCTGTTCCTGCAGGCTGGCCGCACCATCGTCGAGCTGTGCAAGCGTTACTACACCGAGAACGATGACTCGGTACTGCCGCGCAACATCGCCAACTTCAAGGCGTTCGAAAACGCCATGACCCTGGACATCGCCATGGGCGGTTCCACCAACACCATCCTGCACTTGCTCGCCGCGGCCCAGGAAGCCGAGATCGATTTCGACCTGCGCGACATCGACCGCCTGTCCCGTCATGTGCCGCAACTGTGCAAGGTCGCGCCAAACATCCAGAAGTACCACATGGAAGACGTGCACCGCGCCGGCGGGATCTTCTCGATCCTCGGTTCCCTGGCCCGTGGCGGCCTGTTGCACACCGACCTGCCGACCGTGCACAGCACGTCCCTCGCCGAAGGCATCGCCAAGTGGGACATCACCCAGACTGACGACGAAGCCGTGCACACCTTCTTCAAGGCAGGCCCGGCCGGCATCCCGACCCAGACGGCATTCAGCCAGTCGACCCGTTGGGACACCCTGGACGACGACCGTGAAAACGGCTGCATCCGCAGTGTCGAGCACGCCTACTCCCAGGAAGGCGGCCTGGCCGTGCTGTACGGCAACATCGCCCTCGACGGCTGCGTGGTCAAAACCGCCGGTGTGGATGAGTCCATCCATGTCTTCGAAGGCCGCGCCAAGATCTACGAAAGCCAGGACAGCTCGGTACGCGGCATCCTCGCCGACGAAGTCAAAGAAGGCGACATCGTGATCATCCGCTACGAAGGCCCCAAAGGCGGCCCGGGTATGCAGGAGATGCTCTACCCCACGTCCTACCTGAAGTCCAAAGGCCTGGGCAAAGCCTGCGCGCTGCTGACCGACGGCCGTTTCTCCGGCGGCACCTCGGGCCTGTCCATCGGCCACGCTTCGCCGGAAGCCGCTGCCGGCGGCGCGATTGGCCTGGTGCAGGATGGCGACAAGGTACTGATCGACATTCCGAACCGCTCGATCAACCTGTTGATCAGCGATGAAGAACTGGCGGCACGCCGGGTCGAGCAGGATAAGAAGGGTTGGAAGCCGGTTGAAAAACGTCCGCGTAAAGTGACGACCGCGCTGAAAGCTTATGCGCTGTTGGCGACCAGTGCCGATAAAGGCGCTGTGCGTAACAAGTCGATGCTGGACGGCCTGTAAACGTCGCCCATAAAAATGCCCCGCCTGGTGCGGGGCATTTTTTTTGCCTGCTCAAAATTTCCAAGATAATGGAAATCCAATGTGGGAGCGGGCTTGCTCGCGAAAGCGGTGGGTCAGTCGATATTTATGGTGACTGACACTCAGCATTCGCGATCAAGCCCGCTCCCACATTTTAACGGGGTACATCCGTGGTTACTGGATCTCCTCTGGCTTGACGATCACCCAGTTCTTATCCGCCGTCACCGCCAGCCCTTCCTTGGCCTGCGCCGCCGCGTGCTTGGCGATCATGCCGTTAAGCTGCGTCATGTATTTATCCTTGCGGTTGATCCACAAATGGATGCCGCCTTTGGCCACGTCCACATCGTGAAACAGCATGTAGCCATCGCTGGTCGGGGTATCGCCACCGACCAGTACCGGTTTTTTCCATTCATCGATGTAGGTCAGGATCGCCGCGTGCTTGCCGGCCATCCAGGTCGCCGGAGTCCATAGGTAGGGCGTGAGTTCCAGACCGAGGTTGGCCTGCTCGTCATACTTGCCGGCGGTGATCTGTTTACGCGCGGTGGTCAGCTCGCCGGTCTTGCGGTCCTTGAGTAAGGTGGTCACGCCAATCACGTTCTGGGGCTTGACGTTGTAGCCATACTTCGGATCGGCGGCGACCATGCGCACCAGCTCTTCCGAGGCCGCGGTCATCACGTACACCTCGATGCCATTTTCCATCAGCTTGTTGTACAGCTCGGCCTGGCCGGTGAAGACTTTTGGCGGTTGCACCTCAGACTTTTTCACCACGTCGCCTTCGAAGTAGCTGACCGGCACGGGCTTGCCGGACGCCATCAGCTCATCGACCTGCACCTTGAGCTCCTTGAGCGTAAAACCCGAGAATACTTGGGCGACCCACGGGTAGCAGACCATGTCGTCCACTTCGCAGAGGCGATAGTAGTAACTGAACAGGCTCTCCTTATGGTCGGCGGTGTCTTTGAACGGCATCAGCTTGAGCGACGGGTCAAGGCTGTCGCGGGTGATCAGGCCTTTGTTTTCCATGTAGGGCAACAGCGACTCTTCCAGGTCGTAGCGGTAGCTGGTGTTGTCCATGTCGAACACCGCAAAGTTACCCTTGTTGGCGTTGGCGGCGATCATTTCGTTCAGTTGCTTGGCGGCAGGCGCGGGCCAATGTTTCAACTCGGTGGCGGCGAACGCCTGGCTGGCGAGTCCCAGGCAAAGTGCGGCGGCGAGTAGTTTCGGCACGAGCTTCATAGGCGTTGTCTCCCTGAGTGAAAGACACCGACGCTAACAAATCCCTGTGACAGTTACCGCCCCAGCGCGACCGCTTGCGTCGTGATCGCGCCAGCGGCATGTGCCTGAGCGCCAAATGCTTATTCCAAAAACGACAGTCGCCATTCCATATTGGTATTAAATCATTATATTTCAAGATGTTAGGCTCCCCGGTTCGCAATCGCAGGCCCACGCGATTGGCTGCCCTCTCAACGGAGCTTCAATGAATCTGCCCCTGATTCTCAACTTATTGGTGTTCGTGGCCCTGTTGCTGGGCTTGGCACAAACCCGTCGCACGAACTGGAGCCTGGCCAAGAAGGTGCTATTCGCCCTCGTCCTGGGCGTGGTGTTCGGTGCGATTCTGCACACGATCTACGGCGACGGCCATCCGGTGCTCAAAGCCTCCATCGGCTGGTTCGACCTGGTGGGTAACGGCTACGTCCAACTGCTGCAGATGATCGTGATTCCGCTGGTGTTCGCCTCGATCCTCAGTGCCGTGGCGCGCCTGCATAACGCCTCGTCACTGGGCAAGATCAGCTTCCTGACCATCGGCACGCTGCTGTTCACCACCGCCATCGCGGCGCTGATCGGCATCGCCCTGACCAACCTGTTCGGCCTTACGGCCGAGGGCCTGGTAGCCGGTACTCAGGAAATGGCGCGCCTGCAAGTGATCCAGAGCGATTACGCCGGCAAGGTGGCCAACCTGAATGTCCCGCAACTGCTGCTGTCGTTCGTGCCGGCCAACCCGTTCGCCGACCTGGCGCGCGCCAAGCCGACCTCGATCATCAGCGTGGTGATTTTCGCTGCCTTCCTGGGAGTTGCCGCGCTGCAACTGCTCAAGGATGACGTGGAAAAAGGCCAGAAAGTCCTTAACGCCATCGACACCCTGCAAGCCTGGGTGATGCGCCTGGTGCGCCTGGTGATGAAGCTGACGCCCTACGGTGTGCTGGCGCTGATGACCAAAGTTGTCGCCGGCTCCAACCTGCAGGACATCATCAAGCTCGGCAGTTTTGTGGTGGTGTCTTACCTGGCCCTGGGCCTGATGTTCATGGTGCACGGCCTGCTTCTGTCCCTGGCCGGGATCAACCCGCTGCGCTTTTTCCGCAAGGTGTGGCCGGTGCTGACCTTTGCTTTCACCAGCCGCTCCAGCGCGGCGGCGATCCCGCTGAGCATCGAAGCGCAGACCCGCCGCCTGGGCATCCCGCAATCCATCGCCGGGTTTGCCGCCTCGTTTGGCGCTACGATTGGCCAGAACGGCTGCGCCGGTCTGTACCCTGCGATGTTGGCAGTGATGGTCGCCCCGACGGTGGGCATCAACCCGCTGGACCCGCTGTGGATCGCGACCCTGGTGGCGATAGTGACCCTGAGTTCGGCAGGCGTTGCCGGCGTGGGCGGCGGCGCAACCTTCGCTGCGTTGATCGTGCTGCCGGCCATGGGCCTGCCGGTGTCGCTGGTGGCCCTGCTGATTTCCGTAGAGCCGCTGATCGACATGGGCCGCACAGCGTTGAACGTCAACGGCTCGATGACGGCCGGGGCGATTACCAGCCAGGTCATGGGGCAGACGGATAAAGCGTTGCTGGATGCCGATGAGCATGCCGAATTAGCGCAGGCCTGACGAAATCAGCCAGCAGGGACCTTTGCTCCCTGCTAGCTCAATCGATCACCAGCCTTTCGGTAAGCTTCTTCACGCTCACGCTTGTCGACGGCAACGATAAATACCGTGATCTCCTGTTCAATCACTTGATACACCAACCGGTAACCGCTGCTGCGAAGCTTGATCTTGTAGCAATCGGGCAAACCGTGCAGACGGCTGGCTTCGATGCGTGGATTGATCAAAACCTCGGCCAGCTTCTTTTTAAACTGTTGGCGAACGGTATCGCCGAGTTTGTGCCATTCCTTTAAAGCACGTGCATCGAAATCAAGTTCATAGGTCATCCAGGGAGACCTTCACCCGTTGAGGCGCAGACAGCCGTTCCCGAACTGTTGCCAACAATGCCTCATCGTCTTCGGTCATGAGAACAGGCTTGAACGGTAACTGGCCGCGTTCTGCCACATACTGCAAGGCTTGACGCATTAATTCCGATGGGGTGACGCCGAGCTTTTCCAACTCGTGATAAGCACGAGCCTTAAGGTCGTCGTCGATACGTACGTTGATAGAGGCCATTGGGCAGCCCTCACTGTAAAGACATTGGTCATTACAGTGGCGCATAAAGGTTCCTTTTGCAAGCCTGACTAATCGGGTGCCAGTCAGGCCTTTTATGATCGTTCCCACGCTCCGCGTGGTAATGCAGCCCTGGACGCTCTGCGTCCGCTCTTGAGAGCGGGACGCGGAGCGTCCCAAGAGGCGTTCCCACGCGGAGCGTGGGGACGATCTTAGCCGCGTTCCCACACTTCGAAGTTGTACGCTGGCTTATCGCCTTCAGCTGGGTTCTCCAGATTTGAAACCAGCTTCCACTGGCTCCGATCAAACTCGGGAAACCACGCATCCCCTTCCGGGCTCAACGCGACCCGCGTCAAATACAGGCGATCCGCGTGTTCCAGCCCCTGCGCATACAACTGCGCACCGCCGATCAACATCAACTCGTCCACGCCCTGCTCCAACGCCCAGGCCTCGGCGCGCTGCACGGCCGCATCCAGTGACGGAAAAACTTGCGCACCTTCCAGCACCAGGTCGGTCTGACGGCTGACCACCAGGTTCAAGCGCCCCGGCAACGCTCGGCCCAGGGAATCCCAGGTCTTGCGCCCCATGATGATCGGCTTGCCGAGCGTGGTGGCCTTGAAATATTTGAAATCCCCCGGCAAATGCCAGGGCATGCTGTTGTCGACGCCGATCACGCGGTTTTCACCGAGGGCTGCGATCAGGCTGAGAGGGAGAGTTTTTTTCATGGTGACGAGAATACCAGAGCCACGACCCAGCGGTTATGCTCCAACCTCATTGACTCAACAGGAAGGCGCGTGACTGCACTGACTCCCTTGCACACACTCTGGCTGACAGAAACCGTGCGCCTGCGTGAAGAGCACGCCGGGCCCCTTGAAGACCTGGAAGCCAACCGCCTGGCCCGCACGGCCGGCGGTGACTTGCCCACGCGCATCCAGCACCGCGCCCTGCACCTGGCCGAGCGCGACGGGCTGACAGGCGCCCTCACCCGCTGGCTGCAAGGCGCGCGCCTGGCGCTGGTGCTGCTGGCGATCGTCGCGCTGATCAGCGGCGCCGGACTGGCCTTTGCCGCGATGGGCAATGGCCTGACGCCAGTGAACGTGTTCTGGGCCTTGGGCAGCCTGCTCGGTTTGAATCTGCTCCTGTTGATCAGTTGGGCCCTGGGCCTGCTGTTTGCCGGCGAACACAGCGCCAGCCTCGGGCGCCTGTGGCTGTGGCTCAGCGAAAAACTCGCGCGTGACGCCAAGGCCGCGCAACTGGCCCCGGCGCTGTTACTGCTGTTGCAGCGCCAAAAACTCAATCGCTGGGCGGTGGGCGTGCTGGTCAACAGCTTGTGGCTGCTGGCGCTGCTCAGCGCCATGGTGATTCTTCTTACGCTGCTTGCTACCCGCCGCTACGGCTTCGTGTGGGAAACCACCATTCTTGGCGCCGACACCTTCGTCGCCGTGACCCAGGCGCTCGGCACCCTGCCGGCGTTGCTGGGCTTGAACGTGCCGACCGTCGACATGATCCGCGCCAGCGGCGATTCCGCGCTGAACATCGAGAGCGCCCGCCAGGCATGGGCCGCCTGGTTGGTCGGCGTGCTGCTGGTGTATGGCGTGCTGCCGCGCCTGATCCTCGCCCTGCTGTGCCTGTGGCGCTGGAAACGCGGGCGCGCCGCCCTGCGCCTGGACCTGAACCTGCCCGGCTACAGCCAACTGCGCGAACGCCTGATGCCGAGCAGTGAACGCCTGGGCGTCAACGATGCCGCGCCGCAACAACTGCATCAGGTCAGCGGTGGCGTCAACGAACTGGAAAGCGACGGCGCCCTGGTGGTCGCCATCGAACTGGACGACCAGCACACCTGGCCGCCCAAACTGCCCGCCGGCGTAAAAAACGCCGGCATCCTGGACAGCCGCGAATCACGCCACACACTGCTGGAACAACTGACGCGCTTCCCGCCCGCGCGCCTGGCCATCGCCTGCGACCCGCGCCGCTCGCCGGATCGCGGCAGCCTGGCGCTGATCGCCGAACTCGCGCGCAGCGCCACCGCCACCCGCGTATGGCTGCTGCAAGCGCCGCCGGGCCAGGCGCTGGACGCCGAGAGGCTGGGCGATTGGCACGCCGCGCTGCAACAACTGGAACTGCCCTTCGCCGATTGCGCGCCGCTGAACTGGCTGGAGACCGGTCATGACTAAACCGCTGAAGCTCGCCGTGGTCGGCCACACTAATGTGGGCAAGACTTCGCTGTTGCGCACGCTGACCCGTGATGTCGGCTTCGGCGAGGTGTCCCATCGCCCCAGCACCACGCGGCATGTCGAAGGCGCGCGGTTATCGGTGGAGGGCGAAGCCTTATTGGAGCTGTACGACACGCCCGGCCTGGAAGACGCCATCGCCCTGCTCGATTATCTGGAGCGCCTCGACCGCCCCGGCGAACGCCTCGACGGTCCGGCTCGCCTGGCGCGCTTCCTCGAGGGCAGCGAAGCACGCCAGCGTTTCGAACAGGAAGCCAAGGTGCTGCGCCAACTGCTGGCGTCCGACGCGGGGCTGTACGTGATCGACGCCCGCGAGCCGGTGCTGGCCAAGTACCGCGATGAGCTGCAAGTGCTGGCCAGCTGCGGCAAGCCGTTGCTGCCGGTGCTCAACTTCGTCAGCAGCAACGACCACCGCGAGCCCGACTGGCGCGAAGCCCTGGCGCGCCTGGGCCTGCATGCGCTGGTGCGCTTCGACAGCGTGGCGCCGCCGGAAGACGGCGAGCGGCGGCTGTATGAAAGCCTCGCGCTGCTGCTGGAAACTGCGCGGCCGCAATTGGAGCGCTTGATTCTGGACCAAGAAGCGCAGCGCCAGGCCCGTCAGCAAAGCGCTGCACGGCTGATCGCGGAACTGCTGATCGACTGCGCCGCATGCCGACGCAGCGTGGTCACCGAAGATGAACCGCAAGCCATCGGCGACCTGCGCAAAGCCGTGCGCCAACGTGAACAAAAGTGTGTCGAAGCGCTGCTCAAGCTGTTCGGCTTCCGCCCCCAGGACGCCGCCGCCAGTGACTTGCCGCTGTTGGACGGGCGCTGGGGCGATGACCTGTTCAACCCCGAAACCCTCAAGCAGCTTGGCGTGCGCGTCGGTGGCGGGATCGCCGCTGGCGCGGCGGCGGGTGCCGGCGTGGACTTACTGGTGGGTGGGCTGACCCTGGGCGCCGCTGCCCTGGCCGGCGCGATTGCCGGTGGCGCGCTGCAAACCGCGCGCAGCTACGGCGGGCGCCTGCTGGGCAAGATCAAGGGCCAGCGCGAACTGACCGTCGACGACAGCGTTTTGCGCCTGCTCGCCCTGCGCCAACGCCAGTTGCTCAAGGCCCTGAATCTGCGCGGGCATGCGGCGATGCACAGCATCAAGGTCGACACGCCCCAGGACAAGACCTGGCGCGAAGGCAAGTTGCCCGATGCCTTGCACAAAGCCCGCGCCCATCCGCAATGGTCGTCCCTCAACCCTCACGCCAAGCTGAGCCAGGCCGAGCGTCAGGAACAGGTCGAAGCCCTGGCCCGGCGCCTGGACGAAACCTAAGCCGCCAGCACCTGCCGAGCCTTGGCCTTGAGCAGTTCAAGGTCGAGCACAGGCACGTGCATCTCCTTCGCCTGCTCGTCCCAATGGCGCAGGCGCAAGCTGACCGCATAGAGCGGGTCCTGTTCGAAGGCCCGAGCCTCTTCGGCGCTCATCACTGCGCCTTGATAAGCCAGGGTGCGACGGCTGGCTTCGCTCAGGCGAGCGTAGTAGTCCGGCTGGCTGAAGGTGAGGTAGCGCTTGGCCTGCACGTGGTACTCCACCAGTCTGGCCAGGCGTTCGCTGAACCCTGCATGACGCAAATAATCCGCGCCCAGACGCTCATGGCTGACCACGCCGTAACCGCCCATGTTTTCGCCGCCCTGCCCGCATAAATGCCCGATGTCGTGAAAAAACGCCGCCAGTATCACTTCGTCATCAACGCCCTCGGCCATGGCCAACTGCGCAGCTTGGGACATGTGTTCGATCTGCGACACCGGCTCGCCGATGTAATCGGCCGCGCCGTGCCGCTCGTACAAGCCGAAGACGTCGGCAATCGCCTGTTCCGGGTTCATCATGCAGTGCCCCACAAAGCGCGGATGTTTCGCTCGGCCAGTGCCGGCCCTACGCTCATGCCCACGCCGGTGTGCATTAATGCCGCGCTCACGCCGGGCGCTGCCCGCAGGAACGAAAACGGCCCCGGCCCGCGCGAGCCGTAAACACCCTGCCAACGCTCCACCACCTGAACCGCGCAGCCGAGGGTCTGCTCAGCCAGTTCGATCATCCAGTCATCGACCTGTTCGGCGTTGAAGGGCGACGCATCGCTGCCGTAATCATGGGAGTCGCCGATGATCAGCTCGCCATGGGGCGTCGGGCTGATCAACAGGTGAATGCCGTGTTCCTGCAGGTGCGGTGCCTCACGCAGGATCTGCGCCTGTACCTGCGCCGCTTCCGGCAGGTCGGCAAAAGCGCCGTAATGCACGCAACTCAGGCCGGTGAGCAGGGCGTGTTGCAGGTTCAGGTTCACCGCCGGCCGCGCGCGCAGCATTTGCAGGCGGCAGACACTCGGCTTGAGCTCCGCGAGCACTTCAGCCAGGAGGGTTTGATAGTCGTGGCCGGAGCAGACGATGATCTGCCCGCCGCGAAAACTTCCCGCCGTGCTGTGCACCTGGCCCGGTTCGACGTCGCGCACCAGGGTGGAGAAGTGAAATTCGACGTTCAGCTCAGTGCGCAGGTAATTAATCAACGCCGGGATAGCTTCGCGGGAATACAGCTGCTGATCGTCCTTGCCATGCAGCGCGGCGCGGTGATGGCGGAACTGGCCGCTATACAGGGCCTTCATTGCCGGACCTTGCAGCAGGTCGACGTTGTAGCCGTGTTCTTTCGCACGACCGCTGCAAAAAGCTTCCAGTAAGTGCTCTTCCGCTTCGGTCCGGGCAAACAGGTACGAACCGTTGCGCTTGAGCTGCAGGCCCGCGACCTGGGCCCAATGGCCCCAGATGTCACGGCTTTCTCGTGCCAGGTCTAGCATCGGCCCCGGTGGTTGGCCGGTCACCAGTGCCTGACCGAAGTTGCGTACCGAGGCGCCAAGCGGTGTGGCGCTGCGTTCGAAGACTTTGACCTTGAGGCCGCGTTTGGCGGCGGCGTAGGCGTGGGACAAGCCGAGGATGCCGGCGCCTATGATCAGCAGGTCGCTGTGGTGGGTCATGAAGTGATGTCCTGAATTCGAGGCCGCCATCGCAGGCAAGCCAGCTCCCACATTTTGAGTTGCGAACACTTCAAATGTGGGAGCTGGCTTGCCTGCGAAGAGGCCATCAGCCTTAACGAAAACCTTACTGACCGACCTTCTCCGACTTACCGTCATAGCGCTTGCGCCATTCGGTGAGGATGCTGTCGCGGTTCTTCGACGCCCAGGCAAAGTCGTTCTTGATCAGACGCTGTTCGTAGTCAGCCGGCAATTCGGTCTGCGGCTTGGCGATACCCGGCTGGGCGAGGACGGCAAAGTTGTCCTTGTACAGGTCCATCGCGGCGGGGCTGGCGGAGAAGTCGGCGAGTTTTTTCGCGGCATCGGCGTGGGCCGTGCCCTTGATTACGGCGGTGGCTTCGATGTCCCAGCCCAGGCCTTCCTTGGGCAGGATGATGTCCAATGGCGCGCCCTGGCGTTTCAACTGCACGGCCGGGTACTCGAAGGAAATGCCGATGGGGAACTCGCCCGACGCCGCCAGCTTGCACGGTTTGGAACCGGAGTGAACGTACTGGCCGATGTTCTGGTGCAGGTCGTCCATGTACTGCCAGCCCTGCTTCTCGCCAAAGGTCTGCAGCCAGGCGCTGACGTCCAGGAAACCGGTGCCGGACGAGGCCGGGTTGGGCATGACGATCTTGCCCTTGTACTCAGGCTTGGTCAGGTCTTGCCAGCTCACGGGCTTGGTCAGGCCCTGCTTTTCGGCCTCGACGGTGTTGAAGCAGATGGTCGCGGCCCATACGTCCATGCCGACCCAGGCCGGCGGGTTGGCGGCGTCGCGATAATTCTTGCCGATCTTGTCCAGGTCCTTCGGTGCGTAGCTATCGAGCATGCCCTGCTGGTCGAGGATCGCCAGGCTGGAGGCGGCCAGGCCCCACACTACGTCGGCCTGGGGGCGGTCTTTTTCGGCCAGCAGCTTGGCGGTAATGATGCCGGTGGAGTCGCGCACCCATTTGATCTCGATATCCGGGTTGGCCTGTTCGAAGGCCTTTTTGTAGGTCTTCAGTTGCTCGGCTTCAAGGGCCGTGTACACGGTGAGTTCGGTCTTGGCGAAGGCATTCAGGCTGAATGCGGTGAGTACGGCAGCGACCAGCGCCAGGGGCTTGAACATGGAGCACCTCCTTCGGGATGTTTATTGGCCGGGCGCGATCTGGCGCCAGGCTTGGGAGCGACGCAGCGCGCCACGTGAGGCCCACGCCAGCAGCAGCGAAACGCTGGCTGAGGTGAACAGGATCAGGGTGGACATGGCCGCCGCGCCGCCCACGTTGCCGGCGTCGTCCATGTTCAACACGGCGACGGCGGCGAGGATGGTGTCGGGGCTGTAGAGGAAAATCGCGGCGGACACGGTGGTCATCGCCGACACAAACAGGTAGCGCAGGATATCCAGCAGCGCCGGCAGGCAGATCGGCACGGTGACGCGCAAATAGTGGCGGTACAGCGGCGCTTTCAAAGACAACGCGGCGGCTTCGAACTCGGCGTCCAGCTGGCGCAAGGCGGTGGTCGCGGTCATCTGCGCAGTGGTCAAATAGTGCGCAATGGTGCACACCACCAGCAGGGTCATGGTCCCGTAGAACACATGCAGCGGGTTGCCGCTGAGGTTGAAAAAGAACACGTAGCCCAGACCCAGCACCAGCCCCGGCACTGCCATCGGCACAAAAGTGAGCAGGCGCAGCGCCAGGTTCAGGCCCTTCTGGCCCTTGGTTTTTTCCATCAAATAGGCGCCGGTGAAGATCAGCACACTGCCGATCAACGCCGTGCACAACGCCAGGGTCAGGCTGTTGCGGTAAGCCAACCAGCCGCCGCCCGCCGTGTCCTCGAACTGGTAATGCTTGAGCGACAGCGACAAGTTATACGGCCAGAATTTCACCAGTGAGGAATACACCGCCATGCCGAACACCAGCAGCAACACGGCGCAGACCAGCAGCACGATGGCCAGGTAGCAGCCGTCCCTTACCCGTGATGGCGCCGGTTGGAACACCTGGGCGCGGCCGCTCATGGAATCGCCCTGACGACGGCGCAGCCAGGCATCCACACCAAAGCTGAACAGCGCCGGCAGCAGCAACACCATGCCGATCAGGGCACCGCGACCGAACTGCTGCTGGCCGACCACCGCCTTGTAGGCTTCCAGCGCCAGCACCTGATAATCGCCACCCACCACCACGGGCACGCCGAAGTCGGTGATAGTCAGGGTGAATACCAGGCAAAACGCGGCGAACACCGCCTGGCGCGTGGCGGGCCAAGTAATGCTGCGAAACGCCCGGGCCGGGCTGGCACCCATGCTTGATGCGGCGTCGAACAGGCGCGCATCCGCCAGGGACAGCGCCGACAACAGGATCATCAAGGCATGGGGGAAGGTGTAGATCACCTCACCCAGCACAATGCCCCAGAAGCCGTAGATATTCTCCGAGAGCAGCCCGCGCAACAGGCCCTGGTTGCCGAACAGATAGACCAGCGCAATGCCCGGCAACATTGACGGCGCCATCAGCGGCAGCAATGACAGACCGCGCCAGATCGCCTTGCCGGGAATCAAGGTGCGTTGCAGGGCGTAGGCAAACAGGTAAGCCAGCGGTACGACAATGGCCGCCACGCTGAGGGAAACTTTCAGGCTATTGCCCAACAGCCAGTGGAAGTTGGCGCTGGTGATCAATGCCTGCGCGGCGACCAGGCCACCGCCCTGCCCGGCTTCGCTGCTGAAACCACGCCAGAAGATCGCCAGCAATGGCAACAACACCGCAACCGCCAACAGGCACAGCCACAGCCATTTGCCGCCGACCACGAAAATACGATCACCCAGCTCGGCACGGGACACCTGGCGTGGCACGGGCAATGTCATGACAGCGGCCATCTCAGGCAAACACCTGCAGGCTGCTCGGCGGTAAAGCGACCCAGATGTCCTGGGCGCCCAGGCGCGGCAACGCGTGCGGCGCCACTTCGGCCAGCAATGGATGGCCGGGCAATTGCTCCAGCTCAAAGCTCATGCGGCAGCGATTGCCGAGAAAGGTGATCTCACGGACCTTGGCCGGGAACAGGTTTTCTTCATGCACCGGCGGGTTGACGTTGATGGCTTCCGGGCGGCAAAACAGACGGCCGGACGTGGCCACGCCGGCATCGTTGGCCAGACGCATGTTCATTCCGCCGACTTGGGCATGGCTGGCGCTTTTGCGGCTGAACGGCAGCCAGTTGCCCTGGCCGACAAACTCTGCCACGAACGGCGTGGCCGGGCGGTCGTAGATCTCCTGGGGTGTGGCGTATTGCTCGACTCTGCCGTTGTTCATCACGGCAATACGGTCGGCCATCAGCATGGCTTCGTCCTGGTTGTGAGTAACCATCAGCGTGGTGACGCCCAGGCGCCGTTGCAGCTGGCGCAGCTCGGTACACAGGTGTTCGCGCACGCGGGCGTCGAGGGCCGACATCGGCTCATCCAGCAACAGCAATGAGGGTGCCGGCGCCAGCGCGCGGGCCAGGGCCACGCGTTGCTGCTGGCCGCCGGACAGTTGGCCGGGGTATTTCTTTTCGCTGCCGAGCAGGCCGACCAGTTCAAGCATCTGCCCGACGCGCTTGCGCACTTCATCGCGGCCGCTGCCGGTGAGGCCATAGGCGATGTTTGCTTCGACGGTGAGGTTGGGAAACAACGCGTAGGACTGGAACAGAATGCCGTAGTCCCGCGCCTGTGGCGGCAGCAGGGAAATGTCGCGGCTGCCCAAGTAAAGTTCGCCGCTGTCCTGGCGCTCCAGGCCGGCGATGCAGCGCAGCAAGGTGGTCTTGCCGCAACCCGACGGGCCCAGCAGGCACACCAGCTCGCCTGCGACGACGTCCAGGGACACGTTATCCAGCGCGGTGAACGCGCCGAAGCGTTTCTGGATACTGCGCACCTTCATGGGCGCGCCGGGTGGGGTCAGGGCTGTGTTCATGGGGGCACCTCATCAAACGGATGAGGGCCATGCTAGGCAGGCAATGCGTCGCTGTTGTGGCAGGAAGGCAAAAGGGGGTGATAGTGGTATTGGTGGATTTGTGTAGGACCTATAGAGACTGGTTGTCTGGTCTACCGCTTTCGCGAGCAAGCCCGCTCCCACATTTGATCCGGTTTCTTCAGGGCAACTCGGTCAACTGTGGGAGCGGGCTTGCTCGCGAAGAGGCCCTCAATGCCTGCCAAAAAATCAGAGCGGCGACATTTCCTGCGCCAACCCCAGAAACGCCGCCGGCAGCCGCGCACTTTTTCTTTCCTTGAGGCAGTACAAATACTCCGGAATCTGCGGCGCGTTCTCCAGGGTCAACACCCGCAACTGTGGATCATGCGGCACTTCCTGGCGCGCAATGATGCTGATCCCGATGTTGCGCAGCACCGCTTCGCGGATCGACTCGCGGCTGCCGATTTCCAGCAGCGGGCCGAAGCTCACACCGGAATCTTTCAACATGTCTTCAGTCAAGCGTCGCGTGGTGGAGCCCACTTCGCGCATCAACAGCGTATGCCCGGCGAGCGCGCTCAGCGGCACATGATCGAGCTTGGCCAGGGGATGGTTGCGATGCACCGCCAATACCAGCGGGTCGGTACCCAACACGCGGCGAACCAGGCGCGGGTCTTCCAGCAGTTGCGACGAGGCGGCGACATCGACGCGGTAGTCATCCAGTGCTTCGAGCACCTGCTGGGAGTTGCCGATCTCTACCGACACCTCCACCTGCGGCAGGCGTTCGCGGAAGGCTTTGACCAGGTCAAGGATGTAATACGGCGCCGTCGCGGCGATCCGCAATGCCCCCTGGACCTGGCCATTGTTGCGCAGGAAGAATTCGATATCCGCTTCCTGCTGCAGCAGCGCCTTGACCATCGGCAGCAGGCGCGCACCGTCGTCGCTGACGGTGAGGCGGCGACCGCCTCGGTAGAACAGCTCCACGCCGTACTGGCTTTCCAGGTTGCGGATCTGGGTGGTGACCGTGGGCTGGCTCAGGCCGAGTTTCTTCGCCGCCTGGGTAATGCTGCCCAGGCGGGCGACCATGAAAAACGCCTTCAGCTCAGCACTCAGCACGCCACCCTCTCATCCTCATTTGCGCAACAAGCGCAGGCCATTGAACACCACCAGCAGGCTCACGCCCATGTCGGCAAACACCGCCATCCACATGGTGGCCATGCCGAGGAAGGTAACTGCCAGGAAGATCGCCTTGATCACCAGCGCCAAGGCGATGTTCTGCTTGAGGATACGCGACGTTTGCCGGGAGAGCCGAATGAAAGCCGGGATCTTGCGCAAATCATCGTCCATCAGCGCGACGTCGGCGGTCTCGATGGCGGTGTCGGTACCGGCGGCGGCCATGGCAAAGCCGATCTCGGCGCGGGCCAGCGCCGGGGCGTCGTTGATGCCGTCACCCACCATGCCTACGCGGCGGCCTTGACTGTACAGGGCCTCGATGGCGTGCAGTTTGTCGGTGGGCAACAAGTCGCCCTGGGCCTGGTCGATGCCGACTTGAGCCGCGATGGCCTGGGCGGTGTGAGTGTTGTCGCCAGTGAGCATCAGGGTCTTGATGCCCAGTTCGTGCAGTTGCCGGATGGCTTCACGGCTGCTGTCCTTGACCGTGTCGGCCACGGCGAACAGCGCCAGCGGGCCGGACTTGTCGAGCAGCAGCACCACGGACTTGCCTTGTTTTTCCAGGGCGAAGAGTTTTTCTTCCAGCGCTGGCGAGCACAGGCCCAGGTCTTCCACCAAGCGGTGGTTGCCCAAGTGATAGGTTTCGCCGTTGATGTCGCCGCGTACGCCGCGTCCGGGCAGGGCCTCGAAGTTATCCACAACGTGGCTCGGCAGGTTTTTATCCACAGCCGCATTGGCGATGGCCAGGGACACCGGATGGTCGGAGCGCCCGGCCAGGCTCGCGGCCAGGGCGGGCGCGCTGTCCTGCACATTCGGGAACAAGGCCAGGTAATCGGTCTGCACCGGCTTGCCGTGGGTGAGGGTGCCGGTCTTGTCCAAGGCCAGGTAGTCGAGCTTGTAACCGCCCTCCAAGTACACGCCGCCCTTGATCAGGATGCCTTTGCGCGCCGCCGCCGCCAGACCGCTGACGATGGTCACCGGGGTGGAAATCACCAGCGCACAGGGGCATGCGACCACCAGCAGCACCAGGGCGCGGTAGATCCAGTCGAACCAGGCGCCCGCCATGAACAGGGGTGGAATCAGCGCCACGCCCAATGCGAACAGGAACACGGCCGGGGTATAAATTCTGGAGAAACTGTCGACGAAACGCTGGGTCGGCGCTCGCGCGCCCTGGGCCTGTTCCACGGCATGAATGATGCGCGCCAGGGTGGAGTTGTTGGCTGCCGCGGTGACTTTATATTCCAAGGCGCCGGCCTGGTTGATGGTGCCGGCGAAGACTTTATCGCCCACGGTCTTTTCAATCGGCAGGCTTTCACCGGTGATCGGCGCCTGGTCAATGGTGGATTGGCCAGCGGTGACTTCGCCGTCCAGGCCGATGCGTTCGCCGGGCCTTACCCGCACGATTGCTCCCAGATCAATGTTTTTGACCTCTTTTTCGACCCAAGAACCGTCCGCCTGTTGCACTGTGGCCTGTTCCGGGGTCATCTGCATCAAGCCGCTGATGGCGTTGCGCGCACGGTCCAGGGACTTGGCCTCGATCAACTCGGCCACGGTGAACAGGAACATCACCATGGCCGCTTCCGGCCACTGGCCGATCAGGATCGCGCCGGTCACGGCGATGCTCATCAGGGCATTGATGTTCAGGTTGAGGTTTTTCAGGGCAATCCAGCCCTTTTTATAGGTGGTGAGGCCGCCGCTGAAGATCGACACCAGCGCAACGACTGCGATCACCCAGGTGGGTGCGGCGTTGGTGAAGTGCAGCACTTCGGCGCCCAGTGCACCAACGCCAGACAACGCCAGCGGCCACCAATGTTTCTTGGTGACAGGCGCGGCGGCGGGCGCGCCCTCTTCAAGCGGATCGGCTTGCATGCCCAGGGATTTGATGGCGTCGATGATCGGCGCGGTGCTCGGCAAGTCATGAGTGACGCCGAGGATGCGGTTGATCAGGTTGAATTCCAGTTGCTGCACGCCGGCGAGCTTGCCCAGTTTGTTCTGGATCAGCGTCTGCTCGGTGGGGCAGTCCATGGCTTCGATGCGGAACGTGCTCAGGCGTGCGCCGGCGGTGGGCGCTTCGCTCAGTTGCACCACCGCAGGAGCCGGGGTGCTGGAGCAGCACGAGCCGCCGTGGTCGTGGTTACGCACAGGCGTCAGCTTCTTCTCGCCGTGGTCATGGTCATGTTTGTGCGGGGTGTGGATCGAATCGCTCATCAGGTCGCGTCCGTAAAGGTGCCTGTTGCCAAGTAAAGACCCTGTAGCCACTATAGGGTCAAGCACCCATTTGGAGATTGCTGCGATGAAGATCGGCGAACTGGCCAAACTCACCGACTGCCCGGTGGAAACCATCCGTTACTACGAGAAGGAAGCCCTGCTGCCGCCGCCGGCGCGCACCGACGCCAACTACCGCGTATACACCCAGGCACACACCGAGCGGCTGATCTTCATCCGCAACTGCCGCAGCCTGGACATGACCCTGGAAGAAATCCGCAGCCTGCTCGGGCTACGCGACAGCCCCCAGGACCAGTGCGAAAGCGTGAATGCGTTGATCGATGAGCATATCCACCATGTAAAAGCGCGGATCGACGGGCTGCTGGCGTTGCAGGAACAATTGCTGGACCTGCGCCAGCGCTGTGGTGGCGGGGATCATTGCGGGATTCTGCAGCGGCTGGAGGTCAGCGGGAGTGTGCAGGCCAGTGAGGCTGAGCCGTCACATGTCGGAAGAAGCCACGGTCACTGACTGATAATGGGGTGAAAACCCAATTCAAATGTGGGAGCGGGCTTGCTCGCGAAAGCGGGGGATCAGTCGACATCGCCAGCGACTGACCCACCGCATTCGCGAGCAAGCCCGCTCCCACACAAGCCAGCTCCCACAGTTACACCGGGGTAGTCTTCAGATCGCCACGTCAGCCTTGATGCTTGGATCGGCGTCGTAGCCCACGATCTCGAAGTCTTCGAACTTATAGTCGTAGATCGACGCAGGCTTACGCTTGATCACCAGTTCCGGCAGCTTCTTCGGCGTACGCGCCAGTTGGGTGCGGATCTGTTCCATATGGTTGCTGTAAGCGTGGGTATCGCCGGTGGTGACGATGATCTCGTGGGGGATCAGGTCGCATTGCTGGGCCAGCATGTGGGTGAGCAATGCCAGCGCGGCCGTATTGTACGGCAAGCCGAGGAACACATCCGAGCTGCGGATGTACAGCTGCATCGACAGATGACCGTCATGCACGAACGCCTGGTATAGCAGATGGCACGGCGGCAGGGCCTGCTTGCCGTTGCGCGCGTTTTCCTGCGGGCTCTTGGTCTCGTCCGGCAGGTACTCGACGTTCCAGCCGTGGAACAGGATGCGGCGGCTGTTGGGATTGGTCTTGAGCGTGTGCACCATGTAATCGATCTGGTTGATCGTGCCGCCGTCCTTGGTCGGCCAGGCAGTCCACTGCTCGCCGTACACCGGGCCCAGGTCGCCGTCTTCGGTGGCCCATTCATCCCAGATTTTTACGCCGTTTTCGTTGAGCCACTTGATATTGGTGTTGCCGCTCAACATCCAGATCAGCTCATTAGCGATGCTTTTGAAGTGAAGCTTCTTGGTGGTCAGCAGCGGGAAGCCGTCGGCCAGGTTATGCCGGTACTGACGGGCGAACACGGCCTTGGTGCCGGTGCCGGTGCGATCGCCCTTGGTCAGTCCGTTGGTCACGACGTCGTTCAGGAGTTCGAGATATTGCTTCATGTGTGTACCCGTATCGTTGACGCCGAGGCTCTGTAGCAAAAGGCTCGGCATTCGAATTTAAAGCGCGGTGTTCTTGATCGGTTGCGGGCGATTGTACGCCCACCACAGCAGGCCCAGGCCGCCGAGGATCATCGGCAGGCTGAGGATCTGGCCCATGGTCACCCAACCGAACGCCAGGTAGCCCAACTGCGCATCCGGCACACGCACGAACTCGACGACAAAGCGGAAGATCCCGTAGAACAACGCGAACATGCCCGACACCGCCATGGTGGGTCGTGGCTTGCGCGAAAAGAGGTACAGGATAAGGAACAGGGCCACGCCTTCCAACGCGAACTGATAGAGCTGCGACGGGTGGCGCGGCAGTTGCGCCGGGTCGCTGAACGGCGGGAAGACCATGGCCCATGGCACGTCGGTCGGCTTGCCCCACAATTCGGCATTGATGAAGTTGCCGATACGCCCGGCGCCCAGGCCGATCGGCACCATCGGTGCGATGAAGTCCATCAGCTGGAAGAACGACTTGCCATTGCGTCGGCCGAACCACCAGGCGGCGATCATCACGCCAATAAAGCCGCCGTGGAACGCCATGCCGCCCTTCCACACTTCGAAGATCAGCGTCGGGTTGGCGATATAGGCGGAAAGATCATAGAACAGCACATACCCCAGGCGCCCGCCGACAATCACGCCCATCGACAGCCAGAAAATCAGGTCGGAGAGTTTCTCCTTGGTCCAGGTCGGATCGAAACGGTTCAAGCGTCGGGACGCGAGGAACCATGCACCGCCGATGCCGACCAGGTACATCAGCCCGTACCAGTGGATTTTCAGCGGACCGATGGCCAGGGCCACCGGGTCGATCTGCGGGTAAGGCAGCATTGCGACTCCTCGTTAATCATTCGTTATAGCGACCGGACCATGCCCGGGCGCGATTAAGCCTGCATTACTCAGGTTGTTTAAAGCAAAAAGTTGATGCCGACGCAGAACAGCAGCCCGGCGAACAGCCGCTTGAGCAAGCGCGGCGACAACCGGTGTGCCAGGCGTGCGCCGAAGCGGGCAAACACCATGCTGGTCAGGGCAATGCCCAACAGCGCCGGCAAATACACGAACCCTAGACTATGAGCGGGCAACAACGGGTCATGCCAGCCCAGAATCATGAAACTTAATGCACTGGCCAGCGCAATCGGCAGGCCACAGGCGGATGAAGTGGCCACGGCCTGCTGCATCGGCACGCTGCGCCAGGTCAAGAACGGCACGGTCAGCGAGCCGCCGCCAATCCCGAAGATCGCCGAGGCCCAACCAATAAACGTGCCCGCCAGGGTCAGGCCGACCTTGCCCGGCACCGTTCGGCTGGCGTTGGGTTTGAAATCCAGCGCCAGCTGCACGGCCACCAGCAAGGCGAATACACCGATGATTTTTTGCAGGTGAGGGCCGGAAATCGCCTCGGCGGTCAGCGCGCCAAAGCCTGCGCCAATCAGGATACCCACAGTCATCCACACAAATATCGGCCAACGCACCGCACCACGACGGTGATGCTCACGCACGGCATTCACCGAGGTAAAGATGATCGTCGCAAGCGAAGTGCCGACGGCCAGGTGGGTCAGCACCTGCGGGTCGAAGCCCTGCAAGGTGAAGCTGAACACCAGCACCGGCACAATGATGATCCCGCCGCCCACGCCAAACAGTCCGGCAAGCACACCCGCACAGGCGCCGAGCAACAAATACAGCAGAAATTCCATGGGAGCCCCCGAACCAAGTCCGGCATGTTAACGGATGGAAGGCGCGCAACCCAACTGGAGACGATGGAACGCCTGTGCCTGAGTGGGTAAAGTGGCAGAAAACACAAAGGGAAATCGCCTGATGTGCCTGATTGTATTTGCCTGGCGGCCGTGCCACGCCCAGCCGCTGATCGTCGCGGCCAACCGCGATGAGTTCTACGCCCGCCCCAGCCTGCCGCTGGCCCAGTGGCCGGATGCGCCGCACGTGTACGCCGGCCGCGACCAGGAAGCGGGCGGCACCTGGCTGGGGGTGAGTGCCGACGGACGCTTCGCCGCCTTGACCAACATCCGCGACCCGCACCAGCCGCCGACACGCAAATCACGCGGTGAGTTGGTGGCGCGGTTTCTCAGCGGATCGATGCCGATTGACGACTATCTAGCGGATGTTAACGGCCGTTCGATCGAATATGCCGGGTTTAACCTGCTGGTGGGCACGCAGGATGAGTTGTGGCACTACAACGCCAATCAGACCGAACCCACGCGCTTGGAAGCCGGGGTGTATGGGCTGTCCAATGCGGGGCTGGATACGCCCTGGCCAAAGCTGCTCAAGGCCAGGGCGGCGTTGAGCGAAGTACTGGAAGATCCACAACCTGAGGCGTTGCTGGCGATTTTGAGTGATCCGCAGACGGCAGCGTTTGCCGAGCTGCCGGATACCGGCGTGGGCTTGGCGACGGAAAGCCTGCTGTCGAGCGTGTTTATCGCCAGCCCGAGTTACGGGACGCGGGCAAGTACGGTGTTGATTGTGAATGCCGACGGGACGCGGCGGATGGTGGAACGCAGTTTTGGGCCGCAGGGTGGCAGGCTGGGTGAGGTAGAGCTGAGGATTTGATGGCGCCTGGACTGGCGCCATCGCAGGCAAGCCAGCTCCCACATTTGGAATGCATTCCCCTGTGGGAGCTGGCTTGCCTGCGATGGCCGCGACGCGGTCTAGAGGGTTTTCGCGGAGGCAGGGTTGATCATGCGCGTCAGCCCGAGGTTCTTCAGCGCCAATTGCAACGAGCTGTGGATAACTTGCGGGTTGTCGATCGTCATCAGCTCCGCCAGCAGGTCCTTGGCCATGCTCAATTCAACCTGGCGCAACATCCACTTCACCTTTGGCAAGTTGGTGGCGTTCATCGACAGGCTGTCAAAGCCCATCGCCATCAACAGCACCGCCGCCGCCGGGTCGCCGGCCATTTCACCGCAGATGCTCACCGGCTTGCCTTCGGCATGGGCGTCGCGCACTACGTGTTGCAAGGCTTGCAGCACTGCCGGGTGCAAGTAGTCGTAAAGATCGGCCACCCGTGGGTTGTTGCGGTCCACGGCCAGCAGGTATTGGGTCAGGTCGTTGGAGCCCACCGACAGGAAGTCCACCTGCCGCGCCAGCTCCTTGGCTTGGTACACCGCCGCAGGGATTTCGATCATCACGCCGATCGGCGGCATCGGCACATCGGCGCCTTCGTCGCGCACTTCGCCCCAGGCACGGTGGATCAGGTGCAGCGCTTCTTCCAGCTCATGGGTGCCGGAGATCATCGGCAGCAGGATGCGCAGGTTGTTCAGGCCTTCGCTGGCCTTGAGCATGGCGCGGGTCTGCACGAGGAAAATTTCGGGGTGGTCGAGGGTCACGCGAATGCCGCGCCAGCCAAGGAAGGGGTTGTCTTCCTTGATCGGGAAATATGACAGTGACTTGTCGCCGCCGATGTCCAGGCTGCGCATCGTCACCGGTAACGGGTGGAAGGCTTGCAGTTGCTCGCGATAAATCGCCAGCTGCTCCTTCTCGCTCGGGAAACGCTGGTTGATCATGAACGGCACTTCGGTGCGGTACAGCCCCACCCCTTCGGCGCCGCGTTGTTGCGCGCGGGCCACATCGGCGAGCAAGCCGGTGTTGACCAGCAGCGGCACACGATGGCCATCGGTGGTCACGCACGGCAGCTCGCGCAATGAATCGAGGCCCAGCGCCAGCTGCTTCTCTTCCTCCACCACTTCGGCGTACTGCTTGCGCAGCAACTCGCTGGGGTTGGTGAAGACTTCGCCACGATGGCCGTCGACGATCATGTCGATGCCATCGACCTTGGAATACGGCAGGTCCACCAGGCCCATCACCGTCGGAATACCCATGGCCCGGGCCAGGATCGCGACGTGGGAGTTGCCCGAACCGAGTACCGAGACCAGGCCCACCAATTTGCCTTCCGGCACTTCGCCGAGCATGGTGGCGGTCAGTTCTTCACTGATCAGGATGGTGTTGTCGGGGTAGACCAGATTGGTGGTGCGGTCTTCCTGCAGATAGGCCAGCAGACGGCGGCCGAGGTCGCGCACGTCCGAGGCGCGCTCGCGCAGGTAGGCGTCGTCCATCAATTCGAAACGGTTGACGTGATCGGTCACCACCTGGCGCAGCGCGCCCTGGGCCCACTGGCCGGTCTTGATGACGGTCTTGACTTCGTTACCCAGGGACGCGTCGTCGAGCATCATCTGGTACACGTCGAACAGCGCGCGCTCTTCGGGGCGCAGCTGAGTCGCCAGCTTGGTCGACAGGTTGCGCATGTCGGCGCGCACGCCTTCCAAAGCGGTCTTGAACAGTTTGATTTCGGCGTCGATGTCTTTGACGGTCTTGTCCGGCACTACGTCCAGGTCCGCCGGCGGCAACATGACCACCGCCGTACCCACCGCAGCGCCCGGCGAACCCGGCACACCCACGAACTTGGCTTCCTGGATGCCCTTGCCCTCGCGGCCCAGGCCACGGATCGAGCCCGTCGCTTCGGCGTGGGCGATAACCCCGGCCAATTGCGCGCTCATGGTCACCAGGAAGGCTTCTTCACCTTCGTCGAACTGGCGTCGCTCTTTTTGCTGGATGACCAACACGCCGACAACACGACGGTGATGAATGATCGGTGCGCCGAGAAACGAGGCGTAGCGCTCTTCGCCGGTTTCGGCAAAGTAGCGGTAACGCGGGTGATCGGCCGCGTGTTCAAGGTTCAGGGGTTCTTCACGCGTCCCCACCAGGCCCACCAGACCCTCGTTGGGCGCCATGCTGACCTTGCCGATGGAGCGCTTGTTCAGGCCCTCGGTGGCCATCAGCACAAAACGGTTGGTCTCGGGGTCCAGCAGGTAAACCGAGCAGACCTGGCTGCCCATGGCTTCCTTGACGCGCAACACAATAATCCCCAACGCCGCCTTGAGATCCTTGGCGGAGTTAACTTCCTGGACGATCTTGCGCAGCGTATTGAGCATGGCTCGGGGTCGAACTCCGTCGTCAGTCGCGCGCTAAAAGGCGCGGGGCAAGCTCTTTGAGCGCGCGACGATAAACCTCGCGCTTGAATGTCACCACCTGGCCTAACGGATACCAATAGCTGACCCAGCGCCAGCCATCGAACTCCGGTTTACCGGTCAAATCCATCCGCACCCGCTGCTCGTTGGAGATCAGGCGCAGGAGAAACCATTTCTGCTTCTGGCCGATGCACAGCGGTTGGCTGTGGGTACGCACCAGGCGTTGCGGCAAACGATACCGCAACCAGCCACGGGTACAGGCCAGAATTTGCACATCTTCACGCTCAAGGCCGACTTCTTCATTCAACTCACGGTACAAGGCGTCTTCAGGGGTTTCGTCGGGGTTGATTCCGCCTTGAGGAAACTGCCAGGCATCTTGGTTGATTCGGCGAGCCCATAGCACCTGTCCGGCATCATTCGTAAGAATAATCCCGACATTAGGACGGAAACCATCGGGGTCGATCACGGCAACAACCTCGCAAACGCATGTCGCCGCATTGTTCCACAAAGGTTGTTCCAGCGGCAACGAGGCTTCTTACCTTATGTGCACTCTTGTGAAAAGACCGTATTCTGGACGCCTTTTTACAGACTTTTCAGCGAGTAACTGCAATGCGCCTGGCTTTATTCGACTTGGACAACACCCTTCTGGGCGGTGACAGTGACCACGCTTGGGGCGATTACCTGTGCGAACGCGGGATTCTCGACCCGGTGGCCTATAAAGCCCGCAACGATGAGTTCTACCAGGATTACCTCGCCGGCAAGCTGGATAACGCCGCCTACCTGAACTTTTGCCTGGAAATCCTCGGCAGCACCGAGATGGCCCAGCTCGACGAGTGGCACAACGACTATATGCGCGACTGCATCGAACCGATCATGTTGCCGCGGGCTGTGGAACTGCTGGCCAAGCACCGCGCCGCCGGTGACAAGCTGGTGATCATCACCGCCACCAACCGTTTCGTCACCGCGCCAATTGCCGCACGCCTGGGCGTGGACACCCTGATCGCCACCGAGTGCGAGATGGAAAACGGCCGCTATACCGGGCGCAGCACTGATGTGCCGTGCTTTCGTGAGGGCAAGGTGACGCGGTTGAACCGTTGGCTGGAAGAAACTGGCTTGAGTCTGGAAGACAGCTATTTCTACAGCGACTCGATGAATGACCTGCCGCTGCTGGAGCAAGTAACTCATCCGGTGGCGGTGGATCCGGATCCGAGTCTGCGGGCTGAGGCCGAGAAGCGCGGCTGGCCCGTGATTACCCTGCGTAGCTGATGCCGCTATCGCGGGCAAGCCCGCTCCTACATGTAACCGCGTACCAACCTAAGAATGCGGTCAATCTCTGGGAGCTGGCTTGCCTGCGATGCAGTCCACGCGGTCCAAAGCCTTACATGGGCTTGGCCACCATCAAATAGAAAATCACCATGAACGCCAGGAACGCCGGCCACCCCAGGCCAAACCACCAGCGCATATAGGTCGACGCCTTGAGCGGCATCGCCGTGCCTTCCCTCAGCGCCTGCTCTGCCATTTTGTGCACACGAATCTGCAACCACACCACCGGCAGCCAGCAGATCCCCGCCAGTACGTACAACCCGAACGTCCACTGCAGCCAACTTTGCTGCAACGACCACCCCGCCAGGTGCATCAAGCCGATACCGCTCAACGGCTGGAACACCGCCGTGGTCGCGGTAAACGCCCAGTCGGCGAACACCAGGTGCTTGAAGGTCACAGCGATGACTTCCACCTTGCCGCTGCGCCAGGCGCGCAGCGCGTAATAAGCCGAGCCGGCGCCAAGGCCGAACAGGACGGTGGATGACAGGATATGCAGGGTTTTCAACAGCAGGTAAGCGCTCATCGGCGGGGCTCAGTCCAAAATAGCCATAAAGTGGCCACCATCAACACCAGGTTCTTGGCGACGGCGGCATAGGGGTCAAACCAGTAGTGGGGCAAAATCAAGCTGATGCACAGGGTATAACCGGTCATCAGCAGCAGTTGCAGCATCAGGGCTGGGCGCCGCCAGCGGCGGACCAGCAATCCCAGGCCGAGCAGCGCATCGCACAGCGCACCGCCGATCACGGCCAGCGTCGCCCAGGCACCGTCCACGCCGGCTTGCGCCATGATGCGCAAGCCCCAATCGTATCCCGGCCCCAGGCACACGGCTGCGGTGCCCAGCCAGATCAGTACCAGCACCGCCAGCATCAGGGGCCGGATCGTGAGTTGGCTGCTCACGGCTGCTGTCGGCCAGCCCTGCAAGCGTGAGGATAACGGTGCCGCCGAATAGCCGCAGACCGAAGCCAGCACCTCCGGGTCGGCCACGTTGTCCTGTTGCGCAAGGGTGATGCTTTGTCTGTTGAGCGCGCGCCAACCCAAGCGGTCGCCCATCCAACCGCTCAATTTCAGCAACGGGGCTTGCACGTATCGACCCGGCCCCCAGCCTTGGGCAGCGCGCAAATGATCGATGACCTGGCTCAGCCGCATCGGTTCAGGCCCCACCAAGGGCAATACCATCGATTCGGCAGGCCAGCGTCGCAGCAGCGCCAGCACGGCACCGACCACGTCATCGATATGCACCGGTTGCAGGTGGGCCTTGAGGTTCAACAACGGAATCAGCGGCCAGGGCGAAAGCGCGGCGAGCCAGGCACTGCTGGTGCCGCCCTCACCCACCACCAATGAGGGGCGCAGCACCACTGAATGGATGTTCAGGCCGAGCAGGTAATCGTCAGCTACGCCTTTACTGGCAAGAAAAGGCACGTCGGCCTGCGTTGAGGCGCCCAAGGCCGATATCTGCAGGACCCGAACGCCACGCCGCGCCGCCAGATCAAACAACGCGCAAGTGCCCCGATCCTGCACCCGGCTTAATTCGGCCGCATCCACGCTCAGCAGACCGGCTGCATTGATCAATACATCAACGGACTCAGGAAAGTTGAAAGCTTTGGGGTCAGTAGCCAGCAGGCCCAGATCCAGCGAGCGCCACTGCACCCCGGGCCAATCCTGGCTTCGAGGCTCGCGACAGGTTGCAACCACACGGTGCCCCGCTTGCTGCAAGGCCCGCAGCAGGTGGCGTCCGACAAACCCGGTGGCGCCCACCAGAAGAATGTTCATGAAACTCCTTTAGACCGGTTTGGCACCCATCAACCCGGCAATCGCCACGAAACCCACCAGGCTGACCACCGCCAGCACGAGGGTGAAATTCAGGCTGCCGCCCTCGCCCTTGCGCAGCCGATTGAGCCGCGCCACCAGCCAGAACCACGCCAGCGCCGCTACGGTGTAGAGGATGCTGGACCCCAGGATCCAGGTCTGCCCCAGCGGCCAGCCAACAAGGTGTACCAGCCACCAGCCGGTGAACGGCATGCTGACCAGGCAAACGCCCATCAATAACCAGATGAAGGCCCATGGCCGCTGCACGATCACCGCCGCGCCGGCGCTGCGTTTGCGCCAGGCCAGCAGCGCCAGGCCAAGGCCACTGAGCAGCAACAATACGGTGGCCGCGACGTGGATAACTTTCAGGGTGGTCAGGGTTTCCATGTTTCATCTTTCCTTAAAGGCCGTCCCCACCAGCGTAGTCGCTCAGCCGAGGAACAGGGTGTAGGCCGGGTTATCGCTTTCATCCCAGTAGGGGTAGCCAATCGCTTCCAGCGCGGCCGGTACCAGGTGACGTTCGTCTGCCGGCACTTGCAGGCCGGCGACCACACGGCCATCGGCTGCGCCGTGATTGCGATAGTGGAACATCGAGATGTTCCAGCGCCCGCCCAATTTGTTAAGAAAGTTGAACAAGGCACCCGGGCGCTCCGGGAATTCGAAGCGAAACACCACTTCATCGCTGACCTTGGCTGCGTGCCCGCCGACCATATGACGGATGTGCAACTTGGCCAGTTCATTTTCAGTCAGGTCCAGCACTGGGAAACCCTGGCCGGTGAGACTGGCGATCAACGCGCTGCGTGGGTCGTTTTCGGGGTGCGTCTGCACGCCGACGAAAATGTGCGCCTCGCTGCCGGTGTGGTAGCGGTAGTTGAATTCGGTGATCTGGCGCTTGCCCACGGCCTCGCAGAAGGCCTTGAAGCTGCCGGGTTTCTCGGGAATGGTGACGGCGATGATGGCTTCGCGCCCTTCACCCAGCTCGGCGCGCTCGGCCACATGGCGCAGGCGGTCGAAGTTGACGTTGGCACCGGAGTCGATGGCCACCAGCGTCTGCCCCGTAACACCGCGGGTCTCGACGTACTTCTTGATCCCGGCCACGCCCAATGCCCCTGCCGGCTCGGTGATGGAACGGGTGTCGTCGTAGATGTCCTTGATTGCCGCACAGATTTCATCGGTGCTCACGGTGATCACTTCATCGACATAGTCTTTACAGATGTCAAAGGTGTATTGGCCAATCTGTGCCACCGCCACGCCGTCCGCAAACAGGCCCACGGTCGGCAGCACCACGCGCTCGCCCGCCGCCATGGCGAGTTGCAGGCAGTTGGAGTCGTCCGGCTCGACGCCGATGATCTTGATCTCCGGGCGCAGGTATTTCACATACGCCGCGATACCGGCGATCAACCCGCCGCCGCCCACCGGCACGAAGATCGCGTCCAGCGGCCCTGGGTGCTGGCGCAGGATTTCCATCGCCACGGTGCCCTGCCCGGCAATGGTGTGCGGATCATCGTAGGGGTGAATGTAGACGTAGCCTTTTTCGTCGACCAGCTTCAGCGAATAGGCCAAGGCTTCCGGGAAGGAATCGCCATGCAGCACCACTTTGCCGCCACGGGAGCGCACGCCTTCGACCTTGATCTCCGGCGTGGTCTTGGGCATCACGATGGTGGCCTTGACCCCCAGCACTTTGGCCGCCAGGGCCAGGCCCTGGGCGTGGTTGCCCGCCGAAGCCGTGACCACGCCGCGCGCACGCTCTTCAGTGCTCAGTTGGGTCAGCTTGTTGTAGGCGCCGCGAATCTTGAACGAGAACACCGGCTGCAAGTCTTCACGCTTGAGCCAGACCTTGTTGCCCAGCCGCTCGGAAAGCTGGCGGGCGGTCTGCAAAGGGGTTTCTACGGCAACGTCGTAAACGCGCGAGGTGAGGATCTTTTTGACGTAGTGTTCAAGCATCGGCGCAGGTTCACTTGGGCGGGTTGGACAGGGCCAAGGAGTCTAACCCAGCGTTTGGCCGGGCGACCACACGAATCCCGAGGTTTTGTTGGGTTATACTCGCGCCCCCCTTTAGTTCCCGCCCGTTCCGGAGCCCGCATGACCCAGGATCAACTCAAACAGGCAGTGGCCCAGGCCGCTGTCGATTTAATCCTTCCCAAACTCGACGACAAGAGCGTCGTTGGTGTCGGCACCGGCTCCACCGCCAATTGTTTCATCGATGCGCTGGCCCGGCACAAGGGCGCGTTCGACGGCGCCGTGGCCAGCTCCGAAGCCACCGCCGCGCGCCTCAAGGGTCATGGCATTCCGGTGTACGAGCTCAACACCGTGAGCGACCTGGAGTTCTACATCGACGGCGCCGATGAAAGCGACGAACACCTGAACCTGATCAAGGGTGGCGGCGCGGCCCTGACCCGCGAAAAGATCGTCGCGGCCGTGGCCAAGACCTTTATCTGCATCGCCGACGCCAGCAAGCTGGTGCCGGTACTCGGGGCGTTCCCGCTGCCAGTGGAAGTGATCCCGATGGCCCGCAGCCACGTGGCCCGCGAGTTGGTCAAATTGGGCGGCGACCCGGTGTACCGCGAAGGCGTGTTGACCGACAACGGCAACATCATCCTCGACGTGTTCAACATGCAGATCACCGATCCGGTGAAGCTGGAGACGCAGATCAACGCGATCGTCGGCGTGGTCACCAACGGTCTGTTTGCCGCGCGTCCTGCCGACGTACTGTTGCTCGGCACCTCTGAAGGCGTAAAAACCCTCAAGGCTTGACGCAAAACCCAATGTGGGAGCGGGCTTGCTCGCGAATGCGGTGGATCAGTAAAAGATGTATTTACTGACACTCCGCTTTCGCGAGCAAGCCCGCTCCCACATTGGTTGCGTGTTACTTCAGGGATTCAGGTTTTTTAAAAACGTAAAACAGGTTCGGCTCGCTGGTGAGGTACAAGTTACCGTCATCGTCCATCGCGATCCCTTCCGCCTGGGGCACGCGCTTTTTCAGGCCATGGCGCCCGTTCAGCAGTGACAGACTGCTCAGCGGGCGACCATCGATATCCAGCTCCAATACCAGGAACGACTCATCCGACAGCGCCAGCAAATGGCCGCTGCGTTCATCGTATTGCAGGCTCGACAGGTCACGCACAAACAACCCTGCATCGCGCTTGGGGTTGTTGATCACGTGCACCGAGTAGGTTTTTTCCGGTTTGAAATGGGGGAAGCCATGGACCTCGTAGATCAGCATCGGGTCGCGTTCCTTGGCCACGAACAGGCGCTTGCCCACCGAGTCATAGGCCAAACCTTCAAAGCCTTTATTGCCGCCAACGTGCAGGCCCAGGGTCATTTGCTCCGCATCGGCTGCGTCGAGAAATTGCGTGTCGTCATCCACATGCACCTTGATCAGGCGCTGCTGGCGTTCATCGCTGATGACATAGATGTTGTCGCTGATAAATTCCACCGCTTCGGCATCGCCAAACCCCACCAAGGGGATGCGCCGCAGGATCTTGCCCTCCAGGGAAAGCTCGATCAGCTCGGCATTTTTATTGGTGACGGTAAACAGGCTTTTGCGTACCGGGTCGTAGGTTAAGGCCGAAACATCGTCATTGAGCCCTTCGATTACCTGGGCCTCGATGGCCACACGGTAATCCGCCAGGCCAATGGAGCGCTCATTGGCCGGCTGGCGCCACGCTTGCCAGTTGAACCAGGCGCGCTCGAACAGGCGAAAGTGCTGCGCAACGACCCCGGCGCTGACCAGGGCGATCAGCGCAAGAAGAAAGAAGATGGGTTTGGGGCGGGCTAGTCGTCGCATTGGGCGGGCTCAAAATCAAAAGTGGCGAATGAATATCACGCCTGTCTGAATTTAAACTTAAACGCACCCTGATGTCTGGCGAATGCCGCTCAAAGAGAAATATCCGACGTAAATTATCTGTTATTTCTGCCTTTCAAAACGATAGAACAGATTTGGCTCACTGACCATGTACAACGTGCCGTCCTCGTCCATGGTCACCCCTTCCGCGCGTGGAATGGTGTTTTTCAGGCCATTGAACCCGCCGAGCAAGGTCATGAAGCTCACTTGCCCGCCCTTCTCGTCCAACTCCAGCAACAGATGGGAATCGGCCGACAGCAACAGCAGATGGCCTGTACGTGGGTCGACGGCCAAGGCAGAGAGGTTACGCATGTCCAGTTCGGAACTGGCCCGCTTTTGCTTGTCGCCGGCCAACGTCTGGCTGCCGTCGCTTTTCCAGGTAAACAGCGCCGGCGGGCGCTCTTCGCCCAATATCAGCTGTTGGTTGCGCTTGTCCCAGGTGACGGCTTCAAATGCTTTGTTCTGGTCCTTGGACGGACCCAGGTCATACACCGGGAAGTCAGCCTTGTTCAATTGCTGGGTGGCCGCGTCGACCTTGATGATGGTCAGGCTATGCTGGCGCTCGTCGACCACGGCGATCAGGCCGTTTTCCATCACCGTCACGCCTTCGGGGTTTTCCCAGCCGTTGAGCGGCATCTTGCGCAACACCTCGCCTTGCAGGGTCAACTCGACGAGGAATGGGTTCTTGCCCATCACTGAAAACAGGGTTTTGGTCTGAGGGTTGTAAGCGATGTCGGACGCTTCGTCCTTCTCCATCCCCGGCAAAAGCTTGCCATCGATGACCGCATGGTAGTCCGGCAGCCACACGCTTTCCTGGCGCTCGGCGGAAGTTTCGAAGCCTTCAAGCACCCACAGCACGCCGCGATCATCCCAGTGCATGATCCAGGCAACGCCATACACGATCACGCCGGTCAGCAGCAGCCAGGAGTACCAGCGCAGGGCAAAACGAGAACGCGGCTTGGGTGTGGCGGAGGGCAGAGGCACGGCCATTGGGCGCTTTTTCCGGAAAGTCAGCATTAGGGGGGTAGCACAAGGCCAAGGATTATCCGGATGGCGTGTGAAAAAAATGCAAAACCTTGGATTTTGCGGCTCCCACATTTCGATCGCATTTCTTCAGGCTGAACGAACTACGCTTTCGAAGCGATTCACACCCGACAATTCCAGCACCAGCTCATCGCCCACATTCAGCGGACCCACGCCAGCCGGGGTGCCGGTGAGGATCACATCGCCCGCTTGCAGCGAGAAGCAGCCGGCCATGTGCTGGATCATCGGGATGATCGGGTTGAGCATTTGCGAGCTGTTGCCGTTCTGACGCACTTGGCCATTGATGCTCAGGCGAATGCCGATGTCGGTCACGTCGGCAAAGGTACTGCTGACCACAAACGGTGCAATCACCGCCGCGCCGTCGAAGGACTTGGCGATTTCCCATGGCAGGCCCTTGGCCTTGAGCTCGGCCTGCTTGTCGCGCAAGGTCAGGTCCAGGGCCGGAGCGAAGCCGGAGATGGCATCCAACACTTCTTCACGGCTGGGCTTGTTTGACAAAGGCTTGCCGATCAATACCGCGATTTCCGCTTCGTAGTGCACCGAACCGCGCTCGGTCGGGATGCTGAAACCGCCTTCCAACGGCACCACGCAACTGCCCGGCTTGATGAACAACAACGGCTCGGTGGGTACCGGGTTGTCCAGTTCCTTGGCATGTTCGGCGTAGTTACGTCCGATACACACGACTTTTCCGACCGGAAAGTGGATGTTGGTGCCGTCGACGTACTTGTGCTGGTAGCTCATGAAACGACTCCTTCAGGGGCGGTTAAACAGCGAAGATCTTGCCAGGGTTCATGATCCCGTTGGGGTCGAACACGGCTTTCACTGCTTTCATGTATTCGATTTCAACCGGCGAACGGCTGTAGGTCAGGTAATCGCGCTTGGTCATGCCCACGCCGTGCTCGGCGGAGATCGAACCGTTGTACTTCGCAACTGTTTCAAATACCCACTTGTTCACCGTGGCGCACTTGGCAAAGAACTCATCCTTGCTCAGGGTTTCCGGTTTGAGGATGTTCAGGTGCAGGTTGCCGTCGCCGATGTGGCCGAACCAGACGATTTCGAAGTCCGGGTAGTGCTCGCCAACAATCGCATCGATTTCCTGCAAGAACGCCGGCACTTTGGAGACAGTGACGGAGATATCGTTCTTGTACGGCGTCCAGTGGGAAATGGTCTCGGAGATGTACTCGCGCAGCTTCCACAGGTTGTGCAGCTGGGTTTCGCTCTGGCTCATCACGCCGTCCAGCACCCAGCCCTGCTCGACGCAGTGCTCGAAGGTTTCCAGAGCATGGTTGGCGACTTCTTCAGTGGTGGCTTCGAATTCCAGTAGCGCATAGAAGGGGCACTCGGTTTCGAACGGCGCTGGCACGTCGCCACGGCCGAGGACTTTGGCCAAGGCCTTGTCCGAAAAAAACTCGAAGGCGGTCAGGTCGAGCTTGCTCTGGAACGCGTGCAATACCGGCATGATCGAGTCGAAGTCGGTGGTACCCAGCACCATGGCGGTGAGATTTTTCGGCGCACGGTCCAGGCGCATGGTGGCTTCGACCACAAAGCCCAGGGTTCCTTCGGCGCCGATGAACAGCTGGCGCATGTCGTAGCCGGTGGCGTTCTTGATCAGGTCGCGGTTCAGTTCCAGCACATCGCCCTTGCCGGTGACGACTTTCATGCCGGCCACCCAGTTGCGGGTCATGCCGTAGCGAATCACCTTGATGCCGCCGGCATTGGTGCCGATGTTGCCGCCGATCTGACTGGAACCGGACGATGCGAAATCCACCGGGTAGTACAGGCCATTTTCTTCAGCGACGTTCTGCAACTGCTTGGTGACCACGCCCGGCTGGCACACGGCGGTGCGGTCGGTGAGGTTCACGTCGAGGACTTGGTTCATGTAGTCGAACGACACCACCACTTCCCCATTCGCCGCCACGGCGGCTGCCGACAGGCCGGTGCGCCCGCCGGAAGGCACCAGCGCCACCTTGTGCGTATTGGCCCAACGCACGATGGCCTGTACCTGCTCGGTGGTCTTTGGGAAGACAATGGCGGTCGGCGCGGGTGCGAAGTGCTTGGTCCAATCCTTGCCGTAAGCCTCCAGGGAGTCGGCGTCGGTCAGCACTTTGCCGGGCTCAACCAGGGTCTTTAGCTCATCAATCAGGGCAGGATGGGTCATCGACAGAACTCTCGAACAATTCATGGTCATCCTGAGAACGCTTCACGTCGCAGGAATAGGTGTTTAGCGGGGCGCGTATGCTAGCATACCGCCCCCGCAGGACAGAGCCCAAGGGCGTTTCTGCGGTGACGGCTTTCCTGCCGTCCGGGTCAGCTTAAGCGATCCGATTCCCTGCCATTTTTCTCCGGGATACAGGTTTACGCAGATGAGCAAGACTTCTCTCGATAAGAGCAAGATCAAGTTCCTTCTTCTGGAAGGCGTCCACCCATCGGCTGTCGACGTTCTGAAAGCCGCCGGGTACACCAGCATTGAGTACATCACCAGTTCTCTGCCGGAAGCCCAGCTCAAGGAAAAGATCGCCGACGCGCACTTTATCGGCATTCGCTCACGCACTCAGCTGACCGAAGAGATCTTCGACCACGCCAAGAAGCTCGTGGCGGTTGGCTGTTTCTGCATCGGCACCAACCAGGTCGACCTCAACGCAGCGCGCGAGCGTGGCATCGCGGTGTTCAACGCACCGTACTCCAATACCCGTTCCGTTGCGGAGCTGGTGCTGGCCGAGGCGATTCTGCTGCTGCGCGGTATCCCCGAGAAGAACGCATCCTGCCACCGTGGCGGATGGATCAAGAGCGCGGCCAACTCCTTCGAAATCCGCGGCAAGAAGCTGGGCATCGTCGGTTACGGCTCGATCGGCACGCAGCTGTCGGTACTGGCGGAAGGCTTGGGGATGCAGGTGTTCTTTTACGACACCCTGACCAAGCTGCCCTTGGGCAACGCCACGCAAGTGTCGAGCCTGACCGAACTGCTGGGCATGTCCGACATCGTCACCCTGCACGTTCCGGAAACCGCCGAGACCCAGTGGATGATCGGCGAGAAGGAAATCCGCGCCATCAAGAAAGGCGGGATCCTGATCAACGCCGCACGCGGCACCGTGGTCGAGCTGGACGCCCTGGCCGACGCGATCAAGGACAAGCACCTGATCGGCGCCGCCATCGACGTGTTCCCGGTGGAGCCACGCTCCAATGACGACATCTTCGAAAGCCCGCTGCGTGGCCTGGACAACGTGATCCTGACCCCGCACATCGGCGGCTCCACCGCAGAAGCCCAAGCCAACATCGGCCTGGAAGTCTCGGAAAAGCTGGTAAAGTACAGCGACAACGGTACCTCGGTATCGTCCGTCAACTTTCCGGAAGTGGCCCTGCCGGCTCACCCTGGCAAGCACCGCCTGCTGCACATCCACCAGAACATTCCTGGCGTGATGATGGAGATCAACAAGGTCTTCGCGGAAAACGGCATCAACATCTCCGGTCAGTTCCTGCAGACCAACGAGAAGGTCGGCTATGTGGTGATCGACGTCGATGCCGAGTACTCGGACCTGGCGCAAGAGAAGCTGCAGCACATCACCGGCACGATTCGTAGCCGCGTGTTGTTCTAACGCTTCAAACGCCGCACAAAAAATGGGAGACCCGCAGGGGTCTCCCATTTTTTTGTCTGAACAACGCTTACTTGACGTTAACCGTGATGACTTTCGAGGCGACAGTGGGCTCGAATTGGCGATGCACGTTATCGCCAGCCACCAGTTGCAAGGTGTGCTTGCCTGGGCTCAGGGTCAGTTCGGTTTCGGTTTGCGCCTTGCCGAAATGAATCGAAGTAGCAGTGGCCGGGATGGCTTCGTCCGCCTTAAGCGCCTTCACCTCCTGGTCCACCAGCAGGTGATGGTGGCCGGCGCCCGGCACCTGCTTGTCGATCGGCTCCAGGTCCAGACCCTTGATGCCAAACTTGACAGTGAAGGTTTTGTCGACGGTAGCGCCGTCTTTAGGCGAGACGATAAACACCTCGGCCCCTTTGGGGGCAGGCGTACGAGGAACATCAGCGGCATTGGCCAACATCGAGGCGCCCAGCAACACGCTGGCCAGGGTTGCACGTGACAAAAGAGCTTTCATTCGCTTCTCCAGTTTTTCTGTGAAATCTGTAGGGGGATGACAACTTCGTGACAAATCGCTGTCCAAGGCACTCGACACCATAGCAAAGCGATGCTGAACGGCGCCTCGCACATTAAAAATTTCTAGGAGTGACCATGCGCTTTTCGCCTGGCCTGTTACTGCTGCTTCCCCTGCTGAGCCCATTGGCTCATGCCGAATTGATCGACGACGTCAATGACCGTGGCGAACTGCGCATCGCCGTTGAAGCCAACACACCGCCGTTCAATTTCAAGGAAGGCGACAAACTCACCGGCTTCGAAGTGGAGTTGGGTGAACAACTGGCCAAGGAGATGGACGTGCGCCCCTCGTTTATCACCACCGATGACACCGACCTGCTGTCGGGGGTGGAAACCGGCAAGTACGACGTGGCCATCAACCATTTCGCTATGACTGCCGCGCTGCAGGATCGTTTCGATTTCAGTGTGCCCTACAACGAGAAGCCTGAGCTGGCGATACCGTTCCAGAAGGGTAACCCAGCGTTCAAGGTAAGTTTGGATGAGGCGCTGAAGCGGATGAAGGACGACGGGCGATTGAAGGCACTGGCGCAGAAGTGGCTCGAAGGCGACACGCCAACAGTCAAGACGCAATGACTCTTTGGATTTGACCTATAGCTTCACAGAGCTGGGCAAGCTCAAAACGGCTCGTTGCCCCGCCGGCGAAACCAGCCGGTGAGGGACAGGCGTTCGCGCGTGGCGGGCATGACTTCGTGAGGCACTTCGCCCGAGAGGAACACCACCAGGCAACCGCCGCTGGGCACCACGTCGTATTCGACGCCGTCCTTGAGGTACATGCGCAACTGGCCGCCATGCTCGGGCAGCCAGGCGTCGTTCAAGTAGATGACCGCCGAGACCATGCGCCGGTCATCGTCGCGGAAACGGTCCAGGTGCTTGAGGTAGAACGCTCCCGGCGGGTACATGGCAAAGTGACTTTCGAAATCTTCCAGTCCGAGGAACAGGCCGCGGTTCATCGCCAGGCGCAGGCTGTCCATGATCGCCATGTAACTGTCGCAGACTGGCGCATCGCCCTCTTCCAGCCACTGGATATGGTCACCGCGAATACCCTCGCGGATTTCCTGGGCCGGGCCGCGCCCAACCGCCGCCGGAGCCAGTTCACCCTCGGCCGCACGTTTACGGCACTCAGCCGCCAGTTCCAGGGTCAGAGCCTGGGGCAGGAAGCCGTCCTGCCGGGACCAGCCCTTTTCGGCCAGGTCGTCGACAATGCGTTGCAGCAAGGGGTGATCGAGGGGTATTTGCATGGCGCGCATAGTATCCATACGCCTGTGAATCCGACAGAGCCGCCGAGCGTCTGAATACACTTTAGTCAGGTGACTGATAGGACTTCTCGACAAATCCTACGCCCGACACGGACAATAGTGGCCGACTGACAGGAGTCCATATGCGTCGTTTGTTTTTTTCCTTGTTGATGTTCTGCGTTTTGCCCGCTTGGGCAGACGGCCATGACCAGTTGTACAAGGTCGCCGGCTGGGCCGAACAACGTGCGCACTTCAATGACGCCCTCAGTGCCGCCCAGCAGCGCTACCGCAACAGCCTGCCGCCGGCGGTGTACCAGGCGCTGGTGGACAACAGCAATAAGCGTTTTGCCGCCCAGGCCATGGACCAGCGTGCCGAAGCGCAATTGCGCAAACACCTGGCGGACCCCAAACCCGCCCTGGCGTTTTTTCAATCGACCTTGGGCCGCAAGATTGTGGCCGCCGAGTTGCAGGCCACACGCCGCGACCAACTGGCGAAAAACGCCCAAGGCTTGCCGAAAATCGAAGCAGACGCCACCCGCAGCCTGATCATCGGCCACCTGGCCCAGGCGCTGCCGGCCCGTGAAGCCGGCGCCGAAGTCAGCCTGGCGATTGCCGGTGTGGCGGCCGACAGCCTGAGCCAGATGATCCCCGGCCTGTTGGGCGGCGGTCAGGCACAGGGCATGTTGAACGGCCAGCGTGAGCGGTTGATGCAGCAGATCGACAAGGACCTGAACAACACCTTGTTGTATGTCTACCGGGATTTGTCTGACCCGGAGCTGGAAGAATTCGCGGCCTTTGCCGAATCGCCGGAGGGCAAGGCGTATTACCAGGCGGCGCTGGCGGCGGTTCGTGCGGGATTGGCAGTTGGTCAGAGTACCTCCAGCCTGGCACCGTAAACTGTGGGAGCTGGCTTGCCTGCGATAGCGGTGGTGACTGACACACCGCTATCGCAGGCAAGCCAGCTCCCACAGTTGGGCCGTGTTACTTCAGATGATCCGTCAAATAGCGGAAATACTCTTCGCGAATCTCCTCAATCTCATTCGCCAAATGATGCCTGCCCCTCGGCAGCATCAACACCTCGGGCTGGTCGAACTTGCTGCGCAGCACCTGCAGGTTGTGCTGCCAGTCCACCGTCATGTCTTCCTCGCCCTGCACAATCACCGGCCGCCTCGGGCTGCGCGGCGCGGCTTCGATGCGTTTGATCCAGCGCGCCAATGCGCCAACCCAGGCAGTCGGCAGTTGGCGCGGCTGCAGCGGGTCGGCCTCAAGGAAAGGTTTGAACGCGGGATCGTGGGTGTTCTCGCTGAACCGCCGCGCAATGCCGTTGACGAACGGCCGCAGCAGGTAATAGCTGACTTGCGACCAACCCCAGGCACGTGGCCGCACCAACGGCGATAGCAGAAAGGTCCTGCCCTGGGCCGGGCTGGCGGCGCCATGGTTGAGCAGGTGATCCACCACTACCGCCCCGCCGGTGCTTTGCCCGAACAAGTGCCAGGGCTGCGGCAGTTGCAGTGCCTCGGCCTGGCTGAACAGGGCCTGCACCACGTCCTGATACACCGAAAATTCATCGATGCTGGCGCGCGGGCCGCTGGATAGGCCGTGGCCGGGCAAGTCGCAGGCGATCACCATGAACCCCTGGTCCAGCGCCCAGTCCACCACATGGCGGTACAGTCCCATGTGGTCATAAAAGCCGTGGAACAGGAACATCGTGGCCACCGGCACTGGCGGCCACCACACCTGGGCGACCACCTCAAAGCCATCCACCTCGAAACGCCCCAGCCGGCTCACTACCGGGACGGTGCGTGCAGCCAGATCCAGCCCATAGAAACGCTGGTAGACCCGCGCCTCGGCCGAAAGCGGTTGCGCATCCACCAGGGGCCGCAGGCTTTCGCGCAGATGATCGGGGTCAAAGGTCACAGGCATAAAGGGTTCCAGACTGACGGCAGAGATGAATTTCAAGCTGCGATATTCATCTGTCAGGACAAGCATGGCAAGCTACGCGACCTTCGAGGATACATCTGAATGCGACAGCCCCACCGCACCGCCTTGTTCGCCGGCCTGATCCTGGTTATCTGCGCCGGGGTGCTGTGGGTGGCCTATGACTGGTTCCAGGGCCGCTACCTGCGCGCCTTCAGCGAACACACGGCGGTCTTCTCCGGTGACCCGCTGAGGCTGCCGGCCGAGCTTGCGGGCCCGGGCCCGATCCGCCTGGTGCACTTCTGGGACCCGGCCTGCCCCTGCAACGTCGGCAACCAACAGCACTTGGGCGAGTTGATCGAGCAATACGCGCCCAAAGGCGTCGAGTTCTACGCCCTGCAAAAACCCGGCAGCCATGGCCAACTGCCCGAGAACCTGCGCAGGATGAAAATCCTCAATACACTGCCCGGCGCTGATCAAGTGCCGGCCAGCCCAGCCGTGGGCATCTGGGATCGCAGCGGCAAGCTGGCCTATTTCGGGCCCTACAGCGAAGGCCTTACGTGCAATGCCGGCAACAGCTTTATCGAACCGATCTTGAAGACCCTTGAAGCGAGGCGACCGGTGAATGCCACGCACACCCTGGCGGTGGGCTGCTATTGTTCGTGGCCAAAAGGCTCGTAGCTGCCACCAACTCTCCATAAGGAATGCCCATGAAGCGCGTCTTGAGGACCCTCGCGGTGCTTGCGGTACTGATCGCCCTCGGCGCCGGCTGGTACGTGTACAGCAAGCAGCCCACGCGCCAGGGCACAGTGACGCTGGCCAACCTGCAGGGCCCGGTCACCGTGCGTTACGACGACCGCGGCGTGCCGCACATTCGTGCCCAGAACGAAACCGACCTGTATCGCGCCCTGGGTTATGTGCACGCCCAGGACCGGCTGTTCCAGATGGAAATCATGCGGCGCCTGGCCCGTGGCGAGCTGGCCGAGGTGCTGGGGCCCAAGGTGCTGGAGACCGACAAGCTGTTCCGCAGCCTGCGCATTCGCGAGCGCGCCGACACCTATGTGGCGCAGCTCGATCATACCTCGGCCCACTGGAAGGCCTTGCAAGCCTACCTGGACGGGATCAACCAGTATCAGGACAGCCACGCGCGGCCGATGGAGTTCGACGTCTTGGGCATCCCCGAGCGGCCGTTTACCGCCGAGGACAGCATCAGCGTCGCCGGGTATATGGCCTACAGCTTTGCTGCTGCGTTTCGCACCGAGCCCCTGCTGACTTACGTACGCGATCAATTGGGCAGCGATTACCTGAAAATCTTCGACCTGGACTGGCAGCCCCAAGGCGCCCTCAACCTCGCCGCCAGTGACTGGCAAGCCTTGGGCGCCATCGCCGCCCTGAGCGAACAGGCCCTGGCCGACAACGGCTTGCCGCAGTTCGAAGGCAGCAACGCCTGGGCCGTCAGCGGTAACCGCACCAAGAGCGGCAAGCCGTTGCTGGCCGGTGATCCGCACATTCGCTTTTCGGCGCCGTCGGTATGGTACGAGGCGCAGCTGTCGGCGCCGGGTTTCGAGTTGTACGGTTATCACAACGCACTGCTGCCGGTGGCGTTCCTGGGGCACAACCTGGATTTCGGCTGGAGCCTGACCATGTTCCAGAACGATGACCTCGACCTGATCGCCGAAAAGCTCAACCCGGACAACCCCAACCAGGTCTGGTATCACGACCAATGGGTGGACATGACCCACACAGAGCAGCAGATCGCGGTAAAAGGCCAGACGCCGGTGACCTTGACGCTACGCCAATCCCCCCACGGGCCGATCATCAATGACGTGCTGGGCGAGAGCGCCGGCAAGACCCCGATCGCCATGTGGTGGGCGTTTCTCGACACCCAGAACCCGATCCTCGAAGGCTTCTACCAGCTCAACCGCGCCGACACCCTGGCCAAGGCGCGTGCGGCGGCGTCGAAGGTGTCCGCGCCGGGCCTGAATATCGTGTGGGCCAATGCCCAGGGCGATATCGGCTGGTGGGCGGCGGCGCAGTTGCCGATTCGCCCGGCCGGAACCCACCCTGGCTTTATCCTCGACGGCAGCACCGCCCAGGCTGACAAGCTGGGCTTCTACCCATTCAGCGCAAACCCGCAGGAAGAGAACCCGGCGCGCGGTTATGTAGTCTCGGCCAATGCCCAGCCGGTTTCACCGACCGGCATGGAGATCCCCGGCTATTACAATTTGGCCGACCGTGGCCAGCAATTGAACCTGCAACTGAGCGATAACCGGGTGAAGTGGGATATGGACAACAGCCAGGCCTTGCAGCTGGGCACCACCACCGCCTTCGGCCCGCGCCTGCTGGCGCCGCTGTTGCCGGTGCTGCGCGAAGTGGTCAAGGACCCGGCGCAGTTGAAACAGGTAGAGCAACTGGCCGCCTGGAAAGGCGACTACCCGCTCGATTCCACCAGCGCCACGTTGTTCAACCAGTTCCTGTTCAACCTGGCTGACGCGGCCTTGCGCCCGAAACTCGGCGACGCCATGTTCAAGACCCTGCTCAGCACCCGCGTGATCGACGCCGCCCTGCCACGCCTGGCCGCCACGCCGGATTCGCCGTGGTGGGACGGCAAGCGCGCCGACACCGTCAAGTTCGCATGGGACAACAGCCTTGCGCATCTGAAGGCCACCTTCGGCGATGACCCGAGCCAATGGCAATGGGGCAAGGCCCACACCCTGACCCACGGCCACCCGCTGGGCTCGCAAAAGCCGTTGGACCTGATCGTCAATGTCGGCCCGTTCCCGGCGCCGGGTGCCCACGAAGTGCCGAACAACCAGTCGGCCAACATCGGCCCGGCGCCTTGGCCCGTCACCTATGGACCATCCACACGCCGCCTGATTGACTTCGCCGACGCGGCGCACGCACTGACCATCAACCCCGTGGGTCAAAGCGGTGTGCCGTTTGACCGGCACTACGGCGACCAGGCGCAAACCTACATCGAAGGCGGCTACGAACAGGCGCACTTTACCGATGAGGAAGTGACGGCGAATACGCGCGGTACGCTGAAGTTGCTACCAGCCCGATAGCCGCTTGGAAACAGATCAAAATGTGGGAGCGGGCTTGCTCGCGAATGCGGAGTATCAGTCAACTAATCTGGCGACTGACACACTGCATTCGCGAGCAAGCCCGCTCCCACATAGAGTCCAGGGTGATGCTACTACCGGCCTACAGCGGGACTGCAAAGTTAAGCCGGAACTGTTGCGGCGTCACGCCCAGCCGGCGGTTGAACACACTGCGCATGTGCTGGGCATCACGGAACCCGCATCGATAGGCCACGGTCTTGAGCGGCGCGCAGCTGCTTTCGAGCATCACCCGCGCCGCGTCCACCCGCGCGCGCTCGACAAACTCCGCGGGCGTTATCCGCGCCTCACGGGCAAACACCCGGGAGAAATTGCGCGCGCTCATATTGGCCGCCCTGGCCAGGTCGGCGATGGCCAAATCCCCCGTCAGGTTCGCCAATACGTAAAGCTGCACCTGCGCTACCGCTGACGTTGTTTCAGCGTGCGGCGTGAGGAACGGGCTGAACTGCGACTGCCCGCCTGCGCGCTGGGTGAATACAACCAGGCGCTTGGCCACGCTCAGCGCGACTTCCGGGCCGTGGTCCTGGGCCAGCAGATACAACGACAAATCGATACCCGCCGTCACCCCGGCCGAGGTGTAGAGGTTACCGTCCTGAACATAAAGGCGGTCGGCTTCGACCTGGGCCGTGGGGCACAGGCGCGCCAGCTCGGCGGCATCGTTCCAATGGGTGGTGACGGTTTTGCCACCCAGCAACCCGGCACGGGCCAGCAGGAAGGCGCCGTTGCAGATCGAACCGAAGCGCCGCGCACGCGCGGTGGCCCCGCGAAGCCAATCATCGAACTCGGCGCCAAAGTCTTCAAAGGGCAACTGCGGGCCACCGGCGACCAGCAGCAGGTCGTAGGCTTGCAGGGCTTGGCTGTAATGCCGGTGGGCCTGCAACGACAGGCCGTTGGAAGCCGCCATATTGCCGTGGCCGAAACCGATGACCTCCAACTGATAGTGCTCCTGCGGTGGCAGAAACCGGTTGGCCTCGCAGAACACATCCATGGGACCGGTCACGTCCAATGACTGGACGCCGGGGAAGATCAGGATGGCGACGGTTTTGCCCATGCACGACACACCTTATCTAACTGGATAAACACAAATCCCTGTGGGAGCTGGCTTGCCTGCGATGCAGACGCCCCGGTCCATCAGGTATACCGAGTAGATGCTATCGCAGGCAAGCCAGCTCCCACATTTGACCGGGTACACCCTTGGCGCGATGTGAAGGCACATTGGCCGACATCGCTCCCCCGCCAAGGTAGCTGCCTCACGGACACGCGACCAGACTGGAACCCTTTCCAGAGGAGAACCACCATGCGCACTACCATCGCCGGCATTCAGGTCCCCGATAGCGCCCTGGCCAGGGCCACCACCGAATACATCCGTGACGCCGAATCCGACCTGCTCTATCACCACTCCCGCCGGGTGTTCCTGTTCGGCGCGCTGAGCGGCGAGCGCAAACAGTTGGCCTACAACCCGGAGCTGCTTTATGTCGGCGCGATGTTCCATGACCTGGGCCTGGTCGAGGGCCACCGCAGCGACAATGAACGCTTTGAAGTGGACGGCGCCAACGCAGCCGCTGCCTTTCTCAAGCCTTACGGGCTGAGCGATGACGATATCGAGCAAGTGTGGCTGTCCATTGCACTGCACACTACGCCAGGCGTGCCGCAGCATCTGCGGCCGACCGTGGCGCTGGTGACTGCCGGTGTGGAGATGGACGTGCTGGGCATGGACTACGCCGCGTTTTCCAGCGTGCAGCGCGAAGCCGTGGTGCATGCGCATCCACGTGGGGAAGGGTTCAAGGAGTGCATCATTTGCGCGTTTGCCGACGGCTTGCGCCATCGCCCGCAGACCACGTTTGGCAACGTGAAGACCGATGTGCTGGTGGATCAGGAGCCGGGGTTCAAGCCGATGAACTTTGTGGAGGTGATTCGTAAGTCGCCGTGGGCTGCATAGTTGACTTGAAATGCAATCAAATGTGGGAGCTGGCTTGCTCGCGAATGCAGTCTGTCAGTTGATGAATAAGTCGACTGACACTCCGCATTCGCGAGCAAGCCCGCTCCCACATTTTTGATCCTGTTTAGTCAGTTAGACCGGTGCAGGCGCGCGGCGCTTGTCCGGCTGCTGCCAACCATCGGCAGCCGCTTCTTCGATCGCTTGCTGGATGGCCTTCTTGCGGTGTTCCTCGGCACGGCGGCTGAAGAACCACACCAGGAAGGTCACCAACGACACCGCCAGCAGGATCAGGCTGGCCACGGCGTTGATCTCGGGTTTAACCCCAAGGCGCACCGCCGAGAACACTTCCATCGGCAACGTCGTCGACCCCGGCCCCGAGACGAAACTCGCCAGTACCAGGTCGTCCAGGGACAACGCGAACGACATCATGCCGCCCGCCGCCAACGACGGCGCGATCATCGGAATGGTGATCAGGAAGAACACCTTCCACGGCCGCGCGCCCAGGTCCATCGCCGCTTCTTCGATCGACAGGTCCAGCTCACGCAGGCGCGCCGACACCACCACCGCCACATAGGCCGCACAGAACGTCGTGTGGGCGATCCAGATGGTGACGATGCCGCGCTCCTGGGGCCAACCGATCATCTGCGCCATGGCCACGAACAGCAGCAACAGCGACAGACCGGTGATCACTTCCGGCATCACCAACGGCGCCGTCACCAGGCCGCCGAACAAGGTACGGCCCTTGAACTGGCTGATGCGCGTCAACACGAATGCCGCCAGCGTACCCAGGGCGACCGCGGCGACCGCCGTGTAGCAGGCGATTTCCAGCGAACGCGCCACCGAGCCCATCAACTGCGTGTTGTCCAGCAGGCCCACGTACCACTTGATCGACCAACCGCCCCACACCGTCACCAGCTTGGACTCGTTGAACGAGTAGATCACCAGGATCAGCATCGGCAAGTAGATAAACAACAACCCCACGACCAGCATGAAGCTGGAGAAACGAAAGCGTTTCATATCTTGCCCTCCAGCTCTTTGGCCTGGCTGCGGTTGAACAGGATGATCGGCACGATCAGGATCGCCAGCATCACCACCGCCAGGGCGGACGCCACCGGCCAGTCACGGTTATTGAAGAATTCCTGCCACAGCACTTTACCGATCATCAGGGTTTCCGGGCCGCCGAGCAGTTCCGGGATCACGAACTCGCCCACTACCGGGATGAAGACCAGCATGCAGCCTGCGATGATGCCGTTCTTGGACAGCGGCACGGTGATCTTCCAGAAACTGTTGAAGGTGCTCGAGCCCAGGTCGGACGCGGCCTCCAGCAGGCTCTGGTCGTGCTTCACCAGGTTGGCGTACAGCGGCAGGATCATGAACGGCAGGTACGAATAGACCACGCCGATATACACCGCGATATTGGTGTTGAGGATCTGCAGCGGCTCGTTGATCAGCCCCATGGACATCAGGAAGCCATTGAGCAGACCGTTGTTGCTCAGGATGCCCATCCACGCATATACGCGGATCAGGATTGCGGTCCAGGTCGGCATCATGATCAGCAGCACCAGCACGGTCTGCATCTCTTTGCGCGCAGTGGCAATGGCGTAGGCCATCGGGTAGCCGATCAGCAGGCACAACAGCGTGCTGAAGAACGCCATCTTCAGCGAGCCCAGGTACGCGGAGATGTACAGGTCGTCGCCGGCCAGCAGTTGGTAGTTGGCCAGGTTCAGCACCAGCTGCAGCTTTTGCTCAACGTAGGTATAGATCTCGGTGTAGGGCGGAATCGCCACGTCGGCTTCGGCAAAGCTGATTTTCAGCACGATGAAAAACGGCAGTGCGAAAAACAGGAACAGCCACAGGAACGGAATCCCGATGACCACCTGCTTGCCGGTGGGGACGATGCGATCCAAGCGCCGCTTGAACTTCTTCATGTTCATGAGCGAAGTACCACGCCGCTGTCGTCTTCCCACCACACGTAGACCTGGTCACCCCAGGTCGGACGCTGGCCACGGCGCTCGGCGTTGGCCACGAAGGACTGCACCAGCTTGCCGCTCGGCAATTGCACGTAGAACACCGAGTGGCCGCCCAGGTACGCGATGTCATGCACCTTGCCGCTGGACCAGTTGTGCTCGCAGGTCGGCATTTCGGTGGTCACCAGCAGCTTTTCCGGGCGAATGGCGTAGGTCACCGACTTGTCTTCCACCGCGGTGGCGATGCCGTAGCCGACGTAGATGTCGCGGTCCAGGTCGGGGCATTTGAGCACCGCGTGGCCTTCGGCGTCATCCACCACTTGGGTGTCGAAGATATTGACGTTGCCGATGAATTCGCACACCAGGCGGCTGGTAGGCGTTTCGTAGATGTCGATCGGGCTGCCGATCTGCGCGATCCAGCCCAGGTGCATGATCGCGATGCGCTCGGCCATGGTCATGGCCTCTTCCTGGTCGTGGGTCACCATCACGCAGGTCACGCCGACGCGTTCGATGATCTCCACCAGCTCAAGCTGCATCTGCGAACGCAGTTTTTTGTCGAGGGCGCCCATCGGCTCATCGAGCAGCAGCAGTTTCGGGCGCTTGGCCAGAGAGCGGGCCAGGGCCACGCGCTGGCGCTGGCCGCCGGACAACTGGTGCGGCTTGCGCTTGGCGTACTGGCTCATCTGCACCAGCTTGAGCATCTCGGCCACACGGGCGTCGACCTCGGCCTTGGGGATCTTGTCCTGCTGCAGGCCGAAGGCGATGTTCTGCGCCACGGTCATGTGCGGGAACAAGGCGTAGGACTGGAACATCATGTTGATCGGCCGCTCGTAGGGCGGCATGTCAGTAATGTCGACACCGTCTAGGTAGATGCGGCCTTCGGTCGGGCGCTCGAAGCCTGCGAGCATACGCAGCAAGGTGGACTTGCCCGAACCTGAACCGCCGAGCAGGGCGAAGATTTCGCCTTTCTTGATTTCCAGGGACACATCGTCCACGGCAATCGTCTCGTCGAACTTCTTCGTGACCCGGTCGATTTTGACCAGCACCTTTTTCGGTGTCTGGTCGCCCTCGAGGGCTTTCTTATAGGCGCCGGAGGCAACTGCCATTTACGAAACTCCCAACAAATTTGCAGTCCGCCCCAGGTGAGCGGACTTGGATAGTTTGAGCCTTACTTGCCCGTCTTGACCTTGGTCCAGCTGCGGGTCATTAAACGCTGCACCTTGGGGGGCAACTCGAAGTTGACGAATGTCCTGTCGAGTACCGCCTGCGGTGGGTAAACCGCTTCGTCGGCGCGTATCGATTGCTCCATCAGTTTGTCCGCCCCAGGGTTGGGGTTGGCATAACCGACGTAATCACTGACCTGGGCGATCACCTCAGGTTGCAACAGATAATTGATGAAAGCGTGGGCCTCCTTGACGTTGGTCGCATCCTTGGGGATGGCCAGCACGTCAAACCACAGGTTGCCGCCTTCCTTGGGAATCACGTAGGCGATGTTCACGCCTTTGCCCGCCTCGCTTGCGCGGGCCTTGGCCTGGAACACATCGCCGGAGAAACCTGCCGCTACGCAAATGTTGCCGTTGGCCAGGTCCGAGATGTACTTGGAAGAATGGAAGTAGGTCACGTAAGGACGCACTTTGAGCAGCTTGGCTTCGGCCTTCTTGTAGTCTTCCGGGTTGCTGCTGTTGGGATCCAGGCCCATGTAGTTGAGCACCGCCGGCAGCATTTCATCCGCCGAGTCCATGAACGATACGCCGCACGTGGCCAGCTTCTTCATGTTTTCCGGCTCGAACAGCACGGCCCAGGAATCGATATGGTCGACGCCCAGCACTTCCTTCACTTTATCGACGTTGTAGCCGATGCCGTTGGTGCCCCACAGGTACGGGACGGCGTACTGGTTGTCCGGGTCGTTTTTTTCCAGGCGTTTGAGCAACGCCGGGTCGAGGTTGGCGTAGTTCGTCAGCAACGACTTGTCGAGCTTCTGGAACGCCCCGGCCTTGATCTGCTTGCCGAGAAAGTGGTTGGACGGCACGACCACATCGTAGCCGGTACGCCCGGCCAGCAGCTTGCCTTCCAAGGTTTCGTTGGAGTCGAAGACGTCATACACGGGCTTGATGCCGCTGGCCTTTTCGAAGTTGGCCAGGGTGTCGGTACCGATGTAGTCCGACCAGTTATAAATATGCACCGTGGGTGCGGCCTGCACGCTGACAGCCAGCGTGATACCTGCACCCACCAGCAAGGCTTTGCGAAATAAAGAAATTGGCAAGTGGAGGTCCTCTAAAATAGTTGGGCCTTAAAGTTGTTGCCCGGCAACAAAACCGGCGCGCAACTTACCCTCGATAAACCGATCCGGCAAAACTTTCTGTCATTTAATTGTAGGAGCGAGCTTGCTCGCGAAGGTCGTCAACGATCATGCGGGGCATCAGGCACCCCGCAGCGCTCTTGAATTTTTCGCGAGCAAGCTCGCTCCTACAGGTTTTTTGCGTTACTTGCCGGATTTGATCTTGGTCCAGCTGCGTGTCATTTCACGCTGGGTTGCAGCCGGCAAATCAGCAATGGCATAGAGCTTGGCCTGCACATCCGCTGGAGGGTAGATACCCGGGTCGCTGGTGATGTCTTTGTCGACCAATGCGGTGGCTTTCTCGTTACCGTTCGGGAAGCGCACGCTGTCAGTGATCGAAGCCATCACTTCTGGCTTGAGCAAGTAGTTCATGAACTTGTAGGCGGCGTCGACGTTTTCCGCATCTTTAGGGATGGCGACCATGTCGAAGAAGCTACCTGCGCCTTCTTTCGGAATGTCGTAGGCCACTTTCACCTTGCCACCAGCTTCAGCCGCGCGGGACTTGGCCTGCTGGATGTCACCCGAGTAACCCACGGCTACGCAGATGTTGCCGTTGGCCAGGTCGGAGATGTACTTGGACGAGTGGAAGTAACCGATCGAAGGACGGATCTTGAGGAACAACGCCTCGGCTTGCTTCAAGTCGTCTTTTTTCTGGCTGTCGGTTGGCAGCCCGAGGTAATGCAAGGCGATCGGCAGCATTTCGGTCGGCGAATCGAGGAAGCTCACGCCGCAGCTCTTGAGCTTGGCAATGTTCTCAGGCTTGAGCAGCACATCCCACGAATCGATCTTGTCCACGCCCAGCGCGGCCTTGACCTTCTCCGGGTTGTAGCCGATGCCGATCGAACCCCACATGTACGGGAAGGCATGCTTGTTGTCCGGGTCGCTGACCGACACGGCCTTAAGCAGGGACTTGTTCAGGTTGTCGTAGTTGGACAGCTTGGACTTGTCCAGCTCCTGGTAGACGCCGGCCTTGATCTGCTTGGCCAGGAAGTTGTTCGACGGCACCACGATGTCGTAGCCGGACTTGCCCGCCAGCAGCTTGGCTTCCAGGGTTTCGTTGCTGTCGAAAACGTCATACACCACCTTGATGCCCGACTCTTTTTCAAAGTTGGCGATGGTGTCCGGTGCGATGTAGTCGGACCAGTTGTACACATGCAGAACCTTATTGTCTGCCTGCACCGCGCCCGCCATTGCGCCCATCAGGGACAAGGCGAGGAGGGTCTTGCCGGCGTTCTTCAAACCTGATGCCTTCATTTGGTGATGCTCCAATTTTTTTCTTTATTAGCCACAGCCTGCGTTATTTGCCGCAGGCGCAGACTAGCACTTAGCCCTGCAATGCCGCCAAGGTCAGGTCCAGGCATGTACGCGCCTTGGTCACCAACTCGTCGATTTCGGTCTTGCTGATCACCAGTGGCGGCGAAATGATCATGGTGTCGCCCACCGCGCGCATGATCAGGCCGTTATTGAAGCAGAAATTGCGGCAAATCATACCCACGCCTTTGCCTTCATAACGCTTGCGCGTGGCCTTGTCCTGCACCAGCTCGATCGCACCGAGCATGCCCACACCGCGCACTTCGCCCACCAGCGGATGATCCGCCAGTTCCCTCAGACGCTTCTGCAAATACGGTGCCGTTTCGTCGCGAACGCGGCTGACGATCTTTTCGTCGCGCATGATGCGGATGTTTTCCAGCGCCACCGCAGCGGCCACCGGGTGGCCGGAGTAGGTGAAGCCGTGGTTGAAATCACCGCCTTCGTTCAGTACGGCCACCACTTCATCGCGCACGATCAGGCCACCCATGGGGATGTAACCCGAGGTCAGGCCCTTGGCGATGGTCATCATGTGGGGCTTGAGGTCGTAGAAATCGCTACCGAACCACTCACCGGTGCGGCCGAAACCGCAGATCACTTCATCGGCGACAAACAGAATGTCGTACTTGGCGAGGATTTCCTTGATGCGCGGCCAGTAGGTCGCAGGCGGAACGATCACGCCACCGGCGCCCTGGATCGGCTCGGCAATAAAGGCACCGACGCTGTCCACGCCCAGTTCGAGGATTTTCTCTTCCAACTGGTTGGCCGCCCAGATGCCGAATTCCTCAGGGCTCATATCGCCGCCTTCGCCAAACCAGTATGGCTGGGCGATGTGGGTGATGCCTGGGATCGGCAGGTCGCCCTGCTCATGCATATACGTCATGCCGCCCAGGCTGGCGCCGGCCACGGTGGATCCGTGGTAGCCGTTCTTGCGGCTGATGATGGTTTTCTTGTTGGGCTGGCCCTTGATCGCCCAGTAGTGGCGGACCATGCGCAACATAGTGTCGTTGCCTTCGGAGCCGGAACCGGTGAAAAACACGTGGTTCATGCCGGCAGGCGCGATATCGGAAATGGCCTTGGCCAGTTCCAGCACCGGCGGGTGAGCGGTCTGGAAGAACAGGTTGTAGTAGGGCAGTTCTTTCATCTGCTTGGCGGCGGCGTCAGCCAGTTCATCGCGACCGTAACCGATCGCCACGCACCACAGGCCGGCCATGCCGTCGAGGATCTTGTTGCCTTCGCTGTCCCACAGGTAAACGCCGTGGGCTTTGGTAATGATGCGTGGACCTTTCTCCTTCAATTGCTTGAAGTCGCTGAACGGCGCCAGGTGGTGATCGCTGCTCAAGGCTTGCCATTCACGGGTTTGCGGGTTGTTGCTGGACATACCAATCTCCTAGACTTTTCAGTGAAGGGCGCGCTGTTCCCACAGCGCGCCCGGCGCATCAGACGGCGAAGAGCAGGAATTCCCGCTCCCACGAACTGATCACGCGCTTGAAGTTTTCATGCTCGGCCCGCTTGACCGCGACGTAGCCTGTGATGAACTTCTGACCCAGGTATTTCTCGATGGTCTTGCTGTTTTCCATGCGCTCCAGAGCGTCTTCGATGGTCAACGGCAGGCGCAGGTTGCGGCGCTCGTAACCACGACCCACCACCGGCGCGCTCGGGTTATGGCCTTCGACCATGCCGATGTAGCCGCACAGCAGGCTGGCGGCAATCGCCAGGTAGGGGTTGGCGTCGGCGCCCGGCAGGCGGTTTTCCACCCGGCGGTTCTGCGGGCCGGCATCCGGTACGCGCAGGCCGACAGTGCGGTTTTCTTCGCCCCACTCCACGTTCACCGGCGCCGAGGTGTCGGGCAGGAAGCGGCGGAATGAGTTCACGTTGGGGGCGAACAACGGCAGCAATTCGGGAATGAATTTCTGCAGGCCGCCAATGTGGTTGAGGAACAGCTGGCTCATGCTCCCGTCTTCGTTGGAGAAGACGTTCTTGCCGGTGGTGATGTCGATGATGCTCTGGTGCAAGTGCATCGCGCTGCCAGGCTCGCCGGTCATGGGCTTGGCCATGAAGGTGGCGGCCACGTTGTGCTTGAGCGCGGCTTCACGCATGGTGCGCTTGAACACCAGGATCTGGTCGGCCAGGGACAGGGCATCGCCGTGACGGAAGTTGATTTCCATCTGCGCGGTGCCGTCTTCATGAATCAGGGTGTCGAGGTCCAGCTCCTGCAGTTCGCACCAGTCGTAGACGTCTTCGAACAAAGGGTCGAATTCGTTGGCCGCTTCTATAGAGAAGGATTGGCGACCGGTCTCCGGGCGACCGGAACGGCCAATCGGCGGTTGCAGCGGGAAGTCCGGGTCTTCGCAGCGCTTGGTCAGGTAGAACTCCATCTCCGGTGCGACGATGGGCTGCCAGCCGCGGTCGGCGTAGAGCTTGAGGACTTTCTTGAGCACGTTGCGCGGCGACAGCTCGATCGGGTTGCCTTGCTTGTCGTAGGTGTCGTGGATCACCTGGGCGGTCGGTTCGATGGCCCAGGGCACCAGGAACACCGCGTTCTGGTCGGGGCGGCAGATCATGTCGATGTCCGCCGGGTCGAGCAATTCGTAATAGATGTCGTCTTCGACATAGTCCCCGGTCACGGTCTGCAACAGAACGCTCTCGGGCAGGCGCATGCCTTTTTCGGCGATGAACTTGTTGGTCGGCGAGATCTTGCCCCGGGTGATACCGGTAAGGTCGCCAATCATGCATTCGACTTCTGTGATCTTGTGGTCTTTCAACCAATCGGTGAGCTGGTCGAGGTTGTTACTCATAAATGCCTCTGGGCTGGGTTTCCTGGCATCCATTAAAGGCCAGGCGTTGGTTGACGCAGCATCCGCGTCGTTTTTTCATTCAGGGTAGGAGCTTACCTGCCATTTGCTGCAACGTTGCATTCCTCACGCCAACGTTGTGCGTAATTTTGAGCAGCGTAGTGGGCTCAGGCGGTTCGGCGCAGAATGAGGAGGTAAAAAAGAGGTCGGCCCGGGCGTCAAGAATATTGGCCGGTGCGCGGGCATTTACGCGGGAAGGATGAACGGTTGACACAGCCTCTCTGGAGCAGGCCAAGACGCCAGGCGGCGGCAGGAGAAACATGAAGCACCCCGGTATTATTGCTGTTATGGGTTTGAATCGAGCTTAGCCTTGTTCATTTTTTTACACAACACCCCCGTAAAAAATACAACACGGGCCGCTCAAGCCTGCGAGTCCCAAGCCCCTCAAACCCAAAAAACCGCCCCAAAAAGCCCCAAAAAAGCCTTCGTGGCGCTTTTTTAGGGCAAAAAAGCCCTCGCTTGACTTCGGCATGCCGTTCGGGTTGACTGAAACCAGAAAAGATCAATGATTGATATTTTTAACAACAAAGGTGTTGCATCATGTCGGTACCCCCGCGTGCCGTTCAGCTTAACGAAGCGAACGCGTTCCTTAAGGATCATCCTGAGGTTCTGTACGTAGACCTTCTAATTGCGGATATGAATGGTGTGGTGCGCGGCAAGCGCATCGAACGCACCAGCCTCCACAAGGTTTACGAGAAGGGCATTAACCTGCCTGCCTCTTTATTTGCCCTGGATATCAACGGCTCGACGGTGGAAAGCACCGGCCTGGGCCTGGACATCGGTGATGCTGACCGAATCTGTTATCCAATCCCCGACACCCTGTGCAATGAGCCCTGGCAAAAGCGCCCTACCGCGCAACTGCTGATGACCATGCACGAACTGGAAGGTGAACCCTTCTTCGCCGATCCGCGCGAAGTGCTCCGCCAAGTCGTCAGCAAGTTCGACGACATGGGCCTGACCATCTGCGCTGCCTTCGAGCTTGAGTTCTACCTGATCGACCAGGAGAACGTGAACGGCCGCCCTCAACCGCCGCGCTCGCCGATCTCGGGTAAACGCCCGCACTCGACACAGGTCTACCTGATCGACGACCTCGACGAATACGTCGACTGCCTCCAGGACATTCTGGAAGGCGCCAAGGAACAAGGCATCCCGGCCGACGCCATCGTCAAGGAAAGTGCCCCGGCGCAGTTCGAAGTGAACCTGCACCACGTGGCCGACCCGATCAAGGCCTGCGACTACGCCGTACTGCTCAAGCGCCTGATCAAGAACATCGCCTACGACCATGAGATGGATACCACCTTCATGGCCAAGCCTTACCCGGGCCAGGCAGGCAACGGTTTGCACGTACACATCTCCATTCTGGACAAGGACGGCAAGAATATCTTTGCCAGCGAGGATCCCGAGCAGAACGCCGCATTGCGTCACGCGATCGGCGGTGTGCTCGAGACCCTGCCCGCCCAGATGGCGTTCCTGTGCCCTAACGTGAACTCCTACCGTCGTTTCGGCGCACAGTTCTACGTGCCGAACTCGCCGTGCTGGGGCCTGGATAACCGTACCGTGGCGATTCGCGTACCGACCGGCTCGTCCGATGCCGTACGTATCGAACACCGCGTGGCGGGCGCCGATGCCAACCCTTACCTGCTGATGGCCTCGGTCCTGGCAGGCGTGCACCACGGTCTGACCAACAAGATCGAACCTGGCGCACCGGTGGAAGGCAACAGCTACGAGCAGAACGAACAAAGCCTGCCGAACAACCTGCGTGATGCACTGCGCGAGTTGGACGACAGCGAAGTGATGGCCAAGTACATCGATCCTAAATACATCGATATCTTTGTGGCCTGTAAGGAAAGTGAGCTGGAGGAGTTCGAACACTCCATCTCCGACCTTGAGTACAACTGGTACCTGCATACCGTGTAAGCGGTTGCAGCAGTAGAGGAACGCCGCTGACTTGGGTCAGCGGCGTTTTTTTATGGGTTTCTCCGGCAGACCGCAGTGGCTTCATCGCAGGCAAGCCAGCTCCCACACTTAAATGCACTCACAAATCAAATGTGGGAGCTGGCTTGCCTGCGATGGCGTCCTGGCAGACAACACAGATTCCTGCTCATACAATGCCCGTTGCCTTGTTGGAGACGCCCATGACCACCCGCCCCGCCGCCCCTCGCAAACCCCGCGCCCGCAGCCAGGCGCGGATCGACGCGATCCTGGACGCGGCCCGCACCTTGCTGGCCACCGAAGGCGTGGCGAGTTTGTCGATCTACAGCGTGGCCGAGCGGGCGCAGATTCCGCCGTCGTCGGTGTATCACTTTTTCGCCAGCGTTCCGGCACTCCTTGAAGCATTGACCGCCGATGTGCACGCCGCCTTCCGCGCCGCCATCCAGGCGCCCATCGAGCATGATTCGCTCAAGCACTGGCGCGATTTGTCCTGCATCGTCGAGCAGCGCATGCTCGTCATCTACGACCAGGACGCCGCCGCACGCCAGTTGATCCTGGCCCAGCACGGCCTCACCGAGGTAACCCAGGCCGACCGTCAGCATGACCTGGAGTTGGGGGATTTGATGCTGGAGGTGTTCAATCGTCACTTCGAAGTGCCAACGCTACCGAGCGATGTGGATGTGTTCGCTTTGGCGCTGGAGCTGAGCGACCGCGTCTATGCGCGCTCGGTGCATCAGCATGGGCTGATCACGCCGCGCATGGCGGAGGAAGGGATGCGGGTGTTTGATGCGTATGTGGGGCTTTATTTGCCGGCGTATTTGCCTAAGCGCTGAGTTTTGTACTGTCTGGGCTGGCCTCATTGCAGCATAGGTATCTACACATCTTCGTAGTGAGCGGGCTCGCCCCGCGCTGGGTGGCGAAGCCGCCCCAATAAATACTCCGCAGAGTTCCAGATAAATCCAAGTCGCCTGGTTTGGGGCCGCTTCGCAGCCCAGCGCGGGACAAGCCCGCTCACTACAGAGAGATTTTTCAACCTTTGAACGTTGTGTTAGATACCTATGCTCATCGCAGGCAAGCCAGCTCCCACATTGACCGAGTTTCACCTTTGAAATGCGGTCAATGTGGGAGCCGGGCTTGCCCGCGATGTGGGCCTCAAGGGCAACGCCAATCACAACTTGGCAATCGACACCTCGGTGGACTTCACAAAGGCAATCACCTCACTGCCAATCACCAGCTCCAGCTCCTTGACCGAGCGGGTAGTGATCACGGACGTGACGATGCCGGACGCAGTCTGCACATCGATTTCCGACAGCACGTCGCCTTCGACGATTTCCTTGATGGTGCCCTTGAACTGGTTGCGTACGTTGATGGCTTTGATAGTCATGGCGTTTTCCTGTGTGGGTTATTGAGCCCAACGCAATTGCGTAGGCAGCGGTGAAACAGGTTCAGGTTCCGGCGGCGTGCCGGGCAAAGACAGCACACGGTTGAGCACTTCGGCTTCCAGCGCGGCCAGGCGGTGCGAGCCGCGGGCCCGTGGGCGTGGCAGGTCGACGATCAGGTCGAGGCCGATTTCGCCGTCTTCGATCAGGATCACGCGGTCGGCAATGGCCACCGCTTCGCTGACGTCGTGGGTCACCAGCAACACGGTGAAACCGTGCTTGCGCCAGAGGTTTTCGATCAGTTGCTGCATCTCGATACGGGTCAGGGCATCCAGCGCGCCCAACGGCTCATCGAGCAACAGCAGGCGCGGTTGGTGGATCAAGGCGCGGGCCAGGGCCACGCGTTGCTTCTGCCCACCGGACAGCGCCGCCGGCCACTCATTGGCCCGCTCGGCCAGGCCGACCGCTTCCAGGGCGTCCAGGGCTTTAGGCCGCCAGTTGCCTTTAAGGCCCAGGCCGACGTTATCGATGATCTTTTTCCACGGCAGCAGGCGCGCCTCCTGGAACATCAGCCGCGTGTCGGCGATCGCCTCGGCCAGCGGCGCGGAACCGGCCAGCAGCTCACCGCCGCTGGCTTTGTCCAGGCCGGCCAGCAGGCGCAGCAAGGTACTTTTGCCGCAGCCGCTGCGCCCGACCACCGCCACGAATTGGCCGGCAGGGATGTGCAGGTCGATGTCCTTGAGCACTTTGCGCGCGCCAAAGGCCTTGCGCAGTTTGCGGACCGCCAGGGGAATGCCCTTGAGCAGGCGCGGGGGTTGTTGAGCTGTCATGCCGCACCTCCTTTGTTGCCTTGATAAGCCGGATGCCAGCGCAGCCACACACGTTCCAGGCCGCGCGCCGCCAGGTCGGCGAGCTTGCCGAGGATGGCGTACATCACAATGGCCAGCACCACCACGTCGGTTTGCAGGAATTCACGCGCGTTCATCGCCAGGTAACCGATGCCCGAGCTGGCGGAGATGGTTTCCGCCACGATCAGCGTCAGCCACATGAAACCCAGGGCAAACCGCACGCCCACCAGGATCGACGGCAGCGCGCCCGGCAGGATCACTTGCCAGAACAGGCTGAAGCCGGACAAGCCATAACTGCGCGACATTTCCACCAGCGCCGGGTCGACGTTGCGGATGCCGTGGTAGGTATTCAAGTAAATCGGGAACAGCGTGCCGAGCGCGACCAGGAAAATCTTCGCCGTCTCGTCGATGCCGAACCACAGGATCACCAAGGGAATCAGCGCCAGGTGCGGCACGTTGCGGATCATCTGCACCGAGCTGTCCAGCAGGCGTTCGCCCCACGTCGACAGGCCGGTGATAAAACCCAAGGCCAGGCCAATGCTGCCGCCGATCACAAAACCCAGGCCCGCGCGCCAGCCGCTGATGGCCAGGTGCGTCCAGATCTCACCGCTGGCTATCAGGTTGACGCCCGCTTCAATCACCGCACTGGGTGCCGGCAGGATGCGTGTCGACAACCAGCCCGCCGACACCGACAACTGCCACACCGCCAGCAGCAGAATCGGCAGGACCCAGGGCGCCACACGATGGGTTAGTTTTTCAACATTCATGGCGCTGCCTCAGCTCTGCGACGCAGCTTTTGGAAGGATATCGTTGGCCACCATCTCGCCGAACGGGCTCACATACCCAGCGCCCTTTGGCAACTCGGGACGTTCGACATCCAGGTGTGGGAACAGCAGCTCGGCGACCCGATACGACTCTTCCAGGTGTGGATAACCGGAGAAAATAAACGTGTCGATGCCCAGCGCCGCGTACTCATTGACCCGTGCCGCTACGGTTGGGCCATCGCCTACCAGCGCGGTACCCGCACCGCCGCGCACCAGGCCGACACCGGCCCACAGGTTGGGGCTGACTTCCAGGTTGTCGCGGTTACCGCCATGCAGGGCGGCCATGCGTTGCTGGCCCACCGAGTCAAAGCGCGACAACGACGCCTGGGCGCGGGCGATGGTCTCATCGTCCACATGGGAGATCAGCTTGTCGGCGGCTTGCCAGGCTTCGGCGTTGGTTTCGCGCACGATCACATGCAGGCGAATACCGAAGCGCACCGTGCGCCCAAGCTTCGCGGCTTTGGCCCGCACCTGGGCGATTTTTTCCGCGACGGCGGCCGGTGGCTCGCCCCAGGTCAGCACCATCTCAACCTGTTCGGCGGCCAGGTCCTGGGCCGCTTCGGAGGAACCGCCGAAGTAGAGCGGCGGACGCGGTTGCTGGATCGGCGGGTAGAGCAGCTTGGCGCCTTTGACGCTGATGTGCTCGCCGTCGTAGTCCACGGTTTCGCCTTCGAGCACGCGGCGCCAGATGCGGGTGAACTCCACCGAGGCCTGGTAGCGTTCTTCATGGTTGAGGAACAAACCGTCGCCGGCCAACTCTTCCGGGTCGCCGCCGGTGACCAGGTTGAACAGCGCACGGCCGCCGGACAACCGGTCCAGGGTCGCGGCCTGGCGCGCGGCCACCGTAGGGGAAATGATCCCGGGGCGCAGCGCGACGAGGAATTTCAAACGCTGGGTCACCGGGATCAGCGACGCAGCCACCAGCCACGAGTCTTCGCAGGAGCGCCCGGTAGGGATCAGCACCCCGCCGAAACCCAGGCGGTCGGCGGCCTGGGCCACTTGCTGCAGGTAACCGTGATCGACGGCGCGAGCGCCTTCGGCGGTGCCGAGGTAATGGCCGTCGCCGTGAGTAGGCAGGAACCAGAAAATATTGAGGCTCATGGAGTTGTCTCCTGAAAAAGTCGGATTACGGCGCTTTAGCCACGGCGGCGGCGGGCGGTGTCCAGATCACGTCCTTGATGCTCAAGGGCTTGGGGATCAATTTGAGTTGGTAGAAGGTGTCGGCGATTTTCTGCTGGGCGGCCACCACTTCCGGAGTCAGGAACACCGCACCGAAGCCTTGGCGCTTCATTGAGGTCAAGGTGACATCGGCGGGCAGCCCCAGCAGCGGCGCTACCTGCGCGGTGACTTGTTCGGGGTTGGCCTTGGCCCATTCGCCCACGGCGCGCACTTCTTCCACCAGCGCCTGGATGACTTCGGGGTGCTGCTGCGCATAGGGTTTGGTTGCCAGGTAGAACTGATGGTTATCGGCGATGCCCGTGCCATCGCGCAGGGTGCGCGCTTGCAGTTGTTTCTCGGCGGCAGCCTGGTACGGGTCCCAGATGACCCAGGCGTCGACGCTGCCACGCTCGAACGCGGCACGCGCATCGGCGGGCGGCAGGAACACGGTCTGCACGTCGGTGTATTTGAGGCCGGCGTCTTCCAGCGCACGCACCAGCAGGTAGTGCACGTTGGAGCCTTTATTGAGCACGACTTTCTTGCCCTTGAGCTCGGCCACGGACTTGATCGGAGAATCCTTGGGCACCAGGATCGCCTCGCTGGTGGGCGCGGGTGGCTCGTAGGCGACGTAGAGCAGGTCGGCACCGGCCGCCTGGGCGAAGACCGGCGGCGTTTCGCCGGTCACGCCAAAGTCGATGGAGCCGACGTTCAGGCCTTCGAGCAATTGCGGGCCGCCAGGAAATTCGGTCCATTGCACGTTCACGCCCTGCGCGGCCAGGCGTTCTTCCAGGGTGCCCTTGGCCTTGAGCAGCACCAGCGTGCCGTACTTCTGATAACCGATACGCAAGGTCTCGGCCGCTTGAGCTTGAACAATGGCGCCAAAGGACACAGCCGCAGCAAACAGTGCGACCAGACCACGACGCAAGATGACAGTGCGCATGGCGCTCTCTCCAAAAATGCGATGAGGGTTTTGGCTGCACCTGCTTGGCCGTTGGCGGCTGAGTAAGGTGAGGGTTTTTCCAGGTTTCGGGGTAAGGCTTAAATGCTCCAGCGAGCAGTCAATAAACGGTCATTCAACACATTCGGGTCCAGCGGTTGCGGGCGGCGGGCCATGGCGCTGTAGAGCGTTTCCAATGCCTCGTGCAAACGCTGCTCGAGCACCGGGACCAGCTGCGCCTGGACGCTGCCTTCGCCATAGGCGATCTGGCTGTCTTCGGCAAAAATACCGTAGAGCAATTCCTGGGCTTTCAGCGCCGACAGAACCGGCTTCAAGGCGTAGTCCACCGCCAGCATGTGGGCGATGCTGCCACCGGTCGCCATCGGCAACACGATCTTGTGGGCCAGGGCGCGTTCGGGCAGCAGGTCGAGCACGGTCTTCAGTGCGCCGGAAAACGAAGCCTTGTACACCGGCGTGGCGATCACCAGGCCGTCGGCGTTCGCCACCTGTTGCAGCAGGTCGACGACCTTGGGGCTGTCGAAGCGCGCGTGCAACAGGTCTTCAGCCGGAAAGTCGCGTATCTGGTAACTCACCACTTCTACGCCTTTGTCTTGCAACCACTGACGGGTTTTTTCCAGCAGCACCCCGGAGCGGGAACGCTGACTGGGACTGCCTCCAAGTGTTACGACCAACATGCAGGAATTCCTTGAGCGGGTGTCGGCGGTTCGCTGTGTGGCGATGGCGCCAAGATGGAACAGACCATATCAGCAGATTTATATATCTATAAATCTTATTTTTTCATTTGGTTATTCTTTAAATGCATATAAGTTCTGTGAATCATCGGGCGAAAAAAAAGGCCGTCAAAACGGCCTGAAAACCCCTGCTTTGTGAGAATTGAAATGCGGTCAAACCTGTGGGAGCGGGCTTGCTCGCGAATGCGTTGGGTCAGTCACAACTGTATCGACTGGCCCACCGCATTCGCGAACAAGCCCGCTCCCACAGGGGTTCTGTGTTAACGGTTGGGTTGTGGGGTGAGGCGCAGGTACGGCTTCACGGCGCGATACCCCTTCGGAAAGCGTCGCTTGATCTCGTCCTCATCCTTGAGCGACGGCACGATCACCACTTCATCGCCGTCCTGCCAGTTGGCGGGGGTGGCGACCTTGTGGTTGTCGGTCAGCTGCAACGAATCGATCACCCGCAGGATCTCGTGGAAGTTGCGGCCCGTGCTGGCCGGATAGGTGATGGTCAGGCGGATCTTCTTGTTCGGGTCGATCACGAACAGGGAGCGTACGGTGAGGGTGTCACTGGCGTTCGGGTGGATCAGGTCGTACAGGTCGGACACCTTGCGGTCGGCATCCGCCAGGATCGGGAAGTTGACCACCGTATGCTGGGTTTCATTGATGTCTTCGATCCACTTGTGGTGCGAGTCCACCGGGTCGACTGACAGCGCGATGGCCTTGACGCCACGCTTGGCGAACTCGTCCTTGAGCTTGGCGGTGAAGCCAAGCTCGGTGGTGCACACCGGGGTGAAGTCTGCCGGGTGGGAAAACAACACACCCCAGCTATCGCCCAGCCATTCGTGGAAACGAATCTTGCCGGCGCTGGAATCCTGTTCGAAGTCGGGGGCGATATCGCCCAGTCTTAGGCTCATGGTGTGGCTCCTGATGAGTGCTTATGGAGCCCACTGTGCATGCAACGGGGATTATTTAAAAAGAATAAATATCGATTTATCTAGACGATAAACGAATATTAAAGATCTGTTCATTGGACGCAGGCAAAGGCGCGGCGCACCATCGGTTTCAAGGTTTGAGAAGGCCTTGAGACGCTGTACACAGAGGGGTTCGGGAAGGGCTTACGGGGGTTTAGCCCGACTTGAAGGCAAGACACCTTGCCCGGTGTTGCACCGGGCAAGGTTTTATACAGTTACAACCGCATCACGCTACTAGAACAGTGGCAGCGAGTAGCTGACGATCAGACGGTTTTCGTCCTGATTGCGCTGGCCAGCAATGTCGTTGCGCCACACTGCGTTTTTCCAAGCAACACCAACGTTCTTCAGTGGACCTTCTGGTACGACGTAGGCAACGGTGATGTCACGCTCCCACTCGTTCGCGCCATTGGAGTTCACAGTCCGTTGTGGTGTGGTAGCACCGACGGCACCGCGGGTATCGACGTTGTCGCCACGCAGGTAAACGACGCCAGCGGTCAGGCCGGGTACGCCAATCTTGGCGAAGTCGTAGGCGTAGCGAGCCTGCCAGGTACGTTCACCAGCACGGGCAAACTTGGAGATCTGCGAGTCAGTGGTCAGGTAAGCCGACGCCCCATCGCCCTGGTTCAAGAACGGGAAGTCACTGTCGCCATTGCTGACCTGGTAACCACCACCGAAAGTGTGACCTGCCACCGAATACAGGAACAGGCCGCTGTACAGGTTGTTGTCGACTTTACCTTTGGTGATGTTGTTACCCGCGGCGTTAGTGCCGTAGTCACCGCTGGTGAAGTAGTTGGCATCGTTACTGTTGTTACCATCAGAGCGGCTGTTGAAGTAACGCAAGTCGGTTTTCAACACGCCAGGACCGATGGCCCAGTTGTGCAGCAGGCCCAGGAAGTGTTGCTTGTAGAACTGATCCAGATTGCCGTAGTAATACTGGGCAGTCAGGTCTTTGGTGATTTTGTAGTCACCGCCAGCATAGTAGAACTTGTTGCTGTCGCGACCAGAGGCAGTACGCCCGTTGGCACCCGCGATGGACAGGTTTTCAACGTTGCTGGAGTTACGACCCTTGGCCTTTTCGATCTGACCGGCAACCAGCGTCAGGTCCTTGATGTCGCCCGAAGTGATCTGGCCACCTTGGAAAGTCTGCGGTAGGAGACGGCCGTCGTTGGTCACGATAACGGGCAACTTAGGTTGCAACGTGCCCAATTTCAGTTCGGTCTGGGAAATCTTGGCTTTGGCGGTCAGGCCCAGGCTGGAGTAGTTATCAACAGCTTCGCCGTTGGATTTGCTCGGGAAAACCGTGCCACCGTAAGAACCGTAGTTGGTAGCAGTCTTGCCGCTAGCGCCGTTGGTGCCGCCGCCCGAATCCAGACGCACGCCCAGCAGGCCGATAGCGTCAATACCGAAGCCCACAGTACCTTGGGTGTAACCCGAGATGAAACGCAGGTCGAAGGCTTGGCCCCATTCTTCTTGCTTGTTCTGCGCGCCGGCCGCTTTGGTAGCGTCGTCACGGTTATCCGTGTTGATGTAGAAGTTACGCAGCCCCAGTGTCGCCTTGCTATCTTCGATAAAACCGGCAGCGCCTGCTTGCTGGGCGATTGCGCCCAAAGCTACAGCCAAAGCCAAGGTGGACTTATTCATGTACCGCTCCTCTCGTTTCTAATTTTTGTATTTCTTTGGTCTCGGGTCTGACGCCCTCGATCCACAGATGCGCGATTAGCACCGGATAGTGACTACCAAGTCAATCGTAACCTTGTGTGTCTACTACCTTCGTCTAACCCCAGTTGATTTGGTCCCTGCAGGGTAATGAGTTTTTCATACACCCAAAAAGAATTGTTTATTTCTTTTTCATACCCTTTAGGAATAAGGATTTTTATGACGCAAGTCCGTCAGCCTAGACGAACCACGCCAAAAGCTAATTCCTAAAAGGTATTTTTTATTTTTTGAGTCGCCCAGTGTGGCGGTGCTGCGTACATCACCCAAGGTCCGGAAGGCGACGCATCATCGCGAAACACATATCCTCCCGTCAATTTGTTACAGTTTTTATGTCACTAATAGTTTCTTTTGGTGTCAAAGCCGCCCAGTTCAACAGCAGCAGGCCGAATCCTCTCCCGCCCTGCCCATCGTATCGGCCTGGATCAATAGTTCTGAAGCATGGGTGGGAAGCCTTGGGCCGAAAATCGCGGAATAAATGCGACTCCCTGTGGGAGCTGGCTTGCCTGCGATGCAGACGCCTCGGTTTTTCAGTTCGACCGAGATGACGCTATCGCCGGCAAGCCAGCTCCCACACAGGCCAGGCCTGGGCCCTTAGAGGGCCTTTTCGAAAATCTTCGAATTACGCTGGTAGTTGTACAGCGACGCCCGCGCCGATGGCAGACGATCCACACTGCTCGGCTCGAACCCACGCTCACGGAACCAGTGGGCGGTGCGGGTGGTGAGCACGAACAAGGTCTTCAAACCCTGCGCCCGGGCACGGGTCTGGATACGTTCGAGCAACACATCACCACGAGCGCCGTGCCGGTACTCCGGGTTCACCGCCAGGCACGCCAGCTCACCCGCGTCCGAATCCGCGATCTGATACAGCGCCGCACACGCGATGATCATGCCTTCGCGCTCCACCACGCTGAATTGCTCGATCTCACGCTCCAACACTTCCCGTGAGCGGCGCACCAGGATGCCCTGCTCTTCCAGCGGGCTGATCAGGTCGAGCAAGCCGCCCACGTCCTCGATCGCCGCTTCGCGCACCAGTTCGAATTGTTCCTGGGCCACCAGCGTGCCGCCGCCGTCACGGGTAAACAGCTCGGTGAGCAAGGCGCCGTCTTCGGCGTAGCTCACGATATGACTGCGCCCTACTCCACCCCGGCAAGCCTGCGCGGCGGCGTCGAGCAATTCGGCCTGATAGTTGCTGCCCAAGCGTTGCAGGTGTGCCGGTACTTGTTGCGGACGCAGTTCGCGCACCAGGCGCCCGTTTTCGTCGATCAGGCCAAGATCAGCGCCGAACAGCAGCAATTTGTCGGCGCCCAGGTCGATGGCGGCGCGCGTGGCGACGTCTTCGCAGGCCAGGTTGAAGATCTCACCCGTGGGCGAGTAGCCCAGCGGTGACAGCAAAACGATGGAACGCTCATCCAGCAGACGGTTGATGCCCTTACGGTCTACCCGGCGCACTTCGCCGGTGTGGTGGTAGTCCACGCCGTCCAATACACCGATGGGCCGTGCGGTCACGAAGTTGCCGCTGGTCACGCGCAGGCGCGAACCCTGCATCGGCGACGAGGCCATGTCCATCGACAGGCGCGCCTCAATGGCGATACGCAGGTGGCCGACCGCGTCGATCACACACTCCAGCGTCGCCGCATCGGTGATGCGCATGCCTTCGTGGTAAGTCGGAGTGAGGCCGCGCGCCTCGAGGCGCACTTCGATTTGCGGGCGCGAACCGTGCACCAGTACAAGCCGCACGCCGAGGCTGTGGAGCAGCACCAGGTCGTGGACGATGTTGCCGAAGTTGGGGTGTTCCACACCGTCGCCAGGCAGCATGACGACAAAGGTGCAGTCGCGATGGGCGTTGATGTAAGGGGACGCGTGACGAAGCCAATTAACGTAGTCGGGCATAGAACCTGGGCCTGTAATAAAAAGCAGCCGAAAAAGGATGAATCGTGAAAGCGCACGGCGGGCTGATGGTTATCGTCGGAACAGGCTTGGCGACACGCTCACTCTCCTTTTATGTACGAACAGGCAGGGGTTAATTTATGCGGGTTTCAGGCAGTAATGTTCGATCAGTTCACGCAATAGACGCACTGTAGGCGTCAAGCGTGACATTTCGAGGTACTCGCCCGGCTGGTGCGCACAGGCGATGTCGCCAGGGCCGAGTACCAGGGTTTCACACCCAAGGCGCTGAAGATAAGGCGCTTCGGTGCCGAACGCTACTGCTTCGGCACGATGGCCGGACAAACGTTCCGCCACCCGCACCAGCTCGGCATCTTCCGCCTGCTCGAACGGCGGCACTTCGGGGAACAACGGCGCGTAATCAATCTTGACCTGATGACGCTCGGCCAAGGGCACGAGCTTCTGCCGGATGGCCGCGCGCAACACCTCGGGGTCCATGCCCGGCAGGGGGCGCAGGTCGAACTCGAGGGAGCACTGGCCACAGATGCGGTTGGGATTGTCACCGCCATGGATGCAGCCGAAATTCAGGGTCGGCTGCGGCACGCTGAATTGCGGGTTGCGGTACTCGCGCTGCCAGGCCAGACGCAGGCCGCGCAGTTCGCCGATGGCGTCGTGCATGGCTTCGAGGGCGCTGTGACCCAGGCGCGGGTCCGACGAATGGCCACTCTGGCCAAGGATGTCGATGCGCTCCATCATCACGCCTTTGTGCAGGCGAATCGGCTTGAGTCCGGTCGGCTCGCCAATCACGGCAGCGCGGCCCAGCGGGCGCCCAGCGTCGGCCAACGCGCGGGCGCCGGCCATGGAGCTTTCTTCATCGCAGGTCGCGAGAATCAGCAGCGGCTGCTTGAATGGCTGGTCCAGCAGCGGCAGCACGGCTTCAATGACCAATGCGAAAAAACCCTTCATGTCACAGCTGCCCAGTCCTACCCAGCGGCCGTCGACTTCCGTCAGCTTGAGCGGGTCGGTTTTCCACAGCGCGGCGTCGTAAGGGACCGTATCGCTATGACCGGCCAGCACCAACCCACCGGGCCCACTGCCGAAACTGGCGAGCAGGTTGAACTTGCCGGGGCTGACCTGCTGGATGTCGATGGCGAACCCCAGGTCCCCCAACCAACCGGCGAGCAAGTCGATGACGGGGCGGTTGCTCTGGTCGAGAGACGCTTGGGTGCAACTGACCGACGGCGCGGCAATCAGTGCGGCGAACTGCTCTTGCATAGACGGTAACGGCATGCGCGGTCTCCCAGGTTCCCGGATGAGGCCCACTATAGAACCATCTGCACACCACAATAAACCGTTGCGGCGCGTTGCAGGGTTCAGTCCTGTACACTGCACGACCTTGGCAGCCACACTTTTCCCCGGCTGCGCTCCCGATCCTGGATTTTCCGGCCATGCATAAAGAAACCGAAATAAAGCTGCGCGTCAGCCGCGAAACACTCGCCGCGCTGCGTGAGCACCCGCTACTGAAAAAACGCAACAAAAGTGGCTGGGAACGCCGTGAGTTGATGAACCAGTATTTCGACACTCCCGAGCGTGACCTGGCCCAGGCCAAAGTCGCCCTGCGCCTGCGCAAGGACGGTGACGATATCATCCAGACCCTCAAGACTCGTGGCCAGAGCGTCGCCGGTTTGTCAGAACGCAACGAATACAACTGGGACCTGCCCAAAGCCAAGCTCGACGTGAAGAAACTCGACGGCGAATGCTGGCCCGAGCAACTGGCCGAGCTGGACAAAAAGACCCTCAAGCCGATCTTCACCACCGACTTCGTGCGTGAACGCGCCGAAATCGCCTGGGGCCGTGGCAAGGCCAAGGTGGTGATCGAAGCCGCCCTGGACCTGGGCCACGTGGTGGTCGGCAAGCAGAAAGAAGAAATCTGCGAGCTGGAACTGGAACTGCGCGAAGGCGAGCCGGCTGCCCTGCTGGAACTGGCCGCCGAACTGGCCGCGACCCTGGCCCTGATGCCTTGCGATATCAGCAAGGCCGAGCGCGGCTATCGCCTGTATGACGCCGACAGCTACTCGCTGAGCCTGCCGGCGCCGCAGATCCATGCCGAGATGCCGCTGGACGATGCCTTCGCTGCGATCATGTGGCACCTGCTGGGCAGCAGCCAGCGCCTGGCCGAGCAATACCGTTTCAATGGCCACTGGCGTCTGCTGCAAGACTGGGTCGACACCCTCGGCGAACTGCGCGCCCTGATCGGCAGCCTCGGCCAGGCGGCACCGCGACAGTCCACCAGCGAACTGCGCAGCGCCCTCGATGCTCTGCTCGAAGACTGGCGCCCACTGGTACAAGCCGGTGACGATGACGAAGACATTCGCAAAGCCGCGCCGGAACAGTTCGTCGAAGAACTGGACGACGTGCGCTGGGGCCTGTTCTCACTGACCGCGTCGCGCTGGCTGCTGGCACGTACCTGGACCGCCGAGCGCACTGTGCGCGGCAACCGACAGGGCGCCGCACAAATCACCAATTGGCTGCCGCGCCTGCTGGCCGACGATGCTGTCGCCCTGCAACTGCCGCGCTACCAGCAACAGCCCGAAGATCTGGCCGAGCAACTGCCGCGCATCGAACGCATCCAGGCATGGCTGCATCATGCGCGTCAGGTGGTCGACATTCCGGAACTGGACCGCCTCTACGGCGAGCTGAACAAGTTGGCGCTCCTGGCCAACCAGCCGATCACCGATGAGGCGCTGGATGCGCGGATGCACCAGGCGATTGCGGTGTATCAGAACCGTGCCTGGAAGACCCTGCTGCGTCTGTAATCCAAAGGGCACTTCGATCAAAGTGTGGGAGCGGGCTTGCTCGCGAAAGTGTCGTGTCAGTCGGGACATCTGTGACGGATAGACCGCTTTCGCGAGCAAGGCCACTCCCACAAGGCCCGCGCAATACTGGCAAACAGTGGTGGCAATCGTTCGGTAAAAACCTGCAATACACGCTGGGAGGAGGATATTCAGGGGTTGGCTAGTCTGGGATTTACGCCCACTGCCACCCAGGAACACCTTAAATGCCCGCTGATCAACGCTTGAAACTGCATCAACTGCTACCGGCCCTGGTCGACGGGAAACTCATCACCCCCGAACTCGCGCAGCGCTTGTCGGCGCTGCCGGCCAGCAATACCCAGCACCCCCTGGAACGCATCGCCGCCCTTGGGCCCGACCTGGAAACCCTGACCGAATGGCTTGCCCGGCATGCCGGGCAACCCTACCTGCGTATCGACCCATTGAAGATCGACGTCGCGACGGTGGTGCCGTTGATGTCCCACGCATTCGCCCAACGCCATGCCATTCTGGCGGTGGCGGTGGATGCGCAGACCGTCACCGTCGCCAGCGCCCAGCCCCACATCACCTGTTGGGAGGCCGGGTTGGCGCAGGTGCTCAAGCGTTCGATCAAGCGCGTGGTCGCCAACCCCCAGGACATAACACGCTGTATCGGCGAGTTTTACCGACTGGCCAAATCCGTCAGCGGTGCCGATCAAAAGGTCGCGACGCCTGGCAATGTCGAGTTGCTCAACCTCGGCGCCAGCGACCAGGAGCCGGATGCCAACGACGCGCATATCGTCAATATCGTCGACTGGCTGTTGCAATACGCCTTCGCCCAGCGCGCCAGTGACATCCACATTGAGCCGTGCCGAGAGCAGGGCCGTGTGCGCTTTCGCATCGATGGACTGCTGCATGACGTCTATCAGTTTCCACCTCAGGTCACGATGGCTGTAGTCAGCCGCCTGAAAAGCCTGGGCCGCATGAATGTCGCGGAGAAACGCAGGCCCCAGGATGGCCGGGTCAAGACCAAAAGCCCGGCAGGGGTGGAAGTCGAGCTGCGCCTTTGCACCCTGCCCACCGCATTTGGCGAAAAACTGGTGATGCGGATTTTCGATCCACAGGTGCTGCTCAAGGGCTTTGACCAACTGGGCCTGTCCGTTGATGACCAACACCGCTGGCACGCCATGACGGGCCAGGCCAACGGCATCATCCTGGTCACCGGCCCGACCGGCTCCGGCAAGACCAGCACGCTCTACACCACGCTCAGGCAACTGGCGACCCGGGAGGTCAACCTGTGCACCGTGGAAGACCCGATCGAGATGGTCGAGCCGGCATTCAACCAGATGCAGGTGCAGCACAATATCGACCTGACCTTTGCCAGCGGCATCCGCGCCCTGCTGCGCCAGGATCCGGACATCATCATGATCGGCGAGATCCGCGACCAGGAGACCGCCGAAATGGCGATCCAGGCCGCATTGACCGGGCACCTGGTGCTGTCGACCCTGCACACCAACGATGCCCCCAGCGCCATCAGCCGCCTGCAGGAGCTGGGCATTGCTCATTATTTGATCAAGGCCACGTTACTGGGCGTCATGGCGCAACGGTTGGTGCGGGTGCTGTGCCCGCACTGCAAGCGCGCACGGGGTGAGGCCCACGAGGCTGTCGGGTGCGTTGAATGTCGAAACAGTGGTTATCGGGGACGAGCCGGCGTTTACGAAATCATGGTATTGAACGAAGCACTCAAAGCGCTGATCACGCCCGGCGCCGACGTGCAGGCCCTGCGCCAGGCCGCGGTGGCCCAAGGCATGTGCAGCCTGCGCATGGCCGGCCTGCAAAAAGTCGAAGCGGGGCTGACCACGGTGGCGGAAGTGCTGCGGGTGACCCCTGGGGATTCAGTAACAAATCCTTTGTTTGTTACACGGTGAAAACGTTCTTATCGGTGGCAACGCCGTTACAATCGGCCGAACGTCGTTTTACTGACATCTCCAGATAGGGAATCGCTATGCAGATCGGAACCGTACTGCTTCTTTTCGTGGGTTTGGCTATCGCCATTCTCTTCATGGGTTTCAAGGTCGTCCCACAGGGTTACCAGTGGACGGTCGAGCGCTTCGGTCGCTACACCAACACCCTCAAGCCTGGCCTGAACATCATCATTCCGGTCATGGACCGCATCGGTCGCAAGATCAACGTGATGGAAAGCGTACTGGATATCCCGCCCCAGGAAGTCATCACCGCGGACAACGCCACCGTGCAGATCGACGCCGTGTGCTTCTTCCAGGTGGTCAATACCGCCCAGGCCGCCTACGAGGTCAACAACCTCGAGCACGCCATCCGCAACTTGCTGCAAACCAATATCCGTACCGTGCTCGGCTCCATGGAACTGGATGCCATGCTCAGCCAACGCGACGGTATCAACGAAAAGCTGCTGAGGACCGTGGACGAAGCCACCGCGCCTTGGGGCATCAAGATCACCCGTATCGAAATCAAGGACATCAGCCCGCCCGCCGACCTGATGGCCGCCATGTCCGGCCAGATGAAAGCCGAGCGGATCAAGCGTGCCCAGATCCTGGAGGCCGAAGGCCTGCGGGCGTCGGCGATCCTGACCGCTGAAGGCAAGAAGCAAGCACAGATTCTCGAGGCCGAAGGTGGGCGCCAAGCGGCGTTCCTGGAGTCTGAAGCCCGCGAGCGCCAGGCTGAAGCCGAGGCTCGAGCAACCCAAGTCGTTTCCGAAGCGATCGCCACCGGTAACGTGCAGGCCATCAACTACTTCGTCGCGCAAAAATACATCGACGCCCTGGGCAAGCTGGCATCGGCCAACAACAGCAAGGTCATCCTGATGCCGCTGGAGGCCAGCCAGGTGATCGGTGCGGTCGGCGGTATCGGCGAGATCGTCAAGGCTACGTTCGACAACAAGAAAGGCTGAGGCCAGCGCCATGTGGGATTTCCTGCAGCATCTGTCGTTTTGGGATTGGCTCGCGCTGGGCACGGTACTGCTGATACTGGAAGTGTTCGGTGCCGGTGGCTACCTGCTGTGGATGGGTATCGCAGCGGCGGCCGTGGGCGTGATCAAGTTTCTGGTACCGCCCCTGGGGCTGGAGTGGCAATTGCTGCTGTTTGCCGTGTTGTCGATTGTCACCGCGGTGTATTGGTGGAAGCGCCAGCGCAGCAGCGCCAAGGCCAGCGACCAGCCGGGGCTGAACGAGCGTGGCTCGGAGCTCATCGGCCGAACCTTCGTGGTGCATCAGGCGATAGTGGACGGTAGGGGCAAGGTAAAGGTCGGCGATGGTGTGTGGATGGTGACCGGCCCGGACAGCCCTGTGGGCACTCAAGTGCGGGTGGTTAGCCAGGAAGGCGTGGTGTTAAAGGTTGAAACTGTTTAGTCAGTGATGGAACTCGCCTAGGCTATCTACAATCATAAAGTACAGATAACCCACCCGGAGTCACCCATCATGCGTCTCAAATATGCTGTCGCAACCCTCGCTGTGCTTTCCCTCCCTGTCGGCTCAGCCATGGCCGACAGTTTCTGGCGCAATGTCATCTCGTCAGGCGCCACCACCGGCTCGACGTACCTGACCTTCAAGGACCACAAGCTGGTGGTCGCCGCACAAGACGACGCCGGCAGCTTTGTCGCCAGCGACGGCGGCATCCGTGGCCCATACCTTGAAGCTGCCATGCAGAAAGTCCGCGCCGACAATCCTGGGCTGCAGGCCACGGACATGGAACTGGCCAACGCCATCCTCGCAAAAAATTCCGTTACCGAGTGAATCCACCGCTCTGAAAAATGCCGCTGCTGAAGCGGCATTTTTTATGCTCGGTTTTTACCCGCAACGTGACAATTCATTTACGCATGACAGGCTATATTCAGCCAAGCCGTGCAACCATGCCGGTACTGATACCTGCCAATTCATCGCTTATCTGAAACGGATGCCTTCATCGTCATGAGCCAACAGCCCTTCCTGCCGTTTTCCAAGCCCACCATTGATGAAACCACCATTTCGGCGGTCGGCGATGTATTGCGTTCGGGCTGGATTACCAGCGGGCCAAAAGTGCAGGCTTTCGAGGCTCAGTTGTCGGAGTATTTTGGCGGCCGGCCGGTGCGTACGTTCAACTCGGGCACCTGCACCATGGAGATTGCCTTGCGCATAGCCGGTATCGGGCCGGGCGATGAAGTGATCACCACCCCGATCTCCTGGGTTGCCACAGCCAATGTGATTCTGGAAGTCGGCGCCACACCGGTGTTTGCCGATATCGACCCTGTGACCCGCAATATCGACCTGGGCCAGGTGGAGGCGGCAATTACCCCGCGCACCAAGGCAATCATCCCGGTGTACCTGGCCGGCCTGCCATTGGATATGCCTATGCTCTACGCACTGGCGAACAAGTACAACCTGCGCATTATCGAGGACGCCGCCCAGGCGCTGGGTTCGAGCTGGGATGGCGAGCGAATTGGCGCCACCGGGGATTTTGTGTCGTTCAGTTTCCAGGCCAACAAGAACATCACCTCTTCCGAAGGCGGTTGCCTGGTATTGAACAACGCCGAAGAAGCACGACTGGCAGAAAAGTACCGTCTGCAGGGCGTTACCCGCAACGGCTTCGACGGCCTGGACGTGGATGTGCTGGGCGGCAAGTTCAACATGACCGATATCGCGGCAGCCATCGGCCTGGGGCAGTTTGCCCATATCGACAAGATCACTGCTCACCGCCAACACCTGGCGCAGCACTACTTCAAGTGCTTTGGCAGTGACTTTGAAGAAAAGTACGGCGCGCAACTCCCACCAGCCGACTTCGAAAACAGCAACTGGCACCTGTTCCAACTGGTGCTGCCGGAGCGTCAGGACGGTCTGCCGGCGCGCGCCACCTTCATGGAGCAGATGCAGGCCCACGGCGTCGGCATTGGCTATCACTATCCGCCGATTCACCTGCTGAGCCTGTATCGGGCGCAGGGGTTCAAGGAGGGTATGTTTCCAATAGCGGAACAGGTTGGACGCTTGATCGTGTCGTTGCCGATGTTTACGGCAATGACAGAGGCGGATGTCGAACGGGCGGTTGCGGCAGTAAAAGCGGTACTGAAAGCGAACTAGGCACTCACAGCTTATACAATCCCATGTGGGAGCGGGCTTGCTCGCTCCCACATGGGGGCATGCGTTTACTCGCCGATGGCGGCTTTGTAGCCGGCGGCATCCAGCAGTTTGTCCAGGTCAGCCGGGTTGCTTGGCTTGAGCTTGAAGATCCATGCGCCGTACGGGTCGGAGTTCAGCAGCTCAGGGCTACCGCTCAGTTCCTCGTTGACGGCAATCACTTCACCTGCAACCGGGGCGTAGATATCCGAAGCCGCTTTCACCGACTCAACCACCCCAGCCTGGCCTTCAGCTTCGAACATGGCGCCGACTTCGGCCAACTCAACAAAAACCACATCACCCAACGCTTCCTGAGCATGGTCGGAAATCCCGACGGTCACGCTGCCGTCAGCTTCCAGGCGAGCCCATTCGTGGCTTTCGGCAAAACGCAGTTCGGCCGGGATATTGCTCATAGTCTGTGTCCTCAAGAAGTAATGCCAGCGGCCTTCGGCCTGCCGGGAATAGGTTAGATCAAGGTTTTTCCATGGCGCACGAAGGTCGGTTTGACCACTCGAACCGGGTACCACTTGCCGCGGATTTCCACTTCGGCCCGATCGGCGGTCGCCGTCGGTACACGCGCCAGGGCAATGGATTTGCTCAGCGTAGGAGAGAAACTACCACTGGTGATCTCCCCTTCGCCAATATTGGCGATACGAACCACTTGGTGAGCGCGTAAAACCCCGCGTTCTTCCAGCACCAGCCCGACCAGTTTGAATTGCACACCCGCCGTTTTTTCCGCTTCCAGCGCAGCGCGCCCAGTGAAATCACGTTCGGCAGGCTCCCAGGCGATGCTCCAGGCCATGTTCGACGCCAAGGGCGAAACCTCCTGGTGGATATCCTGGCCGTACAGGTTCATACCCGCTTCCAGGCGCAAGGTATCGCGGGCGCCGAGGCCGATGGGGGAAATACCGGCGCCCACCAGGTCGTTGAAAAACCCCGGCGCCTGGTCGGCCGGCAAGACAATCTCCAGGCCATCTTCGCCGGTGTAACCCGTGCGCGCGATAAACCAATCGCCATCGGCCTGGCCTTCGAAGGGTTTGAGCTGATGAATCAGCGTGCCTCGGGACTGGGTGACCAGCTCGGCGATCTTCTGCCGGGCATGGGGACCTTGAATGGCCAACATGGCCAACTCGGACCGTTCCTGCAGTTGCACCTGGTAGGTGCCCAATTGCGCATGCATCCAGGCCATGTCCTGGTCGCGGGTGGCGGCATTGACCACCAGGCGATAAGCGGCCTCGGTGCGGTAGACGATCATGTCGTCCACTACGCCGCCCTTCTCATTGAGCATTGCGCTGTACAGCGCACGGCCGCAGTCTTGCAGGCGCTCGACATCATTGGCCAGCAGGCGCTGTAGCCATTCCTTGGCCTGGGGGCCGGTGACATCGATCACGGTCATATGGGATACATCAAATACCCCGCAGTCGCGTCGCACCTGATGGTGCTCTTCAACTTGCGAGCCGTAGTGCAGAGGCATATCCCAACCGCCAAAATCGACCATTTTCGCGCCGAGGGCGAGATGCAGGTCATACAGAGGCGTACGCTGTCCCATGGGTTTCTCCTTCCGGGCGTGGCGAAGGTGCGCAGCATGCCGTTCGTGCCAAACGCCTGAATAACAAGGCCCGCAGCTACGCCCAGCGACTCGATCCGAACGACGGACCGCACCGAATGCCGCGCATTGTAGCCGCAAGCCGTAGGACTGGCACCTAACCGATTGGCCTGGCGGAGCGTCGGATCAGCCCGACCACCGGCAACAGGCCCACCAACACCAGGGTCAACGCCGGCAAAGAAGCCCGTGCCCACTCGCCTTCGCTGGTCATTTCAAAGATCCGCACCGCCAGCGTGTCCCACCCGAACGGGCGCATCAGCAAGGTGGCCGGCATTTCCTTGAGCACATCGACAAACACCAGCAGTGCTGCGCTCAAGGTCCCAGGCAGCAGCAACGGCAGATACACTTTGCAAAACAGTCGCGGACCGCTCACGCCCAGACTGCGCGCAGCTTCCGGCAAGGACGGACGAATGCGCGCCAGGCTGTTTTCCAATGGCCCATAGGCCACCGCCAGGAAACGCACCAGGTACGCCAGCACCAACGCCGACAGGCTGCCCAGCAGCAAGGGCTTGCCGGCACCGCCGAGCCAGCCGGACAGCGGCACGACCAGTTCACGGTCCAGGTAGCTGAAGGCCAGCATGATTGACACGGCGAGCACCGAGCCCGGCAAGGCGTAACCCACGTTAGCCAGGCTGATGCCGGAGCGGATCGCGCGCGTCGGCGCCAGGCGGTTGGCGAAGGCCAGTACCAGCGCGACGCTGACGGTGATCAAGGCTGAGATGCCGCCGAGGTACAGGGTGTGGATGATCAGGCCGCAATAACGCTCATCCAGATCGAAGCGGCCGCGCTGCCAGAACCAGGCAACCAGTTGCAGCACCGGAATGACGAAGGCACAGGCGAATACCAACCCACACCAACTGCTGGCCGCTGCCGCCTTGAACCCGCGCAGGTGGTACAGCGCTGTGCCACGCGGCCGCTCGTTGCTCGGTCGGCTGGCGCCCCGGGCGCGTCGCTCGCCATACAACACCAGCATCACCACCAGCAGCAGCAAGCTGGCCAACTGGGCTGCGCTGGACAGACTGAAGAAGCCGTACCAGGTCTTGTAAATGGCGGTGGTAAAGGTATCGAAGTTGAACACCGAGACCGCACCGAAATCCGCCAAGGTCTCCATCAATGCCAAGGCCACCCCGGCACCAATCGCCGGCCGCGCCATGGGCAGGGCCACGTGCCAGAACGCCCGCCATGGCGATTGTCCCAGTACCCGTGCCGCTTCCATCAAGCCTTTGCCCTGGGCCAGGAACGCCGTGCGCGCCAATAGATAAACGTAGGGATAGAACACCAGCACCAACACGATGATCACGCCGCTGGTGGAACGCACCCGGGGCAGCCTCAAGCCGGTGCCGAACCATTCACGCAACAAGGTCTGTACGGGCCCTGCGAAGTCCAGCAGGCCGACAAACACAAACGCCAGCACGTAGGCTGGAATCGCGAACGGCAACATCAACGCCCAGTCCAGCCAGCGCCGGCCGGGAAATTCGCAGAGGCTGGTCAGCCAGGCCAGGCTGACGCCCAATAAGGTCACACCGGCACCGACGCCCAACATCAGGGTCAGGGTATTGCCCAGCAGGCGCGGCATCTGGGTTTCCCACAGGTGGAACCAGATTTGCGCGTCGATGGTTTGCCAGGACAGCAACAGCACGCTCAGCGGCAGCAGCACCAAGGCAGCGACGGTGAAGACCGGCAGGTACCAGCGGCGTTGGGCGGGGTGGGCCAAGGAAAAGCTCTCAGAAAAATAAGGATTTTGAAGCCGTCGCTACCCAGTGTGGGAGCTGGCCTGCCTGCGATACAGACACCTCGGTGTATCAGTGATACCCAGGTGATGCTATCGCAGGCAAGCCAGCTCCCACATTTGATGTGCTGTGCTGTTGAGACCGAGCTTAGTTCCAGCCCGCACGATCCATCAAGCGAATCGCCTCAGCCTGGCGCTTGCCCGCCACTTCCACCGGCAAGGTGTCCGCCACGAACTTGCCCCAGGTCGCCACTTCGGCCGAGGGCGCTACCGCCGGGTTGGCCGGGAATTCCTGGTTCACATCGGCAAAGATCTTCTGTGCCTCAGGCGTGGTCATCCATTCCACCAGCGCCTTGGCCGCCTCCGGATGCGGCGCATGCTTGGTCAGGCCGATACCCGACAGGTTCACGTGCACGCCACGGTCGCCCTGGTTCGGCCAGAACAGCTTCACCGCCAGGTCCGGCTTCTGCTTGTGCAGGCGCCCGTAGTAGTAGGTGTTGACGATGCCCACGTCGCACTGCCCGGCATTGATGGCTTCAAGCACGGCCACGTCATCGGAGAACACGTCGGTGGACAGGTTGTTGACCCAACCCTTGACGATTTCTTCGGTCCTGGCAGCGCCATGAGTTTCGATCAGGGTGGCGGTCAGCGACTGGTTGTAGACTTTTTTCGCCGTGCGCAGGCACAGGCGGCCTTCCCACTGCTTGTCGGCCAGGGCTTCGTAAGTCGTGAGGTCGCCCGGCTTTACCCGGTCGGTGGAATAGGCGATGGTCCGCGCGCGCAGGCTCAAGCCGGTCCAGGCATGCTTTGAGGAGCGATATTGCAGGGGGATGTTCTTGTCGATGACTGCGGAGGTGAACGGCTGCAGGATGCCCATTTGCTCCGCCTGCCAGAGGTTGCCGGCGTCAACCGTGAGCAGCAGGTCGGCGGTGGCGTTTTCGCCCTCGGCCTTGATGCGCTGCATCAGCGGGGCTTCCTTGTCGGTAATGAACTTCACCTGCACGCCAGTCTTTTGGGTGTAAGCGTCGAATACCGGCTTGATCAGTTCGTCGATGCGTGAGGAGTAGACCACCACTTCGTCGGCGGCCTGCACGGTGGTGCTGCCGATCAGGGTAAGTGCCAGGGCAGTCAGGAGGCGCTTGGGTGCCAACATGGGTGCGGTCTCTCATTTGCAAAGTGAGCGCAAATGATAGGGACTCACATTTGGTAACGCTTGCTGGAGGCGTTACCAGATGTTGCATAGCCGGCATTTACGTTGCGGCTTGTGGCCTCATCGCGGCATAGGTATCTACACAACTTTCAAAGGCCCGCTCGCCACAGAAGCCCCTGTTCACTGGGTTTCAGCGTCGAGCCAAAGTTGTGTAGATACCTATGCTCATCGCGGGCAAGCCCGGCTCCCACAGGGGATCAGGTTTCAAAGTCAGGGCTTGGCGAGTTCCGGGAGGTCGCCGGTAAGGCCCAGCGCCTGACGCACAAACGCCGCCTTGGCTTCGGGCATCTGGTCGACCAGCTTCAGGCCTGCATTGCGCAACCAGCGCAGCGGCAATGGGTCGGCCTGGAACAGCCGCTCGAAACCTTCCATCGCCGCCATCAGCGCCAGGTTGTGCGGCATGCGTCGGCGCTCGTAGCGGCTCAGCACTTTCACATCCGCCAGGCGCTCACCGCGCTCGGTCGCGGCCAGCAGCACTTCGGCCAGCACCGCAGCATCGAGGAACCCCAGATTCACGCCCTGCCCCGCCAAGGGATGGATAACGTGAGCCGCGTCGCCGATCAACGCCAGGCCTTCGGCCACGTAGCGTTTGGCGTGACGCTGGCGCAACGGTACACAGACGCGTGGGTCGGCGCTCAGCACCGTACCGAGCCGCCCTTCGAAGGCGCGCTCCAGTTCACGGCAGAAGTTTTCGTCCTCCAGCGCCATCAGGCGTTCGGACTCGGCGGGGGTGGTCGACCAGACAATCGAGCACCAATCTTCCTGCCCGTCCCGCACCAGCGGCAAAAAGGCCAGCGGGCCGGTGTCGGTAAAACGTTGCCATGCCGTGCGCTGGTGCGGCTGGCTGCTGCGTACGCTGGTGACAATGGCGTTATGCAGGTAATCCCATTCGCGGGTCGCGGTGCCGGTCAGGCGGCGCACGGCGGAGTTGGCGCCATCGGCAGCCACTACCAGCGGTGCACGTAACTTGCGGCCATCGGCCAGGGTCAGCAGCCATTCATCGCCGGAACGGCGCATCTGCTCCAGGCGTGCGTTGGCCAGAAGCCCCAGATCGCAATCGTGCAAGCGCTCAAGCAGGGCGTCCTGAACCACGCGATTCTCGACGATATGCCCCAGCACTTCAGCATGCACGCTGGCCGCCGAAAAGTGGATCTGCCCAGTGCCGCTGCCGTCCCACACCTGCATCTGGCCGTAGGGGCTGGCGCGGCGCGCCACGATGCCGTCCCACACGCCCAGGCGTTCGAGAATGCGCTGGCTGGCGGCCGACAAGGCGCTAACCCGTGGTTCAAAGGCGCCATCGCGGTCGTACGGCGCGACACTCAGCGGGCTGCCGTCGAGCAGCAGCACCTGCAGGCCGCTGCCCTGCAACGCCAGCGCCAAGGCGCTTCCGACCATTCCGGCCCCGACAATCAGCACATCTGCGCGCATGTCCATGCTTTTAAGCCTGTCTCACTGGCGGCTTGCGCCGCACGTAAAGGGTTTTGTCGACCCGCGCCACCAAGGTGCCGGAGCCGTCATGGATCTGGACCTCAAGATGAGGCAAATATTTGTCGCCCCCTTCGGTCTGCCGACGCACCTCATCGAGCAAGGCCTCGTCGATGGAAAATTCGGCGAACACCGGGCCCTTGCCCGGCGAGATGAAGTCGATACTCGCCGCCTTGTCCCACACGATGTAGTCGCGGCCCAGGTTCTCCATCAGCATCAGCATGTAGAACGGGTCGACCATTGAATACAGGCTGCCACCGAACTGCGTGCCGACATAATTGCGGTTGTACCAGCCCAGGCCCATACGCACCTTGACGTGGCGAAAGTCGGCGCTCATGTGCTGCACGCTGACCCCCGCGCCCAGGTACGGCGGGTACAGGGTCATGACCCAACGCAACAACCGCGCCTTGCCCAGGCGCTCGATCAGCCACTTACGCATCGGGACGCGTGCCCAGGCCCATGGCCTGACGAGCGAACCAGCGTTTGGCCGGCGGCAGCAGGTCCAGGCCCAGCAGGCCCATGTTGCGGCCCATCGCGACCAACGGTTGCGCACTGCCGAACAGGCGCGTGACCTGGTCGGAAAACCCCACGGTCAGTTTTTGATCCATGCGCTGGCGCTCCCGATAGGCCTGCAAGGTCGCCAGGTCGCCGGGCACCGTCGGCCCGGCCAACAAGGCTTCGGCCAAGGCATTCGCATCGCGCAGGGACAAATTGAAGCCCTGCCCGGCAATCGGGTGCAGGCTATGGGCCGCGTTGCCCAGGATCGCCAGGTGCGAGCGCACTTGCTCCTCGGCTTCCACCAAGGTCAGCGGATACAAGTGACGGGCGCCGACTTGCTTCAGGGTGCCGAGGCGGTAACCGAACACGTCCTGCAATTCCTTCAAGAAGCTACGTTCATCCAGGTTGGCCAGGCGCTGGGCGTCCATGCCGATGCGCGTCCACACCAGCGCGCAGCGGTTGTCCGGCAGCGGCAGCAGCGCCATCGGGCCCTCTTCGGTGAAACGCTCGAACGCTTCGCCGTTATGGGCTTCGCTCGGGGTGATGTTGGCGATCAACGCGCTCTGGTTATAGGGGCGGGTCTTCACGCCGATGCCCAGTTGTTCGCGCAGGCCGGAGCGGCCGCCGTCGGCCAGCACCGCGAGGTCGCAGTCCAGCACGGTTTCATCGTTGAGCGTGAGGCGGTAGCCATCCGGCAGCGGCTCCATGCGCGTGACTTCCGCCGGGCAGCGCCAACTGACCACATCCCTGTCCAGGCCTTGCCACAGGCATTGGCCCAGCCAGGCGTTTTCCACTACATAACCGAGGGCCGGCACGCCCTCTTCCAGGGCAGACAGACGCGCGGTGGAGAAACGTCCACGGTCGGACACGTGGATTTGCTTGATCGGCTCGGCGCGGCGGGAAATATCCTGCCACAGGCCCAGGCGCTGATAGATCTGCCGGGCACCAAAGGACAGCGCCGAAGAACGCGCATCGTAGCTCGGCTGGTAGCTGTCGCCCGGTGCAAAGGGTTCGATCAGCATGATTTTCCAGCCCCGCGCCTTCGCCCCGGCCTGCAACGCCAGCGCCAGGCTGGCGCCCACCAGGCCGCCACCGATGATCGCCAGGTTGACCCGGCTCATCGGGCAGCCGCCATCAGTGCTTCGATCTCGGCGACGGTCTTGGGCACGCCGCCGGTCAGGATTTCACAGCCTTGCTTGGTCACCACCACGTCGTCCTCGATGCGTACGCCAATGCCACGCCATTTCTTTGCCACGTTCAGGTTGTCCGGCGAGATGTAGATCCCCGGCTCCACGGTCAATGCCATGCCGACTTCCAGCACACGCCATTCACCGCCCACTTTGTAGTCGCCCACATCATGCACGTCCATGCCCAGCCAGTGACCGGCGCGGTGCATATAGAAGGTTTTATAGGCTTCGCTGGCGACCAGCTCATCAACGTCACCTTGCAGCAGACCAAGTCTCACCAACCCGGCGGTGATGACTTGCACGGTCGCTTCATGGGCCTGGTTCCAGTGCTTGCCGGGGCCGATCTGGGCGAAGGCGGCTTCCTGGGAAGCCAGCACGATTTCATAGATCGCCTTCTGTTCGGGCGAAAATTTGCCATTCACCGGCCAGGTGCGAGTGATGTCGCTGGCGTAACAGTCGATTTCGCAACCGGCGTCGATCAGCACCAGGTCACCGTCCTTGAGCAGCGCGTCATTGCGCTGGTAATGCAGGATGCAGCTGTTGCGCCCGGCGGCGACGATGGAGCCATAGGCCGGCATTTTAGCGCCGCCTTTACGGAACTCGTAATCCAGCTCGGCTTCCAGGCTGAATTCGTGCAAACCGGCGCGGCTGGCCTGCATCGCGCGTACATGGGCGGCGCAGGAGATCCGCGCGGCCTCGCGCATCACCTTCAGTTCCGCCGCTGATTTATACAGGCGCATGTCGTGGAGCAGATGATCCAGGGCAACGAATTCGTTGGGCGGCTGCGCGCCCAGGTGCGCTTTGGAGCGGATCACATTGATCCACTCCATCAGGTGCCGGTCGAATTCCGCGTTGCTGCCCATGGCCGAATACACCCGGTCGCGGCCTTCGATCAGGCCGGGCAGGATGTCGTCGATATCGGTGATGGGAAAGGCATCATCCGCGCCAAAGTCACGCACTGCGCCTTCGGTGCCGGCGCGCAGGCCGTCCCACAATTCGCGCTCGGCATTGCGCTCGCGACAGAACAGCACGTACTCGCCGTGCTGGCGACCGGGCATCAGCACGATCACCGCCGAGGGCTCGGGGAAACCGCTCAGGTACTGGAAATCGCTGTCCTGGCGGTACACATGCTCGACATCACGGTTGCGGATCGCCACGGCGGCGGCCGGCAGGATCGCGATGCTGTTGGGTTCCATCTGCGCCATCAGCGCCTTGCGGCGCCGCGTGTATTCCGCTCTGGGGATATGGATCATGGGCAGACGGGCTTCCTTTTTCAGTGCAGCGACGGCTTGGGCGCAGCAGGTTCAGCGGACTTGCGGGTCTCGGTGAACAGCAGCAACGGCGCGACGCGCAGGTATTCCATCACTTCCATGTAGTCGCCTTCGCCGTCTTCGGATTCTTCCAGGGCATCCTGCACCTGAGAGATGGCGGCCAAGTCCTGCAACACTTCCTTGGCGTCGGTGCTCAGTTCCAGGCCGCCGGCGTTGACGCCAAAACCGTGGAGGAAGCCTTGGCACCATTGGCCCAGGGCCGCGGCACGCTCGGTGAGCGGGGCGTCGTCGGTGGGCAGCAGCAGGACCACGGTGACGTCATCACCTGTGAGCTCGCCTTTGACCATTTCCTGCAGGCCGATCAGCGCATTACGCACGTTTTCGGTGGGTTCGGTCTCCAGCAGCTCGGCCACGTCGGCCAGCCAATTGTCGGCATCAAAGCCAACGCCGGTGCAGCTGCGGCCCAGCAACACGCCGTGCAGTTCGGCAGGCGAGCAAGGGTGGCCGCTGGTGCTCAGCAGTTTGGAAAAAGCGTCGTACGGGGAGTTCTGAATAGGCATGGTGAGCTAGGCGCCAGACGGCGCAATGTCTAGAATGGAGCGCTGTATCCTAGCACCGGCAGACGTACCAAGACTATCAAGGGCGTCAGATCGTTTATCCTGCAGTTGCCATTCATCAGACAAATCCAGTGGAACCCAATGGAAGACACCGACCTGCAAGCGCTGATGGCCAGACTCGAATTGCTAATTACCCGGGTCGAGCAACTAAAGAGTCAAAACGGACTCCTATTAGCTCAGGAAAAGACCTGGCGCGAGGAACGCGCTCACCTCATTGAAAAAAACGAAATCGCCCGGCGTAAGGTCGAATCGATGATTTCGCGCCTGAAGGCCCTGGAGCAAGACTCATGAGTTCAAGCAATAGCGTCACCGTGCAGATCCTCGATAAAGAGTATTCGATCATCTGCCCCCAGGAAGAGCGCAGCAACCTGGTGAGCGCCGCCCGCTACCTGGATGGCAAGATGCGTGAAATCCGCAGCAGCGGCAAAGTAATCGGCGCCGACCGCATCGCCGTGATGGCCGCACTGAATATTACCCACGACCTGCTGCATAAGCAGGAACGCCCTGACGTGCAGGCCAGCGGCTCGACACGCGAGCAAGTGCGTGACCTGCTCGAGCGGGTTGATCTGGTGCTTTCCAGCGATTCGGACACACCCAAGGGCTGATTGCCGCGACTGTTTAAGGTATACTCGCCTCACTCCCTGGCGTGCTTGCCAGTCGGCGATGTCCCGGAGCCGATTCGCACTACCCTGGAAGTTGCACGTTGGGCTGGTGTGCATGTCCGCTAGACGGAAAGCCTTAAAGCCTACTGCTTCTTCCACCTTGAACTTTCGGGTTCAAGGGCTAAGTCGACAGCGGTTCTGTCGGGGAGCCTGAATTCCCAAACTCAATGCCAGTCCTCGGACTGGCATTGTTTTATGAGCCAAAACCATGACCGAACCTGCGCCGCTCTCCCGTCCGCAACTTCGACGCATGTTGCGCAACGCCCGCCGCGCCCTCACGCCGAGCGAGCAACGCAAGGCCGCCCAAGGCCTGTATCGGCAACTGGCACAGCACCCGCTGTTTCGCCGGGCCAAACATATTTCCTTGTATCTGCCGACGGACGGTGAAATCGATCCGCGCCTGCTGCTGCGCGCCGCCCAGCGTCGTGGCAAGGCCACCTACCTGCCGGTACTCAGCGCCTGGCCACGGACCAAGATGGTGTTCCAACGCGTAAGGCCTGGGGAAAAGCTGCTGCCCAACCGCTTTCGCATCCTGGAGCCTCGGGTGAATATCAGCCGCCAACGCAAGGTGTGGGCGCTGGATCTGGTGCTGCTGCCGTTGGTGGGGTTCGACGATGCCGGTGGACGGCTGGGCATGGGCGGCGGGTTTTACGATCGCAGCCTGGCTTACCTGGCGCGCCGCCGCAGCTGGCGCAAGCCGACGCTGCTGGGCCTGGCCCATGAATGTCAGAAGGTCGAACGATTGGTACAGGCAAGTTGGGATGTGCCGCTGGCTGGCACCGTCACGGATAAGCAGTGGTATGTCGCAGAAACGCCACTGGAATCAGCGGCGCCTTGAAGCCGTGTCAGCGCTTGAATTGCTGTTGCACGGGTGACAGTTCTACAGGCGCATCGGCCTTGTTGGACCACAAGCTTTGCGCATACCCGGTGGTCACGACGCCCAGACCAAACAAAATAACCAAAATCCATAGTAAATCCGGTTTACGTTGCATCGATTGCCCCCCTTCAGGCACCTCGTACACGATGACAACAACGTTCCAATGTAGTCCGTTGCAGCTGCGTCAAGCTTTAAAAGCGGGCATTCTGCGGTAACGTGAACCAACACGCAAACCTTGGCGCCAACCGACTGTCGGTTTGTCATCATATTGCCCGACAACTTGCCCACTGCCTTTTTCAGGAGCCCGAAAATGGCCTACTGGCTGATGAAATCCGAGCCCGACGAGCTCTCGATCAACGACCTTGAAAAGCTCGGCGAAGCCCGCTGGGACGGAGTGCGCAATTATCAGGCGCGCAACTTTCTACGGGCCATGGCGGTGGGGGACGAATTTTTCTTCTACCATTCCAGCTGCCCCGAGCCAGGTATTGCCGGCATCGGCAAAATCATCGAGGCGGCCTATCCGGATCCCACCGCCCTTGAACCGGACAGCCATTACTTCGACGCCAAGGCCACATCGGAAAAGAACCCGTGGAGTGCGATCAACGTCGCGCACGTGCAGACCTTCCCAAAGGTGCTGGGCCTGGGTTACCTGAAGCAGCAAACTGCACTCGCCGAGATGCCTCTGGTGCAAAAAGGCAGCCGGCTATCGGTTATGCCTATCACCGCCGAACAATGGGCCGCGGTGATGGCGTTGCGCTGAATCGCTATTGAATGATCAGGTTGTTGAACAGCAGGTCTTCCACCACCGGCTTGCCAGTCTCATCATTCATCACTTGCTGGGTCTGCTTCAGGGCTTCCTGACGCAGTTTCTCTTTGCCTTCCACAGTGCTCATCGCGTCGCTGGTCTGTTGGGTGAACAGCGCCACCAGTTGGTTGCGGATCAACGCGTCGTTGGCCTTGACCGCGGCGGCCGCTTCGGTGCCGGTCACACGCAGGGCGATGTCGGCCTTGAACACCTTGAGTTTTGCCGTGCCATCGAGGCCGTAGTTACCCACGAACGGCGGGCTCAGGCTGATATAGCTGACCTTCGGCGCCTCGCCTTCTTTGGCTTCTTCGGCCTGGGCCGCCATCGGCAAGGTCAGGGCCAGCATCAACAGGATCCACGCTTTCACAGTTCATTCCTCACATTCGGTTGCCAGGTAGCATAACGCTAGCAAGGCTGAGTACAAGCTTATGGCGACTTATCAGGCCTGGGCATGCTCGTTGACCCACGAGCGGACCCTCCTACACTTATCGGCCACGACGCCAAAAGGAATAGTCCGATGAAAGCTGTGCTGTGCAAAGCCTTCGGCCCCGCCGAAACCCTGGTGCTGGAAGAGATCGCGAGCCCTACGATCAAGAAGAACGAAATCCTGCTGGACGTGCATGCCGCCGGCGTCAACTTCCCGGACACCTTGATTATCGAGGGCAAGTACCAGTTTAAGCCGCCCTTTCCGTTTTCACCGGGTGGCGAAGCGGCAGGCGTGGTCAGTGAAGTAGGGGAGAAGGTCAGCCACCTGAAAGCCGGTGACCGGGTCATGGCACTGACCGGTTGGGGCAGCTTTGCCGAGCAAGTGGCGGTGCCGGGCTACAACGTGCTGCCGATCCCGCCGAGCATGGACTTCAATACCGCAGCCGCATTCAGCATGACCTACGGCACGTCCATGCACGCGCTGAAACAGCGGGCCAACCTTCAACCCGGCGAAACCCTGCTGGTACTCGGCGCCTCCGGTGGCGTGGGCCTGGCCGCGGTGGAAATCGGCAAAGCCATGGGCGCGCGAGTGATTGCCGCCGCCAGCAGCGCCGACAAACTCGCCGTGGCCAAAGCCGCCGGCGCGGATGAGCTGATCAACTACAGCGAAGCCAGCCTGAAAGACGAGATCAAGCGCCTCACCGACGGCAACGGCGCCGATGTGATCTACGATCCGGTGGGCGGCGACCTGTTTGACCAGGCCGTGCGCGCCATCGCCTGGAACGGCCGCCTGCTGGTGGTGGGGTTTGCCAGCGGGCGCATTCCCGAACTGCCGGTGAACCTGGCGCTGCTCAAGGGCGCGGCGGTGGTTGGGGTGTTCTGGGGATCGTTTGCCCAGCGTCAGCCGCAGGACAATGCGGCGAATTTTCAGCAGTTGTTTGGCTGGTATGCCGACGGCAAGCTCAAGCCGCTGGTGTCGCAGGTGTATCCGCTGGAGCAGGCGGCCCTGGCGATCAATGACCTGGGACAGCGCAAGGCTGTCGGTAAGGTGGTCGTCCAGATCCGCTGACTTGAAATGCAATCACCTGTGGGAGCGGGCTTGCTCGCGAAAGCGGTGGATCAGTTACCTATGTATTGGCTGACACTCCGCATTCGCGAGCAAGCCCGCTCCCACATTTGGATCTCCAGCATCCTGAGAAACTTAATAACGACCAACACCTATCTATCCGCGACATGTTCATTAAAGAACATGCAATTGCGCTCATTTCCTGTGTTTGCAGATAAGAGGCGATGCTATTTTCGGTAACGAAACTGTAACATTCGCATCCGCAGTCAAAACAAGAAATCTGGAGCTCTTGAATGTTTGCTTTCTTTCGTCCTGCCGCCCACCAGGCGCCCCTGCCTGAAGAAAAAATAGACAGCACCTACAGACGCCTGCGCTGGCAGATCTTCGCGGGTATCTTCTTCGGTTACGCCGGATACTACCTGCTGCGCAAGAACTTCTCCCTGGCCATGCCCTACCTGATCGACGAAGGGTACACCCGCGGCGAACTGGGCCTGGCGATGTCGGCCATCGCGATTGCCTACGGCCTGTCCAAGTTCCTCATGGGCCTGGTATCCGACCGCTCCAACCCACGCTACTTCCTGCCCTTCGGCCTGCTGGTGTCCGCCGGGGTGATGTTCATTTTCGGTTTCGCACCTTGGGCGACGTCCAGCGTGACCATGATGTTCATTTTGCTGTTTATCAACGGCTGGGCCCAAGGCATGGGCTGGCCGCCGAGCGGGCGAACCATGGTGCACTGGTGGTCGCAGAAAGAACGCGGCGGCGTGGTGTCGGTGTGGAACGTGGCGCACAACGTCGGCGGCGGCCTGATCGGCCCGCTGTTCCTGCTGGGCATGGCCTGGTTCAACGACTGGCATGCCGCGTTCTACGTGCCGGCCACGGTGGCGCTGGCAGTGGCGGCGTTTGCCTTCATCACAATGCGCGACACCCCGCAATCGGTCGGCCTGCCGCCGATCGAAAAGTACAAGAACGATTACCCGGAAGGCTACGACGCCAGCCACGAAGACGAATTCAGCGCCAAGGAAATCTTCGTCAAATACGTGCTGTGCAACAAAATGCTGTGGTACATCGCTTTCGCCAACGTGTTCGTCTACCTGCTGCGCTACGGCGTGCTGGACTGGGCACCGACCTACTTGAAAGAAGCCAAGCACTTCACGGTCGACAAGTCGTCCTGGGCTTACTTCTTTTATGAATGGGCAGGTATCCCGGGCACGCTGCTATGCGGCTGGATGTCGGACAAGATCTTCCGTGGCAACCGTGGCCTGACCGGCATCGTGTTCATGGCGCTGGTGACCGTGGCGACGCTGGTGTACTGGCTCAACCCGCCGGGCAACCCGATGGTCGACATGATCGCGCTGGTTTCCATCGGCTTCCTGATCTACGGCCCGGTGATGCTGATCGGCCTGCAAGCGCTGGAGCTGGCGCCGAAGAAAGCCGCCGGCACTGCCGCGGGGTTCACCGGCTTGTTTGGTTACCTGGGCGGCTCTGTGGCAGCCAGTGCGGCCATGGGCTACACAGTGGACCATTTCGGCTGGGACGGCGGCTTTGTGCTGCTGATTGGTGCATGCGTACTGGCAATCGCTTTCCTGATCCCAACGCTGTGGCACACCAACAGCGTCAGCTCGGCGCGTTAACCCCTGCGCAACCCTTTGCACAACGCTTGAGCCGCGCCTCCAGGTTTTTATCTGGCATGGCGTGGCTACGCAGGGCGTTGACGGTCTGCTCGACATAATCGCGGGTAGTACCGTAACGCCCGCAAGCACTTTGCAACACATGATTGAGCACTATATCGGGTAAGTTACCGGCGTAGCTGGGCAAGTGCCGCTCTAATACAAACCCCAACGCCTGCACCGTAGTGCCATCTTCCAGACGGCAACTGAGCCAGTGCGGCCGGTAGGACGGATACGGCATCTCGCGCTGCCACAATGCGTAGAGCGACGCTTCCAACTGGTCTTCAGGCAAACGATAGGCAAACCCACTACACGAGCCGCCGCGATCCAGGCCGAAGACCAGACCCGGAATTTCCGGCGTGCCCCGATGCTCATGGGACCACAGGTAAAGCCCCCGGTGATAGCCATGAACCCGCGCCCGCACCCGCTCGGTTGACGAACATTCGGGGCGCCAGATCAGTGAACCATACGCAAATAGCCAGACCGGCCCACCCTTATGCCGAGCCATGGTAGCTTGCATCGAGCTCATCAATTGTTCGTGCGTGAGTTGCGGCCCCAGATCGAGGCGCGGAGGGTAAGCCAATTGCAGAAGATCGGTTTCAATGGCGGTCATGGCGAAAAGCGGTACGCCTCCTGTGTTACCCGTGTAAGCAAACTTTATCGTAGTCAAACCAGCAGCAATAAGCTGGCCATTTCAGATATAGCTTAAGGACATTTGGCTGAGTGGCTAAATACCGTAAGCGAATAAGGGCGGATATAAGCCAGGCGCAGATCCCAATGTGGGAGCGGCGGTGCGACGATTCGACTTGCTCGCGAAAGCGGTGGGTCAGTCAGTATATCTGGTACTGATACACCGCTTTCGCGAGCAAGCCCGCTCCCACAGTTTGATCGGCGTAGACCCGTTATTTATGCGGTCGAGTCAGGGCCTGGGGGCGTAGGCGAACACATCCGCACGCATCTGGTGCGCATCCATGCCGGCGTCGACCAGGGCGTCCAGGGTGCCGTAGATCATTGCCGGCGAACCGCTGGCATAGACATGCACCGACTTGAGGTCGGCGATGTCTTCGCACACCGCTTCATGCAGCAACCCGCAGCGCCCTTCCCAGCCGCACACATCGCTGACGACTTTGTGCAGGAACAGGTTGGGCAATTGCAGCCACTGGTCCCAGTGTTCGATCTGGTAGAAATCATCCGGGCGACGCACGCCCCAGTACAGGTGCACCGGGTGCTTGAAGCCGCTGGCGCGGCAATGCTCGATCAGGCTGTGCATCTGCGCCATGCCCGTACCGGCGGCGATCAACACCAACGGCCCATCCGGCAACTCGGCCAGGTGGGTGTCGCCGAACGGCAGCTCGACACGGGCCATCCGGTTGCGTTGCAGTTGCTCCAGCAAAGTGCGCGCACTGTCTTCACGCACCAGCACGTGTAGCTCCAACTCGCGCCCGGCGTGAGGCGCCGACGCCAGGGAGAATGCCGATTTCTCGCCATTCTCCCGTTCTATCATCAGGTATTGCCCGGCGTGGTACCGCACCGCTTTACCGGCCGGAGCGAGCAGGCGCACGCGCCACACATCACCGCCGACTTCCACGCATTCACTCAATTGGCACGACAACTTGCGCAACGGCAATTCTCCCGGCGCCAGCACGCCATCCCACAACACAATGCAGTCTTCCAGCGGCTCGGCGATACAGGTGTAGAACTCGCCATGATCACGCACTTCGCCGCCTTGCCGCACCCGCCCCTCCACCAGCAGCGCGGCGCATACGTGGCACACGCCATTGCGACAGGCCTGGGGGCATTCGTAGCCCAGGCGACGCGCGCCCTCGAGGATTCGCTCGCCGGGGACCAGCTCCAGCACGGCGCCGGAAGGTTGCAGGGTTACACGCATCAATCTATTCCCAATTCTTTCCAGATCGCATCGACACGGGCGGTGACGGCTTCATCCTTGACGATCACCCGGCCCCATTCACGGGTGGTTTCACCCGGCCATTTGTGGGTGGCGTCCAGGCCCATCTTCGAACCCAGGCCCGACACCGGCGAGGCGAAGTCGAGGTAGTCGATTGGTGTGTTGTCGATCATCACCGTGTCGCGCTTGGGGTCCATGCGCGTGGTGATGGCCCAGATCACGTCGTTCCAGTCGCGGGCATTGATGTCATCGTCGGTGACAATAACGAACTTGGTGTACATGAACTGTCGCAAAAACGACCACACGCCGAGCATTACCCGCTTGGCATGGCCTGGGTACGACTTCTTCATGGTGACGATGGCCATGCGGTACGAGCAGCCTTCCGGCGGCAGGTAGAAGTCGGTGATCTCCGGGAATTGCTTCTGCAGGATCGGCACGAATACTTCGTTGAGCGCCACGCCCAGGATCGCCGGCTCATCTGGCGGACGACCGGTGTAGGTGCTGTGATAAATCGGCTTGATCCGGTGGGTGATGCGCTCGACGGTAAACACCGGGAAGCTGTCGACTTCGTTGTAGTAACCGGTATGGTCGCCGTACGGGCCTTCATCAGCCATTTCGCCGGGATGAATCACCCCTTCCAGGATGATCTCGGCGGTGGCCGGCACCTGCAGATCGTTGCCACGGCACTTCACCAGCTCGGTGCGGTTACCGCGCAGCAGACCGGCGAAGGCGTATTCGGACAAGCTGTCCGGCACTGGCGTGACAGCGCCGAGGATGGTGGCCGGGTCGGCGCCCAGGGCCACGGAAACCGGAAACGGTTTGCCAGGGTGTTTTTCGCACCACTCACGGTAGTCCAAAGCGCCACCACGGTGGCTCAGCCAACGCATGATCACCTTGTTGCGGCCGATCACTTGCTGGCGGTAGATACCGAGGTTCTGGCGGTCCTTGTTCGGACCCTTGGTGACCGTCAGGCCCCAGGTGATCAGAGGGCCGACGTCGCCGGGCCAACAGGTCTGCACCGGCAGCATGGCCAGGTCGACGTCATCGCCTTCGATGACCACTTCCTGGCACACCGCGTCCTTGACCACTTTGGGGGCCATGGCAATGATCTTGCGGAAGATCGGCAGCTTCGACCAGGCATCCTTGAGCCCCTTGGGCGGCTCGGGTTCCTTGAGGAAGGCCAGCAGCTTGCCGATCTCGCGCAGCTCGCTGACCGACTCGGCGCCCATGCCAAAGGCGACCCGATCGGGAGTGCCGAACAGGTTACCGAGCACCGGGATGTCATAGCCGGTCGGGTTTTCGAACAGCAGCGCCGGCCCCTTGTTGCGCAGGGTGCGGTCGCAAATCTCAGTCATTTCCAGCACCGGCGAGATCGGCATCTGGATACGTTTCAACTCTCCGCGCTGCTCAAGTTGCTGCACGAAATCCCGAAGATCCTTGAATTTCATTAACCATGCCACCCGTAAAATAGACGTACATCCTACCTGCTATGACCGCGGCTGGCAGCCTGTCGCGGTGCATTTGGAGACATAGGGCGCTTAAAAAACCGACGCGAAAAAAAATGGCGCCCCTGAGGGCGCCATTCTTTTGGACCTGAAACGTCGTATTACTTACGTTTCATCGACAAGAAGAACTCGTCGTTGGTCTTGGTGGTTTTCAGCTTGTCGATCAGGAACTCGATGGCAGCGACTTCATCCATCGGGTGCAGCAGCTTGCGCAGGATCCACATGCGCTGCAGTTCGTCGTCGGCGGTCAGCAACTCTTCGCGGCGGGTGCCGGAACGGTTGATGTTGATCGCCGGGAAGACGCGTTTTTCCGCGATTCGACGGTCCAGGGGCAGTTCCATGTTGCCGGTACCCTTGAACTCCTCGTAGATCACTTCGTCCATCTTCGAGCCGGTTTCAACCAGCGCGGTGGCGATGATGGTCAGCGAGCCGCCTTCTTCGATGTTACGCGCGGCGCCGAAGAAACGCTTCGGCTTCTCCAGGGCGTGGGCATCGACACCACCGGTCAATACCTTGCCGGAGCTCGGGATCACGGTGTTGTAGGCACGCGCCAGACGGGTGATGGAGTCGAGCAGGATCACCACGTCCTTCTTGTGTTCGACCAGGCGCTTGGCCTTCTCGATCACCATTTCGGCAACCTGCACGTGGCGGGTTGGCGGCTCATCGAACGTCGAGGCAACCACTTCACCGCGCACGGTGCGCTGCATTTCGGTCACTTCTTCCGGACGCTCGTCGATCAGCAGCACGATCAGGTGAACTTCAGGATTGTTACGCGCGATGTTGGCTGCAATGTTCTGCAGCATGATCGTTTTACCGGCTTTCGGCGGTGCGACGATCAGGCCACGCTGGCCCTTGCCGATCGGAGCGCACAGGTCGATCACACGACCGGTCAAGTCTTCGGTGGAACCGTTGCCGGCTTCCATCTTCATGCGCACGGTCGGGAACAGCGGCGTCAGGTTCTCGAAGAGAATCTTGTTTTTCGCGTTCTCGGGACGATCGAAGTTGATCGTGTCGACCTTGAGCAGGGCGAAATAACGCTCGCCTTCCTTCGGTGGACGGATCTTGCCAACGATAGTGTCACCGGTGCGCAAGTTGAAGCGACGGATCTGGCTCGGCGAGACATAGATATCGTCTGGGCCGGCAAGATAGGAGGCGTCTGCGGAGCGGAGAAAGCCGAAGCCGTCCTGGAGAATCTCCAGCACGCCATCACCGGAGATTTCCTCGCCGCTTTTCGCGTGCTTCTTGAGCAGGGAGAAAATCACGTCCTGCTTGCGCGAACGGGCCATATTTTCTATGCCCATTTCTTCGGCCAGCTGGAGCAGGTCGGTAATCGGCTTTTGCTTGAGTTCAGTCAGATTCATATAGGAATGACGTAATCATTTATGGAGGGGGGAAATTAAGCTTTTGGCTTAATGAGGCCGCGCCGCAGAGAAGGCGACAGGATCGCGTACTATCGAAAAGGAATGCGTCGGCGACGGCTTGCAGGGGGCAATGGAGAAACCAGTGCGGGGCCGAATGTACCACCTGAGTTTCGGAGCGTCTAGCCCTGTGTAACGAAAAAGCCCCGCGATTTGCGGGGCCTTTTTCACGACACTTAGATGTTGGCGTCGAGGAAAGCTTGCAACTGAGACTTCGACAGCGCGCCCACTTTAGTGGCTTCGACGTTGCCGTTCTTGAACAGCATCAGTGTAGGAATACCACGCACGCCGTGTTTGGCAGGGGTTTCCTGGTTGTCGTCGATGTTCAGCTTGGCAATGGTCAGCTTGCCTTCGTAGGTGGTTGCAATGTCGTCCAGGACTGGAGCGATCATTTTGCAAGGGCCGCACCATTCAGCCCAGTAGTCAACCAGCACCGGGCCTTGAGCCTTGAGTACTTCGGCCTCAAAGGTCGCGTCGGTGACGTGCTTGATAAGATCGTTGCTCATGGATGTCTCCGGATTGTAAGCAAAAAAAACGTGACCCATCATAGCCGCCCTTCCCCCGTTCAGGAAGCCGCCTCTGATTGAGTCTTGCTATGGTGGTGCATGAGTCAGGGTATGGCCCGACTCAGGGCGACACGGGAGTCACAAACGCGATACCCGTACGCAATGCTGCATTACGTACATGTTCCTGCATGGTTTTCTGCGCCGTCGCACTCGCGCGCCGGGCCAGGGCGCGCAGGATTCTGCGATGCTCCTGCCAGGTTTCCATGGCCCGCTCCGGCCGGATGAACGGTAGTTTCTGGCTCTCCAGGAACACCTCGGCACTCGCGCTCAGGATACTGACCATCGCCTGGTTACCGCTGGCCAGGAGGATGCGCTGGTGGAATTCGAAGTCCAGCCGCGCCGCCGCTTCGAAGTCGCCGGCCTTGAGCATTTTGCGCATGGCCTCGACGTTATCTTCCAGGCGGTCCAGCTCATCGATGCTCAGCGTCACCGCCGCCAACCCCGCCGCAAACCCCTCGAGGGCATAACGCAACTGGAAGATATCCAGCGGCGTGGCCTGCGCCGCGAAGGGCCAGACAAACCCCGGCGATTCCTCGGCGGCCTGCACGAACACGCCCTTGCCCGGCTGCACACTGACCACGCCCAGCGCACTCAGGGACGACAACGCTTCGCGCAACGACGCACGGCTCACGCCTAACTGCACCGCCAGATCGCGCTGGGACGGCAACGCATCGCCCGGCCCGAAACCTTGCTGCTTGATCAGTTTACGGATGGCCTGCAAGGCCGCTTCCGGTACGGCTTGGGCGATGGAATTCATAAAAAACTCAAGATTGCAGTCAACTGAACGGCTAGTTGTAAAGCTATTCTCGGCCGGCGGCAAGCCACGCCCCAAAGGGGCTCGCGCGGTTTTCAGGGTGCTCGAAAAGGGTGCGAAAAGAATCGCTACTGTTCAGACCAGTAAGACCACCACGACCCATTAAATGCCTGGCCTGCAGACGTTCCCAGGAGTGATGGCATGGGCTGTGCAATCACGCATGCACCCATTCAGAAAATTCTTTCGCCCTTTTCGGAGAGTTGCCATGACCAAGCGCTACAGCGCCCTGCTCACAGCCTTGTTTGCCAGCCTGATGCTGAGCCAGGCACCCGCCCAGGCCAACGGTCTGGACGACATCGCCGCGCGTGGCACCCTCAAGGTCGCCGTGCCTCAGGACTTTCCGCCGTTCGGCTCGGTCGGCCCGGACATGAAGCCGCGCGGCCTGGACATCGACACCGCCAAGCTGCTGGCCGACCAGCTCAAGGTCAAGTTGGAACTGACCCCGGTCAACAGCACCAACCGCATCCCATTCCTCACCACCGGCAAGGTCGACCTGGTGATCTCCAGCCTGGGCAAGAACCCCGAGCGGGAAAAGGTCATCGACTTCTCCAAGGCGTATGCGCCGTTCTACCTGGCCGTGTTCGGTCCGCCTGACGTGGCCATCGCCACCCTCGACGACCTCAAGGGCAAGACCATCAGCGTGACCCGTGGCGCGATCGAAGACATCGAACTGACCGCCGTGGCGCCCAAGGAAGCCACGATCAAACGCTTCGAAGACAACAACTCGACCATCGCCGCCTACCTGGCCGGCCAGGTCGACCTGATCGCCAGCGGCAACGTGGTGATGGTGGCGATCAGCGAGCGCAACCCCAAACGCGTGCCGGCGCTGAAAGTGAAGCTCAAGGACTCGCCGGTGTACGTGGGCGTGAACAAGAACGAGCCGGCACTGCTGGAAAAGGTCAACAGCATTCTGGTCGCGGCCAAGGCCGACGGCAGTCTGGAAAAGAACGCTATGCAATGGCTCAAAGAGCCGCTGCCCGCAGACCTCTGAAGCGACGGAGCCTGACTCATGGCGTATCAATTTGACTTTGTGCCGGTGCTGGCCAATACCGACCTGCTGTTGCGCGGCGCGCTGTTCACCCTTGAGCTGACGGCCATCGGCGCCATCCTCGGCGTGGCGCTGGGTACCGTCGGCGCCGTGGTGCGGGCGTGGAAAATCCAGCCGTTCGCCTGGTTCTTCGGGGTGTATGTCGAGTTGATCCGCAACACGCCGTTCCTGGTGCAGTTGTTTTTCATCTTTTTCGGCCTGCCGTCCCTGGGGCTGAAGATCACCGAGTGGCAGGCCGCCGTACTGGCGATGGTGATCAACCTGGGTGCCTACTCCACCGAGATCATCCGCGCCGGCATCCAGGCTATCCCCAAAGGGCAACTGGAAGCCGCCGCCGCGCTGGCGATGACCCGCTTCGAAGCGTTCCGTCACGTGGTGCTGCTGCCGGCACTGGGCAAGGTATGGCCGGCGCTGAGCAGCCAGATCATCATCGTGATGCTCGGTTCGGCGGTGTGTTCGCAGATCGCCACCGAAGAGCTGAGCTTTGCCGCCAACTTCATTCAGTCGCGCAACTTCCGCGCATTCGAGACCTATGCCCTGACCACCCTGGTGTACCTGTGCATGGCGCTGATGATTCGCCAATTGCTCAATTGGATCGGTCGACGGTTTGTGATGAGGAACAGCTGATGAGTGATTTCTCGTTCTGGGACATCGTGCGCAACCTGCTCACGGGCCTGCAATGGACGCTGTTGCTGTCGCTGGTGGCGTTTGTCGGCGGGGGCCTGATCGGTTTGCTGGTGATGGTCCTGCGCATCAGCAGCAAGGCCCTCCCACGCAACGTTGCGCGTACCTATATCGAACTGTTCCAAGGTACGCCGCTGCTGATGCAGCTGTTCCTGGTGTTCTTCGGCGTTGCCCTGCTGGGTGTGGATATCTCGCCGTGGCTGGCAGCGGCGATCGCCCTGACCCTGTTTACCAGCGCCTACCTCGCCGAAATCTGGCGCGGCTGCGTGGACTCCATCGCCCACGGGCAATGGGAAGCCTCCGCCAGCCTGGCGCTGAACCCCCTTGAGCAACTGCGCTACGTGATCCTGCCCCAGGCCCTGCGAATAGCCGTGGCGCCGACCGTGGGGTTCTCGGTGCAGGTGGTCAAAGGCACCGCCGTGACCTCGATCATCGGCTTCACCGAACTGACCAAGACCGGCGGCATGCTCGCCAACGCGACGTTCGAGCCCTTCATGGTCTACGGCCTGGTGGCGCTTGGTTACTTTTTGCTCTGCTACCCCTTGTCCCTCAGTGCGCGCTACTTGGAAAGGAGACTGCATGCCTCTGCTTAGAATTTCCGCCCTGCATAAGTATTACGGCGATCACCACGTACTCAAGGGCATCGACCTGACGGTTGAAGAAGGCCAGGTGGTGGCGATCATCGGCCGCAGCGGCTCGGGCAAATCCACGTTGCTGCGGACCCTCAACGGCCTGGAATCCATCAACGACGGCGTGATCGAAGTTGATGGCGAGTACCTCGACGCCGCCCGCGCCGACCTGCGCAGCCTGCGACAGAAAGTCGGCATGGTGTTCCAGCAATTCAACCTGTTCCCCCATTTGACCGTGGGTGAAAACGTCATGCTCGCGCCGCAGGTAGTACAGAAAGTGCCCAAGGCCAAGGCCGCCCAATTGGCCAGGCAAATGCTGGAACGCGTCGGGCTGGGGGAAAAGTTCGACGCCTTTCCCGATCGCTTGTCCGGCGGCCAGCAGCAACGTGTGGCGATTGCTCGGGCCCTGGCGATGTCACCGAAGGTGCTGCTGTGCGATGAAATCACCTCCGCCCTCGACCCGGAACTGGTCAATGAGGTGCTCAGCGTGGTGCGCCAACTGGCCAAGGACGGCATGACCCTGATCATGGTGACCCACGAAATGCGCTTTGCCCGGGAAGTCGGCGATAAACTGGTGTTCATGCACCAGGGCAAGGTGCATGAAGTGGGCGACCCGAAACGCCTGTTCGCGCACCCGCAAACCGCCGAACTGGCCAATTTCATTGGTTCTACGGAACAGCCGGACTGACCAGCTCAAACCGGCCGCGCCCTTCCAGCAACGTCTCCCGGCGCACCGCAAGGGCGTCGGCCGGCAGTTGAACGTCGATCTCCACCTGGGCTGTCAACCGAAGGCCCGTGACGGGAACACCGGCTACGCTCGCATACAACGCACGACCGGGGAGCAGCCGCCCGCCGGCAGCTTCGTCGGGCTGCCAGGTGACCGGCCGACCATCGACCTGAGCCTGCTTCAGGCTCAAGGTGAAACGCCCTAGCCGCCCAAACTGAAAGTCTTGCGCATCGGCCGCTGCACCGCTGAAGCGCAGCACCATCGCGGCGGGGTTTGCGCAAAGCACACTCAAGTGCAGCGTACGCTGCGTATCGAGTCGCACGGCATCCCTTCCGGCTGACGCTTGCGCGGGGCGAATCACCCCGTAGTCGACCCTCGGCTCGCTCAGGGTCATCCGGCAGTCATCGGCACGCGCCTGGCTTGCCATGAGGGCAACCCACACCAGGCACAGGCCGCAGACAAGCGGGCCGCTCATCCGCTCAGCGAGCATGGCATACCACCGGCGCAGTTTCGTAAAATTGGTCATCGTCAGGCTCTTGTTCAGGGTTGATGTGCAGCAGGCAGGACGCCGAGTCCGGCAAGGAAACCCTCAGGGTTTGCTGCCCATCGATGTTGCTGAGAAAAATCATGCCTTCGCCCACCACGCTCGTCACAAAGTTGTTGTCCTGGCCAAACACCGCGGCCCCTTGAGGCAAGGGACGGCCCTGTTCGTCCTGGGCTTCAAGCAACAGACGACGAACCTTCAGCACATCAAAGTTGAGGATATTGACTGAACCACGGCCAGCCGCGAGCACCTTGGTGCCGTTCTTCAGATCGACGCGTTTGGGCAATGACTGGGTCTGTACCTGCAAATGGTTATTGCCGTAGGCCTGCAGCCCGGGAATGACCGCCTGGCCACTGAAGTCGGTCCATACCGGCCCTTGGGGCGTCGAAACCTTCGCCCCGCTGATATCGCCAACCGAGACGATGCCGAAGGTGTCCTGCACCGCGTACGGCGAGAATGTCACCCCATGCTCATGGGCCACGATGCCGCCTTGCAACTGACCGGAATAGTGGGTGTTCGAGGAATCACGGCTGACGCCCAGGCTGACGCGGGTATACAGCGGCAACAGGTCTACGCGGCCGCGCACGCGCTGCTCCCGCTCGTTCACGTCTCGATCAACGCCGACTTCATAGTCCACATAGTCGTTGACCCGCTCGCTGAGGGCGGTACCCGCGTCCAGGCGATCGCCTCGGCGGCTGACGTAGGCGCTCACGCGGCGATCACCGCCCAGGGGCAGGGTGACCTGCAGCCTGAGGGAGGTGTCCTCGTCCAGCCTTTCGTCGCGGCGCCCTCCCGCTGTCCGGTCCAGGCGTCGAGGCCTGGACCCACCGACCTGTGCGTCCGCGATCAACGCCACGTCAACGCCATTGAACGATTTGTTCCATGACGCAAAGAGGTGATCGGTGGATCGCCCGTCAAATTGCGAGCTACGGGTGAAACTGAGGGAAAAGCCCCCCATGAACGGATCCGCCCAGTTCAGCCCCGCCGTGTACTGGCGCTTGAAACGCGCATCGAGGTCGTGTCCCCGTGAGGCCTGGCCTGCGTCCAGCACTTCCCGATAGCCTTTATTCTGAGTCGAGGCGCTCAGGTTCATGTCGAGGTTGGCAAACAGGGGGCTGCCCAGCGACAGCGTGCTGCGCGCGCCGCCAACCCCGTCGATCCCATCACGGGACAGGTTATGGCGTAAGTCCGCTGTAACCTGATGAAAAAACACGCTGCTCAGGGTACCGCCTGCCGATTGATACTCGTCAGTACCGAGCAGCCCGAAACCCACCGATGAGCGCTGTCCCAGGCCCCAGGTTCCGCTGCCCATGGCGACCACGGGCGAGTCCGGCTCCCGGCTGTCGGTGGACGTCTCGCGCACCTTACCGAAAGAAAAGTAGTAGCCCGGCGTTACGGGAACCCCGCCGCGAAAAGACGCAGCGGGCACAACGAAACTGCGCTTTGCACCTTGCACATCAATCACGCTCACATCCAGGTCGCTGGTGCTGTTGAGCAACGGTAGACCGGTCAGCCTGAATGGCCCTTCGGGTACCAGCGTGGAATGGATCAACGCGCCCGACTGGCGCACTTCGACCCGTGACTGGCTTTGGGCCAGGCCTTCAACCACGACCTCACTGTTGCCCGCTCCCCCGCGTTGCTGGCCATCCGGGAAGAACTGCAAGCCGGTCAGTTGAACACCGCCAAATATCGGGTTGTTGCTGGAAATCTGCCCCGCCTGGAAGGTCGACTGCAACGCCGCAATATCACGCTGGGCGTAGGCATCCACCTGCTCGGTCCGCGCCCTGCCATTGTCGGAAACATAAAACTGACGGCTGCGGACAATCCAGTTACCCAGGTTGAACCCTGCCTCGGTATAAGCCGATACAAAGCGACTCGGCCCATTTCGCGAGTGGGTGTCGTAACCCAACACGGTGTAATTGAAGATAGCCGCCGCGCCGCCCTGGGAAAAATTCCCGGCCTCCCACTCCGGCGCCCGCAGCGACTGGGTTGGCACCACCAGGGTCACCTCATCACTGCTGGGACGCAGGCGCACCATGGTCGCCGGGTATTGCCCAACGAAATCATGGCAGGTCTGGTCGGGGTTGATGCCTTCGCGCAGCACCCTGGACGGCGTCACCAGACCGGCCTTGGCCAGCAATGCCGGGGTGAAGCACAGCTGGCCCTGGTAATCGAAACGTGCATCAACCAACCCCAGCGGGGTGCCATTGACGCGTAGCCCGACCACGTGCACGCCTTCGCGAAAGCGTGCCGCGCTGCGAAAGTACTCGGACACCTGGGGATCAATGCCAAGCGATGTCAACGCGGCCAGGTCAAAGCCTTCTCCCAGGCCCACAGCCGCGCTGGAACCTGGCAAGCCACACAGCGTCGCCAGGCCCAGCAGGACCTTGGAGCGCGCCTGCAAGCCGTTACTGGCCGCGCGTTTGGCGGCGCGACTTGGATGCCTGATCTTTTTCATAGGTCAGTCAATCCGCGCCAGCCACAACAGGGGCGCGGTAGCTTTCCACCGTGAACCCATAGACCGTGGCCGGTTGGAACTCCACCGCAACCACGCCTTCCATTGAGCCCGCCGACGCGACTGTCAGCACTTCACCCGGCAGGATGTAAGTGCGCGGCAACGTTCCCGCCTGTGCCTGCGGATGCAGTTGCACTTCCAGCGACATGCGCACGACGTAGGCGCTGTCGTTGCGAACCCTTAATTGCCCCCCTTCACGCTTCCATGTCAGCAATTGCCAGGGCGCATCGTGCCTGGGTAGCCCCTTTGGATGCAGGATCAATGGCAGGTTCTGCCGCAGGGTGATACCAATGGTCGCACCGCCGGGCGTGCGCGCCTGGGGGATGCCTTCAAATGAGACCCGCTTGAGGCGCTGGGTCTTGAGCGGGGCCTTCACCGTACTGATGAAACGCACAAGTTGGGTGTCGCCCGCTTCGACCCGGGTAATAGGCGGCGTGACGATCAATAAAGGTTCCGGGTCCTCCGGTATGCTTTCTATGACCGAATGAAGCAATGCCGGCCCAGGGTCGGTATTTTTAATATTAAGCGTTGCCTCGCCATCTTCTTCATTCAGAATCACAACTGTTGTTTCAGGCTGCATTCCGTCGGCTACTGCGATACCACATAAGCAAAAACCCAAACTTATCAATCGCAGCAACGACATCACTCTTGTTGATAGACCATTCACCGAGTTTACCCACAGCTATAAAGCCAACAATTAACAAACGCCCACGTAAAACAACCGACACTTAACAGAGACATGGAGCTGCCTTTGCATTAATGTCGGCTGTTGATGACGCATTTAGATGTAAGTCAATTCCAGCGTGGCGCGACCATCCAACGTTACATCGCGGGTCAGGTCCAGGTCCTGAGTGCGGTTGATAACGGCTTTCACTTCAAGCGTGCCATTGAGTTGGGTGATGGACGCGGGTACCAGGCTGGTTCCGTTGCGCCACGAATACTGACTAGGCTTTTGAGCGACCTTGCCGTCACTGGACTGCCAGGAACCGGTGGTTCCCACACGCATGAGCGGGCTGAGGCTCCCGGTGGATGAGCGTAGATCCTTGAGGGTGACCGAGTAGCCGCCAGTACGTTTGCCGCTGACAAGGCCCAGGCCGTAGTTCTGCGCTTCGGTGAATCCGGTACCGAGAATTCCCGGAACCTTGCTGCCCGATTGCAGATCAGTCAGCGCCAGGCCGAACTTCGCTGGCGTTTGGCCGCAACTGACGGCCAGGCTCACGGATTTCGGCGCGAGAGGATTGAACTGCATTGCAGACAAACTACCGGAGGGAATGACCTGGTAATCGACGATGCCGCCACCGGCGAGGCTCAGGTTGCAAGCCAGCGGCTTGATAGTCCCGCGGACTATAAGCTCGGCGGCCGTTGTTGCATGAGCACCGATACTCGCTACCAGACAAAGAGTACCTATTGTCAAACCAAGCATATTTTTCTTCATGTTTAACCTGTCATCTGGAATGGGAGGTGTTTTTACGATGGCCGGGCTTCCATCACCCAGCAATTATTCTTCCTTGTAATAATCGACCATAAATAAATAACACCACGGCAAATTGCCGAGTGACAGTCTGTCGCTTTGGTACCTCATTAAAAAATCAGAGAACACGATAGGAATTGTGGGAGCCGTAAAAATTATTAGTGAGCCAAGCCTACTCATTGGGTAGGCCCAAGTACGAAACTAATAAGTTATTACCCGCGTCCTTGTAGGCAAAGTCACAAGCGGCATAATTACAGTAAGAGGTTAATAGCTCCTACAATTCCAAAACCTCATTCGCAGAAAGTTTGGAACGCCCCCTTACATTTCCCACAAGAATTGCTCACAGACACCCATGGGCAAATTACCCAAGCAGTACGCGTTGGCACCACAGGTCGATCGTGGCACGATGGCTGGGTTATCGACCGAGACCCCCTTACCATGCCGCAATCCCAAGCCAAGAATCTGTCCCTGATCGCCGCCATCGACCTGGGCTCCAACAGCTTTCACATGGTCGTGGCCAAAGCCCAGAACGGCGAAATCCGCATCCTTGAGCGGCTCGGCGAAAAAGTACAACTGGCCGCCGGCATCGACGACGAGCGCAAACTCAACGAAGAGTCCATGCAGCGCGGCCTCGATTGCCTCAAGCGGTTTGCCCAGTTGATCAACGGCATGCCCCTGGGCGCCGTGCGAATCGTCGGCACCAACGCGTTGCGTGAAGCCCGTAACCGTGGCGAATTCATTCGCCGCGCCGAGGAGATCCTTGGGCACCCGGTAGAAGTCATCTCCGGCCGTGAAGAAGCGCGGCTGATCTACCTCGGCGTGTCCCATACCCTGGCCGATACCCCCGGCAAGCGCCTGGTCGCCGACATCGGCGGCGGCAGTACCGAATTCATCATTGGCCAGCGCTTCGAACCGCTGCTGCGCGAAAGCCTGCAGATGGGTTGCGTCAGCTACACCCAACGCTATTTCAAGGATGGCAAGATCACCCCGGCGCGCTACGCCCAGGCCTACACGGCAGCGCGGCTGGAGATCATGAGCATCGAGCACGCCCTGCACCGCCTAACCTGGGATGAAGCCATCGGCTCGTCCGGCACCATCCGTGCCATCGGCCTGGCCCTGAAAGCCGGCGGCCACGGCACCGGCGAGGTGAATGCCGAAGGCTTGGCGTGGCTCAAGCGCAAGCTGTTCAAGCTGGGGGATGCCGAGAAAATCGACTTCGACGGCATCAAACCCGACCGTCGCACCATCTTCCCGGCCGGCCTGGCGATTCTCGAAGCGATTTTCGACGCCCTCGAACTGCAACGCATGGACCACTGTGACGGCGCGCTACGCGAAGGCGTGCTCTACGACCTGCTGGGCCGTCATCATCACGAAGACGTGCGTGAGCGCACGCTGACCTCGCTGATGGAGCGCTATCACGTCGACCAGGAACAAGCCGCTCGCGTGGAGCGCAAAGCCCTGCACGCCTTCGACCAGGTAGCCGAGGACTGGGACCTGCAAGATGGCGTATGGCGCGAACTGCTGGGTTGGGCCGCCAAGGTGCATGAAGTGGGCCTGGATATCGCCCACTATCATTACCATAAGCACGGCGCGTACCTGATCGAGCACTCGGACCTGGCCGGTTTCTCTCGGGAAGACCAGCAAATGCTCGCCCTGCTGGTGCGCGGCCATCGCCGTAATATTCCCAAGGACAAATTCGCGGAATTCGGCGACGACGGCATCAAGCTGATTCGCCTGTGCGTGCTGCTGCGCTTTGCAATCCTGTTCCACCATATCCGTGGCACCCAGGAAATGCCTCAGGTGGCCTTGCGTGCCGCTGGTGACAGCCTGGACGTGGTGTTCCCCAACGGGTGGCTGGATGAGAACCAACTGACCCAGGCGGACTTTGCCCAGGAAGCGGAATGGCTGACGCGGGTGGGGTTCAGCCTGAACCTGCATTAAAGAACACCGCAAAACAAATGTGGGAGCGGGCTTGTGTGGGAGCTGGCTTGCCTGCGATAGCATCACCGAGGTGTGACTGACACACCGAGGTGCCTGCATCGCGGGCAAGCCCGACTCCCACACAAGCCAGCTCCCACATTGGGTTATGCAGGGTTTTAATTGACCGTCAGAATCGGGCTGCCCAATTTCTCCAACAACGTCGCCTGCGCACTGCGCGGGTTCTGGTTGCCGGTCGGCGTGTTGCGAATATAGCGGCCGTCCGATTGCAGGCTCCAGCTGTGGGTGTTGTCGGTGAGGTAGCTTTCCAGCTCCTTCTTGACCCGCATGATCAGCTTCTTGCCTTCTACCGGGAAACACGTCTCGACGCGCTTATCGAGGTTGCGCTCCATCCAGTCGGCACTGGAGAGGAACATCTGCTCCTCGCCGCCGTTGAGGAAGTAGAACACCCGCGTGTGCTCCAGGAAGCGACCGATGATCGAACGCACATGAATGTTGTGCGACACCCCGACAATGCCCGGACGCAGGCAGCACATGCCACGCACTACCAGGTCGATACGCACGCCGGACTGGCTGGCCTTGTACAGTGCGCGGATGATCTTCGGATCGGTCAGCGAGTTGAACTTGGCGATGATGTGCGCCGGTTTGCCTTCAAGGGCAAACTGGGTCTCGCGGGCAATCATGTCGAGCATGCCCTTCTTGAGCGTGAATGGCGCGTGCAGCAGCTTCTTCATGCGCAAGGTCTTGCCCATGCCGATCAACTGGCTGAACAACTTGCCGACGTCTTCGCACAGCGCGTCGTCGGAGGTCAGCAGGCTGTAGTCGGTGTAGAGCTTGGCGTTGCCGGCGTGGTAGTTGCCGGTGCCCAAGTGCGCGTAACGCACGATCTCACCGGCTTCGCGGCGCAGGATCAGCATCATCTTGGCGTGGGTCTTGAAGCCGACCACGCCGTAGATCACCACCGCACCGGCCGCTTGCAGGCGGCTGGCCAGTTGCAGGTTGGACTCTTCGTCGAACCGCGCACGCAATTCGATCACCGCGGTGACTTCCTTGCCGTTACGCGCGGCGTCCACCAATGCATCGACGATTTCCGAGTTGGCGCCGGAACGGTAAAGGGTCTGGCGCACGGCCAATACGTGCGGGTCCTTGGCGGCCTGGCGCAGCAAGTCGACCACCGGGGTGAAGGACTCGAACGGGTGCAGCAGCAGGATGTCCTGCTTGCTCACCACACTGAAAATGTTCTCGCTGTTTTGCAGCAGTTTCGGGATCTGCGGGGTGAACGGCATGTATTGCAGCTCCGGGTGGCTATCCAGGCCGGTGATGCTGAACAGGCGCGTCAGGTTCACCGGACCGTTGACCTGATACAGCTCGGATTCGGCCAGGTTGAACTGCTTGAGCAGGTAGTCCGACAAGTGTTTAGGGCAGGTGTCGGCGACCTCCAGACGCACCGCATCACCGTAGCGCCGTGAGAACAGCTCGCCGCGCAGGGCACGGGCCAAGTCTTCGACGTCTTCGGAATCCAGCGCCAGGTCAGCGTTACGAGTCAGGCGGAACTGGTAGCAGCCTTTTACCTTCATGCCCTGGAACAGGTCATCGGCGTGCGCGTGGATCATCGACGACAGGAATACATAGTTATCGCCAGCGCCCCCTACCTCTTCCGGTACCTTGATGATCCGTGGCAACAGGCGCGGCGCCGGGATGATCGCCAGGCCCGAATCGCGACCAAAGGCGTCGATACCTTCCAGCTCGACGATAAAGTTGAGACTCTTGTTCACCAGTAACGGAAATGGGTGCGTCGGGTCGAGGCCGATCGGGGTGATGATCGGGGAAATCTCGTCACGGAAATAGCGACGCACCCAGGTTTTGATCTTGGTGGTCCAGTGGCGGCGACGGATGAAGCGGACCTGATGTTTCTCAAGTTCCGGCAACAGGATGTCGTTGAGGATCGCGTATTGGCGGTCCACATGGCCGTGCACCAACTCGCTGATGCGCGCCAGGGCCTGGTGCGGCTGCAGGCCGTCGGCGCCGGCTTGTTCGCGGGCGAAGGTGATTTGCTTCTTGAGGCCGGCGACGCGGATCTCGAAGAACTCGTCCAGGTTGCTGGAGAAGATCAGCAGGAATTTCAGCCGCTCCAGCAACGGATAGGACTCATCCAGCGCCTGCTCGAGCACGCGGATGTTGAATTGCAGTTGTGACAGCTCGCGGTGGATGTACAGGCTGCTGTCATCCAGGTTGGTCACGGTGACCACCGGGGCCGGCACGGGCGGCTCGACCACCACGGCAGGCGCGGCGGGCTCATGCTCCGGCGGCGTCTCGGTGGCTTGTTCAACCACCGGGTGAGCGTCTTTTACGGCAACGTCTGTGAGTCCTTCGGTATTCATGGAATATTCCTGTGAGGGCTAGTGTTGCTCTCTAAGCAATTGGGCGGCGCGGGCGGCGAAATAGGTCAGGATGCCATCAGCCCCGGCGCGTTTAAAGGCTGTCAGGGATTCAAGGATCACCCCTTCACTCAGCCATCCGTTCTGTATTGCAGCCATGTGCATCGCGTATTCGCCGCTGACCTGATACACAAAGGTCGGCACCTTGAATTCATCTTTGACCCGATAAAGGATGTCCAGGTACGGCATCCCCGGCTTGACCATGACCATGTCGGCGCCTTCGGCCAGGTCGGCCGCCACTTCGTGCAGGGCTTCATGGCTGTTGGCCGGGTCCATCTGGTACGAAGCCTTGTCGGCCTTGCCCAGGTTGAGGGCCGAGCCCACCGCATCGCGGAACGGGCCGTAATACGCGCTGGCGTACTTGGCCGAATAGGCCATGATCCGCACATTGACGTGGCCGGCCACCTCCAGGGCCTCGCGGATCGCCTGGATGCGGCCGTCCATCATGTCCGAAGGTGCAACCACCTGAGCGCCGGCCTCCGCGTGGGACAGGGCTTGCTTGACCAACGCATCGACGGTGATGTCGTTTTGAACATAGCCGCCCTCGTCCAGAATGCCATCCTGGCCGTGGGTGGTGAAGGGGTCCAACGCCACGTCGGTGATCACCCCAAGCTCGGGGAAACGCTCGCGCAGCGCACGCGTAGCACGCTGGGCGATCCCTTCAGGGTTCCAGGCCTGCGCAGCGTCCAGGGACTTGAGTTCAGGCGGCGTGACCGGAAACAGCGCCAATGCCGGAATCCCCAATTCAACCCAACCGGCTGCTTCTTCAAGCAGCAGATCAATGCTCAAGCGCTCCACACCCGGCATCGAAGCCACCGCTTCCCGACGGTTCTCACCGTCCAGCACAAAGACCGGCAGGATCAGATCGTTCACCGTCAGTACATTTTCACGTACCAGGCGGCGAGAAAAATCATCACGACGGTTGCGACGCAGGCGGGTGGCGGGGAACAGCCGGTTGGCAGGGGTAAAGCTCACGACAGACTCCTGAGCCCGGGCATACGGGCGAGCGTTGCAGTTATAAGCGGCCATTATGACGAAGGTATGACAGTTGTGCTTAAGGATGCGACCTGTAGTCGCATTCGCCTTCTACGTAGGAATTGTTCACTTCGTGACACATCTCGATACTTTCATGAATCTTCGTGAAGGCGTAGGCTGCGCGTTCATTTCGCCAGCACCCAGACCATGCTTCAACAATTTCTGCATGACTTCGGCTACTTTGCCCTCTTCCTGGGCACCTTCTTTGAAGGCGAGACCATACTGGTCCTCGCAGGCTTCCTGGCGTTCCGTGGATACATGGATATCAACCTGGTGGTGGTCGTAGCCTTTTTCGGCAGCTACGCCGGCGATCAGCTTTGGTATTACATGGGCCGCAAGCACGGCCGCAAGCTGTTGGCGCGCAAGCCGCGCTGGCAGTTGATGGGCGACAAGGCGCTGGAGCACATCCGCAAGCATCCGGATATCTGGGTGCTGAGCTTCCGCTTCGTCTATGGGCTGCGCACGGTCATGCCGGTGGCGATTGGTCTTTCCGGTTACCCACCGTTGCGCTACCTGATTCTTAACGGTATTGGTGCCGCAATCTGGGCGGCGGCGTTGGGCGCAGCGGCCTATCACTTTGGCGCGGTGCTGGAGGGCATGCTGGGTAGCGTGAAGAAATATGAGCTATGGGTATTGGGCGCGTTGCTGCTGCTGGGCCTTGGCCTCTGGTTGCGCCGTCGCTTCAAAAACGCTCGTATCGCTCGCCAGGCCTGTGCTGATGAAAAGGCCCGGCTTGCCGCCGAGCCCGCGCGGATCGAAGCACCCAAGACGCCAGTCGAGTAAATCGGCCACTGCAGCAGTAGAGGCCGATCACGCTGAGCAGACTGCAAGCCAGCAAGCCTGGCCAGCCCAGGACCATCGCTGCCGTGGGCAGACCTTCGCCAACATTCATCAAATAACTGCCAAAGCCCACATAGGCCGCGAACAGCAAGGCGATGTAGACCTGTGCCGAAAATCACCGGCTCGCTGTCGTCCCCCTCCTGGTAGGTGCCTGACCACCGGCCCCAAAGAATGAACACCCCGCCGTAGTTGCGATCCATGTAGAGGTTGATGGGATCGCGCTCGCCGCCCCAGCGGTCGGCAAGCGGTTCCACCATGATCAAGGCGATGACCGCGTAAGGTACAAAGTCCAGGGTCTGGTCCGGTCTATTTTTGTTACATCAAGAGTAGGTGCAGTGACGCGAGTTCCCATTGGCAACAGATGACAAATTAGTAGACATTTAACGCCAAGACTCCAGGAGAAATGCCCATGAGCAAAAAGATTGCAGTGATCCTTTCCGGCTGTGGCGTGTACGACGGCGCAGAGATCCACGAAAGCGTGATCACCCTGCTGCGCCTGGACCAGCGCGGCGCTCAGGTTCAATGCTTTGCCCCGGACATCGCGCAACTGCACGTGATCAACCACCTCACCGGCGAAGAAATGCCCGAGTCGCGCAATGTCCTGGTGGAGTCGGCACGGATCGCCCGAGGCGCGGTGCAGGACATCGCTGAGGCCGACGTCACGCAATTCGATGCGCTGATCGTGCCAGGCGGTTTCGGCGCGGCCAAGAACCTGTCGAACTTTGCCGTGGAGGGCGCCGGCTGCAGCGTCAACCCACAGGTTCTGGCGCTGGCCGAGGCCTTTGCCGAAGCGGGCAAGCCCGTGGGGCTGATTTGTATCTCACCGGCCCTGGCGGCGAAGATCTATGGCCCGGGCGTGACCTGCACCATCGGCAACTGTGCAGACACCGCGGCCGCGCTGGACAAGATGGGCGCGACCCATCAGGAATGCACGGTGGAAGATATCGTCGAAGACAAGGCACGCAAACTTGTGAGCACACCGGCCTACATGCTCGGCAAGAACATCAGCGAGGTCGCCTCGGGGATCAACAAGCTGGTGGACCGGGTGTTGGAGCTGACCCACGAGAACGACTGATAGTGATGAACGGGCTTGTTGTGGCGAGCGGGCTTGTCGAATCGTCGCACCGCCCGCGCTGGGTGGCGAAGCCGCCCCCGTTCAGGCCTGGCGTATCAATCGAGTGAGGATGCGGTCCAACGCGTTGGCAAACGCCTGCTTGTCCTTCTCACCATGGGGCGGTGGCCCGCCGCCCATCTGGCCTTGCTCACGCAGGTCAGTAAACAGGTTACGCACCGCCAGCCGTTCACTCATGTTCGCCGGGCTGAACTCCTTGCCGCGCGGGTCAAGCGCCGTGACGCCCTTTTTCACCAATCGGTCGGCCAGCGGCACATCGCTGCAGATCACCAATTCACCGGGCACTGCGTGCTCCACCAGGTAATCATCGGCCGCATCCGGGCCGCTCGGTACCACGATCAGCTTCACACATGAAAAACTCGGCTTGATCTGGCTTTGCCCGGCCACCAGCACCACCTCGAACTGGCGCTTGAGGGCAAACTTCACCACTTGGTCCTTGGCCGCCCGAGGGCAGGCGTCTGCATCGATCCACACGCGCATTTTCAGCTCTCCATAAGCCCGCTCCCACACGCTCAGGCAACAGCGCGGCGCTTCTCGGCCAACCGACTGCGGCCATACAGGATCACAATCGCCAGGATCGCCACCGCTTGCGCACTCAAGGAGTACGCATCGGCGTGGATGCCCAGCCAGTCGAAGTCGAAGAAGGCCACCGGCCGCGTGCCGAAGATGCCCGCTTCCTGCAACGCCTTCACGCCATGCCCGGCAAATACCACTGACAGCGCACACAGCAGTGCCGCGTTGATCCCGAAAAACAGCGCCAACGGCAGCTTCGCCGAACCGCGCAGGATCACCCATGCCAGGCCCACCAGCAGCACCAGCGCCGTGGCGCCACCCGCCAGTACCGCGTTGTGCCCGGCCGGGCCGGCTTGCAGCCACAGGGTTTCGTAGAACAGGATCACCTCGAACAGCTCGCGATAGACCGAGAAGAACGCCAGCATCGCAAAGCCGAAACGCCCGCCGCCGCCCACCAGGCTGCTCTTGATGTAATCCTGCCAGGCGGCTGCGTGGCGTCGGTCGTGCATCCATACGCCAAGCCACAGCACCATCACGCTGGCGAACAGTGCCGTGCAGCCTTCAAGCAACTCACGCTGGGCGCCGCTTACGTCAATCACATACGCGGCCAACGCCCAGGTCGCCAGGCCGGCCAACAGCGCCAGGCCCCACCCCACGTTGACGCTGCGTACCGCCGATTGCTGGCCGGTGTTGCGCAGGAACGCGAGGATCGCGGCCAGCACCAGAATCGCTTCCAGGCCTTCACGCAGCAGGATCAACAACCCGGAGATGTAGCTCAACGACCAGCTCAGGCCGTCGCTGCCCAGCAAGCCGGCGGACTCGCTGAGCTTGCCCTTGGCCACGGCCAGGCGTTGCTGCACCTGGTCGACCGGCAAACCGTCCTGCAACGACTGTCGATAAGCCATCAGCGCCTTCTCGGTGTCCTTGCGCACGTTGGCATCGACGTTATCCAGGGAGCTTTCCACCAGTTCGAAGCCTTCCAGGTACGCAGCCACCGACAGGTCGTAGGCCTGTTCGTGATCACCCTTCTGGAACGCGGCCAGGCTCTTGTCCAGTGTGGTGGCGGTGTAGTCGAGCAACTGCGCCGGGCCACGCTTGACCTGCGGCGGTTGCGCGCGCTGGGCGCGGAACGTCGCCGCGGCAGCCGGGCCATTTGCGGTCAGCACTTCATCAGGCGTCTGGCGGGCCAGCTCGGCCAGATTGAACGGCTGCTCGCTGTGGGCGGCGGCCGGGTCGGCGGTGAAGCTGGCGATGTAGGTGGCCAGGTCCCAGCGTTGGCGGTCGTCGAGCTGGTCGGCGAAGGACGGCATATCGGTGCCTTCGACGCCCAGGCCAAGGGTGTTGTAGATCGCGTAGAGGCTCAGGCGGTCCAGGCGCCCGGCGTCGCGCAGGTTGGCGGGTGCTGGCGTCATGCCAATGCTGGCCGGGCCGTCACCCGCGCCCGATGCGCCGTGGCAAACCGAGCAATGCTGGACGTAGAGCGGTGCGCCGCGCGTTGGATCAGGCGTGATCGCCGGGGCCTGGCTAACCTCATAGGCCACTGCCAGTTGGGCACCCAGTTGACGGGCTTGGCGAGCGACCGCCGCGCCGTCCTGATGCGCAGTTACAGCTGCTGACAGTTCATCGACGCCTTTGGTCAAGGCCGCGCGTTCCGGGCGCTGTGGCAATTCTGCCACCAGCCCCTGCAACACCCCGAGAAACTCCAGCTGTTCGCGGTATTCGGATTCGTCGATAACCTTGCCCGCCTCCACCGTCTGTGGATAGTCAGCGCCAATGTAATCCAGCAGATGCAAGGCTTGTTGGGCGCCCTCGGCAGTCGCGGCGAACAGGTTGAAGCTGCACGACATCAACGCCGGCAGCAGCAGCCCGGCGAGAAAACGGAAAGGGGCGGTCATGAACGAATCTCAAATGGAAATACGAAGTAACACATTGTCAAACCTTAAGGGGTTTGACTCAAGGCGTAAGTGATTTGGGGCGGGCACTTTCAGGAGTGGGAGGGTGGCATCTTTGTCAATTCATGCTGCAAAAAGCCATTGTTTTGCCATTAATGTTGCCCATAATGCCGCGCCCTGTTAGTGCAAAAGGGAATTTGGTTCCTCGTTTTTATGAGGAATTACCGATGTTTGATACGTTCAGGGAAGAAGTCTGCATGGCATTTCGCGCCTTACCTTCGCTTGCGCTTGTGGCGGTTACGTTCTTATCCGGCTGTTCGATGTTTCGCAGCTATGACACCGAACTGCAGGCGACCAACCAGCAATTGGCCACCGGCAATGTCGACGCCGCACTGACGCTACTGGAAAAGAACAACACCGGCGACGACAAGGACTTGCTCTATTTCTTCGAAAAGGGCGAGTTGCTGCGTGCCAAGGGCGATTTGACCGGCAGCCAGACCGCCTGGCGCAGCGCTGACCTGCAAGTCTACAGGTGGGAAGAGTCGGTCAAGTTCGACAGCGCTAAATACCTGGCCCAGTTCGGCAGCTTCCTGACCAATGACAAAGTGCGCCGCTACGAAGGCTATGACTACGAAAAGGTCATGCTGACCACGCAGATGGCCCTCAACCTGCTCGCCCTGAACGACTTCGACGGCGCGCGCACCGAAATCAAGAAGACCCACGAACGCGAGGCCGTGATCGCCGACCTGCGGGACAAGGAATACCTCAAGCGCGAAGATGAAGCCCAGCGCGAAGGCGTGACCACCCAGTTGAAAGACCTGCGCGGCTACCCGGTGCAAGCCCTGGACGCGCCGGAAGTGGTCGGCCTGAAAAACAGCTACCAGAGTGCGTTCAGCCATTACCTGGCCGGTTTCGTCTACGAAGCCCTGGGCGAAAAAGACCTGGCGGCACCCGGCTACCGCAAGGCCGCCGAGTTGCGCCCCAACACCCCGTTGCTGGAACAGGCCCTGCTGAACCTGGACAAATCCAAGGTCGGTGCCGACGAAACCGACGTGCTGATCGTGGTGCAGAGCGGCCTGGCTCCAGCCCGCGACTCGATTCGCCTGCCGCTGCCGATCCCGATCAACGGCAACCTGGTAATTACCCCGTTGTCGTTCCCGGTGATCAAGGCCGATACCTCTACCGCGACCTTTGCCCAGATCGGTGTCGACGGCCAGCAACAGAACCTCACCGCACTCAACAGCACCACGGCCATGTCCCGTCGTGCTCTACGCGATGACATGCCGGGCATCATCCTGCGCACGACCGTGCGTGCGGTGACCCGTGGCGTGGCGCAGAACAACCTGAACAAGACCAACCCCATGGCGGGCCTGGTGCTGGGTATCGCATCGGCCGTCACCGAAGGCGCCGACACCCGCACCTGGCGCACCCTGCCGGACATGACCCAGGTGACCCGCCTGCGCCTCAAGCACGGCGAGCATAAAGTCAGCCTGCCCAACGCCCTGGGCGGCACGCTGGTGACGGTCAAGGCTGACCAGCGTTACCAGGTCATCACCCTGCGTGTGGTCGGCAACCAGGTATTCGCCGGTGGCCTGGCCGCCCATGTGGTGCCGAGCACCGCGACCCAGGCCATCGCCCTCAAACAACCTTAAGGAGCATGCTATGCGTCATTTCATCCTCGGCGCCCTGGCGCTGGTCCTGCTTGCCGGCTGCGCCACTCCGCCGCCACCGGAGCCCGGCAGCGCCGCGAGCAAAATCGTGGTGATGGGCAAGTTCAAGGGCATCGCCGTCGGTGCCATCCGCGTTGCGCGCGAGAACGGTTTTCTGACCGCCAAAGTGCAGTTGAGCAATATCACCAGCAGCAACCAGATGATGTATTACCGCTTTGCGTGGCTGGGTGCCGACGGCTTTCCGGTGGGCGACGAAGAAACCTGGAAAGTGCTGAACCTGTACGCCAACCAGGCGACCTTCCTGCCGGCGATTGCCAATCTGCCGCAGGCAGCCGACTTCCGTCTTGAAGTGAAAACCCCTTGAACCGTCCCCCCTTATTGCTGCTGAGAGAATTCCCCATGTTTGCACGCTTCACGATCCTTGCCGCCGTGGTCGTCCTGGCCAGCGGCTGCGCCAATACCTCCCCGGTCCTGGGTGGCAAGAACATCAGCTACGGCGATACCAAGGCTGTGGAACTGGTTACCAACGAGTTCGGCTCCACCGACCTGCAAATGATCGCCGAAAGCATGACCCGCTCCCTGGCCCAGTCCGGCATCCTGCAAGGCCGCCCGGTGGTGCAGGTGTATGACGTGAAGAACAAGACCAGCGAGTACATCGATACCCGCGAGATCACTACATCGATCAAGACCCAGCTTATGAAAACGGGTACCGCACGCTTCGCCAGTGATAACACCGACATGCAGAGCCAGGTCGACCAACTCAAGTTGCAGAACCAGAGCGGGCTCTACAAGAAGTCCACCGTCAGCAAGACCGGCAACATGGTCGCCGCCAAGTACCGCCTGGAAGGCTCCATCAGTTCCATCGTCAAGCGCAGCTCGGACTACAAGGACGTGTTCTACAAATTCAGCCTGCAGTTGATCGACGTCGAAAGTGGCCTGGCGGAATGGATGGATGAAAAAGAAATCCGCAAGACCACGGAGCGCTGAACAATGCGTGCATGGATCGGCATGATCGGCCTGCTGTGCGCCTTCGGCGCCTCGGCCGCCCCGAAGATAGCGGTGACCGACCTGGCCTACGAGACACGGGTCGAGGAATACATCCACCAGGTTTCGGCCAACAATAACTTCCAGGCAAGCGGCTACCACGCCAGCGGCGCGTCGACCTACAGCGAGTACGAAAGCCGTAACAGCTACATCGAACAGACCGAGCTGCGTAAATTCAGCGGTGATATCAAGGGCGAGATCCTCAAGTCCCGCCAGTTCCAGCTGGTGCAAGGCACGCCCTATACCGCCGATGCCAAAGGTGATGTCTACGACGTCATCAAGCGCATCAAGGCCGGCAACTTCAAGGGGGCGGACTATGTGCTGTTCGGCACGCTGTCAGACATCGACTTTACCCAGGACATCAACGCCCTGGACCACACCAACAGCTACTCGGCGGTGCTGGGCCTGACGTTGGTGGCGGATTTCAGCCTGATCAATACGCGCACCTACGAGATCACTTCGGCGTTTACCGCCATGGGTGAAGGCCAGGACACCAAGCTGGTGAACAGCCGTGACGTGCGCGTGAGCCTGGACCGGCCGCGTGTGGTGAAGGAGGTGTCGAAAGCCCTGGGTGAGGATGTGGCGCGGCAATTGGCGGAGCAGTTGGGCGGCGGGTATCAAGACCCGGGGCAACCGTCGTTGCGCAATAACCTGCCAAGGGATGAAGCGCCGAAAATCTTGCGCTGAACCACTATTGCACAAGCACCACAAACAAGTGTGGGAGCTGGCAAGCCAGCTCCCACACTTTGATGCGGTTTTGTCAGTTATGCCGTTGCACGATGCAAGCTGGCAAGAAACCCCGCCGCCCCCACGAACAAACCGGCAAACGTGCGGTTCATGCGTTTCTGCTGCTTAGGCGTACGCAGCAGGCGCAACACCTTCGACGCCAGCCCCGTATACCCCGCCATCACTACCATATCGACGCTGATCATCGTCGCACCGATGATCAGGTACTGGCTCAGCAACGGCGCCTGCGGGTTCACGAACTGCGGCAACACCGCCAGCATGAACACCAGCGCCTTGGGGTTGCTGGCGTTGACCAAAAATCCCCGGAACATCATGGCGATCGGCTTGCCGATCGGGCGCACGGCAGCGTCGTCGGTCATGTCCATGGGCAAGGCGCGCCACTGCTTGATGGCCAGGTACACCAGGTACGCCACGCCAAACCATTTGATCGCATAGAAGGCGGTGGAGGACGTCGCCAGGATTGCACCCAAGCCGAAAGCAACGACGGCAATCTGCATCGCCAGGCCCAGCTGCAGGCCAATGGCGTTCCAGTAACCGCGCAGGAAACCGTATTGCAGGCCGCTGGACATCGAGGCGATGGCGCCGGCGCCGGGGGAAAGGGAGATGATCCAACTGGCCAGGAAAAAGGCCAGCCACGTGTCGAGTGCCATTACACACCTCAATCGGGAGTTTGCTGTTGTGCCTTAAGCTAACTCCGCCGACCAAAGACTGGCTATAGATTTTTACAAGATGTGAATACTAGCGGTCACCCGGAAACACGTGGGTGCCCGGCCAACGTCGTACCGAGCGCTGAAAGAACAGGCTGTTGGGTACTTGCACCATCGCACTGTCGGTGCCGGCCTCCGCCACTTCGACTAGCGTGGTGTAGAGCAGGTTGATCGCCACAACCCGCCCCTTCACCCCCGGTTTATCGACAGTATCCACCAGCTCGACAATGTCACCGAGGCGAAACGGCCCGACCGTAAAGATCAGGATCGCGCACAACAGATTCGACAGCACCGACCACATGGCGAAAAACGCCACAGCGGCGACCGCCACGAACCCGGACAATGCCGTCCACAACACCGTCGCGGAAACGCCCAGCCGGCCCAAGACGAAGATCAGCGCACTGCCCATGATCAACCAACGCAGACCACCGCGCAGCGGCATCAACAGCTGCGGAGGGAACGGATAGCGCTCACCCAGGCGAGTCAGGCCTTTGCCGACAAAACGCTGGGCGATGTAACCGGCCAGCAGGATCAATAGAATTTGCACGCCGATCCATACGGGTTCGACCCACTGCGCCGGTAACGCCAACTGCAACGCTTCCATCAAGACAGCGCCTCCAGCTCCGCTTGCAAGGATTCGAGCAGTTCGAGGGCTTCCATCCAGGTTTCCTCCAATTGCCCCTCACGCACCTTGAGCTTGGCTTGCTCAGCCAGCAAGTCGCGCAACTCGTCCTTACGGGCGGCTTCGTAGACGGCGCTGTCGCTCAGGCTGGCTTCGATCTTGGCCAGGCGCTCATGCACCTTGCCCAGCTCGGCTTCCAATTTGTCCGCTTCACGCTTGTGCGGCGCCAACTGCTGACGCAGTGCAGCGGCGGCTTGACGCTGGGCTTTCTTGTCGGTTTTGTCCGGGTTGACCGGGGTGTTGCTGACCGGCGCGTTGCGCAGGCGGTAGTCAGTCAGCCAACGCGCGTAGTCATCCAGGTCGCCGTCGAACTCTTCGACTTTGCCGTCCGCCACCAGCAGGAAATTATCGGTGGTGCTCTTGAGCAAGTGACGATCATGAGACACCACCAGCACCGCACCACTGAACTCCTGCAGGGCCATGGTCAGTGCCAGGCGCATTTCCAGGTCCAGGTGGTTGGTCGGTTCATCGAGCAGCAGCAGGTTCGGGCGGTCCCAGGCGATCAACGCCAACGCCAGGCGGGCTTTTTCGCCGCCGGAAAAATTCAGCACCGGCTCGTCGATACGCGCGCCACGGAAGTCGAAACCACCAAGAAAATCGCGCAGGGGCTGTTCGCGCTCGGTCGGTGCCAGGCGCTGCAGGTGCAGCAACGGGCTGGCCTTGGCGTCGAGCGAGTCCAACTGATGCTGGGCGAAGTAGCCCACCACCAGGTTCTCGCCGCGCGTCAGCCGGCCGGCCAACGGTTGCAGCTCACCCGACAGGTTCTTGATCAGCGTCGATTTGCCCGCGCCGTTAGGCCCGAGCAAACCGATGCGCGCGCCCGGCGTGAGCTGCAGCTTCACTTTTTCGAGGATGGTTTTATCGCCATAACCCAGGCGTGCGTCAGAAAGATCCAGCAATGGGCTGGAGATTTTCACCGATTCGCGAAACACAAAGTCGAACGGCGAATCGACGTGGGCCGCCGAGAGCTCTTCCATGCGCTCCAGGGCCTTGATTCGGCTCTGGGCCTGACGGGCCTTGGTGGCCTGGGCCTTGAACCGGGCAATGTAGCTTTCCATGTGCGCACGCTGCGCCTGTTGCTTCTCAAACGCTTGCTGCTGCTGGGCCAGGCGCTCGGCACGGGCACGTTCGAACGCGGTGTAGCCGCCCCGGTAGAGGGTGATTTTCTTCTGTTCGACGTGGGCGATGTTGTCGACCACGGCGTCGAGGAAGTCCCGGTCGTGGGAAATCAGCAGCAAGGTACCCTGGTAGTTCTTGAGGAAGTCCTCCAGCCACAGGATCGCATCGAGGTCCAAGTGGTTGGTTGGTTCGTCGAGCAGCAGCAGGTCCGACGGGCACATCAGCGCCTGGGCCAGGTTCAGGCGCATGCGCCAGCCACCGGAGAAGTCGGCGACCGGGCGATCCATCTGTTCGTTGGTAAAGCCAAGACCGGCCAGCATCTTGCGGGCGCGGGCATCGGCGGTGTAGCCGTCGGCGCTGTCGAGTTCCGAATGCAGGCGCGCCTGTGCGGCGCCGTCCTGGGCTTTCTCGGCTTCGGCCAGGTCGTGTTGCACCTGGCGCAGGCGCAGGTCGCCATCGAGCACATAGTCGATCGCAATGCGGTCCAGGGTGTCGATCTCCTGGCGCATATGGGCGATGCGCCAGTCGGCCGGCAGCAGGCAGTCCCCGGAGTCCGGGGTCAGCTCACCCAGCAACAGGGCGAACAACGTAGATTTGCCGGCGCCATTGGCACCGATCAGGCCGGCTTTGTGACCGGCGTGCAGGGTCAGCTCGGCATCTTCAAGAAGACGTTGCGGGCCACGCTGTAATGTTAGGCTTTGAAGTCGAATCATAATGGCGGCGGAGTCTACCAGCTTCGTTGCTCGCTGGCTTGGGTGTGAATATGTGCGCTGACCTGTGGAGTTTTTCCCTCTCGACTTACGCCCGCCCGGGCGTCGAAGCGGCGTGCCTGCGTTTGCAGGAGCAAGGCGCGGATGTGTGCCTGTTGCTCTGTGGCGCGTGGCTGGAGCAACGCGCTGTTGCTGTGACCGCCGAGCGCCTAAAGGCGCTGAAACAGATCGCCGAACCTTGGCAAGCGCAGGTAATCGAGCCATTACGACAGGTGCGCAGGCAGTGGCGCGAAACGGCGCAGCACGATGAAAATCTGGCGGGGTTACGCGAGCGGGTCAAGGCCCTGGAACTGGATGCCGAACGACAACTGCTGACACGCCTGGAAGCACTGGCGCACTTATGGCCGACGGGTGATGCAATGGCTCAACAACGGTGGCTGGAAGGACTGGCGGCTGAGGATGCCGCCAACCTTGACCACGACGCGCTGCAAGCGCTGCGCGTCGCGGCCACCAGCGCTTAGGAAGCGCTGGTTGGGGTGGCGCTTGGCGCTGCCGGTGCAGGCGTGCTGCTGGCCGGTGTAGTTGGAGCGGTGGACGCTACCGGAGCGACAGCAGGCGTCGGCTTGGCTGCGGCTGGTTTGGCGGTTGGCTTCGCAGCAGCAGGTTTGGCAACTGGCTTGGCGGCCGATTTCGCGGCAGCAGGTTTGGCAGCAGGTTTGGCAACTGGCTTAGCGGCTGGTTTCGCGGCAGGAGTTTTAGCGGCTGGCTTGGCAGCCGGTTTCGCAGCGGCGGTTTTGGCAGCTGGCTTGGCGGCCGGTTTCGCAGCAGCGGTTTTGGCAACTGGCTTGGCGGCCGGTTTCGCGGCAACAGTTTTAGCCGCTGGCTTGGCGGCCGGTTTCGCGGCAGCAGTTTTAGCCGCTGGCTTGATGGCTGGTTTCGCGGCAGCAGTTTTAGCAACTGACTTGGCGGCCGGTTTCGCAGCAGCGGTTTTGGCAACTGGCTTGGCGGCCGGTTTCGCAGCAGCGGTTTTGGCAACTGGCTTGGCGGCCGGTTTCGCAGCAGCGGTTTTAACCGCTGGCTTCGCAGCCAGTTTCGCGGCAGGGGATTTAGCGACTGGCTTGGCAACAGGTTTTGCGGCCGCTTTGGCAGGCGCCTTCGTTGCAACAACCTTGGCAGGTGTACGAGCACCCAGTGCCTTAGCGACGGCTTCCTTCACACGGCCAATGCCCTGGGCCAATTTCAGGCTTTCCTGGGCATCTTTCTTGAGTTGGGAAATGTAGGCGCGGGTTTCGGCCTGGCGATCCTTGAGGGCGTCCAGCAGGTCCTCAAGTTCTTTGACAGCGTCCTTGGCTTTGGCTTGAGCCTTGGCCTTGCCGGCAGTGGCGGCGTCTTGCAGTTTGGTGCGGGATTTGTGCAGCTTTTCTTGCGCTTTACCGCGTTGTTTTTCCAGCTTGGCGAGCAGTTTTTCTGCATCGGCCAAGGCTTGGGAACAAGCGCTTTCCAGATGTTCGAGCAGGCTGCCCGAAAGTTGTTGGAGTAAGTGCAACGGGGTATTAACAGGCTTCTGTTTGGCCGACATGGTTTACCTCCTGGCTGACGTGGGTGCGGCTCATACTAGCCCTCTGCTCTTACCGCCGCTAGGGCATGTTGACAGTATCGTTTGGCTTGCGTTGCAGCCGGCGAAAATTCTTATGGATATAACGAAAATACGCGGCACTTTTTAGCCTTTCACACTGGCATAATCCGTCCCACTTTCGGCGGGAGCAAACCCATGTCGCGTTACGTTTTCCTTGTACTTGGCTTGGCGATTTCGGTAGCCAATGCAAGTGATGGATCGCCTGCAAAAAACGTTGATCAGAACCAGCACGACCTCGCCTACAGCCTGGGTGCCAGCCTCGGTGAACGCCTGCGCCAGGAAGTGCCCGACTTGCAGATCCAGGCCTTGATCGACGGCCTCAAGCAAGCCTATCAGGGCAAACCGCTGGCCTTGGACAATGCACGCATCGAGCAGATTCTTGCCCAGCATGAAGCACGAAACGAAGCCGACACACAGGTCCCCCAAAGCGAAAAAGCGCTGGCGGCCGAACAACTGTTCCTGAGCAAGGAAAAAGCCGCGAAGGGCGTACGCGAACTGGCGGATGGGATTCTGCTCACCGAACTCACTCCCGGCACCGGTGAAAAACCGAAGGCCAGCGACCAGGTTCAAGTGAAATATGTGGGTCGGCTGCCCGATGGGACGGTATTTGACCAGAGCACGCAGCCCCAATGGTTTCGTCTGGACAGCGTGATCAGCGGTTGGAGCAGTGCGCTGCAACAGATGCCGGTCGGTGCAAAATGGCGCCTGGTGATTCCATCGGCCCAGGCTTATGGCACCGACGGTGCCGGCGAGTTGATCCCGCCCTACACACCGTTGATATTCGAGATCGAACTGCTCGGCATCCGCCACTGACCATAAAAAACGGCGCGCCATGCGCACCGTTTTTTTGTAACGCTAGCGAAGATCAAGCCTGGGCCGCGGACTCTTCCTTGTGAGCGTTGTGCAGCACTTCGATCAAGCAGTCTTCCAGTTCGAAACGCTCGTGCAGCAATGCACCCAACTCTTTGAATTTTTCTGCAACACATTTCCCGGCATCACACAGGTCGGTGAATGCCAACAGCTTCTCGGTGATAACGTCGATACGCGGGTAAATCTTCTCAGCCAATTCCAAGCCACGCTGATCGTCGAAGGCTTGTGCCTCTTTGGTCAGTTGCTCGTAGACGCCAAAATGACCGGCGGACACGTAGTCAACCAATACGCCGCAGAAATCCTGTAACGACTCACGATTCTCAGCCAGTGCCTCTGGCTTGGCGCCGAGAGCATCAAAGGCCCGAACCAGTTCGTGACGCGCCTTCAGCCAGCTATCGATCAGCTTGTGCACCCCACCCCAGCGTTCCTGAGCATTCTGACAACTTTCCAGCATGATGATCTCTCTTCCCTATAGGGGCGCTGCCGCCTGGTGCCCGCGCAACACTTCAAGGTAAAGCCGCAGCCGGACAAGGCCGCATCTGACAAATGGTTTCAATAACGCATGCGGGCCAGATTATGCCCGCATGCCTATGGCTTCAAGGTACGCAGGACATAAAGTTCATACAAGCGTTTAATCCTGTCCAGCAAACGGCGTACGGGGTTCACTGCCTCGCCGGGCGCGAAAGCTGGCGCAGAAACAGCGGTGAAAACTGCATCACGCCCACTACCACCATCCCGACGAAGAACAACAGGCTCCACTCGGGAAGGCTCAGGTCAAAAAGCGTCCAGTTGGTTTCCACGCAATCGACAGTGCCTTTGACGGTCAACTGCAGGGCCTGCCAGAACGACAGATTTTCAATCATGTAATTCAGGCTGGGCCAGCAATCGGCGGCCTGGTCCGGCGCGGCATTTTGTAGCAACACCTGGCGCACGGCTGTCAGGGCGCCGAGCAATGCGAAGCCGATGCTCGCCAACCCGTATAAGTGCAAAGCCCAACGCTTGGGATCATGGAGAGCGGCAACCAGATTGATCAAGGTGAAAGCGGCCAGGAACCCCCGCTGCATCTGGCAAAGGAAACACGGCCGCAACGAGACGCCGAACTCGAGGTAAAAGGACGCGCCCAATGTCAGCGCACCCGCCAGGAACGCAAGGAAAAACAAGGAGCGTGAAGGGGCCAAAGACATGCTTTATCCGCATAGCGAAAGATAGGTCGCTACGGTAGAGGAAAGGCCTGACCCCTTTCAATACGTGCCAGAGCAGACAATTCCGCGAGAAGGTACGGACTTTGCGCCAGAGGATGGAAGACCTTGGAAAACTGAGCGTCGGACTTTGCCTACAATCGCTCAACTCCCGGCTTTGAGGGACTAATGCGGGGTCGGCTGCCAGATATATCTGAACCGACCCTCGCCAACTTGCCTACATCAGGCTCGAGCCGGTACAGGCAACGGCGACGCCAGCAGTCGGTTATCCAACAATCCCAGGCCTTCCTGGAACAACTGGTTACTGCGTTCGGTGTCACCCAGCTGGGCCAACAAACGCGCCAGCTCGGCACAGGCCTCGGGATTGCGTTGTACGTGAAGGCTGCTTTCCAGGTAATCGCGCGCCTTGCCCCACAGGCTGTTTTGCAGGCACAGGCGGCCCAGCGTCAGCAGCAGGCTGGCATCACTTGGATGGTCCTTGAGCCAGCCTTCGGCAAACTTCAATTGCCGGGCCGGGTCACTGCCGCGCAACAGGCCGTACAGCCGGATCAGGTGGCTGTCGTAGCCGCGCTTGATGGCGCCACGCAGCGCTTCCTCGGCCTTCGCATCGGCACCCAGTTGGCGCAATTGCTCGGCGTACGCCAGAACCAGTTGCGGCTCCTGGCGCTGGGCGGAAGTCAGTTGTTGCCAGGCCCGCTCAAGGGACTGCAAACCGGCCTCACCCTCCACTTCGCGCCGGGCCGCCAGCCCCAGGTTCTCACCCCAGGCGCGGCGCTCGAGCTCGGCCAATTCACTGGCCGGCAGCACTTTATCCTTGCGCAGTTCGGGCAACAGGCGGATCACCGAAGACCAATCGCCCCGCTGCTGATGCAGGCGCTGCAATTGACGCAAGAGCTGGGCGTTATGGGGGTGACGTTCGTGCATCGCCTGCAGCGTGGTCAACGCGCCGTCCGTGTCGCCACGGTCCAGTTGCAGCTGCGCATGGCTCAAGGCAACCGCGAGCTCCGCCTGAGGCTGACGCTCAAGGGCGCGCTCCAGCAAACTGTCGGACTCTTCGTAACGCCCCTGTTCATTTGCGGCACGGGCCGCGCCGAGGTAGTACAGCAAAGGCTGACGCTCGGCTTCGGCGGCGCGGTGCAGGTGACGTTCAGCGCTGGCCCAACGGCCCTCGGCGAGGTCCATCTGGCCTTGCTCGATGGCGATCTGCACGCGGCGGCTGCGGTTGCGCCGCGACCACGGGTTGACCACGCCACCGGAGGTGGTGACCAGGCTCAACAGCACGCGGAGCAGGTAGATCGCCAAAGCGATGGCGACCACCGCCACCAAGGTCGCCCACAGGCTCGACTCGTAATGCAGCACATGAGGGTAGGTAATCAGCACGTAGCCGGTGTGTTTCGAAATGCCCACCGCCAGCGCCAGCGCGATGGCAATCGCCAGCACCAGGATCACATAGAAACGTTTCATCGGCTCTACTCCTGCTTCGCCGACGGAGCCGCCGGCGTCGCTGCCGCCTTGGCTTCGTCGGCAGACAGATGACGACGCTCAAGGTAGGCCTGCACGGCAGCCAGGCTCGCGGCCAGGTCCGGCGTCACCACCGACACCGCCTTGGGCTCAAGCTCGGCAATACGCGCCAGCATCGCCTTGCTTTGCGGGTTGTCCTGGTTGAAGTTGTCCTGCAACACGCTGCGCGCCTCGCCGAGTGAGCGGCTATACACCGCCGACTCGCCATTGAGCGCCGCCCATTGCGCTTGCTCCAGGGCCAGGCTCAAGGCCAGGCGAACCTGGTTCAGACCCTGGCCGGCCAGCAGAGGGCGAATGTTGTCGTCCGGGTTGAAGTCAATGCGGAAGTATCGGGAAATCTGCTCCCACCACTGACTCCAACGGCTGTCCGTGTCGGTGGTCGAGCGCCCCTGGGAAGCGGGCTCGGTCAGTTGATATTCCGGGGCAATGGCTGCCAGTTGCACAACCTGATCGCGCAAGGCCGCCAACTGCAAGTACAGCCCGGTGCGGTCAGGCTGCTCGGTACTGCGCAGCGCGACGAGGCTCTTGGCCAATTGCTCGCGGGCAGCGTAGGCGCCCGGATCGCTCTGTTCGCGAAGAATCTCGTCGGCCCCCTGGACCAGCGCCTGGGCGCTGTTGATATCTTGCAAGGCCGACAGGCGCAGGCTTGCCAGGCGAATCAGGTGTTCGGCCTCGGCCAGACGCCAGTCCTTGCGGCTGGAACCCAGCACGGTTTCCAGGCGCTGACTCAGGCGCTGCTGGTCACCCTGCAACTGGGCCACCAGGCGGCGACGATCCTCCAGCTCATCCGCAGCGGGCAATTGCGCCAGCCGCGCAGCCAATTGTTGCTGGCTTTGCTTGAGGGACTGGGATTGCTCATCGAGGGTCTGCACCTGACCCAACTGCTGCTGGCTGCTGGCTTGCAGGGCGCGGACCTGCCAGATCCCCCAACCGCCGGCGGCAACGCCGGCAGCGCCCAGCAGCAGCGCGACGATTGCCAGGCCATTGCCACGGCGCGGCGCGGGGGCCGGTGCAACCTGCGCATCAAGTGCGGGTTGAGCTTCATCTTTAGGCAAGGCTGTTTCGCTCACGTATCCGTCCTTTGCGTATCAGAGAGTGGGAACGGTATAGCTCCGTATCGCCACTAACAAAGCCGCGGCACTCGCACCGCGACAATCCACAACTTTTTCTGCGCCGGCGGCCCGCGCCATCTCCTGGACTCGCGGGCTCGGCACGAACAACGGCAGCTGTGCCACCTGTGGCCAATCGGCTCCGGCCAGGGCTCGCAAGTGTAAGAAACCTTGCCCACTGCTGACCACCAGGCCGTTCAAGCGTTCCAACTGGATGCGTCGCATCAGTACCCCGGCGTCGTAGGCCGGCAGGAACCGACGATACAGCTCCAGGTAGTCGACACTAGCACCTCTCTCGCGCAAACGCTCCGCCAGCAGCTCGCGGCCGCCCTCACCGCGCAGGATCAGCACCCGGGGATCGGCGCATGCGATAGCCTCGCGCAGTGCAGGCAATTGAAGCAAGGCCTCGCTGTCGTCGCCAGTAGGAGGATACTTAACATCCAGGCCGTGCTCGCCCAGTACTTGCGCGGTGGCGGCGCCCACGCTGAACCATTGCAGTGACGGCCATGCTCGGTCCAGCTGTTGCACGGCCAGGCGCGCAGCGGGCTTGCTGACGACAATAACCGCACAGTAGCGACCCAGGTCATGAAAGACCGCCTGCTGTTGAGCGGTAACGGGTAGTGGCTCGATATCCAGCAACGGCAAGCTGCTGCTGAAGATGCCGGCTTCAGACAACGACGCTGCCAGGGCCGTCGATTCCTCGGCAGGGCGCGTCAGCAGCACACGCCATTGGGTCACTGCGGGCCGGCCTCGCCGTAGACTTTTTGCAGAATGGCCCCGGCGCCCTTCTCCAGCAGCGCTTCAGCCACCTGCACGCCCAGCGCCGTGGCGTCACGCTGCGGGCCACGCACCTCGGCAGTCAACAGCGTGCCGCCGTCGGGATCGCCCACCAGGCCGCGCAGCCACAGGCTTTCACCTTCGAGCACGGCGTAGCAGGCGATCGGCACCTGACAACCACCATTAAGGTGCTTGTTCAGGGCACGCTCGGCTGTGACGCGCACTTCGGTGTCGTGATGATCCAGCGGTTTGAGCAGGCCATGGATTTCGCTGTCGGCGGTACGGCACTCGATGCCAACGGCGCCCTGGCCACCGGCTGGCAAGCTGTCCTCGACGCTGATGGCCGAGGTGATACGGTCTTCGAAACCCAGGCGGATCAGGCCGGCCGCCGCAAGAATGATCGCGTCATATTCACCGGCGTCCAGCTTTGCCAGGCGGGTGTTAACGTTGCCGCGCAGGAAGCGGATCTGCAGGTCCGGACGGCGGGTCAGCAACTGCGCCTGACGGCGCAGGCTGGACGTGCCGACGATGCTGCCCAGAGGCAACTCATCGAGGGACGCGTACGTGTTGGAAACGAACGCATCACGCGGGTCTTCGCGCTCGCAGATGCAAAACAGGCCCAGGCCTTCGGGGAAGTCCATGGGCACGTCCTTCATCGAATGCACGGCGATGTCGGCGGCGTTTTCCAGCAGCGCGGTTTCCAGTTCCTTGACGAACAAACCCTTGCCGCCGATCTTCGACAGTGGCGAGTCGAGCAGCTTATCGCCGCGACTGACCATGGGTACCAGGGACACCTTGAGGCCAGGATGCGCCAGCTCCAGGCGTGCTTTGACGTATTCGGCCTGCCACAAGGCCAGGGCGCTTTTACGGGTGGCGATGCGGATTTCGCGAGAGGACATGGAACAATCCGTACTGAATAGATACGGCAGATAATAACAGCTCAGGCAAATACGCTTTGATTTGAATCAGCAAGTGCGAGGCCTCCCTGGCCGCGTCGCACCGGGATAAGGAATGCAGGCCTCTGCACAGCCCTCAGGCTAAAGCTGCTGCATCATCTTGCGCACACCGGCGACATGCCGCCGGCTGACGATCAACGCGTCGCCGTTAAGGCCTTTCAGAAACAACTGAAAGTGCCCCAGAGGCGTGCGCTGCAGGCGCTCGATTCGCTCGCGGGCTACCAACGCATTGCGATGGATACGCACAAAGCGATCGCCGAATTCATCCTCAAGCGCCTTGAGCGGCTCATCGAGCAGCACTTCACCGCCTTGGTGGCGCAGGGTCACATATTTATGATCAGCGATAAAATAGACCACCTCGCCCAGAGGGATCAGCTCAATGCCTTTGCGTGTGCGCGCGCTGATATGGCTGCGCGGCCCGTTGCCGCTTTGAGCCGCAGGCTGGGTCAGCGCGGCGAGCTGGACGCGGGTTGGGCGCTCGGCTTTTTTCAAGGCCTTGAGCAAAGCATCACCGGCCACCGGCTTGGTGAGGAAGCTGACACCGCTGGCTTCCAGCGTCGGCGCGGGAAACTCGTCGCTCGCGGCACAAAACACCACGGCCGGAGGCGACTCTCGCTCGCTCAGTCGGGCAGCAACCTGGAGGCCATCAAGGCCAGGCATACGGATATCGAGCAACACCACATCCGGCTTGAGGCTGTCGATCAGCGTCAACGCCTCTTCGCCCGTGGTGGCGCTTGGCTCCAGTACGGTATAACCCTCGATTTCACTGACTGAACGACTCAGTCGCTCGCGGGCTTGGGGTTCGTCATCAACGATCAGGACATTCATATAGCGCTGGATTCCTGCGTGAGTCTCGCACAAGGATAGCGTAGACAGGTGCGGTGACTTGCGTCACAGCGATCCACGCTAAGACTAGCGCGAGCGGCAAAAAGTGCCCTGGGAGTGGCACCCATATTTACCCGGACCTGTTCAATAGCGCCCAAGACCAGGTGCCCGCGGGCATCGTCGTAGGGTTTGTTGATACACAATCCGAATCCCCCCTTTTCAATGGATAGTCTGGGCTCTGACCGCGTCACCCGGCTTTGGTGCATTCACGTACGGTCAGTCCAACTGTAGACGCTCATCGAGACGACATTGCTCAATCGATAAATATGGTTTCAAAAGCACCTGCGCCCAGTCTCGTCCTGGACGCGGTCGGCGGCAAGGCACTTAGCCATCCTTTGCGCAAATAAAATGCCGACAACCCACAGCACCGCCTCAACAGGCAACCCTGTTATTATCGCCGGCACACTTTCCTGTCTCTTATTAAGCAGATCACGAGCGAATCCATGAGCACCGACAAGACCAACCAGTCCTGGGGCGGCCGCTTCAGTGAACCCGTCGACGCCTTCGTCGCCCGCTTCACCGCCTCCGTCACCTTCGACCAGCGCCTGTACCGCCACGACATCATGGGCTCCATCGCCCACGCGACGATGCTGGCCAAGGTCGGCGTGTTGACCGACGCCGAGCGTGACAGCATCATCGACGGCCTGACCACTATCCGTGGCGAGATCGAAGCCGGCACCTTCGACTGGCGCGTCGACCTGGAAGACGTGCACATGAACATCGAAGCCCGCCTCACCGACCGCATCGGTGTGACCGGCAAGAAACTGCACACCGGCCGTAGCCGTAACGACCAGGTGGCCACCGATATCCGCCTGTGGCTGCGTGACGAAATCGACCTGATCCTGGCCGAAATCACTCGCCTGCAAAAAGGCCTGCTGGAACAGGCCGAGCGTGAGTCGGACACCATCATGCCTGGCTTCACTCACCTGCAGACCGCGCAGCCTGTGACGTTCGGCCACCATCTGCTGGCCTGGTTCGAAATGCTCAGCCGCGACTACGAGCGCCTGCTGGACTGCCGCAAGCGCGCCAACCGCATGCCGCTGGGCAGCGCCGCGCTGGCCGGCACCACCTACCCGATCGACCGCGAATACACTGCGCAACTGTTGGGCTTTGACGCCGTCGGGGGCAACTCTCTGGACGGTGTGTCGGACCGTGACTTCGCCATCGAATTCTGCGCCGCCGCCAGTATCGCGATGATGCACCTGTCGCGCTTCTCGGAGGAATTGGTGCTGTGGACCAGCGCGCAGTTCCAGTTCATCGACTTGCCGGACCGTTTCTGCACGGGCAGCTCGATCATGCCGCAAAAGAAAAACCCCGACGTGCCTGAACTGGTACGTGGCAAGAGCGGCCGTGTATTCGGCGCGCTGATGGGTCTGCTGACCTTGATGAAAGGCCAGCCGCTGGCCTACAACAAGGACAACCAGGAAGACAAGGAGCCGCTGTTCGACGCCGCCGACACCCTGCGCGACTCGCTGCGTGCGTTTGCCGACATGATCCCGGCGATCAAACCCAAACACGCGATCATGCGTGAAGCGGCGCTGCGTGGGTTCTCTACCGCGACAGATCTGGCGGACTATCTCGTGCGCCGTGGCCTGCCGTTCCGCGACTGCCACGAAATCGTCGGTCATGCCGTGAAGTATGGCGTGGACACCGGCAAGGACCTGGCGGAGATGAGCCTGGAAGAACTGCGCAGGTTCAGCGACCAGATCGAGCAAGATGTGTTTGCGGTGTTAACGCTGGAAGGTTCGGTGAACGCCCGTAACCATATTGGCGGCACTGCGCCGGCGCAGGTGAAGGCTGCCGTGGTGCGTGGCCAAGCGCTGCTCGCCAGCCGCTAAAAGCTTCGCGAGCAAGCCCGCTCCCACATTTGGAATGCATTTTAAAATGTGGGAGCGGGCTTGCTCGCGAAGGCGTCATCACAGACACCCAAATCCTATTTCCTGGCGGCAATCTTCGCCATAAAACCCGGCATCGCCGCCAGCCTGTCCGCTTCCACCTTCTGCGCATTGGGCATCTCATTCAGACGCTCAAGCAACGCCTTGGCCTTTGGCAACTCATCCAGCAGATCCAGCCCAAACAGCTTCTCGCCCACCCCCAGGGCCAGGTTCAGGCTGTACATGAAATACAGATCGGCAAGGGTGAAGCTGTCCCCCGCCACGTAAGGCGCGAACGTGCCGTGCCTTCCCAGCGAACCGATCCCCAGCAGTAACTCCGCCCTGGATTTCTCCTTGATCGCCTCCGGCACCGTCATGCCAAAAAACGCTTCGGCGAAGCACGCACGCGCAGGCAATTCGATGTACAGCTCGATCTCCCTGCACAACGCCAACACCTGAGCACGCTCGAACGGCTCGGCGGGCAGCAGCGCGGGCCCTTGCTGGGTCTGCTCGATATACTCGAGGATCACACTGGTTTCGTTGATGAATCCCTGCTCGACGCCCAGCACCGGCACCTTGCCACGCGGGCTTACAGCCAGCGCTTCGGGCGTTTGCCCGGCATAAAAAGGCACTTCTTCGAACGGCAGTCCTTTCTCCAGCAGCGCCAGTTTCACCATGTTGTAGTAGTTACTGACCGAAAATCCGTAGAGCTTGAGCATCGCAAAGCCTCCAGGCCGTGTGCGGGGTTGGCTGCAAGCGTTATAGATGCCCTGGCGCGTCCTGACCAGCAGCATCACCTGCCTGAATGGCGGTAGACTGATGCCCTTTTCCTTGAGGAGCCTGTCATGAGCGAGCCTACCGATATCGACAACGACGAAGAAGAATTCACCGAAAGCACGCTGGTCCAGGCCATCGAGAACCAGATCGAAAGCGACAACCCGCCGGCGGCCAAGGCCACGTTCAACAAGCTGACGCTGGTGGGCTACGAGCGCGAAGAGATATTGAACCTGATGGCCCACGTGCTGGCCTTCGAGATCGACGCGATGCTGGAAGACGACCGGGCGTTTGATACCCAATGGTATGAAACCGCGCTGCGAGCACTGCCGGAGCTGCCGCCCGAAAAGGAATAATCCAGCCGCGCTGCAACACGCTGGACAGTTCGGCAAAGTGCGTTCACCTTATGGCCTGCTAGCCTCTAATAAATTTTAGAAAGTCTGGAGTCCTTATGTCGTATACCCCTGAGTTGGTTGCCGAACTGGAAATCCTTGTACTCTTCCCCTTGGACAGCACCAAGGAAGGTCTGAAAGTCCACCAGACCGCCGCGCCCACTGCTATCGCCGCTGCCAAACGCCTCCACGCGAAAGGATTGATCGACCAGCCGGACGGAGGCTACCTGACCAGCCTTGGCCGGGACGCTGCAGAGCAAGCCCAAACCTTGCTGACTATCTTGACCACCGCCTCGACCAAAGAAGCCGCCTGACACCTGATACGCCCATGGAGTCCGCCCTGTGCGGATTCCGAGGGCTTTGCCGTGCAGCAGCGAAAATTCTGACGTCTAAATCCATTTCCCGCTAAAACTCCTACGCTACTGGCTGTAAACTCCTACACGGCCGCCCACGTCGGGCCCTGCGAGCCACCGAGTTCGACATGACCCGCACCCATGAAATCCGCCCCGACCTGGACGAAGGCATCGACCGCAAGGTGCTGGCCCAATTGCGCGCGCGTTTCATGGCTCTCAACGAAGGGCGCATGGCCCGGGCGATCGAAGGGCTGACGCCGCGCCAGCAAAGCGTGCTGACCCTGCTGCCGCTGTTCTTCCACGTCAACCATCCATTGCTGCCCGGTTATGTGTCGGGCAGTACACCAGCCGGCCTGTCGAATTTCGAACCCGACACCCAGGCCCTGGCCGAAGCCCAGCGCCTGACCCGCTCGTTCTCCTACAAGCCACGCCGCGGCAATCCGCCAACGCCCATCCACGGCCTGTTCTTGATGGGCAGCCTTGGCACATTGGCCCAGGCCGACCAGAGCGATATGGACGTCTGGGTCTGCCACGCCGCCGACCTGAGCGAGAATGAACTGGCCGAGCTGCGCAAGAAATGCCAGTTGCTGGAAGCCTGGGCGCTGAGCATGGGCGCCGAGGCGCACTTCTTCCTCATCGAACCGACACGCTTCGTGCTCGGCGAGCGCGACACCCAACTCAGTTCGGATGACTGCGGAACCACCCAGCATTACCTGCTGCTGGACGAGTTCTACCGCACCGCCATCTGGCTGGCCGGGCGTACGCCGATCTGGTGGCTGGTGCCCGTGTATGAGGAAACCCGCTATGCCGAGTTCACCCACACGCTGATCAGCAAGCGCTTTATCCGCGCCGATGAAACCCTCGACCTTGGTCATCTGGCGCACATTCCCCCCGGCGAATTCATCGGCGCCGGGCTGTGGCAACTGTTCAAAGGCATCGAGTCGCCCTACAAGTCGGTGCTCAAACTGCTGCTGACCGAGGTCTACGCCAGCGAACACCCGCATGTGCAGTGCCTGAGCCTGCGCTTCAAGCGGGCGGTGTTTGCCAACCAGATGGACCTGGACGAGCTGGACCCGTACATCGTGGTGTACCGCCGCATCGAGGAGTACCTCAAGGCCCGCAACGAGCCCGAACGCCTGGAGCTGGTGCGTCGTGCGCTGTACCTGAAGGTCAACCGCAAGCTCAGCGCCGGCCAGCGCACCACCAGTTGGCAACGGCTGTTACTGGAGCGCCTGGCCCATGAGTGGGGCTGGGACCAGCGTCAGCTAGCGCTGCTGGACAGTCGCAGCCAATGGAAAGTGCGCCAGGTCGCCTCGGAGCGCCGGGCGCTGGTCAATGAGCTCAATTACAGCTACCGCTTCCTGACCCAGTTCGCGCGCACCGAGCAAACCGTCAGCCTGATCAACAAGCGCGACCTCAACGTGCTGGGCCGGCGCCTGTACGCCGCCTTCGAACGCAAGGCCGGCAAAGTCGAGTTCATCAACCCCGGCATCGCCCCGGATTTGGCCGAAGACACCCTGACGCTGGTTCAGTCGCCCAATCGCAAGGAGCCGGGCCAGCACCACTGGGGCCTGTACAACGGCAACCTCACCGCCCTGGAATGGGAACATTTTGCGCCGATCAAGCGCAGCCGCGACCTGCTGGAAATGCTCACCTGGTGCCATCGCAACGGCGTGATCGACAGCAGCACCCGCCTGGCGCTGCATCCGGGCACCAGCGACATGACCGAATTCGAGCTGTTCAACCTGCTGGGCAGCCTGCAACAGACCGTCGCCCTGCCCTTGGCCAGCGTTGATGAGGAGCGCCTGCTGCGTTCGGCGGTGCCCGAAGCGGTATTGCTGCTGATCAATGTCGGCGTCGACCCGCTCAAGCATCACCGCGACCTGAATATCCTGATGACCACCGAGCGCACGGACTCGCTGAGTTATGCCGGCGTGCGCGACAACCTTGTACTCACGTTGGACCAAGTCACGCTCAACAGTTGGAACGAGGTGATGGTCAACCGCTATGACGGCCCCCACGCCTTGCTCGACTGCCTGCGCGATTACCTCAACCAGTTGCCGCCGGATCACTTGCCACGGCTGCGGGTGCGCTGTTTCTGTCACAACCGTGCGCAGTTCATCGCGCAGCGCGTGGAAGAAATCTTCGACACAGCGCAGAACCTGCTACTGGGTCAGTCCAACCATCGCTACCTGTTGCAGGTGCAACAGCACTATCACGTGATGGAATTGATGCCGGGCCAGGCCACCCATGTGTCGCTGCCGACCCAGGATGCACTGATCGCCTACCTCAGCGAAGAACTGGCCAGCTACAGCCCATTGCACCTGGATGCCATGGCCCTGGAAGATCACGATCTGGCGTTGCTGCTGCCGATGGGCTTGGCCGATTGCGTGCAGGTGTTCTATCGGGTCAACGAAGGTTTCGCCGAGTTGTATGTGTTGGATGAATTCAACGCGCTCTGGCAGCAACGTGTGCCATTCCATGATGAACAGAGCCTGTTGGCGCCTCTGCAGCGCTTTCTGCAATCGATCATCTATCGCCGGGAGGCGCTGTCGCCGCTGGACTCGCAGCAACCGCTAGGCGCAGTGCAAACCCTGTTTTACCAGCTATTGCCGTCGGGCAGTGGCCGCGCTCGCAGCATCGAACCGCGCCCGGTGCCGATGAACCCGGCGAACAGACCGTTTTATGACGTGCAGGCGATTATCGGCAAGGCAGCGCCTGGCCAGGTGGGCATTACCCTGTATTGCGATCAGCGCGAATTTTCCGAACTGGAATTTGCCGACCAACTGTTTGCAGTGGTCGCCCGGGAAATCGTCGGGCAACGCCGGGAAACCGAACGTTACCGCTGCTACATCACCGACCTGGACCTGTCCGGGCTGATCGGTGATGTACAGAGCCCGAGCAACCTGTACCTGCGTTACAAGGCCGAACTGGAGCTGTCGCTGAACGAGGCGTTGAGCCAGTTATAGAGGGAAAGCGCCGCCATCCTTAGGCTGGCCTTCGACGCTGAGCAGTTCCAGCTTGAGGGTCTTGCCGCCGGGTGCTGGCCAGTCGATGTGCTGGCCCACTTGCAGGCCGAGCAGCGCACTGCCCACCGGCGCCAGAATCGAAATCTTGCCTTCGTCGGCGTTGGCGTCCTTGGGGTAAACCAGGGTCAGGTGGTAATCCTTGCCGCTGCCTTGCTCACGGCAATGCACGCTGGAGTTCATGGTCACGACACTTGCAGGCACTTCATCGTGGCCAACCACTTCTTCGGCGCGGTCGAGTTCGTGTTGCAACGCTTCGACGCCGGGAAACTCGTCGCCCAGGCGGTCGATCAGTTGCTCCAGACGCTGCACGTCAAGACGGGTGAGGATGATGGACGGTGCGGTGGTCATGATTCAGGCAGACTCCTTTTTTCTGCACAAAAAAGCAAAACCCCGCCAGGAAAAGGCGGGGTTCTCACGGGCCTCGATGAGTTGAGGCGTATCCGGACACTACCACAGCGTCACAAATAAACAAGACGACCTCAGGCGTGGGCCCGGCGCTGCTGGGCCTGGGCACAGATCACGCGGCGCCGCTCATCGTCGGCAGAGCGCCATTCGCGGATATCTTCCACATGGCGGAAGCAGCCGAGACAGACTTTCTGCTCATCCAGGCGACACAAACTGATACAAGGTGACGGCACCGCCGGGCTTACGTTACTGAACAGCGGCTTGGGCGGGCGTACGGGTGCAGGCTGGGTCACGGTCAAATCTCGTCGAAGTCCAGCTCTTCGCCGGTATATTCCTGAACCAGGCGCGCAAGCATCTCGCCCAGCAGCTCTTCACTCTTGTCGCACTGCCATTTGCCGCTTTCTTCGTCGTAATCGAAGTGCACGCCACCGGAGCGCGCCGCCAGCCACAGCTGACGCAATGGCTCCTGGCGACTGAAGATCAGTTGCTGGCCACTTTCGAACTTGACGGTCAGCACGCCGGCCGAGCTTTCCAGGTCCACGTCCAGGCCGCTGTCGTCGAAAATATCTTCCAGCGCCTGCTGGGTCGCATCCACCAGGTCGTGAAAACGGGCTTCGGTCAAACTCATTAGTGGCAACCTCAAAAGTGTCTGGTTTTGCTCAAGCGCCGCACGATACGGACGAGCCCCGCCGATTGCAAAGGATACCGATTTCAACACGATTGACGGTGTGAAATATCCTCAAGCAGCGTAGCCCGCTTCTCGGCTATCTCGGCAAACCCCCGCCGGACGGGTATTCCAGCGCATAGGCAAGCTGCCGGGTGGTCGGTATACTCGGGCGCAATTAATGCATATTCAAGGATTTCGCCATGAAGCGCCTGATCTCTTCCCTTGCTGCGCTCGTCGCGGTCGCTTGCCTCGTTAGTGCCTGTGGTCAAAAAGGCCCGTTGTACCTGCCCGATGACAGCAAAGACCCGAATGAGCAGGCGCAATCGTCGCAAAAGCCGTCAAAAGCGCATAAGCACGATACCTACGAATAAGGGAACTCCATGGACGCTTTTAACTACCGGGACGGCGAGCTGTTCGCGGAAGGCGTGGCGTTGTCCGCGATTGCCGAGCGCTTCGGCACCCCGACCTATGTGTATTCCCGTGCACATATCGAAGCCCAATACCGTTCCTTCACCGACCCATTGGAAGGCGTGCCGCACCTGGTGTGCTACGCGGTCAAGGCCAACTCCAACCTGGGTGTACTGAATGTACTGGCGCGCCTGGGCGCCGGTTTCGACATCGTGTCCCGTGGCGAGCTGGAACGTGTACTGGCTGCCGGCGGCAAGGCTGACAAGATCGTTTTCTCCGGCGTCGGCAAGAGCCGCGATGACATGCGCCGCGCCCTTGAAGTGGGCGTGCATTGCTTCAACGTCGAGTCCACCGACGAGCTGGAGCGCTTGCAGGTCGTGGCCGCCGAGATGGGCGTTCGCGCGCCGATCTCGCTGCGCGTCAACCCGGACGTCGATGCTGGCACCCACCCATACATTTCCACAGGCCTTAAAGAAAACAAGTTCGGCATTGCCATTGCCGACGCCGAAGACGTGTACATCCGTGCCGCGCAGTTGCCGAACCTTGAAGTACTGGGCGTCGACTGCCATATCGGCTCGCAACTGACCAGCCTGCCGCCCTTCCTCGATGCGCTCGACCGCCTGCTGGCGCTGACCGACCGCCTCGGCGAGTGTGGCATCTACCTGCAGCACATCGACCTGGGTGGCGGTGTGGGTGTGCAGTATCGCGACGAAGAACCGCCGCTGATCGCCGATTACATCCGGGCCGTGCGCGAGCGTACCGAGGGCCGTGGCCTGGCGCTGATGTTCGAGCCGGGTCGCTATATCGTCGCCAACGCCGGCGTACTGCTGACCCAGGTCGAGTACCTCAAGCACACCGAATACAAGGATTTCGCCATCGTCGATGCGGCGATGAACGACCTGATTCGCCCGGCGCTGTACCAGGCCTGGATGAACGTCACCGCCGTGACGCCTCGCGACAGCGAAGCGCGCGTCTATGACATCGTCGGCCCGATCTGCGAGACCGGCGACTTCCTGGCCAAGGAGCGTCAGTTGGCCCTGGAAGAAGGTGACCTGCTGGCCGTGCATTCGGCCGGTGCCTATGGGTTTGTCATGAGTTCCAACTACAACACCCGCGGACGTGCCGCGGAGGTGCTGGTGGACGGTGATCAAGCGATTGAAGTGCGTCGCCGCGAGACGGTAGCCGAGTTGTATGCTGGCGAAAGCCTGCTGCCGGAGTAAGCCATGCTGCTGCGTTTTACCAAGATGCACGGGCTGGGCAATGATTTCATGGTCCTCGACCTGGTCAGCCAGCACGCGCACATCCTGCCCAAACACGCTAAACAGTGGGGCGACCGTCATACCGGCATCGGTTTCGACCAATTGCTGCTGGTGGAAGCACCGACCAACCCGGAGGTGGATTTCCGTTACCGGATCTTCAACTCCGACGGCTCCGAAGTGGAACAGTGCGGCAACGGTGCGCGCTGCTTCGCACGCTTTGTGCTGGACAAGCGCCTGACCGCCAAACGGCAGATTCGCGTCGAGACCAAGGGCGGCGTGATCGAACTGGACATCCGCAGTGACGGCCAGATCAGCGTCAACATGGGCGCGCCACGCCTGGTGCCGGCGGACATTCCGTTCCAGGCGCCCGAGCAGGCCCTCAGTTATTCGCTGGAAGTGGACGGCAACACCTTGGATATCGCCGCAGTGTCCATGGGCAACCCTCATGCGGTGTTGCGGGTCCATGACATCAACAATGCGCCCGTGCATGAACTGGGGCCGAAGATCGAACACCACCCGCGCTTCCCCGCGCGGGTCAATGTGGGCTTCCTGCAGGTGATCGACCGTTCCCGCGCGCAATTGCGCGTGTGGGAACGCGGCGCCGGCGAAACCCAGGCCTGCGGTACCGGTGCCTGCGCCGCTGCAGTGGCCGCGATCAGCCAGGGATGGATGGATTCGCCGCTGCTGATCGACCTGCCCGGCGGACGCTTGTCCATCGAATGGGCAGGCCCTGGCCACCCGGTAATGATGACCGGGCCGGCCTCGCGCGTATACGAAGGACAGGTCCGTCTATGAGTGAGTCAAGCCAATGACCGATAAGCCTCAAGTACCCGCACACGCCAACCCGAGCGATAGCCTGGAGGCCGCTGCCGTCGCGGCGTACCTTGAGGCTAATCCGGACTTCTTCGTCGAACACGAAGAGTTGCTGGCGGCCCTGCGCATTCCGCACCAGCGCGGCGACACCGTGTCGCTGGTGGAGCGGCAGATGAAGATCCTGCGCGAGCGCAATATCGAGATGCGCCACAAGCTCTCGCACCTGATGGATGTCGCCCGCGACAACGACCGCCTGTTCGACAAGACGCGCCGACTGATCCTGACCCTGATGGACGCCAGCAGCCTGGAAGAGACGGTCATCGCCGTGGAAGACAGCCTGCGTCAGGATTTCCAGGTGCCCTTTGTCAGCCTGATCCTGTTCAGCGACAACCCGATGCCGGTGGGTCGCTGGGTCAGCGGCAGCGACGCGCAGACTGCCATCGGTGGTTTGCTGTCCGAGGGCAAGACCATCAGCGGCACTTTGCGCGAGCATGAACTGGACTTCCTGTTTGGCGCCGAGCAGCGCCAGCAGATCGGCTCAACCGCCGTGGTCGCCCTCAGCCATCAGGGCCTGCATGGCGTGCTGGCCATCGCCAGCCGCGATCCCGCGCACTACAAGAGCTCGGTGGGCACATTGTTCCTGACCTACATCGCCGAAGTACTCGGCCGCGTATTGCCGCGCTTCACCACTGCCCTGCGCGCGGTGCGCTAATGATGGAACGGCAACTGGACGCTTACTGCGCTCACCTGCGCAACGAGCGCCAGGTGTCGCCCCATACCCTGGAAGCCTACCGCCGGGACTTGAACAAGGTCATGGCGTTCTGCGAGAAACATCAGATCAACAGCTGGAAGGCCCTGGATATCCAGAGCCTGCGCAGCCTGGTCGCGCGCCTGCACCAGGCCGGCCAGTCTTCGCGCAGCCTGTCGCGCCTGCTCTCGGCGGTACGTGGGCTCTATCATTACCTGAACCGTGAAGGCTTGTGCGATCACGACCCGGCCAATGGCCTGTCGCCGCCCAAGGGCGAGCGGCGCCTGCCCAAGACCCTGGATACCGACCGCGCTCTGCAATTGCTGGATGGCGCCGTCGAGGATGACTTCCTGGCCCATCGTGACCAGGCGATTCTGGAACTGTTCTATTCTTCGGGCCTGCGCCTGTCGGAGCTGACCGGCCTGAACCTGGACCAACTGGACCTGGCGGACGGCCTGGTGCAAGTGCTCGGCAAAGGCAGCAAGACCCGCGTCCTGCCGGTTGGCCGCAAGGCGCAGGAGGCCTTGCAGCGCTGGCTACCGCTGCGATTGCTGACCAACCCGGCGGATGACGCGGTATTTGTCAGCCAGCAAGGCCGGCGCCTGGGGCCACGGGCGATTCAGATGCGCGTCAAGGCGGCCGGCGAGCGCGAATTGGGGCAAAACCTGCACCCGCACATGCTGCGACATTCGTTTGCCAGCCATTTGCTGGAGTCGTCCCAGGACTTGCGCGCGGTGCAGGAGTTGCTGGGCCACTCCGACATCAAGACCACACAGATCTACACCCACCTGGATTTCCAACACCTGGCAACGGTGTACGACAGTGCCCATCCACGGGCCAAACGCATCAAGGGCGGCGACTCATGAGTATCAAGCTGATCACCTTCGACCTGGACGACACACTCTGGGACAACGTACCCGTCATCATCAGCGCCGAAGCGTCGATGCGCGAATGGCTGGCAGTCCACGCTACCAAGGTGGGCGACCTGCCTCTGGAACATTTCGCCAGCTTGCGTCAGCAGGTGCTGGAGCGTCATCCCGAGCTGAAGCACCGCATCAGCCTGCTGCGTCACCGGGTGTTGATGCATGCGTTTGAAGAGGCCGGTTATCCACAGCCTGAAGCCACGCAAATGGCGGATGTGTGCTACGAAGCGTTCATTCATGCGCGGCATCAACTCACTGTATTTCCTGAAGCCGAGCCGATGTTGAAGGCCCTGCGCCAGCACTTTTTGCTGGGGGTGATCACCAATGGCAATGCCGATGTGCAGCGCGTGGGCCTGGCGGACTATTTCCACTTTGCCCTGCGTGCCGAAGATATCGGCATCGCCAAGCCGGATGCGCGATTGTTTCAGGAGGCATTGCAACGCGGCGGGGTGGACGCCGGTGCCGCGGTGCATGTGGGGGACCATCCCGGGGATGACATTGCCGGGGCGCAGCAGGCCGGGCTGCGGGCGGTGTGGTTCAACCCGACGGGCAAGGCGTGGGGAGGGGATAAAGACCCAGATGCGCAGATTCGTAGCCTCACTGAGTTGCCGCCATTACTGAGTAGCTGGAATCAACGCTGACCCCCTGTGGGGGCTGGCTTGCCTGCGATTACGGATTATCCGCTAGCCCTGTGTTGTCTGGGCCACCGCTATCGCAGGCAAGCCAGCTCCCACAGGAATTGTGGCAGGCGTGGAGTTTTGCACCAGGCATGAAAAAGCCCGCAGCGACGGCGGGCCTTTTCGGCAAGCGGGAGGCAAACCTTAAATAGGTCGGCTGCCGTACTTGTTGTCCGGTTTCTTCGGTGGATCCGCAACCACATTGGGCTCGACTTCGACCACTTTGCCGCCTTTGGCGAGGAATTCTTCCATCGCACGGGCCAGGGCATCGCGCTCTTTGTTCTTGGCCTCAACGCTGGGCAGTTCGTCTACCGAAACAGCAGCCTTGGCCTTGCCTTTGGCTTTGGGAGCCGCATCATCGCCAACACTGTCATCAAGGTCTTCAGCAACGTCATCAGCCGCCACTTCAAGACTTTCTTCAGTATCCTCTTCGTCACCTTCAAGGTCGTCGTTTTCCAGATCATCGTCGCTCATGTTCTACCTCATGACTTGCGAAAAGCAGATTAGTTATAGCCCAGCTTCACCCTCTGTCGAGGCTGCCGGAAAAAAATCAACATCCACAGGATTCCCAGTGGCTTATGCCCCATCACCGTGCAAGGTGGCGAGGACTTTACGGGCACCGCCATGATCGCGGTGCTCGCCCAGATAAACACCTTGCCAGGTCCCCATCGCCAAGCGGCCGGCCTTGACCGGCAAACTCAGCTGGCAGCCCAGGAGACTGGCCTTGAAGTGCGCCGGCAGATCATCCGGACCTTCGTCGTTGTGTTCGAACCCTGCACGCCCTTGCGGCACCAGCGAGTTGAAAAAACGCTCGAAGTCACGGCGAACCGCCGGGTCGGCGTTCTCGTTGATCGTCAACGAGGCCGAGGTGTGCTGCAGCCATAGATGCAACAGACCCACGCGACACGCCTTTAATTCAGGCAGGCCGGCCAGCAACTCATCGGTCACCAGGTGAAAGCCCCGAGGCTTGGCCCGCAGGGTAATCAGGGTCTGTTGCCACATACAGTTCTCCGCCCATCGGCGCGCATTCTAGCGCGCTCTGGGAAAAAACAAAGTGCCGAATACGCCTACATGCCTGTAAGACATTCGCACCCTTGAAAGTGCCGTATGCATCCCATCACAAATGCGGCGCAAAACCGGCACGGATTGTTATGACTGACAAACGCCAGGCAAAAAAATGCCCGGCAAGCCGGGCATTTTTTTTCGCGTACTTACAAGTTGTAGCCGCGTTCGTTGTGTTGCGCCAGGTCGAGGCCGACAGCCTCTTCCTCTTCGGTTACCCGCAGACCCATGACCATGTCCAGCACCTTGAGGATGACGTAGGTCACGATCGCCGTGTAGATCACGGTGAAGCCCACGCCCTTGCACTGGATCCAGACCTGTGCAGCGACATCTGTCACGGTGCCGAAGCCGCCCAATGCAGGCGCTGCGAACACACCAGTGAGAATCGCACCGACGATACCGCCGATACCGTGCACACCGAATGCATCCAGGGAGTCGTCGTAGCCCAGCTTGCGCTTGAGGCTGGTCGCGCAGAAGAAGCAGATCACACCGGCGACCAAACCGATCACCAGGGCGCCCATCGGGCCCACGGTGCCAGCGGCTGGGGTAACGGCAACCAGTCCGGCCACCACGCCCGAGGCGATACCCAGTGCGCTTGGTTTGCCGTGGGTGATCCACTCGGCGAACATCCAGCCCAGCGCTGCGGCAGCGGTGGCAATCTGGGTGACGAGCATCGCCATGCCGGCAGTGCCGTTGGCCGCGGCGGCGGATCCGGCGTTGAAGCCGAACCAGCCGATCCACAACATAGCCGCACCGATCAGGGTGTAACCGAGGTTGTGCGGCGCCATTGGGGTGGTCGGGAAGCCTTTACGCTTGCCAAGCACGATGCACGCCACCAGACCGGCCACACCAGCGTTGATGTGCACCACGGTGCCGCCAGCGAAATCCAGCACGCCCCAGTCCCACAGCAGGCCGCCATTACCGCTCCACACCATGTGCGCAATAGGCGCATAAACCAGGGTGAACCAGATAGCCATGAAGATCAGCATCGCGGAGAACTTCATGCGTTCGGCGAACGCACCGACAATGAGTGCCGGAGTGATGATGGCGAAGGTCATCTGGAAGGTGATGAACACCGCTTCCGGGAACAGCGCCGCAGGCCCGGTGATGCTGGCCGGGGTAACGCCCGCCAGGAACGCCTTGCCCATGCCGCCGAAAAAGGAATTGAAGTTGACCACACCCTGTTCCATACCGGTGGTATCGAACGCGATGCTGTAGCCGTAGACAACCCACAGGATGCTGATCAAGCCAGTGATGGCAAAACATTGCATCATCACCGACAGAATATTCTTGGAGCGAACCATGCCGCCGTAGAACAGCGCCAGGCCGGGGATGGTCATGAACAGCACCAAAGCGGTGGCGGTCAGCATCCACGCGGTGTCGCCGGAATTGAGGACTGGAGCAGCCACTTCGTCTGCCGCCATGGCCAGGCTTGGCATTACGATGGACAACAGGGCTCCGAGCCCTGCGAATTTACGCAGAGTCATATTGTTTTCTCCTGGGGCGTTGGGGTTTGGCGGCTTAGATTGCGTCGGTATCGGTTTCGCCGGTACGGATGCGAATAGCCTGTTCCAGATTGACCACGAAGATCTTGCCGTCACCAATCTTGCCGGTGTTGGCGGCCTTGGTTATCGCCTCGATAACCCGGTCAAGATCCTTGTCGTCAATGGCGACATCAATCTTCACCTTCGGCAGGAAATCGACCACGTATTCCGCGCCGCGGTACAGCTCGGTATGACCCTTCTGCCGACCGAAGCCCTTGACCTCAGTAACGGTAATGCCCTGCACGCCGATCTCGGACAACGACTCGCGTACATCGTCCAACTTGAACGGCTTGATGATGGCAGTGACTAGCTTCATGAAAACTCTCTCCCGAATTGGTGGACTTGCCCCAGGAAAACAAACCCGTCTCAAGTCTAAGCGCAGTGCCTGGCTTTGTAACGCATCGTCGCCTCGGCATTTGCCTTTGCGACGCCAGCGAACCACTGGTGACGAAACCTGTACCCCCTGATCCATCGGCGCACTGCATTCGTCACAGCGACTGCATCAGTGCATGGGTCATGATCGTCTAAGCAGAAACCTTGCCAGCTCCGTAAAAATCACTGAAATCAGTCCTTTGCCCACTTATGCCCACCCTCGGGGCGTTCCGGCGGCGCTAATGCGCACAAAAACAGTGCGACGGCGCCCGGCACCCTGCGCGAAAACCGTGCGCTCGCCACCGTGAAAAGACTATAGACGCTGCGTGATACACTGCTCGCCAACAGTTATTCCGGAATATTTCCCATGCTCGCGCCCAAAGACCTCCTCGACGCCCTGAGCGGCCACGCCTCTCGCTTGTTCAGCGGTGAAACCCAATTGCCTCGCAATGAAATCGAAAGCCAGTTCAAGGCGCTGCTGCAAAGCGGCTTCAGCAAACTCGACCTGGTGAGCCGCGAAGAGTTTGATAGCCAGATGGTGGTGCTTGCGCGCACCCGTGCACGGTTGGAGAGCCTGGAGGCGAAAGTGGCCGAACTGGAAGCCAGGCTCACACCCACTATTACTGAATAATCGCGTTCAATGTGGGAGCTGGCTTGCCTGCTCCCACACGGGCCCTGCGCACCCTCACGGATACGTTCTGTAAAACCTCCCCCGCCGCGCTTTCCCCCACCTCGTCTACCCTTGAAAAACCGCAGGAAGCGGCCTCCCCTTTCAAGGAACGAGCATGTCCCTCGCCATCGTCCACAGCCGCGCCCAGATCGGCGTCGAAGCCCCCGCCGTCACCGTCGAAGTGCACATGGCCAATGGTTTGCCATCCCTGACACTCGTGGGCCTGCCGGAAACGGCGGTCAAGGAAAGCAAGGACCGCGTGCGCAGCGCCATCCTCAACTCGGCCCTGCAATACCCGGCCCGCCGCATCACGCTCAACCTCGCGCCCGCCGACCTGCCCAAGGACGGCGGGCGTTTTGATTTGGCGATTGCCCTCGGGATCCTGGCGGCCAGCGTCCAGGTGCCGGCGTTGATGCTTGATGATGTGGAATGCCTGGGTGAGTTGGCGCTGTCCGGCGAGGTGCGGGCGGTCAAGGGTGTGTTGCCTGCCGCGCTGGCGGCGCGCAAGGCCGGGCGCACCGTGATAGTGCCTCGGGCGAATGCCGAGGAAGCGTGCCTGGCGTCGGGGTTGAAGGTGATTGCCGTGGATCACTTGCTGCAGGTCGTGGCACACCTCAACGGGCATTTACCGATTGAGCCCTACAAGTCCGATGGCTTGCTGTACCTGAATAAACCTTACCCGGATCTGAATGAGGTTCAGGGCCAACTGGCGGCCGAGCGCGCATTACTGATCGCCGCGGCGGGGGCGCATAACCTGTTGTTCAGCGGGCCGCCCGGCACCGGCAAGACCTTGCTCGCCAGCCGGCTGCCCGGCCTGCTGCCACCGTTGAGTGAGCAGGAAGCCCTGGAAGTCGCCGCGATACAGTCAGTGGTCAGTCTTGCGCCGCTGAGCCATTGGCCGCACCGGCCGTTTCGCCAGCCACACCACTCGGCATCAGGGCCGGCGCTGGTGGGCGGTGGATCAAAGCCGCAACCGGGGGAAATTACCCTGGCCCATCACGGCGTACTGTTCCTGGATGAATTGCCGGAGTTTGATCGCAAGGTGTTGGAAGTGCTGCGCGAGCCTTTGGAATCGGGGCATATCGTGATTTCCCGCGCCCGTGATCGCGTGAGCTTTCCGGCACGCTTCCAACTGGTGGCCGCCATGAACCCCTGCCCTTGCGGCTACCTGGGCGAACCCAGCGGGCGTTGTCGCTGCACACCGGAGCAGATTCAGCGCTATCGCAACAAACTGTCCGGACCGTTGATGGATCGTATCGACCTGCATCTGACCGTCGCACGGGAAGCCACTGCGTTGAATCCAGCCCAACAGGCTGGCGATAACACGGCAAAGGCGGCGGCAGAGGTGGCCAAGGCCCGGGAACGCCAGGAACGACGCCAGGGTTGTGCGAATGCCTTCCTTGATCTGCCCGGGCTGCGCAAGCACTGCAAGCTGGCAAAGGTGGATGAAGGCTGGCTCGAGACCGCCTGCGAGCGACTGACGTTGTCGTTGCGCGCGGCTCATCGCCTGCTCAAGGTGGCGCGTACCCTGGCGGATCTGGATCAGGTGGATGCCATCACCCGAGACCATCTCAAGGAGGCTTTGCAATACCGCCCGGCGGCGATCACTTGAGATATAGGCGGAACGATTTGTGTGGGAGCTGGCTTGCCTGCGATAGCATCACCTCGGTGTGTCTGACGAACCGAGGCGCCTGCATCGCGGGCAAGCCCGGCTCCCACATAAATCCACACACAGCTGATCTGCGGTGTCTCCTGGGTCAGGCTTCAGCGGAAGCGGTCTACTTCATGCCGCAATCCCGCCGCCAGCGTTTCAAGCTCCTTGGCCGTAATCGCCAGGTTCGACACCACCTCACGCTGTTCGCTGTTGGCCAGCGCAATGCTCTGCAGATTGCTGCTGAGCAAGGTCGCGGTACTGCTCTGTTCCTGGGTGGCGGTGGTGATCGCAGCGAATTGCTCACCGGCCGAGCGGCTTTGCTCGTCGATGCGCGCCAGCGCCGAAGCGACATCGGCATTGCGCGACAGGCCTTCCTGCATCAGCGCGTTACCCTGCTCCATGGTGCTGATGGCGTTGCCGGTTTCCTGCTGGATACTCTGGATCATCCCGGAAATTTCATCAGTGGCCTGGCGTGTGCGCGAGGCCAGGTTGCGCACTTCGTCAGCGACCACGGCAAAACCACGCCCCTGCTCACCCGCCCGCGCGGCTTCGATGGCCGCATTGAGCGCCAGCAGGTTGGTCTGTTCGGCAATCGACGTGATCACCCCGACGATGCCGCCGATTTCCTGGGAGCGTTGGCCCAGGGTATTGATCACCGCAGCGGTGCTGTTCAGGGCGGCGGCGATGTGTTCCAGGGACGACGAGGCCTCTTGCATCGAGTTACGCCCGATGCGGGTTTGCTGGGCGTTCTCCTGAGCCAGACGCTCGGTGGCGCCCATGTTGTCGGCGATGTTCAGCGAGGTGGCGCTGAACTCTTCCACCGCGCCGGCCATGCTGGTGATTTCGCCGGACTGCTGCTCCATGCCCTCATAGGCGCCGCCGGACAAGCCGGACAACGCCTGGGCGCGGCTGTTGACCTGTTCGGCCGCCGTGCGAATGTGCGAGACCATGGTCGACAACGCTTCACCCATCTGGTTGAAACTGCGCGCCAGTTGGCCGATTTCGTCATGGCTGGACACGTTCAGGCGTGCGCTCAAGTCACCCGCGCCCAAGGCTTCGGCCTGGCGCACCAGATCGCTCAGCGGTGCCAGCTTGCTGCGCAGCAGCCACACCGTGGCGCCGACCGCCAGCAGCATCGCCAGCACGCTGCCGACCACCAGGCGAAGGCCGACATCCCAGGTCACCGAACGAATCTCGGCCTTGGGCATGCTGGCTACCACGGCCCAGGGCCCGCCTTCGAAAGGGACCGAGACGCTATAAAAGTCTTCGCTTTTGTCGGCCCAGAAGCGGCCCACACTCGGGGTCTTGGCCAAGTCCAGCATCACTGGGACCGCCTGGTCAGGCGTTTGCACGCCGGCGGGCGGCACCAGCCAGCGTTTTTGTTCATCCAGCAACGCGAGAGAACCGGTCTGGCCGATCCTGAAACGCTTGAGGTTTTCGAACTGCGTGTTCTGGGCGTCGGTGTAGTCGAAGCCGATGAACAGCACCGCAATCACTTTGCCGCTGGCGTCGCGCACCGGGCTGTATTGAGTCATGTAGGAGCGGTCGAACAACACTGCGCGACCGATGTAGGTCTGCCCGCTGGAAACACGCGGATACGCCGGCCCATTGCGATCGAGCACCGTGCCGATGGCGCGATTGCCATCCTGCTTGGTCAGTGAGGTGCTGACGCGAATGAAGTCGTCGCCGCTGCGCACGAATACCGTGGCCACGCCGCCGGACATCTGCTTGAACTCGTCGACCTTATCGAAGTTGTTATTCAGGACCTCGCTGCCCAAGTACAGGCTCGGCGTCTGTACACCGGCGACCGCGACTTGCTGGTCCGCCCGCACGCTCAAACCGGCGCTGAAGCGCTTCTCAAACAGCCCTGTCAGACGCTCGGTGCTCTCACGCAGCGTACTGTGGAACGTATTGAGCTGGTCAGCGAGCAGCCGCGCCTCGCTGGCCAAGTGTTCCTCACGGGTAGCGAGGTTGGCGGCGTCCAGCGAACGCAGGGCAAAAACGGTGCTGCCACCAATGGCGACAGCCAGGATCACGGCGAGCGCGATACCTAATTGAGAGGCGATCCGAGCGCGAGGTTGAGACATGACAGCTCCTGGCCGAGGCCAGGATCATCCTGATCTCATCGCTACTCGGCAAAATATCTAATGGGGAATCGTTGGTGCACGACTGTTCCAACACACCTTCTTCGGCGGGCAGAGACAATACTTGAGCGCGTCACAGGGATATCTCGCAAACGATTGCATCACGGTATTGCCCGCAGCTGATTGAGGCGTTCCACCTGGGGCAAATCCATGGCGTTGACTTCCGCCTGAAGAAACTCCGCCAGCCGCCGCAAACGCTCGCCACCGGGGCGGGTTTTCGGCCAGACCAGGTAGTAGCTTTCGCCACTGGCCACGGCGGTTGGCCATGGCAGGCTGAGCCGGCCCTGGGCCACGTCTTCGGCCACCATCAGCAAATCACCCATGGACACGCCGTAGCCTCGGGCGGCGGCGATCATGCCGAGCTCAAGGGTATCGAATACCTGGCCACCCTTGAGCGACACCTGAGACGACAGCCCCATGCGCTCCAGCCAATTGCGCCAATCGCGACGGTCGGGCGTGGGGTGCAGCAATTCGGCAGTGGCCAGGCGGGCCGCGTCCCAGGGGCCATCCTCCAACAGGTTCGGCGCGCCCACGGGAATCAGCAATTCCGGGAACAGATAACAAGCCTCCCAGTCCGCCGGAAAATGCCCGAAGCTCAACAGCACCGCACAATCGAAGGGCTCCTGGTTGAAGTCCACTTCGTCAATGCTCATCCAGGCACTGGTCAATTGCACCTCATTGCCCGGCTGCAAGGCCCGGAAGCGACTGAGCCGCGCCAATAGCCAGCGCATGGTCAAGGTCGACGGCGCCTTCATGCGCAGGATGTCATCTCCTGCGTTCAGAGTATGGCAGGCGCGCTCCAGTGCGGCGAAGCCTTCGCGCACGCCCGGCAACAACAGGCGCGCCGCTTCAGTGAGCTGCAAGGTCCGACCACTGCGCTGGAACAGGCGGCAAGCGAAGTGCTCCTCCAGCGTGCGGACATGTCGGCTCACTGCACTTTGCGTAATGGACAGCTCCTCGGCCGCGCGGGTAAAGGAGTTGTGCCGAGAAGCGGCTTCGAAGGCACGCAAGGCATAAAGCGGAGGAAGACGACGCGACATATGGAAACCTCCCACAGGACAATGCCGCACACTAGCATGAGTTTAAGTCATGTGAACGATCGCATTTATCCCTTTGTGCAATGGGCTGAGAGCGCCGAGAATCAACCCTTTCTCCAACTCCACGACTTTAGAGTGTGATGATCATGCAGCATCCGGCACGTACCGAACTCTGGGCAATCCTGCGGCTGTCAGGGCCGTTGATTGCCTCACAGTTGGCGCACATGCTGATGGTGCTGACCGACACTCTGATGATGGCCCGACTGAGCCCCGAAGCCTTGGCCGGTGGCGGCCTGGGCGCGGCGAGCTATTCGTTCGTGTCGATTTTCTGCATTGGTGTGATTGCCGCCGTGGGTACGCTGGTGGCCATTCGTCACGGTGCGGGTGATATCGAAGGCGCCACTCGCCTGACCCAGGCCGGGCTGTGGCTGGCTTGGCTGATGGCCTTGGCGGCGGGCCTGCTGCTGTGGAACCTCGAACCGCTGCTGCTGATGTTTGGCCAGACCGAAACCAACGTCCACTCGGCAGGGCAGTTCCTGACGATATTGCCGTTCGCCCTGCCCGGCTACCTGAGCTTTATGGCCCTGCGCGGCTTCACCAGTGCCATCGGCAAGGCGACCCCCGTGATGGTGATCAGCCTCGGTGGCACGGTGCTCAACTACCTGCTTAACCACGCACTGATCGAAGGCATGTTCGGCCTGCCCAAACTTGGCCTGATGGGCATCGGCCTGGTCACCGCCATTGTCGCCAACGGCATGGCGCTGGCGCTGATGTGGTACATCCGCAGCAACCGCAGCTACGCGGCTTACCCACTGAGCGCCGGTTTGTCGCGCCTCAACACCCTGTACCTGCGCGAGCTGTGGCGCCTGGGCCTGCCGATTGGCGGCACCTACGCGGTGGAAGTCGGCCTGTTTGCCTTTGCGGCGCTGTGCATGGGCACCATGGGCAGTACGCAGTTGGCGGCGCATCAGGTCGCACTGCAGATTGTTTCGGTGGCCTTCATGGTGCCGGCGGGGATGTCCTACGCGGTAACCATGCGCATCGGCCAGCATTACGGTGCAGGGCAACTGCTGCGTGCGCGCATGGCAGGGCGCGTCGGCATCGGCTTTGGTGCAGCGGTGATGTTGGGATTTGCCGCCGTGCTGTGGCTCTATTCCGACCCGTTGATCGGACTGCTCATCGACCACAACAACCCGGCGTTCCATGACGTAATCGTCCTGGCCATCAGCCTGCTCGCCGTTGCCGCCTGGTTCGAACTGTTCGACGGCGTGCAAACCATCGCCATGGGTTGTATTCGCGGGCTCAAGGACGCCAAGACCACCTTCCTGATCGGCGCGGGTTGCTATTGGCTGATCGGCGCGCCGTCGGCCTGGCTGATGGCCTTCACCCTGGGCTGGGGGCCGACCGGCGTGTGGTGGGGGTTAGCCCTGGGCTTGGCGTGCGCGGCGGTCAGCCTGACCTGGGCGTTCGAGGCGAAGATGAAGCGGATGATTCGGCGCGAGCCCGAAACCTACAGCACCTTACAGGCTGCCCAGCCGGATTGAAGGATGCAAGCGGTCAGTGTGGGAGCTGGCTTGCAACTTAGCCCAGCAGCGCCTGCTGGCCCTTCGCGAACGTCAGGTAATCGACCAACTCCGGCAACGGCAGTGGCTTGCTGATCAAATAACCTTGGGCCTGGTCACACCCGAACAACCTCAACAACGCAAGCTGCTCTGGGGTTTCCACACCCTCGGCCACCACTTCCAGATTGAGGTTGTGGGCCAGGTTGATCATGGCGTGCACCAACTTGCGGTTCTCTTCGCGCTCTTCCATGCCGCCGACAAAGCTCTTGTCGATCTTCAACAAGGCAATCGGCAGGCTGTTGAGGTGCACGAACGACGAGAAACCGGTGCCGAAATCATCCAGGGAAAACCGCACACCGAGACGGCCGAGGGCGTCCATGGTCTGCTTGACCAGGTCGCTGCGGCGCATCACGGCGGTTTCGGTGAGCTCGAACTCGAGCCATTGCGCCTCCACGCCACGCTCGGCAATCAGCCGGCTGAGGGTCGAGAGCAACTGACTGTCCTGAAACTGTCGGAACGACAGGTTGACCGCCATGTGCAAAGGCGGCAGGCCACGTTCGCGCAGGTCCTGCATGTCTCGAAGGGCGCGGGAAATGACCCAGTAGCCCAAAGGGACGATCAGGCCGCTTTGCTCGGCCAAGGGCACGAATTCGCTCGGCGGCAACAGGCCACGCTCGCCATGGCGCCAGCGCACCAAGGCTTCCAGGCCGACGATATGCCCGTCGTCCAGGTCCAGCCGTGGCTGGTAATGCAGCTCCAGCTCGTCACGACGCAAGGCACGGCGCAGCTCGCTTTCCAGGTCGGCGAGGCTGCGCGCGTTGCGGTTGATACGTTCGTTGAAGATATGAAAGGTGCAGCCCTGTGTGCTTTTGGCTTGTTGCATGGCGATATGGGCGTGCCACATCAACGGGTCGGCGCCAGCACGGGCGCGGGCATGCGCCACGCCCAGGCTGCAACCGATCAGCAGGCTTTCGCCATCCACCCAATATGCTTCGGCCATGACTTCGGTGATGCGCTCGGCCATCCACTCGGCACGCTGGGGCGCACGACGGGTGTCGATCAACAGGGCGAACTCGTCGCTGCCCAGGCGCGCCAATTGGTCCCCGGCTTCGAGCTGGCTCTTGAGCCGCGAGACCACTTGCAGGATCAACCGGTCGCCAGCCTGGTGGCCAAGGGCGTCGTTGGCATGCCGGAAGTTGTCGAGGTCCAGGTGACCCAGGGCCAGGCCGCGGCCTTCGTTCTCGGCCAGGCGCGCGGTCAGCAGGGTCTGGAAGCCCTGGCGATTGGCGATGCCGGTGAGCGGGTCCTGCTCGGCCAGGCGCTGCAGGGTGTTTTCCAGCAGCCCGCGCTCGCGCACGTGGCGCAGGCAGCGGCGCAGCGTATCGGCGTTCAATCCATCACGGATCAGCCAATCGCTGACGCCAAGGGGGGCTACCAGCGGTTCCTGCTCGAGCAGCAACACGCACGGCAAGCTGCACCGGCCAGGGCCGGGTTGCAGGCTGGGCGTGGTCAATAGCACGGCGCTGTGGTCGTCATCGAACAGACGACTCACGGACGCCCAGTTTGGCGCGCTGATCAGCACAGCCCCATCGCCCATCGGCGCCAGGCACTCGCGCAACAACGCTGCCCACGCTGGCTCATCGGCCAGCAGCAGCAAACGCAAGGGTTCGACAGGCGTAGACAAGCTAGCTCCCTAGACTCTGCAAGATTTCGTTGGCGGCGGGCATTATGACCTGCGCCCCGATAATCACCAATGATAGGGCTTACCAAACACGCGGACTGTAAAGATTAGTCTCACATAACCCCCACATCCTGCGGCAAAGTAGCAAAACCGGCAAATTTAGATCGAGTGGTACGTCACACTGTCGTTCTGACAGGGCAGAATCCTGCCAGCCTGTTAAAATGCCCGCCCTTTTGAATAACGACTCCCTGAACTGCGTATGTCCCGACTCAACCCCCGGCAGCAAGAAGCCGTGAACTACGTCGGCGGCCCTCTATTGGTGCTCGCCGGTGCAGGCTCCGGCAAGACCAGCGTGATCACCCGCAAGATCGCGCACCTGATCCAGAACTGCGGCATCCGCGCCCAGTACATCGTCGCCATGACCTTTACCAACAAGGCGGCGCGCGAGATGAAAGAGCGTGTCGGCACCCTGCTCAAGGGTGGCGAAGGCCGTGGCCTCACCGTGTGCACGTTCCACAACCTGGGCCTGAACATTATCCGCAAGGAGCATGCGCGGCTGGGCTACAAGCCGGGCTTCTCGATCTTCGACGAGACCGACGTCAAGGCCCTGATGACCGACATCATGCAGAAGGAATACGCGGGCGACGACGGCGTCGACGAGATCAAGAACATGATCGGCGCCTGGAAAAACGACCTGATCCTGCCCGCCCAGGCCCTGGAAAATGCACGTAACCCCAAGGAACAAACCGCCGCCATCGTCTACACCCACTACCAGCGCACGCTTAAAGCGTTCAACGCAGTGGATTTCGATGACCTGATCCTGCAGCCGGTCAAGCTGTTCCAGGAACACGCCGACATCCTTGAAAAATGGCAGAACAAGGTGCGCTACCTGCTGGTGGACGAATACCAGGACACCAACGCCAGCCAGTATCTGCTGGTGAAGCTGCTGATCGGCACGCGCAATCAGTTCACCGTGGTGGGCGATGACGACCAGTCGATCTATGCCTGGCGCGGCGCGCGCCCGGAAAACCTGATGCTGCTCAAGGTCGACTACCCGTCCTTGAAAGTAGTGATGCTGGAGCAGAACTACCGCTCCACCAGCCGCATCCTGCGTTGCGCCAACGTGCTCATTTCCAATAACCCCCACGAATTCGAAAAACAACTGTGGAGCGAGATGGGCCACGGCGATGAGATCCGTGTGATCCGCTGCCGCAACGAAGACGCCGAAGCCGAGCGCGTGGCCTTGGAAATCCTCAGCCTGCACCTGCGCACCGACCGGCCCTACAGCGATTTCGCCATCCTGTACCGAGGCAACTACCAGGCCAAGTTGATCGAGTTGAAACTGCAGCACCATCAGATTCCCTATCGCTTGTCAGGCGGCAACAGCTTTTTCGGACGCCAGGAAGTCAAGGACCTGATGGCCTACTTCCGCCTGATCGTGAATCCGGACGACGACAACGCCTTCCTGCGCGTGATCAACGTGCCCCGTCGGGAGATTGGCTCCACGACCTTGGAAAAGCTTGGTAACTACGCCACCGAACGCAAGATCTCGATGTATGCCGCCACCGACGAAATCGGCCTGGGCGAACACCTGGACACGCGTTTCACCGATCGCCTGTCGCGCTTCAAGCGCTTCATGGACAAAGTGCGCGAGCAATGCGCCGGTGAAGACCCGATCAGCGCCCTGCGCAGCATGGTCATGGACATAGACTACGAGAACTGGCTGCGCACCAACAGCTCCAGCGACAAGGCCGCGGACTACCGCATGGGCAACGTCTGGTTCCTGATCGAGGCCTTGAAGAACACCCTGGAAAAAGACGAAGACGGTGAAATGACCGTCGAAGACGCCATCGGCAAGCTGGTGCTGCGCGACATGCTCGAGCGCCAGCAAGAAGAGGAAGACGGCGCCGAGGGCGTGCAGATGATGACCTTGCATGCCTCCAAGGGCCTGGAATTTCCCTACGTGTTCATCATGGGCATGGAAGAGGAAATTCTCCCGCACCGCTCCAGCATCGAGGCCGACACCATTGAAGAAGAACGGCGCCTGGCCTACGTGGGTATTACCCGCGCGCGTCAGACCCTGGCCTTCACCTTTGCCGCCAAGCGCAAGCAATACGGCGAAATCATCGACTGTGCCCCCAGCCGCTTCCTCGATGAGCTGCCGCCGGACGACCTCGCCTGGGAAGGCAATGACGACACGCCCACCGAGGTGAAGGCCGTTCGCGGCAACACCGCCCTGGCGGATATACGCGCCATGTTAAAACGCTAGAATCGACTACTTTTTAATCTACTTTCGGCGCACACCCGCCATTAGAGGAAGCTTTCCGTGGAAGCACTGCATAAGAAAATTCGTGAAGAAGGCATCGTGCTTTCCGATCAGGTTCTCAAGGTCGACGCCTTTCTGAACCACCAGATCGATCCGGCGCTGATGAAGCTGATCGGCGACGAATTCGCCGCGCGGTTCAAGGATTCGGGCATCACCAAGATCGTCACCATCGAGGCCTCGGGCATTGCACCGGCGATTATGACGGGCCTGAACCTTGGCGTGCCGGTGATCTTCGCGCGCAAGCAGCAATCCCTGACCCTGACGGAAAACCTGCTGTCGGCGACGGTGTATTCCTTCACCAAGAAGGTCGAAAGCACCGTGGCGATTTCCCCGCGCCACCTGGCCAGCAGCGACCGCGTGTTGGTAATTGATGACTTTCTGGCCAACGGCAAGGCGTCCCAGGCGTTGATTTCGATCATCAAGCAGGCGGGCGCAACGGTCGCGGGCTTGGGGATCGTGATCGAGAAGTCGTTCCAGGGTGGCCGCGCGGAGCTGGATGCGCAGGGTTATCGGGTCGAGTCACTGGCGCGGGTTAAATCGCTGGCGGGTGGCGTCGTCACCTTTATCGAGTAATCGCGACCTCGCACGTATCTGATGCGAACACGGTTAAAAATGTGGGAGCGGGCTTGCTCGCGAATGCGGTGGATCACTCGATGCATATTTTGACTGCCACACCGCATTCGCGAGCAAGCCCGCTCCCACATTTAGTCTTATGTTTGCTATTAGTGCGCGGTGGCCTGTAAGCCCGCCAGCAATAGGCGCTGATACAGGTCCTCTTTAAGCCCCTGCGGCTTATCCAATTGCATCCGCTTCAAATGCCCAGGAAACGCCTCCGGCTCTGGCGCATCCAACGCCGCCTTGCCCAGCTCCAGAATTTCCGTCAGCTTGAACTTGCTTTTGAGCCAGTTCAGCGCGCGCAACAGGTCCCGCTCCTCATCCGTGAAATCACTGCCCAGCGGATACTCCGTAAACAACCGACGATGGCGCGCTTGAATTGCCTGTAGCCGTTCGGGCGTGTTGTCGGCAAAGCGCGGATCCAGTTGAAAATCCTTGGGCAACTTGCCGGCCTTTTGCGCCTGCTCGATCAAATCATCCTGGAAGCGTGAGTCGGTGATGTTGAGCAACGCCTCGATCACCTTGGCATCCGTCTGCCCACGCAGATCGGCGATGCCGTACTCGGTGATGACAATATCGCGCAGGTGCCGAGGAATCGTGCAGTGACCATAATCCCAAACGATATTGGAACTGACCTCCCCCGCCGACTCGCGCCAGCTGCGCAGGATCAGGATCGACCGCGCGCCTTCCAGCGCATGGCCCTGGGCAACGAAGTTGTACTGCCCGCCCACCCCACTGAGCACTCGACCATCTTCCAGCTGGTCAGCCACGCCCGCGCCGAGCAGCGTCACCATGATCGCGCTGTTGATAAACCGCGCATCCAGGCGTTGCAGGCGCTTGAGCTCTTCCTGGCCGTAGAGCTCGTTGATGTAGCTGATGCGGGTCATGTTGAATTCGAGACGCTTGGCGTGGGTCATTTCCTGCAGGCGCTGGTAAAAACTGCGCGGGCCGAGAAAGAAACCGCCGTGGATCGAAATGCCGTCGGGCTGTGCCGCGTCGTCGAGGGTGCCGGCGTTGGCCTGCGCCTGGGTCGCCACGTCGGGGTAGACTTTGCGGCGGATAATTCCCGCGTCCGCCAGCACCAGCAGGCCGTTGACGAACATCTCGCTGCAACCGTAAAGGCCGCGGGCAAAGGGATCGACCCCACCTTCACGGCTGATCAGCGGCGCCCATTGGTACACGTCGAGGTCGGTGAGCAGCAATCGATAGGCTTCGTTGTCGGCCTGGCGCGCCAATAGCGCGGCGGTCAGCGCATCGCCCATGGAGCCAATGCCGATCTGCAAGGTGCCGCCGTCACGCACCAGGGTGCTGGCATGCAGGCCGATAAAGTGGTCCTGGAAGCCCACCGGCATGTTCGGCGTGGAGAACAGCGTGGTGCTGTCTTTTTCGTCGATCAGGTAGTCGAAGGCATCCATGCCCAATTCGGCATCACCCGGCATATAGGGCAATTCGGTGTGAACCTGGCCCACGATCAGGATGGTTTCCCCGGCATCACGTCGCTTGGCAATCATCGGCAACAGATCCAGCGAAATATCCGGGTTACAGCTGAGGCTCAGACGATCAGGGTGTTCCGGGCTGCTCGCCACCAATTGCGCCACCAGGTTCAGGCCTGCGGCATTGATGTCGCGGGCAGCGTGGCTGTAGTTGCTGCTGACGTAATCCTGCTGGGCCGACTCGCTGTGGAGCAGGCTACCGGGCTGCATGAAGAACTGCTGCACGTGGATGTTTTTCGGGAGACGGTCTTTGTGCAGGTCGGCGAGGAAATCCAGTTCGGGATAATCGCCAAACACCCGCTCGATAAAGGGCTCGAGAAAGCGTTTCTGCAAGCCGTCGCCCAGTGTGGGTCGGCCCAGGCTCAACGCGGTATAGATCGTCAACGACCGCTCCGGCAACTTGGCGACACGGCGGTACAGCGCGTTGGCAAACAGGTTGGGCTTGCCCAGGCCAAGCGGCATGCCCATGTGGATATGCGCCGGCAAGCGCGCCAGTACGTCGTCAACTGCTTGCTCGATTGAACACAACTGCACCATCCGACCCTCCTGAACATTCCATGATTGGGGCTTGGACAGAGCGTGGCGGGTCTTTGCTGCAAAGAACAGCCTGGAAACACAAATTAAGCCCACAAAAAAGCCGCTGATCAGCGGCTTTTTTACGAAGATCGGTTTATTTCAGACCCGACATCTTCTGGATTGCACCCTTGAGTTCTTCATCCGAGCAATCCGCACACGTGCCCTTGGGCGGCATGGCGTTGATACCCGTGATGGCCTTGGCCAGAATGCCGTCGAGGCCGCCCTGGTGGTCGGCGCGCTCTTTCCAGGCCGCGGTATCGCCGATTTTCGGGGCGTTCAGCAGGCCAGTGCCATGGCAGGCGTTGCAGTGCTTGGCGATCACTTCGTCCGGGGTCTTGGCCCCCCCGCCACCGCCCGCCGCAACCGCGACTTCCATCCCCTTGCATTCCTGGCCTTGTACGCAAACCTGGCCCACAGGCTCCAGGCGCTTGGCAATGTCATCATTGGTCGCAGCTTGAGCGCTGACAGCCCATAGGGCCAGTACGGTTGCTGGTGCAGCCAGCATTTTCATAATTAGGTTCACGCGTTCACCCTCATGGTGGCTATTCACGCCTGCGGCCACGGTTTCGCAGGCGGCGAAAGTATAACGGTTAGCCCGCCAGGCCGAAACAACCCTATTAAATAAAGGGAGATTCCGTCTCGCGGATACTGCACGGGGGTCTCTGCAACGCTGGCAGGACGCCTCTTTTGTTAAAAGTTCGCGGGGGTGGCTGCGCTGATTAGTCGCGCCGGCACGTCGAACGGATTGCGAAAACGATGGGGCTTGGTACTTTCAAAGTAGTAGCTATCGCCCGCTTCGAGCACAAAAGTTTCGAGACCGACCACCAACTCCAGACGGCCCTCCACCAGAATCCCGGTTTCCTCGCCTTCATGGGTGAGCATTTCTTCGCCCGTATCGGCGCCCGGCGGGTAGATTTCGTTGAGAAATGCGATCGCCCGGCTAGGGTGCGCCCGGCCGACCAATTTCATCGTCACGGCGCCGTCGGAGATATCGATCAGCTCATTGGCTTTATAGACGATCTGCGTCGGTATTTCCTGGAGGATCTCCTCGGAAAAGAACTCGACCATCGACATGGGGATGCCGCCCAGCACCTTGCGCAAGGAGCTGATCGAGGGGCTGACGCTGTTTTTTTCGATCATCGAAATGGTGCTGTTGGTGACACCCGCGCGCTTGGCGAGCTCGCGCTGGGAAAGACCCTTCAGTTTACGGATGGATTGCAGTCGTTCGCCGACGTCCAATGCAGGTGCCTCCTAGGATTCAGGCTTTGTTGTAATTGAGCGTTATCATGGCGACAGCGTTCAGTATTTACAACACTTGGGCCTAAATCCTGGGCAGCGGCGTTCGTGCCTGGCGCTCAAGCGCCGCAATAGAGCCTTGGCACGCGGCGCAGGTTGCAGAACAACTGGTAGGGAATGGTATCGGCGGCGACCGCGACGTCACTGGCGAGGATATGTTTGCCCCACAGCTCCACCGTGGAACCGAGCCCGGCCTGCGGCACGTCGGTCAGGTCGATGCACAGCATGTCCATGGACACGCGCCCCAGCAACTGACTGCGTTGCCCGGCCACCATCACCGGCGTGCCCGTCGGTGCGTGGCGCGGGTAGCCGTCGGCATAACCCATGGCCACCACGCCGATGCGCATCGGTTTTGGCGTGATGAATTTGGCACCGTAACCCACCGGCTCGCCGGACGGCAGTTCTCGTACGCAGATAACCTTGGATTCCAGGGTCATCACCGGTTGCAGACGCGAAGCCACCGCCTGCTCTTCGCCAAACGGCGTGGCGCCGTAGAGCATGATGCCGGGGCGCACCCAATCACTGGAAACCTTCGGCCAACCCATCACCGACGGCGAATTGCGCAGGCTGACCTCGGCCGACAAGCCCTGGCGCGCCGCCTCAAACACCGCCACCTGTTGATCACTGCGTACGCAGTCGAGCTCATCGGCGCGGGCAAAATGGCTCATCAACACGATCTTGGCCACTTTTCCGCTGGCCAGCAGGCGCTGGTAAGCCTCGTGGTAGTCCTTGGGGTGCAGGCCAACGCGGTGCATGCCCGAGTCGAGCTTGAGCCAGACAGTCAGCGGTTTGCCCAGCCTGGCCTGTTCGATGGCCTCCAGTTGCCACAACGAATGCACCACGCACCACAAGTCATGCTCGATGATCAGCGGCAGCTCGTCAGCTTCGAAAAAACCTTCCAACAGCAACACCGGCGCACGAATGCCAGCGGCGCGCAGCTCCAGGGCTTCCTCGATGCAGGCCACGGCAAACCCATCGGCCTCGGCCTCCAGCGCCTGGGCCACGCGCACGGCACCATGGCCGTAGGCATCGGCCTTGATCACCGCAAGGGCTTTGGCCCCGGTGACTTCGCGAGCCAGTTGGTAGTTGTGGCGCAGGGCCTTAAGGTCGATGAGGGCACGGGCTGGACGCATGGCGGCGGGCTTCTAGGCGGCAGAGTGAAAAGAACCGGCACCGACAAATTGCGTCAGCGCCGGGAGAGGGATCGTTGTTAAGGCATGGCCGCCACGACGGACAGCTCCACCAGGATTTGCGGTTCGCACAGCTTGGCTTCAACGGTGGCGCGAGCCGGAGCGACGCCTTTGGGCAGCCACTCGTCCCACACTCGGTTCATGCCCGCAAAATCGGCATCGATGTCTTTGAGGTAGATCGTCACCGACAGCAGCTTGGTCTTGTCGGTACCGGCCAGGTCCAGCAGACGCTCGATGTTGGCCAGGGTCTCCCGGGTCTGCTGTTCAATCCCGGCATTCATGTCGTCGCCGACCTGCCCGGCCAGGTACACGGTACCGCTGTGGACAACGATCTGGCTCATGCGCTCATTGGTGAGCTGGCGCTGGATTGACATGTTTTGCGGACTCCTGGTGGTTGCCATAACGGGAAATATCGAGGCCTGCGGCGCTGATCTGCGGCGTCTTTTTCGCCATCAGGTCGGCCAGCAAGCGACCGGAACCACAGGCCATGGTCCAGCCGAGGGTGCCATGACCGGTGTTCAGGAACAGGTTCTTGAACGGGGTAGCTCCGACAATTGGCGTGCCGTCGGGTGTGGTCGGGCGCAGGCCGGTCCAGAACGAAGCTTGGGTCAAATCGCCGCCCTGAGGATAAAGGTCGTTGACGATCATCTCCAGGGTTTCGCGTCGGCGCGGGTTGAGCGACAGGTCAAAACCGGCTATTTCAGCCATGCCGCCGACGCGGATGCGGTTGTCGAAACGGGTGATCGCAACCTTGTAGGTCTCGTCCAGGATGGTGGAAGTCGGTGCCATCGCCGGGTTGGTGATCGGCACGGTCAGCGAATAACCCTTGAGCGGGTAGACCGGCGCCTTGATCCCCAGCGGCTTGAGCAATTTCGGCGAATAACTGCCGAGGGCCAGCACGTAGCGGTCGGCGGTTTCCAGCTTGCCGTCGATCCACACGCCGTTGATGCGGTCGCCGGCGTAATCGAGGCGCTGGATATCCTGCTCGAAACGAAATTCCACACCCAATTGCTTGCACATGTCGGCCAGGCGGGTCGTGAACATCTGGCAGTCGCCCGTCTGGTCGTTCGGCAGGCGCAGGGCACCGGCGAGGATGTCCGTGACATTGGCCAGGGCCGGCTCGACGCGGGCGATGCCGGCGCGGTCGAGCAGTTCGAACGGCACGCCGGACTCCTTCAACACCGCAATGTCTTTGGCCGCGCCATCGAGCTGGGCCTGTGTGCGGAACAGTTGGGTAGTCCCAAGGCTGCGGCCTTCGTAGGCAATGCCGGTATCGGCGCGCAGTTCGTCGAGGCAATCGCGACTGTACTCGGACAGACGCACCATGCGCTCCTTGTTCACCGCGTAACGGCTGGCGGTGCAGTTGCGCAGCATCTGCGCCATCCACAGGTATTGATCGATATCGGCGGTGGCCTTGATGGCCAGCGGTGCGTGGCGCTGCAACAGCCATTTGATGGCCTTGAGCGGCACACCCGGAGCGGCCCATGGCGACGCATACCCTGGGGACACCTGGCCGGCGTTGGCGAAACTGGTTTCCATGGCCGCGGCGGGCTGCCGGTCGACCACGACCACGTCAAAGCCGGACCGCGCCAAATAGTAGGCACTGGTCACACCAATGACGCCGCTACCCAAGACCAGAACGCGCATTTTATATCCTCATCGCGGGCAAGGCCGCTGACGTGTGTTATTCGAGCAATGATGAGCGCAGTGTAAAAAACTATAGCCAGTGCAATTCACTATATAAGTGCCTATATTTGGCGACAATTCTCGGCAAAAACCCTTTTCACAGAGGCGTATCCCCTATGCGTACCAACACCCAGACCAAGCGGGAGCTGGACAAGATCGATCGCAATATTCTGCGCATCCTGCAAACCGATGGGCGTATTTCGTTCACGGAGCTGGGAGAAAAGGTTGGGCTGTCGACCACGCCGTGCACCGAGCGGGTGCGCCGACTTGAGCGCGAGGGGATCATCATGGGCTACAACGCACGGCTCAATCCGCAGCATTTAAAGGGCAGTTTGCTGGTATTTGTCGAGATCAGCCTCGATTACAAGTCCGGCGACACCTTTGAGGAATTCCGCCGCGCCGTGTTGAAGCTGCCCCATGTGCTGGAGTGCCACTTGGTGTCGGGGGACTTTGATTACCTGGTAAAAGCGCGAATTTCCGAGATGGCGTCTTATCGCAAACTGCTCGGCGATATCCTGCTCAAACTGCCCCATGTGCGGGAGTCCAAGAGCTATATCGTGATGGAAGAGGTGAAGGAGAGCCTGAACCTGCCGATCCCTGACTGACCCACTGACACAACACGGTCAATGTGGGAGCGGGCTTGCCTGCGATAGCGGTGGATCAGTCAGCACCTGTTTACCTGACATACCGCTATCGCAGGCAAGCCAGCTCCCACATTTTTAACCGCATGCATCCTTCAGACCAGCACTTGCCGCGTGCTCGCCATGTACTCATGAATCTGTTTTTCCACCCGCGGATGAATCAGCTCAACCGGCCCCCGCCCATTGGGACACGGCAAGCTCTTGGTGGTGCCGAACAGCCGGCAGATCAGCGGCCTTTCGTCGTACACCGTGCAGCCATTGGGCCCCAGGTGCACGCAGTTCAGCTCATCCATGGCGGCATCCTGCTCGGCGGCGGTCTTACGGGGCAGGCGTGACATCTCCTCGGGCGAGGTGGTCACCGGCCCGCAGCAATCGTGACAACCGGGGACGCATTCGAACGACGGTATCTGCCGACGCAGCGCACTGATTTTCTGACTGTTGCAACTCATCAAAACCCATACCGAACGGCGAATAAGCGTGGATTCTGCCGCAAAATGAGCTGCGCAGACAGCTTCGTCCGACCGTTGTATCCTGCGTCAAATTTTCCAAACAGGCATGCCCCATGACCGCCAGCGCCCAGCACACCGCGTCTTACTACGCCGCAAGCAGCCTGCCGCAGCCCGACTACCCGGCCCTTAAGGGCGAAGTGACGGCCGACGTTTGCGTGGTCGGTGGGGGGTTTTCCGGGCTCAACACGGCATTGGAGCTGGCCGAACGCGGTTTCAGCGTGGTGTTGCTCGAAGCGCGCAAGATCGCCTGGGGCGCCAGCGGACGGAATGGCGGCCAGTTGATTCGCGGTGTCGGCCATGGCCTGGACCAGTTCGCCAATGCGATCGGCACCGACGGCGTACGCCAGATGAAGCTGATGGGCCTGGAAGCCGTGGAGATTGTGCGTGAGCGCGTCGAGCGCTTTCGCATCCCCTGCGACCTGACCTGGGGTTACTGCGACCTCGCCAACAAACCGCGTGACCTGCAGGGTTTGGCCGAAGACGCTGAAGAACTGCGCAGCCTGGGTTACCGGCATGCAGTACGCCTGCTGCAAGCCAGCGAAATGGGCAGCGTGATCGGTTCCGAGCGTTATGTAGGCGGCATGATCGATATGGGCTCCGGCCACTTGCACCCGCTGAACCTGGCCCTGGGTGAAGCCGCCGCGGCGCAGCAATTGGGCGTGAAGCTGTTCGAACAGTCCCAAGTCACGCGCATCGACTACGGTGCTGAAGTCAACGTGCACACCGCCCGGGGCAACGTGCGCGCCAAGACCCTGGTGCTGGCCTGCAATGCCTACCTCAATGGCCTCAACCCTCACCTGAGCGGCAAAGTGTTGCCAGCCGGCAGCTACATCATCGCCACCGAGCCATTGAGCGAAGCCCAGGCTACCAGCCTGTTGCCGCAGAACATGGCGGTGTGCGACCAGCGTGTCACGGTGGACTACTTCCGGCTGTCCGCCGACCGCCGTCTGCTGTTCGGCGGTGCTTGCCACTATTCCGGCCGTGATCCCCAGGACATCGGCGCCTATATGCGTCCAAAAATGCTGCGCGTGTTCCCGCAATTGGCCGAGGTGAAGATCGATTTCCAATGGGGCGGCATGATCGGCATCGGGGCGAACCGCCTACCGCAGATTGGCCGGTTGGCCGACCAACCCAACGTGTATTACGCCCAGGCCTACGCTGGCCACGGCCTCAACGCCACCCATCTGGCGGGCAAGTTGTTGGCCGAAGCGATCAGCGGCCAGCAACAGGGTCGCTTTGACCTGTTCGCCCAAGTGCCGCACATGACCTTCCCCGGCGGCAAGCACCTGCGCTCGCCGCTGCTGGCCTTGGGAATGCTCTGGCACCGCCTCAAAGAGCTGGTGTAAGTCAGCTGCGCCAGAAGGGCTTCAAACCTTCCTGGCGTGCCTGTTCGGCGCTCAGCCCGACGTCGCGAAGTTGCTCGCGGCTCAGGTGTAGCAACGCCTTGCGCGTGTGACGACGCTGCCAGAACAGACGCCAGCCGCTGTTATGGCGCGGCGCCGTCGCCTGTTCCTGTCCAGCCTCCAGCTCTTGGCTGTGTAACGCCAGCCGCACATCGCTCATTCCGTTCATGTTTCTTGCCCCTCATTTGCTGTGTTGCCATGAGAGACCAGCATGGGCGCGCGGCAAAAACCATTACAGATTCAACCAAACTTTATTAAATCCATACAGACGCTGCCTATGAGCGGCTGAATCGTGTATTTTGCGCTTATCTGTACTGGTGCTCCGGGAGCAACCGCCATGACCCTCTATGTAAACCTCGCCGAATTACTGGGCACGCGTATCGAACAGGGCTTCTACCGCCCCGGTGATCGCCTGCCTTCTGTACGGGCCTTGAGCGTGGAGCACGGGGTCAGCCTGAGCACCGTGCAGCAGGCCTACCGTTTGCTGGAAGACAATGGATTGGCGATGCCCAAGCCGAAATCCGGCTACTTCGTACCGGTCGGTCGCGAGCTGCCCGCGCTGCCCGAGGTTGGCCGCCCGGCTCAAAGGCCGGTGGAGATTTCCCAGTGGGACCAGGTGCTGGAGTTGATCCGCGCGGTCCCGCGCAAAGATGTCATACAGCTGGGTCGCGGCATGCCGGATGTATTGTCGCCCACCCTCAAGCCCCTGCTGCGCAGCCTGGCGCGGGTGAGTCGCCGCCAGGACTTGCCCGGTCTGTATTACGACAACATCCTCGGCTGTATGGAATTGCGCGAGCAAATTGCGCGACTGTCATTGGATTCCGGCTGCCAGCTCACAGCCGAGGACATTGTGATCACCACCGGTTGCCATGAGGCGCTGTCGGCCAGCATTCACGCTATCTGTGAACCTGGCGATATCGTCGCGGTGGACTCACCGAGCTTCCACGGCGCGATGCAGACCCTCAAGGGCCTGGGCATGAAAGCCCTGGAAATTCCCACCGACCCGATCACCGGCATCAGCCTTGAAGCCCTGGAATTGGCCCTGGAGCAGTGGCCGATCAAAATCATCCAGCTGACGCCCAACTGCAACAACCCGCTGGGCTACATCATGCCGGAGGCGCGCAAACGTGCGTTGCTGACCCTGGCCCAGCGCTTTGACGTGGCGATTATCGAAGACGATGTATACGGCGAACTGGCTTACAGCTACCCACGCCCACGCACCATCAAGTCCTTCGACGAAGACGGCCGTGTCTTGCTGTGCAGTTCCTTCTCGAAAACCCTGGCGCCGGGCTTGCGCATCGGGTGGGTCGCGCCCGGCCGATACCTGGAACGGGTGCTGCACATGAAGTACATCAGCACCGGCTGCACCGCCACGCAGCCACAAATCGCGATCGCCGAATTTCTCAAGGGTGGGCATTTTGAGCCCCATTTGCGCCGGATGCGCAGCCAATACCAACGCAACCGCGACCTGATGCTCGATTGGGTCAGCCGTTATTTCCCTGCGGGCACCCGCGCCAGCCGCCCCCAGGGCAGCTTCATGCTGTGGATAGAACTGGCCGAAGGCTTCGACACCCTCAAGCTCAACCGGATGCTGGTGGAGCAAGGCGTACAGATCGCGGTGGGTAGCATCTTTTCTGCATCGGGCAAATACCGCAACTGCCTGCGCATGAACTACGCTGCCAAGCCAACCGCTCAAATCGAAGAAGCCGTGCGCAAGGTCGGTGCAGCCGCGAGCAAATTGATGGCCGAAGCGGTCGACTGACCTTTCCTGGGAAATAGCCGTCATATACCGACAACCGCCCTGATCTGGAAGCAACTCCCTTGATGATTCAACGGCTATTTCCGTTTTTCCTGTTGGGAGCCCTGGCCCTGGGCGGCTGCGCCACAGTGCACGCACCGCGAATCCCCAGCGACGCCCTGCCCGCCGTGCAGTCGTCGTTCGGCCGCTCGATCCAGGCCCAGGCCGCGCCGTACCAGGGCCGTTCGGGCTTCCGCCTGTTGCCCAACAGCAGCGAGGCGTTCATGGCCCGCGCCGAGTTGATCCGCAACGCCCAGACCAGCCTCGATCTGCAGTATTACATCGTGCATGACGGTATCAGCACCCGCATGCTGGTGGACGAACTGCTCAAGGCTGCCGATCGTGGCGTGCGCGTGCGCATCCTGTTGGACGACACCACCAGCGACGGCCTCGACCAGGTCATCGCCACCCTCGCCACCCATCCCAGCATCGAGATCCGCCTGTTCAACCCTTTGCACCTGGGCCGCAGCACCGGCGTGACGCGGGCCATGGGCCGCCTGTTCAACCTGTCGCTGCAACATCGGCGCATGCACAACAAGCTGTGGCTGGCGGACAACAGCGTGGCCATCGTCGGCGGACGCAACCTGGGGGACGAATATTTCGATGCCGAGCCCAACCTGAACTTCACTGATATCGACATGCTCAGCGTGGGGCCAGTGGCCGAGCAACTGGGACACAGTTTCGACCAGTACTGGAACAGTGCGCTGAGCAAGCCGATTGATGACTTCGTCTCCATTACGCCGTCCAGAGGCGACCTGGCCGCTGCGCGCGTGCGCCTGGAAGCCTCCCTGGCCGAGTCGCGCCAGCAGAACCACGCGCTGTACAACCGCTTGCGCACCTACCAGACCCAACCGCGCATGGACACCTGGCGCCGTGAGCTGATCTGGGCCTGGAACCAGGCGCTGTGGGACGCACCGAGCAAAGTGCTGGCCAAGGCCGACCCGGACCCTCGGTTGTTGCTCACCACGCAACTGGCGCCGGAACTGGACGGGGTCACGCATGAGTTGGTGATGATCTCGGCGTATTTCGTGCCGGGGCAACCGGGGCTGGTTTACCTGACCGGGCGCGCCGATGCCGGCGTGTCGGTCAGCCTGCTGACCAACTCCCTGGAAGCCACTGACGTACCGGCCGTGCACGGTGGTTATGCGCCCTGTCGCAAGGCACTGCTGGAACACGGGGTAAAACTCTACGAATTGCGCCGCCAGCCCGGTGACCCCAGCGCAGGTAGCGGGCCGCACCTGTTTCGACGCGGCTCGTTTCGTGGCTCGGATTCCAGCCTGCACAGCAAGGCGATGATCTTCGATCGCACGAAGTCGTTTATCGGGTCGTTCAACTTCGATCCACGTTCAGTGCTGTGGAACACCGAAGTCGGCGTGCTGGTGGACAGTCCCGAGTTGGCGGAACACGTGCGCAACCTGGCGCTGCAAGGCATGGCGCCGGCGTTGAGCTATGAAGCGAAATTGCAGGATGGGCAAGTGGTGTGGGTGACCGAAGATAACGGCCAATTGCATACCCTGACCGATGAGCCAGGCAGTTGGTGGCGCAGGTTTAATGCCTGGTTCGCTACCTCTGTCGGGCTGGAACGCATGCTCTAAAGCCAAAAGAGGTCACTGTGGGAGCCGGGCTTGCCCGCGATAGCGCAGTGTCAGGCAACGATGAGCTGGCTGAGCCACCGCTATCGCAGGCAAGCCAGCTCCCACATTGTGGCCGCATTTCAAGTTGAGACTGGCTGTGTTGCGCCAAATGCCCCCTGACGCAACAACAGCAGCACCAACCCCAACGCACCGGCCGCCATCAGCAGCGCCAGCGCATGCCCGTTGATCCACTGGCTGCCGGCACCGGCCACCAGCGGGCCGATCAGGCACCCGATCCCCCACAACTGCGCAATGTGGGCATTGGCGCGCACCAGCGCATCGTCGCGGTAACGCTCGCCAATCAGGATCAGCGACAGGGTGAACAGCCCGCCGGCGCTGGCGCCGAACACCACCCATACCGGCCAGATCAGCGGTGTATGCATCAACAACGGAACGGCCAGGCTCGACGCCAGCAACAGCAGCGCGCAACTCAGGAACAGCGTGCGCCGTGACAGGTAGTCGGCCAGCGCGCCAATCGGCAGCTGCAACAGCGCATCGCCGACCACCACGGTGCTGACCATCGCCAAGGCGACCTCGGCGGTGAAGCCTTGTTGCAGGCAATACACCGGCAGCAACGTCAGGATCATCGCTTCGAACGCAGCGAACAAAGCCACCGCCCAGGCGATGGCCGGCAGGCTCAGGCAGAAGCGCCACAGGTCGGCGAAGGTTACGCTGAAGGACTCGGCGGTCGGCGCGCCGGAACGGCCCAGCAGCAGCAGGGGCGCCACCATCAACAGGCCGACGCCGACCCAGAACCCGTAGTCATGGTCGGTGCCGATCAGTCCCAGCAGCAAGGGGCCCGACAGTTGGCTCAGGGCATAACTGCAGCCATACAGCGCCACCAGCCGGCCGCGCCACTGCTCCACCACCAACTGGTTGATCCAGCTTTCGCCGAGGATAAACACGATGGTCAGGATCACCCCGATCATCAGCCGCAACACCAGCCACACCGGGTAGTTGGGCAGGATGGCCAGCAAGCCGATGGACACCGCGCCGGCCCACAGGCACAGGCGCATAAGGTTGGCGGTGCCGAGCCATGACGCCATGCGACTGGACACCTTCGCGCCGAGCAGTACACCAAAGGCCGGCATCGCCGCCATCACCCCGATGGCGAAACTGCCGTAGCCCCAGCTTTCAAGGCGCAGCGACACCAGCGGCATGCTGACGCCCAGGGCCAGGCCAACGCTGAGTACCGAGGCCAGCACGGCGAAATAAGTCGCCCAACGCATTCCACGCTCCTGTGGATAATTAACCGGTTCACACTAAACAGTGTGGGAGCTGGCTTGCCTGCGATAGCATCACCCAGGTGTAACTGATACACCGAGGCATCTGCATCGCGGGCAAGCCCAGCTCCCACACAAGCCCGCTCCCACATTTTTGAACTGGCGGTGCTGCTTACAGCTTGATCCAGGTCGCCTTGAGTTCGGTGTACTTGTCGAACGCATGCAGCGACTTGTCGCGACCGTTACCCGACTGCTTGAAGCCACCAAACGGCGCGGTCATGTCGCCACCATCGTACTGGTTGACCCACACACTGCCGGCACGCAGCGCCTTGGCGGTGAGGTGCGCCTTGGAGATATCGGCGGTCCACACCGCTGCGGCCAGGCCGTAGACCGTGTCGTTGGCGATCTTGACCGCCTCCTCGGCACTGTCGAAGGTGATCACCGACAGGACCGGGCCAAAAATCTCTTCCTGGGCGATTTTCATCGCGTTGGTCACACCGTCGAAAATCGTCGGTTCCACATAGGTGCCACCGGTTTCTTCCAGGGTGCGCTTGCCACCGGCAACCAACTTGGCGCCATCGGCATGCCCGGCTTCGATGTACGAGAGCACGGTATTCATCTGCTGGGTGTCCACCAGCGCGCCCACGTTGGTGGCCGGATCCAGCGGGTTGCCGGGTTTCCAGCCCTTGAGGGCCTCGATCACCAGCGGCAGGAAGGTGTCCTTGATGGAGCGTTCCACCAGCAGGCGCGAACCGGCGGTGCAGACTTCGCCCTGGTTGAAGGCGATGGCACCGGCGGCGGATTCGGCGGCGGCTTGCAGGTCCGGCGCATCGGCAAACACGATGTTCGGGCTCTTGCCACCCGCTTCCAGCCACACGCGCTTCATGTTCGACTCGCCGGAGCGGATCAACAGTTGCTTGGCGATCTTGGTGGAACCGGTGAACACCAGGGTATCGACGTCCATGTGCAGCGCCAGCGCATTGCCCACGGTGTGACCGTAGCCCGGCAGCACGTTGAACACGCCTTTGGGAATACCGGCTTCAACCGCCAGGGCCGCGATGCGGATGGCCGTCAGCGGGGATTTCTCGGACGGCTTAAGGATCACCGAGTTACCGGTCGACAACGCAGGCCCCAGTTTCCAGCAGGCCATCATCAGCGGGAAGTTCCACGGCACGATAGCGCCGACAACACCAACCGGCTCGCGCGTCACTAGACCAAGCTGGTCATGCGGGGTCGCGGCGACTTCGTCGTAGATCTTGTCGATGGCCTCGCCGCTCCAGCTCAGGGCATTCGCCGCGCCGGGTACGTCGATGTTCAGGGAGTCACTGATCGGCTTGCCCATGTCCAGGGTTTCGAGCAGCGCCAGCTCTTCGGCATTGGCCTTGAGCAACGCGGCGAAACGGAGCATGGCGGATTTGCGCTTGGCCGGCGCCAGGCGCGACCAGACGCCGGAATTGAAGGTGGCGCGGGCGTTTTCCACGGCGCGCTGGGCGTCGTCGGCGTCACAGCTGGCAACAGTGGCCAGCAGGCGGCCATCGACCGGGCTGATGCATTCGAAAGTGTCACCGGAAACGGCGGCGGTGTACTCGCCATTGATGTAGGCGCGGCCTTCGATCTTCAGGTCCTTGGCGCGTTGTTCCCAGTCGGCACGGGTCAGGGTGGTCATGCGAGTGTCCTCCTCTTATTGAATGCGAGGGCCAGGCGATGTGCCCCGGCAGCCTCAAAGAATGCTTTGCCCCGCCAGCCAGTTGTTGGGCTCAAGGCAGCTGCCACCCTAAACCAGCGGCTGGGGATGTTTCAATATATTTGACACAGCGTCGGCAAACGCCCTTGCGGTGTGCATTTTAATAAACATAGACTTTGAGCTCTCCAACCGCAGGCCAGACGGGACACGCACATGAGCATCCAGGATATCGTCGACTTCAGCCAAGCCAATACCGCCCCCGAACGCTACCGCCCTGATGTCGAAAAAATCCTCAAGGGCGACCCCGAGCAGACCGTCTACAACCACTACAACAGTCCGTGCGGCCAGATGAATGCCGGCGTCTGGGAAGGCGAGGTTGGGCAATGGACGGTCAATTACACCGAGCATGAGTACTGCGAGATTGTGCAAGGCGTGTCCGTGCTGCGCGACGCCGATGGCAATGCCAAGACCTTGCGCGCCGGCGACCGCTTCGTGATCCCCGCCGGCTTCAGCGGCACCTGGGAAGTGCTGGAGCCCTGCCGCAAGATCTACGTAGTGTTCGAACAGAAAGGCTGAGGTTACAGCGGGACGCAGAGCGTCCGGGGCGGGGGTCACCGTGCAGAGCGTGGGAACAATCAGACAAAAAAAAGCCCGGATCGTGAGAACCGGGCTTTTTTTCACAAGGAAGAAAATCAATTACTTGATTTTGCCTTCTTTGTAGATCACGTGCTTGCGAACGCGCGGGTCGAACATTTTCTTTTCGAGCTTGTCCGGGGTAGTACGCTTGTTCTTGTCGGTAGTGTAGAAATGACCAGTACCGGCGCTAGAGATCATTCGAATCAATTCACGCATGATAGAGCTCCTTAGATCTTGCCAGCAGCACGAATTTCGGCCAGCACGACAGTGATGCCACGCTTGTCGATAATACGCATGCCTTTGGCAGATACACGCAGGCGAACAAAACGTTTCTCTTCTTCAACCCAGAAGCGGTGATGCTGCAGGTTCGGCAGGAAACGACGACGGGTTTTGTTATTTGCGTGGGAAATGTTATTCCCAGTCACCGGACCCTTACCGGTAACTTGACAGACTCTCGACATGCCTCAGCCCTCTAAAACCACATGCCCAACCCGGCATGGGTTGGCCGCTTAATCTCTCAGTCATTTGGCGCCAGGCGCCGCGTTTCTTTAGGGTCTTACCGGCTACACCTACAAGCGAAGGAACCGGGCCCCTAGAAAAGAGCGCTGCTTTATACCAGAAAGACCTTGATGCAACAACAGCCGGTGTCTTTTTACCGGCGCAAATTCATGCAAAACAAACCTGAACCGTTGCCAGGAGGGGCCGCTGCCCCAGTCGACCGCTCGTCGCACAGAATGATTTTCAGCGCCTGCCTGCACGATTAAGTGCTCGACGAAACGCGCTGAAGCGCCATCAAAACAGCATTTGAGGCAAAAGCACAGGCAAAAATGGACTAGTCATTTAGCAATCAGACCACTACGGTAGGACTTTTCCAGACTGCACTCGCAGATGGGCCTTCGATCTGCAAAGGAAACCGAATATGCGCCTCGCTGCCCTACCGCTCTTGCTTGCCCCTCTATTTATCGCTCCGGCGGCCTTTGCGGCCACCAACCTGAGCGTTTGCACCGAGGCCAGCCCGGAAGGGTTCGATGTGGTGCAATACAACTCGCTGACCACCACCAACGCCTCCGCCGATGTGCTGATGAACCGCCTGGTGGACTATGACGCAGCCAGCGGCAAGCTGGTGCCAAGCCTGGCCGACAGCTGGGAAGTCTCGCCGGATGGCCTGACCTATACCTTCAAGCTGCACGCGGATGTGAAATTCCACCGCACCGAATACTTCACACCAAGCCGTACCCTGAGCGCCGAAGACGTGCGCTTCAGCTTCGAGCGCATGCTCGACCCCGCCAACCCGTGGCACAAAATCGCCCAGAGCGGTTTCCCTCACGCCCAGTCCCTGCAGCTGCCAACGCTGGTCAAGAAAATCGACGCGCTCGACCCGCTGACGGTGCGCTTCACCCTGGACCACGCCGACTCTACCTTCCTCGCGGCCCTGAGCATGGGCTTTGCCTCGATCTATCCGGCGGAATATGCCGATAAGCTGCTCAAGGCCGGCACGCCGGAGAAGCTCAACAGCCAGCCGATCGGCACCGGGCCGTTCATTTTCAGCCGTTTCCAGAAAGATGCCGTGGTGCGCTACAAGGCCAACCCGGACTATTTCGCCGGCAAACCGGCTGTGGATAACTTGATCTTCGCCATCACCCCGGATGCCAACGTTCGCCTGCAGAAGTTGCACCGCAACGAATGCCAGATCGCCCTGTCGCCCAAGCCGCTGGATGTGAGCGCCGCCGAAAAGGACCCTGCGCTCAAGGTGGAAAAAACCGCCGCGTTCATGACGGCCTTCGTGGCCATCAACAGTCAGCATCCGCCCCTGGACAAACCCGAAGTGCGCCAGGCGATCAACCTGGCCTTCGACAAAGGCAGCTATCTCAAGGCCGTATTCGAAGGAACCGCCGAAGCGGCCAACGGACCGTTCCCGCCCAACACCTGGAGCTACGCCAAAGACCTGCCGGGGTACCCACAGGACCTCGCCAAGGCCAAGGCACTGCTTGACCGTGCCGGGTTCAAGGACGGATTCAAGACCACTATCTGGACCCGTCCCACCGGCAGCCTGCTGAACCCCAACCCGAACCTGGGCGCACAACTGCTGCAGGCTGACCTGGCCAAAGTCGGCATCCAGGCCGAAATCCGCGTGATCGAATGGGGCGAGCTGATCCGCCGCGCCAAGGCCGGCGAACACGACCTGCTGTTCATGGGCTGGGCCGGCGATAACGGCGACCCGGATAACTTCCTCACCCCGCAATTCTCGTGCGCGGCGCTGAAGTCCGGCACCAACTTTGCCCGTTACTGCGACCCGGCCCTGGACAAGCTGATCAGCGCCGGCAAGACCACCAGTGAGCAAGGGGTGCGCAGCAAGCTGTATCAACAGGCCCAGGCACAGATCCAGCAACAGGCGCTGTGGCTGCCGTTGGCGCACCCAACGGCGTTTGCCCTGGCGCGCAAGAGTGTCCAGGGCTATCAGGTGAGCCCGTTCGGGCGCCAGGACTTTTCGAACGTCAGCGTCAAGCCCTGAGCACCAGGCCCGCCCTCGGGGCGGGCCTACATCCAGCCATATTCCGCCATCGACAACGGGTCTCCATCCCCGACAATGATGTGATCCAGCACCCGTACATCCACCACTTCCAGGGCCTTCTGCAGCACCTTGGTCAATTTTCGATCAGCTGCACTGGGCTCGGCGCTGCCGGAAGGATGGTTGTGGCACAGGATCAACGCCGCCGCGTTATACGCCAGGGCACGCTTGACCACCTGCCGAGGGTAGACCACGGCAGCGTCGATGGTGCCTTGGGACAACGCCTCGAAACCCAGCACCCGATGCTTTGAATCAAGAAACAGGCAACCGAAGATCTCGTGGGGCTCATGGCGCAGCAGTGCCTTTAGGTAATCGCGCACGGCCACCGGGCTTTCCAACACCGAATCGGTGCGCAGGCGTTCGGCCATATGGCGTCGGGACATTTCCAGCACCGCCTGCAACTGGGCAAACTTCGCCGGCCCCAGCCCCAATTGCTGGCTGAACAGCGTCTGGCTGGCCTCCAGCAGCGGGCGTAAACCGCCAAATTGCGCCAACAGGTGACGTGCCAGGTCCACCGCGCTCCTGCCAGAAACCCCCTGTGCGCAGGAAAATCGCCAGCAATTCGGCATCCGATAGACTTGCCGCTCCCCACTCCAAAAGTTTCTCTCGCGGCCGCTCTGCCACCGGCCAATCGCGAATACTCATCCTGACTCCCTCTCCCTATGCGCCACGTGCAGCGCTGTTGCCTCACGGACGCTGTGTTATCGTAGGCCCTCTTTTTTGCATGTGATTTCCCCTGGGGAGGGGGCATCGCAGGCGTCACTGAACCGGCATCACTGAACTGGAAAGGCAAACCAATGCAGCGTCTGTATCGGAAACGCATCGTTCTCGGCGTTGGCGGCGGCATTGCCGCCTACAAGAGCGCAGAGCTGGTCCGCAGGCTCCTCGACCACGGCGCCGAGGTGCGCGTGGTCATGACTCGCGGCGGCAGTGAGTTCATCACGCCACTGACCATGCAGGCCTTGTCCGGGCATCCGGTTCACCTGGACCTGCTGGACCCGGCAGCCGAAGCCGCCATGGGCCATATCGAACTGGCCAAATGGGCCGACCTGGTGCTGATCGCCCCGGCCACCGCCGACCTGATCGCGCGCCTGGCCCAAGGCATCGCCGACGACCTGCTGACCACCCTGGTACTCGCCACCGACGCCACCGTCGCCATTGCCCCGGCCATGAACCAGGCCATGTGGCGCGATCCGGCCACCCAGGCCAACACGCAACTGCTGCAAAGTCGCGGCCTGAAGGTGTTCGGCCCGGCATCCGGCAGCCAGGCCTGCGGCGATGTCGGCATGGGCCGCATGCTCGAAGCCACCGACCTGGCGCTGTGCGCCGCCGAATGCTTCCAGCACCTGGCCCTGACCGGCAAGCACGTGTTGATCACGGCGGGCCCGACCCAGGAGAACATCGACCCGGTGCGCTACATCACCAACCATAGCTCAGGGAAAATGGGCTTTGCGCTGGCCGAAGCGGCGGTCGAGGCAGGCGCACGCGTGACCCTGATCACCGGCCCGGTGCATTTGCCGACCCCGGACCGGGTCACGCGAATCGACGTAGTCAGCGCCCGCGACATGCTGGCGGCCTGTGAGGCGGCCATTCCGTGCGACCTGTTTATCGCCTCGGCAGCGGTTGCGGATTACCGACCTGAAGTTGTCGCCCCGCACAAACTCAAGAAAGACCCTACAAGCGGTGACGGCCTGCTCCTGCAAATGGTGCGCAACCCGGACATCCTGGCCACCATCGCCACGCGTCCGGACCGTCCGTTCAGTGTCGGTTTCGCTGCCGAGACCGAGCATTTGCTGGACTACGCGGCACGCAAATTGAAAGACAAAAACCTCGACCTGATCGTTGCCAATGATGTCGCCAACCCAAGCATCGGCTTCAACAGCGAGGAAAACGCCTGCAGCGTGATCGACCGCGAGCTGCACGCCACCCTTTTCGCCCAGACCAGCAAAGGCAAGATTGCTCGCCAACTGATCTCTTTTATCGCCCAACGGCTGAACCAGGTTTAATTTCCATGCACGATTTGCAAGCCAAGATTCTCGACCCCCGCATCGGTACCGAATTCCCGCTGCCCGCCTACGCCACTCCAGGCTCCGCCGGCCTCGACCTGCGCGCCATGCTCAAGGCAGACACTGTCCTTGAACCGGGCCAGACCCTGCTGATTCCGACTGGCCTGTCTATCTACGTGGGCGACCCTGGCCTCGCGGCGCTGATTTTGCCGCGCTCCGGCCTGGGCCATAAGCACGGCATCGTGCTGGGCAACCTGGTGGGCCTGATCGACTCGGACTACCAGGGCGAGCTGATGGTGTCGTGTTGGAACCGTGGCCAGACCGCGTTCAACATCGCCGTGGGTGAACGCATCGCCCAGTTGGTGCTGGTGCCGGTGGTGCAGGCGCGCTTCGAACTGGTGCAGGAATTCGATGAAACCCAACGCGGCACCGGCGGTTTCGGGCATTCCGGCAGCCACTGACTAAGCTGAGTCAGGCCGGACGACGTAGCCCGGCCTTACGCCACCTCCGGGCGTTTCAGGACGAAGAATGCATGGATTTTATCAGTGATATTTCCGTTAAAGATCAAAGCATTACGCAGTCATCAAGAAGGAGCCCGTGCTCCGATGGCATTTTTGCACCACGAACTCTCTGCCGAAAACACCGTCATACCCTTCAGTTTGAGCCTGCCGGTCAGTCATTAAGGCCAGCCTTGCCCCCTTCAGATGGAGTTTCCCCCCGCGATGAGTACCGCAGCCCGAGTAGCCCCGACATTCCCCGACAGCATTTTTCGCGCCTATGACATTCGTGGCGTGGTGCCCAAGTCGCTGACCGCCGAAACCGCCTACTGGATTGGCCGCGCCATTGGCTCCCAGAGCCTGGCCCAGGGCGAGCCCAACGTCTCGGTCGGCCGTGACGGTCGCCTGTCCGGCCCCGAGCTGGTGGAACAACTGATCCAGGGCCTGGCCGACAGCGGCTGCCACGTCAGCGACGTGGGCCTGGTACCGACGCCGGCGCTGTACTACGCCGCCAACGTACTGGCCGGCAAATCCGGGGTGATGCTCACCGGCAGCCATAACCCGTCGGACTACAACGGTTTCAAGATCGTCATCGCGGGCGACACCCTGGCCAATGAACAGATCCAGGCCCTGCACACGCGCCTCAAAACCAACGACCTGACCAGCGGCCAGGGCACCGTCACCAAAGTCGACATCCTGCAGCGCTACTCTGACGAAATCACCCGCGACGTCAAACTCGCGCGCCGCCTCAAAGTGGTGGTGGATTGCGGCAACGGCGCGGCCGGCGTGATCGCCCCGCAGTTGCTTGAGGCCCTGAACTGCGAAGTGATCCCATTGTTCTGCGACGTCGACGGCAATTTCCCCAACCACCACCCGGACCCGGGCAAGCCCGAGAACCTGGTGGACCTGATCGCCAAGGTCAAGGAAACCGGGGCTGACGTCGGCCTGGCTTTCGACGGCGATGGCGACCGCGTAGGCGTAGTGACCGAGACCGGCGAGATCGTGTTCCCGGACCGCCTGCTGATGCTGTTCGCCCGCGACGTGGTAGCGCGCAACCCCAACGCCGAAATCATCTTCGACGTGAAATGCACCCGCCGCCTGACGCCGCTGATCAAGGAGTATGGCGGTCGTCCGCTGATGTGGAAGACCGGTCACTCGTTGATCAAAAAGAAAATGAAGGAAACCGGCGCCCTGTTGGCCGGCGAAATGAGCGGCCACGTGTTCTTCAAGGAGCGCTGGTTCGGCTTTGATGACGGTATTTACAGCGCGGCGCGCCTGCTGGAGATCCTCAGCAAGGAAAAATCGACGTGCGAGGAGCTGTTCCAGACCTTCCCGAACGATATTTCCACGCCAGAGATCAATATCCATGTGACCGAAGAGAGCAAATTCAGCATCATTGACGCACTGCACGATGCGCAATGGGGCGAAGGCGCCGAGCTGACTTCCATTGATGGTGTGCGAGTCGATTACGCCAAAGGCTGGGGCCTGGTTCGCGCGTCCAACACCACGCCGGTGCTGGTCCTGCGTTTCGAGGCGGATACCGAGGCTGAGTTGCAGCGCATCAAGGACGTGTTCCACGCCCAGTTGAAACGTGTTGCCCCTGATCTCCAATTACCGTTCTGATTTTCTACCGGAGCCCTGAATGACCCTCGAACGCGAAGCCGCTGCCAACACCGCCAAGGTCCTGTCCGAAGCGTTGCCTTACATTCGACGCTACGTCGGCAAGACGCTGGTGATCAAGTACGGCGGCAATGCCATGGAAAGCGAGGAGCTGAAAACCGGCTTCGCACGCGACATCGTGATGATGAAAGCCGTGGGCATCAACCCGGTCGTCGTGCATGGCGGCGGCCCGCAAATCGGCGACTTGCTCAAGCGCTTGTCGATCGAGAGTCATTTCATCGATGGCATGCGCGTCACCGACGCGCAGACCATGGACGTGGTGGAGATGGTCCTCGGCGGCCAGGTCAACAAGGACATCGTCAACCTGATCAACCGCCACGGCGGCAGCGCCATAGGCCTGACCGGTAAAGACGCAGAGCTGATCCGCGCGAAAAAAATGACCGTGACCCGCCAGACGCCGGAGATGACACAACCGGAAATCATCGACATCGGCCAAGTAGGTGAAGTTATCGGCATCAACACTGACCTGCTGAACCTGCTGGTCAAGGGCGACTTCATCCCGGTGATCGCGCCGATCGGCGTGGGCGCGAACGGCGAGTCCTACAACATCAACGCCGACCTGGTGGCGGGCAAAGTGGCCGAGGCACTGAAGGCTGAAAAGCTGATGCTGCTGACCAATATCGCCGGCCTGATGGACAAAGAAGGCAAGGTACTGACGGGCTTGACCACCCAACAGGTGGACGATCTGATCGCCGACGGCACCATCTACGGCGGCATGCTGCCAAAGATCCGTTGCGCGCTCGAAGCGGTGCAAGGCGGCGTCGGCAGCTCGCTGATCATCGACGGCCGGGTACCGAACGCGGTACTGCTGGAAATCTTCACGGATACCGGCATGGGCACGCTGATCAGTAACCGCAAGCGTCCTTAACCGCTGCAAAAAAAAAGCCCCGCTCAATCTGATTGAGCGGGGCTTTTTTTGCGTACGCGGTCCAAGTGTGGGAGCTGGCTTGCCGGCGATGGCGGCGGCACATCACACAATATGTCGCCTGCCAAACCGCTATCGCAGGCAAGCCAGCTCCCACAAGGAATCAGCGTCAGACGCCGAATTGCTCGCGGTACGCACGCACCGCCGGGAGATGCTGCTTGAGCTGTGGATCGTCTTCCAGGAACTGCAGCACCTGGTTCAGCGAGACAATGCTCACCACCGGAATGCCGAAATCGCGCTCCACTTCCTGGATGGCCGACAACTCACCGTTGCCGCGCTCCTGGCGGTTCAGGGCGATCAGCACGCCGGCGGCCTTGGCACCGTCCTGGGAGGCGATGATCTGCATCACTTCGCGGATGGCGGTGCCGGCGGTGATCACGTCGTCGATGATCAGTACGTCGCCAGTGAGCGGCGCGCCCACCAGGCTACCGCCTTCGCCATGGGCCTTGGCTTCCTTGCGGTTGAAGCACCACGGCAGGTCCTTGCCGTGATGCTCGGCCAGGGCCACCGCGGTGGCGGCGGCAAGGGGAATGCCCTTGTAGGCCGGGCCGAACAAAACATCGAAGGAAATACCGCTTTCAACAATGGCGGCCGCGTAGAAACGACCCAGCTGAGCCAGGGCCGAACCCGAGTTGAACAAACCCGCATTGAAGAAGTACGGGCTGGTGCGCCCGGACTTGAGGGTGAACTCACCGAAGCGCAAAACCCCGCGATCGATGGCGAAACGAATGAAATCGCGTTGATACGCCTGCATGAAAAAAGCCTCAGATACCACGGATTTAGCTAATTAGGTGGACGGCGTGTATCATACACGCACGCGATTTTTGGGGCCATTTATGCGGATCATCAGTGTGAACGTTAATGGTATTCAGGCTGCAGTCGAGCGTGGTTTGCTCAGTTGGCTGCAAGCCCAGAATGCCGACGTCATCTGCCTGCAGGATACCCGCGCCTCCGCCTTTGAACTGGACGACCCAGCCTTCCAACTGGATGGCTACTTCCTTTATGCCTGCGATGCCGAAGTACCCGCCCAAGGTGGCGTGGCTTTGTATTCGCGGTTGCAACCCAAGGCGGTCATCAGCGGCCTCGGCTTCGAGACAGCCGACCGCTACGGGCGCTACCTGCAAGCCGATTTCGACAAGGTCAGCATCGCGACCTTGCTGCTTCCTTCGGGGCAGAACGGCGATGAAGACTTGAACCAGAAGTTCAAGCTAATGGACGATTTCGCCCGTTACTTGGATAAACAGCGACGCAAACGTCGCGAGTACATTTATTGTGGCTCGCTGTACGTGGCGCAACAGAAGCTGGATATCAAGAACTGGCGCGACAGCCAGCAATCCCCGGGTTTCCTGGCGCCTGAACGGGCCTGGATGGACGAGATTGTCGGCAACATGGGTTATGTGGATGCCCTGCGCGAAGTCAGCCGCGAAGGCGACCAGTACAGCTGGTGGCCGGACAACGAACAGGCGGAGATGCTCAACCTGGGCTGGCGTTTCGACTACCAGTTGCTGACCCCCGGTCTGCGCCGGTTCGTTCGCAGCGCACGCCTGCCGCGCCAGCCGCGCTTCTCGCAGCACGCGCCGCTGATCGTGGACTACGACTGGACACTGACCATCTGAGGTCTTTTTCCAGGCACAAAAAAAAACCGACATCGCTGTCGGTTTTTTTGTGGATGCTCATTACTTGATCACACGCCAGGTCAACGGATAGCGATAGGTGATCCCCTTGTTGGCCTTGATGCTGCCAATGATGGTCAGCACCACCGTGGCGATCGCCAGGGCAAACATCAGGAAAAACCCGACCACCGCAAACGCCAGCACGATGCAAACGATCCAGGCGATGGCCACGGTGATCTGGAAATTCACCGCCTCCTTGCCCTGATCATCAATGAACGCATCCTTTTCCTTCTTCATCTGCCACAGGATCAACGGCCCTACGACGCTGCCGAAGGGAAATACAAAGCCGAGGAACGCCGCGAGATGGCACAACATCGCCCCCTGGCGCACTTCGTAGGAAGGCGTAGGCACCGGCATCTGATTGTCATTCATGGCGTTTCTCCTTGGGTCGGGCTCAGTCAGCCAGAGCGGCGTTCTGCAGTGCGAAAATTTCGGTCATGCCCTTCTGGGCCAGGGCGAGCATGGCGTTCAGCTCGGCCGGCTGGAACGGCGCGCCTTCGGCGGTGCCCTGCACTTCGATGAAGCCACCGGTGCTGGTCATGACCACGTTCAGGTCGGTCTCGGCGGCCGAGTCTTCCAGATAGTCCAGGTCCAGCACGGGCTCGCCCTGGTACATGCCCACCGAGACGGCGGCGATCATTTGCTTGAGCGGGTCACCGCCCTTGAGGCCACCGCGTTTCTTGATCACCTTGAGCGCGTCAACCAGGGCCACCATGGCACCTGTGATGGACGCGGTGCGGGTGCCGCCATCGGCCTGGATCACGTCGCAGTCGACATACAGGGTTACGTCGCCCAGCTTGGACATGTCCAGCGCCGCGCGCAGGGAGCGACCGATCAGCCGCTGGATTTCCAGGGTGCGGCCGCCTTGCTTGCCACGACTGGCTTCACGCTGGTTACGCTCGCCGGTGGCGCGCGGCAGCATGCCGTACTCGGCGGTCAGCCAACCCTGGCCCTGGCCTTTGAGGAAGCGCGGTACGCCGTTTTCGACGCTGACGGTGCAGATCACCTTGGTATCGCCAAACTCGACCAGTACAGACCCCTCGGCGTGTTTGGTGTAGTTGCGGGTGATGCGGATCGAGCGGAGCTGATCGGCAGCGCGACCACTTGGACGTTTCATAGGGAGACACCTGTACTGAGGACGAAAAACTGCCGAGCATTATAGAGCCGCGGACCGATTCGGGGCACTGCTAAAAAATTCGGTTACGAATGCTCGCGTTTGGGCGTGCTCGCCCCACTGCGCTACAATCGCGCGCCTTCTTAACCATCAGCCCGAGATTAACGGGACTGCAACGCGAGGTACCTCCATGGTGCACAGCATGACCGCCTTCGCCCGCGTCGAAAAAGCCGACGTACAAGGCACCCTGAGCTGGGAGTTGCGCTCGGTCAACAGCCGCTACCTGGAGCCGCATCTGCGCCTGCCGGAGTCGTTCCGCGACCTTGAAGGCGCCGTGCGTGAAGCGCTGCGCCAGGGCATCTCCCGGGGCAAACTGGAATGCACCCTGCGCTTTACCGAAGAAACCACCGGCAAGCCGCTGCAAGTTGATCGCGACCGTGCGGCGCAACTGGTCGCCGCCGCCGAGACCATCGCCGGCCTGATCAAACAGCCTGCCGCGCTCAACCCGTTGGAAGTGCTGGCCTGGCCTGGCGTGCTGGTGGCCGACGCCACCGACCCGCAGGCCCTCAACGCGCAAGCCCTCGCCTTGTTCAACCAGGGCTTGAAGGAACTCAAGGCCGGCCGCGAGCGCGAAGGCGCCGAACTGGCGCGCCTGATCAGCGAGCGCCTGACCTCCATTGAAGAAGACGTGGTCACCCTGCGCGAGCTGGTGCCACAGATGCTCGCCACTCAGCGCCAGAAGGTGCTCGACCGCTTCACCGACATGAAAGCCGACCTCGACCCCACGCGCCTGGAACAGGAAATGGTGTTGCTGGCGCAGAAGAGCGACGTGGCCGAAGAGCTCGACCGCCTGAGCACGCACATCCTTGAAGTGCGCCGCGTGCTCAAGTCGGGCGGTGCCGCCGGTCGGCGCCTGGACTTCCTGATGCAGGAACTCAACCGCGAAGCCAATACACTCGGCTCCAAAGCGTTCGATCCGCGCAGCACCACGGCGGCGGTCAACCTCAAAGTGTTGATCGAACAGATGCGCGAACAAGTACAGAATATTGAGTAAGGCAACCTCCATGACCCATAGCACCGGCACCCTTTACATCATTTCCGCCCCTTCGGGCGCGGGCAAGAGCAGCCTGGTCAAGGCCCTCACCGACGCTGACGAGCAGATCCGCATCTCGGTCTCCCACACCACCCGCGCCATGCGCCCGGGTGAGGTGGACGGCGTGCACTACCACTTCGTCGAGCGCACCGAGTTCGTCAAGATGATCGAGCACGGTGACTTCCTCGAACGCGCCGAAGTGTTCGGCAACCTTTATGGGACGTCGCAAAGCCACCTGCAGCAGACCCTGGATGAAGGCCACGACCTGATCCTGGAAATCGACTGGCAGGGCGCCGAGCAAGTGCGCCAATTAATGCCCAAGGCGCGCTCGATCTTCATCCTGCCGCCCTCCCTGGAAGCCTTGCACCAGCGCCTGACCAACCGTGGCCAGGACAGTGACGAGATCATCGAAGGCCGTATGCGCGAAGCCGTCAGCGAAATGAGCCACTACGTCGACTACGACTACCTGATCATCAATGACGACTTTGCCCACGCATTGGATGATTTGAAGGCGATTTTCCGCGCCAACCAGCTTCAGCAGAAGCGCCAGCAGCAGCGTTTCGGCAAATTATTGGCCGAACTGCTCGGCTGATTGGCTCTTCCCAAAACCGCTGCAAGCGCTTTACATTGGCACTTGCAGCGCTTTTGCCAGGGCCCGCGCAAAATCAGCGCTTCCCTTAACGCTGGTGTTTTTTTAAACTGCTCAGTCCGCTCGCCCAACCGGGCAGCGCGCATCTTGCATTCGCTCCGAGGAATACCATGGCCCGCGTAACCGTTGAAGACTGCCTAGAACACGTGGATAACCGCTTTGAGCTGGTCATGCTCTCTACCAAGCGTGCCCGTCAACTGGCCACTGGCGGCAAAGAGCCCCTGGTCCAGTGGGAAAACGACAAGCCTACCGTTGTGGCCCTGCGTGAAATCGCCGAAGGCCTGATGAGCTACGAGTTCATCGCCAACGCTGAAATCGTTGAAGACGAACCGCTGTTTGCAGCGTTCGAGGACGAGTCCAACGAGGCCGTCTAAGCCTATGCCTGGTCGACGTAGCACGGCGCGGGGTCACAGCCAACGGCAGGAGTTCATCCTTTGCCGAGCATAGACGCCCTCGCCGATCGCTTATCGGCCTACCTCGGCCCAGACCAGGTCAACCTGGTCCGCCGAGCGTATTTCTACGCCGAACAAGCCCACGACGGCCAACGCCGCCGCAGTGGCGAGGCGTATGTCACCCATCCTCTTGCGGTGGCAAACATTCTTGCCGACATGCACATGGACCATCAGAGCCTGATGGCCGCGATGTTGCATGACGTGATCGAAGACACCGGCATAGCCAAGGAAGCGCTCAGCGCGCAATTTGGCGAAACCGTGGCCGAGCTGGTCGACGGGGTCAGCAAACTGACCCAGATGAATTTCGAGACCAAGGCCGAGGCCCAGGCGGAAAACTTCCAGAAAATGGCCATGGCCATGGCCCGCGATATTCGCGTGATCCTGGTCAAGCTCGCCGACCGGCTGCACAACATGCGCACGCTGGAAGTGCTCTCCGGCGAAAAGCGCCGGCGCATCGCCAAGGAAACCCTGGAAATCTACGCGCCCATCGCCAACCGGCTGGGCATGCACGCCATTCGCATCGAATTCGAAGACCTCGGTTTCAAGGCCATGCACCCGATGCGTTCGGCGCGCATCTACCAGGCGGTCAAGCGCGCCAGGGGCAATCGCAAGGAAATCGTCAACAAGATCGAAGAGTCGTTGAGCCATTGCCTGGCGATCGACGAGATCGAGGGCGAAGTCAGCGGCCGGCAGAAGCACATCTACGGCATCTACAAGAAGATGCGCGGCAAGCGTCGGGCCTTCAACGAAATCATGGACGTGTACGCCTTCCGGATCATCGTCGACAAGGTCGACACCTGCTACCGCGTGCTCGGCGCTGTACATAATTTGTACAAACCCTTGCCTGGGCGCTTCAAGGATTACATCGCCATTCCCAAGGCCAACGGCTATCAGTCGCTGCATACCACGCTGTTCGGTATGCATGGCGTGCCGATCGAGATCCAGATCCGCACCCAGGAAATGGAAGAGATGGCCAACAATGGCATCGCCGCCCATTGGCTGTACAAATCCAGCGGCGACGAGCAGCCCAAGGGCACCCATGCCCGCGCCCGCCAGTGGGTCAAGGGCGTACTGGAAATGCAGCAACGTGCGGGTAACTCCCTCGAATTCATCGAAAGCGTAAAGATCGACCTGTTCCCGGACGAGGTCTACGTATTCACGCCCAAGGGCCGGATCATGGAGCTGCCCAAGGGCTCCACGGCCGTCGACTTTGCCTACGCGGTGCATACCGACGTGGGCAACAGCTGCATTGCCTGTCGGATCAATCGTCGTCTCGCGCCGCTGTCCGAACCGCTGCAGAGCGGCTCCACGGTCGAGATCGTCAGCGCTCCGGGCGCGCGCCCCAACCCGGCCTGGCTTAACTTCGTGGTCACCGGCAAGGCGCGCACGCACATCCGTCACGCCCTGAAATTGCAGCGCCGTTCCGAGTCCATCAGCCTCGGCGAACGCTTGCTCAATAAAGTGCTCAATGGTTTCGACAGCGCCCTGGACAAGGTTCCCACGGAGCGCGTGCAGGCGATGCTCCACGAGTATCGCCAGGAAACCATCGAAGATCTGCTGGAAGACATCGGCCTGGGCAACCGCATGGCCTACGTGGTCGCCCGCCGCCTGTTGGGCGAAGGCGAACAGTTGCCAAGCCCGGAAGGTCCCCTGGCGATTCGCGGTACCGAGGGCCTGGTACTCAGCTACGCCAAATGTTGCACGCCAATCCCGGGCGACCCGATTGTCGGCCACCTGTCCGCCGGCAAGGGCATGGTCGTGCACCTGGACAACTGCCGCAACATCACCGAAATCCGTCACAACCCGGAAAAATGCATCCAGCTTTCATGGGCCAAGGATGTCACCGGCGAATTCAACGTCGAGCTGCGGGTGGAGCTCGAGCACCAGCGCGGCCTGATCGCCCTGCTCGCCAGCAGCGTCAACGCGGCCGACGGCAATATCGAGAAAATCAGCATGGACGAGCGCGATGGTCGCATCAGCGTGGTCCAACTGGTAGTCAGTGTGCACGACCGCGTGCACCTGGCCCGCGTGATCAAGAAGCTACGCGCCTTGACCGGTGTGATCCGCATCACCCGCATGCGGGCATAGCCCTTCAAATACGTCGTCACCTCTTACAAGGAGTCATAAATGACCAAGACCGTTATCACCAGCGACAAAGCCCCGGCCGCCATCGGCACTTACTCCCAGGCGATCAAGGCGGGCAACACCGTCTACATGTCCGGCCAGATCCCGCTGGACCCAAAGACCATGGAACTGGTTGAAGGCTTTGAAGCACAGACCGTCCAGGTCTTCGAAAACCTCAAGTCGGTTGCCGAGGCCGCCGGCGGTTCGTTCAAAGACATCGTCAAGCTGAACATCTTCCTCACCGACCTGAGCCACTTCGCCAAGGTCAACGAGATCATGGGCAAGTACTTCGAACAGCCGTACCCGGCCCGCGCCGCCATCGGCGTTGCTGCCCTGCCAAAGGGCGCACAGGTTGAAATGGACGCGATTCTGGTCATCGAGTAAAACACCCGGCGCAGCCCCCCATAGGCTGCGCCGAATTCGTTTTAAAAGGATTTCATGATGCGCAAAGCGCTTGTAGCCTCATCCATGCTCGCCCTGTTGCTCGGCGGCTGCGCCAGCAACCCTGCCGACCTGGATGTGAGCGGCACCTGGATCAACCAGGTCGCCATCGATGCGGCAGCCAAGGGCGGCCCTTTGCGCGAAGCCCTGCAGAGCTATGGCCCAAACCTTGAGTGGGAGGTCAATACCAAGGCCTCGCAGGCGCGCTACTACAACGGTTTTGAAGTAGCGGAAGGCAAGTTGCTGGGTGAAAAATCCGGCGCCTGGAGCGTGGATTTCTATGGCAGCTCCGCCACCGAACTCAAGCGCAAAGGCAGACAACTGCTGCAGGTGGCCAACGACAACGAGCCTGAGCAGCTGTTTGCCCGTTCCAAAGACCCGGCCCCGGAAGGCGCGCCATTGGGTGCCAACTTCGAGCGGGCGCTGTATGCGGCTTACATGGGCGGCGACTGGAAGATCACCGACGGCTTTGGTAACGGCGCCATCGTGCAGTTCCAGGCCGACGGCAAAGTAGTCGGCCTGCCCAGGGTTGATCGGTATTCCTTATGCCTGGCGGGCGATTGCGCCTCCATGAGCGGCGGCTATGACAGTATCTGGCTGCAGCTGAATGGCCAGGGCAACCCTTGGATTTTTACACGCAAGGGCAAGCAGCTGGAGATCTTCCAGGCGATCAATACGGCGCAGACGGATGAGGTGCCTCAGTTCACCCCAGGCCCGCGCCAATGGCTGCTTGAAAAGCAATAACCCGCCAAACACAAATCCAAATGTGGGAGCGGGCTTGCTCGCGAATGCGGAGTGTCAGTCACAAGATATATTGACTGATCCACCGCATTCGCGAGCAAGCCCGCTCCCACAGTCTTAACCGCGTTTCAGCCTTTGAGAATAGCGGCATATCCTTCGCGGTAAGTCGGATAGGTCGGTGTCCAGCCCAACGCCTTGATGCGCGCATTGCTGCACTGTTTACTGCCGGCACGCCGCACACTGGCGTCCTCGGACCACTGCGTCACGCCCAGGTACTCACGCAACCACGCCACCACTTCAGCCAGCGGCGCGGGCGCATCGTCGACGCCGATGTAGACCTTGTCCAGCGAACCGCCCTTTTCCACATGCCGCAGCAAAAATGCCAGCAAACCCGCCGCGTCATCCGCATGAATCCGGTTGCCATATAGAGGTGGATCGATCGCTACACGGTAGCCTTGGCGCACTTGAGTCAGCAGCCATTCGCGGCCCGGCCCATAAATACCGGTCAGGCGCACGATGCTGGCCGGGATGCCGCTAGTGAGCGCCACTTGCTCGGCCTCCAGCATCACCTGCCCGGAATAACCCTTCGCCTGAGTCGGCGACGTCTCGTCGACCCATTCGCCATTCTGCTGCCCGTAGACGCTGCTGCTTGACACAAACAACAAGTGTTTCGGCTCCTGGCCATAGTCGCCCAGCCATTCCAGCACATGTTTCAACCCTTGAACGTAAGCCGCGCGATAGCCGGCCTCGTCGTGGTCTGTCGCAGCGGCGCAGTACACCAGGTAATCCACCCCGCCGATGGGCCAGGTGTCGGGGCAATCCTTGCTGAACAGGTCGCCGGCAATCCCGATCACCCCGTCGGGCAGCCGTGAAGTATCACGCCGCAGGCCATGAACCTCCCATCCAGAGATGAGCAATTGGCTGGCCAGCCGACTACCCACATCGCCACAACCGGCAATCACAACAGAAGGCGCTGACATCACAAAACTCCGTTCTCAAAGGCGCAGATTAGCCGCCAAGACGGATCAGCGGCCAGTAAAAAGCGAAATAAAGTAACACTGCCACTTTAGTTAACAAGAATTACTTGCAATAATAACCGCCCATTTGTCCTCGACCCCCAGGGTCTGGAAGGACGATCACTCATTTTTTTACTCAGGTCCGGCCAGCATGACACGTATGACAAACCCCGCTTCGCCAACCAAGCTTCACAGCCCATCCCGCGCCTGGCGCGCGATTGCTGCGCTGCTGTTCAGCGTTTTGCTGGCACCGACCGCCGCCTTCGCGGATGCCACGGCACCCGCCGCTCCGGCTGCCGCCGAGCAGAACGCAACCACACCTGCCGCGCCCGCCGCCGCTCCGGCCACCACCGCACCGGCTGCGCCTGCCGCCGCCGATGACACCGGCGTAGTGCTGGAAGAAGACAACACACTGGGCATGGCCCATGACCTGTCGCCATGGGGCATGTATCAGAACGCTGACGTGGTGGTAAAAGCCGTCATGATCGGCCTGGCTATCGCCTCGATCATTACCTGGACCATCTGGATCGCCAAGGGCTTCGAGCTGCTGGGCGCCAAGCGTCGCCTGCGTAGCGAAATCGTCCACCTGAAAAAAGCCAGCACCCTCAAGGAAGCCAGCGAAAGCGCGACCAAGAAAGGCACCCTGGCCAACACCCTGGTGCACGACGCGCTGGAAGAAATGCGCCTGTCCGCCAACGCCCGCGAAAAAGAAGGCATCAAGGAACGTGTTGCTTTCCGTCTGGAGCGCCTGGTGGCGGCCTGCGGCCGTAATATGAGCAGCGGCACCGGCGTGCTGGCGACCATTGGTTCCACCGCGCCGTTCGTCGGCCTGTTCGGTACCGTATGGGGCATCATGAACAGCTTCATCGGCATCGCCAAAACCCAGACCACCAACCTCGCCGTCGTTGCCCCAGGCATCGCCGAAGCCCTGCTGGCGACAGCCCTGGGCCTGGTTGCCGCGATTCCAGCGGTGGTGATCTACAACGTCTTCGCCCGTTCGATCGCCGGCTACAAGGCCCAGGTATCGGACGCGTCGGCGGAAGTCCTGCTGCTGGTCAGCCGCGACCTCGATCACCTGCCTACCGAGCGCAGCTCGCAACCGCACATGGTGAAAGTGGGGTAATCGGCCATGGGCCTGCATTTGAATCAAGGCGACGACGAACTCGTCGAGAACCACGAAATCAACGTCACGCCGTTTATCGACGTGATGCTGGTGCTGCTGATCATCTTCATGGTGGCGGCGCCGCTGGCAACCGTGGACATCAAGGTCGACCTGCCCGCGTCCAGCGCCAAGCCGGCGCCGCGGCCGGAGAAACCGATCTTCCTCAGCGTCAAGGCGGACCAACGCCTGTTCCTGGGCGAAGAGGAAGTCAAGGCTGAAACCCTGGGCCCGGTGCTGGACGCCAAGACCCAAGGTAAGAAAGACACGACGATCTTCTTCCAGGCCGACAAGGGCGTGGACTACGGCGACCTTATGAGCGTGATGGATGCCCTGCGGGCAGCCGGCTACCTCAAGGTAGGCCTGGTCGGACTTGAGACGGCAGCCAAGAAATGATCACGACGCGCCACAAACTGACGCGTTATGGCACGAGCCTCGCCGTCGTACTGGGCGTGCATGCCGTCGCGATCGCTATCGCGCTTCACTGGTCGGCGCCGCGCACGGTGCAGTTGCCACCGGCTGCCATGGTCATCGACCTGGCACCGATGCCAGCACCACCGCCGCCGGCACCGCCCAAGGTCGTGACGCCGCCGCAACCGCCTGCACCGGTGGAAGAGCTGCCCTTGCCGAAACTGGCCGAGGCGCCCAAGCCGACTATCCAGGTGCCCAAGCCCGTCAAGCCCAAGCCCAAACCGCAGCCGCCCAAGCCTGTGGAGAAAAAGATCGAGCCGCCCAAGGAGAAACCATCCGAGGACCCGCCGAGCGAAACACCACCGACCCAGGCGCCCGCTGAAAAATCGGCCCAGCCCGCTCCTGGCCCGTCACCGCAGCAGATCGCCGCCAAGGCGTCCTGGGAAGGCACGCTGCTGGCGCACTTGCAGAAGTACAAGAAGTACCCGCCAGGTGCCCAGGCCCGTGGCAAGGAAGGGTTGAACCGCCTGAAGTTCGTGGTCGACGCAGACGGCAACGTGCTGTCCTACGAGTTGGTGGGCCGCTCCGGCAACGCCGACCTGGACCGCGCCACACTGGACATGATCCGTCGTGCCCAGCCGCTGCCCAAGCCTCCGGCCGACATGCTCAAAGGCGGCAGCATCGAGATCGTTGCACCGTTCGTGTACAACATCGAGAAGCGTCGCCGCTAACCACTGTGGGAGCTGGCTTGCCTGCGATAGCATCACCTCGAACTGCCTGATACACCGAGGTGTCTGCATCGCAGGCAAGCCAGCTCCCACAACATCGCTTCAGTAAAATCCCCGGAATTCCCCGCTCAATCCCCACCCAACTTCTGATAACGTGCGTCTATCGATTGCAGCCGGTATGCTTGGCCCGCAACCTCATGGACGCCCGCTATGACTCTTACAGAATTACGCTACATCGTTACCCTCGCCCAAGAGCAGCACTTCGGCCACGCGGCCGAGCGTTGCCACGTCAGCCAGCCGACGCTGTCGGTGGGCGTGAAGAAACTTGAAGACGAACTCGGTGTGCTGATTTTCGAGCGCAGCAAGAGCGCCGTGCGCCTGACCCCGGTGGGCGAAGGCATCGTGGCCCAGGCCCAAAAGGTGCTGGAGCAAGCGCAGAGCATTCGCGAACTGGCCCAGGCCGGCAAGAACCAACTGACCGCACCGCTGAAGGTCGGCGCCATCTACACCGTCGGGCCGTATCTGTTCCCGCACTTGATCCCGCAGCTGCACCGCGTCGCGCCGCAGATGCCGCTGTATATCGAAGAAAACTTCACCCACGTGCTGCGCGACAAACTGCGCAACGGCGAGTTGGACGCGATCATCATCGCTCTGCCGTTCAATGAGGCGGACGTACTGACCCTGCCACTCTATGACGAGCCATTCTACGTATTGATGCCCGCTTCCCACCCCTGGACGCAAAAAGCCACCATCGACGCCGGCCTGCTCAACGACAAGAGCCTGCTGCTGCTCGGCGAAGGCCACTGCTTCCGTGACCAGGTTCTGGAAGCCTGCCCGACCCTGACCAAGGGCAACGACGGCGCCAAGCACACCACCGTGGAGTCCAGTTCCCTGGAAACCATTCGTCACATGGTCGCGTCCGGCCTGGGCATTTCGATCCTGCCGTTGTCGGCAGTGGACAGCCATCACTACGCCCCTGGCGTGATCGAAGTACGGCCACTGACGCCACCGGTGCCATTCCGCACCGTGGCAATCGCCTGGCGCGCCAGCTTCCCACGACCCAAAGCGATTGAAATCCTTGCCGACTCGATCCGACTCTGCTCGGTGGCCAAGCCGACTGCTGCGAGCTGAGCCACGGTATGACTGAGCTGTCGCAGGTGTCGGTGACGGCACTCAAGGGTGTCGGTGAAGCCATGGCCGAGAAACTGGCCAAGGTCGGCCTGGAGAACCTCCAGGACGTGTTGTTCCACCTGCCCCTGCGCTACCAGGACCGGACCCGCGTGGTGCCTATCGGCCAGTTGCGCCCAGGGCAGGACGCGGTGGTCGAAGGCACCGTCAGCGGTGCCGATGTGGTGATGGGCAAGCGCCGCAGCCTGGTGGTGCGTCTGCAGGACGGCACCGGCGGCCTGAGCCTGCGCTTCTATCACTTCAGCAACGCGCAAAAGGAAGGCCTCAAGCGTGGCACTCGCGTGCGCTGCTACGGCGAAGCACGGCCCGGCGCATCAGGCCTGGAGATCTATCACCCGGAATACCGCGCCATTACCGGCGACGAGCCGCCACCGGTCGACACCACGCTCACACCCATCTACCCGCTCACCGAAGGCCTGACCCAGCAACGCCTGCGCCAACTGTGCATGCAGACCCTGGCCCTGCTCGGCCCGAAAAGCCTGCCCGACTGGCTGCCCCTGGAGCTGGCCCGTGACTATCAATTGGCGCCGCTGGACGATGCGATTCGTTACCTGCACCACCCACCGGCCGACGCCGATGTCGACGAACTGGCACTTGGTCATCATTGGGCCCAGCACCGCCTGGCCTTTGAAGAACTGCTGACCCACCAACTGTCCCAGCAACGCCTGCGCGAGAGCATGCGCTCCCTGCGTGCGCCGGCGATGCCCAAGGCCACGCGTTTGCCCGCGCAATACCTGGCCAACCTCGGCTTTGCGCCCACCGGCGCCCAGCAGCGCGTCGGCAATGAAATCGCCTACGACCTCAGCCAGAACGAACCGATGCTGCGGCTGATCCAGGGTGACGTCGGCGCAGGCAAGACCGTGGTCGCCGCCCTCGCCGCCCTGCAGGCCCTGGAAGCCGGTTACCAGGTGGCGCTGATGGCGCCCACCGAAATCCTTGCCGAGCAGCACTTCATCACCTTCAAACGTTGGCTCGAACCGCTGGGCCTGGAGGTCGCGTGGCTGGCCGGCAAACTCAAGGGCAAGGTGCGCGCCGCGGCACTGGAACAGATCGCCGGCGGTGCGCCGATGGTGGTGGGCACCCACGCGCTGTTCCAGGATGAAGTGCAGTTCAAGAACCTCGCCCTGGTGATCATCGACGAACAGCACCGCTTCGGCGTGCAACAGCGCCTGGCCCTGCGCCAGAAAGGCGTGGGCGGGCGCATGAACCCGCATCAACTGATCATGACCGCCACACCAATCCCACGCACCCTGGCGATGAGTGCTTACGCCGACCTCGACACCTCGATTCTCGACGAACTACCGCCGGGCCGTACGCCGGTCAATACCGTGCTGGTCACCGACACCCGGCGTGTCGAGGTGATCGAGCGCGTGCGCGGCGCCTGCGCCGAAGGCCGCCAGGCGTACTGGGTGTGCACACTGATCGAGGAGTCCGAAGAACTGACCTGCCAGGCGGCCGAAACCACCTTTGAAGACCTCACCAGCGCCCTCGGTGAGCTCAAGGTCGGGCTGATCCACGGCCGCATGAAACCTGCGGAAAAGGCGGTCGTCATGGCAGAGTTCAAGGCAGGCAACTTGCAATTGCTGGTGGCCACCACCGTGATCGAGGTGGGGGTGGACGTGCCCAACGCCAGCCTGATGATCATCGAGAACCCCGAGCGCCTGGGCCTGGCGCAGTTGCACCAGTTGCGCGGTCGTGTCGGCCGGGGCAGCGCGGCCAGCCATTGCGTGCTGCTCTACCACCCGCCGCTGTCACAGATCGGCCGTCAGCGCCTGGGCATCATGCGTGAAACCAACGACGGTTTTGTCATCGCCGAAAAAGACCTCGAGCTGCGCGGCCCCGGCGAAATGCTCGGCACTCGCCAGACCGGCCTGCTGCAATTCAAGGTGGCCGACCTGATGCGCGACGCTGATTTGCTCCCCGCCGTGCGCGATGCGGCGCAAGCGTTGATGGAGCGCTGGCCGGAACATGTCAGCCCGTTGCTGGATCGCTGGCTCAGGCACGGGCAGCAATACGGTCAAGTGTAAGGTGCGACGCACTTAACCGACCTACAGGTGTGTCAAGCTGGTTATACTTCGACGACTGTACGAAATTGGATCAGGCCATGTCAGAAGTTGCCCTCGCCACAGCCCCACTGACCGCCCCGCCGGTCATTCGGGCTCTGCTCGCAAAACTCGCCGTCCCCTACGCGGAAGTCGCCGATCTACCGGGCCTGAATCCTGCACGAAAGGTCCAGGCCGTTTTGCTGGAAGACGCGGTGGGTGCGCTGATGGTGCTATTTCCGCAGAGCCAGTTGCTCGACCTCAACCGCCTCACCGAGCTCACCGGGCGACGCCTCACGGCCGTGTCGCCGGATCGCGTCAGGCGCATGTTGGACAAGCATGACCTGAGCCTGCTGCCAGGCCTGCCGCCCCTCACCAGTTCGCCGTGCCTGTACGAAGGCAGCCTGCTCGACGAGCCGAGCCTGCTGGTGCACTCGGGCGAAGCCGGGTTACTGCTGGACATCCCCAGCGACGCCTTCAAGACCATGCTCACCAAGGCCAGCGCCGCGCATTTTGGCGAGCCGCTGAGCAACATTCGTCCCAACCTCGACCGTCCGAACGATGACCGCGAGGAAATCACCCAGGCGATGCAGGCGTTCACCGCGCGCCGTATCCAGCAGCGCCTGGAAGCGACGATCGAGATCCCACCGCTGGCGGATACCGCGCAAAAGATCATCAAGCTGCGTGTCGACCCCAACGCCACCATTGATGACATCACCAGCGTGGTGGAAACCGACCCCGCGTTGGCCGCGCAGGTCGTGAGCTGGGCGGCGTCACCGTACTACGCCTCGCCGGGCAAGATCCGCTCCGTGGAAGACGCGATCGTGCGCGTGCTGGGTTTTGACCTGGTGATCAACCTGGCGCTGGGCCTGGCCTTGGGTAAGACCCTGAGCCTGCCCAAGGACCACCCGCACCAGGCCACGCCGTACTGGCACCAATCCATCTACACCGCCGCCGTGATCGAAGGCCTGACCCGCGCCATGCCCCGCGCGCAGCGCCCGGAAGCCGGCCTGACCTACCTGGCCGGCCTGCTGCACAACTTCGGTTATCTGCTGCTGGCCCACGTGTTCCCGCCGCACTTCTCGCTGATCTGCCGGCACCTGGAAGTCAACCCGCACCTGTGCCACAGCTACGTCGAGCAACACTTGCTGGGCATCAGCCGCGAACAGATCGGCGCCTGGCTGATGCGCTACTGGGACATGCCGGACGAACTGTCCACCGCCCTGCGCTTCCAGCACGACCCGACGTACGACGGCCAATATGCCGAGTACCCGAACCTGGTGTGCCTGGCCGTGCGCCTGTTGCGCAGCCGCGGCATCGGCTCGGGGCCGGATGAAGCAATTCCGGATGCGCTGCTGGAGCGGTTGGGGTTGAGCCGTGACAAGGCTGAAGAAGTGGTTGGCAAGGTGTTGGATGCAGAGGTGTTGTTGCGGGAGCTGGCTTCGCAGTTCAGTCAGGGCTGAATCCGTCGCCTGTCAGACCGCTATCGCAGGCAAGCCAGCTCCCACAATTGACCGCATTCCAAAGTGGGAACACCGTCACCTGTGGGAGCTGGCTTGCCTGCGATGAATTCAACTCGGTCTGACTGAAGCCCTACTTCTTTTTCTTCGGCCTCAAATACTTGGTCAACCCCTGGAACCAGATCACCAGCGCCGGGTTGCCCTTGATCTGGATCGATTTGTCCTGAATTCCCGTCATGAACGCCAATTGCTTGTTCTTCGCCTGCATCGTGGCGAAGCCATAGGCGGCATCCTTGAAGGCAATAGCAAACGCCGGCGCAGGGTGGACACCCGAGCGGCTGGTGATGCGCTGGTCTTTGACGATGAAGTGGCGTGCAACCTTGCCGTCGAGGGTCTGCAGCTGGAAGGCCAGGTCTTTGTCACCCAGTTGCTGCTGGAAGGCAGGATTGGTGCGGCTGGCTTTGCCCATCATCAGGCCCAGCACCCACAGCAGAAGACGAAATTTCATGCACACGGCCTCGGTGTAATTATTGAGTGGCCGCAGCAGTTTAATGATTTTCAAAAAGAACGCCACCGATCTTGCGCATTAGCGGAAGATCGGCTGGCGTTTGACGCTTATAGCAGCATGTTACTTAAACGTTAGGGCACGGCACTGGCGCCCAGTCGGCCAGGTTTGGATTGGTGCAGTTGAGTTTGAGCTGCGAATCACCCGCGCTGGCAACCTGTTTGCTTTCAGCTTGCTTGGCCTGCACGGTCTGGAGGCTCTTCTCGGTGGTCACTGCTTCTTGTGGCACCACTGGCAATTCTTTCTTTTTCGCCGGTTTGACGATTTTCTTGCCTTTGGCCGGCGGAGTCACCGGTGTGGTGTCGGCGGTGGCGACGGTGACGACATCGGCACGTTGCACGCCGACTTGCTGCAGGTCTTTCTCATAGGCCTGGGTGTAGTTGTTGAGGTCTTCGGCGGCTTTGCCGTTGACCGCGACGATCAGGTCATTGGACTCTTTCAGGCCCGACACAATTTCCGCCAGGCGCTTGCGGCCTTCGCTGTCGTTGACAGTCTTGGCTTTGCGGTCGGCCACCAGCTTGGTGAACGCACTCTGATAGCACTGCTGCGACGCCTTGGCGTAAGCGGTGCTGCGGTCGATGTCGGAGGCGCTTTTGTTCACGTCAGCGGCATAGGAAGCAATGCGCTGGTTGTCGTCGGCGATCTGCTTCTGACGCTCGGTGTAGTAACCCGCTGCGCCGCCTGCGAGGGCGCCGCCAGCGGCACCGATGGCCGCGTTACGGCCACGCTTTTCTTTGTCGCCGGTCAACGCACCGAGCAGTGCACCGCCCGCCGCGCCGATGGCCGCGCCGGTCACGACCGACTGGGTCATGTTCGAATCGGTCGCACGCAAGTGCTGCACCGGCTCGTAGCAGTTGGGGTAGTACTCGACCTTGGTGCTCGACGCGACCTTGGAGGCCGGCGACGTGGCGCAACCGGTCAGCACAGTGCTGAAACCGGCCGCGATCAGCAGCAAGTGACGCTTGGAAACCGCCTTACGGGAAAAAAGCATAGGTGTGTTCTCGTTTAAGTTTGACTTGCCCAGCACGGCCCACCGCCGTCTGAGTCCCTTCCAAGCTCGCCATACAGCCAGCGATCATCGCTGACCGCTCGCTGCGAGCAATTCCTTCAAGATCGTTGCCGGGTCGGCCCGCTGTTGCTTGCGGTAGTCGCCGACATGGCGAACGAACAGTGTTGCGCGCGTTACCAGGCTCTTGCCGAGCACAGGCTTGCGATCCAACTCTTCCTTGATCCGTTGAAACTGCGCCTGGATCACCGCATCGGTGTAGCGCGTGCCGGTGGCCAGGTTGTCGATATAGATCGCCACCGCGCCGTCGAGGGCGCTGCGGCCATTGGCAAGGGCTATGTCAAACAGCTTCGCGCTGGGCTCATCCTTGGCGTCGATGGCCTGCTGTCGGCTCTTTTGCAGGTTGGCCAGGCGGATGTTGTAGTTGGCGATGGTCTCCGCCACCAGGGCGGCCGACTGAATCAGGTTGCCCGCCGCTTCCTCGCGTTGCTGGGCGATCAGCGAGACGTTGCGCTTGAGCTCTTCGTTGACCAGCCCCAACTCGGCTTGCAGCTTGGGGTCGACGCTGGCGGCGATGATGCTGTCCAGGCGCTTGGTCGGGTCCTGGGCGTCATCGATGGCATCGGTCAGTGACGCCAGACGGCCTTCTTTCTGCCACTGGGCGAACAGTTCCTTGTAACGCGAACGCGGCGCCGACAGCGCGCCAATCGCCACGCGAAAACCGGTGGTCTCGTTGCTTTGCTCGGTGCCATCGGCGGCAAACAACGGGTACTCACGACGCATGCCGGTGAACAACGTGCCCTCGCCTTCCAGGTAATTGCCGCCCTTGACCACAAAGCCGCCATAGGTGCCCTGGCGACGCCCGGCGTGCACCAGTTGGAACGACTCCTGGACCATTTCCGCCGCGTTGCCGATCACATCGAACAGGCCGATCGGGTTGGGCAATTTGGTGCCGATGGGCATCAGGCGCGCGGCCTGGCCGGTGCCGCCGGCGACCTGATTGAACACGGCGTAATCGCCGAGCGGGCCGTCGCTTTCGCTGCCTTCGACGCGGCGCGGGAACAGCCGCCCTTCCAGGTCCTGACGGCTCACGGCCTGGCCACCGCGTGCGGCGAATTCCCATTCCACTTCGGTAGGCAGGCGCACGAAACCCAGGCCGCCGTCTTCGGCCGACGAACCGCGCCCACTCACCGGCAACAGCTCGCGGTGGTATTTCATCAACCAGGCGCTGTACACCGCCGAGAAGCGCTCAGCCTCAAAGCGCGACAGCTTCACCTTGGGCAAGCGCCCAGCCATGCCGGTGGGTGCATCGCACGCCGGCGCCGGTTCGCCACTGGCCAGGGACTGCGCCTGGGACATGACTTGGGCATATTGGCGCGCAGTCACTTCGTACTTGCCGATGAAATACAGCATCGGCTTGAGCGGGGTCTTGGCATCGGTCTTCGGCATCAAGGGCGCGATGACTTTATTCCAGTCCTTGGGCAAGTCCTTGAGGGTGAACTGGCCGTTGATAAAGTCGCGGCGGTAACCGGAAATAAACGACTGCTGGTAGCCCGCCTCACCTTCGGCAAACGGGTAGCCGAGGCTGATCTCGCGGTCGTCCAGCGTGCCCTGGGCCAATACGTAGGCATAGCGGAACACCATATTGCCTTCGCACGGCAGCGGCAGGCTCACGTCATCCGGCAACGGCCTGGGGTTGTCGAGCTTGTCGCTCGCTTCATCGGCCCAGGCCATCGAAGCCAAGGTCAGCGCCACACAGGCGCCCAGTAACTTATACATCTCTGATTCCTTCAGAAGCCTGGATACGCGCCACTCGCCAACCGCCACAGGCCGCCGCCACGGCGCTGACGCCGAGGACTGCAACCAGGGCCAGGCCGTAATGATGCGCCAGCAGGCGGCTGGCGTGTTCGCCCGGCACCTGCACGAATAATTTATTCAAGCTCGCCTCGGCCAGGCCATACAGCCCGGCGCTGAGCACGGCGGCAAAGCCTGCGCTATAGAGCGCCTGCAACACCACAAACAATAACAGCCCACCGGTGGAAACCCCCAACAGGCGCAACACCGACAATTCCCGCCGCTTGCGCGCCACCGCAGCCAGCGCGCCAGCAAAGATAGCCGCGAATGCCCCCGCCAACGCCAGCCCACAGATTACCCAAAACACAATCGACAGATTGCGGCTCAACGACTGCACCTGCGCAATAGTCTGCGCCTGGGTCGACACCAGCAGATTCTGCCCGGCGAAAAACACGCGCAGCGGCTCCACGTCGGTGAGGCTGCGGGCATACAGGCGAAACGCCGGATACACACGCTGCTCGCTCACACCCACCTCATCGCCGGCCCACCCCAATGTCGGCACTGCACGGCCATCGCGGTAATCTTCAACGGCTTCCAGCAGGCGCAAGTCGGCAAACAAACCGTCACGGGCAAAGGCTTCCAACGGCAAGATCGCCAGCACCTGCACGCGCGTGCGCTGGGCCTCCACGCGCCCCGCCACTTGCCGCGCAAAGCTGCTTTGCAGCCAATCCCCAGGCCGCGCCGCCAGCTTCTCGGCGGCGGTGTGGCTCAACACAATCTGATCCAGGCCCTTTGGCACCGGTAGGCCGGCGAGCAATGGGTCGCCGGTCGCAGTCGGCAGCATTTCCAGGGCCAACGTGCCCACCTGCGCCGTCGCCGCAATCTGCCGCGTACGCGGTATGGCGAACGCCACATCGGCGCGCTGGCCGAGTTGCTCGATAAAACCGCTGCTGAATCGACCACCGCCCAGCGGAATAATTTCACGGGTGGCGGGATCGGTCTGCAAACGTTCGGTCAAACTGCTAACCAGTCCAAACTTCAGGCCGAATAACACCAGCAACGGCGCGATAACGGCGACCAGCGCCAATACCGAACAGGCGGACAGCCAGGCATCGTTGCGATAGTCCTGCCAGGCCAGCGACGCCACCAGACCGATGCGCATCAGCACGCCTCCCCGAGGGTGGCGGTGACGCCGCCGTCGGTGTCGCGACGGCAACTGATGCGCCGAACCTGCAAGCCACTGGCGCGGGCTAGCGGCTCGTCATGGGTAGCGATCACACAGGCGGCACGGTGTTCGCGGGCCTGGGCGAGCAAGGCGTGCATCACGCGCTCGGCGTTCAAGGGGTCGAGTGACGCCGTCGGTTCGTCCGCCAGCACCAGTTGCGGCGCATGGGCCAACGCACGGGCACAGCTGACCCGCTGGCGTTGGCCCACGGAAAGCGCAGCCGGTTTCTTGGCCAACTGATCGCTGATCTCCAATTGCTCGGCCAGGCGCGCCACGCTGCCGTCGTCCTTCAAGCCCAGCAGTTGCCGGGACAGCGCGATATTGCCGCGCACATCGAGAAAGCCCAGCAAGCCACCGGTTTGCAGCACATAGCCCAAATGCTCGCTGCGCAGCGCGGCCAAGTTGGATTGCTTATCCGCCCGCCACAACCCGGCGATGTCCTGCCGGTTGAATTCAAATTGCCCGACCTGATCCGGCGCCAATACCAGCGCCAACAAGTCCAGCAAGGTGCTCTTGCCACAGCCGCTCGGCCCGACAATCGCCACTTGCTCACCCGCACGCAGCGCCAGCGCCGGGATCACCAGGCTGTAGCGCTGGCTACCGACGCCCCGGCTCTTGTGCACCGCGCTCAGGTTCAACATCACGGCAGCGTCGACAACGGCACGCGGTACAACGCATCGCCCGGTTCGGCGTCGCCGAAACGGACCCAGTTGGCCAGGTCGTTATGGAAGGTTTCATACAGGCGGATTTTCGAATCCAGCTCGTCGATGAAGTCTTCCTGCTCGGCCACGCTCAACGACAACCACAGGTCCTGGGTCATGTTCAACGACTTGCTGCGGTACGGCAGGCCTTCCAGGTATTCGCCAAGAATGCCGCCGTCGGCCAGGTTACCGCCCTTGCGCAAGGCCTGCGGATCGCGGCTCATGTAGGCCGAAGCGCTGGCGATTTCCTGGAAGAAATCCTTGGGTGACGTCTGGGTCTTGCGCGCGGCATCGACGATCAGCTTCAGCGACTGCTGCAGGTCGTTGAGCTGCAATTTGGTCAGCATCACGCACACCTGGAACGCCGGCAGCGCCGGGTTGGTCAGGTCGCGGTCGGCGGTCCAGGCGCTGACCAGTTGCGGTGCCTGGCTCGCGCTTTTGCGACCGAGGAAATCCATGTGCATGGCATAGCCGACCGCCGCGGATTTATCCGCAAGGCTAGGCGCGCTGTTCAGCAACGGCACCGGTTGCGGCGTATTGCTGCGCACCTGGTGCACGAGGTTGGCGAACACCGTGCCGATCTCATCCACGCGCTCCCCCAACTTGCGCACGTCGCCACCGGGCACCGGCGTGTAGAGGTCGCCGATCTGCGGGTTGGTGTCGGCGGTGAGGATACGGTACTGGCTCTCGGCGCCGGCATGGGTTTTCTTGCCGGCGTCGGTGCGCAGATGCAGGGCGTAGATTTTGATCTGCTTGCCCAGCGCAGCCTGGCGCACTTCGGCTTCGTTCATTTGGGTCGTGGCAAACGGGTCGTTCTTGCGCAGTGCACCGGCATCGGTGACCAGCAGGATGATGCGCCCGCCGTAACCGGACCAATCCATGCCGTTCACCGCTTGCATCACCCCGGCGAACGCATCTTCGTTGAACGAATGGCTCGACACGCTGGACGCCTTGACCTGGCGCGCCATGTCGAGGAAGCGTTGCGGATCGCGGCCCTGGTCGAGGGTGATCAAGGTCTTGGCCACGTACTCCAGGCCTGGGGTCTTCTTGATGCTGTTGCGAAAACCCACCATGCCGAAACTGACGCTGTCCAACTCGCCGCGCTCGCCGATGCGGGTTTGCAGTTCGTGCACCACGTCGCGGATCTGGTCGATGTAGGGCTGCATCGACACGGTGGTATCGACCACCAAAACGACGGCAGTGCGAAACGCGTCGGCGTTCGCATTGATCACTGGCGTGGACGGTTTGGCGGCGCTGCTGCCGGGATCGATGGAGGCCACATTGAGCAACTGCACCGGCTGGCCGTTCTCGTCGAAGCTCTCTTTGGAGTCGAAGATCGGCAGCAGGTAGAACTGGTTCTGCGGCACCGCGCTGGCGGTCGGCTCCAGGGCGAGAATCTGATTATTGTCTTCGCTGTTCTTCTGCGCCTTGGCCAATGCACCTTTGGCCGCCGCAGGATCGGCCAGCAGTTTTTCCACTTCGCTGGATTGGCGCAGGAACATCACCGGCGCCCGGCCCGAGCGTTCGGTGAACGTCAATACCAGGCTCTGCTTCCAGTCGCTGACCTGAGCCGCCGGCAGCCAACCATCGCTGCGCCCGTCGGTGGCAGCACCGACACGCACCCACGGGCTGCCGTTGACGTCTTTGCGCTGGTAAACGTAGAGCACCGAGAACGCCGGCAGGGTTTTGCCGGCGGCGCTGCCCGCTTCACTCGAGAGCTTCGCCCCCGGTTTGCTGAGGACGCGTTGAAACAGGGTCTTCTTGCCCGCCATCAACAACGGGCGCTGACCGCCGTCGACTTCAGCGACCGCAGGCGGTGGTGGCGGTGGTGGCGTCACTTTCGGCAGCACCGCAGCGGGCGGCTTGGCAGGCTCATCGCCGGCGCTCAACCACCAATAACTGGCGCCACCAATGGCCAACGCCACCGCCACTGCAACGGCGGCCAACGCCAACATCGGCCCACGGCGCTGCTCGGACACCGCAGGGTGCTGCGTCGGTGTCACCACCGGCTGGCGCGCCGCCTGGGGTTTGTCGGTGGGGATCTCGATGGACTCCGGGGTAATGCCGGCCAGATCAAACGTCATCGGGGTTGGCAGCGGCCGCACCAGGGTGGCCTCCGGCGACTCCCCCGGCAGGTTATCCAGAGCCCGCAGCAACGCCGCCGCATCCGGGAAACGCTCCGCCGGGTCCTTGGCCAGCAACTTGCGCAGCACCTCCTGGTAGCGGCCGTGGTGCACCGGCAATTCCGGCAACGGCTCAGTCAGGTGCGCGAGCGCCGTCGAAAGCGCATCGGTGCCACGGTAAGGCAGCTCGCCGACCAGAATCTCGTAGAGCACCACGCCCAGCGCATACAGGTCCGCGCGGCCATCGATCTCCTGGCCCCGCGCCTGTTCCGGGCTCATATAGCTCGGCGTGCCCACGGCGAACCCGGCCTGGGTGAATTGGGTGCGGTCATCCAGTGACTTGGCGATGCCGAAGTCCGACAACACCGCCGTGCCATCGGCGCGGAACAGAATGTTCGCCGGTTTCACATCGCGGTGCACCAGGCCTTGGGCATGGGCATAGCCCAGCGCCGAGGCAATCTGGCGGATCAGCGTCACACCCTGTTCCGGCGTCAGGCCGGCGGCAATGCGCTCCTTGAGCGTGCCGTTGGGCAGGTATTCCATGGCCATGTAATACAGCTCACCGACGTTGCCGATGTCATGGATGGTCACGGTGTGCGGGTGCGACAGGCGCGCCAGGGTCTTGCCCTCACGCAGGAAACGCTCGCAAAAGGTCGGGTCGGCCGCCAGCGCCGCCGCCATCACTTTCAACGCCACCTTGCGTTCCAGCGAACGCTGGGTCGCCAAGTAGACGCTGGCCATGGCGCCTTCGCCGATCTCGCCTTCGATGTCATAACCAGGGATGACGATGTTCATGACGATACCTTCACGACGATGGCGGTGATGTTATCCGGCGCGCCCCGGTTGAGCCCCAGGTGCACCAGGCTGCGCACGATTTCATCCGGCGCATCATGGCTGAGGACTTCGCGAATTTCATGGTCTTCGACGGTCTTGTTCAGACCATCGCTGCACAGCAGGTAACTGTCACCGGGGGCGATCAACAGGTCGAGCACCGCTACCTCAAGCTGGGCTTCCACCCCCACGGCGCGGGTGACGATATTGGCGCGCGGATGGCTGCGGGCGTCGGCCTCGCTGAGCAGGCCGCTGTCTTGCAAGTCCTGCACATAACTGTGATCGCGCGAAAGACTCTCCAACACCCCGTCGCGCAGGCGGTACAGGCGACTGTCGCCGGCCCACAGGCACACGCCGCGCAAGCCCCGGGCGGCAAGCAGCACCACGGTGCTGCCCATCATGCTCACGCCACGGTTGGCGGTTTCTTCGCGCACGGCGGCGTTGATGCGGATCAGGTCGTTGCGCAACGCTGCCGAGTATTCCTCCAAAGAACGCCCCAGCGGCACACTGCGCAGGCTGTCGACGATCAGGCTGCTGACGTAATCGCCCGCGGCGTGCCCGCCCATGCCGTCTGCCACCACCCACAGGCGATTCTCCGGCAGGTCCAGGCAAGCATCTTCGTTGACCTGGCGCACCATGCCCACATGGCTTTTGCTCGCGGATTTGTACGTCGCGCCCATCTACACCACACCTTCTTGTCCGAGCAAAAACTGCGCAAAATCGCCAGCGGCAGGCAGGCCCTGACACCGCAATAAACCGGGGGAAATACGCTGCGAACCACGGCCCCACCACAAGCTCGCACCCTCGCAGGCCTGCTCCGCCAGCGCGGCCAGGCGCTGATGCGGCTCGGTAGCGGCCATGCGTTGCAGGCCGGCGAAGCGGCTGTCCACCGCACGCGGTTCAGTGGCTGGCAGGCCCAAGTTATCGAGGCCTTCATTGAACTGTTCGAAGGTCGCGCCTGCATCCAGGGTGCTGAGCAGCAACGCTTCGGCCTGTTCGAACCACGTGTCGGGCCCGCCCACCAAGGATGCCGGGTTGGTGTCGTGATCGAGCAAAGCCACCACCGCCAGCGGAAAATACCGTCCGACGCGGTCGATGCTCGGCATCACCACGCCCGCCGCCGCGTCCGGCCCGCACACGCCCGGCGCCAGCACAAAGCGCCACAACGGGCTGACCAGGTACACGTCGAGCCACTCGCCGCCGAGGCTGTTCTGGCTGGCGAGCAGCCCCGCCGCCAGCCAGCTGTCCCACGGGCCGACAAAACTCCGGGGCAAGGCACGGCTGACGAAATCCCCACGACTGGCCAACTTGCCGTAGAAACCCAGCGCCGTCATAGCCGCTCCGGCAGGCTGAAGCCACTGAGCACGCGGCTCTTGAACGGGTTGAAGGCGCTGTTGGCGCGCAGCTCGTAGGCGATGCTCGCACCGTCGACGCGCAGGCGCAGGTTGAAGCGGTCCGGCGAATTGCCGGCGGTGAGATCAGATTGCTCCAGCAGGCGGAACCAGGCCCACGGCCCGTCCAGGGTCACGCCGGAGCGGCCGCTGGCCGAGGGCGGCATGATCGAAATGCGCACCACGCCAATGCTGCCGGGGTTCGGCCACTGCATCGCCACCGGGCGACTCGGGCCGTGGTCGTAGCTCAACTGCTGGCCGTCCAGGTCCAGCAGGAACTGGGTGATGGTTGGGTCCATCGACACGGGCTTGAGTTCGAAACGCACGATGGGCTGGGTGCCCCCCGACCTGAAGAACGCGTCACGAATCGTCGCGGCACGCTGGAAGGTTTGCAGCACACCCGGTGCAATCCCCAGCTTCTGCGCCGCGCCCGGCTGCCAGCGCCAGGTCTGCGCCGAAGTATCCACGTAGGGTTGCAGGTATTTGCGGAAGTAGTTATCCATCACCCCGCCCACGCCGAAGAACTGACCGAAGTCATCCAGGGTGGCGTCACGCGCACTGCCCGGCGACATCGGGTAACGCCCGGCCAGGGACTGGCGATACACGTTGACCACTTCGCTGACCCAGGCTGCGTTCAGCTGGTTGCGTACCCCGCCCATCATGCTGTTGGTGGTGGAATTGACCACCGACTTGACCATGCCCTGCACCAGCGGCGGCTGGCGTTCGGCATTCAGGCTGACCCGCGTCGCGGCAGCCGCCGCCTGGTTCTTCGCCTCGCCCAGCAAGGCATCGCCGCTGGCACCGACCATGGCGCTGACCTGCACATACAGCGCGTTCATGTCCGTGAGCAGGCCGTCGATGGCTGCCGGTTCGCCTTCGTTTTTGCTGACAATGCTGTTGAGTTCGGCAAAGTGTGCCGTCACCGGGTCATCCATGGCGGCAGGTGCATTGGCGCTCGGTTGTTCCTGGCCGAGCAGGCTGCCGAGGCGCTCCTTGAGCTTGTCGACGCCGCCTTCCACCGGCACGCCTTTGGCGACCAATTGGCGTTCTTCAGCTTGCAGATCGGTTTCCTTTGCCACGGCCACCAGCAGTTTTTTCAGCGGGGACGTGGGGCCGGAAATCACCCGCAGCACATCGGCCGCCTGGGCCACGCTGGTGATCGGCACAAAGTCGATGTCCGCCAGCAAGGCGTCCCACTGGCGCTGGTAATCCTGGAAATACAGGCGGCGCACATCGGCGGCCAGGCTGGCTACGTTCTGCTGGTCGGCCTGCTCCTGGCCGAGCACCCATTGCTCTTCAGCGAGGGTGCCGGTCTGGTTCAAGCTGCTCAACAGGAATGCCTGGCGATAGCCCTTGGCGGTGAAGAACCCACTCAGCGGCTCGCCCAATGGCTTGCCGCTCTTGCGGCTGAACACCAGTGCCGCATCACGGCCGGCGGCTTCGTTGATGCGAAAGTCTGGAATGCCTTCGGGCAGTTTCTGGCGTTTGACCCGGTCGTAGACGCGTTGCGCCACCGGCAGCTGTTGCAGTTGGCGGCGCAGGTCGTCGATCAGGCGCGGGTCGAGGCGCGCACTCGGCGGATGGCGCTCAAACAGGGCCTGCAAGTGCCCGGCCAACGCCTGGCGCTGATCGGCCGGCAGGTCGCGCGGCAGGTTGCGGTCCCAGTCCAGGGCGATCCAGGCCTTGATGAAGTCCGGGTCATAATGCTCGGTGTCGGCGAGCATCAAGTAGGCCTTGAGGCCTTCGTAGAGGAAGTCGGAATTGCCGCCGCCGTGCAGTTGTTCTTCGATGCGCGTCACCAGGCGGGGCGCGAACACGGCAATCAACAGCTTGCGGTAGACACTGGCGGACTCGGCTTCAAGCATGTCGCCCTGATACAGGCCGAGGCCTTCGGACCAGCTTGGCGAGTCGCCCGCCAGGTTCTTCACCGCGTTGAGCAATGGCAGCACCGCAAGCACTTCACGCTGCGCCGGGCTCAGGTTCTGCACGGCCTGGCCCAGCGGCGCGACCTTCTGGTCGACTTGCGCGATATACGCCTGGTTAGCGCGATAACTCACCCACCACAGGCCGCTGACCACCACGACCAATGCCACGGTGGCGGCCAGCACCCCACGCGCAATCCATTTGCGGCGCCGTTCGACCTTGGGGTTCACCCCCACCAAGCCGCGTTCGGCAAACGCCACGGCGGTGAACAGCTTTTCGATGAAGTAGCTGCGCCCGGTGCCGCTCTGGCGCGCCAGGTGCTGGCGGTCCAGGTTCATGCTCTGGGCCATCGCGCCGATCAGACGGTCGATCGGGCTGCCTTCCTGGGTGCCGCTGGTGAAGTACACACCGCGCAGCAACACGCGCTCTTCAAAGGCATTGGGCTTGAACACGCCTTCGAGGAAGCTTTGCAGGCAATCCTTCAATGCCCCGAACTGTTGCGGGAAGCCGTAGATCAGGTCGCGCCGCGCCGGGTCGCGTTCCTGTTGCAGGCGTTCCACCAGGCGTTCGTTGAGGCGCTGCTCCAGGCCGGCGAATTCGCTTTGCAGGTGCGCCAACGGGCTGTCGCTGTTTTTGCCGTCATCCAGGGCAAAGGTCATGCCCCAGACCTGGGCGCGGTCTTCCTTGCTCAGGTTGTCGAAGAACTCCATGAAGCCCGGCACCAGGTCAAGCTTGGTCAGCATCAGGTAGATCGGGAAGCGCACGCCCAGGTGGGTGTACAGCTCCTGGATGCGCAGGCGGATCGCCGCGGCGTGGGCGGCGCGCTCGGCGTCGGTGCCGAGCAGCAAGTCCGAGAGGCTGATGGCAATGAATGCACCGTCGATGGGCCGTCGCGAGCGCTGCTTTTTCAGCAGGTCGAGAAAGCCCAGCCACGCGGCTTTATCCACCGTGGAGTTGCTGTCCTGGGTGGTGTAGCGGCCTGCCGTGTCGAGCAATACGGCTTGGTCGGTGAACCACCAGTCGCAGTTGCGCGTACCGCCAACGCCACGCACGGCACCTGCGCCCAATTGCGCGGCCAGCGGGAAATGCAGCCCCGAATTGACCAGCGCCGTGGTCTTGCCCGAGCCCGGTGGGCCGATGATTACGTACCACGGCAGCTCATAAAGGTTGCGGCGCTCATCGCCACCGAGCTTGGCCTTTTTCAGCAGCGCCAGAGCCTCGTCCATACGCTGGCGCAGCGTGGTGAGTTCTTCGGCCGTGGCGACGCTGTTCGGGTCTGCCGGGGTTTCGGCGGCCAGGCTGCGCATCACTTCGGCGGCCTGACGCTGCGCCTGGACGATGCGGAACACGCGGTAGGCGATCCACAGCGCAAACACCAGGGCGATCAGCGCCCAGCGGCGTCCTTCCGGCACCAGCACATCCAGCAATGGCCCGACAAACCAGATGATCAGGCTCAGGGCAATCAGGCCCAGCACGGGAATCACCCAGCGAATCATGAAACTGAACAACGCCTTCACTCGACGCCCTCCGCCAATACGGTGATTTCAACCCGACGATTGCGGGCACGGCCTTCGGCTGTTGCGTTGGTCGCCAATGGCTCGGTGTCGCTGCGGCCCTCGGCACTGAAGCGATCGGCCTGGCCGGTCTTGGCCGCCAGAATGTCCAGCACCGACTTGGCCCGTGCTTCGGACAAGGCCCAGTTGGACGGAAAGCGCAGCGTGGCAATCGGGCGGTTGTCGCTGTGCCCGGTGACGCGCACCTGGCCCTTGACCTTGCGTATGGCGTCGGCGATGCGCAGCATCAGTGGCTGATAATCGTCGACGATGCTGGCGCTGGCGGAGGCGAACAGTTCATCGCCACGAATGGTCACCACCGAGCGGTCGACCTTATCTTCCACGGCGACGCGGCCGGCCTTGATTTCTTCAGCGAGGAAGCCCGCCAGGCGCGGCCGCTCGATGACTTTGGGCTGCGCCACTGGACGGTCGATGGCCTGCACCGGGATTTCGCCCAGCGCATGGATATTCTTGAATACCGGCTCGGCATCCGCCGCCAGCAACAGGCGCAAGACAAACAGCAACGCCAACAGCAGCGCCAGGCCAATGGCCACAGCGATCCAGGGCGGCATGAACTGCGCCAGGCGATCGCGCGCCACGGTCACGCCGCGCCAGTGCGGCGACAGTTCGCGCTCGTGTTCGCCACGGGCGCTGCGAATGGCCGCGGCGGTGCGTTCGCGCAGGGCCTCCAGCTGGCTGCGACCGTCGTTCATCACGCGATAGCGGCCTTCGAAACCCAGGCACATGCACAGGTACAACAGCTCCAGCAGGTAGAGGCGTTCGCGCGGGCTTTGCAGGCAGTGCTCAAGCAGCTGGAAGACCTTTTCGCCGCCCCAGGCTTCGTTGTGCACGGTGATCAGCAAGCTTTGTTTACCCCAGTCACTGGTGCTGCCCCAGGGCGTGCTCAACACCGCTTCATCCAGCGCGGTGCACAGCGCGTAGCGCGCCAGCAGCACTTCGTTGCGGGCGATGCCGGCGGCTTCGGCGCGCTCTTCGAACTGGCGCAGGTAGGCCAGCAACTGCGCACGCAGGCTGGCCGGCGCCGGATGGGCGATGGTGTTGCGCAGGCGCGTCAGCAAGGCAAGCAGCGGGCCGGCGGCGCTTTCCAGCGGGTTCAGGCCGTGGCTCTTGCCGGTGAGCATCGGCGCGGCCGGCATCGCCAAAGGCGCAGGCTCGGCACGCGCAGGTTCCGGCGCCCGGCCACCCGGACGCGGCATGAACTGGGTGCGGTCATCGTCGTTGGGGTGCATCGCGGATTATCCTCGGATCGCCCAGAAGGCCAGGTTCAAGCCCGGGAACTGCCCGGCGATGTGGAAAGCGAAACCGCCGGAATTGCTCAGCTGTTGCCAGTGCTCGCTACCGCGATCGAGCTCGTAATAGGTCGAGCCCGCGTGGTACGGCAGCTGGCGTGGCGCCACCGGCAACGGCAACAGGCTGATGCCCGGCAGTTGCAGGTTGACCAGGTCGCGGATGTGTTCCACCGAGCCGACTTTGCTCTGCTGGCCGAAACGCGCGCGCAGGGTTTCGCCGGGCACATCGGCACGCACCACCAGAATGAAACTGGCGCTGTCGAGCAAGGTTTTGTCGGCCAGCATGGCCACGTGGACGCCGTAGGCTTTCTCGACAATCGGGATCGGCGTGGCCTTGCTGTCGATCAGCATCGACAGCGCTTCACGCAGCGCGGCCATCACTGGAGCAAAACTCAGGGCCAGGTCGTCATGCTGGTACTGCGGGTATTCCTGGGGGCGGCGGCCCGAGGTCGAAAAGGTCGAGAACTCGCCGGCCAGGCTGACCAGTTCGCTGTAGAAGCGCTCGGGGTGCAACGGGCTCAGTTGGCTCAAATGCTGGACCAGCGGTTGCGCACGGTTGACCAGCTGCAGCAGCATGAAATCGGCAATCTCCGACGCACCACCGGCGCCCGACGCAACCACGCGGCCGGCCAGGGCTTCGCCGCGCTGGTGCAGCAGGCCGAGCAATTCACTGCGAAACGCGGTCAGCGGCTTGCTCGCGGCCACGTCGAGTACGGGCGCAATGTAAGTGTCGTCGAGCACCAGCGCGCGGTCGGCGCGTTTTTCCTTGATGCGCACCAGACCCACGGCGGCGTAGTCGCTGATGCCATCCTGGGCGGTCAGCAAGCGCAGGGCACGTGAACCGACGGCCACCGGCGCGCGGTTTTCGAACGGTGCATTGTCATCACGCACTTCGCGTACCTGGCTCACGTAACGCGCGGCTTCCAGGGCTTCGCCTTCCTCCACGGTATCGCGGGCGCCGGCGCGCTTGAGCGGCAGGGCCAGGTACACCAGGCCGTCGCGCAGGTTGTCGTCGATATTCAGCGGGCTCGGCGCCAGGTCATCCTGGGGAATATTGAACGGCGTGCCGTCGGGTAACAGGCCGCGTGCCGAGACGATTGCCAGCTTGCCCTGGGCCAGCAGGCCCTGGTCGATCAGCAACTCGGAAAACCCCCAGGCGCCTGCGCACAGCGGACGGCTACGGGCGTCGATCAGGTTTTCCAGGTAACGGTCATGCTGCTGGAAGTGCTGCGTTCCGATGAACATGCCTTCCGACCAGACCACGCGATTGTTCCAGGACATGGGAGCTCCGATTGCTTCTTATTGGGCAGGGCTGGATGGGGAGGCCACGATGTCGGCGCGCACGGCACGCACATCGAGGCTGATCTGGTATTCGGTGTATTGGCGCGCGGGCACGTTGATGACCGTGCGCCATTGCGCGCGGTCCAACTCTCGATAACCCACCAACAGCCCGATCTGGCGCGTGGACGGGTCGAGGTCGCGCTGGACGCTCAGTTGCGCGCCGGGCTGCACCACCACTTCGTCCTGGTCCAGCAGGTCCAGGCCCAGGGTCGATTGCGCGCGGTCCGCCAGGGCGAAGTAATCGGAACGGGCGAACGTGGCGGCGTTTTTCAGCTCGAAAATGCGCACCCGCACCGGCGCGGCCTGGCCATCGGCACCGGGGTTGAGCCCGCTGATCGCGTGAAAATGCAGCTCGACGGCGGCCGTGTCTGCTTCTGCTTGCGCAGCCGCTTCGGGTTTGGCGGCGTCTTTGGCACACGCCGTCAGCAGAAGCAGTGTGGCAACTGCGAGTAAAAACCTGGGAATCATCCTGCGTCCTCAATGACGTACTTGGCTATCCGTCAATCCATGGGTTGCGGCGCGTTTACCGACGCTGTCGGGCGCTGTGTTCTTCGTAGGCCCGGCTGAATTCACGGCCGAACAGGTCTTGGAAATCTTCCTGGGCCTCACGGGAAATATTGCTGTAGAGCTCGGTGAACTGCTGCCAGTACTGGGCCTGGCGCGAGCCGTTGAAGAGGCTCGACAGCCCGCCGGGCTTGCCCATGCGCTCTTCCAGTTGCGCCGGCTCGAAGCGGCTGAGCAGGTGCTTGATCGCCGCCTCCACGCCGGCCATCACAGCCAATTGGTGCGCGCGCAGGTCGTTGAAACTGTCGCGCACGGCGAGGTCCGGCGCCATAAACGCCTGGTTGCCGTGACGTAGTAACAGCAGTAACGCTTCGTCGGCATTCGGGGCGAATTTCAACGGATTGTTTTCCGCGGGCTGGATCATCGTCTGCTGCATGCGGAACTCGCCCTTGAGGCTGGCGCGGGCACGCAACACGTCGATCAGGCCTTCGACCATCAAGCGGTAGCTGCGGCCGATGCTCTCCATCTGGGCCTCAGCCTGAGCCTTGTCCAGGCGCAGTTGGTCGAGGCCGGCGCCGCGCAGGAAGGCTTGCAGCAGGTCGGGTTGCTGGCTGTCCGCCACGGGGAGCACGGGCTCGACCACGGGTGGCGGCTGGATGACCGGCGCAGGCGGTGGTGATGGTGCGCTGACCACCGGAGCAGGCGCGTCGCCAAACAGGTCCCAATCCTCGGGAATCACCACGCCTGACGCCACAGGCGCCTGTTCCACCGGCACGCTGAGCGGCGTTGGCGGGCGGAAATCGTGTTGTTCGCTGGGCACGTGGTCCGCCACGGTGGGTGGCGGCACGGTGGTGGGGCTGAGGAAATCAAACAGATCCGGCAGCGTGTCCATCGAGGACGCACCCTGGAACTGCGGCGCTATCACCGGCACAGGCGTGGGCGGGCTCACCACGGCGCCCATCAGCGCTTCAAAGCTATTGGGTGATTCGCCGGCAAACGACTGGCTTGCAACAGCCTGTACGTTGAAATCGATACGCGCCTGGATCTCGTAATCGCCGATACGGATCAGCTCGCCATCCTGCAACGGCTCGCTGTTGCCCCGACGCATACGAACACCGGCTTTTACCAACTCCACACCATTAGTACTGTTATCGGTCAGGTAATAACGGCCGTCTTTGTATTGAATAACGCAATGTTGCGAGGAGACCAGGCGCTCTGGGTCTGGCAGTACCCAATCATTATCCGAGCTGCGGCCGATAGCCATCGAGCCCTGATTGATGGACTTTTCGGAGCACTGCCCAGGGGTAATCTTGTGATAACTAGTGATAGTCAAACACAGCGACATCTTGCCTCCTTGCTGATACTTCGCGCGCGGTCGATTCCCGGGACAGCGCTTCCCGGGATATCCCCATCCGGTCGAGCAGTCGACCGTCCAAACCTGCCAATGTCAGCATGATCGCTGATCTTAACTGGCCTCTATGACAAAAATCCTGCCCCGGTGCGTCGTTCGACCCGCCAGTCGCACAGGTTGTTAAGCACCGCACATCTGTCACACAGGGCGAATAGCTTACCTTGACAAGGCATAAGTACTACACCAAAAATGCACAACTTCTTGCATTCCAATGATGGCACATTAGTGGCGCCTTGTTTATATGACCAAGAAAACATGCAAAGTTCCTCACGCAACTAATGCATGAACCGCCCGCCATTTAACGGGCCGATAGGGAGATCGATTTCAGTGGATGTGCCGTTGCTGCTCACCGCCGTTTCCGCGACTTCGCCCTGTGGCGAAGACATGGAATATGACGCGCAATTTCTGCAATTGGAACGTGATGCCAAGGGCCAGCCCGAGCGCAGCATGGGCGATTCGATCCTGCCCGCCGAACCGCCGGAATGGCGCAGCATCCAGCAGCAAAGCCTGGACTTGCTGGCGCGCAGCAAAGACTTGCGCATCACCCATTTCCTGCTGCAAAGCTCCCTCGCACTCCAAGGCGTGGCCGGCCTGGCCGAAGTCCTCACGCTGATCAACGCGTTGCTGCGCGACTACTGGGCCGACCTGCACCCGCGCCTGGACGCCGACGACGATAACGACCCCACCGTGCGCATCAACGCGCTCACAGGCATGACCTGCGACACCAACGTTCGCCTGCTGCGCGAGAGCATCCTCACGCGCTCGCGCACCTTCGGTCCCGTGAGCCTGCGCGCGGCGCTCAATGCCAGTGGCCTGCTGAGCTTCCCCGATGAGCAACTCGGCGCCCAGCAACTCAACGCCGCATTCCTCGACAGCGACCCCGAGCACCTGCAAGCCACCCGCGACGCCTTGAGTGCAGCGCGTGCGGCGTGCGAAGCCATCGAGCAACAAGTCAATGAGCAGGTCGGTTCCGCCCAGGGCGTGGACCTCACGGCCTTGAAGCAACCGCTCAAGCAGGCGTTGCAGATACTCAATCAAGCGGTGCCGGGCAGCGACAGCAGCAGTGAATCCGAGGCGGTCAGTGACGACCATGCCCCCTCGGTCGATTTCGCCCCCGCCCCCGCCGCACCACGCCCGGCCGGTGATATCGCCAGCCGCGATGACGTGTTGCGCAGCCTCGACAAGATCCTTGCGTACTACACCCGGCACGAGCCCTCGAGCCCGCTGCCGGTGCTGTTGAACCGGGCGAAAAATCTGGTGCACGCCGACTTCGCGGCCATCGTGCGCAATCTGATTCCCGATGGCATGTCCCAATTTGAAAACCTGCGCGGCCCGGACGGCGAGTAAACCGCCCGACTGTGCAGTAACAACACCGTCGCTAAGCGACCAGGAGCAGCAACGTGGCGAAGCAAAGTTCTCAGAAATTCATCGCGCGCAACCGCGCGCCTCGAGTGCAGATCGAGTACGACGTCGAGCTTTACGGCGCCGAGAAAAAGGTCCAGCTGCCCTTCGTGATGGGTGTGATGGCCGACCTCGCCGGCAAGCCTGCCGAGCCGTTGGCGCCGGTGGCCGACCGCAAGTTCCTTGAAGTGGACGTCGACAACTTCGACTCGCGCCTCAAGGCCATGCAGCCGCGCGTGGCGTTCCACGTACCCAACGAGCTGACCGGCGAAGGCAACCTGAGCCTGGACATCACCTTCGAAAGCATGGACGACTTCAGCCCGGCCGCCGTGGCCCGCAAGGTCGACTCGCTGAACCAGTTGCTCGAAGCCCGTACCCAGTTGGCCAACCTGCTGACCTACATGGACGGCAAGACCGGCGCTGAAGAAATCATCATGAAGGCGATCAAGGACCCGGCACTGCTTCAGGCACTTGCCAGCGCGCCCAAGCCTGCAGGGGATCAGTAATCATGACCGACAATACCGTTCGCGAAGGCGCGCTGAACCTGGGCGCTACCGAAGAAACCAGCGAGTTCGCATCCTTGCTGATGCAAGAATTCAAACCCAAGACCGAGCGTGCCCGCGAAGCCGTGGAAACCGCTGTGCGCACCCTGGCCGAACAGGCCCTGGCACAGACCGACCTGGTGTCCAATGACGCGATCAAGTCGATCGAATCGATCATCGCCGCCATTGACGCCAAGCTGACCGCCCAGGTCAACCAGATCATCCATCACCCGGATTTCCAGCAATTGGAAAGCGCCTGGCGTGGCCTGCACTACCTGGTCAACAACACCGAGAGCGATGAGCAACTCAAGATCCGCGTGCTCAACATCGCCAAGCCGGAACTGCACAAGACCCTGAAGAAATTCAAGGGCACCGCGTGGGACCAGAGCCCGATCTTCAAGAAGATGTACGAAGAAGAATACGGCCAGTTCGGCGGCGAACCCTACGGCTGCCTGGTAGGCGACTACTACTTCGATCAGTCGCCACCCGACGTGGAACTGCTGGGGGAGCTGTCGAAAGTCTGCGCCGCCATGCACTCGCCGTTCATCGCCGCGGCCTCGCCGACCGTGATGGGCATGGGCTCGTGGCAGGAACTGTCGAACCCGCGCGACCTGACCAAGATCTTCACCACCCCGGAATACGCCGGCTGGCGCTCGCTGCGTGAATCGGAAGACGCGCGCTACATCGGCCTGACCATGCCGCGCTTCCTGGCGCGCCTGCCGTACGGCGCCAAGACTGACCCGGTGGAAGCCTTCGCCTTCGAAGAAAACACCGACGGCGCCGACAGCTCCAAGTACACCTGGGCCAACGCCGCGTACGCGATGGCGGTGAACATCAACCGCTCGTTCAAGCACTACGGCTGGTGCTCGCGCATCCGTGGCATCGAGTCCGGCGGCGAAGTGGAAAACCTGCCGGCGCACACGTTCCCTACCGATGACGGTGGCGTGGACATGAAGTGCCCGACCGAAATCGCCATCAGCGACCGCCGTGAAGCGGAACTGGCGAAGAACGGTTTCATGCCGCTGCTGCACAAGAAAAACACCGACTTTGCCGCGTTCATTGGCGCGCAGTCGTTGCAGAAGCCGGCCGAATACGACGACCCGGACGCCACCGCCAACGCCAACCTGGCCGCGCGCCTGCCGTACCTGTTCGCCACGTGCCGTTTCGCGCACTACTTGAAGTGCATCGTGCGCGACAAGATCGGTTCCTTCAAAGAGAAGGACGAGATGCAGCGCTGGTTGCAGGACTGGATCCTCAACTACGTCGACGGTGACCCTGCGCACTCCACCGAGACCACCAAGGCCCAGCACCCATTGGCGGCTGCCGAGGTGATCGTGGAAGAAGTGGAAGGCAACCCGGGTTACTACAACTCCAAGTTCTACCTGCGCCCGCACTACCAGCTTGAAGGGCTGACGGTGTCGCTGCGCCTGGTATCGAAGTTGCCTTCGGCGAAAAGCGCATAAATAATTTTTGAACCGGCTCGCTCGTTCCCACGCTCCGCGTGGGAATGCCGCCCGGGACGCTCCGCGTCCCAATGACGCAGAGCGTCACAGGATGCGTTACCACGCAGAGCGTGGGAACGATCACCAAATCAAGTGGCCCGTGCCACACAGGGAGAAATCATGGCTGTTGATATTTTCATCAAGATCGGCGACATCAAGGGCGAGTCCATGGACAAGGCCCACAAGGACGAAATCGACGTACTGAGCTGGAGCTGGGGCATGGCCCAGTCCGGCAACATGCACGTCGGCGGTGGCGGTGGCGCGGGCAAGGTGAATATCCAGGACCTGTCGCTGACCAAGTACGTCGACAAGGCTTCGCCCAACCTGATGATGCACTGCGCCAGCGGCAAGCACATCGACAAGGTCAAGCTCACCGTGCGCAAGGCCGGTGGCGAAAGCCAGGTCGAGTACATGGTGATCAACCTGGAAGAAGTGCTGGTCACGTCCCTGAGCACCGGCGGTTCGGGCGGCGAAGATCGCCTGACCGAGAACGTCACCCTGAACTTTGCCCAAGTGATGGTCGACTACCAGCCGCAAAAGGCCGACGGCACCAAAGACGGCGGCCCGATCAAGTTTGGCTGGAACATCCGTTCCAACACCAAGCGCTGATAACTCTGGTGGCCGTGGCTGCGCGCCACGGCCCCAGGGATTCTGTTCCTCTCGCAACCCGTCCGTGGAGCTGCTTTGGTGGTAACTGAAATCGCTTCCCGCGACCGTCTGCAACCGTCCCTGCTGGACCGGTTGACCGACGACGACCCAACCAATCCCAAGGAAAGCGCCGACAAACGCGTGCTGTCCCTGACCCAATTGAAAGCCTCGGTCCTGCGCGACCTGGCGTGGCTGCTCAACACCACGTCATTGCTCGATGCCGATGCGACGTTGCACACTCCGGCCGGCACCTCGGTGGTCAATTACGGCCTGCCGGCGCTGGCGGGCAACAGCGTTTCCAGCGTGGATATCAAGGCGCTTGAAGCCCTGATCTACCAGGCTATCGCCACCTTCGAACCGCGCATTCTGCGCCATACCCTGCGGGTCAAGGCCCGTGTCGGCCAAGGCGAGATGAACCACAACGCCCTGAGTTTCGAGATTGAAGGCGACCTGTGGGCGCAGCCGGTGCCGTTGCGCCTGTTGCTGCAAACCGACCTGGACCTGGAGTCCGGCCACGTACGCGTGGTGAATGCCGACCAGCGGAGGCGCCCATGAACCCGCGCCTGCTGGAGCTGTACAACCAGGAACTGCACCATGTGCGCGAAAGCGCCGCCGAGTTCGCCAAGGAATACCCGAAGATCGCCAGTCGGCTGACCCTGTCCGGCATGGACTGCGCCGACCCCTACGTCGAACGTTTGCTTGAGGGCTTCGCCTACCTTACGGCCCGCGTGCAGCTCAAGCTCGACGCCGAGTACCCGACCTTTACCCATAACCTGCTGGAAATCGCCTACCCGCACTACCTGGCGCCCACCCCGTCGATGACGGTGGTGCAGTTGCAGACCGATCCGGACGAAGGCTCGCTGAGCAGCGGCTTTCCCCTGCCCCGCGACACGGTATTGCGTGCTGCATTGGGCCGCGAAACCCAGACCTGCTGCGAGTACCGTACCGCGCACCCGGTGACGTTGTGGCCGCTGCAGGTCAGCAATGCCGAGTACTTCGGCAACCCCGCCGCCGTGCTCGGGCGCCTGGCCGCCAGCGAGCCGAAAGCCAAGGCCGGCCTGCGCCTGACCCTGCGCACCGGCGCCGAACTGCCGTTCAACAGCCTCGACCTGGACAACCTGCCGCTGTACCTCAGCGGCGCGGACGAACAACCGTTTCGCCTCTACGAACAATTGCTGGGCAATGCCTGCGCGGTGTTCGCGCGCAAGCCCGGCGGTGATTGGATCGAGCGCCTGTCGCCGGACGCGCTGCGCTCGCGCGGTTTCGACGACGCGGATGCGGCCATGCCGGTAGTCGCGCGGGCGTTCCAGGGCTATCGCCTGTTGCAGGAATACTTCGCCCTGCCCCACCGCTTCCTGTTCGTCGAGTTCGCCGAGCTGAGCCGCGCGGTCAAACGCTGCGACGGCCAGGAGCTGGAGCTGATCGTGCTGTTCGACCGCCACGAGCCAAGCCTGGAAGGCAGTGTTGGCGCGGCGCAGTTCCTGCCGTTCTGCACCCCGGCGATCAACCTGTTCCCCAAGCGCGTGGACCGTATCCATTTGTCCGACCGGGTCAACGAACACCATGTGATCGCCGACCGCACGCGGCCGATGGATTTCGAGATCCACTCCCTGACCGGCCTCACCGGCCACGGCACCGGGCCCGAGCAGCCGTTTTTGCCGTTCTACGCGGTGCGCGATCCGTCGCGCTACGGTCGCGACCGTGCCTATTACACGGTGCGCCGCGAACCGCGTGTGCTGTCCAGCGACCAGCGCCGCAACGGGCCGCGCTCGACGTATGTGGGCAGCGAGACCTTTGTCAGCCTGGTGGACAGCGCGCAAGCGCCGTACCGCCATGACCTGCGCCAGCTCGGCGTGACCGCGCTGTGCACCAACCGCGACTTGCCGTTGTTCATGACCGTGGGCAATGGCAAGACCGACTTCACCCTGGCCGACAGCGCCCCGGTATTGGCCGTGCGCTGTGTGGCAGGCCCAAGCCGCCCGCGCCCCAGCCATGCCCATGATGCAAAGGCTTGGCGCCTGATCAGCCAGCTCTCGCTCAATTACCTGTCCTTGAGCGAACAGGGCCAGGGCGCCGGGGCCTTGCGCGAACTGCTGCGCCTGTACGGCGACAGCAACGACGCCGCCCTGCAACTGCAGATCGAAGGCCTGCGTGAAGTCAGCAGCAAAGCCGTGACCCGGCGCCTGCCGATGCCTGGCCCGATCGTGTTTGGGCGCGGCCTGGAGATCACCCTGGAATTCGATGAAAACGCGTTTCGCGGCACCGGCGTGTTCCTGCTCGGTGCCGTACTGGAACGCTTCCTGGCACGCTACGTGTCGATCAACAGTTTTACCGAGACGGTGATCCGTACCACCGAACGCGGCGAGATCAAGCGATGGAAAGCCAAGCCCGGACGTCGTCCGACCCTGTGAGTACCCTGGATGCGATGCACCAGGCGCCCTGGGAATACGATTTCTTCCAGGCGCTGCGGCGTATCGAATGCGAAGCGCCGCAACTGCCGCGCCTGGGCCATTCCCTGCGCCTGGCGGATGACCCGCTGCGCCTGGGCCAGCAGGCCGATTGCACCTTCGCGCCGGCCACCCTGGCCTCGGTCGCCCCCGGCGGCGACGGCAAGCCGGCGCGGCTGGAACAATTCTTTTTCGGCCTCGGCGGCCCCAACGGCCCGCTGCCGCTGCATATCACCGAGTACGTGCGCGAGCGTCAGCGCAACCATGCCGACAGCACCAGCAAACAGTTTCTGGACGTGTTCCATCATCGCCTGCTCAGCCTGTTCTACCGGGCCTGGGCCGAAGCGCGGCCGACGGTCAGCCATGACCGCCCGGATGATGATTACTGGTCCGCACGCCTCGCCGCCTTGAGTGGCCGCGGGATGCCGAGCCTGCTCAACCAGGGGCTCATCCCGGACACGGCGAAGCTGCATTACAGCGGCCACCTGTCGGCGCAAACCCGCTACCCGGACGGTTTGAAGGCCATTCTCAGCGAATACTTCGGCCTGCCGGTGGAGATCGAAGAGTACGTCGGCCAATGGCTGGAGCTGCCCGAACGCAGCCGCGTCGGCGTGAGCGCCAACCGCCTGGGCATGGACTTTTGCCTGGGCAGCTTCGTGTGGGACCGCCAGCACAAATTCCGCATCCGCCTGGGCCCGCTCACGCTGGATGACTACATGGGCATGCTGCCCGGCCGCCAGCCGTTCAACGAGCTGGTCGCGTGGGTGGCCGAGTACCTGGGCCATGAATTGGACTGGGACCTGAACCTGGTACTGCAACAACCCGAAGTTCCGGCGCTGCAGCTCAACGGCCAGTTCCGCCTGGGCTTCAACACCTGGCTCGGCCAACCTGCGCATGACGCCAACGACCTAATCCTGGCCCGGCACTACGCCGATCAAGCCACTACCTCAAGGAATCCAGAGCATGGGTGAAATCAGTCGCGCCGCACTGTTCGGCAAACTCAACAGCGTGGCCTACAAGGCCATCGAAGCCGCCACCGTGTTCTGCAAACTGCGGGGCAACCCCTATGTGGAACTGGCTCACTGGTTCCACCAGTTGCTGCAACTGCAGGACTCGGACTTGCACCGCCTGATCCGCCAGTTCAACCTGGAGCCGGCGCGCCTGGCCCGCGATTTGACCGAAGCCCTGGACCGCCTGCCACGCGGTTCGACCTCGATCACCGACCTGTCCTCCCACGTAGAAGAGGCGGTGGAGCGCGGCTGGGTGTACGGCAGCCTGATGTTTGGCGAAAGCCAGGTGCGCACCGGTTACCTGGTGCTCGGTATCCTCAAGACGCCGAGCCTGCGCCATGCGCTGCTGGGCTTGTCTTCAGAGTTCGACAAGATCAAGGCCGAGGCCCTGAGCGAGCGGTTTGACGAATATGTCGGCGACTCGCCGGAAAACGCCCTGAGCGCCAGCGATGGCTTCAATGCCGGGGCGGTGCCGGGTGAAGCCAGTGGTGCGATGGCGCCGAGTGCGATGGGCAAGCAGGAGGCGCTCAAGCGTTTTACCGTCGACCTGACCGAGCAAGCCCGCAGCGGCAAGCTCGACCCGATCGTGGGCCGTGACGAAGAGATCCGCCAACTGGTGGATATCCTTATGCGTCGTCGCCAGAACAACCCGATCCTCACCGGTGAAGCCGGCGTGGGCAAGACCGCCGTGGTCGAAGGTTTTGCCTTGCGCATCGTCGCCGGTGACGTGCCGCCCGCGCTCAAAGACGTGGAATTGCGCAGCCTTGACGTAGGCCTGCTGCAAGCCGGCGCCAGCATGAAGGGCGAGTTCGAACAACGCCTGCGCCAGGTGATCGAAGACGTGCAGGCCTCGCCCAAGCCGATCATCCTGTTTATCGACGAAGCCCACACCCTGGTGGGTGCCGGCGGTGCCGCCGGCACAGGCGATGCGGCCAACCTGCTCAAACCCGCCCTCGCCCGTGGCACCTTGCGCACCGTGGCCGCCACCACCTGGGCCGAGTACAAGAAGCATATCGAAAAAGACCCGGCGCTGACGCGTCGCTTCCAGGTGGTGCAGGTTGCCGAGCCATCGGAAGACAAGGCGCTGCTGATGATGCGCGGCGTGGCCTCGACCATGGAAAAACACCACCAGGTGCAGATTCTCGACGAAGCCCTGGAAGCCTCGGTGAAGCTGTCCCACCGCTACATTCCGGCGCGCCAGTTGCCGGACAAATCCGTGAGCCTGCTGGACACCGCCTGCGCCCGCGTCGCCATCAGCCTGCACGCGGTGCCGGCGGAAGTGGACGACAGCCGCCGTCGTATCGAAGCACTGGAAACTGAGCTGCAGATCATCGCCCGCGAACATGCCATCGGCATTGCGATTGGCGCGCGTCAAACCAACAGCGAAGCGTTGCTGACGGCCGAGCGTGAGCGTCTGGCCACGTTGGAAAGCCGTTGGGCCGAAGAAAAAGCCCTGGTGGATGAGCTGCTCGCCACCCGTGCGACCTTGCGTGAAAAAGCCGGCGTGGTGGACAGCGGCAGCGATGCATTGCGCACGCAACTGGTCGACCTGCAACAACGCCTCACCGCGCTCCAGGGCGAAACGCCGCTGATCCTGCCCACCGTGGATTACCAGGCCGTGGCCTCAGTGGTCGCCGACTGGACCGGCATTCCGGTCGGCCGCATGGCGCGCAATGAGCTGGAAACCGTACTCAACCTCGACCAGCACCTGAAAAAACGCATCATCGGCCAGGACCATGCCTTGCAGATGATCGCCAAGCGCATCCAGACCTCCCGCGCCGGCCTCGACAACCCAAGCAAGCCGATTGGCGTGTTCATGCTGGCCGGCACCTCCGGCGTGGGCAAGACCGAAACGGCCCTGGCCCTGGCCGAAGCCATGTATGGCGGCGAGCAGAACGTCATCACCATCAACATGAGCGAGTTCCAGGAAGCCCATACCGTGTCCACCCTCAAGGGCGCGCCACCGGGTTATATCGGCTACGGCGAAGGCGGCGTGCTGACCGAGGCGGTGCGGCGTAAACCCTACAGCGTGGTGCTGCTGGACGAGGTGGAAAAAGCTCACCCGGACGTGCATGAAATCTTCTTCCAGGTATTCGACAAAGGCGTGATGGAAGACGGCGAAGGCCGGGTGATCGACTTCAAGAACACCCTGATCCTGCTCACTACCAACGCCGGTACCGAGCTGATTTCCCAGGTCTGCAAAGACCCGGCGAACATCCCGGAGCCGGAAGAAATCGCCAAGGCCCTGCGCCAGCCGCTGCTGGAGATCTTCCCGCCGGCACTGCTCGGCCGCCTGGTGACCATTCCGTACTACCCGCTGAGCGACGAGATGCTCAAGGCGATCACCCGCCTGCAACTGAACCGCATCAAGAAGCGCGTGGAGAATACCCACAAGGTGGCCTTCGACTACGACGACGCGGTGGTCGAACTGATCGTTTCGCGTTGCACCGAAACCGAAAGCGGCGGGCGCATGATCGACACCATCCTCACCAACAGCCTGCTGCCGGACATGAGCCGTGAATTCCTCACACGCATGCTTGAAGGCAAGGCGCTGGCGGGGGTGCGGATCAGCAGCCGGGATAATGAATTGCACTACCAGTTCAACGATTGACCTGACGCAATGCGGTTCAAATGTAGGAGCGGGCTTGTGTGGGAGCTGGCTTGCCTGCGATAGCATCACCTCGGTGAACCTGACGCCCCGAGGTGCCTGCATCGCGGGCAAGCCCGGCTCCCACACAGTCTTGCTCCTGCATTTGGATTCGGTTCCTCCAGTTATTACGCAATTTACGGGTTAACCGATGCTTTTTAACCAAGCCTCACGCCTGGCCAAAATCACCAGCCCCCTCGGGCCGGATGTGCTGCTGCTCAATGAAATGGGCGGCGGTGAAGAGCTCGGCCGGCTGTTCAGCTACGAGCTGCAACTGACGTCCCTGGACGCCAACATCGACCTCAACCAGTTGCTCGGCAAGCCCATGAGCGTGGACCTGCAACTGGCGGACGGCGGTGAACGGCACTTCCACGGCATCGTCGCGCGCTGCAGCCAGAACATCGACCAGGGCCAGTTCGCCAGTTACCAGGTGACGCTGCGCCCATGGTTGTGGCTGCTGAGCCGCACCTCGGACTGCCGGATTTTCCAGAACCTGAGCATCCCGCAGATCATCAAGCAGGTGTTCCGCGACCTGGGCTTTTCCGACTTCGAAGACGCGCTGAGCCGCCCGTACCGCGAGTGGGAATATTGCGTGCAGTATCGCGAGACCAGCTTCGATTTCGTCAGCCGGCTGATGGAACAGGAAGGCATCTACTACTTCTTCCGCCATGAGCAGGACCGCCATGTGCTGGTACTGGCCGACGCCTACGGCGCCCACGCCACCGTGCCGGGCTACGCGTCGATCCCGTATTACCCCAAGGACGAGCAGCAGCGCGAACGCGACCACATGCACAACTGGCACCTGGCGCAGGAAGTGCAGCCGGGCTCGCTGGAGCTCAACGACTACGACTTCCAGCGCCCCAGCGCCAGCATCGACGTGCGTTCGGCCATGCCGCGCCCGCACACCGCCGGCGACTACCCGCTGTACGACTACCCCGGCACCTACGTGCAAAGCGAGGACGGCGAACACTACGCGCGAACCCGCATTGAAGCCCTGCAAACCCTGCACGAACAGATCGAGTTCGCCGGTAATGCGCGCGGACTGGGATCGGGCCACCTGTTCAGCCTGACCGGCTTCAGTCGCCAGGACCAGAACCGCGAGTACCTGATTGTTGGCTGCCGCTACTACATCATCCAGGAAAGCCTGGAAACCGGCGGCGGCTCGGGTTCGGCGCAGTTCGAAAGCAGCCTCACCTGCATCGACGCTCAGCAAAGCTTCCGCCCGCTGCCCAGCACGCACCGGCCTATCGTCAAAGGCCCGCAGACGGCGCTGGTGGTCGGCCCCAAAGGCGAAGAAATCTGGACCGACCAGTACGGCCGCGTAAAAGTGCACTTCTACTGGGACCGCCACGATCAATCCAACGAGAACAGTTCGTGCTGGATCCGCGTGTCGCAATCCTGGGCCGGCAAGAACTGGGGCTCGATGCAGATCCCACGGATCGGCCAGGAAGTGATTGTAAGCTTTCTTGAGGGTGACCCCGACCGGCCGATCATCACCGGCCGGGTCTACAACGCCGAGCAGACGGTGCCTTACGACCTGCCGGAAAACGCGACCCAGAGCGGCATGAAGAGCCGCTCGAGCAAGGGCGGCACGCCGGCCAACTTCAATGAAATCCGCATGGAGGACAAGAAGGGGTTGGAGCAGTTGTATATCCACGCCGAGCGCAATCAGGACATCGTGGTGGAGGTGGATGAAAGCCACTCTGTCGGGCATGACCGTAACAAAAGCATCGGCCACAACGAGACGGTGACCATTGGCAATAACCGCCTGCGCATCGTCAAGCAGGAAGACATTCTTTCGGTGGGCCAGCGCAAGACCGACAGCATCAGCCAGAGCTACGTGATCGAAGTGGGCGAGAACCTGCGCCTGGTCTGCGGTGAAAGCGTGCTGGAGCTGAACGCCAGCGGTCAGATCAACCTCACCGGCGTGCAGATCAGTTTCTATGCCAGCGGCGACGCCGAGTTCAATACCGGCGGCGTACTGCACCTGAACAACGGTGGCGGCGCTGGCGCCACCCCTGATGGCCAGGGCGTGAAAGCCAGTATCGACGCCAATATCAAAGCTGCGTTCCCCACGCCTAAAAGCTCCTGACGAGACCTGTTTGCCATGACGTATCGAATCAACGAATTCCAGTTTCAATTGCCTGCCAGCGAGCTGCAGGACGCGACGATCAACATCCTCAAGTTCCCCGAACTGGGCACGTCCCTGATCGTCAGCCGCAGCCTGCTCGCCGAGGGTGAAACCCTGCACAGCAATTTCAATGACCAGCTCCAGCGTCTGGAAAAACAGGTGCAGGAGTTGCGTTATCAACCGGGCGTGAATGTGCGTTTGGGCGCGGCGCAGGAAGTCGAAGGCATCGAGTTACGCAGCCAGTTCAACAAGGGCAATGACAAGGTGTTCCAGTACCAGCTGGCGTTGGTAATACCGGGTACGCGCAAGATGCTTGCCCTGAGTTACGTGAAGGCGGACAAGCTGGGGGATGCCGAGGCGGCGCACTGGGCGCTGATCAAGCAGTCTTTGTCGTTCGACGCGCCACAGTGATGAGCACCTGCGATGTCTGACGCGCTCTGGGCGGCACGCCTGGGCGACGGGTTATCTCATACTAGCGTCATGGCCGATATCCTCGGCGGTGTGCTGGAGGTCGCAGCCAATGTGGCGATTACCGCGCTTGCAACCGCGGCGGTCGTGGCTGCCACCGGCATAACGGTCGCCACCGGTGGGCTTGGCGCGTGCGTGCTGGGCGCCGTGGTCGGGGTGATTGTTGGTGTGGCCATGAGCAAGACCGGGGCTGATAAAGGCTTGAGCGCCATGTGCGAGGGTATCGGGAATGCGCTGTTTCCCCCCTCGGTAATGGCGACGATCACCAGCGGGTCCACGAACACCCTGATCAATTCAACGCCGGCCGCGCGAGCGGCCGGTGCCGTGCCGTCGCATGCTGCCCCCTCGGGCACCGAAGCCGAAGAGCCCGAGGCGGAACCCAGCGAAGAGCCCACCTACCTGGATATGGCCAAAGGGTTCTTCTCGCAGATGTGGCGCCCCACCGTTGCCACGCCAGCGCCCGGCGCCGTTCCCAAGCCGCTGGACCTGGTGGTGTGCACGAAGCACCCGCCGATGCCGCCGCAGTTTCTGGCCGAAGGTTCGGAAAAAGTCACGGTCAACGGCCAGCCCGCCGTACGTAGCGGCGACCGTAGCACGTGCGACGCAACCGTCGTGTCCTCGGGGCTGATCTCGCCAAACGTCACCATCGGCGGTGGCTCAGTGGTGGTGCGAGAAATTCGCAGCGGGAAAACACCCGGCGTGGGGCTGGCTGTCACCGCCCTGATGATGCTCAAGGGAGGCAAGGGAAAGTTCCTCAGCAACCTGCCTTGCATGCTGCTGGCGGGTGTCAATTCTTTCGTGGTCAGCCAGGCGATGGGCGCCTTGGCCAACGCGACTATGGGCTCATCCAACCCGGTGCATGCCAGTACCGGCGCCAAGGTTCTCGGTGGCCCTGAAGAATTGGATTTTGCCCTGCCCGGTATCATGCCGATCGACTGGCAGCGCTTCTACAACAGTCGGGACGAGCGACGCGATGGCCTGTTCGGTGCGGGCTGGAGCGTATCCTACGAGGTCAGCGTAGAACTGCTGCCGCACCCCGAGGGCGGTGAGCAGCTGCGCTATATCGACGAGCAGGGACGGCGTATCGACATGGGGTCTGTCCCCTTGGGTGGCGCGGTATTCAGTGCCGGCGAAGGTCTCAGTGTCAGACGCCACCTGAGCGGCCAATTGTTGATCGAAAGTGCCGACGGCCTGTATCGGTTGTTCGAGCCCACGCCACAGGATGCCTCGCTGCTTCGCCTGAGCCAGCTGGGTGACCGCAACGACAACCGTATTTACCTGGACTATGACGACAGCGGCCGGTTGCAACATTTGCGGGACAGCTTTGACTTGGTAAAGGTCGAGCTGACCTATGACGTCACCTGGCAGCGCCGCGTCAGCCGAATTGATCGGCTGTACCCCGACGAGCAGCGCGAAGTGCTGATGCACTACAGCTATGACAGCCAAGGTGACCTGGCGTCCGTGTGCCAATCCGACGGGCAGGTCAAGCGCCGGTTCGCCTGTGACGGCGGGCGGCGCATGGTCGAGCACCAATTACCCACAGGTTTGCGATGCTTTTACCAGTGGGCCCTGGTAGATGATCGGGAATGGCGCGTGGTGCGGCATTGGACCGACGCGGGCGACACCTACCAGTACCACTATGAGCTGGACGCCGGCATTACGCGCATTACCGACGGCCTGGGACGAGTGAGCACTCGCCGCTGGGATCGGCAGCACCAGATCCTCGAAGCCACCGATGTGCTGGGACGTACCTGGGCGTTCGAGTGGAATGATGAAAACCAACTGCTGGCTGCCACAGATCCCAATGGCGGCCAATACCACTTCAGCTATGACGAAGCCGGCAATCTGAGCGAAACGCTTGATCCATTGGGGCGCAGCGAATCGACCCTATGGCTGGAACATTGGGCACTGCCGCTGGCGGAAACCGATGCCGCTGGTAACACCTGGCGATACCGCTATGACTCGCGTGGCAATTGCATCAGCGAAACCAACCCGGCCGGACACATCACGGCCTATCGTCATGATGCACACGGTCAGGTCGTGGCGATTATTGACGCCAGTGGCAAACGCAAGACCCTGCGCTGGACACCGCTGGGCCAGTTGAGCGAACACACCGACTGCTCAGGCCTTAGCACTCGCCTGAGCTACTGCAAGCGCGGCCTGCTGCTGGCCAGCACCGACGCGCTCGGTGAGCGCACCGTTTTCAGCTACGACGATCAGGGCAGGATTATCCGCAAGCAACTGCCCGACGGGCGCAGCGAAGAGTACCAACGCGACGCCAGCGGCCAGGTGATTGGCTACAGCGACCCTACAGGCCACACCACCTGCTTCCAGCACACACTCAGCGGCCACTTGCGCCTGCGCATCGATGCCCACGGCCGCCGCGTGGAGTTGAACCATGATGCCTATGGCCGCCTGCAAAGCCTGATCAACGAGAACGGCGAGCGCTATCGATTCGACTGGGACGCGGCCGACCGGTTAACCCAGGAATACCGCCTGGACGGCAGCCTCAAACGCTACGCTTACGATTCGTTGGACAACGTTACCCAGGTGCAGACGTCCGCAGCGCCCGGCACCGAGGCTACCCTTGTTCATGCCCTGGAGCGGGATGCCGCAGGCCGATTGATCGCCAAGAACACGCTGGATGGACGAACCGAATACCGCTACGACGCACTGGATCAAGTCACGGCCATCACTTTCACCGCGCATGATGGTGAACAGCAAACCCTGGGCTTTGGTTACGATGCCCTTGGCCAGTTGATTTTTGAACAGAGTGCAAGCGGCCGCCTGGAGCATCGCTACGACGAATTGGGCAACCTGCTCCAGACCCGGCTTCCAGACGGGCGTTGGCTGAACCGGCTGCGATACGGCAGCGGCCATCTGCACCAGGTCAATCTGGATGGGCGGGTCGTCAGTGATTTCGAACGTGACCGGTTGCACCGAGAAGTCCTGCGCACCCAGGGACGTGTCAGCACCCGCAGTGAATATGACCGCAGCGGTCGCCTGCGCGCCCGCGAGCGTCGCCAGCAGGACCAATCGATGCTGGTACCGACAACGCAGACGCGTTTCGGCTATGACGCCAGCGACCAGTTGGTCGAGCGCGTTGACAGTCTGCCTGAGGCGGCACAGCGCCAACTGCTGCACTACGATGCCACCGGACGCATCCTTGCCAGCCAGGACAGCGTCCAAGGGCAACGTGAATCCTTCGCCTACGACCCTGCCGCCAATCTGGTGGACGGACCGGGGTACGTGGCGGGCAACCTTGTACGAACCTACCAGGACAAGCGCTACCGCTACGATGGTTTTGGCCGGATGGTCGAAAAACGCAGCACTCGGCGTGGCCTCCAGCAGTTCCACTATGACGCCGAACAGCGACTGGCCGAGGTGCGCAACGACGATGGCTCTGTCATCAGGATGGCCTACGACCCTCTGGGTCGGCGCATCGCCAAAACCACCTACGACTCAAAGGGCCACCAACAGAGCCAGACGCGCTTTACCTGGGATGCAATGCAGTTGTTGCAAGAGCACCAGGGTGAACGAACCAGCCTTTACATCTATTCCGATGAGGGCTACGAGCCTCTGGCTCGAGTGGACGGCATTGGCGATCAGCAAAAGATCCGCTACTACCACAACGACCTTAATGGCTTGCCCGAGCAACTGTCGGAAAGCGATGGCCATACGGTATGGAACGCGCGTTACGAGGTCTGGGGCAATACCGTCGAGGAGGTTCGCGAGCCCTACTACATTGAAGAGCAGAACCTGCGTTTTCAAGGGCAGTATCTGGACCGGGAGACCGGGCTGCACTACAACACCCTGCGCTTCTACGACCCGGACATCGGTCGCTTCACCACGCCCGACCCTATAGGCTTGGCCGGTGGCTTGAACCTCTATCAGTACGCGCCCAACCCGCTGAGCTGGATTGACCCGCTGGGCCTGATGAAATGCTCGAGCCCGCCCAAGGGCCGCAAAGTCAACCGCACGGTGTACCGGTTCGAGGAACCGGGCCGTATCGGCACGACCTGGCAGGCGCACAAGTGGAATGTGGACTCCCGGCACCGCTACACAGCCAAGGGACTGGGCGGCGTGTATGGCGCCAACTCGCGAAAGACCGCACTGGGCGAAGTCAGCCATTGGGGTGTCGACTTGTCCACGCGAGTGCTGGTCAGTAAAAAGGTGCAGTTAAACAATGTGCTGGACTTGACCCGCGCCGACGTGCGCAAACAATTAGGCGTCTCACTCAAAAGCATTACCGGAAACAAATACACCGAAACTCATCAGATCGGCAAATGGGCAAAAACCAATGGTTATGATGGGATTCTTGCCCCCTCCGCGCGAAACCCGACCGGCAGCAACTTAATATCATTTGCAGGATTCTGAGCATGCCACTTGAAGATGAATACCCCGGTGATGCCGATTGGCAAAGTACAGTAAAGCTATATAAAGAAGACTACCTTGACGAAGACGCCCGTACCCTGGCGCAGGCATTGGGTGGTGATCTGGACTTGGCCGTCGTGCTGCGTGGCAAGCGCGGCCTCAAGGAAGGGCTTTGGTGGATTGAACGCAAAGTGCCTGCACTCGACAACGTGCGTCCTATCGACTGTCTTGAGGACCCACGTTTGATCAGGCGCCTGAGAACCGCTTTGATGAGCATGCCGTAAATACACCAGTATGGCTGACTGCCTGATAATCGAACGTCTCAAGGGAATGCTATGACGTTGAGCAGAACGCGTGTCTGACGCACTTTGGGCTGCCCGCATGGGCGATGCGCTCTCCCACACGTCGATGATGGCCGACATCCTCGGCGGTGTGCTGGAGGTGGCGGCCAATATCGCGATCACGGCGGTGGCGACCGCTGCCGTGGTCGCGGCCACCGGCATTACCGTTGCCACCGGCGGGCTCGGCTGCTTCCTGCTGGGCGCGGTGGTGGGCACGATTGTCGGCCTGGCCATGAGCAAGACCGGGGCCGACAAAGGCCTGACGAAGTTATGCGATGCCTTTAGCAATGCTCTTTTTCCGCCCACGGTACAGGCCAATATCCTCACCGGTTCCACCGACACCCTGACCAACAACCTCCCCGCCGCCCGCGCCGCCGGGGCGATCAGCTCCCATATCGCGCCGGCCGGTACCGAGCTGGAAGAGCCTGCACCGGCGCCCGAAGCCAGCTATTTGGACATGGCCGAGAGTTTCTTCTCGCAGATGTGGCGTCCGACCATTGCGACACCGGCGCCCGGTGCCGTGCCCAAGCCGCTGGACCTGGTGGTGTGCATGAAACACCCGCCGATGCCGCCGCAGTTTCTGGCCGAAGGCTCGGACAAGGTCACGATCAACGGCCAGCCGGCGGTGCGCAGCGGTGATCGCAGCACCTGTGATGCAACCGTGGTGGCGTCCGGGTTGATTTCATCCAACGTGACCATCGGCGGCGGCTCTGTGGTGGTGCGTGAGATTCGCAGCGGCAAGACGCCGGGCGTCGGACTGGCAGTGACGGCGCTGTTGATGCTCAAGGGCGGCAAGGGCAAGTTCTTCAGCAAGTTGCCGTGCATGCTGATCGGCGGCGCCACTTCGATGGCCGTCAGCAGTGCGATGGGGGCGATGGCCAACGCGGCAATGGGCTCGTCGAACCCTGTGCATGCAGCGACGGGCGCAAAGGTACTGGGCGATGTCGATGAGCTGGACTTCGTGTTGCCCGGCATCTTGCCGATTGACTGGCAACGTTTCTATAACAGCCGTGACGATCGCACCGGCAGTCTGTTTGGCGCGGGCTGGAGCGTGCCGTATGAGGTCTGCGTCGAAGTCCGACCTCATCCCGACGGTGGCGAGACGCTGGTATACACCGACGAGCAGGGGCGCCCTATCGACATGGGCTCGATTCCCTTGGGCGGCGCGGTGTTCAGCGCCGGTGAAGGGCTCGCCGTGCGGCGGCACCTCAATGGGCAGTTGCTGATTGAGAGCGATGACGGGCTGTACCGTTTGTTCGAACCCTCGCCGAGCGATGCATCGTTGTTACGCCTGGTGCAACTCGGTGACCGCAACGACAACCGCATCTTTATTGACTATGACGAGGCCGGACGCCTGGTACGGCTGAGAGATACCTTCGACCTGGTGCAGGTTGAGCTGATTCGCGACCGCGAACAGGTGGTCCAGATCGAGCGCCTGTATCCCGATCAGCGCCGCGAAGTACTCGTCAGTTATGGCTACGACGCCGCCGGCAGCCTGGCGCAGGTACGCGATGCCACAGGCCAGGTGCAGCGGCGCTTCAGCTACGACAGCGGTCGGCGCATGGTGGAACATCAGTTGCCGACCGGGTTGCGATGTTTCTATGAGTGGGCCTTGGTTGAAGGCCTGGAATGGAGGGTTGTCCGGCACTGGACCGATGAGGGGGACACTTACCAGTTCGACTACGACTTGAGCGCAAGCCTCACCCGCATTACCGACGGTTTGCAACGCGTCAGCACGCGGCACTGGAACACGCAGCACCAGATCATTCGCTACAGCGACAACCTCGGCCAGACCTGGCTGTTCGAATGGAACGATGAGCGCCAATTGCTCAGCGCCACCGACCCGCAGGGTGGGCGTTACGAATACAGCTACGACGAATCCGGCAACCTGATCGGCGAAACCGACCCACTGGGCCGCAGCGATTCGACCTTGTGGCTGGAGCATTGGGCGTTGCCACTGGTGGAAACCGATGCCGCCGATAACAGTTGGCAATATCGCTACGACCCACGTGGCAACTGCATCGCCGAAACCGATCCACTGGGCTATGTCACTCGCTACCGTTATGACGCCCACGGCCAGGTCGTGGAAATCATCGATGCCACCGGTAAAAGCAAAAAGCTGCGCTGGAACCCATTCGGGCAACTGGTCGAGCATATCGACTGCTCGGGTTACCCGACGCGCTTCAGCTACGACGAACGCGGCTATCTGCAAGTCATCACCGATGCGCTGGGTGAGCGCACGCAATTCAGCTACGACGCCCAGGGGCGCTTGCTAAGCACTCAATTGCCGGATGGCCGTATCGAGCAGTACCAGCGCGACATCAGCGGTCAACTGCTGGGGTATACCGACCCGGCCGGGCACACCACGCTCTACCAGCACAACCGTCGCGGCCAGGTCAGCCAGCGCACCGACGCCCATGGCCGGCAGGTGCAGTTCGGCTACGACAGCTACGGGCGCCTGCAAGCACTGATCAACGAGAACGGTGAGCGCTATCGGTTTGCCTGGGATGCCGCCGACCGCCTGGCCGAGCAGCAGGACCTGGACGGCAGCGCCAAGCGTTACGACTACGACCTGTTGGACAACATCACTACGGTGACCGCCATTGCGGCGCCTTTCGGCAATGGCCTGGCGGTAGTCCCCGAGGCACCGCCCGCCCCCATCGTTCATCGGCTGGAGCGCGATGCCGTCGGCCGGCTGGTTGCGAAAATCACCGACGATGGCCGCACCGAGTACAGCTACGATGCCGTGGACCAGCTCACGGCGGTGACTTTCACCGATCTGCAAGGCAATACCCAGGCCCTGGGCTTCGCCTACGACGCTCTCGGCCAGTTGCTTGGCGAGCAGAGTGCGGCTGGCACGCTGCAACACCACTACGACGAACTCGGCAACCTGATCCAGACCCAACTGCCCGACGGCCGCTGGCTCAACCGCCTGTACTACGGCAGCGGCCACCTGCACCAGATCAACCTCGACGGCCAGGTCATCAGCGACTTCGAACGCGACCGCCTGCACCGCGAAGTGCTGCGCACCCAAGGCCAGCTCAGCACCCGCAGCGAATACGACCGCAGCGGCCGCCTGCGCTCGCGCCAACGCCGCCTTGCCAGTCAACCATCGTTGATGCCCGCAGCAGCGCAAAAACAGTTCGAATACGACCCCGCCGACAACCTGATCGGCAAACTCGACCAGCAACCCGCCGCGCAGCACCGCCAATTGCTGCACTACGATGCCACCGGCCGCATCATCGCCAGCCAGGACAGCCTGCACGGCCAGCGCGAAACCTTCGCCTACGACGCCGCCGCCAATTTGCTCGACAGCCCACAGGCGGGTGCCGGGTTGGTGGTGCATAACAAGCTGCTGACATATGAGGACAAGCGTTATCGCTATGACGCGTTTGGACGGATGATTGAAAAGCGCAGCGCCAAGCGGGGTGTGCAGCGGTTTGCGTATGACGCTGAAAGCCGGTTGGTTGAAGTGCGCAATGACAACGGCAGCGTGGTCAGAATGGCGTATGACCCGCTGGGGCGCCGGATTGAAAAAACCGAGCATGGCAGCAATGGGTATCCGCTGGGGGAAACGCGATTTACCTGGGATGGTTTGCGGTTGGTGCAGGAGCATAAACATAGCCAGACCAGTCTTTATGTTTACGAAGATGAAGGCTACGAACCTCTGGCGCGGGTCGATGGCACTGGGCCGCTGCAAAAAATTCGCTATTACCACAATGACCTGAACGGCCTGCCGGAACAGCTCACCGAGGACGACGGCTACAGCGTCTGGCAGGCGACCTACCGGGTGTGGGGCAATACGCTGGAGGAAGTGCGCGAGCCTTATTACATTGAAGAGCAGAACCTGCGGTTCCAGGGGCAGTATCTGGATCGGGAGACGGGGCTGCATTTCAACACGTTCAGGTTTTATGATCCGGATGTGGGGCGGTTTATAACGCCAGATCCAATTGGTCTTGCAGGCGGCTTCAATATCTATCAATACGCTGCAAATCCCGTCTCATGGATTGACCCATGGGGCCTGGCGCCTGAACTGTATTATCTATTGGCGACTAAGGACGGTTTCTATGACGAAATGGAATGGGGCAAGCGTAATCCAGTTGGCAAAGTCTATCTGAAGGAAGGGGAGGTCTGGAAAGTCGGCGAGACGATTCATCCTAAAAGGCGATACACCCTCAAATGGCTTAAATCGAAGAACCTTGAGTACAAGAAGGTTATGGCCGCGCCTACCAAGACTAATATGCAGCTTTGGGAAAAGCTGAAGATAGGTAAATACTTTAAACGCCGAGGTAAGTTGCCCCCAGGTAACAAGTGCAGACACTAGGAGAACAGAACATGTTGATCGGTATCACGTCAGACTCGCCAGGCTGGAGCAAGGTCAGTGAAATCAGCAAGGAGCTACGGGACCTTGGTACTTTGGTAGAAGAGAAATATCCTTCTCTTGATTGGGAGTTGGTGGTTTGCCTGCGATGCTTGCCGAAGGATCTGCAAAGAAAAACATTTTGCCGTTACTACGCCAAAGACAAAATGTTCGGTCTGGATATTGCCATGGACGAGGAAGATTTCGTCCCACATAAAAAAGACAAGGCCGCTCAGCGCAAATTAATCGGTGCGGCGTTTATTACCTTTTTTGTTGAAAGCATTAAGAAGTACGAGAAAAAGCTGCCTAATCTTCAGCCGGTTTCAGCAGAATTGATCGCGGATGTACAGCAGTGGTGTGCCGAAAACGGGTGGACCGCCTGAAGGCAAACGATTGTGCCAGGATCACCTGAATATTAAATTCACAAAAATGGGCACCCAACCCAGTCGGCGTGCCCATTTCTTCACCACCCCGCCCCCTACGAGACGGTACGCCATCACGCGTTAACAGTATCTTTCAGCGATTTACCCGGCTTGAACGCAACGGTATTACTGGCCTTGATTTTCACCGGCTCACCGGTCTGGGGGTTTTTGCCGGTGCGGGCGCCGCGGTGGCGCTGCAGGAAGGTGCCGAAGCCTACGAGGGTGACGCTGTCCTTGCGGTGCAGGGCGCCGGTGATTTCTTCGAGAACGGCGTTGAGTACGCGGTTGGCCTGCTCTTTGGTGAGATCCGCTTTTTCAGCGATGGCGGCTGCGAGTTCTGGTTTACGCATAAGTGAAGCCTCTTTGACGGTTTTTTGTTGTTATGTCCGTGCCGCTCTCTGACGGAGCGGCGCCCAAAGCGCCGCAGGCTCTACTCTGCGGCAGACGGGAGTGAGGATGGCATGCCGCCGAACGCCGCGCCAGCCTCGCGGCGGCCTTTCTAGGGGGAAAAATGTGCTTATTGCGACAGAACGGCCAGTATTTACGCCAACAACGGCGGAAGTTCCTTATTAAGCGCCAGTTTTTCCATCACAGCGCTGCCGGTCAATGCATAACCCAGCAAGCGGCCGCTGCTGTCGCGGCACAGGGCTTTAATGTCGGCGCCCTCGCCCTCAACGCTCCAAACCCCTTCGGTGCCGCGTGGCGGGGGTGAAACCACTAGCGGGCACACCGGCGTCTTGACGGTCACCGGCATGGGGCCGTAGCTGACGGCGGTGGCGTTGCCGGCCAGGGTCTGGGCCAGGGCGCGGGCGCAGGTCATCAGGGGCATGACGTACAGCAGGTTCAAGCCGTCGACCTCGGCACAGTCGCCCAAGGCGTAGATGTTGGCGTGGGAGGTCTTGAGGTGGCGGTCCACCATGATCCCGCGATTGGTCTGCAGGCCGGCGGCGGCGGCCAGGTCGACACGCGGGCGCAGGCCGATGGCAGAGACCACCAGGTCGCAAGGGATCACTTCACCATCCGACAGATGGGCTTCCAGGCCCTGCGCCGTGCGCTGCAGGCGATTGAGCACCGGGCCCAGGTGGAAGCGCACGCCGAGGCCTTCCAATCCGGCCTGCACCGCTGCGGCCGCCGCTGGGTGCAGCAGGGTTGGCATGACTTGCTCGCACGGCGCCACCAGGTCGATCTCGTAGCCGCCAAGGATCAGGTCGTTGGCAAATTCACAGCCGATCAACCCGGCACCGAGCACCAGCACACGGCGCTTGCCGGCGGCAGCTGCACGAAAGCGCGCGTAGTCTTCAAGGTCGTTGATCGGAAAAATCAGTTCAGCCGCATCGCCTTCAACCGGTACACGCACGGTTTCCGCGCCCCAGGCCAGGATCAGGTCGCGGTAGGCCACGGCTTCTTCGCCGATCCACAGGCGTTTGTGGCCGGGGTCGATGCCGCTGACACGGGTGTGGGTACGCACTTGGGCCTTGAGTTGCTCGGCCATGGCGCCAGGTTCGGCCATGCTCAGGCCATCGGCTTCCTTGTTCTTGCCGAAACCGGTGGAGAGCATGGGCTTGGAGTAGGAGCGCCCGTCATCCGCGGTGATCAGCAGCAATGGGGTCTCGCTGTCGAGCTTGCGAAACTCCCGGGCCACGTTGTAGCCGGCCAGTCCTGTGCCGATGATCACGACAGGTGCGTTCATTCCTTTCTCCTTGTAGTACGTCGTCTGAAAACCGAAAATCAGCCGATTTCGATCATTTCGAAATCCATTTTGCCCACGCCGCAGTCAGGGCACAGCCAGTCTTCCGGGACATCTTGCCACAGGGTGCCCGGTGCGATTCCATCATCCGGCCAGCCGTCTTTTTCGTCATAGATCAGGCCGCAGACTACACATTGCCACTTCTTCATTACTTGCTTCCTCAGGTTTCCAGGCGTCTTGGCCGACGGTCGATAGACCCGCGTTGCCGTACGGCTCAGGGCGTTTTGTACTGATCAGGGCCGGCAGATGCAAGCACGATCAACGCAAACAGCCGGTTCGGCCCGGCAAAAAACCGGAACGCCATGGTAAGCTCGACGCCTCTTTTGCTGCCAATACTGACCCGCCGTGCCGCACTCAATCGTCCTTCCCGATGCTTGCCAATGGCTGCCCCAGAGCCTTTTGACCCCTGCACCTGCGCCCTTGACCCTCAACTGGCTGTTCAACGAAGACTCGCTGACGCGACGGCTGACGTGGCTGTCCAGCGATGGCTTCAGCGTAACGCCTTTGTTCGAGGGTTGGCAGCCGTTGCGCGATGATGAATGCGCCGCCCTGGCCTTGGCGCCGGCCAGTATCGGTTGGGTGCGCGAGGTGTACTTGCGTGGGCACGGCCAGCCCTGGGTGTTCGCCCGCAGTGTGGCGGCGCGCAGTGCCTTGCAGGGCGACGGCTTGCACATGGATGAATTGGGCAGCCGCTCGCTGGGCGAGTTGCTGTTCTGCGACCAGGCGTTCACCCGCCAAGCCATCGAGGTGTGCCATTACCCGCGGCAATGGTTGCCCCCGGCCGATCAGGTCGACGACCTGTGGGCCCGCCGCTCACGTTTCGATCGCGGCCCCCTGAGCGTGCTGGTTGCGGAGATCTTTTTGCCAAGCTTTTGGCATGCGCTGCACGCCCACCCGGAGAACTGCTGATGTACCAGCGTCTGCTCAAATCCCTGAACCGCCTGAACCCCAGGGCCTGGGATTTCATTCAATTGACCCGCATGGACAAGCCCATCGGCATCTACCTGCTGCTGTGGCCGACGTTGTGGGCGCTGTGGATCGCGGGCAAAGGTTCGCCATCCTTGATCAATATCGCGGTGTTCGTGCTGGGCGTGGTGCTGACCCGCGCCGGTGGGTGCGTGATCAATGACTGGGCCGATCGCAAGGTCGACGGCCATGTGAAGCGTACCGAACAGCGTCCGTTGGTGAGCGGCAAGATCAGTTCGAAAGAGGCGCTGGTGTTTTTTGCGGTGCTGATGGGGATCAGTTTCCTGCTGGTGCTGCTGACCAACGCCACCACCATCCTCCTCTCCCTCGGCGGCCTGGCGCTGGCGGCGAGCTATCCGTTCATGAAGCGCTACACCTATTACCCGCAGGTGGTGCTGGGGGCGGCGTTTTCGTGGGGCATGCCGATGGCATTCACCGCCGAGACCGGCAGCCTGCCCGCAGCCGCATGGCTGTTGTATATCGCCAACCTGCTGTGGACGGTGGGCTACGACACGTATTACGCGATGACTGACCGTGACGATGATTTGAAGATTGGGGTGAAATCCACCGCCATTCTGTTTGGCGATGCCGATCGGGTGATCATTCTCACCCTGCAAGGCCTGGCGCTGGTGTGCCTGTTAATGGCTGGTGCGCGGTTCGAGCTGGGGGGTTGGTTCCACTTGGGGTTACTGGCGGCGGCTGGCTGCTTTGCCTGGGAGTTCTGGTACACCCGGGACAGGGACCGCATGAAGTGCTTCAAGGCGTTTTTACACAACCATTGGGCCGGGTTGGCGATTTTTGTGGGGATTGTGGTGGATTACGCGGTGCGCTAGGCACCTTTTTTTGTAGCGGTTGGGCCGACGTATTCGCGAGCAAGCCCGCTCCCACACTCGAACGCATTCCAAAGCTGGAACTTGGTCGAATGTGGGAGCGGGCTTGCTCGCGAAGGTCTCAACGCCGCCGCTGAATCAAGGCTTGATCACATGCCACGCGCCACCCTTGCCATCACCGCTCTTGTCACCGGCCTTTTTGTCATCCTTGTAGGTGTAGACCGGCTTACCGTCATAGGCCCATTGGCTGGTCTGGTCATCGCGGGTGATGACCGTCCACTTGCCCGTCGACGTGTCGGTGGACTCAGCCTTCAGTGGCGGCCAGTTGGTCGCGCACTGGTCCTTGCACACTGACTTGCCATCGGCGTCCTTGTCGAAGGTGTAGAGGGTCATGCCCTTGTGGTCCACCAGCATCCCGTCTTTAGTCATCGCCGGCTCCGCCGCGAACGCCAGGCCTGGCAGCGTCAACGCCGCCATTACCAGCAGGGCTTTCCAGGAAATCGTGCTGTAAGTCATCGGAACCTTCCTATTGTGGTTGTCAGGATTCGGACCCCTAGCGTAGTCCAGAGAGGCGCAGAATGCTCTAGCGACTAAATTACTGTCACACGACTGCAATAATTCCGTTATCTAATGCGGCGCAAGACAGTTAAATGACAAGAGGATTCAGGCAATGGTTGGCAGGAGCATTCTGATTGTTGACGACGAAGCGCCCATCCGCGAGATGATCGCCGTTGCGTTGGAAATGGCCGGCTATGACTGCCTGGAGGCGGAGAACTCCCAGCAGGCCCATGCCATCATTGTCGACCGCAAGCCGGACCTGATCCTGCTGGACTGGATGCTGCCCGGCACCTCCGGCATCGAGCTGGCCCGCCGCCTCAAGCGTGACGAGCTGACCGGAGATATTCCGATCATCATGCTCACCGCCAAGGGCGAAGAGGACAACAAGATCCAGGGCCTGGAAGTCGGCGCCGACGACTACATCACCAAACCCTTTTCCCCAAGGGAACTGGTCGCTCGTCTGAAGGCTGTACTGCGCCGCGCCGGTCCGACCGATGGCGAAGCACCCATCGAAGTCGGCGGCCTGCTGCTGGACCCGATCAGCCACCGCGTGACCATCGACGGCACACCCGCCGAGATGGGCCCTACCGAATATCGCTTGCTGCAATTTTTCATGACCCACCAGGAACGCGCCTACACCCGTGGCCAGCTGCTCGACCAAGTGTGGGGCGGCAACGTGTACGTGGAAGAACGTACCGTGGACGTGCATATCCGCCGCCTGCGCAAAGCCTTGGGCGAGGCCTATGAGAATCTGGTACAAACCGTGCGCGGCACCGGTTATCGGTTTTCCACCAAAGGCTGAGCCAGCCGATTTGTGCACGTAAGCGCCTGACTTAACAGCTGACAAGGACGCATGTTCAAGTGAATCAAAACTGGCACGGCACCCTGATCCGCCACATGCTTTTGCTGATCACCGGCTGCCTGTTGGTGGGCCTGGTCAGCGGTTATTACGGCTGGAGCCTGGCGGTCGGCATTGGCTTGTACCTGGGTTGGACCCTCAAGCAATTGCTGCGGCTGCATGAATGGCTGCGCCAGCACAAACCCGACGAAGCGCCGCCCGATGGCTATGGCCTGTGGGGCGAAGTGTTCGACAGCATCTACCACCTGCAACGCCGCGACCAACGGGTGCGCGGGCGCCTGCAAGCGGTGATCGACCGGGTGCAGGAATCCACCGCCGCGCTCAAGGACGCGGTGATCATGCTCGACAGCGACGGCAACCTGGAATGGTGGAACCGCGCCGCCGAGACCCTGCTGGGCCTCAAGACGCCCCAGGACAGCGGCCAGCCGGTGACCAACCTGGTGCGCCACCCGCGCTTCAAGGAGTACTTCGAGCAGGATAACTACGAAGAAGCCTTGGAAATCCCCTCGCCCACCAATGACCGCGTACGCATCCAGTTGTACCTGACGCGCTACGGCAACAACGAACACTTAATGCTGGTGCGCGACGTCACCCGCATCCACCAGCTGGAACAGATGCGTAAAGACTTCGTCGCCAATGTCTCCCATGAACTGCGCACACCACTGACGGTGATCTGCGGTTACCTGGAAACGCTGCTGGATAACGTCGACGAGATCAACCCGCGCTGGAGCCGTGCCCTGCAGCAGATGCAGCAACAAGGTTCACGCATGCAAACGCTGCTTAACGACCTGCTGCTGTTGGCCAAGCTGGAAGCGACCGATTACCCGTCGGACAACCATCCCGTGGCCGTGCAGAGCCTGCTGCAGACCATCAAGAACGATGCCCTGGCCTTGTCCGGCCAGCGCGAGCAGCAGATCAGCCTGGAAGCCGACCCGGCCGTACTGCTCAAAGGCAGCGAAGGTGAGTTGCGCAGTGCGTTTTCCAACCTGGTGTTCAACGCCGTGAAATACACCCAGGACAAAGGCAATATCCGCATCCGCTGGTGGGCCGACGAACAGGGCGCACACTTGAGCGTGCAGGATTCCGGCATCGGCATCGATGCCAAGCACCTGCCACGCCTGACCGAACGGTTCTACCGCGTAGATTCCAGCCGCAACTCCAACACCGGCGGCACCGGGCTGGGCCTTGCGATCGTCAAGCATGTGCTGTTGCGCCACCGTGCACGCCTGGAAATCAGCAGCGTGCTGGGGCATGGCAGTACGTTTACCTGCCATTTTCCGCCAGCCCAGATGACGCGTTTTCGGGTAACCGAGAGCGATAAATAACCCGAGCACAACACGAATCCAATGTGGGAGCGGGCTTGCTCGCGAAGGCGGTGGATCAGCCAACACATGCATAGCTGACCCACCGCATTCGCGAGCAAGCCCGCTCCCACATTAGCTCTACTGCATTTCGAAGACCGTATTCCACGCCCCGCCCGGCAGCAGACACTAGGCAAGCGCCCCGTCAGCCGCTACATTGGCCGACTTGCGCCTGCCTTCCAGGCCCACCCGTCCCCTTTATTGAACACACGGAACCTGCAAAACCCCATCATGGACCCTTCCCCTGGTATCACCCTCGCTACGCTCTTCGCCGACTTTGGCATGATCCTTTTTGCATTGGTCCTGGTACTGCTCAACGGTTTCTTCGTTGCGGCGGAATTTGCCATGGTCAAACTGCGCTCGACTCGGGTCGAGGCCATCGCCCACACCAATGGCTGGCGCGGGCAGATCCTGCGGACCGTACACAGCCAGCTCGACGCCTACCTGTCGGCCTGCCAGCTGGGTATCACCCTGGCCTCCCTGGGCCTGGGCTGGGTCGGTGAACCGGCGTTTGCGCATATCCTCGAGCCGCTGCTGGGCGCGATGGGCGTTGAATCGCCCGAAGTGATCAAGGGCGTGTCGTTCTTTGCCGCCTTCTTCGTGATTTCCTACCTGCACATCGTGGTCGGTGAGCTGGCGCCCAAATCCTGGGCCATTCGCAAGCCCGAGCTGCTGTCGCTGTGGACGGCGGTGCCGCTGTACCTGTTCTACTGGGCCATGTACCCGGCGATCTACCTGCTCAATGCCAGCGCCAACGCTATCCTGCGCATCGCCGGCCAAGGCGAGCCTGGCCCGCATCACGAGCACCATTACAGCCGCGAAGAGCTCAAGCTGATCCTGCACTCCAGCCGTGGCCAGGACCCCAGCGACCAAGGCATGCGCGTACTGGCCTCCGCCGTGGAAATGGGCGAGCTGGAAGTGGTGGACTGGGCCAATTCGCGGGAAGATCTGGTCACCCTGGACTTCAATGCTCCGCTCAAGGAAATCCTCGCACTGTTCCGCCGCCACAAATTCAGCCGTTACCCGGTGTACGACGCGGTGCGCAATGAATTCGTGGGCCTGTTGCACATCAAGGACCTGCTGCTGGAGCTGGCGGCCCTGGACCACATTCCCGAGTCGTTCAACCTGGCCGAATTGACCCGCCCGCTGGAACGCGTGTCGCGGCATATGCCGTTGTCGCAGTTGCTGGAACAGTTCCGCAAAGGCGGCGCGCACTTCGCCCTGGTGGAAGAAGCCGACGGCAAGATCATCGGCTACCTCACCATGGAAGACGTGCTGGAAGTGCTGGTCGGTGATATCCAGGACGAACACCGCAAGGCCGAGCGCGGCATCCTGGCCTATCAGCCGGGCAAGCTGCTGGTGCGCGGCGATACGCCGCTGTTCAAGGTTGAACGCCTGTTGGGTGTCGACCTGGACCACATCGAAGCCGAAACCCTGGCCGGGCTGATCTACGACACCCTCAAGCGGGTGCCGGAAGAGGAAGAAGTGCTGGAAGTGGAAGGCTTGCGCATCATCATCAAGAAGATGAAAGGGCCGAAGATCGTGCTGGCCAAGGTCCTGCTGCTGGACTGACCGTTAATTGCCCAATGCAAAATTGGGCAATGTGCCGACCGGCTGGTTGAACTCGTAAGGGATCGACACCAGCCCGGCCTCGGTGCTCTGCTGCACCACAAAGTGCAGGTGCGGCCCGCTGCTGTTGCCGGTATTGCCCGACAACGCCAGTGGGCTTCCCATCGCCACGCGCTGCCCTGCCCGGACGCTCACCGAGCCTTGCTTGAGGTGCAGGTACACGCCCTCGGTGCCGTCATTGTGACGCACCCTGACGAAATTCCCCGACGCATCACTGCCCCGCCCGGCCTGTGCGTTTTCGGTCCTGACCACCACACCGCTGCGTGCCGCAATGATCGGCGTGCCTTCGGGCATGGCAATGTCCATGGCGTAGCGGCTCTTGGCGTCGGTATGGCTGAAGCTGCCGTTGGGGCCTTGGGTCAGGCGGAACGGGCCGCCACGCCAAGGCAAGGGATAACGGTAGGCTTGCTGTGGATAACGGCGTTCAGGCACCAGGCGCACCGCAGGCTTCACCCGCTCGGCACGGCGCTCCGGGATCACAAACGCCTGGGCACCGGGGGTTTGCCGGTCGCTGAAAAACACCACGCCATTGGCATCGGTGGATTTGTAGAGGGTCATGGCCTGGGTCGACGTGGCGACCGTGGCCAGCCCGCAGCACAGCAAAAAGCGCATGAGCATGGCGTGAACCTGCCGGGACGACTGAGCGGCAGGTTAGCAAGGGATCATGACAACTTTGTATAGAGCGCTGATATCAACTGTGGGAGCTGGCTTGCCTGCGATGACAGGGTGTTACGCACAGATCATGTATCTGGTACACCGCTATCGCGGCATAGGTATCTACACAACTTTGTAGTGAGCGGGCTTGTCCCGCGCTGGGTGGCGAAGCCGCCCCAATAAAGACGCCGTCGAGTCCCAGATAAATCCAAGTCGCCTGGTCTGGGGCCGCTTCGCAGCCCAGCGCGGGACAAGCCCGCTCACTACAGATGCTCGCACGCCCTCAAAAAAGATGTGTAGATACCTATGGCTATGGCGGGCAAGCCCGCAGGGGTTAGTGGTTACTCCAGAATCAAGCACCCGGCACAAAATGCTTCTGCGCGGTGCCGCGTGCGATCAGGCGGGAGATGTAGTCGAGCTTCTGTGCGTCCTGGTCGATAAACCGGAAGGTCAGTTGCAGCCAGTCGCTGTCGGGCTTGGGTTCGAAGGCGACGATGGCGTGCAGGTAGCCGTTGAGACGGGCCACTTCGGCGTTGTCGCCTTGCTCCAGGTCGAGTACGGCGCTTTCCAGCACCTGGGGCAGGATCTCGCCACGACGCACCACCAGCAGCGCTTCCTTGATGCTCAGCGCTTTGATCACGCATTGCTGGGTGCCGCTGGACAGGCGCAGTTGGCCTTGGCCCCGACCGCCGGCCGGGGACGCAGCGGCAGGCGCCTGAAGCGAAGGGCTATTGAGCAGGCCTCGACTCGGCGCGGGAGCCGCCGCCACAGGCGCCGACTTGACCGCTTCGGGCTTGCCGCCGGTCAGAGCGCTCAGGGAATCGTTGCCGAAAGCCGAGTTCATTTTGGTCGGTGCGCTGGCAACCAGCGCGTCGAGGCGGCCGATCTTGTGCAGGGCCTGCTTGACCTTGCTCAACAACTGTTCGTTGGTGAACGGCTTGCTGACGTAACCGGAAACGCCGGCCTGGATGGCCTGGACCACGTTTTCCTTGTCGCCACGGCTGGTCACCATCACGAAAGGCATGGCTTTGAGGTGCGGCTGCTCGCGGCACCAGGTCAGCAGTTCAAGGCCCGACATCTCCGGCATTTCCCAGTCGCACAACACCAGGTCGAAGGTCTCGCGCATCAGGATGGCCTGGGCCTTTTTGCCGTTTACCGCATCTTCAAGCTTGATCCCCGGGAAGTAGTTGCGCAGGCACTTCTTCACCAGATCGCGGATAAACGAGGCGTCATCCACCACCAATACACTGACTTTACTCATCAACCCTTCATCCTATTAACACTTCGGCACGCAACACGCCTGACTGATGGCATTTTGCCAAAACTCGGTAGTCACAGCAGAACTTATTGTCCCTGCCGTGCAAAAAAATTCATCGCCGCAAACGAAAACGCCCGACCAAAGGCCGGGCGTTAATTTCTCGGGCAACCTTACTTATCGTCAGTTTCGCCCGGAACATTAGGTATTTGATCGACTGAACCCTCAACTTCGGCCTTCATGCGCTTGAGGCCCATGTGCCGTACGTCGGTTCCGCGTACCAGGTAGATTACCAGCTCCGAGATATTGCGCGCATGGTCGCCGATACGCTCCAACGAGCGCAGCACCCAGATAATGCTCAAGACCCGCGAGATAGAGCGCGGGTCTTCCATCATGTAGGTAGCCAGCTCACGCAGGGCAGTCTTGTATTCGCGGTCGATGACTTTGTCGTACTGGGCCACCGACAGCGCGAGTTCAGCGTCAAAGCGCGCAAATGCGTCGAGGGCGTCGCGCACCATGTTGCGCACCTGGTCGCCGATATGCCGCACTTCCACGTAGCCGCGCGGCGCTTCGCCCTCTTCGCACAGCTGGATGGCGCGGCGAGCGATCTTGGTCGCTTCGTCGCCGATGCGCTCCAGATCGATCACCGACTTGGAGATGCTGATGATCAAACGCAGGTCGGACGCCGCCGGTTGGCGACGGGCAAGAATGCGCAGGCATTCTTCGTCGATGTTGCGTTCCATCTGGTTGATCTGGTCGTCGATCTCGCGCACCTGCTGGGCCAGCCCCGAGTCGGCCTCGATCAGCGCAGTCACCGCGTCATTGACTTGCTTTTCCACCAGACCGCCCATTGCCAGGAGGTGGCTGCGCACTTCCTCAAGCTCGGCGTTGAACTGCGCGGAGATGTGGTGGGTAAGGCCTTCTTTGCTAATCATGTTGGCGTCCTTGGAGCGTCCGGTAGGGTGCGGAGAACCGCAGCGTCAATGCAATCAGAACCACGGCGTCCTAGCCGTAGCGACCGGTGATGTAGTCTTCGGTCTGCTTCTTCGCCGGATTGGTGAACAGGGTATCGGTGTCGCCGAACTCCACCAGCTTGCCCATGTACATGAACGCGGTGTAGTCGGAAACCCGCGCCGCCTGCTGCATGTTGTGGGTCACGATGACGATGGTGAACTTGGACTTGAGTTCGTAGATCAGCTCTTCGACTTTCAGCGTCGAAATCGGGTCGAGTGCCGAGCAGGGTTCATCGAGCAGCAACACTTCCGGTTCCACCGCGATGGTGCGCGCGATGACCAGGCGCTGCTGCTGGCCGCCGGACAGGCCGAGCGCCGATTCGTGCAGGCGGTCCTTGACCTCGTCCCACAGCGCCGCGCCTTTCAAGGCCCACTCGACGGCTTCATCCAGGATGCGCTTTTTGTTGATGCCCTGAATGCGCAGGCCGTAGACCACGTTTTCGTAGATGGTCTTGGGAAACGGGTTGGGTTTCTGGAACACCATGCCCACGCGGCGACGCAGCTCGGCCACGTCCTCGCCCTTGCGGTAGATGTTGGTGCCGTAGAGGTTGATGGCACCGTCCACGCGGCAACCGTCAACCAGGTCGTTCATGCGGTTGAAGGTGCGCAGCAGCGTGGACTTGCCGCAGCCGGACGGGCCGATGAAGGCCGTCACGCGCTGCTTGGGGATGTTCATGCTGACGTCGAACAGCGCCTGCTTGTCGCCGTAATAGAGGCTCAGGCCCGGCACTTCGATGGCCACGGTTTCCTGGGCCAGGCTCAGGCTCTGCTTGTCGCGACCCAGGGCAGACATGTTGATGCCGTGGGGTTGGTTTTCGTGTTGCATGGGATGCTCCCTGTGCTACCAATTCGTTGTGTGGGAGCGGGCTTGCTCGCGAAGGCGTCGTTTCAGTCGCCAGGTGTGTTGAATGACACACCGCATTCGCGAGCAAGCCCGCTCCCACATTGAGTCCGCGCTCACTTCAATTAACTGTCCAGCGCCTTGTACTTCTCGCGCAGGTGGTTACGTATCCACACCGCCGACAGGTTGAGCGTGGCAATCACCATCACCAGCAGCAGCGCAGTGGCGTACACCAGTGGCCGTGCGGCTTCGACGTTGGGGCTCTGGAAACCCACGTCATAAATATGGAAGCCCAGGTGCATGATCTTCTGGTCCAGGTGCAGGTACGGGTAGTTGCCGTCCAGCGGCAGCGACGGCGCCAACTTCACCACGCCTACCAGCATCAGCGGCGCCACTTCGCCGGCGGCGCGGGCCACGGCGAGGATCATGCCGGTCATCATCGCCGGGCTGGCCATCGGCAACACGATCTTCCACAGCGTTTCCGCCTTGGTCGCGCCCAGAGCCAGGGAGCCTTCGCGCACGGTACGCGGAATCCGCGCCAGGCCTTCTTCGGTGGCCACGATCACCACCGGCACCGCCAGCAGCGCCAGGGTCAGCGAGGCCCACAGCAGGCCCGGCGTACCAAAGGTCGGGGCCGGCAGGGCTTCGGCGAAGAACAGGCGGTCGACCGAGCCACCCAATACATACACGAAGAAACCCAGGCCGAACACGCCGTAGACGATGGCCGGTACGCCGGCCAGGTTGTTCACGGCGATGCGGATGATGCGGGTCAGGGTGTTCTGCTTGGCGTACTCACGCAGGTACACGGCCGCCAGCACGCCGAACGGGGTTACGATCATCGCCATGATCAGGGTCATCATCACGGTGCCGAAGATGGCCGGGAAAATCCCGCCTTCGGTGTTGGCTTCCCGTGGGTCATCGCTGAGGAATTCCCAGACCTTGCTGAAGTAGAAGCCGATCTTGGTCATCGTGCCCATGGCGTTCGGCTGGTAGGCGTGCACCACTTTGCCAATGCCGATTTCCACTTCCTTGCCGTTGCCGTCGCGGGCGGTCAGCGCGTCGCGGTTGAACTGGGCGTGCAGGTCGGCCAGGCGCGCTTCGATATCCTGGTAGCGGGCGTTCAATTCGGCGCGGTCAGCGTCCATGTCGGCCTGGGCGGTGGCGTCAAGCTTGCCCTCCAGCTCCAGTTTGCGACCGTGCAGGCGGATGCGTTCGAGCCCGGCGTTGATCGCGCCGATATCGGACTTTTCAAGGGTCTTGAGCTGGGCGGCCAGCGCGTTCACACGCTCGACACGGGCTTGCAGCTCGGGCCATGCGGCTTCGCCTTCGGCGATGACCTTGCCATCCTGCTTGACGTTGACCAGCGTGCCGTAGAAGTTGCCCCACTCACGCCGCTCGATGGTCATCAGGCTTTTCGGCGTGGCCTGGTCCTTCAACCACTCGCCGACGATCCAGGTGAAGTCGTTGCCGTTCAGGTCACGGTTGCCGACCTTGATCAGCTCACGGGTCATGAATTCCGGGCCCGCGTCGGGTACCGGCAAACCGGCGCTTTTCAGGCGCTCGCGCGGCACTTCTTCCTTCTGCACCACTTCGCCGATGACGATATGGTTGGCCTGGCCCGGTACGTTGTAGTTGGCCTGGATCAGGTCGGCCGGCCAGAAGTGGCCCAGACCGCGCACCGCAATCACCGCCAGCAAACCAATGGTCATGATGACCGCGATGGACACCGCGCCACCGCTGATCCAGACGCCGGGGGCGCCGCTCTTGAACCATCCATTCAGGGAGTTCTGTTTCACAGACTTCTACCTTTCTTAAAGCGACGAGTATTTCTTGCGCAGACGCTGACGGATCAGCTCGGCGAGGGTGTTCATGATGAAGGTGAACAACAGCAGCACCAGCGCCGAGAGGAACAGCACGCGGTAATGACTGCCGCCGACTTCCGACTCGGGCATTTCCACCGCAACGTTGGCCGCGAGTGTGCGCAGGCCTTCGAAGAGGTTCATCTCCATTACCGGGGTGTTGCCGGTGGCCATCAGCACGATCATGGTCTCGCCGACAGCGCGGCCCATGCCGATCATCAGCGCCGAGAAGATGCCCGGGCTGGCGGTCAGGATCACCACGCGAGTCATGGTCTGCCAGGGCGTGGCACCCAGGGCCAGGGAGCCCAGGGTCAGGCCGCGCGGCACGCTGAATACGGCGTCTTCGGCAATGGAGTAAATGTTCGGGATCACCGCAAACCCCATGGCCAGACCGACCACCAGGGCGTTGCGCTGGTCGTAGGTAATGCCAAGGTCGTGGGAAATCCACATGCGCATGTCGCCGCCGAAGAACCAGGTCTCCAGGTAGGGGCTCATGTACAGCGAGAGCCAACCGACAAACAGGATCACCGGGATCAGGATCGCGCTTTCCCAGCCATCGGGAACCCGCAGGCGGATTGACTCAGGCAGGCGGCTGAAGACAAAACCGGCCACCAGAATGCCAATCGGCAACAACATCAACAGGCTGAAAATCCCCGGTAAATGCCCTTCCACATACGGCGCCAGGAACAGGCCGGCGAAGAAGCCGAGGATCACGGTCGGCATGGCTTCCATCAGTTCGATCACCGGCTTGACCTTGCGGCGCAGGCTGGGGGCCATGAAGTAGGCGGTATAGATTGCAGCGGCAACCGCCAATGGCGCGGCCAGCAGCATGGCGTAGAACGCGGCCTTCAAGGTACCGAAGGTCAGCGGGGCCAGGCTCATCTTGGGTTCGAAATCGGTGTTGGCCGCGGTCGACTGCCAGACGTATTTAGGCTCGTCGTAGTTTTCGTACCAGACCTTGCTCCACAACGCGCTCCAGGAGACCTCCGGGTGCGGGTTGTCCAGCAGCAACGGTTGCAGTTTGCCACCGGCCTCCACGATGACGCGGTTCGCGCGCGGCGACAGGCCGAACACGCCTTGGCCGTCGACGACCGGGTCGACCAGCAGGGTGCGGTGCGCGGTGCTGTGGAACACACCGAACTGGCCGGAAGCGTCGAGGGCGGTAAAGCCCTTGCGGCGCTCTTCGGCGGCAATTTCGATGATCGGCGTGGTGCCCATCTGGAACGTGCGGATCTGCTTGAAACGCTGCTCCCCATCCGGGTCGCGGGCCATGAACCATTGGGCCAGGCCGCCTTTGGAGTTGCCGATGATCAGCGAAATACCGCCCACCAGCTGGGTGCTGGCAGTGATTTCAGCGTTGGCATCGTCCAGCAGTTTGTAGCGACCGTTGAGGCTTTTGTCGCGCAGGCTGAAGACGTCGGCAAGGGCGCGGCCGTTGATCACGTACAGCCATTGCTGGCGTGGGTCGATGAAGATCGCCTTCACCGGTTCGGTCATTTGCGGCAGCTCGATACGCTTCTGCTCGCTGGTGACTTCGCCGGTCATCATGTTTTCTTCGCGGCTCAGGGACAGCACGTTCAAATACGAACCCGCCGAACCTGCGATCACCAGCGTGGTATCCGTGGCGTTGAGCGCTACATGTTCCAGCGGGCGACCCGCGTCATCCAGGACGATCGGGGTTTCGCCGTAAGGGTATTCGATCGCCGGGCTGATGGTCTTCTTGCCGTCGGGGTAAGACACCTTATAGGTGTGGCGGAACACCATGGACTGGCCATTGGACAATCCAAGGATCACCAGCGGGCTGCCGGGCTGGTCTTCACCGATGGACGCGACGCTGGTCCCGGCCGGAAGCGGCAGGTCGACGCGTTTGAGCTCGGCGCCAGTCTCCAGATTAAAGAACAGCGCCTGGCCCTTGTCGGAAACCCGCATGGCGACCTGGTTCTGTTCTTCGAGGGAAATCATCAGCGGCTTGCCGGCGTTCTGGATCCAGGCGGGGGTCAGTGCGTCTTCCTTGGTCAATGAAGCACCCTGGAACAAGGGCGCGACGACATAGGCCAGAAAAAAGAAAATCAAGGTAATGGCGCCGAGAACGGCGAGACCGCCGACCAGCACGTACCAACGGGTCAGGCGATCCTTGAGCGCGCGAATGCGGCGCTTGCGTTGCAGCTCAGGCGTATTGAAATCAATGCGCTTGGGGGGAGAAGTCGTCGTCATGGTGGAGTTGGCCAGATCATTCATGCGCACACCCTAGCGGTCCTGTATGACAGAAAGATGACAATGCGGTGACGCACCAAATCCGCCGCGAAGCAAGGCTGGCAGCGGACAAAAAAGATGGGATTAAGCCGGGCCTTTGTGGGGCCCGGTCTTACATCGGGTATTACAGGCTTAGTTGCCTTCTTTCAGACCCAAGTCAGCCAGGGCCTTGGCGGCGACTTTGGCGGGCAGCGGGATGTAGCCGTCTTTGACTACAACTTCCTGGCCCTGTTTGGACAGCACCAGCTTCACGAACTCGGCTTCCAGCGGGGCCAGAGGCTTGTTCGGCGCTTTGTTGACGTAAACGTAGAGGAAGCGCGACAGCGGGTATTTGCCGTTCAGGGCGTTTTCTTCACTGTCTTCAATGTAGTCAGTGCTGCCTTTCTTGGCCAGGGCCACGGTTTTCACGCTGGCGGTCTTGTAACCGATGCCCGAGTAACCGATGCCGTTCAGCGACGAGCTGATCGACTGCACGACCGAAGCCGAGCCGGGTTGTTCGTTCACGTTTGGCTTGTAGTCACCTTTGCACAGGGCCTCTTCCTTGAAGTAGCCGTAGGTGCCGGACACCGAGTTACGACCAAACAACTGCACCGGCTTGTTGGCCAGGTCGCCGGTCACACCCAGGTCGCCCCAGGTTTTCACGTCGGTCTTGGCGCCGCACAGACGCGTCGACGAGAAGATTGCGTCGACCTGCTCCATGGTCAGGTGCTGGATGGGGTTGTCCTTGTGTACAAATACAGCCAGGGCATCCACGGCAACCGGGATGGCGGTTGGCTTGTAGCCGTACTTCTGCTCGAAGGCCGCCAGTTCGGTGTCCTTCATCTTGCGGCTCATCGGGCCCAGGTTGGAGGTGCCTTCGGTCAGCGCAGGAGGCGCGGTCGCCGAGCCGGCCGCTTGGATCTGAATGTTGACGTTCGGGTATTCCTTCTTGTAACCCTCGGCCCACAGGGTCATCAGGTTTGCCAGGGTATCGGAACCGACGCTGGACAAGTTGCCCGACACACCAGTGGTCTTGACGTAAGCCGGGATCGCCGGGTCAACGCCAGCAGCCACCGCGTTGGCGGTCGCGACGCCAGCAGCGACAAACGTCATTGCCGCCATCAAACGTTTCAGTTTCATGCCTTGCTCCTAGCAGATAGGGATAATTGGATCGGGCCAAGTATCGGCAGGCCGTGTGACTACTCTATGTATGGAATGTGACAGTTGGATGAAAGGCCAGCATTGGAAGGGATCTTACCTTGGCATCGAAATAGTCTGAGTGGGCTACCCGCAACGTCGCCTGGAATTTTCCGACAAGTCTTTAGGGTTGTGGCTCGGAAGCGGGAACACTAACTTACTCCGGCGTCCAGGCACGCAACGCATGCGGCTCATCTTAGGTTGACAAATAAAACACTATGGACAAACTTGTCAACCTAAGGAGAACTCCCATGATCAATGACCGAATTCGCCGCGCAAGATTATTGCGCGGCATGTCCCTAGAAGCGCTGGCACAGCGTCTGGGCGACATAAGCAAGCAGGGCCTTAGCAAATATGAAAAAGGATCGAGCGTCCCGAACTCCCAGCGCCTCCTGCAATTGGCCAGGGCCTTGGAAGTAAACCCAGAATATTTTTTTCGCCCTGAAGCCTTGCCCCTCGCCCCGCTGGAGTTTCGCAAACTGGCCAAAATGCCTCATTACCGTCAAGTACAGGTCGAGGAACAGGTCCGAGAGCATTTGGAACGCTACATTGCCCTTGAGGAATGCTTCGAGCCGTTGGATATTCAGACTGCTAGAACTCCAATGCACTTATTGCCGGCTTCCTGCGCTGCAGATGCCGAGCGAGCCGCAGAGCAACTGCGGGAGTATTGGGGCATGGGAGGCAACCCAATCGCACACCTGACCGAACAACTGGAGGAACATGGCATCAAGGTAGTGATGCTTGATGGCCCGGATGATTTCGACGGTGCTTGCGTAGCTACCCGTGACGGCGAACATGTACTGATCGCCTTGAATGCCCAGCGTCCAGGTGAACGCATTCGTTTCACTGCCGCTCACGAGTTGGGACATTGGGTGATGCAACTTCCCGAAGACATGTCTGAGCGTGACAAGGAAAACTGCTGTCACCGTTTCGCTGGAGCGTTTCTTTATCCAGCCAAGGCCGTTATCCGCGACTTCGGCAGCCGACCGCGCTCTAGAATTCATACCCAGGAACTGCTCATTGCCAAACGTCAGTACGGGCTATCAATGCACGCTGCGCTACGCCGCCTCAAAGATCTTAGCCTGGTAGGCGACACCGGCTACAAATTACTCACCATTCAATTCAGCACTAATGGCTGGCGTAAGGCTGAGCCCGAACCCCTACCCTGCAAACCGCCAGCACGTTTCGAGTCTTTAGTGTTCTGGGCGTTGGCGGAGGAATTGATCACTAGATCCCGGGCCGCGGAATTACTGCGAAGACCCTTGAAGGCACTGGAGAGTGAATGAGCCTGATCTATATCAGCGACACGAATATCTGGATCGACTTCAGAAATGCCGGACTGCTGGAACAGATGTTCAGATTGCCTTTCACCCTTTGCTGTACAGATTTTGTTCTCTATGAACTGGCCGACTTCCCCCACGACGAATTACTATCCCAAGGATTGTTGGTCGAGTCGTTTGATGACGCGGGAGTACAAAAACTACTCAAACTGAAAAGGGAGCATGGCAACAGTTCAATGGCCGACGTGTCCTGCTATTTATTGGCCCATACAACCGGCAGGCCATTGCTTACGGGAGATGGAAAATTACGCCGACAAGCACAGAAGGACGGCCTCCAAGTAAGAGGGGCCCTCTGGCTGCTGGACCTTATGGTTGAACACCACACGATCACATCATCGGTCGCCGCGCAGGCCCTGGAGAATATGCTTTGGCATGGTGCCCGATTACCAGGCCCCGAATGCTCAACAAGGCTCTCGCAATGGCGAGAGCCTAATTGAACCTCAACGCCCTCGCTTCCACAGATACCCACCCACCACCATTCCCATCACACACAGGGCGGCGACGTAGTAGGACGGGCCCATCGGGCTTTCCTTCATCAGCAGCGATACCGCCAGCGGCGTCAGCCCGCCGAACACGGCGTAGGCCACGTTGTAGGAGAACGACAAGCCACTGAAACGCACCACGGGCGGGAACGCTTTGACCATCACGTAGGGCACTACCCCGATGACGCCTACAAACAAGCCGGTCAGGGCGTATAGCGGGAACAGCCAGTCCGGGTGGGCCATCAGGCTGTGATACAGCGTCCAGGAAGTTGCCAGCAACAGCGCACAACCGCAGATGAGCACACGGCCGGCACCGAAGCGGTCAGCCAAAGCGCCGGAGGCGATGCAGCCCAGGCTCAAGGTGACGATGGCCAGGCTGTTGGCCTGCAGCGCAACGGTCGGGCTGAAGTGGTAAATGGTCTGCAGTACGGTCGGGGTCATCAGGATGACCACCACCACGCCGGCCGACAGCAGCCAGGTCAGCAGCATCGACAAGACGATGGCGCCACGGTGGTCGCGCAGTACGGCGCGCAAGGGCAACTCGGCGGCCAGGGCCTTGCGCTGCTGCATCTCGGCGAAGATCGGCGTTTCGTGCAGCCAGCGGCGCAGGTACACCGACAGCAGGCCGAACACGCCGCCGAGCAGGAACGGGATGCGCCAGGCGTAATCCGACACCTGCTCCGGGCTATACAGCGTGTTGATCGCGGTGGCCACCAGCGAACCCAGCAGGATGCCGGCGGTGAGACCGCTGGTCAGTGTGCCGCAGGCGTAGCCGATATGGCGTGGTGGCACGTGTTCAGAGACAAATACCCAGGCACCCGGCACCTCACCGCCAATCGCCGCGCCCTGGATGATGCGCATCAGCAGCAGCAGGACCGGCGCCCACAGGCCGATTTGTGCGTAGGTTGGCAGCAGGCCCATGATCAGGGTCGGCACGGCCATCATGAAGATGCTCAGGGTGAACATTTTCTTGCGGCCCAGCAGGTCACCGAAGTGCGCCATGATGATGCCGCCCAGGGGGCGCGCCAGGTAGCCTGCGGCGAAGATGCCGAAGGTCTGCATCATGCGCAGCCACTCGGGCATGTCGACCGGGAAAAAGAGTTTCCCGACCACGGTGGCAAAAAACACGAAAATGATGAAATCATAAAACTCCAGCGCCCCGCCCAAGGCAGACAGCGACAGGGTTTTGTAGTCGTTGCGGGTCAGCGGGCGCGAAGGTTGCGCACTGCTTGCGGGCACGGAGGACATGGCAAGGCTTCTCTTATTAGTCAGGACGGCAAGCCCGAGGTGTTGGCCGGGCCGGATCGGGTTCGGCAAGATAGCAAATCGCCCGGAAAAGCACATCAGAAGCACAGTTGCGGCAAAAAGCCCCCGTACAGCGGCTAATTGCCGACCAAATGAGCGCCTAGAGGTCGTCGTGGCGACAGGGTCTCGATATACTCGGCCCTTGCAAGCGCAAGACCCGCTGTCTTGAGGGGCTGCTGTGCCAAAACGTCGTTGGGCGCCATCCAGCCGATTTGGCAGAGTTTCCCCTTAGTACGCCTTACGAGAAACGCATCACGCGGTGTATGTTGGTGCTGAAACGTTTTTTTCGAAGACGGCTATCCACTTGAAATACCCATGAAGCGTTACGGGTCAGAGGCCCTCGGCATGATCGAACTCGAACAAGAAGATCCTATCCCGCAAGGCGATCTCGCCTTGCAAATCACCGCGCTGCCGCGTGAAACCAACGGTTTTGGCGATATTTTCGGCGGCTGGCTGGTCGCGCAAATGGACCTGGCCGGTACCGCCATGGCCAGCAAGGTTGCAGGTGGGCGCGTGGCCACCGTGGCTATTGATCGCATGGCATTCCTGGTGCCGGTCGCCGTGGGCGCGCAGCTCTCCTTTTATACCCAGGCCCTGGAAATCGGCCGCAGCTCGATCCAGATGATGGTCGAAGTGTGGAGCGACGACCCGCTGTCCAGCGAATGGCGCAAGGTCACCGAGGCGGTGTTCGTGTTCGTCGCCATCGACGGCAGCGGGCGCACCCGCTCGGTTCCGTCGCGCGCGCGTTAAACATCGCCGGGTTTTGATGGTCAATTGCCCCATTGCCCGCCATTGAAGAGTGTCGCTATGCCTACGCCTTACGTTGAAAGCCTGAAAATCGACGAGCTGGACTGCTGGCGCATCCGCCACAACGGCGCCGAACTGAGGGTGGCCCAGCAGGGCGCGCACATCTTCAGTTACCAGCGCGACAGCGAGCAGCCGCTGATCTGGCCGAACCCGGCAGCGGTATTCAAGAAAGGCAAAGGCATTCGTACCGGCGTGCCACTGTGCTGGCCTTGGTTTGGCGTTTTTGACCGCAACCCGCAAAGCGTCAAGTCGATGCGCCAGAGCGATCAGCCGGCCGGCGCTCATGGCTTTGCGCGCACGGCACTTTGGGAGTTGGCAGCAACCGAATTTGAAGGCGAAGCATTGCGCGTCGATCTGGTGTTGCCGGTGCCTGCAGGCGGTTTTCCGGGCTGGCCCCATCTGGTGAGCCTGAAACTTAGTCTGTTGCTGGACGACCAGCTGCATATCCGGCTGACCAGCCATAACCATGGCACTGACACTGTCACCTTCAGTCAGGCGCTGCACACCTACTTCGCCGTGAGCGATGTGCGCAACGTGCAGGTCGAAGGCCTGGACGGGGCGACGTATATCGATACGGCTGATGGCTGGACGCAGAAGCAGCAGTCCGGCCTGCTGCACTTCACCGCCGAGACTGACCGCATTTACCTCGACACCCCAGCCCAGCTGACTATTGTCGATAAAGATTGGCGACGCCGAATTCAGCTCACCGCCGAGGGTTCGAAGTCGACCGTGATCTGGAATCCCTGGACTGAACGTGCCAAGGCGCTTGACGACATGGCCGATGAGGGCTGGCGGGGCATGCTGTGCATCGAGACGGCGAATGTGCTGGATGATGCGGTAAGCCTGGCGCCCGGCGAAAGCCACACCCTGGGCGTGAGCATCAGCGCTATTGCCCTGTAGACGCCGATCAAAATGTGGGAGCTGGCTTGTCGGACCGCGGCACCGCTGCGATACAGGCGACTCGGTGCGTCAGTTGCACCGAGGTGATGCTATCGCAGGCAAGCCAGCTCCCACATTGGCCGGTGTTGCAGCTTAGAGATCAGATTCCTTTACGACCCTCACCTTCCCCGCATCCAACGCATAGGCTGCATCGGCCAAATCGTTATTCACCTTCTCGACCTTGAGCGTGCCAGTGACCCACAACGGCGTGTAGATATCATCGAGCTTCAACCCCTTGGGATAACGCACCAGCACCAACTGGTTCGGCGGCGGGGGCGGCACGTGGATACATGCACCCGGATAGGGCACTAGGAAGAACAGCGTGCTGCGTCCCTTGGCGTCGGTTTCCAACGGCACCGGATAGCCGCCGATGCGGATGTCCTTGCCGTTCATGGCCGCCACGGTCTTGGTGGAATACATCACCGCCGGCAAGCCCTTGCTCTGCTTCAAGCCACCTTTATCGGTAAAGGTGCCCTGGGCTTCGGGGGAATTGTGGTCGATCTCGGGCATGGCTTCGAGGGCTTTTTGATCCGACAGCGGCATCAGGTCGAGCCAGTCGGTTTCCGGCAATTCGCCGGCGTGCGCCAGGCCAGGGCCCAGCAAGAGGAGAGTCAACAGAAGACGGCGCATGAAGAAACTCGGCAAGTACGGGTGCCGAACATTCTAGTCCTCTGCGCCTGCGCAGCGCAGAGGACTTTGTCGGTTGATTATTTTCTTTTGATCAGGCCGTAGATCACCAGCAGCACGATCGCGCCCACCAAGGCACCGAGGAAGCCCGCGCCTTGGCCCGCCTGGTAGATACCCAGCGCCTGACCACCGTAGGTCGCGGCCAGGGAGCCGGCGATACCCAGCAGGATGGTCATGATCCAGCCCATGCTGTCGTCGCCTGGCTTGAGGAAACGCGCGAGCAGACCGACGATCAAGCCGATGAAGATGGTTCCGATGATACCCATGGCATTTCCCTCTGATTGAAGTGAACTATGCCAAAGCCTAGTCAGGCTTTGGCATCCTGCAATCAGAGGATAACAGGCGCCGAATGGTTCCCGCCGTTTCCGGGCTTATTGCTCGGCGAGCAAAGCCTCGACCTTGAGGATCTGTGCCTGCAGGGTCGCACGGTCCTTGCATCGCAGGTTGGCGTGGCCAACCTTGCGCCCGGCCTTGAAGGCCTTGCCGTAGTGATGCAGATGGCAGTCCTCGATCGCGACTACCCGCTCAACCGGCGGCACCGAGCCGATGAAGTTGAGCATGGCGCTCTCGCCGATCTTGGCCGTGGAACCCAGCGGCAGGCCGGCGACGGCGCGCAGGTGATTCTCGAACTGGCTGCATTCGGCGCCTTCGGTGGTCCAGTGCCCGGAGTTGTGCACGCGCGGGGCGATTTCATTGGCCTTGAGGCCGCCGTCGACTTCGAAGAACTCGAATGCCATCACACCGACATAATCCAGCTGCTTGAGCACGCGGCTGGAATAGTCTTGCGCCAGCGCCTGCAGCGGATGATCGCTGCTGGCCACGGACAGCTTGAGAATGCCGTTGACGTGGGTGTTGTGCACCAACGGGTAAAAACGGATCTCGCCATCACGGGCGCGCACGGCGATCAATGACACCTCGCCGGTGAACGTCACGAAGCCTTCCAGCAGGCAGGGCACGCTGCCCAGCTCGGCAAAGGTGCCGGCCACATCCGCTTCGCTGCGCAGGACTTTCTGGCCCTTGCCGTCATAACCCAGGGTGCGGGTCTTGAGCACGGCCGGCAGGCCGATGCTGGCGACGGCGGCGTCCAGGTCCGCCTGGGACTGGATGTCGGCGAAGGCCGGGGTCGGAATGCCCAGGTCCTTGAACATGCTTTTTTCGAACCAGCGGTCGCGGGCGATGCGCAGGGCTTCGGCGCTCGGGTACACCGGCACGAACTGCGATAGGAAGGCCACGGTTTCGGCCGGGACGCTTTCGAACTCGAAGGTCACCAGGTCGACTTCGTCGGCCAGCTGGCGTAGGTGGTCCAGGTCGCTGTAGTCGGCACGCAAGTGTTCACCCAGGGCTGCCGCACAGGCGTCCGGCGCCGGGTCGAGGAAAGCGAAGTTCATCCCCAGCGGGGTACCCGCCAGAGCCAGCATGCGGCCCAATTGGCCGCCACCGATCACACCGATTTTCATCAATCAATAACCTCAGGCGATACGTGGGTCTGGATTGTCCAGCACGCTGTCTGTCTGCTCGGCACGGAATTTCTTCAGCACCGCGTGGAACTGCGGATGCTTGGCGCCCAGGATGCTGGCGGACAGCAGGGCTGCGTTGATCGCGCCGGCCTTGCCGATCGCGAGCGTCGCCACCGGAATACCGGCCGGCATCTGCACGATGGACAACAGCGAGTCAACGCCCGAGAGCATGGCCGACTGCACCGGCACGCCGAGCACCGGCAGGTGAGTCTTGGCCGCACACATGCCCGGCAGGTGCGCTGCACCGCCGGCACCGGCGATGATCACCTCGATGCCACGGGATTCTGCTTCATCGGCATACTGGAACAGCAAATCCGGGGTGCGGTGGGCGGAAACCACCTTCACTTCATACGGAATGCCGAGTTTTTCCAGCATATCGGCGGTGTGGCTAAGGGTGGACCAATCGGACTTGGAGCCCATGATCACGCCAACCAATGCACTCATCGTCGTGCCTCTTCTCTCTGGGCGCCCGCAGGCGCGTCAAAAAACAACAAGCCACGCGGGAAATCCAGCGTGGCTTGTTGTACGAATTTTGGCCGATTGGACCGGCCGAAGGCCACGCAGTATACCGTAATAATCCAGATAAACAGCACCTGGGATGACCATCTGTCTTGCCGGCCAAAGCGGCGGTTTTATTGACTTAAAAGTCAGTTCCAGACACTGAAAATCCTGTGGAAGCGGGCTTGCTCGCGAATGCGGTGTAACAATCACAAATGAGTTGACTGACACACCGCTTTCGCGAGCAAGCCCGCTCCCACATTTTGATCTTCATCGTTTTCAAGTGCCTTGCGCCGCGCCACCTTCCAGCTTGCGCCACAACAGCCGCACATTCGCCTTGCGCACCAACGCACAGCGATACAGGCGGATCTCCAACGGCACATGCCATTGCGGCCCACCGCACACCACCAGCTCGCCACGGGCCAATTCGGCCCGCACGCTCAACTGCGGCACCCAGGCGATGCCCAGCCCTTCCAAAGCCATGCTCTTGAGGCTGTCGGCCATGGCGGTTTCATACACGGTGGTAAAGCGCAGTGCACGTTGGCGCAGCAACAGGTTCACCGAGCGGCCCAGGAACGCACCCGCGCTATAAGCCAGCAGCGGCACACTGCCCTCGCCTTCCAGGTCGAACAGCGGCTTGCCATCGGCATCGGCCGCGCACACCGGGAGCATTTCGGTGTTACCCAAGTGCAGCGACGGGAAGATCTCGGCGTCCATTTGCATGGCCGCATCCGGGTCGTAGAACGCCAGCATCAGGTCGCAGCCGCCTTCACGCAAGGCGTGCACGGCGTCACCCACGTTAGTGGCGACCAGCCGCGTGGCGATGTTCAAACCTTCGTTGCGCAGTTGCGCGATCCAACGGGGGAAGAAGCCCAGCGCCAGGGAGTGGGCGGCCGCCACTTGCATGACCTCGCCCTGCCCGCCTTCCAGATGATGCAAATGGCGCAGCACTTCACCGAGCTGTTCGACCACGGTGCGTGCAGTGACCAGGAACAATTGCCCCGCTGCGGTCAACTCCACCGGTGTACGCGAGCGGTTGACCAACGTCAGGCCCAACGCGGCTTCGAGGCTGCGGATGCGTCGGCTGAACGCCGGCTGGGTGACAAAACGCCGCTCCGCCGCCTGGGAAAAGCTGCGCGTGGCCGCCAGGGCGCTGAAGTCTTCCAGCCATTTGCTCTCAAGGTTCATCACATCCTCCCAAGGGTACGCACCATTTTGGCACGCACGCCCGCCATCATAGCTGGGTCACACCTGCATTATGCCGTTTGTGCATAGGCCAGTGTTTAACAGCATTGGCCCAAAAACTCCCATACGCCTAGCATTCGCAGCGTTCCGGCCAGTTCCGGGTCCTTATCGAGATGATTTCCGTCATGTCCTCCGCTGCATCTTTCCGCACAGAAAAAGACCTGCTTGGCGTACTCGAAGTACCTGCCCAAGCGTATTACGGCATCCAGACCCTGCGAGCGGTGAATAACTTTCGCCTCTCGGGCGTTCCGATTTCGCATTACCCGAAATTGGTGGTCGGCCTGGCCATGGTCAAGCAAGCGGCGGCTGACGCCAACCGCGAGTTGGGCCAGCTCAGCGAAGCCAAGCACGCTGCCATCAGCGAAGCCTGTGCCCGCCTGATCCGCGGCGATTTCCACGAAGAGTTCGTGGTGGACATGATTCAAGGCGGCGCCGGCACTTCAACCAACATGAATGCCAACGAAGTCATCGCCAACATCGCGCTGGAGGCCATGGGCCACCAGAAGGGCGAATACCAGTACCTGCACCCCAACAACGACGTGAACATGGCGCAGTCGACCAACGACGCCTATCCGACCGCGATCCGCCTGGGTCTGCTGCTGGGCCATGACGCGCTGCTGGCCAGCCTCGACAGCCTGATCCAGGCCTTCGCCGCCAAGGGCGTCGAGTTCGGCCATGTGCTGAAAATGGGCCGCACCCAATTGCAGGATGCCGTGCCGATGACCCTCGGCCAGGAATTCCGCGCCTTCGCCACCACCCTGAGCGAAGACCTGGCACGCCTCAAAACCCTGGCGCCGGAGCTGCTCACCGAAGTAAACCTGGGCGGCACCGCCATCGGCACCGGCATCAACGCCGACCCGCGTTACCAGGCCCTGGCCGTACAACGCCTGGCCACCATCAGCGGCCAGCCGCTGGTACCGGCGGCCGACCTGATCGAAGCCACCTCCGACATGGGCGCCTTCGTGCTGTTCTCCGGCATGCTCAAGCGTACCGCGGTGAAACTGTCGAAGATCTGCAACGACCTGCGCCTGCTGTCCAGCGGCCCACGCACCGGAATCAACGAGATCAACCTGCCGGCGCGTCAGCCAGGCAGCTCGATCATGCCCGGCAAGGTCAACCCGGTGATTCCGGAAGCCGTCAACCAGGTAGCGTTCCAGGTCATCGGTAACGACCTGGCCCTGACCATGGCAGCCGAAGGCGGCCAACTGCAGTTGAACGTGATGGAGCCGCTGATCGCCTTCAAGATCTTCGACTCGATCCGCCTGCTGCAACGCGCCATGGACATGCTGCGCGAACACTGCATCGTAGGCATCACCGCCAACGAAGCGCGCTGCCGTGAGCTGGTGGAACACTCCATCGGCCTGGTGACCGCCCTGAACCCGTACATCGGCTATGAAAACGCCACCCGCATCGCGCGGATCGCCCTTGAAAGCGGCCGCGGCGTGCTGGAACTGGTGCGCGAAGAAGGCTTGCTCGACGACGCCATGCTCGACGACATCCTGCGCCCCGAAAATATGATTGCCCCACGTTTGGTCCCGTTGAAGGCCTAAGCGTTTGTTGCACCGCTCACCAGGCTGAGGGACTAGACACCTCTCAACCTTTTGAGGGCCTGAAGGCTCGTTCTTCAGGCCCTTTTTTTTAACTTGGAAACACGCTCGACCGAACATCGCAGAAACCCTGTGGGAGCCGGGCTTGCCCGCGATGGCGGTGGGTCAGCGACAGCATTGTTGCCTGTCACACCGCCATCGCGGGCAAGCCCGGCTCCCACAGTCAACGGGTGTAGCCATAGGATTTTGGTGAAACCTTTAATCAGCCCGGGCAGACGGATGACGTTCGCCTAGGTATAGTGCCGCCCCTCTTCGCGTGCGCGGCCGTCGGTAACGAGGCCCGGGATACAACGCGAAACCGCATGAATAACAACCCGCAAAAGGATTGGGGTCGAACTGTCGTGCACTGCCTGGTGCGATGCGACGGAGCCGAACCCGCCTGCGTTTGCCATTAGAAAAATCAGCGAGGAACACTCCATGCTCGAAGTCATCAACGACTTCCTCTCAGGGAAAGTACTGATCGTGCTCATTGTCGGGCTCGGCGGTTATTTCACGATTCGCTCGCGTTTCGTTCAATTGCGTCACTTTTTCCACATGTTTTCGGTGTTCCGCGACAGCCTCAAAAGCAGCGCCGGCCAGCTCAGTTCATTCCAGGCGCTGATGCTCAGCCTGGCCGGCCGCGTCGGTGCCGGCAACATTGCCGGTGTCGGCATCGCCGTGACCCTGGGTGGCCCGGGCGCCGTGTTCTGGATGTGGGTCACCGCATTGGTGGGCATGTCGTCGAGCTTTATCGAATGTTCCCTCGGCCAGCTCTACAAACGCACCGACGTGGAAGGCACCTACCGTGGCGGCCCGGCCTATTACATCCAGCACGGTTTGCACAAGCGCTGGCTGGGTATGGTCATGGCATTCCTGCTGCTGGTGACCTTCGGCTTTGCCTTCAACGGCCTGCAAGCCCACGCCGTGACCCACTCGCTGAACAACGCCTTTGGCCTGGACACCACCTACACGGGCCTTGCGCTGGCGGTGCTGCTGGGCCTGGTGTTTATCGGCGGGATCAAGCGCATCGCCTCGATCGCCGACCTGCTGGTGCCGGTCAAGACCCTGGTCTATATCGCCGTGACCCTGTACGTGATCGTGCTGCAATTCGACCACGTACCGGCCATGCTCGCGACCATCGTCAAGAGCGCGTTCGGCCTCGATCAGGCCTTCGGTGGCCTGGTAGGCAGCGCGATCATCATGGGTGTGAAGCGCGGCGTGTTCGCCAACGAAGCCGGACTGGGCAGCGCGCCGAACGTGGCGGCCGTGGCGTCGGTGGAACACCCGATCGCCCAAGGCGTGGTGCAGGCGTTCAGCGTGTTCCTCGACACCTTCGTGATCTGCACCTGCACCGCGTTGCTGATTCTGCTTTCCGGTTTCTACACGCCGGGTTTTGAAGGCGACGGCATTGCCCTGACCCAGAACTCGCTGGCCGCCGTGGTCGGTGACTGGGGCCGCATGTTCATCTCGGTGGCCCTGGCGTTGTTCGTGTTCACCTCGATCATGTACAACTACTACTTGGGCGAGAGCAACCTGCGCTTTTTGGTCGGCAACAACCGCAAGGTGCTGATGGGCTACCGCGCATTGGTGCTGGTGCTGATATTTTGGGGTTCGATCGAGAACCTGAGCACTGTGTTCGCCTTCGCCGACATCACCATGACCCTGTTGGCGTTCGTCAACCTGTTCGCCCTGGCGTTCCTGTTCAAGATCGCCATGCGCATCCTGAATGACTACGACAACCAGCGTGCGGCGGGCATCAAGACCCCGGTGTTCGACTCCAGCCAGTTCCCTGACCTGGACCTGGACCGCACGGCCTGGCCGGCCAATCCGGTGAAACCGGACGCCGCTGCAACCGCTGAGCTGAGCCCTCAAGTGCAACGCTAAGCGTAGTGAGATGACACGCCGCACGACCTTGGGCATGCTCGGGGCCGTGCGGCGTTTTTCGTTCAGGAGATTCTTCGATGCAATCAGCCAACAACGTCATGGTGCTCTACACCGGCGGCACCATCGGCATGCAGGCCAGCGCCAACGGCCTGGCCCCCGCGTCCGGCTTCGAGGCGCGCATGCGCGAACAGCTGGCCGACCAGCCAGTGCCAGCGTGGCGCTTCCAGGAGATGGCCCCGCTGATCGACAGCGCCAACATGACTCCGGCCTATTGGCAGCGCCTGCACGCGGCGGTGATCGATGCGGTGGACCAAGGCTGCGACGGCGTGCTGATTCTGCACGGCACCGACACCCTGGCCTACAGCGCGGCGGCCATGAGTTTCCAACTGCTGGGCCTGCCGGCGCCGGTGGTGTTCACAGGTTCCATGTTGCCGGCCGGCGTACCCGACAGCGATGCCTGGGAAAACGTCAGCGGTGCGCTGACCGCGCTGGGTGAAGGCCTGGTATCGGGCGTGCAGCTGTACTTCCACGGCGCGCTGATGGCGCCGACCCGCTGCGCGAAGATCCGCAGTTTCGGTCGCCACCCGTTTGCGGCGTTGCAGCGCAATGGCGGCGTGAACCAGGCCGACCTGATCCCGGCGGCCCTGCACTACCGTCAACCCAAGGGCCTGGCGAATGTCGGCGTGCTACCCCTGGTACCCGGCTTCGATGCCGGGCTGCTGAACGCATTGCTCGACAATGGCCTCCAGGCGCTGATCCTCGAATGTTTTGGCAGCGGCACCGGGCCGAGCGACAACCCCGCGTTTCTCGCCAGCTTGCAAAGGGCGCAGGCGCTGGGCGTGGTGGTGGTCGCCATTACTCAATGCCATGAAGGCGGCGTTGAGCTGGACATCTACGAAGCCGGCAGCCGCTTGCGTGGCGTCGGCGTGTTGTCCGGCGGCGGCATGACCCGTGAAGCTGCGTTCGGCAAACTCCACGCACTGCTCGGCGCCGGGCTCGACGCCGATGAAGTTCGCCGCCTGGTCGAACTGGACCTGTGCGGCGAGCTGCGCTGACGCCTAAATAAGCACCGCCCAGGGGGCGACGCGCTTTCTAGGATGGCAACACCCGGACGCTCCGGGTCGTTGCCATTTTTTATGCCCGTCAGGATTGCTCATGCCCTCGCCTCACACCCCTCATCGCGCCACCCTTACTTCGGCCCTCATCACTCAACTGTCCACCGGACCGGCTTTTCGCGAAGTCGCGGCGGTGTTGCTGCGCGAACAGTTGCAGGAGCGCTACCCGCTGCTGGATATCGACCCCAATATCGCCATGGTCGGCACGCCCACCTGGGAAATCGTCGATGACCAGGTGGTGGCCCGCCCGCCGAGCTATCAGGCGCTCACCGATATTTTGGCAGTGCAGGCCGTACTGGCGGTGCCCGCGCTGTACATCGAGGGCGAGCACTTCCTCACGCAACTGCCCATCGCAGAACCGCCAGTGCACCTGCAGGTGAGCATTCTCGACATCGCCGGGATGCTCAACACCCTGGCCCCGGTGATGCTGCGCGGTTACCAGCAAACCCAACTCAATTACTGGAACCAGCTCGACGGCGACAGCGGCCCACGTTGGCAGGCGCTGTCCAGCGTGCTGCGCGACTACTGGAACGTGCAGAGCGTCGACGGCTGGACCGCCGAAGACTGCCGCATGGCCCGCCAGTTATACCAGGCGCCCGACGTGTTCGACCGCCAGGCCGCCGACCCCTACGCCACGCGCGCCTACTTGGTCGACATCGACCGTATCGACGCCGCCGAGCACGCGCATCACCTCAACGAGCATTTGATAAGCGTGCTGATCGGCAACCAGGCCGGGCACCCGGTGATCCTGATTCACTCGTTGCTGTTGGGCTACAAGAAGTACGCTAGACTCGAAGCACTGGGCAACGACTTGCCGTTGCTGGTAGACACGGCCATCCCGCACCGGAAGGTGCAATGGCGGCTGGTGGAGCCCGAGGGGGATTTCTTCGATCAGTTGGCCTGCACCATGATAAGCCTGCAGATTGACGCCATCGGCTCCATGGACTTTTCCGACCTGCGCGGCGGCAATAACCACGCCGCCCTGGCGATGCCACCGAACGGCCAGGCCAAGGGCGACGGTCCCGACCTTCAATGGCTTCGCCAGGCCCTGCCGAAATGGCTGAGCTCGGCCAGCGACTCGGACCTGAGCGCCTACTCAAGGCATCTTAAGGACCTGGCGGCACTGCACAGCCAGAACCAGAACATCAGCTACGACGATGGCATCGAGCCAATCGAGCAATTTGCCATAACCCGCCTCAACGCCGAAATGCTCAAGGATCACCCCCAAGCCTCGCCGCGCGTCTTTGATGGCCTTGAGATCCAGATCCAGAGCCCAGTGGTATGGGGCGCCTTCGCGGTGCCGGGGCAGATCGACACCCAAGTCTTCAGCCTGCCGGCGCTGGCCCTGCAAAACCTGATTGCGTTGCCCGTAGGCATCGAATCCCTACGCCAGAGAACCGCCCAGGCGCTGCCGGACTGGCTCACCATTGATTATCTGAAAAGCCTGATTACCCGTGCCGACATCGGTGCGGCGTACCCGGCGCTGATCCGAGAAAAACTATTGGATAACCCGCAGGAATCCGCACGCCGCCAGCAGCTGTATTGCCAGCATTTGCGCATCCAATTGCCGCTGATGGCCTTGCAATACAAGCTCCGCGGCCAGGCCGGGGTAGATGAGCGCGGCTACCGCTATGTGATCGCCGCCTTGCAGGAAGAACCCTCCGACCGCCAGGTAGACGGCCAGGCCGTTGTCATTCGCCCACTGGCCTTTGTGCCCACGCGCCGCCCGGACGCCACGCCGGATGAGGTCGAGAACATGTTCATCATTGGCCCACAGGCCATGAACGCCGGACCGTGCCTGCTCTACCGGCCGTTGCTGGACCAGCCGCTGACCCAATACCCGTCCCCCGCCAATGCGCTCTATGCCATCGCACAATCGAACAGCCTGCGCGATTCGGTGCTGGCCTGGCTGCCCGACAGCGCCCGCAGCGACTACGAACGCTACGTGTTCCCTGGCCCATTACCGTCGCCCTGGATCGCAGTGGATTTCCTGGTGGACCCGGCCAAGCTGATCGTCTTGAGCGGGCCGCTTAAACTGGGCGGCACGGTGTTGGAGGACGTGCCCGCCGATCTGTACAAGGCCAACGCCAACGCGTTGGTGACCCTGGCCGATCGCCAATCGGTATCGAATGCCGAGGCGCGCTGGGCCACGTTCAAGCGGGCCGGCTGGCTGATTTTCAACGCGGCGCTGCCGTTCCTTGGGCGCACGGTGGGCATTGCGGCGTGGATCTGGCAAATCATGGACGACCTGCAACAAATCGCCGATGCCGAGCAACACCCCGACCAACAGTCGCCCCAGGCGGCACTCGCCGACCTGCTCTTGAACTTGGGAATGGCCATCGCGCTGCACAGTGTGGCCCGCAACGCGCCGCGCCGTCAGCTGAGCGAAGAGCCTGCGCAAAAACCCGCGCCGCGCCCACCTGCGCCGGCCAAGCCGGTGGTCAGCAAAGTCGCCGACATCACCAGCGCGGCACTGTCCTCAGACCATGGCCAGCCGCTGCACACTCTTGGTGCCGTCAGCCGCACACCGGTACGCCTGTCGGTAGTGCTGAACCGTTTCAAAGTCGACAAACCCGCTGCACTCAGCGAGGCCATTGCCAGCGAAGGCCCCCATCAATATCTCTACCGCAGCGGCGAGCGTTATTACGCCCCGGTGGACGAGCGCTGGTTTCAGGTACAGGTGGATGACAACGATGCGGTGATGATCGTAGACGCCACCACGCCGGAACGCACAGGGCCGCTGCTGATTCACAACCGTGAGGGCCAGTGGTTCATCGACACGCGCTTGCGCCTGCGCGGCGGCGGCCCCAAGTTCCTGGCAAAAAAGGCTCGCGACCTCGCGCAGCAGCGCGCCGAGCAATTGCGCAAAGAACTCAGCGAGTTCGAACGTGCGAAGAAAACCGCCCAACAGCAATTGCTGCAGGCGCAGCACGCCGCCGCTGGCCCATCCACCTCGGCCCAGGCCACCTATTTGCAGACACTGCGCGAGCAATGCGCGGACTATGAAGGCGCCCTGGAAAAGCTCAAGGAACTGAGCGTGCATGCACCCACCCCGGACTACCCGCAAAAGGCCCTCGCCTACCTCAAGGCCCAGACCGAACTGACCAAAGCCGGCATCCAGCAAACCCTGGTCGAATTCACGCCGCTGCTGCGCGCAGGTCTGGAGCAGATCGAGCGCCAGGAGCAGTCGCCGCGCCAGCGTGACATCGAGAATTCGCGCAAATTGAATACGCTGAACAAGGAAATGATCCAGCACCTGACCTACATGCAAACGCGCTTCGATGAATTGCGCAAACTGGCCAACGACGGCGCGCGTCTGATCCGCACCACCCAGGGCGCGTTGCCCGCCTACAGCAGCGAGGACCTAAAGGCCTTGCAGGTCGCCGTGGCACGCAATCTGTGCCTGCCGCAAAGCACACTCGCCACCCAGCCCGGCGCGTGGACCGCTATCGACCAAATCGTGACCACAGGAGAAATCGCCATCCAGTGTCTGCGTGACACCTTGCGCGATCAGAACGAGTCGCGCCTGGACGAACGCATCGACACCTTGAGCAGCCTGGTGGAACAGTTTCAGCTGCTGGATGAACGCTTGCAGGACTTCCCTGCGGAGTTTTCCGAACAGGCCATCGACAGTCAGCTCCAGGAACTGCGCGACCATCTCAAGACCTTCCGCCATCGTGCCGCCGCCCAGTTGGGCCTGCTCAGCGCCGAGCGCGACATTTTAAAAAGACGCCCCACGCCGCCGCCCACACCGCCGAGTCCGGCACGCAAATTCATCAAGACCCGCTACAACGGGCAATTGGTCGGTGAGCCGCGTCTGGAGGATCTGTCAACGCAAACCTGGCTGGTGGAGATTCGTTCGCCGCTCACCCACCAGGTGCTCGCCACCTTCCACGAAAAGCCCAAAGGAATTTGGGTGGAGCGCGTCAGGATCCCGACGCCGAGCACCACGCCGATCGACCTGCAAGCGCGCATCGCCGACGGCCAGGCCTTGCTCGACGAGTTGCCGGCCTTTCTGGAACGCGCCTCGACCCGCGCCGAGCGGCCGGAGCGCACGCCCTTCGGGATTGAGCTGCTCTACCATCAGCATGCCAGCCGACTGGAAAGGGCCGTCGCCGCCATCGAGAGCGCGCTGACCAAGAGCAACGTCTCCGACACGCCCGCGGCGAGCGAGGTTCGCACGGCGTTGAGCCAGGCCGTTACCGACCTCTACCAGCGCGCCAACCAGTACGTGTCGACCGCGCTCAAACAGCATCCGCCGACCGTAGCTGGCGTGGAGTGGCTGAAAAACCACGACGCAATCACGATCGAGAAAACGATCAACCGGCGCCGCCTGAAAAGCGCTACTCCCGATTATCTGGACGAGTACACCCTCAGCGACCACCAGACCCAGGAAGTACTCTGGTACGCGCATTTCCACTACAGCACGGATTGGACGCCGGCCAAGGCGTACCTCTCGGCACGCTTGAAAACCCCGGCAGAACGCAGCTTGGGTGCAGCGGCCGATGCGCCCAAAGGGTTGACCACCGCGCAGCAAGTCGCGTTTTACCGCAGTGAGATCAGCCTCAGACAAGCCCAGGCGTTGTTTTTCGAAAAATCCAAGACTCGATCAGGGACCTGATCAGGGACCTGATCAGCATTGCCAAGCCTGGCGCAACCGCGCCAGCGCTGCGCCAATATCAACTTCAGGCACGGCGGCGAAACCCAGCACCAGCCCGGCGCGCTGATCCATCGGTGTGGTTGAATGCGTCAGCCAGTAACTACTCAAGCCGTTGATCTCTACATCCGCCGCGTAGGCCTGTGCAAGCAACTGCCGTTCGCGGGCCAGGCTGTTCACACGTACGGTCAAATGCAGCCCGGCCGTGACATTGGGCAATTCGCCCACCTCTTCCAGCCCGCGTGGCCAACCGGCCAGCAGCGCATTGCGCCGACTCAAGGCGGCACGGCGCATGCGGCGGATGTGCCGCTGGAAATGTCCGCTGGCCATGAACTCGGCCATCACCGCCTGGGTACTTACCTCGGAGTGACGCATGTCGACCGCGCGACGCCGGGCGAAGGCGCCCACCAGACCCGGAGGCAGCACCAGGTAGCCCAGGCGCAATGCTGGAAACGCCACCTTGCCGAAGGTGCCGACGTAGAGCACTCGCCCGTTGCGATCCAGCGCAGCCAGCGGCGACAGAGGCGCGCCACTGTAGCGGTACTCTCCGTCGTAATCGTCCTCGATGACCCAACCCTGCGTGCGCTCGGCCCAGGCCAGCAATTCCAGGCGCCGCGCCAGGCTCATCACTACGCCCAACGGGTATTGATGCGAAGGCGTAACGTAGGCCACACGGCAATCCTGCAGGCTATTGAGCACGTGGCAATCAAGGCCCCCGGCGTCCACCGGCACACCGTGCAATCGCCCGCCCGCCAGCGCGAACGCATGGCCTGCGGCGCGGTAGCCGGGATTTTCCACAGCCACGCCCTGGCCGGGCTCTACGAGCAGCTGTGCACAAAGGCTGATGGCCTGCTGCGCGCCGCTGGTGATCACAATTTGCTCAGCCGAACACTGCATGCCGCGCGAGCTGCGCAGGTAGGCGGCGATCATGCCGCGCAAGCGATCATCTCCCGCCGGGTCGCCGTAACAGAGTTTCGCCAAGTCAGGTTTACGCCAGAAAGCCCCACTGAGCTTGGCCCATACCTCAAACGGGAAGAGATCGAACGCCGGTACACCGACTCGAAACGCCCGTGGTGGCCCGTTCGGCGGTGCAGGCAGATGGTTAGTTTCCAGGCGGCCCAAGGCCGGGCTGTGGATAACTTCGTCTGGCGATTTGACCGGTAAATCCGACCAATTTGTGGATAAGGCTGGGGATAAGCCTGTTGAAAACCCTGTGGATACTTTTGTGGATAGTTTTTTTGCGTCGGGTAGCTTGGCTACGTAAGTGCCATCGCCCACCCGGCTTTCGATAAACCCTTCGGCGTACAGCTGATCGTAGGCGCGCACGACGCTGTTGCGCGAGATCGACAGGGTCACCGCCAAATCGCGGCTGGCGGGCAAGCGCGTGCCGCTCACCAGCCGCCCATCCAGCACGCGCTGGCGTAGGGCGTGATACAGCTGGCGCGTCAGGCCCTGACGGCGATCCAGCTCAATACCGGCGGGGTTGAAGGAGAGTGGCGGCGACACGGGCGGCATATTGGACCTATCAAATGGGTGCCAGATGGCTCTTACAACAGGCCATTAGCCTGCCTAGGATGCAGGTATTCGCCAAGGACTATTTCCATGTACACACCCCGCGCTTTCGCCCTCGATGATTTGCCCCAATTGCAGCAACTGATCCAGCACACTCGCCTGGCGCAATTGGTCACCCTCGGCGAGCAAGGCTTGCAAGCGAGCCATTTACCGTTGCTGCTCAATCCCGATGAAGGCCCTAACGGCACCCTTTACGGGCATTTGGCCAAGGCCAATCCGCAATGGAGGGACCTGCAAAACGGCAGCGAGGCCTTGGTGATCTTTGCCGGGGCCGACGCTTACATCAGCCCGGCGTTCTACCCGGCCAAGGCCGAGCACGGCAAGGTAGTGCCGACGTGGAATTACATCGCCGTGCACGCCTACGGCAAAGCCGAGGTGTTCAGCGACGCGCAGCGGTTGCTCGGCGTGGTCACCGCGCTCACCGACCGCCATGAAGGCAGCCGCGCGCAGCCCTGGAAAGTCAGCGACGCCCCGGCGGACTACATTGAAGGCATGCTCAAGGCCATCGTCGGCTTCGCCCTGCCGATCGAGCGCCTGCTCGGCAAACGCAAACTCAGCCAGAACCGCAGCCCGGCCGATATCGCCGGCGTGCGCGAAGGCCTGGCCGCCAGCACCGATGCGCGCGACCAGGCCGTCGCGCGTCTTATTCCTCCAGGAGCGTCAGCATGAGCCAGATCGAGATCCGCCCAGTCACCGCCACCGACCATGCCGCCTGGTTGCCGCTGTGGCAGGCGTACCTGAAGTTCTACAACACCGAGCTGCCGGACGCCGTGAGCCAAAGCACCTGGCAGCGCCTGATCGATGCCAGTGAGCCAACCCATTCGGCGCTGGCCTGGCAGGACGGCAAGGCGGTGGGCATGGTCAATTTCATCTACCACCGCTCCAATTGGAGCATCGAGAACTCCTGTTACCTGCAGGATCTGTTGGTGGATGCGGCCCAGCGCGGCACGGGCGTTGGGCGAAAATTGATCGAATTCGTCTACACCACCGCCAAGGCCGATGGGTGCTGCAAAGTGCACTGGCTGACCCACGAAACCAACGCCACCGCGATTCAACTCTACGAGCGCATCGCCGAACGCCCAGGTCTCATCCAATTTCGCAAAGGTCTTTAAGGAGCGCAGCATGCCCACTTCCCCCGCCAACTGGAAAGGCGCGCCGGCGCCAACCGTTGAACTGCTTGAAGGGCGTTTTATCCGCCTGGAAAAACTCGACCCCGCGCGCCACGCCGATGGCTTGTGGCAAGCCCTCGAAGGCCCCGGCGCCGATCCCAAGCTGTGGGACTACTTGCCTTACGGACCCTTTACCGAGCGCGCCGCGTTCGACGCGTGGCTGAACAACCACGCCACCCATAGCGACCCGTACTTCTTCAGCGTGATCGACCGCGCCAGCGGCGACGTGCAAGGCATCCTCAGCCTGATGTCCATCGTCCCGGCCCAGGGCCGTATCGAGATCGGCCACGTTACCTTCGGCGCGCCCATGCAGCGCTCGCCCAAAAGCACCGAGGCGGTCTACCTGCTGGCCAGGTATGCGTTCGACCAGGGCTATCGTCGGCTGGAGTGGAAGTGCAACAACGGCAACGCCCGTTCCCGGTATGCGGCCGAGCGGCTGGGGTTTAGTTTTGAGGGGGTTTTCCGCCAGCACATGGTGGTGAAGGGGCAGAACCGGGATACGGCGTGGTATTCGATCATCGACGGCGAATGGCAAGCGATTGAAGCGGGATTCAAACAGTGGCTGTCGGAGTCGAACCAGACAGCGTCGGGCCAGTTGAAGACCTTGGCAGAGTGCCGGGCCTGACCCTCTAAAACACCACAAATCTTCTGTGGGAGCTGGCTTGCCTGCTCCCACATTTAGATAGGTGTGGTTCAACTACCTCAGTTTCTGGGCCAACACCGCAATATGCTCCGGCCCGATCCCACAGCATCCACCCAGGTGGCTGGCGCCGCGAGCCTGCCAGTCCGCTGCCCAATGCAAGTAACCCGGCGGGTCCAGATCTTCACGCAAGGGGTCCAGGCCATCGTTAGCCGTGGCTTCCTCAGGCTGCGGCGGAAAGGCGTTGGCGTAGGCGCCCACGTCAATCTGTACGCCCAAGCGCTCGAACGTCTGGCGCGCGGCATCAATGGCATCACCGATCACTTCCGGCTGGCTGCAGTTAAACAGCAGTACTTGTACACCCAACTGGGCCGCCGCTTCGGCCGCATCCGCAACCGGTTCGCCGGAGCGCAGGCGAGGCACCTCGTCGGTGTCTTCGTCCTTGAGGGTAAACGACAGCCAGAACGGCTTGCCGTCCTGTGGTAAACCGGCGTGAATCGCACGCGCTTCGGCAATCGAACTCTGAGTTTCGGCCAGCCACAGGTCGACAAACGGCGCGAGACCTTGCACCAAGGGGGTCAACAATTCGCTGACGCGCTGTGGCTCGAACAGATCGGGGCGATACGAACCGAACAGCGGCGGCAGTGAGCCCGCCACACGCACCGCCTTGCCGGATGCGTCCACCGCCCGTCGCGCCAGCTCGCCGGCCAGCGCCGCCAATGCCTGGCCTTCTGCAGCGAAGCGTTCTTCGCCGATATGGAAAGGCACCACCGCGTAGCTATTGCTGGTGATGACATTGGCACCGCTGTCGATATACGCCGCATGCACCGCTTCCACCGCTTGCGGCGCTTCGCTCAAGGCCAACGCCGACCATTCCGGCTGCCGAAACGGCGCACCACGGCGTTGCAGTTCACGGCCCATGCCGCCGTCGAGAATCACTGTTGCTGTGGCCATATGCTTTTTACTCATAAGCTTATGAAAATAACTCACTATGAGAGTCGTTCTTATAACTATTTAATACGTTGAATTCTGTTTATAACAACTCTTTTTTCAAAGGTGTCTCCTCGTGAAACTTAAACCGCTGCTGGCCCTGGGCCTGACGATCCTGGCTGCTTCGACACAAGCCTTCGGCGGTGCCACGCTGGACCGGGTCGAGAAAAACAAAGAACTGATCGGCGTGCTGATGGAAAGCTACCCGCCGTTCTCGTTTCTCAACGACCAGAACCAGCTCGACGGTTTCGATGTGGATGTGGCCAAGGCCGTGGCGCAGAAACTGGGTGTGAAGCTGCGCCTGGAAACCCCTTCCTGGGACGTGATCGCGGCCGGCCGCTGGAGCGGCCGCTATGACATCTGCATCTGCTCCATGACCCCGAGCAAGGCCCGCGCCGAAGTGTTCGATTTCCCGGTGGAGTACTACGCCTCGCCGGCGGTGATCGTGGTCAACGCCAAGGATGACAGCATCCACGGCGCCAAGGACCTGAGCGGCAAGAAAGTCGGCCTCACCAGCGCCTCCAGCTATGAGAGCTACCTGAACAAGAACCTGGTGATCGAAGGCGCAGAAGACACGCAGTTGCAGTACCCCTTCGAGCAAGTGCAGATCGCCCCCTACGACACCGACAACGTGGCCTTCCAGGATCTCGGCCTGGGCGCCGGGGTGCGCCTGGATGCAATCCTCACCAACCTGGTCACCGCCCAACCGCGCCTCACGCAGGACAAGCGCTTCAAGCTGGCTGGCGAGCCGCTGTATTCGGAACCCAATTCGGTGGCCATCGAAAAAGGCGACCCGCAGTGGGACAGCAAGGTGCGTGCAGTCTTCGCCGAGTTGAAACAGGACGGCACCCTGAGCAAGCTGTCGCAAAAATGGATCGGCGCCGACATCAGCCAATGACTGCGTTCCCCACACCGCCCAAACCGCCGGTCAGTGAGTCGCGATGGCAGCGGCTCTTCGGTTTCCGGACCCGGCTCTACCTGACCTGGGCCGCACTGTTCTGCCTGTTCGCCAGCTTCTTCCTGAGCTTTGACCTGAAGTTCTCGATCATTCTGGACAAGCTGCCCAACCTGATGGGCCTGCACCTGGCACCCAACGGTTTCCTGCAAGGTGCGGCGCTGACGCTGTTTTTGTGCCTGTGTTCGATCGGGATTTCTTCGGTGCTGGGGTTTGTCACGGCACTGGGACGCCTGTCGAAAAGCGCGGTAGCGTTCGGGATCGCGAGTTTCTACGCGTCATTCTTTCGCGGCACGCCGCTGCTGATCCAGATCCTGCTGATCTACCTCGGCCTGCCCCAACTGGGCCTGGTGCCTGGCGCCATCGTCGCCGGGATCATCGCGCTCTCGCTGAACTACGGCGCCTACTTGAGCGAAATCTTCCGCGCCGGCATCCTCGGCGTCGCCCACGGTCAGCGCGAAGCCGCACTTGCCTTGGGCATGCGCGACAGCGCGATCTTCTGGCACGTGACCCTGCCCCAGGCAATGCGCACCATTATCCCGCCGGCCACCAACCAGTTCATCTCGATGCTCAAGGATTCGTCGCTGATCTCGGTGATGGGTGTCTGGGAAGTGATGTTCCTGGCCCAGTCCTATGGCCGTTCCAGCTACCGCTATATCGAAATGCTGACCACGGCGGCGATTATCTACTGGGTGTTGTCGCTGGGCCTGGAGCTGATCCAGGCTCGGATGGAGCGCCATTATGGCAAGGGGTACGTGCGTCGCGGCTGAAGCTCAGCGCCACTGCCGACGCAGCTTGACCACGCCCATTTGCATGCCGAACGGTTTGAACACGGCATTCAACGACTTGAGGGTCTGATTGCCTTCACCGTGTTCGATATGCACCAGGGTTCGCACGGAGATTTTGCACATCCTGGCAAACTGGCTTTGATGCAGACCGGTGACTTCGGTGCGCAGGCGACGCACGGCTTCGCCGATTTCCAGCGTACCGTCAGCCAATGCAGCCTGGATGCTGTCGATCAGCTGGGTGCGCTCTTCAATGGTCAGGCTCATGTCAGTCCCCATTCTTGCAGGCGCTGCGGCAAGTTCTTCAAGGCTATACCGGGATGGTTCATTGTCACGGCCGGCAGGCCATTGGCGCTCAGGATGTCGGGCAAGGCGCACAGTTGCTGCGCGGCGTCCCTGAGGTCATCAAACAGCTTATGAGGGTCGGCCAGGTCAGCCAGCAGGTGACACACACCCAGCCAGTCCACCTCCCCCGCCCGCTCCAGCTCTCTCGGCCATTTGGTGGTGCGCGTGACCCCTTCGTCGTCCATCACCATGGGCGCCAGGTCATAGATAGGGGCGAGCCGCAAGGTATCAGCCTGGCGAATGATCGAGGTGTTGCGACCGTGGTTGTCCGAGTTGCCCAGAATCTTGTTCAACAGGTCACGCTTGAGGTACTCCGCCACCAGGGCCGGCACGTCATGGGATTGTCCGGCGACCTTCCATAAATCAACCAGCAGCTCGACAACCTCACGATGCGCCATGGCGCTTCCAGGCACAGTCACGCCAGCCACTGAGTAGATGGATTCCACTGCATGGCGCTCAACGCCCTGGTTGCCAACGTGCCTATCGAAACGCTGCATCCACAGACTGGGCTTGCTGGCCTCTTCCAAGGCCAGTCCCTGCGTCGCTACCGTGTCGATACCCAGGGCCTGCAAGGCTTTGTAGTAGTGGTATTCGCTACGCAGAATATCCTGGTCAAGTTGCGTGCCTTTGTTTCGCGCAAACTTTACGAACCAGTGCTGCCGGGCTTGCGCGTCTTCCAGCACGGCATCCGGGAACAGTAGGCCGTCCTGATTTTCTGTCAGCAACAACTTCGGCGCTTCCCCGCCGGCCCCAGTGGCGCCACCAATGGCCGCGCCCTGTTCGTAGGCATACTCCAGGAACCGATGGTCCCGCTGGATAACTTCCTGCCGCGCAAAGCCCATGGGTGACCGACTGTCCAATGCGGCAACCGACTCTTTGATCCGCATATGACCGACAGGCGCAGGCGTGCTGCGCATCAGTAGAAACAGCTCTGCACTGATGTCGTCCGGTTTGGCCTGGCCTATATGTGCCATGAGAAAACGCCTGGCGGCCCCCGCTGGCGCAATGTCATGGAGAAAAGCCGGGGCACCTTGTGTCCGGCCGCCTTCCCATTGCAAAGGAAGCCGTGCACTCACAGCCTTTGCGAAGGGCGTGGCGAAATCGTCGAGATGCTCCACCAGATAGCGTTGGTCGTAGCCAAAACTGCAGCGACTCTCGAAGCCCTGCTGTGGAGCGTCGAACGTCAGCAGCATCGCGTCCTGCCATTCCCCTTCGGTATAGATCTGCACAGTCAGTTTGAGCACGTGTCACACCTGCAATTTAATGCGCATATATCGTCAAAACTACGCGTAGAACTGCAATATAGTGCAATCAGATAGGTTTAGCACGGCGTATATCTGCATTAAAATGCATATACAAGGCTTTCGTCGATAATTATACGCAATAGAATGCATATGCCGCTTATCGCCTCCTGATAGGAGACAACTCCTGCAAATCGGAAGTCTACGGCCTGACAGTTATCCCCGCCCCGCCTCGCTAAATTCCCGCCCTCATCCACAAGAGGTCGGGAATTCATGCCCATTACCCCCCGTAGAATCGTATTTGCCATCGGCCTTTTAGCCGCCGCCAACCTTCAACATGCTCAAGCGCGTGGCGATATCGAGTACATGCCGTACTGGTATCAACCCTACGACGCACCGGCTTTTGAGTGGTTCGATAGCCCCGAATTCGATAGCGCCGACGCTGAAGAGGCGCCCATCAACGGCTATGTCGCCAGGCAAGCCACCACCCACAACGGCCGGCAGGTGGCGAAAGTGCTGGAGCCCGCGCTGACTCGCCTGTTGCAGTCGGGCAAGTTGAGCGCGGAACAGATCAAGGCCCTGGAAAAATTCAACGCCGAACTCGCGCAAAAACCGGGCGCGTTCGGTGCGGCCCTTGAGCAACTGTCCGGCAGCCAGAACGCGAGCCTGGCGGCGGCTACCCAGAGCACCACCCAGCAGCTGAGCAGCCGAGTGCTCTCGACCCTGCGTGAACTGCCCACCGACACCGACGGCCACTTCTGGGTAAAAAACCTCGGCAGCGAAGGCGGCCTCGACAGACAGCGCGGTACTGCCGGCCTGGATACGGCCAACCAGGGCATGCTATTGGGTGCCGACTGGGCAGTTGATCACGCCTGGCGAGTCGGTGTGCTGGGTGCAAAATCCAGCAGCCGCCTGGATGCGCAACGCTTCAGCGCCGACCTGGACAGCTGGCACCTGGGCGGCTACGCCGTGCGTCAGGACGGCCCGCTGGCCTTGCGCCTGGGGGCGATCTACAGCAGCCATGCCGGCCAGAATCAACGCAAGGTCGACATCCTCGGTTACAAGGATGCGCTCAAGGGCCGCTACGACGCCAACAGCCAGACTGTGTTCGGCGAGGCGGGTTACCAACTGGGCGATGCCGACATCAGCATCGAACCCTTTGCCGGGCTTGGCTACCAACGCTACAGCCGTGACAGCTTCAGGGAACAAGGCGGGCCTGCCGCGCTGAACGTCGATGCGCAAACCCAGCAAAACCTGAGCAGCACCGTTGGCCTGCGCCTGGCCAAACCGTTTCGGTTCGACAACCAGATGACCCTCACGCCGCACCTGAGCACAAGCTGGAAACACCTGTACGGCAACGTCGACAGCCAGGTGCGCCAGTCCTTTCGCCAGGGCGGTATCGAGGGGTTCACCATCCAGGGCGCGTCCCTCGATCGCAACAGCCTCAACCTGCAGGCCGGGCTGGATCTGGCGCTCTCGGCAAACCACACCCTCGGCCTGGCCTACAGCGCTGAAAAAGGCACCCACAGCAGCAACCAAGGCCTGATAGCCCAGTGGCGGATGGGTTTCTGACCCAATTGCAGGCGAAAAAAAAGGGGAGCACCTGCTCCCCCGAGGATTAAACGGTAGTGTCGAAGGCTGTATCAGCCTTCGATTTCAATCAGGATTTCGCCAGGGTTCACACGGTCGCCCTTGGCCACATGAACAGCGGTCACCTTGCCGGCAATGGCTGCCTGTACTTCGGTTTCCATCTTCATGGCTTCGGTAATCAGTACGGCCTGGCCGGCCTTGACCACGTCACCTTCCTTGACCAGCACGTCGACGATATTGCCCGGCATTGCCGTGCTGACGTGACCCGGCTCGGTGGCCTGCTTGCGCTTGCTGCTGCCGCCGCTGACAAACTCGTTGAGCGGCTCGAAAACCACTTCTTCCGGCATGCCATCGATGGACAGGTAGAAGTGGCGCTTGCCTTCGGCTTTCACGCCGACGCCGGTGATGTCCACGCGGTAGCTTTCGCCGTGCACATCAATGACGAACTCGGTCGGCACGCCTTCGCCACCGGCGCGCGCAACGCCGCCGGCTTCTGGAATCGGCAGCAGCACTTCCGGCGCGAGGGTGCCGGCGTCGCGTTCTTCGAGGAACTTGCGGCCGATGTCCGGGAACATGGCGTAGGTCAACACGTCTTCTTCGGACTTGGCCAACGCGCCGATTTCACCGCGCAGCTTGGTCATTTCCGGCTTGAGCAGGTCGGCCGGGCGCACGTCGATAACCTCTTCGCTGCCGATGGCCTGGCGACGCAACTTCTCGTTCACGGTGCCCGGCGCCTTGCCGTAGCCGCCTTGCAGGTAGAGTTTCACTTCGTTGGTGATGGTTTTGTAGCGCTCACCGGCCAGGACGTTGAAGAACGCCTGGGTACCGACGATCTGCGACGTCGGCGTCACCAGCGGCGGGAAGCCAAGGTCTTCGCGCACACGCGGGATCTCGGCCAGCACTTCGCTCATGCGGTTGAGCGCGCCCTGCTCTTTCAACTGGTTGGCCAGGTTGGAAATCATCCCGCCCGGCACCTGGTTGACCTGCACGCGGGTGTCGACGGCGGTGAATTCGCTCTCGAACTGGTGATACTTCTTACGCACCGCGTAGAAGTACAGACCGATCTCCTGCAGCAGTTCAAGGCTGAGACCTGTGTCGAACTCGCTGCCTTTAAGAGCGGCAACCATCGACTCGGTACCCGGGTGGCTGGTGCCCCAGGCGAAGCTGGAGATGGCGGTGTCGATGTGATCGGCACCGTTTTCGATGGCCTTGAGTTGGCACATCGCGGCCAGGCCAGCGGTGTCGTGGGAGTGGATAAAAATCGGCAGGTTCTGCTCGGCTTTCAGTGCCTTGACCAGTTCGCCGGTGGCGTAGGGGGTCAACAGGCCGGCCATGTCCTTGATTGCGATCGAGTCGCAGCCCATGGACTCCAGCTGCTTGGCCTGGGCCACAAACGCTTCGACGGTGTGCACCGGGCTGGTGGTGTAGGCAATGGTGCCCTGGGCATGTTTGCCCGCAGCTTTCACCGCTTCGATGGCCACACGCAAGTTACGCACATCGTTCATGGCGTCGAAGATGCGGAACACGTCGATGCCATTCACGGCGGCCTTGGCCACGAAGGCTTTTACGACATCATCGCTGTAATGGCGGTAGCCCAGCAGGTTCTGGCCGCGCAGCAACATTTGCAGGCGCGTGTTGGGCAACGCGGCGCGCAGTTGGCGCAGGCGCTCCCATGGGTCTTCTTTCAAAAAACGTACGCAGGCGTCGAAGGTCGCGCCGCCCCAGACTTCCAGGGACCAGTAGCCGACTTTGTCGAGCTTGTCGCAGATCGGCAGCATGTCGTCGGTGCGCATGCGGGTCGCCAGCAGCGATTGGTGAGCGTCGCGCAGGATGGTGTCGGTTACGAAAATCTTCTTGGACATTGGTGTATTCCTCACAGGCCTGCGTGGGCGGCGATGGCGGCGGCGATAGCCAGGGCCAGCTCTTCGGGTTTGCGCTTGATCGAGTAGTTGGTCAGCTCAGGATGGCTTTCCACAAAGCTGGTATTGAACTGGCCGCTGCGGAATTCCGGGTTGCGCAGGATTTCCTGGTAATAGGCGGCAGTGGTCTTCACGCCTTGCAGGCGCATGTCGTCCAGGGCACGCAGGCCGCGGTCCATGGCTTCTTCCCAGGTCAACGCCCACACCACCAGTTTCAGGCACATGGAGTCGTAGAACGGCGGGATGGTGTAGCCGGTATAGATCGCCGTGTCGGTACGCACGCCGGGGCCGCCGGGCGCGTAGTAACGGGTGATCTTGCCGAAACTGGGCAGGAAGTTGTTCTTCGGGTCTTCGGCGTTGATACGGAACTGCAACGCGAAACCACGGTGCTGGATGTCTTCCTGCTTCACCGACAGCGGCAGGCCCGAAGCGATGCGGATCTGCTCGCGGACAATGTCAATCCCGGTGATTTCTTCAGTGATGGTGTGTTCCACCTGCACGCGGGTGTTCATCTCCATGAAGTACACCTCGCCCTCGGCGAGCAGGAACTCCACGGTGCCGGCGTTCTCGTAGCCCACGGCCTTGGCGGCGCGTACCGACAGGTCGCCGATGTAGGCGCGCTGTTCAGGGGTCAGCTGCGGGCTGGGGGCGATTTCGATGAGCTTCTGGTTGCGGCGCTGGATCGAGCAATCGCGCTCGAACAGGTGCACCACGTTGCCAAAGCTGTCACCGAGGATCTGCGCCTCGATGTGCTTGGGATTGACGATGCATTTTTCCAGGAACACCTCCGCCGAACCGAAGGCCTTGGTGGCTTCGGAAATCACCCGAGGGAAGGCTTGTTCAAGTTCTTCACGGCTGTTGCAACGGCGGATACCGCGACCGCCACCGCCGGAAGTGGCCTTGAGCATCACCGGGTAACCTATGCGGTCGCCTTCGGTCAGGGCTTCGGCGATGTCGGCGACGTTGCCTTCGGTGCCTGGCGTGACCGGTACACCGGCCTTGATCATGCTGCGGCGCGCTTCGGTCTTGTCGCCCATGCGGCGGATCACTTCAGCGGACGGGCCGATGAACTTGATCCCGCGTTCGGCGCAGATGTCCGCCAGTTCCGCGTTTTCCGACAGGAAGCCGTAGCCGGGGTGCAGCGCATCACAACCGGTTTCCACGGCCAGGTTCACCAGCTTGCGCGGGTTCAGGTAGCCGGCCAGCGGCTCGGCACCAATGCTGTGGGCTTCGTCGGCACGCTTGACGTGCAACGCGTGGCGGTCGGCGTCGGAATAGACCGCGACCGAGCGAATGCCCATCTCGGCGCAGGCACGCACGATTCGTACGGCAATTTCACCACGGTTGGCGATCAGGATCTTTTTTATCACTTGGAAATTCCCTTGAGCCGATTGCTGCGTTCTTCGACCCGCTGGAGCCGGGTCGGCGCGTGACCAAATGTTTCATGACAGTCCCGAGACACACACTAAGCCCGCAGGAGGATTAACAAAAATCAATAATTATTGGGTTGCGCATAAGTAAAGACTTATAGTTGGCCGAGCGGCCCGCAGCGAAAGGATAAGATTATGCGTAAGTCATTGATGCGACTGACATTGCGTCAGCTGCAGATTTTCCATGAGGTGTGCGATCTACGCTCTTACAGCCGCGCCGCCGAGGAAATGTCCCTCACGCAACCGGCCGTCAGCCTGCAAATCCGTCAGCTTGAAGAGCTGATCGGCCAGCCGCTGTTCGATTATGTCGGTAAAAAGCTCTACATGACCGAGGCCGCCGAGGCCCTGCAGCGGGCCAGTCGGGATATTTTCGGGCGCCTGGAAAACCTCGACATGCAGCTTTCGGACATGCAGGGCTCGCTGCAAGGCCAATTGAAACTGGCGATTGAATCCAGCGCCAAGTACTTCGTGCCGCACCTGTTTGCCGCCTTCAAGCGCCAGCATCCTGAAGTGCAGTTGCACCTCACCGTGGTGAACCGCGCCCAGGTGATACGCCGCCTTTCGGACAACCGGGACGACCTGGTGATCATGTCCATGGTGCCCCAGGACATGGGGCTGGAATTCCTGCCGTTCCTCAACAACCCGATTGTCGCTGTCGCGCCACCCGACCACCCCTTGAGCCTGCTGGGCCCACTGCGCCTGCAGGATCTGGAGCCTTACACGCTGCTCGCGCGCGAACCGGGTTCCGGTACGCGGCTGGCGTGCGAGGAGTATTTCAAGGAGAAACGCGTGCACTTCACCCAGACGGTGGAAGTGGCCTCGGCCGAGGCGCAGCGTGAATGCGTCTGCGCAGGGCTGGGTGTGGCCCTGTTGACGCGGCATGCGGTGAACATGGAATTGGCCACCGGCGGGCTCAAGGAGCTGCCGGTGGAAGAGCTGCCGCTGTACCGCAGTTGGTGCCTGGTGCAGGCCAAGGCAAAGCGCCTGTCACCAGTGGCCCATGCGTTCCTGGGCTTTATTCGCAGCGAACGGGTGCAGATCAGCGCCCTGGCTGAGCGCTTCGCTGGGCAGCCGCGGGTGCCTGCCAGTGCAGTTCCGGGTAGTCACTGATGCTCTGGAGCAGTTGGCGCTCCTCGCAACGGTCTTCGATTGCGCGACGGAACGCCATGCGGCGTTGGTCTTCCTGCTGACGACGGGTCTTTACGGTGCTGTTGCTGTCTTCGTAGGGCCGGGCCATTTGGAGTCTCCCAATGCGAGTGCGGGGAGTTCAGGATGGTCCTGGGGGATGACGGTTTGGCGGCGTGGGGGTTACAGGATGATGAATCTTGAGAAATTGACACACATCCATGTGGGAGCTGGCTTGCCTGCTCCCACAACTTGACCGGGTGTGGCGTTGAATCAATCGTCCAGGGCTTTGACGGACTTGGGCGACAACCGCAGGCTGCGCAAGCTGCGTTTGACGCTCTTGAGGTGGTTGACCAGGCTCGGCCCGCGCGCCATGGCCACGCCCATCGCCAGCACGTCGATGACCACCAGGTGCGCAATACGCGAGGTCAGCGGCGTGTAGATCTCGGTGTCTTCGTGTACGTCGATCGCCAGGTTGACGGTGGACAGTTCCGCTAACGGCGTCTGGCTCGGGCACAGGGTGATCAACGAAGCGCCGCTCTCACGCACCAGGTTGGCGGTGATCAGCAGGTCTTTGGAGCGTCCCGACTGCGAAATACAAATGGCGACGTCGGTGGGCTTCAAGGTCACCGCCGACATGGCCTGCATGTGCGGGTCGCTGTAGGCCGCCGCGGTGAGCAGCAGGCGGAAAAACTTGTGCTGGGCATCGGCGGCAACGGCACCGGAGGCACCAAAGCCGTAGAACTCGACTCGCTGGGCCTGGGACATGGCCGTCACGGCCTTTTGCAATTCCACCGGGTCGAGCTTCTCGCGCACTTCCATCAGGGTGTGCAGGGTGGTGTCGAAGATTTTCAGGCTGTAGTCGGCGACGGAGTCGTCTTCGTGAATCGCGAATTGCCCGAAGCTGGCACCGGCGGCCAGGCTTTGGGCCAGCTTGAGCTTCAAGTCCTGGAACCCGGAGCAACCGATGGCGCGGCAAAAGCGCACGATGGTCGGCTCGCTGATGCCCACGCTATGGGCCAGGTCGGCCATGGAACTGTGCATCACAGCCGCAGGGTCAAGCAGCACATGGTCGGCAACCTTGAGTTCCGATTTGCGTAACAGGTGGCGCGACTGGGCGATATGTTGCAACAGGTTCAAAGGGCAGGACTCTTTGTTATGGGCAGGGCCGAGGATGTAGCAAGCTTGTAGTTATACTACAAGAATTGCCGTTTTGCCCGTCCGGCGCGTCACTAATCGCCCTTTTCCCCCTTTGTCTCTGCGGGCGGCGCACATGTAGCCACAGGGGCGGTGTCGCCATCACTAAGGAAAATCTGCATTTTCCCGTAACAAATCTGCCAGCGCCTGGGCCTCTATCGGCCGGCTGATCAAATAGCCCTGCACTTCGTCGCAGCGCTCTGCACGCAGGAAGTCCAATTGCTGCTGGTCCTCCACCCCTTCAGCCACCACCTTGAGCGCCAAGCCGTGGGCCATGGCGATGATGGCCCGGGTGATGGCGGCATCTTCACGGCCTTGGCCAAGCCCGCGAATGAAGGTTTGGTCGATCTTCACATAGTCCACGGGAATGCGCTTGAGGTAGCTGAGGGACGAATAACCGGTGCCAAAATCGTCGATGGCCAGCTTAACGCCCAAGTCGCGAAGTTGCTGGAAGGTGGCGATGAGGTGCTCGACACTATCGAGCAACTGGCTTTCGGTCAGCTCCAGCTCCAGGTATTGCGGGTCCAGACCCGTTTCTTCGAGCACCTGACGCACCAGGCTGACCAACTTGCCCTGGCGCAACTGATGCACCGAGAGGTTCACCGACACCCGGATCGGCGCCAACCCCTGGCGCTGCCATTCACAGGCTTGCCGGCAGGCCTCGCGCAGCACGAATTCGCCCAGCGGCACGATCAGGCCGGTCTCTTCGGCCAGGCCGATAAAGTCCCCCGGCGGCACCATGCCCCACTGTGGATGCTCCCAGCGGATCAAGGCTTCAGCAGCGTTCAGCCTGCCGGTGGCCAGGCACAGTTTGGGTTGGTAGAACACCGTGAGCTGGCGCTCATCAATGGCCTTGCGCAGGTGGTTCTCCAGCTGCAAGCGCTCCAGCGTGCTGGCTTGCAGACTGTCGGTGTAGAACTGGAAATTGTTGCCGCCCAGGTGTTTGGCGTGCTGCATGGCCATGTTCGATTGGCTGACCAGCGCAGAAATTTCCCGCGCATTATCCGGCAACAGGCTGACGCCCATCGATGCACTGACCACCAGCTCATGTCCTTCAACCGTGACAGGCACCCGCAGTTTGGCCAACAACCGCGTCGCCACCCGCGCCAGGCTCGACAGGTTGCCGTAGGCGTCGAACAGCACGGCGAATTCGTCGCCGGACAGGCGCGCAATGGTGTCGGCCTCGGGCAGGGCATTGATCAAGCGCCGCGCCATTTTCTGCAGCAACTGGTCGGCAACCTCGTGGCCCAGGCTGTCATTGAGCAGCTTGAAGCGGTCCAGGTTGATATGCAGCAACGCCAGGCTGCGCCCGCCCTGACGTACACGCTGGTGGGCCTCGCGCAGCCGTTCGCGGAACAACGAGCGGTTGGCCAGGCCGGTCAGCTCATCATAGTGGGTGAGGTAGCGCATGCGCTCTTCGGATTCGCGCCGCGCCGAGAGATCGGCGAAGAAGCCAACGATATGGCTGACTTTCCCGCGGATATCGCGCACCACATTCAGTTGCAGCCACTGCGGGTAGAGCTCGCCGTTCTTGCGCGTCTCCACCAGCTCGCCCTGCCAGGTGCCGTGGCTGAGCAATGCCTGGCGGATCACCGGAAAGTGGCGGCGGGCATCACGGCTGCTGGGCAGCTCCACCACGTTGCGACCGAGCATGTCGTCGATTTCAAAGCCGGTGACGCGGCTGAAAGCCTGGTTGACCGCGATCAATTTGTAGCCCGGATCCAGGATTACAATGCCTTCGCTGGCCGCTTCAAATACGGTCGACGCCAGACGCTGTTGTTCCTCCAGGGCCTTGCCGGCACTGATGTCTCGACGAGTGCCGAGCATACGCGTGACCCGGCCGCTGGGCCCGCGCTCCACGGCGCGGCCCCGGTCTTCGATCCACACCCAGTGCCCATCGCCATGGCGCACGCGGTATTCGACCTGATAGTCCTCGCTACGACCCTTCAAGTGTTCCACCAAGGCGCGCTTGAGCAATGGCAGGTCGTCGGGGTGCAGGCGCGGCTTGAGGTGGCCGAGCATCGCCGTGACGTACTCCGGTTCAAGGCCAAACAACTCCTTGAGCTGGGTGTGATGGACTTCGTCAGTTTGCAGGTTCCAGTCCCACAGCCCCAACTCACTGGCCTGCAGCGCCATGGCCAGGCGCGCTTCGCTTTTATTCAGCGCCAGGCTGGCGGCGTCCAGCTCCTGGCTGCGCTGCGCCACGCGATCCTGCAGGCCGATCTGGGCTTCGCGCAGTTCCTGTTCGACCTGGCGGCGCTGCTCGACTTCGCGCACCAGTTCCTGGTTGAGCTGCTCGCTGCGCTGCTGTGCCTGCTGGAGATGCTCGATCAATGCCTGGTTCTGGAAGCGGCGCAACAGGCCACGCTGGATCAGGCGATTGACCTGCCACGCTACCAGGCTCAAAGACGCGAGCAGGATCAGGCCTAATACGCCCCAGCCGCGCTGCTGCGGGTCGCCGCTCCAGAACAGGTAAATGATGGCCGGCACCAGACAGGGCACGGCGAACGACAGGAACGCCGGCAGGCTCACGGCATAGGCCACGCTGGCCGACAGCGTCGCCGCGCCAATCAGGCCGAACACCCAGGCCTGTTGCATGAAGCTGTCCACCGGCACCAGGGCAATGGCAGCGGCGGCCAGGGTCAAGCCGCTGACCGCCGAGCCGAGCATGAACATGCGTCGCCACACCGGCTGGGCCTGGCGGCTGGGCATGGCCGAATCAAACGCCGCCACCTGGATCACGCGCATCGCCACCAGGGCCAGCAGCCAGACCAGCCAGATGCTGTCCAGCAGGTATTGCTTGGGGTCCCAGAGCAGCCAGGCGCACACCAGGCCATTGACCAGCATCAATAGGGTCGGCAGCAGCGAGCCCTGATACAACAGGCGCGTACGCTCGACCGCCATCTCGGTGGCGTAGTGTTTGCGAAGAACCTGCGCGGGCGCCGTCGAGTGGCCGAGCAGATCGGTGCTGAGGGTCATAGGCAGTATTCTTATAATGGTGAGCCCGAAACGTCGACGGAGCATACACAAGCAAACGCTTGGGCCAAACTGCTCCACGTCATAAAAACTGCGCGGGCATGGCCCGCAAACTCCGGGGCCAGACGGCTTGAGCGAGACACGGCGGGGGCCGCGACCCTTGACCGACCAGTCATCACCCCGGATGTTTTGTGGCGACCACCCGGCATTGGTATTTGCCCCACTCCCCCGGGGGCCATAGAATGCGTCGATGCGCGATGATCTCTCCCTTTTGCTGAACTCCCTCAACGATGCCCAACGCCAGGCCGTAGCGGCCCCCGTTGGCCGTCAGTTGGTCCTGGCCGGTGCTGGCTCCGGTAAAACCCGAGTGCTGGTGCACCGTATCGCCTGGTTGATCCAGGTCGAAAACGCCTCCCCGCATTCCATCCTGTCGGTGACCTTCACCAACAAGGCCGCCGCCGAGATGCGCCACCGCATCGAGCAGTTGATGGGCATCAGCCCGGCCGGCATGTGGGTAGGCACCTTTCACGGCCTGGCGCACCGCCTGTTGCGCGCGCACTGGCAAGAAGCGGGCCTGGCCCAGACCTTCCAGATCCTCGACAGCGATGACCAGCAACGCCTGGTCAAGCGGGTGATCCGCGAGCTGGGCCTGGACGAGCAACGTTGGCCGGCGCGCCAGGCGCAATGGTTTATCAACGGTCAGAAAGACGAAGGCCTGCGCCCTCAGCATATCCAGGCCAGCGGCGACCTGTTCCTGGCCACCATGCGCAGCATTTATGAAGCCTACGAGGCCGCCTGCGCGCGCGCCGGGGTCATCGACTTCTCCGAACTGCTGCTGCGCGCCCTGGACCTGTGGCGCGACAACCCGGGCTTGCTGGCCCATTACCAGAAGCGCTTCCGGCACATCCTGGTGGACGAGTTCCAGGACACCAACGCCGTGCAGTACGCCTGGTTGCGCCTGCTGGCCAAGGGCGGCGACAGCCTGATGGTGGTGGGCGACGACGACCAGTCTATCTACGGCTGGCGTGGCGCGAAAATCGAGAACATCTACCAGTATTCCGAAGACTTCCCGGACGCGGTCACCATCCGTCTCGAGCAGAACTACCGCTCCACCGCCGGAATCCTCAAGGCCGCCAACGCCCTGATCGCCAACAACACCGGGCGCCTGGGTAAAGAATTGTGGACCGACGGCGGCGAAGGCGAAGCGATCAACCTGTACGCGGCGTTCAACGAGCACGATGAAGCGCGCTACGTGGTGGAAACCATCGAAAGCGCGCTGAAGACCGGTTTGGCGCGCAGCGACATTGCGATTCTGTACCGTTCCAACGCCCAGTCGCGGGTATTGGAAGAAGCCTTGTTGCGCGAGCGCATCCCCTACCGCATCTATGGCGGCCAGCGCTTCTTCGAGCGCGCGGAAATCAAGAACGCCATGGCCTACCTGCGCTTGCTGGAAGGCCGCGGCAACGATGCGGCGCTGGAGCGAGTGATCAACATCCCGGCCCGTGGCATCGGCGAAAAAACCGTCGAAGCTATCCGCGACCACGCGCGCCACGCCCATGTGTCGATGTGGGAAGCCATGCGCTTGCTGATCGCCAATAAAGGCCTGACCGGCCGGGCGGCGGGTGCGCTGGGTGTGTTTGTCGAGCTGATCGAAAACCTGTCGGCCAAGTGCGCCGAAATGCCCCTGCACCTGATGACCCAGACCGTGATCGAACAGTCCGGGCTGATCGCCTACCACGAAGCGGAAAAAGGCGAGAAAGGCCAGGCCCGGGTAGAAAACCTTGAGGAATTGGTGAGCGCCGCCCGTGCGTTCGAAAACGCCGAGAACGAAGAGGACCTCACACCACTCGCCGCCTTCCTTGGCCATGCTTCGCTGGAGGCCGGGGACGCCCAGGCTGACGAACATGAAGACAGCGTCCAACTGATGACCTTGCACAGCGCCAAGGGCCTGGAATTCCCGTACGTGTTCCTGGTGGGCATGGAAGAGGGCTTGTTCCCCCACAAGATGAGCCTGGAAGAGCCCGGCCGTCTTGAGGAAGAGCGCCGCCTGGCCTACGTGGGCATCACACGGGCGATGCAGAACCTGGTGATGACCTACGCTGAAACCCGACGCCTGTACGGCAGCGAGACCTACAACAAGGTGTCGCGCTTCGTACGGGAGGTGCCGAAGGGCCTGATCCAGGAAGTGCGCCTGTCCAACAGCGTCAGCCGCCCATTCGGCGGTGGCCAGCAGCAGAACTCCAGCAATATGTTCGCCGGCTCTGAAATTCCAGAAACCCAATTCAGCCTTGGCCAACAGGTCAGGCATTCGGTGTTCGGCGAAGGCGTGATCCTCAACTTCGAAGGCGCCGGCGCCCAGGCGCGGGTGCAGGTGAATTTCTCAGAAGGCAGCAAGTGGCTGATGATGGGTTACGCGAAGCTCGAAGCGATCTGAGCTGATTGCTTGTGGCGAGGAAACCTCGCGTTACATGAAGGTTGTTGGCCCGCCCTTGTTTTTAACGAGTGCGGGCCAATATGTGTAATAAGTCCTACAGACCACTCTGAATCGGTCCTACGCAAAAGCCCGAAACATTATGTCGCTAGCCACTGTCTCTACACCTGTGCAACATGGCGCGCGTGCAATCCACAAATGGGAATTCCCTTTATGAAACGTTTTCTTAGCATCGCCATGGCGTTGTGCATCGGCCTGACGATGAGCATCGACGCCAACGCCAAACGCTTCGGTGGCGGCAAAAGTTCAGGTGCGGCACCGACTCACCAGACCAGCCAAATGGCTCCATCCGCCGGTGCCGGCGGCGCTGCCGCTACCGCAGGCGCAGCCGGTGCTGCCGGCGCCGCTGCCAAGGCCGGCGGTGCTTCGCGCTGGCTGGGCCCTCTGGCCGGTATCGCAGCCGGCGGCCTGCTCGCGTCCATGTTCATGGGCGGCGGCTTCCAGGGCATGCAGATCTTCGACATCCTGATCCTGGCGGTCATCGCCTTCGTCATCTTCCGCTTTATCGCCGCCCGTCGCCGCAAGCAGCAGGAGCACCTGGCTCCGGCCGGCGCGCCGATGCAGCGTGAAGTGTACGAGCAGAAACCAGCCATGGGCTCGATCTTCGGTGGTTCGGCGGCACCAGCTGCCGCCCGTCCGGTGATCAACGCGCCGGCCTGGTTCAACGAAGAGCGTTTCGTCGAAGCGGCCCGCAGCCACTTCCAGTCCCTGCAGCAGCACTGGGACGCCAACGAAATGGACAAGATCGCCGAGTTCGTGACCCCGCAACTGCTGGAGTTCCTCAAGCGCGAACGCGCCGATCTGGGCGACGCTTTCCAGTCGACCTACATCGACGACCTGCGCGTACAACTGGAAGGTGTGGATGATCGCGCCGACAAGACCATCGCCACCCTGACCTTCAGCGGTGTGTCGAAAACCTCGCGTTTCGACCAGGGCGAAGTGTTCAGCGAAAGCTGGAACATGGAACGTCCACAAGGCGAGAACCAGCCTTGGCTGGTCGCTGGTATTCGCCAGAACGGCTGATTCCTGCGCGCCTGAGCAAGCAGTTACAAAAAACCCCGGACCTGTCCGGGGTTTTCTATTTCACGGTTGCACTTATAGCGAGCTACTGTATAAAACGCCCCTATAAACCGCGCCATCAGCAAGAGGATCCCGGCCGTGGAAGAAATCATCGAACAACTGCGTGAAGCCAACGAACCGGTCCCGGTTCCGCTGGAGCTGCCTGACGAAGACCAACTGGTGGAAATCGAGGAACAACTGTTCATCGACATTCCGTTTGTCTTCCGTGAATTCCTGCTGACCGTCAGCGACGTGGTGTACGGCAGCCTGGAGCCGGTGACCGTCACCGACCCGCAATCCCACACCTACCTGCCCGACGTGGCCGCCAACGCCTGGGATGCCGGTGTTGATCGCAGCATGATCCCGATCTGCCAGGACGGCGACGACTACTATTGCGTCGAGGAAGACGGCACCGTGGTGCTGTGGTCCGGCGAAGAAGAGCTCGTCACCGAAGAAACCTGGGAATCGGTGTGGCACTGGGCGCGGGACGTCTGGCTCGAAAGCTGATCGCGCAGGCTGTAGTGAGCGAGCTTGCTCGCGCTGGGCTGCAACGCAGCCCCGCCCGTCAGTGCTCCGGCGTATCCTTGTGGTTATCCAGTGTCTCCAGCAAGGCGACCTGCATCCGCGTATGCACGCGGATGAACCACCGCCAGAGCACGGCCGCCACCGCCGCCGCGACCACTGCGACCAGCACCAGCAACTTGTTGGTCGGCAGAATGCTGGCCGACAAGGCTGCCAATAGCACGAAGATCAACAGCAGCGAGAGAATCGGGATCAGCTCGGAAATGACTCGACGCACACGCTGGGTGTGCCGCCCGGCCATTTCCGGTTTCACGCTCATCTCCGCCAGCAGCATCGACAGCGCCTTGAGCTTGCGGTACGCCGCGATCAAAAACGGCAGCGAAACCAACAGCGCCCCGCCCCAGATCAACGCCTTCTGCCAGCTCGGGTCGCTGATCCAGCCTTCCAGATACCCGCCAATGCGTGCCGCAAAATAACTACCGGCAAAGAAGATCGCCACCACCAGCGCCAGGTTCACCCCCACTTGCAGGATGATTTTGCGGATCATCGACGCCAGCATCGCGCCTTCGCCCTGGGGCTGAATGCTGCGCAGCCACTCGCCATACATGCCGAACACCCGGCTCATGCGCTTGGGCATGACCGCCGCGATCTTCAATGACAGCGGGTCCGCGCCACGAATCAGGTAGGGCGTGAGTAAGGTGGTAATCGCCGAGACCGCCACCGCGACGGGATAAAGAAAATCGCTGGTCACCTGCAACGTCATCCCCAACGCCGCGATGATGAAGGAAAACTCACCAATCTGTGACAGCCCCATGCCCACGCGCAGTGAGGTACGGCCATCATTGCCGGCGATGAAAGCGCCAAGGCCGCAGGACAGCATTTTGCCCAGCACCACGGCCACGGTGATCACTGCAATCGGCCAGGCATATTGCAGCAGGATCTGCGGGTCGATCATCAAGCCAATCGCCACAAAGAAGATGGCGCTGAACATGTCGCGCACCGGCTCGATCAAGCGCTCGATCTTAATCAACTGACGGGATTCGGCCATGATCGCGCCGATCAGGAACGCGCCCAGCACCATGCTGTATTCCAGCTTGACCACCAGCAGGCAGAAGCCGAAACACAGGCCCAGTACGGTGATCAGCAGCATTTCGTTACTTTCGAACTTGGCCACGTAGGCCAGTAGACGCGGCACCAGCAAAATGCCGATGACCAACGCAACGATCATGAACAGCGAAAGCTTGCCGACCGTGGAAAACACCTCGCCGGAACTGACCGTGCCGCTCACCGCAATGCTCGACAGCAAGGCAATGATGCCGATACCGAGGATGTCTTCCACGATCAGCACGCCAAAAATAAGCTGGGCGAAGCGCTGGTTTTTCATCTTCAGGTCATTGAGCGCCTTGACGATGATGGTGGTGGAGGAAATCGCCAGGATCGCGCCGAGAAACAGCGAGTCCATGGTGTTCCAGTCGAACCACTGGCCGATCTCGTAACCGATCCAGATCATCAGGATGATTTCCAGGAAGGCCGCGATAAACGCCGTGGCGCCCACCTTGAACAGCTTGCGCAGGCTGAACTCCAGGCCCAGGCAGAACATCAGGAAGATCACCCCCAGCTCAGCGAGGGTCTTGATGGTGTCTTCGTCGTGGATCAGGCCGAACGGCGGGGTGTGGGGGCCGATGATAAAGCCGGCGACGATATAGCCCAGCACGACCGGCTGCTTCAACCGGTGAAACAGGACAGTGACAACCCCTGCCACCAGCATGATCACGGCCAAGTCCTGGATAAAGCTGATGGCGTGCATGGCTAGGGGCTCCTTGAGGGTACCGGCGCTTTTCCCACTTCCGCCCGCGCCGTTGAAATATCGCTAAGTGCGGAAGGAAAAGTCTGCCTAAATCGTAAGAAATGGTCTGAGATGGGCTTTTGAAGGTTAACACCGCGACTTCCGACAGAAAGCCGGTGCAATATATGGAAACAGATCGGTAGAAGCGTGACGGCAAGCTGCCCGGCGGCGTCCCGTTAGGGATGGCGCTGCAAAGATTCCAGCACCCACAGAGGTGCCTCCCCAACCAATGCCTACAACCCGTGAGTGTGCTATGGAACCCGGAAACGCCCAGCTGTCGATGACGGTATTGATGACCCCAGATATGGCCAACTTCTCAGGCAACGTACATGGCGGCACGCTGCTCAAGTACCTCGACGAAGTGGCCTACGCCTGCGCGAGCCGTTATGCCGGCCGCTATGTCGTCACGCTGTCGGTGGACCAGGTGATTTTCCGCGAGCCGATCCATGTCGGCGAACTGGTGACGTTCCTCGCGTCGGTCAACTACACCGGCAACACCTCGATGGAGGTGGGCATCAAGGTGGTGACCGAGAACATCCGCGAGCGCTCGGTGCGCCATACCAACAGCTGCTTCTTCACCATGGTGGCGGTGGACGACCAGCGCAAACCGGCCCCCGTTCCGCCGCTGCAACCGCACAACAGCGAAGACAAGCGCCGCTTCGTGCAGGCCCAGCAGCGCCGGCAGATCCGCCAGGAGCTGGAAAAGCGCTATCAGGAGATCAAGGCAGACGCGCTGTAAATTCCAGGCTGTAAACCCAATCAAAATGTGGGAGCGGGCTTGTGTGGGAGCCGGGCTTGCCCGCGATGCAGGCACCTCGGTACGTCAGTTACACCGAAGTGATGCTATCGCAGGCAAGCCAGCTCCCACACAAGCCCGCTCCCACATTTTTGATCTGTGTCGTTACAAACCGATCGGCGTGGCTTCAAACCGCACACGAGGATGGGCGATACGGTCCTGGGCGCGCACCAGTTCCAGCTCGTAACTGGCGCAGGCCTGGGTTTCCAGCAGCACTTCATGCACCGCCGCGGCGGTGAACTCAAAGGCCGCCAGCAGGCTATCACCCAAGAGTACGCGTGCCAGGAACAGGCCTGACGTCAGGTCGCCCACGCCCACCGGCTGACGCGCAAATGCCAGCAGCGGGCGGCGCAGGTGCCAGCTGCCTTCGGCTGTCACCAGCAGCATCTCGAAACCGTCCGGCAGCTTGCCGGGGTAATCCAGATGTTTAACCAGCACGGCCTTAGGCCCACGCGCCAGCAACGCCTTGGCCATGGCCAGGCAGTCGAACAGCGATTGCGGCTTGCGCCCGGCAAAACTGTCCAGTTCCAATTGGTTAGGGCACAGGAAATCAGCCATGGCCGCGGCTTCATCCAGCAGGAAATCGCTGACGTCCTGAGGCACGATGCAGCCTTTTTCCGGATGGCCCATCACCGGGTCGCACAGGTAAAGCGCCCTGGGGTTGATGGCCTTGATGCGCGCCACTCCGGTCAAAATGGCCCGGCCCTGGGCCGCACTGCCCAGGTAGCCGGAGAGCACGGCGTCGCAGTTACCCAGCTCGCCGATTGCGGCAATGCCTTCCACCAGCGCCGGAATTTGCTGTGGCGCCAACACTTCGCCTGCCCATTGACCATACTGGGTGTGGTTGGAGAACTGCACCGTGTTCAACGGCCAGACGTTCACCCCGACCCGCTGCATGGGGAACACGGCGGCGCTGTTTCCGGCGTGGCCAAAAACCACATGAGACTGGATCGCAAGCAGATGAGGTGTGCGTTTCATGCAGGAGATTTCCGTAAAGCCGTTGAAATTCTGGCCGCGCAGTATGCGACTAAACGCAGCCTGTACGACAGACCGGCGACACAGTTAAGCTGCTCTCACTTTGTTGGAGTCTTTTCGCATGCTGACCCTGGGAAACATGTTCGTGTTGATGCTGCTGGCGACCGGCGCCGCGTGGGTATGGCACAACCACGGCCTGCGCGAGCGGGCGCTGGAGCGGGTCAAGCAGCACTGCGCCAAGCTCGACATCGAACTGCTGGACGGCGCGGTGGCGCTCAAGCGCATCGGCTTTGTGAAGGACGCCAATGGTCGGCGGCGCCTGGCGCGCATCTACAACTTCGAATTCACCGTGACCGGCGAAACCCGACATCCGGGGACCATTACCCAGTTCGGCGCCCACAGTGCGCAGATCGAACTGGCGCCCTACCCGTTCGAGATCAAGACGCCGCTGCCCAGCGCCGACGTGATCGAGCTGAGCCAGTGGCGCCAGGACCACGGCTCCAAGAAACGTCAGTAACGGCAGGCCGCCAGCGCGGCCTGCAAGGCGCCCACGTCCTGTGGGGTGCTGAAGATCAATTCGATGCGTGAATCGCGGCGCCAGTCGCTGGGCTGCCAGGTGGGCACGTCGTTATCCACAGCGTTGGCGCTGATCCAGCCTTCGACGCTGTGGATAATCAGTTTGGCGCGGCGCCACTCGAGGCTTGCCAGCCAGTGACGCAGGCGTCGAGTATCGAACTGCTGGCTCGGGTGCCAGCGCCAGCCGATACTCCAGCCGTCTTCCTGAGCCTGGCTCAAGCAAATAGGCCGCGACGGATCGCTCCAGATCGCCGGCATTTGCGCGAGCCCGTTGGGCACAACGAAGTTATCCACAGCCGTGCATGCCTGTGCGTTCAAGCCAGGCAACTGCTGCAGCGGCAACTGCGCCCGGCGAGTCCAGTAAAGCGGACAATCGGGTAATTGCCGCTCGATGGCCTGGCGCTGTGCCGCATCCAGCGCTTCATCCTTGTTCAATACCAATAGACCCGCACTTGCCAGCGCTTGCTGTTGGGCTTGCGGTAAAGGTTTGCCGGCTGCCAGGGCTTGCGCATCCAGCACCATCACGCAAGGTTGCACGGCCAGCACTGTCTGCCACGGTGCTTCCCGCAACTGCCTGAGCAGCTGTGCCGGATGGCCCAGCCCCGACGGTTCGATAAACAACCGGTCGGGCTTGGCCTTACGCAACAGCCGCCCAAGTCCCACCTGGAACGGTGCGCCATTCACACAGCACAGGCAGCCGCCAGCGACTTCACCCAGGGCAATGCCGTCGTCATCTTGCGTGAGCAAGGCGGCGTCCAGGCCGATCAGCCCGAACTCGTTGATCAGCACGGCCCAGCGCTCGTTTGCCGGACGCTGGGCGAGCAGGTGCTTGATGAGGCTGGTCTTGCCGGCGCCCAAGGGGCCGGCGATCACGTGGGTGGGAATGTTCTGCAGCATGGGGAGCATCATTCAGGCCGTGTAGAGCGTTTGATCCTACGCGGTTATGCGAGCCAATCCAGTGTCAGGATCAAGCGGCGTTCAGCCGCCTTGAGGGCTGGCGAGCGGTGAATCAGACCGTGGCCTTCGTTGCCATGCCATTTGGTGCCCTTGAGCAGGGCGACTTCGCCGCACTGGATCTGCTCGATACGGTCGGTGGGCTCGGCGTCCGGCTGACCGAGCGTGCGACGGTCCATGACGCCTTCGCGCAACCATTGGCTGCCAATTCCGGCATAGGTGGTGATCAACCGCACCGGCACGTGGTCGACGTGAAAACGCGGGCACATGGCCTTATCCAGCAGCCGCAGGCGCACGCCAATACGCTTGGCGCCCAGCAAGCAGGCAAACGCGCTGATCAGCCACGACACATCGGCGATAAACCCCTCGTATCCTTCAAGATCGCGACAATGACGCGCCAAACCTTGCAAGTCGGGCACTGCGTCTTCGCGGTCAAGTTCGATGACCATTGAATCGGCCAACGGCTCATTGAGCGCCACCAGCAAGGCGCCAAACTCCGCGATATGCAGTGGTAATTGGCGCTGCCACAACGCCAGGTTGACGCCGTCTTCGAGGATATCGGACAGCGCCAGCGGAGTTTCCCCACGCGTCTGGCGAATCACGGGGCGCAGGGCAATCACCGGGGCCAGCATCAGGCTGCCTCTTCAAACCAAGGACCAAAGGGATCGGCCAGCAGGCGCCAGCCTTCGACGCCCAGGGCCATTTCTTCATCGTTGAGCAGGCAGGCGTCCAGCTCGGCACGCATCTGCGTGAAGTCGATGTTTTGCCCGATAAACACCAGTTCCTGGCGGCAGTCGCCGGTGCTCAATTGCCAGTTGCCCATGATCGCTGCGACGCTTTCCTCGTCCTGGGGCCACTGGCTTTTCGGTACAAAGCGCCACCAGCGCCCGGCAAACCCATGGCGCATCAAGCCACCGGCCTGGGACCAACTGCCCGCGTCCTGGTGCTTGCTGGCCAGCCAGAAAAAGCCCTTGGAGCGCAGCAGTTTGCCGTTGACCCAAGGCCGGTCGATAAAATCGAAAAAACGCTGGGGATGAAAGGGACGCCGAGCACGGTAAGCGGTGGAAGCAATGCCGTATTCCTCGGTTTCCGGCACATGTTCGCCGCGCAATTCCTGCAACCAGCCTGGGGCCTGGGCGGCGCGTTCGAAGTCGAAGCGCCCGGTGTTGAGGATCTTGTCCAGCGGCACTTCGCCCATGACCATCGGGATGATCTGTGCCTGGGCATTCAGGCGCTCAAGGATCGCGGTCAGCTCTTCGCGTTCGCGGCTGCTGATCAGGTCGATCTTGCTGATGAGGATCACATCGGCGAATTCGATCTGCTCGATCAGCAGGTCGGTGATGGAGCGTTCGTCTTCTTCGCCGAGGGTTTCGCCGCGTGAGGCCAGGCTCTCCGCAGCCTGGTAGTCGAGCAGGAAGTTCATGCCGTCGACCACGGTGACCATAGTGTCCAGGCGCGCGATATCGGCCAGGCTTTGGTCGTTTTCATCACGAAAGGTGAACGTTTCGGCCACGGGCAAGGGTTCGGAAATGCCGGTGGACTCGATCAGCAGGTAATCGAACCGGCCTTCCTTGGCGAGCTTTGCGACTTCTTCCAGCAAGTCTTCGCGCAAGGTGCAGCAGATGCAGCCGTTGCTCATCTCCACCAGCTTTTCTTCGGCGCGGTTGAGGGTGACGTCGCGCTGGACTTCGCCGCCGTCGATGTTGATTTCGCTCATGTCGTTGACGATCACCGCCACCCGCAGGTTTTCGCGGTTGCGCAGGATGTAGTTGAGCAGCGTGCTTTTACCGGCGCCGAGAAAGCCGGATAACACAGTAACGGGGAGACGGTTGGGCATCAGGTCATTCTCATCAGGTCGCCGGTCGGGCCAGGCTGTGCATTTATGCTATAGTATAACAATACAAATTAGCCAACCCTCTTGTTCGTCATGACAAAGGGCGCAATGCTTGCGAACCCTCCCGGCGTTGAGTAACCCCATGAAATACCTGGTGTGCGCCCTACTTCTATTGGCAACCGCAGGCACTGCCTGCGCCCAGGCACCCAGCCTGCTGGCCAAGTGCACACGCAGCGCCAACCTGCTGGCCTGCGTTGATCCGTTGGGTAATGCCTACAGCGTGGCGACGGTTGGCAGCACCACGTACTTGCGCGGATACGAGGTGATCGGCAAACGCTACTGGGCTCAAACCAACAGCCGCTACGGACAACTGACGTTCTTTACCGGGCTGGCGTCGGATGGTGAGGCGTGGGTCGGCTACACACGGCGCGTGGGCTGGACCACCCTCAACCGGTTTTCCAGTTCGGGTGGCGCCAGCGCCAAATTCACTTGCAGCCGCGTGACCGGCTGTTAGACCTGAGCGTTCTTCTGTTCCTGCACCCACGCCAGGTAGCTGTTCATCGGTGGGTTCTTCTGGAAATACTTTTTCAGGCCTTCGAACAGGCCGTCGGCAACCGCCTGTTGATGACGCGCGGTAACCAGGCGTGCGCTGTCTCGTGCATTGGAGATAAACCCGGTTTCCACCAGGATCGATGGCACATCGGGTGACTTGAGCACCGCAAAACCTGCCTGTTCCACGCGTTTCTGATGCAGGCTGGTGATGCCTTCGAGGCTGCCGAGGATCGAGCTGCCCAGCTGCAGGCTGGAGGCGATGGTGGCGTTCATCGACATGTCCAGAATGACGCCCGCCAGCATCGGGTCCTTGTCCTTCAGATTGAGCAGGCTGGTAGCGCCAAGCAAATCCGCGCCGTTTTCCCGCTGCGCCATGAACCGCGCGGTGGCGGACGTTGCACCGCCTTCGGACAAGGCATACACCGAAGCGCCAGAGGCGGTGATGCGCGGTGCGGCATCCGCATGCACCGAGATAAACATATCGGCGTTGTGCTTGTGCGCAATTTCTACCCGCTTGCGCAGGGGGACGAAGAAGTCATCGTTGCGCACCAATTTCACGTCAAAGCCCTTCTCGCGCTTCAAGCGTTTGGCCAACAGTTGTGCAATGGACAGCACCACGTCTTTTTCGCGCTGGCCCTTGGAGCCGACGGCACCTGGGTCCTTGCCGCCGTGACCAGGATCGACCACCACAATAATGTCGCGCTTGGGGTGCGCCTTATCCACCCACGGCGCAGGTTGGGCGGCAATCTGACGAGGCGCCTGGGTGGCGCTGGTCAGGTCGAGCACCAGGCGGTGGCCCTGGTCATCCTGGGGTGGCAATAGAAAGCTGTTGAGCTGCATCGGCGCGGCCAGGTCCAGCACGATGCGCGTATCGCCTTTGCCGAAATGCCCCGAACGGATCGAAGTGATGCCACTGTTCGTCAACGTCAGCTGCGAGAAATCACCACTGAGCCCGGCGCCACTCAGGTCGATGATCAGGCGCTCCGGCGCGCTCAGGGTAAAGGTCTTGTATTGCACCGGCCCGCTGAGGTCGAACACCAATCGCAGCTTGTCGTCCGAGCGCCACAGGCGAGCGTTGCGAATCTGCGTGGCCGACGCCGCGAAAGGCAAGGTGAATAGAGGGCTGGCCAGGAGCAGGTTAAGAAGCTGACGTCTGTGCATGACAAATACCGCAAGTGAAGGAGCTTCCCTACTCGACATGACTGAAAAAAGGCTGGAGCAGAATATTCATCGTCGACCGTATTGTTATACTATAACATGTCTAATTATTGCCAACGATGGACCTGCCTATGAATGCGCTGACTCTGCCGGATATCGCCGCGCAGGCTTCACGCCAAGCCTTGCCACTGGATTGGGTTGGCATGTGCGGCATCGCCCTGCCGATACTGATTGACGGCCAGCGCCTGGCTGCCACCGCCGATGCCGGCGTGAGCCTGGACGATGGCACCGCCCGTGGCATTCATATGTCACGCCTGTACCTGGCGCTGGAGATGCTCGACCAACAGCCGCTTACGCCTGCACTTCTGCGTAATGTACTGCAGCGTTTTCTCGACAGTCATGAAGGTTTATCTAATAACGCGTACCTGCGGATTCACACCGACCTGCTGCTCAAACGTGCGGCGCTGGTAAGCCCGTTGGCCGGCTGGAAAAGCTACCCGGTGAGCGTCGAAGCGCGCCTGGAAAACCAGATGTTCCACGTGGAACTAAAAATTGACGTTGCCTACTCTTCAACCTGCCCCTGCTCCGCTGCCCTCGCCAGGCAATTGATTCAACAGCAATTTATCGATGATTTCGCCAACACGCCGTTGCAGCATGAAGAGGTGTTGACCTGGCTCGGCAGCGCTGGCGGCATCGTCGCCACGCCCCACAGCCAGCGCAGCAGCGCGCAGCTGCATATCCAATTGCAAGGCGAGCTCCTGCCGCTTACAGAATTGATCGATAACGTCGAAGCCGCCCTTGGCACCGCCGTTCAAACCGCCGTAAAACGCGCGGACGAACAAGCCTTCGCCCTGGCCAACGGTCAGAACCTGATGTTCTGCGAAGACGCCGCCCGCCGTCTCAACCTCGCCTTGAAACGCTCGGATGCCATCAAAGCCTTCCACCTGAAAGTGATCCACGCCGAAAGCCTGCACGCGCACGATGCCGTGGCTGAAAGCCGCTGGACGAGAAACCCCGCATGATCACCTGCACCGCTTTGCGCTGGGGCGCCCCCGGCCAACCGCTGACACCCCCGATTGATCTCAAGCTGGAAAAAGGCAGCCTCACCGGCGTTATCGGCGCCAACGGCACGGGCAAAAGTAGCCTGCTCAAGGTCATCGCCGGCCTGCAAAAACCCCTGGCCGGCCATGTCAGCGTTGATGTTCCACGGCGGGGCGGCCTGTCGTTCCTGCCGCAGCAGCAACATTTGGACCGCCAATTCCCCATCAGCCTGCAAGAGCTGGTTGCCGCCGGTTTCTGGGGCATTCAACTCAGCCCGCAGCAACGCACCCAGCGACTTGAAGCAGTGCTGGAAGACTGGTGCCTCGTCGGTCTGGAACAGCGCCCATTGATGGCGTTGTCCGGTGGCCAATTGCAACGCGCCCTGCTCGCCCGCATGAGCCTGGCCGAAACGCCGGTGCTGCTGCTCGACGAGCCTCACGCCGCCCTCGACGAAGAAGGCCAGGCGCTGTGTTGGCAACACATTCACGCCTGGCATGCGCAGGGCCGTACAGTGGTCGTTGTCTGCCATGACCTCGCATCCGTGCGCCACCACACGCAGCACGTGGTACAGATCAAAAGCACCGGTTGCATATTCGGCCCGAGCAAAGCGCTGATCCGCCCGCAACCTCAGATGCAGGTAGCTTGATGCACTTCGCCGCCCAACTGTGGATGCCCTTCCTCGACTTCGTCTTCATGCGCCGCGCGTTGATCGGCGGCCTGGTACTCGCCTGCAGCACCGCGCCGCTGGGGGTGTTTCTGATCCTGCGGCGCATGAGCCTGATCGGTGACGCCGTGGCCCACGGCATCCTGCCCGGCGCCGCCCTCGGGTTCTGGTTCGCCGGCCTGAGCCTGCCCGCCCTGACCCTAGGAGGCCTCGGCGCCGGTTTGAGCATGGCCGGCCTGTCGGCCTGGATCACCCGCCGCACCGGGCTGCGCGAAGACGCCAGCCTGGCGGCCATTTACCCCATCTCCCTCGCCGCCGGCGTGCTGATCCTCGGCATCGCCGGCAAACGCCTGGACCTGCTGCATCTATTGTTCGGCTCTGCCCTGGCCGTGGACGAAGCCACCCTCACCGGCATGCTCTGGGTGTGTGGGTTCAGCCTGATCGTCATGGCCGCGATCTACAAACCGCTGCTGCTGGACACACTCGACCCCCTGTTCCTGCGAACCGTCAGCCGACTCGGCCCGTTGGCCCATGGGCTGTTCCTGACGCTGGTGGTGCTGAACCTGGTGATCGGCTTCCAAGCGATCGGCGCCTTGATGGTGGTGGGGTTGATGATGCTGCCGGCCATCGCTTCACGTTTCTGGAGCCGGCGCCTGCCGGTGTTGATCGCGGTATCGGCGGTGCTGGGATGCCTGTCGGTGTGGCTGGGTTTGTTGCTGTCGTTCTATTACTCGTTGCCCAGCGGCCCGGCCATCGTGCTGGTGGCTGGCGCCGGGTATCTGCTGTCCGTGGTCTTCGGTCCGGTGCATGGCTTGCTGCGCCGCCCGCCCTTGCTTACATCCCAATGAGGTGTTTCCCGATGCGCGCTCTACTCGTACTGTTCAGTCTCGTCCTGTCGTTATCGACGGCTCAGGCCGCAGACAAGCTCCAGGTGGTCACCAGCTTCAGTATTCTTGATGACATCACTCACCAGATCGGCGGCGATCACATCCAGATCAGCAACATGGTCGGGCCCGATGCCGACGCCCACACCTACGAGCCAACGCCGGACGACGCCAAAGCCCTGCTCAAAGCCAACGTCATCATCAAGAACGGCCTGGGTTTCGAGCCTTGGCTGGACCGCCTGGTGGCCAGCACCGAAACCAAAGCCACCGTGGTCACCGCCAGCAAAGGCGTGATCTCCCACACAATGGATGAAGACGGCGAGACCATTCCCGACCCGCACGCCTGGCATAACCTGGCCAACGCGCAAATCTATGTGAACAACATCACCAAGGCGTTGATCGCGGCCGACCCGGCCAACACCGCCGACTACCAGCACAACAGCCAGACCTACCTGAAACAGATCTACCGCCTGCTCGCCGAAGCCAAGGCCAAGTTCGCTGCATTGCCACCCGGCAATCGCCGCATCGTCACCTCCCATGACGCTTTTGGTTACTTGGGCCAGGCCTATGGCATCGAGTTTCTTGCCCCCCAAGGCCTGTCCACCGAACGTGAGCCGTCCGCCGCCGAAGTGGCCGAGCTGATCACGCAGATCCGCAAAGACAAAGTCAAAGCCGTATTCATGGAAAACATCAAGGACTCGCGCCTGCTCAAGCAGATCGCTGACGAAAGCGGCGCACAGATCGGCGGCACGCTCTATTCGGACGCCCTCGCCGCAGAAGGCCCGGCCAGCACTTTCACCGGCTTGTTCGAATACAACCTCAATACCTTGTGCGCAGCGTTGGCCAAGCCATGATCCGCAAGAACCCCTCCGGCGATCTGCCGGTGATTGCCGAATCGGCCTACGTCGACAAGACTGCGATCATCTGCGGCAAAGTGATCATCGGCGAGAACGTGTTTGTCGGCCCCTATGCGGTGATCCGCGCCGACGAAGTCAATGCCAGCGGCGCCATGGACCCGATCACCATCGGCGCCAACTCCAACATCCAGGACGGCGTGGTCATCCACTCCAAGTCCGGCGCGGCGGTGACGATCGGAGAGTTCACCTCCATCGCCCATCGTTCCATTGTCCACGGGCCGTGCAGCGTCGGCGACCGCGTGTTCATTGGCTTCAACAGCGTGCTGTTCAACTGCGTAGTGGGCGACGGCTGTGTAGTGCGCCATAACTCGGTGGTCGACGGGCGCGACTTGCCCGCCGCGTTCTATGTGCCCTCCACCACCCGCATCGGGCCCAACACCGACCTGTCGCAATTCCCGCCCGTGAGCGTCAGCGCCTCGGAGTTTTCTGAAGACGTGGCACGCACCAACGTCGATCTGGTACGCGGCTACAAAGCCCTGCAAAACGAGTTCTGAACCATGAGCCGCCTGCTGGTCCGCAACGCCCGCCTGGTAAATGAAGGCCAGGAATTCGACGCCGATGTACTGATCGCCAACGGTCGCATCGAGAAGATCTCCGGCAGCATCGAAGGCTGCGCTGCGCCCGTCGCCATCGACGCCCAGGGCCAATGGCTGCTGCCGGGCATGATCGACGACCAGGTGCACTTTCGCGACCCTGGCGCGCCGGACAAAGGCAGTTTCTACAGCGAGTCGCGCGCGGCGGTGGCCGGTGGCATCACCAGTTTCATGGACATGCCCAACACCCAGCCGGCCACCCTGACCCTGGAAGCCCTGGCCGATAAAAAACGCCGCGCCGCCCTGCATTCGGTGGCCAACTATGGTTTTCACTTCGGCGTGAGCAACGACAACCTCGACACCGTCGCCGCGCTCGACCCGCGAGAGGTGGCCGGGGTCAAAGTGTTCATGGGCGCCTCGACCGGCAACATGCTGGTGGACGACCCACGTATCCTGGAGCGTCTGTTCGCGCAAGTCCCAACCATTCTGCTGGCCCACTGCGAACACACGCCTAGCATCCAGGCCAACGAACTGCGCCTGCGCGAGCGCTTCGGCGAGCACATTCCCGCCGTGGCACACCCACTGATCCGCGATGCCGAGGCGTGCTATCGCTCGTCGTCCCTCGCGGTGGAATTGGCCAAGCGCCATGGCACACGTCTGCACGTGCTGCACCTCACCAGCGCGCGAGAATTGAGCCTGTTCGAGGACAAGCCACTGGCGCAAAAACGCATCAGCGCGGAAGTCTGCGTGCATCACTTGCTGTTCGATGACCGCGACTACCACCGTCTCGGCCACCAGATCAAATGCAACCCGGCGATCAAGACCCGCGCCGACCGCGACGCGCTGCGCCTGGCCTTGCTGGGTGATCGCCTGGATGTGATTGGCACGGACCATGCGCCGCATACCTGGGCGCAAAAACAGAAGGGGTATCGTGAGGCGCCCTCGGGCTTGCCCCTGGTGCAACACGCCCTGCCGGCGCTGCTGGAATTAGTCGCCGACGGGCTGCTGCCGTTGACCACCCTGGTGGCGAAAACCAGTCACCGTGTGGCCGACCTGTTCGCCATCCCGGATCGGGGTTATCTACGCGAAGGTTATTGGGCCGACCTGGTGTTGGTCAAAGCAGAGCCCGCAGGCAAACCGGTCAGCAGCCAACCGATCCTCGCCCGCTGCGGCTGGACGCCTTTCGCTGAGCGCAGCTTTCGCCATAGCGTCAGCACCACGCTGGTCTCCGGCCACCTGGCTTGGCACAACGGCCAGGTGGTCGACAGTTGCCAGGGCCTGCCCCTGCATTTCCTGCGTTAAGCGCGCGGCTTGACCGTACCGCAATCGTTGCCCAGCCATTGGGCGTGGGTGTCCAGGCTGCCCTTCTGCTGGATGCCGGTGGCATTGAAGGTGCCGTTGACGGTGGTGGTGAATTCCTTTTGGCTCTGGAAGGTAGCGACGCCGGTGCCCTGGGCTTTCGGGCAACTGAAGCGGAATTTCCACTGGTTGCCGGTCTTGTCGGTCACTTCCTGTTTGCAGCCCGATTGCGGGTCGGTCAGGGGGATCGAGTCCGAGGCGACCTGCGCCGGGGTGAGGCACACCTGCACGCCTTTACCGGCCATGGTGATGCCTTGTTTTTCCAGCATGGCGCGCTGTTCGGGGGTCATCTGTTGCTTGAGCTGACCGAGGATCAGCGACAGGTCCGGCAGGTCCTGGTTATCGACTTTCATATTGCTGGTGGTCAATTCCCACAAACCCGGCGCCAGCATCTGCGCCTGCGCCGCCACCGGCAGCGACAAACCAATAACCATGGCTAAAGACAGCAGACGAGCATTCATCGGGTAACTCCTGGGTAATTGTTGGGCGTTAGACGCTGCAAAGGCGCCAGTGTTGCACGGCAAATAAAATAGCGACATTCCTCACCAGACATGGTCTGTTAGGCACTGGATTGCCCGGAGTACCGTCGTCCATGGATTTCTTTGGTCCGCACCTGCTCGCCTACTTTATCGCCACGCTGCACTTTCTGGGGACCCTTGCCGCGATACACGCAGTGCTGACCGTCAGGACCGCCCAAGGCTCGATCGCCTGGGCCTTGTCACTGATGTTCATGCCTTACCTCACCCTGATCCCCTACCTGATCTTCGGCCGCAGCACGTTCGACGCCTACATCCAGGCGCGTCGCCAGGCCAATCAGGAGATGCACAAGGCGATCACCGCATTGAACTGGCGCCCGTGGGTCGAGGAAGCGCTCGCCGCGCGAAACTCCAACGCCTACGCCTCCCTGCGTGCCATGCCCAAACTGGGCCGCATGCCGTGCCTGGCGAATAATCAAGTGCGCCTGTTGATCAACGGCGAGGCCACCTTCAGCGCGATCTTCGGCGCCATTCGCAGCGCCAGGACCGCCGTACTCTTCCAGTTTTTTATCATTCATGACGACGAGCTCGGCCGGCAACTGCACGCCCTGCTGAAGGAAAAAGCTGCGCAAGGCGTCGCCATCTACGTGCTGTACGACCGCATTGGCAGCCACACCCTGCCCCATCGCTACGTGCAGTCGCTCCGTGAAGCCGGCGTGCATATCAAGGCATTTGCCACCCGCAGCGGCTGGCTCAATCGCTTCCAGGTCAACTTCCGCAACCACCGCAAGATCGTGGTGGTGGACGGCATCACCGGGTTTGTCGGCGGGCATAACGTCGGCGATGAATACCTGGGCAAAAAGCCGCCACTGGCGCCGTGGCGCGATACCCACGTGCAGGTCGTAGGTCCTGTGGTGGCGTGCTTGCAGGAGTCATTTGCCGAAGACTGGTTCTGGGCCGCGCGCGAGTTGCCGCCGCTGATCCTGCCGGACGCCTACCCCGAAGACGGCGTGCTCTGCCAGTTGCTTGCCAGCGGCCCGGCCGACCCGTATGAAACGTGCTCGCTGTTTTTCGTCGAAGCCATCCATGCGGCGACTGAACGCGTATGGATCACCAGCCCGTATTTCATCCCTGACGAAGCCGTATTCGCCGCCCTGCGCCTGGCGGTCCTGCGCGGTGTCGACGTGCGCCTGCTGCTGCCGTCGCGCCCGGATCACCGCGTCGTCTACGCCGCCTCCAGCCTGTACGCCATCGAAGCGGTGCGGGCTGGCGTGCGGGTGTTCCGCTATACGCCGGGCTTTCTGCATCAGAAGGTGGTGCTGGTGGACAGCGAAATCAGCGCCATCGGCAGCGCGAACATGGACAACCGTTCGTTCCGGCTGAATTTCGAAGTGATGTTGTTGACGGTCGATGTCGCCTTCGCCAAAGAGGTGGAGCAGATGCTGCTGGACGACTTCGCGCACGCCCATGAAGTCAGCCATAAAGAAAGCCGCGAAACCCGCCGCCTTCAGCAACTGGGCATGCGTGTGGCGCGGCTTATTTCACCCATTTTATAAAGCCTGTGGCCAGGCCGAAATGCTGTATCAAATGACCAGTCGGCGTGACACTGGCCGCTGCCGGTCTAGAATCAATCTGTAACCAAGCAAACAGGGCTGACCATGCAGAACCCACCTTTGACGATCCCGGTAGAATTGGGCGCGCCCACCTACAAGATCGACCTGCTCTATGCCGTCCTTTACGACGCCAAACCTTTCGAGGACGCCGTTTTACTTTTATACGATAACGGCGTTTACAAAATCCTCTCCCCCGGTGAAAACCACTACGGTGTCTATGTCATCAAGGGCTCAATCGAGGGCAGCCGATGGGAAATGACCTTCATCTCAATCCCGCACGAAGACTGGTACGACAATGTCGCGCTGCACACTCTCAGCTTTGAAAAAGCCGCGCTGACGTTCGGGCAGCAAGCCTATTTACCGTCTGACCCGAACATACCCAAACAGCACGGCACCTTCCAGATACATGCCAATACCATTGTCGACCCACGTGAAACCACTTGGGACGACCTTCCTCACCCGCGATAAATATCGTCACGGGTCCACGGCAGTTCATGGCTGCCATCGGCATGGGGTTTCACCGCCAGAATCTGGTGCAGGTTGATCCAGCCACGCGCAAACGCATAGGCGCACCCGGCCAGGTACAGCCGCCATATCCGCAACGCTTGCTCAGGCACCATCTTCGCGGCCGTTTCCAGATTGTCTTCCAGGCGCTCGCTCCAATGGTCCAGGGTGCGTGCGTAGTGCAGGCGCAGGCTTTCAACGTCGACCACTTCCAGCCCGACTTCGCTGATTTCGGCCGTCATCATCGCCAGGTGCGGCAGTTCGCCATTGGGGAACACATAACGCTCGATGAATTCACCGGCGCCACGACCTACAGGGCGGCCGTCGGTGTGCTTGGCGGTAATGCCATGGTTCATCACCAGGCCGCCTTCGCGCACCGCGCCGAACAGGGTCTGGCAGTACTGCGCCAGGTTGGCGTGGCCGACGTGCTCGAACATGCCCACGCTGACCACTTTGTCGAAACGACCATCTTGCGGCAGGTCGCGGTAGTCGAGTAACTGCAGGTCCACTTGGTCATCCAGGCCTTCGGCCTTGACCCGTTCCCGGGCCAATGCCAATTGTTCCTTGCTCAAGGTGATGCCGAACACCTTCACCCCGAATTCCCGCGCGGCAAAACGCGCCAACCCACCCCAGCCACAGCCGACGTCGAGCAAATACTCGCCCGGCTGCAACCGCAACTTGCGGCACAAATGGCGAAATTTGTCTTGTTGGGCCTGGTCGATGGATTCGCTGCCGGTTTCGAAATAACCGCAGGAGTACGCCATGTCCTGGTCCAGCCACAGCTGGTAGAACTCGTTGGACAGGTCGTAGTGATAGGAAATGGCCGCTGCGTCGGTGGCCTTGTCGTGGAGCGAGCGTACCGGGCGGCTGCCCTCGTCGTCTTCGACCAAGGCGTGACTCAATTCATCACATACGCGGATCACTTCGGAGATAGAGCCTTCCAGCTCCAGCTTGCCCTCGACGAAGGCTTCGCCCAGTGAGTCGAGCGTTGGATGGGTCAGCCTGGTCACGACCGTGGGGTCCTTCACCACGATGGTCACACTGGGCTCGGGGCCCAGGTTGAATTCATGGCCGTCCCAGAGTCGAAGACGCAGTGGTAGCTGAAGATTCTGTAAGGCCGGTGGAAGTTGCGCGAGCATGAGTAGTCCCCCCCTTGTTTCAGACGTCTGAATGAGGGTAGACCATCCGCAGACAAAGTAGGAGGCTATCGATTTGATAGCCCTCTTCTATGCAGCTCGGCGCTCGAGCAGGCCTTCCTGAATCCACTGTTTCAGCCACGTAACCGCTTGCAATGGCGCACCCTCTGGGTAAGTGACTGCCAACTCGGCGCACAGTTCGGCAAAGTTCCAGCCGGTGGTCGCCATCCCCGCCAGAGCGCTGGCCTCGGCGGGTTCCAGGCTGCGGTAATGGCATACACGCTGATAGCGCCATACCAGGCAAGTCTGCGCCGAGTCCAAGGCCTGGCTCCCAGGAAATTCAAACTCGTCCTTGCTGGCACGCCAGAGCGCAACGCTATTGAAATCGCAGCGCACCCGTTGCACCGACGGCGCCAGGCTCACCTGCAACACCGGCCAAGCTTGGGGAGGCAACGAGGTCATGTCGTTGAGCGTCAGTAGTTCGCCCGGCAGCGCATCAAACGCCAGGGTAAATGCCCACTCCAACCGCGCCAGTTCCGCCAGCGGCGCACTTTGCTCCGCCACCAGGTGCTCGAGAATAAATGTGGGAAAACGCTCGCCCAGCCAGCGCAGGCTGTAATGGGCCGATGGGTAACGGCGTACATAGGCCGCGGTCAGCGCCGCGAATTCATCGTCGCCCAGCCAGTAAAGAACCGCACTGAAGTCATGCCGCAAAACTTCCTGCAGCCGCGAGAGATAAGCGTTGTGGTAAATCGCCAGGCCCGTGTCCACATCCAGCGTCGGGCCGCCCAGCAGGGTGGCGGCGAAGCCACTGTTGGCGGTCGACGTTTCGGCTAACAGCTGTTGTTCAAAGGCCAACTGCCAATCGGTCAGGCGCATAGCTGTCCCCTGGCCAGGGCCGTCGCGCCCAACTGGCGGGCTTTGCCCAACTCGGCAAGCAGGTCCTCGAAAGGCGGGAAATGGTCGTCCCGCTCCAGCAGCGTCGACACAGGCCCCAGGTGCTCAAGCGTCTGTTGATAGAGCGCCCACACCGGATCACAGACAGGATGGTCATGGGTATCGACCACGTAGTCGCCATAGTCCATATGCCCCGCCAGATGCAGCTGGCGGATGCTCCCAGGCGGCAGGTTGCGGATAAAGGTCCAGGCGTCGAAGCCATGGTTGCGCGAGCTCACATACACATTGTTGACGTCCAGCAACAACTGGCACCCCGACAAATGAGCCAAGGCATTGAGGAATTCCCACTCGGTAAATTCGTCCGCCCTGGAGCGCACATAACTGGAGACGTTTTCCAACACCAGTGGGCGTTGCAACACGTCCTGCACTTGGCGCACGCGGGCGGCCACGTGGTACAGGCTTTCTTCGGTGTACGGCAGTGGCAGCAAGTCATGCAACTGGTGGGCACTGCCGCGGCTCCAGCACAGGTGATCCGAAATCCACGCGGGCTGGATACGCTCGGCAAGCTGCTTGATGTGCTTGAGGTACTCGGTATCGAGGGCGTGGGGGCCGCCGATGGACAGGGACACGCCATGCATCACCAGGGGATAACGTTCGGCAATCGCATCCAGGTAGTACAAGGCTTTGCCGCCCTGGACCAGATAATTCTCGGAGATCACTTCGAACCAATCCACCGGCGGTGATTGCTCAAGAATCTGCTCGTAATATTCGTTGCGTAAACCCAGGCCGTAACCCAGGAAGGGAAGAGACGTGGCCATCAAGGACTCCTGGAAAAGTGTCCGCAGCGGCTTGGAGACCCGCTGCGGTGCACCCGGTTTTGCGATTACTCGCCGACTTTGCCGCCGGCAGCGTCGCAGGCCGCCTTGGTCATGGCCTTGAAACCATGGCCCTTGCAGACTGCCTGGCCCTTGCAGGCGTTTTCAGCGGTCTTGCAGTCGTTCATGCCTTTGCAGGAAGTCACACCGTAGCAATGAACGGTAGCGTCGGCGGCCTGTGCCTGGGTGGCGACACCGGCAAACATCGTGGCGGCAGCGATAGCCAGGGCAGCACCGGAAACAGCATTCTTGATGTTCATTGTGTAGTCCTCATCAATCAGTAGGTAGGTCGGCCCGAACGGATTGCTCAGTCTCGACACACCACTAGAGTGAGGTGCACTGCGGGCGTTACAGCCCTCTCCAAAAAATTGGAAAATCAGTCTTCAAGCTTCAACAGCGGCTCCTGGAAGCGCAGCAAACGCCCGGCATTAGCCAGTACCAGCAAGGTACTGAGGTTATGCAACACCGCCGCAATCATCGCGCCTGCCGCCCCGAGCCAGCCAAACGCGGCAAACACGACGATGGCCAAGGTCCAACCCAGGCCGATGATCACGTTGACCTGCAACGTCTGCCGGCACTGGCGGCTCAAGCGCACGCACGTGCCCAGGCGCCGCAGGTCGCTGCCGATCAGCACCACATCCGCCGAAGCCAGGGCAATATCCGCCCCACCCGCGCCCATGGCCACCCCGACCACGCCGGCCTTGAGCGCCAGGGAATCGTTGATGCCGTCGCCCACCACCATCGGGCGGAAGCCGTTGCCGATCTCACCCAGGACGCGGTTGAGCTTGTCCTCCGGCAATGCCTGGGCTTGGACGTCGCTGATGCCCACTTCCAGCGCGAGGCTGTCGGCCACACTTTGACGGTCGCCGGTCAGCAGCAGTTGGCGACCCAGGCCCAGGTCGCGCAGCTCTTGCAAGGCTTGGCGGGCTTCCGGCTTGACGCTATCGGCCAGCAGCAGCCAGGCCAGGAATTGCCCGTTCAGCGCCAGCCCGGCGATGGGGCCATCGTGAATCGGTACGGTTGTCGTGACGATACCCAGTTGCTCGAATAGCTCCGGCCGGCCCAACGCCGCTTCGCCCTGATCGGTTTGCGCCACCACCCCAAGGCCCTGGCGCTCGCGGATATCGGTCAGCGCCAGCCTGTGTTCCTGCGTCGCCAGCACCGCCAGTGCCCGGCTAACCGGATGGCTGCTGGCCGAGCCCAGGCTGGCCGCGAGGTTCAAGACGCTTTGCCGATCCGGCACAGTGGTGTCGATGGATTGCAGACGCAAGGTGCCAAAGGTCAGGGTGCCGGTCTTGTCGACCACCAAGGAGGTCAGGTCAGCCAGCTCCTCCAGAAACGCCGAGCTGCGAATCAAAATGCCGTGCCGCGCCGCCACCGCGATACCGGCAATCGCCGTGGCCGGCGCCGACAACACCAACGCGCACGGACACGCCGCCACCAGCACGGCAAGCATCGCCTGGGCGTCATTGGTCACAAACCAAGTGACCGCCGCCAGCAACAACACCAGCACCATATAACTGCCGGCATAGCGTTCCAGCAGCCGTGTGATCGGCGGTTTGGAGCGCTCGGCGTTCTGCATCAGCGCAATGACTTTGCCCAGGGTGGATTCATTGCCGGTGCGGGTCACCTCAAGACGCAACACGCCGTCGAGGTTGATCGCGCCGCCAAACACTTGCACGCCGACGCTGGCTTCCAACGGCACCGACTCACCGGTGATCGGCGCCGTATCCAGGCTCGCCTGGCCCGACAGCACCACGCCATCGGCCGGCACTCGGTCACCCGCGCGCACTTCCACCACATCGCCCGTATTCAGCGTGGCGTTATCCACTTCCACGATGCCGCCGTCCGCCTGCACCAACCGCGCATGGCTGCGGGTCAGCTTGCCCAGGGCATGGATCGCCTCCTGGGAGCCGATCACGCTGCGCTCTTCCAGCACGTGGCCGAAGATCATGATGATCGGCAACAACGCCGCCGTCAGCAGATCGCCGGTGGCCCAGGCGCCGAGCATGGCCAGGGCGATGAGTTGGTCGGTGATGCCATGCAAGCTGGGGAACCGCAGGCTGTACCAGGCCGAACGCATCACCGGCACGGCCACCAGCAGGGACGCCACGCCTAGCAGCAATTGGCTGACACCGCTCTGGTCCGGCGCCTGCCAGCGCCACACCAGGCCCAGTACCAGCAAGCCCAAGGCCAGCATGGCCAAGGTCAATTGCCGCGCGGCGCTGCGCTGCTCGGCAGAGGTCAGCATGGGTGCGCTCATTGTTCGGCTCCCTGGATGATCAAGCGGGCGTCGTCTTTCGGATCGACCGTGGTCACGTAACCGGCCTGGCCGAGAATCTTCGGCAGGCGCTCGCGGTACAGGCGCAGCAGCAGACCTGGGTCTTTCACCTGGGCCAGGCTGGCGACGGTCGCGGTTTGTGCCTGGGCATTGGCCAGGCGTTCGCTGGCCTGGGCGTGCGCCACTTGCACCAGGCGATCGGCCTGTTGGGCCGCATTCTGGGTGAGCTTTTCAGCGTCGGTACGCGCGTTGGCCACCGCCTTATCGGCTTGCTGGCTGGCGGTGAGGACCGCGTTGAAGGCATTCACCGCCGGGCCCGGCAGGCTCGATTGCACGTCGACGCGGGTGACGGCGATGCCCAACCCCAGGCCCATGGACGCCAGTTCCGCGAGGCGTTTATTGATGCCTTGCACCAAGTCACCGCGCAGCCGCTCACGGCGTTCGGCGGCGCCGTTGTCGGTGCCGATCAGTTCGGGGCGCGCCACCAGGATCGTGTCCAAGTCGCGCGCCGCCGTCAGCGCCACGGCGCTGCGCGTCACCAAGCGGTCCAGGGCCGGCAGTACATGCGCGCCCTGCAACACAAAGGCGTAAGGCTCGGTGACTTTGTAGAACACCCGCACATCCAGCTGCACCACGCCGGCATCGCCGGTCAGCAGGTAACCGGAACCGGCCAGCGCATCACTCAACGGCGTGGCGAAGCTGGCCACGCGGTCGGCCTGGATCGCCGCGTCGGAGCGCAGCAGGGTCTCCACCCGACGCTCAATCACCCGGTCGGCAGCCGGCAATAGCACCACCTGTTCGAACGGCTGCGGCCAGGCCAGCAACAACCCGGCATTCTGGATACGGTCGAGGGCGCCGAAGTGCAACACCACGGCGCGGTTCTGCGGGTCGATCTGGCGCACATTGGAAAACGCCCAGGCCAACGCCGCCAGCACCGTCACCGCGTACAGCGTCATGAATGTCAGGCGCCCGGCCTGGATCCACGGGCTGTCCGGGCTGTCACGCTCGGTCATGGCTGGACATCCTTCGGCCCATCCACCAATGCACGGAACGGTGCGGCGTCGGTGCGCAGAATGATTTTTGTACCGGGTGTAACCACTGTGCCCAGGGTGTCCAGGGACCGCAGCAGGTTATACAGCTGCGGATTACCGGCGTAGGCCCGGCCATAAATCTGCGCCGCTTCAACCCGCGATTGCGCTTCTATATCGGCGGCTTTTACCGTGGCATCGGCTTGTACGATGCGCGCATCACGCTCGGCGGCGGAACGGATCTGCGCCGCCTCGCGCTTGCCCACGGCGGTGCGTTCGGTGGCGATGGTTTCCCGTTCGGCGCGCATGCGGTCGACCGTGGCGGTGAGCGTCACCGACGGCAGGGTCAGCCGTTCGATCCCCACCTGGGCCACGCGCACGCCATAGGTAGTGAGCAATTGTTGATCAATCTGCTGGCGCAGTTGCGCTTCAAAATCGGCAATGCGCACCTGGCTGGCGTCGGTATTGATCAGGCTCGACAGGTCGAAGCTGGCCGCCGTGGTTTCCAGCGCCGAACCGACAAAGGTGCGAATCTGCCGCGCCGCTTCATCCGGCTGGTTCTGCACCGCGCGCATGAAGCGCTGCACATTGTCGGCATCGCCCTGCACCTGCCACGCCACATAGGCCTGCACGATAATCCGCAGGCCATCGCGGGTGCCCACATCCTGCAAGCCGCTGGACGTGGTGCGCAGGCGCAGGTCCACCGGAATCGCCGCTTCGAACGGCGCCGGCCAGCGCCAGCCCAGGCCCGGCTCCAGCAGCACGCGCGACGGGTTGCCGAAGCGGGTAATCACGGTGGCCTCGCCGGAGCGCACCTGCACCAGGCTGGCGGCGGCTACCGCGAACAGCACCAGCAACAACGCCCAGGCCATGCGCCGCCAGGGAAACGGGCCCGCCGCCTGCTCATCGCCGTGATGATGGTGGTGGTGGTGGCCGTGATGATGATCGTGGGAATGAGCGCTCAACAGACAGACTCCTTATTGAACGGCTTTACGCGGCACCGAAGGGTCGGCCGGTAAGGTAAAAGAACGCAGATCGATCGTCGGCGCGCCATCGGCGCCCAGGCGGTGATCCAGAATAAGCAGCTTGGCGTGGGCCAGGCCCTGGCTGAGTTGGCCGAGGTAGTGTTCGAGCACGAACGCCTGGCCGGCCGTGGCGTAGGCCTTTTGTTCGGCGGCAAAACGCAGGCCGGCAGCTTGGGCGCCCGCGTTCACTTCACGCGCGGTGGCCTGGGCCTGGTCGCGGGCGGTGCTGGCCAGCAGCAAGGCCTGGTTGGTTTGCTCGCTGGCGGCGCCGCGCTCGCGGGAGATCAGGGCCTGGGCGCCAATTTGCGCGGCCTGTACACCGTGATACGCATTGGCGGCGCCGGCCGGAGGGTGGATCGCCTCAACTACCGTGGCGAGGATTTCCACGCCGCTGTCGAGTTTTTGCAGGTCCGCCTGCACAGCGCGGCCGATTTCGTCGGCCAGAAGGGTGCGTTGCTCGCCGAGCAATTCGTCGAGGGTACGCGAGGCAAAGTCATGCACCAGGATGCGGCTGGCGGTGCTGCGAATCAGCTTCGGCACATCCGCGCTGTTATAGGTGGCAGCGAGCGCGGCCTGGTCGGTAAGGCCGATGCGGTAGACAAAACGCACATCCATATTCACGATCTGGAAGCTCTGCTTGTCACCGCTGCTGCTGGCGATCACTTGGGATTTGTCATTGACATGGCTGGCGTCCCATAACCGATTGGCAATCAGCGGGGCCGGCCCTTCGGCGGGCGCCAGTTCTGGCGTGGCGGCTTCGCTGACGCTGGTGGCCAGCTCGTGCACCACACCGTTTTCAACGCTGATCACGCGACCCAACGGCCAGGGCAACCCGGCATGCAAGCCAGGGCCGAAGACTTGCACCGGTTTACCGAAGCGCTCGTAAATCCCACGGCCTTGCAGGTGCACTTCGTGCACGCCAGTGAGTGCCCAGCCTACCGCCAGGACTACAAGCAGCACCGGGAAAAACGCCCTGCGCATGTAGGTAAACGCCCAGATCTGGCGCAGGTCAATGCCGAAGCGGTTGTGCAGCTCATGCTGCAACGCGAGCAGGGGTTGCGGCGGCCAGCGCAGCAAACCGGCGATGAAACTGTGCGCCATCAAGCGCGGTTCGAGACGGGGCTGACGTGGGCTGAACAGTGACAGTACCGCCCTTAACAGAAACTCCAGCGCGACCAGCGCCGGCAGCAGGCCGATCAACACCGCCAACCGCACCGGCCAGACGGACTCAGCCCCGGCAAACAGCAGGCAAACAGCACTGATCAGCAGGCAGATAATCGCTACCCGGCTCAGTTGCGCCAGCTGCGAGGCTTCAGGCCACTGCGCGACGGTTTCCTGGGCCAGCCGACGTTCAAACACCAACAGGCCAAACGCCAAGGCCAACGCCAGCGCCGCACCGATGCTTGCTGATTGCCCGACCGGGGCTGCGGGCAGCGCCAGGTTCCAGAATTCAATAACGCTGACCAGCGCCAGCAGCGACCAGCCGGCGAGCCAGAACACCGGCGCACCGATCTGCCTGCCAAGACGCTGCACAATGCGCGCGTACCGGGCCGTTTCTTCAAGGGGCACCTCAACCGTCGGCGGCTCCAACGCCTGGGCACGCCAATCGGCCACCCACCACGCCGATTGCAACCCGGCCACCAGCAGCAGCAACGCCGAGACACAGTTGATCAACACCACCGGCCAGATCGACAGCGGCGCAAACAGCGCGACAAACAGTGCCAGTACCCAACCGGCGACGGCCAAACCCGTCAGGCCTATACCGGCCTGACGCAGACGACGGGCATGGAACACACCCTGTTGAAAACGCGGGAGGCCTTCCACCGAAGCGCCGTCAGCTTCCAGATCAACTTGCATCCACTCAACGTCCGCTCGTACATAATTCGTTACGATATAACACGGGGCGTGAAATTTTTGTTCGTTAATACCGCTTTCGAAATACAACCCTAATCCCCTGTGGGAGCGGGCTTGCTCGCGAAAGCGGTGGGTCAGTCACCTCTGTGCCCACTGACAGACCGCATTCGCGAGCAAGCCCGCTCCCACAGGAGTACATCATTGAACTTCAGACCGTGACTAAACCCCCATAAACACACGCCATCACTGGTACAGACCACGATTAATCGGCACACTCCAGACACTTTTTTTTGCGGGTCCACGGACAAGGATGCGTTACCCCTCATGATTTCGATCTACCAGCTCAAGCCGCGCTTTCAAAACCTGCTGCGCCCGCTCGTGCAGCGCCTCTACGACAACGGCATCACCGCCAACCAGATCACCGTGCTGGCCGGCGTGGTTTCGCTGCTGGTCGGCCTGCTGATTGCCAGCTTTGCCCAACATCTGTGGCTGTTTGCGCTGATCCCGCTGTGGATGATCCTGCGCATGGCCCTCAACGCCATCGACGGCATGCTTGCCCGGGAATTTGGCCAGCAGTCGCGCCTGGGCGCCTACCTCAACGAGCTGTGCGACGTGATCGCCGACAGCGCGCTGATCCTGCCCTTTGCGCTGATCCCCGGCATGAGCCTGGCGCCGGTGCTGCTGGTGGCGCTGCTGGCGGTGTTCAGCGAATACGCTGGCGTGCTGGGGCCGATGGTGGGCGCGTCGCGCCGCTATGACGGGCCGATGGGCAAGAGTGATCGGGCGTTTGTATTGGGCGTTTTGGCCACCGGCGTGGCGTTGGGCTGGCTCGGCGCGGGGTGGGTCAACGCGGTGATGTGGCTGGTTGCCGCCCTGCTCGCCTACACCCTGGTCAATCGCGTACGCCAAGGCCTCAAAGAACAACCCGAAACTTCCCCTTCTGCATAAGGATTTTGCGATGCGCGCACAGCAAGAGCACACCTTCAGTACCCATGATGGCGTTGAGCTTTTCTACCGGCACTGGCCGGCCACCGCGCCCGCGGATGGCCAGGTGCGCAAGGCAATTGTGTTGTTCCATCGCGGCCATGAGCATTCGGGGCGTATCGCCCATCTGGTGGATGAACTGAACCTGCCGCAATTCGACTTCTTCGCCTGGGATGCACGCGGCCATGGCCAGTCCCCAGGCGAGCGCGGTGACAGCCCGAGCTTCGCCACCAGCGCCCGCGATGTACAGACCTTCTGTAATCACATCGGCGCCACGTATGGCATCGAGGAAGAGAACCTCGCCGTCATAGCCCAAAGCGTCGGCGCAGTGATTGCCGCGACCTGGGTGCATGATTACGCGCCCAGGATCCGCGCGCTGGTGCTCGCTTCCCCGGCGTTCAAGGTGAAGCTCTACGTACCCTTCGCCCGGCCGGGGCTGGCGTTGATGCGCAAGTTGCGCGGCAATTTTTTCGTCAACAGTTACGTCAAGGCCAAGTTCCTCAGCCACGACCCGGAACGCGTGGCGTCCTACGACACTGACCCGCTGATCACCAAGGCTATTTCGGTGAATGTGCTGCTCGGTCTGTACGAAGCCGCCGACCGAGTGGTCGCCGACGCCCAGGCGATCCAGGTGCCGACTCAACTGCTGGTCTCCGGCTCCGACTTCGTGGTGCACCGCAAACCCCAGCAGCAGTTTTTCGACCGCCTGGGCAGCCTGAAAAAAGAGCTGCATGTCCTCCCCGGTTTTTTCCATGACACCCTGGGCGAACGCGACCGCGCCACCGCCGTGAACAGCGCCAGGCGTTTTATCCTGCAGAACTTCGAATACCCGCTGGACCGCGCCTCGCTGCTCGATGCCGACAAATTGGGCGCCACCTGCGCCGAATCCGAAGCCCTCGCCGCGCCGCTGCCGCGCAACTCCCTGCGTGACCTGTACTGGCGCATGACCCGCGCCAGCATGGGCCTGGGCAAGAACCTGTCGGAAGGCGTAAAGCTGGGCTTCGACACCGGCTTCGACTCCGGCAGCACCCTGGACTACGTGTACCGCAACCAACCCACCGGCAAGGGCGGGCTGGGCCGGATGATCGATACCAACTACCTCAACTCCATCGGCTGGCGCGGCATTCGCCAGCGCAAGCTGAACGTCGAGGAACTGCTGCGCCTGGCCATGGCCAAGTTGCGCGACGATGATCGCCCCGTGCGCATTGTGGATATCGCTGCCGGCCATGGCCGCTACATCCTCGAAGCCCTGCAGGGAGTGTCGCCCCTGCCGGAATCGATCCTGCTGCGCGACTACAGCGACATCAACGTGCGCGACGGTGGCGCGTTGATCCGCGAGAAGGGCCTGGAGGACATCGCGCAGTTCGTCAAAGGTGATGCGTTCGACCGCCTGGATCTGGCGGCGCTGGAGCCCAAGCCGACCCTGGCGGTGGTGTCCGGGTTGTATGAATTGTTTGCCGATAACGCCATGGTCGGCGGCTCGCTGGCCGGCCTGGCCGAAGCGGTGGAACCCGGCGGTTACCTGGTCTACACCGGCCAACCGTGGCACCCGCAACTGGAACTGATCGCCCGCGCGTTGACCAGCCACCGCCAGGGCCAGGCTTGGGTGATGCGCCGGCGCAGCCAGGCGGAAATGGACCAACTGGTCGAGGCCGCGGGCTTTCGCAAGATCACGCAGCGTGTGGATGAGTGGGGCATCTTTACGGTATCCCTGGCGCAGAAGATCTGAGCATGCGCGAACCCGGTTTATTCAAACCCGCGTTGCTGTGGCTGCTGCTGTTGGCGCCGCTGTTTTTCAGCACCTACGGCTTTGCGACCTGGGTCACCAGCCAGCGCAGTGACGTCGGTACGCTGGTGTTCGGCTGGGAAACCCATATGCCGTTCTGGGCCTGGACCATCGTGCCCTACTGGACCATCGACCTGCTCTACGGGTTCTCCCTGCTGCTGCCCACTACTCGGCATGAGTTGAAACAACACGCGTTGCGCCTGCTGAGTGCGCAGCTGATTGCGGTGAGCTGCTTCCTGATCTGGCCGCTGCGCTTTACCTTCGAGCGCCCGGAGCTCGACGGCGTGTTCGGCTGGCTGTTCGCGGTGCTGGCCGGGTTCGACAAGCCGTTCAACCAGGCGCCCTCGCTGCATATCGCACTGCTGGTGATCCTGTGGGTCATGTATCAGCGGCATGCCCAGGGTGTATGGCGTTGGCTGGTGCATGGCTGGTTCGCATTGATCGGTATTTCGGTGCTGACCACTTATCAACATCACTTTATCGACTTACCCACAGGTGCGCTCGCGGGTTGGCTGTGCGTGTGGCTGTGGCCGGTGGAGCATCCGAGCCCGCTGTTGAAGGCCCGATTTACACGGGATCCCAAGCGTTGGCGGTTGGGCCTGCGCTACGGCCTGGGCGCGTTGGTGTTGGCGATCCTTGCCTTTGCCGTAGGCGGTAGTGGGTTATGGCTACTGTGGCCAGCGGTTTCCCTGGGCTTGGTCATGGCGAATTATCTGCTGCTGGGGGCCGCGGGTTTTCAGAAGCGTGCCGATGGTCGGCTGACACCTGCTGCGCGCTGGCTGTATGCGCCCTATCTGGCGGCCGCGTGGGTTAATTCTCGCCTGTGGACACGCAAGCATCCACAGCCCGACCTGACTGTGGATAACGTCTGGCTTGGGCGCATTCCTACGCCAAGCGAGCAGCAACCCTTCAAGGCCGTCCTCGATTTGTGCGCCGAATTGCCGATTAATCCACAGGGCTGCGCCTATCAATCCATCCCGGTGCTGGACTTGATCGCCCCTACGCCCGCCGAATGCCTGCAAGCCGCACAAGCCATCGAGCGCCTGCGCTGTAATGGCCCGCTGTTGGTGTGCTGTGCCCTCGGCTACTCGCGTAGCGCCACCGCCGTCGCCGCCTGGCTGCTGCATACCGCACGCGCCGCGACGATAGAGGATGCGCTGGCTATCATTCGTACAGCGCGGGCCAATGTGGTCCTGCACCCCGCACACCGTGAAGCATTGGAGGGTTTGCCCCATGCCCGCTGATATGGAACTTCAGGTCGTGGCCAGCCTGCTGCGCCGTGGTCGTTCGCTGGATCAGTTATCCACAGGCCTGACGCTGGTGGGTGTTTTGTTCGGCCTGGCCCAACTGCTGATGGCCAGCATTGCGCCGATCTGCCTGCTACTCAGCCTGTGGATGATTATCCTCGGGCTGTTGCAAAAGTACTGGGCGCTACGCGTGGCTTTCGATGCCGACCTGTTCGCCTTGCTGGCCCGCGATATCGACCGCACGGCGGACCTTGACCAGGCCTTGCAAACCCTTGGCCTGCAATCGCCCAAGCGTGCCGGCCGGCCTTGGACGGAGCGCCGTCGCGGTGCCCTTAAATTGCTGCGCAAACAAGCCTGGCTGCTGGGCGCGCAAGCGCTGCTGACCCTGGGTGTCATTCTCGCCAGCCCTTGGCTGCCTTTCGCCGGATAAGGAACCCCCATGTTCGAACCCGTGGTCGCCACGCTGATTACCTCCATGGCCCGCACCGTCACTGGCGCGCGCAGCCTGTGGCTGGGTTGCGCGCCAGTGCCGGTGCAACGCATCTACTTCGCCAACCACAGCAGCCACGGCGACTTTGTCCTGTTGTGGGCCTCCTTGCCGCAGAACCTGCGCAAATTCACGCGCCCGGTAGCCGGCAGCGACTACTGGAACAAAAGCGCTTTGCGTCGCTACATCATCAACCGGGTGTTTAACGGCGTATTGATTGACCGTGAACGCAAGGACCCTGTGGATAACCCGTTGCAGCCCATGCTCAACGCGCTGGAAGGCGGCGACTCGCTGATCATCTTCCCCGAAGGTACGCGCAACCTGGAGGACGGCCTGCTGCCGTTCAAAAGCGGCCTGTACCACTTGGCGAAAAGTTACCCACAGGCCGAACTGGTCCCGGTGTGGATCGCCAACCTCAACCGGGTCATGCCAAAAGGCCGCGTGCTGCCGCTGCCACTGTTGTGCACCACCAGCTTCGGCGCGCCGTTGCAATTGGAAGAAGGCGAAGACAAGGCTGCCTTTCTCGCCCGTACCCGCGACGCCCTGCTCGCCCTCGCCCCGGAGCATTCCTGACATGGATAGCCAAACCTTGATGCTGTTCGGCGGTATCGGCGCGATCCTGGTGCTCGCCTCGCTGATTGGCCTGATTCTCAAGTTGCGCACACGCGGCACCCAAAACGCGGTGATCGACAACCTCAACGCGCGCATCAATGCCTGGTGGGTGATGGTGGTGGTGATCGGCATCGCCTTCTGGCTGGGCACCGGCGCGGTGATCCTGTTGTTCTACGCGGTGTCGTTCTACGCCCTGCGCGAATTCCTCACCCTCACGCCCACCCGCCGCAGCGACTACCCGGCGCTGGTCGCCGCGTTCTACCTGGCGCTGCCGCTGCAATACCTGCTGATTTACTCGGACTGGTACGGGTTGTTCTCGATCTTCATCCCGGTGTACGTGTTCCTGCTGCTGCCGATCCTTGCCTCCCTGGGCGGCGACAGCACGCACTTCCTGGAACGCGCCTCGAAGGTCCAATGGGGCCTGATGATCGCCGTGTTCTGCGTGTCCTTCGTCCCGGCGTTGCTGACGTTGGACATTCCCGGCTACGAAGGTCGCAACCTGCTGCTGATTGCCTACCTGGTGATCGTGGTGCAACTGTCCGACGTGCTGCAGTACGTGTGCGGCAAGCTGTTCGGCAAGCATAAGATCGCGCCCAACCTGTCGCCGTCCAAGACGGTGGAAGGGTTTGTCGGCGGGATTCTGCTCTCTTCCCTGATCGGCGCCGCGCTGTGGTGGACCACGCCGTTCAACCCGTGGCAGTCATTCTTGATTGCGCTGCTGATCAACCTGCTCGGGTTTGCCGGCGGGATTGTGATGTCGGCGATCAAGCGCGACCGGGGTGTAAAGGATTGGGGGCATATGATCGAAGGTCACGGCGGCATGCTGGACCGGTTGGATTCGGTGTGTTTTGCAGCGCCGATTTTCTTTCATCTGGTGCGGTACTGGTGGACCTGAATTTTTAAAGCTAACAAATTGAATTGATTTATAAGCCTATCGGCTAACGAGAACGTATATTCTGTTAGCTTATAGGCTTATTTATTATATTTTTTGTATGCCTATAGGCTAATATCAATTTCAATATTGATAGCCTATAAGCTTACAAAGGTCTTTTATCATGGGTACTTCCAATCTCTACAAGCTGCGCCTTTCTCAAATAGAACGCGCTATCGAACCTTTCAATGCCGTTAAAGGTGCCCCCGTTCCGCCAGGCGGTTGGCTGCGGTCTATCAGAGAATCGCTAGGTCGCTCATTAAGAGCTCAGGCCGAAATTGCAGGCGTTTCTTCAGTGACCTTGACCAAATCCGAACGCTCCGAGGCCGAAGATCGGATATCGCTAGCACAGCTGAGAAAGCTGGCGGCAGCACTGGACTGTGAACTCGTCTACGGCCTGGTCCCCAAAAAGCCTCTGCATGAAGTCATACAAGACCGCGCCGAACTCATGGCCAAGCAAGAAATCCTAGGCGTCGCACATTCCATGAGCCTCGAAGATCAACGGCCTTCTGACGCATTCATTGAGCTTCAGATTGATGAGCGCCGCAAAGAATTGCTCGACGGTTCGTGGAAACGCCTATGGCAATAGAACTGGAACTTAAACCCGGCCAAACCCCTCTCGACCCTGACGAAGTCGCTGGCCTGAAACCGAGACACATCGCCACCCAAGGCGAATTGGATGAGTGGGAGGCGCAAAACATCCTCAAAGCCTCACGCTGGATAGCCCGGCAGAGAAAGCTGGATGTGCTGAACGATCATTTCTGCCGTGAGCTGCACACGAAAATGTTCGACGACACATGGAAATGGGCCGGCACGTTTCGCAAATCAGATAAGAATATCGGCTGTGACTGGACGCAGATTGCCGTCAACTTGCGTCAGTTACTCGACAACATGGCTTATTGGCTGGAGCACAACATCTTCCCGCCAGAAGAGGTTGCGGTGCGCTTTCATCATCGACTTGTTTGGCTACACGCCTTCCCAAATGGCAACGGCAGACATGCTCGCCTCATGACTGATTGCCTGCTGAGGCAATGTGGTCTTGCGTCCTTCTCCTGGGGGCGCGGTAACCTGGTGACCGCGACCGAAGTTCGCCAACGCTACATCCAGGCGCTTCGCGCTGCTGATGCCAATGATTACGCTCTGCTGTTGGCATTCGTGCGTAGTTGAATCGCCGCTTGGGGATGACGGGCAAATTCCGAAACTACGTCTCCTACGCCCCGCGTCCCTTTCCTTCGCAGGACATTTCCGAGAGAATCCCAGCCGCTTGTGCCCCGCCCGTTCGATGGCTAGTCTGCGTTCGTCACTGCCAATTCAGTGACCGGGTTTAGCAGCTCGAACGTTCAACATTGGGCGCACAAGCGCCATCTCAAGCATGGCGTTTTTTTATGCCAAGGCTTTATGGTGGCTGTGCGCAGGGCACTTTCGGGTGCGCCGGGTTCCCAATGTTCCGGCCTGCTAACCTGCGTACAGCTGCCACCCATTGTTTAGCAGCGATGGTTGTCGGCTCCAATTACCTACATTGGAGTTACCGCAATGAGCAAAGTAAAACCCAACCCGCCCCACCACTTTTTCACCACCCATCCCGATCTCAGCCTCGAAGATGCCCTCGCCTACGCCTCGGACCTGCTCCACTGTGCCGAAGGGTTAAGCGATTCGCCCAAAGCCGCCGGCTACCTGATGGAAATGGCCAAAGTCATGGTGGATCGTTCACTGGAGTGCATGAGTCCAACGTAACCTTGTAGTGAGCGGGCTTGTCCCGCGCTGGGTGGCGAAGCCGCCCCAAACCAGTCGACCCGGTCGTACCTGGCGCACCGCAGCGGTCCGATTGGGGCGGCTTCGCCACCCAGCGCGGGACAAGCCCGCTCACTACAAGCGTTCTATCCGGGCAAATGCCCCAGCGGCAAAGACCCTGGAGGTTTAACCGTCTGGATCGCGAAGTTGCTGCGGATGTCCCTCACCCCCGGCAGCTTCAACAAGCTGCCGGTGACAAACCGCTCATACCCGCGCAAATCCGGCACCACCACTTGCAGTAGAAAGTCCGATTCCCCCGACACTAAAAACGCCGAGATCACCTCCGGCAGCGCCGTGACCGCCTCACGAAAGGCGTTAGCCTCGGTGTCGTTATGCCGTTCCACCTTCACGCCGACAAACACCATCATCCCCAGGCCCACTTCATCGCGGTCGAGGGTGGCCTGGTAGCCGCGAATCACGCCGGCCTCTTCCAGCAGACGCACGCGTCGCAGGCAGGGCGAAGCGGACAGCCCGATCTCGTCGGCCAGTTGCACATTGCTCAAGCGCCCATCGCGTTGCAGGGCTTCGAGAATCTTGCGGTCAAACGCATCAAGTTTGAAATTTGGCATAAGTGAATGGCCGTTAACCTGATCAGTAGCAGATAGTGCCAAGACTAGACGCTTTTTTGGCTGACTATGCAAGCACCTGCCCCGCCCTTCGACCCTAGAATTGGCCGACATACAAGGGGGTGAAACATGGCACAACTCTGGTTATTTCTGGCGGCTCTTGCAGTGGCGTTTCTATTGCCCGGGCCGGACATGATTCTGTTACTGCAAACCGGCGCCCGCCAGGGCAAGGCCTTGGCACTGACCACGGCGATTGGCCTGGGGATCGCTCGGGCGTGCCATGTGGCGCTGGCGGGCATGGGGCTGGCGACCTTGTTCAAGGTGGCGCCCTGGACCTTTGACGCAGTGCGTCTGGGCGGCGCGGCCTATCTGTTGTGGCTGGGAGTGCAATGTTTGCGAAGCACTATGTTGCCAGCTCTCGATACGGCAAACGCCACGGTGACAACCCATGCGTGGCGTGCCGCACTGCAACGCGGTCTGCTGACAAACCTGCTCAACCCCAAGGCCCTGTTGTTCTGCTCGGTCCTGCTGCCACAGTTCGTCAACCCGCAGGCTGGGCCAGTGGCGGCGCAATTCGCATTGCTGGGCGCGCTCCTGGTTGCGGTCGGTTTCGTCTTCGACTGTTGCTACGCCCTGGCCGGCGCGCGCATCGGCCAATGGCTGGCACGCAATCGCTCGGCACAGCGTGTACAGCAGTGGTTATTCGGCAGTCTTCTGATCGGTTTTGCGGTGCGCCTCACTTTTGTACAAAACACCTAGCGGTACGGCGTATTGCCGTCATCTTTTGGAGCAAAGACGCGTGTAAGATACGCCGCACTTAGCCAGGGATGCCCACCATGTTCGATTCTTTCAAAGCCCTCAGCCGCCGTATTGCCGGCGCGTTATCCAGTGTGGTGGGTGCCGTCCTTGGCCAATGGCATCCGCCGTTCTGGCTACGTGCGATCGGCCGTGGGCTGGGCAACCTTGGCGACAAGGCTCGCGCTTACCCGCGTCAGACCGGTGCGGGGGTGTTGGGCCTGATCTTGCTCGCCGCCGCCGGGTTCTACGGCTGGCACTGGTATTCCAACCTGCCGCAGCCGCATACCGCGAGCTACTCGCTGCACAAACCGAACCTCACCGATTACACCCAGCAAACCCCGGTTGTGGATAACTTGCAGGTGCGGTTCGGCGAATCCGTGGCTCCGCTGACGGCCATCGGCAAGCCGGTTACCGAGGGCATTACGCTCAAACCGAGCGTCGCCGGCACCTGGCGCTGGTCCGACGACCGTACCTTGCAGTTCACACCTGAAAAAGACTGGCCCATCGACGCTCATTTCACTCTCGACCTCGCCAAGCGCGACCTGCTGGCGGACGGCGTGCTGCTGGACCAATACAGCACGCAGTTTTCCACCCAACCATTCCGCGCCACCCTGGCGCAAAACGAGCTGTACCAAGACCCGTCCAACCCGACGCTGAAACAGCTGGTGGCAACCTTCCGTTTTACCCACCCAGTGGATGAAGACAATCTGCGCAAACGGGTAGCGGTCACCTTGGGCAAAGGCCTGGCCTACCGCGACGCCCAATTGCCCAACCGCCCGGAAATCACCTTCGACGAGAAAAAACTCAACGCCTACGTGCGCTCCGCCGCCCTGGCTACGCCACTGGAAAGCACGCCTGTGAGCGCCAAGCTCGACGAAGGCATCAAGGCGCGCGACGGCGGCAACGCCACTAACGCGCCGCTGGTGGCGGAAGTGACCGTACCTGGCCGCTATCGCCTGACCTTTACCGCGGCCGAAGTGAGCTTTGTGGACAACGAGCGCGGCGAGCCGGAGCCGGTGCTGATGTTCAGCAGCTCCAGCGCCGTGGCCGATGACACCATCGCCGGTAAGGTTCAGGCCTGGCTGTTGCCGGAAAAAGCCCAGGACGACACGCGCCCCTACAGCAGCAACGACATCGACGACGCCCTGCTCGCCCGCAGCACCAAGCTCAACCTGGCCCATGTGCCCAGCGTCGAACCGCTGAACACCCTGCACGCTTTCAAATTCAAGGCTCCGGCCGGCCGCGCCGTGTATGTGCGTGTGCCCGCCAACCTGGAAGCCATCGGCGGTTATCTGGCGAAGAATCCTACAGCGTCGCTGATCAGCATGCCTGCGTACCCGCGCACGTTGCAGTTCCTGTCCGACGGCGCCTTGCTCAGCCTCACCGGGGAAAAACGCCTGGGCTTCATGGCCCGAGGCGTACCCGGCGCCCACGTGGAAATCGCGCGCCTGTTGCCTAACCAGTTGCAACATCTGGTGGACCAGAGCAGCGGCAGCTTTGCCCGGCCGAACTTCGGCAACGAATACTTCGATCGCATGGTCGAGCGCCAGTCGTTGGACATTGCGCTGTCCTCCAATGACCCGGCGAAAACCGTCTATGACAATGTCGACCTCAGCCACTACCTGACCGCCAACGGCGGCCGTCGCGGCATCTTCGTGCTCAAGCTCAGCCCGCAGGATGAACCCGCCGAGCGCACGTTCGAATACGAGCGCACCAGTACCAGCGACCTGCGTTTTATCGTGGTGACCGACCTTGGCATCATCGCCAAACGCTCCAGTGATGGCAGCCATGACGTGTATGTGCAGTCCATCGGCAATGGATCGCCGGTGTCCGATGCGCAAGTCGACATCATCGGCCGCAACGGTTTGCCCGTCGCCAGTGGCCACACCGATGGCGAAGGCCACGCGCATTTCGCCAAGCTGGATGAATTGCGCCGTGAGAAAACGCCGCTGATGTATGTAGTCACTCGCGGCAATGACCAGTCCTTCCTGCCCATCGCCCGTCAGTCGCAGCAGCTGGATTTGTCGCGTTTCGACGTCGGTGGCCTGGAGGAGGACGGTGCGATTGATCGCCTCAGCGCTTACCTGTTTACCGACCGCGGGCTGTACCGGCCCGGCGAAACCGCGCACCTGGGCATGATCGTGCGTAGCGGCAACTGGAAAGGCGCGCTGCAAGGCCTGCCGGTGGAACTGCAAATCACCGACCCGCGGGGCCTGGAAGTGATTCGCCAGCCGTTGAAACTGTCCGCCAGCGGGTTTGAAACCTTTGACTTCCCCAGCAGCGAAGTCGCCCCCGCCGGGGACTACACCGCGACCTTGCAGTTGATTGGCCAGAAGCAGACCCGCACCGACTTGGGCAGCGTGAGCTTCAAGGTCCGCGACTTCGAACCGGACCGCATGAAAGTCAGCCTGAGCCTGCACGACACGCCCGTGCAAGGCTGGATACCACCGGACCAGGTCGTGGCCAAAGTCACCGCCATGCACCTGTTCGGCGCTCCGGCGTCGGGCCGCCGCGTGACCGCTAAAATGTCCCTGAGCCCAACGCTCGCGGCGTTTGACCGTTATCCCGATTACCGCTTCCGCCTTAACGATTCCCTGGAAGACGCCAGCACCGAAGACCTTGCCGAAACCAACGTGGACGACAATGGTCAGGCCGTGCTCGACCTCAACCTGCAACGCTTCGCCAACAGCACGTATCGCCTGCAGGTGATGACCCAAGTTTTCGAGGCCGAAGGCGGGCGCAATGTGGCAGCGCAAAGTGCGTTGCTGGTGTCGTCCGCGCCTTACCTGGTCGGTGTGAAAAGTCAGGATTCGCTGTCGTACGTCGCCAAGGACGCGCCACGCCAGGTGCAATGGCTGGCCGTCGCGCCAGACCTTACGCCGCTCGCGGTGGACGGCCTGACCAGCGAAGTGGTGGAACACCGCTACGTGTCGGTATTGGTCAAGCAATCCAATGGCACCTACAAGTACGAGTCGCGCATCAAGAACATCAGCCAGCCGGCGTCACCGTTGGTGATGACCAAGGAAGGCGCCAAGCAGACCCTGAACACTGGCACGCCGGGGGATTTCACCCTGCAACTGAAGGACGCCAACGGTAACCTGCTCAACCAGATCGACTACAGCGTGGCCGGCCGAGGTAACACGTCGCGCTCCCTGGAACGCAACGCCGAGCTCCAACTGCGCCTGGATAAACGCAGCTACGCCACCGGTGATGAGATCGCTATCAGCATCCGCGCCCCCTATACCGGTGCTGGCTTGATCACCATCGAGCGCGACAAGGTGTATACCCAGCAGTGGTTCAAGGCCGACAGCACCAACAGCGTGCAACACATCCGTGTTCCTGCCGGGCTTGAAGGCAATGCCTACGTCAACGTGCAGTTTGTGCGCGATATGGGCTCGTCCGAGGTGTACATGAGCCCGCTGTCCTACGGCGTGGTGCCGTTCAGCATCAACCTGGATGCGCGGCGCATGGCGCTGAAGGTCGAGGGGCCGGCGAAAATCGAGCCTGGGCAAATGCTCGACATCAAGGTCATCGCCGACCGCCCGGGCCGCGCCGTGGTGTATGCGGTAGATGAAGGCATCCTGCAGGTGGCGCGCTACCAGACGCCAGACCCGCTGGGCTTTTTCTTCCAGAAGCGTGCGCTGGAGGTCGGCACCAGCCAGATCCTTGACTTGATCCTGCCGGAGTTCAGCCGCCTGCTCAGTGGCGCAGCACCCGGTGGCGATACGGACGGCCCCCTGGCCAATCACCTGAATCCGTTCAAACGTAAGCATCAACCTCCGGTGGCCTGGTGGTCCGGGCTGGTGGATTTGCCGGCTGGCGAAACCGTGCTGCATTACCAGGTTCCGGACAGCTTCAACGGCAAGCTGCATCTGTTTGCAGTAGCGGTGGACAGCGACAGCGTCGGAGTCAGCGAAGCCGATACCGAGGTGCGCGGGCCGATCGTGATCACGCCTAACGTACCGGCCTTTGTGGCGCCTGGGGACGTGTTCAATGTCAGCGCCGGGGTGTTCAGCAACCTCGACGCAGCGGCAGACGTGAAGTTTGAATTGCAGACCAGCGATGGCCTCAAGGTGCAGGGCGACAAGGGCAGTACCCTGTCGCTGCAACCGCGCAAAGAGGGCACCGCCGAGTTCAAGATCAAGGTCGGCGAAACCCTCGGTTCGGCGGACCTGCGGTTTGTCGCGGTGCTGCCCAACGGCAAACGTATCCAGGTGGCGGAAACCACCTCGATCCGCCCTCTGAGCGAACACCGCGTGGCCTTGAGCCTGGGCCGCTTCGACAGCGCCAGCAAAGAGCTCAAGCCCACCCGCGAGCTGTTCAGCCAGCTGCGCGACGTTCAACTGGGCGTAGCGGCCTCGCCGCTGGTGTGGGCCAACGGCCTCAAGCATTACCTGGATGACTACGGCTACGCCTGCACCGAGCAGTTGGTGTCCAAAGCCATGCCGGCCTTGATCTGGGGCGGCAACGCACCTGAAGCCGAACAGGCCTTCGGCAGCGCCGTGCGCATGCTGCGCCAACGCCAGAACCAGGCCGGCGGCTTTGGATTGTGGGCGGCCAACCCGGACGTGGCGCCGTACGCCAGCCTGTACGCGACCGACTTCCTGATCGAGGCCAAGGAGCGTGGGCTGCCGGTGCCGGAAGACCTGCTGGTGCGCTCCAATGCCTATCTGACAGACCTGGCCAACGGTCCTAGCGAAGGCCTGTCGGAATTGCGCAACCGTGCCTACGCCAGTTACCTGCTGAGCCGTCAGGGGATTCTGGTGAGCGGCGCGTTGAGCGATATCCGCGAGCGCTACGAGCGCTACTTCAAGGACACCTGGCAGAACGACCTGGGCGCTGCCTACCTCGCGGCCAGCTACAAATTGCTCAAACAAGATCGCCAGGCCGATACGCTGTTCCGCAAAATCCCATGGCGCGCCCTTTTGGATAAGTGGGACAGCGACGGGCTGTACTACGACCCGCTGGTCCATGATGCCGAACACCTGCATCTGCTGGCGCGCCACTTCCCCGAACTGCTGGACGACGTGCCCGCCGCGCTGCTGGATAAACTCGGCAAGCGCCTCAACGAGCAGCGTTACAACTCGTTGTCAGCCGCCCTGCTGCTGCGCGCTCTGGACAGTTATGGCCAGCGTGCGCAAAGCGACATGACCCTCAAGGCGACCGCCTGGCTGGGTGACAAGCAGCAGCAATTACTGGAGATGGCCGGTCAGCCGCCGCGCGCTGCCGTACCAGGCACCACGCAAAAGCTGGTGATGGAAAAATCCGACGGCCCGGCCGCGTTCTACATGCTCAGCGAAGCCGGTTTCGACAAGGGCGCCAAGCTCAAACCGATCAACAATGGCCTGGAAATCATCCACGAATACCTCGACCTCAAAGGCGAGCCGGTAAAAAAAGTGGCTGTGGGTGACGAGTTCCTGGTGCGCCTGCGACTGCGTGCCACCGACCGCGACCAGGTGCAGCAAGTGGCCGTGGTCGACCTGCTGCCGGGCGGCGTCGAGCCTGTGTATAACTTGCCGCCGGAGCCGGAAGCCGCCAGCAGCGAGGAAAGCGAGGGCGAAGAGTCGGAGTATGTGGAAGAAGACAGCCAGGAAGAACAGGCCTGGCAAGCGCCGATCGGCGAAACCGAGCTGAGCGACTGGCAGCCGGACTACGTGGACGTACGTGATGATCGGGTGGTGTTATACGGCACCGCGCTGCGTGATGCAGGCACGTTCGTCTACCGCGTACGGGCTACCAATGCGGGGACCTTCAATACGCCACCGGCCTACGCCGAAGGCATGTACGAAACCACCCTGCAAGGGCGCGGCAAAGTAGGCCAGCTTGAAATTACCAAGCCTTAAACGCCTCACGCCGCTGTTCGCAGCGGCAGCGATACTGGTGGGGCTGAGGCTTTGGCCTCATGCCCCGCTGGAACAGGCGGTGACCTCGTCGCGTGTAGTGTTGGCCGACGACGGCTCGCTGCTACGCATGACATTGGCGGCTGACGGCCAATATCGCCTCTGGTTGCCACTTGAGCGTATGTCGCCATCACTGGTCGAAGCCTTGCTGCTCAAGGAAGATCGCAATTTCTACTGGCACCCGGGCATCAATCCTCCGGCGTTGCTGCGCGCGGCGATGGCCACCTACAGCGGTGGCTTGCGCCAGGGCGGCTCGACCTTGAGCATGCAATTGGCGCGGCGCTTGTGGGATTTGAACACCCGCCAGGTGCCGGGCAAGTTGCAGCAGATGGCCTTGGCGCTGTGGCTGGAGGCGCGCTACAGCAAACACGACATCCTTGAGGCGTACCTGAACCTGGCGCCCATGGGCGGCAATATCGAAGGTGCCGAGGCAGCCAGCCGCATTTATTTCGGCAAATCGGCGGCGCAGGTGTCGTTGTCCGAGTCACTGGCGTTGGCGGTGATTCCGCAACAGCCGGGACGGCGTGCGCGCTTCGGGCCGTCGCTGCAAAATGCGCGGCTGCGATTGATGGCTGACTGGCGCGAAACTTATCCACAGGACCCGCGTAATGACAGTTTGCTGGATTTGCCCCTGGAAGCGCGAAACCGCCAGCAGATCCCATTCCTGGCGCCGCACCTGAGCGAGCAGTTGCTGGCCTCTCAACCTGGCAACGAGTTAAACAGCACACTTAACCTGCCGCTGCAGCAATTGCTTGAACGCTTGATCACCGGTTTCATCGCCGAGCGGCGCAGCACGGGCGTGGAAAACGCCACGGCGATCCTGGTGGACAGCCGAGACCAGAGCGTCAAAGCGCTGGTGGGTTCGGCGGACTACTTATCCACAAGCATTCACGGTCAGGTCAATGGCGTGCTGTCGAGGCGCTCGCCAGGATCAACGCTCAAGCCCTTCCTGTACGGGCTCGCGCTGGACCAAGGGGTGATCCACCCCATGAGTATCCTCAAGGATTTGCCGAGTAACTTCGGCTACTTCCAGCCGGAAAATTTCGACGGCAGTTTTGTCGGGCCGCTGACCGCGCGTGATGCGTTGATCCGTAGCCGCAACATCCCGGCGGTATGGCTGGCCAGCCAACTCAAATCGCCTTCCTTGTATGGGCTGCTGCAACGCGCCGGCATCAAAGGCCTGCGCGATGAAAGCCACTATGGCCTGGCCTTGGCCCTCGGTGGCGGCGAGATGACTCCGGAAGAACTGGCGCGGCTGTATGTGATGCTCGCCGGCGACGGGCATCTGCGACCCTTGCGCTATTTGCAGGAACAGCCCCAGGCCACCGGTGCGCAACTGTTGACGCCCCAGGCCGCCTTCATGGTGCGCGACATGCTGCGCCGCAACCCACGACCGGATGGCCTGCCTGGCCGTCACTGGCGCACCGCCTGGAAAACTGGCACCTCCTGGGGTTTCCACGATGCCTGGAGCGCCGGCCTGGTCGGACCGTACGTGCTGGTGGTGTGGGTGGGCAATTTCGATGGTCGGCCAAACCCGGCATTTATCGGCGCCAAGACCGCCGCGCCGCTGTTCTTCCGCATCGCCGACGCCCTGCCCCTGGCCTTGCCCAATGTGGTGATCAAGCCGGATAAACCACCCGCCGGTCTGGTGCGCATCGACGTCTGCGCCGCCTCCGGCGAGTTGCCCAACCGCTGGTGCCCGCAAACCCGCAAGACCTGGTACATCCCAGGCGTTTCGCCGATTCGCGTGTCCAACCTGCACCGCCCGGTGCTGATCGACACCCGCACCGGCAAGGCCGCGTGCCCGCCGTTCGATCCACAGTACACCCGCGAAGAAGTCTTCGAGTTCTGGCCCAGCGACGTGCAACGCCTGTACCGCGCCGCCGGCCTGCCACGACGCACGCCGCCCAACGTGACGAAAAATTGCCAGCCCAACCGCATCAGCGACCAAAGCGAAGCGCCGCAGATCCGCTCGCCGCTGACCCAGGTGAGCTACCAACTGCGTCTGTCCCAGCCACAGGAAAGCATCCCGCTGAATGCCAACGCCGCCAGCGATGCGACGACACTGTACTGGTTTGCCGATCAAACCTTGATCGGCCAGGGATCACCGCAAAGCACGCTGAACTGGCGGCCGGGGAAGTCGGGGGAGTACCGGTTGCGGGTCAGTGATGATCAGGGGCGTAGTGCGAGTCGGGGGTTGAAGGTGGAGTTTGTGCCGTGAATATCAGGCGGCAATCTCAACATAGCTGGATTCCCCACCTCCGGATGCACCCAACGTCCAACCCCATACAAAGCTGAGCGTGATTCGTCCGGCTTGATCAAGGCCTACCACGCCTCGCGACCAGCCTGCGAGCAGCTCACCGCCTTGCGTCAGGCATTGAAAAAGCAGCTCGATATTATCGGGACCCGTCACACGACCGACTTGCGTACCCAGGCGAATCCGACCGCCTTGGTAGGTACTGGTGATGGCATCGCCATCGACCTGGTAATGAAACACCGTGTCCACACCGGAGAGGCCTTGAGTATTGTTTGCGACCGCAAACCGACGGTCGTTCAATCTTTCGCTGATCTGGAAGGAGGGAGATTGCATTGGGGCGCTTCCTTGCGTTGAACCGTTCCTGGAGACCCGGCGTGATCCCACGGAATAAAGTCTGTCGGATCGAGCCCAGCAATTACGGGAGTTAGCCGATGGGTTTATCACAAATAAAGTCTGTCGCAACACCATTTTTATGAGGTGTTGTCGTTCGACCTACTAAATAAAGTCTGTCGGAAGCATGCAAGCTATTGATTTAAGATAGTTTTTATATCTAAAACAGCAAATTCGCCGAGCGCAAGCACAATGGAGCTCCGACGATCGAGAATCCCTCGTGGCGTCGGGTGTCCGATGGAGCACTCCTTCCGAAAGCAACGCACCTTTTATAGCGCACCGCCAACACGGTCCGGGTGAACACATTTCAGGTCATATGAGAGGTACGCCAAGGCTGGGTTAGGAACGTTCCAGTTACTTCCGCTGATGGGACAGATGCGATCATCTACTGGAGAGGAATCACATCGAATGTTGATCACCCTCAATTCCGTAATCGAACAGCAGTCATCTTAGCCCTTTGCTGCTCCCTGACCACAGCCTGCTGATCTATTCGAGTCTGGATTTGGGTGTAGAGCTGAGCCCGCTCGTTGTCGCGGTCGGCTACCGTAACCACCAGCGAATACTGTTCCTTTTCTACGGCAGTGGGATTCCAGTCACGATCCTGCCTGACTACGACCACAAACCACTTTTCACCAGGTTTTCCTTGTTTAAACGTCCAGCGAGAAGACTGAACAGTACCGTGGTTTCTCATCACCGCGACTGCTTCACTGGTTCGAGCTACCGCTTCCGACAGTGTTCCAAGTGCCTTTTTGGTTTCAACATCCGCAACATCTGCTGCTGTCCTGCGAATGTCCTCCATGACTTGCCCAGCATGCTCCGAAATCATCCCCGGATACTTGCTAAACAGCGTGCCATAGGACTGCAACGTCACCAGTATGAGCCAGAGCGAATCGTTGTCTCGAATGTTGAGCGCGTTTTTAACACGATACATCGCCTCGATTTCCTTCTCTGACGGTTGCCGACCTAGCAACTTGGCGAACCACTCAAGCGATTCATTTTCGTGCGTAACTGATTCAGTGAGCTCTGCGCTTTGCAAAAATCGTCGAACGCACCCAACGCGTTCCTCCCACTTTCTTTATCTTCAATGCACATCCACAGGGCTTTGAGCTTGCGTTTGGCGAATTGGCTCATGACGCTTCACCTGCGGAGATGCGCGCCTTTATGGCGGGCCACACGGGTGAGGCTTGCAGTTCGCGGATCTGCCGCAGGTGATCAGGCTCGGGCACCAGGTGCTGCCAGCGCTGCTGTTCCAGCGCCATTTGATCTTCGCCGCGCAGCTCGTCCTCGATGACGGCGCCGTGTCCGGTACCAGAACCCATCGGATGAGGTGTACTGATACAGCGGCAGCAGCGGCACTTGGTGCGTGCACCACAAGTGCACAGCACGGCCAGGCCAATGCCCTGCCGTTGCTGTGCAGGATCGATTTCGAGCATGTTGATGTACAGGCGATAGTCTAAAGGATTGATACCGTAATCGACGTGGCCCACGCGCTGGCCACCGACCTCGATGTCATCCAGGTAGTCGGTACCGGGAAACACAAAGCTGCCCCGGCCCTGCACTGGTGCAATAAAATCAAGAAATTTAGGTAGTCAAACTTGAAAGTAGAAAAAAAAAGGCTACGATGATTTATGAATTAATAAAGATTTAATTTCAGGGATTGAAGGAAAATAATATATGAAAAACTTAGAACCAAGTAAAGCTATAAGCCTTAACTCATCATCCATGAAAGTATACGTAGTAAACTGTGGATATTCAGCCAGATTATTCTTGGACAGTCATGTAGACGATTATAACGACAGAATTGCTGAAGCAGATGAAGGTGCGTCAGATGATGAACGATATGCTTGGACGATTACAGAAATAGAAACTGACTCAAATGGACGGAAAATCTATTCTTTGCAAAACAGCTCTTATTCGAAGGGCTTCCTATTCAAAGGGTCACCCAAAGATGGCGACGATTACAAAGTGTATGGTCATAACACAGACTCAATAGACTCTTCAAAAGGTAATAGATACAAATTTTATATGGACGAAGTTGGTCAAAACCCTGTCAGATACTCCATTAAATCTATTGACGGGTATACATTGTTTGCGGGAGTTCATAAAGATGGATACAGTGATCATCAAGTATATGCGCGCTCAGGTCATCAGTCTGATGATCGTTTCAAATGGTATATATTTCCAGTTTGAAAGATTTTTCTGCAAACAAAATAAGCAGGTGCAGGATTAATTAGGTTTTCAATATGCCCTCATGTGTCGATATATAAAGGTTACGAAGGGTGGCAAAATGAATAAGCCAATAGATAGCAATAGCAAAACAATTACAGACGAAAAAAGTGACATAGCTTTCATGGATCCGATAGTCGTTAAACTATTCAACTTGACTACGTGTACTTTATTTTTTGCTAGCGAAGATCTCACTAATGATACTGGGCGTTTTAAGCCTTTTCCTCCTGGACGAATAGAAATAAATACCGTTAATGGCCCGGGTGTGAGTTGGGCGTTAATGCAAGATGATGGAATGGATTATGGTGCCGACGCTGTCATTCGCTACGTTGTTGAGGATGGAAACTGGGGGGGCACGAATGTCAAGGACGACACAGTGAGTTCTATTTGTATCACTATGCGACAGTGGTCAACCCTTGGAGATGTAATTGTTATTAAAATAAACAATAATACGGATGGCGTTATGTATGCTGCACAGCTTACCAAAAAATCTGATCTCGAATATCACATTGATATAACCGAAAATGATGAGCAAGATGACGATGACGACTGAGTAACTTTTTGTTTATATAATGGTTTAGGGATTGAGTATATGTCAACCGACCCTCAGCTTTCAGAGCTACAAGATTCGTACACGGAAATCGCTGCAAGCGTTCTCCCATTATTTATTAACCTCACCACCTTAGGTTATATAACTACAAATGTCAGTGATTGGCTGATCCCTAACAAATGGCCTGAAAACAGAATCTATTTCAGGAAATATAAAGAATGCATGGTCGAATTGAAAAAAATATCAGAATCGAACTATAAGACATTTTTCGATAATTTATCCAGTTTTGATAGAAGCTTTATGTCCAAATGGACTAATTTTTCAAATGCAATGAAAGACGTTAAAAAATGCATGACCGATCTTAACCCGGTTCCGCCTGTAGTGGCTAAGGTCTCGAGATATGTGGCCGTTATGAAAGCGCTTGATCTAGCACGGGAGCGCCTTAGAGAATTGTTCAATTATCTATTTAAAAGTACACATGAATATAAATCATTAGCCAATAAACTATCTACTGATATAGATAGGCTGATAGTTAAGATAGATGAAACAAAAAAAACACTTGAAGAGTCGGCAGACAGGCCCTTCAGGGAATACAAAGAAACCCTTGACAAGTTGCACTCGGCCGCTGCAGGTTCGGAAAAGAATGTTGCAAGAGCTCAGTTTAAACTAGTAGTATCTTCAGGCAAAACGATCGCCATGGCTGTGACTGGGGTAATTTCCACAAGCCTATTTCCGCCATCGTATGCGCCCTTTACAGTCGGCACAATTAATGCGATTGGCGATGTAGTTGTTGATAGTTATGATTACAACGCCGCTCTTAAGGAAAACACCGATAATTTGGGCGCTTTAAGGAGGTTTCGTAATAGCAAGAATATAGCATCATATGTAATATATGACTCTTTCAGCTCACTTAGGATAAGTCTGGCCGTGCCGAATGTTTCTTTGAAAAATAGCATAGACAGTTTTGATAATTTTCTCACGGTGTTCAATAACGCTATTAATGCTGTTGATAAAGATATAGTAAAAATTAAAGCGTTGCTCTCAACGTCTGAATTCACAAATAATAAATACACTGATTTTCTTGTGCTCTACGGCTATATATCTCAGTTTGCCATTGTGAACTCCCTTTACGACTTTCTTAAAAGAAGTGGTGATGATAAACATACCCTAGGTAACTTTACTGTATTGGAGCCAAAGGAAATTTCGAGTTGATTATCTAGTAATGCTTGTTATTTCCTAATTTTCATGGAAGCCAGTGCTCCAAAATGTACTCGGCTGCGCCTTGGCCAGCGACTTGCCAAACACCATTGGTCGAGTTGCGCGACCTGCTGGCAGACCTGCCGGCGCTGCCGGCAGGAGCGCGCCGTTTTCATTGAGCGGCGTGAGCTTGCCGGACATGATCCGCACCCAGCTGGACAATCTAGAGGTAACTTCAGCTCTGCCAAATGCGCGCTAAAGACTCAGATTGTGGAGAGTGAACGAAAGATTGAGCTATGGAACGCGGAATGGATGATCGTTGCCGGGCGATCGGTTTGCACCAGCTGCATGAAAGCCAAGTGCTGGAAGACTGCGAAAGCACCTTTCTCCACGCCGATACCTGTCCAGCAGATCCTACGGAATAAGTCTGTCGGATCGAGCCCAGCAATTCCGGGGGCTAGTCAGTGGGCTAATCAGAAATAAAGTCTGTCGCAACGACATTTTTTGAGGTTTTGGAGCCAGACCAACTAAATAAAGTCTGTCGGGAGCATGCAAGCTATTGATTAATAACCATTACTCTAAAAAACCAGAAAATGTGCCGAGCGCAAGCACAATGGCGGTACGACGGCCGAGAATGCCTCACGCCGTTGAGTGGCTTGACCGATTCAATCTGAGCGCGCGCGAGGGTTTTCAGAGAAAAACTTATCACGGTCAGCCAGATACCGATTTTCAAACTCATAGATTTTTCCCGTGAGTTCGAAACTCGTTGATAAACCTTGTGACCTTGCTCACTCCGCCACACTGGGGGAGTGGGTTGCCCGGTTTTCCATTGTGTCTGTGACTGTCGGCAGCCGACTCAGTGAATCGGCTCTCGACAGGTCCGCTAATCGGGCCTGCGACAACTATTCTTTGATCAACGCACCGTGATCAATACCGGCCGTCCCGGTGCCTCTTCTTATTCAGCCAAACGTTCGACGGCTGGGCTGGGTGCAGCTGAGTGACTTTTTCTAGGACTCAGGGGTGTTCTTTCAACCTAATAAAGGCGTCCAAATTTGGCATGACATTCGCGTCGAGGTGATCCTGCATTCGCTGGCTCAGATGGTGCTCATTGGGAATATCAATGCCCTGTTGGCTCGCCCATCCCCGCAAAATGCCCAGGAATACCATGCTGACGATGTGACCATCCTCCATGTACTGGAGCAGGAAGGCCTTTAGCCTCCCTCGTCCTTCCTCGGAATGCAGGTCAAAACCGCCCGGCACATCATGTAGCCGATGCGCAATGATGTTGCGATGCTGGAGGAAGCGCTCCAACTTGTCGTCGAAGGTGGGATGCAGATCAGCCCGCTCCCTCAGCGCTTTGAGCAGTCGTCCCAAAGTGGCTTTTGAGTGTCGCTCAAACAGGAACTGAAGCTGTTCCACAGTTTGAAGTGGCTCGCCGTGTAAAGGAAAAGTAACGCAACTGCTCAACAGGTGCTCAACACCCTGCCCGGCGATCATCGCAAGACCCAGTGTCTTCAACACATCGTCCTGTATAGGCTTGTAGCCTGATTGCGCTTCATCTTTCATAATCCGAGATACCCTTAGGGATCCGCAATGGTTTAATGACCTGCGCTGTTCAAGCCGGCCCCACGTTTGAGGGCGGGGCTTTGGTGCACTTGATGCGATTTTGCCTAGCTGCGTGAAAGCTTTTTTGTAATGAAGTAACCAGTCGTTTTTTCCGACGTCTTGTGCTGGCAGCATGGACACTCGATGTCTGCGTTATCTGGCTTACAGGGCTGCCCACCGCCTATCTCGACAACCTCAAACTTCTCGCTACATTTTTCACATTTATCGGTTCGCATACCTTTCCTACTCTCCACCAAGCCAAGTCCAGTATGACAATCCAAGCTCCATCGTGGCCCTCTCCCCACCTGGCACGCCTCGCGCTTTAAGCCTGGATACCTCTTCTTCGATCCAGCGCATAAGTGCCGCACGGCCTTGCGGGCATTCGCCGTAGCCTTCTTCCAAAGCAGCAGCAATTCCTTGAAGCTGATCGCTATTCATCGCTCTTTCCTTAAACAGTTTGCTGGTCGCCAAGAACAGCGTTCAGTGTGCCCGCCAGGGCTTCACCAGCCTCTCAGTGAGGGTGCAGGACCGGCAAACCGGTCGCCGCACTCACATCCGTAGTTACGCTCGGTTCCTTCGAGTGGCTTAGCCAAGGCTCCGCACTTGTAGTCAACGAACAAGCCAACGGCCCTCCAAACATCTCGCTGCCAACTAGTTATGCGCGAACGGCCCATATCAAGAAAATACTCAAGCAATAACGGACTAGTCGTTGAAAGGGTTTCATTTGGTGGCAAACCCAAGCGACCTCGCTAAAAGGCCCCGCCTGACGTCAGGGCCGTTAATCGGTTAAACACCGCGCTCAGATTTGCCGTTCGCATTTGTCCACTGAAGATCAAAAGCGAGCCGGCGCCATTTAGGGTGTAGCTGAGTCGCGCGGCTTCGGCGTCAGAACTATCGCGCCGCCGATCACTTCAATGGTCAGTACGTCGCCGATGCTCAATCCTAAACTGGCGAGTAGGTCCGGCGGCATGTCAATGATGACGTCGCCACTTTCATCCGCAGGATCTTGGCATTTCACTGTCCAGCGTTGGGCTTCGGTCATGACGTTACTCGCACCTTGGTCTGGCTGGCATGACTCATTATGCTCCCGTAGCAAGGCATTGATCTAATCCCGCATAGCCTGAATATGGTCAACATCTTCACGCCAGGGAGCCTCTTCTTCTGCATTGAGATCTCTAAGCATGTTAGGAACCTCAACAAGTGCAGTGCTAGTCAATAACTCCCTTGGATGGCAAAAGTCAGCATCCGGCACTAGGTTTGCACCGGCCCGATGATAAGCCTGCGCGACCAATCGCGAGCAGAACTGCCTCCGACCGGCCACAAAACCAGCCAACACGCTGTTGGCGGCGCCGATCTTGGTGTATCGAGTACCAACCGCAGCCCTGGCGGAAGTGATAACAGAGTGCAGTCGGTCAGTAGTCAGGAGCACAGCCGGCCGAAGAACGTGCCCAGCACAGCCTGGCTCAAGTATCAGCAGCTCGAGATTGCGTGCATGAACACCGTCACCAGTAGAATCGATCACACTCGACCTCCCCACACAAATCATAGCGTGAGAGATGTCCGCGCCAATGGCCTTACGGATCGTTTTGCTCATGGGCTCGGGCGTGGCTGTCAGTACAATATCGCCGAGCTGGATGAGGTCGGAGACGAACACCCGAGGCCTCAGTTCCAATTCATGCATCTCGCCTTCCATATTGAATATTGCTCCTGTGCAGCTACTGAACGATGGATATTGGCGACCGATCCGAAATGTTCAAACTGAATAGGCATTCAAGCAGGTAGATACCGGGCTGTCCCGATGATGGTGAGAGATTTCGCTCCTCGGGTCATCGCGACGTACAAATCCTTCGCATCAAGCGAGTCGGCATCAAGAATGACGGCGTGATCATACTCAAGGCCCTTGACCAGCAATGTGGTTCCAATCAGCTTACGATGGCTGATCGGCCGCCCCGAGTGCCTCATCTCGCGCTGGTAAAGAATACCAGCCTCCACGAGCGTCGTAGCTTGGCCATCAACATGAATCTTGAGCACGTTCAAGAAACGATAGAGTAAGTCACGGCGATAGGCTGATGTTTCAGGGTTGCTCTTCAAGGTTTGGAAGAATGCCTTGAGATAGCTGCTCGACGGGTCAGACAAATAGTCATTCGCGGCTTGGAGCACCAGTGGGTACCTCGTTGTCTTGCGAAGGTTGGTAACCTCACCCCGCTTGGTGCCTGCCGTTAGCGTGCGAGTTACACCTGTGAAGCACTTCGTTGCGAACTTCAGGGCGAGGAGAAAGCCCGCCTGAGCGGTCTTTGCAGCCGCAAGCTTTTTGATGAACGAATGCAGATCCTTCCCTTCGATTTCCTCGATTGAGGAAAAGCGGCCCGCCAAGCGGTTGGCCAAACGGTGAGTTTTGTTCTTGGACTGTTGATCACCGCCATGGAGTGCAATGACGCTCTCATCATGATTTAACAGGCCACAAAGCGCCGTGAACTGTTTAGCGGCGAGATAGTCAGGCTGGGTGTAGGCGCGAATTACGCTCGGTGGAAGATGGGCTGACAGATCAATCTTTTGGCCTAGCTCGATCTTTCGCCTCGCACCTTTGAGCCATTCGCCCAGTTCCGGACTCTTCGCGTTGACCCACCGCCAGGGGATCTCCAGCTGTCCCAAGCAATCAAATTTGGGATAGACGCTGGCTTCCCAATCAACGAGCTTGCCATCGTCAAAATCAAATATGGCTTGGAGGGGGTCTCCCAAGAGTCGGCTTGGGAGAAACTCTGCCAGGTTGCAGACCAGATCATGCTGCACGTCTGAGCAGTCCTGGTACTCGTCGATGTAGAGACCTATATAGCTGGAAGACACGGCCTCACGAATGAATCTCTTCCCGAGCAAACGGGAGCAGCACTCATACAACTTATTCCACTGCTTGCTGGTCGGGTTTTCAATTTTCCACCCAGATGCCTTCGGGTACGCCAGACAGAGTCGAAGTGCCCAGCTAGCGATCGTATCGACCTGGAACTGGGAAGCGCGAACGCCCAAGTCCACCATTTTGGTTTTTATGGAATTCACGCCGGCAAAAGTGTGCGTCAGGATAAGCTGTCGGCCACCGGAAGCTCGCACCGCCATTGCGATGAGATGAGTCTTTCCAAACCCCGCTGGCGCGATTACATAGCCCTTGGAGGTACAGTCGTTGAGCTTGATTGCGAGGTCTTCAGACACGCTTGGCCCACTCCCAAAGCCTTCCCAACTCTACGGCGAGATTTGTTTTACCGAACACGGCATCGTTGAAAGCGGCGCTCACTGCCTTGAACCACAGGTCGCCTCTAGTGGTGTCCTTGAACCACCCCGCGCTCTTTGCTGCAGCACCGATTGCAGTACGCAGCTTGGGACTATCCCGCCACTCGCTGATGTCAGGGTCCAACACGTCCTGATGCTGCGATCGCACTTGATCGCATACCGAGTAGAAGAGCTCGACTTGGGCAAGCGTCAAACTGGCAAGTACGGAAGCCCAGGGAAGATCTGCAAAAGCCCGTTCCTCAAGCGAAAGTTTATCGCTCCAGACGTAGGTGGGAATTCCTAACGCCACAAGCCCAGCAGCATCAGCGGCTGAGAACTGCTTCTCGGCATCGCCATCAGCTAGCACCGACACGTCATAGCCAAGCTTTTTGAAGGCAATGGCCATGCCCTTCACTTTGCTGGCTCCCTTGGCGTCCAGCAACGCCACACCGTGATACGACAATGGGTCTTGCCCATTCTCGAGTTGGTGATCGTCAAAGCCCCTTATGAAACCTACCTCGGTAGCGCCTTCACACACGACGACCTTTTTGGCCAAGAATGCTTCAGCGCTGGAGCGAATCTTCCCCTGAACCTCATGCTCTTCGAGGCCCTTCTCAGCAGCAGAGACGATCGTCACAACCCCGCCCTTGCTGTGGACGATATGAAGGTCCTGCACCGTGAGTTCGCGAAGCACCATCGGCGAATGAGTGGTTAGGAAATACTGCCCACGCTTGTCCTCCCTGATGTGCTTGATGAGACGCGTAATGCGATGGGGCTCGAGGCCGAACTCCAACTCATCGAACAACGTGATATGGCCTTCCTCCAGACCCGCTTTCTGGATTCCACACTGAAGCATTCGGCGAGATCCCAGACCTAACTGGCGTAACGGGATTTCGCCGTCATGCAGGGAAAGACCGCCAACTTTCAGGTTGATGGACGCCAAGTCGAGGTGGGCCTTATAGGCATCAAGTACAGGGACACCCAAGAGCTTCGCAATCTCTTGTGATTTGGTTGCTGCATTGTCGAAGTTTGTCAGGGTGACAGCCCGGTCGACATCGAGCGAACTCCTCGCAGTCCTCGATGCATTGGCCAATAGCTCGCTCAAGCTCTGCGCCGCGGTCAGCTTGGCAAGAGCAGTTCCGTTTGCCCAGGAAAGCTCTCGTTCACTAAATACTCCGATGAGGCCCACGCCGACCTTGTTTCTGTCTGCCTGCTTGAACGGCACTCCGTCAGGATTGCGATCGCACACGACTGTCCACTTCGGCTCCAGGTCCTTTTCGACGGTAAGCCGGGCGGTCAATACGCTTTCAAAGTGATCATCTGGCTCGTCATGAAGCTTCTGAGCTGCAGCATCCCAGCCCCGTAGGTGAAGCCCGTACTTATTGAGTGCACAGAAGTCAGCTGCCAAATGCCCGATTGTGATCTCAATGACAATGGGATCAGCGATTTTACATTGGTAAAAATCTGAGTCGCTGAGAGCAAGATTCCACTGGGGATGGAACGTGTACCGGATGGCTTCTAGGATTGTGGATTTTGAGGAGTCGCCCTTGCCTATAAGGCAAAGAATGTCGGCTGTTGGTACGTTCCAATCAAGCGCTTTCACCCCTCGAAAGTTCTTGATCACGATCTTTCTGATTTTCACCGACCGGTATCCTCTGAACGTCATCTATGAGTGAGGCGAAATCCATTTGTAGCGCCTCGCCTGGCTCTCAAGGAAAGCTGGAGGAGTGGCCATTCGCCTTACCCATCATAGATGACATCCAGCGAGCCGGGGAACTCGCCGTACGCATGCGTCGAAGATCGCATTACCCCGAAGGCTTAGGGATACCTACTGGAGAGGAATCACAGCGAATGTCGATCACTCTCAATTCTGCAATCGAACAGCAGTCATCTTGGCCTTTTGCTGCTCCCTGACCACAGCCTGCTCATTTATCCGGGTCTGGATTTGGGTGTAGAGCTGAGCCCGCTCGTTGTCGCGGTCGGCCACCGTAACCACCAGAGAATACTGTTCCTTTTCTGCGGCCGAGGGATTCCAGTCACGATCCTGCCTGACCACGACCACAAACCACTTCTCTCCGGGTTTCCCTTGTTTGAACGTCCAGCGAGAAGACTGAACCGTGCCATGGTTTCTCATTTGGGCGGGAATGTCGCGATTTGTGTCCCTGGCTTCTTTGAGTACCTCCGTCTTCTTTTTCATCTCCTGGCTAAAGTGTTTCTGTACCTCCTCCAGCGAGGTGCCCGTGACCAAGCGGTAATAAATTTGGGTAGCCAGATACTCAATCCGGGTAGTCCGGACTACTGGCGAGTAAGCCAGTGTTATTGAAAGCTCTCGGGTCCCTCGAGCGGAGCGCAAATAGTCCTCCGGCAACGGCAGTTCGAAGAACTGGCATCCGTCGTTCTCAATGGTTTCCTCTGACATCAACACCACGACGTTATCGGAAGACCTAAAAAGATCAGCCTCACTCACCACACCATAGCCGGCCACATCCCTTTCTACGTCGCGGTTCCAGGTGGCTTTCGCCTTCTTGTAGCTCTTTCGAAACTCCTCCGAAAACGTCGAGGTGACCGCATCCGGCAGATAAGCCTGATTCACCAGCATTGCTCGAAGCATATTCGCAGACGCCGTCGGGTAAGCGTTCAGCAGGCGCCCGGCTAGGTGAGTGATGTACGGCGCCGCCAAGCTGGTCCCGCTTATTTCCTTGAAAACCGTATTCCCCGTCCACTGGTGGTTGAGCGTTAACACGCCCAAACCTCGCATGTGCGGCGCCCATTGTGCGTTTGCTTGCCTCATAGGGCTGGCGAGATTGCCGCCGGCCGCAACGAGCTCGGGCTTGATCGCCCCTTTTACCGACGGGCCGTGCCGAGTGAAGGGAGATGGTTGGTTTTCCGATGCAGGTGAAAGATGGTAAATCTCCGGATACTTCTGGCTGTCAATCGTAGAGTTGTGTCGGGAGATGCTCCCCACCGTCAACACCATCATTGCAGGTGCGGGGTCGATGATGGCGCTCTGGGCAGCGATTAGGTACTCCGGGTACTCGCCGCGCCAACTGTTGGTTGGGACTGGTGGGCTTTCGGAGCCACAGAAATTGCCCGTAGAGACTACGAACAAGATGTTGTACCGCCGGGAAAGGACATCCAGGATATAGGCTAGCCCTCTGACATGAGCACCATCGTAGGGAGCATTATTGTTGCCCAGCGAGAGGTTGAAGATCCGGCATCCGAGTTCGACGAAATGCTCTACAGCCTTCGTCAGCGATACCTCGAGAGTGAGTTCGTCGTAGACCGCATTACCTGTATGCGGACATTTCTTCATGACTTTTCCATTGAAGAGCCAGAACTCCGGCTTCCAGAAATTCGAGTTGTTACAACCCTCAACGTCGCCATACAGGGCAACGCCGGCCACAGCGGTGCCGTGACCTGCTTCATCTGCATCCCCCTCCTCATCGACAAACGAGGCGCTCTCAGCCATTGCAGGCTTCAGGAGGGGATGATTCCCGTTAATGCCGCTGTCTAGAATGCAAACGCGGGCTGCGTCATTAGGGGGTGGCGGGATGTTGAGAGGCAACTCATTGATGTCTCGGTTCAGCTGTTGAATGCTAATGCCAGTAGCTGGGATGAGATCCACCAGACGAACATCGCGCTGGTTGAGCAGCAACTGAGCTTGCTCGGGGGTGACCTCGACCCGGTACATGAGCAAGCTGTCCAGATTGATTCTGTCGAGCTTCTTGATGTGCTCGGCGGCTAGCCAGGTCTCGAAAGAGGTTGTGAGCTGAACACGACTTGGGTGATGCGCGACCTGAATAGGCCACAATTCGACATCGAGCTTGAAGGTGAGGGTGTCTGGCAAGCCTATATTCTTAAGAGCCCAACTCTTCCGATCTTCTGCGGACCAGGCATCTACACCTGCAATAGCCTCGAGAATCTGGCGATGGGTCAAGTTGGCATCCATGACACCCAGCTTTTGCAGATGGGCGGTAAATTTTGCCAAACCCTCTTCGCTCGCGAACACTACGCAGAGTTGCTTGCCTTCTTGGCTGATAAACTCCAACCCATGCGTATTCAGGTTGGCGAAGGTCAATGCGCCCTCGTATTCCAGCTTTAAAACATAAGGGGATTTGTCTGAAGAGCCAATTTGCTTCTTGGCCAGCCCCTCCGCTGTGGCGAAGTAACCGTTGAGCTTTTGACCGTGACCAAGCCGATCTTCGCGGGTGACGAAGTGAGGGGGGCTTTTGGTCCGACGCGAGTTATCCAGAACTTCACGTGTAATACTCAGATGCTTGTAGGTTGCCACAGCTTCTTCCTTGAAAATTTATGTTTTAGGACTTTCTGAGGTCCTCCCGCACAAGAGCGCTTTTAAGCTCCTTGATGGTCAGAAACTCTTGCTCTCGCAGGATCATCCGTTTGGCGGCGCGGCGAATAACCCGCTCGATATCCGCGCCGCTCTTACCTTTAAACTCCTTCAATACTTCTTTGTCGTCAATCTCGAATTGACGACGGATCCCTCGCAGTTTCAGCAACAAGATCTCCTTCAACTGCTTTTCATCCGGAAGCGGAAACTCGATCGACTCATCGAATCGCCGCCAAATGGCAGAGTCTAAGATCTTCTCATGGTTGGTAGCCGCCAGGATCAAACTAAGACCTTCGTATGAGTCCATCATCTGAAGGACCGCGTTCACAACACGTCTTAGTTCGCCATGGTCGCCACTATCACCACGTTCTTTACCGATGGCATCGAACTCATCGAAGAGAACAACAAACGGATGTTGGGCAATAAAATCGAAGACCTTACGAAGGTTGGCTGCCGTTTCGCCCAAGAACGAGGACATCAATGCATCCAAGCGGACGATAGCTAAAGGTCGATCAAGCTCGAAGGCCACGACCTCTGCAGCAAGCGTCTTTCCGCAGCCGGGTGGGCCGAAGAAAATCACCTTGCCAGCGGGCTTCATGCCGTAGCTGCGCAGCACATCAGCACGCCGGTTCTCCTCAAGGATCTCCTCCAATGCAGCGGAACTGCTGGGGGGAAGTATCACTTCATCAAGAGACCGCTTTGGAGTTCTTATATCGAGCAGTGGTAAACCACGCTCCTTGTCTACGGGAACGTCGTAGTGAGCTCGTGGCGTATTACTGGATGCCTTGAGATTCAAATCGCTGCCGTAGAGGATCTGCTCCAGATCGTTAGCCAGAAGATGATGCTGCTTCTGCCGCTCCTCCTCGATAACCGCTTTAGAGGCAAGACGAAACGCATCGGCATCGCCAGCGGTACCTGCTCGGAACAGCTGACGGAGAATTTTTCCATTTGCCATAATTACCACCTTCTAAGTTATTGATTAATAAACTTATATAGACTTCGACAACCCTGTCACGACTACATAATTTCCAATAACTTGTCTCGCATTTTGATTTTCATAATCAGGCACTCCATTCCCAATTCAACATCTGTACACACACGTGCTAACACTTTGGAGCCGGGCAGCTGGCATGGCGGCGTAGCCTAGTTCATGTTGGAGTGGTCTTAAATGGCCCCTCCCGAAATTCCGCCGAGCTGCAACCTGTCACCCCACCTCTCGACCGATTGCAAGAGCCATCCAAGATGGCAGGAGCGACCGCACCGAGCTCAACGCCTGCCAGTCGATGGGAGTCAGCTGTTTACGCAGCCTTTCCATCACCTCACCTATACGCCGCTCTCCCAACCAAGCCAAGGCTCGAATTACAGCACCGGCAGTCGTGGAGCCAAGCGCTAGCATCCAGCGAGGGGCGTGTCTTATCTCCGCCGTTGCATCGCCCACTTTAAGCGCCCGAGTACGCCCATTGCTGAGAAAAACGTTCCCATCTAGGGCTTGCGCCGACAGACCCAGCATCTTTGCAGAGCGCGCCCCATCAAGGACGATCTCTTCCTGATTCTTCGAAGCCAGGGCGCTAACAACCTTATCCATCGAAGGCGTTGCTTGTTTACCCAGGTCTGTAATGGCGGCTAGGTAAAGCCCACGAGCCGCGCGAATGAGCTGCCCAGCCTTCGCCAATCTTGAAAGCGCCTGATCTACAGCAGCCCGGCTCCCCAAGTGTAGAAACTCTTTGGGACTCAGTAAGCCACCCTCAGGCAGACGCTTGCTGTGGTCTAGGATCGATTCAGGAAGGGTCTTCATAGGCTTAGGCTGCTCTTACCACTTTAATGTCAGAAGTATGAGTCTATATCTGACATCGGTCAAATAATGATCATGCTTAGCCGCGAGTAGTCTCCAGGCCATTGGGACCCACTTGCGTCTGTGTATTGGCGCTTACCCTGTTTAACCCAAAAGCTGACGTAACTTTTGTAAAGATTGCGGTCTCAGGCCGTGCGCCAATTTGCACGCGAGGCAGCCCATTGCCGGCAAGTAGGGCAATTTGGCAATAGGCCTCAACAACATGCCGGGAGATGCAAGCCTGCCTCTTTAGTGAATCTGCTGCTCGGCTGAGCAAGGTGATTATCCAAATCAACCCGTAACAGATAGCACTTGCCGTCGCTTTGTCGCTATTATGCCTACGAATAGTCATAATGCCCTCAAATTGACAGCGAGTATCTTGCATGGCCAGATTAAGCGTTCGCGACTTTCCTGATAACTTGCACCAACTGCTGCTACAGGCAGCTGCCAGGCATGAACGTTCACTAGAAGGGGAAACCCGGTTTGGACTGGCGCGTTATCTTGAATCCCTCGAAGCGCCTCAGCCTGAGACAGCGTCGTTGTGTGAATCTTGGCAGCGCTCTACCGGCCAGCGTTTGCAAAAGCTATTTACGCGCTTGCGCGAAGACGACGTTTTTTCCTGGGGCGAGCGCAGCGACTTGCCTCACCTAGCCTTGGCTTTAGGGGAAACGTCGCCGGCAACTCTGATGAACTGCATCGACGGTCGTGAAGCGCTGCCCTTTGATCTGGCCAAGCGTATTGCTGACCGCTACAGTTGCAGTCTGGAGTGGCTAATCAACGGCTCAAGCTCCATGTTTCCATATCCGGAAGTTGGCGGGGACTATCACGAGTTTTTCGAGCCAGCAGTCAGCGGCAGTGGTGTCAGTATCAAGCTGGTCCGGCTCTGCACCGTTGAGGATTCCGACGGCAATCCAGGCCCACATGACGGTACCTTGCTGATGTTCAGATGCAAGGACGACAAACCAAACATTGCCTCGGGGTATAGCGGTCGCTTTTATTTAAATGATCGTATGGGTGGTGGCGGCCATGGCAGCCTGGCAAATTTTGCCAATTTTCTAAACGAGAATAGAAGCTTGCAATTCAGCGAATACAACTGCACGGCGCCGATTGATAATTCGATGATGTGGGACCACCACCCCAACTACTATCTTGGTTTCAAGCATTGCAGTAAGGCCTCCTGGCTCTACCCTCTGCTTGCTGGCAGGTCACCTTCCAGCATTGATTGGTCGCAGCAGCACGGCTACATGAGCCCAAAGCCGAAGATTAGCTACTTTCATGATCTGTAGTGACTAAATCTGCGTATTGATCCCACTGAATGGCTCGGGCGATTTTGGCGGATGCGTGACATCCAGCGCAGTGCGGCAATAACCAACGTCCTGCCACGCACCATGCTTGAATCCCACCTCTGGATGCGTGCCGATGTGAGAGAGGCCAAGTGCTTTGTGCAGTCCCACGCTGCCTTTGTTCGACAACACGATCCGGCATGAGCTGTGTGAAAACCTTGCGTCCTCATATCGCCAGCACCACGTCATACCACGCCCGCCCGACTTCGCTACGATGCGCTTCTGCGTGTGCAGAGCCAGCGACCTGGTCGTCTCGCACTGCAACCAAGTACGGGTAATTCGGCAGCGTCGCCTCTATCCGCTTGACCATCTCTTCGACTGAAGGCGGCTCAAGCTCAAACGAAATCACAGTATTCCCATCCAGCGGTGCATGGACTGCCGGATGGCTACTGCATCCAAACCTTGCGCAATCCTTACGATGATGTTGCTCATCGCCCATAGCCGTGGCCGAAGAAGTGCAGGAGCACCTAAAGCGGCAAAAAGTGCAGATCGGCATGTCAGCTCAACAGAGCTAAACTGAAGATTGCCGAGAATGAGTACCCAACTACTCCTGCGCAATGACTTTGAGGGCCTCACTATGACCATGCCGAATGAACGCACACGGACAGTCATCCAGACGGGGAAATTTCTGCTTGAGCTATCCCAAGATTCATCTTTGCCCGAACCGATACGCCGTGACGCCAAATTTCTCCTGCGTCACTATCCAAATCCGTTTCAGATGCTGCTGGCGGGTCGGATCGAAGAAGCGTCAGATCCTGACGTGTCTCCAATGGGTCCGGTTTTCAGCTCTTCCACCGAAATCAGCTATCACTCCCCGATCACTTACGATACAGACGCGAAAGTCCCCAGATGAACGATTGGGATAGAGCTATCGGAGCCCTGGCTGCTGCTCGAAAAGTCGTGTTTTTCACCGGCGCCGGCGTCTCTGCTGCAAGTGGGATTCCAACATTTCGCGACAAGCTCACAGGCTTTTGGGAGAAGCATGCCCCTGAAAAGTTGGAAACAGCACGGGCTTTTCGAGAGAACCCTCAACTGGTCTGGGGATGGTACCTCTGGCGGCGTTCCCAAGCTGGCCAAGCCCAACCAAACGCCGCTCATCTTTCGATTAGCCGACTGGCGAGCACCGGCATACAGGTTTCAGTTATCACTCAGAATATTGATGACCTGCACGAGCGCGCGGGATCTCAAAACGTTGTGCATTTGCACGGCAGCTTGATCAATCCGATCTGCTTTGCCTGCAAGCGTCCGGCTGAACTCACAACTGAACAACTCCAGGTTTCTGCAGAAGGACAATGGGTAGAGCCTCCACGGTGTACCCGGTGCAATGGGAAACTCCGACCCGGAGTTGTATGGTTTGGAGAGGATCTGCCTTCAGGATGTTGGAAAGCAGCATTGGCTGACGTCAAAAGTTGCAACGTTCTGATCTCCGTCGGGACCTCAGGAATCGTCAGGCCTGCGGCGGATATACCTGAAATCGCGTCGACATCTGGTGCGACGGTCATCCACGTAAACATTGCAGACGTTTGCCTAGGGGCTCCAAACGAGCTGATGCTCATGGGTTCGGCCGAGCAAGTGTTGCCTGCGCTGTTGCTGGCCACACCCTCTTCATAGGACTGACAATGTCTTGGGAGGACAACGCGACCGCTTTCGTAGCGCTTACTTTCCAGGCCCTCTGGGTTTAGGTGAACCTTTGGACTCTGATAGCAGTCGGCTGTACGCATCCTCTAAGCCTTCCCGAGTTTGCGCGGGCAACGCTGGTTTCTTCTCTCGCTTGGGCTTCGAAGGGAGATTGCACGGTGAACCCGGTGGATGGAGCAGCTCGAAAGTCTTGCGCTCCTCGGCTGTAAGGGATGAAACAAAAATCTTCTCGCTCACACGTAAAGCACGATCGTCCTTGGCAAAGCTCAAGACGTTTGATGGCATCGGCACCGGGAACGGGCAACGGAGGTCAGGCCTGCCCCCGGTTTTGCTCTTATGTACGCTGAGGCGAATTAGCTCCTCGACGTCGTCCCTACTGCTGGAGTAAGCGGCTGAAAGGTATGCCTTGTTGACGTCCTCCAAAGTAATCGTATGGCGACGGGCTGCACGGGCTTCAAGATACGCCACCTTGATCAGTTGAACCGCCAGACGCTTTATACCGAACGTCCAGCGATACAGCTCATGTACCAGGGCACTTGGATCTGCAGATACGCGCCCCCCGCTCACACGTATGCATTCTAGAACATATTCCTTCCAGGCCTTCGAGTCAGGATGGTCCGGTAGCATGATACGGGGTTCAGAGAGAAGCCGTTGCTTGTCCTCACTATTCCTTGTCAGCAATTTGTGACCCAGGCTGTAGTTGGCCACATAGATCATTGGAACCCCAAGCCCGGCCATGGTGAGGAGAATATCCGTAACGCGGGCCACCCCTTGACCAGTGCTCTGATGCTGCATCTCTTCGAGCATCATTAGTGATACACCATCACGATTCACCCTACGCCGGCACTCCGTCAGTAGCTTTGATGTATTCGCTCTAACTCCTGTCGCGTCGCCACCGAGGAAGTCTTCCAACAGCTGCCTGCCGCCAGCCTTACCCCTGGCGCTGGCGTACCAATACGAGATCAATATATGAGGTTCGTGGTAATGAGCGGATGCATAAGGTGCAGGTCCAGGCATCACCTTCATCAGCGCACTGATAGTTTGGCTCTTCCCAACCCCTGCAAGGCCGGTGAGGCAGATAGGAAACGCCTCGTTCTCCGGGGGGTGATACAGCCGCCGCTGATATTGCTGGTCCGTGGAAAAACTCTCAGCCGAAAAGCTGCGCGCACGATCAACGCTGTCTTTGATGAAGTCCAAAGAAAACTGGTTGGGAAGGAAAATCGTCTTCAGTACCTCTGACAAACGCTCAGCGGCCAATGCAGGGCTTAACTCCTCAAGCCCGGTTACCGGATCAGGTTGCACTGTAATCAAACTCCGGATATCAGCCAGCGTGTCCAGCCCGTCAAAGCGCGCAGAAAAGATGTTAGTCATTGCCTTTCCCCATCAACCGCTTCTGGTCGGCGGCATCACGCTCAGCCGCTCCGCCCTTCGCAGGGCGCCCAGGCTTGCGGATACCAATGTCCCAGGCCTTGCCAGTGGCGTGAAGAAATTTGGCATTGCGATCCTGAAGGATTGCGGGCTGCTCCTCACGAAGCTGCGCATTGCCGCGCAGCCGATTCTCATTGAGCGCCTGAAGATCCGACAGCGAAATGTCGACGCTGCTGGGATGGACGCTCGCTGGCTTTACAAAGTCCAGCTCGTACAAAACACCTTCTAATTCGACCCAGATATGTCTGACACACATGGTCATGACATAAGCGGTTACCGGTATTTGGCCATTGAACGCAATCCGGTCAAAAACTTCGGTTCCAATCAACTTCGATGAATTGTATTTACGACCGTAAAAATAAACGCCACTCCTTTTGATGTGCGCCGGACGAGGAGTCAGAAATTCTCTCACTGCGTAGTCAAAACTCACCTCCGTGCCGGAATCGTAACCAAGATCACTATAGAATTTGTAAATGTTATGTGGCGTGGGACTGAAGCCCACCTCCAACATCTCAGGCGTCATCTTCCCTTCAGTACCTGAAGCATGGTTATCGTAAATAGCTTGCAGAATATGCCGCTTGCATATCTCTACAAAGTTGAGAGAGCTATGAAAGTGTGTTGGCTGATCATTGTCAGATTTGGTCCTAGGATGCGACGATTCAACCGTTGCTTTCGACTGACCCGAGTGAGTAGGAGTCAGTTCAAGTCTGGATAACCAACTCATCATTTCGCCACGGGCCACTGCTTCTGAACGAATCGGTACGCCCATGGTAGAGCCTGGTCCACGGTCAAAGACGATGTTTTGCGGCAGTCCGTAAGTGGGCCAGTCTTCTTTTCTGATCGTCAGGCCAAACAACGATGCAAATTTGACCTTGCAAATGGCCATTGAGAACAGGGCCATGCGGTAGGCTTCCATGGTTTCTTTGTTTTCGGAGAAACCCAAGGCGACTACAGCACCAGACTGGCCACACACCCCTCGAACTATACAGGCCGAATCCATAGCGGATCCTTCGAGCAAGCCAGATATCTTGCCTTTGGGGTTATAGCCGTCAAATTCAACAAGTTGGTTTACATTGACCAAGTCATGGGAAAAGCTTCCAACAAACCCGGACTTAGCTCGAGCCCCACTGGTACCTCTACGTGCCTTCCTATATGCCTTGGTGCTTATCGCCTGACCAAGGTAGTAATCGTACTGTCCTTTTGTGGGGAAAGGCTTACCTTCGGGGTGATAGAACTTCTTATTTCCTGCCGATGTTGTAAAAGGAATACAACCGAATTCACCCACCAGCACGGCACCAAAGATTTCAGCGTCAGATTTAGTTTTATCGTTGTATTTGATGAACCCGTCCAGGATAGAAGTCTGCATTTCGGCCGTAGCAGGAGATCTGGATTTACGTCCTGACTTTGGCGGCCTTCCCAACATTTGCCCGTCTGCCGTCTGTTCCCTTTTGCCTCTACCGCAGCGGTCGAACTTGGGCATAAGCGCCCACTTCGAGCGGCCGAACACCAGATAGCTAAAAAACCAAAACCTCAACCGGGCTGCATTCTGAGAAGGTGACTGATTGGCAGCATGAGCGTTGATGATCGATTCGGGATTGTCGTTCGAGAGGATCTCTTCAGCATGATCTACCAACTCCGCTATGGCGAGGTAACGCTTGTTAACCATTTCATCGTAGCTTTTCGTTGCCCTTACCCGATCTTTTTCCAATTGATCCACTGAAATGCCCCGGATGGCCATTAACCAAGGAGGTGTGGCGTCACTACCGCATTCCACAAGATCACCATTGGTCAGGGCCAGATCAAATTCAGGCCGGGAAAGCGTTAGCAACCTCGCAGTGGTGCCCTCTTCATCAAAAAATACAAGGCGTGCCCTGTTTGCCCTGCCTTCACCTGCAAGGAAATAGTATTCGACATCCTTCGTCAGCCCTTTGAATCCTTCAGGTGCTCTCAGCTTAGAACCAGTGATCATTCGGAAAGCCCGGCAAAAAGTGAGCTATAGACCTGCAGAACATCCGGCGCATCCGTCACCAATGGATGATTGATAAGGATCGGGTCAAACAAACTGACCGGTAGTTTGCGCTCCCATATGTCTTTGTAGATCTTCGTCAGAAACAGATCACGCCGCCCCCACCGCTGTCCGTACCTCAAGGCAACGGACGCTACTGGTCTCCCTTGAGTGACACAGTCTTCGATGTCGTGTGAGAAATCCTCGAGAAGATTTGATTCGAGACTGATCTCGCGATCATGGTAGCCATACAGAAGATCCAAGTTGGCCACTAGGACTGGATCCAGCAGATCCCTGGAAACCCTCACAGTCCTGATGCCTGCACTGTGATAGTAAATCTCTTCCAAGGCGTGCCGTAAGCGAGCTTTCTCGCGGTTTTCTTTCTGTTTCGCCAAGCTCTTCAAACTTCCCCGAGCGACCTCATCAAAATCCATCGCATTCAACTTTACCGTCCAGTTCACGGCATAGGGGTCCGAGCCTTGCGGCTGGATATAGAGAAGTAAATCGCCCAAATAGGGGTGGGGAACCCTCTGGCGCTCACCATCATCGTAGGTCACGACAGCTGTAGCGTGTTTGAGACCGATTTCCTCTGCAACCAATGATGTTCCCTTCACTGGCAGAAGTTTCAGCCCAGCAGCTAAGGGGTTTCCTTGAAGTGGATGAACTTGTGGAATGGGGCTGAGCATTTTCTGCTCATGCAACTCGAACACGTCGGGGTTATAAAGAGCCAGTTGTGCGAAAATTCTTTCAGGGGTAGAAAGAAGATGCAGTGCTCGTCCAAGCTTCCTGCTATTAAGGCGGCATATACGAGAGCCCTTGGGCGCTTCACCAGGGACCGCATAAATTCCGGATAAGTAAATATCTCCCCATTTGAAGCGGCCTTGTCGACCTATTATGCGGAGTAACGATTTCTTTAGATCCACTTATGTTATCTACCATCCATTCAATCCTTAGCAGGTGACGAATAACAGTCCACCTACATCGGTTGAATAAGCCATCCAATAGCGCGGGCACGGCGATAGCTACACCACGCGCAGTATACTTTTCTGGAGACGAGCGGAACCGTGCAGGGCTTGACGCCCTACGCGAGGGGATAGACAATGGATTCGTCAGGAGTCGAAAGCTGACTTATCCTCAAAGGCCCAAGGTCACACTTGGGCCTTTGTCTATCTGGCTCCTGGGTTTCTATCCAGATTCCATGTTGTTTTTCCTCAGGCTTCAGTAATAGGCACTTAAACTATCTCGTTTGAGATAGCTGCGCTTTGGCAGTAACCTCGACGTTAATTAGGTAGAATTTGCATCAGTTGTTTGTAATGCATCTTCAGTTTCAGTACTGCCTTTAGTAAACGTCACTTAATGATGCATGGTACCGCCGAAAAATGTCGGTTGACAACTGGAATAAAACATCTAAGTTGCGCCTCCGCCGGCGCTTTTTTACTGACTTCCCAGTGTTTTCGGTGCTTGGAGCGCCAAAAACCGGCATGCATAGATGACCCGGTAATTAAAAAAATTTGGTAAATCCCCCCAGTTATGGGACCTACGATTCGTGAATAATCGTCTACCTGTTTAGGCGAAATTGATCCGTAGCACGAGTAGCCGGCCGCTAAACTCATTTCCTCTGTTTCCGCTCGGAGGCCACATGAGCGTCACTTCAGGTCACGAATGGGTGAGAGGGCAATTCCCTCGGCTGGACTGGCTACCCGACGAAACACTATTCAGCCTATGCAGTCGACAGCATCTGGTAATGGGTAACCTAGACCCTGCGACTACATCGACTGCGATGTTGGGTCTATCTGAGAAATTTATAAAGCATGATATTCCTTGCGGCATAGCAGCTTTAGAACAGAATGGATTTCATTATTGGGGAAACGCTGATTCGATTCTCTTACATCACACAATATTCTCAGTATTTGTACCGTTCCAAAATAAAATCAAAATTGAAGATGCAATAATAACTATAAAAGGCGATCGAATTGATTCACTTAAATATCGACTTGGTTTGGTATCAAGTGGTTTTGGCGCTGAACACCCGTTGAAAGCATGTACGTATTGTATGCGCGAGGATGTGTACGCCCATGGTATAGCTTACTGGCACCTCACACACCAATATCCAGGTGTGTTGATCTGTCCACGCCACCAAGCTTGGCTCATGGTATCCACCAAAAGTAGGCGGTGGTCAGGTAGGTTTGAATGGTCGCTACCTACCAAGGACTGCTTGATCCATCAGGCCTGCTCACAGAAACTGTGGTTACGCCCGGTTTTCCTGAGCTTGGCAAACAATGTCATCGATCTTGCGGTCATCGGCAGAGTAATGTCCCTCGAGTCCTGCGCCGTCGCTGCGACCTATCGAACAGCTGTGCTCCAAGGGGGTAGATCTGCATCGCTGCTTGATCGCATAGAGCCGCTTCGCCGCTTTCATCTGTTTGAATCATTGCCGCAAGATGAGAAAAGCACTGAGTCATTTATGAACCAGCTTATTCGTACCCCCCGCAGAAGCATTCATCCTTTGAAGCATCTGGTGCTGATTGATTGGCTATTTGATGACCTGCACTCGTTCCTACAGTCCTACAAAGCTGAAGTGGCCAGATCAGCCCAGCAAGTGGCAAGCGCTCCATCGCGGGCACCTGATAAGCGAGTCTCGCTATCAAGCTCTCCAGCCAAAAAAGCTCTCAGGCCCAAACGACTAAAGGGCCAGCTCAAGGAGGATCTGCTGTCAAAACTGGCTGAGGGCGTGTCGAAACAGGTGCTGTGTGACGAGTTTCAAATCTCTGTCTCCACGATCAATAAGCTATTACTTGCCCATCCAGCGACCTACGCCATGGCACTAAAAGCGAGGCACTGCCGCGAGATTGATGAGCACAGGAGTCAGTGGCAACACTTGCACAGTTTGTATCCTGAATTGGGAGTTCAGGCTTTGAGGGACACAATGCCTCCTCTCTACGCCTGGCTTTACCGAAACGACAAAGCCTGGCTGATAGCCGAAGTGCAAACCTTCGCCAAACCAGCGCACGTGAACAAACGACATGTTGACTGGGAGGCCCGGGATTATCGGCTACTGAGCATGTTACAAACGGCGTGCGAATCGATCTCTTTACCGCAGCGCGGTCCGGCCACAATGGCCCAGCTGTGCGCCATGATCCCCATGCTATCGACTTGCCTGGAAAATCGGGGCCAATACCCCGAGTCCAGAGTATACCTGTCTACGGTGCTGGGTCGCTCCAAGCCGCAAGACCTCCCCGTCCAGGGATAGGGCATTAATGCACCCGAGCGTACCTAGCTAAGGTCGAACAAGCTTGACGACTACGACCTCTGAAGTCCCCAATTACTCGACGTTTTCCAAGAATCGACACAACTGTTTTCGGGACAGTGATCTGTTTCGCTGGCTGTTTAATGAGGTACTGCGTCGCTGCATGAACGCAGGCCTGCTCAAGGGGGATGGCTTAGCTGTGGACGCCAGCATCGTCACAGCGGATGCGAGTCGGCAGCGTGGCACACCGGGCGAAGAACCGGTTGTTACCGCAAGCACCTGAATGATCCATTTACCGAAACTTTACTGATTCTGGCTCCTAGTTTGCAAACCATCACCAGAGTTAGTTTTTTTGCCGATCGGGTTGGATCAGCGTGGCATCGGCCCCTGGTTCAATGCGGCATCAGCCTGCGGAGCAAGCATTAAGGAGTCCTTTTGACATTTGGCATGAACACTCTCAACATCAATCTGAATGACATCGGCGGTCGCTCTAACACGACTGCTAACGCATAAAGAAATAGATGGCCAATCTCCAAGAGGGCATTGCGCACATGGACCTCGCACGACTCGAGCAACTCGTAAGCGGACAGGGAGAGTGCGTCAATGGCTGCGACCTGTCAGCTGAGGACGCTGCCATCTTTGTGCAGGACAAATTTTCGCATTATTCGTTTTGCCTGGTCCAAAACTGGACGCTGCTCGAGCTGGAAGCCTGCAACGAAGAGTGCGATGCTCTTCGTTCCCGTGGCTTGGAGCCAATGGTCGTCTATGCGCGCAGCGTCGTACTCGATAGTCGTGAGCGGTTTAATCCTGGAGACTGGGTACGTAGCTCCTTCCAAATGAGCTACGACGACACAGGACTCTTTTTTACCAAAAACACGTTGTATGTTCTGCTCGGTAACGGCTCCCGGCAGAAAATCACACTTAGGGATCTTTTGAGCTTGAAATGAGCTTCCCGGCAGCGCGAATCCAATGCACAACTCTTGGACACGAAAGGATTGAACGATAGGTTCAGCACGTGGCAGCGCCCTGTCACCCACCCACCACCCAGACACCGCCGTTGATCTATTCGCTTGAAGATCCATCATCTACAACATGTGGATCAGGAGCGAGTCGAGCTTGTGCCCGTGTTGATTCTGGGTATGCCTGGCAAGGGCACCACCTGCTCGGGCTTCATCCGCCTAGCTCTGCCATTGATCGGGGCAGAATTGCAGCATGGATATACCAGCGGCCGTAGAGTGTGAAAGCCCGCTTGGGTGAAGGCGGACGCAGAATGAGGACTCGGATGAGGACAGGACCAGTGCCCAATCCCACTAAGGTAGTCCTCCTCCACAAAATGTGGATATAACCGTTCTTCCGCCTGATAGGTATTCCAAAGCGAATCTACAGTTCGCATTTGGCGATCATACGAGGCCGCATTAACCAGGAAATCATCACAGGACTCGTAGACTAGGATAATCGCCTCCAAGATTCCCCAAATCTCCCGTGAGTCTATGTAAGGTGAGCGAACAGTTGGCGAACCCTCCGGTGGCTGGAGTATGCGGCCCATCTTCTTCCGGAGCTCCAGAACCTGAAGTGCAACGTCGCCGGTCATAGTCGGTAAAACGGTTTCCGCCTTGTCATGCAGAGCGCGAGCAGCGGCCAGATACGAAATGACCTTCTGCGTCGAACATAGCCGATGGAATGTCACTGCACGTCGAAGCGCCAGCGCATCCAAATTTGGAGTTGAAGGCGCTTCACAGAGTTGCCTGCCTTTACACCCTCTCCACATCACATCCAGGCTGTGCCCCTTATAGGAAAAGGGCCTTTCGCAGAAGTGGCAACGCTCTAAAAGGACCGTGTTGTGTTTGTGGCACACCGTCACCTTAGGATAGGTGTAGCGCCTCCAGTAGGAAAACCCCTGGCTTTCCAAATCCTCCCTGACACAGTCCGGGCAGTAGGCAGAGCTGAGCATGTCTAGGCGGGAGGCCTTCGAAGCGTACAGAGGTCCAGAATAGGAGATGTCCTGGTCGACCTTGATAACATGCTTCGCTGCCAACAGTGTGTGGTTGTGAACCAACCGGTTAAACCCGTAGCAGCCTCGCCAGCCTGTAAGTCCAGCAATTTTTCGCAACTGCTTGGTGTCGAAGGAGCTGCGAGGAGACAGATCATCTAGTAGCGAGCGCTCTGGCGAGTACTGATTGATATGAATTGTTCGTATCACAAACGAGATGAGGGATTCATCGGGCTGGATCTGCAAAAGCATCAGAAGGTCCTGAGGTTGGCTGCGGCCGAGTGTAGGCACCAAACGAAAAACGCTATTGCATGAGGGATGCCGTGAAACGGCTCCCTGAAAGCTGCGACAGTTTTTTATCTTCTAAACCACCGGAGAAAGCGTCACTGGCTAGTCAACCGGAGGATCGGAGGCGCCAGCGACAGACTTTATTTAGTTCCGACAGACTTTATTTCGTAGCTTCAGGCGGGCCTCCAGGATGCGGCGCGTTTACTCCACCGTCACCGACTTCGCCAAGTTGCGCGGCTGGTCGACGTCAGTGCCTTTGAGCACCGCCACGTAATACGACAGCAACTGCAGCGGAATGGTGTAGAGGATCGGCGACAGGGTGTCGTGGATGTGCGGCATGTTGATGACGTGGGTGCCTTCACCGTTGGTCATGCCGGCTTTTTCGTCAGCGAACACTACCAGTTGGCCGCCACGGGCGCGGACTTCCTGCAGGTTGGATTTGAGTTTCTCCAATAGCTCGTTGTTCGGCGCCACGGTAACGACCGGCATGTCGTCATCCACCAGGGCCAATGGGCCATGCTTGAGCTCGCCGGCCGGGTAGGCTTCGGCGTGGATGTAGGAGATTTCCTTGAGCTTCAGCGCGCCTTCCATCGCGACCGGGTATTGCGCGCCGCGGCCTAGGAACAGGGTGTGGTTTTTGTCGGCGAACAGTTCGGCGACTTTTTCTACGACGCTGTCCATGGCCAAGGCTTCACCCAGGCGGGCTGGCAGACGGCGCAGTTCTTCGACCAGGGTGGCTTCGACGCCTTCGGCGAGCGTGCCGCGAACCTGGCCCAGGGACAGGGTGAGCAACAACAAGCCAACCAGCTGGGTGGTGAAGGCCTTGGTGGACGCCACGCCGATTTCGCGACCGGCCTGGGTCAGCAGGGTCAGGTCGGATTCACGCACCAGCGAGCTGATGCTGACGTTGCAGATCGCCAGGCTGGCCAGGAAGCCCAGCTCTTTCGCGTTGCGCAGAGCGGCCAGGGTGTCGGCAGTTTCGCCGGACTGCGAGATGGTCACGAACAGGGTGTCGGGTTGCACCACCACTTTGCGGTAGCGGAACTCGCTGGCCACTTCGACCTGGCACGGGATGCCGGCCAGTTCTTCCAGCCAGTAACGGGCAACCATGCCGGCGTGGTAGCTGGTGCCGCAGGCCACGATTTGCACGTTACGCACTTTGGCAAACAGTTCGGCCGCTTGTGGGCCGAAGGCGTTGACCAGCACTTGGTGCTGGCTCAGGCGGCCTTCCAGAGTGCGTTGCACCACGGACGGTTGCTCGTGGATTTCCTTGAGCATGAAGTGGCGGAACTCGCCCTTGTCGGCGGCTTCGGCACCGTCGCGGTATTGCACGGCTTCACGCTCGACGGAGTTGCCGTTCACGTCCCAGATCGCCACGCTTTCACGGCGGATGTCGGCAATATCGCCTTCTTCCAGGTACATGAAGCGGTCGGTGACCTGGCGCAGGGCCAGTTGGTCGGAGGCGAGGAAGTTTTCACCCAGGCCCAGGCCAATCACCAATGGGCTGCCACTGCGGGCGGCAACCACACGGTCGGGCTGGCTGGCGCTTACCACGGCCAGGCCATAGGCGCCATGCAGTTCCTTGACCGTGGCCTTGAGCGCGGTGGTCAGGTCGTTGTGGTCCTTGAGCTTGTGGTTGAGCAGGTGCGCAATGACTTCGGTGTCGGTGTCCGACGTGAAGACGTAGCCCAGGCCCTTGAGTTGTTCACGCAATACTTCGTGGTTTTCGATGATGCCGTTGTGCACCACGGCCAGGTCACCGGAGAAATGCGGGTGGGCGTTGCGTTCGCACGGCGCACCGTGGGTGGCCCAGCGGGTGTGGGCGATACCGAGACGACCTACCAGTGGCTCACCGGCCAGGGCTTGTTCCAACTCGCTGACTTTGCCCGGACGGCGCATGCGCTCGAGCTTGCCGGCATTGCTGAAGACAGCCACACCGGCGCTGTCGTAACCACGATATTCCAGGCGCTTGAGGCCTTCGAGCAGGATGGGGGTGATGTTGCGTTCAGCGACTGCGCCTACGATGCCACACATGGTGTTTCTCCTAGATGATTGCCGCGCATATCAGCGTAATGCCGCGGGCTTGGATCTGGTCGCGGGCCTCAAGCGGCAGGCGATCATCGGTGATAAGGGTATGGACGCTGCTCCAAGGCAGTTCCAGGTTGGGAATCTTGCGGCCGATCTTGTCGGATTCGACCATCACCACGACTTCACGGGCGACCTCGGCCATGACTCGGCTGAGCCCCAGCAGTTCGTTGAAGGTGGTGGTACCGCGCTGCAGATCGATGCCGTCGGCGCCGATGAACAGTTGATCAAAGTCGTAGGAGCGCAGTACTTGCTCGGCGACCTGACCCTGGAACGAGTCTGAATGCGGGTCCCAGGTACCGCCGGTCATCAACAGCACCGGCTCGTGTTCCAGCTCGCTCAATGCGCGGGCGACGTTCAGGGAGTTGGTCATCACCACCAGGCCAGGTTGGTGGCCCAGCTCGGGGATCATGGCGGCGGTGGTGCTGCCGCTGTCGATGATGATGCGGGCATGCTCGCGAAGGCGGGTCACGGCGGCACGGGCGATCGCACGCTTGTAGGCGGAGATGGGTTGGGCGGCATCGCCCACCAGTTCCTGAGGCATGGTGATCGCGCCACCGTAGCGACGCAGCAGCAGGCCGTTGCTTTCCAAGGCGGCCAGGTCCTTGCGGATAGTGACTTCCGACGTTTCGAAACGCTTGGCCAATTCATCCACGCTGACTTCGCCCTGTTCATTGAGCAAGGTCAGGATGTTGTGGCGCCGTTGGGGTGTATTTCGTTTCGACATGGTGATGATAAGTTTCGTTTCGAAAGATAACGAAGGCAATCAAAACCTATTGGCGAAAGATCGTCAAGCGGGGCGTGTTAAATTTTAAGCTCACCACAAACCAAATGTGGGAGCGAGCAAGCCCGTTCCCACATTGGTTATTGTTGCCAAGCAAACTGTGGATAACTCAGGTCTTGTTGATTTTGACCGGGCGCTTCCAACCATCGATGTTGCGCTGGCGCGCGCGGGCCACAGCCAGTTGTGACTTATCCACATGCTGGTTGATGGTCGAACCTGCCGCGGTGCTGGCGCCATCGTCGAGGGTAACCGGAGCCACCAGCGAATTATTGGAGCCGATGAACACGTCTGCACCAATGGTGGTGTGGTGCTTATTCGCGCCATCGTAGTTGCACGTGATGGTGCCGGCGCCAATGTTGGTGCGCTCACCCACAGTGGCATCGCCAAGGTAGGTCAGGTGGCCGACCTTGGCCTCGTCACCCAACCTGGCGTTTTTCATTTCAACAAAATTGCCCACGTGCGCCTTGGCCCCTAGCACACTCCCCGGACGCAACCGCGCGAACGGGCCGGCATCACTGCCCTCGCCCATCACGGCGCCATCGATGTGGCTGTTGGCTTTAACCACCACACCTTTGCGCAACGTGCTGTCCTTGATCACGCAGTTAGGACCGATCACCACGTCGTCTTCGATGATCACGCGGCCTTCTAGGATCACGTTGATGTCGATCAGCACGTCGCGGCCGACGGTGACCTCACCGCGCACATCGAATCGTGCCGGGTCACGCAGGGTCACACCCTGGGCCATCAGGCGGCGACCTTCGCGCAGTTGGTAATGGCGTTCAAGTTCCGCGAGCTGCTTGCGGTCATTGGCGCCCTGCACTTCCATCGGGTCGTGAGGTTGCTCGGTGGCGACCAACAGGCCATCGCTGACAGCCATCTCAATGACATCAGTGAGGTAGTACTCGCCCTGAGCATTGTTGTTGGACAGGCGGCTCATCCAATCGGCGAGCTTATTAGCCGGCACCGCCAGAATCCCGGTGTTGCCTTCGGTGATGGCGCGCTGGGCTTCGCTTGCGTCCTTGTGCTCAACGATGGCTGCGACCTTGCCGTCGGCGTTACGCACGATACGTCCGTAGCCGGTGGGGTCATCCAGTTCAACGGTGAGCAGGCCCATCTGGCCAGGCACCACGTGCTTGAGCAGGCGTTGCAGGGTTTCTACTTCGATCAGCGGTACGTCGCCGTAGAGGATCAGCACGGTGTCGGCGGTAATGAACGGCACGGCCTGCGCGGTGGCATGGCCGGTACCAAGTTGTTTGTCCTGCAGAACGAAATTCAGGTCGTCAGCGGCCAGGCGCTCACGAACCACATCGGCACCATGGCCGATCACCACGTGGATGCGTTGTGGATCGAGCTGCCGTGCGCTGTGGATAACGTGACCCAGCATGGAATTGCCGGCAACCGGGTGCAGCACCTTGGGCAGGGCCGAACGCATGCGGGTGCCCTGGCCTGCGGCGAGAATAACGATTTCAAGAGACATGAATGGCTACCAATCCTGGGCGGTCCGGCTTCAGACCAGAGAAGTGTTTTGCAAAAAAAGAAAAAGGGTAGCCGAGGCTACCCTTTTTAATCAATCGCGCATTAAGCATGACGGCATCGCCGTTTACTTCTTGCGGATCTGCTGGAGCGTGCGCAGCTGAGCTGCAGCCTCGGCCAGACGTACAGCAGCAGCGCTGTAGTCGAAGTCCGCACCCTTTTCGTTCAGGGCCTTCTCGGCAGCCTTGACGGCTTCCTGAGCGGAGGCTTCATCCAGGTCGCCAGCACGTTGCACGGTGTCGGCAAGTACCTTGACCATGTTCGGCTGAACCTCGAGGAAACCACCGGAGATGTAAAACACCTCACGTTCCCCGCCTTGCTTGGTCAGAGTGATCGGACCTGGTTTCAAGCTGGTAATCAGCGGGGCGTGACCCATGGCGATACCAAGATCACCCAGGTCGCCGTGCGCTGTTACAAACTCGACCAGACCGGAGAAGATTTCCCCTTCCGCGCTGACGATATCGCAATGGACTGTCATAGCCATCTGATTGCCTCAACCTGATGAGCGCCCGTTTCCGGGCGCCAGGATTACAGTTTCTTGGCTTTCTCGATCGCTTCTTCGATGCCGCCGACCATGTAGAACGCTTGTTCTGGCAGGTGGTCGTAGTCACCGTTGAGGATGCCTTTGAAGCCTGCAATGGTGTCTTTCAGGGAAACGTATTTACCCGAGGCACCGGTGAAGACTTCAGCCACGAAGAACGGCTGCGACAAGAAACGCTGGATCTTACGAGCACGGTTTACCAACTGCTTGTCGGCTTCCGACAGCTCGTCCATACCCAGGATCGCAATGATGTCCTTCAGTTCTTTGTAACGCTGCAGCACGTACTGAACGCCGCGAGCGGTGTCGTAGTGCTCCTGGCCGATCACGTTCGGGTCCAGCTGGCGCGAAGTCGAGTCGAGTGGATCGACCGCTGGGTAGATACCCAGGGATGCGATGTCACGGGACAGTACGACGGTGGCGTCCAAGTGGGCGAAGGTGGTGGCTGGCGATGGGTCGGTCAAGTCATCCGCAGGTACGTATACCGCTTGGATCGACGTGATCGAACCTTCCTTGGTCGAAGTGATACGTTCTTGCAGAACGCCCATCTCTTCAGCCAGGGTCGGCTGGTAACCTACTGCCGAAGGCATACGGCCCAGCAGTGCGGACACTTCAGTACCGGCCAGGGTGTAACGATAGATGTTGTCGACGAACAGCAGAACGTCGTTACCTTCGTCACGGAACTTCTCGGCCATGGTCAGGCCGGTCAGTGCCACGCGCAGACGGTTGCCCGGCGGCTCGTTCATCTGACCGTAAACCAGTGCCACTTTGTCCAGAACGTTGGAGTCCTTCATCTCGTGGTAGAAGTCGTTACCCTCACGGGTACGCTCACCCACACCGGCGAACACGGAATAACCGCTGTGCTCGATGGCGATGTTACGGATCAGTTCCATCATGTTTACGGTCTTGCCTACACCGGCACCACCGAACAGACCGACTTTACCGCCTTTGGCGAACGGGCAGACCAGGTCGATAACCTTGATGCCGGTTTCCAGCAGGTCGTTGCCGCCCGCTTGTTCGGCGAACGAAGGTGCTGGACGGTGAATGCCCCAACGCTCTTCGGTGTCGATCGGACCGGCTTCGTCAATCGGGTTGCCCAGTACGTCCATGATCCGGCCCAGGGTCGCTTTACCGACCGGTACGGAGATGGCTGCGCCAGAGTCGATAACGTCCAGACCGCGCTTCAAGCCTTCGGTCGAACCCATCGCAATGGTACGAACTACGCCGTCGCCCAGCTGCTGCTGAACTTCCAGAGTAGTGTCCGCGCCTTGTACTTTCAGCGCGTTGTAGATGCTCGGTACGCTGTCGCGTGGGAATTCCACGTCGATAACGGCGCCGATGATTTGAACGATACGTCCGCTACTCATAGCTGGATCCTCTGAATATTTGAACCGTTAAACCGCGGCAGCGCCGCCGACGATTTCCGAGATCTCTTGGGTGATCGCAGCCTGACGCGCCTTGTTGTAGATCAGCTGCAAATCGCTGATCAGATCACCGGCGTTATCGGTAGCGTTTTTCATCGCGATCATCCGCGCCGCTTGTTCAGCTGCGTTGTTCTCGACCACCGCCTGGTACACCTGCGACTCAACGTAGCGCACCATCAAGCCGTCAAGCAGCTCTTTGGCGTCTGGTTCGTAGAGGTAGTCCCAGTGGTGCTTGAGTTCCTGATCCGGAGTCGCCACCAGTGGGATCAATTGCTCCACGGTTGGCTGCTGGGTCATGGTGTTGATGAACTTGTTGGATACCACGGACAGGCGGTCAATCCGGCCTTCCAGGTACGCATCCAGCATCACCTTCACACTGCCGATCAAATCATTGATCGACGGCTCTTCACCCAGGTGGCTGATAGCTGCAACGACGTTACCGCCGAAGTTACGGAAAAAGGCCGCACCCTTGCTACCCACAACACACAGATCGATCTCGACGCCGTTTTCGCGGTTTACCGCCATGTCCTTGACCAGGGCCTTGAACAGGTTGGTATTCAGGCCACCGCACAAACCACGGTCACTGCTCACTACCACATAACCCACGCGTTTGACGGCGCGCTCGATCATGAACGGGTGGCGGTATTCCGGGTTGGCGTTGGCCAGATGCCCAATTACCTGGCGGATACGCTCCGCATAAGGACGGCTAGCAGCCATGCGCATTTGTGCCTTGCGCATTTTGCTGACCGCCACTTTTTCCATGGCGCTGGTAATCTTTTGCGTGCTTTTGATGCTCGCAATCTTACTGCGAATCTCTTTTGCGCCTGCCATGTAACACCTATCAGGTTAGCAAGCGGGAGCCTTGCGGCTCCCGCTGCGGCTTACCAGGTTTGGGTGGCCTTGAACTTCTCGATACCGGCTTTCATGCCAGCGTCGATATCGTCATTGAAGTCACCCTTCACGTTGATCTTCGCCATCAATTCGGCGTGATCGCGGTTGAAGTAAGCAATCAGCGCTTGTTCAAAGCTGCCGACCTTGGCGATTTCAACGTCGGTCAGGAACCCACGCTCAGCGGCATACAGCGACAACGCCATGTCAGCGATCGACATCGGGGCGTATTGCTTCTGCTTCATCAGCTCGGTAACGCGCTGACCATGCTCAAGTTGCTTACGGGTCGCTTCGTCCAGGTCAGAAGCGAACTGGGCGAATGCCGCCAGTTCACGGTACTGAGCCAGAGCGGTACGGATACCACCGGAGAGCTTCTTGATGATCTTGGTCTGAGCGGCACCACCCACACGGGATACCGAAACACCGGCGTTCACTGCAGGGCGGATGCCTGAGTTGAACATGGCCGATTCCAGGAAGATCTGACCGTCGGTGATGGAAATCACGTTGGTCGGAACGAAAGCGGAAACGTCGCCAGCCTGGGTTTCGATGATCGGCAGTGCGGTCAGAGAACCGGTTTTGCCGGTCACTGCGCCGTTGGTGAACTTCTCTACGTACTCTTCCGAAACGCGGGATGCGCGCTCCAGCAGACGGGAGTGGAGATAGAACACGTCGCCTGGGTAAGCTTCACGGCCTGGTGGACGGCGCAGCAGCAGGGAAATCTGGCGGTAAGCCACTGCTTGCTTGGACAGATCGTCATAAACGATCAGCGCGTCTTCACCGCGGTCGCGGAAGAATTCACCCATGGTGCAACCGGAGTACGGTGCCAGGAATTGCAGCGCAGGAGATTCCGAAGCGCTGGCAGCCACGATGATCGTGTTGGCCAGGGCGCCGTTTTCTTCCAGCTTGCGAACCACGTTGGCGATGGTCGATTGCTTCTGACCAATGGCTACGTAGACGCAGAAAATGCCGCTGTTCTTCTGGTTGATGATCGCGTCAATCGCCAGGGCGGTTTTACCGATCTGACGGTCACCGATGATCAGCTCACGCTGGCCACGGCCGACCGGGATCATGGCATCAACAGCCTTGTAGCCAGTCTGTACAGGCTGGTCTACCGACTTACGCCAGATCACGCCTGGAGCAACTTTCTCGACCGCGTCGGTCTCGGTGTTGCCCAGTGGACCTTTGCCGTCAACAGGGTTACCCAGTGCATCGACAACGCGACCCAGCAGTTCCTTACCAACCGGAACCTCCAGGATGCGGCCGGTGCACTTGGCGCTCATGCCTTCAGCCAGACTGGTGTACGCGCCCAATACAACGGCACCTACGGAGTCTTGCTCCAGGTTGAGGGCCATACCGTAGACGCCGCCCGGAAACTCGATCATCTCGCCGTACATGACGTCGGCCAGACCGTGAATCCGCACGATGCCGTCAGATACGCTGACGACAGTGCCTTCGTTACGGGCTTGGGAGGTCACATCGAGCTTGTCGATGCGGCCCTTGATAATTTCACTTATTTCGGAAGGATTGAGTTGCTGCATTGCTCTGCTGCCCCTTCAAACTCAAGATTTCAATGCTTCGGCAAGTTTCGCGATTTTGCCGCGAATCGAGCCATCGATAACCAGGTCGCCGGCGCGGATAACGACACCACCAATCAGGGATGCGTCCTCCGTAGCTTGCAGGCGCACTTCCCGATTGAGTCGTGCACTGAGAACCTTGGCGAGTTTGTCTTGCTGTTCTTGGTTCAATGCAAAAGCACTGGTCACTTCAACGTCTACCGACTTCTCTGCTTCGGCCTTGTACAGGTCGAACAGAGCGGCAATCTCCGGCAACAGCGGGAGACGGTCGTTTTCGGCAACGACATTGATGAAGTTCTGCACTTTCACATCAAACTTGTCGCCGCACACTTCAATAAAAGTGGCGGCCTTGTCTGCGCTCGTCAGGCGCGGGGCCTTGAGCACGCGCTGCATGGTGTCGTCTTGCGACACTGCTGCAGCCAGGCCGAGCATGGCTGACCAAGAGGCCAGCTGCTGGTGGGCCTGGGCGTGCTCGAAGGCTGCCTTAGCGTAAGGTCGGGCCAACGTGGTCAGTTCTGCCATGATCGCCCTCGCTTAAATTTCAGCAGCCAGTTTGTTAACCAGCTCCGCGTGCGCGTTTTGATCGATTGTGGCACCGAGGATCTTCTCGGCACCGCCGACCGCCAGAGCACCCAGTTGGGCACGCAGCGCGTCTTTGACGCCGTTCAGTTCCTGTTCGATCTCGGCATGAGCCGAAGCCTTCACACGGTCAGCTTCGACGCGGGCTTTTTCAACAGCCTCTTCGACGATCTGGTTGCCGCGCTTCTTGGCTTGCTCAATGATTTCAGCTGCCTGTGCTTTAGCATCGCGCAGTTGATGACCCACTTTCTCTTGGGCCAACTCCAGGTCGCGAGCTGCACGGCTGGCAGCGTCCAAACCATCCGCGATCTTCTTCTGACGTTCGTGCAAAGCCGCGATGACCGGAGGCCACACGAACTTCATGCAAAACACTACAAAAATGAAGAACGCAACGGATTGGCCAATCAGGGTTGCATTAATGTTCACGCCAACACCTCGCTCATTCGTTGTCCATCACCCCAATCAACTCGAAAATTCGAGTGATCAGCCAGCGAGTTGACCAACGAAGGGGTTCGCGAAGGTGAAGAACAGAGCGATACCAACGCCGATCATGGTCACGGCGTCGAGCAGGCCGGCGACGATGAACATTTTAACTTGCAGCATTGGGACCATTTCTGGCTGACGCGCTGCGCCTTCCAGGAACTTGCCGCCCAGCAGGCCGAAACCAATGGCAGTACCCAGGGCGCCCAGGCCGATCAACAGTGCAACAGCGATAGCGGTTAGACCAACTACAGTTTCCATCTTTCCTCCCGACTTTTACGTCGTATGGTTTAGGTTTTTTAGATTTTAAAGCGGTAAAACAAATCGTTTCATAGCCCGGTAGGGCCCACCTTCCCGTTTCACCGGGAAGGACATCAGACTAGTCGAGACTGGTCTTAATGGTTCTCTTCGTGCGCCATCGACAGGTAGACGATGGTCAGCATCATGAAGATAAAGGCCTGCAGGGTGATGATCAGGATGTGGAACACAGCCCACGCCCACTGCAGAACAATGCCCAGGCCGCTAAGCCAGAGCAGGCCGCTGCCGAACATCACAGCGATCAGAATGAACACCAGCTCGCCGGCATACATGTTGCCGAACAGTCGCAGGGCCAGGGAAATAGGCTTGGCGACCAGGGTCACGAATTCCAGCAGGAAGTTGACCGGGATCAGCAGGGCTTGAACGAAGATGTTCTTGCTGCCGAACGGGTGCAGGGTCAGTTCGCCGATGAAGCCGCCGATGCCCTTGACCTTGATGCTGTAGAAAATGATCAGCGCGAACACCGACAGGGCCATGCCCAGGGTAGCGTTCGGGTCAGTGGTCGATACGGCACGGAATGGAATGTGCGCGTCGCCGGAGATCAGGATGGCCAGCTGAGGAATCCAGTCGACCGGGATCAGGTCGACGGCGTTCATCAGGAACACCCAGACGAAGATGGTCAGCGCCAGCGGTGCGATCACCGGGCTACGGCCATGGAAGCTGTCTTTCACGCTGCCATCGACGAATTCGACCAGTACTTCAACGAAGTTCTGCAACGCACCTGGCTGACCGGAAGTCGCCTTCTTCGCCGCCATGCGGAAAATCAGGACGAAGATCAGACCCAATGCGACCGACCAACCCAGAGTATCCAGGTGGAAAGCCCAGAAACCCATTTCCTTGGCTTCTGCTGCGGTGTGGGCAAAGCCCCAGCCGCCGTTGGGAAGCTGACCGAAGGTCAGGTTCTGCAAGTGGTGCTGGATATAGCCCGAAGCGGTTGTTTCTGCCATGGTTGCCTCAAACGCCCTAAGGTTTCGAAAGTCTTGTTTTCATCAGCAGGGGAGCGAACCAGCTGACCAGTTGGGTCAACACGAAGACGCCGAATACAGCCAGCGGCGCCAATGGCTTCACACCTGCAAAGGTCAGTGCAAACAGCACTGCCGTCAAAATCAATTTCCCCGCCTCGCCGGCATAAAAAGACCGGACGATGGCCTGGGCTGCTCGGGCGCCGGAAAACCGAAAGGCCCTGTGAGCAAAATACATATTGGGCAGCAAGGCTATCAGGCCTCCGCAAAGTCCTGAATACCCGGCTACGACTCCATGCCCGTACCAAAGCGCCAAAGCGGCGATCAGCAAGATGACAAACTGAGCCAGCAATACCGGGAAAACGGCCAAGCGATGGAACGGCAACGTGTTTGGCGTGCGGGTTTCCATCACTCTTGCTCCTCAATGGTCGGCTGCCGGAAATCAATAACTTGGCATAATTTGTGCCGACAAAATGCGCGCAGAGTATAGGGGCGGTTCAGCCCCTATTCAACTGCCGGGTAGTGATTTCCGATCACGCGCTACATAAGCAAATGTTTCAGCGGATGTGGGCAAGGACGCCCTGAAGCTCATCGAGGGAGTTATACCCGATGACCAATTGCCCTTTGCCTTTCTTGCCATGGCGAATTTGCACCGCAGAGCCCAGGCGCTCGGCCAGGCGCTGCTCGAGGCGGGCGATATCCGGATCAGGTTTGGCGGCTTCGACCGGAGCCGGTTTACCGCTCAGCCACTGGCGAACCAAAGCCTCTGTCTGACGAACGGTCAGACCGCGTGCGACAACGTGTCGCGCCCCTTCAACCTGTTGATTTTCCGGCAAACCGAGCAAGGCTCGAGCGTGGCCCATCTCCAGGTCGCCATGGGACAACATGGTCTTGATGACTTCCGGCAGTGCGATCAGGCGCAGCAGGTTCGATACCGTCACGCGGGACTTACCCACAGCATCGGCCACTTGTTGCTGCGTCAGTTGGAATTCCTGCTGCAAACGCTGCAAGGCGATCGCTTCTTCGACAGGGTTGAGGTCTTCGCGCTGGATGTTCTCGATCAGTGCCATGGCGATGGCGGTTTCATCCGGCACATCGCGCACCATGGCCGGGATGGTTTCCTTGCCGGCCTGCTGGCTCGCGCGCCAGCGGCGTTCGCCGGCGATGATTTCAAAGCGGCCGTCCCCGATGGGGCGCACCACGATCGGCTGCATCACGCCCTGGGCCTTGATTGAATTGGCCAGTTCTTCCAGCGCCTGGGGGTCCATGTCCCGGCGCGGCTGGTATTTGCCGCGTTGGATCAGGTCCAACGGCAGGTGTTGCAGCTCGCGCTCGTCGGCCTGCACCGCTTGTTCTTCAAGCGATGTGACGGTCGGACCACTCAACAGTGCATCCAGTCCACGTCCGAGACCTCGTTTCTTGACGGCCATGAGGATTCCTTAAGTTGGCTGGGCGGCTGGGGTGCGGGAATTGCGGCGTTGACGACGGACCATCTCGCCAGCCAGCGCCAAGTAGGCGATGGCACCGCGCGAAGTCTTGTCGTACGCCAGCGCGGGCATGCCGTAGCTCGGCGCTTCGGCCAAACGGATGTTACGTGGAATCACCGTGTCGTAGAGCTGATCGCCAAAGTGCTCCTTGAGCTGCGCCGACACATCATTCATCAGGCTCAGGCGCGGATCGTACATGGTCCGCAGCAGGCCCTCGATCTGCAGGTTCGGGTTGAGCAGCTCGGCGATACGCTTGATGTTATCCACAAGGTCGCTCAAGCCTTCCAGGGCAAAATACTCGCACTGCATGGGGATGATCACCCCATCGGCTGCCACCAGGGCGTTGAGCGTAAGCATCGACAGCGACGGCGGGCAGTCGATCAAAATGTAATCGTAGTTGTCGCGGATCGGCGCCAAGGCGCTGCGCAGACGACTCTCTTTCATCTGCATTTCCAGCAGCACCACTTCCGCCGCGGTCAGATCGCGGTTGGCCGGCAGCAGTTGATAACCGCCGTGCTCGGAAAAATGCATGGCCTGTCCCAGGTCGCACTCACCAATCAGCAAGTCGTAGACCGAATTTTCCAGGCCGTGTTTATCCACACCGCTACCCATGGTGGCGTTGCCCTGTGGATCGAGATCGATCAGCAGCACCCGACGCTTGGTCGCGACCAGGGATGCTGCGAGGTTGATGCAGGTGGTGGTTTTGCCCACGCCACCCTTCTGGTTCGCTATCGCGAATACCTTAGCCATTCTTGCTTGTGTTCCCAATCATGCCGTGCGGCGCAGTATCAGCAGATGGCGTTGGCCTTGGCAACCGGGTACGGCCAAGGCGTGTTCGCTATCGAGGTGGAAGTCCGGCGGCAATGCTAACAGCTCATCGCTTGGATGGACGCCCTTCATTGCCAGCCAGCGGGTGTCGAGGTCGCCCAGGTGGCGAGTCCAATTGCTGAAGTTCTCCATGCTGCTGAACGCCCGGGAAACAATTCCGTTGAAAGGCTGTTCAGGCATGAAGGTTTCAACGCGGCTGTGGATAACCTGAAGGTTGTCCAGCTTGAGTTCGAGTTTGACCTGGGTCAGGAAGCGGGTTTTCTTGCCATTGCTGTCCAGGCAAGTCACTTGCGACTCGGGAAACAGGATGGCCAAGGGAATACCGGGCATACCGCCGCCGCTGCCGACGTCCAACCAGCGGCCGTTCTCGATGAACGGCATGACGCTCAGGCTGTCGAGCAAGTGGCGGGAAACCATTTCGTCCGGATCACGCACCGCCGTCAGGTTGTAGGCTTTGTTCCATTTGATCAACAGGGCCAAATAACCCAACAACAATTGCTGCTGGGCGTCGGTCAGTTCAACGCCCAGTTGGCGCGCCCCTGTGGATAACTCTTCGGCGTGTTGCGAGGTGACCTTTGAACTCAAGCGCTTTGCTCCAACTGACGGCCCGCGCCGCGTTTTTTCAAATGAATCATCAGCAGCGAAATGGCTGCCGGGGTGACGCCAGGGATACGTGAAGCCTGGCCCAGGGTTTCCGGCCGTGTTACCCCCAGCTTGCTTTGAATTTCCTTCGACAGCCCGGAAATCCCGGTGTAGTCGATATCCACAGGCAACTTGGTGTCTTCACTGGCGCGCAGACGGGCGATTTCATCCTGCTGACGGTCAATGTATCCGGCGTATTTGGTCTTGATCTCGACCTGCTCGGCGACCTGTGGGTCTTCAGCGCCGTGGCCCGTCACTTCGACCAGGCCGGCGTAATCGATTTCCGGACGCGACAGCAGGTTCAGCAAGTTGTATTCGTGGGTCAGCGGCGTGCCGAATTTTTCGGCAATCGCATCGCCTTGCTCGGTGCCTGGGCGAACCCACGTGCTTTTCAGACGCTGTTCTTCCAACGCAATGCTTTCGCGTTTTTTGCAGAAGGCTTCCCAACGCGCGTCATCGACCAGGCCCAACTCGCGGCCTTTTTCGGTCAGGCGCAAGTCGGCGTTGTCTTCACGCAGGATCAGGCGATATTCCGCCCGGGACGTGAACATCCGGTAGGGTTCCTGGGTGCCCAGGGTAATCAGATCGTCGACCAATACGCCGATATACGCCTCGTCGCGACGCGGGCACCAGCTGTCTTTGCCCTGCGCGCGCAGTGCGGCGTTGGTTCCGGCGAGCAAACCTTGGGCGCCGGCTTCTTCGTAACCGGTGGTGCCGTTGATTTGCCCGGCGAAGAACAGACCGCCAATCACTTTGGTTTCCAGGCTGTATTTCAAGTCACGTGGATCGAAGTAGTCATACTCGATGGCGTAACCCGGACGCACGATGTGCGCGTTTTCCATGCCGCGAATCGATTGCACGATCTGGATCTGCACGTCGAAAGGCAGGGAAGTGGAAATTCCGTTCGGGTACAGCTCGTGCGTGGTCAGGCCTTCGGGCTCGATGAAGACCTGGTGGCTTGCCTTGTCGGCAAAGCGGTGGATCTTGTCTTCGATCGAAGGGCAATAACGCGGGCCGATGCCTTCGATCACCCCGGAATACATCGGTGAACGGTCGAGGTTGGCTGCGATGATTTCGTGAGTGCGCGCATTGGTATGGGTGATCCAGCAACTGACCTGTTTCGGATGCTGTGCTTTGGACCCCATGAACGACATGACGGGAATTGGCGTATCGCCGGCCTGTTCGGTCATCACCGAGAAATCCACGGAACGCCCGTCGATACGCGGCGGAGTCCCGGTTTTCAAGCGGCCAACGCGCAGCGGCAATTCACGCAGGCGTTTTGCCAGGGCAATTGATGGCGGATCACCAGCGCGGCCACCGGAATAGTTCTGCATACCGATGTGGATAAGTCCGCCGAGGAATGTACCGGTGGTCAACACCACGGACTCTGCGTGGAACCGCAGGCCCATTTGCGTGACAACACCGCGTACCTGGTCCTGCTCGACGATCAGATCATCCGCAGCTTGTTGAAATATCCACAGGTTCGGCTGGTTTTCCAGGGTTTCGCGTACCGCGGCCTTGTACAGGATGCGGTCGGCCTGTGCCCGCGTAGCACGTACCGCCGGGCCTTTACGGCTGTTGAGCACGCGAAATTGAATACCACCTTTGTCGGTAGCCATGGCCATCACACCGCCCAGGGCGTCAATTTCCTTGACCAGATGACTTTTGCCGATCCCACCGATGGCGGGGTTGCAACTCATGGCACCGAGGGTTTCCACGTTATGCGTCAGCAATAGGGTTTTTACGCCCATGCGTGCTGACGCCAGTGCTGCCTCGGTACCGGCATGACCGCCGCCGATGACGATCACTTCAAAACGGGAAGGGAAATCCACCACGCACCTCGTGCCTGCTCATGTAGGTAATCAGGAATTGTCTGTTGAAAGAGTTTTGGAGCTATGGCGGCAAGTATAGGGACTTAGCCCTTCCTAAAGAACCCTTTGCACAAAATTTAACCAGCTGTGGATGAATCACAGACAATAGAAATTAAAAGAGAGAAATTTATTAAATCTTTGTTTTTATGTTTATTTCTACTGAGCACCTTTTCTGTGGATAAATCTCTACAAGCCTCTATTTACAATGTGTACAGCGATTCAAAAGTCTGTGGTCATGTGACAATGAGGTCATTGGATAAGTGCTTTAAGCCTGTGGATTAAACAGGTGGTTATCCACAGGCGGGTTTTTACTCAGGTTTCAGGCCCTGTTATCAACTGGGCACAGGGGCGGTTATTCACAGGGCTTACTCCACAGAAATCACCGAAAATGAGCAAATTTTGCCCATCGCACGGCCGACCGAGGCCAAAAACTCTTCGGTGTCTGCGCAAAAAGAGATCTATTGTGAGAAAAGGCCGGCGCAGTTAATAATAGCAATTATCATTAACCCGCCTTGTCAGCCCTTATGTCCCCTCCTTCACACACAGCTGCGGTCCAGTACATCTACGAGCAACACCATTCCTGGTTGCATGGGTGGCTCAAAGGAAAGCTGCATAACGCCTGCGATGCGGCCGATGTGGCGCACGATACGTTCGTGCGTATTCTGGGTGGGCGGCATGCGGCGCAGATCATCGAGCCAAGGGATTATCTGGCGACTATTGCCAGGGGGCTGGTGATTGACCGTTACCGTCGACATGCCATTGAGCGGGCATATGCGCAAACCTTGGCCGAACGCCCTGAAGCCACCGCCATCAGTGAAGAAGACAAAGCCATTATTATCGAGACGTTGGTGGCTGTGGATAAAGCCTTGTGCAGGATTGGTGAGCGAGCCCGGCGGATCTTCATGCTGTCGCAGCTGGAGGGCATGACTTATCAACAGATCGCTGATCGCCTGCAGGTTTCGCTGACTACGGTGAAGAAGCACATGATTCGTGCATTGACTGAGTGCGCACTGATCATGGCCAGCCTGTAATGACTATTCCCGATCGCAAGACCTTCGAGGCCGCCGCCAGTTGGTATGTGCAGTTTCAATCCCAGGCACCCTCAGCGGCCGAACGTCAGGCTTGGCAGCAATGGCTCAATGGTGACCCCTCGCATCAGGCGGCATGGAACCAGATGGAATTGCTGCAGCGTAATCTCGGTGCGCTGCCACAGGATTTGTCCCGCCGCGCATTATCGACCACGCAGCAACGGCGGCAGGTACTGAAGTGGATGCTGGTGCTGGGCGGTACCGGGTATCTGGGTTGGAATGTTCAACAACATACGTCACTGGGCAATATCTGGGCCGACTATAAGACGTCGGTAGGCGAACGTCGGCGTATCGAATTGGCCGACGGTACGCAGATTGACCTCAATACCAACACAGCGATTGACGTGGTATTCGACGGGCGCCAACGCTTGATACGTCTACGTGAAGGTGAAGTACTTATCCACACCGGCAAGTCAGGTGGTCAATTGCCCTTTTATGTCGAGACAGCACAAGGTCGAGTCCAGGCATTGGGCACCCGGTTTACCGTGCGCCAACTGCGGGATGCCACTCGGGTTGGCGTTCTGGAGGACCGGGTGAGTGTGGCGCCGGGTGACCGACCCGACCACGGCCGGCTGCTCGGTGCCGGTGAGAGCACCGATTTTAATCGCCAAGATGTAGGACCGAACCAGGCATATCGCACATCCCAGGCTGCCTGGATCGATGGCCAGATGATCGTACTGGACGCTCGGCTCGGGGATGTGATCAGTGAGCTTTCGCGCTATCGCCCAGGCGTACTGCAATGCGACTCCGCTTCGGCAGGCCTGCGTGTTTCCGGAACATTGCGCCTGGACTCTTCCGATGCCGTGCTCGCCAACCTGCAGGCCACCTTGCCGATTCAGGTGAGGTACTTCACTCGCTATTGGGTTTCGGTGAAGCGAATCGGCTGATTCGTAAAAAATATCCACAAAGGGGGTTATCTTTTTTTTGCCTGGCACGGCCCTTCAGGTAATTACGACGCAACCTTCAGGGCTAACCCACCTATGCGCCTTCCCACCCCGTTTCGCCAACAACTTTCCTGCCACGGCATCACCTGCAGCCTGCTGCTCGGCACCGCTGCCATGACCAGCATCGTCTTCACAAACGATGCCATGGCGGCGAGCGCCGTGCAGCACTACGCCATCGCCGCCGGGCCGTTGGATAGTGCACTGAGCCAATTCGCCGCCAAGGCAAACGTGATTCTGTCTTTCTCTCCCCAACAAACCGTGAGTTTGAACACGCCAGGGCTGGAAGGTGATTATTCGGTGGACCAGGGTTTTGCATTGCTGCTGCAAAATTCCGGATTGCAGGCTGTGGTCCAGGCGCCCGGCAGCTACGTGCTGCAGGCCGTTCCTGCAGGCGAGCTCACACTCGCGCCTACCACCGTAAGCACTTATCAACAGGTTGGTTTCAATCAGGAGATTGCCGGGGACATCGGCTACAAGGCGCAGAACAGCCGGATTGGGACCAAGACCAGCACGCCTTTGTCGGAAACACCCCGCTCGGTCTCAGTGGTCACGGGCCAGCGCATCAAAGACCAGAAGTCTCAAACGCTGACTGAAGTATTGGGTTATGTGCCAGGTATCTTCGCGCCGCCTTTTGCCGCCGGCGACGGTCTTGCGGGAGATCTGTTCTTTATTCGCGGTTTCAATGCCACGGATTACGGCTACGGCCTGTTGCGTGATGGCCTACGTGTACAAGGCAATCGGTATGACACCACCAGCGAGCCCTATGGCCTGGAACGGGTCGAGATTTTCCGTGGGCCCTCCTCCCTGCTTTACGGGGAGAACGCACCGGGCGGGCTGGTCAACCTGGTGAGCAAGCACCCTACCGCCACGCCGCAGGGCGAGGTTCAACTCGGTTATGGTTCGAACAACCGGCGACAGGTGGGTGTGGATATCTCGGGTCCACTCAACGACAGCGATAACATCCTGGGGCGGTTAGTGATGCTCGGCCGCAAGTCGGACACGCAAACCGACCATGTTCCGGACGATCGTCTGTACATCGCACCTTCCCTGACCCTGAATTTCGATGACTACAACACCCTCACCCTGCTGGCCAACTACCAGAAGGACCACACCAACCTGGAGCTTGGTTTGCCGGCGGCGGGCACCTTGCTTGGGAATCCGAACGGCAAGCTGTCCAAGCACACCATGCTGGGTAACCCGGATTGGAACACCTTTGAACGGGAATCCTGGAGCACCGGCTACGAATTCAGCCACAGCTTTAATGACGATTGGCAGTTCCGCCAGAACTCGCGCTACATGCAGTCGCGCATCAACCGCCATGAGACCTGGCCTGGGGCCCTGAATAATCGCGGCTTCGGTACTCAATTGAACATGACCGCCTACGACCGCTATAACAAATCGATGGTCTACTCTCTGGATAACCAGCTGGAAGGAAAATTCCAGGTCGGCGGGCTGGAAAACACCCTGTTGTTCGGCGCCAGTTATGACCGGACCTCTTTCAGCCAGGATTGGAACGCAGGCTCTGGCGGCACCATCAACGTATATAACCCTGTTTATCTGCGTGATCCGCTTACGCCAGTCGCCGTGCAAAACACACTGCTCGAGCAGCAGATGAAAGGCGTCTATGCACAGATCCAGAGCAAGTATGACCACTGGCTGTTTTTGCTCGGCGGTCGTCAGGACTGGGTCGACAGTGATTTTCGCGACAAGGTGAACAAGGCCGGCAACACCGGCTCTGAAGACCGGAAATTCACTTATCAGGGCGGGGTGATGTACCAGTTCGACAACGGCCTCACGCCGTATGTCAGCTATTCCACGGCGTTTGTCCCGGTGCAGCAGATCTCCAACGCTGGTGCACCGTTGAAGCCAATCACCAGCAGCCAGTACGAAGTGGGCGTGAAGTACGAGCCGATCGGCTGGGACACGGCGATGACCGTGTCGGTGTATGACCTGCGCAAGAGAGACGACACCTATCTTGATGCCACCACCAATAGCTATCGCCAAGTGGGAGAAAGCCGCGCCAAGGGGGTGGAAGTCGAGGTGAACAGCAACATCACGCCAAACTTGAACCTGACCGCGGCCTACACCTACACCGACGCACGGATCACCAAGGACTCGGCTACATCGCTGGTCGAGGGCCATCAGATGACGGGCGTGCCGCGTAACCAGGCTTCGGTGTGGGGCAAGTACCGTTTTCTCGACGGCCAACTCAAAGGTTTGTCCGTGGGCGGCGGCGTGCGTTACTTCGACAGTACTTTTTCTTACACCGCGCCGACGCTCTACGGGAAGTTGGACGCAGGAAGCGTCACTCTGGTGGATGCGGCCGTCGGCTATCAGATTGACAAACATTGGTCAGTCGACGTGAATGCCAAGAACCTGTTCGACAAGGAATACGTATCGGGTTGCAACGACGCAGGTCGATGCTATTGGGGAGACAGCCGTACCCTGCTCGGTACGGTGTCCTATAACTGGTGAAGCGCTGTGGATAACTCGGCTATTTGCCGATGCAGAAGCTGGAGAAGATGCGCCCCAACAAATCATCGGAGCTGAATGCACCGGTGATCTCGCCCAACAGCTGCTGCGCCTGACGTAAGTCCTCAGCCAGCAGCTCCCCTGCCCCCGCCAGAGTCAATTGCGCCCGACCGTGCTCCAACGCTGCGCTCGCATGGCGTAACGCCTCCAAGTGCCTGCGGCGTGCACTGAAGCTGCTTTCCGAGGTCTGCTCGTAACCCATGCAAGCTTTGAGGTGCTCGCGCAGCAATTCAAGGCCATTTCCCGCCGACTTGGCGCTCAAGCTAAGGGTGACGTGGCCATCCGCGCTGGTTTGCATGGCAATGGCTTCGCCTGTCAGGTCGGCCTTATTGCGAATCAAGGTGACTTTGGCCGGGTCCGGCCGTTGTTCCAGGAATTCCGGCCACAGGGCAAAAGGATCCACAGCTTCGGGCGCCGTGGCATCCACCACCAGCAGCACACGATCTGCCTCGCCAATGGCTTTGAGCGCACGCTCCACACCGATTTTCTCCACCTGGTCCTCCGTGTTGCGCAAACCGGCGGTGTCGACCACGTGCAGGGGCATGCCGTCTATGTGGATATGTTCGCGCAATATATCCCGGGTGGTGCCGGCAATCTCGGTGACGATGGCGGCTTCACGCCCGGCCAGCGCATTGAGCAAGCTGGATTTGCCTGCATTGGGCCGTCCTGCAATCACTACCGTCATACCGTCACGCAGCAAGGCACCTTGGCCAGCTTCCCGAAGCACTGTGGATAACTCGTCGCGCACTTTATCCAGCATCGCCAACACATGGCCGTCGGCCAGGAAGTCGATTTCTTCCTCGGGGAAATCTATCGCCGCCTCGACGTAAATGCGCAGGCTGATCAATTGCTCTGTCAAGTTATGCACACGCAGTGAGAACGCCCCCTGCAGCGAACGCAGCGCATTGCGTGCTGCCTGTGCGGAACTGGCTTCAATCAAGTCGGCAATGGCCTCGGCCTGGGCCAGGTCCAGCTTGTCATTCAAAAACGCCCGCTCGCTGAATTCCCCTGGCCGCGCCAGGCGGCAGCCCAATTGCAGACAGCGCTGCAGCAGCATATCCAACACAACGGGGCCGCCGTGCCCCTGCAATTCCAAGACATCCTCGCCCGTAAACGAGTTCGGCCCCGGGAAATAAATAGCCAGGCCTTCGTCCAGCACACTTTGGTCAGCATCCAGGAACTGCCCGTAATGGGCGTAGCGCGGCTTCAACTCACGGCCACTGATGGCCTTGGCTGCCATGCCCGCGAGCGGCCCGGAAATTCGAACGATACCGACACCGCCGCGACCTTGAGCGGTAGCGACAGCAGCGATGGTTTCACGAGGAGCGCTCATCAGCAGGGTCCAGAATAAAAGTGACGGAAAGCAAAACGCCCCACTAGGGGGCGTCTTGAGTGGTTACCCACAGATTAAATTACGCCGCGGCTTTTGCGGTAGCCGCTTCGATTTTACGTGTGATGTACCACTGTTGAGAGATCGACAACACGTTGTTGACCACCCAGTACAGCACCAGGCCCGCTGGGAACCACAGGAAGAAGAAGGTGAAGATGATTGGCATCATTTTCATTACCTTGGCCTGCATCGGGTCCGGCGGAGTCGGGTTCAGACGCTGCTGGATGAACATGGTCGCGCCCATGATGATCGGCAGGATAAAGAACGGGTCCTTGATCGACAGGTCGGTTATCCACAGCATGAACGGTGCCTGGCGCATTTCCACGCTTTCCAGGAGTACCCAGTACAGCGACAGGAACACCGGCATCTGTACAAGAATCGGCAAGCAACCACCCAGCGGGTTGATCCTCTCTTTCTTGTACAGCTCCATCATGGCCTGGGACATTTTCTGCCGGTCATCGCCATGTTGCTCTTTCAACGCCGCCAGTTTCGGGGCCACGGCACGCATGCGCGCCATCGACTTGTAGCTGGCCGCCGACAGTGGGAAGAAGATCCCCTTGATCAGCATGGTCAGGAAGATGATCGAGAAGCCCCAGTTACCGACGATGCTGTGGATATGTTGCAGCAGCCAGAAGATCGGCTGGGCAATGAACCACAGGAAGCCGTAATCCACAGTCAGTTCAAGACCTGGGGACAACTCTTTCAACACGGCTTGGCTTTTCGGGCCGGCGTACAGGGTAGCGCTGGTTTCAGCCTTGGCACCGGGTGCGACGGTCAACGCCGGGCCAGTAAAGCCGATGATGTAGTTACCTTGGCTGTCCTTGCGAGTTTGAACCAGGTTGGCTTCACCCTTGTTCGGGATCCAGGCGGTCACGAAATAGTGTTGCAGCCAGGCTACCCAACCACCTTGAACGGTTTCTTTCAGCGAGCCCTTGTCGATATCTTTCATCGACACTTTTTTGTACGGCTCGTTACTTGTCCACAGGGCTGCGCCCAGGTAAGTCGCGGTGCCGGTGGCGGTGCTGGAAGAAGGATCGGAGCTGGCGTCACGCTTGAGCTGAGCAAACAGGTTGCCGCTCCAAGGTTTGTCGCTTTCGTTGTCGATCAGGTAAGTGATCTTCAAGTCGTACAAACCACGGGTGAAGCTGAAACGCTTGATGTAGTTGACGCCATCGAGACTGAATTTCAGGTCGACGTTCAGCTGGTTCTGGCCATCAGCCAGCTGATAACTCTTCTGTTCGGTCGAATAAACCGGACGACCGGCAGCACGTGCATCCGGACCATTGGTACCGGTCAGCCCGCTCTGCGCCAGATAAGTACGTTCACCACCGTTGTCGAACAGCTGGAACGGCACATCCGGATGGTCTTGGCGACGTGGATACAGCGGCAGTTTCAACTGCGCGATATCACCACCTTGAGGGTCGATAGCCAGGTCGAGCACATCCGTTTTGACGTGGATGAGGTCTTTGTTGGTGACCACTGGCGTTTCTAACGGGGCGCGTGTCTCGCCATTCGCGCTGGGAACATCGGCACTCGCGGACGCATTGTTACCCAGCGGGGCGTCCGGAATAGCCGGCGCAGCCTGATTGGTAGCAACATTCTGAGTCGGCAGGGCAGCCTGGCCGTAGTCCTGGTTCCACTGAAGCACCAGAACATAGGCCACGATTGCCAGGGCGACGATCAGGATCGTGCGTTTAATATCCATGATTACTCGGCCATCGAAGAAGAACGGGAGGTAGGGATAGGTGGAACCGGGTCATAACCACCGGGATTCCACGGATGACAGCGACCTAAACGACGAAAGGTCAGCCAGCCACCGCGCAGAACGCCATGATTTTCTATGGCCTCCAACGCGTAGCAGGAACAACTGGGGTAGAAACGACAGTGGCTGGCCATCAGGGGACTGATGGCATAGCGATAAAACTGGATCGGAACGAGTGCCAGTTTACGCATCAGTGCTGTCTACCCCTACAGTTTCGGTGCTGGCCGCTGGAGCTGGTTTGTTGGTACGCGCCAGACGTTTCCAGAGCTTGCCGAAATGCTGAATCAATTCGGGGTTTTCTACATCACCCAAGCCTTTGCGCGCGACGATAACAATATCCCAACCAACCAGAGTTTCCTGGTGGAGGCGAAACGATTCGCGCATCAGACGCTTGAGGCGATTGCGCTCAACGGAGAGCTTTACGCTCTTCTTGCCGATCACCAACCCGAGACGGGGGTGATCAAGATCGTTGTTACGCGCAAGGAGCAGGAGATTTTTCCCCGGAACCTTGCCGGTGGGGGAGTCAAAGACTGCCTTGAAATGCCGGGGGGTTAGCAGACGCTTTTCCCGACTGAAGTCCTGACTCACCACCAGTACCGGATTATCAAACTGCCAGACGCGCACGACCTTTGGCGCGGCGACGCGACAGGACAGCACGGCCGTTCTTGGTAGCCATGCGAGCACGGAAGCCGTGAGTACGGGCGCGTTTGATGGTGCTTGGTTGGAAAGTACGTTTCATGGCGTTGTTACCTGGTTCGTCCACAACGGGCCGGAATGGCCCCCGTTTTAAGAGACCGGCGATTCTAGAGAAAGCAAGCCTCTAGGTCAATTTCCAACCAGCTTTTCCTTCAATTACTTCTCCACGAGCCATTTGACCTTTTTTGTGCGCCAAGCTTTTCACAGACTTGGGCATAGATATAAAAATAAAGAAGGAAGTTATTTAAAGCTTTTCTGTAAAGCTTATAAAAGCTAGGCAGGCGATCATCTGTGGATAACCGCTTTGAGCCCTTGTTTTACGTGCTGTACAGAGAATGACAACACGGGGGAGAAACGGTGCTCTGCCTGTGCTGCGCTGTCGGATAAGCTGTGTGTGGAATGGCATGTTATCCACAGGCTGGTTATCAACAGACTTTCGCCCCCACTTTTACAACGACCTCAGGGGCGCTTATCCACAGAGCTTATGCACAGACCACTGGTCGCCTTTATAACTGTTAAGACGTTGATTTTGGCTGCCCTGTGATCAAGCTACATGTGGATAAGTGGACGGCGCGCCGCTACAATGGCGGCTGTTTTTGCCTCACCGGCTTTCAACTTAGGGGATATCCGTGTCAGTGGAACTTTGGCAGCAGTGCGTGGAGCTTTTGCGCGATGAGCTGCCTGCCCAGCAATTCAACACCTGGATCCGTCCACTACAGGTCGAAGCCGAAGGCGACGAGTTGCGTGTCTACGCACCCAATCGTTTTGTTCTCGACTGGGTCAACGAGAAGTACCTGAGCCGCGTTCTCGAATTGCTCGATGAGCACGGCAACGGTCTCGCGCCCGTGCTCTCCTTATTAATAGGCAGCAAACGTAGCTCCGCGCCTCGCGCTGCGCCTAACGCGCCGTTGGCCGCCGCGGCCTCGCAGGCCCAGGCCGCCGCGGCACCGGTGGCGACTGCAACCGCCGCCGCGCCCGCGCCTTCGAAATCCTCGGCGCAAAAAAACGCGCCACAACATGAAGAGCCGTCTCGCGACAGCTTCGACCCCATGGCAGGCGCCGCCTCCCAGCAAGCGCCGGTTCGCGCTGAACAGCGCACCGTGCAGGTCGAAGGCGCTCTCAAGCACACCAGCTACCTGAACCGCACGTTTACGTTCGAGAACTTCGTCGAAGGTAAATCCAACCAGTTGGCTCGCGCAGCCGCCTGGCAGGTCGCCGATAACCCCAAGCACGGGTACAACCCGCTCTTCCTTTATGGTGGCGTTGGCTTGGGTAAGACCCACTTGATGCACGCGGTGGGCAACCATCTATTAAAGAAAAACCCGAACGCCAAGGTGGTGTACCTGCACTCGGAGCGTTTCGTGGCTGACATGGTCAAGGCCCTGCAGCTCAATGCCATCAACGAGTTCAAGCGGTTCTATCGCTCGGTTGACGCATTGCTCATCGATGACATCCAGTTCTTCGCCCGTAAGGAACGTTCGCAGGAAGAGTTTTTCCACACCTTCAACGCCCTGCTCGAAGGTGGCCAACAGGTCATCTTGACCAGTGACCGCTACCCCAAGGAAATCGAAGGCCTGGAAGAACGCCTGAAGTCACGCTTTGGCTGGGGCCTGACCGTTGCGGTAGAGCCGCCGGAGCTGGAAACACGCGTTGCGATCCTGATGAAAAAGGCCGACCAGGCCAAAGTCGACCTGCCCCACGATGCTGCTTTCTTCATCGCTCAGCGTATTCGCTCCAACGTGCGTGAGCTGGAAGGGGCACTCAAGCGGGTCATTGCGCACTCGCATTTCATGGGCCGCGACATCACCATCGAGTTGATTCGCGAGTCCCTGAAAGACTTGCTGGCGCTGCAAGACAAACTTGTGAGTGTGGACAACATCCAGCGCACCGTGGCCGAGTACTACAAGATCAAGATTTCCGACCTGCTGTCCAAGCGCCGTTCGCGCTCGGTGGCACGTCCCCGTCAGGTGGCCATGGCGCTCTCCAAGGAGTTGACCAACCACAGCCTGCCGGAAATCGGCGATGTGTTCGGCGGTCGCGATCACACCACGGTTTTGCACGCCTGCCGCAAGATCAATGAACTTAAGGAATCCGACGCGGATATTCGCGAGGACTACAAGAACCTGCTGCGTACACTGACAACGTGATGACACCAGCGCAGCTTATTAAGGCAAGGGACTAGACCATGCATTTCACCATTCAACGCGAAGCCCTGTTGAAACCCCTGCAACTGGTCGCAGGCGTCGTCGAGCGCCGACAGACCTTGCCGGTGCTTTCCAACGTATTGCTGGTGGTCGAGGGCCAGCAATTGTCCCTGACCGGCACCGACCTGGAAGTCGAGCTGGTTGGCCGCGTGCAGCTGGAAGAGCCCGCCGAACCTGGCGAGATCACCGTGCCGGCACGCAAGCTGATGGACATCTGCAAAAGCCTGCCCAACGACGCGCTCATCGACATCAAGGTCGATGAAGCGAAGCTGGTGGTCAAGGCAGGCCGCAGCCGCTTCACCCTATCCACCTTGCCGGCCAATGATTTCCCTACGGTGGAAGAAGGTCCGGGTTCGCTGACCTGCAGCCTGGAGCAGAGCAAGCTGCGTCGTTTGATCGAACGCACCAGCTTCGCCATGGCCCAGCAGGACGTGCGCTACTACCTCAACGGCATGCTGCTGGAAGTCTCTGAAGGCATTATCCGCGCCGTGGCCACCGACGGTCACCGTCTGGCCATGTGCTCGATGCGCGCCGATATCGGCCAGCCGGACCGTCACCAGGTGATCGTGCCGCGCAAGGGTATCCTTGAGCTGGCTCGCTTGCTCACTGAGCCCGAAGGCAACGTCAGCATTGTGCTGGGTCAGCATCACATTCGTGCGACCACCGGCGAATTCACCTTCACCTCCAAGCTGGTAGACGGTAAGTTCCCGGATTACGAGCGTGTACTGCCTAAGGGTGGGGACAAGCTGGTGATCGGTGATCGTCAGGCGCTACGTGAAGCGTTCAGCCGTACTGCGATTTTGTCCAACGAAAAGTACCGTGGTATCCGCCTTCAACTCGCCAACGGGCAGCTGAAAATCCAGGCCAATAACCCGGAGCAGGAGGAAGCGGAAGAAGAAGTGGGCGTTGACTACAACGGCGGTTCCCTGGAAATCGGCTTCAACGTGAGCTACTTGCTGGATGTGCTGGGTGTGATGACCACCGAACAGGTTCGCCTGATTCTGTCGGACTCCAACAGCAGCGCCCTGGTGCAGGAATCCGACAACGACGACTCGGCTTACGTTGTTATGCCGATGCGCCTGTAATCATGCTCAGCAGAAGCTAGATGTCCCTTAGTCGCGTCTCGGTCACCGCGGTGCGCAATCTGCACCCGGTGACCTTCTCTCCCTCCCCTCGCATCAATATCCTCTACGGCGCCAACGGCAGTGGCAAAACCAGCGTGCTGGAAGCCATCAACCTGCTGGGGCTTGCCCGTTCCTTTCGTAGTGCTCGCTTGTTACCGGTTATTCAGTATGAGCAATTGGCGTGTACGGTGTTCGGCCAAGTCGAACTCGCGGAGGGTGGGCACAGTAGTCTCGGGATCTCGCGCGATCGCGGCGGAGAGTTCCAAATTCGCATTGACGGGCAAAATGCTCGCAGTGCGGCGCAGTTGGCGGAAATTTTGCCACTGCAGTTGATCAATCCCGACAGCTTTCGTCTGTTGGAAGGCGCGCCAAAAATCCGCAGGCAATTCCTCGATTGGGGCGTGTTCCACGTGGAACCACGGTTCATGGCCACTTGGCAGCGCCTGCAGAAGGCCCTGCGGCAGCGGAACTCATGGCTGCGGCATGGTACACTTGACGCCGCTTCGCAAGCGGCCTGGGACCGTGAACTGTGCCTGGCCAGCGATGAAATAGATGAGTACCGTCGCGCCTATATCAAAGCCTTGAAACCAGTCTTTGAGCAGACCTTGAGTGAGTTGCTGGATCTCGAGGGGCTGACGCTGAGTTATTACCGTGGCTGGGACAAAGAACGTGAGCTTAGTGCAGTGCTTGCGACGTCCTTGCAGCGGGATCAGCAAATCGGCCATACCCAGGCCGGTCCCCAACGGGCTGATTTGCGCCTTAGGTTAGGCGCTCATAATGCTGCGGATATCTTGTCCCGTGGCCAGCAGAAGTTGGTGGTGTGTGCACTGCGGATCGCCCAGGGTCACTTGGTTAGCCAAGCCCGGCGTGGACAGTGTATTTACCTGGTGGATGACTTGCCGTCCGAACTCGACGAGCAACATCGCCGCGCGCTATGCCGCTTGTTGGAAGAATTACGCTGCCAGGTGTTCATCACCTGTGTAGACCACGAATTATTGAGGGAAGGCTGGCAGACGGAAACGCCAGTCGCTTTGTTCCACGTGGAACAAGGCCGTATCACCCAGACCCACGACCATCGGGAGTGAAGGCATGAGCGAAGAAAACACGTACGACTCGACCAGCATTAAAGTGCTGAAAGGTTTGGATGCCGTACGCAAACGTCCCGGTATGTACATTGGCGACACTGATGACGGTAGCGGTCTGCACCACATGGTGTTCGAGGTGGTCGACAACTCCATCGACGAAGCCCTGGCCGGTCACTGCGACGACATCAGCATCATCATCCATCCGGATGAGTCGATTACCGTACGCGACAACGGTCGCGGTATTCCGGTAGACGTACACAAAGAAGAAGGTGTGTCGGCGGCAGAGGTCATCATGACCGTGCTTCACGCTGGCGGTAAGTTCGACGACAACTCCTACAAAGTCTCCGGCGGTTTGCACGGCGTGGGTGTTTCGGTAGTGAACGCACTGTCCGAAGAGCTGATCCTGACGGTCCGCCGTAGCGGTAAAATCTGGGAGCAGACCTACGTTCACGGCGTTCCACAAGAACCGATGAAGATCGTCGGGGACAGTGAATCCACCGGTACGCAGATCCACTTCAAGCCATCGGCGGACACCTTCAAGAATATCCACTTCAGCTGGGACATCCTGGCCAAGCGTATTCGTGAACTGTCCTTCCTCAACTCCGGTGTCGGTATCGTCCTCAAGGATGAGCGCAGCGGCAAGGAAGAACTGTTCAAGTACGAAGGTGGCCTGCGTGCATTCGTTGAATACCTGAACACCAACAAGACTGCGGTCAACCAGGTGTTCCACTTCAACATCCAGCGTGAAGATGGCATTGGCGTGGAAATCGCCCTGCAGTGGAACGACAGCTTCAACGAGAACCTGTTGTGCTTTACCAACAACATTCCACAGCGCGACGGCGGCACTCACCTGGTGGGTTTCCGTTCCGCACTGACGCGTAACCTGAATACCTACATCGAAGCCGAAGGCTTGGCCAAGAAGCATAAGGTCGCCACTACCGGTGACGACGCGCGCGAAGGCCTGACGGCGATCATCTCGGTAAAAGTGCCGGATCCGAAGTTCAGCTCCCAGACTAAAGACAAGCTCGTATCTTCCGAAGTGAAGACCGCAGTGGAACAGGAGATGGGCAAGTACTTCTCTGACTTCCTGCTGGAAAACCCGAACGAAGCCAAGCTGGTCGTCGGCAAGATGATCGACGCCGCACGAGCCCGTGAAGCGGCGCGTAAAGCCCGTGAGATGACCCGCCGTAAAGGCGCACTGGATATCGCCGGCCTGCCCGGCAAACTGGCTGACTGCCAGGAGAAGGACCCTGCCCTCTCCGAACTGTATCTGGTGGAAGGTGACTCTGCTGGCGGTTCCGCCAAGCAGGGTCGTAACCGTCGCACCCAGGCCATCCTGCCGTTGAAGGGCAAGATCCTCAACGTCGAGAAGGCGCGCTTCGACAAGATGATTTCCTCCCAGGAGGTCGGCACCTTGATCACGGCGCTGGGCTGCGGTATCGGCCGCGACGAGTACAACATCGACAAACTGCGCTACCACAACATCATCATCATGACCGATGCTGACGTCGACGGTTCGCACATCCGTACCCTGCTGCTGACCTTCTTCTTCCGCCAGTTGCCGGAGTTGATCGAGCGTGGCTACATCTACATCGCCCAGCCGCCGTTGTACAAAGTGAAAAAGGGCAAGCAAGAGCAATACATCAAAGACGACGACGCCATGGAAGAGTACATGACGCAGTCGGCCCTGGAAGACGCCAGCCTGCACCTGAACGACGAAGCCCCGGGTATTTCCGGTGAAGCGTTGGAGCGCTTGGTCAACGACTTCCGCATGGTCATGAAAACGCTGAAGCGTCTGTCGCGCCTGTACCCTCAGGAGCTGACCGAGCACTTCATCTACCTGCCGTCTGTCAGCCTTGAACAGCTGGGCGATCATGCGCACATGCAAAACTGGCTGGCACAATACGAAGTTCGCCTGCGCACTTCGGAAAAATCCGGCCTGGTCTACAAAGCCAGCTTGCGTGAAGACCGTGAACGTAACGTGTGGCTGCCCGAGGTGGAACTGATCTCCCACGGTCTGTCGAACTACGTTACCTTCAACCGCGACTTCTTTGGCAGCAATGACTACAAGACCGTGGTTACCTTGGGCGCTCAACTGAGCACCTTGCTTGACGACGGCGCTTATATTCAGCGTGGCGAACGCAAGAAGCAGGTCAAGGAGTTCAAGGAAGCCCTTGACTGGTTGATGGCTGAAAGCACCAAGCGTCATACCATCCAGCGATACAAAGGTCTGGGTGAAATGAACCCGGATCAGCTGTGGGAAACCACCATGGACCCAGCCCAGCGTCGCATGCTGCGGGTGACCATTGAAGACGCCATTGGCGCAGACCAGATCTTCAACACCCTGATGGGCGATGCGGTCGAGCCTCGTCGTGACTTCATCGAGAGCAACGCTTTGGCGGTTTCTAACCTGGACTTCTGATCCAGATAGAACGCAGGAACAAAAAAAGGCCAACGCTTAGCGTTGGCCTTTTTCATTGGGTAAATCAGCCGGTTTTTCAAAAATGCTCCACGTGGAACATCAATGTTTTCAGCCTTGAGAAACGGTCGCCACGCTTTCCAATCGATACCCATACCCATAGATCGTCAGCAACTGCCAACCTCGATCCGCCGTCAGCCCCAGCTTGTTTCGCAGCCGGTAGATATGCGTATCCAGCGGCCGTGACGAGACCATTTCTTCGTGGGTCCAGAACCGTTCGTAAAGATATTCGCGAGACAGCGGCCGAGCCAGGTTAGCAAACAGGCAGCTGGCCAGGCGGTACTCACGCTCGGTGAGATTGATCGGTTTGCCTGCACGGGTCACGGTCAATTCAGCATCGTCAAAGGTCAGGTCATTGAAGCTCTGCACTTCATGGGTGGCTGACTTTTGCAGGCCATGCCGACGCAAGATCGCCGTGACCCGCGCTTTCAATTCGTTAGGACGAAAGGGTTTGCTGACGTAATCGTCGGCGCCGCTGTTCAGTGCAGTGACAATATCGCTCTCGGCGTCACGGCTCGTGAGCATGATGACGGCGGGCGGGGACTCCATATGTTCGCGGGTCCAGCGCAGCAGGGCAATGCCGGTGATATCGGGTAGTTGCCAGTCGAGTATCAACAGGTCGAAGGTTTCCCGGCGCAGTTGGCGCAGCAGGTCTTCGCCTCGCTCGAAGCAATGCAGGGTCCAGGGCTGTTCGGCGGTGCTGGGGATTTGTCGCAGTGTCTGTTCCACCCGACGCAGTTCCGCGGGTTCGTCATCCAGTATTGCGACACGCATGGGTGGGTCCTTTCTTTTTTGAAGAGTATGACAGCCGTCGCCCGTTTCTTTTACGGGCACGCGCTGCGCAGATACCAGTCGTTGAATCTGAAGAATTGTGCTCAGATCCGTCGACCCCTTGGATCTCTCGTTACGCTGGGAACAATGAGTGGTTATCCCACTGGAAATGCTCGATAGCGATGTGGGAAAGATACCGGCTCCCGACCCTAAGGAAAAGGATCAACCTGTCGTAAACTCTCATGCGCTGATGCCAGATGCCCTCTCCTCAACCTCGATGAGCACCATGGTCCTTTTCCGCAACTGCTTGACATCTTTTATCACTCACCCATTACCCAGGCGTGCTGACCGATGATGCCCTGGAGCAAAGACGAGAAACGTCAACCTACCCATGCCCAACGTCTGTTCAATGGCCTGGTGAGGGAGTGGCTGTGGATCGGCTTGCTATTGCTGCCCATTACGGCGTACCTGTCGTTGAGCCCAGGCCTGGCCTTGAACAATCCGTTGTATGACAGCCTGCGCCGTCTCACCCCTTTGCCTGTGGACCCACGTATTCTGTTGGTAACCATCGATGATGCGAGCCTGAAAAAACTTGGCCAATGGCCCTGGCCACGCAGCGTGCACGCTGACCTGATAGACCGCCTGAGCGCTGGGCAACCGACAAGTATTCTGTTCGATGTCATCTTCAGTGAGCCTGGCAACGCCGCCAATGACAAACGCTTGGCAGAAGCGGTCTGCAACGCCGGCGATGTTCTGATGCCATTGGTGCGAGAAGGCGCTGCGGGCTACAGCCAACCCGGCGCGCAGATGATGCCTTTGCTCAAATGCGCTAAAGGTGTGGGCCATATCAACGTGGAAGCGGACAATGACGGCGTGGTTCGTAGCCTGTATCTGCGCGAAGGCCCACCGGATGCTACGGCTGCGCAACTGGCTTGGCTGGCCTATGAGATGAGCGGCGAGCTATCCCAAATGCCAGGCGAGCCGCTGCAATCCACTGCCCAGCACTGGCATCGAGAGCACGCTATTCGTATCCCCTTTATCGCGCCGCATACCCATTTCCCGAGTGTGTCCTACGTCAGCGTTTTGCGCGGCGAAGTCCCCCCCGAGCAGCTACGCGGCCGCCTGATTTTAGTCGGGTCGACGGCTTCCGGGATGGGCGATCGGTTTGTCACGCCGCTCTCCTCCAAAGCCGGCACTACTGCAGGTGTGGAGATCCAGGCCAACGTGCTCAATGGCTTGCTGCAAGGGCGCAGCATTGTTGATCTGCCGGGCTGGCTTGCGGCGCTGATGGCGACTTCACTGGTCGCGTTGCTGCTGGGCCTGCTGCTCTATCGCCCTCGTTATGCGCTGTGGATGACGCTGGGCTGCATGGCTGCCGCGTTGCTCGGTTCGTTGGCGCTGTTACGCCTGGGCCATTGGTGGTCGCCTGCGGCCTGTCTGATTGGCCTGCTGCTCAGTTACCTGATCTGGAACTGGCGTCGCCTCAGCGTGATCCTCGCCTATTTCGGCTGGGAGCTGGCGCGCCTGGATAACGAACCCAAGGTCCTGCCCGAGCGCCGCCGCGCGCCTGCCAGCAAAGGCGATGTGTTGCAGGCGCGTATCTTCGCCTTGGAGCAAGCGGTCAGTCGCACGCGCGATACCCGCCGCTTCATGGCCGACGGCCTCGAGTGCCTGCCGGTCGCGACGCTGATCACCGACCCCAGGGGCAATATCCTGCTGGCCAATCGCATTGCGCGGGAAGTGTTCGGCAACATCCTGGTCAACGAAAACCTGCTGGAGCAACTGGCAGATTTGGGTTACCCGCCCCTGCACAATGGCGTGCGCCCTGCCCTCTCGGTGCTGGAGTTGGTCGAGTTCCGGGATATCCACAAGCGTAGTCTGCGCATGGAGTTGGCGCCCTTGTTACCAGCCGAAGGCGACATCGCGCTCGGCTGGCTGCTGAGCCTGACGGATTTGAGTAAGGAGCGTGAAGCCCAGCAACACCGCGAGACGATGTTGCGGTTTCTCTCCCATGACCTGCGGGCGCCGCACTCGGCAATCCTGGCCCTGCTGGACGTCCATAACGGCGAATCGCCGGTGTTCGCCCAGATCGAGCAGCAAGTGCGGCGCGCCTTGGGCCTCACCGAATCGTTCGTACAGTTGGCGAAGGCTGAGGCCGACGGTTATCAGTTCCAGCCAACCTTGTTCGCCATGTTGGTGATGGACGCCTTCGACCAAGTGGCAGTGCTCGCCCAACTCAAGGGGATTCATCTGGTTCATGATCTGGATGAAGCCGACGAGGGCATGGTGTCGGCCGATCAGTCACTGCTCACCCGGGCACTGTTCAATGTGCTGGAGAACGCAATCAAGTATTCGCCTTCTGGGACGACCGTCAGGTTGAGGCACAGCACTGCACAGGGTTGGCTGGAATGTCGTATCAGTGATCAGGGGCCGGGGATTTCCGCGACGGACCTGCCGGAACTGTTCAGCCAATACCGACGCTTCGATTCGGCTCAAGGCAGTGAAGGTTTGGGATTGGGGCTGAGCATGGTCAAGGCCGTGATAGAGCGCCACGGTGGTCGCATCAGCTGCGCGAGCGTGTTGGGTAAAGGCACCACCTTCAGCCTGCAACTGCCCGTACTGGAAGAGTGAAAAACCTGCGTTTGTGCTGTGCATAAAAAACCGGTCGCCAGGACCGGTTTTGTTATGCGGTAAAAAACTTATGCACCTTTTCCATGATTTTATGACCTCTGGAAATATGTATCTAAATCAGCTTCTTACGTAGCAAAAAAGGCGATTCGCCAACATACCGTGCACAGGTTATCCACAGATCCTCAAATCACCGGTGTGTCGACCACGACCGGCTCCGGCGGCAACGAACCCATGGCCCGCTGCTGCGCTTGATTCCATGCCTGGGCACGGTCATTCAACGCTGCAATTGCGCGGGGTCCTTCCCCTTCGGCGTACATGGGTTCGCCAATCACTACCGTGATGGTGCCCGCGCGTTTCGCCCAGCCGGTCTTTGGCCAGAACTTGCCGGCGTTGTGGGCAATCGGTAGCACCGGCAAGTTGGCGTTGACCGCCAAGGCGGTACCGCCGCGTGAGAACTTGCCTACGGTGCCGTAAGGAACACGCGTGCCTTCGGGGAAGATCAGCACCCAGACGCCATCCTTGAGCAGCTCGTCGCCTTTCTTGGCTACGTGCTTGAGCGCGGCCTTGGGGTTATCGCGGTCGATGGCGATCGGACGCAACATCGCCATAGCCCAGCCAAAGAACGGCACGTACAGCAACTCACGCTTGAGCACTTGGCTCAACGGCGAAAAGTACGCTGACAAAAAGAACGTCTCCCAGGTGCTCTGGTGGTTCGACAGAATCACGCAGGGTTGCTCCGGGACGTTTTCCGCACCCTTGATCTCGAAGCGAATGCCCAGGAATACCTTGGACAGCCACAACGCGCAACGGCACCAATAGACATTGATAAAGCGATAGCGCGCCTTGAACGGCAGGAACGGCGCAATAAAAAAGCTCAGGGTGCACCACAGAAAGGAACTGGTGCCCAGCAGCAGGTAAAAGAAAAAGGTTCTGATGGCCTGCAAAATCGACATGGCGGCATTTACCGTTGCGGGACAAGGCCCGCCTGTTAAAAGCGCACTCCCGAACACTCCTTGGCCAGGAAGTCGAGGGCGGCTAGTTGTTGATAAGTTCTGCGGCAACAGCCGCCAGATCGTCAAAAATCAAGGTGCCTACCGGAAGGTTTTTCACCTGGGTCTTTTCGCCTTTCCCGGTCTTAACCAAAACTGGCTGAGAGTCGACGGCTTTGGCCGCCTCCAGGTCACCGAGGCTGTCCCCGACGAACCATATCCCAGCCAAGGACACCTTGTAATGTTCTGCAATGATTTTCAGCATGCCTGGCTTGGGTTTGCGGCAATCGCAGCCGTCATCCGGCCCATGCGGGCAATACACCACCAGCCCGACTTCACCGCCCTGCTCAGCCACCAACGTGCGCAAGCGCGCATGCATGGCGTCCAGGGTGGCGATGTCGTAGTAGCCACGGGCGATGCCGGATTGGTTGGTGGCGATGGCCACCGTCCAGCCCGCCTTGCTCAACTGCGCGATGGCCTCGATCGAACCCGGCAGTGGAATCCACTCCGCCACCGACTTGATGTAAGCGTCGGAGTCGTAGTTGATCACTCCGTCCCGATCGAGAATCAGCAGTTTCAACATGCTCAGCTCAGGGTCGATATGTCAGCAATATTGACGAACAAGCCGCGCAGACGCGCGAGCATGGCGTAGCGGTTTTTGCGCACGCCGGCATCGTCGGCATTGATCATCACCGCTTCGAAGAACGCATCGACCGGCTCACGCAAGGTGGCCAGGCGCGCCAATGCTTCGGCATAGTTGCGTTCGGCGATCAGCGGCTTCACCGCGTTTTCAGCCTTGGCGATGGCCGAGTTCAGCGAGAACTCCTTGGCATCGGCAAACAGGCCTGGATCGACGTCAACGTTGCCCAGGCCTTCGGCCTTGCTCAGCAGGTTCGATACACGCTTGTTCACGGCGGCCAGTGCGTCGGCTTCCGGCAATTTGCGGAAGGCCTGCACGGCTTGTACGCGCTGGTCGAAGTCCAACGCCGAACCCGGCTGCAGGGCACGTACCGACAGGTACACCGAAACGTCCACCCCTTCGTCTTCGTAACGCGCACGCAGGCGGTCGAACACAAACTCCAGCACTTGCTCGGCCAGGCCTGCTTGCTTGACCTTGGCACCGAACTGGCCGACCGCGAACACCACGGCCTGGGTCAGGTCGAGGTCCAGCTTTTTGTCGATCAGGATGCGCAGCACACCCAGGGCCGCACGGCGCAGGGCGTACGGGTCTTTGCTGCCGGTTGGCAACATGCCGATGCCGAAGATACCGACCAGGGTATCCAGCTTGTCGGCGATGGCTACGGCAGCACCGGTCAACGTGGTTGGCAGTTCGGCACCGGCACCGCGTGGCATGTACTGCTCGTTCAGGGCCAGGGCTACGTCCTCCGGTTCGCCGTCATTGAGGGCGTAGTAGTAGCCGGCAACACCTTGCATCTCCGGGAACTCGCCGACCATCTCGGTGGCCAGATCGCACTTGGACAGCAGGCCTGCGCGCGCAGCCAGGGCGGCATCACCGCCAATGCGAGGCGCAATGTAGGCGGCCAGCTTGGAAACACGCACGGCCTTGTCGTAGACGCTGCCGAGTTTTTCCTGGAATACCACGTTCTGCAGGCGCAGGTTGAAGTCTTCGAGCTTCTGCTTCTTGTCTTGCTTGAAGAAGAACTCCGCATCGGTCAGGCGCGGGCGCACGACTTTCTCGTTACCGGCGATGATCTGCTGCGGGTCCTTGCTGTCGATGTTGGCCACGGTGATGAAACGCGGCAGCAACTTGCCGTCCACGTCCAGCAGGCAGAAGTACTTCTGGTTGTCCTGCATGGTGGTGATCAGCGCTTCTTGCGGCACGTCGAGGAAACGCTCTTCGAACGAGCACACCAGCGGCACCGGCCATTCAACCAGCGCGGTCACTTCATCGAGCAGGCTTGGCGGCACGATGGCGGTGCCTTCCTGCAGGCGGGCCAGCTCTTCGGTGCGCTTGCTGATCAGCTCGCGACGCTCATTGGCGTCAGCCAGCACGTAAGCGGCGCGCAGGTCGGCGGCATAGTTGGCCGGGGAAGTGATGCGCACGGCGTGCGGGTGATGGAAGCGGTGACCACGGGAGTCACGGCCAGCCTTCTGGGCCAGGATGGTGCAGTCGATAACCTGGTCACCGAGCAGCATCACCAGCCATTGGGTTGGGCGTACGAACTCTTCCTTGCGTGCGCCCCAGCGCATGCGCTTGGGAATCGGCAGGTCGTTCAGGGAGTCTTCGAGGATGGTTGGCAACAGGCTGGCGGTCGGCTTGCCGGTGATGACCTGGCTGAAACGCAGTTTCGGGCCGCTCTGGTCGATCTCGCTCAGTTCCACGCCACATTTTTTGGCAAAGCCGAGGGCAGCCTGGGTCGGGTTGCCTTCGGCGTCGAATGCGGCTTGGCGCGGCGGGCCGTCGAGGTTGATGCTGCGGTCCGGCTGCTGGGTTTCCAGCGCGGTCAGCAGCACGGCCAGGCGGCGCGGCGCGGCGTAGACTTTCTTCGCTTCGAACTTCAGGCCGGCGCTGTGCAGGCCCTTTTCGATACCGGCCAGGAACGCATCGGCCAGGGTGTTGAGCGCCTTGGGTGGCAACTCTTCGGTGCCCAGTTCAACCAGAAAATCTTGAGCACTCATTGTGCAGCCTCCAGCTTAGCCAATACTTCATCACGCAGATCCGGGGTTGCCATCGGGAAGCCCAGCTTGGCGCGGGCCAGCAGGTAGGCTTGGGCGACGGAACGCGCCAGGGTGCGTACACGCAGAATGTATTGCTGACGCGCGGTGACCGAGATGGCACGGCGCGCATCCAGCAGGTTGAAGGTATGGGACGCCTTCAACACCATTTCATAGCTCGGCAACGGCAGCGGCTGGTCGAGTTCAATCAAGCGCTTGGCTTCGCTCTCATAGAAATCGAACAGTTCGAACAGCTTGTCGACGTTGGCGTGTTCGAAGTTGTAGGTGGACTGTTCCACTTCGTTCTGGTGGAACACGTCGCCGTAGGTGACTTTGCCGAACGGACCGTCAGCCCACACCAGGTCGTAGACCGAGTCCACGCCCTGCAGGTACATGGCCAGACGCTCGAGGCCGTAGGTGATTTCGCCGGTGACCGGGTAGCACTCGATGCCGCCCGCTTGCTGGAAGTACGTGAATTGCGTGACCTCCATGCCATTGAGCCAGACTTCCCAGCCCAGGCCCCAGGCGCCCAGGGTTGGCGATTCCCAGTTGTCTTCGACGAAACGGATGTCGTGCACCAGCGGGTCCAGGCCAACATGCTTGAGCGAGCCCAGGTACAGTTCCTGGAAGTTGTCCGGGTTGGGCTTCAATACCACCTGAAACTGGTAGTAGTGCTGGAGACGGTTCGGGTTTTCGCCGTAGCGGCCGTCAGTCGGGCGACGACTGGGCTGCACATAAGCGGCGTTCCAGGTTTCCGGGCCGATGGCCCGCAGGAAGGTAGCGGTGTGGAAAGTGCCGGCGCCTACTTCCATATCGTAGGGCTGAAGTACCACACAACCTTGCTCGGCCCAGTATTGCTGGAGGGCGAGGATCAAGTCTTGGAAGGTACGCACGGCTGGCGTAGGCTGGCTCACGAAATTCACCTGTTACTTGGGCTGCGATTTAAAGAGCGGGAGTATACCCGATTCGGCCGCGCCACCATCCCCTGGAGCCTTATGCCACGCTGCTTTTGGTGTTCTGAAGATCCACTGTACATGGCTTATCACGATCAGGAGTGGGGAACGCCGCTGCGCGATGCGCAGGGTTTGTTCGAGTTGCTTTTGCTCGAAGGGTTCCAGGCGGGCCTTTCCTGGATCACCGTTTTACGCAAGCGTGAGCATTATCGAAAGGTCCTGTTCGGCTTTGATGCGCAACGCCTGGCGCGGTTGAGCGATGACGAGATCGACGCGTTGATGCTGGACCCAGGTATCGTGCGCAATCGCCTGAAGCTCAACGCGACCCGGCGCAACGCCGCCGCCTGGCTGGCGCTGGAGGACCCGGTGGGTCTGCTCTGGTCGTTCGTCGGCGGCGTGCCCAAGGTCAATCATTTCAGGGACCGCAGTGAAGTGCCGGCCATCACGCCCGAAGCCGAAGCCATGAGCCGCGCGCTGAAAAAAGCCGGTTTCACATTCGTTGGGCCGACCATTTGTTATGCCTTCATGCAGGCCTCGGGCATGGTCATGGACCACACCCGGGACTGCGACCGTTACGCGGATCTGGCCAACGCCGGTTAGAATGCCCGCTTTGCGCACCACACACGATCAGGAGTGACCTGTGGAAAAGTTTAAAGGCGCCTTGCTGGTAGGCGCTCTCCGGTTATTTGCCCTGCTGCCCTGGCGGGCTGTGCAGGCGGTCGGCACGGCCATTGGCTGGATCATGTGGAAAACCCCCAACCGGTCCCGCGAAACGGTGCGGATCAACCTCTCCAAGTGTTTCCCCGCCATGGACCCCGCCGAGCGCGAAGCATTGGTCGGCCGCAGTCTGATGGACATCGGCAAATCATTGACCGAAAGCGCCTGCGCCTGGATCTGGCCGGCCCAGCGCTCCATCGATCTGGTGCGCGAAGTCGAAGGCCTTGAAGTGTTGCACCAGGCCCTCGCCTCGGGCAAAGGCGTGGTCGGCATCACCAGTCACCTGGGCAACTGGGAGGTGTTGAACCACTTCTATTGCAGCCAGTGCAAACCGATCATTTTCTACCGCCCGCCCAAGCTCAAGGCGGTGGATGAATTACTGCGCAAGCAACGTGTGCAACTGGGTAACCGTGTGGCGGCGTCGACCAAGGAAGGCATCCTCAGTGTGATCAAGGAAGTGCGCAAAGGCGGCCAGGTGGGTATTCCGGCCGACCCGGAGCCGGCCGAATCCGCCGGTATCTTCGTGCCGTTCTTCGCCACCCAGGCGCTGACCAGCAAGTTCGTACCGAACATGCTCGCGGGCCACAAGGCCGTTGGCGTGTTCCTGCATGCCCTGCGACTGCCGGATGGTTCGGGGTACAAAGTGATCCTGGAAGCGGCGCCGGAAGACATGTATAGCACCGACACCGCCACGTCCTGTGCGGCGATGAGCAAGGTGGTGGAGCGTTATGTCGGCGCCTACCCGAGCCAGTACATGTGGAGCATGAAGCGCTTCAAGAAACGCCCGCCGGGTGAAGAGCGGTGGTACTGACTCACGACAGACTCAAAGTCGATGCAAAACCAATGTGGGAGCGGGCTTGCTCGCGAATGCAGAGTGTCAGTCACTGAATGTGTAACTGATACACCGCTTTCGCGAGCAAGCCCGCTCCCACATTTTTGATTTCCATTCAGGCTTGGCGGTCGAGTTTTTTCAGGAACACAGTCATCTCTTTTTCAGCCTGTTTGTCGCCATGGGCCTGGGCGGCTTCGATACCCTTCTCCCACGCCTGGCGCGCTGCGGCCTGATCACCCAGTCCAAGTTGCGCCTTGCCCAACAACTTCCACGCCGCCGAATACTTCGGGTCGAACTCGACACACTTGTGCAAATGCTCCGCCGCCTTGGCGTTGTCCTTCAAGTCCAGATAACCCTTGCCCAAACCAAAGCGCAGCAGTGCGTTATCCACACCCTTGGCGAGCATTTTTTCCAGGGATTCGAGCATTCCGGTCACTCCGTTCGATCAAAAAAAGCTCAAGCCCACGTGGAACAGTTTCTCCACATCGCGGATATGTTTTTTATCCACCAGGAACAGGATCACATGGTCGCCGGTGGCGATCACCGTATCGTCGTGAGCAATGATCACCTCTTCATCACGAATGATCGCGCCAATGGTGGTGCCCGGCGGTAGGCCGATGTCGCGGATGGCCTTGCCGATCACCTTGCTCGACTTCGAGTCACCGTGGGCGATCGCCTCGATGGCTTCCGCCGCGCCCCGGCGCAGGGAGTGCACGCTGACGATATCGCCACGGCGCACGTGGGCCAGCAAGGTGCCAATGGTGGCCAGCTGAGGGCTGATGGCGATGTCGATGTCGCCGCCCTGGATCAGGTCGACATAGGCTGGGTTGTTGATGATAGTCATCACCTTCTTCGCCCCCAGCCGCTTGGCCAGCAAGGAGGACATGATGTTGGCTTCGTCATCGTTGGTCAGGGCCAGGAAGATATCGGCGTCGGCGATGTTTTCTTCCATCAGCAGGTCGCGGTCCGAGGCGCTGCCTTGCAGTACGACGGTGCTGTCCAGGGTGTCGGACAAATGCCGGCAGCGTGTGGGGCTCATCTCGATGATCTTCACTTGGTAGCGGCTTTCGATGGCCTCGGCCAAACGCTCGCCGATCTGCCCGCCGCCCGCGATGACGATGCGCTTGTAGGTTTCATCGAGGCGGCGCATTTCGCTCATGACCGCCCGAATATTCGCTTTAGCGGCGATGAAAAACACTTCGTCGTCGGCTTCGATCACGGTATCGCCCTGAGGCAGGATCGGGCGGTCGCGCCGGAAAATCGCCGCGACGCGGGTTTCCACATTTGGCATGTGCTCGCGCAGCTGGCGCAGTTGCTGGCCGACCAGCGGGCCGCCGTAGTAGGCCTTCACCGCGACCAGCTGCGCCTTGCCGCCGGCAAAGTCGATGACCTGCAAGGCGCCCGGGATCTCGATCAGGCGCTTGATGTAGTGGGTGACCACTTGTTCCGGGCTGATCAGTACGTCAACCGGGATCGCGTCGTTGTCGAACAGCCCGGCGCGGGTCAGGTAGGCCGCTTCGCGCACCCGCGCGATTTTGGTCGGGGTGTGGAACAGGGTGTGGGCGACTTGGCAGGCGACCATGTTGGTTTCGTCGCTGTTGGTCACGGCCACCAGCATATCGGCGTCGTCGGCACCGGCCTGGCGCAGTACCGTCGGGAACGAGGCGCGGCCTTGTACGGTGCGGATGTCGAGACGGTCGCCGAGGTTGCGCAGGCGTTCGGCATCGGTGTCGACCACGGTGATGTCGTTGGCTTCGCTGGCCAAATGTTCGGCCAACGTGCCACCGACCTGCCCTGCTCCAAGGATGATGATTTTCATCCGGTCACTCCCTTAAACCCGTTCAGCCGCGTGCGGCGGCGATCTTGATCAGTTTGGCGTAGTAGAAGCCATCGTGTCCGCCTTCTTGCGCCAGCAACTGGCGGCCGTGGGGCTGCTTGATGCCGGCGGTTGTGGCGAGGTCCAGTTCCCGGGCGCCGCTGGTGCGGGCAAGGAAGGCTTGGATCACCTCGGTGTTTTCCGTCGGCAAGGTGGAACACGTGGCGTAGAGCAGGATGCCGCCGACTTCCAGGGTCGGCCACAGCGCATCGAGCAGTTCGCCTTGCAGTGCGGCCAGGGCGATGATGTCATCGGGTTGGCGGGTAAGCTTGATGTCCGGGTGGCGACGGATCACGCCAGTGGCCGAGCATGGCGCGTCGAGCAGGATGCGCTGGAACGGTTTGCCGTCCCACCAGGCGGCGGTGTCGCGGCCGTCGGCGGCGATCAGCTCGGCACTCAGGCCTAGGCGTGCGAGGTTTTCCCGCACACGCACCAGGCGTTTGGCTTCCAGATCGACAGCGACTACACCGGCCAGGTCTTTTTCGACTTCCAGGATGTGGCAGGTCTTACCGCCAGGCGCACAGCAGGCGTCGAGCACGCGTTGGCCGGGCGCTAAGTCAAGCAGGTCGGCCGCCAGTTGCGCGGCTTCGTCCTGCACGCTGATCCAACCCTCGGCAAAGCCCGGCAGGCTGCGCACATCGGTGGCCGCTTCGAGCACGATGCCGTCAGTGCTGTACACGCAAGGCGTGGCATTGATGCCGGCGTCGGCGAGTAATTGCAAGTAGGCGTCACGAGGGTGGTGGCGGCGGTTGACCCGCAGGATCATCGGCGGGTGCGCATTGTTGGCCGCGCAAATGGCTTCCCATTGCTGGGGCCAGAACGCCTTCAAGGATTTTTGCAGCCAGCGCGGGTGAGCGGTGCGCACTACCGGGTCATGTTCCAGCTCCGCCAGCAGTGTTTCGCTTTCGCGTTGGGCGCGGCGCAGTACGGCGTTGAGCAGCGCTTTGGCCCAAGGCTTTTTAAGCTTGTCCGCGCAACCGACGGTCTCGCCGATAGCGGCGTGGGCGGGCACGCGGGTATAGAGCAACTGATAAAGACCCACCAGCAGCAACGCCTCGACATCGGCATCGGCCGCCTTGAACGGCTTCTGCAGCAACTTCGCCGCCAGCGCCGACAACCGTGGCTGCCAGCGGGCGGTGCCAAAGGCCAGGTCCTGGGTGAACCCGCGATCGCGGTCCTCGACCTTATCCAGTTGCGGGGGCAGTGAACTGTTCAGCGAAGCCTTGCCATTGAGCACGGCGGCGAGAGCCTTGGCGGCGGCCAGACGCGGGTTCATTGGGCCACCACGCCAAGGACCGTGCCCAGGGCAAATTTCTCACGACGGCTGTTGAACAAATCGCTGAAGTTAAGCGCCTTGCCACCGGGCAATTGCAGGCGTGTCAGGCACAGCGCCTGTTCGCCGCAAGCAACCAACAACCCGTCCTTGCTGGCGCCAACGATTTCACCCGGAGCGCCTTTGCCCTCGGCCAGGGTCGCGGCCAGCACTTTCAAGGCTTCACCGTTGAGGGTGCTGTGGCAGATCGGCCATGGGTTGAAGGCACGCACCAGGCGTTCCAGCTCCACGGCCGGGCGGCGCCAGTCGATGCGCGCTTCGTCTTTGTTCAGCTTGTGGGCGTAGGTGGCCAGGCTGTCGTCCTGGACTTCGCCTTCCAGGGTGCCGGCGGCGAGCCCGGCGATGGCCTGGAGCACGGCGGGAGGGCCCAGCTCGGCAAGGCGGTCGTGCAGGCTGCCACCGGTGTCTGCGGCGGTAATCGGGGTGGTGACTTTGAGCAGCATCGGGCCGGTGTCCAAGCCCGCCTCCATGCGCATCACCGTCACCCCGCTTTCGCTGTCGCCCGCCTCCACGGCGCGCTGGATCGGCGCCGCACCACGCCAACGTGGCAACAGCGAAGCATGGCTGTTGATGCAACCCAGGCGCGGGATATCCAGCACCACTTGCGGCAGGATTAGGCCGTAGGCCACCACCACCAGCAGGTCCGGTTTCAGCGAGGCGAGTTCAGCCTGGGCGTCGGCGTTGCGCAAGGTCGGCGGCTGCAGCACGGGGATGTCGTGTTCCAGCGCCAGTTGCTTGACCGGGCTTGGCATCAGTTTTTGCCCGCGACCGGCCGGGCGATCCGGCTGGGTGTACACCGCGACAAGGTCATAAGGGCTGGCAAGCAAGGCCTTCAGATGTTCGGCTGCGAATTCGGGAGTGCCGGCAAAAACAATGCGCAGTGGCTCGGTCATGGGAGGTCTCGGTTAAAAACAGTCACAAAAGAAAAAGGCTTGCCGCAGCAAGCCTTTGGAAGAAGGGCATCAAGCTTGCTGGCGATGCTTTTTTTCCAGCTTCTTCTTGATCCGGTCGCGCTTGAGCGTGGACAGGTAATCGACAAACAGCTTGCCGTTGAGGTGGTCGCATTCGTGCTGGATACACACCGCCAGCAGGCCTTCGGCAACCTGCTCGAACGGCTTGCCGTCGCGGTCCAGAGCCTTGATCTTCACGCGTAGCGGGCGTTCGACGTTCTCGTAGAACTCCGGCACGGAGAGGCAGCCTTCCTGGTATTCGCCCATCTCGTCGGTCAGGGGTTCGAACTCAGGATTGATGAATACCCGCGGTTCGCTGCGATCTTCCGACAGGTCCATGACCACGACGCGCTGATGCACGTTGACCTGGGTCGCGGCGAGGCCGATGCCCGGGGCTTCATACATTGTTTCAAACATGTCATCGACCAACTGACGAACCTTGTCGTCCACTACGGCCACCGGTTTGGCGATCGTGCGCAGGCGCGAGTCGGGAAATTCGAGGATGTTCAAAATAGCCATAAGCGTAATTGCTGCACATGTGAGGTAAAGGCAAATCGGCGTTGGGATGGACCCACACGACCGGTGTGAAACCCTTGAAGGCCGCCAAGGCCGAGGCATTTCACGCGAACGCACATAATAAAGGAGATTGACCCCATGAGGAAATCGCTACTCGTCTTGCTGTTGTGGGCCCCGTTTGCCATGGCCCTGCTGCCCCAACCCGCCCAGCGTCTGGATCAACCGACGCAACAGGCTATCCAGCGTTTTTTATTGCATAACCGCATTCTCGACTCACCCCAGGACTTGGACAACGCACCGTACATCGTCGCCGCCGATGCCGGGCGAGTACTCGGCGCCCATGGCGAGCGGGTGTATGCCAGGGGCGACCTCGACCCTTCCCAGCCCAATTACGGAATATTCCGACGAGGCAAGGCCTACACCGATCCTCAGACCCAGGAACTATTGGGCATCAATGCCGACGACATCGGCACTGCGCGCTTTGTCACCGCCGGTGACCTCACGACCCTGGCCGTACAGCGGGTGACCCAGGAGGTGCGTCCCGGTGACCGTCTTTTACGAGCGCAGTCTCCCGGCGATCCGGCAAGCCTCGGGGCCCCGCCAACGGCGCCGTACGTCGAAGGGCACATTATCGATGTCCCGAGAGGCGTGACCCAGATCGGCGTGCTTGATGCCGTGACCCTGAACAAAGGCCGCCGCGACGGTTTGGTGGAAGGTCAACTGCTCAGCGTTATCAAGACTGGCGCCACGGTGCGCGATGGCCTCACCGGCGCAGCCACGAAACTGCCCGACGAACGCGCGGGCACCCTGCTGGTGTTTCGCACCTACGAAAAGCTCAGTTACGGCCTGGTCCTCAAAGCCTCGCGCGCCCTGGCCGTGGCCGATCGTTTCGAGGCGGCCCGTCACCCGGAATAAATAGCCTGCTAAATAAGTTACCAACAGAGTTATCCACAGCTTGTCACGGTCAAGGAAGATCAAATGTCTCAGATGAACAGTCAGGAAATATCCCCGTGCGAACTGGAAGCCCGGCTGCGCTTGCACCGGCTGCCGGAGCTGGGGCCGAAGCGTTTTCACTTATTGATTGAAGCATTCGGTTCTGCGTCCAAAGCCATCAGCGCGCCAGCCAGCGCGTGGCGTTCGCTTGGGTTGCCAGCCACCAGCGCCGATGCCCGGCGCAGCCATGAAGTGCGCGACGGTGCCAGTGCGGCATTGGCCTGGCTGGCGCGCCCGGCCCAGCAATTGCTGATGTGGGACCAGCCGGATTACCCCGCACTGCTTGCTCAGATTGATAATGCGCCACCGTTGTTATTCGTCGCTGGCGACCCTTCTATCCTGGAAAAGCCGCAGTTGGCGATGGTCGGCAGCCGCCGTGCATCGCGTCCCGGCATGGACACGGCGGCAGCCTTTTCCCGCAGTTTGGCGAGCGCCGGTTTTGTGATTACCAGTGGCCTGGCGTTAGGCATCGATGGCGCAGCCCATCAAGCGGCATTGGACGTGGGTGGCCAGACAATCGGCGTGCTCGGCACCGGGCTCGAAAATTTTTATCCACAACGCCACAGACGGCTGGCGGAGGCGATGATCGACCAGGGCAGCGCCGTGGTTTCCGAGTTTCCGCTGGACGCGCCGCCCCAGGCCGGCAACTTTCCCCGGCGCAACCGGATCATCAGTGGTTTGTCCCTTGGCGTACTGGTGGTGGAAGCCAGCATGGCCAGCGGTTCGCTGATCACCGCGAAACTGGCGGCGGAGCAAGGGCGTGAGGTGTATGCCATCCCCGGCTCCATCCATCATCCCGGCGCCAAGGGCTGCCACCAGTTGATCCGCGATGGCGCGGTATTGGTGGAGACCATCGAACATATCCTGGAAGGCTTGCGCGGCTGGCAGGCGCTGTCTCGTCCGGCGCCGATGCCTGTTACCCACCCGTTGGTGGCGCTGCTGCACGCAGCGCCTCATACCAGTGAAGCCCTGGCGATTGCCAGCGGGCGGCCATTGTCCCAGGTACTCGCGATGCTCACCGAACTTGAACTGGAGGGCCAGGTCATCTGCGAAAGTGGGCGCTGGCTTGCGCGCTGCTAGGTTTTGTAAAGAAGATCGGTAAACTGCCCGCAGCTTTAGTCTGGAGAATCAACCATGGTCAACCGGTGGCGTGTGCTGGAAACCGCACGAGAAATTCGCGCAGGCGCAGTGATTGCCTATCCAACCGAGGCGGTTTGGGGCTTGGGCTGCGACCCATGGAACGAAGCAGCGGTGGACCGTTTGCTCGCGATCAAGAACCGTTCGGTCGATAAGGGCTTGATCCTGGTGGCGGACAACATCCGCCAGTTCGACTTTCTGTTCGAAGACTTCCCGCAGGATTGGATCGACCGCATGGCCAGCACTTGGCCGGGGCCTAATACGTGGCTGGTGCCCCATCAGGATTTATTGCCGGAATGGGTGACAGGCGTGCATGACACCGTGGCGCTGCGAGTGACGGACCATCCACTGGTGCGCGACTTGTGCTCGTTGGTGGGGCCGTTGATCTCGACGTCGGCCAACCCACAGGGGCGCCCGGCCGCGCGCACGCGGATTCGCGTGGAGCAATATTTCCGTGGTCAGTTGGATCTTGTATTAGGCGGTGCCCTGGGGGGGCGAAAGAACCCCAGCCTGATCCGAGATTTGGTGACAGGCGAGGTGGTGCGGCCTTCCTGAGACCGCGTCGCGGCCATCGCGGGCAAGCCCGGCTCCCACATTTGATCGATGTCCGTCATGACAACTCGGTCAAGTGTGGGAGCGGGCTTGCCCGCGATGAGCATAGGTATCTATACATCTTGGGTTTGACGCTGAACCCCAGTGAATGAGCTGTTGTGGCGAGCGGGCTTGTCCCGCGTTGGGCTGCGCAGCAGCCCCAGAACCAGGCGCAGGGGAATGTCTGATACACCGCATTCTGCTGACTGGGGCTGCTTCGCAGTCCAACGCGGGGCAAGCCCGCTCGCCACAGGGGGACTCGCCAGTCTGTGAAAGATGTGTAGATACCTATGCCTCGATGAGGCCCTCAAGGCAACAGAATGGTCGAACCTGTAGTACGCCGCCCCGACAACTCCATCTGTGCCTTCGCCGCCTCCGCCAACGGATACCGCTGGTTGATATCAATGCGCACCTTGCCGCTCTTGATCATCGAGAACAGGTCATCAGCCATCGTCTGCAAGTTCTGCGCGTTGTTGGCATAGGTCGCCAGAGTCGGGCGGGTGACATACAGCGAGCCCTTGGCCGCCAGGATCCCCAGGTTCACCCCATCCACCGCGCCTGATGCATTGCCGAAACTCACCACTAGCCCTCGCGGCGCCACACTGTCCAGTGACGACAGCCAGGTGTCCTTGCCGACGCCGTCGTATACCACCGGCACTTTTTTGCCGTCGGTCAATTCCAGAACACGCTGTGCGACGTTTTCCTTGCTGTAATCGATGGTTTCCCAAGCGCCGAGGGACTTGGCCAGGGCGGCCTTTTCCGGCGAACTCACGGTACCGATCAGCTTGACGCCCAATGCTTTGGCCCATTGGCAGGCCAGGGAGCCCACGCCACCGGCCGCGGCGTGGAACAGAATGGTTTCGCCGCCTTTGAGTTCATAGGTCTGACGCAGCAGATACTGCACGGTCAGGCCCTTGAGCATGGCGCCGGCGGCTTGTTCGAAGCTGATCTCGTCCGGCAGGTGCACCAGGTTGGCGGCGGGCAGCACATGCAACTGGCTGTAGGCACCCAGCGGGCCGCTGCCGTAGGCCACGCGGTCGCCGACCTTGAATTGGCTGACTTCGCTGCCGACCGCGTCGACCACACCGGCGCCTTCGGCACCCAGCCCCGATGGCAGGGACGGCGGTGCATACAAGCCACTGCGCAAGTAGGTGTCGATAAAGTTCAGGCCGATCGCTTCGTTACGCACGCGAACCTGCTGCGGGCCGGGCTCCGCCGGCGTGTAGTCCACATATTCAAGCACTTCGGGGCCGCCATGGGCGCTGAACTGGATACGTTTGGCCATCTGCACTTCTCCTGGGTTGGAACTCGCGTAGCCGCCTATCCAACGCCTTAGCTTGATCTTCGTCAACTGCGGCGCAGTCGAATGGGGTGGTATCCTGTGCGCCCATTTGCCGCCGACGCCCAATGGCCTCGCGTAGCTTTGCCCGATTCAAGGTGATGCCATGACTACCCGCACCGAGGCCGTAAAGGCCTACCTGCTCGACCTGCAAGACCGTATTTGCAGCGCCCTGGAAACCTTCGAGACGGACACTCGCTTCAGCGAAGACGCCTGGAACCGGCCGGCCGGCGGTGGCGGTCGTACCCGTGTGATCGAAAACGGTTCGGTGATCGAAAAAGGCGGCGTTAACTTTTCCCACGTATTTGGCAGCGGTCTCCCACCGTCCGCCAGTGCGCACCGACCTGAACTGGCCGGCCGTGGCTTTGAAGCCCTGGGTGTCTCGCTGGTAATCCATCCGCACAATCCTCATGTACCGACTTCCCACGCCAACGTGCGGTTTTTCATCGCTGAAAAAGAGGGCGAAGAGCCGGTGTGGTGGTTTGGCGGAGGCTTCGACCTCACGCCTTACTACGGCAACGAGGAAGACTGCATTCACTGGCACCGCGTGGCCGAGCAGGCGTGTGCGCCTTTCGGTCCGGATGTGTATGCGCGCTACAAAGCCTGGTGCGACACCTACTTCCACATCAAGCATCGCAACGAGCCCCGTGGTATCGGTGGCCTGTTCTTCGATGACTTGAATGAGTGGGGCTTCGACACCTGCTTCGAGTTCATCCGCGCCATCGGCGATGCCTATATCGACGCCTACCTGCCAATTGTTCAGCGCCGCAAAGCCATCGCCTACACCGAGCAGCAGCGCCAATTCCAGGAATTCCGTCGGGGCCGCTACGTTGAATTCAACCTGGTCTACGACCGTGGCACGCTGTTCGGCCTGCAATCGGGCGGGCGTACCGAGTCGATCCTGATGTCGCTGCCGCCGCAAGTGCGCTGGAGCTACGACTGGAAGGCCGAGGCCGGCAGCGAAGAAGCCCGCCTCACTGACTACTTTCTTCAAGACCGCGACTGGCTGGGACTTGCCGCGCCCAAGGCGGCCGTCTGATGGATCGTTATGTTGTCTTCGGCAATCCCATCGGCCACAGCAAATCGCCGCTGATCCACCGCCTGTTTGCCGAGCAGACCGGCGAGCAGTTGGACTACAGCACCTTGCTCGCGCCGCTGGAGGATTTTAACGGCTGTGCCCGTGAGTTTTTTCAGCAGGGTCGTGGCGCCAATGTCACCGTGCCGTTCAAGGAAGACGCCTTCCGCTTGGCCGATACCTTGACCCAACGCGCCCATCGCGCCGGCGCGGTAAACACCTTAAGTAAACTTGCCGACGGCACATTGCTTGGCGACAACACCGATGGCGCCGGCCTGGTGCGCGACCTCAGGGTCAACGCCGGTTTGAGCCTGCAAGGCAAACGTATCCTGGTGCTGGGCGCCGGGGGTGCGGTACGCGGCGCGCTGGAGCCTTTGTTGGCCGAGCAGCCGGCGTCGTTGGTCATCGCCAACCGCACCGTGGAAAAAGCGGAGTTGCTCGCCGAGTTGTTTGATGACCTGGGCCCCGTGGCGGCCAGCGGTTTCGATTGGTTGCGTGAGCCGGTCGATGTGATCATCAACGCTACGTCGGCGAGCCTGTCAGGCGATGTACCGCCGATCGCCGGCAGCCTGATCGAGCCGGGCAGGACGTTTTGCTACGACATGATGTACGCCAAGGAACCGACTGCGTTCTGCCGCTGGGCGACCGAACAAGGCGCAGCCGTGGCGATGGATGGCCTGGGCATGCTGGTGGAGCAGGCGGCGGAAGCCTTCTTGCTATGGCGCGGCGTGCGCCCGGATTCGGCGCCGGTGTTGGCTGAACTGCGGCGGCAGTTGGCTTAACCCAATCCAACGGGGGCACCGTCCATGTAGGAGCGAGCTTGCTCGCGAAGAACTCACAGGCGCCGCGTGCATCCAGGAAGCACGCGTTATCGTTGACGTTTTTCGCGAGCAAGCTCGCTCCTACAATAGAACCCTGTACGCTTAACTGAACGAGCAAGCCAGCTCCCACAGTTTTAATCGCGTTCAGTCTTCGAAATGGATGGGGCAGTTTTCCGGGCCTTCCAGTTTTTTCAGCTCCTCAACGACTTGCGGCCGCGCCCGGCGCAACGTCAGGCTGCGCCCCAACCCACGCAATCTGCGCGCCTCCTGGTGCAGCATCTCCACCCCGGAATAATCGATAAAGTTGATCTGCTGCGCCTCGATCACTACACGCTCGCCCTGCAAGCTTTGCAGGCGTACCTGTAAATAATGGCTGGCACCAAAAAAGATCGACCCGCCGACGCGCAACACATCCTCCTCCCCGTCCCGCCACTGCTGCACCCGTGGTTGCGACGTGCGTTTCAGATAGAAAAACAGCGACGCCAGCACCCCGGCATAAATTGCCGTTTGCAGCTCCAACAGCAAGGTTGCGAGGCAGGTGAGGCTCATCACCACAAACTCGGCGCGGCTCACGCGAAACAACGCGCGAATGCCGCGATGGTCCACCAGGCCCCAGCAAATCAGCAGGATGCTCGCGGCCATGCTCGGGATCGGGATATGGGCGATCAGCACCGCCCCGAACAACGCGAACACTGCCACCCAGAGCGCAGAAAAAACGCCGGCCAACGGCGAACAAGCACCGGCTTCATAGCTGAGGCCTGATCGCGTAAAGGAACCGGCTGACAGATACCCGGAGAAAAATCCGCCAACCATGTTGGATAAGCCCTGCGCGCGGACTTCCTGGTTGGCGTCGAGCAATTGCTGCGAACGGGCCGACAGCGAGCGAGCAATCGACAGGCTGGTGACCAGCCCCAGCATTCCCACCGCTACAGCGCTGGGCAGCAGGCGCAGGATTGTGTCCAGGTCCATTGGCAACGGGCTGAACGGCGGTAACTTGCCGACAAACGAACTGACCAACGCCACGTGCCCGAACATCGCCGGCCACAGCCAAGCCGTCAGGCTACCCAGCGTGAGAGCAATCAACAGCGTCGGCCAGCGTGGTAGCCAATATTTGAGCAGCGCGCCTGACAGCAATGTGCCTAGCCCGAGAGCGAGGGAGGCGCGGTCCCATTCGCCACGGTGCTCCACAAGCGCCAGCAGGCTGTTGATCGCCGTGGCCTGGCTGGGCAAATCCAGCCCCAGCAGGTTGGGCAACTGCCCCAGGGCAATGACCACGGCGGCACCCAAGGTGAAGCCGAGCACTACCGAATGGGAGACGAAATTCACCAGCGCGCCAAAGCGCAACATGCCCAGCAGCCATTGGAAAACGCCGGCAAGGAAGGTGAGCAGCAGGATCAGGGTGATGTAGTCCTGTGAGCCCGGCACAGCCAGCGGACTGACACTGGCGTAAAGCACAATGGAAATCGCCGCCGTTGGGCCGCAGATCAGGTGCCAGGACGAACCCCAGAGACACGCGATCAGCACCGGGATGATCGCGGCGTACAGGCCGTATTCGGGTGGGAGACCGGCGATCAGCGCATAAGCAATCGACTGCGGCAGGGCAAGCACGGCGCCGCTGAGGCCGACTATCGCGTCCCGGCCGACGCTGGCGCGGGTTTGGCGCGGGAGCCAGGCGAGGAAGGGGAACAGTGATTGGCGGTTGGGCCGGGGCATGAAAAACTCGGCTGGAAAAGTTGGCTCAGATTATCAGTACACACGGGTCCCTGTGGGAGCTGGCTTGCCTGCGATGGCATCACCGCAGTGTACCTGCAATACCTAGGTGCCTGAATCGCAGGCAAGCCAGCTCCCACACAAGCCTGCTCCCACATTGGAAAAGTGTTGGGCCTTAGAGTTTGGCTTTGACCGCCGCCAGCGCATCCTGGCCATCCACGGTCTTCACGCCATCAAGCCACTTATCCAACACCGCCGGATTCGCCTTGATCCACGCCTTCGCCGCTTGCGCATTGCTGACCTTGTTGTTGACCACCTGCGCCATGATGCTGTTCTCCATCTCCTGGGTAAAACTCAGGTTGGTCAGCAGTTTTCCCACGTTCGGGCAGGCCTGTGCGTAACCTTTTCGGGTCAGCGTATAGACGCTGCCGGTGTCGCCAAAATACTTCTCGCCGCCCTTGAGGTAGTGCATTTTCAACTGCACGTTCATCGGGTGCGGGGTCCAGCCGAGGAAGGTCACGAATTTCTGCTTCTTAACCGCCCGTGACACTTCGGCAAGCATCGCCTGTTCGCTGGACTCGATCAGCTTCCACTGGCCGAGGTCGAAGTCGTTCTTCTTGATGATCTCCTGCAACGAGATATTCGCCGGCGCGCCGGAGCCAATGCCGTAGATCTTCTTGTCGAACTTGTCGGCAAACTTATTCAAGTCGGCAAAATCGTGCACCCCGGCGTCCCACACGTAATCCGGCACGGCGAGGGTGAACTCGGTGCCGTCGAGGTTTTTCGCCAATTGCACCACATCGCCATTGGCCACGAACTTGTCGTAGAAGCCTTGCTGCGCCGGCATCCAGTTGCCCATGAACACATCCACCTGGCCGTCCTTGAGCCCACCAAAGGTAATCGGCACCGCGAGGGTGTCGACCTTGGCCTTGTAGCCCATGCCCGTCAGCAGAAACCCGGTGATGGCATTGGTGGCCGCGATATCGCTCCAGCCCGGATCGGCCATCTTCACGGTTTCGCAGCTGGTGTCCGCGTACACATGGGCGCTCCCAAACGCCAACATACCCAGCATCACAGTCAACTTTTGCATGGCCTTCCCTCAATCTGTTTATTGGTTTTGGCAGGGTTGTGGATAACGTGCCTTGCGCTCCAGGTCATCGAGGTCGATATGGTTGCGCATGTATTGCTGACTGGCGTCCACCAGTGGCTGGTGATCCCAGCTCTTGAGCTTGCCCTGGGTCAGTGCTTCAAACACCAGGCGACGGCGGCGTTGGCTGGCGAGCACCTGTTGGTGAATCGCCGGGATGTCCCATTTGGCCCGCGCCTCGTCCAGGAAGTCGGCGAACAGCGCCTGATGTAGCGGCGACTGGCTGAGTTCTTCCTGCTCCCGTGGATCGTTATGTACATCGAACAGTAGACAAGGGTCGTCTTCGCTGTAGATGAATTTGTAGGCGCCACGGCGAATCATCATCAGCGGACTGATGGTGCCTTCAGCCATGTATTCGCCAAAAACCTCGTCATGCCCGCCCTGCCCTTGCAGGTGCGGGACCAGCGAGCGGCCGTCCAGCGGCAGGTGTGGGTCCAGCTCGCCGCCGGCCAGTTCCACCAGGGTGGGCAGCAGGTCGGCGGTGGACACAGCCTGGGACACGCGGCCCGCCGCGAACTGCCCTGGCGCACTGACCAGCAGCGGCACGCGGGCGGCCATTTCAAACCAGTGCATTTTGTACCAGAGGCCGCGCTCGCCGAGCATGTCGCCGTGGTCGCCGGAGAAGACGATGATGGTGTCGTCGGCCAGGCCGGTGTCTTCCAGGGTCTGCAGCAGTTTGCCGACGTTGCTGTCGATGTAGCTGCACGCGCCAAAGTAGGCGCGGCGCGCATCGCGGATCTTATTCACAGGCAGCGGCTTGTCCCACAGGTCATAGACCTTGAGCAGGCGTTGGGAGTGAGGGTCCAGGTCACTTTGTGCCGGCGTTGCAGGCAAAAGGATGTCGGCGTCGTCGTACAGATCCCAGAACGGCTTGGGAATGGTGTACGGGTCGTGCGGATGGGTCATCGACACGGTCAGGCAGAACGGCCGGTCGCCGTCCTCACGGATATGGTCGAACAAGTACTGCTGGGCCTTGAACACCACTTCTTCGTCGAAATCCAGCTGGTTGGTGCGCACGCAAGGACCGGCTTGCAGCACCGAGGACATGTTGTGATACCAGGTGGGGCGCACGTCCGGCTCGTCCCAATTTACCGCCCAGCCGTAGTCGGCGGGATAGATGTCGCTGGTCAGGCGTTCTTCGTAACCGTGCAATTGGTCGGGGCCGCAGAAGTGCATCTTGCCTGACAGCGCGGTGCGATAGCCGAGGCGGCGCAGGTAATGGGCGTAGGTCGGCACATCGGCGGGAAAATCCGCTGCGTTGTCGTAGGCGCCGATCTTGCTCGGCAACTGCCCGCTCACCAGCGTGAAGCGCGACGGTGCGCACAAGGGGCTGTTGCAATAGGCCGCGTCGAAGACCACACCTTGGGCGGCGAGGCGGCTCAGATTCGGTAGCTTGATGGGGGAAGATCCGTAGAACGGCAGCATCGGCGCGGCCATTTGATCGGCCATGATGAAAAGAATGTTCTTGCGCTTCATGGGTTCTCGGCATTCCATAGGCGGTGTTTATGCGATTGAGCATGCAGCCCTTGGAAAACGGGGTAAAGCCCATGAAAGGCAATGTCTAGGATAAGCCCAGCTAATGTATGAAGCCCTCGGTGACCTGTCCCTCGATTTGTTGCGCGCCTTCGAAGCCGCAGCGCGCCATCGCAGCTTCACGGCCGCCGCGATGGAGCTGGGCACCACCCAGCCGGCGGTCAGCCAGCAGATCAAGCGACTGGAAGAACAACTGGAGATCCGCCTGTTTGATCGCATCTACCGCGGCATCGAACTGACTGACGCCGGGGCCCTGCTGTTTGAGCATGTGCAAGGCGGTTTGCAGGCGATCAACTCAGGCCTGAGTGTGATCAGCCAGCAGGACCAGCATGAAGTGTTGCAAGTGGCCACTGACTTCGCCTTTGCTGCGTACTGGCTGATGCCGCGCTTGCACCGCTTTCACCAGGCCAATCCCCAGGTGGATGTGAGCCTGGTGACCAGCGAACGCAACCACGCCAGCCTGCGCAGCGATATCGACGTGGCGGTGCTGTTTGGCGATGGTCGCTTCAAGCAGGGCGATAGTCTCTGGCTGTTCAACGAGGAGGTGTTCCCGGTGTGCAGCCCGCAATGGCTGAAGAACCAGGCCGCGCCGCTGACCGTGCAAAATTTGCACGATTGCCCTCTGCTGCACCTGCGCCAGGAAAACAACAGCCATTGGTTCGACTGGAGCGGAGTGTTTCGCGAACTGGGCATCACCACCGCACCCACGCCCGGCCAACTGCGCTTCGACAATTACACCCTGCTGATCCAGGCCACGATTGCCGGCCAGGGCGTGGCTATCGGTTGGCGCCATCTGGTGGACAACCTGCTGGAACAGAATTGGCTGTGTCGGCCGATCCGCGACACCGTGATCTCGCGCTTTGGCTATTACGTGGTGCAGCCCCAGCGCAAACGTCGCGGGCAGTTGGTCGAGCGGTTTGTCGATTGGCTGGTGGCCGAGCAGGCCAGCAGCGCGCAGTCGCTGACCGGGCTGGCCCTGCCGTCCATTGCGGTCTAGGATTTGGCGCCAAAGGGATCCGGAGTCCGTCATGCAGCGTATCAAGGGCTATCACGCTCACATCTACTTTGACGCCAGCACCCTCGGACAGGCGCGCACCCTGTGCGAAGACGCTGCCAAGCTTTTTCCGCTGCGCATGGGGCGTGTGCACGAACGGCCCGTGGGCCCGCATCCGGACTGGAGCTGCCAGTTGGCGTTTGAGCCCGAATACATCGGCGTGGTGCTGCCGTGGCTGGCGCTGCACCGCAATGGCCTGGTGGTGTTCCTGCATCCCGATACCGGGGATGACCTCAAGGACCATACCGACTATGCGATCTGGATGGGCGCCATGCGCGAACTGGACCTGTCGAATTTTTAAGCCTCTGTATCAGATAGCGCCTGAGCTCCTGCCCAGTTAAAGCCGGGGACATCGTAGGATTTATCTCAATTTCTCCCATTATATGGGATCGTTATTTATATATTGAGATGTAACTGGCCATAGGTTTATATTCGCCCATCTGCTTTTTTCAGCACCCACTCATTTCAGGTGAAGCGATGCAGGCGCAATTGATCGCGCTCGATTGGGGAACCAGTTCCCTTCGTGCTTATAAACTCGGCCCCGCAGGCGTAGTGCTGGAACAGCGCTCGCTGGCCTGGGGCATCATGCATTTGCCCAGCGAGCCCCGGAATATCGCCGGCGTGCATTGCAGCGATGGCTTTGAATTGGCGTTCGATGCGGCGTGCGGCGACTGGCTTGACGCCGAGCCCAACCTTGCAGTGATCGCCTGTGGCATGGTCGGCAGCGCCCAGGGTTGGAGCGAGGCGGCTTACCGCAACACGCCGGTCGATGTCGCCAGCCTCAGCCAGGCCTTGCACCGCGTGCGCAGCTTGCGCGGGATCGACGTGCATATCGTGCCGGGCGTGATCGAAAAGACGGGCTTGCCCAACGTGATGCGCGGCGAAGAAACCCAGGTACTGGGCGTGCTGCAGGGGCTCGGCACCGACGTACTGATCGGCCTGCCCGGCAGCCATTCCAAATGGGTCGAAGTGGTCAAAGGCTGCATCACCCACTTCGACACCTTCATGACCGGCGAGGTGTTCGCGGTGCTGAGCAAGCACAGCATCCTGGGGCGCACCCAGCAAACCAGCGAACAATTCCAGGCCGAAGCCTTTGACCGAGGCGTGCAAGTGGCGCTCTCCCAAGACGGCCAGCGCGGCGTGCTGTCGACGCTGTTCAGTGCGCGCACCCTTGGCCTCACTGCCGAACTCGCCCCCGACCAGCAGCCCGACTACCTTTCGGGCTTGCTCATCGGCCATGAACTCAGCGGCTTGCCGGACAATGCAAAACGTAAGCAGATCATCCTGGTCGGCGCCGCTGCCCTCTGCACCCGCTATCAACGCGCCCTCGCACTCTGCGGCTTTGCCCATGTCAGCCTGGCGCAGGAAGCCAGCGAGCGCGGCCTGTGGCAACTGGCCGAGGCGGCCGGGCTCATTCAACCTGTAACGGAGGCCTGACATGCTCAAGCAAGCACTCGCGCAAAACGGTTTGATCGCGATCCTGCGCGGTATCCGCCCGGACGAAGCCCAGGCCGTCGGCCAGGTGCTCTACCAGGCTGGGTTTCGTGTAATCGAAGTCCCGCTCAATTCGCCCGATCCCTACACCAGCATCCGTACCCTGCGCGACAGCCTGCCCGCCGATTGCCTGATCGGTGCTGGTACGGTGCTGCTGCCTGAGCAGGTTGAGCAGGTGAAGGCGGCCGGCGGCCAGGTGATCGTGATGCCACACAGCGACGCCAAGGTGTTGCGCGCCGCAAAAGCCGCGGGCCTGTACTTGTCGCCGGGCGTGGCCACGCCCACCGAAGCCTTCGCCGCACTGGCCGAAGGCGCCGACGTGTTGAAACTGTTCCCCGCCGAGCAAATGGGCCCATCGGTGATCAAGGCATGGTTGGCGGTATTGCCGGCAGACACCTTGTTGCTGCCGGTGGGCGGCATTACCCCGGACAACATGCAAGTGTTTATCGACGCCGGTGCCAAAGGCTTCGGGCTGGGTTCCGGGTTGTTCAAGCCGGGTATGACAGTGGATCAGGTAGCGAGCCGCGCCCAGGCTTATGTCGCCGCCTGGAAAGCCCTGAACTGACTGATAAGTTCCGCGCCCACAGGCGCCGCATCTATAAGAGAGATAACAGATGAAAATCACCAAACTGACGACCTTTATCGTCCCGCCGCGCTGGTGCTTCCTGAAAGTCGAAACCGACCAGGGCGTGACCGGCTGGGGTGAACCCGTGGTCGAGGGTCGCGCCCACACGGTGGCGGCTGCTGTCGAAGAATTGTCCGACTACCTGATCGGCAAAGACCCACGCAATATCGAAGACATCTGGACCGTGCTCTATCGCGGCGGCTTCTACCGTGGCGGCGCCGTGCACATGAGCGCCCTCGCCGGTATCGACCAGGCGTTGTGGGACATCAAGGGCAAGGCGCTTGGCGTGTCGGTCAGCGATCTGCTCGGCGGCCAGGTGCGTGACAAGATCCGCGTGTACTCGTGGATTGGTGGCGACCGTCCAGCTGATACCGCCCGCGCCGCCAAGGAAGCCGTGGCCCGGGGTTTCACAGCGGTGAAAATGAACGGCACCGAAGAGCTGCAGTTCGTCGACAGCTTCGAAAAGGTCGACCTGGCCCTGGCCAACGTCGCCGCCGTGCGTGATGCGGTCGGCCCGAACGTCGGCATCGGCGTCGACTTCCATGGCCGCGTGCACAAGCCCATGGCCAAGGTGCTGATGAAAGAGCTGGACCCGTACAAACTGATGTTTATCGAAGAGCCGGTGCTGAGCGAGAACTACGAAGCGCTCAAGGAACTGGCGCCGCTGACCAGTACGCCGATTGCCTTGGGCGAGCGTCTGTTCTCGCGCTGGGACTTCAAGCGCGTGCTCAGCGAAGGCTACGTCGACATCATCCAGCCGGATGCTTCCCACGCCGGCGGCATCACCGAAACCCGCAAGATCGCCAACATGGCCGAAGCCTACGACGTGGCGCTGGCCCTGCACTGCCCGCTGGGCCCGATTGCCCTGGCTGCCTGCCTGCAGTTGGATGCGGTGTGCTACAACGCGTTTATCCAGGAGCAAAGCCTGGGCATTCACTACAACGAGAGCAATGACCTGCTCGATTACGTGCGCGATCCGGGCGTGTTCGACTATGACCAGGGCTTTGTGAAGATCCCCAACGGGCCGGGCCTGGGTATCGAGATCAACGAGGAATACGTGATCGAGCGCGCGGCCATCGGCCATCGCTGGCGCAACCCGATCTGGCGCCACGCCGACGGCAGCTTTGCCGAGTGGTGATTGCTGACTGAAGGAACGCGTTCAAAAATGTGGGAGCGGGCTTGCTCGCGAATGCGGTGAATCAGCCGCCAAATATGTCGACTGACACTCAGCTTTCGCGAGCAAGCCCGCTCCCACATTTTTTTGATCCGGTTTCTTCAGTCAGCTCAATTTCTGTCCTCAACAACCATAAAAAGAGGCACCTCCCCATGCACCCTGAACCCCTCACCGGACAGGCTTCTTTAGTCACGCCTACCCGAAAGCGTTTTTTCATCATGGTGCTGCTGTTCATCACCGTGGTGATCAACTACCTCGACCGCAGTAACCTGTCGATCGCCGCCCCGGCCTTGACCAGCGACCTGGGCATCGACCCGGTGCACGTCGGGCTGATCTTCTCGGCCTTCGGCTGGACCTACGCCGCCATGCAAATCCCCGGTGGCTGGCTGGTGGACCGCGTGCCGCCGCGCATTCTGTACACCGCTGCGCTGTTGCTGTGGTCCATCGCCACCGTAATGCTCGGCTTCGCCGCCAGCTTTATCGCGCTGTTCGTGCTGCGCATGGCGGTGGGTGCGTTGGAAGCCCCGGCGTATCCGATCAACAGCCGTGTGGTCACCACCTGGTTCCCCGAGCGTGAGCGCGCCACGGCGATTGGCGTCTACACCTCGGGGCAGTTTGTCGGGCTGGCGTTTCTCACCCCGGTCCTGGCCTGGCTGCAACACGCGTTTGGCTGGCACATGGTGTTTGTCGCCACCGGTGGCGTGGGCATTGTGTGGGCGGTGATCTGGTATGCGGTGTATCGCGAACCCAAAGATTTCAAAGGCGCCAACGCCGCTGAAATCGAACTGATCCGCGAAGGCGGTGGCCTGGTGGACATGCAGGAAAAAACCACCAAGGCGCCGTTCAGCTGGGTCGACCTGGGCATCGTGTTGAGCAAACGCAAGCTCTGGGGCATCTACCTGGGGCAGTTCTGCCTGAACTCCACGCTGTGGTTCTTCCTGACATGGTTCCCGACCTACTTGGTGAAATATCGCGGCATGGACTTCATCAAGTCCGGCCTGCTGGCGTCGCTGCCGTTCCTGGCAGCGTTTGTCGGCGTGCTGTGCTCGGGGATCTTTTCCGATTGGCTGATTCGTCGCGGCGCGTCGGTGGGGTTTGCGCGCAAGTTGCCGATCATTGGCGGCTTGCTGATTTCCACGGCGATCATCGGTGCCAACTATGTGGACTCGACGGCCTGGGTGATCGCGTTCCTGGCGCTGGCGTTCTTTGGTAACGGCTTGGCGTCGATCACCTGGTCACTGGTGTCGACCCTGGCACCAGCGCGTCTGTTGGGCCTGACTGGTGGGGTGTTCAACTTCATCGGCAATCTGTCGGCGATTGCCACGCCGATCGTGATTGGCTTCTTGGCCAGTGGTGATTCGTTTGCGCCGGCGATTACCTATATCGCGGTGCTGGCGTTGCTTGGGGCACTGTCCTACATCCTGCTGGTGGGCAAGGTCGAGCGGATCGAGCTGTAGGAAAAGCGGGCGACCTGGCGGTCGCCCGTTACCTTCGGTTTACGGCACAGACATTTCATTGCGGAACACATTCAGCGGGTCCCAGCGTTGTTTGGTCTGCCGCAGGCGGCTTTCGACAGTGGAGTCGGGGAAGAAGATCGCGTACCACTGCGGGTTGCGTGGCTGGCTTGGGTCGCCGCCATTGAACACCATGTCGAGGTCGGGGTAGTTGATGTAGCAGCCCTCGAACTGGGCATTGAGCGGAACGCCACCGTCATTGGCGAAGGCCGCGAAGTACAGCCCTTGAATCCAGTCCGCGTGTGCCTTATCCAAAACGGCGCTTGCATCCCGCCAATAGCATTGCGGTTGCCACTTCAGGTAAGAGGAACGTTGCGCAACCGATGATTCCCGGCGCACCGCGGCGCTGGCCTCATTGATCTGCCCGCCGAATGACTGGATCTGGATCAGGCTTTGAGTCAGGTACTTATTGGGGTCATTCCATGTCAGCGTATTCCAGATCGCCTGCAGGACCGGTGGGGTAAAAAACCCCTTCTGGTACGCCGACTTGTAGCGGCCCCGCTGGTTTGGCCCTGAACCGTTGAGTGTCTGCTGGCAATGCAACCAATCCATCCGACGCGTGGCCGCCAGGGCGGATGACAGTGAATTGATCGTACGCCCCGCCGGGCTGCTGCGTGGCAAGTGGGTCGTGGGTAATTGGCTGAGGCATTCAGTGGCGGGAAGGCCGATGGCATTGAGCATGGCCGACACAAAATCATCGAAGGCGGCCCGATCCTGCAGCCCGCCATCCTTGTCCACATAATGAACATCCAGAGTGATGTTGCCGGTGTTCTGGTGGCGCATTTCCAGCTTGGTGGCCAGGCCCCAGGTGGCCTGGTTGGCCTGGTTGCGCGCAAACCAGTCCTGATAGGCCGTCAGCAGGCTGTCCAGCGCAGGCTTGGTCAGCAGCGACCAGTCCCACTCCATCACCAGCCACAACACTTCGGCGGGGGCGTCCGGCAAACTGTCGAAGTAATAGCGGGTGATAATCCCGAACTGCCCGCCGCCGGCACCGCAGCACGCGGCAAACAGGTCCAGTTCGTCCTTATCACTGCTGTTGCGGGCCACATGCACAGGGATCAGGCCGTTGCCCTGGGCGTTGGGTACCAGCATATCGACACCGCTCAACCAGTCACACATCAGGCCGTCCTTGCGCGACAGCAACCCGTAGCCGCCTCCGCAAATATGGCCACCCAGTCCGACCGAGTAACACGAGCCACCGGGCAGGCTCTTGTTGGCCAACTTGTACAGCGTCACGTAGGCATCCCAGTTCTGGCCGCCAGCCCCCAGGCCAAAGCGGTAGCGATGCGCTGAGGTAGGGATCAGTTCGGAGACGAGTTGCCCGTTGACGTCGTACACCACTTGGTTGAGCGGGCTGATGTCCAGGATCGACAGCACCTCATTGGGGGTGTCGGGCATCTTGTTGGCGACAAAACCTTCGTAGCAATGACCCCCGCTGCGCACGGTTATCCGGCCATTGGGTGTCGCCAGTGCCTGGGCGGCGGCGTCGATGATGCCCTGTGTGTCATGGCAGATGTAGATGAGGTTGGCGCCATTGGGCGAAGACTGGCCCTGCACGTTGCCCAATGGCCAGCGCAGGTTGAAGCCTTTCTGCAGGGTTGAGTGACGAGGGTCCGACGCGGTGACGAGATCAAATGCCATGTTGTACTCCTGGGAGCCAAGGATGACTTCTGATGCAGCTAACTTAACGACCGGGAGGCAAGAACTGCGCAGGCTTGCAGAGGCGGTTAGACGGCAATAGGCATGAAGTGCTTGTGGGGTGACGGCGTGTCACCCCACAAGCCTAGCGCAAGAATCCAGACAGGCACACTTACCGACGAGCGTTGCGCACGCCTTCTGACAGTGCCGCGCAATGGCTCAATACGCCATCGATCGCTTGCTGGTCGCTGCTGGCATTGGCGATGTGATCGATCAGCGCAGAACCTACCACCACGCCATCAGCCAAACGCGCGATCGCGGCGGCTTGCTCCGGTGTGCGGATACCGAAGCCAATGCTGATCGGCAGGTCGGTATGGCGACGCAGGCGGGTCACGGCCTCTTCGACGTGTTCCAGGGTGGCCGCGCCGGCGCCGGTCACGCCCGCTACCGATACGTAATACACAAAGCCGGAACTGCCATTGAGCACGGTCGGCAGGCGTACGTCATCGGTCGTCGGCGTGGTCAGACGGATAAAGTCGATGCCGGCGGCCTGGGCCGGGTCGCACAATTCGCCGTTATGCTCGGGCGGCATGTCGACCACGATCAGGCCGTCGACGCCGGCTTCCTTGGCGTCGGCGATGAACTGCGGCACGCCGTATTTGTGGATCGGGTTGAAGTAGCCCATCAACACCAGCGGCGTATCGTTGTTGTCCTTGCGGAACTCGTGAACCATCTGCAGGGTTTTCGCCAGGTTCTGCTTGGCTTCCAGTGCGCGGATGTTGGCCAATTGGATGGCCGGGCCATCGGCCATCGGGTCGGTGAAGGGCATGCCCAGCTCGATCACGTCGGCACCGGCGGCCGGCAATCCCTTGAGGATCGTCAGGGAGGTGTCATAACCGGGGTCGCCGGCGGTGACGAAGGTCACCAGGGCGGCGCGGTTCTGTTCTTTAAGCTGCGCGAAGCGGGTTTGCAGGCGGCTCATCAGTGTTTCTCCTGCTTAGACTGTTCCATGTGATGCATGACCGTCTGCATGTCTTTGTCGCCTCGGCCGGACAGGTTGAGCACCATCAGGTGGTCCTTGGGCAGGCTCGGTGCGCGCTTGAACACTTCGGCCAGGGCGTGGGCGCTTTCCAGTGCAGGAATGATCCCTTCCAGGCGGCAGCATTTGTGGAAGGCATCAAGGGCTTCGTCGTCGGTGACCGAGGTGTACTGGACGCGGCCGATGTCATGCAACCAGGCGTGTTCCGGGCCGATGCCGGGGTAGTCGAGGCCGGCGGAAATCGAGTGGGCATCGATGATCTGGCCGTCATCGTCCTGCAACAGGAAGGTGCGGTTGCCGTGCAGTACGCCGGGTACGCCGCCGTTGAGGCTGGCGGCGTGCTTGCCGGTTTCGATGCCGTGGCCGGCCGCTTCAACGCCGATGATTTCTACGCTGGTGTCATCGAGGAACGGGTGGAACAGGCCCATGGCGTTGGAGCCGCCGCCGATGCACGCAACCAGGCTGTCGGGCAGGCGGCCCTCCTGGGCTTGCATCTGGTCGCGGGTTTCCTTGCCGATCACGGCCTGGAAGTCGCGCACCATAGCCGGGTAAGGATGTGGGCCGGCCACGGTACCGATCAGGTAGAAGGTGTCATCGACGTTGGTTACCCAGTCACGCAGGGCTTCGTTCATCGCGTCCTTGAGGGTGCCGGTGCCGGCCACCACCGGGATCACTTCGGCGCCCAGCAGCTTCATGCGGAACACGTTGGCCTGCTGGCGCTCGATGTCGGTGGTGCCCATGTAGATCACACATTGCAGGCCAAAACGCGCCGCCACGGTGGCGGTGGCCACACCATGCATGCCGGCGCCGGTCTCGGCGATGATGCGTTTCTTGCCCATGCGCCGTGCCAGCAGGATCTGGCCGATGCAGTTGTTGATCTTGTGGGCGCCGGTGTGGTTCAGCTCTTCGCGTTTGAGGTAGATCTTGGCGCCGCCGCAGAACTCGGTCAGGCGCTCGGCGAAGTACAGCGGGCTTGGACGGCCGACGTAATCGCGCTGGAAGTAGGCCAATTCCTTATTGAACGCCGGATCGATCTTGGCCGCTTCGTACTCGCGGGCCAGGTCGAGGATCAACGGCATCAGGGTTTCCGCGACGTAGCGGCCGCCGAACGCACCGAACAGGCCGTTGGCGTCTGGGCCGTTGCGTAGATCGGTCTGGGACTGGGTCATGGGACGCTCCAGGAAAATGGGGTGTAAGAAACAATGAGGGCCACTCTACCCCTGACGCTCTACGCTGAAAACCGATAAGATCGCCGTAACCTGTCAGGAAAACTCACAGATGAGCCTAGACCTTCCACCCCTTAATGCGCTGCGCGCGTTTGAAGCCACCGCGCGGCTCAACAGCGTCAGCCAGGCAGCCGAGCAATTACACGTCACTCACGGCGCCGTCAGCCGCCAGTTGAAGGTGTTGGAAGAACACTTGGGTGTCAGCCTTTTTATTAAGGATGGGCGCGGCCTTAAACTCACAGATGCCGGTGTCCGCTTACGCGATGTCAGCGCCGAGGCGTTTGAGCGGTTAAGGGATGTGTGTGCAGAACTGACCCAGGCCAGCGCCGACGCGCCCTTCGTACTCGGCTGCTCGGGCAGTTTGCTGGCGCGCTGGTTGATTCCGCGCCTGGGCCGCTTGAATGCGGACCTGCCGGACCTGCGCCTGCACCTTTCGGCGGGTGACGGTGATCTTGACCCCCGGCGGCCGGGTCTCGATGCCCTGTTGCTGTTCGCCGAGCCGCCATGGCCGGCGGACATGCAGGTGTTTGAGCTGGCCAGCGAACGTATAGGCCCGGTGATGAGCCCGCGCTTTGCCGGCTATGAGCGTTTGCGTCACGCGCCCGCCGCCGCGTTGTGCAGTGAAGCGTTACTGCACACCACGTCGCGCCCGCAGGCATGGCCCAGCTGGGCGCAGCAACACGGGATAGCGCCGAACACGTTGAAACACGGCCAGGGGTTTGAGCATTTGTATTATTTGCTGGAGGCGGCGGTGGCCGGCTTGGGCGTGGCAATTGCGCCGCAGCCGCTGGTCGCGGAGGACGTTCGGGCGGGTCGCCTGGTGGCGCCGTGGGGGTTCAGCGAAACCCCGGCACACCTGGCGTTGTGGCTGCCCAAGCGCGCCGCGGATGGGCGCGCCGGGCAACTGGCGCAATGGCTCAAGACTGAGCTGTTGCGCCAGCCCCTGTAGCCGGTAAAAAATCAGTCACCGCGTTTGCACAGCAGATAGGCCGCCAACAGCCCCAGGGCGCCTACAGCGACACCGGCTGTAGTCCATGGGTGTTCCTGGGCGTAATCTCGGGTAGCAACACCGGTTTCGCGGATTTTGACTTTGCTTTCTTCGTAGGCGTCGCTGATCAGATGGCGCGAGTGCTTGAGGGCGTTCTCGGCATTGCTTTTCAGGGCCTTCAGCGTTTTGCGCGACTCGTCGGACGCATCGTCCTTGAGGCTCTCAAGGGACTTGAGCAGGCTCGAAATCTCGGCTTCCATGCTTTCCAGTGACGCTTTGCGTAAAGAAGTGTTGGCCATGTGGACTCTCCTGACGTGATTGAGTGGCGTGTGTAGATACCGACTGCGCCCGTCTCAGAAAGTGCAGTAAATCTGAACTTTCCAGGCGCAACGGCCGCCTGAAGCAGTACGAAGATTGACTGCTAGGCTCCATAAACGTCCCTTAAGGAGAAAAACCATGACCGATCATCACACCTACAAGAAAGTCGAACTGGTGGGCTCGTCCACCACCACCATCGAAGATGCGATCCAGAATGCCCTGGCTGAAGCCAGCAAGAGCCTCAAGCACCTGGAATGGTTTGAAGTGACTGAAACCCGTGGGCATATCGAAGACGGCAAGGTTGCCCACTACCAAGTCACGCTCAAGGTGGGATTCCGAATTGCCAGCAGTTGATCCGCAGAGTTGAACTTTGCTAACTGGCCGATTGCCATAACCTGCGCTACACCGTTGGGGTGGCGATGCGACAGCGTCGGCACGTTCTATTCGATCAGCGCAAGGAAGTAACGGATGAAGAAGTTTTTGTTGGCAGTAGGTTTGTTGAGCCTTGCAGGCACAGCCCTGGCGGCGGGCAAGCCTTGTGAAGAGCTCAAAAGTGAAATCGCAGCGAAAATCGACGCCAAGGGAGCCTCGGGTTATTCGCTGGAAGTGGTGGACAAAGGCGCAGCGGCGGACGGCGATGTAGTCGGCAGCTGCGAAGGCGGCACCAAGGAAATCGTCTACAAGCGCGGTTAACCCGTGTTGCAGATATAAAAAACCGACGCGTGTGCGTCGGTTTTTTTTAGCCTCGGGTTCAGCCCTTCATCACTTGCGCCAGTAGCTCGTAGGAATGAATCCGGTCAGCGTGTTCATACAGGTCGCTGGTGAAAATCAGCTCGTCTGCGCCGGTCTGCTCGATCAGTACTTCCAGTTTGGCGCGGATCTTCGCCGGGCCGCCAACCATCGCCAGGCCGAGGAAACTGCCGACCGCGTCTTTTTCATGGGGCAGCCACAGGCCATCCATGCTGTCCACCGGTGGGCGCTGCACTAGGCTCTGGCCGCGCATCAGCGCGAGGATGCGTTGGTACACCGAAGTGGCCAAGTAGTCGGCCTGCTCGTCGGTGTCCGCCGCCGCCAATGGAATGCCGAGCATGACGTAGGGCTTGTCCAGCACGGCAGAAGGCTTGAAGTGGTTGCGGTAGACGCGAATCGCCTCATGCATCAAGCGTGGTGCGAAATGCGAAGCGAAGGCGTAGGGCAAGCCGCGTTCGCCTGCCAGTTGTGCACTGAACAAGCTGGAGCCCAGCAGCCAGACGGGCACGTTGGTGCCGGTGCCGGGAACCGCAATGACCCGTTGATCAGGCGTGCGTGGGCCCAGGTAGGCCATCAGCTCGGCAACATCTTCCGGGAAGTCGTCGGCACTGCCTGAGCGCTCGCGGCGCAGGGCGCGGGCGGTCATCTGGTCGGAACCGGGCGCACGGCCCAGGCCCAAGTCGATGCGGCCGGGGTAGAGGCTTTCCAGGGTGCCGAATTGTTCGGCGATCACCAGCGGCGCGTGGTTGGGCAGCATCACACCGCCGGAACCGACGCGAATCGTCGAGGTGCCACCGGCCAGGTAACCCAGCAATACCGAGGTGGCCGAACTGGCGATGCCGTCCATGTTGTGGTGTTCAGCCACCCAGAAACGGGTGTAGCCGAACTTTTCCACATGCTGGGCCAGGTCCAGGGAATTGCGCAGTGACTGCGCCGGGCTGCCGTTGGCGCGCACGGGCACCAGGTCCAGGGTCGAGAATTTTACGTCGGACAGCGATTTCATAAGCCTGCTTCTCCAATGGGGGCGCAGGCTTTTTAAACGAACCAAAACCTGCCGCTTCATGTGCATGTTCTATGCAATGAGGGCATATACCCGAGATTCAATAGCAACCTATGAAATTTCCTACTGGTTTACTAGGTTTCTCTGACGAGGTGAACTTTGCCAGAGCTTCTATCCTCAGAACTCTACTAACGCAAAACCACCGTTCGAGGAGACCGCTATGAGTATCGTTAAAAAAGCATCCGCGCATTGGGAAGGTGACCTGAAGACAGGTCTGGGCTCCATTTCTACGGAAACTGGCGTATTGCGTGAAGCGCCCTACGGCTTCAAGGCTCGTTTCGAAGGTGGTAAGGGCACCAACCCGGAAGAACTGATCGGTGCGGCTCACGCCGGCTGTTTCTCCATGGCGTTTTCCATGATTCTCGGCGATGCCGGGCTCAAGGCTGACAGCATCGACACTCAGGCCGAGGTGACCCTGGACCAAGTGGAAGGCGGCTTTGCCATCACTGCCGTGAAGCTGATCCTCAAGGCCAAGATCCCAGGCGCCAGCCAGGCGCAGTTCGATGAGCTGAGCAAAAAGGCCAAGGAAGGATGCCCGGTGTCCAAAGTGCTGAATGCAACCATCATCCTGGATGCCACTCTTGTAAGCTGACACGATCTGCCTGACACGGCAGGTCTAATGTGGGAGCGGGCTTGCTCGCGAATGCGGTGGATCAGTCGATGCATATGTTGACTGCCACACCGCATTCGCGAGCAAGCCCGCTCCCACAGAGGAGTTTGCTTTAAATCAGAACCCTCGTTTAGGAACTGTGGTCCTATAGCTCATGCAGCCTTAGACGCACACCCGTGCGCAATGCATTCAGGGAGCTACACACATGAAACGTTTTGCTTTGGCGGTCATCTGCGGTGTCTTGGCCACGTCGGCGGTGGCCGCTCCAAAAGACTGCGAAGAGCTTCGCAAGGAAATTGAAGTCAACATCCAGGCCAAGGCTATTCCCTCCTACACCCTGGAAATCATCACCGCCGAAGAAGCCAAGAACCACGACAGCGCAATGATCGTCGGCTCGTGCGAAAACGGCACCAAGCGCATCATCTACCAGAAAAACAACGACTGATCAGATGCAGTTGACGCTACGTTCCTGCGCCAGCAACTGACGCGCCGAGTCATACAGCCGGATATTGGGTGTGAAGGCCAGCGAGCGGCCTTCCAGCACATAGCGCTGGCCGGCCTTGAAGTGGTCGTACGCCAGGGTCATGAAGCAGGTGCGGTACATCGTCTGGCTGAGCCCGCCCAAACCGCCGCCGGCAGGCACCTCGAAGTCGAAGCGCACCATCAATTCATGAGGGCCGGGCGGCATCTGGAAATAACGCCCGTCGTCGAGGTTTTTTCCATCCAGACGCTGCGCCATCACCATCTTCGCCCCCGGCGTCGGGGTGGTGAAATCGACCCAGGCCTGTTGCGGATCCCTTGGCGGTACGGGGGTTGTGGTGCAGGCACTGAGGAACAGGGCAACGACGGGAAGCATTAGCTGGCGCATGGCAGGCACTCAACGTTGGGCGAAAGAGACGAGCCTGACGCCAACCGCAGCAGACTCCCTACTCAGTATAAACACCGCGAGCCATGGAAAAATTCCGTCCAGGCGCGATAGTCTGGCGAGCAAATTACCCAGGAGCGGTCGGGCATGGTCAGGCGTTTTTTTCCAGGGTTGATGGTTGTATTGCTCAGCGGCTGTTCCAGCGTCGGTTATTACGGCCAATTGGCCAGCGGTCAGTTGCAATTGCTGCGCGCCCGCGAGCCGGTGGCGCAGGTCATTGCCGACCCTTCCCGCCCACCGCTGTTGCGCGAGCACCTGGTGCAGTCGCAAAAAGCGCGCACGTTCGCCAGTGAGCATCTGCATCTTCCTGACAACCAGAGTTACAGGTTGTACGCCGATATTGGTCGGCCTTATGTGGTCTGGAATGTGTTCGCCACGCAGGAGTTTTCCCTGTCACCGCAAACCCACTGCTTTCCAATCGCAGGCTGTGTGGCCTATCGCGGTTATTACAACCAAGGCGCGGCGCGCGGCGAAGCTGCGTGGTTGAAGCAGCAAGGCATGGACGTATCGATAGGCGGCGTCGAGGCGTATTCCACCTTGGGGTGGTTCAACGACCCGATCATGAATTCGATGATGCACTGGGGTGATGAGCGTCTGGCCACGCTGATCTTCCATGAACTGGCGCACCAGCGTTTCTACGTGAAGGACGACACCGAGTTCAACGAGTCGTTTGCCAGCTTCGTCGAGCAGGAAGGCACCCGTCAGTGGCGTGCCGCGCGAGGCCTGGCGCCGCAGAGTCTGTCGGCGTCAAAGCAGCGTGACCAGTTTATCCAGTTGGTCCTGGATACCCGTGAACGCTTGGAAAAGCTTTACGCCCAGCCTCTGGCAACCGATGCGATGCGTCAGGCCAAGGCGGCGCAATTCGAGCGTTTGCGCAGCGAGTACCGGCAACTGCGCGACAGTCAGTGGGGCGGTGACAAACGCTATGACGCCTGGATCAACCAGCCAATGAACAACGCGCGGTTGTTGCCGTTTGGGTTGTATGACCGGTGGGTGCCGGCGTTTGCGGCGCTGTTTCGGCAGGAGGATGGGGATTGGGTGAGGTTCTATGCGGCGGTGGAGAAGATGGGGCGGTTGTCGGTGGAGGAGCGTAAGGCTGCGTTGAGACAGTTGGAAGGTGGTGGCCGTTAGGGCCTCTTCGCAGGCAAGCCAGCTCCCACATTGGTCTTGTGTACACCGGTTAAAATGTGGGGGCTGGCTTGCCTGCGATGGCGGTCTCAAGACTCGTGCAAAAACGCCTGATGCATCTGCGCCAACGTCTCGAAGTGCCAGGTCGGTGCCTCTGCATTCAGCTCCTCGAAGCTGCCAAAGCCATACCCCACGGCCACCGAATCCAGCCCATTGCTGCGCGCGCCGATCAGGTCATGCTTGCGGTCGCCGATCATCAGGGTCGCCGCCGGGTCCAGGCCTTCCTCCTGCATCAAGTGGGCGATCAGCTCGACCTTGTTGGTGCGCGTGCCGTCCAGCTCACTGCCGTAGATCACCTTGAAGTGCCTGGCAAAATCGAAGTGGCGGGCAATTTCACGGGCGAACACCCAAGGCTTCGAGGTGGCAACGTAGAGTTGGCGGCCTTGGCTGCTCAAGTCTTCGAGCAGCGGCATTACGCCGTCGAACACGCGGTTTTCATACAGCCCGGTGACCTTGAAACGCTCGCGATAGAAATTCACCGCCTCCCACGCCTTGGCTTCATCGAAGCCATAGAACTGCATGAAGGCCTGCAGCAAGGGCGGGCCGATGAAGTGTTCGAGTTTGCTCAGGTCCGGCTCGTCGATGCCCAATTTGGCGAGGGCGTACTGGATCGAGCGGGTGATGCCTTCGCGTGGGTCGGTGAGGGTACCGTCCAGGTCGAACAGGATTGTTGGGTGGCGCAGGGTCATCGGTCGAATCCTTCAGCCAGGTGCAGGTCCTTGAGCTTCACGTAGTTCGCGGCGCTATAGGTGAAAAAAGCGCGTTCCTTGTCCGTCAACGCGCGGACCTGTTTGACCGGGCTGCCAACATACAAGAAGCCGCTTTGCAGTGTCTTGCCCGGCGGCACCAGGCTGCCGGCGCCGATGATCACGTCGTCCTCCACCACCGCGCCGTCCATGACGATGCTGCTCATGCCGATCAGGATGCGGTTGCCCACTGTGCAGCCGTGCAGCATGACTTTGTGGGCGATGGTCACGTCATCGCCGATCAGCAGCGGGAAACCACCCGGATTGAAAGGCCCGGCGTGGGTGATGTGCAATACGCAGCCATCCTGAACGCTGGTGCGCGCACCGATGCGGATGTGGTGCATGTCGCCGCGAATCACGGTCAGCGGCCAGACCGAGCTGTCGGTGCCGATTTCGACATCGCCGATCACCACCGCCGAAATATCGACAAAAGCCCCGGCGCCCAGGGTTGGCGTGTGGTTCTGATAGGTGCGAAGGGTCACGATAGCCTCTCTCTCTTCTGCTGATAGCTGCGGTGGGTGTTGATTGTAATTAAGATGGCCCCATCTTTGTCTTATCAGTTTCTTCAGCCAAGGTGCCAACCGTGAGCGCGAACAACCCGCTTCTGCAGTCCTACGACCTGCCGCCGTTCTCGGCGATCCGTGCCGAGCACGTCCAGCCGGCCATCGAACAGATCCTCGCCGACAACCGTGTCGCCATCGAAGGCATCCTGCAAAGCCAGGGTAAAAATCCGACATGGGCCGGGCTGGTGCTGGCGATGGACGAACTCAATGATCGCCTGGGCGCCGCCTGGAGCCCGGTCAGCCACCTCAACGCCGTGTGCAACAGCGCCGAACTGCGCGAGGCCTATGAGGCGTGTTTGCCGGCGTTGAGCGCCTATTCCACCGAAATGGGCCAGAACCGCGCCCTGTTCCAGGCGTTCGAAGCCTTGGCCAACAGCCCGGAAGCCGCCGGTTTCGACGTGGCGCAAAAAACCATCTTGGAACACGCCCTGCGTGACTTCCGTTTGTCGGGTATCGATCTGCCGCCCGAGCAGCAAAAGCGCTACGCCGAAGTGCAGAGCAAACTGTCCGAATTGGGCAGCAAGTTCTCCAACCAGTTGCTGGATGCTACCCAAGCCTGGACCAAACATGTCACCGATGAGGCTACCCTCGCCGGCCTGACCGACTCGGCCAAGGCGCAAATGGCCGCCGCCGCCCAAGCCAAGGGCCTTGAAGGCTGGTTGATCACCCTGGAGTTCCCCAGCTACTACGCGGTAATGACCTACGCTCAGGATCGTGCCCTGCGCGAAGAAACCTACGCGGCCTACTGCACCCGTGCGTCGGACCAAGGCCCGAATGCCGGTCAGAACGATAACGGTCCGGTGATGGAACAGATCCTCGACCTGCGTCAGGAGCTGGCTCAACTGCTGGGTTATGCGTCCTTCTCCGAGCTGAGCCTGGCGACCAAGATGGCCGAGTCCAGCGATCAGGTGCTCAGTTTCCTGCGTGACCTGGCCAAGCGCAGCAAGCCGTTTGCCGCCCAGGACCTGCAACAGCTCAAGGCTTACGCCGCCGAGCAAGGTTGCGCCGACCTGCAAAGCTGGGACAGCGGTTTCTACGGCGAAAAACTGCGTGAGCAGCGCTACAGCGTGTCCCAGGAAGCCCTGCGCGCCTACTTCCCGATCGATAAAGTGCTGGGCGGCCTGTTCGCCATCGTGCAGCGCCTGTACGGCATCGAGATCGCGGAGCAGAAAGGCTTCGACACCTGGCATCCGGACGTTCGCCTGTTTGAAATCAAGGAAAACGGCCAGCACGTCGGCCGCTTCTTCTTCGACCTGTACGCCCGCGCCAACAAGCGTGGCGGTGCCTGGATGGACGGCGCCCGCGACCGTCGTCGCACCGTCGACGGCGTGCTGCAGAGCCCGGTGGCCAATCTGGTGTGCAACTTCACCCCGGCCGACAGCGGCAAGCCTGCCCTGCTGACCCACGATGAAGTGACGACGCTGTTCCACGAGTTCGGCCACGGCTTGCATCACCTGCTGACCCGTGTCGAACACGCGGGCGTGTCCGGCATCAACGGCGTGGCCTGGGATGCGGTGGAGTTGCCGAGCCAGTTCATGGAGAACTGGTGCTGGGAGCCTGAAGGCCTGGCGCTGATCTCCGGCCACTATGAAACCGGTGAGCCGCTGCCCCAGGACCTGCTGGAAAAAATGCTCGCGGCGAAGAACTTCCAATCCGGCCTGATGATGGTGCGCCAGCTGGAATTCTCGCTGTTCGACTTTGAACTGCACGCCACCCACGGCGACGGCCGCAGCGTGGCGCAAGTGCTCGAAGGCGTGCGCGACGAAGTCTCGGTGATGCGTCCGCCGGCCTACAACCGCTTCCCCAACAGCTTTGCGCATATCTTCGCCGGTGGTTATGCGGCCGGTTACTACAGCTACAAATGGGCCGAAGTGCTGTCGGCGGATGCCTTTTCCAAGTTTGAAGAAGACGGCGTACTCAACGCCGAGACCGGCCGTGCTTTCCGCGAAGCCATCCTGGCGCGTGGCGGTTCCCAGGCGCCGATGGTGCTGTTCGTCGACTTCCGCGGACGTGCGCCGTCGATTGACGCACTCTTGCGCCACAGCGGCCTGAGTGAGGACGCGGCAGCATGAGTGAAGGGCCTGTGATCACCAAAAAGCAATTTATCGCCGGGGCTGTGTGCCCCGCGTGCAGCGAGCCGGACAAGCTCAAGATGTGGACCGAAGACAACGTGCCGCACCGTGAATGCGTGGCCTGCGGTTATACCGACACGCTCAATGACCAAGGCCTGTCGGTGCCCAAGGAATTGGGTACGCGGGTCAACACCTCGGCGCTCAAAGCGCCGGCGGACCCAAAAATCCAGGCCGTGCAGTTTTTCCCGAACCCCAAGCTGAAAAAAGACTAAAGCCTTCCCCTCATCAGTACCTGATGATCGTTCCCACGCCCTGCGTGGGAACGATCAGCCAGCTCCCACTTTTTTTCCCGGCTTTATTCGACTTAGGTCGCTGAATCGCTCCCCCTCATCGTTAGCCTGCTATCATTTGTATCCATTGATTGCAAAAACCCAAGCCGCTCACTAGAAGCCGCTGATAAATCCGTGACCACATGATGAGGTGCCACCATGTCTGATCAAGATCAAGACAACCCCCGGCGTGACTTTCTGCGCAAATCCTTGACCTTGATCCCGGTGGTCACGGTTGCCAGCACGGGCCTGGCTGGCTCGATGCTGATGGCGACGCCTGAGCCGGCCCAGGCCGCGCCAGCCAAGCCTGACGTGAGCGACAAAGCTTACGAGCCGACTTACTTCACGGCTGAGGAATGGGCTTTCATCAACGCCGCCGTCGAGCGCTTGATCCCCGCTGACGCCCAAGGCCCAGGCGCCCTGGAAGCGGGTGCGCCGGAATACATCGACCGCCAGATGCACACCCCTTACGCCAGCGGCGCCCTGTGGTTCATGCAAGGCCCCTTCAATGCCGATGCACCGCCGGAAATGGGCTGGCAGAGCAAATTGGTGCCCAAGGACATTTATCGCCTGGGCATTGCCGCGACGGATGCATGGTCGAAGGCGTTCAACGGTAAAGCTTTTGCCGCGCAAGACAGCGCTACCCGAGACGACATGCTGCGTCGCCTGGAGGCTGGCGGTGGTGAGCTGGGCGCACATTTCGATGCCGTGCCGCCAAAGATGTTCTTCAACCTGCTGCTGCAAAACACCAAGGAAGGCTTCTTCTGCGACCCAATCCACGGTGGCAACAAAGGCATGGTCGGCTGGACCATGATCGGCTTCCCCGGCGCCCGCGCCGACTTCATGGACTGGGTGGAACGTAACGAGCCTTACCCCTTCCCGGCTGTTTCCATGCGCGGCGAGAGGGCATAAACGTGGCGACCATCATGAAGAAAGTAGACGCGGTGATCGTAGGTTTCGGCTGGACCGGCGCGATCATGGCCAAAGAGCTGACGGAAGCGGGCCTTAACGTGCTGGCGCTGGAACGTGGCCCGATGCAGGACACGTACCCGGACGGCAGCTATCCCCAGGTCATCGACGAATTGACCTACAGCGTGCGCAAAAAACTTTTCCAGGACATTTCCAAGGAAACGGTGACCATTCGCCACAGCGTGAATGATGTTGCACTGCCGAACCGTCAGTTGGGCGCGTTTTTGCCAGGCAATGGCGTCGGCGGCGCGGGGCTGCACTGGTCCGGCGTGCATTTTCGTGTCGATCCGATTGAGTTGCGCATGCGCAGCCACTACGAAGAGCGCTACGGCAAACACTTCATTCCCAAAGACATGACCATCCAGGACTTCGGTGTCAGTTATGAAGAGCTGGAGCCGTTTTTCGACTACGCCGAAAAAGTCTTCGGCACCTCCGGCCAAGCCTGGACCGTGAAAGGCCAATTAGTCGGCGAAGGCCGTGGCGGCAACCCCTATGCGCCGGATCGTTCCAACCCGTTTCCGCTGGCCTCGCAGAAAAACACCGTCTCCGCACAGCTGTTCCAGAAAGCGGCGGCCGAGGTCGGTTACAAACCCTACAACTTGCCCTCAGCCAATACCTCGGGGCCCTACACCAACCCCTACGGTGCGCAGATGGGCCCGTGTAACTTCTGCGGTTTCTGCAGTGGCTACGTGTGCTACATGTATTCCAAGGCCTCGCCGAATGTGAACATCTTGCCAGCGTTGCGCCAGGTGCCGAACTTCGAGCTGCGAGCCAATTCCCACGTGCTCAAGGTCAACCTCGACAGCAGCGGGAGCAAGGCCACCGGCGTGACCTATATCGACGCCCAGGGGCGCGAATGCGAACAGCCGGCGGACCTGGTCATCCTGGGTGCCTTCCAGTTCCATAATGTGCGGCTGATGCTGTTGTCCGGGATCGGCAAGCCCTACGACCCGATTACCAATGAGGGGGTGGTGGGCAGGAACTTCGCCTACCAGAACATGGCCACCATCAAGGCCTTCTTCGACAAAGACACCCACACCAACAACTTCATCGGTGCGGGCGGCAATGGTGTGGCCATCGATGACTTCAACGCCGACAACTTCGACCACGGGCCCCATGGCTTTGTGGGCGGCTCGCCGATGTGGGTCAACCAGGCCGGCAGCCGGCCGATTGCCGGTACGTCCAACCCTCCGGGCACGCCAGCCTGGGGCAGCGCCTGGAAGCGCGCCACCGCCGATTACTACACCCACCAAGTGTCGATGGATGCCCACGGCGCGCATCAGTCCTACCGAGGCAACTACCTGGATCTGGACCCGGTTTATCGCGATGCCTACGGCCTGCCGTTGCTGCGGATGACGTTCGACTGGCAGGAAAACGACATCAAGATGAACCGCTTCATGGTCGAGAAAATGAGCAAGGTCGCCGAAGCGATGAACCCCAAGGCCATTGCCTTGCTCGGCAAGAAGGTCGGTGAGCATTTCAACACCGCGTCGTACCAGACCACCCACCTCAACGGCGGCGCGATCATGGGTATCGACCCGAAAACCAGTGCCTTGAACCGCTACCTGCAATGCTGGGATGTGCACAACGTGTTCGTCCCAGGTGCATCCGCTTTCCCACAAGGCTTGGGCTACAACCCGACCGGCCTGGTGGCGGCGCTGACCTATTGGTCGGCCCGGGCGATTCGTGAGCAGTACCTGAAAAACCCCGGCCCACTGGTTCAGGCATAAGGAGCGATGACCATGAAAGCACTTGTTATCGCGACCTTCGCCGCCTCCCTGGCGTTGCTCAGCAGTTGCTCGGTGAGCGCCGCCGAAACCGACCTGGTCAAGCAGGGCGAATACCTGGCCCGCGCCGGTGACTGCGTGGCCTGCCACACGGCCAAGGGCGGCAAGCCCTTCGCCGGCGGCCTGCCGATGGAAACCCCGATCGGCGTGATCTACTCCACCAACATCACTCCGGACAAGACTGGCCTGGGCGACTACAGCTTCGAAGACTTCGACAAGGCCGTGCGCCATGGCGTCGCCAAGAGCGGCAGTACGCTTTACCCGGCGATGCCCTACCCGTCTTACGCGCGTGTCAGCGAAAGCGACATGCAAGCGCTGTATGCGTACTTCATGAAGGGCGTTGAGCCGGTCGCCCAGGAAAACAAGGACAGCGATATTCCGTGGCCCCTGAGCATGCGTTGGCCCTTGGCGGCGTGGCGCTGGATGTTCGCGCCCGAGGTTGCGGATTACCTGGCACCGGCCAATGCCGACCCGGTGCTCAGCCGTGGCGCTTACCTGGTCGAAGGCCTCGGCCACTGCGGCGCGTGCCATACGCCACGGGCCCTGACCATGCAGGAAAAAGCCCTGAGCGCCACGGACGGCAACGCGTTCCTGTCTGGCAGCGCGCCGCTGGAAGGCTGGATTGCCAAGAGCCTGCGCGGCGACCACAAGGACGGCCTCGGCGGTTGGAGCGAGGAACAATTGGTGCAATTTCTCAAGACCGGGCGCAGTGATCGCAGCGCCGTGTTTGGCGGCATGAGCGATGTTGTCGTCCACAGCATGCAGTACATGTCGGAAAACGATCTGACAGCTATCGCCCGTTACCTCAAGAGCCTGCCGGCGGTAGATCCAAAGGACCAGCCGCACCAGTACGACAAGCAAGTCGCAGACGCCTTGTGGAAAGGCGATGACCGCCAGCGCGGAGCCTCGGTGTATATCGATAACTGCGCGGCTTGCCATCGTACCGACGGCCATGGCTACACGCGGGTATTCCCGGCGCTGGCGGGCAACCCGGTGCTGCAGACGGCGGACGCCACGTCGCTGATCAACATCGTGTTGAACGGCGGCACCCTGCCGGCTACCCACGCGGCGCCGTCGCCCTTCACCATGCCGGCATTTGCCTGGCGTCTGTCGGACCAAGAAGTGGCGGATGTCGTCAGTTTCATCCGGGGCAGTTGGGGCAACCGGGGCGCGCCCGTGACCGCCGGCGATGTGAAGGCCCTGCGCGACAACGATATGCACACCACCTCCGGCGATGACCTGGGCCAAGTCACGCAAAAGCATTGACGCGTGCCTGACCGCCAAACGGCACTGGTCAGAAACCTTGTGCCTCGGTACTGTATATAAAAACAGTATCGAGGCGTTTTCATGTCTACTCCGCTGCCGCCCCGTGGCCGGGGCACGGCCACCAACCTGCACAACCGCTTTGCGCCTACGGTCAGCGTGGCCGAGGATGACGGCTGGCATCAGGAAGTGCCGCCGACCCAGGGCACCGAGGTACGTATCGAAACGGCCAAGACCATCATCACCCGTAACAACTCGCCGGACCTGCCGTTCGATCGCTCGATCAACCCCTACCGGGGCTGCGAACATGGCTGCATCTACTGCTATGCGCGGCCCAGCCATGCCTATTGGGACATGTCGCCGGGGCTCGATTTCGAAACCAGGTTGATCGCCAAGAGTAACGCCGCCGATGTGCTGGAACAGCAGTTATCCAAACCCGGCTATGTGTGCGCCCCGATCAACCTGGGCTCCAACACCGACCCCTATCAGCCGATCGAGCGCGAGTACCGGATCACCCGGCAAACCCTTGAAGTGCTGCTGCGCTACCGGCATCCGGTGACCATCATTACCAAGGGCTCGCTGATCCTGCGTGATCTTGATCTGCTGACTGAACTGGCGCGCCAGCGTCTGGTGGCCGTGATGATCAGCCTCACCAGCCTGGACGATGAGCTCAAGCGCATCCTGGAACCCCGCGCGGCGGCGCCCAAGGCGCGGTTGCGGGCTATCCGGGTGATGCGCGAAGCGGGTATCCCTGTGGGTGTGCTGTGCTCGCCGATGATCCCGATGATCAACGACAGTGAGCTGGAGAGCCTGCTGACCGAAGCCCATGCCGCCGGCGCGCAAAGCGCAGCGTACATGATGCTGCGCCTGCCGCTGGAGGTGGCGCCGCTGTTCGAGGAGTGGCTGACAGCGCATTACCCGCAACGGGCGGCCCATGTGATGAGCCTGGTACGCCAGGTGCGCGGTGGTGAGGTCTACGACAGCCGCTTCGGCGTGCGCATGCGTGGCGAAGGGCCGTTTGCCGATCTGCTGGCCCAGCGGTTCAGCAAGGCGATCAAGCGCCTGGGGCTGAATCGGCGGGAAGGCTTCAATCTGGATTGCACGGCGTTTTGCCCACCGGGCAGGCAGATGGCTTTGTTGTAGACTGAAAAGGCGAAACGCGAAGTCCTTGTAGGAATAGTCGCGTTTTGACATCACTGAAACCCCCGATCTAGAGCGGTTCATTCAGTTTGAGTTAAGTTTCGGTGGTTACCTTGTTCAGCGAGTGACTGATGAGTCGGCGCCCCGGTTTTTGGCATTTACAACTATTGCACTGACCGGGCGTCGAATTGCCCTGAACACTCCCCCTGCATTAATCAAGAGGATGAATTATGAGTGACCAGGATAAACAGCCGTTGGCTGCGTCGGCTTCGACCCCTCAGGTGGCGGAAACCGCCGATGCAGCGCTTAAGCACATCGTTGACGGTTTTTTGCATTTCCATCATGACGTCTTCCCCCAGCAGGAAGAACTCTTCAAGAAACTCGCCACGGCCCAAAGCCCACGGGCGATGTTCATTACCTGCGCCGACTCGCGCATCGTGCCCGAGCTGATCACCCAAAGCTCCCCGGGCGACCTGTTCGTGACGCGTAACGTCGGTAACGTGGTACCGCCCTACGGCCAGATGAACGGTGGTGTTTCCACTGCCATCGAGTATGCGGTGCTCGCCTTGGGCGTACAGCACATCATTGTCTGCGGCCACTCCGATTGCGGCGCGATGCGCGCCGTACTCAACCCCGACAGCCTGGAGAAAATGCCGACGGTCAAGGCCTGGCTGCGGCATGCCGAGGTCGCCAAGACCATGGTGCACGACAACTGCGACTGCGCAAGCGAAGGCGAGAGCATGAAGGTGCTGACCGAAGAAAACGTCATCGCCCAGTTGCAACATTTGCGCACCCACCCTTCCGTGGCGTCACGCATGGCCAATGGTCAGTTGTTCATCCATGGTTGGATCTACAACATCGAGACCAGCGAAATCAGAGCCTTTGACGCGGACCAGTCGGCGTTCCGACCGCTGGGCGGCGACGGGCCGATCCCTTGCGCGACGCCTAAAGCGCGCTTCTAAAACACTTCCCTGCCGGGTAAAGCGGTGGCTGCCATGGACGCAGCCAGGCTTTACCGCGCCCGGCAAATGCCTCGGGAGAGCCATTATGCGTGCTGCTCAATTGAAAGCTGTATTGCCACGGGAGCTGCTGGCTTCCGTGGTTGTTTTTCTGGTCGCCCTGCCCCTGTGCATGGGTATCGCGATCGCTTCGGGCATGCCGCCGGCCAAGGGGCTGATCACCGGCATCATCGGTGGCCTGGTGGTAGGTTGGCTGGCGGGTTCGCCGCTGCAGGTCAGCGGCCCGGCTGCGGGTCTGGCGGTGCTGGTGTTTGAGCTGGTGCGCCAGCACGGCATGCTGATGCTTGGGCCGATTCTGTTGCTGGCGGGTTTCCTGCAACTGGTTGCCGGGCGTTTGCGCTTGGGCTGCTGGTTCCGTGTCACGGCCCCAGCCGTGGTGTATGGCATGCTGGCGGGGATCGGCGTGTTGATTGTGCTGTCGCAGATCCACGTGATGCTCGACGGCGCACCCAAGCCTTCCGGGCTGGATAACCTGGTAGGTTTCCCGGCGGCTTTGGCTGACGCGATTCCGGCCCTGGGCGGTGGCCTGGGCTGGCAGGCGGGACTGCTCGGTTTGTCGACGATGCTGGTGATGTACGTATGGGATAAGTTTCGTCCGCAAGGTCTGCGCTTTGTACCGGGTGCCTTGTTGGGTGTGGGCCTGACCACCGTAGTCAGCCTGGTGCTGGCGTTGCAGGTCAAGCGCGTGGAAGTCCCGGAAAACCTCGCCGATGCCATTGATTGGCTGCGCCCCAGCGACTTGCTGAACCTCGCCGATCCGCAACTGTTGATCGCCGCGTTCGCCGTGGCGTTTATCGCCAGTGCCGAAACCCTGCTGTCCGCCGCGGCGGTCGATCGCATGCACAGCGGTCAGCGTTCTGATTTCGACAAGGAATTATCCGCTCAAGGTGTAGGCAACATGCTTTGCGGGCTGGTTGGCGCTTTGCCGATGACGGGTGTGATCGTGCGCAGCTCGGCCAACGTGCAGGCCGGTGCCACCACGCGTTTGTCGGCAATGTTCCACGGGTTGTGGTTGCTGGCGTTCGTGCTGCTGCTGTCGAGTGTGCTGCAAAGCATTCCGGTGGCGAGCCTGGCGGGCGTGTTGGTGTACACCGGGATCAAGCTGGTGGACATCAAGGCGTTCAAGGCACTGGGCCGCTACGGGCGGATGCCGATGTTTACCTACGCTGCCACGGCGTTGGCGATCATCTTCACCGACCTACTGACCGGCGTGCTGGTGGGCTTCGGGTTGACGTTGGTCAAGCTGGCGTTTAAGGCATCGAGGCTGAAAGTCAGCCTGATCGACCTGCCGCAGGAGGCTGAAATGGAGTTGCGCCTGACGGGGGCGGCTACCTTCCTGAAAGTGCCCGCGCTGACCCAGGTGCTGGCGACGGTGCCGGCAGGAACGACCTTGCACGTGCCCCTGAGCAACCTGAGCTATATCGACCATTCTTGCCTGGAACTGCTGGAAGAATGGGGGCGCGCCAACGCGGCCAAAGGCTCCAAGCTGGTCATCGAAGCGCGTGGGTTGAAGCGGCGATTGGAAGGGCGGATTCGCATGACGACGGGGATAGGTTCGGCAGCCTCGGCTGGCTGACGAAACCGGATCGAAATGTGGGAGCGGGCTTGCTCGCGAATGCGGTTTGTCAGTCACAGATGTATCAACTGAACCGCCGCATTCGCGAGCAAGCCCGCTCCCACATTTGATCTCTATCGGTACGGAAAATCAGGCAGGCTGATCCAACGCCAATTCAACCCCCAACTGCCGCGACAGGCACGGCCAGCGCTTCCAGGCGGCTTCCGTTTGCGGACTCTTGAGCTTTTCGCGATAGACCTCGACCGACTCCAGCGCAAAGCTCTCATCGTTGAGCATTTCATCCACCGCGTGGTGCACCGCTTCATCCAGCTGGTTGGCGAAGGCTTCGCCGATCAGTCGATGGGCAATGACATTGGCCACCGTGGTGTCCGCCGGAATCAACGGCTGGCCGAAGTGCTTGATGTACAGATCGTTGACCTCTTCCACCAAGCGGTGGGCCAGATAGGCCTCGTCCAGCAGGCCGTCGAGCCCTTCATGGCCGGCCAGGATGGCGGGTGGCTGCAGGAAGAAATGCTCGGCGATCTTCAGCACCGGCTTGATCTGGCTTTCGATACCGGCTTCGCGGGCCACGTCGTTGGCGGCGTCCAGCAAATCCGGGACGAGATCGATGTAGGCGGTAACAAAGCGCGTCATGACCATGTTGCGATCACCGTCAGCCAGGGAAATGGCCGAATGCAGGTGCGGCAATTGTTTTTCCAGTTGCTGGGCAAGCTGGCCCGTGCTGGTTTCGTGTTGATGGGCACGGGAAATCTGCTCGCGCAATGCGGCGGTGTTCATGAAGGCTCCAATGATTGCAGGTGTAGGAAAAGGGAGAAGTTAAGGTAGCTCGTTTATACGAGGGCCTCAGACGCATTTGTCATAATTATTTCATGGTTATGCATCGCCGTTATATCGAATTGCCATCGTTTGCCGAATAAACGATTCCGCTCCCGGTTTTGTTGGCTCGGGCCGATCATTTCCGCTTCATTTGCCCCTACACATTGCGGGGTTGCAGAGCCTGTCTATACTCGGATTTGTAGGCGATTAGCTGATGACGCCAGACTGCATAAGCAGGCAAGGCTAAGCGGTTGTAGGCACTATGGAAGCCGCTCCCTTCGACGCAGGTGCAAACCGGCGGGATAACAAGAACGATAAGGGGAACCCGCAATGATGCGACATCCACACGTTTGGATGGGCCTCCTGTTGTCGTCGGTATTCGGCCAGGCCCATGCCGCCTGGACAACGAATATGGCGCCAGGGGCCACCGAGGTCAGTCACGCAGTGTTCGACCTGCACATGACCATTTTCTGGATCTGTGTGGTGATCGGCGTCATCGTGTTTGGCGCGATGTTCTGGTCGATGATCCTTCACCGCCGCTCCACCGGCCAGGTCGCGGCCAAGTTCCACGAGAGCACCACCGTGGAAATCCTCTGGACCGTGGTGCCGTTGTTGATTCTGGTTGCGATGGCCATCCCCGCGACCAAGACCCTGATCAATATCTACGACAGCAGTGAATCGGATATCGATATCCAGGTCACCGGTTACCAGTGGAAATGGCATTACAAATACCTGGGTCAGGACGTGGAATTCTTCAGCAACCTGGCCACGCCCGCCGAACAGATTCGTAACCAGGCGACCAAGGGCGAACATTACCTGCTGGAAGTTGACCAGCCGTTGGTGCTGCCGGTGGGAGCCAAGGTGCGCTTTCTGGTGACGGCCGCCGACGTAATCCATTCGTGGTGGGTGCCGGCGTTTGCGGTCAAGCGCGACGCCATTCCCGGCTTCGTCAACGAGGCCTGGACCCGTGTCGAGAAGCCCGGCATCTACCGCGGCCAGTGCGCCGAACTGTGCGGCAAGGACCACGGTTTCATGCCCATCGTGGTCGAGGTCAAGTCCAGGGCCGACTACGACACCTGGCTCGGCGAGCGCAAGCAAGAGGCCGCCAAGCTCAAGGAGCTGACCTCCAAGGAGTGGACGCTTGAAGAGCTGGTAGCGCGTGGCGACAAGGTCTACCACACCACCTGTGTGGCCTGCCACCAGGCTGAAGGCCAGGGCCTGCCGCCGATGTTCCCGGCGCTCAAGGGCTCGAAAATCGCCACCGGGCCCGCGGCCGATCACCTGAACATCGTCTACAACGGCAAGCCTGGCACCGCGATGGCGGCCTTCGGCAAGCAGCTCTCGGAAGTGGACATCGCCGCCGTGGTGACCTACGAGCGCAACGCCTGGGGCAATAACAAAGGCGACATGGTCACGCCCAAAGACGTGCTGGCCATCAAGCAGGCGCAAAGCCAATGAACGACTTCATGGCATTTACCTCGACCCGCCCCGCCCACTCGCTTGCAGGAGAACGGCCATGAGCGCTGTGATCGATGACCATGGTCACGCCGACCATGCCCATGGCCCCGCCAAGGGGTTGATGCGCTGGGTGCTGACCACCAACCACAAAGACATTGGCACCATGTACTTGTGGTTCGCCTTCGCCATGTTCCTGCTCGGCGGTTCGTTCGCCATGGTGATCCGTGCCGAACTGTTCCAGCCGGGCCTGCAGATCGTGGAGCCGGCGTTCTTCAACCAGATGACCACCATGCACGGCCTGATCATGGTGTTCGGCGCGGTGATGCCGGCGTTTGTCGGCCTGGCCAACTGGATGATCCCGCTGATGATCGGCGCGCCGGACATGGCCCTGCCGCGCATGAACAACTTCAGCTTCTGGCTGCTGCCGGCTGCCTTCCTGCTGCTGGTCTCGACGCTGTTCAGCCCCGGTGGCGGGCCGAATTTCGGCTGGACGTTCTACGCGCCGCTGTCCACCACCTACGCGCCGGAAAGCGTAACGTTCTTTATCTTCGCCATTCACTTGATGGGCATCAGTTCGATCATGGGCGCGATCAACGTGGTCGCCACCATCCTCAACCTGCGCGCGCCGGGTATGACGTTGATGAAAATGCCGCTGTTCGTCTGGACCTGGCTGATCACCGCGTTCCTGCTGATCGCGGTGATGCCGGTACTGGCCGGTTGCGTGACCATGATGCTGATGGATATCCACTTCGGCACCAGCTTTTTCAGTGCGTCCGGCGGCGGTGACCCGGTGCTGTTCCAGCATGTGTTCTGGTTCTTCGGCCACCCCGAGGTGTACATCATGATCCTGCCGGCCTTCGGCGCCGTCAGTTCGATCATCCCGACTTTTTCGCGCAAGCCGCTGTTTGGCTACACCTCGATGGTCTACGCCACGGCGAGCATCGCGTTCCTGTCGTTCATCGTGTGGGCGCACCACATGTTCGTGGTGGGTATTCCATTGGTGGGCGAGCTGTTCTTCATGTACGCCACGCTGCTGATCGCCGTGCCGACCGGGGTAAAGGTGTTCAACTGGGTCAGCACCATGTGGCAAGGCTCGCTGACGTTCGAAACGCCGATGCTGTTTGCCGTGGCGTTCGTGATCCTGTTCACCATCGGCGGCTTCTCCGGGCTGATGCTTGCGATTGCCCCGGCGGACTTCCAGTACCACGACACCTACTTTGTGGTGGCGCACTTCCATTACGTACTGGTGCCCGGCGCGATCTTCGGCATCTTCGCCTCGGCCTACTACTGGTTGCCGAAGTGGACCGGCCACATGTACGACGAAACCCTGGGCAAGTTGCACTTCTGGCTGTCTTTCGTGGGCATGAACATGGCGTTTTTCCCGATGCACTTTGTCGGGCTGGCGGGCATGCCGCGCCGGGTGCCGGACTACAACCTGCAGTTCGCCGACTTCAACATGGTGTCCTCGATTGGTGCCTTCATGTTTGGCGCTACGCAGATATTCTTCCTGTTTATCGTGATCAAGTGCATCCGCGGCGGTACGCCGGCACCGGCCAAACCCTGGGATGGCGCCGAAGGCCTGGAGTGGAGCGTGCCCTCGCCGGCGCCGTACCACACCTTCACTACGCCGCCGGAGGTTAAATGAACCTGACGCCGCAAGCCCCCTGTGGGAGCTGGCTTGCCTGCGATAGCGGTGTATCAGGCGCCGACTCTATCGGCTGCCAGGGCCTCATCGCAGGCAAGCCAGCTCCCACAGAAAGTCAAAAGCGAGCGCTACGCCATGGCTGACTCCGTGCCCCTCAAGCGCTTGGTCACTCGCCTGCTGATCCTGGTGCTGGCGATGTTCGCCTTTGGCTTCGCCCTGGTGCCGATCTACGACGTGATGTGCAAGGCGTTCGGCATCAACGGCAAGACGGCCGGGCAGTACGAGGGCTCCCAGGTGGTGGACCCGTCGCGCCAGGTGCGCGTGCAGTTCCTGTCCACCAACGCCATCGACATGGTCTGGGAATTTCACGCCAAGGCCGATGAAGTGGTAGTCAATCCCGGCGCGGTCACCGAGATGCTGTTCGTGGCCTTCAACCCCACCGACAAGGCCATGACCGCCCAGGCGGTACCGAGCATTTCCCCGGCCGAAGCGGCGATGTATTTCCACAAGACCGAGTGCTTTTGCTTTACCCAGCAAGTGCTGCAGCCAGGCGAGCGCATCGAAATGCCGGTGCGCTTCATCGTCGACCGCGACGTGCCCAAGGATGTGAAGCATCTGACCCTGGCGTACACGCTGTTTGACATCACTGCGCGCCAACCGCCCGCGGCGGTCCGCACCGGGGGCTAGCTACTGTTTGCCCGCTCAATCAGGAGAGCGAATACATGTCGACTCATGATACGTACTACGTACCAGCGCAAAGCAAATGGCCGATAATTGCCACGTTTGGCCTGTTGATCAGCGTGTATGGCCTGGGCCTGTGGTTCAACGACTTGAAGGCTTTGCGCCCGGAATCCCACGGCCCCTGGATCTTTTTCGCCGGTGGCTTGCTGCTGGCGTACATGATGTTTGGCTGGTTTGGTGCGGTGATCAAGGAAAGCCGCGCCGGTTTGTACAGTTCGCAGATGGACCGCTCGTTCCGCTGGGGCATGAGCTGGTTCATCTTTTCCGAAGTGATGTTCTTTATTGCGTTCTTTGGTGCGCTGTTCTACGTACGCCACCTGTCCGCGCCAGCGTTGGCCGGTGAAGGACCCAAGGGCATCGCGCACATGCTGTGGCCGAACTTCGAATTTGCCTGGCCGTTGTTGAATAACCCTGATCCCAAACTGTATCCGGCACCCAAGGGCACCATCAGCCCGTGGGGCCTGCCGCTGGTGAACACCATTTTGCTGGTGAGCTCCAGTGTAACCATCACCCTTGCCCACCATGCCTTGCGCAAAGGCCATCGCGGTGCGCTGAAACTCTGGCTGGCAATCACTGTGCTGCTGGGCGTGGCGTTCCTCGGGTTCCAGGCCGAGGAATATATCCATGCCTACAAGGAGCTCGGGCTCACCCTCGGCTCGGGTGTCTACGGCGCCACCTTCTTCATGCTCACTGGCTTTCACGGCGCTCACGTCACCATCGGCACGATCATTTTGTTCGTGATGCTGATGCGCATCCTCAAGGGTCACTTCGATGCCGAGCACCAGTTCGGTTTCGAGGCGGCCAGTTGGTATTGGCACTTTGTGGATGTGGTGTGGATCGGGCTGTTTTTCTTCGTCTATGTGCTGTGAGGTGCCTCACCACGGCGCATGAGAAACCAGTTGGCCGCTGAAAAAACCCCAGGTGATCAACGCCAGGGTCATCACGGCCAGCACGACACGCACGGTCAAGGCCGTGACGAGGCGGTTGGAGTGGCCCTCGTCCTTGACCAGGAAAAACAAGCCACTGAACAGGCTCACGACAGTCGCGATCAGCATCAGGGCAATGGCTGCTTTGAGCATGGTCAGGCTCCCGGCTTGATGGGCACTTAGGGGAAATGGGCGGGCAATGAAAACAAGTATAGCCAGCGCCATGAAATGCTTTCGTCCCGGGGTCGCACCCACGCTGGTCGTGCTGGTGTTGCTGCCGCTGATGGTCGGCCTGGGGTTCTGGCAACTGTCCCGTGGTCATGAAAAACGGCGGCTGGTGGACAGTTATACCGAGCGGCGTGCGGCTGATCCGGTCAACAGTGCGCAACTCAATGACATCACTGACCCGGCCTTTCGCCGCGTGCAGTTGCGCGGCCAATTCGACGCCGAGCACAGCGTACTGCTCGACAATCGGATGCGCGACGGCAGGGCGGGCGTTGAATTGCTGCAACCTTTCCACGACCAGGCCAGCGGCCTGTGGCTGTTGCTCAATCGCGGCTGGCTGCCCTGGCCGGATCGGCGCACGCCGCCGGTCTTCAGCACCCCTGAACAGCCGTTGAATCTGCAGGCCTGGGTGTACGTCGCCCCCGGCGAAACCTTTCAGTTGCATGCCGACCCGGCGGGTGCGCAATGGCCGCGATTGCTGACCGCACTGCACCCCGCCGCGTTATGGGCTGAGCTGGGCCGTAGCGGTTTCGCCTATGAACTGCGGGCCGAAGCCGGCCCCGGCACCTACGAAACCACTTGGCCCATTGTGGCCATGGGGCCGGAAAAACACCTGGCGTATGCCGTGCAGTGGTTCGCCATGTCGCTGGCCCTGCTGGCGCTTTATCTCTATCTCGGATGGCACAACAAAAAGGAGAAGCCCCATGGGAGCGGCCATGAGTCCACCCAACACATCTGAACTGCCTGACCGGCGCAAAGGCCGTTGGCAGCTGATTCTGATCCTGCTGATGGTCATCGGCCCGATGGCGCTGGCGACCTTCATGTACAAGCTGCAATTCTGGGTCCCGGACGGCCGCAGCTACCATGGCGAACTGATCGGCAATGGCCAGACTCGCGGCGACATTGGTGTGCAGGCCGACGAACAGCGTTGGCAGTTGCTGGTGACCGCGCCCGCCGCCTGCGCCGCCGATTGCCGGCAACTGGTGTACCTCGCGCGCCAGTTGCAGATCGGCCTGGGCCGCGATGCTTCGCGCGCCAGCCATGCCTTGGCCAGCGCGCAGCCCGTCAGCAGCGATTACGCCGCCAAGCTCAAGGCCGAATACCCGCAACTGCAGCGCTATCCGCTGGACCTGTCGACGTTCACTAAAAATGCCAGTGCGCCGGGCGATGCGCAGCTGTGGATCGTTGATCCCCACGGCAACCTGGTGTTGCGCTACGACGCCACGGTCAAGGGCAAGGACTTGCTCAACGACCTGCGCCATTTGCTGAAACTGTCGAACATCGGATAGGGGCATTGTCATGGCCAAACCCGGATTTCGCCTCGCATTGTTTGCCACCTTGCTGGCGCTGGTCGTCGTGCTGCTCGGCGCCTACACCCGCTTGACCCACGCCGGCCTGGGTTGCCCGGATTGGCCCGGCTGCTACGGTTTTATCAGCGTGCCGCAAAGTGAAGCCCAACTGGCCCATGCCGAGTTGCATTTTCCTGATACACCGGTGGAAGCGGCCAAGGGCTGGAGCGAGATGATTCATCGCTACTTTGCCGGCACGCTGGGTGTACTGATCGCGCTGCTGGCGGCGCGTTCCTGGAGCCATCGGCGTGATCCGGGCCAACCGGTGAAACTGCCGTTGTTCGTGCTGGCGGTGGTGGTTGCCCAGGCGGCGTTTGGCATGTGGACGGTGACGTTGAAGCTGTGGCCGCAGGTGGTGACAGGTCATCTTTTGGGCGGCTTTGCCACCTTGAGCCTGCTGTTTTTGCTGACGTTGCGCCTGTCCGGGGTGTTGCCCGCATTGATCGTGCCCAAGCGTCTGCAATATTGGGCCACCGCCGGGCTGGTGCTGGTGATCGCGCAGATTGCGCTCGGCGGTTGGGTCAGCTCCAATTATGCGGCGGTGGCCTGTGTTGATTTGCCGACGTGTCATGGTGATTGGTGGCCGGCTGCGGATTTCGCCAATGGCTTTCACCTCACCCAGCACATCGGCCCCAACTACCTTGGCGGGCAATTGGACAGCGAAGCGCGCACCGCCATCCACCTGACCCACCGCGCTGGCGCCGTGATCGTCAGCCTGGTGCTGCTCGGCCTGGCATGGCAACTGCGCGCGGTCGGCATGACGCGATTGGCGGGTTTGCTGCTGATGGCCCTGGCCGCGCAAGTCTGCCTGGGTGTGAGCAATGTGTATTTCGGCCTGCCGCTGCCGGTGGCGGTCGGGCATAACGCCGGGGGCGCGGCGCTGTTGCTGAGCCTGGTGCTGGTCAATTATCACGCGCGCACCAGCCTGGTCCGGGTGCGCAAGCCGCTGCCATTCGCTTGGCGATTTATCCCGCGCAAACCGGTGTCGGGCCTGATGACCCTTAAAGGAGAGATGCCATGGCGACCCTGATCGGCGCGCGCCACGGCCAGGCGATCTGGCGTGACTACCTGGAGCTGACCAAGCCGAAGGTGGTGGTGCTGATGCTCATCACTTCCTTGGTGGGGATGTTCCTGGCGACCCGTGCCGGCGTGCCATGGACGGTGCTGGTGTTCGGCAACCTGGGGATTGCCCTGTGTGCGGGCGGCGCGGCGGCGGTCAACCACGTGGTGGACCGACGGATTGACACGATGATGGCGCGCACCCATAAGCGGCCATTGGCAGAGGGGCGCGTCTCACCACTGGCGGCGTTGGCGTTTGCATTGTTTCTGGCTGTTGCAGGGCTGGCGCTGTTGCTGGCGTTCACCAATGCGCTGGCGGCATGGCTCACCCTGGCTTCGTTGCTGGGCTACGCGCTGATCTACACCGGCTTTTTAAAGCGCGCGACGCCGCAGAATATTGTCATCGGCGGGCTGGCCGGCGCGGCGCCGCCGTTGTTGGGGTGGGTTGCCGTTACCGGCCACGTCAGCGCCGAACCCTTGCTGCTGGTGCTGATCATCTTTGCCTGGACCCCGCCGCACTTCTGGGCGCTGGCCATTCACCGCAAGGAGGAATACGCCAAGGCGGATATTCCGATGCTGCCGGTCACCCATGGCGAGCACTACACCAAGGTGCACATCCTGCTTTACACCTTTGTTCTATTGGCGGTGAGTCTTATGCCCTATGTGATCCATATGAGCGGCTTGCTCTACCTTGCGTGCGCGCTGGTATTGGGCGGGCGCTTTCTGCAATGGGCCTGGGTGTTGTACCGTGGTGCTCGGCCGCACGCGGCGATCAACACCTTCAAGTACTCTATCTGGTACCTGTTCCTGCTGTTTATCGCCCTGCTCGTAGATCACTACCTACTGTTGAACCTATGACTCGAACTCAAAAGACTGTCTTCATCCTGGTGGCCCTGGTGGCATTGATCATGGGCCTGACCGTTAACAAAGTGCTCTCGGGCAAGGGCCAGGGCGACCCCACCGCGCTGATCGACGCCGGCATCATCCTGCTGCCACAAAGCCGTCAATTGCCGCCGGTGACCATGACAGACCAGAACGGCCAGCCGGTGCTCGTCAACGAATTGAAAGGCAAGTGGAGCCTGCTGTTCTTCGGCTACACTTTCTGCCCGGATATCTGCCCCACCACCCTTGCCCAACTGCGCCAGATCAAGAGCGAGCTGCCCAAGGACGTTGTGGATAAGTTGCAGGTGGTCCTGGTGAGCGTCGACCCGAACCGCGATACGCCGACCCAGCTCAAGCAGTACCTGGGCTACTTCGATCCGCAGTTCCAGGGCCTCACCGGCGCGAATGTGGAGGATGTACAAAAAGTCTCGAATGCCGTGAGCATACCGTTCATTCCCGCCGACACTAGCAAGCCCAACTACACCGTCGACCACAGCGGCAACCTCGCGCTGATCGGGCCGGATGGGACGCAGCGCGGGTTTATTCGTGCGCCGCTGAACAGCCAGAAGCTGGTGGCGCAATTGCCGGGGTTGGTAAAGCGTCAGTAACAGGCAACACAAAGCAAATGTGGGAGCGGGCTTGCTCGCGAAAGCGGAGTGTCAGTCGCCAAACATATCGACTGATCCACCGCATTCGCGAGCAAGCCCGCTCCCACATTTTTGATCTTCAGTGTTTGATCGTTCCCACGCTCCGCGTGGGAATGCCGCCCTGGACGCTCTGCGTCCGCTTCGATCAGAACGCCGGCAGGATCGCGCCTTTGTACTTCTCGAGGATGAAGGCTTTCACTTCAGGCGTGTGCAGCGCTGCAACCAGCTTCTTCAATGCATCCGAATCCTTGTTGTCTTCGCGAGTCACCAGGATGTTGACGTAAGGCGAGTCGTTGCCTTCGATGACCAATGCATCCTTGGACGGGTCCAGCTTGGCTTCCAGCGCGTAGTTGGTGTTGATCAGCGCCAGGTCGACCTGGGTCAGCACGCGCGGCAAGGTGGCGGCTTCCAGTTCGCGGAATTTCAGGTTTTTGCTGTTACCGGTGATGTCCTTGATGGTCGACAGGATGTCAGTCGGGTCCTTCAGGGTGATCAGGCCGTTCTTGGCCAGCAGCAACAGCGCGCGGCCGCCATTGGTGGCGTCGTTCGGGATTACCACGTTGGCGCCGCTTGGCAGCTCGTCCAGCTTTTTGTACTTGCTGGAGTAGGCGCCCAGGGGCTCCAGGTGTACAGCGCCGACGCTCACCAGGTGAGTGCCCTTGGCCTTGTTGAACTCATCCAGGTACGGCTGGTGCTGGAAGAAGTTGGCGTCCAGGCGTTTTTCGGCCACTTGCACGTTTGGCTGCACGTAGTCGGTGAAGACTTTGACTTGCAGGTCCACGCCCTCTTTGGCCAGCGCAGGTTTCACGAATTCGAGGATTTCCGCGTGCGGCACCGGCGAGGCGGCGACCGTGATGGTCTCGGCGTGGGCGGAGAACGCGGCAACGGCGGCGAAAGCAACCAGTAGTTTTTTCATCCAACAAGCTCCTTGTTCGGGCATGTGCCGGCGCTTGGCCGGCCATGGCCGTTATTTTCGAGAAAAGTGCACCACCAGCTTGTCGCCGACGGTTTGCAGAATTTGCACCAGGATCAACAGCATCACCACGGTGACCACCATCACATCGGTCTGGAACCGCTGGTAACCGAAACGTATCGCCAGGTCACCCAGGCCGCCGGCACCGACCACACCGGCCATCGCCGTGTAGGACACCAGTGTAATCGCCGTCACGGTAATCGCCGCGAAAATGCCGGGGCGGGCTTCGGGCAACAAGGCGTTGGTGATGATCTGGCGGGTGGTGGCGCCCATGGATTGGGTCGCCTCGATGATGCCGCGGTCCACTTCACGCAGGGCGGTTTCCACCAGGCGTGCGAAGAACGGCGTGGCACCGACGACCAGCGGTGGAATCGCACCCGCGACACCCAGCGATGTGCCAGTGATCAGGACGGTGAACGGGATCATCACGATCAACAGGATGATGAACGGCAGCGAGCGCAGGATATTCACAATCAGCGACAGCAGTGCGTACAGGCCCTTCTGTTCGAACAACTGGCGCGGGCTGGTCAGGAACAGCAGCACGCCCAGCGGCAGGCCCAGCACCACGGTGAAGAACAGCGAGCCGAACAGCATCGTCATGGTGTCGCCAGTGGCGAGCCAGATTTCGGACCAGTCGATATTGGCGAAGAAACTCAACAGGACTTCCATTAGCGCAGGACCTCCATGTGGACGTCAGCGGCGGTGAAGCGCGCGAAGGCTGCTTCCATGTCGCCACCCGTGACGGCGAGGGTCAGTTGCCCGTAGGGGATGTCTTTGATGCGGTCGATACGACCGGCGAGGATGCTGTAGTCCACCCCCGTTTCGCGGGCGACGGTACCCAGCAACGGCGCGTAGGTCGCTTCGCCCTGGAACGTCAGGCGCACGATACGGCCTGGTACGTGGGCGAAGTCATCGCGTTGCTCGCCCTCATCGACCTGCTCGGCTTCTTGTACGAAGCGTTTGGTGGTCGGGTGCTTGGGGTGCAGGAACACCCCGGCCACTGAGCCCTGCTCGACTATCACACCGGCGTCCATCACCGCGACCTGGTCGCAGACGCGGCGGATCACGTCCATTTCATGGGTGATCAGCACGATGGTCAGCTTGAGTTCGCGGTTGATCTCGGCCAGCAGTTGCAGCACCGAGGCGGTGGTCTGCGGGTCGAGGGCGCTGGTGGCTTCGTCGCACAGCAGGATTTTGGGCTTGGTCGCCAGGGCACGGGCAATGCCGACGCGCTGCTTCTGGCCACCGGACAACTGCGCCGGGTACTTCCTCGCGTGGTCCGACAGGCCGACGCGGGCGAGCAGCTCGGCGACGCGCAGGTCGATGTCCTTGCGCGACAGTTCGCCGGCCAGGGTCAGGGGTAGCGCGACGTTGTCGGCGACGGTCTTGGAGGCCAGCAGGTTGAAGTGCTGGAAGATCATCCCGACCTGCTGGCGAAAACGGCGCAGACCGTTGGCGTCCAGGGCGGTGACTTCTTCGCCGTCCACCGTGATCTGGCCGCCGCTCGGTTCTTCGAGGCGGTTGATCAGGCGCAGCAGGGTGCTTTTGCCCGCACCCGAGTGGCCAATCAGGCCAAACACCTGGCCGTTCTCGACGCGCAGGCTGGTGGAATGCAGGGCGGGAATATCCTTACCGGCGACGCGGTAGGTTTTATGGACGTTTTGAAACTCGATCACGTAGCGAACCTTGTGGGGCGCATTGAAAAGGGATCAGCGGTTAGCCGGGCGCGCATTTTAGCCTGTCCGACTAGCGTTTCTTAGCATTTATTTCGCATTCACCCAGCGATTTGGCAATAACGCGATCAAAGGTCATAAAAAAGGAACGGCCCAAAACCTCATCAGTCACTACTTAAGCAACTCGTTTTCCAGGTGCCGTGCCTGGGAGTTTGCTCAAACGAGCCGGGGACCGCTCTGGCCATTTAAAACCAAGGAGTTTTACCTGATGAGTACCGAGAAGCCAGGAACCCCGCCGAAGAGTGAACTCGCGGGCACCGAAACCCTGGACCGTGGCAACACCAACGCCAAGCTGCAGGCCTTGGACGAATTCCGTTCCGACGCGACCGGACAGGCCCTGCGCACCAACCAGGGCGTCAAGATTTCCGATAACCAGAACACCCTGAAAGTCGGCTCCCGCGGCCCGTCGCTGCTGGAAGACTTCATCATGCGGGAAAAGATCACGCATTTTGACCATGAACGCATCCCGGAGCGCATCGTGCATGCCCGCGGTACGGGCGCCCATGGTTACTTCCAGAGCTATGAAGATCATTCGGCGCTGACCAAGGCCGGGTTCCTGCGTACGCCGGAGCATAAAACCCCGGTGTTTGTGCGCTTCTCCACCGTGCAGGGCCCACGCGGTTCGGGCGATACGGTGCGTGACGTGCGTGGCTTTGCCGTGAAGTTCTTCACCGAAGAAGGCAACTTCGACCTGGTGGGCAACAACATGCCGGTGTTCTTCATTCAGGACGCGATCAAATTTCCTGACTTCGTGCACGCCGTCAAGCCTGAACCGCACAACGAGATTCCAACCGGCGGATCGGCGCACGATACGTTCTGGGACTTTGTCTCGCTGGTGCCGGAGTCGGCGCACATGGTGGTCTGGGCGATGTCCGACCGTGCCATTCCGAAAAGCCTGCGCGCCATGCAGGGCTTTGGCGTGCACACCTTCCGTTTGATCAACACCGAGGGCAAATCGAGCTTTGTGAAGTTCCACTGGCGGCCTAAAGTCGGCACGTGCTCGCTGGTGTGGGACGAAGCGCAAAAGCTGGCCGGTAAAGATACCGACTACCACCGTCGCGACCTGTGGGAGTCGATTGAAAGCGGCGATTACCCGGAATGGGAATTGGGCGTGCAAATCGTCGCGGAAGAGGACGAGCACAAGTTCGACTTCGACCTGCTCGACCCGACCAAGATCATCCCCGAAGAGCTGGTGCCGATCACCCCGCTGGGCAAGATGGTGCTGAACCGCAACCCGGACAACTTCTTTGCCGAGGTTGAGCAGGTTGCCTTCTGCCCAGGCCATATCGTACCGGGTATCGACTTCACCAATGACCCGCTGCTGCAGGGCCGTCTGTTTTCGTACACGGACACTCAGATCAGTCGTCTCGGTGGTCCGAACTTCCATGAGATTCCGATCAATCGTCCGGTCGCGCCGAACCACAACAATCAGCGCGATGCCCAGCATCGGACCGTGATCGACAAGGGTCGCGCCGCTTACGAGCCGAACTCCATTGACGGCGGCTGGCCGAAGGAAACGCCTGCGGGCCCGACCGACGGTGGTTTTGAGACCTACTATGAGCGTATCGATGCGAATAAGGTGCGCGAGCGCAGTGAATCGTTCGGTGACCATTTCTCCCAGGCCACGCTGTTTTTCAACAGCATGAGCCATCACGAGAAAGAGCACATCATCGCCGCCTACAGCTTTGAGTTGGGCAAGGTCGAGCGCGAGCATATCCGTGCGCGCCAGGTGAATGAGATCCTGGCCAACATCGATCTGGAACTGGCCAAGCGCGTTGCGCAGAACCTGGGCTTGCCCGCGCCGACCAAAGGCACGGTGCCTGTGCGCGAAACCTCGGTGAAAAAATCGCCGGCCTTGAGCCAGGTGAATTTGCTTTCGGGCGACATCAAGACGCGCAAAGTGGCGATCCTGGCCGCCAATGGCGTGGATGGCGCGGCGATTGATGCGCTGAAAAAAGCACTGGAGGCAGAGGGCGCGCATGCCAAGTTGCTGGGGCCGACCTCGGCGCCTGTGACCACGGCGGACGGAAAGGCGCTGCCAGTGGATGCGTCGATGGAAGGCATGCCATCGATTGCCTTCGACGCGGTGTTTATCCCAGGCGGCAAAGCCTCGGTGGACGCGCTGAGCGGTGACGGCGTGGCGTTGCATTACGTGCTGGAGGCGTACAAGCACCTGAAGGCGATTGCGGTGGCCAGTGACGTGAAGCCATTGCTGGATCTGCTGAAGCTGGAGGCGGATGCGGGGTTGATCGTGGGGGCCGATGCCAAGGCGTTCAAGGCGTTCTTCGCGGCGATTGCCCAGCATCGGGTCTGGGAGCGTGAGCCGAAGGCCAAGGTGATTCCGGCTTAAGTCTTGCGCTGTGGCTTAAACCGCCTTCGCGAGCAAGCCCGCTCCCACATTTTGACCGCATTCTCATGTTGGAAATCGGTCAAGTGTGGGAGCGGGCTTGCTCGCGAATGGCGTCAGTTTGCCTTACGCGGAATCAGCACAACCTGCGCTGGAATATGCTTGAGGATCTGCCGGTGGATCTTCAGCTCATACTCCGAATCAATCTTCTTCACCCGTTTGGTCAACAACGTGGCCAACCACGGGTAATCCTCGGTGCGCGGCGCCTGGATGCTCACGTCGCACTGGTAATTCACCACATCGGTGGCGATTGCATCCAGTTGGTGGCGCAACGCCTGGATATCGGTGAGGTTCAACGCCACGGTGGTGCTGGGCGCTGCCGGGTCGATGACCTTGGCGGCGGGCTTGGCTTCGGCGGCCTTCAAGGCTTGCTCGGCGTTATCCAGTTCGACTTTGCGGGCATGGGTAATGGCGCTGTTGACGCCGCCGGTCAGCGCCGGCGCCTTGGGCATCAAGGCGCGGGCGCGGCTCAGGGCCGTTGCGGCGGCGTTGACATCCCCTTTTTGCAGCACGATCTGGCTGCGCTGCAGATAGGCTTCCGCTAACTGGCGCTGGTAGTTTTCCAGCGTCGGGTCGTTGGGCGACTGGGCCTGCAACGCGGCGAGTTGGTCTTCGGCGGTGGCCAGCTCACTGCTGGCCAGGTTTTGCTCCAGCTGCGCGATGGCCGCGGCACGCGGGTCCGCAGCCCCGGGCGCGGCGGGCGGTGTGCTTTGACAGGCGCCCAGCAGCAGGGAAAATGCGGCAAGGAGCAGATAACGGGAGGTGAACAGCTTCATTCCTGCGACTCTCTATTTGCGCAAAAAGCGAGCAAGTCTACACCCCTCGGCGGGGCAGGACAAAACTCAGCAGAAACAGGGCGGCGGCTGTGACCACGATCGATGGGCCTGCCGGCGTATCTTTGAACCAGGACAGCGCCAGGCCCCCGCACACTGCAAGCATCCCCAGCAGGCTGGCGCCGATCGCCATTTGCTCCGGCGAACGGGCGTGGCGTTGGGCGGCGGCGGCCGGGATGATCAACAGCGACGTGATCAACAATACGCCGACAATCTTCATCGCGACAGCAATCACCACGGCGATCAGCAACATCAGGGCCATGCGCAGGCCTGGTACGGGCAAGCCTTCCACTCTCGCCAGTTCTTCATGCACGGTGATTGCCAGCAGCGGACGCCAGAGGGCGACCAGCAACACCAGCACGATCACGGCGCCGCCGAGGATCCAGGCCAGATCGATCGGGCTGATCGCCAGCAGATCGCCGAACAGGTAGGCCATCAGGTCGATGCGCACTTCGTGCATGAAGCTCAGCACCACCAGGCCCAGGGACAGGGTGCTCGGCGCCAGGATGCCCAGCAAGGTGTCGGAGGCCAAGGGCTGGCGCTGTTGCAGGGTCACGAGCAACACCGCCAGGAGCAGGCAGCCCACAGTCACGGCGATGGTCGGGCTCACGTCCAGCAGGAAGCCCATGGCCACGCCCAGCAGCGCGGCGTGGGACAAGGTGTCGCCAAAATAGGCCATGCGCCGCCAGACCACGAACGAGCCCAGCGGGCCCGCCACCAGCGCCAAAGCCAAGCCTGCCAGCAGGGCGTAGAGCAGAAAATCAGCCATGCTTGCAGCTATCTCCATGAACGTGGGGGGTAGACGCGTCATCCACGACGGCGCCATGCAGATCGTGGGCGTGGTCGTGATGGTGGTGATAAATCGCCAGGCTTTGCGCGTTCTTGCCGAACAGCTCGACGAACGCCGGGTCGCCGCTGACTTGTTCCGGATGTCCCGAGCAGCAGACGTGACGGTTGAGGCACACCACCTGGTCGGTGGTGCTCATCACCAGGTGCAGGTCGTGGGACACCATCAGCACGCCGCAGCCATGGCGGTCGCGCAGGCGGGTGATCAGGCTGTACAACTCGGCCTGGCCGGCCACGTCGACGCCTTGTACGGGTTCATCAAGCACCAGCAACTCCGGCTCGCGCAGCAGGGCGCGGGCCAGCAGCACGCGCTGCATTTCGCCACCGGAGATGCTTTGCACCGGGCTGTCGATCACCTGTTCGGCGCCGACTTCCTTGAGCGCAGCCTGGGCGCGGGCGCGGTCCACGCCCGGCACCAGGCGCAGGAAACGCAATACCGACAGTGGCAGCGTCGGGTCGACATGCAGCTTCTGCGGCATATACCCTACGCGCAGCTTGGGTTTGCGCCACACACTGCCGGTGTCTGGCTTGAGCAGCCCGAGCACGGCACGCACCAGGGTGGTCTTGCCGGCGCCATTGGGGCCGATCAGGGTGACGATCTGCCCAGGCTCCACGCTCAGCGCGATGTTATCCAGCACGTTTTGCCCGGCAAACGTGACCCCGACCTGTTCCAGGCGGATTAAAGCGTTGCTCATCAAGCCCCCTGGCAGCCCGAGCACAGGCCGACCACTTCGACCGTTTGCCCTTCGACCGTGAAGCCGACATCGGCAGCGCTCTGGATGATGGCGTCGCTGATGATTTTCTGTTCAAGCTCGATGGCGGCGTGGCACGCGCGGCAGATCAGGAACTGGCCTTGGTGCGCGTGTTCCGGGTGGTTGCAGCCAACGAAGGCATTGAGCGAGGCGATGCGGTGCACCAGGCCGTTTTCCAGCAGGAAGTCCAGCGCGCGGTACACGGTCGGCGGCGCGGCGCGGCGGCCGTCCTGCTCGCTGAGTACGCCCAGAATGTCGTAGGCGCCCAGCGGCTTGTGGCTTTGCCACACCAGTTCCAGCACACGGCGACGCAAGGCAGTCAGGCGCAAGCCCTTCTGCGCGCAGAGGGTGTCGGCTTCCGACAGCGCGGTATGCACGCAGTGAGAATGGTCATGGGGACGGCTGGCAAGCGGTGTTTTAGGCATGAGCGGCGACAGACATTTGATAGAGACGTTATTATGTTACCCGTTCCTACGCCATTGAGTGGTCATCGTGTCCCGACTTTTTCCCGTTTTTGTCGTATTTGTCACCAGTTTGTTCGTAACTGGCGTTGCTCAGGCCGAGGTCAAGGTGCTGACCAGCATCAAGCCCTTACAGCTGATTGCCGCTGCTGTGCAGGACGGTGTAGCGGTGCCTGAGGTGCTGCTGCCTCCCGGTGCATCGCCGCATAATTACGCGCTGCGTCCATCCGACGTACGGCACGTGCAGTCGGTGGACCTGCTGTATTGGATCGGTCCGGATATGGAAACCTTCCTGCCGCGCGTGCTCAAAGGTCGTACGGCGGCGACAATAGCGGTGCAAGACCTGCCGGGCATGAAGTTGCGGCGTTTCGCTGAAGATAACCACTCCCACGCTGATGATGCGGACGAACATGACCACGATCATCGTCCTGGCAGCGTTGACGCGCACTTGTGGCTGTCGACGGTGAATGCTCGCGTGATCGCCGCGCGGATCGCGGCTGACCTGGCTGCGGCCGACCCGACCAATGCCGCACGTTACCAGAGCAACGCGAAGGCCTTCGATGAACGCCTGGATGCCTTGGACGCTCGCCTGAAGAAGCGCCTGGCGGTGGTCGAGGACAAACCTTACTTCGTGTTTCACGAAGCCTTCGATTACTTCGAAGACGCTTACGGTTTGAAGCATGCCGGCGTGTTCAGCGTTGCCGCTGAAGTACAGCCCGGCGCCCAGCATGTGGCGGCGATGCGCACGCGATTGCAGGAAGTGGGCAAGACCTGCGTGTTCAGCGAACCGCCGTTGCGGCCGCGTTTGGCTGAAACGCTGGTGGCTGGCCTGCCGGTGAAGCTGGCGGAGCTGGATGCGTTGGGTGGGTATACGCCGGCTACGGCTCAGGGTTACGAGCAACTGCTGGAGAAGTTGGGTAACGACTTGGCCGGATGCCTGGAGTCCCTCTGACAATCAACGCATAACCACTGTGCTTCTGTAGGTTGACCGAGTTGAGTTCTAGAGGGCGAACGGCAGTTGAACTGTAACCTGCTGACGCTGCATCAGCCGATGCTCGAACTCCGCCGGGTCATGGATCAATACATCCTGCCCGGCAAATGACTCGGCGGCGATCAGGCGTGACAACCAGAACCGCACGCACGCCACGCGCAACATCGTCGGCCACAGCTCGGCCTCCCTGGCGGTGAACGGCCGCAAGCCCGCATAAGCGCCCAGCAACGCGCGGGCGCGCGGCCCGTCAATCACGCCCTGCGCATCCGAACACCAGTCATTCAAGGCGATCGCCACGTCGTACAGCATCGGGCCGGAGCAGGCGTTGTAGAAATCGATCAAGCCGGTGAGATGCGTGCCTTCGAACATCGCGTTGTCGCGGAACAGGTCGGCGTGAACGTTGGCGCGCGGCAGAGCGAGGATGTCGGCTTTGTGTGCCTGGATCTCCGTCAATGCCGCCTGCAGCAGGCGCTGCTGTGCATCGTTCAAGTGCGAAATCAGTTGTGCACCTTCGCTGAGCATCCAGTCCAGCCCGCGATCGGTCTTGCGTTCCAGCACCTTATCGCCTTGTGTCGCCAGGTGCAGATGGCCAAGCAGGTTGCCCACTTGGGCGCAGTGCTGGGCATTGGCGTCCTGGATGTGCTTGCCGGCCAGGCGCGGTTGCAGCAATGCCGGTTTTCCTGCAAGCGTGCGCAGGGCCGTACCATCGGTGGTGCGCAGGGCATAAGGCACCGGCAGGTCGGCGTCGTGGAGCACGTCGAGCAGTTCGATGAAGAACGGCATTTGCGCGACCGGGCCACGCTCAACCAGGGTCAGGACGAACTCGCCCTGCTCCAGGCTGATAAAGAAATTGGTGTTTTCGCTACCGGCGGCAATCCCCTGGAAGTCGAGCAGGCGGCCGAGCCCATAAGGGGCAAGAAAGGTTTCCAGCTCGGGCCGAGCCAGGGGGGTGAACACAGACATAGTTAAAACTGCCAGTACGGGCGCCGCTGTGTGCGGCGCCAATTTAAGTTAAGAAATCATTTCCATTCGAAGATCTTCCATGATGGGATCAGCATATCCGGCTGGTCAGAGCGGATGAAGTTCGCGTCGGTTCCGTCCGCGCGTACCAGGAAATAAGGTGGCGCACCCTTCGGGGTGACCTTGATCGCGTACAGGAAACCGTTCTGGCGGTACTCCTGGATGGTCTTGTCGCCTTCCGTGCGAATGGTAACTTCCGGGTCACCGCCAGGTGCATCGTCTGCCGCCATGGCAGCCATCGGAGCGAGTGCGATCAAGCCGGTCAACAGCAGGCGATTGAATGTACGCATGATAACCTTGTCCCTTTGTCGTCATTGGTCCGGCTATTCTAGCGCCTGACCCGCCGAAAAGGTTGATTCTGCTCATGAGCCACGCACCCCTCGTCCTGGTGGACGGTTCTTCTTATCTGTACCGCGCCTTTCACGCATTGCCACCGCTGACCACCTCCAAAGGCCTGCCCACCGGCGCGGTCAAGGGCGTGTTGAACATGCTCAAGAGCCTGCGCAAGCAGTACCCGGACAGCCCGTTCGCGGTGGTGTTCGACGCCAAGGGTGGGACCTTTCGCGATGACATGTACGCCGAATACAAGGCCAACCGCCCAAGCATGCCCGATGACATGCGCCTGCAGATCGAGCCCTTGCACCAGAGCGTAATCGCCCTGGGCTTCCCACTGCTGTGTGTCGAAGGCGTCGAGGCCGATGACGTGATCGGCACCCTGGCCCGCAGCAGCGCGGCCGCCGACCGTCCCGTGGTGATTTCCACCGGTGACAAAGACATGGCGCAGCTGGTGGACGGGCACATTACCTTGGTCAACACCATGACCGGTAGCGCGATGGACGTGGAGGGCGTAAAGGAGAAATTCGGCGTCGCTCCGGAGCAGATCATTGACTATCTGGCGTTGATGGGCGATTCGTCCGATAACATTCCGGGCGTTCCTGGCATTGGCCCGAAAACCGCGTCCGGCTTGTTGGTTGGCGTCAATGGCGGCCTCAAGGAGCTCTACGAGCAGCTCGATATTGTGCCGACCCTGCCTATCCGCGGCGCCAAGACGTTGCCGGCCAAGCTTGAAGAGCACAAGGAGATGGCGTTCCTTTCCTATCAGTTGGCAACGATCAAGATCGATGTGCCGCTGGACGTTGGCCTGGACGACTTGCACCTGATCGAGCCGGACCGCGAGAAACTCCTGGAGCTTTACACCCTGCTGGAGTTCAAGAGCTGGATCGATGAGATCCAGCGCGATGCCAAGCGTATCGAGCTCAAGACGCCGACCGTTGCGCCTGCGGCAGAAGCGGTCGTTGAGGCTGTCGCGGCGGTTGCTGTGGAAACTGTCTACACCACCATCCTCGACCAACCCACTTTTGACCTTTGGCTGAAGAAGCTCAACGACGCAACATTATTTGCCTTCGACACCGAAACCACCGGGATCGACGCCCAGAAGGCGCAGCTGGTCGGGGTTTCCTTCGCCGTGCAGCCCCATGAAGCGGCCTACGTTCCGCTGGCCCATGCCTACGTCGGTGCACCGGAGCAGTTGGACCGCGACACGGTGTTGCTGGCCCTTAAGCCACTGCTGGAAGACCCGACCAAGCTCAAGGTCGGCCAGCACGCCAAGTTCGACATGAACATCCTGGCCAACTGCGCCATCGGCGGCGACCCGGCTCAGGGCATTACCCTGCGTGGCGTCGCCTTCGACACCATGCTTGAGTCCTATGTGCTGAACGCCACCGCAACCCGGCATGACATGGACAGCCTGGCCAAGAAATACCTCGACTATGACACCGTCACTTTCCAGGACATCGCCGGCAAGGGCGCCAAGCAGCTGACCTTCGACCAGATCGCACTGGAGCAGGCTGGGCCTTATGCGGCGGAGGATGCCGATGTGACCTTGCGCCTGCATCAGGCATTGCACGCGCAACTGGCGGCCATTCCGAGCCTGGCCAGTGTGCTGACGGACATCGAGATCCCGCTGGTTCCGGTGCTGGCGCGCATCGAACGCCAGGGTGCGCTGGTTGACAAGGAACTGTTGGGTATCCAGAGCATCGAGCTGGGCAACAAGATGGTCGAACTCGAGCGCCAGGCGTTCGAGATCGCCGGCGAGGCGTTCAACCTGGGTTCGCCCAAGCAGCTCGGCGCGATTCTGTACGAAAAGCTTGGCATGCCCGTGTTGAAGAAAACCGGCAAGGGCCAGGCGTCGACCGCCGAAGAAGTGCTGGCCAAGCTGGCCGAAGATGACTATCCGCTGCCCAAGGTGCTGATGCAGTACCGCAGCATGAGCAAGCTCAAAAGCACCTACACCGACCGCCTGCCGGAGCAGATCAACCCGCGCACCGGGCGGGTTCATACCTCCTACCACCAGGCCGTGGCGGCAACCGGGCGTTTGTCGTCCAGTGACCCGAACCTGCAGAATATCCCCGTGCGCACCGCCGAAGGGCGGCGGATCCGCCAGGCGTTTATCGCGCCCAAGGGTTACAAGCTGTTGGCGGCGGACTATTCGCAGATCGAGCTGCGGATCATGGCGCACCTGTCCAAGGACGAAGGTCTGATGAACGCGTTCCGCCACAACCTCGATGTGCACACGGCTACGGCCGCCGAGGTATTCAAGGTCGAGTTGGGCGAAGTCACCTCTGACCAGCGCCGCAGCGCCAAGGCGATCAACTTTGGGTTGATCTACGGGATGGGCGCGCAGAAGCTGGGCAAGGACATCGGCGTCGACACCAAGACGGCCAAGGCTTACATCGATGTGTACTTCGCCCGCTATCCCGGGGTTCGCGAGTACATGGAGCGCACCCGTGCCCAGGCTTCCGATCAGGGCTATGTCGAAACCTTCTTCGGGCGCAGGCTGTACCTGCCCGATATCCACTCCAACAAGCCGCAGGAGCGCGCGGCCGCAGAACGTACCGCGATCAACGCGCCGATGCAGGGCACGGCGGCGGACATCATCAAGAAAGCCATGGTGCGGGTGGACGACTGGCTCACCGAGTCGGGCCTGGATGCCAGGGTTATCCTGCAGGTGCACGATGAACTGGTGCTGGAGGTGCGTGAAGACTTGGTGGCCGACGTCAGCGAGAAGATTCGTGAGCACATGAGCGCCGCAGCCCAGTTGGACGTACCGCTGCTGGTGGAAGTGGGCGTGGGTAATAACTGGGACGAAGCACACTGATCACCGGTGCTCTGCCACCTCATCGCGGGGTGGCAGGGTGCTTTAGCCAAGGATCAGTCCGTCAGTTATTTCCAATAGTTTTTGAACCTGCCGGAACTTAACCTGTGAACCGCTACTCAGAGTTACTGAATGGGTGGTGAAGCCCTTCAATGCTCCTATGTTGTGTTAAGTGTTGGCAGATATCCAGACCCCGCCCTAGCGGTCTGGAACTTGAACCCCGAACTTCCCCTCCCCATACGAAGTCCGGGGTTTTTTTTGCCTGCGCAAAAGTTATTCCGCGAGTTCCGCGCCTTTGTCGGCCAATTCCATCCAGCCGGCCAGCACGGTGTAAGCGTCTTCCAGCCCCATGCGCTTTGGCGCCGAGAACAGCTGGATAGTGATCGCGTCACCCCAGCCTTTACGAATTTCGGACTGTACTTTGAGCAGTGTGTTCTTCGCGGCGCCGTAGGTCAGCTTGTCGGCCTTGGTCAGCAGGATATGCATCGGCATGCCGCTGGCGACGGCCCAATCGAGCATCAACAGGTCGAAGTCGGTCATCGGATGGCGGATGTCCATCATCAGGATCAGACCCTTCAAACTCTCCCGGCCACCCAGGTAAGCCTCCAGGTGACGCTGCCAGTGCAGCTTGAGCGGGATAGGTACTTTTGCATAACCGTAGCCCGGCAGGTCGACCAGACGCCGATCATCGTCTAGCTTGAAGAAGTTGAGGAGCTGTGTGCGGCCCGGGGTTTTTGAGGTGCGTGCCAGGCTGGCGTGAGTCAGGGTGTTCAGCGCGCTGGATTTACCGGCGTTGGAACGACCGGCAAAGGCGACTTCAAAGCCTTCGTCATCGGGGCATTGGTCAACTTTGGCGGCGCTGAGCATGAACGTGGACTGTTGGCACAGGCCGAGGATGGGATTCTTGAGTTGCATGAGTTTTCCGATGTGGGCGGTGCCGAGAAAGGGTGCGGCAAGCGGTGTCGTTTCCGTTTCAGTAGCGCCAGTATATAATGCCGCAGATTTTGTGTGTGCTTTGTCCCAGCGAAGGATGAGGTTCACGGGAGCGAAAGACCTTTATTGCGCATTAGAACGCAAAACGCTCTCAAACCCTGAATTGATCGACACATGATCAAGTGGTTGCCCCAGGGTTTCAAGGCAATGCCGCCGCGTGGTTTTGTGCAAGGACTGCAGTACTGAGGATTACCAGGCCATCGTTGAGTGGGTGGTGAGTAAACCCGGTAGATAACTCTTAAACCCCTTAGCCGTAGTTGGATTAGCTGATGAACAAACTGATCGTGAGTCTGCTGTTGACCTTGGGCATCACAGGCGCTGGCGTCGCTGCAGAGGGCCCCCTTAAAGGTGATGCCGCTGCCGGTCAAGCGAAAGCCGCCGTCTGTGGTGCTTGCCATGGGCCGGATGGTAACAGCCCGGCGCCGAACTTCCCCAAACTGGCCGGCCAGGGCGAGCGTTACCTGACCAAGCAGATGCAGGATATCAAGAGCGGCAAGCGTACGGTCCTGGAAATGACGGGCTTGCTGACCAATACCAGCGATCAGGACATGGCGGATATCGCGGCGTACTTCGCCAGCCAGAAAGGCAGTGTGGGAGCTGCCGATCCGAAACTGGTGGCTCGCGGCGAGAAACTGTTCCGCGGCGGCGACCTGGAAAAAGGCCTGCCTGCCTGCACCGGTTGCCATTCGCCAAACGGCGCCGGTATCGCAGCTGCTGGCTTCCCTCACCTGAGTGGCCAGCACGCCACTTACATCGCCAAACAGTTGACCGATTTCCGCAAGGAAGAGGCCGGGCGAGCCAACGATGGCGATGCGATGATCATGCGCACCATCGCCCGCAAGCTCAGTGATGAAGACATCGCGGCGGTCTCCAGCTACATCCAGGGCCTGCACTGAGGTGTACGCAACGTTAACACTCGATTAATCCGGTGATGCAAGCATAAAAAGGGTGGCCCAGGCCGCCCTTTTTTGTGGCCGGTGCCGTTACACTAACGAACTCATGTCCGCGTAGACCTGTCACAACAAAGGTCGCGTGAGGCGATTTTATTTGTCCAGGAGTAAAGCATGCGTAATCTGATCCTCAGCGCCGCTCTCGTCACTGCCAGCCTCTTCGGCATGACCGCACAAGCTGCCGACGTGCCGCTTGAAGCCGGTAAAACCTATGTCGAATTGGCCAACCCGGTTCCGGTTTCGGTGCCTGGCAAGATCGAAGTGGTGGAGCTGTTCTGGTACGGCTGCCCGCATTGCTACGCCTTTGAGCCGACGATCAACCCATGGGTTGAGAAACTGCCCAAGGATGTGAACTTCAAACGTATCCCGGCCATGTTCGGTGGCCCGTGGGATGCCCACGGCCAATTGTTCCTGACCCTGGAAGCCATGGGTGTGGAGCACAAGGTGCACAACGCCGTGTTCAACGCTATCCAGAAGGAAGGCAAGCGCCTGACCAAGCCGGACGAAATGGCTGACTTCGTCGCCACCCAGGGCGTGGACAAGGACAAATTCCTGGCCACCTTCAACTCCTTCGCAATCCAGGGCCAGATCAAGCAGGCCAAGGAACTGGCGCAGAAGTACGGCGTGCAAGGCGTACCGACCATGATCGTCAACGGCAAATACCGTTTCGACCTGGGTACTACCGGTGGTCCTGAGGCAACCCTCAACGTTGCTGACCAACTGATCGCCAAAGAGCGCGCAGCCAAGTAAGGGGCCCGTCATGCGCCGCTGGGGTACCGAACGTGTGGTTGGCCTGCATGATCCGCAGGTCAACGAACATCACCTGGAAACCACAGGCCTGCCGCCGGACAGCCGCCTGCGCCTGCTGAGCTTCAATATCCAAGTAGGCATCAGTACCGAGAAGTATCGGCACTACCTTACCCGTGGCTGGCAGCATTTGCTGCCTCACAATGGGCGTGCCGGCAACCTGCAAAAGATCGGCAACCTGTTGCATGACTTTGACCTGGTCGCGCTGCAGGAAGCCGACGGCGGCAGCATGCGCTCCGGTTACATCAACCAGGTGGAACACCTGGCTCAGCTCGGCGCCTTCCCGTATTGGTACCAGCAACTCAATCGCAACCTCGGGCGCCTGGCCCAGCACAGCAATGGCGTGCTCAGCCGCTTGAAACCCTCCGCGATCGAAGACCATCCGCTGCCTGGCCCCAAGGGTCGAGGTGCGATCCTTGTGCGGTTTGGCGAAGGCCCGGAGGCCCTGGTCGTGGTGATGATGCATCTGGCGTTGGGTGCACGCACCCGCACGATGCAGTTGGCCTACATCCGCGAGCTGATCGGCAATTACAAACACCAGGTGCTGATGGGCGACATGAACACCCACGCCAGCGACCTGCTGCTCAATTCTCCGTTGCGCGACCTCGGGCTATTGGCGCCGCAAGCCGAGGCCACGTTCCCGAGCTGGCGCCCGCAGCGCTGTCTTGACCATATCCTGCTCAGTCCTACCCTCACCCTTGAGAGTGTGCAGGTGCTGGCGCAGCCCATCTCCGACCACCTGCCGGTGGCGGTAGAGATTCGTCTGCCGGGTTCGCTTACGGCTGATGCGTTGCCTGCGTTAAGCCCAGGCACCGGCGGGCCCCTTGCATGAGCGACGACGCCCAGCGCTGGAAAGAGAAATACCTTAAAAGCATCGAGCAGCAAGAAAAGCTCGAACGCCGCTGGGCCGCCCGCCTTGACCTGCTGCGGCGCGGGCTGGTGCGCAGCACGTTGGCCGCTGAAGGCACCGACCTGGCGGTAGACCAGTGCATGAAGGAAATGCGTGACGTCGTGCGTACGGATGATATGGACGCCGCCCTCGCCGCGTTGCTGCCGCGCCTGGAAAAGGCCGTGCTGGATTCGGAGCAGCGCCGCGAAACCCGGATCGACCAGATGAGTACTGCGCTGACGTCCCTAGTTGCGCAGCTGCAAAAGCTGCCATTACCCCGCGAGGTCGCCCGGCCGCTGAAAACGTTCGCCAAACAGTTGGACGGGCGTGTCGGCCAGGCGCGCGAGATGCCCTTGTTGCTCAGCGAACTGAGCGGCCTGCAAGGCCAGGCGCTGAACAACCTGGAGCCGGACGGCGAAACCACGCGCCCAGGGCCGGGGCTTTTGCAGCGTCTGTTTGGTACCAAAGATGTGTCGAGCGAGGCGGTGACAATCGAGCCCTCGCCCGGCCCGGTACCGCAAGCGGCTGTAGCCAGGCCTGCCGCTGAACCTGCGGCCGAGTCCGCACCGCCCGAGCAATCGCAAGAGCTGACGCAAGCCTTGCGCGCCTTCGCACCGCAGCATGAAGCGGTAGCCCCGGCAGCCGAGCCGGCTTCACCCGTAAAGGCTGCCCAAGGCGCCAGTGAAACTTTTGCCTATGAGGCCCCAGTGCAGGCGGCCCCTGTCGGCGCGTCTGTAGCACCTGTCGAACCTGAACCTGCGGTAGAAGAACCGGCGCCGCAAAGCGCTCTCGCGGCCTTTATCGAAACGCCTGAAGTGCCAGTCGAAGTACTGGATGAGACGGTCATCGGCAGCCTGTCGCTCCCGCCTGTGCTGGAAGCCGAGGAGTCCGACCCCGACGAATTGCACTCGGACGGCCCCTATTCCTTGCCCGACTCGCCGGAGCCGTCCTACAGCTCCGTGGCCAAGCACATCGAAGACACCCTGCTCGGCTTGCTCGACGAGCTGGCATTGCCTGAGCGCCATCGACCCCAGGCCGAAGCCATGCGTGAGCGCCTGGCCCACGGGCTGAACTGGTACGAGCTGCTGCCCATTCTCGACGACTTGGCCATCTTGATGCTGGCGATCACCGACAGCGGCCAGCATGAGTTCGAGGCTTACCTCAAGCAGCTTAACGAGCGCCTCGAAGCGTTCCAGGGGCATCTACAGGTTGCCAGTGACGGTCACGCCGATAGCCGTTCCGCCGCCCGGGAGCTGGACACGCAAATCCGCGAACAGGTCGACGGCCTGCAAAGCAGCGTGCAGGAAGCCGCCGACCTGGACAGCCTCAAGCACGTACTGGAAAGCCATTTGGAAGGCCTGCTGGGCACCATGGACGAGCATCAGCAGCAGCGCGACCAGCGTGAGCAGGAAACGGCGGCGCGCCTGAAGGGCCTGGCCGAGCGCGTTGCCAATATGGAACAGGAAGCCCAAGGCTACCGCGAGCACCTGGAGGTGCAACGCCAGAAGGCCCTGATCGATCCGCTTACCGGTCTGCCGAACCGCGCAGCCTGGAGCGAGCGCCTCGATCAGGAGGTCAATGCCTGGCACCAGCGTGGTAACAGCCTGTCGCTGGCGATGCTGGACCTGGATCACTTCAAGCGCATCAACGATGGCTACGGTCACCTGGCGGGTGACAAAGTGCTGAAAATCATCGCCAACGTGCTGCACAAGCGCCTGCGCCCCGGCGACTTCATTGCGCGCTTTGGCGGTGAAGAGTTTGTACTGCTGATGCCTGACTCGTCCTTGACGCAGGCGCTGGCGGCGGGTGAGGCGTTGCGCGCAGCCATTGAAGCGTGCCCGTTTCACTTCAAGGGCGAGCCGGTGACGATCACCGTGTCGATGGGCGTGGCGCAGTTCCAGCCGGGCGAGCGCAGTGACGTGGCGCTCAAGCGCGCAGATACGGCGTTGTACCGGGCCAAGGCGGCGGGGCGTAATCAGGTTCAAGCCGCCTGAAAGTGTTCCATTTTGTAATTTGACCGCGTGTTCACGGGCGGTACGTTACACTGTTGCATTATCGTCTTCAGTGTAATGCCTTCCGCCATGAAATCCTTGTACGTCGCCTTTGTGGTTCTTTTGCTTGCCGGTTGCGCCAGCGGCCCGCGCCTGGACACCAATCATCCTTCGGTCAATTACGATAACCGCGTGCAGTTCGTGATTGTCCATTACACCTCTACCAACCTGGAGCGCTCCCTGGCCTTGCTCACCCACGGACAGGTCAGCAGCCATTACCTGATCGGCGATGACGCCGACGCCACTATCTATAAGTTGGTGGACGAGAGCCAGCGCGCCTGGCACGCCGGCGAAAGCGAGTGGATGGGCCGCACCTGGCTCAACTCCAGCTCCATCGGTATCGAGATCGTGAACCCCGGCTACAAGGACACGCCGACTGGCCGCCTGTGGTATCCGTATTCTGAAGCGCAGGTGAAATCCCTGGTGGTGTTGCTCAAGGACATCAGCAAGCGCAACGGCATCGACCCGAAGAACATCATTGGCCACAGTGATATCGCGCCGCTGCGCAAGCTGGACCCAGGTCCCTTGTTCCCGTGGAAGCGCCTTGCCGCTGAAGGGCTGGGTGCTTGGCCAGATGCCCAAGCGGTTGCACGTTTCCAGGTGCAATATGCCACCGCGCTGCCGAGCATCAGTTGGTTCCAGGAAGAATTGGCGCGCTTGGGCTACCAGACGCCCCAGACCGGCGAGCTGGATGTGGCCACGCGTCATGTGATTGCGGCGTTCCAGATGCATTTCCGGCCGTCGCTGTTTGACGGTACGCCCGATGCGGAAAGTGCCGCGATCCTGCGTGCCTTGAACCGGCGCTAGAGCGGCAACGCCATATAGAACTGAGTGCCCTGCCCCGGCCGTGAATACACGCCCATGCGGCCGCCGTGCAATTGCACGATCTCCTTGCACAGCGCCAGGCCCAGGCCGGCGCCGCCTTTCTTGCGGCCCACCTGCACGAACGGTTCGAAGATCCGCCCCTGCTGCCCATAGGCGATGCCTTCGCCGTTATCTTCGACGCTGACGATCACGCGCTCGCCATGGCGGCGCGCTTGCAGGCGAATCTGCCCGCCCGCAGCTGTGTGGCGCAGGGCGTTACCCAACAGGTTGTCGAGCACCCGCTCCAGTTGTGCCTGGTCTGCGTATAGGCGGGGCAAGTCGGGTTGAGCTTCTACCAGCAATTCGATGTTTTGCGCGTTTGCCGGTTCAACGAAGCGCGCACGGGCATGCTCCAACAGGTCGGTCACGTCGCACGGGCCCAGCGTGAGTTTCTGCAGGCCGTTCTGGTAGCGCGAGAAGTTGAGCAGGTCGTTGATCAACTGCATCAGGCGCTGCATCTCTTCATTGACCGTATCCAGCAGGTCCGCTTCACGGGACTCGGCAGGGAACTTGGCGCGTTCGCGGAACAGCCCGAACGCCATGTGCATGCCGGTGACTGGGGTGCGCAGCTCATGGGAGGCGCGTAATACGAACTCGCTGCGCACCCGCTCGAAGGCGCGTTGTTCGGTGACATCATGCAGCACCATCACCGCACCGAGAATATGCCCCTGGGTATGGCTCACGGGTGTCAGGCTGTAGGTCAGCAGGCGCAGTTCGCCTTCGACTTCCACCTCGAGGTCGTCCGGTGCCCGTTCCAGATTGCCACCACGCAGGACCAGTTGCAGTTGGTCGTCCAGTTCCGGACGCGCCAGCGCCTCGCCAAGGCCTTGGCCGAGACGCTCCTCGTCCCAGCCCAACTGGCGCTGGGCCACCGGGTTGAGGTGCTCGAGACGGCCTTGGCGGTCAATCATCAACAAGCCATCGTCAATGCTGTCGAGCACGGCCTGCAGGCGCTGTTGGCCGGCTAGCAGCTCATCGACGTTGGTCGCCTGATGCTGGCGCAACGCCTCGGCCATGATGCCGAAGCGGCGTGTCAGTTGGTTCATCTCCGCTGCCGACGAAATCGGCAGCGTCACTTCGAAATCACCTTGGCCGATCTTGTCCGCCGCCTTGGCCAGCGCTTCGATCGGCGCGCCGAAACGGCGAGCGATGCCATGGGCGGTGACAAAACCAATGATCAATACCGCGATCCCCACCAAGCCCAGCAGCCCGGCGATCAGCAAAGCGCGGGCTCGGGATTTGTGCTCGCTCGTGTTGATGGTTTCCAGGGCGCGCTTATGCTCGGTGATCAAGCCGTTGCGTAACACGTTGAACGTTTCGGTGAGGCGATCGTTATTGCCGCTGACCAACGAGGCAGGCTTGGATTCTTCGAATGCTTTGAGAAAATTCAGATAATCGGCGCGCGCGCGGCTGAATCCGCTGATCCTGCCGTCCTCCCGCTCGTGGACGATGCCTTGGTCCAGCAAGTCGAAGTATTGTCGCTTGGAGGCCTCCAGTGCTTTTGGATCGGGGTGTTCTTCAAGCATCAGAATCAGTTGGTCGCCGAGGCTCTGGCGCAGTTTCAGCCCGAGCTCCAGCGTGACGAAATTACTGCGGATCAGGGACTCCTGAGTCTTGGCCATTTGCATGACGCTGACCAAGCCCAGGATCAGACCCAACAGGGCGACGGTGATCAGCGCTGAGATACTCAGGAACAACCGAGTGCGCAGTTTCATCGCTAACTTCATAGGGTACAGCTCACAGGTTGTACTGTTTGCGTTTGCGGTACAGGGTCGACGCATCGATACCCAGCGTGCGGGCCGCCTGGTCCAGGGTGTCACTGGTGGCCAGCACCGCGCCGATATGGGCTTTCTCCAACTCGTCCAGACTCAGCGCCGCGCCGATACGCGGCGCATTGTTGGTCGGTTGCTCGGCCATCCCGAGGTGACTGATTTCTACCTTCTCTTGGGGGCAAATGATGCTGGCGCGCTCCACCACGTTGCGCAGCTCGCGGATATTGCCGGGCCAACGGTAGTTGAGCAGCGCTTCGCGTGCTTCATCACTGAAGCCGCGCGCCGGTCTGGCGTATTCCTTGACGAAGCGCGCCAGGAAGCGGTCAGCCAAGGTGAGGATGTCTTCACTGCGCTCGCGCAGCGGTGGCAGGTGCAAGGTGATCACGTTCAGGCGATACAGCAAATCCTCGCGAAAACGACCATCGCGCACCATGTCTTCCAGGTTAAGGTTGGTGGCGGCCAGGATGCGGACATCGGCCCGGCGAGTGACCGGGTCACCCACGCGTTCGTATTCCTTGTCCTGGATAAAACGCAATAACTTGGGTTGCAACGTGAGCGGAAAGTCGCCGATCTCGTCGAGAAACAGCGTACCGCCGTCCGCTTGGTTGACGCGGCCCAAGGTGCTTTCACTGGCGCCGGTAAACGCACCACGGCTGTGGCCGAACAGCTCGCTTTCCATCAGCTCCGCGGTCAGCGACGGGCAGTTAATAGTCACGCAGGATTTCTTCGAGCGCTTGCTCCAGCCGTGAATGGCCCGGGCCAATTCACCTTTACCGGTACCGGACTCGCCGAGGATCAGGATGTTGGCGTCCGTTCCGGCGACCTGGCGCGCGGTTTCCAGCACCACCATCATCGACGGGCTGTGGGAATCGAGGCCGTCCTTGGGTTGGCGTACCGCGCCCTCAAGGGCTTCGAGGCGCGCGGAGAGTTGGCGCACTTCCAACTGCTTGGCAGTCGCGAGGCGCAGTTGGTCCGGGCTGCACGGTTTTACCAGATAGTCGGCGGCACCTGCTTGAATCGCATCAACGGCAGTGTCGACCGCTGAATGCGCGGTGACAATCACCACGCGCATCCACGGCGCTTGGATCCGCATTTGAGCCAGCACATCCAGCCCGTTGTCCTCGCCCAGGCGAAGGTCGAGGAAGCACAGGTCGAACACTTGGCGTTGCATCAGGGTATCGGCCTGGGCTGCGCTGTTCGCGGTCGCGACGGTGTAGCCCTCATCTTCCAGGCAATAACGGAAGGTGCGAAGGATCGCGGATTCGTCATCCACTAAAAGAATACGGCCTTGAAGTTCCTTGGCTGATTCCATGTGTCCCGCGCTCCTTAACTATAAATGATGGTGTTTAGTCCCGGAATAATCGGGCAAGTTGCATGGTTCATTCTGATCGATAAAAAGCAGTGTCGTACAGGTATCTGCATCGCCTCATACAAAGGCCTTACCTCATGGCATTTTCATGTCGTCCCGCGCCGTCACCAGCGTGACCTGTGGTTTCCACTCGATAATCCATCGTGCATTTCGCACGGCTTCCAGGCGGGCATCGTGCAGGATGCTGGGTGTGTGGTCGATTGGAAATACTTAACTAATTGATTTTATTGATTTTTATTTGTATAAAAACCTGGCATGCGCTCTGCAATATCTCCCTCAACGATAAACAAGATGCGGGAGAACAGCAGCATGACTCGCCAAAGCCTGAACCAACTGCGTGTATCGCCACTGCGCTTGCAGCAAGGTCTGTTTGCCAGCCTGGCCCTGATGGTCACGTTGATTGGCGGCCAGCAGTTTCAGCATTGGCAGCAGAGTCAGCAGCAGGTTCCGCAGTTCGAACGTCCGGCCGTGACCCAGACCCATTTCCGTTCCGTTGGCAGTGTTGCTGCCGATGCAACAGCCCCGCAACTGCGGATGGTTGACCAGGAGTCTTCCCTGAGTGAACTGCCATCCCAGGAACGCTGGGTGTTCTAGGCACCACAGGCCGCTCGGGTTGAGCGGCTGCACGACACTACCGCTGTTACCTCTATTAAAAGTTTAAGGAGAATCACCATGTTGAGTTGGGCAATCACATTTCTGATCATCGCCATTGTGGCTGCAGTCCTGGGCTTCGGTGGCATCGCCGGCACCGCCACGGGTATCGCAAAAATTCTGTTCGTGGTCTTCCTGGTGATGTTCATCGCTTCGTTCTTCTTTGGTCGTCGCGGCCGAGGCTGAAAATGACCACTTTGTCCTTCAAGGCCATTACTGCCGCCCTGCTTCTGGGCGGCAGCGGCTTGGCGATGGCCGCCAACGACGGCCAATCGCGCGCCAACGAATTGCTCAGCGCGGACCCGCAATACCGCGAGACCTGGCAAGGCGTGGTGAAGAAAGAAGAGCGCCTGCCGGAATGGGTGATGAACCTGTCGGGCACGGCCGAGCAGATGAACGCAGTGCAAGAGGATGGCGACGAGTACTTGGTCGGGCCGCTCTGCGAAACCGCGGACACCTGCCTGAACAAGCGCCTGATCGTAGCTTTCAGCCTCGACAAGGAAGATGCCTACGCCATGTTGGTGGAAGTTCCTGCCGGTTTGCCGGCGGACAAGTCACCCACGCGGCATGCGGCTTACCGATTTATCGGCAAGCCGGATGAAGGCATGCAAAAGCTGCTGATGGAGCAGTTGAAGAAAGATCCGAATTGGTACTAGGTTCCGTCCGGCGCATCTGTCGCCCACGGAGCCAGCGTCCATAGAAAGAAGCCCCTCGCTTCTTTCTGTTTGCACCACCCGCCAAGGGCGGTGCATGACCAGGGGGCCGGGTTGCTCTGATCAAACGGGATCGGCGTGACCTACGGGTACAGGGAGTGCCTGCGCAAGGGCCGGGTCAGGCGAAAAGCTGCGACGCAGGTTCACAAGTTCTTGCTTGTCGAACCTGCGGAGGGCTTATGCCGCTGTTTCAAATCTGCTTTCTTTATGCCTGCCTTAGTTGGAATTCCATTTCTGCTCGTGGCCAACCATTTCTTGGTGTTTCGGGTCGACCATCTATCGATAAAATTTGTCGGCGGCCATCGGACGTTTCTGACCCTAAGCGACTCAATCTTCTGGTTTTTTCACCAACCGTACCTGGACGTCCTGATTCTCTGAGCGAGCCGGGTTTGGCAGGTTCACGGCATGTTTGTCGGACAAAATGTCACATTTGAACTGACCGTTCGGACAGTTATTATGAGAAAAGACCATGCCGATTCGGCATAGGGTAGGCGTTTACGGCATTAGACGGCGCTCCCTTGCATGGCAATAGTTGCGGCTTTTTTCGCCTGCCAGTAAGCCATTTCGGCCACGCTGCGGTGACCTTCCATGGAGGCACATGCACTCACTTTTTCGCCCCCGGGCGTTGCAGCTGGTGCATCTGCCTTAAGTTCACTTGAAGTAAGGGTAATGACATGAAGAAGGCAAAGCTAAGCCTCGCCTGGCAGATCCTCATCGGTTTGGTGCTGGGGATCGCAATCGGTGCCGTGCTCAACCATTTCAGCGCTGAAAAGGCCTGGTGGATCAGCAATGTGTTGCAGCCGGCGGGCGATATCTTTATCCGCCTGATCAAAATGATCGTGATCCCGATAGTCATTTCCTCGCTGATCGTCGGCATTGCCGGTGTCGGTGACGCGAAGAAACTCGGGCGCATCGGCGTCAAAACCATCCTTTACTTCGAAATAGTCACCACTATCGCCATCGTCGTCGGCCTGCTGCTGGCCAATCTGTTCCACCCCGGCGCCGGCATCGACATGAGTACCCTGGGTACCGTCGACATCTCCAAGTACCAGGCGACCGCCGCAGAAGTGCAGCACGAGCATGCGTTCATCGAAACCATCCTCAACCTGATCCCTTCGAATATCTTCGCCGCCGTTGCCCGTGGCGAAATGCTGCCGATCATCTTTTTCTCCGTGTTGTTCGGCCTTGGTTTATCGAGCCTCAAGCCTGAGTTGCGCGAGCCGCTGGTGACGATGTTCCAGGGCGTGTCCGAGAGCATGTTCAAAGTTACTCACATGATCATGAAGTACGCTCCGATCGGCGTATTTGCACTGATCGCCGTGACCGTTGCCAACTTCGGCTTTGCATCGTTGCTGCCGCTGGCCAAGCTGGTGATTCTGGTTTACGTCGCCATCCTGTTCTTCGCCTTCGTGGTCCTTGGCCTGATCGCCCGCCTGTTCGGCTTCTCGGTGATCCGGCTGATGCGCATCTTCAAGGATGAGCTCGTACTGGCTTACTCCACCGCCAGCTCCGAAACCGTGCTGCCGCGCGTTATCGAGAAGATGGAAGCCTACGGCGCACCGAAAGCGATCTGCAGCTTTGTGGTACCGACCGGTTACTCATTCAACCTCGACGGTTCGACCCTGTACCAGAGCATCGCGGCAATCTTCATCGCCCAGCTGTATGGCATCGACCTGTCGATCGGCCAGCAACTGATGCTGGTACTGACCCTGATGGTCACCTCCAAAGGCATCGCCGGCGTACCGGGCGTGTCCTTCGTGGTGCTGCTGGCGACCTTGGGCAGCGTGGGCATTCCGCTGGAAGGCCTGGCATTTATCGCTGGTGTCGACCGCATCATGGACATGGCGCGTACGGCGCTCAACGTGATCGGCAACGCCCTGGCCGTATTGGTCATCTCCCGCTGGGAAGGCATGTACGACGACGTCAAGGGCGAGCGCTACTGGAATTCCCTGCCGCACTGGCGCAGCAAGGAAGCCTTACCGACCGCCCAAGCCACCCGCAGCTGACAGTGCAATCGCGCTGAAACAAACCCCGGACAATTCCAGGGTTTGTCGTTTCTGCCAGCCCCGCTATCATTCGCCCCATTCTTCGGGGGATTCAACTGATGCTCAATGGCCTGTGGCTTGGCTTCTTTGTCGTGGCAATGGTGTCGGCACTGGCGCAATGGCTGGTCGGCGGTAACGCCGGCATATTCGCGGCGATGGTGGAAAGCATCTTCGCCATGGCCAAGTTGTCGGTGGAAGTCATGGTGCTGCTGTTCGGCACCCTCACCTTATGGCTGGGCTTTTTGCGCATCGCCGAAAAAGCCGGGATCGTCGATTGGTTGGCCAAGGCTCTCGGGCCGCTGTTCCGCCGCCTGATGCCCGAGGTGCCCGCCGGCCACCCGGCCATCGGCCTGATCACCCTCAACTTCGCCGCCAACGGCCTGGGCCTGGATAACGCCGCGACGCCCATCGGGCTCAAAGCCATGAAGGCGCTGCAGGAACTCAACCCCATCCCCAATACCGCCACCAATGCGCAGATCCTGTTCCTGGTGCTCAACGCGTCGTCGCTGACGCTGCTGCCGGTGACGATTTTCATGTATCGCGCGCAGCAAGGCGCTCCCGATCCAACCCTGGTATTCCTGCCGATCCTGTTGGCGACCAGCGCCTCGACCCTGGTGGGCCTGCTCTCGGTGGCGCTGATGCAGCGCCTGCGGCTGTGGGATCCCGTGGTGCTGGCGTACCTGGTGCCCGGTGCGCTGATACTCGGCGGCTTCATGGCATTGCTGGCGACGCTGTCCGTCACGGCGCTGGCGGGTTTGTCATCGATCCTGGGCAACCTCACGCTGTTCGGCTTGATCATGCTGTTCCTGGTGATCGGTGCGTTGCGCAAGGTCAAGGTGTACGAGGCGTTTGTCGAAGGCGCCAAGGAAGGCTTCGATGTTGCCAAGAACCTGCTGCCGTATCTGGTGGCGATGCTGTGCGCCGTGGGCGTGTTGCGCGCTTCCGGGGCGCTGGAGTTCGGCCTCGAAGGCATTCGCCACTTGGTGGCCTGGACCGGCATGGATACGCGCTTTGTCGATGCCTTGCCGACCGCGATGGTCAAGCCGTTCTCAGGCAGCGCGGCGCGGGCGATGCTGATCGAGACCATGCAGACCCAAGGCGTGGACAGTTTCCCTGCATTGGTCGCGGCAACCATCCAGGGCAGTACCGAAACCACCTTTTATGTATTGGCGGTGTACTTTGGTTCGGTGGGCATCCAACGGGCCAGGCATGCGGTGGGCTGTGCGTTGCTGGCGGAGTTTGCCGGTGTCGTGGCGGCGATTGCGGTGTGCTACTGGTTCTTTGGCTGAGGCTCAAATCGCTATCGCAGGCAAGCCAGCTCCCACATTCGATTGTATTCACAGATCAAAAAAATGTGGGAGCGGGCTTGCCCGCGAAGAGGCCCTCAGCGTTTCGCTGCACTGTTGCCCTGCGCCACCACCCAATCCACCACCTGCCTGTTTAACTGATCCCCCGCCAACCCAAACCCGGCGACAACGGCCGGCACCTTGGTATCCTCCGCCGGTTGTCTAACCTCAAACCGCCGGCTGGCAACGATTCGCTGGTCACTGCCGCGCACCAATCGCGCGTCCAGGCGAATCACCACCTCCACCGTACTGCCGTGGTACTCACTCTGGAACGCCTGCAGTTGCCCGCCAAGTTCATAATCGGACTGCAGGTTGGTGTCATCGGTACTCAACAGCGTCACCCGCCCGTCGCGCTGAAAGCCATCCAGCAGGCGATTGCGCAACAGCACCGGCGACGGATCGCTCCAGCGTGCGTTGGCATAGCTGCTGATCAGATTACCGTTGGGCACCACGGCAATGCGTGGGCTGTCGAGGAACTCGCTGGCCTGCGGCTTGGTCACGCGCAACGACCAGGCCACGGCTGTGCCTTGGGTCGCGGTCGGAGACGCGGCCAAACGGTATACATCCGAAGGATCGGCCTTGGGCAGGATCGAGCACGCACTGACCAGCGCCAGGGCCGCGAGGGCAATCATTGGGTAAGCACGCTTCATGGCGTGAACTCCTTGTTCTTGTCGCTGCCCAGCAGGTAACCGCTGGGGTTGGCTTCCAGGCGGCGGGAGATGGCGCGCAGCGAACCGAGGGTTTCGCGCAGTTCGCGCACGGCCGGCGCCAGTTCGTTGAGGCCTTGCAGGCCACTGTTTACCGAGCTTTTGTTGTCGGTCAGCAACGTATTGATAGTGGCTGTGCTGTGTTCAAGGGATTTCATGGCTTGCTCGGCGCTGCCGAAGGCCTGTTTACCTTGTTCGTTGAGCAAGCCATTGGCGTTGCGCATCAGGACCGTGGTCTGTTCCAGGGCTGCGCTGGCCTGCTTGCTCACCTGCATCAGCTGTTGCATCACCACCTTGATATCGCCGCGTTGGTCGGCAATCGCCCCCGTGGTTTGCTCAAGATGGTCCAGGGTGTTGCTGATGCGCTCCACATTCTGTGCCGAGAACATATCGTTGGCGTTGTGCAGCAGCAGGTTGACGCTGGTCATCAGGTCGTTGCTATTGTTCAGCAGGCGCGCGATGGGCGAAGGCGAGGCAATGATCTGCGGCAAGTTGCCGTCCTTGCCCTTGAGCTCGGCGCTTTGCGGTGTGCCGCCGCTGAGCTGGATGATCGAGGTGCCGGTGATGCCCGTCAGGGCCAGTTTGGCCTGGGTGTCCTCCTTGATCGGCGTCTGGCCGGCCAGGCGGATGCGTGCCAGCACGCGGCGCGGGTCCTTGGGGTCCAGGCGCAGGCTGGTGACGTCGCCCACCTTGATTCCGCTGTACTGCACGGCGCTGCCCTGGGACAGGCCACTGACCGCCTCGTTGAAGATCACTTCGTAGTCCTGGAAGGCGCTGTCGACGCTGGACTTGGCCAGCCACAGGCCGAACAGCAGCGCGCCGACCACTACGATCACGCTGAACAGACCGATCATCACATGATGGGCTCGGGTTTCCATGTCATACCTCGTTGAGCGATTGAGCGGCATCCAATGCCGCGCGGCCACGGGGGCCGTGGAAGTATTCGTGAACCCACGCGTCGTCCGTTTGCGAGACGAGGTCGATGGCGCCGGCCACCAGCACTTTCTTCTGCGCCAGCACCGCCACGCGGTCGGTGATGGTGTATAGCGTGTCCAGGTCGTGAGTGACCAGGAACACACTCAGGCCCAGCGCATCGCGCAGGGTCAGGATCAACTGGTCGAACTGCGCCGCGCCAATCGGATCGAGGCCGGCGGTGGGTTCGTCGAGGAACAGGATGTCCGGGTCCAGGGCCAGGGCGCGGGCCAGGGCGGCGCGCTTGATCATGCCGCCGGACAGCGAGGCCGGGTATTTGTCCGCCGCCGACAGCGGCAACCCGGCCAGGGCCAGTTTGACCGCGGCCAAGTGCTCGGCGTCGCGGCGGCTTAAGCCGGCGTGTTCGATCAACGGCAGCGCGACGTTCTCGGTCACGGTCAGCGAGGAAAACAGCGCGCCCTTCTGGAACAGCACGCCGAAGCGTCGTTCAATCAGCGAGCGTTGCTGTTCCGAAAGGTTTGGCAGGTTCTTGCCGAACACCCGCACTTGGCCTTCACTGGGCCGGCGCAGGCCGACAATGCTGCGCAGCAGTACCGACTTGCCGCTGCCGGACCCGCCGACCACGGCCAGGATCTCGCCCTTGTATAAATCCAGGTCCAGCTGTTCGTGCACGCTTTGGCTACCAAAGCGATTGCACAGGCCGCGCACTTCAATCACCGCCTCGGCGGGCGCTCGGTGCAGGCGACTCACCAGCCCATCTCCATGAAGAACAACGCGGCCACCGCATCCAGCACGATCACCACAAAAATCGATTGCACCACGCTGGAGGTGGTGTGAGCGCCGACCGACTCGGCGCTGCCGCTGACCTTGAAGCCTTCCAGGCAGCCGATGGCCGCGATCAGGAAGGCGAAGATCGGCGCCTTGATCATGCCCACCACGAAGTGCTGCACGCCGATGTCCGAGTGCAGCAGCGACAGAAACATCGCCGGCGAAATATCCAGGGCTACGGCGCACACCACGCCGCCGCCGATGATCCCCGAGAGCATCGCCAGGAAGGTCAGCATCGGCAGCGCTACGAGCAGCGCCAGCACGCGGGGCAGTACCAGCAACTCTATGGGGTCCAGGCCCAGGGTGCGGATGGCGTCGATTTCTTCGTTGGCCTTCATCGAGCCGATCTGCGCGGTAAAGGCACTGGCAGTGCGGCCGGCCATCAGGATAGCGGTGAGCAGTACGCCGAATTCGCGCAAAAACGAGAACGCCACCAGGTCCACGGTGAAGATGGTGGCGCCAAAGCTCTCGAGCACCGTCGCGCCGAGAAATGCCACCACCGCGCCCACCAAAAAAGTGAGCAAGGCCACGATGGGCGCGGCGTCGAGGCCGGTCTGTTCGATATGCGCAACCATTGGCGTGATACGCCAGCGCTTGGGCCGCAACAGTCCGCGGGCCAACGTTTCGATGATGAGGCCGATAAAACCCAGCAGTTGCTTGCTGTCTTGCCACACGGTGTCCACCGCCCGGCCGATGCGCGCCAGCACCTGAATGCCGGTGGCTTCTTCCGGCGCTTTATCCGGCACGCAAAAGTCATTCAGGGAGCGGTAGACGGTCTTGAGCAACGCGCGGTCAGCCGCAGACAGGCTGCAGTCGGTCTGTTCGGCCGATTGCTCGATGCGGGTCGGCCCCAGCAACTCCACCAGCAGCGAGGCGCCGGCGGTATCCAGGGTGCCGAGGCCGTTGAGGTCGATGCGCGCGCCGGCGTCATATTGGCCGTCGAGCTTGTCTGACAGCTTCTTCAGGCTGGCATAGTGGGCAAGCGTCCAGTCCCCCGTAATCCGCAGCTGTGGCGGGGTGGTGGACGTATCGAGGTGGGCGGCGCCGGCCGTCGTGCTGGTGGTCATAAGCTCCGAGCTTGTTTGGCTATCCACAATGGCTACGTAATAGCACGATCCTGGCTACTTTGGATTGTCCGTTTGTGCTGTGTCCGTCACTTTGAAGCGCAGCACGCCGATCACCTGGCCGTCTTCGGTCAACACGCGTACTTGCCAGCGTCCCACCGAGTCGGCCGGGAAATTCTGCTTGTGGGTCCAGGCGCGGTAGCCCTCCTTGCGCCCGCCGTGGATATCCAGGGCGATGCGGTCGACCTCTTTGCCATTGAATTTCCACACGTGGTAGATCCGCTCATCCAGGCCGCGCGGGGCGTTGATCGCGGTGTAGGCGTACAGCCCGCCACTGCGCAGTTGGGCGGCGGTGACTTCCTTAAGGTCATCGCCGGGCGTGCGGTCTTGCAGTTGAGTGCTGATCGCCACTTCGGTCATCCACAAGGTGGCCGGCGGCACCCAACTGCGCAGTAACCAGCCGGCGCAGCCGATGGCAGCCGTGACCCCCAGCAGCATTGCCCAGCCTTTGACGCTGCGCAGCGGCAGGCTCACGGCCAGGCTCGGAATCGACAACGCCATGGCCACGCCGAGCGCCAGTTTATAACTCTCGGCGGTGGTCAGGTGCAGGATGATCGGCAGCGCAGTGAGCAGCGCGGCGAACAAGGTAAAGGTGTGCAGCGCGAGGAACAGCGAGCGTTTGGGTGCCAGCCACTTGTAGTAAAGCGGGTCGACGATCGACACCAGTGCAGCCGCCCCGAGCAGGCCGGTGAAAACCGACTGGCCGCTGTTCCATGCGGTGGTGATGAAAAAGAACGGCAGCACGAAAAACAGGCTTTCCTGGTGGATCATCTGGGTCGCGTAGCGCAACAGCGGTTCAGGGATTTCGCGCTTGAAGAGCTTGGTGAACAGCTGGGTAAAGCTGTTTTCCAGCATCAACCACAGCCAGCTCACCAGCATGATCACCGCGATCCAACTGGCCATGCCTTGTTGGCGGTCCACCAGGATGAAACTGCCCACGCCGGAAATGAAACCGCCGAGCGCGATCACCCCGGGGTAGCGCTTCATCAATTCAAGAATGCGGGTGATCAAGCGGGTCAGGGTTTGCATTCGGCGGTTCGCAGTATTTGGTAGGAGAAATCCCAGACAGAATATCGTCTTGGCTCGGTGTCCGGTGCGTCATTACGCTATCCGTTTGCGATAACCCCGCACGCCGATCAACGCAATGATGATCAGCCCAAGCACGCCGGCGCCGATCCAGCTGAGCGCATCGTAGCTCAGTAATGGTTTCTCGATGCGCCAGTAGCCGGGTTGCTGGAATAGCTGGCGCATGGCGCGGTTGGTCTGGTCCAGGCTCACGGCCTTGATGCGTTTGACCGGATCGCTGAAGTGACCGTTGTTGTAGTCACCCAAAGCGCTCCAGTAGTAGTCGGCCAAGGCGCTGTTGCCCTGCACGGCCCAGGCCTGTCGCGCGATGGCGGCTTGTTGCAGGCGCGCGAATACCGCCGGGTCGAGGCCATCCTTGAGCAAGTGCGCCTTGAGGTCTTGGAGCACTTGTTCGGCGTCGGCGAGGTTTTCGCGCTCAAGGTCGGCATTCAGGCTGAGGAAGCCGACGCCACCGAGCACTTCACGCTCGCTCCAAGGGCCGTAGGACAAACCGCGCTTGAGGCGCAGTTGTCGGTACAGCGCCCAGTCGAGGTAGTCCTTGAGCAGGTCGTAGGTTTCATCATGCCCGCCATCCAGTACCGGCTCGGGAAACAGCCAGTGCAATTTGGCGCTGTTGCCGACCCCGCCATGGATCAGTTCACGGTGGCCGGCAGCGGCGTGCTGGATCTGCGGCAGCGTGGGATGCTCGCTCGGCTCGACCGGATCGAGTTGGCCATAGGTGCGTTCCAGGTAGGCGGGCAGCAGTTTGTCGAGATCGCCGACGACGATCAGCGTCATGTTATTGGGGGCATACCAGTTCTTGCGCAGGGCCTCCAACTGGTCGCGCGTCAGATGATCGACCCCGGCGCGTTCGGCGCATTTGAGCCCGAGCTCGACGGCCAGTTGATTGCTGGCGGTGTGGCCCAGGTCCTGGCGGTCCAGCAGGCGCTGCAGGCGGGAGTAATGGCCGCCATCTTCGCGTTCGACGACGCGCTTGGCGTCATTGATGTTGGCGTCGGTCAGTTCGGTACGGGTGATGATCGCCAGGAGCAGGTCGAGCACCTTGCGCTGGTTCTGCGCGGGCGCCTCGATCACAAAGGTGGTGTCGGCATTGCTGGTGTAGGCGTTCCATTCGCCGCCCAAGGCTTGCATACGGTCCTCGAGCTCGCCTTCGCCGCCGCCGTCGATGCCGCTGAACAGCAAGTGCTCCAGCAGGTGCGGCAGCTCTTTATCTTCACAGGCGAAGTCATCCAGGCCTACGCCCACCACCAGGCGGATCGCTACGTGCCCGCGCTCGGTGCCCGGTTTGAGCAGCAATTGCAGGCCGTTGGGCAAGGAGTAGCCCTCGACTTGCAGGCGGTCAAAGGCAAAGGCGTGGGCGGCGCCCATGAGCAGGCACGCAACTAACAGGCGACGCATAACAAGCTTCCTGGCGAGTGAGGTCAGCTTTAACTGACTTCACGGGCCACTGTACGTTCAGGGCGAATGCGTGATGTCGACAATATCGTCGGCGGACAGCGCGCCCGTGTCGGACGTTTCCAGCACCACATAGGCGCTGCTGCAAAACAACGAGTTCAGGCGTTTCATGTCGGCAATCAGCTCCAGGTGCAGGGAACTGGTCTCCAGGCTCTGTACGATCTTGCGCTGCAGCCGGCTGACGTGGGCATGGGCCAGGCGGCGTTCCTGGGCGCGGAAGCGGCGTTTTTCACGCAGCAATTGGCGAGCGCTGTGCGGGTCGGCACTGAGGAACACCGACAGGCCCAGGCGCAGGTTGGCGATCAACTGGCTGTGCAGGCCGCTGAGTTCTTCCAGGCCGACTTCGGAAAACTGGCGGCGCTGTGAGGTTTTTTGCTGCTGGACTTTGCGCAGCATGCGTTCGATCAGGTCGCCGGCCAGCTTCAGGTTTATCGACAGCTCGATGATTTCGGCCCAGCGGCGACTGTCCTGTTCACTGAGGTCTTCACGGGGCATTTGCGCCAGGTAAAGCTTGATCGCGCTGTACAGTGCTTCGACATCGTCGCTGAGGCTGCGCATTTGCTGGGTGATGGTGGTTTGTTGGCCGCGCAGTACTTCCTGCATGGCGGTGAGCATGTTGTCGATCAGATCGCCCAGGCGCAGGGTCTCGCGAGCAGCGTTGGCCAGCGCCAGGCTGGGTGTGGTGAGCGCGGTTGGGTCCAGGTGACGTGGCTTGGCTTTGCCGTTGAGTTCTTCACGCTCGGGCAGCAGCCAGGCGCACAGGCGTGACATCGGGCCAATGGTGGGCAGCAGGATCAGGCAGCGGCTGACGTTGTAGAGCAAGTGGAAGGTAATGACCATGCCCTGCGCGCTGTAGTCCAGATCGTCCATCCACAGCACCAGCGGGTCGAGCACCGGAATGATCAGCAACAGGCCGATCAATTTGTACAACAGGCTACCCAGGGCCACCTGGCGCCCGGCGGCGTTTTGCATGCTGGTGCTGAGAAAAGCCAGTACGCCGCTGCCGATGTTGGCGCCGATCACCAGGCCAATGGCCACGTGCAGGCCGATGACGCCGGCGCCGGCAAGGGTGGCCGTCAATAGGACGGCGGCCAGGCTGGAGTAGGAAATCATCGCGAACAAGGCGCCGACCAAGGCGTCGAGCAGGATGTCGCCGGTCAATGAGCCAAACAGCACTTTCACGCCTTGGGCATGGGTGATGGGCCCGGCGGCCTCGACGATCAATTGCAGTGCGAGGATGATCAGCCCGAGGCCGATCGCCACCCGACCCAACTGCCCTGCCCGTGTCTGTTTGCGCGACAGGAAGAAAATCACCCCGAGAAAAATCAGCAGCGGCGACAGCCAGGACAGGTCAAACGTCAGCACCCGCGCCATCAGTGCCGTACCGACGTCGGCGCCGAGCATGGTTGCCAGGGCGGGCATCAGCCCCATCAGGCCCTGGCCGACAAACGAGGTCACCAGCATCGCCGTGGCGTTGCTGCTCTGCACCATGGCGGTCACCAGGATACCGGCGATAAACGCCAGCCAGCGCTTGGACATGTTCTGCCCGATGACTTGGCGCAAGTTGGAGCCGTAGACCCGCAGGATGCCGGTACGGACGATGTGCGTGCCCCAGATCAGCAGGGTCACGGCGGAAAGCAGATTGAGCAAGGTCAGCATGCTCGGCCCCCCGTGTGGGTGCGCTCCAACAGGAGCAGTAAAAAGTGCCGCGTGCCGCTCTACGTCTTGTACTTAAGCTGTAGTTGGCGAAAAGGCTCTGCGCCAGCATCGCATAGCTAAAGTGGGGATTGAAACAAAACTGTCATGAAGCGGTTTTCTGCGGATATGAAAAAAGGGGCGCGAACGCCCCTTTTCAGCAGCGGATCAGCTTATTGACCCGGAACGTCCTTGCGCAGTTTCACTGGATCCTGCTGTTTCCTTTTTTTCGCAATGGCGGTGCGCATCTTGATGTTCACCGCCTCTACCGCCAGCGAGAACGCCATGGCGAAGTAAACGTAGCCTTTTGGCACGTGCACATCGAAGGATTCGGCGATCAGCACGGTACCCACGACCAGCAGGAACGACAGCGCGAGCATCTTCAGCGACGGGTGCTTGTCGATGAATTCGCTGATCTTGCCAGCGGCCAGCATCATCACCAGTACGGCCACGATGATTGCAGCGACCATGACCGGCACATGAGAGACCATGCCGACCGCGGTGATCACCGAGTCCAGGGAGAACACGATGTCGATGATCGCGATCTGGATGATGGTGTAGATGAACTTGCCACCGGCGCCCTTCGGCTCGTCGTGGGTTTCGTCTTCACCTTCCAGGGCGTGGTACATCTCCTGGGAGCTTTTCCACAGCAGGAACAGGCCGCCGAAGAACAGGATCAGGTCTCGACCCGAAATGCCCTGGCCGAAGACCACGAACAGATCGGCGGTCAGTTGCATGACCCACGTGATCGACAGCAGCAACAGGATACGGGTGACCATGGCCAGCGCCAGGCCGAAGATCCGGGTACGCGCCTGCATGTGCTTGGGCATGCGGCTGACCAGGATCGAAATCATGATGATGTTATCGATACCCAGGACGATCTCGAGCGCCGTCAGGGTGAAGAAGGCAATCCAGATTTCCGGATTGGTCAGCCATTCCATGTGTATTCCTTTGAGCAAGTGTTAACCGCGCAAGCTGCAGCGCCGCGCGGTGGGTGAGTGGGTAAGATTATAGAGTGCTGAACAGCGGAAAAATCCCCATCAGCAATGCGGCGACCATTATGCACAGGCAAACCAGCACTGCCCACTTCAGGGTGAAGCGCTGGTGATCGCCAAACTCGATGCCGGCCAGGGCCACCAACAGGTAGGTCGAAGGTACCAGCGGGCTGAGCAAGTGCACAGGCTGGCCAACGATGGAGGCACGGGCCATTTCCACGGCGGTGATGCCGTAGTGGCTCGCTGCTTCGGCGAGTACCGGCAGCACGCCATAATAGAACGCGTCGTTGGACATGAAGAAGGTAAACGGCATGCTCACCAGTGCTGTGATCACCGCAAGGTACGGGCCCATTGCTTCTGGAATCACCGCCAGCAGGCTCTTGGACATGGCATCGACCATGCCGGTGCCCGACAGGATACCGGTGAAAATACCGGCGGCGAAGATCAATCCCACTACCGCCAGGACGCTGCCGGCGTGGGCGGCGACGCGGTCTTTCTGCTGTTGCAGGCAGGGGTAGTTGACGATCATCGCGATGCTGAACGCCACCATAAACAGCACTGGCAGCGGCAACAGGCCGGCGATCAGTGTGCACATCAGGGCCAGCGTCAGCGCGCCGTTGAACCAGATCAGCTTTGGACGACGGGCGTCGGGGAATTGCGACACGCTGATTTCGCTGTGGTCGACTTCATCGCCGATCAGGTGAAGTTCACCCAGGCGCGCCCGTTCGCGTTTGCCGTACATGTAGGCGATCGCCAGGATCGCCACGACGCCGGCGGCCATGGCTGGGATCATCGGCACGAAAATGTCCGATGGGTCCACGTGCAATGCACTGGCCGCCCGGGCCGTCGGGCCGCCCCAGGGCGTCATGTTCATCACGCCGCCGGCAAGGATGATCAAGCCGGCCATGATCCGTGGGCTCATGCCGATGCGCTGGTACAGCGGCAGCATGGCGGCTACGCAGATCATGTAGGTGGTGGCACCGTCACCATCAAGGGACACCACCAGGGCCAGCACCGCAGTACCGACTGAAACCTTGAGCGGGTCGCCCTTGACCATCTTGAGGATCTTGCGCACGGCCGGGTCGAACAGGCCGGAGTCGATCATCAGAGCAAAATAGAGGATGGCGAACATCAGCATTACGCCGGTGGGCGCGAGCTTGGTGATGCCTTCGAGCATCATCGGGCCGATCTTCGGGGCGAAACCACCGAACAAGGCGAACAGGATCGGCACGATGATCAGGGCGATCAGCGCGGACAGGCGCTTGGTCATGATCAGGAACATGAACGTGATGACCATGGCAAAGCCAAGGAAAGTCAGCATAGGAATACTCCAGGCGTAGCGCGGCTAGGGAATGGCGAACCGGGTGGGTCAGCGCAGAACGAAAGGCACGAGGCGTACGGGGGGAGTCGGGGCAAACAGGCGGGTACGGACGGACATCGGGAATCACCATTGTTGTTGTGTACAGCCGGTCTGTTGCCGGCAGTTGGAGGTGATCCTAGTCGCGAAAGCTTTCAGCCAGCTTTCGCTGGTGGAAACAGACGATGGAGGGCAGACACACGGTCTTCAGGTGACATTGAACACTGTGGGAGCTGGCTTGCCTGCTCCCACATGGGATGGTGCCTACTTTTTGGTTTTCAGGGCAGTTCGAGGCCACCGGCGGCTTTGTGCAGTGTGCGCAGGTGTTCACCGATCTGCTTGAGGTTGGCTTCGCACGCGGCAATTTCGGCGGCGCGGGAAGGATCCAGTAGCGCCCTCACCTCTTTATCCAGCTCGCCGGTCAGCGATTGCAACTGCTTCTGGCGCTCGGCGCTTTCCGATTCCAGGCGTTTTGCTTCCGACGGTTGCGGCAGGCCGTAGCCACCGCTGCCCAGCAGTTCGGCCGGGCGGCTGAGGAAGCCGCTGTTGGCGAGGATCTGCTGCAGCGTGGCGTTGGCTTTTTCCATGCCGCCGTTTTTAAGCTCGCGGGCGCCGAGGTAGCGTTGCTTGACCTCGTCCTGGGCCAGCATCAACTGTTTGCGAAAACTAGCCTGTTCGAGCAACAACAGCGCGGCGCTGGTACGCAGGTCCGCCTGGGCAAACCACTGGCGACGCTCCTGCGCACTAAGAGACAGCCAGTCTTCGACCTGGGTTTGCTTGATCGGCAGGTATTTGCGCAGTACATCGAACATGGCCTGGTAGCGTTCGCGAAAGGAGTCGAAGTGATAACCCAGGCGCAATGCCCTGCGTTTGTCGTCCAGTACGCTGGTGTCGGCCAGGCCGCGGGCGCTTAGAACCTCAAGCAAACCGTTGGGGGTGATGTTATCCAGGCCGGTCAGTTGCGGATTGGCGCTGCCGCTGCGTAACAGTTTCAGGCTCTCCACCGCGCAGTTGTTGGAGATAAAGAAGTAGTTGCCGTCGTAGCTCCAGTGCATTTCGGCGGCATGCTCGACGGTGTCGTTGATTTCCTGGCGGGTCAGCTTCAACGGGACTGAGGCCAGGCCGCGCAGCTCAGTCTTGGTGTACTCGTCGATCACTTGTGCCAGCGGCAGTACAAATAATCGCGACGGGTATTTGCCGACCAGGCCATCCCAGCTCGACAGCTGTACGTCACCGACGAAAGCGCGGTAGGACAACACCAGGTGCTGGTCCAGATCCAGCCGGCAATCCGGCCCGCGTGGCCGGCCCGGCGCGCAGATCACCAGGCGCAACATGCTGTGGCCCCAGCGGCTGACCAGGTTCTGGTTGGCTTCGGCCAGCAAATAGTCGATTTCGTAGACGCGCTCCGGGTCAACCTGGCCCAGCGGGGTCTTGGCGAAATCGTTGCCCGCGTTCAAGAACGCGTAGGTGCTGGCGCAAGTGTCTTGTTCAGGCGGGGCCCAGCCGAAGTGTTCCTTGTAATAACGAAATAGCGCTGGGCGGCGGCAGGCGTAGCTCGGGTCAAGGAGAAAGTACTCCATGTTGACCGCCACGAACTCAAGCGGGCTGGTGGTTTCGTAAATGTCCGGGCTACGGGCGACCTGATGGTTGGTCTGTTCCCTTTCGCCGCGGCGACCGACGTATTGCGGCCAGCCGGCAAGGTCCAGCAGGCGCGGGTCATCGCTGAGGGTAAAGCGTCGGCCGTTCTGGCCACGGCATTGATCAGGCAGACCGATCAGGCCGGTGAGGTTGTTCTGGCGGCTGCAGCGATTGATCAGCGTGCGGTCTTCTTTGGACCACAGGCGCGCACGGTCATAGATATGCGTCAGTTCATGCAGCACGGTGGCGAGCATTTCCCGGCGCACGGTGCCGTGGGGGCGATTGGTTTTCTGGGTGGCGGCGCTGCCATCGGTCAGGCTGGCAAGCAGGTTGCGGTTGAGGTCCAGCTCGGACACCAGTGAAGCTTGCCCATAGGCGTTTCCGGGCATTTTGTCGGTCCAGCCGACATCGATGCGCCTGTCCAACTGCTCGATAAAGCGCGGCGGCAACGAGCGTAGCGCCTCGTCGAGCAACGCCTGGCTGGCCTGCTGTTCAGCCGGGCTCAAGCCTTCGGTCTTGAGCTGCAGCTGCAGGCTGGCCTGGGCCGCGCCGGCACATAGCAGAACAGCCCCGGCCAGGAGCCAGGCGGCGATTCGCCTCACAGTGCGAGGATTGCTTCTGCGAGGGTCTGGTCACTGGCATCGCGGGCTTCCGGCAGGCGTGTGCGCAGGGTGTCGAAGGCAGCTTCCAACCGAGCGCCACGGATATCACCGTTGGTGGCAACGAAACTGGCGGCGTCATCGTGGGCTTCGCGCACGACTTTGGAGTCACGGATGGAGGTGGTGGTGTCGGAGGTGAAATCAATGGTGCGGCCAGAGGCGCGAACAATGATGTTACTGGTGGCCACCAGGGTTTGCGCCTGGGCAACGTCGGCCAACAGCAGCAGGCCAAGGGTGGCGGCGATCAGCGGGCTACGCATGGAATAACTCCAAATACAGAAGATGAAATCAAAGATGATTATTGGACGAGAATTGCTTGCGCCAGTTCAAGGTCGCTGACGTTAAGTCTTGGCTGGCTGCGGCGCAGATAATCCAGCGCTGACTCCAGCCGTGCGCCCCGCCATTGGCCGTCAGTGGCAACAAACGCGGCAGCGTCGTCCTGGGCGGCCACTATCACTTTTCTGTCGAAGGGCGCGGAAGTCACCTTGCTGGTGGCGTACGCGCTCGCGACGGTGCCCTGGGTGGTCAGGTCAAAGGCCGAAACCAGCGGTGACCAGACGGTGCAAAGCAACACAGGCACGATTAAAAGGCGGTATGAAAAAGCCATGGGACTCGACAACTGAAAGCGAGCGTCAAGGCTAGCGTAATGCCCGGGCGAGAGCCAGTGCCCAGGCATCGATCCGGCCGTCAGATGGCCAGGATGGCCTGGGCCAGTTGTGCGTCAGACGCGGTAGTAAGTTGCGGTGCTTGCTGACGGATCTGGGCCAGCGCGCTTTCCAGTTTCACGCCACGAATGGCCCCTTCGCTGGCGACAAAGCTGGCGGCATCGTCACGGGCGGCGCGCACGACCTTGCTGTCGCGCAGAGACGAAGTGGCGTCCGAGCTGGCGTCGGAAGTGGCCTTCAGCGCGCCGACGATGGAATCGGTGGTCACGATGAAGCTGGTCGCGTTGGCGCTGGCGGCCAGGGTCAACAGGGCGGCAGCACTTAGCAGGCGAAGACGGGACATGGGATGACTCCTTTGGATGGTAGGTAGAAGGCGGCGCAGAGCGGCCACTGTAGAGAGCATGACTTCTATTAAAGGTCAGACGCGGGCTCGACGCCGTTCGCCACGTGACGGTCGGATATTAAGCCGCCGCTTATCTGTTCTGGTAGCGTTTATGGCTGTGCAAAACTGTACCTGCAAATTTCTGTTAATCAAAAACTGTACTTGTGTTGTGCCTGGCTCTCTTGAAAAGGCTTGGCTCGAAAACAACAAAGCCCGCCCTCGGTGTCCCGGGGCGGGCTTTGTTTTGACAAATCTGGGTGCTGGCAGTGGACCCGACAGGTCAGGGCCAGCGAGCGCTAAGTTAGCGCCAGAACGGCTTGCTCAGCTCTTCGTAGCGTTGAGCTTCGCTGATACCAGCGTCAGCCAGCAGGCGCGAATCCAGGCGAGCCAGTTGGTGGCGGCTGGAAATGCGGCGCTGCCACAACATCAGGTTGGCGAGAACGCGCAGAGGGATGGCGGACTGGTTGCTTACAGCTTTTTCAGAGAACAGATCGGAACTGAGTGTACGTTCCATGATGACATCCTTCCGCTTGTGGCGGGATTAGGTAGTGGTTTAACTGATGCCAATGATCCCCTCCCCGCGCAAGACTCTCCAGATACAGTTCACCTGTATTGTGAGAGGGCAGTTAACTGTTTAAGGGTGCTGTACTGTTCGGAAATGGGGCAACTGTACCTGTCCGCACTGAAACAGTGCGAAATAGGTAATTTCGGTGTGCTATGTAAGAAATTTCGGTAGGAAAGCACCGGTACAGCAGTACAGTTTTTTCAGGAAGTGCAGATGAAGAAGCCGAGCTGATGAAACTGTATGCCCATCAGCTCGCGTCTGTGTCACTCACGTCTTGAGCATATGCCCGGTTTCTTCCAAGTTGATGTGCCAGCTCAGTGCTTCCCGCAAGATGTGCGGCGTGTGGCCGCCAATAGCGCAAGCGGCATTGAAGTAACTGTTCAGCGCATCGCGGTAAGCCGGATGCACGCAGTTGTCGATGATCACCCGGGCCCGTTCCCGTGGTGCCAGGCCCCGCAGATCGGCCAGACCCACTTCAGTCACGAGGATGTCGACGTCGTGCTCGGTGTGGTCCACATGGCTGACCATGGGCACCACACTGGAAATCGCCCCGCCCTTGGCAATCGACTTGGTGACGAAGATCGCCAGGTGCGCGTTGCGCCCGAAATCCCCGGAGCCGCCAATGCCGTTCATCATGCGCGTGCCGCAGATGTGGGTGGAGTTGACGTTGCCGTAGATATCGAACTCCAGCGCAGTGTTGATGGCGATGATGCCCAGGCGCCGCACCACTTCCGGGTGGTTGGAGATCTCCTGCGGGCGCAGCACCAGCTTGTCTTTATAGTGTTGCAGATTGCCGAAGACGTCGGCGTTACGGCGTTCCGACAAGGTGATCGAGCTGCCCGACGCGAAGGTCAGCTTGCCTGCATCGATCAGATCAAAGGTCGAGTCCTGCAACACTTCCGAATACATGGTCAGGTCTTCGAATGGCGATTCGATCAACCCGCACATGACCGCGTTGGCAATGTTGCCGATGCCAGCCTGCAACGGGCCGAGCTTGTTGGTCATGCGCCCGGCGTCGACTTCCTGCTTGAGGAAGTTGATCAGGTGATTGGCGATGCCTTGGGTGTCGCTGTCTGGCGGCGTCACGGTGGAAGCGGAGTCGGCTTGGTTGGTGATAACGATGGCAACGATCTTTTCCGCAGGGATCGGGATTGCGGTGCTGCCGATACGGTCGTCGACCTTCACCAGCGGGATCGGCGTGCGCGTCGGCCGGTAGGTCGGGATATAGATGTCGTGCAACCCTTCCAGGTTCGGGTTGTGCGCCAAGTTGATCTCGACGATCACCTGCTTGGCGAAAATCGCGAAGCTGGCGGAGTTGCCGACGGAAGTGGTGGGAACGATGTGGCCAAGCTCGGTGATCGCGACCGCTTCAATCACGGCGATATCCGGCAGCTTGAGCTGATTGTTGCGCAGTTGCTCGACGGTTTCCGATAGGTGCTGGTCGATAAACATCACTTCGCCGGCATTGATGGCCTTGCGCAGAGTGCTGTCGACTTGAAACGGCATGCGTCGCGACAGTACGCCTGCTTCGGTGAGTTGCTTGTCCAGGTCATTGCCCAGGCTGGCGCCGGTCATCAGGGTGATTTTCAGCGGGGAAGTCTTGGCGCGTTCGGCCAGGGCGTGGGGGACGGCCTTGGCTTCACCGGCACGGGTGAAGCCGCTCATGCCGACGGTCATTCCGTCCTCGATCAGTGCGGCGGCGTCTGCCGCGCTCATGACCTTGTTCAACAACGAAGGCAAGCGGATACGATCACGGTACATGGATTGTTATCTCGGGCTACGGAAGCAAGGTGCGCAGTTTAGTGATTTCAAAAGATTTCGGCCCGCTACCATGGTCGAATGCCAGGCGGCGATTTAGAGCCTTTGGTCGGGTTTCATGTAAGTGCAAAGCGGGACGCAGAGCATCCCAGGATGCATTACTACGCAGAGCGCGGGAACGATAAAAAACCCCAGCCTATGGCAGGCCGGGGTTTCGAGTATTGCGCTGAAGCAGTATTACTCGACGGCTTTAACCATATCTTCGATGACCTTCTTGGCGTCACCGAAGACCATCATGGTCTTGTCCAGGTAGAACAGCTCGTTATCCAGGCCGGCATAACCGCTGGCCATCGAGCGCTTGTTGACGATGATGGTCTTGGCCTTGAACGCTTCGAGGATCGGCATGCCGGCAATCGGCGAGTTCGGATCGTTCTTGGCGGCCGGGTTGACCACGTCGTTGGCGCCCAGCACCAGCACGACGTCGGCCTGACCGAACTCGGAGTTGATGTCTTCCATCTCGAACACCTGGTCGTAAGGCACTTCGGCCTCGGCAAGCAGTACGTTCATGTGCCCAGGCATACGGCCCGCCACCGGATGGATCGCGTACTTCACGGTGACGCCGCGGTGAGTCAGCTTTTCGGTCAGCTCCTTGAGCGCATGTTGCGCCCGAGCGACCGCCAGGCCATAGCCTGGGACGATGATCACGGTGTCGGCGTTGGTCAGCAGGAAGGTGGCGTCGTCGGCCGAGCCGGATTTCACCGGGCGTGCTTCTTTTGATCCTGCGGCGGCGCTGGCATCCGGCGTGTTGCCGAAACCGCCGAGCAGCACATTAAAGAAGGAACGGTTCATCGCCTTGCACATGATGTACGACAGGATCGCGCCGCTTGAACCCACCAGGGAACCGGCGATGATCAGCATCGAGTTGTTCAGCGAAAAGCCGATACCCGCCGCCGCCCAGCCGGAGTAACTGTTGAGCATCGACACCACCACCGGCATATCGGCGCCGCCGATCGGGATGATGATCAGCACGCCCAACACAAAGGCCAGTGCCAGCATCAGCGCGAAGGCGGTAAGGTTGCCGGTGAACATGAACGCCAGGCCCAGGGCCAACGTGGCGAGGCCAAGTGCCAGGTTCAGCTTGTGCTGGCCGCCGAACTGTACCGGTGCGCCCTGGAACAGGCGGAACTTGTATTTGCCCGACAGTTTGCCGAACGCGATCACCGAACCGGAGAAGGTGATTGCGCCGATGGCTGCACCAAGGAACAGCTCCAGGCGGTTGCCCGCAGGAATCGCGTCGCCCAAGAGTTTGACAATGCCCAGGGATTGGGGCTCGACCACCGCGGCAATTGCGATGAACACCGCGGCCAGGCCGATCATGCTGTGCATGAAGGCTACCAGCTCCGGCATCTTGGTCATTTCTACGCGCTTGGCCATGATCGAGCCGGCAGTGCCGCCGACCAGCAGGCCAACGATCACGTAGCCGATACCGGCCGTTGCAAGCTCGGCGCCGAGCTTATAGATCAGACCCACGGTGGTGAGCACCGCCAGCGCCATGCCAAGCATGCCGAACAGGTTGCCGCGCCGTGAAGTGGTCGGGTGTGAGAGACCCTTGAGGGCTTGGATGAAGCAGATCGACGCAATCAGATACAGCGTCGTGACCAGATTCATACTCATTATTTCTGCACCTCTTCTTTAACTTTGGGCGCTTTCTTCTTGAACATCTCAAGCATCCTGCGGGTGACCAGGAAGCCGCCAAACACGTTGACTGCCGCCAGTGCCACGGCCAGGGTGCCCATGGTTTTGCCCAGCGGAGTCACGGTGAGGGCCGCGGCCAACATGGCGCCAACGATGACGATCGCCGAGATGGCGTTGGTCACCGCCATCAACGGCGTGTGCAGCGCTGGGGTGACGTTCCAGACCACGTGGTAACCGACATAAATCGCCAGCACAAAGATGATCAGGTTGTAGATACCGGGGGAGATAAGCTCTTCCATCGTCTGAATCCCTGCTTAGGCGTTTTTGCGGATGACTTGGCCGTCGCGGCACATCAGGCACGCGGCGACGATGTCGTCTTCGAGGTTGATTTCAAACTGCCCATCCTTGTTGAAGACCAGCTTCAGGAAGTCCAGCAGGTTGCGTGCGTATAAAGCAGAAGCATCGGCGGCTACGGCCCCGGCCAGGTTGGTCGGGCCGCAAATGATCACGCCGTTCTCTACCACCACTTGATCGGCGACGGTCAGCGGGCAGTTGCCGCCTTGGGCGGCGGCAAGGTCGATGACCACCGAGCCCGGCTTCATGTGTGCAACGGTCTCGGCGCTCAGCAGGGTGGGCGCCTTGCGGCCAGGAATCAGCGCGGTGGTGATGACGATGTCGGCTTGCTTGGCGCGCTCGTGCACGGCCAGGGCCTGGCGCTGCATCCAGCTGGTCGGCATCGGGCGCGCGTAACCGCCGACACCGACCGCGCATTCACGCTCTTCGTCGGTTTCGTAGGGCACGTCGACAAACTTGGCGCCCAGGGACTCGATCTGCTCCTTGACCGCCGGGCGAACGTCAGACGCTTCGATCACGGCACCCAGGCGTTTCGCCGTGGCGATGGCCTGCAGGCCTGCAACACCGGCGCCGAGGATCAGCACGCGCGCCGCTTTGACGGTGCCTGCTGCGGTCATCAGCATCGGCATGAAGCGCGGATAGTGATGGGCGGCGAGCAGCACAGCCTTGTAGCCCGCAATGTTGGCCTGGGATGACAGCACGTCGAGGCTCTGGGCCCGCGATGTGCGCGGTGCAGCCTCGAGGGCGAAGGCGGTAATGCCGCGCTCAGCGAGCTTGGCAATGGTTTCGTTGCTGAACGGGTTGAGCATGCCCACCAACACGGTGCCGCTTTTGATCAGCGCAAGTTCGCTGTCGCTGGGGGCAACCACCTTGAGAATAAGCTCGGCGCCAAACGCATCGTTGGCGCTGCCAATGGTCGCGCCTACCGTTTCATAGGCACTGTCGACGACGCTGGCCTGGATGCCGGCTCCGCTTTGTACAGTGACCTTATGGCCCTGGCCGATCAGCTTCTTGATGGTTTCCGGGGTGGCAGCCACCCGCGTTTCACCGGTCTGGGTTTCGAGAGGAACACCAATGTGCACGTCAAATCTCCTGCATGATCTTTTTGCTTTTGATCTTTTTGTAAAAAGGCCAGTGCACCGCGAGTGGCGCAGCTGGGGCGGCCGATCAGCACGATCCCGCTGAAATGACAGCGGGGCGCGGCATTTTGCAGGCGAACTTTACGGCCTTCAAGGGATTATGACGGGTGACGAAAAATTAACTACAAGTCACCCTGTGACTGATTGTCGCAATTAGCTGGAATAATTGATTTAAATACAGTCGCTTACAGGGTTTAATGGGTTTTTTCAGCATTTTCCCATGGTTGCCATGAATGGTCGTTCATTGGCTCGTAATAGTCGCTCAAAGCCATGTAGCGCATGGCTTTGAGCTTTGTTAGTAAGCGACAGATACAGTCTGTTCAAATGCGACATATACGTACATCTGTAGTATTTTAAATTAACTGACTACAAAGTTAGGAGCTTGGGTGGAGCCCGAGACTATTGGTGTTGTAGCGCTGTGACTGATCGATCAGCCAATCCCTGAATGCCTGCAGCGAGGCTGATTCGACTTTTTTGTCCGGAATCATCAAGTAGTAAGCCTTGGAGCTGGCCAGCGCCTCGGTGCAGGCGATCACCAATTGACGCTCCTCCAGTTCCCGTTGGATGAGGAACGGGGGAATCAGCGCGATCCCCATGTCATGCATGGCTGCCTGGGACAACATCGAGAATAGCTCGTAACGCGGGCCTGTCATGTCGCGAGGTACGCTCAGCTGTTGGGCATTGAACCATTGGCGCCAAGCGTAGGGTCGAGTGGTCTGCTGCAGCAGGGGCAGTTCCGCAATTTGCTGAGGGCTGAACGGGTGTGCGCTGCCCAGTAGTCGGGGGCTGCACACCGGCACAGGGTTCTCTCCCATCAGTCGGTGGGATTCCGTGCCGGACCAATCGGAATCGCCGAAGTAGATCGCTGCGTCGAACTCAGTGTCGGCAAACAGAAACGGGCGTGTGCGGTTGGTCAGGTTGACGGTGACTTGCGGATGTTGACGCTGGAAATCCTTGAGGCGAGGTATCAACCACTGAGTACCGAACGTGGGGACCACGGCCAGTTCTATGGTGTTGGCGCCTTGCTGTCCCATGACAGACAGCGTATCGCGCTCAACCGCGTCCAATTGCGCGGCGACGCGCCGACTGTAAGACAGCCCCGCTTCCGTCAGCTTTACCCCGCGCCTTGAGCGGCGAAACAGCTCGACACTTAAAAACTCTTCAAGGCTGGCGATCTGTCGACAGATGGCGCCTTGAGTAATCGAAAGCTCGTGCGCGGCCTTGGTAAAGCTCTCGTGGCGGGCTGCGGCTTCAAAACTGACGAGGGCGGTGGTGCTGGGGATTTTTCTGCGCATATACCGTGTCCTCACTTATAAAGCGCCTTTGCGCCCATCCTGGCTATTACGAAATGAGAAATTAGCACAACCCTATGCGGAAACGTCGTTTGCCCTCTGTGCTGGAGGGGCCTAGGCTGCTTCCCACGACTTCTGATTTCTCCCACGAGGACTTATTCATGGCAGGCAAGGCAAGCTTCAACTGGATTGATCCGTTGCTACTGGACCAACAGCTCACCGAAGAAGAGCGCATGGTGCGCGACAGCGCTGAGCAATTTGCCCGGGACAAGCTGGCGCCGCGTGTGCTTGAAGCCTTTCGCCATGAAAAGACTGACCCCGCCATTTTTCGTGAGATGGGCGAGACCGGTTTACTCGGTGCAATGATTCCCGAGCAGTACGGTGGCAGCGGCTTGAATTACGTCAGCTATGGGCTGATTGCGCGCGAAGTGGAGCGTGTCGATTCCGGCTATCGCTCGATGATGAGCGTGCAATCGTCGCTGGTCATGGTGCCGATCAACGAGTTTGGCACCGAGGCGCAGAAACAGAAGTACCTGCCGAAGCTGGCATCTGGCGAATGGATCGGCTGTTTCGGCCTGACCGAGCCCAATCATGGTTCCGACCCAGGCGCGATGATTACCCGTGCTCGCAAAGTGGAGGGTGGCTACAGCCTGACGGGCGCGAAGATGTGGATCACCAATAGCCCGATCGCCGATGTGTTTGTGGTGTGGGGCAAGGACGATGCTGGCGATATCCGTGGCTTTGTCTTGGAGAAAGGCTGGAAAGGTCTGAGCGCACCGGCGATTCACGGCAAGGTTGGGCTGCGCGCCTCCATTACCGGCGAGATTGTCATGGATAACGTGTTCGTGCCGGACGAGAACATCTTCCCGGACGTGCGTGGGCTGAAGGGGCCTTTTACCTGCCTTGACTCCGCGCGTTATGGCATCTCCTGGGGGGCGTTGGGTGCGGCTGAGTTCTGCTGGCACACCGCTCGCCAATACACGCTTGATCGCCAGCAGTTTGGCCGTCCACTGGCGGCGACTCAGTTGATCCAGAAGAAGCTGGCTGACATGCAGACCGAGGTCACCCTGGCCCTGCAAGGCTGCCTGCGTCTGGGGCGTATGAAAGACGAAGGGATTGCGGCGGTCGAGATCACCTCGATCATGAAGCGCAACTCGTGTGGCAAGTCTTTGGATATCGCACGCATGGCGCGCGACATGCTGGGTGGCAACGGCATTTCCGACGAGTTCGGTGTGGCGCGCCATCTGGTCAACCTGGAGGTGGTGAACACCTACGAAGGTACGCACGACGTGCATGCCCTGATCCTTGGGCGCGCGCAAACCGGTCTTCAGGCGTTCTATTAATAGGAGCACGGCATGGGCGCGCTTTCGCATCTGCGGGTACTGGATTTATCGCGAGTACTGGCGGGCCCTTGGTCCGGGCAGATTCTTGCGGACCTCGGGGCTGAGGTGATCAAGGTTGAACGTCCGGGGAGCGGTGACGACACGCGCGCATGGGGGCCGCCCTTCCTTAAGGACGCCTATGGCGAGAACACCAGTGAGGCGGCGTATTACCTGTCGGCCAATCGCAACAAGCAGTCGGTGACTATCGACTTCACGCGGCCGGAGGGGCAGGCACTGGTGCGCGACCTGGCGGCCAAGTCGGACATTCTGATCGAGAACTTCAAGGTCGGTGGCCTTGCAGCGTATGGGCTGGACTATGAGTCGCTCAAGGAGATCAATCCGGAGCTGATTTACTGCTCGATCACCGGCTTCGGTCAGACAGGGCCGTATGCGACACGCGCGGGTTATGACTTCATGATTCAAGGGCTGGGCGGGCTTATGAGCCTGACCGGCCGGCCCGAGGGTGACGACGGCGCTGGGCCGGTAAAGGTTGGCGTTGCGCTGACCGACATTCTTACGGGGCTTTACTCGACTGTGGCAATACTCGCGGCACTGGCGCATCGTGATCATGACGGTGGCGGGCAGCATATCGATATGGCGTTGCTGGATGTGCAGGTGGCTTGCCTGGCGAACCAGGCGATGAATTACCTGACGACGGGTGATTCGCCAAGGCGCCTGGGGAATGCTCATCCGAATATCGTGCCTTATCAGGATTTCCCTACCGCTGATGGTGACTTCATCCTGACGGTGGGGAATGACAGTCAGTTCCGCAAGTTTGCTGAAGTGGCTGGGCAGCCGCAGTGGGCGGATGATCCGCGCTTCTCTACTAATAAGATGCGGGTGGCGAATCGGGCGGAGCTGATTCCCTTGATTCGTCAGGCTACTGTATTCAAGACGACGACTGAGTGGGTGTCGCAGTTGGAGCGGGTTGGTGTGCCTTGTGGGCCGATCAATGACCTGGCGCAGGTGTTTTCCGATCCTCAGGTCAAGGCGCGCGGTTTGGCCATGGCGCTGCCGCATGCGTTGGCAGGGATGGTGCCTCAGGTGGCAAGTCCGATACGGTTATCCAAAACGCCAGTGGAGTACCGGAATGCGCCTCCTCTTTTGGGAGAGCATACGGCCAAGGTGCTGCAGGAGGTGTTGGGGTTGGGCGAGCGTAATGTGGCTGCTCTGAAGGTCGCGGGTGTTATCTGAATCTCTTCTTCTATATAGAAGGTGTTGTTGATCAGTTTTTGACGGTTTTTTAATCAATTCCAACTAACTGATAGAAAAAGCAAAATTAAGGGTTGACGGCAGATTCTGGAAGTCTATAATTCGCCCCACTTCCGGCGCAGTCGAAGCGGAAAACTCCTTGGTAAACAAAGGGTTGTGCGAGATTCGACAGCGACTTGCTTCAGTTCATCGAAGCCCAGAAGGAGTTGGTAGAGCGGTGTTGTGTTGCTCTATTAACGTTTCGATCTTCTCGGTCGAAGGCGGATAAAAAGAGGTGTTGACAGCAGCGTGTAACGCTGTAGAATTCGCCTCCCGCTAACGAGAGATCGGAAGCGCAAGTGGTTGAAGTTATTGAAGAATTCTTCGAAAACTTCTGAAAATAATCACTTGACAGCAAATGAGGCTGCTGTAGAATGCGCGCCTCGGTTGAGAGGAAAGATCTTAACCAACCGCTCTTTAACAACTGAATCAAGCAATTCGTGTGGGTGCTTGTGGAGTCAGACTGATAGTCAACAAGATTATCAGCATCACAAGTTACTCCGCGAGAAATCAAAGATGTAACCAACGATTGCTGAGCCAAGTTTAGGGTTTCTTAAAAACCCAAAGATGTTTGAACTGAAGAGTTTGATCATGGCTCAGATTGAACGCTGGCGGCAGGCCTAACACATGCAAGTCGAGCGGTAGAGAGAAGCTTGCTTCTCTTGAGAGCGGCGGACGGGTGAGTAATGCCTAGGAATCTGCCTGGTAGTGGGGGATAACGTTCGGAAACGGACGCTAATACCGCATACGTCCTACGGGAGAAAGCAGGGGACCTTCGGGCCTTGCGCTATCAGATGAGCCTAGGTCGGATTAGCTAGTTGGTGAGGTAATGGCTCACCAAGGCGACGATCCGTAACTGGTCTGAGAGGATGATCAGTCACACTGGAACTGAGACACGGTCCAGACTCCTACGGGAGGCAGCAGTGGGGAATATTGGACAATGGGCGAAAGCCTGATCCAGCCATGCCGCGTGTGTGAAGAAGGTCTTCGGATTGTAAAGCACTTTAAGTTGGGAGGAAGGGTTGTAGATTAATACTCTGCAATTTTGACGTTACCGACAGAATAAGCACCGGCTAACTCTGTGCCAGCAGCCGCGGTAATACAGAGGGTGCAAGCGTTAATCGGAATTACTGGGCGTAAAGCGCGCGTAGGTGGTTTGTTAAGTTGGATGTGAAATCCCCGGGCTCAACCTGGGAACTGCATTCAAAACTGACTGACTAGAGTGTGGTAGAGGGTGGTGGAATTTCCTGTGTAGCGGTGAAATGCGTAGATATAGGAAGGAACACCAGTGGCGAAGGCGACCACCTGGACCAACACTGACACTGAGGTGCGAAAGCGTGGGGAGCAAACAGGATTAGATACCCTGGTAGTCCACGCCGTAAACGATGTCAACTAGCCGTTGGGAGCCTTGAGCTCTTAGTGGCGCAGCTAACGCATTAAGTTGACCGCCTGGGGAGTACGGCCGCAAGGTTAAAACTCAAATGAATTGACGGGGGCCCGCACAAGCGGTGGAGCATGTGGTTTAATTCGAAGCAACGCGAAGAACCTTACCAGGCCTTGACATCCAATGAACTTTCCAGAGATGGATTGGTGCCTTCGGGAACATTGAGACAGGTGCTGCATGGCTGTCGTCAGCTCGTGTCGTGAGATGTTGGGTTAAGTCCCGTAACGAGCGCAACCCTTGTCCTTAGTTACCAGCACGTTATGGTGGGCACTCTAAGGAGACTGCCGGTGACAAACCGGAGGAAGGTGGGGATGACGTCAAGTCATCATGGCCCTTACGGCCTGGGCTACACACGTGCTACAATGGTCGGTACAGAGGGTTGCCAAGCCGCGAGGTGGAGCTAATCCCACAAAACCGATCGTAGTCCGGATCGCAGTCTGCAACTCGACTGCGTGAAGTCGGAATCGCTAGTAATCGCGAATCAGAATGTCGCGGTGAATACGTTCCCGGGCCTTGTACACACCGCCCGTCACACCATGGGAGTGGGTTGCACCAGAAGTAGCTAGTCTAACCTTCGGGAGGACGGTTACCACGGTGTGATTCATGACTGGGGTGAAGTCGTAACAAGGTAGCCGTAGGGGAACCTGCGGCTGGATCACCTCCTTAATCGACGACATCAGCTGCTCCATAAGTTCCCACACGAATTGCTTGATTCATTGAAGAAGACGATAAAGAAGCAGCCCGAAATTGGGTCTGTAGCTCAGTTGGTTAGAGCGCACCCCTGATAAGGGTGAGGTCGGCAGTTCGAATCTGCCCAGACCCACCAATTTTGTGTGGGAAACGCCTGTAGAAATACGGGGCCATAGCTCAGCTGGGAGAGCGCCTGCCTTGCACGCAGGAGGTCAACGGTTCGATCCCGTTTGGCTCCACCACTACTGCTTCTGACGTTATGAAAGCTTAGAAATGAGCATTCCATCGTGATGATGGTGAATGTTGATTTCTAGTCTTTGATTAGATCGTTCTTTAAAAATTTGGGTATGTGATAGAAAGATAGACTGGACGTTACTTTCACTGGTAACGGCTCAGGCTAAGGTAAAATTTGTGAGTTCTCTTAAACGAGAAATTCGAATTTTCGGCGAATGTTGTCTTCACAGTATAACCAGATTGCTTGGGGTTATATGGTCAAGTGAAGAAGCGCATACGGTGGATGCCTTGGCAGTCAGAGGCGATGAAAGACGTGGTAGCCTGCGAAAAGCTTCGGGGAGTCGGCAAACAGACTTTGATCCGGAGATGTCTGAATGGGGGAACCCAGCCATCATAAGATGGTTACCTTACACTGAATACATAGGTGTATGGAGCGAACCAGGGGAACTGAAACATCTAAGTACCCTGAGGAAAAGAAATCAACCGAGATTCCCTTAGTAGTGGCGAGCGAACGGGGACTAGCCCTTAAGTGGCTTTGAGATTAGCGGAACGCTCTGGAAAGTGCGGCCATAGTGGGTGATAGCCCTGTACGCGAAAATCTCTTAGTCATGAAATCGAGTAGGACGGAGCACGAGAAACTTTGTCTGAATATGGGGGGACCATCCTCCAAGGCTAAATACTACTGACTGACCGATAGTGAACTAGTACCGTGAGGGAAAGGCGAAAAGAACCCCGGAGAGGGGAGTGAAATAGATCCTGAAACCGTATGCGTACAAGCAGTGGGAGCCCACTTTGTTGGGTGACTGCGTACCTTTTGTATAATGGGTCAGCGACTTATTTTCAGTGGCGAGCTTAACCGAATAGGGGAGGCGTAGCGAAAGCGAGTCTTAATAGGGCGTCTAGTCGCTGGGAATAGACCCGAAACCGGGCGATCTATCCATGGGCAGGTTGAAGGTTGGGTAACACTAACTGGAGGACCGAACCGACTACCGTTGAAAAGTTAGCGGATGACCTGTGGATCGGAGTGAAAGGCTAATCAAGCTCGGAGATAGCTGGTTCTCCTCGAAAGCTATTTAGGTAGCGCCTCATGTATCACTGTAGGGGGTAGAGCACTGTTTCGGCTAGGGGGTCATCCCGACTTACCAAACCGATGCAAACTCCGAATACCTACAAGTGCCGAGCATGGGAGACACACGGCGGGTGCTAACGTCCGTCGTGAAAAGGGAAACAACCCAGACCGTCAGCTAAGGTCCCAAAGTTATGGTTAAGTGGGAAACGATGTGGGAAGGCTTAGACAGCTAGGAGGTTGGCTTAGAAGCAGCCACCCTTTAAAGAAAGCGTAATAGCTCACTAGTCGAGTCGGCCTGCGCGGAAGATGTAACGGGGCTCAAACCATACACCGAAGCTACGGGTATCACGTAAGTGATGCGGTAGAGGAGCGTTCTGTAAGCCTGTGAAGGTGAGTTGAGAAGCTTGCTGGAGGTATCAGAAGTGCGAATGCTGACATGAGTAACGACAATGGGTGTGAAAAACACCCACGCCGAAAGACCAAGGTTTCCTGCGCAACGTTAATCGACGCAGGGTTAGTCGGTCCCTAAGGCGAGGCTGAAAAGCGTAGTCGATGGAAAACAGGTTAATATTCCTGTACTTCTGGTTATTGCGATGGAGGGACGGAGAAGGCTAGGCCAGCTTGGCGTTGGTTGTCCAAGTTTAAGGTGGTAGGCTGAGATCTTAGGTAAATCCGGGATCTTAAGGCCGAGAGCTGATGACGAGTCGTCTTTTAGACGACGAAGTGGTTGATGCCATGCTTCCAAGAAAAGCTTCTAAGCTTCAGGTAACCAGGAACCGTACCCCAAACCGACACAGGTGGTTGGGTAGAGAATACCAAGGCGCTTGAGAGAACTCGGGTGAAGGAACTAGGCAAAATGGCACCGTAACTTCGGGAGAAGGTGCGCCGGTGAGGGTGAAGGACTTGCTCCGTAAGCTCATGCCGGTCGAAGATACCAGGCCGCTGCGACTGTTTATTAAAAACACAGCACTCTGCAAACACGAAAGTGGACGTATAGGGTGTGACGCCTGCCCGGTGCCGGAAGGTTAATTGATGGGGTTAGCTAACGCGAAGCTCTTGATCGAAGCCCCGGTAAACGGCGGCCGTAACTATAACGGTCCTAAGGTAGCGAAATTCCTTGTCGGGTAAGTTCCGACCTGCACGAATGGCGTAACGATGGCGGCGCTGTCTCCACCCGAGACTCAGTGAAATTGAAATCGCTGTGAAGATGCAGTGTATCCGCGGCTAGACGGAAAGACCCCGTGAACCTTTACTATAGCTTTGCACTGGACTTTGAATTTGCTTGTGTAGGATAGGTGGGAGGCTTTGAAGCGTGGACGCCAGTCTGCGTGGAGCCAACCTTGAAATACCACCCTGGCAACTTTGAGGTTCTAACTCAGGTCCGTTATCCGGATCGAGGACAGTGTATGGTGGGTAGTTTGACTGGGGCGGTCTCCTCCTAAAGAGTAACGGAGGAGTACGAAGGTGCGCTCAGACCGGTCGGAAATCGGTCGTAGAGTATAAAGGCAAAAGCGCGCTTGACTGCGAGACAGACACGTCGAGCAGGTACGAAAGTAGGTCTTAGTGATCCGGTGGTTCTGTATGGAAGGGCCATCGCTCAACGGATAAAAGGTACTCCGGGGATAACAGGCTGATACCGCCCAAGAGTTCATATCGACGGCGGTGTTTGGCACCTCGATGTCGGCTCATCACATCCTGGGGCTGAAGCCGGTCCCAAGGGTATGGCTGTTCGCCATTTAAAGTGGTACGCGAGCTGGGTTTAGAACGTCGTGAGACAGTTCGGTCCCTATCTGCCGTGGACGTTTGAGATTTGAGAGGGGCTGCTCCTAGTACGAGAGGACCGGAGTGGACGAACCTCTGGTGTTCCGGTTGTCACGCCAGTGGCATTGCCGGGTAGCTATGTTCGGAATAGATAACCGCTGAAAGCATCTAAGCGGGAAACTAGCCTCAAGATGAGATCTCACTGGAACCTTGAGTTCCCTGAAGGGCCGTCGAAGACTACGACGTTGATAGGTTGGGTGTGTAAGCGCTGTGAGGCGTTGAGCTAACCAATACTAATTGCCCGTGAGGCTTGACCATATAACACCCAAGCAATTTGACTACTCTAACGAGCATCAGATTGCGGTGTGTGAAGACGAGATGAACCGAAAGTTCGACGCTCACAAAACACCGACAGCTGTCACATACCCAATTTGCTGAAGCGAGGCCATCTGGTCACGACTCAGTACCCGAATTTCTTGACGACCATAGAGCATTGGAACCACCTGATCCCATCCCGAACTCAGTAGTGAAACGATGCATCGCCGATGGTAGTGTGGGGTTTCCCCATGTGAGAGTAGGTCATCGTCAAGATTAAATTCCAGAACCCCTGTTTGCTAATGCAAACAGGGGTTCTGTTTTTGTAGAAGTCCATGAATTTTCACCGGCACGTTGTTCACACGACGGTCTGGTATACAGAATTTCTTGACGACCATAGAGCATTGGAACCACCTGATCCCATCCCGAACTCAGCAGTGAAACGATGCATCGCCGATGGTAGTGTGGGGTTTCCCCATGTGAGAGTAGGTCATCGTCAAGATTAAATTCCAGAACCCCTGTCTGCTAACGCAGCCAGGGGTTTTGTCGTTTGGATTGGCAAAACTTCAGTAACACGTCCCTGCCCTTGGGTGCGACCTTGCCGTGAACCGTCGCAGCGAAATGGGCCACACAAGGTATTTGCCCCGCCCGACTCTTGTACGACAACCACCGGTCGGTTTCCTAAGTAAAAACATCTTATGTCCCACAATTTCCTAAGTTTTGCCAAAGGTTGGCCGAAAGCCTGAAGAGCCATGCGTGCACCGAAATAGAGCGGCCAAAGAAGCTGCCTATAAACCTTACATGGAATGTTCCTCTCGGCACGCTCACCCCTTTGGCAAAAAGAAGTCGATGATATGAATCTAAAGTTCAGCCATAAAATCCTGTTGGCCGCGTCCGGCGTCGTGGTGCTGGCCTTCGCGTTATTTACCCTTTACAACGACTACCTGCAGCGCAACACCATCAAACAGAACCTGGCGTCGTCCATACAGCAATCCGGTGAACTCACCGCCAGCAGTGTCCAGAACTGGCTCAGTGGTCGAATACTAGTGCTCGAAAGCCTCACCCAAAACATTGCCCACCAAGGCAGTGATGCTGATCTCCCTGGGCTGGTTGACCAATCCGCGTTCACCTCGAACTTTCAGTTCACCTATGTGGGCCAGACCAGCGGTGTGTTCACTCAAAGGCCGGACGCAAAGATGCCCGACGGCTATGACCCCCGTCAGCGCCCCTGGTACAAGCAAGCGGTAGCTGCAGACAAGCCCATGCTCACGCCACCTTACATGGCCGCAGTGGGTGGGCAGATCGTGACCATCGCGATGCCGGTGAAAAAGAACGGTGAACTGCTCGGCGTAGTTGGCGGTGACCTGAGCCTGCAGACCTTGGTGAAGATCATCAACTCGGTGGACTTCGGCGGCATCGGCCATGCGTTCCTGGTCAGCGGCGACGGCCAGGTCATCGTCAGCCCTGATGAAGACCAAGTGATGAAAAACCTCAAGGAAATTTACCCTGGCACTCAGTTAAGAATCGAGAGGCTCAATCAAGACGTCGTTCTCAATGGCCAGGACCGTATCCTGTCATTCACCCCTATCAGCGGCTTGCCTGGCGCAGATTGGTATATCGGTCTGTCAATCGATAAAGACAAAGCCTACGCGCCGTTGGGCAAGTTCCGTACTTCCGCACTGATCGCCATGTTGATCGCTGTAGTTGCAATTGCTGTACTCCTGAGCTTGCTGATTCAAGTCTTGCTGCGGCCCCTGACCACTATGGGCGTGGCCATGCAGGATATCGCCCAGGGCGAGGGTGACCTGACGCGCCGTCTGGCTGTCACCAGCAAGGACGAGTTCGGTGAAGTGGGCAGCGCGTTCAACCAATTCGTGGAGCGCATCCACGCTTCGATTTCCGAGGTGTCCTCGGCTACACGCCAAGTGCATGATTTGTCTCAACGTGTGATGGCGTCGTCCAATGCTTCTATCATTGGTTCGGATGAGCAGAGCGCGCGCACCAACAGCGTGGCTGCGGCGATCAATGAGCTGGGCGCCGCCACCCAAGAGATCGCTCGTAACGCTGCCGATGCTTCACAGCACGCCAGTGGTGCCAGCGAGCAGGCCGACGATGGACGAAAAGTGGTGGAGCAAACCATTCTCGCAATGTCGGCGCTGTCGCAGAAAATCAGCCTGTCCTGCACCCAGATCGAGACCCTGAACGCCAGTACCGACAATATTGGTCACATCCTTGATGTGATCAAAGGCATTTCCCAGCAAACCAACCTGCTAGCGCTCAACGCGGCCATCGAAGCAGCACGCGCCGGTGAGGCTGGTCGCGGTTTTGCTGTGGTCGCCGACGAGGTGCGCAACCTGGCTCACCGTACTCAGGAATCGGCCGAAGAGATCCACAAAATGATCACTTCGCTGCAAGTGGGCTCGCGCGAAGCGGTTACCACCATGAACGCCAGCCAGGCCTCCAGCGAAGAAAGCGTAGAGGTCGCAAACCAGGCCGGTGAGCGCCTGGTGAGCGTGACGCAGCGGATCGTGGAGATCGATGGCATGAACCAGTCCGTCGCAGCAGCGACTGAAGAGCAGACTGCTGTGGTGGAAACCCTCAACGTGGATATCAACCAGATAAACCTGCTGAACCAGCAGGGCGTGGCTAATCTCAACGAAACCTTGAAAGATTGCGACGCGCTGTCTCAACAGGCCAATCGATTGAAGCAACTGGTCGATAGTTTCAAGATTTGACCCTCTGATTGATCCGGCAGGAGCGAGTCACCTTGCTCCTGCCGCTCAGCCAAGCATCCGGCGGACGTTGTTCAGGGCGCTATCGGCGAAGCCTTGCACAAACTGTCTAAACCCTGTGTTTGCCTCATCCGTGGGTTCCGCAATAATCGTCCATGTCACCTTGGAACACTCCTCTCCAATCGATTGCACTTGGATCGCCGCCCATAACTGGGCTACGCCCAGCGTGTTATAGATCGTGGTCCAGGTCATGTGCATGGCGTGCTCGTCCCGGCTATTGAGCTGCTCCACCACGCAGTTGCCGTCGCGGAAAAACTTTGTACGCAGAGCGCCTACGCCTGTTCCCTTCATTTCGATGTGAGTCAGGTCAGGAATGAACACATCGAAGCCTGCAAATTCCCCCACTATGTTCCACAGCCGCGTGGCATGGCATTCGACCACCACAGACGCCACTATCGGCAGACCGTTAGGGTTGCGAATTAACGTATCGGGTTGCAGCGGTTTCATTAGGGTGTCCTGAGGCATTCAAAAAAAGCCAATGGTCTTGAGGTAGTCACAGCCTTTGCTCAACAGCGCCGAATCTTTTTCAGGATAATGTGCGCCCATCTGCTGGACGCCCTGCCGCGCGTTTTCGTGACGAATCTTCGAGGTGTCGCCGATATCTTCATCCAGGCGGCCGAGATAAAAGCCCAGCACGCCAAACAGGGCGTTGTCCGGGCCGACCGTTCGTAGCGCCTGTTGCCACCGCGCGATACTTACCCGCTTGAAGCGGTGGCCGGCTCGGCTGAAAGCATCCAGGTAGCGGGCCCAGCTCAAAGGTTGTGGGTTGTGCAGGTTGAATACGCTGTTGTCGGCTTGAAAGCGGGCGCAGTGGAACGCAATGAAACGAGCCAGAAAGTCCACCGGCATCAGGTCGAAGTTTAGTGCCAGTCGCGGTAGCAGACCCAGTTGCAATGATCCCTTGAGCATCAGCATCAAGCGATTTTTTTGCGGTTGGCACACACCCGTAACGCTGTTGAAGCTGACATTGCCCGGGCGGAGGATGTTCACCCAGGCCCCGCGCTCCACCGCACGGCCCAGTTGCCGTTCGGCGACCCACTTGGACAGGTTGTAGCCATTCTTGATGTACAGCGGCAGCGTGGTTGCGGCGGGTGTTTCGAGGACATAGCCCTGTGTGTCGATACTGCTTGCGGCAGAAAGCGTCGAGATAAAGTTTAAGACCTTCTTGCAGTGAGTCTCGCACAGGCGCAGGCACTCGAGCATGGGATCGACGTTGTCCCTGGCCAGTGACGCGTAGTCCATCACGTGATTGACCTGAGCGGCGTTGTGTATCAGCACGCCGAAGTCTTTGGCGAGCGTGTCATAAGCGTCGCCGGCCAAACCCAATCGAGGCAGGCTGATATCGGCGCTGAATACCTGCACCCGGCTCAGGTCCAGATGCTCCAGGCGATACTCGCGCAGCGCCTGGGTAAAGCGTGCCAGCGCCGAGTGCCCTGGTTCCGCACGTACCAGGCATGCCACCTGGGTTGCGCCACCGGCGAGCAACGCCTCGACGATATGAACACCGACAAAGCTGTTGGCCCCCGTCACGATCACCCTGTGCGGATCGCCTGCGCATCCATGCGCCAGCGTCTTGTACACCCACTCTCGTTGCGCATCGCGAGCGGCCTGGCTGAAGCGCGTATCGGGCCGTTCGCCGTCTTGTATCAAGGTTGCCAGGGTGCGAATCGTCGGCACCTCAATGAAGTGACTTAGCGCGAAACTACGGCCAAATTGCTCGCGAACACGCAGCAAAAGGGTCGACAGCAGAATGGAATGGCCGCCGAGGTCGAAGTAGCTTTCGTCGATGGATATGTTCGCTGCCGGCAACGCCAGCAGTTCGCTCCACAAGCGGGTCAGTCGCAAGTGAAGCGGGGTTTGTGCCGCGCAGCAGCCAGCCTGCGCAGTAGGCGAGAGCGGCAGTGCCAGCAACGCCCCGCGATCGACTTTGCCGTGATCGGAGTACGGCATGCAGGGCAACACATCCCAGAATCCGGGCCTCATATAGTCCGGCAGCCACTGCCGCGCGTGTTGCTGCAGGGCCGCCACAGTGGCCCCCGGTTCAGGTTGGGCGACATAACCTCGGATCCTGCATTCGCGGTCGATTACCACCGCCACCTGGCGATACAGCCGACTGTTACGCAAGCACTGTTCAATCTCTTGCGGTTCAACCCGAAACCCTCGGATCTTCACCTGGTCATCTCGCCGCCCCCCAAGTACGATCCCGTCGGCGGTCCACTTTGCCAGGTCGCCGCTGCGGTAAGCCCTCAAGCCCCGGCCGCCTGGCACGGCCAACTCCACGAACGCAAGGGCGGACTGTTGCGCAGCGTTCATATACCCCAGGCTCACCCCCGGTCCGACGATATAAACCTCACCCATCACCTCTTCGTCCACCGGCTGCAGGTTGTCATCGAGAATCAGCACTTGGCTATTGGCGATGGGGTAGCCGAGGTTGCGGTTGCTGTCACAGGGGTTCAACGTCCGATGGGTGACCAGCACAGTCGACTCCGTGGGCCCATAGAGGTTGTGAAACTGGCACTGCTTCGCCAAATGTTCGATCACATGGGGCTCGCACACATCACCGCCGGTCAATAGATGCTTCAGGCCCAGTGGTTGTCCGGGTGGCAGGATGCTCAGCAGGGCTGGCGGTAGGAAGGCATGGGTGACGCGCTGCCGGTGGAGCAGACCCAGCAGTTGCCGAGGGTCTTGTCGTTGCTCGGCGTTAGGGACGATCAGTTCGGCGCCTGCTATCAGCGCGGGGAAGATGTCGACCAGTGACGAGTCAAAGCTCAACGGCGAAAATTGCAGGACGCGGCACTGCTCATCCAGCGCCATACAGGACCTGAACCAAGCCGCAAAATGTGCCAGGTTAGCCTGGCTGAGCAACACTCCCTTGGGGTGGCCAGTGGTGCCCGAGGTGTAGAACGTCATGCAGGGTGCATCAGCTGCGGGACAGTGGCGCATCAGTGGGCGCGTCAAGTCGACGCCGCGCAAGTCGACACTGCTCACATCCACGGCAATAAACCGCCCTCGCAAGCGATGCTGGCCGGCGTCAAGCAACACCTTTGCATCCGCGCTTTCAAGCATGGCCTGATGGCGCTGAGGCGGATGATCCGGCGCTAGCGGCAGATACACCGCTCCACAGCCCAGTACCGCGAGAATACTGGCGTACAACTCGATGGACTTTTCCAGGCATACGCCGACCACTGCTGACGTCTGCACAGTCTCCAGCAACGGTTGCAGCCGCTGCTGGATCGCCAAGGCGTGACGCTGTAATTGACGGTAGAGCACCCGGTTGCCGGCGATGTTCAAAGCCGGCCGATCGGCAAAGATCCGAAGGCTGGCCTGCAAGCGTTCGATCACGGGCACCTGGGCTTCCTGCATGACAGCCGGGTCTTCAGTTCGGTTGAAGCGATGCACAAAAGCCAGCGCGTCAAGCTCGCCCAACCCCCGCTCGGGCCATTCATTGGCGGTGGCGCTCATGCAGAAATATTCAGGATCCCGCGAAAACCCACTGACGTGCAGCGCGACCCACTCCACCAACGCATGTGTGACCTGCTGGCGCAGCCGCTGGCCATTGCCGTTGCGCTCGTCGGCAACGTCCAGTACCGCTAATAGCTTCCGTCCATGCCCATACGCGCGCAGTTGCAGCGCGGGCAGCCCGCAGTCGGCTACCGGGCCGACACCCAGGCGCAGGCTTAGTCGTGGAATTGGGCCGGTGTGATCCAGCGCTCCGTGGCTGCCGTCATCGATACAAAGGTCGATGCCCTCGTCACCCGAGGCATGACCATACTGTTCCAGTTCCTGCCTGATGGCGCCCAAGGCGCTGCTGGCGCCGGCAAATCCGATGGTCAGCCGCCGCATGTCGCCCTCCGGGACACTGGCAGGTAAGCGTCCAGCGCTTGCACCACGCTCGGCGTTTGCAGCAAACCGCTGTGTTGCAGGAAGCTGAGGATATTGCCCATCAACGGGTGCTGCCGGGTGATGGGAAAGGCCAGCGCCGCGGCTTCATCGCGTAGTGCACCGCGCAGGCTGGCGCTGATGTCGAGGTGTTCGATCAAGTGCAGGTCGAAGCTTTTTTGCAGATCGTTCGTCAGGTAGTGGGCCAGGAAAATGGGCAGCACCTGGGCGATGCTATCGCGGTCGTCGTTGCTCGCGGCTTGCCAATACAAACGTACGAGCCGTGTCCAGAACCGGGCGTGGCGGCCTTCATCAAACAGGTGGTCGGCCATCAAGCCACGGATGGAGGCCTTGACGCTGGCATCCTTGGAAAACGCCGCCACATCGTGGGTCACGGTGTTTTCGGCAATGGCCACGCCAATCAGCGCTATTGCATCACGCAAGCGCGCTGGCGCCTGTGCCTGCGCCGCCGGCAGCGCGCGGCTCAATTCGATTTCCCGCGCCGGCTCCAACGGCTGTATGCCGGTTATGGCGACGGTTTGCTGCAGGAAATCCAGCGCAACCAGTGCGTGGTAGTCCTCGTCCACGACAACGGTCATCGCGTCAATGCGACAGGCAAGCGGGAAGGGTACCGAGAACTGATTCTTGGCAATACTGCGCGCGGTCTTGTCGACGATCTCGGTCTCGAATATCACGACGTCATTGATGAATTTGTAGAAGCTTTGCACCAGCACGAAATCGCGCCATTGCGGGCAGTGTTCCAGGAATGTCCCACAGAGCACCAAGGGTTGGCGGCACAACGGATAGATCAGCTTGTCATCGTCCTCCAGTAAGCGACGAGGACGTGTGCGGATGGTTGCGCGGCGCTCCCAGTCATCGGCGATGGCTTTGTAGTCGGCGGCGTTCATGGGTGCACCGCTTGCAACGAGGCCCGAACCTCATCCCAGAAAGCAATACGCCCCTCCACAGCCGCGAGGGCGGCGTCGTTGGCCTGTTGCGGGTACGCCGGGTCCGCGCTGGCGAGACGCTGCAGCAACTGTTCGGCCGCTGGCCCATGATCCTGGGCGTCCAATTCGATGTGCCGCTTGAGGTAAGCACACAAGGTAGGCGCCTGGCGACGGACGCATTCATCAGCGTTCAGGAGGCGCGTGAACATCGCCGGGATGACATGCTCGCGACTGTGCAGGAAGGTTGCCGCCACGCAATGGGTCGGCGCGTTCAGCGCAAGGTGCAAGGTGCTGCTGACGAAGCAGGCCACGCCGGGAAGCACCTCGATCTCCTGTAAGGCGGCAATTGCTCCCGCGCCTTGGCGTTGTAGCGCGACAAAGCGGTTGATAGGCAATGTGCTGGCGCCCACTTCAGTCATGGCCTCCAGGTACAGTTCGAAGTGGCTGCAATAGCCCTGCCCAAGATGCTGGTCTGACTCCTCAGCCAGCACGATCTCGTTGATCAGGCGTGCGGCTTGCGGGTCGGCAGGTGGCAGCCAGGGCAGGCGAGTGCAGGTCAAGTCCTGCTGCAGGCGTTTGGCGAGGGTCATGAAGTCCCAGACGGCAAATATGTGGCTCTCCATAAAAAGTTGTAACTTGCGCAGTGAAGTTATTTCTGAAAATAACGGATGATTGCATAACTGCAGTTTTGCTGTTTCAAGTAACGGTTGATGCATGGTTGGTGCCTTAATTGTTGCGTCTGCTGTGAACACAGCGATAAGTGTTTTGTTGGCAAGAAGTGAGTGGGTATCAACCAGCCGCCGGCGCGCAGGGTCGCTCCATGAAAGGGCTGCAACGTCGAGTGAAGTGTCTGGTTCAGGAGTAAAAGATGATAAGCGGGTTAAACAAGTTGGCGAGCATACAAATGTGTTAGAAGTTTTTCTAAATAATATGTGCTGTAAGTTAGTTTCTTGGTTGTCGGTGGGAAGTTTCTACGGGGCGTGGCGCTAATACTTAGCCAGGCGGCCCCGCAACACAGAAGTTCGAAATAGCGGAGCCGTGTGTCTTATTGTATGCGTGTATTGTCGCTGACATCCAAGCCGTTGAGGTACACCGTGATCACCTCCATGCCTCGCATCAAGTGATTACGCAGCGTCAGGATGCTTTGCGCTGTTTTCTTTTGTGCCACCAGGCTTAGCAGTTCGCGGTGATCTTCCTGGGATGTCTCACCCAGGCCCATGGCTTCAAGGTTGTAACGCAGGAAACGTTCTTCCTCGTTCAAGCCGTGTTCCACCAACTTGAGCAGCCGCTGGTTCGGGGCCCTGCCATACAGCGCCATGTGGAACAGCCGGTTGAGGCGACCGATCTCGCGATAGTCTTTTTCCTGCTCCAGAGCGTCGATGATGGCGTCCGCCTCGATGATATCTGCCTCGGTGAGCAATGGAATCGACAGGCGCAGCGCTTCAGTTTCCAGCAGCATCCGCAGTTCATAGGTTTCGGCCGAGTTATCCTCGATCAACGGTGCAACGACGGCACCCTTGTGGGTCACCACATGCAGCAGTGACTGGGCTTCCAGCTGGCGCAAAGCTTCACGCACCGGCATCCGACTGACCCCGAACAAGCTGGCCAATTCCTGTTGGCGCATGGCGGTACCGCAGGGCAAGCGACCATCCAGGATGGCGTTGCGCAAAGTTTCTTCAATCACGGAGCGAGCGAGATGCGCGGGAATAGGTCCGCTGATCTTGATGCTGTTCAAAGGGGTCGGCTTATGCGTCACGGTTACGCTACGCTCCTTATTAGAATAGGGTGGCTAATTGGATCCAATGAACACTAGAGGCTGCCCATAAGCTTGTCAAACCCGCACGGTTTCGGCTTGTAAGCGGTTCAACATGGCGTTCCAGGCACCCACGGGCGGGTTCTATCGTGTCTTACGCAACACGTTCAACTTGCCTGCTGTCGACCCGGTTATAGCGCCAACACCCGACCACTGCGACAGCGCAGTATGAGCCCTCGGCGCCCAACGGCTGGCGGGATGTCAGGACATTTCTTATATATCGTTATTCTATATTGGTATTTAAAATGAAATTCTTATATCTATAAAGTCAACCTCCTGTCTGACCGGGAGTGACCTCATGTCCGCCATCTCTACTGTTCCAACAGCGATCGCCACCACCCAAACCTTTGATATCCGTCCGTTGCCCGGCAGTGTCGGCGCCGAGATCATTGGCCTGGATTTGTCGCAACCGGTCAACGACGAGGATTTCGCACGCATTCACCGTGCGCATCTGGAGCATCATGTCGTGGTGTTCCGAGACCAACGCATCACCCCCGAGCAACAGATCGCCTTCAGCCGCCGCTTCGGCGTGCTGCAGATCCACGTGCTCAAACAGTTTCTGTTGGCCCACCACCCGGAAATCCTGATCGTTTCCAACATCATTGAAAATGGCCAATCCATTGGGCTGGGTGATGCGGGCAAGTTCTGGCATTCGGACCTGTCCTATAAAGAGCTACCAAGCCTGGGCTCGATGCTGCACGCCCAGGAGCTGCCCAGCGAAGGCGGCGACACCTTGTTTGCCGATATGCATAAAGCCTGGGACCAATTGCCCGAGCACCTGCGCAAAGCTGTTGAGGGCCGCAGCGCCGCACATTCCTACACCGCGCGTTACAGCGAAACCAAATTCGAAGGCAACTGGCGGCCCACGTTGACGCCCGAGCAGCTTGCCCAGGTCGCTGAAGTGGTGCACCCCATTGTGCGCACCCACCCGGAAAGCGGCCGCAAGGCGCTGTTCGTCAGTGAGGGCTTCACCACCCGCATCGTCGGCCTGCCGGAAGACGAAAGCCGCGATCTATTGGCTCAGCTCTACGCCCACAGCGTGTTGCCACACAACATCTACCGACACCACTGGCAGCCCCACGACCTGGTGTTCTGGGACAACCGCTCGCTGATCCACTTGGCTGCCGGTTGCCCGAGCCATCTGCGCCGCAAGCTGTACCGCACCACCATCCAGGGCGACGCACCTTTCTGATTCGGAGCATGACCATGTCCAGGAAAATTCCATTTGCACGCCTTGCCGCGACCGTCGGCCTGGGTCTGAGCCTGCTGGCCGGCAGCCTTGTTGCGCCAGCGGCCGCGCAGGCAGAAGGCGAGATTCGCATCGCCGAACAGTTCGGCATCGTCTACCTGCTGCTCAATGTCGTGCGCGACCAGCACCTGATCGAAAAGTACGGCAAGCAGGCGGGCATCGACATCAAGGTCGACTGGACCCAACTGTCTGGCGGTGCCGCGGTCAATGATGCACTGCTTTCAGGCTCCATCGACATCGCCGGTGCCGGCGTCGGCCCGCTGTTGACCATCTGGGACCGCACTTATGGCAAGCAGAACGTCAAGGCCGTGGCATCACTGGGCAACTTCCCGTACTACCTGGTGAGCAACAATCCCAAGGTCAAGACCATCGCCGATTTCACCGAGAACGATCGCATCGCGGTACCGGCGGTGGGCGTGTCTGTGCAGTCGCGCTTCCTGCAATATGCCGCGGCCAAACAGTGGGGCGACAACGCATTCAATCGCCTCGACAAACACCATTGCCGTCCCGCATCCGGATGCCACCGCCGCCCTGATTGCCGGCGGCACCGAGCTGACCGGGCACTTTTCCAACCCGCCGTTCCAGGATCAGGCCCTGGAGAATCCCAACGTGCATGTGGTGCTGAACACCTACGACCTGCTCGGTCCGAACTCACCCACGGTGCTGTTCGCCACCGAAAAATTCCGCAATGACAACCCGAAAACCTACAAGGCGTTCGTTGACGCATTGACCGAAGCGGCGCAGTTCGCCCAGAACGATAAAGGCGCCGCGGCCGACACTTACCTGCGCGTGACTAAGGCCAGGATCGACCGCGCCGCACTGTTGAAAATCATCGATAACCCGCAGTTCGAATTCAGCGTCACGCCCAAGAATACCTATCCGCTGGCGCAATTCCTCTACCGCGTCGGCGCCATCAAGCACAAGCCTGAATCCTGGAAGGACTACTTCTTCCAGGACGCCAGGCCCCTGCAAGGAAGTTGAGATGAACGCACCCTTGCAAGGCCACACGGCCAGCAACCTGCACACCGCCGCGCCGTTGCTGGCGGTGGATAACGTCAGCCTGGAATACCGCACCCCCGAGCGCGTGGTGCGGGCCACGCACCAGGTGAGTTTCGAGATCGACCCGGCCGACCGCTACGTACTGCTCGGCCCGTCGGGCTGCGGCAAGTCCACCTTGCTCAAATCCATCGCCGGGTTTATCAAACCCTGCGAAGGCGAGATCCGCTTGCTGGGGCAAAAGGTCGAACAACCGGGTCCGGACCGCATCGTGGTGTTCCAGGAATTCGACCAATTGCCGCCGTGGAAAACCGTCAAACAGAATGTGATGTTCCCGCTGCTGGCTTCGAAGACCTTAAAGCGTGTCGACGCCGAAGAACGCGCGCTGCATTACCTCGACAAAGTCGGCCTCAGCGCTTTCGCCGACGCCTACCCGCACACGCTTTCCGGCGGCATGAAAGCCCGCGTAGCGATTGCGCGGGCGTTGGCCATGCAGCCGAAAATCCTGTTGATGGACGAACCCTTCGCCGCCCTCGACGCGCTGACTCGGCGCAAGATGCAGGAAGAACTGCTGCTGCTCTGGGAAGAGGTGCGTTTTACCCTGTTGTTCGTCACCCACTCCATCGAAGAGGCGCTGGTGGTCGGCAACCGTATCCTGCTGTTGTCGCCCCATCCCGGACGGGTGCGCGCGGAAATCCACAGCCATCAATATGACCTGCACAGCCTCGGAGGCGTGGCGTTCCAGGCGTCGGCGCGGCGGATTCATCGCCTGCTGTTCGATGAAGTACCCCAGGTCGAACGTGAGTTGGGTTTTGCCGACATCCGCATCGCTTATTGAAGGGCTGACCCCATGCGCCAGGAATACGAAATCACCCTCGAGCCGCTGCTCAGCGTTCCCGTGGAGCGCGAGCTGCCCCTGCGCCAGCGCCTGTGGCAACAAGGCTGGCTGCGCAAGGGCCTGATCCTGATCGTGCTCGCGATCCTCTGGGAAGCCATCGCGCGCTACCAGAACAATGACTTGTTGCTGCCCAGTTTTCTCCAGACCGCCCACGCCCTTTACGACGGCTTGCTCAGCGGCGAACTGTTGAGCAAGGTGAGTATCTCGCTGGTCGTACTGATCAAGGGCTACCTGATCGGCATCGTGCTGGCGTTCGCCCTGACCACCTTGGCGGTCTCGACCCAACTGGGCCGCGACCTGCTGAGTACCCTGACGTCCATGTTCAACCCGCTGCCGGCCATCGCGCTGTTGCCGCTGGCGCTGTTGTGGTTTGGCCTGGGGCAGAACAGCCTGATCTTCGTGCTGGTGCATTCGGTGCTCTGGGCACTGGCACTCAACACCTACTCGGGGTTTCTGGGGGTGTCCGAAACCCTGCGCATGGCTGGCCGCAACTATGGCCTCAAGGGCATGCGTTTCGTGCTGTTCATCCTGATTCCGGCGGCGCTGCCGTCGATCCTTGCCGGCCTCAAGATCGGCTGGGCATTTGCCTGGCGTACGCTGATCGCCGCCGAGCTGGTGTTCGGCGCCACCAGCGGCAAGGGGGGCCTTGGGTGGTACATCTTCCAGAACCGCAACGAGCTGTATACCGACAAAGTGTTCGCCGGGCTGGCCGTGGTGATCCTGATCGGCCTGCTGGTGGAGAACCTGGTGTTTGACACGTTTGAGCGGCTGACAGTGAAACGCTGGGGCATGCAGCGCTGAATACGCTACGATTGCGCTGAGTTCACTCCCCACCGAACACGAGTGCCTGGCATGCAATTACCGGACATGAACCTGCTGGTCGCCCTCGACGCCTTGCTGGATGAGGGCAGCGTAGTCGGCGCGGCGCGTCGCATGAACCTCAGCCCGGCGGCCATGAGCCGCACCCTCACGCGCATCCGCGAAGCCGTGGGCGATCCGATCCTGGTGCGCGCCGGTCGCGGCCTGGTGCCAACGCCCAAGGCGCTGCAGTTGCAGGGCCAGGTGCGCAACGTGGTTGAGCAGGCAGCGTTGCTGTTTCGCTCGGCGGATCAGGTGGACCTGAGCACGTTGCGCCGCCGCTTCAGCGTGCGCGCCAATGACTTTTTCATTGGCGTTTATGGCGGTCGCCTGTTCGACACCATGGAGCGCATGGCGCCGCTGTGCGAGCTGTGCTTCGTGCCCGAAGGCGACACCGACGACGAAGCCCTGCGCGAAGGGCGGCTGGATTTGCGGGTGAGCAACACCCTGCCGGCAAGCCCTGAGGTGAAGGTGCAGAACCTGTTTTCCACTACCTTCGTCGGCCTGGCGCGGGAAGACCATCCGTTGTTCGATGAAGAAATTACCGCCGCCCGTTTTGCCAGCTATTCCCATATCAGTATCTCGCGGCGCGGCATTGCCCGTGGGCCGATCGACACCGCACTGAATGCCCAGGGCCTGGAGCGCCGCGTGGCGATGATCGCCCCAGGCTTTCACGGCGCCATGTTCATGCTGCCCGATTCCGACCTGCTCCTGCCGGTGCCCAAGGAAGCGCTCCTGAGCGCCAAACGCCTCAAACTGCCGCTGCGCGCGTTTGCCTTGCCGATCTCCCTGCCGACGCTGGTATTGGCCCAGTTCTGGCACCCGCGTTTCGACAAAGACCCCGCCCATAAATGGCTGCGTGAAACCATGCGCGAGAGCTGTCACGCCACCTGGCTGGAAGCACAACCCGCTTAAAGTGAATGCGGTCTATGTGGGAGCTGGCTTGCCTGCGATAGCGGTGGGCCAATTAACCAATCTGTATCAGACAGTCCGCCATCGCAGCATAGGTATCTACACAACTTTCAAAGGCTAAAAAATCTCCCTGTAGTGAGCGGGCTTGTCCCGCGCTGGGTGGCGAAGCCGCCCCAAACCAGACGATCTGGTTTCATCTGGAACACTACGTGTCCTTATTGGGGCCGCTTCGCAGCCCAGCGCGGGACAAGCCCGCTCACTACCATGATATGTAGATACCTATGGCCATCGCAGGCAAGCCAGCTCCCACAGGAATCAGTACTGGATTTTAGGATTGCGTCTGGCGCACTTATAACCTGCCAATAAGTAACTTTTTGTCATGGATTTACCTGATTAAACTGCTCGGGTATTGACCATTCCGAGTTACCTGTTCATGACTTCCCTCGCTGCTCCCGCCCTTGAGGCCGCAGCCAAGCCCGTCGCTATCACTCCTCCCGTCTTCGGCCCGCGCATCATCATCGGCCTGGTCGGCGTGTTGTTGGCCGTGCTGGTTTCGGGCCTCAACGAGATGGTCACCAAGGTAGCGCTCGCGGATATTCGCGGTGCGCTGTCCATCGGTTTTGATGAAGGCACCTGGCTGGTTGCGGCCTACACCGCCACCTCGGTGTCGGCCATGGCCTTTGCGCCCTGGTGCTCGGTGACCTTTTCGCTGCGCCGCTTCACCTTGTGCGCCATCGGCCTGTTCACGCTGCTCGGCATCCTGTGCCCGTTCGCGCCGAACTACGAAAGTCTGCTGGTGCTGCGCACCGTGCAAGGCCTGGCGGGTGGCGCGTTGCCGCCGATGCTGATGACCGTCGCGCTGCGCTTCTTGCCGGCCAGCGTCAAGCTCTACGGCCTGGCCGGCTATGCACTCACTGCCACCTTCGGCCCAAGCCTGGGCACACCGCTGGCGGCACTGTGGACCGAGTACGTCGGTTGGCAGTGGGCCTTCTGGCAAATCGTCGCGCCGTGCCTGCTGGCGATGGCCGCCGTAGCCTATGGACTGCCCCAGGACCCGCTGCGCCTGGAGCGCTTCAAGCAGTTCAACTGGTGTGGCCTGCTGCTGGGCTTTCCGGCGATCTGCATGCTGGTGATCGGCATCCTGCAAGGCAATCGCCTGGACTGGTTCGAGTCGGGACTGATCACCTGTCTGCTGTTGGGCGGCAGCGCGTTGCTGGTGCTGTTCATGCTCAATGAGTGGGCGCACCCCATGCCGTTTTTCAAGCTGCAGATGCTCGGCCTGCGCAACCTCTCGTTTGCCTTGATTGTCCTGGCGGGCGTGCTGATGGTGCTGACCTCGGTGATCATCATCCCGTCCAGTTTCCTGGCCCAGGTCCAGGGTTATCGTCCGCTGCAAACCGCGCCAGTGATGTTGCTGATGGCGCTGCCGCAATTGATCGCGCTGCCGCTGGTGGCGGCGCTGTGCAACCTGCGCTGGGTCGATTGCCGCTGGGTGCTGGGGATCGGGCTGGGCATGCTGGTGCTGTGTTGCGTTGGCAGTTCGCAGCTGACCTCGGCGTGGATTCGCGACGATTTCTACGGGCTGTACCTGCTGCAGATTCTGGGGCAGCCGATGGCCGTGCTGCCGCTGCTGATGCTGTCTACCGGCAGCATCCAGCCAACGGACGGCCCGTTCGCCTCGGCCTGGTTCAACACCGTCAAGGGCTTTGCCGCCGTGATCGCCACGGGCGTGCTCGATACCTTGACCACCCAGCGCCTGCACTTTCACTCGACCCGGTTGGTGGACCGCCTGGGCAACTCACCCCTGGCCGACGGCGACGCGCCGGGCTTGGCGCACCGTCTGCACGAGCAGGCGGTGGTGCTGACTTCTTCGGATCTCTACTACGTCATGGCCGCCGTCGCGGCGGCGTTGATCCTGCTGATTTTCTGGATGCCCACGCGGATCTTCCCGCCTCGCGCACCGACTTGATTGAAAGGATTGTTCATGAAACGCAAAGATAAAATTGCCGTCTCCGTTATCGCCGTATTGGCGGTTGGCGTAATCGTGTACCTGGCTGCGCCGGGTCTGCTGGGCAGCAAGCGCCAGACCACCAACGACGCGTTCGTCGCCGCTGACTTCACCCTGGTGGCGCCGCGTGTGGCGGGCTTCATCAAGGAAGTGCTGGTGGAGGACAACCAGCGCGTCAAGGCCGGCCAGTTGCTGGCGCTGATCGATGACCGCGATTTGCGTGCCGCCGCCCAGGCAGCCGACGCCGATACCCTGGTTGCCCGGGCCCAACTGAAAAACGCTGCCGCGACCCTTGAGCGGCAAAGCTCGGTGATCGCCCAGGCGCAGGCCACTGTGGCGGCGGATCGTGCCGAAGTGGCCTTCGCCGAACACGAGTTGAACCGCTACAACCACCTCGCCGGTGTGGGCGCGGGCACCGTGCAGAACGCTCAGCAAGCCAAGACCCGCATCGATCAGGCCACTGCGCGCCTGGCCAACGCCACGGCGGTGCTGGCGGCCGAACGCAAGCAAGTGGAGATCCTCACCGCCCAGCGCGATGCCGCCGAAGGTGGGCTCAAGCGTGCCCAGGCCGCGCTGGAGCTGGCCAGTTATCAGCTGTCGTACACGCGCATCGTCGCCCCGGTGGACGGCATGGTCGGCGAGCGTGCGGTGCGGGTCGGCGCCTATGTGACGCCGGGCAGCAAGATCCTCGCCGTAGTGCCACTGGAGCAGGCTTATGTGGTGGCCAACTTCCAGGAAACCCAGCTCTCCCATATGCGTGCCGGCCAGGCTGTGCAGGTGCGCGTCGATAGCCTGGACGGTGAGCTGCTCAACGGGCATCTGGAAAGCCTGGCACCCGCCACCGGGGTGACCTTCGCTTCGATCAAGCCGGATAACGCCACCGGCAACTTCACCAAGGTCGTGCAGCGCATTCCGGTGAAAATCGTCCTCGAACCCAACCAGGCGCTGACCGAACGCCTGCGGGTCGGCATGTCGGTGGAAGCCACTGTCGACACCCAGCCGACCGCGCAGCAGCATGAGGTGGCCCAGCAATGAAACACATTGCCTGGCTTACCTTGAGCCTCATCAGCCTGAGCGCCTGCACCGTTGGCCCGGACTTCCACAAACCCGACAGCCCACAACTGACGCAATGGAGCCAACCCCAGGGGCGCCAGGCGGCCAGCCGCGCCGTCAGCGACCCGTTGCAGGAGCGCTGGTGGGACGTGTTCCACGACGAGCAGCTCTCGGCGCTCACGCGTCGTGCGCTCACCGGCAACCTCGACTTGAAACTGGCCGGCAGCCGCCTGGAACAGAGCCGCGCCGTACGCCAGGTGACCACCGCCGAGCGCTACCCTGATGCCGACGCCACGGGGGCCTACCAGCGCAAGCGCAACAGCGGCAAAGGTTTGAACGATCCGTCCGGTGAAAACGGCCGTTCGGCGTTCAACCAGTGGGACACGGGCTTCTCGGCATCCTGGGAGCTGGACTTCTGGGGCCGCGTCAAACGCGAAACCGAAGCCGCCGACGCCACCCTGCACGTCGCCGAGAACGACCGCCGCGCGGTGCTGCTGTCAGTCCTGGCCGAGACCGCCCAGGACTACATCCAACTGCGCGGCGTACAGAACACTCGCGCCGTCACCGAGCAAAACCTCGACGTTGCCCGCCATAGCCTCAAGCTGTCGCAGTTGCGTTTGGCCGACGGCGTGGCGACCGACCTGGACGTCGCCGAGGCCGCCGCTCAAGTCGCCGCCATCGAGGCACGGCTACCGGATCTGCAACAACGCCAGGACCAATTGATCAACGCCCTCAGCCTGTTGATGGGCGAGCCGCCCCAGGCCTTGCACGCGCAGTTGTCCAAGGACGCCGCCGTGCCGCAAACCCAGCGCCAGGTTGCCATCGGCCTGCCGTCGGAACTGGCCGAGCGCCGCCCGGATATCCGCCAGGCCGAAGCCCGGCTGCACGCCGCCACTGCGAACATTGGCGTGGCCAAAGGTGACTTCTACCCGCGCATTACCCTGTCGGGCAATCTTGGCTCCCAGGCCATGCAACTCTCGGATTTCGGTTCCTGGGGCTCGCGCGCCTTTGCCTTCGGCCCGCAGTTCAGCGTGCCGCTGTTCAACGGCGGACGACTGCAGGGCATGTTGAATCTGCGTGAAGCCCAGCAACAGGAAGCGGCGCTGGCTTACCAGCAAACCGTGCTGCGGGCCTGGCATGAAATCGACGACCAACTGACCCGCTACAACGCCAGCCAACTGCGCCGCGACAGCCTCGCCGAAGCCGTGCGCCAGAACCGGATCGCCCTGCGCACCGCGCAGCAGCAGTACGTGGAAGGCGTGGTGGATTTCGTCAACGTACTCACCGTGCAAAGCGCGCTGCTGGCGACGCAGGAACAGTGGGTGGAAAGCTCGACGGGCGTGTCCCTGGCGATGGTTGGGTTATACAAAGCGCTGGGCGGAGGGTGGGAATCGGTGTATCCGCTGCAAACCGCCAGCGATCTGGGTGCTATTACGGCGAAGGGCGCACGGTAGTGTCGAGCCTGACCTACGACTGGTAGGCAATCGGTTGTAGGACGCGTCCTGATTGAGTCGGGGGTGAACCCTAAACGTCTCGCGAGCGCTAGCTTTCCATTGGCTAACCTCGCGAGAACTGCCTATGTCCATCGCCGAAAATCCTTACGCCACGCCGCAGTCTCGTCTGAGCTGGATGCCGGTTCGCCAACCCATGTTTTTGGTCGTGGCTCCGCGCAAATTTCTCGCCATGGTGTTGCTGACGCTGGGCGGCTACTTTGCCTACTGGCTCTACCGGCAATGGACGCTTTATCAGCAAGCTACCGGCAAGCGGCTGTGGCCCTGGGTTCGGGTGCTGTTCCCGGCGTGCTATTTCTGCTCGCTCATTCTTCGCGTGATGCAGGAACTGGAACAGGGTGAATCCGCCTATTACTGGTGGCCGCGTTGCCTGGCGGTGATGATCTTTGTGTGTGGGTGTTTGCCCCTCACGGTGTTGTGGCTGCTCTCACCGTTTGCGGCACTTGCTGTAGCGGCCTGCATTGCCGTGTTGCAAGTGGCGCTCGCGTTGCAGCTGCAGTGTGCGATCAATCACTTGGAACGCGATCCGGAGGGAGAGGGAAACGCGGGCCTGACGCGCGCCAATTGGTTTGGAATAGCGGGTGGGCTACTGGCCTGGGGGTTGCTCGTTACAGGTGGGGTCTGGGGCGCCGGATAAGAGGCCAGCGTTTCAAGGGTTCTGCAAAAACACCACATACCCTCGAAACCACTCACTCCCTTGCAGATACTTGGGTTCCTCCCACGCCCCACCCTGAATCAAGCCGATCTTGAACGCCAGCCCCAAGCGATTCATGCGTGGCAGGTACGCCGCGTAATCCGGGATGCTGTGGCGCCCCTGATAGGTCTGCACCACCACTTCATCCACCACGCCTTTGAGTTGGGCGACGGCGGCGGGGTCGGCGTTGCTGCTCCAGTCCATCAGGCCGGTGATGCTCAGGCGCAGGTCGCTGGGCAGGCGCTGGCGCAGGTCGCGCAGGAAGTGGGCGTATTCGTGCAGGTACTGGGTGCGGGCGTCGAAATCGATCTGAATGCCGACCACCGGGTTGCCTGCGTCGCGCCAGCGTTTCACCTGGCCGAACAATTGGCGGTAGACCTGCTCGGGCCAGTGCAGGGTGTGGGCGCGATAGACGATCCAGATGTCGCCCTGGGTCAGGCGCGGCACGCTGATGCCTTGGGCGATCATCCGCACGCCTTGCTGGGGCGCGCGGCGGGTGGAGTTGATCTGGCCTTGGAGGATATACAGGGTTTTGGCCTGCTTGAGCACCGGTTGTGGCGTGACGCCGCTCCACAGCCAGAAGGCATCATAGTCGCGGGCGTCGACGGCGCCAAAAGCCGGGCTTGCCAGCAACAGCAAGCCAAGCCAGAGGTGCTTCACCAGTAGTACTGCAGCGATTTGCCCCACTGGGTGTCGGCGAAGCTGCTTTTGAGCTGGCGGAACCAGGCCTTGCGCACCGCCGGCGTGACGTCCTGGCCGCCGCAGCTGTTGTAGCCGGACGGCGCATAGCAGTTGATGGCGCGAAACAGCGCATAGGCCCTGTCATTCTTCGGTGCCTTGGCGTTACCGATCACCTGTTTGTAGCCGTCCAGGCGCGAGAACGTTTCACCCTTGAAGTCCGACGCGCTGCTGCCCAGGCTGCCGGCGGCGCGTGCCTGTTCCAACGGCATGCCGTCCAGGCCGTTGCGCAGGATGAACTCACCCATGCAATTGAGGCCTTGTGGGTTTTTGGCATCGCCCTGCAAGGTTGCGGCGATTTGCGCGATGCTTGGGCAGGCATAACCGGACTCGGCCTTATCGCCGTTCCACTGGAACAGCTTTAACGTTTGGCTGGCGCTGTAGACGTAGCCCAGGCTGGTGCCCAGTTTGTCTTCCGGAGCAGCGGCCGGCAGTTGCTTGAGGTCGTCGGCGAAGGTGGCGAACTGGCCACGCAGCAGGTCTTTGTAGAGCAGCACGAACTGCGCGGTCTGGCGCTCCATGGGGTCGCTAGCCTGGGCGATCTGCTGGCGCAGCAGCTCGGGGCCCGCCACGTTGCGCAACAGGATATAGCGCACTTGCCTGGCGCTGATCGGTGAGTCGGCGGCGAAGACCTTGGCCAGCTGGCCGCTGCGCTCATAGTTCATGGCCAGGGCCAATTCCAACTGGTCGCGTTGCAACGGCAGTTTTGCCAGGGGCAGCAGTTGCAGCCAGAGCGCCTCAGCCCCTTTCCAGTCTTGCTTGGCTTCCAGGGCCAGGGCGCGCAGGGTCTGCTGGCTGAAGGCGAAGTAGTCCAGGCTCGTCGGCACGCTCTGCGGCAAGTGTTTCAACGCGGCGTCCGGCTGATGTTCGGTATACAACGCATGCGTCGCCAGCAGGTAGTCGTACAGTTGCGGCGCGCCGACGAACGCGGCTTTTTGCTTCTCCAGGTCGGCGCGGGAAAGGGCGGGTTGGTTGCCACCGCGCATCACCATCAGGTCGCTGACGAGTTGGATCATTGGCGTAGTGACGGTCTGGCTATTGACCATCAACAGCTTGAGGTCAGCTTCTTCCACCAGTTCATCCACGGACACATTGCGCTGCGCGTTCGTTGCCTCGGTCATCGCCCAGGCGTAGGCCTCGGCGAGTTTGGTGTTGTCCCCCGCCAGCCAATACACGCGGCGCAACAGGCCACGGGCAGAGGCCACGTAGTCGCCTTGTGGATACTGTTTCAGGTAATTGAGAAAGCCCTGTTCGGCATCGCTCAGCGCCGCCTTGTCCACCTGTTCCAGGCGCGGCATACCGTACTCGTCGAAGGCTTCAGCCTGGGCCTGGTTCAAGGAGGTGCGCGCGGTCATGTACAGCGCAGTCTGCTGCAGCCAAGGCAGGTTGCTCGTGCTGGCGGCGGCAAAACCGCGTACGGCGTAACCAAAGCGACCGCTGTAGAAGTCGGCGGCGGCTTGCAGGTAAGTGCGCAACCGCTGGCCTTCGCTGGACTGGATCTGCTGGGCGTCAGCCACCTGGCCGTCCCAGGAACAGGCGGTAAGCAGCTTCAGGCGTGCCTTTACCAGCAACTCGCGTTCGGCCGCCGGTATATCGGCCTTGATCACCTGGCTGATAAACGCAGTGGCGCTGTCATCGTCGTTGCTGCGACAGCGGCTGCCTTCACCGTTGAGGAACGCTTCGCCTGCGGTTTTGTAGTCGTCGCGCTTGATGCCCAGGGGTTGGAGCAACGTGTCGAGTTCAGCGGTGCGCGAATCATCCGGCGCGCTGTCGGGTTCGTCGTCAGTCGCGCGCACAGGCGCCAGGCGATAGACCGGGAAGGGCACCGGGCCAAAGCCCTGGGCCAGGTCATCTTCGCTCAAGGCGTTGGGCGTCAGGGGCGCAGCATTTTTGTCCGCCAGCAACAGGCGCAGGTTGACGCGGCTGTCGTTGCCCGGGCTGAGGAAGGGTTGGTTGCTGCATGAGTCGAGACTGTCACGCGCGACCCGCCAATCGGGGTAGCACGAGTCATCGGAACTGGCCTGGGCCTGTTGGGAAATTCCGGCGAGCAGTGCCAGTGCCAGGGGTGACAGAAAACCGATGCGCATGACGTGTCCTTGATCCTGAGTCCGTGGAGGAGGGCAATAGTAGCGTGTTCCTACTACCGCTTCGGAGAAGCCCTGCACAAATTGTCGAATTATCGGTCTATGAAGGCGAATCAAGGGCTTTTGCCCTAGAGTGGCGGTGTTTGCATTCAGGCAATCAAGGGTTGGGGAATCAAGGTGCGTCGGTTTGTGGTAGAGCGAAACGAAAAGGTCGGGACATTACCCGCACTCAACCGCCTCACTTGGGAAGGTGCCGGCTGGATCAGCCGACTCTGGTGGGTACCGATCCTGGCACTGGCTATCGCCCTGCGTTTTTACAACCTGACGGCAGCGGCCATTTGGGGCGACGAAGGCTCCAGCCTGTTGCTCAGCGAATACGCGTTGGCCGATTTGTGGTTCCACGCGGCGCACGACGTGCACCCTCCGCTGTACTTTTTCCTGCTGCGCGGCTGGATCGAGCTGTTCGGCGACAGTATCTGGTCGATTCGCGCCATGAGCGCCATTCCCGGCGTGATTGCCGTAGGGCTGGGCGTCTGGCTGACACGGCAACTGTCCACTCGGCGTGCGGCGGTGCTGGCGGGGATCCTGCTGGCGCTGCTGCCGACGGCGGTGCGCTACAGCCAGGAAGTGCGCATGTATTCGCTGCTGGCCGTGTGGTTGCTGGGCGCCACGCTGGCGCTGGTGTACTGGGTACGGCAACCCGAGCGCACACGCCATCTGGCGGCGTATGCCGTATTGATGAGCGCTGGTTTCTATACCCATTACTTCACCGCGCTGTGCGTGCTGGTGCATTGGAGCTACCTGGGTGTGCTGGGTCTTACGACGGCGCATAACAGGCGCCTGATCACGCGCCCGGCATGGTGGGTGGCCAACGCCACGATTGTGCTGTTGTTCCTGCCGTGGCTACCGAACCTGCTGGATCTGGTGCAGCACGTCGAACAACTCAAGGTGGGTGGCGACATCGGCTGGGAAGAGCCGGTCAACCTGTTCTCGCTGCCGTCGATGATCTGGCAGTTCATGCTGCAGGATGAAGGCATTGGGTTCTGGGCACCGTTGTTCTGGCTGTTCCCATTGCTGCTGGTGACGGTCGTCATGATCACCGCTTGGCGTGACCGCGAACGCTACCGTCCGGCCAGCCTGTTGGCGCTGTTTTTCCTGTTGCCGCTGTTGTCGGTGTACGGGGCGTCTTTTATTTCCCCGGTATTTATCGAGCGTTACCTGACGGTGTACGCCTTGGGTTTGCCGATCCTTTTCGCGATCGCAATTGACCGCTTGCCTTCGCGCTTTTCTCTGTTGGGGGCGGCGCTGTGTGTGCTGTTCGTTGGCGTGGAACTGGTCGGGTTGAAAAATAATTTTGCGGTGGATGAGCATGATCAATTCAACGTGCCGGTGGAGTTCGTCAACCGTAATTACCAGGAAGGCGATCGCATCGTCCTCAGCGACATGATGTGGTACTTGAGCTATGTGTATTACGACCAGACCGACGCTCAATTGCAGTTGTATACCCCGCCCAAACCCGACGGCACGCCCACCCGGCCCAACGCTTATGGTTTCGGCACCCTGGTGGACCAGGACGGCGGCCGCATCTACCTCGACCACCTGTCGGCGCTGCCCGAGGGCACCCGTCGCGTGTGGCTGATCAGCAGCGTTGAGATGCCAGATGAATTCGCCCCATTGCCCCAGGGCTGGCGCGAACTCAGTCGCCAGGAGGGCGGTGGCGCCAGGGCGCGATTGTTCGTGTTGTGCAATGTTGCGTCGGCGCAACCCGAAGGCTGCCGCTAGACTGAAAGAATTCTCTGCGCTCAGGAGTCCCATTATGGAATCAAGCATGCATAGCTTGCCGTCACTGTTCAAACAGCTTGGGCTACCGGATGACCCGGTGAGCATCGAGAAATTCGTGACGGTTCACTCGCCGCTCAAGCCTGAGCTGAAACTGGCGGATGCGTTCTTCTGGACAGACAGCCAAAGAGCGTTTTTGCGCGAGGAGATTCTGGACGATGCGGATTGGGCGGTGGTGGTGGATGAGTTGAATCTGATGCTGCGGGGCGGGCGAGGGGTTTGAAGATGAATGGCGCCCATGGTGGACCGGTTGCCGTGCTCAGTCACAATCGTGTGATGAGCTATCGGGTTCCTGCCCACGTATTTGAAGCGATGATGGAGCGTCTGGATGACTTGGAATTGGCGGAACTTGTCCGCTCTCGCAGCCATGAGACGCCTGTACCGGTAAGTCTGGATGACCTTTGAAGCACTGCTGAGCTAAATGTGGGAGAGCCCTCCGAATCTCTGATTTGGCGCTGTCGGGCAGCAAACTGAGGTCTCTGTGGCAAGCCCGCTCGCCACAGGAATGTAGCCATCTGAAATTGCTTGTGTGAGGCTCAAATTTCAAAGCGAAATGTTAACCCTTTAAAATCAGTAATTTATTTTAAGTTTGATAAGAGCGGGCTTGCTCCCACACTGGATTCTGTGGTGTTGCGGCTATCGCTGAAAATGCAACACCCGCACTCAAATGCGCTTTACTTATCACACCTTCCACCACCCATCCGCTAAATTGTTTCAAAACTTGACGCATTTGGATCACTCCATCATATTGATAGTTAGCAAACTAACTGTATGCGAACGATCCAGTGCCTCAATCCCTCGAACAACTCCAGATGAACCTCAGCAGCAGCATGGTGGTGGGCGCCCGTAACTGGCGAAAAATCTGCCAGAGCACGCTGGTGAGCTATGGCATCTCCGAAGCCTGCGCCGTGCCGTTGTTGATGATCGGCCGCTTGGGCGACGGTGTGCACCAGGTAAAAGTCGCCCAGGCCTCGGGCATGGAAAGCCCGTCGCTGGTGCGCCTGCTCGACCGGCTGTGCTCTGACGGCTACGTGTGCCGCACCGAAGACATCCATGATCGCCGCGCCAAGTCATTGAGCCTTACCGAGCGTGGCCGCGAGCTGGTACACGCGGTGGAAGCGCAACTGGTGCGCCTGCGCAAGGACGTCCTGGCGAATATCGCGCCCGACGATCTGGAGGCCGCGCTGCGTGTGTTGCGCGCCTTCGAGGCGGCGACGCCGTGAACGGTTTTTTCACTGGCATGCCGCCTGCCAAAGACTGGTTCTACGGGGTTCGTACCTTCGCCGCGTCGATGATTGCCTTGTACATCGCCATGCTCATGCAGATGCCGCGTCCGTACTGGGCGATGGCCACGGTGTATATCGTGTCGAGCCCGTTTGTCGGCCCTACCAGTTCCAAAGCGCTGTACCGCGCCATCGGCACCTTTATGGGCGCGGCGGCGGCGGTGGTTTTCGTGCCGATGTTTGTGCAGTCGCCCTACCTGTTGGTGGTGGTGATTGCGCTGTGGACGGGCACGCTGTTGTTTTTGTCGATGCACCTGCGCACCGCCAACAATTACGCGCTGATGCTCGCTGGCTATACCTTGCCGCTGATCGCCCTGCCGGTGGTGGATAACCCGCTGGCGGTGTGGGACGTGGCCGAGGCGCGTACCGAAGAGATCTTCCTCGGCATCGCCGTGGCGGCGGTGGTGGGCGCAATGTTCTGGCCGCGCCGGCTGATGCCGGTGTTCGATGGCTCGGTGGCCAAGTGGTTTGCCGACGCGCAGGTCTATAGCCAGCGCTTCCTCACGCGCACGGTTGAGCCTGAAGAAATCAGCACGCTGCGCGGCGGCATGGTCGCCACGTTCAATACCCTTGAATTGATGATCGGCCAGTTGCCCCATGAAGGCGCCCGGCCGCAGACGGTGCGTAATACCAAGGAACTGCGTGGGCGGATGATCCACCTGCTGCCGGTGGTCGACGCCCTGGACGACGCGATCTACGCCATCGAACACCGTGCACCGGAGTTTCTCGATCAGTTCACGCCGCTGCTGGAAGCCGCCAGTGCCTGGCTGGCAAGCACTACAGAAAACGCCCCCGTCGAACGCTGGCGCGTGCTGCGCGACAAGATCGACGCCGCCCAACCCCAGGGCGAAGCGCTGGATGACCGCCACACGCTGCTCTTCTCCAACGCCCTCTACCGTCTGGCCGAATGGATCGACCTGTGGCAGGACTGCCGCAGCCTGCAAGCCGCCATCCAGTGCGAAAGCCAGGACACCTGGCGCGCCGTCTATCGCCACTGGCGCCTGGGCCGGCTTACGCCGTTCCTCGACCGTGGGCTGATGTTCTACTCGGCGTTTTCCACCGTCACCGCAATCATCGTCGCCTCGGTGCTTTGGATTTTGCTCGGCTGGACCGACGGCGGCAGCGCGGTGATCCTGGCCGCTGTCGCCTGCAGTTTCTTCGCCTCGATGGACGACCCGGCGCCGCAGATCTACCGGTTCTTTTTCTGGACGGCCATGTCGGTGCTGTTCGCCAGCCTCTATCTGTTCCTGGTACTGCCCAACCTGCACGATTTCCCGATGCTGGTGCTGGCGTTTGCCGTGCCGTTTATCTGCATCGGCACGCTCACCGTGCAGCCGCGCTTTTACCTGGGCATGTTGCTGACGCTGGTGAACACCTCGTCATTTATCAGCATCCAGGGCGCCTATGACGCCGACTTCCTCAACTTCGCCAACGTCAACCTGGCCGGTCCCGTGGGCCTGCTGTTCGCCTTTGTGTGGACGCTGATCGCGCGGCCCTTCGGCGCCGAGCTGGCGGCCAAGCGCCTGACCCGTTTCAGCTGGCGCGATATCGTCAGCCTTACGGAGCCGGCGACCCTCGCCGAACACCGGCACATGGCCGCGCAAATGCTCGACCGCCTGATGCAGCACCTGCCGCGCCTGGCGCTGATCAACCAGGACACCGGCACCGCCCTGCGCGATTTGCGCGTCGCGCTGAACCTGCTCGACCTGTTGGCCTACTCGCCGCGGGTCCTCGGTGTGCCACGGGTGCTGCTCAACCAGGTGGTGGAAGGCGTGGGCGGCTATTTCAAGGCCTGCCTCAAGGCCGGTGAACGCCTGCCGGCGCCGAGCGGTCTGCTGATGACGCTGGACCGCACGCGTCGCGCCCTCAACGGGCAAGGCCTGCAAGACGAAGACGACACCCGCCTGCACTTGCTGCATGCGCTGGCCGGTTTGCGCCTGGCGCTGTTGCCGGGCGTAGAATTCATTGGCGGCGCCGAGCTGCAAGCGCCGCTGCCTGATGGAGCGCCCTTATGATTGGTGATCTGGATATCAGTGGGGTGTTCCTGCCCACGCTGCTGGTGCTGATGGGCATTACGTACGTGTTGTTTCTGGTGGTGCACGGGCTGTTGACCCGCGTCCACTTCTATCGCCTGGTCTGGCACCGGGCATTGTTCAATGTGGGGCTCTACGCGCTGTTGCTGGGCGCGGTGGACTCACTCAGTCGATACCTGATGACATGAAAAAACCTTTTTTGACCATCGGCCGTGTGGTCCTCACGCTGTTGATCGTGACGTTTGCGGTCGTCGTTGTGTGGCGCATGGTCATGTACTACATGTTTGCGCCCTGGACCCGTGACGGGCACATCCGTGCCGACATCGTGCAGATCGCCCCGGACGTGTCCGGGCTGATCCAGCGCGTCGACGTCCACGACAACCAGTTGGTGACCAAAGGCCAGGTGCTGTTCGCCGTCGACCAGGACCGCTTCAAGCTGGCCCTGCGCCAGGCCCAGGCCGCCGTGGCCGACCGCCAGGAAACCCTGGCCCAGGCCCAGCGCGAGTACAAGCGTAACCGTGGCCTGGGCAACCTGGTGCCCAGCGAGCAGTTGGAAGAAAGCCAGTCCCGCGTCGCCCGTGCCCAATCGGCCCTGGCCGAGGCCCAGGTAACGGTGGATTCGGCCCAGCTCAATCTTGACCGCTCGGTAATCCGCAGCCCCGTGGACGGCTACGTCAACGACCGGGCGCCGCGCACCCAGGAATTCGTCACCGCCGGGCGTCCGGTGTTGTCGGTGGTGGACAGTAACTCGTTCCATATCGACGGCTATTTCGAAGAGACCAAGCTCGACGGCATCCATGTCGGCATGGACGTGGACATCCGCGTGATCGGCGACAACGCCCGCCTGCGCGGCCATGTGCAGAGCATCGTCGCCGGTATCGAAGACCGCGACCGCAGCAGCGGCTCCAACCTGTTGCCCAACGTCAACCCGGCGTTCAGCTGGGTGCGCCTGGCCCAGCGGATTCCGGTGCGCATCGCGTTTGACGAGGTGCCGCCGGACTTCCGCATGATCGCCGGGCGAACCGCGACCGTCTCGATCATTGGCGATAAGGTTAAAGACGGAGGCACGCCATGAAGCAGCTGCTGGCAAGCGCCGCGCTGGGTTTGCTGCTGACGGCCTGCCAAGCGGTGGGCCCGGACTACCAATTGCCGGACAAGGCCGCCATCAACCGGAGTGACCTGCAAGGAGAGTTGGCAGGCAAGGGCGGCAATGTGGTGTCGGCGCCGGTGCCAGCGGACTGGTGGAAGCTGTACAAGGACCCGCGCCTGGATGAGCTGGTGCGCCAGGCCATGGCGTCCAACACCGACCTGCGCGTGGCCGCCGCCAACCTGCAGCGGGCGCGCTTTCAGACCCAGCAAGCGCAATCGGCGGGTGGTTGGAGCGCCGGCGCCAAGGCCGAAGCCCAGCGCCTGCAGGAGTCCGGCGAAGCGTTTTTGCTGGCTGACAAAGTCCCGGTGGATAACATCGGCAGCGTCGGGATCACCACGTCGTATCAATTCGACCTGTTCGGCACCTTGCAACGCGGCATCGAAAGCGCCCAGGCCAGCGCCGATGCCGCGCAAGCCGCCGCCGATATCGCGCGCATCACGCTGGTGGCGGACGTTGTGCGGTCCTACACCCAAGTGTGCGCGGCGAACGAAGAGCTGGCGATCGCTAACGAATCCCTTGAGCTGCAAGCCCAGAGCACGAAACTGACCCAGCGCCTGCGGGACGCCGGGCGCGGCGATGAAACCCAAGTGACGCGCTCGCAAACCCAATACAAATCCCTGCGCGCCGATATGCCGCGCTACCAGGCGTTGCGCCAGGCCGGGCTGTTTCGCCTGTCGATGCTGCTGGCCAAGCCGGTGGACCAACTGCCGGCGGGCACCAACACCTGCGCTGAACTACCCCACATCGCCCAGCTGCTGCCGGTAGGTGACGGCGCGACCCTGCTCAAGCGCCGCCCGGATGTGCGCCAGGCCGAACGCCAACTCGCCGCGGCCACCGCGCGCATCGGCGTGGCCACCGGCGCGCTTTACCCGGACATCAGCATCGGCGCCACGGTGGGCACCGTGGGTCTGCTCGACAACCTTGGCCAACCGGCGACCAACCGCTGGGGCTTTGGCCCGATGATCAGCTGGACGGTGCCGACCAATGGCGCCCGCGCGCGCATCCACGAAGCCGAGGCCGCGACCCAGGGCGCCCTGGCGCACTTTGACGGCGTGGTGCTCAACGCCATCCGTGAAACCCAGACGGGCCTTGCGCAATACACCGCGCAACTGCAACGTCGCGACGCCCTCAGCGACGCCGGCGAGTCGGCCAAGGAAGCGGCGGCCCAGACCCATCGCTTCTTCCAGGCCGGCCGCGCATCGTTCCTGGCCGACCTGCAAGCCACCCGCACCTACACCGATGTGCGCGCCCAACTGGCAGCGGCCAACACCCAGGTTGCCATGAGCCAGATCGATCTGTTCCTGGCCCTGGGCGGCGGTTGGGAAAGCGGACGAACGCAAGCCTCACCGCCCGGCAAACCCTGAGCAGGTAGCTATGCTTTGACAGGTGGAGCGCCCCCTTGTTTTCAGGGCGCTTCGCCTGATATCGCTTGCGTTGCTCATGGGGATCGCGAAATGAAAAACCCTTATGCTCCCGCGTTCTGGTGCGTGCTGTTCGCACTGGTGCTGTTATCGGCCGCTTATTTCTACGGCGTCATGCTCGCCCATCAACTCGACAAGGCCATGGTGTTTCTCGACAGCGCCTGCCTGGTCATCGGCACCCTGTCCATCGGCGTGGTGGCCTGGGCCTCCTACCAGAACCAGCGGGTCAAGAAAAAACTCCTCGAACAAGGCAAGACCCGTGTGGTGATCTGGGACACCAAGGTCGCGCTGCGCCGGGTCGAAACCGTGTTCGACCGCTATTTCTGGGGCAGCTATTGGCAGCCGGGGCGGACCTTCCAGGAAGTCATGGGTGACCTCACCGGCACGCCGCTGGAAAAAAGCCTCGAAGTCCTGAAAAAACAGTGCGTGGCCCTCGACCGGCAAGTTGCCGAAGGTAGGCACTGGCTGAATAACGCGCGGGAATTGTCCGACGTTGCAACGCAAATGGCCCGCGAGCGCTACCAGCTGGACTTCTGCGACCCCAAGTCCGACACCCCCGCAAACGCCGTGATACACCGCGAGTTTGAGGTGCTGGTATACACCTGGACGGCGCGCCTGAAGAGCTTCGACCACCAGCTCGATGAAATTGAGCTGGAGTACTCCTGAACTCCTGCTGAATCGATCCCTCTGAAAAGCTGGGCCGTTCGCGCCCGCCAGTGCTAATCTTCCCCCGTTTTCGGCGGGCTTGAGCCAACCCCCTCAGGGTTCAAGGAAGACAGCCCACTTCTCACAGGATTTGATCAGGTCACTTCATGAATAAGCCAGCCGTTGTTCTTTTGGGTTTCGTTGTCGCCGTGGGCGTCGTCAGTGCAGGCGGTGCCTGGTATACCGGCAAGCAGTTGGAGCCGGTGCTGCAGACGGCCGTGCAGGACGCCAACAAGGAACTGCAACGTTCCATGGCCGGCGTCGACGGCACCGTTGCCCTGGAGCTGGTGTCCCTGGACCGTGGCCTGTTCAGCAGCACCGCGCACTATCGCCTCACGGGCCAGGGCTCGTTTTTCGGCGAGCAGAACCCGAACCCCGAGCTGTTGATCGTCGACCATATCGAACACGGCCCACTGCCATTCTCGCGCCTGGTCTCGCTCAAATGGCTACCGGTCATGGCCACCAGTCACTATGAACTGGAAAAGAACGCCACCACCGAGAAATGGTTCGCCGCCGCCAAAGACAAGTCGCCGCTCAAAGGCGTGGCCAATATCGGCTACAGCCGTTCGGTGAGCGGTAACCTCGAATTGCTGCCCCTTGACTTCAAGGACCCGACGTCCTCGGTGAGCTTCTCCGGCCTGAACCTGGATTTCGACAGCACCGCCGAAGGCAAGAAGGTCAAGGTTGATGGCTACATCAATAGCCTCAAGCTGGCGGTGGTTGACGCCAATGGCGCGCCGTTCGACGCCGAGTTCGCCGGCCTGACCGTGGCCAGCAACCTGGAGAAATCCACCTTTGGTTTCTACACCGGCCAGAACACCATCGAACTGACCGATACCAAGCTCACCTTCGGCCCGCAGAAAGCCGTACTGACCCTCAAGGGCTTCGAGCAGAAAGACAGCAGCGAAGTCAACGACAACATCATGGCCGGCCGCGTCGACTACAAGATCGACGAGATCGGTTACCAGGGCAAACCCGTCGGCTCCGCCGCCATGGCCCTGAGCCTGAAGAACATCGATGTGCCATCGAGCCTGCTGCTGACCAAGCTGTATCAGGACAAGATGCAGCCGGTGCAAGCCGCCGCCGCCGCCGGCCAGCCAGTGCCGGAGTTGCAACTGACCGAGGCCGAGCAAGCCCTGGCCGAAGCCAACGTCAACCAGTTGCTGGCCGCCAAGCCGCACCTGGCGCTGGAAAACCTGTCGCTGAAAACCACCCACGGTGAGAGCAAATTCAACCTGGTGCTGGACCTGGCCAAGCCAGCCTCCATGGAACTGCCGCCGGTTGAACTGGGCAAGCAGATCGTTGCGCTGCTGGACGCCAACCTGACCCTGTCCAAGCCGATGATCGCCGACGTTGCCGCCCTGCAGGCGCAGGCGGGCGGTGTGACCGACCCTAAAGCCATCGAGCAGCAATCCCAGATGGCCAGCGAAATGGTCAGCGGCATGGCCGTTGGCACGCAATTGGCGACCCTGGTAGGCAGCGACGTGGTGTCCAAGCTGCATTACGCCAACAATGAAGTGACCTTCAACGGCCAGAAGATGACCGTCGAGCAGTTCATCGGCTTTGTGATGTCCAAGGTCGGCTCGGTGAGCGGCGCTCAGTAAGACTTCATAAATCGGGCCGCCCAAAGCGGTTCGATTGGAATGCAGTAAACAATGTGGGAGCGGGCTTGCTCGCGAAAGCGGTGTACCAGTCACCTGAGAGGTTGGCTGACACACCGCTTTCGCGAGCAAGCCCGCTCCCACATTTGGTTTGTGGCACTGGTCGGGCAATTCTGAACAATTGTTCTGAATCTCCCTCCCCCTTTCTCCGCTAAGGGATAGTTCCCCCAGGAAAGCTAGGTCGGGTCACGAGACGCCGACACCCTGATGCGCACCGCTCAGGCTCACCCATCGTTACAGCTTTCCTTGTAAGGAAGCCGACGATATGTTGCCAAACCCACCACTCAGTGCCTCAGGCCGGTTGCGACTGCTCATCGGAGCAGCCTTGTGCAGCCAGTTGCTGATGCCCACCTTTGCGATGGCCGACCCGGCCTATGACGCCCTGATCATCCAGGCGCGCAACGGCAACTTCACGCCCGCCCTTACTCAACTGCGCCAACTGCCCGCCGAGCGCCAGACGCCAGGCCAGATCAGCGACCACCTGGTGATCGCCGGCTGGGCCGGCCAGGATGCCGAAGTGCTGAAGGTGTACGAAGCGCAAGGCCAGAATCGCAATTTGAGCGCCCAAGCGCTGGCCACCGTCGCGCGTGCCTACCGCGACCAACAAAAGTGGACGCAGGCCGAGACGGTCTACCGCAAGGCGCTGCTGCGTGAACCGAACAATCTCGACCTGCAACTGGGCCTGGCCCTTACCCAGGCCGATTCAGGCAAAGCCACTGAAGCCGTGCAGCGCACCCGCGCGCTGGTCGCCGCCAAGCCCGATGACCCGAACCGGCGCATGGCCCTGGGCTACGCCCTGACCCGCGCGGGTTCGAACTACGACGCCCTGTTTGAATTCGACCAGGCCTTTATCCGCGCCGGCGACAAGCCCGAAGTCGCCCGCGAATACCTCGTTGCTCTGCAAAAGGCCCGCCTGCCGGAAGCCGCCTTGCGCCTGTCGGCCCAGCGCCCGGGCCTGATCGACGCCGTCACCCAGCGCCGCCTCGAAGGCGACCTGGCCGCCGAGCGCGTGCGCATGGCCGAGTTCGCCACGCGTACCGAGAAGGAACGCTTTGTGATCGCTGACCGCGCGCTTGCGGACTACGACCGACTGCTCGCCCGCTGGACCCCGGACGCCAGCGCCCAGGGCGACGTGATGATCTGGCGCATCGACCGCCTCGGCGCGTTCAAGGCGCGGGCGCGCACCGCCGAAGTGATTCGTGAGTACGAAGCCCTCAAGGCTCAAGGCGTGCAATTGCCGACCTACGCCGTACGCTGGGTCGCTGCCGCCTACCTCGACCAGCGCCTGCCGGAAAAGGCCGCCCCGCTGTACCGCCAGGCGTTGACCGCTGCGGATGCCGACCCGGGCGATCATGTCAAAGACAGCTCCGCGCTGTTCTACGCCTTGCTGGAAAGCGACCAGGTGGCCGAGGCGCGCGTGGTCGCCGATAACCTGGCGCGCAGCGAGAAGCCGCGGCTTGAACTCAAGGGCCTGCCCATGGGCGACCCTAACGACGAGTGGGCGGACGCGCAACAATTGGCGGCCCAGGCCGGTACCTATGGCGATGACCTGGAAACCAGCGAAGAACGCCTGGAAGCCTTGGGTAACAAAGCCCCAGGCAACATCGGCGTGCGTTTGGCGCAGGCCGAGATGTACCGTGCCCGCGAATGGCCAAGACGCGCCGAAGAATCACTCAAGGAAACCGAAAACCAGAGCCCGCGCGACATCGGCGTGGAAATGTCCCAAGGCTTTACGGCATTGGACCTGCAGGAGTGGCGCCAACTCCATGTGCTCACCGATGACGTAGTCGCCCGCGCCCCGGAAAACCGCCAGGTCCAGCGCCTCGATCGCCTGCGCAAAGTGCACGATATGGCTGAAGTCCGCGTCGAGGCCTACACCGGCAAAAGCTACGGTGGCAGCAATAACGCAGACGCCGGTGCGATCAGGGGCAGCCGCGACTGGGGCATCGAGACCGTGGTCTACACGCCGCCCATCGACGAAGACTGGCGCCTGTTCACCGGTGCCGGCTACGGCACCGCCGACTTTACCGAAGGCACCGGCCATCACCGTTGGCAGCGCGTGGGTGTGGAGCGGCGCACCCGTGATATGACCCTTGAAGCCGAGGTCTCCAACCACTCCTACGGCTTTGGCTCCAAACAAGGCGCGCGCGTAGCGGTTGCCCGCGACATCAATGACCACTGGCAATACGGCGGTAGCCTCGACTACCTCACGGCAACCACGCCGTTGCGGGCGCTCAATACCGACGTCACGGCCAATGGCGGCAGCGGTTTCATCCGCTGGCGCGCCAATGAAAGCCGCGAATGGAAACTGACCGTCAGCCCGTCGCATTTCAGCGATGGCAACGACCGCCTCGAAGCCTTGCTCGCCGGCCGCGAGGGCATTTACAGCTCGCCCAAGGTGCAAGTGGAATTGGGTCTGGAAGTCAGTGCCAGCCGCAACAGCAAGGAAGACACGCTGTACTTCAACCCGAAATCGGACTTCGGTGTGATGCCCACCGTCAACGTCAACCATGTGCTTTATCACCGCTACGAGACCCAGTGGAGTCAGCAGTTCCAGGTCGGCGCGGGGACTTATCGCCAGCAGGATTATTCCAGCGGCGGTGTCGGCCTGATCGGTTACGGCCAGCGTATTCGCTGGAACGACGTACTCGAAGCCGGCGCCAACCTGAGCCTGGTCAGCCGCACGTATGACGGCGATCGCGAACGCGATCTGCGCCTGCTCGTCGACCTCACTTATCGTTTTTAAAAGAGCCTGATCATGACCCTCCTCAGCCGTTGTCTGCTGGTCCTGGGCGTATTGCTGGCCAGCGCCTGCGCCCAGCAACCCGCGCCATTCACGCCACCCGCCGAGCGCCCGATCCAGGCCAACGAAGCGCCGTGGCCGAAAAATCATTTTCTGGGCATTGCCTACCACGATGTCAATGACACCGACCCCGACCAGGCGGTGGTGGCGGTGCGCACCGAGCGTTTGATCGAGCAGTTGGCCTGGCTGCGCGAGAACGGCTACCAGGCGGTCAGCGTGGACCAGATCCTCGCCGCGCGCCGGGGTGGGCCGGCCTTGCCGCCCAAGGCCGTCATGCTCAGCTTCGACGACGGTTATTCCAGCTTCTACACCCGCGTGATGCCGATTCTGCGCGCCTATAACTGGCCGGCAGTGCTCGCGCCGGTCGGTTCCTGGATCGATACGCCGCTGAACCAGCCGGTGGACTTCGCCGGTCTGCCACGGCCACGCGGCGAGTTCCTGACCTGGCAGCAGATCCGTGAAGTGTCGCGCTCCGGCCTGGTGGAAATCGCCGCCCACACCGACGCCAATCACAAGGGCATCCTGGCCAACCCCCAGGGCAACCTGGAACCGGCCGCCACCACGCGCCGCTTCGATCCGGCGACCAATCGCTATGAAACCGAGGCGCAGTTCCAGGCGCGGATGCGGGCTGACGTGGTCGCGATCTCGAACAAGATTCGCGCCGTTACCGGCAAGGCGCCTCGGGTGTGGGTATGGCCCTATGGCGCCGCCGACGGCACCTCGCTCGCGGTTGTGGACGAGCAGGGTTACAAGATGGCGTTGACGCTGGACGACGGCCTCGACGACTCGAACAAGTTGATGAACAGCCCGCGCTTTCTGGTGGCCTCCGACCCGGACGGCGAGCACTTCGCCAGCAGCATCGTCTCGGTGCAGGCCAAGGCGCCGATGCGCGTCATCCATGTGGACCTCGACCACGTCTACGACCCCGACCCGGCGCAACAGGCGCGCAACCTCGATGTGCTGGTCCAGCGTGTGGTGGACATGGGTTCCCCGACGGTATTCCTGCAAGCCTATGCCGACCCCGCAGGTGACGGCCTGGTGCGTTCGCTGTACTTCCCCAACCGGCATCTGCCGATGCGCGCCGACCTGTTCAACCGGGTCGCCTGGCAGTTGCATACCCGTGCCCGTGCCAGCGTATTTGCGTGGATGCCGGTGCTGAGTTTCGACCTCGACCGCACATTGCCGCGCGTAACACGCTGGGACCCGAAAACCGGCAAGGTGGGCACCGATCCGGATGATTACAAGCGCCTGTCGCCGTTCGATCCGAAAGTGCGGCAGATGATCGGCGAGATCTACCAGGACCTGGCGAGCTCCAGTAACAGTGGTGTCGACGCCGTGCTGTACCACGACGATGCCAAGCTGAGCGACTTTGAAGACGCCAGCCCCGCTGCACTCAAGGCCTACGCCGCCCAGGGCCTGCCGGACAACATCGCGGCCCTGCGTGCCGACCCTGCCGTGATGCAGCGCTGGACTCGCTTCAAGAGCCGCTACCTGATCGACTTCACCAACGAGTTGACCGCCAAGTTCCGCGCCATCCGTGGCCCGCAGATACTGACGGCGCGCAATATCTTCGCCGAGCCGATGCTCAACCCCGGCAGCGAAGCCTGGTTCGCGCAGAACCTCGACGATTTTCTCCAGACCTACGACTGGACCGCGCCGATGGCCATGCCGCTGATGGAAGGTCAGACATTGGCCAATTCCAACGCCTGGCTGGAAAAGCTGGTGGCCACGGTCAAGCAGCGGCCCGGTGCGCTGGAACGCACGGTGTTCGAACTGCAAGCCAAAGACTGGCGCACCCAGGCCGCGCCGGATATCAGCGGTGCGCAGTTGGCTGAGTGGATGAGCGTGCTCAAGCGCCAGGGAGTCACGAGTTTTGGTTACTACCCGGACAACTTCCTGGAAAACTCCCCGGACCTGAAGACTGTGCGTCCGGCCCTTTCCAACCAATGGAACCCTTGACCATGTTCGACAGAATCCTGGCTATATGCGTACTGGCACTGGTATTGGGCGTGCCCCTGGGCCTGATCTTCCTGGTCACCGGGCAGTTCCTGATGGACTTCGTCTTCTTCTACCCGCTGTTCATGTCGGGGTTGTGGATCGCAGGCGGCTTGTACTTCTGGCTGCACTGGGAGCGCCACTGGCCCTGGGAAGAAGACACGCCGGCGCCGACCCTGGCCGGCAACCCGCTGATCTCGATCATCATCCCTTGCTACAACGAAGGGGATAACGTCGCCGACACCATGGAGGCCGCGCTGGCCCAGGTGTACCCGAACATCGAAGTGATCGCGGTCAACGACGGTTCCTCCGATAACACGGCGGCCGTCCTCGATGCCCTGGCGTTGCAGCACCCGCGCCTGCGCGTGCTGCACCTGGCGCAGAACCAGGGCAAGGCAGTGGCCTTGCGCATGGGCGCCGTGGCCGCGCGTAGCGAATACCTGGTATGCATTGACGGTGATGCGCTGCTGGATAAAAACGCCGCGGCTTATCTGGTTGCGCCGATGCTCGACAACCCGCGCCTGGGCGCCGTCACCGGCAACCCACGCATTCGCACGCGCTCGACCCTGATCGGTCGGGTGCAGGTCGGCGAGTTCTCGTCGATCATCGGCCTGATCAAGCGCACTCAGCGGGTCGTCGGTCGGATCTTCACGGTGTCCGGTGTGGTGGTGGCGTTCCGTAAAAAGGCGCTGGACCGCATCGACTACTGGAGCACCGACATGATCACCGAGGACATCGATGTCAGTTGGAAGCTGCAACTCGATCACTGGAGCATCTTCTACGAGCCGCGCGCGCTGTGCTGGATTCTCATGCCCGAAACCGTTGCAGGCCTGTGGAAGCAGCGCTTGCGCTGGGCACAGGGCGGCGCCGAAGTGCTGTTCAAGAACATCCGCGGTATCTGGCAATGGCGTCATCGCTACCTGTGGCCGCTCTTGTTCGAATACTGCCTGTCCACCGGCTGGGCCTTCACCTTCATGTTGTCGGTGATCTTCTGGGGCCTGGGCAAATTCGTCCCGCTGCCCCAAGCGATTGCCGTCGACTCGTTGATGCCGCCGGCGTTTACCGGGCTGGTATTGGCGATGGTCTGCCTGTTGCAGTTTGCGGTGAGCATCCTGATCGACCGCCGTTACGAGAAAGACCTGTGGAAAACCCTGTTCTGGACGGTGTGGTACCCCATGGTGTTCTGGCTGGTCAGCCTGTTTACCACGCTGGTCAGTTTTCCCAAGGTGTTGTTCAACCAACACCAGAAGCGCGCACGCTGGGTCAGCCCGGATCGCGGAATCAAACCGCTCAGTGAGGAGGCGTGATCATGAAACTGGTCAGAACCCGCCAACGTTCCGTGATGTGGGTCATCGATGTGCTGTTGACCCTGATGGCCTGGGCCGGCTTGATCTGGTTGCTGGCGCGCGGGATCAATTCGATATTGCAGACCCACGGTGGCCCTCGCCTCGAGGCGCCTATTTTCGCCGCGCTCAACACCCTGCAGATCTACCTGTGGATCGCGGTGTTCAACGCCATCATCCTGATCAGTTGGGCGCGCTACCAGCAACGTCGCGGTCGCCAGTTTGCCCAGCGCCGCGCGGAGGCCAAGGCGCTCAGCGACCAGCACCTGAGCGAGAGCTTCAGCCTTGCTGAAGGCGACCTTGAGCAGTTGCGCCGGCCGGGCGTGTTGGTGATCCATAACGACGATGAGGGCGGTGTGGCGCAAGTGACGTCCCATGTCTCGCGCGATGTGGAAAAACCGGGGCTCACCCTGGTGCCGGGCAACGTCCAGAACAAAGACGCCAGCTAAGGAACAGCACTGAAAGATCGTTCCCATGCAATGTGGGAATGATCTTGTTCAATCCCGATAAATGCGACCCCATTCACAAAACCCTCGCGAACTTTTCTGCCTTTTTCGGTACTAACTTATCTCAGCAAGAACTTGATGGCCAAATAATGGCAACTTATAAGTTCTATGATGAATACCGATCAACAGTGCTGCCGCTTGTCGGAAGAATACTTCCAGTGACAGGCCGAGTATCTTCTTGGTTGTTTTTATTCATTATTAATCAATGGGTTACACGAGTATCTAGTGCGAGCACCCAACTAACTCTGTTTTTTGAGTTATCGGAAGTTCGATGCTAGTTTGCCGGCCCCTGATCTTCGATGGATCGAATATGTCTTTTTTATTGCCACGGACCCGGTATCTGCTGTGCACTTTCATGCTCGCTTATATGAGCCTGAACAGCGCCACGGCCGCCCCTACGCCAGGGGATCAGGACCTGATTCGCGACCGCCAGAACCGCCTCCTGGAAGAGCAGCGGCGGCGTCTGGACGAACTTCAGGACTTGCCCGGCAAAGGCGATCAGTCCCAGGCCCCGGCCACACCCGCCGACCCCCGTTGCTTCCCGATCAAAGACATCGAGCTCAAGGGCGCCGACAGTCTGTCCGCCGGCGACCGCACCCTTCTGCTCAAACCTTATATCGGCCAGTGTCTGGGTGTTCCACAGCTCAATGAGCTGCTCAAGGTCATCACCGACTATTACATCGCCAAGGGCCATGTCACCAGTCGTGCCTATTTGCCGCAGCAAGACCTTTCCAGCGGTCACCTGCAGGTGCTGGTGGTGGAAGGCAAGCTCGAAGGCTTGAAGGGCGCGCAAGGCAGCAACCTGACCGACCGCGAGCTGGCCATGGCGTTTCCCGGCGACGTCGGCGGCGCGCTTAACCTGCGGGAAATCGAGCAACTGGTCGACCAGCTCAGCCGTTTGCCCTCCAAGCAGGCGCAAATGGAGCTGACCCCTGGCAGCCAGATCGGCGGCAGTGAAGTATTGGTCAAGAACGTGCCGCAAAAGCCCTGGCGCGCCAGCCTGTCGCGCAACAACGACGGCCAGAAGAGCACCGGCGAACAACAATGGGGCGCGGGGCTGGAATGGGACAGCCCACTGGGCCTGGCCGATCAGCTGATTTTGCGCGGTGGCCACGACGCTATCAGCGACCATCAGAAAACCTCCAACAGCAGCATGTTCTACTACAACGTGCCGTGGGGCTGGTGGAACTTCAGTTACACCTACAGCGAGAGCGAATACCGCACCTTCCTCATGCTGGATGACCTGAAGGTCAAGCAGAACGGCGACAGCCAGAACCATCAACTGCGGGCCGAGCGGGTGATCCATCGCGACGAGGTGAGCAAGACGTCGGTCAACGTCGGCCTGACTCACCTGCGCACCAACAACTACCTGCTCGACTCGCGCCTGGCGACCAGCAGCAACCGGCTCAGTGAATTTCAGGTCGGCATCACTCACGGGCGACGTATCGGCAATGCCTTCGTCAACCTGGATGTGGGCATGCAAAACGGCATTGGCGCCTTTGACGCGCAAAGCGATCAACAGGTGCGGGATGCCAACGGCAACCTCACGGCGACCCCGCGCTATCGCAAATACACCGCGACGATGAGCTACCTGCAGCCCTTCACGTTGTGGGGCGAGTCGCTGAGTTTTTCCAGCCTCGCCACCGGGCAGCGCAGTGAAGACGTGCTGTACCCCGCGCAACGCATGAGCCTGGGGGGCTCTTACTCGGTGCGCGGCTTCAAGGACCAGCAACTGAACGGCGACAGCGGTGGTTACTGGCGCAACGAAGTGCGCTGGGCGCGCCCGGTAACCCTCGACTGGATGCGCCCTGCCTTCGCCGAATACGGCGCCAGCGTCGGTTACGACCAGGGCGTGATCAGCAACGATCGCTACAACGATGACGAGCATGGTCGCGTGTCGAGTAACTCCCTGGAGTTGTTCGCGCGCGGTAAAAACGTCAGCACCAGCGTGACCTTTGCCCATTCCCTGGAGCGACCTGGCGTGGTGACCGAGCGCGAAGCGCCGATCTATTTCCGCCTGGATTTCTTCCTGTAATCAACACCGCTGCCTTGAGATTTTGAATATGGACGCTCGCCCTGCAACCGCCCTGAAAAGCCTGACCCAACGCGGCCTCGCGCTGATCCTGGCCAACGCGCTGTTCTGGCAGCCGCTGCTGGCCCAGGCCGACGGCATCGCGGTCAGTGGCCCGGGCACCACGCTCGGCCAGGCAGGCAACGGCGTGCCGGTGGTGAACATCGCCACGCCCAATGGCAGCGGCCTGTCCCATAACCAGTTCAAGGACTACAACGTCGGCCCCAATGGCGTGATCCTCAACAACGCCACGGGCGCGGTGCAGAGCACCCAGCTGGGCGGGATCATCGTTGGCAACCCGAACCTCAAGGGCGGCGCGGCGAACGTCATCCTCAACGAAGTCAACGGCGGCAGCCCCAGCCAGTTGCGCGGCTACACCGAAGTGGCGGGGCAGTCGGCCAAAGTCATCGTGGCCAACCCCTACGGCATCAGTTGCAACGGCTGCGGGTTCATCAATACGCCTAACGTCACCCTGACTACCGGTAAACCCGTGATCGACAAAGTCGGTCGCCTCGACCACTACCAAGTCGATGGCGGCGCGGTGACCATCGACGGCCAGGGTTTGAACGCCAGCAACGTCGACCGTTTCGAAATCATCACGCGCACCGCCAAGATCAACGCCAAGATCAACGCGCGTCAACTCACCGTGATTGCCGGGCGCAACGACGTCGATGCCCAAAGCCTGAAAACCACCGTGCGCGCCGATGACGGCAGCGCCAAGCCGGAACTGGCCATCGACTCCTCGGCCCTGGGCGGCATGTACGCCGGCGCGATCAAGCTGGTGGGCACCGAGGCCGGCGTGGGCGTGAAGCTCGACGGTACGTTGGCGGCCAGTGGCGGCGATATCCAGCTCGATGCCAACGGCCACTTGAGCATGGCCCAGGCCGCCGCCAGCGGCGCGGTGGATATCAAGGCCGCGAGCCTGGAAACCAAGGGCGCGGTTTACGCCGGCACCCGCCTCAAGGCGCAGACGACCAAGGGCACGCTGAAAAACAGCAAGACCCTCGCCGCGCGCGACGGCATCACCCTGGCCAGCAACGGCCAACTGACCAACACCGGCATCATCGAAGCCGGGGTCAACGCCGACAACACCCGCAACGCGATTGGCGACGTGCAACTGGACGGCCAGAGCATCAGCAACACCGGCACGGTGATCGCCAATCGCACCCTCACCGCCACCGCCGCCCACGTGGATAACCAGGGCGGCACACTGAGCGCCAGGCAGGCGCTGAATATCACCGCCGACAACGTCGACAACCGCAACAAAGGCCAACTGCTCAGCGACGGTGCGCAAACCCTCACGGTCAGCGGCCTGCTGGACAACAGCCAGGGCGGCATTATTGACAGCACCGGCGCGTTTACCCTGCACGGCAACCGCCTCGACAACAGCGCCGGCAACCTCACCGGTGGCGGCTCGATCACCCTGGATCTGCTCGGCGACCTGATCAACCGCAATGGCAAGCTGGCGAGTGTCGGGCCGCTGCTGGTGCAACGCGCCGCCCACATCGACAACCAGGGCGGCAAGCTCGCCAGCCAGGGCCTGCTGACACTGTTCGCCAACAGCATCGATAACCAGAACAAAGGCACCCTGGCCGCCAACGGTGGGCTGGCAATCACCACGACGGGCCTGCTGCAAAACGGCGCCGACGGCTTGATCCACAGCGAGCAGGGCGGCCTGAACATCACCGCCGGTACCCTCGATAACAACGGTGGGCGCATCGCCGCCAAAACCGGTAATGCAGTGGTTGACGCGATCAACTTCAATAACGGCAACGGCGCACTGTTCGCCGGCAGCGGTGTGAGCCTTACCGGGGTCAATGTCGACAACGGCGGCGAGATCGCCGGCAACCGGATCGACGTCAACCTGCGCGGCACCCTGACCAACCGTGGCCTGATCGAAAGCGCCACGACCCTCGATGTCGAGAGCGCCGGCCTGACCAACAGCGGCCAGATGCGCGCCCTGGGCACCACAGGCAAAACCCGCTACGCCATCGGCGGCCTGCTGAACAACAGCGGCAGCCTGGACACCGCCAACGACCAACTGAGCCTCGCCGCAAACACCTTCCAGAACACCGGCGGCAAGGTGTTGCATGTGGGCACCGGCGTGCTCGACCTGAGCGGTATCAGCCTGGATGACGTGGGCGGCAGCCTGGTCACCAACGGCGACCTGACCCTCGACAAAACCGACTGGACCAACAGCACCGCGATCCAGGCCGGGCGCCTGACTGTCAACGTCGACAACCTGAAACAGACCTCCACCGGCCAATTGCTCGGCACCCGGGTGCTGGTCGGCAAAGGCCTGGACTGGAGCGTTGGCGGTGCTGTCGCCAGCCAGGGCAGCCTCGACCTGACCGTGGACAACCTGCTCAACGACCACGGCCTGATTTTCAGCGGCGGCGACATGAACCTGCGCGTCGACCGTCTGAAAAACCTCGGCGCCACGATTTATGCGATGGGCAACCTGCGCGTCGATCGCGACGGGCAGGGCACGGCGGCCACCAGCATCATCAACAGCTCGGGCACGATCGAAAGCGAGCGCAACCTGATCCTGGCCGCCAGCACGATCCAGAATATCCGCACCGTGCTCGCCACCGAGTCCGGGATCTACAGCGCCTCCATCACCCCCACGGCCTGTATCGAGGGCGTGACCGGTGGCGACTGCGAAGGCGGCAAGCAGAACCGGCCATTCCAGATCACCCAGCGCGATCACTTGATCGTCAACCAAGCGTCAGCGGCGTCCAGCATCACCTCGGGCGCCGACATGGTGCTGACGGGCGGCGATTTGCTTAACAGCAGCAGTAGCATCGCTGCGGGCGGCAACCTCACCGCCATCGTCAACCAACTGACTAACGTGGGTGTGGTGACCCACGACACCCAGTACGACCGCGTCTTCACCTCCGAGCGCGAGCGCAAACCGGGCGGCTGGTACCGCGAGGCGGCCGCGTTCACCCAGCGCTATAAAGCGGGCCAGAACATGGACGGTGTCGAAGCCGGCCTGGCCTCGTTCATCGGCAAGATGCAAGACGAGCAACTCGCCCTGCGCAAGACCACTCAATTAAGTGCACCGGACCAAAGCTACGCCGCCGTTATCCAGGCCGGCGGCGCCGTCGATGTGAGGGCCCAGGCCGGCATCGACAACAACGTCGTGCAAGGCGGCTACACCTACGTCGGCAGCGGCGCCAACACCAACGCGCCGGGCTTCTCGACCCAGATCAAACTCAACGCGCAGCTGCCGCCGGACCTCGCCCAGCAACAGGTCAACCCACTGAGCCTGCCGGGCTTCGACCTGCCCACCGGGCCAAACGGCCTGTTCCACCTCAACGATGGCAAGGGTGCCACTGGCCTGCCCACCAGCCAGTTCGCGGCCAGCCCGCACAAGTACCTGATCGAAACCAACCCGCTGTTCACCGACATGCGCCAGTTCCTCGGCTCGGACTACATGCTGACCCGGCTCGGCTACGACCCCGAGACGGCCCAACGTCGCCTCGGCGATGGCTTCTACGAACAGCGCCTGATCCAGCAAGCCGTGCTCGCGCGCACCGGCCAGCGCTTCATCGACGGACAGACCAGCGACACCGACCTGTTCAAACACCTGATGGACAACGCCATCAGCAGCAAAACCGCACTCAACCTGTCGGTGGGCGTCAGCCTCACCGCCGAACAGGTCGCGGCCCTGACCCACGACATCGTGTGGCTGGAAAACGCCACCGTCGCCGGCCAACAAGTACTGGTGCCGGTGCTGTACCTGGCCCAGGCGAACAACCGCCTGGCACCGAATGGCGCGCTGATTACCGGCAGTGACGTCAACCTGATCACCGGCAGCAACCTCAATAACGCCGGCACCTTGCGCGCCACCGGCAGCCTATTGGCCAACGTCGGCGGCAACCTGGCCAACAGCGGTTTGATGCAAGCCGGCGGCCGCCTCGATGTGCTGGCCGGCAACAACCTGAGCAACCGCGCGGGCGGTGTGATCAGCGCGGGCAACGTCAACCTCGCCGCCGGCGCCGACCTGCTCAACGAACGCAGCGTCACCACCCACGAAAGCGCCAGCAGCTACCGCACCGAACGCAGCGACTTCGTCGACAGCGCCGCGCGCATCGAATCGGCCAACGACCTGGCGCTGAAAGCCGGCGGCAACTTCAACAACGTCGGCGGCGTGCTCAAGAGCGGCGCCGACATGGCCGTCCAAGCCAAAGGCGACGTCAGCATCACCGCCTCGAAGAGCCTCGACAGCGGCGCCATCGGCAACCGCTCGAACTTCACCACCATCGCCCAGCAAGGCTCCGTGGTGGAAGCCGGCCGCGACCTGCACGTGATTGGCGGGCGCGACATCAGCGCCGTGGCCAGCCAGGTTAATGCCAAGCGCGACGTCAACCTGATTGCCACCCGCGACCTCAACGCCATCGCGGCAGCCAACGAGCAGCATTCGACGTCCAACTCGAAAAAGGTCAAGAGCATCGAAGACCACGTGCAGCAAGTTTCCAGCGTGATCAAGGCCGGCGGCGACGCCACCCTGAGCGCCGGGCAGAACCTGCAACTGGTGGCCAGCCAGGTCAACGCCGGCAACGAGGCCTACCTGGTCTCCGGCAAGAACCTCGAGCTCAAGGCCGCTGCAAACCAGGACTACAGCTTCTACAGCAAGACCAAGAAAACCTCCCAAGGCAAGAAATTCCGCCTCGACGAAACCAGCGCCGTTAACAACGTCGGCAGCCTCGTCAGCGCCGGCACAAACAGCACCGTCGTGGCCGGTGAAAACCTGCTGCTGGCCGGCAGCGCCGTTACCGCCGAAAAAGGCGCGGCTCGATTAGTCGCGGCAAACGATGTACAGGTTCTTGCCGTCAGCGATTCTGAAAAATCCCGCCACGAACGTAAGGAAAGCAAAAGTAGTTGGGGTGGCTTCAAGTCCAGCAAGGTTCAGGACAAAGTGGATGAAGCCAGTACAACCGCAGTGGGCAGTATGGTGTCTGGCGACACGGTAAGTGTTGCCAGCGGACGAGACGTGAAAGTCACCGGCTCATCTCTTGTGAGCACCGGCGACCTCGCGGTGCAAGCCGGCCGCGACCTGACCATTGACGCGGCGCAAAACACCTTCGCCCGCGCTGACATGCACAAGGAAAAAAATCGCGACCTCACCGGCGTGTTGACGGGCAACAAGCTCGGTCTGGATGACATGACCGGCAACCAGAAGCTGTACATCAACAGCTCAAAACACAACGGCACTGCAAACGAGACAACTTTGCTGGGGAGTACGGTCGGGTCCAGCGCCGGCAATGTAAATCTGATCGCCGGACGCGAACTGAAGGTAGTCGCCAGTGATTTGGTAAGTACGAAGGACATGTCGCTAAGCGGTTCGAATATCACCATTGCTGCCGGCACAGAAACGGCCAACCAAACTAGTAAGGACAGCTCCAAGAGCTTGGCAGTAGGTCGGGTTATTGGTGGCGTAGCGGTGGATACCTATAAGAGCATTCGCAATGACGTTCGGGCCGCCCAACAGGCTGACGACAGTCGTCTGAAGGCCGTCAAAGGTGCCCAGGCGCTACTGTCGACCTACGATGCGCTAGGTGGCAGCAATGCCTCGGCCAATGAGTCAGATGGCAAGCCTGCCAACAGCGCTGGCTCGGTGTTCAAGATTGGGACCGAACTCGCGTCTACGCACAAAAAAAGCACCAGCGAATACAACGCCGAGACGGTGAAGCAATCGACGCTGAACAGCGGCGGCAGCTTGGCGATCGTCGCAAATGGGAATGCGCAGGGCACCGCAGGCGACTTGCATGTCATCGGCAGCAGTATCAAGGCCAAAGACACGCTGTTGCAGGCCAAGAATAACGTCATTCTGGAAAGCGCCCAAGATCGGAGAAACTGGGATAACCAGAACAAAAATAACAAGACCAGTGTCGGCGTCAGCCTCAGCTTTGGTGAGCAGAGCGGCTTTGTGCTCGATTTGGGCGCTCAGATGGCCAAGGGCATGGGGACCGGGCATGAAGTCACTCAGGTCAACAGCACGGTGGATACCGGTCTGCTCGTCCTTAAGACTGGCCAGGACGCTACCCTGGCAGGCGCGCAGGTACACGCAGACGCGATCAAAGCGCAGATCGGCGGCAATCTGAATATTGCCTCCCGTCAGGACGAAGCTAGTCAGAAGAACAAGCAAACCAGTGGCGGCGCGGGCGTGAGCATTTGCGTGCCACCTTTCTGCCTGGGGTCCATGGTTGCGGGCAGTGCCAATATCGCTGGCAGCAAAATGAACAGCGATTACAAGGCAGTTACCCAACAGTCTGGTCTGTATGCGGGGACGGGTGGATACGACATCACTGTCGGCAAAAACACCATGCTTCAAGGCGCAGTGATCGCCAGCGAAGCCAGCAATGACAAGAACTACTTGAGTACTGACCGACTGTTGGTCAGCGACATCAAAAACAAAAGTGACATCAAAAGCCAGTCCGCTAGCTTGAGCTATTCCGGTGCAACCGCCGGTTTCCAAGATGCACGATCTGGTGTTGGTGGCACGATTCCTCTATTGCTCAAGGAATCCGACAGCAGCAAAACTCGCAGTGCAGTAAGCCCTGGAACGATCATCGTACGGAACGTGGACGGGGCTAATGATCTGGTCGGCCTCAACCGCGATACCGCCAACGCCAACAAACTGTTAGACCGGCCTGATGAAAAAGCGATGCAGGAGCGCATCGACCTGATCCAAAGCTCGGCGCAGCTGTCGAGCAGCGTGATTAACAAGGTTGCCGAAGCGAAGGCGAGCAAAGCCGCAGCGTTGAGTAAGCAGGCAGATGAACAGGCAGAGGCTGGTTCCCCTGATGCTGAGAGGACGGCGCTGGCGGCGAATGCGGCGTATCTGGATGCCAAGAGCTGGCAGGTGGGTGGTGATAAACGTCTGATGGCAGACATCACTTCCGGTTTGATTGCCGCCGGATTGGGTGGCGCGACGGGGAGCACCGCTGTCGGGATCGTTGCGAACACATCGTCCAGTGATATTTTCAACAAAATCGGCAGTTTTGCCGATGCTCAAAAAAATCGTAAAGGTATTGATGACGCGACAAGAGCTGCATGGGCAGAAGGTGGCGCTGCGCGCGTTTTACTCCACGCACTGGCCGGTGCGGCGCTTGGCTTGTCCAGTGGGAATGTACAAAGTGCCGCGTTAGGCGTCGGCGCCTCCGCTGCGCTTATGCCGTCCATTGGTGAGGCTCTGAAAGGAGGCGAGCTGAGTGAGGCAGAGCAAGGCGCACTTTCGACCTTGATCGCTACGAGTTTGGGAGCTTCGATCGGGTCAGCCAACGGAGTTAGCGGCTCGGTTGTAGCCGGTAGCGGAGCAGCGGCAGTTGACCTCAATAACCGCCAGCTACACGCCATCGAAATCAATAGAATCAAGGCGCTGGCCGGAGCGTTCGCAAAAGAAAAGGGTATATCCCTAGAGGCTGCTGAAGCCAGGCTTCTCGCCCAGGCGCAGCAGAATGTCGATAAGGATTTTGCGACCGACCATGCGATGGTCGACCTCAGTGCCATGTCTTTTCTGCGCTCCCAGGCAGCTACGTTTGTAGACGAAAGTGGGCGCACGATGTTGATGTTCGCCCCCGGCGGTAAAGACGCCTATGAAAATGCTGGGATGTATGGTCATACCTGGAATCAGTTTACGACTGAGCAACAGGCGATGCTGGGTGCAGCCTCAAACAAGAACCAGTCCCAAAAAGACAGCGAAATATGGGATGCAACACGCAGCACTGCCCTTGGAGGCTTAGGCAAAGGCGTTGTGAACTATCCCAGCGATGCCTTGAATGGGATCATCGACTTCGGGAAGCAGTTTTTACACTTGGATGAAGTAGGTAAGGAGGTTGTTCCGGTACCTTTGGATTACGACAACCCGGTCGAGCGAGAGGTTGCCAGCGGTACGCAGCACCTGATAGATAACGCGATGATGGTGTTGGGGGCGGCATGGTCGTCGGCTAGAGGTGGTAAGACAATCCCGGTAGAGGACGAAACTGTCACTTACTTTAGGGTTGAAGGTGGTGGTAGTGGTAAAAAAACAAGCCAAAATAGAATGAGCGTTAATGAGGATGGCAGTGTAACTATTAACTCCGGATGCAGCGGCCAGTTGTGTATAAGCACGAATGGCCCGCATCACGCTAGTTACTATCTAACTAACAAACGTGCTGATGGAAATGTGGTTGTTTTTGAGGTTGATGCGGCACTGCATAAACAAATTATTGATTCCGCAATTACGCAAAAACCGACTAATAGCTTACCCAGAGATCCCAATGCCCCAAAAATTGTTGATCCAAGCAAAGGAGAACCAAGTATTTCTTTGGAACTTCCAAAGGTTTGGGATAGGCTGATAGAACAGAGTTCTTCAAAGGCTCGAGTGTTAACGAGCAAGGAGTTTTTTGATGAGTTTGGAAAATGATTTCAATGATGTGCTCCATGATATTTTTGAGGGGCGAAAAGATGTGGCGGTATTTGTGGTAGGGGGCAAATATTATTATGTGGTTGATGATAAAGAAAACTATTGCATCGATGTTGAGATAGAGTACAAAGCTTATTTGGCTGCTGGCGAAATTGATGAAAATTTTTATGATGAGGCAGTGGCCAATTTTAGAGGTGGTATCCCTGTGCTGGATATTAATACCTTTTCTCGGTATTTGGATACTGCAAGCGTGGCTAAATTTTCTGTTGAAAAAATGCGTGACTTTTTCTGCTTTGGACATTCTCCGGAACAACTTTTTAATATTTATCGACATATCGAAGCTATTTTATCTAATGAAGCAGAGGGACGGTTGAATGAACTTGATCAGTTGAGGATGAGGCTTCCGAAATTCTTCATTGATCTTGATAATAAAGTGCTGCGGCATACTGATTGGGATAGAGCTCATGAAGATTATGCTCCTCTAGATTGGGACGCGAAGGCATCAAGTGATTTTGATGAGTTAATCTCTACTGAAAACCAGTACTGGGTAGTCAATGGTATGAATTTCTGGATTCTTCACGCCTGAATTATTAGTAGTCTGCTCTGTCATATAGATAGCTAGAATCAGACCGTAAAAAGTTCATGATTTCTTACAGAAAACCAAGGTAATTGGTGGCGGATAATGGTTTTTGTTTAAATATCTGTGGTGCTGGCCTAGAAATATTACGTTCTTTGGGATAAAGGGGACGGATTTATTTAGGTGTTGCGCTTTGGCGGTAATCCATTAAATAGATCTTTCCCCTTCAATGCTTGCTCGCGGCGTGCATCGACAGCAGGTATCCTGTTGGATAAACTATAAAAAGACTTGGGAAGCTAGCGGTGAAGTATAGACTGATAGATGGCCAGCTCAATCCTCCAGCTGAACCGGAGGCAATCGACAGGCTGTCGAAGTCTTTAGGTTTTTCGCTGCCTAGAAGCTATATCGAATTTCTAAAAGTCCACAATGGTGGTGAAGGCTTCATAGGCGAAAACTACATAATTCTTTGGAGGGCTGAGGAGCTGACTGATTTCAATCGAGAATATGAAGTAACAACCTACGCCCCAGGTATTTTCTTGTTCGCATCCGATGGTGGTGGTGAAGGATATGGTTTCGATAGGGAGGATGCGGCCATGCCGATAGTGCATATCCCTTTCATAGGCATGGAGTGGCAATACGCTGAAACGGTCGCGCGTGATCTGCCTGAACTTTTTGCTCGGTTGGCTGAAATTAATGAATGATCAGAAAAGGCCGATGCGCCCCAAGGACATGGAGTTGTTTGAAGTCACTCCATTCATTTTGGGGGGAGAACCAGCCAGTCCCAAGAGCAAGACTTGGCTGACCCGGCAACAGCATTTTGAAGCGGTACGCTATTGGAATCGTGTGATCAGCGAGCCACGTAAAAAGCAGTAGTAATTGAGGTGATTAATGGCGAATACCGACGAAACGACCGATATGCTTCTGGCCCGACGCGCTGCTGAATTCCCTGCATTCAGATCTGAGCGCCTGCCGGTGCTGCATAAGTTTTGTGAAAGTCTCGGATTTGATCAGCCGCATGAGGTGTTGATTGAACCAAAAAAGTTTTTATTTCAGCTGGACAGTGGTTTTCAACACGCTGACATCAATGAGGAAGATCGGGTTTGGTTGGTTACCCGTATCGGCTACTACATTGGCGAATACCTGAACTCCTTGTTCGGTGGCTATTGGCTACTTGATGAGGATCTGTCGTCACCCTCTTTTGCCAGATATGTAGTCGGCGACTTTTCAACGGCAGGTGTTAAAACTAAAACCGTCGACCCGTTTGAAATAGCACAACGCTATGCAACCACGCCGGCTCCGCGCTTTTTAAGACAAGAGATCGAAACGGCTCTGGACTAAAAAGTAGATATCCCCGAGTGGTCGACGCCTCTAGCGCCAAAATGGAGATGGCATGACCGTTAAAACGGCCTTAGAAGCACTGGGCTTACCCGGCGCGCTGGTAGCATGCGCCGATGGAAGCATTGGCACGCCCATCTGCACGCTGCGAGCCCCTGCCGAGTGGTATGGGTTTCCACCTGCGTTGATCCCGATATGGAGTGACGGATCTTGGCCTACCTATATCGGGTACTGGAAGCACTGGTTTGTTGATCGTGAACCCACCTTCGTGAAAATGTATGTTGGCAGCGACCGAATGACCGTAGAGATCGCCCGCACACCTGCGCAACTGATGGGCGTGCTCGCAATGATGTCGATGAGTCTTGAGGAGGGTGTCACGCCCGAACTTGAGCAGTTCGCCAAGGCGGTGGGGCTTGATTGCCTGGACGCATTGGATGCGCAGTCGTTGAAAAGTGGCGACGACTCCAAAGGCTTCGCCAACGTTGAACCGTTCAAGACGTTGACGCCGCTGGCCAGTATTTCTGACGGTGCAAAGCGTTATACCGGAAACTTTCCGAACCCGTTTGACCCAATCCCTAATTGGTGGGAAAGCAGTTGCTATTTTGAAGTTGTCGACCAGCACATCCCAGTGCCGAAAGGCGTGGAATTGCCCGCTTGGTTTGATCCTGAACGCGAGAAAAAGCCGTTGTTCGAGGATTTCATGCAAGCGGGACGCCTTGACTGCGCATGGCTAACCTTGAACTCCACCGGCTGGTCCATCGCCGATGCACGACAGGCACTGGTTGCGTTGCAGGAACGTGCCGATGATAAGGCGTTTGACGCGGTTGTCGCATACTGGTTGTCCATTGCGGATTCGGATGCTGGGGCATATTAAAAAATGAAGGGAAATCGGGGTTAAGGGATCGGATAAAGGTGACCGGATAAAGGGGACTGATTTATTTAGGTGTAGCGTTGGTCGGCAAGCTATTAAATAAATCTGTCCCCTTTAGTTGATGGCTTTGCCAGGTCTCGGGCCAGCGAGTGAGGCTCGCCAGTTGGCTAAAGCGGCGGATGCAGCCAAAACTGCAGAAGCGGCCAAGCTTGCTTTTGCAGATGGCAAGCTTCTCGAGGAGCTTGCGGATGTACCCGTGACGGGTAAAGGCGCACTTAGTGGGCCGGCTTTGGCGGGTGATAAAGGTTCTATTGTTGTCTCAACACCAGCAGGCGAGGTGAAATTACCTGAGTGGTACCGCGTCGATGGAGCCGCAGGCGCTGATTTTGTCTCGTTTGATAATGCGCTAGCTGACGGCGCGAAGCGTATTATCAATACGCGCACGGGTAACTTTGAAGTCTTGGGCGCAGATCGCCAAGTGTACTTCAATGGTCCGAATGGACTCGTGCCCAAGGCGGGGGGTACTCTTGCGGTACTGGCTGAGGCTGAGGGGAGGATTGCTGGGGCAAAAGGTCAAGGCTCCCAAGCTCCTTACAACTCGCAAACCAGCAGAGCGGAGCTTGAGTCCACTTATGGCCGTGACAATGTCGTTTCCACTACGGTTCCTCCCGTTGATGGTCGCAATGTACATCTTGCAGGGCAGCGGCATCCGGTGACGGGCGTCGTGTTCGATAATAAAGGCTTTCCTATATTTGATGATGTGACTGCGTTTGACACGCGTATATCGATTGGCACGTTTAAGTCAGCGAGTTACGAAGGACAGATGAAGCTCGCAAGCAAGGATTTGTCGAGTGCCATACAGCAAGGCCAGGTTAACCTTTCAACCTTTACTGCTAAGCAATTAGAGCAGATTAATGCGGGGGCAAAAAAAATTGATGGGTACACGTGGCATCACCATCAGGACAGCGGGCGAATGCAACTAGTGCCTGAATTGATTCATAAAAAAACAGGACATATTGGTGGCGAAGCTATGGGGGGTGGAATGTGAGTGCTATTGAGCTTGATAGTTTCAATGATGAACTGATGGCTTTTGTCATTACGTGTTTATTTTGCGGTGCTATCAGCAAAAATGAGCTCAGTACGTGGTGCGCTCAAGCCTTGTCACTAAATAACGCCCCAGCTTTTTTATATGATTTGATGGATTTTCAAGATGAGATTTTCAAGGTGTATAAGATAATTGGTTACGTCCCCCATTGGGAGCATGCGGAGGGCGACGAATACGCATTGTATGGTATCGCCCTCCGTAGAGGTTTTAAGCCTTATGACATGCCTGTATCCACGACCGAAGCGCTCATTCACCTTGAAGCGTCACCACATATTGAAAATTTATTCAAAGAGGTCTTTACCTTTATCAGGCTGTAAGTCGGTGCAAAAGCTACTGTTAACAGTGCTGCCGAAGGTTCTACGCCTGGGATAAAGGGGACGGATTTATTTAGGTGGTGCTCTTTGGCGGTAATCCATTAAATAGATCTTTCCCCTTCAATGCTTGCTCGCGGCGTGCATCGACAGCAGGTAAATCCTGTTGGATAAACTATAAAAAGACTTGGGAAGCTAGCGGTGAAGTATAGACTGATAGATGGCCAGCTCAATCCTCCAGCTGAACCGGAGGCAATCGACAGGCTGTCGAAGTCTTTAGGTTTTTCGCTGCCTAGAAGCTATATCGAATTTCTAAAAGTCCACAATGGTGGTGAAGGCTTCATAGGCGAAAACTACATAATTCTTTGGAGGGCTGAGGAGCTGACTGATTTCAATCGAGAATATGAAGTAACAACCTACGCCCCAGGTATTTTCTTGTTCGCCTCCGATGGTGGTGGTGAAGGATATGGTTTCGATAGGGCGCAAAAAAGGGGACAGATTTATTTTTCACCCATCTGCTAGGCTGTAAGCTCTTACGGAAGGAGATTGCTTATGCCCCGGATGGGTCGTGTTGTTCTGCCAAACTATCCCCACCATATTGTGCAACGTGGCCATAATCGTCAGGTTGTGTTTGCAGCAGCGGAAGATTATCTGCGCTATATAAAAGATCTCCGGGAATTGAAGGAGGCATTGGGTGTAAAGGTATACGCTTATTGTTTAATGACCAATCATGTTCATTTGCTAGTCGCACCAAGTGAATCGGTAGCTGGGTTGGGACAATTAATGAAGGCGCTTGCAGCGCGGGCTACGCGCTATCGGAACCGGTTAGAAGGGCGAACAGGTACGTTATGGGAAAGTCGCTACAAGTCTAGCATCGTACAGTCTGAAAGTTATCTTCTGGCGTGCTGTCGGTATATCGAGCTGAATCCTGTTCGTGCCTGTATGGTGACGAGTGCAGCCGACTATCTATGGTCAAGTTATAACGCTCGCGTGGGCGTTTCTCCTGAAAGCGATTGGTTGGATCTTGATGCGTGCTTTGAGATGCTAGGTGACACTGCGGAAAGCCGTCAGGAGAGTTACAAAAAATTTATAAGTCAGGCTGTTTCAAACGAAGAGTTGAAAACGATACGCTTAGCGCTACAGCGCGGACAACTTACTGGAACTACTCGATTCATTGATGAGGTCGAGCGTATCGCAGGCATCCGAATCGAGCATCGAGGGCAGGGTCGGCCGCGGAGTGATAGATGAAAATAAATCTGTCCCCTTTTCCACATGCGGTTTATAGCGAGTTGGGTAGCGGCACCGGAAAAAAGCGGAAAAAAGGAGGCGGATTTATTTACATAAGTTTGAGGTTAAATAAATCTGTGTCGAGTGGCATTAGATGTCGACACAAGATTAGAATCGAATGGGACGGATCTATTGCATAGAGCCGTTTCGGTGAAGAGTCGAGTGTAGGATATATTTTTGTTTTAGAGTTTATAAGGCTGGTATGAAATAGCTCTTTAAAAATTCAGTTTTATTTTCTGCTTGGTATTTGTTAGGTAGGCGGTTATCGATTAACCACCCCCGTTTTTTACAGAGTTTGCATATTCAGCTTCCGTCCGATAATATCCTCAGAGAAGTCAACTCCGTCGAGCCTGGAACCTTAATTTAAATTTGTAGAAAGCAGAGAAGAGGGGGCAAATTTATTTAAATTAGAGTTGAAAGATCTGTCCATTTTACTGAGGGGCTGAAATGAGATACTACTTGATGCGACAAGATGTAGCTGTCTGCGATAGGTGGGTGCTCGGAGATGTACATCATGTAAATAACTGGCATTTCAGTGATCCTCCAGTTAATTTTATGGAGTCAGGTACATATACTCTCGATGTAAGATTCGACGGTAAAGAAGTTGATTATTCCCTCGCTGGATACGCCAGTGTTCCTGTTTTAAGCGAGAAGGCAAAAAATTCGCTCGCCGGTTTGCCAGAGATAGACGAACCTTATCAACATGTCGTTTTTGAGCCGGTTAAGATAAACAATAAAGTGGTTTGCCAGAGCTATTTTTTGATGATTATAGAAACGCAAATCGATTGCGTGGATGAAAATCGCTCTCGGTATAAAAAGTTTGAGGTAGATGATCCTGTTAGGCCAGATATGGCCGGAAACTATCGTGCTTTCTACAATTTGGTGGTTGACCCGGGCAGGGTCGGATCAAGTCATGTATTTAGACTTAAAAAATATTTGGGTGCGGTCATAGTAAGTGAAGAAGTGAAGCGGCGATTTATGGTGGCTGGTGTTGTCGGCGTACTGTTTGATTCTGTTAATGGTGATCAAGAAACCGTTACCTAATTAGTCAGATAGTTGGGGAAGGGCGGCGAATTTATTTAATTCGTGGTGCTAGTACAAAGACTATTGATTAAATCTGCCCCCTTTTGCTGTGTTTAATTACATGGGGGGCGATTTGTGTCGGACAAAAAAATATATGAGCTAACGATTGATGATCTTGATCGCTATAGCGTTTGGTTTTTTCCGATGGACGACACCGTGGAGGATGAATTAACTGTACGCCCCCTCGCCGAACAGGAAGCGTGCTCAGACTTTCAGATTGTCGTTAGAGCTGATTTTTTTGGTGAAAGTGGCGCTGTGTATCGCGGTTATTTGTATTGGGACTCTAATGCCGCAATTGAATACTTAAAGCCTGTTGTATTGTCTGATAAGGGAGACGCCGTAAGTTTTTGGAGCGGTATAGTAACTCCAGCGTGGGAAAGTTCGGAGTTTGCCGATTCGATTAGATCCGAGCTGCCTATTTCTTATGCCTCAGAACCGGTTTTTGGTCTTCCTTCCATTTGCGGAAAGCTGGATGGACTTTATTATCTTTCTGATGATCAGGTGTGCTGCGTTAAATGACGCGAAAAAAGGGGGGTTTATTTAAATTTGCGCTGGGAGCTATTAAATAAATCTGTCCAATTTTGTTCTAATCCTGGCGGTCCAAGATCGGCTCTCTCGGCATACCCACCAAAAAAGGAGCTGAATAATGCATTCCGTACCGCTAGAACATGAGAAGCAAAAGTTGATTTTCTACGTGGCTCAAGACTTAGATCAGTCTATTAGATCTAATGTGCAGCAGCTTGTTAATGAGGTCGCTGCGTCAAGAATATGGAGTATTGCCCCGCCAATCTTTATTGACGCGATAGACGAAGGGGGCGCGGAAGTGGTGGGTGGAATGTTGGAAATTAATTCAGCGCTGCAACCGAATATACTCTCTGTTGATATGGATTCGAAAAATCTAGATGAAGTAGAAGAAATAGTCTGCGCTGTAAAAAAGTTATCTGAAAAAGAAAATATTTCTTTTGAATTTCAATTGGATACGACTTTTGTTGGCGCCATTGATGATGGTGTTATTGATCGAGTCTTGCTGGAGGGACTGCTCGTGCCGTGGCGAAATCATATCAAAGGAAAAGTTGAGTTGGTGCAAAGAGAAGAAAAAGGTGGCGGATTTATTTTAATTCGAGATGGCAGTAAAAAGCCTACTAAATAAATCTGTTCCCTTTATTCAGTTGGTGCTCAATACCGTCATTCGTCATCACGTGGAGGAGGTCGCCGAAAACCAGGCGTACAACGTGTGCCGGCCCCAATGACCGGGCGGCGCCAGGGCCGCCCGGTTTAACTCACGACGGGTTGGTATTCAGCCGGCGGCTGATGGCATCCAACAAATCGCAGCCATCACGCAATGGAATCGCCAGCAGATGGGCGAAGTCCTGCAGCACTACGGCATCGCTGCTGAGTTGTTCGCGGAAGGCCAGGTTTTCCAGGAGTTGGGTGACGGCTTGGATGCGGTGCACGGCGGCGTCGTGGAGGACGTCGAGGGGCGCCTGGGTGTCGATGAGCAGGGCGGGGATGGTGCAGTCGTGGCCGGTTAGGGGCATGTAGCGGTTCATAATCAAAAGCTCTCTATTAATGGTTGAGGGCTCGTTCTTCGGGTCGCCAAACCCGGTCGCCTGTTGGACGACGGCCGGACTATAAGCCCCCCATCCAAAACCATGCAAGGCGTCCGTCCAGGCTGTAACAATTCTGCGTGTCACCGCCGATCAATGTGGGAGCGGGCTTGCCCGCGAAAGCGGTGTGTCAGAGACAGATTGGCTGACTGACACTCCGCATTCGCGAGCAAGCCCGCTCCCACATTTTTGATCGAGGTGCATCAGCTGGATATCCGTCGGTTCTCTGATCGTTCCCACGCTCTGCGTGGTAATGCATCCCGTGACGCTCCGCGTCACCTGCACACATTGAGTTGTCTGGCGGGACGCGGAGCGTCCCAGGCGGCATTACCACGCGGAGCGTGGGAACGATCAACTTACAGGCTTCACGGGAGCAAGCTCCCTCGCCACAGAGCCGTTACAGCAACTTGCGCTGCACCGCCTCATCCAGCGTGCTGCGCGTCAGCGCCTCGACCACTTCCTTCGTATCCGCCTGGAACGGGATGCCCACGATCAGCACCAACTGCACCCAGGTGCGCACCGATTCGCTCTTTTTCACGCGGCCCAGTTCCTTGCCGTCTTTATCCTTGAACACCGTTTCCAGCGTGAAGATGTTCTTCGCGGTGGTCGGGATGATGAAGAACGTAAAGCCGGTGATGAACGCCGACACTGGGCTGTACTCTTCGTTGTTGTGCAGCGTGGCGTCCACGTAGAGGTCCGAGTCGACCTTGTCGGTGCTCACCCGCGAAAAACGGTTGGAGGCGCGATACGAGTCGGCCACGGCTTTTTCCCACAACACCACCGGGGCGCCGACTGCCGCGTTGCCCGGGCCGCCGTTGACGTGGTTCTGCGCGGTGGTGCGCACGTACACCGTGGGCTTTTGCGCGGGCGCGTTGGCGGTCGGCGGCCAGGGTTGTACGGCCGGCAGTTCGTGCTGCGAGTAAGACACGCAACCGGTCAGCAAGACGGCGGCAAGTACCAGGCTGTGTTTGATCAATCCTTTCATGCAGTGCTCCTTGAGCATTACGGTTTGGCCAGGTTGGCGGTGGCGGTGTCGAGCAGTTGCCCGACCAGTTTGGTCAGCTGTTGGCCGCCCATCGAAGGCGCCCAGTATTGGCCGCTGTACAGGCCCACGTTGTGTTCGAACGTGATCGAGTCCCTGGCCTTGGCCAGTTCCTTACCGTTACGGTCGACGATCACCAGGTCGCCGGCCACGTTGAAGCTGTCGACGTAGATCGGGCCGTTGACCCAGATCCAAATGGTCAGCGTCAGCAGCGCGCCGGGTACGTACGCCGGGTGCGGCGCGCGGTGGCCCTTAAGGGAGGTCATGTTGAATTTGAGCGTGACGTCCTGCTCGCCCAGGCGCACCGGGTATTCGGTGACTTGCTTGAAGTAGCCTGCGCTGCGCACGTATTGGTTGATCTGGGCCGTGAGCGACTGGCTGATGGCCGTCTTGTTGGCCTCGTTGACGTCGGCGGCGCTCACCGTCACATCGGCGATTTGCGCACTGCGCGGGCTGCTGACAGACACCTGGTGGAGCGGGGCGGCGATAGGGCCGGTGACGGTGTAGGACACGCAGCCGGTCATCGACAGCGCGGCGAGCAAGGCAGTAGCCCGAAGCAAAGTGTTAAACATGCAATATCCCTATTAGTGAACAAGCCAAGTTACTGTCTCGACCTGCACCAGCACAACTTGAGGGCAGATGTTTATTAGGCGTGCATGCCCTTCAGTGTTTTGGCTTACCGGGCAAGCGCTTAGAGAAAACCACCCACTCCCTGGGTGGCGTCGCCAATAAAACGACGCTGCCTCGGCGTCAAAACAGCTTGAGAACGTTTTTCAACTCCGTAAAATGCCGCGATTGTTTAAAGCTCGATACTTTTCAGGGACGAATTCACACATGCGCGTTTTTGCCGCCTTCCTTGCGGTCTGCCTACTGGCGGGCTGCGCCTCCAAGCCGGATTACTACATCTCGCCGGCACCGGTCACGATTCCAAAGACCGCTACTTACTGGCTCGACACCTTTGACGTCGAGGTGGTAGGCAAAAACGAACGTTTCTTGCCCGATGACAAGGTGCGCCAGCAATTGGGCGTCGACCTGGTCGACCGCCTGCTCAAGGCCAAGCGCTACGCCACCAGCAAGGACAAGGCCGATTACTTGCTGGATATAAGCATCGTCTACACGCGCCACATCCCGGACTCCAAAGGCGGCCTCGCCACGTTGATCGTTGATGACAACACCATCCTGGCCGCTGTCGACTTCAGCTATCAGGTCAAGGTCAAGAAGGGCGGCGCCGAGGTGCTGCATTTCGCAAAGACGCGTAACAACCTCGTACCTGGCGGTGTGATGGGTGAAGCGCAACAATGGAAAACCATGGGCGGCATCCTCACCAACTCCGGCAACTCCAGCGTCGAGCGTTTTTATACCGGTGTGTTGAGCCGCGACATCGTTGATGACCTGCGCAACATTCCGTCTCGCTAATGCTGCCTACTACCGATTTATCACCCCTGGAGCACCCTGTGAACATACTGTCCAAAATCCTGCTGTCCGGCCTCACCGCCGCAGCGCTGCTGACCGTGGCCGGTTGCGCCACCGAGAGCAACCGCGCGATGCCGGTGGAGCAAGTCGCCAGCGCCAACGTGGCCTACTCCGGTGTGCGCGTACCGATTGCCGTGGGCAAGTTCGACAACCGCTCCAGCTACATGCGCGGCATTTTCTCCGACGGCGTCGACCGCCTCGGTGGCCAGGCCAAGACCATCCTCATCACCCACCTGCAGCAGACCAACCGCTTCAGCGTGCTGGACCGCGACAACATGGGCGAAATTTCCCAGGAAGCCAAAATCAAAGGCACCGCGCAGAAGCTCAAGGGCGCTGACTACGTGGTGACCGGCGATGTGACCGAGTTCGGCCGCAAAGAAACCGGCGACCGCCAGTTGTTCGGCATCCTCGGCCGTGGCAAGACCCAAGTGGCCTACGCCAAAGTCGCGCTGAATATCGTCAACATCAACACCTCCGAAGTGGTGTATTCCACCCAGGGCGCCGGTGAATACGCGCTGTCCAACCGTGAAGTAATCGGCTTTGGCGGCACCGCCAGCTACGACTCCACCCTCAATGGCAAGGTCCTCGACCTGGCCATGCGCGAAGCCATCAACCGCCTCGTCGACGGCATCAACGCCGGCGCCTGGAACCCGCGCAACTGATCAGCAGCACCTCAAGGAGCAGTACACGGATGAGCAAGGCAGTTAAGTTGGCGCTGATGCTGACAGCAATCGCGGTAGTCACGGGGTGCCAGACGGCGCCCCAGCCCCTGTATCAATGGGAAAGCTACCAGCCGCAGGTTTACGAGTACTTCAAGGGCGAGCCCAAGGAAGCGCAGGTCGAGGCGTTGGAACGCGACCTGCAGAAGATCAACGCCAGCGGCCGCAAGGCCCCGCCGGGTTACCACGCCCACCTGGGCATGCTGTACCTGAGCATGGGCAAGGATGACCAGATGGTGCAGGAGTTCCGCACCGAGAAGGCACTGTTCCCCGAGTCCGCCGCCTACATGGACTTTCTGCTGAAAAACGCCAAGACCGGAGTCGCCACTAAATGAGCCTGTTAAAACTCACTGGCGCCCTGCTGGCCCTGGCCTTGCTCGGCGGTTGCGCGGCACCCAAGACGATTGATTACACGGCGTACAAACAGGCGCGGCCCAAGTCGATCCTGGTGCTGCCGCCGATCAATGAATCGCCGGAAGTGCAGGCGTCCTACAGCCTGGTCTCGCAAGTGACCTACCCGTTGGCCGAAGCCGGCTACTACGTGTTGCCGATTGCCCTGGTGGACGAAACCTTCCGCCAGAACGGCCTGACCACCGCCAACGATATCCAGGGCGTGGCACCGGCCAAACTGCATGACATCTTCGGCGCGGACGCGGCGTTGTACATCACGGTCACCGAGTACGGTACCAAGTACATGCTGATCTCCAGCGACACCTCGGTGACGGCCTCGGCCAAACTGGTAGACCTGCGCACCGGCACCACCCTGTGGACCGGCTCGGCGCATGCGTCCAGCGAGGAAGGCAACAACAACAGCGGCGGCCTGGTCGGCATGCTGATCACCGCGGCGGTCAAGCAAGTGATCAACAGCTCCACCGACGCGGCACACCCGATCGCAGGCATCACCAGTGCGCGGTTGTTGTCGCCGGGCCAGCGCGCGGGGATTTTGTACGGGCCGCGTAACCCCAAGTACGGCACGGACTAATCCCAGGTTCTGAACACACCACACATCCAATGTGGGCACCGGCCCATGTGGGAGCTGGCTTGCCTGCGATAGCATCACCTCGGTCTAACTGAAAAACCGAGGCGCTTGCATCGCAGGCAAGCCAGCTCCCACACAAAGCCTGCTCCCACAGTAGATGGGTGATGTTATTGCGAATCAGGTTTAACCCGAACCCTCCACACCCTGCGTCTGACCTTGTGAACGGATCATTCATTCACGAGGTTCAGCCCATGTCCCGTCCTCTGCTCTTCCTGCGTCCTGCTGCCCAGGGCTTCGCCGTTACCCTGCTGGTAACGCTGGCCGGCTGCGGGCTGTCTTCATCCCCTGAACTGGCCAAGCCGGCTGAACCCGTCGGCGAACTGCAACGCGTGCAAGTCCAAGGCGCGGCGGTCAAAAAGATGGCAATGCCTGCGCCCATGCTGATGCGTGAGACGGCCAACCTGGGTTACCTCAGCGAGCCCCGCGAGCAATACGCCAACCTGCCGGACAACCCGGTGCACCGCGTGGCTGAAACCCCGGTCTCCACCTTCAGCGTTGACGTCGACACCGGCAGCTACGCCAACGTACGACGTTTCCTCAACCAAGGCAGCCTGCCGCCCGAAGGCGCTGTGCGATTGGAGGAAATGGTCAACTACTTCCCCTACAACTACGCGCTGCCCACCGATGGCTCGACCTTCGGCGTAACCACCGAAGTCGCCGCCACGCCATGGAACCCGCACACCCGATTGCTGCGCATCGGCATCAAGGCGTCCGACCATGCCGTAGCAGAACTGGCGCCGGCCAACCTGGTGTTCCTGGTCGACGTATCCGGCTCCATGGACCGTCGCGAAGGCTTGCCGCTGGTGCAAAGCACCCTGAAATTGCTGGTGGATCAGCTACGTGACCAAGACCGTGTGTCATTGGTGGTCTACGCCGGCGAGTCCCGCGTGGTGCTCAAGCCCACCTCGGGCCGCGACAAGGTGACGATCCGCAACGCCATCGACCAACTCACCGCCGGTGGCGCCACGGCGGGCGCATCGGGCATCGAACTGGCCTACCAGATGGCCCGCGAAGGCTTTATCGACAACGGCATCAACCGCATCCTGCTGGCCACCGACGGTGACTTCAACGTCGGCATCAGCGACTTCGAAAGCCTCAAGCAAATGGCCGCCCGGCAGCGCAAAAGCGGCGTGTCGCTCACCACCTTGGGTTTCGGTGTGAATAACTACAACGAACACCTGATGGAGCAACTGGCCGACGCCGGCGATGGCAATTACGCCTACATCGACAACCTGCGCGAGGCGCGTAAGGTGCTGGTCGACCAACTCAGCTCAACCTTGGCGATAGTCGCTCGGGATGTGAAGTTGCAAGTGGAATTCAACCCGGCGCAGGTCAGCGAATATCGCCTGCTCGGCTATGAAAACCGCGCCCTCAAGCGTGAGGATTTCAACAACGACAAGGTCGACGCAGGTGAAATCGGCGCAGGGCATACGGTAACCGCGCTGTACGAAATCGTGCCGAAGGGCGAGAAGGGCTGGCTGGAGCCATTGCGCTACGCCACCGCGCCGACAACCGAGGATAAATCCGCCGAACTGGCGATACTGCGCGTGCGCTACAAGCCGGCGGCGGGCGGCAACAGCCAGTTGATCGAGCGACCCATCAGTAATGCTTCGAGCAAGCCCAGCGATGACCTGCGTTTTGCGGCTGCCGTGGCCGCCTTCGCCCAACAGCTCAAGGGCGATGGCCGCTACACTGGCAACATGAGTCTGCAGGACACCGTCACACTGGCCCGCTCCGCCCGAGGCGATGACCCCTTCGGCCTGCGCAACGAATTCGTGCAACTGGTAGAACTGGCCCAAAGCCTCAAGCACTGACCCCAAACACACCAATAATCCAATGTGGAAAGCTGGCTTATGTGGGAGCTGGCTTGCCTGCGATAGCGGTATAACAGGCACTATCCATGCCCCAGGCCCACCGCCATCCCAGGCAAGCCAGCTCCCACCCAAACAGCGTCAACCTTACGAAAGGAGTCCGCCCCCCACATGGCCGTACCCGACGACCCACCCAGCGACGAATCCCTGCTGGCCCGCTACCGCACCGGCGACGCCGCCGCGTTCGAAACCCTGTACGCGCGCCATCGCCAGGGCCTGCACCGCTTCCTCGTGTCCTTAAGCAACAAAGCCGAACTGGCCGAGGAAATCTACCAGGACACCTGGCTCAGCCTGATCCGCAGCAACACCCAGCCACAAGGCCGGGCGAGTTTTCGCACATGGCTGTTCCAGATTGCCCGCAACCGCCTCATCGACCACTGGCGCAAACACGGCGTCCACACCCCGCTGCACGACAGCTACGACGAACAACTGCACGCCCAGGCCGACGACAGCGCCGGCCCCGAACAGCAACTGAGCCTGAGCCGCGACCAGGCCCGCCTCGACGCTGCGCTGCAAGGCTTGCCCGAAGACCAGCGCGAAGTCTTCCTGCTGCGCCTGCACGGCGACCTCGAGGTGCCGCAGATCGCCGCCCTCACCAACGCCCCGCTGGAAACCGTAAAAAGCCGCCTGCGTTACGCCCAGCAGAAACTGCGCCGCCTGCTGGCCGAGGAGATACCCGCATGACCGACTCCCGACACACTCCGGACCCCGACGACCTGCTGCTCCAGCATTACCGTCAACACAGCACCGGCGAACCGTCCGCGTCCCTCGACGCCTTCATCCTCGCCACCGCCCGCCGCGAAGCGCCTACGCCGCAACCGAACCTGTGGCAACGCTGGCTGCAAGCCTGCCAACGTCCGCGCTGGCAAATGGCATTCGCCACCGTGGCCGGCCTGGCGCTGATGGTCGGCGTGGTGATGCGCGAACCCGTACCGCAAGCCGAAATCTCCACCGCAACCTTCTCCGCCTTGCACGAAGACGCCGCCCGCCCAGCCCCTCAAGCGGCTCCCGCGCCTGCGCCGATGGCACGAATCGCTGCCGCGCCCAAAGCCGAACGTGCCCCCGTCCAGGCTGAAATCGCCGGCGCGATGGCGGCTCAATCCACGGCAAAACTGAGCAAGCGCGCGCCGGTTGCATTGCCTTCGTTGGATGAAGGGTTGCAAGAGATTGTGCGGCTGCGTGAGGCGGGTCAGAGCAAGGCAGCGGATGAAAAACTACTGGCCTTGCACGAGCGCTTTCCCGACGAAGATTTACCCGCACGCCTCGAAGCGCTGCAACAGCGATAACGCCGGTCATTGCAGACCCATGTCGTGACAGGCCGTGAGACGCAACGTCTCACGGTCTCGACGCGATCTCCTCCGGCCCGGCACCGCGCGTCTCACGGGCGCGCGATACCGAGCACCTCCAGGCGTTGAGCGCAGCGCTCTAAAAAAGGCGTGTCCGGGTGTTATGGCGAACCTGGCACCGGCCTTGCTCCAGCACTGACAGCCAGCCCGACTGGCGGCCCAATAATAAAAAGTGCTGCCCGATATCCCGCCCCGCGATTGGGCCCGGACATCGCGCAACTGTACCGACGCCCCTGGCGCCCGTACCCACCGTTCAAGGAGATTTCGCCATGACCCTCCCGATCAATCCACAAGGCAGCATGCGTGCCGCCGTCTGGCACGGCCGTAACGATATCCGCGTCGAAGACGTCCCGTTGCCGGTGTCGCCACCCGCAGGTTGGGTGCAGATCCGCGTGCAGTGGTGCGGTATCTGCGGGTCCGATCTGCATGAATACGTGGCCGGCCCGGTGTTCATCCCGGTCGACGCCCCCCACCCGCTCACCGGCATCAAGGGCCAGTGCATCCTCGGTCATGAATTTTGCGGCGAGATCGTCGAACTCGGCGCCGGCGTGCAAGGCTTCAGCGTCGGCGAACCCGTGGCGGCCGATGCCTGCCAGCATTGCGGCACCTGCTACTACTGCACCCACGGCCTGTACAACATTTGCGAAAACCTGGCCTTCACCGGCCTGATGAACAACGGCGCCTTTGCCGAACTCGTCAACGTACCGGCCAACCTGCTGTACAAACTGCCGGCAAACTTCCCGGCCGAAGCCGGCGCACTCATCGAACCGCTCGCAGTGGGCATGCACGCCGTGAAAAAAGCCGGAAGCCTGCTCGGGCAAAACGTCGTGGTGGTCGGCGCCGGCACCATCGGCCTGTGCACCATCATGTGCGCCAAAGCCGCGGGCGCCGCGCAAGTCATCGCCCTCGAAATGTCCAGCGCACGCAAGGCCAAAGCGCTCGAAGTCGGCGCCACCCACGTACTCGACCCCAACCAATGCGACGCCCTCGCCGAAGTGCGCCGCCTCACCGCCGGCCTCGGCGCAGACGTCAGCTTCGAATGCATCGGCAACAAACACACCGCCAAACTCGCCATCGACCTGATCCGCAAGGCCGGCAAATGCGTATTGGTGGGCATCTTCGAAGAGCCCAGCGAATTCAACTTTTTCGAATTGGTGGCTACGGAAAAACAGGTGCTGGGTGCGCTGGCGTATAACGGTGAGTTCGCGGATGTGATCGCGTTTATAGCGGATGGACGGCTGGATATCACGCCGCTGGTGACGGGGCGGATTCAGTTGGAGCAGATCGTGGGGCAGGGGTTTGAGGAGTTGGTGAAGAACAAGGAGCATAACGTGAAGATTATTGTGTCGCCGGCTCGGGTTTGAGGTGAGGGGGTGGCCGGGTGATGTCTGTTCCATACCGCGCTTACAAAAAAGCCCTAGGTCTCTTGGCCTGGGGCTTTTTCTATCTGTATCTGGTGCCCCGGCGTCGTTTGAACTGGGCCGGAAGGGGCCTGTATTTACTGGGTCTTGTAGGTACTGGCTGGGTTAGGCATACACGTGGGCATACAAGCCAATGGTTACTGACTTTCAAAGCATCGTCAGATAACTCTTAAAGAGTGTGCCCCACTGCCTGCATCAACGAGTCGTTCAGGGCTTCTCTGTCCATCGAAAAATGCGCATCCCTGTGGCAATTAGGGCATAGCGCGATGCAGTTCCATACTCGATCACTGACCTCAACGCCCAAAATGTGGTGTACGTCTAGGAAGCCAGCGTACGAGCGGCTGGCCCCACACCCAGGACGTTCACAGTGCCCACCGCAACGATCTATGACAGCTTTTCGGACTTTTTGGTCTCGAGCAACCTTAGACACAGTCGACGAAAACGTGCGGAACTTGTTGAGAAAGACGAAAAGCACCGGATCGAACACGGCCACTTTTATATCCAGCTCGACCAACGCAGCGAGGCCGTCGATAGATTTTCGAAAGTCCACCGGCTTGGTGTAGAGGTACACTTTTTCGACTTTCGCGTCGGATCGCATCATGGCGGGGCTGGCTCCAGAAAGAGATCGGGAGCGCAGCATCGGGGATCAAATGCAGGCTTGGAATTTGGGGGTCATGGATCACTTACCAGTGTTTGGCAGGTAGATATCACCCAACGGAAGTAAGCCAACGTCACTATGCGTTTGGCCAATCAAGCGCTGGTCTCTGGCGATGTTGCCGTCCTATCCGTTTATATTCTGGGTGATTTTTTGCTTATAAACTGCCGCTCAGAGAGATGAATCCCCCGGCGGCAGGCTAAAGCAGAGTTGGGCGAAAATTATAAGTCGACTCTAGTTGTTATATTGTTTGATTTTGGACCCCACCTCGGCGATGGTGGTGTGTAATGTGGTGTTAGATATATTTGTACTTGTGGTCAGGCAGGCTTCAGCAATCACCTGCAGTCTTTTTTCTATTTGCTTCATTCGCGCAAAATGCATTTTGGCTAGTTTGTTGAATGTGGAAAGCTGAGGTGCTTGTGGGAGGAACTGCTTTAACTGCAATTCCGCATTTTCAAATACATGTTTATTGATCTGTACCTCTTGGAGAACCACATCAACAGGATCGCTGGCCGTCAGCAGTACTTTAGAAAATTCAGCAGCTTTATATCTGTGAGGATTGGCGATTTTGTCCAGATCGTAATCTCTTAAATAAGGGGTTGCTTTGATTTTTTTTAGTACGTCATGATCAATCTCTGGGAACGCAGTTACATATTCCAGGGCGCTTGCTATGGAGAATACTTTGTGGTCGTGTCGTTTGGCTTTGGCCAGTTTTTGAACTTCCTTCAGCCATGCAAAAGTATGAGCCTGATGAATCTTCGTGGTGTCTGGCTTGTTAAAAATTGCAATTTCTTCAGGCCTAGCCTCTCTGACTGCGTTGTCTACGACGAAGAACTCACTGGATCGCAGGATGTCCGCTGGTGTGCAATAGTCAGAATTGTTGACTATTTTAACGTTTTGGCTTTCATAGGACTGCGCCACGAGCCTAGAGCAATACTGATGCTGGCTCGTGGTTTTTTTCTGTGAATTCGAAAGGCTTTTAGCGAGAAGCGCTTCTGATACCGAGTACAATGATCCAGAGAGATTTAGCGCATGATTACAGATTTCCAGAAGTTGGTTTGGAGTGCCATGCTTATGTCGCAATACAATCGACTGCCCTTTACTAAACATTCTGCGTTGAGGGTTCGTAGTAAAAACTCCGCCCCCGTCTGCATGAATAATCGTATTTCTTACATAAATCATGGCGTGTGAATAGTCGCAGTGTGTGGCAAGTCGAATAGTGCGACTAACTTCGGAGTCAGTAGTGGACAGAATAATATCCCCAGCTAAAAGGGTGGGGATATCGTAGGTAAATAAAGGTTTTTGTTCTTTGGTGCTTTTCCGTTCTGCTAACATTTTTTTTCCTTTGGTAATAGGGGCTTCCTGCTTTGCCGATATCCTGTAATGGCGCAGTGCTACCACTTTATCTGTGTATGGCGCTGAGTGGAAGCAGGTAAACGGCATGACGTGGAAGGACGATGACGGAATCGAGCAGGGAGCTTCTGTATAGGTTTCGATCTTGTTTAGTAACAGGTGGTTTGAGCAGTGTTTAGCTGTTGTGGTACCTACGCACTGTATGATCAGCGATGCGTAGGGTCGGGACATGACCTCGTTTACACTGGAGCCGAAAGTGGAAATCGAAAATAAGCCGTGGCACATCGCGTTGTTCTTGACGATCACCATGTCCATAGCCACAGGCATAGGCACCGTGTGCTCGTCATATCTTCTTTTGTCCGTGAAAAACGAGGAAGAGGCTAATCGAGCGCAGACTGCCAGGAAAGCGAGGGGCGCGGAAATGCATTGCGACAAGCTGCGCGAGGCAGCTTCTTTAGCGGCTGAAATCGAGTTCAGTGCCGACAGGGGGTATCCCAACATCGTTAGGCTCGACGATCTTCTAGCTGGTGAAACCTTCGAGCAGCATCAAAAGGTTCCACGTGAAGTGATCATCGCTGAGCAATTAGGCTACGAGAAAAGGGCATCCGCGCTTGTTCCAATGCTCACCGAGGATGAGGCGAAGATCCTCAATAGGGTGACGCTGCACCATTATGTCGTTACGCGCTTGCGTACCAGTAAAGTACCGGCAGATTTGCGCGCATCTTCGCGAGAGGGGGGCTTCAATGCAAATCAGGAGCTGCAAGGTATTCGAAACGGAGGAGCCTCGCTTGCGGCAACCTATAGGCAACGCTGTGCTCAGATGTAATAAGTTTGCAGAGTTTCTCTGTTGACGCGGCGGAAAAGCGTCACGCCAGCTTCGCCGCTAACTCCTCCGCAGCAATGTTGTAATACCGCTTCAGCATGTTCACCTCTTGATGCCCTGTCACGCCAGCGAGTTTGATCAAATTCGGCAGTTTGGTCGCAAGGCGACAGGTCGCTTCATGCCGCAAATCGTGAAAGCGCAGACTGATCAGGAAGTCTTCCTGAGGTATTACCTGCGCCACTGCGCAATCTCCGTGGTATTTCAGCCTCGCACGCTCCAGGCCTCGCACGGTGGCCTTTTTGAGGGCATCGGAAAAATGGGGACAGATTTATTTATGTCAAACTAAACCCTCATCCATTGAGTGATACCCCACCTCAAGCAAGATTTCGGGAGCAGGGCCATCGTCGTCCTGAGATCACAAGAGCCCATATAAGATGCAACTATTCAGAAATTCCGGGACAGTTGAGCCCAAGGCATAAAAACCACCCACAAAAAAGCCCCAGCTCTTCCGACCTGGGGCTTTTTCATCTCTATCTGGTGCACCCGGCGGGATTCGAACCCACGACCCCTGCCTTCGGAGGGCAGTACTCTATCCAGCTGAGCTACGGATGCTTGTGCGGGCGACATCATACCCATGTCGACCTTGGGCGTCCATGCCGGTCTTCGGGCCTTTGCGCGTAGGAATCTGCCGCCCGGAGGCCCTGACCCAGGCGCCACCGATCAGTGCGCTTAAACCAAGGGCAACTACGCTGATCAGAAAGTTCAGGCAAACGCGGCGGTTTCGTTCTTTTTTTCGAACAGGCTATTGCCCTGTACCCCCATTGCTCCTAGGATTCGTTTGAGATTTCAAACGCTCTGCCTCTTGTGCGCTATCTATTCACTGTGGCGCGTTGAGGCCGATTTCCCTGACGGCAGCCCACAAGGCGCCTTTCAACAACTCTAATTCGCTCCGCGTGCGCGCGGTGCTGTTAAGGAAAGCCGACATGCAGCTCAAAGACACCCAGTTGTTCCGCCAGCAAGCGTTCATTGATGGCGCTTGGGTCGATGCGGACAACGGTCAGACGATCAAGGTCAACAACCCTGCCACGGGCGAGATTCTCGGTACCGTGCCGAAGATGGGCGCCGCGGAAACCCGCCGGGCCATCGAGGCCGCCGACAAGGCCTTGCCGGCCTGGCGTGCGCTCACCGCCAAGGAGCGCGCCAATAAGCTGCGCCGTTGGTTCGAGTTGTTGATCGAGAACCAGGATGACCTCGGTCGCCTGATGACCCTCGAGCAAGGCAAGCCGCTGGCGGAAGCCAAGGGCGAAATCGTCTATGCCGCGTCCTTTATCGAGTGGTTCGCCGAAGAAGCCAAGCGCATCTATGGCGACGTGATCCCCGGCCACCAGCCCGACAAGCGTCTGATCGTAATCAAGCAGCCCATCGGCGTGACCGCTGCGATCACGCCGTGGAACTTCCCGGCCGCGATGATCACCCGTAAAGCCGGCCCGGCTCTGGCCGCTGGTTGCACCATGGTGATCAAGCCGGCGTCGCAAACGCCGTTCTCGGCTCTGGCGCTGGTTGAGCTGGCGCACCGTGCCGGTATCCCGAAAGGTGTGCTGAGCGTGGTTACCGGCAGCGCCGGTGACATTGGCGGCGAGCTGACCAGTAACCCGATCGTGCGTAAGTTGTCCTTCACCGGCTCGACTGAAATCGGTCGCCAGTTGATGGCCGAATGCGCCAAGGACATCAAGAAGGTTTCCCTGGAGCTGGGCGGTAACGCGCCGTTCATCGTGTTCGACGACGCCGACCTGGATAAGGCCGTCGAAGGCGCGATCATTTCCAAATACCGCAACAACGGCCAGACCTGCGTCTGTGCCAACCGCCTGTATATCCAGGACTCGGTCTACGATGCATTCGCGGAAAAACTCAAGGTGGCCGTGGCCAAGCTCAAGATCGGCAACGGTCTGGAAGAAGGCACCACCACGGGTCCGCTGATTGATGAAAAAGCCGTGGCCAAGGTCCAGGAACACATTGCCGATGCCCTGAGCAAAGGCGCGACGCTGCTGGCCGGTGGCAAGGCGATGGAAGGTAACTTCTTCGAGCCGACCATCCTCACCAACGTGTCGAAAGACGCGGCCGTGGCCAAGGAAGAAACCTTCGGTCCGCTGGCGCCGCTGTTCCGCTTCAAAGACGAAGCCGAAGTGATCGCGATGGCCAACGACACCGAGTTCGGCCTGGCTTCTTACTTCTATGCGCGTGACCTGAGCCGTGTGTTCCGTGTGGCTGAAGCCCTGGAATACGGCATGGTTGGCGTCAACACCGGGTTGATCTCCAACGAAGTGGCGCCGTTTGGCGGCATCAAGGCTTCGGGCCTGGGCCGTGAGGGTTCCAAGTACGGGATCGAGGATTACCTGGAAATCAAATACCTCTGTCTGGGCATCTAAGCTCGGTAAGGGATTGCAGTAAACGCAGAGGGCACGAGAGCGCTGACCCTTTGCGTGTTTCACCCCGTTATTCGCAGTGGCCGGGAAAGCTGTGGCAGTCGATCATCGCATGCTGCCGTAGTTGCCTCCCCGCCACCTATCCTTGAGCCACGCCGCCCGATGAGCGGCGAATGAGGACTTTATGAGCAAGACCAACGCTTCCCTGATGAAACGCCGCGAAGCCGCTGTACCGCGCGGTGTTGGCCAGATTCACCCGATCTTCGCCGAATCCGCGAAGAACGCCACCGTGACCGACGTTGAAGGTCGCGAGTTCATCGACTTCGCCGGCGGTATCGCCGTGCTGAACACCGGCCACGTGCACCCGAAAATCATCGCCGCCGTGACCGAACAGCTGAACAAGCTGACTCACACCTGCTTCCAGGTCCTGGCCTACGAGCCATACGTGGAGCTGTGCGAAAAAATCAACGCCAAGGTCCCAGGTGATTTCGCCAAGAAAACCCTGCTGGTCACCACCGGTTCCGAAGCGGTGGAAAACGCCGTGAAGATCGCGCGTGCCGCCACCGGCCGTGCCGGCGTGATCGCGTTCACCGGTGCCTACCATGGCCGCACCATGATGACCCTGGGCCTCACCGGTAAAGTCGTGCCGTACTCGGCCGGCATGGGCTTGATGCCTGGCGGCGTGTTCCGTGCGCTGTTCCCGAATGAACTGCACGGTGTGAGCGACGACGACGCCATCGCCAGCATCGAGCGCATTTTCAAGAACGACGCCGAGCCGCGTGATATCGCTGCGATCATTATCGAGCCGGTGCAGGGCGAAGGCGGTTTCTACGTCGCGCCCAAGTCCTTCATGAAGCGCCTGCGCGAGCTGTGCGACAAGCACGGCATCCTGCTGATCGCCGACGAAGTGCAAACCGGTGCCGGCCGTACCGGTACCTTCTTCGCCATGGAGCAGATGGGCGTTGCCGCCGACCTGACCACCTTCGCCAAATCCATCGCCGGCGGTTTCCCGCTGGCCGGTGTGTGCGGCAAGGCCGAATACATGGACGCCATCGCCCCAGGCGGCCTGGGCGGCACCTACGCCGGTAGCCCGATCGCTTGCGCGGCCGCGCTGGCGGTGATGGAGGTGTTTGAAGAAGAGCACCTGCTGGACCGCTGCAAGGCGGTGGGCGAGCGCTTGGTCACTGGCCTCAAGGCGATCCAGGCCAAGTACCCGGTCATCGGCGAAGTGCGTGCCCTGGGCGCGATGATCGCGGTCGAGCTGTTCGAGAATGGCGACAGCCACAAGCCAAACGCGGCGGCGGTTGCCTCGGTGGTGGCCAAGGCGCGTGACAAGGGGCTGATCCTGTTGTCCTGCGGTACGTATGGCAACGTGCTGCGCGTACTGGTGCCGCTGACCTCGCCGGACGAGCAGTTGGACAAAGGCTTGGCGATCATTGAAGAGTGCTTCTCCGAGCTGTAAGCGCAGGCTTGCCTGATCGACATAAAAAACCCGCTTCGGCGGGTTTTTTATGTCTGGGAGAAATCTTGAACGCTACACAACATTCCAAAGCTCTTGTAGTGAGCGGGCTCGCCCCGCGCTGGCCTGCGAAGCGGTCCCAATTAAAGACACCGCCGAACTCCAGATAAAATTAGGTCGCCTGGTTTGGGGCCGCTTCGCAGCCCAGCGCGGGGCAAGCCCGCTCACTACAACGTCAAACAGTTGCTTAGCCCGCCACCACGCGGTTCTTGCCCAAACGCTTGGCCTCGTACATGGCGGTGTCGGCCCGGGCGAATAAATTGTCCAGCGTCGAGTCTTGTTCGGTGAGGCTGGCAAGGCCCTGGCTGATGGTCACGCTGAAGGCCTGGCCCGCATAACTGAAGCTCAGCGCCTGGATCTCCTTGCCCAGCCGCTCGGCGACTTGCAGGGCCATTTCCGGCGAGCAACCGGGTAGCACGGCTGCAAATTCTTCGCCGCCAATGCGCCCGAACAGGTCGCCACGGCGCAATACGCTGCGACCGCTCTCGGCGATACGGCGCAAGACCTGGTCGCCTTCGAGGTGGCCGTAGGTGTCGTTGACGTCCTTGAAGTCATCGATGTCCAGCAGCAGGAAGGCCAGCGGCGCGCCTTGGGCGCAGGCGCTGTCGAAGGCCTGGTTGGCGCATTCGAAGAAGTGCCGGCGGTTGCTGCTCTGGGTCAGCACGTCGGTGGTGGCCAGACGGTGCAACTCCAGCTCCATCTGCTTCTTTTCGGTGATGTCTTCGGCCATGCCCACCACCACCAGCGGTTCGTCGGGGTCGGCCTGCTGGTTGATGTAACACTTGTCGCTCAACCAGCGGATCTGCCCGTCGGCGGTGATGATGCGGTACTCGCGGTCCTCCACGGTGCCGGTTTCCAGCACGCGGGCCAGGCTGTGTTCGGCGTAGTCGAGGTCTTCGGGGTGGATGCTGTTGCGCCATTCCCGATAGTCGGCAAGCAGCAGGCCGGCGGAGCGTCCGAATATCCGCTCATAGGCGGGACTCACGTAGAGTACGCGGCGGGTCTCCCAGTCGATGGCCCACAGCACCGCATTGACGCTGACCAGCAGCGAACTCAGCAGTTGTTCGCGTTCACTCAAGCGCTCGACCTCACCCTGTGCATGCACCAGCGCCAGCAGGGTTGAAGCCGCAGCCGGACGCGGGTGTTCAGCGACGGGTGGATCAGGCAAACAAGGCTTTTCGTGAACCATCGGCACAACTCTCTCTGGGCGCGCCGCAAGGTGGAGCAGCGGTCACAACAAGGGGCCACCATGATGGCGAAGTGTTCATTGAGAGAGGCGAATTGCAGTGAAGTTCCGTCAACAGGACCGATTGCCGGTGACCGAGAAATGACGCCAAAAAGCTGCGGGGTGGGAGGGAATGCCCTCCCACCTTACCCTCATACGGTTACAGGGCGCAGCGAATAGGTTTTCAATTGATGGGCGAAGTCCCGCAGGGACTGGATGCCGCTGGCCTCGGCTTCGTGCACCCATTCCTTGATGGCGGCGAGCATATCGTGGCCATTCGAACTGGTCTTCAGCCAGATCTGCTGCAGCGCCAGGCGCTTTTCGTAGATCACCTTCAGGGCCTGGCTGTGTTCGAGCATGCCCTGGATGCGCAGGTGATGGCGGTCGTCCAGCAAGCTGGTTTCTCGCGACAGCAGGCGCTTGGCGCGGTGGAACTGGTGGCGCACCGAGTGATCGACCTTTTCCAGCTCCTGTTTGACCAGCGGGCCGATCACCAGCTTGCGGTACTGGGCCATGATCTGGAAGCGGTTGTTGAGGATCGCCATGGCGGTGTCCATGTCCAGGTGGCCCTTGCCTTCCACGCGATGGGCGATAGGGGCGACGCGTTGCACCTTGGCCAGGCGCAGGAAGCTGAATACCTTGATCCACGCCCAGCCCAGGTCGAACTCCCATTTTTTCACCGACAGCTTGGCGGAGTTGGGGTAGGTGTGATGGTTGTTATGCAGCTCTTCGCCACCCACGATAATGCCCCATGGCACCAGATTGGTCGCCGCGTCACGGCATTCGAAGTTGCGATAACCCACGGCATGGCCCAGGCCATTGATCACGCCGGCGGCCCAGAACGGAATCCACATCATCTGGATCGCCCAGATCGTGATGCCGATGGTGCCGAACAGCAGCAGGTCGATCACGCCCATGATCGCCACGCCCAGCAGTGGATAGGGGGTGTAGACCTTGCGCTCGAGCCAGTCGTCCGGGCAGTTCTTGCCGTAGATACGCAGGGTCTCGGGGTTCTCGGCCTCGCTGCGGTACAGCTCGGCGCCTTTGCGCAGTACGGTGGACAGGCCTTTGATCACCGGGCTGTGCGGGTCGTCGACGGTTTCGCACTTGGCGTGATGCTTGCGGTGGATGGCGGTCCACTCGCGGGTGTTCTGCGCCGTGGTCAACCACAGCCAGAAGCGGAAGAAGTGTTTCAGGCCGGCATTGAGCTCCAGGGAGCGATGGGCTGAATAACGATGCAGATAGACCGTGACCGCAATAATGGTCACGTGGGTCATCAACAGAGTGACCGCCACCAGTTGCCAGGCTGACAGGTCAAGAAAACCGTTGTACCACATAGGCTGTATGGCCCTCAGATAAAGAAAAAAACAGCTCACGCATTATCACTAAGCCTACACAGAAAACCAGCCGCCCTTTCAGATAGAAGTGACTGGATGTTTCTTATTCTATAATCCGCAGCCTTTGTAGGGCGATTCTGTTTTTTTGGTAAGGATTACTGACCATATGCTGTTTTCATACCGAGGTGCCCTGCGTGCGGGGCTGGTCTACCTGCTGGTTTCCGTGTTGTGGATAAGCCTCACGCCCCCGATATTGATCGAATTTCTCGATAACCCGAGTGAGCTGACCGATTGGCTGCAGGTTCGCGGCTATGTGTGGGTGGCCCTCAGTGCCGTGGCGATTTCCCTGCTTTGCGCCCGGTTTGCCCGTGCCAGCCAGTTGCTGCAACCCCTCAAGGAAAACCGCGAGCGCCTGCGCCAGGCCGCCGCGGTGTTCGACTGCACCCGCGAAGGCGTGCTGGTGACCGACGCGCAGGGGCTGATTGTCCACGTTAATCGGGCCTTTATGGCGATCACCGGCTACCAGCGCGAAGACGTCATGGGCCAGCAGCCGAGCCTGTTCAAGTCCGGGCGCCATTCGTCGAATTTTTATCAGGAGATGTTCCAGAGCCTGGCGCGCACCGGCGAATGGAGCGGGGAAATCTGGAATCGACGCAAAAGCGGGGAGATTTATCCACAGTGGCAAACCATTCGGGTGATCTTCGATGACCAAGGCCAGGTCTCGCATTACGTCGCGGTGTTTTCCGACATCAGCGCCATCAAGGACTCCGAGCACGAACTGGCCCACCTTGCGCACCACGACCCGCTGACCGACCTGCCCAACCGCCTGCTGTTCACCGACCGCGCCGAGCAGGCGCTGGCCTCGGCGCAACTGCACAAGCGCGGGTGCGCCCTGCTGTTGCTGGACCTGGACCACTTCAAGATCATCAACGACAGCCTTGGCCATAACGTCGGTGACCAGTTGCTCAAACTGGTGGGCGAACGGCTCACGGCATTGCTCGGCCCGGGTGTGACCCTGGCGCGCCTGGGCGGCGATGAGTTCGCCGTGCTGGCGGAAAGTTGTCCACAGCTGGCCCAGGCCGGCGGCCTGGCGCAACGTATTTTGGAGACGATGAAACAACCGTTCATCTTTGATGGCCACCAACTGTTTATCAGCGCCAGTATCGGTATCAGCCTCTTCCCCAACGACGCCCTGAGCGCCGAACAACTGCTGCGTAACGCCGATTCCGCGCTGTTCAAGGCCAAGAGCGCTGGTCGCGAAGGCTATGCGTTGTACACCGAAGAGCTCACCGCTCACGCGCAGAACCGTGTGGAAATCGCCAGCGAATTGCGCCGCGCCCTTGAGTGGCAGGAGCTCTGCGTCTATTACCAACCGGTGCATGAGCTGCACGGCGGTCGCTTGATCGGCGTCGAGGCGTTGGTGCGCTGGCAGCACCCGGAGCGCGGCCTGGTGCCACCGGTCGAGTTCATCCCCATTGCCGAACGCACCGGGTTGATCGCCGAGATCGATGCCTGGGTCATGCACCAAGCCTGCCGGCAAATGTGCCAATGGTTGTCCCAGGGCGCGCCCTTGAGTTTCATCGCCGTCAACGTGTCCAGCCGCCTGTTTGCGCGGCGCGAGCTGTATGCGCAGGTCGCCCAGGTGCTACATGAAACCGGCCTGGACCCGGCGTTTCTTGAACTGGAGGTCACCGAAAGCGCCGTGATGCAAGACCCGGAGGTCGCCCTGGAGCAGATGCACCGCCTGCGCGAACTGGGCCTGCGCCTGGCCATCGATGACTTTGGCACCGGCTATTCCTCATTGCTGCGCCTCAAGCGCCTGCCGGTACAGAAACTCAAGATCGACCAGGGTTTCGTCGCCGGGCTGCCGTGGGACGAAGATGACGCGGCGATTGTGCGCGTGGTGATCGCCCTGGCCAAAAGCATGGGCATGCAGGTGCATGCCGAGGGGATCGAGCAGGTAGAGCAGGCGCGGTTTCTGCTCGACCAGCAATGCGATATGGGCCAGGGATATTGGTTCGGCCGGCCGGTGCCGGCAGAAGAGATAGATTGGTCGACAACACCCGTCATTAGAACTTGAAATGCGGTCAAAAAAATGTGGGAGCGGGCTTGCTCGCGAATGCGGTAGCTCAGTCGACATCTTCAGTGACTGACACTCCGCTTTCGCGAGCAAGCCCGCTCCCACATTGGAATCTCTTCAGGTTTGACGCCTGCATCTCAAAACGAAACCTGCATCTAACCCCACGTCCAAACAAAAAATTCTTTTTTGTTATATAAACATTCTTAAATAGTATTTTTAAGAATATCCGCGCTTATCTACTATCGCCCTCACGCCGCAAGCAGTGCCACCACTGTGCAGGCATCTTCATTTCAGGAGCGAGACCATGAGCGCATCTCTACGTAGCGTTGACGGCCAGGACGAAGCAGCCATTTTGCGCGAGATCCAGAGCGCCCTGCGCGATCTGCGGTTTGGCGCGGTGGAAATCACGGTGCACAACGCGCAAGTCGTGCAGATTGAACGCAAAGAAAAATTCCGCCTGCAGAACCCGGGTAACAAGCCCGCCTAAGCAACAACTATAAGAATAAGCCCCTGTAGGAGCGAGCTTGCTCGCGAAAACCTTTAACGATGACGCAGCGCTATCAGGTAACTCGCGTTGGCCTCAGGTTTTTTCGCGAGCAAGCTCGCTCCTACAAGGGCGGCCAACACCCCAGAATTTCAGGAGCTTCTATGTCGTCGATTCGCCGTTATGCCCTGGCCGCCCTGGCCAGCGCCGTGTTTGCAGGTTCCGCGGTTGCCAAGGACTACGAGTTGCTCAACGTCTCGTACGACCCTACCCGTGAGCTGTACCAGGACTACAACGCTGAGTTCACCAGCTTCTGGAAACAGTCCCACCCCGGCGACACCGTCAAGATCCAGCAATCCCACGGTGGTTCGGGCAAGCAGGCCCGGGCTGTGATCGATGGCCTGCGCGCCGACGTGGTCACCCTGGCGCTGGCGGGTGACATCGACGAAGTTGCCAAGCTGGGCAAGACGCTCCCGGAAAATTGGCAGACTCGCCTGCCGGATGCCAGCACCCCGTACACCTCGACCATCGTGTTCCTGGTGCGCAAGGGCAACCCCAAAGGCATCAAGGATTGGGGCGACCTGATCAAGAAAGACGTGTCGGTGATCACGCCGAACCCGAAGACCTCCGGCGGCGCCCGCTGGAACTTCCTTGCCGCCTGGGCCTACGGCCTGAAAGCCGGTGGCAGCGAAGCCAAGGCCCAGGAATACGTCAAGGAGCTGTTCAAGCACGTGCCGGTGCTGGACACCGGTGCCCGCGGTTCAACCATCACCTTCGTCAACAACGGTCAGGGCGACGTGTTGCTGGCCTGGGAAAACGAAGCCTTCCTGGCCCTGAAAGAAGACGGCGGCGCCGACAAGTTCGACATCGTCGTGCCTTCGCTGTCGATCCTCGCGGAGCCGCCAGTGGCCGTGGTCGACAAGAACGCCGAGAAAAAGGGCAACACCGCAATCGCGACCGAATACCTCAAGCACCTGTACAGCCCGGCCGGCCAGGAAATTGCGGCGAAAAACTTCTACCGCCCACGCGATGAGAAAGTCGCCGCCAAATACGCCCCGCAGTTCCCGAAACTGGACCTGGTGACTATCGACAAAGACTTCGGCGGCTGGAAAACTGCCCAACCGAAATTCTTTAACGACGGTGGCGTGTTCGACCAGATCTACACGGCGCAGTAAGCCAAAGTATCTATAGGGATCCGCTTTTCTGTGGGAGCTGGCTTGCCTGCGATGGCATCACCGAGGTGTGACTGATACACCGAGGTGCCTGCATCGCGGGCAAGCCCGGCTCCCACACAAGCCAGTGTCCACAGAAACGTGCAGTGGTGTTTACCCTTTAACCAAGGACTCTTATGTCGCGTCGTACCTCCCCCGTCATACCCGGCTTCGGGCTGACGCTGGGCTACACCGTCGTGTACCTCAGCCTGATCGTACTCATCCCGCTGGCGGCGATGTTTGTCCACGCCGCCCAACTCACCTGGGATCAGTTCTGGGCCATCATTTCCGCACCGCGCGTGCTGGCGGCATTGAAACTGAGCTTCAGCACCGCGTTGTACGCAGCGCTGATCAACGGCGTGATCGGCACGCTGCTGGCCTGGGTGCTGGTGCGCTACACCTTCCCCGGCCGCAAGATCATCGACGCGATGATCGACCTGCCGTTCGCCCTGCCCACCGCCGTGGCCGGTATCGCCCTGACGGCCTTGTACGCGCCGAACGGCTTTGTCGGCCAGTTCGCTGCCGACCTGGGCTTTAAGATCGCCTACACCCCCTTGGGCATCACCCTGGCGCTGACCTTTGTCACGTTGCCGTTCGTGGTGCGCACGGTGCAGCCGGTACTGGCCGACATCCCCCGGGAAGTCGAAGAAGCCGCCGCCTGCCTGGGCGCCAAGCCGCTGCAGGTGTTCCGCTACATCCTGGTGCCTGCGTTGCTGCCGGCCTGGTTGACCGGTTTCGCCCTGGCGTTTGCCCGTGGCGTCGGTGAGTACGGTTCGGTGATCTTCATCGCCGGCAACATGCCGATGAAAACCGAGATCCTGCCGCTGCTGATCATGGTCAAGCTCGACCAATACGACTATCGCGGCGCCACGTCCATCGGCGTGCTGATGCTGGTGGTTTCCTTTGTATTGCTGCTGCTGATCAACTTGTTGCAGCGGCGCATCGAACGTCCATAAGGAGGCGCGGAACATGTCCCAATCGTCTATTTCCGCCGCGTCCTCGGCCAACGCCGCCCGCCGTGGCAGCGCGGTGTCGCGACGTATCCTGATCGGCCTTGGCTGGCTGGTGTTCGTCCTGTTTCTGCTGTTGCCGCTGCTGATCGTGGTGACCCAGGGCCTGAAAAACGGCCTTGGCGCGTTCTTTACCGCCATCCTCGAACCCGACGCGTTGTCGGCGCTGAAACTCACGGTGATCGCCGTGCTGATTTCGGTGCCGCTCAATGTGGTATTCGGCGTCAGCGCCGCCTGGTGCGTGAGCAAGTACTCGTTCCGTGGCAAAAGCATCCTGGTGACGCTGATCGACCTGCCGTTCTCGGTGTCGCCGGTGATCGCGGGCCTGGTCTACGTACTGATGTTCGGCGCCCAGGGCTTCTTCGGCCCGTGGTTGCAGGACCACGACATCCAGATCGTATTCGCCTTGCCCGGTATCGTGCTGGCGACCATCTTCGTCACCGTGCCCTTTGTGGCCCGTGAGCTGATCCCGCTGATGCAGGAACAGGGCACCCAGGAAGAAGAGGCCGCGCGCCTGCTGGGCGCCAATGGCTGGCAGATGTTCTGGCATGTCACCGTGCCGAATATCAAGTGGGGCCTGATCTACGGCGTGGTGCTGTGTACCGCGCGGGCCATGGGTGAGTTCGGCGCGGTGTCGGTGGTGTCCGGCCACATTCGCGGCGTCACCAACACCCTGCCGCTGCATGTCGAGATTCTCTACAACGAATACAACCACGTCGCCGCGTTTGCGGTGGCCAGCCTGTTGCTGATCCTGGCGCTCTTCATCCTGCTGCTCAAGCAGTGGAGCGAGAACCGTATCAACCGCCTGCGCAACAGCGCCGGTGAGGAATAAGTCATGTCGATCGAAGTCCGTAATGTCAGCAAGAATTTCAACGCCTTCAAGGCCCTCAACAGCATCAATCTGGACATCCAGAGTGGCGAGCTGGTGGCGTTGCTGGGCCCGTCCGGCTGTGGCAAGACCACCTTGCTGCGCATCATTGCAGGCCTGGAAACCCCGGATGACGGCAGCATCGTGTTCCACGGCGAAGACGTCTCCGGCCATGATGTGCGTGATCGCAACGTCGGGTTTGTGTTCCAGCACTATGCGTTGTTCCGCCACATGAGCGTGTTCGACAACGTGGCGTTCGGCCTGCGCATGAAACCGAAAAACCAGCGCCCGAGCGAAAGCCAGATCGCGGTCAAGGTGCATGAACTGCTGAACATGGTGCAGTTGGATTGGCTGTCGGACCGCTACCCGGAACAACTCTCCGGTGGCCAGCGCCAGCGTATCGCCCTGGCCCGCGCCCTGGCGGTTGAACCCAAAGTGCTGCTGCTGGACGAGCCGTTCGGCGCTCTAGACGCCAAGGTGCGCAAGGAACTGCGCCGCTGGCTGGCGCGCCTGCACGAAGACATCAACCTGACCTCGGTGTTCGTGACCCACGACCAGGAAGAGGCCATGGAGGTTGCCGACCGCATCGTGGTGATGAACAAGGGCGTGATCGAGCAGATCGGCTCACCGGGTGAAGTCTACGAAAACCCGGCCAGCGATTTCGTCTACCACTTCCTCGGCGACTCCAACCGTCTGCACCTGGGTGAAGACAAACACCTGCTGTTCCGTCCGCACGAAGTGTCGCTGTCGCGGCATGAACTGGAGGATCACCATGCGGCCGAAGTGCGTGATATTCGCCCACTGGGCGCGACCACGCGAGTGACGCTCAAGGTGGAAGGCCAGCCCGAGCTGATCGAAGCTGAAGTGGTGAAAGACCATGACAGCCTGACCGGCCTGGCCCGTGGCGAGACCTTGTTCTTCAAGCCCAAGGTCTGGCAAAAAGCCTAGCCACACCGCAACACCCAATGTGGGAGCGGGCTTGCTCGCGAAGGCGGAGTGTCAGTCACCAGATAGATCGACTGGCCCACCGCTTTCGCGAGCAAGCCCGCTCCCACATTTTTAGACCGAGCGCAGCAGGACCGGCCCGGAGCGCTGCTCGATCTGCTGCTTGAGCCCCTGCCGCAACCCCAGTAAAAACGCCAACTCCGCCACCACAAACAACGGCCCCACAATCAGCCCCGACACATCATCGACAAACGCCGGCTTCTTGCCCTCGTAGTAGTGCCCGACAAACTGAATCACCCAGCCCACCACAAACATCCCCACCCCACTGCTCAGCCATACCGTGGTGCTCTGCGCCGCCAATACATGCCCGGCCCATACCGACAATCCCATCAGCAACGTCATCAGCAGGCCCAACGCCAGTTCCAGGCGCAGGTAAAACCACGTCGACAACAGCGCGACAATCACCGCCGGTGAAATCCACAGGCCAGCCACTGCCCATTCGGGGCGCGACAGCAGCACGGCGACGGCGACCACGATCAGCGGAATGCCAATAAAGTGGCTGGCGATATTGCGCGGGTCGCGGTGGTAGGCGGCGTATTGGCTGAGGTGGTCGACGAGGCTTTTCATTGTTATTCCTCCTGTAGGATGCTTGATCATGCCCTGTCAGCCTGTGGTGAACTGTCAGCTGGGCGACAATCTTCGGAGTTCCCATGGATGCAGAGAAATGGCACGCCCGTCTGGCCAGCGGGCACTGGTTCAGCCATCTGCCTGTCGATCTACAGCGTAGCCTGCTGGTGGCCGCGCGGTTGCGCTCGCTGACGGCGGGGCAGTCGCTGTTCAAGCGCGGCGATCCGCCGTGTGGGTTGTATGCAGTGCTGGACGGCGCGGTGCGCATCAGCGCGGTGAATGCCCAGGGTAAGGAGGCGGTATTGAGTCTGGTGGAAACGCCTTACTGGTTCGGCGAAATCTGCCTGTTCGATAACCTGCCGCGCACCCACGATGCCCTGGCCATGGGGCCGTGCACACTTTTACAGGTACCGCAGGCGTCGATGCTCGACATCCTCGCCAAGCAGCCGGTGTACTGGCGCGACGTGGCCCTGTTGATGAGCCACAAATTGCGCCTGTCGTTGATCAACATCGAGCAGATGAGCCTGATGCCCGCGTCGGCGCGCCTGGCCCACCGGCTGCTGATGATCGCCGAAGGCTACGGCGAGATCGACCCGGCGCGCCGCACACTGCAACTGCCTCAGGAGGATCTGGCAGCGATGCTGGGCCTGTCGCGCCAGACCACCAACAGCCTGCTCAAGGCGCTGGAGCAACAGGGCATCATCGGCCTGAGTTATGGTGCGATTGAGGTGCTGGATTTGCAGGGCCTGCGGCAGGCCGCAGGCCTATGAACTACGAGCCGCGATAGGTGGAAAAGCCGTACGGGCTGAGCAATAGCGGAATGTGGTAATGCTGGTCGGCCTGCTTGACCTGGAAGATCACCGGCACTTCGGGGAAGAACGTCTCGCGATTGGCTTTTTTGTAGTAATCGCCGGTCTTGAATACCACGCGGTACTCGCCCGGCTTCATGCTGTGATCGGCGGGGAACAGCTCGGCGATGCGCCCCTGTTGGTTGGTCACGCCTTGGGACAGCGACTGCCATTGGTCGCCCACGTGTTCTTCCAGGGTGACGCTGACGCCGGCGCTTGGCAGGCCATTTTCCAGGTTGAGCACATGCACGCTCAGCGGGTTGCCAGCGGCCAGGGCCAGGTTACACAAGCCGCTCAGGCTGAGGGCGGCGAGGGTCATGCTTAGGGTTTTCATCGAGAAGTCCTTTTTGGCAGGGGGAATCAAGGGGTGATTTTCAAGCCCAGTTGCTCGGCGGCCTGTACGGCGCAGGCTTCGTCCTGCGCTGCGCCGCCGGCACCGGCGATGCCCAGCGCGCCGACCAGTTCGGCCTCGGCGAACAGCGGCACGCCACCGCCGAGCAACAGCAATTCAGGCAAGCTGTTAAGGTTGGCGGCCTCGGGGTTGTTGCGCGCACGCTCGGCAAACAGCCGGGTCGGGGTTTTGGTCGACAACGCCGTGTAGGCCTTGCGCTGGCTGGCGAGGCTGTTGTGTGGGCCGACGCCGTCAGCGCGCAAACTCAGCAACAAGTTGCCGCCGCGGTCGAGGACGGTCAGCGCGGCGTTGCAGTGAGCCAGGCTGGCATCGGCCAATTGGCGGGCGGTGCGTAAATCCAGCTCGGCGTGGCGTGGCAGTTGTGGCGTCGCTTGAGCGGCAGTCGCCACGGCGAGGCTCAGGAACAAGGCAGTGCGAAACATGGTGAACGCTCCAAAAGACAGGCCGTCACGGTAGCCAGTGGACGTGGTCAAAAGCCGCACAATTTGATGACAGGTTTGTAATCAAACCCAGAGGTAAGGCATGCAGGTGTTGTTAGTGGAAGACCAGCCGCAACTGGCGCAACGCATGGCCCAGGGCCTGAGCGAAGCCGGTTTCGGCGTGGAGGTGGCGGCCAACGGCATGGCCGCCCAGCGGTTTGTGGAAAGCACCGAATACGACTTGGTGATCCTGGACGTGATGTTGCCGGGGCTCAATGCCTGGAAGCTGCAGCAGGCGATTCGGCAGAAGGGCCAGACGCCGGTGCTGTTCCTGACCACGCCGGGCGGAATTGAAGATCGCCTGCGTGGGCTGGAATTGCATGAGGATGATTACTTGCTCAAGCCGTTCGACGCCAAGGCGTTGGTGGCGCGGGTGAGGAAATTGTTGCGTCGAGGGCGCTGATTCATCTGGAGACTGCAGTGCCTGTTCCGGCGCTTTCGCGAGCAAGCCCGCTCCCACAGGTGACCGAGTTCCAGCGTTGGAATGCGGTCAACTGTGGGAGCGGGCTTGCTCGCGAAGAGGCCCTTAAAAACACTACAAGCCTATCTACCGCAACCCCTCCCTGAACTGCCCCGGCGTCATCCCCGTCCAGCGCTTGAACGCCCGGTTGAAGCTGCTGGTGTCGGCAAACCCCAATAAATGACTCACCTCGGCCAATGAGCACTGCGGATCGCGCAAATGCAGCAACGCCAGGTTCTCCCGGCATTCATTGAGCAATGCATCAAACCGGCAGCCTTCATCGGCGAGATGCCGCTGCAAGCTGCGCAGGCTCAGGTGCAAGGCCTGGGCGATGCGCTCGGCAGCTGGCTCGCCCTCCGGCAGTTGCGCCTCGATGGCCGCGCGCACCTTGCGTTCCCAGGTCAGCGGTTGCAGTTGGGCGAGGGTGCGCTTGAGCACGGTTTCGTTGTGCTCGGCCAGCTCGGGGTTGGCATCGTCCAGGTGGCTGTCGAAATCCTGGGCGGCGAACTCCAATCGGTCCTCCTCGGCGCCGAAGAATACCGGCGCGCGAAACACCCTGTGCCACGGCTGGGGATCGGCCGGCTGCGGCCGTCGCAGGTATACCGCCAGCGGCGCGTAGTCGCGGCCCAGGCGGTTGCGGCAGGTGCGCACATAAATCGCCGCGAACGCATCAATGGCTTCAAGTGCCGGTGCCGGGCTGCCCGATGGCTGCAACAGGCGAAAGCGGTAACGCTCACCTTCACGGCTAAGTTCCAGGGTCAGGGCATCGCTGACCACCTGGTGATAACGCACGATGCGCTCGAACACTTCACGCAAGCTGCCACTGGCGACCAAGGCATACCCCAACGCGTGAAACGTGGTGGGGCTGACAAACCGCGACACCCGCAAGCCGATGGCCGGATCGCCGCTGGCCTGCACCGCCAAAGCCCACAGGCGCGTGGTGGCCGACAGCGGATAACGTGCGTTGGGGTCGTCCATGCGCTGCGGGTCGAGCCCGGCCTGCGTGCACAGCGCGGCACTGTCGAGGCCCAGGGCGTCGAGCTGCTTGCGCAGGGCGCGGGTCCAGCTGGCGAGGGAGGTGGGTTCGGTCATGGCGATTGGCGCTTGCGGTCAACAGGTTGGCGTGCGGGGCTAGCGTCCTGCCTGATCGCTTGGGGCAGGATGTGAGCATCAACAGACCAGAGGATGGAAGCATGGACGGTACTTCTGCAAGTCCCCAGCGGATGAATGCACAGCAACGCGCGGCGCATATCCGTGAAGTGGTGCTGGCCGAGGGCGTGCGACTGCGTCGGCAACATCCCTGGCTGCTGCATCAGGATGCGCTGGGGGCGGGGATCCTGGCGTTTGCGCTGGTCGGCATGATCGGCTCGGCGGCCCTCTACATCTCCGGGCATATGGCCTGGTGGGCGTGCCTGCTGCTCAATGCGTTCTTCGCCTCACTGACCCATGAGCTGGAACATGACTTGATCCATAGCATGTATTTTCGCAAGCAGCGCGTGGCACACAACCTGATGATGGGTCTGGTGTGGCTGGCGCGGCCAAGCACGATCAACCCGTGGATTCGCCGGCACTTGCACCTCAACCATCACAAGGTCTCCGGTACCGAGGCCGATATGGAGGAACGCGCGATCACCAACGGCGAGCCCTGGGGCATCCCGCGGTTGCTGATGGTGGGCGACAACATGATGTCGGCCCTGATCCGCCTGCTGCGCGCCAAGACCTGGCGGCACAGGTTCAGCATTCTCAAGCGTGTGTTGCTGGTGTATGCACCGCTGGCGCTGCTGCATTGGGGCGCGTGGTATGTGTTCCTCGGCTTTCATGCCGCCAACGGCATCGCCAACCTGCTGGGCGCGCCCATCGAATGGTCAGCGGGCACTTTGCAGATGATGCAGGTGATCGACATCGCCGCCGTGGTGATCATCGGCCCCAATGTGCTGCGCACGTTTTGCCTGCACTTCGTCAGCTCCAACATGCACTACTACGGCGATGTGGAGCTGGGCAATGTGATCCAGCAGACCCAAGTGCTGAACCCCTGGTGGATGTGGCCGCTGCAAGCGTTCTGCTTCAATTTCGGCAGCACCCATGGCATCCACCATTTTGTGGTGAAGGAGCCGTTCTACATCCGCCAGCTCACCGCCGGGGTGGCGCATAAAGTCATGGCTGAGATGGGGGTGCGTTTCAATGACTTCGGAACGTTTGCGCGGGCAAATCGGCTTGAACCACTGGCGCGGGCGCAGGACGGTACGTCGCCGGGTTGAATACCCGCGTTACCACCAGCATCGCGACCGCCGTCACGGTCAGCACGATCCAGGCGCTGACAAAGCTGCCGGTGACTTCGCGCAGCCAGCCGGTCAACCACGGCGAAACCGCATTGATCAAAAAGCCCACGCCCTGCACGAACGCCGCCAGTTGCCCGGCTTGTCGCGGGTCGCGGTGATGGTCCAGGGTCAGCAACAGGCTGAGGGCGAAACACGCTCCCAGGCCGAAACCGCACAGCGCCACCCACACATGGGGAAACTGCAACGGTGCAATCAACAGGCCGAGGTAGCCAAGGGTCTGGGCCAGCAGGCTGATCCACAGCAGGGGCCGACGGTCGACCCCGCGTTGCGCCAGCACAGGCATCAATAGCGCCGCGATCACTTGGAAGATCGTCATGAAGGCCAGCAGCGATCCACTGGGCAATACGTCCCAGCCCAGTTGTTGATAGTAGGCGGGCAGCCACGCCACCAGGCTCATATAACCACAGTTCACCAAGCCGAAATACAGCGCCAGCAGCCAGGCGCGACGATTGCGCAGGCCTTGGAATGCCGGGGCTACCCATGGGTTTTTCGCAGCGCCCAGCGGCAACCAGGCCCACAACAGCAATGCCGCCAGTGCTGGCAACAACCACACGCCGAGCCCGGCCTGCCAGTGCTGGAAATGACTGGCCACCACCGGGCTGAGCAGCGCCGCCAACCCGCCACCCGCCATCAACGACGCGGAGTACACCCCCATCGCCACCGGCACGCGGTAATGGAACTCGCGCTTGATCATCGCCGGCACCAACGCCTGGATCAGCGCCACGCCGGCACCGCCAAGCAAGGCCGTGACCAGCAGCGCCGAGCCCTGGCCCATCAACCAGCGGGCCAGGCACGCCAGCAGAATCATCATCAGGCCCAAGGCGATGCCGCGCCGCTCACCCAGCTTTGCTTCAACGCGCACACCCACCAGTGCCACCAGGCCCATGCACACCACCGGCAGGCTGGTAAGCAGGGCGCTGCTCTGGAAACTCAGGCCGGTGGCCTGGCGAATCTCGCCGAGCAATGGGCTGATGGAGCTGAGGATGGGCCGCAGGTTCAGGCCGAGCACTACCAGCAAGGCCCAGCCGGCGAAGGATTTATTGAGGGTCATGCATGCTCTTGCATTCGGTGAATGAGGCGTGAGTATGGCCAGCGCCCAAGGTATTCTGAAATTAAATATAACCATGCCATCCAGTGGCAAAGGGAATTGACCCTGTTCGGCCCCGTGTTGCTACGCCGCCTGGAAGAGGCGTTACGGGTGACATTCCCCGCCAGCGGCCTACCTTTACTGTCTTTGCGTGAAAGCATTCAAGAACACGCTTGGGCGCAAGGCTCCGACAACCGTTGGGCTGTCTCCTTGGCAGAGTGCGGCGTTTTTTGGACGCGAATCAGGTATCCAGGTATGTGGTTCTAAAGTGATTTGATTGTAAGATTTGCTATTGTTTTTTGATGTTTCCGGGCGTGTGGTTTTTTTGATAGTTAATTATCTTGGCGAGGTGAAGTAATTATTGAATTAAAGGAGCAGTTTGATGGCCATACGTTTTCCTGTTCATCTTGCTAGTCTAATAAGCCAGCCACGGCCCGACCTAAAAAAGTCAACGAGCTCAACATCCATCCAGGGTGAAAAGGTGGCCTTTTTTCCTGAATCGTCAAACGATGCCTCGAGTGTAGACAGCAAAAAAAACCTGCCCACAAGCCATGCGGTTATCGACCGGTCGGTGTTGGAAAAGAATGATCGTATAAACGCCTACTTGAATACGCATGCTTCAGACTTCATGACACCTGAAAAAGAAATGTCAGAAATCTTGTCGGGTGAGCTGAAACATCGCTGGAATGCGAATGTCGACCCAGATAATACATACCTGGTTACTTTCAAGGGCAGCGGTCGAACCGAGAGTGATGTTGTTGAGAAGGTGACGTTGACTCAGGCCACTTTGAAAAATAGGCAGGACGTCCCTATAGAGGATAATAAAAACTGGTTTCAGAAAGTGGGGCAGTATTTTTCACCGATGGTGTTTACTTATAATAAAGTCGAAGAGGCCGTTGAGTCGTCTCACACCGAGCAAGGTATTTATCGAGCGCCCACAACCTCCACCGGTTTACCCTATAGTGCTTCCACGCGGCTCGACATACCGGTGGCAGACTTCAAGGCGCTCATATGGGACACGGATCGAACCCGGTTATATAAAAATACACTCTCCGCTTTTTGGGAGAAGCACACCGATTCGTATACGGCCTTGAGCAAGCTGTCTTATGTCAAGGCCGTCAAGTTGCAGAGCCTGAATGGGTCACTTGGCCCAGAGGAGACAAAACTGGCACTGCGTGTAATGGGGCCTTTTGCGCAAAAGCCATGGACCGAGTTGGATGTTGAGGACTTTACCAATCGTACCTTGCAGGATCCGAGTCTGGACATCGGTTTGGTCAGCGTAAACGGCATGAAGTCGACAGATTTGCTCTGTGTGACCGACAAGAAAACACGGCTGACGTTGTTATACATTCCCGGTAACTCTTCCCCCCTGCATCGTTTTGATAACCCTGAGCAAATGGGGCTGTGGTTGGCGAAGCAGGCCGCCGATCCGCTGAAACGCGCAGCACTCATGACGCACTTTTCCCTTGGCGACCAGGCAGACAAGGTTTTTTCCGACGGTGTGCATCAATCCCTGCAAGGGCTGGGAGCCTGGTCCGAGGCGCAGGAAAGCGAAGGTTTCAGCTTTTCCAATGTTAATGATTGGTCGCCTGAGCGGTATATCAAGGTCGATCCGCTGAGCGGCGACCCTTTTCAAAAAATCATGACCCGGCAAATGTCGCGTTCCTTCTCGGACGCCGATAATGCGATTGTCAGTGACAGTGACTATACAAAGACCAAAATAACCCAGGGCGTCGAAGAGGCCGCGAAAGTCGCGTTGTTCATGACGCCCCTGGCGCTTGTCATGCCGGAAGTTGCCTTGGCGCTTGATGCGTTCTACCTGGCGGCGGGTTCCGTACAAGCGGGCATTGGCATTGACGATGTGGTGAAGGGGAAATCCACGGGAGCTGATCGCATTGTGTTTGGCGTATTGAATGCCATGCCACCGTTGGTGACCCATGGGGGCGGTTCGCTTGCGAAAGCGTTGAAACCTGAAAGCGAGGGCGCCGCACAATCAAGCCAACTCACAAACCCGACGCGCCCATTTTTCAAGCCGCCTCAACGAGTCAATGGTCAAATCGGATACCCCATGGGGCCTGTTTCACCCCCTGCAGTGTTCAAAGAATTTAGTGTTCCCCTGGATGGAGTAAGGGTGTCGAGAGCGCAGACATATTCCATCGATGTGAACGGCTATTCATGTCCGGTTGTTTATGATTTGCAAGCTGAAGCCTGGCGGGGGCTCGATTCTAGCGGTCAAGCCAGTGATGTGTTTCATTGGCGCGAGCATGAGGAGCAGTGGCTGTCAGGCACAAGAGAGCAACTGCTGGCCAGTGCTGACAAGCGGCTGGCCTCGGTAAGTAACAAAGTTGTAAAGTTGCCTGGGTTGCCGTTACTGCCATTGAATCCGACGGAAGTACCAAAAGTTATACATTATTTCTGGGCCGGAAATGAAATGCCGGAGCATCTGATAAAAAATATCATCGAAAACGCCCGGAAAAGTCCAGGTTACCAATCAATTGTGCATGTTGATGCTAACGATCAAAGTGTCTTTCTGAAAGTGAAACAAGCACTGGACCACAAAGTCGGTGGCCTGGAAGTTCGGGACCTTAAGGCAGATGAAAGTTTTCGCGACTTTAATACAGGTGAGTATGGCGAGATGTATCAGTACTTTCGTTCCGGGCAAAGGCGGAACCTCGCAGCGTCTTCGGATGTGATGCGTGCCGCGTTAATGAAACGGTACGGTGGCATTTATATGGACACTGATGATGTTCTGACCATCCCGGTGGGAGACGTCTCATTAAAAGCTGCGCCGAATGAGGTGTTAATGAGCTCCCCAGTCACCTACGAGCCGGCGGATTTTTCCGGGTTTAATAACAGCAATTTTGCGAGCCACGCGGAAAACCCGGTATTCGACAAAGTCCTGGAGGAAACGTATCGACGCTTTAAAGCCAGCAAGGAGTGGCTGGATGCCAATCGACCCTTTATTGGAGAAAACCCCACAGCCTCCGAACGGGAAGCGTACAAGGCCTACGAAAAGAAAATATTCGAGGTGACAGGTCCTCACGTTTTCAACGCTGTGATGAAACAAGAAAAAATGGGGCTTTTCCCTGTTTTTGACGATTTGTCCGATGTAACGAGCGGAAGGTTGGTAGTCCCTCAAACCTACCTCCAGCAATTGCAGCGGTTACAGGAACACTATTGGGCGATGGACAGGAAATTTGGTGTCGATATCGGCGGCGAGCACTCCATGCGCCACTCCCGCTGAGGCTGGCGCATAACCGGTCAGGTAACCACCCGGCACGAATGTGTCGGGACTTGATGTGTTCACCTCGGCACATGCGAAAGCGAGACGAAAAAGTTTTTGGTTATTAACAAATAGCTTCTTATTCCTTAACGAGTATAACTCCCGCCCCTATACTGATCAGCAACGTTTAACGCTGCAGGAGGGCACCCATGCACAGCGAGTCGATTCGTTACCTGATCGTGCCGGGCTGGCAAGGATCGCCAGAAGATCATTGGCAAACCCATTGGCAGCACAGCCTGCCCAACAGCGCCCGCGTGGAGCAGGTCGATTGGGTGGCGCCGCGTCGCGAAGACTGGGTTGCGGCGCTGGCCGAGGCCATCGCGGCCGACAGCACGCCGGTGATCCTGATCGCTCATAGCCTGGGCTGCATTACGGTGGCGCATTGGGCGGCCACCGCACCGGTGCATTACCTGCGGCAGGTACGCGGTGCCCTGCTGGTGGCCCCGGCTGACGTCGAACGCCCCGCGTGTGCACCGGCCTTGCGAAACTTCGCGCCCATCCCCACTGACCTGCTGCCGTTTCCCAGCCAAGTGGTCAGCTCCGACAACGACAGTGCCGTCAGCGCCCCTCGAGCAGTGGAGCTGGCGCGCAACTGGGGTGCCGAAGCCGGCATTTTGTCCGGTGCCGGCCATATCAATGTGAAGTCCGGCCACCAGCGTTGGGAACAGGGTTTCGCCTACCTTTATCGCCTGCAGAGCCGCCTCGAGCATCACGCCCGGCGCACTGCCTGAACATTTTTCAACGCCCTGTCCCTGAGTGGAATGGGGGCGGGAGTCTGCCATGAGTCTGCATGAAACCTACGGCCAGCCCTTGCTGACCTTCCCCGACGCCGAAAAAAGCCCGCTGAGTATCCGCGCCAAGGCGTTGGTGTTTGTCGATCCCCGTTCACGGCAACTGCGCGAAGAACTGGAAAGCCTCGCGCCGCGCGCCTTGCCCGTGTTGATTCGCGGCGAGACGGGCAGCGGTAAAGAGCTGCTGGCGCGGCATATTCACCGTGGCAGCGATCGTGCTGGGTTGTTTGTCTCGGTCAATTGCGGCGCGATCAGCCCCACCTACGCCGACGCGGAATTGTTCGGTTATGCCGCCGGCGCCCACAGCGGTGCGGCCAGCAGCCGGGCGGGTTGGTTCGGGTCGGCCAATGGCGGCACCTTGTACCTGGACGAGATCGGCGACTTGCCGCTGCCGATCCAGGTGAAACTGCTGGCGGCCCTGGAAAACCATGAAGTCACCCGTGTCGGCGCTCACCACCCGAGCCCGGTGGACGTTCGCCTCGTCGCCGCCACCAGCATCGATCTGGCGCAGGCCGTGGCAGCCGGCAAGTTCCATGAGCGCCTGTTCCATTACCTGAGCGAAGGCCGGCTGGACTTGCCGGCGCTGCGCGAGCGGGTCGGCGATATCCTGTCCCTGGCTGAATACTTTCTGGGTATTTACAGCCAGCGCCTGGGCCTTCCGGTACCGTTGATCAGCGATGCCGCCCAGCGTGTGCTGGAGCATCACAGCTGGCCGGGCAATACCCGCGAGCTGGAAAATGTTATCCACTTTGCATTGCTGGTAAGCAGCGGCGATGAGATTTTGCCCGAGCATCTGAATTTGCCCGTCGTCGGTTCGCCGTTGGAACAAGTGAGGCGGATTTTCGCGAGCGCCGGTCCCGCAGAGCAGGAAACGTTGCGTAAATTCCTATATGAGCAAAATGGAATATCAAAGTGAATAAAAGATATTGTTCGGGAATAAAAAATATAGGTATTGTCCGTTCCACACCGCGATAGCACTTCGCTGGCACCTCACATAGAAAACGGTCGTTAGAAGGACATTGCATGAAAAAGGTTCTGTTGTTTACCGCACTGGCGGCTGCCCTGACAGCTGGCTTCGCCCAGGCCAACGAGAAACTGGTGGTGGCCGCCACCCCGGTGCCGCACGCCGAGATCCTGGAGCTGATCAAGCCGACCCTGGCCAAAGAAGGCGTGGACCTGCAGATCAAAGTCTTCACCGACTACGTGCAGCCGAACGTGCAAGTCGCTGAGAAACGCCTGGACGCCAACTACTTCCAGACCCTGCCGTACCTGGAAAACTTCAACAAGGGCAAGGGCACCAACTTGGTCACCGTGATCGGCGTGCACGTCGAGCCGTTCGGTGGCTACTCGAAAAAGATCAAGAATATTTCCGAGCTCAAGGACGGCGCCACCGTTGCCATCCCGAACGAAGGCTCCAACAGCGGCCGTGCCCTGTTGCTGCTGCAGAAAGCCGGTGTGATCACCCTGAAAGACCCGACCAATGCCCTGTCCACGCCGAAAGACATTGCCAGCAACCCGAAAAACCTGAAATTCAAAGAACTGGAATCCGCCCTGCTGCCACGCGTGCTGGACCAGGTTGACCTGGACATGATCAATACAAACTACGCATTGGAAGCCGGCCTCAACCCGGCCAAGGATGCGTTGATCATCGAAGACGCCAAGTCGCCGTACGTTAACTTCCTGGTCGCGCGCCCGGACAACAAGGACAGCGACGCGATCCAGAAGCTGGCCAAGGCCCTGACCAGCCCGGAAGTCAAAGCCTTCATCGAGAAGAAGTACAACGGCGCGGTGTTGCCGGCGTTCTGATGTAAGCCAAAACCCCCTTCAAGGTTTAAACGCCGACGGCTACTGCAGCGTCGGCGTTTTTTTATGGTGTTTTGAAATGCGATCAAAAACTGTGGGAGCGGGCTTGCTCGCGAAAGCGGTGGTTCAGTCAAAGATTTATTCACTGACACACCGCATTCGCGAGCAAGCCCGCTCCCACATTGGATCTTCACTGTTTCAGACGGGGCGGCTATTGATGGCCCTGCGCAACGCTACCAACCACTTCACCAACTCCTGCGGATCCAGGGGCTTCGCTTCCTTTTTCATGTTCATTCCCTCGAAATACAGACCCATCAACCATAGCCCCCCCCGCCAAACCCGCGAACCCGGCGGTTATCTTTTTGGGTGATATCAATATGCTATTTTGGTATTTAAATTTTGCTTTTTATACCTTTAAAGTTTGCGCTACCCGGCGTTACCCACACCGGATCGGATTGCGCTCGCTGCATTACCCATGCGGCGTCATGGACTGGAAATGACCTTCGATTTCGCTTTTATCCTCAGCACCCTGCCGGCGTTTCTAAAGGCCGTAGGCGTGACGCTGCAAGTGGGCCTGATTGCCATTGCCACCTCGTTGCTGGTGGCGCTGGTCAACGCGGCGTTGCTGGTGTTTCGCACGCCGTACCTGTCGCGCCTGGTCGGGCTCTATGTGGAATTGGCGCGTAACACGCCGCTGCTGATCCAACTGTTCTTTGTGTATTTCGCGCTGCCGGCCCTGGGCTTGAATATCTCCGGGTTCTGGGCGGCGATCATCACCATGACCTTCCTCGGCGGCGCCTACCTCACTGAAGTGCTGCGCGCCGGCGTCGAAGCGGTGCCGCTGGCGCAGATCGAGTCGGGCAAGTCCATCGGCCTGTCCGACTGGCAATTGCTGCGTCACGTGATCCTGCCTCAGGCCGGTATCCTCAGCCTGCCGGCGCTGTTCGCCAATTTCATCTTTCTGCTCAAGGAGACCACCGTGGTCTCCGCCGTGGCGGTGCCGGAGATTCTCTACACCACCAAGAGCTACATCGCCCTTTACTACAAGACGTACGAAATGCTCGCGGTGCTGACGCTGATTTGCGTGCTGCTGTTCCTGCCGCTGTCGCTGCTGCTCAGCCGCCTGGAAAGGAGGCTCCAGCATGGCCAGTTCGGGTCTTGAGTTGCTGTGGGTGTCGTTGCCGCAACTGGGCAAGGGCGCGGCGCAAACCTTGTCGATTTCGTTTTTGGGCATCGCGTTCAGCACGGTTGGTGGCGTGCTGTACGGCGTGCTGCGCACCTTGAACAACAGGCTGATCAACGCCGTGCTGCGGGTTTACCTGGAGCTGTTTCGCGCGATCCCGGTGCTGGTGTGGTTGTACCTGTTGTTTTTTGGCCTGCCGATTTTCTTCGGCCTGAGCATCCCGAGTTTCTGGTGCGCGGTGCTGGTGCTGTCGCTGTGGGGTGCCAGCGAAGTGGGCGAAGTGGTGCGCGGCGCCTTGCATTCGCTGCCCCGCGGCCAGCGTGAAGCGGGGTTGTCGATTGGTCTCTCCGATCCGCAGCTCTACGGCTACGTGCTGCTGCCTCAGGCCCTCAAGCGCATGACGCCGCCGACCATCAACGTTTACACGCGCATCATCAAGACCAGTTCCCTGGCGGTACTGATCGGCGTGGTGGACGTGATCAAGGTCGGCCAGCAAATCATCGAACGCACCTATGAGTCAGTGTTGATCTATGGCGTGCTGTTCCTGTTTTTCTTCTTTATCTGCTACCCGTTATCGGCTGCCTCCAAGGTGCTGGAACGGCGCTGGGCCCAAGCATGAGCGCATTGATCGAGTTCCAGGGTTTCAATAAATATTTCGGCGACACGCACGTGCTCAAGGGCATCGACCTGAGCGTGCAAAGCGGCGAAGTGGTGGTGATCCTCGGCCCCAGTGGCTGCGGCAAAAGTACCTTGCTGCGTTGCCTCAACGGCCTGGAAGTGGCACACAGTGGCAGCCTGCGTTTTGCCGGCCGAGAGCTTCTGGACAAAAGCACCGACTGGCGCCAGGTGCGCCAGGACATCGGCATGGTGTTCCAGAGTTACCACCTATTCCCGCACATGAGCGTGCTCGACAACATCCTGCTCGGCCCGTTGAAGGTGCAAAAACGCGACCCCCGCGAAGCCCGCGAACAGGCCGAGCAATTGCTGGCGCGTGTGGGCCTGGCCGACAAGCGCGACGCTTACCCGCGCCAGCTCTCCGGCGGTCAACAGCAACGCATCGCCATCGTCCGCTCGCTGTGCATGAACCCTCAGGTCATGCTGTTTGACGAGGTCACCGCGGCCCTTGACCCGGAAATGGTCAAAGAAGTACTGGAAGTGATCCAGGGCCTGGCGCGCGATGGCATGACCCTGCTGATCGTCACCCACGAAATGGCCTTCGCCCGCGCCGTCGCTGACCGCGTGGTGTTTATGGAGGCCGGTCGCATCCTCGAACACAACACCCCCGAGGCATTCTTTACGAACCCGCAAACCGCACGCGCGCAGCAGTTCCTGGAGAAGTTCTCCTTTGTTTCAACACTGCCCAAAAAGATCAAGGAACTGGAACTGATATGAAAAAGTTACTGCTGCCACTGTTTGCCGTCGCCTTGCTGGCCGGTTGCGATAAAAAGGCCGAAGAGCCTGCAAAACCGGGCGCCGCCGTGAGCTACATCGACAAGATCAAGGCGCGCGACAAGCTGATCGTCGGGGTCTTTACCGACAAACCTCCCTTCGGCTTTGTCAACGAAGCCGGCCGCTACGTGGGCTTCGATACCGATATCGGTCGCCAATTCGCCAAGGACCTGCTGGGCGACGAGAACAAAGTCGAATTTGTTGCCGTCGAGCCGGCCAGCCGTATTCCGTTCCTGCAAAGCGACAAGGTCGACCTGATCCTCGCCAACATGACCGTGACGCCGGAGCGCAAGGAAGCGGTGGACTTCACCAACCCCAACCTGAAAGTTGCGGTGCAGGCCCTGGTGCCCAAGGACAGCGCAGTGAAGAACCTGAATGACCTGGCCACCCGTACCACTATCGTGACCACCGGCACCACCGCCGATATCTGGCTGACCAAAAACCACCCGGACTGGAAACTGCTCAAGTTCGAAAAGAACTCCGAGTCTCTGCAAGCCCTGTCGGCCGGACGTGGCGATGCGTATGCGCAAGACAACCTGGTGCTGTTCAGCTGGGCCAAGCAGAACCCGGGTTACCGCGTGCTGGAAGAAAAACTCGGTGATGAAGCGCCGATTGCGCCAGCGGTGAAGAAGGGCAATATCGAACTGCGTGACTGGGTAAATGCCGAGTTGGCGAAGTTGGGTGAAGAGAAGTTCTTGCTCAAGCTGTATGACCAGTATGTGCGTAAAGAGCTGAGCGATGACACCAAGCCTGAGAGTGTGATTGTGGAAGGTGGGAAGTGGCAGGGCTGATCCCGTGCTTTTGCGGTGACTGATCTACCGCTTTCGCGAGCAAGCCCGCTCCCACATTCGACCGAGTTCCACCTTTGGAATGCGGCCACCTGTGGGAGCGGGCTTGCTCGCGAAGAGGCCATCACAGGCGCCGCCTGCTCCACTCATCCATGCAGATAAGGAACCCTGAACTAAGCTCACAGTCGCATGCACACTGGCAAGTCGGCATCACGCAAAAGGAGCCTGCATGGGCGGTCGTATTTCCACCTGTATTTTTGGCCTTGGCCTACTGACGCTGCTGAGCGGCTGTGGCGAGGAAAAGGCTGAACCCAAGGCGCATTCACGGGTGTTTGTACAGACCGTGCAGCCGGCGGATTTCGCCGCGACGGTGACCCTCACGGGCGATATCCAGGCGCGGGTGCAGACGGACCTGTCCTTTCGTGTCGGCGGCAAGATCATTCAGCGCATGGTGGATGTCGGCGATCGCGTGAGCGCCAGGCAAGTCTTGGCCAAGCTCGATCCCAAGGATCTGCAGACCAACGTCGACTCCGCCCAGGCCCAGGTCGTGGCCGAACAGGCGCGGGTCAAGCAGACTGCAGCCGCCTTCGTGCGCCAGGAAAAACTCCTGCCCAAGGGCTACACCAGCCGTAGCGAATATGATTCCGCCCAGGCCGCCCTGCGCAGCAGCCAGAGCGCCCTGGCCGCGGCCCAGGCCCAACTGGCCAACGCCCGTGAACAACTGGGCTACACCGCGCTGGTCGCCGATGCGCCTGGCGTGATTACCGCGCGCCAGGCCGAAGTCGGCCAGGTGGTGCAGGCCACGGTGCCGATTTTCAGCCTGGCGCGCGATGGCGAGCGCGATGCCGTGTTCAACGTGTATGAATCACTGCTGGTGGAGCCGGCGCCGGACGCGCCCATCACCATCAGCTTATTGGATAACCCCAGCATCAAGGCCGTGGGCAAGGTCCGTGAAGTCACCCCGGCCGTGGCCGCCAATACGGGCACCGTGCAGGTGAAAATCGCCCTGCAGGCGCTGCCCAAGGGCATGGAACTGGGCTCGGTGGTGAGCGCCACCGCCAATGGCCCGACCAAAGCGAGCATCGAACTGCCGTGGGCCGCATTGACCAAAGACCTCAGCGAACCCGCTGTATGGTTGGTCGACGGCGACGGCAAGGCGCAACTGCATAAGGTCAGCGTGGCGCGTTACCTCACCGGCAAAGTCATCATTGGCGACGGCCTCAAAGGCGGCGAGAAGGTCGTGGTGGCCGGCGGGCAATTGCTGCACCCCGGCATGACCGTCGAGATCGCCCAGCCAGGAGCCCAGCCATGAAGCACCTGACGCTGCTGCTCGGTGCCAGCCTGTTGCTGGTCGCCTGTTCGAAGCAAGAACCGCCACCCGAGCCCGTGCGCCCGGTGCTGTCCATGGAAGTGAAGGCCGAAGACCAGCAAAGCCTCGGTCGTTTCGCCGGTACCGTCCAGGCCCGCTATGAAAGCAACCTGGGCTTTCGCGTGCCTGGCCGTATCGCTCGCCGCACGGTGGACGTGGGCGCCGAGGTGGACAAAGGCGCCTTGCTCGCCGTCCTTGACCCCACCGACCAGCAGAACCAACTGCGCGCGGCCCAGGGCGACCTCGCGCGGGTGCAGGCCCAGTTCATCAATGCCCAGGCCAATGCCCGTCGCCAGCAGGAGCTGTTCAACCGTGGCGTCGGCGCCCAGGCTCAACTGGACGTGGCCCAGACTGATCTGAAAACCACCCAGGCTACCCTCGACCAGGCCCGCGCGTCGGTCGATCAAGCCAAGGACCAGCTCAACTACGCCGAACTGCGCACTGACCACCCTGGCATTGTCACCGCCTGGAACGCCGAGGCCGGCCAGGTTGTCACCGCCGGCCAGCAAGTGGTGACCCTGGCGCGCCCGGACATCAAGGAAGCGGTGATCGACCTGCCCGCCGGCCTGGCCGAGCGCCTGCCGCCGGATGTGGTGTTTCTGGTCGCCGCGCAACTCGACCCGAGCGTGCAGACCACCGCCATCGTGCGCGAGATCGAACCCCAGGCGCAAAGCGCCACGCGCACCCGTCGCGCACGGCTGAGCCTGACCGAAACACCGCCTGCATTTCGCCTCGGCACGGCGATCAGCGTGACCTTGAGCACCGCCATCGCGCCACGCATCGAGCTGCCCTTGAGCGCCCTGCAGGAGGTCGACGGCAAGACCCGCATCTGGCTGCTCGACACCCAGAACCAGACCGTGCAACCGCGCGATATCACCGTGCTCAGCCGTGACGCCGACAGCGCCTTGATCAATGGCGGCGTCACACCCGGCGAGCGCATCGTCACCGCCGGCGTGAACAGCCTGAAGCCTGGGCAAAAAGTCAAAATCGACGAGGACAGCCCGCGATGAAAGGGAGCTTCAACTTATCCGACTGGGCGCTCAAGCATCAGTCCTTCGTCTGGTACCTGATGTTCGTCGCGCTGTTGATGGGCGTATTTTCCTACATGAACCTGGGGCGCGAGGAAGACCCTTCGTTCACCATCAAGACCATGGTGATACAGACCCGCTGGCCGGGTGCGACCCAGGAAGAAACCCTCAAGCAGGTCACCGACCGCATCGAGAAAAAACTCGAAGAACTCGACTCACTCGACTACGTGAAAAGCTACACCCGGCCGGGCGAGTCCACGATATTAGTGTTCCTCAAGGACACCACCAGCGCCAAGGCCATCCCGGAGATCTGGTACCAGGTGCGCAAGAAGATCGACGATATTCGCGGCAGCTTCCCCCAAGGCTTGCAGGGGCCGTCGTTCAACGACGAGTTCGGTGATGTGTTCGGCTCGGTGTATGCGTTTACCGGCGACGGCCTGTCGATGCGCCAGTTGCGCGACTACGTTGAGCAGGTGCGCGCCGAGATCCGTTCGGTGCCAGGGCTGGGCAAGGTCGAGATGATCGGCCAGCAGGACGAAGTGATTTACCTGAATTTCTCCACGCGCAAACTGGCGGCGCTGGGGGTTGACCAGCGCCAGGTGGTGCAAAGCCTGCAATCGCAGAACGCGGTGACGCCGGCCGGGGTGATCGAGGCCGGGCCGGAGCGGATTTCGGTGCGCACTTCCGGACAGTTCGCCTCGGAAAAGGACCTGGCCAACGTCAACCTGCGGCTCAACGACCGTTTCTATCGCCTGGCGGATATCGCTGAAATCACACGCGGCTATGTCGACCCGGCGCGGCCGATGTTTCGTTTCAACGGCAAGCCGGCGATCGGCTTGGCCATCGCCATGCAGAAGGGCGGCAATATCCAGTCGTTCGGCAAGGCGTTGCACGGGCGCATGGACGAGCTGACCGCCGACCTGCCGGTGGGCGTCGGCGTGCACAAGGTTTCTGACCAGGCGGAAGTGGTGGAGGAGGCCGTCGGCGGCTTTACCAGCGCGCTGTTCGAAGCGGTGATCATCGTGCTGGTGGTGAGCTTTATCAGCCTTGGCATGCGCGCGGGGCTGGTGGTGGCGTGCTCAATTCCGCTGGTGCTGGCGCTGGTGTTTGTGTTCATGGAATACAGCGGCATCACCATGCAGCGCGTCTCGTTGGGCGCGTTGATTATCGCGCTCGGCCTGCTGGTGGACGACGCGATGATCACCGTCGAGATGATGATCACGCGCCTGGAAAAAGGCGAAACTAAGGAGCAGGCGGCGACCTACGCCTACACCTCCACGGCGTTCCCGATGCTGACCGGTACGTTGGTGACGGTCGCAGGTTTTGTCCCGATTGGCCTCAACGCCAGTTCGGCGGGCGAGTACACCTTCACCCTGTTCGCGGTGATTGCCGTGGCGATGCTGGTGTCGTGGGTGGTGGCGGTGCTGTTTGCGCCGGTGATTGGCGTGCATATCCTCAGCGCCAACGTGAAACCCCACAATGCCGAACCGGGGCGGATCGGCCGCGCGTTCAACGGCGGCATGCTCTGGGCCATGCGCAACCGCTGGTGGGCAATCGGCATCACCTTGGCGCTGTTCGTCGCCTCGGTGTTTTCCATGCAGTTCGTGCAGAACCAGTTCTTCCCGTCGTCGGACCGCCCGGAAATCCTGGTCGACCTGAACCTGCCGCAAAACGCGTCGATCAACGAAACGCGCAAGGCCGTCGACCGTCTGGAAGCGATCATCAAGGACGACCCGGACATTGCGCGCTGGAGCACTTATATCGGCCAGGGCGCGATCCGTTTCTACCTGCCCCTCGACCAGCAACTGGAAAACCCTTATTACGCACAGTTGGTAATTGTGAGCAAAGGTCTGGAAGAGCGCGGCGAGTTGATCACACGCCTGCAAAAGCGCTTGAGAGATGACTTCGTGGGCATCGGCAGCTTCGTGCAGCCGCTGGAAATGGGCCCGCCGGTGGGCAGGCCGATTCAGTATCGCGTGTCCGGCAAAGACACCGACCAGGTGCGCAAACACGCCATCGAATTGGCGACCCTGCTGGATAAAAACACCCACCTGGGCGAGATCATCTACGACTGGAACGAGCCGGGCAAAGTGCTGCGCATCGACATCGCCCAGGATAAGGCGCGGCAACTGGGGCTGTCCTCGGAAGACGTGGCGCAGTTGCTCAACAGCGTGGTCAGCGGCGCCTCGGTGACCCAGGTGAACGACGATATCTACCTGATCAACGTGGTCGGCCGTGCCGAAGACGCCGAACGCGGCACGCCGGAAACCTTGCAGAACCTGCAGATCGTCACGCCCAACGGCACCTCGATTCCGCTGCTGGCCTTCGCCACCGTGCGCTATGAGTTGGAACAGCCGCTGGTATGGCGCCGCGACCGCAAGCCGACCATCACCATCAAGGCGGCGGTGCGCGATGAGATGCAGCCAACGGACCTGGTGAAGCAACTCAAGCCGGAAATCGACAAGTTCAGCGCCGGCTTGCCGGTGGGCTATAAGGTCGCCACTGGCGGCACCGTGGAAGAAAGCGGCAAGGCCCAGGGCCCGATTGCCAGCGTGGTGCCGTTGATGCTGTTTCTGATGGCGACCTTTCTGATGATCCAACTGCACAGCGTGCAGAAGATGTTCCTGGTCGCCAGTGTCGCGCCGCTGGGCCTGATCGGCGTAGTGCTGGCGCTGATCCCAACAGGCACCCCCATGGGCTTCGTGGCGATCCTCGGGATTCTGGCGCTGATCGGCATCATCATCCGCAACTCGGTGATCCTGGTGACGCAGATTCATGAATATGAGCTGGCCGGCTATACGCCGTGGGATGCGGTGGTGGAGGCCACCGAACACCGGCGCCGACCGATCCTGTTGACGGCGGCGGCAGCGAGCCTGGGCATGATCCCGATTGCGCGGGAAGTGTTCTGGGGGCCAATGGCGTACGCCATGATCGGCGGGATCATCATCGCCACGTTGCTGACGCTGCTGTTTTTGCCGGCACTGTATGTGGCCTGGTACAAGATCCGCGAGCCGAAACAGGAAACTCAGGAGGAACGCGGTTAAAAAATGTGGGAGACCTCTAGGTATCGATACAACTTGTAGTGAGCGGGCTTGCCCCGCGCTGGGTGGCGAAGCCGCCCCAAAACCAAGCGACTCGGGTCAATCAGATATGCCCCAGTGGCCCTACCGGGGCGGCTTCGCCACCCAGCGCGGGGCAAGCCCGCTCACTACGGGTTGTTTCTGTGTCCTTATATATCTTTAGATTTCTTATGCCCAGTGGACTTTGAACTGTGGGAAGCTTCTGTAAATGACGGGCGTTGCCCCGGCGAACCATTGAGTGCCTTACCCTCCGGCTTCCTCTTCTTGACGGTCGCCCGCCATGCGCTATCTGCGTCAAACCTTGCTGATCTGCTGCTTGTTCATGTCGCCCCTGGTCCTTGCCGACACCGTGCTGGAAAACCCCCTGTGGCGAGTCGAAATCGACCCCGCCACGCTGGCGCTACGCGTCACTCCGGCAGGCGAAGCCTCGGTGCAGGCGTCCAGCGGGGTTCCCGTGCACACCGTCAGCAATGTACAGGGCGATGCCGAGCAAGCCTCCTGGCAATGGGACAACGGCGCCTACAGCCTGAAGGCGCGTCTCCAGCAACGTGACCTGACCCTGACCATCACCGCCCGCGCAGCCAGCGAGCTGGCGCTGCTGAACCAACCCGCCGAAGCCATCGGCCAAGGCTTGATCTGGCCGCTGGCCGAAGGGCATTACGTCCCCGCCGGCAATGCCGTATGGAACGCGTTTCTGCTGGAACAAGGCGACATCAACACCACCCAGGATCTGAGCCTGCCGCTGTGGGGTGTCGATCACGGCACGTTTACTCTCAACTGGTTGCTGACCAACCCCTACAACAACCGCCTGCGCTGGCAGGCGGACCAGGCCCTGTCCCTGGCCCATGAGTTCACCGCGCTCGATCCTGGCGCGCCCATGACCCTGCTGCTGCATCTGGGCGATGCCGACCCGTTGGCCGGTGCCAAGCGATATCGCCAGTGGCGGGTGGAGCAGGGCCTATATGAACCCTTGGCCGACAAGCTGCGCCAGACCCCCGAGGCTGAGAAACTGCTGGGTGCCAGTCACGTCTATCTGTGGGGCAATGACCTGCTGGCGCCGAAGGATGTGCGGGACTGGCCGCTGTTGCTCAAACGCTTACGCGGCCATGAAATCCAACGCCTGTTGGACACGGAGGCCAGCAAGATCCTGGCGCAGCGCTCCCCCTTGAATCGCTATGAGCAGACAATGTTGCTGCGCGGCCTTAACGCGGCGATCAACACCAAGGCTCGACAGAGCTGGCAACGTCAAGAACCGGATATGACCCGGCTCGCGGCGCGCTACGGCGAATTGCGCAGCGAGTTGGCCGTGGACTTTGCCGGTGCCTTGAGCGATTCCCCGGCAACCTGGGGCAGCCAGACGATCCAATCGTTGCGCGACTCAGGCCTGCCGCGCCTGCTGCTGACCCTGGGCGAGGGCTGGGAAGGCGGCCTCTGGCATCCCGAGGCGATTCGCGCCGGTGTCGAGGCGGGTTACCTGATGGCGCCCTACGATTCCTACGAAACCGCGTTGTCCGCCACGGAAAACCCTGACTGGACCACCGCCCACCTCGGCGCCAAGGCCTACCGCGACTGCGCGATTGTGCTCAAGGGCGGCAAGCTCAAGACCGGTTTCCAGCAGTCGGGCCACTACACCGACCCACGCTGCGTGCGGCCCTTGCTGGAGGCACGGGTGAAGGCTGTGCAGGCCAAGGCCGGTTTCAACGCCTGGTTCCTTGACGCCTACGCCACCAGCATGGTGTTCGACAGCTACCGCGACGGCGCCCGCATGACCCAGGCGCAGAACGCCGAGGGCAACATCGATGCCTGCCGCTGGCTGAATACCGTACGCCAGTTGCCCACCGGTTCCGAAGACGGCAATGCCGTCACTGCCCAGGGCATCCTGTTCGCCCACGGCATGCAGACGCCCGTGATTGGCTGGGGTGATCAAGCGATGACCAAGGACAGGCAATCGCCCTACTACGTCGGTAACTGGTACCCACCCGAGCAACCCGCAGTGTTTTTCAAGCCGGTGCCGTTGAAGGAGCCGTTTCGCACGGTGCATGTCGAGCCGAGCATGCGCCTGCCGCTGTATCAGGCGGTGTTCCACGACTCGGTGATCACCACTCATCACTGGCTGTTCGACAGCCTCAAGTTGAGCAATGTGCAGGCTGAAAATGAGCTGATGCAGCTGCTCTACAACGTGCCGCCGCTGTATCACTTGAGTGCTGCAACCTTGAAGCAGCGACTCCCGTTGATCCAGCGCCAGGACGCCTTTTTCCGCCCGCTTCACCAACGTCTGGCCACGCAGGAAATGACCGGCTTCAGGTGGCTGACGGCGGATCGGTTGGTACAGGAAACCACGTTTGCCGATGGGACGCGGCTGGTGGCGAATTTCACCGCTGAAGAGAAACAAGGGTATGCCGGGCGTAGCGTGACAGCGTTGGTGGTGGGGGAGGAACCTGTGGTGTATCAAGTGCAGCAGCGGAGCCCTTGAGCCCGCCATCGCGGGCAAGCCCGGTTCCCACAGGGGCATGCATTTTCCTGTGGGAGCTGGCTTGCCTACGATGAGGCCGGCCCAGGCGATGAAGCTCTAGAATTTGCGCCACACGCTGGCCAACCAAGGCTGCTGCTCCCGAGGCAACCCGGTCGGTCGATAGTAATGCTCCAACTCCACAAACCCCGCCTCCGTCAACAGCGCCTGCCACGCCGCGAGGTCGTGATACGAGCCATACCTCGGCCCGTTCCAGCCTTCCTGGTTGTCCCCGCGCGGGTTGGAACTGAACAATACGCCTCCAGGCTTCAACGCCTCATTGAGCTGCTTGAGCACACGCGGCAGTTCCTGTTTGGGAATATGAAACAGCACCGCATTGGCAAAGATTCCGTCAAAGCGTTCGGCGGGCAGAGCGAGCTTGAGGAAATCCTGCTGCAACACCTCACAACCACTGTCTTCGCGCGCCATCTGCGCAAAGCGCTCCGAGCCGTCCAGGCCCACGGCGATATGCCCCATGCGCGTGAATGTCTGTAAATCGCGGCCTGGCCCGCAACCGAAATCCAGCAGCGTAAACGGCGCCTTGCCCTGGATATGCCGCAGCAGTGCGTCGATGTTCTGGCTCACATCGTGATCGCGAGTGCCTTCACGGAAGTCTTCGGCCACTTTGTTGTAGTGGCCGAGGGTGGTGGTGGTGATTTGGTTCAGGTCGTCGGGCTTGAGGGTCATGACAGGTGATACCGGGATTCTTCGATCGTCCGACTATACCCCACCGATCGTTCCCACGCTCTGCGTGGGAATGCAGCCTGGACGCTCTGCGTCTGCTTTGAAAGTCGTGACGCGGAGCATCACATGAGGCATTCCCACGCGGAGCGTGGGAACGATCCTGGCGTCAGCGTTTATTGAGCGCCCGCGCCAGTTGGTCGCCGCCCAACTGAATCACCGCCACCAGCACCACCAGCAGCACGATCACCGTGAGCATGATCTGGGTATCAAAGCGCTGGTAGCCGTAGCGGTAGGCGATGTCGCCCAAGCCGCCCGCGCCAATGGCCCCGGCCATGGCGGACGAATTGATCATGGTCACCAGGGTGATGGTGAATCCGCCGACGATCCCCGGCAGCGCTTCGGGCAACAGCACATGCCAAACGATGTGCCAGCGCCGGCAGCCCATGGCCTGCGCGGCTTCGATCAGGCCGTGGTCGACTTCGCGCAAGCTCACTTCGGCGATGCGCGCGAAAAACGGCGTGGCGGCAATGGTCAGGGGGACCACGGCGGCCCAGACGCCATACGTTGTGCCGACGATCAGCCGGGTAAACGGGATCAGTGCGACCATCAGGATCAGGAACGGAATCGAGCGGAACAGATTGACGAAGGCCCCCAGCACACGGTTCAACGCCGGTGCCTGGTAAATACCGCCCTTATCGCTGGTGACCAGAAACACCGCCAGCGGAATGCCCACCAGCAACGCGATCAGCGACGACACGCCGACCATCAACAAGGTGTCGATGGCGCCCTGCACTAAACGATCAAACCACATAGCCCAGCACCTCCGACTGTTGCGCCCAGTTGCCCGCACGGCTGCGCAGTTCTTCGGCGCCGTGAGGCGAGCCACTCACCGCCAGCAGCAGTTGTCCCAAGGCATGCCCCTGGATGCGTTCCACGCCGCCTTGCAGCAAGCGTACGCGGCCGCCGAGCGCACCGAACAGTGCCGCCAGGTCCGGCTCTTCGGTATCGCTGCCAGTAAATTGCAGGCGCAACACCAGCGCCGCCTCGGGCGACAACGGTGTGGCCTGCAACCGGCTTTGCAGCTCATCGGGCAACCCATGCTGCAATGGTGCCAGCAGGGTTTTGCTGACCTCGTGCCGGGGGTTGCCGAACACCTGCCACACCGGGCCTTGCTCGACGATGCGCCCGTGTTCCAGCACCACCACGCGGTCGCAGATTTCGCGAATCACCGCCATCTCGTGGGTGATCAGCACGATGGTCAGGCCCAGGCGTTTGTTGATCTCGCGCAGCAGTCCGAGGATCGACTGCGTGGTCTCAGGGTCCAGCGCCGAAGTGGCCTCGTCGCAGAGCAAGATCTGTGGGTCGTGCACCAGCGAACGCGCGATACCCACGCGTTGTTTCTGGCCGCCGGAAAGCTGCGCCGGGTAGGCCTTGTGCTTGTCCTGCAGCCCGACCAGTTCCAGCAGTTCACGCACCTTTTGCTCACGCTGCGGCTTGGGCACGCCAGCGACCTTGAGCGGCAACTCGACGTTCTGCCACACGGTCTTGGCCGACATCAGGTTGAAGTGCTGGAAGATCATGCCGATGCGCCGTCGCAGCGCCACCAGGTGGTCCTCGTCGTACTCGCCGATGTCCACCTGATCGATCAGCACCCGGCCGCTGCTGGGGTGTTCCAGGCGGTTGATGGTGCGGATCAGCGACGACTTGCCGGCGCCGCTGCGGCCGATGATGCCGAACACTTCGCCGCGCTGGATCGCCAGGTCGATGCCTTGCAGGGCGTGCACACGGCCGTCGTAGGTCTTGCCCAGGTTGATAAAACGCACATGGGCGCGGTTCAAGTCAGGGTGCAGCTCAGTCTGGTCGGCGTCCCTGGGCGGTGAGCCCAGGTCGCGCACTTGGGCATTGGTGGCGCTCATTGTTTAGCTTCCCAGCCGACTTGGTAGAGCTTGCCGAGGGACTTATCCAGCGCGGCGCGCACCACGGGCGAGTGCTGGTAGATATCGACGAACTTGATCACCCGTGGGTCGGTTTTGCTTTTCGGCTGGATCACGAACTGGATCACGTATTCCGGGTGATCGAGGCCGTCGAACAGCAGCGCCGACTCGGCGTCGAAGGTCTTGGACAGGCGGATATACGCCGGGTAGCCCTGCACCAGGTCGGCATCGTCATAGGCACGCACCAGCTGCACGGCCTCGACCTGCAGGATCTTGATCTTCTTCGGGTTGCTGACGATGTCTTCTTCGGTGGCCTTGTAGCCCACCCCCGGCTTGAGCGTGATCAGCCCGGCCTTGGCCAGCAACTGCAGGCCGCGACCGCTGTTGATCGGGTCATTGGCAATCGCCACGCTGGCGCCCTGGGGCAGGTCTTCGATGCGCTTGTACCGCTTGGAGTACAGGCCCACATTGTTGATGATGCCTGGCGCGTACGGCACCAGGTCAAAGCCGGCGGCGGCCTTGGCGTTTTCCAGGAACGGGATGTGCTGGAAGTAGTTCAGGTCGATATCACCGGCGGCCAGGCTGACGTTGGGCGCGATCCAGTCGGAGAACTCCACCAGTTCGACCTTCAGGCCTTGTTTGCCGGCTTCTTCCACGGCGGCCTCCAAAGGAATGGCGAAGGCGGCGGTGGTGCCGATTTTGAGCGGTGCATCGGCGGCGAATATCGCCGAGCTGAACAACCCGAAGGCCAGGACCAGTGCTTTGACTGGGTGAGTGAGCAGTGTTTTTTTCATAAGAGATTTCCAGTCATAAGGTGTCGGTAGGTAGAGCCGGTGTGTTGTTCGGGCAGGCGAGCGGAGCCATGAAAGACTTTTTCGCGCAGCGTTCCCTGTGCATATTCAGTCTTGTAGGAACCCCGTCGCTGCAGCTCCGGCACCACCAGCTCAATGAAATCCACATAACTTTCCGGCGTAACGATCCGCGTCAGGTTGAAACCATCCAGCCCCGTTTCGCTGATCCACGCTTCCAGCTCATCGGCCACCTGCTCGGGCGAGCCGACCAGGGTGATGTAGCGCCCGCCCAAAGCGTGTTGCTCAAGCAATTTGCGCCGGGTCCAATCGTTGTTCTGCAGGTTCCTGGTGGCCGACTGTATGGCGTTGCTTTTCACGTACTGGATCGGTTCGTCCAGTTCGTACTGGGCAAAATCGATCGCCGTGGACGCCGAAAAATGCGCCACGCCGGCTTCCGCGCTGGCGTAACTCAGGTACTCGGCATGCTTGGCCCAGGCCAGTGCTTCGGTGGCGCCAACGATTACGTTGAGGCCCATGAACACCTTGATGTCATCCGGATTGCGCCCGGCCTCGACCGCACTGGCGCGCACCTTGTCCACTTGCACCTTGGTCGCGGCCTTGTTCTGCCCGCTGATAAACACGCATTCGGCGTGGCGTCCGGCAAACAGCAGGCCACGGTCCGAACTGCCGGCCTGGAACAGCACCGGCGTACGCTGCGGCGACGGCTCGCACAGGTGATAACCCTCCACCTGATAGAACTCGCCACGGTGCTCGACCTTGTGCACCTTGCCCGGCTGCGCGTAGACCCGCGCCTGCGGATCGTTGAGCACCGCGTCGTCTTCCCAACTGCCTTCCCAGAGTTTGTAGAGCACCTCCAGGTATTCGTCGGCCTGGTCGTAGCGGCGGTCATGCTCGACCTGTTCGGTGAGGCCCATGGCCTTGGCGGCGCTGTCGAGGTAGCCGGTGACGATGTTCCAACCCACCCGGCCACGGCTCAGATGGTCCAGCGTGGACATGCGCCGGGCGAACAGATACGGCGGCTCATAGGTGAGGTTGGCGGTGAGGCCGAAGCCGAGGTGCCGGGTAACGGCGGCCATGGCCGAGACCAGCAGCAACGGGTCGTTGACCGGCAGTTGGATCGACTCTTTGAGCGGCACGTCGATGGAGTGTTGATACACGTCATACACGCCGACGATATCGGCGATGAACAGGCCATCGAACAGCCCGCGTTCAAGGGTTTGCGCCAAGTCGGTCCAGTACTCCAAAGTCTTGTACTGGGTGGAGGTGTCCCGTGGATGAGTCCACAGGCCGTGGTTGATATGCCCGATGCAGTTCATGTTGAAGGCGTTGAGCAGGATTTTCTTTTTGCTCATCAGATCGTCCCCCGCAGCGGCGGGTTTGCGTCGTTGAGGTAGTAATTGCCCACCGCGTGGTACTTCCAGCGCACCGGGTCGTGCAGCGTATGCACGCGGGCGTTGCGCCAGTGGCGGTCCAGGCCATGCTCGGCCAGGGTCGCCTGGCTGCCGGCGAGTTCAAACAGGGTGCTGCCGGCGGCCAGGGAAATCTCGGTACTCAGGGCGCGCACTTCTGCCACGGCGATTGAAGCGGCGGCGACGGTTTCGGCGTTGCTGTCGGCCTGGGCACGGTCCAGGAAAACGCCGGCACGCTCAAGCAAGGCTTCGGCGGCGTGCAGGCGGATGCTCAGGTGGCCGAAGCTTTTCAGGGTGAGCGGGTCTTCGGTGGCCTTGTCGCTGCCGGCATCGATCCACGGGCGGGTCCTGGTGCGCACGAAGTGCAGCGCATCTTCAAAGGCGGCGCGGGCGATACCGGTGTCGATGGCGGCGTGAAGGATCTGCGCCAGCGGGCCGACGGTGGTCGGGCGCTCGAAGGCGCTCTGGAACGGGATCACGTCCTGCGCGGCGACCCATACGTTGTCGAATACCACCGAGCCGCTGCCCGTGGTGCGCTGGCCGAAGCCGCTCCAATCATCAATGACCTTCAGGCCTTGGCTGTCGCGCGGGACGAAGGCCAACTGCTGTACGCCGTATTCATCCACCACAGAAGTCGGGATGCGCTGGGCGTAGAGCGCGCCGGTCGAGTAGAACTTGCGGCCATTGATACGCAAGCCGTCACCGTCGCGGGTGAGGGACGTCACGCGGTCATGGGCGGTCTTGGTGCCCAGTTCAGCCAGGGCGTTGCCGAAGCGTTGGCCGGCCAGGACTTCGGCGTAGAGGCGCGCTTGCTGCGCCGGGTTGCCGTTCACGCGCAGCACTTCAAGGGCGTAGAAATGGTTCTGCGGAATCTGTCCCAGGGACGCGTCGGCCTGGGCGATCAGCGCGATGACCTTGGCCAGGGTGACGTTGGACACGCCAGCGCCACCGTAGGCTTTCGGCACGCTGATGCCCCACAGGCCGGAGCGCGAGAACGCGTCCAGCTCGGGTAGGGGCAGGCGGCGCTCGCGGTCGCGGTGGGCGCTGTCGCGGCGAAAGTCTTCGGCCAGGTCGCTGGCGACAATCAGGGCGTGTTCGTCACTGGTGATAACCGCGACGGGGTGAGAAAGGGCCATACGTGTTTCTCCAAAAGCGCTTGGGCGTGTGCTGGTCGGTCAGATCCAGGAATGGCGAGCCGGCAGCGTGCCGTTCAAGCGATACGCGCCCACGGCGTGATATTTCCAGCGCACCGGGTCGTGCAGGGTGTGTACCCGCGCGTTGCGCCAATGCCGGTCGAGGTTGAACTCGGCGAGGGTCGCGCGGCTGCCGGCCAGTTCCAGCAGCTTTTCGCTGGCCAGCAGCGCCACTTCGGTGGTCAACACCTTGGCCTCGGCCACCGCGATCGATGCACGGGCAGCGGACTGCGCAGTGATCGGCGCGGCGCTGACCTGGTCCAGCACTTGGCCGGCCTTGCGCAGCAGGGCTTCGGCGGCGTGCAGTTCGATCTTGAGTTTGCCGATGTCGGCGATCACGTACAGGTCATCACTCGCCCGCTCGACTTTGGCGTCGATCCAGGGGCGCGAACGCTCACGCACGAAGGCGATGGTGTCATCGAGTGCACCGCGCGCAATGCCGGCGTCGATAGCCGCCTGGATCAGTTGCGAGACAGCGCCCTGGAGGGTCGGGCTTTCGCCGATGCGCCAGTTGTCGACGACCAGCTCGGCGTCCACCGCCACCTGGTCCAGCAGCACCGTGCCGCTGGCGGTGGTGCGTTGGCCGAAGCCCGACCAGTCATCGACAATGCGCAGCCCTTCGGTGCCACGGCGCACGAACGCCATGACTTGCTTGCCCTCGTCGTTCAGTGCCTTGATCGCCACCCAATGGGCAAACAGCGCGCCGGTGGAGTAGAACTTCTGGCCGCTGATGACGTAACCGTCGCCCTGGGCGGTGATGCGCGCCTTGAGCTCCAGCGTGTTGCGCGTGCCGCGTTCCGGGCCGCCATTGCCGATGCGCCAGCCGTCGAGCACGCTCTGGAACAGCTGCTTTTTCTGACGCTCGGTGCCCGCGCCCTGCACCAGGTGCAGGATGCCGAAGTGGTTCTGCGGGATCTGCCCGAGGGCCGGGTCTGCCGCGCTGATGATTGCGAACACGTCGGCCAGGGTCACGAAAGACACCTGCGGGCCGCCGTACTCGCGGGGGACGGATATGCTGCCCAGTCCACTGCGGGTGAACTGCTCGATCTGCGCCCACGGCAACTCGCGATCCCTGTCGCGCCTGGCGGCTTGCAGGCGCGCGGCCTGGGCCAGCTCATGGGCAGCGTTAAGCGCCTGCGCATCGTTGCGCAGCACAGCGGCCGGCAACAGCAGGGGGGCTAAATCCCGTTCACGCTGGGGGGGTGTTAGAGCCAAGTTAGACATCAGCGCCGCTCCTTGGCTGCACGTAATGCCCTGGCGTTGTGCACCGGGGTAATCCTGACCATACCGACCTCGCATTCAATGAAATAAAAACAGAAGATTCAAAGATGTCCGGTGGTCCGGTGCATATACCCTAAGCGTGTTAAATATTTAAATAAACTAACTTTTGGGAATATGCATAGAAGGGCTGTCACCCTGGTTCGCACGGTGATCCTGATGGGCGAGGCTGGTAGATCAGTGCAGCCCCCGCCGCGCGGCACTGGGCTTGGGCGGCGATGCGCAAGGTACGGGTGGGCGCCCAGCGGGAATTGTTGCCGACGCGGTCGAGAATGCAGTAGGTCACCTCCAGTCGGCAGTCGTCGCCGGCTTCGATGATCACCGTCGAAGGCACCCACAGGTGCATTGCTCGGCCGACGTCCTGGGCCTGGACCTTCGGCAGATCCAGACGCACATCGCCCCAGCGCAAGGTAATTGCATCGCCGCGGGTCATGTTCAGGTAGGGCTCGATGGTCAGGGGAATACCGCGCCGTACCTGGCGGGCGTTAACGCCGTAGCGGCGAATAGTCTCGGGCAGGCTCACGGGAGCGAGGTTCAGGTTTTCATCGCAGTACAGGGGCGAGGGCTCGCCGCCCGGGTAGAGGGTTTTTACCTGTACTCGCGTTACGGCTGAGCGGGCAGGGGCGTGACCGACTTGCATGACTTGGTAATGCACCTGGGTCGAGCCATCCAGCACGAAACTTTCCGGCACGCGCAGGTGGGTAAACGCGCCGACCTTGCACGCGGTTACCCGGCGGGAAGCGGCAAAACAGTTGTTCCAGAACAGCTCGATCAGGTCGCCTTCATCCATGCCGGGATACGGCGCGATGTCGACCTGCAAATGGGTGGCGGCCAGGGCGTTGATGCCATTGCCAATGGCCTGGGGCAGCGTCGGGGCGGTGAGCAGGGGGCGCGTCATAAATAATCTCCTTGATGCAGCCAGCAGCAATCGTTCCGGACCTTTGGGCGCGGGTGCGCGGGGGGACCGAAATGAACGATTCAATGAGTAGCCGGGATAGGATCCAATCCTCTGGACGCTAGATAAGAGGGTTGGCCGAGGGGCGTCAATGGAGGCAAAGGGCTAAACGGCGGGTTTGAAGATATTCAGAAGGGTCTGACTGACGCGGGGATTTTAAGAGGGCCGAGTTGGCCTGTTTTACGCAGAGATACGGGGATTTCCTGTAGGAGCGAGCTTGCTCGCGAAAAACGTCAACGCTAACGCAGCGCATCTGGTTTACCGCGGCGTACTCAAGTTTTTCGCGAACAAGCTCGCTCCTACAGGGGGGGCTTAGTGGGCGAGGAATTTGCTCAGGAACTGCCTCGTGCGTTCTTCCTTGGGGTTGGCGAACAGCGCCTTGGCTTCGCCTTGTTCCACTATCACGCCCTTGTCGAAGAAGATCACCCGGTTGGCTACATCCCGCGCAAAGCTCATTTCGTGGGTGACGATGACCATGGTGCGGTTTTCTTCGGCGAGGCTGCGGATGGTCGCCAGCACTTCACCCACCAGTTCCGGGTCCAGCGCCGAGGTGGGTTCGTCGAACAGAATCACTTCCGGCTCCATGGCCAACGCGCGCGCAATCGCCACGCGCTGTTGCTGGCCGCCGGACAGGCGCCGTGGGTAGGCGTCTTCCTTGCCTTCCAGGCCCACCCTGGCGAGCAACTTGCGCCCCAGGGCGACAGCGGCGTCGTGTGGCATCTTCTTGACCACCGTGGGGCCTTCGATGACGTTTTCCAGCGCGGTGCGGTGGGGGAACAGGTTGAAACTCTGGAACACAAACCCCACGTGCTGTCGCAAGCGCCGTACCAGGTTTTGCTGCTGGTTGGCGGGCTTGCTGGTGTCGATCTCGATATCGCCTACCTTGATGCGGCCGCTGGTGGGCTGTTCGAGGAAATTCAGGCAGCGCAGAAAGGTGGTCTTGCCGGAACCGCTGGGACCGATGATGGCGATGACTTCGCCCGCCTTGACCTCAAGGTCGATGCCGTTGAGCACCACCTGATCCTTGAATTGTTTGGTCAGTTTTTCAACCACGATCATGCTTCAAGACTCCAGGTCATGCCGGTTGACCCGGTCTTCCAGACGATTCTGCAAATGCGCCAGGATGCTCGCCAGGATCCAGTAGATCAGGGCGGCGGACAGGTACATGGTGAAGATTTCGAAGGTCCGCGCAGACACCAATTGCGCCTGGCGGAACAGCTCGGGCACCTGGATGGTGGCGGCCAGCGCCGTGTCCTTGACCAGCGAAATAAAGCTGTTGCCCAGCGGCGGCAAAGCCGTGCGCATGGCCTGCGGCAGGATGGCCCGGCGCAGGGTCTGCGCACGGGTCATGCCGATGCTGGCTGCCGCTTCCCACTGGCCGCGCTCGATCGAGCCGATGGCGGCGCGCAGGATTTCACAGGCATACGCGGCCATGTTCAGCGAAAAGCCGATCATGGCCGCCGGAATCGGATCCAGCTCGATGCCCACCTGGGGCAGGCCGTAATAGATCAGAAACAGCTGTACCAGCAACGGCGTGCCGCGAAAGAACGACACATAGACCCGGGCGAGCCAACTCACCAGCTTGAAGCGCGACAAGCGCATCAAGGCCAGGCCGAAGCCCAGCAGCAAGCCGAAAAACATCCCGCCGAGGCTGAGAATCACCGTGTAATACGCGCCCTTGAGCAGAAAGGGCGCGGAGTCCAGCGCGAGTTGGAAACCTGCTTCCATTATTGAGTGACGTCAGCGTTGAAGTACTTCTCGGACAGCTTCTTCAGGGTGCCGTCGGCGCGCAGTTTGTCCAGGGCCTTGTTCACGGCGTCGAGCAGTTCAGGTTCGCCTTTGCGCAGGGCGATACCGGATTCCTGGCGGGAGAACGCATCGCCCGCAGCGGCGGTGTCAGGTGCTTTCTTGGCGTATTCCAACGCGGCCAGACGGTCGATCAGGATGGCGTCGATACGGCCGATGCGCAGGTCTTGGAACTTGGTCGGGTCGTCGTTGTAAGTCTTGATTATGGCTTTAGGCTGGTTGTCCTTGAGCCATTGTTCGTAGTTGGTGCCCAGGCCCACCCCGACTTTCTTGCCGGCCAGGTCGTTGGCGGTCTTGATGTTGTCGACGTTCTTCTTCAGCACCAGCGCTTGAATACCGGAGACGGTGTAAGGCTTTGAGAAATCGTATTTCTTCTTGCGCTCGTCGGAGATGGTCACTTGGTTGACCACGGCGTCCAGTCGCTTGGATTCCAGCGCGGCGAGGATGCCATCCCATGGCGTGGCTTGCAGCTTGACCTTGACCCCCAGCTCCTTGGCCAGCGCTTCGGACAGCTCCACTTCGAAGCCTGTGAGCTTGCCGCTTTCATCGACGAAACTGAACGGCGGGTAGGTGCCTTCCAGGCCGATCTTGATCTCGCCCGCTTTCTTGATGTTGCTCAATTGCTCGCCGGCGATTGCCTGGCCCATCAGGCCAGCCCCGAGTGCCAAGCCCAAAGTGCCAACCAGCAACGTACGACGCAATACGGAAATAGTCATGAAGAGCCCCTGTGTTTTTATGTTGAGCGAAGCAGGTGACGCGATAGTCGTATCCTGCCTTAAAGCGCGTAGCGCGTCTTCGCCTACGGCGCGACTATAAAGCCGGTTTCTAAGACTTGAAAATAATATAAATCAAAATTTATATTCTATTTTTGAATATGTATTCATTTTTATATGGGAGCTGGCAAGCCAGCTCCCACATTCTTTATCCGTGTTGATTCAGTTGAACACTGAGTCATAGGCGAACAGTGCCGGCGCGCCACCGGTATGCAGGAAAATGATCGGCCCGTCTTCAAACCGGTTACGCCCGATACCGTCCAGCAAGCCGGCCATGGCCTTGCCCGTGTAGACCGGGTCCAGCAGCAGGCCTTCCTGGCTCGCCAATAACTTGACCGCCGAAAGGGTGCCGGCGTTCGGTTCGCCGTAGCGCGGGCCGAAATATTCGTCCCACAGGATCACTTTGAAGGCTTCGGGAATCTGCACACCCAGCAACTCGGCGGTGCGCTCGGCCAGGCCCTGTACTTTCGGGCGCTGGGCTTCGTCGGTGCGGGAGACAGTCACGCCGATCACGGGCAGGTGCGGCAGCGCTTCGCTCAAGGCCAGGGCGAGGCCGCTGTGGGTCCCCGCGCTGCCGGACGCCAGCACCACGGCGGCAAACTCGAGGCCGCTGGCTTCGATCTGTCCCGCCAGTTCCAGCCCGGCGCGTACGTAGCCCAGGGCGCCAAGGGCGTTGGAGCCGCCGATAGGCACAAGGTAGGGCTTCTTGCCGTTGCTGCGCAGGCGGTCGGCAAGGGCATTGAGTTGGTCGTCGGCATTGTCGAGGTTCTCGACCAATTCCACCTTGGCGTCAAACAGGTCCAGCAGCAAGCGGTTGCCGTTGCCCAGGTAGTTGGGGTCTTCGGTGCCGGTGGGGTTTTCCAGCAGGGCGACGCAGCCCAGGCCGAGCTTGGCGGCCAGTGCGGCGGTCTGGCGCACATGGTTGGACTGCAGGGCGCCGGCGGTCACCAGGGTGTCCGCGCCCTGGGCGATGGCGTCGGCGGCGAGGTATTCGAGTTTGCGCAGCTTGTTGCCGCCCATCGCCAGCGGCGTGGTGTCGTCGCGCTTGACGTAGACGTCCCTGCCCAACCAGGCCGACAGCCGCTCGAGTTTTTCCAGGGCAGTGGCGCCGCCCAGCAGATCCAGGCGGTTAAAACGGTCGAGCTGTTGTTTGATCATGGCTGCGCACGGTTGAGGAATACAGGGCGACTATAGGCAGGCACTTTTCATCGGGCAACCGTCAATCGCTTATTCCGGCGAGTGCTTGCGGTCGCACCATTGGTTCTTAAGGGCAGCCGGGGTGCATGCCGTAAAGTGATGGTCATTTCGTCAGGAGTGAATACCGTGAGTGAACGTTCCAGCCATTGGCAATTGCAGACCATCGTCAGCCAGCTGCGCGGCGCCCGGGACCAGTGGCGAGCGCGCAATGGGCGCTTGAGTGGCGAGCATGGCGGCCGCGAGTTGCCGTCCCGCGAGGCCGTGGCGCAGATTCTCGAAGCGCTGTGCGGTGCGCTGTTCCCCATGCGCCTGGGGCCGGTGGACTTGCGTGAGGAAAGCGAAGATTTCTACGTGGGCCACACCCTGGATGTCGCCTTGAATGCCTTGCTGGCCCAGGCCCGCCTGGAGCTGCGTTACGCCGCGCGCCAGGGCGCCAAGGATGACAGCGAAGTCGATGCGCTGGCCATCCGGCTGATCCAGGATTTCGCCCTGGCCCTGCCGTCCCTGCGCACGGTGTTGGACACCGACGTACTTGCCGCCTACCACGGCGACCCGGCGGCGCGCAGCGTGGACGAAGTGCTGCTGTGCTACCCAGGCATCCTGGCGGTGATTCACCACCGCCTGGCCCATCACCTGTATCGCGCGGGCTTGCCGCTGTTGGCGCGGATCTGCGCCGAAATCGCTCACTCCGCCACTGGCATCGATATCCACCCCGGCGCGCAGATCGGCCCGAGCTTCTTCATCGACCACGGGACCGGCGTGGTGATCGGCGAAACCGCGATCATCGGCGAGCGCGTGCGCATCTACCAGGCTGTGACGCTGGGCGCCAAGCGGTTCCCGGCGGATGAAGACGGGCAATTGCAAAAGGGCCATCCTCGCCATCCGATTGTCGAGGATGATGTGGTGATCTATGCCGGCGCCACGATCCTGGGACGCATCACCATCGGCAAAGGGTCAACCATAGGCGGTAACGTCTGGCTGACCCGCAGCGTGCCGGCGGGCGCGAATATCAGCCAGGCAAACGTGCAGCTTGGCGATGGCGCGCAGTGAGCGTTTCAGTCATCAAGCCTGCCCAGTGAAAGGCGGGTTTGTTCGCGCAACCATTCGTTGCGCCGGGCTGCCAGATCGTTGTAGACCTGCTCGTACAGCGTGTCGGACATGACTTGGTCGGGGACGACCCGGTCTTCTATCTGCAGCTGCTCCACGATGCTTCTCAACGCTTGGCGCTTTTCGGCTTTTTGCGCTTCATTGAGACCCTGGGCTTGGGCAAATGCTTTTTGCTCGCTGTTCAGGTCGTCGAAAAGCATCAGCTGTTGCCCGATGTTTTCTTCATTCGCCGCGTAATCCTGCGCATAGTGTTCCTTGAGGAAGGCCTCCCAGTACGGTTCCTTCAGCATCCGGTCTACCAGCCCGTCGCCTTCACTCAGGGTCTGCACGGCGGTGAGCGCGTGGGTGATACTGGCTTGCGGCACATTGGCGGTGTTGCGGTACACCATGTTGTCGCTGATCCAAGGCAATTCGAGCTGTCGGGACAGGCGCGTCTGGTAGGCCAGGTAGACGCCTACTTCGTCGACAGTGCCGGGTTCGCCATCGACCACCTCGCTGGTCAGTCGCAAACCTTGCCCGCCTTGGTCGAGGGGTTTGAGGCGGTCGGCGATGTCCGCGCGAATCACGTGGTTCAACAGTTTGAGCCTGGCGCTGCCCCTGGCCAGCCTGGCGAGCCCTTCTTCGCGTTCGGCGGGCGTTTTGCTGTAAAGCTCAAGCCCACGGCTTGTGACCATGATTCCCATTTCGGTGAATATCTGGCTGCCGGCATCCGGACACAATCCTGGAAAGCTGGACATTCGGAACAGCGTCTCGCGCAGCTCGGGATCGGCGTGCATGCTCGACAGCATGTACCGCACTTGGGAGGTCAGAATGGGCGTGTTGTGGGCGTAGCGCAGTTCATCTTCGATGTCCTCAAAGAACTCGGGTGGCTCCAGCTTTTTGAGGACTTCGAAAAAGCCTTGTGAGCCGTGCTCCTCTTCCAGATCGTCCCAAATGGATTCGAATTTGAGCCTGTTATAATCGTCCAGTTCGTCGACCCAGAATTCGTAGTCGCCCTGAGGTTCGTAGGTGCGATGAGGGTCATACCCCACAGAGCGTCTATGCTCCTCCCAGAGGGTTTTGGCGTCGGCGCTCAGGGTCGAGTAATCCAGCCGAGTGGTGGCGATAATAAAAGACTCGTCACCACCGGTGGCGACATCCGGAACCGTGGTAACAGGGTTGCCCTGAAGCTTCAGCAGAAACAGCGCGTCTCGCTCCTGCGCGAACAAGCCGGTCGGCCATTCGCTGATGCCTGTTCGTGAGAGATCAAGCTCCATCAAGTTGGGCATTCTGCTGATATCCGGCACTTGGCCCAGCGGATTATTGGAAAGGTACAAGCCTTGTAGAGACGTCAGGTTGCGCAACTGCGCGACGCCATTGGCGTCCAGGGCAATCTGGTTTTTGCTCAGGTTGAGCGCGGTCAGCGAGCGCATCTGCGCGATGGCCGGGGGTAGCCGATCCAGGCTGTTGTCTGACAGGTCCAGCACGAGCAGATCGGGAAAATGCCGCAAGAATCCGGCGTGGTTCGTAGAAAAATTACAGTCGTTGAGTATTAGGCGTTTGACCAGCCTGAAATCGTTCGGCAACAACGGCACATCATCGGGCCACGGGTTTTCGCTGAGGTCCAGTGTGACCAGCCGGCCTTGTGGGTAGTTCGGGTCATGCAATTGGGTGTAGCCCTCGCGCCAGGCGTCTTTCAATTGCGAGGCAAAGCGGGCTCTTGAGCGTCGTGTGACGGCTTCCAAGCGGCTGCCCGCCGGGCCTTGGGTGGGGGACTGAATGTAAGCGTCCAACGCAGCCTCAAGGGCTTTTCCCTCGTGCTCCATTTGCTCCAGTTCAGCGATGCCTTCAGCGCTTTCTGCGAGTTGGGCAAGCTGTTTTACCCCTTGTTCGGACATCTCCGGCAGCCACTGCTTGATACGTCCTTGCACGGTCACTGGCCTGGCCTGTACCTCAACGCCGCGCAGCGTGCTGGAGTTGCCGCCCCCGAGCAACGTGAGCGTCTCGCGCTCCGCCCGTGCGCGGATTGGCGGCTCCGTCAGCGTCAAGCGCCGCTCGACGGGGGAGGTGGTGGTCTTGACCAGCCATGACCGCAGGTGATCACCGTCGATGAAGCGCGTGTCGGCGGGCATGGCCTGGAACACCGCGCTGTAAAAATCAGTGGCACCGTGGACCAATTTGTCTTGTGCATCGAAAACCCGGTACTGGCCTTTTCGATTGCGCACCAGGATGCGAACGTGTTCAGCGTCCTCTGCGCCGACCTGGCTTCGCAGCTCGCCGGTAGTTGTTCTTTCACGGATTTGAATGCGCAGGTTCGCCACCCCATCGGAATGAATCCTGAGGGTATTGAGCACCAGGTTTTCGGTCTGCACCGTCGGTGCCTCGGCTTGAAGGATCTGCTCGAACATGCGTGAACTGCAGGTTTCGAAATCCAGCTCGCGCGCCTGGTTTTTGATGTCCAGCGGCAGCCGGTTTTGCTCCTCCATCACACGCAGGTGGCGGCGACGGGTATGGCTGACCAACCGTTGGGCAACGCTCAGTGGCAACTCGGGGTACTGTTCGCGAAGCAATTGGATATGCGGGTCGCTGCTGGTTTCCTGGCGGGCGTAGAGGTCCTGGGCAAGTGTTTCGCTCATGGTCTCGACATAGGCGGCCAGTCGCTCGCGCAGTGCTTGTGCCCGTTCCTCCTCGGGGATTACCTCGCCGAGCACGGCAGCGAGTTGTTGTTCATCCAGGAACGCCACGACTTTTTCCGCCAACTTGCCTGACATCACCTCGGCGATACTGACGGACAGGGCATTTTGGCCTTGCGCTGTCGCATCGCCATAGCGACGCGGTACGCCTGACATATCCGCGTGCGGGTACACCAACAGGGCTTTGTCCTGAGGCCAGCCTTCAAGCTCGGTGACCATTTGTTCGAACCAGTCGGCGGACGGGTCCAGCGCGCGTCCCTCGCGAATGTTATTCATGCTCAGGCTGAGCTGCCGCTCATTGTTAAAGCGTTTGAGGGTGTCAGCCAGCAACGGCGGGGTGGGCTCATTGTGGACGTACATATGGCGCAGTGCCCCAAAGTCGACGCCGCTGATAAGGCGAACCTGCTCCAGCTCGCCGGCGCTCAGGCCGTGGGTTTGCGGCCCCAGGCGCCGCAGCAGGCGTGCGTTGTTCCAGGCTCTGGGCTGTTCACCCTCGAACACGCAGGCGCCGCTGCCATTGAGTCGCGCCGGTGGCCGATAAGCGTCGGCGCGCTTGGGGTGTGCCAGATAGAAGGCTTCGGTGATTGGGTCTTGGCGGACCTCATAGCGCTGGTTTTCAACCTGGGCGATCCGCTTGCCTTGATGATGGTGCAGGCCGCTTTCGTCCGGCACGTGGCCGCTGGGCAGGCGCAGATTGACGTGTTGGTAAGGCGCCAGGTCCGGGTTCCATAAACGCTTTTCGCCGCGAGAGGTTCGCACCGGTTTTAGCGTGTCGACAAACGACGACAACTTAACCTTGGCAAGCTCACCGATTGTGGCGCCCGCGTGGAACAGCGCCAGTTGTACGGCGTTGTCGGCGATCGACACTAAATGCTCCCAGGCTTCACGTTGCAGGCCTTCGGCCCAGTCAACGATGCCTTCGAACACATCGTCAAGCATCTGGTAGGCGGTATAGGCCAGCATCAGCTCTCCTAGAAACGGCACGAACGGCGTCGCCACCAGCAGCGCGGCGTTGAAGATGTCCGAGAGCATTTTTTCCAGGTTGTCCCACCAGGCCAGCCGCGCAATACGGTCGGCGGACTCGGTGGAGATCGCGATGGTGCGTGCATCGTTGAGCAATTTGCTCAGCTTGCCCTCGTAAAGGTAATGCCAGAGGTTGTTTTGGCTGGAGCCCTGTACGCGCCGTTGGCTGTCGTCCCGAATGGCCAGGGTTTTAAATTGCAGGTTAGGCGCCTGCATCGGCTCCGGGCGCCAACTCGGTCGGCTGTCTCCTGGTTTCTTGTCGTGCCAGCGCACGTTGGCGAGCAGGTCGTTGAGCTGATAAAAGAAACGACCGCGATCTTCATGGGCCACAAATTGGCTGAAAAACTGCTGGTAGCTGGGGCGCGATAGGTCAGGGGGCGGCGTTCGGTCACGCAATTGCCCCGTCAGTTCTTTGATGAAGGCTTCGGAGGAAGGGTATTCCTTGAGCGGGTGGGCGGGGTCTTGAGGGATATACACCAGTATCCTGCGCAGGCCGGCATCCAGGCGAATGGGCGAAATGACCAGAATACCGGTCAGGCGAGTGTCCAGCAGGTTCAGGGTGTACAGGTCGGCAGCCTGCCCATCCAGCTGCAAGGGGCCTTCTGTGAGAAGTAAGGTCTGGATGAGGGCATGGCTCTGCTCTGTGATGTCGCGCCGGGCAAGCGCCAAGTGCGCGGCGCTGTTCAAGCCGGCCTGCAAATTGGCGATCACGGTTTGCCGCAACGTGGCATCGTGCAGCGGATTGTCCAGGCCCAGTACGGCGGTGATGTGCTGCTGGTAGCGGGCCCCGATGTCCAGGCTACGGCACAGGGCCTTGAACGTATCGGCGGTGAGGCGCTGGCCGGTCACGGCGTGTACGAAGGTCAACTGTTCACGCTGGCCCCTGGCATCGGCCGGCGACAGGAACGCGTAGTCGGCGAAAGTTTCGCCGGCGGAAAAATTATGCAGTGCGGCTTCGAGCAAAGACGTCGTTCGGGCGCTGACGCCTGGCTGCACATTGATTGCCCACCAGGCCAACTTGGCCGGTGCGTATAGACGAATTGAAGTACGCAGTACGTCGATATCGCCGTATTCGCGCAGGGCGTCTTTAAGCAAGGGTTCAGCGAAAGCCTTGATATCGCGTAACTGCGCGAAGCGCTTGTCCACGGCATTCTGGCTTGCCCAATGACCGTCGAGCGACCGTTTGAACGCCTGGCGGCGGGGGGCGGTGGGTGCAGAGTGATGAACCGTGGCGATCTGCGGCGAATGTTGCTTCAACGCCATTAGACGTCGCGCAGAAGTGCGGGGCAGCCAAGGCGGCAGTTGTTGCTGGATGAAGTCTAAGTGAATCGGTATGTCAGACATGGCGCGATGACCTTTAGAAAGAGCCTGGGTCATCCGATTGTGTTAAGCCTGCCTGCGCAAAAAACCGCAAATATTGCTCGGTATTGTATGACCGCTCTGAAAAGTCTGTGCTGAACGTTTTGCCGTCTGCGCCCCTCATACCATTCCCTGACCTGGCGTAGGAATTGTCTACCGCTCGGCCCTGCGATTAGCCCCGCACCGCCTGTCCATGTTTAAATTGAATGCTCGTTCAAGTTAAACCCGGTGGTTCGCTGCCCGCTCACAACAGGAGGCTTACCTTTGCTGAGTCCGTTATTTACAGCCACATCTCATACTCCCGGGGTGCATCGTTCATGAGTGCATCGTCTACCCCATCCAGCGGCCTGGTGCGCATGAATGCACCGGTGTTCTACTTTGCCGCCACATTCATTCTGCTGTTCGGCATCACGGTCATCGCTATCCCGCAACAGGCCGGCGCCTGGCTGCTGGCGGCGCAAAACTGGGCGGCCAATACGGTCGGCTGGTACTACATGCTGGCGATGACGCTGTATCTGGTCTTCGTGGTGGTCACCGCGCTATCGGGCTACGGCAAGATAAAACTCGGTGCCGACCACGACGAGCCCGAATTCAGCTACCTGTCCTGGGCCGGCATGCTGTTCGCCGCGGGCATCAGCATCACGCTGTTCTTCTTCTGCGTGTCCGAGCCGCTGACGCACCTGGTGCAACCGCCCCAGGGCGCGCCGATGAACGCCGATGCCGCGCGCCAGGCCATGCAGATCCTGTTTCTGCACTGGGGCTTGCACGGCTGGGGGGTGTTTGCGTTTGTGGGCATGGCCCTGGCGTACTTCGCCTACCGGCACAACCTACCGCTGGCGCTGCGTTCGGCGCTGTACCCGCTGATCGGCAAGCGCATCAACGGCCCCATCGGTTACGCGGTGGATGGCTTCGGCATCATTGCCACGGTGTTCGGCCTCGGCGCCGACATGGGCTTTGGCGTACTGCACCTCAATGCCGGTCTCGACTACCTGTTTGGCATTGCCCATACCCAGTGGATCCAGGTCGGCTTGATCACCCTGATGATGGGCGCGGCGATCCTGGTCGCCGTGGCAGGCGTCGACAAAGGCGTGCGGGTGATGTCCGACATCAACATGCTGCTGGCCTGTGCGCTGCTGCTGTTCGTCTTGTTCGCCGGGCCCACCCAGCACTTGCTCAACACCTTGATCCAGAACATCGGCGACTACCTGGGCGCCTTGCCGACCAAGAGTTTCGACGTGTACGCCTACGACAAACCCAGCGACTGGCTGGGCGGTTGGACAGTGTTCTACTGGGCCTGGTGGATCGCATGGTCGCCGTTCGTGGGCCTGTTCATCGCACGTATTTCCCGTGGCCGTACCATTCGCGAATTCGTGTTCGGCGTGCTGCTGATCCCGCTGGGTTTCACCCTGGCGTGGATGTCGATCTTCGGCAACAGCGCCATCGATCAGGTGCTCAACCACGGCATGACCGCGCTCGGTCAGTCGGCGATCGATGACCCGTCGATGAGCCTCTACCTGTTGCTGGAAACCTACCCGTGGAGCAAGACGGTCATCGCGGTCACGGTATTTATCAGCTTTGTGTTCTTCGTCACCTCGGCTGACTCCGGCACGGTGGTGCTGTCGACCTTGTCGTCCAAGGGCGGCAACGCCGACGAAGACGGACCGAAATGGCTGCGGGTGTTCTGGGGCGCGATGACGGCGCTGGTCACCAGTGCCTTGCTGTTCGCTGGCAGTATCGATTCGCTCAAATCGGCGGTGGTGCTGACGTCGTTGCCGTTCTCGATGATTTTGCTGCTGATGATGTGGGGGCTGCACAAGGCTTTCTACCTCGAGTCGCAGAAGCAGATCGCCCAACTGCACTCGCTGGCACCCATCTCGGCATCACGCAAGGGGCGCGGCGGTTGGCGTCAGCGCTTGAGCCAGGCGGTGCATTTTCCGTCGCGCGATGAGGTGTATCGCTTCCTTGAGTCGACGGTGCGCCCGGCAATCGAAGAAGTGACGGCGGTGTTCGTCGAGAAGGGCCTGAGCGTGGTCACCCAGCCCGACCCGTCCAACGACAGCGTCAGCCTGGAAATCGGCCACGGCGAAGAGCATCCCTTCATCTACCAGGTGCAAATGCGCGGTTACTTCACGCCGTCGTTCGCACGGGGTGGCATGGGCTCCAAGGAAATCAACAATCGTCGCTACTACCGGGCGGAAGTGCACTTGAGCGAAGGCAGCCAGGACTACGACCTGGTGGGCTACACCAAGGAGCAGATCATCAACGACATCCTCGACCAGTACGAGCGGCATTTGCAGTTCCTGCATTTGGTTCGCTGAAACTTGACGCCATGCCATTCCACCCCGGCAGGAAATTGCTGTAAAACGCAAAGGGCAGACTTAAGCGATTCAGCTGGTTAAAACGCCAGGGAATAAGTTTATTCCCTGGCCTTATAGCCAACGTCCAAGAGAGGATTCGATGACTTACATTGCTGCCGAAAACCGCTATGAATCTATCCCGTATCGCCGCGTAGGCCGCAGTGGGCTGGTGCTGCCGGCACTGTCCCTGGGCCTGTGGCACAACTTTGGCGATAGCACCCCGATCGACACCCAGCGCGCGCTGTTGCGCACCGCGTTCGACTTGGGCATCAACCACTTCGACCTGGCCAACAACTACGGCCCGCCCTACGGCAGCGCCGAAATCAACTTTGGCCGTTTGCTGCGCGAAGACTTCAAGCAGTACCGCGACGAACTGATCATCTCCAGCAAGGCCGGTTGGGACATGTGGCCCGGTCCGTATGGCCAGGGCGGCGGCTCGCGCAAATATATACTGGCGAGCCTCGACCAGAGCCTGCAACGCCTGGGCGTCGACTACGTGGATATCTTCTATTCCCACCGTTTTGACGCCGACACCCCACTGGAAGAAACCGCCAGCGCCCTGGCCACCGCCGTGCAACAGGGCAAGGCCTTGTACATCGGCATCTCGTCCTACTCCGGCGTGAAAACCCGTGAAATGGCGGCGCTGCTCAAAGAGTGGAAAGTGCCGTTGCTGATCCACCAGCCGGCCTACAACCTGCTCAACCGCTGGGTGGAAAAAGACCTGCTCGACACCACTGAAGAACTCGGCGCCGGGGTGATTGCTTTCACACCGCTGGCCCAAGGGCTGCTGACCGACAAATACCTCAATGGCGTGCCGGCTGATGCGCGCGTGAATCGCCCAGGTGGTGGTTCGTTGCAGGCCAAGCACCTGTCCGAAACCAACATCGCCCACGTGCGTGCCCTGAATGAAATCGCCCAGCGCCGTGGCCAGAGCCTCGCGCAGCTCGCCCTGGCGTGGACGCTGCGTGATCCCCGGGTGACCAGCGCGCTGATCGGCGCGAGCCGGCCGGAGCAGATTATCGAGAACGTCGGCGCGTTGAAGAACTTGAGTTTCAGCGTGGAAGAACTGGCGGAGATCGATCGGTTTGCGCAGGAAGGTGGGATTAACCTGTGGGAAAAGCCCTCCACCGCCGAATAACCTGACACCCGACAATTAAATTGTGGGAGCGGCGGTGCGACGATTCAACTTGCTTGCGAAAGCGGAGTGTCAGTCACTGATGTGTTTCTGATACAACGCTTTCGCGAGCAAGCCCGCTCCCACATTGGATTTCCACTGTGCTCTAGAAAGGCACATCCCCCAAAATTGTCGCCCGATGCATCACCCGCCGCTGCGGCCGGTAGTCATCTACCGCGTAATGCTGGGTCACGCGGTTATCCCAGAACGCCACATCATTTTCCTGCCAGCGCCAGCGAATGGTGAACTCCGGGCGGGTCGCGTGGGCGAACAGCAGTTTGAGAATCGCCTCGCTTTCCGCCGGTTCCAGTTCGTTGATCCGAGTGGTGAAGCCATCACTGACAAACAGCGATTTACGCCCGCTTACAGGATGTGTGCGCACCACCGGGTGTGACAGCGGTGGGTTCTTCTTGCGCGCCTCTTCCCAGCGCGCCAGGTCTTCGGCGCTGGTGCCGAAGCGCTCGAGCGGGAAGGATTTGGTGAAGTCATGGGTAGCGGTCAGTCCGTCGAGCAACCGCTTCAACGGCTCGGAGAACGCTTCATACGCCGCAATCCCGCTGGCCCACAGCGTATCGCCACCAAACGCCGGCAGCAGCTTGGCACTGAGTACCGCACCGAGCGCCGGGGTGGGCAGGAAGGTCACGTCGGTGTGCCACACGGCGTTGTCACGCACGTCGGTGACGGCCGTATCGAGGATCAGCACTTCGGGCTGTTCCGGCACGTTGGGGTAGATCGGGTGAATGTGCAGATCGCCGAAGTTCGCCGCAAACCGAGCCTGTTGCCGCGGGTTGATCGGCTGGTCGCGGAAGAACAGCACCGAATGCCTGAGCAATGCCTGTTCGATGGCGTCGCGCTGTTCAGGGGCCAGCGGCTGGGTGATGTCGACGCCGCTGATCTGGGCGCCCAAGGCAATGCTTAATGGCGTAACGGTCAGGCTGTTCATGCGGTTCTCACTTAATGTGCCTGGCCATGCCATGGCACCAGTTTGCGTTGCAGGGCACGCAGGCCCATTTCCATGGCGAAGGCGATCAGGGCGATGACCAGGATCCCCAGCACCACCACATCGGTGACCAGGAACTGCGCCGCCGACTGCACCATGAAACCCAGGCCGCTGGTGGCCGCGATCAATTCAGCGGCGACCAGGGTGGACCAACCTACGCCCAGCCCGATGCGCACACCGGTAAGGATGTCGGGCAAGGCGCTTGGCAGGATCACATGGCGAATCAGCTGCGCGCGGGTGGCGCCCAAAGACTGCGCCGCGCGCACTTTGGCCGGGTCGACCGTGCGCACGCCGGTCGCGGTGGCGATGGCGATGGGGGCGAAGATCGCCAGGTAAATCAGCAACACCTTGGACAGCTCACCGATGCCGCACCAGATCACGATCAACGGCAGATAGGCCAGCGGCGGGATCGGCCGATAGAACTCGATCAGCGGGTCGAGAATGCCGCGCGCGATACGGTTGGAGCCGATGGCAATGCCCACCGGCACGGCGGTCAATACCGCGAAGCCCAGGCCCAGACCGATACGGCTGAGGCTCGCGCCCAAGTGCTGCCACAGGGTTGAGTCCATGTAGCCGGTTGTTGCAAGCAGCCAGCCCTTTTGCAGCACGGCCGCTGGCGGCGGCAGGAACAAGGGTTCGATCAGGCCGGTAGCGGTCACAGCCCACCATATCGCCAGCAGTACGACCAGCGTCAACAGGCTGATCCAGCGTGTGCTCAGGTTGCGACGTAGCGGGATGACCGCATGCGCCACCGGCTGGGTGGCGGTGGCGGGGAGTTCGTAGCTGCTCATGCGGACACCTGACGTTGGGAGAACACTTTGCCCAGTACGTGTTCGCGGGTTTCGATAAAGCGCGGGTCGGACTTGATCGCCCGCGCCGATTCACCGGCGGCGTAGCGTTGGCCAAAGTCCAGGCTCAGGCGCTCGACGATCTGGCCGGGGTTGGGTGCCAGCAGGATCAAGTCGGTGGCGAGGAACACGGCTTCCTCGATGTCGTGGGTAATCAGGAACACGGGTTTGGCCGTGCGCCGCCAGACTTGCAGCAGCAGTTCCTGCATCTGCTCGCGGGTAAAGGCGTCGAGGGCGCCGAAGGGTTCATCCATCAGCAATACGCGAGGGTCGGCAGCCAGGGCGCGGGCCAGGCCGACGCGTTGCTTCTGGCCTCCGGAGAGCTGCCAGACGCGACGGCTGTCGAAACCTGTCAGGTCCACCAGGGCGAGCATTTCACGGGCGCGCGCTTCACGTTGCGCCTTGGGCACGCCGGCCAGCTCCAGGCCGAAGCCGACGTTGGCCAGCACGTCCTGCCAGGGCAGCAGGGCATCGTCCTGGAACACCACGCCGCGCTCGGCGCTCGGGCCCCTCACCGGCACGCCGTCGAGGGTGATACGCCCGCCGGAGGGTTCGACAAACCCGGCAATCAAGTTCAGCAGCGACGTCTTGCCACTGCCGGACGGGCCGAGGGCCACCAGCAATTGCCGGGGGCCCAGCTCCAGTGAAATGTCCGACAGTACCGGTGCTGTGGCGCCTGGGTACTGTGCGCTGATGCGCTCCAGCTGTAGCAAGGCCATCGCCATGAACTCCTGAATCAGTGGGTAATGAATTGGGCGCTGACGTAAGGGGCGTAGTCCGGCAGCACGGCGTCGACCTTGCCTTGCTCCTTGAGGAACGCAGCGGTGTCGGTCACGGCCTTGGTGGTGGGCGCGCCCAGCAGGGTGACCTGGTCAGCGGCCAGCGGGTAGACATTGCCTTGCAGCAGCAAGGGGATGTCGCTGGCCTTGGCGCCGGAGAGTTTCACCAGCTTGTCGACGTTGGTTTTGTCGGCAAGCCAGGCTTGTGGGTCTTTGCGGTAGGCGGCGTAGGCATCCAGGGTGACTTTGGCGAAAGCCGTGACGATTTCCGGGTGCTTCTGGGCAAAATCCTTACGCACAATCCACGCATCGAAGGTCGGCGCGCCGAACTTGGCCAGCTCGCCGGAGGTGATCAGCACCTTGCCGTTTTCCTTGGCCACCCCCAAGGCAGGGTCCCACACGTAAGTGGCATCGATATCACCGCGCTTCCAGGCGGCAATGATCGCCGGCGGCGCGAGGTTGAGGATGGTCACTTTGGACGGGTCGATGTTCCAGTGCTTCAGCGCGGCGAGCAGGCTGTAATGCCCCGTGGACACAAACGGCACAGCGATCTTTTTACCGATCAGGTCCTGGGGGCCGTTGATCCCGGACCCATCGCGCGCTACCAAGGCTTCGGCGCCGCCGATCTGGGTGGCGACGAGGAACGTTTCCACCGGCACTTTGCGTGTGATCGCCGCGGTCAGCGGGCTGGAACCGAGGTAGCCGATCTGCACGTCGCCGGACGCGATGGCCGCAATGATGTCGGCGCCATTATCGAACTTGCGCCAGTCGATTTTGGCGTTGGTGGCTTTTTCATACGCGCCGTCGGCCTGGGCGACTTTGGCCGGGTCCACGGTGGTCTGGTAAGCGATGGTCACATCCGCCGCCTGGGCAAACAGGCTGGCACCGGCCAGGGACAATGCGGCCAAAAGGCGCAGAGGGGTAAGCAGTTTCAAGGGGAAGCTCCTCAATCAGGCGGCCGAGGGTCGGCGTGTGAGGAGACTAAATGATCTAAGAATTCGAAAATAAATAACGTTTTCGAATTAGCTTAGTCGGAGACGGCGCAAATCAATCTTCGGGGGTGAACAGAACAATGTGGGAGCTGGCTTGCCTGCGATGGCCATAGGTATCTACACATTTCTGTAGTGAGCGGGCTTGTCCCGCGCTGGGCTGCGAAGCGGCCCCAAACCAGGCGAATTGCGTTTATCTGAAACTGCGCGGTGTCTTTATTGGGGCGGCTTCGCCACCCAGCGCGGGACAAGCCCGCTCACTACAAGGAGATTTGTCAGCCTTTGAAAGTTGTGTAGATACCTATGCTGCGATGGCATCACCGGGGTTTCACTGATACACCGAGTCGTTTGCATCGCAGGCAAGCCAGCTCCCACATAAGCCAGCTTCCCCAAAAGGCGGCGTACGGCTTTAGTTGCTGATGGCGAGAATACTGGCTTGGTACGACCCGACAAACACATCGAAATCGCCCACTTCGTTCTGCTCCAGCTCCGCCTGCTGCGCCAGCGACGAACGCGCCAGTTCTTCAAAGCGTGCCTGCTCTTCGGCCGGCAATGGTTCCTTGCGGAAGTACTCGGCGTGAACCTCACTCTGGTGCAGGGAGAACTGCGCAAAACTCTCTTTGCGCTCGGCCATTGCCGCCAGCACTTGGGCCGACGGCGTCAGGGACGGGTCCTGGACCTTGGCCAGTTGAGCGTCCAGCGCCTGGCCATGCTCGGTGATGCCATGGCTCTCATCGAGCAAGGCAGCCAAGGGTGCGATCTTCTCCAACAGCTCGGCAGCCCACGCCTTCATGTCCACGGCTTGGCCGTTGCGCTGCAATTGCAGGCCCGGACGGCGACCTTCCTTGACCACGCTGAGGAAGTTGGAAGTGGCGTTGCCACATTCGTTATTGGCGAACAACGGGCTGTCGTTCAGCGCGCAATACAGCAGGAACGCATCGAGAAAGCGCGATTCCTGAAGGTCGATACCCAGCGGCAGGAACGGATTGATGTCCAGGCAGCGCACTTCGATGTATTGGATGCCACGGGCCATCAGCGCCTGGATCGGCCGCTCGCCGGTGTAAGTCACGCGCTTGGGACGAATGTTGGAGTAGTACTCGTTTTCGATCTGCAGGATGTTGGTGTTGAGCTGAACCCACTCACCGTCCTTGTGCGTGCCGATTTCGACGTACGGCGCGTAGGGCGTTGCGACCGCTTCGCGCAGGCTGTCGGTGTAGCTGACCAGGTCGTTGTAGCACGGCGTGAGGCCGGCCTGGGCGTTGCTCTGGTAACCCAGGTCGCTCATGCGCAGGCTCGTGGCATACGGCAGGTACAGGGTATCGGCGTCGAGCACTTCCAACTGGTGCGAACGACCGCGCAGGAAGCCGGCGTCCAGGGCCGGGGACGCACCGAACAGGTACATCAGCAGCCAGCTATAGCGACGGAAATTGCGGATCAGCGCGATATAGGCGTTGGACTGGTAGTCGCGGTCGGTGCCGACGAACCCTTCAGTCTCCTTGAGCAGCGGCCACAACTGTTCCGGCAGCGAAAAATTGTAGTGGATGCCGGCGATGCACTGCATGGTCTTGCCGTAACGCAGGGCCAGGCCCTTGCGGTACACGTACTTGAGCTGGCCGATATTGGAGGTGCCGTAGTAGGCAATCGGAATATCTTCCTCGGCCGGCAACGGGCACGGCATCGAGGGGCTCCACAGGTATTCGCTGCCGAGCTTGGTGTAGGCAAAGCGGTGGATCTTGTCCAGGCTGCTCAGGGTATCGGCCGGGTTAGGCAGGGCCGGGGTGATGAACTCCAGCAGCGATTCCGAGTAGTCGGTGGTGATCAATTCGTTGGTCAACGCGGCGCCCAGGGCTTCGGGGTGCGGCGTTTGCGCCAGGCGACCCTCGCTGGTGACGCGCAGGCATTCACGCTCGATGCCGTGCAAGCACTGCTCTAGCAGGGAGAGGTGTTCGCGCTTGCCGAGCAGGGCCAGGCGGCGGTTGAGAAGTTCGCTCAAGTTGGATTCCTTCACGCGTCAGTCGCCCCAATATGGGGGTGGGCAGGACGGTCTACAAGGGTGAAGTTAAAACTGGCGTGATCGCCTGGTTTAGAGTCGACGGGACCCGTTCTGAAAATGCCGGCTTCACTCCATGAATTTGGCTACAGCGCAGCGAGAAAATTCCGACGCCGCTATCGCAGCGTCGAAATTACCTCATATCGGGTGTGGGGAGCTATAGGACAGCGAAGGTGCCCTGTGCTTTTGCGACAAGTCTTTCGCCCTGATACACATCCGCCTCGACCACCAATGTGCGTCGACCGGCATGGACCACCCGGCTGGTGCACAGCACGTCGCCGTCTTCCACCGCGCGGATATAGTTGATCTTGCATTCGATGGTCGCGCTCTGCTGGTCGAAACCGTGGGTGCTGGAACACGCCAGCCCCATCGTAATGTCCACCAGGCTGAAGATTGCCCCGCCATGGAGCTTGCCCGCGCGGTTGCGCAAGTGCGGCTCCAGGGTCAGGGCCACCTCGGCAACGCCTTCCTCAAGGCGTTGCAGGCGGCAGCCGATCAGTTCGCTGAACGCGCTCTGGGTCAAGCCGGCCGGGATTTGCATCAGCGCTTCTTCAACTGTTTGGCATTGGCGAACAGCGAGGCCATGGCGTTATTGCTCGGCGCTGTGGTGGCGGTCTCCTTGCGCGGTGCAGCGTTTTCGGAGCGGTTCTGCGACGAACGAGGTGCGGAGCCAGGACGCGCGCCCCGGGCACCGTCGATTTTCTCGCCGGGCGTGTCGCTCATGCGCATCGACAAACCGACACGTTTGCGCGGGATGTCGACTTCCATGACCTTGACCTTGACCACATCACCGGCTTTCACCGCTTCGCGCGGATCCTTGATGAACTTCTCCGACAGCGCGGAGATATGCACCAAGCCGTCCTGATGCACGCCGATGTCCACGAAGGCACCGAAATTGGTCACGTTGGTCACCACACCTTCCAGGATCATGCCCAGTTGCAGGTCCTTGAGGTCTTCGACGCCGTCCTGGAACTCGGCGGTCTTGAACTCCGGGCGCGGGTCGCGGCCAGGCTTTTCCAGCTCTTGCAGGATGTCGGTGATGGTTGGCACACCGAAGGTTTCATCGGTGTACTTCTTTGGGTCAAGGCGCTTGAGGAACGCAGCGTCACCGATCAGCGAGCGGATATCGCGGTCGGTTTCGGCGGCGATGCGTTGCACCAGCGGGTAGGCTTCCGGGTGCACCGCAGAGGAATCCAGCGGGTTGTCGCCATTCATTACGCGTAGGAAACCAGCAGCCTGTTCAAAGGTTTTTTCACCCAGGCGCGCGACTTTTTTCAGCGCGGCGCGGGTTTTGAAGGCGCCGTTTTCGTCACGGTGAGTCACGATATTCTGCGCCAGGGTAGCGTTGAGGCCCGAGATACGCGCCAGCAGCGCCACGGAAGCGGTGTTCACATCCACGCCCACGGCGTTTACGCAGTCTTCCACCACCGCATCCAGGCCGCGCGCCAGTTTCAACTGCGACACGTCGTGCTGGTACTGGCCGACACCGATGGATTTAGGGTCGATCTTCACCAGTTCGGCCAGCGGGTCCTGCAGGCGGCGGGCAATGGAGACGGCGCCACGGATCGACACGTCGAGGTCCGGGAATTCCTTGGAGGCCAGTTCCGATGCCGAGTACACCGAAGCGCCGGCCTCGGAGACCATGACCTTGGTCATCTTCATCGCTGGGTATTTCTTGATCAGCTCGGCAGCCAGCTTGTCGGTCTCGCGGCTGGCGGTGCCGTTGCCGATGGCGATCAGGTCCACCGAGTGCTTGGCGCACAGGGCGGCAAGAATCGCCAGCGTCTGGTCCCATTTGTTGTGCGGCACGTGCGGATACACCGTGGCGTGGTCGAGCAGCTTGCCGGTGGCGTCGACCACGGCGACCTTGCAGCCGGTGCGCAGGCCCGGGTCGAGGCCCAGGGTTGCGCGCGGGCCGGCCGGTGCGGCCAGCAGCAGGTCGTGCAGGTTATGGGCGAAGACGTTGATCGCCTCGGTTTCGGCGCTGTCGCGCAACTCGCCGAGCAGGTCGGTTTCGAGGTGGGTGTAGAGCTTGACCTTCCAGGTCCAGCGCACGACTTCACCGAGCCACTTGTCTGCGGGACGGTTCTGATTCTGGATGCCGAATTGTTGACCGATCATGCCTTCGCACGGGTGCATGGTGCCCGGCAACTCATCGCCAACCTTCAGCGCAGAACTGAGGATGCCTTCGTTGCGGCCCCGGAAAATGGCGAGTGCACGGTGAGACGGCATGCTCTTGAGCGGTTCGTCGTGTTCGAAGTAATCGCGGAACTTGGCGCCTTCTTCCTCTTTGCCGGCGATGACGCGGGCACTGAGGATGGCTTCCTGCTTGAGGTAAGTGCGCAGTTTTTCCAGCAGGCTGGCGTCTTCGGCGAAGCGCTCCATGAGGATGTACTTGGCGCCTTCGAGGGCCGCCTTGACGTCGGCGACACCTTTTTCGCTGTCGACGAAACGTGCGGCTTCGGCCTCCGGGTTCAGCGTCGGGTCGTTGAACAGGCCGTCCGCCAGCTCGCCCAGGCCGGCTTCGAGGGCGATCTGGCCCTTGGTGCGACGCTTCTGCTTGTACGGCAAGTAGAGGTCTTCGAGGCGGGTCTTGGTGTCGGCGAGCTTGATGTCGCGCTCCAGTTGTGGGGTCAACTTGCCCTGTTCCCCGATGCTGGCGAGGATGCTGATACGCCGTTCGTCGAGTTCTCGCAGGTAGCGCAGGCGCTCTTCCAGGTGACGCAGTTGGATATCGTCGAGGCTGCCGGTCACTTCTTTACGGTAACGGGCAATGAAGGGCACCGTGGAGCCTTCATCCAGTAGAGCGACGGCCGCTTCGACCTGTTGTGGGCGTACGCCGAGTTCCTCGGCGATGCGGCTGTTGATGCTGTCCATAAAACCACCTGAAATTCTGAAAAGCAGCTCGCAGGCCCGGAAAACAAGGCCTTGGAAGACTGGTTGAGCGGCCCGACCGGCGCCGCTGCCTGGGTCAAGAGGCAGCCTATTGACCCTCGAAATTGAAAAAATCACGACACGCGGGTGAAAAAAGCCGAGGCATTAAACGGTAACGATCTGACGTTGCCCAGCACGACGGCGCCGCATTATAACCAGCGTTCCGCGCTTGGGGGTGATTGCTCCAACGGTTGTGGGGCGCGGGTTCGCTGGCAGTAGAGGAAAAATCTGCTAACAATGCACACGGTGCGTATAACGGCAGCTAGGCCATAATGCGCGCCGAGATAAGAGGAGCATCCAATGAGCAGCACTGCACAAACTGCTGAAGGCGAAAAAATTCTCATCGTTGATGACGATCCGGGGCTGAGCAGCCTGCTGGAGCGTTTTTTCAACTCCAAGGGCTACCGTGCCCGTGCGGTGCCGAACACCGAGCAGATGGACCGTCTGCTGGGGCGTGAGGTCTTCAACCTGGTCGTCCTCGACCTGATGCTGCCCGGCGAAGACGGCCTCACCGCCTGCAAGCGCCTGCGCGGCGCAAATAACCAGATCCCAATCATCATGCTGACCGCCAAGGGCGATGAGCTGAGCCGTATCAAGGGCCTTGAACTGGGCGCGGATGACTACCTGGCCAAGCCATTCAACCCTGACGAGCTGATGGCGCGGGTCAAGGCGGTACTGCGGCGCCAGGCCGCACCGGTGCCGGGCGCACCGGGCAGCGAAGACGAAAGCGTCACCTTTGGCGACTACGAACTGTCGCTGGCGACCCGTGAGCTCAAGCGTGGCGATGAAGTGCACATGTTGACCACCGGCGAATTCGCCGTGCTCAAGGCCCTGGTGATGAACGCGCGCCAGCCGTTGACGCGCGACAAGCTGATGAACCTGGCCCGTGGCCGGGAGTGGGACGCCCTGGAGCGCTCCATCGACGTGCAGATATCCCGTCTGCGCCGGATGATCGAGCCCGACCCGTCCAAGCCACGGTACATCCAGACAGTATGGGGCGTGGGTTATGTGTTCGTGCCGGATGGCAATAAAACCAGTTGACCGGTGATTTGCACGGCGGGCATCCCGGCGTCTGACTCCATAAGGGTCGACGGGATGTCCGGCGTCTGCAATTGTGCGAGCGCCGCTCGTTTCTCAAGGTATTTAGCTGTCCTCATGAAAACCCCGCTGTGGTTCCCGCAAAGTTTCTTCTCCCGCACCCTTTGGCTGGTGCTGATCGTCGTTCTGTTTTCCAAGGCACTCACGCTGGTTTATCTGTTAATGAACGAAGACGTGCTGGTGGATCGACAGTACAGCCACGGTGTTGCCCTGACACTGCGTGCCTACTGGGCCGTTGACGAGGAAAATCGCGAGAAGGTGGCGAAGGCCTCCACCCTGATTCGGGTCGACGGCGCCGGAGTGCCCGAGGGTGAGCAGCACTGGCCCTACAGCGAGATCTACCAGCGCCAGATGCAGGCAGAGCTCGGAGAGGACACCGAAGTCCGCTTGCGCATGCATGTTTCGCCTGCGTTGTGGGTGAGGGCGCCGAGCCTGGGCGATGCCTGGATCAAGGTGCCGCTGTATCCCCACCCGTTGCGTGGGCAGAAGATCTGGAACGTGCTGGGCTGGTTCCTGGCCATCGGCTTGCTTTCCACCGCTTCCGCCTGGATTTTCGTGCGTCAACTCAACCAGCCGCTTAAACGTCTGGTCTTTGCCGCCCGCCAGTTAGGCCAGGGCCGCAGCGTGCGCCTGCCGGTCAGTGATACGCCCAGCGAGATGACCGAGGTGTACGGTGCGTTCAACCAGATGGCGGAGGATGTCGAACAGGCCGGTCGCGAACGCGAGCTGATGCTGGCGGGGGTCTCCCACGACTTGCGCACACCCTTGACGCGACTGCGTCTGTCACTGGAGTTGATGGGCAACCATACCGACCTCACCGATGACATGGTCCGCGACATCGAGGACATGGACGCTATCCTCGACCAGTTCCTGGCGTTCATCCGCGATGGCCGTGATGAAGTGGTGGAAGAGGTCGACCTGACGGACCTGGTACGTGAGGTGGTGGCGCCCTACAACCAGAACGGTGAGCAGGTGCGCATGCGCCTGGAGCCGATCCAACCGTTTGCGTTGCGTCGGGTGTCGATGAAGCGCCTGTTGAACAACCTGATTGGTAACGCCTTGCACCACGCGGGGTCCGATGTGGAAGTGGCGGCGTATGTGTCCGGCGACAGTGCCGCGCCCTATGTGGTGCTGAGCGTGATGGACCGTGGCGCGGGTATCGACCCGGACGAGCTGGAAGGCATCTTCAACCCCTTCACCCGTGGCGACCGTGCCCGGGGAGGCAAGGGCACTGGCCTGGGCCTGGCCATCGTGCGGCGGATTGCTTCGATGCATGGCGGCAATGTCGAGCTGCGCAACCGCGAGGAAGGCGGCCTGGAGGCTAGGGTGAGGTTGCCGCTGGGCTTGATGTTGCCTAGAGACGCGGTCTAATCAACAACAGATATCAAATGTGGGAGCGGGCTGCCCGCGAATACTGAGTGTCAGTCACTAGAAATATCGACTGACCCACCGCTTTCGCGAGCAAGCCCGCTCCCACATTGGTTTTGCAGTGTGCCAAAGCTTGCCGCGTATCAGCCCTTGCCCTTGGTCCGCGTCATATTCGGCCCGCCATTCTTTTCCAGATGCTGGATGATGATCCCCGCGACATCCTTCCCTGTGGTGGTCTCGATCCCTTCCAGACCCGGCGACGAATTTACTTCCATCACCAGCGGCCCATGATTGGAGCGCAGGATATCCACACCCGCCACCGCCAGGCCCATCACCTTGGCCGCCCGCAGCGCGGTCATGCGTTCTTCCGGGGTGATCTTGATCAGGCTGGCGCTGCCGCCGCGGTGCAGGTTGGAGCGGAACTCCCCTGGCTTGGCCTGGCGCTTCATCGCTGCGATCACCTTGTCCCCCACCACGAAGCAGCGAATATCCGCACCGCCGGCTTCCTTGATGTATTCCTGCACCATGATGTTCTGCTTGAGGCCCATGAACGCCTCGATCACGGATTCCGCGGCCGTCGCGGTTTCACACAGCACCACGCCGATGCCCTGGGTGCCTTCCAGCACCTTGATCACCAGCGGCGCGCCGTTGACCATCTCGATCAGGTCGGGTATGTCATCGGGGGAGTGGGCGAAGCCGGTCACCGGCAGGCCGATACCCCGACGCGACAGCAACTGCAGCGAGCGCAGCTTGTCCCGTGAGCGGGCAATCGCCACCGACTCATTGAGGGGGAATACCCCCATCATTTCAAACTGGCGTAACACCGCGCAGCCATAAAATGTCACCGAAGCGCCGATGCGCGGGATCACGGCATCAAACCCCTCCAGCGGCTTGCCCCGGTAGTGAATCTGCGGCTTGTGGCTGGCAATGTTCATATAGGCACGCAACGTGTCGATCACCACCATTTCGTGGCCACGTTCAGTGCCGGCCTCAACCAGGCGGCGGGTGGAATACAGACGCGGGTTTCGCGACAGCACAGCAATCTTCATGCAGCACCTGGGGCAGAAATAGTAGAGACCGGGAACACCGGCTTGTCTTGAACGTACTTGATGCCGGGATTGACTACCAGTTGGCCGTCAATCAATGCCTTGGAACCCAGCAACAGGCGGTAGCGCATGGCCTTGCGGCAGGCCAGGGTGAACTCCACCCGCCATACCCGGTCGCCCAAGGCCAGCGTGGTGCTGATGACATAGCGCACCTGCGCATGGCCGTTGGAGCTCTTGATGGTTTTCATCGTCACCAGGGGCGCTTCGCAGCGGCGATGACGCAACTGCACGATGCTGCCCAGGTGCGCGGTGAAGCGCACCCACTTTTCGCCATCGCGCTCAAAGGGCTCGATGTCGGTAGCGTGCAGGCTTGAGGTGCTGGCACCCGTGTCGATCTTTGCGCGCAGGCCCGCGACTCCCAAGTCGGGAAGTGCCACCCACTCACGCAGACCCACGACGGTCAAATGGTCAAATGTCTTCAATATGGATAACCGGTCAGTTCGCCCAAGCCGTTGGTGTCACGTCGGCCAGGGCTTTGAATGCAGGCTTGGCGAACCAGTAGCCCTGCATCAGAAATATTCCGCAGTCGGAGAGGAAGTCGCGCTCGCCGGCACTTTCGATGCCTTCGGCGATGACAGTAACCCCCAACTGCTCACAGATTGTGACAATCCCCCGAACGATGACCTGACGGACACGATCCTGATCGACATCGCGTATCAGCGCCATGTCGAGCTTGATCAAGTCAGGTTGGAAATCGGCCAGCAGGTTCAGCCCCGAATAGCCCGCGCCGAAATCGTCGATGGCGGTCTTGAAGCCGAATTCGCGGTATTCACGCAGAATATTCGTCAAATGGCGATAGTTATCTACATGCTCGGTTTCAAGCGTCTCGAAAATCAGCCGGTCCAGCGGAAAGTTATGCGCACGCGCCGCCTCCAGGGTGCTGCGGATACACAGCTCCGGGCGGTACACCGCATTGGGCATGAAGTTGATGGACAGATGGGTTTGCATCCCAAGGGCCGCGGCGCCGGCAATCGCCTGGGTGCGACAGCGCTGGTCGAAGCGGTAACGATTGCTTGAATTCACCTGCTGCAGCACCGACATTGCGCCTTCGCCGCCGACGCCGCGCACCAAGGCTTCATTGGCAAAGATCGACCGGTCCCGAAGGTCTACGATAGGCTGGTACGCGAATGCAAAATCGAACCCCAGGGGCTCGCTTTGCTGGCAACCCACGCAACGCCCGTCAGGCGAGGTGAGTGAAACGGGAAAGTCGGTCACAGCGTATCCTCGCGAAAAACAGGGTGCTACCTGGCGTATCTTAGGTGAGCCTTGGGGTTTATGCGTCGAAGGGGTTCAACGGTAAAGTTGCGACATTTTTCAGAGCGAGGAATTCAAGTGGTTCAAAAGCAGCAAGAGGAAGAAAAGGTCCGTCTGGACAAGTGGCTGTGGGCGGCGCGTTTCTATAAAACCCGTGCCCTGGCGAAGGCCGCGATCGAGAGTGGCAAGGTGCATCATCGTGGCGAGCGCTGCAAGCCGGGCAAAGAGCCACGTGTCGGCGATGAGTTTCAGATTCGTACAGGTTTTGACGAAAAGACCATTGTGGTCCAGGCACTTTCCATTGTTCGTCGGGGCGCGCCCGAGGCGCAGGCGCTCTATACAGAGACCGAGGCCAGTATCGCCAAGCGCGAAAACGCGGCCGCCATGCGCAAGGCGGGCGCCACGGGCATGACCACTGACGGCAAGCCGAGCAAGAAACAACGCCGCGATTTGTTCAAGTTTCGTGGCAGCGGCAATGATGAATGAGTGCCACCAATCTCCAGCCAAAAGCAGATCAAATGTGGGAGTGGGCTTGCTCGCGAAGGCGGTGTATCAGTCAACACATGTGCTGACTGACACACCGCCTTCGCGAGCAAGTCGAATCGTCGCACCGCCGCTCCCACATTGAACCTTCGGCGTTAGGTGCTAATGCGCACGATACTCAAACGCCCAACCACCGGCAACTTCCCCAGCAACCCAAACACCGGCGCCGTCACCCGCAATAACCCCTGCGACACCTTCGCCGCAAACGGCGTGTAGTACCCCCACCCCAGCGCCAACAGCGCCAGCAACACACCGCCGATATAATCGTCCTGCCCCCAGTGAGCCCCAGCCACCAGGCGCGGCATCATGAACAACAGTGCCAGCCCCCAGATCACCAGTACCTGGCCGATGCGTTTGGCGAACACCGACATGAACATACCCCAGATCAGCAATACCGAAGCGTGATCGCCAGGAAAGCTCTGGCTCGAGCGGTCCTTCAACTCCCAGGTTTTCTCCAGCCCGGGGAAGTAGTCGCTCATCTGGACCGCGCCACTGATCATCATCGATGGGCTACTGTGTTGCCAGCCCATATGCGCCGCGAATTTGGAAAACAGCATGCGGATAAACAGCAGCAGCAACAGAATGCCGACAAAACCTAACAGCGCCTGGCGCACTTGAACGGCCTGGAATACCCAGTCGCCGCGGATCAACAGCGCCAGCAGAATCACACCGACCGCCGCGTCAAACGGTCGCAAACTGGCCACAGCCCACACATTCAGCCATGTGGAGTTGCTCGCCAGCGGGTCATTGAGCAGGTGGAACAGCCATTCGTCGAAAGTCACACAGAGCATCTGGCCCGTGGGCCACAGCCAAAAACACAGCAGCCCGATAGCGAGTAGATTGCAACAGGCCCATCCCCCGAGGTTCCACTTGGCTTGGAACAAACCCGGATTGTTCATAAACTGTCTCCACTGCTTTAGAAAGCCGCACCAAAAAGGTGCTAAAGCGTTTAATTCTATAAACCTTGTAATCATTTTGTCATCAATTCAGATACCCAGACCTATGACTGATCTACCGGACACCGACTTCACCCAACGCTTCATCTTCGACGAGAACGACGCCCGCGGCGAACTCGTCTCCCTGGAGCGCAGCTATGCCGAAGTCCTCGCCAAGCACGCCTATCCGGAGCCGGTCGCGCAACTGCTCGGTGAGCTGATGGCCGCGGCTGCGTTGCTGGTAGGCACGATGAAATTCGACGGTTTGCTGATCCTGCAGGCGCGGTCCGAAGGCCCGGTGCCGATGCTGATGATCGAGTGCTCCAGCGAGCGTGAAATCCGTGGCCTGGCCCGTTACGACGCCGAGCGGATCGCACCTGACGCTACTCTGGCCGACCTGATGGCCGACGGTGTGCTGGCAATCACGGTCGACCCGACGGAAGGCCAGCGCTACCAGGGCATCGTCGACCTCGACGGCGAGACCCTGTCGGACTGCTTCACCAACTATTTTGTGATGTCCCAGCAAGTCGGCACCAAGTTCTGGCTCAACGCCGACGGCAAGCGCGCCCGCGGCCTGCTGCTGCAACAATTGCCGGCCGACCGCATCAAGGACGACGATGAGCGCACCGATAGCTGGCGCAAGCTGACCGCCCTGGCCGGTACCCTGACCGCCGAAGAACTGCTGGGCCTGGACAACGAAACCATTCTGCATCGCCTGTATCACGAGGAGGCTGTGCGCCTGTTTGACGAGCAGGGTCTGCGCTTCAATTGCAGCTGCTCGCGCGAGCGTTCTGCCAATGCCCTGGTCAGCCTGGGCCTGGAAGATGCGCAGGAGTTGGTCATTGAACACGGTGGTCACATCGAGATCGACTGCCAGTTCTGCAACCAGCGCTACCTGTTCGACGCGGCCGATGTAGCCCAATTGTTCGCTGGCGCAGGCATCGACACCCCTTCCGACACCCGCCACTAAAACGTTTAAGCACAGGTAAATCACCTGCCAAATGCCGGATTAGAGGCGTTCTGACGGGAGGGCCCTACTCTTTTTGGGCTTTTCTGGCATAATCCGGCCCACTTTTTTCGCGGTAGTAGTGTGCAACTTTCTACTACAAAACGTTTGGAGCACTCGGCCACAGGCCGACGGGGAACCTCATGACGCAAGCCAATAACGCCGTATACACCGATCTGAGTGTTGACGATCTGGTCAAAGAAGCCCTGCAGCGCGGTGAAGGCGTGCTTGCCGATACTGGCGCGCTGGTCGTAGAAACCGGTCACCGCACCGGTCGTTCGCCGGTCGACCGCTTCATCGTCGAAGAGCCGACTACCCAGGACGCAATCGCATGGGGCCCGATCAACCGCAAGTTCCCGGCCGACAAGTTCGATGCCCTGTGGAGCCGTGTAGAAGCGTTCAACAATGCGCAAGAGCACTTCGTTTCCCATGTTCACGTAGGGGCTTCCGAAGACCACTACCTGGCCGTGAAAATGACCACCCAGACCGCCTGGCAGAACCTGTTCGGTCGCTGCCTGTTCATCAACCCGGCCCAGTACAACCCGGCCGGTCGTGAAGAGTGGCAAGTGCTCAACGTCGCCAACTTCGAGTGCGTGCCAGAGCGTGACGGCACCAACTCCGACGGTTGCGTGATTCTCAACTTCGCCCAGAAAAAAGTGCTGATCGCCGGCATGCGTTACGCCGGTGAAATGAAAAAAGCCATGTTCTCGGTGCAGAACTTCCTGCTGCCGGCCTCCGACGTACTGCCGATGCACTGCGCCGCCAACATCGGCGAAGCCGGCGACGTGACCCTGTTCTTCGGCCTGTCGGGCACCGGCAAAACCACCCTGTCCGCTGATGAAAGCCGTTACCTGATCGGTGACGATGAACACGGCTGGGGCGAAGGCGTGGTGTTCAACATTGAAGGCGGTTGCTATGCCAAGTGCATCGACCTGTCCGAGAAGAACGAACCCGTCATCTGGAAAGCCATCAAGCACGGCGCCGTGCTGGAAAACGTCGTCATCGACGAGGCCGGGCACGCCGACTACACCAATGTCAGCCTGACCCAGAACAGCCGCGCCGCCTACCCGCTGGAGCACGTTGCCAAGCGTTCCGAGAAGAACCTGGGCGGCGAGCCAAACGCGGTGATCTTCCTGACCTGCGACCTGACTGGCGTACTGCCGCCCGTGTCGATCCTCAGCGAAGAACAAGCGGCCTACCACTTCCTGTCCGGCTACACCGCACTGGTGGGCTCGACCGAAATGGGTTCCGGCGGCGGCATCAAGTCGACCTTCTCCACCTGCTTCGGCGCACCGTTCTTCCCACGCCCGGCCGGCGAATACGCCGAGCTGCTGATCAAGCGCATCCGCGGCTTCGGCTCCAAGGTCTACCTGGTCAACACCGGCTGGACCGGCGGCGGCTACGGCGTTGGCAAACGCTTCAACATCCCGACTACCCGCGGCGTGATCGCAGCGATCCAGAGCGGCGCGTTGATCGGTGCCGAGACCGAGCACCTTGATACCATCAATCTGGACGTACCATTGGCTGTGCCGGGCGTTGAGACGGGTCTGTTGAACCCACGTAACACCTGGGCCGACAAGGCTGCCTACGATGAAGCGGCGAAGGCGCTGGCCGGGTTGTTCATCGAGAACTTCAAGAAGTTTGAAGTGAGTGAGGCGATCAAGGCTGCTGGGCCTAAGTTGTAAGGTTCGAGCGTTGTGAGAAAGCCGCCTCTTGCAGGCGGCTTTTTTGTGCTCGGCAACTTAATTGGCGACGTGTAAGACCACGGCGCCGAGCAGCACCAGCACGACTCCCAGCACTTGCACCGCCGACAGGCGCTCCTTGAAAAATACAAACCCCATAATCGCTGCAATTCCACCCGACAGCGTACTGATCACTGTCACCACTGCCACCGACCCTGTCATCGCCCCCCACGAAAAGGCCGAAAAACCGCCCAGGTTCATCAAGCTGGCGCTCGTCAATGTTGCGCAGTTTTTCAGCGGCGGGATCTTCAGGCCGTCCTTGATCTTCAACACCATCACCACCAGCACGCACAGGCCCACCAGGTAACCCAACCACAACATAGTGATCGGCCCCAGCGCCGGCAGGGTGTAGCGCCCTTGCAGCCAGAAGCTGGTGCCATAAAGCAGCGAGGCGAGCATGGCGTAGGCGATGGACAGGCGTGGGTTGTTGTGAGGTACGCCGTTGTCCTTGTGGAGGCTGGAGAGGATTACGCCGATCATGCACAGGGCGATGCAGCCCAGTTGGGTCAAACCGATGTGTTCGCCGCTGGCCCAGGACAGCAATGTGGTGACTACGCCGTAGGACGTTACCAGCGGCGCGACAATGGCGGCTTTGCCGAGGGCGAAGGCCTTGGACAGGGCGAGGGCGCCGGAGACGGTGAGCAGGGCGGCAGCGATGCCCAGCAGCCATACGCTCAGCGGCGCATCGAGGGATTTGAACAGGAAGCTGGGGAGGATGACCAGCAGCAGGGTCATGATCAGAAAGCCGAGCGCCTGTCCGAAATAAACCGCGCGTTTAACGCCCACGGCGCGGGCGTTGAGGCCCACCAGAAAGTCCGTGCCGCCCCAGAGCAGGGCGGCCAGCAGGCCCATTGTTACGTCCATGTCAGTCCTTATTGTGTACGCGGCTGGCCAGGTTAGCGCAGCTTCAAAATGTGGGAGCGGGCTCGCGAATGCGGTGCGTCAGCCAACCTTTTCGGCGACTGATACTCCGCATTCGCGAGCAAGCCCGCTCCCACATTTGGCCTTTAGTGAGTTCGAAATCTGTATTCGCTCAGCTCAGGTTTTCCAGCGTCTGCGTATCCCAGCTGTGCGTCTTGATCGCCAGGTAGAGCATTCCAATGGTCAGCGGCACTTTTTCGCCGCGCCCCTTGGCCCTACGTTTGAGAAACACATCAAACACCGGTGGGTTGAAGTAACGATAGGTGTCGAAGTCCCCCAGGTCGAGTGCAAATTCCTGCTCCAGCGCTTCCATCATTTGCTTGGCCTCAGCGCCATCGCACCCGAGGTCGAAGTTCAGCGAGGTCTGCAGGCGAAGGGTCTTGTGTTTCGGCAGGCCGATTTCTTCGTGCAACAGTTGCAGGAGTTGCTGCATGACGGGGTCTTGGGGGAAGTCGGGGGTGAGGTTCATGGTGGGGGCACGCAGGAGTGGGTGGGGGGGGCTGTTGCGCTTTAGGCGGTATTTGTTTCGGCTGATGAAGAGTGCCAAGCCTATCAAGAACAGGGCCAAGGGAAGGAGCTGGATGTTCAGGATAATGGCGACGTAGGGCAGCCAGACCAACAGAGCCAGTCCCGTTACGATGAAGGTAATTGCGAAACGCCTTCTTAACGTGCAGTCAGTGATTTTGTAATACAGCAGTAGATGGAGAGCGAATAACAGCGCAGCTTGTAGGTAAAGCCATTGATTAAGGTTCATCTGAGTACACATGCATTGAGACGCTTGAGCGCTGCGGGCCTATGCCACCACTGACCTGAGCATCCAGGCCAATGATGATGTCTGCGCTATGAAAGTTTCGAAGCGCGCGAGAAATCAAATCGCTGACAGCATTCTCGACTATCGATTCTGCTTTGCTGGATATGGTCCCGACAGGGGCTGCAACTGCACCAGAAATGATTTCTTTGATGAGGTTGTTTCGATTGTTCAAGCTATCTGCCTGCTTCCTGGTCAATGGCTTTGAAACGACCACTGTCATGACGCAAGGTAGGTCTCGGGCGAGCATCTTTTCGTACAACCTCTGAAGTCGCAAGCGGACCTCTATCGCTGATGCTTTTGCTTCCAGTAAGCAAAGAGTGGCTAGCTCTTGTCGATTGTTTGGCATCACGGTGAGTCGAAGCACCGTGAAAGTGATGCCATAGTGGGCGATATATTGAGTCCTTTCGATATTCACGGTTTTTTGTCGGGGCAGTTGAAGGGGGTCTAGTCTCGGCCAGGAAAACTGGTATTTGTAGAGGGCTAGACGAGTGTTTTAGGCTGTTTCAGAAATGGACGACGCGCCGTTTGGCGGCTTCTTACAGTTTTACGGCTTGATGCTGATTTGGAAGGCTGAACTGGCAAATGTGGGAGCCTGGCTTGCCCACGATGACGGAGGATCAGGTATGAACATGTCGCCTGATGCTCCGCTATCGCAGGCAAGCCAGCTCCCACAGGGTTAGCTGTGTGTCTGGTTAGTTTGTGTTGGATTGTCGGGCGCCGGTTGCAGCTGAACGTGTTGCGCGGCTTCCAGCAAATCACAGCCGTCCTGAACGAGCATGTACAAGGCATTGATAATGTGGGAAATGTCTTTGAGGTCGGCGTGTTCGAAGGTCAGGCAGGAGAATGTTTCGAGCAAGTCCGTGGCTGCGCGGATGCGTTGGTGGGCGGCAGACTGGATGTCTTCGGCTTTGGCTTCGGTGTCGATGAGAAGTGGGTGGGTGTCGGTGAAGTTGGTGCGTAGCTGACGATAGCGGTCCATCGTTTCAGGTATTTGCATGTGAAGGTACTCGGTTTGCTGTTAAGTAACCGACATCACCGTGGCCAAACGGTGGGTGGCGGACTGTGCGCGGGTTGGCCAACCGGAAACAGCACCGGCACGTCCGAAGACGTCCCCCACACAGCCGCCATAGCACTGCAATGCGAGACGATAGACGTTCGCAGAACAAACAATGGCACTTATGTGTGCTGTTTTCTGGGTGACCAAACCCGGCCGCTGATTTGGCAGCGACGGAACGAACCTTAGAAGTGAGTGTGTTCTTGGGCAATAAACAGATGGTTTAACTGCGGGTGATCAGTGCTCGCTACTCCGATCATTCCCACGCTCCTGCGTGGGAATGCATCCCGTGACGCTCTGCGTCACCAATCCCTGGGGTTCAAGCCGCGCGCTGATGGAGGTTTCGAGTCCGCAACGCAGGTACCTGGCAAGGACCGTGGCTCGGGTTGGCAGCGCACTGTCGACATCGGACGGTTTGGTGTCGAAGCCTGCCAGACGCAAGCTGGCGAGATAGTTGGAGCGTTGTATCTGCTTGTAGTAAGCCTGTTTCTGCTTAAACGTCATCTCTTCCACGGCGCAGGTCTCCAAAACAAAGGCTGGTTTCATCGTGCAGCCAGTGTTCGCTATAACCACGTCACATTCTTTATAAAAAAACCGCCAGAGCTCCGAATTCAGCGTATGTTTCACCGCAAAATCTTGTAGGGCGATTCCGCCCACTACTTAAAGGGAGTTGAGCATGGGTTTGCTGCGTATCGCTTCAGCGATGTCATTGTGTGCGGTGGCTTTTTCGGTCCAGGCCGAGCAATTGCCGATCGAGGTGCTCAGTGCGGTGGTCAAGGACCAGAAAATCGCCGACGCCGAAGTGCTGTTGCAACGTAACGGCGCACAGAACGTAGTGGGCCGCACCAATGCCCAGGGTCAGGTGACCCTCACCAGCGAAGCCGCAGATGATGCAACCAGCCTGCTGATCATCAAGAAGCCCGGCTACTCCAACCTGGTGGTGAAGTGCCCGTGCAAAGGCATGACCTACGCCATCAGCCCGGTGATGGAAAACCTCGACGGCCTGCGCGTGGTGCTGAGCTGGGGCAAAACCCCGGCAGACCTCGACTCCCATATGATTTTCCCCGGTAACAACATCTACTTCGATAGTCAAAAGGGCGACGACGCCGAACTGGACGTGGATGACACCGACAGCTACGGCCCGGAAACCATCACCCTGCAGAAGAAGCACTACGGCGAAAGCTACGTCTACGCCGTGCATGACTACAGCAACGGTGACAATCCAGGTTCGCGCCAACTGTCCAACAGCGAAGCCAAGGTGTTCGTGTACATGGGCCAGTCCCTGGTGCGTACCTACTACGTGCCGAAAAACCGCAGCGGTAACCTGTGGACCGTGTTCCGCATGACCGGCAGTGGCGACTTCCAGGACATCAACACCTTCAACGGCGTGACGGTGGATGCCGCGAATGTGCTCAATGAAGTCAAACCGTTACTGGATGACAGTGTTGCGGTGACCGCTGTCGCGGTCAGCTCTTCGGCCCAAACCGATGCGAAACGTCTGAACGTTCAAGGCGAAGCGGCGTACCAGGCGGGGAACCTTGACCAGGCCATCGACCTGTTCCGCCAGGCCATCGAGCTGGACAATGGATTCGGCAAGGCCTACGGCAACCTGGGCCTGGCGTATCAGAAGGCGGGCAATACCGCCGAGTCGATCTGGGCCAACCGCAAGGCCATCGCCCTGGCGACCGGCGCGAATGCCGCGACCGTACGGGCTGGCGCCTACTACAACATCGCGCGCATCTACGAAGCGGCGGGGCAGTTCGCCGATGCGTTGCGTCACTACCAGTTGGCCAAGGAACAAAAGGCCAATCCGGTGTATGACACGGCAATTGAGCGAGTGCAGAACCGCTGATAGACAGTGGCAAACGTGCTACCGACAACGCGCGCCAGTGGCGCGTTGTCTGTTTGGTGAATGGCTACCGGCGCGAAGCCGCGTCCAGGTCCATCAAGCCTCGTCCGTAGGCTTCGCTGTCAGCATAGATCCCCGTTCGATTAGCCGTGCTGAGCAGGCGTTCACGCACTTGTTGCGGCGTCATTTCGGGAAAGCGACTCTGTAACGCAGCCAGGGCGCCACTGACCAAGGCGGCGGCTGGCGAGGTGCCCGCTGTTGGCCCGTAGCTGCCGTCCTTGTTGGTCGTCAACAACCCCGCCCCGCCGTCGCCGCCGGGTACCGCGATGCACCAACGTGCCGCGAGGCCGCAATAATTGGATTTGAGATTGATGGCGGTACCGTCGCTCTTGAGCGCCATGACGGCTATCCAGCCTTTCTCCAGTTCGGGCACCAGCGCCGGAAGACCAGGTTCGGCAAGGGGTTCACGCTTGACTTCATTGCCAGTGGAAAAGACGAATACGGAACCTGCGGCCACCAGGTTTTTGGCCACCTCCAATGAGTCGCCCATCAACCGTTCATAAATGGAAACTTCGTTGGTATTGGCTTCTATGGGGTTGGCCCATGAGTTGCTGAAGATGCGTGCGCCTTTGGCGTACGCAAGGTTCCATGCCTGAGCGATTTCACTGTCGAAATAAAAGGGTTCCTTGTCGTCCCCGAACCGCATGGGAATGAGTTGCGCGTTGAAGGCAATGCCGTGGATGCCCTGATCGTTTTTGTTCGCGGCGAGGATACCGGCCATCTGGGTGCCATGACCTTTGATATCAACGGTGCCCTGCTGTTGTCTCACAAAGTCGTACCCCGGATCGGCCACACGCCCGTAAAACTCTGGCAGGCTGTGGTTGAGACCCGAGTCGATGAGCGCCACGCTCACTCCCTGGCCGGTGCCTCCCCGTGCGTATACAGACGACGCGTTGACGATGGGCAGGGCTTTTTGCGCGAGGTATTCAGGGGTTTCAAACCGGCGTGTGTCTGGCTCGGTAGAGGTAGGGACCGGGGCGGTGGCACAGCCCAGTAATAACCACGGCAATGAGAAAACCATGAGGCGTTGCAGTGAAAACAGCGAGCAGCGAGGCATGTACGACTCCTTGTCGGGGTAAGTGATCAAGCGTGCTACTGTCTTCGTTTTTGCGCGGACGTGCTGGTTTTCTCTGTATCAGTTTGTAGCGTTTATCCAAGACCTTTTTTCGATTGCTGATCTATGTTTTTGATTCCTTCAGCGGTCAACGGAGTGACAGCCCATGCACGACACCCTCCAGCAGGTCTTTGGTTATCCACAGTTTCGTTTGGGCCAGGAACAAACGGTCAGCGCCGTGCTGGCCGGTCGTTCGGCGGCGGCCATTTTTCCGACCGGGTCGGGTAAATCCCTGTGTTATCAACTTTCCGCCGTACTGCTGCCGCACCTGACACTGGTAGTGTCGCCGCTGTTGGCGTTGATGCAGGACCAGCTTGGCTTTTTGCAGCGTCACGGTATTTGCGCAGGCAGTATCGATTCGGCCCAGAGCCGAGAGGACGCCAATGACGTGATGGCGCTCGCGCGTTCCGGTGAGCTGAAGATCCTTATGATTTCGGTGGAGCGCTTGAAGAACGAGCGCTTTCGAAACTTCCTGCAAAGCGTGCAGATCTCGTTGCTGGTGGTGGACGAGGCGCACTGTATTTCCGAGTGGGGCCACAACTTCCGCCCGGACTATCTGAAGCTGCCGGACTACCAACGCCAGTTCAATATCCCGCAGGCGTTGCTGTTGACGGCTACGGCGACACCCAAGGTGATTGCCGACATGCAGGCGAAGTTCGCCATTGCGCCGGACGATGTCGTCACCACGGGCTTCTACCGGCCCAACCTGAACCTGCTGGTCGAACCGGTCAGTGGGGCGGACAAGCGACGGCGCCTGGTGCAATGGATGAACGAGCGGGCCAACCAGCCCAGCATCGTCTACGTCACCCTGCAAAAAACCGCCGAGCAGATTGCCGAGCACTTGAACCGCAATGGCATCCAGGCCGAGGCCTATCACGCCGGGCTGCCCCACAACAAACGCGAGGGTATCCAGCAGCGCTTCATGAGTGGGCGCTCCAATTGCATCGTGGCCACCATCGCGTTTGGCATGGGCATCGATAAAAGTGACATCCGCAATGTGGTGCACTTCGACCTGCCCAAATCCATCGAAAACTACAGCCAGGAAATCGGTCGTGCGGGACGGGATGGGCAGCCGTCTGACTGTCTGGTGCTGGCCAACCGCGACAGCCTCAATGTGCTGGAAAACTTTGTCTACGGCGACACGCCTGAGCAGGAAGGTATTCGCCGTGTGCTGGAGGAGTTGCAAGCTGCGCGGAGCGAGGGCCAGTGGGAGTTTTTGCTCAGGTCTTTGTCGGACCACAGCAATATTCGCGAACTGCCCTTGAAAACGCTGCTGGTGCAGTTGGAGCTCAAGGGCGTGATCGCGCCGCGCTACGCGTTTTATGCCGAATACCGCTTCAAGTACCTTGTGGAACCCGAGGCCTTGCTCGCCCGTTTCTCCGGCGAGCGGCAGCAATTTGTCGCGGCGATCATCCAAGTGTGCAAGCGCGCAAAAACCTGGGCAACGGTGGATTTCGATGCGCTATATCAGCAGCACAATGCCGAGCGCAACCGAGTGGTAAAAGCGCTGGATTACTTTCAGGAGCAGGGCCTGATCGAACTGGAAAGCAAGCAGATGACTGAGGTTTACAGCCTGCTGAATACCGACTTCGATGCACAGGTGTTAAGCACCGAGTTATACACAGGCTTCAAGCAACACGAGGTGACGGAAGTGGCGCGCATTCACGCGATGCTTGATCTGTTCGCCACCGAGCACTGCCTGGGGCAACGTCTTGCGCAATATTTTGGCGATGAAAATGCCCCCAAGCGTTGCGGGCATTGCTCGGTGTGCCATGGGCAAGTGGCGCGCTTGCCGCCGCCGCCGAGCCTGCCGCCGCTTGTGGATAAAAACTTTATGGCACTGTGCGGTGATTTTATCCACAGGCATCATGAGCACAACGGCGAGTTGCCCGGCGCCGAACGCCTGACGCGATTTCTGGGCGGTATCAGCGTGCCGTTGTTCACCAAGTTGAAGGCGCGCGGCATTCCCGGTTTCGCCGTGCTGGAAGACTACCCCTACGCCGAGGTACGCGAATGGGCCGAGGCCCATCTGAATGATCTGTAAACCCACTTTCATCCGAGGTGCCCATGCCTGACTCAGTGCCACAACGTGCCGATTACCCTCACTTCCAGCCGATCATCACGCGCTGGCACGATAACGACGTGTATGGCCATGTGAACAACGTGACCTACTACAGCTTCTTCGACACGGCGGTGAATACCTACCTGATCGAACAAGGCGGGCTGGATATCCATGACGGTGAAGTAGTGGGGTTTGTGGTGAGTTCGGCGTGCGATTATTTCGCGTCGATCGCTTTCCCCGAGCGCATCGAAATCGGCCTGCGGGTGGGCAAGTTGGGCAACAGTTCAGTGCAGTATGAATTGGCGGTGTTCAAGGCCGGCGAGGAAGAGGCCTGCGCGGCGGGACGTTTTGTGCATGTGTTTGTGGATCGAGGGTCGAACCGGCCGGTGGCGATTGCGGGCCAGTTGCGCGAGGCGTTGCAGCGGTTGGTGGTGTGACCCGATCCCACAAACACCTCGGACCGAATGTGGGAGCGGGCTTGCTCGCGAAAGCGGTGGGCCAGCCAGCTTATCCAGCGACTGGCACTCCGCTTTCGCGAGCAAGCCCGCTCCCACAGGGGTCATGCAGTGTTCGTTAAGTCGTGAGCTTACCGGTGACGGTAGTGATGCTTGTTCTTGCGATGCCCATAGGCATGCCCGCGGCCTGGGTGATCATCGCGGTAGTAGCGGCGGTCGTCACGCCCACGATAACGGCGATCGTCGTCATCGCTCTTGTTGCCCATGTAATTGCCCAGCGCACCACCCGCACCACCGCCGGCGGCCGCGCCGATCAGGCTGCCGGTGTTACCGCCCATGCTGCGGCCTACCACGTTGCCGCCCGCCGCGCCCAATGCGCCGCCAATGGCGGCTTCGCCACGGCTACGTTTGTCCGCACCCACCGCACTGCCGCCCGCGCCGCCCAGGGCTGCGCCGATGGCCGAGCCGGTGTTGCCGCCGATCTGCTGGCCGACAACCGAGCCAATTACCCCGCCCAATGCGCCGCCTACACCGGCTTCGGTGGTGCCACCGGCCATGGCTGCGCCACTGACCAGGCCAAGGGACAACAAGAGAATCGAGGAGAACTTCATTAAGGGAAACCTCAAGGGGATGACGGCGCGATCCTGAGGCTGTGTCGAGATTGTGACAATAGAAATCCGACCAGTAGCACGACTTGTACACAATTCGCTAACTTACTGTTTTGGCTAAGGAACTTAAGTCGATTTGGCCAGTCTTTATCTACTTCGGAACGGCCGCTTTTATGCAAAAGCGGCCTTTTTTGTGCCCGGATTTCCGTCAGGCCGAACGGGCCATGATCAAGCCATTGTCACTCGCCGCTTCCAGGCGAATTGCCACGAACTTCGACGTCGGCGTATGGCTGCCATCCCCGGTGCTTTCCAGCGGCACCAATGGGTTCACCTCCGGGTAATAAGCCGCCGCCTGCCCCGCCGGGATATCAAATGCCAGCAAGGTGAAGCCCTTCACCCGGCGCTCACGACCGTCTTCCCACAGCGACACGATGTCGGCCTTCTGCCCCGGCTTGAAGCCCAGGCGGATAATGTCCGCTTCGTTGACGAACAGCACGTCACGCTGGCCCTTGACCCCACGGTAGCGGTCGTCCAGGCCATAAATGGTGGTGTTGTACTGATCGTGGGAGCGCATCGATTGCATGATCAGGTCCGGCACGCGGCCCGTGGCGTGGGTGCGTTCGTGGATCAAATCCTTGGGCAGGATATTGGGGCGGAAGTTGGCGCGGCCCGACGGCGTGTTCCAGCGGCGCGCACCCGCGGAGTTGCCCAGGTAGAAGCCGCCTGGGTTTTTGATTTTCTCGTTGAAGTCCTTGAAGCCCGGAATGGTGTCGGCGATCAGGTCGCGAATGCGGCTGTAATCGGCAACCAGCCAGTTCCAATCCACCGGTTTGCTGCCCAAAGTCGCGGCGGCGATGCCGGCCAGGATCGCAGGCTCGGATTTCATCAGCTTCGACAGCGGCTGCAGTTGGCCGTTGGAGCCGTGGACCATGCTGAACGAGTCTTCCACCGTCACCGCTTGCGGGCCGTCGGCCTGGATATCAATGTCGGTACGGCCCAGGCACGGCAGGATCAGCGCGTCTTTGCCGTGCATCAGGTGGCTGCGGTTGAGCTTGGTGCTGATCTGCACGGTCAGGTCGCAGTTGCGCAGCGCTTCGAAGGTGCGCGTGCTGTCCGGCGTGGCTTGGGCGAAGTTGCCGCCCAGGCCGATAAACACCTTGGAGCGACCCTCGAGCATGGCGTGAATCGCTTCCACCACGTTGTGACCGTTGGTGCGCGGCACCTGGAACTGGAAGCGGCGCTCCAGGGAATCAAGGAAGGCCACCGGTGGGCGTTCGTTGATGCCCATGGTGCGGTCGCCCTGCACGTTACTGTGGCCACGCACCGGGCACAGGCCGGCGCCTGGGCGGCCGATGTTGCCGCGCAGCAGCATCAGGTTGGCGATTTCCTGGATGGTCGGCACCGAGTGACGATGCTGGGTGATGCCCATCGCCCAACACATGATTACGTTCTTGCCTTTGGCGTACATGCGCGCCGCTTGCTCGATCTCGACCAGGGTCAGGCCGGACTGCGCGACGATTTCATCCCACGAGGTGTCGTCGATCTGGCCCAGGTAGTCGAGGACGTTGACGGTGTGTTCATTGAGGAAGTCGTGGTCGAACACGGCCTCTTTGCCTTCGGCCTGGGCCTGGCGTTCCCACAGCAGCAGGAACTTGGCCATACCGCGCAGGATGGCCATGTCGCCACCCAATGCTGGGCGGAAGTACGCGGTGTTGGTCGGCTTGTCACCGTTAGTGAGCATTTCCAGCGGATGCTGCGGATGCTGGAAGCGTTCCAGGCCGCGCTCTTTCAGCGGGTTGATGCACACCACCTGGGCACCACGCTTGACGGCTTCGCGCAGCGGTTCGAGCATGCGTGGGTGGTTGGTGCCGGGGTTCTGGCCCCAGACGAAAATCGCGTCGGCGTGTTCGAAGTCATCAAAGGTCACGGTGCCTTTGCCGACGCCCACGCTTTGCGCCAGGGCCACGCCGCTGGCCTCGTGGCACATGTTCGAGCAGTCCGGGAAATTGTTGGTGCCGAAGGCACGCACGAACAGCTGATACAGGTACGCCGCTTCGTTGCTGGCGCGGCCCGAGGTGTAGAACTCGGCCATGTCCGGGCTGGGCAGGGCGTTGAGGTGCTTGCCGATCAGGTCGAACGCCGCATCCCAGCTGATGGGCGTGTAGTGGTCGGTTTCGGCGTCGTAGCGCATTGGCTCGGTCAGGCGACCCTGGTATTCCAACCAATAGTCGCTCTGTGCAATCAGGGCGGTGACGCTGTGTTTGGCGAAGAACGCCGCATCCACGCGGCGCTTGGTGGCTTCCCAGTTCACCGCCTTCGCGCCGTTTTCGCAGAACTTGACCATGCCGCTTTCCGGCGAGTCGCCCCAGGCGCAGCCCGGGCAGTCGAAGCCGCCGTTCTGGTTGGTCTTGAGCATCATGCGCAGGTTTTTCAGCGCGTTGTCACTGGTCAGCCAGGCTTGCGCCACGCTGATCAGCGCGCCCCAGCCGCCAGCCGGGCCTTTGTAGGGCTTGTAGCGCGGGGTCGGGGTTTGGTCGGCTTGATGATGATTGCTCACGGCTGGTTCTCCATCGCGGGGCTGTAGACCCGCGGCGCACTTTTCTGCGGCAGGTGGATGAGATTGAGGTTATGCCGGCGCGCCCATTGCAGGGCCAGGCCGGTGGGCGACGACAGGCTGACCAGGGTCTGGATGCCCGCGCGCAGGACTTTCTGGATCAATTCGAGGCTGCAACGGCTGGTGACAATCGCCAGGCCGCCTTCGGTCGGGATCTGTTGGCGGATCAGTGCGCCGATCAATTTATCCAGGGCGTTGTGCCGACCGATGTCTTCGCGGCCCAGTAATAATTCCCCCTGACCGTTCATAAAGACGGCCGCATGCACGGCGCCGCTGTGCTGGCCAAGGGGTTGGAACGCGCTGATGCGCTGGCGCAGGCCGTCCAGCCACTGCGCCGGAGGCAACGGAGCGCCGGGCAATACCTCAAGGTCTGGCAATGCTTGCTGCACCGCTTCCACGCCGCACAGGCCACAGCCGCTGGTGCCGGCCAGTTGGCGGCGTTGCTGCTTTAGGTTCCAGAACGCACGGCTGGAAATCTGCACCTGGGCGTACTGGGCAGAGCCCGCGCCACTGAGTTGGAGATCATAGATGTCGCTGACGTCGGCAATAATTCCGCTGCCGAGGCTGAAGCCGACAATAAAATCTTCAAGGTCCGTCGGCGTCACCAACATCACCGCCTGGCTGATGTCGTTATAGGCAATTGCCAACGCCACTTCTTCCGCCAAGGCTGTGCTGGCGGATTCTGAGAGATCGAGACTGCAATATTGGTAGCTCTGGCTGGCGGCGGGCGCAGGCGTTTCAACAGCGGGCGCCGCGCAGGTTGGGCGCTTGGCGTTCATGGGGCAATACCACCGACGGATTGATCAGTGTTTAGACTAGGCGCGACAAAGCGTCGCGTCTAATTGCCAGTACTGATCTACCGATAGATGACGTCGATCAAGGCGCGCTTTGCAATTTCTCATACAGCGCAAAACAGGCTTCCGCCAGCGCCGAGCGCGGAGCGCTGCGACGCATGATCAGCCCCAGGCGGGCAAGGGTCTGGGCGTTTTCAATGGGTTGCAGGCGCAAGTGCTCGGTGAGGGCGTCCAGGCCTCCATCCAGCGGCATCACCGCGCAGCATAGGCCACCGTGAACCGCTTGCAGCAACTGATGGACGGCATCGGTCTGCAGCAGCGGCTGCGGGTGGAGGCCGCGGCTGTGGAAGTTATGGTCGATGGATTGGCGAAAGTGCATGCCGCTGGTGAGCATGCCCAGGGGCAATTCGATCAACGCTTCCCAGCTCAGCGGCTTGTCACCGAAGCTGAAGAAGCGCTGGTCGTAGAGCAGACCCATGCGCGTTTCGCCCAGGGCCAGCGAGTCGAAGCGCTCGCTGTCCAGGCGTTCCAGATAGGACACGCCCAGGTCCAGTCGATTGCTCGCCAGCTGCTCCAGAATCTGCTCGGAACTGAGGGCCGACAGCTCGAAACGCAGGCTGGGGTGCTCTTTATGCAACTGCTGCATCAGCGCCAAAGGATCGAAACTTGACAGCGGCACCACGCCCAGACGCAACGTACCTACCAGATTGCCACGACACGCCGCCGCCTCGGCCTGCAAGCCGTCATAGGCCGCCAGCACCGTTCGTGCCCACGCCAGTACCCGTTCGCCGGGGGCGGTAAAGCCCTCGAAGCGCTGGCCGCGATTGACCAAAGGGAGATCAAGTTCTTCTTCAAGGCTGCGCAGACGCATGGACAACGTGGGCTGGGTGATATGGCAGCGCGCCGCCGCCTGGCCGAAATGACGTGTTTCGTCGAGGGCGATGAGGAATTTCAGCTGTTTGATGTCCATCTTCGCTCCAGGGCTTATTCCAATGGCGGGGGGATTCTAGCGCGTTTGGGTCTTTGGCCGGGCTGGAACCCAAGTTGACAAGACTGGTCTAGTCTTGGGCAACTGGAAATCAACTACTAAGGAGAGCGCACCATGAGTCTTTTAAGCTTTGTTAAGGAAGCCGGCGAGAAATTGATCGACCTGCTGACGCCGGGCAATGCGAACGCCAGTGAGCAGTTGAAGGAACACGTGGCCAAAGTGGGTCTGGGTAATCCGAATGTGCAGACCACCGTAGAGGGCGACAAGGTCACCGTCACCGGTGAAGTCGCCACCCAGGAAGAGAAAGAGAAGATTCTGCTGGCGCTGGGCAATATCGCTGGTGTGGCCAGTGTGGATGATCAGATCACTGTAACGGGCCCGGCTGTGGAGGCTGCGACTTTTGTAGTAGTGAAAAAGGGCGATACGCTGAGTGCTATTTCTCTCTCGGTGTACGGTAACGCCAATCTGTATAACAAGATTTTCGAGGCGAACAAGCCGCTGTTGTCCCATCCGGACAAGATCTATCCAGGCCAGACGCTGCGTATTCCCAAGTAATACGAAGGCCTGAATGTGGGAGCGGGCTTGCTCGCGAAAGCGGTGGATCAGTCACCCAATATATTGACTGACACACTGCTTTCGCGAGCAAGCCCGCTCCCACATTGGGTTAGAGTCCGACAATGAGATCTCGGTAATCACCAACCGCTGCGAATTCAGCTGTGTCCTTCGGCCCCTTCTTGCTATCCGGTTCTTTCACCGCCAGCAAATGCCCCACACCAAAATCCCGAGCGCTGCGCAAAATCGGCAAGGTGTCGTCGATAAACAGGCTGCGCGCCGGATCGAAGCCGATGTCGGCTTGCAGGGCGTCCCAGAACTGCGGGTTTTCCTTGGCAAAACCGTAATCGTGGGAGCTGATCAACCGTTCGAAATACGGCGCCAGTTCAATGCGTTCCAGTTTCAATGACAGCGAATCACGATGAGCGTTGGTGATCAGGATCACGCGCTTGCCGGCGCGTTTGATCGCCGCCAGAAACGTATCGGCGTCGGGGCGCAGGGCGATCAGGTGGGCGGTCTCCAGCTTGAGTTCGCGCACCGGGATGTTCAGTTCCGTGCTCCAGAAGTCCAGGCAATACCATTGCAACTGTCCGGCGTTACGCTCGAACAGCGGTTGCAACTCCAGCTCGGCCATGGCGCGGCTTACCCCGTGCAACTCGGCGTAACGCTGGGGCAGGTGTTCCATCCAGAAATGGTTGTCGTAATGCAGGTCGAGCAGGGTGCCGTCCATGTCCAGCAGGACGGTATCGATGGCGTGCCAGGGCAAAGAGGGCATGGGGTGTTCTCATGTAAGTAAAGATATCCGACACAGACAATCGGAAAAGCCACGGTATAGTAACCCGATCACGCCAAGGAGCCGCTTATGCGCCAGAAACCCACCGTCCTCGCCCGCGAAATAGTCGCCAGTAGCCGTTTGTTCCGCGTGGAGCAAGTGCAACTGCGCTTTTCCAATGGCGTTGAACGGACCTACGAGCGCCTGGTGGGCCGCGGTGCAGGCTACGGCGCGGTGATGATCGTGGCGATGATCGATGCGGACCATGCATTGCTGGTGGAAGAGTACTGCGGCGGTACCGACGAATATGAAGTGTCCCTGCCAAAAGGCCTGATCGAACCTGGCGAGGATGTGCTGGCGGCGGCGAACCGCGAGCTCAAGGAAGAAGCCGGCTACGGCGCGCGGCAGTTGGAGCACCTCACTGAGCTTTCGCTGTCGCCTGGCTACATGAGCCAGAAAATCCAGGTGGTACTGGCCACCGACCTCTACGAAGAACGCCTTGAAGGCGATGAGCCTGAGCCGATGCGTGTGGAGCGGGTGAACCTGCGCGAGCTGTCGATGCTCGCGCAAAACGCGCAATTCAGCGAAGGCCGTGCCCTGGCCGCGCTGTACCTGGTACGAGACCTGTTGATCCAGCGAGGAGCGTTTAGCGCATGAGCGAATTGTTTCTGGGCCACCCGTTTATAGCCCCTGTGATCGAACTGGCACGCCAGGCCGGCGAAGCAATATTGCCTTACTGGCGCGCCGATGTGGCCGTGACCTCCAAGGCGGACGATTCGCCGGTGACGGCGGCCGACCTGGCCGCGCATCACCTGATCCTGGCGGGCCTGACCGCGCTGGACCCGAGCATTCCGGTGCTGTCCGAGGAAGACGCCGACATTGATCAGAGCGTGCGCGCCGGCTGGCAACGCTGGTGGCTGGTGGACCCGTTGGACGGCACCAAGGAATTTATCGCCGGCAGCGAAGAATTTACCGTCAACATCGCCCTGATCGAGCAGGGCCGCGTGGTGTTCGGCGTGGTCTCGATGCCCACCAGTGGTCGCTGCTACTTTGGTGGCGCGGGCTTGGGTGCCTGGCGCTCCGATGTGAATCAAGCGCCCCAGCAGATTCAAGTGCGCGAAGCACCCGCCGCCGGCGAGTCGTTTACCGTGGTGGCCAGTCGTCGGCATACCAGCCCTGAGCAGGAACGTTTGCTCGATGGCCTGAGCGAGAGCCTGGGCGCGTTGAAACTGGCCAATATCGGCAGTTCCTTGAAGTTCTGCCTGTTGGCCGAGGGCAGTGCGGATTGTTATCCGCGTCTGGCGCCGACTTCACAATGGGACACTGCGGCAGCTCAGGGCGTGCTGGAAGGGGCAGGCGGCGAAGTGTTGGAGCTGAGCGGCGAGCCGTTCAGCTACCCGGCGCGGGAATCGTTGTTGAACCCGTTCTTTTTGGCGTTGCCGGCGAAGGCGGTGTGGCGTGAAAGGTTGCTGAGCCTGGCGCGATCCTGAGACCGACATAAACTTCCTGTGGGAGCTGGCTTGCCTGCGATAGCGGTGGATCAGTCGCTGAAATGGTGACTGTCAGACCGCTATCGCAGGCAAGCCAGCTCCCACAATGTTTTTTGTGTGGTGGCGGCTAGCGGTGCAGGACGTACTGGCCGGTAAACGTCACCGCTCGTTGCTCACTGTCCTCATTCACGACCCACGTCTCCAGCATCAATCGCGCACGGCCATAGCGTTTGTAGGTCGCCACGAACCGCTTCCACACCTTTTCTTCCGGCGCCTGGCATACCACCGTGGCATCCCGCGTCACCGGCAGTGGATAACTGATCTGCCCCTCCTGAATCACGATATGTCCGTCTTCAATACCCTCTTCGCGCAGCTGCAAATGCAGCCAGCCCCAACCCGCCAGCACCGCGCCGCAATACAGGCTGCCGCCGAACATGGTGCTCTTGTGGTTGATATTGGCGTGCAAGGGCAGGTGCAACTGCAATTGGCCGTGGTGCCAGCCAAGTACCTTGAGGCCCATTTCCCGGGTGAGGGGGATGTCGTGGTGCAGGATGGATTCCAGGTAACGGCTGTCGCGGCTCATGGTGGCCTCTTGGGTGGGAGCGGTCATTCGTCGTCGCTTTGGTTGGCGAAGTTCAGGCCATGCTTGCGCAGTTTGTCATGCAGCGTCTTGCGCGGTACGCCCAAGGCTTCGGCCAGGCTGCGCATGGAACTGTGGGGGCGGGTCAGCTCGGCGGCGATCAGGCTCTTTTCGAACTGTTCGACCTGTTCGCTCAGACCGCCCGGCGTGGACGTCAGCACACCAGCCAACGGATTATCCGGCGTAGCATCCAAGGCCAGTTCCAGGCCCAGGGCGAAGCGTTCGGCGGCGTTCTGCAATTCGCGCACATTACCCGGCCAGCTGTGGCGCAGCAGCAGCGCGCGCTGGCCCGGCTGCAGTTCATGCAGCGGCAGGCCGTGGCGGCTGCTGGCTTCATCGGCGAAGTGCTGAAACAGCATGAGCGCATCCTCGCCGCGCTCGCGCAGCGGTGGAATGCGCAACGGTGCGACGTTTAGGCGGTAATACAAGTCGGCGCGGAAGCGGCCCTGGTCGGCGGCCTGGCGCAAGTCTTCCTTTGTCGCGGCGATGATGCGGATATCCAGGGGGATCAACTGATTGCCGCCCAGGCGCTCCACCACCCGCTCCTGCAGCAGGCGCAACAGCTTGACCTGTACATCCAGGCTCATGCTTTCGATTTCATCCAGGAACAGCGTGCCACCGTTGGCGAACTCGAATTTGCCGATACGGCGTTTCTGCGCACCGGTAAACGCGCCCGGCTCATGGCCGAACAGCTCGCTTTCGACCACGGATTCGGCCAAGGCCCCGGCGTTGATCGCCACGAAAGGCCCGCTGCGTCGGCTTGACAGGTCATGCAGGGCGCGGGCGACGACTTCTTTGCCGGCGCCGGTTTCACCGAGGATCAGCACATCGGCGCGGGTTGCGGCCAGGGCACCGATCTGTTCGCGCAGGCGCAGCATCTGTGGCGAGTGGCCCACCAGCCGCGTACTCAGTTGCTGGCGGTCGCTGAGCGCCAGGCGCAGGCTGCGGTTGTCCAGTACCAGGCGGCGCAGGGCCAGGGCGCGGCGCACGCTGTCGAGCAGGGCGTCGCTGGCGAACGGTTTTTCCAGGAAGTCATAGGCCCCGGCGCGCATGGCCTGCACCGCCAGTGGCACGTCCCCGTGGCCGGTGATCAGCAGCACCGGCAGGTCCGGGTCCTGGCCATGCAGTTCGGCCAGCAGCTCCAGGCCGTCCATGCCGGGCATGCGAATGTCGCTGACCACCACGCCCGGCCAATCCCGCGACAGGCGCGCGGTCAGGCCGCTGGCTTCGCCCAGGGTGAGGACTTTCAGGCCGGCCAGGTCCAGGGTCTGGCACAGGGCCTGACGCAAGTGCGGATCGTCGTCGATCAACACCACCTGGATCTGGTTATCGATACTCATACACTGCGGTCCTCGGACGGTTGCAGACTGACGCCCGGCGAGCCGGCACGCAATTTCAAGGTTAACAGCGCGCCACCTTCCTTGTGGTTGGCAAACAGCAATTCGCCGCCAAACGCGCGCATCAGGGTGTCACAAATCGCCAGCCCCAACCCCAGGCCCTGGGTGCGGGTCTTGGTGGTGTAGAACGGCTCGCTGGCGCGGCCCAGGGCTTCCATGCAAAAGCCCGGGCCGTTGTCGCGAATGTACAGGTTGACGCCCTGCTCGGTGGTTTGGGCACTCAGCCAGAGTTTACGCGGCGGGCCTTTTTCGGTCAGAGCGTCGAGGGCGTTGGCCAGCAGGTTGCCGAGTACCTGGCGCAAGCGGGTTTCGCCGGCCTGCACCCAAAGGGTCGCCTCGGGCAAGTCGCGGATCAGCTCCACCTCCATTGACCGGCGTCGCTTGGCCAGCAACGCCAGCGCATCGTCCAGCGCCGGTTGCAGGGCCACGCTCTCCGGCGCATGCCGATCGCGGCGAGCGAAGGCGCGCAGGTGAGCGATGATCGAGGCCATGCGTCCCGTCAGTTCGCTGATCAGCTTGAGGTTGCCCCGGGCATCCGTGGTGCGCTCGTGGTCGAGCAGGATCTCGGCGTTTTCCGCATAGCTGCGAATCGCCGCCAACGGCTGGTTGAGTTCGTGGCTGATACTCGCCGACATGGTGCCCAGCGCCGATAATTTGCCCGCCTGCACCAAGTCGTCCTGGGCGCGTACCAGTTCCTGCTGAGCGTGTTCGCGCTCCAGCACCTCCTGTTTCAGGCGGCGGTTGAGGCCTTCCAGGTCACTGGTTCGCTCGGCCACCCGGGCTTCCAGCTCGCGGCGCGCCTTGGCTTCGAAGGCGATACGCTCCAGGTAATGACGGCGGCGTTGCATCATCAGTCCCAGCAACAGCATCACCACCAGCAGCGTGGCGCCGCCCACGGCCACCACCGTGCGAACCGGACGGTTGATCAGCGAGCGCGGCGCAAGGATCTCCACGTTCCAGCCGGTCTCGGCGATGGCCGTGGATTGACGTAGCCAGGCGCTGCTGCTCAGGCTCAATGGTTGCGGGTCGCGCGTCGGGTAGGGCTGGATGGCGATGATGGCGCGGCGTTCTTCGGCGGTCAGCGGCCGGGTGGCGCGGAATCGCCATTGCGGGCGCGAGGTGAGAATCACGACGCCGTTATGGTCGGTGACCAGCAATTGTTCCGGGGTGTTGCCCCACAGGCTTTCGGTATGGTCCAGGTCGACCTTGACCACCAGCACGCCGATGATCGTATCGCCATCGCGCACGGCGGCGGCGAAGAAATAGCCACGCTTGGCCGAGGTGGTGCCCAACCCGAAAAACCGCCCCAAGCGCCCGGCCATGGCTTCGCTGAAATAAGGTCGGAACGAGAAATTGCGCCCGACGAAGCTGTCTTGTTTATCCCAATTGGACGCGGCGAGAGTCTTGCCATGGGTGTCCATCAGGTACATCACCTCAACCCCGGCCTGGGCGGCGACGTCCTTGAGCAGCAGGTTGGCGTTGACCAGGTTTGTGCTGACCTGAGGCGCATCCAGTGCGGTGCGCAGGGCCGGCAAGTCGCCGAGAATTTGCGGCAACACTTCATAGCGGTGCAGGGTGCCGAGCAGGTTGGCGACGTACAGATCGAGGGTCTGGCGGTTCTGGCCGGCCAGTTCGCTGCGGTAATAGCGCTCGGCCAGGTGCTCCAGCGGCCACAGCAGCGGTGCCAGGCACAACGCCAACAGGGCGAGGCTGCGCCAGCGGGGTCTACGTGGGAGGGGTGGAGTCATGGGAATCGGGCGCCTGTGGGTACAGGCGCATTATGCCTAGTGCTGCCCTGCAAGACACTCGCGCAATGCGTCTTGCCACTGCGGTTGGCTGACGTGCCATTGCTGCTGCAGACGACTGCAATCGAGGCGCGAGTTTAGTGGGCGCTGGGCGGGCGTCGGGTAGGCGCTGGAGGGGATCGGCTCCAACTCGGCGCAGGCTTTGCCCTGCTGGCGCAGATGCTCGCCGATGGCCGTGGCAAACCCGAACCACGAGGTTTCGCCTTGGGCGGTCAGGTGATAGACACCCCATGGCCCCGGTTCGCCGGCGCGCCAGCGCTCGATCAACCCACGCGTGCTGTCAGCGATGCTGCCGGCCCAGGTCGGCGCGCCGATCTGGTCGGCGACGATGCGCATCTGCGGCTTCTCCTGCAGCAGACGTTGCATGGTCAGCAGGAAGTTCTTGCCGTGGCTGGCGTAGACCCAACTGGTGCGCAGGATCAGGTACGCGCCGCCCACGGCCGCAATCGCTTGTTCGCCCGCCAGTTTGCTCTGGCCATAGACGCCCAGCGGGTTCGGCGCGTCGGCTTCGGTGTAGGGCGCCGGCTTGCTGCCGTCGAACACGTAGTCGGTGGAGTAGTGGATCAGCGGGATACCCAGGGCTTTGGCTTCTTCGGCGAGCACGCCGGGGCCAATGGCATTGATCGCAAACGCCAGGTCAGGCTCGCTTTCGGCTTGATCGACAGCAGTATGAGCGGCAGCGTTGATGATCAGGTCGGGGCGGTGGGAGCGAATCTGCTGGCGGATCTGGTCGGGGTCGGCCAGGTCGAGTCGGTCACGGCCCAGCACGATGAGTTCGCCCAGGCCTTGGAGGCGTTGTTGCAGTTCCCGGGAGAGTTGGCCGTGTTGGCCGATGATGAGGACTTTCAAGTGTGCCGTCATGGAAACAGATCCGCGTCTCTGAGGCTTTTACCGTGTTGATCCTTGGCGGATAAGGTAGGGACACCGTTGAGCTGCCAATCAATATTGAGCTCCGGATCGTCCCAGCGAATACAGCGTTCGGCAGCAGGTGTGTAGTAATCGGTCGTTTTGTAGAGAAACTCGGCGTACTCGCTGAGCACTACAAAACCATGGGCGAACCCAGGGGGGATCCACAGCTGGCGACTATTGTTCGCCGACAGCCGCACTCCGGCCCATTTGCCAAATGCCGGTGAGCTGCGACGGATATCCACAGCTACATCCAGCACTTCACCAGCGGTAACACGCACCAGCTTGCCCTGGGCGTGCTCGACTTGATAATGCAGGCCTCTCAACACGCCTTGTTGCGAGCGTGAGTGATTGTCCTGCACAAATTGCTGTTGCAGCCCGGTGGCTTTGGCAAAGTCCCGGGCATTGAAACTCTCATAGAAAAAACCGCGTTCATCGCCAAAAACCTTCGGCTCGATGATCAATACACCGGGCAACTCAGTGGCGGATACATTCATATGGATTATCCCCTGCGAGGGTGAACAAGTATTGACCATAGCCGGTCTTGCCAAAATATTTGGCGCGCTCCAGCAAATACTTACGGTCAATCCAGCGGTTCTGGTAGGCAATTTCCTCCAGGCACGCCACTTTCAGGCCTTGGCGATGTTCGATGGTTTGCACATAAAGCGAGGCCTCCAGCAAGCTATCGTGGGTGCCTGTATCGAGCCAGGCGAAGCCCCGGCCGAACCGCTCCACATGGAGATCGCCGCGCTTGAGGTAGGCATTGTTAATGTCTGTAATCTCCAGCTCGCCCCGGTGCGAAGGTTTGACTGCTTTGGCGATATCGATTACGTCGTTGTCGTAGAAGTACAGACCGGTTACTGCATAAGGTGACTTCGGATTGAGAGGCTTCTCTTCGATGGAGAGAGCCCGTCCCTCTTGGTCGAAGTCAATCACGCCAAAACGCTCCGGGTCCTTGACCCAGTAACCGAATACCGTCGCGCCGGACGGGCGTTTCGCAGCCTCACGCAGTTGTTCGCCAAAGTGCTGACCATGAAAAATGTTATCGCCCAGGATCAGACACACCGGATCATTGCCGATAAATTTCTCACCAATTATGAATGCTTGGGCCAGGCCATCCGGAGTCGGCTGCTCCGCATAGCTGAATCGGACGCCAAACTGGCTCCCATCCCCAAGCAAGTTGCGGTACTGCGGCAAATCCACCGGGGTGGAAATGACCAGAATGTCCTTGATCCCCGCCAGCATCAGCACCGAAATCGGGTAGTAGATCATCGGCTTGTCATACACCGGCAGCAATTGCTTGGACACGCCCAGGGTAATAGGGTGCAAGCGCGTGCCTGAGCCGCCCGCCAATACGATTCCTTTCATGCAATCAGATCCTTCATGTCGGTGTTGCCCAATCGTTCACCTTGATAACTGCCGTCCTGGACCCTGCGGCACCATTCCAGGTTATCGAGGTACCACTGCACAGTCTTGCGCAGCCCGGTTTCGAAAGTTTCCTCAGGAACCCAGCCTAGCTCACGTTCAATCTTGCTGGCGTCGATCGCATAGCGCTGATCATGCCCCGGCCGATCCTTGACGAAGGTGATCAGGTCGGTAAATTTTTCGACACCGGACGGACGTTGTGGTGCCAATTCTTCCAGCAGGCCGCAGATGCCATGTACAACGTCGATGTTTTTCTGCTCATTGTGGCCGCCGATATTATAGGTTTCGCCGACTACACCCTCGGTTACAACTTTAAGCAGTGCGCGGGCATGGTCTTCCACGAACAGCCAGTCACGGACTTGCAAACCATCACCATAGACCGGTAACGGCTTGCCCGCGAGAGCGTTCAGGATCACCAGCGGAATCAACTTCTCGGGGAAGTGGAACGGCCCGTAGTTGTTTGAACAGTTGGTCAGCAATATCGGCAAGCCGTAAGTGCGCTGCCATGCGCGCACCAAGTGGTCGGACGCAGCCTTGCTGGCTGAATAGGGTGAGCTGGGCGCGTATGGCGTGGTTTCAGTGAACAGGTCGTCCACGCCATGCAGGTCGCCATACACTTCGTCGGTCGATATGTGATGGAAGCGAAATGCGCTCTTGGCAGGCTCTGCCAGCTTATGCCAATAGGCCCGGGCGGCTTCCAGCAGGCTGTAGGTGCCGACGATATTGGTTTGGATAAAATCCGACGGACCGTCAATCGAGCGGTCGACATGGGACTCTGCCGCCAGATGCATGATCGCCTGGGGCTCGAAGCGCGCCATTACGGCGCTGACGGTAGCCTGGTCGATGATATCGGCCTGGACGAACTCATACCGGCTGTTGGTCGCGATGCTGGCCAGCGATTCCAAGTTGCCCGCATAAGTGAGCTTGTCCAGGTTGAGCACTTCGTGCTCGGTGTGTTGAATCAGGTGACGGATCAGGGCGGAGCCGATAAAACCGGCGCCACCGGTGATGAGAATGCGCATGTCGGAGGGCCTTTTCCTAAGACGAAGATCAAGCGAGTGGAGCATAGCTTGAGTTGTGCGACAGAGCCGCGCAAGCGCGGTATGCCAGGGGGTTGCGTAAACCCCCTGAATAGTGGCGATATACACCCCTAAAAAACCGAGGCCACCTTCCATGTTGCTCGCCACTCTGATCCACCGCGCCAGTTTACCCTGCCCGCAATTAGGTCCCGATCAGGCGGCTCAGTTGCTTGAGCAGCATTACGGCCTCACTGGCCCCTTGCAATCGTTGGGCAGCCAGCAAGACCTCAATTACAAAGTCGACAATTCGCGCGGCAGCTTTGTCCTGAAAATCTGCCGGGGCGACTACGCCGCCGTCGAACTGCAGGCCCAGCATGCGGCGCTCAATGACTTGCAGGCCCACGCCGGGGTGCGCGTGCCGCGGGTGATCAAGGCCTTGACCGGTGAGGAGCTGCTGACCCTGACCGTCGGAGGTCAAACCCTGCACGTGCGGCTGCTGGACTATATCGACGGTCAGCCGTTGACCCATTTGCCTCACTTGAGCCGCGAGGTGATCGCAGGGTTTGGCGACCTGTGCGGGCGGATGAGCCAGGCGCTGGCGCGGTTCGAGCATCCGGGGCTTGCGCGCACCCTGCAATGGGACCCGCGCCATGCCGGGGAACTGATTACCCATCTGCTGGCAAACCTGGAAAACCTGCCCCATCGCGAGGCGCTGGAACACGCGGCCGAGCAGGTCGACAAGCGTATTCGCCCCCTGGCCGAACGCCTGCCGTGGCAGGCGGTGCACATGGACATCACCGATGACAACGTCGTGTGGCAGCGCGATGCGCAGCGTCACTGGCAAATTCAGGGTGTGATCGATTTTGGCGATCTGGTGCACACCTGGCGCATTGCCGACCTCTCGGTGACCTGCGCCGCGTTGCTGCACCATGCCGAGGGCGATCCGTTTGCCATCTTGCCTGCGATTCAGGCCTGTCACTCGGTGACACCGTTGCAACACGAAGAATTGCTGGCGCTGTGGCCTCTGATCGTCGCCCGTGCAGCGGTGCTGGTGTTGAGCAGCGAGCAGCAGCAACGCCTGGACCCGGATAACAGCTACCTGCTGAAAAACGCCAAACATGAGTGGGAAATCTTCCATGTAGCGATGTCAATGCCGTTCGATTTGATGGAGGCTGCGATTCTAGGCTGCGTCGGGCTGGCGCCGGCAACGGTGGCCGGTCACGGCTTCGCGCCATTGATGCCGGGGCTGGTGGGCCGTGAGTTCGCGCTGATCGACTTGGGTGTGCTCAGCCCGCATTTCGAGGCGGGTAACTGGGAGCAACCGGGTATCGACCAGCGTTTGTTGCAGGAGGCCGCTGCGGTGCACGGCCTGGCGGCCAGTCGCTATGGACAGTACCGGTTATCGCGGACCCGGCCCGACAGCTTCGATGAACCTGAGACTTTCCCGTTGCATGTCGAACTGCGTGTGCCGTTGGGTACAGCCGTCGAAGCTCCGTTCGCGGGCACCCTATGTGCGGGCGTGGACGGTGAACTGCGTCTGCACGGCAGCGATTCCGACGTGCGGTTGTGGGGCGCCAAAGCGCTGCTGCAGCCAGGCGCCGCCGTGCTCAAGCACCAGGTGATCGCTACGGTTGAAGGCCCGCTGACGGTGCAACTGTGCCGAACCGATCTGCCGGCCCCCCTGTTCTGCACGCCTTCGCGAGCCCAGGCATGGCAGGCGCTATGCCCCTCCCCGGCGGCGCTGCTGGGGCTGGCCTGCGATGCCGAACCCGAGCTGGACCCCAAGGCGCTGCTGGCCCGCCGCGACGCCAGTTTCGCGCGTTCGCAAAAGCACTATTACGTCGACCCGCCGCGCATCGAGCGCGGCTGGCGCAACCACCTGATCGACATGCAGGGCCGCTCGTACCTGGACATGCTCAACAACGTCGCGGTGCTGGGTCATGGCCACCCGCGCATGGCGTCCGAGGCGGCGAGGCAGTGGTCGCTGCTCAATACCAACTCGCGCTTTCACTACGCCGCGATTGCCGAATTTTCCGAGCGCCTCTTGGCGCTGGCGCCGCAGGGCATGGACCGGGTGTTCCTGGTCAACAGCGGCACCGAAGCCAATGACTTGGCGATCCGCCTGGCCTGGGCCTACAGCGGCGGGCGCGACATGCTCAGTGTGCTGGAGGCGTACCACGGCTGGTCGGTGGCGGCGGATGCGGTGTCCACGTCGATCGCCGACAACCCCCAGGCATTGAGCAGCCGCCCGGACTGGGTGCACCCGGTAACGGCGCCCAATACCTATCGAGGCGAATTCCGTGGGCAGGACAGTGCGCCTGACTACGTACGAAGCGTGGAACACAACCTGGCGAAAATTGCCGCGAGCAAACGCCAGCTGGCAGGCTTCATTTGCGAGCCGGTGTACGGCAACGCCGGTGGGATCTCGTTGCCGCCGGGCTATTTGCAGCAGGTGTATGCGCTTGTGCGCGCCCGCGGCGGCGTGTGCATCGCCGATGAAGTGCAGGTGGGATACGGCCGTATGGGGCATTTCTTCTGGGGCTTCGAAGAGCAGGGCGTGGTGCCCGATATCATCACCATGGCCAAGGGCATGGGCAACGGGCAACCGCTGGGCGCGGTGATCACCCGGCGTGAAATCGCCGAAGCGCTGGAGGCTGAGGGGTATTTCTTCTCATCGTCGGGAGGCAGTCCGGTGAGTTGCCGGATCGGCATGGCGGTGCTGGATGTCATGGAAGAAGAAAAGCTGTGGGAAAACGCCCAGGTGGTTGGCGGGCATTTCAAGGCCAGGTTGCAAGCCCTGATCCACCGTCATCCGCTGGTGGGTGCCGTGCATGGTTCCGGTTTTTACCTGGGCCTGGAATTGGTCCGCAACCGGCAAACCCTGGAGCCGGCCACCGAAGAAACCACCTTGCTGTGTGATCGCCTGCGGGAGTTGGGGATTTTCATGCAGCCCACGGGGGACTATTTGAACATCCTCAAGATCAAGCCGCCGATGGTCACGTCCAGACGCAGCGTGGACTTCTTCGTCGACATGCTGTCGAAGGTGTTGGATGAACAACTGTAGTTGACCGATTATTATCGATTAATCACTGTAATATTCGTCATCTATGACTTTTTTACGCTATTAATGCCGATTTTTATCCGTTATAAAGTCGGCCATACCCTCATCGGAGCCTTAATCGCCATGACCACCCTGCACAGCACCCCTCGCGCCGATGGTTTCCACATGCCCGCCGAATGGGCGCCACAGACTCAAACCTGGATGATCTGGCCCGAGCGTCCCGATAACTGGCGCCTGGGTGGCAAGCCGGCGCAGGCCGCTCATGTAGCGGTGGCCAAGGCCATTGCACGTTTCGAACCGGTGACCGTGGCGGTATCCGCCGGCCAGTACGAAAATGCCCGTGCGCGCCTGGATGTGCCGAACATCCGCGTGGTGGAAATGTCCAGCGACGACGCCTGGGTGCGAGACACCGGCCCGACTTTCGTGATCAACAACAGCGGCGAAGTGCGCGGCGTGAACTGGGACTTCAACGCCTGGGGCGGTTTTGACGGCGGCCTGTATTCGCCGTGGAACCGCGACGCGCAGGTGGGCGGCAAGATCCTCGAAATCGAACGCGCCCAGCGGTACCGCACCGAAGGCTTTGTGCTGGAAGGCGGTTCGATTCACGTCGATGGCGAAGGCACTCTGATCACCACCGAAGAGTGCCTGCTCAACCGCAATCGCAACCCGCACTTGGATCGCGCCGCGATTGAGGCCGTGCTGAGTGCCAACCTGGCGGTGGATAAGATCATCTGGTTGCCGGATGGCCTGTTCAACGATGAGACCGACGGCCATGTGGATAACTTCTGTTGCTACGTGCGCCCTGGCGAAGTCCTGCTGGCCTGGACCGACGACCCGCAAGACCCTAACTACGCGCGCTGCCACGCGGCCATGGACGTGCTGAAAAACAGCACCGACGCCCAGGGCCGCTCCTTCATAGTGCATAAAATGCCGATTCCGGGGCCGCTGTATGCCACCGAAGAGGAGTGCGCCGGTGTCGACCCGGTTGACGGCACCCAGGAACGCAATCCTGCCGCGCGGTTGGCGGGTTCCTACGTCAACTTTCTGATCGTCAACGGCGGCATCATCGCGCCGAGCTTCGACGATCCGCTGGACAGCCAGGCCAAGGCGATCCTGCAGGACCTGTTCCCGCAGCACGAAGTGGTGATGGTGCCAGGCCGCGAACTGTTACTGGGTGGCGGTAACATCCACTGTCTGACCCAACAGCAGCCAGCACCGCACAAAAACTGAGTGCAGTTGTAACAGCGTCGTGACGGTAGCCGGGTGTCACCTGGTTTCACCTGCGGCGATAAGCCAGCAGCCAGCCCGCAGCCCAGCAAGGCCGCGGGCTTTTTTGTGCGCGCAGGCCTATGAAGGCAAGACATTGGCATAGCTCTTGTATCGGTGTTGGCACAGTGGCCCGAGGGTGATGACTGCGCGGTTCTGTCATAAACCTTGAGTAAGTTAGCCGCTCACGCAGTAGGAGAGAGCGCTGAAATGAACGCCGATATCAACCCGATGTACACGCGCACGTTCCACCCTTTGCGGGTCAACGCCAACGAGATCCATGCGCTGGCGCTCTGGTTGAAGGAAAACGGCTCGCGACAACTCCGGCAGCAGCCGGACCTGCGCAGCGTGATGACCGAACGTTACCCGGTGGGGTTGTTCAGTGAGGACGAAGTGCACGCGTTGTGCGATCTGTTGAAGAACTAACAGAATACTGAGATTAAAAGTGTGGGAGCGGGCTTGCTCCCACATTTAATTGCATTGAACGCTAGAAGCTGTACGTGCCGGTCATCACCACGCTACGCGGCTCTCCCGGCTGAATCTGCGCCACACTGGTCGCCGACGCGTAGTAGGTTTTATCCGCAATATTGTTCAACGCCGCGCTGACGGTCCACGTCTGCTGGCGGAACCCGGCCAGTGCGTCCCAACGGCCATAGCCCGGCAGCACCACGGTGTTGAGGCTGTCGGCATAACGGTCGCCCACCAGGGTCAAACCGGTTTCAGCGTACCAGCCCATCTCCGGTTTCCAGGTGATGAACAGGCTGGCATTGCGCTTGGCCACGTCGCTGACGCGTTTGCCTTTGAAGCCGTTGTTGTCCTTCTCTACCTTGGCATCCTGCAGGCCGACGCCGCCGCGTACGTACCAGTTGCCGACAATCTTGCCGGTGGCGGTCAGCTCCACGCCGCGTGAGCGCTGCAGGCCGCTGAGCAGGGTGATAGTGCGGTCCAGCGGGTCGCTGGTGCGACGGTTGTAGAGCTCCAGTTCGTACACCGCCAGGGTGGTGCTCAGGCGGTCGTCGAACCAGTCGCTCTTGACCCCGATTTCTTTCTGTTTGGTCAGCTCGGGGCTCAGGTCGTTGACGCTGCCGGCAGCGTTCGGGGTGATGCCGATCAAGCCGCCACCGGCCGGGGAGAAGGTCTTGCTCCACGATGCATAGAACGAATGATGCTCCAGCGGCGTCCATACCAGGCCCAAGCGCGGGCTGGTGCTGTGGCTTTTGACGGCCTGGCGGGTGTCGAGCAGGTTGTTCGTGGTGTCGACCTCGAAGCGGTCGTAACGCAGGCCGGCGAGCACTTGCCACTGATCATTCAGGCGCAATTGGTCCTGCGCATAAAGCGCACGGCTTTCGACTTCGGTGTGGTTATCGCTCGACACACTCATCCGCCCTGTGTGGCTCAGATGGCGGTTGGGTTGGTTGAGGTCCAGGCTCGGCACGGCCTGGCCGCCACGGTTGACCGCAGTGGCGGTGTACAGCTTCGGATCGCGGCGCTGGCTGCCCAGCTCAAGGCCGGTGAGCAGGCGGTGTTCCAGGCCGAAGGTGCTGAAGCCACCTTCCAGCTCGACATTATTGAAGATATTGAGGGTGGTCAGGTCCTGCTGCCAGCGTTGACGCGTGACGCGGTTGGTCGCCGGGGTGTAGCCGGTGAGGTAGGTGTTGTCGAAATCGCTGTCCAGCTTGAACACGCCCAGGGTTTGGCGCAGTTGCCAGTTGTCGTTGAGTTCGTAGGCCAGCTTGGAGCGCAGCGACTGGGTTTTGTCGTCGATGTAATCGCGGCTGTCGCCATAGGTGGTGCTGCGGCTCACATCGGCCGGGCTGCCGTTGACGCCGGGAATGCCACGGTCCGGCGTGCGGTTGTAACGGCTGTATTCGTATTGCACCAGCCAGTTAAGGTCGGGCGTGAGCTGCCAGCTCATGGACGGTGCAAACAGTTGGCGATTGCCGCTGACGCCATCACGAAAGCTGTTGTTGTCCTGGTTACCCATGTTCAGGCGCAGGCTGATGTCATCGCTGGGGTCGCTGCTGAGGTCGGCATACAGGCTGCGCAAATCGTTGCTGCCGCCCTGGGCTTCGATGCTGGATTTGCGACCGGCGGCCGGCAGTTTGCTTACACGGTTGACGATCCCTCCCTGGCCGCCTCGCCCGTAAAGTACGGCTGCTGGCCCTTTGAGCACTTCAATGCGCTCGATGTTATGCAGGTCGCGAATGTACTGGCTGTCGTCGCGAATGCCGTCGAGGTAAAAGTCATTGCTCGCGTCGAAACCACGGATGCGCAAGCTGTCGAAGCGCGTGTCGGCGCCGCTGCTTACGTTTGGAATGCCGCTTAACGCCTGGCCCAGGTCATTGGTGCCATAGGCGCGCAGGCTTTCGGTCTTCACTGAGTCGATGGCCTGCGGCACATAACGCACAGGTGTGGCGGTGCGGGTGGCCGTGTTGGTTTCCTTGACGCGCGGGTCGTCTTCGTCAGCTTCGGCGCTGATCGACGTTTCGGGCAGCGTCGTGGCGCCACAAGCAAAACCGGCAGACAGCAGAACGCAAAGCCCAAGGTTGATGGGCGTCAGGCGAAAGGCAGGCATGGATAAATGTGTCCGAATTGATAGGAGGGAAAATGCGCGCGAATAGTAATGCTTTGCATTTGCGTGCGTTATCTATTCCCAAACGTATCAAGACGTAAATATGTAACCGGATGTGTTTTTTGTACTTTTGCCTGCGGTTTATTGTCGCTTTCAGAACAGCCATAAGCCGTTCCTTAGAATTATTTCGCCTAAATACAGACGATTCACGAAATTGACACATAGTTCAACGCGCGACTAGGATTGCCCCCAACGCCTGTGGCTAACCGCCATGACTCATCCAATAAAAAGAAGGCCCGCGGCCTGTTAAGTCATCCGCGGGCCTTCTTTTTTCCGGAACCAGTCGACACCAGAAACGACATGGAGCCTGGTGTCACAGGGCGTACTCAACCAGAAATAAGGAATACAAAAAAATGTTGAAGCAACGGATGAGTCTGATCGCTCTGGGGATTTTGAGCGCATCGACAGCCATGGCAAACGACCAGGATCAATCCAAGGGTTTTGTCGAAGACAGTCACCTGAACATCGCCGCCCGTAACGCCTACATCAGCCGTGACTACAAGAACGGCCAGCGAGACAAAGCCGAATGGGGCCAGGGCTTCATCGGCAAGCTGGAGTCCGGTTTCACCCAAGGCACCGTCGGTGTGGGTGTGGACGTGATCGGTCAGTACGCTATCCGTCTGGACGGCGGTAAAGGTCGCGCCGGCGCCGGCGGTATCGACTTCTTCAAGCAGGGCAACGGCACCCCCAATAACCCTGGCTCGGCGCCACACGACCTGGCCAAAGGCGGCGCGGCCGTGAAGTTTCGTGTTTCCAACACGGTGCTCAAGTACGGCGATCAGTTCCCTGCCGTGCCTGTGCTGCAGTACGACAACTCCCGGCTGTTGTCCGAAACTTACACCGGTACGTCGATCGTCTCCAAAGAGATTGCCGGCCTGCAACTGGACGCGGGTCACTTCACCAAAGAAGCGCGCAAGAGCATGGAAGGCACCGACAGCGGTGGCCTGAAAAGCATCGACTACATCGGCGGCAGCTACAAATTCACCGAGAGCCTGTCGGCAGCCTTGTACGCCTCCGACATGGAAGACGTGCTGAAGAAGCAATACGTCAACATCAACTACGTGCTGGCCCTGCCAGAGAAGCAGTCGCTGACGTTTGACTTCAACGGCTACAAAACCAAGTTGGACAAAAGCTTCGCCCTGGAAAACCAGAAGAACGAAGACGCACGCGACAACAAAATCTGGAGCCTGGGCGCCACGTGGGCCGTTGGCCCGCACAGCTTCACCGTCGCTCATCAGCGCAGCACCGGTGACACCGGCTACCTGTACGGCGGCTACCGCAACGCCGGCGGCATTGGCGACGGTGGCAACACCATCCTACTGGCCAACTCCTACTGGTCCGACTTCAACGGCAAGGACGAGCGTTCGTGGCAGCTTGGCTACGGCATCGATTTCGCCACCTTCGGCGTGCCGGGCCTGACCTACAACGTGGCCTACGTGCGCGGTACCAACATCGACGACGGTACCAACCGGGGCGATGGCACCGAGCGTGAAATCTGGAACCAGTTCAAGTACGTGGTCCAGAGCGGCCCTGCCAAAGACCTGAGCCTGCGTGCACGAGCCTCGTGGCTGCGCGTTTCCAGCAATGCTGACCAGTACAACGTCGGCGGTAACGAAATCCGTCTGTTCGCCGACTACCCGATCAATGTGTTCTGATTGATTGCAGGTCTCGCCTGATGCCAGGCGATAAGAAACCCCGACTGGTTCGGGGTTTTTTATGCGTGGTTATCAGCTCTTTTGCTCCTGCAGGATTTTACGGGCGAGGGACGCGTTCACGTACTCGCTCATCAGCATCAACCCCTCGTAGGGTTGAATCTTTTTGTCATTGATGCACAGCTGCGCCATCTGCAGCAACACCTGGCGTTTCTTCTTGTTGACCCGCGCGCCCGGCACGCCAAAGGCGCTCTTGCGCATCTGCGGCAACGGCGCTTGCGGGGCCAGCTCCACCGTTATCCAAATGCCCTGCATGAACTGCAGCGAGACGTCGGCGATGTGCTCGATCGGCAACGGTTGATCCAGATTGGCGAACACGAAATGCTCAGGCGTCAGGCGCAAGGCCGTTTGCGGTGCGCGTTTGAAGCGGCGCACGCCCAGCCATAAAAAAATCAGCGCGATGCTGCCGATTGCCGCCCCCGCGCCAAGAGCAGACCAGGGCGTGCCCTTCAAGCGTTCGGGAGCGAGCCAGGGCCGGCTCATGGCCCAGATCGCCAGCAGCACGAACGGCACCGCCATGGCAGCCATCAGCACGCCGCGCCATTGCCCGCCTTCATGCAATGCGTGTTCGCCCTGCGCGCCCGCGGCCATGGCTTCCAGCAACTGGGTTTGCGCGGTGTTTTCTGACTCGGCCACCTCGATCAGCGCGCGGGAGAGCTGTTCCCGAACCGCCTGCGGCGCGCTGAAATAAGCGTCGATTTGCTGGTTCGCGGCGTGGGCGTCCAAGGCGCGAGTGGCGCTGTGCCGAGCGAACTCCAACGGCACTTGAAGTGCTTGCAGGCGTTCGCCGTTAGACGGATGGGAATCGGTCGGGTGAGGTTGGTGGAACTCCAGTGCCTGCGGCGGTAATTGCAGCTCTCGGGTTTGCAGCGCGACGAGGACAGCGCCGATCAGCTCGTTACCCTCGTTTTTTTCGCAATGCGCGATCAATGCCTCTTCAACATGCGGTTGCAGGACCGACACCCGCAACAACGCCGACGCCGCCGCTGCATTACCCACCAGCCGAGCCCCTGCGGCGTCCGCCAACAGCTCGCGTTCACGGCTCCAGCGGTTCACCGCGTGGTCAAAGCGCTGCATGAAAAACACACCGAACATGAACGAGGGGCGCATCAGCCGGCCCTGGATGAAATCACTGGCAGCCATGGTTTCCAGCAGCGCCTCCAGGCTGCGATTGACTCCATCGTAGATCGGTAAAAAGCGCAGGCTGTAATCGGTGTCTTCGCCCGCGAAGTGCGCCAGTTCATGACCGATGACCGCGCCGATCTCGTCTCGGTTCAGCAGGCCCAGGTGCAGCAGGGGTAGATGCAGCGTGCGCCCACGTAGCGGTATTTGCGCCGGCAGCACATTGGCCTCGCTTGAGGTCACGTAAAAACCTTCGGCCAGGCTCACCACGATATGGTCCGGTGGCAGCGCACCGAGGTTGCCCGCCAGTTCGGTTACATGGCTCCACAAGACTGGCGCCTGTTCGGGCGTGACCTCCAGGCCGAACATCTCAACCGGTTCGGGCTTGAACATGACCAACATGCGCCGCAGTTGCTTGAGCAGCAGCCAGATCGAATACACGCAAAACGCCGCGATAACCCCCAGCACCGCCATCAGCTTGATTTCTCCGCTGCCCAGCCGGCCGATGTGCCACATCGCCAGGCCTTCATAACTCAGCATCAGCGCCACGGCGGCAGCCATCGCCACCCCATGACCCACCAACACGTAGGGCAATAAACGGCTGCCAAGGGCGAATGCGTGCAACAACCTGTCCCGCGACTGCCGCGCCCGCAGGCCTGCCCAGTGTGTGCCGAGCATTGCTGTTGTGCCGATAAGCGCCGCCAACAGCCCCAGGCCGATCACCCACAGCGCCAGCGTTTGCAATGCACGGTTTATAGGGTGAGCAGTGGGCAGTTCGGCTTCAATCTTCGCCAGGCGTGTAAGGGCTAACTGCACGCTGATTTTTTCGGCGTTGATAGTGATGACGGCAGCGGGATCTTGCGCAGCCAGCGCCTGCAATTGGCGTTTGGCAATGACCACGTTGGCGGCGTAGTCGACCATTTGCGTAGTCGCCTCTTGCGCGCGCTGGCGCTCCCACCCACCCAGGGCGGCCAACAAAAGCGGGAAAACCACCAGCAGAAAGATCAGTTTCAGGGCGTTCATGGGAGTCCGTTCACGACGCAAGGTTTCGGGTATGAAAGTCAATTAAATGGCGATAATTTCCAGTCGCCTACCGTCCGGCGGCACAAAAGACAATACGTTGACAGTTTCTCCCGAATCTAACATGATCGGCGGCGTTTTGATGGCTTCAAGCCATTAAAATGACATCATTGACCGCACGGATTCGGAATTTTTCCAGTCGGTGCAGGGCCTTAATCGTGCCACCGTTAGCGGACTGACCACATGAAACCTCCGCTTGAGTCCTCAGGAAGAAACTTCATGGATGTTAAGCGAGTTTTGGTTACCGGTGGTGCAGGCTTTATCGGCTCGCATCTGGTAGATGCCTTGCTGGCCGAGGGATACAGCATTCGTGTGCTGGATAACCTGTCGACCGGCAAGATGGCCAATTTACCGGTCGGCAAGCCGAATCTGGATGTCGTCGTGGGTGACGTCGCCGACAAAGCGGTGGTCGAGCAGGCCATGCTGGGTTGTGACGCGGTGGTCCACCTGGCGGCAGTGGCATCTGTGCAGGCGTCGGTGGATGACCCTGTCGCGACCCACCAAAGCAATTTTGTCGGCACGCTCAATGTGTGCCAGGCCATGCTCAAGGCCGGTGTGAAGCGTGTGGTATTCGCTTCCAGTGCTGCCGTCTACGGCAACAATGGCGAAGGCACGGCCATTGAAGAAGACACCCCCAAGTCGCCCCTGACGCCTTATGCGTGCGACAAGCTGGCCAGTGAGTACTACCTGGACTTCTACCGTCGCGAGCATGGCCTGGAGCCGGTGATCTTTCGCTTCTTCAACATCTTTGGCCCGCGCCAGGACCCGTCCTCCCCGTACTCGGGTGTGATCAGCATCTTCAGCCAGCGGGCAATCGCCAAGCAGCCGATCACCGTATTCGGTGACGGTGGGCAGACCCGCGATTTCGTCTACGTGCAGGATCTTGTGAGCATTCTCGTGCAGGCCGTGCGAGCCCCCGATGCCGCCCTAGGTGCGGTCAACGTCGGGTTCAGCCGCGCGACCAGCTTGAACGACCTGATCGGCGAACTGGGCGGCGCGACCGGCACTGCGCTGACGGTGACGCATCAGGCGCAGCGCCAGGGCGATATTCGCCATTCCCGCGCTGACAACACACGCCTGCTGCAACGCTTTGAACTCTCGACGCCGACATCCGTCGGCCAGGGGTTGGCGCAGCTACTTCGCAGTTTGTAAACCCGTCGGTCACCCGGTTCGACCTTAGCGCCGTCTCAGTTTCAGTCATTTCAAGAGTGCATTATGGAAATCGTTTTTCGCGGGACGCGTGTCCGTGCAATAGCCGAGCGGCTGCTGGCCGCTTTTGCGTTGTTCGTTGGCGGGTCCACGGTGCAGGCCGCGACGTTGCCGCAGCCGGCCAGCGTGGCCTTTTGGTATGCCGACCAACCACCCCTGGCGGAGTTGGCGCAGTTCGACTGGGCTGTGGTCGAGCCGGGCCACATGACGCCTGCCGACGTCAAAACCCTGCGTACGCTGGGCAGCGAACCCTTTGCCTATCTGTCGGTGGGCGAATTTGACGGTAATAAAGCGGAACTCGCAAAAGCCGGCTTGAGCAAAGCGGTGTCCCCGGTGCGTAACGATGCCTGGAACAGCCAGGTCATGGACCTCACCACACAAGCCTGGCGCGAGCACTTGTTCGCTCGCGCCAAAGACTTGGAAGCCCAAGGTTATGGCGGCGTGTTTCTCGACACCCTCGACAGTTTCCAGTTGTTGCCCCAAGCCCAGCGTGAGTCGCAGCGGGTAGGCCTGGCCAACTTGCTGCGCGACCTGCACAAGCGCCAGCCAAAATTGAAGCTGTTCTTCAATCGCGGTTTCGAAGTACTGCCCGAGCTGGACGGCGTCGCCGCCGCCGTGGCGGTCGAGTCGATTCACGCCGGCTGGGACGCCTCCGCCAAGCGTTATCGCCCGGTGTCGGAGTCCGATCGCCAGTGGCTTGAAACCCATCTGCAACCGTTGCGTGCCAAAGGCATTCCGCTGGTAGCGATCGATTACTTGCCGCCCGAGCGCCGCGAAGAAGCGCGCAAGCTGGCCAAGCGTCTGCGCGACGAAGGCTTCATCCCGTACATCAGCACGCCTGATCTGAACACGATGGGCATCAGCAGCATCGAGGTTCAGCCACGCCGTATCGCGCTGCTTTTCGACCCGCGCGAAGGCGCGCTGGAAGATGCCGCTGGCCATACCGAACTTGGCGGCTTGCTGGAATACCTGGGCTATCGCGTCGACTACTTCCCGGCTGACAGCGACCTTCCGCGCTACAGCTTCGGCGGCCTGTACGCTGGCGTCGTGACCTGGATGACCAGCGGCCCGCCGCAGGACCCTGCCGCTTTTAACCGCTTCATCAATGCGCGGCTGGACGAACAAGTGCCCGTCGCGTTTTTCAGCGGTTTGCCGATTGAAGACAAATTGCTGCTCAAACGCCTGGGCCTCAAGCGCGATGTGCCGCCTGCCACACAAGTGGTGACCGTGACTCACCAGGACAAAGCCCTGGTAGGCGCATTCGAAGCGCCGGTGGTGCCGCGCTCGCGTGACCTCACCGCTGTGTCGGTCATGCCCAACGGCCCGACTGCCGCGCTGTCGCTGACCGGCGCCGGCGGTGACGTGTTCACCCCGGTGGTCGTAGGCAAGTGGGGCGGCCTGGCGCTCGCCCCTTATCTGCTGGAAACCAACAACGAACGCAGCCGCTGGATCCTTGATCCCTTTGCGTTCCTGCAGGCCAGCCTGCACCTGCCAAGCCAGCCGCGCCCGGACAGCACCACCGAAAACGGCCGACGCATCGCCACTGTGCACATCGACGGCGACGGTTTCCCTTCTCGCGCTGAAGTGCGCGGCACGCCTTACGCCGGGCGTCACACCCTGGAAGACTACATCAAGCCCAACCCGTTCCTGACTTCGGTATCGATCATCGAGGCCGAGATTTCGCCGCGCGGCGCGTTCCCGTTTCTTGCCCGTGAACTGGAGCCGATTGCGCGCGAAATCTTCGCCAACCCGAAGGTTGAAGTCGCCACGCACACCTTCAGCCACCCGTTTTTCATGCAGCCGGACAAAGCCAAGAAACGCGAAAACTTCAGCCCGGAATACGGCATGAACATGAAGGTGCCGGGCTACGAAAAAATCGATTTTCGCCGCGAAATCTTCGGTTCGCGCGACTACATCAACCAGAACCTGACCACCCCGCAAAAGCCGGTGAAGCTGGTGTTCTGGCCCGGTGACGCGCTGCCGTCGTCCGACACCATCAAGTTGGCCTACGACGCCGGCCTGAAAAACGTCAACGGCGCCGAAACCATCATGACCAAGGCCAATCCGTCGCTGACCGGCCTCAACCCACTGCTGCGCCCAACCCCGGGCGGCTTGCAGTACTACGCGCCGATCATCAACGAGAACCTCTACACCAACCTGTGGAAGGGCCCGTATTACGGCTTCCGCGAGTTGATCGAGACCTTCGAGCTTACCGATAGCCCGCGCCGTCTGCGCGGCCTGCACCTTTATTACCACTTCTATTCCAGCACCAAGCAGGCATCGATCAAGGCCATGCACGAGATCTACGGGTACATGCGCGAGCAGCAGCCGATGTCGTTGTGGATGAGCGACTACCTCGACCGTCTGCATGGCCTGTACCAGGCGAGCCTGGCCCGCACCGCCGATGGTGCCTGGCAGATCCGCGGCATGGACGCGCTGCGTACCGTGCGCCTGGACGCGCAGATGGGCTGGCCGGACCTGCTGCAATCGCAGGGCATCGCCGGTGTACGCGATTTACCGCAAGGGCGCTACGTGGCCCTGAGCAGCGACAAAGCCTTGCTGGTGCTGCGCCCGGATCGAGACCCCAGACCTGCGCTGGAAGAAGCCAATGTGCCTTTGCTGGACTGGCGTTACCTGGATGAGCGGCGCGTGAGTTTTGCCTTTGCCGGTCAGTTCGACCTGACCTTTTCCGTGCGCTCGGCCAGTGCCTGCCGCGTGGAAGTGGATGGACAACGCTTTGCAGGCAAGGCTTCGGCCGGCCTGTGGACTTTTCAATTACCTATGAAGCAGGTGAGTAATGGTCAGCTCCTCTGCAACTAAGAACAGCCGTCTGCTCAATCCCTGGGCATTGGCGGTGGTGGCGGTGGCGGTGGGTGGCCTGTTGTGGGCGACCTTCCAGCGTGAAGAAGTGTTCCAGCCCGATGGTCGCCAGCCTGATGCGGTATCGGCCAACTATGCCGAGCTGCTGCTGACGGCGCACCCGGACGACGATCACTTGCGCCTGCAACTGGTCGACCTGTTGATTCGCCTGGGCGACTACACCAAGGCGCGTCAGCACCTGGAGGCCTGGCCCAAGCCACAGCCTGAAACCCAGGCTTACTACCGCCTGGAACTGGACGCCCTGGTCGCCGACAGCAGCAACGACCTGATCGCGCAACGGGCCCTGGCCGAGCGCCTGGGCAGCTTCGATTACCGCAAATTGCCGATGCCGCAGTTGCAAAACCTGGCCAAGCGCGCGTTGACGTTGCAGGCGCCTGAGTTCGCGGCCAACGTGTATGAAGAGATCGCCGCGCGCGATCCGGCGCAACGTGCCGAGGCCCTCAAGTCAGCCGCGCAGTGGTACATGGCCAGCGGCCAACCGCAGCATGCCGCGGATATCTACCTGCAACTGCGCCGCGACGCCCAGCTGCCGGCCGAGCGCCGTGATTACGCGCTGTTGGCGTTTAACAGCTTGCTGTCGGCGGGCCACGACGAACAGGCGGCGCAGGTGCTGGCCGACGAATTGCCCCAGCTCACCAATTCCCCGGCCGATGTGGCGTGGTTGGAGCAGGGCGTCGACGTGGCTGTGGCGACCAAGCGTTTTGACCTGGCGCAGCGCGTGCTCAAGCAGTGGCGCGAAGTGCAGCCAGAGAATCCGAAAATTGCGCTGAAGGAATTCCATGTACGCCTGGCCATCAACGACCTGGCGGGCGCGTGGGAAACCGGTCAGCAATTGACGGTCGACTATCCGGATGACCCCATGTTGCTTGAGCAAATGGCGCTCCTGGGTGAATGGCGCGGCGATAACGCAGCGGCAGTCGGTTATTGGATTCGCTTGCTCAAGCTCAAGGAAGACCCGAAAACCCGCGAACACGCCTGGCGCCTGGCCAGCCAACTGTTCGATTTCGACCGTTCGATCCCGTTGCTCGCCGAAATCATGCAGCAGCGCGCGCTCACCGATATCGAGCTGGACGCCTTGGTCTACGGCCACGAATCGCGCGGCACGCCCGCCGAGGCCGAAGCCTGGTTGCGCACCTATCTGCGCAAATACCCAGGGCACCGCCTGGCGTGGACACGTTTGCTGCAGAACCTGGATAACACCGGGCAGTTCGCCGCACGCAGCAAGGTCTACAACGACTATGCCAAACGCTTCACGCTGACCCCGACCGAGCGGGTGGACTGGGTTGGCACCGAGATGAAGCTGTTTAACGAGCAGGCTGCCTGGGACGTGGTGAAAGAGGATGACCCCTCGATCCAGGATGCCGAGTATTGGCACGCCCGCGCCGGCCTGGCCTGGGACCTGGAGCGTGACGAAGACCTGCGCGTTTCGCTGGAACGACTGCTGGCCATCAACGGCAAGCTGGTCAGCGGCGATGAAAGCCAGTTGATTACCCTGTACCGCACCCGCGACCCTGAACGGGCTCTGGCCTTGATGGTCGCCAGTTGGCGCCGCGCCCAGGACCCGCAACGCTTGGTCGAGGCGCTGCAGCTCGCCCAGGAATTGCAGAATTGGGACCTGGTGGCCGACTTGCTGGAAGACGCCAAACAGTACCCGGATGCCTACGAGCAAGCCCAGGTCCTGGCGGTACGTGGCGCACTGGCGATCGAACAGGGCGACAGCGCCGAAGCCGAGCGTTTGTACTTGCTGGGCCTGTCGCGCTTCCCGAATGACAACCTGTTTCGCGAACGCATGATCTGGATGTATGTCGACCAGGGCAACACCGAGAAACTCAAGCCACTGCTGGCCCAATGGCGTGCCAATGCGCGTGAAGACCGCCTGCTGTGGCTGCCGTTTGCCAGCGCCAGTCAGTTGTTGAACCGCGATACCGAGGCGTTGGCCTGGTACCGCATGTACCTCAGGCTCACCCCGAACGACTGGCTGGTGCAGGCCGCCTACGCCGATGCACTGGACACCGCCGGTTACCAGGACGCCGCGCAACGCCTGCGCCTGAAGCTGCTGCGCAACCCTGAGGCCGACGGCTTGCAGCCTTCGTCGCAGCGTTACGGGATCTGGTTGCGCTTGATGTCCAGCAGCTACTCGCCACGCAAGGCGCAGCAGGAACTGCTGAAGTGGAAGGACGGTTCGCCGTCGATGAAACAGATGTGGTTCGAACGCTTGCTGGCGCGGCTGGATGCGACCAATCAGGAATCGCAGAAAGACCAATGGCTGGAATGGGCGCGTGGCCAAGGCCTCAAGGTCGACCGCTACGAGCAGATCCAGGAAGCCCTGCGCAGCCGCAACAAGGCCCAGGTTGAAACCTTGCTGGCCAGCAGCGACCTGAACCCGGCGCAACGTGCGCAGGCCCTCAGCCGCCTGGGGCGCGACAACGAAGCGCTGGAAACCAGCCTGAGTGCATTGGGTGACGACCAGCCGGAATCGGTGCGCGAACAACTGCGCCGCCAGGCCGTGGAAATCCACGAAAGCACCCCGCAAGGCGCGCTGCTGTCGTACCAGAAGCAGGATTTCGGTGGCCTCTCGTTTGATGCGCCGCGCCTGGAAATCGCGCATAACATCGGTGACAAGTGGTACGCCGACCTTGAGGTGGAACACGGTAAATACCAGGGCGATGACGTTATCTCCTCAAGAATCGGTGACGAGAGCAACGCCGCCCTGACTCTGGTTCGCTCGGTGGAAAACGGCAGTTGGAAACTGTTCGCCGACACCAGCCAGCGCAAGGACGACGACCGCAATGGCCTGGGCCTGTCGCGCATGTGGCAGTTGGGTAACAGCCATCAGCTGGAAACCGGCCTGGACTGGCATCGCAAGAGCGACGACAGCGGCTTGATGCGCGCGTTCGGTCAGCAGGACCGGGCCTGGGTCGGCGGGCGTCACGGCCTGACCGCACGGGACCAGTTGAGCTGGGAAGTGGCGCAGCGTTCATTCTCGACCCGTGCCGGCGACTCGCTGGGCACCGGGCACGCGTTGAAGATGGAGCTTAACCACACGCTGGAATTCGCCGGGCCCAACTGGACGGTGCGCAGTGGTGTGGATTACCAGAAGAACAGCGTGAAAGATCGGCAACTGGACTATCTGTCGAGCCGCAACGGCGGTGCCGTCAAGGTGACGCCGCAGTCGATAGATACCGATACCGGGCTGCCTGATCCGCTCGATCTGGACCCAGTCACCAGCGACAACCTACTGCAAAGCCGCTACGGCCAACTCTACGTCGGCACCACCTGGCGTCGCGGCATCCCTGGGGCGCTGGTGCGCACCAAGCCGCAATACACCTGGCTGGTCGACATGACAGCCGGCTGGCAGTGGACAGACCAGACTTTCAACTACGGCATGAACACCGGCATCGGCTTCGAAGTGCTGGGTGACGACGAACTGGCCCTGACCGTCGGTTACCAATCCGCGCCACAAGGCGGGGATGGCAAATCCGGCGGAACACTGGGTATGAGCTACGGCGTGCGTTTCGGGCGCTGATTACAGAATCTCTACGGGAGAAAACCTATGCAAGTAATTCGTAACCTGAGCCTGGCGCTGACAGTACTGTTCGTTGCCGGCTGCTCGAGCTTCACCAGTGAAACCAGCCCGAACCTGCCGCGCACTGCGCAGTGGGGCATCGTGCCGATGGTCAACTATTCCCAGACCCCGCAAGCCGGTGAGCGCAGCGAGCAGATCCTGCTCAGTGTGCTCAGCAGCCACGGCCTGCAACCACGGGTTTACCCGGTCAGCACCCAGGGCGAACAAGCCTTGATGGATGACAATGAGCGCCTGGCCGGTGCCCTCGATTGGGCACGCGAGCAGAAGCTCGATTACGTGGTCGCCGGCAGTGTGGAAGAGTGGCAGTACAAGAACGGCCTGGACGGTGAACCGGCGGTGGGCATCAGCCTGCGCGTGCTGGAAGCCAACAGCGGTCGCGTGCTGTGGAGCAAAAGTGGCGCGCGCGCCGGCTGGTCCCGTGAAAGCCTGGCGGGTAACGCTCAAAAGGTGATCGACAACCTTGTTGGCGCCCTTCGGTTCGAGTGATCGCAATGAATTCTCCACACATGGATTACAGCCTGGCGCCTCGCGCCAGCGGCCCGGTGTCTTGGCTGGAAACGTTATTGGTGACGGGCCTGGCAGTCGGGCTCGGCTTCTGGCTGACGCCTGAAGACCCGATGCAGATGCACGCGGGTTTCCCGTGGCCGATCCTGGCGCCGCTGCTGTTGGGTGTGCGGTACGGGTTTGTTCGCGGCCTGCTCAGTGCGGTGGTGCTGGTGGCGGTGCTGTTTGCCCTGCGCAGCAGCGGGCATGAGGGGTACAGCCAGATCGAGCCGTCGTTTATCGTCGGTGTGCTGGTGTGCGGGATGCTGGTCGGTGAGGTGCGTGACCTGTGGGTGCGTCGCCTGGAACGGCTGCAGATGGCTAACGAATACCGTCAGTATCGTCTTGATGAGTTCACCCGTGCCCATCAGATCCTGCGGGTTTCCCATGACCTGCTCGAACAGCGCGTGGCCGGCAGTGACCAAAGCCTGCGCAGTTCCTTGCTGGGCCTGCGTGAAAAACTGCGCGGCATGCCGGTCGAAGGCGATGCGCTGAGCGCGCTGGCCGAACCCATCGTGGCGATGCTCGGCCAGTACGGCGCATTGCGCGTGGCCGGCCTGTACCGCGTCGACGACAGCGAAAAACATGTGGTGCCGCACGCCTTGGCCATGATTGGTGTGATGGGCCCGCTGGACCCTGAAGATGACCTGATCAAACTGTGCCTTGAGCGCGGTGAGCTGGTCAGCGTGCGTCAGGAACTGATTGATTCCGGCAACTCGGCGCAGTTTTCCTCGTTGCAGGCCTGCATTCCGCTGATCGACGCCGAAGGCCGCCTGTTGGCGATCCTGGCGGTTCGGCAGATGCCGTTCTTCGCGTTCCAGGACCGCACCCTGAGCCTGCTGTCGCTGCTCGCCGGCCACATCGCCGACCTGCTGCGCCGCGACCCGCACGTGCTGCAACTGGCCGATGCCGACGCGCAGCAGTTCACCCTGCAACTCAAGCGCTCGCTGGTGGACGTGGAGCAACACACCTTGCCGGCCGGGCTGTTCGCATTCGAAATGACGCGCACCAACGACGAGCTGACGCGCCTGATGGAGCGCAGCCAGCGCGGCCTGGACCTGCACTTGCCGGTGCGCAACAGCCGCGACCACCACGTGCTGCTGGTGCTGTTGCCGTTGACCGGCCCGCAAGGCACCGAAGGTTACCTGGCACGCATCAGCCTGCTGTTGCATGAGCATTTCGGCATCGACAGCGACTTCGACAGCCTGGGCGTACGGGTCATGCCTTTCAACCTGGAGCCTGGCTGTGATCGCAACGGGCTGCGTAACTTCCTTTACAACGAGTGTGGCTTGAATGATCAGCAAGTGGCTGTTTAGCGGAGCCTTGTTGTTAGAGGCGGGCAGTTGGGCCAGTTTGTGGCTCGATGCGCCTCAAGTGCACCAATTGCTGGTCTTCTCCTTCAGCCACGGGTTCGCCTGCCTGATGCTGTGCGCGGCGGTGTGGCTGTTGCTGCCGGAGCGCTACCGCAAGCCGTTGCCGTGGAGCCCGTTGTTCATCTTCAGCCTGGCGTTTTTCGTGCCGGTCATTGGCACCCTGGGCGTGGTGATGGCGATTTTCCCAGCGCTGTACTTGCCGCGCAAACGCGATAAACAGGCTTGGCAGGCCGTGGGCATACCGGGCTTGCCTTACCGCGCGCAGTTGCAACTGCACAAGCCGATCTTCGCTGACGGCGGCCTGCAGGATGTGCTGCGCCACGCGCCGGACCCGGATCAGCGCCTGGCTGCCTTGCTGGCTACGCGGCGCATGCCGGGCAAGGAAGCGGTGCCGATCCTCAAGCTGGCGCTCGCCGACCCCAGCGACGATGTACGCCTGCTCGCCTATTCAATGCTCGATAAGCAGGAAAGCGACATCAACCTGCATATCCAGATGGCTCTTGAGCAACTGGTGAATGTCAGTACGCGCACCGCCGGCCCGGTCCATAGCATGCTCGCGCGCTGGTACTGGGAACTGGCTTACCTGGGCCTGGCGCAAGGCAGCGTGCTGGACCACGTGCTCAATCAAGCCAGCGAGCACGCCGAGCAAGGCCTGGCGGCGGGCGAGGGCGGTGAGCTGTTCCTGCTGGCCGGCCGCATCGCACTGGAGCGCGGCGAGAACGAGCGCGCCGAAGAGCTGCTGCGCCTGGCCGAAGAAAACGGCATGGGCTCGGCCCAGGTCTTACCGTTTCGCGCGGAACTGGCGTTCGAAGCCGGTCGTTATCAAGAAATCCCCGGGTTGCTCTCCAGCCTTCCCGAGAAAACCCGCCAGCGGCCACCGTTCGCTGAGTTGGTGAGGAGCTGGGAATGATTCGCAAGCAAGAAGCACCCACTGCAGACATCTGCCTGCTGCTCGAAGGCACCTGGCCTTACGTGCGCGGCGGCGTGTCGAGCTGGATCCATCAGATGATCCTCGGTTTGCCAGAGCTGACCTTTTCGGTGATGTTCATCGGCGGCCAGCGCTCGGCGTATACCACGCGCCGCTACGACGTGCCGGCCAACGTGCTGCACATCGAAGAGGTGTTCCTGGAGGATGCGACCCATCCCACGAACCTGCGCGGTACACCGCGCGAAGCCAACCCGCAGCAGTTGGCTGACCTCTATCGTTTCCTGCATCATCCCGACCTGCCTGAGCGTGAGCTGGGCGAGAAGCTGCTCGACTGCATCGCCAATGGCGACATCACCCTCGACGATGTACTGCGCAGCCGCGCCAGTTGGGAGACCCTCAGCGAAGGCTATCGCCAGCACTGCGCCGACCCGTCCTTCGTCAACTATTTCTGGACCCTGCGTTCGCTGCAGTCGCCCTTGCTGATGCTGGCCGAGGCCTCGCGCAAGATGCCGCGGGCGCGGGTGCTGCATTCGATTTCCACCGGTTACGCCGGACTCCTGGGCTGCATCCTCAAGCAGCGCTGGAACTGCGCCTACCTGCTCAGCGAACACGGTATCTACACCAAGGAACGCAAGATCGACCTGGCCCAGGCCTCGTGGATCGCCGAAAGCTCCGGCCAGGCGCTGAACCGCAGCCTCGACGGCGGTTCGGGTTACATCCGGACCTTGTGGGTGCGCTACTTCGAGCGCATCGGCCAGTTGGCCTACAACAGCGCCGACAACATCATTGCCTTGTATGACGGCAACCGTCAGCGCCAGATCAAGGACGGCGCCGACCCTGCACGCACGCAGCTGATTGCCAACGGCATCGACCTGACGCAGTGGAACCGCGTTTTCGAAAACCGCGAGCCCGGCATTGCCCCGCGCGTGGGCCTGATTGGGCGTGTGGTGCCGATCAAGGACGTGAAAACCTTCCTGCGGGCCATGCGCGGCGTGATCAGCGCCATGCCTGAGGTCGAAGGCTGGATCGTCGGGCCTGAAGAAGAAGACCCGGAGTACGTCAGCGAATGCCGCAGCCTGATGGCCAGCCTGGGCCTGGAAGGCAAGGTGCACTTCCTCGGCTTCCAGCGCATCCAGGACATCCTGCCGCAGCTCGGCCTGATGGTGCTGACCTCGATCAGCGAGGCGCAACCGCTGGTGATCCTCGAAGCCTGGGCCGCCGGCACGCCGGTGGTCAGCAGCGACGTCGGCTCGTGCCGCGAGCTGATCGAGGGCGGCAGCGCCGAAGACCGTGACCTGGGCATCGCCGGCAAAGTCGTCGCGATTGCCGACCCACAGGCCACCTCCACCGCCATCCTCGAACTGCTGCGCAGCCCGCAACGCTGGCAGGCCGCACAGGCCGCCGGCCTGGCGCGAGTCAACCGTTACTACACCGAAGCCTTGATGCTGCAGCGCTACCGCGACCTGTACCAGGCAGCCATGGAGAACAGCTAAATGGCCGGTATTGGCTTTGAACTGCGCAAGATCCTGTCGCGCGACTCGTACACCGCCACCCTGCATGCCTACGTCTATGCCGGGTTGATCAGCTCCGGGCCGTGGGTGCTGTCGATCATCAGCGTGATGCTGGTGGGTATCATCAGCCTCGGCTTGATGCTGCCCAACTCACTGGTCGGGCAGTTTCTGGTGACGGTGACGTACCTCATGGCCAGCTCGTTGATCCTGACGGGCGGCCTGCAACTGTTCTTCACCCGGTTTGTGTCCGACCAGCTGTTCCAGCGCAACTACGAGCAAATCCTGCCCAACCTGCTGGGCATATTGCTGCTGGTCACCATCGGCGCCGGGGTCCTGGGAATCATCCTGCTCGCGGTGCTGTTCGATCAGCCACTGATCTACCGCGTGCTGGTGCTCTCCAACTTCGTGGTGCTGTGCAACCTGTGGCTGGTGATCATCTTCCTGTCGGGGATGAAAAAATATAACCGCATCCTCCTGGTGATGCTGGTGGGCTACTCGCTGATGGTCGCCAGCGCCTACCTGCTGAGCTTCCTGCAAATGCCCGGCCTGCTGCTGGCGCTGCTGATCGGGCACAGCACGCTGCTGTTCCTGTACCTCTACGACATCCTTCGGGAATACCGCGCCGAAAAGCTCATCGCGTTTGACTTCCTCGACCGTCGCAACGTGTTCCTGAGCCTGCTGGTCACCGGGTTCTTCTACAACTTCGGCATCTGGGTCGATAAGATCCTGTTCTGGTTCAACCCCGCCACCTCCAGCAGCGTCATCGGCCCGCTGCGCGCGTCGCTGCTGTACGACATGCCGATCTTCATCGCCTACCTGGCGATCATCCCCGGCATGGCCGTGTTCCTGGTACGCATCGAAACCGACTTCGCCGAATGGTACGACCGCCTCTTCCGCGCCATCCGCGACGGCGAAACCTTGCAGCACATCGGCTCGCTGAAAACCGAAATGACCCTGTCCATCCGCCAGGGCCTGCTGGAAATTTGCAAAGTCCAGGGCCTCACCGTGGTGCTGCTGTTCCTCTTCGCGCCGCGGCTACTGGACTGGCTGGGCATCTCGAGCTACTACCTGCCGCTGTTCTACATTGACTTGATCGGCGTGAGTATTCAGGTGGTGTTTATGGCGCTGCTCAACGTATTTTTCTACCTCGACAAACGCCGCGTGGTGCTGGAGTTGTGCGTGCTGTTTGCTGTGCTTAACGCCGGGCTGACGTTGCTCAGCATGCACTTGGGGCCTAGCTTCTTTGGGTATGGGTTTACGCTGTCGCTGCTGGTGTGCGTATTGCTGGGGCTGGCGCGGTTATCGACGGCGCTGGAGGATTTGGAGTACGAGACATTTATGTTGTCGCGTTGATTGCGGTTTTTGAAGTGAAAAAAAGGCACTTGTCGGCTGGCGGCAAGTGCCTTTTTTTGCGGCTGTTATTGCTGGGTGTTGCAGGGGGATTCCAATACCTTCACTACATCGTCGATTACCGCTTTGCTCATTTCTTGCAGGTAGTGGGAGGCCCAGGCGTAGCGGTCGGTCTGTTTGGTCATCGCCGCGTCTTCTGCGAGGAGCTTGGCGACGTGGAGAAGATCAGACACGTGGTGCAAGGCTTCGTGCAGGGAAACACCGCTGTTGACGCGGAACAGGGGTTGGTAGGAGTGGAAAGAGAAGGGGGTGACGCCGAGGGTGGTTAGGGTGGACGGGGTTGGAGCGGTCATAGATAAAACTCCCATATCAAGTGAGAGCTACCACGTTCGTTCTCAGGCGAATGGGTGGCAGCTGTGCGCAGGCTGAGAAACCGGAGATACAGGAACCCGGCAGACCCGAAGGTCTCCCACGCACAGCCGCCATTGCACGAATTACCAGACGAAAAAAAACGCCTGCAAATCGGGTTTTGGGGGCGCTTGGTGCGCCTGCATCTTGCCGGGTTCTCAGGCCCGATCGCTGAATTGGCAGCGACGGGGGGAGAGTAGCGTGGTGGGGCGTGGGGAGCAATCGGGAAAGTTGATCTGTTGTTGTGCGAGCTGTTCAGAGCGCTAAGAATGTGCCGTTGATTATTCTTTTATGAGTTAGCCTTAATTATGGGCTACCCATAATCTCAGCCGGCCGTGAGAAAGCGGATCCTCTATTTTATCGATTGAGCAGTCCATTTGTTTTTCACCGCTTCAAGGCTCGTCACGTTTCCCGCTTTCGCATCTTGAATCCCTTCCTGTACTGCTTGGACATGAGCTAATTCGGAACTGACATAGCGATCCACGGCCCTTCGCAAATGGTATTCACGATCTCGCCCGGTCATGAGGATGAGTTGGTTCAGTTCGCTGAGAAGCTCAGAGTCAGCAGAAAAAGATAAGTCTGGCAAGGCCATGTCGGTTCTCCGATGCATCAGCGGTATGCGAGTATGCTGATAGCTTAAACCTAGACGAAAAAACCGCCTCATAAGATGGCCTCTTGGTGCCCTGAAGGCTTTACAAGAACAGTTCATTCTCTCGGTCGGTAAAGAAAGTCCATATCGTCAGCGCGGAAATTCCATTTTTCCGCGATTTCTCGTATTTCACCCGCATGAAACAACACGTTCTTGGCCGGGGGAAACAAGCTCGCATAGTGATGTGCGAAGTGCCCCGCTAGCATGAGAATAACCTGTAGGTTACCCGAGCCAAGCATGTACTGATCTTCCAGCGTGATCGCTTGGCCGTTTTGAAGCGCACCGATGAAATCGCTGTGTACATGGCCGCTTAAGAAGGGATAGATCGAGGTGAAGAAGGTTTTGTGCAAGCCCGCGTCTACTGCCAGATCGTTCCAGTGCCAGCCTACACCCCAGTCACCCTTACGCACGCGTTCTCGCTGGGGCTCAGCGTAGTTTTGGAAGTGCAGAGAGTTCTGGATCAGCGGCCACAAAGCAGCTGCATCTTCCTCGGCTGTCTCTCGGGCTGCCCGAGCGTCATCGGTGGTGGCTGCCATCTTGCTTCGCTTTTTCCACCCGCAGTATTCCCAGACATTATGTCGGAACTCTTGTAGCGATTTATTTCCACCGCTGAGAAGCCACGTCATTACTAGATAGTTCTCAAGCGATGAGCGCGTTAGAACGGCTACTGAAGAGTGGTCAATGAAGCTGCGGGGCGGGATGTTTTGATTTTGAAATGGAGAGGGTTCCAGTAAAGATCGCGCGGAACACATCTGACGGAAGAGTTTTTTTGCCAGGTTATGCTGACTGAACATCCATCCGGGGATAGGGGCTGTCGGATCATGCTGCATCGCCTGCGCAGTGATCATTTCTGCCATGAGTGAAATCAGAAGACCGAACTCCCTCTCAAGTTCTTCCATGCGTTCATACGGCATACACGCACCTTCTCGCTATCGTCATGTTCATACAGTGTATCGGTTGGGCTGACGCGGCGCGTTTCTCATATGGGACAAAAGAGAGGGGAGATCAAGCCATTTGTATGGGGTGCCTGCCAGTAGGCCGTAAAATAGGTTGTAACCGTCTACAAAGCAGTCTGTACGCAAGATGCCATCCTTAGAAACGAAAAAACCGGCCCAGAGGCCGGTTTTTTCACCCCAACGGCCAGCGAACTGAATCGCTGCGTACGGGGCTGAGTAGTGCGCTGATAATGCCATAGCTATCATCGCTGTCAACGACTAAGCAGTCTCTAAGCTCTGTGATCGTGCGAGCCGCCGGACACGAATCACGCGTTGGGATCCGCCCTAACTCCCCTCAATCAACGCCCGTTCCTCCAGCCAAATCTCTTGAACAAACTGATCCGTAATCGCATAAATCCCATGCCCGCGGCGCATGATGATGTTCTCTGCGACCAGCGCAATCACCACCGGTTGAATCTCTTCAACCCGCACCTCTCTCCCTACTGATTTCGAATACTCTGCCGCTGCGTCGGTGGAGAAAATTCCGCGAGCATCGCCTTCGGTAGACGCAATTTTGTTGAAAATCGCTTGTGCCAGGCTGCCCATCTGTTCGACTTTTTCAAGTTCAATGCTCGCCGCTGCCGAGCGTAAGGTGCTGGCGATGACGGGGAGGAATAGATCGGGATCGCCTTCCTGCTGAAGGAGTTGGCGCAACGCTTTCAACATTTCCTCGGGTCTGTTCCCCAGTGTATTAAAGGCTTCAACGGCCACTTCGAAGGAGGGGAGTTTTTCCTTTTTTACCGTCATGGCAAGCCGGTTGAGCAGGAACTTGACGTAGGCACCGTTCAGCAACGGATAGGCTGCCGATGTGGCGCCAGAAAATGCCTGGTTGCGTTTAGCGGTCAGTTCGCTGACTTGCGCCCTGTGAGAGCCGGTTCCAATAAATAAAAAGTGGCCCGGTGTATCTGGACGCGGGTTGATAGCATCACGGGCAGCTTTCAGGGCCAGGAGCAATTGGTTGCCATCGTCGGAGGAAATGGCGTGTTGCACTTCGTCGATGATCAGTACGAGGTTGGTCTTGGCTTGGTCCACGACTTCGGTCAGCGCTTGCGCCAAGGTCGGGCCGTCGCTGGTGCCAATACTGTCGAGTTTGAAGCCGAACTTGAATCCTGCTGCGCCAACGTCGACATTGCTGACTCGTTTCAGTACTTCCAGCACCGAGGAGTCCGGTGTCTGCAGGTCTTTCAACGTTTTGTGTATGGCGTTGTGCACGAGCGTTGCCGGATTGGCCAGCGTGTCGCTCCAGAGGTCGACGTAGATCACCAATGCACCTGCTGCTTCCAGGGCTGGGATAAGGTCGTTTCTCAGAAATGTTGTTTTACCTGTACGGCGCAGGCCAGACAGAAAAAGGCCTGAGCGTAGACCTTCATCGAGGACGCCTGGATTGAGGAGCTGGTTCGCCATTGTTTCAGCCAATTCAGGGCGCTGAAATATGCTGCTCATGCAATTACCCCTTTTTATGGATACGCCATAATTATTGCCAGTTCATAATTTAGCATAAAGCTCAAAAATTGAATCATTGGTACAGAAGTCGGCAACTGCTCAGGTTTTGCAGGTGCGGACAGGCTGAGGGAACCAAGCCAGGAGGGCAGTTGGGACTATGAACATCCCAGAAACAACAAAGCCCTCGTATTTCTACGAGGGCTTCGTTTTATATGGTGCCGGCACCAGGAGTCGAACCCGGGACCTACTGATTACAAGTCAGTTGCTCTACCAACTGAGCTATACCGGCGTGTTAGGGCGACGATTATAGCGATTGGCAAGCTTCTGTAAACCCCTGAATTCTGACTATTTTTGCAGAAGCCGAGGTTTTTTCGCATTGATCCGTTTTTCCTCGCCACGCGGTAGGATTTACACTCTGTCAGCCCGCCGTCTACACGGCGTGTTCAAGGCATTCTCATCCCGCCACTGCAACTAAAGGAAGCTTCCTATGAAACGGACTCTGTCCCTCATCCTCATGGTCACCGCCCTCAGCGCGTGTTCCACCCACAAGCCCGCCAACGACCCGGCTCTGGTCGGTACCTGGAAGGGCTTGCGCACGGAGACCGGCAAGTGTCAGTTCCTGTCGTGGACCAATAACCTGAAGCCGGACGGCCGCTTCACCATCACGTTCTTCCGCGATGCGCAGCAGACTCAGGTGATCCAGACTGAGCAGGGCACGTGGGCGGCGGCCAATGGCAAGAATGAATTGCGCACCGATGGCGTGGCGTCGCCGGATATCTATACCTACAAACTGGTGGACCCGGACACCGTGCATTACGTGAGCGTAGCGTCCGATCCGACCAGCGATTGCCAGGGCGATTATGAGTTCACCGAGTACCGCATTCGCGGTTAGGCCGTTTCGGGGGCTGGAATCGGGCTCAAGCGCCCGATTTACAGGCTTAAAACGCCATCATTATGGCATTAGATCAAGTCATTAATTTGACTGTTTTCCGCCGGTCTAAAAATGCTGCGGTAACGTCATCAAATTAATGACACTTTGTTTTCGCTGTCACAAAATGCGGACACAGAGACGCCAGAAAACCAAAAGACCTGCGGCAAGCCTTTCCCTTGCCGACCCTTCACGTCTTTACGCTGCGTCGTGTTGGAGTCTGGATCATGAGCCTTACTGACGAACTGCTTGCGTTGTTCGGCAAGCGTGTCACTCGAGATGCCCGTGGGCTGGATGCGCGGTTGCATTTCTTTGGCAGTGTTCCGGTAAATGATGGCGCTGTGTTTCCCCCGCCAAGCGCCAGCACTGATGAGCAATCCCAGCCATTAGAAGGCGCTGCGGTGCGCGCTAAAGTCGTGGCGTTGGTATCGATCAATGGCGGTGTGGGGCGCAGTTCTCTGGTCATGGCATTGAGCAGCGCTATGCAGCGCCAAGGCGAGTCGGTGCTGGCGCTGGATCTGGATCCGCAGAACGCTTTGTGTCACCACCTCGGCCTCGACTCGAGTGTGCCCGGCATCGGCCGCGCCAGCTTGCAGAATACGCAGTGGGCGCATTGTCGGCAGGCGGGTTTTGCCGGGGCCCAGGTGATTCCGTTCGGCGATACCGATACCCAGCAGCAGGAAACCCTGCAGGGCTGGCTCAAGCGCGAGCCGGATTGGCTGGCGCAACAATTGGCAGGGTTGCGCCTGGGTGAGCACCAAACGGTGATCATCGATACACCTGCCGGTAATAACGTCTACTTCCATCAGGCGTTGAACCTGGCCGACGGTGTGCTGGTTATTGCGCGGGCCGATGCCGCGTCCCTGGCCACGCTGGGTCAACTGGACGGCCTGCTGGCGCCCTACCTTGAGCGCGAGCGCGCACCTGCTGTGCATTTTGTGATCAACCATTTGGATGAGGGCAATGCTATCCAACTGGAGATGGTCGAAGCGTTCAAGCAGCGTCTGGGGACCGTGCCGCTGGAAGTGCACGGCGATACGGCCATCAGCGAAGCCCAGGCTTGCCGCGCAGACCCGCTGGATGTTCGCGCGATCAGTCTGGCAGTGGACGATATCAACTACCTAAGCCGTGTCGTCAAAGCGTTGAAAAAACGCTTCTGAGGCGCGGTTTAAACGCTTATTGCCAGATGCTTATGCACAATTGGTTGGATGGAGATGTTACGAAACAACCATTTTGTGGAGCTGTTCTCATCACCTTGCAACTGACTGTTTTACGTGCCTTTTATTTTATGAACAAAAAATGACCAGCCTGGCTTTCGGCCTGGAATGCACGTAACTTCAGGTTCCTTAGAGATTCCATCAACAGAGTTATCCACAGGCTGCGGTGCGACAATTTCGCCCTTTAATCGCGCTCGGCAAGCACCATCAAGTTGCGCGGCGTCAATGCGCAATCGCAGAAGCTGCCTACTTCAACCCTGTAGCCGTTTTCGCCAAGAAACAACGCCCGATCCAGTACCAGCCACACCTCCAGCGGGCGCCGAAACAGCCCACGCACCAATTCCAGATTCCTGACCTCGGCCAGGCGCTGCCAGCCGTATGCCTCCAGCGTTGACCAATTCTGCTCGCCTGTGGATAAGCCGTTGAGGTTCGCCAGTTCACGGCAGTAGTCGGCGAAGGGCATGCCCAGCCAACTGGCGGGCAGGGACGGCGTGGGCAGGTACTCGTCGAGGCCGCGCAGTTCGCGTTGCAGGTGGTCGAAGCCGAGGCGCCTGGCCATGGAGATGTCCCGCTGTTGGCGCACCCGCTTGCCGGCGGTGACGGTTTCGCTCAGCGGCAGGCCCAGGTCATCGATCGACAACTGCAAGTGCGATGCGCGGCCGGCGTTGGACAGGGGTTGGTAAGTGTCGGCGTTGATGCGGTTATAGCAGCAGGGCGCCAGCGCCAACTGTTTGCAGCCAACCGCGCTGGCCAGTTGCAGCAGGCGCACGTGCAGGTCGCCGCAGGCATGCAGCGCTACGGGCGTATGTTCGGCGGTCATAGCCACGTCGGCCATCACGTCTTGCAGGCGATGGGTGACGGGCAGGCCGTGGTGTTCGCTCAAGGCTTGGCCTGTGGCGATCAGCGCGGCGTCATATTCCAGGCAGGTCAGCGCTTGACCGGCTTGCAGCAGGCGGCGACCCAGGTGGCCCTTGCCGGCGCACCAGTCCAGCCAATGCGTGGGAGTTTGCGCAAATTGCAGCGCGGCACCGAAGGCTTCGATCTGCTGCCATTTGCGGCCGGGCACATCGACGTTCAGGCGATGGCGCGCGGGTGCCAGCGGTTGCGTCGGCAATTTATCCACAGCGCTGAGTTGTCTGGCTTGGGCGGCAAGTTGTGGAAAAGGAGCGGGTGCCGGCAGGTCATGGGGTTGGTTGTGACTGGTTTCTGCATCGGCCAACGAACGTTGGCGCAGCCAGACGGCGAGATCGGGATGTTCGGTTTCCCAGGGTAGATGCCGATGCGTAAAGGGCCGTGGTTTCCACAGCCCCTGATGCTCGATCAGAAACGCATCCAGCGCCTGGAAGCGTGCCTCAACGTCCCTGGCATTCATCGACGCGCAGCCAACGTTCCAGCAGTTTGAAGCCGCGCACCAAAATGTAGGCCATCAACAGGTAGAACAGGCCGGCCGCGAAGAAGATCTCCACGGGCAAGTAGGTACGCGCGATGATCGTGCGCGCCATCCCGGTCAGTTCCAGCAGGGTGACGGTACTGGCCAGGGCGCTGGCCTTGAGCATCAGGATCACTTCGTTGCTGTACGCCGGCAGGCCGATGCGCGAGGCGCGCGGCAGGATGATGTAGAACAGCGTCTTGGGCTTGGACATACCCAGGGCGCGCGCCGCTTCGATCTCGCCGGGCGGAATGGCCTGGATCGCGCCGCGCAGGATCTCGGCGATGTAAGCGGCGGTGTGCAGGGTCATGGTGGCGGTCGCGCACCAGAACGGATTGCGCAGGTATGGCCACAGGAAGCTCTCGCGTACGGCATCGAATTGCGCCAGCCCGTAATACACCAGGAACAGCTGCACCAGTAGCGGCGTGCCACGGAAGAAGAAGATATAGGCGTAGGGCAAGGCGCTGACGTACCAGCGGCGCGAGGAGCGGGCGATGCCCAGGGGAATCGCCAGCAGCAGACCGGCGATCACTGCGATGGCCACCAGCTCCAGGGTCAACGTCGCGCCCTGGGCCAGCTTGGGCAGCCACTTGATGATCACGGCCCAGTTCAAGCCCAGGTCGAAATGCGCCAGCCAGCTGTAGTCACCGCTCATTGGGTGCTCCTTGCAAAGCCGCGGGCGGCGCGTTTTTCCAGAAAGTGCATGCCGGTCATGGCCAGGACCGTGAGCCCCAGGTACATGAACGCGGCGACCATGAAGAAGGTGAACGGCTGCTTGGTCACGGTCACGCCGATCTGCGCGTGGCGCATGATTTCTTCCAGGCCGATCACCGACACCAGCGCGGTGTCCTTCATCAGGATCATGAACAGGTTGCCCAGGCCGGGCAGGGCGATGCGCCACATCTGCGGCATGATCAGACGGGTAAAAATCCGCACCTTCGACAGCCCCAGCGCCACGCCGGCCTCGCGGTGGCCCTTGGGAATGGCGAGGATCGCACCACGAAACACTTCCGTGGCGTAGGCGCCAAAGCACAGGCCCAGGGCGATCACCCCGGCGGCGAAGGCGCTGAGGGAAAGGTCGGGGTAGCCGAAGAACTCACCGAGGGCGCGCATCAGGTTGACGGTGCCGAAGTAAATCAGCAGCACCCACAGCAATTCGGGAATGCCGCGAACAAGGGTCGAGTAAGCTCCGCCAAGCCATTGCAACGGCTTGTAAGGCGACGTCTTGGCCAAGGCCCCGGCCAGGCCGAGCACCAGCCCCAGGCACAAAGCCGTGAGCGCCAGTTTGACGGTCATCAGCGCACCAGCGGCAAGCGCCGGGCCGAATCCGTAGAGATCGAAATTCATGGTGGTTTCATATCGCGGCAGGCAGTGCAAAAAGCCGGCGCGCCCCAAGGAGCGCGCCGGGCATGCCGTTCAGGTCATTCGATGCTGAACGGGAAGTACTTGTCGTTGATCTTTTTGTAGGTGCCGTCCGCCTTGATCTCTGCCAGGGCTTTGTTCAGGCGCTCGCGCAGTGGGTCGCCCTTGCGCACGGCGATACCGATCTTGTCGCTTTCTACAACCGGGTCGCCCTTGAACTCATAGGCCGAACCGTCTTTGCTCTTGAGCCATTCGTACTGCACGTATTTGTCGGCCAGGATGCCGTCGAGGCGACCGGAGGTCAGGTCGAGGTAGGCGTTTTCCTGGGTGTCGTACAGCTTGGCTTCGGTGTCGGGCAGCTTGTCTTCCAGGTAGCTACCGGCCAGGGTCGCACGTTGTGCGCCGATGACTTTGCCCTTCAGGTAATCCGCGTCGGGTTTGAAGTCGGCGGTGGCCTTGGGCGCGATGAACTGCAGCTTGTTGGAGTAGTACGGGTCGGTGAAGTCGACGGCCTGCTTGCGCTCATCGGTGATCGACAGCGAGGAAATCAGGAAGTCGAACTTCTTGGCATTCAGGGCCGGGATGATGCCGTCCCAGTCGGACACGTACACTTCGCACTTCTCGACTTTCATCTTGGCGCACAGGGCGTCGCCGATGTCTTTGTCGAAGCCGACCACGTTGCCGCTGGCGTCTTTGTTGTTGAAGGGCGGGTAGGCCGCTTCAATCCCCATTTTCAAGGTTTCTGCCATGGCCGTGGCGCTGAACGCCATCGAGACGGCCGCGGCCAGAAGGAATTTTTTATAGTTCTGCATGCATGTTGCTCCGTTAGCGGTTGCTGGACATGAATTGTTTGCAGCGCGCCGAAAGCGGGTTTTCAAACACCTGCTGTGGCGATCCTTGCTCTTCGACCAGGCCCTGGTGCAGGAACACCACTTCGCTGGACACCTGACGGGCGAAGCCCATTTCGTGGGTGACCAGCAGCATGGTGCGGCCTTCTTCGGCCAGCGCGCGGATCACATTAAGTACTTCCTGGACCATTTCCGGGTCAAGCGCCGAAGTGGGTTCGTCGAACAGGATGACCTTGGGCTGCATCGCCAGGGTGCGCGCGATGGCCGCCCGTTGTTGCTGGCCGCCAGACAATTGCGCGGGGTAGGCGTGGCGCTTGTCGCCGATGCCGACCTTGGCCAGCAAGGCTTCGGCCACTTCGATGGCTTCGGCTTTACTCTGGCCGAGCACGCGGCGCGGGGCCTCGATGATGTTGTCGAGGATGCTCATGTGCGGCCACAGGTTAAAGTTTTGAAACACAAAACCGATTTCGCTGCGCAGGCGGTTGATCTGCTTGCCGTCGGCGGCCATCAGCTCGCCGTTTTTCGCGGCCTTGAGCTTGAGTTCTTCGCCGGCCACCAGGATCTGGCCCTGGTGCGGGTTTTCCAGCAGGTTGATGCAGCGCAAAAAGGTGGACTTGCCGGAACCGGAGGAACCCAGGATCGAGATCACGTCGCCGTCGCGAGCGGTCAGCGAGATACCTTTGAGTACCTCCAGCTCACCGTAGCGTTTATGCAAGTTGCGGATTTCAAGCGCGGGCGTGGCCTGGGCCATGTGCGGTCCTCATTGTGTTCGTTGCGATCGTCGCTGTTGGTCCGCCTTCCTGGCGAGGCGCCAAGCTAGCATAGCGTCCGGATGGCAGCCAACAGCGCGGCCGGCGGTAAACAGGTGGTGTGCGGCGGGGTGTCGCATCGGCACAGCAGCGTGTCGCGCCATCAACAACCGAACAACCGTTTGAACCTGGAAAACCGCCGGCTTCGCGTAAAAAAGGGCGCGATGGTGCCAGCTTTGGCCGGGTGTTGGAAGGGTTAACCGGGCAAACGGTGCGTATCAGCCCTTTTATGAAGCGTCACGTACTTTTTGTGTGTGTTTATGGTGCGTTTATTCGTCTTGAAAGTGGGGAGGACGGTAACGCTATAGCGGAATGCCATTATTATCAACGAGTTGCGATGTGTGCCGAAACGTCCTACAGCCCACGCCCATTGGGGCTTTGAAACATTTTGGCGCAAATCTTGCGTAAAAAATAAAGAACGCCCTGTTGGTTTCTTTTCACGAGAAAGCTACCAAGCCGGGCGAACCGTTTTCGCAATTCCTCGTAAAGGTGTGTCAATGAGTAGTACGCAAAGCTCCAATGACCTCGAACAGGGGCTCAAACCGCGTCATGTCACCATGCTGTCGATTGCCGGCGTTATCGGTGCCGGTTTGTTCGTCGGCTCCGGCCACGCGATTGCTGCCGCTGGCCCGGCCGTGCTGCTGGCGTATGCCGCTGCGGGCACGCTGGTGGTATTGGTGATGCGCATGCTGGCCGAAATGGCCGTGGCGTCGCCGGACACCGGTTCGTTCTCCACCTACGCCGACCGTGCGATCGGTCACTGGGCCGGTTTCACCATCGGCTGGTTATACTGGTGGTTCTGGGTCCTGGTGATCCCGTTGGAAGCCAACGCCGCCGCGACCATCCTGCATGCCTGGTTCCCGGATGTGGCCATCTGGGCCTTTACCCTGATCATCACGTTGCTGCTGACGGCGACCAACCTGTTCAGCGTGAAGAACTACGGCGAGTTCGAGTTCTGGTTCGCGCTGATCAAGGTCGTGGCGATCGTAGGGTTCGTGATCCTGGGCCTGGCTGCGATTTTCGGCTTCCTGCCGACCAGCCAGGTCAGCGGCGTTTCGCACCTGTTCGACACCCAAGGCTTCATGCCGAATGGCATGGGCGCGGTACTGGCTGCGATCTTGACCACCATGTTCTCCTTCATGGGCACCGAGATCGTCACCATCGCCGCCGCCGAATCGAAGAACCCCGGCCAGCAGATCACCAAGGCCACCAACTCGGTGATCTGGCGGATTGGTTTGTTCTACCTGCTGTCGATCTTCATCGTCGTATCCCTGGTGCCGTGGAACGATCCGACCCTGGCGGCCGTAGGTTCCTACCAGACCGTGCTGGAACGCATGGGCATTCCGAATGCCAAGCTGATCGTCGACCTGGTGGTGTTGGTTGCCGTGACCAGTTGCCTGAACTCGGCGTTGTACACCGCTTCGCGCATGCTGTTCTCCCTGGGCCGTCGCGGTGATGCACCGGCCGTGGCCAAGCGCACCAACAAGAGCGGCACGCCTTACTGGGCGGTGTTGCTGTCTACCGGCGCGGCATTCCTGGCGGTGTTTGCCAACTACGTGGCGCCGGCGGCGGTGTTCGAATTCCTGCTGGCCAGCTCCGGCGCTATCGCGTTGCTCGTGTACCTGGTCATCGCGGTTTCGCAACTGCGCATGCGCCAGAAGCGTGTGGCGGCGGGCGAGAAGATCGTCTTCAAGATGTGGCTGTTCCCCGGCCTGACCTATGCGGTGATGGTGTTCATCGTGGGGACGTTGACGATCATGCTGTTCCAGGAAGCGCACCGGGTCGAGATTATCGCGACTGGGGTACTGAGCTTGCTGGTGGTGCTGGCGGGGTTGTTTGTATCCAGTCGGCGCAAGGCCCAGAGGGTGGGCGCTGCAGTACTGAACTGAAGTAATGAAATGCGGTGCTTGCTGCGCCGCAGTTCAAATGTGGGAGCGGGCTTGCTCGCGAAGGCTGTGTATCAGTCAGTATGTCTGGCGACTGACACTCCGTATTCGCGAGCAAGTCGAATCGTCGCACCGCCGCTCCCACATTTGGTTTCGCGTCAATCTTGAACGCTTGCCAGCGCCTGAGACGCCGCAACGTAGTCCGCTTGAAACTCCGGCGATTCAATCCACGCCAGCGCGGCGGCTTCATCATCGGTATCCGTGGCCCACTGCCGATACTCGATCAACGCCGCCAGGATAAAGTCGGTGGCTTCCTCTTCGCCTTCCTGCTCCAGCACCAGCGCCAGCAACGGGTGGGCCAGGAACACGGCGCACAGGGCCTGCTGGCTGATCTCGCCTGCGCTGCGCATCTGTAAGAACAGCTCGGTCAAATCCACTGACTCAAGGTCAATGCGGCTGTCGTCGCCGGCAAACGCATCCGGTTTGGCCGCCACGGTGCGCTGGGTACGGTTCTGCTTGGCCTTGGCCTTTGCCCGGTGGGCACGTTTTTGCTGCTTGTTCGGCGAAGCCATGGGCTTGAGGTCCTGGGTCTGGATCTGGATGGGGTATTGAAGCGCAGGTTGGGGGAAATCCCAAGGGAATCTGTGCAAGGGCCCATTCGCCAAGCGTCACCGCGATTCATCATTATTGAGTCTGCGCCGTATGTTTTTCTTGGTAACACTTCGCTAATTTGCCAGTACTTGTAGCGGCTTCAACTGGCGATCTAATCTTCGGCGCCATACATCCGAGAGAAACGACAGCGACCCATGGACAGATTAAACTGGCAGGCACCTATTACGGAGGTCTCTATGAGTATCCCCCTTTCTCCCATCGTTTCAGAGTTTGAAACAGAAGAGCAGGCTGCCAGCTACGACCGTTGGTTTCGCGCCAAGGTGCAGGCTTCAATTGATGATCCTCGGCCCAGTATTCCGCATGATGAAGCCATGGCCGAAGTCGAGAGAATGCTAGAAGAGAGGCGTCAAGCTCGTCGTGCTGCTCGTTAAATGGCGACCTGAGGCTATCATCGCCCTGACCGAAATTATTGACTACATCGAGCAGTACAACCCAGCTTCCGCCACTTCTTTGTACTGTACCATTGTGACGGCCACCGAAGGTTTGTCTTCGATGCCTTACGGATTCAAGCAAGGCAGGTTGTCAGGCACTCGGGAGATGGTTGTTCATCCGAACTATTTGGTGGTCTATCGAGTGATTGAGCAGGTTGAAATCCTGACGGTGTTGCATACGCGCCAGGAATTTCCCTCGACTTTGACCGCACCGTTCCACTCGACCTCCTGCCAGTAGATACATAGGCTTGCACCTTTGCTGCCCACTAGAGTGTCTTCATGACCCGCGACACCCTCGAGCACAACCAGATTCCCCTCTATTTCTGCGCCGTCATCCTGGCTGCCGCCTTGGGCCTGCTCGCGCCTTTCTTTGCTCACCACCTCAGCGCATTGATCACGCCCTCCATCGCGGTGCTGATGTATGCCATGTTCCTGCAAATTCCGTTTCTGCACTTGCGCCAGGGCTTGAGCAACAAGCGCTTTGTATCAGCGTTGCTGCTGGCCAATTTCATCCTGGTGCCGTTGCTGGTGTGGGTCTTGACCCGCGGCCTTGCGGAGCGGCCTGCGTTGCTGGTGGGGGCCTTGCTGGTATTGCTGACCCCGTGCATCGACTACGTGGTGGTGTTTACCCATATCGGCAAGGGTGATTCGCGATTGATGTTGGCGGCGACGCCCGTGCTATTGCTGCTGCAGTTGGCGCTGTTGCCGGTCTATCTGAGCGTTATGCTCGGTGCGCAATCTGAAGTGGTGGTGGCGGCGGGGCCTTTTGTCGAGGCGTTCCTTTTGTTGATCGTGATACCGATGATCCTGGCGGTGGTCACGACTGCCATGGCGCGGCGGTCATCGCTCGTCAGTGTTTGGAATGACGCTTGGGCGTGGCTGCCGGTGCCGGCGATGGCGCTGGTGTTGTTCGTGGTAATCGGCTCGCAAATTACTTCGGTGGTACGGGATATCAACTTGCTGCTGCCGGTGATCCCGGTGTACGTCGGTTTCCTTTTGCTGGCGCCGCTGATGGGGGTGCTGGCTTCGCGGTTGTTCGCGCTCCCGGCGGTAACGGCGCGGGCGGTGACGTTCAGCGCGTCCACACGCAATTCACTGGTGGTGCTGCCTCTGGCATTGGCGCTGCCCGAGGATGTGCGTGGGGTGGCGGCCGCGGCGGTGATCCTGCAAACCCTGGTCGAACTGGTGGGCGAGTTGATTTACGTTCGGTTGATCCCACGGTGGATATGGCCCGCAGATCGCTGAGCCTGTGAATCTTCAGTTCCGTTCAGGCGCTATACAGGAGGGCGGTTGGCACCATATGCCGGCGTCCTCTACCTGGCAGGTCAACCGATGGATCATCGCAACCGTTTTCGCCTGGAATCCCTCGGGATTTTTCTGTTTGCCCTGTTGCTGTTCACGCTGGGGATCTGGAATCAGCAGCCCCAAGGGTTTGACGGACGCTGGGCGCTGTTCCTGCAGGAAATGTTTCGCCACGGTGCGAGCTTTTTTCCTACCACTTACGGCGAGCCCTATGCCGACTATCCGGGCACCGCGACGTCTCTGAGTTACCTATTTGCCCGGCTGTTCGGCGCGCCCAACCACCTGGCGAATGTGCTGCCCACCGCCCTGGCCTCCGCCGGGGTTGTTGCCCTGATCTATCGCTTGCTGGTTCCCGCAAATCGCCAGTGGGCGTTGCTCACCGTGCTGCTGACCTTGCTCACCACTCAACTGCTGGAAAAATCTCGCTCGGTGTGCCTGGACCAGATGGTGGCGTTGCTGTGTATCGGCAGTTTTTACCTGCTGCACAGCGGCGGGGGCTTGAGGCGGCTTGCGGTGTTCCCGTTGTTCGTCCTGGGCTTTGCGATACGCGGGCCATTGGGGCTGATCGAGGTTTGCGGGGTGGTGTGCGTGTATTGGGCGCTGGGCAAGCCTGGAGAGCGGGTCAAGCAAGTGTTGACTCACGGCATCATCGGTCTGGTGTTACTGGCGGCTTGTTGGTGGCTGCTGGTGAAACTGGCGCGTATCAGTGGGGGTGATGCATTCGCCGATGAGGTGTTCAAGATGCAGGTGGGCGGGCGCCTCGATGAAACCGGCGAGCCGTTCTATTTCTATTTCCAATTAAGTTTGTACCGCTACTTTCCTGTGGTGCCATTGGCCCTGGTCACGATGGTTGCGCTACGTCATCGCTGGTCCCAGCGGTTCGAGGGCGATGTGCAATTGGTGGCGCGCCTCGGTGCCTGCGGCTTGATGATTTTGCTCGGGCTGTCGGTGCCGCACTTCAAGCGCGCCTATTACATCCTGCCGATGGTGCCGATGTTTGCGGCTGTCGCGGCCTACGGGCTGCTTCAGGTGCAAGGCTGGTTCGCGGGCGTACGCCGTTGCTACGAAATGCTTGTCGCTGCGCTGCCGGCGTTGTGTGCGGTTGCACTGCTGGTCTGTCGGCACGGTTGGCAGAAGCACGGTTACTGGCCTGACGTTTCGCTGCCGTTGCTGATGGGCGTGCTGCTGGTGCTGCAAGTGGCTGCGCTGTTCGCCTGGCGTCAGGCGGCGCGGTTGGTGTGGCTCAGCCTGATCGCCTTGTTGGCCCAATGGTTACTGCTGGTGACGGTTGTGGAGCCGGCCAAGGATCTGCAGTTCGATACCCGGCAGTTTGTCGGCCAGGTAGAAGCACTGCGTTGCGCCACGCCTGGGCCGCTGGTGTTTGTCGACTTGGGCCGGGATACCTGGGCGGTGCGCTACATGATGAACCTGGATCATGATGAGCAACCGGTGTTTATCGGGGGCAATGCGCTTGAGCGGTTGAAGACACTGCCACGACCGTCATGGGTGATTGTGGCGAGCAAGCAAGCCGCACTTTTGAAGGGTGCGCCGTTGGAGCATCTGACGCCCACGTTCAAAGGGCGATTGAATGACAACCCTTTGTGGGTGTTTCTGCTTGAGTAGATGAGGGGGGATGCTGGGCTTCTCTAACCGAGCAAAGTGTTATCTCGAAAAGCCTGCGCTGCAGCCCTTGCGCAATAAGCCTCAAGGGTTTGGGAGGCGGAGCGATTATCTCGAAATCACCACACGGATAAGTCAAATTTCGGGCAACAAAAAACCCGCACCAGGCGGGTTTCTTGTTTGGTTCAGGCGGCATTCGCACCACCTGAAACTAATTAGTGGTGCCCAGAGACGGAATCGAACCGCCGACACGGGCATCAGTGCCGTAAACCCAGTAAAATCAGGCCTTTGCGGGGTCTGACAAGATCGAAGTGTACCCATGCTGTGTACCTCTGGCAATCGAGAGATACCAACCCTTCCTTCCGAAAGTCGCCGCAAGACTGGTGGGACAGTTCATAGAGGCTGACTGGCAGAAACTCAGTGCGATCATTAATGAGAAAGAAGTCAGACCCGTCTCCCTTGATTCGCTGACTTCACATCAGTTTTTAACCCAACGAAGTGCGTCTGGTGACTCCTTGGCGTCGAGAATGCTGGGAGCGGGCAACGGCTTGTTCTTGGATACGCTCGCACCGGTTGCATGGAAAGACTATGAGGCTTGTCTTCGTCGTCAGCGAGATGGCACCGAAAAGGCTCAAGAGTAAGTTGCCTATAAAGGCGGTGCTAACAGCAAAGAGAAAGCCAAGCGAATTCAACGGTGCCTTACCAAAGGTATGGACGTTTGCAGTCGGCAGGTCCATCGGAGTGACCGCAGGAGAAGAACGAGTAATCATTGTGACGCTCTGGATTGGGGTGACTGACGATCTAATCGCAGGGTTTGGCAGTCTGGCCCAATTCGAGTGCTCTTGAGATTCGGTGGTGCCGCCGAACAGCTTGCGTTGGGCTTAGTGCTGTTCAGCGGGCTATGAGAAGAGCATCTGCTCGGAAAAGTTAGACCTCTGGTGGAGTTGTATTTGGGGGAGTATTTGTTAGCCTACTTATCCCTAAGAAAAGCTTATCCGAATCAAGATAAGGTTTTAGTTTTCGCAGTCTGCGATAGTAGGCCAATAGTGCTCGAAGCTGGTGTAGAGAGTCTATTTGAAGCTCCCCGAACTGCGATCTATAGTCGCCCCAGTGCATCAGTCTAAAGAAAAAAGTAACGAGCTCATCAAGTCTCTGGATGACTTGTGGCGGTAGCGTGTGGCTAATGCTGTCGCCCTCGTCATCGAAGCCGTTTATGTTGTTTTCTTTGAAGTATCTGTAGGTCGAGGCGTAGAACTCTTCCAAGGCTATAAATGCGTCGTTATCGCTAAGCTGTCGAGCGGATATCTCGATTTGTTGTGCAAGTCTCGGTAGTAGATCGAGCTTAATATGACCCGGCGAGTTGTAGCGCATTTCTACAACTTGTGCTCGATGGATCGAAGGTGTTACTTGATTAAGCCCTGAGAAAAGATGAACCGCACTGAACCCGCCAGTCCAGTTGCCTGCGAGCCGGCCCAATGTACTTTGGATTGCCGGGCGGTGCAGGTGCTCGAGGCCGTAATGAAACGAATACAGCTGTTGATATATGCGAGGTATTGCGGCTATGTCGTCAATGTACATATCGCCGTCCAAGCCAAGAAAATACTCTTCGCTCACCTCTTCGGCGAGCTTGGACGCAGCTACGGTGGCGATCTCTGGTGTTAGGAAGGAGTCCGCGTCAGGTAGGTACACCTCGGGGAGCTGTGCGTAAGTGGTCTTTTTGGCGGAGTTTCGGCGTTTGGTCGAACTTCCAGTGCTGAAGACGGCAATCCATGAGGAGCTAATGAATATCTCTCGAAGGGTAACCTCAAGTTCAAGATAGCCCCTCAAATTTCCCCGGGATATGGGAATAACGCCCCAACGGTTGGTGTTTTCTGTGCAGTCCAGCCATGCGTAAAGCAAATCTTGCCCTTGCTCGTCCCGATAGAGACTCAGCATTGGACCTTCAAATTCTATGAGATCGGCGTTCCAAGTGTGCTTTGAGAAGAACTTTGGCTCGAGTTTCTCTCCGATGATGGATGGTAGCTTCATGGGATTGGGCCCACGCTTGTCACACTGGCGTTAAGGTTCGCCATAGCGTACGGGTGGAGATCGAAATGACCATGATTATCAACCGGAGAGCAAACGCCGTGAGCAGGGGTAATCGAGATGCAGGCGACGTGATCCCCCAGCTTTTTGCGCGCCATCTTGAAGCTTCTCTCTACGTGCTTAAATGCTACTACGCTTTGGTCGTATGTCAGGTACATCGATAGCCCCCAGCAGGAGCACACCTTGGACGGGGTATCCTCCCTTAAAAGCCGAGGGGGGTTCCTGAGCGCAACGGGGTGAAAGCATTGTGCGGTAATCGGGTGTGCAACCCATCTCCAAGCAGTCAGGGTAAGTGCCGATGCTCCAAAGGGTGGGCATTGAACGCCGTTATCGGTTAGCTCGGCCAGCGGTGCGGTATATGCGAAAGACGTAGCGTCCATGTAAACCCTCTCAGCTCCCCATGTTGGTGTCATTTCGCTATCATTTCATAGTCCTGCCGCTTGCGAAAGGGTGGCTGCCAGTGCTGGCTGCGCTCGTGGTGATAATTCGATGAACACGATGGAGGCGTTCTCTTTTCGCGAAGAGTTTAGATCGCCCCGAGCGAGATGGTGGTTTATTTTTTCTCTCCAAGACGATATTCCTGCGAGGTGCATGGTCTTGGGACGTTTCGCGAATTGCTCATGCTGGGTTTTCAATAGGTGTCGTTCGCTATCCTGTACGGTTGTAAGTGCAAATAGCATTTAGCGTCGGCACGCTATTTTCAAAATTTCAGAGATGACTGGAGCAATAGAGATGGCTGGTTATTTTTCGCCGCTCAAGTTTAATGTGCTATGAAACTGTCTGGGCTGAGCAATACATAAAGCGTAAAGTATAAAGTTTGTAGCTTGAAGTTGAATCGCAAGAAAATATGAATTAGCGAATAATGCCTATTAGTATTACCCCGGCGCTGCTACGTATTTGTTTCTGCTGACTTGAATCGTCAAGTAGTTGCCAGTGATGGCACCTTCCGGGTCATCTGCAAAAAAACACCCACTATAACCGGAACGACACCTCGTCGAGCCGACTGCCAATGGGGGTTATGCAGTGGATCATTACACGCACCGCTCTACCAGTTTCTGCCGATCACTATCACGGATGCTGCAAATACCCTCACTAAAGACGGAAAGGACATCGCGTCCGTTTCGCTTACTGAATGGGGGACCACAATTATGCTGACACCTACCGAGCTTGCCGAATTAGACAGACGTATCGGCGAACATACAGATCTTCTAATTGCAGCCAGCGACCAACGCAACCGCAGCGCTACCCGGAAGGCAACCAAGAAAGTTGCTTCCAAGACAAGCAATCGGGGTCGACCTTCCAAGGTCATCGTCAGTCCTTTTGAGGGTTTCATCGGGCCCTCTACTGAATACGGCCAGTATCCATACTTCGCATCGGACATCATCGAGGGTATCGCCAGACTTGACTGGCATGACCGACCAATCGGTCAAGGTGGGTCGTCCAAACCACTTTCTGTTAAGCGTCTTTTTAGGATACTTGCGCAACTTTCCAAGGTCACTACTGAATCAGTCGGGGATTTCTTGCACGTCAATACTCGGCAGGCTCAGCGATACGTGAAGGCCATCGAACTGGCAATGCCGTATCTCATGAAATCACGACCGCAATGTTTGGTCTTTGAGATGGACTACGGAGAAATACCAGCAATGCGTCCCAGCGACTGGACTGACGAACTGGAGACCCCAAGCGCTGAAGTCCTCGCAAAGTTGCACGGCGACATGCGAGACCTCGGGGAGCGAGCATGATTAAACGCCGCATACTTTAAGACCTTAAAGGACTCTGCGGGGAAGCATCGACCGGCTTATCGAATGCTGATTGTCCAGTTCGTACACGAGGGAGCATTGGCAATAGCCATCCTCGCCACAAAGACACCTTACAAGCTCGACTGCCTGCTATAGGGCTTCCTCTCAAGACACATTCAGGCTTTGCCCATCGTTAATGCAGCTCGCACTGCTGGGCAACCAATCCATCCAGTTCTTCTGATAGCGCCTTTCATGCCAAGCCGGGTCCCTTTGTCGGGGGCTGGATGCTCGGCTGTGGGTGCGACTTGAAGGGCGCTACCAAAAGGAAATCGACAAATGAATTCTATCGACGTTACCAATGCTACAAACACCTTGCTACCTATCGCTATTAATGGGCACTCCTTCAAGCCAAACGACGACGGACTTTGGAGTCTCAACGAGATTCATCAAGCGCTAAACCTTGACCCCGCAAAGCAGCCTTCAGAATGGCGCAATGATATTCAAGCCGAGCTTTCTAACTCCGGAAATTTGCGGAGTAAGGCCGGTCGGTATGGGGGAACCTCGGCAACTGAGTCAGGGGCAATTGCGTACGCCATGTGGGTCTCAACCGACTTTTACTTGATGGTCGTCAGCGCCTTCGTGGCTATGCGCAATGACTCCATCTTAAGCGCACGTCTGTCCCTGCTGGCAGCCGCTGAAGCAGATAGCAAGCTCGCGAAGGCGATTCCGAAAGCTGACCTCATTGATAGCCGTTTGACCGGTGCCGGAATCCCTTGGACACAAGCCTGTAGGTTGGCCGGGATTAACCAGCCTCAACTGGCTGCGCGATATCTGGTCCATATCCAGAAGTTCGTTTCGACACATCACCCCTTTGAATCGCGCGAGGCTCTCCGACCGTCGTTGCAAGGTTTTTCCGGTGGGTACTTCAAGTCCTGTTCAATGCGTTTCGGGAACGAAGATGGCTATCGCGTCACGGCCAAGGGACTCGTATGGCTTCAGGAACGCGCTCAAGAAATTAATGCTGCCATCGCTGAGAGAAACCGCAAGAAAGCCGCTGAACGCCGGAAAGCAGCGAAGACCCAGGCAGTGTAAGTGATCAAAATTTGGAGCAAATTTCTGAGAGCCCATCCTCATTCAAATCCCGTCCTGTGCGTCCCCCGTGCCGCCATTGGGGGCCACCTGATGAATCAAGTATTGACCCGGTCTTCGATGATCTTTTCGTGGTAGTTCTGAAGACCAAGAGCGAGTGTCGAAAAGGGCACCTCAAGCGTGGTCTATGGGGTATGCCTAATCGACCACGGGCGGGCAACTGGACGATTGTGGTTGTTTAGCGGGTGTTGACCATTACAACGACCACGTATATGGTTACCACACCTAAACGACTACATGGCGCTTCTCGATGTTCATCCGTGCTTACCTTCGGGCTTCCACCACTGACCAAGACGCCCACCGAGCCAAGGACCAGCTCACAGCCTTCGCACAGGATCATAGGCAGCGGGTCGCGGCTTACTACACCGAGAACGAAAGCGGGGCCACCCTCAAGCGCCCTGAGTTGTTCCGTCTGCTGTCTGATGCGCATCCCGGTGATGTTCTCTTGGTCGAACAGGTAGACAGGCTGTCGCGCCTCACAGAGGCCGACTGGCAGAAGCTCCGGGGGATTATTAAGGACAAGGAGGTCCGAGTGGTATCGCTCGATCTGCCGACCTCACACCAATTCATGGCGCAGGGGAGTGGAGCTTTGGACAATTTCACATCGCGGATGCTTGGGGCTATCAACGATATGCTCTTGGACATGCTCGCAGCGGTCGCCCGGAAGGACTATGAGGATCGTCGCCGTCGCCAGATGGATGGCATTAAGAAGGCGAAGGACCAAGGTGCATATAAGGGGCGCGGGGTCGATCAGGACAAGCACCAGCGCATTCTGGAATGTCTGAGCAAGGGTATGGGTGTACGGGAAACCTCAAGGGCTACGGGAGTCAGCACGGCCACCGTTCAGCGCGCCATAAAGCTTCAAAGTGGGCGCCCGCTGACGGCTTAGGCCGGGAGCGTTTGAGGAGGGCTGTTACCACGGCTAAGGACGAGGGTTTGCTACCTTTCTTCCTATCTGTATGGCTGAGAGCGTTCAGGCAGAAGCTTCGCGACCCTCTGAGTGAAGCTCCGAGAGAAGCCTTACCCCAAGCATCCTGCGTCGAGCAGGGCCGTTTGCTCTCGCAAAGAGCTTCCCTTTTTCTGCTTCGTACAGGGCCAGCTGATTTGAGATGTAATCGTCCAAGCTCTGTATCCAATGACCAGTGCTGCAAAATGAAAAAGCCTTCCCCCAGCCAAGGATCACTCGGTCAAGATTCTGTAGCGCGCCCGAATAGGTAGCTTTTGGGGAAATCGATCCGACTTCAATGCTGGCTCTCATTACGCGGAGCGATACTTCCAAGTCAGATGCTATTCGTTTCTTGAATCTTTCTCTCGTGCCTTTCGATGGCTGCACTAACCCCGGCGTGACATAGCAACCCAAGAAATCAAATCCATCTGAGGTAGAACCGCTTGAAGCTTTGTCGCTTGTTGCGGAGGGTAAATATGCCGTAAGCGAAAGCTTCGCGAGTTCTTTCTGTGCTTTGTTGAACGCTCGGGTTACACAACTCCTGTCCTTCCCAAGAATCAGGAAGTCGTCGATGTAGCGGAGGCAAGTTACATCTCCAGCGTTCATGCTCTTGTCGAAGTCGTGCAGATACAAATTGGCTATGAGCGGCGAAAGGGGCGAGCCTTGAGCCACACCTTCTACCCCAAGGGGGAAAATCTCATCAAGACCCTGACGTCGCAATACGTCAATGTTTGCAAGGTCTGTGGTGATCGCAGCTTGGAACAAAGCAACTGTGTCAGGACATTTAATGTGAGGTGCCACCAACTCCATCACTCGGTCCTTGTCGATTTTCGTGAAGAACTCCGCAATGTCAGACCGGATATGGAAGGCGGCCCCCTTGGAGATAGCCAATTTGGCATCGCTTATCGCCATGGCGACACGTTTGGTTGGAATACCGCCATAGCTTGTAGGGGTCGCGAGGGCTTCCTTTACGAACTTAATGCGAGTCTGCAAGGCGTCGAGTAGCGCTCTCTGAACGATTCTGTTCGGTACAGGTGAAAGCACTATGGGGCGAGAGTTACCGTTGGCTTTGGTTTTTGCCACGCCGGTCTGCTGTTTGAAGGTAAAGGTCTTTTTGGATAGCGCGCGCTGGATTTCGAAAAGCGACTTTGGGAGTCGGCTCTCGAAGTCTTTGGCTTCATTTTGGATGGTTACAGACGTAGACGACAGCGCGTTGCTTTTAACCTTTGTCCAGGCCGAATGCAGCGACTCCATGCTGTAGATCCGACGGTATAGCGGCGTTGCCAATGAAAACTCCTTGTTTGTTGGGAGCACCAGCGAACTCTCACCCAACTGCTACAGAGGACCTTCAACCATCGGGAGACCTCGAAGCCTTAACGGCGATCTTGGTCGCGACCCGCACAGCAAGCTCCGAAGAGAGATGGCTGGCGTCTGTAATACTTGGTTCAGTGCTGTGAGGCGGCTGGACCAGCAAGCAGGCGAGGCTGAGCGCAGTCACGAATAATCGCGATGCGGCGTGCGCCAAGTTGGCACGTTTTTGCATGAAAGCATGATTTCCCCCAGAGATTCTGCCAAGGCACGATAAATCGCAGCTTTATTAGATCTCGCGGTCAATCCCGCCCCATGCGCCAGGTTGGCACGTTTTTGCATGAGCGCATGATATCCCTCGAAGACGCCGCTGAGGTACAAATCGTACCTTTTTGGGTCTCGCGGTCAAGCGCGCGCCATGCGGCTGAACATCGAGCCCCACCCTGAAAATAAAGCTGCTAACCGTCTGGTGACCCCAACGTGCAGACAGAGTTACGGTTATTGACGCAGCAGTCGAGTGGCGCTCTTTACCATCGGGAGACCTCGAAGCCTTAACGGCGATCTTGGTCGCGACCCGCACAGCAAGCTCCGAAGAGAGATGGCTGGCGTCTGTAATACTTGGTTCAGTGCTGTGAGGCGGCTGGACCAGCAAGCAGGCGAGGCAGGCTGATGTTAACAAACGGTGCGCCGAAAGCTACTGCAATCGGACGGCTACTTCTTCCCGTCCAAGCGCGCCTTTCTGCAATAGTTAAGAGCGTACCGGCAGAAGTCCAGCGAGGATCGCAATGCGTGGCAAGCGGGCCAACTGTTCGTGCTGGGTCTTTAGCAAATGACGTTCGCCATAGCTGCGACTCACCGAGCCATCATCGTGACCGGTGATTGCGTCATGTATTTCCTCTGGGATACCCACTTCGCGGCACATCGTTTTGAAACTGTGGCGGAAACCATGGGAGGGGCTCACAGGTGTCTCAAGCTCGGCGACCTCTCGAAGGTACACGCCCCATCGCTTTCCGAAGTTATGTCCGTACCAGCCTGTAGGGTTGGGCTTAAGGGCCGGAAAGAGCTGTCCTGAGGTAGGTAGATCATCGACGTATTTCAAGAACCCAAGGTCAATGAGGTCCTGATGGATCGCAACCAAGCGGTGACTGCCTTTGGTCTTCAAGGTTCTGTCGTCATCTGACCCGTCCTCAGAGATTCCAAGGAGGTCCAAGTGCCAGATGCCGTCCTCAGACTTCCGAACTTCATCGGCTTTCATCTGGGCGATCTCTTCCCGGCGAGCGCCTGTGTAGCAGAGCAGTAGAGGCAGCCATTTCCAAGCTTCACCAAACGATGCCCGAGGGGCGGACCACTCACCTTTGAATAGCGGGCTGGAGAAAACCTTAATGAGCTCTGCTTGGGTGTAGCCTTTCCGAGTGGCAGTGCGCGATTGCTTGGCGCTCGCTTTTCGTAATGACTTCGTGATGCCTGACCCGATAACTGGATTCTCGGTTATGTATTCCATCTTCACTGCGTAGGCCAGGACTGAAGAAAGCCCCATGAGCTTGTTCTTGATGGTGGCGCTACTCAGCAAAGGCAAATCAAGCTGTTTTGCTCGGGCAATCTGCTCGTGAGCGTTGAGCGCTTTAAGGCCTTCACCCTTGGAGGGCATCTGGCGAAGCAGGCCGTAAAACTCTTCGATGGTCTTGCGCTTGATCTGCTTAACAGGGAGGTCACCTGAACTGGCCTAATGATTTTGGACACTTCATTCGGGCGCTATGATAGCGCCCAAATTTGAGGTGTTTGGATATGCGTAAATCTTATTCGAGTGAGTTCAAGCTCAAGGCCGCCAGCATGGTGTTGGATGAAGGTCAGCCAGTTACCGAAGTCTGTGCCAGCCTGGATATCGGCCCCACAGCGCTGCGTCGCTGGGTCGATCAAGTGCAAAAAGAACGCTTGGGCTCGACTCCCGTAGGGGCCAAGGCGATTACCGCTGATCAACGAGAAATCCAGAGGCTCAAAGCTCTGCTCAGAGAGAAAGACCTGGATATCGAAATCCTAAAAAAGGCCAGTGCTCTCCTGCTTTTGGACGCCAAAGATCATTCACGTTGATCGATGAGCTGGACGAGCAGTACGGCGTTAAAAGGTGTTGCCGGGCGTTCGGGGTCAACCGCAGTAGTTTCTACGCTTGGCGCCAGCGCCAGGGCAGAGCAAATCCTGAACGGGACAAGCTCAAGGCCGCGCTGGTCAGGCACCACAAGGCGTCCAGAGAGTCGGCCGGCGCACGTACATTGTCCAAGGAGCTACAAGCCAAAGGGCATCGTATCGGACGTTATATGGCTCGCAGTTTGATGCGCGAAGCTGGCATCGCTAGTCGTCAGCGCAGGCGCCATAAGTACAAGTCGCCGGGCGCGGAGGCCTTGGTGGCGCCACACGTGCTCAAGCGGAAATTTGATGTGACGGCGGTTAATCAGGTGTGGTGTGGCGACGTGACTTACATCAAGGTCGGCAAGCGGTGGATGTACTTCGCCGCCGTTCTGGATTTGTACGCTCGCAGGATCGTAGGCTGGTCGTTCTCGATGATTTCTGATGCCAACCTGACCTGCGAAGCGCTACGCATGGCGGTTGAGCTACGCGGCCATCCCCAGAATGTGTTGTTTCATTCTGACCAAGGTTGTCAGTACACCAGTCATAAGTTTCGAAACGAGCTGCTCAAACAGGGTTTTAGGCAAAGCATGAGCCGTAAAGGCGAGTGCTGGGATAACGCCCCGATGGAGCGTTTCTTTGGCAGTTTGAAATCAGAGTGGGTGCCTGAAACGGGCTACAAACTGGAACATGAGGCCCGAGCAGACGTGCAGCGCTATGTCTCTCGCTACAACATCAGCAGGCCTCACAGCTACAACGACTACCGGTCGCCGGTCATGAAGGAAAGGTTGGCGGCGTGAACCGTAATCAGTGTCCAAGATTACTTGACCAGTTCAACCCAACAGCTCCACGAATCGAACGATTGTGGTCTGGTATTCCCCAGCGGTCTTTTCAACGTCGCGTTTTCCATCACCCATGTGACGGTGATTACGAGACCAATGCTCGAAGACTGTCGATAACGTCTCTTCTGGGCTCTCAGGTTTCGCCCTATCGATGCTCAATGGGGCTTCGTGAGGAAGCTCAAGGATTGCGGAGTAATTGCCGTAGTGGCGCTTATGGGCGATCTCAGACAATTCCAGATACTGCGTCAGGAATGCCTCGTAAACATATCGATGGAAAGGCGTATCGGGCAAGGGCATCGGCAACGAAACCTTCGCCAGTTCCTCGGCTATCGTTTGGTCAAGGTGCTGTCGGTCGCGCGCGGTCATGCCATCGGGGCTAAGCAAGGCCCTCGGACTTCTATGACTCAGAAGGTCGCGCAGCGTCTCGTAGTTGTCATTACCCAGATCCACAAGGAACCCCTGAAATCTTCCGGTCGATTCCATATGACCAAGCTCAGCCTTCGCCCATCTCGCAGCGAGCTGAATAGCATCTTGAAGGGTCGGGGTGTGGGTGCCGGAAAGCTGGAGGCGGATGTTCAGGAAGAACTCTTCCGAGTGACCCCATGCAGCTGCAAAACGGGTCTTTGCCTCGCGGGCGTCTTTAGTGCCCAAGGTGCGCTTGTAGGTCTCGCCTGCCTCAGGAAGGAGCGGCTTGATGTCCTTCGGGATACGGCGGCGAATGTAGTAGGTCCCGGTGCGGGGATCTTTCCAAGGTTGTGCCATAAATCCCATCGTGTACCCGCCATGTGTACTCATGCGTGACGGGTTACAGCAACTCCAAAAAGTAAAAACCCCCGAGACCTTGCGGAATCAGGGGTTTTCGGTATTTGGTGCCCAGAGACGGAATCGAACCGCCGACACGGGGATTTTCAATCCCCTGCTCTACCGACTGAGCTATCTGGGCAACGGGGCGCATTAAACGGGTTTTTCAGGGGGTCGTCAAGCAAGTTTTCAAAAAATATTTAATTATTACCGTCGCTTACGTGCCGACCCTGGTTTTTGATCAATTATTGAGCAGGCGGCACGTAGCCGTCGGCCTTGGCGTAATCTTCGCCGGAAAAGAACTTGTCCATCTCGCCCTGCAGGTATTTGCGGTCTTCGGCGTTCATCATATTCAGGCGTTTTTCGTTGATCAGCAGGGTCTGGTGTTTCTGCCAGTCGCCCCACGCCTTGGCGGAAACATTGTCGTAAATGTCCTGGCCCTTGGCGCCCGGAAACGGCGCTTTTTCCAATCCGGACAGTTCTTCTTTGTACTTGCGGCACATTACGGTGCGGGTCATGACGACACTCCTGCATTCAATACGTCGGCCGCGCGCTTGAGCAGTTTCTTGACCGGGGCGGCAAGGCCCAGGCGCGGCGGGGTGGCGAGGTTATACCAGAGCCAGTCGGCCTCGGCCACGTGATGGGCCGATTCCTCGACCTGGACCAGCCAGGGTTCGATGGCCAACTGAAAGTGGCTGAAAGTGTGGATCAGCCCCGGCAGCTCCTGTTGCTTGCCCAGTGCCAGCGCGTGCTGGTGAGCCAAGTGTTCGAGGTCTGTCAGGTCGTCCAGTTCCGGCAAGCTCCACAGGCCGCCCCACAGGCCCGTCGAGGGGCGGCGATAAAGCAGAATCGCGCCTTCGGCGTTGGCCAGCAGCGGCATCAGCGTGCGCTTCTGTGGAATGGTCTTGCGTGGCTTGGGGATCGGGTAACGAGTCTCCAGGCCGAGCATGTGGGCTTCGCAGCCTTTTTCCAGCGGGCACAGCAGGCAGCTGGGTTTGCTGCGGGTGCAGAGGGTGGCGCCCATGTCCATCATTGCCTGGGTGTAGGCGTTGACGCGATCATGTGGCGTGAAGCGCTCCGCGGTGGCCCAAAGCTGCTTGGCCACCTTGGGTTCGCCCGGGTAGCCCTCCTGTGCGGTAAAGCGTGCCAGTACGCGCTTGACGTTGCCGTCGAGAATCGGCGCGCGCAGGCCCATGCTCAGGCTGGCGATCGCACCGGCGGTGGACAGGCCTATGCCGGGCAACTCGGTGAGTTTCTCGACATCCTTGGGAAACTCGCCGCCGTACTCGGCCACGATAATCTTCGCGGTCTTTTGCAGGTTGCGTGCCCGGGTGTAGTAACCCAGTCCGGTCCACAAATGCAGCACTTCATCTTCCGGCGCGGCGGCCAGGGCTTCGACCGTCGGCAGCGAGGCCATGAACCGGTCGAAGTAATTGAGCACGGTGCTCACCTGGGTCTGTTGCAACATGATTTCCGAGACCCACACGCGGTAAGGCGTGATGCCCTGTTGCCAGGGCAGGTCGTGGCGGCCGTGGCGGTCATACCAGGTGAGTACCGCTTCTGAAAATTGCTCGTTTCTCATCGGTTGAACAGGCCTTTGAGTGCGTCTTTGAGCTTCGGATTGACCTTGTCGAGTTTCTCTTCCAGCTTCTCGTTGAGGCGGTTGCCCGCCGCCTTGATCGCGACCTGGCCCAGGCCGTCCTTGTCCAGGCGGCACGCCTTGGCGCCCAGTTCCAGCGGGCCACGGCAGCGCAGCGGCACTTCGATGCCCTGGAAATTGGAGCCTACTTCACAGGCCGGATCCGGCACTTCGCGCTGATCGCCTTCGACGATGATGCCGACGCGATAATCCATGCCCAGTACACGCAAGTCGATGTCGCCGTTGCCGTTGACCGCGAGGCCCGGAATGCGCACTTTCAGGTCCGGGTTGCTGGCCACGCCGTTACGGAAAGTCAGGTTGCCCTTGAGTTCCTGGAAGGGGGTGTCCTTGCCCCGTGGCTCGCTGGCCAGGGTCTTGCGGTTGAGCATGGCGATGCCGGTGCACAGTTGCTGTTCAAGGTTGGCGTTGAGCAGCACACCGTTATTGATCACGAAACTGGCTGTGCCGTTGAGGCTATCGATCAAGGCTTTCTGGCTATTGCCGCGGCCGGTGAGGTTGCTGTCGAGGGTGACCTGGCCTTTCACCGGAGGGTTCTGCCCCTGGGCTTGCAGGATGCGTTCGGCCGGTACTTGCTTGATCCGGCTTTGCAATGCCAGCAGCGGAATATCCTGGCGCACGTCAAGGCTGCCGCTGGCCTGGAACGTGCCGTTGTAGAGCCCGCCACTGAGGGTTTCGAGCTTGAGTTGGCCGTCGATGCCGGAAGCCTTGAGCGCGGCATTCTGGATCGGCAGTTGGCTCAGGGTCAATTGGCCGAACGCGAGGTCGGCGTCCACATCCAGCGTGCGCAGGCGGGTCAATGGCAACAGTTTGTCGGTGCTCCAGGCGCCTTTGGTGGGAGCGTCGGGCAGCGGTGTGGTGCCGCCGGCAGCCATGGCCCCGGCTTCGCTGTTCTGCACTTCGGCCTGGCGCGCCGCGGTTGCGCCTTTGGCTGATTCGGACTTGGCCGGCAGATAATTGTCGGCGTTGAAGGTATCGCCCTTGAGCTGAACGCGCAGCGATTGCTTGGCGAAGTCGTCGACGGCCACGCGGCCGGTGAAGGTGCTGCCGTCGAGTTTCAGGTTCAGGTCTTCCAGCGCCACGCTGCTCGGTGTGCCCTTGAGACGGCTGACCAGTTCGACCTTGCTCAGGCTGCCTTCGGCCATAGGCGGCAAGGGATGGCCGACACTGTCGAGGAACTTGGCCAGGTCAAACTGGGCGATGGACAGGGCGCCGCTCAGTTGCGGGGTCTTGTCCAGGTCGTTGACCTTCAGTTCGCCCAAGGCGCGCAGTTGGTTGGCCGACAGCTTCATGTTGGTCCATTCGGCGATGTTGGCCGCCTGGTCGACGAGTAGTTGGCCCTGGGTGGAAAAGGTCACGGTCTTGCCTTGCAGCGGCTCGCCAGTGGCTTCGCCGGTGACTTTCAGGTCTTCAAGCTGGTAGCGCTTGAGCGCACGCTGGATGCGCAGGTTGCCGTTGAGCTCGGTCTTGACCCGCATTACCGGCTGGTTGCTGCCGAAGAAAGCGGTGAGTTTCAGCGGAATGCTCGCGCCTTCGTGCACGGCACCGGCGCTGAGCTGGATGCTCTCGGCGCTGAACTGCTTGCCGGTCTGCTCATCGTTGTATTCGATGCGGGCGTTGTTGACCGTCAGGCTGTCGATGTCCAGGCGGATCGGCTGGGTCGGCTTCTCCGGTTTGGCCTCGGGCGCAGGTGTAGACGGGGCAGGGGCGTCGGCGCCGGCCACCGGGGCGTTCTTGCCGATGTCTTCCCAATTGCCATGGCCCTGCTTGTCGCGGTTGAGGCGCAGGTTCAGGCCCTCGACACGCACATCGCTCATCTGCACTTCGCGGCGCAGCAGCGGCAGCACGCGCACCGACAGGCCGAGCATCTGCAAGTCAGCGAAAGGTTGAGTCGGGTTGGTCAGGGTTGCCACGCTGGCTTCGTGCAGTTCAAGGCCGAGCCAGGGGAACAGGCTCCAGCCGATATCGCCATTGAGCGTCAGCTCGATGTGGGCCTTGTCGCGGGCAATCTGGCGAATCTCGTCTTTATAGTCGTTGGGATCGAAGAGATGGGTCAGGGCAAAGCCTAGAGCCACAATGATCAGCAACAGCCCGAGGAGTACCAGACCCAGGATTTTGCCGAACGCTTTCATGGGCGAGTCCTTGTATGTCGATTTGAAAATTCAGCCGCAGAGTATAACGCCCGACGGCCTGCGTCAGTTCACCGATCGTTACATTGTATCCGCGGCCGTGATGGGCGGTAATTTGACGTCAAGAAAAACAAAAAAGTGATGTCATTTTGGTTTTCTGTCATCGGCAGATGCTAATCTCGCGCCGTTCGTTCGCCTTATGCGACCTATCGTCGCGCCAAAATGGAGCTTCACTCAACAAAACGGCCACGCTTTGCGTGCAAGGCCGAGGGAGAGAGCGCCTGACGGACACATACTAACAACTGGGGGAAACATCAATGAGCACTAGCACTGCGGCAGCTTCAACTGCCGCGAAGCCTGCGTTCCTGTCCAAGGAACGCATTATCGCCAAGCCCGGCTTCAACCGCTGGCTGGTTCCACCGGCCGCCCTGGCGATCCACCTGTGCATCGGCATGGCCTACGGCTTCTCGGTATTTTGGCTGCCGCTGTCCAAGGCGCTGGGTATCACCAAACCGGTTGCCTGCGCACCGGACATGAGTTTTATCGCCCAAGTCTTCTCGTCCCAATGTGACTGGCCCATCTCCATGCTGGGCTGGATTTACACCCTGTTCTTCATCTTCCTGGGCTGCTCGGCAGCGATCTGGGGCGGCTGGCTGGAACATGCCGGGCCACGCAAGGCCGGCGTTGTATCGGCGCTGTGCTGGTGTGGTGGCCTGCTGATCTCGTCGCTGGGTATCTATACCCACCAGATCTGGCTGATGTGGATCGGCTCCGGGGTCATCGGCGGTATCGGCCTGGGCCTGGGTTATATCTCGCCCGTGTCGACCCTGATCAAATGGTTCCCGGACAAGCGCGGCATGGCCACCGGCATGGCGATCATGGGCTTCGGCGGCGGCGCGATGGTAGGGGCACCCCTTGCCGCAGCACTGATGGGCCACTTTGCGTCGCCGACCAGTGTTGGCGTCTGGCAGAGCTTCCTGGTGATGGCCGCGATCTACTTCGTGTTCATGATCGGCGGCGCGCTGTCCTATCGCGTTCCACCGACCGGCTGGAAGCCTGAGGGCTGGACCGCGCCGGCGAAAAAAGCCAGCAATGCGATGATCACCCACCGCCACGTACATGTGAACGTGGCCTGGAAAACCCCGCAGTTCCGCCTGGTGTGGCTGGTGCTGTGCCTGAACGTATCCGCCGGCATCGGTATCCTCGGCATGGCGTCGCCACTGCTGCAGGAAGTGTTCGGCGGCAAGCTGCTGGGCGTGGACGTGCCATTCGGCCAACTGGACGCGGGGCAATTGGCGTCCATTGCGGCCATTGCGGCAGGTTTCACCGGTCTGTTGAGCTTGTTCAACATCGGTGGCCGGTTCTTCTGGGCATCGTTCTCCGACTACCTGGGCCGTAAAAACACCTACTTCGTGTTCTTTGCCCTGGGCTTTGCGCTGTACGCGCTGATCCCGAACCTGGGCCACCTGGGTAACGTAGCGCTGTTCGTGGCGGCGTTCTGCATCATCCTGTCGATGTACGGCGGTGGGTTTGCGACCGTTCCGGCCTACCTGGCGGATCTGTTCGGTACACAGATGGTCGGCGCGATCCACGGTCGCCTGCTGACAGCATGGGCTGCCGCAGGCGTATTGGGCCCGGTGTTGGTGAACTACCTGCGTGAGTATCAGCTGAGCATCGGCGTTGAACGCGCCGCCGCTTACGACATCACGTTGTACATCCTCGCCGGTTTGCTGGTGCTGGGTTTCATCTGCAACCTGCTGGTTCGTCCAGTGGCCGACAAGTACTTCATGACCGACGCGGAACTTGCCGCCGAACAGGCGCTGGGCCATGACAAAGGTGCGGATGCCACCACTTCCCTGGAGTGGAAAGCAGCCTCCGGCACCGTGCCTTTGGCGATCGCAGCCTGGCTGGTGGTGGGTATTCCGTTGGCGTGGGGTGTGTGGGTGACCCTGCAGAAGACCGCAGTACTGTTCCACTGATATCAACTGTGGGAGGGGGCTTGCCAGTCAGTTAAGGTTTTTTGTAGGAGCGAGGGTGAACTGGTCAAGTAATCTTGGACACTGATTACGGTTCACGCCGCCAACCTTTCCTTCATGACCGGCGACCGGTAGTCGTTATAGCTGTGAGGCCTGCTGATGTTGTAGCGAGAGACATAGCGCTGTACGTCTGCTCGGGCCTCATGTTCCAGTTTGTAGCCCGTCTCAGGCACCCACTCTGATTTCAAACTGCCAAAGAAACGCTCCATCGGGGCGTTATCCCAGCACTCGCCTTTACGGCTCATGCTTTGCCTAAAACCCTGTTTGAGCAGCTCGTTTCGAAACTTATGACTGGTGTACTGACAACCTTGGTCAGAATGAAACAACACATTCTGGGGATGGCCGCGTAGCTCAACCGCCATGCGTAGCGCTTCGCAGGTCAGGTTGGCATCAGAAATCATCGAGAACGACCAGCCTACGATCCTGCGAGCGTACAAATCCAGAACGGCGGCGAAGTACATCCACCGCTTGCCGACCTTGATGTAAGTCACGTCGCCACACCACACCTGATTAACCGCCGTCACATCAAATTTCCGCTTGAGCACGTGTGGCGCCACCAAGGCCTCCGCGCCCGGCGACTTGTACTTATGGCGCCTGCGCTGACGACTAGCGATGCCAGCTTCGCGCATCAAACTGCGAGCCATATAACGTCCGATACGATGCCCTTTGGCTTGTAGCTCCTTGGACAATGTACGTGCGCCGGCCGACTCTCTGGACGCCTTGTGGTGCCTGACCAGCGCGGCCTTGAGCTTGTCCCGTTCAGGATTTGCTCTGCCCTGGCGCTGGCGCCAAGCGTAGAAACTACTGCGGTTGACCCCGAACGCCCGGCAACACCTTTTAACGCCGTACTGCTCGTCCAGCTCATCGATCAACGTGAATGATCTTTGGCGTCCAAAAGCAGGAGAGCACTGGCCTTTTTTAGGATTTCGATATCCAGGTCTTTCTCTCTGAGCAGAGCTTTGAGCCTCTGGATTTCTCGTTGATCAGCGGTAATCGCCTTGGCCCCTACGGGAGTCGAGCCCAAGCGTTCTTTTTGCACTTGATCGACCCAGCGACGCAGCGCTGTGGGGCCGATATCCAGGCTGGCACAGACTTCGGTAACTGGCTGACCTTCATCCAACACCATGCTGGCGGCCTTGAGCTTGAACTCACTCGAATAAGATTTACGCATATCCAAACACCTCAAATTTGGGCGCTATCATAGCGCCCGATTGAAGTGTCCAAAATCATTAGGCCAGTTCAGGGGGACGCCTAGTTCTTGCTCGCGAAGAACTCACAGCCGCCGCGTTCATTCAGGTAACACGCGTTATCGTTGACGTTTTTCGCGAGCAAGCTCGCTCCTACAGAGGGCGATGTACGCTTAACTGACTGGCATTAGGGCAAGCCCCCTCCCACATTGGTTATGCAGTGTTTCGGGGATGGGCTCCACATGTATGCACATGTCTATCCCCGACACTCCATCAGTCTTATCCCCTCCGATGTTTCTGTTTAGCGCCCGCGCCCCTATAATGGCTGCCTTTTTCGCCCAATGATTTGCGGAGCTGGTGATGGTCGAACGTATGGCGTCCGTCGAGCGCGACACTCTGGAAACCCAGATCAAAGCCTCGATCAACCTGGATGGCACCGGAAAGGCCCGATTCGATATCGGTGTACCTTTTCTTGAGCACATGCTGGACCAGATCGCCCGTCACGGGCTGATCGACCTGGATATCGTCAGCAAGGGCGACCTGCATATCGACGACCACCACACGGTGGAAGACGTAGGCATCACCCTCGGCCAGGCATTTGCCAAGGCCATCGGCGACAAAAAAGGCATCCGTCGCTACGGCCATGCCTATGTCCCGCTGGACGAAGCGCTGTCGCGCGTAGTCATCGACTTCTCCGGCCGCCCTGGCCTGCAGATGCACGTGCCCTACACCCGCGCCACCGTCGGCGGCTTCGATGTCGACCTGTTCCAGGAATTCTTCCAGGGTTTCGTCAACCACGCCCTGGTCAGCCTGCACATCGACAACCTGCGCGGCACCAACACCCACCACCAGATCGAAACCGTGTTCAAGGCATTCGGCCGCGCGCTGCGCATGGCCGTCGAGCTGGATGACCGCATGGCCGGGCAAATGCCGTCGACCAAGGGCGTCCTGTAATGCAGACGGTCGCGGTTATCGATTACGGCATGGGTAACCTGCACTCGGTGGCCAAGGCCCTCGAGCACGTAGGCGCCGGCAAGGTGCTGATCACCAGCGATGCCAACGTAATTCGCGAAGCCGACCGGGTCGTGTTTCCCGGCGTGGGTGCGATTCGCGATTGCATGGCCGAGATCCGCCGTCTGGGCTTTGACAGCCTGGTACGCGAGGTCAGCCAGGACCGCCCGTTCCTCGGCATCTGCGTGGGCATGCAAGCCTTGCTCGACAGCAGTGAAGAGAACGACGGCGTTGACTGCATCGGCCTGTTTCCGGGCCAGGTGAAGTTCTTCGGCAAGGACCTGCATGAAGACGGCGCTCACTTGAAGGTCCCGCATATGGGCTGGAACGAAGTGAGCCAGCGCGTGGATCACCCGCTGTGGCACGAAGTGCCGGACATGGCGCGTTTCTATTTTGTGCACAGCTACTACATCGCCGCAGGTTTACCGGAGCAGGTGGTGGGGGGCGGTCACTACGGCGTCGACTTCGCCGCGGCATTGGCCGACGGTTCGCGGTTTGCGGTGCAGTTCCACCCGGAGAAGAGCCATACCCATGGCCTGCAATTGCTGCAGAATTTCGCCGCGTGGAATGGTCATTGGTAATGGCCAAGAAGCCGAAGCCGCCGATTTTGAACCTCACGCCCGACCAGGAACGTGAGGCCACCCACAAGATCAAGCTGTTCATGGAAGACCGCTTCGAGCTCAAGCTGGGCTCGTTCGAGGTCGCCGAGATTCTCGAGCTGTTCACCACCGAGGTGGCGCCGCACTATTACAACAGGGCGATTTTCGATACGCAGACGCTCCTCAAAGAAAGGTTCGAAAGCATCGAAAGCGACCTGTGGTCGCTTGAGAAACCCTGATTTCCCAAGCATTGCTGAATATCGAATAAGGTTTGCCAGATGCTGATTATCCCCGCTATCGATCTCAAGGACGGCGCCTGCGTCCGTCTGCGCCAAGGCCGCATGGAAGATTCCACCGTGTTCTCCGATGACCCGGTGAGCATGGCTGCCAAATGGGTGGAAGGGGGCTGCCGTCGTCTGCATCTGGTGGACTTGAACGGCGCTTTCGAGGGCCAGCCGGTCAACGGCGAAGTGGTTACCGCCATTGCCAGGCGCTACCCGAACCTGCCGATCCAGATCGGTGGCGGCATTCGCTCCCTGGAAACCATCGAGCACTACGTCAAAGCGGGTGTGAGCTACGTGATCATCGGCACCAAGGCGGTAAAAGACCCGGCCTTCGTTGCCGAAGCCTGCCGCGCCTTCCCAGGCAAAGTGATCGTCGGCCTGGATGCCAAGGACGGCTTTGTCGCCACCGACGGCTGGGCCGAGATCAGCACCGTGCAAGTGATCGACCTGGCCAAGCAGTTCGAAGCCGACGGTGTGTCCGCCATCGTTTATACCGACATCGCCAAAGACGGCATGATGCAGGGCTGCAACGTACCGTTCACCGCCGCGCTGGCCGCTGCGACGAAGATCCCAGTGATCGCTTCCGGTGGTATCCATAACCTGGGTGACATCAAGTCGCTGCTGGACGCAAAGGCTCCCGGCATCATCGGCGCCATCACCGGCCGCGCGATCTACGAAGGTACCCTGGACGTCGCCGAAGCCCAGGCTTACTGCGATGCCTACAACGGCTGAGGACTGACCATGGCGCTGGCCAAACGCATCATCCCTTGCCTGGACGTCGACAACGGTCGTGTGGTCAAGGGCGTCAAGTTCGAGAACATTCGCGATGCCGGCGACCCGGTGGAAATCGCCCGTCGCTACGATGAGCAAGGTGCCGACGAGATTACCTTTCTCGACATCACCGCCAGCGTCGATGGCCGCGACACCACGCTGCATACCGTCGAGCGCATGGCCAGCCAGGTGTTTATCCCACTGACCGTGGGTGGTGGCGTGCGCACCGTGCAAGACATCCGCAACCTGCTCAATGCCGGTGCGGACAAGGTCTCGATCAACACCGCCGCCGTGTTCAACCCCGAGTTTGTTGGCGAAGCCGCACAACACTTCGGCTCGCAGTGCATCGTGGTCGCGATCGACGCCAAGAAGGTCTCCGGCCCCGGTGAAACCCCGCGCTGGGAGATCTTCACCCACGGCGGTCGCAAGCCGACCGGCCTGGACGCGGTGGAGTGGGCGATGAAGATGGAAGGCCTGGGCGCCGGTGAAATCCTGCTGACCAGCATGGACCAGGACGGCATGAAAAACGGCTTCGACCTGGGCGTAACCCGCGCCATCAGTGATGCGCTGGGCATTCCGGTGATTGCATCCGGCGGTGTCGGCAACCTGCAGCACTTGGCCGACGGCGTGATCGAAGGCCATGCCAGTGCGGTGCTGGCGGCGAGTATTTTTCACTTCGGCGAATACACCGTTCCCGAGGCCAAGGCGTACATGGCGGCGCGCGGTATTGTCGTGCGCTGAAGGGGCTGGACAGCATGGCAAGTGCGCGGCACTCTCTGCGCTTGCCATGGATTTCGGTAACTTTCATGTTCAAGCACCTGTTGCTCGCCCTCGCCAGTACGTCCGTCCTTCTGGCTGGCCCAAGTCACGCCGATGAGCCATCCGGTGGCTCCCTGGTGCTGCTGACCGAGAATTTCCCGCCCTACAACATGGCGAAAAACGGCAAGAACTTCGCCAAGGACGAGAACATCGAAGGCATTGCCGCAGACATCGTGCGCGAGACCTTCAAGCGTGCGGGTATTTCTTACAACCTGACCCTGCGTTTCCCTTGGGAACGAATCTATAAACTCGCCTTGGAAAAGCCTGGCTATGGTGTGTTCGTGATGGCCCGCCTGCCGGATCGCGAAGCGCTGTTCAAATGGGTCGGCCCCCTGGGGCCGGATGACTGGGTGCTGCTGGCCAAGGCCGACAGCAAGATCCAACTGGCCGACCTTGAGCACGCCCGCCGCTACAGAGTCGGCGCCTACAAGGGCGATGCCATTGCCGAGACCCTGGAGAAACAGGGGCTCAACCCGATTGTTGCGCTGCGCGACCAGGACAACGCGCAAAAGCTGGTGGATGGCCAGATAGACCTGTGGGCCACTGGTGATCCGGCGGGCCGTTACCTGGCCCGCCAGGTCGGGGTGACCCAACTCAGAACCGTGCTGCGCTTCAACAGTGCGCAGCTTTATCTGGCGCTGAACAAAGAGGTGCCGGACGAGGTGGTGGCCAGGCTGCAAGCGGCCCTCGATCAGTTACGGAGCGAGGGTGTCGTCGATCAAATCATGGCCCGTTACCTCTAGATTCGGCTCCGATTGAGGGGCTTCTACCGTTGGAACTGCCTCGTCCGGCAGCGGCTCGGTGTCGGGTGACTCGCTCATATAAACGTGATCGCCATTGATGTAGCTGACGGTAGTTGAAACCTGGCTGCCATCCTGACGCAGCAGGCAGTATTCACTGTGCAACAGGTAAGCCGCGACGGCCTTCTTCGGCGGCACATAAGTGATGATTTCCAAGGGCGAGGAATGACTCCAGCCTTTTGCGGAGCGTTGGGTATGCGTGAAGTCACGCTCCAGCTGCACAGAGAAACTCAACTCAAACGCCTGTGGATGCGCAGGCCACTCTTTGCTCAAGTCGACGCTGGTGTTGAATGCCAACGCTCTGGCATTCCCGCCCAGTTCGCCCTTGTCTGCCGTCCACATGAAAGGCTGGGGGGTCGCCCCGGTGTTATGCCCGAAGCCGCCGAGGCGGTGACGGTCCGTGCGTTCAAGTCGATAGGTGGGCGACGACTGAAGCTGTTCGACGGCGCTCAGTTCCGGGTCTTTTACGCAAAACCAAGGCAGCTCGCAGACTTGCAGCGTGGCGCTGCTTTCATCAGCGGGTGGGCTTTCGTGCCCTGTGAGCGCGGGCGGCGGCGGCAGGTCGCTCAGTTGCGCAGTCAACGCCAGGCGTAGCGAGTAGGTCTCGATGCCTGGCTTGGCATAACTGTCATGGCCAAGGAAGGTACCGGGCGCCAGGTAAACTTCGCCGGCGGGCGCATCGGGCGCAGTGACCGACCAGAGGCTTAAATCGTTGGCGGAGCCGCTGCCTTTATCGTTCCAGATCAGCTCACCCACTTGCGCTGTCACCACCAGGTCTTCTCGCACACAGCGCACGGCATGGCGCGAGGGTTTGTCGTAGCCTACACCACACACCAGCCCCATCGTGACGTAGCCCTGCGGGGCAAGCGGGCGCCAGATGGAAAGGTTGGCATGCGCCCCAGTCCCTTCATCGTGCCACACCAATTGATAGTCAACGGGTGGACGCAGCGCCGTGCCGTCGGCCTTGTTCGCGTCGCTCACGACTGCGACGATCTTGCCTTGATTGATATTGCGATAGTGACCGACCGCAATATCACCCAAGGCGTAAAACGGGCTCAGGACGTCGGACGTTGTGCTCGGCCGCCAGAAGCCGACAGCCTTGTCTGCGTTGGATCCTTTGTCATTCCACAGCGGCAGGAACTCGCTGGTAAAGCTGATAAGCAGGTCGTTGAATTGCAGAGGTTTCATGGAAATCGCTCCAGTTGATTGGAGCATCAACTGTCGAGCAGTAAGCGCATGGGCGGGCTGTATCTATCTACGCGCAGGAAGGTAGGTGCCGTTTTTGCCATGACCCGCCATCGCCTGGTTACTGCGCACGCTGATCATCAACCTGATATCGATCCACTCCACGCCCTGGGCCTTGAGTTTGGGCAACTCGCGCTCCAGGACCGCCAGGGTTTGCGGGTAAGGGTGGCCGATCATCACCGCTGAACCCTGTTTGTGGGCCAGCTTGATTGCGGTTTGCAGTTGAGTGGTGATCGCCGCTTCGGTCCGTTCGTCATCCAGGAATACATCCCGCGAGACATGGGCCAGACCGATCTTCTGTGCCTCTGCCGCCGCGACGGTTTGCGCGCTGGTGCGGCTGTCGACAAAGAATTTGTTGCGGCGTTGCAGCTCGCTCATCAGCCAGGCCATGGCTTGTGGTTGCGCGGTCATGCGGCTGCCCATGTGGTTGTTGATGCCGGCGGTAAAAGGCACAGCCTGGAATGCCGCGTCGAGGCGCTTGCCGAGTTCTTCGATGGAAAGCTCGGGATGCCAGGCGAACGGGCCGGTGGCCGGGTCCATGGGCATGTGCAGGATCACGATCTTGCCGGCCTTGTGCGCTTCGCGGGCAAACTCGGCGGCGTGGGGCGTGTCGGGCATGATCGCCGTGGTCACCGGCCCAGGGAGCGCCAGCACGCGACGATCCCGGGGCAGGTTTTGCCCGAGGTCGTCGATGATCAGGGTCAGGTAGGCTTTGTGCGGCTTGTCGGCCGGCTCCGCATGGGCGACGCCGGCCAGGCTGCACAGCAAGGCGATGATCAGGGCAACGCGCATATCAACGGCTACGCGTGATGCTCAGGCCCTTGAGCAGGCTCAGCGCCTGGGCCAGCTGGTAGTCATCGTCCTGGGGCATCGGCTTGGATTTCTTACCGCTGTCTGTCGGTTGGTCGGCGCCGCCATTGCCATTGCCCAGGTGACCTTGCAGGTCCGCCTCTTTGTAGTACTCGCTGTCGATCTCGTTGGTGATCTTGGCCTTGCGCACCTCGATATCCGGCACGATGCCCTGGGCCTGGATCGAGCGACCGTTCGGCGTGTAGTACAGGGCCGTGGTGATCTTCAGCGCACGCTCGTTGTTCAGCGGCAGCACGGTTTGCACCGAGCCTTTGCCGAAGCTGTTGGTGCCCATCAGCACACCGCGTTTCTGGTCTTGCAGGGCGCCGGCGACGATCTCCGAAGCCGAGGCACTGCCGCCGTTGATCAGCACCGCCAGCGGCACGTTCTCGCTCAGGTCGTTGCCGGTGGCCGAGAAGCGCAGCTCGGAGTTGGCGATGCGGCCTTTGGTGTAGACGATCAAGCCCTTGGTGATGAAGTGGTCTACCACTTCCACCGCCGACTGCAGCACGCCGCCCGGGTTGTTACGCAGGTCAAGCACGATGCCGTTGAGCTTCTTGCCGTTGTCCTTGCGCAGCTTGGCCAGGGCCTTGGCCACTTCGTCGCCGGTCTTGACCTGGAACTGGGTGATACGGATGTAACCGTAGCCCGCCTCCAACAACTGGCTCTTCACGCTCTTGACCACGATGGTCGCGCGGGTCAGCGTCACGTCGAACGGGTTGCCGCCGTCGCGCACCAGGGTCAGGGTGATCTTCTGGCCGATTTTGCCGCGCATCTTGTCGACGGCTTCGGTCATGGTTTGGCCACGGGTAGGCTGGCCGTTGATCTTGACGATAAAATCACCGGCCTGGATGCCGGCCTTGGACGCCGGCGTGTCGTCGATCGGCGACACCACCTTGATGTTGCCGTCTTCGGCGCCGACTTCGATGCCCAGCCCACCGAATTCACCGCTGGTGCTTTCCTGCAGCTCGGCGAAATCTTCCGGGCCCAGGTAGGCGGAGTGCGGGTCGAGGTTGCTGAGCATGCCCTTGATGGCATTTTCCAGCAGGGTCTTGTCGTCCACGGGTTCGACATAGGCTGCCTTGATCCGGTCCATGACCTCGGCAAAGGTGCGCAGCTCGTCCAGTGGCAACGGCGCCTTGGTGGTCGCGGCAGAGGTCGCGGCCGTGGCGGCGGGTGCAGCCTGATCGGCGAAAGCCAGGGGCGCGCCGATCACCAGCGCGATCGTCAGGGCCAGCGAAGTGAGGCGGGACAAATGCAGCATGTCGAACGAACTCCTAATCCTAATGTAGATGCGGCCCTATCCTTGGGAACGGCACCATTGTGCAGGATCGCTCGGGCGACCCTGCTGACGAATAGCGAAGTACAGCGCCGGAGTTTCCTGGCCACCACTGTTACCGACAGTGGAGATGGACTCACCGGCTTTTACAACATCACCTGCCGACTTGAGTAATGTCTGATTGTGGCCATAAAGGCTCAAATAGCCATTACCGTGGTCGAGAATTACCAACAAACCGGCGCCGCGCAGCCAATCGGCGAATACCACGCGGCCGCCATGCACGGCGTGAACCGCGCTGCCGGCGGAGGCGCTGATCATCACCCCATCCCACTTGGCGCGGGTGTCGTCGCCACGGGTTTCACCAAAGCGTGCCAGTAATCGACCATCAACCGGCCATGGAAGTTTGCCGCGCGCTGAAGCAAAAGGGCCGCCGAACGACTCGCCGGCGCTGGAAACCAGCGGGCCAGGGGGTGCATGCGCCGGTTTGCGCGGGGTCGGGGCGTCCGAGGTGGCTGCCAGTTCGGCCTCACGCTGGCGCTTTTTTTCGGCTTCCTGCTGGGCGATCAGCGCTTTCTGCCGCGCTTCCTCCGCCTCGCGTGCCTGGCGCGCCAGGGTTTCCTCGATGGTCTTGAGTACTTTGGCCAGGTCGGCCTGGTCCTGCTCACGGGCCTGCAGCTTGGCATCGCGGGCCTTTACGTCGTCATTGAGCTTGGCCAGGGCCAGCTGGCGCTCCTTGCGCACTTTGTCCAATTCGTTGCGCTGGGTGTCGAGGGCGCTCTTCTGATCTTGCAACTGCGACTGCTGGTTGGCGATTTCCTGCTCGACGTTGACCAACTGGCGCAACGTCTCGTTGAAGCTTTTAAGCTGCTCCAGGCGAGCTTTGCTCAGGTAATCGTAGTAGGTCAGGGTGCGCGCGAATTTCTCCGGGTTCTGCTGGTTGAGCAGCAGCTTGAGGTATTCCTGGCGGCCGTTCTGATAGGCGGCACGGGCCTGGATCGCGATCAAGCGTTGCTGTTCAACGCGTGCGCTCTGGAGTTTTTTTTTCTCAGCGTCGAGTCGCTCCAGTTCCGACTCGCTCTTCTTTAGTTCTTTTTGCAGCTCCTGGACCTGCTTCTCCAGCTTGCCCATTTCGGTTTCCGTGCCGCGCAGGTCTTTCTGCACCCCGGATTTTTCTTCCTGGAGCTTGCCCAGCAGCTTTTTCAGCTCGGCAATGTCCTGACGCGTAGCGTCCAACTGTTGTTGGGTTTGTGCACGCTCATCGGCAAACGCCGGTTGGAGCAGGCAGACAAGAGCAAGGGTAATCAAGGCGCGAAGCATAGAGGCGGGCGACACCAGGGAAAGGGACGCTCTAGTATGCCCGGCCCACGCTGCAAAAAAAACGCCCAATTCGGGCTGAGAGGCAAGATAGGTACCGAGTGGCGCTGGTATGGCGAATGGCTATCTTGGAATCGCCGCACAACCCATGTGGGAGCGCGCTTGCTCGCGAATGCGGTGGTTCAGTCAACATCTTCATCGACTGACCCTCCGCATTCGCGAGCAAGCCCGCTCCCACAATGGTTTCGCGGTGAGGCTGAAATCAGACCAGTATCGAAGTCCCGGTCATTTCCTGCGGCTTCTCCAACCCCATCAACATCAACATCGTCGGCGCCACATCCGCCAGCACGCCGCCTTCACGCACCTTGAAATCACGCTTGCCGACGTAAATGAACGGCACCGGCTCGGTGGTATGGGCGGTATGGGCCTGGCCGGTGGATTCGTCGGACATTTGCTCGCAGTTGCCGTGGTCAGCAGTGATCAACGCTTCGCCGCCAACTTTTTCCAGGGCTTCAACGATGCGGCCGACGCACAGGTCCAGGCATTCCACGGCCTTGGTCGCAGCCTCCAGGTTGCCGCTGTGGCCGACCATGTCGCCGTTGGCGTAGTTGACCACGATGACGTCGAAGCGCTGGTGCTCGATGGCGTCGACGATTTTGTCGGTGACTTCCGGCGCGCTCATTTCCGGCTGCAGATCGTAGGTGGCAACTTTAGGTGACGGGATCAGGATGCGCTCTTCGCCCGGGAATGGCTCTTCGCGCCCGCCGGAGAAGAAGAAGGTGACGTGGGCGTATTTCTCGGTTTCGGCGATACGCAGTTGGGTCTTGCCGTTTTTCGCCAGGTAGTCGCCCAGCACGTTGTCCAGGCTGCCGGCTGCAAACGCGGCCGGGGCCGGAATGCTGGCGGCGTATTGGGTCAGGCCGACGTACTGCACCTTCGGCTGGCGCGCACGCTCGAATTCCTTGAAGCCGTCTTCCACGAACACACGGCTCAGCTCGCGGGCACGGTCGGCGCGGAAGTTCATGAACACCACGGCGTCGCCGTCTTCAACTTTAACCGGCTCGCCGATGGTGGTGGCTTTGACGAACTCGTCGCTCTCGCCACGGGCGTAAGCGGCTTCCAGGCCCTGTTGGGCGGTGGCGGCGTTGAATTCTGCCTGGCCGTCGACGATCAGGTTGTAGGCCTGGGATACGCGGTCCCAGCGATTGTCGCGGTCCATGGCGAAGTAACGCCCCACGATGCTGGCGATGCGCCCCTTGCCCAGGGCGGCGAAGGTGGTATCGAGCAGTTCAATGGACGATTGTGCACTTTTCGGCGGGGTGTCGCGGCCGTCGAGGAAGGCGTGCAGGTAGATCTTGTCGGCGCCGCGCTTGAACGCCAGTTCGGCCATGGCCACCAGGTGGTCCTGATGGCTGTGCACGCCGCCGTCGGACAACAGGCCCATGAAGTGCACGGCCTTGCCGGCCGCCACTGCTTTATCTACCGCCGCGCAGATGGTCGGGTTCTCGAAGAACTCGCCATCGCGGATCGCTTTGGTCACACGGGTGAAGTCCTGATAGACCACTCGTCCGGCGCCCAGATTCATGTGGCCGACTTCCGAGTTGCCCATCTGGCCGTCCGGCAGGCCCACGTCCATGCCGGAGCCGGAGATCAGGCCGTTGGGGACGGTGGCGGTCAGGCGGTCCAGCACGGGCTTGCGCGCCGCGTATACCGCGTTGTCGTGGTGGCTTTCACTGTGTCCGAAGCCATCGAGAATTATCAGGACCAAAGGTTTAGGCGTGGTAGTCATAGATCCTCTCGCGGCGGTAATAAAGGAAGGCAATTGAAAAGGGAGTGGCAGTTTAAAGCGAAGTTCCGACCACGTCACCGCTTTACGGGGGTTGGCCCCCCCTGGCGGCTGTGTATACTTACCGCCATTTTAACGCCCTGGAACCTCCTTGATGGTTGATCACCTGATTGCATTTGCCACTGCCCACTACCTGCTTGTGGGTGCCTTCGTCATCCTGCTCGCGCTGCTGATCGCTCATGAAATGAGCCGTGGTGGCCGCAGCCTGAGCACGGCGGAGCTGACCGCGCTGGTCAACAAGGATGAAGCCGTTGTCGTCGACATCCGTCCGGCCAAGGATTTCGCCACCGGCCATATCGTCGGTGCCCTGAATATTCCGCAGGACAAGCTGATCGCGCGCCTGGCCGAGCTGGAAAAGCACAAGGCCAAGACCATCATCCTGGTCGACGCCCAGGGCCAGCACGCCGGCACTCACGCCCGCGAGATGCTCAAGACCGGTTTCACCGCCGCCAAGCTGTCCGGTGGTATCAGCAGCTGGCGCGCCGATAACCTGCCTTTGGTGAAGTGATATGAGCCAGGTTGTCGTGTATTCCAGCGATTGGTGCCCTTACTGCATGCGGGCCAAGGCCCTGCTTGAGAAGAAGGGCGTTGCCTTCGAAGAAATCAAGGTCGACGGCAAACCCCAGGTGCGCGCCGAAATGGCCCAGAAAGCCGGCCGCACGTCGGTCCCGCAAATCTGGATCGGCGACAGGCATGTCGGTGGCTGCGATGACCTGTTTGCTTTGGAGCGCGCCGGTAAACTCGATGCGCTGCTCGCCTGAAGCCCAACCCTTAAAGACCTCAAGATAGACAAGGATCTGCGATGACTGACCAACAGAATACCGAAGCAGCAGAAGCTCAAGGCCCACAGTTTTCGCTGCAGCGCATCTACGTGCGTGACCTGTCGTTCGAAGCGCCGAAAAGCCCGGCCATCTTTCGCCAGGAATGGACTCCAAGCGTTGCGCTGGACCTGAACACCCGCCAGAAAGCCCTGGAAGGCGACTTCCACGAAGTTGTGCTGACCCTGTCGGTCACCGTCAAGAACGGCGAAGAAGTGGCCTTTATCGCTGAAGTGCAACAGGCCGGTATCTTTTTGATCCAGGGCCTGGACGAAGCGTCCATGAGCCACACCCTGGGCGCGTTCTGCCCGAACATCCTGTTCCCGTATGCCCGCGAGACCCTGGACAGCCTGGTCACCCGTGGCTCGTTCCCGGCGTTGATGCTGGCTCCGGTGAACTTCGATGCCCTGTATGCGCAAGAGCTGCAGCGCATGCAACAGGAAGGTGCGTCGACCGTTCAGTAATCTCGAACCCGACGCAGATCTAAATGTGGGAGCGGGCTTGCTCGCGAATGCGGACTGTCAGTCAACTGATTTGGCGACTGATCCACCGTATTCGCGAGCAAGCCCGCTCCCACATTTGTTATGCGGTGTTATTTAAAACCGAGTTGGCGCCAGCCTTCATAGACGGCAACGGCTACGGTGTTCGATAAGTTCAAACTGCGGCAACCCTCGCGCATCGGCAGGCGCAGGCGATGAGCGTCAGGCAGTGCATCAAGCACCTCGGCCGGCAAACCGCGACTTTCCGGGCCAAACAGAAACGCGTCGCCCTCGGCAAAGCTGGCATCATGGAACGGCCGCGAACCCTTGGTGGTGAATGCGAACAAGCGTGGGTGCCCCAGGCTTTCCAGGCAGCTGGCCAAATCGGCATGGCGCTTGAGCGTGGCGTACTCGTGGTAGTCCAGCCCGGCACGGCGCAGGCGCTTGTCGTCCATGTCGAAGCCCAGGGGCTCGATCAAATGCAGGTGGCAGCCACTGTTGGCGCACAGCCTGATAACGTTGCCGGTGTTCGGCGGAATTTCTGGTTGAAAAAGGATGACGTGAAACATGCACGGCTCCGAAGGCAAAGATGCGCTGCATTCTACCCCTGAAGAAGACCCGAGGCCGAAGCTATTGCCGAGGGTCATGGGTTCATTGGCGATTGTCGGCCTCATGGTCGGCCTGATGATCGGCCGCCTGACCACCCCCGACCCGGTCGAGCTGCAACAGGTCGAAACCGCAGCGGACGGCGTGGTGGTGTGGTTCAACAGCGAGCCCAAGCTGCACGGCGAGCACATCGACGGCACCGTGGCGCTGCTGTTCGACGCGCAAGGCCAGGCTGCCAGTGGGCAACTCAAGGTCAATGGAAAGGATGTGAACTGGCGTGTGCGCAAGACCGATGCGGGCCTGTTGCTGAACCTGGTGGCGGCTCGGCCCTTGCGAGGGGTGTGGAGTGGTGAGGCGGTCGATGACCGCTGGCGGTTGGAGATCCATCTCCAGGAGCAATAAAAGAGGGAGTTCCCGGCCTGCCTGTACCAGGGCTCCCAAAACGGGGTGAAGCCTTAAGGCTTCGGTGTTAAAGAGGGGATTCTCGGCCTGCCTGTACCAAGGTCCCCGAAACTGGGTTGTACTGGGGTTATTGCAGGGTGCGTGCCAGAGTTGTTGGATCGTCCCAAAAGAATCTTGCAGAAAGCACAAAGCCCCGGAATACGGGGCTTTGGTGGTTTTGGCTTTAAGATTTTTCTTGGCGAAGCTCAGGTTTCAGGACTTGGACCCGTGCCCAATGCCGGTTCATGGTGCATTGAAGCGGTGCACGGCCCCGAAATTATGTGGAGATCCAAATGTGGATCTTCGGTGGATCAGGAAAATTGGGAATCAGCCCTCATCCCCCTCATCATCATCCCCACCGTCCACCTTCATCCCCAGTTCCTTGATCTTGCGCGTCAGGGTATTGCGGCCCCAACCCAGCAGCACGGCGGCATCGCGACGACGGCCAGCGGTGTGCTTCAGGGCCGTCTCGATCATGATCCGCTCAAACGCCGGCACGGCACTGTCCAAAAGGCTCGACTGGCCGCGTGCCAGGGCCTGGTCAGCCCATTGGCGCAGCGCCTGCTCCCAGTTGGTCACCGGTGCGGAGTCCTGTGGCAGGCTCAGCAGCTCCGGCGGCAGGTCGCTGATGTGCACTTCGCGCCCGGACGCCATCACGGTGATCCAGCGGCAGGTGTTCTCCAGTTGGCGCACGTTACCCGGCCACGGCAGGTTCTTGAGGTATTCCTCGGTTTCACTCTTGAGCAGCTTCGGCTCCACGGCCAGCTCCAGGGCGGCGCGGCTGAGGAAGTGGCGGGCGAGGGTCGGGATGTCTTCGCGGCGGTCCGACATACGCGGAATGTGGATGCGGATCACGTTGAGACGGTGGAACAAGTCCTCACGGAACTTGCCCGCGTGCACCAGGGTTTCCAGGTTCTGGTGGGTCGCCGCGATGATGCGCACATCGACCTTGACCGGCGTATGCCCGCCAACGCGGTAGAACTCGCCGTCCGCCAGCACCCGCAGCAGGCGGGTCTGGGTGTCGGCCGGCATGTCGCCGATTTCATCGAGGAACAGCGTACCGCCGTCGGCCTGCTCAAAGCGCCCGCGACGCAGGTTGGCCGCGCCGGTGAACGCGCCTTTTTCATGGCCGAACAGCTCGGACTCCATCAGGTCCTTGGGAATGGCCGCCATGTTCAGCGCAATGAACGGCGAAGCCGCCCGTGGGCTGTGACGGTGCAGGGCGTGAGCGACCAGTTCTTTACCGGTGCCCGACTCGCCGTTGATCAGCACGGTGATGTTGGAATGGCTCAAACGCCCGATGGCGCGAAACACTTCTTGCATCGCCGGCGCTTCGCCGATGATTTCCGGGGTGCGGGTCAGGGCGGGCGGGGCTTGCTGGTTCTGCTGTTCCTGGGCGTGCTGGTTGGCGCGCTTGACCAGCGCCACCGCCTCGTCCACGTCGAACGGCTTGGGCAGGTACTCAAAGGCCCCGCCCTGATAGGACGCGACAGCGCTGTCCAGGTCCGAGTGCGCGGTCATGATGATCACCGGCAGGCGCGGGTGCTGCTCGCGAATCCGCGCCAAAAGGTCGAGGCCGCTGGCGCCGGGCATGCGGATGTCGGAGATGATCACGTCGGGCTGCTGGCGCGCCAGGCGGCTCATCACCCCGTCGGCGCTGTCGAAGCTCTGGGTGGTCATGCCTTCCTGTTGCAAGGCTTTCTCCAGGACCCAGCGGATAGAACGGTCGTCGTCAACGATCCAGACAGTTTCACTACGGCTCATGTCGAGGGGGCTCCTTGTTCCAATGGCAGGAAGATCGAGAACGTGGTGTGGCCGGGATGGCTCTCACATTCGATCAGGCCCTGATGCTGGCTGATGATGTTCTGGGTAATGGCCAGGCCCAGCCCGGTACCGTCCGGGCGGCCGCTGACCATGGGAAAGAAAATGGTTTCCTGCAGTTCCGCAGGAATGCCCGGGCCGTTGTCGATGATCTCGACCTTGGTCACCAGGCGATGGCGCACATGGCCGATGGTGAACTGGCGCAGGGCGCGGGTACGCAGGCTGATGCGGCCCAGGCGCAGCTCGTTCTGGCTGCTGATGGCCTGCATGGCGTTGCGCACGATATTGAGCACCGCCTGGATCATCTGCTCGCGGTCGATCAATACGTCTGGAATGCTCGGGTCGTAATCGCGCACCAGGGTGATGCAACCCTGGCTTTCAGCCTCGACCAGTTGGCAAACACGCTCGAGCACTTCGTGAACGTTGGTCATCGCCAGGGACGGCAGCTTGTTGGAACCGAGCATGCGGTCCACCAAGTTACGCAGGCGGTCGGCCTCTTCGATGATGACGTTGGTGTAGTCCTTGAGGTGCTCTTCCGGTAGCTCGCGGGCCAGCAACTGCGCGGCGCCGCGAATACCGCCCAGCGGGTTCTTGATCTCGTGGGCCAGGCCGCGCACCAGCATCTTGCTGGTTTCCTGCTTGGACAGCTGCGCTTCCTCTTTGGTGATGCGCAGCAGGCGGTCGCGGGGGTGCACTTCGAGCAACAGCAAGGTCGCACCATTGCTCAGGATCGGGGTCACGGCGTAATCGACGGTCAACGTTTGGCCGGTCAGCGCGGTAAGCATCGCTTCGCGCTTGGTGAACGGGTGGGCCTGCTCCACCGCCTGGCGCAAGGAGCTCAAGGCCTCGGCCGACTCGGTGAACAATTCGCTGATGAACTGCCCATGGCTGCGCTGGCCACTGATGGCCAGCAGCATCTCCGCCGCCGGGTTCATGTACTCAAGACGCAGGTCGTCATTGAGCAGAATGGTCGCGGTGGTCAGGTTGTCGAGTAGCAAACGGTGCAGTGCATCGCTGATGGTCATCAGGACCTCTTTTGGAGCAAGGCGCGGGCTTGAGGCACACGCTGATACAAGGAAAATGCAAAAACCAAACCAAGGCTCCGAAAAGAAGCGCAAAGGCGCTGAAATAGGGGTTTCAAGCGCGAAACTGTGGCGTTCTGCCAGCCTTGGCGGGAAGTTTCGAACCAAAATGGTGTGAGTCGGTGGGAAGGGTGCAGAGGGTTGCACCAATATAGTGCTGTTTTGTGAAGGTTGTTCAGGAAGATAAGCAATTCAAATGTGTGGGCTTGCTTCGCGAAAGCGGTCTGTCAGTGGTTGGTGTATGACTGGCACACCGCTTTCGCGAGCAAGCCCGCTCCCACATGTTTGATTGGGTTTGCAGCTTTAGCTCTTGTAAATGCACAGCTCGGCCGTGGCGCGAATCATCGCCAGCTGGCGCAACGGGTCATTCAGCGGTTCATGCACCGCTTCGGCCAGCCACTTGGGGCACTGCGGGTCGGTGCGCTGCGGGGTGAAGTCCGCCAGTTGCTGCAGCAGGCTTTTTTGCAGTTGGTCCAATTGCGGACGAATCTGCTTCACCAGGTCCGGGCGCGAGTCATCAGGCGCCTTGCCTTGGAACTGCCAGTCGGACAGGTGGGTGTACTGCACCAGTTTGTTCGCCTCAATCTGGGCCGAAAAAAACTGCTCGGCGGCGGCGGGGTCCAGTTTGTAGCTCGGTGCCTGGGCGATAACGCTGGCGATTACCTCCTGCTCGCGCTTCTTGTCCTCTACGGGCTTGTGGCTGTCCCATTTGCTCAGGGCGACCTGGTCGGCGATCTCCAGGCGTTCGGCGATGCTGTTGAGCAGAGGCTCAAGGGTGGGCGGCGCAGCGCTCGCACTGGCGCTGAAAAATAACAAAGCGAACGCAAGTCGATGTTTCAAAGCGGATCTCCTGTGGGAGCTGGCTTGCCTGCGATGCAGGCAACTCGGTACATCAGGTATACCCAGCTGATGCCATCGCAGGCAAGCCAGCTCCCACATTTTTGATTGGGTTTGCAGATTGGGCAGTGTGTCAGTCAGAGGCTACCTTAACTTGCGTGCTTGCCTACAGGTGCGCCAGAATCCGCCGGCTTGTACGGCTGGCTTGTCGTCTCTAAGGTTGCTCGGTTGCTGCTCATCAGCGATCAGGTTTAGTAGCCTGAGGGTCAAGTTAAGCGTGTACCGCACCGTTCTTTATGGCGGCTGTGTGCAGGGCATCTTTGGATGCGCCGGTTTTTGCTTAACTTCCCCGGTCTACTAACCTGCGCACAGCTGCCACCTAATCGTTTAGTAGCGAGTCGATGGCGGCCTCATTCGAGGAAGTTAAGACATGTTCAAGCCAACCCCAAATCCACCCCCATCCGTCTTCACCATCGCCGCCGATATCGACGACGAAGCCCTGATGATCAACAGCTTCGAAACCTTCTCTTCGGTCAGCACCTTGTTGCTGGACCTGTCCGAAGACCTGGACGGCAAGCACCGCGATGTCGCGCTGGCCATTCACCAATTGAGTGCCATGGGCACGTTGATGGTCAGTCGTATGCTCGACCGCCAAGCAGCCACCTGACAATCCCCAGGCAAAAAAAGACCTCCCGAGGGAGGTCTTTTCGCATCACGCCACCTTAAGCGGCGCTACCGGATCAGCAGCTGTAGTACAGCTCGTATTCCAGTGGGTGCACGAAGGTGCGCACTTTGATTTCTTCTGCACTTTTGAGCTCGATGTAAGCGTCGATGAAGTCGTCGCTGAACACGCCGCCTTTGGTCAGGAACGCACGGCCCTTGTCCAGCTCTTCCAAGGCTTCTTTCAGGCTGCCGCACACTTGTGGGATCTCTTTGGCCTCTTCAGGCGGCAGGTCGTACAAGTTTTTGTCGGCGGCGTCGCCTGGGTGGATCTTGTTTTGGATGCCGTCCAGGCCGGCCATGACCAGGGCAGCGAAGGCCAGGTACGGGTTGGCAGCCGGGTCCGGGAAGCGCGCTTCGATACGGCGAGCGCGCGGGCTCGACACGTAAGGAATACGGATCGAGGCAGAGCGGTTGCGCGCCGAGTAGGCCAGCATTACCGGAGCTTCGAAACCTGGGACCAGACGCTTGTAGGAGTTGGTCGACGGGTTGGTGAAACCGTTCAGGGCCTTACCATGCTTGATGATGCCGCCGATGAAGTACAGGGCGGTGTCCGACAGGCCGGCATAACCTTCGCCAGCGAAGGTGTTCTTGCCATCTTTGGCGATGGACAGGTGAACGTGCATGCCCGAACCGTTATCGCCGTACAGTGGCTTGGGCATGAAGGTCGCGGTACGGCCGTAGGCAACGGCAGTGTTGTGTACGCAGTACTTCAGGGTCTGGACTTCGTCAGCCTTGGCCACCAGGGTGTTGAACTTCACACCGATTTCGTTCTGGCCGGCAGTCGCCACTTCGTGGTGGTGCACTTCGATGACCAGGCCCATGTCTTCCATGGCGTTGCACATGGAGGTACGGATTTCGTGGTCGTGGTCGAACGGTGGAACCGGGAAGTAGCCGCCTTTGATGCCTGGACGGTGGCCATGGTTGCCGCCTTCCACGTCCTGGTCGGACATCCACGAGCCTTGCTCAGAGTAGATCTTGAACATCGAGCCGGAAATGTCGGACTTGAACTTGACCTGGTCAAAGATGAAGAACTCTGGCTCCGGGCCTACGAATACGGTGTCGCCGATACCGGTCGACTTCAGGTATTCCTCGGCACGCTTGGCGATTGCACGTGGGTCGCGGTCGTAGCCTTGCATGGTCGACGGCTCGATGACGTCGCACACCAGGATCAGGGTCGGCTCTTCGGTGAACGGGTCCAGCACGGCAGTGCTGTCGTCCGGCATCAGGATCATGTCGGAAGCTTCGATGCCTTTCCAGCCGGCAATGGAGGAACCGTCGAACATTTTGCCTTCTTCGAAGAACGCATCATCCAGCGCATCGCGAGCCGGCATGGTCACGTGGTGCTGAGTGCCTTTGGTGTCCGTGAAGCGCAGATCAATCCATTTGACGTCATGATCTTTGATGAGTTGAACCGACTTCGACATAGTGTCCTCCGGGTGGCTTCGGGCTGGGGTAGTGGAGTTAGCCCTTAGAATGTGGGTGATGCCGGCGCGGATAGTCCGCCATGGCAACCTGCCTCACAAGAGAGCAAATTGCATGCCAGTGCGCCAACATGGGTTTTGTGCTCCAAAAGCGACCCTATAAAGGTGCATTGCGACAAAAGCCAGAAAATAGCGCACTGCAATGTGGCGCGACTACCTGCGAACGCACCGCTTTAGTGCGCGGTGGTTGCTGTGCATATTAACTGGTTAAACCTTGAGCGATTTCCGCTATAATCCGCGCCCCCCTTTTTCAGCAGGCCCGGCACGCGCTGTTTCCATGAAATTAATCGTTAAAGTCTTCCCCGAGATCACCATCAAGAGCCGACCGGTACGGATGCGTTTCATCCGTCAGTTGGCCAAGAACATCCGTGCCGTGCTCCGCGATCTGGACCCGGCTGTGGTGGTGAATGGCGTGTGGGACAACCTCGAGCTGGAAACCCGCCTGACCGACGCCAAAGCCTTGAAGGACATGACCGAGCGCCTGAGCTGCATGCCGGGCATCGCGCATTTCCTGCAAGTAGACGAGTACCCGCTGGGTGACTTCGACGACATCACCGAAAAGTGTAAACAGCACTTCGGTAATGAGCTGGAAGGCAAGATTTTTTCGGTGCGTTGCAAGCGCGCCGGCAAGCACCCGTTCAGCTCCATGGATGTGGAGAAATACGTCGGCAGCAAGCTGCGGCGCGAGTGCGGCGCCGTCGGAATTTCCCTGAAAGCACCGCAAATTGAAGTGCGCATGGAAATTCGCGACCAACGGTTGTTTGTGATCCACAGCCAGCACAACAGCATCGGCGGCTACCCGCTGGGCGCCCTGGAACAGACCCTGGTATTGATGTCCGGCGGTTTCGATTCCACGGTCGCGGCCTACCAGATCATGCGGCGCGGCCTGATGAGCCACTTCTGTTTCTTTAACCTGGGCGGGCGTGCACACGAATTGGGCGTGATGGAAGTGGCGCACTTTATCTGGAAGAAGTACGGCAGCTCCCAACGCGTGCTATTTGTAAGCGTACCGTTCGAAGAAGTGCTGGGCGAAATTCTCGGCAAAGTCGATAACAGTCATATGGGCGTGGTTTTGAAGCGTATGATGTTGCGCGCCGCATCCCGGATCGCCGACCAGCTGCAGATCGACGCGCTGGTGACCGGTGAAGCGATCTCCCAGGTCTCGAGCCAGACGCTGCCTAACCTGTCGCTGATCGACTGCGTGACCGAGAAACTGGTGCTGCGCCCACTGATCGCCAGCCACAAACAGGACATTATCGACCTGGCAGAAGAAATCGGCACCGCCGACTTTGCCAAGCATATGCCTGAGTACTGCGGGGTCATCTCGGTGAACCCCAAGACCCACGCCAAGCGCAACCGCGTGGAGTACGAAGAACAACAGTTCGACATGGCGGTTCTGGAGCGTGCGCTCGAGAACGCCAAACTGGTCCCGATCGATCGCGTCATCGACGAGCTGGGCCAGGATGTGCAGATCGAAGAAGTCAGCGAAGCCCTGGCCGGCCAGATCATCATCGACATCCGTCACCCGGATGCCGCTGAAGACGAGCCGCTGGAAATTCCTGGCATCGACGTACAAACGCTGCCGTTCTATGCATTGAACGCGCGTTTCAAGGAACTGGATGACAGCCGTCAGTACCTGCTGTATTGCGACAAAGGCGTGATGAGTCGCCTGCATGCCCACCATTTGCTCAGTGAGGGGCATGCCAATGTGCGCGTTTATCGACCGAGCTAAGAGCCCGGGGCTGTTTGCCTGTGGCCTGCGTCACCGGCCCCCCGACTCTGCCGTCAAGCTGTAACGGCAAGGCCTGACTCTACTGTAAATCGCTGCCACGACCTGTCAGCACACCGAATCCTCTGATCGAGATACACAAGTGATCGAAAATCTACGTAACATCGCCATCATTGCTCACGTTGACCATGGTAAAACCACCCTGGTAGACAAACTCCTGCGTCAATCCGGCACCCTGGAGCGCAACGAGCTCAACGACGAGCGCGTGATGGACTCCAACGACCAGGAAAAAGAGCGCGGTATTACCATCCTGGCAAAAAACACCGCAATCAACTGGAACGGCTACCACATCAACATCGTGGACACCCCGGGCCACGCCGACTTCGGCGGCGAAGTAGAACGCGTAATGTCGATGGTCGACTCCGTTCTGCTGCTGGTTGACGCTCAAGACGGCCCTATGCCGCAAACCCGTTTCGTGACCAAGAAGGCTTTCGAAGCCGGCCTGCGTCCGATCGTGTGCATCAACAAGGTTGACCGTCCAGGCGCGCGTCCGGACTGGGTTCTGGACCAGATCTTCGACCTGTTCGACAACCTCGGCGCCACCGAAGAACAACTGGACTTCCAGGTGATCTACGCCTCGGCCCTGAACGGCATTGCCGGTCTGGAACACACCGCCATGGCCGAAGACATGACCCCGCTGTACCAGGCGATCGTTGACCACGTTCCACCTCCGAAGGTTGACCGTGAAGGCCCGTTCCAGATGCAAATCTCGGCACTGGACTACAACAGCTTCCTGGGTGTTATCGGCGTTGGCCGTATTGCTCGCGGCAGCGTCAAGCCGAACACCCCGGTTGTCGCCATTGGCGCCGACGGCAAGAAGCGCAACGGTCGTATCCTGAAGCTGATGGGTCACCACGGTCTGCACCGCATCGACGTTGAAGAAGCTTTTGCCGGCGACATCGTGTGCGTGAGCGGTATGGACTCGCTGTTCATCTCCGACACCCTGTGCCAGCCGGACACCGTCGAGGCGATGAAGCCTCTGACCGTCGACGAGCCAACCGTTTCCATGACCTTCCAGGTAAACGACTCGCCGTTCTGCGGTAAGGAAGGCAAGTTCGTGACCTCCCGTAACATCAAGGAGCGTCTGGACAAAGAGCTGCTTTACAACGTTGCCCTGCGCGTTGAAGAAGGCGACTCGGCCGACAAGTTCAAGGTTTCCGGCCGTGGTGAGCTGCACCTCTCGGTACTGATCGAAACCATGCGTCGCGAAGGCTTCGAAATGGGTGTGGGTCGTCCTGAAGTGATCATCCGTCAGGTTGACGGCGTGAAGCAGGAACCGTTCGAAAACGTCACCATCGACACCCCTGAAGAATCCCAGGGCAAGGTCATGGAAGAGATGGGCCTGCGTAAAGGCGACCTGACCAACATGGTGCCGGATGGCAAGGGCCGTGTGCGTCTGGAATACAACATCCCTGCGCGTGGTCTGATCGGTTTCCGTAACCAGTTCCTGACCCTGACCAACGGTGCTGGCATCCTGACCTCGATCTTCGATCGCTACGACACCATGAAGTCCGGCGACATGTCCGGCCGTCAGAACGGTGTTCTGGTCTCGGTAGAAACCGGCAAGGCGCTGACCTACTCCCTGGAAACCCTCCAGGCGCGTGGCAAGCTGTTCGTTGAGCACGGTCAAGAGATCTACAACGGTCAGATCGTTGGCTTGAACAGCCGTGACAACGACATGGGCGTCAACCCAACCAAAGGCAAGAAGCTCGACAACATGCGTGCTTCGGGCAAAGACGAAACCATCGCTCTGGTCCCACCTGTTCGCTTCACCCTGGAACAGGCCCTGGAATTCATCCAGGACGACGAACTGTGCGAAGTTACGCCTAAGTCGATCCGCCTGCGTAAGAAGATCCTGGACGAAGGCGAGCGTACCCGCGCTGCCAAGAAAGCCAAGAACTGAGTTAACTCAGGCTGAATGAAAAACGCCCCCGGTCGAAAGGCCGGGGGCGTTTTTTTATGCCTGATCGTTCCCACGCTACGCGTGGGAATGCCTCTTGGGACGCTCCGCGTCCCGCTTTCAGGGGCGGACGCAGAGCGCCCAGGGCTGCATTCCCACGCGGAGCGTGGGAATGATCGGATCAGAACTTATCGAGCGTCTTTAACTTGGTCTCGCGCACCACTTCCTTGGGCTTATACGCACAATACCCCGGCCGCGGCCCGATCTTCGGATGATTGCGGCAAGTATCCGGGCGCTTGTCGTAAATGGTGCAGAAGCGCGTCTTGCGATCCAGGTACAAGCAATCGTTGTTGCTCATGCGCTGCAGGGTAAAAATTTCGGACTTGGAATTGAAGCGCTCGACGATGCCTTCCTTCTGCAAGCGCTTGGCGATGTTCTTCGGCGGGTCGCCGCGCTCGAACTCGTCAACGATGCCAATGCGGATCAGGTCCTTGATCTTCACTTCGACCGGCAGCGTGCAGCAGCTGGACACGCAGCCGCCGCACATGTGGGCGGAATATTTCTGCCAGGTCTCGAGACGGTCGAGTTCCGCGGCGGCGATCAATTGAGGCTTCATCGGGGTTCCAAAAGGTGGGGCTGTATCCGGGCGCGCGATCATACCGGGATTGGTGATTTTTTGAACAATATTTTCAAGATTTTATCTTTGCTCGAAGATCGGGCACGACCCCTGCATCTAATCCTTTCAACAGTGAATGAGTTAAAAAACTGACGAACCAGCGCCTACGCCGTGTGTCAGAGCGTCTAGGCTCTAGCAACTCCTTCTATCTCGCCCGAGGTCGCATTTGATGTCTCAGGAACCACTTGCACGAGAAGCAGAGGTAGCCGCGTTCCGCGATGCCGTCTTGACCAAGCTCACCTATGCGGTGGGCAAGGACCCGGATCACGCCTTCGACCATGACTGGTTCGAAGCCATAGCCTTGGCCGCCCGCGACCAGATGGTCGACCACTGGATGGACCATACGCGGCGTATTTACCGCAAAGGCCAGAAACGGGTCTATTACCTTTCCCTGGAATTCCTCATCGGCCGCCTGCTCTATGACAGCCTGAGCAATCTCGGCGTGCTCGAGATCGCACGCGACGCGCTGTCCGAGTTGGGCGTGGACCTTGAGCGCATCCGTCTGCTGGAACCCGATGCGGCGCTTGGCAACGGTGGCCTGGGGCGCTTGGCTGCCTGCTTTATGGAAAGCATGTCGACACTGGGCATTGCCGGCCACGGCTACGGCATTCGCTATGAACATGGCTTGTTCCGCCAGGCAATTGTCGATGGCTGGCAACAGGAGCAGACCGAACGCTGGCTGGATTTCGGCAACCCGTGGGAATTCGAGCGGGCCGAAGTGATTTACCCGATCGGTTTTGGCGGCAGCGTCGAAACCCTGCCGGACGCTTCCGGCAAGCTGATCCAGGTGTGGACGCCCAGCGAAACGGTACGTGCCGTTGCCTACGACACCCCGGTGGTCGGCTGGCGCGGCGCCAGCGTCAATACCTTGCGCCTGTGGCGCGCACGGGCGGTCGAAGACCTGCACCTGGAACGCTTCAACGCCGGTGATCACCTGGGCGCCGTCGCCGAAGTGGCGCGCGCCGAGAGCATCTCGCGCGTGCTGTACCCGGCTGACAGCACGGAAGCGGGGCAGGAACTGCGCCTGCGCCAGGAATACTTCTTTGTCGCGGCCTCGTTGCAAGACCTGCTGCGCCGCCACAAGAACATGCACGGCTCGGTGCTGAGCCTGGGCGAACACGCGGCGATCCAGCTCAACGACACCCACCCGTCCATCGCGGTGGCCGAGCTGATGCGTCAATTGGTTGACCTGCACGACATCCCGTGGGAAGCCGCATGGGACGTCACCGTCGAAACGCTTTCCTACACCAACCACACCCTGCTGCCCGAAGCCCTGGAAACCTGGCCGGTCGGGCTGATGGAGCGCATGCTGCCGCGCCACATGCAGATCATTTACCTGATCAACGCCCAGCACATCGACTCGCTGCGCGCCAAAGGCGTGCACGATTTCGACGTACTGCGCGCGGTATCGCTGATCGAAGAAGACAACGGCCGTCGCGTGCGCATGGGCAACCTGGCGTTCCTCGGTTCCCACAGCGTCAACGGCGTGTCCGGCCTGCACACCCAGCTGATGCGCAGCACGGTGTTCTCCGAACTGCACAAGCTGTACCCGGAGCGCATCAACAACAAAACCAACGGCATCACCTTCCGTCGCTGGTTGTACCAGGCCAACCCCAAGCTCACCTCGATGCTGGTGGAGGCATTGGGCCCGGACATCCTCGACACCATGGAAACCCGCCTGGGCGAGCTGGAAACCTTTGCCGAGAAGCAGACGTTCCGCAAAGCCTTCGCCGATCAGCGCCTGCACAGCAAGCGCGCGCTGGCCGAGATCATCCATGAGCGCCTGGGCATTTCGGTGAACCCGGCGGCGATGTTCGACGTACAGGTCAAGCGGATCCACGAATACAAGCGCCAGTTGCTCAACCTGTTGCACACCGTGGCGCTGTACCAGGCGATCCGTGCCGAACCCGAGGTCGACTGGGTGCCGCGCGTGAAGATCTTCGCCGGCAAGGCGGCGGCGAGTTATCACCAGGCCAAGCTGATCATCAAGCTGACCAACGACATCGCACGCACCGTCAACAACGACCCGACCGTGCGTGGCTTGCTCAAGGTGGTGTTCCTGCCCAACTACAACGTCAGCCTGGCGGAAAGCATCATTCCGGCGGCGGATTTGTCAGAGCAGATTTCCACCGCCGGCTTTGAAGCGTCGGGCACCAGCAACATGAAATTCGGCCTCAACGGCGCGCTGACCATCGGCACCATGGACGGCGCCAACGTGGAAATGCACGAGCGTGTCGGCGCCGAGCACATGTTTATCTTCGGTCTCAGCGCGCAGCAGGTGGAAGCCCGCAAACAGGCCGGTGAATTCAGCGCCGGGCCTGATATCGCGGCGTCGCATCGACTCAACGATGTGCTGCAAGCGATCCGTGGCGGGGTGTTCTCGCCGGATGATCCAGGGCGCTACGTGGGCTTGATCGACGGGCTGATCGACTACGACCGGTTTCTGGTGTGTGCCGACTTCGATTCGTACTGGGACGCCCAGGCCAAGGTCGAAGCGCATTGGCATGACTCCAAGGCCTGGTGGCGCTCGGCGGTGCTGAATACGGCGCGGATGGGCTGGTTCAGCTCGGATCGGACAATCCGCGAATACGCCACCGAAATCTGGAAAGCTCTCGACTAAACACCGCAATGCCCCCTGTGGGAGGGGGCTTGCTCGCGAATGCGATATGTCAGTTAACAAATATGTCGACTGGCACACCGCATTCGCGAGCAAGCCCGCTCCCACATTAGTTGCGCGTCGATATACTAGGCCCCGGTTTGCCCGCCTCGGGCTGCTCAGGGAATATCGACCATGCAATGGATTTTCATGCTACTGGGCCTGGTGCTCGGTTGGACGCTCGACGAGTCGTTCAGCGATGCGGGCATCGGTGCGCTGTTGGGGCTCGGCATCGGCCAGGCCATCCGCCTGGCCAAGCTGTCGGCCCAGGCGGATCAGCAAGCGCTTGCGTTGGAAACCACCCAGAAGGCACTGATCGCGCTGGGCGAGCGTCTGCGACTGCTGGAAGTGCCCGCGTCGTCAAGCAATGTCATTGTCGAAGCACCCACTCCTGAACTTGCCCCTGAACCGGTACCTGCCGCCGAGGCGCCCGAATTGGTCTGGGAGTTGCCGACCGCAGTGGCGCCCATGGCGAAGGTCACCGAGGCGAGCCAAGCGTTACCGGAACATGTCTGGACACCTCTCCCAACCCTCCATGTGCCGCAAGAGCCGGTCATCCCGCGCGGTCCCAACCTGATCGAACGTGCCATCAGCGGCGCGCGCAATTGGCTGTTCGGCGGCAACACGGTGCTGCGCGTCGGTGTGGTGCTGTTGTTCCTTGGCCTGGCCTTCCTGCTGCGCTATGCCACCGAAGGCATGGTGGTGCCGATCGAGGTGCGTTACGCCGGCGTAGCCGCGGCCGCACTCGGCCTGCTGGGCCTGGGCTGGTGGCTACGGCTGCGCAACAGCAACTACGGGTTGATGCTGCAAGGCACCGGCATTGCGGTGTTGTACCTGACGGTATTCGCCGCGATGCGCCTGCATCCGCTGATCGACCCGAGCGCGGCCCTGGGCCTGCTGGTGGCGGTCACGGTGTTTTCGGCGATCCTGGCGATTACCCAGGACGCGCTGGGGTTGGCTTGCGCGGCGGCATTGGGCGGTTTTGCCGCCCCGATTCTTACGTCCACCGGCGCCGGCAACCATGTGGCGCTGTTCAGTTATTTCGCCTTGCTCAATACCGGCATCCTTGCCATCGCCTGGTTCAAGGCCTGGCGCTTGCTCAACCTGATCGGTTTTGTTGGGACTTTCGGCATCGGCTTCGCGTGGGGCATGCGTTCCTACACGCCGGAACTGCTGTGGAGTACCGAGCCGTTCCTGATCCTGTTCTTCCTGATGTATCTGGCGATCGGCCTGTTGTTCGCCCGGCGCAAGCTGGTGGAAATGGGTGATGCCCCCGAAGGGCGTGATGCGTTGCTGCGTTGGTCGGCAGCCAAAGGTGATTACGTCGACGGCAGTATGCTGTTCGGCCCGCCGCTGGTGGGCTTTGGCTTGCAGTTTGCGCTGGTGCAGCACCTGGAGTTCGCCGCCGCGTTCAGTGCGCTGGGCCTGGGTATTATCTACATGGGCCTGGCGCGGTTGCTGAGCGGCGGGCGTGCCTTGCTGCTGGCGGAAACCTGCCTGGCCCTGGGCGTGATCTTTGCCAGCCTGGCAATTCCCCTGGGCCTCGATGCGCGCTGGACCGCTGCGGCGTGGGCGGTGGAAGGCGCCGGGATCTTCTGGCTGGGCCTGCGTCAACAGCGGCCACTGGCGCGGGCTTTCGGCTTGTTGCTGCAAGTGGGCTCGGCGCTGGCGTTCCTCAGCGAGCTAAGCCTCGGCGAGCACACCTTGCTCGATGGCGCCCCATTGGGTGCGCTGATGCTGGGCGCGGCGTTGCTGTTCAGCTTTGATCAGTTGCGCAAGGCGTCCCCTGAACAGGCGACGGCATCGGAACGTAAAGGCCTGCCGGTTTTGGCGAGCCTTGGCTTGAGCTTTTTGTACCTGCTTGCTCCCATGCTGCTCGATACCCAGGGCACGGCGGTCAGTTGGGCGCTCGCGGGCCTGGCGACGCTGTTCGTTGGCCTGCGCATCGGTTCGCGTACGTTCCTGTTCACGGCGTTTGGCGTGCAGTTGCTCGGCGGTGCGTTGTTCCTGCTGCACCTGCAAGGTGGCGACGGGACGGCGGTGTTCAATGCCGGCTGGAGTGGCTTGCTCACGGCCTCGCTGATCGGGCTGGCCTTGATCGGCGGGATGCTGATGGCGGCGCGCGATGACCAGGTGCGCGGCGATGTGCGCCTGTTGCGCGGCTTGTCGGTGGTGCTGCTTGCGGGCCTCGTCCTGATCAATCTCGCCGTGCTGTTCGTGCTGCCATGGCAAAGCGCTAGCGGTGTGTGGGCGGCCAGCGGTTTGTTGATCATTTGGCTCAGCCTGTACCTGCAACAGCGCGTCAGCTTTGTGTTCGGCTTGCTGTTGCAACTGATTGGCGGCGGCTCATTCCTGCTGTCGGTACCGGAGCTGCTCGGGCCGTTGACCGGTGAAGGCTTGCGCCCATTGGCCCACAGTGGTTTCTGGACGCCGATGGTGCTGGGCCTGGCCGCATTGGTCGGTGCCTGGCGCTTGCAGCGTGAGCCTCATGCGCCCGTGTTCGCCGTGTTGAAACTGCAACGCTTGTCCGACTTGCTGCTGGTGTGGGGGACGGCGTGGTGGACGATGGCGCTGGCCGGTGAAGTGCTGCGGTTTGTTCCAAATGAACTGCGCGGTGCTTTCCTGCTCGGCATCGCTGTCGCCAGCGTGGCGATCTGGACGCTGTTGGCGGCACGTCTGCGTTGGGCGTCGCTGGGCATGCTCTGCACCTTGCTGATGCCAGCGGCGGGCTTGGTGCTGCTGGTCTCGGCGCACACCTATTACCACCCGGCGGCGCAGTACGGCTGGCTGGCCTGGCCGGCCGTGTTCGTGGTGCATTTTGTTTCGCTGCGGCGCTTGGCAACGGTGGTGCCGGGCAGGGCGCTGGGCATCGCCCATGTGCTGGGCTGCTGGATGTTGATCGGCCTGCTGGCGCTGGAATTGCGCTACGGCCTGCTGCGTTTCTCGGCCGAATACAACGCCTGGCGCTGGTTGGGCTGGGCAATTCTGCCAAGTCTCTACCTGGTACTGGCCGCCGCGCCGCGCAACTGGCCGTGGCCGGTGTCGGCCTATCCGCGCGAATATCGCGTGCTCGCGGCACTGCCATTGGCCGTGCTGATGCTCGGTTGGTTCTGGCTGGCAAACAGCTTCAGCGACGGCACGGCCGACCCGTTGCCCTATGTGCCGTTGTTAAACCCGCTGGACCTGGGTCTGTTGTTCGCGCTGCTGGGAGTGTACGTGTGGTCGCGCAGCGTGGCGCCGCAACGCGGGCCGCGGGCCGAGTTGCTTGCCCAAGGCGTGGCGGGGCTTTCACTGTTTGCGTTCTTCACCACGCTGGTGATGCGCACCGCGCACCATTGGGGCGCGGTGCCGTTTGAGCTGGACGCGTTGCTCGAATCGATGTTGGTGCAAGCCGGCCTGTCTATCATATGGACCTTGATCGCCCTGGGCCTGATGATCGGCGGCCACCTGCGCCATCGTCGCGAGGTGTGGTTGATCGGCGCGGCGCTGATTGCGGTGGTGGTGGCCAAGTTATTCTTTGTCGAACTGAGCAATCGTGGCGGCCTGGCGCGGATCGTGTCGTTTATTGGCGTCGGCGGCTTGTTGCTGGTGGTGGGCTATTTTGCGCCGCTGCCGCCCAAGCGTGCCGAACCTGTGCTGGAAACTGAAGGAGCAGCCTCTTGATCGGTAAGTTGAGCGTGGCCCTGTTGGGCATGTGTGCGACGTGGTCGGCGTGGGCCCAGGAGCGCCCGGCGGATTTCGCCAGCCAGGTGCCACTGAGCATCAGCGGCAACGGCCCTTGGTATCGCCTGGAATTGCCGTTGGACGTGCAATTGAATGCGCGTCAGGCCGACCTGAGCGATGTGCGTGTCTTCAACGCGGCCGGGGAACCTCAGGCGTATGCGTTGTCGCGCCAGTCGTCCCAGCGCACCGAAAGCCGCAATGTCACGGACGTGAAGTGGTTCCCGCTGTACGCCGCCGACACCCGGCAGGCCTTGCCCGGCGTGGTGATGAAAACCACCCGCGAAGGCACCCTGGTGGAAATCAAGCCGGGCACGGCGGCGAAAACCGGCAAGCAGGTCCTGCGCGGTTGGGTGCTGGACGCCAGCGCGATCAAGGCGCCCTTGCAGCAACTGAGCCTGGACTGGAGCGGCGAGCAAGATGGCTTCCAGCGTTTCAGCATTGAAGCCAGCGACGACTTGCAGCACTGGCAATCCTGGGGCGATGGGCAAGTGGCGCGCTTGTCGTTTGCCGACGAGCGCGTCGAGCAGCATGACGTCAGCCTGCCGGGGCAATCGGCGCGGTACCTGCGTCTGGTGTGGCAAGGCCAGGCGGCGCCGCTGCTGACCTCCGCCAAACTGGCAAGCGCCACCAGCAGCAGCCTGCCGGCCCCGCTGGGGTGGTCGCAGCCGTTGGCTGGCACGCGACTCAAGGCCGGCGAATACAGCTGGCAGTTGCCCACGGGTCTGAATGTGGAGCGCGTGCGTATCGAACTGAAGCAACCCAACACGCTGGCGCCGGTGACGGTGTCGGGGCGAGGTGATGCCAAGCAAGCGTGGCAGCCCTTGAGCAATGGGTTGTTGTACCGCCTGTCCCAGAACGGCCAGGACCTGGTGCAGGATGAGTTGCAGTTGCCGGGCCAGGTCGTCAGTCAGCTCAGGGTGCAGGTTGACGAGCGCGGCGGTGGCCTGGGCGCGCAAGCGCCAGCTTTGCGTTTCGCGGTACGCACGACCCAGCTGGTGTTCCTGGCGCGGGGAGAGCCGCCGTTCAGCCTGGCATTGGGGAATGCCTCGGTGAAGGCCGCCAACCTGCCGCTGTCGACGCTGATCCCGGACTACAGCGCCGAGCGCCTCAAGGCGCTGGGGCAAGCCAGCATTGCGGGGGCGGTCGCCGTCACGTCGCCTGCGGTTGTGGCGGCTGTCGAGAGCGGGCCGAACTGGAAAAAACTCGGCCTGTGGGCCGTATTATTGCTGGGCGTGGCCGCGCTGGGCGCCATGGCCTACAGTTTGCTGCGCAAGCCGCCGGCGGCAGGTTAAATAAAGTCCATGAACTCTATTGGGTTTAAATCCTCTGATAGGAGGAAATACGCCCAGACTCGCGCTAAACTGCGCGGGTTTTCAAGCCCCCCCATTGTCCGGAGCCTTACATGTCCCGCGTTACCTTGAGTCGCTATTTGATCGAGCAGACCCGCAGCAACAACACGCCTGCCGATCTGCGCTTCCTTATCGAAGTGGTGGCGCGTGCCTGCAAGGAAATCAGCCACGCCGTGTCCAAAGGCGCACTGGGTGGTGTCCTGGGCAGCATGGGCACTGAAAACGTGCAGGGCGAAGTACAGAAGAAGCTCGACGTGATCTCCAACGAGATCCTGCTCGAGGCCAACGAATGGGGCGGTCACCTGGCCGGCATGGCGTCCGAAGAAATGGACAATGCCTACCAGATCCCGGGCAAATACCCCAAAGGCGCCTATTTGCTGGTGTTCGACCCACTGGACGGCTCGTCCAACATCGACATCAACGCCCCGGTCGGCACCATCTTCTCGGTACTGCGTTGCCCGAACGAATACCTGAGCCAGAACGAAGCCCTGAACGAAAAGGCCTTTTTGCAGCCAGGCACCGAGCAGGTCGCTGCCGGCTACGCGATCTACGGCCCGCAGACCATGCTGGTGCTGACCCTGGGCGACGGGGTCAAGGGCTTCACCCTGGACCGTGAAATGGGCAGCTTCGTGTTGACCCACGAAGACATCACCATTCCTGCGTCCACCCAGGAATTCGCGATCAACATGTCCAACCAGCGCCACTGGGAAGCACCCGTCACCCGCTACGTGGGCGAGTTGATGGCCGGCGAAGAAGGCCCGTTGAAGAAAAACTTCAACATGCGCTGGGTCGCCGCGATGGTAGCCGACGTGCACCGCATCCTGACCCGTGGTGGCTTGTTCATGTACCCACGCGACAGCCGCGAGCCATCCAAGCCGGGCAAGCTGCGCCTGATGTACGAAGCCAACCCGATGTCCTTCCTGGTCGAACAGGCCGGCGGCGCCTCCACCGACGGCCACCAGCGCATCCTCGACATCCAGCCCGAAGGCCTGCACCAGCGTGTGGCGGTGTTCCTGGGTTCCAAGGAAGAAGTTGAGCGTGTGACGGCTTACCACAAGAAGTAAGTTGCCGCGATGAGTGATCGGCGTTGTTGTGAGCCGGTTCACCCTTGAAGAAGCCCCGAAACGTTTCAGCGTTTGCGGGGCTTTTTTGTTTTCGTTCGTCGGGAACCAGACACCTCTTTTCCCTTCTAAGCTTCTGGCAGATACCCAGGCTGCTTCGTCCCTCCAGGAGTTTTTCCATGTCGTTACGCCGTCTCGCTCTGCTGGCTTTTTGCGTGCTGTTGGCCGCTTGCAGCAAGGTCAATCAAGAAAACTACGAAAAATTGTCGGCTGGCATGGCCAAGGCAGAGGTGGAGTCGTTGTTGGGCAAGCCGACCGATTGTTCCGGCGCACTGGGCATGTCCAGCTGCACCTGGGGCGATAAAAACAGCTTTATCAGCGTTCAATATGCCGGTGACAAGGTTCTGATGTTTTCCGGGCAAGGCCTGAAGTAAACCGGGGCGAGAGCCTGCGGGAGAAGAAGAATGATGCGTTTTGTTTTGTTCCTTTGCGCCAGCCTGTTTTTGGCGGGCTGCGCCAGCCATTCTGGCGATGATCTGCAACCCAAGACCGCGAACAACGTCAACCTTAAGCGTTACCAGGGCACCTGGTATGAGTTGGCGCGATTGCCGATGTACTTCCAGCGCAACTGTGCGCAGTCCGAAGCCCGCTACACGCTGTTGCCCGATGGCGACATGTCGGTGTTCAACCGCTGCCTGACGACTGAGTGGAAGTGGGAAGAAGCCAAGGGTACCGCCACGCCGCAAGTGCCGGGCAAGACCGATAAGCTCTGGGTGGAATTCAACAACTGGTTTACCGCGTTGTTGCCCGGCGTCGCCAAGGGCGATTACTGGGTGTTGTATGTGAGCGACGACTACAAGACCGCGCTTGTCGGCAGCCCGAGCCGACGCTACATGTGGGTCTTGTCGCGCACGCCGACGGTGAGCGCCGATACTCGCGAAGACCTGCTGAGCAGGGCGCGGCAACAGGGGTATGACACTACGCGATTGATCTGGCGTACTTCGGACAAGCAGATGGCGAAGACCTCGCAGTAATCCAGGATCACCGCTGATCAAACTGTGGGAGCGGGCTTGCTCGCGAATGCAGTCTGTCAGTTGATGAATAAGTCGACTGACACTCCGCATTCGCGAGCAAGCCCGCTCCCACATTGGTTATGCGTCGTTCTTAACCCAGCAGTTCTCTCAAGACTTGCGTAAACGCCCGGCTGCTTTCCTCTTCGCCGGCATGCCGCCCATCGCGCACTACCCACTTTCCGTTCACTAGCACATCACGCACCTGGCGATCGCCACCCGCAAACAACCAGCGGTTGAGAATCCCATCCTCCGTCGCCGTTGCCAGGTACGGATCGTTGCCATCCAGCACCAGCCAATCTGCACGCCTGCCCACTTCCAATCGGCCGATCGACTGGCCCAGTGCCTGGGCGCCACCATCCAGTGCGGCATCGAATAGCGTACGGCCGACCATTGGCTGATCATTGCGATACAGACGATTGCGCCGTTGATCGCGCAGGCGCTGGCCATATTCAAGCCAGCGCAGTTCTTCCACCACGCTCAATGACACATGGCTGTCGGACCCGATGCCCATGCGCCCGCCCTGTGCGAGAAAATCCACCGCCGGGAAAATCCCGTCGCCCAAATTGGCCTCGGTGGTCAGGCACAAACCGGCAATCGCGCGGCTCCGGGCCATGCGCGTGACTTCATCCGCATCGGCGTGAGTGGCGTGCACCAGGCACCAGCGCTCATCCACGTCGACATTGTCATATAGCCATTGCAGCGGGCGCTTGCCGCTCCAAGCCAGGCAATCGTCGACTTCTTTCTGCTGCTCGGCGATGTGGATATGCACCGGGCAGGCTTTATCGCTGGCGGCGAGCACGTGATTGATTTGCTCGGGCGTGACCGCACGCAACGAGTGAAAGCAAAGGCCCAATTGCTGGGCCGGCTGGGCGGCTAGGAGTGGCTTGAGGCGCGCCTGCAGGTCCAGATAATGCTCGGTGCTGTTGATGAACCGCCGCTGGCCTTCATTCGGCGCCTGGCCACCAAACCCCGAGTGGGTATAGAGCACGGGCAGCAACGTCAGGCCGATGCCGCTGTCCGCCGCCGCCTGGCTGATTTGCCGCGACAGCTCGGTACGATCGGCGTACGCCTGGCCCGTGACATCGTGATGGACGTAATGAAACTCGGCAACCGAGGTATAGCCGGCCTTGAGCATCTCGATATACAGCTGACGCGCGATCACCTGCAATTGCTCCGGGCTGATCTGGCCGACCATGCGGTACATCAAGTCGCGCCAGGTCCAGAAACTGTCATTCGGGTTACCGGCCACTTCGGCCAAACCGGCCATGGCGCGTTGGAATGCATGGGAGTGCAGGTTCGGCATGCCCGCCAACACCGGGCCTCTCAGCCTTTCGGCGGCATCGAAGCTGGCATTGGCCTCGACCTTTGTCAGCAGGCCTTCGGCACTGACTTCAAGGCGTACATCATTGGCCCATCCACTAGGCAGCAGCGCGCGTTCGGCGAAAAAAGCGGACATGATCAGAACACTCCGGTCGTGTGTTTATTTGTATATACATATACAGACGTTTGCCTGCTCGGTAAACTCCGGCAATCTATGCATCTTTTCCCCTTGCAAGGATTCCCTGTGCCGACTCCGCCCGCCAAGTCTTCGCTGGCTGCCCACATGGACGAAAGTCCGGCGCCCTTGTATGCCCGCGTCAAACAGATGATCAGCCAGCAGATCCTCAGCGGCAACTGGCCACCCCATTACCGCGTACCGTCCGAGAGTGAACTGGTCAGCCAGCTGGGTTTCAGCCGCATGACCATCAACCGCGCCCTGCGCGAGCTCACCGCCGAAGGTCTGCTGGTGCGCATGCAGGGCGTCGGCACCTTCGTCGCCGAGCCCAAGAGCCAGTCGGCGTTGTTCGAAGTGCATAACATTGCCGATGAGATCGCTTCGCGCGGTCACCGGCATACCTGCCAGGTCATCCACCTGGGCGAGGAGGCTGCCGGTTCCGAGCGCGCTGTTGCCCTGGAAATGCGCGAAGGCGGGCGGGTGTTTCATTCGTTGATCGTGCACTTCGAAAACGATATTCCCGTGCAAATCGAGGACCGTTTCGTCAACGCCCTGGTCGCCCCGGAATACCTGCAACAGGATTTCACCCAGCAAACGCCGTACGCCTATCTCAACCAGGTTGCACCGCTGACCGAAGGCGAGCACGTGGTCGAAGCCATTCTTGCCGATGCGGCCGAGTGCAAGCTGCTGCAGATCGAGCCTACCGAACCCTGCCTGTTGATCCGCAGGCGCACTTGGTCGGGCCGCCAGCCAGTGACCGCCGCGCGTTTGATCCACCCCGGTTCCCGCCACAGCCTGGAAGGACGGTTCAGTAAATGAGTACGCTAAACATCCGGCGCGCCGCCGACTATGTGCGCATGCCATGGAAAAATGGCGGCGGCAGTACTGAAGAAATCACCCGGGATGCCGGCGAGGGCCTTGAGGGCTTTGGCTGGCGCCTGTCGATCGCCGACATCGCCGAGTCGGGCGGTTTCTCCACCTTCGCCGGTTACCAGCGTGTCATCAGCGTGATCAAAGGCGCGGGCATGGTCCTGACCGTGGATGGCGAAGAGCAGCGCGGCTTGTTACCGCTGCAGCCCTTCGCGTTCAAGGGTGACAGCCAGGTGTCATGCCGCTTGATTACCGGGCCGATCCGCGATTTCAACCTGATCTATTCGCCCCAGCGATACCACGCGCGCTTGCAGTGGATGGATGGCGTGCAGCAGTTTTTCAGCACGGCGCAGACGGTGCTGGTGTTCAGTGTGGCGGATGAGGTGAAGGTGTTGGACCAGACGTTGGGTCATCACGATTGCCTTCAGATTGACGGTAACACCGGCTTGCTCGATATCTCTGTCAGTGGCCGCTGCTGCATCATCGAACTGACCGCACGTGGTTAAAAATGTGGGAGCGGGCTTGCTCGCGAATGCGGTGTATCAGTAGCAGATAAGCTGGCTGACCCACCGCATTCGCGAGCAAGCCCGCTCCCACATTGGGTTCTACATCACTCTCACGTCCTGTTTCCAGTGCGCACCATTTTGTTACCGAATGCCCCAGCGTGGCGCAAAACCGCGCTGCCGTGACAAGCCGCCCTCCCAGCAAAACCCCTCAACAAGAAGTTTCATCAGGCCTCAAAGCCCAGATTTTCAAGGCCCCCACGCACTTTCCCGAAAAATCCCAACCGCTCCCCGCAAAAGTTGGCCGCTTGATTGCATATGCTTGTATGTACAAGTAAAGGTGTGTGCGTAAGAGTCGTCTTCGCACCAAAGCATGCGCATCGATCGAGGAGTTTTTGTTGTGACCAAGCCTACTAAATACCGTGATGTCGAAATCCGCGCCGCTCACGGTAACAAGCTCACCGCCAAAAGCTGGCTGACCGAAGCGCCGCTGCGCATGCTGATGAACAACCTCGACCCGCAAGTGGCCGAGAACCCCAAGGAACTGGTGGTATACGGCGGCATCGGCCGGGCCGCGCGTAACTGGGAATGCTACGACCAGATCGTCGAGAGCCTCACGAACCTGAACGACGACGAAACCCTGCTGGTGCAATCCGGCAAACCGGTCGGCGTGTTCAAGACCCACAGCAACGCCCCGCGTGTGCTGATCGCCAACTCCAACCTGGTGCCGCACTGGGCCAGCTGGGAGCACTTCAACGAACTGGATGCCAAGGGCCTGGCCATGTACGGCCAGATGACCGCCGGCAGCTGGATCTACATCGGCAGCCAGGGCATCGTCCAAGGCACTTACGAAACGTTCGTCGAAGCCGGTCGCCAGCATTACGACAGCAACCTCAAAGGCCGTTGGGTGTTGACCGCAGGTTTGGGCGGCATGGGCGGCGCACAACCGTTGGCCGCCACCCTGGCCGGCGCGTGCTCGCTGAACATCGAGTGCCAGCAGGTCAGCATCGATTTCCGTTTGAACAGCCGCTATGTCGACGAGCAAGCCACCGACCTCGACGACGCCCTGGCGCGCATCGCCAAGTACACCCAGGAAGGCAAGGCCATCTCCATCGCTCTGCTGGGTAACGCGGCTGAAATCCTGCCGGAGCTGGTCAAGCGCGGTGTGCGCCCGGACATGGTCACCGACCAGACCAGCGCCCACGACCCACTTAACGGCTACCTGCCGGCCGGTTGGACCTGGGACGAGTACCGCGCCCGAGCGAAGACCGAACCGGCGGCCGTGATCAAGGCCGCCAAGCAATCGATGGCGGTGCACGTCCAAGCCATGCTGGACTTCCAGAAGCAAGGCATCCCGACCTTCGACTACGGCAACAACATCCGCCAGATGGCCCAGGAAGAAGGCGTGCAGAACGCCTTCGACTTCCCTGGCTTCGTACCGGCCTACATCCGCCCGTTGTTCTGCCGTGGCATCGGCCCGTTCCGTTGGGCGGCGCTGTCCGGCGACCCGCAAGACATCTACAAGACCGACGCCAAGGTTAAAGAGCTGATCCCGGACGACGCCCACCTGCACAACTGGTTGGACATGGCCCGCGAGCGCATCAGCTTCCAGGGCTTGCCGGCGCGGATCTGCTGGGTCGGCCTGGGCCAGCGCGCCAAGCTGGGCCTGGCCTTCAACGAAATGGTGCGCAGCGGCGAATTGTCGGCGCCGGTAGTGATCGGCCGTGACCACCTCGACTCCGGCTCGGTCGCCAGCCCCAACCGCGAAACCGAAGCCATGCAGGACGGCTCCGACGCCGTGTCCGACTGGCCACTGCTCAATGCCTTGCTCAACACCGCCAGCGGCGCGACCTGGGTCTCGCTGCACCACGGCGGCGGCGTGGGCATGGGCTTCTCCCAGCATTCGGGCATGGTCATTGTTTGCGACGGTACCGATGAAGCAGCCGAGCGGATTGCCCGCGTGCTGCACAACGACCCGGCCACCGGCGTGATGCGTCATGCAGACGCGGGCTATCAGATTGCGATCGATTGCGCCAAGGAGCAGGGCCTGAACCTGCCGATGATCAAATAACGATTGGTTCGGTTTCTGTGGGAGCTGGCTTGTGTGGGAGCTGGCTTGCCTGCGATGGCATCACCTCGGTTTGACTGAGAAACCGAGTCGCCTGCATCGCAGGCAAGCCAGCTCCCACAAAAAACAGCGCTCCCACAGAAAAACAATGTGCACACCTGACAATCCACCAGAGGTTGAACACACATGGCTGCAAACGACACCACCCCGTTGATCGAAAGGCGTTCGATCGACTACATCCCGGAAGCGGAAAGACACGGTCGTCTCTTGAGCCAATTCACCCTGTGGATGGGCGCCAACCTGCAGATCACCGCGATTGTCACCGGGGCCCTGGCCGTGGTGCTGGGCGGTGATGTGTTCTGGTCATTGATCGGCCTGTTGATCGGCCAACTGATCGGCGGCGGCGTCATGGCGTTGCATGCGGCGCAAGGGCCCAAGCTTGGCCTGCCGCAGATGATCTCCAGCCGCGTGCAATTCGGTGTCTATGGCGCGGCGATTCCGATCGTGCTGGTCTGTTTGATGTACCTCGGCTTCACCGCCACCGGTACCGTGCTGTCCGGCCAGGCGCTGGGCCAGTTGTTCGGGGTCAGCGACAGCGTGGGTATCCTGATCTTCGCCAGCGTCATCGTGCTGGTTACGGTGCTCGGTTACCGGGTGATCCATTTCATTGGCCGTGTCGCCAGCATCATTGGCGTGATTGCCTTTGTTTATCTGTTCAGCCGTCTGATCAGCCAGACCGACGTTGGCGCACTCCTGCAAATCCGTCACTTCAGTTGGAGCAGCTTTCTGCTGGCGGTATCGCTCGCGGCCTCCTGGCAAATCGCCTTCGGCCCTTATGTGGCGGACTATTCACGCTACTTGCCGAGCACTACCTCTTCGGTGAAAACCTTTCTCGCCGCGGGCGCAGGTTCCGTGATTGGCGCCCAGGTGGCGATGGTGCTCGGCGTGTTTGCCGCGGCCATGTCCAACGGCCAATTCGCCGGTCATGAAGTGGCTTACATCGTTGGCCTGAGTGGTACGGGGGCCACCGCTGCGCTGCTGTATTTCAGCATTGCCTTCGGCAAGGTCACCATCTCGACGCTGAACTCCTACGGCAGCTTCATGTGCATCGCGACCATCATCAGCGGCTTTCGCGGACGGCTGGAGGTCACACGGTTGCAGCGCCTGGTGTTCGTGCTGGCCATCGTCGGTACGGCGACCCTGATCGCGCTGCTCGGCCAGCACTCGTTCCTCGGTGCGTTCAAGTCGTTCATTCTGTTCCTGCTGGCGTTCTTCACGCCCTGGAGCGCGATCAACCTGGTGGACTACTACTGCATTACCCGCGAGCGCTATGACGTGCCGGCGCTGGCCGACCCGAACGGTCGCTATGGCCGCTGGAACCTGCTGGGTATCGGCGTGTACGTCTTCGGTGTGCTGGTGCAGTTGCCGTTCATCTCCACCAAGTTCTACACAGGCCCCCTGGTGGCCGCGCTGGGTGACGTGGATATCTCCTGGATCATCGGCCTGGTGCTTCCCGCCGCCGTGTATTACTTGTGCGCGAAAAAATGGCACAGCGCTGTACCCGATCAACTGATCCTGCCGCCAGAGCAGGGCACTACACCCATAAAAGCCGGGCTGGCCGTACAAGCCTGATGGGACGTGGACAGGGCAGGACGCCTACTGACTGCCGTAATCCATTTCAAGATTGGGAGCGTCACAACAATGAAAATGACTAAGACCCTGTTGGCCACACTGTTTGCTACGGGCTTACTGGCCTCTGCGGGCGCCCAGGCGGCCGGTTGGTGCGAATCGGGCAAGCCGGTGAAATTCGCGGGCTTGAACTGGGAAAGCGGCATGTTGCTCACCGACATCCTGCAGACCGTGCTGGAAAAAGGCTACGACTGCAAAACCGACAGCCTGCCGGGCAATTCCATCACCATGGAAAACGCCCTGAGCAGCAACGATATCCAAGTGTTCGCCGAAGAATGGGTCGGCCGCAGTGAAGTCTGGAACAAGGCCGAGAAGGCCGGCAAGGTCATCGGCGTCGGCGCACCGATTGTTGGCGCGATCGAAGGCTGGTACGTGCCGCGTTATGTGATCGAAGGCGACGCCAAGCGCAAGCTTGCGCCTAAGGCACCTGACCTGAAAAACATCGCCGACCTGGCCAAGTACGCCTCAGTGTTCAAGGACCAGGAAGAGCCGTCCAAGGGCCGCTTCTATAACTGCCCGGCCGGCTGGACCTGCGAGCTGGACAACAGCGAAATGCTCAAAAGCTACGGCCTGGAAAGCACTTACACCAACTTCCGCCCAGGCACCGGCCCGGCGCTGGATGCGGCAGTGCTGTCGAGCTACAAGCGTGGCGAGCCGATTCTGTTCTACTACTGGTCGCCCACGCCATTGATGGGCCAGGTCGACCTGGTCAAGCTGGAAGAAAAACCCGGTGTGGATAAAACCGTGAGCATCAAGGTCGGCCTGTCCAAGACCTTCCACGAGCAGGCCCCGGAACTGGTGGCCGTGCTGGAAAAGGTCAACCTGCCGATCGACCTGCTCAACCAGAACCTGGGGCGCATGGCCAAGGAGCGCATCGAATCGCCGAAACTGGCGAAGATCTTCCTCAAGGAACATCCTGAAGTCTGGCACGCCTGGGTCAGTGAAGACGCCGCCAGGAAAATCGACGCGGCCTTGTAGGTCGAGCGCGCCCGGCTACCCTCAGAGGTGGCCGGGCGACTGGCCGCACCCCACTGGATCGAGAGCACGCTATGTTTCCTGAGAGTTTTACGTTTTCCATCGCCGACTGGGTCAACGGTTGGGTGGACTCGCTGGTCACCAACTACGGTGATGTGTTCCGGCATATCTCCGACACTCTGCTATGGGCCATCGTCAACCTGGAAGGCTTGCTGCGCGCAGCGCCCTGGTGGCTGATGCTCGCCATCGTCGGCGCCGTGGCCTGGCACGCCACGCGCAAGGTGGTGACCACGGCGGTGATCGTCGGCCTGCTGTTCCTGGTCGGCGCGGTCGGCCTGTGGGACAAGCTGATGCAGACCCTGGCCTTGATGCTGGTCGCCACGGTGATCTCGGTGCTGATCGGCATTCCGCTGGGCATCCTGTCGGCGCGCAGCAATCGCCTGCGTTCGGTGCTGATGCCGCTGCTGGACATCATGCAAACCATGCCCAGCTTCGTGTACCTGATCCCGGTGCTGATGCTGTTCGGCCTGGGCAAGGTTCCGGCGATCTTCGCCACGGTTATCTACGCCGCGCCGCCGCTGATCCGCCTCACCGACCTGGGCATTCGCCAGGTCGACGGCGAAGTCATGGAAGCCATCAACGCCTTTGGCGCCAACCGCTGGCAACAACTGTTCGGCGTGCAACTGCCGCTGGCGCTGCCCAGCATCATGGCCGGCATCAACCAGACCACCATGATGGCGTTGTCGATGGTGGTAATCGCCTCGATGATCGGCGCCCGTGGCCTGGGTGAAGACGTACTTGTCGGCATCCAGACCCTCAACGTTGGCCGTGGCCTCGAAGCCGGGCTGGCGATCGTGATTCTCGCTGTGGTCATCGACCGCATTACCCAGGCCTATGGTCGTCCACGGCACGAGGCGAACAAATGACTACTGTCAGCAAAATCGAAGTCAAGAACGTCTTCAAGATCTTCGGCAATCGCGCCAAGGATGCGCTGGCCCTGATTGGTCAGGGCAAGACCAAGGACCAGGTGCTGGCCGAGACCGGTTGCGTGGTCGGCGTCAACGACCTGTCGCTGAGCATCGCCACCGGAGAGATCTTCGTGATCATGGGCTTGTCGGGCTCCGGCAAGTCGACCCTGGTGCGCCACTTCAACCGGCTGATCGACCCCACCAGCGGCGCGATCCTGGTGGACGGCGAAGATATCCTGCAACTGGACATGGAAGCCCTGCGCCAATTCCGTCGGCACAAGATCAGCATGGTGTTCCAGAGCTTCGGCCTGCTGCCCCACAAGAGCGTCCTCGACAATGTCGCCTACGGCCTCAAGGTGCGTGGCGAAACCAAGCAGGTGTGCGCCGAACGCGCATTGCACTGGATCGAAACCGTGGGCCTCAAGGGCTACGAAAACAAGTACCCGCACCAGCTATCCGGCGGCATGCGCCAGCGCGTCGGCCTGGCCCGCGCGTTGGCGGCGGATACCGACATCATCCTGATGGACGAGGCCTTCAGCGCCCTCGACCCGTTGATTCGCGCCGAGATGCAGGACCAATTGCTGGAGCTGCAAAAGACCTTGCACAAGACCATCGTATTCATCACCCACGACCTCGACGAGGCGGTGCGCATCGGTAACCGCATTGCGATCCTCAAGGACGGTAAGCTGATCCAGGTCGGCACGCCGCGCGAGATCCTGCATTCGCCGGCGGATGAGTATGTGGATCGGTTTGTCCAGCGGCGGGCGGCGGTGGTCTGACCCGGTTTTTGTGGTGAACCGGCTGGCGCCATCGCGTGCAAGCCCGGCTCCCACATTTGATCGGGTTCACACAGTCCACATGTGGGAGCTGGCTTGCCTGCGATAGGGCCGGTAAGGCTGCAAAAGAACTCAAGAAGGTGTGAAGATGCCCCAGGCACAAACAATCACCATCGCCGACACCCCGCTACGCTGGCAGGACGTGGTCGCCGTCGCCCGCCACGGTGCATTGCTCGAACTTTCGGGCCAGGCCTGGGCGCGTATCGACAATGCCCAGGCCATCGTGCAACGCATCGTCACCAGCGGCGAGCGTGCCTATGGCGTGAACACCGGCCTGGGTGCGCTGTGCAATGTGTCGCTGCAAGGCGAACAACTCAGTGAACTGTCGCGCAATACCCTGCTCAGCCATGCCTGCGGTGTCGGGCCGGTGCTCAGTGATGAGCAGACCCGCGCGATCATCTGCGCCGCCATCATCAACTACAGCCACGGCAAATCCGGGCTGCATCCGCAGGTGGTGCACGCGCTGCTGGCGCTGCTCAACCACGGCATCACGCCACAGGTGCCGTCCCAGGGTTCCGTGGGTTACCTGACCCATATGGCCCATGTCGGCGTGGCGCTGCTCGGCGTCGGCGACGTCAGCTATCGCGGCCAGGTGGTGACAGCGCAGGAGGCATTGGCCGCCGAAGGTTTGCAGCCGGTGGTACTGGGCGCCAAGGACGGCCTGTGCCTGGTCAACGGCACGCCGTGCATGACCGGCCTGAGCTGCCTGGCCCTGGCTGACGCGCATCACCTGCTGCAATGGGCCGACGTGATCGGCGCCATGAGCTTCGAAGCCCTGCGCGGTCAGATCGATGCCTTCGATGCAGAAATCATCGCGCTCAAGCCGCACCCTGGCATGCAACAAGTGGGCATCAACTTGCGCGCCTTGCTCGATGGCAGCGAAGTGATCGCCAGCAGCAAAGGCATCCGCACCCAGGACGCCCTGAGCCTGCGCTCGATCCCGCAGATCCACGGCGCGGCCCGCGATCAGGTTGAACACGCGACCCGCCAGATCGACACCGAACTCAATAGCGCTACCGACAACCCATTGTTGCTCGGCACGCCGGAGCATTACCGCGTGGTGTCGCAGGCCAACCCGCACGGGCAGTCCGTGGCGCTGGCGGCCGACCTGCTGGCGATCGCCATGGCCGAAATCGGCTCGGTGGCCGAACGTCGCCTCGACCGCCTGATCAACCCGCACGTCAGCGGTTTGCCGGCGTTTCTGGTCAGCAACCCTGGAGTCAATTCCGGGATGATGATCGTGCAGTACGTCGCCGCTTCCCTGTGCGCGCAGAACCGCCAGTTGGCGCAACCGGCGGTACTCGACAACTTTGTCACCTCGGGTTTGCAGGAAGACCACCTGAGCATGGGCACCAATGCTGCGCTCAAGCTGCACCAACTGCTGGCCAACGTTACGCAGATCCTCGCCATCGAGTACTTGCTGGCGGCCCAGGCATTCGAGTTCCTCAAGGACCAGCGCTTCGGCACCGGCACCGACCGCGCCTGGCGCTTGCTGCGTAAAGGGGTCCCCGCGTACGAACAGGATCGCTGGCTGGCGCCGGATATTGCCAGCGCCGCCGATGTGATCAAAAACACCGCACTGCCGGATGTGCACTGAACACTGATTTTTTCAAAAGAAGTATTCAAAAGAACAATTCACAAGGAGAACGAATGTGACTGCGCTAAACCTGATTCCAGGCCAACTGAGCCTCGCCCAACTGCGTGCCATCTACCGGCAGCCGGTAACCCTCAGCCTGGATGACAGCGCCACGGCGCAGATCGACGCCAGTGTGGCCTGCGTGGAACAGATTCTCGCCGAGAACCGCACCGCCTACGGCATCAACACCGGTTTCGGCCTGCTGGCCTCGACCCGCATCGCCAGCGCCGACCTGGAAAACCTGCAGCGTTCGCTGGTGCTGTCCCATGCCGCCGGCGTCGGTGAGCCGATCAGCGACGCGCTGGTGCGCCTGGTCATGGTGCTCAAGGTCAACAGCCTGAGCCGTGGCTTCTCCGGCATTCGCCGCCAGGTGATCGACGCGTTGATCGCACTGATCAACGCCGAGGTATACCCGCACATTCCGTTGAAGGGCTCGGTCGGTGCATCCGGCGACTTGGCGCCGTTGGCGCACATGTCCCTGGTGCTGCTGGGCGAAGGCAAGGCGCGCTACAAAGGTGAGTGGCTGGAGGCGCCCGAAGCGCTGAAAGTCGCCGGCCTCACGCCGCTGACCCTCGCCGCCAAGGAAGGCCTGGCGTTGCTCAACGGCACCCAGGTGTCGACCGCCTATGCCTTGCGTGGCCTGTTTGAAGGCGAAGATTTGTTCGCCGGCGCTTTGGTGTGCGGCGGACTCACCGTCGAAGCCGTGCTGGGTTCGCGCTCACCGTTCGATGCGCGTATTCATGCCGCGCGCGGCCAGCGCGGGCAGATCGATTCCGCGGCGGCCTATCGCGAGCTACTGGGCGAAAGCAGCCAGGTTTCCCAATCGCACCAAAACTGCGACAAGGTGCAGGACCCTTACTCCCTGCGCTGCCAGCCCCAAGTCATGGGCGCCTGCCTGACCCAGTTCCGCCAGGCCGCCGAGGTGCTGGTGGTGGAAGCCAACGCCGTGTCGGACAACCCGTTGGTGTTTGCAGCCGAGGGCGACGTGATCTCGGGCGGCAACTTCCACGCCGAACCGGTGGCCATGGCTGCCGATAACATGGCGCTGGCGATCGCTGAGATCGGCTCGCTGAGCGAGCGACGTATCTCGCTGATGATGGACAAGCACATGTCGCAACTGCCGCCGTTCCTGGTCGGCAATGGCGGCGTCAACTCCGGTTTCATGATCGCCCAGGTGACGGCCGCCGCGCTCGCCAGCGAGAACAAGGCGCTGGCCCATCCCCATAGTGTCGACAGCCTGCCGACGTCCGCCAACCAGGAAGACCATGTGTCCATGGCCCCGGCGGCCGGCAAGCGCTTGTGGGAAATGGCGGAGAACACCCGTGGCGTTCTGGCGGTTGAATGGCTGGCAGCCTGCCAGGGCCTGGACCTGCGCGACGGCCTGAAAACCTCGCCTGTGCTTGAACAGGCACGCGCCATCCTGCGCGACAAAGTGGCGTTCTACGACAAGGACCGTTTCTTCGCCCCGGACATCATCGCCGCCAGCGAACTGCTCGCCAGCCGCTGTCTGAATGAGCTGGTGCCGGCCAAGTTGCTGCCAAGCCTGTAGCCGAGGAGAGGTTCATGAAAACCCTTTGGCAACACTGTCACGTCGCAACCATGGCCCACGGCAACTACTCGATCATCGAGGATGCCGCCATGGTGACTGCCGGTTCGCTCATCGAGTGGATCGGCCCCCGCAGCCAGCTACCCACGGCGGATTACGCCCAGGTGCATGACCTGCAAGGCGCGTGGGTCACGCCCGGGCTGATCGACTGCCACACGCACACGGTGTTTGGCGGTAACCGCAGCGGCGAATTCGAGCAGCGTCTGCAAGGCGTGAGCTACGCCGAAATCGCGGCCAAGGGCGGCGGTATCGCCAGCACCGTGCGTGCAACCCGTGCCGCGACGGAAGATGAGCTGTTTGTCAGTGCTGAAAAACGCCTGCGCAGTCTGTTGCGCGACGGTGTTACTACCGTGGAGATCAAGTCCGGCTACGGCCTGGACCTGGTCAATGAGCGCAAGATGCTGCGGGTGGCGCGGCGTCTCGGCGAAGCGCTGCCGGTCAGCGTGCGCGCCACGTGCCTGGCGGCCCACGCGTTGCCGCCGGAGTACAAGGACCGCGCCGACGACTACATCGACCACATTTGCGCCGAGATGCTGCCCGCATTGGCAGCAGAAGGGCTGGTGGACGCGGTGGATGCGTTCTGCGAATACCTGGCGTTTTCCACCGAACAGGTGGAACGCGTGTTCAAGGTTGCCCTGCAACTTGGCCTGCCGGTGAAGCTGCACGCCGAGCAACTCTCGTCGTTGCACGGCTCCAGCCTGGCTGCGCGGTACCACGCGTTGTCGGCGGATCACCTGGAATTCATGACTGAAGAAGACGCCATCGCCATGGCCGCCGCCGGCACCGTCGCGGTATTGCTGCCGGGCGCGTTCTATTTCCTGCGTGAAACCCAGTTGCCGCCGATGGAGGCCTTGCGCAAGCACGGGGTGAAGATCGCTATCGCCAGCGACCTCAACCCCGGCACCTCACCGGCCTTGTCGGTGCGCCTGATGCTCAACATGGCCTGCACCCTGTTTCGCATGACCCCGGAAGAGGCCCTGGCCGGCGCCACGCAACATGCGGCCACCGCGCTGGGCATGGGCGACACCCATGGCTCCCTGGAAGCGGGCAAGGTCGCCGATTTCGTGGCCTGGCAGATTGATCGCCCCGCCGACCTGGCTTACTGGCTGGGTGGCGAGTTGGATAAACGCGTCGTGCGCCATGGCGTCGACGTCACTGTTTAAACTGCCTTGTGAATAAGGAGACTGTTGTGGATAAGGTCCTGAATTTCCAACAAGGCCGCGTGCCGCTGCTGATCAGCATGCCCCACGCCGGCCTGCGCCTCACGCCTGCGGTCGAGGCCGGGCTGATCGCCGAGGCGCAAAGCCTGCCGGACACCGACTGGCACATCCCCACGCTGTATGACTTTGCCCAATGGCTGGGCGCCAGCACCCTGGCGGCGGAGTACTCGCGGTTCGTCATCGACCTGAACCGGCCGTCCGATAACACGCCGCTCTACGCGGGCGCCACCACCGGCCTGTACCCGGAGACGCTGTTCGACGGCGTGCCGTTGTTTCGTGAGGGGCAGACCCCGAGCGAGACTGAGCGCGCCAGTTACCTGCAGAAGATCTGGGGCCCGTATCACCGCACGCTGCAGGAAGAGCTCGCCCGCCTCAAGGCCGAGTTCGGTTATGCGCTGTTGTTCGATGCGCACTCGATCCGCTCGGTGATCCCGCACCTGTTCGACGGCAAGCTGCCTGACTTCAACCTCGGCACCTTTAATGGCGCGGCGTGTGATCCTGAACTGGCCAGCCAGTTGGAAGCCATCTGCGCCGCGCATCCCCAGTACACCCATGTGTTGAACGGGCGCTTCAAGGGCGGCCATATCACTCGGCACTATGGTGACCCGGCGCAGGATATCCACGCGGTGCAGCTGGAGTTGTGCCAGAGCACGTACATGGAAGAGGTTGAGCCATTTCCCTATCGCCCGGATCTGGCCGAGCCGACGCGGGTGGTGTTGAAGCAACTGCTGGAAGGGTTGCTGGCCTGGGGGCAGAAGCGTTACGGCTGAAATCGCTATCGCAGGCAAGCCAGCTCCCACACTTGGATGTGTTCACAAATCAAAAGGTGGGAGCTGGCTTGCCTGCGATAGCGGCCCCACAGTCGCCGCAGTGCAACTGCCGGTCGCCACAGGTCGTGTTGCTCAAGGCCTCACTGGGTAAGGTTGTGAACTGAAAACCGCCGAGTGAGCCGCCACCCATGAAAAAACTGTTGTTGACCCTCACCGGCGCCGCACTGCTCAGTGCGCAAGCCATGGCCGCAGAACCTGCCTCTTGCAAGAACATCCGCATGGGGGTGGTCAGCTGGACTGACGTAGTCGCCACTTCCGGCATGGCCGACGTGCTGCTCAATGGCCTGGGTTACAACAGCAAACAGACCAGCGCCGTGCAGCAAATCATCTTTGCCGGCATCCGCGACAAGCGCCTGGATATCTTCCTCGGCTACTGGAAACCGGCGATGGACAACAACATCGCGCCGTTCCTGGCGGCCAGGCAGGTCAAGGTATTAGCCGCCCCGAGCCTCGCCGACGCCCAGGCCACCCTGGCCGTACCCCAGTACGTGGCCGATGCGGGCTTGAAGACCTTTGCCGACATTGCCCGTTTCAAGGACAAATTGGGCGGCAAGCTCTATGGTATCGAGCCAGGCAGCGGCGCCAACACCGATATCCAGAACATGATCGACACCAACCGCTTCGGCCTTGGCGGCTTCAAGTTGGTAGCCTCGGGCGAAGCAGGGATGTTGGCCGCTGTGCAGCGAGCGGTGAACCGCAAGGAGTTCGTGGTGTTCGTTGGCTGGACCCCGCACCCGATGAACATCAACATGAAAATGGCCTATCTCACCGGCAGTGAAGGTGTGTTCGGCCCTGACGAAGGCCGGGCCACCGTCTCCACCGTCACCGCGCCGGACTTTGCCGAGCGCTGCCCCAATGCCAACCGCTTGCTGGAAAACCTCACCTTCACCGCCGCCCAGGAAAGCCAGTTGATGGTACCGATCATGGAGCGTGAATCGCCCCAGGACGTGGCCAGGCAATGGTTGCGCGATCATCCCGGGGATTTGCAGCGCTGGCTCAAAGGCGTAACGGCGTTCAATGGCACGGACGGCATGGCAGCCGTGCAGGCCAGCCTCGAACTCTGAGCCGAACGTTCCAGCCAGAACAACACCGGACACCTGTGGGAGCCGGGCTTGCCCTAATGCCAGTCAGTTAAGCGCAATCCCCTGTGGGAGCGGGCTTGCTCGCGAAAGCGGTGGGTCAGTCAACATCAATGTTTGCTGTGCCGACGTCTTCGCGAGCAAGCCCGCTCCCACATTTGATCTTCGTTGCTTTAAGCATTGCGTTCGCTTAACTGATCGGCATTAGGGCTTGCCCGCGATGGCGGTGGGCCAGTCACCGGACATGTCGGCTGAAAGGCCGCTATCGCAGGCAAGCCAGCTCCCACATTGAATCCCGGCGCTCAGGAGATTCATGCATGTACCCGATTTCTGCGCAACTTGCGGCCTTCGTCGCCCAAACCGAGTCCTTCATCGGTGATGATTCCTCCCTGGCCGGCCTGCGCCAGAACTACAACCGCATGTGCCAGGCGTTCACCCCGCCCGTGCCTGGGGACGTGCGTGTGTCGGACTTTTCACTTGCCGGCGTGGATGTGCGTAGTTATCTCCCCGAGGGTCCCGCCCCGACGGAGGGCTGGCCATGCCTTCTCTATATACACGGCGGCGGCTGGGTTGTTGGCGGCCTGGACTCCCACGACTTCATTTGCTTCGAGCTGGCCGCTGCGTTGCACATACTGGTCATCGCCATCGATTACCGGCTGGCTCCCGAACACCCGTTCCCGGCCGCCTATCAGGATTGTCGCGCCGTATGGCAGGCCATCCACGCCGGGCATGGGCCACATGCCATCAACCTGCAGCGCCTGTTGGTGGCGGGCGACAGTGCGGGCGGCAATCTGGCGGCGGCGTTGTGCCTGGGCTTGCGCGACGCCGGGCAACCGCAGCCTCGGGCCCAGGTTTTGATTTACCCCGCGTTGGGCGGCCCCTGCGACTTGCCGTCGCGGCTTGACTGCAGGGACGCGCCATTGCTCAGCAGCGCTGACAGCGACGCTTACCTGGCGCTGTACCTGTCGGGTAGCGGCGAGCCGTCGCCCTACGCCATGCCACTGCTGGCCGAAAATTTCAGCGGCTTACCCAAGGCCTTCATCGCCGTGGCCCAGTTCGACCCGCTGCGCGACGACGGCATGCTCTACGCTGAACGCCTGCAAGCATCTGGCGTGGCCACCGTGTTGCACCCCGGCAAGGGCCTGGTCCACGGCTGCCTGCGGGCGAGGCACCAGGTGCCCGAGGTGGACCGGCTCTACGATGACCTGTTGAATTACCTGAGGAACGAAGGGCTGACACAGGTCTAAGCGCTCAAGAACATGCTCATTGCACAATTCGGGTTTATAGTGCCAAACGGCAAAATAAAAGACGTCCCCCCAGGGATGAACCCGACCCCCTACGGAGCGCGCAATGCAGACTTGGTACCCGCAGATCAAACCCTACGCCCGGCATGATCTGGCAGTCGATGACACCCACACGCTGTACGTCGATGAAAGTGGCTCCCCCGAAGGCTTGCCCGTCGTATTCATCCATGGTGGTCCTGGCTCCGGTTGTGATGCCCAGAGCCGCTGCTATTTCGACCCGAACCTGTACCACATCGTCACGTTCGACCAGCGTGGCTGCGGACGCTCCACCCCGCGCGCCAGTCTGGAAAACAACACCACCTGGGACCTGGTCGCCGACCTTGAGCGCATCCGCGAGCACCTGGGTATCGAAAAATGGGTGCTGTTCGGTGGTTCCTGGGGCTCGACCCTGGCCCTGGCCTATGCGCAAACCCACCCAGATCGTGTGCACGGCCTGATCGTGCGCGGCATTTTCCTGGCACGCCCGCAGGATATCGAATGGTTCTACCAGTCCGGCGCGAGCCGCCTGTTCCCGGATTACTGGCAGGACTACATCGCGCCGATCCCTGTCGAGGAGCGCCACGACATGATCGCGGCCTACCACAAGCGCCTCATCGGCAACGATCAGATCGCCCAGATGCACGCGGCCAAGGCCTGGTCGGGCTGGGAAGGGCGCATGCTCGGCCTGTGTCCGAGCCCGCAGCATGTGGAGCGGTTTTCCGAGCCGCAGCGCGCCCTGTCCATCGCGCGGATCGAGTGCCATTACTTCACCAACAACTCTTTCCTGGAGCCCAACCAGCTGATTCGCGACATGCACAAGATCGCCCATCTGCCTGGCGTCATCATTCATGGGCGCTACGACATGATCTGCCCGCTGGATAATGCCTGGGAATTGCACCAGGCCTGGCCCAACAGCGAGCTGCAGGTGATTCGCGAAGCTGGCCATGCAGCGTCCGAACCCGGCATCACCGATGCCTTGGTGCGTGCGACCAGCGAAATGGCGCGGCGCTTGCTCGATCTGCCGCCAGAAGAAGCATGAAGGGCTTGCTGCAACGGGTGCGAGGCGCCCGGGTCGAGGTGGCGGGCGAAATCGTCGGGGCGGTCGACCAGGGATTGCTGGTGCTGGTGGCCGTCGAACCTTCAGATACGCCCGAGAGCGCCGATAAACTGTTGCACAAGCTGTTGAACTACCGGGTGTTCAGCGACGGCGAAGGCAAGATGAACCTGTCATTGAAGGACGTTGACGGCGGTTTGTTGCTGGTATCGCAGTTCACCCTGGCGGCGGACACCAAAAGCGGGCTGCGGCCGAGCTTCTCCACGGCGGCCCCGCCGGCCCTGGGAGCGGCGCTTTTTGATCACTTGCTGTTACAAGCGCAACAATTGCATGGCAAGGTGGCGTCGGGGCGTTTTGGCGCCGATATGCAGGTGCATTTGGTCAATGACGGGCCTGTCACCTTCCTCCTACAGACGTGAATGTATTGAAAACGACTTTAAATGCCTAAAAACGCAGGGTTTCGCTACAAATACTTCGTTATCCCTGATGCGTTGTTTCGCGGGCTACTAGATAATCGCGCGCTACGGTGATCAGCGTTGTTTGGTCCATTTTTGACTTAGGTAGAGACTTGTCCGACGACCGATGGGGAATCATTTTGCCCAGCAAGAGTCGGAACAATGCTCGCCAACCTGGCATATAGATAGCTGGCCGTTGGTTTTTTGATCTGTTTTCGGCGAGGGTTGCTCGTGATTGTTAGTCCCTGTAATGCACCAAAATTGTCTGCCAAACGGTTACGAAACGCACTGGTGACGGGCTCTGCCCTGTTTTGCCTGTTCGGCGCGGGTCAACTGTGGGCATTCAGTCTGGATGATGTGTCGGCCAAGGCGAAAGAGCTGGCCGGGCAGAAATACGAAGCTCCGCGCAGCAATCTGCCGAACGAATTCCGCGAAATGAAATTCGCGGACTACCAGAAGATTCGTTTCCGCAACGAAAAAGCCGAGTGGGCCGATCAGAACACCCCGTTCAAGCTGTCCTTCTATCACCAGGGTATGCATTTCGATACGCCGGTGAAAATCAACGAAGTGACCGCCGACAGCGTCCAGGAAATCAAATACGACCCGTCGCGTTTCGATTTCGGCGACGTGAAGTTTGATCCCAAAGCCACCGAACAGCTGGGTTATGCCGGTTTCCGTGTGCTGTACCCGATCAACAAGGGCGACAAGCAAGACGAAATCATGACCATGCTCGGCGCCAGCTATTTCCGCGTCGTCGGCAAGGACCAGGTCTATGGCCTGTCCGCCCGTGGCATGGCTATCGATACCGCGCTGCCGTCCGGTGAAGAGTTCCCGCGGTTCACCGAGTTCTGGATCGAACGTCCAAAGCCGGGTGACAAGCACCTGGTGATCTTCGCCCTGTTGGACTCGCCGCGCGCTACCGGTGCTTATCGCCTGATCCTGCGCCCGGGCACCGACACGGTCGTCGACGTGAAATCCCAGATGTTCCTGCGCGACAAGGTCAGCAAGCTGGGCGTTGCCCCGCTGACCAGCATGTTCCTGTTCGGCGCCAACCAGCCGTCCAAGGTCCTCAACTACCGTCGCGAACTGCACGACTCCAGCGGCTTGTCGATCCATGCCGGTAACGGCGAGTGGATCTGGCGCCCACTGAACAACCCTAAACACCTGTCGGTCAGCAATTTCAGCGTCGAAAACCCGCGCGGTTTCGGCCTGCTGCAACGTGGCCGCAACTTCAGCCACTACGAAGACCTGGACGACAACTACGACAAGCGCCCAAGCGCCTGGATCGAGCCCGAAGGCGATTGGGGCAAGGGTTCCGTCGATCTCGTCGAGATCCCGACCGCCGATGAAACCAACGACAACATCGTTGCCTTCTGGAGCCCGGAAAAACTGCCGGAAGTCGGCCAGCCACTGGATGTAGCCTATCGCCTGCACTGGACCTTGGATGACGCAGCGTTCCACTCGCCGGACAGTGCCTGGGTCAAGCAGACCCTGCGCTCCACCGGTGACGTCAAGCAGTCCAATCTGATCCGTCAGCCGGATGGCAGCGTCGCTTACCTGGTGGACTTCGAAGGCCCGTCCCTGAAAAAACTGCTGCCGGACGCTCCGGTGCGCAGCCAGGTGAGTGTCGGTGACAATGCTGAACTCGTTGAAAACAGCGTGCGTTACAACGAACACACCAAAGGCTGGCGTCTGACCCTGCGCATGAAGATCAAGGACGCAGGCAAGCCGACCGAGATGCGTGCCGCGCTGGTGCAGGATATTCCTCAGTCCGAGCCTGAAAGCGCCTCGACCCATGTGCTTAAGGCCGACAAAGTCCTGGCCAAGCAGCACGAGAAACAGGCCAAGAAAGACGCCAAGGACAAGGAAGCCAAGCAGCCAGAAGCTGTCCCAGCCACGCCGGAGCCGATCAAGACCGAACAAGTCCTGACCGAGACCTGGAGCTATCAGTTGCCTGCCGATGAGTAATTCTCAAGTAACGCCCGAGACTTTGTCCGAGTATCTGGCGCATCTTCCGATGACCGCTGAGCAGCGCGCCGAACTGGCGGGCTGCTCATCCTTCAGCGAATTGCACGAGCGCTTGTCGTCGAAGGCATTCGACGCACCTGCCGATGCCGCCCAGGCCTCGGTGGGTCGGCGCTTGACCCTCAACACCGCCGAAGAGCTGCAAGACGCCGAAATGCTGGCGCTCGACGCCAGTGGCCGTGTGTGCCTGAAGGCCACGCCGCCGATTCGGCGTACCCGCGTGGTACCGGAGCCGTGGCGCACCAATATCCTGGTGCGCGGCTGGCGCCGTATTACCGGGCGCAGCAACCCGCCGAAACCGCCGAAGGATGAACGGGTATTGCCGGCTGCGCGCTGGCGCACCGTCGGTTCGATCCGCCGCTACATCCTGCTGGTGCTGATGCTGGGCCAGACCATCGTGGCCGGCTGGTACATGAAAGGCATCATGCCGTACCAGGGCTGGTCGCTGGTCGACTTCGACGAGATCCGCAACCAGACCCTGCTGCAAACCGCGACCCAGGTACTGCCCTACGCCCTGCAAACCAGCATCCTGATCATGTTCGGGATCTTGTTCTGCTGGGTGTCGGCGGGTTTCTGGACGGCGTTGATGGGCTTCCTGGAGTTGCTCACCGGTCATGATAAATACCGGATTTCAGGGAAAAGTGCCGGCGACGAGCCGATTCCGAAAGACGCCCGCACCGCGCTGGTGATGCCGATCTGCAACGAAGACGTGCCCCGGGTATTCGCCGGTCTGCGCGCCACGTTCGAATCGGTGGCCGCCACCGGTGACCTGGATCGCTTCGACTTCTTCGTACTCAGCGACAGTAATGACGCCGATATCTGCATCGCCGAACAGCAAGCCTGGCTCGACGTGTGCCGTGAAGCCGGTGGTTTCGGCAAGATCTTCTATCGTCGTCGTCGCCGTCGCGTAAAGCGCAAGAGCGGCAACCTCGACGACTTCTGCCGTCGCTGGGGCGGTGACTACAAATACATGGTCGTGCTCGACGCCGATAGCGTCATGAGCGGCGAATGCCTGACCAGCCTCGTGCGCCTGATGGAAGCCACGCCGGACGCCGGGATTATCCAGACCGCGCCACGTGCGTCGGGCATGGACACCCTGTATGCGCGCATGCAGCAGTTCGCCACGCGCGTATACGGCCCGCTGTTCACCGCCGGCCTGCACTTCTGGCAGTTGGGTGAATCCCACTACTGGGGTCACAACGCGATCATCCGCATGAAGCCGTTTATCGAGCACTGCGCCCTGGCGCCATTGCCGGGTAAAGGCGCGTTTGCCGGCTCCATCCTGTCCCACGACTTCGTTGAAGCAGCGCTGATGCGCCGTGCCGGCTGGGGCGTGTGGATTGCCTATGACCTGCCGGGCAGCTACGAAGAGTTGCCGCCGAACCTGCTGGACGAACTCAAGCGTGACCGTCGCTGGTGCCACGGCAACCTGATGAACTTCCGCCTGTTCCTGGTCAAGGGCATGCACCCGGTGCACCGCGCGGTGTTCCTGACCGGCGTGATGTCCTACCTGTCGGCGCCGTTGTGGTTCCTGTTCCTGGTGCTGTCCACGGCCTTGCTGGCGGTGAACACGCTGATGGAGCCGCAGTACTTCATGGCCCCGCGCCAGTTGTACCCACTGTGGCCTCAATGGCATCCGGACAAGGCGGTGGCGCTGTTCTCCACCACCATCGTGTTGCTGTTCTTGCCGAAACTGCTGAGCATCATCCTGATCTGGGCCAAGGGCGCGAAAGAGTTCGGCGGCAAGTTCAAGGTGACGATGTCGATGCTGCTGGAGATGCTGTTCTCCATGCTGCTGGCGCCGGTGCGGATGATTTTCCACACCCGCTTCGTGCTCGCGGCGTTCCTTGGCTGGGCCGCCACCTGGAACTCGCCCAAGCGTGACGACGACTCGACCACCTGGGGCGAAGCGTTCAAGCGTCACGGCACCCAGACTCTGCTTGGCTTCCTGTGGGCGCTGCTGGTGGTGTGGTTGAACCCCAGCTTCCTGTGGTGGCTGGTGCCAATCGTCGGTTCGCTGATGCTGTCGATTCCGGTATCGGTGATTTCCAGCCGCGTGAACCTGGGCCTGAAGTCGCGCGACGCGAGCCTGTTCCTCATCCCTGAGGAATACAATCCGCCGCAGGCGTTGCTGTCCACCGACAAGTACACCCACGAAAACCGTTGGCACGCGCTGCACGACGGCTTTGTGCGCTCGGTGGTCGACCCGCAGCAGAACGCCCTGGCCTGTGCCCTGGCGACCTCGCGTCACGGTAAAGCCGAGCCGATCGAGTACCTGCGTGCCGAGCGCGTGCGCCATGCGTTGAAAGTCGGCCCTGCCGGCCTTAACAATGCCGAGCGCGTAGCCTTGCTCAGCGATCCGGTCGCCCTGGCCCGCTTGCACGAGCAGGTCTGGAGCGAAGGTCACCCCGAGTGGCTTGCCGCCTGGCGCGACTCGATCAAGGCTGACCCGCACGCGCCGTTGCTGCCACTGCAACCGCAATTGGCCCTGGCCCAACCGGCCTGATTCAGACACCCCCGAGGGTTCACCTCGGGGGTGTTTGACGCTGCGGTCCTACAGCGTCCCCTGCGCTTTCCGCGCCGCCCTAACCCCTTGTTATTTCGAAACAAAAGACCCTCGTCCGAGGTGTATTGCCGTGCCTGCCGCTGAGTTAGCATCGCCCCGAATTTGACTTGGCCACGGGGATATTCATGAGCAAGGGCTTTTGTTCGGCGCTGCTGATAAGCGCTGTCGCATTGATTCACATGGGCCTCGCGCAGGCGGGCGCGATTGACGACGCCGTTCGGCGTGGCGTGCTGAAAGTAGGCACCACGCCCACCTACGTTCCTTTCGAAATGACGGATAAACAGGGGCACATCGTCGGCTTCGAAATCGACCTGCTCAAGGTCATGAGCCAAGCGCTCGGGGTGGAGCTGGAGTTGGTCGCGGTGCCCTACACCGAGTTGGTGGCGGGGCTGCTGGCGAAAAAATTCGACCTGATCGGCAGCGGCATGACCGTCACCCAGGAGCGCAACCTCAAGCTCAACTTCAGCGATTCGTTCATCGTGGTCGGCCAGTCGGTGTTGTTGCACCCGCGCCTTGCGGGCAAGGTCAGCAGTGTCGAAGACCTGGACGACGCCAGCTACCGGATCGCAACCACCGAAGGCACCACCGGTGAGTCAGCCGCGCGACGGTTCCTGGGCGCGGCCCGGCTCAGCACCTTTGCAACGCCGGAGGAGGGCGTGCGCCAGGTGGTGCTGGGCCAGGTCGATGCCTTCATTCATGACGCGCCCTATAACCTGATCGCCTTGAGCCGCCCGGAAAACGGCGCGCTGCTGGCGCTCGAGCAACCCTTCACCTTTGAGCCGCTGGCCTTCGGCTTGAAGAAAGGCGATTTCGACAGCCTCAACTGGATCAACCATTTTCTCAACCAGGTCGCCCAGGACGGGACCTACGATCACCTGCACGACAAGTGGTTCAGGGACACCGCCTGGATGAAAGAAATCGATTGAAAGTCATAACTGCTTACACATCAATCCGTTGCCGCCGCCCTCGGCGCGCGCGTCTACGCCTGCGTTCTGTCGCACCCTTGTGGAGCTTTTCCGACATACGCTGATAACAAATAGCCGTGAAACCTTTGTGGCACGAGACGAGTGGGTTAGGATCGCACCCCGAAATGGTGCAGCCCTTTTTGCGCGCCGACCTTACAAGAATCGTTCAGGGGACTTGATGATGAAAAAGTATCTTTCGATGCTGCTGCTTGGCGTCACCGCGCTGGTCGCAGCCAACGCCGCCCAGGCCGGTGCGATCGATGATGCGGTCAAGCGCGGCACGCTCAAGGTCGGCATGGACCCGACCTACATGCCGTTCGAAATGACCGACAAGCGCGGTGAAATCATCGGTTTTGAAGTGGACATCCTCAAGGCCCTGGCCAAGTCCATGGGCGTCAAGCTGGAGCTGGTGTCCACCGGCTACGACGGCATCATCCCGGCCTTCCTGACGGGCAAGTTCGACATGATCGGCAGCGGCATGACCCTGACCCAGGAACGCAACCTGCGCCTGAACTTCAGCGAACCCTTCATCGTGGTCGGCCAGACCCTGCTGATTCGCAAGGAGCTCGAAGGCACCATCAAGTCCTATAAAGACCTGAACGACGAGAAATACCGCCTCACCTCCAAGCTCGGCACCACTGGTGAGATGGTCGCCAAGAAGCTGATCTCCAAGGCCAAGTACCACGGCTACGACAACGAGCAGGAAGGCGTGCTGGACGTGGTCAACGGCAAGGCCGATGCCTTTGTGTATGACGCGCCGTACAACGTGGTGGCCGAGAAGAAAGTCGGCAACGGCAAGCTGGTGTTCCTGGAAGAACCCTTCACCTTCGAACCCTTGGCGTTCGGCCTGAAGAAAGGCGACTACGACAGCGTCAACTTCATCAACAACTTCCTGCACCAGATCAAGAACGACGGCACCTACGATCGTATCCATGACAAGTGGTTCAAGAGCTCCGAGTGGCTCAAGGACATGGAATAAAGGCTGACACCCTGATCGTTCCTACGCTCCGCGTGGGAATGCAGCCCGTGACGCTCCGCGTCACAAAGCGGACGCAGAGCGTCCAGTGATGCATTCCCACGCAGAGCGTGGGAACGATCGCAAATCCCGGAACTTGAAATGAAACAGAAAAAAGCCCAATGGCCCTGGCACCTGCTGACCGTGGTCGTGCTGGTCGGCCTGGCGGGCGCCTTGTACTACGCCACGTCGATGATGTCCTACGAATGGCGCTGGAACCGCGTCCCGCAGTATTTCGCCTATCAGGCTGAAGAGGCCCAGCGGGCGGCGGATATCTCGACCGTGATCGAGCTGGTCCGCAAAGGTGACGTGGCCGAAGTCACCCTGCGCAACGACGCGGGCGCCGAGCAAAAGGTGACGGTCGCCGACAACAGCCTGCAAGTGGGGCGCGGCGATGACGTGGCCGAAGGCGATGTCATCGGCGTCAACCGCCACTGGGCGCTGGGTCCGCTGATGTGGGGCTTGTGGACCACGCTGTGGCTGTCGGTGGTGTCCGGTATCCTTGGCCTGGCGATCGGCTTGGCGACCGGCCTGTGCCGTTTGTCGAGCAACCCGACCCTGCGCGATCTGTCGACGATCTACGTCGAACTGGTGCGGGGCACGCCGCTGTTGGTGCAGATCTTCATTTTCTATTTCTTCATCGGCACGGTCCTCAACCTGTCCCGGGAGTTCGCCGGGATCGCCGCGCTGTCGCTGTTCACCGGCGCGTATGTCGCGGAGATCGTGCGCGCCGGGGTGCAGTCCATCACCCGTGGCCAGGACGAGGCTGCTCGTTCCCTAGGCTTGAGCGCCAGCCAGTCGATGCGCCATGTGGTACTGCCGCAGGCGTTCAAGCGCGTGCTGCCGCCGCTGGCCGGGCAATTCATCAGCCTGGTGAAAGACACCTCGCTGGTTTCGGTGATTGCGATCACCGAGCTGCTCAAAAGCGGCCGCGAAGTGATCACCACCTCGTTTTCGCCGTTTGAAATACTGTTCTGTGTGGCAGGCCTGTACCTGCTGATCAACCTGCCGCTGTCGAAAATGGCCAGCCGGCTTGAGCGGAGGCTCGCGCAAAGTGATTGAAGTCCGCGATCTGGTAAAAGTCTTCGATACCCGTGGCCATGTGGTCCGCGCGGTCGACCACGTCAGCACCAGGGTGGCGAAGGGCGAAGTGCTGGTCGTGATCGGCCCGTCCGGCTCCGGCAAATCCACGTTCCTGCGCTGCCTCAATGGCCTGGAGGAATTCGACTCAGGCTCGGTGAGCATCGACGGCCTGCAACTGGCTGACCCGAAGACCGACGTCAACGCTTATCGCCGTGAAGTCGGCATGGTGTTCCAGCATTTCAACCTGTTCCCTCACATGACCGTGCTGGAAAATCTTTGCCTGGCGCAAAAGGTCGTGCGCAAGCGCGGCAAGCAAGAGCGCGAAGCCAAGGCCCTGGCGCTCCTGGAAAAGGTCGGCATTGCGCAGAAGGCCAATGAGTTTCCATCGCGCCTGTCCGGCGGCCAGCAGCAGCGTGTCGCGATTGCTCGCGCATTGGCGATGGCGCCCAAGGTGATGCTGTTTGACGAGCCCACCTCGGCGCTGGACCCGGAAATGGTCGGCGAAGTGCTGGATGTGATGAAGACTCTGGCCCTGGAAGGCATGACCATGGTTTGCGTCACCCACGAGATGGGCTTTGCCCGTGAAGTGGCCGACCGCGTGCTGTTCTTCGACCATGGCAAATTGCTGGAAGATGCGGCGCCGGCCGCGTTCTTCGAGGCACCGAAAGACCCGCGGGCCCAGGCCTTCCTGCGTCAGGTCCTATAACCTGAACTTGCCGACCAGGGCCTGCAGGTCCACGCTCAACTTCGTCAACTGAACGCTGGCGGCCGCGGTTTCCTCACTCGCGGTCGCGGTCATTTGCGACACATCCCGCACCTTCATGACGCTGCGATTGATTTCCTCGGCGACGGCACATTGCTGCTCGGCGGCTGCGGCAATCTGCGGGTTCATTTCCTGGATGATCGAGACCCTGAGGATAATCGCCGCCAATGCATCGCCGACATCGCGGCTCAGGTCGACGCTGTAGTCGGTCAAGGCGCGGCTGCCGTCCATGATATCCGCCACCTGCTGGGTGCCGGTGTGCAGCCCGCTGATCAGTCCCTCGATTTCTTCCGCCGATTCCTGCGTGCGCTGGGCAAGGCTGCGCACTTCATCGGCGACCACGGCGAACCCTTCGCCGGCGGCCCCTGCGCGCGCGGCTTCAATGGCGGCGTTAAGGGCCAGCAGGTTGGTCTGTTGCGACACCGATTTGATGACGTCCAGCACGCCGCCGATCTTTTGGCTCTCGCGTTGCAAGGCAATCATCGCCTGGCTGGCGCGCGCCATTTCATGGGCCAGGTGGCCAATTTGTTCCACGGCTTGCCCCACGACCTGGTCGCCGGCGGTGGCCTGCTGATCGGCCTCATTGGCCGCTTTTGAGGCCTCTTCGGCATGTCGCGCGACCTCCTGGGCGGTGGCGAGCATTTCGTTCATCGCGGTCGCCACCTGGTCTGTTTCATCCTTCTGGTTGCTGATGCCTGCGCGGGTCTGCTCGGTGACGCTCGACAGCTGTGTGGCGGCGCTGGCGATCTGCCGGGCGCTGTCACCGATGCCGCTGATCAGCCTGCGCAGGTTGCGGGTCATGTCGCCGATGGTTTGCTGCAGTTGGCCTAGCTCATCTCGGCGCTCAACCTGTATGTCGTGGCTGAGATCGCCTTGCGCGATGCGGTTGGCCCAGGCCAGCACTTGGCGCAGCGGCATCGCGATCTGCCGGGCGATCCACCAGGCAGCCAGCGCGCCGAGCAACAGGGCTGCAACGGTGACGCTGATGAGCAGCGTCCGGGTGTGGTCTGCTTCCCTGTCGCGCTTGAGGGTCTGGCTCTGGTCCACGGCTTCGCTGTGTTCAAGCAGTTGGTTGAGTTGCTGTTCAAACCGGTTCTGCGCGGTTTCGGTGTTGAGTTGAGCCTCCTTGAGCATTATCAACTGCGCGTGATAGTTCGCCAGGTCGGTTTTTAGCAAGGTTGAGTCGGCGGGCAGGCTGGTCACGGCGGCCTGAGCGACGTCCAGGGCATCGAGGGCATTGCCGACCGCTTCGGCATAGGCTTGCAACGAATCGGCGCTCCAGGCAGGGCTTTGGGCCTTATCCTCGGCTTGCTCCATGGCTTGGCGCAGGTTTTCGATGGCATCCAGTGCCTTCTGGTCTTGTTGGTCAGGCAGTTCACTGGCCAGCTGTGCGAGGGTGTCACTGGCCTGCAGTGCGGTTGCATGGAGTGGCGGGCGAATGCTGTCGCGTTGTTCGATCAACGGCGGCAACTCGACGAGCGCCGCTTTGAAATCATCGACAAGGCGTTCCGCCGCTTGAATGCGCTGCAGGTCGCCTGGGTCTTTCAGGTGGGTGGCCAGATAACCCAGATGCTGGTCGATGGTTTCGATCTGCCGGGCCATCTTGCCCAGGCTGGCGGCGTCGGTGAGGGTGCGGTAAACGATGCGGTCGGCGCGCATGGCCTCCGCGACCGCCGTCAATTGGCCCAGGGCCGACAGGTTGCTTGAGCGAAAAAGTACCTGGTTCAAGGCCTGCCAGCCAGTTACGGCAATGACCAGGCTGAGAAGCAGCACCTGGCCGAAGCCCAGGGCGAGTTTGATGCGGACGCTGGCGTTCGCCAGCAAGCGGGTCAGCCGAGGAAACATGGTGAACCTCCAGATCTGAAAAAGCGTGTCGACCAACGCTAAATCGATTCGGAGTGATGGCGGGCTGATAACTGCGTAGGAATTTTCACAAGTTGCGGCGGCCGAGAGTGGCCGCCGCGTAGGAGGGGTCAGATACGGAAGCGCCCGACCAGGGTCTGCAGGTAGATGCCCAGGCGCGCCAGCTCCGCGCTGGACGCGGCGGTTTCTTCACTGGCCGCCGAGGTTTGCTCCGACACATCGCGCACGTTCAGCACGCTGCGGTTGATCTCTTCGGCCACCGCGCTTTGCTGCTCGGCGGCTGTGGCGATCTGCGAGTTCATCGCCTGGATGGTCGAGACCGTGCGGGTGATGTTCGCCAGTGCGCTGCCGGCACGGCGGGTCAGCTCGACGCTGCTGTCGGTCAGGCCACGGCTGTTGTCCATGATGGTTGCGACCTGCTGGGTGCCGCTTTGCAGGCCGACGATCAGCTCTGCGATCTCCTCGGTGGACTTCTGCGTACGCTGAGCCAGACTGCGCACTTCATCGGCCACCACGGCGAAGCCACGCCCGGCTTCACCGGCACGCGCGGCTTCAATGGCGGCGTTGAGGGCCAGCAGGTTGGTTTGCTGGGCCACCGACTTGATCACGTCGAGCACGCTGCCGATCTTGTCGCTTTCGCGCTTGAGGTCGCCCATGGCAACCGTGGAGTTGCCCACTTCGGTGGCCAGGCGTTCGATCTGGGCGATGGCTTCGCCGACCACCTTGTCGCCCTCGCGAGCCTGCTGGTCGGCGGCCACGGCGGCTTCGGAGGCTTCCTCGGCGTTGCGCGCCACTTCCTGCACGGTGGCGGCCATTTCATTCATGGCGGTGGCGACCTGGTCGGTCTCGATCTTCTGACTGTTGACCCCGGCGCTGGTCTGCTCGGTGACGGCGGATAATTGCTCGGCGGCGCTGGCAATCTGAGTGACGCCTTCGCTGATGCCACCGATCAGCTCACGCAGGCCGACCGTCATGTTTTGCATGGCGCGTTGCAACTGGCCCATTTCGTCCTGGCGCTCGGAGATCAGGTTGTGGCTCAGGTCGCCCGAGGCGACCCGCTCGGCCACGTTGAGCGTCTGCGCCAGCGGCACGATGATCTGCCGGGTGATGACCCAGGCGGCAACCAGACCGAAGATCAGCGCCAGTACCGCAGCCAGCAGCAACAGTTGCTTGGCGTTCGCAGCGTCCGCGTCACGCACCACCGTTTGCGAAAGGGTCAACTTGTTACTGCGGTCCAGCAGTAGGTCGCCTTGGGTGCCCATGATTTTCAACGCTGCGGCGCTGGCCACCTGAGAGTCGCGGTATTGGCTGACCGCCGCGCGATAGGCTTGCAACGACACGCTGGCCTGTTGCAGGTTGGTCGAATATTGTTCAGGGAGTTGACCGTTGAGGCCGGTGATTTTCTTCAGGGCGTTATCGATGGCGTCCAGCGCGGGTTGTTCGGCCTCGACCTTGCCGCTGTAGGTATAGCCGCGCACCTGGAACCGGGCTTGCTGGATCAGTTTGCTCAACTCGACGATGCTGTTGAACTGGCTGACGCTGTCGCCCTGCAGCAGGGCTTTTTCGACGTCGCCGACCTTTTGCACCGCGTTGTCGGCGGTATCGCCCAATTTGCTGCGAGCGTTTTCTCGATTGGCCCCGGCCTGGACCATGGCGTCAAACGCGCGCTTGTACTGGTCGACTGCGGCCAGTTGGTCGTCGATCAAGGCAATATCGGCGGGCTGTTCAATCAACGTGCGGGCTGTCTTCAGGCCGCTGTCCAGCTTGCCCAAGTAGTCATTGACCGCCGCCGGGCCCTGTTCGCCACGGCGCATTTCAAAGTCCAGGCGCGCGATGCGCAAGTCCTTGGTCAGGTCGTTGAGGCTGGCGATATAGCCCAGCTTGTCCCCGCGACTGATCACGCCGGAGAGTCCGGTCCAGCCGGTGAAGGTGATCATCAGCGTGAGCAGCAACACCAGGCCAAAGCCTACGCCCAGCTTGGTTTTGACGCTGACATTCCCCAGCTTTTCGGCTAACCAACGATACATGCTGCAAACTCCCTTGGAACAAGGTTTGGACTTATTGCAGGGCTATCGGCACGAGCGCAGGATTCTATAGCGACACAAATCCAATGTGGGAGCGGGCTTGCTCGCGAATGCAGAGTGTCAGCCGATACATATTCGACTGATACACCGCATTCGCGAGCAAGCCCGCTCCCACATTTTGTTATGTGTCAGACAGTTAGAAGAGCCGGGCGAGCAGGGCGGTGACGGCGGTTTCGACCCGCAGGATGCGCGCGCCGAGTTGGACCGGTTGCAGGCCGGCCTTGGCCAGCAGGTCCACTTCGTAGGGAATCCAGCCGCCTTCCGGGCCAATCGCCAGGGTGACCGGCTCGTCCAGCCCGCGCGGGCAGGCCGGGTAATCACCGGGGTGGCCGATGAGCCCCAGGGTGCCTTCGGTCAGCGCGGGCAGGCGGTCTTCGACGAACGGTTTGAAGCGCTTTTCGATGACGATCTCGGGCAGCACCGTATCCCGCGCCTGTTCCAGGCCCAGGATCAATTGCTCGCGAATCGCCGCGGGTTCCAGGAACGGGGTTTGCCAGAAGCTCTTTTCGACGCGATAGCTGTTCACCAGCACCACCTTGGGCACGCCCATGGCGGCCACCGTCTGCAACACCCGGCGCAGCATTTTCGGACGCGGCAGGGCCAGCAGCAGGGTCAGTGGCAGTTTGGGCGGCGCTGGCTGGTCGAAGCCTACTTGCAGTTCGGCTTCGCCGGCCTCCAGTCGCAGCAGTCGGGCATTGCCCATCAGCCCGCCGATACGACCGACGCGTAGGCTGTCACCTACGGCCGCGCGGTGCACGTCCTGCATATGCACCAGGCGCCGATCACGCAGCACCACGCGGTCGGCCGCGATGAAATCGGCCTGCTCAAGCAGCAGCAGGTTCACGGCTGGGTCGCTGGCGGCTGGTCGTCGTCGGCGGGTTGGTCATCCGGGTGCTCGCCACGCTTGCTGATCAGTGCGCTGAACAGGATGCCGATCTCGAACAGCATCCACATCGGCACGGCCAGCAGGGTCTGGGAGAAGATGTCCGGCGGCGTAAGGATCATGCCGACCACGAAGCAACCGATGATCACGTACGGGCGGATCTTTTTCAGGTACGCCACGTTGACCACGCCGATCCACACCAGCAGCACCACGGCTACCGGGATTTCGAAGGCCACGCCAAAGGCGAAGAACAGCGTCATCACGAAGTCGAGGTAGCTGGTGATGTCGGTCATCATCTCCACGCCGGCCGGGGTGGCGGCGGCGAAGAACTTGAAGATCAGCGGGAACACCAGGAAGTAGGCGAACGCCATGCCTGTGTAGAACAGCAGGATGCTCGACACCAGCAACGGCACCGCGATGCGCTTTTCGTGCTTGTACAGGCCCGGTGCGATGAAGCCCCAGATCTGGTGCAGAATCACCGGGATCGCCAGGAACAGCGAGACCATCATGGTCAGCTTCAGCGGCGTGAGGAACGGCGACGACACATCGGTGGCGATCATCGTCGCGCCCGCTGGCAGGTACTGGCGCAGCGGCGTCGAGACGAAGGTGTAGATCTGCTGGGTAAAGGCGAACAACCCGGCAAAGATGATGAAGATCGCCGCTACGCAACGCAGCAGGCGGGTACGCAACTCGGTAAGGTGCGAGACCAGCGGCATATGCTGGTCGTTTTCCGGTTTATCAGCGCTCATGGGGCTCGCGGCGGCAATGTAGGGTCATGGGGCGCGGGCGACGCAACGGGCGTCGGCGCAGGCTCGGTCGGTGCGGGTGCGGCGGGCTTCGCGTCGGCGATGGGCGCAGGGGCGATGCTCTGCTCGGCCACGGGCTCGACCGGTTTGGCGGGCTCCTGCACGGGCGATAGAATCTTCCGTGCTTCCTGCTCCAACGACAAAATGTGCTCGTTGTGCAGTTGCCGACGAATCTCGTCGGCGCCGATTTCCCGTTCAACTTCCTGTTTGATCGCATTGAAACTGCGTTTCAGGCGCCCGATCCACAGGCCGGCCGTGCGCGCGGCACCGGGCAGGCGTTCCGGCCCCAATACCAGCAAAGCCACGAGGCCGACGAGCAGCAGTTCAGAGAAGCTGATACCAAACATTAGTCAGTGCTCACGAGTCTTTGCGGGTCGGCTCTTCGACTTTCTCAGCCTGCACGTCGAAGGTACGACGCTCGGTGATCGGCTGGGCGGCCTGCGGGTGCACCGGCTGTGCGGGCGGCACTGGGTTGGCGGCCGGGTCGGCGGGCTTTTCGTCGTCATTCATGGCTTTGCGAAAGCCCTTGATCGACTCGCCGACATCGGTGCCCAGGTTCTTGAGTTTCTTGGTGCCGAACACCAGTACCACCACCACCAGAATGACGATCCAGTGTTTCCAGTCAAAAATACCCATGCTGCAAATCCTCGAGTCTTAGTTATTCAAGCGGACGGGCGTGATGCCTTCTCGGCATGCCCGGACAAGCCGAAGCGACGGTCCAGTTCATCGAGCACGGCCTGCGGATGCTGCCCCAGTTGAGCGAGCATGACCAGGCTGTGGAACCACAGGTCGGCGGTTTCGTAGATCACATCGCTGCAGTCGCCGCTGATTTGCGCGTCCTTGGCGGCGATGATGGTCTCGACGGATTCTTCGCCGAGTTTTTCCAGGATCTTGTTCAAGCCCTTGTGGTACAGGCTGGCGACGTAGGAGCTGTCGGCGTCCGCGCCTTTGCGGTCTTCCAGCACCTGGGCCACGCGGTTCAGGGTATCGCTCATGTCAGTGTCCTGCCGAATAGATGGCGTGCGGGTCTTTGAGCACCGGCTCCACGATCTTCCACTCGCCGTTCTCGAACACGCGATAGAAGCAGCTGTTACGGCCGGTGTGGCAAGCGATGCCGCCGATCTGTTCGACCATCAGGATCACCACGTCGGCGTCGCAGTCCAGGCGCATTTCGTGCAGGGTCTGCACATGCCCGGACTCTTCGCCCTTGCGCCACAGTTTGCCACGCGAACGTGACCAGTAAATGGCGCGCTGCTCAGTGGCGGTGAGGCTCAGGGCCTCGCGGTTCATCCAGGCCATCATCAGTACGCGCCCGGTCTTGTAGTCCTGGGCAATGGCCGGCACCAGGCCGTCACTGTCCCACTTGATCTCGTCCAGCCAGTCTTTCATGTTCGGCTCCGGCAATTTGCGACAGTGTATAACCGGATTGGCTATCGACGCACGATCAGATAAACACCCACGGCAACCATGGCGCCCGCCGGCCAGTGGCCCAGTTGGTTCAACGGGCCGCCGATGGCCAGCATCACCCCGCCCACCAGGTGCGCGGCGCCCAGCAGGCGCAGGAACCAGTCGTCCTTGCGTTTGCGCCACGGTGGCTCCGGGTCCTTGGCATGGGGCTGGGACATGCGCTCCAGCAAGTCGCGGGTCATGTTGGCCAGGTGCGGCAGCTGTTCCATCTGGCTGTGCAGGTTGCCCAGCATGGTTTTCGGGCTCATCCGTTCACGCATCCAACGTTCCAGGAACGGTTGGGCGGTGCTCCACAGGTCGAGGTCCGGGTACAACTGGCGACCCAGGCCCTCGATGTTCAGCAGGGTTTTTTGCAACAGCACCAACTGCGGCTGCACTTCCATGTTGAAACGCCGTGCGGTCTGGAACAGGCGCATCAGCACCTGGCCGAAGGAAATATCCTTTAACGGTTTTTCAAAGATCGGCTCGCACACCGTGCGGATCGCCGCTTCGAATTCGTTGAGCTTGGTTTCCGCCGGCACCCAGCCCGAATCGATGTGCAACTGCGCCACGCGGCGATAGTCACGCTTGAAGAAGGCGAACAGGTTGCGTGCCAGGTAGTCCTGGTCTTCCGGGGTCAGGCTGCCGACGATGCCGCAGTCGATCGCAATGTACTGCGGGCTCCACGGGTTGACGGTGCTGACGAAGATGTTGCCCGGGTGCATGTCGGCATGGAAGAAACTGTCACGGAACACTTGGGTGAAGAAGATCTCCACGCCACGCTCGGCCAGCATCTTCATGTTGGTGCGCTGGTCGGCGAGGGTCGCAAGGTCAGTGACCTGCACCCCATAGATGCGCTCCATCACCAGCACTTTGGGGCGGCACCAATCCCAATACACTTGCGGCACGTACAGCAGTTGCGAGCCTTCGAAGTTACGTTTGAGCTGGCTGGCATTGGCGGCCTCGCGCAGCAGGTCGAGTTCGTCGTAGATGGTTTTTTCGTAGTCGGCGACCACGTCCACCGGGTGCAGCAGGCGCGCATCGGCCGAGAAGCGCTCGGCGGCGCGGGCCAGGATGAACAACCACGCCAGGTCCTGGCCGATGATCGGCTTGAGGCCTGGGCGAATCACCTTCACCACCACTTCTTCGCCGGTCTTGAGCTGCGCCGCGTGCACCTGTGCGACTGAGGCCGAGGCCAGCGGCTCGACGTCGAAACGGCTGAATACGTCGCTGATCTTCTTGCCCAACTGCGCCTCGATGAGGTTCATCGATTGCTGGGAATCGAAAGGCGGCACGCGATCCTGCAGCAGCATCAGCTCATCGGCGATGTCTTCGGGCAACAGGTCGCGGCGGGTCGAGAGGATCTGCCCGAACTTGATGAAGATCGGCCCCAGATCCTGCAAGGCCAGGCGCAGGCGCGCACCACGGCTCAGCTCGAGCTTTTTGCGCGGCAGCCAGCGCCACGGCAGCACATAACGCACCGCCAGCAGGAACCACGGCAGGGGCAGGGCGAACAGCAAGTCATCGAGGCGGTAGCGGATTACGACGCGCTGGATACGAAACAAACGGCGGACGGCGAGCAGCTTCATGCGTTATCGCTTGGATCAAGGGAACGGCTCAGGCGCTCGAAGCGGGCCTCGAGGCGTTCCAGGTCGATTTTGGCCTTGTCGAGTTCACGAAAGCGCGCTTGCGCTTCCCGTTCTCCGACCAGGGTGCGCGATTCTTCGCTCAGGTATTCGGCGAGGTTCTGGCTGAGGCTGGCGAACCCTTGCTGGTACCAGCGCGATTGACTACGCAGATGCCCGCTGAGCAACTGGGTAGCCACCGGGCCGATCCAGCGCGACAGCTCGTATTCCCAGTCCAGTTCCAGGTCTTGCAGCACCGCGGCCAGGTCCATCAGCACCGCGCTGTCGCCCTCCAGCTCCACTTCGGCGCTGTGCAGGATGGCGGTTTTGTTGCGGCTCATGGCCAGGTGCACCAGGCTCGAGGCCGGCGCACGCAGGGTGCAGTCGGCGTCGGCGGCCCATTGGGTCGCCAGCGTCAGGCCTTCATCGCCGGGCAGGATAAACAGCTGCAACGCGGGGCTGCGACAGTCGACGGCAATGATTTTGCCGTTCAGGTGCGCCAGCCGCGCCAGGGCGGTGCTGTCCAGGCGCAGCACACGGTTGAGGCCGTGTTCCGCGCTTGCGAGAAGACCTTGAAGCAACATCAGGGCTTGATGCCGCGGTGCAGGGCGACGATACCCGAGGTCATGTTGTGGTAGGTCACGCGGTCGAAACCGGCCTCTACCATCATCGACTTGAGGGTTTCCTGGTCGGGGTGCATGCGGATCGATTCGGCCAGGTAGCGATAGCTTTCGGCATCATTGGTGATCAGCTTGCCCATCAGCGGCATGAAGGCGAACGAGTAGGTGTCGTAGACCTTGGACATCAGCGCGTTGGTCGGCTTGGAGAACTCCAGCACCAACAGGCGGCCGCCCGGCTTGAGCACACGCAGCATCGAGCGGATCGCGTCTTCCTTGTGGGTGACGTTGCGCAGGCCGAAGGCGATGGTCACGCAGTCGAAATGGTTGTCGGGGAACGGCAGTTTTTCCGCATCGGCCTGCACGAATTCAATATTGCCGGCCACGCCTTTATCCAGCAGGCGGTCGCGGCCGACCTTGAGCATCGAACCGTTGATGTCTGCCAGTACCACCTGGCCGGTCGGGCCCACGAGTTTGGAGAATTTGGCCGCCAGGTCGCCGGTGCCGCCGGCGATGTCCAGCACGCGGTTACCGGTGCGCACGCCGGACAGCTCGATAGTGAAGCGCTTCCACAGGCGGTGCATGCCGCCCGACAGCACGTCGTTCATCAGGTCGTACTTGGCGGCTACGGAGTGGAACACCTCAGCGACTTTTTCCGCTTTTTGGCTTTCCGGTACGTTCTTGAAGCCGAAGTGAGTGGTGGGTTCGGCATCGCTGCCTTTGCGCTGATCAGTCATATCGCTGTCACCAGAAGAGAATGCGGCACATGATAATCCCCAAGGCCTGCTTTGTCTTGGCAAGGCTGCAGGTAAGATAGGTCATCTCAGAGACCTTTTGCCGCACGGAAGGTTTTACCACTGGCTATAAAGAGGAGTCATGGCAATGGCCCGTATTACCGTTGAGCGCGCACATAACCTGGGTAAAGAAGCCGCACGGGCAAAGGCCGAACAGTTGGCAAGCAAACTTCAGGAGCGTTATGGCCTGGAGTCGTCGTGGTCCGGTGATACCTTGAGCCTCAGGCGTTCGGGGGTTAAGGGCACTGTGTTAGTCGCCGATGATTCGTTGCGCATCGATGTGGAACTGGGCCTGTTGATGTCGGCCGTGAGTGGCACGCTCAAATCCGAAATCGAGAAAGCCCTGGACAAGGCGTTGGCTTGATCAATTTGTTGTTAGGGTGCCGATTCTAATTATTCCTCCTACTTTGTGCCCAAGCCCGCAACTCCTGTGGGCCGTTCCTCCCCCCTATCCTGTGTGAGGCGAACCATGGCCAACGTTATCCTGAAGAAAAAAATCGACGCCCGGACCACTGCCCCAGGCGACGTCAAGTCCTACGCCCGCAGGATCTGGCTGGCGGGACTGGGTGCCTACGCCAAGGTTGGAAGTGAGGGCGCAGAGTACTTCAAGGAACTGGTTGAAACCGGTCAACATATTGAAAATAAAGGCAAAAAAGTTGCAGTTGAACAACTTGAGGCTGCCAACAGTCAGATGGACCAAGTAAAGAGTAATGTCTCAACCCTCAAAGGTCTGGTAGAAGTTCAGCTGGATAAAGTTGAAAAAGCTTTTGATACTCGTGTTGCAAGTGCCTTGAATCGAATCGGCATTGCGTCTAGACATGACGTTGAGACACTCTCTGCTAAGCTCGAAGAGCTGACGACATTGCTAGAACGTGTCGCGCGTAAACACTAAGGAGACATCCGGATGGCTGTTAAAAAGACTACTCAGAAAGAAGGCAGCTCGTGGGTCGGGGAAGTTGAAAAATATTCCCGTAAGATCTGGCTTGCTGGTTTAGGCGTGTACTCGAAGGTTAGCAGTGACGGTGGCAAATACTTCGAGACCTTGGTCAAGGACGGCGAAAAGGCCGAGAAGTTGACCAAAACCACGGTGGGTAAAAAAGTTGATGCGGCCAAGACAACTGCCGGTTCCGCCAAGTCGAGCATTTCCGACACGTGGAGCAAGTTGGAAGAAACCTTCGATAAGCGCCTCAACAGTGCTATTTCGCGACTGGGCGTGCCGAGCAAGGCAGAGCTGAAGACGCTGCACAGCAAGGTCGATACCCTGACCAAGCAAATCGAAAAACTGACCGGCGCGAAAGTAGCTCCCGTAAAAGCGGCCGCTGCCAAACCTGCAGCCAAGCCGGTGGCTAAAACCGCAGCGGCCAAACCCGCGGCGAAAGCTGCAACCAAGCCTGTGGTCAAAGCGGTTGCGAAACCCGCTGCCAAAGCTGCGGCCAAGGCGGCTGCGAAACCTGCCACGAAAACTGTAGCTGCCAAGCCGGCCGCCAAGCCGGCTGCAAAACCAGTTGCCGCTAAAGCGGCTGCCAAGCCTGCAGCCAAGGCCGTCGCTAAACCAGCCGCTAAAACCGCAGCTGCAAAGCCCGCAGCCAAGCCGACCGCCGCGAAACCTGCCGCAGCCAAGCCAGCGGCAAAACCAGCCGCCGCGAAGAAGCCAGCGGCAGCGAAAAAACCGGCAGCCGCCAAGCCTGCTCTTGCCGCGTCTACTGCGTCCGCAGCCAACTCAGTGTCCGCACCGACCCCCGCCGTTACCCCGACTGCAACGCCGGCAACTCCGACGCCATCCAGTCAGTCCTGATTTTCCCCAGGGCGCAAATAATGCCCGGCCTGCAAAGGTCGGGCATTTTTTATGTGTGAGAGCGGGCCACATTTTTAGTCCGTGACATCCAGGTACTTCAGTGCCAGGCGCTCGGTCGCCAATCTCGCCGGCGGCAAGAGGTGCGGCGCGACCAGCATCATTACCTGATAGACCACCACCTGCACCTCGCCCTTGCGGTCGAGGATGCGCTGGTAGTCCAGGGAAAACAGCAGCGTCATGGTGATCTGTTCCACCAGTTGGCCAAGCGCCTGTGTATCGCTGACCAACTGTCCCGTCGCCTTCAAACGCGCTAGCAAAGCCGCCAGGGTGCGCTTGAGCGCCGTCAGCAGGTTGCGAATGCCCTTGGCCAGCTTCGGCAGGCGTCCAGCGAGGTTCGACAGGTCCTGGAACAGGAAGCGGTAGTGGGCCATGCGCTCGACGATCAGGTGCAGGAACAGCCAGTAATCCTCAGGCTTTAGTTGCGCATCGGCCGGTGGGTCGAGCATCGGTGCCAGTTCAGCTTGAAAACGCTCGAACAGACCGAGTACCAACGGTTCCTTGCCATGAAAATGATAATAGAGATTGCCGGGGCTGATCCCCATTTCATTGGCCACCTCCATGGTCGAGACATTGGGTTCGCCCTTTTGGTTGAACAATTGCAAGGCACATTCAAGGATACGGTCGCGGGTCTTCATCCAGCCTTCTTAACGGTGTCGGTTGAACTCAACGCACGCGCACATAGGTGCCTGGCGCCGCTTCCATCGGTGGGTAATTCTGGTTGCCCAGGGCGGTGAGGGTTTCTCGTTGTACGCCCGAGCGTTGCTGGATCCATGTCAGCCACTGCGGCCACCAGCTGCCTTCGACGTGGCTGGCGTCGTAGTACCAGGCGCGCGGGTCGCTGCTCAGCTTTGGGTTCTCGACGTAGTTGGCCTTGGGGTTGCCCGGCGGGTTCAGGATGCTTTGGATATGCCCGCTGTTGGACAGCACGAAGCGCCGCTCGCCGCCCAGCAACTGGGTCGAGCGGTACACCGCGTCCCACGGCGTGATGTGGTCGTTGATGCCGGCTACGCTGAAGCTGTCCACGGTGACCTTCTGCAAATCGATCGGCGTGCCGCACACTTCCAGCCCACCGGGATGGCTGAGGGGGTTGTGCTTGAAAAAGTCCAGCAGGTCGCCGTGCAGCGCGGCGGGCAGACGCGTGTTGTCGTTGTTCCAGTACAGGATGTCGAAGGCCGGCGGCTCCTTGCCCAGCAGGTAATTGTTGATCCAGTAGTTCCAGATCAGGTCATTGGGGCGCATCCAGGCGAACACTTTGGCCATGTCGCGGCCGTCCAGCACGCCTTGCTGATAGGAACGGCGCTTGGCGGCCTCCAGGGTCTGCTCGTCGGCGAACAGTGTGGCGGGGCTGTCGATCTGGCTGTCCAGCAGGCTCACCAGGTAGCTCGCGCTGGAGATGCGGCGCAACTGGCGTTTGGCTTGCAGGTGGCCTTGCAGCGCGGCGATGGTCAAGCCACCGGCGCAGGCGCCCATCAGGTTGACCTCGCGGGCTTTGGTGATCGCCCTGCATGCGTTGAGCGCCTCCTCCAGCGCGGCGACGTAGGTGGAAAGCCCCCATTCGCGATGGCGCACATCCGGGTTGCGCCAGCTGACTATGAACGTCTGCAGGCCATTTTTTAACGCGTACTGCACAAAGCTGTTGGCCGGGCTCAGGTCGAAAATGTAGTACTTGTTGATTTGCGGCGGCACGATCAGCAGCGGCTTGGCGTACTGTTTTTCGCTCATGGGCTTGTACTGGATCAGCTCCAGCAGCTCATTGCGAAAGACCACCGAACCGGGTGTGGTGGCGACCGTCTTGCCCACCTCGAACGCATGCTTGCTCACCTGGCGCGGCAGGCCGTTGTTGTGCAGCAGGTCTTCGAACAGGTGGCTCGCGCCGCGCACCACGCTGTGACCGCCGGAGTTGAGCAGTTCCTTGATCGCCAGCGGGTTGAGCAGGGTGTTGGAAGGCGAGACCGCATCATTGAGCAGCGAGAAGGCGAAGTGCGCACGGGCTCGGTCATCGGCGCCCAGGGCGCTGTCATCGATCCAGTGGCGCGTCTGCTTCTGCCAGCTCAGGTAGGCCTGCAAGCTGCGCCGGTACAGAGGGTTGAGTGTCCAGGTGGGGTCGATGAAGCGGCTGTCATTGGGGTTGGGTTCGTGCACGGTTTCACCGAGCAGCACGCGGCCCAGTTGACCGCTCAACGCCAGGGCATGACGAGCCGTATGCAGCGGGTTGCGCAAGCCATGGGCAGCAACACTGCGCAGGGTCGACATCAGGTCGCGACCGCGCAGCCCGGTAATCGCACTTTGCGCATTGATGAACGCAGCGGGGGTGGGAGCCGGGTCCGTCATGGGTCTTTCTCGCATGAGCCAACACTCCTTCGTCAAGCCATCAAACAGGCACGCCAATCCAGAACCATAGTCGGTTCCTGGCAAGTTGCGCGGCGGTGTGGTCCTTACACTGCCGGTCGCGGATGAATCACTGCACGCATGCGCTCCTCTTGCAGGAATTTCATGATGATCGGCGCCACGGCCTCGGCCCGAGTGATCAGGAACAGGTGGCCATCATCGATGATGTGCAGTTGGGCATTGGGGATGCGCCAGGCCAGCATGCGCATGTTTATAAGCGGGATCAACGGGTCGTCGTCGCCCGCCAGCACCAGGGTGGGCTGGCGGATCTTGTGCAGCCAGTGGATGCTGGTCCAGCCCAGCCCGGCGAACAATTGCCAGTAATAGCCCAACTTGCCGGCCGAGCGCACTTTGCTTGCGTGTTCGGCGGCCAGTTTTGCATCGCGGCGGAACGAGCCGCCGTAGATCATCGGCGCGATGCGCACCACGTGAGACGGCTGGATATAACGGCGTGGGCTGGCCATCAGCCATAACACTTTGGGTTTGCCCGGTACCATCACCGCACCCGCTGCCGTGGCTGCCAGGATCAATTTTTTGCAACGCTCTGGGTAGTCATAGGCAAATTGCTGCGCCAGCGCCCCGCCCCAGGACACGCCCACCGCGTTCACCTGTCCGTAGTCGAGGTAATCGAGCATGCGCGCGGTGAGCTTGGCCAGGCCGGGAAAACGGTAGGGCCGGTTGGGCGTCGAAGAACCGCCCACGCCGGGGACATCGAAGGCGATCACTTCCAGGTCCGGGTCCAGCGCCTGGACGAACGGAAACACCAGCTCAAGGTTGGCGCCGATGCCGTTGAAGATCAGCAGCGGCGTCAAGTGAGGCTTGCCCGGGCGCACCGCCGTGCGGATGGCCTGGCCATCCAGGTCGATGGTGCGAAAGATGAACGGTTGCGGCATGCTCAAGCCCTGTGAAGTGTGACAGCCGGAATGCGATCTGAATGTGGGAGCGGGCTTGCTCGCGAATGCGGTGTGTCAGTACCAGATGTGTTGCCTGACACACCGCATTCGCGAGCAAGCCCGCTCCCACATTTGGATCTCATTTCAATCACAAAATGTGTGTGGATTAGCGTTCATGCACATAAGTACCCGGCGCAGCCTCGGCAGCGGCGTAGGTTTTATTACCCAAACTCGCCGGCGCTTTCTTCAACATACCCGCCCGCTCCGCCTGCCACGCTTGCCAATGCAGCCACCACGAATCCGTATGCTTGGTGGCATTTTCCTGCCATTCCAACGGTTTCGCCGCCAGGCTGTCGCTGGTCTGATACCGTGCCTTGGGGTTGCCTGGCGGGTTGAGAATGCTCTGAATATGCCCGCTGCTGGACAGCACGAACTCGACCTTGCCGCCAAACAGTTGCGCCGACTTGTAGCAGGACTGCCACGGTGTGATGTGATCGTTGGTGCCGGCCAGTGAATAGATATCGGCCGTGACTTGCTTGAGATCGATGGGCGTGCCGCACACTTCCAGCGCGTTGGCGCGTACCAGCGGGTTGTTCTTGAACAGTTCGATCAGGTCGCCGTGGAACGCCGCCGGCAGGCGCGTGGTGTCGTTGTTCCAGAACAGAATGTCGAACACCGGTGGCTCATTGCCCAGCAGGTAGTTGTTGACCCAGTAGTTCCAGATCAGGTCATTGGGGCGCATCCAGGCGAACACCTTGGCCATGTCGCGGCCTTCCAGCACGCCGGCCTGGTAGGAATGGCGTTTGGCGGCTTCCAGCGTCTGCTCGTCGACGAACAGCGCCACCTGGGTGTCCAGCGTTGTGTCCAGCACACTCACCAGCAAGGTCAGGGCGTTGACCTTCTTCTCCCCCAGCGCCGCATAGTGACCGAGCAGCGCGGTGCAGGTGATGCCACCGGAGCAGGCGCCGAGCATATTAATGTCCTCGCTGCCGGTAATCGCCGTGACCACATCGACCGCTTCCTTGAGCGCCTCGATATAGGTCGACAGCCCCCACTCGCGCTGGGCCTTGGTCGGGTTGCGCCAACTGACGATGAAGGTTTGCTGGTTATTACGCAGGCAGAAGCGCGCCAGGCTCTTTTCCGGGCTCAGGTCGAAGACATAGAATTTGTTGATCTGCGGCGGCACCACCAACAGCGGTCGCTCGTGCACCTGTTCTGTTATCGGCTTGTACTGGATCAGCTCCAGCACGTCGTTGCGAAACACCACCGCGCCTTCGGTGGTGCCCAGGCTCTTGCCCACTTCAAAGGCGCCCATGTTGACCTGGCTCGGCATGCCGCCGTTGTGCACCATGTCCTTGGCCAAGTGGGACAGGCCATCGAGCAGGCTTTTGCCGCCGGTTTCAAAGAAGCGCTTGACCGCCGCCGGGTTGGCCGTGCTGTTGGTGGGGGCCATGGCTTCGGTCATCAGGTTGATCACGAAATGGCCGCGGCTGATGTCCTGTTCGGACAGGTTGCTGTCGCCGATCCAGTCGTGCAGCTCCTTGCGCCACGCCAGGTAGGTCTGCAGATAACGTTTGTAGAGCGGGTTCTGGCTCCAGGCAGGGTCATGGAAACGACGGTCGTCGCTTTCGGGCACCAGCTGCGACTTGCCGAACATCACATTCTTGAGTTCCACGCCAAAATGCGCGACGTGCTTGACGCTGTGCAACGGTTGCTTGATGGCTTGGGTCAGCACCATCTTCGCCGAGGCGAGCAAGTCCTTTTTGCGTAACGCGATGATCGGGTTGAGCCCCAGGGTGTTTTCCGAGGCCTGGCGTTTCAAGTCATCGTTATTCTTGTTACTCATCTACGACGCTCCATTGTCCGAAAGACGAGTACCGGCGATGGCGATGCATCCAGATTGCGATCCACAACACACGCCAGGTACTGCGACTCGGGTGACCGTTGATACCGCATCGTCAAATGCAGGGAACTTGCCAGCTCCATTGGTTACCCGAGTTTAATTTTTTTCGCAAGCGGACCCATCATTGGTCCCGCGACAGGGCATTCAAGCAGATGAAATTAGAAAATGCCCTCTAAAGAGCAAGACGCCTGGGCTAGAGCATCAGCCGCACGACCGATTCACTCGGGTCGCGGGTTTTGCCGGCCGCTTTGAGTTCAGCGAGGTAGTCGGCCCACAGCGCGTCCTGACGCACGGCTAGCTGGTAGAGGTAGTCCCAGGTGAACAATCCGCTGTCATGCCCGTCGTCGAAGGTCAGCTTCAGTGCGTACTGGCCGGCCGGTTCGACCTTGGTCAACCGGACGTTGAGCTTGCCGAATTGCAGGATGGGTTTGCCGTGGCCCTGGACCTCGGCGGAAGGCGAGTGCACCCGCAGGAATTCGGCGGGCAACTGGTAGGTTTCGTCGGGGCCGTAGGTGAGGCCGAGGGTGTTTGAGGTTTTGTGCAGGTTTACAGCAGTGGGGAATTTGGCCATTGGTAATAATCCTGAAGAAACCGGCTCAAAAATGTGGGAGCGGGCTTGCTCGCGAAAGCGGAGTGTCAGTCAGTACATCTAGTACTGATACACCGATTTCGCGAGCAAGCCCGCTCCCACAGTAAAGCAAAGCGGTCCTGAGTGAGGCTTACAGGATATAACGAGACAAGTCTTCGTTCTGCGCCAATTCGCCCAGGTGGCTGTTGACGTACTCGGCATCGATCTTGATCGCTTCGCCATTCTGCGCACCGGCCATGTCGCCGGCGCTGAAGGACACTTCCTCAAGCAAACGCTCAAGCAAAGTGTGCAGGCGACGCGCACCGATGTTCTCGGTCTTCTCGTTGACCTGCCAGGCGATTTCCGCCAGGCGCTTGATGCCATCGGCCTGGAACTCGATCCCCAGGCCTTCGGTTTTCAGCAGCTCGCGGTACTGCTCGGTGAGCGACGCGTGCGGTTCGCTGAGAATGCGTTCGAAGTCGCCCGGGGTCAGTGCCTTGAGTTCCACGCGGATCGGCAGGCGGCCTTGCAGCTCGGGTACCAGGTCGCTTGGCTTGCTCAGGTGGAAGGCGCCGGAGGCAATAAACAGGATGTGGTCGGTCTTGACCATGCCCAGCTTGGTGTTCACGGTGCAGCCTTCGATCAGCGGCAGCAGGTCGCGCTGCACACCTTCGCGCGATACATCGACGCCGCCGGAATTGCCGCGCTTGGCCACTTTGTCGATTTCGTCGATAAACACGATCCCGTGTTGCTCGACCGCTTCGAGGGCCTTGGCCTTGAGCTCTTCCTCGTTGACCAGGCGTCCGGCTTCTTCATCGCGCACCAGTTTGAGCGCATCCTTGACCTTGAGCTTGCGGCTTTTCTTCTTGCCCTTGCCCATGTTGGCGAACAGGTTCTGCAACTGGTTGGTCATTTCTTCCATGCCAGGCGGCGCGGAGATGTCGACACCGGAGACTTCGGCGACTTCGATCTCGATTTCCTTGTCGTCCAGCTGGCCTTCACGCAGACGCTTGCGGAACAGCTGACGGGTATTGGAATCCGAAGACGGTGCGGCGTCTTCATTGAAGCCCATGCGTGCCGGTGGCAGCAAGGCATCGAGGATGCGCTCTTCGGCGGCATCTTCGGCGCGGTGGCTGACCTTGGTCACTTCCTGTTCGCGCAGCATTTTCAGGGCGGCGTCGGCCAGGTCGCGGATGATCGACTCGACGTCGCGGCCCACATAGCCCACTTCGGTGAACTTGGTGGCTTCAACCTTGATGAAAGGCGCATTGGCCAGTTTGGCCAGGCGACGGGCGATCTCGGTTTTACCCACGCCTGTCGGGCCAATCATCAGAATGTTCTTGGGCGTTACTTCAACGCGCAGTTCTTCGGGTAGCTGCATCCGGCGCCAGCGGTTACGCAGCGCGATGGCGACGGCGCGCTTGGCATCGTCCTGGCCGATGATATGGCGGTTGAGTTCATGGACGATTTCACGGGGAGTCATGGACATAGTGTTTGGCGGCCTCAAGCGGAATAAGCCTACGGCTTACTCGGCGAGGTCCTGCTCCTCAATGGTCTGGTTGTGGTTGGTGAACACGCAGATATCACCGGCGATGCCCAGGGCGGTCTCGACGATTTCGCGGGCCGACAGATCGGTTTTCTTCAGCAGTGCGCTGGCTGCCGCTTGGGCGTAGCCACCGCCGGAACCCATGGCAATCAGGCCATGTTCAGGCTCAACCACATCGCCGTTACCGGTGATGATCAGGGACGCATCTTTATTGGCGACGGCCAACATGGCTTCCAGGCGGCTGAGGGAGCGGTCGGTGCGCCATTCTTTGGCGAGTTCGACGGCGGCGCGCACCAAATGGCCCTGATGTTTCTCAAGCTGGCCTTCAAAACGCTCGAACAGGGTGAAGGCGTCGGCGGTAGCGCCGGCAAAGCCCGCGAGAACCTGGCCGTGGTACAGGCGACGCACTTTTTTGGCGTTGCCTTTCATCACGGTGTTGCCCAGGGAAACCTGGCCGTCGCCGCCCATGACAACTTTGCCGTGGCGACGTACTGAAACGATGGTGGTCAAGGGGAGAGTCTCCACGCAGCGGGGCGAAAATGCCCTGATGGAAACTGATATGGGGGTGGTGGGGGGGATTTCAACCGTAGGGCGTTGGGGCGGACGAGTGGTGTTTATATGTCGGACTCGATCTTCAGATCGATGAAAATCAAATGTGGGAGCGGGCTTGCTCGCGAAAGCGGTGTGTCAGTCGCCGGAAATAGTGACTGATCTACCGCATTCGCGAGCAAGCCCGCTCCCACATTTTGGACCGCTGCGTTTTCAGAATCAGCGGCTCTGGCGCTGTTGTAACAACAGGTTGCTAAAGCCCGCGCCAGCCAGTTGTTTCTGCGCCACGGTCAACTGTTCACGGTTGCTGAACGGCCCCACCAGCACACGGTACCAGGTCGCGTCCTTCACCGTGCCGGACTCCACCGTCACCGCCTGGCCCAGCAGTATGATCTGCGCGCGCACGCGATCGGCATCCGCCTGTTTCGGGAACGAGCCCGCTTGCAGGAAGAACTTGGTGACCGGCGCGGCCTTTGTCTCGGCAACCGGCGGTGCCGGCGGCGGCGTGATCCCGGCCAGCGCGGCCTGGGCGCGCGCCGTGTCGATTTTCGCCGCTTCCGCCGGGGTGACCGGGGTGGTCGGCACTTGCGGCGTCGGCAGGGTTTTCTCCGGCACGGCGTCGGGCGGCACGATCACTTCCGATTCCGGCAGCAGCGTGTAGAAGTCGTACTTGGGCTTCACGGGTGCGGTCGGGCTCGGCGCAGTCTTGTTGGCTTCGGCTATTTTCGTGGCCTTCTGCTGCTCCTGTTTGACGCGTTTGACGTCGTCGCCCTGGCCTGGGTCCAGCTTCATCAGGAACACGATAAACGCGCCGACGGTGAGGCCGATCGCCATCCACAGCCAGCCGGGGATCGGCTTCTTCGCCGGGGCCTGGTAGCGGCTGGCGCCGCGCTTGGGTGCAGGTTTTTTCTTGGCGGCCAACTTACATACGCTCCAGGGTTTCCAGGCCCAACAGTTCCAGGCCTTGCTTGAGGGTGCGTCCAGCCAGCGCGGCGAGGCGCAGGCGGCTTTGCTTCTGGGCTTCGTCGTCGGCGGTCAGGATCGGGCAGTTCTCGTAGAAACTGGAGAACAGCCCCGCGACTTCGTACAGGTAAGTGCACAGAATGTGCGGCGTGCCTTTGTCGCCGACGCTGTTCAGCACTTCGCCGAATTGCGCCAGTTTGGCGGCCAATTCCTGTTCGTGCGCCGCCTCCAGCACGATCCGGCCTTCGACTTCGCTGAAATCCTTGCCCAGCTTGCGGAACACACCGGCCACACGGGTGTAGGCGTACAGCAAGTACGGCGCGGTGTTGCCTTCGAAATTGAGCATCAGCTCGAAGTTGAAGCTGTAGTCGCTGGTGCGGTGCTTGGACAGGTCGGCGTATTTCACCGCGCCAATGCCCACCACGCGGGCGATGTTGCGCAGGTCGGCCTCGGCCAGCTCCGGGTTCTTTTCCTTCACCAGGGTGTAGGCACGTTCCTGGGCTTCGGTCAGCAGGTCGATCAGCTTCACGGTGCCGCCGTCGCGGGTCTTGAACGGACGGCCGTCGGCGCCGTTCATGGTGCCGAACCCCATGTGTTCCATGTGCATCGGGTGGGTGACGAAGCCCGCCTTGCGCGCCACCGCGAACACTTGCTGGAAGTGCAGGGCCTGGCGCTGGTCGACGAAGTACAGGGCGCGGTCGGCCTTGAGCGTGCCACTGCGATAACGGATGGCGGCCAGGTCGGTGGTGGCGTAGAGGTAGCCGCCATCGGCCTTGACGATAATCACCGGCAGCGGCTCGCCTTCGGCATTCTTGAATTCGTCGAGGAACACGCACTGCGCGCCGTTGCTCTCGACCAGCATGCCCGCGGCCTTCAGGTCGTTGACCACGTTGACCAGGTCATCGTTGTAGGCGCTTTCGCCCATCACGTCGGCCATGGTCAATTTGACGTTGAGCAGCTCGTAGATCTTCTGGCAGTGCGACAGCGAGATGTCCTTGAACTTGGTCCACAGCGCCAGGCATTCGGCATCACCGGCTTGCAGCTTGACCACCAGGCCACGGGCGCGGTCGGCGAATTCCGTGGATTCGTCAAAACGCTTCTTGGCCGCGCGGTAGAAATTTTCCAGGTCTGACAGTTCGTCGCTGGTGATCGGGTTTTCCTGCAGGTAGGCCATCAGCATGCCGAACTGGGTGCCCCAGTCGCCGACATGGTTCTGACGGATGACTTCATCACCCAGGAACTCCAGGACCCGCGCCACGCCGTCGCCGATGATGGTCGAGCGCAGGTGGCCGACGTGCATCTCCTTGGCCAGGTTAGGAGCCGACAGGTCGACCACGGTGCGCTGGGCCGGGCCGGCTTTGCGCGCGCCCACGTGAGCGTCGGCCAAGGCCGCGTCGAGCCGATTGGCCAGGGCCTGGGTGTTCTGGAAAAAGTTGATGAAGCCAGGGCCGGCGATTTCGGCCTTGGTGACACTCTCGTCGGCAGGTAGCGCGGCAATGATCTTCTCGGCCAGGTCGCGCGGCTTCATGCCGGCGGGCTTGGACAGCATCATCGCGATATTGCTGGCGAAGTCGCCGTGGGTCTTATCGCGGGTGTTCTCCACCTGGATCGCCGGCGACAGGCCTTCAGGCAACACACCTTCGTTGACGAGTTGGGTGATGGCTTGTTGGATCAGCTGGCGAATGGTGTCTTTCATGGTGTTCTCTTTCGACCGCAAGCGGCGGCGCGCGATGCGCAGGTGGAAAAACTGGGCATTATCCGTGGCGAGGGCGGGCTTGCCAACCGTTCAGAGTGAGTGGCGGACCTGCGGGCTCCAATCGCGGGCAAGCCCGCTCCCACATTTAACGGTATTCACATTTCAAAAATGGAAGCGCTGGCGATCCGTCGCTTAATACAAATCCACCGGGTCCACATCCAGCGACCATCGCACCTGCCGGCCGCCGGGCATTTGCTCCAGGGCAAGTAACCAGCTGCTTAATAGCCGATGCAGCGGCGCGCGGGAGGTGGCTTGCAAGAGCAGCTGGGCACGATAACGTCCGGCGCGGCGTTCCATGGGCGCGGGCACCGGGCCGAGCAGTTCGATGCCGGTCAGACCCAGTTCGCCGAGCAAACGTTCGGCGGCGCTGCACGCTTCATCCAGGAAACCTTCGGCCTGGCCCGGTTTGTGGGCTTCGGCGCGCAGCAGCGCCAAATGGGAAAACGGCGGCAGGCCGGCGGCGCGGCGTTCGCTCAGGGCCTGCTCGGCGAAGGCAAAGTAGCCTTGCTCTGTAAGCTGGATCAGCAGCGGGTGGTCGGCCAGGTGCGTCTGGATAATCACTCTGCCTGGCTCCTCGGCACGACCCGCGCGGCCGGCAACCTGCACGATCAACTGCGCCATGCGTTCGCTTGCGCGAAAGTCCCCGGAGAACAGCCCGCCGTCGGCATCCAGGATCGACACCAGGGTTACCCGTGGGAAGTGATGCCCTTTGGCGAGCATCTGCGTGCCGATCAAGATGCACGGCTGGCCTTTCTGGATGGTGGCGAACAACTGGTTCATCGCGTCCTTGCGCGAGGTGCTATCGCGGTCGACCCGTAGCACCGGGAAGTCCGGGAACAGAATGCCCAGGCGCTCTTCGGCCCGCTCGGTCCCTGCGCCGACCGGGCGCAGGTCGACCTTGCCGCACTGCGGGCAGTGCCGTGGTACGCGTTCCACATGGCCGCAGTGGTGGCAGCGCAGCTCGCCGTGGCGCTGATGCACGGTCATGCGCGCATCGCAGCGCTCGCACTCGGACATCCAGCCGCAGTCGTGGCACAGCAGGGTCGGCGCAAAGCCCCGGCGGTTGAGGAACACCAATACTTGCTGGCCGGCGGCCAGGGTTTGGCCGATGGCTTGCTGCATCGGGCCGGAAATACCGCTGTCCAGCGGCCGGCTTTTGACGTCCAGGCGCAGGAAGCGTGGCTGCTTGGCGCCGCCGGCGCGCTCGTTGAGGCGCAGCAGGCCGTAGCGGCCGGTGTAGGCGTTGTGCAAGCTCTCAAGGGACGGCGTGGCCGAGCCCAGCACTATCGGAATGTCTTCCTGGCGTGCGCGCACCAGCGCCAGGTCGCGGGCGTGGTAGCGCAGGCCTTCTTGCTGTTTATAGGACCCGTCGTGCTCCTCGTCGATGATGATCAGCCCGGGGTTTTTCATTGGCGTGAACAGCGCCGAGCGGGTGCCGATAATAATGTCGGCTTCGCCATCGCGCGCCGCCAGCCAGGATTCCAGGCGTTCACGGTCGTTGACCGCCGAGTGCACCAGCGCGATGCGCGCGTTGAAGCGTTGTTCGAAACGTGCCAGGGTTTGCGGGCCCAGGTTGATCTCGGGGATCAGCACCAGGGCCTGTTTGCCGGCCTGCAGGGTTTCGCGGATCAACTGCAAATAGACTTCGGTCTTGCCACTGCCGGTGACGCCGGCCAGCAGGAAGGCGTGGAAACTGTCGAAACCGGCGCGAATCGCTTCATACGCGGCGCGTTGTTCGGGGTTCAGCGGCAATTCCGGCTGGGCCAGCCAATGTTCGTGGCGCGGGTCGGGGGCGTGCTTGCGGATTTCCACCTGCACCAGGCCTTTGGCCAGCAGCAGGTCAAGGCTGTCTTTGCTCAGCATCAGCTTGCTCAAGAGCTGATGCGCCACGCCGTGCGGGTGTTGGGCCAGGGTTGCCAGGGCTTCACGCTGGCGCGGCGCACGGGCGATGCGTGGGTCATCGAGGCGCGCGCCGGGCACCGTCGACCAGAAGCGTTCCTGGCGCGCCTCGGCCAGCTCGCCCTGGCGCAACAGCACCGGCAGCGCCCAGCTCAAGGTGTCGCCCAGGCTGTGCTGATAATACTGCGCGGTCCACAGGCACAGCTTGAACAGTGCGGGCGGCAGCGGCGCGGTGGCATCGAGCATGGCCAGGGCGGGCTTGAGTTTGTCCGCGGGCACTTCGCTATGGTCGGCGACTTCCACCAGGATGCCGATCATTTCCCGGCGACCGAACGGCACGCGCACGCGCATGCCTGGCTGCAACTGCGCGCGCAGCACGCCAGCCGGGGCCCGGTAATCGAACAGGCGGCGCAGGGGCGAGGGCAGGGCTAGGCGCAAAATGGCGTCGGGCACACGAAGTCTCATCTATAAAGGCAGGCGGTGTTGCAGGGGCGCGAGCCTAGCAGACCGGCGGTGGGGGTGTCCTGTGTCTGGCATTGGAATCGGATTTTCAGATCACTGCAGTCCCCTTGTGGGAGCGGGCTTGCTCGCGAATGCGGTGGATCAGCTGCTACTTCCGGCGACTGACACACTGCATTCGCGAGCAAGCCCGCTCCCACAAGGGGGGTGTGGTAGTCGGGATTTTCTGATGAAAGGATGTCTTGGGCCATCCCCGCCGCTTGCGCGTTTAAAAAGGTCTGGTAGAATCCGCGGCCTAATTACGTGCGGTATTCGACAATAGTGTCGAGTGGCGGCACGCTAGCCCGAGGAAGTGCCATGAAAGCCGATATCCATCCAGCGTACGAAACCATCGAAGTCACCTGCAGCTGCGGTAACAAGTTCGAAACCCGTTCGAACCTGTGCAAGCCACTGGGTACTGACGTATGCAACGAGTGCCACCCGTTCTACACCGGTAAGCAGAAAACTCTGGACACCGGCGGCCGTGTACAGCGCTTCGCAGATCGCTTTGGTGCTTTCGGCAAGAAGCCTGCTACTCCAGCAGAGTAAGGCTCAAAAGCCTCATGGGCTTTTGCCAGCTGTTGAAAAAGGCGTCCCTTGCGGGCGCCTTTTTTGTGCCTGGGATTTGGCTGACGACCGCCTACGCCGAGGTATTTTGCCCGGCGCCGGCGTCTGTGGCCCGCGTCGAGGTTCAGCGCGTGGTGGATGGCGACACGCTGCGCCTCAAGGATGGCCGCAGCGTGCGGATGATCGGCCTCAACGCCCCGGAAACCGGCAAGCGAGGCCGTCCTGACGAGCCCTACGCCATCGCTGCCCGCCAGCGTTTGCAAGCGTTGGTGGAGGCCAATGACGGTCGCGTCGGCCTGGTGCAGGGGCGCGAGAGCAAGGACCGCTACGGCCGCACGCTGGCCCACCTCTACGCTGCCAACGGTGAGAACCTTGAAGCGCAACTGCTGGCCGAAGGCCTGGGCTATCAAGTGGGCGTTGCACCCAATGTCGACCTCGTCGTCTGCCAGCGGGCCGCTGAAAACAGCGCCCGGCAGGCGCGGTTGGGCCTCTGGCGGCAATCTGCGGTGCAGGACGTGGGGCAACTCAAGCAGTCCGGCTTCGCCCTGGTCAGCGGCCGCGTGAGCAAGATCGAACGCAACCGAGGTGGGGTCTGGATCCAATTGCAGGGCTCACTGGTATTGCGCATTGCGCCCGACCTTATCCGCCAATTCGACCCCGCACTGCTCAATGGTCTGCCCGGCAAGACGATCGAGGCGCGCGGCTGGGTGCAGGACCGTGCCCAGCGTGGCAGCCGGAAAAATGATCAGGCGCGCTGGTTGCTCCCATTGACCGACCCCAGCATGCTCAATTCGACTTTTTGATAAGAAATTGTAGACATTTTTTTAGTTGATTGTGAACAGTTGAGCCCTTGTATCCCGTGGCCTTAGACCAAAGTACGGCGCTTTGGGGCCTTGACACCCGTGACTGCCCAGTCTTGTGGGGACTTTACGACACGCGTATCCTCGGCGGTCCGTCGACCAACAGTAAAAGCGGAATGCCGATATGTCTGATTTGAAAACTGCCGCTCTCGAATATCATGCCCATCCTCGTCCAGGAAAGCTGAGTGTAGAGCTCACCAAGGCCACTGCCACCGCCCGCGACCTGTCGCTGGCCTACAGCCCTGGTGTTGCCGAGCCCGTCCGTGAAATCGCCCGCGACCCCGAACTGGCGTACAAGTACACCGGCAAAGGCAACCTGGTTGCAGTGATTTCCGATGGCACCGCGATTCTGGGCCTGGGTAACCTCGGCCCATTGGCTTCCAAGCCGGTCATGGAAGGTAAAGGCGTGCTGTTCAAGCGCTTCGCCGGCATCGACGTTTTTGACATCGAAGTCGACTCCGAAAGCCCGCAGGCCTTCATCGACACGGTCAAACGCATTTCCATCACCTTCGGTGGCATCAACCTGGAAGACATCAAGGCACCTGAGTGCTTCGAGATCGAAAAGGCCCTGATCGAACAGTGCGACATTCCGGTATTCCACGATGACCAGCATGGCACCGCGATCGTTACCGCGGCCGGCATGATCAACGCCCTGGAAATCGCCGGCAAGACCCTGGCTGACGCCAAGATCGTCTGCCTGGGCGCCGGTGCTGCGGCTATCTCCTGCATGAAGCTGATCGTGAGCATGGGCGCCAAGCTGGAAAACATCTACATGGTCGACAGCAAGGGCGTCATCCAGTCCGAGCGTACCGACCTGAACCAGTACAAGGCGATGTTTGCCCACCCGTCGTCCAAGCGCACCCTGGCTGATGCATTGGACGGTGCAGACGTATTCGTCGGCCTGTCCGGCCCGAATCTGCTGAGTGCCGAAGGCCTCAAGTCCATGGCTGCCAACCCGATCGTCTTCGCCTGCTCCAACCCGGACCCGGAGATCTCGCCGGAACTGGCGCACGCCACGCGCAACGACGTGATCATGGCCACTGGCCGTTCGGACTACCCGAACCAGGTCAACAACGTATTGGGCTTCCCGTTCATCTTCCGTGGCGCTCTGGACGTTCGCGCCAAGCGCATCAACGAAGAGATGAAAGTCGCTGCCGCCAACGCCTTGCGTGAACTGGCCAAGCTGCCGGTGCCACAGGACGTGTGCGACGCTTACGGTGGCGCCAAGCTGGAATTTGGTCGTGAGTACATCATTCCCAAGCCAATGGATAAGCGCCTCATCACTTTGATCTCTGATGCGGTGGCCAAAGCCGCCATCGAGACGGGCGTGGCGACCCTGCCGTATCCGAAGAACTACCCACTGCAAAGCGTGGATGATGTGTTCAACGGCTAAGCCTGCGTAGCGCACCAACAAAAAGCCCCGGCTCTCGCGAGTCGGGGCTTTTTGTTGTGTGGTGTTCGCCGATGGCCCTTGTAGTGAGCGGGCTTGTCGAATCGTCGCACCGCGACGATTCGACAAGCCCGCTCACTACAGGGTCAGAACAGATCGATCGGCGCCGCCTCATCCGCCGGCAGCGGACTGCCCGGCGCAACCCCATTGCCCAACTCGTTGACCGACGGCGGCGTGTCTTCGCTCTTGAACAGCTCGAAGTACGCATTCGGCGTGCTGGGCGATGCCGCGCGGCCACTGATTGGGTCGATGCGCAGGCTGAGGATACCTTCCGGCTCCGGTTGAGTGTGCAACGGCTTGTCCTTCAAGGCAGCGCCCATGTAGCTCATCCAGATCGGCAGTGCGACGGTGCCGCCGAACTCGCGGCGGCCCAGGCTTTCCGGCTGGTCGTAGCCGGTCCATACGGTTGTCACATAGTCGGCGTTGTAGCCGGAGAACCAGGCATCCTTGGATTCGTTGGTGGTACCGGTCTTGCCGGCGATATCCGCACGGCCAAGGGCCAGGGCGCGGCGTCCGGTGCCCTTCTTGATCACGTCTTCCAGGATGCTGTTGAGAATGTAGGTGGTACGGCCATCCACGATGCGCTCGGCCACGGCGGGTGCCTGTGGTTCGGTAGCGGCGGCGTTGGCGGCCGGCGCAGCGCCCGGGGTTGGCTCGATGGTGATACCGCCATTGCTCGGTGCCGCCAGGCCATCGGTTGCCGCCACGCCGTTGACCACGTCGCCCGGCACGCGTGGCGGGTTGGCGGTAAACAGGGTGTCGCCGTTGCGGCTTTCAATCTTGTCGATCAGGTACGGCGCGATCTTGTAGCCGCCGTTGGCAAAGGTGCTCCAGCCGGTGGCGATTTCCATCGGCGTGAGGGTCGCGGTGCCCAGCGCCAGGGACAGGTTTGGCGGCAGGTCCGATTTGGCAAAGCCAAAGCGCGTCATGTAATCGATGGTCTTGCCCACGCCCATCGCCTGCAGCAGGCGGATCGACACCAGGTTGCGCGACTTATAGAGCGCCTCGCGGATGCGGATCGGGCCGAGGAAGGTGTTGGTGTCGTTCTTCGGACGCCAGACCTTGTCCAGGTACTCGTCGACAAACACGATCGGTGCATCGTTGACCAGGCTGGCGGCGGTGTAGCCGTTATCCAGCGCGGCACTGTAGATGAACGGCTTGAAGCTCGAGCCGGGCTGGCGCTTGGCCTGGATGGCACGGTTGTAGTTGCTTTGCTCAAACGCGAAACCGCCGACCAGCGCGCGGATTGCACCGTTCTGCGGGTCCAGGGACACCAGCGCGCCCTGGGCCAGCGGTACCTGGCTGAACTTGAGGCTGTCATCCTTCTGGCGTTGCACGCGGATCAAGTCACCCACCTGCGCCACGTCCGCCGGCTGCTTGGGCATCGGGCCCATGCTGTTGGTGTTCAGGAAGGGGCGTGCCCATTTCATGCTGTCCCACGCCACATGGGCTTCGCCGGTGCGGGTCAGCACCTGCAGGCCATCTTTCTTCACCTGGGTAACGATGGCCGGCTCCAGGCCGCTGATCGTGCGTTGTTTTCCCAGCTCGGTGGTCCAGGCGCTCAGGGTCTTGCCCGGCAGGCGCGATTCAGGGCCGCGGTAGCCGTGGCGCTGGTCATAGGTGATCAGGCCGGAATGCACCGCTTCGTTGGCGATTTCCTGCAGGTCGCTGGGCACGGTGGTGGTGACACGAAAGCCCTCGGTGTAGGCCTCGCTGCCGTAGCGGCCGACCATCTCGGCGCGCGCCATTTCAGCAATGTAGGGGGCGTTCACTTCCGGCGTCGGCACGTGGTAGCTGGCGTTCAGCGGTTCGGCAACGGCGCTTTCGTAAGCGGCCTGGTCGATCTTGCCCAGCTTGTACATCCGCCCCAGGATCCAGTCGCGGCGTTCTTTACTGCGTGCCGGGTTGGCCAGCGGGTTGAAGCGTGAAGGGGCCTTGGGCAGGCCGGCAATCATGGCCATTTGCGCCAGGCTGGCGTCACGGATGGACTTGCCGTAGTAGACCTGTGACGCCGCTTCGATCCCGTAGGCGCGGTTGCCCAGGTAGATTTTGTTGACGTACAGCTCGAGGATTTCGTCTTTGGTCAGTTGGCGCTCGATCTGCAGTGCCAGGAGGATTTCGGTGGCCTTGCGTGAAAAACTGCGCTCGCTGGTGAGGAAGAAGTTCTTCGCCACTTGCATGGTGATGGTGCTGCCGCCGGACTGAATGTGTCCGCTTTTTACCAACTGCGTGGCCGCCCGCACCAGGCTGCTGGGGTCGACGCCATAGTGGTTGGCAAAATTATCGTCTTCCGCCGAAAGCAACGCACTGATGAAATTGGGTGGAATGTCGGCAAAACGGATCGGTGTGCGGCGCATTTCGCCGAACTCTGCGATCAGTTTTTCATCGCTGCTGTAGACCCGCAAAGGAATCTGCAACTGGATACTTCTAAGGGCCTCTACGGAGGGCAAACCCGGACTAAGGTAGAGGTAGGCCCCGCTGAACACGAGCAGCAGCCCGCAAACGATGGCGACAATGGAGTACCCGAAAAACTTCAGCAGACGAATCAAGGCTTTTGGATTTCCAGAGAAAAGAATGGGTTAGGCGTCGGGGCGTGCATGACAAACGATGGATCGACCCGAGCTGCAGATGAAAAGCGGGAAAAAACGCTGGGCATTAAAGCATTTTTCGACTTCGGGCGTCATGGGCGCCTGCTCAACAAGTCGACCGAATGCATGGCGCACAGCGGCAATCAGGCGGTATGACAGGCAAAGTTTTAGGGAGTTTTATGGGAAAGGGATTTTTCACCCGAAAAGTCGACAGCCTGCTGGGCGTCGACATCAATGACACCACAATCCGGATGGTCGAGCTCGGCTGTTCAGGCGGCGACTACACCATTGAGGGTTTCGTCACCCAGGCGCTGCCCAGCCACGCGGTGGTCGACGGCACGTTCTTCGATCTCGAAGGCGTAGGGCATGCGTTGCGCAGTGCCTTGGCGCGTTTTTCGACATCGGTCCGTGGCGCTGCCGCTGCAGTGGCCGGGCCGTCGGTGATCACGCGGATGATCGAGATGGAGGCGGGGCTCACTGATGATGAGATGACTTGGAGGATCCAGATGGAGGCAGACCAATATATTCCTTATCCGCTTGATGACGTGGCCATCGACTTTCAAGTGCGCGGGCCGACGGCGCTCGACCCCGGCCGTGTCGAGGTACTGCTCGCCGCGTGCCTGAAAGAACATGTGGAGGCCCGCGAGGCGGTTCTGGCGCTGGCCGGGCTGGTGCCGAAGGTAGTCGATGTCGAAGCGTTTGCATTGGCGCGCGCTTGCAGTCAGGATTTCGCCAGCTTCACGCCGAGCCATCGAGTCGATGGTGCACAATGGGCCGTGGATGCCCAGGGGATGGGAATTGCTTGCGGGTTGGCCCTGAGGAGTTTCGCTTGAAGACACGAATCAACCTATTGCCTTGGCGACAGGCCCTGGCAGAGCGGCGGCGCAAATACTTACTGGCGTGTTTGCTCGCATTCGTCAGCGCGGCGCTCGCGGCTGTGTGGCTGGCGGACCAGGTGATCGACAAGGCCATTGACCGGCAGGTGACCCGCAATGACCATCTGGGCAAGGATGTCAGCGGCCTTGATGCACGCATCAGGACCATCGACGACTTGCAGGAGCAAAGCCAGCAATTGGCGCAACGCATGAAAGTCGTGCAAGACCTGCACGATGCCCGCTCGTCCGGTGCGCAACTGTTGGATCAATTGGCGCGCGCGGTCCCCGACGGCGTCCACCTGCATGAAGTGGTCGCGAAGGGCGATACGGTGAGTATCAGTGGCAGCGCTGAATCCAGCCAGGATATCGCCCAGTTGATGCGCCGCCTGGAAGCCGCGCAAGGCCCCCATTCCACGCGGTTGCAACACGTGCAAACGGAGGGCGCGCGCGGCAACAATGAGTTCCAGTTGATGGTGCGTCAGGGAGAGTCTTCCGAGGCTCAACCATGAGCCTGTTGCCGAGGCTCAATTTTTCCGCGCTCACTCACAACGCTGCAAAATGGCCACTGCCTGGCAAAGTCCTGTTGGGCTGTGCGCTGGCTGGTCTGATGGGGGTGGTGGGTGAGCTTGTTTGCCTGGGCCCGTCGCGGCAGCGCTTGCACCAGGTCGAAGCGCAGGAAGTGGCCCTGCTGCAGCAAATCGCCCACAAGGCTGCTCTGGCGGCCGATCTTGAGGCGCGCAGCCGCCAGCTTGAGCTTATGCAGGCGAAGGCCGACGAGCTTTTACAGGCGTTGCCGGGCGAGTCCGAAATGCCTGGCTTGCTGGAAGACATTGCTCGCCTGGCTCTGGCCAATGGTCTGCTGGTCGAGAGCGTCACCCCGTTGGATGAACAACCCTTCGCGTTCTTCCACGAGCAGCCTGTGCGAGTTGGAGTCACAGGGGGTTATCACGACCTGGCGATGTTTCTCAGCAGTCTTGGCGGCCTGTCGCGAATCGCTACGGTGCATGATGTTGCCCTGCGGCGTGATGGCAAGCTGCAGCGCCTTGATCTGCTGGCCAAGACCTACTGGCATGCGCAGGGTGGCCGGCGGGGCGGACAGGTTGCGCAAGGGCAGCCTTTTGTCTACGACTCATCCGGGCTGCGTGATCCTTTTCAACTGCTTGCGGTTCAGGTCGACCACTTGCCGGGTCGCCCTGCCCGTGCGCCGGATCTCACTCGGCCGCGTGGAATCCTGGAAGGGCTTGCGCTGGATCAGTTCGAAATGGTCGGCACGCTGTCCCGCGGGCTGCAGGCGTTCGCCCTGCTGCGGGTCTCCTCCAGGGTGCATCGCCTGGCAATTGGCGATTACCTGGGGCCGGACCATGGCCGCATCACCGCCATCCATGAGCGCTCCATAGAACTGGTGGAGCTGTTTCCCGATGACCAGGGCGCGTGGCTGGAGCGTCCCCGCACACTGCTGTTAAACGTCAACTCATAACGGAATCAAACAATGAAAAGGACTTTTTCGTCCTTCGGTGTGGCGCTATGGATAGCGTTCACGGCACCGATGGCTGCTGCTGTGCCCAATCGTGTGGATCTGATCCAGTTGCCGCCCCCCGGCAACACCACGTTAAACGCCTACACGGGCGATAGGCTCAACCTCAACTTCCAAAGCATCGAGTTGCGCACCGCGTTGCAGCAAATTGCCGATGTGGCGGGCCTCAACCTGATCGCGAGCGACGATGTGCAGGGCTCGATCACCTTGCGCCTCAAGGATGTGCCCTGGGACCAGGCGCTGGACCTTGTGCTGCAGGCCAAGGGCCTGGATAAGCGCCTGAAGGCTGGCGTATTGCTGGTAGCCCCTGCCGAGGAACTGGCCGCACGCGAGCTGCTCACGCTGGAGTCGCGCAAGCAAATGGCGGAACTGGCGCCTTTGCGCCGGGAGCTGCTGCAGGTCAACTACGCCAAGGCGGCGGACCTGGCCAAGTTGTTCCAGTCGGTCACGGGCCTTGAAGGCGTAACCGATGAGCGTGGCTCGGTGGCAGTCGATGATCGCACCAACAACATCATTGCCTACCAGACCGGGGAGCGGCTGGAGGAGCTGCGTCGCATCGTGGCACAGCTGGATATTCCGGTGCGCCAGGTAATGATCGAGGCACGGATCGTCGAGGCCAATGTCGATTACGACAAAAGCCTGGGCGCACGCTGGGGTGGGCGCCTCAACCGGGGCAGCCGGGGCAACTGGGGCGCGGGCGGCATCGCGAAACCTCAGCCTGAAGGCGCTGAATCGCCGCAGAACCCACCCAGTTCACCCTTTGTGGACCTGGGCTCGTTGACCGGCACCTCGGGACTGGGTATCGCCTTTATTACCGACAACCTGCTGCTGGACCTGGAACTCACCGCCATGGAGAAAACCGGCAACGGTGAAATCGTCTCTCAACCCAAGGTGGTCACTTCCGACAAGGAAACCGCACGTATCCTCAAGGGCACCGAGATCCCCTACCAGGAATCCAGCTCCAGTGGCGCTACCTCGGTGTCGTTCAAGGAGGCCTCGTTGTCCCTGGAGGTCACCCCGCAAATCACACCTGACGACCGCGTGATCATGGAGGTCAAAGTGACCAAGGATGAGCCTGACTACCTGAACAAGCTCAACGATGTGCCGCCGATCAAGAAGAACGAGGTCAACGCCAAGGTATTGGTCAAGGACGGCGAGACCATCGTCATCGGCGGGGTTTTCTCCAATACCCAAAGCAAAGTGGTAGATAAAGTGCCATTTTTAGGCGATGTGCCGTATCTTGGCCGCCTTTTCCGGCGCGATGTGCTGGCGGAGAAAAAATCCGAGCTGCTGGTATTCCTGACTCCGCGTATTATGAATAACCAGGCGATTGCTGTGAGTCGTTGATTCTGTGCGAAATTTGATTCTTGTTGGACCGATGGGGGCTGGAAAAAGCACCATCGGCCGTTTGCTGGCCAAAGAGCTGCGCCTGCCATTCAAAGATTCCGACAAGGAAATTGAATTGCGCACGGGTGCCAATATCCCATGGATCTTCGATAAGGAAGGCGAACTGGGCTTTCGTGACCGCGAGCAGGCGATGATTGCCGAGCTGTGCGGCTGTGACGGCGTGGTATTGGCCACGGGCGGTGGCGCAGTGATGCGTGACGAGAACCGCCGCGCGCTGCATGCAGGTGGTCGCGTGGTCTACCTGCATGCGTCGGTCGAGCAGCAGGTGGGCCGCACCGCCCGCGATCGCAATCGCCCGTTGCTGCGCACGGCCAACCCGGAAAAAACCTTGCGGGATCTGCTTGCGCTGCGTGATCCGCTTTATCGTGAAATTGCCGATCTGGTGGTGGAAACCGATGAGCGGCCACCTCGGATGGTGGTTCTCGACATTCTAGAGCGCCTGCAGCGGCTGCAACCCCGTTAAAGCCTGGCCCAAAATGCGCTATTCTCGGCGGCGCGCTATTACCCTAAGGGGTATGGCGTAGAGCCATCAGGCAGCGTCGGAAGTCGACGTTACCGGTCGTCAATATATCTCTAACGCGGGGACACATGCAGACACTTAAGGTCGATCTAGGCGAGCGCAGCTACCCGATCCATATTGGCGAAGGTCTGCTGGACCAGCCGGAGTTGCTTGCCCCGCATATTGCCGGTCGGCAAGTGGCGATCATCTCCAACGAAACGGTCGCGCCGCTGTATCTGGAGCGTCTGAGCCGCAGCCTGGCGGCCTACTCGGTGATCTCGGTGATCCTGCCGGACGGCGAAGCTCATAAGAACTGGGAAACCCTGCAACTGATCTTTGATGGCCTGCTGACTGCGCGCCACGACCGCCGCACCACCGTGATCGCCCTGGGCGGCGGTGTGATCGGCGACATGGCCGGCTTCGCAGCCGCCTGCTACCAGCGCGGCGTGGATTTTATCCAGGTGCCGACCACCTTGCTGTCCCAGGTTGATTCGTCGGTGGGCGGCAAGACCGGTATCAACCACCCGCTGGGCAAGAACATGGTCGGTGCGTTCTACCAGCCTCAAGCCGTGCTGATCGACACCGCGACCCTCAACACCCTGCCACCGCGCGAGTTGTCGGCGGGCCTGGCGGAAGTCATCAAGTACGGGCTGATCTGCGACGAACCGTTCCTGGCCTGGCTCGAAGAACATGTGGACGCGCTGCGTAACCTTGACCAGGTGGCACTCACCGAAGCAATTTCGCGCTCCTGCGCCGCCAAGGCGCTGGTGGTGAATGCCGACGAACGGGAGTCCGGCGTGCGGGCTACCTTGAACCTGGGGCACACCTTCGGCCATGCGATCGAAACCCATATGGGCTATGGTGTGTGGTTGCATGGGGAGGCCGTAGCGGCTGGCACGGTGATGGCGTTGGAGATGTCGCAGCGCCTGGGCTGGATCAGTGCCCAGGAGCGAGATCGCGGCATCCGCCTGTTTCAGCGGGCCGGGTTGCCGGTCATCCCGCCGGAGGAGATGACTGAGGCGGACTTCCTCGAACATATGGCGATAGACAAGAAAGTGATCGACGGTCGACTGCGACTGGTACTGCTGCGCCACATGGGCGAAGCGGTGGTAACCGACGATTATCCGAAAGAGATTCTACAGGCCACGCTGGGAGCGGATTACCGCGCCCTGGCCCAGCTTAAAGGTTAACAAGACCCCAATGACTAGTTTGCATGCCGACGAGGCGTTCCTCGGCCATTACCAGTTAAGCCACGACCCCTTTGCTCCACGGGTGCCTGGTTTCAAATTTTTCCCGGCCCAGCGCAAGCCGGTGCTCGGCCAGTTGCACCACCTCGCGCGCTACAGCCAGTTGCTGCTGGTCGTGACCGGGCCGTTGGGCAGCGGCAAGACCCTGCTGCGCCAAGCGCTGGTGGCCAGTACCAACAAGCAGTCGGTGCAGAGCGTGGTGGTCTCGGCCCGTGGCGCCGGTGATGCGGCTGGCGTGTTGCGCCAGGTTGCGCAGGCGTTGGACGTGGCCACTGCCGAGCCGAATGCGATCCTCAAGCAGGTTGTGCAACTGGGCCTGACCGGCCAGGAAGTCTACCTGCTTGTGGATGACGCCGAGCAACTCGACGAGTCCGCCCTCGAAGCGCTGCTGGCGCTGGCGGCAGGCACTCCGGAAGGCCGTCCGCATGTATTCCTGTTTGGTGAGTCGTCGTTGATCGCCGAGCTGGAGCAAATCAGCGGTGACCAGGAGTTGTTCCACGTCATCGAGTTGCAGCCGTACGAAGAGGAAGAAACCCGCGAATACCTGGCTCAACGCCTGGAAGGCGCAGGGGCGGGTATCGAACTTTTCTCCGCTCAACAGATCTCTGATATTCACGAAAGCGCAGGCGGCTGGCCTGGCACCATCAATCAGGTTGCCCGCGATGCACTGATCGAAGCCATGATTGCCAGCCGCACCGCGGTCAAGCGTCCAAAGATGGGGTTCACCATGCCTAAGAAACACGTATTGGCCATTTCCGCCGTTGTGGTGGTGGCCGTCGCCGCTGCCTGGTTGATCCCCGGCCGCAGCAAGGCACCGACGACCGCCGGCGCGCCAACCGAACAGGCGCAGTTGCCACTGGGCAAGCCCACGCCAAACGTCGAATTCGCCAACTCCGGCCAGCCGACCAACCTGCCGATGGTCGGCCAGCCGGTCATGCGTGGCCCGCTCGCCGAAGAAGCCGGTGGTATCTCCGAAGGCGACGACGGCGTGCCAGTGGAAGGTTCCAGCGCTACACCGCCAACCGTGACCACTACCGCGCCGCCTGCTGGCGTCCCTGCGGGCACGCCAGCAGCACCCGTTGCGCCAGTCGCCAAGCCGACTCCGGCACCTACGGTCGCCACTGCCAAGCCTGCTGCACCCGTGGCAAAGCCAGCTCCAGCTCCGGCCGCCAAGGCTGCTGAAAAACCAGCCGCCACCGTTGCCAAGGCCGGCTCCGCTGGCAGCAGTTGGTACGCCAGCCAGCCAACCGGTAACTTCGTGGTGCAGATCCTTGGCACCAGCTCCGAAGCCAATGCCCAGGCGTTCGTGAAAGAGCAGGGCGGCGAGTACCGCTACTTCAAGAAAGTGCTCAACGGCAAGCCTCTCTACGTGATCACCTACGGCAACTTCGCAAGTCGTGCCGCAGCCGATTCCGCCATCAAGGCCTTGCCAGCGAAGGTTCAGGCTGGTAAACCTTGGCCTCGCACTGTTGCCAGCGTTCAACAAGAACTCGCAACTGCTCGCTGAAGATCCGGCGGCCTTACCCAGGCCGCCCTCCCGGCACCTCAAAAAAACTACAACAGCGTGCAGCCCTGAAGGCCGCGCGCTTTGTGGTGTCTGCGTCACGGTAGCTTTTGAGTCGTAGCGGTCAGAATTAAAAAAGTTTTGACTAGCACAGCATATCGCTTTAAACCTTTCATAAATGCGACATAGATTTGCGACATTTCGTCGCTAAATTTGTGAGCGTCTGTGTCGGTGTGTACAATGACCTCCCTTTTGCCCCCGCTAAGCCGGCGTACGTTCGGCGTGGAAGGTAACCGGTTGAATTGAAAAGAAATTTGCCTCGATATAAGAGGCAGCCTGGTGAGAAAGTGTCTATGAAAGCAGGTCTGTACCAACCCGATGAATTCAAGGATAACTGTGGTTTCGGCCTGATAGCCCACATGCAGGGCGAGCCCAGTCATACCCTTTTGCAAACGGCCATCGAAGCCCTGACCTGCATGACCCACCGCGGTGGGATCAACGCCGACGGCAAGACCGGCGACGGTTGCGGCTTGCTGATTCAAAAGCCCGACCAGTTCCTGCGCGCCATCGCCAAAGAGCATTTTGCGGTTGACCTGCCCAAGCAGTACGCCGTGGGTATGGTGTTTTTCAACCAGGACCCGGTCAAGGCAGAGGCCGCTCGCGAGCACATGAACCGCGAAATCCTGGCCGCCGGGCTGCAACTCGTCGGCTGGCGCAAAGTGCCCATCGACACCAGCGTACTCGGCCGCCTGGCCCTGGAGCGCCTGCCACAGATCGAACAAGTGTTCATCGCAGGCGACGGCCTGAGTGACCAGGACATGGCGATCAAGCTGTTCACCTCCCGCCGTCGTTCGTCGGTGTCCAATGCCGCCGACACCGAACACTACATCTGCAGCTTTTCCCATAAGACCATCATTTATAAAGGCCTGATGATGCCGGCGGACCTCACCGCCTTCTATCCGGACCTGAGCGATGAGCGCCTGCAAACCGCAATCTGCGTGTTCCACCAGCGCTTCTCCACCAACACCTTGCCGAAATGGCCGCTGGCCCAGCCATTCCGCTTCCTCGCCCACAACGGCGAGATCAACACCATTACCGGCAACCGCAACTGGGCCGTGGCCCGTCGCACCAAGTTCGCCAACGACCTGATGGACCTCGAAGAGCTCGGCCCGCTGGTCAACCGCGTCGGCTCCGACTCCTCGAGCATGGACAACATGCTCGAGCTGATGGTCACCGGCGGCATCGACCTGTTCCGTGGCGTGCGCATGATCATTCCGCCAGCGTGGCAGAACGTCGAAACCATGGACCCGGACCTGCGTGCGTTCTACGAGTACAACTCGATGCACATGGAACCCTGGGACGGCCCGGCCGGCGTGGTCATGACCGACGGTCGCTACGCCGTGTGCCTGCTCGACCGCAACGGCCTGCGCCCGGCGCGCTGGGTCACGACCACCAACGGTTTCATCACCCTGGCGTCGGAAATCGGTGTGTGGAACTACCAGCCTGAAGACGTCATCGCCAAAGGCCGCGTGGGCCCTGGGCAGATCCTCGCCGTGGACACCGAAACCGGGCAGATCCTCGACACCGACGCCATCGACAACCGCCTGAAGTCGCGTCACCCGTACAAGCAATGGCTGCGCAAGAACGCCCTGCGCATCCAGGCGACCATGGAAGACAACGACCACGGTTCGGCTTTCTACGACGTCGACCAGCTCAAGCAGTACATGAAGATGTACCAGGTCACGTTCGAAGAGCGCGACCAGGTGCTGCGTCCACTCGGCGAGCAAGGCTACGAGGCGGTCGGCTCCATGGGCGATGACACGCCCATGGCCGTGCTGTCCCAGCGCGTGCGCACGCCGTACGACTATTTCCGCCAGCAGTTCGCCCAGGTGACCAACCCGCCGATCGACCCGCTGCGCGAAGCCATCGTGATGTCGTTGGAAGTGTGCCTCGGTGCCGAGCGCAACATCTTCCAGGAATCGCCTGAGCACGCTTCTCGCGTGATCCTCAGCTCGCCGGTCATTTCCCCGGCCAAGTGGCGTTCGTTGATGACCCTGGAGCGTCCAGGTTTCGACCGGCAGATCATCGACCTGAACTACGACGAGAGCCTCGGCCTTGAAGCCGCTGTGCGCAACGTCGCCGACCAGGCCGAAGAAGCCGTGCGCGCCGGTCGTACCCAGATCGTGCTGACCGACCGCCACATTGCCCCCGGCAAGCTGCCGATCCATGCCTCGCTGGCGACCGGCGCGGTGCACCACCGCCTCACCGAAAAAGGCCTGCGTTGCGACTCCAACATCCTCGTGGAAACCGCCACGGCCCGCGACCCGCATCACTTCGCGGTGCTGATCGGTTTCGGCGCCTCGGCGGTCTATCCGTTCCTGGCCTACGAAGTGCTGGGTGACCTGATCCGTACCGGTGAAGTTCTGGGCGACCTCTACGAGGTGTTCAAAAACTACCGCAAGGGCATCACCAAGGGCTTGCTCAAGATCCTGTCGAAGATGGGCATCTCCACCGTTACGTCGTATCGCGGCGCTCAATTGTTCGAAGCCATCGGCCTGTCCGAAGAAGTTTGCGATTTGAGCTTTCGTGGCGTGCCAAGCCGCATCAAGGGCGCGCGTTTCGTCGACATCGAAGCCGAGCAGAAAGCCCTGGCGGCCGAAGCCTGGAGCGCGCGCAAGCCGATCCAGCAAGGCGGCCTGCTCAAGTTCGTGCACGGTGGCGAATACCACGCCTACAACCCGGACGTGGTCAGCACCCTGCAAGCCGCCGTGCAGCAGGGCGACTACGCCAAGTTCAAGCTCTACACCGCGCTGGTGGATAACCGCCCGGTGTCGATGATCCGCGACCTGTTCAAGGTGAAAACCCTGGACACACCGTTGGCGATCAGCGAAATCGAGCCGCTGGAGTCGATCCTCAAGCGCTTCGACTCTGCCGGTATCTCCCTGGGCGCCTTGTCGCCCGAGGCTCACGAAGCCCTGGCCGAAGCCATGAACCGCCTGGGTGCGCGTTCCAATTCCGGCGAAGGCGGCGAAGACCCGGCGCGCTACGGCACTATCAAGAGCTCGAAAATCAAGCAGGTCGCGACGGGCCGTTTCGGTGTGACCCCGGAATACCTGGTCAACGCCGAAGTACTGCAGATCAAGGTAGCCCAGGGCGCCAAGCCCGGTGAAGGCGGCCAGTTGCCAGGCGGCAAGGTCAACGGTCTGATCGCCAAGCTGCGTTATGCGGTGCCGGGCGTGACCCTGATTTCGCCGCCGCCGCACCACGACATTTATTCGATCGAAGACTTGTCGCAGCTGATTTTCGACCTCAAGCAAGTCAACCCGCAGGCCCTGGTCTCGGTGAAACTGGTGGCGGAAGCCGGCGTGGGCACCATCGCTGCCGGTGTGGCCAAGGCCTATGCCGACCTGATCACCATCTCCGGCTACGACGGCGGTACCGGCGCCTCGCCGCTGACCTCCATCAAATACGCCGGCGCACCGTGGGAACTGGGCCTGGCCGAAACTCACCAGACCCTGCGCGGCAACGACCTGCGCGGCAAGGTCCGGGTGCAGACCGACGGCGGCCTGAAAACCGGCCTCGACGTGATCAAGGCCGCGATCCTCGGCGCCGAAAGCTTCGGCTTCGGCACCGCGCCTATGATCGCCCTGGGCTGCAAATACTTGCGCATCTGCCACCTGAACAACTGCGCCACCGGCGTCGCCACTCAGAACGAAAAGCTGCGCAAGGATCACTACATCGGCACCGTCGACATGGTGGTGAACTTCTTCACCTACGTCGCCGAAGAGACCCGTGAGTGGCTGGCCAAGTTGGGGGTGCGTTCGTTGGAAGAGCTGATCGGCCGCACCGATCTGCTGGAAATCCTCGAGGGCCAGACCGCCAAGCAGCATCACCTGGACCTGACGCCGCTGTTGGGCAGCGATCACATCCCGGCCGACAAGCCGCAGTTCTGCCAGGTGGACCGCAACCCGCCGTTCGACAAAGGCTTGCTGGCCGAGAAGATGGTGGACATCGCAGGTTCGTCGATCAACGACGCCAGCGGTGGCGAATTCGCCCTGGATATCTGCAACTGCGACCGTTCCATCGGCGCCCGCGTCTCCGGCGAAATTGCGCGCAAGCACGGCAACCAGGGCATGGCGAAAGCACCGATCACCTTCCGCTTCAAGGGCACTGCGGGCCAGAGCTTTGGCGTGTGGAACGCCGGTGGCCTGCACATGTATCTCGAAGGCGACGCCAACGACTACGTGGGCAAAGGCATGACCGGCGGCAAGCTGGTGATCGTTCCGCCTAAAGGCAGCGTCTACAAGACCCAGGACAGCGCCATTATCGGCAACACCTGCTTGTACGGCGCCACCGGTGGCAAACTGTTCGCCGCCGGCACTGCCGGTGAGCGTTTCGCCGTGCGTAACTCCGGTGCCCACACCGTGGTGGAAGGCACTGGCGATCACTGCTGCGAGTACATGACCGGTGGTTTTGTCGCGGTACTGGGCAAGACCGGTTACAACTTCGGTTCGGGCATGACCGGCGGTTTCGCCTACGTGCTCGATCAGGACAACACCTTCGTCGACAAGGTCAACCACGAGTTGGTCGAGATCCAGCGGATCAGCGGCGAAGCCATGGAATCCTACCGCAACCACTTGCAGCATGTGCTGGACGAGTACGTCGAGGAAACCGGCAGCGAATGGGGGCGTAACCTCGCCGAGAACCTGGATGATTACCTGCGTCGTTTCTGGCTGGTCAAGCCCAAGGCGGCCAACCTGAAATCGTTGCTTTCCAGCATCCGTGCCAACCCGCAGTGATATGCGCCTGAAGAGTTTGATGAGGTTTTAACATGGCTGAACGTCTGAATAACGACTTCCAGTTCATCGATGTCGGGCGCAAAGATCCGAAGAAGAAACTGTTGCGTCAACGCAAGAAAGAGTTCGTGGAAATCTACGAACCCTTCAAACCCCAGCACTCGGCCGACCAGGCCCACCGCTGCCTGGGGTGCGGTAACCCGTATTGCGAATGGAAGTGCCCGGTGCACAACTTCATTCCCAACTGGCTGAAGCTGGTGGCCGAGGGCAACATCCTCGCCGCCGCCGAGCTGTCGCACCAGACCAACACCCTGCCGGAAGTCTGCGGCCGGGTGTGTCCGCAGGATCGCCTGTGCGAGGGTGCGTGCACCCTTAACGACGGCTTCGGCGCGGTGACCATCGGTTCGGTGGAGAAGTACATCACCGACACCGCGTTCGCCATGGGCTGGCGTCCGGACATGTCCAAGGTCAAGCCGACCGGCAAGCGCGTCGCCATCATCGGTGCGGGCCCTGCCGGCCTGGGCTGTGCCGATGTACTGGTGCGCGGCGGCGTGAACCCGGTGGTGTTCGACAAGAACCCGGAAATCGGTGGCCTGCTGACCTTCGGCATTCCTGAGTTCAAGCTGGAAAAAACCGTACTGAGCAACCGTCGCGAAGTGTTTACCGGCATGGGTATCGAGTTCCGCCTCAATACCGAAATCGGCAAAGACATCACCATGGAACAACTGCTCGCCGAATACGACGCTGTGTTCATGGGCATGGGTACCTACACGTATATGAAGGGCGGCTTTGCCGGTGAGGACCTGCCGGGTGTGTACGACGCTTTGGATTTCCTGATCGCCAACGTCAACCGCAACCTGGGCTTTGAAAAGTCGCCGGAAGATTTCGTCGACATGAAAGGCAAGAAAGTCGTGGTGCTCGGCGGTGGCGACACCGCGATGGACTGCAACCGCACGTCGATCCGCCAGGGCGCCAAGTCGGTGACCTGTGCGTACCGTCGTGACGAAGCCAACATGCCCGGCTCGCGCAAAGAGGTGAAGAACGCCAAGGAAGAAGGCGTGAAATTCCTCTACAACCGCCAGCCGATCGCCATTGTCGGTGAAGACCGCGTCGAAGGCGTGAAGGTGGTCGAGACCCGTCTCGGCGAACCGGACGCCCGCGGCCGTCGCAGCCCCGAGCCGATCCCGGGCTCCGAAGAGATCATCCCGGCCGACGCCGTGGTCATCGCCTTCGGTTTCCGTCCAAGCCCGGCGCCGTGGTTCGAGCAGTTCCAGATCCAGACCGACAGCCAGGGCCGCGTCGTCGCCCCGGAACAAGGCCAGTACAAGCACCAGACCAGCAACCCGAAGATCTTCGCCGGTGGCGATATGGTGCGCGGTTCTGACCTGGTGGTAACGGCGATCTTCGAAGGCCGCAATGCCGCCGAAGGGATCCTGGACTACCTGCAAGTCTGACCACCCCGATCCCGACCTGAAATGGGATCAAAATGTGGGAGCGGGCTTGCTCGCGAAGGCGGTATATCAGTCACTAGATGCGTTGACTGACCCACCGCCTTCGCGAGCAAGCCCGCTCCCACATTTGTATTGCACTGCTTTCAAAGCCGCGACAAATTGACCCGATAGACAAAAGGCACGGCTCACTCCGTGCCTTTTGCGTCGCGCTCTGAGAAAATGCCCGCACTTTTTTTGCGGATGCCGACATGACTGCCCTCAAGAACGACCGTTTCCTGCGTGCCCTGCTCAAGCAACCCGTGGACGTCACCCCCGTGTGGATGATGCGCCAGGCCGGTCGCTACCTGCCGGAATACCGCGCCAGCCGCGCCCACGCCGGCGACTTCATGAGCCTGTGCATGAACCCGGAGTTCGCCTGCGAAGTCACCCTGCAGCCGCTGGACCGCTACCCGCAACTGGACGCGGCCATCCTCTTCTCCGATATCCTCACCATCCCTGATGCCATGGGCCAAGGCCTGTACTTCGAAACCGGCGAAGGCCCGCGTTTCAAGAAAGTCGTCAGCACCCTGGCCGACATCGAAGCCCTGCCTATCCCGGACCCGCACAAAGACCTCGGTTACGTGATGGACGCCGTGAGCACCATCCGCCGTGAACTCAATGGCCGCGTACCGCTGATCGGTTTCTCCGGCAGCCCCTGGACCCTGGCCACCTACATGGTTGAAGGCGGTTCGTCGAAAGACTTCCGCAAGACCAAGGCCATGCTCTACGACAATCCGCAAGCCATGCACCTGCTGCTGGATAAGCTGGCGCAGTCGGTCACCTCGTACCTCAATGGCCAGATCATGGCCGGCGCGCAAGCGGTGCAGATCTTCGACACCTGGGGCGGCAACCTCTCGGCGGCGGCGTACCAGGAATTCTCCCTGGCCTACATGCGCAAGATCGTCAGCGGCCTGATCCGTGAACACGAAGGCCGCAAGGTCCCGGTGATCCTGTTTACCAAGGGCGGCGGCCTGTGGCTGGAAAGCATCGCCGACGCCGGTGCTGACGCACTGGGCCTGGACTGGACCTGCGACATCGGCCAAGCCCGCCAGCGCGTCGGCAACCGCGTTGCACTGCAGGGCAACATGGACCCGACCGTGCTGTACGCCAAGCCGGAAGCGATCCGCACCGAAGTCGGGCGCATCCTCGCCAGCTACGGCAAGGGCACCGGGCACGTGTTCAACCTCGGCCATGGCATCACCCCGGAAGTGAACCCGGAACACGCCGGCGCGTTCCTGCGCGCGGTGCATGAGTTGTCGGCGCAGTATCACGAGTGATCGGCGCGCAATAGAAAACGCTCGGGTTATACCGGGCGTTTTTGTTTGGTACCGACGGACATAAGGCATTCGCAATGTCCGTTATTACGGACATACTGGCGTTTTTAATCATTAAAGTCCGTTATGGGTGACATTATGTTGCTGGCCAATCCACCCGAGTTGGGTGACAGAATACGACAGCTGCGTCGCGCCAAAGGCTATAGCCAGGCGCAACTGGCGGAGCGGGCCAAGTGCAACCGCAAGACCATAATGGATCTTGAAGCAGGTGAAAACGTCGCGATGTACACCGTGTTCCGGGTAATTTCTGCGCTGGGAATGGCCCTGGACGTTGTCGATAAACGCATCGATCTCAAGTCCCTGGCCGATCTGGTGGAGCATGATGAGTAGAGTCAAATTACTCAACGTCGTCACCCCCCATGGACATTCAGGCGAACTGTCCAAGGGCTCGCAGCCCAATGCGGGGCAAGCCCTAATGCCGTTCAGTTAAGGCCTTTGTAGGAGCGAGCTTGCTCGCGAAGAACTCACAGGCGCCGCATTTATCCAGGACGCACGCGTTATCGTTGACGTTTTTCGCGAGCAAGCTCGCTCCTACAGAGGGCGATGTTTCCCTTAACTGACTGGCATTAGGGCAAGCCCAATGACTCGGTCGTCACTGGAATGAAGCGAAAGCCGGTTGCAAAAAAACCGCTGTAAAGCGGTTTTTCCTGGGCGGTACTGGTACCTCAAGTCGCTGCTTGCCCCAACGGCGGCAACTTCGCCAACCTCAACGCCACCAGCAACGCGCCAATCAACAACGCCACGATAAACGCCCCAATCCCGTTCCACCCGCCGAAGTGCCAGAAGAACCCGCCCGCCGTCCCGGCAATGCTCGATCCTGCGTAATAGCAGAACAGGTACAACGACGACGCCTGCCCCTTGGCTTTCACCGCGCGGCGGCCGATCCAGCTGCTGGCCACCGAATGGGCGCCGAAGAAGCCGAAGGTGAAGACCAGCATGCCCGGCACCACCAGCCAAAGCGGGGTGAACAGGGTCAGGGCCATGCCGGCGAGCATCAGCGCGATAGTGGCCCAGAGCACGCGGCGGCGGCCCAGGCGGTCGGCCAGGGCGCCGATCTTCGCCGAGCTGTAGATGCCCGAGAGGTACACCAGCGACAGCAGGCCAACCACGGCTTGGCTGAGGTCATAAGGATCGGCCAGCAGGCGGTAGCCGATGTAGTTGAACAGGGTCACGAACGCGCCCATCAGCAGGAAGGCTTCGAGGAACAACCACGGCAGGCCCGCGTCCTTGAAGTGCATGACAAAGCCGTCCAGCAGGCTGCGCGGCTTGAGGCTGGTGGCGCGGAAGTTGCGCGACTGGGGCAGGATTTTCCAGAACACCGTGGCGGCGACCAGCGCCAGGGCGCCGATGATCAGCATTGCGGTGTGCCAGCTGACGAAGTCGATCAGCACGCCGATGATCAGGCGTCCACTCATGCCGCCAATCGCGTTGCCTCCTATGTAGAGGCCCATGGCCAGGCCGATGTGCTGCGGGTGAATCTCTTCGCTCAAGTAGGTCATGGCCACGGCGGCCAGCCCGCTCAGCGACAGGCCCACCAGCGCACGCATCAGCAGGATGCCTTCCCAATTGGGCATCAAGCCGCTGGCGATGGTCGCCAGTGCCGCGCAGAACAGTGCGCAGACCATCACCGGCTTGCGTCCCAGCCGGTCGGAAATCGGCCCGGTGATCAGCAAGCCGAACGCGAGCATCGCGGTAGCCACAGACAGGATCAGGCTGCTCTGCGCCGCATTGATGGAAAATTCATGGGACAAGGCCGGCATCATCGGCTGTACGCAATACAGCAGGGCGAAGGTGGCAAAACCGCCGCAGAACAGCGCCAGCACCGTGCGCATGAACATCGGCGTGCCTTTTTCGATGTACGCGTCATTGAGCTGGGCCACCACTTCATCCAGAGCGGTGGGTGGGCGTTCTTGAGCGAGTGGAGCGACAGCAACTTTCACGGGGACCTCGGGGCGCACGAGCGTGCCAGGAGCGGCAATGAGAAAAAGAATATAGCTGGCTAATGATTCTTTCCAATATATTGTTCGACCTGTTTGATAGCTTTGACGACCTAATGAGGTGGGTATGGAACTGCGTCACTTGCGTTACTTCATCGCCGTTGCCGAAGAACTGCATTTCGGCCGCGCCGCGCAGGTGCTGGGCATCTCGCAGCCGCCGCTGAGCCAGCAGATCCAGGCGCTGGAACATCAAGTGGGTGCGCGGTTATTTGAACGTACCAATCGTCGGGTCGAGCTGAGCGAAGCGGGCCGGTTGTTCCTGCACGAGGCACGGCTGGTGCTGGCCCAGGTCGACAAGGCGGCGGATGTGGCGCGTCGTGCACAGCTGGGTGAGCTGGGCGAGTTGAAGATCGGCTTCACCTCGTCGGCACCGTTCAATGCCAGCATTCCCCAGGCGATCTTCGCGTTTCGCCAGGCTTTCCCGGCGGTGCACCTCAACCTTCAGGAGATGAGCAGCACGGAAGTGGCCGAGTCGCTGGTGGATGAGTCGATCCAGGTGGGGCTGATGCGACCGCTGCCGTTGCCGGACTCGCTGAGCGTGGTCGAGCTGATGCGCGAGCCGCTGGTGGCGGTGTTGAATGCCGGCCACCCGCTGGCGGAGGGGAGCGAGCGTGGCGTGCACCTGACGCAACTGGCGCAGGAGCCGTTCGTGTTTTTCCCGCGCGCCTACGGCAGCGGCCTGTATGCGCAGTTGCTCAGCCTGTGCCGTGACGCCGGCTTCAGCCCCCACATCGCCCAGGAGGCGGGGGAGGCGATGACCATCATCGGTCTGGTGGCGGCGGGATTGGGCGTATCGGTGTTGCCGGCGTCATACCAACGCATCCGGATCGACGGCGTGGTGTATCGCACGTTGCTCGACCCCGAGGCGGTGACGGCGGTGTGGCTGGTGCAACGCAAGGGCGCGCAGACGCCCATGGCGAAGGCGTTTGTGGAGTTGTTGACGCGTAAGGCAGTGCTGTAGCGCGGACACATATCAGGTAACGCAACCGGCTTAGTTATTCGCCGAAAAGTTACGCAGAATCGCTTTTTCTCAAGCGAGTGATATGGATGGCACTTCTCTATCAGCCCAAGGAGGGCAGCGTGTTGATGTGTGATTTTCGAGGCTATGAGGTCCCGGAAATCATAAAGATCCGACCGGTCATCGTGGTACGCAAGCACCGAACCAATAAGTTGCTGGTGACGGTTGTGCCACTGAGCACCACTGCGCCGCAGACGGTCTTGGAGCACCACTTGCAGCTCGATAGTCATCTTCAAGGAGCAAGCCCTGTCTGCTGGGCAAAATGTGACATTGTGGCGACTGTCAGCCTGGGCAGGCTCGACCGGATCAAAAGCAAGGATCGTCACGGCAAACGAACTTACAAAATCGCTGAACTCACCTATGATCAATTCTTAGCAATAAAGGCGGCGGTGCGCAGTGCGCTGGGGCTGCATTGAGGGATGAACGGCATTTTGCCACGGGTTGCCGTTAAGCTGTTTTCAGGCATACTGCCCAAGTTCCCGAAAGGGGCTTGTGAGACTCTGAGGATCCTGGGCAACCAGCCATCGCAGAGCCAGGCAGGACGAGGCGATGACAAGCCAACCTGTTTGTGAAGAGGGCGCCGAGAGGCGCCCTTTGTCGTTTCTGAATCTTGAGCGTCTCAGTTCTACTTGGTAGTCCCGGTCTGCTCAAACAACTGCGCCGCCGACCCCGCCTCCCCACTCACACCATTGCTGCGCAAGCCCGCCATGATGTCGCTGTCCAGGTTGTTCACCCAGCGGTTGTAGTTGCGATGGATCTTGCCGTCCTTGTAGCCCAGCTGTCGGCTGTCGCGGTAGGTGATGGCGTAGCTGTTGCGGGTATAGCGGATGTCGATGGCCGCGTAATACTGATTACGCACGGTGATCTCGGCCTGCACCAGTTGCGGGCTCAGGCGCTGTACCGTCCATTCGCGTTTTTGCAGGGCGTTGACGATCACCTGTTTCATTTTTTCTTCAGTGACCTGAGCGTTGGCCGGCAGGTCGTGCTGGGTATTGAGGATCGGTTTGCTGGTGCAGCCGGCTGTCGTCAGCAGGGCCAGAGTGATCAGGGTCGCGCGTAGCAAGGAAGACATTCCGTATTCTCCAATCGATTAAAAAGTCAGGACCAGCGGCGGAAGATCAGCGAAGTGTTGACGCCGCCGAAGGCAAAGTTGTTGTTCATCACGTAGTCGTGGTGCATCTCGCGGAATTCACCTTGCACGTAGTCCAGTTCGCCGCATTGCGGGTCGACCGCATCCAGGTTGAAGGTGTGCACGTACTGGTTGCGGTTCATCATCTCGATGCTGAACCAGGACTCCAGCGCACCGCAGGCGCCCAAGGTATGGCCCAGAAAGCTCTTCTGCGAACTGATCGGCATGCGGCTGCCGAACAGGCTGCTGGTGGCCAGCGTTTCGGCGATATCGCCCTGGTCGGTAGCGGTGCCATGACCATTCACGTAGCCGATTGCGCCAGGCTCAAGCCCGGCATCTTCCAGGGCCAGCTCCATCGCGCGGCGCATGGTTTTCTGTTCCGGACGCGTGGTGTGCTGGCCGTCGGCGTTGCTGCCGAAGCCGACCAGCTCGGCGTGGATATGCGCACCGCGAGCCAGGGCATGTTCCAGTTCTTCGAGCACCAGCATGCCGCCGCCTTCGCCGATCACCAGGCCATCGCGGCCGCTGTCATAGGGGCGTGGACTGGTTTGCGGGGCATCGTTCTTCAGGCTGGTGGCGTAGAGCGCGTCGAACACCATGGCTTCGGTAGGGCACAGCTCTTCGGCGCCACCGGCCAGCATCAACGGCAGGCGGCCGAACTTGATCGCTTCATACGCATAGCCGATGCCTTGGCTGCCGCTGGTGCAGGCGCTGGACGTGGGAATCAGCCGCCCGGTGAGGCCGAAAAAGATGCTGATATTCGCCGCCGTGGTGTGCGGCATCATGCGCACATAAGAATTGGCATTCAGCCCCTCGGCCACCGAATTGAGCAACATGTTTCCGAACGCCTTGATCTCGTCGGTGCTGCCGGTGGACGAGCCGCAGGCCACGCCCATGCGTCCGTCCTTGATCGACTCGTCGCCGAGCAGGCCGGCGTCCTGCAACGCCTGTTCAGCCGCCCACACCGCCAGGCGCGAGACGCGGCCCATGCTGCGCAGTTGTTTGCGCGTCCAATGGGCAGGCACGACAAAGTCGTCGATCGGCCCGGCCAGGCGCGTGTTCAATTCGGTAAAACGGTCCCACTCGTCCATGCGCCGGATGCCGCTGCGGTTGGCGCGGAAGTTGGCGCAAATGGTGTCCCAATCACCCCCCAGGGAGGTCATGCCGGCCATGCCGGTGACGACGACGCGCTTCATCAGCACAATCCCCCATTCACCGCCAGGACCTGGCGCGTGATATAGCCCGCCTCGGCCGACATCAGGAAGTTCACCGCGCCCGCCACTTCTTCCGGGGTGCCCATGCGTTGTGCCGGGATCATTTTCATCAACTCTTCGACCGGCACGTTTTCATCCAGCATGGCGGTGTCGATCAGGCCGGGGGCGACGCAGTTGACGGTGATCTTGCGCTTGCCCAGCTCGATGGCCAGGGCCTTGGCCGCGCCGATCAGGCCGGCTTTCGAGGCGCTGTAATTGACCTGGCCGCGATTGCCGATCAACCCGGACACCGAGGTGATGCACACGATGCGCCCGGCCGCCTTGCGACGAATCATCGGCATCATCACCGGGTGCAGCACGTTATAGAAACCGTCGAGATTGGTGCGCATCACCACGTCCCAGTCATCTTCGGACAAGGCCGGGAAGGCACCGTCACGGGTCAGGCCGGCATTGAGCACCACGCCATAATAGGCGCCATGTTGCTCCACATCGGCCTCAAGAATCTGCCTGCAAAGCGCGCGATCCGCCACGTCGAATTGCAGCACTCGCGCCTGGCGGCCCAGCGCTTGGACCTCGGCCTGCACTGCGTTGGCTTCGGCACGGCCACTGCGGCAGTGCAGCACGATGTCATGCCCGGCCTGGGCCAGGCGCAGCGCGATGGCGCGGCCGATGCCACGGCTGGAGCCGGTGACCAGTACGGATTCAGTCATGACGTTTCGTCCTTCGATTCAGCTAAATAGTTGGCCGCCTGGGGCGGTCGAAATACATTCAAGCGGGCGCTGGCCTGGATGCCGTTGCCGGTCAGGTGGCATTCGAACACACCCATGCCGTTGTCGTCTTCCAGGGAACGCAGGCCGTGGATCGTCAGTTCGGCGCCAGCGGGAAAGTGCTCCACGTTGCACTCGAATTTACGTGTACCGAGCAGGAAGCCCAGTTCCACGGCTTCGCCTTTCTGGCGCGCGCGGCAACCGGCATAGGCGGCGACGCTCTGCGCCATCAATTCGATGCCGACCCAGGCCGGCAGGCTGCCGTCCGCGCGGTTGAACAGGCCGCCGGGCTGGACGGTGGTTCGGGTATGAATCTGCTCTTCGTCAAACGACAGCACCTGGTCGATCAGGATCATGTCGCCGGCATGGGGCAGCAGTTCGGCGAGTGGCCAATTGATCATGGGGCCTCTGCGATAATCAGGCTGACATTGTTGCCGCCGAAGGCAAACGAGTTGCTCATCAGGCAGCGTTTTTCCAGGCCGGCTCCGGCCTGCGCCCACTGCAAGGCAGGCAGCAGCGGGTCGGCCTGGCCGTCCCAGACATGCGGCGGCAGGCGGTTGTGAACCAGGCTCAACCAGCAGAACGCCGCTTCCAGCGCGCCGGCTGCGCCCAGGGTATGGCCGCTCATGGGTTTGGTCGACGAGCAAGCCACGCCTTGCGGGAACAGGCTGGCGACGGCCAGGCTTTCCATGGCGTCGTTATGCTGGGTGGCGGTGCCGTGCAGGTTCAGGTAGCCGATCGCTTCGGGCTGCAGCCTGGCACTGGCGAGCGCCTTGCGCATCGCCTGCAACGCACCTTTGCCGGTGGGTTCAGGCGCGGAGATATGGTGCGCATCGCAGCTGGCGCCGCTGCCCAGCAGGACGATGGGCGCGGGCTCCTTGGTCATCAGGAACAGCACGGCCGCCTCGCCGATGTTAATGCCGTTGCGGTTCACTGAAAACGGGTTGCAGCGCTGGTTCGACACGGCTTCCAATGCGCTGAAGCCATTGAGGGTGAGCTTGCACAGGCTGTCGACGCCGCCGCAAATAACCGCATCGCACAGGCCCAGGTCCAACAGGCGTTGGGCGCTCATCAGCGCGCGGGCGCTGGAGGTGCAGGCCGTGGAGATCACATAGGCCGGGCCGCTCAGTTGCAGCCAGTCAGCCAGGAAGTTGGCCGGGGCGCTGAGTTCCTGTTGCTGATAGTCGTAGTCGCCCGGGAACTGGTGTTCCCGCAGGTACTGGGCCATCCCGCGACTGGCTTCGTCGATGCCCGACGTGCTGGTACCGAGCACGACGCCGACCCGTGAGGCGCCGTAAGTCTGGATGGCGCGGCGGATCTCACCCTCGATCTGCAACGCCGCTTCCAGCAGCAGTTGGTTATTGCGGCTGCGTTGCTGGCCCAATTGCGCCGGGATGGCCGCCAAGTCGCCGTGCACACCGGCTACCGGCAATTCGCGCTCCGGCACCCAGCCGCTCTCGGCGCGCATGCCCGAGCAGTCACCGGCAAACAGGCGGCGGCTGACTTCAACCTGGCCACGGCCAAGGGCGCAGATGACGCCCAGGGCGTTGAGGTAGGCGGTCATCGGTCAACTCCGAGTGGCGTGACGCGGTAGCTCAACGGCTGCCCGCTCATGTTCACGCTAAAGACTTCGGAAGACTGATACACGATCTGCCAATGGCCCGGCAGGGTCCGCGTCAGGTCCCTGGCCTGGGTGCCGGGATACAGCGCACGCACATCATCGGCCGAGGTCAACGCAAACAGCAACGCGGCAAACAGCTCGCGCGCCTGGGGGTTGGGCGGCAGCAGGCCATCGGCCTGCCACTGGCCATCGATCAGTTTTTGCCGGGCCTGGGGGATGCCCAGCGGGTCCATCATCGACCAGCGAATGCCGCCGCCTTCGCGCTGGATCACCAGCAACCAATCCTGGCTCTGGCCGTCGGCCAGGCGTTGCACGTGCAGTTGCAGCGGCAACGCCAGGGTTGGGGGGTTCCCGGGCAGCGGTGGCTGGCTGGCGCAGGCGCCCAGCAGCATCAGGCAGCCGATCAACAGCATGCGCATCATGGCGCGGCACTCGCCAACGGTTTGCGTGCCACGCAGTTGACCAGGGTTTCTTCGCGCTGGCCCACCGGTGGCGCCTTGCGCAGGCCCCAGCGCTCCAACAGGCCGAAGTCGCTGGAGCGGCTCCACCACAGGTACGGGTACGAGACGTTCTGCGGGCCGAATTCAAAACCCTGCTCGCGGAGCATCTGCAGGTATTGCTCGGCGCTTTTCTGCACGTGCATCGGGTGGCGGAACAGCCAACGGATCACCCAGGTATCGATATAGGCTTCGGTGGACTCGGCAAACAGCAAGTAACCCCCCGGCTTGAGCACGCGGTAAAACTCCTTGAGTGCACGATGCTGTTCAACCAGATGGTGGAAGGTCTGGTGGCAGAACAGGATATCGACGCTGGCGTCCGGCACTTGCAACGTGGCGCAGTCGCTGCCGATCAGCTCGACGGCCAGGCCCTGGCGCGTCGCTTCTTCACGGCTCAACTCGAGGCTGTGAAGATCGGCGTCCAGGCCGATCAGCCGCCCAGGCGCGAACACTTGGTGCAGCAGCGTGAAGGATTTGCCCTGGCCGCAACCGGCGTCGAGCAGCACCGGCGCCTGGGGCAGCGGCTCGGTAAACAGGTTGCGCAGGTCGTTGATCGCTACGCGCAACACGCGGTGCTGCCAGGTGTGGCTGCGCAGGAACCAGAAGCCGAACCGGGTTTCTTCGACGTAGTTGCCGCTCAAGCAGGTTTTTTCCAGCGGTGCGCTGCTCATACCGGCTCACTCGCACAGATTTCCGACAACATCCGCAACCGTCGCTTGGGCTCGCTCACGAACGGGTTGCGCTCATCCCATGCGTACCCGGCAAGGATCGCGCTGATCATGCGCCGAATCTCCGGCGAGCTGCCGGGATGAAAAATCACATCTTGGAAGGTTCCGGCGTACCAGCCCTCGACGTAGCATCGGAAGGTTTCGACGCCGCGCTTCAAGGGCTCGGCGAACTCGGTTTGCCAGTCCACGGTTTCGCCTTTGAGCTGACGATGCAGCACGCCGGCCGCCATGCTCGCCGAGCGCATGGCAATGGTCACGCCGGACGAAAACACCGGGTCGAGAAATTCCGCGGCGTTGCCCAGCAGCGCAAAACCCGGACCGTGCAAGGTTTTGACATTGGCCGCGTAGCCGCCGATGGTCCGCGCCGGCGTATCCCACACGGCGTTGTCCAGCACGCCGGACAGGCTCGGGGTTTCGTCGATAAAGCCGCGCAGGCAGGCGTCGAGGTCAGTGTCACGGCCTTCGAAATGCGCCTTGGCCGCGACCACGCCGACCGAGCAGCGGCCGTTACTGAACGGAATGGTCCAGAACCAGATATCGCGCTGGGTCGGGTGAGTCGTGACCAGGATCTTGGTGCGGTCGAAGCCTGGGTGTTCGATCCGGTCTTCAACGTGGGTGAACACCGCCTGGCGCACCGGGAAGTCCGACGGCACGTCCAGGTCGAGCAGGCGCGGCAGCACACGGCCGTAGCCGCTGGCGTCGAGCACGAATTTGGCCTTGAGATGGTACTCGCTGCCGTTCTCACGGCGAACGTGCAGGTAGCGGCACTCGCCCTTGAAATCGACGCCGACGATGGTTTCGCCGTAGCGGATCTCCACGCCCTGCAGCGCGGCCTGATCGGCCAGCAACTTGTCGAACTCGCCACGCTGCACCTGGAAGGTGGTGGGCTTGCCGTGGCTGAAGGTGTCGCCGAAGTCAAACGCGCTGTAGCGCTCGCCCCAGGCGAACGCGGCGCCGGTTTTCAGTTGGAAACCCGCGGCCTGCACGGCCTCGAGCATGCCGGCTTCTTCGATAAAGTCGATGCAGTGGGACAGCAGGCTTTCGCCAATCGAGAACCGTGGGAAATGCTGGCGCTCGATGATCAATACATCATGCCCATTGCGCTTGAGCAGCGCGGCGGCGATGGCCCCGGATGGACCGGCACCGATCACCACCACCTGGCGACGTTCCATTTCAACTGTGGGCACGAGGGCTCCTTGCCGTTCTGGCGATAATCACATTCATAAGGCGTGTTTCTGTTGTCCGGCCCAGGGCGCCAGCATAAAGCTGAATGCCAGGCCCAGGCTGACCGATAGGCCGAAATTACTCACCGCCGGCGTGCTGGACACCGCCAGCAGGCCAAACGATAACCAGGTCGTCAGCGCCGCCAGCAAGGTTCCCAACAGGCTGACCGCGGGGCCGCCGATCTGCTCGCGCATCAGGATCGCATAATCGACGCTGATAGCCGTGACCAGCAGCAAGCCGAACAGGCTGAACAGCGTCAGCGGCTGGCCCAGCCAGCCGAGGCTGGCCAGGCTGCACAGCGCCGCCAGCAGCGGCAGGGCGACGATGCGCAAGGCCCCGCCAAAACCGAACGGCAGGATCAGCAGCAGTACGATCAAAACACAGGACATCAGTTTCAACTCGGCGGCGCTGATTTGCGTGTCGGCGAACACCCGGTTCAAATCGCCCAGACGGTCCACCAACTGCACACCCGGTAAGTCCAATGCTTGCACCCGTAGCAGCGCCGGGTTGTTCAAGCCTTGCAGGCTGACCATGGCCGCCACGCCACCTTCAATCGGGCCAAGCCACAGGGTGCGCCAAGGTTCGGCCAGCGGGCCTATCAGCGCGGCGTCGATGTCTTCGGTGGGCAGAGCCTGCAACCTTGCAACTTCGGCGTGCAGCGCGCTGGCAGGCACGCCCAGGTCAAGCAGCGGCTGCCAGTGTTGCGGCAGTTGGTCCAGCGCATCGCGCAATTGTTGTTGCTCTGCGGGCAGGCTGACCAATTGATTGAGCGCCAGGTAACCCTTGAGTTTGTCCATGTTCACCAGTGGGTCCAGGCGCTGCGCCAACGCAGCCTGGCGCTCCAGCAACTGCTGCTGGGTGTCTGCGCGCACCAGAAAGAACTGGCTGGTGGGCTGGAACCCGGTAATGCGCGCCACGGCCTGGGCTTCCTGCAGCAATTGCGGCGGTGCGCCGATCCATTGGCGGATATCGTTTTTGCTGTTCAAGTGCCATAAGCCACCTGCGCAAAACAGCAGCAGCGCCCCCAGCAATACCGGGCTCGGCACGCGCTTGAGCAAGGATGCACGCGCGCGCCACATTCCTTCGGCGATGCGCAGCGGCCATTGCGCCGGGCGCAGCTCCACGCCCTTGAGCAATGCCGGCAGCAGGCACACGGCGCACAGGTAGGCGCCGACCAACCCAGCGGCAGAGAACACCGCTATTTGCGTCAAGGCCGGGAACGGCGTCCAGGCCAGCGCCAGATACCCGATGCAACTGGTCGCCAGGCTCAGGCTCAAGCCTGGCAGCGTGAGGCGCAACGCCGGCCAACTGCGCCATGGCCGTAGGCTCCAGCTTTTCGACAGGTAATGCAGCGGGTAGTCCACCGCCACGCCGATCAGGCTGGAGCCCAGCACCAGTGTCATTACGTGCATGTGATCAAACAACGCCACGCAGGCCACCGCGCCAAACAGCATGCCCACCAGCACCGGCACAAAGGCCAGCAGTACGCGCCAGCGCCGGAACGCCAGCAACAACAGCAAAAGGATACCGATGGTCGCGCCGCCGCCGACCCAGGTGATTTCCCGGGTGGCCTGCTGCTGACCATTGGCGGCGTAGAGCAAGCCGCTGGCGGCGAGCAATTGGGCGCCGTGCCCGGCGGCCTGCTCGCGGCTGGCCTGGAGCAGGTCCGCCACCTGCAGCGGCAGTTTCATATCGAAGGCATTGCCGGTGGTGCGCGCGCGCAGCAACACCCAGTTTTTGCCGTCGGCATCGGCGATCAACGCGCCGCTGCCGATATCCAGCTGCACGGCGCCGCGCTGCGGCTGGCTGTTCTGGATGCGCCCGGTCAGGCCCAGCCAGTCGTCCTGGCTGGGCACCAGGCTGAAACCGGTAAAGGGGTCGTACAACGCCTGTACGCGCTGTTGGATAAACGCGTCAGGGTGCTCGATCAGCTGCTCGCGATCCTTGGCCGAGAGCATGGCCAGGCGTCCGCGCAGCAATTGCTCGCGCAGTGCCGGCAAGTCGGCTTGCAGGTTCCATTGCACCTTTTCAAACAACCCGCTGGCCTGCCAGCGCTCGCCCAATTGTTGGGCCACGGCCACGGCTTGCTGGCGGTCGGCATGCCCGACCAGCACCAGCATTTCGCGGTTCAGCGGTTCTTGCATGCGTTGTTCGGCTTGCTGTTCCAGCGCATCCGGCGTGCTGCCCGGCACCAGTTCCATCAGGTTGGCCGACAACGGCGCACCGTGACGCCACTGCCAGCCGGCCAGGGCCAGCATGGCGACCAGCAGGATCAGGAACAGGCGCGGCAGCAGGCGCTCACTGGGCAAAGTCGTGTTGCTCCGCGTCAGTCAAGGGTTGGCTCGCCGTGCTGTCCAGCATGCGCAGTAGGGTGCTGTCGCCCTGGGTTTCCAGCAGTTCGATTTTCTGCACCAGTTCGCCGCCGTCGATATTGATCTGGGTGAAGACTTGCTTGAGCAGCAGCGAGCGCGGCACCAGGGTCAATGTCCACTGTTTGGCCTCGCCTTGCAGTTGCAGGTCGAAGTCACGCTGCAAGCCGCTGCTGTCGCCCTGGAGCACGGCGAGGAACAGGCGGTTCTGTTCGGCGCCGGCGCTCTTGTTCGGCAGCAATTGCCAGCCATTGGCGTCACGCCGGGCAATGCCCTGGGCGCTGATGCGGTAGTCCTGCTGCAGCGGGGTTTTGAGCAGCCACAGCAGGCCATGGTCTTTAGCCAGGACGAAGGTGCCTTTGCTGACGAGGGGCTGGGGCAGAGCGCGCAGGTGTTTTTCTTGGGTGAAGTTGCCGTGGATGACGGTGGGTTTTGCGAGTTGGTCGCTGAGTTGCTGCAGGTCGAAAGCATGGGCCAGGCCTGTATTAGTCAACAACAGAATTAACGCGATCAATGTGGGAGCGGCGGTGCGACGATTCGACTTGCTCGCGAAGGACTTGAGAGCGCCGCAGTGTGTCAGGTACCCAGTGATATCGTTGACGATCTTCGCGAGCAAGCCCGCTCCCACAGGGGATCTCATTTCAAGGCTCTCTCTACGGCGTTTGTGAATACGGTTGGGGAGGCAAGCTGCATCTCGCGGGTCGCGACTTCCACCGCCACCTGCACGGTGCTGGCACGGGTCAACCGCTCGCCGCTGGCCACATCGGTAATCAGGTAATTGACCTTCAAGCGGTTCTCCCATTCCACCAGGCTTGCGCGTACGTTGATGGTCTGGCCGAACACCGCGCCGCGCACATAGCGCAGCTGCATGTCGATCACCGGCCAGGCATAGCCGGACTCGAGCATCGCTGTGTAGTTGTGGCCGATCTTGTCCAGCAGCGCGCAGCGCGCCACTTCCAGGTATTTCACGTAATGCCCGTGCCAGACGACGTTCATGGTGTCGACGTCAAAAAACGGCACGAGGATTTCAGTGTCGCAATGCAGCACGCCCTGGCTACGCATGCAGCCTCCAGTGTTGCTCAGCGATGCGTTGCAGGCACAGGCGCAGTTCGCCTTCCAGGGCGCGGTCTTCGATGACCGGCGGGAAGTCTTTGGCGAGTGCTTCGTGCATCGTCGCCAGCGCCGGCGGCAGTGGCCGCGCATCCTCGGCCTGGGCGCGCAGCCACACGCCCTGGTTGGCGGCGAGTAACGTCGCGGCGGCGACTTGCTCGGTCAGTTCCAGCACGCGGATCGCATCGCGGGCGGCGATGGTGCCCATGCTGACCTTGTCCTGGTTATGGCACTCGGTGGAGCGCGAGAACACGCTGGCCGGCATGGTGTTTTTCAGCGCTTCGGCGGTCCAGGCGCTGGTGCCGATCTGCACGGCCTTGAAGCCATGGTTGATCATTGCGCGGTCGGCCGGGGCACCGGACAGGTTGCTCGGCAGGCCATGGTTGTAGCGCACGTCCACCAGCAGTGCGAGCTGGCGGTCGAGCAGGTCGGCAACGTTGGCAACCAGGGTCTTGAGGCTGTCCATGGCAAAGGCGATGTGCCCGCCGTAAAAATGCCCACCGTGGAGCACGCGTTCTTCTTCGGCGTCGATGATCGGGTTGTCGTTGGCGCTGTTCAGCTCGATCTCGATGAAGGAACGCAGCCAGTTCAGGCTGTCGGCCAGCACGCCGAGCACATGGGGTGCGCAACGCAGCGAGTAACGGTCCTGCAGGCGATGCAGCGGCGCGGTCGGCGCGTCGATCGCCAGGTCCTTGCGCAGCCATGCGGCAACTTGCATCTGCCCCGGGTGCGGCTTGGCGGCGAACAGGCGCTCATCGAAATGTTCCGGGTTGCCTTGCAGCGCCACCACGTTCAACGCGGTGATGCGCGTGGCCAGTTGCAGCAGGTAGTCGGCGCGGGCGAAGGCCAGGCAGGCCAGGCCGGTCATCACTGCGGTGCCGTTCATCAGCGCCAGGGCTTCCTTGGGGCGCAGCACCAGCGGTTCCCAGCCCAGTTCGCGATGCACATCGGCGGCCTGGCGGCGTTCGCCACGGAACATCACCTCACGCTCGCCGGAGAGCGTCGCGGCTACGTAGGACAGCGGCGTCAAGTCACCGCTGGCGCCTACCGAACCCTCTTCCGGAATCAGCGGCAACACGTCGTGTTCGAGGAATGCATGCAGGCGCTCGAGCAACTCCACGCGTACGCCGGACACGCCGTGACACAGCGACTGCAACCGCGCGGCCAGCACCGCCCGGGTGGCTTGGGCATCGAGCAGCTTGCCCAGGCCGCACCCATGGAAGGTATACAGATGACGCGGCAAGGCCTCGACATGCTGCAACGGCACGGCCACCACGCAGGAGTCGCCATAGCCGGTGGTCACGCCATAAATCACGCCTTCCTTGTCCAGCAGCGAATCGAGAAACTGCGCGCCCTTGGCGATGCGCTGGCGATACGCGGCATCGCCCTGCAATTGGGTCGGCGCCTGACGGTTGGCCAAAGCCAGCACGTCTTCGATGCGCAATGCGCGTTCGCCAAAGGTTACCGGCTCAAGATGCGTGGTCATCGGTCTTCCAGAAAGGGTAAAAGTTGAACCATTGTTGGGGCGCTTCCAGGCAGAACTGGCCCAGGCGTGCGGCATAGCGCGCGGTCCACAGGGCAATGACCTGCTCGCGGGTGCTGCGTTTCCATTCGATCGACTCGGCGAAAGGCTCGATGCTCAGGCGATAGCGCCGCCCGTGCTTGAGGCACATCAGCAGGTTCACCGGGCATTTGAGCAGGCCGGCCAGCAGCCACGGCCCCTGCGGGAAGGCGGCGTCATGGCCGAGGAAGTCTACGCGCACCGTGCGCCCGCCGTGCAGCGGCACGCGGTCGCCGGCAATCGCCAGCCACTCACCGTCGTCCAGGCGCTGGCTGAGCTGCAGCATGGTGGCCGGATCCAGTTCGCTGACCTGGATCAGGCGCAAGTGGGTTGCCCCGGCTTCGCCCAGCAGGCGGTTGAATTGTTCGGCGTGTTTGGTGTGCACCAGTACGTTCATGGTGACTTGCTCACCGATCTCGGCGAGGGCGCGGCACACTTCCAGGTTGCCCAGGTGCGCGCCCACCAGCATCTGCCCGCGGTCACCACGCAGTTGCCCGCGCAATTGCGCCGGGTCGTTGATCTCGATCTGTTCCAGGCGCAGCTTGCCGTTCCACACGTCGAGCTTGTCGAGCAGCGAGTCGGCAAAGGCCATGAACTGACCGAAGACCTTCCAATGAGTGGGGCGCAACGCGTCACGCCCGCTCCAGTCGGCCAGGCGCTGTTGGTACTGCCAGGCGCTGCGGCGCGCGGTGCGGCCGAACAGGAAAAAGTACAACACGATGCCGTACAGCACCGGGCTCAGGACTCGGCGGCCGCAGACCTTGGCGGCGAACGCGGTGAATTTCATCAGCCAGTAGCTGCCGCGTTCCTCGCGGTCGGCCCAGTGTTTGGTGCTGTCGCTCATGCCTGCCACCGTCGCCACAGGATCATCGGCGCACGCACCAGCATGCCGAAGAACAGACGGGTGTGCATCGCCGAGATGCGCACGTTGTCGTGGAACAGGCGAAAGTGCGACAGGCCGTCGGCGGGGTAGTGCACCTGAGTCGGCAGCCAGCGCATCGGCTGGTTGCGCCAGGCCAGGCGCACCAGGATATCGGAGTCAAAATCCATGCGCGTGCCAATGTAGGCCGAGTCCATCAGTGCCAGCACCGGCGCCAGCGGGTACACGCGAAAGCCGCACATCGAGTCGCGAATCTGCAGCGACAGGGTGTTGATCCACACCCACACGTGGGTCAGGTAGCGCGCGTACAGGCGGCCTTTGGGCACGCTGTCGTCGTATTCAGGGTAGCCGCAGATCACCGCGTCGGGATGCCTGCGCGAGAGGTCGAGGAACGTCTCGACTTCGCGCAGGTCGTGCTGGCCGTCGGCGTCCACTTGCAGGGTATGGGTATAGCCCAGGCGTGCGGCTTCGCGGAAACCGGCCATCACCGCGCCGCCTTTGCCCTGGTTGCTGGGCAGGTGCAGCAGGGTGACGTTGTCGAGCGTCGCCAGTTGCGCCAATACCGCTGCGCAGGCCGGGCTGCTGCCGTCGTCGACCAACAGGCAGGGCAGGCCATTGTTCAACAGGCGGTGGACCACGGCGGGTACGGCGGCTTCGTGGTTGTAGACCGGGATCAGGGCGCAGGGGTTATGCATGGCGGCCCTCACTGACAGGACCAGCATATGTGCCGAGCGGGCCCGCTTGCCACAAAAGCTTATTCACTTGGCCTCTCCCAGCACTATCCGGCCGCTTGAGCAGGCTGCAACGCAGTTGCGATAAGCGAAGTACAGCTTGCTGCGTTCCGGGTCAAAGCGCAGGTGCAATTCGATGTGATCACCCGGGCGCACCAATTGCTGAAACTTGAGCACTTCCATGCCGGCAAAGGTCGGCGGCAAATCGAGCAGTTGCTGGCCCAGGTTGAATGCCCATTCCACCTGCACCACCCCCGGCAGCACCGGCGTGACCGGGAAGTGCCCGCTGAAGTAGGCGAGGTCCGGCGGGACGCTCAGTTGCAAGGTCCATTCGCCGTCGGCTTCGGCTTGTTCCAGTACTTCGGGCGCTTTCGGCCTGGAGGCCAGCAGCAGCGCCTCGACGTCGGCCTGGGGCAGCTTGCCTTGGCTGTTCAGCGGCAATTGCCGCAGCAAACGCCAGCGCCGCGGCAGCGCCAGTGCTTCGCAATGTTGGCTCAAATGTTGGCGCAGTGTCTGGGTGAGTGCGCGCCGACCCTGATTGCGCAGGGCATGCAAGCCCTCGGCGCTCAGCACCACCAGGGCGCCGAGGGAGGCGCGGTTTTCCTGCACCACCCCCAGACGGGTTTCCGCGACCCATGGGTGGGCCACCAGTGCCTGCTCCAGCATGGGCAGGGAGATGCGTTTTTCTTCCAGCTTGACGATTCGGTCCAGACGCCCGAGCAGCTCGAAACGGCCATCGGCATGGATGCGCGCGGCGTCGGCGGTGTGTTCGATATGCCCGGCGGGCAGGTAGGGCGAAGCGATGCGCAGGGCGCCGTCGGCGTCCTGGCTCAGTTGCACATCCGCGAAAGGCTGCCAGGGCTGCGCGCCTTGGCGCCAGGCGATGCCACCGGTTTCCGAGCTGCCGAGGATTTCGGTCGGCCATTGCTGCAAACGGTCGTACAGGCTGCCGGCGGCTTCCACGGGCAACGCGCCGCCGGACGAAAACACCCGCGACACCTGGCTCAGCGCGGGCCAGTCGAGGTTGTCGCCCATGCGCTTGAGCAGCGCCGGGCTGGCGACCCAGGCAAAGCGTGTGTGCTCGCGGCTGGCGCGCTGCAAATCCTCGGGGAAGGCCAGTTGCTTGCGCACAAACGTGCGACCGGCGCACAGCGGCCATAGCACGCGGAACAGCAAGCCGTAGATATGCTGGGTGGCGACGCTGCCAATGATGCAGGCGTCTTTAAGGTCCGCGCCCCACAGCGTTTCCAGGGCTTCGACTTCGTTGGCCAGCTGGCGCAGGGTCTTGTCGATGCGCTTGGGTTCGCCACTGGAGCCGGAGGTGCACAGGCTCAGTTGGCAGGCATCCAAGTCGAGCACGGCAGCGCTCAGCGGCGCTTGATACAGCGCGTCCAGGTGGGCCGCTTCGGTCAGCCAGGCATCGACTACCGCGTCCCAGCGTTGGCGGGTCTGGGGTTGCAGGTCGGCGGGCAGCAGCACGCTGACCCCGGCGCGCCAGGCGCCCAGCAGGGCAATCGCCAGCAGGCCTGCATCTTCCAGGTGCACGGCCAGACGCCGAATACCCCGCGCCTGCAGCCCCGCCGCCAGGCTCAGGGCCTGCTCCCACAGCTGTGCGTGGCTCATTTGAGGTGCGGTGGTCACCCAACGCTGTTGCAGCGGCTCAAGCAACAAGTGCTCAAGTTTCAACCCATTCATACGCGGCCTCGAACCCTTTGTCGTACCAGCCATTCCACGGCAAACAACAGCCCCATCAACCCATAGGCGATCAGGCCGTTGTACAACGTCCACCAGCTCAGCGGCGCCCACAGGGTAAGGGCGGCGGCGAGCAGGCCATTACACAAAAAAAATACGCTCCACACCACGGTCACCTGGCGGGTATACACCACGGCGTGGGGCGGCAACACCGGATCGGTCATGCGCGCCAGGCGCTCGACCATCGGCGGGCCGTACCTGAGGCTCAAGCCAAACAACGCCAACATGAATGCGCTGACCAGGCTCGGGTACCAGCGCAGCAGCTGCGGGCTGTCGAACCAGGCCAGCGCCAGGCAGAACACGATCACCGCCGATGCCATCCAACGGCTGCCGGGGCGTCGTGCGGCGGTCAGCGCGCGCAGCAGCCACAGGCCGCCCAACAACAGGCCGAACTGCCATGGCGCAAAGTGCTCGGTGCCGAAATACACCGCAAAGGGGTACAGCAGCCCCGCCAGCAACAGGCCAAGGCCAATCAGCCGGCTCATGCGGCCGGTTGGACCAGGCGGTACACCGCCTCAACCACGTCGTTCACGGTACGCACCGCCTTGAATTCTTCGGCGGCGATCTTCTTGCCGGTCTGGCGCTTGATATGGTCGATCAAGTCCACGGCGTCGATGCTGTCGATTTCCAGGTCCTGGTACAGGTTGGCGTCAAGGGTGACGCGGGCAGGCTCCAGTTCAAACAGTTCCACCAAGGCGTCGCGCAGGGTGTTGAAAATATCGTCACGAGTTTGCATGGTCCGGTCTCAAGCTGCCTGTCTGGCTGTGACGAACGCCGCAAGGCAGGCCACGTTGGTGAAGTGATTGCGGGTGTCCTTGGCGTCGGCATCGATTTTGATGCCGTACTTTTTCTGGATCGCCAGGCCCAGTTCCAGGGCGTCTACCGAATCCAGGCCGAGGCCTTCGCCGAACAGGGTTTGCTCGCTGTCGATGTCGTCGACACTGATGTCTTCCAGGCCCAGGGCCTCGATGATCAGCATCTTTATGTCGTGCTCAAGGCGGTGTTGGTCGCTCATCTTCGGCGAGCTCCTTAATAAAATAGTCATGCAGGTAATCGTTGAGCTTGCGTGAGGCCTGGGGCGCGGGCCCCCGTGTTGCGAACGCCTGTGGTTCTATATCGGCACCTACGCGCAAACTGAAGTGAAAACGGCGCTTGGGGATGCGATACCAGGGTTCGGCCTTGGTCAAGGTGGTGGGACTGACCTTGATCACCACGGGGGTGATGATTGTCGCACCCCGCAGCGCAATGGCGGCGGCACCGCGATGAAAGGCGGGTGTGGCGCCGGGCGTGGTGCGGGTGCCTTCGGGAAAGATGATCAGGGTCTGGCCCGCGCGCAGGGCGTCGGCGGCGGCGTCGAGCATGTCCGCGCTGCCATCATTGCTGATGTAGCCGGCGTCCCGTACCGGGCCTCGGGTGAACGGGTTTTGAAACAGGCTCTGCTTGACCACGCAGTTGGTTTGACGCATCAGGCCGATCAGGAACACCACGTCGATCAGCGAGGGGTGGTTGGCGACAATCATCTGGCCGGGACGGCCGAGTTTTTCGGCGCCTTCGATACTGAAGGTCAGCACGCCGGCGCGCTGCATCAGGCGGATAAAGAACCAGAACAGTTTACTGATGGTATGGCGGGCGCGGCGCTGGTGTTTTTCGGCGCTGCCCGGCAGGCAACCGAGCAACGGGAATACCAGCAGGCGCAGGCACAGCCCGCCGACGCCGAACAGCGTGAAGCTGGCGGCGGTGGCGAACAGGCGCCAGTAATAGGCGTCCCGTGGTTTGTCGGTCACGACTTGCGTTGCCAGTTCCATACGCGGTTCTTCCAGGCGTGTTGGCAGGCGACCTGTTCGGTGAGCAGGGTGCGCAGCAGGTTCAGGGCGTGGGGCCACTGGGTTTGAGTGAGTTGGACCGCGCTGCCATTCAGTTCCATTTGCCACTCGTCGCCAGGTGTGAGCAGCAGGCCAACGGCGTAGGGGAAGGGCACATCAACGATCCAGCTGGCATAGGCGTCGGGCGCCTGTTCTTCGGTAATTACCAGCAATACCGCCGGAGCGCCTTCGTTGAGCAGCGCGGCGGCTTCGAGTATGCCGTGCTCCAGACCATCGCCGGCGGCCGCGAGGGCAGTCATTTCGCTGGTCTCATTGCGCAGAATCGACCACAAGCCAATCACCGCGTTGTGCACCGACAGGCTGAACTGGGTTGGCGACAGCGGCTGGTCGTTGGCCAGGTCGCTGAGGATGTCGAGGGTGCGCGGGGTTTCGCCGTGCCGGGACACAAACACCAGGGGCAGCTCCTCAAGGCCCTCGGCCAACGGCCAGCCTACGCTGAACGCCATGCGCGCCAGGCGGCTCAGGCGGCGGCGCTGCATGGCCGGCAGGAAAGACACGTCGGGGGATGCCTGGCTTACGGGCAGCAACACCGGGGCGTGGCACCATGCATGCCAGTCGTCCACGCTATCGAGCCCTGGGGCCCAGGCGCGCCATTGCGCGATGTTGAAAGTGATCACTGAGAAGGTATCCCGCCCCTGCGGGCTTCCATGTGCAGCCGTTGGCCCCCGATACAGGGACAGGGAACGATAGCCGAATGGCGCGCATTATCCCGGTGCCGTGGGGTTCTAGCAAACATTGGTAATGAATTGTGCACGGCTGATTACAAAATAGTCGGAAGAATTCACCGATTGTCCTTTACGTCTCGCTGCATACGTTGTCGGACCGTTCTTTATACCTTGTCGGCTGCGTATGACACTCTGGCCGGCAATGGTTCCGTGAGGCAGTCATGCGTGGAGGAACAAGGTAGCTAACAGTCGCTTTTGCCCTCTACACTCGGACATTCATTGATACACAGAGGTTTTCCCATGCGGCGTGTGGTGTTCAATCAGAAAGGCGGCGTCGGCAAGTCCAGCATCGCCTGCAACCTGGCGGCAGTCAGTGCCAGTGAAGGCTATCGAACCCTGTTGGTGGACCTCGATGCACAGGCCAACTCAACCCAGTACCTCACCGGGCTGACCGGCGACGACATTCCTATGGGGATCGCGGATTTTTTCAAGCAGACCCTGTCTTCCGGGCCGTTTTCGAAGAAGAACAAGGTGGATATCTACGAAACGCCGTTCGACAACCTGCATGTCATCACCGCGACCGCAGAGTTGGCGGACCTGCAGCCGAAGCTCGAGGCCAAGCATAAGATCAACAAGTTGCGAAAGCTGCTGGATGAGTTGAGCGAAGATTATGACCGGATCTACCTGGATACGCCGCCGGCACTCAATTTTTACGCGGTTTCAGCGTTGATCGCGGCTGATCGCGTGCTGATTCCGTTCGATTGCGACAGCTTCTCGCGTCAGGCACTGTATGGTTTGCTGGCTGAAATCGAAGAGCTCAAGGAAGACCACAACGAAGGCCTGGAAGTCGAAGGCATCGTGGTCAACCAGTTCCAGGCCCGTGCGAGTTTGCCGCAGCAAATGCTTGATGAGTTGATTGCCGAAGGCTTGCCGGTATTGCCGGTGTACCTGGCCAGCTCCGTGCGCATGCGCGAGTCGCACCAACAGAACAAACCGCTGATACATCTCGACCCGCGTCACAAATTAACGCAGCAGTTTGTGGAGTTGCATAACCTGCTGGAAAGCGCGTGACCTTACAGGCGCAACAGAACTCCATGTGGGAGCGGGCTTGCTTGCGAAAGCGGTGGATCAGTACCCAATGTGCTGACTGACACACCGCATTCGCGAGCAAGCCCGCTCCCACATTTGGACTGCATTCATGCAAGGAAATAGTCGTATTGCGCAGTTGCCTTCAGCTGCCTCGGAATCCGCTGGCTTGTGCGTTTGGATGGGCTTCTCTTAAGGTTCACGGGCCGCTGAATGTTCAGTGGTCGGGTTTAGTAGCCCGTGGTGAGACGTCCCCTACTCGGAGACGATCCATGCTTAACCTTTATACCGTTGCGCCCAACCTCCCCACCGACCCTCGTCCTCAACAGCTACGAAACCTTCTCTTCCGTGCGCACCTTGCTACTCAACCTGTCCAACGACCTCACCGGCGAGCACCGCGACGTGGCTTTGGCCATCCACCAATTGAGCGAACTCGGCGTACTGCTGGTCGGCCAGATGATGGACCGCGAGGCTCCACTAACCTCACTCTGAAATGCAATCAATGTGGGAGCTGGCTTGCCTGCGATGCAGGCACCTCGGTGATCAGGCGCACCGATTTGGCGCCATCGCAGCGGTGCGGCGGTCCGACAAGCCAGCTCCCACATTTTGACCGAGTTACACGCCTTGGCTACGCAACCAGTTCATCAACTGCGGCAGCGGGAACGCCCCGCTCTGGCGCGCCACTTCCCGGCCATTCTTGAACAGGATCAAACTGGGAATCGAGCGAATCCCCAACTGCGCCGACAACTGCTGGTTGGCCTCGCTGTCCAGCTTGGCCAACCGGCACTTGCCTTCCAATTGCCCGGCCGCCTGCTCAAACACCGGCGCGAACGATTTGCACGGCCCGCACCAATCGGCCCACACATCCACCAGCAACGGCAGGTCGCCCTTGATCTGGCTGGCGTAGTCGCCCTGTTTCAATTCAAAGGGTTTGTTCAACAAAACCGGCTGCTTGCAACGCCCGCACTTGGGCGCGTCACCCAGGCGCTCAGCGGGGATCCGGTTGAGGCCGTTGCAATGCGGGCAGGGTATTACAAGAGGTTCGGACATCGGGGGCTCCTAAGGCGTGGCCAATGGGTTCAATCTGGAGCCGGCAATGCGGTTTATCAAGATCAGATAGAAGGACAACCTATGAACGACGGTCTGAAACTCACGATTGAGCACTGGCCGTTTGTCTCATCGCTACTGACCAAGCCTCAATCCGAGGCGGACTATGACGTCCTGGCGGCGCTCACGACGAACAACTGATCTCCAAATGCTTGCCCCAATCCGGCGGCCGCTGCGCGTACTGCTCCATTCCTGCCTGTTCTTCAAACGGCTTGGAAAGCACTTCATGCAGCCGCCGCACTTCGCTGTAATCCCCTGATTCAGCCGCAGTGATGGCGTTCTGTGCCAAGTAGTTACGCAAGATATACAGCGGGTTCACCGCGTGCATCCGCTCACGACGCTGTTCCTCGCTGTAGTCCCCGTCTCGTTCAACGCGCGCCTTGTACAGCTCGGCCCAGGCGTCAAACCCCGCCAGGTCGACAAAATCATCGCGCAGCTTCGCTACCGCCAGTGCCGCCGATTCATCCCCCAGGCGGCGGAAGAACAGCGTGTAATCCACGCCGCTGTTCTGCATCAGCTTCAAGAGCCGCTCCACCAGCTTCTGGTCGTCGTCCTCGGCGCTGGTCAACCCCAGCCGTCGGCGCATCAAATCCAGATAGTTCGCCTGATACAGCGGCAGGTACAGGCCCAGCGCTTCCGTCAGGGCCTCAACGCTGATAAACGGCGTCAGCGCCTGCGCCAGCGCGCTGAGGTTCCACTGCCCGATCGGCACCTGGTTGCTGAAGGAGTAACGCCCTTCATGATCCGAGTGGTTGCAGACGAAGTGCGCGTCAAAGTCATCGAGGAACGCAAACGGCCCGAAGTCGAAGGTGATGCCCAGGATCGACATGTTGTCGGTATTCATCACGCCGTGACAGAAGCCATAGGCCTGCCATTTGGCGATCAGTTCGGCATTGCGCTCCACAATTGCACGGAACATCGCCAGGTAGGGCTCGGGCTGTTCCTGGCATTCGGGGTAGTGCAGTGAAAGCACATGCTCGGCCAGCGCCTTCTGCTGCTCGGGTTTCTTGGTGTAGTAGAAATACTCGAAATGCCCGAAGCGAATATGGCTGCGGGCCATGCGCAACACCATTGCGCCGCGTTCCTGCTTTTCACGCCACACCGGGGTATCGGAGCCGATAACGCACAACGCGCGGCTGCTGGGGATGCCCAGCGCATGCAGCGCTTCGGAGGCCAGAAACTCGCGGATCGAAGAGCGCAACACCGCGCGGCCATCGCCCATGCGCGAATAAGGCGTTTGCCCGGCGCCCTTGAGGTGCAGGTCCCAGTGCTCGCCGGCCTGGTTATACACCTCGCCCAGCAACAACCCGCGGCCGTCGCCCAGTTGCGGGGTGTAGCCGCCGAATTGATGGCCGGAATAGACCATCGCCCGCGGTTCTGCCTCGGCCCACAGCTTGTGGCCACCGAAAATTTCGGCAAACAGCGGTGTTTCGGCCACGGCCGGGTCGAGGTCGAGCAACGCCATGGCGGCGTTGCTGGCGACCACCAGGCGCGGGTTGTCGAGGGGTTCTGGCAATACGTGGGTTGAGAACGCGTCACCCAAACGGGCGAAGCGGTTGTCGAAAATCAGTTCGTCGAGGGCTTTCACCGGCCACCTCCAGCGGGATGCCCCCAGCAGTTTTGCTGGGGGTAAGTGCGTTAGTCGAGTTTGCTCGGCGGGGGTTCCGGCGCATCTTCGACTTTACCGGCAGGCGGCTCTGGCACGTCCTGGTCGGGCGCGGGCGCGGCGACGATGGTCTTGCGCTCGTCTTCCACCGGCACCAGCTTGTACTCTTGGCCGTGCATATTCTTGAGGTACACCTCCATCTGTCGGAACGAGATGTTGATGTGCTGCTTCTTGAACTCACGGTTGATGTAGCGGTTTACCTCGTCCAGCACCGGGTTACGGTCGCCCAGGTCGCGCACGTGCATGCGCAGTTCGTGGTCGAGGGTGCTTTCGCCGAAGTTGAGGAAATACACCAATGGCTCCGGTTCCTTCAATACCCGAGGGTTTTCCCTGGCGGCCTTGAGGAGCAATTCCTTCACCAGATCCAGATCGGAGCCGTAGTCCACGCCCAGTTTCAGGGTCACGCGGGTGACCGTGTCGGTCAGCGACCAGTTGATCAGTTGCCCAGTAATGAAGGTTTTGTTCGGGACGATGATGTCCTTGCGATCAAAATCCGTGATCGTGGTGGCGCGGATGCGGATCTTGCTCACCGTGCCCGACAGGTTGCCGATGGTGATGGTGTCGCCGATACGCACCGGGCGTTCGAACAGGATCATGATGCCGGAGATAAAGTTGGCAAAGATCTCCTGCATGCCGAAGCCCAGGCCCACCGACAGCGCCGCCACCAGCCATTGCAACTTGTCCCAGCTCACGCCGAGGGTGGACAGGGTCGAGACAAAGCCGACGCCGGCGATCACATATGACAGCAACGTGGTGGTCGCATAGGCGCTGCCCTGGGCCAGTTCCAGCTTGGACAGCACCAACACTTCAAGCAGACCCGGCAGGTTGCGCGCCAAGGCGAAGGTAATGCCGATGATGATCAACGCACCGAGGAAGTCGCCGATGCTGATCGGTACCATGCTGATGTTCGCACCGGTACCGCTGGTGTATTCGTACAGGGTGACGTTATCCAGGTAGGAAAATACCGAGATCAGGTCGGACCACACCCAGTACAGCGCCGCGATGAAGCCGCCGAGCAAGGCCAGGCGGATCAGGCGCAAGGATTGTTCGTTGACCTTTTCGATGTCCAGGGTCGGCTCCTCGACCACCGCTTCGCCTTCGCCGGCTTCCTTGGCGGCCTGGCGTTTGGCCAAGGCGCGGGCATAGGCCAGGCGCCGCGCGGCGACGCTCAGCCAGCGAACGAAGGTGGCTTCGATCACCAGCCAGAACATCAGCAGGTACAGGGTGTTGATCAGCCGGTCGCTGAGCTTGAGCGCGGTGTAGTAATAACCAAACAGCACCGCGATAAACAAGGCGATCGGCAGCGCGGTAAACAGTAAGCCAATTGCTTTGCGAAACAGCGAGGCTTTTTCGTGGGTCGGGCTGTTGAGCAACAGGCGACCCAGCAGCCAGGCCATCAGCGCGTAGCACGTGAGCACAACGCCAATCCCCAGCACGTCGTCGGCCAAGGCCGCCGGCTGATGCTCGGCAATGGCCACCACCGCTACCAAGGCCAGCACGACCAACCCCAGCTTGCGCACCCAGCCTTGCAGGAATTCGACCTGGGGTTTTTCCCAGCGGAAATGCAATTCCGCCACGCCACCCGGCGCCAGGATGCGGTAAGCGGTGTAGAACACCAGCCAGGCCTGGGCGATCTGCAGCAGGGCGGCGCCCAGGTTGGCGTTCTGCCCACGGGCGTCGATCTGCAGCGCATAGCCGCACAGCGCCAAGGCCAGGGACACCGGCATCGCCAGCAGGATATTGATCAGGATGGCCTGCGGTGTATGCCATTGGCTGTCGCGCTTGAAGTGGCCAATGTCCAGGTGAACCTTGCTCAGCCGCTGGTACAGGGCTTTGCGCCGCCATAGCAGGGCGCCGATCAACAGCAACAGCGGCAGGAACAGCAGCGGGCGCTGGGTCAGGCCGTCATACAGTTCACTGACGCTGGAGGCCCAAGGCAGGGTGGCGATCTGCTTGCTCAGGTGCGCCGGGACCGTTTCCAGCCACTCGGTATCCAGCGGCTTGTTGCTGGGGATCCAGAACATCTGCTCGTCCAGCGTCGCGCGCAGGGTTGTGGCGGTGCTGAGCAGTTGTTTCTGGTTCAGTTGCAGGGTGATGGATTCGTTAAGCAGCGCACTCAGCTCACGGCTCAGGCGCTCCAGCAAGTCGCTGCGGGTGATCGCAAGTTCCAGCAAGGTGCGGCGCAGTTGCGGGGTGACGTCTTCCGGCGCCTGGTTTGCCAGCAGGTTATCCACATAGGCGCTGGGGGAGCTGATCAGCTCGCGCTGCTGGTTGACCTCGAACTGGTACAGGCGAATGTTGGCGATGTCGTCCGCCAGGTCGCGGTCCACCGTCAGGCGCGGCAAGGCCTGCTTCTGCTTATAGAGGATCTTGGACAGCAACAGGCTGCCCTTGAGTACGTTGATTTGCTCGTCCAGGGCCGAATCGCTCTGGGTCACGGTGTCCAGTTGCTGCTTGGTCTGCAGGTTTTTCTGGGTCAGGTCGTTGAGGCGGTCGGTGCTTTTGAGCAGATAGTCGGACAGCTTGAGGTTTTCCGCACTTTCAGTGGCCAGCAGGCTGCTGCCCCCGGCTTTCTGCGCTTCGATGGACTGCTGGGTCACGGTCTGCTGTGACTGGGCCAGGCGCTTCTGGTTGATCAGGGTTTGCAGGTCCTGGATCTCTTGCTCCAGGCGCGCGGTTTTTTCCTGGATCAGGTCGTGCTGGCTATTGCCAAGGTCTTGCAGTTGGCTGTTGCCGGCCAGTTCCTGGCGGCGTAGCGGTATCAGCGCGTTCAGGGCCGCGAGCTCGGCGTTCAGTTGGTTGCGCTGGTCACCGCTGAGGGCTTTGCCGTTGTCTTTGCCGGCCTTGAGCGTCGAGTTGATTTGCAGGATACGCGTCTGGCTGCTGCTGATTTCAGTCTGGGCGCGCTCGGGGCGAGTCTGCGCGGCGATGGTCAGGCTGTTGGCTTCGGCCAGTGCCTTTTGCAGGTCGCCTTGCTGGGTGGAGCGCTGCACCAGCAGTTGCTCGAGCTGCGGCACTGGCAGGGTGGCGTAGCGTTGGGCGACCGGAATGACTTTGGTTGCCTTGAGCCGGACCAACTCACGCTGGTTCTCGGTGGTCTGGCGCGGGGCGTCTTCCAGCTGGCGCTTGAGGTCGATCAGGCGCTGTTCGTAGTCCTGCTTGTTGCCCAGGTAGGTCAGGGTCTGTTGCAGGATGGCCTGCAGCGCCTTCATGTCGGCGTCGGGTAGCTTGCGGTCGGGCAGCTTGTCCAGGGTTTGCTGGATAGCGTCGGCGCTGGGCGGGTCGGCGGCGTGAACGGTGCCGACGCAAAGGGTCAGGCCCAGCAGGGCAGTGGCGAGAAAAGTGCGCAGGGTTGGCATAGAGACCGGTCTTGCAAGGTGAAGAATCGGGGCATCGTTGCCCCGCAGTTTAGAGGAAGAGCCCGGGGCCCGGGCGACTTCCTTCGGGGAATCTGACGCCGACTTTGCCGATCTTGTTCCCGTCCATGACCGCGACGGTCCAGATGGTGTTGTTCCATTCCACCTGGTCGCCGACGATAGGGGCGCCGCCGACTTTCTGGGTAATGAAACTGCTCAGCGGCATGTCCGGGTCGATGCCATCGAGCTTCAGGCCATACAGGGCGGAAACCGCGCCCAGCTGGGCGTCGCCTTCCAGCACGAAGTCGCCGAAGAAGCGCAGGTCCAGGCCGCGTTGCGGCGCCTGGCTGAACAGTTTGCCCAAGGCCGGCAGGTTATGTTCGTGACCGATCACGCAGAGCAGATCGCCGACTTCCAGCACCGTACTACCCGACGGGTGGAGCAGTTGCTGGCCACGGAACAGGGCGGCGATCCGCGTGCCCTCAGGCATTTTCAACTCGCGCAGCGCGGCGCCGATGCACCATTTTTCGGCGCCCAGGCGGTAGACGAACAGCTCCCACTCACTGGTGACGTGTACTTCCAGGGCGGCGCGGGAGATGGGCGCCGGGTCCGGCGGTACGGTGACTTTGAGCAGCTTGGCCACCCACGGCAGGCTCGTGCCTTGCACCAGCAGCGAGACCAGCACGATAAAGAACGCCAGGTTGAAGTACAGCTGCGCGTGGGGCAGGCCGGCCATCAGCGGGAACACCGCGAGGATGATCGGGACCGCGCCGCGCAGGCCGACCCAGGCGATAAAGGCTTTTTCGCGGTCATGGAAGGCCTTGAACGGCAGCAGGCCGACCATCACCGACAGTGGCCGCGCGAACAGGATCATCCACAGCGCCAGGCCCAGGGCCGGCAGCGCGATCGGCAGCAAATCATGGGGCGTCACCAGCAGGCCCAGCACCAGGAACATGCCGATCTGCGCCAGCCAGGCCATGCCATCGAGCATGTGCAAAATGCCATGGCGGCTGCGCACCGGGCGGTTGCCGATCACCAGGCCGCACAGGTACACGGCGAGGAAGCCGCTGCCGTGCAGGGCGTTGGTCAGGGCGAAGACGAACAGGCCGCCGGCGATCACCAGGATCGGGTACAGGCCGTTGGCCAGGTTGATGCGGTTGACCATCTGCAGCATCAGCCACCCGCCGCCGAGGCCGACGATACCGCCGATGCCGAATTCGCGGATCAGATGGGTCAGCAGGCTCCAGTGCAGGCCGGTTTCGCCGCTGGCGAGCATGTCGATCAGGGTGACCGTGAGAAACACCGCCATCGGGTCGTTGCTGCCGGATTCGATTTCCAGGCTTGCGGAGACCCGTTCGTTCAGGCCCTTGCCGCCGAGCAGCGAAAATACCGCCGCCGCGTCCGTCGAGCCGACAATCGCGCCGATCAATAAGCCCTGGATGATATTGAGGTCAAACAGCCAGGCCGCGGCCATGCCGGTGAGGCCGGTGGTGATCAACACACCCACCGTGGCCAGCGACAACGCCGGCCACAGCGCCACGCGGAAACTGGCCACCCGTGTGCGCAAACCGCCGTCGAGAAGGATCACCGCCAGGGCGAGGTTGCCCACCAGGTAGGCGGTCGGGTAGTTGTCGAAGATGATGCCGCCGCCATCGACGCCGGCGATCATGCCCACGGCCAGGATGATCACCAGGATCGGAATTCCTAAGCGGGACGAAAGAGAACTCACCAGAATGCTCGCACTCACCAGCAACGCGCCGATCAAGAACAGGCTGTTGATGGTCGTCGCATTCAAAGGCAGTACTCCATGGGCAAACAAGACGGGGCGCAAACTGACCATGCAGTCTGCGTGCCAGCGATTCTAACCTGTTGAATTGCTGCGCTGTCAAAAGATCGTTCCCGCGCTCCGCGTGGGAATGCCTCCTGTGACGCTCCGCGTCACGACTTTGAATGGGACGCAGAGCGTCCAGTGCTGCATTCCCACGCAGAGCGTGGGAACGATCTTTACAGGAGACCGGCGTCGGTTTGGCAGGCTTTATTTCAAAGGCGGAAGCGGCCGACCATCCCGTTCAAATCCACCGCCAGGCGCGACAGTTCACTGCTCGCCGCGCTGGTCTGGCTGGCGCCGGTCGCCGATTGCACCGACAGGTCGCGGATGTTCACCAGATTGCGGTCCACTTCCCGCGCGACCTGGGCCTGCTCTTCCGCCGCGCTGGCGATCACCAGGTTGCGTTCGTTGATCTCGACAATCGCCGTGTTGATGGTATCCAGCGACATCCCCGCGCCTTTGGCGATGTTCAGCGTCGATTCCGCGCGTTCAGTGCTGTTGCGCATCGAATCCACCGCATGTTCGGTCCCGGCCTGAATGCTGCCGATCATCCGCTCGATTTCGCTGGTCGACTGCTGGGTGCGGTGGGCCAGGGCGCGCACTTCGTCGGCGACCACGGCAAAGCCGCGGCCGGCTTCACCGGCGCGTGCCGCTTCGATCGCCGCGTTCAGGGCCAGCAGGTTGGTCTGGTCGGCCAGGCCGCGAATCACGTCCAGCACCTTGCCGATATCACGCGACTCATTGGCCAACTCGCCAATCAGCGTGGCCGTGGCCTGCACGTCGCCGCTCATGCGCTCGATGGCGCTGACGGTTTCCTGCACCAGGTCGCGGCCATCACCGGCGGACAGGGTGGCGTTGCGCGAGGCTTCGGAGGTGCTGACCGCATTGCGTGCAACTTCTTCGACGGCACTGGTCATCTCGTTGACGGCCGTGGCGGCTTGTTCGATTTCGTTGTTTTGCTGGGTCAGACCACGCGCGCTTTCGTCGGTCACAGCGTTGAGCTCTTCGGCCGCCGATGCCAACTGGGTAGCCGAGCCGGCGATGCGCTGCAGGGTGTCGCGCAACTTGTCCTGCATCTTGGCCATGGCGGCCAGCAGGCGCCCGGCTTCGTCGTTGCCGTCGACCTTGATCGGCCGCGTCAGATTGCCTTCGGCCACTTCTTCGGCGGCTTCCAGTGCCTGGGAAATTGGCAAGGTGATGCTGCGGGTCAGCAGCCAGGCGAACAACAGGGTCAGCAGCGTGGCGATCACCAGAAGGCTCACCACCATATTGAAGGCCATGCTGTATTGGTCCTCGGCCTCCTTGTTGGTAGCCAGGGCCATCTCGTTATTGATGTCCAGCAGGCGCGTGAGTACGGCATTGACCTGTTCGGAGTTGCTGAGCAAATCGGTGTTGAGCAAGTGGCGCAGTTCTTCCACCTGGTTGGCCTGCGACAGGCTCTTCATGCGCTCTTCGATCTGGTGATACTGACCGAGCAGGCGCACGTATTCGTCGTAGGCCGCGCGTTCTTCGCGGCTCTCGATCAGTTTTTCGTAGATGCCCTGCGCCGTACGAATCTGTTGGTTGCGCAGTTCAAAGGCTTCCAGGGTTTTTTGCTGGACTTGCGGCTCACGGTTGGTCAGCAGGCGGTACGACAGCACCCGCAGGCGCAGGGTCAGTTGGGTGAATTCATCGAGGGCGCGGATGCTCGGCACGCTGGACAACGTGATGTCTTCGGTGGCGCCACGGATCTTGCTCATCTGGTTCAGGGCGAACACGCCGAGAAACAACATCAACGCGCCGATAAACGCGAAGCCGAGGAAGGCCCTCGGAGCGATATTCATATTACGAAGCGACATGCGGGAAATCCTGAGGAGGAAGCGCGATCCGTGCGGCCATGAAACGGGGTGTCCCTCTCTATCGGACCTGCGACTAAAGTCTAAAGGGAGGTGTGCGTTTTTGTCGCATCTGACGAGGGGTTTGGCCGATTCAGGAACCAGATCGGGTAAATGCAGTCACTAAGGCTCGAAAGTGCGGCCCGGCCCTTAAAAATCGGGCTGCGCGCCGGGGATAACCCTGGCATCCGAGGTGAATTTTCTTTATCGTCACCGCCCTTTGAAAAAGCCCGAGAAATCAAAATGTTAGAAGCATCCCTCAGCCAACTGGAACAACTGGTCAGCGACCTGGTACAGCAAAACCAGGCTCTACTAGGCACCAACGAATCCCTCAAGGCAGAACTGGCCCGCGTCAAGGATGAGAATGACAGCCTGCAACTGAACCTGATGGAACAGGAAGAAAAGCACGGCGCCACCGCCGCCCGTATCCAGGCGCTGGTTGAGCGCGTGAGTGCAGGTCCTGTCAGCGCATGAGCGAAGGGATAAAGGTCGTTTCGATTCTCGGAGAGGATTACTCGATCAAGGCACCGGCCGGGGAAGACAAGACCCTGATGCACGCCGTGACAATGCTCAAGGCGTCCCTTGCCACCACCAAGAAAAAGTACCCGACCCTGATCGGTGACAAATTACTGGTGCTGGCGGCGCTGAACCTGTGCGCCGAGCAGATCGAAATGCAGCAGGCTCACCAGCAGGAACTCGACCGTTACCAAGAGCAAGTCAGCGCCACGGTCGACGTCATCTCCAAAGCGATTGGCCAGCCCTGAGGGCTTAGAACCACTCGTCCTGCATACCGAGGCACGTATCATCGCGTGCCTCGAGAATGGCCAGTTCATGATGGCAGCTCGGGACTTCCCAGGTCAGGAAGTACCGGGCCGCCTGGAGCTTGCCTTTATAGAAGGCCACATCCGCCGCATTGCCCCTGGCCATCCCTTCTTCGGCGCGGATCGCCTGTTCCAGCCAGCGCCAGCCAATCACCGTATGCCCGAACACCTTCAGGTACAGCGCCGAATTCGCCAGGCTGCTGTTGACCTTGCCTTGGGCGAGGTCCGTCAGCAGGCCGATAGTCACGCTTTGCAAGCGGTTGACCAACTGTTCCAGCGGCTCCCTTAGCAGGGTGAGGCCTGGGTATGCCTGCGCACGGGCACCGGTTTCGGCCATCAGTCTTATTAATTGCTTCAAGCCCGCACCACCGTTCTGCCCCAGCTTGCGCCCCAGCAAGTCCAGGGACTGGATGCCGTGGGTGCCTTCATGGATCGGGTTCAAGCGGTTATCGCGGTAATACTGCTCCACCGGGTATTCGCGGGTGTAGCCGTGACCGCCGAGAATCTGGATCGCCAATTCGTTGGCCTTGAGGCAGAACTCCGACGGCCAGGATTTGACGATGGGCGTCAGCAGGTCGAGCAGTTCGTGGGCGTGCTTGCGTTCGTCTTCGGTGGGCAGCGTGGTGGTGTCGTCGAACAGCCGCGCGGCGTAGAGGCCGAGGTCGAAGGCGCCTTCGACGTAGGCTTTTTGCGTCAGCAGCATGCGCTTGATGTCAGCGTGCTGGATGATCGCGACCGGCGCCGTTGCGGGGTCTTTGCTGTCAGGCAAGCGGCCCTGCGGGCGTTCGCGCGCATATTCCAGCGAGTAGAGGTAGCCCGCGTAACCGAGCATCACCGCGCCCATGCCCACGCCGATGCGTGCCTCGTTCATCATCTGGAACATGCAGCTCAACCCCTGGTGCGGCTTGCCCACCAGATAGCCGACGCAGTGGCCGTTATCGCCAAAATTGAGCGCGGTGGACGTGGTGCCGCGCCAGCCCATCTTGTGGAACAGCCCTGCCAGCAGCACGTCGTTGCGCTCGCCCAGGCTGCCATCGTCGTTGACCAGGAACTTGGGCACGATGAACAGCGAAATGCCCTTCACCCCAGCCGGCGCATCCGGCAGCTTGGCCAGCACCATGTGCACGATGTTTTCCGACAGCGGGTGGTCGCCGCCGGAGATGAAGATTTTATTGCCCTTGAGTCGATAGCTGCCGTCAGCCGCAGGCTCGGCGCGGGTACGAATATCCGACAGCGAGGAGCCGGCATGGGGTTCGGTCAGGGCCATGGTGCCGAAGAAGCGGCCTTCGATCATCGGCTGCAGGAAGCGTTTTTTCTGCTCCTCGGTGCCGAAACTTTCGATCAGGTTGGCGGCGCCCATGGTCAGGAATGGGTAGGACGTGGAGGCGGCGTTGGCGGATTGGAAGTGGGCGAAGCAGGCCTGGGACAGCAACGTCGGGAGCTGCATGCCGCCGGCTTCAAAACTGCGGGCCGCGTTGAGGAACCCGGCCTCGAGGAAGGCATCTACGGCCGGTTTCACTTCCGGAATCAGGATGGCTTGGCCGTCTTCATAGCGCGGTTCGTTTTCGTCGTTTTTGCGGTTATGCGGCGCGAAATACTTTTCGGCGATGCTGCGGGCGGTACTGATCGCGGCATCGAAGGTTTCGCGGTTGTGTTCGGCAAACCGCTCGCGCTGGGTCAGGCCCTCGGCATCGAGGACTTCGTACAGCTCGAAAGCCAGATTGCGGGAACTGAGCAGCGTCTCGGACATGGCGGCTTACCTATGGGGGAATAGGGACCGAGTCTAAGTGCGCAAATGGAGGGTGGATAGCAAGATTGATCTGGGTGATGGAAGGACAAAGCGCGGTCGCAAGCTGGAGCACGGTCAATGTGGGAGCGGGCTTGCTCGCGAATACGGTGGATCAGTCATAAATCTGGCGACTGACACTCCGCATTCGCGAGCAAGCCCGCTCCCACAGGGTTAACCGATAGTCATCAGGCTGGCGTTGCCACCCGCCGCAGCGGTGTTGACACTCAACGCACGCTCGATCACCAGGCGCTCCAGCGCAATCGCTGTTTCACCTTGCGACAGACCATGCACCCCGACAATCGCGCCGCCACGCTGGGCCACTTGCTGGCACACCGCACGCAGTTGGTCGGAATCACCATGATGCAGGACCGCGTCGAACACCACCTCGTCCTTGGTCCAGTCGGCCACGCGCTTGACCTTCGCCTGAATGTCCTTCGGCAAGCGTGGGAACAGCGCCTTGGTCAGCTCGGTTTCCGGCCATACCGCCGAACCACCCACCGCCAACACCGCCGCCAGTTGCGTCAGCAGATCGCCTTCCACGTCCGCCAGGCACAGCACATGCTCGCGGGGCAGGATGGCGTAACTGTTGCGCTCGCCGGTCGGGCCGGCCAGTTGGCGGGTGATACCGCTTTGGGACTGCGCGGCGAACTGGTTGCACAGGGCGCTCAGTTCGCTGAACTGATTGCTGTCGGCCCAGGCTTTGAGCGCGGTCAGCGGCTGGCTCATGGCGTCGCGCAGACGTACATCCGGTGCGGCCAATGCGTCGCCGCGTACGAAGGATTGCTCGATCGCATCGGTAGGACGAGTCGACAGCAGGCGGTACAGGTACAGCGGGCCACCGGCTTTCGGGCCGGTGCCCGACAGGCCTTCGCCGCCGAACGGTTGTACGCCGACCACGGCGCCGACAATGTTGCGGTTCACATACACGTTACCGGCATTGACGTTGTCGATCACCTTGGCGATGGTCTCGTCGATGCGAGTGTGCACGCCCAGGGTCAGGCCGTAGCCGGACGCGTTGATCTGGCCGATCAGTTGGTCGATCTCTTTGCGCTTGTAACGCACCACGTGCAGCACCGGGCCAAAGATCTCGCGTTGCAGTTCGTCGAAGCTTTCCAGTTCGATCAGGGTTGGCATCACGAAGGTGCCGCGCTTGATCTCTTCGCCATCAGCGATAGCCACCTGGTACACAGTGCGACCTTTGTCGCGCATGGCCTGGATGTGTTTCTCGATGCCGGCCTTGGCTTCGGCGTCGATTACCGGGCCGATGTCGACGGACAGGCGCTCCGGGTTGCCCAGGCGACATTCGGCCATGGCGCCCTTGAGCATTTCGATTACGCGGTCGGCCGAGTCTTCCTGCAGGCACAGTACGCGCAGCGCCGAGCAGCGTTGGCCGGCGCTGTCGAAGGCCGAGGACACCACGTCGATGACCACTTGTTCGGTCAGTGCCGAGGAGTCGACGATCATCGCGTTCTGGCCGCCGGTTTCGGCGATCAGCGGGATCGGACGGCCCTGGGCGTCCAGGCGGCCGGCGACATTGCGCTGCAGCAGGCGTGCCACTTCGGTGGAACCGGTGAACATCACGCCCTTGACGCGATCATCACCCACCAGGCGCGCGCCGACGGTTTCACCCTGGCCCGGCAGCAGTTGCAGCACGCCTTCGGGAATGCCGGCTTCGAGCAGGATGCGCACGGCTTGCGCGGCGACCAGCGGGGTCTGCTCGGCAGGCTTGGCCAATACCGGGTTACCGGCGGCCAGCGCGGCGGCGACTTGACCGCTGAAGATTGCCAGCGGGAAGTTCCACGGGCTGATGCACACCACCGGGCCCAGTGGGCGGTGGGCGTCATTGGTGAAGTCGTTGCGCGCCTGTACTGCGTAGTAGCGCAGGAAGTCCACGGCCTCGCGCACTTCGGCGATGGCGTTGGCGAACGTCTTGCCGGCCTCGCGCGCCAGCAGGCCCATCAGCGGCTGGATCTCGCCTTCCATCAGGTCGGCGGCGCGCTCCAGGATCGCGGCGCGTTCGGCGGGCGGGGTGGCCTGCCAGATCGGACCGGCGCTGATGGCGCACTGAATGGCGTTGTCGACGTCTTCGACAGTGGCTTCCTGCACATGACCGACCACGTCACGCAGGTCGGACGGGTTCAGTACCGGTGCCGCCACTTCATTGCTGGAGGCGCAACCGAGCATCGGCGCCGCTTTCCAGTGGTTGTGCGCGGTGGCCAGCAGGGCGCAGGACAGCGACGCCAGGCGGTGTTCGTTGGCCAGGTCGATACCCGCCGAGTTGGCGCGGTCGCTGCCATACAAGTCGCGCGGCAATGGAATACGCGGGTGCGGCAAGCCGAAGCCGCCTTCCTGCGTCGCCATTTGCTCGATGTTGGCCACTGGATCGGCCACCAGTTCCTGAATCGAGATGGTGTGGTCGGCGATGCGGTTGACGAACGAGGTGTTCGCGCCGTTCTCCAGCAGGCGACGCACCAGGTAAGCCAGCAGGGTCTCGTGGGTGCCGACCGGTGCGTACACACGGCACGGACGGTTCAGCTTGCCCTCGGAAACCTTGCCGACTACCTGCTCGTACAAGGGCTCGCCCATGCCGTGCAGGCACTGGAATTCGTACTGGCCGGGGTAATAGTTCTGACCGGCGATGTGGTAGATCGCCGACAACGTGTGAGCGTTGTGCGTGGCGAACTGCGGATAGATGACTTCCGGCACCGACAGCAGTTTGCGTGCACAGGCGATGTAGGAAACGTCGGTGTACACCTTGCGGGTGTACACCGGGTAGCCTTCCAGGCCCTCGACCTGGGCGCGCTTGATTTCGCTGTCCCAGTACGCGCCTTTTACCAGGCGGATCATCAGGCGATGGCGGCTGCGGCGTGCCAGGTCGATTACGTAGTCGATCACGTAAGGACAACGCTTCTGGTATGCCTGAATCACGAAACCGATACCGTTCCAGCCGGTCAGTTGTGGCTCGAAGCACAGGCGTTCGAGCAGGTCCAGCGACAGCTCCAGGCGGTCGGCTTCTTCGGCATCGATATTCAGGCCGATGTCGTATTGCTTGGCCAGCAGGGTCAAGGACAGCAGGCGCGGGTACAGCTCATCCATCACCCGCTCGTACTGCGCCCGGCTGTAACGCGGGTGCAATGCCGACAGCTTGATGGAGATGCCCGGGCCTTCATAAATCCCACGGCCGTTGGAGGCTTTGCCGATCGAATGAATGGCTTGTTCGTACGAGGCCAGGTACTTCTGCGCATCGTGTTCTGTCAGCGCCGCTTCACCGAGCATGTCGTAGGAGTAGCGGAAACCCTTGGCTTCGAACTTGCTCGCATTGGCCAGGGCTTCGGCGATGGTTTCGCCGGTGACGAACTGCTCGCCCATCAGGCGCATGGCCATGTCGACGCCCTTGCGGATCATCGGCTCGCCGCTTTTGCCGATGATGCGGCTGAGGGACGAGGTCAAGCCCGCTTCGTTGTGCGTGGCGACCAGTTTGCCGGTCAACAGCAGGCCCCAGGTGGCCGCGTTGACGAACAGCGACGGGCTGTTGCCCAGATGCGGATGCCAATTGCCGGTGCTGATTTTGTCGCGGATCAGGGCGTCGCGGGTGCCTTTGTCCGGGATGCGCAGCAGCGCTTCGGCCAGGCACATCAGCGCCACGCCTTCCTGGGACGACAGGGAAAACTCCTGCAGCAGGCCCTGAACGATACCGGCACGGCCACCGGCACTCTTCTGGTTACGCAGTTTTTCGGCAATCGAGGCCGCCAGCTTGTTGGTGGCTTCGGCCATCGCTGCCGGCAGGCGCGCCTGCTCGATCAGCATCGGCACCACTTCCGGCTCGGGGCGGCGGTAAGCGGCGGTGATCGAGGCGCGCAGGACGGACTGCGGCAGGATGCTTTCGGCAAATTCGAGGAAGCACTGGTGGGCGTGGTCGGCCTGGACTTCGCCAGCATCTTCAGCGCTGCTGCTGCTCAGGCCATTGAGTTCGGTCAGGGTTGCGCCACCCTCCAGTTTCTCCAAGTAATTGAAGATCGCTTGTTTGATCAGCCAGTGTGGCGTGCGATCAATGGAGGTCGCGGCGGCCTTGAGGCGCTCGCGGGTCGGGTCGTCAAGTTTGACCCCAAGGGTGGTCGTAGCCATTTTCTTATCCTCATGGGTGCCACTACCGAGTGGCATCAGCTGGCGCCAAGATTAGCTTTGCGCATGCGCAGGTGCAACCGGGTGCAACCCATTTTCTTCAGGAATTTTTTGAGCGTGGTCGGGGAAAAAACACATCGCCGACCGATTGCGCTTCTGCTTGGTGCGTTTGCTTCTGAGTGGAGCTGTTCTTGCTCCGAAAAGGAGCAAAAACAAGGTGTTTTCCGAGTTTTACAGCAAGGTGCAACTTATTCTCGCAAAACTGGTTGCACCTTATTTGCTTTGTTGAATAGCATTCGCGTCCAAGGTGCAACCACTCAGCGAGTCGGTTCATCGGCTGGCGGCTTTCCTGGGGAAACGCCAGTCATAAATGCGCGGCAAGCAGCTACGTCTTCCTACTTGCAGTAGGTGGCCGTCTGACAGACCGCCGCTACATAAAAACAAAGCCAGGGCGTCACTCTTATGAGCGTTAGTAATCCAACCCTGATCACCTTCGTGATCTACATCGCAGCAATGGTGCTGATCGGCTTCATGGCCTATCGCTCCACCAACAACCTTTCCGATTACATCCTGGGCGGTCGCAGCCTCGGTAGCGTGGTGACAGCCTTGTCGGCCGGCGCCTCCGATATGAGTGGCTGGTTGCTGATGGGCCTGCCCGGCGCGATCTACATGTCCGGCTTGTCGGAAAGCTGGATTGCCATCGGCCTGATCGTCGGCGCCTACCTCAACTGGCTGTTCGTCGCCGGTCGCCTACGGGTACAGACCGAGCACAATGGTGACGCGCTGACCCTGCCGGATTACTTCTCCAGCCGTTTCGAAGATAAAAGCGGCCTGCTGCGGATCATCTCCGCTGTTGTGATCCTGGTGTTCTTCACCATCTACTGCGCTTCCGGCATCGTGGCCGGTGCCCGCCTGTTCGAAAGCACCTTTGGCATGTCCTACGAGACCGCATTATGGGCCGGTGCCGCAGCGACCATTGCCTACACCTTCGTCGGTGGTTTCCTGGCGGTGAGCTGGACAGACACCGTACAGGCCACGCTGATGATCTTCGCGCTTATCCTTACGCCGATCATCGTGCTGCTGGCCACCGGTGGCGTCGACACCACCTTCCTGGCCATTGAAGCCAAGGACCCGACCAACTTCGACATGCTCAAGAACACCACCTTCATCGGCGTCATCTCTCTGATGGGCTGGGGCCTGGGTTACTTCGGCCAACCGCACATCCTCGCGCGTTTCATGGCCGCCGATTCGGTGAAGTCGATCGCCAAGGCGCGTCGCATCTCCATGGCCTGGATGATCCTGTGCCTGGGCGGCACCGTGGCGGTGGGCTTCTTTGGTATCGCCTACTTCTCGGCGCATCCTGAAGTGGCAGGTGCAGTGACCGAAAACCCTGAGCGCGTGTTTATCGAACTGGCAAAAATCCTGTTCAACCCATGGGTTGCCGGTGTTCTGCTGTCGGCCATTCTCGCCGCCGTCATGAGCACCCTGAGCTGCCAACTGCTGGTGTGCTCCAGCGCGCTGACCGAAGACTTCTACAAGTCTTTCCTGCGCAAAAACGCCTCCCAGCTCGAGCTGGTGTGGGTCGGTCGCCTGATGGTGCTGCTGGTTGCGCTGATCGCCATCGCCATGGCCGCCAACCCGGAAAACCGCGTACTGGGCCTGGTGAGCTACGCCTGGGCCGGCTTCGGCGCTGCGTTCGGCCCTGTGGTGCTGATCTCGGTGATCTGGAAACAGATGACCCGCAACGGCGCACTGGCCGGCATCCTGGTCGGCGCGGTCACGGTGATCGTGTGGAAACACTTCGAGCTGCTGGGCCTGTACGAGATCATCCCAGGCTTCATCTTCGCCAGCCTGGCGATCTACTTCGTGAGCAAGATGGGCGTACCGACTGCGGGTATGGTCGAGCGCTTTGATGCGGCGGAAAAAGACTACAACCTCAATAAGTAGTTCGGCGGGCGTTAAGCGCCCCACGAATTGAAAAAAGGCTCGCGTCCTACGGATTGCGGGCCTTTTTTGCGTGTGTGCTTTGCGCCGGTCCTAAGAAAAATCGGACGTGTGCGTGTAGGGCTTTACTGTTTTTCCAGAGGTGTGCTCGGCAGAGCGCAGCGCTGATGCAGAATCCGCTACCCACCCCTCGCAGAGAAACACCGGATGTTCGCTCCTGCCAATCAAAGTGCCTTTACCCTGACCCTCGACGGGGAGCCCAGTGAACTCAAGGTGTTCGAGTTCAGTGGTGTTGAATCCATCAGCCAGCCCTACCGTTTTGATCTGGAGCTGGTCGCCGAGCGGCCCGATCTTGATTTGGAAAGCCTGCTGCATCACCCGGTGTACCTCGGGTTTGATGATCGCGGCCATGGTGTCCATGGTCTGGTCTATCGGGTGGCGCAGGGCGATTCCGGGCGGCGGCTGACGCGTTACCAGATCAGCCTGGTGCCACAGCTGGCGTATCTGGCGCACAGCAGCCACCAGAGGATCTTTCAACATCAGACGGTGCCGCAGATTATCGCCCGGGTTCTGGAAGGGCAGGGCATTCACAGCGATCGTTTCGAGTTCCGGCTGAGCGGCACCTATCCCCAGCGCGAGTACTGCGTGCAGTTTGGCGAGACGGACCTGGCTTTCATTCAGCGGCTTTGCGCAGAGTTGGGCATCCATTATCACTTCCAGCATTCGGCCGAAGGGCATGGGCTGGTATTCGGCGATGACCAGACCGTCTTTGCCCAGGCGGATCAGCCGACCCCTTACACCCCAGGCTCAGAGATGGTGGCGCAAACCCCGGCGATCAAGCGGTTTGCGCTGCAGGTGCAAGCCCGCACCACGGCGGTGAACCTGCGCGACTACGACTTTTGCAAGCCACGCCTGTCGCTGGAAAGCGCGGTGTCCGGCGAGCAGCTGCCCAAGCTCGACGTGCAGGATTACCCCGGCCGCTTCAGCGATCGCGCCCATGGCAAATACCTCGCGCAGCGCAGCCTGGAGCGCCAGCGCAGTGACTATCGCATCGCCCATGGCAGCGGGGATGAGCCCGCTTTGGCCAGCGGCCGGTTCCTCAAGCTGGCCGGCCACCCACGCGACGACTGGAACGGCCTGTGGCTGGTCACGCAAGTGACCCATGCAGGCAAGCAGCCCCAAGTGCTGGAAGAACTCGTAACCGAAGTGGCGGGCGGGGATATGCGCCAGGGGTATCGCAACGAATTTACCGCCACACCCTGGGATGCGGTCTTTCGGCCAGCCTTGCCTGAACAGCCTCGGCCGACCATTGCCGGCTACCAGAACGCAGTGGTCACCGGCCCCGCCGACAGCGAAATCCATTGCGATGAATACGGCCGGGTCAAAGTGCAGTTGGCGTGGGATCGCGCCGGAGAACATAACGAACATTCCAGCTGCTGGCTGCGGGTGGCCAGTGCCTGGGCGCATGATCGCTATGGTTCGGTAGTGATCCCACGGGTCGGCATGGAAGTGCTGGTGGGCTTCGTCAATGGCGACATGGACATGCCGCTGGTGATGGGCTGCCTGGCCAATGCAGCCACGCAGGTGCCCCTCGATTTGCCGGCGGACAAGACCCGCAGCATCTTGCGCAGCCAGAGCAGCCCCGGTGGTGGCGGTTACAACGAGCTGCGCATCGAGGATCGCAAGGGGGCCGAGGAAATCTACCTGCGCGCGCAACGGGATTGGACGCAGCATGTGCTGCATGACCATCGCGTGACAGTAGGCGGTGAGTCGCACCACGAACTGCAAGGCGAAGAACAGCGCATCACTCACGGCAACCGCCTGACCGATCTCAAGCAGGATGACCACTTGGTGGTCGGCGGTTCGCAGCAGGTGCATGCCGGACAAACCATCCGGATTGGGGCAGGGCAAAGCATCGTCATCGATGCGGGCGCGACTGTCACGATTCAGGCCGGCGGGCAATCGATCACGCTGTCTGCGGGCGGCATTTTCAGCAGTGTGCCGATCCAGCTAGGTAGCGCGCCCGTTGCCGCGTCCGCGCCGTTGGTCCCAGGAGCGAAGGCGACGTTGCTGGCCGTGCTTGCTGCACCGCTGAGCCGCGTGCAAGTCGCCAGCCTGAAGCGCAGTGCGCCATTTTGCGAAGAGTGTGAACGTTGCAGGAACGGCCAGTGCGATCTTCCCCGGCACAGCCATGCGATTCAACCTTGAAGGAGCCTTATGCCGATGCATCAACCTATGCCTGGTGAACAGATCTTCGCGGTACTGGGCGCCGCCAGCGACGCCAGGCCCTTGGAGGCTTGGCGGGCACTTGCTGCGGCAGCCGCGCCGCAGCCTGTCTGGGCCGGCACGTCTTATGCGACATGGGATGAGGTGATGCCCTATGTGGGCATCGTCGAGCCGGGCAGCCCTTTCCTTGAATGGGCCGCCTCCACTGAAGCAACGGACTGGGGTTGGCTGGGCATGTCTAGCAGCCCGTTGGAGATGGTGGTTGAGCACCTGCGAAGCCTCACCAAGGTATTTTTGCCCAATGGCCAGGAAGTGTTTTTACGTTTCTGGGATGGCGCCCAGATGCTGCCGATCCTGCAGCGGTTGGGTGATGACATGGGCGAGGTGTTGCCGGTATTCCAGCGTTATGTGATCAATGGCCAGGCGCTGACCGTTGCGACCCGCCCGGTCACGGCCGCCAAGGCAAGCCCATGGTGGCGCGTGCCTGCAGCGTTACTGGAGCACCTGGCCGAGCAATCGCCACAGACCCTTGTCGGCAACCTGTTGCAATGGCTCGAAGAGCAGCGCCCCGACCTGTATACCGCCTTCCCGTCGGCGACCTTGCGGCACAAGGTCGCCTACTTCGTGCGTAGCCGGGAGATCGACCATCAGGCGCTGGCTGACTACCTGGCCTCAGAGTTGGGGTGATCCCAGCGCCTGCTGCAAATCTTCGATCAGGTCTTCAATCGCCTCGATACCCACCGACAGGCGAATCATCTCCGGTTTCACGCCGGCCTTGGCCTGTTCCTGCTCGTTCATCTGGCGGTGGGTCGTCGAGGCGGGGTGGCAGGCCAGGGATTTGGCATCGCCGATGTTCACCAGGCGCTTGAAGATCTGCAGCGCGTCGTAGAAGCGCACACCGGCGTTAAAGCCGCCTTTCAAGCCGAAGGACAGTATCGCCGAGGGTTTGCCTTGCAAGTATTTCTGAGCCAGCGCGTGGTGTGGATGATCCGGCAGGCCCGCGTAACTGACCCACTCCACTTCGGCATGGCCTTGCAGGAATTGCGCGACCTTCAACGCGTTTTCGGTATGACGCTCCATGCGCAGGGCCAGGGTTTCCAGGCCCTGCAGCAACAGGAAGGCATTCATCGGTGCCAGCGCCGCGCCGGTATTGCGCAGCGGCACTGTACGGGCACGGGCGATAAAGGCGGCCGGGCCAAATTTTTCGGTGTAGACCACGCCGTGATAGGCGGGCTCCGGGGTGTTGAGGCCGGGGAATTTTTCCGGGTAATCGGCCCAGGGGAAGGTGCCGCTGTCGACGATCACTCCACCCAGGGAGTTGCCGTGGCCGCCGATGTATTTGGTCACGGAGTGCACCACGATATCGGCGCCGAACTGGATCGGTTTGCACAGGATCGGGGTGGCCACCGTGTTATCCACCACCAGTGGCACGCCACGGTCGTGGGCCACCTTCGCCAAGGCTTCCAGGTCGACAATATTGCCCGCCGGGTTGCCGATGCTCTCGCAGTACACTAGCTTGGTGTTGTGATCGATCAGTTCCGCGATGGCGGCGGCGGTGTCGTCGCGGGCGAAGCGCACTTCGACGCCGAAGCTTGGCAGCAAGTGCGCGAAAAGGGTGTAGGTGCCGCCATAGAGTTGCGGGGTGGTGACGATGTTATCACCGGCGCGGGTAAGGGTCTGAATGGCGTAGTAGATCGCCGCGCTGCCGGCTGACACCGCGAGGGCGGCAATACCCCCTTCAAGCGCGGCAATGCGCTGCTCCAGCACGTCATTGGTGGGGTTCATGATTCGTGTGTAGATATTGCCGGGCACGTCCAGGTTGAACAGGTCGGCGCCGTGCTGGGCATTATCGAACTCGAACGCGACGTTCTGATAGATCGGCACAGCGACGGCCTTGGTGGTCGGGTCCGACTTGAAGCCGTGGTGCAGTGCGATGGTGGCGTCTTTCATGATGGGTAGTGACCTCCCTGGAAGGTATGGGCGCCCCATGCAATGTGGGAGCGGACTTGCCCGCGATAGTCTCGCCGCAGCGCCCAGGTAATACCGCGTCGCCTGCATCGCGGGCAAGCCCGCTCCCGCAGGCCAATAGATTATTTTCAGCGGTGCGTCTGCCGTTGCGACATAAGCACCGCCCGGCACGCCGCCCTGCACCTTTGCTCGCGCAGCAGGTAAACTTCGCCCCCTGCGCAGGAGCAACCATGAATTATCGTCACGCCTTTCACGCCGGCAACCACGCCGATGTCTTCAAACACCTGACCTTGACCCGCCTCATCGCCTTGATGTCGCGCAAGGAGCAGCCGTTCGCCTATCTGGACACCCACGCCGGCATCGGCCTGTATGACTTGCAGGGCGACCAGGCAAACCGCACCGGTGAATACCTGGAAGGCATCGCGCGGCTGTGGGGCCAAAGCGACCTGCCGCCGCTGACCGCCGATTACATGCGTGTGCTGCATGAGATGAACCCGGATGGCGAGTTGCGCTATTACCCCGGCTCGCCGGAATTGGCGCGACGCCTTACCCGCCCGCAGGACCGTGTGCTGCTCAATGAAAAGCACCCGGAAGACGGCGTGCTGCTCAAGGACAACATGAAGGGTGATCGTCGCGTCAAAGTGCACCTGGGCGAAGGCTGGCATGTGCCGCGCGCCTTGCTGCCGGTGCCGGAAAAACGCGCGCTGATGCTGATCGATCCGCCGTTCGAAAAGCTCGACGAGATGCAACGCTGCGCGGCGTCCCTCAAAGAGGCGGTCAGTCGGATGCGTCAGACCGTCGCGGCTATCTGGTACCCGGTAAAGGATCAGCGCCTGTTGCGCCGTTTCTACCAGGACTTGGCCGGCACCGGTGCACCGAAGTTGCTGCGTGTGGAATTGCTGGTACACCCGCTGGACATGCCCAACACCCTGACCGGCTCGGGCCTGGCGATCGCCAACCCGCCGTGGGGCCTGGAAGAGGAATTGCGCCAGCTGCTGCCGTGGTTGTCCAAGAAGCTTGGCCAAACCCAGGGTGGCTGGCAGATGGATTGGTTGATCGCTGAATAGTTAGATCCCAAGCCATACGCAAAACCCAATGTGGGAGCGGGCTTGTGTGGGAGCTGGCTTGCCTGCGATAGCATCACCGAGGTGTGACTGATACACCGAGGTGCCTGCATCGCGGGCAAGCCCAGCTCCCACACAAGCCCGCTCCCACATTTTGAATTGCGCTGGCCTTCAGATCGGGCAGGTCACACCTGTCCCGCCGATCCCGCAATACCCCTGCGGATTCTTCGCCAGGTACTGCTGGTGATACGTCTCGGCGAAGTACACCGTTGGCGCTTCGTCGATTTCGGTGGTGATCTGGCCCAGGCCGGCCTTGGTCAGTTCCGCCTGGTAGGCGTCGGCGCTGGCTTTGGCGGCTTCCAGTTGCTCCGGCGTGGTCGCGTAGATCACCGAGCGGTACTGGCTGCCAATATCGTTGCCCTGGCGCATGCCCTGGGTGGGGTTGTGCAGTTCCCAGAACATCTTCAGCAAATCTTCGTATTTCACCTTGGCCTGGTCGTACACCACCAGCACCACTTCGCTATGGCCGGTCAGGCCCGAGCAGACTTCTTCATAGGTCGGGTTTGGCGTGTAGCCGCCGGCATAACCCACCACGGTGCTGACCACGCCGTCGCGTTCCCAGAACTTGCGTTCCGCGCCCCAGAAGCAGCCCAGGCCGAAGATCGCAAAGCCGACGTCATCCATGAACGGCCCCAACAGCGGGTTGCCGTTAACAAAGTGAGTCTCTGGCAGCGTCATCGGGGTTTCACGGCCAGGCAACGCTTGTTCTTGAGTAGGCAGCACGTTTTTGTTCACCAGAATTTCCGAGCGCAAGACCATGATCAGTCCTCCCAGTCAGAGTTGAGTTAGGTATGGAATCCGACCGTCAGTGTGCCCGAGTGTTGCCGCGCTGTCAGGCGATTGGCCCGCGCGGGTAGCGTTTAAGCTTCTCGAGCAGCTCTGCGCCGGGGATTGGCCGGTCGAACAGGTAGCCCTGGCCCACATCGCAACGGTGCCGGCGCAGAAAGGCCAGTTGCTCGGCGGTTTCGATGCCTTCGGCCACTACCTTGAGCTTGAGGTTGTGGGCCATGGCGATCACGGCCGAGGTGATTTCCATGTCGTCCTGGTTATCCGGGATTTCGTGGATGAAGCTGCGGTCGATCTTGATGATGTCGATGGGGAATTTTTTCAAATAGCTCAGCGACGAGTAGCCGGTGCCGAAGTCGTCCATGGCCAGGGTCAGGCCAAAGCTTTTCAGCTGGTCCAGTTGCAGGCGCGTGTCCTCGGTGGCTTCCAGCAGCAGGCCTTCGGTGAGTTCCAGCTCCAGCAGGTTGGGCGGCAGGTCTTCCTCCTTGAGGATCGCGGCAATCGAGGCCACCAGGTCCGGGTCGGAGAATTGCTTGGGCGACAGGTTGATTGCTACCTGCAGGTTGCCCATGCCGGCGGCGCTCAGGCGTTTGCTCATGCGGCAGGCCTGGCGCGCGATCCATTTGCCGATGGGGATGATCAGGCCGGTCTCTTCAGCCACGCTGATGAACTGGTCGGGACGGATCATGCCCTTTTCCGGGTGGTTCCAGCGCAGCAGCGCTTCCATGCCCAGCAGGCGACCGCTGCGCAGGCACAGCTTGGGCTGGTAGAACACGTCCAGCTCGTTCTGGGTGAGGGCGCGGCGCAGGTTGTTCTCGACGAACAGCTTGTAGCTGGCCTCGGCGTTCAGCGCCTCGGTGAACACCTGTACCTGGTGTTTGCCGTTGGCCTTGGCCTTGTGCAGGGCCAGGCCGGCGTTGCGCATCAAGGTCTGCGGGTCGCGGCCATGCAGCGGCGCGCAGGCCAGGCCCACGGAGCCGGTGACGCTGATCAACTGGTTGTCGACGAACATCGGTTTGTCGAGGGTCGCCAGCAATTGGCTGGCCACCTGCTGGCCGCTTTCCAGGTCGGTGTCATCAAGCAATACCGCGAATTCGTTACTGGCGAACCGCGCCAGGCTGCCACCGGCGCTCAGGCTGTTACGCAGGCGGCGGGCCAGGCTGATCAGCAGCTTGTCGCCGGTCTGGTGGCCCAGGCTGTCGTTGATGCGCTTGAAGTTGTCGATGTCCACCAGCAACAAACTGATGGGGCTGTCGCTGTCACGGGCAAAGCGCTCATCAAGGTTGCGGATGAAGGCCGGACGGTTGCCCAGGTTGGTCAGGTTGTCGGTATAGGCCAGGCGCTCGATGCGCTGCTGGGCCAGCTTGGCCTGGGTGATGTCCTCGTAGATGCCGATGTAGTGCGTCAGCTCACGGTTGTCGCCATACACTTTGGAAATCGACAACTGGCCCCAATAGGGTTCCAGGTTTTTGCGTCGGCTCTTGAATTCGCCTTGCCAGCTGTTGCTCTTGGCCAGTGCCGAGGGAGCGTCGAACAGTAACTCGCTTAGGTTTTCCAGGGCCGGCAGTTGCGCCAGGCGATGGCCATGGACTTCTTCGGCGCTGTACTGCGTGATGGCGGTAAAGCTCGGGTTGACGTACTCCACCACGCCGTCGCAGTTGACCAGCATAAAGGCGTTGGCGCTTTGTTCCACGGCCCGCTGGAACAGGTGCAAGGCGCTGGTGGCGGTGCGCCGGTTGTGGTTGTTGATGACCTGCGCGAACTGGTCGGCCAGCTCGCCGGCAAAGGCGATTTCGTCGGCCTGCCAGGCGCGCGTACTGCCGCTTTGCTCCAGGCACAGCACACCGACGACCTGGCCGTCGACGCGGATGCTCGCGTCGAGTATGGCGTGGATGTCTTTGTTCTCGGCCATTTCACGGGTGCGCGGGTCGCGCAATGCGTTGGTGGTGTCGATGGCCCGGCTGGTGTGCAAGGCTTCCAGGTAATCGGGAAAGCAGCTGGCGTCAATGGGCTCGGGCATGTGGTGTTGCTGATCGTCGCGGTGATAGGCCGAGATCGGTACCAGGCGCTGACCCTCAAGGTTCCAGATGCTCGCGCAATCGATCTGGTAGACATCGCAGGCGCTGCGGGTGATCAGCTCGGCGGCTTCCTGCAGCGAATTGTTGATGGTGTAGCGCTGGCGGGCCAGCAGCAGGATCAACTCCTGCTGGGCGCGCACCCGCTCCAGGTGTTGCAATTGTTCCTGCTGCGCGCGCTGGTTGAGTTCCAGGGCGATTTGCAGGCGGCTGTTCTGGTTTTCCAGGTCTTGCGTGGGCAAGGCTGCGGGAATTTCGCTGAACAGGCCATCGACCACCATCAGATAGCCGCGCAGCAGGTGGCGATTGTGCTGTTTGTAGGCTTCGCCCATTTCCAGCAGGCTCAGCGGGCCGTCGTTGGTGTGCAACGTGTAGCGCACCAGGTAATGGGGGCTCAGGGCCAGTTGCTGCTGGATGGTGTCGTGCAGTTGATAGCGCGCCTGGGGTTCCATCAGGCTGGCGTAGGGCGTGCCGAGCAGGGCGCACAGCTCGACCGCCGGCAGGCCGAATTGGCGCTCGCAATTGGGGTCGAGGTAGAGGAGGGCCCAGCTTGCCTCATTAAGCCGCTCGAAACGCAGCATACCGAGGCGCGAAGGCACCGGTAACTGTGTCACTACCTCGGCCGCCATTCGGGCGACATCGGGTTGGCTTTTCATGGGGCGGACTCACTTGAAATTACGCGCACGGCGCCGGGCTCACGCCCTCTTTTCTGTTGCCTGCGGCAAGGTTGCATCATGCGGCGCGGGCTGACAAGAGAGGATGAAGGCTAAGTGCTATAAGGGGGGTATCGGCCGCGAAAGGGATTTCTATAGTCAAGATGATGGAAGCTGTACAAACCTGTCTTGTGTGTCCAGCTTTACGCACCAGAACAGGCAAAAAAAGCCCGGCCAAGTGGCCGGGTTGAGGTACGAGCGTGGCGCTCGGAAATCGGTGCAACCAGGCTTCCTCGGTCAAGAGGAGGCCTGTTGGTACTTACAGCAGGATGGTGCGGATGTCGTTCAGCAGCTGGCTCAGACGCTGAGTGAAGCGAGCGGCGGCGGCACCGTTGATCACACGGTGATCGTAGGACAACGACAGCGGCAGCATCAGCTTCGGTTGGAACGCTTTACCGTCCCACACAGGCTGGATAGTGGCCTTGGATACACCCAGGATCGCCACTTCCGGCGCGTTGACGATTGGCGTAAAGCCAGTGCCGCCAATGTGGCCGAGGCTGGAGATGGTGAAGCACGCACCTTGCATATCGTCTGCGGTGAGCTTCTTGTCACGTGCCTTGGCAGCCAGTGCAGCCGCTTCGGCAGCGAGTTGCAGCAGGCTTTTCTGGTCGACGTTCTTGATGACCGGTACCAGCAGGCCATCCGGGGTGTCGACGGCGAAGCCGATGTGTACGTATTTCTTGCGGATGATTGCCTTGCCGCTCGGCGCCAGCGAACTGTTGAAGTCCGGCAGTTCCTTGAGCAGGTGCGCACAGGCCTTGAGCAGCAGTGGCAGCACGGTCAGTTTCACGCCGGCCTTCTCGGCCACGGCTTTCTGCGCAACGCGGAAAGCTTCCAGATCGGTAATGTCGGCCTGGTCGAACTGGGTCACGTGCGGAATGTTCAACCAGCTGCGGTGCAGGCTCGACGCGCCGATTTGCATCAGGCGGGTCATCGGCACTTCTTCGGTTTCGCCGAAGCGGCTGAAGTCCACAACCGGGATCGGCGGAATGCCCGAACCACCGGTAGCCGCGCCGCCAGCCGGTGCTTCCTTGGCTTTTTGCATCATGGCTTTGACGTAGACCTGCACGTCTTCCTTCAGCACGCGACCGTGCGGGCCGGTGGCCGACACAGCGTTGAGCTCGACACCAAACTCACGGGCCAACTGGCGTACAGCCGGGCCTGCGTGAACCTTGGCACCGCTTGGCGCTGGCGCGGCAGCCGCCGGGGCCGGTGCGGCCTCGGTTTTTGCAGCAGCAGGTGCAGGGGCGGCAGCGGCCGGAGCAGCTTCAGCCTTGGCGGCAGGGGCAGCAGCGGGAGCTGGCGCAGCGGCAGGTGCAGCGCCTTGTACTTTCAGCTTGAGAATGAAGTCACCGGTGCCGACTTCGTCTTCCAGCTTGACCGCGATGCTCTCCACCACGCCGGCAGCCGGCGACGGGATTTCCATGGAAGCCTTGTCGGACTCCAGGGTAATCAGCGACTGGTCGGCTTCGACGGTGTCGCCGACCTTGACCAGCAACTCGATGATCTTGGCCTTGCCCGACGAGCCGATGTCCGGGACGTGAATGTCCTGGACCGTGGCTTCTGCTGGTGCAGCAGCCGGGGCCGCTGGGGCCTCGGCGGCAGCAGGCTTTTCAGCAGCCGACGCAGGCGCTTCAGTGGCAGCAGGAGCCGCCTTGGGTGCCGCATCGGCGGTGCCTTCGATTTCCAGCTCAAGCAGTTCGTCGCCTTCTTTCAGACGGTCGCCCAGCTTTACTTTCAGGCTCTTGACTACGCCGGCTTTGGGAGCAGGGATTTCCATGCTCGCCTTGTCCGACTCAAGGGTCAGGATGCTCTGGTCGGCTTCGACGGTGTCGCCGACCTTCACAAACAGCTCGATTACTTCACCTTCACCGCTGCCGATGTCAGGTACGCGAATGAGTTCGCTCACAAAAAGTCTCCTCAGCAGTCCAGTGGGTTGCGTTTTTCCGGGTTGATCCCGAACTTGACGATGGCATCGGCCACCACCTTGGGTTCGATCTCACCACGGTCAGCCAAGGCTTCCAGGGCTGCCAACACCACGAAGTGACGGTCAACTTCGAAGAAGTGACGCAGCTTCTTGCGGCTGTCACTGCGGCCGAAACCGTCGGTGCCCAGGACTTTGAATTCCTTGGACGGGACCCACTGGCGAATTTGTTCAGCAAACAGCTTCATGTAGTCGGTGGAGGCAATGACCGGACCTTTACGACCGTTCAGGCACTCTTCGACATAGCTCAGTTGTGGCTTCTGGCCTGGATGCAGGCGGTTGTTGCGCTCTACGGCCAGGCCGTCGCGACGCAGTTCGTTGAAGCTGGTGACGCTCCACACGTCGGCGCCGACGTTGAACTCGTCACGCAGGATCTTCGCCGCTTCACGCACTTCGCGCAGGATGGTGCCGGAGCCCATCAGCTGTACGTGGTGCGCCGCTTCCCTGGTGTCTTCTTCGAGCAGGTACATGCCCTTGATGATGCCTTCTTCCACACCGGCCGGCATGGCTGGCTGCTGGTAGGACTCGTTCATCACGGTGATGTAGTAGAAAACGTCCTGCTGTTCTTCGGTCATCTTCTTCATGCCGTCCTGGATGATCACCGCCAGCTCATAGCCGTAGGTTGGATCAAAGGTGCGGCAGTTCGGGATGGTGGCAGCCAGGATGTGGCTGTGACCGTCTTCGTGTTGCAGGCCTTCGCCGTTCAGCGTGGTGCGCCCGGCGGTGCCGCCGATCAGGAAACCACGGGTACGGCTGTCGCCGGCGGCCCATGCCAGGTCGCCAATGCGCTGGAAGCCGAACATCGAGTAGAAGATGTAGAACGGCAGCATCGGCTGGTTGTGGCTGGAGTACGACGTACCGGCAGCGATGAAGGAGCTCATGGCGCCCGCTTCGTTGATGCCTTCTTCGAGGATCTGGCCTTTCTTGTCTTCCTTGTAGAACATCACCTGGTCTTTATCGACTGGCTCGTAGAGCTGGCCGACCGAGGAGTAGATGCCCAACTGACGGAACATGCCTTCCATGCCGAAGGTACGGGCTTCGTCCGGGATGATCGGCACGATGCGCGAACCGATTTCCTTGTCCTTGACCAGCTGCGCGAGGATCCGCACGAAGGCCATGGTGGTGGAGATTTCACGGTCGCCCGAACCGTCCAGGATAGCCTTGAGGGTATCGAGTGGCGGCGTCGGGATGCTGATGCTTTTGGCGCGGCGCTGCGGCACGAAACCGCCCAGCGCGGTGCGACGCTCGCTGAGGTAGCGGGCTTCGGCGCTGTTCGGCTCCGGCTTGAAGAACGGCAGGTTCTCCAGCTCTTCGTCCTTGACCGGGATGTCGAAGCGGTCGCGGAACAACTTCAGGCTGTCGACATCGACTTTCTTGGTGTTGTGCGCGGTGTTCTTCGCTTCGCCGGCACCCGTGCCATAACCCTTGATGGTCTTGGCCAGGATGACAGTCGGTTGTTCTTTGTGGTTGACCGCTTCGTGGTACGCCGCGTAGACCTTATACGGGTCGTGGCCGCCACGGTTGAGCTTCCAGATCTCGTCGTCGGACAGGTCGGCAACCATCGCCTTGAGTTCAGGCGTGTTGAAGAAGTGTTCACGCACGAATGCGCCGTCTTTGGCCTTGTAGTTCTGGTACTCGCCGTCGATGACTTCGTCCATGCGACGTTGCAGGATACCGTCGACGTCCTTGGCCAGCAGTGGGTCCCAGAAGCGGCCCCAGATGACCTTGGTCACGTTCCAGTGAGCGCCGCGGAACACGCCTTCGAGTTCCTGGATGATCTTGCCGTTGCCGCGAACCGGGCCGTCGAGGCGCTGCAGGTTGCAGTTGATGACGAAGATCAGGTTGTCCAGCTTCTCGCGGCCGGCCAGTGAGATGGCGCCCAGGGATTCTGGCTCGTCACACTCGCCGTCGCCCAGGAAGCACCAGACTTTCTGCTTGCCTTCAGGGATGAAGCCACGGGCTTCCAGGTACTTCATGAAGCGTGCCTGGTAGATCGCTTGAATAGGGCCCAGACCCATGGACACGGTCGGGAACTGCCAGAAATCAGGCATCAGCCAAGGGTGCGGGTAGGACGAGAGACCCTGACCGTCGACTTCCTGGCGGAAGTTGTTCATCTGCTCTTCGGTGATGCGGCCTTCCATGAACGCACGGGCGTAGACGCCTGGCGAGGTGTGGCCCTGGAAGTAGATCAGGTCGCCGCCGTGTTCGTCGGTCGGGGCCTGGAAGAAGTAGTTGAAGCCGATGTCATACAGGGTTGCGCTGGAAGCGAAGCTGGAGATGTGACCGCCCAGGTCAGAATCTTTCAAGTTCGTGCGCATTACCATCGCCATGGCGTTCCAACGTACCAGCGAGCGAATGCGGCGTTCCATGAACAGGTCGCCAGGCATGCGTGCTTCGTGGGTAACGGGGATGGTGTTGCGGTATGGCGTAGTGATGGCGTAGGGCAGTTGCGAGCCGCTGCGGGTCGCGAGTTCGCCCATACGGGTCATCAGGTAGTGAGCACGGTCTTCGCCTTCTTTGTCGAGAACCGATTCCAGGGCGTCCAGCCATTCCTGGGTTTCGACGGGATCGAGGTCTTGCATGGCTTGCTCCAGGGCGGAAAGGCTACCAGAATCGGTTGCCTGAAGTTTGCGACTGGCCTTGTGGGCAGACGACATAAATTCTTGGATGACCGAAGGTTGCTTCGGCGTCCTGTAGTTTTACTACAAATCGTCGGCCATTTCAGCCTTTCGAATGTATATACGAGTAGTAAAACTACACAAGACTGAGCGTATGGCTCGGTCTGGCTGGTGAGCATAATCGTTATTGTTGATCTTTTGCGAACAAGAAAAGGTAGATGTTTAATGTTCCCTGCCAACAACTGTGATTTTTCAGCTATTTATAACCTTTGTTCGACAGTCCTGCATGTAGCGCCGGTATCACGTCCACGGCAACAAGCCATTTACGCGCCGATCAAGGATAGACCATGAGCCTGCCAACATTGGCCGAATTGCCAGCCATTCTCTTGCCAAAAGCCCAGCGGGCCGAGCAGTCATTTCGTGACGCCGTGGCCGCGCTGGAAGACGATCATGGACTTTCTGCGTGGACGTCGCAACGGTGGGCCGACTTTGCCCGTGTGTGCGCCGCCAGTGATTTCGTCATTGAACAGAGCCTTCGTGACCCTTTGATGTTGCTTGAGCTGGTGGCCTGTGGCGAATTGGACCGCGGCTTCGCGCCTGGCGAGCTGTGCAGGCAGCTGGCTGGCGCCGTGCAACAAGCCGAAACAGAAGACGAACTGGGCCGTGCGCTGCGTCGCCAGCGTACCCGCCAGCAAGTGCGCATTATCTGGCGCGACCTGACCCGCCAGGCGGATCTGGTGCAAACCTGCCGCGATCTGTCCGACATGGCCGACGCCAGCATCGACCAGGCCTACCAGTGGCTGTACCAGCGCCACTGCGTGCAGTTCGGCACGCCTACCGGCCGGCGCAGCGGCGAGCCGCAGCACATGGTGATCCTCGGCATGGGCAAGCTCGGTGCGGTGGAGCTGAACCTGTCGTCGGATATCGACCTGATCTTCGCTTACCCCGAAGGCGGCGAGACGGTCGGTGTGAAACGGTCACTGGACAACCAGGAATTTTTTATCCGGCTTGGTCAAAAACTGATCAAGGCCCTTGACCCGATGACCGTCGATGGCTTCGTGTTCCGCGTCGACATGCGCCTGCGCCCCTACGGTTCGGCCGGTGCGCTGGTGCTCAGCTTCAATGCGCTGGAGCAGTATTACCAGGACCAGGGCCGTGACTGGGAACGCTACGCCATGATCAAGGCGCGGGTGGTGGCGGGCGACCAGGTGGCGGGCGCGCAGTTGCTCGACATGCTGCGACCGTTTGTCTACCGCCGCTACCTGGACTTCTCCGCCATTGAAGCGCTGCGCACCATGAAGCAGTTGATCCAGCAGGAAGTGCGGCGCAAGGGCATGGCCGACAATATCAAGCTGGGGTCGGGTGGCATCCGCGAAGTGGAATTTATCGCCCAGGCATTCCAGCTGATCCACGGCGGCCGTGACCTGAGCCTGCAGCAGCGGCCGCTGCTCAAGGTGCTCGGCACCCTGGAAGGCCAGGGCTACCTGCCGCCGGCGGTGATTGCCGAACTGCGCAACGGTTATGAATTCCTGCGCTACACAGAACACGCGATCCAGGCGATTGCCGACCGCCAGACGCAAATGCTCCCGGACAGCTCGGAAGACCAGGCGCGCATTGCCTTTATGCTCGGGTTTGCCGACTGGGCCGCGTTCCATGAGCGCCTGATGCACTGGCGCGGCCGGGTGGACTGGCACTTCCGCCAGGTAATCGCCGATCCGGATGAAGAAGAAGGCGAAGAAAGCGAATTGGTCGTAGGCGGTGAATGGTTACCGCTGTGGGAAGAATCCCAGGATGACGAGGCGGCCTGCCGCCAACTGGCCGAAGGGGGGTTCACCGACGCAACCAAGGCCCTCAAGGCGTTGGCCGGTCTGCGCAACAGCCCGCAGTTGCGTGCCATGCAGCGCCTGGGCCGCGAACGCCTGGACGCGTTTATCCCACGTCTGCTTGCCCAGGCGGTCGAACATGCCAACCCCGACCTGGTGTTGGAGCGCGTGTTGCCGCTGGTGGAAGCCGTCGCCCGGCGTTCCGCCTACCTGGTACTGCTCACGGAAAACCCCGACGCTCTGCGCCGGCTGTTGACCCTGTGCGCCGCCAGCCCGTGGATCGCCGAGCAGATCACGCGCTTTCCGCTGTTGCTCGACGAACTGCTCAACGAAGGCCGCCTGTTCAAGCCGCCCTTGGCGCCTGAGCTGGCGGCCGAACTGCGCGAGCGCCTGACGCGCATTCCCGAGGACGACCTCGAGCAGCAGATGGAAGCCTTGCGTCATTTCAAGCTGGCCCACCGCCTGCGCGTGGCGGCTTCGGAAATCGCCGGCAGCCTGCCGTTGATGAAAGTCAGCGACTATCTCACCTGGCTCGCCGAAGCCATTCTCGAACAGGTGCTGGCCCTGGCCTGGCGCCAGACCGTAGCGCGGCATGGCTCGCCACAACGCCTGGACGGCACCCTGTGCGATCCCGGGTTCATCATTGTCGGCTACGGAAAAGTCGGCGGGATCGAACTGGGGCATGGTTCGGACCTGGACCTGGTGTTTATCCACGACGGCGACCCGCAGGCCGAAACCGACGGCGCCAAGCCGATCGATGGCGCGCAGTTCTTCACGCGCCTGGGCCAGCGCATCATTCACCTGCTGACCACCCAGACCAACTCCGGCCAGCTGTACGAAGTCGACATGCGCCTGCGGCCTTCCGGCGCCTCCGGGCTGTTGGTCAGTTCGCTCGGGGCGTTCGACCGCTATCAAAAAAATGAAGCCTGGACCTGGGAACATCAGGCCTTGGTTCGCGCCCGGGTGTTGGTGGGAAGCCAGGATGTGGGCCAGGCGTTCGAGCAAGTGCGCGCCAACGTGCTGGGGCAGGAACGGGACCTGGCGAAGCTGCGCCAGGAAGTCAGCGAGATGCGCGCCAAGATGCGTGACAACCTGGGTACCAAGGGCACGGCGGCCGGTACCGGCGCCAATGCCTTCGAAGCCACGGCGGCGTTTGACCTCAAGCAGGACGCCGGAGGTATCGTCGATATTGAATTTATGGTGCAATACGCAGCTTTGGCGTGGTCTGCACAACATCCATCGTTGCTGCGCTACACCGACAATATCCGCATTCTTGAAGGCCTGGAGCAGGTGGGGTTGATGCCCGCCGCCGATGCCCATCTGCTGCGCGAGGTGTACAAGGCCTATCGGTCCGCCGCGCACCGCCAGGCCTTGCAGAACGAGGCCGGTACGGTTGCCGGGGATCAGTTCGCCGACGAGCGGCGGCAGGTGATGCGAATCTGGAAGGAACTGGGTTTAAGCTGAAACTTGATGAATTGAGCGACGCCGATCTGATGTGGAAACAGGCTTTATGTGGGAGCGGGCTTGCTCGCGAAGCAGGCGCTGCGGTCTGTCTATCGAACCGCGGTGATGCCTTCGCGAGCAAGCCCGCTCCCACACGAACCGGTGTTCACACAAACCCGGTCTTATAGTCATTACCGAGGCGGGGAGGCATAAGCCTCCCCGCATCGTTTGTGGAAACTACATGAATATTCTGATCGTTGGGCCCAGTTGGGTCGGTGACATGGTAATGGCGCAAACACTGTTTCAGTGCCTGCGCATGCGCCACCCAGACTGCCAGATCGACGTGCTCGCCCCCGAGTGGAGCCGACCGATCCTTGAACGCATGCCCGAAGTTCGCCAGGCCTTGAGCTTCCCGCTCGGCCACGGTGCCCTCGAGCTGGCGACCCGCCGGCGCATCGGCAAATCCCTGGCCGGCCAGTACGACCAGGCGATCCTGTTGCCCAACTCGCTCAAGTCAGCGCTGGTGCCGTATTTTGCCGGCATCCCCAAGCGCACCGGCTGGCGTGGCGAGCTCCGCTACGTGCTGCTCAATGACGTGCGCACCCTGGACAAGACCCGCTATCCGCTGATGATCGAGCGTTTCATGGCCCTGGCCTATGAGCCGGGCGCCGAGCTGCCCAAGCCATATCCACGCCCGAGCCTGCGGATCGATCCGGTCAGCCGCGACGCCGCGCTGGCCAAGTTTGGCCTGGCGCTCGACCGCCCGGTCCTGGCGCTGTGCCCAGGGGCTGAGTTTGGCGAGTCCAAGCGTTGGCCGGCGGAACACTATGCCCAGGTGGCCGAGGCCAGGATCCGCGAAGGGTGGCAGGTGTGGTTGTTTGGGTCGAAGAAGGACCATCCGGTGGGTGAAGATATTCGCCAGCGCCTGATTCCCGGCCTGCGCGAAGAAGCGGTCAACCTCAGCGGCGATACGTCGCTCGCCGAGGCCATCGACCTGCTGTCCTGTGCCGATTCGGTGGTGTCCAACGACTCCGGCCTGATGCACGTCGCCGCTGCCCTGAACCGCCCATTGGTGGCGGTGTACGGCTCGACTTCGCCTGGGTTCACGCCGCCATTGGCCGACCAGGTCGAAGTGGTGCGCCTGGGCCTGGATTGCAGCCCGTGTTTCGATCGCACCTGCCGGTTCGGTCACTACAACTGCATGCGCCAGTTGCTGCCGCAGCCGGTGAACGAAGCCTTGCAGCGGTTGCAAGGCTCCGTGGTCGAGGTCCGTTAGTTTGCGCGTCCTGGTAATCAAGACCTCATCCCTGGGCGACGTGATCCATGCCTTGCCGGCACTGACCGACGCCGCGCGGGCGATCCCCGGCATTCAATTCGACTGGGTGGTGGAAGAGGGCTTCGCCGAAATCCCCTCCTGGCACCCGGCGGTGGACAAGGTGATCCCGGTGGCGATCCGGCGCTGGCGCAAAAACCTTTGGCAAACCCTCAAGAGCGGCGAGTGGCGACGCTTCAAGCAGCGCATCCAGTCGACCAAATATGACTTGGTGATCGATGCCCAGGGCCTGCTGAAAAGCGCCTGGCTGACTCGCTACGTGCGTGCACCCGTCGCCGGTTTTGACAAAAGCTCGGCCCGTGAACCGATCGCCGCGCGTTTCTACTCCCGGCGCCTGGCCGTGGCGCGTGGGCAGCATGCGGTGGAGCGCGTGCGCCAATTGTTCGCCGTGGCGCTGGGTTATGACTTGCCCAAAGGCCTGGGCGACTACGGCCTGAGCGTCGAGAAGCTGCTTGGCCTGCCACCGAAGAAACCCTTCGTGCTGCTGCTGCACGGCACCACCTGGGACACCAAGCATTGGCCCGAAGCCTACTGGCGCGAGCTGGCCGAACGCATCGGACGCCTGGGCGTGGAGGTGAAATTGCCGTGGGGCAATGCCGACGAAAAAGCCCGCGCCGAACGCCTGGCACAAGGCCTGCCACACGCCGAAGTGCTGCCCAAGCTGAACCTGGCCGGTGTCGCGCGTGTACTGGCCGGGGCCCGTGCCTGCGTGGCGGTGGACACCGGGCTTGGTCACCTGGCCGCGGCGCTGGATGTGCCGACCATTTCGCTGTTCGGCCCGACCAACCCCGGACTCACCGGTGCCTACGGCAAGGGCCAGATCCACCTGGCCAGCGACTGGCCCTGCGCGCCGTGCCTGCAAAAACACTGTACCTATCAACCGACGGCCGACGACCTGCGTCGGTTCGACGTCAAGCGCGAGTCGCCCCTGTGCTTCACGCGCCTGAACCCTGAGCGTGTGGCAAGCCGACTGAGCACGTTGTTACTGGCTGAGGAGCTGCACTGATGCAACTGGCTTTCGTGTTGTACAAATACTTCCCCTTCGGTGGCCTGCAGCGTGACTTCATGCGCATCGCCCTGGAGTGCCAGCAGCGCGGTCACCGGATTCGTGTCTATACGCTGATCTGGGAAGGCGACGTCCCGCCCGGCTTCGAAGTGCTGGTGGCGCCGGTCAAGGCGTTCTTCAACCACCGGCGCAACGAAAAACTCAGCGCCTGGATGGAGGCTGACCTGGCCAAGCGCCCGGTGGACCGCCTGATCGGATTCAACAAAATGCCCGGCCTGGACGTGTACTACGCCGCCGACGGCTGTTTTGAAGACAAGGCGCAAAACCTGCGGCACTCGCTGTACAAAAGCTTTGGCCGCTATCGCCACTTTGCCGAGTACGAGCGCGCGGTTTTCGCCAAGGACGCCAAGACCGAAATCCTGATGATTTCCGAAGTGCAGCAGCCGCTGTTCATCAAGCACTACGACACGCCGCTGCAACGCTTTCACCTGCTGCCGCCGGGCATTGCCCAGGACCGTCGCGCGCCGCCGAATGCGGCCGAGATTCGCCAGGGTTTCCGCAAGGAATTCAACTTGGGCGATGACGACCTGCTGCTGGTGCAAATCGGTTCCGGCTTCAAGACTAAAGGCGTCGACCGCAGCCTGAAAGCCGTGGCGGCATTGCCGGCTGAACTCAAGAAACGCACGCGCTTGTTTGTAATCGGCCAGGACGACCCCAAGGTATTCCAATTGCAAAGCGCCACGCTGGGCCTGGGGGATAACGTGCAGTTCCTCAAAGGGCGCAGCGATATCCCGCGTTTCCTGTTGGGCGCCGACCTGTTGATCCACCCGGCGTATAACGAAAACACCGGCACCGTATTGCTCGAAGCCCTGGTGGCCGGGTTGCCGGTGCTGGTCTCGGCCGTGTGTGGTTATGCCCATTACATCGCCGAGGCCGACAGTGGCCTGGTGCTGGATGAGCCGTTCGAACAAACGCAGCTCAACGAGTACCTGGCGAATATGCTCACCGACACTGCACAGCGCGCGGCCTGGAGCCGCAATGGGTTGGCCTTCGCCGAGACGGCCGACCTCTACAGCATGCCGCAGCACGCGGCGGATGTGATTCTGGCGGAGCCAAAACGATGAAGTTGATTCTTGCCGAACCATTCAAGACGTTATGGGCCGGGCTTGATGCCTTTGCCGAAGTCGAGAAACTGCAAGGCCAGGTATTCCGTGAGCTGGCGGCGCGTCGCACATTGCGTACCGAGGTCGCTGGCCGTCCGTATTTCGTGAAGATCCACCGCGGCATCGGTTGGGCCGAAATTTTCAAGAACCTGATCACCGCCAAGCTGCCGGTGCTGGGCGCCGGCCTGGAATGGGATGCCATCCATCGCTTGCAGGAACTGGGCGTGCCCAGCATGACCGGCGTGGCCTTCGGCGAGAAGGGCAGCAACCCGGCGGACCAGCATTCGTTCATCATCACCGAAGAACTGGCGCCGACCATCAGCCTGGAAGACCTGACCGTCAACTGGGCGGCCAAACCGCCTGCGCCCGCGCTGCGCCACGCCCTCACGGCCGAGTTGGCGCGCATGGTCGGCGACATGCACCGAGGTGGCGTGAACCACCGCGATTGCTACCTGTGCCACTTCCTGCTGGACACCGCCAAGCCCATCGACGCCAGCGACATCAAGCTGTCGGTGATCGACCTGCACCGTGCCCAATTGCGTGCGCATTTGCCGCTGCGCTGGCGCGACAAGGACCTCTCGGCGCTGTATTACTCGGCGCTGGATATCGGCCTGACCCGTCGCGACAAGCTGCGCTTTCTCAAGGGCTACTTCCGCCAGCCGCTGCGCCAGATCCTGGCCGAGCAGTCGGCGTCGTTGAGCCTGATGCAGCGCAAGGCCGACAAGCTCTACGCGCGCAAGCAACGCTACGGAGATGCGATCTGATGGCGGGTTGGATCCTGGAACCGGCGTACGCGAACCTGGCGGATGATTTTGGCAGCCTTGAGGCGGTCTTCGCCCTGCAAGGCGAGCGGCTGACCCGCGATCCGCTGTCGGAAGTGATCCGGGTGGAGCGCGGCGGGGTCAATTACTACGTCAAGCGCTACGTCGGCGCCGGTAAGGGCTTGCGGCGTTACCTGGGCAAGCCGCGGGTGAAATCCGAATGGCAGAACCTCAAGCGGTTCGCCAAATGGGGCATTCCCACGGCCGACGTGGTTGCCTGGGGCCTGGAGCGCAAGGGCCTGGCCTATGACCGTGGCGCGATGATCACCCGCGAGTTGCCCAGGACAGAAGACCTTTCGGTACTGGCCGAGCGTCACGATGCACGCCTGCGCGACTCCAAGTGGGTCAATGCGGTGAGCCGCCAGCTCGCCGAATACACGCGCACGATGCACGATCATCGTTTTACCCATAACGACTTGAAGTGGCGCAACCTGCTCATCGATGATCAGGCGACGCTGTACCTGATCGATTGTCCCAATGGTGATTTCTGGCGCGGTTTCTGGCTCAAGTACCGCATCACCAAGGACCTGGCGTGCCTGGACAAGGTTGCCAAGTATCACTTGTCCGCCACCCAGCGCCTGCGTTTCTACATGCAGTACCGTCAGCGCCGGCACCTCAGCGCAGCGGACAAACAGCGTATTCGCCATGTGGTGAAGTTTTTCGAGGGACGTGAATGAGTGATGATTTCCTGGCGGCTGAAGACCGTGCGCTGTTGGAGCGCAACGGCCTGGCGACGTTCGACGCTCTGTGGGCCAAGCAACTGGAGGCGGTCGACGAGCCCAATACCAGTCGCGGCGGCTGGAGCAGTGTGTTTCGCCTGGAGCTCGACGGCCACGGTTACTACCTCAAGCGCCAGAGCAATTACCTGACGCGCAGCCTGCACCGGCCTTTTGGCGAGCCGAGTTTCTCCCGCGAATTTCGTAACATCAGCCGCTATCGCAAGCTCGGTGTCCCGGCGTTGCAAGCGGCGTTCTACGGCGAGCGCAAAGTCGCGGGTGAACACCGCGCGATGCTGCTCACGCGCGCGCTGGACGGCTGGAACGACCTGGATTCGCTGCTGGAGCAGTGGCCTTCGCTGAGCGATGCCCAGCACCGCGCGATCCTGCTGGCCTGCGGTCAACTTGCGCGCCGGTTGCACAGCGTCGGCCAGGTGCATGGCTGTTTTTACCCCAAGCATATTTTCCTGCAGGCGACCGGCGACGGTTATGCCGCGCAGTTGATCGACCTGGAAAAAACCCGCCCGCTGCTGTTCGGCTGGCGGGACCGGGTCAAGGATCTGGAGCCGTTGTTGCGTCGCGCGCCCCAATGGTCCGATGCACAGGTGCGCCAACTGTTGGCGGCGTATCTGCAGCAGCCGGCGGACGGTACGCTGGTCGATACGTGGTTCCAGCGCCTGAATACCCGTCGTAGCCACAAGGAGAACCGCTGATGCGTTTGTCTGAGCTGAAAACCGCCGGTCGCACTCCGGATCTGCCCCTGACCCTTGAGCTGGCCGATGCGGCGGGTCCGGGTCAGTTGCAACTGCTGAGCCTGCTGCGCGTACTGCCGGGCGAGCGCTACGTAGGCGCTGCGGTATGGCGCGGGCGTCCGGTGCTGGCCAAATTGCTGGTAGGCAGCAGGGCGGCGAGACAGTTTCAGCGTGAGCTCAGCGGTGTGCGCCTGCTCGCCGAGCAAGGCCTGACCACGCCGTTGCTATTGGCCGATGGCTTGCAGGAAGGCGAGGGCGGCTGGCTGCTGTTCGAGTTTATCGAAGGCGCCGAAAGCCTGGCCGATGCCTGGCACGCCGTCGAAAACCTGCCGCCGTTGGCCGATGAGCAAACGGCGGTGCTTGCCGAAGCGCTGGGCGCGATTGCCCGGATGCACGCCAAAGGCCTGTGGCAGGAAGACCTGCACCTGGACAACCTGCTGCGTCAGGACGGCAAACTGTACCTGATTGACGGCGCCGGGATTCGTGTGGAAGAGGCGGGCAAGCCCCTGTCGCGCAATCGCGTGCTGGAAAACCTCGGGGTGTTTTTCGCCCAGTTGCCGAAGAACCTCGAACCGTTCAACGAAGAGCTGCTGGTGTATTACCTGCTCGGCAACGGCGAACACGCCTTGCCGATGCAAGCGTTGGAAAAGCAGGTGCGCAAAGTCAGTGCCTGGCGCCTGAAGGATTTTCTCAACAAGGTCGGCCGTGAATGCACCCTGTTCAGTGTGCTGCGCGGGCCGTTTGCACTGCGTGCCATCCGTCGCGAGGAAGAAGCCGCGATGCTGCCGGTGCTGGCGCAGGCTGACGCGTTGCTCAGCCAGGGCCATCTCTTCAAGACCGGTGGTGCCGCCACGGTGGCCAGGGCCGAAGTGGCGGGGCGCGCATTGGTGATCAAGCGCTACAACATCAAGGGGATCGCCCATTGGTTCAAGCGCTTCTGGCGCCCGAGCCGCGCCTGGCATTCCTGGCGCGAAGGCAATCGCCTGACGTTTCTTGGCATCGCCACGCCCAAGCCGCTGGCGGTGCTGGAAAAGCGCTTTTTCTGGCTGCGCGGCCGCGCCTACCTGGTGACCGAACTCATCACCGGGCCGGACATCATCGAGCGCTTCGCGCCCTATGTCGACAAGGGTGACGCGCCGGAAAACGAACTGCTGGCCCTGGACCATTTGTTTGCCGAGCTGATCCGCGAACGCATCAGTCATGGTGATTTCAAGGGGCACAACCTGTTCTGGGACAAGGATCACTGGTCGCTGATCGACCTCGACGCCATGCGCCAGCACAGCTCCGATGCCAGCTTCGCCCCGGCGTTTGCCAAGGACCGGGCGCGGTTCATGCGCAACTGGCCTGAAAGCAGCGCGTTGTATCAACTGATCGATCAGCGCCTGCCCAAACAGATCGGGTAATGGGTGTTGCCTGGGCAACAGTGATTGGGCAGTTGTGCCTGGGAACGACAGTTCGTTTTCGTTCATGGTTTTTATCTTGCTGATTTAACTGAATAAAATTCCTGGCATGAGCTCTGCATTGCCACTGGGTGAACCCTTTCACCGGTGGCTCAGGAGCCCTGTATGCCTTCCAGCCTTTCCACGCTTTCCCGTTTGATCTGCCTCGGCGCCGCTCTGTTGCTGGGCGGCACAACCCACGCAGCCGACGGCGACGATGCCGTGCCGTCCCTGGCCGGCAAACGTATCGCTGTGAGCATGACCGGTACCAGTCATTATTTCGATATCAAGGCGTTCCAGGCCCAGGTCGATGAGATCAAGCGCCTCGGTGGTACCCCCATCACGCTTGATGCCGGGCGCAATGACAAGAACCTGGTCACCCAGCTGCAAACCGTGGTCACTCAGAAGCCCGATGCGGTGATCCAGACCCTTGGCACCCTCAGCGTGATCGATCCCTGGCTCAAGCGCATCAGCAAAGCCGGCATTCCGTTGTTCACCATCGATGCACCGTCGCAATACAGCCTCAACAACACCACCTCGGATAACGTCGCCACCGGCAAGGCACTGGCCGATCAGTTGATCAAGGATGCCGGCGGCAAGGGCAAGATCCTGGTGTTCAACGGCTTCTATGGCGTGCCGGTGTGCGCGATCCGTTATGACCAGTTGAAGCTGGCGCTCAAGGATTATCCACAGCTGGAAATCATCCAGCCCGAGCTGCGCGACGTGATCCCCAATACCGTGCAGGACGCGTACTCCCAGGTCTCGGCACTGCTCAATAAGTACCCGGCGGGCAGCGTCTCGGCGATCTGGTCGGCGTGGGACATTCCACAATTGGGCGCGAGCAAGGCGTTGATCGATGCCAAACGCACCGAAATCAAGACCTATGGCGTCGACGGCACCCCTGAAGTGCTCGCTCTGGTCGGCCAGGCGAACTCACCGGTCGGCGCAGTAGTGGCGCAACAGCCGGCGCTGATCGGCAAGACCGCCGTGCAGAACGTTGCGCGCTACTTGGCCGGGCAACGTGACTTGCCCAGGGAGACCCATGTGGCCACGTTGCTGACCACCGCTGGCAACCTGGCGCAGGTCCAGCAATTGCGGGGTGACTGATGACGGCGTTGCACCTGCAAAACCTGCATAAGCGCTTTGGCGCCACGTTGGCGCTGGATGATGCGAGCCTCAAGGTCGAGCGTGGCACCATCCATGGGTTGGTGGGCGAAAACGGCGCCGGTAAGTCGACCTTGATCAAGGTGCTGGCCGGCATCCACAAGGCCGACGCCGGGCAAGTGAGTATCGGCGGTCAAACGTATGGTGCGTTGTCACCGCGCCAGGTCGACGCATTGGGGGTGCAGTTCATCCACCAGGAGCGCCTGTTGCCGGCGAGTTTTACCGTGGGGGAGGCGTTGTTTTTTGGCCATGAATTACGCCGAGGCCCGTTTGTGGACCGGCGTCGGCAGCAGCGCGAGGCGCAGCGTTTGCTGGGGGAGTACTTTGACCTGCAGCTGCCGGCCGGCGCGCTGGTGGGCGAATTGAACAGCGCCGAGCGCCAGGTGCTGCAGATCACGCGGGCGTTGATCCGCCAGCCCAAGATCCTGATATTCGACGAACCCAGCGTGGCGTTGGTCAAGCGTGAAGTCGACCAGTTGCTGCGCATCGTCAAGCGCCTGCGCGACCAGGGTTTGTCGATTTTGTACATCTCCCATTACCTGCAGGAAATCGACAGCCTGTGCGATGAAGTCACGGTGTTGCGCAATGGTCGGGACGTGGCGGTGGTGCAGCCACGGCACACTTCCAGTGCTGACATTGCGCGGCTGATGGTCAATCGCGAAGTGCAGGACATGTACCCCAAGGCCAAAGTCGAGCTGGGCGAGCCATTGCTGCAAGTGCGCGGGTTGAGCCTGGCGCGGCGCTATCGGCAGATCGACCTGCATGTGCGGCGCGGTGAAATCGTCGGTCTCACCGGGTTGGTGGGTTCGGGCGCCAAGGAGTTACTCAAGACACTGTTCGGCGTCGAGCAGGCCGACAGCGGCAGCATTCATCTGAACGGGCGTTTGCTGCGCCTGCATTCGCCGGGCCAGGCGATTGCCGCAGGGTTTGCCCTGGTGCCGGAAGAGCGGCGCAGCCAGGGAATCTCCCCGCTGTTGTCGGTGTTGGAAAACCTCACGCTGGCGAGCCTTGGCAGGTTCACTCGCTGGGGGCTGTTGAGTCGCGCCAGGGAGCAGGCGGAAAGTGTGCGGCTGATCGATGAACTGGCGATCAAGACGTCTGGCCCGCAGGCGGCGGTCAGCCAACTCAGCGGCGGCAACCAGCAGAAAGTCGCCCTGGGCAAGTGGCTCAGTCGCCGTTCAGCTGTGTACCTGCTGGACGAACCCTGCGTGGGGGTGGATGTGGGGGCCAAGGTCGAGATTTATCGGGTGATCGGGCGCCTGGTGGAGCAGGGCGCTGCAGTGTTGGTGCTGTCTTCGGATCTGCCTGAGCTACTGGGCATCAGCGATCGAATCCTGGTGTTGCATCGCGGTGAAATCGCCGGTGAATTTCGGGCGGGTGAGGCTGACAGTGATCAGTTGCTGGCGTGTGCCACCGGGGCAGTACCGGCGGCGGCTACGTCGGTGCGGGAGGTTGAACATGCTTGAAGCACTGCTGCGGCGTGGGTCGGTGGGCGTATTTCTGGCGATCCTGTTGGGGTTCGCCGTGGCGGCACCGAACTTCTTGTCGCTGGGCAACCTGGCCAATGTGTTCAGCCAGTCAGCGATCCTGGGAGTGCTGGCTTTTGGGTTGACCTGCGTGATTATCGGCGGTGGCTCGAATGTCGTCGCCGGTGGGCTCGACTTGTCGTTGGCGGCCAACCTGGGGTTGTGTGCGGCGGTGTTCAGCCGTCTCAACAATGCCGGCCTGGAGCTTTGGGTATCGCTGTTGCTGACCCTGGCATGCGGCCTGGGGGTCGGCCTGCTCAATGGGCTGGCCGTGGTGGTGCTGCGTTTGCCGCCGTTGTTGGCGACCCTGGCGAGCATGAACGTGCTGGCCGGGTTGGAACTGGTGCTGACCGAAAACACAGTGGTCTCCACTGACTCGCCGTTGCTGGATCTGCTCAGCGGCGGGGCGTGGCTGGGCGTGCCGGCCCTGGCATGGGTGCTGCTGGTGATGGCCGGGCTGCTGACCTTGCTGATCCAGCATTCGCCCTACGGGTTGCGCTTGCACGCGGTCGGAGAGTACCCCCAGGCTGCCGAGGCGGCGGGTATCCGCGTGCCCCGCTATGTGTTGTCGAGCTATCTACTGTCGGGTCTGTCTGCCGCCGTGGCCGCGCTGTGTTCGGCGGCTTTTTTCAGCGGCAGCACCACGGGTTCAGGCGATATGCTGCTGTCGGTGGTGGCGATTGCCTTTCTCGGTGTGGTGTTTTCCCGGCGCCTGGTGGCGAGCATTCCGGGCACCTTGCTGGCGGCGCTGTTGATCGGGTTTTTGATCAATGGCTTTCAATTGCTTAACGTCTCGAGCTTTTGGGTCAACGGCGTGCAGGGCGTTTTGATCCTGCTGGTCGTCGCAGCGTCCAGCGCGTTGAACCGGAGGGCGACGGCATGAGCGCACGCGCATTATTGCCGCTGACATTGCCACTGGTGTTCACGCTGATCGTCGTGGTGTTTGCGCTGCAGGCGCCGGGCTTTCTCAGTGTCGGCAACCTGCAAAGCCTGGTGCTGAATAATTTCGTGCTGTTGGCGATTGTCGCCATCGGCATGACGTACGCCGTGGCGGCCGGCGGTATCGACCTGTCGGTGGGCACGTCGCTGGATTTCGCCAGTTTCAGCTTTGTGGTGCTGCTCAATGCCGGTCATGGTTGGGCGTTCGCCGCGACAGGCGCGCTGATCGCGGCGCTACTGGTGGGCGTGGTGAATGCAGGCCTGATCGCCGGGCTGCGCATCAGCCCGTTCCTTGCCACCCTGGGCACGTTGTTTATCGGCACCAGCGCCCAGCAATTGCTCTCGGACGGTGGCCAGCCGATCTACATCGCCCAAGGCTCGAAGCCTGAGCTGACGGGTCTTACCCCGTTGCTGATTGTCTTGGGGCTGGGGCTGTTGTACGGGCTGGCGCTCGCGCGCGGACGCCTGGGGCGTGAGTTGCTGGCTCAGGGCACCCAGCCGCTGCTGGCGTATTACTCAGGGGTGTCGGTGCGACGCATTGTCACCGTGGTTGCCCTGGCGACCGCGCTGGCCTGCGGTGTGGCGGGCGTGCTGCTCGGCTCGACGGTCAGCGCGTACGTGCCGCTGTCCGGCAATGCGTTTTTGCTCAACGCGATTGGCGCGGTGTTCATCGGTACTACACTGAGCCGACAGGGCCGGGCGAATATTCCCGGGACCCTGCTGGGCGTGCTGTTCATCAACGTCATCGCCAATGGGCTGCTGCTGATTGGCTGGAATTTCTACTGGCAGCAGGTGGCGACCGGCGTGCTGATCTTTGCAGTGTTGACCTTCAGCTTTGCCAGTCGGCGCCTGCTTGAGCGCTATTAGTCGAGGCTATTGTGCGTTGACCAGTGTCGTATGGGTTTTATATTTGCCTTGGATGACGTCCTGGGTGGTAAAGAAATACCCGTAGTCCTGCAGGTACATGACGGTGCTGGTGGCCTGGTAGTTATCACCCGTGATAGTGCAGTTGAGCGCCTTCGCATTGCCACTGAGTGTCGAGTTGATGCTGCTGGCTGGCAGTTCGCGCGCCACGACGCAGGTCGAATCGCGGGACAGCACGCGATCCTCTTCGGCGGTGTTGCGATTGAGCTCCTTGAGTGTGAACCCCAGCGTTGCACCGATCGGCATCTGCTTCCAGTCGCCGGTAAAGCTCAGTTGCTCAACATTGCTTGCGGCCGAAACTTTCATCCCGTGCAGTTCGAAATCGCTTTGGAAGGTCAGGCTGAACAAACCTCGGAATGTAGTGATGCGGGTGCTCGAAAATTGGGTGGCCCGGCGGATTTTAAGCGGGCTGTTCCCGGCCGCAGGCTCAATGAACACGTCAGTGCGCAAGCTGGAAGAGCCCAAGTCACGCTTCTCCAAAAGATGGCGCAGAGGCTTGGCTGTCACGGGCATGCCCAATGCGGCGATCGCGTCTGTCACCGCTGCCGGGACAGGGGCGGGTGTCAGGGATTGCGGGAGCTTTGTGCGCGCAACGGCGACCGGCAACTGCGCGGTTGCCGGTGAGCACGCGGCCTTGAGCAGGGTCCGGGTGTCCGCTTCGGCGCTGCTGAAGGGCTGGTCTACGGGGATGGCGACTACGTTGCCGAAGGTCACCGTGTTTTTCGGGGTGAGGCTGAAGGCGGCCAGGGTGCGATAGGTCTGGCGGCTGCAACTGACCTCCCAGTGCATGCGCGTCTGGGCATAGGGCATCTTCTTGAGTTTGTTGATCAGGATGAGCGGCTCATCGTAGGCGCCCCAGAACTCGAGTTTGTCGCCCACGGTCTTGAGGCTGGCACGGTCGATCAACAATTGGCGTTGGGTGCCCGTAGTGCTGACGAGGCGCCAATCCGGGCGCGGCGTGCGGGCGCAGGCGTCGGTAAAACTGGTGTTCTGTTGCAGCTCGCCAATTACCGCCGGCATCAGGTTGCGCATGACGGTAATGCGCGTGGGTTGGCCATCGGGCCGCGGGGTCCCGGGGGCCTCCATGAACAGCAGGCTCCCGCTGGGGGTGGTACAGGACGCTTGAATTTGCGCGATGTCCGGCACGGCGGCATTGTCGGTCAGCGTGACTTGGACCTGGTAACTGAGGTCATCGCCATCGCGCATGATCGAGTCGGCCATCAGCGGCTTCTTGAGCATGTCTTTATACGGGGCGTCGGCCTTGTCGCCGCTTTTGAGGCCTTGCACGCCGCAACCACTGAGCAGGCCGAGGGCGACGATAACCGCGATGTGTTTCATGTGCGTTCCTTGCAGACCGGAAGTTTGATCAGGCCTTTGGACCGCCCGCATCACGTTTTGTGCGAGGCGCGCTGATCAGAATGCGTACTGCGCGCCTGCGCCTGCATACCACGAGCGCCCTGGCGCTGCTTCGTAATAGCGGTTGTTGCCGTCGCCGACGATGACCGAGCCGACGTACTGGCGGTCCAGCAGGTTGTCCAGGCGCAAGGTCTGGTGAAAGGTCCAGTGTTCAACGTTCTGCTCGAAGCGCGCACGCCAGTTGAACACGCTGTAGGCCGGTGCGGCGTGTTGGCTGTTGGTGTCCTCGACGTAGACCTTGCTCCGGTAAATCCCTTCGATGGCAGTGCTGATCCAGTCGCGGGGTTTCCAGTTCAGTTCGGCAAACACTGTGGTTTGCGGCACGCCGGGCAGGTAGTTGCCCTTGTCGACGGAGGTTGCGCCGCCGCTGACAAAGTCACTGTCGTAGATGGCCTGCAGGCGGGTGAAGGCGAGGTTGGAGGTCCAGTGTTCGCTGAGCTGGCTCTCGATGCCCAGTTCGAAGCCGCGGCGCAGGGTGCGGCCGGCGTTTTGATAGCTGGTGCGGCCACCCAGGGATTGATAAACCACCAGCTCATCCTCGGTGGTGATCTGGAAAACGGCGGCGTTGATTCGCGTGTTGTCGACCTGGGCCTTGAGTCCCACCTCGTATTGGGTGCTCTGCGAGGGCTTCAGGCCAAAGTTGAAGCCCTCGACACTGCCCGGCGCATAGGCCAGTTCGGCCTGGGTCGGTGTTTCGAAGCCTTTGCCTGCGCTGACATAACCATGCAGCTGCGGGGTGAAGGCGTACATCACGCTCATCGATGGAGTGTTTTTTTGGTAAGTCTTGTTGCCGCTGGAATTGCCGTTGCTGAGGAATTGATCGTCCACCGCCAATTCCATGGTGCTGTGACGAATGCCGGCTTGCAAAGTCCAGCGGTCCAAGGCCCAGTTGGCCTGGATGTAAGGGTCGAGGCTGCGCGCGGTGTCAATTTCATCACGACGTAGCTGGCCTTTCACGCCAAGGGTGTTGCCGCTGTAATTCTGGTAGCCGTGGCGACTGTCTTCGCTCTGGTCGAAGTCCAGGCCGGTGATGATCATCAACTCGCCCGGCGCGCTTTCTACGGGCTGCATCCAGCGCACGCTGGCGCCGTAGAACTTGCGGTCGAATTGCACTACGCCGCCGCCGCGTTCGTTAGCGGGCGTGCCTTTGGGTATCGACAAGTACTGAATCACGCTCCGGCGCCCCGTATACGCATTCACCTGCAGCGTCGCATCGCCGATGTAGCGCTCGTAATTCATCCCCACTTGCTGATGATCGATGCTTTTGCGCGTGTTGTAGGTCAGCGCATTCGCACTCACCGAACGCGGATCGGCCTTGTACGCCGCCCAGGTCTGCCCCAGCGGGTCCTGCGTGCCGTTTTGTTCCAGGCTGCTGTAGATCAGCGCCAGCTTGCTGTCGTCATCCGGCTGGACGTTGAGCTTGGCGAAAGTCTGGTCGCGGCGCGCGCTGCTGTGGTCGCGGTAGCCGTTGGTGTCCATGCGTGAGGCGTCGAGCACGAAGCCTGCGCCCTTCGCTGCGCCCTCGGCGGTCAGGTGGTGCTTGCTCAAACCGTCGCTGCCCACCAGGGTTTCGGCGCCGATGCGCGGCGGGCCCTCACCGTCGCGGGAGAACATCTGGATCACCCCGCCGGCATTGCTGCCATACAGCGTGGCGGCCGGGCCGCGCAGCACTTCGATGCGCTCGGCGGTGTCGAGGTTGAAGGTGGCCGCCTGGCCTTGGCCGTCCGGGGTGCTGGCGGGAATGCCGTCGGCGATCAATTTGATGCCGCGCACGCCGAAGGCCGAACGGGCGCCGAAGCCACGGGAAGAAATCTGCAGGTCCTGGGCATAGTTCTGGCGGTTCTGCACCACCAGGCCGGGTACACGGGCCAGGGCTTCGGAAGCGTTGATGCCCAGTTGACCCTCACTGATCTGCTCGCGACTGATGCCGTCGACCGAGTAGGGCAGGTCGAAGGCCGGGCTGGCGCTGCGTGAGCCGGTGACCACGCTGGGGTCGAGGACCAGCGGTGCGTCATCAGCCAGTGCGGCATTACTCAGCAGCAGGCCGGGAAGCAACAGGGTGCAGCGCGTGAAGGTATTCATGAGTCAGCCGGCATCCGTGGCGCAATGGGGGATAAACGCGCAAAAGGACGCAAGTTTAATGGCTCGGTGATCTTTTGCCATTCTCGGAAGTTTCTTACGCGCCCTGTCGGTGTGCCGAAGCTGAACCGACGGGGGGGCGGGTGCTAGCGTGGCGAACGATTGATCGGAGACTCGCCATGACACTAAGAACACTCGCAGTACTGGGCATCGTTTCATTGGCGGTCAGCGGCTGCGGCACGTTCAATACGGTGTTTCGCGACGACATTGCCGCCACCCGTGAACTGCGCAAGCAAAAAACCTACTGCGAAGCCATTCCTCGTATCTACAGCGGCGTAGCGTTCGATTTTTGCCTGCTGCACGCCGCGCCTGACCCCACGGGGGTGCTCATTCCCCTGGCGCTGGCTGATATCGTCGTATCAGGTGCGCTGGACACGGTCGTGCTGCCCTATACGATCTATCGGCAAACCGAAGACGGCAACATCAGAATCTATCGCTGACCCGGCCAACGCATCTTGCCACTTGCCGCTAACAGCTCCCCCCTGCTTTTAAGCTATAATCCCGCCCTTTAGCTGTTTCCTGCCCAGGCGGGAAGCACACTTTTTTCAGGCGCAACCCGCCTGCATGCAGACTAAAAGAGGCGAGACCCCTGTGGCATTGACGATTCTTGGCCTGTCCGGCGCCCTTAGCCATGATCCTTCCGCAGCCCTGTATATCGACGGCAAGCTGATCGCGGCCGCCGAAGAAGAGCGCTTCGTACGCGACAAACATGCAAAGAACCGCATGCCCTACGAATCGGCGAAGTTCTGCCTGGAACAGGCCGGCATCAAGCCCTCCGACGTTGACGTGGTAGCGATCCCTTTCGCGCCGATCAGCCTGTTCGGCGAGGCGCGCTGGCACTACGCCAAGCGTTACTGGTACGCCCCGGACCGCGCCCTCGACGCGATCCTGATGGGTAACCGTCGCTACAAACGTTATCGCAACAAGATCGTCTGGTGCCTGGAGCAACTGGGCTTCGATCCGAAGAAAATCAAGATCGAACCGGTTGAACACCACCTGGCCCACGCTTCCAGCGCCTATCACTGCTCCGGGTTCCAGGAGAAAACCGCGATCCTGGGCATCGACGGTAAAGGTGAGTACGCCACCACGTTCTTCGGCTACGGCGAAAACGGCAAGATCCACAAGATCAAGGAATTCTACGATCCGGACTCCCTCGGCGGCCTGTATGGCGCGATCACCGAGTTCCTCGGTTTCGAGATGCTCGACGGTGAGTTCAAGGTCATGGGCATGGCCCCGTACGGCGATGCCAGCAAGTACGATTTTTCGCGCCTGGCCTCCTTCGAGAACGGCGAGCTGGTGATCAACACCGACTACGCCAACGTGATCGGCCTGCGCCGTTATAAAGAGAAGGGCAAGGGTTTCTACTTCTCGCCCAAACTGATCGAGTGGCTGGGGCCCAAGCGCGAAGGCGACATCGCCGACGAGCCGTACATCCACTACGCCGCTAGCATGCAGGCGCTGTTCGAGAAACTGGCCCTGCAGATGATCGACCACTACCTGGGCGACATCCTCAAGGACACCGGCAAGCTGGCCTTCGCCGGCGGCTGTGCGCTGAACGTGAAGCTCAACCAGAAGATCATTGCCCGTGACGACGTCAAGGAGCTGTTCGTGCAGCCGGCGTCCGGCGATGCCGGTACCGCGGTCGGTGCGGCGGCCTACGTGTCCCATGCCCGTGGGGTGCCGGTCGAGAAGATGGAGCACGTCTACCTCGGCCCGTCCTACAGCAACGAAGACGTGATCGCCGCCTGCGCCAGACATGAGAGCAAGCCGAACTGGCGCAAGATCGAAAACATGCCCCAGCGCATCGCCAAGATCATGGTCGACGGCAACCCGGTGGCCTGGTTCCAGGGCCGCATGGAGTTTGGCCCGCGTGCCCTGGGCGGTCGTTCGATCATCGGTTGCCCAAGCGCGACCGGCGTGGCTGACCGCATCAACCACCAGATCAAGTTCCGTGAGCGCTGGAGGCCTTTCTGCCCGTCGATGCTCGACACCGTCGCCCCGCAGATGATCAAGGTCGATCACCCGGCGCCGTTCATGACCTTCACCTTTGAAGTGTCCGAAGAGTGGAAGACCCGCGTGCCGGAAGTGGTGCATGAAGACGGTACTTCCCGCGCCCAGGTGCTCAAGCGCGAATACAACCCGCGCTACTACGACATGATGAAAGAACTCGAAGTGCTCACCGGCAACGGTGTGTCCCTGAACACCTCGCTCAACCGCCGTGGCGAAGCGATGATCTGCTCGCCGACCGACGCGCTGAACATGTTCTTCGGTTCCGACCTGCAGTACCTGATCATGGAAGACATCCTGGTCGTCAAAGACGGCGTGGACCCTTATGACGCGCTCGGCTGACCGCCACGTCCTGCAGTTCTGCCACGGCTATGACGGGCCGTTTCTCGATTGCGCGCGGCAGTACGCCAGCCTGTTCGCAGACTCGGGCTACAAGGTGACCACGGTGTTCCTCACCGGGGTCGCCGACCCTGAGGTGGCGGCCGCTTGCGCCAGTGATGAAGTGTTGTTCATGGAGTACAGCTCGAAGGCCATTCGTGGCCTCAAGCTGGGCGCCATCGCCGAGATGCGCAAGATTGCCGCCTCGCGCCATTTCAGTTTCTGCATCGCGCACCGCGCCAAGCCGATCTATATCGCACTGCTCGCCACGCGGTTGCAAGTGATAGGGGTGCATCATGCCTTTGGCGACTACCAGCGCCGCGGCCGTCGGCTGTTTGCCTCGATTTTCCACAAGCGCCTGAGCTTGCTGGCGGTTTCCGACGCCGTGCGTGACGACATCCGGCGCTGCCTGCCGAAATGGCCGCAGGCGCGTATCCAGACTTTGTATAACCGCATCGATGTCGAGGCCCTGCAAGCGCTGCAGGTTTCCAGGGATGAAGCGCGCGACGCCCTTGGATTGTCACCGGATGAATGGGTGGTCGGCAATGTCGGCCGCCTGCACCCGGACAAGGACCAGGCCACGCTGCTCAAGGGCTTTGCCCTGGCATTGAAGCAGTTGCCGGCTGAAAGCCGTTTGGCGATCCTCGGCACCGGGCGCCTGGAGCAGGACCTGAAGGCACTGGCCCGCGAGCTGGGGATTGCCGACAAGGTGCTGTTCCTTGGCCAGGTGCCGGATGCGCGCCGCTATTTCCGCGCGTTTGATGTGTTTGCATTGAGTTCCGACCACGAGCCCTTCGGCATGGTGCTGCTTGAAGCGATGGCGGCCGGCGTCCCCTTGCTCGCCACCGCCTGTGGCGGCGCGCGCGAAGTGGTCGAAGGCGTGGGCATCCTGTTTCCCTTGGGCGACGCCGAGCACCTGGCCCAAGGGCTGGAACACCTGGCCGCGATGGATCAGCAGCAGCGACGCCAGTGTGCCGAGCTGATGCTGGAGCGCCTGCATGCACGATTCTCGGATCAGGCGGTACGCGCTGCCTTCTGGCAATTGCCGCCTGTCATTGAACTGACTGCGAGGGCTTGATGCTCAATCGATTCCAAGGCTGGCGCGAGCGCGGCTGGTCCGTCGTCGATGCGCCGGCTTACAGCGAGGCCTGGCAACGTTTTGGCGGCAGCGTCGCGACGCATCCGCAGGTGATCGAGCGCCTGGCCGGCCTGGCGCAGATTCCGGTGCGTTACCTGGCCTGGGAGCAGGCCGGTGAACTCAAGGCGTGCATCGCCACCTGGGGGCGCGACTTGGCGCTGTCCAAGGATGTGCTCAAGCGAAGCGGCAAGAAGGGCCTGTTCGACCTCGGCAATGCCGAGCTGATCCTGCCGGCCGCCGCCGATGCGCAGGCGCCGCTGCGCCAGCGTGCGCGCTACCTGTCGACGCTGAACGAGGGCCGTTTCAGTGGCCTGAAGCTTCAGGCCGAGCAGTTGGCCATGGCGCGTACCCCCGAAGAACTGTCGAAAAAGTTTCGCTACAACCAGCGCCGCGAACTGCGCTTACTGGAAGAAGCGGGCGGCCTGGTGCGGCCTGTCAGTGAGTTTTCCAGCGTGGAGTTGGCGTCCATCTACTGCGACCTGTTCCTGCGCCGCTGGGGCTTCGCCGCCACGGGCGCCGAGCGCATGACCGAGGTGATCGAACTGATGCGTGAATGGTTGATCGGTTCGGTGATTTTTCTCAACGACGCGCCCATCGCCATCCAGTTGGTGTACCGGGTCGAGTCGCCGCAATGGATCAGCGTGGAGTACGTCAACGGTGGGGTTGACCCCGAAACCCGCGCCTTCAGCCCAGGCAGCGTGCTGAGTTTTGTCAACACCCAAAGCGCCTGGGAGCAGGCCCGCGAAGTCGGCAAGCCACTGCGTTTTTCCTTTGGCCGTGCCGACCGTGAATACAAGGACCGTTGGTGCAACCCCGTGCAGGTATTCAGCGTATGACCCGCAAGCAGCAATTACTCAAGCGTCACCGGCGCAACAAGCGCACGGCGTTGATGGTCGGCGTGTTGCTGCTGGTGGTGCTCGGCATCCTTGTCGCCTGGTGGCTACCGTTGCTGTTGGCGCTGTTGGCCTGGGTCGCCCATGAAGCCTGGTTTGCCGACCATCTGTTCTATGCGCCCAACGAAGATTACCAATACCGTTTCTCGGCAGATGCCGAGCTGGCGGGTGTGCGCCTTGATGGCGACCGTTTGCTGCTCGATCAGCCGATGGCGCTGGAGGCAGGCGCGACGCTGGTGCTGGCGATCAAGGTCAAGAGCACCTGGTTGGGGCGTTTGCTCGACCCTGGCGTCGAACTGGCGGGTGACCGGCAAACCTTCGAGCGTGGCGTGAACGGCGTGCGTTACCTGAACCTCAGCGGCCTGGCGCCGATGTTGGCGGCGGGTGAGTTGCGTCTGCGCGGGCGGCATTGCCGATTGCTCGGCTCACCCCGCCTGTGGGCCTGGTCCCATCCGGATTACCGCGCACAACGGGTGATGGTCATCGCCCCGCATGCCGACGACGCCGAATTGGCCGCCTTCGGCCTGTACAGCCAGGCTGAAAAACCCTGGATCGTCACCCTGACCGCGGGGGAGATTGAAGCCGAACATTATGAGCGGATGGGCCTGGATGCGGTCGAGGCCTCGCGCATCAAGGGCCGCCTGCGCGCCTGGGACAGCATCGCCGTGCCGCTTTGGGCCGGTGTGCCGCAGGCCCATTGCGTGCAACTGGGCTACTTCTGCCTGCAATTGCAAGCGATGCAGGCCGCGCCGGACCTGCCGTTCGCCTCCCGTGAAGCAGAGCTGACGGACGTTCGACCCTTTCGCCAGTTCAATCCGTTCCCCTTGCCGTCGGACAGCGACGGCCTGCCCACCTGGAACAATTTGCTGGCCGATCTGCGCCACGTGCTGTCGATGGCGCGCCCCGAAGTGATCGTGTTGCCGCATCCGGTGCTGGACCCGCACCCCGATCACCTCTGTGCGCAACAAGCGGTGCTGCAAGCCTTGCAGGGCCTGGAGTGGCAGCCGACCACCGTGCTGGGCTACGCCAATCACCTGCATGACAACGACCGCTGGCCCATGGGCGACGCCGGTGCCGGCATTGCATTGCCGCCGCTGTTCGACGCCACTGAAGAACTGATCCCCTGCTGCCTTCCCCTGACCTTGGTGCAGCAGCGCGACAAGGCCATGGCGCTGGGCATGATGCATGACCTGCAACCGGCGGCGCCGTTCAAGCGCCGTGTACGGCGTTGGCTGCAGCGGATGTTGGCGGGGCGTGCGCGTTCGCCTTATGGTGAGAACGAGTTTTTCCGCAAGGCCGTACGACGGCATGAGTTGTTCTGGCGTTTGTGAAAAAGGGAATGTAATGAAAGTCTTGTTTCTGGTGCAGAAAGAGCAGCGCGCCATCCTTGATCGCCTGTACGAGGGCGTGGCCGAACATTGCGACTGCGATATTCGCTGGTTGAGCAGCGATGAGCAGCGCAACCTGCGCGGCTACTTTCGGCGTGAAGTCGATGTGGCCCGTTACGACCGCATTGTGTTCTTTCTGCGGTTCAAGCAGGAGATCCGTCAGGCCGGATTTATCCGTACCTTGCCAAACTTGGTGATCCTCGAGCACGACGCTTACCAGAACTACATTCCCTGCAAATACACCGGCAAGTTCAGCGCCCATTACCGTCGGCTGCCCTGGGCGCGGGTAATCAGCTCGGGCTTCATGGTGACCGAACGCCTGCGCGCCGAAGGCTTTGACGCGGTATTCGTGCCCAAAGGCTACGACCAGGCCCTGCTGCAGCCCCAGGACCGCGAGCGGGATATCGAACTGGCGTTTGTCGGCAGTACCAACAGCGTGGCCTATAGTGGTCGCAAGGCACTGCTCGATGAGCTGGCACGGGTTGAACCTTTGGTGGTGACGCGCACCAAATCCGGTGAGGAATATTGTGCGACCCTCAACCGGATCCGATTTTTCGTCAGCGCCGATGTGGACATGGGCGAGTACATGATCAAGAACTTCGAAGCCATGGCCTGTGGCTGTGTATTGTTGGCGTTCGACCAGGGGGCCGAGGAAAACGCGGCCTTGGGGTTCGAGGACATGGTCAATGTGGTGTTCTACAAGGACATACCGCAGTTGCAGGCAAAACTCGCAGTGCTGCGGTCCAACCCGCAATTGGCGGCAGATATTGCGCGTTGCGGGCAGGCGCTTGCCGTTAGCCAGTTCAGCTTTGCGCGTATCGGCCAGCGCATTGTCGAAGCCCTCAAGGCGCCGTTGCGGCCCCGTGCTACCTTAAGCGTGTTGGAAAGGTTGCGTCTGAAGCTGGGCGTTTGATATCGGCTAACTGGCCGCAAATGATGGCTATGTGATATTATCGAGGCGTTAATGCAATTCTCCGATCAAAGCGACATAACGCTCGTGGTGACCAGTTGCGGTCGCTTCGATTTGTTGAAACGCACGCTCGAGAGCTTCGATCTGTTCAATACGGCGGCGATACGCGAAGTCTTCATTACCGAAGACTCCGGTGACGACGCCGTGCGCCATGCGGTTCCCGAGCACTGGTACAGTCATTGCACTTTCCTGATCAACCGCCCGAAACTTGGGCAGTTGGCGTCCATCGACCTGGCTTACGAGTCGGTCAAGACCCCCTACATATTCCATTGCGAGGATGACTGGGCGTTTTATCGACCGGGCTTTGTCGAGGACTCCAAGACGGTGCTGGAGCAGCGGCCCGATATTTTGCAGGTGTGGCTGCGCAACTATGTTTACGACTTGCAGGTGCACAGCCCCTATATCCATTTGGGGCCGCGCGAAGTGATTGGCGGGGTGCCGTGTTATCCCCTGCTGTCCGACAAGCCAGAGTGGCAGGGTTTTTCGCTGAACCCCGGGTTGCGACGCATCAAGGAATATCGCTTGTGCGCGCCCTATGCCGGGTTCGAAGGGGAGAAGGGGCTATCGAAGCGTTACGCGCAGCTGAACCTGGCGGCCGTGACTCTGGAAGGCGATGCGGTTCTGCATACCGGTTTCGGTTTGCATGTGGCGACGGCGGAAGAGCGCTTGACCAAGGCGCGGCGCAAGCGGCGAGAGCGGATCAAGCTGGCGGCCATGCTGGTACTGGGTGTCGGTATCGGCTGGCTGATCCATTAAGTAAATACGACAAGCCACCACAACGCCGCAAAAGGTCATTTTTTCGATGAGTATCCTCAATATCATGTGGGCCGGTGGTTCTGCATTCGCCTCAGTGCAGAAGGTCCACCAGCAGATACTTTCCCACGCGGTTTGCCGTGCACCGATCACTACCTGGTTGCTTCAAGGCCGCTCGCAAGAGAGTGAGCCGGCAGTGGAGTGGAACCTCTCTTCCGCCCGACTCAAAGGCAGGCATCTTTGGAAGTTATTGATGCCCTGGATGCGCGCGCGTTTCCAGAAGGCGTTGCCGGACGATCTTGAAGTTGTATTGCTCGACGGCGTAGGCGTGGCCCGGGTGATGTTGCCGGTGCTCAAGCACTTGCCACATGTGCGCGCCGTGGTTGTGTTTCATGGCGTCACGCGCATGCGCCGGGCGGACCAGAAGCTGTTTGCGCAGCTTCCAGCGGCGCAACTGACCCTGGCGGCCGTGTCGCAAACCTTGGCTCACTCGATCGAGCGTTTCCTGCAACGGCCCGTGACGGTGCTGCGCAGTGCGTTTGATCCGGTGGCGTTTCGTGCCGCCGCGCTATCCCGGGCGCAGGCGCGCGCTCGCCTGGGCCTGCCGTTGGAAGGCTCGCCCGTGCTCGGGGCGGTTGGCCGATTGGTCGACGGCAAGGGGTTTGGTTGTTTGCTGGACGCGTTCGCCGCTGTGTCGGCGGATCAACCGGACGCGCGCCTGGTCATTATCGGCGAAGGAGACGCGCGGCCTGCGCTTGAGGCGCGTATCGCGCAGCTTGGCTTGCAGGACAAGGTTTCGCTGCCGGGTCATCTGCCGGACGCGGCGACGCTGTACCGGGCTTTTGATTGGGTGGCCATTCCGTCGACGCAAGAAGGCTTGGGGTTGATCCTGCAAGAGGCGGTAATGGCAGGGGTTCCGGTGCTGACCAGCGAATTGGCCGTGTTCCGCGAGCAGTTGGCGGACGCCGGCTGGTACGCCCCTTCCGATGATGCGCAGGCTTGGGGTCGCTTGATGGAGCGTGCGTTCGCCACGTCTGTCGAGGGCGTGCTCGAGGCTCAGTCACGCGCATTGGCGCCGGAGCAAGCCTGGAAGGACTTCAGCGAAACCTCCCAGCGCCTGTTTTCATGCCGCTAGCAGCGCTTGCTCCAGTGCTTGCATTGGAAAGCGTTCGTTCAGCTTCTCGCGCGCAATATAACGTGCGAAATGCTGCAAGTTGCGCCGTGCGAGTTCCGGATTAAGCGGCGCGCGCAAAAAGCGCATGTCCGCGACGTCGATCAGCCCCATTTCGTTATCAGGTGTAACAACGATATTGCCCAGGTGCAGGGAGCGGAAGTAAATTCCCGCGCCGTGCAGGCGGCGGATGAGCGCCACCAGCGGGTCGAGGTTCGATTGCCAGTCAAAGCCTTTTTTGTTGGAAATCTGGCGCAGTGTTTCACCGGGCAGCGGGCGGTACAGCACCGCAGTCATGCCGGGCGCGGCCAGTTGAAAGAACGCGAGGACGGTCAAGGTGGGGATGCCGCGCTGTTGCAGTTGCGCCACGTTGTCGATGAAGCGCTTGGAGTAGGGGCGAAACAGAGCTGACGAAAACAGGCGCTTGCGGCGAAACAGTTTGAGGATATTCCCGTCGGCCAGCAGGTAGACCTTGGGGCCGTAGCTGTCCTTTTCGAGGATTCGGGCACCTTCAATCATCGCGGTTAAATCGGCTTGGGGAAGCCTTGAACATTGCATCGTCGGAAAGCCTTGTGGGGAGTCGCGGGCACAGTGATCGGTAATAATGCCGAAAGTTTTGGGTTTTAACCATGCCGGGTTGGCAGGTTGAACGTATTCAGGAGCGGGTGATGCAAGCAAGTCGTTGGGCGCAGGTATGGATGTTTTCCGGGTTACTTTGGTTTTTGCTTGCGATTGCCTTCGCACCGACCAACAAGCTTTATCAACAAGGCTTGACCCTGTTTCTGTGGTTGCCCGCCATGGTGTTTGCCTGGTCTGCGCGCGAACGCCTCAAGGAAGTCTGGCGTGAGCAGCGCTGGATTTGCCTGATGGTGGCCGCGTTGGCCGCCTGGGGCGCAATCAGCCTGGTGTGGACCAATGCGCAAGACCCGTCGCGCGAGGCTAAGCGCCTGCTGTATATCGGCGTGTTCCTGCTGTTTTTTCCGGTGTTTGCCTGCGGCCGGAGCGAGCAAGTCATCCGTGTGATGCAGTGGGGTGGTTTCGGCTTGGCCCTGTCTTCGCTGGTGGCGATCGTCAAGTTCTATGGCCTTGAGCATAACGCCTGGTACGCGCGCCTCGAGGGCTTGGGCCAGTTGTCCCATCCGATCCTGGGTGCCTATGTGATTGGCCTGGCTGCGGTCTGGTTGTTGCACTGGCTGCCGCGCGGGCGATGGATGCAAGTGGCTTGGGTGGCGTCCATCGCGCTGCTCGGGCTCTTTGTGGTGCTCAGCCAAAGCCGTGGTGCCGCGCTGGCGTTGCTGCTGACCGTGGTGGCGATGCCGGCCTGGTGCCGCGACCGCCGTACCGCGGTGATTGCGATCGGGGCGGTGATTGCGGCGCTGGCGGTGTTCTTCGCCATGCAGTCGCTGATGCTGTCCCGGGGTGTCTCGTACCGGCCGCAAATCTTCATGGCGGCCGTTCAGATGATTTCCGAGCGCCCGTGGACCGGCTTGGGCCTGGGGGGGGATTACAAGGTACTCGCCGATGGCATTTATTTTGACCATGCCCACAACTTGTTCTCCCACGTCGCGATCGAACTGGGCCTGCCTGGCCTGCTGTTATGGTGCGGCCTGTGGTTCGGCGTGTTGTGGCAAGCCTGGAAGGCCCGCGACACGCTCTACGGCAAGGGCGTCATCGGTATGTGGGTGTTTTCGTTCCTGGCCATGCAGTTCGACGCGGCCAGCCTGACGGGCACCCCGCGGGCCGAGTGGTTTATCTCGTGGCTGCCGATTGCGCTGGCCAGTGTCTTGGTCTGGGTTCGGGCCAACCCCGACGCATGTGATAAAGTTCGCGTCCTACCCAATCAGTGAGCTCGACACATGAGTGACGCACCGCCCAAAGCGGACCAGGAATCCAGCCTGAAAATCTATTTAAGGCTGCTGGGCTATGTGAAACCTTACATCGGCATGTTCATGCTGAGTATCGTGGGCTTCGTGATCTTTGCTTCCACCCAGCCGATGCTCGCCGGGATCCTCAAGTACTTCGTGGATGGCTTGAGCAACCCCGACGTGGTGTTCCTGCCCAACATACCCTTGTTCAAGGACCTGAAGCTGCTGATGGCCGTGCCGCTGCTGATCATCCTGATCGCCGCGTGGCAGGGCCTCGGCTCGTTCCTGGGCAACTACTACCTGGCCAAGGTTTCCCTGGGCCTGGTGCATGACCTGCGCGTCCAGTTGTTCAACAAGCTGCTGGTACTGCCCAACCGTTATTTCGACACGCACAATTCCGGGCATCTGATTTCCCGCATCACCTTCAACGTGACCATGGTCACCGGCGCCGCTACGGATGCGATCAAGGTCGTGATCCGCGAAGGCCTGACGGTGGTGTTCCTGTTCGGCTACCTGCTGTGGATGAATTGGAAGTTGACCCTGGTGATGCTGGCTATCCTGCCGCTGATCGCGGTGATGGTTGGCAGCACCAGCAAGAAATTCCGCAAGCAGAGCAAGAAGATCCAGGTGGCCATGGGCGACGTCACCCACGTGGCCTCGGAGACTATCCAGGGTTACCGCGTGGTGCGCAGCTTCGGCGGCGAAAGCTACGAGGAGCGCCGTTTCGCCGCCGCCAGCCAGGGCAATACCGACAAACAGCTGCGCATGAACAAGACCGGCGCGGTCTACACGCCCATGCTGCAACTGGTGATCTACACCGCCATGGCCACCCTGATGTTCCTGGTGCTGCTGCTGCGCGGCGATGCCACGGCGGGCGACCTGGTGGCCTACATCACCGCTGCGGGCTTGTTGCCCAAGCCGATCCGCCAGTTGTCGGAAGTCAGCTCGACGATCCAGAAAGGCGTCGCCGGTGCCGAGAGCATCTTCGAACAGCTCGACGAAGAGCCGGAAGTCGACAGCGGCACCGTGGAGCGTGATCGTGTCAGCGGTCGCCTGGATGTGCGCAACCTGAGCTTCACCTACCCAGGTACCGAGCGCGAAGTGCTGAAGAACATCAGCTTCACGGCCGAGCCTGGGCAGATGATCGCTCTGGTCGGGCGCTCAGGTAGCGGCAAGTCCACGCTGGCCAGCCTGATTCCGCGTTTCTACCATCACGAAACCGGCGACATCCTGCTCGATGAAGTGGAGATCGAAGACTACCGCCTGCGCAACCTGCGCCGGCATGTGGCCCAGGTCACCCAGCACGTCACGTTGTTCAACGACACAGTGGCCAACAACATCGCCTACGGCGACCTGGCGGATGCCCCGCGCGCAGACATCGAAAAAGCCGCCACCGATGCCTACGCCATGGATTTCATCGCCGAGCTACCCAATGGCCTGGACACCGAAGTCGGTGAAAACGGCGTGCTGCTGTCCGGCGGCCAGCGTCAGCGCCTGGCCATCGCCCGCGCACTGCTCAAGAATGCCCCGCTGCTGATCCTGGATGAAGCGACTTCGGCGCTCGACACCGAGTCCGAACGTCACATCCAGGCCGCGCTGGACAAAGTCATGAAGGGCCGCACTACCCTCGTAATCGCGCACCGACTGTCCACCATCGAGAAGGCCGACATGATTCTAGTGATGGACCACGGTGAAATCGTCGAGCGTGGTACACACGTGCAACTGCTGGCCATGGGCGGCTATTACTCGCGCCTGCACGCCATGGGCCTGGATGAGCCGGTAACGGCCAACATCACCTGATAGGCCGGGGTGCGCAATGCACCCCGGCGTTTGTATCAGGCCCCTTACAGGCTTGACCAAAGCCAAATAATTCCCAGCCTGGCGTTTGTTATGTTGGCCTTCTCGATTCGAATGACGAACGAGAGGGCTAATCTTCTTGCGTGGGTAATGGAATGCTGCAACGTCTGTTCTGGAAACTCCTTCCCAAACCCCAACGGGTGTTTCTGCTGGGGCGATTGTCGGTGGTGGACCGCCAGGCGGTGAATAAATCCCTGTCTGGGGCGATCGCGCTTCCCCGCGCGTTCGAACGGTACCAATGCGTATTCATTCACGTGCCAAAATGCGCCGGCAGCAGCGTCTGCGCGGCGTTGCTCGATGGGCGCTGGCCTGGCCACCTGCCGTATTACTGGTACCAACAGCAATTTCCCGAACACTGCGCACGCAGCTTCAAGTTTGCCTTTGTGCGTGACCCGTTGGAGCGCGCTTACTCGGCCTACACCTACTTGCGCAGCAACATGGGCGCGCGCGATCTACACGCCCAGGCATTGGTGTGCAGCTATCGCGACTTCGATCATTTTGTCGCCAACTGGCTGCATTCGGACAACTTGCGCCGCCAGCTGCACTTTGCTCCCCAGACCGACTTTCTGGTTGATCACATGGGCCGGGTGGCCATGGATTTCCTGGGGCGCCAGGAATCCCTGGAGCAAGACTTCGCACGGTTGTGCGAACGCCTCGGCGTGACGTCGTCGCTACCCCATCTCAACGTTTCACGCGGACGGCGCAGCGAGTCGGTCAGGGACTTCTGCACCCTGCGTACGCGTCGCTTGGTCCGGCGTGCCTATCAGCGTGACTACGAGGTCCTGGGTTATGAATAATCCGTCGCTCTGCCAGTCTGGCGCATCCATTCGGCCCTTTGCCCTGTCGCTGTCGACGGCCGCGCGGGCGGCGCTCAAGCACCAGCAGCCTTGCTGCCTGTGGCTGACGGGATTGTCCGGGTCCGGCAAGTCGACCCTGGCCAATGCACTGGAAGTGCAGCTCAACGAGCAGGGCCGGCACACCTTTGTGCTCGACGGCGATAACGTGCGCACCGGATTGTGCAACGACCTGGGCATGAGCGATGCGGCGCGCAAGGAGAACATCCGGCGTATCGGCGAAGTGGCGCGGCTGATGGTCGACGCGGGATTGATCGTGATCGTCTCGGCGATTTCTCCGTTCAGCGCCGACCGCGCGACGGCCAGGGCATTGTTCGCTGAAGGACAGTTTCTTGAGGTGTATATCAGCACCCCGTTTGATGTGTGCGCGCGGCGCGATCCCAAGGGCTTGTACCGCGCGGCGCTGGACGGACGCATCAAGGCCTTCACCGGGCTCGACAGCCCCTATCAGGCGCCGCTTGCAGCCGATTGCGTGATCAACACCGATGAGGTCGAGCTGGCGGACGCAGTGGCGCATGTCCTGGGGGCTCTGTTCAAAAAATGAGCAGATTTTTCGCCTGATGCATCCCGGATAAAGCTCTCGAACTAGGCGGCGCTCACCCTGTGCTAATATCGCGCCCCTGTTCATTTTGTATGTGGGTTGCTCCATGAAGTTGTCCATGCCGCGATTCGATCAAGCCCCTGTCTTGGTGGTCGGCGATGTCATGCTCGACCGTTACTGGCATGGTGGTACCTCACGGATTTCCCCTGAGGCGCCGGTACCGGTAGTCAAGGTCGAGCAAATCGAAGACCGTCCAGGTGGCGCTGCCAACGTCGCCCTCAATATTGCCGCCCTCGGCGCCCCGGCCTCACTGGTCGGCGTGACCGGCGACGACGAAGCCGCCGACAGCCTGGCCAACAGCCTGCGCGGTGCCGGCGTGCGCGCGCTGTTCCAGCGCATTGCCCACCAGCCGACCATCGTCAAGCTGCGGGTCATGAGCCGTCACCAGCAATTGCTGCGTATCGATTTCGAAGAACCCTTCGCCACCGACGCCCTGGCCCTGAGCGGCCAGGTCGACGAGTTGCTCGAAGGCATCAAGGTGCTGGTGTTGTCCGACTACGGCAAAGGCGCCTTGAAAAATCACCAGATGCTGATCCAGGCCGCCAAGGCTCGCAACATTCCGGTATTGGCCGATCCCAAGGGCAAGGACTTCTCGATTTATCGCGGCGCCAGCCTGATCACGCCGAATCTCAGCGAGTTCGAAGCCATCGTCGGCGGTTGCGCCGATGAGCACGACCTGGTAACCAAGGGCGCCGCGCTGATGGCCGATCTCGATCTCGGCGCCTTGCTGGTCACCCGTGGCGAACACGGCATGACCCTGCTGCGCCCTGGCCACCCGGCGATGCACCTGCCGGCACGTGCGCGCGAAGTGTTCGACGTCACCGGCGCCGGTGACACCGTGATTTCCACCCTGGCCGCTTCGATTGCGGCCGGCGAAGAGCTGCCCCACGCCGTGGCCCTGGCCAACCTGGCGGCGGGCATCGTGGTGGGCAAGCTGGGTACCGCGGCCATCAGCGCGCCCGAGCTGCGCCGTGCGATCCAACGCTCCGAAGGCTCGGAGCGCGGCGTGCTGACCATCGAGCAATTGCTGTTGGCGATTGACGATGCCCGCGCCCATGGCGAAAGCATTGTGTTTACCAACGGCTGCTTCGACATCCTGCACGCCGGCCACGTGACGTATCTGGAACAGGCCAGCGCCCAGGGCGATCGCCTGATCGTGGCTGTCAACGACGACGCTTCGGTCAGCCGCTTGAAAGGCCCCGGCCGCCCCATCAACAGTGTCGACCGGCGCATGGCGGTGCTGGCGGGTCTGGGCGCGGTGGACTGGGTGATCAGCTTCCCTGAAGCGACCCCGGAAAACCTGCTGGCCCAGGTCAAGCCGGACGTGCTGGTCAAGGGCGGCGATTATTCCGTCGAGCAAGTCGTCGGCGCGGACATCGTCAGCGCCTACGGCGGCAAGGTCAAAGTCCTGGGGCTGGTCGAGAACAGCTCGACCACCGCCATCGTCGAGAAGATCCGCAACCATGAGTAAATGGGTGCTGATCACTGGCGGCGCGGGCTTTATCGGCTCGCACCTGGTCGATGCGCTACTCGCCAAGGGCTACGGCGTACGGGTGTTGGATAACCTGTCCACCGGCAAGCGCAGCAACCTGGCGTTGGACAACCCGCGCGTCGAGCTGCTGGAAGGTGATGTGGCCGATGCGGCACTGGTGGCTCGTGCCGCCGTCGGTGCAACGGCGGTGGTGCATCTGGCGGCGGTGGCTTCGGTGCAGGCCTCGGTGGATGACCCGGTCAGCACGCACCTGAGCAATTTCGTGGGCACCTTGAATGTCTGCGAAGCCATGCGCAAGGCCGGTGTCAAACGCGTGGTGTACGCCTCCAGTGCGGCGGTGTATGGCAACAATGGCGAAGGCGCTTCGATTGATGAAGAGACCGGCAAGGCTCCGTTGACGCCCTATGCGTCCGACAAGCTGGCGGGTGAATACTACTTCGACTTCTACCGCCGCCAGCATGGCCTGGAGCCGGTGGTCTTCCGCTTCTTCAATATCTTCGGGCCGCGCCAGGATCCGTCATCGCCGTATTCCGGCGTGATCAGTATCTTCAGCGAGCGCGCGCAGCAGGGCGTGCCGATTGCCGTGTTTGGCGATGGCGAGCAAACCCGTGATTTCATGTACGTGGAAGACCTGGTGGATGTGTTGGTGCAGGCTATTGAAGCGCCAGCGGCGCCAGTGGGCGCGATCAATGTGGGCTGGAACCGTACCACCACGCTCAAGCAGGTGCTGCAGGCGTTGGAAGAAATAGTCGGCACGTTGCCGGCGGTGACCTATGGGCCGGCGCGCTCTGGGGATATCCGGCATTCGCGGGCGAACAACCAGCGGTTGCTTGCCAGCTTTACGCTGCCCGAGCCTACCCCCCTGAAGATGGGCCTTGAGCGCTTACTCAAAGGCTGAGCGCAGTTAAATGTGGGAGCGGGCTTGCTCGCGAAGGCGGTGTATCAGTCACTGAATACTTGGCTGACCCACCGCCTTCGCGAGCAAGCCCGCTCCCACAGTTGGATCGCGGTGTGTCAGGTTATAAGCAAGCGGCTTCAGGCCTTGGCTTTTTTCTTCGGCACGATCTTGCGCAGCACCCGTTGTGCCAGGCGCTTGAGTTTCGATTCCTTCTCCGGCACTGCCAAACCTTGCTGGCGCAGCCAATCCTTCCAGCGAATCCGCTCCTCCCGCACCAGCCAGCCTTCCTGCCGGGCGAAGCTTTCCGCCAGGTACAAACCGCGCGTGCTCGCCGGGTACAGCTGGTCTTTCTTGACGGTGTACAGCTCTGCCACGGGCTGGCCGTCTTTGAGGGGCATCAGGTACAGGTCGGGGCGCTGGCGGTCCAGGCGCGCGACCAGTTGGTCACCCTCCAGGCGCTCGTCCACATGGAACAGGCTCAGGGATTTGGCTTCCTTGGGCACTTCCAGGCGCAGGTCGTAGATCAATTGCAGCGACGCGGTAGGCAGGTGCACATAGGCACGCGGGCGTTCAATCAACTGCGTGGTGGCGCACCGCACCGGGCGGGCCGCACCCGACAAGGGGCTCAGGCGAAAGGGCAGGGCTTCGCGGTAGTGCAGCGCAGCGGAGTAGGGTGCCGGCAGCCAGGTGTCGTTGAAGCGCCCGCCGAGCCAGCCTTCCGGCGTTTCCAGCAGGCACTCTTCGGCGATTTCCTGGATGGCGGTGTGCAGCGGCAGGTTCAGTTCATGGGCAGGCACATAGCCGGAGATCAGCTTGAGCACCACATCGCCACGGTCCTGGCGCCGCTGGCGGACCAGCACCCAGTAATCGCGGTTCTGCCAATGCAGGGTCAGTCGCACCGACACCCCGAGGTTGGCCAGTTCCAGGGCGAAACGCTCGGGATCGGCGACGTCCACCGGCTTGCGCCGTTGCAGGGTCTGGGCAAAATTGAGCGGCATGCCGACGCTCTGGTAACTCAGGCCTTCCGGGGTGGCTTCGACGTGCAGCGGCAGTGTCTTGAAGTTGCTGGGGTTCTTTCTTATGAGCGTTCGCGGCATGTCGGCTCCTTTTTGCGACGGGGTCGGCCGCGTCGGCGGCATCAGAGTTGACGGATGACCTTGGCAGCGGTCGCCACGTTATGGGCCAGGTGCAGCGGATTAATGGTCCCGACAATAGCACTGGCGACGCCCGTTTGCGCAAACAACAACATGAAACTGGCTTGAATTGGATCCACTCCGGGTTCCAGGCAAACGTGACCGCTGGCCAGGGCTTTTTTCACCAGGATGCCCTTGCCATGCGCCGCCGCATAATCAATGACGGCTTTCTCGGTCTGTTCGTTCAAATTGTAGGTAACCATCGCGCAGTCGCCTTGTTCCAGGGCCTTCAGCCCGCCTTCGACGGTCTTGCCGGAAAAGCCGAAACTGCGGATCTTGCCTTGCTGTTTCAACTCGGCCAGGGTTTGGTAGACCTCGCAGTCGTCAAGGATGTGCAGGTCGTTGCCGTCGGAGTGCACCAGCACCAGGTCAATAAAATCAGTTTCAAGTCGTTTCAAGCTGCGTTCGATCGACAGGCGGGTGTGTGCCGCGCTGAAGTCGTGGCTGGACACGCCGTTCTCGAACTCTTCACCGACCTTGCTGACAATCACCCAATCCTTGCGCTGGCCACGCAGCAGTGGCCCCAGGCGTTCCTCGCTCATGCCATAGGCCGGCGCGGTATCGAGCAGGTTGATGCCCAGTTCGCGCGCCTGGCGCAGCAGCATGCGGGCTTCGTCGTCACCGGGAATCTGGAAACCGCTGGGGTATTTCACCCCCTGGTCGCGGCCCAGCTTGACAGTGCCCAGGCCCAGTGGCGAAACGCGCAGGCCGGTGCTGCCCAAATCGCGATGCAGGTCATGCAGGGTGGGCAGGCTCATGGCAGCAATTGCTCCCAGACAGGTACGCCGAGGGCGGGTTTTGGCAGGTCAGGCAAGGGCGCGCTGACGCTTGGGCGGATGCCGTCACGTTCCAGGCTATTAATCACCCGATCGGCGAAGTCCGGCGCCAGCGCCAGTTTGGTCGGCCAACCCACCAACAGGCGGCCTTGCTCGGCGATAAAGGCATTGTCGGGTCGGCTAAGGCCCGACTGCAGCGGCTCCGCGCGGTCGACGCGCAGGGTAGCCCACCGGGTCTGGCGCATGTCGATCCACGGCAGCAATTGCGCCAGCTCTTTCTGGGCGGTGGCGATCTGTTCTTCCGGCGTGCGCGCCACGCCATCGGCTTCGGCGATATCGCCGCCCATGTACCAGACCCAGTTGCCATCGGCCGCCGGGTGGGTGGTGACGGTGATACGCGGCTTGGTGCCGCCGCCCAGGCAGTGGGCATACAACGGCTTCAGGCCGGGGCCTTTGGCGATGATCATGTGCAATGGACGCTTTTGCATGGCCGGCTGGCTCAAGCCCAGCGCGCTCAGCAGGTCGGCCGTGCCCGCGCCGGCACTCAACACGATGCGCTGGGCGCGGATCTCGCGACCGTCCACCTTCAAGCCTACTAACACGTCGCCTTCGCGCAGCGGTTCGATCTGCTGCCCGGCGAGCAAACCATTGCCGGCCAGTTGCGCCAGGCGTTCGATCAGGCTTGGTACATCGACGACCAATTCCGCCAGGCGATAGACCTTGCCCTTGAAGCGGCGATCTTGCAGCGCCGCAGGCAAGTCCTCGCCCTTGACCTGATCGACACGGCCGCGCACCGCCTTGCTGGCAAAGAAGCTGGTGAGGTTGCCGGCGAGGGTACCGGGCGACCACAGATAATGGGCCTCGGACAGTAGACGTACGCCGGACAGATCCAACTCGCCGTGGCCCGCCAACGCTTCACGCCAGCGGCGCGGCATGTCGGCAATGGCTTCGGAGGCGCCGGTCAGCGCGCCGTGCAGGGCGTATTTCGCACCGCCGTGAATGATGCCCTGGGATTTCACGCTTTGCCCGCCACCCAGGCTGGCGCTTTCTACCAGCACCGTGGAGAACCCCTGGCGGCGCAGGCGCGCATTCAGCCAGAGGCCGGCAACCCCGGCGCCGACAATCAGAACGTCGGTGGAAATAACGGATGGCATGGGCGACCTCAGTGTTCAAGACAAGGGGCGCAGTATACAGCCTGTTGACGGGTGGTCAGTGCCCGGCGGTTTTCGAGAACAATTGGATCACCACCACGCCCAGCACAATCAGGCCCATGCCCAGCATCGCCGGAACATCCAGCTTCTGACCGTAGATAAACAACGCCGCGATGCTCACCATCACAATGCCCATCCCGGCCCACACCGCGTAGGCCACGCCGACCGGTACGGTGCGCACCACCAGCGTCAGCATCCAGAACGCGATGCCGTAGCCGACGATCACCAGCAGCAGCGGGATCGGTGTGCTCCAGCCCTTGATGGCTTTCATGGAAACGGTGGCGATCACTTCCGAGCAAATGGCGATGGCCAGGTAGCAGTAGGCGGCGTTCATGGGTGAATCCTCGGGATAAAAGCAATCAGATAAGACCTGCATTCTAGAGTTCTTTGAGATGCGGTAAAGTCATTACCTATCCGAATCAGAGATAGGTTGAGCCATGAGCGTGCAATGGGATCTGGAGCAGATGCGCTTGTTTGTCAGCGTGGCCGAGCAGCGCTCGTTTTCGGCGGTAGCGCGCCAGCAGCGCAAGGCTCAATCGGCGGTCAGCAATGCGATAGCCCTGCTGGAGGCGGACCTGGGCGTGAGCCTGTTCGAGCGCAGCAGCGGCCGCCAGCCTCGGCTGACCGAAGCCGGCAGCGTGTTGCTCGAAGAGGCACGCGAAGTACTGCGCCAGTGTGAACGGCTCAATGGTCGGGCGCTGTCACTGACGCGTGGCGAAGAGGCTTGCCTGCGCCTGGCCCAGGATGAGGCGATGCTGTTCCAGCCGGTACTCGATAGCCTTGAGGCGCTGGCGGTGCGGTACCCGCTGCTGGAAGTGCAATTATCCAGCGCCGCCCAGGGCGATGTGGCGCGCAAGCTGGTGGAGCGCAAGGCGGACCTGGGCCTGTTGTTCTATCACGACCAGATCCCCGAAGCCCTGGATCGGCGGGTGGTCGGCAGCGTGGAGATGGTCACGGTATGCGGTGTCAACCACCCGCTGGCCAAGGAAACCTACGTGACGTGCCAGCACCTGGCGCAGTTTCGCCAGTTGCTGATGTCGACCCAGACCAGTGTCTACCCCGGCAGTGAAGCCGCCAGTCCGCTGGTGTGGCGTGCGGACAGTTTCTACGTATTGGCCGAATGGTTGATGAGTGGCCTGGGCTGGGCCTGGCTGCCCCGGCATATCGTGCAGTACCCGACCTACCAGCAACAAATGGTCGAATTGCGCAGCGAGTGGACGCCGCCGGCCCTGGTGGTCGAGCTGGTCTGGCGGCGCGACGAGCACCTGGGGCCTGCCGCGCGGTTCCTGGCCAAACGATTTGCCGAGTGCCTGCAGGCGATCGACTGAAAAAGCCGATAAACTCCGCCGCCATGAATAGAACTCTCTACAGCTGTCTGTTTTACTTGGCGCTGCCCCTGGTGGCTTTACGTCTGTGGCTGCGTGCGCGCAAGGCGCCGGCCTATGCCAAGCGCGTCGGCGAGCGCTTCTCGTATGGCTTGCCGCCGATGCAGCCAGGTGGGATCTGGGTGCATGCGGTGTCCGTAGGCGAAAGCATTGCTGCGGCGCCGATGGTGCGCGGGCTGCTGGAGCGTTATCCGCAGTTGCCGATCACCATCACCTGCATGACGCCCACCGGTTCCGAGCGGATTCAGGCGTTGTTTGCCAATGAACCGCGCATCCAGCACTGTTATTTGCCCTATGACCTGCCGTGCGCGGCCAGGCGTTTCCTTGATCGCGTGCAGCCCAGACTGGCGGTGATCATGGAGACCGAGCTGTGGCCCAACCATATCCACGCCTGCGCCCAGCGCGGGATTCCAGTGGCGCTGGCCAACGCGCGGCTGTCGGCGCGCTCCGCCAAGGGTTATGCACGCTTCGCCAAGCTGACCGCGCCGATGCTGGCGCAGATGAGCCTGTTCGCCGTACAGACGCAAGCCGAAGCCCAGCGTTTCCTGAGCCTGGGGGCCCGGCCGGAAACCGTCGACGTCACCGGTTCGATCAAGTTCGACCTGACCATCGACCCGCAGCTGCCCGTGCGTGCCGCCGCATTGCGCGCGCAGTGGGGCGCGAGCGAGCGGCCGGTCTGGATCGCCGCCAGCACCCATGAAGGCGAAGATGAAGTGGTGCTGGCGGCCCATCGCCAGTTGCTCGAAAGCTATCCCAATGCGCTGCTGATTCTGGTGCCGCGCCATCAGGAACGCTTCGGCCCGATGTTCGAACTGTGTGAGCAGCAAGGCTTTGCCACGGTGCGGCGCTCCAGCGGCATGCCCGTCAGCGCGCAAACCAACGTGCTGCTCGGCGATACCATGGGTGAGCTGCTGTTTCTCTACGCCTTGGCCGACAGCGCCTTCGTTGGCGGCAGCCTGGTGGCGACCGGCGGGCATAATCCATTGGAGCCGGCGGCGTTGGCGTTGCCGGTGATCATGGGGCCGCATGTATTCAACTTCCTTGAGATCACCGCGATGATGCGCGAAGCCGGCGCGTTGCGACAGATCGATGACGCCCAGGGGCTGGCCGAAGCCGTGCGCCAGCTGTTCGAACTGCCGCAGGATGCACGCCGGATGGCGCAGGCGGGGCTGAAGGTGATGCAGGCCAATCAGGGGGCTTTGAAGCGCCTGCTGGACGGCTTGGACAAACTACTCAGCTACTGAATCAACACGGACGAGAATGTGGGAGCTGGCTCCCACAGGGAATTTTCGGTGTTATCAGTTATTCGGGCGGGCCTTGAGCTGCTCGGCGGCGGCCTTGGCCAGGTCCGGCGGCAGGAAGTCGCGGTCCGGGTTGTAGTCGGCCTTGAGGTAACGTGCCAGGTCCTGCAAATCCCCTGGGTTCAGGGTGCCGGCCGCCTGCTTCAAGCGCAGGTTGTCCAAGATGTAATCGTAGCGGCTGTTGTTGTAGTTGCGCACCGAGGCATAGAGCTGGCGCTGTGAGTCGAGCACGTCGACGATATTGCGCGTACCCACCTGATAACCGATTTCCGTGGCCTCCACCGCGCTCTGGTTAGAGATGATCGACTGGCGGCGCGCCTGTACCTGCTCCACATCGGTGTTCACCGCGCGGTGCAGGTTGCGCGTGTTTTCCACCACTTGGCGGCGCAGGCCTTCGCGTTGCTGCTCGGTCTGGCCCAGGCGCGAGTAGGATTCACGCACCTGCGAGCTGGTCAGCCCGCCGCTGTAGAGCGGGATGTTCAGGCGCAGGCCGATGGTGCGTTGTTCCACGTCACCTCGGTAAGGCGTGCCGAAGGCATTCGGGTTGCTGAAGCCAAGGGCGTCGTTGTCCCCTTTTTCGTACTGCGCCACGGCGTCCAGGGTCGGCGCATGCCCGGCCTTGCGCTGCCTGAGGGTTTCTTCGGCAGCAGTGACGGCGTAGTTGCTGGCGAGCAGGTTCAGGTTCTGGCGGCCGGCGGTTTCAACCCAGGCCTTGGCGTCGTTCGGCAATGGCGGTAATACGGGCAGCGTGTGCACGATGCCCTGGATCGAATTGTACTGGCGGTTGGTCAGGGTGATCAGCGCCTCGAACGCGTCTTCCACCTGACGCTGCGCCAGGATCCGGTTGGCGCGGGCGGTGTCGTAGCTGGCCTGGGATTGCAGCACGTCGGTCTTGTCCGACAGGCCCACGTCGAAGCGTTCGTTGGATTGGTCCAGTTGGCGCCTGAAGGCGTTTTCTTCAGCCTTGGTCGAGGCCAGGTTGTCTTGGGCGCGCAGCACGGCGAAGTAGCTTTCGGCGCTTTGCAGGATCAGGTTCTGTTCGGTGGCTGACAGTTGCAGCGCGGCCTGCTCGTTGGTGGCTTCGGCCGCCTGCAACTGGAACCAGCGATCGGCGCGGAACAACGGCTGGCTCAAGGTCGCGCGCCAGGAGTGGGCATCGCGGTTGGCGGTGGCCGCCGGCGTGTCGATCTGGGTGCGCACGTTATTGATATCGGCACCGCCCGACAGGTTAGGCAGCAGCCCGGCTCGGGCCTGGGGCACCACTTCCTTTTGCGCGCCGTATTGAGCGCGAGCGGCGGCCAGGTCGGCATTGTTGTCCACGGCTTCCTGGTAGACGCTGACCAGGTCGGTTCTGGCGGACAAGGGCGCTTCAGCTGCCCAGACCAGTCCGTTGGTCGCACAAGACACGGCAACAGCCAGTGAGAGTTTGCGCAGCATGAGGCGATCCCTGAATTAATATTACGGCTATAATTTGTCGGCCAAGGCTACGGTGACGGATTAAGAGCGTCAAGCCTTGAGGCAGCTGGGGAGTGTAGTGGCGCTTACCCCGCGCAACAATCCTGTAATCACGCCATTCATCACGCTGAATGCACCGCTATTGGCAATTTGCCCGCGCCATGGTCTAGACTGGCCACGTTCTTGTCGGGGTGCCTTGTTGGAAGGCTGAGATCGGTAAATACCGGATCCCGTTGAACCTGATCAGGTTAGCGCCTGCGTAGGGAACAAGATTTCTCGTCACCCGGCGAGTCCTCTTGTGCTTCGTCCGGGATGCTGTTCGACTACCGAACAGCCCTCGTGCACCGAGCACAGCACTGGTTCCAGTGCGTCCATCCGTCCCAGGTTCGCTCCGACAAAAATCCACCGCCTGGATAGTTGGAGAGCCCGTGATGAGCACAGAACTAAAAAATACAAAGCTGAAAAACACCGTGCACCTGAGTGAATCGGCCAAGGTCGATGCAGGCTCCGTGCAGCCCTTCACCCGTTCGCAGAAAATCTATGTGCAGGGCACTCGCCCGGACATCCGCGTGCCGATGCGTGAAGTCAGCCTGGACGTGACCCCCACCGATTTCGGTGGTGAGATCAACGCCCCCGTGGTGGTCTACGACACCTCCGGCCCGTACACCGACCCCAACGTAATCATTGATGTGCGCAAAGGCCTGGGCGATGTGCGCTCGCCGTGGATCGAGTCCCGTGGCGACACCGAGCGCCTGTCCGGCCTCAGTTCGCACTTCGGCCAACAGCGTTTGAGCGACGCCGAGCTGACCGCCCTGCGCTTTGCCCACGTGAAGAACCCGCGCCGCGCCAAGGCCGGCGCCAACGTCACGCAGATGCACTACGCGCGCAAAGGCATCATCACCGCCGAGATGGAATACGTCGCCATCCGCGAAAACATGAAGCTCGAAGAGGCCCGCGCCAGCGGCCTGCTCGACCAGCAACACGCCGGCCACAGCTTCGGCGCCAGCGTGCCGAAAATCATTACCCCGGAATTTGTGCGCGAAGAAATCGCCCGTGGCCGCGCGATCATCCCGGCCAACATCAACCACACCGAGCTGGAACCGATGATCATCGGCCGTAACTTCCTGGTCAAGATCAACGGCAACATCGGCAACAGCGCTTTGGGGTCTTCCATCGAAGAAGAAGTGGCGAAGCTCACCTGGGGCATTCGCTGGGGCTCGGACACGGTGATGGACCTGTCCACCGGCAAGCACATCCACGAAACCCGTGAATGGATCATCCGCAACTCGCCGGTGCCGATTGGGACCGTACCGATCTACCAGGCCCTGGAAAAAGTCGGTGGCGCCGCCGAAGACCTCACCTGGGAGTTGTTCCGTGACACCTTGATCGAACAGGCCGAGCAGGGCGTCGACTACTTCACCATCCACGCCGGCGTGCTGCTGCGCTACGTGCCGCTGACCGCCAAGCGTGTCACCGGCATCGTGTCCCGTGGCGGCTCGATCATGGCCAAATGGTGCCTGGCGCACCACAAAGAGAACTTCACCTACACGCATTTCGACGAAATCTGCGAAATCATGAAGGCTTATGACGTCAGCTTCTCCCTCGGCGATGGCCTGCGCCCGGGTTCGATTGCCGACGCCAACGACGCCGCGCAGTTCGGCGAGCTCGAAACCCTCGGCGAACTGACCAAGGTCGCCTGGAAGCACGACGTGCAAACCATGATCGAAGGCCCTGGCCACGTGCCGATGCAGTTGATCAAGGAGAACATGGACAAGCAGCTCGAATGCTGCGACGAAGCGCCGTTCTACACCCTGGGCCCGCTGACTACCGACATTGCGCCGGGCTACGACCACATCACCTCCGGCATCGGCGCGGCGATGATCGGCTGGTTCGGTTGCGCGATGCTGTGCTACGTCACGCCCAAGGAACACCTGGGCTTGCCGAACAAGGATGACGTGAAAACCGGGATTATCACCTACAAGATCGCCGCACATGCCGCCGACCTTGCCAAAGGCCATCCCGGCGCGCAGATCCGCGACAACGCCTTGAGCAAGGCGCGTTTCGAGTTCCGCTGGGAAGACCAGTTCAACCTCGGCCTGGACCCGGACACTGCGCGGTCGTATCACGACGAAACCTTGCCAAAGGATTCGGCTAAGGTCGCGCACTTTTGCTCGATGTGCGGGCCGAAGTTCTGCTCGATGAAGATCACCCAGGAAGTGCGTGAGTACGCGGCCAACCAGCGGATTGACGCGGTGGACGTGGACGTGGCCAAGGGCCTGGCCGAGCAGGCGGAGCGGTTCAAGCAGGAAGGGAGTCAGCTGTACAAGAAGGTCTGATCCCATGATCGTTCCCACGCTCTGCGTGGGAATGCATCCTGTGACGCTCCGCGTCACAAAGGCGGACGCAGAGCGTCCAAAGCGGCATTCCCACGCGGAGCGTGGGAATGATCAGCCCCTCAGAGATATCCCCTTGAGCATTCAACCCAGCACCTATTCCCCTGATATCGCGGTGCCTGCTGACAAACGCGTCTTCGGCGCCCGCGATCTGTTTTCCCTGTGGTTCTCCCTCGGCATCGGCCTGATGGTCCTGCAAACCGGTGCTTTGCTCGCACCCGGCCTTGGCCTGTCCGGCTCATTGCTGGCAATCTTCCTCGGCACCCTGGTCGGCGTACTGCTGTTGGCTGCCGTCGGCGTGATCGGCAGCGACACCGGCCTGTCCGCCATGGCCGCGCTCAAGCTCAGCCTCGGCGCTAAAGGCGCGAGCCTGCCGGCGTTGTTGAACCTGCTGCAACTGATCGGCTGGGGCTCATTCGAGATCATCGTGATGCGCGACGCCGCGAGCCTGTTGGGCACGCGGGCATTCGGCGAAGGCAGCCTGCTGATCAGCCCATTGCTGTGGACCCTGTTCTTCGGTGGCCTGGCGACCCTGCTGGCCGTCAGCGGCCCACTGACCTTCGTGCGCCAGATCCTGCGCAAATGGGGTATCTGGCTGCTGCTCGCCGCTTGTTTGTGGCTCACCTGGAACCTGTTCGCCAAAGCCGACCTCGCCACGCTCTGGAGCCAGGCGGGTGACGGTTCGATGCCGTTTGCGGTGGGGTTCGATATCGCCATTGCCATGCCGCTCTCGTGGCTGCCGCTGATCGCGGATTACTCGCGCTTCGGTAAACGCGCGAAAAGTGTCTTTGGCGGCACTGCCCTTGGGTTCTTTATCGGTAACTTCTGGCTGATGAGCCTGGGCGTGGCCTACACCCTGGCATTTGCGCCGAGCGGTGAAGTGAACGCGCTGCTGCTGGCGTTAGCCGGCGCCGGCCTGGGAATTCCGCTGCTATTGATCCTGCTGGACGAGTCGGAGAACGCTTTTGCCGATATTCACTCGGCGGCGGTCTCCAGCGGGATATTGTTGCGCTTGAAGGTCGAGCACCTGGCATTGGCGATCGGCGTGATCTGCACCCTGATCGCCTGCTTTGCGCCGTTGGCCCAGTATCAGAACTTCCTGTTGCTGATCGGCTCGGTGTTTGCGCCGCTGTTTGGCGTGGTGCTGGTGGATCACTTCATCCTGCGCCGCCGTGGCCAGGGTGTGATCGCCAACCTGCGCTGGCCGGCGTTGTTGGCCTGGCTGGGCGGCATCGCCACCTATCACCTGCTGTCGAACCTGTACCCGGATGTCGGCGCAACCCTGCCGGCACTGGTGCTGGCAGGGCTGCTGCAGTTCGTCCTCGGCCGGGCCTTCAGCGGCGCGCGGGCACCAGCTCAGGCTTGAGGATGCCGTCGAGGCGCGAGTAGGGAATCTGCAACTCGACGTGGCCCAGGGCGTACGGCGCGATGGTGCTGGTGGGGTACTTGAGGATCACTGCGCCGTAGGTCAGCGCCACGTTCGGGGTTTTCTGGAAGGGGTAAGTTTTCACGAACTCCGGCTCCAGGCTCAGGCGGGTGCTGATCAGCCAGCTGTTGTGGGCCACCTGGGCAGCTTTCCAGAACGCGTCTTCCTTGCCGGGCAAGAGCATGTCGGTCAGCGACAAGGCTTTTTGCTGCTGGCGTGAATAGTTGATGAACGCGCGGCCCGGCTCGCCGTGGGTGGCGCCCTGGTCGAGGTAGCTGGACAGTTCGATGATCACCAAGCCGTCATGCTGCTCGCGTACCTTGGCCTGCAAGTACATGCTGTTGCGTGGCGCGGCGGTGCGCAGGAACTGCTCGCTGTAGCTCGCAAGGCTGGTCGGCAGCGGGTCGCTCGGGGAGGTCTGGGTCATTTCCAGCAGGCGCTGTTCGATCAAGGCGTCCAGCTTGGGTTCCTTGGCAAAGTGCACGGTGTCGATATTCACCAACGGGCAATCGGCGCTGGCGCAGCCTGGCTTGCTTTGCTCGGTGGCATCGCGGGTGGCTTCCAGCGGCGTGCGCCAGTTGGGTTGGAACAGGCTTTGGCAGGCACCGAGGGTCAAGGCGATGCAGGCCACGGAGGCAATTTTTAACAGCGACATGGATGTCCTTCGTCTAACGATAAGAGCGAAATTGTGCAGCTTCGACTACCGGCAAGGCAGTCAGTTCGCCACTAAGCTCATTAGAGTGAGTTTGAGGTCCGCCGTCTATCCCGGCAACCGGAAAGAGGCTGCATTAACGGGCATGAGCGCGTTAGGATGGCGCGAAATGCGCAGGCTCAACGAGGACAGGATATGACGGACTTTGCAAGATCGACGCCGGGCAAGATCGAAATGGTACAGCGCGACAATGCCTATACGGGCTTCTACAAGCTGGATCGCGTGCAACTGCGCCACGAAAAATTCGATGGTGGCATGAGCCGGGTGATCAATCGTGAAGTCTTTGTACGTCATGATGCCGTATGCGTGCTGCCCTACGATCCACAGCGCGATGAAGTGGTGTTGAACGAGCAGTTTCGCGTGGGCGCCATGGGGCGCACCGACAACCCCTGGCTGATCGAGATGGTCGCCGGCCTGATCGACAAGGACGAGCAACCGGAGGAGGTTGCACACCGCGAAGCCGAAGAGGAAGCTGGGCTGACGTTCTCCGCGCTGTGGCCGATCACCAAGTATTTCCCGTCGCCCGGCGGCAGTACCGAATATGTGCACTTGTACCTAGGCCGTTGCGACAGCGCCGGCGTGGGGGGCGTCCATGGATTGGAAGAAGAAGCTGAAGATATCCGTGTCACCGTCTGGGCGTTCGAAGATGCCCTGCAAGCGGTGCGTGACGGCAAGATTTCCAACGCAGCCAGCATCATCGCCCTGCAATGGCTTGCGCTTAATCGCGCGGAAGTGAGGGGGTTATGGCAGTAAAGGCACGGGAACGTTATCGAGTCGACCTGATCGGGCTGCAAGCGGCCTGTGAGGCCAACTATGCGCGGTTGATGCGCCTGCTCCCCGACATGCGTCACGCCCCCGAGGCGCGGCGCATCGGTGTGACCCATGGCGACCAGATGCTCGGCGTGCTGGCGCTGGAAGTCATTGTCAATTGCCCTTACACCACCACCTTGCGTGTGCGCCAGGAGCACAGCCTGCCCTGGCTGCCGGTGCCGCAACTGGAAGTGCAGGTGTACCACGACGCACGAATGGCCGAAGTGATCAGCGCCGAACATGCACGACGCTTTCGCAGCATCTATCCTTACCCCAACGTGTTCATGCACCAGCCCGATGAGAAAGCACAGCTCAATGTGTTCCTCGGCGAATGGTTGAGCCACTGCCTGGCCCTGGGTCACGAGTTCGAAGCTGTTCGGTAGATGTGAACTGCGTCGGGTTCCTGGGTTTCCTCTTTGTGTCCTGCCCCAGCATAATCACGCCAAACGTCCATTCCTGTGATTGCCTTGGGAGAGCGCCTTGCCGAGCGTATCCACCGTGAGCCCCGATGCACCGGTATTGCTGGTGCAACTGTCCGACAGCCATTTGTTTGCCGAGGCCGATGGCGCGCTGCTGGGCATGAATACCCGTGAAAGCCTGCAGCGGGTGATCGAGTTGGTGCGCGCGCAGCAGCCATGGATCGACCTGGTACTGGCCACGGGTGATCTGTCACAGGACGGCACGCTTGAGTCGTACCGGCAGTTTCGCGACATGACCGCGCCGCTGGGTGCTCCGACACGCTGGATTCCGGGTAATCATGACGAGCCGCCGATCATGGCCCGGGCCGCCGCGCACAGTGATCTGCTGGAACCGGTGGTCGATATCGGCCACTGGCGCGTCACCCTGCTGGACTCCGCCGTTCCCGGTTCCGTGCCGGGTTACCTGCAAGACCAGCAACTGCAATTGCTGGCCCAGGCCTTGAGTGAGGCGCCGAACCGTCACCACCTGGTGTGTTTTCACCACCATCCGGTACCCATCGGTTGCGCCTGGATGGAGCCCATCGGCCTGCGCAACCCCGATGCGTTGTTTGCCGTGCTCGACCGTTTCCCGCAGGTGCGGGCGGTGCTCTGGGGGCATGTGCACCAAGAGATCGACCGCGAACGCAACGGCGTGCGCCTGCTGGCGTCGCCATCCACCTGCATCCAGTTCGCGCCGGGCAGCGAGGATTTCAAGGTCAGCGAGCAGGCGCCGGGTTATCGCTGGCTGCGGTTGCATGCCGACGGGCGGTTGGAGACGGGTGTGGAGCGGGTGCAGGATTTTGTATTTACACCCGATTACGCCAGCAGCGGCTATTAAAAGCTGCAAACACGGTTTGAAAAGGTGGGAGCTGGCTTGCCTGCGATGGCGGTATGCCAGTTAACACCTCTGTGACTGAAACACCGCCATCGCAGCATAGGTATCTACACAATTTTCAGAGGCTGGCGAATTCTCCTGTGGCGAGCGGGCTTGTCCCGCGTTGGGCTGCGCAGCAGCCCCAAAACCAGGCGCAGAGGAAAGACTGATACTCCGCATTCGTCTTCATTGGGGCCGCTGCGCAGCCCTAAAACCAGCCTCTGCGGAATGTCTGACACACCGCATTCTGCTTACTGGGGCTGCTTCGCAGCCCAACGCGGGGCAAGCCCGCTCGCCACAACAGCCCGTTCGCTGGGTTTTCAGCGTCGAGCCAAAGTTGTGTAGTGAGCGGGCTTGTCCCGCGCTGGGTGGCGAAGCCGCCCCAATAAGGACACCGCAGTGTTCCAGATGAAACCAGATCGTCTGGTTTGGGGCTGCTTCGCAGCCCAGCGCGGGACAAGCCCGCTCACTACAGGGATACTTTTCAGTCGTTGAAAGTTGTGTAGATACCTATGGCCATCGCAGGCAAGCCAGCTCCCACACGGGATCTTCTGTGTCCTTTGGAAAGAGGGCATCACACGCCATCCCGATCCCTGTAAACTGCGCCCCTTTGGCTGAGTCACGGAGAGCCCGGCATGTCGGCTTCGATCCTGTATATCCACGGTTTCAACAGCGCGCCGGCATCCAACAAGGCCAGCCAGCTGATCAGCGTGATGGACAACCTCGGCCTGGCCGACCAACTGCGCGTACCGGCGTTGCATCACCATCCCCGTCAGGCGATTCCTCAGCTCGAGGAGGCCATTGCAGAACTGGGGCGGCCACTGCTGGTCGGCAGCTCACTCGGCGGCTACTATGCAACCCACCTTGCCGAACGCCATGGCCTCAAGGCGCTGTTGGTGAACCCGGCGGTCAGCCCCCATCGGATGTTCGACGGTTACCTGGGCACCCAGAAGAACCTCTACACCGACGAAACCTGGGAACTGACCCACGATCACGTCACGGCGCTGGCCGAGCTGGAAGTACCGGCGCCCCAGGATGCCGCGCGTTATCAGGTGTGGTTGCAGACCGGGGATGAAACCCTGGATTATCGCCTCGCCCAGCACTACTACCGGGCCTGTGCCTTGCGCATCCAGGCCGGTGGCGACCATGGTTACCAGGGTTTTGCCCGCCAGCTGCCGGCGTTGTTGAGCTTTGCCGGCTTTGGCGCAGATCAGTATCAATCCTTCGATTTTGCAGCACTGTAAACATCGCAGGTTACTTTTTAATCGAACGACTCACGACGAGACACCATGGCCACTCCCAGCGCTAGCTCTTATAACGCCGACGCCATCGAAGTCCTCTCGGGCCTCGACCCGGTGCGCAAACGGCCCGGCATGTACACCGACACCAGTCGGCCGAACCACCTTGCCCAGGAAGTCATCGACAACAGCGTCGACGAAGCCTTGGCCGGGCACGCCAAATCGGTGCATGTCATTCTTCATGCGGACCATTCCCTTGAAGTGTCCGACGACGGACGCGGCATGCCGGTGGACATTCACCCTGAAGAAGGCGTGTCGGGCGTCGAGTTGATCCTCACCAAGCTGCACGCCGGCGGCAAGTTCTCCAACAAGAACTACCAATTCTCCGGCGGCCTGCACGGTGTGGGTATTTCGGTGGTCAACGCCCTGTCGAACCATGTGCGGGTGAAGGTCAAGCGCGACGGCAACGAGTATGAGATGACCTTCGCCGATGGTTATAAAGCCACCGACCTGCAAGTGATCGGCACCGTTGGCAAGCGCAACACCGGCACCAGCGTGTATTTCGCGCCGGACCCCAAATACTTCGATTCGCCGAAATTCTCCATCAGCCGCCTCAAGCATGTGCTCAAGGCCAAGGCCGTGCTGTGCCCGGGCCTGCTGGTCACCTTTGAAGACAAAGGCACCGGCGAGAAGGTCGAATGGCATTACGAAGACGGCCTGCGCTCTTACCTGGAAGATTCCGTCAGCGAGTTCGAACGCCTGCCCAACGAGCCGTTCTGCGGCAGCCTGGCCGGTAATAAAGAAGCCGTCGACTGGGCACTGCTGTGGTTGCCAGAAGGCGGCGACAGCGTGCAGGAAAGCTACGTCAACCTGATCCCCACGGCCCAGGGCGGCACCCACGTCAACGGTTTGCGCCAGGGTTTGCTGGATGCCATGCGCGAATTCTGCGAATACCGCAGCCTGCTGCCGCGCGGCGTGAAGCTGGCGCCGGAAGACGTATGGGAGCGCATTGCGTTCGTGCTGTCGATGAAAATGCAGGAGCCGCAATTCTCCGGCCAGACCAAGGAGCGCCTGTCGTCGCGCGAAGCGGCGGCGTTTGTCTCCGGCGTGGTCAAGGACGCGTTCAGCCTTTGGCTCAACGAGCATCCCGAGCTGGGCCTGGCCTTGGCCGAGTTGGCGATCAACAACGCCGGCCGTCGTTTGAAGGCCAGCAAGAAGGTCGAGCGCAAGCGCATCACCCAGGGCCCTGCACTGCCCGGCAAGCTGGCTGACTGCGCCGGACAGGACCCGATGCGCTCCGAGCTGTTCCTGGTGGAAGGTGATTCCGCCGGCGGTTCCGCCAAACAGGCACGGGACAAGGAATTCCAGGCGATCCTGCCGTTGCGCGGCAAGATCCTCAATACCTGGGAAGTCGATGGCAGCGAAGTCCTCGCCAGCCAGGAAGTGCACAATATCGCCGTGGCCATCGGCGTCGACCCTGGCGCGGCGGACATGAGCCAGCTGCGCTACGGCAAAATCTGCATCCTCGCCGACGCCGACTCCGACGGCCTGCACATCGCCACGCTATTGTGCGCGCTGTTCGTCCAGCACTTCCGACCGTTGGTGGATGCCGGTCACGTCTACGTCGCCATGCCGCCGCTGTACCGTATCGACCTGGGCAAGGAGATTTTCTACGCCCTGGACGAAGCTGAGCGCGATGGCATCCTCGACCGCCTGGTGGCCGAGAAGAAACGCGGCAAGCCACAGGTCACGCGATTCAAGGGCCTGGGCGAAATGAACCCGCCGCAACTGCGCGAAACCACCATGGACCCGAACACCCGGCGCCTGGTGCAGTTGACCCTGGAAGACTTTGCCGCCACCTCGGAAATGATGGACATGCTGCTGGCGAAGAAACGCGCGCCGGACCGCAAGTCCTGGTTGGAGTCCAAAGGCAACCTGGCCGAGGTGCTGGGCTGATGCGTGCAGGTTTCGCCCTGGCGATCCTGATGTTGTGCGGGTTGGCGGCCACCCAGGTGGCTGCCGCGCCCGCGGCTGAGCTCAAGCTGATCTCCGAGCACCCGGTGGACGGCATGCGCGGCGGCAACCTGTCGGGCCTGGCCTTGTGCGGTAACGCGTTGTGGACGGTTTCCGACCGCGACGACGACCAGATCTACCGCCTGGATACGCATGCGCCGACCTGGCAAGCCGAGGCGGTCAGGATCGACGTGCCGCCGGTGCCCGAATCCGGGTTGCCGTGGGGGCTACGTTCGCGCACCAAGGCTGCCTCGTTCATTCGCGGTGGTGACCTGGATTTTGAAGGTATCTCCTGCGATGCCGCCGGCAACCGCTACATCGTCAGCGAAGCCCACGCCGCGGTGCTGCAAGTGCCGCTGGCGGGCGCGCCGCAATGGTTGAACATTGCTCCGGCGATGGTGCGTGAAGCGCGGGCCGGCGGCATGTTGCTGCACTTCAACGCGTTGTTTGAAGGCCTGGCGATCAGCCCCGAGGGCAACCAGATCTGGCTGGCCGCCGAGCGTGAGCGGCGCGGGCTGATTTCGATCAAGCCTGCGCAGGGCCTGTGGGACTGTGATGGGCCTTGTGTGCTGATGAGCGAGGCGGGCCGGCAAGTGCAGCCGGCCAAGTTCACCGATGCCAAGGCTGTGTCCAAGGATTTCGCCGACCTGGCGCTGTTCAAGGGCAAGCTGTTTACCCTGGAGCGCAATGCGTTCCAGATTTGCCGGCGCGATCCCGTCACGGCCAAGGTCGAGCTGTGCTGGTCGTTTGCCGACGAAACCCTGATGCCCGAGCGACGTTACCCCCAGCCCTACGGCCTGGCTGAAGCCCTGGTGGTGGACGCCGAAGGCGCCTGGCTGGGCATTGACAACAATTTCGGCCCGCGTGCCGATGGTGAAAAGCGCCCCATGGTCTATCGTTTCGCCGCCCCTGCCGGTGGCTGGAGCGCCCAGCCATGAGCCCCGGCTTTTTTGACTTGACCCGGTGCAGCGGCAGTTCCGCTGCGCCTTACCCGACCATGATGAGGCCCGCATGAGTGACATCCTCGCAGACAGCTTAGACGGCGTAGAACGCCGGTCGCTGGCTGACTTCACCGAAAATGCCTACCTCAACTACTCCATGTACGTGATCATGGACCGTGCCTTGCCGCATATCGGCGACGGCCTGAAACCCGTGCAACGGCGCATCATCTACGCCATGAGTGAGTTGGGCCTGGATGCCGATTCCAAGCACAAGAAGTCGGCGCGTACCGTCGGTGACGTGCTCGGCAAGTTCCACCCCCACGGTGACTCGGCGTGCTATGAAGCCATGGTGCTGATGGCCCAGCCGTTCAGCTACCGCTACACGCTGGTGGACGGCCAGGGTAACTGGGGTGCGCCGGATGATCCCAAATCCTTCGCCGCGATGCGATACACCGAGGCGCGCCTGTCGCGTTACTCCGAAGTACTGCTGAGTGAGCTGGGGCAGGGCACGGCGGACTGGGGGCCAAACTTCGACGGTACACTCGACGAGCCGCTGGTGTTGCCGGCACGTTTGCCGAATATCCTGCTTAACGGCACTACGGGAATTGCGGTCGGCATGGCCACCGACGTGCCGCCGCACAACCTGCGCGAAGTCGCCACGGCCTGTGTGCGGTTGCTGGATGAGCCTAAAGCCACGGTCGAGCAGCTCTGCGAGCATATCCAGGGCCCGGATTACCCGACCGAAGCGGAAATCATCACGCCGCGCGCCGATCTGCTGAAGATGTACGAAACCGGCAAGGGCTCGGTGCGCATGCGCGCCGTGTACCACATCGAGGATGGCGACATTATCGTCACGGCGCTGCCGCACCAGGTGTCCGGCGCCAAGGTGCTGGAGCAGATCGCTGCGCTGATGCAGGCAAAACCGTCGAAATTGCCGCAAGTGGCAGACCTGCGCGACGAGTCGGACCACGAAAACCCATGCCGCATCGTGATTATCCCGACCAACAGCCGGGTCGACCACGAAGTGCTGATGCAGCACCTGTTTGCGAGCACGGAGCTGGAGTCCAGCTACCGGGTCAACATCAATATCATCGGCCTGGACGGCAAGCCGCAGCTGAAAAACCTGCGCAACCTGCTGGTGGAGTGGCTGGAGTTCCGGGTGAACACCGTGCGCCGCCGCCTGCAATTCCGTCTGGATAAGGTCGAGCGTCGTCTGCACCTGTTGGACGGCTTGCTGATTGCCTATCTCAACCTGGATGAAGTGATCCATATCATCCGCACCGCAGAGCACCCGAAAGCCGAGCTGATCGCGCGTTTCGCGCTGAGTGAGATCCAGGCTGACTACATCCTCGACACCCGCTTGCGCCAATTAGCGCGCCTGGAAGAAATGAAGCTGCGCGACGAACAGGACGCGCTGCTCAAGGAACAAGCCAAGCTGCAAGCCTTGCTGGGCAGCGAAGCCAAGCTGAAGAAGCTGGTACGCACTGAGCTGATCAAGGACGCTGAAACTTATGGCGACGACCGCCGCTCGCCGATTGTCCAGCGTGCCGAAGCGAAAGCTCTGACAGAAACAGAGCTGCTGCCAAATGAGAAAATTACCGTCGTTCTGTCGGAAAAGGGTTGGGTTCGCTCCGCCAAAGGGCATGATATTGATGCAACCGGGCTATCGTACAAAGCTGGCGACGGGTTCAAGACCGCCGCGGCCGGGCGTTCCAATCAGTTTGCGGTGTTTATCGATTCCACCGGGCGCAGTTATTCGGTACCGGCCCACACATTGCCGTCCGCACGGGGGCAGGGCGAGCCGTTGACGGGGCGCCTTACGCCGCCGCCGGGTGCGAATTTTGAATGTGTGCTGCTGCCGGACGACGACGCGCTGTACGTGATCGCCTCCGACGCGGGCTACGGTTTCGTGGTCAAGGGTGAAGACCTGCAGGCCAAGAACAAGGCGGGCAAAGCGCTGCTGAGCCTGCCGAACAACGCCAAGGTGATCCTGCCGCGGCCGGTGGATGACCGCGAGAGCAATTGGCTGGCGTCGGTGACCACCGAAGGGCGCTTGCTGGTGTTCAAGATCAGCGACCTGCCGCAATTGGGCAAAGGCAAGGGCAACAAGATTATCGGTATTCCAGGGGAGCGCGTGGCCAGTCGCGAAGAGTACGTGACCGACATCGCAGTGATCCCGGAAGGTTCTACCCTGGTGCTCCAGGCCGGCAAGCGCACGTTGTCATTGCGCCCTGACGACCTTGAACACTACAAGGGCGAGCGTGGTCGACGCGGTAACAAACTGCCTCGGGGCTTCCAGCGTGTGGATGCTTTATTGGTGGAAACGCCTGCGTAAGGCGTATTAGAGCCCTCGATCTACGATTTAACGCGTAGATCGACGCTTTGGCGCTGGAGTCATGGCGCATATTCACGGATGATATGGCCTTTCCAGCGCCGGCGTGGCCGAGCGTGTTTAGGTTATTTTTAGTATTACATTGTGGTTTGCCTTGTGGCAGCCACCTGGATGGGATGATGACTGCTCCACGCCTTCCTTTTATTTTCATGCTCGCTGGCCTTTTGGGGCTGGCGGGTTGCAGCACGCATCAGCCGGTGTCGCTGTACCAGCTGGACAGCGGAAGTCCGGCTCAACCCGCGCAGACCGCCGGCATGGCTGTCTTGTTGGGCCCGGTGGTCGTAGCCGACTACCTGCAACGCGAAACCCTGCTGCAACGTCAGAACGACGGCAGCCTGCAAGGTTCCACCGATGGTCGTTGGGCGGGCAGCTTGTCCTCTGACATCAACCAGCTGATGTTGCGCCAGGTGGCGGGTCACCTGGACAGCCAGCGCGTCGTGCTTGCACCCGCGCCCACCGGCTTTACCCCGGATGTGCAGGTGTTGTTGACCATTACCCGGCTCGATTCGGGTAAGTCGCAACCGGCGATCCTCGATGCACAGTGGCGCTTGATCGACCGCCGTGGCCAGGTGCGCGATAACCGCATCGTGCACCTGCAGGAGGAACACGCCGGCACCACCGCCTCCCAGGTCCAGGCCCAGGGCGTGTTGTTGCAGCACCTGGCGCAACAGTTGTCGGTGGCGCTCAAGCCATTGGCCAACCAACCGCCGATTGCCGAATCGCCACGCAAGCAAAGCGCCCCGGTGCAGGCCAAGCCGACCGAGCCGCAGAAGCCAAAGATGCCGATGGCGACGCCGATCCGTACGGATATGGAAGTGTTCAGGTTCTGATCTGAATGACACGCAAACAAAAGGCCCGCTGATTCAGCGGGCCTTTTTTGTTTGTGCGCAATTTGAAGGACACTGAAGATCCCCTGTGGGAGCGGGCTTGCTCGCGAAAGCGGTGGGTCAGCCGGTACATCTGGTACTGATACACCGCATTCGCGAGCAAGCCCTCTCCCACACAAGCCCGCTCCCACAGGGTCCTGCATTATTTATCAAGGCTTGGCCCGGGTCTCATGCATCCGCGCCAACTGCCGCTCTAGCATCGACGGGTACGGCTCCATCAACCGCTCCACACAACTGGCGCCTTCCGGACTGGCAATCGGGCGAATGCGTGCGCGCTGACGGATCAGCGTGTCTTCGCTGATCTTGCGCTCCACCAGCAGCAGGTTGCGGCTGTGTTGGGACAAGGCGAGGGCATCCTGGGCGATCTCAGTCAGCAGCAGATCGATCTGGCTCATGCCAAATAGATCGTCGCCTACCGTCAGGCCCAGTTGCAATTGCAGGGTGATGCCGCTGTCGGCCACTTCGATCTGCAATTCATGGCCCAAGGCGCGCAGCAACTCGCCGCAGCAGATCGCATTGGTCAGGTAGTCTTCACCGCTGTCTTCGCTGTGGAACAACATCAGGGTGCTGCCATCGTTCAGGGTATGCAGTTCGCTCTGGTACAGCGAGGCAGCCTGATCGAGGCAGTCACGGTAGCGTTCCAGCAGTTCGGTCAGGCGCGCGCGCGGCAGGCGACGCAATTGGTCCTGGGCGCCCAGCTGCACCGCGAGTACGGCACTGTACTGGGGTTCGGTGTTTCTGACTGGGGCCGGTTTCGGGGCGACGGCCGGGGTGCCGTCCGAAGTGTCGCGCAGGTCGGCGAAAGGGTCTTCGTCGTCCAGTTCGTCTTCTTCGGCGATGAACACCTTGCGGGTCGCAGGCTTCAAGCCGGCCACCGGCGCCTCTTGCACGGCAAATTCGGGTTCGTCGTCGTAGTCGGTGTCGTCGAACTCAGGCTCGGGCTCGGCTTCGTGCACCACCGGTTCCGGGGCGAAGCTGGCGTGCAGCTGGCGGGCGAGGTCGCCGATTTCATCCTGGCGGTCGGTGGCCGGGGTGTGTTCGTCGATATCCCGTAGCCAGATGCGCAGTTGCATCAACGGCGTGGAGATATGCCGGCCCAGGCGCAAGCTCAAGGCCAGGGCCAAGGCCAGCAGGATCGCGCTCAAGATGCCCATGCTTTGCAGGCTGATGGTCATCGGCTGCTGGAATTGCTGCATGTCCAGGCTGATGCGCAGTTGGCCGGCCTTTACATCCTGAAACGTGATATTGCTCTGGTACAAGCCTTCGGCTTCGCCCAACAGGCCGTTTTTCGGGCGCTGCCCGGCTTCGGCCATGATCCGGTTGTCCACGCTATAGATGGCGGCGTGGGCCACCAGCGGGTTCTTGGTCAGGTTGTTGAGCAGCACGTTGAGGCTGAGGATGTCGTTGGACACCAGCAGCTCGGTCGCCGAAGTGGCGGTCTGGGTGGTCAGGCTTTCGCCCAGGGCGTCGGCCTGCTCGTGCATGGCCTGCTTGAACTGCAAACCCATCACGCAGGCGTAGATCACCAGCGCCAGGGCGACCAGGATCACGTTATGGCTGGCGATGCGTAATGCGATCGGTACACGGCGGTGGCGCAGTGCCCGGAAGATCAGCAGGAAGAAGTTGTCGGTTTTTACTGGCGTAGGCCGGTTCACTTGAGCTCGGCTCTTGGTCCGTGAAGTTGACGCGCAGTATAGCGACAGCCCTAGAACCGGCAAAGCGCTGGCTGTGCCCGATGGTCACTGAAAGTGGGTAGAATGCGGTTTTTTTCCAGCCTGGGGGTGCGCCTTGCGCGAAATTGTCCTGATAAACATCACCGGTGTTGACCGACCGGGTCTCACCGCAGCCATTACCGGTGTTCTGGCCCAGGGTGGTGTAAACATTCTCGACATCGGCCAGGCGGTGATCCACGACACGCTGTCGTTCGGCATTCTGGTGGAGATCCCGAGCACTGAACAGGCGTCCTCGGTGCTCAAGGACATTCTGTTTACGGCATACAAACTGGACCAGCAGGTTCGTTTTACCCCAGTGTCCGAGGAAGACTACCGGCATTGGGTGGCCGGTCAGGGCAAGAAACGCCACATCGTGACGCTGCTGACCCGCAAGGTCACGGCAGAACAACTGCAGCGCGTCAGCTCGATCACCGCGCAATATGGTTTGAATATCGACCACATTGACCGTCTGTCGGGTCGCATGCCGCTGGACACCCCCGCCGACAAAGGCAAGGGCTGCATCGAGTTTTCCGTGCGCGGCGAGCCGGCCGACCCGCAAGCCCTGCGCGCCGAGTTCCTCAGCGTGGCCCAGGAGCTCAACGTCGATATTGCCTTCCAGGAAGACTCGCTGTTCCGCCGCAACCGCCGCCTGGCGGTGTTCGATATGGACTCGACGCTGATCGAAGCCGAAGTCATCGACGAATTGGCCAAGGCTGCCGGTGTAGGCGAACAGGTTTCGGCCATTACCGAGCGTGCCATGGCCGGCGAATTGGACTTCCGTGCAAGCTTTAAAGAGCGCCTGGCGCTGCTTAAAGGCCTGGACGTGAGCGTGCTGGACTCCATCGGCGCATCGCTGCGCCTGACCGAAGGCGCCGAGACCTTGTTCGCCGAGCTCAAGCGCCTGGGCTACAAGACCGCGATCCTGTCCGGTGGTTTCACTTATTTTGCCAAGCAGTTGCAGGCCAAGCTGGGCATCGACTATGTATTCGCCAACGAGCTGGAAGTGGTGGACGGCAAGGTCACCGGCGTGGCCGTGGAGCCGATTGTCGACGCACAGCGCAAGGCGGATCTGCTCAAGGAATTGGCGCACAAGGAAGGTTTGCGCCTGGAGCAGACCATTGCGGTCGGCGACGGCGCCAATGACTTGCCGATGCTGGCGATTGCCGGGCTGGGCGTTGCGTTCCGTGCCAAGCCGTTGGTGAAGCAGTCGGCCAAGCAGGCGATTTCGACGTTGGGGCTTGATGGTGTGTTGTATCTGCTGGGCTTGCGCGACCGCGACGGGCAGCTTTAACGCCCTGCTAAAACACTGTAGGAGCGAGCTTGCTCGCGAGGAGCTTGAGAACACTGCGGGCAGTCAGAAAGCCCGCGTTATCGTTAGCGTCCCTTCGCGAGCAAGCTCGCTCCTACAGAGGATCTACATCAGGCTTTAGGTAAGGCGATGCCTTGCCCCATTTGCACCGGCGAACCCGCCACCAGTTCTTCAGCCCACTTCACCTGGTCCGGCCCGAACAGCACGATCGCCGTCGAACCCAGCTTGAAGCGGCCCAGTTCCGCACCTTTCTCCAGATGAATCGGCGCACGCGCCGCTTCGTCGTAGCGGAACGTCTTCAGCTCACGCTTGGGCGGCGTTACCAGGCCGGCCCATACGGTTTCAATCGAGGCCACAATCATCGCGCCCACCAATACCACAGCCATCGGGCCGCGTTCGGTGTCGAACAGGCAGACAACCCGCTCGTTACGCGCAAACAGTTCCGGCACGTTTTCGGCGGTGGTCTGGTTCACCGAGAAGATCCGGCCCGGTACGTAGACCATCTCGCGCAAGGTGCCGGCCAGCGGCATGTGCACGCGGTGGTAGTCCTTGGGCGACAGGTAGATGGTGGCGAAGTCGCCGCCCATGAACGGCGCGGCTACGGCTGCATCGCCGCCGAGCAACTCCAGCACGCTGAAGCTATGACCTTTGGCCTGGAACACCCGACCATGCTCGATCGGACCGAGCTGGCTGACCGCGCCATCGGCCGGGCTCAAGACAGCGCCTGGGGTTTGATCCAGCGGGCGAGCGCCGTCCTTGAGCGCGCGCGTGAAGAAGGCGTTGAAGTGCTCATAGGCGGTCATGTCTTCGACCAGGGCCTGGGACATGTCCACTTGATAGCGCTTGGCGAACCAGGTGGTGAAGGCGTTCTTGAACCAGCGTACGCGGCACTCGGCAATGCAGCCGGCCAGGCGCGACAGCAAGTGGTGCGGCAGCAAGTACTGGCTGAGGATAAACAACTGCTTTTTCATAACTGTCCTTGAACCTTAAATCTCGACGGGGGTGTCGGGGTGGTTGCCCCATTCGCCCCAGGAACCGGCATAACCTTTGACCCGCGGATAACCGAGCGCCTTGGCCACCAGGTAGGTGAAGCCAGAGCGGTGGTGGGTCTGGCAATGGGTGATGATTTCTTTATCTTTGGTCAGCCCCAGGTCTTCGAGGATCTGCGGCATGTCGCGGCGGATACGCAGGTTGCGCGCCTGGTCCATGCCGGCGGTCCACTCGAAATTCACGGCGCCGGGAATGTGCCCACCTTTGGCGGCGAGCACCTTTTCACCGGAATACTCCAGCGGACCCCGCGCATCCCAGATGCCCAGGTCGGCCGCGCCCAGGCGGCTTTGCAGGTATTCGCGGGTGGCGGTGGGGCCGTCGTGCAGCGTGAGGCTGACCGGGCCGCCGACGGGCGCGGGCACATCGGTGGAGACGGGGTGTTTCTCTGCCAGCCAGGCCAGCAGCCCGCCGTCCAGGTAGTGGTATTTCTGGTGGCCGATCACGTCGAGCAGCCAGATGAAACGCCCGGCCCAGCCGCCGCCTTCGTCGTCGTAGACCACGTAGGTCGTGTCCGGAGTGTGGCCCAGTTCACCGAACAGGGTTTCCAGGTCGGCTTTGGCCGGCAGCAGCCCAGGAGCAGGCGCCTGGCCCAACTGGGTGCGCTTGGGATCAACAAAATGCGCGCCGGGGATATGCCCTTCGGCGTAGCGGACGGCACTGGTGAGGTCCACCAGGATCAGGTGTTCGGCCTGCAGGCGACCGAGCAGGTCGCTGGGTTCGATCACCAGCGGCAAGCCAGAGAAGTCAGGCATGTGAGGTCTCCTGGGCACAAAGGTTGGCGATAAAAGAGGGACGATTGTAGCGCAAGCATCAGGTGCTGCGGTTGGTAAAGCAGTGCAGGGCCTTCTCGATGCATTGGGCGGTTTTGCCGAAGGCTTGCACCGTGGTTTCCGAAAACGGCCCGCCGCCCTGGTCAGCCACCATCAGCATCACGACCTTGCCGTTGCAACTCAGCGAGCGCAGCAGCAGGTGTTCGCCGGTAAACAGCCGGCGCAGGATCGGCGGCAGCAGGGCCGAGAACTGCGCATGGTTGTCAGGGTTGAGGCGCACCTGAGCGGACTTTTCCAATAGACGCTGCAATAGCGTGCTGTTGACCACGTCCAGGCTGAGGTTGGCGGCGTCCTTGGGCAGGCCGTCGACCTGATGCACGCGCAAGGTGCTCTGGGCACGATCCGTCATCAGCAGCATGACCCGCTGCATGCCACTGGCCACTAACGCCTCCTTGGCGCAGGTGGTCAGGTGCATGGCGTTGGCAAAGCGGCTCGGCTCCACCAGCAGCTCGGTGCAGCGCTTGCGCCACACGGCCAGGGACTCGGCAGTGGGCGGCGGCGCCGGCAGCAGGCCGCGATGGATCTTCTGCACGTGCCACGGCCAGATCAGCGACAGCGCCGGGTGCCACAGGTCGGGCATCAACGTGGTGCGGGCACTGGTGACGGCTTGTTGGTGGACCTGTTGCTGAACGTCGCCCAAGGGTTGTTGCAGGTACAGCGCAGTCAGGTACTGCCAGCGTTCGGTATGCGGGCAGGTCCAGGACTCCTGAGCCGACATCGCCAGGCCGTTGGCCAGCAACACGGTGTTGGCCGGCTGGTTCAACCAGCGGCGCAGGTTGGGTTCGGCGTCAAGCAGTTGTTGATGACGCAGCGGGTCATCTTCGCGGGCGATATGCAGTGCCTTGACCAGCAGGCGTTGTTCGCTCAGCAGCAATTTATAGCCTTGGGATACCCAGACCGGCAGGTGCCAGGCTTCAGTCAGGCCGACGCACAGGTCCAGCAGGCGCACGCCGAACAAATCATGCTCGACCTCGCGGGCCGGCTGGTTCTTGTGGATAACCCGCAGCTCCCATTCTTCCAGGAGTTTGGGGTAGGCAACCGCCATCGGCCACATGGGTGAAAGAAACAGCAGGCTGCCCCAATGAATGTCCTGCCACAACCGCGCCAGGCGGCTGCCAAACAAACCGTTGGCTTGCTGCGAAGCGTGCTGGCTCACCAGCAGCAATTGGCGCAACGCCACCGGAATCTCGTGGGCCGGAACCGCAGGCAGGCGCGCCAGCAGTTCTTCGGCGCGCTTGAGGCCCAGGCGGTTAAGTGCCACTTCGAGGTTTTCCGCCGGTTCCGCCAGGCTGCCATGGGTGTGGCTGTTGGCCTCGCGCATTACGCTGAGCACGAGGGCCGGGCTGTCTTGCATCAGCTCGGCAATATCTCGCAACGAGCTGCGGCTGTCGCGGATGCCTTTGCACACACGGTCGTGGCTGGCCTGGGGAACAGGCAGGAGCACCTCGTCCAGGCGCTTGATCCAAGCGGCGAGAGAGGTGGGTTTTGCAGTGGGGACTGTCGTTTCATTGGCCATGGTTGGGGCGCGATCATCACTTGCTGGCAACACGCCCGGAGCGGGCCGAACTGGCTTTTCGCCTTAACGGGCTATAGTCTGGCGCAGTTTTGCCGATAAGAGGAACAAGAGTTTTCAGTTCCCCCCAATATGTCCATGAACCCGACGGCGCAAGTACTCATCTCCTATGGCTAAAATTATCGGCATCATCGTCGTCATCGCAAGCGTGCTTGGTGGCTACGTCCTGTCCCACGGTAAAATTGCTGCGCTGATCCAGCCCTTCGAAGTGTTGATCATCGGTGGTGCGGCGTTCGGCGCTTTCTTGCAGGCGAACCCTGGCTACATGACCATGCACGTGGTCAAGAAGTCGCTGGGCATGTTCGGTTCGCGCTTTACCCACACTTTCTACCTGGAGGTGCTGGGCCTGGTCTACGAGATCCTCAACAAGAGCCGCCGCGAAGGCATGATGGCCATCGAGGCCGACATCGAAGACGCCGCCGCCAGCCCGATCTTCGCCAAGTACCCGGCCGTGCTCAAGGATGAGCGCATGACCGCCTATATCTGTGACTACCTGCGCATCATGTCCTCCGGCAACATGGCCCCCCATGAACTGGAAGGCCTGTTCGACATGGAACTGTTCAGCCTTAAAGAAGAGCTGGAACACCCTTCGCACGCCGTGACCGGTATCGCCGACGGCATGCCCGGCTTCGGTATCGTAGCGGCGGTACTCGGTATCGTGGTGACCATGGCGTCGCTGGGCGAGGGCGACCAGGCCGCGATCGGCATGCACGTGGGTGCGGCGTTGGTAGGTACCTTCTTCGGTATTCTCGCGGCCTACGGCTTCTTCGGCCCCCTGGCGACCTCCCTGGCCCATGATGCCAAGGAAGAAATCAACTTGTACGAGTCGATCAAGGCCAGCCTGGTCGCTTCGGCTTCCGGCATGCCGCCATCGCTGGCGGTGGAATTCGGTCGCAAGGTGCTGTACCCCAAGCACCGCCCAAGCTTCGCCGAGCTGGAACAAGCGGTTCGCGGTCGCTAAGCCATGGAAAACAACCAGCCGATAATCATCAAGCGCGTCAAGCGCTTCGCTGCGGGGCACCACGGCGGCGCCTGGAAAATCGCCTTCGCCGACTTTGCGACGGCGATGATGGCGTTCTTCCTGGTGCTGTGGCTGATGTCCACCGCCACGCCGGAACAGAAGATCGCCATCGCCGGCTACTTCAAAGACCCGATTGGCTTTTCGGAAAGCGGCACGCCCTTCGTGATCGACCTGGGCGGTTCGCCGCAATTGGCGCCGGAGCGCACCATCAACCCGGAAGTGCAGACCGAGTCGCCGCAGGAAAAAATCCCGATCGAGCGCGATACTGTGGAAGCGATGGCCGAGCAGGTCGAGCAGGAACGTCTTGAACTGTTGCTGCAGGAACTGCAGAACAAGGTCGAGGAAAACCCGCAACTGCTGAAGTTCAAGGATCAGATTTCGTTCGAAATTACTCCGGATGGCTTGCGCATCCAGATTACCGACGCCGCCAACCGCCCGATGTTCGACTCCGGCAGCGCGCGCTTGAAGCCGTACTTCGAAGACATCCTGCTGGCCATGGCCGACACCATCAAGGCGGTGCCGAACAAGATCAGCATCAGCGGCCATACCGACGCCAAGCCCTACTCGGGCCAGGGCGACTTCGGCAACTGGGAACTCTCGGCCAACCGCGCCAACGCCGCACGCCGCGCGCTGGTGGCCGGCAGCTACCCGGACCCGCAAGTGGCGCGGGTGGTGGGGTTTGCGTCTTCGCAGCTATTTGACGCGAAGGACCCGTTCAACCCGATCAATCGGCGTATCGACATCGTGGTACTGACCAAGAAAGCCCAACGTGCGATCGAAGGTGACCAGCCGCCACCGCAGCCGACCCCAGGCGCGGGCGCGCCAGGCGAAGTGCCCGCCGACCCGAACGCCATTCCCCCAGGGCAGCAGCCGTTGCCGGCGCATGAGCTGCGTCAGAAGCTGAATCTGTTTGATGATGGCGGGGTGAAGGATCCTACGGTGCCTGGTACGGGGTCGTAGAACACTAGCGACAATCCCAACTTAAAACGCCCCGACTCATCGGGGCGTTTTCAGTTCTGGCTAGAGCGGGAGGTAGGCTTTGACACCACTGATCACTCCTCGCATGTCGTCGGTACACAGGCGTGGTACGAAGTATTCTCGCCCTTTGGATCGGCTTTTTCTATGGAGCTTGTCGAGGCGCTCGAAGCTTACGGTGTAAATCATGTCGCACTTCACCCACAGTTCCTTGTAGCCATCAGATTGAAGTGGGTTAGTACGTAATAAGTGGTGCCAGTCGTACTGTACCTCAGGTGCGGTAGAGGAGATCGGCACCACCGTGCAGAGCTTGCGATTGTGCGTAGCGGTAGGAGATATCACCACGACTTTGCGGATTTTGAGCATTTCTGGTGCGACGAAACCTCGCGTGAAGTCGCAGAGGAGCACGTCGCCCTGTTTGGGGTGATAGTAAAGAGCCAATCGTTAATGCCCCACAAAAAGCAAAGCCGCCCGAAGGCGGCTTCATTCGACACGCAGTGGAGCTTGCTTCGCCCCTTCTGCGCCGCTGGATCAACCCCGAAAAGGATCCAGACTCCTGCCAGCTTGCGCTGGTGACGGAGAGATTATGAGCATCAGACGTTTCGAATTCAAGCTGGCTTGCGTCGACGCGCCACCCAGTTGTGCCGAATTCTTGATGCCAGCGCCCGTTAAATCAATGGATAAGGGCGCTTTGCGATGCCATTTATATGTATCAGGAAATGGCCACTCAGTAACTGCTCTCGGGCAAACTCGCAATAATCGACCGATAGCTGTTCATCCGCTGCTGCTGCACGCGGCCGTCTTCCAGCGCCTTGAGCAACGCACAGCCCGGCTCGCGGTCGTGCTTGCAGTCGCGGAAGCGGCAGGTGCCGATCAGGTCGTTGAATTCGATGAAGCCCGCTTCCACATCGCTGCGGCTGACGTGGCCAAGGCCGAATTCTCGGATGCCGGGGGAGTCGATCAGCTCGCCGCCGCCGGGGAAGTGGAACAACCGCGCGGTGGTGGTGGTGTGGGTGCCCTGGCCGGACAGTTCCGACAGCGGGCCCACGCGGGTGTCGACTTCCGGCAGCAGGCTATTGACCAGCGAGGATTTACCCACGCCCGACTGGCCGACAAACACGCTGATGCGTCCGTCCAACTGCTGTTGCAGCTGTTCCATGCCGTTGCCGTGGTGCGCCGAGACTTCCAGCACCGGGTAACCGAGGGTGCGGTACACCACGAGCAAGGCGTTGAGCGCCGGGGCGTTCTGCTCGTCGATCAGGTCGAACTTGTTCAGCAGCAGCAGCGGGCGAATGCCGGCATGCTCGGCCGCGACCAGGTAGCGGTCGATCAGGTTGGCATGCGGCTCGGGCAGCGGCGCGAACACGATCACGATCATGTCGACGTTGGCCGCCACCGGCTTGAGCTGACCGCGGCTGTCGGGGCGGCGCAGTTCGGTGGTGCGCGGCAACTGGGCGACGATCACGCCGATGCCCTGGTTGCCGGCACGCCAGACGACTTTGTCGCCGGTGACCAGCGCCGGCAGGTTGGCGCGCAAGTGGCAACGAGACACCGAACCCGCGAGTTCGCCTTCAAGTGCCTCGACTTCGACCTGCACACCGAAGTGCGCGATCACCAGGCCCGTCTGTTCGGGCCCCAGGTCGCCGCCCTCGAGCGCTTCCACGGCGGAGGACTCACGTTTGGCGGCGCGCGCGGCGCGCTCACCCTGAATCTTTTCGATGCGCCAGTTTTGGCGACGATTGAGCTGGCGTTTGGCCATTGGTGTTCCGTGTCGATAATGCAAAGGTTTAGATGAAACGGTCGCGAGTCTAGCACGGCCCTGCCTGCTAAACTGCGCAGCTACGCCAAGGTGCCAAGAGAATCAAGCCATGCAAAACCCACAGAACCTGATTTGGATCGATCTGGAAATGACCGGTCTGAACCCCGACACCGACGTCATCATCGAGATGGCGACCATTGTCACCGACAGCAACCTCAATACCTTGGCCGAAGGTCCGGTGATCGCGATCCATCACAGTGATGAAGTGCTGGCGACCATGGATGAATGGAACACCCGCACCCACGGCAACTCCGGCCTGACCCAGCGCGTGCGCGACAGCCGCATCAGCATGGCCGAAGCCGAAGCCGAAACCATCGCCTTCCTGGAAAAATGGGTGCCGAAGGGCAAGTCGCCGATCTGCGGCAACAGCATCTGCCAGGATCGCCGCTTCCTCTATACCCACATGAAGGCGCTGGAAAGTTACTTCCACTATCGCAACCTGGACGTGTCGACGTTGAAGGAGCTGGCTGCACGCTGGGCGCCAGAGGTTAAAGACAGCTTTCATAAAGGCAGCACGCATTTGGCGCTGGATGATATTCGCGAGTCGATTGCCGAGTTGCAGCATTATCGCAAGCATTTCATCAAGGCGTGATTCGCTTCTTGTCGGTCCTTGTAGTGAGCGGGCTTGCCCCGCGCCGGGTGGCGAAGCCGCCCCAATAACGACACCGCCGAGTTCCAGATAGAACCAGGTCGCCTGGTTTGGGGTGGCTTCGCCGCCCAGCGCGGGGCAAGCCCGCTCACTACACCATTCGCAAGGATCGCCCTCATGCTGCTGATGCTCTACCTCATCGCCATTACCGCCGAAGCCATGACTGGCGCCTTGTCGGCCGGGCGGCGTGGCATGGATTGGTTTGGCGTGGTGCTGATCGCCTGCGTGACGGCGTTGGGCGGCGGTTCGGTGCGCGACGTGCTGCTGGGGCATTACCCGCTGACCTGGGTCAAGCACCCGGAATACCTGGTGCTGACCTCCATCGCTGCGCTGGTGACGATCTTCGCCGCGCCGCTGATGCGGCATCTGCGCTCACTCTTTCTGGCGCTGGACGCCGTAGGCCTGGTGGCCTTTACGCTGATCGGCTGCATGACCGCCCTGGAAATGGGCCACGGCATGTTGGTGGCGTCGGTCAGTGGCGTGATCACCGGCGTGTTCGGCGGCATCCTGCGAGATATCTTCTGCAACGACATCCCGCTGATTTTCCGCCGCGAGCTCTACGCCAGCGTGTCGTTCCTCGCCGCTTGGTTCTACTTGCTATGCCTGTACCTGGAACTGCCTGGCGAACAAGCCATCCTGCTGACGCTGTTCAGCGGCTTTCTACTGCGTCTGCTGGCAATCCGTTTTCATTGGGAAATGCCCAAGTTCGTCTACAACGACGACGTTCACTGACGCGCGGCGTGCTGGTCCAGTGCCCATTCAACGTGTTCGCGCACCAACTCCGACGGATAATTCCGCCGCGCCTTCAACGCTTCCAGCACGGGGATGCTCGATGGCGCGTTGCCCAGGCCTACGGCGAGGTTGCGTAGCCAGCGCTCGTAACCGGCGCGACGCAGGGGCGAGCCTTCGGTGCTGCTGAGGAATTTATCCTCGTCCCACATGAACAGTTCGGCCAGTTGCGCGTTGTCCAGATTGTGCCGCGGCTTGAAATCGCCTTCGGCGGTGGATCGGGCGAAACGATTCCATGGGCAAACGATCTGACAGTCATCGCAACCGAACACGCGGTTACCGATCAATGGGCGCAGGTCCTCGGGGATCGCGCTCTTGAGCTCAATGGTCAGGTAGGAAATGCAGCGCCGCGCATCCAGCACATAAGGGCCGACGAAGGCATTGGTGGGGCAGATGTCCAGGCAGGCGGTGCAGCGCCCGCAATGTTCGGTGCCGTGGGGCGGGTCGACCGGCAACGGCAAGTCGACAAACAGTTCGCTGAGGAAAAAATAACTGCCGGCCTTGCGATTGAGTACCAGGGTGTTTTTACCGATCCAGCCCAGGCCGGCTTGTTCGGCAATGGCTTTTTCCAGTACCGGCGCGCTGTCGACAAAGGCGCGAAAGCCAAAGGGGCCGATCTGGGCCTGGATGCGGTCCGCCAGTTGCTGCACGCGTTTGCGGATCAGCTTGTGGTAGTCGCGACCCAGGGCGTAGCGCGAGATGTAGGCTTTTTCCGGCTGGGCCAGCTGTTGCGCCATGTGTGTGTCGCCGGGCAGATAATCCATACGCAGCGAGACCACGCGCAATGTGCCCGGTACCAGCTCATCGGGGTGGGAGCGTTTGCTGCCATGGGCGCCCATGTAGTCCATTTCGCCGTGGTAACCCGCGTCGAGCCAGCGTTGCAGGTGCTGTTCGTGCTCGGCCAGATCCAGGCCGCTGATGCCGACTTGTTGAAAGCCCAGCTCGCGGCCCCAGTCTTTGATCGATTGGGCGAGGGCGGGCAGATCGGTGGTGATGGCAGGCATGAGACAAGGGAAACCGCAGGTTAGATAGGTATAATTCTGCCAGACATCGGAGCTTGAAGACGCATGCCGCAGACAAAACACGCAATAACCGACGTACAGCGCCTTTTACACGGCCATTTGCCGCAACTGCCTGCACGTTCCCCGGATGCTCATAAAGGCCAGTTCGGCCATCTGCTGGTCATCGGCGGTGACCGTGGCCTCGGCGGCGCAGCACTGCTAAGCGCCGAAAGCGCCTTGCGCAGTGGTGCGGGCATGGTGTCGCTGGCGACGCGCATCGAGCATGTTCCCGCCGCGCTGGCGCGTTTGCCGGAAGTCATGAGCGTGGGGGTGAGTTCGGCCAATCAATTGATGGGCCTGCTGGAAAAAATCTCGGTCATCGTGATCGGGCCGGGGCTCGGCGACGCATCCTGGGGCAAAAGCCTTCTCTCTGTCGCCGCCAACGCGCAACAACCGCAAGTCTGGGACGCCGACGCCTTGAACCAACTGGCCACCGGCAGCGTCAGCCTGCCGGCCAACTGCGTGATCACCCCGCATCCGGGCGAAGCCGCGCGATTGTTAGGCATCTCGACAGCCGAGGTTCAGGCCGATCGCCTTAAGGTGGCGCGCGCGTTGAGCCAGACATTCAACGCGGTGGCTATCCTCAAGGGTGCTGGCAGTTTGATTGCCAGCCCGGACGGACGTGTTTCACGATGTGACCAAGGCCATCCGGCGATGGCGACGGCCGGGCTAGGCGATGTGTTGGCCGGCCTGGTAGGCGCACTGCTGGCCCAGGGCATGCCCGCCTATGAAGCAAGCTGCCTGGCGGTGTGGTTGCACGCCACGGCGGGGGATCGCCAGGGCACCTTTGGTCGCGGTCTGGCCGCCAGCGACCTGATACCGGCCATTCGTCAATTGTTGGAGGAACAGTCACCGTGCCTGAAGTAATTGTTTTCCTGGCCGATGAAGAAGCCATGGTCGCATTCGGCCAGGGCATTGCCCAGGTCACGAACGGAGCAGGGCTGATCTTTCTGGAAGGCGACCTGGGGGCGGGCAAGACCACCTTGTCACGGGGCGTCATTCGCGGACTGGGTCACACCGGGGCGGTAAAAAGCCCGACGTTTACCTTGGTGGAACCCTATGAGATTGGCGACGTGCGCGCGTTCCATTTCGACCTCTATCGCCTGGTCGATCCCGAGGAGCTGGAATACATGGGCATCCGGGATTACTTCGATGACGATGCGTTATGCCTGATCGAGTGGCCAGATAAAGGCACAGGCTTTTTGCCAAAGCCGGACCTGACCATTACCATTACGCCGCATGAGCACGGACGTCAGTTGAAGTTGTTGTCCCAGAGCGTGCGCGGCCAGTCGTGGTGCGCCGCTTTGGCATTGGAATTCAAATAATTGGTGGGGTTAGGTATGCGCTTTCGCGCGTTGGTTGCTGTCGTGGGGGTGTTGCTTGCGGCAATGACTGTCAATGCTCTGGCTGCTTCTCAGGTGAAAAGTGTTCGCCTGTGGCGAGCGCCGGATAACACGCGACTGGTGTTCGATCTGTCTGGCCCGGTCCAGCACAGTGTCTTTACCCTGACGGCGCCCGATCGCCTGGTGATCGACATCAACGGTGCAACGCTGGGCGGGCCGTTGAACGTGTCCACCGCTAACACTCCGATTACCGCGATGCGCTCGGCTCAGCGTACGCCGACCGACCTGCGCGTGGTGATCGACCTGAAAAAGGCCGTGACTCCAAAAAGCTTCTCCCTGGCGCCAAACGCCCAGTACGGCAACCGACTGGTGGTCGACCTGTTCGACAACGCCGCCGATGCCGCGCCGCCGCCTGCGCCGACGCCGAGCGTGGCCACCGTGCCGGCCGTGCCGGTCAACCCGTCGCAGCCGCAGGTCAAGCTGCCACCGCCGCCGCCGGCGCCAGCCGGTAAGCGCGACATCATCGTGGTGATCGATGCCGGCCACGGCGGTGAAGACCCCGGCGCGTCCGGTTCGCGCGGCCAGCATGAAAAAGACGTGGTGCTGGCCATCGCCCGCGAACTGCAGCGCCAGGTCAACGGCATGAAAGGCTACCGCGCCGAGCTGACCCGCACCGGCGACTACTTCATTCCGTTGCGTGGCCGTACCGAGATCGCCCGCAAGAAGGGCGCCGACCTGTTTGTCTCGATTCACGCCGATGCCGCGCCGTCGGCTGCGGCCTTCGGCGCCTCAGTGTTCGCCCTGTCGGATCGCGGCGCGACCTCCGAGACCGCGCGTTGGCTGGCCGACAGTGAAAACCGTTCCGACTTGATCGGCGGGGCCGGCAACGTGTCCCTCGATGACAAGGACAAAATGCTCGCCGGCGTGCTGCTCGACTTGTCGATGACGGCCTCGCTGACGTCCAGCCTGAACGTGGGCCAGAAGGTCCTGAGCAATATCGGGCGGGTGACTTCGCTGCACAAGCAGCGCGTGGAGCAAGCCGGATTCATGGTGTTGAAGTCGCCGGATATCCCGTCGATCCTGGTGGAAACCGGGTTTATCTCCAACTCCAACGAGGCCTCGAAGCTGGCCAGCGCCAGCCATCAGCAAGCCCTGGCGCGCTCGATCAGCGCCGGCATTCGCCAGTTCTTCCAGCAGAACCCGCCGCCGGGCACTTATATCGCCTGGCTGCGTGACTCCGGCAAGATCGCCCAGGGCCCGCGCGACCATCGCGTGCAGCCTGGCGACACCCTGGCCATGCTGGCGGTGCGTTTCCAGGTGTCGGCCGCGACCTTGCGCAGTGCCAACAATCTGCGCACGGATGAGTTGAAGGTCGGCCAGGTATTGACCATCCCTGGCACTGAATTGGCGGCACAGTAATGAGCGAATCAAGCTTGAACAGCGGGTCGCGTATCGAACTGCTCAGTCCGCGCCTGGCCAACCAGATCGCGGCGGGTGAGGTTGTCGAGCGTCCCGCCTCGGTGATCAAGGAACTGCTGGAAAACAGCATCGACTCCGGCGCCGGGCGTATCGATGTCGATGTGGAGCAGGGCGGCGTCAAGCTGCTGCGGGTACGTGACGATGGCAGCGGCATTTCCGCCGATGACCTGCCGCTGGCCCTGGCGCGTCACGCCACCAGCAAGATCCGCGACCTGGAAGACCTTGAGCGCGTGATGAGCCTGGGCTTTCGTGGTGAAGCCCTGGCGTCCATCAGCTCCGTCGCGCGCTTGACCCTGACGTCGCGCACCCGCAGCGCCGAACAGGCCTGGCAAGTGGAAACCGAAGGCCGCGACATGGCGCCTCGGGTCCAGCCGGCAGCCCACCCGGTGGGCACGTCGGTGGAAGTGCGCGACCTGTTCTTCAACACCCCGGCGCGGCGTAAATTCCTCAAGGCCGAAAAAACCGAATTCGATCACCTGCAGGAAGTCATCAAGCGCCTGGCCCTGGCCCGTTTCGACGTGGCGTTTCACCTGCGCCACAACGGCAAGACCATTCTTAGCCTGCACGAAGCCCATGACGACGCCGCGCGTGCGCGCCGGGTGTCGGCGATTTGCGGCGCAGGGTTCCTGGAGCAGGCGCTGCCGATTGAAATCGAGCGCAATGGCCTGCGCCTGTGGGGCTGGGTCGGGCTGCCGACCTTTTCCCGTAGCCAGGCGGACTTGCAGTATTTCTTCGTGAACGGCCGCGCGGTGCGCGACAAACTGGTCGCCCACGCGGTGCGCCAGGCGTATCGCGATGTGCTGTTCAACGGGCGGCACCCGACGTTTGTACTGTTCTTCGAGGTCGACCCGTCGGTGGTGGACGTCAATGTGCACCCCACCAAGCACGAAGTGCGCTTCCGTGACGGACGCATGGTGCACGACTTCCTCTATGGCACCTTGCACCGCACCCTGGGCGATGTGCGCCCGGACGATCAGCTGTCGGCGCCGATCGTGACGGCGATGGTCCGGCCGAGTGGGCCGGAAGCCGGCGAGTTCGGACCCCAGGGCGAAATGAGCCTGGCGGGCAACCTGCTGCAATCGCCGCAACCGCAACCTTCCTATGCCACACCAGGTTCTGGCGCGGGCTCGGGTTATCAGTACCAATACACGCCGCGCCCGCAATCGACGGTGCCGGTGGCCGAGGCCCAGGCTGCGTATCGCGAATTTTTTGCGCCGTTGCCAGGTGCCGAGCCGGGCGCTGCGGTCGCCTTGCCCGAAGGCGGCGGCGACATTCCACCGCTGGGTTATGCGCTGGCGCAGCTCAAGGGCATCTATATCCTTGCGGAAAACGCCCACGGGCTGGTGCTGGTGGACATGCACGCCGCCCATGAGCGGATCATGTACGAGCGCCTCAAGATTGCCATGGCCAGCGAAGGCCTCAGCGGCCAGCCGCTGCTGGTACCGGAATCCCTGGCGGTCAGCCAGCGTGAGGCCGATTGCGCCGAAGAACACCACGCGGTGTTCCAGCGGCTGGGCTTTGAACTGCAACGCCTGGGGCCGGAAACCCTGGCGATCCGCCAGATTCCCGCGCTGCTCAAGCAGGCCGAGGCCAACCGCCTGGTCGCCGACGTATTGGCCGACTTGATGGAGTACGGCACCAGCGACCGTATCCAGGCGCACATCAACGAACTGCTGGGTACCATGGCCTGCCATGGCGCCATCCGCGCCAATCGCCGTCTGGCCCTGCCGGAAATGAACGGCCTGCTGCGTGACATGGAAAACACCGAGCGCAGCGGGCAATGCAACCATGGCCGACCGACCTGGACCCAAATGGGCCTGGACGATCTGGACAAACTGTTCCTGCGCGGCCGTTGATGAGTGCCTTGCCCCCTGCGATCTTCCTGATGGGCCCCACGGCCGCCGGCAAGACCGACCTGGCCATCGAGCTGAGCAAGGTGCTGCCATGCGAGCTGATCAGTGTCGACTCCGCGCTGGTCTACCGAGGCATGGACATCGGAACCGCCAAGCCTTCAAAGGAGCTGCTGGCCCAGTATCCGCACCGTTTGATCGACATCATCGACCCCGCGATGAGCTACTCGGCGGCGGATTTTCGTACCGACGCCCTTGCGGCCATGGCTGAAATCACCGCGCGCGGCAATATTCCGCTGCTGGTGGGCGGCACGATGCTCTATTACAAGGCTTTGCAGGAAGGCCTGGCGGACATGCCGCCGGCGGATCCCCAGGTGCGCGCCGAGCTTGAAGACGAGGCTGCACGCCTTGGCTGGCAGGCCCTGCACGACCAATTGACGGCGGTAGACCCCGTGTCGGCCGCGCGCATTCACCCCAATGACCCCCAACGGCTGAGTCGCGCCTTGGAAGTCTGGCGTGTCAGTGGGCAGACCATGACCGAGCACCGGCAGCGACAATCTGCGCAAAGTGCTGACGCAGGCGCATCTGGACACTCGCAATTGCCCTATACTGTGGCCAATCTGGCCATTGCTCCGGCAAATCGCCAGGTGCTGCATGAACGAATTGCACAAAGATTCACAAATATGTTGGAACAGGGGTTTGTGGACGAGGTCGTAGCTTTGCGTTCCAGAGGTGACCTGCATCCAGGGTTGCCTTCGATACGTGCCGTAGGCTACCGCCAAGTCTGGGATCATCTGGATGGCAAGCTGACGTCAGCCGAAATGCAGGAGCGTGGCATCATTGCCACACGCCAATTGGCGAAGCGCCAGTTCACCTGGTTGCGCAGCTGGAGCGATTTGCACTGGCTGGACAGCCTGGACAGCGACAATCTGTCACGCGCCTTGAAATACCTGGGAACGGTCTCCATATTGAGCTGAGTCCTTGCAATTGCCGTCTATCCTTGGGGGTGTGACGGCCTTGAGCTATCTATTTTCCGATTTTTTATTATTGATCCTTAAAGGAGTGCGGCACATGTCAAAAGGGCATTCGCTACAAGACCCTTACTTGAATACTTTACGTAAAGAGAAAGTGGGGGTTTCCATCTACCTGGTCAACGGCATCAAGCTGCAAGGCACGATCGAGTCGTTCGACCAGTTCGTGATCCTGCTGAAAAATACCGTCAGCCAAATGGTTTACAAACACGCTATCTCGACCGTCGTCCCTGTTCGTCCGATCCGTCTGCCTAGCGCAGCAGGTGATGAAGCAGCTGACGCTGAGCCAGGTAACGCCTGATAGGAGTCTCCTTTGTTCTTTGAGCGCCACGGTGGTGGTGAGCGAGTCATCCTCGTTCACTTGGATGGACAGGACCCTGAGGCGCGCGAAGATCCGCAGGAGTTTCAGGAGTTGGCAAATTCGGCCGGCGCCGAGACCGTTGCGTTTTTTAACGTGCCGCGTCATCGGCCAACCGCCAAATACCTGATTGGCAGCGGCAAGGTCGAGGAACTGCGCGACCTGGTCCACGCCGAAGAAGCCGATCTGGTGATCTTCAATCACACCCTCACGCCCAGTCAGGAACGTAACCTCGAACGTGTCTTCGAGTGTCGCGTGATCGACCGTACCGGCCTGATTCTCGACATTTTCGCCCAGCGCGCCCGTACCCATGAAGGCAAGCTCCAGGTCGAACTGGCCCAGCTTGACCACATGAGCACGCGGCTGGTCCGCGGCTGGACTCACCTTGAGCGCCAGGGTGGCGGTATCGGCATGCGTGGCCCGGGTGAAACCCAGCTCGAAACCGACCGACGCCTGCTGCGGGTTCGCCTGCGCCAGATCAAGGGCCGTCTCGAGAAAGTGCGCAGCCAGCGCGAGCAGTCGCGACGTGGCCGCTCGCGTGCGGATATCCCTACCGTGTCCCTGGTGGGCTATACCAACGCCGGTAAATCCACGCTGTTCAACAATGTGACGAAATCCGACGTGTACGCGGCCGACCAATTGTTTGCCACCCTCGACCCGACCCTGCGCCGTCTGGATCTGGACGACCTGGGGCCGATTGTCCTGGCTGACACGGTGGGCTTCATTCGTCACTTGCCGCACAAGCTGGTCGAGGCATTTCGGTCTACGCTCGAAGAGTCGAGCAATTCCGACTTGCTGTTGCACGTGATCGATGCGGCCGAACCGGATCGCATGTTGCAGATTGAACAGGTGATGCTGGTGCTGGGCGAGATTGGCGCCCAGGACTTGCCGATCCTGGAGGTCTATAACAAACTCGATTTGCTTGAAGGTGTTGAGCCACAAATCCAGCGCGATGAGAATGGCAAGCCCCAGCGGGTCTGGCTGTCGGCGCGTGATGGCAGTGGTCTTGAGTTGCTTGAACAAGCCATCGCCGAGTTGCTCGGCGGCGATTTGTTCGTGGGCACCTTGCGCTTGCCGCAGCGTTTTGCTCGACTGCGTGCACAGTTTTTCGAGCTGGGCGCGGTACAGAAAGAAGAACACGACGAAGAAGGGGTCAGCTTGCTGGCCGTTCGATTGCCGCGCTCGGAACTGAATCGGCTGGTCAGCCGTGAAGGTGTTGTTCCGGCAGAGTTTCTCGAACAACACACTTTGCAATAAAAGCCTCCTAAAGCGGTTGTGCCGCAGCGGCAGGCATTCTGTAGCATTGGTCGGCGCGCCGTGGGTGCGTCTTTGCTTTATCAGATGGAGAGCGCTATGGCTTGGAATGAGCCGGGTGGCAACTCGAATAATCAGGATCCTTGGGGTGGTAAACGCCGCAATAATGGCGACCGCAAGGGGCCACCGGATCTCGACGAGGCCTTCCGAAAGCTGCAGGAAAGCCTGAATGGGTTGTTCGGTGGTGGAAAAAAACGTGGTGGTGACGGCGGCGGTCGGACAAGCAAGGGCGGTGGCTATGGCCTGCTGGGCCTGGGTCTTGTCGTGCTGGCGGCCGTGTGGCTGTACAGCGCCGTTTACGTAGTGGACGAGCAGGAGCAAGCCGTGGTGCTGCGCTTCGGCAAGTACTACGAAACCGTCGGCCCGGGCTTGAATATCTACTTCCCGCCGATCGACAAGAAGTACATGGAGAACGTCACGCGTGAGCGTGCCTACACCAAGCAGGGCCAGATGCTGACCGAAGACGAGAACATCGTCGAAGTGCCGCTGACCGTGCAGTACAAGATCAGCAACCTGCAGGACTTCGTGCTGAACGTCGACCAGCCGGAAATCAGCCTGCAGCACGCCACTGAAAGTGCACTGCGCCACGTCGTCGGTTCTACCGCGATGGACCAGGTGCTGACCGAAGGTCGTGAGCTGATGGCCAGCGAAATCAAGGAGCGCCTGCAGCGGTTCCTCGATACCTATCGCACCGGTATCACTGTGACCCAGGTGAACGTACAGAGCGCAGCCGCACCGCGTGAAGTGCAGGAAGCCTTCGACGACGTGATCCGTGCCCGTGAAGACGAGCAGCGTTCGCGCAACCAGGCTGAAACCTACGCCAACGGCGTCGTGCCGGAAGCCCGTGGTCAGGCCCAGCGTATCCTCGAGGATGCCAACGGTTACCGCGACGAAGTGGTCTCCCGCGCCAAGGGTGAGGCGGACCGCTTCACCAAGCTGGTCGCCGAGTACCGCAAGGCACCTGAGGTTACCCGCGAGCGTCTGTACCTGGACACCATGCAGGAAGTCTTCAGCAACACCAGCAAGGTTCTCGTGACCGGCAGCAAAGGTGGGCAGAACAACCTGCTGTACCTGCCGCTGGACAAGATGATCGAAGGTGGTCGTAGCAGCACCGGCGCGCCGTCCACCGGTTCCAATGCCGCTGCCAACGAAGCGAGCGCCCGTGCGGCCGCTGACTTGCTGCAACAGCAAACACGTACCAGGGAGAGTCGTTGATGAGCAATAAATCGCTGACCGCCCTGATTGTGGGCGTCGTCGTGGTCATCGCTGCCTGGAACTGCTTCTACATCGTGGCTCAGACCGAGCGTGCGGTGCTGCTGCAATTCGGTCGCGTGGTCCAGGCGGATGTCCAGCCGGGCCTGCATGTGAAAGTCCCCTACGTCAACCAGGTGCGCAAGTTTGATGCGCGCCTGATGACCCTGGATGCACCGACACAGCGCTTCCTGACCCTGGAAAAGAAAGCCGTGATGGTTGACGCCTACGCCAAGTGGCGCGTCAAGGATGCCGAGCGCTTCTACACCGCGACTTCCGGCCTCAAGCAGATTGCCGACGAGCGTTTGTCGCGCCGTCTGGAATCGGGTCTGCGCGACCAGTTTGGTAAGCGCACCCTGCACGAGGTGGTATCCGGTGAGCGTGATGCGCTGATGGCTGACATCACGCGTTCGCTGAACACGATGGCGGAAAAAGAGCTGGGCATCGAAGTGGTCGATGTTCGGGTCAAGGCGATCGACCTGCCCAAGGAAGTGAACCGCAGCGTGTTCGAGCGCATGAGCACCGAACGTGAGCGTGAAGCCCGTGAGCACCGCGCCAAGGGTAACGAGCTGGCCGAAGGGATCCGTGCGGATGCCGACCGTCAGCGCCGTGTACTGTTGGCAGAGGCCTATCGCGAGTCTGAAGAGGCCCGTGGTGATGGTGATGCTCAAGCCGCGGCGATCTACGCCAAGGCCTACGGCCAGGACCAGGAGTTCTACGCGTTCTACCGTAGTCTGCGTGCCTACCGTGAAAGCTTCGCGAACAAGACCGACGTCCTGGTGCTGGACCCAAGCAGCGACTTCTTCCGCTACCTGGAAAAATCCAAGTAACAGGCCTGTGATTCTGTAGGCTTACTCCCGTCGGGCGGCTAAAACGCCTGGCGGGGTGATCCTTTCAGAAAACGGGTGTATGATGCGGCAGCCGGGAAATTCCCGGCTTTTTTGCGTCTGTATGTTTGATTCGGCAGGCGTGACAGGTTTTTCGAGGAAAGTGCCCGACGAGGCCGGTTACAGGCCGTTCGTCACGTCGCTCTTGCGCGTGGTTTATGCAAGGGGCGGGTATTTTCTGCTCTACTCAAGGCTCGGCCTAGGGCTGGCCGCCCGGATCAAAGGGGAATGGCGTAATGGCAACGGTAGACCGCTGGCTGCTGCCAGATGGCATCGAAGAAGTACTGCCACCAGAAGCTGCGCGCATTGAAGTAGCGCGTCGCCAGGTGTTGGATCTGTTCCAGAGCTGGGGCTACGAGTTTGTCGTGACCCCCCATATCGAGTACCTGGAATCCCTGCTGACCGGCGCGGGCCAGGACCTGGATCTGCGCACCTTCAAGGTCATCGACCCGCAATCGGGCCGGCAAATGGGCTTCCGTGCCGACATCACGCCGCAAGTGGCGCGCATCGATGCGCACACCCTGCGCCGCGAAGGCCCGAGCCGCCTGTGCTATGCCGGCAGCGTGCTGCATGCGCAACCGCGTGCACTGTCGTCTTCCCGTAGTCCGATTCAGTTGGGCGCCGAGCTATATGGCGATGCCAGCCCGAGCAGCGACGTTGAAGTGATCAGCCTGATGCTGGCCATGCTGCAACTGGCTGACGTACCGGATGTCCATATGGACCTGGGCCACGTCGGTATCTACCGTGGCCTGGCCCGCGCGGCCGGTTTGTCCGGCGAAGCGGAGCAACAGTTGTTCGACGCCCTGCAACGCAAGGCTATCGATGAAGTGATCGCCCTGACCGAAGGCGTGCCTGCGGACCTCGCCGGCATGCTGCGTGCGCTGGTGAACCTGTGCGGTGGCCGTGAAGTGCTGGTGGCTGCGCGCGAACGCCTGGCCAATGCGCCGGCGCCGGTGCTGGCGGCTCTGAACGATTTGCTGGCGATTGCCGAGCAGTTGTCGGCGCGCTTCCCACAGTTGCCGCTGTATTTTGACCTGGGCGAGTTGCGCGGCTACCACTACCACACCGGTGTGGTGTTCGCGGTGTTTGTACCGGGTGTTGGCCAAGCCATCGCCCAAGGCGGTCGTTATGACGATATCGGCGCCGACTTCGGTCGTGCACGTCCGGCTACCGGCTTTTCCACCGATTTAAAAACCCTGGTGACCCTGGGGCGTGCTGAGGTCGAGCTGCCGTCTGGTGGCATCTGGATGCCCGACAGTACGGACGCAGCACTCTGGCAGCAGGTTTGCCAGTTGCGCAGTGAGGGTCAGCGTGTCGTCCAGGCCTTGCCTGGGCAACCATTGGCCGCCGCCCGTGAAGCGGACTGCGACCGGCAATTGATTCTGCAGAACGGGCTTTGGCAAGTATCGCCACTGACTTCTTGAGTTTTCCTGCCGGCCATCGCCGGCACCAAGTTTGCGCGAATGAGGACAAGTGTTATGGGTAAGAATGTCGTAGTCCTGGGCACCCAATGGGGTGATGAGGGCAAAGGCAAGATCGTTGATCTGCTGACCGAACATGCTGCCGCCGTAGTGCGCTACCAAGGTGGCCACAACGCTGGCCACACCTTGGTCATCGATGGCGAAAAAACCGTATTGCACCTGATCCCGTCGGGTGTACTGCGCGAAGGCGTGCAATGCCTGATCGGCAACGGCGTGGTGGTTGCACCGGACGCCCTGTTGCGTGAGATCACCAAGCTGGAAGAGAAAGGCGTACCGGTGCGTGAGCGCCTGCGTATCAGCCCGTCCTGCCCGCTGATCCTGTCCTTCCACGTTGCGCTGGACCAGGCCCGTGAAAAGGCCCGTGGCGAGCTGAAGATCGGCACCACCGGTCGCGGCATCGGCCCGGCCTACGAAGACAAGGTGGCGCGTCGTGGCCTGCGTGTGGGCGACCTGCTCAACATGCCGCGCTTCGAAGACAAGCTGCGTGAACTAGTGGATTACCACAACTTCATGCTGGTGGGTTACTACAAAGAGCCGGCCATCGAGTTTGAAAAGACCCTGGCCGAGTGCAAGGAATACGCCGAGCTGCTCAAGCCGCTGATGCTGGACGTGACCGCCGAGCTGCATGACCTGCGTCGCGCCGGCAAAGACATCATGTTCGAAGGCGCCCAGGGCTCCCTGCTGGACATCGACCACGGCACCTACCCTTACGTGACCAGCTCCAACACCACCGCTGGCGGCGTTGCGACCGGTTCGGGCGTTGGCCCGATGTTCCTGGACTACATCCTGGGCATCACCAAGGCCTACACCACGCGCGTAGGTTCGGGCCCGTTCCCGACTGAGCTGTTCGACGCAGTCGGCGCACACCTTGCCAAGCAAGGTCACGAGTTCGGCGCGACCACTGGCCGTGCTCGTCGTTGTGGCTGGTTCGACGCCGTTATTTTGCGTCGCGCTATCGACGTGAACAGCATCTCGGGCATCTGCCTGACCAAGCTGGACGTGCTCGACGGTCTGGAAGCGATCAACATCTGCACCGGTTACAAGGATGCAGAAGGCAATGACGTTGCCCCGACTGACGCTGACAGCTACGTAGGCCTGCAGCCTGTGTACGAAGAAGTGCCGGGCTGGACCGAATCGACCGTGGGCGCCAAGACCCTGGAAGAGTTGCCGGCCAACGCCCGTGCCTACATCAAGCGTGTAGAAGAACTGATCGGCGCACCGATTGACATTATTTCGACGGGCCCGGACCGCAACGAAACCATCGTTCTGCGTCACCCGTTCGCTTAATAAGCTGTTGATGTAAAAAGCAAAGGGCTCCTCAGGGAGCCCTTTGTCGTATCAGTTCTCCAAGCGGCACGACCCTTGCTGTGTTTCTCTCTTTCGCGGTGCTATCAAATTAATGGCACCCGTGGTGGAGGGATTCCCGATGTCTGCCGTTCTTTCATTGTTACAAAGCCGTCTGTTGCGGCCGGTGTTCGTTACCCTAGGTATCGCTCTTTTGGTGCAAGTGCTGGTAGCCGTCGCTCTCACAAGAAGCACGGTCACGGCGCTGGAAGCGGATCTGGGCAATCGCCTGGGCATCGACAGCCAGAAACTGTCCGGCGAGCTGGCGCAGGCTGGCAAGGAAGTCACGTCCAGCCTCGATAGCTTGTCCACCAATACCCGGCAGCGCTTGACTGCCGGGCTGTCGACGCGCCTGCAGGAAGAGCAGAAGCAACTGCGTGCGACCCTGGAAAAAGACTTGAAAGACTCCGCCAATGATATGGCGCAACTGCTGGCCTCGGTGGCGCCGCGCGCCATGTGGGATAACGATGTGCCGACGCTTTCGGAATTTGCCCGGCGCGCGCAGCGCAATCCCAACGTGCTGTTCGTGGTATATGACGACGCGGCGGGTGAGCATTTGACCCGCTACCTGAATCGTGAAAATCCGATCAACCAGGCGCTGCTGGCCAAGGGCGCTGGTGATCGCGCGTTGGACAAAGTGTTGGATGCGGCCAGGAGCGACCCTTCCGTGTACTACGTCGAGGCCTCCATCAGCCCCAACGGGGTGGAGATCGGCAAAGTCCGCATGGGCGTGTCGACCGCGTCGGTCGAGGCCGACCTGCAGGCACTGGACAAGCGCTTCGCCGCGCTGATCGCCAGCGGCGATCAACTGGTCGGCGACAGCCTCAAAGGCGCAGCGGCCGACAGCGCTGCCGCCATGGGCGCGCGCCTGCAATCGGCGCAAGCCACGGCCACCCAGATGACCGCCAACACCACCAGCGCAGTTCAGGACGCTGCCGGCACCTTGCGCTGGCGCATCGGCATGGGCCTGGCGCTGGTCGGTCTTGGCGTATTGCTGCTGATCGCCATTGTGCTCGGTCGCCGTGTGGTCAACCGCCTGAAGTTGTTGATCGCCGCCATGGATGACCTGGCGGCGGGCGAGGGCGATCTCACCAAGCGCGTGCAGATCAGCAGCAAGGACGAGATCGGCGACATGGCGTCTGCGGTCAATCGCTTTGTGGATAAATTGCAGCCCATCGTGCGCGAGGCGGGCGATGTGGCCCAGCGTACCGGCGTAGAAATCGGCGCCATGACCTTGCGCAACGCCGGGGCTGATGCCGCGGCAGGCTTGCAGCGCGATGAAGTGGCCGAGAGCCTGCGCGCGCTGTCGCAGATGGCCGATGAGGCGCAGGCCGAAAGTCATGCGATGCAGGCGGCATTGCAGCAGGTGGTGGATATCCGCCAGGCCACGGATGAGAACTCGCGCACGTCAACCGAAGTGGGCGGCTTGATCGAGGCGTTGGCAGGCCAGGTGCAGGCAGGTTCCCAGGTCATCGAGCGGTTGGCGCAGCAGAGCGAGCAGATTGAAGTGGTGCTGACGGTGATTCATGGAATCGCCGAGCAAACCAACCTGCTGGCGCTCAATGCGGCCATCGAAGCGGCCCGTGCCGGTGAAACCGGGCGTGGCTTTGCTGTGGTCGCGGACGAGGTGCGTGCGCTGGCGAGCAAGACCCAAAGCTCCACCGGGGACATCCAGGCACATATCGTCGCGTTGCAGCAGGGGGCTCGGGAGGCGGTGGAAACCATCGGCAAGGCCGGGCGCCAGGCCGACGAAGGCTTGCGGGTGCTGCGCGACAGCGTGCGCTTGCAGCAGACGGTGCAGGCTTCGGTGGAGCAGGTGCATGCGGCGATTGGCTTGGCGACGCGTGCGGCTGAACATCAGGCCCAAGGCGCCCATGCGGTGCGCGGGCGGGTCGAAGTGATCCATGCCCAGGCTGAACGTGCCGCTCAGGCGGTGGTAGAGACGACGGCCAGTGGCAAGGTGCTGGATGGGTTGGCGGCGCAGTTGAAGGCGAGTTTGGGGCAGTTTCGGGCCTAGCGTCGTCTGTTCGGGCCCTTTCGCGAGCAAGCCCACATTGACTGCATTCCAAAGTTGGAACCCGATCAAATGTGGGAGCGGGCTTGCTCGCGAAAGCGGTCTCAGCGGCTCAGATACATCCGCGTCGTCAGCAAATACACCGGCAACCCCGACACCAGAATCAACAACGCCGCATAAGGCGCCGCCGCCGCAAACTCCACATTCGAGGTATGCGCCCACACGGCTGTCGCCAATGTATTGAGCCCGGTCGGGCTCAGCAGCAACGTCGCCGTCAGCTCCTTCATCGCATCCAGAAACACCAGCGCAAACGCCGCGCCCAGTGCCGGAAAGATAATCGGCAAGGTCACCCGGCAAAACGCACTGAACGACGACGCCCCCAGTGTCCGCGCAGCTTCTTCAAGCTGCGGCGCGGCCTTGTTCAGTGCCGTTCGAATCGGTGCCTGGGCCAGCGGCAAAAACAGTAGCGCATACGCAATCAACAGTAACGCCGACGTCTGGTACAGCGCCGGCACGTAATGCAGGGCGAAATACACCAGGGTCAGTGCGATCACCAGGCCGGGCAGGGCGTGGAGCAGGTACGGCAGGCGCTCGGCCCAGATCGCCAGCTGGCCTTTATAGCGCACCACCAGCAATCCCACCGGCACCGCCAGGACCAGGCACAGCGCTGCGCCGCCCAGAGACAGTGCCAATGAAGACAGCAGCGCCTCACTGATCTGCGCCACCGGGAATGCCGCGGAGGAACCCACCGCCAGCCAATAGCCGAGCATCCCCAGCGGAATGCCGCTGCCGATGATCGCCAGCGCCAGGCAGTACACCTGGCCCAGCGCTGCCCACTTGCCCAGCCGGACCTGCTCGGCATGCCGCGCCGCGCCCTGGCCGATACGCACATGGCGGCCCTTGCCGCGCACGCGCAGCTCCAGCCACAGCAGCGCCAGGCACATCACCAGCAGCACCGCCGAGAGCATCGCGGCGTTCGCGTTGCTGAACTCCAGTTCGAACTGTTGGTAGATTGCCGTAGTGAACGTCTGCAACCCGATGATCGAGAGCGCGCCGAATTCCACCAGCATGTGCAGCGCAATCAACAGCGCCCCGGCCAACAGAGATGGCCACAGCAACGGCAAAGTGATGCGAAAGAATACGCCCCAGCGATTCAACCCCAGGGTTCGGGCCGACTCTTCCAGCGCGGGATCAAGATTGCGCAGCGTCGCCGCCACCGGCAGAAATACCAGTGGGTACTTCGACAGGCTCATCACCAGGATGGCGCCGGCCAGCCCTTCGAAATTGGCGCTCAGCGATACCCAGGTAAAGCTGCTGACAAACGCTGGTACCGCAAACGGCAGGCACAGGATCACTCCCCAGATGCGCCGCCCCGGCAGGTTGCTGCGCTCCAGCAGCCAGGCCAGGGAAAGTCCGACAACGGCGCAGGCCACGGTCACCCCGACCATCAGCGCCAGGGTATTGCGCAGCAGCCCGAAGACATACGGGCGCCACAGCAGGTGCACCGCCTGCGCCCAGCCGGCCTGCCATGCCTTGAGTCCGACATACGCCAGTGGCAGCAGGCTCAAGCCAACCAGAAGCAGCACGGGCAGCAGCAGCCAGATCGAAGGGCGTTTGCGCCGAGGGCTGAACCCCGCAGCGGTTAGCGATGGGTTCATCAGTTCAGGCCAACGTCACGTTCCAGGTCCAGGGCTTCTTCGGCGTTGCCCAGGTCGGCGGGGGTGACTTTCGGTGGTTGCAGCTCGCTGAAAGGTTTGAGCCCGCGGTTGGACTCCATGCCTTTGCGCAGTGGATATTCGGCCGAGGTATTGGTGATGACGCGCTGGCCTTCTTCGCTGGCCATGAACGCCAGCAGTTGCTGGGCTTCCTTGGGGTGCTTGCTGGATTTGAGTGCCGCGGCCGAAGACGCGGTGATCAGGCCGCCAGCGTCGCCGTTGGTGAAGTAGTGCAGTTGCGAATCCAGGTTGGTTTTTTCTTTCTTCAGGGCAAACCAGTAGTAGTTGTTCACCAGGACGGTGGCTACTTCGCCGTTTTCCACGGCTTTAAGGGCAACCATATTATTGCTGTACACCTTGCCGAAGGCGCGCAGGCCGGTCAGCCATTCTTCGGCGGCTTCGCGACCGTGCAGCTTGATGATCGCCACGGCCTGTTCCTGGAACGCGCCGCTGGTGGGCACGAAACCGACTTTGCCTTGCCACTCGGGGCCGGCGAAATCCAATACCGATTCCGGCAGGTCTTTTTCAGCGATCAATTTGGGGTTGAAGGCCACGACGCGCGTGCGTGCGGTGACGCCCATCCAGTCGCCGTTGGTGCCGACGTAATCCTTGGGCAGCACGTCGAGGGTGCTGGCGTCGATCCTGGCCAGCAGGCCTTGCTCGCCGAGTTTGTTCAGCGGCGGAGATTCTTCGGTGTAGATCACGTCGGCAGGCGAGCGCTCGCCTTCTTCCACTACTTGGCTGGCCAGCTGGTTGCTGCTGCCTTTGCGCACGTTGACGTGAATGCCGGTCTTGGCTTCGAAGGCCTTGGCGAGCTCATCGCCGACTTCTTTGTGCTGGCCGTTGTAGAGGGTCAGGGAAATCTTGTCGGCGCAATAGGCGGTGGGCGAGAGCAGGGTCAGGCCGAGCAGGGTGAGGGTCAGGCCACGCAGAAGGGATGTTGTGAGTCGGTTATCGCGGATCATCATCCGAAGTGTTCCTCGCTTATATGCAACAAATCATTGCAAGGATAAACGATAAAACTTCTCAAGTGCGGTGCAGGGAGGTATCGGGGGTAGAGTTTTTTAGCCCCGGAAACGAAAAAACCCGCTTTCGCGGGTTTGATCTGAATTTGGTGCCCAGGAGAAGACTCGAACTTCCACGACCTTGCGATCACCAGCACCTGAAGCTGGCGTGTCTACCAATTTCACCACCTGGGCATTTATCAGCAGCGCTTGCGCCGTTGATGGGACGAACTATACGGAGGGCCTTTTGATCTGTAAACCCCTGATTCGAAAATATAAATCAAGTTTTTCCGTTGAAAATCAAAGGCCTGAAACGAAAAAACCCGCTTTCGCGGGTTTGATCTGAATTTGGTGCCCAGGAGAAGACTCGAACTTCCACGACCTTGCGATCACCAGCACCTGAAGCTGGCGTGTCTACCAATTTCACCACCTGGGCAACATCAACAACGTTGCCGTCGTCGATGGCGCGCACTATACGCAGCGTACTTTTGGCTGTAAACCCCTGCCATGAAAAAAGCCTGGAAAATTTCGCCAATGGTCGTGCAAGGTGCTTCCCGGGGGCTGCAAAGGGCTTTAAAAGGCTTGATGACGTCTGAAATTTCCCGTTTCAATACGCGTATGCCAAACTAACCCGCATATAGACAAGGTGAAAACTCTCTAATGGCCGATTGGCAGTCCCTCGATCCCGAGGCCGCTCGTGAAGCGGAAAAATATGAAAACCCTATTCCTAGCCGCGAACTGATCCTGGCGCACCTCGCCGATCGGGGTTCGCCTGCTAGCCGCGAGCAGTTGGTTGAAGAGTTCGGTCTGACCACCGAAGACCAGCTCGAAGCCCTGCGCCGCCGTTTGCGTGCCATGGAGCGCGACGCCCAACTGATCTACACCCGTCGTGGCACTTACGCGCCGGTGGATAAGCTCGACCTGATCCTGGGCCGCATCGCCGGCCATCGTGATGGGTTCGGCTTCCTGATCCCGGACGACGGCAGCGATGACCTGTTCATGAGCCCGGCGCAAATGCGCCTGGTGTTCGATGGCGACCGTGCCCTGGCGCGCGTTTCCGGCCTGGACCGTCGCGGTCGCCGTGAAGGTGTGATCGTGGAAGTGGTGTCCCGTGCCCATGAGTCCATTGTCGGCCGTTACTTCGAAGAAGGCGGTATCGGCTTTGTGGTGCCGGATAACCCGAAGGTCCAGCAGGAAGTGCTGATCACCCCGGGTCGCAATGGCGCCGCCAAGGTCGGCCAGTTCGTCGAGGTGAAAATCACCCACTGGCCAACCGCGAGGTTCCAGCCGCAGGGCGATATCGTTGAAGTGGTCGGCAACTACATGGCGCCGGGCATGGAAATCGACGTTGCGTTGCGCACCTACGATATTCCTCACGTCTGGCCTGAGGCTGTGCTCAAAGAAGCCGCCAAGCTCAAGCCTGAAGTCGAAGACAAAGACAAAGAAAAACGCATCGACCTGCGTCATCTGCCGTTCGTCACCATTGACGGCGAAGATGCGCGCGACTTCGATGATGCGGTCTACTGCGAAGCCAAGCCGGGCAAGCTGCGTCTGTTCTCCGGCGGCTGGAAGCTGTTTGTCGCGATTGCCGACGTCTCCAGCTACGTGAAGATCGGTTCGGCACTGGACAACGAAGCCCAGGTGCGCGGCAACTCCGTGTACTTCCCTGAGCGCGTGATCCCGATGCTGCCCGAGCAGCTGTCCAACGGCCTGTGCTCGCTGAACCCGAAAGTCGACCGCTTGGCCATGGTGTGCGAGATGACCATCTCGAAAACCGGCGAAATGACCGACTACCAGTTCTATGAGGCGGTGATTCACTCCCAGGCGCGCCTGACCTACAACAAGGTCAGCACCATCCTGGAAACGCCGAAGACCAGCGAAGCCAAGGCCCTGCGCAGCGAATATGCCGATGTGGTGCCGCACCTCAAGCAGCTTTACTCGCTGTACAAGGTGCTGCTGGGCGCCCGTCACACCCGTGGCGCGATCGATTTTGAAACCCAGGAAACCCGGATTGTCTTCGGTTCCGAGCGCAAAATCGCCGCGATTACCCCGACGACGCGCAACGATGCTCACAAACTGATCGAAGAATGCATGCTGGCAGCCAACGTGGCCACTGCAGAGTTCCTCAAGAAACACGAGATTCCTGCCCTGTACCGGGTGCACGACGGCCCGCCGCCGGAACGTCTGGAAAAACTGCGCGCCTTCCTCGGTGAGCTCGGTCTGTCCCTGCACAAAGGCAAGGATGGCCCGACGCCGAAGGACTACCAGGCATTGCTCGCGAGCATCAAGGACCGTCCGGATTACCACGTGATCCAGACCGTCATGCTGCGCTCCCTGAGTCAGGCGGTGTACAGCGCGGATAACCAGGGCCACTTCGGCCTGAATTACGAGGCGTATACCCACTTCACCTCGCCGATTCGTCGTTATCCGGACCTGCTCACGCACCGCGCGATCCGCAGCGTGATCCACTCCAAGCAGAACACCCCGCACGTCAAGCGCGCCGGTGCCATGACCATTCCGAAGGCGCGGATCTATCCGTACGACGAAGCGGCCCTGGAACAGTTGGGCGAGCAGTGCTCCATGAGTGAGCGCCGTGCCGACGAGGCCACTCGCGACGTGGTGAACTGGCTCAAATGCGAGTTCATGAAGGACCGCGTGGGCGAGTCGTTCCCGGGCGTCATCACCGCCGTGACCGGCTTTGGCCTGTTTGTCGAGCTGACCGACATCTACGTCGAAGGCCTAGTGCACGTCACCGCCTTGCCGGGCGACTACTACCACTTCGACCCTGTGCATCACCGCTTGGCGGGCGAGCGCACCGGTCGCAGCTTCCGCCTGGGCGACACCGTGGAAGTGCAGGTCATGCGCGTCGACCTCGATGAACGCAAGATCGACTTCGGCATGCCTGATAAGCCTGCCGAAGCGCCGGGCAGTCGTAAAAAACGGGGCAGCGAAGCGACTCCGGCCAGCAAAGGCAAGGGCGCTCCAGCGAAAGCTAAACCTGCGGCCACCGAGCCTGCGCCAGCCAAGCCCGGCCGTCGCTCGTCGACCAAGGAAAAGGCCTCTGAGGCCTATCGCCCAAGCGATGCGGCAGCCAAGAATGCCGAGCTGCGCAAGAGCCGCGAATTGAAGCAGCAGTTGCTCAACGAAGCCAAAAGCGGTGGTAAAGCGGCGTCTGGGGGAAAGTCCCAAGGGGCGGAAAAACCGTCGAGCAAGCCGAGTAAACACCGTAAAGGCCCGCCCAAGGCGGGTTCGGCTCCCGCCAAGAGCGGCGGGTCGCGCAAACCTAAGGCCAAGCCATGAGTCTGGAAAAAATCTACGGCGTCCATGCCGTAGAAGCACTGCTGCGTCACCACCCTAAACGCGTCAAGCAAGTGTGGTTGGCAGAAGGCCGCAGCGAGCCGCGCGTACAAGCGCTGGTCGAGCTGGCCACCCAAAACAAGGTTGCCATTGGCCAGGCCGAGCGTCGTGAAATGGACGTGTGGGTGGAAGGTGTGCACCAGGGCGTGGTCGCGGATGTCAGTCCGAGCCAGGTCTGGGGTGAAGCCATGCTCGACGAGCTGCTGGACCGTACCGAAGGCGCGCCGCTGCTGCTGGTACTGGACGGCGTGACCGACCCGCATAACCTCGGTGCTTGCCTGCGTTCGGCGGATGCTGCCGGCGCGCTGGCGGTGATCGTGCCCAAGGATAAGTCGGCCACCCTCACGCCGGTCGTGCGTAAAGTGGCCTGTGGCGCGGCGGAAGTCATTCCGCTGGTGGCCGTGACCAACCTGGCGCGCACCCTGGAAAAACTCCAGCAGCGCGGCCTGTGGATCGTGGGTACGGCAGGCGAGGCCGAGGTCAGTATTTATGACCAGGACCTCACCGGCCCGACCATCCTGATCATGGGCGCCGAAGGCAAGGGCATGCGTCGCCTGACCCGCGAGCATTGCGATTACCTGGTGCACTTGCCGATGGCCGGCAGCGTCAGCAGCCTGAACGTGTCGGTTGCGACGGGTGTGTGCTTGTTTGAAGCCCGGCGCCAACGTGGTGCCAAGGCTAAAGCCATACCGAAGAAATAACCAAGTCTGGCGCAGGTCAAAATGTGGGAGCGGGCTTGCTCGCGAATACGGGGTGTCAGTCGCTAAATTAGTTGACTGATCCACCGCTTTCGCGAGCAAGCCCGCTCCCACATTTGTTTTGCGGTGCTTTAAGATTGTTCAAATAATCACCAATTGCCTTGCGCGCTTTCTCCCCCTTCTCTACAATTGCGCCCCTTGCCTTCCTGGCAGGCACGCATGTGCCTTTCTGCGGCAGGATCCATAAGTGTCATTCACTCCTTGTCTGACCGTTTTTGAGCGGCAGGCTACAACCCGTAAGGAGCATTCATGCGTCATTACGAAATCATCTTTTTGGTCCACCCGGATCAAAGCGAGCAAGTCGGCGGCATGGTTGAGCGTTACACCAAGCTGATCGAAGAAGACGGCGGCAAAATCCACCGTCTGGAAGATTGGGGCCGTCGTCAACTGGCCTACGCAATCAACAATGTTCACAAGGCTCACTACGTGATGCTGAACGTTGAGTGCACCGGCAAGGCCCTGGCCGAGCTGGAAGACAACTTCCGCTACAACGATGCAGTGATCCGTAACCTGGTCATCCGTCGCGAAGAAGCCGTTACCGGCCAATCCGAGATGCTCAAGGCTGAAGAAAACCGCAGTGAGCGCCGTGAGCGTCGCGACCGTCCTGAGCACGAAGGCGCTGATAGCGCTGATAGTGATGACAGCGACAACAGCGATAACGCTGACGAGTAATCCACGGACCTTTTAAGGAGCCTATCAAATGGCACGTTTCTTCCGTCGTCGTAAATTCTGCCGCTTCACCGCTGAAGACGTGAAGGAGATCGATTACAAAGATCTCAACACTCTGAAAGCCTACGTATCCGAGACCGGCAAAATCGTTCCAAGCCGTATCACCGGTACCAAAGCACGTTATCAGCGTCAGCTGGCCACCGCTATCAAGCGCGCCCGCTTCCTGGCCCTGCTGGCCTACACCGACAGCCACGGCCGCTGAGACCGGGCAGTCGACAAGTAGTAAGGGATTGAATGCATGCGCGCCTTAGCTGAGTTCATCATGCGCGGTCGTGTGCAGGCCACTCTGGTAGTGGCTGGATGTGCAGCATTGCCGTTGTTGTATTGGTTGGGTGCCGCCGCTGGATGCCTCGTGCTCCTGCGGCGCGGTCTGCAGGATGCCTTTGGTGTCCTGGCCCTGGGAGTGTTGGCCGCCTTGATCTGGTGGCTGCAACTGGGCGAACCCAAGGTACTTCTGGTACTGCTGGGGTCGTCGAGCCTTGCGTTGGTTTTGCGCGCAAGTGAGTCCTGGCTCCGCACGCTGCTGGTCAGCGTGGCATTGGGGTTGGTGTTTTCGGTGTTGATTGACGCGGCTTTCCGCCCGCAAATCGAGGCGCTGGCGCAAGAGATCGTCAAGATCCTGCCGCTGGCCTTCGGGGAACTCTACCAGCAGTTTTCGGTAGATGAGCGAGCGCGACTGGCAACACTGATTGCACCGGCCCTGATCGGCCTGATGGCGGTAATGATGCAGATCGTCAGCGTGCTGAGCCTGATGCTTGGGCGATATTGGCAGGCGTTGTTGTACAACCCGGGTGGTTTTGGTCGCGAGTTTCGCAGTATCAGAATCCCCGTGGGCCCGGCGATGTTGCTGCTGGCACTCATGGTTATCGGACCGAACCTAGGTTCACAGATGGCCCTGATGGTGCTGTTTTGCAGCGTACCGCTGGTGTTTTCCGGATTGGCCCTGATTCATGGGCTGGTCGCGCGCAAGCGCCTGGCCAAGTTCTGGCTGGTGGGGATGTACGTGACAATGTTGTTGTTCATGCAGCTGATCTATCCGTTACTCGTGGTTTTGGCCATTGTCGACGGCCTGATTGATTTTCGCGGACGTCTGGCATCGAAAGATGCCGATAGCGCGAACGGTGAAGGTTAAAAGTTAGAGGATTTTCACATGCAACTGATCCTTCTGGAAAAAGTCGCCAACCTGGGCAACCTGGGCGACAAAGTGAACGTTAAGGCCGGCTACGGTCGTAACTACCTGCTGCCTTACGGCAAAGCCACCGCTGCAACCGCTGCCAACCTGGCTGCGTTTGAAGAGCGTCGTGCCGAGCTGGAAAAAGCCGCAGCAGACAAAAAAGCTTCGGCTGAAACGCGCGCTGCCCAACTGGCTGAGCTGGAAGTGACTATCACTGCCACCGCCGGTGACGAAGGCAAGCTGTTCGGTTCGATCGGCACCCACGACATCGCTGATGCACTGACCGCCTCCGGCGTTGAAGTGCAGAAGAGCGAAGTTCGTCTGCCGAACGGCACCATCCGCAACGTAGGCGAATTCGACGTAGCCGTGCACCTGCACGCCGAAGTTGAAGCCACCGTACGCGTTGTCGTGGTAGCAGCTTAAGCAGCACCTGACTGGGTGGCACCTCGCGTGCCAGCCGGTTAACATCGGGCACGATCCTGTTTACAGGTCGTGCCTTTTGTTTTTCTACACACCCCTAATTCCAAGTGGCCATGAACGATATTTCAGCTCCCGAGCAATACGATCTGCAAACCGCTGCCCTGAAGGTGCCGCCGCATTCCATCGAGGCCGAACAGGCCGTGCTCGGTGGTTTGATGCTGGACAACAACGCCTGGGAACGCGTGCTGGATCAAGTCTCGGACGGTGACTTCTATCGCCATGACCACCGCCTGATCTTCCGCGCCATCGCCAAGCTGGCCGACCAGAACTCACCGATCGACGTGGTGACCCTGGCCGAGCAGTTGGACAAGGAAGGCCAGACCTCCCAGGTCGGCGGCCTGGGCTATCTCGGTGAGCTGGCGAAAAACACGCCGTCCGTCGCTAACATCAAAGCCTATGCCCAGATCGTCCGCGAGCGGGCCACGCTGCGTCAGTTGATCGGCATCAGCACCGAAATCGCCGACAGCGCGTTCAACCCTGAAGGCCGCACTGCCGCCGAGATTCTCGATGAGGCCGAGCGGCAGATTTTCCAGATTGCCGAGGCCCGCCCGAAAACCGGCGGCCCGGTCAGCGTCAATGACCTGCTGACCAAGGCGATCGACCGTATCGACACCCTGTTCAATACAGATGCGGCCATTACTGGGATCTCCACCGGTTATACCGACCTGGACGAGAAAACCAGCGGCCTTCAGCCCTCCGACCTGATCATCGTTGCCGGCCGTCCGTCCATGGGTAAAACCACCTTTGCGATGAACCTGGTGGAAAACGCCGTGTTGCGAAGCGACAAGGCGGTGCTGGTGTACTCCCTGGAGATGCCAGGCGAATCGCTGATCATGCGGATGCTCTCGTCCCTGGGGCGCATCGACCAGACCAAGGTGCGTTCGGGTCAGCTGGAAGACGACGATTGGCCGCGCCTGACCTCGGCGGTCAACCTGCTCAATGACCGCAAACTGTTCATCGATGACACCGCCGGCATCAGCCCTTCGGAGATGCGTGCACGTACCCGTCGCCTGGTGCGTGAACACGGTGATATCGCCCTGATCATGATCGACTACCTGCAGCTCATGCAGATCCCGGGTTCCAGCGGTGACAGCCGGACCAACGAGATTTCCGAAATCTCGCGGTCCTTGAAAGCCCTGGCCAAGGAATTCAACTGCCCGGTGGTGGCGCTGTCGCAGCTCAACCGTTCCCTGGAACAACGGCCCAACAAGCGCCCGGTGAACTCCGACTTGCGTGAATCCGGCGCGATCGAGCAGGATGCCGACGTGATCATGTTCGTGTACCGCGACGAGGTGTATCACCCCGAGACGGAACACAAGGGCATTGCCGAGATCATCATCGGCAAGCAGCGGAACGGCCCTATCGGCTTTATCCGCCTGGCGTTCATCGGCAAGTACACGCGCTTCGAGAACCTGGCGCCGGGCAGCTATAACTTCGACGACGACGAATAGTTTCAAGCGCCTGTAAGGGCCTCATCGCCGGCAAGCCAGCTCCTGCAATGATTTGTGGATACAGGCAAATGTTGGGGCTGGGCGAGTTCCTCTGTGGCGAGCGGGCTTGCCCCGCGTTGGGCTGCGTAGCAGCCCCAGTAAGCAGAATTCGGTGTATCAGACATTCCGCAGAGTCTTATTTTAGAGCTGCTGCGCAGCCCAACGCGGCGCAAGCCCGCTCGCCACAGTGGGGGCTCGCCAGCCTGTAAAAAGATGTGTAGGCACCTATGCTCATCGCAATTCCGACCATTACCGTCGGAATTGGTCAAAATTTGTGCTATATTCCGCGCCCGCGATTTTTCATCTCAACACCGGTCACCGTCATGCAAACAGCCAAGCCGTTATTTGACTATCCCAAGTACTGGGCCGAATGTTTCGGTCCTGCGCCATTCCTGCCGATGAGCAGGGAGGAGATGGATCAGCTTGGCTGGGATTCGTGCGACATCATCATCGTTACCGGTGATGCCTACGTGGACCATCCGTCGTTCGGCATGGCGATCATTGGCCGGCTGCTGGAGTCCCAGGGCTTTCGCGTCGGGATCATCGCGCAACCGAACTGGCAGTCCAAAGACGACTTCATGAAGCTCGGCGAGCCGAACCTGTTCTTCGGCGTCGCGGCCGGCAACATGGACTCGATGATCAACCGCTACACCGCTGACAAGAAAATCCGCTCCGACGACGCCTACACCCCCGGCGGCATGGCCGGCAAACGCCCGGACCGCGCGAGCCTGGTGTACAGCCAGCGCTGCAAGGAAGCCTACAAGAACGTGCCGATCGTACTCGGCGGCATCGAAGCCTCCCTGCGCCGCATTGCCCACTACGATTACTGGCAGGACCGTGTGCGCAACTCGATCCTGATCGACGCCACCGCCGATATCCTGCTGTACGGCAACGCCGAGCGGGCCATCGTCGAAGTCGCCCAACGCTTGTCGTGGGGCCACAAGATCGAAGACATCACCGACGTGCGCGGAACGGCGTTCATTCGCCGCGACACCCCGGCGGGCTGGTACGAAGTGGACTCCACGCGCATCGACCGGCCGGGCAAGGTCGACAAGATCATCAACCCGTACGTCAACACCCAGGACACCCAGGCCTGCGCCATCGAGCAAGAGAAGGGCCCGGTTGACGACCCGGAAGAAGCCAAGGTCGTGCAGATACTGGCCAGCCCGCGCATGACCCGCGACAAGACCGTGATCCGCCTGCCATCGGTGGAAAAGGTCCGTGGCGACGCGGTGCTGTATGCCCACGCCAACCGGGTGCTGCACTTGGAAACCAACCCAGGCAACGCCCGCGCCCTAGTGCAGAAGCACGGTGACGTGGACGTGTGGTTCAACCCGCCGCCCATTCCGATGACCACCGAAGAAATGGACTACGTGTTTGGCATGCCTTACGCACGTGTCCCGCACCCGGCGTACGGCAAGGAGAAAATCCCGGCCTACGACATGATCCGCTTCTCGGTGAACATCATGCGTGGCTGCTTCGGCGGCTGCACCTTCTGCTCGATCACCGAACACGAAGGCCGCATCATCCAGAACCGCTCCGAAGAGTCGATCATTCGCGAGATCGAAGAGATCCGCGACAAGGTTCCGGGCTTTACCGGCGTGATTTCCGACCTCGGCGGCCCCACCGCTAACATGTACCGCATCGCCTGCAAGAGCCCGGAAATCGAATCGGCGTGCCGCAAGCCGTCGTGCGTGTTCCCTGGTATCTGCCCGAACCTGAACACCGACCACTCGTCGTTGATCCAGCTGTACCGCAGCGCCCGTGCCTTGCCGGGTGTGAAGAAAATCCTGATCGCCTCCGGCCTGCGTTACGACCTCGCCGTGGAATCGCCGGAATACGTCAAGGAGCTCGTCACCCACCACGTCGGCGGCTACCTGAAGATCGCCCCGGAACACACCGAGGAAGGTCCGCTCAACCAGATGATGAAGCCGGGCATTGGCAGCTATGACAAGTTCAAGCGCATGTTCGAGAAGTACACCAAGGAAGCGGGCAAGGAGCAGTACCTGATCCCGTACTTCATCGCCGCCCACCCCGGCACCACCGATGAAGACATGATGAACCTGGCCCTGTGGCTCAAGGGCAACGGCTTCCGCGCCGACCAGGTGCAAGCGTTCTACCCGTCGCCGATGGCCACCGCCACCGCCATGTACCACTCGGGCAAGAACCCGCTGCGCAAGGTCACCTACAAGAGCGACGCGGTAACCATCGTCAAGAGCGAAGAGCAACGCCGCCTGCACAAGGCGTTCCTGCGCTACCACGACCCGAAAGGCTGGCCGATGCTGCGTGAAGCGCTGACCCGCATGGGCCGCGCCGACCTGATCGGGCCGGGCAAGGAGCAGTTAATCCCGCTGCACCAGCCGAGCACCGACAGCTACCAGAGCGCGCGTCGCAAGAACTCGACGCCGGCCGGCAGCCACAAGGTCGCCAAAGAAACCACTACCAAAATCCTCACCCAGCACACCGGCCTGCCGCCTCGCGGCAGCGACGGCAGCAACCCGTGGGACAAGCGCGAACAAGCCAAGGCCGCGGCGCAGGCGCGCAATAAGCAGGCGGCCAAGGAACGCACCGATGCGGCCAAGGGCAAAGGCGGCAAGCCTGCCCGCAAGCCGGTGGTGCCGCGTTGATCGCAGCCTGAACAAACGGAACGCCAGCCTCAGTGCTGGCGTTTTGCTTTCTGGCAGGCGGGTAGCCTGTTTGTTAAGGTGGCGCCCATTAGATTGCTATCGCAGGCAAGCCAGCTCCCACCCTTGACCGCGTTCCTGCATGAGCATGCAGTCAAAATGTGGGAGCTGGCTTGCCTGCGATAGCGTCAGTCCAATCACCATCCCTTTCAAGGAAGAACCTCTCCATGGGCAACCCCCTGGCCGGCATCGGCATGGACTCCAACCGCTCCCAGTTCATGGCGCGCCAGCGCATTGAAAGCCAGATCAACCTGCCGCGCCTGTTTGCGGCCATCGACGCCGACCCCGGTATTGTCGGCGCGGGTGTGGTGTATATCGATGCCGACTTCAACATCGTCACCCTGCGTGAGTTCAAGCCCATCTGCAGCATCCAGCCCAAGCGCATCATCCTGCGGGAGGCGCAAAACTACGTTGCGCCGACACAGTTCGCTCAACATGTGGCGAGCAACCCGAGAGAGTCCAGGCTGATCGGCGAGGCGGTGAACACCGGGATCTCGTGCCTGGGCGCGGTCATCAGTTGGGCTGCGATTGCCAGCGGTACCCTGCTGGTGCCGTTCAGCGCGGGCGCCAGTTCCGTCGTTGTGGTGATAGGGTATGCGGCGGCGGGCGCGAGTTCACTGCAGTGCATCAATGGCCTTGCCCGCACGACGCTCGAGGTGGCCAAGCCCGAGGTCAACGATTGGCTCGACAGTGAAGGCTGGTACCAGAATGCTTCCATTGTGCTCGACGCAGCGTCGCTGGTCGGCGTGGGCGCTTCGACCCTGACGACGGTCAAGCTGGTCAGGGCCGCCAAAGCCTCGACGGGCAAGAGCCTGCGTGAAGTGCTGCGCGGTTTGAATCGCCAGGAAAGAGCCAAGCTGACCAAAGAACTGTTGACCATCAACGATCCCAAATTGACCTCGAAGCTACTCAAGCTCAAGCAAGCGTCGGGTGAACTCACCAAGCGTTTCACCCCCACGCAGCTCAAGCACGGCACAACGACCCAGATCAAGGACGCCCTGAGTGCAGTCATAGGGTTCGGCGGGAGCGCCTACTCCGGAAACGTCAAAACAATCGCGATCGGGCTGTACGAGGAAGCCAAAGAATGGGCGAATTGATGACGCTGCGAGACTTTTTCAAGCATTACTTTCTGACGTTTCTGAGCGGCGTATTTGCGGCGTATTTTTCATTGGCGTTGGCCATGGCGTTGGCGTTCGTCACCTATTTTGATGATGCACCCCTTGCTCAAGTGGGGCTCAAGATCATGCTGGCTGGGGCAGTGCTCACGCTGCTCACGGTGCACAGCAACTTTATGATTCTACGGGGCAGGCCCGGTTGGGCATGGGTGATGGTCGGTCTCTACGCCGCCTGCCTGCTGTTTGTGTTGCCGATGATCCAATACGGCCCTCATCGGGTTCTTTATGGGTTAGCGCTGGTTTTTCCACTGTTCGGGCTGCTGATACTCAACAGTAAGGGGCAGCGCGAGATGCGCGCTAGGCTCGTGGAAATCCGCCACCTGCGTCAAGCCCTCGGCGCCCGGCACAAGGCCCGGTGACTGGGTAGATTCACCACCTCCTTTCACACGTTCGCCACAAATATGTGCGGCACTTGCACCATGGCGCCACCGCTGGCGCCGTTTTGGTGCTGTACTGCACCGGGTCTTACGATAAAGCGCAACGACGGCCGCTCTGGCATAAGTCTTGCGCACGTTGTGTCCATGCCCTGGCTCGCAGGAGGCCGCCGTGTCGATTCATGTCGCGTTGCACCACGTCACGCATTACCGCTACGACCGCGCTGTCGAACTCGGCCCGCAAATTGTGCGTTTGCGCCCGACGCCCCACAGCCGTACGCGGATTCTGTCCTACGCGCTGAAAGTGCTGCCCGAGCAGCATTTCATCAATTGGCAACAAGACCCTCAGGGCAATTACCTGGCGCGATTGGTGTTCCCGGAAAAAACCGCTGAACTGCGCATCGAAGTCGACCTGGTCGCCGAGATGGTGGTGTTCAACCCGTTCGACTTTTTCCTTGAGCCCTACGCCGAAAAAATCCCCTTCAGCTACGCGGCCGATGAACAGCGCGAGTTGGCGCCGTACCTGGAAACCTTGCCGCTGACGCCGAAGTTTGCTGCCTACCTGGCCGGCATCGACCGCACGCCATTGCCGGCCGTGGACTTTCTGGTGGGCCTCAACCAGCGTCTTGCCGCCGATATCGGCTACCTGATCCGCATGGAACCAGGCGTGCAAACCCCGGAATTCACCCTGCAAAATGCCTCCGGTTCCTGCCGCGATTCCGCCTGGCTGCTGGTGCAATTACTGCGCAACCTCGGCTTGGCGGCGCGGTTTGTGTCTGGCTATCTGATCCAGCTCACCGCCGACGTCAAGGCACTCGACGGGCCCTCCGGCACCGAAGTGGATTTCACCGACCTGCACGCCTGGTGCGAAGTGTATTTGCCCGGCGCCGGCTGGATCGGCCTGGACGCCACCTCCGGGTTGTTCGCCGGTGAAGGGCATATCCCGTTGGCCTGTAGTCCCGATCCATCCTCGGCTGCACCGATCAGTGGGCTGGTGGAACCGTGCGAGTGCGAATTCACCCACGAAATGTCGGTGGAACGGATCTGGGAAGCCCCTCGGGTCACCAAGCCTTACACCGAGGAGCAATGGCTGGCGATCCAGGCCCTGGGCCGGCAGATCGATGGCGACCTGCTCAAGCACGACGTGCGCCTGACCATGGGCGGCGAGCCGACCTTTGTCTCCATCGACGACCCCGACGGTGCCGAGTGGAACACCGCTGCGCTCGGGCCGGACAAGCGTCGTCTGTCCGCCGAGCTGTTCCAGCGCATGCGTGCACATTACGCGCCCCAAGGCCTGGTGCACTTCGGGCAGGGCAAGTGGTACCCCGGCGAGCAATTGCCGCGTTGGTCGCTCAATTGCTACTGGCGCCGTGACGGCGTGCCGATCTGGCACAACAGCGCATTGATCGCCGATGAGCAACAGCACTACGGTTCCGACGGCGCCATGGCCGGGCGTTTCCTGGCCAGCGTCGCCGAACGCCTCAAACTGCCTGCGCGCTTTGTATTCCCGGCCTTTGAAGATAATTTCTACTACCTGTGGCGCGAAGGCGCGTTGCCGCAGAACGTTACCGCCCAGGACCCGCGCCTGAGCGACGATCTGGAGCGCGAGCGCCTGCGCAAAGTGTTCGCCCAGGGGCTGGATAAAATCATCGGCCAAGTGCTACCACTGGCGCGCACGGCGGCCAATGACCGCTGGCAGAGCGGGCGCTGGTACCTGCGCGACAACCATTGCCGCCTGGTGCCGGGCGATTCGCCGCTGGGCTACCGCCTGCCCCTGGCCTCGCAACCTTGGGTCACGGCGGCCGAGTATCCGTTTGTGCATCCGACCGATCCTAACCAGGACCAGCCGGAGCTGCCGGGCACCGCTCAACTGCAAAACCATGGCGAACCCGCACCGAACGATGAGCGTGTGCCAAAAATCGACGAGTCCGCCGATTGGCTGACCCGCACCGCCCTGTGCGCCGAGGCACGGGAGGGGCGCCTGTATCTGTTCATGCCGCCCCTGGAGCGCGTTGAAGACTATCTGGAACTGGTGGCCGCCATCGAGGCGACCGCCCAAGAGCTGCAGTGCCCAGTGTTGTTCGAAGGCTACGAGCCGCCGGCCGATACGCGCCTGAGCAACTTTCGCGTCACGCCGGACCCGGGTGTCATCGAGGTCAACGTACAGCCTTCGGCCACTTGGGATGAGTTGGTGGAGCGCACTGAATTCCTCTACGAAGAGGCGCGGCAAACCCGCCTCACCACCGAGAAATTCATGATCGACGGACGCCACACCGGCACCGGCGGCGGTAACCATTTTGTACTGGGTGGCGCGACGCCCAAGGACTCACCCTTCCTGCGTCGGCCCGATCTGCTGCGCAGCCTGATCAGCTATTGGCATAATCACCCCTCGCTGTCTTATCTGTTCTCCGGCCTGTTCATCGGCCCGACCTCCCAGGCGCCCCGTGTGGATGAAGCGCGCAACGATGCGCTGTACGAGCTGGAGATTGCCTTCGCGCAAATGCCCGAGCCCGGCGAAGAGTGCCCGCCATGGCTGGTGGATCGCCTGCTGCGCAACCTGCTGATCGACGTGACCGGCAATACCCACCGCGCCGAATTCTGCATCGACAAGCTCTACTCGCCGGACGGTGCCACCGGCCGCCTGGGCCTGCTGGAGCTGCGTGCGTTTGAAATGCCGCCGCACGCGCGCATGAGTCTGACCCAGCAACTGTTGCTGCGTGCCTTGGTCGCGCGGTTCTGGCGCGAACCCTATGCACCGCCGAAACTGGCGCGTTGGGGCACCGAACTGCATGACCGCTTCCTGTTGCCGCACTTTATCGAGCAGGATTTCGCCGACGTGATCGCCGAGCTCAACGCCGCGGGTTACCCGCTGCGCGCCGAATGGTTTGCCGCGCACCTGGAGTTCCGTTTCCCCAAGGTCGGCGACTACGCCGTCAATGGCATCGAACTGGAGCTGCGCCAGGCCTTGGAGCCTTGGCATGTGCTGGGCGAGGAGGGCGCGGTGGGTGGCACGGTGCGGTATGTGGACTCTTCCCTCGAGCGCCTCCAGGTCAAATTGACCGGGCTGCCACCGCAGCGCTACCTGCTGACCTGCAACGGCCTCCCGGTACCCTTGCAGCCCACCGGGCGCGTCGGCGAGTTCGTCGCCGGCGTGCGCTACCGCGCCTGGCAACCGGCCAACTGCCTGCAACCGACCATCGCGGTGCATGCGCCGTTGGTGTTCGATTTGCTGGACACTTGGATGCAACGCTCGTTGGGCGGCTGCCAGTATCATGTGGCGCATCCGGGCGGGCGCAATTACGACAGCTTGCCGGTGAACGCCAATGAGGCGGAGAGCCGGAGGATGGCGAGGTTTTTCCGGTTGGGGCATAGTCCAGGGAAGCTTCCGGTGCCAACAATCAGCATCAACGATGAATTACCTATGACGTTGGACCTACGGCGTTTCCCCAATAAAAAATGACTGAACGCAAGCCAAAATGTGGGAGCGGACTTGCTCGCGAAAGCGGTGGATCAGCCGATAAGTGTATTGACTGACCCGCCGCATTCGCGAGCAAGCCCGCTCCCACATTAGACTGTGGTGACTTTGACTTTTCTTTACCCTGCCGAGCGTTCCATGTCCGATTTGCTCGACCGTTACCCGCTGACCGCGGGCACTTATCACGAACTGCTGGACCACGGCGGCGCGGTGCGTGCCCATTGGCGGCGCCTGCTCGACCACCTGCAACGCAGCACGCCCGCGCAACTGGCCCAGCGCCAGGCGCTGCTGACCCGCCAGATCCAGGAAAACGGCGTGACGTACAACGTCTACGCCGATCCCAAGGGCGCCGACCGCCCATGGGAACTTGATTTGTTGCCCCACGTGTTGGCCGCTGATGAGTGGCAGCACCTGTCGGCCGGTATCGCCCAGCGCGCGCGCCTGCTCAATGCCGTGCTGGCGGATTTGTATGGCCCGCAACGTCTGATCAAGGAAGGCTTGCTGCCGGCCGAGCTGGTGTTCGGTCACAACAATTTTTTATGGCCGTGCCAGGGCATCCAGCCGCCGGACGGTGCTTTCCTGCACCTCTATGCGGTCGACCTGGCGCGTACGCCGGACGGTCGCTGGTGGGTCACCGCCGACCGCACCCAGGCGCCTTCGGGGGCGGGGTATGCGTTGGAAAACCGCACCATCGTGTCCCGCGCGTTTCCGGACCTGTACCGCGACCTGCAGGTGCAGCACCTCACCGGGTTCTTCCGCACGCTGCAGGAAACCCTGGCCCGCCAGGCGCCCGGTAATGACCAGCCGCCGCTGATCGTGCTGCTCACGCCCGGGCGCTTCAACGAAAGCTATTTCGAACACCTCTACCTCGCCCGCCAGCTTGGCTACCCCCTGGTGGAAGGCGGCGACCTCACCGTGCGCGACAGCACCGTGTTCCTCAAGACCCTCAGCGGCCTGCGCCGGGTGCACGCGATCATGCGCCGCCTCGACGATGACTTCTGCGACCCTCTGGAGCTGCGCACCGACTCGGCCCTCGGCGTGCCCGGCCTGCTCGATGCCGTGCGCCAAGGCAATGTGCTGGTGGCCAATGCCCTGGGCAGCGGCGTGCTGGAGTCGCCTGGTTTGCTGGGATTCCTGCCGAAGATCAACCAATTCCTGTTTGGTGAAGAATTGATCCTGCCGTCCATCGCGACCTGGTGGTGCGGCGAGGCGCCGGTACTTGCCCAGGCGCTGGAGAAACTTCCCGAGCTGCTGATCAAGCCTGCGTTTCCATCGCAAAGTTTCGCCCCGGTGTTTGGCCGTGACCTGGACGACGCACAACGCGAGGCCCTGGCCGAACGCATGCGCGCACGGCCCTACGCCTACGTGGCCCAGGAGTTGGCGCAATTGTCCCAGGCACCGGTGTGGCACACCGTGGATGACCACCTGCAACACCGCGCCATCGGCATGCGCGTCTACGCCGTGGCGAGCGATGACGGCTATCGCGTGCTGCCGGGCGGGCTCACGCGAGTGGCCGCCGAGGCCGATGCCGAGGTGGTGTCGATGCAACGCGGCGGCGCCAGCAAGGACACCTGGGTGCTCGGTGAACGCGCAGCCGGTGCCGAACACTGGCGTGCACAACGTGCGATTGGTGCCCATGACCTGGTGCGCCGCGATCCGTATCTACCGTCTCGCGTCGTGGAAAACCTGTTCTGGTTCGGCCGTTACTGCGAGCGCTGCGATGACAGCGCGCGCTGGCTGCGCATCGTGCTGGCGCGTTATGTGGATGGCGACGATCCATTGGCCTTGCAGGCGGCCGTGGAGCTTGGCGAAAACCTGCGCCTGCTGCCGGAAGAGGGCGAGCTGCCCGAGCGCCTGCTCGCCGCCTTGCTTGGTGATGACTGGCCATCGAGCCTGCGCGCCAACCTGCAACGCCTGCAGTGGGCGGCGTCCCAGGTGCGCGGCAAGCTGTCCCGGGAAAACTGGCAGGCCCTGGTGGAACTGCAACGCGAAGCCCTGGAGCTGGAAAGCGAGGCGCCGGACTTTGGCGAACTGCTGGATTTTCTCAACCGCCTGGTGATGTCCCTGGCGGCGCTGTCCGGGTTCGCCCTGGACGACATGACCCGCGACGAAGGCTGGCGCTTTTTGATGATGGGCCGTCGCATCGAACGTCTGCAATTTCTCAGCAGCAGCCTGGCGGCATTCCTGCGTGGCGTGGCGGTGTTCGATCAGGCCGGGCTGGAGTGGTTGCTGGAATTGGGCAACAGCAGCATCACCTATCGCTCGCGCTACCTGGCGGTGCCCCAATTGATCCCGGTGCTCGACCTGCTGCTGCTCGACGAGCAGAACCCCCACGCGGTGTTGTTCCAGCTCAAGCTGGTGAGCCGCACCCTGCGGCGTCTCAACGATGACTTTGGCGTGCCTCGGGAAACCGGCCTCGGGCCGTTGGTGGAGCGCCTGTCGCGCTTCGACCTGGGCTGCCTGGAGAACCCGCTGTTTGGCGAGTCCAGCGTGCGTGCCGCGTTGGACGGCCTGGCCGATCTGCTGCAAGCGGTCGCCGATGAGAGTGGGCAAGTGTCGGACCGCCTGGCGTTGCGCCATTTCGCCCACGTGGATGCGGTCAGCCAGCAAACGGTGTCGGTATGACGAGTGCGCGCTACCAGATTTTCCACGATACCCACTACCACTACGACAGCCCGGTGTCCCTGGCCCAGCAGTTGGCGCACCTGTGGCCACGGCCGTGCGCCTGGCAACGTTGCAGTTCGCAGCAGTTGGATATCGTCCCGGAACCGACTTCGCGTCGCGATGAGCTGGATGTGTTCGGCAACCCCATCACGCGGCTGGCGTTCGAACGGCCCCATGATGAATTGCTGGTGAACGCCGGGCTGACCGTGGAGGTGCTGGCGCGGCCGACGCTGGATTTCCAGCAATCGCCAGCCTGGGACCAGACCCGCGACAGCCTGACCTACAGCAGCCAGGCCATGTCCGTTGAGCTGATCGAAGCCTGCCGCTTCCGTTTCGAATCACCCTACGTGCACCTGAAGCAAACCTTCGTCGAGTTCTCCGAAAGCTGCTTCCCTGCCGGCACGCCGCTGCTGCTGGGCGTGCAAGCGCTGATGGAAAAGATATTCAGCGAATTCACCTTTGATGCCGAAGCCACCCAGGTCGCCACACCCCTGGTGGAAGTGCTGGAGCGCCGTCGTGGCGTGTGCCAGGACTTCGCCCACCTGATGCTCGCCTGCCTGCGCTCACGCGGCCTGGCGGCGCGTTACATCAGCGGCTACCTGCTCACCCAGCCGCCACCCGGCCAGGCACGGATGATCGGCGCGGATGCGTCCCACGCGTGGGTCTCGGTGTATTGCCCGATTTCGGGTTGGGTGGATTTTGATCCGACGAATAACGTGCAGCCGGCACTGGAGCACATCACCCTGGCCTGGGGCCGGGACTTTTCCGATGTGTCGCCGTTGCGCGGGGTGATTCTGGGAGGAGGGAACCATGACCCGGAGGTGCGGGTGACGGTGATGCCGTTGTAGGAGCGAGCGTGCTCGCGAAGAACGTTAACGATAACGCGGGAAGCCAGGATCAGCGCGGCGCTCTCAGGTTCTTCGCGAGCAAGCTCGCTCCTACAGAAATTACTGCGATGGCAGCCATTCGGTCTGAATGGATTGCACCGAAGAAGATCGTTCCCACGCTCTGCGTGGGAATGCCCGCTGTGACGCTCAGCGTCGCCATCGCGCAGGCTTCGAACCTTGCGTTGCGCCGGGACGCGGAGCGTCCGAGGCTGCATTCCCACGCAGAGCGCGGGAATGATCAATTATTCAGCCGGATCTTTTGGTGTTTCAGCTTCGTCACTCGCCACTTCGCCTTCCGCTTCCGGGTTCAGTGCAGCGGCCTCTTCTTCTGCGGTGGCTTTCTTGCGTTGCAGTTTTTCCTCTTTCTTCTGTTCCTTGGCCAAGTCTCTCTGACGTTTGGCGAAGGAGTAATTAGGTTTGGCCATGAGCGATCCTCTAGGGTCGAAGGTGAGGGTGGCGGCGCGCAGCTGCCTTTGGGCTGCCATGGTAGCAGCTTAGCAGCGTGCTTTGCTTTCACTTACCGCAGGCGTACGCAGCCAGCAGGCCGTTGAACAGTTGATTGAGGTGCATGGCGCGGACTCCGATGGGTGGTGCGCCGATCATAGGCAGGTGGCGGTACTTTGGCTGGTAGATTGTGTTGATAAGTCTGATAGCCTAAAGTTGTATACAATCTGTTGATTCAGATCATAAGAATTTCTGCCTGCTTCAGGCACCCTTTGTCGCAATACGCGTTTTTAAACCCTGCCTTGGAGATTCACATGTTTGCCAAACTCGTTGCTGTTTCCCTGCTGACTCTGGCGAGCGGCCAGTTGCTTGCCGCAGAGTGCAAGGTCACCGTCGACTCCACTGACCAGATGTCCTTCAACACCAAAGCCATCGAAATCGACAAGAGCTGCAAACAGTTCACTGTTGAGCTGACTCACTCCGGCAACCTGCCGAAAAACGTGATGGGCCATAACTGGGTGCTGACCAGCGCCGCCAACATGCAGCCCGTCGCTACCGACGGCATGGCCGCCGGCATCGACAAGGATTATTTGAAGCCAGGTGATGACCGCATCATTGCCCACACCAAGATCATCGGTGCCGGCGAGAAAGATTCGGTGACTTTTGACGTGTCGAAGCTGGCCGCCGGGACTGACTACGCGTTTTTCTGCTCGTTCCCGGGCCACATCTCGATGATGAAGGGCACTGTGACCGTCAAGTAAGACCGCGTTATCGTTCAGCGCAGGCAAGCCAGCTCCCACAGTTGACCGGGTTCCAGCATGAGAATGCGGTCGAATGTGGGAGCTGGCTTGCCTGCGATAGCGGTCTGGCAATCAACACACACCTATCTGGCTCACCTCACGGCGCAAACGGCATCACTCGCTTATGCTCGGTCTTGCGATACGTCTCGCTAATGATCCGGAACGCTTCCTCCCGCACCGGCTCACCGTGCAGGAACGCATCGATCTCGGCATAGGTCACGCCATGTGACGCCTCGTCCGGCTTGCCCGGTGACAGGTCTTCCAGATCCGCCGTCGGCACTTTCTCCACCAGCGACTCCGGCGCGCCAAAGTGCCGCGCAATCGCCCGCACCTGGTTTTTCACCAACCCGCTCAACGGCGCCAGGTCGCACGCGCCGTCACCAAACTTGGTGAAAAAGCCCATCACCGCTTCCGCCGCATGGTCGGTACCGATCACCAGGCCACCGGCCGCGCCGGCGATGGTGTACTGCGCCACCATGCGCATCCGCGCCTTGGTGTTGCCCAGCACGAAATCGCGGGACACCGCCGCCTTGCCTTCAAACGCCGACACTTCATTGGCCAGGGCTTTCACCGCCGGGCCGATGTTCACGGTGTGGCGCTCATCCGGCTCGATAAAGTCCACTGACGCCTGGGCGTCGAGCTCATCGAACTGGGTTTCATAAGGCAGGCGCACGGCGATAAAGCGGTAGGCCTCATCACCAGTGCTGGCGCGCAGTTCCTGCATCGCACGTTGGGCGAGCAGGCCGGCGGTCAGGGAGTCGACGCCTCCGCTGATGCCCAGCACCAACGCTTTGAGCCCGGAATTTCGCAGGCAATCCTGGATAAAACGCACGCGCCGGGTAACCTCGACCTCAAGGGCGGCCTGGTCTTTGAACGGCGCCTGGACCTTGAGCTGCTGCGCAATCTCACGCTGTACGGCTTGCATGATTCACTCCTTGCTGGATAGGGCAGGTACTTTGAAAACGTGACGCAAATAGGCGACGAAATTCGGGTCGGTGCAGTGGGTCTTGCCCGCTTCATCGGAAATTTTCGCGACGGGCTGGCCATTGCAGGCGGTCATTTTAAGCACGATGCTCATCGGCTCGACACCTGGAATATCGCAGGTCAGGTTGGTGCCGATACCAAAACTCACGTTGATGCGGCCACGCAACGCACGGAAGATTTCCAGGGCCTTGGGCAGCGTCAGGCTGTCCGAGAACACCAGGGTCTTGCTCATCGGCTCGATGCCGAGCTTGTGGTAGTGGGCGATGGCTTTTTCTGCCCACTGCACGGGGTCGCCGGAGTCATGGCGCAAACCGTCGAACAGCTTGGCGAAGTACAAGTCGAAGTCGCCCAGGAACGCGTCGGTGGTGATGCAGTCGGTCAGCGCAATGCCAAGCAGGCCACGGTATTCGCGGACCCAGCAATCCAGCGCGGCGATCTGGCTGTCGATCAGGCGCGGACCGAGTTGCTGGTGCGCCATGATCCATTCATGGGCCATGGTGCCCAGTGGTTTCATGTCGAATTCACGGGCCAGGTGCACGTTGCTGGTGCCGACAAAGCGCCCGGGGAAGTCATGTTTGAGCACACTGACCACTTCTTCCTGCACCCGGTACGAGAAGCGCCGGCGCGTGCCGAAGTCGGCCACTTGCAGCTCCGACAGCTCGTCGCTGCTGGCGTTGGCGGTCAGCCAGTCGAATTTGCGGTACAGCTGCTCGCGCGCCTGTTCGAGGATCACGGTCTGGTAGCGGTAGCGGTTACGCACTTCGCTGACGATGGCCAGCATCGGCACTTCAAACAGGATCACATGCAGCCACGGTCCGCGCAGGCGGATAAACAGCTCGCCGTTTTCGATACCCGTCTGCACGTAGCGCAGGTTGAAGCGGAACAGCCCGAGGAAGCGCAAAAAATCCGGCTTCATGAAGCTGATGCGTTCCAGGAAACCCAACTGGTCCGGGCTCAGGCTCAGCTCGGCGAGGCGTTCGATCTGGTAGCGGATCTCCGCCAGGTACGGGCGCAGGTCTTCGCTGTTACGGCAACGGAACTCCCATTCAACTTCCACGTTGGGGTAGTTGTGCAGCACCGCCTGCATCATGGTCAGCTTGTAGAAGTCGGTGTCGAGCAAGTTCTGCACGATGCGATCGGCAAACACACTCTCGCTCATAACGGGAATCTCCAGACGGGTCGACGACGGGCGCCGGCCTTTACGCACAATTGAAAGAAGGGGGGCTAGTGGCGCATAGACCTGTGTTGTTTTGCCAGTGTTTTTTCAGATTGGCATTGTTGTTGTGGCCACTGGCGCCTTCGCGAGCAAGCCCGCTCCCACATTCGACCGCATTCTCATGCTGGAACTCGGTCAACTGTGGGAGCGGGCTTGCTCGCGAAAGCGGTATTCCAGACGCTAAATAACCTGCTCCATCATCCACTTCACAAACTCGCGCACCTTGGGCACTTCCGCCGAATGCTCCGGGTAGGCCAGGTAATACGCATCCTGGCTCGGCATTGCATGCTGCCAAGGGATCACCAGCTTGCCGTCGGCCAACTCTTCCTCCACCAGAAACCGCGGCAACAGCGCCACGCCACAGCCGACTTGCGCGGCGCGAATGCACATATAAAAGGTGTCGAAACGCGGTCCGTGATAACTGTGTTCGGTCTGCAAGCCTTGATCGGCGAACCAGTCGTGCCAGCCCTGTGGCCGCGAAGCGTTTTGCAACAGCACCAGCTCGCTCAGTTGCGTCGGGTCAGTAAACGGCTGTGCGGGCAAGCTCTCTGGCGCGCACACGGGAATCAGCTCTTCGCTGAACAACTTCAGGCTCTCGGTGCCGGGGCGTGAGCCTTGGCCGAAATAGAAGGCCATATCTGCCTTGCCTTGCAGCAGTTCGTCCGGCTCCTGCTCGTTGCACAGGTCCAGGTGGATCTGCGGGTGGCGCAGCCGCCAGCCCTTGAGGCGCGGCACCAGCCAGCGCGCGCCGAAGGTGTAGGGCGTGGACACGCGCAGCACTTCGGTTTCGCCGCCGTAGGAGCGCAGGTAGTGCGTGGACATTTCCACCTGCGTGAGGATCTTGCGCACTTCTACCAGGTACAGGTCGCCCGCTGGCGTCATTTGCAAGCGGCGGCGCACCCGGCGAAACAGCAGGTGCTGCAGCAAGTCTTCCAACTGCGCCACTTGCTTGCTCACCGCGCTTTGGGTGAGGTTCAGTTCCTCGGCCGCGCGGGTAAAGCTCAGGTGGCGGGTGGCCGCTTCGAAGCACTGCAAGGCAGTGATCGAGGGCAAATGTCTTCTGTTCAGCACGGCACGCCTCTTTTTATTCTTTGCATGAATAAACGGAATGATATCTCGCCTAATCGTCGTTTGTTGGCACGTCTTGGGCCAGCTACAAATAAGGCCTGGATCGCCGTGTCTTCGGCGGCGCAATTTTTTGTCTGCAAAGTTGAAGGAGTCACCCATGGTTGCCGCATTGCTTGATCGTCTCGGTGTAAACCCGGCGCTGTACCAGTCGGGGAAACAACCGGTGCATTCGCCGATCGATGGCAGCCGCATCGGCGCTGTGAACTGGGAGGGCGCCGCCGAGGTGGAGCAGCAGGTCAGTCGCGCCGAGCATGCATTCGACGCCTGGCGCAACGTGCCGGCGCCGCGCCGTGGCGAACTGGTGCGCCAATTTGGCGATGTATTGCGCCAATACAAGGCCGACCTGGGCGAGCTGGTGTCCTGGGAAGCCGGCAAGATCACCCAGGAAGGCTTGGGCGAAGTGCAGGAGATGATCGACATCTGCGACTTCGCCGTCGGCCTGTCACGCCAGTTGTACGGCTTGACCATCGCTTCCGAGCGCCCTGGCCACCATATGCGTGAAGCCTGGCACCCGCTGGGCGTGGTCGGCGTGATCAGCGCTTTCAACTTCCCGGTCGCGGTGTGGGCGTGGAACACCGCCCTGGCCCTGGTCTGCGGCAACGCGGTGATCTGGAAGCCGTCGGAAAAAACCCCGCTGACCGCATTGGCCTGCCAGGCGCTGTTCGAGCGCGTGTTGAAGCAATTCGACGGCGCGCCGGAGTATCTCAGCCAAGTGATCATCGGCGGCCGTGACGCCGGCGCTGCCTTGGTGGATGACCCGCGCGTGGCGCTGATCAGCGCCACCGGCAGCACGCGCATGGGCCGTGAAGTGGCGCCGAAAGTCGCCGCACGTTTTGCCCGCAGCATCCTTGAACTGGGCGGCAACAACGCGATGATCCTCGGCCCCAGCGCCGACCTGGACATGGCCGTGCGCGCCATCCTGTTCAGCGCGGTCGGCACCGCCGGCCAGCGTTGCACCACGCTGCGTCGGCTGATCGCCCACGAATCGGTCAAGGAAGAAATCGTCACCCGCCTCAAGGCCGCCTATTCCAAAGTGCGCATCGGCCACCCGCTGGAAGGCAACCTGATCGGCCCGTTGATCGACAAACACGGCTTCGACAACATGCAGGACGCCTTGGAACAAGCCTTGAGCGAAGGCGGCAAGGTGTTCGGCGGCAAGCGTCAACTGCAAGACACATTCCCCAACGCCTACTACGTGTCGCCGGCCATCGTGGAAATGCCCGAGCAGAGCGATGTGGTGTGCACCGAGACCTTCGCACCGATCCTGTATGTGGTCGGCTACACCGACTTCGCTGAAGCGCTGCGCCTGAACAACGCCGTGCCGCAAGGTTTGTCGTCGTGCATCTTCACCACCGACGTGCGTGAGGCCGAGCAGTTCATGTCGGCCGTGGGCAGTGACTGCGGCATCGCCAACGTCAACATCGGCCCGAGCGGCGCGGAAATCGGCGGTGCGTTTGGCGGCGAGAAAGAGACCGGCGGCGGGCGTGAGTCGGGTTCGGATGCGTGGCGCGGGTATATGCGTCGCCAGACCAATACCGTGAACTACTCGTTGGAATTGCCGTTGGCCCAGGGCATCACGTTCGATTGAGATGAGATGATCGTTCCCACGCTCCGCGTGGGAATGCATCCAGTGACGCTCCGCGTCACGACCCAAAAGCGGACGCGGAGCGTCCAGGGCTACATTCCCACGCAGAGCGTGGGAACGAGCGGTGGTGAATTCATCCCGGAGTCTGGCAATGGCACTACGCGAAACATGTTTGTGGGAACACCTCACCCCAGGCCGGCCGGATCGCGCCGCGCTCAAGGGCGAGGTAAAAGTGGACGTGTGCGTCATCGGCGCCGGCATCACCGGCCTATCGGCGGCCATTCACCTGCTGGAACAAGGCAAGAGCGTCGCCGTGCTGGAGGCCCACCGCACCGGTCATGGCGGTTCGGGACGCAATGTCGGGTTGGTCAATGCCGGCCTGTGGATCCCGCCGGACGAGATTGAAGCCGGTTTCGGCGAGGCGGTGGGCAGCCAGCTCAACCGCATGTTGGGCGCGGCACCGGCATTGGTGTTCAGCCTGATCGACAAATACAACATCGATTGCCAATTGCGCCGCGAGGGCACTTTGCACATGGCGCACAACGCCCGTGGCGAAGCGGATTTGCGCAGTCGTGAAGAACAATGGAAGCGCCGTGGCGCACCGGTGGAACTGCTCACCGGTCAAGCCTGCGAGCAGGCCACTGGTACAAAGAAGATTTCCGCCGCCTTGCTGGATCGGCGCGCCGGCACCTTGAACCCGATGGGCTATACCACTGGCCTTGCCAATGCAGCAGTGGGGTTGGGCGGGCACCTGTTCGACCATTCGCCGGTTACTCAACTGGAGCGCCAGGGCCAGGACTGGTCGGTGCAAACCGCCAACGGCTCGGTGCAGGCTGCACAGGTGGTGATTGCTTCCAACGCCTACACGGAAGGTGAGTGGACCGCACTGCGGCGCAATTTTTTCCCCGGTTATTACTATCAGGTCGCGTCGGCCCCGCTGACCGACGATGCTGCCCGGCAGATCCTCCCCGGCGGCCAAGGCTCATGGGACACGCGCCAGGTACTGAGCAGCATCCGCCGCGATGCCGATGGCCGCCTGTTGCTCGGCAGCCTGGGCAACGGTAACCAGAAACCGGCCTGGTTCCTCAAGGCGTGGGCCGATCGGGTGCAGCAGCATTACTTCCCGTACCTCAAATCGGTGCAGTGGGAATTCACCTGGACCGGCTGCATCGCCTTCACCCCGGATCACCTCATGCGGTTGTTCGAACCGGCACCTGGCCTGGTGGCGGTAACGGGCTATAACGGGCGCGGCGTGACCACCGGCAGCGTGGTCGGCAAGGCGTTCGCCGACTACTTGTGTCATCAGAATCCCCAGGCGTTGCCGATTCCTTTCTCGCCGATGCAACCGCTGGCGGGAGCGGGCTTGCGCAGCTGTCTTTATGAAGCGGGTTTTTCGCTGTACCACGCGGGCCAATGCCTGAGGATCGTGATCTGATCAACGAAATACCGCTCAGAAGCCCGCATTTTCTTAGCCAGCTACTAATCTGTATTGGTGCAAGTCGTAGCAATCACGCACTGTAAATGTGCAGTTCCGTTACGCAGGCTGTTACAGCTGTAGGAACTGTCGTTTATTCGTTTGGTTGCGGGTGCGACCTCTCTGGGTTGTACCGTTTTGGTCCTTGGGTTGCACCTTCAGGTGCTAGAGGGTTGCACGTCCTGGCAAGCGGAGCCGAAACGCCTGTAATAACAATGACACCGTGTCTTTTTGAAGAATAAAAACGTAATGGCACGCGCCTTGCTCTGAGCTTTCGGTGAAAGTTTGAACGCAAGTCGTCGTGCCAAAAATCAAAAATATCGGAGCACCACTCATGTCCCAGACGTTTTACAAGAAAGGTTTTCTGGCCCTCGCCGTTGCTGCGGCGCTGGGTGTTTCTACGTTTGTTCAAGCTGATGTGAAGATCGGCGTAGCGGGGCCGATGACCGGTGCCAACGCGTCGTTCGGTGAGCAGTACATGAAGGGTGCCCAGGCGGCGGCCGATTCGATCAACAAGGCCGGTGGCATCAACGGCGAAAAAATCGTGCTGGTGGCCGGTGACGACGCCTGCGAACCCAAGCAAGCCGTGGCCGTGGCCAACCGCCTCGCGGACCAGGACAAGGTGATCGGCGTGGTCGGGCACTTCTGCTCCTCCAACACCATCCCGGCGTCCGAGGTGTACGACGAAGCGGGCATCATCGCGATCACCCCAGGCTCCACCAACCCGCAAGTGACCGAGCGTGGCCTGGGCGCCATGTTCCGCATGTGCGGGCGTGACGACCAGCAAGGCATCGTGGCCGGCGACTACATCGTCGACGTGCTCAAGGGCAAGAAAGTCGCGGTCATCAACGACAAGGACACCTACGGCAAAGGCCTGGCCGACGCCACCGCTGCCCAGTTGACCAAGCGCGGCGTCAAGCCGGTACTGGAAGAAGGCCTGACCCGTGGCGAGAAAGACTTCAGCGCCCTGGTCACCAAGATCCGCTCCACCGGTGCCGACGTGGTGTACTTCGGCGGCCTGCACCCGGAAGCCGGCCCTCTGGTTCGCCAGATCCGTGAAGCCGGCCTCAAGGACGTGAAGTTCATGTCCGATGACGGCATCGTGACCGACGAACTCGTGGCTACCGCCGGTGGCAAGCAATACGTCGACGGCGTGTACATGACCTTCGGCGCCGACCCGCGCCTGCTGCCGGACAGCAAGGCCGTGGTGGACGAGTTCCGCAAAGCGGGCTACGAGCCGGAAGGCTACACCCTGTACGCCTATGCTTCGGTCCAGACCCTTGCTGCCGCCTTCAACGGTGCCAAGTCCAACAAGGGCGAAGACGCCTCCAAGTGGCTCAAGGCTCACCCGGTCCAGACCGTGATGGGCAAGAAGGAATGGGACAGCAAGGGCGACCTGAAAATCTCCGACTACGTGGTTTACCAGTGGGACAAGGAAGGCAAATACCACCAGTTGGAAAAGCAGAAGTAAGCACAAGCACCACATAACCCAATGTGGGAGCGGGCTTGCTCGCGAAGGCGGTGTGTCAAAAACACATTCCGTGACTGACACACCGCCTTCGCGAGCAAGCCCGCTCCCACAGGGGAGCTGTGTTGTGAACACGATCTGTCTTTTCCTCCAGAAGCGCCGCACACCCACCGGTGTGCAGGTGCTCACCGCGTGAGATTGCGTTATGGATGGTATTTTCCTGCAGCAACTGGTCAACGGCCTGACCCTCGGGTCGGTCTATGGCCTGATCGCCATCGGCTACACAATGGTCTATGGCATCATTGGCATGATCAACTTCGCCCACGGCGAGGTTTATATGATTTCCGCTTACCTCGCGGCGATCAGTCTGGCACTGCTGGCTTACTTCGGCATCGAATCCTTCCCGCTGCTCATCCTCGGCACCCTGGTCTTCACCGTGGTCGTCACCGGCGTTTACGGTTGGGTCATCGAGCGTGTCGCCTACAAACCGCTGCGCAACTCCACCCGCCTGGCACCGCTGATCAGCGCCATCGGTATCTCGCTGATCCTGCAGAACTACGCGCAGATCGCCCAGGGCGCCAAGCAACAAGGGATTCCAACCCTGCTGGCCGGGGCCTGGCGTGTCGACATCGGCACCGGGTTCGTGCAGCTCACGTACACCAAGGTGTTCATCCTCGTGGCGGCGTTCGCCGGCATGGCGTTGCTGACCTACATCATCAAGTACACCAAGCTCGGCCGCATGTGCCGCGCCACGCAGCAAGACCGCAAGATGGCCTCGATCCTCGGCATCAATACCGACCGGGTGATCTCCTATGTATTCGTCATCGGCGCCGCCATGGCTGCATTGGCCGGCGTGCTGATCACCCTCAACTACGGCACCTTCGACTTCTATGCCGGTTTCATCATCGGCATCAAGGCGTTTACCGCAGCGGTACTCGGCGGCATCGGCTCCCTGCCTGGGGCGATGCTGGGCGGGATTATCCTCGGTATCTCCGAGTCGTTGTTCTCGGGGTTGATCAACTCCGACTACAAAGACGTGTTCAGTTTCTCCCTGCTGGTGGTGATTCTGATCTTCCGTCCCCAGGGCCTGCTGGGTCGCCCACTCGTGGCTAAGGTGTAAACATGTCTGCTGCCAAACCCATCGATATCAAGAAAAGTGTGGTCGATACGGTCCTTGCCGGGCTGATTTCGCTGATCGTGTTCGGTCCGATCGTCGGCGTTGTACTCGACGGCTACAGCTTCAATTTGGAACCGGCCCGCGTGGGCCTGCTGGTGGCCATTGTGATGGCCGGCCGCTTTGCCATGAGCCTGTTCCTGCAAACGCCCAAGGGCGTGAAGATCCTGCAGGGCTTCGAAAGCAGTGGCTCCGGCGTGCACGTGCTGGCACCGGACTACAAGTCGAGGCTGCGCTGGATCATCCCGGCGCTGATCGTGATCGCCATCGTGTTCCCGATCTTCGCCAACAAATACCTGCTGACCGTGGTGATCCTCGGGCTGATCTACGTGTTGCTCGGCCTGGGCCTGAACATCGTGGTGGGCCTGGCCGGCTTGCTCGACCTGGGTTACGTGGCGTTCTACGCCATCGGCGCCTACGGCCTGGCGCTGGGTTATCAATACCTCGGCCTGGGCTTCTGGACGGTGCTGCCGCTGGCGGCCATCGCGGCGGCGCTGGCGGGGTGCATACTCGGGTTCCCGGTGTTGCGAATGCACGGTGACTACCTGGCTATCGTGACCCTGGGCTTCGGTGAAATCATCCGTCTGGTGCTCAACAACTGGCTGTCGTTTACCGGCGGACCGAACGGAATGCCGGTGCCATCACCGACCTTCCTCGGCCTTGAATTCGGCAGGCGTGCGAAGGATGGTGGGGTTCCGTTCCACGAGTTCTTCGGCATCGACTACAACCCCAACATCAAATTCCTGTTCATCTACATCGTGCTGTTCCTGGTGGTGCTGGCGGTGCTGTACATCAAGCACCGCCTGACTCGCATGCCGGTCGGCCGCGCCTGGGAAGCCTTGCGCGAAGACGAAATCGCCTGCCGCTCCATGGGCCTGAACCACGTACTGGTCAAGCTTTCGGCGTTCACCATCGGTGCCTCCACCGCCGGTTTGGCCGGGGTGTTCTTTGCCAGCTACCAGGGCTTCGTCAACCCGTCGTCGTTTACCTTCTTCGAGTCGGCGCTGATCCTGGCCATCGTGGTATTGGGCGGCATGGGCTCGACCGTCGGGGTGGTCATTGCGGCATTCGTATTGACCGTCGCACCGGAACTGCTGCGCAGCTTCTCCGAATACCGCGTGCTGCTGTTTGGCGTATTGATGGTGGTGATGATGATCTGGCGACCGCGTGGCCTGATTCGGATCAGCCGTACCGGTGTGACGCCGCGTAAAGGAGTGGCGCCATGAGCAAGGAAATCGTGCTGTCCGTGGAACACCTGATGATGCACTTCGGTGGCATCAAGGCCTTGAGCGATGTGAGCCTCAAGGTCGAGCGCAACTCGATCTTCGCCCTGATCGGCCCCAACGGCGCCGGCAAAACCACGGTGTTCAACTGCCTTACGGGTTTCTATAAAGCCAGTGGCGGCAAGATCCAACTCAACGTGCGTGGCAAGCAGACTGACGTGATCCAATTGCTCGGCGAGCGTTTCAAGGCCGTCGACTTTGTGTCGCCAAAAAGTTTCTTCAGTCGCGTTTATTACAAAATGTTCGGCGGCACCCACCTGGTCAACCGCGCCGGCCTGGCGCGCACGTTCCAGAACATTCGCCTGTTCAAGGAAATGTCGGTGCTGGAAAACCTGCTGGTGGCCCAGCACATGTGGGTCAACCGCAACATGCTCGCCGGCATCCTCAACACCAAGGGCTACCGCAAGGCCGAGAGCGACGCGCTGGACTGCGCGTTCTACTGGCTGGAAGTGGTCGACCTGGTGGACTGCGCCAACCGCCTGGCCGGCGAACTCTCCTACGGCCAGCAGCGCCGCCTGGAAATCGCCCGCGCCATGTGCACCCGGCCGCAGATCATCTGCCTGGATGAACCGGCGGCGGGCCTCAACCCCCAGGAAACCGAAGCCCTCAGCGCGATGATTCGCCTGCTGCGCGACGAACACGACCTGACGGTGGTGCTGATCGAACACGACATGGGCATGGTGATGAGTATTTCCGACCACATCGTGGTGCTCGACCACGGCAACGTGATCGCCGAAGGCGGGCCGGACGCGATCCGCAACGACCCGAAAGTGATTGCCGCTTACCTGGGCGCCGACGAAGAGGAGCTGGTATGAGCGGACCTATCCTCGAAATGAAGGACCTGGACGTGTTCTACGGCCCGATCCAGGCCCTGAAAAAAGTCTCGCTGTACATCAACGAAGGCGAAACCGTCAGCCTGATCGGCTCCAACGGCGCGGGCAAGTCCACGTTGCTGATGTCGATTTTCGGCCAACCACGGGCCGAGTCTGGGCAGATCCTCTACAACGGCGTCGACATTACCCACAAGTCTTCGCACTACATCGCCTCCAACGGCATTGCGCAGTCGCCGGAAGGGCGGCGGGTGTTCCCCGACATGACCGTCGAGGAAAACCTGCTGATGGGCACTATCCCCATTGGCGACAAATTCGCCTTTGATGATATGCAGCGTATGTTCGAGCTGTTCCCACGGCTCAAGGAGCGCCGTAACCAGCGTGCCATGACCATGTCCGGCGGCGAGCAGCAGATGCTCGCCATCGCCCGCGCACTGATGAGCCGGCCCAAGCTGTTGCTGCTGGACGAACCGAGCCTGGGCCTGGCACCGATCGTGGTGAAGCAGATCTTCTCGACCCTGCGCGAGCTGGCATCCACCGGGATGACCATCTTCCTGGTGGAGCAGAACGCCAACCATGCGCTGCGCTTGTCGGACCGGGCGTATGTGATGGTCAACGGTGAGATCCGCCTGACGGGCACCGGCAAGGAACTGCTGGTGAATGAGGAAGTGCGCAACGCCTATCTCGGCGGCCACTGACCTCACGGCTTGATGCATACCTTATGTGGGAACCCGGCTTTATGTGGGAGCTGGCTTGCCTGCGATGGCATCCCCTCGGTCTACCTGACAGACCGAGGTGCTTGCATCGCAGGCAAGCCAGCTCTCACATAGAGCTCGGTTCCCACAGTTGCTTTTGTGGCGCTTTCGAAGCCGATCCCAAATTGTGGAAAACAAATCCAGCCCTCCTCCAAAGCGCGACATATAGCCGCCGCAAATCCCTGTTTTGTCACAGTTTTGACTTGTCCCCATCCACTGTGGAACCGGCTGTGGGTAACGTGGGAGTAGCTGGCTGGAAGCCTTTAAAACCGTGGCTTACAGCGTGACGGTTGTTTTTTGATCAGGCGCTTTTTTGTGACCTGCCGAGGGCTTTGTCAACCTGTTTATAGACACAGGTATATGACCGGAATATGTCCCGCCGGCCTGTGGATAAGTCTGTGACTAAACTCTGGAAAGACCTCCGCAGAGGCCGGAATGACTGGCCTGGAGCCATCGTTCTGAAATCTTATACTGCGAAGGGCCTACATACGCTCCGGCCAAGGTCAAGCAAAAAACTTTGCAGAAGCGCCTGTAGCCCTTGTTTATAAAGGCTTTTGGCTTTTAGCACTTGCCCCCAAAGACTGTGGGCGCAGTTGTGGATAACCTGCGCGTATATGCCTGCAAGCCACGGATTATAAGGCTTTGCGCGTAATGGTTAAAAATTGATCAGGTTTGTATGAAGTCATGCGCTTAGCGGTTGCCGCAAACGCGGCGTAAGGGCATTCTGCTGGCAACTTTTTTCCGATGCCCTCAAGGAGAACACCATGTCCGACACGCTGTTTATTACTGGCGCAACCTCAGGTTTCGGCGAAGCCTGCGCGCGTCGTTTTGCCGAAGCCGGCTGGAAGCTGGTGCTCACCGGCCGTCGTGCCGAGCGCCTGAATGCCTTGGTCGAAGAGCTTTCCAAGCAGGCCGAAGTGCATGGCCTGGTCGTGGACGTGCGTGATCGCAAGGGCATGGAAGACGCCATCGCCAACCTGCCGCCATCGTTCGCCACACTGCGCGGGCTGATCAACAACGCCGGCCTGGCCGTGGGCACTGACCCGGCGCCCAAATGCAGCCTCGACGATTGGGAAACCATGGTCGACACCAACATCAAGGGCCTGCTGACCACCACCAGCCTGTTGCTGCCGCGCTTGATCGCCCACGGCCGCGGCGCCGGGATCATCAACCTGGGTTCCATCGCCGGCAGCTACCCGTACCCGGGCAGCCATGTGTATGGCGGCTCCAAGGCATTCGTGAAGCAGTTCTCGCTGAACCTGCGTTGCGACCTGCAAGGCACCGGCGTACGCGTGACCAACATCGAGCCGGGGCTGTGCGAAAGCGAATTCTCGCTGGTGCGTTTTGGCGGGGATCAAGCGCGGTATGACGCGACCTATGCCGGTGCCGAGCCGATCCAGCCGCAGGATATTGCCGACACGATCTTCTGGGTGCTCAACACGCCGGCGCATGTGAATATCAATCGCCTGGAGTTGATGCCGGTGAGCCAGACTTGGGCTGGGTTCGCGATTGAGCGTGGGGCCAAGGGCTAAATGAGGCTATCGTGTCAGGCATGTGTTTGTAGTGAGCGGGCTTGCCCCGCGCTGGGTGGCGAAGCCGCCCCAGTAAAGTCACTGCGGCACACCTGATTGACTCGAGTCGCCTGGTTTTGGGGCGGCTTCGCCGCCCAGCGCGGGGCAAGCCCGCTCACTACAGACCGCTCCTGCACCTTCATTCAGCCGAGATAGTCGAGCAATCCCTGATAGCAAGTCGCCAAATGATACGGCGTGGTCGACGGCATGTCCGCTCGACTCACGACGCCCTTGGCATCCAGGCATTCATGCCAGCCCTTGTCGTGCAGGAAATGCGCTTGCAGTGCCAGCAATTGACGCTGCAGCGACGCTTCACTGTGGGGCCGCAAGGTCAGTGCCCGCAGGTACTCGGCCTGGGCCCAGATACGCTGGGTGGCGTCGCGCACGGTGCCGTCCAGGGCAAGCATGCCGCTGACCGCACCGCTCAACTTATCCACACCGTTTTGTTCGGCGTAGGCAAATGCCCGCGTCAGCGAAGCGTGCAGCGCAGTGCCACGCAGCACATCGGACGACTCCAGCAAGAAGAACCACTCGAACTGATGCCCCGGCTCGAACCAGTTATCCACAGCGCCCAGCGGTTTTTCCATCATCACGCCATGCTGGCGGTCGATGAAGCGCCGCTGCATGGCCGTCGCCAATGCCAGCAGAGCCGCTTGTACGGCGGTGTCTTCACGTACCGCGAGGGTGGCAAGGAAACCTTCGGCCAAGTGCATCAAGGGGTTTTGCAACGGGCCAGCGTTGAGGGACGACCAGTTGCGCTCCAGCACCGCTTCATACAGGCCATCGCCGCTGGCAAAGCGTTGAGCGACCACTTCAAGGGCGGCATTGAGCACCGATTCCACCAGCGGCTCACGCACCTTGGCCCAGTAGTGGGCGCAGGCAAAAATGATGAATGCGTGGGTGTACAAGTCTTTGCGCGTGTCCAGCGGTTGGCCGGCGGGGTCGATGCTGTAAAACCAGCCGCCGTGTTCGGCGTCGTGGAAGTGCCGTTGCAACGAGCGGAACAGGGCGGCCGCGCGCTCCTCGGCGAAGGCGGCGCCGGGCTCGCCGATCAGGCTGGCGAACAGATACAACTGCCGGGCGCAGGCCATGGCGCGGTAACGCTGTGGCGGCAAGGGGCGGTGATCGGCGTCCAGCGCTTCATAGGGCAGCGCCAGCTCGGCATTCCAGCCCGGGCCTTGCCAGAGCGGCACGATCAGGCTGTGGAAGTGGGTGAGCACGGAGTTCAAGGCGGGTAGGGAAGCGCTGGGCATTGGCTGGCGTCGTCACGGCAGGGGTGTAGGCGCGCATGGTAGCAGGCTTGAGAACGGCGGTGGCCTTGAGTCCGCTGTCGCGGGCAAGCCCGCACAGTTTGATCTGTGAACCCGATCAACTGTGGGAGCTGGCTTGCCTGCGAAGAGGCCCTCAATAACGCTGCAAATCAGCCCGCCAGCAACCAGACCCCCGTCGCCGCCGAAGCCGCCCCGGCAATCCGCACCAACGGCGCCGCCGCAGCCGGCAGGAAACGCACCAGCGCATAGCCCGCCGCGTGCAGCACAGCCGTTGCCCCCACAAACCCGGCGGCATACGCCCATGGGCTGGACATGTCCGGCAGCTCCAAGCCATGCGCCACACCGTGGAACAGCGCGAACAACGCCGTCGCAGCCACCGCCACGAACACCGGCGGACGCACCGCCAGCGCCACCGCCAAGCCCAGGGCCAGCACCGACGCGGCAATCCCGCTTTCCAGCAGCGGCAATTGCAGGCCTTCAAAGCCGAGCACGCCGCCGATCAACAGGGTGCCCACGAAGGTGCAAGGCAATGCCCAGCGGGCAGCGCCTTTTTGCTGGGCGGCCCACAAACCAACCGCCACCATGGCCAACAAGTGATCGATGCCGCCCAGGGGATGGCTGATACCGGCCATCAGGCCATTATCGCCGTGGCCCGGATGAGCGAACGCCAGTGCGGGGGCCAGCAGCAGGGCGGCAGCGGTCAGGAGTTTTTTGAGGGTCATGGACAGGTTCCTTAAGGGTTGATCAGGCGGCGGTCAGCAGGCCTTGGCGTTCGATGAAAGCGACGATCTCTTCCAGGCCGACACCGGTTTTCTGGTTGCTGAACACAAAGGGTTTACCGTTGCGCATGCGTTGGGTGTCGCTGTTCATCAGTTCCAGCGAAGCCCCGACCAGCGGTGCCAGGTCGATCTTGTTGATCACCAGCAGGTCGGATTTGCAGATGCCCGGGCCACCCTTGCGCGGCAGCTTGTCGCCGGCCGACACATCGATCACGTAGATGGTCAGGTCGGACAACTCCGGGCTGAACGTGGCCGAGAGATTGTCACCACCGGACTCCACCAGGATCAGGTCCAGGCCGGGGAAGCGGCGGTTGAGCTGGTCCACCGCTTCCAGATTGATCGAGGCGTCTTCGCGGATCGCCGTGTGCGGGCAGCCACCGGTTTCCACTCCGATGATGCGCTCCGGCGCCAGGGCCTGGTTGCGCACCAGGAAGTCGGCGTCTTCGCGGGTGTAGATGTCGTTGGTGACCACCGCCAGGTTGTAGCGGTCGCGTAACGCGAGGCACAGGGCCAGGGTCAGGGCCGTCTTGCCGGAGCCTACCGGGCCACCGATGCCGACACGCAAGGGTTGTGTGTTCATGGGTTGTTCTCCTAGGAACGGAACAGGCGGCTGTACTGGCGCTCGTGGGCCATGCACGCCAGGGACAGGCCAAAGGCGGCGCTGCCGAATTGATCGGGATGAAGGCGCGCGGCGTCCCGCTGGGCTTGTTGCAACAGCGGCAGCAATTCGCTGGTCAGGCGTTGAGCGGCCTGCTGGCCCAGGGGCAGGGTTTTCATCAGCACGGCCAGTTGGTTTTCCAGCCAGCTCCACAGCCAGGCGGCGAGGGCGTCGGCGGGACTGATATTCCAGGCGCGCGCGGCGAGAGCCCAGCCCAGGGCGAGGTGCGGCTCGGCGCACTGTTGCAAAAAGGCGCGGGCAGCAACGTCCAGTTCCGGCAGACCATTGAGCAGTTGTTGCAGCGAATAGCCCATCTGCCGGCTCTCCTGAAACAGCTCGCGGGTTTCGCGGCTGGCGCGATGTTGCGTGCACAGCTGTTCCAGACGTGGCCAGTCTTCATCAAGCGCGGCCTGGCAATGGGCGAGCAGCAACGGCGCCTCGAAGCGTGCGAGGTTGAGCCGCAACTGGTCGCTGATCCAGCGCCGCGCAGTGGCCGCATCGTCGACACGGCCGTTCTCCACCGCCATTTCCAGGCCCTGGGAATAGCTGTAGCCGCCGATCGGCAGTTGCGGACTGGCCAGACGCAGCAGCGCCCAGGCTGGGTTCATGGGCGCACGCCGAACTGGTGCAGCTTGGGCGGGTAGTTGAAGTCTTCATCGCCATGGCGCGAATGATGATGGCCGCCGCCGTAGGCCCCATGCTCCGGCTGGAAGGGCGCTTCGAGGCTGTGGGTCTGCGCGCCCAGCTGCTCGAGCATGGCCTTGAGCACGTAGTCATCGAGCAAGCGCAACCAACCGTCCCCGACCTGCAAGGCCACGTGGCGGTTACCCAAGTGATACGCCGCGCGTGTCAGTTCGAATGCGTTGCTGCAGGTGACGTGCAGCAGTTGTTCAGGCCGGGCGCATACACGTACGACGCGTCCGTCTTCGGCCTGTAGGCATTCGCCATCCTGCAGCGGCGGCTGGCCGCGCTCCAGAAAAAGGCCGACGTCTTCACCCTCGGCACTGAAACAGCGCAGGCGGCTTTTGCTGCGGGCTTCGAAATTCAGCAGCAATTCGGCGGCCCAGTGGGCCTGGGGGGCGATTCGGCGGTGGATCACCAGCATCGGGAAGCTTCCAGCTATGAGCGATGACACAGCTAGAGCAAGGGGCTTGCCAACCTCGATGGGAAGTAGGAATTGCTTGTAGGCAAAGGCGGTGTCGCCACTAAACAGGGCGAGGAACGAATTTGTGTATGCGCCAAAGTGGTGCGCAATATTGCCGGTTGCACGCTTGGTGAGCGTTTCGGATTCTCCCTACAGGGTATGCGGAATCGGCGTTCATCAACTTACCTGCGAGATCATTACGCTGTGCGCCGTGTTTAATTCACTGCGACGTACATCATGTTCAAGTCATTTTGTTATCTGTTTATTGTCAGTCTGTCCTTCGTGCTTTCATCGGCCTCGGCCAATCTGAGCGTCCCACCTTCTTTCACGGCTTCACTGAAAGATGCGTCTATTGCGGATGTGGTCGACCGCGCCCATGAGTTGCTGGGTACGCCCTACAAGTGGGGTGGCACCTCGGCGGAGCAAGGCTTCGATTGCAGCAGTTTCCTGGTATATCTGTTCAAGACCCAAGCCAATATCCAGATACCGCGCACCACGGCCGCCATGCACCGCTCGACGGCCGCCACCATCAAGCGCAACGCGCTCAAGCCCGGTGACGCGGTATTTTTCAAAGGAAACGGGCGTGGACAGGTCAGCCATGTGGGCCTGTACATCGGCGAAGGCAAATTCATCCATTCGCCGCGCACCGGCAAGAGCATCCGCATCGACTCTTTGAGCAACAGTTACTGGAACAAGCATTACACCACCGCCAAGCGCTTCCACTCGGCGGGATGATTGCGTTTATTCGGTGCTGCCCAGGCCCTGCCAGTGTTTCAAGCCGATAAAGATAAAGCGCAGTTGCTGGGTGATTTTCGCCTGGGGCGTGAGGTGGGCGGGCAGGGCATGGGCCGGAGGGTCGATGATGTCGGGAAGGGTGGCAAACACACTTTTGACGATCAGGTCGGCCATCACATGCAGGCCTTCGGCATCCAGGTGCTGCAGTTTGGGCATGAAGGTCAGGTCGGCCGCCAGGTCGCGGGTGATGTCTTCGCGCAACGCCGCAATGGCCTGGCGCACAGCCAGGCAGCCGCCATATTGCTCGCGGGCCAGGAACAGGAACTGCGAACGGTTGGCCGAGACCACATCCAGAAAGATGCGCACGGAAGCATCGATAATGCCGCCCATCACGAATTCGTTGTGGCGCACCAGGCGGATCGTGGCGCGAAAGGTCTGGCCGACTTCACTCACCAACACCAGCCCAAGCTGGTCCATGTCGGCAAAATGCCGATAGAACCCGGTGGGTACGATGCCGGCCGTTTTCGCCACTTCGCGCAGGCTCAGGCTGCCAAACCCACGGCCACACTCCATAAGATGGCGTGCTGCGTCCATGAGGGCGAGGCGGGTCTGTTGCTTCTGTTCGGCGCGGGGCAGCATTGGCGGCGGGCTTTGTCGGCAAGTACAGCGACGCACTCTAGCAAAACAGTTCTGTCGGCGTCGAACTTGACCGGGGCGTGCGGTGGGGAGTGCAGTGAAAAGGCGCGGTGGATGGCAGTAACAGGTTCTACAGAAAGTCAAAAGCCCGATCATTGGATCGGGCTTTTTTCTGGGCCACCACAGGCTCAGCTCTGTGCTTCATGCATTTCTTGCAGACGGTCTGCACCGCCTTCAGCAACGCCTTCGGTGTAGGCACGCTTGTTGGCTCGTTCAGCACCGCCTTCAACCAAGCCTTTTTGCTCCAGGCGATCACGGCCACCTTCGGCGACAGCATTGCGCTCCATCAGGCGATCAGCACCGCCTTCAACCAGGCCTTTCTGTTCCAGGCGGTTGCGACCGTTTTCGGTCAGGCCTTCGGTGTAGGCGCGTTTGTTGGCTTGCTCCGAACCGTTTTCTGCAACGGCGCCTTTGGCGTAGTCACGGTTTTCATCTTCCTGCGAACCGCTGCGAGCGACGGTCTGGCTGAAGTGAACGGCATCGGTCTTGACTTGTGGGGTGACCTGTTCGGCGGCCGGCAGGGCAAAAGCGCTGGAAGCCAGGATGGATAACAGGACGGTAGCGAGTACTTGGCGTTTCATGATGGGTTGCTCCTTGGGAGGGCGATAAAGTGGGTACGGGGCTAATGCTACTCTCGATAAGTCGATATAAAAGTTCATAAACACAATGGTAATAATCAACAGAATTGATTTTTCCCGCCGGAGGCTCTAGAACGCGCCTCTCAAGCACGCGGTTTTGCACTGGAGTGGGTATTTTCGACACGCAGGCGGGTAACAATGGTGCGCTGTCGTAGGGGGAATCTGTCGAAGAGGTCAGAAAATGAGGTTTTTCCAAGCAAATCAAGGGAGCAGTCAAACGCCGTGGCGGATTGCAAGTCGTAGTTCTGTAAGCTGTCCCCAAAGGCTGTCACTCAGCCAGTCGTATTCAGGAGTCCTGTGCAATGACGCGCACGCGTAAAATCGTCGCTTGGAGCTGCGCCAGCTTCGTTGTGTTAATCGCCGTGGTGGTGGTGATCCTGGTGTTCTTTGACTGGAATCGCATCAAGCCGCCCCTCAATGCCAAGGTTTCCGAAGAACTGCATCGCCCGTTTGCCATCAACGGCAACCTGGCGGTGGTGTGGGCGCGTGAGCCCGAGGAAGGCGGTTGGCGCGCCTGGGTGCCGTGGCCCCATGTGATTGCCGAAGACCTGACGCTGGGCAACCCCGACTGGTCGAAAACCCCGCAAATGGTCACGCTCAAAAAAGTCGAATTGCGCATTTCGCTCCTCGGTTTGCTGGTGCAGCGCGTGGTGATCCCGCGTATCGACCTCACCGAGCCGAGCGCGCAGTTGCAGCGCCTGGCTGATGGCCGCGCGAACTGGATATTCAAGTTCGACCCCAAGGACCCGAACGCCGAACCCTCCAACTGGGTGGTGGACATCGGCGCCATCGGCTTCGACAAGGGCCACGTGACCCTCGACGATCAAACCCTCAGGACCCAACTGGATGTGATCATCGATCCTTTGGGCAAACCCATTCCCTTCAGTGAGATCGTCGGCGACGCCGATGCCAAAAAAGCCCTGGAAAAAGGCTCCGCACCGCAGGACTACGCGTTCGCCCTCAAGGTCAAAGGCCAGTACCACGGCCAGAAACTCGACGGCACAGGCAAGATCGGCGGGTTGTTGGCCCTGCAGGATTCGGCCCGGCCGTTCCCGCTGCAGGCCCAGGTCAAGATTGCCGATACCAGCATCGCCTTGGCCGGCACCCTGACCGATCCGTTGAACCTCGGCGCCCTGGACCTTCGCCTCAAACTCGCCGGTTCCAGCCTGGGCAATCTCTACCCGTTGACCGGCGTGACCCTGCCGGATTCACCGGCGTACTCCACTGACGGTCACCTGATCGCCAAGCTGCATGAAGCCGACGGCGCGTCATTTCGCTATGAGAACTTCAACGGCAAGATCGGCAACAGCGATATCCACGGCGACCTCGCCTATGTCGCCAGCCAGCCACGGCCCAAGCTCAGCGGTGCGCTGGTGTCCAACCAGTTGCTGATGGCCGACCTTGCGCCGCTGATCGGCGCCGACTCCAATGCCAAGCAGAAAGCCCGTGGCGGCGACAGCAAGCAGCCGGCCACCAAAGTGCTGCCGGTGGAGGAGTTCCGCACCGAGCGTTGGCGTGTCATGGATGCCGATGTGGAATTCACCGGCAAGCGCATCGTGCACAGCGCCGATCTGCCGTTTACCGACCTCTACACCCACCTGGTGCTCAATGACGGCGAATTGAGCCTCGAGCCCCTGCGTTTCGGCGTGGCCGGCGGCAAGCTGGATGCGCAGATTCGCCTGAACGGCCGCACTACCCCTATGGAAGGCCGCGCCAGGCTGACCGCGCGCAACTTCAAGCTCAAGCAGCTGTTCCCCACCTTCGAACCGATGAAAACCAGCTTTGGCGAACTCAACGGTGACGCGGATATCTCCGGTCGCGGCAACTCCGTGGCGGCGCTGCTGGGCACCTCCAACGGTGACCTGAAGATGCTCATCAACGACGGTGCGATCAGCCGCGGCTTGATGGAAATCGCCGGGCTCAACGTGGGCAACTACGTAGTGGGCCGCCTGTTTGGCGACAAGGAAGTGAAGATCAACTGCGCGGCGGCGGACTTCGGGATCAAGACCGGCTTGGCGACCACGCGGCTGTTTGTGTTCGATACGGAGAACGCCATCATCTACATCGATGGCACCGCCAATATGGCGACCGAGCAATTGGACCTGACCATTAACCCTGAATCGAAAGGCTTCCGCCTGTTCTCCCTGCGCTCGCCGCTTTACGTCAACGGGCCGTTTATCAAGCCCAATGCCGGTGTGAAAGCCATTCCACTGGCGCTGCGTGGCGCGGGCATGGTGGCGCTGGGGGTGATCGCGGGGCCGGCGGCCGGGTTGCTTGCATTGGTCGCCCCAAGTGGCGGAGAGCCCAATGAATGCGCACCGTTGCTGCAACAGATGAAGGAAGGCAAGGCACCCAAAACCGTGAAGGGCTAAATGACAGACTAAGATCCAAATGTGGGAGCGGGCTTGCTCGCGAAAGCGGAGTGTCAATCAATGAATCTATGACTGACACTCCGCTTTCGCGAGCAAGCCCGCTCCCACAATGGTTGTGCTATTTCAGACTGGGTGCTGGATTACAGGCTTTCGAGAATGTCCGCCATGTCATCGGCGTGCTCTTCTTCCTGGGCCAGGATTTCTTCGAAGATGCGCCGTGTGGTCGGGTCTTTGTCGCCGATGTACTGGATGATTTCGCGATAGCTGTCCACGGCAATTCGTTCGGCGACCAGGTCTTCGTAGACCATTTCCTTCAAGCTGTTACCCGCCACGTATTGAGCATGGGAGTTCTTCGACAGCAGGTCCGGGTTGAACTCCGGCTCGCCGCCCAACTGCACGATGCGCTCGGCCAGTTTGTCCGCGTGCTCGGCTTCCTGGTTGGCATGCTCGAGAAATTCCGCTGCGGCCACGGCGGCCTTGACCCCGCTGGCCATGAAATAGTGGCGCTTGTAGCGCAACACGCAGACCAGTTCAGTGGCCAGCGATTCATTGAGCAGGCGAATGATCTCTTCGCGGTCGGCGTCATAACCTTCGGTCACGGCGCCGTTCTCGACGTTCTGGCGCGCGCGAATGCGCAGGGTCGCGACGTCGGTCAAGTTTGCTTCAGTCATCTCAATCTCCTGGGGCTAATCCGGTTTTACGCCACGCTCTGCCGGCATGATCGTTACAGGTTGTGAGTGCTGCCCGATGCAAAAAGTTTTATCGGATGTGCCGACGGCGTCATCTGCTCGACTTCAGCCTGGGCTAGGCTGCACTGCAGGTTTTCACTTTCAAGGACATTCGCGACATGCCGCAGTCGTTAGCCACGCGTTATCCCCTGGTGCTGGTGCCCGGCATGCTAGGGTTCGTGCGCCTGGGGTGGTTCCCGTACTGGTACGGCATCGTCCCCGCGCTGCAAGCGGGCGGGGCGCGGGTCTTTGCGGTGCAGGTGGCGCCGCTCGATTCCAGCGAGGTGCGTGGCGAGCAATTGCTGGTGCAGATCGAGCGCATTCGCCGCGAAACCTGCGCCGACAAGGTCAACCTGATCGGCCACAGCCAGGGAGCGCTGACCGCGCGCTATGCGGCTGCCAAGCGCCCGGAGTGGGTGGCCTCGGTGACCTCGGTGGCCGGGCCCAACCATGGCTCGGAACTGGCCGACCATATCCATCGCCATTACCCCATCGACGGCGTGAAGGGGCGGATCATGAGCGCGCTGTTTCATCTCGTCGCCTGGGTAATGGGCGTGCTGGAAACCGGCTATCGCGGGCCGCGGTTCAAGGCGGATCTGCAGGCGTCCCACCATTCGCTCACCAGCGAGGGCGTGGCGCTGTTCAACCGTCAATACCCACAAGGACTGCCCGCCATGTGGGGCGGGCAGGGCCTGGAGGAGGTCAATGGCGTGCGCTATTACTCGTGGTCCGGCACCTTGCAGCCGGGCATCACCGACCGTGGCCGCAACCTGTTCGACGGCACGCACCGCAGCTGCCGCCTGTTCGCCCGCAGCTTTGTGCGTGAAAAGGGCCAGTGCGACGGGATGGTGGGGCGCTACAGTTCACACTTGGGAAGGGTCATCGGTGACGATTACGCGTTGGACCATTTTGATATCGTCAACCAGTCCCTGGGGCTGGTGGGCAAGGGCGCGGAGCCGATCCGCTTGTTCGTGGAACATGCACAGAGGCTGAAGGCCGCCGGGGTGTAATGGTGGTTCGCGTTCCCACAGGTTGACCGCGTTCAAGCAGTGCTTGCCATGCGCTTGATCGGCACAGTCCAACGCTCCGACAAGACCACCCCACCCAACGTCAGCAAGCCGCCCACAAGGTGATACAACGCCAGCGCTTCCTTCAACACCACCGCCGCAATCAGCGCGGTGAGCAACGGCAGCAGATTGAAAAACAGCGTAGTGCGGCTCGGACCCAGGGTCTTCACCGAATGCATCCACGAAAGTGGCGCGAGCATCGAGGCCAGCAGGCACGCATACAGCACCAGCGGGATATTCGCCCAGCCCAACCCGGTTTTTGCCGAGAACAGGAACAGCGGAAACAACACCACCACCGCCACCAGCACCTGCAGGTACAGCAACACCAGGGGCGGCAGGCGCAGCTGCCATTTTTTCAGCAGGGTGCTGTAGACCGCGTAAGCCAGGGTCGCGATCAGCATCATGCCGTCGCCCAGGTTGACGCCATGCTGCAACAGCGCGCCGAGGCTGCCGGCCGACACCACCACGACCACGCCGGCGAATGACAGCACCGCACCGGCCAGCGCGCCATAGGTCAGGCGCTGGCCGAGGCTGATGATGGCTGCCGTCAGGGCCATCAAGGGCATCAGCGACAGGATGATGCCCATGTTGGTGGCGCTGGTCAGCGTGGCGGCGTAATACGCCAGGCTCTGGTACACCGCCATGCCCAGCACGCCGAGGATGAAGACCTTGCCCAGGTTTGGGCGGATCAGCGGCCAGTTGGCGATCACGGGTTTGATAATGAACGGCGTAAACAGCAGCGCCGCCAGCAGCCAGCGGTAAAAACCGATCTCGGCGGGAAATATCGAACCCACGGCCAGCTTGTTGACGACGGTGTTGCCGGCCCAGATAAAAATGGCCAGCAGGGGATAAGCGTATTGCATGAATTTCGCCGAGCAGCGTAACGGACGGGGATTATCCCTTGTCTGCGCAGGAAGGTGTAACAGGGTTTGACTACACTCTCGAAAGACCGTGCCTCTCGGCCCGGTAACAGGGAGAAAACGCCATGAAGATGCTGCGAACCGCGCTGTTGATGACGGGCCTGCTGCTGTGTTCCCAGGGATTTGCCGCCACCGCCCAGCAAAACAAAATGACCACCTGCAACGCCGAAGCCACTACCAAGACGCTCAAGGGCGACGAGCGCAAGGCCTTCATGAAAACCTGCCTGTCGGCCCCGGCGGCCAACGACGCCAAAACCCTCACCCCGCAGCAGCAAAAGATGAAGGATTGCAATGCCGACGCCAAGAACAAAGCGCTGGCCGGTGATGCGCGCAAAGCCTTTATGAGCGGCTGCCTGAAGAAATAATAGCCCAAGGCCATAGAAGGCTGCGACACTCGCACACAGCCCCCTGTAGGAGCGAGCTTGCTCGCGAAAAACCTGAACGATAACGCGTGCATTCAGACTAAAACGCGGCGTCCTTGCGTTTTTTCGCGAGCAAGCTCGCTCCTACACATCCTTTAACGCCGCTCGTTTTGAGGCTGTATGCCAACGTTTTCTCAGCGTCATGTGTTGTTGCTGGCCAGCTACATCATCATTTTCGGCGGATTGCTGCTTGTACTGCCGCTCAAATTGCTGCCCAGCCTGTTGGCCGGGCTGTTGGTGTATGAACTGGTCAACATGCTCACCCCACAACTGCAACGTCTGATCGAGGGCCGCCGCGCGCGCTGGCTGGCGGTGGCCTTGCTCGGCACCCTGATCGTCAGCGTGCTGGCCTTGATCTTTGCCGGCGCCATCAGCTTCCTGCTCCACGAAGCGGAAAACCCCGGGGCTTCCCTCGACAAATTCATGGGCGTGGTCGACCGTGCGCGCGGCCAGTTGCCGCCGTTCCTCGATGCCTACCTGCCCGCCAGCGCCGCCGAATTCCGCGTGGCCATCGGCGACTGGCTGAGCAAACACCTGAGCGAACTGCAACTGGTGGGCAAGGATGCCGCCCACATGTTCGTCACCCTGCTGATCGGCATGGTGCTCGGCGCCATCATCGCCCTGCAGCGCGTGCCCGACCTGACCAAGCGCAAACCCCTGGCCGCCGCCCTGTTCGACCGCCTGCACCTGCTGGTCCAAGCCTTTCGCAACATCGTCTTCGCCCAAATCAAGATCGCCGCGCTCAACACCGCCTTCACCGCCGTATTCCTGGCCGTGGTGCTGCCGCTGTGCGGGATCCACCTGCCGCTGACCAAAACCCTGATCGTCCTCACCTTCCTGCTCGGCCTGCTTCCGGTGATCGGCAACCTGATGTCCAACACCCTGATCACCATCGTCGCGCTGTCGCTGTCGATCTGGGTGGCGGTGGCGGCGTTGGGGTATCTGATTGTTATCCACAAGGTTGAATACTTTCTCAACGCGCGGATCGTGGGTGGGCAAATCAGCGCCAAGTCGTGGGAATTGTTGTTGGCGATGCTGGTGTTTGAAGCTGCGTTTGGTTTGCCGGGGGTGGTGGCGGGGCCGATTTACTATGCGTATCTCAAAAGTGAGCTGAAGTTGGGTGGGATGGTTTGATGCGCTGACTGAGGCGCTTTTGCCTGGTGGACTTTAAATGGAATTAGAGGGAAGTAAGCGGTGACCGACAATATCTACGCTCCCCCGACGGCGGAGTTGACCGACGTGCTAAGGACATCGTCCGAGTTCTATGTGATTTCCAAAAGGAAGCTGCTGATCCTCGGCCTGCTCAGTTTTGGGCTGTATACCTATGTTTGGGCGTATAAAAACTGGAGCTTGTACAAGAAAATTAATCAGGTAGATATCTGGCCTTTGGCGCGCGCCTTTTTCTTCATTTTCTTTATGCATCAGCTGTACCGCCGTGCAGATGATCGCGTTGCTCGCAGCGGTCGAAAGTTCGATTTTGACTTCGAGCAGTGGGCGACGGTTTTCGTCGTGGTGACCGTAGGCGCGAATCTTTTCGACGCCGCCGCTGGGCGGATCGATAGTTGGCACGCCTACCAAAATCTGTCGCTGCTGGGGACGCCGGTGTGCGCTTACATCATTTCGCAATGCCAAGGCCTGATCAACTTTGCGGCGGGCGATCCCGAGGGGCAAAGCAATGATCGCTTTAACCCGTGGAACTACTTGGTAATCGTGCCGGGTGTGGTCTTGTGGTGCCTGACATTCCTGGGACTCTGGGCGATTTATCACGGCTAATGAGCCTTGCGGCAGGGCGGCTGGAAGCCGCCCTGTTTCCGCTTAGGCCGCTTGCGGACTTAACCTGCGCCCAATCACATCCATCAAATCGCACCCATCCCGCAATGGGATGGCCAGCAGTTGCGCGAAGTCGTGGAGTACCACGGCATCACTGCTGAGTTCTTCTCGAAAGGCGATGTTTTCCAATAACTGTGTCACCGCGCGAATGCGGTAGGCAGCGGCGTCGAGAAGGACGTCGAGTGGGGCTTGGGTGTCGATGGTTAGCGCGGGGATGGTGCAGTCGTGGCCGGTTAGGGGCATGTAGCGAGTCATAAAATTAAAGCTCCAGGTTCAGGTGGATTATCTAATTTGAAAACGACTGCTCGTATGTGCAGACGCTTTCTGAACCGTGGTTTCAGGTCGCCAAACCCGGTCGCTTTTTGGACGACCGGCGGACTATAAGCTTCATCATGGAAATCGTGCAAGGCGCACGGCGGGTTGGTTACAACATTCAGACGCGTGCTTTGTGTGGGCAGGTTTTGGCGGATGTACGCAGATCAAAATGTGGGAGCTGGCTTGCCTGCGAATGCGCAGTGTCAGTCAATACTGCTCTGACTGATCCACCGCATTCGCAGGCAAGCCAGCTCCCACATGGATTCATGGTGTCTGGAAGTCAGCTGCCGTACCGCTTGCTCGCCTCAATCGCCAACCCACTGCCGATACTGCCGAAAATATTCCCTTCCACATGCCGCGCATTCGGCAGCATCGCCGAGATGCTGTGGCGTAGCGCCGGGATGCCGCTGGAGCCGCCGGTAAAGAACACGGTGTCCACCTGGGCTACGTCCACCGAGGCGTCATTGAGCAATTGCGTGACGCTATTGCGCACACGCTCCAGCAGGTTGTCGATGGACGACTCGAACAGTGCCCGCGTAAGGTCGACGCTAAGACCCGGTTCCACGCGGTCGAGCGGCACATGGCGGCTGTCGGCGTGGGTCAGTTGGATCTTGGTTTCTTCCACTTCCATCGCCAGCCAGTGCCCGGCGCGCTGTTCGATCAGCTTGAACAGGCGGTCGATGCCGCCGGTATCTTCGATGTCGTAGCGCATGCTGCCCAGGGCCAGTTGGGATTTCTGCGAGTACACCGAGTTGATGGTGTGCCAGGTGGCGAGGTTCATGTGGTGGCTGGTGGGCATGTAGGCGCCGCTTTTCATGCGGCTGCCGTAGCCGAACAGCGGCATCATGCCGGCCAGGGAGAGTTGCTTGTCGAAGTCGGTACCGCCGATGTGCACGCCGCCGGTGGCGAGGATGTCGTCCTGGCGGTTGTCGTTGTGGCGACGGTCCGGCGACAGGCGCACCAGCGAGAAGTCTGAGGTACCCCCGCCGATGTCGACGATCAGTACCAGCTCTTCCTTGGCGATGGTGGACTCGTAGTCGAAGGCCGCGGCAATCGGCTCGTACTGGAACGAGATGTCCTTGAAGCCGATCTTGCGCGCCACGTCGACCAGGGTGTTTTCGGCTTCCTGGTCGGCCATCGGGTCGTCATCGACGAAAAACACCGGCCGGCCCAGCACCACTTCTTCGAACTCACGGCCGGCGGTGGCTTCGGCGCGGCTCTTGAGCTGGCCGATAAACAGCGCCAGCAGGTCGGTGAACGGCATCGCGGTGCCGAGCACGCTGGTGTCGTGCTTGATCAGCTTGGAACCCAGCAGGCTCTTGAGCGAGCGCATCAAGCGGCCTTCGTAGTTTTCCAGGTACTCGTGCAGGGCCAGGCGACCGTACACCGGGCGGCGCTCCTCGAAGTTGAAGAACACCACCGACGGCAGGGTGATTTTGTCGTCCTCCAGCGCGATAAGCGTTTCCATGCCGGGACGAATCCAGCCGACGGTGGAGTTGGACGTGCCGAAGTCGATACCGCAGGCACGGGCTGGGGAGGAGTTTTCCATGACAATCAGGTTCCGGTTGAAAAACGGCCGCGCAGTGTATGCCAGTCGACGGCGGATGCGTAGGCCGACCATCCGTTAAATCGTGCTTGAAACCTGGGGATTTGCCCCCACATCCGTTGCATACGGCAAGCGCCGATAACACTTTGACGCTCCCCGGCCCCAAGACTCGACACGTGCAGACCAACGCACCTTGGGCCCGCGTGCGGTGCGATCTCGATTAAAGGATGGTGAAACCCCGATGGATTTCAAAGACTACTACAAGATACTTGGCGTCGAGCCCACGGCTGACGACAAGGAAATCAAGGCGGCCTACCGCAAGCTGGCGCGCAAGTACCACCCGGACGTCAGCAAGGAAAAAGACGCCGAAGCCAAGTTCAAGGACGCGTCCGAAGCCTATGAGGCGCTCAAGAGCGCCGACAAGCGCGCCGAATACGACGAGCTGCGCAAATATGGCCAGCATGGCCAGCCGTTCCAGGGCCCGCCGGGCTGGCAGAGCCGTGGCGGCTTTGGCGGCGGCGCGGGCACCGAGGACTTCTCGGACTTTTTCAGCTCGATCTTCGGCAACCGCAGCGATGCCTTCGGCGGCGGCCAGCGCCGCCCCACCGGGCGCAAGGGCCAGGACGTGGAGATGCAGTTGACCGTGTCCCTGGAAGAGACGCTGTCCACCGAGTCCAAGCAGATCAGCTTCCAGGTGCCGCAGTACGACGCCTCGGGCCGGCATGTGAGCAACACCACCAAGAGCCTGAACGTGAAGATCCCCGCCGGCGTGGCCGACGGCGAGCGCATCCGCCTCAAGGCGCAGGGCGCGCCGGGTATCGGTGGCGGGGCAAATGGCGACCTGTACCTGATCATCAAGTTTGCGCCGCACCCTAAATTTGAAGTGGACGATGAAAACCTGATCATCAACCTGCCCCTGGCGCCGTGGGAATTGGCGCTGGGCACGGAAGTGGCGGTGCCGACCCTCACCGGCAAGATCAACCTCAAGGTGCCGGCCGGCAGCCAGAACGGCCAGCGCATGCGCGCCAAGGGCCACGGGTTGCTGAACAAGGCCGGGCAGCGCGGTTTCCTGTACATCCAGCTCAAGGCTGTGATGCCCAAGGTCAGCGACGAGGAGGTCAAGGCGCTGTGGCAGGAACTGGCGCGCAAAGCCGCGTTTGACCCGCGAGAGAACTTCTAACGTCGCAGGCGCAAAGCCCGCAGGCGCTTAACTACCTACCGCAGCTTCGGTTACCGGGCATGGTCATCTGTCACTCCGTTTGAACAGGAGTGACTCCATGCCCGATACACCTGCAGTTTCCGCGCTCGGCGAACCGCTGACCGCCGACTACGAAATCATCAAAGACAAGATTCCTGCGTGGCTGCCCGCCACGCACGAACGCAATCGCCAGACTTTCAGGCGCGCCGACACCGGCCATGTCGATTGGCTCGCCACCCTGAGCGATGCGCAGCGCACGCAACTCAAGCGCTACAACGAGACCGCCGCGCTGTCACAGCAAGCGGTGGATGAGGCCATGGCGCCATTGCAGGACGTCGACACCTTCGCTCGGCCGCTGCTGCAACAGGCGCTCAAGACCCAGTACAAGGTTGAGCTGGATGTGGACCGCACGTTCGTGCACCTGCACAAACCGCTTGAAATCGGCGTCCTGGACATCCGTGCCGGACATTTTTCCGTGCTGACCCTGTCGCTGTTGCAGGCGGCGCTGCACAACTTTGAAGCCTCTGAATGCGAGCCTGGAGCGTTCGACAGGTCATCACGGTTTCGCAGTGGTCGGCAAACCGACGCCGCGCCGGTCGACACTGTTCTGAGCGTGGCGGATTTTCTCACGCTGTGCCGAGGTCTGGATATCGGCGCGAAGTACCAGACCTTCCTCAAGGACTTTTTGCTGCCCACCGATACCGCCGCTGCCGACGCCTTGCAGCGCAAGGTGGTGCAGGCCCAGAAGGATGCGTTGCAAGCGGCCGCCTACCTGGCGCTGCTCAAAAACGACATCGGCCCTGACGACTACCGGATGATCGGCGAGGTGGTTGCCGGCCGGCGTGATGTCCGCGCCGACGGCAAACCGGTGTGGTTCAGCGACTTGAGCATCATGGGCCTGCGCCTGCACGGCTGCACGGTGTTCGTGCCGGTGCAAAAGTACGGCGAGGCCAGGCAAGTGCTGCTGTATATCCCGCACGACCCGCAACAACCGCTGAAAAAATACGAAAGCCGCCAGGCCATGGAAGAGGCGCTGACCCGGCAACTGATGGCGGGCGCGGTGGGCGCGCAACTCACGCCTTACCAGCAGTTCATTTTGCCGTTCCTGGCCTATGCCGACCAACCCACCTATTTTCGCCGCCTGACCCAGGACGCCCCGGATGCGCCGGGTGATCCTTTCGTAATGTGGCGCTCCCCCATCATGCGCTTTGTGCTGCCGTTTGTTTTGTCGATCGTGACCGTCACGCTCGAACCCAAAGAGCTGCCGCCCAAGCCCCAGGCACCGCGTGTGCCGATTGAAAACCCAAATTTCTACATCCGCGTACTGTCCAAGGGCGAGCTATGGGATGACAACGTCGACCTGTTCCCGGACAACTTCCTCAAGCTGCGCGACAAGTTGATCGCTGACGCTCGCAGTCACGCGGTGCCCACTGCCGATGTGGATGCGCGGGTGCGAGCCGAGAAAATCGCTGCCCTTGAATCTGCCGGGCTGCTGGCGCTTAACCTGGTGTCGATGCTGGTGCCGGGCCTGGGCGAAGTGATGATGGCGGTGATGGCCGCGCAATTGCTCTACGAAACCTTCGAAGGGGTGATCGAATGGCACGAAGGTGACCGCGAAGCCGCCTTGGCGCACTTGACCGATGTGGCCGAAAACCTCGCCTTGATCGGGGTGATGGCGGCGGGTGGCGCGGCGCTGGGCAAGGCGCTCAAGGCGCCTGCTGTGCTCGATGGGGTCAAACCGGTGACCCTCGCGTCGGGTGAACGCAAATTGTGGAAAACCGATCTGACGCCGTACAAGGCGCCTGTACGCCTCGATCCCGAGTCCACGCCTGATGCGCTGGGCCTTCACGAACATTTCGGTGCTACCGTGCTGCCTCACGAAGGCGATCACTACCTGGTCAAGAAAGACCCGCAGACCGAGCAATACCGTATTGAGCACCCTACCCGGCGCGACGCCTACGCACCCTTGCTCGAACACAATCACGAAGGCGGCTGGCAACACGAAGGCGAAGACCCGCTGACCTGGGACGACAACACCGTGCTGCGCCGCCTCGGGCAACCGGCCGACGGCCTGAGTAGCGAGCGCTTGCAGCAGGCGCGCCTGGCGAGCGGTGTCGACAGCGAGACACTGCGGGCCGGGCATGTCGACGTGGAGCCGGTGCCGTTGGCACTCTGCGAGAGTCTCAAGCGCTTGCGCATCAAAGACGAACTCAAGCGTTTTGTGACGCAGATGAAAAGCACCGACCCGGCGGTTTACGGCCAGGCCGATGTGGGCCTGCAAATGGATCTGTTGCTGCGTCGCGGTATGTTGCCAGACATGCCCCCCTGGGTATTCGAGTATGCGGGTCGCAAACTCTGGGGCCCTGGCGCCACCAACCGGGGCGGCCGGCGTGCCGTAGTCCTCGGGGACGGCGGCCTGCAGCGCGGCGAATTGCTGCAACAAGTGCTGTATACCCTGCAGGATGACGACCCCACGTTGTCGGAGTTTCCAGGACGTGCCGAGGACAGCCTGGAGCAGCGCGCCGGCCTGTTGCGCGACTACCTGGCGGATCAGGTCGAAATTTTTCAGGACATGCTCGCCCAAGAGCGTTATCAGACGCGTGCCGGCACCGATGATCCGGACGCGATTCGCCTGATCGAACGCTACCCCGGCCTGCCGGCGTCAATGGCCGAGCATTTGCTTAAAGGCACCCGCCCTGAAGAACTGCATGCATTGCGCACCCGTGGCGAATTGCCCGAAACCCTCGATGCCCACGCGCGCTGGCACGCCCAGGAAGACCGCGTGGCCCGCGCGTACGAGGGCCTGTTCGACGAGACACCCGGCACCCTCGACAGTCAGCGTCTGGCGCTGCGCACCCTGGAAACCTTGCCCGGCTGGCGTCGCGGCCGTCGCATCGAGCTGCGTCACCATTCCCAAGGCGGCGAGTTGCTGGACGCCATCGGCTCGCCGGATGCCAACAACCGCAGGACCCTGGTGCTGCGCGACAACGGCCTGTTTGAAGGCCCCATGCCAAGGGATTTCTACACCGCCACCTGGCACCTGCTCAGCGCCGAAGAGCGCCAGGCCATGGGTGTGAGCGAAGTGGCGCAGCTCAAGTCACGGATCCGGCAATCGCCGTTGCCGCGCGCACCGCTGCGCACGGTGCTGGCCGAACACCCGGTGCGCAAACCGGCCTATGACCCCTCGATGCGCCTGTTGGGCGGTGGTCCCGGTTTGGATCAGTGGGTGACCCAGGCCGGCAATCTGTTCCGCACGCCGCAGGCGCGGGCGCGGCGGCTGTTTCCTGGCCTGGATGACGCCGGCGTGGAGGCGTTTATCGAGTCGTTGGGCACGGACGTGCGCGGTGGTCTGTCTCGCCTGGAGGCCGAGTATCAGAAGCTCAAGCAAGACCTGCACCAGTGGACGCGCACTGGCGATGGGACTGCCGGCGCGTTGGCGCGGGAGATAAAACGCTGCTGGCGCAGGCAAACCAAAGAGTTGACGATCACACCGAACAGGCCGATCAGTCTGCCGGCATTGAGTGCCGATTTCAGCCATGTTGAAACGTTAGAGCTTAAAACAATTAACTGGAACGCCGACGCGCAGACGTTTCTGAATAACTTCAAGCGGCTCAAGGAACTGCGCATCAACAGCGCGGGGCTGACCGAGCTGCCGCCGTCGATCGGTCAACTGTCCGACCTGACGCGCCTGTCGCTCAGAAGCAACTCCATTCGCCTGACGCCGCAGAGCGTCCAACAACTCGGCGCGCTGCCAGCGCTACGCCGGCTGGACCTGGGCTACAACCGGTTGAGTCTTGCCCCCGATTTCAGCGCTCAGCCAAAGCTTGAGTATGTCGATCTCAGTAACAGTCAGCTGGAGCAATGGCCGCGCGGCCTGGGCGCGCAAACCGAGTTGACCACGCTCAATCTGAGAAATAACCGCCTGACCTCTATCCCTGCGCATCACCTGGAACCTGCGCCGGAGCAGCTTGAGGTGATGGTGCGAATCAATCGGGCCACGGCCATCACCCACAACCCCGGATTGCTGAGTTACGGTGATGCGCTGGACCGCTACTGGCGAAATTTGCAGACCCAGCATCCCGAGCTGGTGCTGGACACCAACGGCGATAACTTTGCCGTTGAAACGCCGCTGATTGCCAAGACTCAACGCCTGTTTCCACAATTCAACATCAAACAGGCACGGGAATATATCTGGAGCCTGGGCGAGGGTGGCGACGCGCGTTTGATTGCTCGCGAGCAAGCCTTTGCTACATTGACCGATCAGCTCAATGCCTGGGCGTTTTCCGGCGATGCTCCGATGCAGCGTTATGTGCGCACAGACCGGCTGCAGGCAAACGCTGCGACCCGTGACGACCGTTACCTGGCCAGGGCGCGCATCCTCAGTTGCTGGAAACGCGAGACGCCGCAGCAGTTGGCCTACGACGGCACTCCCATCGGCTACGAGCTGGACCTGAGCGGCCTGCGTCTGCCGAGCCTGCCGGACCTGGAGGCGGATTTCAGTCATGTGGGTTCGCTCAAGTTGAGCGGCATGGGCCTGAGTGCGTCGCCCGAGGGCTTTCTCGCCCGCTATCGCGACGCGCGCTGGGTCGACCTGTCCAACAACCGGCTGCGCGAACTGCCGCCGGCACTGGGTGAGATGCGCGGCCTCACACGCCTGTTCCTGCACAACAACCGTATACGCCTGACACCGCAGACCGCGCAGATCCTGGCAGAACGCGTGACGCTGCGCGCACTGTCGCTGGACGGCAACCCGTTGGGTATCACCCCGGACCTGGGGCAAATCAGCGATCTGCGCGTGTTGAGCATGAGCCGCACCGGCATCGATCGCGTTCCTGAGGGCCTCGGCGAGCAACCGCTTTTGAACGACATCAACCTCAATGGCAACGCGATTACCCACTTGCCGGACGCACTTATCGCGCCCCCGGATGCGCAGTTGGCCAGGTCGGCGCGCTTGAGCTCTGCTATCCAACTGGCCGATAACCCGCTGACGGAGCAGACCTTGCAGCAGGTGCGCGATTATCACCAGCGGCTGCAACGGGCCGGGTTGCCACAGCCGGACAGCACCACGCTGCTGGTGGCAACCGCACTGGGTCAATCGACCCGCGCCGCGGGCGAATTGGTTGCAGGTGCGGAATTTGAACGCTGGACCAGCGGCTTGACTGACGCACAACGCGCCACGCGCCGGGCGCAGTGGTTGGCCCTGCGCGCGCAGCCGGGTTCGGATGGCTTCATGCGCATGCTTAGGGACCTGGATACGGGCGGCGCATGGCACGAGGACTTGCAAGGCCGGGTCTGGGAAGTTATCGACACCATTTCCCAACAGACCGACGCTGCCGATGCGCTGCGCGGGCGGATGTTCGATTGGGCCGGTGCGGCGACCTGTTGCGACCGGGCGGCGTTATCGTTCAGCAATGTGGAGATCATGGCCATGGTGCACAAGGCGCGCTTGCAGGCCAGCGACCAGACCCAGGGGCTGGCGCTGATGAAGTTGTCGCGCGGGCTGTTTCGCCTGGACGAGGTGGACAAAACCATCCAGGCGGACATCCAGAAGCGTATCGAGACGATCGAGAACCAGCCGGGCCTGACGCCGCTGCAACGCCAGCAAAGAATTGAAGGGCTGGAAGAGGTGGAGATCAGTCTGGCGTATCGGCTGGGCCTGAAAGCGCCTGACCGTCTGGATCTGCCTGCACAGGCACAAGGGGGGCGGTATACCGGGCTGGCCGGGGTCAGCGAGCAAACACTGGATGAAACCTGCGAGCGCATTCTGGCGCTCGATGGCTCGCCCGAGGAGTTTCAGTCCCTGGTGTCGAGGGATTTCTGGCAGGAATACCTGACCCAGAAATACCCCGAACGTTTCCAGGCGATGAGTCAGCCCTTTCACGATCAGTTGGCCGAGCTGCACGACAGGTTGGACACAGGGAGCCTTCCCGCCAACGAGTTTGAAAGCAGATCCAAGGGCTTGCAGGGGGAGCTTGAATTTGCCGAAGCGGAGCTGATCAAGACCCTGACCCGCGCCGAACAGGCGGCACTGCAGCCTTGAACAAGGGCTGTTAAAACAAAAAATAACGCTGCGCCATCGGCAGCACCTCGGCCGGCTCGCACCACAGCAATACGCCGTCGGCCTTGACCTGATAGGTCTGCGGGTCCACCTCGATATCCGGCAGGTAATCGTTGTGGATCAGGTCGGTTTTCTGCACATCGCGGCACCCCTTGACCACGGCGATCTGCTTTTTCAACCCCAGGGCCTCGGGCAATCCGGCGTCCTGGGCGGCCTGGCTGATAAAGGTCAGGCTGGTGGCGTGCAGCGAGCTGCCGAAGCTGGCGAACATTGGGCGGTAGTGCACCGGTTGCGGCGTGGGAATCGACGCGTTGGCGTCGCCCATCAGGCTGGAAGCAATGGCGCCGCCCTTGAGGATCAACGTCGGCTTGACGCCGAAAAACGCCGGTCGCCACAACACCAGGTCGGCCCATTTGCCGACTTCGATGGAACCGACGATATGGCTGACACCGTGAGTGATCGCCGGGTTGATGGTGTACTTGGCGATGTAGCGCTTGATGCGGAAATTGTCGTTGCCCGGGCCGTCGCCGGGCAGGGCGCCGCGCTGGCGTTTCATCTTGTCGGCGGTTTGCCAGGTGCGCGTGATCACCTCGCCGACGCGGCCCATGGCCTGGCTGTCGGAGCTGATCATCGAGAACGCGCCGAGGTCGTGCAGGATGTCTTCGGCGGCGATGGTCTCGCGGCGGATACGGCTTTCGGCGAAGGCCACGTCTTCGGCAATGCTCGGGTCAAGATGGTGACAGACCATCAGCATGTCCAAGTGTTCGTCGATGGTGTTGCGCGTGAAAGGCCGCGTCGGGTTGGTCGAGCTGGGCAGCACGTTGGGCAAGCCACAGGCCTTGATGATGTCCGGCGCATGGCCGCCACCGGCACCTTCGGTGTGGTAGGTGTGAATGGTGCGGCCCTTGAGCGCGGCGAGGGTGGTTTCGACGAAGCCGGATTCGTTGAGGGTGTCGCTGTGGATCGCCACCTGCACGTCGTATTGGTCGGCAACGTTCAGGCAATTATCGATGCTGGCGGGCGTGGTGCCCCAGTCTTCATGCAGCTTCAAACCGATGGCACCGGCCTTGACCTGTTCGATCAACGGTTCGGGCAAACTGGCGTTGCCCTTGCCGGTGAAGCCGATGTTCATCGGGAACGAATCGCTGGCCTGGAGCATGCGCGCCAGGTGCCACGGGCCCGAGGTGCAGGTGGTGGCGTTGGTGCCGGTGGCGGGCCCGGTGCCACCGCCGATCATGGTGGTGACGCCGCTGGTCAGCGCTTCTTCGATCTGCTGCGGGCAGATGAAATGCACGTGGCTGTCGATGCCGCCGGCGGTAAGGATCATGCCTTCGCCGGCGATCACTTCGGTGCTGGCGCCGATGGCCATGGTCACGCCGGGCTGGATGTCCGGGTTGCCGGCCTTGCCGATGGCGTGGATGCGGCCGCTCTTCAGGCCGACGTCGGCCTTGACGATGCCCCAGTGGTCGATGATCAGCGCGTTGGTGATCAGGGTGTCGACCACTTCATGGGCGAGCAACTGGCTCTGGCCCTGGCCATCGCGGATGACCTTGCCGCCGCCGAACTTGACCTCTTCGCCATAGACGGTGAAGTCCTGCTCGACTTCCAGGAACAGCTCGGTGTCGGCCAGACGGACCTTGTCACCGACGGTGGGGCCGTACATGTCGGCGTAGGCTTGGCGGCTGATTTTCATGTGTGTGAGCTCTGAGAAATTGTGTTGAATGTGAGATCGCTATCGCAGGCAAGCCAGCTCCCACATTTTGATCTGCGAATACATTCAAAATGTGGGAGCTGGCTTGCCTGCGATGAGGCCCTAAAGGTCGCCCATGATCCGCCCCGCAAACCCGAACACCCGCCGTCCCCCACTCAAATCCACCAACTCCACCTCCCGGCTCTGCCCCGGCTCAAACCGCACCGCCGTGCCCGCCGGAATATTCAGGCGCATGCCCCGACTCGCCGCGCGGTCAAACGTCAGCGCGTCATTGGTCTCGAAGAAGTGATAGTGCGAACCCACCTGGATCGGCCGGTCGCCGCTGTTGGCCACGCCGAGGGTGACGGTGCGCCGGCCGACGTTGAGTTCGATGTCGCCAGGCTGGATCTGATATTCACCAGGAATCATGCAGGTTGCCCCAGGGTCTTGTAGTAGATGGCGGTCGGGCTGTAGCGCCCGTCCGGGCTTTGGCAGTAGTCGGGCAGTTCACCGATCTTGGTGTAGTGCAGCGACTGGTAGAAGGCTTCGGCAGGCGAGCCGGCTTCGGTGTCCAGGTACAGCAGGCCGCGTTGGTGCTGGCGCGCGGCGAGTTCCAGGGCGTTCATCAATTGCTGGCCGAGACCATGGCGGCGGGCGCTGCTGTGCACCAGCAGCTTTTGCACCTCGGCGCGGTTCAGGCCGTTGGCTTTCTGGCACAGCGCCAACTGCACGCTCGCGATGACCTGCTCGTCACGCACCACCACCCACAGCAACAGGCTGGCGTCTTCGATGCTGGCCTGCACGCTGTGCAAATAGTCGCGTGCCTGGGCCTCGTCGAAGTCGGCCATGAACCCGACCGAAGCGCCGTGCCTGACCGCATCCAGCAGCAGCTCGATCAAGCCCAGGCGGTAGTGGGCAAAACTTTCAGCATTGACTCGACGCAGTTGCGCGGCGTTCATCGATGTCACTCCTTGGGCGGTTCGGCGCCCGGGTTCAGGGCCAATTGCATAAAGGTCAGGTCCAGCCAGCGGCCGAACTTGATGCCCACGCGGGGCATCTGCCCGGTGGTGATGAAGCCCAGGCGTTCATGCAGGCGGATCGAGGGGTGGTTGCCACTTTCGATTGCCGCGACCATGACATGCTTGCCGCAGGCGCGCGCGCGTTCGATCAGGGCTTGCATCAGGCGCGGGCCCAGGCCCTTGCCGCGTTGGTCGTTGCGCACGTACACCGAGTGCTCGACGCTGTAGCGGAAACCCTCGAAGGGTCGCCAGTCGCCGAACGAGGCGTAGCCGGTAACCTCAGCGTTTTCGACTGCAACCAGGATCGGATAACCCAGGGCCTGGCGCGCATTGAACCAGGCCAGGCGGTTGTCCAGGTCCACCGGTTGTTCATTCCAGATCGCCGTGGTGTTGAGCACCGCATCGTTGTAGATGTCGCGGATCGCCGGCAGGTCGTTCTCGGTTGCCTCACGAATCATGGCCGGGCCTCACGCGATGGGCTGGTGCACGGTCACCAGCTTGGTGCCGTCGGGAAACGTGGCTTCCACCTGGATATCCGGGATCATTTCCGGGATGCCTTGCATGACCTGTTCACGGCTGAGCAAGGTCGTGCCGTAGTGCATCAGGTCGGCCACGGTGCGGCCATCGCGGGCGCCTTCCATCAGGGCCGCCGAAATGTAGGCGATGGTTTCCGGGTAGTTGAGCTTTACCCCGCGTGCGAGGCGTCGTTCGGCGACTAAACCGGCGGTGAAGATCAGCAGTTTGTCTTTTTCCCGTGGGGTCAGGTCCATGGTTCAAGGTCCTTTAAATGCATTCTTAAATACAATGGAGATCAAGTGTGGGAGCTGGCTTGCCTGCGATAACGGTGTATCAGGCAGTGCAGTTGTGTTTGACCCACTGCAATCGCAGGCAAGCCAGCTCCCACATTTTTGATCTTCATGTGCTCCAGATTCTCGGTGATACCGCTTCCCTGCCGAGTACGGCAGGGCGCAACAGCCGCCATAAATCAATCAACCAACCCCGCGCCAGCAACGCTTCGCCGGCCAGGCAGCGCGCCACCAGCAAGCCGGGCAGTTGGGTCAAATCCCCGCGCACGGCATTGGGCAGGGCGCGGCATTGTTCAAGTAAGTCACTGTCGATTTCGCCGGTGAGCAACAGCGTGGCAAACACCGGTTGCCCGTCCAGGCCGATGGGCGAGTCGAGCAAACCATCGCTGCCGACAATGCGCTGACGCTCATGCCAGAGCAACTGGCCGTCACGGCGGATATCCAGATGGGATTGAAAGTGGCCCAGCTCAAAACGTTCGCCGCTGGCCGGGCGGCCGAGGGCGACCACGTCCCAGTAGAACAGGCGTGCATCGCCTTGCAGCTCGATGCGGGTGGTGAGTTCGGCCTGGGCGGCACTGAACACAATGGTTTCCTGGGGCAGCCATTCCAGGGTCGCGCCGGCCTCCACGGTGAGTTCGAGCTGCTGATAGGCCGGGCCGTTGGCGCGATACCATTTGGCCGCGCCGGGGCTGGTCAGTTGGGCCCAGGCGCCTTCGCCGACATGGGCGCTGACGTCCAGGCGATCGCCACCGGCAATCCCGCCGGGCGGGTGCACGATGATGTGCTGGCACACCTCGGGGCCTTCGGCGTACAGGTGTTTTTGCACGCGCAGCGGGCCGAGGTGGCGGCGCATCACCGGGCGCGTGGTGTCGCCGAAACGCGCGTAGCCGAGTTCCAGCGCGGCGTGCCAGCTGGGGGTGAACAGGGCAGGGGAAACGGGCAGGTTCATGGTGTGTACTTATTGTCGGGACGCCAAAGATTAGATGGTAACTAGTCCACGCACACCCTCGCTTTGCATATTTTCTCCACGTCCCTGCTGCACGATTTCGCCACGGGACATCACCAGGTACTGGTCGGCCAGTTCGGCGGCAAAGTCGTAGAACTGCTCGACCAACAGGATCGCCATATCGCCGCGCTCGGCGAGTTTCTTGATCACCGCGCCGATCTCCTTGATCACCGAGGGCTGAATGCCTTCGGTGGGTTCATCGAGGATCAGCAAGCGCGGACGGCTGGCCAGGGCGCGGCCAATCGCCAACTGCTGCTGCTGGCCACCGGACAGGTCGCCGCCGCGCCGATGCTTCATCTGCAGCAAGACCGGGAACAGCTCGTAGATAAACGCCGGCACTTCCTTGGCTTGCGAACCGGGAAAGCGTGACAGCCCCATCAGCAGGTTTTCTTCCACGGTCAGCCGCCCGAAAATCTCGCGACCCTGGGGCACGTAGGCGATGCCTGCGTGCACGCGCTGGTGTGGCTTGAAGCTGGTGATGGCGCGGCCTTCCCAATTCACCTTGCCTTCCTTGGCCGGCAGCAAACCCATCAGGCACTTGAGCAAAGTGGTCTTGCCCACGCCGTTGCGGCCGAGCAGGCAGGTGACTTCGCCGATCTTCACGTCAAACGACAGCCCGCGCAGGATGTGGCTACCGCCGTAGTACTGGTGCAGCTTGTCGACTTGCAACATTCTCAAAACCTCCTCAATGATCGTTCCCCCGCTCCGCTGATCGTTCCCACGCTCTGCGTGGGAATGCCGCCTTGGACGCTCCGCGTCCCGCTCCTGCGCAATGGTGACGCAGAGCGTCACGGGATGCATTCCCACGCGGAGCGTGGGAACGATCACCGTCCTAAATACACCTCGATCACGCGCTCATCGGCCTGCACCTGCTCCAGCGATCCTTCAGCCAGCACGCTGCCCTGGTGCAACACCGTCACATGGTCGGCAATCGAGCCGACAAACCCCATGTCGTGCTCCACCACCATCAACGAATGCTTGCCCGCCAGGCGCTTGAACAGTTCGGCGGTGAACTCGGTTTCGGCGTCGGTCATGCCCGCCACCGGTTCGTCCAGCAGCAGCAATTGGGGGTCCTGCATCAGCAGCATGCCGATTTCCAGGAACTGCTTCTGGCCGTGGGACAGCAAGCCGGCCTGGCGATGCAGCGAGGCCGTGAGGCGAATGGTGTCGAGCACTTCATCGATGCGGTCCTTTTGCTCACCGCTCAGGTGCGCGCGCAGGCTGGCCCATACCGACTTGTCGGTCTTCTGCGCCAGCTCCAGGTTTTCAAACACGCTGAGGGCTTCGAACACCGTGGGTTTCTGGAACTTGCGGCCGATGCCGGCCTGGGCGATCTGCACTTCACTCAGGCTGGTCAAGTCGAGGTTTTCGCCAAACCAGGCGGTGCCGTGGCTGGGTCGGGTCTTGCCGGTGATCACGTCCATCAGCGTGGTCTTGCCCGCGCCATTGGGGCCGATGATGCAGCGCAATTCACCGACGCCGATGTACAGGTTAAGGTCGTTGAGCGCCTTGAAACCGTCGAAGCTGACGCTGATGTCTTCCAGGCTCAGGATGGTGCCATGGCGCGTGTTAAGGCCCTTGCCCGCGGCCTGGCCAATGCCGATGGCATCGCGGCCGCTGCCTGCATCGAAAATAGGTTCAAGCATGACGTTCCTCATTTCTTCAGCAGGCCGATGACGCCCTTGGGCAGGTACAGGGTGACGATGATGAACAGTGCCCCCAGGAAGAACAGCCAGTACTCCGGGAAGGCCACGGTGAACCAGCTCTTCATGCCATTGACCACACCGGCGCCGAGCAACGGCCCGATCAGCGTGCCGCGTCCACCGAGGGCCACCCATACGGCGGCCTCGATGGAGTTGGTCGGCGACATTTCGCTGGGGTTAATGATGCCCACCTGCGGCACATACAGCGCCCCGGCCAAGCCGCACAGCACCGCGCTCAACACCCACACGAACAGCTTGAAGCCACGCGGGTCGTAGCCGCAGAACATCAGGCGGTTCTCGGCATCGCGCAAGGCGGTCAATACGCGGCCGAACTTGCTGCGCGCCAGGCGCCAACCGATGAACAGGCTGGTGACCAGCAGCAGCACCGTGGCGATAAACAACACCGCGCGCGTGCCCGGTTCGGTGATACCGAAGCCGAGAATGCTGCGGAAGTTGGTGAAGCCGTTGTTGCCGCCAAACCCGGTCTCGTTGCGGAAGAACAGCAGCATGCCGGCAAAGGTCAGGGCCTGGGTCATGATCGAGAAGTACACGCCCTTGATCCGCGAACGGAAGGCAAAGAACCCGAATACCAGCGCCAGCACGCCTGGCGCCAGCACCACCAGGCACAGGGCCCAGAGGAAGTGCTGGGTGCCGACCCAGTACCAGGGCAATTCGGTCCACGACAGGAACGTCATGAACGCCGGCAATTCATCGCCGGCGGCCTGGCGCATCAGGTACATGCCCATCGCGTAGCCGCCCAGGGCAAAGAACAAACCGTGGCCGAGGGAGAGCATCCCGGCGTAGCCCCACACCAGGTCCAACGCCAGGGCGACGATGGCGTAGCACAAGATCTTGCCCACCAGTGTCAACGTATAGGCCGACACGTGCAGCGGGTTTTCCGGCGAGAGCAGGGAGCACAACGGCAAGGCCAGCAGCAGGATCAGGATGATCGCACCGGCGGCAATCGTCGCCTTGGGACCGGCCTTTTGCGTGGCCGTAAGCATCAGTGGCTGGTTCATCAGTCGATCACCCGTCCTTTCAGTGCGAAGAGTCCTTGCGGGCGTTTCTGGATAAACAGAATGATCAGCGCGAGGATCAGGATCTTGCCGAGCACGGCGCCGATCTGCGGCTCCAGGATTTTATTGGCGATGCCCAGGCCGAAGGCCGCCATCACGCTGCCGGCCAGCTGGCCCACGCCACCGAGTACCACGACGAGGAACGAGTCGATGATGTAACTCTGGCCGAGGTCGGGGCCGACGTTGCCGATCTGGCTCAGCGCCACGCCGCCCAGGCCGGCAATGCCCGAGCCCAGGCCGAACGCGAGCATGTCCACGCGCCCGGTGGGCACGCCGCAGCAGGCGGCCATGTTGCGGTTCTGGGTAACGGCGCGCACGTTGAGGCCCAGGCGCGTCTTGTTCAGCAGCAGCCAGGTCAGCACCACCACGCACAGCGCGAACGCAATGATCACGATGCGGTTGTAGGGCAGCACCAGGTTGGGCAGCACTTGAATGCCCCCGGACAACCACGCGGGGTTGGACACTTCGACGTTCTGCGCGCCGAACACCAGGCGCACCAACTGGATCAGCATCAGGCTGATGCCCCAGGTGGCGAGCAGGGTTTCCAGGGGGCGGCCGTAGAGATGACGAATTACCGTGCGTTCCAGGGCCATGCCGATGGCGGCCGTGACAAAAAATGCCACCGGCAGCGCGATCAACGGGTAGAACTCGATGGCTTGCGGCACATAGCGCTGCATCATCAGTTGCACCACGTAGGTGGAATACGCGCCGAGCATCAGCATCTCGCCGTGGGCCATATTGATCACGCCGAGCAGGCCGAAGGTGATCGCCAGACCCAAGGCGGCCAGCAACAGGATCGAACCCAGGGACATGCCGCTGAAGGCCTGCCCGAGCATCTCACCCATCATCAATTTGCGCTTGACCTGGGCCAGGCTGGTTTCGGCGGCGGTGTGCACGGCGGCGTCGGTTTCAACGCCCGGGGCAAGCAATGCCTCAAGACGGGTGCGCGCCAGCGGGTCGCCGGTGCTGCCGAGCAAACGCACGGCGGCCAGGCGCACCGCGGGGTCGCTGTCGACCAGTTGCAGATTGGCCAGCGCCAGACTGAGGGCGGTGTGCACGTCCTCGTCGGTTTCGGCGGCGACGCGTTGGTCGAGGAATTTGAGTTGCGCCGGTTGCGCACTTTTTTGCAGGGTTTGCGCGGCCGCCAGGCGTACCTTGGGGTCGGCGGCGAGCAGTTGCTGGCTGGCCCTTACGTTGTCGATCAGGCCACGCAGGCGGTTGTTCAAGCGTACGGTTTTCACTTCACCGTTGAGCGTGAGTTGGCCTTGCTGCAGCGCGTCCACCAGCTCGATGCGCGCCGGGTCGGGCTGGGCGGCCCAGTCCTGGAGGAGCTTGGCTTGCTGGGCCGGGTTGGCGGCCAGGAAGTCTTCGGCGTCGCCGGCGTGTGCGGCCAGGGGCAGCAACAGCACCAGTGTAAGGAAAAAGCGCTTGAGGGCAGTGGGCATCACAAAATGTCCTGATCATGCACGGTCAAAACTGTGGGAGCGGGCTTGCTCGCGAATGCGGTGTGTCAGTCAATGCATCTGTTACTAATCCACCGCTTTCGCGAGCAAGCCCGCTCCCACATTTAGACCGAGTCGGGCTTTAGTTACTCTTCACTGCGTAATCCGGCTTCTTGTCATTGCCAGGAATGTACGGGCTCCACGGCTGTGCGCGGATCGGCTCCTGGGTCTGCCACACCACCGAGAACTGCCCATCGGCCTGGATTTCGCCGATCATCACCGGCTTGTGCAGGTGGTGGTTGGTCTTGTCCATGGTCAGGGTGAAACCCGACGGTGCATCGAAGGTTTGCCCGGCCAAGGCTTCACGCACTTTGTCGACGTCGGTGGACTTGGCTTTCTCGGCCGCCTGCGCCCACATATGGATGCCAACATAGGTGGCTTCCATCGGGTCGTTGGTCACGGCTTTGTCCGCGCCCGGCAGGTTGTGTTTCTTGGCGTAGGCTTTCCAGTCGGCGACGAATTTCTGGTTCACCGGGTTCTCCACTGACTGGAAGTAGTTCCAGGCGGCGAGGTTGCCTACCAGCGGCTTGGTGTCGATGCCGCGCAGTTCTTCTTCACCCACCGAGAACGCCACCACCGGTACGTCTGTAGCTTTCAGGCCCTGGTTGGCCAGCTCTTTGTAGAACGGCACGTTGGAGTCGCCGTTCACGGTGGAGATCACCGCAGTCTTGCCGCCGGCCGAGAATTTCTTGATGTTGGCAACGATGGTCTGGTAGTCGGCATGGCCGAACGGGGTGTAGACCTCTTCGATGTCTTTGTCCGCCACGCCTTTGGAATGCAGGAACGAACGCAGGATCTTATTGGTGGTGCGCGGGTACACGTAGTCGGTGCCCAACAGGAAGTAACGCTTGGCGCCGCCGCCTTCTTCGCTCATCAGGTATTCCACCGCAGGGATCGCCTGCTGGTTCGGCGCCGCACCGGTATAGAACACGTTCGGCGACATCTCTTCGCCTTCGTACTGCACCGGGTAGAACAGCAGGCCGTTGAGTTCCTCGAACACCGGCAACACGGATTTGCGCGACACCGAGGTCCAGCAGCCGAACACCACGGCCACCTTGTCCTGGGTCAGCAATTGCCGGCCTTTTTCAGCGAACAGCGGCCAGTTCGACGCCGGGTCAACCACTACCGGCTCGAGCATCTTGCCGTTCACCCCGCCCTTGGCGTTGATCTCGTCAATGGTCATCAGCGCCATGTCCTTGAGCGAGGTTTCGGAGATGGCCATGGTCCCGGACAACGAGTGCAGGATGCCGACCTTGATGGTCTCTGCGGCCTGGACGGTCCAGGTCAAGCCCATGGCGACGATGGATGCTGAAAGAGTGAAAGCCTTGATCAAGCTGCGACGCTGCATGGTGCAATCTCCGTGATCGGTTTTTCTTGGATGGCTGATAAAGAGGAGATAGCAAGGGCTGTGCCGAAGTTGGCAAAGCCTGGCAGGTGAGAGGCACAGTGGGCAGGGCTGGTCAGAGTGCGCACCATTGTGGCGCTTGTTGGGCGTGCGCGTGCACGCCGATGTGCTGTTGTGGTGCCTGCTGAACATTATGTAGTGCACGCCCGCACAGGGGCTGACCGAGGATGGTGGAAACTTAACCACTGTTAATGGAGCACATGATGAATGAGGACGACCAGTACTTATCCGACACCCCCGCGCTTGGGCTGGAAGCAAAGCTGGCCCTCGAAGGGCCTTTCCTCAGCGCCGATGACGCCGCGTTCTGGGCGCATCAGCGCATCGACAAACGCGATGCCGGATACGGCGGCGCGATCCTTCGCAAAGCTGGCCGCTTTTATGCTTCGACGCCTCTGCGCGGCGGCACGCTCGACTTCACCCCGTCTGACGTGATTGAAGTGGACGATCGGGGCAAGATGCTGCTGCCGTCCGGCTATGCCCTCTACGCGTTTTATCACTCACATCCTGAGGACAACGAAAATTTTAAAAACATCGCGCTGACGGAGGCACAGCGCAGCATCCTCAAAGGTTTTTTTTCTTATCACGACGCGCGCTTCATCATCGATTCAGGCTCAGTCGTGCGTGCCCACTACTTGTCTGGACCTGATGGCGGGCTGCTCAAATATGTGACCAGCGATTCGCCCGAGGAACGTGCACTTCGCACTCGTATAGGGTTGGATAATTACAAGGCACTGCACCCCTTCGACGATTTCATTGCGCTGCTGGCGGAGGCGGGCGAACTGACGGTCATTGTGGCCGACAGCGCCTGGGGCGGCGAGCGTGGGCGCGTCAGCCGAAGCTGGAAACTGGGCTCCCCATTGAACAGTGAGGGGATGCAACCACTGTTTTCCAAAGTCATGCCCACCCCGGGCCTGGGGCATCTTTTGCCAGAAGACACGGAGCCGGTGTTTGGCTACCAGCTCAAGGCCCTCGGCAAAGATGAATACGTCGTGCCCACCCAGGCCTGGGAGCGCAGAGAGCTGACTGCCCCATCGCAGCTGTTCCCGAAGCGTGCGGATGGCGGCGTGAGGCTACCGTCCGGTTTCCTTATCAGTGCCGTCTACTGCCGGCTGGGTACCCACGGAATGTGGCTGCGTCCAGCATTCTTTACCCCGACGCTGTTGGCCTCCGTGGCCGAGCAAATGAGGGCCGCCCCCACCCTGTACAGCAGTGACCCTAAAATGCGCCTGGTCTTGCGTAGTTGGGACGGTCGGCTCTGGTCCTACGAGTATTCCGGTACGGACGCGGAAGCCCGGTATCTCGGTATTGATGGCGTGGCTATCGAAAATCAATTGAGGGACGGCACCCTGCCCGCGCTGGAGTTTGCCCAGCGCATTCTGGCGATTGGCGAGATCGTGACCTATCAGAGGCCGACAGACCCGCCGAAGCAAGGCGTGCTGGCCCAGGCCTCCTTTGAACAACTGAAAAAAACCATGAGCCCGGCCTTCATCACGGCAGATGATGCTGCGCGTTACCTGCATGAGCGCCCTCATGCGCGCAAAGAACTGCAGCTGGGCTACGTTCTGCAGCGTGACGATGACCTCTTCGTATCGACCGCCGCCATCGGCGAGTCCGCGCTCAGCCGCCAATTGGGTCTCACCTTTGACGGTAAGATTGCCACCCAGCTGTTCATGCCGACCGGATATCGCTACGCCGGGTTTGTGGTGCTGATGCCCAATATCTTCGAGACCGCCAGACAGGGCTTGCGGGGCCGGACGGACGAAGAGGTGCGACAGGGTAAAAAGCTGTCATTGGATGATGAAGCCAAGCTTTACTTGAGTACGCCCAATTATGAGTTCACCGCCAGCTTCATGGCTGCGGACGTTAAAATCCCCGCCTTGTACTACTCAAGCCCGTTTGATTCGCTGGTCAAGTACGTGCGTAGCGACACTCAGCTGGAGCGGGATTTCAGCGGGTTCCTGATAGAGGCTCTGCGTATCAATAGTATTAAGCCGCAGTTGGATGGCTTTGACGGCAGCGTGGTTGAAATGGTCCGCAAAATGGTGCGCTTGGGTGAGTTGCATGTGCTGCAAACCAGCCCCGCCTGGGGCGGTTCGCTGGGCAAGATCCCGAGCGTATGGACTGCCTACCAGCCGTTTATTTCTGCAACAACTGTTCCGCCCGCTTATAGCTGGGTATTCGAGCATGCCGATACGGCCGCCACCTATGGTCAAGACCAACAAGCGGCGAGCGGTGGGCAGTTGTCGTTCATTCTCAAGTCACTCAAGGCCGACGCTTACGTGGTAACCCGCCCCGTGGACCTGCGTCCTGGCCTGCCGGTATTTGATCAACTGCATGTATTCGACGGCCTGCCGACGGGATATGTGCCCTTCGGCGTCTGCTATGCGCCACGCCCGCCGCTGGGCTTGAGGATCGAGCAGCACTGGTTGTATGAAAGCTTTATTTCGACTCGTGAGTTGGCGGCGGCAATTGCTGAGTCGCGCCAGTCGACGAACCCGTTGCGCGCGCTCTACTTGAGTACCCGCGACGGTGCGCGGCTCAAGTACACCTTTTCCGGCAGTGCCTTGGAAAGCGAGCTCTACGGCGTGACCCCAACGGGCATCGTCACCGATAACGGCCACTTGGCATCGCTGATTGCCCAACACTCGACGCCTCTGCAATTCGTGCGGCAAGTGGCGGCGGCGGGGCGGCTGGCGGTGCAGCAAGTGGGTTCGATGTGGGATGTAGAAGGTGTGGTCGACAGCACTTGGGTGCCGTTTTCCCGCTACCCCAAGCTGGTCCTCAGCCGATATTTCCTGAGCGCCGACGATGCGGCGGCGTTTGCCCATGAGCAGGTTGGCCACCAGCGGGATACGCAGTATTGCGGAGTAATCCTGCAAGCCACCGGGCAACGTTTTGTCGCCACGCTGCCCAGGCTTTGTCCTTATGGGCAGCGGTTCAACCTGGGCGCGATGTTTGCGACGGATCACACGGGTACTTTGATCGTGCCGCAGGGCTTCACGCTGCACGGGCAGTACGCGTCGTGCACGGCGCTCGCGCTGCTGGATCGCACGCGCATGGAGCGTTTTGGCTGGTCGCGTAACGAGGCTTATATAGACTGGCAGCTGTTTGGCGATGATGACCTGCGCTACCTCATCGGCAACCGCCATCAGGTTTCGGTGGCGTACTTGTCCAGCGACGAAGACGCGTTGCTTGGGTATGACCTCAGCGGCTCCGCCGCCGAGCTGGCACTGCTCAAGCAACTTGAGCCGGGTGCGCAAGGCAATGCGCTTGATCGGCAACGCAGCGAGGGCGGGTTGTCCCCGGAAAAAATGGTGGCAATGCTGGCGGGCCTGGGGTTGCGCATTGTGCGGGGCAGCCGCTTGTGGGGCCTGTCGGGGGCGGTGCCCCAGCACTGGCGAGCTTATGCGTCCGAGCAAGCCTTCGAGCGTCCTGAGCAGGTGGCCTTCGGCGCGGTGTTCGCCACGGCGGATGAGGCGGCACAGGACGCGCACGCCCGTGTACGGCGTGATTTCGGCTCGACGCAAACCTGCTTTGCCTTTGTACTCAAGCATAAAGACAAGGAGGAATACGTGGTGTCCGAGACGGCGCCGGTCACCAGGGCCACGCCGTTGTTCAGCCTGGCGACCCTGTTCGCGGCCGCTGATGTCGGCAACTATGTCTACCCATCCGGTTTCACTCTGCATGGCTTGTTCTATGCGCGCCGATGGAAGCCCCAGGGTTTGCCGAGTGGCGAACTCTGGCTGGCTGCACATTTTATCGACTCGACCAATTTGTACTTAGCGTTTCAGGCCGCCAAGCGCTGGCGCACGCCTGGCAGCAACACGACTTTGGCGGTGTATGTGTCGACCCTGGACAACGCGTTGCTGCGCTACCAGCCAGCGGTTACGACGACGTTGTTCGATGCACAAAAACATGCGTCCGGCCAGTTCGAAGATATCCATACCCTGCTGGCCAGCGGCCAACTGACCGCCCAGGACTTTGTCCATCGGGTCATTCGTGAAGCGGGGTTGAGCGTCGTCGCCACCAATGACTGCTGGGATGAAAGCGGCGTGTTGACCGCCGACTGGCTGCCCTACGCAGACTTCAGCCGCCGGGCCATGAGCCCGGCGTTTCACCAGCAGGCGGACGCGGTACGTTATGCCCAGGCGTTGCTGGGGCCAGGGCGTGAACTTATCTATGGCGGGTTGGTGCTCAGGCGCACCGACGGTTTATTTGTGGCAACCGAGCCGGTCACGGTGCCCTCGGAAGACTTTGATCCCAAGTTCATCCTGCCCGACGAGGACGTACTTCCGGACTTTTTGGCGCCGGGGACAACGCTGGTGGCACGCTATCGCTCTCGGTGCGACAGGCTGCCAGCGTTCCTGCTCGATGAAGAGGAATTGGCGGTGTACCGTGGCATGTTTTCCACCGACGTGCTGGCCACCGCGTTCACCTGCAGCCACCTGTGGTCGAATGAATACTTGTTGGGACTCGACGGCTCGTTGATCGGCTTCAATTGCAATGGCGCCTGGATCGACTTTCAGAATGCCCAGCAGAAAGCCCAACGGGCGCTGGACCGCCAGAGCCTGCAACAGGCGTTGGCGCCTGCCGCTCGGACGCCCCATGACCCCCACAGCAACACCATCGAGCAACAACTGCGCGACGGCCGTAAAACGCCCATCGAGTTCGTCAACCAGGTGCTCAAGGTCGCGGCCATGCAGGTCGTGCAGGGCAGCGACCTGTGGGGCATTGTGCAGCAATTGCCGAGAGGGTGGCGGGTGGCGGGTGGCTTCATCAGCCCTGAAAAAAGTACCTATGCGACAGCGGATCGTGCCTGCGGGCCGGTGTTCAGCCATATCGACGATGTGGCCCGTGATATCCATCGACACGCCGGGGACCGCAGTGAATTGAGGTTCGGGTTTATCGTCAAGGCCAATAACGGACATTGGATGGCCAGCCGGCCGGTGTTTGGCGACGGTGCGCAGTTCCCCCTGAGCCGCGTGTGGCCCGGCGGGCGACTACCGCCGAGCTGCACGGTGCAAGGGCTGTATGTGCTTGCGCCGCAGCAGCAGCCCAGTGAGCTGAATGCTTCACCGGTTTATCGCAGTTTCGTCAACCCGAGCCTGTTGCGCAGCGCCTTGGGAGCAGTGCGTCAGTACAAGGCAGGTGCGGATACTTTCCTGCCGCTGTATCTATCATGCGCTGACGGGGCGCTGCTCAAATACCAGGCCGCGGTGCTCGACAGCGACTGGGATTCGCAAACCCGGCTGCAAGCCTATGTGAAAAAACTCAACGGCCCGTTCAACGCTGCTGAGTACATTCGCAAGGTGGCCCGTGCGGGCACCCTGCAAGTGCTGGTTCGTGGTGAAATCTGGGCAAGCCTGGGGCCGGTATCCCAAACCTGGACGGCACGCGAAGCCATTGATTATGTTCCGGGTGAGACTGAGCGAATCGCCCTGGGCCCGTTTTTCTCGCATGCCGACGATGCGGCCCGCTACCTGTGGCGTCGCCTGCGGCATGATGCTAGCAACGCCTGGCTGGGTGCGATTCTCGGCAACGGTAATACCCCCGCCAGCACCGTCCTGATCACTGAGCCGGAGCTGGACAATGGGCCGCTTGTAGAGGTGGGGCTGCGCGCCTCTACGCCGGCATACCAACGCTTGTTCGGCCATGTGATGAACCTGCGCGAACCCAAGCCATCGCCCAAATACCCGGCGGGTTATCAAGTGATCGGTGTGCAGCAGCTCTACAGCATTGAGCGTGACCGCGAGGCCCTGACAGACCGGCATGAGGAGGCACTGGCGAGCAATTTCCTGCCGCGCAAGGAATTAAGGGCGTTTATCGAGATGCTGCGTGTCGATAACGTGGTCGGTGCCCGTTACTACCTCACGCCCCGCCACGGCGCGCTGCTGGTGTACCTGCCCAGTTATCTCGACGCTGAAAGCAAACTGCTGCGCGAAGATTGGCCGTACCACCTCAGCGACAAACCCAGCCAAGCGATCACCGCGCTGATCAATACCGGCAAGTTGTACATCCTGGAACCGGACAGTTTCTGGCAGCCGCGCGGGCACGTATGGACCCGATTTTTGATGGCCCTGCGTCGTCAAGAGGCCTGACTACTTATTAACCGCTTTAAAGCGGCACCCGACGCCCAGAATGAAACGCCAGGGCATTGTGTCCTGGTGTTATTTCTAGGGGTTGCCATGGCTATCAGATTGTCACGTGAAGAACGCGCTGCCGGTTTCAATCGGGGGGCCTCGCAGTTGCCCCCGTTGAGCCCGGCGTTTGTGTACGAGGCCGATGCGGCGAACTGGGCCCATCTGCAAATTGGCCAGCGACGAGATGTCGAGTACGGCGGGGTGATTGTGCGCAATGCCGCAGGGGAGTTTTTTGCCACCCAGCCATTGGCGGGCAAGGACATGCAGTTCGATTTGCGCGATGTGTTGGGCCTCGGCAGCGATGGCGAGTATCTCCAGCCATCGGGCTATACCTGTGTCGCCAACTACCATTCGCACCCGGCGCAGCATGCCTTGATTCTGAGTAAAAACCCCAGTTTTGATGAGCGCATGGCCAAGGCGTTCCTGGGTTTTCTATCCGGAACTGATTTTTACCGGGATGTACACGACCGCCATTTTTTTCCGTCCTCTTATCTGTCTGGCCCGGATGGCTCGCTGATCCGGCACACGCCCACCGGCTCCCGGGAAGAGCGCAGCTTCGCCCTGTGGGTGCAAGCTGGAAAGCCGCCCGACAACCCGGTGGGCGTGTACGGCGGGTTTGACCAGTTCGTCAAAAAGATCTCCACGTTCGGCTCGCTCAGCCTGGTTGTGCCAACTGCGTTATGGGGCGGCTCGGTAGGGCGGGTACCGGCGGATTGGGTCGTCTTCGAACCGTTTTCGTCGTCGGCGTTGACCGAGCAGCCGCTGTTCACGGCCATTTGTGCAGAGGCGTCGTTGGCGGTGACGACGGCGCTTTCCACGCCGCTGGCACAGGCGTTACAGCCTTACGTTGGCGTGGTGCTCAAGCACATCAGCGAGGACCGCTATATCGCGACCCTGGCCGTGTCCAAGCGCGAGCCGTTGTTTGCGCTGGACCCACTGTTCCCCAAAGGCGCCGACGACGCGTGGTTATTGCCTGCCCAGTTCCGCCTGGAGGCCATTTACTTCAGTGACTGGCATGAAAAAGATGCAAGGCCGGCAAAGGAAGACTGGCTGGCCAGCGCGTTTTTTTCCCCGGCCCAGGTGGTGGCCGCGATTCACCAAGGCCAGGGCACGCAGGCGCTGCACAACCCCAGCCGTGGCCTTGACCTCTACATGCGGGCATTGGATGAATCACTGCTCAAACTCAAAGTACCTTCCGCAACGCTCGCCACTGAACTCTTCAAGCGTGGCTCCGACGGCGCGATCAACGACAACGGTGCCCAGGCGGCGTTGCTCGCCGGCACGCTGACCCCACGTAACTACCTGCGCAGGGTGATCGACGCCACTGACTTGTGGGTGGTGCAGGCTGGGCACTTATGGCGTGAGGTCGGGCGAGTGAGCAAGCAAACCGCTCTGTTGATGCCCAAGGATCCGCTGGTCTTGAGTCGAGCATTCCTCTCGGCGCGTGATGCGGCAATGTATGCCCATGAACAAATCGGCAATCAACGTAGCCTCTATTACGGCGGATATGTGCTGAAGGGGGCCGACGGCCAGTTCGTGATCACGCCGCCCCTGCGCAGCGCAGAGAATCCGTTTGCGTCCACGCTGTTTTTCCCAATGGGGAGCGAGGGTGCGCTGATCCCTGCGGAACACTATGAGCTGCACGCACGCTATGGTTCACATGTAGCGCTGTCGATGGTCGAACCCAATTGGGTCAAGCGCCGAAACTGGACGTGGGAAGAAGCACTGATCAACCTGCAGGTGTTCTCCGATGACGAGATGCATGACGTCATCTCGGCGGGGCGAGTGGCTTATCTTTCCGGGGCTCAGGACTGTTTGTTGGAATACACCCCCAGCCATTCGCCCGAGGAGGACCTGTTGCTGGCCAACATAGGGCCTGCGGCCGGGGAAAACCGGCTTGGCCGTCGACTGGATCGCGCAGAGATCAAGCCGGTCGACTGGGTGCAACGCCTGGCGGTCGCGGGAGAATTCAAAATTATCCAGGGCAGCCCGTTATGGGGCCCGCGCGGCGTTGTCTACAGCGACTGGACGCCCAACTTCACCTACGCACCCAGTTTCGACCCGCCTGAGTACGTGATTTATGGCGGTGTGTTTTCCAGCGCTGACGACGCGGCCCGTGATTTGCATCGCCGGGTGCACTCACGCAATCTTCCTGCCCAGGCGTACTTTGCCTATTTGCTCAAACGCAAGGACAAGGCCGAATACGTCGCCACGGAGGCGGTAGGCGCTGTTTTCACCGGCGACCTGTTCAAACTTGCAAGCTTGTTTTCTCTAACCCCCTCGGGCAAACCTATGTTGCCCGAGGGGTTTGAGTTGCACGCCTTGTTTCGGTCGCAGCAATGGTCACCTGCGTATCTGAGTACGGCGAGTAGCTGGCTGACGCTGTATTTCGTCACGCCCGACGTGTTGTATTCAGCGCTCTATGAAGCCAAGCGTGATCAAACCCACAGCTTGCCTATTTATTTATCGACGCTGGATGGCGCGTTATTGCGCTACCTGCCTCCTGAGCTCGACCTCAAGGTCGACGGTGAGGCGAACAAACTGATCGCACTGGCGCGGACGCAGTTGAGCTCGGGCGTCAAGAAGCCTGTGGACTTTGTTCGGGACTGGGCCACCAGGGGCGAGCTGCAGGTGGTGCGCCCCAGCCAGTGCTGGGACAAGCCCGGTCGGGTCAGTGCAACCTGGTCGGGCTATCAAACGATGACTGCGCGCCGCATGAGCCCTGCTTATGGCTCGCCCGATGACGCCGCGCGTCACGCCTTGGCCTCTATCGGCGGGGCGTTTCACCGCGCGTATGGCGGCGTCATTCTCCGGCTCAACAATGGCTTATATGTGGCGACCGAACCCTTGGTGGCGCCGCCTCGGGGGTTCACCCTGGACTGGATCTACCCTGACCCCGCTGTTGCCGTAGGGCTCTACCCAGGGGGCAGTACTATCGTAGCGCGCTACCGATCCCTGCCGGTTCAAGAGGTGCAGCTGTTGCTCTCGGCCACGCAGAAAGCGGTGTACCAGAGCATGATACCCAGCGCCGTGCTGGCGAATCTGATGCGCAAAGAGATCCACATCACGCGCGAGTACGTATTTGGCGCCAGCGGTTCGATTCTCAAGTACCAACTTTCGCATTCCGAGCAGGAGGATCGGTTGAAACGCCAGCTGGTTGCATTGGACCTCGTCAAAGGTGATCTGGCCGATAACGCCATCGAGCAACAGATCCGCGATGGCGCACTGTCGCCGCAGGCATTTATGAACACCGTGGCCGAAGCCGGCATCTTGCACGTGGTGGAAGGCGACAGCCTGTGGGGTACCCCCAGGCGCTTGAAAACCGGGTTTGCGCTGAACCAGTACCGCCCAAAACCGCTGGAAATCCGACAGGTCAATGCCGATTCACCGTGCGGCCCGTTGTTTACCCGTGCCTTTGATGCCGTGCGCCACGTTCAACGAGACTACGAGCCACAGGTGCAAGTTGCCATGGGTTACGTCCTCAAAGCCGTGGGGCGTGAGTTGTATATGGCCACGCTACCGTTGGTAAGAGACGACTACGACAATCTAAAAACCGTGTTTATCGGCGGTCAATTACCCCAGGGCTATCTATTGGATGGCTTGTACCTGTGTGCGTCGACCGACAACATCGCGGCAGCCGGGGACGAAATGGCCGGGCATTTCTTTTCACCGCAACCCATCGCCAAAGCGATGGTGTTCATGACCGCGGTACGTAATGGAGGGGTCTTGCCGTTGTATCTGCTGTGTGCAGACGGTGCATTACTGCGTTATATCTTGCCCAAGACGGCGCCTGCGGATGCATGGTTGAGAAAAGTGGGTCAGGACTATGTGCAACTGCGCGATGGCTCGTTGAGTGTGCGTGACTATGTCCGTCAACTGGCTGCGATAGGTGAGTTGGAGATAAGGGTGACCAGTGAGATCTGGCGCCGAAAGGAGCGCGTGGACGCGCAATGGTCGCCCAGGCGAGTACCGCATAAATTTGCCGATGATCCCCATTTCGTCTCATTTTGCGGGCCGCTGTATTTCTACCCCGATGACGCAGCGCGCTACGCCCAACGATTGATCGGGGCCTATGCCGGCAAAGCGTACCTGGGCGCGGTGCTGATGCCGCCAAAAATTGCCGGGTTCGTCGCTATTGACCCGGTGGAGGACCGTCCCGGCTTTGGTGACAGTACGCTGGAGGCGCTGTTCTGGAAGGGCCATGCCGGGTTTGACCTCCCGCCTGGCAATGTGCTGCGAAATTACAAAATCGCGGCGGTGCATGCTTTCTTCAAGTCCATTCCCTCCACGACCAGCCGGAACTCGGTCGACATCAGGCTGTTGCCTAATTTTGTCTCCAGTGACGACCTGAACAGCTATGTGTTGGTGGTGCTGGATAATTGGCCCGACGCCACGAGCATCTACCTGTCCTGCCAGGGAGGCGGTTTGCTTAAGTACGTACCTGCGTTAACGGCGGCAGAAACGGCAATGCTCACTCGCCGGCCAGTGCCGCCTCCCAGCCTTCTGCTCAGCGAGTTGAATAGCTTGGGCAGTCTGTCAGTCCTGGTCACCGATCACTTCTGGAACGCGCGGGGGCCTTTGGCGGACACGCGCGCAGAGGTGGTCGAGGCCGGAAGCGAGCCTTGGTATGGACACCAGAAGGATGAGCTTTGACGTTCAGCGCTCAGGCCCTGGTCATGGCGCAGCCGAGCGCACCGATCAGGCGCGTGATACCAAACGTGGTGCGGGGCGGCACTGCGCTGGTTCGCGCCGGCTCTGCAATATGTAACGCCTACGGCGCATGCGAGCGATCAGGATGATCGAACACTTTTCGCTTTGTTCAAGGAGCCTTCATGGACGACTTCCTCCCCCGTACGCCACGCGCCGCACGCCTGCCCGGCCATAGGCGGCTGGGCACAATCACGCCGGCATTTATCAGCCCGGATGACGCGGCCCGCTACCTGCACGCAAGAATCGGCAGCCGCAGCGATCTCGAATATGGCAGCGTCATTTTTCAGCGCTTGTCGGACCAGTTGTACGTAGCCAGCGAGCCGATTGCCGGCCAGCGGACATCATTCAGTTTCGACCAGGTGCTGGAGCGTGCGGCGAACAATCAGTTCCTGCATCCGCAGGGCTACAAGATTGTCGCGAGCTTGCACTCACACCCCGACGTGTCGGCCGAGATCCAGCAGCGTAACCCCAAATGGTCGGCGACGGAGGTCAAGGCATTTACCAGTTTTTTCTCTGCCATAGACATCGCGGCCAACCATGGGATGAGTGCCACTACGCCCATGGCTTACCTGTCCGGCCCGGACGGCGCGTTGCTGCGCTATCGGTTCAGCTACTCCAAGGACGAACTCAATTACGCGCTGTGGTTGCACAACAATGGGCCTTTCAGTTCGCCCCATGCCTATGACGGCACCGTAAAAGGGTTCTTCAAGAAACTGGCCGAGGTGGGGCAATTGCGCTTCGTGATGTCCAGCCCTTCGTGGGGCGATTCGGTGGGTGATGTTCCCGTCGACTGGCAACCGACCAAAGCTTTCGTCGCCGCGCCCCTTCCGTTGGCCTGCGGCCCGGTCTTCGGCGACCGGCATCAGGCCCTGTCTTATGCCTGGACGCAAATCCAGCGCGCGCCGACCCTTGCACAACAGGTGCTCATCCTGCAGCGCGACGGGCACTCGCAGTACCTGGCCGCCGAGCCCGAGCCACAGAGCGCAAGCTTTGAACCCCTGCCGACGCTGCCCGAGGGCACTCGCCTGCATGGCATTTACTTCCACTCAAGGCCGCTGCCTGGTCACTATCCGGACCTTGAGGCCTGGCTCTACCAACTGTTTGTCAGCCCTCTGGAACTGGCGCGGCACATTGCACGGTTCCGGCATTATGCCTTGGCCCCGGAGGCGGACGTTTCGCTGTACATCCGTCTGCGCGACGAAGCCGTCCTGCGCTACCGGTTTTCCGGCTCGGCGCTGGAGTCGCAGCTGCTTATCGAGTACGAGGACGGCACGGTTGGCGACAACGGCATCCAGGCCACACTGCACAACGGCTCGTTGTTGACGCGCGGCTTTGTCGGGCTGGTGGCCAAGGCCGGCGAGTTGAGCGTAGAAAAAACCAGCGCACTGTGGGACCGGCCCGGGGTCGTCGATGAGACGTGGTTGCCGTATTCGAAGGTAACCTTGCCATCCTTGAGCGCGGCGTTTTTAACGGCCGACGACGCCGCCCGTTACGCCCATCAGCAAATCGGCCCGCTGCGCGAGCAGGAAATGGGTGGGCTGATCCTGAAGCGCCGCGACGGGTATTTCGTGATCACCGCCCCCGTGGCCACCGGGCCGAGGCCATTTGCGTTTGCGTTTGCCGAGCTGTACCCGCTGGATCGCCAGAAAAAACCCATCATCCTCACCCCTGGGCATCGCCTGCATGGGCTTTATGGCTCGCGACGGGCATTGTCCCTGAGCGATACGGCCCCTACTGCCCGCTACAAATGGACGCGTGCCGATGTAGAACTCTACGGGCAGACGTTCCACGACCTTGATGTCGCCGACCTGCTGGCTGCCGAGTGTGCGGGCTATCTTTCCGGCGCCGACGACAGCTTGATTGCCCTGGCGCCTTCCACCACCTCAGCCGAGTGGCGGCAGTTGTGGCAGGCCGATGCGAAGGGCACCGACAGCGCGATTGCCAGAAGCCTTGCAGAGGGCATTCGAACCGTCGCCGATATAGTCAGGACCCTGGCCGAATGCGGCACGTTGCGCATTGTTGACGGCAACGCGCTGTGGGGGCCGCCCGGTTTCGTTGAACTCGATTGGGGGCCTGGCGAGCGCGTGCTGGAGTTTCAGCGGCCGGAGTCGGTCGGCCACGGTCCGGTTCTGCACAGCGCCGATGCTGCCGCCGACGATGTGTCGCGCTGTGAACTGCACAACCACGGCGAGCATTATGTCGATGTCTACTTTGGCTTCATTCTCAAACATGAAACACGCGAGGAGTATGTCGCCAGTCAACTGATCCCGGTCAATCGCAAGGCGGCCCTGCTGTCGCTTGCCAGCCTGTATGGCACGCAGCTGCCGGATGGCTTTGGCTGTCATGCCTTGTATTACGCTCGGCCGTTGGCGGGCAATGGCGCGACGCACTGGCTGCGACGGTTTTTTATTGCGCTCAAGGACCTGAGCGAAGCGATCGCTCAGGCACGGGCCAACGCCTACAGGTCGTCGGTTGGCGCGCCGATTTATATCGCGCCACCTGACGGCGCGCTGTTGTGGTACCAGTCGCCGTCGACGAGCGCGTTGTTCGAAACGCTCAACGACGGCGACGATGCGACGACACTGCAGGCCAAGCTCGATATAGGCACCACAGACCCGGTGAAGGTGGTGCGACACATCGCGACGTCGGGCAGTTTGCGGGTGATCCGCACGAGCCACTGCTGGGCGCGTTCGGGCCCTGTGGAGGCGCTATGGAACCCCTATGCGAACCTGCTGCGGCGGCGACTGAGCCCGACGTTTTTAACCATGGACGATGCCGCCCGTTATGTGCGCCGACGTGTTGCCCTTAACCTGGACCAGGCCTTCGGCGGTCTTATTCTGCGGCGTGATGACGGCTGGTTTGTCGCCACGGAGCCGGCGCGGCTGCTTGACGAAGTGTTCGACGTCAAATGGATCTTTCCCGATGAACTGGCCACTCGCGGGCTGTACCCGCCGCGCACGGTGGTGGTCGCCAGCTATCACTCACGGCCTGCAAGGCACTGGCCGTTCGTGCTGTCGCCTAATGAGTCGGCGGTATACAGCAATATGTTTTCCACGCGCGTGCTGTCCCAGGCCCTGCTGGGCGATCCGGTACGGCGCTACCACTATCTGCTGGCGCCGGAGGGCGCGGTGATTCGCTTGCGCTCGCGACCCGAACTGAAATACCCGGAAATCACCGAGGCTGACCTGATCGCCCGTCCGCACAACCCTCATAGTTGGTTGCGCGGGGCGCTGGAACAACGGATTCGCAGCGGGCAGCTGACGCCCAGCGAGTATGTCAATCGTGTGGCCCGGACCTTCGAATTGCAGGTGGTGCAGAGCAGTGCACTGTGGGGCGAAGCCGGCCCGGTCGGTGTCTGGAGCGCTTTTGCCGCACCGGCCCGTGGCGCCGGCAACTACGTGCACGCCCGCCAGGACCCGGTGTGTAGCCCGGTGCACGCCAGTGTGGATGACGCGGCGCGTTATGCGCATGAAATGGCTGGCGCGCGCAATGGGTTGCAGTTTGGCTATGTGTTGCAAGCCATGGGCAAGGAGCAGTTCGTCGCCACGCTGCCGGTCACCGATGATGGTTCGGGCCTGGCCCATCGTCGTGTGTTCTCGGATGCCGGATACCCGCACCGCTATGAATTGAGTGGGATGTACATCTGTGGGGCGTACACCGAAGATTTTCACCCAGGCGGGCTTTTTATCAGTGGCGACGAGATCTACCGTGGGCTGATCTCGCCCGTGACGCTTCAGGCCGCCACTTACCAGGTCAGTGCCACGGCCAAGCGGGCGGCGTTACCCCTGTACTTGTCATGTGCCGACGGCGCGTTGCTGAAGTTCACGGTGCGCAACGGGATTCTGTTCCGGCAGAACGACCAGATCATGTTGAGGCTTCGCTCGCTGACGCCACGCGCTTATATTCGGCGCATTGCCGCCGCTGGCGACCTGCGTATTCTGGTGCCCAGCGACAATTGGCCGGGCGTCGGCGTGGTGACCGCGCAGTGGCAGCCGGGGCGCTCGCGGGGCGTGCCGCCCGCCGGCGAAAATACCCGTGCGCTGGGGCCGATCCATGCGCACCTGGACGATGCGGCAGAGTATGTGCACCATCGCGTCGGGCGCTTCGAAGGCCAGCAGGCGATCAGTGCGCTGTTGGAGAGCATCGGCGGCAGCGACCACTACCTCCCGATGCTGGCAGAGGCGGACGAGGGGTTTCCTTCCGCCACCGCGGCGCGCCTGTTTCCGGCAGCGCTGGTAGGCATGCAACCGCAATGGACGCTGGCTTATCGGGTCAGCGCCGCACATTTGATTTTTCATGCCGGGTTGGATCAGCCGCAGTTGGGCGCAGAGCGTTCGTACCAAGTCAACTTTGTGTCGTGGCGCGAACTGGGCTTTTACCTGCACACCTTGAAGCAACAGGGGCTGCACATCAGCGGCTTTTACCTGACCGCCCGCGACGGCGCCTTGCTTGCGTATACCCCAAGCTTCAGCCGCGACGAATACAACCTGCTCGCCACCACTGGCAAATGGTCGGAGAGCGGCGGCTATACCTCGTTCGCCCCGGCGCCGTCCAGAGTGATCTCGGAGCTGACGCGCATCGGCGAATTGCGCGTGATCCGTCGTGGCGAGTTCTGGACCGCGCGTACCCGCCTTACCCCCGATCTGAAAATGCCGGATACATCCACTCAAAGGCCCGTAAGGGATGAGCTTTAACGCCTCTATGCAGAACCCGAGGCGGTCTCATCCCGATTGAAAAGACGCGCCAAGACCAGGCGATCCAGCACCCACATCAAAATCAGCGAGGCGCCAACCAACGGGAAGAGGACCGCCAGCCCCAGCATGATCACCATCGCGGATTTCCACTTGGGCAAGTCATGGCGCAGCGGCGGCACCCCCAGGCCGCCCTGTGGCCGGCGCTTCCACCAGATCACCACGCCACTGACCGCGCTGAGCAGGATCATCAGGCAGATCACCAGCACGATCAGCTGGTTGACCCAGCCGAACATCTTGCCCTCGTGCAGCATCACGCCGCTTTCGGTGGCGCGTGCGACGAGGTTGTAGTGTTCCCAGCGTACGTCGGCCAGGACCTTGCCGGTGTACTGGTCCACATGCAGGGTAGCGTCATTGCGCGGATCGTCGGCGAACACCGCAACCGTGAACACGCCTTGGGCGCTGGTGGGGAAGGTGATGCTGTAGCCAGGCTCGACATTGCGCGCGGTGGCAAGGTCGACGACTTGCTGCAGGCGCACCGTGGGCGCGGCCGGAGCTGAGTGCATAGCGCCATGGTTCATATGCTCGGCATGGTCGCCGGACATCGGCATCGGTGTATTTTCCATGGCCCAGGGCACGGTTTGTTGCGTCGCGGTGTTGAGCACTCGCGCTTGCTGGTCTGACTGCGGCACGTTGTTCCACATCGCTGCCGGGAAAGTGTTCCACAGATCGGCGTATTGCTTGCCCCAGAAGCCGGTCCAGGTCATGCCGCTGAGCAGCATCACCAGCAGCAGTGACGCGCCCCAGAAACCGGTGACTGCGTGCATGTCGCGCCAGAACACTCGGCCACGGCTGTTCAGGCGTGGCCACAGCACACCCGCCGAAGACTTGCCGCGCGGCCACCACAGGTACAGGCCCGAGATCACCAGCATCACGCCCCAGCCGGCGGCCAGCTCCACCAGGCGGTCGCCGACGGTGCCGATCATCAGTTCGCCGTGCAGCGCGCGGGCGATGGCTTGCAGGTTGTATTTGGCGTCCTGTTCACCGAGTACGGTGCCGCGATACGGGTCGACGAACACCGTCACTTCGCGGCCGCCGTTTTGCATCACGAATTGCGCGCTGTGGGTAGCGTCGGCGGGGGGCAGGTATTTGCTGATCGCGCCGTGGGGGTAAGCGGCCTGGGCGCGTTGCAGTTGCTCGTCGGCGCTCAAGGCGTGCTCGGCGGCGGGCACGGTGAGCAGGTCAGCGTACATGAGCGTGTCGAGCTGGGGTTTGAACAGGTAGATGATTCCGGTAAGCGCCAGCAGCACCATGAAAGGCGCGACGAAGAGGCCGGCGTAGAAGTGCCAGCGCCAGGCCAGGTTGTAGAAAGAGATTTTTTGGGTGCTCATTTGGGGCTCCGCAAGGCTTTGATTTTTTGTGTTCGTTACACCGCTATCGCAGCATAGGTATCTACACAACTTTCAGAGACTGACAATTCCTGTAGTGAGCGGGCTTGTCCCGCGCTGGGTGGCGAAGCCGCCCCAATAAAGACACCGCGCAGTTTCAGACAAACCCTATCCGCCTGGTTTGGGGCCGCTTCGCAGCCCAGCGCGGGACAAGCCCGCTCACTACAAAAATGTGTAGATACCTATGGCTATCGCAGGCAAGCCAGCTCCCACAGTTGGAATGCATTTCCCTGGGGGAGCGGGCTTGCTCGCGAAGCTTTAGAAGCTCATGTCCACTTTGGTCCAGAGGGTTCGCCCAGGCTCCTTGATCGCCTGCGGGTCGCTGGCCGGGTAGCCGAAGCCGGCGTTGCCGGCCAGGTTCAAGTGCTCGGCGTATGCCTTGCCGAACAGATTGTCGACACCGGTACTGACCTTGAAGTTTTTATTGATTCGATAGGCCGCGTTCAGCGAGAACACCCCAAAGCCGCCGCTCTTGTCGTAGTCCTTGCCGACCACATTGCCCTTGTTCGGGTCGATGCGGTGTTGTGCGGCGACCACCCGCCACAGGGCGCCGGCGCTCCAGTCATCTTCGCTGTAGGTGAGGCCGAGGCGCGCGTCCAGCGGTGGCATTTGCGGCAGGGCCTTGCCGTCACTGCTGTTCTTGCCCCAGGCATAGGCAAGGCTGGCGTCGGCTTTCCAGTGGCGTGTCAGCTTGTACGCCGCGCCCAGTTCGCCACCCATGATGCGGGCGTCGACGTTGCGGGCCTGGGAGGTGGTGCCCATCATGCCGGGCCGGTAGTCGAACAGGATGAAGTCCTGCACCCGGCCGATATAACCCGAGGCCCAGGCTTCAAGGTCTTCGGCTTTGTATTGCGCCCCAACGTCGAGTTGGGTGGTTTTCTCTGGCTTGACGCCGTCGAAGGCATTCACTGAACCGGTCGCGCCGGTGTTGGGGGAGAACAATTCCCAGTAATCCGGGAAACGTTCCGAATGGCCCAGGCCGGCGTAGAGCGTAGTGGGGCTGCCTGCCAGGTCGTGTTCATAGCGTACGAAGCCCGACGGCAAGGTGTCGGCGCGGGTGTCGTCGGCGGTGGGGTTGGCGCGGGTGCTCATGCCGGAGCCAGTGGTCTGCCGATAATCCTTGGCCGAGGCGCGGTCCAGGCGCGCGCCGCTGATCAGGCGTTCGCGCTCGGCGGCATACCAGGTGAGCTCGCCGAATACGCCGTAGTTGTGAAAGTCGGCGTCCTTGGTGCGCGGCAGATCCTTGTAGGTGTCGATGCCCATGCTGCTGCGGGCGCGGTGCTCGTTGGTCTGCGCATCCAGGCCGCCGATCAGTTGCACATCGGCCCAGCGCCAGGTGGCCTTGATCCGCGCGCCCAGGGTGCGGCGGTCGACGTTGGAGGCCATGGGCCCCGCCATCATGCCGGTGCCCGAGGGGGTGCGCAGGCTGTAGTTGTCCATCACATGGTCGGCGTAGTTGTAGTAGACCTGGGCCTCGACCTTGTCCAGCACCTCGCCGAGGTTGGATTTTTCAAAGCGCAGCCCCAGGCTTTCGCGCAGGAACTGCGAGCCGTCCATGCCGCGCCCGGCGTAGCGCGCTTCGCCGTCGCCTCGGCCGGCGGTGAGTTCCAGCAAGGTGTCGGGGTCAGGGGTGAAACCCACGGCCACATCGCCATTCCACTTGTCATAGCGCGAGGCGACGGTGTCGTTATTGCCGTCCTTGTAATCGTCTGCATGCGCCTGGTTACCGATCACCCGCACGTAGCCCAGCGGCCCACCGGCAGCGGCATCGATGACCTTGTCGAAGCGTCCGTTGGAGCCGGCCAGCACACTGGCATTGAGCCGTGTACCCAGTTCGCCGAACTGCTCCGGCTTGCGCTCGAACAGGACGGTGCCGGCCGAGGCGCCAGGGCCCCAGAGCACGGTTTGCGGGCCTTTGATCACGGTGAGCTGGTCGTAGGTTTCCGGGGAGATATACGAGGTGGGCGCATCCATCCGACCGGGGCAGGCACCGAGCATCATGCTGCCATTGGTGAGGATATTCAGGCGCGAGCCGAACATGCCGCGCAGCACCGGGTCGCCATTGGTGCCGCCATTGCGCACCAGGGCAAAGCCGGGGATGGTCTTGAGGTAGTCGCCGCCATCGCTGGCGGGCACCGGCTGGCGCGGGTCCTTGGGGTTGGTGACCACGGTCAGCGGTGAGCTGGGGGCGATCGCGGTGATCACGGTGGGGCTCAGTTCATGCGCGTCGGCCCTGGCCTGTGGCGCCAGGAGTACGCCGCATAAAACGGCGAGCACAGGGGTACATCCCAAACGGGTGTCAGCAGAAAACCTGGACATGACAACTTCCATTTATCAATCGTAAACAACACGGCCAGCAGCCTGCGGCTGTCTGTCTAAAGTCGGCCGGGGTGAAGTAACGGTGTCAGTGCTTACGAGACGCTGGGCGGCGCGCGACTGCGGGCGCCGGGGAAGATGCTCTGTTGCGCATGGCCCAGGCGCGTGGCGGGGGTGAGGGTGTTGGCCGGCGGCGGACTGCCCAGGGTGAGCGTTGGAATACCGCCAGGCAGGGCTGGGCAGCTGTAAAGCAGATCGCAATAGCCGCACTTGGACCAGAGGGCGTGGTGTTCGTCAGGCGCTTTTTGGTGATGAGCATCGCCATGGTCCATCGGCATGCTCATCGACATACCGGCGTGATGGTCCATCGGCATCGCCTGGGAGATCAGCGGACCGATAAAGATCATCAGCATGGCGAACAGGCTGATCCAACTGCCGCGTCTTACGCGCGAATGTGGAGAGAACCTGGCGCGTGGGGCGCCCATCGAGTAACCGCCTACTGGGCGTGCTTATGCGCGTGGGCGGCCATCGGCGGCATCTTTTGTACCGACACTTGCACCTCGACCTTGCCGGCTTTTTCAAAGGTCAGGGTCAGCGGGAATTGCTTGCCGTCGGCCAACAGGCCGCGGTCTTTGATACCCAGTAGCATCACGTGGTAAGCCATCGGCGCGAAGGTCAATTCGCCCTTGGCCGGTACCGCGACACTGGGCACTTGCTGCATCTTCATCAGGTCGCCTTGCATCACGTGCTCATGCAGCTGCGCTTTTTCCGCCAGCGGCGTGTCGGCGCTGAGCAGGCGGTCCGGGGTGGCACCGGTGTTATGAATCACGAAATACGCCGCGACGGTGGGTGCGTTGGGCGGCAATTCCTGGGACCAGGGATCGCTGACCAGCAAGTCGCCGGCCTTGTAGTCTTCGGCATTGGCGGCACTGAACACCGGCAGCAGCAACGCCGCCAGAAGCAGGGAAGATTTGAGCATGGCAGTTCTCCAGAACGGGTCTAAACGCAGTTTACTTGCGAAGTAATCAGGCCGTCGGAGAGGCGCGGGGGTTGAGGCTCGGCCATTGCTGGCGCGGGGTAGGGTTTTGCAGCTGGGTTGGCGGCAGGCTCTGCGCCGCCGCGAACCGCGTGACATGCAACTGCGGTACATGCCCCGGCAACGCCACCAGCGACGGTGAGCCGGAGCAACACCAGCAATGCTGCATGGCGGAGTGATCGTCCTGCGGCGGCGCCGGAATCTCCAGCTTGCCCAGGGCGATCGCCTTGAGGCTGGCGCCGTTGGAGGAACAGAAACTGCCCCACATCAAGCGCTTGACCGGGTCATCGGCCTGCTGCATCGCACCGGCCAGCGGCATGGCAAAGGCGTTGAACAGCACTGCAAGGCAGGCGATCCAGGCAATTGCAAAGCGTTGACGGGCCATGGCGGACAATCCGTAGGGTTAAACGATCAGGCGGGTATTTAGCCTGATCGGGGGGGATAAGTAAAAAAGGGCGGTGTGGTTTGGTGTCGCAGTGGGTCAGACCGCCGTGGCGTGAAGCTTGAGGCCCAGAGCTTTCATGACTTTCATGATAGTCGCGAACTCGGGATTGCCAGTGCTGGAGAGGGCTTTGTACAGACTTTCTCGTCCGAGGCCGGCGTCGCGGGCTATTTGGGTCATGCCTTGGGCGCGGGCGATATTGTTGAGCGCTGAGCGAATCAGCAATCCGTCACCGGAGTCTTCTTCGAAAGAAGCTTCGAGATACTCCGCCATGTCCTCAGGGGTCGTCAGATGCTCGGCTATGTCGAAATCTTTAAATTGAGTCATGGGTCACTCCTTTTTTTCAAATTCATCGGCAATTTCTTTGGCGCGCTCGATGTCGCGTTTTTGCGTTGATTTATCGCCACCTATCAACAGTAGGTAAACCACTTCACCTATACGCTTGAAGTACACCCGGTATCCAGGGCCATGGTGGATGCGCATTTCGGATACGCCATTTCCGACGTTTTCGCAGTCTCCAAAATTGCCCATTCCTGCGTTATCCAATCTTGTCAGCACGCGTCCATGGGCGGGTTTACTGCGTAGCGAATAAAGCCACTCCTGAAACTCATCAGATCTCTTGAAGTGAATCATCTCGGATCGTATTCCTTGGGATACATGTTGGCAAGTTGTGACGCGCTGCAAAAGCAGTGCATCCGCATCGCGGGCGCCGGAGCAAAACCGCGAGAGGGAGGTTAGGGCGGGGGCTTTTGGCTGAGCCAGCCAGCTTGTTCGGAAGTGTTTGTAGGGGGATTCGGCTTTTGGTGGTGAAGCCTGATAGGACTGGTTATCCGTATAAATAGAAATTTCCGACAAGTCTTTGAGGTTGTCCCTAGGACGCTCAATCTCTAGTCTCCGTACACCGCTGCAAACTCAGCGGTCGGGCGTCGCGGCTCGTATTGATTAAGTACTGCCTCCTTTCAGTTGACGCTTTTTTATCGTCTACTGTGGGCGCTATGGTGGCTGTGCGCGGGATACCTTCGGGTATGCCGGCTTCCTTAATCTCCGGTCCGCGAACCTGCGCACAGCTGCCACCCCTCATCGCATCGCGGCGATTAGTTGGCAGCTCCACTTAGATTAAGGAATCCACAATGATAAAACCCACCCCCAATCCCCCCATTCGGCTTTTCCACGTGGTCGATGGCATCAGCACCGAAGACCTGCTGGTCAATCTCAGCGAAACACTCGCCTCGGCCAATGCGCTGAGTTGTGACCTGGCGTTATTTGGAAGGCCCGAAACGAGAGGAATTGCTCGGCGTTGCGCAGTTGATTGAGCTGGCACAGTTGCTGGCTGATCGTGTGCACAAGGGTTTCGGACCCGCGATAACGGCGGCCTGATAACACAGTCCAAATGTGGGAGCGGGCTTGCTCGCGAAGGCGGTGTGTCAGTCGGCGCATGTGTTAACTGATACACCGCCTTCGCGAGCAAGCCCGCTCCCACATGGAGTCAGTGGTGTCTAGAGGGAGCGGTGATTGCCTGTAGCACCGCAGCTACGCTGGTGAATTCTCGATCCACCGCAACCAACATCGGCCGCTTCAACACTAACACCGGCACCCCACGTTCCCGCGCCACTTCCAGCTTCGGCTCGGTGGCGGTGCTGCCGCTGTTCTTGCTGATCAGCACATCAATCTGCCGCCGTTCAAACAGCGCACGTTCGTCCTCGATCAGAAACGGCCCACGCGCGCCGATCACTTCACAGCGCGCGTTCCCCGGATAAACATCCAGTGCCCGTAGCGTCCAGAATTGATCGGCGGGGATTTCGTCGAGATGCTGCAACGGCTCGCGGCCCAGGGTGAAGAGGGGGCGCTTGAAGGGTTTCAACGCTTCAATCAACGAGGCCCAATCATCCACTTCACGCCAATCATCCCCCGCCTGCGGTTGCCAAGCCGGGCGGCGCAGTGCCCAGCACGGCACACCGCATAGCTGCGCAGCCTGGGCCGCGTTCTGGCTGATCTGCGCCGCATACGGGTGGGTCGCGTCGAGGATCAAACTGATCCGCTCATCGCGAACAAACTGCGCCAATCCTTCGGCGCCACCATAACCGCCGACACGCACTTGGCAGGCGAGATCGGTAGGTACGCGGCCCACTCCGGCCAAGCTATAGATATGCTCCGGCCCCAAGGTTCGGGCGATGGCCAACGCTTCGGTCACGCCGCCCAGCAGGAGAATTCTTTTCATAGCGGCTTGACCACCTCCAGCAAGGTGATCGGCAGCGCCTGGCGCCAGGTATCAAACTCCCCCAATGGCTGCGCCTGGGCCACATGAATGCGGGTCAGTTCGCCGCCATGCTGCGCGCGCCAGTTCATCAGGGTCATTTCGCTTTGCAGGGTCACGGCGTTGGCGACCAGTCGGCCGCCGGGGCGCAGGTGCTGCCAGCAGGTGTCGAGCACGCCGTCGCGGGTGACGCCGCCGCCGATGAAGATGGCGTCCGGTGCTTCCAGGCCTTGCAACGCATCGGGGGCCTTACCGCGAATCAATTGCAGGCCGGGCACGCCAAGAACGTCGCGGTTGTGTTCGATCAGGCCCTGGCGGCCAGAGTCGGCTTCAATCGCCAGCGCGCGGCAACTCGGATGCGCCCGCATCCACTCGATACCGATGGAACCGCTGCCCGCGCCTACGTCCCACAGTAGCTCGCCGGGCATCGGCGCAAGGCGGGCGAGGGTCATGGCGCGCACGTCGCGTTTGGTCAGCTGGCCGTCGTGCTTGAATGCCGAGTCCGGCAGGCCGGCCAGGCGCGAGAGGCGTGGCGTGTCGATAGACGCCAGACAATCGATGGCCACCAGATTCAGGTCGGCGACCCGAGCGTGCTGCCAATCCGCAGCCAGACCGTCGAGACGCCGCTCGTCCGCGCCGCCCAGGTGTTCAAACACGCTCAACCGGCTGGGTCCAAACCCGGAGTCAGCCAACAACGCGGCAATCAACCCAGGACTGCGACCGTCGTTACTCAACACCAACATCCTTACGCCACTGGCCAGATGTGCGTTCAACGCCGCCAACGGCCGTGCCACCACGGAGAGCGTCACCACGTCCTGCAACGGCCAGCCCAACCGCGCCGCGGCCAGGGATACCGACGACGGTGCCGGCAGAATCAGCAACTCATCGGCCGCGATCTGACGCGCCAGGCTGGCGCCCACGCCATAGAACATCGGATCGCCGCTGGCCAGTACACACACCGGCGTACCGCGCCTTGCCAGCGCCGGCGCCAGTGAAAACGGGCTCGGCCACCGCTCACGCTCGCCCCGAATACACACCGGCAGCAAGTCCAACTGGCGCTGAGCACCTATAATCCGCGTAGCGCGCAACAGGGCGTGCCGGGCATTCCTGCCCAGCCCCTTGAAGCCGTCTTCACCGATGCCTACAACCGTCAGCCAGGGCGACATAACCATTCCTTGAACGACATCCGACAGGCAGGCTTTTCATGCCGCCGGACAAAGCAGGCATAATACCGCGCCTTTACCCGTCAACCGGTAGCCCCGTGAACCAGACGCCCGCTGTGAATACCTTGCGCCCCTCGGCTTGTCCGGGGTTGCTGCGTATTGTCCAGGCGTTGGACGGCGGGATTTGCCGGATCAAATTGGCCGGTGGCTCGATCAGCGCCGCCCAGGCCCGCGCGGTGGCGGATGCGGCCCAGGCCTATGCCGGCGGGGTGATCGAGGCGACCAACCGCGCCAATCTGCAGATCCGCGGGATCGGCACCGAAGAAAACGCATTGATCGCCCTGCTGCTGGCCGCCGGCCTCGGCCCGAGCAACGCCGCTGGCGACGACGTGCGCAACCTGATGCTCAGCCCCAGCGCCGGTATCGACGAGCAGATGCTGTTCGACACGCGCCCGTTGGCGGACCAGATCCTGGCCTCGCTGCAGAACGTCCCGCGTTTCCATGAGCTGTCAGCCAAGTTCGCCGTGCAATTGGATGGCGGTGAGGCCCTGGCGATGCTCGAGCATCACCATGACCTGTGGCTCTCAGCGTTCGTGCGCAATGGCGAAACGCTGCTCGCGTTCGGGCTGGCCGGTTGCCCGGGCCTGGATGCGCCGTTGGGCGCCGTTCGATTGGAGCAGGGCCACGCGCTGGTCACTGCGGTGCTGGAAGCCTTTCTCAACGTGGCCACGCCGGAACAAACACGCATGCGCCACCTAGTGGTGGATAAAGTGCTGAGCCGCCTGAGCCTGCCGCTGCTGTCCGCGAATGGCTTCAACCGCCCTGCCAGTGGCGTTTCGCTGCACATGGGCACTTATCCACAGCCGCAAAAGAATCAGTTCTATGTCGCGGCCGTTGCGCCCCTGGGCCGCCTGGATTCGACGATGCTCAAGGGCGCCGCGCGGCTCGCCGACGACTATGGCGATGGCACCCTGCGTTTCACGCCTTGGCAAGGCGTGCTGCTGCCCTATGTCGAAAAACCCTGCGTCGTGACCGACCGCCTGACGCAACTGGGCTTCCTCTGCTCCGCCGACCAGCCGCTGGCGCGCATGACCGCCTGCACCGGTTCCAGCGGCTGCGCCAAGGCCTTGGCCGACACCAAGGCCGATGCGGTGCAACTGGCCGCGCTGCACACCGACCACGACGTGCACCTGTCCGGCTGCCCACGCTCCTGCGCCGCCGCGCACATCGCACCGGTCACGTTGCTGGCCGTAAGCCCAGGCCACTACGACCTCTATTTTCGCGAGGCAGCCCAGCCAGGTTTCGGCCGGCTGCGCGCGCGCAACCTTTCTATTGAAGCGACGGGCGCCCTGCTGCGCGCTCGCCCACGGAGCAACACCGATGATTGATTACATCCGCGACGGTCAGGAGATCTATCGCAACTCCTTCGCCATTATTCGCGCGGAAGCCAAGTTGGAGCGTATCCCGGCTGATTTGGAGAAACTCGCGGTGCGGGTGATTCATGCCTGCGGCATGGTCGACGCCATCGACGGCCTGCAATTTTCCGCAGGTGCGGGCAAGGCCGGGCGCGATGCACTCGCGGCGGGCGCGCCGATTCTGTGCGATGCGCGGATGGTCTCCGAAGGCGTGACCCGTGCGCGCCTGCCGGCCAATAACCCGGTGATCTGCACCTTGCGCGACGACAGCGTGCCCGAGCTGGCGCGGCAACTGGGTAACACCCGTTCCGCCGCCGCGCTGGAGCTGTGGCGCCCGCACCTGGAAGGCAGCGTAGTAGTGATCGGCAACGCGCCGACCGCCTTGTTTTACCTGCTCGAAATGCTGGATGCCGGCGCGCCGAAACCGGCGTTGATCCTTGGCTTCCCGGTGGGTTTCGTTGGGGCCGCCGAATCCAAGGCGATGCTCGCCGCCGACAGCCGTGGCGTGCCGTTCGTGATCATGCAGGGCCGCCTGGGCGGCAGCGCGATGGCCGCCGCCGCGGTGAATGCCCTGGCCACGGAGGTTGAATGATGCACCCACGCGGACGTTTGATCGGCCTGGGCGTGGGCCCCGGCGATCCGGAACTGATCACCCTCAAGGCCCTGCGCCTGCTGCGCGAATCGCCGGTGGTGGCGTACTTCGTAGCCAAGGGTAAGAAGGGCAACGCCTTCGGCATCATTGAGGATCATCTGGTGCCGCAACAAACCCTGATGCCGCTGGTGTACCCGGTGACCACCGAGGCGTTGCCGGCGCCGCTGTCCTACGAGCAGGTGATCAGCGATTTCTACGACACCGCCAGCGTTGGCGTGGCCGCGCATCTGGACGCCGGCCGCGATGTGGCGGTGATCTGTGAAGGCGACCCGTTCTTCTACGGCTCCTATATGTACCTGCATGACCGTTTGGCCGAGCGCTACGACGCGCAGGTTATCCCCGGCGTGTGCTCGATGCTCGGCGGCGCCTCGGTGCTGGGTGCGCCGCTGGTGTATCGCAACCAGAGCCTGTCGGTGCTCTCTGGCGTATTGCCCCATGAAGACCTCAAGCGCCGTTTGGCGGACGCCGACGCGGCGGTAATCATGAAGCTGGGGCGCAATTTCCCGAAAGTGCGCCAGGTGCTCGAAGAGCTCGGCCTGGCCGAGCGTGCGCTGTACGTGGAACGCGCGACCATGGCCAACCAGAAGATCGTGCCGCTGGACCAGGTGGAGCCGATGTCGTCGCCGTACTTCTCGCTGATCATCGTGCCTGGCGAACGGTGGCAAGGTTGATGCGCCCGGCGATTGTCATCCTCGGCCAGGGCAGCCTGGCCACTGCGCGCAAGATCCAGCAGCTGTACCCCGGTGCTGCGATCCACGGTTTGGCCGCACGGGTCGAGGGCGCTGACCACGCTTACATCGAGTTCGGCGCCACGCTGCGTCAGCTCTACCAGCAAGGCACACCGCTGATTGCGCTGTGTGCCGCCGGCATTGTGATCCGCACGCTGGCGCCGCTGCTGCTGGAAAAGGGCGAAGAGCCCGCTGTGCTCGCCGTGGCCGAAGACGGCAGCGCCGTGGTGCCGCTGCTCGGCGGCCTGGGCGGCGTGAATGTGATGGCGCGTGAGATCGCCGCTGCGCTGGGCGTGGCGGCTGCCATTACCACCAGTGGCGAGTTGCGTTTCGGCACCTGCCTGCTCAACCCGCCCGCCGGTTACGCGTTGGCTGATCTGGAACTGGGCAAGCGTTTTGTCTCGGACTTGCTGGCCGGCGAGAGCGTGCGCATCGAAGGCGCGGCGCCGTGGCTGGAGCAGGCCAATCTGCCGCAGGATCAGCAGGCGCGCCTGGCCATTCATGTGGGCAGTGTCAAGCGGGTACCTGCGGCCGACGAATTGTTGATCTATCCGAAGACGGTGTGCGTGGCGTGCAAGCCGGGCGCGCAATTGGCGGAACGTGTGCGGGGCGCTTTGCATGACGCGGGTATCGCCGTGCAATCCCTGGCCTGCCTGCTGGCGAGTGACACGCAGATGGCCGAAGCGTCGTTGCATCAAGCCGCGTTGGAACTGGGCGTGCCGCTGCGTTTCAGTGATCTCGCTCAGGACGCCGATATCGTCGTCAGCGTCGCCGAGCAGCCTTTGGACCTGTCGCAAGTCGGTCGCGCCCGTGGCCGCCTCGCTGTGATCGGCCTGGGCCCGGGCGCTGCCGAGTTGATGGTGCCGGCGGTGAAAGCCGAACTGACGCGTTGCACCGACGTGCTCGGTTACGAAACCTACGTACGCATGGCCGGCCCGTTTCGCGACGATCAGGTGCAGCACTGCACCGACAACCGTGAAGAGATGCAGCGTGCGCGCCATGCCTTCGAACTGGCGGCCCAGGGCCGTTCGGTGGTGGTGGTGTCTTCCGGCGACCCTGGCGTGTTCGCCATGGCCGCGGCGGTGCTCGAGGCCTTGCATGAGTCCAGCGACCCGGCCTGGCATCAGGTCGACCTGCAGATCCTGCCCGGCGTCTCGGCCTCCCTGGCTACAGCGGCCCAGGCCGGTGCTCCGCTGGGGCATGACTTCTGCGTGATGTCGCTGTCGGACAACCTCAAGCCCTGGTCGATTATCGAAAAGCGCCTGGACCTGGCGTCCCAGGCCGACCTGGCGCTGGCGTTCTACAACCCGATCTCGCGTTCGCGGCCGTGGCAGTTGGGGCGTGCGCTGGAAATCGTCGCGCTGCATCGCACGCCTGAGACGCCTGTGGTGCTGGGCCGTGATATCGGTCGGCCGGGGCAGACCCTGCGCGTCACCACGCTGGGGCAACTGACGCCGGAGCAGGTGGACATGCGCACCATGGTGCTGATCGGCTCGTCCACCACCTGCACCTTCCCCCGTGCCGGTGGTGGTGAGTGGGTGTACACGCCGCGCTGGTACGGCGAGAAACCCGCCGGCTGAAAGCGGCCCTTCAGGCGCCGGAAAGCTCCGAATGACCCAGGGAATTTCCTGGCGTTGTCCGGGGCTTTTTCTTTTTTTCGCGAAGACTTCTGCACACGTGCCGGCGACCCCGCGTGATCCCTGGGCGCTGCGGTTTGCCGTGTTGCCTCAAGGGATGTTTGTCGTCTGGCAAGTCCGTCGGCGGGTGGACTAGGGTGAACATAAGCCCCGAGTTGGGGTGCTTGTGGAGAGTCAAAATGGAGCGACATCACAGAAGGATCAACAGTACAAAAAGGCGCAAATTGATTGCCGCCTACAAGTTGCCCGGAGCGCCGGGAACGGGTGAGCCTTGCGCGCCGGACAGCGAAGACGACTTCAACGCGGCGGTGGTCAACAACGGCGTGATCTCGATTGCCGATGGCTTGTCGGGCCTGAACCGGGAATACATCCGCAAGAGCTATCTGCTGGCCAGCAGCTATGTCAGCGATGTATTGCACATCCAGCGCGGTACCGAGGGTTGGTACGAGGAGTTCATCAAGGTGATGACCGGCTTGGGCTGGCTGCCGGTGCGCAGCCGCTTCGAGCGGGTGACACGTTCAGGCAAAGGGCTGACCGTGCAGTCCCAGGTGCTGGGAATCATCGCCGCCCTGCTGGGGTCGACGTCCTTGTCTGCGCCACTGCTGGCGGCTCTGCCCAGGTTGGCGGCCGATGCATTGGAGGCGTTGAAGCAGACGCCGGCGACATTCGAGCTGTTCAAGCGCAACAGCACGGTGCACCAGGGCGCGGATTTCGGCCTGGCGTCCTGTGCCGAGATGGAGGGCGAATTGAAAATGGTGCTGGTGACTTACAGCACCCACAGCGTGAGCAAGCAGGTCGGGCTGCCATTTCTGGAATGGGACAGCTCCTCGTTCGAAGCTTTCAGTGGGCAGACATGCCTGGTGCTGAACACTTCGCTGATCAACGAAAAGACCCTGCAGCTGATGCGCGAGAGCGCAGGTGACAAGGTGCGACTGGCCATCGCCAAGTACCGGATCTAGGGCACCAGATAGCCGCGTACGCCGGTAAAGATGATTTGCGCGGCCAAGGCGCACACGAACAACCCCATCAACCGACTGACAATTTGCAAGCCCTGGTCGCCGAGGATGCGCTCGATACGGTTGGACAGGTACAGCACCACGCCGACCGTGAGGCTGGCCAGGGCGATACTGAGGATGGCGGTGAGTTTGTCGTCCCAGTGTGGCTGGCTTACGCCCATCACCAACAGCGCCCCGATGGTGCCGGGGCCGACGGTGAGGGGGATGGTCAGCGGCACGATGGTCACGTCCTGCTGCACGTTGTCGGTCTGCACGGCCGACTTGCCTTGCGCCATGCCCAGCGCGGAGATAAACAACACGCTGCCGGCGCCGATGCGGAACGCGTCTACGGTGATGCCGAACACACTGAAAATCACCCGGCCGAACAGGTAGAGCAACACGCTCGACACCAGCGTCGCCAGCGCCACTTTCCAGGCCAGGCGCCGCCGCTCTTTGCTGGAATAGCCACGGGTGAGGCTGATAAAACAGGACAGCACGAAGAACGGGCTGTAGAGCACGAGCATTTTCAGGTAGACGCTGAATAACACGTGGAGCATGGAAGTGGCTCGCGCAAGAAAGTACTGCGCGAGTCTATCAGGCGACAGCGATCAAATGTGGGAGCGGGCTTGCTCGCGAATGCGGTGTGTAGTGAGCGGGCTTGCCCCGCGCTGGGTGGCGAAGCCGCCCCAAACCAGGCGACTCGGTTCTACCTGGAGGTCGGCGGTGTTTTTATTGGGGCCGCTTCGCAGCCCAGCGCGGGGCAAGCCCGCTCACTACAGGCCGCATTCGCGAGCAAGCCCGCTCCCACATTGGGGCTGCATTCCAAGTCAGGTGGGGGCGTGTTCCGGCCTTTGCTGACGCTGCGCCACCCAGAACTCCACCAGTTCACGCAACTGCGACAACTCCACCGGCTTGGCCATGTGCCCGTCCATCCCGGCTTGGCGTGCCCGCTCCTTGTGTTCCGACAAAATGTGCGCAGTCAGCGCCACCACCGGCGTGCGAATGCGCTGGTGGCTGACTTCCCAGGCGCGCAATTGCTGCGTCGCCGAAAAGCCATCAAGGATCGGCATTTCGCAGTCCATCAACACCAGGTCGTAGCGCTGGGCCTTCATCGCCTCCAGCGCTTCTTCGCCATTGCTGGCGGTGTCCGGGTCGAGGTTGAGCTTGCCGAGCATGCCGCGGATCACTTTGGTGGAAATGCTGTTGTCCTCGGCCACCAGAATGCGGAAATCGCTGGGAACGGTGATGGCGGCCGGTGCACCGGGCACCGCGCGAGGCGCTGTGTTGCCCTTGCTGCGCTGGGTCAGTTCATCGGCCAGGGTGGTTTTGAGGGTATAACCGGCCACGGGCTTGGCGAGGATGCGTTTGATCCCGCAGTTACGCGCGATGATCTTGCTCGGCGCATTGCTGATGCCGGTGAGCATGATCAGCAGGATGTCGTGGTTCAGGCTCGGGTCTTCCTTGATCTTCGCCGCCAATTGCATGCCGGTCATGCCGGGCATGTTCTGGTCCAGCAGCACCACGTCGAAGTAATCACGCAAGTGCGCCTTGGTGCGCAGCAGCGCCAGGGCTTCCTTGCCGGAGGGCGCGGCGCTGACGTTGAGGCCCCAGGCCGAGCACTGCTGCACCAGGACTTTGCGGCAGGTGTCGTTGTCGTCCACCACCAGCACCCGGGCGCCCTTGAGCGGGCCGTCGAGGTCGGAGGTCGGATGCTCCAGGCGTTCCGGGTCCAGCGGCAGGGTCAGCCACAGGGTGCTGCCCTGATGGCTGCCGCTCTTGATCCCGAACTCGCCGTTCATCAACAGGATCAACTGGCGGGCGATGACCAGGCCCACGTGGCCGTTCAAACGGGTGGCCGAGAAGAAATTCTTGCTGTGCAATTCGCTGTGCAGCAGGGCCTCGCGCTCGGCCGCTTCCATCGGCACGCCACTGTCTTGAACGGCAATGCGCAGGCGCGGCTGGGTGCTGCGATCGTCCAGGGCGACCACGATCAGCACTTCGCCTTCGTCGGTTTTTTGCAGGGCGTTCTCCAGCAGGCTCAACATGGCCTGGCGCAGGCGCGTCGGGTCGCCGCTGATCACGCGTGGTACCTGGGGCTGGATAAAGCTGATCAGTTCGACGTTCTGCTGTTCGGCCTTGGCGCGGAAGATGCTCAGGCAGTCCTCGATCAGCGCATTGAGATCGAATTGCACGTCATCCAACTCGATCTGGCCGGATTCCAGCTTGGAAATATCGAGGATCTCGTTGATCAGGGTAAGCAGCTCATTGCCCGCGCTGTGGATGGTTTGCACGTAGTCGCGCTGTTTCACCGACAGCGGGGTGCCCAGCAGCAGCTCGGTCATGCCCAGCACGCCATTCATGGGAGTACGGATTTCGTGGCTGATCTTGGCCAGGAACTCCGCCTTGGCGGCGATTTCGGCGTTGCTCGCCGCCAGGTCGCGGCTGAGGCTGAAACGCGCCTCGACCAGCGCACGTTGGCGCTCGCCCAACGCCAGGCTCATCAACAGGCCGCTGAGGCAGATAAACGCCAGCAGTGTCACGATCAGGCCTTGGGGCGACACCATCGTCAGACCCAGCAGCGCGGGCAGGATGATCAGCGTACCGATGTTGAACACTACCATCGCCGCCACGAACAGGCGGGCCGGGCGGTAGCCCCGCTGCCAGTGATAGGCCGAGACAAACAGCATGCTCAAGCCGGCCAGGGCCACCAGGACGTAAGTGATGATGTTCAGGGGCAGGGTGTTGACGAACAACAGCAGCAAGCCACACAACACGATGAACAAAATGTCGGCCATCAACAGTTTGTTCAAGGGGTGCGGGCCCAGGGGCATGAAGAAGCGGTAGGCAAACATCAGCCCGCACGGCGCGGTCAGCAGCAGCGCCAGGTAGGCGCCGGGGGTCTGGACCGCGTGCCAGTTCGGCAACCATGGGCCCACCAGGTTCAGCAGCAATGCCAGGCTGAGCATCAACAACACTTCGCAGGCCGCCAACCACAGGCTGCTGCGCGAGCGGTGATAGGCGAAGCGTGTGAGGTTGTGCAGGATCAGCATTAGCAGGCAACCGAACAGCAGCCCGTAAATCAGCGTCTGGGTCTGGTCGGCCGCGGCGAGCACGGCCGGCTCCAGAGTGATGTAGGGGCGCAGTTCGTGTTCCGACACCAGGCGCAGGTAGACGTCGAGCGGCTTCTGGCTCTGGGGCATCGGCAGCATGAAGTCACTGCTGGGCAGTGGTCGCTCAGCCTGCGGTTGGCGCGTGCCGGTGCTCTGTTGTTCCACCAGAGCATCGCCGTCCAGTACATAGAGGCTCAGGTGCGACAGATCCGGGGCGAATACCCGCAGCACTTGTTCGTGCTTGCCGGGTTGCAGCTTGAAACGCACCCACAACGCACCGTCCGGCGGCGCGGCGGTAATGCGGTCCAGTTCGATGGGGCTGAATTGATTGGTGTAGCGCGAGGAACGGATGTCGCTCAGTTGCAGGTCGGCCTGTTCATCAAGCAATACTGCCCAACCACTGCCTTGCGCCGCGGCCTGGGCCGGGAACAAACAGAGCAGTGTCAGCAGGCTGACAGTAAAACCTATGGCGATCCTGAGCCAGCGCACGGCGAAATCCCTTCGTAGGTTGATGCACGCGTTAACTATGCGCGGGGAGGCCTGCATACGGCAAGGGCCACGGGCCCCTGCCTAGCCGAACGGATAGTACTGACGCCGACGGATCAGCTGTTTTCGCCACGTTCACGGGCAATGGCGCGGTAGCCGATGTCCTTGCGGTAGAAACAGCCTTGCCAATCGATCTTCGCGGCCAGTTTGTACGCCTGTTGCTGCGCGGCGTCGACACTGGCGCCCATGGCGGTGGCGCACAATACACGGCCACCGGCGGTCACGACCTGGCCATCCTTGAGCGCGGTGCCCGCATGGAACACCTTGCCTTCCAGCTTGGCGGCGGCGTCGAGGCCGTGAATGACGTCACCCTTGGCGTAGTCCGCCGGATAGCCACCGGCAGCCAGCACAATGCCGACGCTTGGGCGTGGATCCCACTGCGCTTCAACCTTGTCCAGGGCCTGGGCCAGCGCCGCTTCCACCAGCAGCACCAGGCTCGACTGCAGACGCAGCATCACCGGTTGGGTTTCCGGATCGCCGAAGCGGCAGTTGAACTCGATGACTTTCGGGTTGCCGGCCTTGTCGATCATCAGGCCGGCATACAGGAAACCGGTGTACACATTGCCTTCGTCGGCCATGCCACGCACGGTCGGCCAGATCACCAGGTCCATCACGCGCTGGTGTACTTCGGTCGTGACGACCGGGGCAGGGGAGTAGGCACCCATGCCGCCGGTATTGGGGCCGGTGTCGCCGTCGCCGACGCGTTTATGGTCCTGGCTGGTCGCCATCGGCAAGACGTTCTTGCCGTCGACCATCACGATAAAGCTGGCTTCTTCGCCGTCGAGGAATTCCTCGATCACCACGCGTGAACCGGCGTCGCCAAAGGCGTTGCCGGCGAGCATGTCGCGCACGGCGTCTTCGGCTTCCTGCAGGGTCATTGCCACGATCACGCCTTTACCGGCGGCCAGGCCATCGGCCTTGATCACGATGGGAGCACCCTTTTCACGCAGGTAAGCCAGGGCCGGCTCGATCTCGGTGAAGTTCTGGTAGTCGGCGGTCGGGATCTTGTGACGGGCCAGGAAATCCTTGGTGAATGCCTTGGAACCTTCGAGCTGGGCAGCGCCGGCGGTGGGGCCGAAGCAGTCCAGGCCACGGCTGCGGAACAGGTCCACCACGCCGGCAACCAATGGGACTTCCGGACCGACGATGGTCAGAGAGACATTCTTCTCGGCGAAATCGGCCAACTGCTCAAGAGCCAGTACGTCGATGGCGACGTTCTCGCATTTGGCTTCAATGGCGGTACCGGCGTTGCCGGGAGCGACGAAGACTTTCTGGACGCGCGGGTCCTGGGCAACTTTCCAGGCCAGGGCGTGTTCACGGCCACCGCTGCCAATGATCAAAACATTCATTTTAAAAACCTCGGATGACGCAAATTCTTGGGAACACTGCGGGCTGCTTTTTGTGGGAGCTGGCTTGCCTGCGATGCTGGCGCCTCGGTGTATCTGGTGCACCGAGGTGATGCTATCGCAGGCAAGCCAGCTCCCACATAAAGCCAGCGCCCATCAGGCCATGTTGGATCAGTGACGGAAGTGGCGCATGCCTGTGAAGACCATGGCGATACCGGCTTCATCAGCTGCGGCAATCACTTCGGCGTCACGCATCGAACCACCCGGCTGGATCACGGCGGTCACGCCTGCTTTCGCCGCGTTGTCCAGGCCATCGCGGAACGGGAAGAACGCATCGGACGCCATCACCGAGCCCGCCACCTGCAAGCCGGCGTGCTCAGCCTTGATCGCAGCGATACGCGCCGAGTTCACGCGGCTCATCTGGCCGGCGCCGACACCGATGGTCTGGCGGTTCTTGGCGTAGACGATGGCGTTGGATTTGACATACTTGGCCACTTTCCAGGCGAAGATCAGGTCGTTGATCTCTTGCTCGGTCGGCGCGCGCTTGGTCACAACTGTAAGGTCGTCGCTGCCGATCATGCCGATGTCGCGACTCTGTACCAGCAGGCCGCCGTTGACGCGCTTGTAGTCCCAGGCAGCCGCGCGGTCGGCCGACCACTCGCCGCAGGCCAGCAGGCGCACATTGGCCTTGGCGGCGACGATGGCGCGGGCCTCTTCGCTGACGCTTGGCGCGATGATCACTTCGACGAACTGACGCTCGACGATCGCCTTGGCGGTCTCGGCATCCAGTTCACGGTTGAAGGCGATGATGCCGCCAAAGGCCGATTCAGTGTCGGTGGCGTAGGCCAATTCGTATGCCTGGCGGATACCGCCTTCTGCGTCCGGGCTCACGGCCACGCCGCACGGGTTGGCATGCTTGACGATGACGCAGGCTGGCTTGACGAAGCTCTTCACACATTCCAGCGCGGCGTCGGTGTCGGCCACGTTGTTGTAGGACAGTTCTTTGCCTTGCAATTGGGTCGCGGTGGCGATGCCGACTTCGGCCGGTTTTGCCTCAACGTAGAACGCCGCGCTCTGGTGCGGGTTCTCGCCGTAGCGCATTTCCTGGGCCTTGATGAACTGGCTGTTGAAGGTGCGCGGGAACTGGCTGCGGCCTTCGGTGGAGAGTGTTTCGGCGGCCTGGTTCACGGTGCCCATGTAGTTGGCGATCATGCCGTCGTAGGCGGCGGTGTGTTCGAACGCCTTGAGCATCAGGTCGAAACGCTGCGCGTAGGTCAAGCCACCGGCTTTCAGGCTTTCGAGCACCTGCGCGTAGTCGCTGGCGTTGACCACGATGGCCACGTCCTTGTGGTTCTTGGCCGCCGAGCGAACCATGGTCGGGCCGCCGATATCGATGTTTTCGATCGCGGTCGGCAGGTCGCAACCTGGCTTGTTGATGGTGGCTTCGAACGGGTAGAGGTTAACGGCCACCAGGTCGATCGGCTTGATGCCGTGTTCGCTCATGATCGCGTCGTCGATACCGCGACGGCCGAGGATGCCGCCGTGGATTTTCGGATGCAGGGTCTTGACCCGACCGTCCATCATTTCTGCGAAACCGGTGTAGTCCGCCACTTCCACTGCGGCCACGCCGTTGTCCTGCAGCAGTTTGAAGGTCCCGCCCGTGGAAAGGATTTCCACGCCCAAGGCCTCCAGCTCCCGGGCGAATTCGAGGATCCCGGTCTTGTCGGAAACACTGATCAAGGCGCGGCGGATCGGCAGGCGGGTAGTCTGGTCGGTCATTTCAATTTCCATCAAAAGCTAAGGAGTCAGCAAAAAAGGCGACCGTTTTTACGCGGGCGCCTTTCTGGTTTGATTGAATGCTTACAGCAAATCGTATTGCTTGAGCTTTTTGCGCAAGGTGCCACGGTTAAGGCCCAGCAGCTCACTGGCTTTGGTCTGGTTGCCCTTGACGTAGTTCATCACGCTTTCGAGCAAGGGCGCCTCGACTTCGGAGAGCACCAGGTTGTACACGTCCGTGACGGAAGCGCCCTCGAGGTGGGCGAAATAATTGTGCAGCGCCTTCTCGACACTCCCGCGAAGGGTCTGGCCTTCTTCGCTCGGCGTGTTGAGGTGCTGTTTCAAATTGACGTTGTCGCTCACGGGCGTTGTTCCACTCACTAAAGTCTCGGTCATCATCGTCATGCGGCCACCCCTTTTCCGTCCCCTGGTCCCAGGCTCTTGTCTCGTTCGGCAAAGAACTCACGAACGGCGGTGACCTGTGCTTGCGTTTCATCCAAACGATTGAACCCGGCGCGAAACTCCCTGGCGCCCGGCAGCGTTGCCAGATACCAACCCACATGCTTGCGCGCGATGCGCACGCCCATCACCTCTCCGTAGAAGGTGTGAAGGGCAGCCAGATGCTCTAGCAGAATACGTTCCACCTCGACCAGCTCCGGCGACGGCAACACTTCGCCAGTACGCAGAAAGTGCTCGATCTCACGAAAAATCCACGGACGCCCTTGAGCGGCCCGGCCAATCAACAAGCCATCGGCACCGGTTGCGTCCAGCACGCGCCGGGCTTTCTGGGCTGAATCGATGTCGCCATTGGCAAAGACCGGCATCGACACCGCCTGCTTGATGGCGGCAATGGTGTCGTACTCGGCCTCGCCTGTGTAAAGGTCGGCGCGGGTGCGGCCGTGCACCGCGAGCGCTGTAATGCCTGCCTGTTCGGCGATCTTCGCCACCGTCAGGCCGTTCTTGTTGTCCCGGTCCCATCCGGTTCGAATCTTCAGGGTGACCGGCACATCCACTGCGGCGACAACGGCCTGCAGGATCTCGGCAACCAACTGCTCATCTTTCAACAGCGCGGAACCGGCGGCCTTGTTGCAGACCTTCTTGGCCGGGCAGCCCATGTTGATGTCGATGATCTGCGCCCCCAACTCCACGTTGGCCCGGGCCGCATCCGCCAGCATTTGTGCATCTCCACCGGCGATCTGTACCGAGCGTGGCTCGGGGTCACCTTCGTGGATCATGCGCATCCGCGATTTGCGGGTGTTCCACAGGCTCATGTCGCTGGTGACCATTTCCGAGACTACTAGACCCGCGCCCAAACGTTTGCACAGCTGACGAAAGGGCTGGTCGGTAACCCCCGCCATCGGGGCGAGAATCAAGCCATTGTGCAATGTGTATGGGCCGATGCGTACCGCCGACATAGGACTTCCCTGTTGTGGGGGCCGGATCATTAGAGTTCGAAAAAGGGTTGGCATGATACCCGCTCTCGATGACTGGATAAAGGCTGAATTGGATAAAATCTGAACAGTTATTTCTTTATCGCCAGTGGTTTGGTCGCGCAGAAGAAGTCAATAACCTGCCGTCAAACCCCAGCGCATCAAGCGCTTCACTCAGGCGAGTGGAAGCTCAGGCTGTAATTCACGGCTTTGTTGCCTGGGTCGAGGATATCCAGGGAAATATGGATCGGTACCTGCGATGGCATTTCGCTGACGCCGGCCAACTCGCCGCTGAGGTATTCGGCGGGTTTGAAGCGGCGACTGGCGATCAGGCCGCCGTTCAGGTCGGCAAAGCGCAGCTCCAGCAACGGGAAGGGCTGGGAAAAAGTCGCGCGGTTATAGAGGATCGCGTCCACCACCAGCGCCCCGGCGAAATCCGGGTGGCTGCGCACCACCAGGTTGCTGCTCTTGATATGGGCGATATCGACCCGCGACGGCACGGTACAGCCCAGTGTGGGGCACAGTTGCTGGAACCACGGGCGATAGGCGTCCTGGCGGGCCAGGTCGTCGAATTGGTAGGCGATGTATTGGCCTGCCAGGCCGACAGCGGCGATCAGTACCAGCAACAGCCACACCAGGCGACGGCCCAGGCTGGCCGGACGCTTTTGCGCGTAGAGATGCAGTGGGCTGTCTTCGAGGTCCAGCAACTGGTCGTCGTGCACGCTCGCTTCGGCGCGCGGACGCTTGCGACTGGGTTTCGGGCGTTCTTCGGGTTCAACGTCATCGGCCGATTGGGTCAATGGCGTGAACGGCGGATCGATGTGGTCGTCATCTGGCATCGAATGCAAGGGCGGCTCGTCGTCGATATCGTCGGCGTGCAGCGACATGGATGGCTCGGTGCGCTGCCGGGTCGCGGCGACGTGCGGCGGTTCGGGTTCGCTTTCAGGGGGCTGGACGCGCTCCTCGGGCGGTTCGCTGAACAGGCTGGCGGCCCATTTTTCTTCTTCGGCCTTAACCGTGTCGCGGCTGGCGCTGAAGGATTCGTCCCTGTGGCGCCGGTCGGCGCCGGGCTGGCGACGTTCTGCGCCGGCGGGCAGCGTGTGCTGGATCTCGCGGCGTTCCAGCTTGGCGAGTTCTTCGTCCAGGTCCAGGGCGTCCAGGTCCAGCTCCTGGGCGGTCCACTGCTTTTGGCTGATTGCCCGCACCGGTTCAGGCGCCACCTCGACGGGCACGCCCGGTTCCGGTGCAGGCGCTTGGCCGCGTTGCTGCAGCAACTGGCGCGCCGCATTGAACACTTGCAGGCACGAGCCGCAGCGAACCACGCCGCGAGCCACGCTCAATTGAGCGTGGCTGACGCGAAAGCGTGCTTGGCAATGCGGGCACTGGGTGACGAAACTGTCGGTCATGCGGCCATCCGATTCAGGCAAGCGCTCATTCTAGCGCCGACGACCGCTGATGCGTACCCAGCCATCACGGTTGGCGATCGGATCCAGCGCAAAATCCTTGGCATAGGCCGCGGCGACGTCTTCGCCCTGCTCGGCGAGGATGCCCGACAGCGCCAGGCGCCCACCCGGCTTGACCAGGTTCGACAGCTGCGGCGCCAGGGACACGAGCGGGCCGGCGAGGATATTGGCCACCAGGACGTCGGCCTGTACCTGAGGCAAATCCTGCGGCAGGTAGAGTGGGAATTTGCCTTCAGGAATGTGGTTGCGCCCGGCGTTATCGCGGGAAGCTTCCAACGCCTGCACGTCGATATCGGTGCCGACGGCCTCCTTGGCGCCCAGCAGCAGGGCGGCAATCGCCAGGATCCCCGAGCCACAGCCGAAGTCCAGCACGTGGCTGTCGGTCAGGTCCTGGCCGTCCAGCCATTCCAGGCATAGTGCGGTGGTGGGGTGCGTGCCGGTGCCAAACGCCAGGCCCGGGTCCAGCAGCAGGTTGACGGCGTCAGGTTCCGGCGCCGCGTGCCAGCTGGGTACGATCCATAGGCGCTGACCAAAACGCATGGGCTGGAAGTTATCCATCCAGCTGCGTTCCCAGTCCTGGTCTTCGATCACTTCGCTGTGATGCTCCGGCAGCGGGCCGCCGGTCAGCAATTCCATATGGGCCAGCACCGCGGCATCATCGGTGCCGTCTTCGAACAGGGCCAGCAAATGGGTGTGGGACCACAGCGGCGTGGTGTTGAGTTCCGGTTCGAAGATCGGTTGGTCTTCAGCGTCCATGAAGGTGACCGAGACAGCGCCCACCTCGAGGAAAGCGTCTTCATAGGTTTCGGCTTGTTCTGGGCTGATGGCGAGACGGACTTGCAGCCAAGGCATGGCGGGCACCTTTGAAAAAATGAATGTGCAGCGGGGGAGGGGCTGCGAAAGGGCGCAAGTTTACGCGAGCGGCGGGAAGGGTGTACACAGAACAAAATGTGGGAGCGGCGGTGCGACGATTCGACTTGCTCGCGAATGCGGTGGGTCAGTGGAGGATGTTTTAGCTGATACACCACATTCGCGAGCAAGCCCGCTCCCACAGGGGGAATGTAGCCATCCAGCAAAATCGGGGTTGCGCAAACAACAAAACCGCCCGAAGGCGGCTTTGTTAGTGGAGCACTTACTGGTTGGCCAGCTTGTGTTCCAGGTAGTGAATGTTCACACCGCCTTCGCAGAAGCCTTCATCACGGACCAGGTCCCGGTGCAGCGGAATGTTGGTCTTGATGCCGTCGACCACGATTTCGTCCAGGGCGTTGCGCATGCGGGCCATGGCCTCGTCGCGGGTGGCGCCCCAGGTGATCAGCTTGCCGATCAGCGAGTCGTAGTTGGACGGAACCTTGTAGCCGCTGTACAGGTGCGAATCCACACGTACGCCGTTGCCGCCGGGCGCGTGGAAATGCTTGACCAGGCCTGGGCTCGGCATAAAGGTTTGCGGGTCTTCGGCGTTGATCCGGCATTCCAGCGAGTGGCCGTGGATCTTCACGTCGTCCTGGGTGAAGGACAGCTTGTTGCCGGCGGCAATGCTGAGCATCTCCTTGACGATGTCGATACCGGTGACCATCTCCGACACCGGGTGCTCTACCTGCACGCGAGTGTTCATCTCGATGAAGTAGAAACGACCGTTCTCGTAGAGGAACTCGAAGGTCCCGGCGCCACGGTAGTTGATGTCGATGCACGCCTTGACGCAGCGCGCGAGGACTTCCTCGCGGGCCTTCTCGTCCAGGCCCGGTGCCGGGGCTTCTTCCAACACCTTCTGGTGACGGCGTTGCAGCGAGCAATCGCGGTCGCCCAGGTGGATGGCGTGGCCCTGGCCGTCGGACAGTACCTGCACTTCCACGTGACGCGGGTTGGTCAGGTACTTCTCCAGGTAGACCATCGGGTTGCCGAACCAGGCGCCCGCTTCGGAACGGGTCTGCTTGGCGGCTTCGATCAGGTCTTCTTCCTTGTGCACCACGCGCATGCCGCGACCACCACCGCCACCGGCGGCCTTGATGATCACCGGGTAGCCGACTTCGCGACCAATGCGCAGCGCGGTTTCCTCGTCTTCCGGCAGCGGGCCGTCGGAGCCTGGAACGGTCGGCACGCCGGCGGCGATCATGGCGTCCTTGGCCGAGACCTTGTCGCCCATCAGGCGAATGGTTTCGGCTTTCGGGCCGATGAAGGCGAACCCGGATTTTTCCACCTGTTCGGCGAAGTCGGCGTTTTCCGCGAGGAAGCCGTAGCCCGGGTGGATGCCATCGGCGCCAGTCACTTCTGCCGCGGCGATGATGTTCGAGACTTTCAGGTACGAGTTCGCGGCCAGTGGCGGGCCGATGCAGATGCTCTCGTCCGCCAGTTTCACGTGCATCAATTCGGTATCGGCCGTCGAGTAAACAGCGACGGTCTTGATGCCCTCTTCCTTACAGGCGCGCAGGATACGCAGCGCGATCTCGCCGCGGTTGGCGATCAGGACTTTTTGCAGTTTCTTCGCAGGTTTCAACATCGAAGGCGCTCCGCGGTTCAAACGATGGTGAACAGCGGCTGGTCGTACTCAACCGGCTGACCGTTTTCTACCAGGATGGATTCGATGACGCCGGCTTTTTCGGCAGTGATGTGGTTCATCATCTTCATCGCTTCAACGATGCAGATGGTGTCGCCCACTTTCACCGTCTTGCCGACTTCAACGAAGGCTGGCGAGGTCGGTGCCGGGGTGCGGTAGAACGTACCGACCATTGGCGACTTGACCACGAAGCCGTTCAGCGCAGGTGCGGCCGGGGCTGCAGCAGGCGCGGCAGCGGCAGGTGCTGCGGCAGGTGCAGCAGCCGGGGCCGGTGCTTGCATCTGTGGCGCATAGAACTGCTGGGCCGGTGTCTTGCTGTGGCGGCTGATCCGTACGGACTCTTCGCCTTCCTTGATTTCCAGCTCGTCGATACCGGATTCTTCCAGCAGTTCGATCAGTTTCTTAACTTTACGGATATCCATGAATCATCAACTCCCAAGGGTCGGTCAGGGGCGCTTGGCCGGTTGTTCAAGCTGTTCCAGGGCGGCCTCCAGGGCCAGTCGGTAACCGCTGGCGCCAAGGCCGCAGATCACTCCTACCGCTACGTCGGAGAAGTAAGAGTGATGGCGGAAAGGTTCACGTTTGTGCACGTTCGACAAATGCACTTCGATGAATGGGATGCTCACCGCCAGCAACGCGTCACGTAATGCAACGCTTGTGTGCGTAAAAGCGGCGGGATTGATCAGGATAAAGTCCACGCCTTCACCGCGCGCGGCATGGATGCGATCAATCAATTCGTACTCGGCATTGCTTTGCAGGTAGAGCAGATGGTGCCCGGCTTCACGCGCCCTGCGCTCAAGATCGAGGTTGATCTGATCCAGGGTGACTGCCCCGTAGACGCCCGGTTCACGGGTGCCGAGCAGGTTCAGGTTGGGTCCGTGAAGAACCAGTAAGGTCGCCATCGGCTGTTCCTTGTTATTGATGTGGGTACGGCAGAACCCGGCGACTATGCCGCAAAGCCTTTGTGACTGTCCAGTTCTATGCAGTAGGCGGCACGATTAGCGAGGATTGCGCAAAATTTGTGACTGTGGTCCTGGATCCGGTCATTGGTAATGCGGTTGCGAGATCAACACAGATCAAGGTGGGAGCTGGCTTGCCTGCGATAGCAGTGTATCAATGAGCACATCCTATACTGACCCACCGCTATCGCAGGCAAGCCAGCTCCCACAAGTTGATCTCGGTTTGATGGGGAGATCGGATCAGACGCGAAACGCCTGCACCGCCGTATTGAGCTGCCCGCCCAGCACCAGCAGGTGTTCGCCCTGGCGCCGGCCCTGGCCGATGCGCAGCAGATTATCTTCACCCAACTGATGAATTCGCTCGCTGTTGTCGCGTATTTCACTGACGGCACCACTTTGCTGCGCCGTCACATCGGCGATGCGCACCGCCGTGTCGGAAATGGTCCGGATCGCCCCGACGATTTCATCCAGCGCACCGTCCGCCGCCTGGGCCTGCTGGGCGGTGGCTTCGGCGTGTTCGACCTGGGCACGCATGCCCTGAACGGATTGGTGCGCGGCGGTTTGCAGGCCGGCGATCAGGCCTTGGATCTCGGCCGTGGCGCCGGCGGTGCGTTGGGCCAGGGAGCGGACTTCATCGGCGACCACCGCAAAGCCGCGCCCGGCTTCACCGGCGCGGGCGGCTTCGATGGCGGCGTTGAGGGCCAGCAGGTTGGTCTGGTCGGCAATGGATCGAATCACTGTGAGCACGCCGCCGATGGTGGCGGATTCTTCGGCGAGTTTTTCGATCATCTGCGCGTTCTGCTGCACTTCCCCGACCAAGGCATGCAGCCCGGTCAGGCTCAGGCCGATCACCCGCTGGCCTTGCTCCACCGCCTGGCCGGCGCTGCGGCTGGCGCCGGCGGCGTGGCTGGCGTCGCCCGCCACTTGCTGGATGGTCGCTTCCAGTTCGCCCAGCGAGTCACGGATCTGGGCGGTATCCCCGGCCTGGCGTTCGGCGCCGTCATGCAGGCCGCTGCTCAGTTCGGCAAGGGCGCGGCTGCTGCCGGCGACTTCCTGCGCGTTGCCGCGAATGGTGCCCACCAAGTCCACCAGATAGGCACGCAGGCGGTTCAGGGAGGCTTCGATATCGCGCAGCTCACGGTTGGTCTTGCCCAAGGCAATCGGCCGGCTGAAGTCGCCTTCGGCCCAGGTCGACAGCGCCGGTGCCAGGTTGGTCAGCACCCGTGCCAGGCGCCGTTGCAGCGTGTCGATCAACAGCGCAATCAGCAGAATCAAGCCGATCATCACGCCCTGCATCAGGCGCACTTCGCCCTGGATAATGCCGTGCTGGGCACGCACCACCGGCTCAAGGCCGGCGATGGCCTGTTGTACGGCATTGATTTTCAGGTGGGTAGCGGCGGCCAGGTCGGCGCGTTTCTGGATCTGCTCGCGGGTGCGCTTGAGTTCGGCGGGGTAGCGGGTCAGCAGGCTGTTGAGCTCGCGCTTGAGGTCGACACCGCTGTCCTGGGCTTCGGTTTTTTCAGTATTTTCCAGGCCCATCAGCGCCGAAAAATCATCCGTATTGGAGTCTGCGCTGGCCTTTACCCCGAGCAACGGCAGTTGTTCCAGCAGGTCCGCCTGGCTGCGGATATTGCCGACTTCACGTTCCACATCAGCGGCGAGTTCCGCGCGCCCGCTGCTCACCAGTTTGTCGCGTGCCAGTGACAGTTTTCCCAAGTGCTGGGAGGCGGCGAGCAGCGGCGGCAGGTAGCGTGCGGCTTCGGCGGAATTGACACCCATGGCGTACTGGCTCAGTTGTTCCAGGTTCGCGCCCAATTCGCGCTCGGCCTGCAGCAGCAAGGCTTGCGGGTCGCCTGCGAGCTTGCCGGCGGCCAGCAAGTCGGTCTTGCTGAACCCGTCCAGGTCGACCAGGCTGGGGCGCAGGGTTTGCGCAAGGTTTGCCGGCAGTTCATCCAGCGCGTGCATCAGGCCTTCCAAGCTCTGGCTGGCGCTGCTCAGGCGCAGCGCATCGCCGCTGGCCAGGTAGTCGTCGATATTGCGCGCGGCCTGGCTCTGGAACGTCTGCGACAGCCTCAGGTAACGCTCCATCAGCAGATAAGGCCGCTCCAGCGCCCGTTGCGACCACCACAGCGTCGCCCCCAGCGCCAGGCACACGGCCACCAGAAGAAGGGTATTGAGATTGGTCAGCAGCTTCAGGCGCATGCGTGGTTTCAACCGACAGCAAAAGATAAGTGCCTGAAGTTATTGCGTTTCCATTACAGCGTTATGACCGAATCAGTGGATTCTGATGAAAAGATGGCACTTTGCTGTGATGCGCGCGACGCCTGCACGCGATTGCGCCCGGCGTGCTTGGCGCGGTACAGCGCTTCGTCGGCCTGGGCCGCCATCATCAGGCTGTCGGAACCGTCGCACAGCTCCACCAGCCCGGCGCTGAAGGTGCACCACAAATCCTGGGGCTGCGCCGGGTAGTGGATTTCGGCAAAGCGGCCGCGGATTTCATCCAGCACCTGGCACGCCGATTCCAGGTCGGTGTCGGGCATCACGATGGCGAACTCTTCGCCGCCGTAGCGCCCGATATAGTCGGTCTTGCGCAGGCGTTGCTTGAGAAACAGCGCCAGGCTCTTGATCACGCGGTCGCCCATGGGGTGGCCGTGGCTGTCATTGACCCGCTTGAAGTGGTCGATGTCGAGCATGGCAAAGCTCAACGGCTTGTTTTCGCGGCGCGCGCGAAAGCTGCAGTCTTCGAGCAATTGCAGGATGTGGGTGTGGTTGTACAGGCCGGTCAGGCTGTCGCGCACCATGCGGGCCTTGAGGTTGCGCGCACGCGCGGCGCGGTTGCGCACGGTGGTGATCAGGTGGCGCGGCTTGATCGGCTTGGTGAGGAAGTCGTCGCCGCCTTCGCTCATGGCGTCCAGCTGCTTGTCCAGATCGTCCTCGGCCGACAGGTAGATGATCGGCACGCTGACGTAACGGTCGTTATGCCGGATCACCTTGGCCAGTTCGGTCCCGGTACAGGCGGGCATGTACATGTCGAGGATGATCAGGTCGGGCTGGAAGTCCGCGAGTTCCGCCATGGCCTGGATCGGCTCGATCAGGGTGCGGGTGACGATGCCGGCGCTGTTGAGCAGCCGCTCGGTGTGCAGCGCCTGGGCCCGCGAATCGTCGATGATCAGCACTTTATAGGGCTCGTACTGGGCGACGCAGGTCAGTACTTCGATTTTTTCCAGCAGGCTGGAAGCTTCCAGGGTGCCGGTGAGGAATTCCTGGCCCCCGGCACGCACGGCCGCCAAGCGGGTGGGCGTGTCGGTTTCATGCAGGCTGAAGAACAGCAGCGGCAGCTTTTGCTCCAGGCCTTCCTGGGCCTGGGTGGCGAGTTTGAGGCCCAGGCCCGGGCCGCAGAAATCCACATCCATCACAATGGCCGAAGGCAAACGCTCGGCCATCGAGGCATGAAACGCCGCCACGCTGTCCAGGGACTGGGCGCTCATGCCAAAGAACTCCAATTGTTTGGCCAGGCGCTCGGCACGGTCGTGATCGGCCAGCATCACGTAGATCGGCTTGCGCATCGGCGGCAGCGAGGTGTGCTCCAACTGGTCGCCTTGGCGCAGGCCGGTGCGTGACAGGCGCTGCATCAAGCGGTTGAGTTCAGTGATCAACTGGCTGCTCAGGCGCCCACGGTTCTCGTCCACCGCCTTGAGGGTATCGCCGATGTGCTGCGCCAACTGGCCGTGCTCCGGCTGTTCGAAACGCTCGGCAAAACGCAGCAGGCGCACATTGGCCTCGCTGAGTTCGCAGAAGTCTGCGGCGGACCATTCGCTACGTTGCAGGCGCTGCCAGATCTCAAGAATTTGACGTGCCTGATGAATTACCCGCTGGGCAAAATGCTGCTTGAGACGCTCACGGCTCGGGTCTTCTGGCTCGGTCATATCCTGACTACTAGTTAGGGTGCATGCTGAGGTCGACTGATGGCTCTATGCTACCACCTCTTTTCCCCTGGATGAGTGTCACGCGTCAATAAACTGTGTGTTCCGTAGCATTCAGTTGCTGACTGGATGGTCGCGCGGCGTAAAAAGCGTGCATCCTTTATAGTCCAAGGCCCCGCGTGTGCCAGTTTGCCGAAAAGCCCCGCATGGGCGGGCACGATGGGGTAGGGTTGTGGTCGGAGTGTTTGAACGCACGCCGTCAATTCAAGTGCATGAACTCAAGTGATTGAAAGGATATCGCCATGCTGGACTGGAAAAACCGTGCAGGCAGTGCCAAAGGCCCCGCGCCTGAGCCCAAGTCGGCCAACCGCAGCTATTTGCGCAACCTGCTGATGAGCCGGGCGTTGCTGAGCGTCATCGGTCTGTACCTGTTGGTGACCGGCGCCCTGGGCTGGTACTGGAGCGAAGAGCCCGCGTTGTTTGCGGTCCAGCAAAACGCGCAGATCGCCGCCGAAAAAGACGGCAAGCAGATGGTGGTAGGCTTCACTACTGTCGAAACCCTCAAGACCGTGATGGGCACCTTGCTGCACAAGCCAGGTGGCTACATTGCCAACGACCGCTTCCCGCCGGGCTTGTGGATGGACAACATGCCGAGCTGGGAATATGGCGTGCTGGTGCAGGTGCGCGACCTGACCCGTGCCCTGCGTAAAGACTTCGCCCGTTCCCAGTCGCAATCGGCCGAAGACGCCGACTTGGCCAAGGCCGAGCCGCGCTTCAACTTCGACAACAAGAGCTGGGTGCTGCCGTCCAGCGAGTCGGAATACCAGGAAGGCATCAACTCCCTGAGCCGCTACGAAGCGCGCCTGTCCGACCCGAACCAGCGTGGCGCACTGTTTTATGCCCGTGCCGATAACCTCAACAACTGGCTGGGCGACGTCGCCACCCGCTTGGGCTCTCTGTCGCAACGCCTGTCGGCCAGCGTTGGCCGGGTAAAACTGAACACCGCACTGAAAACCGAAGCGCTGGCGCCGGGTGAAGTGCCCCAGGTCGACGAAGAAGTGGTGGAAACCCCATGGATGCAGATCGATAACGTGTTCTACGAAGCCCGTGGCCAGGCGTGGGCGTTGTCCCACCTGCTGCGTGCCATCGAAGTCGACTTTGCCGACGTCCTGGCCAAGAAAAACGCCACCGTCAGCGTGCGCCAGATCATTCGTGAGCTGGAAGCCTCGCAGGAACCGGTTTGGAGTCCTATGATTCTTAATGGCAGTGGCTTCGGCGTACTGGCGAACCACTCGCTGGTGATGGCCAATTACATTTCACGGGCAAACGCTGCAGTGATCGACTTGCGTCAGCTCCTCAATCAGGGTTGATGATGGACGCTACTCAAAAGGAGGCCGCGCACCGCGCGGCCTCCGACGCTGAACTGATCCAATGGGTCGACGAGCACGATAACCTGCTTGGCATCCTCGTCCGGTCCGACCTGCGCAAGCGCGGGCTGATCGGCCGCTGCACATTTATCTTCCTGTTCAACTCCAACGGTGAGCTGTGTGTGCATCGGCGCACCCTGAGCAAAGCGCTGTATCCCGGTTACTGGGACACGGCGGCGGGCGGGATGGTCGCGGCGGGGGAAAGCTATGCCGAGTCGGCGGGCCGTGAACTTGCGGAAGAGCTTGGCGTAAGGGGAGTGGAACTGATCGAGCATGATCATTTCTACTTCGAAGACGGCGCCAGCAGGCTTTGGTGCCGGTCTTACTCCGCTGTGTGGGACGGGCCATTATGCCTGCAGCCCGAAGAAGTCATGGAAGCGCGCTTTTTACCGATTGAAACAGTCTTGAGCGAGGCGCAGCAAAAGCCTTACTGCCCGGACGCTCAAGAGGGCCTGCGGCGTTATCTGGCGTTGCGTCGCTAAAGTTGCATGAAATGGCGCCATTTGGCCCTTAGCAACTTGGCTTTTTGCCGTTACACTGCGCCACTTTTCATCCCCGAGAGGATTGCCGGTGGCCAAGAAAGCCGCATCCTTCGCCGCCCTGGGTGGCCTGGTATTTTCCACCGACGCAGGTCGACACTGCCCGGACTGTCGCCAGCCCGTGGACGCCTGCATCTGTAAACAAACCCTGATCCCCGAAGGCGACGGTATTGCCCGCGTGCGACGCGAGAGCAAAGGCCGTGGCGGCAAGACGGTGACCACCATCACCGGCGTGCCGCTTGCGGAAGACGCGCTGAAGGAACTCGCCACCACGCTGAAAAAGCGTTGCGGCACCGGTGGTGCGTTGAAGGACGGGGTCATCGAGATCCAAGGCGATCACGTCGAGTTGCTGTTGGCCGAGCTGATCAAGCTCGGTTACAAGGCCAAGAAGTCCGGCGGCTGAAAGCCTCTTCCCAGCCAGTGTCTAAACTCTGTCCTGCGAGTGGGGTCCTACCTTGCACGCAGGCAAATCGTCATTTTCATTCTTTAGACTGCGCCAGCCTCAGAGAGGGGCGGTGTTTTCGACTTCATTTATAGGGGACTTCGATGTCCGTACGACGCACACGCAAAGACGATGGCAGCCAATGGACAGTTGCGGACAGCCGCAGTGTTTACGGGATTCGCCATTGGGGGGCCGGGTATTTCGCGATCAATGATGCCGGTCGCGTTGAAGTCCGTCCGAACGGCCCGAACAGCACGCCCGTCGACCTGTACGAGCAAGTTGACCAGTTGCGCAAAAGCGGCCTGTCGCTGCCGCTGCTGGTGCGCTTCCCCGACATCCTGCAAGACCGCGTACGCCAACTGACCGGCGCCTTCGATGCCAACATCGCGCGCCTGGAATACCAGAGCAAATACACCGCGCTGTACCCGATCAAGGTGAACCAGCAGGAAGCGGTGATCGAGAACATCATCGCCACCCAGAACGTCTCCATCGGCCTTGAAGCCGGCTCCAAGCCTGAGCTGCTGGCCGTATTGGCCCTGGCGCCGAAGGGCGGCACCATTGTCTGCAACGGTTACAAGGACCGTGAGTTCATCCGCCTCGCGCTGATGGGCCAGAAGCTTGGCCACAACGTGTTCATCGTGATCGAGAAAGAATCCGAAGTCGGGTTGGTGATCGAAGAGGCCGCCAGCCTCAAGGTCAAGCCGCAGGTCGGCCTGCGCGTGCGTTTGTCGTCGCTGGCGTCGAGCAAGTGGGCGGACACCGGTGGCGAGAAGTCCAAGTTCGGGCTGTCGGCGGCGCAGTTGCTGTCGGTGGTCGAGCGCTTCCGCGCGGCGGGCCTGGACCAGGGCATCCGTTTGCTGCACTTTCACATGGGTTCGCAGATCGCCAACCTGGCCGACTACCAGCACGGGTTCAAGGAAGCCATTCGTTATTACGGCGAACTGCGCAACCTCGGCCTGCCGGTGGACCACATTGACGTGGGTGGCGGCCTGGGCGTGGACTACGACGGTACGCACTCGCGTAATGCCAGCTCGATCAACTACGACATGGACGACTACGCCGGCGTGGTCGTGGGCATGCTCAAGGAATTCTGCGACGCGCAGAGCCTGCCGCACCCGAACATCTTCTCCGAAAGCGGCCGCTCGCTGACCGCCCACCACGCCATGCTGGTGGTGCAGGTGACCGACGTCGAGAAACACAACGACGAAATCCCGACCATCGAGAATAAAGAAAGCCTGCCGGAAACCGTGCAATGGCTGGTGGATCTGCTCGGCCCGACCGACATCGAGATGGTCACCGAGACCTACTGGCGCGCCACGCACTACATGAGCGACGTGGCCACCCAGTACGCCGACGGCAAGCTGACCCTGGCCGAGAAAGCCCTGGCCGAGCAATGCTACTTCGCCGTGTGCCGCCGCCTGCATAACTCGCTAAAAGCCCGCCAACGCTCGCACCGCCAGGTGCTGGACGAGCTCAACGACAAGCTGGCCGACAAATACATCTGTAACTTCTCGGTCTTCCAGAGCCTGCCGGACACCTGGGCCATCGGCCAGGTCTTGCCGATCCTGCCGCTGCACCGCCTTGACGAAGAGCCGCTGCGTCGTGCGGTGTTGCAGGATTTGACCTGCGACTCCGACGGCAAGATCAAGCAGTACGTCGACGAGCAGAGCATTGAGACCAGCTTGCCGGTGCATGCCTTGAATGAAGGCGAGGATTACTTGCTGGGCATCTTCCTGGTCGGCGCGTACCAGGAAATTCTCGGCGATATGCACAACCTGTTCGGTGATACCGACTCGGTGAACATCTACCAGCGCGAAGATGGTTCGGTGTACAGCGCAGGGATCGAGACCCACGACACGATCGAAGACATGCTGCGCTACGTGCATTTGTCGCCGGAAGAGTTGATGACCCATTACCGGGACAAGTGTGCGAGCGCGAAGATCAGTGCCAGCGAGCGTACTCAGTTCCTGGATGCCTTGCGTCTGGGCCTGACACGGTCTTCCTACCTGTCCTCGTAATCCAAGTTCACAGCAAATCCAATGTGGGAGCGGGCTTGCTCGCGAAAGCGGTACATCAGCAGCAAATTAGTTGCCTGATACACCGCTTTCGCGAGCAAGCCGGCTCCCACATTTTGACCGTTTTTCTTCAATTGTTGCCTAGCCACAGCCCCCGCCGATTCAAGCGCCAGGCAATCGCCCACAGCGTCAAACTGCGCACCGCCATAAACACCAGGAAGGTTATCCACAGCCCTTGGTTGCCCAACCCCTGCAACGCCCAAGCGATGGGCATTACCAACACCACCGTCAGCAACATGCCATTGCGCATCTCCCGCGCGCGCGTCGCGCCGATAAACAACCCGTCCAGCAAGTAACTCCACACCGCAATCAACGGCAACACCGCCAAATACGGCAGGTAGATGTCAGCCGTTTCGCGCACGCTGGGGATGTCGGTCTGCATGGCGATAAACAGGTGGCCGGCGAGGGTGAACAACAGCGCGAATCCGACGCTGGCGATCAACGACCAACCGCCGGCCACCACCAGCGAGCGGCGCAAGGCGTGGCGGTCGCGGGCGCCGATGGCGTGGCCGCACAGGGCTTCGACCGCATGGGCCAGCCCATCCAGCGCATGGGCGGTCAGCAACAGGCCGTTGAGCAGCAAGGCATTGGCCGCCACGGTGGCGTCGCCCAGGCGCGCGCCTTGCACGGTGATCATGAAAAACACCGATTGCAGCGCAAGGCTGCGGATGAAGATGTCGCGGTTGACCGCCAGCAGCGGGCGCCAGCTTTGCCAGCGTTTCAAGGCTGCCCAGGTGATATGGCCGGGATAGGCGCGCAAGGCTTTCTGCGTCAGCGCCAGGCCGAGCAGGGCGCCGGTCCATTCGGCGATGACCGAGGCGCGCGCGGAACCGACCACGCCCCATTCCAGGCCAAGCACAAACCACAGGTTCAAGACGATATTGACCAGGTTGGTGGTCAAAAGGATCGCCAGCGGCGCGCGGGCGTTCTGCGTGCCGAGAAACCAACCGACCAGCGCATAGCTGGCCAACGCAGCGGGCAGGCCGAACAGGCGAGTATGGAAAAACTCCTGGGTCAGTTGATTCAGTTCGGCAGAGGGCTGCATCCACTCCAGGGCCAGATGGCTGAGTGGAATGCCGACGGTGCCGAGCAGCATCGCCAGCCCCAGCGCCAGCAACAGACCCTGCAAGAGGATTTGCCGCAGTGCAGCGCCATCCTTGCGCCCGGCGGCCTGGGCGGCGAACCCCGTGGAACCCATGCGCAGAAAACCCATGGCCCAGGCCAGGAAGGTATACAGGCTGGCCCCGACCGCCACGGCCCCCAGTTGGTGAGCGTGGGGCAAGTGGCCGATGACCATGCTGTCCACCAGGGCCACCAGCGGCACGGAGATATTCGACAGGATCATCGGCGCGGCCAGCGCCCACACCCGGCGGTGGGTGGGGCGGTGGCGCCAGTCGTTGAGTAAGGTGGGCATGCAGGCTCCTTGGGGGAGCGGCATTGTACCGGGCTTGAGCGACGCGGCCGAACCTATGTGGGAGGGGCCTGCTAGTGGACGACCCAACTAAGGAGCCACAGGCCGAGCAACAGCCAGATGATGCCCATGATGACCGAGGCGCGCATGAAGGCGCGAACGGCCGAATACAGGAAAAGCAGGCCGATGATCAGAGTGATGATGCTGATGATCGAAGTATCCATGCCCAAGGTCCGCGACAGCCCTTCGACAAAGTTACTGCCGGCGTGGGTCAACGCGCCGAAGAGTCCGCTGAGCCCGTCGACGATAAAGCGGATGACGGAACCGAGCGCCTGGCCCAACCATTCGAAAAAACTTTCTACCTGCATGTGTGTGTCCTGATGAGAAGGTGGGCGTATCTGTGTCTTGGTTGTTATTGCGACGGGCTAGTTCCCTGCAAGCATAGAGGTTGCTCGTGTGAATTTGCGATTAATCATTCAAGGATGTGCGCAGTTTATTGTGGGCGCCACCACCGCTATTCACTTGCCTTCAACGCCCATCCCCCCGAAGCTATACGCCTTCAGGAGTGCCCCATGAACCTCGAACACCTCACCGAACGCCTGCACCGCATCCGCGATACCAACAATTGGAAACGATTCCACAGCCCGAAAAACCTGGCCATGGCCGCCAGCGTCGAAATGGCCGAGCTGGTGGAAATCTTCCAATGGCTGAGCGAAGACCAATCGCGCCAGCTACCGGCTGACACCCTTGCTCATGCCGGGCAGGAAGTCGGCGATATCGTGCTGTACCTGCTGTTGCTGTGCAGTGAGCTGGGCCTGGACATGAACGAGGTGGTCAGCGCCAAACTGGCCGACAGCGAGCGACGGTTTGCCCATGAGTGATCGTCATTTCGACCAGTTGGCCACGCGCTTCGCCGAGAAAATCTACGGCGGTGCCAAAGGCGCCATCCGCCTGGCCGTGCTTCAGGCCGACCTCACCGAAGCCCTGCCCAAGCGCCCCTTGCGCGTATTGGATATCGGCGCGGGCCTGGGCCACATGTCGCTGTGGCTGGCCGAGCAAGGCCATCAGGTCACCCTGGCCGAACCTGCCGAACCGATGCTTGACGGCGCGCGGCAACGCTTCGCCGATGCCGGGCAAACCGCTACCTTTATCCACGCGCCCTGGCAAGACCTGCTCGGCCAGCTCACCGAACCCTATGACCTGGTGCTGTGCCACGCCGTGCTGGAGTGGCTGGCCGAACCCCATGCGATCCTGCCGGTACTGCACCAACTCACGGTGCCCCGCGGCTGGTTGTCCCTGGCGTTCTACAACCGCGATGCGCTGATTTATCGCAACCTGCTCAAGGGCCACTTCCGCAAGATGCGCAACAACGACATGGCCGGCGAAAAGCAGAGCCTTACGCCGCAAAAACCGCTCGACCCCCGTGAATTGGCGGCGCAACTCGCCGGCCTTTGGCAGGTCGAAAGCCAAAGTGGTGTGCGGGTGTTTCACGATTACATGCCGGTGGAATTCCAGGCCCGCGCCGATTTACAGGACCTTGTCGAGATGGAGCTCGCTCACCGTCGTCACCCAAGCTTTGCCGGACTTGGGCGCTATTTGCACTGGATCTGCCGTCCGGTTTAAGCGGCCCAGTCTGCGGAGGTCGAAATGCGTCGTCTCTGTTTGATCCTGTTGTCCCTGGGGCTGGCTGCCTGTTCAAGCCCCAACCCTTATGTCGCGGCCTCCAAGCCGATCCCGCCGGCGCCGCCCCAGGCCGCCACCACCTTTGATGCCAGCGCTTACCCTGCGCCGGTGCGCGACTACGGCGCCTACCGCAGTTGGGCCTGGCGCAACGGCCAACTGCCGGCGGGCACGGCCTGGGCGGACTCCGCGCAGATTGCCGAAGCGGTCAGCGGTGCCCTCGACCAGCGCGGCCTGCGCCCGCTGCACGACAACCGCCCCGCCGACCTGCTGGTCAGCGCCGATGTGCGCCAGGAAAAGCGCCTCAGGCAAGTGCGCGATGACTACGGCTATGGTTACGGCGGCTACAACCGCTATAACAATGGCTACGGCATGTACAACTCGGTGCCGATCGTGCGCACCTATGAGGTTCAGGTGGTGGTGGTTCGCGTCGATCTGTTCGATGCCCGTACCGGTCAGCCAGTGTGGAGTGCCAGTGCGGAAACGAGCAGCCAGGGAAGCCTCAGCGAGCGGGGAGACGCTTTGCGCCAGGCGGTGCAAAAGGCAATGACGGCGTATCCCCCCAGTTAAAAGCTATTCTTATTTCAAGCGCGGGTCGCGTTTTGGAGGAAAACCATGTTTCGTCGTATCGCTACGCTTGCCGTTGTAGTGCTGCTGGGCGGCTGCCAGACCAGCCAGGTCAACCACGATTATGATGCCAGCCGGGATTTCGGCGCCTACCGCAGCTGGGCCTGGAAAGACCCGGCCCTGCAATATCGCCCGGATGATCCGCGCATCAAGAGCGACCTCACCGAACAGCGCATCCGCCAGGCCGTGAGCGAACAACTCGACCAACGCGGCTTGCGCCCGGCGGCGCCGGGTACCCGGGCCGACGTGAACGTTCAGGCCTACCTGATCGTCGAGGACCGCCAGCAACAGGTCACCACCAACTATGGCGGCGCCTGGGGCGGACCCTGGAATGGCTATTGGGGCGCGCCGATGTACAACGAAACGCGCAACATCACCTACAAGGTCGCCACCCTGCAGATCGACCTGCTCGACGGCAAGGACGGCAAACTGGTCTGGCGCGGCAGCGACGAACAAATGATGGCCAGCTCGCCCAATCCACAGGACCGCGACAAAGCCATCCGCGCCACCGTCACCCGGGTACTCTCCAGCTATCCACCCCGCTAAGACCCCTCACCCATTATTTGGGAGCTGAGAAGCAACTTGTAGTGAGCGGGCTTGCCCCGCGCTGGGGGGCGAAGCCGCCCCAAACCAGGCGACCCCGGCCTAGCTGAAACACAGCGGTGTCTTTATTGGGGCTGCTTCGCAGCCCGGCGCGGGGCAAGCCCGCTCACTACAATAAAGCCAGCTTCCACAGGGCCTCCGTCAGTCGTCAAATGTGGCAACTGGCTAGCGCTTGTCTACACTCCAAACCAACTACGGAGAGTAAGCGCTAAGGAGTGCCTGATGTCTCCCCGACTTGGTTGCAGGCAGCGTGGTGCGATTGGCTTGATGGCGGCAGGCACCCTGGCGGTGGCCCTGGTGTTCATGGTGCTGGCGGTGGACAGCGGCCGTCTCTACCTGGAAAAACGCAAGTTGCAGTCCATCGCCGACACCTCGGCGCTGGAGACCGCCAGCCGTGGCGGCTTGTGCAGCCCCGCGAATACAGCCAACGATTACGCCCGGGAGAACGCCGCCCGCAACGGTTTCACCGTGGTCGCCGGCGACAACAGCCGTGGCCTGACGGTGACTTGCGGCACATTGCCGACCAACGCCAGCAATATCCGTGTCTTTACCCCGGATGCCACTAAAAGCGAGGCCGTGCGCGTGATCGCGACACGCAGCGTAGCGACCGGTATCGCCAGCGGCATCTGGAATATGTTCAGTGCCACCCCTGCGTCGGCGCAAACCGTCTTGAGCGCGACGGCTGTGGCCGCGTATGCCCCGCCAGTGGCGCAGCTGACAATTCGCAGCAATCTGGGCGCCATAGATTCAGGTAAGTCGGATGTTTTGAACTTGGTCATTGGACGCCTCCTGGGAGGCAGTCTGTCGCTTACCGCCGCAGGCTGGAACGGGCTGCTCGGCACAAACGTAAATTTGCTCAGCTACTTGGACCAATTGGCGATCAAGTTGAACGTAAAAGCGGGTGATTACGATACGTTGCTTAAAACGGCAGTATCCGCCAATGAGCTGATCGAAGCTGCGGTGACGGTTTTGCAAAAGAACGGCTCTGTGGCAACCGCCATCATCAATGACGCGGTCAAGATCCAGACAATTACGCCCAGTACCAAGCTGCTGACCGTAGGTGATTTGCTAAAAGTTGCGACAGGCACACCGGCTGCTGCGTTGAATACCAATGTTCAGTTGTTTCAATTGCTGGAGACAGTTGCTCAACTGTCCAGTAGCAAAAACGCGTTAAACGCCGCGGCGCAGCTGAATGTACCGTTGATAGGCAATGTTTCCGTCCAGACCAAGGTCATTGAGCCACCGCAGTTGTCGGCGATTGGTAACCCTTTATTAGCCAAAGCGGGGCTGTCAAAGACCCCGCCGACGGATCAGATTTTTGTGCGCACGGCACAAGTGCGTACCTTAGTGTCTATTCAACTGCCGGTACTCAAGGGGGTGAGCGCGCTCACGTCTGCCGTTTCGGCGCTGACGACCCCGGTTACAGGTGTAGTGAATAATTTGTTGCAACTCAAGCTGGTAGGGCTACTCGATCCGCTTTTGTGTCTGGTTCTGAAACCTTGTGACCGTACCGATCTTGAGCTGTTGACTGGCCTGGACATCAGCATTGATGTCGCAAGCGCAAAATCTTATGTAACGGACTTCAGTTGTGCGAGCAATGCGACGAAGTCACTGACTGTCCAGGTAGGTACGGCACTGGCGGACGTATCCGTCGGCAAGGTTGATTCGCCGCAGGCATTCTTCTCGGCGGCGCAGGCCGTCGTTCAGCCCGTTGCGTTGGTGGATATCGGGGTGCAGACATGTGCAGGGATCTTTGGATGTGGAACTCGTAAGGCAGGTGCCGGAGGCAGTCTATTGTTATCCGTTGTGCATGCGAATGTCGGTGGGAACAGCCAAGCCCTGATTTTTTCGCCCGTTAACGAAATGAATCAGGCTCCAACCTATAAATCAGCTCCCCCAGCGTCAAACGTCGTAGGGGGTCTGGTCGACACTTTAGGTGGTACTCAGGTGTCCTACATCCCACCGCCCGGCAAGACACCGAGTGGGGCGTTGTCCAGCGTCTCAGGTTTGCTTGCAACCATCACTAATACATTGGTCACTGCGATAAAAGATATTTTGTCGCCGTTGCTGGATCCGATTGTTAATGGACTGCTCAGCGCGCTTGGCATCAATTTAGGCAACGCCGAAGTCGGCGCCAACCTCAGTTGCCACCTGGGCCGCGCCTACCTGGTGATCTAGATCACCGGCAACTCCACACAGAACCTCGCCCCGTGTTCCCCGTTGGCCACGCTCAAGCGTCCGCCCATGTTTTCCACGATCCCGTAGCTCACCGACAACCCCAGCCCCGTGCCCACGCCAATCGGCTTGGTGGTAAAGAACGGTTCGAAGATCCGCTCCAGCAACCTGGGGTCAATGCCCGGGCCGTTATCCTCCACCCAGATGCGGACATGGCGGCTGTCGTGTTCGCAATGCATCGTGATGCAGGGGCGGAACGCCGGATCGGTGTGCCGTTTGCTCAACAGCGCATCACGGGCATTGACCACCAGGTTGATCAGCACCTGCTCAAGCTGATCCACGTAACCCTTGACCTGCAGCGTAAAGTCCGCCGGCGCGATGCGTAGCTCCACACCCTTGCCGCGCAAGCCTTCGCCGAGCAGCGACAGCATGCCTTCCACCGCCTGCGACGGGTCGAAAGGGTGTTGTTCGATCTCTGAGCGGCGGCCGAATACGCGCATATGGTCTACCACTCGCGTGGCGCGCTGGACCTGGGCGTCGATGCGCTGCAGTTTTTCGGTGAGGTAGTCGGCCTGCGCATCGCCGCTGCTCAAGCGCTTGAGCATATTGACGATGGCCATGCGCATCACATTCAGCGGCTGGTTGATCTCGTGGGCCAGGCCCGTGGCCATTTCGCCAAGGGTCGCCATCTTGGCGCTTTGCGTCAGTTGCTGCTGGGAGCGCCGCACTTCGGTGTTGTCGCGTCCCACCGCCTGTATTTCTACCAGCCTGCCTTGCTCATCGAACACGCCACGGTCCGACCAGACCCACCAGGCATGTTCGCGGCCGGGCAGTTCCAGGCTGATTTCGGCAGTGCTGACCGGGAATTCAACGGTCAATTGGCCGATGCGTTGCACAAAGGCCTGGCGTTGTTCGTCCGACAGCCAATGGCCCAGGTTCAGCCCCGGCAGTTGCGCGGGCAGGCACTCCAGGTGGTTGGCCAGCGGCGTGTTGCCGAAGGTCACGGTCAAGTCCGGGCGATAGCGGCAGATCATCGCCGGGGAGTCTTCGACCAGGATGCGGTAGCGCTCTTCGCTTTGTTTGACCTGTTCGGCGGCCAGCGTCGCTTCGGTGACGTCCAGCCACAACCCCACCGCCTCGAGCGGCAAGCCAAGGTCATCGTGCAGTAACTTGGCTTCATCCAGCAGCCAATGGTACTGGCCCTGTTTGTCGCGCAGGCGATAGCGGCTGCGCACGGCGCCTTCTCGCAACAGCTGGCGGGTGCGTTCGAAGTAAAGGTCGCGGTCGTCTGGATGGATCAGGGAGGCCAGGCTGTCGTGGTTGCAGTCGACCAATGTCCAGCCCAGCAGCGGCAACAGGCTGTCGCTGAAGAAGGCCGGGTGCAGGGCGCCATTGACGTAGCGCTGCACATAGATCACCGCCGGTGAGCTGGCGATGAGGTTGTCCAGGCGTGCATGGGCGGCGGCGGCTTGCGTTTGCTGATTCTTGATGTCGCTGATGTCGAGCATGAAGCCGATCCAGCGCCGGTTGTCGCCTACACCCAGCACTTGGCCCTGTACGCGATACCAGAGCGGGTTGTGGTCGGCGTCGCTGCGTTGCAGGCGCACGCTGGCCAACAGGGGTTTGCCCAGGGTTTGCAGGTCGTGCAGACGACTGCCCAGTTCCTGGCGATCGGCGGGGTGGATCAGTTCCAGCCACTGGCTCAGCGCCTGGCGGCTTGGCATATCGTCCGCGCCGAGGTTGTGCAGCAACTGCGGTGCGAGCTGGATTTCATGGGTGTTCGGCAGCAGCTCCCACCAGCCGGTGCCGAGCAGGCCTTGCAGGGCTTCCATGCGTTCGAGCTGGCGGTGATAGCGCTGTTCGCGCAAGCGACTCAACAGCGGGGCGGCGAGGGCGGCGGTGAGGTTCAGCCAATCCCGTTCGCTGGTCTGCGATTGACCACTGAAGAAGCCGCAAAGCAGCCAGGCGGCGACGCCCCGGCTGTCACGATAGGGCACCAGAAGCCCATCGGCATTGCCGAAAATACCCTGCAGGCGCGGGTTGTCGCTACGCGCTTGGGCCAGGCTCAGCGGCGCATTGCCGTTGGCGCTGTCCAGGCAGGTGCCCAGGACCTGGCCGGTCTGCCACAAGTCGGGGGCATCGTGGGCCGCGTAGTGGCTGTAGATCCGCCAGCCCTGGTCTTCTTCATCGAGCAACGCCAAGGCGATGCAGGGGATTCGCCAGCGCTGCGCCAGGCTGCGCAAGTGCTCGTTGAACACATCGGGCACGCGGGGCAGGCTGCACACCCGTAACTGCTCGCTCATCTGGCACGCCAGTTGATGGTTCTGCTCACGGTGCTGCGCCCGTTGCCGCTCGGCGAGCAGGTCGCCAATGCCTTGCAGGCGCAGGCACCAGCCGGCACCCTCGGGTTCGATCCAGCCTCGGGTGTGCAATACCTGCCCGGCAACAGCCTGGAAATCCAGGTCCAGGCTCTGGCGTTGCCAGTCGGCGGGGCTGCCTTCGATGCTCAGGGCGCTGCTGGCGCACAACAGTTCACGCAGCAGCGGCCTGCTCTCACCCAGCGCCCGCGTCGCGAGTTGTGGGCGTAGGGTGCCGCCGATAGCGAGCACGTGGCCTTGGGAATCCAACTGCAGGTGCAGCCCAGGCATCGGCACACTGGGTGGGGCCAGAGGCGTGGCGCTGGTGCGGCCGAGCAGGCGCCCGAAGAGTTTATCCCCGGAGGTCAAAACTGCAGACTCGAACGGGCAGTCAGGTTGGCCGGCAGATTCGGTACTGGACCAATGCCGGGCACCACCAGCGTCGGGAAGACGGAATGCAGGCGGCTGGTGGGGTAGCTGATGGTGACGGTCAGCGTGGTGCCGTTATAGGCCGCGGTGATCAAGTCTTCGGTGAATTGGAAGCTCGGTGGGATCCAGTCCAGTTGCAGGATCGCCGTTGTCTTGGCGCGGTTGGCCACCTGCGTGCCGTAAGTGGTGCCGGCGGCCACTGGGTCCACTGACATGGCCTGGCGCACGGCCTCCGCTGCCGCCTGGTTGAACGATTGCATCAACAGCATCGGCAGGCTGTAGCTGATCAACCCATAGAACACGGCAAAAAAGATCCCGAAGACCAGGGCGAACTCGATCGCCGCGGCACCTTTTTGTTTTCTAGGGAGGCTTGTTTTCATGACGGCGTCTACCCTGACGGCTACTACTGGATATCAGCATAGAATCAATCAGCGAAAAGGGATGTTTTTTACGTGATTCATGGCTTGGTGATACTGCTCTGGCTGGGACTGTGTGCGTTGCAGGACATGCATCAACGGCAAATTGCCAACGGCTTGACCCTGGGTGTAGCGCTGCTGGCGTTGATCTATCTGTCATGGGGGGACGCTACCTGGTTGGGCGCGTCCGCCGACGAAGGCGGCTGGGCGTTTGCCTTGGCGCTGCTGCTGACCTTGCCGGGTTATGCGCTGGGCCGCTTTGGCGCGGGTGACGTGAAGTTGCTGGCCGCCCTGGCACTGGCCAGCAGCCTGGATGCTTTGTTGTGGTCATTGATCGGTGCCGCAGTGGTCCAGAGTGGCTGGGTACTTACCCGTCAAAGGCTTAGCGCGCGTGAGGCCACGCCTGTATCGGAAACGTCAAAAAAACAGCCTTTTGCACCCTTTGTATTGACAGGGTTTGCGCTGTATTGGGTTTGGATCCACTAGTCGACCAGCGGCTCTGGCGCTATGTACAGAGTCAGAAAGTCCGTCTACGTTTACCAGTCAGATGTGTAGGATTTTTCGTTAAAAGGGATAGGACAACCTTTTGACTTTGCAGACATGGAGTTGCGTGTGAACAAGCTTACCTCGGCGGTAAAAGTGCTCGTGGTCGACGATCAGCCGGTGATCGTGGATGAGCTCTGTGAGTTTATTGAAAGCAGTGGTTACCGCTGCGTGCCGTGTGAATCCAGCCGGCAAGCCTTGCAGCGTTTTGGCGAAGACACCGACATTGGCCTGGTCTTGTTGGACCTGCACATGCCGGACATGGATGGCATCGAGCTGGTGCAGGCCATGCAGAAGGTGGCCGGCAGGACGCGGGCGTTCGAGGCGATCATGCTGACCGGACGTGCCGATAAACAGGATGTGATAAAGGCTTTGCGCGCGGGAATCTCGGATTACTACCAGAAACCGATCAACCTCGATGAGCTGCTCGAAGGCCTGCAGCGCCAGGAAGCGGCATTGGAACAGCGGCAAAAAGACCTGCAACTGGGGCATTTGAACCAGAAATTGCAACACCTCTCCGAATCCATCAACGACCTGTACCAGGACCTCGACAGAGTGCGCCGCAGCCCAAGCGCCGGCCAGGCGCAGGATGATGAGCCGGTCGCAAAGGAGGCCGGGCCGGCGCACATTCCGACGATTTTCACGCAGCTGTCACCGCGCCAGGTGGACGTTGCACGCCTGGTGGGGAAGGGCCAGACCAACTATCAGATCGCCTGTGAACTGGGGATCACCGAAAACACCGTCAAGCTGTACGTATCCCAGGTGCTGCGCCTGACCCACATGCACAACCGCACCCAACTGGCACTGGCCCTGGCACCGAACCATCCGGCAATGGCCCAGCGGGTGACGGCGAACTAGTTGCTGCCCCCACCGCCCGCCGAGGCCCCGCCCACTTCCTGATCGAAAAACTCCGGAATCGGGTGCTTGTTACTGTCCAGCCAACGCTGCAAGGCCTGCTCCCGTTCCGCGGGCGTGGTTCGTTGCGGCGTCGGCGACGCCGCACGTCCGTTGACCTGCAGCGCCAGCCAGTTCTCCGTTTCGGCCTGCTGCGGGGATGACGGGCCCGGCTCGATGGCCAGCGCGCTCAGCGGCAGCAGCGCCAGGCCGACAAGGTAATGTGCTTTCATCACTCACTCCTTACTTGATGGATGATCGACCGCGCAGCGCTGACCGCCGCCACTTTGCGCGCCGCCACGCCGGTGCCCTGGAGCTTCTGCGCGCGGGCTTGGGCCTCGGTGACTTGCTCGGGGCTCAGGCCCAACTGGCTGACCACTTTTGCCGCTTGGCCCCAGTCGTCTTGATAGATCAACAGGGTCACCAGGTTGACGGCGGCCAATGTGTCGCCCTGCTTGAGCTCGATTGCGGTCATGAATTCAAAGCGGGCGTCTTCCACACGCAATTGATTGAGGTACACCACGCCCAAGTCATTGCGGATTTTTTCATCGGTCGGCGCCAGCCGCGCCGCCCGTTGCAAATGAGTCATGGCCAGGCCGTTGTCGCCCCTGGCCGCCGCCAATTGCCCCAGCCCGTGTTCGCCTTCGGCGGTCATGCAGGTGCCGAGCAGGCTGCGGTACAACGGCTCGGCCTCGTTGCGCCCGAGCAGGCGGTAGTTGCGCGCCTTGCGCTGGCGCACTTGGGGCAGGGCTTCGGGCAGGCTTTGCAGGTTGGCCAGGCTGGCGTGCAGCTTGCCTTCATTGGCTTGGTCATCGGACAGGTTGAGCGCCAGTTCCTGCTCCGAACTCGGTTTGGCGCAACTGCCGGGCGAGGTCAGCGACGCCCAGGGGGATTGGCCATTAGTGGAGCAGCCGCCGAGCATCAGCAGGGCCAGGCCGGCAATCAATACTTTCATCAATCTCTCCTCAAGGGTGGCCTCAAAAATTGCTCAACGCGCGCGCGATGCCGATAAAGGCCGGGCCGCCAAGCACGATCAGCAAGGCGGGGAACAGAAACACCATCATCACCACTGACATTTTTGCCGACATCTTCGAGATGTATTCCTGCAGGCGAGTCAGGCGCCGGTCGTCGAGCAACTGTTTGAGCGCCAGCAAGGACTTCATCGCGCCGCCGCCTTGCTGGATCAACTGCTGCAGGATGATGCAGGTGTCGGTGAATTCATCCACTTCGAGCAAGCGCGCGGTCTTGCCCAGCTCTTCGCTCAGCTCCAGCCCGGAATCGACCCGCGCCAGGATCAGGCGCAGTTCATGGGTCAGCTCGGGGAGCAAGCCCTGGGCTTCACTGCCCAGCACGCGCAGCGATTGTTCAATGGCCATGCCCGACTCGAACAGGATGCGCAGCAGTGGAATGAAGGTGGAAATCTCTCTGGAGATGGCCTGCTGGCGGTGTTTGGCGGCGGCGGCAAGCACGCGTTTGGGCAGCAGGTAGCCGATGCCCAGGGCAAACATCGGGGCAATCCATGCGGGGTCCGCGTGGCGAAACAGCAGTCGTTGGCCGATCAGCGTCAGCCCCAGCAGCACGATCGGCAAACCGATCTGGAAGGCAGCGAACAGCGAGCGCTGGTTGGCCTTGCGCCAACCGACGCGGTTCAGCAGGGTCTGGGTTTCGTTGTCCAGGCTGACCGAGCGCTGCGCCAGTGTGCTGCCGCCCAGTTGGCGCATGAACGTACCGAACTTGTCACCCGCGGCCATCTGCCCTTGCAAGCGTTCAGCCACGCGGCGCTCGCGACGTCGCTTGGCAAGCAACTGGCCGCCCAGCAACACCACGGCAGCCAGCAGCATCAGCGCACTGGCGAGCAGGGCCATCTCAGACGCTCCTCAGCATGCGCCACATGACCAAGGTGCCGCCGAGGTCCATGGCCAGCGCGCCGAACAGCATGAGGCGCCCCGTGTCGTCGTTCCACATGGTCATCAAGTAACCGGGGTTGACCACCATGAAGTAACCCACGATCAGCACCGGCAGCCCGCCGAGCACGTAGGCGGTCATGCGTGTTTCGCCGGTCATGGCCTTGAGCTGACGGGCGCCCTGTTCCCGCTCGCGAATCATCTTGATCAGGTTTTCCAGCAGCTCGCTGGCGTTGCCGCCGTAGCGATGATTGACCTTGAGCCCAAGCGCGAAAAGGCGAAATTCGTCGCGCTCGAAGAACTCGGCAAAATCACTGACTGAATCCGGCAGGCTGACCCCCATGCGCACGTTGCGCTGCACGCGGCCCATGGCGTCCTTGAGCGGGTTTTCCACGCCCTCGATACCGCCCAATACGGCGTCGGCCAAGGTGCGACCGGATTTGAGGCTGCGCACGCTGTGGTCGAGCAACTGGGGCAGTTGCTCGACCATGCGCTGCACGCGACGCCGGTAGCGCCAGGCGATATACAGGCGCAAAACCAGCGGCGGCCCCACGGTCATCGCGACCAGGCCCAGTCCGTCGGCAACCAGCCAGCCCAACAGCACGCCAACCACCCAGGCACTCAACCACAGGCCCAGGCGTTCGGTGGGTTTGCCAAGCCCGGCGCGTTGGAACATGCGCTCAAGACCTGTCCATGCTACGCCGGGTTCATGTGCCGTCGGCTGACCGACGCCGAGACGCTCCAGCACGCGGTCCGTGCGGGCTTTGCGCAGACCATGCTGAAGCTGCCAGAACGACAAGCCGATCAGCAGCAGGCAGATGAGCAGCAACACCGGTCCCATCATCATGGCCCCCTACGACTGCAAGGCCGATTCGCGGCGCAGCTTGTCGCCCGCCGGGTTGAGCGCCTCGCGCAGGAAACCGAAGCCGGTGCGCCGGTCCAGGCGGAACAGGGTATTGGTGACATACACGTCATCGCGCACGCCGACCACTTCCACCACCTCGCTGACACAGCGGCGGCCATCGGGCATGCGCGTCAATTGGATGATCACGTCCAGCGCGGCACAGATCATTTGGCGCAGGGTCTTTTCGGCGATCACACGACCGGTCAGGCCTACCAGGGTTTCCAGGCGCAGCAACGCGTCCTGGGCATTGTTGGCGTGCACGGTGCTCATGGAGCCGTCGTGGCCGGTGTTCATCGCCGTCATCACGTCGAGCACTTCCACGCCCCGGATTTCACCGAGGATGATGCGGTCCGGGCGCATCCGCAGCGCGTTGCGGATCAGGTCGCTGGAGCGTACTTCACCGTGGCCCTCGGCATTCGGCGGGCGGGTTTCCAGGCGCACCACGTGCGGGTGGCCCAGTTGCAGTTCGGCGACGTCTTCGATCGTCACCAGGCGCTCGTGGGGGTTGATCAACTGGCTGAGAATATTCAGCAAGGTGGTCTTGCCGGTGCCGGTGCCGCCGCTGATCAGGATGTTGCAGCGCTTGCCCACGGCATGCTGGAAGAACTCGAAAATATTCTGGTCGATGGTCTGCATGGCGACCAGGTCGCTGCTCTTGAGCATGTCCTTGCGAAATTTGCGGATCGACAGGCACGGCCCGTCCAGGGCAATCGGCGGGATGATCGCGTTGACCCGGCTGCCGTCGGGCAAGCGCGCGTCCACCATCGGCGAGGACTCGTCCAGGCGCCGACCCAGCGGCGCGAGGATGCGTTGCATCACGCGCTCCACGTGGTGGTCGTCGATGAAACGCAGGTCACTCTGGTGCAGCAAACCATCGCGTTCGACAAACACCCGGTGCGGCCCGTTGACCAGGATTTCGGTCACCGACGCGTCGCGCAGCAGCACTTCCAGCGGGCCGAAACCGGTGAGTTCGTCGACGATCTCTTCGGCCAGGCGCTCCATTTCATAGCGCGAGATCGCCAGGCGCATGCGCGTGATGTATTCGGACACCTTGTCGGTGACAAATTGCGCCAGGGTCTGGCGCGTGCCTTCGAGCAAGTTCTTACCCGACTCCTCGATGGCGTCGATGATGTAGCGGTGCAGCACCAGTTTCAGCCCATCGTGATCGGTGTTGCCACCGGTGCCGCGGGCCGGGCCGCCAAACAGTTTCTCGTTCATCGTCCTGCTCCCAGGATGCGTTCAAACCAGCGCATCGAGGGTTTTGCAAGGCCCTCGGAGCGTTTTGCCAGGCGCTCGCCCAAGGCGCGTACGGCTTGGGACAAGGGTTCACGGGGCGCCAGGGCGAACAAGGTCAGGCCCTGGTTCTTCACGTTCAGGCGCAGTTCCGCGCTCAGGGGCAGCACGGCGACGCATTCGAGGCCGAAGCTTTTTTCGAGGGCGGCGGTGTCGGGCGCGCAGTTCTTGATGTAGCGGTCCACCACCAGCCTGGCGTGCTCCAGGTTCATGCCCTTTTCGCGCCAGCGGTTGATCACGGCCAGGTTGCGGCGACAGTCCAGGACGTTCTGGTCGGTGCACCACAGCAGCTTGTCGCAGTGGCTGACAAAGGTGCGCAGCGCTTCGCTGTCGGGTTGCCCGGTGATGTTGACCACGATGTGTTGGAAGTGTTGGCGCAGGGCGCTGAGCAGCATGAACAACTCGGCGGCGCTGGTGAGTTTGAGCGGCTCGTCCCCGGTGGCGTACGCCAGGATGCGCAGCCCATCCAGCGCGGTGGTGAACGCGCTATTGATCAAGGTGGTATCGAGACGGCGCAAGTGTCGCAATGCGTCACCGAAATTGAAGGTGCTTTCCAGGCCCAGCAAGGCCAGGCTGTCACTGCGTGGCAGGCCCAGGTCGAGCAACAGCGTTTGCTGCCCGCGTTTCTGCACCACCAGCGCCAAGTGGGTGGCCAGCATTGCCCCATCGGCGTTGCTTTGGGTGCCAAACAGCACGGTCAGGCCACCCAAATGAGTCGTGTGGGCAACGGCGGGCAGGCGCTTGCTCAGGCGTCGCACCAGGCCGGCCACTTCGCTGGAGCGCGAGCCGTAGGCAACGAAGTCGCGGGCGCCGGCGCGCATGGCGTTGAGTACCAACTGGTTATCCATGCCATCGCCGAGGGCGACCACCGCGAGCATCGGCTTGGCTTCCAGGGCTCCTTCGATCAGAGCGCTCTGTGCCACCACGTTTTCCCGGTCCAGGCCCACGAACACCAGGCTGGCGAAGGTCACGTCCACCAGCGCGAGCAGTTCGTCCAGGCTGCCGGTGCCGGCGCTGACGACTTGGCCCAGGGGCGCGAGGGCGCCCTGCAGCCACTCCAGGTCAGTGCTGTTGCGGGTGATGGCGAGGAAGGTCTGGCTCAGGCTGTCGCTCATTGGGAAAGCCCACTGCGCCGGTCGAAGTTGCCGTTTTCGAGGAAGAACATCCGGTACCAGTTCGGGTCGTAGCTGCGCAGTTTCTCGCCGGGCAAGGAAGGCAGTTGGGCGTTGGCGGCCAGGGGTTGTACCAGGTGCGGCGTCACGATCATCAGCAGTTCTTTTTCTTCGCGGCTGATATTGGATTCGCGGAAAAACGCCCCGAGGATCGGGATATCGCCCAGCCCGGGAAACTTGCTGACCGTGGAGCGGTTGTTGGTGCTGATCAGGCCGCTGATCACAAAGCTTTCGCCATCGGCCAGGGACACGCTGGTGTCGGTGCGGCGCACCGTCAGCGCTGGCACCTGGATGCCCTGGATCTGCACCGCATTGCTGTAGTCCAGCTCGCTGACTTCCGGCGCCACCTTGAGGGTGATGCGGTTGCGGTCGATCACCGTGGGGGTCAGCGTCAGGCGGATGCCGAATTCCTTGTACTCGATGGAAATGGTGTCGCTGCCGGCGCTGGGCACCGGGATCGGCACCTCGCCACCGGCCAGGAAGGTCGCGCTCTGGCCGCTCATGGCCACCAGGCTCGGACGTGCCAGGGTGTAGGCAAAACCGCTGCGTTCCAAGGCGTTGATCATGGCCGAGACGCGGCCTCCGCCAAAACCGATGTTGAAACTGTCAGGGCTCACCGGCAGTTTGAAGACCCCTTCCGAGGGCGACAGCAGGTTGGGGCTGCCGAGGAAAAAATTCGCGCCCCTGCCCAGGAACCGAGTGCTGGCCTCCTTGAGCTTGGTGCGGCTGACTTCCACAAAACGGATGTCGGTCTGCACCTGGCTGGGCAACAACGGATCTTCCGATGGCGACAGCGCCAGGCTGGTCAGCGCCGAGGTAGCCTTGCCCTTGACGAACACCATGCTCTGGCGCGGCGCGCTGGCGCAGGCGGTCCATACCATCAGGCTGGTGGCGCCGGACGAGACACCGGTGAGCAGGAAGTGACGCTCGCCGTTGACCCGCACGTCGGCGATTTTCGGATCGCCAATGGCCAGGCGCGTAATTGCCACCGGCGACTGCAGCTCTTGTTGCAGGCCTTCTCCCACCTCGACCACGGCGGGCAACTGGCCCAGGGCGCTGCAGTTGCCCGGCGCCGCCACAGCCATGCCGACTGTCAGGCTCGACAGAATCAAGGCCCAGGCCATGTGCGTGAACAGGGGGGCATGGCGATGGCTCATTCAACGCATCCTTGCTTGATCACGGAGTTTGTGGCGCCGCCTGGGCGCCGCGAATCACTTCAACGCCACGGCGCACGCCGGGTGAACCACTGGCCGGTGCGATTCGTGTTGGCGCGCCGGTCAGGGCCAACTGAGTGAATTGGTAGAGGTCGCGGTTGGCGCTTTCGAGTTTTTGTGGCGCATCGTTTTCCCCGGCCCAGTAGCGGCTGAGCCGTTGCTCCTCGGCGCTGCGCACGGCCAGGCGCAAGGTGCCGGCCTGGGCGGCAAGCATCAGCCGGCTTAACAAGGGCTCCGGCACCGCCAGCACCACGGTGCGTGCGGCGGCTAGACGTTGCGCGGCCTGGGCGCGCGCTTCAACCGTGACCGGGGGCGGCACCGCGGGTTGGCCGTCGTTGGCCAGGCCCAACTGGTCACCGACGCTGAGCACGCGCATCGCGGGAAGGGCGATCTGCGCCGACTGCTCGGCGTTGCTGGCGTCCTGGCGCAGGAACAGCAACACATCCACGTAATCGCCAGGTGCCAACTGACCGGCTGCGCCGATTACCTCATCCACCGCAACGGCCAGCGCGCGTTCGTCGGGGCGAATCATCCGCGCGAGCGGGCCGCCGCCACTGAAGCTGTCTTCGCTGAGCCAGGTGCCGGCGCCGAGCGTGCGCAACGGCACGCGACCGATGGCTTGGTCGAGCCGTGCCAGGCTGCCGGCGGGCACGGTGCGCAGTTTTTCTACGGCCAGGTCGGCGGCGTTCAGTGGAATCAAGGCCGGCACGTCACGCACCAGAACCACCACCGGTTGGCGGGTCTGGTCTTTGACGGCAGCGAGGCTGTTATCAACAGAAATGACAGGTGCTGCGACAGGCTCCGGTGGGCGACTCAACACCAGCCCCCAGTACCCGGCGATCAATGCTCCGATCAGCAACAAGCCGGCCAGGACCATGCTGATGCGACTGTTCATGACGGCTCTCCCTATCCCGTTGCACTACACGCCCAGTTAATCCAATGGGCTACTTCGCAACATGGCTGTGATGAACATCTAACGCTTTGGCTATTTGACGGTAGCTCAGCTAGGACGAAATGCCATTAAGGAGGCGAAAATTTATCAGAGTGACCAACTTCAATCTTTTCTACCCCGAATGTTTAGGGGTATTAATGTGCGACTAATACTTTGTGATTAATGCGTTCTTACAGTTGTGAGGGTGAGGTTTGTTGACAATGCTCTAGTGGCACGCCGCAATTCTCTGGTGGTAGAGCCCTTCCGGCTTTCAGTGGCGTTTTAGGGAGAAGTCTTATGTTGCTTGACTTGATGTTGAAGTTTTATGTACAGGCTCAAATTTTCTTTCGGCGCACGGATGGCGCGTCCGGTATTGAATACGCAATTATTGTCGCGATGGTTGCACTTGTTATTGTTGCCGCAGGTGCGGGGTTGGGAGATAAGATTACGTCCATCTTCGATAGGGTTTCTAAAGGAATGACCGGTTCATAATTTGGGCTCGCCCCATTAAAGTCCATCCAGCCCAGGTACCGCCATGAGCGCCTCTTCGCCCCTTCGCCAGCAAATTCTCTTGGTGGACGACGAAGAGGATGCCCTTATTGAACTCGCCGAATCCCTCGAAAATGAGGGATTTGTCTGCTACACCGCCACTTCCGTTACCTTCGCCCTGCAAGAATTGACACTTCACCCCGATATCGCGCTGGTCATCACGGACTTGCGCATGCCCGAGGAAAGCGGGATATCCCTGATCAAACGCCTGCGCGAACACACCTCACGCTCGCACCTGCCGGTGATCGTGATGTCCGGCCATGCCGACATGGACGATGTGAGTGACTTGCTCCGTCTGCAAGTGCTGGATCTGTTCCGCAAGCCGATCTACCTGGTGAGGTTGCTCGATACGTTGAACAACCTGTTTCCCCTGTATAAATCCTACCGATAGCCGTGGAAAAGCTCCACATCAGGCCGGCTTTACGCGAGCGGCCGCCATTTGCCCACCATATATTCAATATCGCCCGGGCCTTTCAACCAGAACTCACCGGCGGAACCGGGGGCGCTGCTTAATAACGTCACTGCACCAGGCAGGCGCACGGGCTTTTTGAACGCCACGTCTATCTCGATATTGGCAGCGGGCAAATGTTCGCCGAGGGCCGCGAGGGTGCGCGCCTTGTTCCACAGCCCGTGGGCGATGGCCTGCGGGAAGCCGAACAGCTTGGCGGTGAGGGCGCTGAGGTGGATCGGGTTGTAGTCGCCGGAAACCCGCGCGTAACGGCGGCCGATATCGGCGGGGGCGTTCCAGCGAGTCAGTTCGCTGACCTGGGTGGGGGAGGGCTGGACAACGTCACTCCCAGGTTCGCCCTCCAGTTTTACGCCCCGGCACAGCATGCGGCTGTCGGCTTCCCACAGCAGGCCGAGGGCGTCTTCGACGGTCGTGACCAGGTCAAAGGTCGCGCCCTTGGGGTGGGGCTTGAGGTTCTGCGCATGCACGCCAACGGACAATTCACTCACACCACCGAGAGGCCGATGGATGCGGATGCGGTTGCTCAGGTGAATCAACCCCAGCAGTGGAAATGGGAAGCGTTGGTCCGTCAGCAACTGCATCTGCAGGCCGAAAGCCAGAATGTGCGGGTAAGTCGCCGGCAGCATGGGGCTGTCGGCGAAACCACAGACCTTGCGATACGCCGCCACCTGCGTGGGGTTGATGCTCACGGGGCAGCGCAAGCCCTGCTCGGGCAAGGTGCTGCCGGTGATCTTGCGCTTGAGCGCCGCGCGCCAGTACAGCGGCGGCAGGAACGGCGCAGTGTCTAAGGTCTTCCAATGCATGTTCAAGCTCCCAGCAGACTTTGCCCACACACCCGCAGCGCCTGGCCGCTTACCGCACCGGAACCCGGTTGACCGAGCCAGGCCACCGCTTCGGCGACGTCCTGGGGCAGGCCACCCTGGCCCAACGAGCTCATACGTCGCCCGGCCTCACGCAAGGCAAACGGAATATGCGCCGTCATCTGGGTTTCGATAAAGCCCGGGGCCACGGCGTTGATACTGATGCCGCGCGGTTTGAGCAGCGGCGCCCAAGCCTGAGCCAGGCCGATCAACCCGGCCTTGCTGGCGGCGTAGTTGGTTTGCCCACGGTTACCGGCGATGCCGCTGATCGACGCCAGCAACACCACGCGGGCGTTGTCGCGCAGGGTCCCACTGTCGAGCAATGCCTTGGTCAGTACTTGCGGCGCATTGAGGTTGACCGCCAGCACGGCGTCCCAGTATTCCGGGGTCATGTTGGCCAGGGTTTTGTCGCGGGTGATGCCGGCGTTGTGCACCAGGATGTCGAGGCCTTCGGGCAGGTGTTCGATCAATTGGCCGGCGGCGTCTTCGGCGCAGATATCCAGCGCGACGGTGCGAGCGCCCAGACGCGCGCCCAGGGCTTCGAGGTCGGCCTTGGCCTGGGGCACATCGAGCAGGATCACCTCGGCGCCATCGCGGGCCAGGGTTTGCGCGATGGACGCGCCAATGCCACGCGCGGCGCCGGTCACCAGCGCCTTGCGCCCGGCCAGGGGGCGTGTCCAATCTTCGACCGGCGTGGCGCAGGCTTGCAGGCGAATCACCTGGCCGGAGATATAGGCGCTTTTCGGTGAGAGGAAGAAGCGCAGCGCGCCTTCGAGTTGGTCTTCGGCACCGTCGCCGACGTAGAGCAATTGCAGCACGCCGCCGTTGCGCAACTCTTTGGCCAGGGAGCGGCTGAAGCCCTCCAGGGCGCGTTGCGCGCTGGCGGCAAACGGGTCGGCGAGGGTTTCTGGGGCGCGACCGAGAATCACCAGGTGCGCACTGTTATCCAGGTTTTTCAGCAGCGGCTGGAAGAATTCGCGCAATTGCTTGAGCTGGTCGGTGTGTTGCAAGTCGCTGGCATCGAATACCACGGCCTTGAGCTTGGGGCCATGGCCGGGAATCCAGGTCGATGCTCCGTTGCCGTAGGTGTAAATAGCATCGGTCAGTTTATTGGCGAACGCCTGCACCTGGGTTGCCAGCGCACCACCCCCCAGCAGCAACGCACCTTCGACCGGACGCAGGCGCCCGGCTTGCCAGCGTTCCAGGCGTACCGGTGACGGCAGGCCAATCGCGGCGACCAGGCGATGGCCGAGGCTTGAGTTGGCGAAGTCGATATAACGGTCAGACATGGAACGCTCTCCAAAGGCTGGGGTTCAAAAGGGTTGACCATCCGAGGGTCGCAGTCGTTCGATCAAGCCTAGGCTAGTCTGAGAGACTTAACCCACATCCATCAGGGAGCTTTCCATGACTCAAGTGCGCCGTGTCGCGATCATTGGCGGTAACCGCATTCCGTTCGCCCGCTCCAATGGCCCCTACGCCACGGCGAGCAACCAGGCGATGCTTACCGCGGCCCTGGAAGGCCTTATCGAGCGCTACAACCTGCACGGCCTGCGCATGGGTGAAGTGGCCGCCGGCGCGGTGCTCAAGCATTCACGCGACTTCAACCTCACCCGCGAATGCGTGCTCGGCTCGCGCCTGTCGCCGCAAACCCCAGCCTATGACATCCAACAAGCCTGCGGTACCGGGCTGGAAGCTGCGTTGCTGGTGGCTAACAAAATCGCCCTGGGCCAGATCGAATGCGGCATTGCCGGTGGGGTGGACACCACGTCCGATGCGCCCATCGGCGTCAACGAAGGCCTGCGCAAGATCCTGCTGCAAGCCAACCGCAGCAAGTCCATGGCGGATAAATTAAAAGTCCTGTTACAACTTCGTCCTAATCACCTCAAGCCGGAACTGCCGCGCAACGGCGAGCCGCGTACCGGCTTGTCCATGGGGCAACACTGCGAATTGATGGCGCAGACCTGGCAGATCCCTCGTGCCGAGCAGGACCAACTGGCCCTGCAAAGCCACCAGAACATGGCCGCCGCCTACGCCGAAGGCTGGCACGACGATTTGCTCACCCCTTTCCTCGGCCTGACCCGCGACAACAATTTGCGCCCCGACCTGACCCTGGAAAAACTCGCGGCCCTTAAACCGGCCTTCGAACGCAGCGAAAAGGGCACGCTCACCGCCGGCAATTCCACACCGCTCACCGATGGTGCATCGCTGGTGTTGCTGGGCAGCGAGGCCTGGGCCGAGGAGCGCGGTTTGCCTATCCTGGCCTACCTGCGCGATGGCGAAGCGGCGGCGGTGGATTTCGTCAATGGCGCCGAAGGCCTGCTGATGGCGCCGGTGTACGCGGTGCCACGGTTGCTGGCGCGCAATGGCCTGACGCTGCAGGATTTCGATTACTACGAGATCCACGAAGCGTTCGCCGCCCAGGTGTTGTGCACCCTCAAGGCCTGGGAAGATGCCGACTTTTGCGCGACCCGGCTTGGCCTTGACGCGCCGCTGGGCGCCATCGACCGCAGCCGGCTCAATGTGAAAGGCAGTTCCCTGGCCGCCGGGCACCCGTTTGCCGCCACCGGTGGGCGGATCGTCGCCAGCCTGGCCAAGCTGCTGGACGCGGCGGGCAAGGGCCGTGGGCTGATTTCGATCTGCGCTGCTGGCGGCCAGGGCGTTACCGCGATTATTGAACGTTGATTGCTACGTAAATTGGCATATTGGATGCATTCTTGAGTGGTCAGAGGTCGGTAGCCTCTCCCACCGGCGCGCCGATTGCCGTATAACGAGTGCCACACGCGTGTTTGGTAATACAGGACCCACAATAAAAGCTGATGAAGACTCCTAAACGCATTGAACCCCTGATCGAAGACGGTCTGGTCGACGAAGTGCTGCGCCCACTCATGAGTGGTAAAGAAGCAGCTGTTTATGTGGTGCGCTGCGGCAACGAATTGCGTTGCGCCAAGGTTTACAAGGAGGCGAACAAACGAAGTTTTCGTCAAGCGTCCGAATACCAGGAAGGCCGTAAGGTCCGTAACAGCCGGCAGGCCCGGGCCATGGCCAAGGGGTCCAAGTTCGGCAAGAAAGAAACCGAAGACGCCTGGCAGAACGCCGAAGTGGCGGCATTGTTCCGCCTGGCCGGTGCGGGCGTTCGCGTGCCCAAGCCTTACGACTTCCTGGAAGGCGTGCTGCTGATGGAGCTGGTGGCCGATGAGTACGGCGATGCGGCGCCGCGTCTGAACGACGTGACGCTGGAGCCGGACCAGGCGCGCGAATACCACGCCTTCCTGATTTCGCAGATCGTGCTGATGCTGTGTACCGGTCTGGTGCACGGTGACCTGTCCGAGTTCAACGTACTGCTCACGCCGACGGGCCCTGTGATTATCGACCTGCCCCAGGCGGTGGATGCGGCGGGCAACAACCACGCGTTCAGCATGCTGGAGCGGGATGTGGGCAACATGGCTTCCTATTTCGGGCGTTTTGCCCCGGAATTGAAGAAGACCAAGTACGCCAAGGAAATGTGGGCGCTCTACGAAGCCGGCACCTTGCACCCGGCCAGCATTTTGACCGGTGAGTTCGACGAGCCGGAAGAATTGGCGGACGTCGGCGGTGTTATCCGCGAGATCGAAGCGGCGCGGCTGGATGAAGAACGTCGCCAGGCGGTTCGCGCGGCGGATGATGCGCCGCAGAGCAAGACGGCGGAAGAGCCGCCACCGCCGTGGATGCAGTGACCTCCAGATAAATGATCGATGATCGTATGATCGTTCCCACGCTCTGCGTGGGGAATGCAGCCAGGGACGCTCTGCGTCCCAAGAGCAGACGCGGAGCGTCCGGGGAGGCATTCCCACGCAGAGCGTGGGAACGATCTCCGAGATTCAGTTAAGGCATCAGGTGCAGCAAGGGCCCGACGCCAACTCCTTGAGGATCGGGCAATCCGGCCGGTCATCACCTTGGCAGTGCTCCACCAGGTCCTGCAACGTATCGCGCAATTGCCCCAGTTCCAGGATCTTCTGATTCAGCTCATCGATATGTAGGCGCGCCAACGCCTTCACATCCGCGCTGGCCCGTTGCCGGTCCTGCCACAGGGTCAGCAGCTTGCCGACTTCCTCCAGGGAAAACCCCAGATCCCGCGAACGCTTGATAAACGCCAGGGTGTGCAAATCCTCCTGGCCGTAGATGCGATAGCCACTGTCGGTGCGATGGGCGGCTTTGAGCAGGCCGATGGATTCGTAGTAGCGAATCATCTTGGCGCTCAGCCCGCTTTGGCGTGCGGCTTGGCCAATGTTCATGGGCGTTGATCCTCCAGGTCCTTGGGTTTCCAAGTCTTCAACAGTAAGGCATTGCTCACTACGCTGACGCTGGACAAGGCCATCGCCGCCCCCGCCAATACCGGGTTGAGCAGGCCGAACGCCGCCAGGGGAATACCGATCAGGTTATACACAAAGGCCCAGAACAGGTTCTGGCGGATCTTGGCGTAGGTCTTGCGGCTGATTTCCAGGGCGGCCGGCACCAGGCGCGGATCGCCGTGCATCAGGGTGATACCCGCCGCGTGCATCGCCACGTCGGTGCCACCGCCCATGGCAATGCCAATATCGGCGGCGGCCAGGGCCGGGGCGTCGTTGATGCCGTCTCCGACCATCGCCACCACGCCGGTTTTTTTCAGTTCGGCGACGGTGGCTGCCTTGTCGGCGGGCAGCACTTCGGCGTGCACGTCTTCAATACCGAGGGCCTCGGCGACCGCGCGGGCACTGCCGCGATTATCGCCGGTGAGCAAATGGCTGCTGATGTGCCGGGCCTTGAGTTGTTGCACGGCCGCCAGCGCACCGGGCTTGAGGGTGTCACCAAAGGCGAACAAGCCCAGCACGCGTGGGGTTGCGCCTTGCTCGACCAGCCAGGACAAGGTGCGCCCTTCGGCTTCCCAGGCTGCGGCCCGGGTACCCAGCTCGCCCATGCTCAAGCCGCTTTCTTCCAGCAGGCGACGATTGCCGAGGGCCAACGGCCGGCCATCGAGCGTGCCGGCGATACCACGGCCGGTCAGGGATTGGCTGGCGCTCACATCGGGCACCGTCAACCCCTGTTCTTTGCACGCATCCCGCACGGCCTTGGCCAGCGGGTGTTCACTGCCGCGTTGCAGCGCGCCGGCCTGTTGCAACAGCAACGCCTCGTTGCCATCGACCGCCGCAAGGTGGGCGATTTTCGGCGTACCGGAGGTGAGTGTGCCGGTCTTGTCGAAGACCACGGCGCTCACTTCATGGGCGCGCTCCAGCGCTTCGGCATCCTTGATCAGGATGCCGTGGCGCGCGGCGACGCCCGTGCCGGCCATGATTGCGGTCGGCGTGGCCAAGCCCAAGGCGCATGGGCAGGCAATCACCAGCACGGCGACGGCATTGATGATCGCGGTCTCCAGGGACGCGCCATACAGCCACCACCCCAGCACAGTGACCAACGCCAGCACCATCACAGCCGGAACGAACACCTGGCTGACTTTATCCACCAGTTTCTGGATCGGTGCCTTGGCGGCCTGGGCGTCTTCCACCAGGCGGATGATCCGCGCCAGTACGCTTTCTGCGCCAAGGGCGAGGGTACGTAACAGCAGTCGACCTTCGCCGTTGATGGCGCCGCCGGTGACCTTGTCGCCGGGCTGTTTCGGTACCGGCAGGCTTTCACCGCTGATCAAGGCTTCATCGGCATGGCTTTGGCCTTCGACGACTTCACCGTCCACCGGGAAGCGCTCGCCGGGTTTGACCAGCACGAGGTCGTTGAGCTTCAGGGCGTTGATGGCGACGTTTTCTTCACGGCCTTCGAGTACCCGAATCGCCCGTTCGGGGCGCAGGGCTTCCAGGGCGCGGATGGCGCTGGCCGTTTGGCGTTTGGCGCGGCTTTCCAGGTATTTACCCAGCAGCACCAAGGCGATCACCACCGCCGAGGCTTCGAAATACAAGTGCGGCGCCGGGGCGGTGAGCCATTGGTAGACACTCAGGCCATAACCGGCGCTGGTGCCGATGGCCACCAGCAGGTCCATATTGCCGGCGCCGGCGCGCACGGCTTTCCAGGCGGCACTGTAGAAGCGCGCGCCTAAGATGAATTGCACCGGTGTGGCCAGGGCGAACTGTGCCCAGGCAGGCAACATCCAATGCAGACCGAAGGGTTCCACCAGCATCGGCAGCACCAACGGCAGCGCCAGCAGGATTGCCAGCAGCAGCGCCCAGCGCTCGCGGTGCAGGCGCTGGGCCTGGCCGGCCTCGGTGGCCGTTTCGCTTTGGGGCAGGGTGGCGGTGTAGCCGGCCTTGTCGACGGCGGCGATCAGCACGCAGGGATCCATCGGGCCGAGTACTTCAACATGGGCACGTTCATTGGCCAGGTTGACGCTGACGCTCTGCACCCCGGGTACCTTGCCCAGTGCGCGTTCCACACGGCCGGCGCAGCTGGCGCAGGTCATGCCGCTGATGGGCAGGTCAAAGGTGGTGGATCCATTCATGGGGCAGTCCTCCAGAAGACATTGCCCCTAGGATCAACCTTGACCTATGGGGAAGGTCAAGGGCTCAATAGCCCAGTTCGGCGGCCTTGAGGTACATCCCGTCCGGGCCTTGGGCGATGCGCAATTTGCGCACGTCACCGGCCTTGAGCGTGATGTTCTGCGCGGGCGGAGCGAGCAGGCCAGGCAGACAGCCCGGCGACTGCCCTGGCAGCAGTTTCAGGCGCAGTGACACATCGCCAGCAGGCAGGTTGAACGAGGTGGCCTCTTCCTGGAACAAGCGGCCGGCCAGTTGATCCTGAATATAGAGCCCGATTTCACAGGTGGTCGGCACTTCCAGGCGCTCCCGGGAAATGATCAGCACCGCATAGTCTTCTGCGGCAATGGCCTGGGGCGCCGCGGCAGACAAGCTCATCAGGCCGAGAAGGGCAAAAAACGAACAGCGCATGGCGAATGCTCCGTGGTTTGAATCGAAGAGGAGTGAAGCTTGGCCTTTGACGCCACTGAATACCAGCCCGGCAGAAGTTTTCAGAACTTGACCTTGCCATCGTAGCAAGGTTGAGACTGTGTTCAAGCTTCATCACAGCATCGGTATTTACACAACTTCCGAAGGCTGACAAATCGCCCTGTAGTGAGCGGGCTTGCCCCGCGTTGGGTGGCGAAGCCGCCCCAATAAGGACAACGCCGAACTGCAGATAAAACTCGGTCGCCTGGTTTGGGGCGGCTTCGCCACCCAGCGCGGGCGGTGCGACGATTCGACAAGCCCGCTCACTACAATGATTTATTGACTATCAAGAGAGTCACGTTATGCAAGTATTCAATGTTGAAGGGATGACCTGCGGCCATTGCGTTCGAGCGGTGACCCAGGCGGTGCAGGGCCAGGACCCGGCGGCCAGTGTGAAGGTCGACTTGGCGGCAAAGGAGGTTGGGGTCGAGAGCCGGCTGTCTGCCGAGCAAGTGATCGAGCTGATCACGCAAGAGGGCTACAGCGCCAAACTCGCCTGACACGGTGAAAAATAGTTAGCGAGCTATCGTGTTCAATGCACCCAAGCGCGGCTAGACTATCGGGCTGCCGTCTCACTTGGGTGCCCGATGAACCTTCGCATAATCCTGATTCTGGGAGCCTTGAGCGCTTTTGCGCCGTTGGCGATCGATTTTTACCTGCCAGGCTTCCCGGCCATGGCCAAAGCCTTTGCGACCGATGAAAAGCACATCCAGCTGACCCTGGCGGTGTATTTCGCCGGCCTGGCCATCGGCCAATTGATCTATGGCCCGCTGGCCGACCGCTTTGGTCGACGCGGCCCGCTGCTCAGTGGCGTCATCCTGTTTACCCTGGCGTCCTTCGCTTGCGCCTTTGCGCCATCCCTGGAATGGCTGATCGGCGCGCGCTTCGTGCAGGCCCTCGGTGGCTGCGCGGGCATGGTGATTTCCCGCGCGGTGGTCAGCGACAAATGCGATGCGGTGGGCTCGGCCAAAGTGTTTTCTCAACTCATGCTGGTGACAGGCCTGGCGCCGATCCTCGCGCCGCTGGCCGGCGGGTTGATGGTGGGACTGTGGGGCTGGCAGTCGATTTTCCTGGCCCTGTCGATTTTCAGCGTGATGGCCGCCGTCGCCGTGGCGGTCGGGCTGCCGGAAACCTTCCCGGCGCATCAGCCGCGCCAGCCATTGTCCGGCTCGCTGCGGCGCTACGCTGCGTTGCTGTCCGACCGGGTTTACCTGGGGTATGCCCTCACCGGCGGTATCTCGATCGCCGGGATGTTCGCCTACATCGCCGGTTCGCCTTTTGTCTTTATCCAACTCTACGGCGTGCCCGCCGAGCATTACGGTTGGCTGTTCGGCTCCAACGCCGCCGGCTTTATCCTGGTGGCGCAAGTGAATGCGCGGTTGCTGGCCAAGCGTGGCCCGGCGTTTCTGCTGTCGCGCAGTGTGTGGGTCTACCTGTTGGCGGCGTTGGCGTTACTCGCTATCGCGGCCTTGCGCACCGATGCGTTGTGGCCATTGCTGGTGCCGCTGTTTATCTGCATCGCCAGCCTGGGCTGCATTTTGCCCAATACCTCGGCGTGTGCCATGAGCGGGCAGGGTGCCAGGGCCGGCAGCGCGTCGGCGTTGCTTGGCTGCATTCAGTTTGGTGTGGCGGCGGGGGCCGCGTCGTTGGTGGGGGCGCTGCACGATGGCACCGCCATGCCGATGGCGATGGTCATCACCTTGTGCGGTGTGCTGGCTGTGACGATTGCGATGGCGACCCAGCGCCTGCAACGGGCGAGAGCCTTGCAGGCGCAGGTCTGAGGAACGGCTCAGCCAGCCGCGGAGCGTTGCTGGCTGTTCGGGAAACGATGGGGCGCCTGGATGCGGGCTTGCAGGGTGTCGGCAAAGGCACGGGCCTCAGCTTCGGTGCGGAAGGTGAACGCGTCCTTGTCCAGACGCACCTGCCATTTATTGCCTGCGGATTTTGCTAACGCTTTTATCAGGATCTTCATTGCTGACTTCCTCACGTAAAAGAATCGTGGCAAAGGCGGCCAATATAAACCCGAACACGCTCACAAGTATGACAAGGATCAACTCTCTGACTAGCGGTGTCGTCCGTTACCCACAGGGGTAACGGACGCGGCTGACAGCCGTTTTTTCAGAACCCTTCCAGCACGATCTTGCCCTTGGCCTTGCCGCTTTCCAGCAGGGCATGGGCTCGCCGCAGATTGGCCGCGCTGATCACTCCGAAGTGCTCGCCGAGGGTGGTTTTAAGCGTGCCGGCGTCGATCAGTTCGGCCACGCGATTGAGCAGGTTGTGCTGTTCGATCATGTCCGGCGTCTCGAACATCGAGCGTGTGTACATGAACTCCCAGTGCAGCGACAGGCTCTTGCGCTTGAGCTTGCTGACGTCCAGCGCCTTGGGATCGTCGATCAGCGCCAGCTTGCCCTGGGGTTGCAGGGCTTCCACCAGTTGGTCCAGGTGAAGGTCGGTCTGGGTCAGGCTGGCGACGTGGGTAACCTGCGGGTGGCCGGCGGCTTTCAGCGCCTCGCTCAGCGGTTGGCTATGGTCGATTACCAGGTCGGCGCCGAGGGCCTTGGTCCAGGCTTGGGTCTCGGGGCGCGACGCGCTGCCGATCACCTTCAGGGCGGTGAGCTGACGCGCGAGCTGGGTCAGGATCGACCCGACACCGCCGGCGGCGCCGACGATCAGCAGGCTCTGCCCTTCATCTTCTTTGCCTTCGCGCACTTGCAGGCGTTCGAACAGCAACTCCCAGGCGGTGATGGCGGTCAGCGGCAGGGCGGCGGCTTCGGCAAAACCCAGGCTTTTTGGCATATGCCCGACGATGCGCTCGTCCACGGTGTGCAGTTCGCTGTTGCCGCCCGGACGCACCAGAGAGCCGGCGTAGAACACCTTGTCACCGGCCTTGAACAGGGTCACTTCGCTGCCGACCGCCTTGACCACGCCGGCCACGTCCCAGCCCAGCACCTTGGCCGCGCCGTTTTCCGGGGCGACGTTCTGGCGCACCTTGGTGTCCACCGGGTTGACCGAGATGGCTTTGACTTCTACCAGCAGGTCGCGCGGGCCGGCGACGGGCTCCGGCAGTTCGATGTCTTGCAGGGCATTTGGATCGGTGATCGGCATTGAGGCGTAGTAGGCAATGGCTTTCATGAGGGCTCCGGGAAAAGGGCGTATCACCTGTAGCAGCGAGCTTGCTCGCGAAAAAACTCATGGACGCCGCGTTAAACCGGATGCGCTGCGTCATCGTTGACGATTTTCGCGAGCAAGCTCGCTCCTACAGAAAAGGGCTGTGATCAGGCAAGAAACTGCAGGCGCTTGAGTTCGAAATGTTCGATCACATCGGCGGCCTGGGCGCGAAAGCTCTGGATATGCGCGCTCTGGTCGTGGTCGGCCAGCGCCGCGTCGTCGCTCCAGCGTTCGAGCATGTAGAAGGTTTCGGGGTGCTGCAGGTCCTGGTGCAAGTCGTACTGCTCGCAACCGGCCTCGAGGCGGGTGGGTTCCAGCAGGCCGCGCAGCAGTGTTTCCAGGGTGGCCTGCTGTCCCGGCTTGGCGATCAGCGTGGCGATGACGTTAAAGGCTGTGGACATATTCAGCTCCAGATACGTGATGAACGGGATTCATGGATGATTGGCTATTTATTGATGGGATAAAAGCGGCTAAAACAGATGGCTGTTTCAATAAAATTTTGATAATGAGTGGAAATGCATGCTGCGCTTTGATGATTTGCAGCTGTTTGTGCGTGCGGCTGACCTGGGTAGCCTGTCGGCGGCGGCACGGGTGATGGACCTGTCGCCGGCGGTGGCCAGTGCGGCGCTCAAGCGTATCGAACTGCACCTGGGCGCGCGCTTGCTGGCGCGTTCCACCCGCAGCCTGCGCCTGACCGCCGAAGGCGAGGGTTTCCTGGCCTATGCGCGCGCTGCGTTGAGCTCGCTGGACGAAGGGCGACGTTTGCTGGCCAGCGGTCAGGATCATGTCAGTGGCGTGCTGCAACTGTCGGCCCCGTCGGATTTCGGGCGCAACCAACTGCTGCCGTGGCTGGACGAATTCCAGCGTGAGTACCCGCAACTGAGTGTGCGTCTGCTGCTGGGTGATCGGATTGCCGATCTGTTCCGCCAGCCGGTGGACATCGCGCTGCGCTACGGAGAGCCCGAGGACTCCAGCCTTGTCGCTCTGCCCGTGGCGCCGGGCAATGTCCGCGTGCTGTGCGCGTCGCCCGGTTATCTGGCGCGCCACGGCGAGCCGCGGCACCTGGAGCAACTGGCCCAGCACAATTGCCTGCTGTATATGCTCGGCAGCCGGGTCCACGACCATTGGCGCTTTCACGACGGCAAACGCGACGTCAGCCTGACGGTCACCGGCGATCGCTTCAGTGACGACGCCGACGTGGTCCGCCGTTGGGCGGTGGCGGGTGTAGGCATTGCCTACAAATCCTGGCTGGATGTGAGCACCGACGTGCTGGCCGGGCGCTTGCGCCTGATCCTGCCAGAGCTGCGTGGCGAGCGCACGCCGCTCAACCTGCTGTGTGCCCACCGTGCGCAACTGAGCAAACCTATCAACCTGTTGCGTGAAATGCTCGTGTCCCGTTGTGCGACGTTGACCGCACAATTGCCGGAGCGATCCAGCGCGACGTAACACCTTCCATCAAAGCCGGAAATTTCACTCAAGCCCTGTCCCTATCCGAGCTGTCAGACGCCATGGAACCGGCGGTGTACACCCCTATACTTTGGCGCCAATCAGCAAAAAAATAAATCGACAGGGAGTGAAGGATGGACGCCGTACCTTGCATCAGTCAGATCGCCAGCTTGCTCGCCGAACCCAAACGCACCGCCATGTTGTGGGCCTTGATGGACGGCTCGACCAGGTCACCGTCAGAGTTGGCGGCACTTGCCGGCTTGTCATCGACATCCGCCAACGCACATCTGGCGCGACTGACTGCAGGTGGTCTGCTGCGGGTGGAGACCCGGCGTGGCAAGCGCGTGTTTCGCGTCGCCGCGCCGGATGTCAGCGCCGCCATCGACGCCTTGGCCAGGACCACCATGGCCTGTGCCGCACGCAACGTGCCGGACGCTTCGCCGCCGGCCCTGGCCGCCCCGCCGTTGTTGCGTCATGCAAGGTTGTGCAATGGCCATCTCGGCGGGGAGCTGGGCGGGCAGTTATATCAACATCTGCTGGAGGCCGGATGGATCGAGCGCTACGAGCAGCGCACCGATGTGACGGTCAAGGGCGCGCAGCACTTGGCAGGGCTGGGGATTTTTACCCAGGCATTAACGTCGCCGCTGGTGTGTAACTGTTTCGACTGGAGCCAGGCGCAACCGCATCTGGGCGGTGCGTTGGGGGCAGGGTTGTTGCAACTGTTTTTACAGTCGAACTGGATCAGTGTGATCAACGAGTCGCAGGCGTTGCAGGTTCATGATGCCGGGCGGCTGGAAATTGCCCGTCTGGCCTTGCCAGGTTGAGCATGGCGCGGTGCTAATGTGGGAGCAGGCAAGCCAGCCCCCACAGGTTGGACGCATTTATCCAGTTACGGCTTGACCAACCTGGCATCCAGGCTGTTCTGCGCCAGGCGTTTGGCCTGGTCCTGGGTCATGCCCAGCGAGGTATACAGCGCGTGGAAGTTCTCGGTGACATAACCGCCGAAGTAGGCAGGGTCATCCGAGTTCACCGTGACCTTCACGCCACGCTCGAGCATGTCGAGGATGTTGTGCTGGGCCATGTCGTCGAACACGCACAGCTTGGTATTGGACAGTGGGCAGACCGTCAGCGGGATCTGTTCTTCGATGATCCGTTGCATCAGGCGTTCGTCTTCGATGGCACGCACACCATGGTCGATACGCTGGATTTTCAGCAGATCGATGGCTTCCCAAATGTACTCGGGCGGGCCTTCTTCGCCGGCGTGGGCGACGGTAAGGAAGCCTTCGTGGCGGGCGCGGTCAAACACACGCTGGAACTTGCTCGGCGGGTGGCCCATCTCGGAGCTGTCCAGGCCGACGGCCACGAATGCGTCACGGAACGGCAGGGCCTGGTCCAGGGTTTTCTCGGCTTCGGCTTCGCTCAGGTGACGCAGGAAGCTGAGGATCAAACCGCTGGTGATGCCCAGTTGCTGCTCGCCATCTTTAAGTGCAGCGGCGATGCCGTTGAGCACCACTTCGAACGGCACGCCACGGTCGGTGTGGGTCTGCGGGTCGAAGAAGGGTTCGGTGTGGATCACGTTCTGTGCTTTGCAGCGCAGCAGGTAGGCCCAGGTCAGGTCGTAGAAGTCCTGGGAGGTGCGCAGCACATCCGCGCCCTTGTAATACAGGTCGAGAAATTCCTGCAGGTTGTTGAAGGCGTAGGCCTTGCGCAGGGTTTCGACGTCGTTCCACGGCAGCGCAATCTTGTTGCGCTCGGCCAGGGCGAACAGCAGCTCCGGCTCCAGAGAGCCTTCCAGGTGCAGGTGCAATTCAGCCTTGGGCAGGGCATTGAGCCAATCGTACATTTCTAAATTCTCATCAGGTGCAATGGCGGCATTCTACAGGCCATGGCTGAAATAATCGGTAAAACCTGACCAGCAGGAGAGTTTTGGTTTTTTCTACGCAATAGCGGCCCGACCTAAGATGTAACGAAACGTTAGCGGCTTGGCGCAGTCTGTACCCCATCAATGACTGATTTGCCGTTTGGTAAGGCCCCCCATGCTCACATCCCTCAAGCAAGAAAAATTCATGCTGCTGGCGCTGATCGCCGCCATTGCCGCTTACCCGCTGGAGCATTGGATGCTGCACAGCGGGCAAGTGGTGGCGCTGGTTGCCGGGCTCGCGTTGATTGGTTTCATCGTGATGGCATCGATGCGCGTGGCCCATCACGCCGAGCAGCTTGCCGAAAAAGTCGGCGATCCCTACGGCACCATGATCCTCACCCTGGCAGCGGTGCTGGTGGAAGTGGTGATCCTGGCGATCATGATGAGTAATGAACCGTCGCCGACGCTGGTGCGTGACACTATTTATTCGGCGGTGATGCTCGACATCAACGGCATTTTGGGTCTGGCCGCGCTGATGGGCGGTATCAAGCATGGCGAACAGTCCTACAACGATGATTCGGCACGCACCTACAGTGTGATGATCCTCACTGCCATGGGCGTGTCGATGGTGGTGCCGGAGTTTATCCCCGAAGCCGACTGGAAAATTTACTCAGCCTTCACCATTGGCGCGATGGTGGTGCTGTACACCCTGTTCCTACGCATGCAGGTGGGGCCGCACAGTTACTTCTTCAGCTACAGCTACCCGGAAAAACGTCGTAAGAAAGTGCCGGAAGAAGAGCACGCGCCGGCGGTCAGCCTGACGTTTTCAATCGGCACCCTGGTGTTTGGCGTAATCGTGATCGGCGCATTGGCCGAAGTGATGTCCAAGACCTTGGACCTAGGCCTGGAGGGCACCGGGGCTCCACCGGTGGTCACAGCGATTGTGGTGGCGGCCATTTCGGCGGCGCCGGAGATCTTGACGGCATTGCGCGCGGCCTTGGCGAACCGCATGCAGTCGGTGGTGAATATCGCGCTGGGTGCGTCGTTGTCGACGGTGATCCTGACGGTGCCGGTAATGGAGGCCATGGCGCTTTATACCGACCAACCGTTCCAGATGGCGATGACGCCGGTGCAGACCGTGATGGTGTTTATCACGCTGATTGTCAGCGCGATCAACCTCAACGATGGTGAAACCAACGCCATCGAAGGGATGACTCATTTTGTGTTGTTTGCGACCTTTATCATGTTGTCGTTGCTGGGGGTGTAGGCACCGCAGAACTCAATGTGGGAGCGGGCTTGTGTGGAGCTGGCTTGCCTGCGATGCAAGCAACTCGGTTTTTCCGCTGCACCGAGGTGATGCTATCGCAGGCAAGCCAGCTCCTACAGAAGACGGTTCCACATTTTGATCGGCGTTCGGATCAGGTCCCGGCGATCAGTTCCCGCGCCGCCTGGCTGTGATCGGCGATCAAGCCTTTGAGGTCCAGGCCTTCCACTTGACCGTCGATCACGCGCCACTTGCCGGCTATCATCACCCTATCCGCCCGGTCAGCGCCGCACAGCAGCAGCGCCGAGATCGGATCGTGGCTGCCGGAGAAACGCAGCTCGTCGAGTTTGAACAGCGCCAGGTCGGCCTGTTTGCCGACAGCCAATTCCCCAATATCCGTACGCCCCAGCAACTGCGCCGAGCCTTTGGTCGCCCAGCCCAGCACGCCTTCGGGGGTGATTTTTTGCGCACCGTAACGCAGGCGCTGGATGTAAAGGGCCTGGCGTGCTTCAAGGATCATGTTCGACGCATCGTTGGAGGCGGAACCGTCCACGCCCAGGCCGATAGGCGCGCCCGCCGCGAGCAGGTCCAGGGTGGGACAGATGCCGGACGCCAGGCGCATGTTCGAGCTTGGGCAATGGCAGATGCCGGTGCCGGCCGCGCCCAGGCGCGCGATTTCGTCCGGGTTGAAGTGAATGCCATGGGCCAGCCAGGTGCGTGGGCCGAGCCAGCCGACGCTGTCCAGGTAATCCACGGTGCGCAGGCCGAAGCGTTGCAGGCAGAAGTCTTCCTCGTCGAGGGTTTCCGCCAGGTGAGTGTGCAGGCGCACGTCCAGGCGGTTGGCCAGTTCGGCGCTGGCTTGCATGATTTGCGGCGTGACCGAGAACGGTGAGCAGGGCGCCAGGGCGATCTGGATTTGCGCGCCGTCGCCGCGCTGGTGGTATTCGCGGATCAGGCGCTGGCTGTCCTCGAGGATGACTTGGCCCTGTTGCACAGTCTGCTGCGGAGGCAAGCCGCCGTCGGCTTCGCCCAGGCTCATGGAGCCGCGGGTGAGCATGGCGCGCATGCCCAACTCGCGCACGCTCTGGACCTGAATATCGATGGCGTTTTCCAGGCCGTCGGGGAACAGATAGTGATGGTCCGCCGCCGTGGTGCAGCCGGACAGCAGCAATTCAGCGAGTGCCACCTTCGATGCCAGGGCGAGTTTTTCCGGCGTCAGCCGCGCCCAGACCGGGTACAGGGTTTTCAACCAGGGGAATAACGGCTGGTTGACCACCGGTGCCCAGGCGCGGGTCAGGGTTTGATAGAAATGATGGTGAGTGTTGATCAAGCCCGGAAGGACCACATGGTCGCGAGCATCGAACACCTGGCCGCAAGGCACGGCAGGTTCGCGTCCCCAGCCCAGCACTTCGGTGATCACTCCGTCTTGCAGCACCAGGCCGCCACGGGCGTCCAGGCCGTTGGCAGTGAAAATCGCGAGGGGGTTTTTTAACCAGATACGGGTCGCAGGCATTGGCCGGCTCCTCTGAATGATGGGTTCAGGTTTGCCAGCTCAGTGTTGCCCTGTCTGCTGATCCAGGGTCGCCGGTAAGGGCGCAGGCGGGAGTCTACCTTTGTAGGAGCGAGCTTGCTCGCGAAGATCGTCAACTATAACGCGAGCTGTCTGGTTTAACGCGGTGCCTTGCGGTTCTTCGCGAGCAAGCTCGCTCCTACAGTAGGGCGCGGGTTACCAGGCGATGGTGTCGCCTTTGTAATCAATGAAGTGATGGCCGCCTTTGCCAGTGTAGGCATTCACCTGATCCACCAGTCCGCGCACGCTGGTGTCGACATTGATGTGCGCATTTTCGCCGCCCATGTCGGTCTTCACCCAGCCCGGATGCAGCGACAGCACGGTGAGCTTATGGTCGCCCAGTTGGGTGACGAAGCTGTTGGTCATGGAGTTGAGCGCCGCCTTGCTGGCCTTGTACAGCGCCATATCGGAACCGTCCGGGATGGCCACGCTGCCCAGGACCGAACTCATGAAGGCCAGGACGCCACTGTCCTTGCGGATCTGCCCGACAAAGCGCTGGGCCAGGTTGATCGGCGCCACGGCGTTGGTGAAAAACAATTGGCCAACTTCCGCGAGGGTGGCGTGGCCGGGTTCCTGATTGGCGGGGCCCTTGACGCCGGCATTGACGAACAGCAGGTCGAAGGTGCGGTCCTTGAGGCGCTGGTTCAGGGCGATCACGGCTTGTTGATCGTCCATGTCGAGTTTCTCGATCTGGACCGGGCCGACGGCTTTGAGGGCATCGGCCTTGCTTGGGTCGCGCACGGTAGCGGTCACATCCCAGCCATCCTGGAGCAGTTGCTTGACCAGGCCAAGGCCCAGCCCGCGTGATGCGCCGATGATCAATGCGGTTTTTGGCGTAGACATGAAAGCTTCCTTTATGCGTCGCGGTTCAGGGAGATCACATTAGCAGTTTCAGCGTTGGAGCAGGATGCGCCCACGGCTCAGGTCGGCCAGTTGGGTTTGCAGGGTGTCGATATGCGCTTCACCCAAGGCGAGTTGCAACTCGACGCCGTTGGCCGTGAAGGTTTCTTGCAGCACCAGCCCGCCGAGTTCGACAACGCGCAGTTTCACCAGGTTCAGCTCGGCGAACCCGCAGGCGCAACTCAAGGCGACGCGGCTGATCAGTTCAACGCGCTCGGCATTTTGCAGGCACTTATTCGCGCCGCCGCCGTAGGCACGGGCGAGTCCGCCGGTGCCCAATTGGATACCGCCGTACCAGCGAATTACCAGCACCGCGACTTGGTCGAAACCCTGCGCTTCGATGGCTGCCAGGATGGGTCGCCCGGCGGTGCCGCCGGGCTCGCCGTCGTCATTGCTGCGGTACTGGTCGGCCAGCTTCCAGGCCCAGCAATTGTGCGTGGCGTTCAGGTCGCTGTGCTGCTCGAAAAACGCCTGTGCTTCCTGCGGGCTGGTGATCGGTGCGGCGAGGGTGATAAAGCGGCTTTTGCGTATTTCTTCGCGAAACTCGCAAAGGCCGGTCAGGGTGAAAGGCATAAGTCGCTTCGTTTATTGGGCCGGCCTGATGCCGCAGCCCTTGAGGATGATGTGGATCAGGTTGGTACCGGCGTCTTCCATGTCCTGCTTGGTCAGTTTGGTGCGACCGGTGACGCGGCAGATCTGGGTGGCGAAGTCGGCGTAATGCTGGGTGCTGCCCCACAGCAGGAAGATCAGGTGCACCGGGTCGACGGGGTCCATCTTGCCGGCGTCGATCCAGGCCTGGAACACCGCAGCCCGGCCACTGAACCAGGCGCGGTAGTCCTGGCCGAAATATTCGGTGAGGCATTCGCCGCCGCTGATGATCTCCATGGCGAAGATCCGCGAGGCCTGGGGCTGGCGCCGCGAGAACTCCATCTTGGTGCGGATATACCGAGTAAGGGCTAAGGCCGGGTCATCCTCGGCAGTCAGCGCGTTGAAGGTGCTGTCCCACAGTTCGAGGATATTGCTGAGCACCGCGACATACAGGCCCAGCTTGTTGGTGAAGTAATAATGCAAGTTGGCCTTCGGCAGCCCGGCGCTGGCGGCAATGGTGTTCATGCTGGTGCCTTTGTAGCCATGGCGCGCGAATTCGTCTTCAGCAGCCTGCAGAATTGCTTGTTCGTTCTTTTGCCGAATGCGGCTGGCCGGCTTACTGGCGTGGTTGCTATGGGCAGGAACTTCGAGGCTCATGGAGGTTTCCGTGCTGATCGATAGAGACGACGTGTGCACAGATAACCCACCCTCAAGCCTCAGACAAGTCCTGATGCAATAAAACCGTCAAAGCGGTTCCAGGCTGTCGCTTTCCGGCGCTTTGTTTGCGGCAGCGGTGGGGGCCTTGCTCTCGGGCAGCAGCAGGCACAACACGATGGCAGTCAGCCCGCCGCTGGTAATGGCCGAGTCAAACAGGTTCTGCACCAGTGTCGGCATCAGGTGCAGCAGGTTCGGCTGGGCGGCGATGCCCAGGCCGACGCCAAACGAGGTGGCGATGATCAGCATGCTGCGCCGGTCCAGCGGTGCCTGGGCAAGAATGCGCACGCCGGCGGCGGCCACGCTGCCGAACATCACCAGGGTCGCGCCGCCCAGCACCGGCTTTGGAATTTGTTGCAATACGGCACCAATCAACGGAAACAAGCCGAGGCAAAACAGCACCACGCCGATGTACAGGCCGACGTAGCGGCTGGCCACGCCGGTGAGTTGGATCACGCCGTTGTTCTGGGCAAAGGTGGTGTTGGGGAAGGCGCTGAACGTGGCGGCGATCATGCAGCTGACGCCATCGCCGAGTACGCCGCCCTTGAGCCGGCTTATATAAGAAGGGCCGCTGATGGGTTGGCGGGCAATCATGCAATTGGCGGTGAGGTCGCCGACGGTTTCGATGCTGCTGATCAGATAAATCAGCGCGATCGGCAGGAAGGCGCTCCAGTCGAAGTTGAAACCAAAGCGAAACGGAATCGGCAGACTGATCAGAGGCAGGTCCGGCAGGGCTTGAGGCACGAGTTTGCCGCTGAACCAGGCGGCCAGGCTGCCGAGCGCCAGGCCGATGATGATTGCCGAGAGGCGCACCCAAGGTGTGTTGGAACGGTTGAGCAGAATGATCGTCAACACCACGAACAGACCCAGTGCCAGGTTGGTCGGGGCGCCGAAGTCGGGGGCATTGAAACCGCCGCCAAGGTCGGTGATGCCCACTTTGATCAGGCTGATACCGATAAGGGTAATGACGATCCCGGTCACCAACGGCGTAATGACGCGGCGCAGTTGGCCGATAAAACGGCTCAACAAGATCTGCACCACGGCGCCGAAAAAGCACACCCCAAAGATCATCGCCATGATGTTTTCCGGGCTGCCGCCGCGTTGTTTCACCAGAAAGCCCGCCGACAACACCGCGCCAAGAAACGCGAAACTGGTGCCCTGCAGGCAGATCATCCCGGCGCCGATTCCAAATGGCCTACGCGCCTGGATGAAGGTGCCCGCACCGGAAACCATCAGCGCCATGCTGATCAGGTAGGGCAAATACGCCGTGAGGCCCAGTGTGGAACCGATGATCAAGGGCGGGGTGATAATCCCGACAAAGGCTGCCAGTACATGTTGCAGTGCAGCAAGGAAAGCCGGGACAGGTTTTGGGCGGTCATTGAGGCCGTAGATCAGGTCGCTGGGGCTGGAGGATTCTGGTGGCATGGCGGGCAAACTCGGGTCGGACGGTTCTAGGTCCCTGTGCGCTTGCAAAAAGCTGTCCAGTTGCTCAGCTTTTTGCGCCAGGGCCGAGTTAGCGCGTGCTTGCCAGGCTTTCGAGGAAGCTTTCCAGCACCAAATGGGGGCGCCTGCCCTTGCGCGTGACCGATGCGAGGCTTAAATCGTAAAAACGTGTAGCCGGTTTCAGCGCGCGCAGTCGGCCTTGTTGTACCCAGAGGCTGGCGTAGTGGTCGGGCAGGTAGCCGATGTAGCGGCCGGTGAGGATCAGGAATGCCATGCCTTCGCGGTCGGAAGCGCTGGCCGTGCAATTGAGTGTCTGGTAATGGGCCTGGATCTCGGCGGGCAACCGGAACGTGGGGGCGATTGCGTCCTGGTCATTGATGCGCGCGTCATCCAGCTGCTTGTCGTCGGCGTAGAACAGCGGGTGGCCGACGGCGCAGTAGAGCAGCGAACGCTCGCTGTACAGCGGCTGGTATTCCAACCCCGACAGGGCACTGGCCTGGGGCACCACGCCAACATGCAGACGGCCGTCGAGTACGCCTTGCTCGACTTCGTTGGGGGCGATCATGCGGATCTGGATCTGCACATCCGGGCCGCGCTCCTTCAACTGCGCGAGCGCATGGGTGATGCGCATGTGGGGCAGGGTGACGAGGTTGTCGGTGAGGCCGATGATCAATTCGCCGCGCAAATGCTGGTGCAGGCCGTTGACCTCGGTGCGGAAACTTTCCAGGGCACTCAAGAGTTGCAGGGCCGACTGGTAGACCTCGCGGCCCTCTTCGGTCAGGGAAAAACCGGCGCGGCCGCGTTGGCACAGCCTTAGTCCGAGGCGTTGTTCGAGATCACTCATTTGCTGGCTGATGGCCGAACGGCCTATGCCCAGGACGGTTTCTGCCGCTGAAAAGCCGCCGCATTCCACCACACTGCGAAAGATGCGCAGCAAGCGGATATCGAAGTCGCTGACTTGGGCCAGGGGATCGGGTCGACGGCTGCTCATAGTTTAGTGAAGGCCTGACTGAAGGTTAGAAGAGTTGAATTTCACCGACTTTATCGCCGTGGCAATTTAGCTGCAACAACGCTTTCAATCCCGACGCTGCCTGTTGCCCTGCGAGGTTTTGCTGATGAACATGCCCGAAAACGCCCCATCGTCCCTGGCCCTCCAATTGAAGCTGGACGCGCACTGGATGCCGTACACCGCCAACCGTAACTTCCAGCGTGACCCGCGTCTTATCGTGGCCGCAGAAGGTAGCTGGTTGACGGACGATAAGGGGCGCAAGGTCTATGACTCGTTATCAGGCCTGTGGACATGCGGCGCCGGGCATACGCGCAAGGAAATCCAGGAGGCGGTCGCCAAGCAACTGGGGACGTTGGACTACTCGCCTGGCTTCCAATACGGTCATCCGCTGTCCTTCCAGCTGGCGGAAAAGATCACCGACCTGACCCCTGGCAGCCTGAACCATGTGTTCTTCACCGACTCCGGCTCCGAGTGCGCCGATACCGCGGTGAAAATGGTGCGTGCGTACTGGCGCCTGAAAGGCCAGGCCACCAAGACCAAGATGATCGGTCGTGCCCGTGGCTACCATGGCGTGAATATCGCCGGTACCAGCCTGGGCGGCGTCAATGGCAACCGTAAGATGTTTGGTCAGGCGATGATGGACGTCGACCATCTGCCGCACACGCTGCTGGCGAGCAATGCCTTCTCCCGCGGGATGCCGGAGCAGGGCGGTATCGCGCTGGCCGATGAACTGCTCAAGCTGATCGAGTTGCACGATGCATCGAACATTGCTGCGGTGTTTGTCGAGCCGATGGCCGGGTCTGCAGGCGTGCTGGTGCCGCCGCAGGGTTACCTCAAGCGTCTGCGTGAAATCTGCGATCAGCACAACATCCTGCTGGTGTTCGACGAAGTGATCACCGGCTTCGGCCGCACCGGCTCGATGTTCGGTGCCGACAGCTTCGGCGTGACCCCTGACCTGATGTGCATCGCCAAGCAAGTCACCAACGGCGCGATCCCGATGGGCGCGGTGATCGCCAGCAGCGAGATCTATCAAACCTTCATGAACCAGGCGACGCCTGAGTACGCGGTGGAATTCCCCCACGGTTACACCTACTCGGCGCACCCGGTAGCTTGTGCCGCTGGGCTGGCGGCACTGGACCTGTTGCAGAAGGAAAACCTGGTGCAGAGCGTGGCCGAAGTCGCGCCGCACTTTGAGAATGCGCTGCACGGTTTGAAAGGCAGCAAAAACGTGATCGACATTCGCAACTACGGGCTGGCCGGCGCGATCCAGATTACACCGCGTGACGGTGATGCGATCGTGCGTCCATTCGAGGCCGGCATGGCCTTGTGGAAAGCCGGTTTCTACGTGCGCTTTGGCGGTGACACCCTGCAGTTCGGGCCAACCTTCAACAGCAAGCCGCAGGACCTGGATCGCCTGTTCGATGCGGTCGGCGAAGTGCTGAACAAGATCGACTGATTTCTCCTTCTATATAGAACAACTTTTCAGGAGCCCTGCATGAGCCTTATCCAGCATTTGATCAACGGTGAGTTGGTCAACGACAGCGGTCGCAGCGCCGACGTGTACAACCCGTCCACCGGCCAGGTGATTCACCAGGTGCCATTGGCCAGTCGTGAAACCATTCAACAAGCGATCGATTCGGCCAAGGCTGCTTTCCCTGCCTGGCGCAATACGCCGGCGGCCAAGCGCGCCCAAGTGATGTTCCGTTTCAAGCAATTGCTGGAGCAGAACGAGGCACGTATCTCGCAGTTGATCAGCGAAGAGCACGGCAAGACTCTGGAAGATGCCGCCGGTGAGTTGAAGCGCGGCATCGAAAACGTGGAGTACGCGTGCTCGGCGCCGGAGATTCTGAAGGGTGAGTACAGCCGTAACGTAGGACCGAACATTGATGCCTGGTCGGATTTCCAGCCGTTGGGTGTGGTGGCAGGTATTACGCCGTTCAACTTCCCTGCGATGGTACCCCTGTGGATGTACCCGTTGGCGATTGTCTGCGGTAACTGTTTCATCCTGAAACCTTCGGAGCGCGATCCAAGCTCGACGTTGCTGATCGCACAACTGTTGCAGGAAGCGGGCCTGCCCAAGGGCGTCTTAAGTGTGGTGCACGGTGACAAGGGTGCCGTGGATGCGCTGATCGAGGCGCCGGAAGTGAAAGCGCTGAGTTTCGTGGGCTCGACGCCGATTGCCGAGTACATCTACAGCGAAGCGACCAAGCGCGGCAAACGCGTGCAGGCACTGGGTGGGGCGAAGAACCACGCGGTGCTGATGCCGGATGCGGACCTGGATAACGCCGTGAGCGCATTGATGGGCGCGGCGTACGGTTCCTGTGGCGAGCGTTGCATGGCGATTTCGGTTGCTGTGTGCGTGGGCGACCAGGTGGCGGATGCGCTGATTGCCAAGCTGGTGCCGCAGGTCAAGGCGCTGAAGATCGGTGCTGGCACGTCTTGCGGCCTGGATATGGGGCCATTGGTGACTGGCCAGGCGCGTGACAAGGTCAGTGGCTATATAGAAGACGGTGTGGCGGCGGGCGCGGAGTTGGTCGTCGATGGGCGCGGCTTGAGTGTCGCCGGGCATGAACAGGGTTTCTTCCTCGGAGGCAGCCTGTTTGATCGTGTGACGCCGCAGATGCGTATCTATAAGGAAGAGATCTTCGGGCCGGTATTGTGCGTGGTCAGGGTCGATAGCCTGGAAGCGGCGATGCAGCTGATCAATGATCATGAATACGGTAACGGTACCTGCATCTTCACCCGTGACGGTGAAGCGGCGCGTCTGTTCTGTGATGAGATCGAAGTGGGCATGGTGGGCGTGAACGTTCCACTGCCGGTGCCGGTGGCGTATCACAGCTTTGGTGGCTGGAAACGTTCGCTGTTTGGCGACCTGCATGCCTATGGGCCGGATGGGGTGCGTTTCTATACCCGTCGCAAGGCGATTACCCAGCGCTGGCCGCAACGGGCCAGTCATGAAGCGTCGCAATTTGCTTTTCCCAGTCTTTAACGTTTGCCAGGAAGCCGGCCCCTTGGGGCCGGCTTTCGCGTTTTCAGGGCTTTTTTGACCGATATGACAGAATTGTGAAAAAAGCTGTTGACGGCAGATTCTGGGAGTCTATAATTCGCCCCACTTCCGGCGCAGTCGAAACAGAAAACTCCTTGGTAAACAAAGAGTTATGCGAAATTCGACAGCGACCCGCTTCAGTTCATCGAAGCCCAGAAGGAGTTGGTAGGGCGGTGTTGTTTGGCTCTATTAACGTTTCGATCTTCTCGGTCGAAAGCGGAGAAAAAGAGGTGTTGACAGCAGCGTGTAACGCTGTAGAATTCGCCTCCCGCTAACGAGAGATCGGAAGCGCAAGTGGTTGAAGTTGTTGAAGAATTCTTCGAAAACTTCTGAAAATAATCACTTGACAGCAAATGAGGCTGCTGTAGAATGCGCGCCTCGGTTGAGACGAAAGATCTTAACCAACCGCTCTTTAACAACTGAATCAAGCAATTCGTGTGGGTGCTTGTGGAGTCAGACTGATAGTCAACAAGATTATCAGCATCACAAGTTACTCCGCGAGAAATCAAAGATGTAACCAACGATTGCTGAGCCAAGTTTAGGGTTTCTTAAAAACCCAAAGATGTTTGAACTGAAGAGTTTGATCATGGCTCAGATTGAACGCTGGCGGCAGGCCTAACACATGCAAGTCGAGCGGTAGAGAGAAGCTTGCTTCTCTTGAGAGCGGCGGACGGGTGAGTAATGCCTAGGAATCTGCCTGGTAGTGGGGGATAACGTTCGGAAACGGACGCTAATACCGCATACGTCCTACGGGAGAAAGCAGGGGACCTTCGGGCCTTGCGCTATCAGATGAGCCTAGGTCGGATTAGCTAGTTGGTGAGGTAATGGCTCACCAAGGCGACGATCCGTAACTGGTCTGAGAGGATGATCAGTCACACTGGAACTGAGACACGGTCCAGACTCCTACGGGAGGCAGCAGTGGGGAATATTGGACAATGGGCGAAAGCCTGATCCAGCCATGCCGCGTGTGTGAAGAAGGTCTTCGGATTGTAAAGCACTTTAAGTTGGGAGGAAGGGTTGTAGATTAATACTCTGCAATTTTGACGTTACCGACAGAATAAGCACCGGCTAACTCTGTGCCAGCAGCCGCGGTAATACAGAGGGTGCAAGCGTTAATCGGAATTACTGGGCGTAAAGCGCGCGTAGGTGGTTTGTTAAGTTGGATGTGAAATCCCCGGGCTCAACCTGGGAACTGCATTCAAAACTGACTGACTAGAGTGTGGTAGAGGGTGGTGGAATTTCCTGTGTAGCGGTGAAATGCGTAGATATAGGAAGGAACACCAGTGGCGAAGGCGACCACCTGGACCAACACTGACACTGAGGTGCGAAAGCGTGGGGAGCAAACAGGATTAGATACCCTGGTAGTCCACGCCGTAAACGATGTCAACTAGCCGTTGGGAGCCTTGAGCTCTTAGTGGCGCAGCTAACGCATTAAGTTGACCGCCTGGGGAGTACGGCCGCAAGGTTAAAACTCAAATGAATTGACGGGGGCCCGCACAAGCGGTGGAGCATGTGGTTTAATTCGAAGCAACGCGAAGAACCTTACCAGGCCTTGACATCCAATGAACTTTCCAGAGATGGATTGGTGCCTTCGGGAACATTGAGACAGGTGCTGCATGGCTGTCGTCAGCTCGTGTCGTGAGATGTTGGGTTAAGTCCCGTAACGAGCGCAACCCTTGTCCTTAGTTACCAGCACGTTATGGTGGGCACTCTAAGGAGACTGCCGGTGACAAACCGGAGGAAGGTGGGGATGACGTCAAGTCATCATGGCCCTTACGGCCTGGGCTACACACGTGCTACAATGGTCGGTACAGAGGGTTGCCAAGCCGCGAGGTGGAGCTAATCCCACAAAACCGATCGTAGTCCGGATCGCAGTCTGCAACTCGACTGCGTGAAGTCGGAATCGCTAGTAATCGCGAATCAGAATGTCGCGGTGAATACGTTCCCGGGCCTTGTACACACCGCCCGTCACACCATGGGAGTGGGTTGCACCAGAAGTAGCTAGTCTAACCTTCGGGAGGACGGTTACCACGGTGTGATTCATGACTGGGGTGAAGTCGTAACAAGGTAGCCGTAGGGGAACCTGCGGCTGGATCACCTCCTTAATCGACGACATCAGCTGCTCCATAAGTTCCCACACGAATTGCTTGATTCATTGAAGAAGACGATAAAGAAGCAGCCCGAAATTGGGTCTGTAGCTCAGTTGGTTAGAGCGCACCCCTGATAAGGGTGAGGTCGGCAGTTCGAATCTGCCCAGACCCACCAATTTTGTGTGGGAAACGCCTGTAGAAATACGGGGCCATAGCTCAGCTGGGAGAGCGCCTGCCTTGCACGCAGGAGGTCAACGGTTCGATCCCGTTTGGCTCCACCACTACTGCTTCTGACGTTATGAAAGCTTAGAAATGAGCATTCCATCGTGATGATGGTGAATGTTGATTTCTAGTCTTTGATTAGATCGTTCTTTAAAAATTTGGGTATGTGATAGAAAGATAGACTGGACGTTACTTTCACTGGTAACGGCTCAGGCTAAGGTAAAATTTGTGAGTTCTCTTAAACGAGAAATTCGAATTTTCGGCGAATGTTGTCTTCACAGTATAACCAGATTGCTTGGGGTTATATGGTCAAGTGAAGAAGCGCATACGGTGGATGCCTTGGCAGTCAGAGGCGATGAAAGACGTGGTAGCCTGCGAAAAGCTTCGGGGAGTCGGCAAACAGACTTTGATCCGGAGATGTCTGAATGGGGGAACCCAGCCATCATAAGATGGTTACCTTACACTGAATACATAGGTGTATGGAGCGAACCAGGGGAACTGAAACATCTAAGTACCCTGAGGAAAAGAAATCAACCGAGATTCCCTTAGTAGTGGCGAGCGAACGGGGACTAGCCCTTAAGTGGCTTTGAGATTAGCGGAACGCTCTGGAAAGTGCGGCCATAGTGGGTGATAGCCCTGTACGCGAAAATCTCTTAGTCATGAAATCGAGTAGGACGGAGCACGAGAAACTTTGTCTGAATATGGGGGGACCATCCTCCAAGGCTAAATACTACTGACTGACCGATAGTGAACTAGTACCGTGAGGGAAAGGCGAAAAGAACCCCGGAGAGGGGAGTGAAATAGATCCTGAAACCGTATGCGTACAAGCAGTGGGAGCCCACTTTGTTGGGTGACTGCGTACCTTTTGTATAATGGGTCAGCGACTTATTTTCAGTGGCGAGCTTAACCGAATAGGGGAGGCGTAGCGAAAGCGAGTCTTAATAGGGCGTCTAGTCGCTGGGAATAGACCCGAAACCGGGCGATCTATCCATGGGCAGGTTGAAGGTTGGGTAACACTAACTGGAGGACCGAACCGACTACCGTTGAAAAGTTAGCGGATGACCTGTGGATCGGAGTGAAAGGCTAATCAAGCTCGGAGATAGCTGGTTCTCCTCGAAAGCTATTTAGGTAGCGCCTCATGTATCACTGTAGGGGGTAGAGCACTGTTTCGGCTAGGGGGTCATCCCGACTTACCAAACCGATGCAAACTCCGAATACCTACAAGTGCCGAGCATGGGAGACACACGGCGGGTGCTAACGTCCGTCGTGAAAAGGGAAACAACCCAGACCGTCAGCTAAGGTCCCAAAGTTATGGTTAAGTGGGAAACGATGTGGGAAGGCTTAGACAGCTAGGAGGTTGGCTTAGAAGCAGCCACCCTTTAAAGAAAGCGTAATAGCTCACTAGTCGAGTCGGCCTGCGCGGAAGATGTAACGGGGCTCAAACCATACACCGAAGCTACGGGTATCACGTAAGTGATGCGGTAGAGGAGCGTTCTGTAAGCCTGTGAAGGTGAGTTGAGAAGCTTGCTGGAGGTATCAGAAGTGCGAATGCTGACATGAGTAACGACAATGGGTGTGAAAAACACCCACGCCGAAAGACCAAGGTTTCCTGCGCAACGTTAATCGACGCAGGGTTAGTCGGTCCCTAAGGCGAGGCTGAAAAGCGTAGTCGATGGAAAACAGGTTAATATTCCTGTACTTCTGGTTATTGCGATGGAGGGACGGAGAAGGCTAGGCCAGCTTGGCGTTGGTTGTCCAAGTTTAAGGTGGTAGGCTGAGATCTTAGGTAAATCCGGGATCTTAAGGCCGAGAGCTGATGACGAGTCGTCTTTTAGACGACGAAGTGGTTGATGCCATGCTTCCAAGAAAAGCTTCTAAGCTTCAGGTAACCAGGAACCGTACCCCAAACCGACACAGGTGGTTGGGTAGAGAATACCAAGGCGCTTGAGAGAACTCGGGTGAAGGAACTAGGCAAAATGGCACCGTAACTTCGGGAGAAGGTGCGCCGGTGAGGGTGAAGGACTTGCTCCGTAAGCTCATGCCGGTCGAAGATACCAGGCCGCTGCGACTGTTTATTAAAAACACAGCACTCTGCAAACACGAAAGTGGACGTATAGGGTGTGACGCCTGCCCGGTGCCGGAAGGTTAATTGATGGGGTTAGCTAACGCGAAGCTCTTGATCGAAGCCCCGGTAAACGGCGGCCGTAACTATAACGGTCCTAAGGTAGCGAAATTCCTTGTCGGGTAAGTTCCGACCTGCACGAATGGCGTAACGATGGCGGCGCTGTCTCCACCCGAGACTCAGTGAAATTGAAATCGCTGTGAAGATGCAGTGTATCCGCGGCTAGACGGAAAGACCCCGTGAACCTTTACTATAGCTTTGCACTGGACTTTGAATTTGCTTGTGTAGGATAGGTGGGAGGCTTTGAAGCGTGGACGCCAGTCTGCGTGGAGCCAACCTTGAAATACCACCCTGGCAACTTTGAGGTTCTAACTCAGGTCCGTTATCCGGATCGAGGACAGTGTATGGTGGGTAGTTTGACTGGGGCGGTCTCCTCCTAAAGAGTAACGGAGGAGTACGAAGGTGCGCTCAGACCGGTCGGAAATCGGTCGTAGAGTATAAAGGCAAAAGCGCGCTTGACTGCGAGACAGACACGTCGAGCAGGTACGAAAGTAGGTCTTAGTGATCCGGTGGTTCTGTATGGAAGGGCCATCGCTCAACGGATAAAAGGTACTCCGGGGATAACAGGCTGATACCGCCCAAGAGTTCATATCGACGGCGGTGTTTGGCACCTCGATGTCGGCTCATCACATCCTGGGGCTGAAGCCGGTCCCAAGGGTATGGCTGTTCGCCATTTAAAGTGGTACGCGAGCTGGGTTTAGAACGTCGTGAGACAGTTCGGTCCCTATCTGCCGTGGACGTTTGAGATTTGAGAGGGGCTGCTCCTAGTACGAGAGGACCGGAGTGGACGAACCTCTGGTGTTCCGGTTGTCACGCCAGTGGCATTGCCGGGTAGCTATGTTCGGAATAGATAACCGCTGAAAGCATCTAAGCGGGAAACTAGCCTCAAGATGAGATCTCACTGGAACCTTGAGTTCCCTGAAGGGCCGTCGAAGACTACGACGTTGATAGGTTGGGTGTGTAAGCGCTGTGAGGCGTTGAGCTAACCAATACTAATTGCCCGTGAGGCTTGACCATATAACACCCAAGCAATTTGACTACTCTAACGAGCATCAGATTGCGGTGTGTGAAGACGAGATGAACCGAAAGTTCGACGCTCACAAAACACCGACAGCTGTCACATACCCAATTTGCTGAAGCGAGGCCATCCGGCAACGACTCAGTACCCGAATTTCTTGACGACCATAGAGCATTGGAACCACCTGATCCCATCCCGAACTCAGTAGTGAAACGATGCATCGCCGATGGTAGTGTGGGGTTTCCCCATGTGAGAGTAGGTCATCGTCAAGATTAAATTCCGAAACCCCATTTGCGAAAGCAAATGGGGTTTTGTTTTGGGCGGTCGAAAACTCAATCAGCCCAAAGCACCCACAAATCTGCACAGTTATTTCTGAACAAGACCTTTAGAATACGCACCTAATCTTTTTTAGAGCCCGAGCCCTACTTATGCCCGATCCGGTTGATGCCCTTGAGGTGTCGGATTCAGCACTGGACGACCTGGTGGCATGCCATGAGTGCGACTTGCTGATGCGCAAACCAGTGCTCGCCCTTGGCGAAAAAGCTCAATGCCCGCGTTGCGGCTACGAACTTTACGCACACCGTCATAATGTCGTTGAGCGAAGCCTTGCCTTGGTGTTGGCCGCATTGCTGTTGTACATCCCTGCGAACTTTCTGCCCATCATGCGGCTCAACTTGCTCGGGCAGTCCTCCGAGGACACCGTATGGACCGGCGTAGTCGGTCTGTTCGATACCGGCATGCAAGGTGTTGCCGCCGTGGTGTTCCTGTGCAGTATGGGCATTCCATTGCTCAAGCTGCTTTGCCAACTGGCTGTGTTGCTCAGCATCCGTTGGAACATCGGGCGCAGTTATGGGCTGCTGCTGTACCGCATCTACCACCACATGAAAGATTGGGGGATGTTGGAGGTGTACCTGATGGGCGTATTGGTGGCGATCGTAAAACTCGCCGACATGGCCTCCATCACAATCGGCCTGGGCCTGGTCTGCTTTGTCAGTCTGCTGATGGTTCAGGTTCTACTTGAGGTGGTGATGTCGCCGCACCAGATCTGGCAAGCGCTGTCAGGAGAGGATGATCATGCGGGCGATTGATGCAGGCATTCTGGTTTGTACCGAATGTCACGAATTGAACAAACAAGACACCGATAGCGATGAGCAGACCTGCACCCGATGTGGTGCGCTGATCCATGCCCGCCGCCCCAACAGCCTCACCCGCACCTGGGCGCTGCTGATCACCGCAGCCATCTTGTACATCCCCGCCAACCTGCTGCCGATCATGACCGTCAACTCATTGGGGCAAGGGGAGCCCAGTACCATCATGGCGGGTGTGATCCAACTGGTTCAACACGGCATGTTCCCCATCGCTGCCGTGGTGTTCATCGCCAGTATCCTGGTGCCGACGTTCAAGCTGGTGGGCATCGGTCTGCTACTGTTTTCGGTGCAGCGTCACCAACCGCTGTCGGCGCAACAACGCATTGTGATGTACCGCTTTATCGAATTCATTGGCCGCTGGTCCATGCTGGATATCTTCGTGATAGCCATCCTGGTGGCGGTTGTTAACTTTGGGCGACTTGCCAGTGTCGAGGCCAATCTCGGCGCTGCGGCGTTCGCCAGTGTGGTGATCTTGACGATGCTCGCCGCAGTAACTTTTGATCCCCGACTGATTTGGGATAATACGGAGTCGGACGACGACCATGAGTGATTTGCCTAGAGCTAAAACCCGCCCAGCCTCCAATTGGTCGGCCATTTGGGTGTTGCCCCTGATTGCCCTGATCATTGGCGGGTGGCTGGGGTGGCGCGCCTATTCCCAGCAGGGCATCGATATTCAAGTGCGCTTTGAGAGCGGTGAAGGCATCCAGGTCAACAAGACCGAAGTGGTCTACAAAGGCATGCCGGTGGGCAAGGTCAAGGCCCTGGCCCTGGATGACGAAGGTAACAACCGCGGAGTCATCGCCACCATCGAAATGGACAAGGACGTCGAGCAATACCTCAGGACCAACACGCGCTTCTGGCTGGTCAAGCCGAGCGTCACCCTCGCCGGTATAACCGGCCTGGAAACCCTGGTATCAGGTAACTACATCGCCGCCAGCCCCGGCGACGGTCAACCCACGCGCAAGTTCAAGGCGCTCTCCGAAGAGCCGCCGTTGTCCGACGCCAAGCCGGGATTGCACCTGACCGTCAAGGCTGACCGCCTTGGTTCGCTCAACCGTGGCAGCCCGGTGTTCTACAAGCAGATCCAGGTGGGCCAAGTTAAAAGCTACCTGCTCTCCGAAGACCAGAGCACCGTCGAGATCAAGCTCTATATCGAACCGACCTACGCCAGCCTGGTGCGCAAACACACGCGTTTCTGGAACGCCAGCGGCATCAGCATTGACGCCAACCTCTCCGGAGTGAAAGTGCGTAGCGAATCACTCTCCAGCATCGTCGCCGGCGGTATCGCCTTCGCCACGCCGGAGAACCGCAAGGACAGTCCGCCGACCGATCCGAGCCTGCCTTTCCGTCTGTACGAAGATTTTGACGCAGCCGCGGCGGGTATCCGGGTCAAGGTCAAACTTACCGACTTCGAAGGCCTGCAGGCCGGTCGCACGCCTGTGATGTACAAAGGGATTCAGGTCGGTAGCTTGAAAACCCTGAAGATCAACCCCGACCTTTCCAGCGCCAACGCAGAGCTTACCCTTGATCCGCTGGCCGAAGATTACCTGGTCCAGGACACTCAATTCTGGGTGGTCAAACCGTCTATTTCCCTGGCCGGGATCACCGGGCTTGAAGCCTTGGTGAAGGGTAACTACATCGCCATTCGTCCCGGCGACAAAGGCACCGCTCCACAACGTGAGTACGTCGCCCGCGCCAAGGCGCCGCCCCTGGACCTGCGCTCCCCAGGCCTGCATATGGTGCTGCTCACCGACAACCTCGGTTCCCTGGACGTTGGCAGCCCCATCCTCTACAAGCAGGTCAAGGTTGGCTCGGTACAGAGTTACCAGTTCTCGCGCAAGAACAAGCAATTGGTAATCGGCGTCCACATCGAGAAGGAGTACGAAAATCTGGTCAACGGCTCAACGCGCTTCTGGAATGCCAGCGGCGTGACCCTGACCGGCGGCCTCACCGGCGGTATCCAGGTCAAGAGTGAATCCCTGGCGAGTCTGATGGCCGGCGGTATCGCCTTTGAGACGCCGGAACCAAACGTCCCGCTGAAAAAACGCATCCCGCGTTTCCGCCTGTTCGCCGACCGCGAAGCCGCCAACCAGCACGGCACCTTGGTGACCATCAAAGTTGACCGCGCCGACGGCATGCGCCCTGGCACGCCAGTGCGTTTCAAAGGCCTGGACGTGGGCAAGATTGAACGCGTCGACCTCAGTGCCGACATGCAGTCGGTGCTGCTCAGCGCACGTATCACCCAGGTAGCCGATCGTATTGCACGCGTTGGCAGTCAATTCTGGGTGGTCAAGCCTGAGCTGGGCCTGATGAAAACCTCCAATCTGGAAACCCTGGTCACCGGGCAATACATCGAAGTGCAACCGGCCGCCAAAAGCGCCGGCCCGCAGAAGAGCTTCGTTGCGCTGGGTCAGCCACCTGAGGCCGTCCGCCAGGAAGCAGGCCTGCGCCTGACCCTCAGCGCCGCACGCCGTGGCTCGCTGAAGGAAGGCGTACCCGTCACCTATCGCGAAGTCACCGTGGGCAAAGTGACCGGCTACGAGCTGGGTCAGACCGCCGACCGCGTATTGATCCACATCCTGATCGAGCCCAAGTACGCGCCGTTGGTGCGCAGCGGCAGCCGCTTCTGGAACAGCAGCGGCTTTGGCCTCGACTTCGGCCTGTTCAAAGGCGCTACGGTGCGTACTGAATCCCTGGAAACATTGGTTGCCGGTGGTATCGCCTTCGCCACGCCCGACGGCGAGCGCATGGGCAATGCCGCTCGGGCCCAGCAAACCTTCCCGCTGTTCGACAAGTTTGAAGAGGAATGGCTGACGTGGGCGCCCAAGATTTCACTGGGTAAATAAACCGAGGCGCAGCCATCGCGGGCTTGCTCGCGAATACGCCGGCACAGACAACAAAAAAGGCCCCTGGATTCTCACCCAGGGGCCTTTCGCATTTCAGTGCAACCGATCAGGCCTCATCCAACTCCGGCTCGTCCGCCTGCACGTTCACCGTGGCCTTCACCCCATCGTGACGACGAATATATTTCCAATCCGCCTCATCGATATAGATCCCGTTCGGCCCGCTGCCGCCTTCCAGGTCGATCGCCACTTGGGCAGACACCTGTGGCTTCACACTGGCAAGAATCGGCACAAAACCCAGCTGCAAACTGGTTTCCAGCAACGCCGCCTGGTTCTTCTCATCGATGTCCGCCGCTTCATCGAGGTAGTACGGTAAACGCACGCGTCCGGCCTGGTCTCGGTCCATCAAGTGCAGCAACAAGTACATGTTGGTCAGCGCCTTGATGGTCATGGTGGTGCCATTGGACGCGGCACCATCGATGTCGGTATGAATCACCGGCTGGCCATGTACCTTGGTGATCTCGAAGGCCAGCTCGAACAAGTCCTTGAGGCCCAACTGGTTATGGTTGGCCGCTACCAGGCGCGCCAGGTATTCCTTGGCCTCTTCGTTCTTGTTGTCCTGCTCGGCGCTCTGGCTGAGGTCGAACACCGACAGAGTCTCGCCTTCTTCATACTGACCGGCACTGTGGATGATCTGGTCGATATGCTTGAGGGCTTCCTTGTTCGGCGCCAGTACGATGCGGAAGCTTTGCAGGTTCGATACCTGACGCTTGTTGATCTCGCGGTTGAACAACGCCAACTGGTGCTCGAGGCTGTCGTAGTCGCTGCGGATATTGCGCAGGGTGCGCGCAATATCGGTGACCGCCGCGCGACGCGCCTTGCCCAGCGTCAACGCTTCATCGGTCCGGTGTGCATAGGCATTGATCAGCAACTGCAAGCGCCGTTCGACGTCGTCCTCGCTGTCGAACTTGGCCACGCCCTTGAGGCGCACCTGCGCATACAGCGCTTCGATCTGGCCATCGGCGCGCAGCAAACCTTGCCAGCTGTCCTGATAGTCATTGAGCAGCGGCAGCAGGTTGTCCATGGAGTCGTCGACCGGGTCCATGAACGGTGTGCCGAACGGCAAGTCCGCTGGCAGCAACTGACGACGGCGCAGCGCGTCGTCCAGCGTGCGTTGCTTGGCTTCCATATCGCCGATCTGACGGCCGACCAATTGCAGCTTGGCCGACAGTTGTTGAACACGCTCGGTGAAGGCATCGCTGGAACGCTTCAACTCATCCTGCGCCGCTTCCATCTGCGACAGGTTTTCCAGTTTCTCGCCTTCTTCGGCACTCAGGGTTTGTGCGCGGCGGAAGTCTTCCAAAGCCTTCTGCGCGTCGAGTACCTGCTGGTACAGCGCTTCGGTCTGGGTCTTGCTCGCGGCGCGGTCGGAGGCTACGGCCTGCTGAGTCTTGAGTTGCTTGAGCTCTTTTTCCAGGCGCTCTTTCTGGTCACGCAACGCCGCGCGATCGGCCAGCGCCTGCAATGCCGGCGGCTCGATATGCGAGAGATCGATGGCCAGCCCCGGCACTTCAAAACGCTCGCCTTTGAAACCATCGAGAATCAGCTCCAGGGATTTGACCCACCGGCCTTCCTCGTCCAGCGTGATGCCCTGTGCGCCCAACGGCAGGCTGAACAACGAACTGTTGAACAGACGCATCAGACGTTCGACATCCGGCTGTGAGAATTCTTCCCGCAGCTTGGCGTAGCTGTTGTTGTCGGCATGATCAAGCTGCTGCTTGACCGATTTCAGGCGTTTTTCCAGGTCGCGCAAACGCTCGTCGAGATCCTCGGCGCTGAACTGCCGGGATTGCGCCAGGGCGCCGGCCAGTTCATCGTGGGCATCCTTGGCCGCCAGCAGTTGCTGCTCCAGCACCTTCACGTCATCCACCAAGGCGAAGCGGTGCTTGAGCACCGACAGCTCGCCCAGCCAGCGCTGGATGCCGCTGATCTCGCGCTCCAGGCGCATCAGCTCCTGGGTGCCGCCACGCTGGTCGTTCTGCAGCGCATCCTGCTCGTTGCGATAGTGCTCGGCCTGGATGGTGAGCTCTTCCTTGCGCGCACTGGCGTAGTCCGACCAGGTGCCCAGCAGCGAATCCAGCAGCGGTGACAGGCGATGCAGCTTGCCGCGCAAGATATCGCGTTGTTTCACGCCGTTTGCGAGCGCCTCGACCAAAGGCCCGGCGGCGACCAGCGAATTGTAGTCCTGCTCCATGCGTCGTACATCGCGGAAGGCTTCTTCGCACGCGGCGATGTAATCAACACTGCCGGAACGCAGGCTGTGTTCAAACGCATCCAGGAACAGCTGCTTGAGCTTGGCCGCGGTGATCTCGCGCATGTGCAGCAAGTTGATAAACAGCGCGCGGAAGGTCTTCAGGCTTTGTTCGCTGGTAGAGCGCAGCGGAATCAGCGTCAGGTCCAGGGGGATCGACGTGTGGCCGCCCACCAGCAAGCGCCTCAGTTCATCGGGTTTGAGTTCGTAGGCTTTGAGGCCTTCGCGTTCAAGGTTGGTGAACAGCTCTTTCTGGCGCAGGCACGTGTCGTTTTTCTGGTAATGGGCCAGGTCCAGCTTGCCGGCATAGGCAAAGAACTGGTGTCCGAAACCACCGCCCGGGCCTCGCCCGACCACGCCGATGACATGCGGGCCGTGAGGCAGCGAAACTTCCACCAGGATGTAGCTGGTGTCGGTCGCAAAGTAGAAGCGCCGGGATTGCTCCAGGGTGTACTTGCCGAAACTCATGTCCGACATGCGCGCCAGGATCGGGAACTGCAAGGCGTTGATCGACGCGGATTTCCCCAGGTTGTTGGCGCCATACACCGACAGCGGCTCTTCCAGCGGGAACAAACCCAGGCTGTAGCCGGCGGTGTTCAATAGGGCGAAGCGGCGGATGCCGTAGCGTTCCTTGCTCATGCGTCGGTCTCCTGTTCTTCGGCAATGGCGCGGGCCATGGCGTCTTCTTCGCTTTCTTCTGCAAAGTCACTCAGATCGAGCGGATCATCGGTCTTCAGCAGTTTCTCATCGCTGTCTTCATCGATGATCACCGGCGCTGGCAATGGCAATACGCTGTGTACGCTGGCGGCCAGGTCGCGGTCCTGCTGCACCGACAGGCATACATCGAGGAAACGGTGCATCGGCGGCAGGAAGCGGTAGATGCCGTTGTCTTCGCTGGCAAAACCCAGCTGGGTCATGCGGCGCATGATTTTTTCTTCGAGTTCTTCCTGGGTCTGCACCTCGGCCTGGATAAACAGGTCGCGGTATTTCTCCAGCAGGGACGGCAGCTCATCGCGGCCGAGGCTGCCGCCGTCGAGCACGGCGATCGGGTCGCGGCCCTGGTCGGCCAGGTGCTCAACGAGAATGAAGGTGAACAACGCCAGGCGCTGGGCGGTCTTGTTCACCTGCGCGCTGGCAATCGCGGAGTCCGGCACGAAGTAATAGAAGCCACGGGTATCGCACACCAGTTCAAAGCCCAGGGCCTTGAACAGCGTGCGGTACTGGTCCTGGAAGTTTGAGAGCTGCGCGTACAGCTCCGGATCACGTCGGCTGACGTGGTAACCCTTGAACAGCTCGCGAAAGATCGGCGCCAGCTGGGACAGTTCGGATAGATCAAGATGCATAGGGGATGCTCGCAGTATTCTCGGCGGCGTCGGTGCTGGCCGGGAGCAGGGCGAATGAGCGCAGGCTGACCTGATGCTCGTGGGTGTGGTAATCGCGGCGTTCCAGGCGTTCGCGCTTGAAGCGTTTTTCACGCGAGAGGCGCGAGAACCAGTACAGCAATTCGTCGGTGGCGCCGTCCGGTTCCTGCTCCAGCAGCCAGGTCATCAGGTCCGGCATCGGCAACGCGTCTTCGCAGCGTTCGAGCATTTCCTTGACCGTGCGCGGCGCACGCTGGGCTTCGCCCTTGTGGGATTTGTGCGCCTTGGGGAAACGCGCCGGTTTCGGCTCGAAATTCGCCAGGGCATACACATAGGCTTCCACCTGGCTCGCGCTGCCGAGGAAGGTGCTTTGCGGGCGGGTGAACATCGGCATCGCCGCTTGCGGCACCGCGTCCAGGCCTTTGCGGCGGATAGCCGACAGGGCCAGCGCCGCGCCACGGGTCACGGCGTTGTGCCGGCGCGCTTCTTCGCGCAACGGCAACAGCAACTCGCGCGCATGACGCAAGGTCAACTGGGCGCTGGTCTGCATTTCGAGGATGCGCGCGTGGGTGCGCAGCAGCATGTCGTCATCCACCAGGTGGCCGAGGCGTTGTTGCTCGGTGAGCATGCGCAGCAGCACATTCTCGACCTTGCGCACGCCTTGCTCGAAGGCGCCGTCGGCATTAACCAGTTGGATCATCGGTTCGACGTATTCGTCCCAGGTCGCCAATACTTCGGCGTAGCGCTGGCGCAACGGGATCTGGCGGTCGCTGGTCTTGGCGCGGTCGGCCACGGCGGCGAGGGCCTGTTCGTCGTTGGCGAGTTTTTTCAGCACGTCGCGCACACGCATATCCAGCAGGCGCAGTTGGCGGGCCAGGTCGTGGCCATCGCGGATATCGAAGGCATCCTGGATGTAACCGGCCAGGCGCTCGAGGTGGCGCAGGTAGGCTTCGATCTCCAGGCACAGGCCAAGCCGGTGCTCCTTGCGAAGGTAAGCCAGGAAGTCGTGGATCTGCGCGTTGAGCTCGAAACGGTTCGGGCTCTTGGCGACGGGCACCAGGATGTCCAGGCGAATCCACACGTCCAGCAGGCTGGTGATGTCCTGCGGCGTGCTATCCAGTTGTTGGGCGGCCAGTTGCGCGCGCAGTTCGCCAAGGCTCAGGGTGCCTTGGTCGAAGTGTTCGCACAGTGGCTCGAGCAAGGCCCAGTGTTCGGCGAGGGCGCGCAGGACGCGCTTGGGTTCGATCATGGGGATGGCCGGCTGGTTGGCGATTAAAAGTCGCGATTGTACTGCATCGGGCGCGGGATTTATCCACAGCCGGTCAGTGTGCAGTGGGCGATTGTTGCCGAACAGCGGTAGAATCCCCGCTCTTTAGTTATCCGCAAGTGGCCGAGCTGTGCTTACCGAGTCCCGACGTCGCGCTTACTTGACCGCCATGCAGGTGGTCAACTGGCTGCCCCGCACCGAACTGCCGTTTGCCGCGCCGTCGCGGCCCGAGCTGTTGCAGGCGCTTGAGCCCGAAGAGGCGTTCCAGGTGTCGGGCGAGGAAGCGGCCGCGCCGGTCGCGGTGGTCAAGCCTGTGCCCGAGTCGCGCCCTGTGGTCGAGCGGGCCAGGATCGAAGTCCCGCGCCCATCGCCAGTGACCAAAGCCGCGGCGGTCGAAGAGGTCGCCCCCGTGGTCAAGGCCCCGGTGGTGCCGCCACCGCGTTTCGCCCTGCAATTGCTGCGCGCCGGGCGCTGCCTGCTGCTGGTGGAATTACCCACCGGCGAACGCTTCCAGACCCGCGACCCCGCCTACATGCTGCTCAAGGACATGCTGCGCGCCGCCGGCCTGCCCGACAGCCCGCAAATCGTCGGCGACCCGGTGCGCTGGCCATTGCTGGTGCGCGGCACCATGGACCAGGGCCCGGAAGCTGCGCGTGATTTTGTGCAAGGCTTTGTGTCGGCGCGCCTGGAAGACGAACCTTGCGTGTGCCTGTGGCTGATCGGCCTGCCCGCCGTGCGGTTTGCCGGCCAAGCGAATGCCGAAGCCTGGTACCGCGAGCTGCAGGTCGAAGGCCTGGGCTCGGTATGGGCCCTGCCGGGCCTGGAATTATTAATGGAAGAGCCACAGCGTAAGGCTGATGTCTGGCAAGCCATGCGCCGGCTGATGGCGCGCTGGAAAACAACCGATGAGTGAGGCTTTATCCTTCCGCCCGATGACCGAGGCCGACCTCGACGCCGTGCTGAAAATCGAATACGCGGCGTTCAGCCACCCGTGGACCCGTGGGATCTTTCTCGACGGGTTGGGCAAATATCAGATCTGGCTGATGTTCGAAGGCGAGCAGCAGGTGGGGCACGGCGTGGTGCAGATCATTCTCGATGAAGCGCATTTGCTGAACATCACCGTGAAGCCGGAAAACCAGGGCAGGGGGCTTGGCCTGGCGCTGCTGGAGCATTTGATGTCCCGCGCTTATGCTGCGAATGCGCGGGAATGCTTCCTGGAGGTGCGTGACAGCAATACCGGGGCGTTCCGTTTGTACGAACGTTATGGTTTCAACGAAATTGGCCGTCGCCGCGACTATTATCCGGCAGTGGGTGGCCGCGAAGATGCGGTTGTAATGGCTTGCACCCTTGTCGATTAAGCATGTAAAACCCTTGCACACCCCAGTATCTGTGGGAGCCGGGCTTGCCCGCGATGCAAGCACCTCGGTGTTTCAGTGAAACCGAGGTGATGCAATCGCAGGCAAGCCAGCTCCCACAGGGGCCTTTTTTACAATGAGTTCTGCGGTGTGTCAGCGGCTACCGTTTACAGGATCCAGGTCAGCCAGCTCGGCCTCATCCAACCCATTCCCGCCGCCAATGTCATCTTCGTCTACAACGCTCAGATCGTAATCCGCCGGGCTGTCTTCCCCTTCTTCCCGTGCATCGCGCGCGCCATCATCATGGATCAGCGTCTCGGGGCTCATGTCATCGTCAGTCGATTCATGGTCGGCGACCGACGCACCGGTCATCCCGGCTTCGCGCACCCGCTCTTCGGGCATCAGCTGCTCGCGCTCACCCGGTGGGAGCTCATCGCCGATTTCCGCCGTCTGATCTTCCTGGTCAAAATCCAGCTCGCGCATCGAACCCATGCGATCTTCGTTGTCATCAATCGGTTCGGGCTGTGTAGCGCCGTAGGGACGTCGTGATTCAGTCATGGCCAATCCTCATACTATGGGGCTTATAGTGTGTGGACAGGCTGTGCGCCCCAAAGATTCAAGCTAATTGACACCTGGTTATTCACACCGAGGGCGTGACCCGGACGAGGGGTTGTCAGTCACAAAACTGCGCATCATTCCTGAGGCTTTCCCTGATGAACGAATTACAAGACCTGCTTGATAACAATGAACGCTGGGCGGACGCGATCAAACAGGAAGATCCCGAATTCTTCGCCAAGCTCGCCCGCCAGCAAACCCCGGAATACCTGTGGATCGGCTGTTCCGACGCCCGCGTACCGGCCAACGAGATTGTCGGCATGTTGCCGGGTGATCTGTTCGTACACCGCAACGTGGCCAACGTGGTGCTGCACACCGACCTCAATTGCCTCTCGGTGATCCAGTACGCGGTGGACGTGCTCAAGGTCAAGCACATCCTTGTCACCGGCCACTATGGCTGCGGCGGCGTGCGGGCTTCGATGCAGGACCGTCAGTTCGGGCTGATCGACGGCTGGCTGCGCACCATCCGCGACCTCTATTACGAAAACCGTGACGTACTGGCCCAACTGCCGACTGAAGAAGAGCGCGTCGACCGCATGTGCGAGTTGAACGTGATCCAGCAGGTCGCCAATGTCGGCCACACCAGCATTGTGCAAAACGCCTGGCACCGTGGGCAGAGCCTGTCGATCCATGGCTGCATCTACGGCATCAAGGATGGGCGCTGGAAGAGCTTGAATACCACCATCAGTGGTTTCGAGCAGTTGCCGCCGCAGTATCGCCTGCGCCCGTTGGGTGAAGTCTAAGAGCCGACGCGGCTGCGCTTCTGTCCAGCAAGCGCAGTCCTGCAGCTACAGCGCCGGGATCGCCGTAGCTGGAGTGGGAACAGGGTTCTTCAGCTGTTTCAACTGGGTCTTGATCGCAGGCGTGGCGCATTTGGCACTTGCCTCTGCCGGGGGCAGGTTGCGCACCGAGGTATAGAACAACTCGCATGTCTGTTCCTTGCGCGTGACCTGCCAAGTGTTCATGCAAGCCTTGAGCGTCACATTCGGATCGCTCTCGGGTTTTTGCGCCATGCCGGCCTGCCAGCAGGCGGCGCTCAAATCCTGGCCCATCACTTTCAAGCCGGCCTCGTCGGCTTTCTGCTCGTTGCCCTCGTAGGTATCGGGACTTGCGGCATACCAGATGTAGCTCGGGTGGTTCGCCCCCAGCACGGACACGGTTTTGCCCGCTATCGGGCTGATCTGCGCCAGGCTCAATACACCCACCGTCTGCCCGTACTGTTGCTTGATCCAGCCGCGTACCGGCGCGCCAAAAGCCACCATCGGCAAAGCCCCTTTGTCGGACAGGCTCAGCTCCTGGACCATGCGCGTCTGGTAATCGGTGAAATAGCTGTAGACGGTTTCCAGGTCCTTGCCCGCGTTGGACGGCGCGGCGATGGGCGCGATATCGATGATGGTCTGGTAAGCCGGGGTTTCAGTGGCAGGTACGCCGTTGTCCGTGAGCAGGGCTGCCCAGCGGTCGGTGGTGGCCGATTCCAGGTAATCCTGCGCTTGGGTCAGTGAATAATCGGGCGGGAAATGCAGCAACTCGATGCTTTTGCGATTTTCCAGAGCCATGCCCAGCGGCAGGAACAGGTACCAGTTATAGGCCCATTTGCCGTCGCTGTTGAGCCGGCTGGCGCCTTGATAGGCCAGGTCGGCGGTATCGAGCAATCGGGTCAGGGGCTGGCCGTAACTGTCGGGTACACCGCTGAAGGTCGCAGATACCTTGCCTTCCTGGGTCTTGACGCTGACTTTCGCTCGGCTGTACCCGTCCCGTTGCAGGCTCTGGTTCAGATAATGCTCGACAGTCTGTTCCAGCGTCCATGGCCGAAAGCAGATCACATTGCAGTTATTAGGGTAGGCAAACAGTTGGGTTACACGCTGCGTGCTCCCCAGCGGTACCTCAATGTCGGCCTGTACGACCGCACTCGCCATCAGTGCGGCCAGGGTGTAACACAGCCTGGTCGGTTTGAACATTGGTTGTTTCCTTGTCAGCGAAAGCCCACCTCCACACAGTAGCGGCTGACCAGCAAAGGCGCGTTATAAATCATCAGGCATGTCGTTATTGGATAAGAAAACCTACAGGCTGAACTGCAAGGCGTTGCTCAAGTCGCCCATGGGTTTCTGGCCGCGGGCGATCATCGCGTCATCCCGCTGCTTGAGGCCGTCCAGTGTTTCCAGCTGGAATACGCGGGTGATCAGACGCAGGATTGAAGCCGTGTCATACACCGTATGGTCCACCGTGCCTTTGCGCGCGAACGGTGACACCACCAACGCCGGAACCCGCGTGCCCGGGCCCCACCGGTCACCTTTGGGCGGTGCGACGTGGTCCCACCAGCCGCCGTTTTCATCGACGGTCACCACCACCACCATGTTTGGCCACTGCGGGCTTTCTTGCAGCACCTTCAAGGCCCGCACGATATGACGGTCGCCCGAGGCAACGTCGGCATAGCCCGCGTGCATGTTCAGGTTGCCCTGGGGCTTGTAGAAGGTGACGGCGGGCAGCTTGCCGGCCTGGGCATCGGCGAAGAATTTGTTGGTACTGGCCTCATCACCCAAGCCGCCATCGCGCAGGCGCTTGTCGCGCTCGGCGCGGTTCTGCGGGCCCTGTTGCTTGAAGTAGTTGAACGGCTGGTGGTGATACTGGAAGTTCGGAATTTTCGGAATGCCGCCCGAATCCTTGAATTGGTCCAGGGTCGCTTGCCATGCGCCGGCGTACCACGCCCAGTCGACGTTGTTTTTCGACAATTTGTCGCCGATGTGTTCGTGGGTCTGCGGCACCAGCACGTTGGGCAGGTCCGGTTTGGAATAATCCGGGTTTTGCGGGTCGCGAATCCAGGTCGGCCAGTAGGGCGGAGCCAGGGTGTTCACCGCGTAGCCATCCGGGGTCAGGGCGCTGGGGCCGAACTGCGGCGGCCCCGTCATTGCGCTGGCCGGGGACGTGTCCAGCGGTTTGAGGCGCGGGTCGCTGGGGTCATCGCTTTGCAGCGTGGCGATCTGCGCTTTTGCCACCGATTGAGCGGCATTCGGATAAACCGGCGCGGTGGCGCTGACCAGGTACTGGTGATTGAGGAACGAGCCACCAAAGGCTCCCTGGAAGAAGTTGTCGCAGAGCACAAACTCCTTGGCCACGTCCCACAGGCGCAGGGAATAACGACTCTGGGCGTAATGGCCCATCACCAGGCCGCCGGAGTCCGCCCATGCAACAAAGCCGTCGTTCTTGCCGCCATTGATCTGCATCTGGTTCTGATAGAACACGTGCCACAAGTCGCGGGTGACCAGGCTCAGGGGCAGGTCTTCGGCGTTCGGACCCTTGAGGGCGAAAGGTGCGTTGGGCAGGTTTTCCTGGAATTGCGCTCCACTGGCATAGGTCACCCCGTCCACCGTCTGCGGGCCGACTTGCAACACACCACCCCAGACAGGCGGCAGGGTGTTCAGTACGCTGGCGTCACGGTCGCGTTGCTGTGCATCGGCGGGGGACAGTGCAGACAGCGGTTTCTCCACGCCGGGGAAATCGGCGAACAGATTGTTGAAGCTGCGATTCTCGGCGTAGATCACCACCACGGTTTTCACCTGGTCGCGCAAGGCCTTGTCCAATTCTTGCGGGGTAAGCGGCCGCGCGTCCGGTTTGACGGGCGTTTCGCTGGTATTGCCGCAGGCGCTCAAGGTTGCGCCGACCCCCAGTACCGCGGCGCCCCCCAGGAAACGCCGGCGGCTGGTGTCTACCGGCGGTTGGGCCGCGGCATCGGCGGAAGGGCGGTCTTCGTGATCGTCACTCATTGCGGGGAGTCCCTGGCGAGTTGTTGCAAGATGTTTCGCAGGACGGTAGCAATGGAATGTGACGGATAGAAGACAGAGATTTGAATCAGCCGATCACAGCAGGCGTAGCGCCAACTGGCTGCCGGCACGCAAGTACTCCACCTGCGCCGTCACCGCATCCTTGACGATGGCCTCGCCGGTGTCGGTAAGCTTGGCCTTTTTGGAATCAATGACACTGGTCTGCAATAGCTGCATGGCCACGTCGATCGATTTCTGAAAGGCGGTCACGTTGTTATGCAGGCCGAACTCCTTGATGACGGTTGCCATGCGGCGATCGGCATCGTCCCGCAAGGCCCTGTACTCAGTGACCGAGACGTGATCGTCCTTGTAGATATCAGTGATTAACTCTTCCAGCGATTTGGATAGCGGCGTCATCGGATTGTCCTTTGTGTGCTGTGGGTGGGAATCCGAATCAGGTTAATCAAAGGTCTTGGCGGGGGGAGTCAGGGGTTGCCGTCGATTCGAGTGCGATAAGACCACGTGTCAGTTCAGAAAGTGACTTTTAAGCTTGTCGATTGAACCTGGCTCACATGTTTGAGCGGGTTTTGCCAAAGCTCCCGTATACCTCGTCAGAGTGTTATGCATATGTCTACAGGCGGCTGGCGCTGCTAGACTGGATCGATACAGGACATCATCGAGGCGAACCGTGAAACCTTCAACCGCCCTTGACCTACAGCGAGCTGCCGTCAGAGAAGTCGTCGGTCGTTTCCGCATCTCAAACCCTAGAGTATTTGGGTCGGTGTTACTGGGAACCGACCAAGAGGGCAGTGATCTGGATTTATTAGTTGATGCTCCGCCTGGAACCACCCTTTTTGATCTCGGTGGACTTCAGGTAGAGCTTGAGGATCTGCTTGGCGTCAATGTGGACTTACTGACACCTGCCGATTTACCTTTGAAGTTTCGTGCAAAAGTCTTGGCCGAGGCGCGTCCGGTATGACAGCAAACCGCCTTGAGGATTATTTGAATCATGTCCGGCAAGCGGCTACTGACGCGATCACTTTTGTTGAAGGCTTGAGCAAAGAGGAATTTCTGGAAGACAGGCGAACTCAACAAGCGGTGATCATGAGCGTGATTATTATTGGTGAGGCGTCAACCAAAATTATGAACCAGTATCCGGATTTCGCGGCCGGTCATTCACACATCCCGTGGCGAAGCATGCGCGGAATGCGCAATCGGATTGCCCATGGTTATTTCGATATCAACCTTGATGTGGTCTGGGACACGATCCAGAGCGCCTTGCCTGATTTACTGGAGCATCTGCCCATCGCTCCAGCATGAAGAGCACCTGTTGCAACAACAGGTGCTTCACCCGTTGGTTAAGGCATCACCGGCGGCAAATACTTCAACGTCGTCCCCAGCGCCCACAACAGGAACAACACCAGTGGCGTATGCACCAGCAACTGCACGAACGAAAACCCGATCAAGTCCCGCGCCTTCAAGCCCAGCACCCCCAGCAGCGGCAGCATATAGAACGGGTTGATCAGGTTCGGCAGCGCCTCGGCCGCGTTGTAGATCTGCACCGCCCAGCCCAGGTGGTATTGCAGGTCATTGGCGACTTGCATCACATAAGGCGCTTCGATGATCCATTTGCCACCGCCCGAGGGGATAAAGAAACCCAGCACCGCCGAGTACACGCCCATCAGCAGTGCGTAGGTGTCGTGGGAGGCGATGGAGGTGAAGAAGGTCGAAATGTGGTGGGCCAGGGTCTGGCCGTCGCCGCCCTTGACCACGGTCATCAGCGCAGCGATCGACCCGTAAAGCGGGAACTGGATCAGCACGCCGGTGGTGGTTGGCACCGCTCGGGCGACGGCGTCGAGGAAGCTGCGAGGGCGCCAGTGCAGCAGGGCACCCACCATGATGAACAGGAAGTTATAGGTGTTCAGCCCCGAGATCGCGCTGATCGCCGGCTTGGTCGAGAACTCATGGAACAGCCAGCCGGCCGCCAGGCAAGCCAGCAGGATGGTCAGCAGCGGGCTGTGTTCCAGCCATTCGCCCGGGCGGGTCGGCGCTTGTATCTTGGGCAGGTTGAACGCGGGGTCTACCCCACAGGCCTTGGCGTCGCGCGCGCTGTTCGGGCCGGGCGCGGTGGCGTAGGCGATGATCAGTGACACCACGATCAGCGCCAGCAACAGCACGCCGGATTGCCACAGGAAAATGGTGTCAGTGAACGGGATCACGCCCGTAATCGACAGGATCGACGGCGGCAGACTGGCGGGGTTGGCCTGCAACTGCGCGGCCGACGACGACAGGCCCAGTGCCCACACCGCACCCAGCCCCAGATACGCCGCGGCACCGGCAGCGCGGTAATCCATGCGCAAATCAGTCCGACGCGCCAGCGCCCGCACCAGCAAACCACCGAACACCAGGGACAGACCCCAGTTCAGCAACGACGCGACCATGGAGATCAGCGCCACCCACGCCACGGCCGAGCGGCCGTTCTTCGGGATACGCGCCAGGCGATCAATCAGCTTTACCGCTGGCGGCGAGCTGGCGACCACATAACCACCGATCACCACAAACGCCATCTGCATGGTGAAGGGGATCAGGCTCCAGAACCCGTCGCCAAAGGCCTTGGCCGCCTCGGCGGGTGCGGCGCCCATGCCCAGGGTCGCCACGGCGACAATGATCACGGCGAGGGCGGCAAACACCCAGGAGTCTGGAAACCAGCGCTCGGCGAAGTTGGAACAGCGCAGGGCAAATCGGGCATAGCGGCTTTCTTCGATAGCATCGGCCACGAGTCTTTCCTCTTGTCTTTATTATGGTGTTGGCAGTTTCACGGCATGTTCCGCTACCGCCCTTGATATGGGAATGCAGTTATCTTCATCGATCCATGAGGAAAACAAATATATCTGTCGTGATTGCCATCACTTGGCTCAGCTCATAACCTGCACGCCATTTTGTTTGTCTGCCGAGCCTTCACATGACTGCCACCCTTTCCTCACAGGCGCAGCGTTTTTCCCGCTCCGACTACAAAACCCTGGGCCTGGCCGCCCTGGGCGGCGCCCTGGAAATCTACGATTTCATTGTCTTCGTGTTTTTCGCGCTGACCCTGAGCCAACTGTTCTTCCCGCCCGAAATGCCCGAGTGGCTGCGCCTGCTGCAAAGCTTCGGCATCTTTGTCACCGGCTACCTGGCGCGTCCGCTGGGCGGCATCCTGTTGGCGCATTTCGCCGATCACCTGGGACGCAAGCGTGTATTCAGCCTGAGCATCCTGATGATGGCGTTGCCCTGCCTGTTGATCGGGATCATGCCCACCTACGCGCACATCGGCTATTTCGCGCCGCTGATCCTGCTGGCGCTGCGCGTGCTGCAAGGCGCGGCAGTGGGTGGAGAAGTGCCCAGCGCCTGGACCTTCGTTGCCGAACACGCCCCGGCCCATCATCGCGGTTACGCCCTGGGCTTCCTGCAAGCCGGCCTGACGTTCGGCTACCTGCTCGGCGCACTTACTGCCACCTTGCTGGCGCAAGTCTTCACCCCCGCCGAAATCCTCGACTATGCCTGGCGCTTTCCGTTCCTGCTGGGCGGCGTGTTTGGCGTGATCGGCGTATGGCTGCGACGCTGGCTCAGCGAAACCCCGGTGTTCCTCGACATGCAGGCGCGCCGTCAAGCCGCCGCCGAACTGCCGTTGCGCACCGTATTGCGTGACCACCGCGCCGTGTTGCTGCCGGCGATGATCCTCACGTGCGTGCTGACGTCGGCCGTGGTGGTGCTGGTCGTCATCACCCCGACCATGATGCAGAAAACCTTCGGAATGAGCCCCAGCCACACTTTCGCCCTGAGTGCGTTGGGCATCGTGTTCCTGAATATCGGCTGCGTACTCGCCGGGTTGCTGGTTGACCGCATCGGCGCCTGGCGCGCGGTACTCGTATACAGCCTGTTGCTGCCGATGGGGATTGCGGTTCTGTACGCCAGCCTCATCAGCGGCGGCGTATGGCTGGGCGCGGCGTATGCCTTGGCCGGGCTCGGTTGCGGCGTGGTGGGCGCGGTGCCGTCGGTGATGGTCGGGTTGTTTCCGGCGCAGGTGCGCGTGTCGGGAATCTCCTTCACCTACAACATCGCCTACGCACTATGGGCCAGCACCACACCGCTGCTGTTGATTGCCCTGATGCCGACCAGCCCGTGGATCTGCGTGATTTATTGCGTAGTGATGGGGGCGGCGGGGGTGCTGAGCGTGGCGTTGTTTGGCAAGCGCCACACATTAAAGGCCTGAGCTTTGAGTCAAGAAGTGCCAAAGCAGCAACGTACCGGACCCCGCCATGCTCCGATACTCGCGCGCCGCGCGCATCGGGTATCGTAGGGTTTATTTTTTTCTGAAGAGTCTTTTCAACCATGAGCCCAGCCCATCACCGTCGCCCCGTTCCGCTGTCAAAGGCCTACCGCTTGCTCAACCACGGCCCGACCGTGCTGGTGAGCGCCGCCCACAACGGCCGGCGCAACATCATGGCGGCCGCCTGGGCGATGCCGCTGGACTTCGAACCGCCGAAAGTCGCCGTGGTGTTGGACAAGGCCACCTGGACGCGCCAATTGCTGGAAGGCGCCGGCACCTTCGTGCTTCAGGTGCCCTGTGCGGCACAGGCCGATCTGGTGCAGACGCTGGGTAATACCACCGGTGCCGAAACCGACAAATTCGCTGCATACGGTTTACAGACGTTCATCGGTGAACATACCGAGGCGCCCTTGCTGGAAGGTTGCGTGGCCTGGCTGGAGTGTCGTCTGTTGCCCGAGCCTCATACCCAGCAGACCTACGATCTGTTCCTGGGCGAAGTGGTCGCGGCGTATGCCGACGAACGCGTATTCAGCGAAGGCCGTTGGCACTTCGAAGGCCATGATCAACGGCGCACCTTGCACCATGTGGCGGGCGGGCATTTCCTCACAATTGGCCAGCCGATTGACGGGCATCAGCTTCCACACTGAGCCCCCTCCAAGCGGTTTTGTCAGCGCCCGAGCATCTTCACCCAACGCGAAGGCGGCATGCCATAAGTGCTGCGAAATTGCCGGGTCATATGGCTCTGGTCGGTGAAGCCGGCGGTCAACGCTGCATCAACCAGCGATCGGCCCTGGGCCAGCAGGCTGCGCACCAGGTCGAGCCGGCGCATGGTCAGGTAGCGATAGGGGCTGGTGCCGAACAGCACGCGAAAATCCCGCGACAGGGCCCAGCGGTCGCGGCCGGCGTGGTCAGCCATTTCATCCAGGGTGATGCTGCGACCCAGGGCACCGTGGATGAATTCCCGGGCGCGCTCGGCGGCGACGTAATCGAAGCTCTTGCGGCTGACGATGCCCCCCGAAACGTTGCTCAGCGCGTGAGCCAGGTCGAACAGTGCGTCCTGCTCCTGCAACGGATCGAGGGGATTATCCAGGTTTTGCAGCAGCACTTCGCTGGCACGGAACAGCCTGGGGTCAGTGGATAGGCCATTGGGGATAAACGGCAACGGCTTGCCGCCAAGGATCTGCTGGATCAGCGACGGCTCGACGTAAATCATCCGGTATTTGAAGCCTTCGTCGCTGCCGGCGTGACCGTCATGGGTTTCATCGGGGTGCAGCACCATGGTGGTGCCGGGCAGACTGTGGATCATGGCGCCGCGATAATGAAAACTCTGCACGCCGGTCAATGTGCGCCCGATGGCGTAAGTGTCATGTCGGTGCGGATCGAATGCGAAGCCGGCAAAGTACGCCTCGATACGGTCCAGGCCACTGGCATGTGGGGCGCGGTGCAGCCAGTCAAGGGTGGCGGTGGGTTTGCCCATGGCGACTTGTCACAAAAAGGGAGATGGAAACACGTTAACCCAGTCTGCAGCCCTTGTCTTCGGGGGTCTTGTACGATTGTGCAGGGCGGGTACCAGGCCTATGATCGCCTTTCGTGTCTTATGCTGATGGAGCTGCCTGCCATGGAATTTTTCGACCCCGCCTACGTGGCGCCCCTGGTTTCGCTGGCTTTGCTGTGGACGGTGGCGGTAGTGACGCCCGGCCCCAACTTTTTCAATACGGCGCAATTGGCCGCGAGCTGTTCGCGCCGTCATGGCGTGGTGGCGTCGGCGGGTGTGGCCACCGGTACGGTCATGTGGGGGCTGGCGGGCGGCCTGGGCATCAAGTCGCTGTTCACCGCAGCACCGATGTTGTACCTGGCGTTCAAGATCATCGGCGGCTGCTACCTGATTTACCTTGGGCTGAAACTGTTCAAGCGCTCGGCGCCGGCCATGGGCCAGAGTGTGCTGCCGGACCACCCCCGGCGCTCGCTGTTTTCCGCCTGGCGCCTGGGCCTGCTGGGTAACCTGTCCAACCCCAAGGCAGCCCTGTTTGTTGCCACCATCTTCGCCTCCACCATGCCGCCGTCACCGTCGCCGATGTTGCTGACCCTGGCGGTGATCACCATGGCTACCTTGTCGTTCAGTTGGTATTCCTGCGTGGCCCTGGTGTTTTCCAGCGAGCGCATGGCCAATTTCTATAGCCGCTCGCGCAAGTGGCTCGACCGCTTTGCCGGGAGTTGCTACATGCTTTTCGGTGCGCATCTGGTAGCGAATCGCTGACCGTCCGTGGTAGTGAGCGCACGGGCGCTTTCTGCGTTGGTTGAATGTTCAATCGCCGACCGCTTCGCCTTCACGCCTTGGGTCGGCGCCGCCGCTCAACGTCATCCTGCCCTGGGCGTCCCGCGTGCGAACGATGGCCTGGATGCCGCTGGTCATTTCGATTTCGCTCAGCGCATGGCCCTTGTCCTTGAGTGCCTGTTTCAGCGCTGGGCTGAACAGACCGGTTTCCAATTCGGTGGCGCCGTTGCGGCTGCCGAAGTTGGGCAAGCTGATGGCGGCTTGCGGGTCAAGTTTCCAGTCGAGCATCGCCACCAGGGACTTGCTCACGTACTCGATGATCTGCGAGCCGCCGGGCGAGCCGAGCGTGGCCAGCAACTCGCCGCTCTTGCGGTCGAACACCAGCGTCGGCGCCATGGCCGAACGCGGGCGTTTGCCCGGCTCGACACGGTTGGCCACGGGCTGGCCATCTTCCGCGGGAATAAACGAAAAGTCGGTCATCTGGTTGTTGAGCAAGAAGCCCTGAACCATGACATGGGCGCCAAACGCCGCTTCCACTGTCGTGGTCATCGACACGGCGCCGCCCCTGTCATCCACCGCCACCACTTGCGAGGTGGAGATGCGCAGCGGCGAGCGATCCGGCGCGTACGCCACCTGGATGCCCGCAGGCAAGCCCGGCTTGGCGATACCCATGCTGCGCTCGCTGATTAACGCAGCGCGCTTGGCCAGATAGTCCGGTGCGATGAGGCCGGCGACCGGCACCGGGACAAAATCGGCGTCGGCAAGGTAGAGCGCGCGATCAGCAAAGGCCAGGCGACCGGCTTCGGCCAGCAGGTGCACGGCGTTGGCTGTCGGATCAAGGCCGGCCGGCGATGGGCTTTTCACCGGTTGCATCGCGGCGATGGCCAGCCCCGGGTCGCGGGCTTGCAGCGCTTGCAAGGTGCCCAGGATCTGCGCGATGGCGACCCCGCCCGATGAGGGCGGCGGCATGCCGCAGACTTTCCATTGCTGGTAGTCGGTGCACACCGGCGTGCGTTCCTTGGCGGTGTAGCCCTTCAGGTCCGCCAATGACAGGCTGCCCGCGTTGCGATGGCCTTGCACTTTACGTGCGATCTCATCGGCTATCGGCCCGCGGTACAGCGCGTCCGGCCCTTCCTTGGCAATGCGTTTGAACACGTCTGCCAGCGCCGGATTTTTCAACAGCGTACCGGTGGCTTTCGGCGTGCCATCGGCATTCAGGAAGTATGCCGCCATTTCGGGTGATTGCCAGATGTAGCGATCAGCCGCGATCAGGCTGTGCAGGCGCGCAGAAATGGCGAAACCCTGTTCCGAGAGCCGGATCGCCGGTTCGAACAGCTTGGTCCATTGCAGCCGGCCGGTCTTTTGGTGCGCCATCTCAAGCGCCCGCAATACGCCAGGCGTACCGACTGAACGGCCGCCTATCTGCGCCTCGGCAAACGTCATCGGTGTGCCGTCGGCCTTCAGGAACAACTGCTCGGTCGCCCCGGCCGGTGCGGTTTCACGGCCGTCATAGGCGTGCACGTTGGCGCCGTCCCACAGCATGATGAACGCGCCGCCGCCGATGCCGGAGGACTGCGGCTCCACCAGCGTCAGCACCGCTTGCATGGCAATCGCCGCATCTATCGCCGAACCGCCCATGCGCAACATCTCGCGCCCGGCCTCGGCCGCCAGCGGGTTGGCGGCCGCAGCCATGTGGCGCTCGGCGTGTTGGGGCGTGAGGTGGGTGCGGTACCCCGAACCCAGCTCTGGTGCCGGTGGCGGTTCGTTTACAGGTGTATGGCAGGCAGCCAGGGCGAGGGCGGCGGCAATCACTGACAGTTGACGGCGAGAAACTGAAAACACGCGCTGAACTCCGTTCATTTTGAGAATGATCTGCTGTCCTTGGGCGACTGTTTTTTAAGTTCAACGTCGAACTTGACCATGCCTTTGGAGGCTGCATTTGCGAACAGGGCAAAGGCGGACAGCGCTAACGCCGGGAGCAGGGGGTTGAAGGCCATCGAACACTGATTCCATTTAGTGTTGGGGACGCGCGGAATACTGGCAAACGGGGCTTTTGCCAGGCATAAAAAAACGGCCTACCTTTCGGTAAGCCGTTTTTAGTACTTGGTGGCTACACAGGGACTTGAACCCCGGACCCCAGCATTATGAATGCTATGCTCTAACCAACTGAGCTATGTAGCCAAGTGGCGCGCATTATTCGCGTAGAACGGGAATGCGTCAAGTATTTATTTTGAATTTTTATCTACGCTTTCAACTGTTTAAGGTAAACCACCGGCCTCGAGCGACGAGTGGCTGGCGATTCACCCTGCCGAGTACCAAAAAAGCCTGATCGCGTTGGGCAGATATCCCTGCCACCCGACGCGGTGCCTGACTTTATGGATACTGCGAGTTATGAGTGGCGCGTTTAAGCTGTTCGCGCGCCCTGGATAGGCGCGAGCGGACAGTGCCGATAGGAATATCCAGAGCGTCCGCCGTGTCCTGGTAGCTGCCGTCGGTTTCCAGCGAGGCGTACAGTGTCTTGCGCATTTCCACTGGCAGATGGTCGATAGCGCTCAGGGTTTTTTCCAGGCGACGATTGACTTCGAATTCCCAATCCAGGTTGTGGTTGTCTTCCTGGCCGTGCCAGAGCGATTCATCGAATTCACAATGCACGGGCTTGGCGTACAGGCGCCTGAAGTGATTGCGGATAAGGTTCTGCGCGATACCGCACATCCAGGTGCTCAGCGTGGCGTTGCCGCTGAAGCGCTCCCGGTTGCGCCAGGCTTCGAGGTACGTCAATTGCAGAAGATCGTCTGCATCTTCCGGGTTGAGCACGCGCTTGTGAATGAAGCGTCGCAGTTTTTTTTGTTGATCGTCCGTCAGGTGAAGCATGAATTGAGGCGAGCTGCCAACGAGGTGCGCTAAAGCTTCAATAGGGATATTCATGATTATTTCCTTGGAATAGACGCAGTCGAAAAGGTATCGACGGCAACCCCTTTTGCACCGGCTATGCCAAGGAAGTGCATTGGATAACATGTTGATTTGTATTGATAAACATCTTGAAATAGTGTGAATTTGTGCAGTGATTGGCATAGAGCGCCTGAAGCGCCGCGCAAGTTTTATCAAATTCGCCGTGGTACCCGGCGGGATGGAACCGTTCGAGCTGGCCTCGCCACACAGGGAAACACTCTTCCTGTTCAGGTCTGTCCATGAAAGTCGAATCCTCACCCGATGTGCAAAAGGTCACGCCCTCGGATCAACCTGCTTTCATCCAGACCTCCAAGCCCGCGCCGGTTCATGGCGCGGATGAACTCGCTCACCTGTTCAACCTGGAAGTGGCGAACAACAGTCAGCCGTTGAGCCAGCGCAAGGTGAGCGTGCGCGTGCCCCCGATCGAACAGATGGCGGAGCTTTATCGTCAGTTGGGCCATCCGGCCAAGAGGACGCTGGCCATGATGTCCTTGCTGACCAGGGAAACGTTGCGCCAGCGCGCCGACGTTAACGAATTGCTGGCGCTTTCCGAGGGCGACCCGGCGCGCGCGTTCGTGGTGCTCAAGTATGTGGCGGCCCAGGCCGATGCGGAGGCGCGCCCCTCCGAAGCGGCGTTGGCGCGCGATGCCATTGCCAGGCTGGAGGTTCGTCATAAAGGGGAAATTCAGGCCGGCCTGAACATCGCCGTGGTGCTGCAGGCGGCCAGTGTCGACCCGCAGGAGCGCCAGGCGCTGCGTACGCTCTACTACGCCAGCGTGGTAACACGACAATCCCTGGCGACGATGATGCAAGCGCTGTTGGGCGTCTACGGTGGCGAGCGATTTGCCGACGGGCTCAAGGTGATGCGCAAAGCCTTGGCGGACGATATTGCATCCAAGGTGTCGTCAATGCCGACACCGCTGTTGCGCAGCTTGTTACTGGGCCTGCAAAGCTGTGGACAGTTGAGCGGCGTGTTGACGGGTTGTCATGCGCTGATCCAGCGCCTGGGTATCCAGCACGACGCAGTGAGCCTGCTGCAGCGCATGCTGAGTTTCGCCGGCGCAGGCATCACAGCGGCTGAGATTCTACGGATCGGCGATGAATTGGCAGGTGGCCCGGACGCCCGGAAGCTGGTGTCGCTCAATGCGCTTTACCCCTTGGTCCAGCAATTGCCATTGGCGATATGGCTCGACGGTCGAGTACGCGAAGAAACCCTTCGTAGTTTCCTGGGGGTGATGGGTGAGCTGGATCGGCTTACACGCAGCCCCGCCCGTTTTCCAGGTGAACCGGGGACCATGGCGTGACTGCGCTTTCGGTCATCAACCGCTTTTTGCTCAAAGTGGCGCAGCGCGCCGAAGTACTGGGCGCCGTGGTGGTGATGGCCATTGTGTTTATCTTTATCGTGCCGCTGCCCACTTGGCTGGTGGACATTCTTATCGCACTCAATATCTGCATCTCGTGCCTGCTGATCGTGTTGGCGCTTTACCTGCCGGGCCCCCTGGCATTTTCGTCGTTCCCGTCAATTCTGCTGTTGACCACCATGTTTCGCCTGGCGCTGTCGATTGCGACGACGCGCTTGATCCTGCTGGAGCAGGACGCCGGTGACATCGTCGAGGCGTTCGGCAATTTTGTGGTCGGTGGCAACCTGGCCGTGGGCATGGTGATTTTCCTGATCCTGACCCTGGTCAACTTTCTGGTGATCACCAAAGGCTCGGAGCGGGTGGCTGAAGTGGCAGCGCGGTTCAGCCTGGATGCAATGCCCGGCAAGCAGATGTCCATCGACAGCGACCTGCGCGCCGGCTTGATCGACGGCATTCAAGCACGGGACAAGCGCGAGCAGTTGTCCCGTGAGAGTCAATTGTTCGGCGCCATGGATGGCGCCATGAAGTTCGTCAAGGGCGATGCCATCGCGGGTTTGATCATTGTTGTGGTCAACCTGTTGGGCGGCTTCTCCACGGGCATGTTCCAGCACGGCTTGAGCGCTGCCGATTCAATGGCGCTGTATTCGGTACTGACCATCGGCGATGGCCTGATCGCACAGATTCCGGCGCTGCTGATCTCCCTTACCGCCGGCATGATCATCACCCGTGTGGCGCCGGATGGGCGCAAGGGTGTCACCAACATGGGCGCCGAAATTGCGCGGCAAATGACCAGCGAGCCCAAGAGCTGGATGATCGCCTCGGTGGGGATGCTTGCATTTGCGGCGGTGCCTGGCATGCCAACTGTTGTGTTTATTTTCATCGCGCTGATCACCGGCAGCCTGGGGTATTACCTGATGCGCCAGCGCCAACGACAGGAGCAGCCCAACGCTGAAGCCTGCGAAGCGGTGCGCCCCGAAGAGAACGGCCATGAGGACTTGCGTGGGTTCGATCCGTCGAGGCCCTACCTCTTGCAGTTCTCTCCGGTGCTGAGAGGGACGCCTGAGGTGGCTGATCTCATTCATGCGATTCGCCAGGCTCGCAATGCGCTGGTCGCCAATATCGGCCTGACATTGCCACCCTTCGAGGTGGAGCTCGATGACTCATTGGCCGACGATGAAATGCGCTTTTGCGTGCATGAGGTGCCGATGGTCAAGGCGTCGGTGGTCAATCATGTGGCGGTTGAGCGCAAGGCCCTGACGGTCGAGCCGGCGCACGGTATACCCGGGCTTGCGGAGCGTGATGAGCAGGATTGGCTCTGGTTGGCACCGGATGATCCGCTGCTCGACGACCCGCAGTTGGAGCGCTTCACCGCGGCGAGCCTGATCGTTGACCGCATGAAACAGGCCATGATGCTCAGTGGGCCGCAGTTCCTGGGGGTTCAGGAGAGCAAATCGATCCTCAGCTGGCTGGAGCACAATCAGTCGGAATTGGTCCAGGAGCTGCAGCGGATCATGCCGCTGTCGCGCTTTTCGGCGGTGCTGCAACGCCTGGCCAGCGAAGGCGTGCCGTTGCGGGCGGTGCGGCTGATTGTCGAGTCGCTGATCGAGTACGGCCAGCATGAACGTGAACCGGACGCGCTGGCCGACTACGCGCGCATCGCGCTCAAGGCACAGATTTACCATCAGTACAGCGAAGCCGACGGTCTGCATGCCTGGCTGCTGTCGCCGCATACCGAAAGCATCCTGCGTGAAGCGCTGCGCCAGACGCAGACCGGGGTGTTCTTTGCCCTCGATGACGAGTACAGCGCGGCGTTGGTCGGCCTGCTTAATCAGGCCTTTAGCGTGCGCCCGAAACTCAAGAGCGTGATGTTGGTGGCGCAGGACTTGCGCAGCCCTCTGCGTACTTTGTTAGTAGAAGAATTCAACCACGTACCGGTGCTGTCTTTTGCCGAGCTGGGCATCGCCTCCAAGGTCAAGGTGCTGGGGCGCTTCGATCTTGCCCAGGACGAGTTGATGCGTGGTGCGGTGACATGAGGGGTTGGTCATGTCCGGCACGGAGGGCGCGATGATGTTCGAGCTGCGAGTGCTTGATGGGCGGCATCAGGGCGCCGCACTGCCATTGTTTGGCGAGCAATGGAGTATCGGTGCCGGCGCCGATGCAGACTTGGTGCTGACCGACCCCGGCATCGCCGAGCAGCATGCGCGACTTCGTCTTGCCGAATCGAACTGGTCCGTGCAGGCAGAGGCGGGGTTGTTGAAGGATGCCGAAGGTCAGACGGTGGCACAGATCTCGAACCTGGCGTGCAACGTCACCTTTTCAGTGGGCAATGTGCGGCTGTGTGTGACCTTGGCCGATGAGCCCTGGCCCCAGGCGCCTGCTCCTGCGGTGTCGCCACCGGTCAATGAACCGGCGCGACCGCTTAAATTATCGACCCTCTCGCAGTCGCAACAGAAGCGTTTGATCAGCTTGGTGCTGGTGGTCACGACCCTCTTCATTCTGGGGGGCATGGCGTCCACTGGCGAGCCTGAGGCCCAGGCTTCGTTAATGCCGCCTGTGGTGCGCAAACGTGAACTGGCCTCTCCGTTCGAGGTACGCCAGCAGTTGTTGAAAATGCTCAACGAACGGGAATTGAGCCAGCGAGTCAGTTTGCAAGTGATCAATGGGCAGGTCGCCCTCAGTGGTGACGTCTCCCAGGATGAGGTCGATCTGGTCGCGCGCATGCTCAGCCGTTATGGCGAGCAGTTCGAGAGCGCGGTGCCGGTGATCAGTCGTGTGCGCGTACGCGACAGCGCGTTGCCGTTCAAGATAGTGCAGATCGTGGGCGGGCCGAATGGTCACGTGGTGCTGGAAGAGGGCAGCCGACTGTTTGTCGGGGATGAAGTGGATGGCCTGCGCCTGGTGCTGATCGACAACAGCAAAGTGGTCTTCGATGGCGTGCAGCGTTATGAGGTGCGCTGGTGAACGCCGAACTGCAGGCGCGTCTCGACGCCTGGCAGCAACGCCAGGCCCAGGCGTTGTCCAGTTTTTCGCCGGTGACGATGCGAGGTCGAATCCAGCGCGTCAACGGGATGTTGCTGCAGTGCCGGCTGCCTCAGGCACGCATCGGAGACTTGTGCCAGGTGGAGAAAAAACCTGGCGATTACATGCTGGCCGAGATCATCGGTTTCGATCAGCAGGACGCCGTGCTCAGCGCTTTGGGCAACCTGGAAGGCGTGCAGGTGGGCGCCGGCGTTGAGCGTCTTGGCGTTTCGCATCGGGTGCAGGTCAGCGAGGCATTGCTGGGCCAGGTGCTGGATGGTTTCGGACGGCCGATCACGGGGGAAGGCCCCAGTGCGTTTGTCGAGGCGGATGTGCCGGTGGCGAGCGCGGTGTTGTGCGAGGCGCCGTTACCCACCGAGCGACCACGCATCAACCGCGCGCTCGCCACCGGGGTGCGCTCAATCGACGGCTTGCTGACGCTGGGCGAAGGCCAGCGCGTGGGCCTGTTTGCCGGGGCCGGCTGCGGCAAGACCACGCTGTTGGCCGAGATCGCCCGTAACGTTGATTGCGACGTCATCGTGTTCGGCCTGATCGGCGAGCGGGGCCGGGAGCTGCGCGAATTTCTCGATCATGAGCTCGACGAGCAACTGCGCTCCAAAGCGGTACTGGTGTGTGCAACGTCCGATCGTTCCAGCATGGAGCGGGCGCGCGCAGCCTTTACGGCCACCGCATTGGCTGAGGGTTTCCGGCGCAAGGGCAAGCGGGTACTGCTGCTGATTGACTCCCTGACCCGTTTCGCCCGGGCCCAACGTGAAATCGGCCTGGCCGCCGGCGAACCCCTGGGCCGCGGCGGCCTGCCGCCTTCGGTGTACAGCCTGTTGCCGCGTCTGGTAGAGCGCGCCGGGTTGACCCGTAAAGGTGTGATCACCGCGATCTACACCGTACTGATCGAGCAAGACTCCATGAACGACCCGGTGGCCGATGAAGTGCGCTCGCTGCTCGACGGCCATATCGTGCTGTCCCGCAAGTTGGCCGAGCGTGGGCACTACCCGGCGGTGGATGTGCTGGCGAGTCTGTCGCGGATCCTGAGCAACGTCGCTTCGCCCGCGGATATCCAGGCGGGTACGGCGCTGCGGCGTTTACTTTCGGCCTATCAGCAGATCGAACTGATGCTCAAGCTGGGTGAATACCAGCCGGGCAGCGATGCGTTGACCGACCTGGCCGTGGAAAGTCGCCAGGCTGTCGATGGTTTTTTGCGCCAGGACTTGCGTGAGCCCGCATCGATGGAAACCACGCTGGAACACCTCAAGGAGCTGACGGCCAATGTCCCATTCTGACGTGTTGCTCGGTGAAGTCGAGACGCTGCGGCGCCTGCGCCGGCACCGGGCTGACCGGGCCGAACGTGCCCTGTGTGAAGCGAAGCGGGCCCAGCAGGCGCTGCTGGCGCATATCCAGCAGGCTCAGGATGCGCTTGAGCAAACCCGGCAGGAGGAGACCCAGCAGAGTGCGCGGTTGCTCAGCGAGTATCAGGGCCAAGTCCTGAGCCTGCAGGCGCTGAAGTCCTGGGGAACACAGGAGCGTTCGTTGTCTGCCAATACTTGCCGCGAAATGGGCCGGTTGGAGGCATTGAAGGGACAGCGGGAAGAAAAGCAGACCCGCGTCGGCAGTGCCCAGAAACACGTCAGCGAATGCCTGCGTCAGGTGGAAAAACTTAAAGAGTTGTCCCTTTTACTGGCGCAGGAGCCGACATGAAACAGGTTTTCGATAAGCCCGCTGAGCGTCCACGCCTACGTGAAACACGAGAAGACCGTGAGTCGGGAACAGCTGGCGTGGTGCCAGCGGAATTGACGCGGTTATTCGCCATGCTGTGGACCGATGACCGTGACGGTTCTGGTGCGCACGCTTCGCTGTCGGGAAAGAAGGGGATGGGCAGTGTTGCCATGATCGAGGCGCTCGCCGAACAACTGGCGCCTCGTATTCAAGCTGTCTCGCAGTGGCCGCTTCAGGCCGTGTTGTACCTGCCTCGCCTGGGGCGGATCAACGCCCGCGTGTGCCGCGAGCAGGATGCCTGGAGTATCGACCTTGAGGCGCAAGAGGATGCGACGGCGCGCTGGCTCAGCGGCGTGCGGCAACCCTGCGAGGACCGGCTCGCGGTGGCGCTGGGCCAGCCGGTCAGCCTGCATCTGCCCACTGTCGGTCGCGCATGATAATGCCGCTGCTGAGCTTGCCTGTGGTCAAGGGCGACACGGTAGCCGCGCGTCGTCGCCTCGGGCGTGGCCTATGCCTGGCGTTTCAGGTGGCCGAGCAGCGAGGCGAATTGCGGCTCGAGCCGGGCCGTGCTCCCGCAGCGGGCGAGGTTGTGTGCTTTGAAACCGTGTGCGGTGTGCTAGCGCTTGCAGAGGCAGGGCCGTTGCTTAGCCTGTTGGGGGAGTGCCCCGTGACGCTGGCCCCGTCCGGCAACGATGCGGATTCCTGGTTCTGGGCGCTGTTTCAGCATCACCTGAGTCCTCAGGTCAAAGCGCTGCTGGGCTATGTGCGATTGCTGGAGGCTGCGCGGCCCAAGGCGTTTGGCTGTCGACTTACCGTGGCCCTGGGGGCTGCCCGGGTCGAGGGCTATGTGTGGCTGACCCCCGAGAGCTTCCTGGCGTTGTGCGACGCCGGACCCTGGCGCGCCACAGCCGGGTCTCTGCCAGCGTCGTTTCCAATGGCCATTGCGGTGATCCTTGGCCGTGTGCAGCTGCCGATTGCGCAAGCCCGCAGCCTGCGGCCCGGTGATGTGCTGGTGCTGGAGCAGGCTTTTTTTCGCGCCCAGGGCGATGGCCATCTACAGGTTGGCACCCGGCGACTGCATGGGTGCATTGACGATGACAGCGGGCCGTTGTGCCTGACCCTTACTTCAATCGAGGACGCGTCTGTGGACGAAGCATTCATAACCCCCCACTACCCTGGGGATGAAGAGGACGAGCCCGTGGTGGATGTATTCGGCCACGAGCCGTTCGATGAGCTGAGCATGGCGCTGAACGTGCGCTGCGGCACGCTGAACCTGACCCTGGGCGAGTTGCGCAACCTGGCGCCCGGTGCGGTGCTGGGCATTGCCGGTTACGCGCCGGGCATGGCCGGGCTTTATTACGGCGACCGGCCGATCGGCCAGGGGCAGTTGGTGGAAATCGACGGGCGCCTGGGCTTGCAGTTGTCCCGTGTGATGTTCGGACGATGATGCTCCAGGGGTTGGACCCCTTAGTCCTGGCGGTATTCCTGGCGGCATTATCGTTGATGCCCATGCTGTTGATCGTCTGCACCGCGTTCCTGAAGATCGTCATCGTGCTGATGATTACCCGTAACGCCATTGGCGTGCAGCAAGTGCCGCCGAGCATGGCCATCAATGGCATCGCGTTGGCAGCCACGCTGTTTATCATGGCCCCGGTGGGGTATGAGATCGCCGAGAACGTCAAAGTCTCACCTGTGGACTTGAGCAACGTGCAAATGTTCCTGCAGACAGGCAATGAGGCCATCAAACCGCTACGCGCCTTCATGCTGCGCAATATCGACCCGGACGTGCTGACGCACCTGCTGGAAAACACCGCGCGCCTGTGGCCCGCGCAAATGGCGCAGGAGGTGCAGCGCGAAGACCTGATCCTGCTGATTCCGGCGTTCGTATTGTCGCAACTGCAAGCGGGTTTCGAGATCGGCTTTCTGATCTACATTCCCTTCATCGTCATCGATCTTATCGTCTCCAACCTGCTGCTGGCGCTGGGCATGCAAATGGTCTCGCCGATGACGATCTCCCTGCCGCTCAAGCTGCTGTTGTTCGTGATGGTGTCCGGTTGGTCGCGCCTGCTCGACAGCCTGTTCCTTTCCTATCTCTGAGGGGCTTATGGAACCCATCGTGCTATTCAAGCAGGGCATGTTGCTGGTGGTCGTGCTGTCGGCGCCGCCGTTGATCGTGGCGGTGGTGGTCGGGGTGCTGACGTCTCTGGTGCAGGCATTGATGCAGGTGCAGGACCAGACCCTGCCCTTTGGCATCAAGCTGGTGGCGGTGGGGGTCACGCTGATCATGACCGGCCGTTGGATTGGCGTGGAGTTGATCCAGCTGATCAACCTGACTTTCGACATGATCGGCCGTTCGGCCCTGAACTGAGGCGCTGCCCGTGCTGCTGTATATCGAATATCTGCCCAGCCTGGTGATCGGCATGGCGCGTATCTACCCCTGTGGAATCCTGGTGGCGGCGTTCTGTTTTCAGCATATACGGGGCATGCCGCGACATACCATCGTGATGGTCATGGCGCTGATGCCGGCACCGGGTATCCATGCCGCGTTGGCGGGCCAGGACTACTCCGCAATGATGCTGGCTGCGCTGGTGCTCAAGGAGGTGGTCCTGGGGGTTCTACTGGGGGTGCTGCTGGCAATGCCGTTCTGGATGTTCGAGGCGGTGGGCGCGCTGCTGGACAACCAACGCGGCGCCTTGGCGGGGGGGCAGCTCAACCCGTCGCTGGGGCCGGACGCGACGCCGATTGGGCACTTGTTCAAGCAACTGGCGATTTTCCTGCTGATGGTCAGTCTTGGGTTGGGGACGCTGACCCAGGTTATCTGGGACAGTTACCAGATCTGGCCACCCACGGTGTGGTTTCCACTGCCTGGCGCCAATGGCATGGATGTGTTTGTCGGCCTGCTTGGCGATACCTTCACACATATGCTGCTCTATGCGGCGCCCTTTATCGCCGTGTTGCTGCTACTGGAATTCGGTATCGCGCTGCTCGGGGTTTATAGCCAGCAATTACAAGTCAGTACCCTGGCGCCACCGATCAAATGCCTGGCGGGGATCGGCATTCTGCTGCTGTACTTTGCGCTGCTGCAGGACCTTATCGTCGGACGCATGGGGCTGCTGGGCGACCTCAAACACTCACTGGGATTGTTGATCAAGGTGGCTAACCCATGAGTGATTCCGGCGAAAAAAAGCACCCGGCTTCCGCCAAGAAACTGCGAGACCAACGCAAGAAAGGCCAGGTCGCCCAAAGCCAGGATGTTGCAAAGCTGGTGGCGTTGACGGCCATCAGCGAGATTGCCTTGTTCACTGCCGAGACCAGCCTGCAACGCTTCCAGCAATTGATGCTGCTGCCGATGTCACGCCTGACTCAGCCTTTTGCGCGAGCGCTGGAGGAGGTGCTGTTTGAAGGGGCGGTGGTGTTTTTTTCATTCGCTTTGTTGATGGCCGGTGTGGCGATTGCCGCCAAGCTGATCAGCAGTTGGATGCAGTTCGGGATGCTGTTTGCACCAGAAACCTTGAAACTGGATTTCAATCGGCTCAACCCGATCAGTCAGATCAAGCAAATGCTCTCCGCCCAGCAATTGATGAATCTGCTGATGAGCGTGGTGAAAGCCTGTCTTATCGCCTTGATTCTGTATGCAGTAATCTGGCCCTCATTGGGCACGCTGATCAACCTGGCCACTAGTGATTTGCAAAGTTACATCCTGGCGCTGATTGCGCTGTTCCGTCACCTGCTGCATGTGTGCCTCGGCATGCTGCTGGTACTGGCCCTCATTGACCTGGTCATGGTGAAACACTTTTTCGCCAAGCGCATGCGCATGACCCAGGTGGAGGTCGTCAAAGAGTACAAGGACATGGAGGGCGATCCTCACGTCAAAGGCCAAAGGCGTTCGCTGGCTTATCAACTGGCCCAGGAAGAACCGAAGGTCAAGCTGCCCAAGCTGGAGGAGTCCGACATGCTGGTGGTCAACCCGACGCACTTTGCGGTCGCCCTGTATTACCGCCCTGGCAAGACGCCGCTGCCGATGCTGGTGAGCAAAGGCACGGACGACGAGGCGCGCGACTTGATCCGTCGCGCCAAGGCAGCCGATGTGCCGGTGATCCAGTGCGTATGGTTGGCCCGCACCCTCTACACGAAAAAGCTGGGGGCCAGTATCCCCCGTGAAACCTTGCAGGCCGTGGCTCTGATCTACCGCACCCTGCGTGAGCTGGATGATGAAGCCAAGCGCGAAACCCTGGAGCTGCCCGAGCTTGAGCAGCGTTGATCAGCGGTTTGGAGGCGAGTCCAGGGCGTGCAGATTGGCCAGCGACAGCATCCGGCTGAGGATCCTGTCGAGTTCAGCGTTGTTTGCCGGCATGGCATGCCAGATCACCAGGGCGTTCTGGGCGTTGAGGTAGACAAAACAACCATCGAATGCCAGTGCCTGCTCGAAGCGTCGTTCCAATACGCGCTGCAACTGCCCGGGCTGCACGGCTTCGCGAGCCACTTGCAGGGTCAGTCCCGATCGGTTTCCTGCTTGCAATGCGCAGACCTTGATGCCGGGCGCGAGGGACAGGTGAGCGGCAGCGCCGCTCACCAGATTTTCCAACAATACCTGGCGTTGATCGTCGGACATAGCCATATGCCTCACCGTTCCAGCGATACCGTCTGGTAATCCGCGCGCTCGCCGGCCGGGCCAGGTTCGACGCGCATTTGCGGCGGCCACCAGATCACCATCTTGTCCTTGCTCGATTGCGGGCGTGAGCACGAGTCACCTTTGCAGGTGGGGGTACAGCCGGTGATGAGCACCGCTGCGCCGATCAGGGTCATGCACAAGAGTGCGAGTTTCATGGCGTTGCCTTTTTATCAGAAGTGATCAACGAAGGACGCGGCACGCTGAGGTGTTCGTCCTTCACCACAGGGCGCATGGCGATAAAAACCTCGGCCTCTTCACCCGGCTTGAGCCAGGCGCGCGGCCATACGGTGACCGCCAGGGTCTGTGAGTTGCTGCATTCCTTTTCATCGATTCGCACATTGCGCTTGAACTGGTTGCGCAGCACCACGACCGCCACGTTGTACTTGGGGCCGGCGAACCACTGGCTGCGTTCGGTATTGAGCGCCAGCAAGTCACGGGTGCTGCACAAGGTGCCGAGCCCCAGCGGCATCGGCGCCGACTTGAACGCCTTGGGCACTTCCCCGCTGACCAGGCGTGCCAGGGTGCCGATGATGTCACTGCGTTTGATCACCGGCGCGTGGGGGGAATAGCGCCTGGCGAGCGGCGTGAGGGCGGCTTGCAATTCGGCCTGGTCGGCCTGCGGCAAGTAGCGCGACGGGTCGTCCTGGTCGCCGATGACCCGTGGTGTAAGAATGAACAAGCGTTCACGCCGATTGTTCTGGCGTTCGGTCGAGGAAAACAGGGCCTTGCCCAACAGCGGAATATCCCCCAACAGCGGAATTTTGTTTTGTTTGTCCGAACTTTGCGTGACATGGAAACCGCCGACTACCAGCGAACGCTTTTCCTGCATCACGGCCTGGGTACTGATCTTGCCCCGGCGTACATCAAGGTGGTTCGGGTCGGGGTTGCTCTCGTCGAAATTGCCGTCCTCTATATCCACCGTCAGGTGGATCTGGTGGGTGCCGCGACTGGTGGTGACCCTGGGCACGACCTGAAAGCTGGTGCCCACGGTCACCGGCAAAATGGTTGCGTATTCACTGCCGGGCGTCAGGTATTGGGTGCGGTTGAAGTCAATCACCGCCGGTTGGTTTTCCAGGGTGAGCACCGAGGGGTTAGAGACCATGGTTGCCAGCCCCTTGGCTTCCAGCGCGCGGATATCTGCGTTGAAGCGGTCGCGGCTTCCAATCGACACCTGCGACGAGGTGCCAGGTGCCATGTTCACCTCACCCCGGAAGCGGCTGTTCTGGAAGCCCCACTTCACCCCGAATTCGTGCAATTGCGTACGTTCGATGTCGAGAATGATCGCATCGATTTCGATCAATTTACGCGCAACGTCAAGCTGGGTGATCAGCTCGCGGTACATGGCCTGGCGTTCCGGCAAGTCATAGATCAGCACCGCGTTATTGCGCACATCGGCTTCGACGCGGATGCGGCTGTTGGATACCGGAGCGCGTGGGGTCAGTGTTGGACCTGTGTCCAACAGCCCCGCATTGCTATTTGCACCGAGCATTTGGCCCAGCAGCGGGTTGCCCAATCGCGGCACGTTTGGCGTAAGAGGCGCAGGCTGGGACGTAGGACGCTGGCTCAGCCCGGACAGTGTGGAGGCCGAGCGTGGTTCCAGCAGCCCGCGCAAAATACTGGTGACGCCGGGAATCGTGAGTTTTTCGCCGCGATAATCCACCAGGCGGTCCGCCGCATTGGCAAACTTCAACGGATAACTCAGCACGCTCTGTTTTTCATCCGGCGAGCGGCGTTGGCTGCTGAACTGCTTGATCTGTTCGATATAGCGCTTGGGGCCGGAGACCAGTACCACACCGTCTTCCGGCAACTCGCCCCAACCGAAACGGCTGTCGAGCAGGCCGATATCGGTCAGCGCCTGCTTGAGGTCGGCAATCGTCTCCGACGAGACTTCCAGCCGCGCGGACTCTTGTTGATCCAGCGTACTGATGAACAGGGTGTTGTTGTAGAGGTACCACTGAAAGCGGTGTTCAACGCCTAGCCTGTCCAGCATGGATTGCGGGGTATTCGCGCGGATCTTGCCGTTGACGTCGCCTTCCAGCAGGCCCTCGATTTGCAGTTGCGTGCCAAAGGTCTGGGCGAAGTCTTCGAGTACTTCGCGTAGCGGTTTGTGTTCGGCCTCGTAGGCGTAGGCGGTGTTTTTCCATTCGGCGGGGATGGCGGCAAGGCTACTCTGCTGCGGTAACAGCAGCAAAGGCAGCGCAATCAGGCTGTACCAAGGCGCGCGCGCTGTAAAAGTTACGGTCGAGCTTGTGCGCAAGCCTGTGTGCTTGTGTTTTTTGTTGGACATGACAGGTTCTCTATTTCAGTGCAGTGCAGTGCTTGCGTAACACAGTGGGTTGGAACTTGCTGCCAGAACTCGCCTGACGAGCAATGACACTGCGCCAAGTGTCTCGCTGGTTGAGAAGTGCTTCGACAGCGCTCAGCAGTTGATCCTGACTGCAACTGCGTGGCAGGCCCAGCACCAGCCAGAGGTCGCCTGTCCCGGGACAAAGGGCCAGTGCGCCCTTGAAATGCGCCAGGCTGGCTTCTCCTAGACGTTGCCAGGCCTGCAACGGGTAAGTTGTGAGACCTGGGCGAGTCAGTTGAATACGCAGCAGCAGATGATCTTCATGGCAATGCAGGCTCAGCTCGTCGTCGTTTTCATAAAGCCTTGCCTGCGATTGATGGCCATTCAAACAATCAAGCAAGGCTGGGCGCCAATCGCTAGGAGCTGTTTGCGAGGACATAGTTGAAAGTCTCGTTTTCGAGGCCGTGCAAGGCTGACGCCATCGACATTTTTCTGCTTATGTCGAGTGACTGCTGGGTCATCTCGGTGAATAGCATTCCCAGCTGTTCTATGTCCTGCATGTCTTGAATGTCAGTTCCCATTTTCCTGAAGTCTTTTTCACCCTGGGCCAGCCCCCTATAGAGCTTTGGAAGCAGGCGGTCATCACCAATCATGGGTTATCTCCGGTAGGTTGCTACCTCATGTGTGGCCGCTGATGTGTAACAGGTTCCATCAGCTTGGGAATTCTTTTAAAAACAGCGCTCATCGGCACCGTGAGTCACTTGGGGGCTATCAGATGGTCCAGAGCATCGACCCAATTGATATGAAAGCCGCCGTCTTGTGTTTCGAGCAGCAATGACTGGGCGCTGACTTCGTTCGCGACTCGAAGTGTCCAAGGCACATCAATCAAGCGAGCGAGCCATTGTTCGACGGCTTCTCGGTCCTGTGGATGGCACAGCAGGTTCGCGTTGACGGGCGGCAGTTGAGCTGCCAGCAGTTGGCTGAGTAGAGCCTTGATACGTTGAGGGGGCGGGGCCTCATCCAGGAGACTCCGAATGGCGCTGTTAATCACTGAGGTGGCGACCTGTTCCAGGCCCTCATGCATCGCCTGGCGTTCCGACTCCCAGCGCTGCAGAAGGGGGGTGGCGCGTTGCCAGAAATGTTGGCCGGCCTCTTCCAATACACGCTCACACTGGGCTTGAGCTTGTTGTATGAGCGAGTGTGCCTGGGCTTGGGCGTGCTCGATCAACTCGCGGGCCTGGGTGAAGTCGACAAGCATTTCCCGAGGAATCAGAGCTGACGGCAATTGCGCGTTAACGGTGTGCAACTCGATTTTTTTGGGGCAAAACATACTGGGTTTTCTCAGAAGGGCAGGCGCTGGGTTTCGTTGAGGTTGGTTGACGTTGCGCGCCAGAGCGCGGCTTGCCACATGGTGTCCAAGCGGCCGTGGGGGTTGGGCAATCTGGGGTGCGATTCCAGTTCAAGTACCCGCTGGCGGGCAAAGCTCAAGCGCAACCGCTGCCAGATGGCTGGTGATACCCAGGCGCGCAGGTAATGCAAAGGGTCGTCAACATTCACCGGTAACAGCACTTCTGGTGTCATCGCCTTGGTCAGGCGCTGGCACCAGAGGTGCTGTTCCCGGTTCAAGCGGCTGTCGCGGCTGGGGTTGTCTATTTCTTTGACCAACAAAAGGGCAAGGTCTTGTTGTGGCGCACTACAGGCCAGCAGCAGCTGAAAGATAGGGGCAGAAGGGCGGGGAGGAAGTTCAGGTTCGATCTCGAACAGAAGGCTAACCCGCTGATGATGAGTGCGCGAAAGCACCTCTGTTTCCACAAAGCTGTTCTGCATGCTCCAATCGCGGTGCGCGTTTTTCCATGGGAAAGCCCACCATCGAACCCACATGAGGTCCTTATTCATGGGAAGGTATGATTGGCTCTAACGGCCGATTGTCCGTGGCCCGTCGGCGCCAGAATAACCATGCAGCGCCTCCCAGCGCGAAGGCGATAAAGGGCGCGATGAGACTGCTGCGCCAGAACACGAGATCCTGCTCCGGTACCAGGAAGGGCCCGAGGTAGGTGAGTTGCTGCTTCTCCTGATAGGCGGTAGCGGGCACGAAAACGACGGTCAGTTTTTGCGTGTTTTCTATCGCTGAGGCCATACCGGGGATGCTGCTGGCAACCATCCTTCGCACGCGAGGTTGAATGTTGTCGGGGTCCAGTCGCGGATCATGCTTGATGAACACCGAGGCGGATGCCGGTTGTACGGGTTCTCCGGGCGCTACGCGCTCAGGTAGCACAACATGGACACGCGCAACGATCACGCCATCGATCTTCGACAGGGTGGCCTCCAATTCTTGTGACAGTGCATAGATATAGCGCGCCCGTTCTTCCAGCGGGGTGGAAATTACCCCCTCCTTGCGAAAGATATCGCCTAAGGTGGAGCGGCCTACTTTGGGCAGACCGACGGCCTCCAGCGTACGAACAGCTCGGCTGATGTCGTTTGCCCGGACGCGAACAACCACACCGTCCTTTGCCGCAACCTTCTCGGCGCGGATCTTCTTGTCCGCCAATTCAGCAATGACTTCGTTGGCGTCTTGTTCGGACAACTGGCGATGGAGTTCTACACTCTCACCGCAGCCGGCGAGCATCAATGTCGATAGGCAAAAGAGCGTGATGGAGAGATAGCGATGCATGCGGCTATGCCATGTTGGAGATTTTATCAATGCCTTTCACCAGCGTGCCGAGCACCTTGACTCGACTCACCACTGCAAAGTTTGCGAGAGCAAGTGAGTGTGGCAGCGCCATGGAATCCTCGGTCTGCTTGTTCCGCAGCCTGTCATCCACCCCTCTTTTCACGCGCCTGAACGGCGACTCGGAAACGCTAAGATTGAATAGGTTATCGGGCATAGAGGGGGCGATTCTTTTGTAGTGCCCTGCGGTAGGATCAAGTTGCGCGTTGAAGAAATCCACATCGGAGATCTCGTTAAATGCAGCGGGCGATTCAGCCTGAGCATCCCCGGATCTTTTTTGCACGCGCTCTGCGTCGTCGATGTACATATGAAACTCCCATGAGCCTGTCTAATGCAGCGATGTTGGTGACAGTGTTCTCCCCAGCGTCGGCTGGGGAGGTGGGGGTTGCTTAACGTGAATACGTCACTTTGCCAACTACGTTGGCGAGCGCGGTGGAGAAGTCGACCGCTTTGGTCGTTAACGAGAGTGCGACGTTCTCTTTCAATTTCTCTATGGCAATGTCAGTTTGTTGTTTCCTGGACCAATCTCCAGCCTCGGTCAACCTTTTGGTGTCTGCATCATTGCTTGGAATAGTCATTTAAGCCACCTTCGTATTAGATAGGATGACGTGCAGATGTTGTTTGTCCAGCGCCTGCACTGTTTGTGAGCGGTTGTGTCTGCTCGTATCCTAGGTGGCTGGCGCTGTGAGGTTCGTTCCTGATTTTTTACAAAGTACCTGTTTGTAAATGTTTCAGTGTTTGAAAGGGCGGGCAGGGGATTTGGGCCTAACTTGAATATTTCCGCTTGCTTTCAAGGGGGAAGTATTTTCAATTGTTTCATTCGATAGTAAAGCGTGCGAAGTGCGACCCCCAACTCTGTCGCGGCACTGTCGACGCTATGTTCATGACGCTGCAGCGACTCCTCGATCAATACTTTTTCGATCTGTTGGAGGCGTGCCTTCAAATGGGTCTCTGCCTGTGGTGTATGGCTTGTAGGGAGCGGGGTCAAGCCCAAAACGAAGCGCTTGGCGGCTGAGCGAAGTTCGCGAACGTTACCCAGCCATCGGTGGCAGAGCAGTTGCTGCAACAGCGTGCCTGCTGGCGTCAGCACAGGGCAGTTGAAGGCCTCGGCCTCTTGTTTGATCATGCTCAGGAACAAGGGAATAATAAGTTCCCGCCGCTCCCGCAGAGGAGGAAGACAAATATTGACGACGTTCAGGCGAAAATACAGATCCCGTCGGAAGGCACCTCGTTCCACCATCTCATGCAGAGACTGCTGTGCAGAAGCGATGACACGCATATCCACCGCGATGAATCGGGTCGAGCCCAGCCGTTCGACCCCTCGAGACTCCAGTACTCGCAGCAGCTTGGCTTGGAGCGACAGCGGCATGCTATCGATTTCATCAAGGTACAAGGTGCCTAGATGGGCGGCCTCTACATAGCCGGCCCGCGATTGCATCGCGCCGGTATAAGCGCCGCTGTTGACACCGAACAATTGGCTTTCGGCGAGGCTTTCCGGGATAGCTGCACAGTTTACGGCGATGAAGTTACCCCGTCGGCCGGAGAGGTGATGAATGCGCTGCGCCAAGGTATCCTTGCCAGTGCCGGTTTCCCCCAACAATAAGATGTCAATATTGAGCGTAGCAGTGCTGCTCAACAGGCTCTTAATATCTGGATCGTCAATCAGGGAGATATCCGTCTCATTTTCCATGTGGTCGAACGCCGACATCGAATGATTACTCCATAATCAATATTGGGATACGGATCGCAGGCTTACTCCAGTAGATCGAATTTTATAAGTGTTGTCACTTGCTCTCGTTGTCGTAATTTGTCCAGAGTGTGTAGGATAAATTAGATTGTTAGTTGGGTAGTTGCAGAGGGCGAATAAGTGGGCAGGATAAATCTGAAGTTGATCCAGCCTTAGCTGAGGGGGTAACGTTAAAATTCATAAACAGTCACCCACAAAAAAGCCGATGCACTGCATCGGCTTTTATTTACGGCGTAAACCGCAGGTAATACTTATACGTTGAAACGGAAGTGCATCACATCGCCATCTTTGACGATGTATTCCTTACCTTCCAAACGCCACTTGCCCGCCTCCTTGGCACCCGCTTCACCCTTGTACTGAATGAAGTCGTTGTACGCGATCACTTCGGCGCGGATGAAGCCCTTCTCGAAGTCCGTGTGAATCACACCAGCGGCCTGTGGCGCGGTGGCGCCGACCTTGACGGTCCAGGCGCGGACTTCTTCGACACCGGCGGTGAAGTAAGTCTGCAGATGCAGCATTTCGTAGCCGGCGCGGATCACGCGGTTCAGGCCAGGCTCTTCCAGGCCCAGGGCTTCGAGGAACATGTCTTTTTCTTCGCCGTCATCGAGTTCGGCGATTTCCGCTTCGATCTTGTTGCACACCGGGACTACGATCGCACCTTCTTCGTCGGCGATGGCCTTGACCACGTCCAGCAGCGGGTTGTTTTCGAAGCCGTCTTCAGCGACGTTGGCGATGTACATCACCGGCTTGGTGGTCAGCAGGTGGAAGCCCTTGATCACCGCTTTTTCGTCGGCACTCATGTTCTTCATCAAGCTGCGTGCTGGCTTGCCTTCAGTGAAGTGAGCGATCAACTGCTCCAGCAGGCCTTTCTGGACCACTGCATCCTTGTCACCGCCCTTGGCGTTGCGCGCGACTTTCTGCAGTTGCTTCTCGCAGCTGTCGAGGTCGGCGAAGATCAGCTCCAGGTCGATGATCTCGATGTCGCGCTTGGGGTCGACGCTGTTGGAGACGTGGATCACGTTCTCGTCTTCAAAGCAGCGGACTACGTGGGCGATGGCATCGGTCTCACGGATGTTGGCGAGGAACTTGTTGCCCAGGCCTTCACCCTTCGAGGCACCGGCTACCAGGCCGGCGATGTCGACGAATTCCATGGTGGTCGGCAGGATGCGCTTGGGGTTGACGATGGCCGCCAACGCCGCCAGGCGCGGGTCAGGCATGGCCACGATGCCGCTGTTGGGCTCGATGGTGCAGAAGGGGAAGTTCTCCGCTGCAATACCGGACTTGGTCAAGGCGTTGAACAGGGTGGATTTGCCGACGTTGGGCAGGCCGACGATGCCGCAATTGAATCCCATGGTGTTTCCCCTCGGTAAGAGTCAGGCCTTCTGGCTGTGCAGGTTTTTCATCGCGCGGTTCCATTCACCGGCGAAGATATCCGGCAGCACGCCGAGGGCAAAGTCGATGCTGGCATCGAGTTTTTCCTGTTCGGCGCGTGGCGCACGACCCAGGACGAAATTTGAAACCATACTGGCAACGCCTGGGTGGCCAATGCCAAGCCGCAGACGGTAGAAATTATTCTGATTACCCAGCTGCGCGATGATGTCGCGCAGGCCGTTGTGCCCGCCATGCCCGCCGCCCAGCTTGAGCTTGGCAACGCCGGGCGGCAGGTCCAGTTCGTCATGGGCCACCAGGATCTCTTCGGGTTTGATCCGGAAGAACCCCGCAAGCGCTGCGACCGCCTGGCCGCTGCGGTTCATGTAGGTGGTGGGTATCAGCAGACGAACATCCTGACCCTGGTGCGAGAAACGCCCGGTCAGGCCAAAATATTTGCGATCGACCGCAAGGTTCACACCTTGTGCGTGGGCGATGCGCTCAACAAAAAGGGCCCCCGCGTTATGCCGGGTCTGTTCGTATTCGGCGCCTGGATTTCCCAGGCCAACGATCAGTTTAATGGCAGTCACGACAGGAGCCCTTCCTTTGGAGTTGTGGATAACATCGCCAGACCTGAGTGCGGCGAAAGTGGACGACATTACATCATTTACTCAAGAGTAAACGCCGCGTTATCGCCCGCTTTCTCGCTACGTTTCGGTCCGCGATGTTTCCTCATGCTCCTTCGTTGCAGAGATTATTACTCTGCAGCGGGTTCGCCAGCTTCATCTTCAGCTACAACACGTGGCGCGTGGACGTTGGCAACAGCCTTGTCGTCGTTGTGAGCCAGTGCAACGAACTCAACGCCTTTAGGGGCCTTGAGGTCGGACAGGTGAATGATGGTGCCGATTTCAGCAGCCGACAAGTCGACTTCGATGAACTCAGGCAGGTCTTTCGGCAGGCAGGTCACTTCCAGCTCGGTGGTGGTGTGGGAAACAACGCCACCTTTCTTGACCGGAGCTTCTTCGCCTACAAAGTGTACAGGCACGATGGCGGTCAGTTTCTGGCCGGCAACAACGCGAACGAAGTCAGCGTGCATGATGAACTGCTTGGACGGGTGACGCTGCATTGCTTTAACGATAACGTTCTGCTTGGCGCCGTCGACATTCAGCTCGATCACGTGGCTGTAGGCAGCTTCGTTTTCGAACAGCTTGGCGATTTCCTTGGACAGGATGGTCACGGATTCAGCAGGCTTGTTGCCACCGTATACAACGGCCGGGATGTTGGCGGCGTGACGCAGGCGGCGGCTCGCACCTTTCCCCAGGTCAGTACGCGCTTGGGCGTTCAGAGTAAAGTCATTCATGTTGTATCTCCAAAATAGCCATCATCGAGCGGCGTTTGCGACCAGCGCCGGACTCGACATGGGCAAAAAAGCCCCGCCCCAACAGAATGTCGGGGCGGGGCGCTTTTCGTCAGAGGATGTACCGAAGGTTTGACCCTTAACGGAACATCGCGCTGATCGATTCTTCATTGCTGATGCGGCGAACCGCCTCGGCAACAACCGGTGCGATATCCAATTGACGGATACGCGAACAGGCTTGTGCAGCAGCGGACAACGGGATGGTGTTAGTCACCACCAGTTCGTCCAGCATGGAATTTTCGATGTTCTCGATCGCTCGGCCAGACAGCACAGGGTGTGTGCAGTAGGCGAAGACTTTAGCCGCGCCGTGCTCTTTCAAGGCTTTGGCCGCGTGGCACAGGGTACCGGCGGTGTCGACCATGTCATCAACCAGAATACAGGTACGCCCTTCGACATCACCGATGATATGCATCACTTCGGAGTGATTGGCTTTCTCGCGGCGTTTGTCGATGATCCCGAGGTCCACGCCCAGGGATTTGGCAACAGCCCGTGCACGCACGACGCCACCAATGTCCGGGGACACGATCATCAGGTTTTCAAAGCGCTGGTCTTCGATGTCATCCACCAGGACAGGGGAGCCGTAGATGTTATCTACTGGAATATCGAAGAACCCCTGGATTTGGTCAGCGTGCAGGTCAACCGTGAGAACACGATCGATGCCTACCACGGTGAGCATGTCAGCCACGACTTTCGCGCTGATAGCCACACGTGCGGAACGCGGACGGCGATCCTGACGGGCATAACCAAAGTAAGGGATTACAGCTGTGATTCGAGTCGCTGAGGAGCGGCGGAAGGCATCAGCCATCACGACGAGTTCCATCAGGTTATCGTTGGTCGGAGCGCAGGTCGGCTGAATAATGAAGACGTCTTTACCGCGAACGTTTTCATTGATCTCGGCGGTAATTTCGCCGTCGGAGAACTTACCGACAGAGATGTCACCGAGAGGGATATGCAGCTGACGTACGACACGTCGAGCCAGATCGGGGTTGGCGTTCCCCGTAAAGACCATCATCTTGGACACGCGCAGTACCTAGAGGCTGAGGGTAACCTGGATGAGTATGGAAAATGGCAGGGGCGGCTGGATTCGAACCAACGCATGGCAGGATCAAAACCTGCTGCCTTACCGCTTGGCGACGCCCCTGTATCTGTTGCAACGAGTGCCTGGCACTCGATTCCTTTAGAGCAGATTTTGCAGCTTGCGATGCAACATCGAAACGTTGCTTCCCTTTGCTACAAACCCTGTAAGGGTCTCTGTAAGAAGGGCCGAGACTTTATCAGCTTCAGCTTTGCTTGGGAAGCCCCCAAACACACAACTTCCAGTTCCGGTTAATTTTGCTTCGGTAAATTTACCTAACAAATTCAAAGCGTTACGTACCTCTGGATAACGCCTTGCTACAACCGGTAAGCAGTCATTTCGACTGTTTCCCTTGGGAACGGGGCGCACTTTAATGGGAGGAGTGTTACGTGTCAACAGCGGATCTGAAAAAATTTCTGCTGTACTTACAGATACTTGCGGAACAAGCACGACGTACCACGGCTCTTCGGGGAATTCAGGGGTCAGTTTTTCGCCCACGCCCTCGGCGAAAGCCGCGTGCCCACGCACGAAAACCGGGACGTCGGCACCCAGTGTCAGGCCCAGCGCGGCAAGGCGATCATGGTCCCAGCCCAGCTGCCACAAGTGGTTCAGGCCGAGCAATGTGGTCGCGGCGTTCGAGCTGCCGCCACCGATGCCGCCGCCCATGGGCAGGATCTTATCGATCCAGATATCAATGCCCAGCGTGCAGCCGGACTGTTCCTGAAGTTTTTTCGCAGCCTTCACAATCAGGTTGCTGTCGTGAGGGACGCCTTCGAATTCGGTATGCAGCCGGATCACGCCGTCGTCGCGTACGGCGAAGGTCAGTTCGTCGCCGTAGTCGAGAAACTGAAACAGCGTCTGCAATTCGTGGTAGCCGTCTTCGCGGCGACCGAGAATGTGCAGCATCAGATTCAGCTTGGCCGGGGAGGGCAGGGTCAATGTTTGTCCGGACACGTCATTGCCCCAGCTTGCGCGGCTGCCAGTCCTTGATCACCAGCGTGACGTCCAGGTCGGTGCCATGCAGCTTGATACGCTCGGGTAGCCAGTAACCGCCTTGTTCCACGTAGCTTGAGTATTCGACCTGCCAGCCATCCTGTTCCAGGCTGGCCAGGCGGCTGTCGCCGTTGAGGGTCAGGCGGCTCTTGCTATCGGGCGCGGGCAGGCCACGTACCCACCAGACCAGGTGCGACACCGGCAGCTTCCAGCCTATCTGTTCTTCCAGCAACGCCTCGGGCGAGGTCGCTTCGTAGCGGCCCTGGTTGGCCACCTCAAGGCTGACTTGCCCCGGACGGCCGGTCAGGCGCGCGGCGCCACGGCCCAGCGGACCCGACAGGCGAATGTCGTAGTAGTCCTGGCGTTGCAGCCAGAACAAGGTGCCGCTGCCGGAGTCTTTCGGGGCGCGCACCCCCACTTTGCCTTCGATCTGCCAGCCATCGATACTGCTGAGCTGGTCCTTGTGCTGCTTCCATTGCGCCGGGTTGCCCTGGCCCTCAACGGATTCGCGGGCGCCAAAACCCGCGCAACCGACGAGCAGGGCGATGAAGCTCAACATGACAACGTGGCGCAAGAACATAAGCTTAAAGGGTCTCGGATCCGGTCAGGCGCTTGATGGTGCTGCGCAGGATGGGGCTTTCGGGCTGTTCCTTGAGGAATTTTGCCCAGATTTGACGCGCTTCGCGTTGCTTGCCATTGGCCCACAGCACTTCGCCCAGGTGTGCGGCGACTTCGTGGTCGGGGAAGCGCTCCAGCGCCTGGCGCAGCAAGCGTTCGGCTTCATCCAGGTTGCCCAGGCGGTAATTCACCCAACCCAGGCTGTCGAGCACGGCGGGGTCTTCCGGGTTGAGCTTGTGGGCTTGCTCGATCAGTGCCTTGGCTTCGGCGTAGCGCGTGGTGCGGTCGGACAAGGTGTAACCCAAGGCGTTGAGAGCCATGGCGTTGTCCGGGTCGCGCTTGATGATCAGGCGCAGGTCCTTTTCCATCTGCCCCAGGTCATTGCGTTTCTCCGCCTGCATGGCGCGGGTGTAGAGCAGGTTCAAATCGTCGGGGAATTGCAGCAAGGCTTGTTGCAGCACTTTCCAGGCGCGCTCGCCCTGATTGTTGGCCGACAAGGTCTCGGCCTGGATCAGGTACAGCTGGATCGCGTAGTCCGGTTCGGCATCGCGGGCCGCGGCCAGGCGCTTTTCCGCCTCGTCGGTGCGCCCGTTGCCCATCAGGATATCGGCCTGGCGCAATTGAGCCGGCAGGTAATCGTTGCCGGGGCCGACCTGGGCGTACTCAAGCAGCGCGCCCTGCGGATCGTTGCGTTCCTCGGCGATACGGCCAAGGTTCAAGTGCGCCGAGTCCACATGGCTTTCACGCTGGATCAACTCTTCAAGATAACCCTTGGCCTCATCCCAGGCCTTCGCTTCCAGGCACACCAGTGCCAGGGAGTAGCGCAGTTCGTCGTCGTCCGGGTATTGCTGGACAAGACTGGAGAACTGCACCTTGGCGTCCTCCATGCGGTCCTGCTCCACCAGCATCCGCGCGTAGGTCAGGCGCAGGCGTTTGTCATCCGGGTACTTCTTGATGCTTTTTTCCAGCAGCGGAATCGCTTCCTTGCCGCGACTGAGGTTCTGCAACAAACGTGCGCGCAGCAGAATCGGGGCGATTTCGCCTTCTTCCGGCGGGTTCTGTTCCAGCAGCTTGAGCGCCGCGTCGGCTTCGTCGTCCTGCTGCAGCAGCAAGGCCTTGCCGAAAATCAGCTGGCTGTTCTTCGGGTGTTTTTGCAGCAGGCGGTCGAAACTCTTCATCAGGCCGTTGCGCGTGTCCTGGTCGGTGTCTGCGGCCGACAGCGCGAGAAAATCGAAATGGGTGTCGCCCTTGCCCTGCAGGACTTTCTCCATATACGCCATGGAGTCGTCATAGCGCCCGGCGCGCGCCAGTTGAATGGCCGCCGCCCGCTGTGCTTCCAGATCATCCGGCGCGTTTTTCGCCCAGATCAGCGACGTGTCCAGCGCAGCCTGGTCGGCGCCCAGGTACTCGGCGATGCGAAACGCGCGCTCGGAAATCCCCGGATCCTGGGTATTGATGGCCTGGGTCACGTAGTTATCCAGCCCAATATCAAAGCGATTGCGCTGGCCGGCCAGCTCCGCGCTCAGCAGGCTGAACACCGTTTCTTCACTGAACGAGGAATAAACCTTGGGCTTTTCAGGGGCGGGGGTGCTGTCTTCCACCGGCGGCGTACCGTCCGGCGACACGGGTGCCATGGCCTGGCAGCCGCTGAGGAAGACAAAAGCAAGGAGCAACGCGGAAGATCTATTCATATAGGAAGAGGACGACTAACCTGCGGTCGGATCATCATGACACAAGCCTTCGGCCAAACATAACCGAGTCTCAATGGATGCCTTTATAGGCACAACGTATAGGGACAATAGACGACGGTGGTTGTTCTGAATCTTTCGAAGTAGGACAATTGTCGGCTTCCCGACATCATCAGCGATATTGAATGGCCTTCCTCGCACTCGGTATTAACCACAAGACTGCCTCCGTAGACGTGCGCGAGCGCGTGGCGTTTACGCCGGAGCAGTTGGTTGAGGCCCTGCAGCAGCTCTGCCGGCTCACCGACAGTCGCGAAGCTGCGATCCTTTCGACCTGCAATCGCAGCGAGCTTTATATAGAACAGGAGCATCTCTCGGCGGATGTCGTGCTGCGCTGGCTGGCCGATTATCACCATCTGGACCTCGACGACCTGCGCGCAAGCGCCTATGTGCATGAAGAGGATGCGGCCGTTCGTCACATGATGCGTGTGGCCGCCGGTCTTGATTCGCTGGTGTTGGGAGAGCCGCAGATCCTGGGCCAGATGAAATCCGCCTACGCCGTGGCGCGTGAGGCCGGCACCGTCGGTCCGCTGCTGGGGCGCCTGTTCCAGGCCACGTTCAACTCGGCCAAGCAGGTGCGCACCGACACCGCCATTGGCGAAAACCCGGTGTCCGTGGCCTTTGCCGCGGTCAGCCTGGCCAAGCAGATTTTCAGCGACTTGCAACGCAGCCAGGCCCTTTTGATCGGCGCCGGTGAGACCATCACCCTGGTCGCCCGTCATCTGCATGAGCTGGGCGTAAAGCGTATCGTGGTCGCTAACCGCACCCTGGAGCGCGCCAGCATTCTCGCCGAGCAGTTCGGTGCGCATGCAGTGCTGTTGGCGGATATCCCGGCCGAGCTGGTGCGCAGCGACATCGTCATCAGCTCCACCGCCAGCCAGTTGCCGATTTTGGGCAAAGGCGCGGTCGAAAGCGCGCTGAAGCTGCGCAAGCACAAACCTATCTTTATGGTGGATATCGCCGTTCCCCGGGACATCGAACCCGAAGTCGGCGAGTTGGACGACGTTTACCTGTACAGCGTCGACGACCTGCATGAAGTGGTCGCCGAAAACCTCAAGAGCCGCCAGGGCGCTGCCCAGGCGGCCGAGGAAATGGTCAGCACCGGCGCCGAAGACTTCATGGTGCGCCTTCGCGAATTGGCGGCGGTGGACGTGCTCAAGGCGTATCGTCAGCAAGGCGAACGCCTGCGCGACGAGGAGCTGGTCAAGGCCCAGCGCTTGCTGGCCAACGGCAGCAGCGCTGAAGACGTGCTGATGCAATTGGCCCGCGGCCTCACCAACAAGTTGCTCCACGCGCCCAGCGTACAATTAAAAAAGCTGACCGCCGAAGGCCGCCTCGATGCGCTGGCCATGGCCCAGGAACTCTTTGCCCTCGGTGAGGGCGCGCCAGATAGCTCTTCGGATAAAAAACTGCAATGAAAGCGTCACTGCTCAATAAACTGGACGTGCTCCAGGACCGTTTCGAAGAACTGACCGCCTTGCTCGGCGATGGTGAGGTCATCTCCGATCAAGCCAAGTTCCGCGCCTATTCCAAGGAATACGCCGAAGTCGAGCCTGTTGTGGCGACGTATAAAAACCTGCTGAAAGTGCAGGCCGACCTTGAAGGCGCCCAAGCGCTGCTCAAAGACAACGACCCGGACATGCGAGAAATGGCCGTGGAAGAAGTCCGCGAAGCCAAGGAAAAACTGGCCGAGCTGGAAGGCGACCTGCAACGCATGCTGCTGCCCAAGGACCCGAATGACGGGCGCAACGTGTTCCTTGAAATCCGTGCCGGTACCGGCGGCGACGAGGCGGCGATCTTCTCGGGCGACCTGTTCCGCATGTATTCGCGTTATGCCGAGCGTCGCGGCTGGCGGGTCGAGATCCTGTCTGAAAACGAAGGCGAGCATGGCGGCTATAAAGAAGTCATCGCCCGAGTCGAAGGCGATAACGTCTACGGCAAGCTCAAATTCGAGTCCGGCGCGCACCGCGTCCAGCGCGTGCCGGCGACCGAATCCCAAGGCCGTATCCATACCTCGGCCTGCACCGTCGCCGTTTTGCCCGAGCCGGACGAACAGGAAGCCATCGAGATCAACCCGGCCGACTTGCGCGTCGACACCTACCGCTCGTCGGGCGCCGGTGGCCAGCATGTCAACAAGACCGATTCGGCGATCCGCATCACTCACTTGCCTTCCGGCATTGTGGTCGAGTGCCAGGAAGAACGTTCCCAGCATAAAAACCGTGCACGCGCCATGTCCTGGCTGTCGGCCAAGCTCAACGACCAGCAGACCAGCGCCGCCGCCAACGCGATCGCCAGCGAGCGTAAGCTGCTGGTGGGCTCGGGCGATCGCTCCGAGCGCATCCGTACCTACAATTTTGCCCAAGGCCGGGTGACCGACCACCGGGTCAACCTCACCCTGTATTCCCTCGACGAGATCCTCGCCGGTGGCGTGGATGCGGTGATCGAGCCGTTGCTCGCCGAGTACCAGGCCGATCAGCTCGCGGCGATAGGCGAATAAGCAGGTGATTAAATGACCATCATCGCCAGCCTGCTGCGCGCCGCCGACCTGCCCGATTCGCCGACCGCACGCCTGGACGCCGAATTGTTGCTGGCGGCAGCTTTAGGCAAATCGCGCAGCTACCTGCATACCTGGCCGGAGAAAATCGTCAGCAGTGAAGACGCGCTGGCCTTTGCCGGTTACCTGCAGCGCCGTCGTGGTGGTGAACCGGTGGCTTATATCCTGGGCCAGCAGGGGTTCTGGAAGCTGGACCTGGAGGTCGCGCCTCATACGCTGATCCCGCGTCCGGATACCGAATTGCTGGTGGAAGCCGCCCTGCAGTTATTGCCCGCCACGCCCGCCAAGGTCCTTGACCTCGGCACCGGCAGTGGCGCCATTGCCTTGGCCCTGGCGAGTGAGCGTCCGGCCTGGCGGGTTACTGCCGTCGACCGCGTGCTGGAAGCCGTGGCCTTGGCCGAACGCAATCGCCAGCGCCTGCACCTCAATAACGCCAGCGTACTGAACAGTCATTGGTTCAGCGCCCTGCAAGGCCAGGTCTATGACCTTATCATCAGCAACCCGCCGTACATTGCCGACAACGACCCGCACCTGGCGGCGGGCGATGTGCGCTTTGAACCGGCCAGCGCGCTGGTGGCCGGTCATGACGGCCTGGACGACCTGCGCCACATTATCAAACAAGCGCCGGCCCACCTGAATGCCGGCGGCCGGCTGCTGCTGGAGCACGGTTACGACCAGGCTTCAGCGGTGCGCGACCTGCTGTTGAGCGAGGGTTTCGAGGACGTACACAGCCGCATCGACCTCGGCGGCCACGAGCGTATCAGCCTGGGGCGCCGGCCGTGTTGAGCGATGAGGAGCTGTTGCGCTACAGCCGGCAAATCCTGTTGCAGCATGTCGACATCGACGGCCAATTGCGTCTGAAAAACAGCCGCGCGTTGATCGTCGGCCTCGGCGGGCTGGGCGCACCCGTTGCGCTGTACTTGGCCGCCGCCGGTGTGGGCGAGTTGCATCTGGCGGACTTCGACACCGTCGACCTGACCAACCTGCAGCGCCAGATCATCCACGACACCGATAGCATTGGGCAGACCAAGGTCGATTCTGCCCTGCGCCGCCTCACCGCCATCAACCCCGGGATCACACTGATCGCCCACCGCGCCGCACTGGATGCCGACTCCCTGGCGGCGGCGGTAGAAGCGGTGGATGTGGTACTCGATTGCAGCGACAACTTCTCTACCCGCGAAGCGGTCAATGCGGCCTGCGTCGCCGCGGGCAAGCCTTTGATCAGCGGCGCGGCGATTCGCCTTGAAGGCCAACTGTCCGTATTCGACCCGCGTCGCGCCGAAAGCCCGTGCTACCACTGTTTATACGGGCACGGCAGCGATACCGAACTCACTTGCAGCGAAGCGGGCGTAGTCGGCCCGCTGGTGGGACTGGTCGGTAGCCTGCAAGCCCTGGAAGCCCTGAAATTGCTGGCCGGTTTCGGTGAACTCCTGGTCGGCCGCTTGTTGCTCATCGATGCCTTGACCACGCGTTTTCGCGAGTTGCGCGTCAAGCGCGACCCCGGTTGCAGCGTATGTGGGACCGAGCATGGTTAAGGACGCGCCCATTGGTGTGTTCGATTCCGGTGTCGGCGGCTTGTCGGTATTGGACGAGATCCAGCAGCTACTGCCCCATGAGTCGCTGCTGTATGTGGCCGACTGCGGGCACATCCCCTATGGCGAGAAAACCCCGGCCTTTATTCGTGAGCGTTCGCGGCAAGTCGCGGCATTTTTTCGCGAGCAGGGCGCCAAGGCGTTTGTGATTGCCTGCAACACCGCAACCGTCGCGGCGGTTGCCGAGCTACGCCAGGAGTACCCCGACTGGCCGCTGGTGGGCATGGAACCTGCTGTCAAACCCGCGGCCGCCGCCACCCGCAGCGGCGTGGTCGGCGTGCTCGCCACCACCGGCACCCTGCAGAGCGCCAAGTTCGCTGCGCTGCTGGACCGCTTTGCCACCGATGTGCGGGTCATCACCCAGCCCTGCCCGGGCCTGGTGGAACTGATTGAAACCGGCGACCTGAACAGCCCCATCCTGCGCCAGATGTTGCAGGGCTACATCGAGCCGCTGCTCAGCGCCGGTTGCGACACCATCATCCTGGGTTGCACCCACTATCCCTTCCTCAAGCCGCTCCTGGCCCAGATGCTGCCTTCCAACATCATTCTCATCGACACCGGCGCCGCCGTGGCCCGTCAGCTCAAGCGTTTGCTGGGCGAGCGCGACCTGCTGGCCGTCGGCAACCCTGCGCCTGCACGGTTCTGGACCAGTGGGGATGTGCCTCATTTCAGAAACATCCTACCTACACTATGGAAATTTCCCGGAAATGTGGGTAATTTCGGGTCGTGAAAATTTCGTGAAATAAACACGGTTTTCCACTGAACTTCTGCATTAACGGCGACTTCTATAGCAAGTTAGCCGGTAAATAAAATCTTACAACGTCGTTAGAAGGGATGTTTCATATGAAGCGTTTTCTCTGTTTGGCTGCGCTTGCGGCCGCGGTAATGGGACACTCTTTTTCGGCGCAAGCGGCCGGGCTGGAGTTTGGTCTGGGCGCCACCAGTGATTCGACGCTGACCTATCGGTTGGGGTTGACGTCGGACTGGGACAAGAGCTGGATGCAAAGCGACACAGGTCGCCTGACCGGTTACTGGAGCGGTGCCTATACCTATTGGGAAGGTGATGACCGTGCGGGCGCGAGCAGCCTGTCGTTCTCGCCAGTCTTTGTGTATGAGTTTGCCGGGCAGTCGGTCAAGCCTTACATCGAAGCCGGCATCGGCGTGGCCGTGTTCTCCCGCACCAAACTGGAAGACAACAACATCGGCCAGGCTTTCCAGTTCGAAGACCGCCTGGGTTTCGGCCTGCGCTTTACCGGCGGGCATGAAGTGGGCATTCGTGCCACGCATTATTCCAATGCAGGCATCAGCAGCAACAACGATGGGGTAGAGAGTTACTCGCTGCACTACACCATGCCGCTGTAGTTCTCCGGAGCACCGAAGCCCCCCTGTGGGAGCGGGCTTGCTCGCGAAAGCGGTGTGTCAGTTGATACATGTCTGACTGATACACCGCTTTCGCGAGCAAGCCCGCTCCCACATTTAGCGCTCAACTCAACCACCATCAGCGATACGCCGTCGCAATCCCCTTGCGCTCTTCCAGGCACTCCGGCGCGCCCATCTCGAACTCCCGGCAAATCAGCGGCCGTCGCTCGTAAATCGTACACATCATCGTGTCTCGGTCCAGCGCCGCGCACCATCCATCGTCCAGGCGCAGCATCACTTCGCCGCCCCAGTCGTCGGTGTCGATATAGCGCTCCGGTACGCCCGTGTCGGTGATCAGCATGACTTCCAGCTGGCAGCAACAGGCCGCGCACGTGGAGCAGGTGACGGCGGGTTCGGCGATTTGGGTGTGGGGGATGTGGGTCATGGCCGCAGCTTCAAGCTTTGAGCGGCAAGCTGCAAGTAAAAGTACGGCCGTTTGTCGCTGGGTTGGTGGCGATCTTCACCGGTCGTCCTTTCTCGGCGGCGGGTTGCGTGACATGCGCTTGCCAATAATGAGCTGCGCGCGGTCCGGCAGTTTCGACAGCGGCCAGAGGGTCGCGATAGACAGCGCAGGGAAGGCGATTTCCAGCGGGCGTTTTTCCAGCGTGGCGAAAATATGCTTCGCGGCTTTGTCCGCCGACCAATTGAGAGGCATGGGAAAGTCATCGCGGTCGGTCAGCGGTGGGGCGTCAAAACCCGGGCTGATTACCGTGACGTCGATGTTGTCCGGCGCCACGCTGCTGCGCTGGGAGTCGAACAGGTAACGCAAGCTGACCTTGGCCCCGCCGTGGGCTTCGGCGCGCGGCATCGCCAGGCAGGTCACGGCGCTGGCGACGCCGACCAGGTGCGGACTGTGACCGGCGCGCAACAGCGGCAGGGCGGCTTCGATGCAATAGCTGCTCGCCAGCAGGTTGGTGCGCACCACGTGTTCGATGATCGAGGAATCAAACTGTCGGGCGTCCACGTACTCGCAGGTGCCGGCATTGATGATCACCGTGTCCAGCGAGCCCCAGACCACACCGATACGTTCGCCGATCTCGCGCACGGTCTGGCTGTTGGTCAGGTCGCCAGCCACCACCAGCACCTGGCCGGGATAACGTTGGGCGAGCGCTTCCAAAGGGCCCTTGGTGCGAGAGCTGAGCGCCACATGGGCGCCGCTGTTGAGCAACTCCACGGCCAGCGCGGCGCCGATGCCATTGCTGGCGCCCGTCAACCAATAACGGCGCGGTGTCAGGCTCATCCGATTCTCCTCTTCAAGTGGCGGTAAACCTTACGCGCGCAAGCCTGCACCCACTGCCCCCCACGGATATGGAGTCTGGCGAATTTCAATTCGTTTCTTTTTTTAACCTGCCGTGCAGGCCCTGCGGCTGCCAGACCAACGTGCGGACATAAATCACTCATGCTCGCCGCCTGCAGCGTGGCGCGACGGCAGGCTGCGGAAAGCGGCCAACGCGCGGTCACGGGATTTTTTCAGGTCGACAATCGGACGTGGGTAATCGGCTACGCCAAACAGGCCGCCAGCGGCTTCGGGATTATGCACATCCTTTTTATTCAACGCTGCCAGTTCCGGCAGCCAGCGTTTGATGAAGAGGCCTTCGCTGTCGAACTTCTCCGACTGGCTCAACGGGCTGAATATGCGGAAGTACGGCGCCGAGTCGGTGCCGGTGGACGAACTCCATTGCCAGCCACCGTTGTTGGCGGCCAGGTCGCCGTCGATCAAGTGACGCATAAAGAAGCGCTCGCCTTCGCGCCAATCGATCAACAGGTTCTTGGTCAGGAACATCGCCACGACCATGCGCAGGCGGTTGTGCATCCAGCCGGTTTCGAGTAATTGCCGCATGGCGGCATCGATGATCGGCAGGCCGGTGCGCGCTTGCTGCCAGGCCGCGAGTTCCCCGGGCGCGTTGCGCCAGGCCACGGCCTCGGTTTCGGGGCGGAACGCACGGTGGCGCGATACACGCGGGTAACCCACCAGAATGTGCTTGTAGAACTCGCGCCACAGCAGTTCGTTGACCCAGGTGATAGCACCCTTGTCGCCGCTTTCGAACTCGCCGCCGTTGGTTTGCAGCGCGGCGTGCAGGCACTGGCGTGGCGAGACCACGCCTGCCGCGAGGTAGGCGGAGAGCTGACTGGTGCCGGGTTTGGCGGGAAAGTCGCGCTCGTCCTTGTAATAGCTGATCTGTTGATCGGCGAAAGCGTCGAGGCGGCGCCGGGCTTCGTCTTCACCGGCGGGCCAGAGGGCGCGCAGCGCATCGCTGGACGGTGCGAAACCTTCGACTGTCGGCGGGATCGCATCGCTCTTGAGCGGGATCGGCGCCTGCGCCTTTGGCGGCGCAATCATCCGTGGGAGGGCGCTGTGCAGGCGGTTATAGCAGACCTTGCGGAACTGGCTGAACACCTGGAAGTAGGTACCGGTTCGGGTCAGCACGCTGCCGGGTTGGAAGAACAATTGGTCCAGGTAGCTGTGAAAAGTGACGCCTTGCTCTTCCAATAGCTTGGCCACGGCCGCATCGCGACGGCTTTCGTGAATGCCATATTCTTCATTGACATGCACCGACGCTACCGACAGTTCGCGGCACAGCTGGCTCAGTACGCGAGGCGCCTGGTCCCAGGTGGCGACGGTGCGGATCAGCAGGGGAATGTTCAGTGCGCCCAGCGTCTTGCTCAGCGCTTGCAGGTTGCGCAGCCAGAAGTCGACTTTGCACGACGCATCATCGTGGGCCAGCCACTGCTCGGGCGTGATCAGGTACACCGCCGCGATCGGGCCCCGCTGGCTCGCGGCGGTCAAGGCGGTATTGTCATGCAGGCGCAGGTCGGTGCGCAGCCAGATCAGATGCATTTAAAGAAGTCCACGCTGGATCAATAGCTGGTGCGCCGACAACATCTCTTCGGCGACGAACAATTCAGGGATGTCACGGGTCAATACCGCCAGCTCGGCGTGGTGGATGCAGACCGTTGGTCCGACAATCAGTTTCGGGCAATCGATACCGCCCAGCAGCTTTGCAAACGCCGGTAACTGCATCGGCTTGCTTGAATACAGCAGCACCGCGCGCGGTCGCAGGTGTTCCACCGCCAGGGCCAGCTCACCCGCGGGCAGCGGCCAGTCGAATACTTCCACCGGGCAGTCGGCACTGCTGGCCAGCCAGGCGCTGAGCCACAGATGCGGCTCCAGCGGCAGGTCGGATTGATTGACCAACAACAGGGGCGCACCGTGCAACTGGCGATTGTTGTGGTAGATGCGTGCACCGAACTTGCTGCGCAGCCAGGACAGGAAAAATACTCGCTCCATCTGCGCGCCGAACTGGCCCTGCCAGCGTTGTTCCAGTTCCTGCAGCAGCGGCAACAACAACTGCTCGCACAAGGTGCGCGGCGGATAGAGCGCCATGGCCTGGTTGAAAATGTCGTCGACGCGGCGTTCCGTCAATTCGCTGATGGCGTGCACCAGGTTCTGGCGCAAGCCGTGCCATTCATTTTCCACTGCATCCGGCAGGGCCTGGGCCGAGTCGATCAGGCCTTTTACCTGGCTGACCGGTACGCCACGATTGAGCCAGGTGAGGATGGTATGGATACGTTGCACATGCGCGGCGCTGAACAGCCGATGCCCCTTGGGCGTGCGCTGGGGCACGATCAGGCCATAGCGGCGTTCCCAGGCGCGCAGGGTCACAGCGTTGACGCCGGTCTGGCGCGCCACTTCGCGAATCGGCAGCCAGCCGTCCTTGAGGGCTTGGGCGATGTCTTCGCCGGGTTCGTCTTGCAGGGCAGCTTTCATCGTCTAGATCGCATTACGTAGGCTGAGGTTTTCCGGGTGCGGCTGCAAATAAGCCTGCTGCGCGATATAGCGGTCCGGGTGCTGGCGAAAGTGGTGTTTGAGCAGAGTCAGCGGCACCACCAGCGGCACGATGCCGTGGCGATATTGGTCGATGACGGTTTGCATTTCCTGCTTGTCATCGGCGCTGATGGCTTGCTTGAGGTAGCCGCTGATGTGCTGCAGCACATTGGTATGGGTGCCACGGGTCGCGCACTTGGTGAGGCCGGTCATCAGCTCGCTGAAGTAGCAACTGGCCAGTTCATCCAGGTTGGTGTCCTTGTTCATGCTGCCCAGCAGGTGGCCGAGGCTTTTGTAGTGCGCCGGGCTGTGGGCCATCAACAAGTATTTGTAGCGCGAATGAAAGGCCAGCAGGCCGTGGCGGGTCAGGCCTCGCGCGAGCAATTGCTGCCAGCTGGCATACACGAAGACGCGGGTCAGGAAGTTTTCCCGCAGCACCGGGTCGTTCAGCCGGCCGTCTTCTTCCACCGGCAGGTTGGGGTGACGCGCGCAAAACGCCTGGGCATAAATGCCGCGCCCGCCACCGTCCACCGGGGTGCCGTTTTCGCGGTACACCTTGACCCGCTCCAGGCCGCAGGAGGGCGATTTCTGCATAAAGATGTAGCCGCACAGGTCAGTGTGTTCCGAGGCCATTTGCCGGCCATAATCGTCCAGCGGCCGGGTCACGTTCAGCTCGCGATTGACCGTGCCCACGGCCTGCGGCTGGGCGGGGTCGCCGACCAGGCGGATCGGTTCGCGAGGAATGCCCAGGCCAATGGCGACTTCAGGGCACAACGGCACGAAGTCGAAATAGTCGACGAGGGTCTGGCTGCACAGCAAGGATTGTTTATGGCCGCCGTTGAAGCGCACGTTCTCACCCAACAGGCAGGCGCTGATGGCGATCTTCGGTTTGGTGGTGTCGGACATAAACAACCCCTCGGCAAAATCCTGTACAAGGTTTTTACCTTGTACAACTAAATCTCATCATAGATTCGATGCTGTACAAGTCAATTTTTTTGTATAGGTATTTTCGAGGCAGGTTTATTTCCAGCCGATTTTCCAGGCGTCGGCGTCTTGTAGAACCTGCCAGGCGAGGCGTTGAGCGCGATGGGTCATGATGGCTTGCAGCTCGATCTCCAGCACAATACCTTCTTCGTCACGAAACACCTCTGTGACCAGGAAGTGTTTTTCTTTGTTCCGTGGGCGTGCTGCTGTCCATTTTGACAGCAGCAATTTGGCGGGATTGATGCGGTTCATTGCAGATGCTCGATCAAACGCCGCGCGGCTTCCTGACCACTGAGCCATGCGCCCTCGACCCGGCCCGACAGGCACCAGTCGCCACACACGTACAGCCCCAGGTCGGCGTCGGCAAGCACGCCGAACTCGTGGGCACCGGCCGGACGCGCATAGAGCCAGCGGTGCGCCAGGCTGAAGGACGGCGCCGGCATGGCGCTGTGCAGCAGTTCGGCAAACGCGCCGTGCAGGTACTCGATCACGCTTTCCCTGGGCAGGTCCAGGTGCGCCTTGCTCCAGGCGCTGGTGGCATGCAGCACCCAGGTATCGAGGCTGCTGTCGCGCCCTGGCTTGCTGCGGTTTCGCGCGAGCCAGTCGAGGGGGCTGTCTTGTACGAAGCAACCTTCCATCGGCGTGTCCAGCGGCTGTTCGAAGGCCAGGGCGACGGCCCAGGTCGGTTCCATCTTCACCGCGGCGGCCACGCTCGCCAGCTTGGGCGCCGCAGCTAGCAGGGCGGTGGCCTGTGGCGCGGGCGTGGCAATGATGACCTGGCTGAACGGGCCGTGGCTGCCGCCGTCCGCATCCAGCAAACTCCAGTGCTGTTTGCCTTGGAAAACCTCGGTGATACGGCAGCCGAACTGCACCGGCAAATCATCGAGCAAGGCCCGTGTGATTGCGCTCATGCGCGGCGTGCCGACCCAGCGGATCTGCTCATCGGGGGAAGGTGTGAGCTGCCCGGATTTGAAATGGTAGAGCTGCGGTTGCCATTGCTCGGCAACCCCCAGCGCCTGCCAGCGTTGCACTTCGTTGACGAAGCGCCGGTCGCGGGTGGTGAAGTACTGGGCGCCCATGTCCAGCGCGCCGGCATCGCTGCGTTTGCTGGACATGCGACCGCCGCTGCCGCGGCTTTTATCGAAGAGTTGTACAAGGTGCCCGGCCTCTTTCAGTGCTCGGGCGGCGGAAAGTCCGGCGATGCCGGTACCGATAATCGCGATGGGTAGAGTCATGGTGAGCCTCGTTTACCGTTGCATACAGGCTACGCCGACACCAATAGCTGTACAATATTGTTTTTTGGTATAAGTTTTGGCGTACCTGATTGTCTGGCGTGGCCTATGGTTAAAGCTGCGGCTATAACCGAAACCACGCCCGATTACACATTGATCCCTGCTTATAAAATAGACCAGTGATCGGCGGCGAACGTTACATGAGGAGCGTCCCATGCATATTTTGCTGACCGGCGGTACCGGCTTGATCGGTCGCCGACTCTGCCAACACTGGCTTGCCCAAGGGCATCGCCTGACCGTATGGAGCCGTCACCCTGAAGAGGTCGCCGCTTTGTGCGGCGCCCAAGTGTTGGGTGTGGCTCGGCTGGAGGAGGTAATCGGCGCAGTGGACGCGGTCGTCAACCTGGCCGGCGCGCCGATTGCCGATCGTCCCTGGACCCATAAGCGCAAGGCGCTGCTGTGGAGCAGTCGCATCAGCCTCACCGAAACCCTGCTGTCCTGGCTGGAGAGCCATGCGCAAAAACCTGCCGTATTGATTTCCGGATCGGCGGTGGGTTGGTACGGCGACGGCGGCGAGCGCGAACTGAGCGAAGCCAGCGGCCCGGTGCAGGACGATTTCCCCAGCCAGTTGTGCATCGCCTGGGAAGAAACCGCCCAGCGCGCCGAAGCCCTGGGTATTCGCGTGGTGTTGGTGCGCACCGGCCTGGTGCTGGCTGCCGAAGGCGGCTTTTTGTCGCGCCTGTTGTTGCCGTTCAAACTGGCGCTGGGCGGGCCTATCGGTAACGGTCGGCAGTGGATGCCATGGGTGCATATCAAGGATCAAATCGCCCTGATTGATTTTCTTCTGCACCAGCCTGACGCCAGCGGTCCTTATAATGCCTGCGCGCCGCACCCGGTGCGCAATCGCGAGTTTGCCAAGACGCTGGGCCAGGTGCTGCACCGCCCGGCGTTCATGCCGATGCCGGCCTTTGCGTTGAAGGTGGGGCTGGGCGAATTGTCCGGCCTGTTGCTGGGCGGGCAGAGGGCGGTACCCGAACGGTTGCTGGCCGCCGGTTTCACTTTCCAGTTCACTGAATTGCGTGCGGCTCTGGACGACTTGTCCAGCCGCCTCTGAAGATAGGATGTTGCATGACGGATCACGCGTTGTTACTGGTCAACCTGGGCTCGCCAAAGTCCACTTCGGTGGCCGATGTGCGCAGCTACCTCAATCAGTTCCTGATGGACCCCTATGTGATCGACCTGCCGTGGCCGGTGCGTCGCTTGCTGGTGTCGCTGATCCTGATCAAGCGGCCCGAGCAGTCGGCCCACGCGTATGCCTCGATCTGGTGGGACGAGGGCTCGCCGCTGGTGGTGCTCAGTCGCCGCCTGCAACAGCAGATGACGGCGCAGTGGACCCAAGGCCCCGTGGAATTGGCGATGCGCTACGGCGAGCCATCCATTGAAACTGTACTCACGCGCCTCGCGGCCCAAGGCATCCGCAAGGTCAACCTGGCGCCGCTGTATCCGCAGTTTGCCGACAGCACCGTGACCACGGTGGTTGAAGAGGCCAAGCGGGTCGTGCTTGAGAACAAGCTGGACGTGCAGTTCTCGATCCTGCAGCCGTTCTACGACCAGCCGGAATACCTCGATGCCTTGGCGGCGAGCGCTCGGTCTTATGTCGAGCAGGATTACGACCATCTGCTGCTGAGTTTCCACGGGCTGCCTGAGCGCCACCTGACCAAGCTCGACCCGACGGGCCAGCATTGCTTCAAGGATGCGGACTGCTGCAAGAACGCCTCTGCCCAGGTGATGAAGACCTGCTATCGCGCACAATGCTTCAGCGTCGCCCGCGATTTCGCTGCGCGTCTGGGCTTGCCGGATGACAAATGGTCGGTGGCCTTCCAATCGCGCCTGGGCCGCGCCAAGTGGATCGAACCTTACACGGAAGCCCGCCTGGAAGCCCTGGCCAGGCAAGGCGTGAAAAAGCTGCTGGTGATGTGCCCGGCGTTTGTTGCCGATTGCATCGAGACGCTGGAAGAGATCGGCGATCGCGGGCTGGAGCAGTTCCGCGAGGCGGGGGGGGAAGAGCTGGTGCTGGTGCCGTGCCTGAATGATGATCCGCAGTGGGCGAAGGCGCTCAATACCCTGTGTGAGCGCGCACCGATTACGCTGTAACAAGCCTTGTAGTGATCCAATTGTGGGAGCTGGCTTGCCTGCGATAGCGGTCTGTCAGTTAGCTCATCACTGTCTGATACACCGCTATCGCAGCATAGGTATCTACACAACTTTCAAAGGCTGACAAATCTCCCTGTAGTGAGCGGGCTTGTCCCGCGCTGGGCTGCGAAGCGGCCCCAAACCAGGCGGATTGGGTTTGTCTGAAACTGCGCGGTGTCTTTATCGGGCGGCTTCGCCACCCAGCGCGGGACAAGCCCGCTCACTACAAAAATGTGTAGATACCTATGGCTATCGCAGGCAAGCCAGCTCCCACATTATTGATGTCGCTACAGGTTCAAGGTTAGGCTCACCGTGAGGTTGCGCGGTTCACCGGGGTTGATCCAGTAATTGCTATAGGACCGCTCGTAGTACTTCTCATCAAACAGATTGTTGAGGTTCAAGCCCACGGTCACATTCTTCGTGGCCTTGTAGTGGGCCAGCAGATCCACGGTGTGGTACGCCGGCAGCTCGAAACCCGTGCCTGCCTCACCGGAGCGATCGCCCACATAGGTAAACGCCGCCCCCAAGTCGGAGCCGCGCAACACGCCATCTTGGAATTCATACACGCCCAACAGACTGCCGCTGCGCTTGGCTACGCCGAGAATCCGGCTGCCGGCTGGAATGCTTTTTTCGCCTTTGGTGACTTCGGCGTCGATGTAGGCAAAGGCGCCAATCACCCGTACGGCGTCAGTCACTTGCCCGGTCAGTTGCAGGTCAACGCCCTGGCTGCGCGCCTTGCCCACGGCGCGGTTGAGGTTAGTGGCCGGGTCCAGCGTGAGCACGTTTTCCTTTTCAATGTGGAACGCGGCAAGGGTGGCGCTGAGGCGGTCGTCGAACAGTTCGCTCTTGATCCCCACTTCGTAACCCACGCCTTCTTCCGGCTTGAACGGCTTGTTGTCGGCGCCCAGGCCGCTGTTGGGTTTGAACGAAGTGGAAGCGTTGGCGAACACGCCGACTTGCGGCGTGAGCTGATAGAGCAGGCCGGCGCGCTGGGTGAATGCATCGTGGGTCTGCCGGCTTGCAGGTGCGTTGCGTGTGAAGTCGTCGATGCTCTGCTCGAAATGCTCGAAACGCGCACCGACCATGCCGCGCAGGCGATCGGTGAACACGATCTGGTCTTGCAGGTTCAGCGCATGGCTTTTGGTCTGTTCGAAAAAGTCCGTGCCGGAGCGCAGGCCGTTGGGCTTGGCCTGACCATATACCGGGTTATAGATGTCGATGGCATAAGGGCTGCCGCTGATGGCCGTCACACGTTCCTTCTTGCGGTAATCCTCATACTCGGTGCCGACCAGCAGTTCATGCTGCCAACTGCCGATGTCGAATACCCCACGCAGTTCAAGCTGGGTGATGCTGTCGTGCCAACCCATCGAGCGTTCGCGGTAGCGGCGGTTGATCGTCTGGCCATCGGGGTTCAGCGCACGGTTTTCCGAGGCGTCGCCCCACAGGCTACCTTGTTTGTAGTGGCTGGCCAGGCGCAGTTTCCAGGCGTCGTTGAGGTGGTGCTCAAGCGTGGCCTGGAGGCGGTTGTTATGGTTGTCGATATCGCCATCGTTGGGCTCGCCGAGGAAGGTGGAGCGCGACATACCCGCAGCGTCGACAATGCCACGGTCGAAGGTGGAGCTGTGGCGCACGAATTCGCTTTCCACCAACAGGCTGGTGTCCGGGTCCAGTTGCCAGCTGAACGAAGGGGCGACGAATACCCGCTTGCTCTGCACATGATCGCGAAAGCTGTGGTTGTCTTCCACCGCCAGGTTGACCCGCGACAGCACCTTGCCTTCGCTGTCCAGCGGGGTGTTGACGTCCACGGCGGTGCGGTAGCGGTCCCAACTGCCAGCGCTGGTCTGCAGGGTGGTGAAGGCTTCGGGCTGGGGTTTTTTGGTGACGATATTCACGGTGCCGCCGGGATCGCCACGCCCGTAGAGACTGGCGGCGGGGCCCTTGAGCACTTCGATGCGTTCGATATTCGCCGCGTCCGGTGTGCTCGGGTAACCACGGTTGGCACTGAAACCGTCCTGGTAGAACTCTGACGTGGTGAAACCGCGCACGCTGTATTCGTAGAGGGTGAGGCCACCGAAGTTGTTTTGCTTGGACACACCGCCGGCGAACTCCAGGGCGCGTTCCACGTTGGTACTGCCCAGGTCCTTGAGCACCGTGGCGGGAATCACGCTGATCGACTGTGGGATATCGCGAATGGCCGTGTCGGTTTTTGTCGCGCTGGCGGAACGGGTCGCGCGGTAGCCGGTGACCGGGCCGGTGGCGGATTCATATGCGTCAGTGGTGACACTGATAGCGTCGAGTTCCAGGGTGTTTTCTTCAGCGAAGGCGGGGTCGAGCAGCAAACCCAAGGCCAGGCCAGCCAGGGGGGCAAACTTTCGAGACGGCATGATAGAGCGTTCCAATGTCGATATTGAAACAATATAACATGACCAATGAGAATGAATTGCTTTGAAATATATTCTTACAGGTACCCGCGAACGGGTACCTCGGCCAGACCGCTTATTCTTCTTCCTTGACCGGCGCGGGCGGTGGGCGCAGGCCGATTTCCGCCAGCAGCTTGATTTCCTTTCCGTTGCGCATCACCTGGATCGCCACCTTGTCGGTCGGCTTGATCCGCGCCACCTGGTTCATCGACTTGCGCCCGTCGCCCGCCGGTTCGCCGTTGATGCTGAGGATCACATCCCCCAGTTGCAGGCCGGCTTTCTGGGCCGGGCCGTCACGGAAGATCCCCGCGACCACGATGCCAGGGCGCCCAGTCAAGCCAAACGACTCGGCCAGCTCCTTGGTCAGCGGCTGCACTTCAATCCCCAGCCACCCGCGAATCACCTGGCCGTGTTCGATGATCGACTTCATCACTTCCATCGCCAGCTTCACCGGGATCGCAAAGCCGATGCCCTGTGAACCGCCGGACTTGGAGAAAATCGCGGTGTTGATGCCCGTCAGGTTGCCATTGGCATCCACCAGCGCGCCGCCGGAGTTGCCCGGGTTGATCGCGGCGTCGGTCTGGATGAAATCTTCGTAGCTGTTGAGGCCCAACTGGTTACGCCCGGTGGCGCTGATGATGCCCATGGTCACCGTCTGGCCCACCCCGAATGGGTTGCCGATGGCCAGTGCCACGTCACCTACCCGCAAGCCGTCGGAGCGGCCCAGGGTGATGGATGGCAGGTTCTTCAAGTCGATCTTCAACACGGCAAGGTCGGTTTCCGGGTCGCTGCCCACCACACGCGCCAGGGTTTCGCGGCCGTCACGCAGGGCCACCACGATCTGGTCGGCGCCGGTGGTCACGTGGTTGTTGGTGAGGATGTAGCCTTCGGGGCTCATGATTACCCCGGAACCCAGGCTGGATTCCATGCGGCGTTGCTTGGGCCCGTTGTCGCCGAAATAGCGGCGGAACTGCGGGTCTTCAAACAGTGGGTGAGCCGGTTTGTTGATGACCTTGGTGGTATACAGGTTGACCACGGCCGGGGCGGCGATGGTGACCGCATCGGCATACGTGACGGGGCCTTGCACCACCGCGCTGGTCTGCGGCGCCTGTTGCAGGTTCACATCAAGGCTGGGTAGACCCACCAGCCCCGGGAAACGCTGAATAATCAGCATCGCGATCAGCACGCCAGCCAGCAATGGCCATCCAAAAAAACGCAGCGCCTTGAGCATCAAGTAAGTCCTGACAGGTTGCAGGGGGCGGGAGAGCGCCCATAATGTCGCGCATTATACGAGGCTGCGACGCCTGCGAACGGGATATTTAGGAGACTTTTATGGCCGTCCCCCTTACCACCCTCGTCGAGGAAGCGGACCGCTACCTCGGCAGTGCAAAAATTGCCGATTACTGCCCCAACGGTCTGCAGGTCGAGGGGCGCCCGCAGGTGATGCGTATCGTCAGCGGCGTGACCGCAAGCCAGGCCCTGCTGGACGCGGCGGTCGACGCCCAGGCCGATCTGATCCTGGTGCACCACGGCTATTTCTGGAAAGGCGAAAACCCCTGCATCACCGGTATGAAGCAGCGCCGCCTGAAGACGTTGCTCAAGCATGACATCAGTCTGCTGGCCTACCACCTGCCGCTGGACCTGCACCCCGACGTCGGCAATAACGTGCAGCTTGCCAGGCAACTGGACATCACCGTCGAAGGCCCGCTGGACCCGAGCAATCCCAAAATCGTCGGCCTGGTCGGCTCCCTCGCCGAGCCGCTGTCGCCCCGCGACTTCGCCCGCCGAGTACAGGAGGTTATGGGCCGCGAACCGCTGCTGATCGAAGGCAGCGAGATGATCCGCCGCGTCGGCTGGTGCACCGGCGGCGGCCAGGGCTATATCGACCAGGCGATTGCCGCCGGCGTCGACCTGTACCTGAGTGGCGAAGCGTCGGAGCAAACCTTCCATAGCGCGCGTGAAAACAACATCAGCTTTATCGCCGCCGGCCACCACGCCACCGAGCGCTACGGTGTGCAGGCGCTGGGGGACTACCTGGCGCGGCGCTTTGCGCTGGAGCATTTATTCATCGACTGCCCCAACCCGATCTAAACCACACCGCTGGACAAAATGTGGGAGCGGGCATGCTCGCGAATGCAGTCTGTCAGTTGATGCATGTGTTGACTGCCCCTCCGCTTTCGCGAGCAAGCCCGCTCCCACAATCAACCGAGTACGGCCAAACCTGGCGGTATATTGATATACCGTTTCGATCTAGCCAGCGCCCTGATTAGAAGCAGGTGCTGTGCTAGCATGCCCCGCTCGAACACGGCCCGCTGGCCGTCCATAAGATCGTTTTTCCGTGAGTAACCATGGTCGACAAACTGACGCATCTCAAACAGCTGGAGGCGGAAAGCATCCACATCATCCGCGAGGTCGCCGCCGAGTTCGACAACCCGGTGATGCTCTACTCGATCGGTAAAGACTCCGCCGTGATGCTGCACCTGGCACGCAAGGCGTTCTTCCCTGGCAAGCTGCCGTTCCCGGTGATGCACGTCGACACTCGCTGGAAATTCCAGGAGATGTACGCGTTCCGCGACAAAATGGTCGAAGAACTGGGCCTGGACTTGATCACGCACATCAACCCTGATGGCGTGGCGCAGAACATCAACCCGTTCACCCATGGCAGCGCCAAGCACACCGACATCATGAAGACCGAAGGCCTCAAGCAGGCCTTGGACAAGCATGGTTTCGACGCGGCGTTCGGCGGCGCCCGTCGCGATGAAGAGAAGTCCCGCGCCAAAGAGCGCGTGTACTCGTTCCGCGACAGCAAGCACCGCTGGGACCCGAAGAACCAACGGCCCGAGCTGTGGAACGTCTACAACGGCAACGTCAACAAGGGCGAGTCGATCCGCGTGTTCCCGCTGTCCAACTGGACCGAGCTGGACATCTGGCAGTACATCTACCTGGAAGGCATCCCGATCGTGCCGCTGTACTTCGCCGCCGAACGCGACGTGATCGAGAAGAACGGCACGCTGATCATGATCGACGACGAGCGCATCCTCGAGCACTTGTCCGACGAAGACAAAGCCCGCATCGTCAAAAAGAAAGTACGTTTCCGTACCCTTGGCTGCTACCCGTTGACGGGCGCGGTGGAGTCCGAAGCCGAGACGCTGACGGACATCATTCAGGAAATGCTCCTGACGCGAACTTCCGAGCGCCAGGGCCGTGTCATCGACCACGATGGCGCCGGCTCCATGGAAGATAAAAAACGTCAGGGTTATTTCTAAGGGGTTGTCATGTCGCACGTATCTGATTTGATCAGCGAGGACATCCTCGCCTACCTGGCCCAGCACGAACGCAAGGAAATGTTGCGCTTCCTGACCTGCGGCAATGTCGACGACGGCAAGAGCACCCTGATCGGGCGCCTGCTGCACGACTCCAAGATGATCTACGAAGATCACCTGGAAGCCATCACCCGCGATTCGAAAAAATCCGGCACCACCGGCGATGACATCGACCTGGCGCTGCTGGTCGACGGCCTGCAAGCCGAGCGTGAGCAGGGCATCACCATCGATGTGGCCTACCGCTACTTCTCCACCGCCAAGCGCAAATTCATCATCGCCGACACCCCCGGCCATGAGCAGTACACCCGCAACATGGCCACCGGTGCATCCACCTGTGACCTGGCGATCATTCTGATCGACGCCCGCTACGGCGTGCAGACCCAGACCCGTCGCCACAGCTTCATCGCCTCGTTGCTGGGCATCAAACACATTGTGGTGGCCGTCAACAAGATGGACATCAATGGTTTTGACCAGAGCGTATTCGAGCAGATCAAGGCCGATTATCTGAAGTTCGCCGACGGTATCGCGTTCAAGCCAAGCACCCTGGCGTTCGTGCCGATGTCGGCGCTCAAAGGCGACAACGTGGTGAACAAAAGCGAGCGTTCGCCCTGGTACACCGGCCAGTCGCTGATGGAGATCCTCGAAACCGTCGAGATCGCCAACGACCGCAACTACACCGACCTGCGCTTCCCGGTGCAGTACGTCAACCGTCCGAACCTGAACTTCCGGGGTTTTGCCGGCACCCTGGCCAGCGGCATCGTGCACAAGGGCGACGAAGTCGTGGTACTGCCGTCGGGCAAGAGCAGCCGCGTGAAATCCATCGTCACCTTCGAAGGTGAGCTGGAGCACGCAGGTCCCGGTCAAGCGGTGACGCTGACCATGGAAGACGAGATCGACATCTCCCGTGGCGACCTGCTGGTACACGCCGACAACGTGCCGCAAGTGACCGACGCGTTCGACGCCATGCTGGTGTGGATGGCCGAGGAGCCGATGCTGCCGGGCAAGAAATACGACATCAAGCGCGCCACCAGCTACGTGCCGGGGTCCATCACCAGCATTGTGCATCGCGTGGATGTGAACACCCTGGCCGAAGGCCCGGCGAGTTCGCTGCAGCTGAACGAGATTGGCCGGGTCAAGGTCAGCCTCGACGCCGCCATCGCCCTGGACGGTTACGACAGCAACCGCACCACCGGCGCGTTCATCGTCATCGACCGCTTGACCAACGGCACCGTGGCCGCCGGCATGATCATCGCCCCGCCGGTCACCCACGGCAGCGCGGCGCAGCATGGCAAGTTGGCCCATGTGGCCACCGAAGAGCGCGCCCTGCGTTTCGGCCAGCAACCGGCGACCGTGCTGTTCAGCGGTTTGTCGGGCGCCGGTAAGAGCACCCTGGCCTACGCGGTCGAACGCAAATTGTTCGACATGGGCCGTGCGGTGTTCGTACTCGATGGCCAGAACCTGCGTCACGACCTGAACAAAGGCTTGCCGCAGGATCGTGCCGGTCGCACCGAGAACTGGCGTCGTGCCGCGCACGTGGCGCGCCAGTTCAACGAAGCGGGCCTGTTGACCCTGGCCGCGTTTGTCGCGCCGGATGCCGAAGGCCGCGAACAGGCCAAGGCGCTGATCGGTGCCGAGCGCCTGCTGACGGTCTACGTGCAAGCCTCGCCGCTGGTGTGTGCCGAGCGTGATCCGCAAGGTCTTTACGCCGCCGGTGGGGATAACATTCCGGGCGAGTCCTTCCCGTACGACGTGCCGTTGAATGCCGATCTGGTGATCGACACCCAGGCCCTGTCATTGGAGGAGAGCGTCAAGCAAGTGCTGGCGTTGTTGCGTCAGCGCGGCGCGATCTAAACCTCGCGACGCGGTCAAATGTGGGAGCGGGCTTGCTCGCGAATGCGGTGGATCAGTCAATACATCTGGTGACTGACACTCCGCATTCGCGAGCAAGCCCGCTCCCACATTTTGATCATCGATTGTCTGGGAAATCTGTGTGCAATTTAGCGAGCAATTCGTCCTTCTCTTCCCACAACCGGTTGATCCACCCCTGGAACGCCAACCGATACTCCCCATCCTGCTCATAATTCTTGCCAATGAACTCGGCCGGGATCGGCACCTCTTCAAACTGAACCACGACTTCCTTCACCTTCCCGCACAGCAAATCCCAGTACCCAGGACGCCCGGCCGGGTAGTGAATGGTCACGTTCACCAGTGACTTCAACTGCTCGCCCATGGCATCCAGCACAAACGCAATTCCGCCAGCCTTGGGTTTGAGCAGATAACGAAACGGCGAGTTCTGCTGCGCATGTTTGCCAGGTGTGAACCGTGTGCCTTCGGCAAAGTTAAAGATGCCTACCGGATTGTGGCGAAATTTCGCACAGGTCTTGCGCGTGGTTTCCAGGTCCTTGCCCTTTTTCTCCGGGTGTTTCTCCAGGTACGCTTTGGTGTAGCGTTTCATGAACGGAAAGCCCAGCGCCCACCAGGCCAGGCCAATCACCGGCACCCAGATCAGCTCCTGCTTGAGAAAGAACTTCAAGGGGCGAATACGGCGGTTGAGCACGTATTGCAGCACCATGATGTCAACCCAGCTCTGGTGGTTGCTGGTCACCAGGTACGAATGTTGATAGTCCAGGCCCTCAAGGCCTTTAAGGTGCCAGCGCGTGCGTTGCACCAGGTTCATCCAGCCCTTGTTGTTGGTCACCCAGGCTTCGTGGGTGTGGTTCATCAGCCATTCGCTGAAGCGCTTGGCAAACGGCAGCGCCTTGAACAGCGCGACGATAAACAGGAACGAACACAGCAGGATCGTGTTCAGCGCCAGCAACAAGGACGCGATCACCCCGCGCACGGCGGCAGGTAGAAAATCCAGCATTTAGATATCCATAGGTCGGTTGGCGGCTTGGATCGCAGTGAGCGCGATGGTGTACACGATGTCGTCCACCTGGGCACCGCGTGGCAGGTCGTTGACCGGTTTGCGCAGGCCCTGCAGCATCGGCCCGAGACTGACGCAATCGGCGCTGCGCTGTACGGCTTTGTAGGTGGTGTTACCGGTGTTCAGGTCCGGGAACACGAATACCGTGGCCTTGCCGGCCACGAGGCTGTCGGGCGCCAGTTGGCGGGCCACGGTTTCGTTGGCGGCCGCGTCGTATTGCAGCGGGCCATCGATCAGCAGCGAGCTTTGCTGTTCATGGGCGAGCAGGGTGGCTTCGCGGACTTTCTCCACTTCTTCGCCGCTGGCCGAATCGCCGCTGGAATAGCTGATCATCGCCACGCGCGGCGTAATGCCGAACGCGGCGGCGGAATCAGCGCTTTGCAGGGCGATTTCCGCCAGTTCCGCAGCGCTCGGATGCGGGTTCATCACGCAGTCGCCGTACACCAGCACCTGCTCCGGGAACAGCATGAAGAACACCGACGACACCAGCGTGCAGCCCGGCGCGGTCTTGATCAACTGCAGGGCGGGGCGGATGGTATTGGCGGTGGAATGAACGACGCCGGAGACCAGGCCGTCCACTTCATCCAAGGCGAGCATCATCGTGGCGATCACCACGGTGTCTTCCAGTTGCTGCTCGGCCATCGGCGCGTTGAGGCTCTTGCTCTTGCGCAATGCGACCATCGGTTCGACATAACGCTGGCGAATCAGGTCCGGGTCGAGAATCTCCAGGCCTTCGGGCAGTTCGATGCCTTGGGCGCGGGCGACCGCTTCCACATCCACCGGCTTGGCCAGTAATACGCAGCGGGCAATGCCACGGGCCTGGCAGATGGCGGCGGCTTGCACGGTCAGCGGCTCGCTGCCTTCGGGCAACACGATGCGCTTGTTGGCGGCCTGGGCGCGCTGGATCAACTGGTAACGGAACACGGCCGGCGACAGACGCATCTCCCGTGGCGTGCCGCAACGCTGGTGCAGCCAGCGCGCATCGAGGTGGCCGGCGACGAAATCGGTGATGATCTCCGCGCGTTCGCGGTCATCGATAGGGATTTCCTTGTTCAGGCCATTGAGCTGATTCGCGGTGTCGTAGGAACCGCTGCTCACCGACAGCACCGGCAGCCCGGCCTGGAAGGCGCCTCGGCACAGCTCCATGATGCGCGGGTCGGGCAGGGTGTCGCTGGTCAGCAACAGGCCGGCCAGGGGCACGCCGTTGATCGCGGCCAGGCTGACGGCGAGAATGATGTCGTCGCGGTCGCCGGGCGTCACCACCAGCACGCCGGGCTTGAGCAGCTCTACGGTGTTGCGCATGGTGCGCGCGCAGATAATGATCTTGGTCATGCGCCGGGTTTCATAATCGCCGGCGTTGAGGATCTGCGCGCCCATCAGGTCGGCGACATCGCGGGTGCGCGGCGCGTTGAGTTCGGGCTGGTAGGGAATGCAGCCGAGCAGGCGGAAATCACCGCTGCGCAACAACGGGGAATGCTCTTTGAGGCGCGCTGAAAAAGCTTCCATGCTTTCGTCGGTGCGCACCTTGTTGAGGATCACGCCGAGCACTTTCGGATCTTTCGGGCCGCCGAACAGTTGAGCCTGCAATTCCACGCGGCCAGAGAGCTCGGTGAGCACTTCGTTTTCCGGGGCCGAGACCAGGATCACTTCCGCGTCCAGGCTCTTGGCCAGGTGCAGGTTGACCCGTGCTGCATAGCTGGCGCTGCGGGTCGGCACCATGCCTTCAACGATCAATACGTCCTTGCCCACCGCCGCCTGCTGATACAGCGTGATGATTTCTTCAAGCAGCTCGTCAAGCTGACCGTCGCCGAGCATCCGCTCGACATGGGCCAGTCCCAGAGGTTGGGGCGGCTTCAGGCCGTGAGTACGCGCGATCAGTTCGGTCGAACGCTCAGGGCCGGTGTCTCCCGGATGCGGCTGGGCAATCGGCTTGAAAAAACCGACTTTCAGGCCGGCTCGCTCAAGGGTACGCACCAGCCCAAGGCTGATGGAGGTCAGGCCCACACCAAAATCGGTGGGCGCGATAAAAAAAGTTTGCATGCGAATTCTCTGGAGTTGCATGGCTTGGGTGGTGCTCTATGGCTGAGCGCCTACCGCGAATCAGGTGCCAAGGTTATCGTTATTCGGGCTCTTGCGCACACCAGCCACACGCAAAGGGCTGGCCTATTTTTTCAATACGTTGCGCAGGGTCGAGCACCCAGGCACGCGACTGCCAGGGCGGCTGGTGACGCAAGTGCTGGGTATGACCGCAGGACAGCTCGGCCACCCAGTGTTGGTCGTCATCCTGGTGGAACCCGATGATGAAGGATGCCGTTGATCGGTTCCGTCCGTCCGGGTTCTGTTCGCTTTCGGGCAAATCCTTGTTTAGACTTGTCCGTTCTTCATTCTTATGCAAAAGGTCTCGCCCCATGACGATCGCCGCTAACAAGGCTGTCTCCATCGACTATACCCTGACCAACGACGCTGGTGAGGTCATCGACAGCTCAGCCGGCGGCGCGCCGCTGGTCTACCTGCAAGGCGCGGGTAACATCATCCCAGGCCTGGAAAAGGCCCTGGAAGGCAAGGCAGTTGGTGATGAACTGACCGTTGCCGTAGAACCTGAAGATGCCTACGGCGAATACTCGGCCGAGCTGGTCAGCACGCTGAGCCGCAGCATGTTCGAAGGCGTCGACGAGCTGGAAGTCGGCATGCAGTTCCACGCCTCCGCGCCGGACGGCCAAATGCAGATCGTCACCATCCGCGATCTGGACGGCGACGACGTGACCGTCGACGGCAACCACCCGTTGGCTGGCCAGCGCCTGAACTTCCAGGTGAAGATCGTCGCCATTCGCGACGCTTCCCAGGAAGAAGTGGCCCACGGCCACGTTCATGGTGAAGGCGGTCACCACCATTGATCGATGGTTTGATCAAGCGGTAGCAAAAACGCCCCGACTGGTTCGGGGCGTTTTTTTGTGCCTGGAAATATCTACCCGATACTCCGCGGTCAAAATGTGGGGGCTGGCTTGCCTGCGATGCAAACGACTCGATACATCAGGCATACCCAGTTGATGCTATCGCAGGCAAGCCAGCTCCCACATTTTATCGACATGCTTCAGATATGAGGCACCAACAAAAATGCCCCATACCTTTCGGTACGGGGCATTTCCTAACTGTTTCACAACCTGGGTTGTGTTGCAGTTGTTACCACTTAGGCTGCAGCAGGAACGCTCAGAGCCTTGATGTGGCCATTCAGGCGGCTCTTATGACGAGCGGCCTTGTTCTTGTGGATGATGCCTTTATCGGCCATACGGTCGATAACTGGCACAGCCAGAACGTAAGCAGCTTGGGCTTTTTCAGCGTCTTTGGTGTCGATGGCTTTAACTACATTCTTGATGTAGGTACGAACCATGGAACGCAGGCTGGCGTTGTGGCTGCGACGCTTCTCAGCCTGTTTTGCACGTTTTTTGGCGGAAGGTGTGTTGGCCACCGTCGAGCTCCTCGAAAGACTTTTTAGGAAATAGCAAACAAAATAGGCCGCGAATCATGCCGATGACTTGACGGGTTGTCAAGGGCGGCTGATGCGAACTGCTGAGTGGTCGATCTGAAGAGGCGGGTGATTTATTTCCGGCGCTTGACCTGTAAACTCGCGAGCTTTGGCTCTGTGCTGTTGCAGGCGCGCAGTATCGCATAAGTGGGCGCTTTGTTCGCCTGCTCTTTATCTATAGGCGCAAACTCTTTCAATGAATCTGCTCAAATCGCTGGCCGCGGTCAGCTCTATCACGATGATCTCCCGGGTTCTGGGGTTTGTGCGTGACACCCTGCTGGCACGCATTTTTGGCGCCAGCATGGCCACGGATGCCTTCTTTATTGCCTTTAAATTGCCCAACCTGCTGCGGCGGATCTTCGCCGAAGGCGCATTTTCCCAAGCCTTCGTGCCGATCCTGGCCGAATACAAGACCCAGCAGGGCGAGGAGGCGACCCGTACCTTCATCGCCTATGTCTCGGGCCTGTTGACGCTGGTGTTGATGCTGGTGACCATTCTCGGCATGCTCGCCGCCCCCTGGGTGATCTGGGCCACGGCGCCTGGCTTTGCCAATACGCCGGAAAAGTTTGCGCTGACCACTGATCTGCTTCGGGTGACCTTTCCTTATATATTGCTGATCTCGCTTTCGTCGTTGGCCGGGGCGATCCTCAATACCTGGAACCGGTTCTCGGTGCCGGCCTTCGTGCCGACCCTGTTGAACGTCAGCATGATCCTCTTCGCCCTGTTCCTCACACCGTACTTCGATCCGCCGGTGATGGCCCTGGGCTGGGCCGTACTGGCCGGTGGCCTGGCGCAATTGCTCTACCAACTGCCGCACCTGAAAAAGATCGGCATGCTCGTACTGCCGCGCCTGAACCTCAAGGACACCGGCGTATGGCGCGTGATGCGCAATATGCTGCCGGCGATCCTTGGCGTGTCGGTCAGCCAGATTTCGCTGATCATCAACACCGCGTTCGCTTCGTTGCTGGTGTCCGGCTCGGTGTCATGGATGTACTACGCCGACCGTCTGATGGAATTACCGTCCGGCGTATTGGGCGTGGCCCTGGGCACGATCCTGCTGCCGACCCTGGCGCGCACCTACGCCAGCAAGGATCGCCAGGAATATTCGCGCATTCTCGATTGGGGGCTGCGCCTGTGCTTTGTGCTGGTGCTGCCGTGTGCGCTGGCGCTGGGGATTCTGGCCGAGCCGTTGACCGTGTCGCTGTTTCAATACGGCCAATTCGATGCCCATGACGCCCTGATGACGCAGCACGCCCTGGTCGCCTATTCCGTCGGGCTGCTGGGCATTATCGTGATCAAGGTGCTGGCGCCGGGCTTTTATGCCCAGCAAAACATCCGCACACCGGTCAAGATCGCGATTTTCACGCTGATCGTCACCCAATTGCTCAACCTGGTGTTTATCGGCCCGTTGGCCCATGCCGGCCTGGCCCTGGCCATCAGTGCCGGTGCGTGTATCAACGCCGGTTTGTTGTTTTACCAACTGCGCAAACAGCAGATGTTCCAGCCGCAGCCGGGCTGGGGGCTGTTTGCCCTCAAACTGTTGGTCGCGGTGGCGATGATGTCGGCCGTGTTGCTGGGCCTGATGCACGTTATGCCCGCCTGGAGCGAAGGCGGTATGCTGGAACGCTTCATGCGCCTTGGCGTGCTGGTAGTCGCCGGTGTGCTGGTGTACTTCGGGATGTTGCTGCTGCAAGGCTTTCGCCTGCGCGATTTCAATCGCAAGTCGTTGAGCTAGAGAGTTTGCCGCGATAAAACGGTTGTTTTAGCGATTCGATCCATTTGGCCTGCGGTGTTGCCTGTCGTCCGGGGCCGGGTGTGGTTATAATCGACCACTTTATGAGCAAGAAGCGCGTTATGCAGCTGGTTCGAGGTCTCCACAACCTGCGCCCCGAGCATCGGGGCTGCGTCGCCACTATTGGCAACTTTGACGGTGTTCACCGTGGCCACCAGGCTATCCTGGCCCGGCTGCGCGAGCGCGCGGTCGAGTTGGGCGTGCCCAGCTGCGTGGTGATTTTCGAGCCGCAGCCGCGGGAATATTTTACCCCCGAGACTGCGCCAGCCCGTCTGGCCCGCCTGCGCGACAAGCTGCAACTGCTGGCTGAAGAAGGCGTGGACCGCGTCCTCTGCCTGGCCTTCAACCAGCGTTTGCAAAGCCTGAGCGCCGCCGAGTTCGTCGACCGTATCCTGGTCGATGGCCTGGGCGTTGAGCATTTGGAGGTCGGCGACGACTTCCGCTTTGGTTGCGACCGCGTCGGGGATTTCGATTTCCTGCAACAGGCCGGCGTCAACCAGGGGTTTACCGTCGAAGCCGCGCAAACCGTTGAACTCGACGGCCTGCGCGTGAGCAGCACCCAGGTGCGTAACGCCCTGGCCGCCGCCGACTTCGCCTTGGCCGAGCGTTTGCTCGGTCGCCCGTTCCGCATTGCCGGTCGGGTCCTGCACGGCCAGAAGCTGGCGCGCCAATTGGGCACGCCAACCGCCAACGTGCAACTCAAGCGCCGTCGTGTGCCGCTGACCGGGGTTTACCTGGTGAGCGTCGACATCGACGGCCAATCGTGGCCGGGAGTCGCCAACATAGGCGTCAGGCCCACGGTTGCAGGTGATGGCAAGGCCCACCTGGAAGTTCACCTTTTGGATTTTGCCGGTGATTTATACGACCGGCGTTTAACGGTGGTTTTCCACCAGAAGCTGCGTGAAGAGCAGCGTTTCGCCTCCCTCGAGGCGTTGAAAACGGCGATCAATGCGGATGTCGCCGCCGCCCGTGCACTAGCCGCACCTAGCGCCCATCGCTAACCGAAGAGCCTTAAATGACCGACTATAAAGCCACGCTAAACCTTCCGGACACCGCCTTCCCAATGAAGGCCGGCCTGCCACAGCGCGAACCGCAGATCCTGCAGCGCTGGGACAGTATTGGCCTGTACGGAAAGTTGCGCGAAATTGGCAAGGATCGTCCGAAGTTCGTCCTGCACGACGGCCCTCCTTATGCCAACGGCACGATTCACATCGGTCATGCGCTGAACAAGATCCTCAAGGACATGATCCTGCGCTCGAAAACCCTCTCGGGCTTCGACGCGCCGTATGTCCCGGGTTGGGATTGCCACGGCCTGCCGATCGAGCACAAGGTCGAAGTCACCTACGGCAAGAACCTGGGCGCGGACAAGACCCGCGAACTGTGCCGTGCCTACGCCGCCGAGCAGATCGAAGGGCAGAAGTCCGAATTCATCCGCCTGGGCGTGTTGGGCGAGTGGGACAACCCCTACAAGACCATGAGCTTCAAGAACGAGGCCGGTGAAATCCGCGCCTTGGCCGAAATCGTCAAGGGTGGTTTCGTATTCAAGGGCCTCAAGCCCGTGAACTGGTGCTTCGACTGCGGTTCGGCGCTGGCCGAAGCCGAAGTCGAGTACGAAGAGAAGAAATCCTCGACCATCGACGTGGCCTTCCCGGTCGCCGACGAGGCCAAGCTGGCCCAGGCGTTCGGTCTGGCGTCGCTGGCCAAGCCCGCGGCCATCGTGATCTGGACCACGACCCCGTGGACCATCCCAGCCAACCAGGCACTGAACGTGCACCCGGAATTCACCTACGCCCTGGTGGACGTCGGTGACCGCCTGCTCGTGCTCGCTGAAGAAATGGTCGAGGCCTGCCTGGCCCGCTACGAGCTGCAAGGTTCGGTCATCGCCACCACCACCGGCTCCGCGCTGGAACTGATCAATTTCCGCCACCCGTTTTATGACCGCCTGTCGCCGGTGTACCTGGCTGACTACGTTGAACTGGGCTCGGGTACCGGCATCGTTCACTGCTCGCCTGCCTACGGCGTCGATGACTTTGTGATTTGCAAGCAGTACGGCCTGGTCAACGACGACATCATCAACCCGGTGCAAAGCAACGGCGTGTACGTGCCGTCGCTGGAGTTCTTCGGCGGCCAGTTCATCTTCAAGGCCGACCCGGCGATTATCGAAAAGCTGCGTGAAGTCGGTGCGCTGATGCAAACCGCCACCATCCAGCACAGCTACATGCATTGCTGGCGCCACAAGACCCCGCTGATCTACCGCGCCACCGCGCAGTGGTTTATCGGCATGGACAAAGCGCCGACCAGCGGCGAAACCCTGCGTAACCGCGCGATCGAAGCCATCGAAGACACCAAGTTCGTCCCGGCCTGGGGCCAGGCGCGCCTGCACTCGATGATCGCCAACCGCCCGGACTGGTGCATCTCCCGCCAGCGTAACTGGGGCGTGCCGATCCCGTTCTTCCTGAGCAAGGAAAGCGGCGAGCTGCACCCACGTACCGTCGAGCTGATGGAGGCCGTGGCCCAGCGCGTTGAGCAGGAAGGCATCGAAGCCTGGTTCAAAATGGACGCCGCCGAACTGCTGGGCGATGAAGCGCCGCAGTACGACAAGATCAGCGACACCCTAGACGTGTGGTTCGACTCGGGCACTACCCATTGGCACGTGCTGCGCGGTTCCCACCCGATGGGCCACGAGACCGGCCCGCGTGCCGACCTGTACCTGGAAGGTTCGGACCAGCACCGTGGCTGGTTCCACTCGTCGCTGCTGACGGGTTGCGCCATCGACAATCACGCGCCGTACCGCGAATTGCTGACCCACGGCTTCACCGTCGATGAAAACGGTCGCAAGATGTCCAAGTCGCTCAAAAACGTGATCGAACCGAAAAAGATCAACGACACCCTGGGCGCCGACATCATGCGCCTGTGGGTCGCCTCGACCGATTATTCGGGCGAAATTGCCGTCTCTGAGCAGATCCTTGCCCGTAGTGCCGACGCCTACCGTCGCATCCGCAATACCGCACGCTTCATGCTGTCGAACCTGACCGGCTTCAACCCGGCCACCGACATCCTGCCGGCCGAGGACATGCTCGCCCTGGACCGTTGGGCCATGGACCGCGCGCTGTTGCTGCAGCGCGAGTTGCAGGAAAGCTACGGCGAATACCGTTTCTGGAACGTCTACTCGAAGATCCACAACTTCTGCGTGCAGGAGCTGGGTGGGTTCTACCTCGACATCATCAAGGACCGTCAGTACACCACCGGCGCCAACAGCAAGGCGCGCCGCTCGGCGCAGACCGCGCTGTACCACATCAGCGAGGCGCTGGTGCGCTGGATCGCGCCGATCCTGGCCTTCACCGCCGACGAGCTGTGGGAGTACCTGCCGGGCGAGCGCAACAAGTCCGTCATGCTCAACACTTGGTACGAAGGCCTGACCGAACTGCCGGCCGACTTCGAACTGGGCCGCGAGTACTGGGAAGGCGTGATGGCCGTGAAGGTTGCGGTGAACAAGGAACTGGAAGTGCAGCGTGCGGCCAAGGCCGTCGGTGGCAACCTGCAAGCCGAAGTCACCTTGTATGCCGAGGAAGGCCTGAGCACCGACCTGGCCAAGCTGAGCAACGAGCTGCGCTTCGTGTTGATCACCTCTACCGCCAGCCTGGCGCCGTTTGCCCAGGCGCCGGTGGACGCGGTCGCCACCGAAGTGCCGGGCCTCAAGCTCAAGGTGGTCAAGTCGGCCTTCCCCAAGTGCGCCCGCTGCTGGCATTGCCGTGAAGACGTCGGCGTGAACCCTGAGCATCCGGAAATCTGCGGTCGTTGTGTCGACAACATCAGCGGTGCCGGCGAGGTTCGCCACTATGCTTAAAACCAGTCGTTTCGGACGTCTGGGCTGGCTCGCGCTGAGCCTGCTGGTGCTGGTCATCGACCAGGTCAGCAAGGCTCATTTCGAAGGCTCCCTGCAGATGTTCCAGCAAATCGTGGTGATCCCGGATTACTTCAGCTGGACCCTGGCCTACAACACCGGCGCTGCCTTCAGCTTTCTGGCTGATGGCGGTGGCTGGCAGCGCTGGCTGTTCGCCGTGATCGCCCTGGTGGTCAGTGCGGTGCTGGTGGTGTGGCTCAAGCGCCTGGGGCGCGATGACACCTGGCTGGCCGTCGCCTTGGCGTTGGTGCTGGGCGGCGCGCTGGGCAACCTGTACGACCGCATTGCCCTGGGCCATGTGATCGACTTTATCCTGGTGCACTGGCAGAACCGCCATTACTTCCCGGCCTTCAATTTCGCCGACAGCGCCATCACCGTCGGTGCAATCATGCTGGCGCTGGATATGTTCAGAAGCAAGAAAACCGGAGAGACCGTCAATGACTGATCAGGTATTGGCCGGGCAACGCATCGGCCAGAACACGGAAGTCACTTTGCATTTCGCACTGCGTCTGGAGAACGGCGACACGGTCGACAGCACGTTCGACAAAGCCCCTGCGACCTTCAAGGTTGGCGACGGCAACCTGCTGCCGGGGTTCGAAGCGGCCCTGTTCGGCTTCAAGGCCGGCGACAAGCGTACCCTGCAGATCCTGCCGGAAAACGCTTTCGGCCAGCCCAACCCGCAAAACGTACAGATTATCCCGCGCTCGCAGTTCCAGGACATGGACCTGTCGGAAGGCTTGCTGGTTATCTTCAATGATGCGGCGAATACCGAGCTGCCCGGTGTGGTGAAAACCTTCGATGACGCGCAAGTGACCATCGACTTCAACCACCCGTTGGCCGGTAAGACACTGACCTTTGACGTCGAGATTATTAACGTCAAAGCGCTGTAACTGACCGCGCGCGGTCTAGAATGTGGGAGCGGGCTTGCTCGCGAATGCGGTGGTTCAGTTAAAACATCTGTGACTGACACACCGTATTCGCGAGCAAGCCCGCTCCCACCTTTGATCTTCATTGTCAGTTGGGTTAGCGTCAAACCTGACCCAAAGTGGCTGCAAGACACGAGGCACAGCATGCAAATCAAACTCGCCAACCCCCGTGGCTTCTGCGCCGGTGTGGACCGGGCGATCGAAATCGTCAATCGCGCCCTGGAAGTCTTCGGGCCGCCGATCTACGTGCGCCACGAAGTCGTCCACAATAAATTCGTGGTCGAAGACCTGCGCGCGCGCGGCGCCATCTTTGTCGAAGAGCTGGACCAGGTGCCTGATGACGTGATCGTCATCTTCAGCGCCCACGGCGTCTCCCAGGCGGTGCGTACCGAAGCGGCGGGCCGTGGCCTGAAAGTCTTTGACGCCACCTGCCCACTGGTGACCAAGGTACACATCGAAGTCGCGCGCTACAGCCGTGACGGTCGCGAGTGCATCCTGATCGGCCATGCCGGGCACCCGGAAGTCGAAGGCACCATGGGCCAGTACGACGTTGGCAATGGTGGCGCCATTTACCTGGTTGAAGACGAAAAAGACGTCGCCAACCTGCAGGTGCATAACCCCGAGCGTCTGGCATTCGTGACCCAGACCACCTTGTCCATGGACGACACCAGCCGCGTGATCGACGCCCTGCGCAGTCGCTTCCCGGCCATTGGCGGGCCGCGCAAGGACGACATCTGCTACGCCACTCAAAACCGCCAGGACGCGGTCAAGCAATTGGCGGATGAATGCGATGTGGTCCTGGTAGTCGGCAGCCCTAACAGCTCCAACTCCAACCGCCTGCGCGAACTGGCTGAGCGCATGGCAACGCCGGCGTACCTGATCGATGGTGCCGAAGATATGCAGCGCAGCTGGTTCGAGGGCGTCGAGCGTATCGGCATCACGGCGGGCGCTTCGGCGCCGGAAGTGCTGGTGCGTGGTGTGATCCAGCAACTGCACGTCTGGGGGGCCACCGGTGCCGATGAGCTGGCTGGCCGCGAGGAGAACATCACCTTCTCCATGCCCAAGGAGCTGCGGGTTCGCTCGCTGCTTTGACTGCCCGGGTGCCGGAGTCTCTCCGGCACAATGGCTGCTCGGCTCTTTCGCTGCGCAGGCTGATGCGCCCGCTGGGCGCCAGGACTACCTGGAACCGGCTCTCTGCCTGGTCCCTGGCACACACATGTACAGTGCCGGCACGAAACCCTCCCCCTGAAAACACTGGTTCGCCCAACCCGCTGAAGCGCACCTGGTTCTTCAGCGGCCCATTGCCCACGACCGGTACCTGCCTGCTGTCCTGGCGCTCCAGCAGCACGGGATTTGTATCGTCCAGGTGGCCGCGTCCGCTTAGGTCCACGATTACCCGCCAACCTCGACCCCAGTCTTCGTCCAGGGCGTGAATGACCACCGCCTGGTTGCGGGCGATGGCTTCGGTGCGTGCGTAGCGCAGCCCTCCCGCCAGCGACTGTGCCGCGCTATGTCGTTGCTGTGATTCCAGCAGGTTCTTGAAGCCGGGCACGGCCAGGTTGGCCAGGATGCTGCTGACGATCAGTCCGAGCAGCAGTTCTATCAGGGTGAAACCTCGTTGTTGCATGCACCATCCCCTCCGTGGATTCAGGTCGAGCCTTAGGTATAGCGCCCGGACCGCGGCGCTGGATGGTGGCCTTTATGTCCAAAGTATTTCCCTTTGTTCCTGGAGCGGCGCAGGCGAAAAACCAGCGCTAGTCTTGGGTCGCACAGCAGATTTCAGCTGCTTTTTTTCGGCCTCGACACGGATGACGACGGTAATGCTTGCCTGCCCCCGCACCGGTTTCTCCCAGGATTTCCCTCGGCACCAAGTTGGCATGACGCTGATCGAGGTGCTGGTCGCAGTCCTGATTCTCGCCGTTGGCCTGCTGGGCTCGGCGGTGATGCAACTCAATGCGCTCAAATACACCGACAGTGCCAGGATGACCAGCCAGGCCAGTTTCATTGCTTATGACATGCTTGATCGCATCCGCGCCAATTCGGCGGCCGACTACACATGGGGGCGGTCCGAGCGTGCCCTGGCGAACAGCGCTTACGCCAGCGTGCGCGATCTGGACCTGCATGATTTCGAGGCGAATATTCTTGGCTTTGCCGGGGAGGACGGCAAAGGCTCGGTGTCGGTCAGCGCAAATGAAGTGACTGTCAGCATCAGTTGGGATGACAGCCGAGGGGCTAACAGGCCGGGCGCCAGGGAAACGTTCACCCTGACCAGCCGTATCAGTGATGAGCCGGGGGTGGCTCAATGAGGCGGCGTATTCGAGGTTTCAGCCTGGTGGAGTTGCTGCTGGCGTTGGCAATGGGCTTGGTGCTGGTGCTTGGGGCCAGCCAGGTCGTGATAAGTACAAACGCCAACCACGCCAGCCAGCAGGCCGCCATGCTGCTGCAGGATGATGCGCGGTTCGTGCTGGGCAAGATAACCCAGGATATCCGCCAGGCCGGCATGTTCGGCTGTCTGGCGACGGAGGTTATCGAAAACGCCCCGCCAATCTTTGACCAGCCTGTCAGTTGGGCTGCCGGGGCAGGCGCGAAGTCGCTCACGCTGGTGACTGCGGATGTCGGTAATGAAAACGGCAAGCCGGACTGGACCGTGTTGTCCGACTGTACAGGCAGCGCCCGGGCGTATGCCGCAAGCGCCCCAGCGTCTGCGCCCGGTCAGATCCGTTTTGCATTGCGTCAACTCACCTACGCCTTCGAAGCTGGGCAATTGAAGGTCAGCACCCCTGCGGCTCCGGCCAAGGCGGTGTTGGTGGATAACGTGCAGGCATTCGATATCAGCTTTGGCGTGGCCGCCAAGCCTTCATCGGCGGAGGTAGTGCGCTACGACGCGAGCCCGGCCGACCTGTCCCTGGTGCGCAGTGTGCGCATCCTGATGACGCTGCAAGACCCGACCGGTCGGGTAAAAGATCAAACCTACAGCGTCGTAGCGGCGCTGCGAAACCGTCTGGGGTAGGGCGACCATGATGCTCACAGAAGGTTTTCGTCTGCGCCAGGCTGGCATGGTGTTGGTGATCAGTCTGGTGTTCCTGTTGCTGGTGTCGCTGGTGGGTATGACATCGATGCAAAGCGCCATTACCCAGCAAAAGATCAGCGCCAGCCTTTGGCACCGCAATCAGTCGCTGCAAAGTGCCGAAAGCGGTTTGCGGCACGGAGAGTCTGCCGTACGGCGGTCCTTTGCAGCGCTGCCGTTGTGCCAGTCGATTGCCTCCTGTGCGCCACCGCAAGCGTCTTTTTCTGTGGTCGGGTCTGGCGTGGACCCTATTTCGGGCATGACGTGGGTGGCGCTGAAGGGCGGCCTGTACGGCATCCAGTTCCTGGGGCCTGCGGTAGGGCTGGCGCATTTACCGCCACACACCCAGGCATCGGTTTATCGAGTGACGGCAGTCGGGCTGAGCGGCCAGGTGCGTACGGTGCTGGAGAGCGTCTATGCGCGGGTAGAAGAGGATAGCGGCGCGCGATTTCGGCGTGTGGCATGGCGGCAACTTCAATAAGGAGCAATGGAATGGGCATGGATAGCCAGGGTTTTACCCTGATTGAGTTACTGATAGTCGTAGCGATCATCGCGGCATTGGCCGGGATCGCTTACCCCGGGTACACCGGCCACATGAAAAAGGTCTATCGCGCCGAGATCGTCGCGTTGTTGACGGAGCAGGCTCAGCACCTGGAGCGCTTTTATACGAGGAACGGCACTTTTATTGACGCAGACGGCCTCAGTGCGGGCAATGATCGCTATAGAATCAGCGCTGCATTGAACCCTCGGGATTTCCAACTGGTGGCCACGCCCACCGTCGACTCAGTCATGCTCGGCGACCCTTGCGGTGACTTCAGCCTGAGCAGTACCGCTGCGCGGGAAAACCCAGGCGCGGCACCGGGAATGTCGCGCAAGCTGTGCTGGGGGCAATGATGAGGATGCTGGATGACTGGGCGCCGCGTGCGCTTGTTCCTATTTATCGGCTGGATCAAATGATGGCAGAGCAGCAGCAGATAGTGATTGTCGGTGGCGGAGTCATCGGCTTGTTGACGGCGTTCAACCTGGCGACCCAAGGGCAAGCAGTGGTGTTACTGGAGCGCGGAGGGTTGGGCCAGGAGTCATCCTGGGCGGGCGGTGGCATTGTTTCGCCGCTGTATCCGTGGCGCTACGGCCCGGCCGTCACTGCGCTGGCGCATTGGTCCCAGGATTTTTATCCACAACTGGCGCAGCGTCTGTTTGCCGCGACGGGTGTTGACCCCGAGGTGCATACCACTGGCCTGTATTGGCTGGACCTGGACGACGAAGCCGAAGCCCTGGCCTGGGCTGCACGGGAAGGGCGCCCATTGAGCAAAGTAGATGTCTCGGCGGCCCTTGATGCCGTTCCGGTTCTGGGCGGCGGGTACTCCCAGGCGATCTACATGGCCAATGTCGCCAATGTGCGCAACCCGCGCCTGGTCAAGTCCCTCAAGGCGGCGCTGTTGGCGTTGCCTGGCGTGACTGTTCATGAGCAGTGTGAAGTGACCGGGTTTGTTCTGGATTCCGGCGATGTGGTGGGCGTGAACACTGCGGATGGTCCGGTGCTGGGCGATCAGGTCGTGTTGGCGGCAGGAGCGTGGAGCGGTGAGTTGCTCGGCACGCTGGGCTTGTCGTTGCCGGTCGAGCCCGTCAAAGGCCAGATGATCCTGTACAAATGCGCCTCGGACTTCCTGTCGAGCATGGTCCTGGCCAAGGGGCGTTATGCGATTCCTCGACGTGACGGGCACATCCTGATCGGCAGTACCCTGGAGCATGAAGGGTTCGACAAGACCCCCACCGAAACGGCGCTGGAAAGTCTCAAGGCCTCAGCGGTGGAGTTGATCCCCGCCTTGGCCGATGCCGAAGTGGTAGGTCACTGGGCGGGATTACGCCCTGGCTCGCCGCAGGGTATCCCGTACATCGGCCGGGTGCCGGGCTTCAAAGGGTTGTGGCTCAACTGCGGGCATTACCGCAATGGCCTGGTGCTTGCGCCCGCGTCCTGCCAATTATTTGCCGATTTGCTGCTGGCGCACGCGCCGATTATCGACCCCACGCCTTACATGCCCGAAGGCCGGCTCAGCGCTGGATAGACTTGGGCCCTTGTTCCAGGTGCGCCTGGGTGCAATACCATTCTTGGCGCGAGCTCAAGGCGCGATCCTGCGGCAGGTGCACGCCGCAGTGGGCGCAGCGCACCATTAGCGCGGCGCCGGGCTCGTTGGCGCGCTGTTGTTTAGCGGCCGGGCTTTTGAATTTGCGCCAGAACCATACCGCGGCGGCAATGACGGCAATCCAGAACAGTAGACGAAGCATGATGGCGGTTTCTCGACAAGGAATGCGCCAGTTTAGCCAAGGACCTGCCAAGCGCACAGCGCAATAATACCGCCCACAAAAAAGGAGCCTCGAAAGGCTCCTTCTCGTGGCGCGGGATGCAATCAGTCGAACACACCAAAGGTCATGTAGCTGAACCACGAGCGGTCCTGGTTGTTGCCCAACGCTTGCGGCTCTTCCTCTTCGATCACGTCGCCGTTCTCATCATGGGGCTTGAGGTCCGAAGGGATGGCGTCCTTGGCGTCCTGATACTGCTTGATCACGTCCTGGTTGGCGCGGGTTTCGCCCGGCGGCAACGGTGGACGGGACTCGATCAGGCCCAGGGTGTACTTGCTCAGCCACGAACGGTTGTCCGCCTCGTCAACCTGAGGCACGAACTGGCCATCTTTCAGGCTTGGGTGATCCGGGTAGTTGAGCTTCAGGGTTTCCAGGCTGGTGCTGGCCAGGTCGTCCAGGTGCAGGCGCTGGTAAGCCTCGGTCATCACGGCCAGGCCGTCACCCACCGATGGGGTCTCCTGGAAGTTCTCCACCACGTAGCGGCCACGGTTGGCGGCTGCTACGTACGCCTGACGGGTCAGGTAGTAGTGAGCTACGTGGATCTCGTAGGACGCCAGCAGGTTGCGCAGGTAGATCATGCGCTGCTTGGCGTCCGGCGCGTAGCGGCTATTAGGGTAGCGGCTGGTCAGCTGGGCGAACTCGTTGTAGGAGTCGCGGGCGGCGCCCGGATCACGCTTGGTCATGTCCAGCGGCAGGAAGCGCGCCAGCAGGCCGACGTCCTGGTCGAACGAGGTCAGGCCCTTCATGTAGTAGGCATAGTCGACGTTCGGGTGCTGCGGATGCAGGCGGATGAAACGCTCGGCGGCGGACTTGGCAGCTTCCGGCTCGGCGTTCTTGTAGTTGGCGTAGATCAGCTCGAGCTGGGCCTGGTCGGCGTAGCGCCCGAACGGATAACGCGACTCCAGTGCCTTCAGCTTCGCTGTGGCGCTGGTGTAGCTATTATTGTCCAAGTCTTTCTGAGCCAATTGGTACAGCTCGACTTCGCTCAGGTTTTCGTCGACGACTTCCTTTGTTGACGAGCAAGCAGCAGTCATGGCGAGGATGGCGATCAGCAGCAGGTGTTTCACTTGCATGGCGGCTTGCGTCCCTATGACGGCCGCTGTCTTGGGCGGGGCCGTCCTGTTATGATGAGCGCCCCGTTGAAAGCCTCGGGGCAAAAGACGCCGTATTTAACCACAAGCGCGCAGCCGAAACCAAAGGCTGTGCCACGCCTAGTCTGAGCATGTCCGATAAAATTGAACTTCGCGCAGAGGTGCCGTCCGAATTGGGCGGCCAACGCCTCGATCAAGTCGCCGCACAATTATTCGCTGAGCACTCGCGCTCGCGCCTTTCCGCCTGGATCAAAGACGGCCGCCTGACTGTGGATGGAGCGGTTATCCGCCCGCGAGACATAGTCCATGGCGGTGCGATTCTTGAGCTGACCGCCGAGCAGGAAGCCCAGGGAGAATGGGTCGCCCAGGACATCGAGCTGGACATCGTCTATGAAGACGACGACATCCTGGTCATCAACAAACCCGCAGGCCTGGTGGTTCATCCGGCAGCCGGGCACGCTGATGGCACTTTGCTTAATGCCTTGCTGCACCACGTGCCGGACATCATCAATGTCCCGCGCTGCGGCATCGTGCACCGTCTGGACAAGGACACCACCGGCTTGATGGTGGTGGCCAAGACCATTCAGGCGCAGACGCAGTTGGTCACACAATTGCAAAGCCGCAGCGTCAGCCGCATCTACGAATGCATCGTGATCGGCGTGGTGGTGGCCGGTGGCAAGATCAACGCGCCGATCGGTCGTCACGGCCAGCAGCGCCAGCGCATGGCGGTGATGGAGGGCGGCAAGCAGGCCGTCAGCCACTACCGTGTACTTGAGCGTTTCCGCTCCCACACCCATGTGCGGGTCAAGCTGGAAACCGGGCGTACCCACCAGATTCGCGTGCACATGGCCCACATCAACTTCCCGTTGGTCGGGGATCCGGCCTACGGCGGCCGCTTCCGTATTCCGCCGGCAGCCAGCCAAACCATGGTTGAATCGCTCAAGAGCTTCCCGCGCCAGGCACTGCATGCACGTTTCCTGGAACTGGACCATCCGACGAGCGGTAAGCGTATGAGCTGGGAATCGCCTCTGCCGGACGATCTGGTCTGGTTGTTGTCGCTGCTCAAGCAGGACCGCGAGGCGTTTATCGGATGAGTGACTGGCTGATTCCTGACTGGCCTGCGCCGGCTCGGGTGAAGGCCTGCGTCACCACCCGCTCGGGCGGCGTCAGTCTGGCGCCGTTCGACAGCCTCAACCTGGGCGATCACGTCGATGACAGCCTGGAAGCCGTCCTTGAAAATCGTCGTCGTCTTACCGATGCCTTCGCGATCCAGCCGGCCTGGTTGCGTCAGGTCCACGGCGTGACCGTGGTCGAGGCCGACCCGAGCCGTACGGTCGAAGCCGACGGCAGTTGGACCGGCACGCCTGGCATCGCCTGTACCTCAATGACCGCCGATTGCCTGCCCGCGTTGTTCTGCAACCGCGGCGGCACCCGCGTGGCGGCGGCCCATGCGGGCTGGCGCGGCTTGGCGGCGGGCGTGCTGGAAGCGACGGTCGAGCGCCTCGATGCAAGGCCTGAAGACGTGTTGGTCTGGCTCGGCCCGGCAATCGGTCCGCAAGCCTTTGAGGTCGGCCCGGAAGTGCGTGAGACCTTCATGCAGCAACTGCCGGCCTGCGCCGAACCCTTTGTGCCGAGCCACAATCCCGGCAAGTTCATGGCCGACATCTATCAGCTGGCCCGCCTGCGCCTCGCCGCACGCGGCGTCACTGCTGTATATGGTGGCGGTTTGTGCACGGTGACCGACCCGCGTTTCTTTTCCTACCGGCGCAGTTCGCGCACCGGACGTTTTGCCTCCCTTATCTGGCTTGACCGCTAGACTCTCCTGATCTGGGTCAACACTGATCCATATCACCTGTCGCTCGCTTGAATCCTCCAGAATCCACCCCATCTATAAGGGTATCTGGCAGGTTTCTTCATTCAGGAATGTTTTATAGCTCCGGCCTGCTCAAAAGGAAGGTGACTAATGCGTATTGATCGTTTAACCAGCAAATTACAGTTGGCGCTGTCTGACTCCCAGTCCTTGGCGGTGGGCCTCGACCACCCGGCCATCGAGCCTGCGCACTTGATGCAAGCGCTCCTGGAACAGCAAGGTGGTTCCATCAAGCCCTTGCTGATGCAGGTGGGTTTCGACGTCAACAGCCTGCGCAAGGAGTTGAGCAAAGAGCTCGACCAACTGCCAAAAATCCAGAACCCGACCGGCGACGTGAATATGTCCCAGGACCTGGCGCGCCTGCTCAACCAGGCAGACCGCCTGGCGCAGCAAAAGGGTGACCAGTTCATCTCCAGCGAGCTGGTGCTGCTTGCCGCGATGGACGAAAACAGCAAGCTCGGCAAGTTGCTGCTGGGCCAGGGCGTGAGCAAAAAAGCCCTGGAAAACGCCATCAACAACCTGCGTGGCGGCGATGCCGTCAACGACCCTAATCACGAGGAGTCGCGCCAGGCCCTGGATAAATACACCGTCGACCTGACCAAGCGCGCCGAAGAAGGCAAGCTTGACCCGGTGATCGGCCGTGACGATGAAATCCGGCGCACCATCCAGGTCCTGCAGCGTCGCACCAAGAATAACCCGGTGTTGATCGGCGAGCCTGGCGTGGGCAAAACCGCGATCGCCGAAGGCCTGGCCCAGCGCATCATCAACGGCGAAGTGCCGGACGGCCTCAAGGGCAAGCGCCTGCTGTCGCTGGACATTGGGTCACTGATCGCCGGTGCCAAGTTCCGCGGTGAATTCGAAGAGCGCCTCAAATCCCTGCTCAATGAGCTGTCGAAGCAGGAAGGGCAGATCATTCTGTTCATCGACGAATTGCACACCATGGTCGGCGCCGGTAAAGGCGAAGGCTCGATGGACGCCGGCAATATGCTCAAGCCCGCCTTGGCGCGGGGTGAGTTGCACTGCGTGGGTGCCACCACGCTCAACGAGTATCGCCAGTACATCGAAAAGGACGCCGCCCTTGAACGGCGCTTCCAGAAAGTGCTGGTGGAAGAGCCGAGCGAAGAAGACACCATCGCGATCCTGCGTGGCCTGAAAGAGCGCTATGAGGTACACCACAAGGTGGCCATCACTGACGGCGCGATCATTGCGGCGGCCAAATTAAGCCACCGCTACATCACCGACCGTCAATTGCCCGACAAGGCCATCGACCTGATCGACGAAGCGGCCAGCCGTATCCGCATGGAGATCGACTCCAAGCCGGAAGTGCTCGACCGCCTGGATCGGCGCCTGATTCAACTGAAAGTCGAGTCCCAGGCGCTGAAGAAAGAAGAAGACGACGCGGCGAAGAAACGCCTGGAAAAACTCCAGGAAGAAATCGTCCGCTTGGAGCGCGAGTATTCGGACCTGGAAGAAATCTGGACCTCGGAGAAAGCCGAAGTGCAGGGCTCTGCACAGATCCAGCAAAAGATCGAGCAGTCTCGCCAGGAACTGGAAGCCGCGCGCCGTAAAGGCGACCTGAACCGCATGGCCGAGTTGCAGTACGGGGTGATCCCGGATCTGGAACGCAGCCTGCAGATGGTCGATCAGCACGGTAAGAGCGAGAACCAGTTGCTGCGCAGCAAGGTGACCGAGGAAGAAATTGCCGAAGTCGTCTCGAAATGGACCGGCATCCCGGTGTCGAAAATGCTCGAAGGCGAGCGCGACAAGCTGCTGAAAATGGAGAGCCTGTTGCACCAGCGCGTCATCGGCCAGGAAGAGGCGGTGGTCGCGGTCTCCAACGCGGTGCGGCGTTCCCGGGCCGGGCTGTCCGATCCGAACCGTCCGAGCGGCTCGTTCATGTTCCTCGGCCCGACCGGTGTGGGTAAGACCGAGTTGTGCAAGGCCCTGGCCGAGTTCCTCTTCGATACCGAAGAGGCGATGGTGCGGATCGATATGTCCGAGTTCATGGAAAAACACTCGGTGGCTCGCTTGATCGGTGCGCCACCGGGCTACGTGGGCTACGAGGAAGGTGGTTACCTGACCGAAGCCGTGCGGCGCAAGCCTTACTCGGTGATCCTGCTGGATGAGGTCGAGAAGGCGCACCCGGATGTGTTCAACATCCTGCTGCAGGTGCTGGAAGATGGCCGCCTGACGGACAGCCACGGGCGTACCGTGGACTTTCGCAACACGGTGATCGTGATGACCTCCAACCTGGGCTCCTCGCAGATCCAGGAATTGGTCGGTGATCGCGAAGCCCAGCGCGCCGCGGTGATGGATGCACTGACCAGCCACTTCCGCCCGGAATTCATCAACCGGGTCGACGAAGTGGTGATCTTCGAGCCATTGGCGCGGGATCAGATCGCGGGCATTACCGAGATCCAGCTGGGTCGCCTGCGCAGCCGTCTGGCCGAGCGCGAGTTGTCGCTGGAACTGAGCCGCGAGGCGTTGGACAAGCTGATCGCGGTGGGTTACGACCCGGTGTACGGCGCACGGCCGTTGAAGCGTGCGATCCAGCGCTGGATCGAAAACCCGCTGGCCCAACTGATCCTGTCGGGCAGCTTTATGCCGGGCACCAGCGTCGAAGCGACCGTGGAAAACGACGAAATCGTCTTCCACTGAGCCTGGGCTGCAGGCCGATAAGACAAGGCCCCGCATTGCGGGGCCTTTTTTTTCGATAGGGCGTTGAACTGTAAGGCAAAGGCTTGTAAAGTGCGCCCCGCAGCAACGTCAGCCCATGGGTTTCTTCTCCCCAAGAAGAAATCAGAAAGAAGCGCAAATCATTGTCTTAAAAGCAATTTAAAGGGTTGACAGGGGTTTTTAAGATTGTAGAATAGCGCGCCTCAGACACATGAACGTAGCGATACGGGCAAGTCGAAGAGAAGGTTACACCGCTGTAAAGTTGCACTTTGAAATATGTAGTTCCGTGATAGCTCAGTCGGTAGAGCAAATGACTGTTAATCATTGGGTCCCAGGTTCGAGTCCTGGTCACGGAGCCAATTTCAAACCGGGGTATAGCGCAGTCCGGTAGCGCGCCTGCTTTGGGAGCAGGATGTCGGGAGTTCGAATCCCCCTACCCCGACCATATTTGGGTCGTTAGCTCAGTTGGTAGAGCAGTTGGCTTTTAACCAATTGGTCGTAGGTTCGAATCCCACACGACCCACCATTTTTGAGACCAGTTAACGCTGGAATCAGATCTTAAGATCAGAGGCCAAAAGCGCTGATCGAAGAAGGCGACTGAAAGGTCGCCTTTTTTTTACCGGGGTATAGCGCAGTCCGGTAGCGCGCCTGCTTTGGGAGCAGGATGTCAGGAGTTCGAATCCCCTTACCCCGACCATATTAAAAATCCTCGTATCGAAAGATACGGGGATTTTTTTTGCGCGCACAAATCCTGAACTCACCGCAAAGAAAATGTGGGAGCTGGCTTGCCTGCGATTGCATCACCTCGGTGTGCCTGATACACCGAGTCGTCTGCATCGCGGGCAAGCCCGGCTCCCACACTGTTTTGTGGCGTTAGTGGAGCTTGAGTCTAGGCTCGGTGCCGCGCCCAATCTTGCTGCCCAACATCAACATCGCCGTACGGAAAACCCCATACAGCGCCATCTGGTGCATGCGGTACAGCGACACATAAAACATCCGCGCCAACCAGCCTTCCAGCATCACGCTTCCCGTCAGGTTACCCATCAAGTTACCCACCGCCGAAAACCGCGACAGCGAGATCAGCGAGCCGTAGTCGGTGTACTTGTAGCTTGGCAGCGCCTTGCCTTCGATACGCAGCTTCAGCGACTTGGCCAGCAGCGAGGCTTGCTGGTGCGCCGCCTGGGCCCGTGGCGGCACATTGCGGTCGGTGCCGACTTGCGGGCAGGCAGCGCAGTCGCCAAAGGCAAAGATGTTTTCGTCGCGGGTGGTTTGCAGTGTCGGCAACACTTGCAGTTGATTGATGCGGTTGGTTTCCAGGCCATCGATGTCCTTGAGGAAGCCTGGGGCGCGAATGCCGGCGGCCCAGACCTTGAGGCTGGCGGGGATGACCTGGCCGCCGCTGGTGATCAGGGCATCGGCCGTCACTTCACTGACCGCCGAGTTTGTCAGTACCGTTACCCCGAGCTTCTCCAGGGTTTTATGCACAGGCACGCCGATACGCTCCGGCAGCGCGGGCAATACCCGTGGGCCGGCTTCGATCAGGGTGATGTGCATGTTTTCCGGCTTGATGCGGTCCAGGCCATAGGCGGCCAGTTCGTGGGCGGCGTTATGCAGTTCGGCGGCCAGCTCGACCCCGGTAGCACCTGCGCCGACGATGGCGACGCTGATTTTTTCCACCACGTCGGTCTGCCCGGCGTGGGCGCGCAGGTAGTGGTTGAGCAGTTGCTGGTGGAAGCGCTCGGCCTGCTTGCGGGTATCGAGGAACAGGCAATGTTGCGCCGCGCCTTCGGTGCCGAAATCGTTGGTCGTGCTGCCGACCGCAATGACCAGGCTGTCATAGCCCAGCACGCGCGCAGGCACCAGCTCACGGCCTTCCTCATCGAGGGTGGCGGCCAGCTGGATCCTCTTATGCTCACGGTCAAGCCCGCTCATGCGCCCCAGTTGGAACTCGAAGTGGTTCCATTTGGCCTGGGCGACATAGTTGAGTTCGTCTTCCGACGAGTTCAGCGAGCCGGCCGCCACTTCGTGCAGCAAGGGCTTCCAGATGTGAGTCAGGTTGGTGTCCACCAGCGTGATGCTGGCCGTGCCGCGCTTGCCCAGGGTTTTCCCCAGGCGGGTCGCCAACTCCAGGCCGCCGGCGCCGCCGCCGACGATAATAATACGATGGGTCATGGGGATATCTCGCAAGGCTAAAGGAAATCGGAGCAGTTACCCCCGCGAGCGCCAGGCAGCTCATAGCGTCAGGTAACTCAAAAGGCGACTCAGCAGGCCGAGGCCGATCACCACGGCAAGCACTACACCAAGGAGCAGCCACGGCCGGAAAGGCTTGCGCTCGACCTGATGTTGAGAGAGTTGCAGGTACTCTTCGACACGCTGTTGGTCATCGGGGTTCAGGCGGCTGGTCATAAAGGCCTCGTCAGGTAGACGTTGCAAAAGAGCACCACGTTACAGTCGCGCCGGCATCAGAGGCTGATGCCCACGTCGAATACTACGCTGCGGCCCAGGTTATTGCGCAAGAAGTCCGGCGCGTCCGGATGAGCGAACAGCACCCGGGCAAAGGTCGGCCCCACCAGGGATAGCGATCGCCAGCCCTGGCGCAGGTATTCCGTCGGCGGCGGGAAGTGGCTGTTCAGGTCGAGCACTTCACGCTTGAGGCTGGCGAAGGCGACGATATCCAACTCCCCCAGGTCCATGCCGCGTTCTTTATAGTTATGCGCCTTCTTGCGCAAGGTGGGCGCCAGGCGCAATAGAAATTCATGGGCCGGGATGCGTCGCGGCTTGGCTTCGCGCCGCACCAACTGGCTGAGGGAGAAGGCACTGCGTCGACGCAACAGTTCGTCGCGCCATTCATCGTTCAGCCGGCGGCCTTCGTCGAGTACGAAAAACACCTCGAAACTGGCATCTCGAAACAACACGTCCGGCGGTTCTTGTCCGGCGGCGTGAAAATCTTCGGCCCGGTAAGGCACGTTCAGGCCCTGCAACAGCCGCTGGCAGACCCAACGCTCACGCTCCCATTTGCGGGCATTGGACAAGAACGCGTTGGCTTGTTCGGCCGCTACGGTGAGCAGGCGCAAGTAGTCTGAGTCATCCATGGTTAGCAGCTTAGCGCCCAAATCATGACCGCAGGAAGTCCCGCTAACAAACGTCGGTGTAGACTGACCATTCAACTAAGGGTCCAACAGGGAGAGTGCTGCCGTGATCAGTGCCGCGATGCTGGCGCCGACAACCCTGGGTGTCGGCTGGCTGTTGTCTACGCCCGTGATGCTGTGGGCGCTCCTGCGCTCACCCTGGGTCGAGTTGTTTGCCGACCGGCGGCGCCAGCATTTGCTGTTCGGCACCGTGTTCGCGGTGTTCATGCTGTGGCTGGTACGACGGGATTTCGATACCGGTGTGTCCTACCACTTTATCGGCATGACCGCGGTGACTCTGCTGCTGGATTGGCCCTTGGCGATTGTCGGCGGCTTTGCCGCCCAGTTGGGCCTGGTCTTGTTGGGGCGTCAGGACCTGGCCGCCCTTGGCGTCAACGGCCTGCTGCTGATCGTGCTGCCGGTGCTGGTCACCGAAGCGTGCGCGTTGCTGGTCGAGCGCGCGCAACCGCGTAACCCCTTTGTGTATATCTTCTGCTCCGGTTTTTTCGCCGCCGCGCTGTCAGCCTTGCTCTGTCTGTTGGTCGGGCTGGGGCTTTTGTGGTTCGACGGGCGCTTTGCCATGCCCGAATGGCTCGAGGACTTCGTCGGCTATCTGTGGCTGATCATCTTTCCCGAGGCTTTTATCAACGGCATCGTGATCAGCGCTTTGGTGGTGTTCTGTCCGGAATGGCTGGAGACCTTCAACCGTACCCGCTATCTATCCGCCCCCTGGAAAGATGACGACCCGTCGGGTTGATCCAGATCAAATCCCGGGCGGACGCGCAGGCTCATGCTTTCCGAAATTTTCAGGAGCACCAATCATGAGTGTGTACGAATGGGCACGGCAAGAGTTGCGCAGAAGCCAGGACGCTGCACAGGAAATCGGTTTTGACCCCGGCTTGACCCTGCGCGCCATGCTGAGCGCGGTAGTACAGCAGAGCAAGGGCGTGCGCAGTTTCGAGGACCTGGCCGACGAGCTGCAATACCTTGCAGAGAACCTCGACGACCAGCAGGAATACGCCTTTATGCGCCCTTAATGGCGCGGCGGCAGGTCTTCGGAAAACAACTCGTCCTCGGCATCCGGAGCCACGGGGATCTTGTGTTCCTCAGCGGCCCAGGCGCCCAGGTCGATCAGTTTGCAACGGTCCGAGCAGAACGGCCGGTTGAGGTTGGTCGCTTTCCATTCCACGGGGGCGCCGCAGGTTGGACAGTCGACGGTCAAGGGTTGGCTCATGTTCGGCCTCCACGCAAAGTAAGGTAAAAGTGGTGCAGTCGCTCGACCTCGCCGTGCAGCCAGGCAAGGTCCCGGTCATTGACCAATATGTCGTCGGCATGGTTCAGGCGGTCTTCACGGCTGGACTGGGCCTTGAGAATCGCCTGTACCTGTTGTTCGCTGATGCCGTCGCGCTGCAGGGTACGCTGAATCTGCAGCGATTGCGGCACGTCGATCACCAGGATGCGTTGGGTCATGCTGTACTGGCCTGATTCGATCAGCAGTGGCGACACCAATATGGCGTAAGGCGACTGCGCGCGCGCCAGGTGGCTGTGAATCTCCTCGCCAATCAGCGGGTGCAGCAAGGCTTCGAGCCAACGGCGCTCTTCGGGTACTTCAAAGATCAGCTTGCGCAATGCGCCGCGGTCCAATTGGCCGTCGGGCAGCAGCACGCCGGCACCAAAGTGTTCGGCGATGCGCGCGAGCGCCGGCCGGCCAGGCTCCACCACCCAGCGGGCGGCATGGTCGGCGTCTACCAGATCGATACCCAGGTCGATGAAGTGCTGGGCGGCCGCGCTTTTGCCGCTGCCAATGCCACCGGTGAGCCCGAGAATCCAGGGTGTTGCAACAGAAGTGGTCATCTGAAACCGACAGACTGCAAATAGAAGTCGGTTATTTGACCACCCCAGAGCAATGCAATCCAGCCGGCAATCGCCAGATACGGACCAAATGGCATGGGTGTCGACGCCTGGGCCTTGCGCAGGCGCATCAGGATCAAGCCCACCACCACCCCGACCAGTGATGACATCAGCAGTGTCAGCGGCAGGATCTGCCAGCCCCCCCATGCGCCGAGCAGCGCCAGCAACTTGAAGTCGCCGTGGCCCATGCCGTCTTTGCCGGTGACCAGTTTGAACAGCCAGAACACGCTCCAAAGGCTCACGTACCCGAGCACTGCGCCCCACAGGGCATCGGGCAATGTCGTCAGCAGGTCGAACCCGTTAGCGATGAGTCCCAGCCACAGCAGCGGCATCACCAGCACATCCGGCAACAGCTGATGGTCCGCATCGATCAGGCTCATTACCAGCAACCCCCAGCTCAGCACCAGCATCGCGCCTGCCTGCCAGCCAAAGCCGAAATGCCCGGCCACCAGGGCCGAGATCAGCGCGCAGGCCAGTTCGGTCAGCGGGTAGCGGGCGCTGATCGCCCCCTGGCAATGGGCGCAACGGCCTCTGAGCAACAGGTAACTGAGCAGCGGAATATTTTCCCAGGGACGTATCGGGTGATTGCAGTGTGGGCAGCAGGAATTGGGCTGCATGAGGTTGTAGGTCGGCCCGCCGGGCTCGGCGGGCAGGCCGAGTACCTCATGGGCCTGGGCGCGCCATTCGCGCTCGAGCATTTTCGGCAGGCGCCAGACCACCACGTTGAGGAAGCTGCCGACGATCAGCCCCAACACCGCCGCCATCACGACAAAAGCCCATGGGTATGCAACCAGCAGCAGGCTCAAAACGCGCTCCCCAGTTGGAAGACCGGCAAATACATGGCGATCACCAGGGCGCCGACAATGCTCCCCAGAACCACCATGATCAGTGGCTCCATCAGGCTGGTGAGATTATCGACGAGGTTGTCCACGTCGGCCTCGTAATGGTTGGCGACTTTTTCCAGCATGCGGTCCAGCGTGCCAGACTCTTCGCCGATGGCGGTCATCTGGATCGCCATGGCGGGGAACAGGCCGCTGGCCAGCATGGATTGATTCAATGACATGCCAGTGGAGACCTCGTGTCGCATATGTTCGATTGCCTGTTTGAACGGCCCTGATCCCACGGCGCCAGCGACCGAATCCAATGCCTGGACCAATGGAACCCCAGCGGCAAAGGTGGTGGAAAGCGTTCGGGCGTAACGGGCCACGGCGGATTTGCTCAACAGTTTGCCTGCCAGGGGCGCTTTCAACAAACCGGTGTCCACCCAGAGGCGCAAGGCAGGCAAGGTCCTATAGGCATGGCGCAGCCCCGTACCTGCCGCCAAAAAGCCAAGTGCCAGGATCCACCAGGCTCGCTGCACGAACTCGGACAGGGCAATCACCTGCAACGTGAAACCGGGCAGCGTGCCGTCGACCCCGGCGAACAGGTTCTGGAACTGTGGCACGACGTAGATCAACAGAATGCCGGTGACAAGGCTGGCCACCACCAGCACTGCAATCGGGTAGGTCATGGCTTTTTTGATTCTGGCCTTTAAGTGCTCGCTCTTTTCCCGATGGATCGCCACGCGTTCCAGCAGCGTTTCAAGCGCCCCGGCCTGCTCGCCGGCGGCCACCAGATTGCAATACAGCGCATCGAAATAGCGCGGTTGTTTGCGCAGCGCTTCAGTCAGGCTGGAGCCGGCGGCGATTGCCTGCTTCAAGCCGTGCACCTGTTCACGCATCGCTCGGTTGTCGAAGCCTTCGCTGATGATGTCGAAGGCTTGCAGAAGCGCAATGCCGGCTTTGAGCAGCGTAGCCAGTTGGCGCGTGAACAGGGTGATGTCCGTCGATTTGATCGACGGTGCCAGGCTCTGCAGCACTGGGGATTGCTTGCGCACCTGCTCGGGGCTGATGCCTTGCCGGCGCAATTTAGCCTTGACCAGGGCAAGGTTGTGGCCTGTGGTTTGCCCGGACACCCTGCGTCCTTTGCGGTTGATGCCTTCCCAGGCGTACATCGTCGGAGCGTTGTCCATGTCTCGGTTCCGCACAGAGGTCGTCGAAGATTTATAGCGTAGTCAGGTGACGGATTCGGGCAGGCCGACAGCCCCGGATAAAATGTCAGAATATGCGTCTTGTGCGCGATCAAGCGCCTGCGGATGAGTACACTGGCGCCGCTGCACAACACGGGGCGCAGGAAGCGCCTTGTCATGAGTTCTGTCCTGGAGAGTGAATGTGATACGTCAAAAAGGCTTTACCCTGATCGAGCTGTTGATCGTCGTGGCAATCATCGGCATCTTGGCCACCATCGGCCTGCCGATGTATACCACCCACCAGGCCAAGGCCAAGTTCACCGCCGGCCTGGCTGAAATCACCGCGTTGAAGCCCGGCTATGAAGACACCATCAACCAGGGCACCGTTCCCACCCTGGCCTTGATCGGCGGCACCAGCCCGACCGCCAATTGCAAGATCGACGTGGCAGGCGATGTGGCGACGGGGGCGGGCTCCATCAGTTGCGAAATACTCGATGCGCCAGCGCCGGTGCTGGGCAAGACCATCAGCCTGACGCGCAGCGCCACCAGCGGTTGGAAATGCATCACCACCGCCGACGCAAAATATGTCGCCAAGGGTTGCGCCGCGGCCGGTGCATAACTGCTGAACCCTCCACAGGGAAGTCGAGGTGGTCGATGACGTTGTCCGTTCAACAGCGTGGCGGTATTTTTCTGATAGCCGTGGTGTGCCTTCTAGTGTTGGGCATTTGTGCTCCGTTCGGCGGGCATGATTTGCAGCGCGCGATGCAGATCACTATCGGGGCTTGTGCGGTGCTCTATGGGCTGTCAGTCGCACGCGTTGGACGGCTGGTGGATCGGCCTACCGCACAGGGGCTGGCGCTGATTGTCGTGTTGGGCCTGGCGTCCGCAATGCTGGCCCACCAGCCGCTCTGGGCGCTTGCCGAAATGGCGTTGTTTATCAGCTGCGGCGCGATTGCCGTGGCCTTCGCCTTGCTGCGTCGCCACGGGGGAGAGCGTCTGGATCGTGCCTTGATCCTGATCGTAGTATTGCTGTGCCTGATCAAGTCGATTCAATACCTGTATGAGGGAACCCTTGCGTTCGCCGGCGCCGAACGGACGCTGGACCCTGACCTGTTGCTCTCGGGCTTTTCCAACAAGCGTTTCTACGGCCAGTTCCAGACGTTCACCCTGCCATTGCTGGCGCTTCCCTTGTTGATCCCGGGGCTTTCCCGTTCACTCAAAGCCTGGGTGTTTGCGTTGCTGTGCGGGTGGTGGCTGATCGCGATCGGCGGCGGCACGCGTGGCACCTGGCTTGGCATGGGCGCGGCGGGCATGGTGCTGGCGGTGCTGGGGCCATGGGGGCGGCGCTGGCTGGGTTGGCAATTGGCCGCATTGCTGGGCGGGCTGTTGTTGTATTGGCTGGTGTTTACGATGCTGGCGGATTACCTGGGGATAGCGGTCGTCAATGGCGCCAGTGATCGCCTCACCACCTCCCTGTCGGGGCGCGGCCCGATCTGGCAGCAAGCGTGGCATATGCTAGCCGAGCGGCCCTGGTTGGGCTTCGGGCCGATGCATTTTGCCGATATTGCCAACAAAATTGCGGCCCACCCCCATCAGGCGGTCCTGCAATGGGCCAGTGAATGGGGTGTGCCATCGGCTTTGTGCGTCGCTTTGCTGGCGTGGCGCGGGGGCTGGGCCACGGTCGGTGTGCTGCGTGAACGTGCGTTGAGCGCCGAGCGGGCAGACCTGCTGCGGCTGTGCTTGTTTGCCGCCTTGGTCGGCGCGGTGGTGCAGTCCATGGTCGATGGCGTGATAGTGATGCCCAACTCCCAGGTATGGCTGGCGCTGGTGGTGGGCTGGTTGATGGGGCTCCACATGTGGCGTACGTCGCGAACCGCTGAAATGCCTATGGCCTGGGCTGCCTGGAAAGCCCTGGGTGTACTGGCCGTTGGTCTGTTGATCTTTATAGCCGCGCGCGATGTACCTCACATCAAGCAAGCGCAGCAGCAGTACCTGGACGCTCATGGCAGCTTGCTGCAACCGCGCTTCTGGGCCCAAGGCGTGATCGCCCGCTAACGGCCGTAAGTTGCCGGACGCCCGATGCGGTGCTAGCTTTAGCCCACTGCCCGTGTAGCTCAGCCGGTAGAGCAGCGCACTCGTAACGCGAAGGTCGCAGGTTCGATTCCTGTCTCGGGCACCAAGGCAACAAAGGCAGCACCGTTTTCAAAGGCAATGTTTTCAGATGATCCCAGAATGGTTCTGAAGGCCAGACGAGCCGGCATGTAAGCCCGCTCTTTTGTATCTGCGCAACCTTGATGACCCAGATGCATCCCCATTCCTCGATCTAAGAGAACGCACATGACCACGACTGAAATGACCCAGCAAGCGCGGCACGAAGAAGCACTCAATAAATACCTTGAGGCCACGCCGCAGCTTAAGGAAGAGATCAAGGACCTGAGCGCCGATGACCAGCGCGACCAGATTCAGTGGGCATTCGAAGACGAGGCCGAGAGCCAGAATCTTCAGCCTTGGGAGCTGACCCTCAAGTACACCTCGACGCCGGAAGAATTCGAAACGGCACGGCTGGCCTTGCACAAAGAGGCGGCCGAGGTGCTGGGCGTCGAATGGGACGAATATTGCGAAATGAATAACCTGGTGGTCTGAGGTTGTAGTGAGCGGGCTCGCCCCGCGCTGGGTGGCGAAGCCGCCCCAAACCAGGCGACCTGATTCTACCTGGAACTCAGCGAAGTCCTTATTGGGGCGGCTTCGCCACCCAGCGCGGGGCAAGCCCGCTCACTACACGATGTTTAGATGCTGAGGCGCATCGATAAATCCACCGCCTTCACATCCTTGGTGATCGCGCCAATGGAGATGTAATCCACCCCGGTCTCCGCAATGGGCAGCAGGGTGCTCTCATTGATCCCGCCGCTGGCCTCCAGTTTTGCCTTGCCACCGTTCAGGCGCACGGCTTCGCGCATATCGTCCAGGCTCAACTCGTCGAGCATGATGATATCGGCACCCGCCGCCAGGGCTTCGCGCAGTTCATCCAGGCTCTCCACTTCGATTTCCACAGGCTTGCCGGGTGCGATCCCATGGGCGGCCGTGATTGCCTGGGCAATGCCACCGCAGGCGGCAATATGGTTTTCCTTGATCAGGAACGCGTCATACAAACCGATACGGTGGTTATGACAACCGCCGCAGGTGACGGCGTACTTCTGCGCCAGGCGCAGGCCCGGCAGGGTCTTGCGGGTATCCAGCAATTTGACCTGAGTGCTGGCGACCCTATCGGCCAGGAACCGGGCGCGAGTGGCGACCCCGGACAGCAGCTGGAGGAAGTTCAGCGCGCTGCGTTCGCCGCTGAGCAGCGAGCGTGCGGGACCTTCAAGATGGAACAGCACCTGGTCGGGACTGACGCGGTCGCCATCGATTACCTGCCAATGCACGGCGACGCGTGGGTCCAGCTGGCGAAAGACCGCATCCACCCAGGCGGTACCGGCGATCACTGCTGCGTCACGGGTAATGATAGTGGCCGTGGCCAGCCGTTCGGCCGGGATCAACTGCGCAGTGATGTCGCCGCTGCCGATGTCTTCCAGCAGTGCACGGCGCACGTTGGCTTCGATTTCGGCGGTGAGGTCGGCAAGACGGAGATTCGGCATAACAGGCTCCACAGACAAAGTGCGCCGATTATAGGGGCAGTGTGCGTCCGAACCCAGGCTCACCACTCATTTACCGTGCAACGGCAGAGTTTGCTGGCGCAACCGGCCACATTTGCAAGATAATCTGGCGCCTTGCAATTGGCGTCATAGCTTTGACGTTGACACCCATACCGCCGTTTCAGGAGGCCAGGATGCACAATGACGGAAAGGTGGTGCCGATCAACAAGGCACACGCTACGCCATCGCCGCTCGCCCGACTGCCGGTGGTGTTGCTGCAGGTCCGCGACAAGGCGGCGCAACAGTTGCAGCAAGGGCTGCAGGACCTGTTCGATAACGCCGACGACACCTTGTTCGAAATGGCCGATAAGTCGCGCAACAATCTCGACCAGCATATTTTCTTTGAGGCCATGCGCGACCTGCGCCTCAAGCGCAAGAACTTCGAGCGCGTGTTCATGGCGCGCCTGTTTGAAGCTTTCGCCCGCCTGGGCCAGGCGGGGCGGGGTGAGGCGCCACTGGTGCCGGTGGTTTCCTATGAGGCGGCATCAGGGGCATCCAAGGATGACCTGGAAAAAACCGTGGCGCTGGAGGCCATGTTGGGCCGGGTGCGCCACCGTGACGGCCTGGCCCTGGGGCAACTCACTGCACGGTTGAGCGCTTTGCTGGGCAACCGCCTGGATGACCGCGAGAACCCGCTGGGACCAGCGCTGCTGTGTGAATTTTTCCTGCACGCGGGGCGCAGCCTGGGCGTGGAAATTCGCGTCAAACTGATCATGCTCAAACTCTTTGAAAAATACGTGCTCAGTGACGCCGACCAGCTCTACGGCGAAGCCAATCAATTGCTGCTCGCAACGGGCGTGTTGCCTGAACTCAAGGCCGTGCCGTCGCGTCGCCTTGAGGCGCGGGCGGCCCGTGATTACCCGCGCCAGGAAAGCTTGCCCGCCGCCGATCAGCCCGTGGGCGCAAATGATCAGGAAGCCTTTGCCGCGCTCCAGACGTTACTCACGGCGGTACGCGGTAGCGTTGCGCCGACGCTGGAGGCCAGCGCCGATCCCTCGCCCATTTCTACCCGCGACCTGTTGCGCCTGCTTTCCCACCTGCAGCAGTACGTACCGGAGCCTGAGGTCGAGGACGATTTCGACCTGCGTAACCAGCTTGAGCAACTGCTCACCCGCGTCAGCGTCAAGAGTGGCAAATCGCGGGTGGTGGAAGAGGCGGATGAAGACGTGATCAACCTGATCGCGTTGCTGTTCGAATACATCCTGAACGACCGTGCGCTGCCCGATGCCTTCAAGGCTTTGATCGCGCGCCTGCAGATCCCGATGCTGAAAGTGGCGCTGCTCGACAAGCGTTTCTTCAGTCGCGCCAGCCACCCGGCGCGGCGCCTGCTCAATGAAATCGCGGCCGCGGCCATCGGCTGCAGCGAGCGTGACCCCCTGTACCTGCGCATCGAGCAAGTGGTGCAGCGCCTGCTCAATGAGTTCGGCGAAGACCCGGTAATATTTTCCCAGCTGCTTTGCGAGTTCAGCGCGTTTACCGCCGATGAGCGGCGGCGCAGCGACCTGCTCGAACAACACACCCGCGATGCCGAAGCAGGGCGCGTGCGCACCGAAGCTGCCCATCAGCGCGTGGCCGACGTACTGAATAAACGGCTGCTGGGCAAGGTCCTGCCGCGCCCGGTCGTGCAGTTCCTGCAACAGGCCTGGAGCCAGGTGCTGTTGCTGGCCAGCCTCAAGCACGGCGAGCAGTCGGTGCAATGGCAAGCGGGGTTGCGCACCATGGACGAGTTGATCTGGAGCGTCAGCCTGCAGCAAGACACCGAAGCCGGGCGCCATCTGGCGGAGCAACTGCCAGGCTTGCTCAAGGCCCTGCGCGACGGTTTGACCAGTGCCGCGTTCGACTCTTTCAGCACCCGCGAATTCTTTTTGCGCCTGCAGGCCCTGCATATCCAGGCGCCTGAAGGCGGCGATGAGTTGATCGAAGTCACTGAGCCGTTTGTGCCGGGCGCGACGACAGCCGATCCGATCACCCTGTCGGACAGTGACCCCGACCTCCACAAGGTTCACCAGCTCAAGGAGGGTAGCTGGGTGGTCTTCGAGGAAGACAATGCCTGCGCACTGCGGTGCAAGCTGACGGCGATCATGGCGCCGGCCAATGCTTACATTTTTACCAATCGCACGGGACTCAAAGCGCTGGAAAAGAGCGCTGGTCAACTGGCGTTGGCATTCAAGCATGGCGCACTGCGGACCTTGGAGGGCGGCCCCTTGTTCGAGCGCGCACTGGCCGCTGTGGTGGGCAAGCTGCGTCAACTCAATCGCGGCAAGTGATCGCAACCAGGGGGCCGAACGCGGCATACTGGTCACATGTTGTCTCGTTCAAGGAACCGGTATGCAGTTGGACCCCATCAGCGGTTGGTGCCAGGGCATCCGTCATTGCCCTTCACCCAACTTTAACGAGCGCCCCGCAGGCGAAATCTCACTGTTGGTGGTGCATAACATCAGCCTGCCGCCGGCGCAGTTCGCCACCGGCAAAGTGCAGGAGTTTTTCCAGAACCGCTTGGATGTCACGGAACATCCCTACTTTGAAGGAATCGCCGACCTACAGGTGTCTGCGCATTTTCTGATTGAGCGTGATGGTGCGGTGACGCAGTTTGTTTCCTGTCTCGACCGCGCCTGGCATGCCGGGGTTTCCCAGTTCGAGGGTCGGGAAACCTGCAATGACTTCTCCCTGGGGGTGGAACTGGAAGGCACTGATGATCAACCGTTCACCGACGCCCAATATGCGGCGCTGATCGACCTGACCCGCCAGTTGCTGGCGGCTTACCCAGGCATCACTGCCCAGCGCATTTGCGGTCACAGCGACATCGCCCCGGGACGCAAGACCGATCCCGGCCCGGCTTTTGATTGGACGCGCTTTCGCAGCGCCTTGCAGGATGGAGGACACGCACGATGAGTTTCCTGGTGTTGGTGCTGGCCGTATGGATCGAGAAGTTCTCGGCCTTGCGCCAGCGGTTGCAGCGTGACGGCGGTTGGTTGCGCGAACTGGCCAAGCTGGAATCGAGACCGCGCATGGGCAAGCGGCCCTGGCTGATTCTGGCGTTGCTGGTGTTGCTGCCGGTGGCGTTGCTGGCCTTGTTGTTGCTGGTGCTGGAGCCGGTGGCCTATGGGCTGTTGGCGTTGCCGGTGCACCTGCTGGTGGTGATCTACAGCCTGGGCCGCGGTGATCTGCTCGCCGGCCTCGGTCCCTTCCGCGATGCCTGGCGCCGTGGCGACCTGCAGGCCGCCGAGCATGTGGCCGAACGTGACCTGAGCCTTAACGCCGACGACGGCGAGCAATTGCTTGAACGTGTCCAGGGCCACCTGTTGTGGCAGGCCTACCAGAGCTTTTTCGCGGTGATTTTCTGGTACTTCCTGCTGGGGCCGGTAGCGGCCCTGGCCTATCGCCTGCTTGCCCTGGCCAGTGAGCACAGCAAGAACCCGCTGGTGGCCGAGCGCGCCACGCAACTGCGCCACGCATTTGACTGGGTGCCGGTACGCCTGCTGGCGGCCAGTTTTGCCCTGGTCGGCAACTTCGTCGCGGTCGGCCGTGTGATGCTGCACGAATTGCTGAACTGGGACATCAGCGCCGCCCAACTGGTAGAAAAAGTCGGCTTGGCTGCCGCTGAAATTCCGCCTCCGGCGCTGGGCCCCGATGGCGTCAACAGCCTGGACAGGCTGTGGGAATTGCTGCTGCGCGCGGCGGTGCTGTGGTATGCAGGGTTTGCTATCTGGACGGTTTTGCCCTAGCCAGACGGGCCCCGAGATTAAAAGCAAAAGCGCGACGCCCCGGTCAAGCTGTGGGAGCTGGCTTGTCGGATCGCCGCACCGCTGCGATGCAGGCGCCTTGGTAGATCAGGCATACCCTGTTGATGCCATCGCAGCATAGGTATCTACACAATTTTCAACGGTGTGTGGCGAGGAGCTTGCTTGGCGGCCTTCGGGCCGACCGTTTTTTGGGTTTGACGGAGTACATATCCGTTGCTGCGGTAACGGCGGCTTAGGGTTCCGCCCTTACGGCGGGTCACTTTTTGGAGAGCGCAAAAAGTAACCAAAAACGCTTCGCCCCACCACTCGGTGCCTCGCCTAGGCTCGGCATGCCCGTAATCCGACATTGATTTGGGGGGCCGCCGCCACGCGCCATCCATGGCGCGGGGCGGCTAAACCGGCGTCCTGCCGGTTTACCCCCCAAATCAATATCGAATTGCGGCCAGCGTGGTTGACGGGGCGCCTCAGATCAAGATCAAAAACAAAGCGCGGCGGCCTTGGAGCCGACCGGTATTCATGTCGAACTCGGTTCAAAATGTGGGAGCTGTCGAGCCCCAGCGAGGCTGCGAAGGCGGCGGCACTGCTGGCATTTTTTTCGCCTGACCCACCGCTTTCGCAGCCTCGCTAAAGCTCGACAGCTCCCACAAAAAAGCAGATCTGCAGAGTTCCCCCACCCATTAACCTTAAATTACAAAACTCCCCCTCAAAGTGAGCTATACAGATGCTGGCTAACTGCCGCCCTGTGCCTCAATAAAAATAAAAGAAAAGGGAGTTCACCTGTGAAGCGCTTGCTCTATCCCGCCGTCGCGTTGATGAATCGCCTGAGTTTCGGCATGAAGTTCAGCTTGGTCAGTGTGCTGTTCCTGCTGCCGATGCTGGCGACCAACTATTACCTGGTGCGCGATTCCTGGCGTGAATTCCAGGGCACTCGTGTGGAATTGCAAAGCCTCGACCTGCTCGGCAGCAGCCTGGCCCTGCGTCGCGACCTGGAAACCCTCAACAACCAGGTACAAATCAACGCCACCCTCGGCCAGTCCGGCAAGGCCGGCGACCTTGAGGCGCAGATAAACGCATTGGAAAACAGTGTGCTCAGCCGCCTGCAAAGCCTCAGCGCCATGGCCAGCGACCCCGAGCACATTGCTGCGTTTGAGGGCAAGCGCGATGAGTTGATCGCGGCCTTCAAGGCCCAGCAACAGGAAACCTCGCTACTGAGCAAAAGTGCGCTGATCGGCAAGTTGCTCAACAAGGCGCAGATGCTCAGCCAGATCATCGCCAGCCAATCCGGCTTGAGCCGCGACCCCCAGGGCGATCTGCGGCAGCTTACCGAACTGATCACCAGCGTCACCCCTCAGGTCACCCAAACCCTGGGTGAAGGTCGGGCTATGGGCGCCTATTCCCTTGGCCAGGGGTTTCTCAATTCGTCAGCCAGCACGCGCTTTGATGAGCTATTGCAGCAATTGGAAAAACTCCAGGCTGAATATGGCTTGAAGTTGCAGGATGCCTTGGGCTCCAGCAACGCCGCGCTCACTGCCCTGGAGAGCCTGGCCACGGCCAGCAACGCCAGCCTGAAGCAAGGCAGTGTGCTGTTTGAAGATCAGGTGGTGATGGCGCAAACCCTGGATGCGCCGTGGCAGGGGTTCTACGACAGCGTCAGCCAGTTGATGGCCAAGACCTACGGGCTGGATGACGCCACCCTCGCATTTCTCGCGCAGCAATTGGAGCAACGCCTGGCGCAGAATCGCACGCACATGCTGGTACTGGTCTGCGCGCTGACGGCGGTGTTCTTGCTGATCTTTTATTTATACGCAGGCTTCTACGCCTCCACCCGCACCACGCTGCGCCGCTTGGGCGCCATGATGGACAAGGTGGCGGCCGGCGACATGACGGTCACCTTCGTGGCCGACAGTCGCGATGAGTTGGGCGACCTGGGCCAGGTGTTCAACGGTACCGTGGCGAAGATCCATGACCTGATCGAACGTGTCGGCCACACCGTCAGCCAGGTGGAGCGCCAGGCCGGCGAGGTGGAAACGGTCTCGGCCCAGAGCAATCAGGCGGTATCCGGGCAGCGTTTCCAGATCGAGCAAGTCGCCACGGCCATGAACCAGATGTCGGCCACTGCCCAGGAAGTCGCACGCAGCGCGGCGGCGGCGGTCAGCAGTGCCCGTAGCGTCAACGACGAAACCGTCGGCGGTCGTGGGCTGGTGCAGTCCCAGCAAGTCAGCATCGCACGGCTGGCTTCGGAGATTGATCAATCGGCGGGGGTGATCAACCAATTGGCCACGGACAGCCAGTCCATCAGCAGTGTGTTGGAGGTGATCAAGAGCATTGCCGAGCAAACCAACCTGCTGGCACTCAATGCCGCCATCGAGGCGGCGCGGGCGGGTGAGCAGGGCCGTGGTTTTGCGGTGGTCGCCGATGAGGTGCGGACCCTGGCCCGGCGCACCCAGGACTCCACAGAGGAAATCGAGCAGATAATCAGCCGCTTGCACAGCGGCGTGGCAGCGGCGGTGAAGGCCATGGGCAGCAGCCATGAAATGGCGAACGGCACGGTTGGGCAGTCGGAAAAGGTGCAGCAGGCCCTGGAAAATATCCTCGGTGCCGTAGGAATGATCGTCGATCAGAACCAACAGATCGCTGCCGCGGTGGAACAGCAAACCGCTGTCGCCCATGACATCGACCAGAATATCGTCGCGATCAATCGCGCCGGTGAGCATGCGGCGCAAGGCGCGCAGCAGACCGAAGCGGCGAGCCGGCAACTGTCTGCGCAAGTGATCGAGTTGAAGCAATTGATCGGTGCGTTTCGCGTGTAGCGCAGGTGTCGGCACTCAGGCAGGCTTTACCAGCCGAACAGCTCGCAGGCGTTGCGTGTACTCGCCTCTGCCAGCGCTGGCGGGCTGATGCCCATGCGTTCGGCCAGCGCCGCGCAGATAGCCGGCAGATGCTCGGGGCTGTTGCGTTGGCCCGGGTACATGGCGGGCGCCATGTCGGGTGAGTCGGTTTCCAGCACCACCGCGTCCAGCGGCAGATGCGCCAGCACCTTGTGCATGCGCAGCGCCTGGGGCCAGGTGGCGGCGCCGCCCAGGCCCAGTTTGAAGCCGAGCTTGATGTATTCGCGGGCTTCTTCGCGGCTGCCGGCAAACGCATGGATGATGCCGCCGCGGGGCAGGCGAATGCGCTTGAGGGTCGCGATCACCGCCGCGTGGCTGCGCCGCACATGCAGCAACGCAGGCAGTTGGAAATCCAGCGCCAGCTTGAGCTGGGCTTCAAACAGGCTTTGCTGGCGTTCGCGGTCCGGTTGCTCGACAAAGTAATCCAGGCCAATTTCACCGACCGCACACAGTTGCCGATGGCCGTGCAGGCGAGTCAGCCAATCGCCCAGTTCACTCAGGTCAGCGGGGCGATGCTCATCGAGGTACACCGGGTGCAGGCCAAAGGCGGCGAACAATCCCGCGTCCGTTTGCACCAGATCCCACAACCGTTGCCAGTTCCGCTGATACACCCCCAACACCACCATGCGCCGCACGCCCAACGCACGGCTGTGGGCGAGGACTTCGCGGCGGTCGCTATCGAAATCCGCAAAGTCCAGGTGGGTATGGGTGTCGATCAGCTCCACGCTCAGGCCTCGTGAATACGCTGTTTGAATGTGCGGCCGATGGCGTGTACGCCGGGTTGGTAGTGTTCTTCTTCAATAGCGGCCAAGGCCAGGCGCAGAGCGGTATCGGCGATCAACTGATGTTGCTGGGCCATGGCGTTGACCGGCAGCGGCAGGAAATCCAGCAACTGGGTATCACCAAAGGTGCCCAGGCGCAGCGGGCGCGACTTGAGCGGGAAGTCATGCAGCGCATCGAACACGCCCTGCAACAGCACGTAGGAGGTGGTGACCAGCGCGTCAGGCAAATGCCCCAATTGATGCAGAAGCTGCTCCATCAATTGCCGGCCGCAGTCCCGGCTGAAGGCTTCGCCGTGTTCGACGATCACCTCGCCGGTGAAACCCTGGAGGGCTTCACGGAAACCGGCGGCACGCGCCTGGCTGATGCTCAGCTCGGGCCGTGCGCCGATCAGCACGATCTGCTTGGGCACCGGTTGCAGCAGGCTGCTGGTCAATTGCTGACACGCTTGGCGGTCGTCGCTGACCACCGAGCAAAACTGATCCGACGCCATCTCCCGGTCGATCGCGATCACCGGCAAACCCTTGGCTTGCAGTTCGCGGTAACTGTCATCGCTGGCCGGCAGGCAACTGGCCACAAACAACGCATCGCAGCGCCGCGCGCGGAACAGTTGCAGCAATTGGCGCTCGCTGCCGGCGTCGTCATCCGAGCTGGCGATCAGTAACTGATAGCCGCGCGCCCGTGCGCCTTGCTCCAGGAGCTTGGCGATGCGTGCGTAACTGGGGTTTTCCAGGTCGGGCAGGATAAACCCCAAGGTGCGCGTATGCCGACTGCGCAGCCCGGCGGCCTGGGGATTGGGGGTAAAGCCATGGGCTTGGACGACAGCGCGCACCCGTTCGACGGTGGCATTGCTGATGCGTTGCTGTTCGGCCTTGCCATTGATGACGTAGCTGGCGGTGGTCACGGACACACCGGCCAGGCGTGCGATATCACTGAGTTTCAAACCGGGATTTCCTTGTTTTCTGGAGCTCGCCCCGACATTTTGTCCAATCGTAACCGATTCCTGTACGCGACTTATGTCCTGGCTCAATCGCCGAGTGGTCCTTCAAGGATGCGCAATTAACGCGTAGTCTTCCATAAAATCTAGATTAAACGTTTCAGCCAGCGTATTTTTACGACGTTCGCGACTGAGTGGCTACTGCCCATCGACTGCTCGGTCAGTTATTTTTGAACACCCATTACACTGTTTGTTTAAAACAATACCTAGTGCACGACCGCACTAACTAGGAGAACGGCATGCTTGAGCTCACTGTAGAGCAGATTTCCATGGGCCAGGTGGCTGTGGATAAATCCGCTGCCTTGCACCTGCTCGCTGAAAAACTGGTGGCCGACGGCCTGGTCGCCGAGGGTTACCTGAGCGGTTTGCAAGCCCGTGAAGCCCAAGGCTCGACCTTTCTCGGCCAGGGTATTGCCATCCCCCACGGCACCCCGGAAACCCGCGACCAGGTATTCTCTACCGGCGTACGCCTGCTGCAGTTCCCCGAAGGGGTGGACTGGGGCGACGGCCAGATCGTGTACTTGGCCATCGGCATTGCCGCCAAATCCGACGAACACCTGCGCCTGCTGCAACTGCTCACCCGTGCCCTTGGCGAAACCGACCTGGGCCAGGCACTGCGCCGTGCCGGAACGGCCGAAGCGCTGCTGAAATTGCTGCAGGGCGCGCCGCAGGAACTGGCGCTGGATGCGCAGATGATCAGCCTGGGCGTGTCCGCCGATGACTTCGAAGAGTTGGTATGGCGCGGCGCACGGCTGTTGCGCCAGGCCGATTGTGTAAGCAATGGTTTCGCCGCCGTGTTGCAGCAGGTCGACGCGCTGCCCCTGGGCGATGGCCTGTGGTGGTTGCACAGCGAGCAAACGGTCAAACGTCCGGGCCTGGCGTTCGTCACCCCGGACAAGCCCATGCGCTACCTCGGCCAGCCGCTCAATGGCCTGTTCTGCCTGGCTAGCCTCGGTGAGGCCCACCAGACGCTGCTGGAACGCCTGTGCGCCTTGCTGATTGAGGGTCGCGGCCAGGAACTCGGCCGCGCCACCAGCAGCCGCGCGGTGCTCGAAGTGCTGGGCGGCGAACTGCCGCCGGATTGGCCCAGCGCGCGCATCACCCTGGCCAACGCCCACGGCCTGCATGCGCGCCCGGCGAAGATCCTGGCGCAATTGGCGAAAAGCTTTGAAGGCGATATCCGCGTGCGCATCGTCGATGGCCCAGTGGGCGCGGTGTCGGTCAAAAGCCTGAGCAAGCTACTGAGCCTCGGCGCACGGCGTGGCCAGGCGCTGGAATTTGTCGCCGAGCCGACGATTGCCGATGACGCACTGCCCGCGTTGCTGGCCGCGGTGCAAGAAGGCCTCGGTGAAGACGTCGAGCCGCTGCCGACCCTGAGCGAACAGCCGCAAGTGCTCGATATCGAGCCGCTGCTCAGCGCGCCGCAGGCCGGCAGCCAGGTCCAGGCCATCGCCGCAGCGCCGGGCATTGCCATCGGCCCTGCGCACATTCAGGTTCAGCAAGTCTTCGAATACCCGCTGCGTGGCGAGTCCTCGGCGATTGAACGCCAGCGCCTGCAAAGCGCCCTGGCCGAGGTGCGCCGGGATATCCAGGGCCTGATCGAACGCAACCCCGCCAAGGCCATCCGCGAGATTTTCATCACCCACCAGGAAATGCTCGACGACCCGGAACTCACCGATGAAGTCGAGACCCGCCTCAAGCAGGGCGAGAGCGCGCAAGCGGCGTGGATGAGCGTGATCGAAGCGGCCGCCAAGCAACAGGAGTCGCTGCAGGACGCCTTGCTCGCCGAGCGCGCCGCCGACTTGCGGGATATCGGCCGCCGCGTACTGGCGCAACTGTGCGGTGTTGAAACCGCCCCGGAACCCGGCGAGCCTTACATCCTGGTGATGGACGAAGTCGGCCCGTCCGACGTTGCGCGGCTTGATCCCGCGCGCGTCGCCGGCATCCTCACCGCCCGTGGTGGCGCTACCGCCCACAGTGCCATCGTCGCCCGTGCCCTTGGCATCCCGGCCCTGGTCGGCGCCGGCCCGGCGGTTTTGCTGCTGGCCTCGGGCACGCCGCTGTTGCTCGACGGCCAGCGCGGCCGCCTGCATGTGGACCCCGACGCCGCCACCCTGCAACGCGCCACGGTCGAGCGCGATACCCGCGAACAACGCCTGCAGGCCGCCGCCAAGCAGCGCCATGAACCGGCGCTGACCCGTGACGGCCACGCCGTGGAAGTGTTCGCCAACATCGGTGAAAGCGCCGGTGTCGCCGGCGCGGTGGAGCAGGGGGCCGAAGGCATCGGCTTGCTGCGCACCGAACTGATTTTCATGGCTCACCCGCAAGCGCCGGACGAAGCCACCCAGGAAGCCGAGTACCGCCGCGTCCTTGACGGCCTTGGCGGTCGCCCGCTGGTGGTGCGCACCCTCGATGTGGGCGGTGACAAACCGCTGCCTTACTGGCCGATTGCCGAGGAGGAAAACCCCTTCCTCGGCGTGCGCGGCATACGTCTGACCTTGCAGCGCCCGCAGATCATGGAAGCGCAATTGCGCGCGCTGCTGCGTTCGGCGGACAACCGCCCGCTGCGCATCATGTTCCCCATGGTCGGCAGCGTCGATGAATGGCGTGCGGCCCGCGACATGACCGAGCGCCTGCGCCTGGAAATCCCGGTGGCGGACTTGCAACTGGGCATCATGATCGAGGTGCCGTCGGCCGCGTTGCTGGCGCCGGTGCTGGCCCAGGAGGTCGACTTCTTCAGCGTCGGCACCAACGACCTGACCCAGTACACCCTGGCCATCGACCGTGGTCACCCGACCTTGTCCGCCCAAGCGGATGGCTTGCACCCGGCGGTCCTGCAACTGATCGACATCACCGTGCGCGCCGCCCACGCCCATGGCAAATGGGTCGGTGTGTGCGGCGAGCTGGCGGCGGACCCGCTGGCGGTGCCGGTGCTGATCGGCCTGGGCGTGGATGAGTTGAGCGTGTCGGCCCGCAGTATTCCCGAAGTGAAGGCGCGCGTGCGCGAATTCAGTCTGAGCGAGGCCCAGGGCCTGGCGCAAAAAGCACTCGCGGTAGGCTCGCCCGCCGAAGTGCGTGCCCTAGTGGAGGCCGTGTAAATGGCACATATCTTGACCCTGACGCTGAACCCGGCGTTGGACCTGACCGTGCGCCTGCCGCGCCTGGAGCCGGGTGCAGTCAATCGCAGCGAAACCCTGCTGACTCATGCCGCCGGCAAGGGTGTGAACGTGGCGCAGGTCTTGGCGGACCTCGGCCATCACCTGAGCGTCGGCGGTTTTCTCGGTGCGGCGAACCCCGAGGCGTTTGATGCGCTGATCGCCCGTCGCGGCTTTGACGACGCGTTCATCCGCGTGCCCGGCGAAACCCGCAGCAATATCAAGATTGCCGAACAGGATGGCCGGGTCACCGATATCAATGCGCCGGGGCCGCTGGTGAGTGAGCAGGCACAAAAGGACTTGCTCAAGATGATCGCGAGCATCGGGCCCGGGTTCGACGCGGTGGTGGTCGCCGGCAGCTTGCCGCGCGGCGTCAGCCCGCAGTGGTTTCAAGCAATGCTGCAACAGTTGAAAGACCTCGGCTTGAAAGTCGCCCTGGACACCAGCGGCGAAGCGTTGCGCGCTGGTCTGCAGGCCGGCCCGTGGCTGGTCAAGCCCAACACCGAAGAGCTGGCCGAAGTCCTTGGTAATCCCTCCGATGCAATCAATCAACTGCATCAACAGGGCGTGGAACATGTGGTGGTTTCCGACGGTGCCGCGGGCGTGACCTGGTACAGCTCGGGTGCAACGCTGCATGCCACTCCGCCCAAGGTGGAGGTGGCCAGTACCGTAGGCGCCGGCGACTCGCTGCTGGCCGGGATGCTGCACGGTTTGCTCAGTGGCGATAAACCCGAGCACACCCTGCGCCGCGCCACGGCGATTGCCGCGATGGCGGTGACGCAGATCGGCTTTGGTATCAGCGATGACGCGCAATTGGCGCGCCTCGCAAGCGGCGTCCAAATACGCACGCTGACAGAACAATAAGAGGGTTTGTGATGAAGTTAGCCATTGTTACCGCCTGCCCGAACGGCATGGTCACCAGTGTGCTGTGCGCCCGCTTGCTGGACGCCGCCGCACAGCGCATGGGCCTGCACACCAGTGTTGAAGTGGTGGATGTGCAGCGCCCGGAACGCCAGCTGTCCCAGGCCACCCTCGACGACGCAGAATGGGTGCTGCTGGTCAGCAGCACGCCGGTGGATATGCCGCGGTTTGTCGGCAAGCGCGTGTTCCAGACTACTCCGGCCCAGGCGTTGGCGGATGTTGACGCAGTGTTGCGTCGCGGCGCCGAAGAGGCGCAGGTGTATGTCGCACCGCAGGGGGCGGCCAAACAGGCGCCGCGCATCGTTGCGATTACCGCATGTCCTACCGGGGTGGCCCACACGTTCATGGCCGCCGAAGCCTTGCAGCAGACGGCCAAGCGCTTGGGCTACGACTTGCAGGTCGAGACCCAGGGCTCGGTGGGCGCACGTACGCCCTTGAGCCCGCAAGCCATCGCCGACGCCGACGTGGTATTGCTGGCGGCCGATATCGAAGTCGCCACCGAGCGCTTTGCCGGCAAGAAAATCTACCGTTGTGGCACCGGCATTGCCCTCAAGCAATCCGAAGCCACGCTCAACAAGGCCCTCGCCGAAGGTGCGGTGGAGAGCGCAGCCGGCGGTGCGGTGGCCAAAAAAGAAAAGACCGGCGTGTACAAGCATTTGCTTACGGGCGTGTCGTTCATGTTGCCGATGGTGGTGGCGGGCGGGTTGTTGATTGCCCTGTCGTTCGTGTTCGGCATTCACGCGTTTGAACAGGAAGGCACCCTGGCGGCGGCGCTGAAAACCGTGGGTGACCGTGCATTCATGTTGATGGTGCCATTGCTGGCGGGTTACATCGCCTACTCGATTGCCGACCGTCCCGGCATTGCGCCCGGCATGATCGGCGGCTTGCTGGCCGGCACCTTGGGCGCGGGGTTTATTGGCGGGATCTTCGCCGGTTTCCTCGCCGGCTACTGCGTCAAGCTGATCACGCGCGCGGTGAAGTTGCCCCAGAGCCTGGAGGCGCTCAAGCCGATCCTGATCATTCCGTTGCTGGCGAGCCTGTTCACGGGCCTGGCGATGATCTATCTGGTGGGCCCGCCTGTGGCGCGCATGCTGACCGGCCTCACCGACTTCCTTGCCACCATGGGCACCACCAACGCAGTGCTGCTGGGTGTTCTGTTGGGCGGCATGATGTGTGTCGACCTGGGCGGGCCGATCAACAAGGCGGCGTATGCGTTTTCCGTCGGGTTGCTGGCGGCGTCCAGTGGCGCGCCGATGGCGGCGACCATGGCGGCCGGCATGGTGCCGCCGATTGGCATGGGCATCGCCACGTTCCTGGCGCGACGCAAGTTCGCCCAGACTGAGCGTGAGGCGGGCAAGGCGGCGATGATCCTCGGCATGTGCTTTATCTCAGAGGGCGCGATTCCGTTTGCCGCCAAGGACCCGCTGCGCGTGATTCCGGCCAGCATTGCCGGCGGCGCCTTGACCGGTGCCCTGTCGATGTACTTCGGCTGCAAACTGGCGGCGCCCCATGGCGGCTTGTTTGTACTGGTGATTCCGAATGCGATGAACCACGCGCTGCTGTATCTGCTGGCGATTGTCGCCGGTAGCCTGCTGACCGGGCTGGTGTATGCGCTGATCAAGCGGCCGGAGACGGTGGAGCTGGCGGTCACACCAGCGTAAAAAATGTGGGAGCTGGCTAGTGTCATCTCTGATTCATGCGCACATGCTTAAGTCTCCCTTTTGATCCTCAAGAGGGCACCCGCATGAGCCACTTCGATCTTGGCCGTCGTCGCGTGATGCAAGCCGTCGGCGCCGGTCTGTTACTGCCGGGCCTGGCCCCGGCGGTGATCGCCTCGGTCAAGGACCGGCCGCAACTCACCGACGGCGTGCAGTCCGGTGACCTGCTCGGCGACCGCGCCATGATCTGGAGCCGCAGCGACCGCCCGGCGCGCATGGTGGTGGAGTGGGACACCCGCAGCGTGTTCAGCAACCCCCGCCGATTCGTCTCGCCCCTGGCTGACAACCGCACCGACTTTACCGCCCGCGTCGAACTCACCGGGCTGCCCACCGACCAGGCGATTTTCTACCGCGTGCACTTTGAAGATGCCCAGACCGGCGTCCCCAGCGAACCCTGGTTCGGCCATTTGCGCAGCGTGCCGCAACAGCGCCGCGACATCCGTTTTGTGTGGAGCGGCGACACGGTCGGCCAAGGCTTCGGCATCAACCCGGACATCGGCGGCATGCGCATCTACGAAGCCATGCGCCTGCGCCTGCCGGACTTTTTTATCCACAGCGGCGACACCATCTACGCCGACGGCCCGGTGCCGGCGCAACTGGCCACCGAAGGCGGGCGCATCTGGCGCAATATCACCACCGAAGCCAAGAGCAAAGTTGCGCAGACCCTCGACGACTATCGCGGCAACTATCGCTATAACCTGATGGACGAAAACGTGCGCCGCTTCAACGCCGAAGTGCCGCAGATCTGGCAGTGGGACGACCATGAAGTGGTGAACAACTGGTCGCCGAGCAAGCAGCTCGATGAGCGCTACCAGGTCAAGGACATCAACACCTTGGTGGGCCGCGCCCGCCAAGCCTGGCTGGAATATTCACCGATGCGCCGACAGGCCGCCGACGGCGGCGGGCGGATTTATCGCAAGCTCGCTTACGGTCCGTTGCTGGATGTGTTCGTGCTCGACATGCGCAGCTATCGCGGGCCCAACGATGACAACCTGGGCGCTGAAAAAGCCTTCCTCGGTCGCGAGCAACTGGACTGGCTCAAGCGTGAACTCAAGGCGTCCCAGGCGCAGTGGAAAGTCATCGCCGCCGACATGCCCATCGGCCTTGGCGTGCCCGACGGCGAAGTAAGCCCCGGCGTACCGCGCTGGGAGGCGATTGCCAACAACGATCCGGGTGCGCCGCAAGGCCGCGAGGTGGAAATTGCCGAATTGCTGGGTTTCCTAAGAGCACAACAGATACGCAACCATGTGTGGCTGACGGCGGATGTGCATTACTGCGCGGCCCATCATTACCATCCGGACCGCGCGGCCTTCCAGGATTTCGAGCCGTTCTGGGAGTTTGTTGCCGGACCGCTGAACGCGGGGAGTTTTGGGCCCAATCCACTGGACAAGACCTTCGGGCCGCACGTGGTGTTCGAAAAAGCGCCGCCGGCGCAGAACACCTCGCCGTTTGCCGGGTTCCAGTTTTTTGGCGAGGTGCAGATCGATGGGCAGACGGCGGAGTTGACCGTGATTTTGCGCGACTTGGATGGCGTCTCAGTGTTCGAGCAAAAACTGCAACCCACCTGATTTGGAATGCGATCAAAACTGTGGGAGCGGGCTTGCTCGCGAATGCGATGGGTCAGTTACATCACAAGTGACTGACACGCCGCATTCGCGAGCAAGCCCGCTCCCACATGGGGTCTTCAGCGCTAACAAAAGTATCAATACACATCCCGGCGATAGCGACCTTGTTCGATCAACCGCTCCACGGCCTCGCTCCCCACTATATCCACCAGCGCCTGATCCACCCCGGCCGCCATCCCCTGCAAACTCCCGCACACGTAAATCGCCGCGCCTTCGTTGAGCCACTTGCGCAACACCTCGGCTGATTCGCGCAGGCGGTCCTGCACGTAGATTTTCTCCGCCTGATCGCGGGAAAACGCCAGGTCCAGCAACGCCAGATCACCGCTGGCCAACCAGCCTTGCAGCTCGTCCTGGCACAGGAAGTCATGGGCGATATTGCGTTCGCCAAACAGCAGCCAGTTGCGCTGCTGGCCGTCGGCAATGCGTGCCTTGAGCAAACTGCGCAGGCCGGCCAGGCCGGTGCCGTTGCCCACCAGGATCAGCGGCACCGGGGCGTCCGGCAGGTGGAAACCACTGTTGCGGCGCAGGCGCAGGCTGACGCTCGAACCCACGGCGGCGTGCTCGGTGAGCCAGCCGCTGGCCACACCCAGGCGGCCGTCGGGGTGGCGTTCCTGGCGTACGATCAGCTCCAGCGCACCTTCGCTTGCAATTGAGGCGATGGAGTATTCGCGCATGCCCAGGGGCACCAGTGCGTTTGCCAGGGCCTGAGCGTGCAGGCCCACCAGATGGGCGCGGTTGTCCGGCAGTTGGCGCGTGGCCAGGGCCTGGTTGAGCGTCTGCGGCAAGCCGTCGATCAATACGCCCTCGCTGCCGGCCAGGCCCAGGCCCTCGATGAAGTGCTCGATGGCCCGGGAGCAATTGCGTGGCAGCACTTCCACCAGGTCGCCGGCTTGCCAATTGTGTGGCGATGGCGAGCTGAGGCCGAGCAGATAGACTGGCGAGCCGCTGCTGCCGGGATTGAGCAGGCGGCGTTGGCTCAGTGTCCAGTTTTCATACTGTGCAATCGGCCAGGCCGCTGCGGGTGCGTGGCCGGTCAGTTGCCCGAGCTGCTGTTGCCAGTGCAGCAGCGCCGTGGTGTCGCCGCTGTCTACTTCCACGGGGGCGAACAATGGGTTGCCACCCTGGTTGGTCAGCCAGAAACTCAGGCGTCGGGCAAAGCCGCAAAAGTGTTCGTACTGGCGATCGCCCAGGGCCAGCACCGAGTAGTTCAGGCCCTTGAGCGACAGGTCCTGTCCGAGCACGCTGCGCTCGAAACCACGGGCGTTGTCCGGGGCTTCGCCGTCGCCGAAGGTGCTGACCACAAACAGCGCATTTTCCGACTGGCGCAGGTCGTCCTGGCTGACGCTGCCCAAAGGCTGCACCTTCACCGGCAACCCGGCCGCCTGCAATTGGCCGGCGGTCTGCCAGGCCAATTGCTCGGCAAAACCGCTCTGGCTGGCAAAACCGATCAGCCAGGCTGGCGCATCGCTGGTGTGGGGCGCGAGGCCTTTGCGCGCATCACGCACCTGGCGCTTTTTGCGCCGGCGGTCCAGGTACAGCAACCAGCCGGTGATAAAGAACAAGGGCATCAGCACCGAGCTGAGCGTGAGGATGATCCGCCCCGCGAGGCCAAAGTAACTGCCAGTGTGCAGCGCGTACACGCTGGTCAGCAGCCGGGAACCGAGTGACTTGCTGGCATACCTGTCGTGGGCAGTGACCTCGCCGGTGGCCGGATCCAGGTTGATCTGGTTCACGGCGCGATCATGGGGCGAATCTTTCAGCAGGTAGTAGACGGTGGCCGGTTGCCCGGCGACGGCTGGCATGCGGATGTTATAGGCGCTCAAGCCTGGGCCGGCGTTGCTGTAGATGCTGCTCCAGATCGCGTCGTAGTTGGCCACTTGCGCCGCGCCCTCTGGCGTCGGGCCGCGCTTGCGCCCCCGTTCGTTCTGTGGCGCGTCGGAGAGCAATCGGATCAGGCCCTGGCTGTACCAATCGTAGGACCAGGTCAGGCCGGTCAGTGCCGACAGCAGGTAGGCCAGCAGGCACCAGGTGCCGAACACCGAGTGCAGGTCCCAGTTGAAGCTGCGGCCCTTCTTACGCCAGTCCACGGCCAACCAGGCTCGCCAACTCGCCACTTGGCGTGGCCAGCGCAGGTACAAGCCGGACAGACAGAAGAACACCAGGATCAGCGTGCACGCGCCGGTGATCTGCCGGCCGGTTTCGCCCATGACCAGGAAACGATGAAACTGCAGGATAAACTCGAACACGTCCTGGCCGACGACGTCGCCCACGAAGTTCCCGGTGTAGGGGTCGAAGTAGCGCAACTGGGCGCGCGGCTCACCCGCCGGTGAGGTGAAGAGCACCCGCGCGGCGTTGCCGCTTTCGCTTTCCACCCAGAGCCGTGAGACGGTCTGGCCTGCGCTGGCCTCCAGCTTGCGCACCAGTTCGGCGGGCGGCAGTACCCCGGCTTCACGTTTCTCCACGCTCAGCACGCTCGGGTTCAGCGCTCGCAGTATTTCATCCTGAAACGAGACCGCAGCCCCGGTGATCCCCATCAAGGCCAGCACCAGCCCGGCGGTAATGCCGAAGAACCAGTGCAACTGGAACAGGGTTTTCTTCAACACGTCTGACGGCCTCGTCTATCTGAATATGTAGGACAGGGCGCGCATTATGCCGTGCCTTGTCGAGAAACATTCCTTTTAAGCACAAAAAAGCCCACGACAGGTCGTGGGCTTTTGCTTGCCGCTGCGTTTATACGTAAAACGATTTCAATGGCGGAAAGCCATTGAACTCAACCGCGCTGTAGCTGGTGGTGTACGCGCCGGTCGACAGCCAGTACAAGCGGTCACCGATCGCCAGGTTCAGCGGCAGGCCGTACTTGTAGTTTTCGTACATGATGTCGGCGCTGTCGCAGGTAGGACCGGCGATGACCACTTCTTCCATCTCGCCTTTCTTCTCGGTCCAGATCGGGAACTTGATGGCTTCGTCCATGGTTTCGATCAGGCCGGAGAACTTGCCCACGTCTGTGTACACCCAGCGCTCAACGGCGGTACGCGACTTGCGCGCCACCAGCACCACTTCGCTGACCAGAATACCGGCGTTGGCGATCAACGAACGGCCCGGCTCCAGGATGATTTCCGGCAGGTCGTCGCCGAAGTCTTCCTTGAGGAAACGGATGATTTCCTCGGCGTAGGTTTCCAGGCTGTTGGTGCGGGTGATGTAGTTGGCCGGGAAGCCGCCGCCCATGTTGATCAGCTTGAGGTGAATGCCGTCTTCTTCCTTCAGGCGTTCGAAGATCACTTTGACCTTGGCGATCGCCGCGTCCCACACGCTGATGTCGCGCTGTTGCGAACCAACGTGGAACGAAATGCCGTACGGCACCAGTCCCAGATCACGGGCCAGGATCAGCAGGTCCATGGCCATGTCGGTCTGGCAGCCGAATTTGCGCGACAGCGGCCAGTCAGCCGTGGTCGAGCCTTCGGTGAGGATACGCACATACACTTTCGAGCCCGGCGCGGCCTTGGCGATGTTGCGCAGGTCGGCTTCGGAGTCGGTGGAGAACAGGCGCACGCCCTTCTCGTAGAAGTAGCGGATGTCCTTGGACTTCTTGATGGTGTTGCCGTAGCTGATACGGTCGGCGCTGACGCCACGGTCCATGACCTTGTCCAGCTCGTAGATCGAAGCAATGTCGAAGCTCGAGCCTTTGTCCTTGAGCAGGTCGATGATCTCGACGGCCGGGTTGGCCTTGACCGCGTAATAGACTTTGGCGAATTCGAAACCGGCGCGCAGGTCATCGTAGGCCTGGCTGATCATCGCGGTATCGATCACCACGAATGGGGTTTCTTGCTTGTCGGCGAACGCCTTCATTTTGTCAAAGGTGGCGCGCGCGAAATAATCTTCGACGTTAATCGACATGCTGGGAACTCCTAGGGCAAACAAATTTGGTCAATGGGTGCAAATGAACGTCCTCCGTATCCCCACTTTGGTTCGCCTACTTCCCAAGGCATGTCGCCGAAAGCAAAAAGGCCATGGGAATGACTGCTTCCCTTGGCCTTGCTGTCTCGTCGTCAGTACTTGAGCCGGATGGATCGTTTCCAGCATGGACGTTCGGCGCGAACTTTAGGGCTTGATGGGCGTGGGATCAACTAAAAATGTCGCGTTTTTGCACGCGTTCGTCGCGCGACCGTGTGCAGCTACTTATGTAACCGACAGGTGTGACGGAATGATGTTCCCCGCAGATGGGGAATTGAAGGTATTTCCCTGCCACACCGCAGATCCAAATGTGGGAGCGGGCTTGCTCGCGAATGCGGTGTGTCAGTCAATACACAGGTGACTGATAGACCGCGTTCGCGAGCAAGCCCGCTCCCACATTTTGGACTGAGTTGTGTCAGATCAGGCCAGGGCGGTTTCGGCCGGCGACACGATGCTGGTCTTGCCCCCACGGGACTTACCTGAGCTCAGGTACTCGGCAATCGACTCCTGGGTTACTTCCCCGAGGAACACCCGCTCCGCATCCATCACCGGCAACCACGAACGGTTGAACTCGTACATGCGCGACAGCAGGATGCGCAAGTGTTCGTCATACGCCGCCGTGGCGTTGAACTCGCGCAGGTACTGGCCGCAAGTACCGGTCTGACGGTGCAGGTCGCGACGTCTTACATAACCCAGCGCCTTGTTCTCGGCGCAGGTGACCACCACGTAGCGACGGTCCAGTTCGTCCATCAGTTCCAGCGCTTCGGCCACCGGGGTTTCCGGGCTCACCGACGGCGCGTTGTCCGCCGCGTCTTCGGCCTTCACCAGCAGCAAGCGCTTGAGCGTGCTGTCCTGGCCTACGAAGTTGCTGACGAATTCATCGGCCGGGTGCGCCAGCAGGGTGTCCGGATGATCGATCTGCAGCAGCTTGCCGGCGCGGAAGATCGCGATCTTGTCACCCAGCTTGATGGCTTCGTCGATGTCGTGGCTGACCATGATCACGGTCTTGTTCAGCGCGCGCTGCATTTCGAAGAACTCGTTCTGGATCATCTCGCGGTTGATCGGGTCAACGGCGCCGAAGGGTTCGTCCATCAACAGCAACGGCGCATCCGCCGCCAGCGCACGGATCACGCCGATGCGCTGTTGCTGGCCGCCGGACAACTCACGCGGATAGCGGTGCAGGTACTGCTTGGGTTCCAGCTTGATCATGCTCATCAACTCGCGGGCGCGGTCGTGGCATTTCTGTTTGTCCCAGCCCAGCAGCTTGGGCACGACCACGATGTTTTCCTCGATGGTCATGTTGGGGAACAGGCCGATCTGCTGGATCACGTAGCCGATGTTGCGACGCAGGGTCACTTCGTCGAGGTCGGTGGTGTCTTCGCCGTTGATCAGGATCTTGCCCGAGGTCGGCTTGATCAGGCGGTTGATCATTTTCAGCGTGGTGCTCTTGCCGCAGCCCGAAGGCCCCAGGAATACGCAAATTTCGCCTTCGTTGACGGTCAGGCTTACGTCGTTGACGGCGGACACAGTCTTGCCGTTGCTTTGAAACGTCTTGGTCAGGTTTTGAAGTTCGATCATTTGAGCAATCCTTTTGGAGTCAGCGAGCGTTGCAGCCATTGCAAGAGCAGGTCGGCGAAGATGGCCAGGAGACTGACCAGCACGGCGCCGACGATCAGCATCGACATGTCGCTGCGGCTGATGGAAGCCAGAATAAGTACACCCAGGCCACCGGCGCCGATGGTGGCGGCGATGGTCATCACACCAATGTTCATCACCACGGCGGTGCGCACACCGGCGAGGATCACCGGCACCGCGATCGGCAGCTCGACCATGCGCAGGCGCTGGCCGAAGGTCATGCCGATGCCTTTGGCGGCTTCGCGAATACCCGGTTCCACGCCGGTCAGGGCCAGGTAGGTGTTACGCATGATCGGCAACAGGGAGTAGAGAAACACGGCGGTGATCGCCGGCATCGGCCCCAGGCCCTGGCCGAACTTGGAGTAGAACGGCAGCAGCAGGCCGAACAGGGCGATGGAAGGTACGGTCAGCAACACCGTGGCGCTGGCTTGCAGCGGGCCGGCCAGGGTCGGGAAGCGGGTCATCAACACGCCCAGGGGCACGCCTGCGACGATTGCCAAGATGACCGCAATGCCGACCAGCGTAATGTGCTGCCAGGTCAGGTGCAGGACTTGGGCCCAATCAAGATGGGAAAAGGCGTTCAGAAATTCCATGTCTCTTCCTCTTATTGATTGATCGGATGCTGGCGCAGGAAATCGGCGGCAACAGCGGACGGGCTTTCGTGGTTAACGTCGACCCGCGCATTCAGCTCGCGCATGGTGTTGTCGTCGAACAGATCGGCCAGCGGCTTGAGTTCGGCCGCCAGTTGCGGATGCTGGTCGAGATACGCCTGGCGGATCACCGGCGCTGCGGTGTAGTCCGGGAAATAGTGCTTGTCGTCTTCCAGCAGCTTCAGTTTGAAGGCGTTCAGGCGACCGTCGGTGGTGTAGACCAGGCCGGCAAACACCTGGCCGTTACGCAGCGCGGTGTAGACCAGCCCCGCGTCCATCTGCCGGGTGTTTTTGCGGGTCAGATTCATGTCGTATAGCTTGACCATGCCGCCCATGCCGTCGGAACGGTTGGCGAACTCGGTGTCCAGGGCGACCAGGCGCGTGCCCTTGGTTTTTTCCGCCAGGGCTTGGGTCAGGTCGCTGATGCTGTTGATGTGCGGGAACTCCTTGGCCACGTTATCGGGCAAGGCCAGGGCGTAGGTGTTGCTGAAGCGCGACGGCGAGAGCCAGACCAGGCCTTTTTTCGCGTCGACTTCTTTAACCCGTGCGTAGGACTGTTCGCTGTCGAGTTTCTCGTCGATATGGTTGTAGGCCACCAGAGAAACCCCGGTGTATTCCCACAGCAGGTCCAATTGCCCGCTTTCCTGGGCGCTGCGTGCCAGGTTGCTGCCCAGGCCGCCGGTTATCTGGGCGTCATAGCCCTTGGTGCGCAGGTACTGGGACGTGATCTCGGCGAGCAGGGTCTGTTCAGTGAACACCCGCGCGCCGATGCGGATCACCGGTTTATCAGCGGCCTGCGCGATGCCTGCAAACAGCAGGACGCAGCCTAATATCAAGCTTAGCTTTTTCATGTGAATTCCTTTGCAGGCCTTAAGACGCACGCAACCCGCGTTCCAGCCAGAGGCGGCTGGCCAGGGTCACCAGGCCGTCAAGCAACAAGGCGAGCAGCGCGGTGCACGCGGCGCCGAGCAGCAATTGCGGCTGATTGTTCAGGGCGATGCCGGGGAAGATCAGGCTACCCAGGCTGTTGGCGCCAATCAGGAACGCCAGCGGTGCGGTACCGACGTTGATCGCCAGGGCCACGCGCACGCCACCGATGATGATCGGCACGGCGTTGGGCAATTCCACGCGCAGCAGCACTTGGCGCGGCGTCATGCCGATGCCGGTGGCGGCTTCTTTCAGGGAGCCCTGGACGTTTTTCAGGCCTTCGTAGGTGTTACGCACGATGGGCAGGAGTGAAGCGAGGAACAGCGCGAAGATCGCCGGGCCGCTGCCGATGCCGAGGACACCGAGGGCAATGGCCAGTACGGCCAGGGGAGGAATGGTGTTGCCGATGTTGAAGATCTGCATGAAGCGTTCTGCGCGCCCGACCATGTTCGGCCGGCTGAGCAGGATACCGGCGGGGATACCCACAACGAGGGCCGCCAGCATGGAGACAAGAACCAGGATCAGATGAGCTTGCAGGTAAAACACTAAATCGTCGCGGTACAGTTCGATCGTATTGATGCCGATCCAGTGGACCAGCAGGGCCAGGAGCGCGACGACAACCGCGCCTCCCATAAGCCCTTTGCCATAGCGAATAGCCACAGGCGGACTCCTTTTTTCTTCTGTCGACGAACACATTCCCGCGTGGCATGCCATGGCTGGCTGTCAGCGGAATATGGTCGCGAAATGCAGCTCGCCAATGCCGTCAAAAGCGGCATGAGTTCGAGCCATAAGCGCTGCCCCGTCAGGCTAACTTGCTGATTTTTCAGCCCCTGGTACGAGTGCGTTGGCAGGGGAATGGACGTCTCCACCTTTTAAAAGGTTCCACACTTGGCCGCATTTAGCCACCCCCAAACGGGTGAACGGTGGTCCGGCACGCCCGGTTTGCGCTATACTCGCCGCCCTTTTTTGACTCACCTGCCAGGCGATTTCCCATGACCCACCAGGCCGCCGAAGTCGCGAAACGCCGCACTTTCGCCATTATTTCCCACCCCGATGCCGGTAAAACCACCATCACCGAGAAGCTGTTGCTGATGGGCAAGGCGATCGCGGTGGCCGGCACGGTGAAGTCGCGCAAATCCGACCGCCATGCCACCTCCGACTGGATGGAGATGGAAAAACAACGGGGTATTTCCATTACCACGTCGGTCATGCAGTTCCCGTATCGCGACCACATGGTCAACCTGCTCGACACCCCGGGCCACGAAGACTTCTCAGAAGACACCTACCGCACCCTGACCGCGGTGGACTCGGCGCTGATGGTTCTGGACGGCGGTAAAGGCGTCGAGCCCCGGACCATTGCCTTGATGGACGTGTGCCGGTTGCGCGACACGCCGATTGTCAGCTTCATCAACAAACTCGACCGCGACATCCGCGACCCGATCGAGCTGCTGGATGAAATCGAAGCCGTCCTGAAGATCAAGGCCGCGCCGATCACCTGGCCGATCGGTTGCTACCGCGATTTCAAGGGCGTGTACCACCTGGCCGACGACTACATCATTGTCTACACCGCCGGCCATGGCCACGAACGCACCGATGTGAAAATCATCGAAAAGCTCGACTCCGACGAAGCCCGCGCCCACCTGGGTGACGAATACGACCGCTTCGTCGACCAATTGGAGCTGGTGCAGGGCGCCTGCCATGAATTCAACCAGCAGCAATTCCTCGACGGTCAGTTGACCCCGGTGTTCTTCGGCACTGCATTGGGCAACTTCGGCGTCGACCACGTGCTCGACGCCGTGGTGGATTGGGCACCCAAACCCTTGGCCCGTGTCGCCAACGAGCGCACCGTCGAGCCGGTTGAAGAGAAATTCACCGGTTTTGTGTTCAAGATCCAGGCGAACATGGACCCCAAGCACCGCGACCGCATCGCTTTCATGCGCATCTGCTCCGGTCGCTACGAAAAAGGCATGAAGATGCGCCATGTGCGCACCGGCAAGGACGTACGCATCGGCGACGCCCTGACGTTCTTCTCCTCCGAGCGTGAACAGCTAGAAGAGGCCTACGCCGGCGACATCATCGGCCTGCACAACCACGGCACCATCCAGATCGGCGACACCTTCACCGAAGGCGAAGCGCTGGGCTTCACCGGTATCCCGCACTTCGCCCCGGAACTGTTCCGCCGCGTACGCCTGCGCGACCCGCTCAAGTCCAAGCAACTGCGCCAGGGCCTGCAGCAACTGGCGGAGGAGGGCGCCACCCAGGTGTTCTTCCCCGAGCGCAGCAACGACATCATCCTCGGCGCTGTCGGCGTGCTGCAGTTCGATGTGGTCGCCAGCCGCCTGAAAGAGGAATACAAGGTCGAATGCTCCTACGAGCCCATCACCGTGTATTCCGCGCGCTGGATCGATTGCAGCGATAAGAAGAAGCTCGAAGAGTTTTCCAACAAGGCGGTGGAAAACCTGGCGATTGACGGCGGTGGGCACTTGACCTACCTGGCGCCGACCCGGGTCAACCTGGCGTTGATGGAAGAGCGTTGGCCGGACGTGAAGTTCCGCGCGACGCGCGAGCACCATTAAGCTCTAAGCGGTAAAGAAGGGCGAAGCTGTGATGGCTTCGCCCTTTTTATTGGCTGGCGCAAATCAAAAATGTGGGAGCGGCGGTGCGACGATTCGACTTGCTCGCGAAGGCGGTGCGTCATTCACCAGATGTACTGCCTGATCCACCGCTTTCGCGAGCAAGCCCGCTCCCACATGTTGATCTTCATTCGTCATGGCACTGGCGAGAACTTGACATCCGGTCTAGCGTTTCTCATTCCGATGACAGAAGAGGGGAACACCGTGCCTAGTGTTGAGCGCTTTATCTTTCTGGTATTGCTCGCCGCCCTGGGGTTCTCGAGCGCCCCAGCGCAGGCAGGCGCGGGAACGCCTCAGTGGAAAGACACCGGCCCGGTCACCAAGAAAAAGCAGCAAGAGGTCAACTCCGGCAGTTGGCAACCGCAGCCCCAGCCTTCAGACGTCAAGGATCCGGAAAATCCCGTCAACGAAGGCGAAGACAGTGAAACCTTCGACGACGGCGAGACCTGAGACGCGGCGCACAGCCAAAAAGAAACCCCTCCCGCCAGGCTGATGCGCAACCTGACGGGAAGGGCTGTAGAACGCTATGGGAGCAGTGTTGCCTCAGGCCACGAATTGCTCCGCGTAGTGGCACGCCACCTGGCGGTTATCCAACGGCCGCAACTGCGGTTCCTCGGTGCTGCACCGCGCCGTCGCATACGGGCAGCGCTTGTGAAACGCGCAACCCGATGGCGGGTTCAGCGGGTTGGGCAACTCGCCGACGATTTTGATCTTCGGCTTGTTCGGATCCGGATGAATGGTCGGGGTGGCCGACAGCAGCGCCTGGGTGTACGGGTGCAGCGGGCGGGCGTAGATGTCTTCCTTGGGGCCGACTTCCACCGGGCGGCCGAGGTACATCACCATCACGTCATCGGCCACATGTTGCACCACGGCCAGGTTGTGGGAGATGAACACGTAGGCGGTGTTGAATTCCTGCTGCAGGTCCATGAACAGGTTGAGTACCTGGGCCTGGATCGATACGTCGAGCGCCGAGGTCGGTTCATCGGCCACCAGCACCTTGGGTTGCAGCATCATCGCGCGGGCCAGGGCGATACGCTGGCGCTGGCCGCCGGAGAACATGTGCGGGTAGCGCTGGTAATGCTCGGGGCGCAGGCCCACTTGCTTCATCATCGCCTGCACTTTCTCGCGGCGTTCGGCGGCGGACAGGTTGGTGTTGATCAGCAGCGGCTCGCCGAGCTGGTCACCGACTTTCTGCCGTGGGTTCAACGAGGCATACGGGCTCTGGAACACCATCTGCACGTCTTTGCGCAATTGCTTGCGCTGGGCCTTGTCGGCGCCGGCGACTTCCTGGCCGGCGATTTTCAGCGAGCCCGAAGACGGCTCTTCGATCAGCGTCAATGCACGGGCCAGGGTGGACTTGCCGCAGCCCGACTCACCCACCACGGCGAGGGTCTTGCCGGCTTCCAACTCGAAGGACACGCCATTGAGTGCGCGTACCAACGCATGGCCCTTGAACAGGCCACGGGACACTTCGTAGTGACGGGTCAGGTCGCGGGCGGTAAGAACGACGGCCATTACGCCACCTCCTGGTTCAAGGGGTAGAAGCAGCGCGCCAGGCTGTTGGTTTTCGGATCAAGCGCTGGGCGCTCGCTGCGGCAGTTGTCGCGTACATACGGGCAGCGCGGCGACAGTAGGCAACCCTGCGGGCGGTCATAGCGGCCCGGCACGATGCCCGGCAGCGTGGCCAGGCGCGTGGCGCCGAGGCTGTGCTCGGGAATCGCCTTGAGCAACGCTTCGCTGTACGGGTGCGCCGGGATGTCGAACAACTGCGGCACCTGGCCGACTTCCACCGCTTGGCCGGCGTACATCACGCACACGCGCTGGGCGGTTTCCGCCACGACCGCGAGGTCGTGGGTGATCAGCACCAGGCCCATGTTCTGTTCTTTCTGCAGGGCCAGCAGCAGTTCCATGATCTGCGCCTGGATAGTCACGTCCAGGGCGGTGGTCGGTTCGTCGGCGATCAACAGCTTCGGCTCGCCGGCAATCGCCATGGCGATTGCCACACGCTGGCTCATACCACCGGACAGTTGGTGCGGGTAGGCGTCCATACGGCTGGCGGCGCCTGGGATCTCGACTTTTTCCAGCAACTCGATGGCACGCTTGCGCGCTTGCTTGCCGGACATTTTCAGGTGCAGGCGCAGCACTTCTTCGATCTGGAAACCCACGGTGTAGCTGGGGTTCAGCGCGGTCATCGGGTCCTGGAACACCATCGCCAGGTCTTTGCCGACGATCTGGCGGCGCTGGCGGTTGCTCAGCTTGAGCATGTCCTTGCCGTCGAAGTTCAGCGCGTCGGCGGTGACGATGCCGGGGTGCTCGATCAGGCCCATCAGCGCCATCATGGTCACGGATTTACCCGAGCCCGACTCGCCAACGATCGCCAGGACTTCGCCTTTGTCGACCGAAATGTCGAGGCCATCGACCACCGGCACGGCGGTCTTGTCGCCGAAGCGCACGTTGAGATTCTTGATTTCTAACAGTGACATGGGAATCTCCTCAGGCGGCGTTCTTGAGTTTCGGGTCCAGCGCATCGCGCAGGCCGTCGCCCATCAAGTTGATTGCCAGCACGCTGAGCAAAATGGTCAGACCCGGCAGGCTCACGACCCACCAGGCGCGTTCGATGTAGTCACGGGCCGAAGCCAGCATGGTGCCCCACTCAGGGGTTGGCGGTTGTACGCCAAGGCCCAGGAAGCCCAGGGCCGCGGCGTCGAGGATCGCCGAAGAGAAACTCAGGGTGGCCTGCACGATCAGCGGCGCCATGCAGTTGGGCAGCACCGTGATGAACATCAGGCGCGGCAAACCGGCGCCGGCAAGGCGGGCGGCGGTCACGTAGTCACGATTCAGTTCGCCCATCACCGCGGCGCGGGTCAGGCGCACGTAAGATGGCAACGACACGATGGCGATGGCGATCACGGTGTTGATCAGGCCAGGGCCGAGGATCGCGACAATAGCCACAGCCAGCAGCAGCGAGGGCAGGGCCAGCATGATGTCCATCAGGCGCATGATGGTCGGGCCGAGCAGGCGCGGGAAAAACCCGGCGAACAGGCCCAGCAGGATGCCGGGGATCAGCGACATCACCACCGACGACAAACCGATCAGCAGCGACAGGCGCGAACCCTGGATCAGGCGCGAGAGCAAGTCACGGCCCAGTTCGTCGGTACCCAACAGGAACTGGATCTGCCCGCCCTCCAGCCAGGCCGGTGGGGTCAGCAGGAAGTCGCGGTACTGCTCGCTCGGGTTATGCGGTGCAACCCACGGCGCGAAGATCGCGCAGAACACGATCAGCAACATGAACAACAGCCCGGCAACCGCGCCTTTGTTCTTGGAGAAGGCTTGCCAGAATTCTTTGTACGGGGACGGGTACAGCAGGCTTTGATCGACTGCTGACACTTGAGTAGGTGTGGTCATGGTCATGATCTCAGCGCTGGTGACGGATGCGTGGGTTGGCGAAGCCGTAGAGGATATCCACCACGAAATTCACCAGAATCACCAGGCAGGCGATCAGCAGGATGCCGTTCTGCACCACCGGGTAGTCTCGCGCGCCAATGGCTTCGATCAGCCATTTGCCGATGCCGGGCCAGGAGAAGATGGTTTCGGTCAATACCGCGCCGGCCAGCAGCGTGCCGACTTGCAGGCCGACCACGGTGAGTACCGGGATCAGCGCGTTACGCAGGCCGTGCACGAACACCACCCGCGCCGGCGACAGGCCCTTGGCCTTGGCGGTGCGGATGTAGTCTTCGCGCAGCACTTCGAGCATCGACGAGCGGGTCATGCGCGCGATCACCGCCAGCGGGATGGTGCCGAGCACGATGGCCGGCAGGATCAGGTGGTGCAGTGCGTCCCAGAAGGCGTCCGGCTCGTCAGCCAGCAGGGTGTCGATCAGCATGAAGCCGGTGCGCGGCTCGATGTCGTAGAGCAGGTCGATGCGCCCGGACACCGGGGTCCAGCCCAGGCTGACCGAGAAGAACATGATCAGGATCAGGCCCCACCAGAAGATCGGCATCGAATAGCCCGCGAGGGAGATGCCCATCACCCCGTGGTCGAACAGGGATCCTCGCTTCAAGGCCGCGATCACCCCGGCCAGCAGGCCCAGGATACCGGCGAACAACAGGGCGGCCATGGACAGTTCCAGGGTCGCCGGGAAGAGGGCGGTGAATTCGGTCCACACGCTGGTACGGGTACGCAGCGATTCGCCAAGGTCGCCCTGGGCGAGCTTGCCGACATAATCCAGGTATTGCGCATACAACGGCTTGTTAAGGCCAAGGCGCTCCATTGCCTGTGCGTGCATCTCGGGGTCGACGCGGCGTTCGCCCATCATGACTTCTACGGGGTCGCCAGGAATCATGCGTATCAACGCAAACGTCAGCAACGTGATGCCGAAGAACGTGGGGATCAATAACCCCAGTCGGCGGGCAATAAAACTAAACATCTTGTGGTGTACCTCAATCAGCCGGTTAGGCAGGTCCGGCGCCGTCAATAGCGACGGCACCGAGCGTTTTTCTTATTTACTTCACCTGGGTGGTGGCGAAGTTATTTGTACCCAGAGGGCTTTGGGTGAAGCCTTCTACGTTCTTGCGCATGGCGGTGAACAGTTTCGGGTAAGCCATGGGAAGCCATGGTTGGTCCTTGTCGAAAACGTCCTGTGCTTGTTCATAGAGTGCAGCGCGCTGGCCGGGTTCAGCGACGGCGCGGGCCTTGTCGATCAAGTCTTGAAACTCTTTGTTACACCAGCGTGCGTAGTTTTCGCCGTTTTTCGCTGCATCGCAACTCAGGTTTGGCGTGAGGAAGTTATCCGGGTCGCCGTTATCACCTACCCAGCCGGCCGAAACCATGTCGTGCTCGCCGTTTTTAGCACGCTTGAGCATCTCGCCCCATTCCATGACTTTGATATTCACCTTCAGGCCAATCTGCGCCAGATCCGCCTGCATGCGCTGGGCGCCGAGCATCGGGTTCGGGTTGGTCGGGCCGCCGCCGTTACGGGTGAACAGGGTGAACTCGGTGCCTTCCGGTACGCCGGCTTCCTTGAGCAGGGCACGGGCCTTGTCCAGGTCGCGGGGCGGGTTTTTCAGTTTGTCATTGAAACCCAGCAGGGTCGGCGGATAAGGGCCGGTACCCACCACTGCATTGCCTTTGCCGAACAGGGCTTCGGTATAACCGGCCTTGTCGAACGCGATGTTGATCGCGTGGCGTACCCGCGCATCGCTCATGTATTTGTGGGTGGTGTTCAACGCGGTGTAACTGGTGGTCATCGCCGCCAGTTCATCGACTTTCAGGTTCGGGTCTTTCTTGATGCTTGGAATGTCATCCGGCTTGGGAAACAACGCGATCTGGCATTCGTTGGCCTTGAGCTTCTGCAGGCGCACGTTGTTATCGGTGCTGATCGCCAGGATCAGCGGATCGACTGCCGGCTTGCCGCGGAAGTAGTCAGGGTTGGCCTTGAACCGCGCCTGGGCGTCTTTTTGATAACGGATGAAGATGAACGGGCCAGTGCCGATGGGCTTGGCGTTGAGGTCATCGGTCTTGCCGGACTTGAGCAACTGGTCGGCGTATTCCTTCGAATGAATTGAAGAAAATGCCATGCCCAGGTCGGCCAGGAACGGTGCTTCAGGACGGGTCAGGGTGAAAACGACGGTGTGATCGTCCGTCTTTTCTACGCTCTTGAGCAGTTCCTTGAAGCCCATGCTTTCGAAGTACGGGTAGCCCACGAGGGACTTTTTATGCCACGGGTGATTGGGGTCCAGCTGGCGCTGGAAACTCCAAAGCACGTCGTCGGCGTTCAGGTTGCGCGTGGGTTTGAAGTAGTCGGTGGTGTGGAACTTGATGTCGTCACGCAGGTGAAAGGTGTAGGTCAGGCCATCGGCGCTGATCTCGGGCAGGGCCTTGGCCAGCGCGGGAACGACTTCGGTGGTGCCGGGCTTGAAGTCCACCAGACGGTTGAACATGGTTTCAGCGGCGGCGTCAGCGGTCACGGCCGTGGTGTACAGGACCGGGTCAAAACCTTCCGGGCTGGCTTCGGTGCAGACCACCAGTGGTTTGGCCGAAACGCCGATCGCCACGCTCAACAGCGCGGCAGCCATGGCGGCTTGTAGCGGGAGCATTTTCATTCGGAACCCTCTGCAATCGATGGGACCAGTAAAAACGTAGACGGCGGGCTCGTCCTGAGCCCGCCGTTTACCTGGCGCTAATTAAAGAATGTTGAACGGGATGGTGGTGACCAGACGGAACTCTTTGATGTTGCCGTCAGCCTGTTGAGCGCTGGCGCGGTGAGTCACGTAGGTGCCACGGATGGTCGTGGCCTTGAGTGGGCCGCTCTGAATTGCGTAGGACGTGCCAACGCCGTATTCCTGGTGTTTCTCGCCATCCATCAGACGCAGGTCACTGCGCGATGCGCCGGCTTCGCCGTAAGCGGTACCGTTGTAGTGAGTACCGTCGATGCCCCAGCCGCGAGCCGAGTAGACGTTGAACTTCAGGCCTGGCACACCGTATTCGGCCATGTTGATGCCGTAGGCGATCTGGAAGGACTTCTCGTTCGGGCTGTTGAAGTCAGAGGTCAGGGAGTTGGCCAGGTAGATGCCGTTGGTTTCGTGCAGGTAGTCGAAGTACTCGTCACCGTTCACTTCCTGGTACGAGAAGGTCAGGCTATGAGCCTGGTGGGTCAGTCCCAGGGACAACGAGTAAGTATCGTTGTCGATGTTGCCCATCTTCTTGCTGCCGGTGTCGGTAGTTTTGTAGTAGTTCAGGCCGGTAGTCAGTGCCAGGGTCTGTGCATCACCCAATTCGTGGGTAGCACCGAAGTAGTACTGGTTCCAGAAGTCTTCGACGTTAGCGGCGAACACGCTGGTTTTCAGACTCTTGAACGGCTGATAGTTGAAGCCCAGGGTTTTGACCTTGTCGGTTTCCTGGCCATTGCCGTACTCGGAACGGAATTTCGACAGGCTTTGTTCGGTACGCGGCGAAACGCGATCGAAGATGCCGCCCTGGAACGACAGGTTGCTGAACTCTTCGCTGTTGAAGCTCACACCTTCGAAGCTCGAAGGCAGGGCACGGTTACCGATGGTGTCGACGATACCGGAGCTGAAGTTCTGGCGACCGGCGGTCAAGGTGGTGTTGGAAACACGGAACTTGACGTTGGCCAGGCCCAGTTTGCTCCACTGGCCTACTGCGTCACCGCCGGAGTCAGCCAGGGTACGGTTGGAACCACCGGCAATGTCCTTGCGGTCGCGGTCAAGGGCGATGAAGTTGTAAGCAGCGACTTCAGTGCTGACGCCAACGGTGCCTTGGGTGAAGCCCGAGGTGTAGTTGAGGATGGTGCCCTGAGCCCAGTTGATACGACGGGAGATCGGGGTTTTCACGCCGTCTTTGGTGTAGCTGAAGCGGTCGTTGCGGAACTTCATTTCGTTCGCATACCAGTTACGGGTCGTGCCGCCCAGGCTTTGACCCTCGATAAAACCCTTGGACTCGCTTTGCGCGCTGGTGCCGGCCAGTGTGGTCGGAACGAAGTCCTGGCTGGCGGGTTCAGCGTAGGCGGTGGCCGTGATGCTGCTGATGGCCAGGGCCAGAAGCGCTTTGCTGCTCAGTTTCATGTGTGAAGCTCCTTTGGTTCTCTTTTTAATGCCGGTCTTTTTTGGTGATCCGACTATTGGGTGTGTAACTCTTTTCAAGCTATGCAAACGTTTGCCGTAGGAAAAATACCAATAAATGGCTGCACGTTTGCCGGAGAGCCAATCTCGCTCTCCTGCAATCCGGTTATTTTCTTATGGGGTAATGCTGACGCCCGAGAACACGTTGCGGCCGAAGGGGCTCACTTTGAAGCCTTCGACTTTGGCGCTTAACGGCTGGTTGACCGTCGAGTGAGCGACTGGCGTGATCGGCACCTGCTGCTTGAGCAGTTGCTGCGCCTGTTTATACAGAACAGTCCGTTGTTCGCGGTCGGTGACGACCTTGGCTTGCTTGATCAGCTTGTCGTACGCCGGGTCACACCACATCGAGTAGTTGTTCCCGCCGATGGCGTCGCAGCTGTAGAGGGTGCCCAGCCAGTTGTCCGGGTCGCCATTGTCGCCGGTCCAGCCGATCAGGCTGATATCGTGCTCACCGTTCTTGGTGCGCTTGATGTATTCGCCCCATTCGTAGCTGACGATCTTGACCTTGAGGCCGATCTTGGCCCAGTCGCTTTGCAGCATCTCGGCCATCAGCTTGGCGTTGGGGTTGTACGGGCGTTGTACCGGCATCGCCCACAGGGTGATTTCGGTGCCTTCCTTTACGCCGGCGGCCTTGAGCAATTCCTTGGCTTTCTCCGGGTTATAGGCCGCGTCCTTGATGCTGTCGTCATAGGACCACTGCGTCGGCGGCATGGCGTTGACCGCCAGTTGCCCCGCGCCCTGGTACACGGCATTGAGGATGCTCTGCTTGTTCACCGCCATGTCCAGCGCCTGGCGCACTTCGAGCTGGTCGAACGGCTTGTGGCGCACGTTGTAGGCGATATAGCCGAGGTTGAAGCCCGGCTTGGTCAGCAGTTGCAGTTTAGGGTCGGCCTTGAGCGCATCGACGTCAGCCGGGCGCGGATGCAGGGTCACCTGGCATTCGCCGGCCTTGAGTTTTTGCACGCGTACCGAGGCGTCGGTGTTGATCGCGAAGATCAACTGGTCGAGCTTGACCCGGCTCGGGTCCCAGTACTGTTTGTTGCCCACGTAACGGATCTGCGAATCTTTCTGATAGCGCTGGAACACGAACGGGCCAGTGCCGATCGGCTTCTGGTTGATGTCGCTCGGCTTGCCCGCCTTGAGCAACTGCTCGGCGTATTCGGCCGACAGGATCGCGGCAAAGCTCATGGCAATGTTCTGCACGAACGCGGCGTCGACCGTGTTGAGGGTCATGACCACGGTGAGCGGGTCGGTTTTCTCGACCTTGGCGATGTTCTTGTTCAGGCTCATCCCGTTGAAGTATGGAAACTCGGTGGGGTAGGCCTTGCGAAACGGATGGTCGGGGTCAAGCATGCGGTTGAAGGTGAACAGCACATCGTCGGCATTGAAATCCCGCGTTGGCTTGAATTCCTTGTTGCTGTGGAATTTCACCCCTTCGCGCAGGTGAAAGGTGTAGGTCAGGCCGTTGTCGGAAATATCCCATTTGGTTGCCAGCCCCGGCACCACATTGGTTGCACCTTTTTCAAACTCGACCAGGCGGTTGTACAGCGGCTCGGCCGCATCGTTATCGGTGGCGGTGGTGTATTGCGCCGTATCAAAACCGGCCGGGCTGCCTTCGGAGCAGAACACCAGGCTCTGCTTGTCGGCGGCTTGGCCCATCGTGGCCACAGCCAGCAGGCTGGTGCCGAAAATTGCGGATAGAACGGTGGTATGGCGCATGACGATCCCGATCCTTGTTTGTAGTTGTCATCAGCGAGCAACCGCCCTGGCAATCGGCCAGGGCGACATCGCTGATCCCACACGCAGCAAGTACCTTTCCGTAGTAGGTGCATCTGCTGTCCTACGACGTTAGGCGTCGCGGACCTGGCAGTAAATGCACTAAATCGGATTGACCTTGTAGGCAACGGAGACACGGATCGCAGTTCGTTGCTGTAGGACGCAACTATTACGAGCGTGGTCTGTTTCCTACGGGCCAGGCAGATGCAATAACGGCGACGTTATGAAACGTCGCCGCCAGGGCTTCTTACTTGCCGCTTACGCTCACGCCGTAAAAGGAATTCAAGCCAAACGGGCTGATCTTGAAGTCCTGCACGGTGGACCGCATGGGTTGATACACCGTCGAGTGCGCGATAGGTGTCATCGGAACCGCATCTTTGAGGATATGTTGCGCCTGCTTATACAGCTCGGTGCGTTTGGCGACATCCGATGTGGCCTTGGCTTCTTTCACGATGCCGTCGAATTTCTTGTCGCACCATTTGGAGAAGTTGTTACCGGACAGCGAGTCGCAGCCGAACAGCACGTTCAGCCAGTTGTCCGGATCACCATTGTCGCCGCTCCAGCCAATGATCATGGCCTGGTTCTCGCCACCTTTGGAGCGCTTGATGTACTCGCCCCACTCGTAGCTGGTGATTTTTACGTTGAGACCGATTTTCTTCCAGTCGTTCTGCAGCATTTCAGCCATCAGCTTGGCGTTCGGGTTGTACGGACGCTGAACCGGCATGGCCCACAGAACGATTTCGGTACCTTCCTTGATGCCGGCTTCCTTGAGCAGCGACTTGGCTTTCTCAGGGTCGTACTTGGCATCCTTGATGGTGGTGTCATACGACCATTGGGTCGGCGGCATGGCGTTGACGGCCAGCTGGCCGGCGCCCTGGTATACGGAGTCGATGATCTGCTGCTTGTTCACCGACATGTCCAGCGCTTGGCGTACGCGCAGGTCGGCCAGCGGGTTTGCCTGGTCGCTGCCCTTGACCTTGTCCATGACGTTGTAGGCGATGTAGCCCAGGTTGAAACCGGCCTGGTGCGGCAGTTTCAGGTCTTTGTCTTCGCCCAGCGCCTTGAGGTCGGCCGGACGCGGGAACAGGGTGATCTGGCATTCATTTTTCTTGAGCTTCTGGATACGCACCGACGGGTCGGTGGTGATGGCGAAGATCAGGTTGTCGATCTTCACGTCCTCAGGTTTCCAGTAGTCCTTGTTGCCGGTGTAGCGAATATTGGAATCTTTCTGGTAGCTCTTGAACACGAACGGACCAGTGCCGATCGGCTTCTGGTTGATGTCGGCAGGCTTGCCATCTTTGAGCAGTTGGGCGGCATATTCAGCGGACTGGATCGACGCGAAGCTCATCGCCAGGTTCTGGATGAAAGCGGCGTCCACGGTGCCAAGGGTGAACTTGACCGTGTTGGCGTCGACTTTCTCGATGTTCTTGATGTTGGTGTCCATCCCCATGTCCGTGAAGTACGGGAACTCGGTGGGGTAGGCTTTGCGGAACGGATCGTCCTTGTTGATCATGCGGTTGAACGTGAACAGCACGTCATCGGCATTGAAGGTACGGGTCGGCTTGAAGTACGGCGTGGTGTGGAACTTGACGCCATCACGCAGGTGGAAGGTGTAGGTCAAGCCATCCGGGGACACGTCCCAGCTGGTGGCCAACCCAGGAATCACGGCGGTGCCGCCGCGCTCGAACTGGGTCAGGCGGTTGAACATGGTTTCGGCCGAGGCATCGAAGTCTGTTCCGGTGGTGTACTGGCCTGGATCAAAACCGGCCGGGCTCCCTTCGGAGCAGAACACCAGGTTAGTCGCCGCATGGGCGAAAGGGGCTGCGGCCATAAGGCCAGCGCTAACTAAAAGCGGAAGGACTGCGTGTTTAAGCATGTTGGCCTCATGATTTGTTGTCATTTTTGGTGGTGAGGGCGACCTCGTGAGTCGGCCTGCGGATACTTATGCAGGCGCCATACCCATTGCAAGATGTTGAACCGTTGCCGGGGGCAAACAGTGGTACGAACGTACAGGAATGTCGCAATTATGAAAGTTTTGACATATTTGCGCATATTTCGAGGGTTTTTTCGGTGCACGCTTCGCACCAAAAAGCCCCAGCCGAGGCGTCTAGTGCACTCGGTTGGGGCGCGGCTGTTACTTATCTAGACTCACGCCGTAGAACGGCGTCAGCCCAAACGGACTGATCTTGAAGTCCTTGACTTCCTTGCGCAGCGGCTGGAAAACCGTCGAGTTCGCAATAGGCGTTATAGGTACTTGTTCTTTAAGGATTTGCTGCGCCTGTTGATACCACTTGATGCGCTGCTCGCGGTCGTTGCTGACCTTGGCTTGCTGTACGAGCTTGTCGTAGGCCGGGTTACACCATTTAGCGTAATTGCTGCCCTTGACTGCGGCACAACTGTAGAGCACGCCCAGCCAGTTATCCGGGTCGCCGTTGTCGCCGGTCCAGCCGTAAATCATCGCATCGTGCTCGCCGTTTTTGGCGCGCTTGATGTATTCGCCCCACTCATAGCTGACGATGTTGGCCTTGATGCCCACCTTTTCCCAATCCTGCTGGATCATTTGCGCGGACATGCGCGCGTTGGGGTTGGACGCGCGTTGTACGGTCATCGCCCATAGGTTGATGGTGGTGCCGGGTGCAACCCCTGCTTCTTTTAGTAGCGCCCGAGCCTTGGTCGGGTCGTGCGGCGCGTCCTTGATGGTCGGGTCATAAGACCACTGCGCAGGCGGCAGGGCGTTCTGCGCCAATTGCCCGGCGCCCTGGTACACGGCCTTGATGATCGCCGGCTTGTCGATCGCCATGTCCAGCGCCTGGCGCACCTTGAGTTGGTCCAGCGGCGGGTGGGTCACGTTGTAGGCCAGAAAGCCCAGGTTGAAACCGGCTTGTTGCAGCACGCGCAGATTGGGGTCCTGCTTCATCACCTCGATATCGGCGGGGCGCGGATAGCCGCTGACTTGGCATTCGCCGGCCTTGAGCTTCTGCAGGCGCGACGCGGCATCCGGGGTAATGGCGAACACCAGGTTGTCGAGCTTCACATCCTCGGGTTTCCAGTAGCTTTTATTGGCCACGTAGCGGATCTGCGAATCTTTCTGGTAGCGCTTGAACGCAAAGGGCCCGGTGCCCACCGGTTTATGGTTGATATCTTCGGCCTTGCCTTGCTTGAGCAGTTGGGCGGCGTATTCAGCCGATTGTACCGAGGCGAAGCTCATGGCCAGGTTTTGCACGAATGACGCATCGACGTTATTGAGGTTGAAGCGCACGGTGTGACCGTCGAGTTTGTCGACGCTCTTGATCGTGGTGTTCAAGCCCATGTCGGTGAAATATGGCGACTCCGACGGATAAGCCTGGCGAAACGGGTTGTCCGCATCGAGCAGGCGATTGAAGGTAAACAGCACGTCATCGGCGTTGAAGTCGCGGGTAGGCGTGAAGAAATCGGTGGTATGAAACTTGACACCCTCGCGTAGGTTAAACGTATACGCCAGGCCGTCCTCGGACACTTCCCAGCGCTTCGCCAGGCCCGGTTCGACTTCGGTACCACCGCGCTTGAACTGGGTCAGGCGGTTGAATACGGTTTCGGCGGACGCATCAAAATCGGTGCCGCTGGTGTACTGGCTGGGGTCGAAACCTGCGGGGCTGGCTTCGGAGCAGTAGACCAGGGTGGTGGCTGCGTGCGTCATGGGCATGAAGGCCATGAGGCCTGCAGCGAGGAGGAGCGGTTTCAACGCGATTCTTTCCATGGAGACCCCTGAAGTGGCAGGCATATGCAGTTGCGCAAACGAAAACGACGGTAACCGAGGTTACCGTCGTTCAAGGGTCTCAGGTAAGAGGCGATTGATCATGGCGTGTAGATACAGACGTGTTGTGCATCGCCTGGGTGTCTACAGCTCTTGGGTGAATAAGCTCCTCATGATGGGCGCAAGGCTATTGCCAGCGTAGTCCTGACTCTTGAACTCACTGATCGTGTATTCCGGCACCGCCGGGTTGTTGCCAAGTGCTCGGAGCCTGAAGGGGCTTGTGCCCCTGTTCAGGACGCGCTCCATCCCACGCTCGAAGGCCTGCGGATTATCGAATGTCGCCAGGCCGAAGTTGGGATCAAAGTAAAACCATTTTGGGGTTTCGCCTTCCATGTTTACACCGGCCAGAACGGCATGGTCCGTCGAAGTGATTCGCAGGGCCTTTGAGTCGGCGGCGTTGGCCAAGTCTGCAATGATTTCGCTATACGCTACCTGCCTGAAGGGGGCCGCATGGACGTCTTCCAGCTCCGTCCCCATCGCCGTCTGAAGCGTGCTCAGTTTCTTTATGAAGTTGGCGCTGGCGGCATCATTGGGGCTGGCCGCCGCTTTGAATAAATTGGCCAGGAAGGTCCTTTCCTGTCCTGACTCAAGCGCCATCCCAATGGTATTGCTCATTGCAGCGCATTCGCCCTGAGAAGCAAGGTTAGCCTGGCTCAGGTAAAACTCTTGAGGCATGGGCGTCACACTGCCGCCAGCGCTTTGTATATCGCGTTGAAACGCGGGATAGGCTTCTTGAATCAATTTTATTTTCAGGCGTTCGATGGCTCGCGACAAGGTGCCGACTTGTTCGGCCGACCGCCAAGGTTCAGAGGCCATTTTCATGAGATCGGGGAGGGTCATGGAGGCGCTGTACCCGGGCACGTCATTTAAATTACCTGAGTTATAGCCATTATCAAAGTTTGCCCGGTTGTTCGGCGTGCGTGAGGCGTTGTACTTTGTTTGAAAATCCTCGAACTCCTTTTTCGTGAGGCCGGGTTGCGCCTCCCCTTTGTTCAACCAGCCGTAAACCCGATCGGTAAAGCCATTGAAGGATTTTTGGCTCCTGGGGCTGACCGGTAACTTTTGCTCCGGCGATGCATAAGGATCTTCAGCTTCCCCGGCGAAACCACCGACTGAAAACAGTGTATTGAGGACGCCATCGAAAGCCTTGGACGCTCCGTCCTTACGTTCTGCCTCGGTGTCGCCGGACGAGGCTTTTTCCGCGCCCAAGGCTACTTCGGCCAGGCCGGTGACTACCGCGATGGCCGCTGCCGGCGCTGCGATGGGCGCCAGCTTCGCCAATAAACCTGCGGCTACAGTAATGTCGTTGAGCCAAGTGTCCCGAATCACCTCGCTGTTGGACTTGATCACAACGTCGGCGTCGCTTTTCATGCGCTCTTTGGCAGACGTTGCCAGTGTGGAAAATACGTCCTCTTCGATTGCCGAGTGATTGTTATTGACCGCCGGGTCTTTCAATGTGCCGTTGGCCATCTTTTCAAAGTGGGTATCCAGGCCCTCTGTCTTATCTGCCACGTGTGTGAACCACAGAACGGGCATCAGTACTTCTGCCGCGCGGGCAGCAAAGCCGGCCTCATGGTCCTGGCGATAGATCAACGGAAAATGCGCAGCCAACGCTTCGCGCTTTTTGGAGTCCTTGGTTTGCTCAACAATCCATTGGTTCAGTTTTTCCAGAGAATCGAACGTCAGAAAGGCCGGCTCGGCGCCTGGTATGTAGAGTACCTGGCGGCCATCGTCGGGGGCGCTGAATCGCAGAATGTCGCTGGAAGTGAAGCCGTGGATGTTAAGAGCATGTACCTGGACATGGTCTTTTGCCGGTGCCTTGGCCTTGAGTTGTTCGACGGTCAGTGGCGTCTTTTCATCAATTGACAGGTTGGAGGCTGCGCCCATCACCAGGCGGTAGTCTTCGCGGCTGAATTTATGCTCGGGGGCTTGCAACGTGCGCTCGGCGGGTGGCCTGGCTTCATTGTCCTTGAGTTGCTTGCGGGCCTGGTGGACGAACTCGCCTTTGATAACGGTCTCATAGTCGCTGGTCTGGGTATTCCAGAAATGGTCGATTTTCTGAGTCATTTGCGCCTGGAAGTCAGTTTTCCAGCTCGCGTGCATGAGCGCGGACGGCGCGAGGGGGAATTGATTGTGGGACCCATATCCACTTGTAGCGCCTTGGCCGGGACCGTTCATGTACAGGCCGGCTTCCTGATCCAGATTGCCGGGAACACCATCATGCTCGTTGAAGTTCTTCAGCAAGGCGTCCGGCAAGCGCTGCGAGGAGGCCAGGTCGTCATCACTGTGTTCCCAGCCAGTCACGGTGGCGGTGTCAGATGAGAGTGGTGTGTTGGCGCCTTTGAAACGGTTCAAGTAGATCGTGTCCGCGTCGACCTGTTTACCGGTCAATTGGAAAATAATCTGTTCTGCCCATTTTTTCGCTTCCGCCCGTGTATTGGGCAGGTGGGTGCCGACGTTGACGGCCAGGCGCTTATATTCCAATGCCTGCGGGGCACTGCGGTAGTAGATGGCGGCTTGTTGTTTTTGTATGTCCAACGCTTGCGGCGAGCGGCTGCCGGCAGGGCGCGTGCGGTCGTCTACGGCAATAGGGTCAAAGGCATCCTTGCCTTGCAGCTGCCTGATTTGCGCGTTGGCCTGGGAGGGATTGGCAGGTAGCGGTATGCCCTGGAAATTCGCCACCACCTTTGCACTGACCTCATTGAAACCATCGCCTAATCGTACGCGTAAAACGCCCTTGTCCTCTGGCCAGATGACTTTCGCTGCGGCTAAGATTGGTCCTGAAACCTGCCCCCAGCCTGATGCATCAGAGGGTGAAAAGGTTTTAACCGTGCCTCCCGCATCGGCAGACAGGGTGCCTTTGAACGGATCGATAGAAAGCAGGCTAGTGGGGTCGATTTTCTGCTCGCGCAACCAATGTTGAACAACCGGATGCTCCAATTGCGCGCGGTACAGTTCAAGCCACTGGCCCAGGGTGCTCTCGGGCGGGACCTTTACCAGCCCCGCATTGCCGTGAAGCGCTTTGCTCTGCACGGCCTTGAGGTAGGCATCGAGCAGCGCTTTCTCGTGAGGGGATGCGGATGCCGCCGCTCCCGTTTCTGTTTGCGTTACCTGTATAGGAGTTGATTTGGTTTCCCTCTTCGACCGGGTCGATACATCGCTGATGTGCTGTGACGGGAAAGAAGTCGCGTAGTGGGGAGTGATAGACATATTTGGGGCCTCGTAAAATAAACAAACGCAGTACTCCCTGTCGCTGCGGCATGGTTTATGTAACGCGGGCCGGGTTGTGGGTTCCGACGAATACGCTGCGATATATGACGTGGCCGACACTCGGAAAAAATAAATCCGTCCTCTTTTTAAGGCGATTCTTTACGTGGAGGCCCCTGAAGTGGCAGCCGCACAAGACTGCTTAAACAAAAAAAGCGGTAACCGAGGTTACCGCCCTTCACAGGTGCTTGGTTGAGGCTGCGCTTATCAGTCCAGCTTTGGCGTGATTTCTATGCGCGTCGGTGCGGAGGGTTCGATGACATAACCGCCGCTGCCGAGTTCGTTGCTGGCGCTTATGGTGAGTGTCTTGGAAGACTTGGCCTGTATGTCCGTAATGGTTTCAAGCTCGCGGCCGTCTAACTTGCTAAGAATCATGTCGGCTTTTCCGGTGACGGTAGTTACTTTATTAGCGGGGTCAAAGTAGACGAAAAAGTGCGGGTCACGCCCGCTTGCGAAGACCGTCCCCTTCAGTCGGGGTGTTTGGAACTCGTCCGGACCCGAACCTAATATCCATTGATTCGACACTTGAGACATTCGGGCCCTTAGTTCAGGGTCGGGTATGAATTTCTCAATAGCTTCAATACTCCTTTTTTTAATCGCAATAATTTCTTCGGGTGATGCAAAACGGCCTTTTTGAAGTTCGAATGCTCTTACGTCAGCGCCGGTATCAATTTCCAGTATGCTTCCGTCAGGTTTTTGCAGTGTCAATTTTGTGCGATTCAAGTCAGCAATAAATTGATCGCTGTACGGGTTCTTGCCAAAACTCAAATCGTTGGCTTCTGGTGGCGGTGTTGCTTTGGCCGGGTCTTCTGCGCTCGTCCAGGAAATCTGCGGTACGACCTCTCCGTCTTCGGTTACAGCAACGCCATAGGTGTATGGGTAGTTGGCATCGAGATTCAAATACTCGTCCAGTTTTTCGGCGCCTTTCATTTTCGCGCCGTTCAACTCAAGGAAGTGATCTGCAATTTGTGGCGGGAGCTTGGGGTCGATACTTGGCGTTGGTGAAGACGGACGTTTCCATGGCCATATACCGCCATCTCCTTTGATCGCAGCCCACTGCCCGTTACCCACAGCATGAACCGTCTGTACCGGCTTGCGCGTAGCCGGATCGATAATCTGCACATAGTCATTGCTCAGCTTGAAATCACTCTTGATCTCGTAAAGCCTGGAAACGCCCGTGGCGTCCTTGTACTGGATATACCAGTGATCAACCTCGGCAGCGTCTTTGTACTGATAAATCCCTTTGGTGTTGACCGTCGCTCGTTCAAGAATCCGAGCACTATCAGGCGCGGCGTGGGCACTGATATTGGCGGCCTGGGACGGCTGGAGACGGTTGGCGATGGCTTCGCCGGGTATTTCACTTTTGGCCGGCACCGACTCCTTCAGCGATTTGCCGGCAGCCGTTTCGCCTGCCGTCACCCCCTTGATCGCCCTGGATGCACCACTCGCTACGGCCGGCAGCGCGTTCAGCACGCCAAACACAATATGGTCGGCTCCGCCCGGCTTGCCATGTTTGAGGTCATCGGCGCCGATCCCGGCCTCGGCTGCGCCTGCGGCGGCGTAAAACACCTCCAGGGCCACCGCCACTTCCGGCATCACCAGGGTGAGCGGCGTCAGCATCAGGGCAATCTTGGTGGTCGTTTCCAGGACCTCAAGAATGGTCGCCTTGGTGACATCACCGTCGGTGGTTATTTCGGTCTCTGCATCGGCGTACGAACGCTCTTTCTGGCGTTGGGCAATCACCTTGAACGGGTCTTCGAACAGCGGTTCGGTGGTGATGAAGGTTTGTGGGTCGTATTCATTCAAGCGCTCAGTGATGCTTGCATCAGAGGCGTCTTTTTTTGACCAGCCACTGATGCCGACCAATGCTTGATTGACACCTTCGGAAAAGAACCGGTTGGCCTGATCGCGCATTTTGAAGTGCATCGACAAGGCTTCACGCTTGACCGGGTCGGCGGCTTGCTCGGCCAGCCAGCTTTTCATCTGCGCCGGGCTGTCGAAGCTGTGAATCGGCGAAGAGTTGCCGGGGATGTACAGCAGCGTGGGGTTGCCCGGCTTGCCGTCAGCCCCGATTTTTGGTGTTTTGTCGGTGATGTACAGCAGGTCGGTGGCTTGGAAACCGTTGATCTTGAGCAGCCCGATTTCCACATTTGGGTCCTTGGCAGGCGGGGCTTTCAGCTCGTCGAGGGTCAGGGTCGACCAGGTGGTGTTTTCCGGTACGCCGGCCGCGCGCATGATCAGGTTGGTGGCGTGCTCGCTCAGGCTGTCATTATTGAACTGGGCCAGGGCGGCACCGATAAACGAGGCCTTGGCGGTTTGCGCATATTTTTGCTCATGGGCAGGCCAGAACTTGTTCAAGAACTCTGTGTAGGGCTGCTTCAGTTCGGTGTTCCACACGATGTCACGGAACGCGGCAGGCGTGTGACGCAGCAGCGTTCGCTCGTTGTAAAACTGATGGCGATCGGGATCGGCGCCGATAAAGATGCCCTCGTAGGTTTTTTGCTCATGCACCTTGGTGTCGATGGCGTCGATCACTGCCGGTAGCGGAGCCAGCGGGGCGAGTCGTTGCAGCCAGGTGTGCAGGGTCGAGCGCTGTTTTTCATCCGGTGTCTGGTGCTCATCATTCTTATTGGCGCGCTGGGCGTTATGCAGGGCTGCCTGGGTCAGGGACATCTGGTTGAGTACCTTGCCGCCTCGGGGCTTGGGCTTCTTGGGGTCGTAGTTCAGCGTGGTAATGAAGGTGTTGTCGGGGTCTATGTCTTTGCCCCAGCGTTTCTTCAGCTCGGCCCGGATGATGTCGGCGGTACTTTGGCTGGGCGTCTTGAAGTCGGCGGTGGCAGTGGTGACGAACTTGTCCACTTGCTTGTTGTAGGGGAGGCCAGGAATCAGGGTCTCATGGTGATTGCGCCGGTTTGGGGTTTTTTGACGGGGAGTGGGGTGAGTCGGAGCGGTAACGTCTGGCGTATTCGCGGTCTTGGGTTGATCGTGCGTTGGCATACGAACGGGGACAGGTGCGGTTGTTATCATCACGCAGGGCTCTCTGGAAGTTGGACGCACTGGGCGTCTTTCAGGGGTCGCTATGTGCGTGGGCTATGGACCCGTCAGCGTTCCGCCGTCCTGGGGGCGAATAAGTTGCATAAAAAAACGGCGCTTACCCAAGGCAGCGCCGCCTTTTCCTATTGCAGGTTATTGCAGGACTTCGATTACCCCGTCGGCGCTCATGCTGACCTGGCTGGTGCCGGCCTCGACTTCAGGCGTCGGCGCTGAATCCATTTGGGCTTTCATCATCATCGCCCCGCCCCGGGCAAACGGCTGTGGGTAACCATTGGTGTTGAAGTTCAGGTTCACTATTTTGTAACCCTTTCCCCCCAGCGCGTCGGTGGCCAGTTGCGCGCGGGCCCTGAACGCGGCGACTGCGTCCTTGAGCAGGGCATCTTCGCTGCTCTTGCGCGTTGCGTCGGCGATGGCGAAGTCCATGCTGTCCATTTTCAAGGTGTTGAGGAGTTCACCGGTCAGTTTCGAGAGTGCCGGGAAATCGGCGCTTTCCAGGCGCAGTTCGGCACGTTCACGCCAGCCGGTGATCTTCTGGTTCTTGTTGTCGTAGATCGGGTAGCTGTTGCGGCTACCTTGGCGCAGAGTCACGGCTTTGACTTCACGGGCCTGGCCGAGGGCCTTGTTCATCGTTTCAGTGATTTCGGCGGCGAGCTTGGCCGGGTCGCCGTTCTGGGATTCGGTGTACAGCGTGACGATCATCTTGTCGCGGGCCACCTCCTGGCTGACCTCGGCGCGCAGGGAAATCTGGTTGTAATGCAGCTCATCGGCGGCCATGACTGGAAGGCTGGCGAGGACGCTGGTGCTGAGGGCGATAACGGCTGCGCTGCGAAAGAAACGAGGCATGAGAGCTCCTTGGTATATGAGTGCTGGTTAAGACTGTAGACGGTGGCGTCGGGTTCTTCGGGTTTACAGATTACCTACAGGTTGTGGCGTCGCCGACGAACGGTCGTTCGCCTGGCCTGCGGCAAAGAGCCACACGCGCCGTGCCAGCAGGCCTGCTTCGTTTATACTCCTGCCGATCCGCCTGCAGCGCTCAACGGGAGAGCACATGCTCGCCGCCGTAAAACTGACTTCCGCCACCCGCCAGAACCTCTGGCGCCTGACGTTCATTCGAACCCTGGTCCTGGCCGCACAGGCCGGCTCCGTCGGGCTCGCCTATTGGTTCGACCTGCTGCCCCTGCCGTGGCTGCAACTGGGCGTGACCCTCGGTTTCTCCATCGTGCTCTGTGTGTTCACCGCCATCCGGTTGCGCACCACGTGGCCGGTGACCGAGCTGGAATACGCCCTGCAATTGGCCTGCGACCTGTTTATCCACAGTGTGTTGCTGTATTTCTCCGGCGGTTCCACCAATCCGTTTGTTTCTTATTATCTGGTGCCACTGACCATCGCCGCCGTGACCTTGCCGTGGCGTTATTCGGTGGTGCTGTCGGGCATCGCCCTGACCCTGTATACCCTGCTGCTGGCGCAGTTCTATCCGCTGCAAACCTTCCCGATCGCCCGGGAAAACCTGCAGATCTACGGCATGTGGTTGAGTTTTGCGCTGTCTGCCGCCGTCATCACCTTTTTCGCCGCGCGCATGGCCGAAGAGCTGCGTCGCCAGGAAGAACTGCGCGCCATCCGCCGTGAGGAGGGCCTGCGCGACCAGCAACTGCTCGCCGTCGCTACCCAGGCCGCCGGCGCCGCCCATGAATTGGGTACGCCGTTGGCCACCATGAGCGTGCTGCTCAAGGAAATGACCCAGGACCACCATGACCCGGCCCTGCAGGATGACCTGAGCGTGTTGCAGGAACAGGTCAAGCAGTGCAAGCAGACCTTGCAGCAACTGGTGCGCGCCGCTGAAGCCAATCGTCGCCTGGCCGTAGAGATGCAGGACGTGACCCAGTGGCTCGACGAAGCGCTGAACCGTTGGCACTTGATGCGCCCCGAGGCCAGTTACCGCTTTCATCTGCTGGGCCAGGGCAGCGTGCCGCGCATGGCGCCGCCACCGGATTTGACCCAGGCCCTGCTCAATCTGCTGAACAATGCCGCCGACGCCTGCCCCGAGGGCCTTGGCGTAGAGTTGGATTGGGATGCCGAGAACGTGACCATCAGTATTCGTGACCACGGCGCAGGCGTGCCGTTGGCCATCGCCGAGCAGATCGGCAAGCCCTTCTTTACCACCAAGGGCAAAGGCTTCGGCCTCGGCCTGTTTTTGAGCAAGGCCAGCGTGACCCGCGCGGGCGGCTCAGTGAAGCTCTATAGTCATGAGGAAGGTGGCACGCTCACCGAGCTGCGCCTGCCCCGTGTCGCACGAGGAGATATCGATGAGTGACGAGATCCAAGTCGAAGGCGAAGAACTGCCGCACCTGTTGCTGGTAGATGACGACGCTACCTTTACCCGCGTGATGGCCCGTGCCATGAGCCGTCGCGGTTTTCGCGTGAGCACCGCAGGGTCTGCCGAGGAAGGCCTGACCATCGCCCAGGCCGACCTGCCGGACTACGCCGCGCTCGACCTGAAGATGGACGGCGACTCCGGCCTGGTGCTGCTGCCCAAGCTGTTGGAACTCGACCCGGAAATGCGCGTGGTCATCCTCACGGGTTACTCGAGCATTGCCACCGCCGTCGAAGCCATCAAGCGGGGCGCCTGCAACTATTTGTGCAAACCGGCGGACGCCGACGATGTGCTGGCCGCCTTGCTCTCCGAGCACGCCGACCTCGACACCCTGGTGCCGGAAAACCCGATGTCGGTGGACCGCCTGCAGTGGGAACACATCCAGCGTGTGTTGACCGAGCACGAAGGCAATATCTCCGCCACCGCCCGCGCCCTGGGCATGCACCGCCGTACCTTGCAGCGCAAACTGCAAAAGCGTCCGGTACGACGCTGAACCTAAGCTGAACAGTCTGCTTCAGGCCGTACAGCGCCATGAACCGATCCCCTATGATCGGTTCGAACGCCTGTAAGTTTTCCTACCGAGCCTGAACGATGAATCAGAACGCTGAGTACTCCGCGGTCAACGATGCTGTGCGTGGGCGGTTTTTCCGCCGAACCTGGGCGATGATCACACCGTATTGGCGCAGTGAAGAGAAGGGCAAGGCCTGGTTGTTGCTCGGTGCAGTGATTGCCCTGTCGCTGTTCAGCGTGGCGATTTCGGTGTGGATCAATCACTGGTACAAGGATTTCTACAACGCCCTGGAAAAAAAGGATACGGCGGCCTTCTGGCAATTGATCGGCTATTTCTGCGGTATCGCGGCGGTGGCCATTCTCGGCGCGGTGTACCGTCTGTACCTGACGCAGATGCTGACCATTCGCTGGCGCGCCTGGCTTACCGAGAAGCATTTTGCGCGCTGGCTCGACCACAAAAACTTCTACCAGCTGGAGCAGGGCGGTTACACCGATAACCCGGACCAGCGCATATCCGAAGACCTCAACAGCTTCACCTCAAACACCTTGGGCCTGGGCCTCGGGCTGTTGCGCAATGTCGTCAGCCTGGTGTCGTTCTCCGTGATCCTGTGGGGCGTGTCGGGCAGCATTGACGTCTTTGGTATCACCATCCCCGGCTACATGTTCTGGTGCGCATTGGTCTACGCCGGTGTCGGCAGTTGGCTGACCCATTTGATCGGCCGTCGCTTGATCGGCCTGAGCAACCAGCAGCAACGGTTTGAAGCGGATCTGCGCTTCTCCATGGTACGGGTGCGAGAGAATGCCGAAAGCATCGCTCTGTACAACGGCGAACCTAACGAAAAGCAGCGCTTGAGCGCTCGGTTCGGCAAGGTCTGGCATAACTATTGGGACATCATGAAGGTGTCCAAGCGCCTGACGTTCTTCACCGCCGGCTACGAACAGATTGCGATCGTCTTCGCCTTTATCGTGGCGGCGCCGCGCTATTTCGCGGGCAAGATCGAATTGGGCGAACTGATGCAAATCAACTCGGCGTTCGGCAATGTGCAGGGCAACTTCAGCTGGTTCATCAGCGCCTACACCGACCTGGCCGCCTGGCGCGCAACCAGTGACCGCCTGCTCAGCTTCCAGCAGGCCATGAACGACAACGAGCAACGTCCGGCGACTATCGATGTGCACGCGCAGGGCGATCGCCTCGTGGTGCAGGGGCTGGGCTTGAACCTGGCCGATGGCCGCCATTTGCTGACGGACGCCAACATGTGTGTGGAGCCGGGTGAGCGCCTGATGCTCAGCGGGCGTTCCGGCAGCGGTAAAAGCACGTTATTGCGCGCGATGGGCCATTTATGGCCGGCGGGGCACGGCAGTATCCAGTTGCCAGCGGTGCGCTATCTGTTCCTGCCGCAAAAGCCGTATTTGCCGATTGGCACGCTGAAGGCGGTGTTGAGTTATCCACAGGACGACAGCGTCTATCCGGCAGCACGTTATGCACAGGTCCTGCAAACCTGCCGCCTGCCGCATCTGGCGGGTCGGCTGGATGAAGCCAATCACTGGCAGCGCATGCTCTCGCCGGGTGAACAACAACGCCTGGCCTTTGCCCGCGCCTTGCTGTTTGCGCCGCAGTGGCTGTACATGGACGAAGCGACGTCGGCGATGGATGAAGAGGATGAAGCGACGCTGTACCAGGCGCTGATCGATGAGTTGCCGGGGCTGAGTATTGTCAGCGTCGGGCATCGCAGCAGCCTCAAGCGCTTTCATGGGCGGCATGTGCGGATTGAAGGCGGGTGGTTGCAGGAACAGCAAGTGACTTAAAACCATGCGCGGTTCAATGTGGGAGTCGGGCTTGCCCGCGATGGCGGTGTGTCAGTAGCAGGTGTATCAAATGGCCCACCGCTATCGCAGGCAAGCCAGCTCCCACACTGGATCTAAGGTGTTCTTAAAGTGCCTGCCCAACAAAAAACCCGGCTGATCATCGATCAGCCGGGCTTTTTGTGTTGCTTGAAGCGCCTTACTTCTTCAAGCCGTAATGCTCATCCAGCATGCCTGGAGCGTTCGGCGTTTTTGGCGCGTAGTCCCGTGGAGGCTCCTGGTTTTCCCGGGGAGGGGTCAGGCGTTCCCGTGGCGCTTGCGGTGCATCGGAATGCAGCGCGGCCAGCAGACGCTGGCGGGTGATGTCGTCGAGGGCCAGGCGGTTGGCGCCATCGGCGAGGTGATCCTGTACTTCCTGGTAGCTCTGGGTGAGCTTCTTGACCAGGGTCGCGGTGCTGTTGAAGTGGGTAACAACCTCGTTCTGATAACTGTCAAAACGTTCCTGGATATCATCCAGCTGACGCTGCGTGCGGTTAGGCGCGGCATTCGGCAGCAGGCGAGCAACCAGGAATCCAATGGCGACACCGGCAACCAGGGCAAGAGTCGGCAACAACCAAACTAAGAGCGAGTGTTCCACGAGTCCTTCCTCTATAAACGGCTTTGCTTTACGTTAACGGCTCAAACCTGCGCTGTATACCGCGATTAAGCTCGCAATGATGCCATGCACAGACTTTAGCTAGACGAGTCGACCCTTTGAGAGGTCACGGAGTTCATCCCTTGCTCATGCGTGAAACCCCCGTTTTGATCGATGGCCCGGTAGGCCAATTGGAAGCCCTGTACCTGGATCACCCCGCGCCACGTGGCCTGGCGCTGATCTGCCACCCTAACCCGGTGCAGGGTGGGACCATGCTCAATAAAGTGGTATCGACCCTGCAACGCACCGCCCGCGATGCCGGTTTGATTACTTTGCGTTTCAATTATCGTGGCGTCGGCGCGAGTGCCGGTTCCCATGACATGGCCACCGGTGAAGTCGACGATGCCGAAGCCGCCGCCGCCTGGCTGCGGGCAAAACACCCCGACCTGCCGCTCACCTTGCTCGGCTTTTCCTTTGGCGGCTATGTGGCCGCCAGCCTCGGCGGCCGCCTGGAAGCCAAGGGCGAAAAACTGTCCCATTTGTTCATGATTGCGGCAGCTGTGATGCGTCTGCGCGATACCGACGCGCTTCCCCAGGGCTGTCCCTTGACGCTGATCCAGCCGGAAACCGACGAAGTGGTCGACCCGCAGCTGGTCTACGACTGGTCCGCGGCGTTGAATCGCCCCCATGAGCTGCTGAAAGTGGCAGAATGCGGACACTTTTTCCATGGCAAGCTCACCGATCTCAAGGATCTGGTGCTGCCGCGCCTCTCGAATTGACAGCAGTCTGATAAGCGATTACCCATGACGACGCGTACCCGTATCCTCACCGGCATCACCACCACCGGCACGCCCCACCTGGGCAACTACGCCGGTGCGATCCGCCCGGCGATCCTTGCAAGCGAAGACGCCAATGCCGACTCCTTCTACTTCCTGGCCGACTACCACGCCCTGATCAAATGCGATGACCCGCAGCGCATCCAGCGCTCGCGCATGGAAATCGCCGCGACCTGGCTGGCCGGTGGCCTGGATGTGAACCGGGTGACGTTCTATCGCCAGTCGGACATCCCTGAGATCCCCGAGCTGACCTGGCTGCTGACCTGCGTGGCGGCCAAGGGCCTGCTCAACCGCGCCCACGCCTACAAGGCCTCGGTGGACAAGAACGTGGAAACCGGCGAAGACCCGGACGCGGGCATCACCATGGGCCTGTACAGCTACCCGGTACTGATGGCGGCGGACATCCTGATGTTCAACGCGCACAAGGTGCCGGTCGGTCGCGACCAGATCCAGCACGTGGAAATGGCCCGCGACATCGGCCAGCGCTTCAACCACCTGTTCGGCAACGGCAAGGAATTCTTCACCATGCCCGAGGCGTTGATCGAAGAAAGCGTCGCCACCTTGCCGGGCCTGGACGGCCGCAAGATGTCCAAGAGCTACGACAACACCATCCCGTTGTTCACCAGCGCCAAGGACATGAAAGACGCCATCTCGCGGATCGTCACCGATTCCCGCGCGCCTGGCGAAGCCAAGGACCCGGACAACTCGCACCTGTTCACCTTGTACCAGGCGTTTGCCAGCAAGGCCCAGGAAGCAGAATTCCGTGGCGAACTGCTGCAAGGCTTGGGCTGGGGCGAGGCGAAGAATCGTCTGTTCCAGCTGCTCGATGGCCAGTTGGGCGAAGCTCGCGAGCGTTATCACCAACTGATGTCGCGCCCATCGGACATGGAAGATCTGCTGCTGGTCGGCGCGAAAAAAGCCCGTGCGGTTGCGGCACCGTTCCTGGCCGAGCTGCGTGAAGCGGTGGGCCTGCGTTCGTTCGTCAACCAGGCTGCCGCGCCGGTCGCCACCAAGAAGAAAGCAGCGAAAGCTGCGCGCTTCGTAAGCTTCCGTGAAGACGACGGCAGCTTCCGCTTCCGCCTGTTGGCTGCTGACGGCGAGCAATTGCTGCTGTCGCGCAACTTCGCCGACGGCAAAGCGGCGGGCGCGGTGACCAAGCAATTGCAAAGCGGTCATTTGGACATACGCACCCAAGCCCAGAGCTTCAGTGTGTGGCTGGACGATGCCGTTGTGGCCGACAGCGCCGAGTTCGCCGACAGCGCCTCCCGCGATGCCGCCATTGCCGCCTTGCGTATCGCGTTGGTCCCTTCCGAGGATTAACCCGACCAAGGGTTGATTGCCATTATCCGGGGCCGTCGTTACAGTGACGGCCCGTTTTTGTTGCCTTGCTAACGAAATTATGACGCCCCTAGAACGATATCAAGCTGATCTGAAACGCCCTGAATTCTTCCATGACGCTGCCCAGGAAAACGCGGTGCGTCATTTGCAGCGCCTGTACGACGACCTGGTCGCGGCCTCGCAAAGCAAGCCGGGGATGTTCAGCAAGCTGTTTGGCAAGAAAGACCACACGCCGGTCAAGGGCCTGTACTTCTGGGGCGGCGTCGGCCGTGGCAAGACCTATCTGGTCGACACCTTCTTCGAAGCGCTGCCGTTCAAGGAAAAGGTGCGCACTCACTTCCACCGCTTCATGAAGCGCGTGCACGAAGAGATGAAGACCCTGCCGGGCGAGAAGAACCCGCTGATGATCATCGCCAAGCGTTTCTCCGAAGAAGCGCGAGTGATCTGCTTCGATGAGTTCTTCGTCTCCGACATCACCGATGCCATGATCCTTGGCACCCTGATGGAAGAGCTGTTCAAGAACGGTGTGACCCTGGTTGCTACCTCGAACATCGTGCCGGACGGCTTGTACAAGGACGGCCTGCAGCGCGCGCGCTTCCTGCCGGCGATTGCGCTGATCAAGCAGAACACCGAGATCGTCAACGTCGACAGCGGCGTCGACTACCGCCTGCGTCACCTGGAACAAGCGGAGCTGTTCCACTTCCCGCTGAACGAGGCGGCCCACGAAAGCCTGAAGAAGAGCTTCCGCGCCTTGACGCCCGAATGCACCCAGGCCGTGGAAAACGACAAGTTGATGATCGAGAACCGCGAAATCATCGCGCTGCGCACCTGCGATGACGTGGCCTGGTTCGAATTCCGCCAACTGTGCGACGGCCCGCGCAGCCAGAACGACTACATCGAACTGGGCAAGATCTTCCACGCGGTGATCCTCAGCGGCGTGGAGCAGATGAGCGTCACCACCGACGACATCGCGCGGCGCTTTATCAACATGGTCGACGAGTTTTACGATCGCAACGTCAAGCTGATCATTTCGGCCGAAGTCGAACTCAAGGACCTCTACACGGGGGGGCGTTTGAATTTTGAGTTCCAGCGTACGTTGAGCCGCTTGCTCGAGATGCAATCCCACGAGTTCCTGTCGCGCGGGCACAAACCGTAAGAACGACGCGGAACCCAATGTGGGAGCGGGCTTGCTCGCGAAAGCGGTAGGTCAGTCACACATGTATTGACTGATACACCGCATTCGCGAGCAAGCCCGCTCCCACATTGGCCCTGTGTACATCCTTGGTTATGCGGCTTGCTGGAATTGCTGCCGATACTGGTTCGGCGACAACTCCGTGTGCTGCCTGAACAGCCGCGCAAAAAAGCTCGCGTCGTCGTAACCCACTTCGTAGCTGATGGTCTTGATGCTCTTGCGGCTGCCTGAAAGCAGTCCTTTGGCCGTCTCGATGCGCAGCCGTTGCAGGTAATGCAGTGGCTTATCGCCGGTGGCGGTCTGGAAGCGGCGCATGAAGTTGCGGATGCTCATGCCGTGTTCCCGGGCGACATCTTCGAAGCGGAATTTGTCGGCGAAATGCTCTTCGAGCCAATGCTGGATCTGCAGGATGATCACATCCTGGTGCAGCTTCTGCCCGCCAAAACCGATGCGCCCCGGTGAATAGCTGCGCTGCACTTCGTAGAGAATGTCGCGGGCCACGGCCTGGGCGATGTTGGCGCCGCAGAAGCGCTCGATCAGGTAGATATAGAGGTCGCATGCCGAGGTGGTGCCGCCGGCGCAATACAGGTTATCGGCGTCGGTGAGGTGTTTGTCCTGGTTGAGTTGCACCTTGGGGAAGCGTTCGCTGAAGGCGTTGAAGAAGCGCCAATAGGTGGTCGCCTCCTTGCCATCGAGCAAGCCGGCTTCGGCCAGCCAGAACACCCCGGTGGCCTCGCCGCACAACACGGCGCCGCGTGCATGCTGTTCACGCAGCCACGGCAGCACTTGCGGGTAGTGTGTGCACAAGGCATCGAAGTCATCCCAGAACGCCGGCAATACGATAATGTCGGCGTCTTCCAGGCCGCCGTCCACCGGCATGATCACATCGCTGAAACTGCGCACCGACTTTCCGTCGGGGCTGACCAGTCGCGTTTCAAACGCAGGGGTCAGGCCCAGGCCTTGTTGCTTGCCGTAACGGAGGCTGGCGAGGTGGAAGAAATCCTTGGCTTGCATGAGGGTAGAAGCAAATACCCGATCAATGGCCAAAATGCTGACGCGCCGCAGGGGCGTGGAGATTTGGTTAGACATAATTTCATTTATTCTTATAGGGGAAAGTGGTCACCAGACGGCTGGATCGTCTTATTTTTTGTCGCATGTGTCCAGTGTCCTGTGATGCCCTCGGGGCATAGTCTCTCTGGGCTGGTTTTTGTCCGACAATCCACGCAGGTGACCCATGATTCCCAGAACCTTGTTCAGCCCGGAACACGAACTTTTCCGCGAAAGCGTGCGTACCTTTCTCGAAAAGGACGCCGCGCCGTTCCATGCTCAATGGGAGAAACAAGGCCATATCGACCGCAGCTTGTGGAGCAAGGCGGGGGAGGCGGGGATGTTGTGTTCCCACCTGCCGGAAGAATATGGCGGGCTGGGCGCGGATTTTTTGTACAGCGCGGTGGTGATCGAAGAGATCAGCCGGCTGGGCCTGACCGGCATCGGGTTTTCCCTGCACTCGGATATTGTCGCGCCCTACCTCCTGCATTACGGCAGCGAGGCGCTGAAACACCATTACCTGCCCAAGTTGATCTCCGGCGAGATGGTCACGGCCATTGCCATGACCGAACCGGGGGCGGGTTCCGACCTGCAAGGGGTCAAGACGACTGCCGTGCTGGATGGCGACGAGTACGTGATCAACGGCTCCAAGACGTTTATCACCAATGGCTACCTGGCCGACCTGGTGATCGTCGTCGCCAAGACCGATCCCAAGGCGGGCGCGAAGGGCACCAGCCTGTTCCTGGTGGAAGCCGACACACCCGGCTTCGCCAAGGGCAAGCGCCTGGAGAAGGTGGGCATGAAGGCCCAGGACACGTCGGAGCTGTTCTTCCAGGACGTGCGTGTGCCCAGGGAAAACCTGTTGGGCCAGGCGGGCATGGGCTTCGCGTATCTGATGCAGGAGTTGCCCCAGGAACGTTTGACGGTGGCGATTGGCGCCTTGTCATCCGCCGAGGCGGCGTTGCAATGGACCTTGGAGTACACCCGTGAACGCAAGGCCTTCGGCAAGGCGATTGCCGACTTCCAGAACACGCGCTTCAAGTTGGCGGAGATGGCCACCGAGATCCAGATTGGGCGGGTGTTCGTCGACCAGTGCATGGCGTTGCATCTGGACGGCAAGCTGGACGTGCCCACGGCGGCGATGGCCAAGTACTGGGGCACCGACCTGCAATGCAAGGTGCTCGATGAGTGCGTGCAGTTGCACGGCGGCTACGGCTTCATGTGGGAATACCCGATTGCCCGGGCCTGGGCGGATGCGCGGGTGCAGCGCATTTATGCGGGGACCAATGAGATCATGAAGGAGATCATTGCGCGGGCGCTTTGATCTTGTGGTGCTTTTGAGGGCGCCATCGCAGGCAAGCCAGCTCCCACATTTGACGGTGTTCACAATTCAAATGTGGGAGCTGGCTTGCCTGCGATAGCGATCTGAAGATCAATCAAGGAGCAGGATTCGGGTGATCCTTCTGAATCGCCTCAATCCCTTCCAGCACCTCCTTCGAGAGCTTCAGATCAGCACTGGCAATGTTGCTGTCCAACTGCGCAAGCGACGTCGCGCCAATGATATTGCTGGTCACAAACGGTTGCTGCGTGACAAACGCCAGTGCCATCTGCGCCGGGTCCAAGCCATGTTCGCGTGCCAGCGCCACGTAACGGCTGCACGCCGCTTCCGACTGCGGGTTGAAGTAGCGGCTGAAGCGGCTGTATTCGGTCAGGCGTGCCTTGGCCGGGCGTGCGCCGCCTTCGTACTTGCCACTGAGCATGCCGAACGCCAGCGGCGAATAGGCCAGCAGACCGCATTGTTCACGTATTGCGACTTCCGCCAGGCCCACTTCGAAACTGCGGTTGAGCAGGTTGTAGGGGTTCTGGATCGACACCGCGCGGGGCCAGCCACGGGCTTCGGCCAGGGCCAGGAACTTCATGGTGCCCCACGGCGTTTCGTTGGACAGGCCGATATGGCGGATCTTGCCGGCCTTGACCTGCTCATCCAGCGCCTCGAGGGTTTCCTCCAGCGGGGTGAGGTCGTCTTCGTCCTTGTGCTTGTAGCTCAATTGACCGAAGAAGTTGGTGCTGCGCTCCGGCCAGTGCAGCTGGTAGAGGTCGATCCAGTCGGTCTGCAGGCGCGTGAGGCTGGCGTCGAGTGCCTGGGCGATGTGCTTGCGGTTGTGGCGCAGGTAGCCGTCGCGGATGTAGTCGATGGTGTTGCCGGGGCCGGCGATCTTGCTGGCGAGGATCCAGTCGGCGCGGTCGCCACGGCTCTTGAAGTAATTGCCGATGTAGCGCTCGGTGGTGGCATAGGTGTCGGCCTTGGGCGGCACCGGGTACATTTCGGCGGTGTCGAGGAAGTTGATCCCTGCACCCTTGGCCCGCTCGATCTGCGCGAAGGCCTCTGCCTCGCTGTTCTGCTCGCCCCAGGTCATGGTGCCCAGGGCTATCGCGCTCACGTTCAGATCCGTACGGCCCAGCTGTCGATAATCCATCGGGTACTCCTTCAGGGAAAACAATCATAAAAGCAGGTTGAATTTTTTTTCGCAATCTGCATAATTGCCCACCTCTTTCTGCAGTGGAAGTGATGCGCCGCCTGCCGAAGAATCTTGCCGTTGAACGGACGCGCTGACCCGAGCCCCCGATAGCGTCTGTATCCGGCTGCCTTTGACCTTGTCAAAGTAAGCACTATTCAGTAAGATCCGCCGTCTAATTTACAGGGCGGCCCCTGAGGCTATTAAAGAATGACAACTTTTACTGCAAAACCGGAAACAGTTCAGCGCGACTGGTTTGTCGTCGACGCCGCTGGTCAGACCCTGGGTCGTCTGGCCACTGAAGTCGCCAGCCGTCTGCGTGGCAAGCACAAGCCTGAGTACACCCCTCACGTTGACACCGGTGACTACATCGTGATCATCAACGCTGAGCAGGTACGTGTTACCGGCAACAAAGCGCAAGACAAAATGTACTACCGTCACTCCGGTTTCCCAGGCGGTATCAAGTCTTCCAACTTTGAAGGCCTGATCTCCAAGAAGCCTGAAGCCCCGATCGAAATCGCGGTCAAAGGCATGCTGCCTAAGGGCCCACTGGGTCGCGATATGTTTCGCAAGCTGAAAGTCTATGCGGGCGCTGTACACCCTCATGCTGCTCAGCAGCCCCAAGAACTGAAGTTTTAACGGAATAGTTCATTATGTCGGCGACTCAAAATTACGGCACTGGCCGTCGCAAAACCGCAACCGCACGCGTTTTCCTGCGTCCGGGCACTGGTAACATCTCGATCAACAACCGCACTCTGGACAACTTCTTCGGCCGCGAAACTGCCCGCATGGTAGTTCGTCAGCCGCTGGAACTGACCGAGACGGTTGAAAAGTTCGACATCTACGTCACCGTTATCGGTGGCGGTGTAAGTGGTCAAGCTGGCGCAATCCGCCACGGTATCACTCGCGCGCTGATGCAGTACGACGAAACCCTGCGTGGCGCTCTGCGCAAAGCTGGCTTCGTGACTCGTGATGCCCGTGAAGTTGAACGTAAGAAAGTCGGTCTGCGTAAAGCGCGTAAGCGTCCGCAGTACTCGAAGCGTTAATTCGCTTTACGTTCCACAAAAACGCCCAGCCTCCTCACGGAGCTGGGCGTTTTTTATTGCCTGCGATTTATGCATAAAAATCGCCGTGACAACTTGCCACATCCGTAGACCCCCTATACTACAAGGCCTGGGGGCTGAGCGCCGGGCAATTCCCTTGTCATACGTGGGGCTTTTCATTACCATTCGGCAAAATTTTTATAAGCAAAGATTCAATACTTAGTAGACGCCTGATTTAACAGGCCAAAAAGCTGATGGGAGAGGACTGAATGAGCAATGACGGCGTGAATGCAGGCCGGCGTCGCTTCTTGGTAGCAGCCACATCCGTGGTGGGTGCTGCAGGAGCGGTGGGGGCTGCGGTCCCGTTCGTGGGGTCATGGTTTCCCAGTGCCAAGGCGAAAGCCGCAGGTGCACCGGTGAAGGTGAATGTCAGCAAGATCGAGCCAGGCCAGCAGATGATTGCTGAATGGCGCGGCCAGCCGGTGTTCATTGTTCGTCGTACCGAGGAAATCCTGGGGAATCTCAAGAAGATCGAGGGCCAGTTGTCTGACCCCACGTCCGAGAAATCCGACCAACCCGCCTACGCCAAGAACGAAGCACGTTCGATCAAGCCGGAGATCCTGCTGCTGGTCGGTCTCTGCACTCACCTGGGTTGCTCGCCTACTTTCCGCCCGGAAGTGGCCCCTGTGGATTTGGGCAAGGATTGGGTCGGCGGCTATTTCTGCCCTTGCCACGGCTCCCACTACGACCTCGCCGGCCGCGTCTACAAGTCCCAGCCTGCGCCTTTGAACTTGCCGGTTCCTCCGCACAACTACGAATCTGACGACATCATTGTCATTGGTCTCGACAAGGAGAACGCGTGATGAGCAAGTTCATGGATTGGGTGGATGCGCGCTTCCCCGCCACTAAAATGTGGGAAGACCATCTCAGCAAATATTACGCGCCAAAAAACTTCAACTTCTTCTACTTCTTCGGCTCCCTGGCACTGCTGGTGCTGGTCAACCAGATCGTTACCGGTGTCTGGCTGACGATGAGCTACACCCCTTCGGCGGAAGAGGCGTTTGCTTCCGTCGAGTACATCATGCGTGACGTCGAGTACGGCTCGATCCTGCGCCTGCTGCACTCCACGGGCGCGTCGGCGTTCTTTATCGTCGTCTACCTGCACATGTTCCGTGGCCTGCTATACGGCTCGTACCAGAAGCCCCGCGAACTGGTATGGGTCTTCGGCATGCTGATCTACCTGGCGCTGATGGCCGAAGCCTTCATGGGTTACCTGCTGCCATGGGGCCAGATGTCGTACTGGGGCGCCCAGGTGATCATCTCGCTGTTCGGTGCGATCCCGGTGATCGGCAATGACCTGACCCAGTGGATCCGGGGTGACTACCTGATCTCAGGCATCACCCTGAACCGCTTCTTCGCCTTGCACGTGGTGGCCTTGCCCATCGTGATCCTGGGCCTGGTGGTGTTGCACATCCTGGCGCTGCACGAAGTGGGTTCCAACAACCCGGATGGCGTGGACATCAAGAAGCACAAGGATGAAAACGGCATCCCGCTGGATGGAATTCCGTTCCACCCTTACTACACCGTCAAAGACATCGTAGGCGTAGTGGTGTTCCTGTTCGTGTTCTGCTCGATCGTGTTCTTTTTCCCGGAGATGGGCGGTTATTTCCTGGAGAAGCCTAACTTCGAGCAGGCCAACGCCTTCAAGACACCCGAGCATATCGCCCCGGTCTGGTACTTCACGCCGTTCTACGCGATCTTGCGGGCGATCCCCGACAAGCTCATGGGCGTGATCGCCATGGGCGCGGCCATTGCGGTGCTGTTCGTGTTGCCTTGGCTCGACCGCAGCCCGGTCAAGTCCATGCGCTACAAAGGCTGGCTGAGCAAGATCTGGCTGTGGGTGTTCTGCATTGCGTTCGTGATCCTGGGCGTGCTGGGCGTGCTGGCGCCAACCCCTGAGCGGACATTGCTGTCGCAGGTCTGCACCTTCCTGTACTTCGCCTACTTCATTCTGATGCCGTTCTACACCCGGCTCGAGAAGACCAAACCGGTTCCGGAAAGGGTGACTGGCTGATGAAAAAGTTATTCGTTGCATTGATCCTTGCGGCGCTGCCGCTGCTGTCTTTCGCTGCCGAGCACGGCGCGGAGCTGGAAAAAGTCGATATCGACGTGTCGGACAAAGCCGCCATGCAGGACGGTGCGCGCACCTTTGCCAACTATTGCATGGGTTGCCATAGCGCCAAGTTCCAGCGCTACGAGCGTGTGGCCGACGACCTCGGCATCCCGCATGAAATGATGCTGGAAAAACTGGTGTTCACCGGCGCCAAGATCGGCGACCACATGAACATTGGCATGAAGCCTGCCGACGCCAAAACCTGGTTCGGCGCGGCACCGCCGGACTTGACCCTGGTGGCACGTGTGCGCGGCACCGACTGGCTCTATGGCTACCTGAAATCCTTCTATGAAGACCCGGCGCGCCCCTATGGCGTGAACAACCGCGTGTTCCCGAATGTCGGTATGCCGAACGTTCTGGTCGGCCTGCAAGGCAAGCAAGTGGTAGGATGCAAGCAGATCCAGGTCGTTGAAGACGGCAAGAAGCAATACGATCCGCTTACCGGCACGCCTTTGACCCATGAAGCGTGCGATCAACTGAAGATAGAAACCCCAGGTTCGTTGACAGACGAGCAGTTCGACGCGAAGGTCAAGAACCTCGTGACCTTCCTGGCCTACTCGGCCAACCCGGTCAAACTGCAGCACCAGCGCATCGGTACCTATGTGTTGTTGTACCTGGCCTTCTTCTTCGTATTCGCCTACTTGCTCAAACGCGAATACTGGAAGGATGTGCATTGATCCAACCGTAAGCAATTGCTGTTAATCTTGCGCGCCCAGCGGCATCTCTGAATACGTAGCGATCTGGTTGTACCGGATGCTGCAGAGGTGCTCTCTGGGCGCGCTCGTTTTTGAGCTTTCGATAATTTCAACAAGCGAGGAGGACCGCCATGGGCGTGACCAATCGGTTGGCCTGTTACTCCGACCCCGCCGACCACTATTCCCACCGAGTACGCATCGTGCTCGCAGAGAAGGGTGTCAGCGCCGAGATCATCAGTGTGGAGGTGGGTCGTCACCCGCCGAAGCTGATCGAAGTGAACCCTTACGGCAGCTTGCCCACCCTGGTCGATCGTGACCTGGCGTTGTGGGAGTCGACCGTGGTGATGGAATACCTGGATGAGCGTTACCCGCATCCGCCTTTGCTGCCGGTGTACCCGGTGGCGCGCGCCAACAGCCGCCTGCTGATCCATCGGATCCAGCGTGACTGGTGCGGGTTGGTGGATTTGATTCTGGATACGCGCAGCAAAGAAGCCGCACGGGTACAGGCGCGTAAGGAATTGCGCGAAAGCCTGACCGGCGTTTCGCCGTTGTTCGCCGATAAACCTTTTTTCCTCAGTGAGGAACAAAGCTTGGTGGATTGCTGCCTATTACCGATACTCTGGCGCTTGCCAATTCTGGGTATTGAACTGCCGCGGCCGGCCAAGCCGCTGCTTGATTACATGGAGCGCCAGTTTGCGCGTGAGGCTTTCCAGGCGAGTCTGTCTGGCGTCGAACGCGATATGCGCTAAGGCTTAAGGAGCCGCTGATGAACTCCAGTCGACCCTACCTGGTCCGCGCGCTCTATGAGTGGATTGTGGACAACGATTGCACCCCGCACATGCTGGTCAATTCCGAATTTCCGGCGGTTCAGGTACCGCAGGGTTTTGCCAGTGACGGGCAGATTGTATTGAACGTATCGCCCAGCGCCGTGCGCCACCTGCACATGGACAACGAAGCGGTAAGCTTCGAAGGGCGTTTCGGCGGCGTGCCGCACACCCTGTACGTGCCAATTGGCGCTATCCTCGGCATTTACGCCCGAGAAAACGGCCAAGGCATGGTGTTCGATCTGGAATCGCCTTTCGAGGATGATGAAACGGTCGAAAGCACAGACGGCGACGATCTGCCGCCACCGGACTCCGAGCCACCGCGTCCCAGCGGCCGGCCGAGCCTGAAAGTGGTGAAATAACCGGCGTTCTCCTCGGAGCGGGCCAAAAAAATGCCTCGACCTGTGTCGGGGTATTTTTTTGCGCGCAGGATATGGATGAAAGTCGTGCCTGGACGGTGATCGTACAACAGCCATGGGCTATGATGCGTGCTCAAGTTCGCCGAAAAATGGATCACCATGGATAACGCCGCCGCCACCCCTCGTCTTCCCCGCAAGCGCCGCAGCCTTGCCCAGGAATTGGTCACGGTGTTGTCCGAGCAGATCCGCGACGGCCAGCTCAAGCGTGGCGACAAACTGCCCACCGAGTCGGCGATCATGGAAGCCCATGGGGTCAGCCGAACCGTGGTGCGTGAAGCCATCTCACGCTTGCAGGCGGCGGGGCAAGTGGAGACGCGGCACGGTATTGGCACCTTCGTGCTGGATACGCCGAGTCCGAGCGGCTTTCGCATCGACCCGGCCACCGTGGTGACCTTGCGTGATGTGCTGGCGATTCTGGAGTTGCGGATCAGCCTGGAAGTAGAGTCCGCCGGGTTGGCCGCCTTGCGCCGCAGTGACGAACAACTGGCCGCCATGCGTGCAGCGCTCGATGCCCTGAATGAGAGCGCGGCGCACGCCGGCGACGCGGTGGCCTCCGACTTCGCGTTCCACCTGGAAATTGCGCTGTCCACCGGCAACCGCTACTTCACCGACATCATGACCCACCTGGGCACCAGTATCATTCCGCGCACCCGCCTGAATTCGGCGCGCCTGGCCCATGATGACCAGCAGCACTACATGGGGCGCCTGAGTCGCGAGCACGAAGAGATCTATGAGGCGATTGCGCGCCAGGATTCGGACGCGGCGCGGGCGGCGATGCGGCTGCATTTGACGAATAGTCGGGAGAGGCTGCGCCATGCCCATGAAGAGGCGGAGGCTCAGCGGGGTTAAGGATCGCCTGTGGTGAGCGGGCTTGTCGAATCGTCGCACCGCCCGCGCTGGGTGGCGAAGCCGCCCCCAATAAAGACACTAGGGTGTTTCCAGATAAAACCAGGTCGCCTGGTTTGGGGCCGCTTCGCCGCCAAGCGCGGGGCAAGCCCGCTCACTACAGGGTTGTGTAGTGACCCATAATCAACTCACATCCTCGCAGCGCAGCGCCTTGTTCTCATCCAATAGCTCAATACCTCAAAGCTGAAGACTGATGATTTGCAGTTGACGAATCCATTTATAGTTGTACGATGACGTACGACATCACAAACCAACAATAACCTTTCGACAGAAAGTCTTTTACCCAGGGTGTTCGAATAATGAATCCACAAGAACTGAAGTCCATCCTTTCCCACGGTCTGCTGTCTTTCCCCGTGACCGATTTCAATGCCCAAGGTGATTTTCACCAGGCGGGCTACATCAAGCGCCTGGAATGGCTGGCCCCGTATGGCGCCACCGCCTTGTTCGCTGCCGGCGGCACCGGTGAGTTTTTCTCCCTCGCCGCCAGCGAATACTCCCAGGTGGTGAAAACCGCCGTCGATACCTGCGCCACCAGCGTGCCAATCCTGGCCGGCGTGGGCGGTGCGACCCGCCAGGCCATCGAGTACGCCCAGGAAGCCGAACGCCTCGGTGCCAAGGGCCTGCTGTTGCTGCCTCATTACCTGACCGAAGCCAGCCAGGACGGCGTTGCCGCCCACGTTGAAGCCGTGTGCAAGTCGGTCAAAATCGGCGTTGTGGTCTACAACCGCAACGTTTGCCGCCTGACCGCGCCGCTGCTGGAACGCCTAGCCGAGCGCTGCCCGAACCTGATCGGCTACAAGGATGGCCTGGGTGATATCGAGTTGATGGTGTCCATCCGCCGTCGCCTCGGCGATCGTTTCAGCTACCTGGGCGGCCTGCCGACCGCAGAGGTTTACGCCGCTGCCTACAAGGCCCTGGGCGTGCCGGTGTACTCCTCGGCGGTGTTCAACTTCATCCCGAAAACCGCGATGGACTTCTACCACGCCATTGCCCGCGAAGATCACGCCACCGTCGGCAAGATCATCGACGACTTCTTCCTGCCGTACCTGGACATTCGTAACCGCAAGGCCGGCTATGCCGTGAGCATCGTCAAGGCCGGTGCGAAAATCGCAGGTTATGACGCCGGCCCCGTGCGTACGCCGCTGACCGACCTGCTGCCGGAAGAATACGAAGCCCTCGCCGCGCTGATGGACAAGCAAGGCCCGCAATAATTTATCGATAAGGCCGCTGAGCAATCAGCGGCCTTTTGCGTCAGGAGAAGATTCGTGTCCCAAGCCCAACGTTTTGAAAACTACATCAACGGCCAATGGGTGGCCGGCGCCGACTACTGCGTCAACCTCAACCCGTCGGAGTTGTCCGATGTCATTGGCGAGTACGCCAAGGCGGATGTTGCCCAGGTCAACGCTGCCATCGACGCTGCGCGTGCCGCGTTCCCGGCCTGGTCCACCTCCGGGATCCAGGCACGTCACGATGCCTTGGATAAAGTCGGCAGCGAAATCCTCGCGCGCCGTGAAGAGCTCGGCACGCTGCTGGCCCGTGAAGAGGGCAAGACCCTGCCCGAAGCCATCGGCGAAGTGACCCGCGCCGGTAACATCTTCAAGTTCTTCGCCGGCGAATGCCTGCGCCTGTCGGGCGACTATGTGCCGTCGGTGCGTCCGGGCGTCAACGTTGAAGTCACCCGTGAAGCCCTGGGCGTGGTCGGTTTGATCACCCCGTGGAACTTCCCGATCGCCATCCCTGCGTGGAAGATCGCCCCGGCCCTGGCCTACGGCAACTGTGTGGTGATCAAGCCGGCTGAACTGGTGCCTGGCTGCGCCTGGGCCCTGGCCGAAATCATTTCCCGCGCCGGCTTCCCGGCCGGTGTGTTCAACCTGGTGATGGGCAGCGGTCGCGTGGTCGGCGATGTGCTGGTCAACAGCCCGAAAGTCGATGGCATCAGCTTTACCGGTTCCGTCGGCGTCGGCCGCCAGATCGCCGTCAGCTGCGTATCGCGCCAAGCCAAAGTTCAGTTGGAAATGGGCGGCAAGAACCCGCAGATCATCCTCGACGACGCCGACCTCAAGCAGGCTGTCGAGCTGTCCGTGCAGAGCGCGTTCTACTCCACCGGTCAGCGTTGCACCGCTTCCAGCCGTCTGATCGTCACCGCCGGTATCCACGACCAATTTGTCGCGGCCATGGCCGAACGCATGAAGTCGATCAAGGTCGGCCACGCGCTCAAAAGCGGCACCGACATCGGCCCTGTGGTTTCCCAGGCCCAGTTGGACCAGGACATGAAGTACATCGAGATCGGCCAAGGGGAAGGCGCGCGGCTGGTCAGCGGTGGCGGCCTGGTGACGTGCGACACCGAGGGCTACTACCTGGCGCCGACGTTGTTTGCCGACAGCGAAGCCCAGATGCGCATCAGCCGCGAAGAAATCTTCGGCCCGGTGGCCAACGTCGTGCGCGTGGCGGACTACGAGGCGGCGCTGGCCATGGCCAACGACACCGAGTTCGGCTTGTCGGCGGGCATCGCCACCACTTCGCTCAAGTACGCCAACCACTTCAAGCGCCACTCCCAGGCCGGGATGGTGATGGTCAACCTGCCCACCGCCGGCGTGGATTATCACGTGCCGTTCGGTGGCCGCAAGGGCTCCTCCTACGGTTCGCGTGAGCAAGGTCGCTATGCGCAAGAGTTCTACACCGTGGTGAAGACCAGCTACATCGGCTCGTAACACCCGTTTGACTGTAGGAGCGAGCTTGCTCGCGAAGAACGTCAATGATTACGCGAGCATTCAGGATGCCCGCGGTGCCTGTGAGTTTTTCGCGAGCAAGCTCGCTCCTACAGGGGCGGCACCCAGCAAGACATAAACATTACCCGCAAAAAAAATAATTAGTGGGAGTACTTCTACATGCAAGCGACCAAGCCGACCCATGTCCGCTATTTGATCCTGCTCATGCTTTTCCTGGTGACCACGATCAACTACGCCGACCGGGCTACCATCGCCATCGCGGGCTCCAGCCTGCAAAAAGACCTCGGCATCGACGCGGTCACCCTCGGTTATATCTTCTCCGCATTCGGTTGGGCCTACGTGGCCGGGCAAATTCCCGGTGGCTGGTTGCTGGACCGGTTCGGCTCGAAAAAAGTCTATGCCCTGAGCATCTTCACCTGGTCCCTGTTCACCGTGCTGCAAGGCTATGTGGGTGAATTCGGTATATCCACCGCCGTGGTTGCGCTGTTCATGCTGCGCTTTATGGTGGGCCTGGCCGAAGCGCCTTCCTTCCCGGGTAACGCACGCATCGTGGCGGCCTGGTTTCCTACCGCCGAGCGCGGCACGGCTTCGGCGATCTTCAACTCGGCGCAATACTTCGCCACCGTGTTGTTCGCGCCGTTGATGGGCTGGATTGTCTACCGCTTCGGCTGGCAGCACGTGTTTATCGTGATGGGCGTGATCGGTATCGTTTTCTCGCTGATCTGGCTGAAAGTGATCCACAGCCCGCGCCAACACCCGATGATCAACGAGGCCGAGTTCAATCACATCGCCGCCAATGGCGCGATGGTCGACATGGACCAGGACAAGGGCAAGGGTAAGAAAACCGACGGTCCGAAGTGGGATTACATCCGTCAGTTGCTGACCAACCGCATGATGCTCGGCGTTTACCTGGGCCAGTACTGCATCAACGGCATCACGTATTTCTTCCTGACCTGGTTCCCGGTGTACCTGGTGCAGGACCGTGGCATGACTATCCTCAAGGCCGGTTTCATCGCCTCGCTGCCGGCGATCTGCGGTTTTATAGGTGGTGTGCTCGGCGGTGTGATCTCCGACTACCTGCTGCGCAAGGGGCATTCGCTGACCTTCGCCCGCAAGGCGCCGATCATCGCCGGGCTGCTGGTGTCCAGCAGCATCATTGCGTGCAACTACGTCGACGTTGAATGGATGGTAGTGGGCTTCATGGCGTTGGCCTTCTTCGGCAAAGGCGTTGGCGCGCTGGGTTGGGCGGTCGTGTCCGACACGTCGCCCAAACAAATCGCCGGTCTCAGTGGCGGCCTGTTCAACACCTTCGGTAACCTGGCTTCGATCACCACGCCAATCGTGATCGGCTACATCATCAGCACCACCGGCTCGTTCAAGTGGGCCTTGGTGTTCGTCGGCGCCAACGCGCTGGTGGCGGTGTTCAGCTACCTGGTCATCGTCGGCCCGATCAAGCGTGTAGTACTCAAAGAGCCGCCAAGCAAGGGGCCAGAGTTGACCAACCTAACCCAAGCGCATTCCTGAGAGGCACCGTGATGCAGTTGATTGAACATGCCGACTCGCCGCGCTCGATTCGTTTGCACGAGCGCGACAACGTGGTGATCGTGGTCAATGACCAGGGCGTGCCGGCCGGGACCGAGTTCCCGGACGGCCTGGTGACCGTGGATTTCATCCCGCAGAGCCACAAAGTGACCCTGGAAGATATCCCCGAGGGTGGTGAGATCATTCGCTACGGCCAGACCATCGGTTATGCCCTGGCGCCGATTTCACGCGGCAGTTGGGTGCAGGAAGACCAATTGCGCATGCCAACCGCGCCGCCGCTGGACAGCTTGCCGCTGTCCACCGATGTGCCGCAGGCCCAGGCGCCGCTGGAAGGGTTCACGTTCGAGGGTTACCGCAACGCCGACGGCACGGTCGGTACGCGCAATATCCTGGGCATCACCACCACCGTGCAATGCGTGACCGGCGTGCTCGATCATGCGGTCAAGCGCATCAAGGACGAGTTGCTGCCCAAATACCCGCACGTCGATGACGTGGTGGCGTTGACCCACAGCTACGGCTGCGGGGTCGCGATCACCGCGACGGATGCCTACATCCCGATCCGCACCGTGCGCAACCTGGCGCGCAACCCGAACCTGGGCGGCGAAGCCCTGGTGATCAGCCTGGGCTGTGAGAAATTGCAGGCCGGGCAGGTGATGCACGACAACGACAGCTCGGTCGACCTGAGCGAGCCGTGGTTGTACCGCTTGCAGGACTCCAGCCACGGCTTTACCGAAATGATCGAGCAGATCATGGAACTGGCCGAGGTGCGCTTGAAGAAGCTCGATCAGCGCCGCCGCGAGACCGTGCCGGCGTCCGAGCTGATCCTGGGCATGCAGTGTGGCGGCAGTGATGCGTTCTCCGGCATCACCGCCAACCCGGCGCTGGGCTATGCCTCGGACTTGCTGCTGCGAGCCGGGGCGACGGTGATGTTTTCCGAAGTCACCGAAGTGCGTGACGCCATCTACTTGCTGACTTCTCGCGCAGAGACGAAGGAAGTTGCCGAAGAGTTGGTCAGGGAAATGGACTGGTACGACCGTTACCTGGCCAAGGGCGAGGCCGACCGCAGCGCCAACACCACGCCGGGCAACAAGAAGGGCGGGTTGTCGAATATCGTCGAGAAGTCCCTGGGCTCCATCGTCAAGTCCGGCAGCAGCGCGATCAACGGCGTACTGGGCCCGGGCGAGCGTTTCAAGGGCAAGGGCCTGATCTTTTGTGCGACACCGGCCAGTGACTTCGTGTGCGGCACCTTGCAACTGGCTGCGGGGATGAACCTGCATGTGTTCACCACTGGGCGCGGCACGCCGTACGGGCTGGCGATGGCGCCGGTGGTGAAGGTGTCGACGCGTACGGAGCTGGCGCAACGTTGGCCGGACCTCATCGATATCGACGCCGGGCGCATCGCTACCGGGCGTGCGAGCATCGAGGAGCTGGGTTGGGAGTTGTTCCACTTCTACCTGGATGTAGCCAGCGGCAAGAAACAGACGTGGGCCGAGCATCACAAGCTGCATAACGACATCACCTTGTTCAACCCGGCGCCGATTACCTGAGGGCTGGCGACTGATCGTTCCCACGCTCTGCGTGGGAATGCCTCATTGGACGCTCCGCGTCCGCTTTGGAACGGACGCGGAGCGTCCCAGGCTGCATTACCACGCAGAGCGTGGGAACGATCTGGATGAAAGTGGCTTATCATTAGCCACCTACCGACGCTGACCAAGGTTCTCCCCGGCATGCTGGCAATTTTCCTCACCACCCTCACCATCACCGCGCCGGTGTTTGCCATGCTGTTCCTGGGTGTGCTGCTCAAGCGCATCAAGTGGATCAACGACAACTTCATCCACACGGCGTCGTCCCTGGTGTTCAACGTCACCATGCCGGCGTTGCTGTTTTTGGGCATCCTGCATGCCGACCTGCATTCGGCGCTCAAGCCGGGCCTGCTGATCTACTTTTCCATCGCCACGCTGGTGAGTTTTGCCCTGGCCTGGGGCTGGGCGATCTTGCGCTGCAAGCGCGAAGACCGGGGTATCTATACCCAGGGCGCGTTTCGCGGCAACAACGGCGTGATCGGCTTGGCGCTGGCCGCCAGCATGTACGGTGACTACGGTATCTCGCTCGGCGCGATCCTCGCGGCGCTGGTGATTCTGTTCTACAACACGCTATCGACCATCGTGCTGGCGGTGTACAGCCCGGTGATCAAGTCCGATCCGTGGAGCATCTTCAAGAGTGTGGTGGCCAATCCGCTGATCATCAGCGTGTTTCTGGCGGCCCCATTTGCCTATTTTCAGATTGGCCTGCCGGGCTGGCTGGAAAAATCCATGCAATACCTTGCGGACACCACCTTGCCGCTGGCATTGATCTGCATTGGCGGCACGTTGTCCCTCGCTGCGCTACGCAAGAGCGGCAAGATGGCGCTGAGCGCGAGCTTGATGAAGATGGTCTGGTTGCCGGTGGTCGCCACGATGGGCGCTTGGCTGCTGGGGTTCCGCGGGCCGGAGCTGGGGATTCTGTTCCTGTATTTCGGTGCGCCGACAGCCGCAGCCAGCTTTGTGATGGCCAGGGCGGCCGAAGGGAATCATGAGCTGGCGGCGGCGATTATTGTGATCACCACGCTGATGGCGGCGGTGACCACCAATATCGGGATTTTCGTGTTGCAGGCGGGTGGCTGGATCTGAGATTTTCAGCGCCCTCAAGGGCCAATCGCAGGCAAGCCAGCTCCCACACCTGAATGTGTTCACACATCAAAACGTGGGAGCTGGCTTGCCTGCGATAGCTACCTGACAGTCACGGCTGTTCTGCCTGATACGCCTCAATCACTTCCTGCGCCGCCCGAAACGCATCAATTGCCGCCGGCACGCCCGCATACACCGCGCAATGCAGCAGCGCTTCGCGAATCTCCTCCACCGTACACCCATTGTTCAACGCGCCGCGCACGTGCCCCTTCAGCTCCTGTGGGCACTTGAGCGCGGTAAGGGCGGCGAGGGTGATCAGGCTGCGGGTCTTCAGCGGCAACCCTTCGCGATTCCACACGCTGCCCCAGGCGTGTTCGTTGACGAAATCCTGCAGCGGCTGGGTGAATTCGGTGGCATTGCCCAGGGCGCGGTCGACGAACACATCGCCCATGACTTGGCGACGCATTTCAACCCCGGGCTTTTTCTGATCGGTCATTGCGGTTCCCTCTTGTATTGGCGGCGCCAGGCTCGCAGCGTGCTGAATAACAGGAAAGCCACCAGCACTGGCAGTACGTAATACAGCATCAGTTGTTCAAGCTTGTTGGCCAGCGGCATGCCGGTGGTGAAAGCCATCACGTGCAGCCCGTACGCCAGGTACAGACCCAGCAGTACCAGGCCTTCGGCGCGGGTCATGCGGTAGCCGGTGTAGAACACCGGCAGGCACAGCAGTACCACGCCAAGCATCACCGGCAGGTCGAAATCCAGCGCGTTGGGCGAGACCGAGAGTGGCGAGGGCGCGAGCAGCGCGGTCAGCCCCAATACGCCAAGCAGGTTGAACAGGTTGCTGCCGATCACGTTGCCCACGGCGATTTCCCGCTGGCCGCGCAGCGCGGCAATCAACGACGTGGCGAGGCACGGCAACGACGTGCCGACGCCGATCAGCGTCAGGCCGATCACGCGCTCCGACAGGCCCAGATCGCTCGCCACATCGACCGCCGCGCCCAGCAGCAAATGTCCCGCCAGCACCAGGATCAGCAACCCGCCGAGCATCAGCAGCACGCTGCTCAACCAGGGCGCCCGGGCCACCGTGTTCAGCGTGCGCGGTCGCCGGGAATGGCGAGTCTGGTAGTGCAGCACGCCGAGGTAGGCGCCCAAGGCAACCAGCAGCAACAGGCCGTCGACGGGAGTGAGTTCTTCATTGGCGGCAAGAATGAACACCAGCAACCCGGCGAGGATCATCACCGGAATATCCAGGCGCACCAGTTGCCGCGAGACCCGCAGCGGAATGATCAGTGCCGACAGGCCCAGCGTTACCAGGATGTTGAAGATGCTGCTGCCGATCACGCTACCCACGGCGATATCGGTGTTACCGGCCAGGGTGGCCTGCAGGCTGACAGTCATTTGCGGTGCGCTGCTGCCAAAGGCGACGATCGTCAGCCCGATGATCAGCGGGCGCACCTTGAGGCTCGCGGCCAGGCGCACGGCGGCGCGCACCAGGATTTCGGCGCCGGCGATCAGCAGCAAAAGGCCGCCGGCCAGTTCCAGCAGGCTCCAGGGGGAGAGGGCGGTTAGTCCGAAAATGGCCAGGGCTCCATTGTCAGTTACTCATGGCTTGTACGCGCACGCGTGCCGTACCGCTGCCGATCATACCCAGTTGCTCGGCGGCCTTGCGTGAAAGATCGATCAGGCGCCCACGGGTATGCGGGCCGCGATCATTGATGCGCACCACCACAGATTTGTCGTTGTTCAGGTTGGTGACCTTGACCTGGGTGCCGAACGGCAGACGCCGATGGGCGGCGGTCAGCCCGTTCTGGTTGAAGGGCTCACCGCTGGCGGTACGTTTGCCATGGTGTCTGGCGCCGTAATAGGAGGCGGTGCCGGTTTCGTCGTAGCCGTTGGGGTCGATGACACCGCTGGCGCAGCCGGTCAGCAGGCCGAACACGGCCATAAGGCCGAGTAGACGCTTCATGTTCAAGGTGCCCCGTATGATCGTTCCCACGCTCTGCGTGGGAATGCAGCCCGTGACGCTCCGCGTCACAAAAGCGGACGCGGAGCGTCCAGTGAGGCGTTCCCACGCAAAGCGTGGGAACGATCAGGGTCAACCCTCGAGCTTGCTTTTCAGCAATTCGTTGACCTGTTGCGGGTTGGCCTTACCCTTGGAGGCTTTCATCGCCTGGCCGACAAAGAAGCCGAACATCTTGCCGCGCTTGGCTTCGTCCGCCGCGCGGTATTGCTCGACCTGCTCGGCGTTGGCCGCGAGCATTTCATCGAGTACGGCCGAGATCGCGCCGCTGTCGGTGACTTGCTTGAGGCCGCGCTTTTCGATGATCTCGTCCGCGCTGCCTTCGCCGCTGGCCATGGCTTCGAACACCGTCTTGGCGATTTTGCCGGAGATGGTGTTGTCCTTGATGCGCAGCAGCATGCCGCCCAGTTGCTCGGCGGACACCGGGGCCTCGTCGATTTCTAGGCCCTGCTTGTTCAGCAGGCTGCCCAGCTCGACCATTACCCAGTTGGCCGCCAGTTTGGCATCACCGGCAATGCTCACGACCTTTTCGAAGTAATCGGCTTGCTCGCGGCTGGAGGCCAGGACGCTGGCATCGTAGACCGACAGGCCGAACTGCGCCTGGAAGCGCTCGCGTTTCTGTTGCGGCAATTCCGGCAGGGTGGCGCGGATGTCGTTGAGGAACGAATCCTCCAGCACCACCGGCAACAGGTCCGGGTCGGGGAAGTAACGGTAGTCGTTGGCTTCTTCCTTGCTGCGCATGGCGCGGGTTTCGTCTTTGTTCGGGTCATACAGGCGGGTTTGCTGGATGACCTTGCCGCCGTCTTCGATCAGCTCGATCTGGCGACGCACTTCGCTGTTGATCGCCTTCTCGATGAAGCGGAACGAGTTGACGTTCTTGATCTCGCAGCGCGTGCCGTATTCGGCCTGGCCCTTGGGGCGAATCGACACGTTGCAGTCGCAACGCAGCGAGCCTTCGGCCATGTTGCCGTCGCAGATGCCCAGGTAGCGCACCAGGGCGTGGATGGTCTTGACGTAGGCCACGGCCTCCTTGGCGCTGCGCATGTCCGGCTCGGAGACGATCTCCAGCAGCGGCGTGCCGGCACGGTTCAGGTCGATGCCGGTCGCGCCCGGGAATTCTTCGTGCAGGCTCTTGCCGGCGTCTTCCTCAAGGTGCGCACGGGTGACGCCAACGCGCTTGATGGTGCCGTCTTCCAGCGGGATATCCAGGTAGCCCTTGCCGACGATCGGCAATTCCATCTGGCTGATCTGATAGCCCTTGGGCAGGTCCGGGTAGAAGTAGTTCTTGCGCGCGAACACGTTGTGCTGACCGATCTCGGCGTCAATTGCCAGGCCGAACATCACCGCCATGCGCACCGCTTCCTGGTTCAGTACCGGCAGCACCCCGGGCATGCCCAGGTCCACCAGGCTGGCCTGGGTGTTGGGGCCTGCGCCGAACGTGGTGGAGCTGCCGGAGAAAATCTTCGATTGGGTGGCGAGCTGGGTATGAATCTCCAGCCCGATCACAACTTCCCATTGCATAGTGTTCTCCTCAGAAGCCGGTAGGGGTGCGGGTGTGCCAGTCAGTGTTCAACTGGTACTGGTGCGCCACATTGAGCAGGCGGCCTTCCTGGAAATACGGGGCGAGCAATTGCACACCCACCGGCAGGCCGTCGACGAAGCCGGCGGGCATGGACAAGCCCGGCAAGCCCGCGAGGTTGGCGGTGATGGTGTACAGGTCTTCCAGGTACTCGGCGATCGGGTCGCCGGTCTTGGCGCCGATCTTCCAGGCCGGGTTCGGCGTGGTCGGGCCGAGGATCACATCGACGTCTTCAAAGGCAGCCATGAAGTCGTTCTTGATCAGGCGGCGGATTTTCTGCGCCTTGAGGTAGTAAGCGTCGTAGTAGCCGGCCGAGAGGGCATAGGCGCCGACCATGATGCGGCGTTGCACTTCAGCGCCGAAGCCTTCGCCACGGGAGCGCTTGTACAGATCGGTGAGGTCTTTGGGGTTTTCACAGCGATAGCCGAAACGCACGCCGTCGAAACGCGACAGGTTGGAAGAGGCTTCCGCTGGCGCGATCACGTAATACGCAGCAATTGCGTGCTGATTGTTCGGCAGGCTGATTTCCTTGACCACGGCACCGAGGCCTTCCAGCGTCTTGACGCTGTTGTGCACCAGTTCGGCGATGCGCGGGTCGAGGCCGGCGCTGAAATATTCCTTCGGCACGCCGATGCGCAGGCCCTTGAGCGAGGTATTCAGGGCGGCGCTGTAGTCCGGCACAGGCTCGTCGATGCTGGTGGAGTCCTGCTTATCGAAACCCGCCATGCCTTGTAACAAAATCGCGCAGTCTTCGGCGGTGCGAGCCAGCGGGCCGCCCTGATCGAGGCTGGAGGCGTAGGCGATCATGCCCCAGCGGGAAACGCGACCGTAGGTCGGCTTCAATCCGGTGAGGTTGGTGAACGCGGCAGGCTGGCGGATCGAGCCGCCGGTGTCCGTGGCGGTGGCGGCCGGCAGGAAGCGCGCGGCCACCGCGGCGGCCGATCCACCGGACGAGCCGCCGGGTACGTGCGCAAGGTTCCACGGGTTTTTCACCGCGCCGTAGTAGCTCGACTCGTTGGCCGAACCCATGGCGAACTCGTCCATGTTGGTCTTGCCCAGGGTCACGGCGCCGGCGGCGGCCAGCTTGGACACCACGGTGGCGTCGTAGGGTGCCTTGAAGTTGTCGAGCATCTTCGAGCCGCAGCTGGTGCGAATGCCCTGGGTGCAGAACAGGTCTTTGTGGGCGATGGGGGCGCCCAGCAGTGCGCCATTTTCACCGTTGGCGCGACGTGCGTCGGCGGCCTTGGCCTGGCTCAAGGCCAGCTCCTCGGTGAGGCTGATGAAGCTGTTGACCTTTGGATCGAGCTCGGCGATGCGCGCAAGCAGGGTCTTGGTCAGCTCTTCGGAAGAAAACTTTTTGTCGGCGAGACCGCGGGCGATCTCGGCCAGAGTCATGTGATGCATTGCAGGCTCTTTCCCTTTAGTCGATGACTTTCGGAACCAGGTACAGGCCGTTTTCGACCGCTGGCGCGATGGACTGGTAGGCCTCGCGATTATTACTTTCGGTCACGACGTCTGCGCGCAGGCGCTGGCTGGCTTCCAGCGGGTGAGCCAGGGGCTCGATACCGTCGGTATTCACGGCCTGCATCTGGTCGACCAGCCCGAGAATGCTGTTCAGGGCTGCGGTGGTCTGTGGAAGATCGGCATCATTGAGGCCTAGCGAGGCCAGATGCGCGATTTTTTCCACGTCGGAGCGTTCTAGCGTCATGGGAATCTCCAGTGGAAAACAGAACGGAGGCTATCCGTGTGTTAGATTGTCGGAACACTACCGCATTTCTACGGTCTTACGGCCGCGATTGTGGGGTTGGGTGCACAGAAAGTCGGCCAATTTAGCACATTGGCGCCTTGCCCAAAATCCCTGTCGTTGTTAGAGTTTGCCGCACTTTTTTACCCACGCGTTGCCTAGGGTCCCTTTCCCATGTTCAAGAAACTGCGTGGCATGTTTTCCAGCGATCTTTCCATTGACCTGGGCACTGCCAACACCCTTATTTACGTGCGCGAGCGCGGTATCGTTCTGAATGAGCCATCGGTTGTGGCCATTCGGACCCATGGTAATCAGAAAAGTGTCGTTGCCGTTGGCACCGAGGCCAAGCGTATGCTCGGCCGTACACCAGGCAATATTGCTGCCATTCGTCCGATGAAAGACGGCGTGATCGCCGACTTCAGTGTCTGCGAGAAGATGCTGCAGTACTTCATCAACAAGGTTCACGAAAACAGTTTCCTGCAGCCCAGCCCTCGTGTGCTGATCTGCGTTCCCTGCAAGTCCACCCAGGTGGAGCGCCGCGCCATCCGCGAATCGGCCCTCGGCGCCGGTGCCCGTGAAGTGTTCCTGATCGAAGAGCCGATGGCCGCTGCGATCGGTGCCGGCCTGCCGGTTGAAGAAGCGCGCGGTTCGATGGTGGTGGATATCGGTGGTGGTACCACTGAAATCGCCCTGATTTCCCTGAACGGTGTGGTGTATGCCGAATCCGTGCGCGTGGGCGGCGACCGCTTCGACGAAGCGATCATCACGTATGTGCGTCGCAACTATGGCAGCCTGATCGGTGAGTCCACCGCCGAGCGCATCAAGCAGGAAATCGGTACGGCCTACCCGGGCGGCGAAGTGCGCGAAGTCGATGTTCGCGGCCGCAACCTGGCCGAAGGCGTGCCACGTGCCTTCACCCTGAACTCCAATGAAGTGCTGGAGGCGCTGCAAGAGTCGCTGGCCACCATCGTTCAGGCGGTGAAGAGTGCCCTGGAGCAATCGCCGCCGGAGTTGGCCTCCGACATCGCCGAGCGTGGCCTGGTACTGACCGGTGGTGGCGCCTTGCTGCGGGACCTCGACAAGCTGCTGGCCCAGGAAACCGGCCTGCCGGTGATCGTCGCCGAAGACCCGCTGACCTGCGTCGCCCGTGGCGGTGGCCGTGCACTGGAAATGATGGATAAACACACCATGGACCTGCTTTCCAGCGAATAAGTCGTTGCGGGTTTGCCCATGTTTCGCCCGCAGGCAGCACTTTGCAGTGCTGCCTGTTGGCGTTTATCTTCTTCAATCTGCATCCGGGCCGGTTAGATGCCGTATGAATAAAGCGAACATTTGCCTGGGAGGAGCGGCTTATTAAACCGCTTTTCGCCAAAGGCCCCTCATTGGGCGTGCGCCTGTTGGTGCTGGTCGTGCTATCGGTCGCGCTGATGGTGGTCGATGCCCGTTTTGCGCTGCTCAAACCGGTGCGCAGCCAAATGTCGCTGGTGCTGATGCAGACTTACTGGATCACCGACCTGCCGCAACGTCTGTACCAGGGCGTGGCCAGCCAATTCGGCAGCCGTACCGAGCTGGTTGCAGAGAACGAAAAACTCAAGACCGAAAACCTGCTGCTGCAGGGGCGCATGCAAAAGCTCGCGGCCCTCACCGAGCAGAACGTTCGGCTGCGCGAGTTGCTCAATTCTTCAGCGCTGGTCAATGAAAAGGTCGAAGTGGCCGAGTTGATCGGCATGGACCCGAACCCTTTTACCCATCGTATCATCATCAACAAGGGTGAACGCGACGGTGTGGTCCTCGGCCAGCCGGTGCTCGATGCCCGCGGCCTGATGGGTCAGGTGGTCGAGCTGATGCCCTACACCTCGCGGGTATTGCTGCTCACGGACACGACCCACAGCATTCCGGTGCAGGTCAACCGCAACGGCCTGCGTGCGATTGCCAGCGGCACCGGCAACCCCGAGCGCCTGGAATTGCGGCATGTGGCCGATACCGCCGACATCAAGGAAGGCGACCTGTTGGTCAGCTCCGGGCTGGGTCAGCGTTTCCCGGCGGGCTACCCGGTGGCGACGGTGAAGGAAGTGATCCACGATTCCGGCCAGCCGTTCGCCATTGTGCGCGCCGTGCCTACCGCCGCGTTGAACCGCAGCCGCTACCTGCTGCTGGTGTTCAGCGACAACCGCACTCCGGAAGAGCGGGCCAACGACGCTGCCCAGGCCCAGGAGGCGGAAGACAAGAAGAACGGCACTGCGCCGGTCATTCCTTCCACCGTGCCCAAGCCTGCCCCGGCACCTGCCACCCCTGCGGCCACCCCGGCAGTGGTTGCGCCTGCCGCGACGCCCGTCAAGCCGGCGGCGCACCCGGTCAAACCGGCCGCAACCAAACCTTCCGCGTCGACGCCAGCCACCACCACGCCGGCGGCTAAACCGCCTGCCGCCGCCCCGGCCGCACGCCCGGCGGCGACTGCCCCGGCAACCACGCGGCAGAGGGAGGAATAATGGCCAGTACTCATTCGCGCAATGGCTGGATCGTTTGGCTGACCTTTGCCGTCGGCCTGCTGCTCAGTGTCTCGCCACTGCCACAGTTCATGGAGATCCTGCGCCCGCTCTGGCTGGCCTTGCTGCTGGCCTTCTGGTCGCTGAACCTGCCGCATAAAGTCGGCATGGTCACCGCCATGTTCCTGGGTTTGGCGCAAGACGTGTTGTATGGCACCTTGTTGGGCCAGAACGCATTGATCCTGACCCTGATTACTTTTCTGGTGCTGTCGTTGCAGCAGCGCCTGCGCATGTTCCCGATGTGGCAGCAGTGCCTGGTGATCCTGGTGATCTTCGGGCTGGCGCAGCTTGTTCAGCTCTGGCTGAGCGCATTGACCGGTAATCGTCAGCCTACGCTAGCGCTGGTATTGCCGGCCCTGGTCAGCGCCTTGCTATGGCCATGGATCAGCTTCGGCCTGCGTGGGTTACGTCGCCGCTATAAGATCAATTGAATGGATTGCGAGGCTCTGCCTGGTTATCGAACCCTACAGGGAGAGTCTGCAATGAATTCGCTATACCTGGCCTCGGGCTCCCCGAGGCGGCGTGAACTGTTGACCCAGATCGGTGTGCCCTTCACCGTGGTCAGCGCCGCTATTGATGAAACCCCTCTTACAAATGAATCCGCCGTTTCCTACGTCGAGCGCTTGGCGCGCGGCAAGGCGATGGCGGGTTTCGCTGCGCTTGAGCAAACCGCCGACGCCTGTGTGTTGGGTGCCGATACTGCCGTGATGGTTGATGGCAAGATCCTCGGCAAACCCGTGGACCAGGCAGATGCCTTGGCGATGCTGATGGCCCTGGCGGGACGTGAACACCAAGTGCTGACCGCCATCGCGGTCACCGACGGCCAGCGTTGTGAAACGCAATGCGTAATCAGCCGTGTGCTTTTTCGCGGGATTACTGTCGAGGAGGCTACGACCTACTGGCACAGTGGCGAGCCTCAGGACAAGGCGGGCGGCTATGCTATTCAAGGACTGGGTTCAGTGTTTGTCGCCGGCCTCAATGGCAGTTATTCCGCCGTGGTCGGCCTGCCAGTGTGCGAAACCGCGCAACTGCTCGGCCAATTCGGCATACCCTGTTGGCAAAACCTAACCGTGCGCTGAACGCCTCTACTTGAGCGCCCAGCCTTAAGCGATCGGTCACTATTGTGAAAACGCCTGAACGAGACCCAGCCATGAGTGAAGAGATTCTGATCAATATCACGCCGATGGAATCGCGCGTGGCGGTGGTAGAGAACGGTGTTCTGCAAGAAGTCCACGTGGAGCGCACCCAGAAGCGCGGGATCGTCGGCAATATCTACAAGGGCAAGGTTGTGCGCGTGTTGCCGGGGATGCAGGCCGCCTTCGTCGACATCGGCCTGGATCGTGCCGCGTTTATCCATGCTTCGGAAATTTCCCTGCGCGAAGGCCCGGCGGTCGAAAGCATCAGCGCCCTGGTGCACGAAGGGCAGAGCCTGGTGGTGCAAGTCACCAAGGACCCCATCGGTTCCAAGGGCGCTCGCCTGACCACGCAGCTGTCGATTCCGTCGCGCTACCTGGTCTACATGCCGCGCACCGCCCATGTCGGCATTTCCCTGAAGATCGAAGACGAAGCCGAGCGCGAACGCCTCAAGAAGGTGGTCAGCGATTGCGTAGCCGCCGAAGGCATCAAGGAGGCCGGTGGTTTTATCCTGCGCACCGCCGCGGAGGGCGCGGGCGCCGATGAAATCCTGATGGACATCCGTTACCTGCGCCGGTTGTGGGACCAGATCGACGTGCAGATCAAGACCATCAGCGCGCCAAGCGTCATTTACGAAGACCTGGGCCTGGCCCTGCGCACACTGCGCGACCTGGTCAGCCCGAAGATTGAAAAAATTCGCATCGACTCGCGGGAAACCTTCCAGCGCACCACGCAGTTTGTCGCCGAGCTGATGCCGGAAATTGCCGACCGCCTGGAGCATTACCCTGGCGAACGGCCGATCTTTGACCTGTATGGCGTCGAAGATGAAATCCAGAAAGCCCTGGAACGCAAGGTACCACTCAAGTCCGGCGGCTATCTGGTGGTGGACCCGGCGGAAGCCATGACCACCATTGACGTCAACACGGGCGCGTTCGTCGGCCATCGCAACCTCGAAGAGACGATCTTCAAGACCAACCTCGAAGCAGCTACCGCAATTGCCCGCCAGCTGCGTCTGCGCAACCTGGGCGGCATCATCATCATCGACTTCATCGACATGGAAGACGAAGAGCACCAACGCCAGGTGCTGCGTACTCTCGAAAAGCAGCTGGAACGCGATCACGCCAAGACCAACATCATCGGCATTACCGAGCTGGGCCTGGTGCAGATGACCCGCAAGCGCACCCGCGAAAGCCTCGAGCAGGTGCTGTGCGAGCCGTGCAGCAGTTGCCAGGGGCGCGGTAAATTGAAGACGCCGGAAACGGTTTGCTACGAGATTTTCCGTGAAATCCTACGAGAGGCGCGAGCCTATCAGGCCGAAGGTTATAGAGTACTCGCCAACCAGAAAGTGGTGGATCGGCTGCTGGACGAAGAGTCCGGCAACGTTGCCGAGCTGGAGGGGTTTATCGGGCGCACGATTCGCTTCCAGGTCGAAACCATGTATTCCCAGGAACAATATGACGTGGTGCTGCTCTGATCCCCAACCGTTTTCCTTTATTCGACGGGCAGACGTTGATCTGCCGTCCGCCTACCGCCTTGAGGGTCGCCTGACATGGAGCGTCTGATACGCTTTTTTGCCGCTTTGACCCGTTGGGGCCTGGGCCTTTGCGCCTTGCTGCTGGTACTGGCGGCCGTGTATGTGAGCCTGGGTCGTGAATTGACCCCACTGGTGGCCGAATACCGTGGGGAAGTCGAAGCCAAGGCCCAGGCTGCGGTGGACATGCCCCTGCATATCGGCAGTCTTGAAGGCCGCTGGAGCGGCTTCGCCCCGGTATTGCTGGCCCATGATGTGATGGTGGGCGAGGGCAGCAGTGCCCTGCGCCTGGACCAGGTCGAAATGGTGCCGGATATCTGGGCCAGCCTCATGGCTCGCGAAGTGCGCATTGCGCATTTGCAAGTCAGTGGCTTGCAGCTCAGCGTAAAGGAGGACAAGGACGGCAAGTGGGCCCTCCAGGGCCTGCCGCTGCGCGACGACCAGCCGCTGGACCCGGAGCAGTTGCTCATGCGCATGCAGCGGGTCAAGCGTGTGTCGCTGCTCGACAGCCAAGTCACGTTGCAACCGTTTGACCAGGCACCCGTGACGCTGACGTATGTCGGGCTGAGCCTGCAAACCGGCATGACCCGCCAGCGTCTGGACGCGCGCTTGACCCTGCCCGATGGTCAGCCGCTCGCCTTGAGCCTGCGCACGCGTATTCGCGCCACTCAGTGGAAGGACGGCGAAGTCCAGGCCTACCTGAGCCTGCCGCAAAGCGATTGGGCCAAGTGGATCCCGGCCAAGTTGACCCAGCAGTGGGCACTCAGCCAATTCAAGGCCGGTGGCGAATTCTGGCTGACCTGGGCCAAAGGCACCGTGCAAAGTGCAGTGGTGCGCCTCAACTCGCCTCAAGTCAAAGGCCGTTACGCCGAGCGCAAGCCTGTGCACGTCGAAAACCTTGCGCTCACCGCCTACCTGCAGCGCAGCGACACCGGCCTCAAGGTGCTGTTCGACTCCCTGGCGATGAACCTGGGGCAAACCCGTTGGGAATCCCGCCTGCAACTCCAGCAGACCCTGGCTACCGACAAGGACCAGGAAATCTGGAAACTTCAGGCCGATCGCCTGGACCTGACGCCGCTCACGCCACTGCTCAATGCCCTGGCGCCGCTGCCGGAGGGTTTCGCCAAAACCATCGAGCACCTCAAGGCCACCGGCCTGCTGCGTAATGTGCTGGTGGACTTTCGCCCTCAAGACACCACCGATCAAAAAGTCAGCTTCGCCGCCAACCTCGAGCGCATCGGTTTCGATGCCTACTCTGGCGCGCCGGCCGCGCGTAACGTGTCGGGCAGTATCAGCGGCGACCTGGGCCATGGCGAGCTGCGCATGGACAGCAAGGACTTCTCCCTGCACCTCGACCCGATCTTCGCCAAGCCCTGGCAGTATCTGCAGGCCAATGCACGCCTGACCTGGAAGCTGGACAAGCAAGGCTTCACCCTGATCGCCCCTTATATCAAAGTGCTGGGCGAGGAGGGCAAGATCGCCGCCGACTTCCTGATTCGCCTGCATTTCGACCACAGCCAGGAAGACTACATGGACCTGCGCGTCGGCATGGTCGATGGCGACGGGCGCTTCACCCCCAAGTACCTGCCGGCGGTGTTGAGCCCGGCACTGGATGAATGGTTGCGCACCGCGATTCTCAAGGGCGCGGTGGACCAGGGCTTCTTCCAGTACCAGGGTTCGCTGAACCACGGCGCGTTGCCGGCTTCGCGCAATATCAGCCTGTTCTTCAAGGTGCATGACGCCGAACTGGCGTTCCAGCCGGGCTGGCCCCATGTGAGCAAGGTCAACGGTGAAGTGTTTGTCGAGGAGAGCGGCGTACGCATCCTGGCCAGCAAAGGCCAGTTGCTCGACACCAAGGTCAAGGACATCTACGTCAATATTCCCCATGCGCTTGCCGGCAAGGACAGCCATCTGTTGCTGACGGGTGGTTTTGCCGGGGGTTTGGGTGATGGCCTGAAGATTCTCCAGGAAGCACCGATCGGCACGGCATCGACCTTCGCCGGCTGGAAAGGCGAGGGCGACCTGCAAGGCAATCTCGACCTGGATATTCCGTTGACCAAGGGCGCCGAACCTAAAATCGTGGTGGACTTCAAGACCGATAAGGCGCGCCTGCAACTGGCGGAGCCCAGCCTTGACCTGACCCAGCTCAAGGGCGATTTCCGCTTTGACAGCACCAAGGGCCTCAGTGGCCAGAACATCACGGCCCAGGCGTTCGACCGGCCGATCACCGCGCAGATTTTTGCCGACGGCAAGCCGGGCACTGTCAGCACGCGCGTGGTTGCCAAGGGCCAGGTAACGGTCAAGCGGCTGACGGACTGGCTGAACGTCACTCAGCCGTTGCCGGTCTCCGGTGATATTCCCTACCAGTTGCAACTGGACCTGAGCGGCGCCGACAGCCAACTGATGGTCAGCTCGAACCTCAAGGGCGTGGCGGTGGATTTGCCCGCGCCGTTCGGCATGCCAGCCAGCCAGGGCCGTGACAGCGTATTTCGCATGACCCTGCAGGGCGCCGAGCGCCGCTATTGGTTCGATTACGGCGAATTGGCGAATTTTACTTTTGCCGCGCCGCCGGACAAATTTAATGATGGCCGGGGAGAGCTGTTCCTCGGTGATGGCGATGCGGTGCTGCCAGGTGCCAGGGGCTTGCGTATTCGCGGCGTGCTGTCGGAACTGGATATCGATCCCTGGAGAAAGCTCGTCAACCAGTACGCCGGGAACGACCCTGGCGGCAGTGCCAAGCAATTGCTCAGCGGCGCCGATTTCAAGGTGGGCAAACTGACCGGTTTTGGCACCCAGTTTGATCGCGTGAACTTGCAATTGGACCGTAAGCAGGCGGCGTGGGGCTTGCAGCTCGACAGCCAGCAGGCCAAGGGCACGGTCAACCTGCCGGACGCCAAGGGCGCACCGATTGCGATCAACCTGCAATACGTGAAACTGCCGGCGGTGGACCCGACGGTGCAGGCGGACGAAAACGCGCCGGACCCATTGGCGAGCATCGATCCGAAGGATATTCCGGCGCTGGATATCGCCATAGACCAGTTGTTCCAAGGCCCGGACCTGGTCGGCGCCTGGTCGCTGAAAATCCGCCCGACCGCCAAGGGCCTGGCGTTCACTAACCTGGACCTGGGCCTCAAGGGCATGCAGCTCAAGGGGGCCGGTGGTTGGGAGGGCGCCGCGGGCGCCAGCGGCAGTTGGTACAAGGGCCGCCTGGACGGCAAGAATATTGGTGATGTGCTCAAGGGGTGGGGTTATGCACCGACCGTCACCAGCCAGGATTTCCATCTGGACGTGGATGGTCGCTGGCCCGGTTCGCCGGCCTATGTAGGGCCCAAGCGCTTCTCGGGCAGCCTGGACGCGGCATTCCGCAACGGTCAGTTCGTGGAAGTGGAAGGCGGTGCCCAGGCCCTGCGGGTATTCGGCCTGCTGAACTTCAACTCCATCGGGCGCCGGTTGCGCCTGGACTTTTCCGACTTGCTCGGCAAGGGCTTGAGCTATGACCGGGTCAAAGGCTTGTTGGCCGCCAGTGACGGTGTGTTCGTGACCCGTGAACCGATCACCATGACCGGGCCATCGACCAACCTGGAGCTCAACGGCACCCTGGACTTGGTCGCCGACCGGGTTGACGCCAAGCTGCTGGTCACCCTGCCGGTCACCAATAACCTGCCGATCGCCGCGCTGATCGTGGGCGCGCCGGCGATTGGCGGTGCGTTGTTCCTGATCGACAAGCTGATCGGTGACCGTGTTGCGCGCTTCGCCAGCGTGCAATACAAGGTGGAAGGCCCATGGAAAGACCCGAAAATCACCTTCGACAAGCCATTTGAAAAGCCAAACTGAGAGCCTGTGGAGTAGCATGGCGACCTATCCTTCAGGGAGTGTCGGCCCATGTCCTTTGCGGTAATTCAAATGGTCAGCCAGAGCGATGTGCTGGCCAACCTGGCCCAGGCCCGGCGTCTGCTGGAGCAAGCGGCGGCGGGGGGTGCGAAGTTGGCGGTGCTGCCCGAAAACTTCGCCGCCATGGGCCGTCGCGATGTGGCCGATATCGGCCGCGCCGAAGCGCTGGGCGACGGCCCGATCCTGCCATGGTTGAAACAGACCGCCCGCGACCTCACCTTATGGATAGTGGCCGGTACTTTGCCGTTGCCACCCGAGGATCAACCGCACGCCAAGCCACATGCCTGCTCGCTGTTGGTCGATGATCGCGGCCAGACCATTGCCCGTTACGACAAGCTGCATTTGTTCGATGTCGATGTGGCGGACGCTCGAGGTCGCTATCGCGAGTCTGATGACTATGCTTTCGGGGGCAACGTGGTGGTCGCGGATACACCGGTCGGCCGCCTGGGGCTGACGGTATGTTACGACCTGCGCTTCCCCGAGCTCTACAGCGAGTTGCGTGCGGCGGGGGCGCAATTGATTAGCGCACCTTCGGCGTTTACGGCCGTGACCGGCGCCGCGCATTGGGATGTGCTGGTGCGTGCAAGGGCCATCGAAACCCAGTGCTACCTGCTGGCGGCCGCCCAGGGCGGTGTGCATCCAGGCCCACGGGAAACCCATGGGCACGCGGCGATTGTCGACCCGTGGGGGCGCGTGCTGGCGCAACAGGACAAAGGCGAAGCGGTGTTGTTGGCCGAGCGCGATAGCAGTGAACAGGCGTCGATTCGGGCGCGCATGCCGGTGGTCAACCATCGGCGCTTTTTCTCGCAGGGCGCACAGCGGCCTGCTTCGGAACGATGAATTTAAGGCCATACCTATGAGCGAGTTGTTGTCCTCAGTCAGTGAACACCTCCTGGCACCCGGTGGCGTGACCATCGAAAGTCTGCAAACCGTGCTCGGCGATCTGGCCGGGCCGGGCATTGACGCGGCCGATCTGTATTTCCAGGGCCAGATCTCCGAGTCCTGGTCGTTGGAAGACGGGATCGTCAAGGAAGGCAGTTTCAATCTTGATCAGGGTGTCGGCGTGCGTGCGCAATCCGGCGAGAAAACCGGTTTCGCCTACAGCAACGCGATCACCCTGGAAGCCTTGGGCCTGGCGGCGCGTGCTGCGCGCTCGATCTCGCGCGCCGGGCAAAACGGCACGGTGCAGGCATTCAGCACCCAGGACGTGGCCCAGTTGTACGCACCGGAGAACCCACTGGAAGTGATCAGCCGCGCGGAAAAGGTCGAGCTGCTCAAGCGTGTCGACGCGGCCACCCGTGCCCTGGACCCACGTATCCAGCAGGTCACCGTGAGCATGGCCGGCGTGTGGGAACGTATCCTGGTGGCGTCCACCGATGGCGGCCTGGCGGCGGATGTACGGCCGCTGGTGCGTTTCAACGTGAGTGTGATCGTCGAGCAGAACGGCCGTCGCGAGCGCGGCGGCCATGGCGGCGGCGGGCGTACCGACTACCGTTATTTCCTCAGTGATGACCGCGCCATGGGGTATGCCCGTGAAGCGCTGCGCCAGGCGCTGGTCAACCTGGAAGCGATTCCGGCACCGGCGGGTACCCTGCCGGTAGTGCTGGGTTCGGGCTGGTCCGGTGTGCTGCTGCACGAAGCGGTCGGGCATGGCCTGGAAGGGGACTTCAACCGCAAGGGCAGTTCGGCCTACAGCGGGCGCATGGGCGAAATGGTTGCGTCCAAGCTCTGCACTATCGTCGATGACGGCACCCTGGCCGGGCGTCGTGGCTCGCTGAGCGTGGATGATGAGGGGACCCCAACCGAGTGCACCACCCTGATCGAAAACGGCGTGCTCAAGGGCTATATGCAAGACAAGCTCAACGCTCGCCTGATGGGGGTTGCCCGCACCGGTAACGGCCGCCGCGAATCTTATGCGCACCTGCCGATGCCACGCATGACCAATACCTACATGCTCGGTGGCCAAAGCGATCCGGCGGAAATCATCGCTTCGGTAAAGCGCGGCATCTACTGCGCCAACCTCGGTGGCGGCCAGGTGGATATCACCAGCGGCAAGTTCGTGTTTTCCACCAGCGAGGCATACCTGATCGAAGACGGCAAGATTACCGCGCCGGTCAAAGGGGCAACGTTGATCGGTAACGGCCCGGAAGCAATGAGCAAGGTGTCGATGGTCGGCAACGACCTGTCGCTGGACAGCGGTGTGGGCACGTGCGGTAAGGATGGGCAGTCGGTGCCGGTGGGTGTCGGCCAGCCAACGCTGAAGATTGATGCGATCACCGTGGGTGGCACGGGGTCGTGAGCCGTGGAGCTTCGGGTGGCGAAGACCGCCACCCGGGGAAGAGGATCAGCGCAGACCGCGTTGAGTCTCGTCCAGCTCTCGGATGTACTTGAAGATTTTACGGCTGGTGGCCGGCGCTTTGTTATGCGCCTGCTCGTGCTGGGCCTGACGGATCAGGGAGCGCAGTTGCTGGCGGTCCGCATCCGGATAGTCCAGCACGAATTTCTCCAGCACGGCGTCATCGCCCTCAATCAGGCGGTCACGCCAACGCTCCAGGTTATGGAAGCGTTCGTTGTACTGGCGAGTGGAGGCATCGGTTTGATCAAGCAAGGCCAGAATGGCGTCAGTGTCCTGATCGCGCATCAGTTTGCCGATAAACATGATGTGCCGTTTACGCGCGATATTCGCGGTGTGCTTGGGCGCATCCGCCAAAGCCCGGCGCATTTCGTCGGTCAACGGCAGTTTTGCAATCAAATCCTTCTTGAGCGTTGTAAGGCGCTCGCCGAGGTCAACCAGAGCATGCAGCTCACGTTTGACCTGGGTTTTGCTTTTCTCCCCATCGAGGGAGTCGTCGTAAGAATCAACCATGGTGGCAGTCCGCAAAGAAACGCCGCCATGATAACCAGTCGGGGGCCGCTTGTCCGGCCCGGTCGCTCGATGGCCTTAACCGAAAGCAGAATTTGAGTGGAGAAAACCATGAGTGCAGCCCAAAGCGTCGGTCCGCAAGCGTTACCGGCACTGCAGGAACAAGTGGAGCAGATCCTTGCCGAGGCCAAGCGCCAGGGGGCCAGCGCCTGTGAAGTGGCGGTGTCGCTGGAGCAAGGGCTGTCGACGTCGGTCCGTCAGCGAGAAGTGGAAACCGTTGAGTTCAATCGCGACCAAGGGTTCGGCATTACTTTGTATGTAGGGCAGCGCAAAGGGTCGGCCAGTACCTCGGCCAGCGGCCCGGAGGCGATTCGCGAAACCGTGGCCGCTGCATTGGCGATCGCCAAGCACACCTCCGAAGATGAAAGCTCGGGCTTGGCCGACAAGGCGCTGATGGCCAAGGACCTGCAGGATTTCGATCTGTTCCACGCCTGGGACATCACGCCGGAGCAGGCCATCGAGCAGGCGTTGATCTGCGAATCGGCGGCGTTCGACGCCGATGCCCGCATCAAGAACGCCGATGGCACCACGTTGAGTACTCACCAGGGGTGCCGCGTGTACGGCAACAGTCATGGTTTTATCGGCGGTTATGCTTCTACGCGCCATAGCCTGAGCTGCGTGATGATCGCCGAGGCCAACGGCCAGATGCAACGCGATTACTGGTACGACGTGAACCGCCAGGGTGACCTGCTCGCGGATCCGGTCAGCATTGGCCAACGCGCCGCGCAACGTGCGGCGAGTCGCCTGGGTGCGCGCCCGGTGCCAACCTGTGAAGTGCCGGTGCTGTTTTCCGCAGAGCTGGCCGGTGGTTTGTTCGGCAGTTTCCTGGGGGCGATTTCCGGTGGCAATCTGTACCGCAAATCTTCGTTTCTCGAAGGTGCGATCGGCCAGAAACTGTTTCCCGAGTGGCTGACCATTGACGAACGCCCGCACCTGATGCGCGCCCTGGGCAGCACATCGTTCGATGGCGATGGCTTGGCGACTTATGCCAAGCCGTTTGTCGAGAACGGCGAGTTGGTCTCCTACGTATTGAGCACCTATTCCGGCCGCAAACTCGGCCTGCCGAGCACTGCCAACTCCGGTGGCGTGCACAACCTGTTCGTCACCCACGGCGACGAAGACCAGGCCGCCCTGCTGCGGCGCATGGGGCGTGGCCTGCTGGTGACCGAATTGATGGGCCATGGCTTGAACATGGTTACCGGTGATTACTCCCGTGGCGCCGCGGGTTTCTGGGTGGAAAACGGCGAGATTCAATTTGCCGTCCAGGAGGTGACCATCGCTGGCAACATGCGCGATATGTTCAAGCAGATCGTCGCGGTGGGTAATGACTTGGAACTGCGCAGCAACATTCGTACAGGTTCGGTGTTGATCGAGCGAATGACTGTCGCTGGTAGCTGATCCTCTCATCGCTTCACCCAAAGGCGCGCCGTCTTGAAGATGGCGCGTTTTTTTTTGGGCGTGGCAAGGGATTAACACGCCGCCCTTGTTTTGATTCTTAATATCATTTAATAATAAATCTCATTACCGAGTGAGTGTGGATCATGAAGCCTGTCCTGCATGAGGATCCTTACCTTGAGAGTTGGCGCTGGATGAGTCGCCAGATTCGTTGCGGCCTCGACCCCAACGAGCCGCGCTTGATCGAGCATTACCTCGATGAGGGGCGGTACCTGGTGTGCTGCAACGCCACCCATCCATGGACGATCGCTGAAACCTCATTCCGTTTGCTACTCGACACAGCCAGCGATATCGCGCTGCCCTGGCATTGGCGTTCCATGTGCCTGGATCAGGCCTGGCGCCCACTGCGCGATCTGGAAAAGCTCTCCCACTGTGCCTGCCGCCTCAAGCGCTGGCAGACCCTGGCCTGGCAATTGGCTACGTGCCAATTGCTGCCTTCCCTTTCCGTTACTGACCTGGTCCAAGGATCCTCCGATGAGTGATACCCGTATCGAACGCGACAGCATGGGCGAATTGCAGGTGCCCGCCGAGGCTTTATACGGCGCCCAGACCCAGCGCGCGGTGAACAATTTCCCGATCAGCCATCAACCCATGCCGGCGCAATTCATTCGCGCATTGATTCTGGCCAAAGCCGCCGCCGCCAAGGTCAATGTCGACCTCGAGCAAATCAGCGCAGGGCAGGGCAAGGCTATCGTCGATGCCGCCCAAGGTTTGCTCGAAAGTGATTTCATGCGGCACTTCCCGGTGGATATCTTCCAGACCGGTTCCGGCACCAGCTCCAACATGAATGCCAACGAGGTGATTGCAGCCCTCGCGACCCGTTTGCTGGGCGAGCCGGTCAACCCCAACGACCACGTGAACTGCGGCCAAAGCAGCAATGACATCATTCCGACCACGATCCACGTCAGTGCTGCGCTGGTGCTGCATGAGCGCACGCTGCCGGCCTTGCTGCATTTGGTTCAGGTGATCGAGCAGAAAGCCGAAGAGGTCCACCCGTTCATCAAGACCGGCCGCACGCACCTGATGGACGCCATGCCGGTGCGCATGAGCCAGGTGCTCAACGGCTGGGCGCAGCAGCTCAAGGCCAACATCGGGCATTTGCAGGATTTGCTGCCAAGCTTGCAAGCGCTGGCCCAAGGCGGCACGGCGGTCGGCACCGGAGTCAACGCACACCCGCAGTTCGCCGCGTGTTTCAGCCAGCAACTGAGCACCATGACTGGCGTGACCTTCACCCCAGGCAAGAACCTGTTTGCGCTGATCAGCTCCCAGGACACCGCCGTTGCTGTCTCCGGCCAGTTGAAAGCCACCGCCGTGTCGCTGATGAAAATCGCCAACGACTTGCGCTGGATGAACTCCGGCCCGCTCGCCGGCCTGGGCGAAATCGAACTCGAAGCCCTGCAGCCGGGCTCCTCGATCATGCCCGGTAAGGTCAACCCGGTGATCCCGGAAGCGACCGCCATGGTCGCCGCCCAGGTCATCGGCAACGACACGGTGATCACCGTCGCCGGCCAGTCGGGCAATTTCGAGCTGAACGTGATGCTGCCGGTCATCGCCCAGAACCTGCTCAGCAGTCTCCAATTGCTGGCCAATGCCAGCCGTTTGCTGGCAGACAAGGCCATTGCCAGCTTCAAGGTCAATGAAGCCAAGCTCAAGGAAGCGTTATCGCGCAACCCGATCCTGGTCACCGCACTCAACCCGATCATCGGTTACCAAAAGGCTGCCGAGATCGCCAAGACGGCCTATCAGCAGGGCCGCCCGGTGATTGATGTCGCCCTCGAGCACACTGACTTGCCGCGCAGCCAACTGGAAGTCCTGCTGGATCCGGAAAAGCTCACGGCTGGTGGCGTGTAATCACCGACCCTGCTTTGGAGGCTCACCATGGAGCACTGGAAACGCACGATCGAACGGGCCAATCGCTGTTTTATGGCGGGCGAACTGGTGGACGCTCGCGAGGCCTACTTGCAAGCCCTGGCCCTGGCCCAAGTGTTGTTCGAACGCTGGGCGGATGCCGACGAAGCGGTGGCGGCCTGCGTCATTTCCCATCACAACCTGGCGGATCTGCACCTGCGCCTGAACCAGCCGGAAGAGAGCGCCGAATACCTCTGCGCGATCCACCAGCGCCTGCTGCAAACCATGCAGGACTCTCGGTTGAGCGCGCAATTGCGCGAAGCGGCCCTGCGTCAGAGCAGCAAGACTTACGTCGAGCTATTGAACTTCATCAGTGATCACGGTGAGTACCCGCGCACCCATCGCTTGCTGGGTGGCGCTGCGGCGCAACCGACCACTTCCCTCTACGGAGCACATTGATATGACTTACACCTTGCCTGCCTTGCCTTACGCCTACGACGCCCTGGAACCGCATATCGATGCGCAGACCATGGAAATTCATTACACCAAGCACCACCAGACCTACATCAACAACCTCAACGCGGCCGTAGAAGGCACCGAGTTTGCGGGCTGGCCGGTGGAGAAGCTGGTGTCCAGCGTGCAGCAGCTGCCGGAAAAACTGCGCGCTGCGGTGATCAACCAAGGCGGCGGCCACGCCAACCATTCGTTGTTCTGGGCGGTGATGTCGCCCAAGGGGGGAGGTAAACCGGAGGGTGCGCTGGGCAAGGCGATTGACGAGCAATTGGGTGGCTTCGACAGCTTCAAGGAAGCGTTCACGAAGGCGGCCCTGACCCGTTTCGGCAGCGGTTGGGCCTGGCTGAGCGTCACCCCGCAAAAGACCCTGATTGTGGAAAGCAGCGGTAACCAGGACAGCCCGCTGATGAACGGTAATACGCCGATCCTCGGCCTGGACGTCTGGGAGCACGCCTACTACCTGCTGTATCAGAACCGTCGCCCCGAATACATCAATGCCTTCTACAGTGTTATTAACTGGCCGGAAGTTGCCGCGCGCTATCAGGCCGCTGTTGCCTGACTTCAACCTCATAACAAGATCTAAGGCCGATTATGGGCACTGAAACACTGGCGATCAGCAGCGGGCGAATGTTTCGTTATGCGTTTGGCTCGCTGCTGCTATTGGCAGGTTCTGCATTGCTGGTGGCCCAGGGGCTGGCCTGGCTGGACCTGGAACCGCGTATTCTGCGCGCCCTGCAGGGCGGGGCCATCTGCGCGCTCGGCACGGCGCTTGGTGCCGTTCCGGTGCTGGTCATCCGGCGCATGCCGGTAGCGCTGAGCGATACGTTGCTGGGCTTTGGTGCCGGGGTGATGCTGGCGGCGACGGCGTTCTCGCTGATCGTGCCGGGCATTGCCGCGGCCGAGAGCCTGGGACTGTCGCCCTGGGGTGCCAGCGGCTTGATCAGTTTCGGCATTATGTTCGGGGCATTCGGGCTGTACCTGGTTGACCGCCAGGTCTCCGGTGCCAGCCCGGAAATGCTGGTGGGCACGCCGGACAAACCGGTGATCCCGCCGCGCATCTGGCTGTTCGTGTTTGCCATCATCGCCCACAACATTCCGGAAGGCATGGCGGTGGGCGTCTCCGCCGGTGGCGGCATGCCGGAGGCCGACAGCCTGGCTATGGGCATTGCATTGCAGGATGTGCCTGAAGGCCTGGTGATTGCGCTGGTATTGGCCGGGGCAGGGATGTCACGGGTCAAGGCCTTCCTGATCGGTGCGGCGTCAGGGCTGGTGGAGCCGGTGTTTGCCGTGCTCTGCGCGTGGCTGGTAAGCCTGGCCGAGGTGCTGTTGCCTTTGGGCCTGGCGTTGGCTGCTGGCGCGATGCTGTTGGTGGTGACTCACGAAGTCATTCCCGAATCGCGGCGCAATGGTCACGAAAAGCTTGCCAGCCTTGGGCTGTGTACGGGGTTTTGTCTGATGATGGTGATGGATACTGCGCTGGGGTGATTGCTGCTCTTTGTAGGAGCGAGCTTGCTCGCGAAGAACGTAAACGATAACGCGGGCATTCTGGTTTAACCGGGTGCCTGTGCGTTTCACGAGCAAGCTCGCTCCTACAAAGAGGGTTATTCGCCTTCGTCAAAATAGTTGTTGATCAACGCCACCAAAGCATCCATCGCTTCCTGCTCCTGCTCGCCTTCGGTCTTCAAGTGAATCTTGGTGCCCTTGCCGGCCGCCAGCATCATCATGGCCATGATGCTCTTGCCGTCGACCATGGATTCCGGGGTGCGCCCCGCGCGGATCTGGCAGGGGAACTGACCCGCCACACCCACGAACTTGGCCGAGGCGCGGGCGTGCAAACCCAGCTTGTTGATGATTTCAATTTCACGAGCGGGCATCGCGGGTGTGTTCCTTTCAGCTAAGGTCGCGGTGGCGGACCTGGACGTTCTTGAGGGTTTTTTGCAGCACCTGGCCCAGGCGCTCGGTCAGGTAGACGGAGCGGTGGTGACCGCCAGTGCAGCCGATGGCAATGGTGACATAGGCCCGATTGCTGGCGGCGAAGCGCGGCAGCCATTTGAGCAAGTAGCTGGAAATGTCCTGGAACATCTCCTCTACATCCGGTTGCGCGGCCAGGTAATCGGCCACCGGCTGGTCCAAACCGGATTGTTCACGCAGCTCCGGCTTCCAGTAGGGGTTTGGCAGGCAGCGCACATCGAATACCAGATCGGCATCCACCGGCATGCCCCGCTTGAAGCCAAACGACTCCACTAGAAACGCCGTGCCCGGCTCCGGCTGGTTCAACAGGCGCAGTTTTATGGCATCGCGCAACTGATACAGGTTGAGGCTGGTGGTATTGATCTTGAGGTCGGCCAGGTCAATGATCGGCCCCAGCAGCTTGGTTTCGTCTTCGATGGCTTCGGCCAGCGAACGCTGGGCGCTGCTGAGGGGGTGACGTCGACGGGTCTCGGAGAAGCGCTTGAGCAGGGTCTCTTCGTCGGCGTCCAGGTACAGCACGTCGCAATGGATGTGCTTGGCGCGCACTTCCTCGAGCAGTTCGGGGAACCGTGAGAGGTGGCTTGGCAGGTTGCGGGCGTCGATCGAAACCGCGACCAGCGGCTGCGCCAGCTCCGTGTGGATCAGTGCGCGCTCGGCCAGTTCCGGCAGCAGGCCGGCGGGCAGGTTGTCGATACAGTAGAAACCGCTGTCCTCAAGAACATTGAGGGCGGTGCTTTTACCCGAGCCGGAACGGCCGCTGACGATGATCAAACGCATGGTTACTGCCCGTTCTGTTCATCCAGGACAACCTGGTACAGCGCCTCGTTGCTGCTGGCACTGCGCAATTTGTCGCGTACTTCCTTGCGGTCGAGCATGCTGGCGATCTGCCGAAGCAGTTCCAGGTGTTTATCGGTGGCGGCCTGTGGGACCAGCAATACAAACAGCAGGTCAACCGGGGCGCCGTCGATGGCGTCAAAATCAATGGGAGCGTCCAGATGCAGCAGGGCGCTGACCGGTGTCTCGCAGCCTTTCAGGCGGCAGTGAGGAATGGCGATGCCGTTGCCAAAACCGGTGGAACCGAGTTTTTCACGGGCAATCAGGGCCTCGAAAACATCTTGCATCTCCAGCTCAGGCACTTGGCTGCTGATCAGGTTGGCAATTTGTTCAAGGGCGCGCTTTTTACTGCCGCCCGGCACGTTCACAAGGGAACGGCCGGGGGTCAGGATGGTTTCAAGTCGGATCATGGGGGGGGAGTTAACGACCTGTACCTTGCATCAGGTGCAGATTCTTTTCCTTATGCTTTTTGAGTTGGCGGTCAAGCTTGTCGGTGAGCAAGTCGATCGATGCATACATGTCTTCATGCTCGGCGTTAGCAACCACTTCGCCACCGGGAATCTGAAGGGTCGCCTCGATTTTCTGCTGAAGCTTATCGACCTTCATGATGACCTGCACGTTGGTGATCTTGTCGAAATGTCCTTCAAGCTTCTTCAGCTTCTGCTCGACGTATTCGCGCATCGGAGGGGTGACTTCTACATGGTGTCCACTGATGTTGACTTGCATACAGCTTCTCCTTCGTTGCCAGTGCATAAAGCGACAGGTAAGGAATACCTGCCACTGGAACGCTGCGGCCCGCCCGTCACATCAAACGCTTACGCTCGCTGGAAGGCGCGATCCCGAGGGACTCGCGGTACTTGGCGACGGTTCGACGGGCGACCTGAATGCCTTGTGCCTCCAGTAAACCAGCGATCTTACTGTCACTCAATGGCTTTTTCTGATTTTCCGCGGCAACCAGTTTCTTGATGATCGCGCGGATCGCCGTGGACGAGCATTCGCCGCCTTCGGAGGTGCTCACATGGCTGGAGAAAAAGTATTTCAGCTCATATATACCCCGTGGGGTATGCATGAATTTTTGCGTCGTTACCCGGGAAATCGTCGATTCGTGCATGCCTACCGCCTCGGCGATGTCATGCAGCACCAGCGGCTTCATCGCTTCGTCGCCGTATTCCAGGAAGCCGCGCTGGTGCTCGACGATCTGGGTGGCGACTTTCATCAGGGTTTCGTTGCGGCTTTGCAGGCTCTTGATGAACCAGCGCGCTTCCTGCAGTTGGTTACGCATGAAGGTGTTGTCGGCGCTGGTATCGGCGCGGCGCACGAAACCGGCATATTGCGGATTGACCCGCAGGCGCGGCACCGACTCCTGGTTCAATTCCACCAGCCAGCGCTCGTTGTCCTTGCGCACGATCACGTCGGGGACTACATATTCGGCCTCGCTGGACTCGATCTGCGAGCCAGGGCGCGGGTTAAGGCTCTGTACCAGCTCGATGACCTGGCGCAGGTCGTCTTCCTTGAGCTTCATGCGGCGCATCAACTGGCTGTAGTCGCGGCTGCCCAGCAGGTCGATGTAATCGGTGACCAGACGCTGGGCCTCGGCGAGCCAGGCGGTCTTGGCGGGCAGCTGGCGCAGTTGCAGCAGCAGGCATTCGCTGAGATTGCGCGCGCCGATACCGGCGGGCTCGAATTGCTGGATGCGATGCAGGACGGCTTCGATTTCGTCCAGCTCGATGTCCAGCTCCGGGTCGAACGCCTCGAGGATTTCCTCTAGTGTCTCGTCCAGGTAGCCCTGATTGTTGATGCAATCGATCAGGGTCACGGCGATCAAGCGATCGGTGTCCGACATCGGTGCAAGGTTCAGTTGCCACAGCAGGTGGCTCTGCAAGCTCTCGCCAACAGAAGTACGGGTAGTAAAGTCCCACTCGTCATCATCGTTGCTGGGCAGGCTGCTGGCGCTGGTCTGGTAGACGTCTTCCCAGGCGGTGTCGACGGGAAGTTCGTTGGGAATGCGTTCGTTCCAGTCACCTTCCTCAAGGTTGTCCACCGTGGGGGCGGTTTCCTGGTAGGAGGGTTCCTGCACGTCGGAATTGGGTTTTTGCTCGATGTTGTCGGCCAGCGGGTCCGCATTATCGAAGTCGTCGCCTTCTTCTTGGCGTTCGAGCATCGGATTGGATTCCAGGGCCTCCTGGATTTCCTGTTGCAGGTCCAGGGTCGACAATTGGAGCAGGCGGATGGCCTGTTGCAGCTGCGGTGTCATCGTCAGCTGCTGGCCCATTCTCAGGACTAGCGATGGTTTCATGGCAGGGGCTTAACACCTTATTCGCCGGCGCAATGCGCCATCCACGACAGGGCGCGTGAGCGCCAAACATAAGCAAATTATATGCCTGATATCGGGGGCTTTGCCTAGAGCGCGGTAACAATAAAAATCCGGAGGTTTTCATTGACTCCCGCGCACCTTGGCAAACGGCCTTTCACCGCCTTTTTCAGACAGGCTGGCTTACAGGCGGAACTCATGACCCAAGTACACTTCCTTGACCAGCTCGTTGGCCAGGATGGTGGCGGAATCGCCCTCGGCGATCAGCTGGCCATCGTTGACGATATACGCGGTTTCGCAGATATCGAGGGTCTCACGGACGTTGTGGTCGGTGATCAGCACGCCAATGCCCTTGGCCTTGAGGTGATGGATGATCTGCTTGATATCCCCAACGGAAATTGGGTCGACGCCGGCAAACGGTTCGTCCAGCAGGATGAACTTGGGTGCGGTGGCCAGGGCGCGAGCGATTTCTACACGACGACGTTCACCGCCGGAAAGGCTCATGCCGAGGTTGTCGCGGATGTGGTTGATGTGAAATTCCTGCAGCAGGCTTTCCAGCTCTTTGCGGCGGCCGTCACGGTCGAGTTCCTTGCGGGTCTCGAGAATGGCCATGATGTTGTCGGCTACCGACAGTTTGCGAAAGATCGACGCTTCCTGCGGCAGATAGCCAATACCGGCGCGGGCACGGCCGTGCATCGGCTGGTGGCTCACGTCCAGGTCATCGATCAATACACGACCCTGATCCGCCTGGACCAGGCCGACGATCATGTAGAAGCAGGTGGTCTTGCCGGCGCCGTTGGGGCCAAGCAAGCCGACGATCTGGCCGCTGTCGATCGACAGGCTGACGTCGCGCACGACCTGACGGCTTTTATAGGCCTTGGCCAGATGCTGGGCTTTCAGGGTTGCCATTACTCGGCCTTCTTCTTCGGCTGGATAACCATGTCGATGCGTGGGCGTGGCGCGCTGACCTTGGTGCCGTTGGCACGCCCAGCCTGCGCGACCTGGGTCTGCGTGTTGTAAACGATCTTCTCGCCTTCGGTAGAGTTACCGTCAGCACTGAGCACCTTCGCCTGGTCGATCAGAACGATGCGATTTTGCTGCGCATGATATTGGATAGTTTTGCCATAGCCCTTCATCGGGCCAGGATCTTCTGCTTTTTGCTTCTGTTCGAAGTAAGCCAGGTTACCCACCGAGGTCACCACGTCGATGTCGCCGGCCTGCGTGCGAGTCAGCGTCACCGTGTTGCCGGTGATCTTCATCGAGCCCTGGGTGATGATTACACCGCCCGTGTAGGTGGCGACGCCTTGCTTATCGTCCAGTTGCGCATCGTCAGCCGAAATGTGGATCGGCTGCTGGCTATCGTTCGGCAGAGCCCAGGCGCTCACGCTTCCCAGTGCTGCGCCCAGGCCGAGCAAAATAGGGAGAGTTTTAACGAGCCTCATACTGTCCTCTTACGTTCGATAGCAGGTGTATCCTGCTTTCTTTCAAATACGCTTTCATTCCCTTGCCAGTCGATACACCGCCAGCGCCGTCGATTCTAACGTCTTGCTCGGTCTGCGCATATTGCTTCTGCGGGAATACGGTCATGCGACTGCTGGTAATCACGGTGTCGCGGTTTTTATCGTCAGTACGCGCAACGCGCACCGAGTCGATCAGTTCCACCTCGGTACCGTCCGGGTTGACCTCACCACGCTTACTGGTGACGTGCCACGGGAACTCGGTGCCGCGGTAAATGTTCATGTCGGGATTGGTCAGCAGCGTGACTTCGCTGGCTTTGACATGCTCGACCTTGTCTGAGGTCATCTCGTACTGCAACTTGCCATCGGGCAGGAACTGCACGCTCCTGGCATTGGTGGCGTAATAATCGATAGTGCCTTCGTCAACCTGCGCGGCAGGCTGGTCGAGAAAGCGCTCCGGGCTGATATTCCAGTAGCCCACCGCCAGGAACAGCGCGGCGATGACCCCGAATAGCAGGAAGTTGCGAATCTTTTTGCTCAGCATAAAACGCTCTATAAGTAGGCGGCGTGGGCCGCTTCAAGGCTGCCCTGGGCACGCAGGATCAGCTCGCAGAACTCGCGGGCGGCGCCTTCACCGCCACGGGCGGTGGTGACGCCATGGGCGTGCTCGCGAACAAACGCCGCCGCATTGGCGACGGCCATGCCCAGGCCCACTCGGCGAATCACCGGCAGGTCGGGAAGGTCGTCGCCCAGGTAGGCGACCTGCTCATAGCTTAGGTTGAGTTGGCCAAGAAGCTCGTCCAGGACCACCAGTTTATCCTCACGGCCCTGATACAGGTGAGCAATTCCCAGGTTTTGTGCGCGGCGTTCCACAACGGGGGTTTTTCGGCCGCTGATAATCGCCGTCTGCACGCCCGCCGCCATCAGCATTTTGATGCCCTGGCCGTCGAGGGTGTTGAACGTCTTGAATTCGCTGCCGTCCTCGAGGAAATACAGGCGGCCATCGGTCAGCACGCCGTCGACGTCGAAAATCGCCAGCTTGATGTGCTTGCCGCGTTGCAACAGGTCGCTGCTCATCTACATCACTCCCGCACGCAGCAAGTCGTGCATGTTCAGGGCGCCAATCGGACGGTCATCACTATTGACCACCACCAATGCGCCGATCTTGTGGTCTTCCATGATCTTCAATGCTTCGGCTGCGAGCATTTCAGGGCGAGCGGTCTTGCCGTGGGGCGTCATCACCGCATCAATGGTGGCAGTGTGAATATCGATGGCGCGGTCCAGGGTGCGGCGCAAATCACCGTCGGTGAATACGCCGGCCAGGCGCCCATCGGCTTCCAGGATCACAGTCATGCCAAGGCCCTTGCGGGTCATTTCCATCAGCGCGTCCTTGAGCAGCGTGCCGCGCTGGACGTGGGGCAATTCATCGCCCGAGTGCATGACGTTTTCGACTTTCAACAGCAGGCGACGTCCCAGGGCACCGCCCGGGTGCGAAAACGCGAAGTCCTCGGCGGTAAAGCCGCGGGCTTCCAGCAACGCCACGGCCAAGGCATCGCCCATGACCAGCGCGGCGGTCGTGGAGGAGGTTGGCGCCAGGTTCAGCGGGCAGGCCTCGTGGGCCACGTGAACGTTGAGGTTTACTTCGGCGGCCTTGGCCAGTGTCGATTCCGGGTTGCCGGTGACGCTGATCATCTGGATGCCCAGGCGCTTGATCAGCGGCAGCAGGGTCACGATTTCGTTGGTGGTGCCAGAGTTGGATAGTGCCAGGATGATGTCATCCTTGGTGATCATGCCCATGTCGCCATGGCTGGCCTCGGCCGGGTGCACGAAGAACGCGGTGGTCCCGGTGCTGGCCAGCGTGGCGGCGATCTTGTTGCCGACGTGACCCGATTTGCCCATGCCGACCACGACCACTCGGCCCTTGCTGGCCAGAATCATCTCGCAGGCGCGTACGAAATCTGCGTCGATATGGGCCAGCAAGCCTTCTACGGCTTCAAGCTCGAGGCGGATGGTGCGTTGCGCGGATTGGATAAGGTCGCTGGATTGGCTCATGTCTGAATCGTATAGCCTGACGAAAAGTCGGCGATTATAACGGTAATGATCAATTCCCTCACGCAAGTTCGTCAGGGTTTGTACGCGATGCGCGTGAGATTCATCTCAAACAACGTTTTTTCCCTGCCTCCAATCTGAACTAGCGCAGTTCCGGCCTTGGGCGACTTGTACCAGCAGTGATATAGTTCGCCGCCAGTTCGGCCCGCCCTGCCCATGCGCCAACTAATGCGAGTTATTTGCACAGGCGTTGCAAACGTTTGTCGCAAGCGTGGTGTCTGAGTGAGAGGCTGCATCCCAAGGAGTTTAGATGAGTGCCGATAACGCCTACGCGGTCGAGCTGAAGGGCCTTTCCTTCAAGCGCGGGACGCGCAGCATCTTCAATAACGTCGATATTCGCATTCCCCGCGGCAAGGTCACGGGCATCATGGGGCCTTCCGGCAGCGGCAAGACCACCCTGTTGCGCCTGATGGGCATGCAATTGCGCCCCAGCGCCGGCGAAGTGTGGGTCAACGGCCAGAACCTGCCGACCCTGTCGCGCAGCGATCTGTTCGACGCGCGCAAGCACATGGGTGTGCTCTTCCAGAGTGGTGCACTGTTCACTGACCTCGATGTGTTCGAGAACGTGGCCTTTCCGTTGCGGGTGCATACCCAGCTGCCTGATGAAATGATTCGTGACATTGTGTTGCTGAAATTGCAGGCCGTAGGCCTTCGCGGTGCCATCGACCTGATGCCCGACGAACTGTCCGGCGGCATGAAGCGTCGTGTCGCCCTGGCGCGTGCCATCGCCCTCGACCCGCAGATACTCATGTACGACGAGCCTTTTGTTGGTCAGGATCCCATCGCCATGGGCGTGCTGGTACGTCTGATCCGCTTGCTCAACGATGCGCTGGGCATAACCAGCATCGTGGTTTCCCATGATCTTGCAGAAACCGCGAGCATTGCCGATTACCTCTATGTAGTGGGCGATGGCCAGGTGCTGGGCCAAGGCACGCCCGAGGAACTGATGAACGCCGACAACCCGCGCATTCGCCAATTCATGACCGGCGATCCCGATGGCCCTGTGCCTTTTCACTTTCCGGCAGCGGATTACCGCTCAGATCTTCTGGGGAAGCGCTGATGCGCAAGACATCTCTTATCGAGAAGGTTCGCCTTTTCGGTCGCTCGGGCATCGACGTTGTCGAAGTGCTGGGCCGTTCGACGATTTTCCTGTTTCACGCCTTGCTTGGCCGTGGTGGCATTGGCGGCGGTTTTGGCCTGCTGATCAAGCAGCTGCATTCAGTTGGCGTGATGTCGCTGGTCATTATTGTGGTGTCGGGTATCTTCATCGGCATGGTGCTGGCGTTGCAGGGCTTCAATATCCTTTCCGGCTACGGTTCGGAGCAGGCCGTTGGGCAGATGGTCGCCCTGACGCTGTTGCGCGAACTCGGGCCGGTGGTTACGGCATTGCTGTTTGCGGGTCGCGCCGGTTCTGCGCTGACCGCCGAAATCGGCAACATGAAGTCCACCGAGCAATTGTCCAGCCTGGAAATGATCGGCGTGGACCCGCTCAAGTATATTGTTGCGCCGCGCCTGTGGGCCGGTTTCATTTCCCTGCCTCTGCTGGCGATGATCTTCAGCGTGGTGGGTATCTGGGGCGGTTCGTGGGTGGCGGTTGACTGGTTGGGCGTCTACGACGGCTCCTACTGGGGCAACATGCAAAACAGTGTGACCTTCAGCGGTGACGTGCTCAACGGCATCATAAAGAGCATCGTCTTCGCCTTTGTAGTGACCTGGATCGCCGTATTCCAAGGCTACGACTGTGAACCCACCTCAGAAGGGATCAGTCGCGCCACCACCAAGACCGTTGTGTACGCCTCGCTGGCGGTACTGGGCCTTGACTTCATTTTGACCGCCTTGATGTTTGGAGATTTCTGATGCAAAACCGCACTGTGGAAATCGGTGTCGGCCTTTTCTTGCTGGCTGGCATCCTGGCTTTACTGTTGTTGGCCCTGCGAGTCAGCGGCCTGTCGGCCAGCCCCACCGCCGATACCTATAAACTTTACGCGTACTTCGACAATATCGCCGGTTTGACTGTCAGAGCTAAAGTGACCATGGCCGGTGTAACGATCGGCAAGGTCACGGCAATCGATCTGGACCGCGACAGCTTCACCGGTCGAGTGACCATGCAACTGGATAAGAAGGTGGATAACCTGCCGACCGACTCCACTGCATCTATCCTCACCGCGGGTTTGCTGGGCGAGAAATACATCGGTGTCAGCGTGGGCGGGGAAACAGCTCTGCTCAAGGATGGTTCGACAATCCACGACACACAGTCGTCGCTGGTGCTTGAAGACCTGATCGGTAAATTCCTGCTTAATACGGTCAACAAAGACGCCAAATGAGGAATCTGTACATGATCTCTACCTTGCGACGTGGCCTCCTGGTACTGCTTGCAGCGCTGCCTTTGATGGCCAACGCAGCAGGTTCTGCACACGAGCTGGTGCAGGACACGACCAACAAGATGTTGGCTGACCTTTCAGCCAACAAGGAAAAGTACAAACAGGATCCAACCCAGTTCTACAATGCGCTCAACACTATTGTTGGCCCGGTGGTCGATGCCGAAGGCATCTCGCGCAGCATCATGACGGTCAAGTATTCGCGCAAGGCAACACCCGCCCAGATGCAGACCTTCCAGGAAAACTTCAAGAAAGGCCTGTTCCAGTTTTACGGCAATGCGCTGCTTGAATACAACAACCAGGGCATCACCGTCGCTCCAGCCGGGGATGAGTCCGGCGATCGCACCAGCGTGAACATGAGCGTCAAGGGCAACAACGGCGCCGTCTACCCTGTGCAGTACACGCTGGAGAAGGTCAACGGCGAGTGGAAGCTGCGTAACGTGATCATCAACGGCATCAACATTGGCAAGCTGTTCCGTGACCAGTTCGCCGATGCCATGCAGCGCAATGGCAACGACCTGGACAAAACCATCAATGGTTGGGCCGGTGAAGTCGCCAAGGCCAAGGAAGAAACCGATAAAGCTGCCGGGAAGCCCGCGCAATGACCGAGTCGGCCGTTCGTCTCGGCGACGCCGGCGAGCTGTTCCTCAGCGGCGTGCTGGATTACCGCACCGGGCCTGGCCTGCGCAAGCAGGGCCAGGCACTGATCAAGACCAGCACCGCGCCTGCGCTGGTGCTGGACTGCTCGGCGGTGACGAAGTCCAGCAGTGTCGGTTTATCGTTGCTGCTGTGCTTCATGCGTGACGCTGAGGCAGCCAAAAAACCGGTCAGCATCCGCGCGATGCCGGAAGACATGCGCGAAATTGCCGAGGTCTCCGGCTTGAACGAGCTGTTGATGCATCCTTAATACACGTTTATTAGAGAAGCCCCCCGTCAGAGTCCTGCCATGCGGGGTTCGCAGGCGCGGGGCTTTTTTGTATGATGTGCGACCCGCGCGCACTGGGCGCCGATAGAGGTTGAGCATGCAGGCCCTAGAAGTTAAGAGCTTTCTTGAAGGAAAGCTGCCGGAAACGACCGTAGAAGTTGAAGGCGAAGGCTGCAACTTCCAGTTGAATGTGATTAGCGATGAACTGGCGGCACTTAGCCCGGTCAAGCGTCAGCAGCAGATCTATGCCCATTTGAACCCGTGGATCACCGATGGCAGCATCCATGCGGTCACTATGAAATTTTTCAGCCGCGCGGCCTGGGCCGAGCGCACCTGAGCCCCCAAGGCGTCGAGAGTTCTTATGGATAAATTGATTATTACCGGCGGTGCCCGCCTTGATGGCGAAATTCGCATCTCCGGTGCAAAAAACTCCGCCTTGCCGATCCTGGCAGCGACCCTGCTGTGTGATGGCCCGGTGACCGTGGCCAACCTGCCGCACCTGCACGACATCACCACCATGATCGAGCTTTTCGGTCGCATGGGCATTGAGCCTGTGATCGACGAAAAGCTCTCGGTTGAAATCGACCCACGCACCATCAAGACCCTGATCGCCCCGTACGAGCTGGTGAAAACCATGCGTGCGTCGATCCTGGTGCTCGGTCCGATGGTCGCGCGTTTCGGCGAAGCCGAAGTTGCATTGCCTGGCGGCTGCGCCATCGGCTCGCGTCCGGTTGACCTGCACATTCGCGGCCTGGAAGCCATGGGTGCAATCATCGACGTCGAAGGCGGCTACATCAAGGCCAAGGCGCCGGAAGGCGGCCTGCGTGGCGCCAGCTTCTTCTTTGATACCGTCAGCGTGACCGGTACCGAGAACATCATGATGGCCGCTGCCCTGGCCAAAGGCCGCAGCGTACTGCAAAACGCCGCGCGCGAGCCGGAAGTGGTTGACCTGGCCAACTTCCTGAACGCCATGGGCGCGAAGGTTTCCGGTGCCGGCACCGACACCATCACCATCGATGGTGTTGAGCGTCTGCACACCGCAACCTACAAAGTGATGCCCGACCGCATCGAGACCGGTACCTACCTGGTTGCCGCCGCCGTCACCGGTGGCCGCGTCAAGGTCAAGGACACCGATCCGACCATCCTGGAAGCGGTCCTGGAAAAACTGCGCGAAGCCGGTGCCGAAATCACTACCGGTGAAGACTGGATCGAACTGAACATGCACGGCAAGCGACCAAAAGCCGTCAACGTGCGTACTGCTCCGTACCCGGCGTTCCCGACCGACATGCAGGCACAGTTCATTTCCCTGAACGCGATTGCCGAAGGCACCGGTGCCGTCATCGAGACCATCTTCGAAAACCGCTTCATGCACGTGTACGAACTGCACCGCATGGGCGCGAAGATCCAGGTCGAAGGCAACACCGCCATCGTGACCGGCACTGAAAAGCTCAAGGGCGCGCCCGTCATGGCGACCGACCTGCGGGCTTCGGCCAGCCTGGTAATCTCGGCGCTGATCGCCGAAGGCGATACCCTGATCGACCGCATCTACCACATAGACCGTGGTTATGAGTGCATCGAAGAGAAACTGCAGATGCTCGGCGCCAAAATCCGCCGCGTACCGGGCTAGTTCCGGTAGCTGCGAACTTTGTCACTGTGGCGAGCGGGCTTGCCCCGCGTTGGACTGCGTAGCAGTCCCGTTTTGGGGGGCGCTACGCAACCCAGCGCGGGGCAAGCCCGCTCACTACAAGGCACCGGGCGGTATGCTGAATCTGTTTCAAATCGAGGCTGTAATGGCCTCGATCTGTGTCTGGCGCCGTATGCGACCAGGCAGCAATAGTCTGATGAAGGATTGACGTTTCCCATGTTGACCATCGCACTGTCCAAGGGCCGCATCCTTGACGATACTTTGCCGCTTCTGGCTGAAGCGGGCATCGTGCCGACCGAGAATCCGGACAAGAGCCGCAAGCTGATCATTCCCACGACCCAGGACGATGTTCGCCTTCTGATCGTGCGGGCTACCGACGTGCCGACCTACGTGGAACATGGCGCGGCCGACCTGGGCGTCGCCGGTAAAGACGTACTGATGGAATACGGCGGCCAGGGCCTGTACGAGCCATTGGACCTGCGTATCGCCTTGTGCAAGCTGATGACCGCCGGCCGTGTCGGCGACGTCGAGCCAAAAGGGCGTCTGCGCGTGGCCACCAAGTTCGTCAACGTTGCCAAGCGCTACTACGCCGAGCAAGGGCGTCAGGTCGACATCATCAAGCTCTATGGTTCGATGGAGCTGGCGCCGCTGATCGGCCTGGCCGACAAGATCATCGACGTGGTCGACACTGGCAACACCCTGCGCGCCAATGGCCTGGAACCCCAGGATTTCATTGCCGACATCAGCTCCCGCCTGATCGTCAACAAAGCTTCGATGAAAATGCAGCACGCCCGTATCCAGGCGTTGATCGACACCCTGCGCACCGCAGTGGAGTCTCGACACCGCGGTTGACTCACCCGCGTAGCCCGAAGGCTGCGCCCGTCTATCCGCCTCATAGCCAGAATTCTCAGGTGCCCAAGCGGAGCGAACGGTAGTTTAGGGCGCCTGAGTTTTGCCAATCCTATGAGGCCCTCGCTATGACCACGTCCACTGCAATTGCCCGACTCAACGCTGCCGACCCGGATTTCGCCCATCATCTGGATCATCTGCTGAGCTGGGAAAGCGTGTCCGACGACTCGGTCAACCTGCGGGTGCTCGACATCATCAAGGCCGTGCGCGAGCGCGGGGATGCGGCGCTGGTGGACTTTACCCGTCAGTTCGATGGCCTGGATGTCAAATCCATGGCCGACCTGATCCTGCCGCGCGAACGCCTCGAGCTGGCCTTGACGCGCATCACCGCGCCGCAGCGCGAAGCTCTTGAAGTGGCGGCGGCGCGCGTGCGCAGCTACCACGAAAAACAGAAACAGGACTCCTGGAACTACACCGAGGCCGATGGCACCGTGCTCGGCCAGAAGGTCACGCCCCTGGACCGCGCCGGTCTGTACGTGCCGGGTGGCAAGGCGTCCTACCCGTCGTCGGTACTGATGAACGCAATCCCGGCCAAAGTGGCGGGCGTGACCGAAGTGGTCATGGTCGTGCCGACGCCGCGCGGTGAAATCAACGAACTGGTGCTGGCGGCTGCCTGCATCGCCGGGGTCGACCGTGTGTTCACCATCGGTGGTGCCCAGGCCGTCGCGGCCCTGGCCTATGGCACCGAAAGCGTGCCGAAGGTCGACAAAGTGGTCGGCCCCGGCAACATTTATGTCGCCACCGCCAAGCGCCACGTATTCGGCCAGGTCGGTATCGACATGATCGCCGGTCCCTCGGAAATCCTCGTGGTCTGTGACGGCCAGACCGATCCGGACTGGATCGCCATGGACCTGTTCTCCCAGGCCGAGCACGACGAAGACGCCCAGGCCATCCTGGTCAGCCCGGACGCCGAGTTTCTCGACAAGGTCGCCGCCAGCATCGATAAGCTGTTGCCGACCATGGATCGCGCCGAGATCATCGAGAAATCGATCAATGGCCGCGGTGCGCTGATCCTGGTGCGTGACATGGCGCAGGCCATTGACGTGGCCAACCGCATTGCGCCGGAACACTTGGAACTGTCCGTAGCCGATCCACAAGCCTGGCTGCCGTCAATTCGCCATGCCGGTGCGATCTTCATGGGCCGTCACACCAGTGAAGCCCTGGGTGACTATTGTGCGGGCCCCAACCACGTGCTGCCGACCTCCGGCACCGCGCGTTTCTCGTCGCCGCTGGGGGTGTATGACTTCCAGAAGCGCTCGTCGATTATCTTCTGCTCGCCACAGGGCGCTTCCGAGCTGGGCAAGACCGCTTCGGTCCTCGCCCGTGGCGAGTCCCTGAGCGCCCACGCCCGCAGCGCCGAATACCGCATCCTGGAAGAGGGGAACTGAGGCATGAGCAAATTCTGGAGCCCCTTCGTCAAGGACCTCGTGCCTTACGTGCCCGGCGAGCAGCCGAAACTGACCAAGCTGGTCAAGCTCAACACCAATGAAAACCCCTACGGCCCATCGCCCAAGGCATTGGCGGCGATGCAGGCCGAGCTGAACGACAACCTGCGTCTGTACCCGGACCCCAACAGCGACCTGCTCAAGCAGGCGGTGGCCACGTATTATGGGATCGACGCAGGAAAGGTGTTTCTCGGCAACGGGTCCGACGAAGTCCTCGCGCACATTTTCCATGGCTTGTTCCAGCACGATTTGCCGCTGTTGTTCCCGGACATCAGCTACAGCTTTTATCCGGTCTACTGCGGCCTCTACGGCATCACATCCTACCCGGTGCCGCTGGACGAACAGTTCCAGATCCGCGTGGCAGACTATGCCAAGCCCAACGGGGGGATCATCCTCCCCAACCCGAACGCGCCGACCGGCTGCGTGCTGGCGCTGGACGCGGTGGAACAGATCCTTAAGGCCAGCCCGGATTCGGTAGTGGTGGTGGATGAAGCCTATATCGACTTCGGAGGCGAGACGGCCATCAGCCTGGTGGACCGCTACCCCAACTTGCTGGTGACGCAGACCCTGTCCAAATCGCGCTCACTGGCCGGTTTGCGTGTGGGCCTGGCCGTTGGCCACCCGGACCTCATCGAGGCGCTGGAGCGGGTCAAGAACAGCTTCAACTCCTATCCATTGGATCGCCTGGCGATTGCCGGCGCGGCGGCCGCGTTCGACGACCGTGAGTACTTCGATAAGACCTGCCGGTTGGTGATCGACAGCCGCAACACGCTGGTCGCACAGCTGGAGGTTAAAGGCTTTGAGGTGCTGCCGTCAGCGGCCAATTTCATATTCGCGCGCCACCCACGGCACGATGCAGCCGGCCTGGCGGCCAAGTTGCGTGAGCAGGGTGTGATCGTGCGCCATTTCAAGCAGGCGCGCATCGCCCAGTTCCTGCGGATCAGCATCGGTACGCCGGAGCAGAACCAGGCGTTGATCGATGGGCTTGGTGAGCTCTAAGCCACACTGAAAATCAAAAATGTGGGAGCGGGCTTGCTCGCGAAAGCGGAGTGTCAGTCGATACATGTTTGACTGATGCACCGCCTTCGCGAGCAAGCCCGCTCCCACATTTGGTTTTGTCGCGTTACTTAGAGCAACGGCTCATCCGGCTTCTTGGTCTTCCAGCCATCGTTGCCCGGCAGCAGCAGGTTCAAGCCAATCGCGACTACCGCACACAGGGCGATGCCCTTGAGGCCGAAATCATCCGGGCCGTCGCCGGTGCCGACCAGCACACCACCAATCCCGAACACCAGGGTCACTGACACAATCACCAGGTTGCGCGCTTCGCCGAGGTCAATCCTGTGGCGGATCAGGGTATTCATGCCCACCGCCGCAATCGAGCCGAACAGCAGGCACAGAATCCCGCCCATCACCGGCACCGGAATACTCTGCAGCAGCGCGCCGAACTTACCGATAAATGCCAGGCTGATGGCAAACACCGCCGCCCAGGTCATGATCTTAGGGTTGTAGTTCTTGGTCAGCATCACCGCACCGGTCACTTCGGCGTAGGTGGTGTTCGGTGGGCCGCCAAACAGGCCGGCGGCCGTGGTGGCAATGCCGTCACCCAGCAGGGTGCGGTGCAGGCCGGGCTTCTTCAGGTAGTCGCGACCGGTCACGCTGCCCACCGCAATCACACCGCCAATGTGTTCGATCGCCGGGGCCAGGGCCACCGGGACGATAAACAGGATCGCCTGCCAGTTGAATTCCGGCGCGGTGAAATGGGGCAAGGCGAACCACGGCGCGGCGGCGATCTTTGCGGTGTCAACCACGCCAAAGTAGAACGCCATGGCAAAACCCACCAGCACGCCGGAAATGATCGGCACCAGGCGGAAAATGCCCTTGCCGAATACCGCTACGATCAGGGTCGTAAGCAGCGCCGGCATCGAGATCATCATGGCGGTCTGGTAATGGATCAGCTCGGCACCGTCTCCGGACTTGCCCATCGCCATGTTCGCGGCGATCGGCGCCATCGCCAGGCCGATGGAAATGATCACCGGCCCGATCACCACCGGCGGCAGCAGCCGGTCGATAAAACCGGTGCCTTTGATCTTCACCGCCGCGCCGAGGAAGGTGTAAACGAAACCGGCCGCCATCACCCCGCCCATGGTCGCCGCGAGGCCGAACTGGTCCTTGGCGAGAATGATCGGGGTAATGAAGGCGAAGCTCGACGCCAGGAAGACCGGTACCTGGCGCCCGGTCACCACCTGGAACAGCAACGTGCCCAGGCCCGCGGTGAACAGTGCGACGTTTGGATCAAGGCCTGTGATCAGCGGCATCAACACCAGCGCGCCAAATGCCACGAAGAGCATTTGTGCGCCAGACAGGATCTGGCGCCAAAGCGGGTCGTTGAATTCATCCTGCATGCTCAACCGTCCTTCTGCTTGGTGCCGAAGATCTTGTCACCGGCATCGCCAAGGCCTGGGATGATGTAGCCGTGTTCGTTCAAGCGTTCGTCGATGGACGCCGTGTAGATCTGCACGTCCGGGTGGGCTTTCTCGACGGCGGCAATGCCTTCGGGCGCAGCCACCAGCACCATGGCGCGGATGTCCTTGCAGCCGGCTTTTTTCAGCAGGTCGATGGTGGCGACCATGGAACTGCCGGTGGCGAGCATCGGGTCGATGATCATCGCCAGGCGCTCATCGATTTCCGGGACGAGTTTTTCCAGGTAGGTGTGGGCCTGCAAGGTTTGTTCATTGCGCGCTACGCCCACGGCGCTGACCTTGGCGCCCGGGATCAGGCTGAGGACGCCTTCGAGCATGCCGATACCGGCGCGCAGGATAGGCACGACGGTGATTTTCTTACCGGCGATTTTCTCGACCTGGACGGTTCCCGCCCAGCCTTGAATATCGTAGGTTTCCAAGGGCAGATCCTTGGTGGCTTCGTAAGTGAGCAACGCTCCGACTTCCTGAGCAAGCTCACGGAAATTCTTCGTGCTAATGTCGGCGCGGCGCATAAGGCCGAGTTTGTGTCGGATCAGCGGGTGGCGGATCTCGCGAGTGGGCATGGGAAAGGCTCCGGCGGCGGGCAAAAAAACCGGCCTAGATTAATCTATCCGAGGGTGTTGTCCTATAGACATCACCTACGTTAGTCCATAAAGGCTTGCTCGGAGCGCATGAGAAGCGTACCTTCGCTCGCTTTTCTTGCCACCGCACCCCTTGGAGAGCGCCATGTCCGCTGATCTCGAGCATATCCGTCAAATCATGCGCGAGGCTGACTGCCTGTACACCGAAGCGCAAGTCGAAGCAGCGATCGCCAAGGTCGGCGCACACATCACCCGCGAAATGGCGGACACCAACCCGGTGGTTTTCTGCGTGATGAACGGCGGCCTGATTTTCGCCGGCAAATTGCTGACGCATCTGCAATTCCCGCTGGAGGCGTCTTACCTGCACGCCACCCGCTATCGCAACGAAACCACCGGCGGCGACCTGTTCTGGAAAGCCAAGCCGGAAGTCTCGTTCATCGATCGCGACGTGCTGATCATTGACGACATCCTCGACGAAGGTCACACCCTGGGCGCGATCATCGACTTCTGCAAACACGCCGGAGCGCGTAAAGTGCACACCGCCGTACTGATCGACAAAGACCACGACCGCAAGGCGCGCCCGGATCTGAAGGCCGATTATGTTGGCTTGCCGTGCATTGACCGCTACATCTTCGGTTACGGCATGGACTACAAAGGCTACTGGCGCAACGCCAATGGCATTTTCGCCGTCAAAGGGATGTAAACCATGACCCGCTTTCTTGATCAGACATTGTTTACCGAGCTGGCCGAGAAGGCGGCCGCCAGCCCCCGTGGCCGGCACCACCACAACTTCCACCAGATGGACGAGCCGTGCCACCGCCTGGCCGTGGGCTTGCAACCCAGCACCTATGTGCCGCCACATCGGCATCTGAGTGCCGACAAAGCCGAAACCTTGCTGGTGGTTCAAGGCAGCCTGGGCCTGCTGGTGTTCAGCGAAACCGGCGAAGTGCTCGCCAAGCGCATCATGCAGGCAGGTGGTGAATGTTCCGGCGTCGATCTGCCGCCCGGCGTGTTCCATGGCTTGGTGGTGCTGGCACCCGACACCGTGATGTTCGAGTGCAAAGCCGGGCCTTATCGTCCGGTAGGCGAGGGTGAACTGGCTGAGTGGGCGCCGCGTGAAGGCGATGCGGGCGTGGCCGAGTATCAACGCTGGATGCTCGCGCAGTTCGATTGAGCTACAGTGCTGGGCTATCTCGCACGGAGCGGCCCATGAACCTGTTTTTGATACGCACCTGCGCCGCCCTGGCGCTGACCCTGAGTTTGCCCCTGGCCGCCGCCCCGGCGCTGATGCACAGCCAGTTCCTGCCGCCCGACGACCTCACCCTGCGTACCGAAACCCCTGACCAGCAGCAATTGCTGCAGGTCACCGAGTACGCGGTAACAGTGGGCAACCAGCGCCAGTCCAACCAGCAACCGATCCCGGTGACCTCGCCGCTGGTGGTCCGCCTCAAGGGCAAGTCCCTGAACAAGGGCGCGACCATCAGCCAAGTGGTGCTCAATTTTGACGCTGAAAGCAAAAGCCTGAAAAAGCCGGTGTACGACGACAAGAGCAAAACCTTGACCTTGTCTTACCCCGTTGCTCAATACCGAGTCATCGTTGATTTGCTGCGCAACGACACGGTGTATGTACAGTTCCTCAGCTATGCCAACGGGCATATATGGGCGGACCTGCATACAGGCTCTGTTCGCGCACGGTAGTAAGAGCACAGAGTAACCAAATGTGGGAGCGGGCTTGCTCGCGAATACGGTATATCAGTTAAAGATAAGTTGGATGACCCACCGCATTCGCGAGCAAGCCCGCTCCCACATGGGGTCTGCGTCGCTTCCGAAGCTTGCGCGCCGCAGGTAAACTGCTCCTCCGTGTAATGTCCGCAGGCTGGAGTCGGTAATGCGTAAAGATAAGAAACAGGTGATTGGCGACGAAATCGGCGACGATCAGATCAAGTTGTTCCTGGACTTCGAGCCGGTCGACGCAACTTCGCCCTCCCTGCACAAACTGATCAAGGCCTACCGTGGCCTGCGTATCGACGATTTCGAGCGGTTCCTGGGCTTTTTCAAGGAGGCCGGCCTGGACCTCGACGGCAAGGATGAGCATGGCCAGACGTTCGTCGACCTGATCAAGGACCAGCGTAACGCCGCTGAGTACATCGAGCTGATCGACAACGCTCGCGGCTGATTCCGCAACCATAAAAAAACGCCCCGTTCTCGCAAGAGTCCGGGGCGTTTCGCTTTCACTGTAGGAGCGAGCTTGCTCGCGAAGAACCTGAGAACACCGCGTTAAACCAGGCGCGCTGCGTCATCGTTAACGTTTTTCGCGAGCAAGCTCGCTCCTACAAGTTCCAGGCTGATGTTGTTCTGCGTGTTGATCTTGCGATACAGCTCGGCATCGGTCTCCAGGACTTTTTCCCGGGCCGGGAAGATCTCGTGCAGTTTGGCCGCCCACTCACCGGCAGCTTTTTCCGGGAAGCAGCGCTCGATCAGTTCCAGCATGATCGAAACCGTCACCGAGGCACCTGGGGACGCGCCCAGCAGTGCCGCCAGCGAGCCGTCCTTGGCCGCCACCAGTTCGGTACCGAATTGCAGCACGCCGCCTTTTTTCGGGTCTTTCTTGATGATTTGCACCCGTTGGCCGGCCACTTCCAGGCGCCAGTCTTCGGCCTTCGCCTCAGGGTAGAAGCGACGCAGGGATTCCAGGCGCTGCTCCATGGACTGGCGCACTTCGCTGACCAGGTACTTGGTCAGGTCCATGTTGTCCCGCGCCACGGCCAGCATCGGGCCGATGTTGCCGGCGCGAATCGACAGCGGCAGGTCCATGAACGAGCCGTGCTTGAGGAACTTGGTGGTGAAACCGGCATAGGGCCCGAACAGCAGGGATTTCTTGCCGTCCACCACGCGGGTGTCCAGGTGGGGGACGGACATCGGCGGCGAACCCACGGCGGCCTGGCTGTAGACCTTGGCCTGGTGGTGTTTGACCACTTCCGGATTGTCGCAACGCAGCCATTGGCCGCTGACCGGGAAGCCGCCGAAACCTTTGCTTTCTTCTATGCCCGAGGCTTGCAGCAGTGGCAGCGCCGCGCCACCGGCGCCCAGGAACACGAATTTGGCATCCACTTCACGGCTGTTGCCGCTGTTGACGTCCTTGATGCTGACGGTCCAGCCGGCGCCGTTGCGTTTGAGACCCGTGACACGCTTGCAGTATTTGACCTGGGCATCGGCCGAGCTGGTCAGGTGGCTGAGCAGCTGAATCGTCAGGGCGCCGAAGTTGACGTCGGTACCGTTCATGACACGGGTGGCGGCGATTTTTTCGTCGAGCGGGCGGCCCGGCATCATCAGCGGCATCCACTCAGCCATCTCGCCACGGTCTTCGGTGTAGTGCATGTCCGAAAACGCGTGGTGCCGGCTGAGCGTTTCAAAGCGCTTCTTGAGGAAATCCACGCCTTTTTCGCCCTGCACGAAGCTCAGGTGCGGCACCGGGCTGATAAAGGATTTGGACGAGCCAAAGGTGCCCTTTTGGGTCAGGTACGCCCAGAACTGCTTCGACACCTCGAACTGGGTGTTGATATGCACGGCTTTCTTGATGTCGATGGAGCCATCGGCGGCCTGGGGTGTGTAGTTCAGCTCACACAGCCCGGCGTGGCCGGTACCGGCGTTGTTCCACGGGTTGGAACTTTCCGCGGCACCCGAATCCATCAGCTCAACGACTTCCAGCTTGAGGCCGGGGTCGAGCTCTTTGAGCAGTACGGCCAGGGTGGCACTCATGATGCCGGCCCCTACCAGTACGACGTCGACTGCTTCGTTATGCGCCATTTAACGCGTCTCCAAAATCTGCAGCACCAAATTGACGGCATGGCTGCCAGGAGTGACGGGGCGGTTCACGTGTTGCCCCAGGTTACCCATGGCCAGGATTGCCATGTCCGATTCGCAATTCTTTGCATGTTCAGCGCACGCTTGCTGCCAGCTAATCTGCCTATGAACGCATTCATGGGCGCCTGTGGCAATTCGACTTATGGTCAAAGCGTGCGATTCGTGCAATCAATCCGTAGCGGACAGGCTCAAGCTCCGGTTGTCGAGGCGCGCTCGGTCCTGTTGGGTTGGGCTGTTCCAGACGCTGATGGTGCTTGTACAAACGCCAAACTATTCATTTGCTCGCCACACTCTTGTGAAGTTGTGAATACCCGTTTTTTTCACGCTCTTTTGAAGACGTGAACCTCAAAAAAGGGCTGCCCCCGTCTGGCACCTGGCCCGCAACACTTTTGCCGACACGGCAAAACGGGCAAACAACTCAAGTGGCCGAGCGTAATGGCAGCTCTGGCAGATTCGGTAAAGGCGGGTGGTTTGCAAGGAATACAGCAAGCGCGCCAGCTTCACACGATCTGTGTGGGCGGCTCTCTGTGGGCGATTCTTGGGCTAATGCCGAGGCATTAACGATGCTGCGAGGCCCGATCAGGAGACGTCCTTATAATCGGGGGGAGATTGTAGCGAAGAACGCCAGGGAAATGGGCGTGTTTTATGACTTTTATTAGGTGTTCGGTCAGGCGGCCAACGGCTGGTGCCGTTGCGACCGCGCAGGCCGTGGGCTGACACGGGCGCGGGCAGGCAGCGGATGGTGCATCCAGCTCAGGCGGATTTCATCGATTTCCACCCAGCCCTCGCCCGTGGGAGGTTGGCGGCATTCTTTGAACGCCTGGCAACGGCCTTGCGCATCAAGCAGGGCGAACTGACGAAGGGCGGGCTTGCGCGTGAACAATGACCAGAGAAAATGCATGGTGATCAGCCTCCTGAAATTAAGGCCAAGCATGCCTGCCCAGGATGACGGGCCTATGTAACGGGTGTGACATATCGGTGACATCGAACCGCTCCCGAGGGAAGGGGTCACAGGTTGTAACTGATGCTGGTTCCCCGCAGTGGCGCCCCGCTATACTGCCGGCCTGTCGGTACCTGATTTCTGGAGAGAAGAGCATGTTGCAACGCCTGTTGTTCGGTTTGATCACTTTGACCAGTTTGACCCTGGTTGGCTGCGCCAACAGCCCGCAACAACTGACCCCGGAGCCGAAGATCACCACGCAACTTGCCCCCGTGGGCCACGGCCAGCCGGTGTCGGTGCGTGTGGTCGATGGTCGTCCGTCGCCTACGCTCGGCTCGCGCGGCGGCCTGTATCCGGAGACTGCGCTGATTTCGGTGAACGCTCAGGACGTGCTGCCCAAATTGCAGGCCCAGGCTGAAGCTGCCGTGCGTTTGCTGGGGTTCACGCCCAGCCCCAACGCGCCAGGTGCGCCGCAGTTGACGGTCACCCTGGCCGAATTGAAGTATCAGTCGCCTAAAGAGGGTCTTTACGTGACCGAAGCCTCCATCGGTGCGACCTTCAAGTCCGACGTCTCCGCCGGCACCCGCCGTTACAGCGGTCGCTACGCAGCGTCGTTGAACCAGCGTTTCGGCATGTCGCCGAACCAGGACACCAACACCAAGCTGGTCAGCGATGTCCTGAGTGACGCCTTGACCCGTCTGTTCAAGGACCCAAGCATCGGTTCGCTGCTCAGCGCGCAATAACCGATCCTGTAAAAAACCGGGCTCAGTGATGAGCCCGGTTTTTTTTCGCCTGCAGTTTTACGCGGCGGTGTCGATACAGAAATCCAGCAGGCTCACCCCCGTCAACAGATCGGTCTCCGGCAAGTCCGCATGCTGATGCCCGCCAAGGGCGCAATACACCAGCCAGTGGCGGTCCTGCACGTTGAACGCCAGGCCGCCGATCAGCGCCTCTTGCTCGTCGCTTTGGGCGATCAGGTACAACCGATCCTGGTTTTGCGCGTGCAGCATGACAAGCTCCTAAAGCGTCGAAGGGCAACAGAGTGGACTGTTAAGGTGACGTTCAGGTGACGCTGTAAATTACTGGATACAGTTGTCGTCAATGGGGGAGGGAGCGTTTCGGGCGCAGGAGGCCACTATCGTTCAGATGTGTATCTGAACCGATACCCAGACACTGTGTTACCGAGGTTTGCGATGGCGTCGTCCGCACTGTTGATCAATGTTGTTGCTTTAGCGGTGGCTTGCCCAGGGGCGGCGCTGCTGTTCATTACCCGCCTGCGCGAACAGCGCGCGATGGCCGACCTGGGCGCGCAAAGCGAAGACCGCGCGATCGACCAGCCGATGTTGTTCCTGGATGTGCGCACCGAACGGGCGCATCGCTTGGCGTATCGCATTGGGTTCGTTTGCCTGGGCCTTGCGTTGGCGACTTCCTGGCTTAGCACCCACCTGTAAAAACACCGCTAAACAAATGTGGGAGCGGGCTTGCTCGCGAATGCGCAGTGTCAGTCGACATATTCATCAACTGACAGCATTCGCGAGCAAGCCCGCTCCCACATTTTTAATCGGTGTTTACAGCGGGATTCCAGCTTTAACCCGATATTGATTACGCACCGGCGTTGCATATTGCACCACCAGGAACGGCCGGTGTTCAGCCGGGCATTCCTCCAGTCGACGCTCCCATTCCGCCTCTGCCTTGGCCAACTCGTCCGCCGGGAATATTTCGGCCGCCGTCGGTACCTGCAGTTGCGGGTCGGCGTCGCTCCATTGTGCATACGCCAGGTAATGCACCGGAAACAGCCGGTAACCGCCGAGAATCTGCCGGTCCATTTCCACGGCCAGCAGCTTGGTGTCTTCGAAACGCTCGGTGATCGGCGGTGCGAAGTTGATGTGAACCCGTCCCTTGTAGCCGGTGATGCCAAGGGCGATGCTCACGTCGTCCTCACCCGGTGCCTTGCAATAGGTGCCCGTGGTCGCGCGGATATACAACTCGCGTGCCTTGGCGGTATCGCAGGGGTCGTACTCGTAGCTGATGGACACCGGCGTCAGGTTCAACGACTGGATCACCTCGGCGAACGGCTCATCCTTGCGGCTGACGTGGAACATCTTGAGGATCGCCGACTCAGTGCGATCATCCCCATCCTTGGCGCGCCCTTCGGCCTGGGCGATCCAGATCGATTGGCCATCGTTGCGGATCGAGTGGTTGATGTAGGCCGACAGCAGATTGAACGCTGCCATCTTTTCCTTCCGTCCGGTGATCGAGCGGTGCACGATGAAGCTCTTGTTCAGGCGCATCAGGTCGCTGACGAACGGCTTTTGCAGCAGATTGTCGCCGATGGCGATCCTGGGGGTCGGCAGGCCGGCGTGGTACACCGCGTAGTTGACGAAGGCCGGGTCCATCACGATATCGCGGTGGTTGGCCAGGAACAGGTAAGCGGTACCGGACTTGAGCTGCTCGACGCCGGTGTAGGTCACGCCGTCGGTCGCGCGGTCAATGGTGTGATCGACGTAGTATTCGACTTTGTCCTGCAGCGTGGCCACGGTGGTGACGCCGGCGAACTCACGGCGCAGTTTTCGGGCGATCATCGGCTTGAGCAGCCAGCCCAGGGCGCCGGCGAAGCGCGGGAAGCGGAAGTGGGTCAGGATGTCCAGAAAGGCCTTGTCCCTGAACAGACGTGCCAGCACTGCCGGGACTTCGCTGTCGTTGTAAGGTCGGATGGTATCGAATTCGCCCATCATGCTCTCTTGTTAGAAACGGCTAGGGTAAGTAGAAGTAAATACCAGGGTGCGCCTGAGTAATGGGCTCAGCCGAACGATAACCCTGTGAATAGACCGGCGATTATACGCACAAGTCACCTTGGAGGCTGCGATGCTGGAAACTGCTACGTACGATTGCCCTTATTGTGGTGAAGGGGTCGAGACCACGGTGGATTTGTCCGGTGGGGACCAGGTCTACATAGAAGACTGCCAGGTGTGCTGCCGACCCATCACGTTCGATCTGCAAGTGCATGGCGAAGAGTGGATGCTCGAAACCCGAAGCGAAAATGAATAACAGGTACGCCGATGCAGCGAATCTACGAACCGGAAAACCTGATGGAGGGCGAGCTGCTGCAACAGATGCTTGCCAGCGAAGGGATCGAGGCGCATCTGGTGGGTCGCCATTTGCTCGGCGGCACCGGCGAGTTGCCCATCTTCGGCCTGCTGGGCCTGGAGGTGGACAACGACCAGGCCGCCTACGCCCGCGAACTGATTACCGCCTACATCGGCGCGCAACCCGTGCCGGGCGATGAACCCGACAGCTTCCCGGACGTGCTGGTCTGTTAGGCTGTCCGTCGGTTTAGCCAAGAGTCGTGTTGCCCCATGTGTGGACGTTATGCCCTGTTTCGCTGGAACCCCGCCTTTGCGGCCTTGCCGGGCTTCCCGGCCGACCAGCAGGCCCAGTGGAACATTTCCCCGAATGATTCGGTGCTGATCCAGCGCGCCAGCGAGGGCCAACGTACCCTGGCGCGCGCCCGCTGGGGCTTGACGCCGCCGTGGTTGACCGACCTCTCGCGCACGCCGGCCCACGCCCGCGCCGAAACCCTGGCCGAGCAACCGATGTTTCGCGAAGCGTTCCGCCAGCGCCGTTGCCTGCTGCCGGCCAACGGCTTCTACGAATGGCGCGGTACCCAGCGCAAACGCCCGTACTGGCTCACACCGGGGGAGGGCTCCACGCTGTTTTTTGCGGCGATCTGGGAAGCGTATCCGGTGCAGGAACAGGTGTGGCTGAGCACGGCGGTGGTGACGCAAGCGGCGCAGAGCCAACGCCGGCCACTGATTCTGGACGCGGCCGGGCAGCAAGCCTGGCTCGATCCCGAGACGCCGCTGCCGGTGTTGCAGGCTTTGCTGGCCAGCGAGCCTGCTGCGCTGCGCGAGCGGGTGCTGGCCAACATGGTCAATGATCCCAAGCTCAATGGCCCGGAGTGCCTGACCCCGGCTTGAACAGATTGGCTATTTTTGTTGCCTTTGCTGGCCTCTTCGCGAGCAAGCCCGCTCCCACATTTGAATGTATTCACAGATCCACCTGTGGGAGCGGGCTTGCTCGCGAAGGCGGCCTCAAACCGCCGCATCTCTCTAAACCTTGAACCGATTGATCTGTCGCCGCTGCGCAGGCAGGTGAGATGTATCCGAAAATCAGCGTTTAAACATCAGGTGTATCTAGCGCCGATACAAATCTGCGCCTACGATACCCGCCATGTTTTCAGGGAGCGTGTTCATGAAGAAGTCATTGGTAATAAGTGGGTTGGTTGCGGCGATGCTGCTGGCCGGGTGTCAGTCGGTCAATACCACCAGCGGCGGCGCCGTTGGGGTCGAGCGCAAGCAGTACATGTTCAGCATGCTGTCGAGTCAGGAAGTCGACCAGATGTATGCCCAGTCTTACCAGCAGACCTTGGGCGAAGCCAGCAGCAAGGGCCAGCTGGACAAGACCAGCGCCAATGCCAAGCGCGTGCAGGCCATCGCCAAGCGGCTGATCGCCCAGGCGCCCACCTTCCGCCCCGATGCGGCGCAGTGGCAGTGGGAAGTCAACCTGATCAAGAGCGACGAGATGAACGCCAACTGCGGGCCTGGCGGCAAGATCTTCGTGTACAGCGCCTTGATCGATAACCTCAAGCTGACCGATGACGAACTGGCGGCGGTGATGGGCCATGAAATCGCCCACGCCTTGCGTGAACATGGCCGTGAGGCCATGTCCAAGGCATACGGGATCGAGATGGCCAAGCAGGGTGCCGGTGCGTTGTTCGGCCTTGGCCAGGACAGCCTGGCACTGGCCGATACCGTGGCCAACTACGGCATGACCTTGCCCAATAGCCGCAGCAACGAAAACGAAGCCGACCTGATCGGCCTGGAGCTGTCGGCCCGCGCCGGCTACAACCCGAACGCGGCGATCACGCTGTGGAACAAGATGGCCAAGGCTTCGGAAGGTTCGCCACCGGAGTTCATGAGTACGCACCCGGCGTCCGACAGCCGGATTGCGTCGTTGCAGGCGGCGATTCCGAAAGTGATGCCGCTGTACCAGCAGGCCAAAAAATCCTGATCCACCGATAAGCACATGGCTGGATTTTTGTAGTGAGCGAGCTTGCCTCGCGCGGGGCAAGCCCGCTCACTACAGAACTGTGCTCATGAGCGCCTTAGATCCACCCGCTGCTTTGCATGGCCTTGTACACCGCCACAACCGCCAGAATGAAAAACGCGGTCGCCGCGAGTCGTCGGATCAAGGTCAACGGCAATTTCTCCGCCGCAAAATTCCCCGCCAATACCACCGGCACGTTGGCAATCAACATGCCCACGGTCGTCCCGATAATCACCAGCCACAACTCTGGGTACTGCGCCGCCAGCATCACCGTGGCAATCTGCGTCTTATCACCGATTTCGGCGAGGAAAAACGCAATCAACGTGGTCAGGAACGGTCCGAATTTGCGGCTGGTACTGGCTTCATCCTCGTCGAGTTTGTCCGGCACCAGGGTCCAGAGCGCCGTGGCGCAGAAGCTCGCTGCCAGGATCCAATGCAACACCGCATCCGAGAAGAAGCTACCGAACCAGGCCCCCACGGCACCGGCGGCCGCGTGGTTGGCCAGGGTCGCGGCAACGATGCCGGCGATGATCGGCCAGGGTTTGCGAAAGCGTGCGGCAAGGATGAGCGCGAGCAGTTGCGTCTTGTCGCCGATTTCGGCCAAGGCAACGATTGCGGTGGGAACGAGCAGTGAATCCAGCATCAGGTAGGTTTCCAGGGGCGGGTCGACACGGCTATGACACGTACAGCCTTCCCGCCCCGGGTAAGGTGTGCGTGTCATAGGTCTTGTCAAACCCCGGTCCGTCTGTGCGGACTCCTGGGTCGCATACGCCATGGTCTGTTGACCAAGTATGTTGACGTATGCCGGACGAGCGTGGCGCTCGTGGGAGACTACTCCCCTAGGACGGAGCGGATTCTGCCTAGGCAAAACCCGTTCGGCAAGCGTTCTTTTTCAAACGGGCCTCAGCCGCGTTTGGCCCGGTAGATGCGGAAACCGTTGCCTTCTGCCTTGATCGCACAGATGCCCAAGTGCTCCTCGATCAAGGGCTGGTACTTGAGGAAACTGTTCGCGACCAAGCGCAGTTCGCCGCCTTTTGCCAGGTGTTTGCCGGCTTTTCGCAGAAGATTCTCCGTGGCGAAATAGTCGGTGTGCACGCCTACATGGAAGGGCGGGTTGGTCAGAATCGCATTCAAACCCTGCGGTGCCGCGTCGATGCCATCACCGGTCAGCACTTCGGCTTCCAGACCGTTGGCGGCCAGGGTCAGGCGGCTGCTGGCGGCGGCGAACGCATCCACATCCAGCATCGTCACGGTGTTGTGCGGGTAGCGCCGCTTGACCGCAGCCCCCAGCACGCCGGCACCGCAACCGAAGTCCAGCAGATGGCCGCTGGGCAGCTTGTCCAGATGCTGCAGCAACAACTCGGTGCCGCGATCCAGACGGCCGTGGCTGAATACGCCCGGCAAGCTCACGACTTTCAGAGGGCCTTCGGCCAGGGGCACTTCGAAGACCTGTGCCAGGCTCTCCAGCTCGACGGCCTGCGGCGCGTTGGCCACGGTAATCTGCCACAGCTGGCAATGCCGCGCGCTGTCGAGCTTGCGCGGTTTGCCCAAAGGGCTCATCTGCTTGGCGGCGCTTTCGATGCCGGCTTTTTTCTCCCCCACCAGGAACAGCTCGGCGTCGGGCAGGCGCGCGGCCACCGCATTGAGCAGGTAGTCGGTGAGGTCCTTGGACTTGGGCAGGAAGATCACCGCCGCCTCAAACTCGCGCTCGGGCACATTCACGCCGAACTGGCTGCGCTCCGGGAAGCGGGCGTCGAGCGCCGCCTGGTCGCCGGCATGCCAGCACCAGCCGTGAGCGTTGGGCAAGCGCCCCAGCAAGTCGTCGGCAGGCAAACCCACCAGCAGCAGCTTGCCCTGAAAAAGTTCGGCCTGGCGAAGCAGTACTTCACTGCGCGGATCCATGGTCTGCTCCTTGAAAAGGGGCGAAGTTTATCAACTCACGACGCGCAGCGGGGCGCCGCCGAAAAAGCCGCGGGCGTTTTCGGCCAGTTGGCCGACGATGCGCTGGCGCGCTTCGCGGCTGCCCCAGGCATTGTGCGGCGTGACGATCAGCCTTGGAATATCGCCGGCCAGCAGCGGGTTGCCGTAGACCGGTGGTTCCACGCTCAGCACATCGGTCGCCGCGCCGCCCAAGTGGCCGCTGCGCAACGCATCCGCCAGGGCCTGCTCGTCGATCAAGCCGCCGCGTGCGGTGTTGACCACAAACGCGCCAGGCTTGAGCAGCGCCAGTTCACGGGCGCCGATAAAGCCGCGGGTGTGTTCGTTGAGCGGGCAGTGCAAGGTCAGCGCGTCGACCTGCGCCAGCAGTTCATCCAGCGGCACGCGATCAGCGCGGGCAGGACGCCCGGGGATCGCGCCGAGCAGCACGCGCATGCCAAAGGCTTCGGCCAGGCGCGCCACGGCGCTGCCCAGCTCACCGTGGCCGAGCAGGCCGAGGGTTTTGCCCTCCAGCTCGACAATCGGGTGGTCCAGCAGGCAGAACTGCTTGGCTTGCTGCCACTTGCCGGCGTTCACATTCCGTTGATAATCCTGCAAGCGCGTTGCCAGGTTGAGCAACAGCATGATCGTGTGCTGTGCCACCGAGGGCGTGCCGTAGCCTTGGCAGTTGCTCACGGTGATGCCATGGGCGCGCGCGGCGTCGAGGTCGATGTTGTTGGTACCGGTGGCCGACACCAGGATCAGCTTGAGTGCCGGGCAGGTCGCCAGGGTTTCAGCGGTGAGCGGGATTTTGTTACTGATGACCACTTGAATGCCTTGAAGGCGTTCGGCCACGTTCTGCGCGGTGGTGTCCGAAAACAACAGCAGCTCGCCGAAGCTGTCGCGCAGCTCACTGAGGTCAAGGTCCCCCAGGTCCAGGGACGGGTGATCAAGGAAGACGGCGCGGCGATTGTTCGTCATTGAAACTCCAGTTATTAGTAAGTTCATTTTTTAGTTGGGTTTGTCGTATCTATTGGTTCTGGGTCTCCTTGCGCTGGCTTTTCTTTATTGATTATGTGAAAGTTCTCTGTGAAATCTTGTAGACGCTTTTTTATCTCTGCTTGTTTGATTGGGATGTTTCGATAATTTCCTGATAAGAACTCTTTAAGTAGTTCCATCTTTAGTAAAGATTTTTGTGCGTAAATTAACTCCGCAGGAATATCGAGTCCGTCAGCCGAGGAGAGCGCGTTGTCCTTTGCGATAATAGATAGTTTTGTTAATAGTAAACGTTCTTGATGTATTTCGAATGTTCTATTAAGGAGTTGGAAAAGTATTTTCATGGCGGCGACCATTATGATGCCTAAAACAATCGCAAAGGGCAGGCGTGAGAGCAGTAAGTCAAATGCACTTATTTCTTTCAATATTTCAGGATCTCTAACTAAGGTTAATGATGACGCGATTAGTCTGTAAAGACAGACAAACAAAATGATAAAGCACGCCGCGCCTATTAAAAGGTAGCTGTTGATGCTTTCTCTGCCCTGCTTCACATAGGACGAGAACTCCTCCATAAATATGCTGTTATCTGATAGTAGGTTGTCTCGTCTCACACGATTGGCTTCTATCTCTTTCATTAAGTTGTTGTTTATTTCGTGTTGCGAAGCCGCCTTGTCTTCTAGTTCTGTGGATTTATTATTTATGATGTCAAATTTGGTTTGTGATTTTTCTATCTCCAGTTGAATTTGTTTTTCTTTATCGGATAGTAGTTCGACTTCGGTTTTTAAGGTTTCAATTGTGCTATTTAAATCTAATATTTGAGTTTCTTTTTGAGCAGCCAAAACCTCTTTAGCTGTGAGGTCCTCAATTATCTTATCGCGCTCTTTATGAAAGTCGGCTGAGGAGTTGAGGAATTCACTCACTTTGGAGTTGAAGTCATGGAATTCTTGCGCGGAAAAACCTCTAAGTACGATTTTTTTGCATGCCGCAGGGGATAAGATGTTTTTAAGACTGCCGAGGCTTGAAAAGCTAATATGTATCTCGTCAATAAAGTCTTTCAGGTAGTAGTCTGCAAATTTTTCGTGTGCGTTCAACTCAATGGTTTTGGAAGATCCTCGAGAGTGTTTAATTAAAACTTGAGTATGTTGTGCTATTTTCTGAGTTTGTGCTGTGCTGTTTTCTGTGATCCAAAAAGTTAAATCATATACCCATGTCGGGTCTTTGAACTTTATTGTTATTTTTCCATTTGTTATATCTGTAGAAGTGGGGTTTTGGCTATTTACTAACGTCGCCTGCTTTCCTGAGAGGCTGAGAAACTGCGTCGGAATAGGTGGAGGGTTGTCCAGTTGCTGTACCTTTATTTCTGCAATCTCAGCGACAGTCACAGTCTCATCCTTTAGTAAGTGGTAATTATGGCAAATAAGTCGTTCCGATTTCGTGGTTATGAAGAAGGTACTCGAAACGAGGCGGTTTCATGCGACTTGTTAGCGTATGCTGGCTTTTTGATTTCAGCAACTCTTCCATCGCCAAAACAACCTCGTGCTCACTAAAAAGTGCTTTCGACAGATAAAGGCAACAGATAATCTGATGTTCAATCTTCAGCCATTTCGTAGGTTTCTCTATGTTTCTCGCCGAGTTTTTGACCGTAGCCCTGATTCACCTGTTGGCGGTGGCCAGCCCCGGCCCGGATTTCGCGGTGGTGGTGCGTGAAAGCGTGACCCATGGCCGCCGTGCCGGGACTTGGACCGCGCTGGGGGTGGGCTCGGCGATTTTCCTGCACGTGGGTTACTCGCTGCTCGGCATCGGCTTGATCGTGTCCCAGTCCATCGTGCTGTTCAATGCGTTGAAATGGGCCGCGGCGGCGTACCTGCTCTATATCGGCTTCAAAGCCCTGCGTGCGCAGCCGGCCAAGCCTGCCGCCGAAGGTGAGCTGCATCGCGAAGCGGGCGAACGCACCCCGCGTGGCGCGTTTACCGCAGGCTTCGTGACCAATGGCTTGAACCCCAAGGCGACGTTGTTCTTCCTCTCGCTGTTCACCGTAGTGATCAACCCGCACACGCCGCTGGCGATCCAGGCCGGTTATGGGGTGTATTTGGCGGTGGCGACGGCGCTGTGGTTCTGCCTGGTAGCGATGCTGTTCAGCCAGCAGCGCGTGCGCGCCGGGTTTGCGCGGATGGGGCACTGGTTTGACCGGACCATGGGCGCGGTGTTGATTGCCATCGGCGTGAAGTTGGCCTTTACCAGCATGAAATAAACCCAGTTCTCACATTGCATGTTCGCAGAGTCATGAGGATGGCCTAAAGCTAGCATTCACTGCCTCCTACAAATCATTCCTTTGGCTGATTTGACTGAAACATAAGGTCTCTAAAGTGCAGGTTTTCAAGCCAAGACCGTGCAGTCATAAAAGGGATTCGTATGTTGCAGACCCGTGTCATTCCGCCCGCCGAAGGTGCGTATCAATACCCGCTCTTGATCAAGCGCCTGCTGATGTCCGGGACCCGCTACGAGAAGACTCGGGAGATCGTCTACCGCGACAAACTGCGCTACACCTACCCGACCCTGATCGAGCGGGTCGCGCGCCTGGCCAATGTGCTGACCGAGGCCGGGGTCAAGGCCGGTGATACCGTGGCGGTGATGGACTGGGACAGCCATCGGTACCTGGAATGCATGTTTGCCATCCCGATGATCGGCGCGGTGATCCACACCATCAATGTGCGCCTGTCGCCGGAACAGATCCTGTACACCATGAACCATGCCGAGGACCGTTTCGTGCTGGTCAACAGTGAGTTCGTGGGGCTTTACCAAGCCATCGCCGGGCAGCTCACTACTGTCGACAAGACCCTGCTGCTCACCGATGGCGAGGCCATGACCGCCGAGCTGCCCAATCTGGTGGGCGAGTACGAAACCCTGCTCGCCGCCGCCAGCCCGAAGTACGACTTCCAGGACTTCGACGAACACTCCGTCGCCACCACCTTCTACACCACCGGTACCACCGGCAACCCCAAGGGGGTGTACTTCACCCATCGCCAACTGGTGCTGCACACCATCGGCGTGGCGACCATCATGGGCAGCGTCGACAGCGTGCGCCTGCTGGGCACCAACGACGTGTACATGCCGATCACGCCGATGTTCCACGTACATGCCTGGGGCTTGCCTTACGTGGCGACCATGCTGGGGCTGAAGCAGGTTTATCCCGGCCGCTACGACCCGGAGTACCTGGTGGAGCTGTGGCGCAAGGAGCAGGTCACCTTTTCCCACTGCGTGCCGACCATCCTGCAAATGGTGCTCAACGCCAAGGCCGCCCAAGGCGTGGATTTCGGCGGCTGGAAAATCGTCATTGGCGGCAGTGCGCTCAACCGTACGCTGTATGAAGCGTCCAAGGCGCGTGGCATTCAGTTGACCGCGGCCTACGGCATGTCCGAAACCGGGCCGCTGGTGTCCTGCGCCCACCTCAACGAAGAGCTGATGGCCGGCACCGAGGATGAACGCACCACTTACCGCATCAAGGCCGGTGTCCCCGGGCCCCTGGTGGAAGCGGCGATCATGGACGGCGAGGGCAACTTCCTGCCCGCCGACGGCGAGTCCCAGGGCGAGCTGGTGCTGCGCGCGCCGTGGCTGACCGAAGGGTATTACCAGGAGCCGCAGAAGGGCGCCGAGCTGTGGGCCGGCGGCTGGATGCACACCGGCGACGTCGCGACCCTGGACGCCTTTGGTGTGATCGACATCCGCGACCGCATCAAGGACGTGATCAAGACCGGCGGCGAATGGGTCTCGTCCCTGGCCCTCGAAGACCTGGTCAGCCGTCACCCGGCGGTACGCGAAGTAGCGGTAGTGGGCATCGCCGATCCGCAGTGGGGCGAGCGCCCGTTTGCCCTGCTGGTGGTACATGATGGCCATGTGATAGGGGCCCGCGAGCTCAAGGAACACCTCAAGCCGTTCGTGGAACTGGGCCATTTGAGCAAGTGGGCCATTCCGAGCCAGATCGCGGTTGTTACTGAAATTCCCAAGACCAGTGTCGGCAAGCTCGACAAAAAACGTATCCGCATTGACATCATCGAATGGCAGGCCAACAACAGCACGTTCCTGTCCACCCTCTGACGCCCATTGCCGTGCCCATTCGGGCACGGCAATGCTCTATCTCGCAGCTTTACTTGTGATTTGCGAATTTTCAGCCATCCTTCCCGCGTCGGCCTTCGCCGACATGGCGAAAGGGTCGTGGCAGACGGGTCGGTGATGCAAATCACACTTTAGAGGGATCAAGCACTACCCCCTGCTGGCTATAGTCCCTCCCAGAGTTTTTCAAGGATGTTTCGCTACGGGCCAAGGGGGCCTGGTTGCCGAGCGGCATTGGAATCGTTGTATTCCGGCCGTTACAAGCATCACCGAAAGTACTCACTGCCATAACAATAATGCACATGGAGTAGCGTCGATGACCCAAGTAAACCAGTTCTGGCGCCGGGCGAAATTGCCCCTGGCCGTCAGTCTCGCTTCTACGCTCGCCGGGCCCGCATTCGGCGTCAGTTTCAATATCGGTGAAATCGAAGGGAGCTTTGATTCGTCGCTTTCGGTGGGGGCAAGCTGGTCGACGGCCAAGCCTAACCGCGACCTGATTGGCGCAAACAATGGCGGTCGGGGCCTGTCTCAGACTTCCGATGACGGTCACTTGAATTTCAAACGTGGCGAAACCTTCTCGAAGATCTTCAAGGGTATTCACGATCTGGAGCTGAAATACGGCGACACTGGCGTGTTTGTGCGTGGCAAGTACTGGTATGACTTCGAACTCAAGGATGAAAGCCGAGAGTTCAAGGACATCAGTGACAGCAACCGCAAAGAGGGCGCCAAGTCCTCGGGCGGGCAGATCCTCGACGCGTTCGTTTACCACAACTACTCCATTGCCGATCAGCCTGGCAACGTGCGCTTCGGCAAGCAGGTGGTGAGCTGGGGTGAAAGTACCTTCATCGGCGGCGGTATCAACTCCATCAACCCGATCGACGTGTCTGCGTTCCGGCGTCCCGGCGCGGAAATCAAGGAAGGCTTGATTCCGGTCAACATGTTCTACGTGTCGCAGACTTTGACGGATAACCTGTCGGCGGAGGCGTTTTACCAACTGGAGTGGGACCAGACTGTTACCGATAACTGCGGTACGTTCTTCTCGCAGCCGGACGTGATCTCGGATGGCTGCAGCGATAACCTGCGTGTATTGAACAAGCGTTCGACCATTCCTGGCGCGGCGTTGCCAACGTTGAATGCACTGGGCGTGGACGTCAACAGCGAGGGCGTGCTGGTACGTCGTGGCCCGGATCGGGATGCGCGCGACAGCGGCCAGTTCGGCGTGGCCATGCACTACAACTTCGAGCCGCTGGACACCGAATTCGGTGCCTACTTCATGAACTACCACAGCCGTGCGCCGATCTTCAGTGCCCAAGGCGCGCCTTCCGCTGCCTATACCCGGCCACTGGGGCCGCTGGGCGCTTTGCGTCCATTGATCGTAGCCGGCAGCTCGAACTATTTCGTCGAGTATCCGGAAGATATCCGCCTGTACGGCTTGAGCTTCTCCACCACCTTGCCTACCGGCACCGCCTGGAGTGGTGAGCTGAGCTATCGGCCGAACGCGCCGGTACAACTGAGCACTACCGATATTCTCTTCGCCGGTGTTACACCGATTCCCGGCTTCGGCAACGCGTCGGTGCTCAAAGGCTCGCCAGGCCAGGATCTGCACGGATACAAGCGCAAGGAAGTCACTCAATTCCAGACCACCTTCACGCACTTCTTCGACCAAGTCATGGGCGCCAGCCGCCTGACCACCGTGGGTGAAATCGGCGTGACCCATGTGGGCGGCCTGGAAAGCAAATCCGAAGCCCGTTATGGCCGTGATCCGGTATTTGGCCCAGGCAGCCTGCCGGGTGGCTTCTGTAACGCCCTGAACAACTCGACCGCTACCGGCGCCGGCTTGCCTAACGCCGCAGGCTTGAACACCAACTGCAATAACGATGGCTACACCACCGCAACCTCCTGGGGCTACCGCGCCCGCGCCATCTGGGAATACCCGGACGTGTTCGCCGGCGTCAACCTCAAGCCAAACGTGGCCTGGTCCCATGACGTCAAAGGTTATTCGCCGGGCCCTGGCGGTAACTTTGAAGAAGGTCGCAAGGCCGTCAGCCTGGGCCTGGACGCCGAGTACCAGAACACCTACACCGCCAGCCTGGCTTACACCAACTTCTTTGGTGGCAAGTTCAGCACGGTGGATGACCGCGACTTTGTCGCCCTGAGCTTCGGCGCCAACTTCTAAGTACACTGCATTTCAGGAAGACCAGAACATGAAAATAACCAAAAGTCTGTTGCACGTGGGTGTGCTTGGGCTGTCGATCCTGGCGAGCAACGTCATGGCGGCAGTGTCGGCGGACGAAGCCGCCAAGCTGGGCACCACCTTGACGCCGATGGGTGCTGAAATGGCGGGCAATGCGGCCGGTACTATCCCTAAATGGTCGCCGATGCCCACCAATGCCGGAGCCGTGGATGCCAAAGGCTTCCTGGCGAACCCGTACGCCAGTGAGCAACCGCAGTTCACCATCACCGCGCAGAATGTCGAGCAGTACAAGGACAAGCTGGCGCCGGGGCAGTACGCGATGTTCAAGCGTTACCCGGACTCCTTCAAGATGCCGGTCTATCCGACTCATCGTGGCGCCACGGTGCCTGCCGAGGTGTTTGCCTCGATCAAGAAAAACGCTACCAACACCAACCTGGTGTCCGGCGGCAACGGTCTGGAAAACTTCGAGACGGCCGTGCCGTTCCCGATCCCGAAAACCGGTGTGGAGGTGATCTGGAACCACATCACCCGTTATCGCGGCGGCAGCGTGACCCGTCTGGTGACCCAGGCCACGCCTCAGACCAACGGCTCCTACAGCCTGGTGTACTTCCAGGATCAGTTTGTGTTCCGCGACAAGATGAAGGATTTCGATCCGAAGAATCCCGGCAATGTGCTGTTCTACTTCAAGCAGGAGGTCACCGCGCCGGCGCGCCTGGCCGGTGGCGTATTGCTGGTGCACGAAACCTTGGACCAGGTGAAGGAGCCGCGCTCGGCGTGGGTCTACAACGCCGGTCAGCGCCGTGTGCGTCGCGCGCCGCAAGTCTCCTACGACGGGCCGGGTACCGCCGCTGACGGGCTGCGCACCTCCGACAACCTCGATATGTACAACGGTGCGCCGGATCGCTACGACTGGAAGCTGGAAGGCAAGAAGGAGATGTACATCGCCGCCAACAGCCACAAGATCGACGATCCGAAGCTCAAGTACGCCGACATCATCAAGGCCGGCCACATCAACCAGGACCTGACGCGCTATGAGCTGCGCCGCGTCTGGCACGTGACCGCTACCTTGAAGGACGGCCAGCGCCACATCTATGCCAAGCGTGACTTCTACATTGACGAAGACACCTGGCAAGCGGCCGTGATCGATCATTACGACGGTCGTGGCCAATTGTGGCGCGTGGCAGAGGCGCATTCGGAGAATTACTACGACAAACAAGTGCCGTGGTATGCCCTGGAAACGCTCTACGACCTGCAGTCCGGTCGCTACCTGGCCCTGGGCATGAAGAACGAAGAGAAGCGCGCCTATGACTTCGGCTTCACGGCCTCTACCGCCGACTTCTCCCCGGCGGCCCTGCGTCAGGCCGGTGTTCGCTAAGCTGGGTTAACTTTCCGATGTGGCAGCTGGCTCCTGTGGGAGCTGGCTTGCCTGCGATAGCCATAGGTATCTACACAACCCTCAAAGGCTGACAAATCTCTCTGTAGTGAGCGGGCTTGTCCCGCGCTGGGTGGCGAAGCCGCCCCAATAAAGGCATCGCCGAGCTTCAGGTAGAATCCGGTCGCCTGGTTTGGGGCTGCTTCGCCGCCCAGCGCGGGGCAAGCCCGCTCACTACAAAGATGTGTAGATACCTATGCTGCGATAGCATCACCTCGGTATCACTGAAATACTGAGGTAATGTAATCTCAGGCAGGCCAGCTCCCACATTTTTTGTCGCAGTCTTTTCAGCAAGATTCAGTAAAAACCTACAAACCTGCCGCCTTTACCGCTAGTCTGCGGACATCTGCAATGCCGACAACAGCCTTCTACAAGAGCCCGGCGATGACTGATCTGTCCCGAATCCAAGGGCCTGCCGGAATGGTAATCCCAACCCTGGAGGGCCGCTTCTACAGGCCACCCTTGCCTGACGGCTACGTGCTGCGACCTCGCCTGTGCGAACGCCTCAGCGCCGGGCTGCAAGGGCGATTGTTGCTGGTGAGCGCTCCGGCTGGGTTTGGCAAAAGTTCGTTGGCGGTGGAGTTCTGCCAGGGTTTGCCGGCCCATTGGCAAAGCCTGTGGCTGGGCCTGAGCCCGCGAGACAACGACCCCGGCCGTTTCCTCGAGCGCCTGCTCGAGGGTTTGCAACAATTCTTCCCGCAACTCGGCGCCCAGTCCCTGGGCCTGCTGAAAATGCGCCAGCGTCATCAACCCTTTGCCTTTGAAGAATGGCTGGATGGCCTGCTCGATGAACTGACCCTGCACCTGTCCACGCGCGCGCCGCTGTTGCTGGTGCTGGATGACTACCATCTGGCCCAAGGCCCTGTACTCGACCGTTGTCTGCAGTTTTTTCTCAACCATTTGCCTGATGGCCTGGTGGTGCTGGTCACCAGTCGCCAGCGCCCGGACTGGCACCTGGCGCGGTTGCGTTTGTCGCGTCACCTGCTGGAATTGCACGAACAAGACCTGCGCCTGACGCACAGCGAATCCCTGGCGGTGCTGGATCGCCACAGCAGTTCGTTGCGCGGCGAAGCCCTCGACAATCTTATTCGCCGCAGCGAAGGCTGGGTCGCCGGCCTGCGTTTCTGGTTGCTGGCCGCCTCCGAAGCTGGCGGCGACGGCGCCTTGCCCCAGAGCCTGCACGGCGGCGAAGGGCTGATCCGCGATTATTTGCTTGAAGAAGTGATCGATTGCCTGCCGGCCGAAGTGCAGGCGTTCCTGTACGACACAGCCCCTCAGGACCGGTTTTGCAGCGGCCTCTGCGACGCGGTGCGCGAAGCCCATGACAGCGCCGAAATCCTGCGTTACCTGCAAGCCCATCAAGTGTTCTTGGTGCCCCTGGACGAGCAGGGCCACTGGTACCGCTATCACCACCTGTTTTCCGACCTGCTGCGCACGCGGCGCGCAAGCAGCAATGTGCTGCCGGCGGCCAGCCTGCACCTGCGTGCGTGCCGCTGGTTCAATGCCCAGGGCTTGATTGACGAGGCGGTGGAGCAGGCGTTGCGCGCAGGGCACCTGGATGTGGCGGCCAACCTGGTGCAGAACCTGTCCGAAGAACAACTGCTGGCCGAGCAGAATGTGGGCATGCTGCTGCGCTGGAAAATGGACTTGCCCGACAGCCTGCTGATCAGCACCCCGCGCTTGATCGTGCTGTACAGCTGGGCATTGGGCCTGGCCTGCCAGTTGGATGCGGCGGAAGAACTGTCCAGTTACCTCAGCCGCTTCCTGCCGGCACCATCGGCCACCGCGCAGAAATCGATGTTGGCCCAGTGGCTGGCGCTGAGCGGGATCATCGCCCGGGGGCGGGGCGATCGCGAACTGACCCTGCGCTATTGCAGCGAGGCGCTGGAAAGCCTGCCGCAACGGCGTTACGGCCAGCGCTTGATGTGCCTATCGACGCTCTCCAACCTGGCGATTGTCGATGCCGACCTGTGGCGTGCGCGTGGCTTGAATCGCGAATCCCTCGAGCTAGCGCAGCGCGTCGGCAACCCATTGTTCGAGGCCTTGGCCCATTACGATCGGGCGCGGGTATTGCAGGCGCGCGGCGAAAGCCTGCGCTCCCTGGACGAAGTGCGCCAGGGCCTGCAACGCCTGCACGGCCTGGCACCGCAGCGGTTGTATGCGGTGCGTGCGCGGTTATCGCTCTATGAAGGTTACTTGTTGCTGTTGCGGTTCCAGCCCGAAGCCGGTCTGGCCCGCTTGCGCGCCGGGCTCGCCGAAGCGCGCGCTTGCCGCGACATCAGTGTATTGATCGGGCACTGTGTGATCGCCAGTTTCGAAGGCCGTCGCGGTGACTTTGCCAAAGCCTTCGCCGAACTCGCCGAGGCCGAGCGGCTGATGCACATCTGGGACGTTCCGCCGATCTACTACCTGGCGATGATCACCCTGATCAAATGCGAGTTATGGCTGGCCCAGGGCCGCACCGACCTGGCCGACGCCTGGCTGACGCGCCTGGCGCAAACCTATAACGGCGAACAGGCCGCCGCTGCGCCCGAATTCCACCCGCATCTGCCCCAGCACATCGAGCTGCAGCAAGCGGCGCTGGATGCCACCCGGCATCAACCCGCCGCGGCATTACAGCGGCTTGAAGCGTTGGCGCGGCAGGCCCACAACAGCGGTCGCCAAATGATTGCCCTGATGGCGCTGACCCAGCAGGCGCAATTGCTTCTGGAATGTGGCCAGGAGGCCAAGGCGCGTCCGGTGCTGGCCCAGGCCCTTGGCGCCGCCGACGGCGGTGCGCTGCAACCCTTCCAGCGCTTGCTGGAAAGTCACCCTGCCTGGATGCGCGAACAACTGCGCAAGGACTCTCACGGTTCGCTGAGCCAGAGTCTGTTGGCGCTGCTGCCTACGGTCGCTGCACCTGAGGCTGCGCCGGCTCACGAAACCTTGAGCACGCGAGAGTTGGCGGTGCTGAAACTGATCGCCCAAGGCTGCTCCAACCAGGAAATCAGTAACCAGCTGTTCATCTCACTGCACACCGTGAAAACCCACGCCAGCCACATCAACAGCAAGTTGGGCGTGGAGCGGCGGACCCAGGCGGTGGCCCGTGCCAAGGCGATGGGCCTGCTGGCGTAACCCTGCGGTCTACGGAGCGCTCGGACACTGGCCCGATGCGCTGTCGACTACCTGGCGAACCTGCGCCGCGAAGCGCTTGAGGTTGTTCTGGTGGGCGAGCACCAGGTCGTCAATGCTCGGGCCCGCCGGGGACTGCAAGGTGGTCCGGCAGGTCAGCGGCGCGCGATCGCTGGCGGCGGCTTGCCGCAGCCGCCACTTGACGTCGAACAGTGCGTACTGACCGGGCACGGAGTCAAAGCGCTGAACTTCCAGGCGTAACAACATCGGTTGCCGAGCATGGCTGCTGGCAAATTGGTCCACCAGTGCGCTTCGCAACTCATCCACCAGGCTGGCAGCCCACCACTGGGTATCGAGGATCGTCACGCCACTGTTGCCTTGGCGAACCACGATCTGCGGTCGGTCGACTTGCGGCGGTACAACGATGCTTTCAATGCGGATCGCACCCGCGTCGCTTCCCGTGGTGTTGCTCCATTGCACCGGGGTCAGGGTGTGAAAGCTGATGGGGGTGCTGCTGCATGCCCCCAATGCGAGCAATGCGCTGAGCAGGGTGATCTTCAACGGTAACGTCATGGTGCTTGCTCCACGGTTCATTTGCGCGGTGGCCCTTGCAGGTCCAGGGGCGCAGCGTTGTCGGGGCGGCCGCGAATCAATGATTCCGGGTGTCGACCCAGGTAGTCCGACAGTTCGCGCAAGGAGCGCGACATGCGACCCAATTCATCCAGCGTCTGGGTCAGCTGCTCACGTTGCGGTGAGTCTTCAGCCAGGGTCGAACTGGCCGATTGCAACGTCTTGCTCACGTCAGCCAAGGTGTTCTGGACGCTGGGCAAGGTCTTGGCGTTGAACTGGGTCAGCCCTTTACGCAATTCCACAAGGTTGCTGTCGAGGTTGCCGGCGATGCGCTCGATCGGCAGTTGGTTGATCTTGTTGACGATGTTTTCGAGTTTTTCCTGCAGTTGCTCCAGGTTGCCGGGGATAGTCGGAATGCTGACCGGGCGCAGTTTGGGGTCAAACGCGACCTTCTCGGCTTTCGGGTAGAAATCCAGGGCGATGTACAACTGGCCGGTCAGCAAATTGCCGCTGCGCGCCTGGGCCCTCAGGCCGTTTTCGATAAACGTGCCGATCAGCCGCACACCGGCGGCTTCGTCATTGGGGTCATGATTCATTGTCTTGAGCAATTTGGTATGGGCCTGACCAAGCAATTGCGGGTAGATCACGATGCCGACATTGAGCGGGAAGCTGCGTTTCTTCGCGTCGAAATCCAGGTTGATCGACACCACCCGGCCAAACTCGACCCCAAGGAATTCCACCGGTGCGCCGACCTTGAGCCCGCGTAACGCCTGGTCGAAGCGCAGGCTCATGTATTGCCCCTCGCCATTGGGCGGGGCGAGGGCGCTGAGCTGATCGTCGAACAACTCAAAGGTGCGTTCTTCACCGGCCGGCTTGTCGTTAGGGCTATAAGGCGGTGCCAGGAATGCGATACCGCCGACCAGCAGGGAGGACAGCGACTCGGTTTTCAAGGCAAAACCATTGGCGCCGACACTCAGGTCGACTCCACTGGCGTTCCAGAAACGCGTGTTCTCGGTCACGTAGACATCGTTGGGCGCATGCACGAACACCTCGATGTCGACGCCCTTGCCTTCGGCGTCCAGTTTGTAGGCCACCACTTGGCCGACTTCGATTTTGCGGTAATACACCGGCGAGCCGATATCCAGCGAGCCCAGGGCCTGGGTGTGCAAAGTGAAGCGCTTGCCCGGTTCGCCATAGGTGATGGGCGGCGGGTTTTCCAGGCCGATAAACCGTTTGGCGCGAGTCTCGGACTGGCCGATGTCGGCGCCGATGTAGTCGCCGGAGAGCAGGGTGTCGATGCCCGACACGCCGCCGGCACCGATGCGCGGGCGCACGACCCAGAACTGCGAGTCGGCGCGGGTGAAGCTTTCGGCCTGCTTGGCCAGTTTCACGGTCGCGTTGACGCTTTTCTGGTCATCGCTCAAGGCCACCTCGGTCACCTGGCCAATCACCACGTTGCGGTATTTGACCTCGGTTTTATTCGCCGTCAGGCCGCTGCCGGTCTTGAAATTGAGGGTGATGGTCGGGCCCTGCTGGAGCACGCTGTGGACCACCAGGGAAATCCCCACCAGCACCGCGACGATGGGCACGATCCAGACCAGCGAAACGCTGAAGCGCCGAGTTTTGATGGCAGGCGTGCCTGGCGTTTGCGGCTTGTCAGGGGTGGGTGACGTCATCCGAGGTCTCCTTGGTGGTTGGGGTTTCCCAGATCAGCCTCGGGTCGAAGCTCATGGCGGCCAGCATGGTAAACACCACCACCAGGCCGAAAAACAGAATGCCCAGTCGCGGCTCGATGGTCCCCAGCGCCTGGAATTTGACCAGCGCGGCCACCAGGGCAACCACGATCACATCGAGCATGGACCAATAGCCGATCAGTTCGACAAACCGAAACATTTTTGAGCGCTCCTTGCGCGCCCAGAGGCTATTGCGCTGCACGGTAACCAGCAGCAGGGTCAACGACACGAACTTGATTCCCGGTACTGCGATGCTGGCGATGAAAATGATCAGCGCGATGTCCCACGCGCCATGCTGCCAGAATTCCAGCACTCCACTCATGATGGTGCTGTCCGCACCCGAACCGAGCATGGTGGTGTTCATCACCGGCAGCAGGTTGGCGGGCACATAGAAGGCCAATGCCGCCAGCATGTAGGCCCAGGTGCGGGCCAGGGAATTGACTTTACGCGAGTGCAAGGGCGCGCCGCAGCGCGCGCAATCCGTCGCGCCGTTGCTGATATCGGCAGACAGGCCACAACTGTGGCACAGGCACAGGTCAAGCTCGCGGGCTGTCGGCGGTGGGTTCATACGGTGTCCCAGAGGTCGCGAACGTCGCGCCCGGCAATACGGATCAGCAGCAGGCTGAGCACCGCCAGGGCAAACAGGCCGATGCCGGGCATTACGTCCAGCATGCCGGCCAGCTTGAACACCGCCACCATCGCGCCGAGCAGGCACACCTCCAGCATGCTCCAGGGCCTCAAGGCTTCAAGCCAGCGCATGCACAGTTTGAAGGCGGGCGAGCGTCTGCCCCAAAGGGCGAAACTCAACACCCACGTCAGCAGCAACAGTTGGAAAACCGGGGCGATGATGATGGAGATCGCGGCCACCAAGGCGATAAAGGTAATCGGCCCCAGGCTCAGCGCAACCACCGAATCCCATAGGGTGGCACTGTTTTTCAGGCCTTGCAGGCTGATACTCATCACCGGATAGAAATTGGCGAAGGTCCACAACACAGCAGCGGTCAGGGTCAAGGCCAGGCGTTGTTGCACCGACAGGCCGTTGTAACGCTGAAGCACGCCGGCACAACGCACGCATTCGGCTTTTTGATGTTTGGCGAGCGTGACTTTCTCGTACACGCAGTCGCAGTGCTCGCAGATGATCAGTTGATTCGCCATGGGGCTCGCTCCAACGCGGCATGGTTGCGGTCTTGGATGGTTATGCAATGGCGCTCGGAAAGTTTAGCAGGTGGTTCTCGGGCGGTGCCCCCTTTCGGGCCGGAGCTGTCGTTACCCATACGCTGTGCCGAATATGCCACAGCGCCCGCAGGAGCACCGATGAATATGGGTTGGTCACCCCAAAGCGCCGCCCCGTTTACCCCATTTATGGGATATCACTTTGCGCGCTTCGCTATAACCTTATAAGCGACCGCCAATTAGACTTGAGCACGTGCAGTCCATGCCGTGATCGAGGATAACAACGTGCAAGAGATATTCAGCATCAACTGGCTGCTTTGGCTGTCAACCATGGCCCCGCTGACCCTCAGTGCAGGGCCTGGCAACTTGATGGTTGCGACATCGGGCGCACAAAGCGGCGTACGTCGTTCGGTGCAGTTCATCGTCGGCCTGGACATCACCTATTTTCTGCTGGCGGTGCTGGTCGGGTTGGGGCTTTACCACACGTTAATGAATAGCCCGCGGCTGGTGTGGGTGCTGCAAGTGCTCGGCAGTTTCTACATTCTTTGGCTGGGCGTACGCCTGCTGCGTCGTCCGCTGAAGGCGCCCGGCGACAAAGCCATACACTTGCAGTTTCGAGACGGCATCGTCGTGCAGTTGGGCAACGTGCAGGGCATCGTGATGCTGCTGGTGATGTTTTCCACCTTCATGCCCTCGGGAGAGACCAGCAGCAGCGCGGTGCTGATCTTGAGCGCTGCACTGATTTCGCTGAATTTCTTTTCCCATGTCGTCTGGGTATCGATGGGCTCATCCGTGCAGAGACTGATCCAGGCGCGGCCAAAGCTGCTGGTGCTCCAGAACGCGGTGTTTGGGTTGATGCTGATCGCGGTGGCGGTTTGGATTTTCCTGCGTACCGGCCCGCTGTAAGGAGGTCGCATGACCCGTGCCCAAGCTGTTGTCTTCGCCGCGCCCGGAGAACCCCAGGTTCTCGAACTGCTGGAATGCCCATTACGGGCAGCCGGCCCCGGGGAAATCACCGTTGCCATTGAGGCGGCTGGCGTCAATTTCATCGATGTGCATCGGCGCTCCGGGGTGCTTGAGGATGGCTCTGCCTTTCCACGGAACCTGGGCGTGGAGGGCGCGGGAAGGGTGGTCGATTGTGGACCGCAGGTGCGAGGTTTCAGCCCCGGCGACCGGGTCGCCTTCGTGGACAGTTCCACGGGCAGCTACGCCAGTCATGCTGTACTGCCAGCCACGCGCGCCATTCGGCTGCCCGATGACGTATCGAGTGAAACCGCCGCTGCGTTGATGTTCAAGGGGCTGACCGCCGAATACCTGACTCATCGCTGCGTACCGCTCGCGGCTGACGATTGGGTGGTGTGGCATGCGGCTGCCGGCGGTGTGGGGAGCATTGCCACCGGTTGGCTGGCGGCCAGGGGCGTACGGGTTTTGGGGCTTGCTTCCAGCGAAGCCAAGCGGCGCCAGGCGCTGGATGCCGGCTGCTACGCGGCCCTTGACCCCGACGCTCCCGGCGCCTTGTCGTTCATTCGTGAAGTGACCGACGGCAAGGGTGCTCACACCGTGTTCGACTCTGTCGGACGCGCTACCTTTGAGCTGTCATTGGCCAGCCTGCGCCAGCGCGGTCATCTGGTGCTCTTTGGCAATGCATCAGGCGATGTGACGGGGTTCAATCTGTCGCGGCTTGGAAGCATGGGCTCGCTGCATGTAACGCGGCCGTCTTTGAAGCACTACATCGGTCAGGACGCCGAGCTTGCCACCAGTGCTGCACAGGTGCTCGCGGCCCTGTCCAAAAGTCTGATAGCTGCGCCCCTCATAACGCGCCTGCCGCTCGCCATGGCAGCCGAGGCTCACCGCATCATGCAGGACCGGCAAACCCAGGGTTCACTGATCCTGGTGCCATGACCCTTCATCCACGGGATGTTATTGCATCTCCGCCGTTTTGCTGTGAAACAGCTCCGTCAGGTAGTCCACCACTTGATCGACGCGGCCCACGCCCTGCGTCGCCTGATTGCGCAGCAGCCATATATCGGAGCTGTGCAGCGGGCGGTCGGCCAGGACCTGACGCAAGCCTGACTGGCGCGCGACATAGGTTGGCAGCGCGGCGATCCCCAGATGAGCCTCCACCGCCTTCAACTGAGCATTGAGATTGGACACGCGCATCCACGGTTTCTGCTCGCCGCTCACCTCATTGAGCCATTGCGCGAGCGGCATATAGGACATCTCCTCGGTCCATCCAATCAGGTGGTGGTCTTTCAGGTCATCCGGCGTGGCGGGCAGTTTGTTGGCGGTCGCATACCCGTCGGAACAGAAAAGCCCCTGCATCAGCGTGCCGACCCGGCGCATGGTGAAGTTACCGTTTTCCGGCCTGCGCAGTCGGATAATGATGTCGCTATGGCTTTGCGTGAGTTTTGACGACACTGCCGTATTGATGAAGTCGAAGCTGATCTCGGGGTATCGATCACGGAAGTCCGCCAGCCCGGGAATGATCAGGTGCGTGCCCATCAACTCCGGGCAATCGATGCGCACCGGCCCGGCCATCCGGTCATTTGGCTGCGACATCTGACGCTCCATGAGCTTGAAGCGCTCTTGCGTCTCCAATGCCAGCGGAAGCAACGCTCTGCCGGCTTCCGTCAGAAAATAGCCGTTGGTCTTTTTCAGGAACAGCACGGTACTGAGCGAATCCTCAAGTGCGGCGATCTTGCGCGACACCGTCGATGCCGAAACTTTCAGCGAGTTTCCCGCCTCGGTCACGTTATTGGACTTGGCCACGAAGATAAAAACTTTCAGATCATCCCAGTTCACGTTGATGCCGTACTCAAAAATGGAAAATCGATCCCCACGTATTTCTGTTCGAAATAACGAGAGGCCACGGTACAGTTTTTTTCGATGGAGCGAACCCGCAGAGGAAACATGGATGATACGTAACTCGATGCGCACCCTTCCAGGGTTCATGCAGCCATTTTTGAGCTGGCTGACCGCCAAGCCTCTACCTGAGGATCTTAACCAGGTTCGCACGCTGAAACCCATTCACCATATTCTTGTGTCAACGGGATTAGTTGCATCGGGCGTGGTGTTGGCCGGCGTCGGTTACTTGCACGCCAGCGTAATGTTGTGGGTGCTGGGTTTTGTGCTGGCCACCGGCGGTATCAAGCAGATGCAGGTAATGATTTGCCACAACTGCGCCCATGAGATGGTGTTTGAACAGCGTGAAACGAACGTGACCGTGGGCCGGATTATTTCCGGCGTATTGATGCTCAAACCCTTCGATACCTATAAGCGCGAGCACGCGCTGCACCACAGTTCCAAGACACTGCTGACCGACGATGACGACACCCTCTCGTACCTGCAAGGGGTGGTGGGATTAACGCCGTCCGACAGCGTGGCCACGATGTGGACCAAACTGGTTTGCACGGCGCTGTCACCGCTGGCGATCCTGCGCTCGTTCTGGAGCCGGGTTAAGGGCACCGCAACCGCGTCGAACCGCCGTGTCGCCGCCCTGACGCTGAGCTTCTGGGCCACGATCAGTCTGCTGGCGGCAACCCTGGGCCATTTCGATCTTTTCATTATGGCGTGGGTGTTGCCGGTGTTTGCCGGCTATCACATCAGCACCACGTTCCGCCTGGCTGCCGAGCATACCTGGCCCAGTGTGGAGGTCTTGAAACGGCGCGGTATCGACTTCATCTGCGAAAGCACGACCGGCGTATTCATTGGTGAAGAGTTGCGCATACCGCAGGCTGCGGGCGCTGTTCGACGCACCGCCTGCATCAGCGTCTGGCTGATCAAAATGTTGGGTTTTCATTTGTTCATCCGCGTGTTCGTGATGGTTGGCGATACACCGTGCCATGACTTTCACCATCGGCGCCCCCGTTCCAAAGAGTGGCCCAATTACATAACCGCGCGCGAGCGCGACAGGATCGACGGCTCAAAACCGTTTCCGACCAACTATGCCGATTACTGGGGCTATATAAACGCCGTCACCGTCAACTTTCGCAACTTCCAGAACGCACTTCCGTATTACGCAAACAGAACAGAAACTTAAAAGGGATTTTAACGATGACGTTCAACAAAACCGCACTGCTCAGCACCGTGCCATCAGACTCCCATAGCTGGAATCTGGTGTTCATGGAGTTTCTGCTCAATGACCTGGGCTACACGGTAGAAAACCTGGGGCCCAACACGCCGATGGACGACGTGATTGCGCGGCTTGAGCGCAATGGCTGCGCAATCGTTGTGATCAGCACGGTCAATGGTCACGGTTACCTTGAGGGCGCCGAGCTCGCCCGGCGCATTCGCAGCGAGACCCATCACGTCGACGGGCTCTACATCGGCGGAAAAATCTGCACCGAAAACGACGCCCAGACCATCGCCCGGCACAGCGATACGCTTAGGGCCGCAGGGTTTGACGAGGTGTTCGACGACAGCGTGGCGAACAGTTTTGATGCCTTCCAGGCGCTCGTCAGTGCACAGTTGTTTCCCGCCCATTACCTGGAAAAGCGGGTCGCACGATGAGCGCGTACTCGGCGCCAGATAACATAGGTACCGGAAAAGGCCTGCCGACATGATCGACTTCAACAGCCACGTGCTTGAACAGTTTGACCTGCACGGCCCGGTGCTGCAGCCGCGCATGGGCTTCAGCGAACCCGGCCTGATGCAGTCCGGGCTTGAGGCCACGGCGGCCAGCCGCGCGAACACCGTATGCACCATCACCCTCGATGCATTCACCCGAGTGAATAACCTTGAGGCGGCGCAACGGGCGATCGACAGCGCGTCCATGCTTAACGGCTACCCGATCGTTAATCACCCGGCGGCGAAAACCCGCGCGATGCTTGAGCAGATTCATGCCCGCTATCAACTGCCGGTGCAGATTCGCCATGGCTCGCCCGATCCGCTGCACATCTTCGAACGCATGGTCGAAATCGGCTCGGCCACCACCGAGGGCGGGCCCATTTCCTATTGCCTGCCGTACAGCCGTACGCCGCTGCGTGAGGCTTTCGGCCACTGGAAAAAAGCCTGTCAGGTGCTTTGCGCAGGAGTGGAGCACAGCCATATCGAGAGCTTTGCCGGCTGCATGATGGGGCAGATGTGCGACCCGGTCATTCTAGTGGCGCTCAACATTCTGGAAGGCCTGTTTTTGCGCGCTCAGGGAATCAAGACGTTGTCGTTCTCCTACGCCCAGGGCACCTCGCCCGTGCAGGACCGCGCTGCCGTGGCCGCCTTGCAACAACTCGCCAGCGAATACTTCGCACCGGGCAGCTACCACTTCGTCGGCTACGTGTTCATGGGGTTTTTCCCACGAACCCTGGGTGGGTTTTGCCGGATCACCGGCGATGCACTCGGCATGATCCGATCCACCGGCGTACAGCGCGTGATCATAAAAACGCCGGTGGAGTCACGGCGTATTCCTCGGATCGAAGAAAACATCGCCGCATTGGAATACGCCAGCTATTGCCTGCATACGAAGGGTGTGTTGCCGGATGTGCCGTTCGACGCGCAAGAGCACGCCCGCATCCTGGGCGCATCAAGGCGACTGGTTGAAGGCACGCTGGCGCGTGATGCCGACTTGTCCGAAGCGATACTCAGCGCATTCGACAGTGGGTTTTTATCGATTCCTTATTGTCTCCACCCGGATAACAAACGCGGCGCGGGTACGGTGCTGACGGCGAACAATTACTACCAGGGGTTTGAGGGGGAGCGGGTGGAGAATGCCTTTTCCTTTCTGGCGGCGTTGCGGCAGAACATTCGGACTTATGATGGGGTGATGTGAGTGGTGGATCTGTCGATTGCTACGTCACTGACCTGCGTAGTGACCAACAGGCGCGTCGTCAAACGGTCATATCCTCTACGGCAGGCACGCTTTGTAGCAAAAACTCAGGCGGTGTTCAGCGTGCGTCTGCTAGGGTTTCTGTAGCCACGGAATTTTTACCGTTTGTTGCGTTCCAAACTCGGCACAGGTCCATTGCCAATGTCCTTTGCACCTTAGAATGCAAAAGTAGGAGCTCCCTTCATGTTCACTTCGCGTCGTCTGCTGGTTGTCGCTACCGCCGTAGCCTTGTTGTCCGGCTGCGCATCCCCTAACCCCTATGACGGCAGCAGTCAGGGACAGGCGAGCAATGAATCCGGCGGTATGAGCAAGACCGCCAAGTACGGTGGCCTGGGTGCCCTTGCCGGTGCCTTGGCGGGTGCGGCGATCGACCACAACAACCGTGGCAAGGGCGCGCTGATCGGTGCCGTGGTTGCAGGTGCCGGCGCTGCGGGCTATGGCTACTACGCCGACCAGCAAGAGAAGAAACTGCGTGAAAGCATGGCCAATACCGGGGTTGAAGTTCAGCGCCAGGGCGACAAGATCAAGCTGATCATGCCGGGCAACATCACCTTCGCGACCAATTCGGATGCCATCTCCAGCAGCTTCTACCAGCCGCTGAACAACCTGGCCAACTCCCTCAAGCAGTTCAACCAGAACACTATCCAGATCGTCGGCTACACCGACAGCACGGGTAGCCGTCAGTTGAACATGGACCTGTCCCAACGCCGTGCGCAGAGCGTCGCCAATTACCTGACCTCCCAAGGTGTGAGCCCGACCAACCTGAGTGCCCGCGGTGCCGGCCCGGATAACCCGATCGCCAGCAACGCCGACGTCAACGGCCGTGCCCAGAACCGTCGTGTGGAAGTGAACCTCGGCCCGATCCCAGGCCAACAGTACGGCCAGCCAGGTGCGCAACAACAGGCACCACAGCAGAACAATCAGTTCCAGGGCAACCCGTACTCGCAATACCAGTAAAGGTTCGCCAATAAATAAGGGCGCCGTGCAATCACTGCACGGCGCCCTTTTTTGCGGCTGCCGTTTACGTCAATCGATGTATTCGAAAACCTTGACGATTTTTTGCACGCCGGATACGCCCTGCACCAGGTTGGCTGCGCGAGTCGCTTCTGCCTGGGTGAGCAAGCCCATCAAATAAACGATGCCGTTGTCGGTGACCACCTTGATGCGCGATCCCGGAATCGCGTTATCGGTGAGCATCTGTGCCTTGATCTTGGTGGTCAGCAGGGCGTCGTTGCTGATCGCCAGCAGGGTGATCGGGTCCATCACCTGCAGTTCGTTGTGGACTTTTTTCACGCGCTGTACCGCGGCGGCGGCTTGCTCGGCCTGGGCCTTGAGGTCGGCGCGTGGCGTCTGGCCGGCCAGCAGTACGACGCCGTTGAAGCTGGTCACGACAATGCGCGAGGCACCGTTGCCCAGGTCCGGAGCGGCCTTGGCGACGTTGACTTCGACCTTGGTTTCGATCAGCGAGTCATCAATCTTGCTGCCGAAGGTGCGGGTGCCCTTGTCGTCCTGAATAGGGGTGTCACGTGTTGCGGTGATGGCCGTGCTGCAGCCGCTGATAGCGAGGCACAGGGTGATGGCCAAAAGGCTGAGGCGGTTAACGGTCATTCTTCACTCCCAAACAGTTGGCTGTCGATCAGATCACACAGGCAGTGGATCGTCAGCAGGTGGACTTCCTGGATACGTGCGGTGACATTGGCCGGGACGCGAATCTCGACGTCTTCCGGCAAGAGCAGCGAGGCCATGCCGCCGCCATCGCGCCCGGTCAATGCTACGACAATCATTTCGCGATCATGTGCGGCCTGGATCGCTTGAATAATATTCGCCGAGTTGCCGCTGGTGGAAATCGCCAGCAGCACGTCACCTGGTTGGCCCAGGGCGCGGATCTGCTTGGAAAAGATCTCGTTGTAGCTGTAGTCGTTGGCAATCGAGGTGATTGTCGACGAATCGGTGGTCAACGCGATGGCCGGCAGGCTCGGGCGCTCCCGTTCAAAGCGGTTGAGCAGCTCGGATGAGAAATGCTGGGCATCGCCGGCCGAACCGCCGTTGCCGCACGAAAGCATTTTGCCCTCGTTGAGCAGGGCATTGACCATGACCTGACTGGCTTGCTCGATGTGCGGTGCAAGTACGTCCATCGCCTGTTGCTTGGTGTCGATGCTGGCCTGGAAAAGCTGGCGAATTCGGGATTGCATGTCCATCTGTGTGACCTTAATTAGCGCGGCTGTTTGGCACAGGAATGTGCAGCCCGCAAAGCAAAGAGCAAAAGTGTGGGGTGAAGATGTCCGGCGAATCAGCTGTCGAAGGCATCTTTGAGCCAGTTCAGTTCAGCGATGCCAGACGGTGTGCTTTCAATGGCAACCACATCGAAACGGCAGGGGGAATCAGCCCAGCGATGCTCTTTTTGCAGGTAAAACTGCGCGGCGAGTATCAGCTTCTGACGCTTGCGCCCGTCGATACTGGCGAGTGCGCCACCCCATTGTGCGTGTTTCCTGTAGCGGACCTCGACGAATACTACTGTATCGCCGTCAAGCATGACCAGATCAAGCTCGCCGCGTTTACACAACCAGTTCTGCGCCAGTAGGCGCAGACCCTGCTGTTGCAAGTGCTTGAGCGCTTGGAGTTCGGCGTCCTTGCCGCTTTGTGCGCTGGGCCGCTCGGGCATCAGCGCGGGGTGTCCGGCAGACGCTGGATTTCGCCGCCGACAAACTTGGCCCATGGCATCTGGCGGTCAACGCGCTGGTTGGCGCTGATGCCCAGGTTGCCCGAAAGACCGTCGACACGGGTATCCGGCAGTGCCTTGAGCTGCCCGAGACGCGGCGCCAGGCGGTACGCATCGACACCCATCGCGTACAGGCGGCCGAGGCTGCCATTGGCTTGCGGCCATTGGGCGGCAACCTGGTTGCGCAGCGGATCGGTGGTGTTGAGCAACCAAGGGGTTTCGCAGAACATCACGTTGGTCATGTCCAGGTACTGGTTCTTGTCGCCGCTGGCGCTGAACACGTGGGACGTGGCGTACACCGGCACATCACCGGCGTACTGGAAGTTCAGGGTCGGCTTGATCTGCTGGGCCAGTTGCGGCGTCACGGCCAGGAAAATGAACTCGATGTCCTGGCGACGCGAAGGCTGCGCTGCAACGTCGGTGCCGACCGTGCTTTGCAGGCTCTTGGCGCGGCCTTCGCTTTTACGCAGCTGGAACAGGTCAGCGATCTGCTGGGCGAGGGCGACGGGCTGATCGACGTACTCAACGCCCATCACGGTGCCGCCATTGGCTTCCCAATCCTGACGGAAGGCCTTGTACACGCGCTCGCCCCATTCGCCACGCGGCACCATCGCTGCGGCGCGATGCAGGCCATCGGCACGGGCACGGCGCGATACTTCGCGGGCTTCGTCTTCAGCGGCCAGGCCGAACTGGAACAGCTGCGCCGGGCCTTGATCGCCCTCGCTGTAGTTCAGCGCCAGGGTAGTGATCGGCAATTGAGGGCGTGCACTGAGCTGTTTGACCAAAGGCTTTTCCAGCGGACCGACCACCAATTGCACACCTGCGGCCTGGGCCTTGGCGTAAAACTCATCGATGGAGGTCAGGCGCGAGCTGTCGTAGAACTCGATCACCGGCGGCTTCTGTCCGGCTTGTTCAGCCTGGTAGTGCGCCGCCATGAAACCTTCGCGCAGTGCCTTGCCCACGGAAGCCAGGGGGCCGTCCTGTGGCAGCAGCAGGGCGATCTTGGTCAGGGGCTGGCTGGCCAGCTCCTTGAGTTTGGTCAGCGGCGTCGGCAGTTGCACCGCAGCCGGGTGGCCCGGGTTCTGCGCGCGCCAGGTGTCGATGGCCGCCTGTTGCTGCTCCAGCGTACCGGCGCCCTTGACCGATTGGGCCAGGGTGATCCAGCCGTCCAGCACCGGGTTGCCGCTGGCTTTCAGTTGTTCGGCCGGCAGGGCGGCAATCAGGGCCCAGATGGCTTCGTGGTTGCTGTTGGCCGCATCGCCGCTGAGCAGCGGAGCCATGGCGACGCGCTCGCGGGCGGCGGCCAGGGTCTGGCCGTCGGCTTCATAGGCGCGGGCGTGCACGCTGCCGGTACGGATCTGCTGTTCCGGCGGCAGCTCCTTCAGGCTTTGCAGGCTCGGGTGGTTCAGGGCGGTCAACGCCGCCTTGGGCTGGTTGCGCGCCATCGCCAGTTCGGCGGCCAGCGTGCTGGCGAACACCTGCGCGGCCGGCTTGAGAGCATCCAGGGGCACCTGCGCAAGAATCTGCGACGAGCGTCCCGGGTTGTTCTGCTTGTAGGCCAGGTCTGCCGCACCCAGGCGCAGCATCGCGGCCTTTTCCGGCGTGGTGGCGGTCGTGGCCTGTTCGAGCAGTTGCTCGATACTGGCGTCCGGGGTCCGTGGAAGGTCGCCAAGGCTGGACGAGGGCGAGCTGGCGCAAGCGGCCAACAAGGCAGCAAGGCAGAGGGCGGAGAGCAGCCGCAGGCAAGCGATCATGTAAGTGTTCCTGATACCGATCAAATTAGCGTGGAAGTGTACCCAAGCACTGGCCCAGGCGCGATGTTACTGATGTGAAACCGTTGATTTAGGTCGTGCAAATGTTGCAATTGGCGTTAAACGGCTGAAAGGGCATCGGCAGCGATGGCATATTTTCAAGGCGCCTACGCGCTACAATGTGGTTTTTGCCAACCATCGAGGTGTGCGTTTTGACTGCTCCAGGTCCTTTGAATTCCACTGCAGGCTCGCTTTTTGTCGTGGCGACGCCCATTGGCAACCTGGACGACATCAGTGCGCGTGCGCTTAAGGTGTTGCGCGACGTTAAATTGATTGCGGCTGAAGACACGCGGCACTCCCAGCGGTTGATGCAGCACTTTGGCATTAGCACGCCACTGGCGGCCTGCCATGAGCACAACGAACGCGAAGAAGGCAGCCGTTTTATCGTGCGCTTGCTGGCTGGCGACGATGTGGCGCTGATCTCCGACGCGGGCACGCCGCTGATTTCCGACCCTGGCTACCACCTGGTGCGCCAGGCGCGGGCGGCTGGTATCAATGTAGTGCCTGTTCCGGGTGCGTGCGCGCTGATTGCAGCGTTATCGGCGGCGGGCCTGCCGTCCGACCGGTTTATCTTCGAGGGCTTCCTGCCGGCCAAGGCAGTTGGGCGTCGTGCGCGCTTGCAAGCGCTGAAGGAAGAGCCGCGCACCTTGATCTTCTATGAAGCCCCGCATCGCATCCTTGAATGCCTGCAGGACATGGAGCTGGTGTTTGGCGGCGAGCGCCTCGCACTGCTGGCCCGTGAGCTGACCAAAACCTTTGAAACCCTCAAGGGCCTGCCGCTGGAAGAACTGCGCGCCTTTGTCGAAGGCGACAGCAACCAGCAGCGCGGCGAGTGCGTGGTGCTGGTGGCGGGCTGGACGGCGCCGGCAAGCGAAGAGGCCGTGGGCACTGAGGCCATGCGCGTCCTGGACCTGCTGCTCAAGGAAATGCCGCTCAAGCGCGCGGCGGCCCTGGCTGCGGAAATTACCGGGGTGCGCAAAAATGTGCTGTACCAGGCGGCGCTCGATAAACAGAAAGCCGATTAGTTCCGGGATTGAGCCGGTATTTCGTCTGAGGGTGATGGCGGTTCTGAACTTTTAACACTTGTCCTAAGTCCGCGGTGCCGTTAACCTGCGCGGCGGAGAGTCGATTGGACAGTCGCTGCCCTCTATGAAAATTAGGGGGGGGAGGAAAGTCCGGGCTCCATAGGGCGAAGTGCCAGGTAATGCCTGGGAGGCGTGAGCCTACGGAAAGTGCCACAGAAAATAACCGCCTAAGCACTTCGGTGCCGGTAAGGGTGAAAAGGTGCGGTAAGAGCGCACCGCGCGACTGGCAACAGTTCGTGGCTAGGTAAACCCCACTTGGAGCAAGACCAAATAGGGTCCCAAGGCGTGGCCCGCGCTGGGACCGGGTAGGTTGCTAAAGATGTCCAGTGATGGCCATCGTAGACGAATGACTGTTCACGACAGAACCCGGCTTACAGATCGACTCTCCACCTTTTTCCTTTTGCCTGAGTCTCGGGCAGAAACCCGGTAGTAACGCAAGAATCCCTCCCTGCCAAATCATTGGCAGATGCGTCTTCGTAATACCAAAAAAATCTTACTCTTAATAAATCACTTTAACTTTGAGCTATAGCTCTTTGAGCCTTCTGCGCTTGCTGGGTCAAAAACACCGCCGAACTCTGGTTTCTCCTCCGTTTACGCTCCTAAATCTCCGTTCTGTAAGGCTTTTCCTTGAATCCGCGCCTTGACGGTGTGGTGGGCGCATTCCTATAGTGTGCGCAAGTGGCGGAAAGTGGCACAAAGTGGGTTTTTTGAACGTAAAACGCTAAAATTTGGAGAAACGCATCTGTGTTTCGCGGAGCTAACGCTATCAGTCTCGATGCAAAAGGCCGTCTCGCTATGCCGAGCCGGTATCGTGACGAGCTCATTTCGCGAAGTTCCGGACAGTTGATCATCACCATTGATGCCGTCGACCCTTGTTTATGTGTTTACCCGCTCGATGAGTGGGAGTTGATCGAAACCAAACTGCGCGCCCTGCCTTCATTGCGTGAAGAGAACCGCCGCCTGCAGCGTTTGCTGATCGGTAATGCCGTCGACCTTGAACTCGATGGCAGCGGTCGTTTCCTGGTGCCTCCGCGTTTGCGCGAGTACGCCAAGCTGGATAAGCGCGCAATGCTGGTCGGCCAGCTGAACAAGTTCCAATTGTGGGACGAAGATGCCTGGGACGCTGTTTCCGCAGCTGACCTGGCGGCTATTCAACAACCGGGCGCCATGCCTGATGAACTGCGTGATTTGATCCTGTGACTATTGATAGCGGCTTTAACCACATCACCGTACTGCTTGACGAAGCCGTTGAGGCTCTCGCCGTACGCGCGGATGGCTGCTATCTGGATGGCACCTTCGGCAGGGGCGGGCATAGCCGCCTGATACTCAGCCGGCTCGGGCCCGACGGTAAACTCCTGGGGTTCGACAAGGACCCCCAAGCGATTGCCACCGGGCAAGCGCTAGCGGCCGAAGACGGCCGCTTTGTCGTTGTGCAACGCAGCTTTGCCGAGCTGGGTGCCGAAGTCGCCGCGCGTGACATGGCGGGCAAGGTGGCCGGGGTTTTGCTCGACCTGGGCGTTTCCTCGCCACAGCTTGACGACCCGGAGCGCGGCTTCAGTTTCATGAATGACGGCCCGCTCGACATGCGTATGGACCCGACCCGTGGCGTCAGCGCCGCACAGTTCATCGCTACCGCGCCGGTGGAAGAAATTGCCCGTGTGTTCAAGGAATACGGTGAAGAGCGCTTCGCCGGCCGCATGGCCCGCGCCGTGGTCGAGCGTCGCGAAATCCAGCCGTTCGAGCGCACCGCCGACCTGGCCGAAGTGCTGAAGGTCGCCAACCCTGCCTGGGAGAAGGGCAAGAACCCGGCAACCCGTGCGTTCCAGGGCCTGCGTATTCACGTCAACAACGAATTGGGCGACCTGGAGGCCGGCCTTGAGGCGGCCCTCGAGGCGCTGGAAGTGGGTGGTCGTCTGGTGGTGATCAGCTTCCACTCTCTGGAAGACCGTATCGTCAAACTGTTCATGCGCCGCCTGGTCAAGGGCGAGTCCGACAACCTGCCGCGCAACCTGCCGGTACGTTTCGAAGCCTTTGTGCCGAAAATCAAAATCCATGGCAAAGCCCAGTTCGCTTCCGAAGCCGAACTCAAGGCCAATCCACGTTCCCGTAGCGCCGTCATGCGCGTTGCCGAGAAGTTGCGGTGAGCAAGCTTTTCGCCAAACCCCTCCCGGGCGGCAGCTTCTTCATGATGCTGCTGTACGTTGGCGTGCTGGTGTCCGCGATTGCGGTGTCCTACAGCGCGCACTACAACCGCCAATTGCTCAATACCCTGTATGGGGAATTGAGTGTGCGTGACAAGGCGCAGGCCGAGTGGGGCCGGCTGATCCTGGAGCAAAGTACCTGGACGGCCCATAGCCGTATCGAAGTGCTGGCCACCGAACAGTTGAAAATGCACATTCCGAGCGCGGCCGACGTTCGCATGGTGGCGCCATGATGAAGCTTGAAGGCGCACTTTACCCATGGCGCTTCCGCCTGATGCTGGGGTTGCTCGCATTGATGGTGGGTGCGATCGTCTGGCGCATTGTCGACCTGCAAGTGATCGACCGCGACTTCCTGATCGGCCAGGGCGACGCCCGCAGTCTGCGGCATATCCCGATTCCCGCGCACCGTGGCCTGATCACCGACCGTAACGGCGAGCCTCTGGCTGTCAGCACCCCGGTGACTACCCTGTGGGCCAACGCCAAGGAACTCCAGGTCGCCAAGGACAAGTGGCCGCAACTGGCGGCTGCCCTCGGCCAGGAGCCCAAGGCCTTGGCCGAACGCCTCGAAGCCCAGGCCAACAAGGAATTCATCTATCTGGTCCGTGGGCTCACCCCCGAACAAGGCCAGCAAGTACTCGACCTTAAAGTCCCCGGTGTCTATGGCATCGAGGAATTTCGTCGTTTCTACCCGGCGGGTGAAACCACCGCGCACATGGTTGGCTTTACCGACATTGACGACCACGGTCGTGAAGGGGTGGAGCTGGCCTATGACGAATGGCTCGCCGGGGTTCCCGGCAAACGACAAGTCATCAAGGATCGGCGCGGCCGACTGATCAAGGATGTCCAGGTCACTAAAAACGCCAAGGCCGGCAAGCCCTTGGCGTTGTCGATTGACCTGCGCCTGCAATACCTGGCCAACCGCGAGCTGCGTAACGCGATCATCGAGAATGGCGCCAAGGCCGGCAGCCTGGTGATCATGGACGTGAAGAGCGGCGAGATCCTGGCCATGGTCAACCAGCCGACCTACAACCCGAACAACCGCCGCAACCTGCAGCCGGCGATGATGCGCAACCGCGCGATGATCGACGTGTTCGAGCCGGGTTCGACCATGAAAGCCATCTCCATGAGCGCCGCCCTGGAAACCGGACGCTGGAAGCCCAGCGACAAGGTCGAGGTGTATCCGGGTACCTTGCAGTTGGGCCGCTATACCATCCGCGACGTATCCCGTACCGAAGGTCCGGTGCTGGATCTGACAGGTATCCTGATCAACTCCAGTAACGTGGGCATGAGTAAGGTCGCCTTTGATATCGGCGGCGAAGCCATCTACCGCCTGGCGCAGAAAATCGGCCTGGGCCAACCCACCGGCCTTAACTTCCCGGGCGAGCGCGTAGGCAACCTGCCGAACTACCGCGACTGGAAAAAGGCCGAGACCGCCACGCTTTCCTATGGCTACGGCCTGTCGGTGACCGCGATCCAGCTGGCTCACGCTTTCTCTGTACTGGCGAATAATGGCCGGATGGTTCCACTGAGCCTGATCCACGTCGACGAAGCGCCGCAAGCCACCCAGGTGATCCCGGAGAACGTCGCCAAGACCATGCAAGGCATGCTGCAACAGGTGATCGAAGCACCGCGCGGCGTGTTCCGTGCCCAGGTGCCGGCGTATCACGTGGCCGGCAAGTCGGGTACCGCGCGCAAGACATCGGTGGGCACCAAGGGCTACGCCGAAAACTCCTACCGTTCGTTGTTCGCCGGCTTCGGGCCGATGAGTGACCCACGCTACGCCGTCGTGGTCGTGATCGATGAACCGAGTAAAGCCGGCTACTTCGGTGGCCTGGTATCGGCGCCGGTGTTCAGCAAAGTGATGTCCGGCACCCTGCGCCTGATGAACATCACGCCGGACAACCTGCCGCCGACCCAGCAAGCGAACGCCGGTGCACCGGTCGCTGCGGTAAAAGCCAATGGAGGGCGCGGCTGATGTCTCTTAGCCTGAACAAGATTTTTGCCCACGCCGGTCGCGATCTGTTGATCCGCGAGTTGAGCCTGGACAGCCGTAATGTGCGCGCCGGTGACCTGTTCCTGGCCGTGCCTGGCGGTAAATTCGATGGCCGCGCGCATATCGCGGATGCGTTGCAACGCGGCGCGGCAGCCGTGGCCTATGAAGTGGACGGCGCCACCGTGCTGCCGATCACCGACGTGCCGCTGATTCCGGTCAAAGGCTTGGCCAGGCAGCTGTCTGACATCGCCGGGCGTTTCTACGGCGAGCCCAGCCGGCACCTCAACCTGGTCGGCGTTACCGGCACCAACGGCAAGACCAGCGTGACCCAACTGGTTGCCCAGGCCCTCGACCTGCTGGGCCAGCACTGCGGCATCGTCGGCACCCTGGGCACGGGCTTCTATGGCGCGCTGCAAAGCGGCCTGCACACCACGCCGAACCCTATTGCCGTGCAAGCGACCCTGGCCGACCTGAAGAAGGCCGGTGCCAAGGCGGTTGCCATGGAAGTGTCGTCCCATGGCCTGGATCAGGGCCGCGTGACGGCGCTGGCGTTCGACGTGGCGGTGATGACCAACCTGTCTCGGGATCACCTGGACTACCACGGCACCATGGAGGCGTACGCCGCCGCCAAGGCCAAGCTGTTTGCCTGGAATGATCTGAAGTGCCGGGTGGTCAACCTCGATGACGCGTTCGGTCGCCAACTGGCTGCCGAGGAAAACGAGTCGCGCCTGATCACCTACAGCCTGGAAGACTCCAGCGCCTACCTGTATTGCCGCGAAGCGCAGTTCAATGACGAGGGCGTGCGCGCCACCTTGGTCACGCCTCAGGGTGAACACCACCTGCGCAGCACCTTGCTCGGTCGCTTCAACCTGAGCAACGTCCTCGCCGCCGTCGGCGCGTTGCTCGGCCTGGATTACGCGCTGGATGAAATCCTCAAGGTCTTGCCCAAGCTCGAAGGCCCGGCCGGTCGCATGCAGCGCCTGGGTGGCGGCACGCAGCCGCTGGTCGTGGTCGATTACGCACATACCCCGGATGCACTGGAAAAAGTCCTGGTGGCACTGCGTCCACACGCCAAGGGCAAGTTGCTGTGCCTGTTCGGTTGCGGCGGTGATCGCGATCGCGGCAAGCGCCCGTTGATGGCCGAGATCGTCGAGCGCCTGGCCGATGGCGTGCTCGTCACCGACGACAACCCCCGCAGCGAAGACCCGGGCCAGATTTTCGACGACATCCGGACGGGCTTCAACGACGTGTCCAAGGCCGCCTTCGTTTCCGGTCGCGGCGCAGCCATCGCCCAGTTGATCGCCAGCGCCAGCGCGGACGACGTGGTGGTGTTGGCCGGTAAAGGCCACGAGGACTATCAGGAAATCAACGGCGAGCGCCATGCGTTCTCCGACCTGGTCGAGGCTGATCGCGCCTTGGCCGCCTGGGAGGTCGCCCATGCTTAAGGCGATGACATTCAGCGAGTTGGCCCAGGCCCTGTCGGCCCGTGTGTTGTCGAGCGATTGCAGCTTTGACGGCGTCAGTATCGACAGCCGCGCCATCAAGCCGGGTCAACTGTTCGTGGCGTTGGCGGGGCCGCGCTTCGATGGGCATGACTATCTCAATGACGTTGCCGCCAAAGGTGCCGTGGGTGCCTTGGTACAGCGCGCCGTGGCGGACTCCACGCTGCCGCAATTGCTGGTGGCCGATACCCGTCTGGCCCTCGGCCAACTGGGCGCGCTGAACCGTGCCGCCTTTGACAAGCCGGTTGCCGCCATCACCGGCTCCAGCGGCAAGACCACGGTCAAGGAACTGCTGGCGGGTGTGCTGCGCACGCGCGGGCCGGTACTGGCCACCCGTGGCAACCTGAATAATGATTTCGGCGCACCGCTGACCTTGCTTGAACTGGCCCCGGAACACACGGCGGCCGTGATTGAGTTGGGCGCGTCGCGCATCGGCGAAATTGCCTACACCGTGGCGCTGACCAAACCCCAGGTTGCGATCATCAATAATGCCGGTACCGCCCATGTCGGCGAGTTCGGCGGCCCGGAGAAAATCGTTCAGGCCAAGGGCGAAATCCTCGAAGGCCTCGATGCATCGGGCACGGCGGTATTGAACCTGGATGACAAGGCCTTCGAGACCTGGCGTGTTCGCGCCGCCGGTCGCAAGGTCCTGACGTTTGCCGTGCTCAATGCGGCGGCTGATTTCCACGCCTCCCACCTCAGCGTCGATGCCCGTGGCTGCCCGTCCTTTACCTTGCACACCCCGCAAGGCAGTGAACACGTGCAGTTGAACCTGCTGGGTAACCATAACGTCGCCAATGCCCTGGCCGCCGCCGCTGCCGCCTACGCCTTGGGCGTGTCGCTGTTCGGTATCGCCACCGGCCTGGGCGCGGTGCAGCCGGTCAAGGGCCGTACCGTGGCGCAACTGGCAACCAACGGCATGCGCGTGATAGACGACACTTACAACGCCAACCCGTCCTCCGTTAACGCGGCAGTCGACCTGCTGAACGGCTTTGCCGGACGCAAGGTGCTGGTGCTGGGCGATATCGGCGAACTGGGCGAGTGGGCTGAGCAAGGCCATCGCGAAGTCGGCGCCCACGCCGTCGGCAAAGCTGACGCGCTCTACGCCGTCGGCCCCAACATGGCCCACGCCGTCAAAGCGTTCGGCCCCGGTGCGCGGCATTTCACGACCCAGGCTGAACTCATCCAGGCGCTGACGGCGGCTGAGCAAGACACACACACAACCATTTTGATCAAGGGATCGCGCAGCGCGGTGATGGAAAACGTCGTCGCGGCCTTGTGTGGCTCAAGTACGGAGAAACATTAATGCTGCTGCTGCTGGCTGAGTATCTGCAACAGTTCCACAAAGGCTTCGCGGTCTTTCAGTACCTGACCCTGCGCGGGATCCTGGGTGTGCTGACCGCGCTGTGTTTGTCGCTGTTCCTGGGGCCGTGGATGATCCGCACCCTGCAGAACCTGCAAATTGGTCAATCGGTTCGCAATGACGGCCCGCAGTCGCACCTGTCCAAATCCGGTACGCCGACCATGGGCGGCGCGCTGATCCTGTCGTCCATCGGTATCAGCACCTTGCTGTGGGCTGACCTGAATAACCGCTATGTCTGGACCGTGTTGCTGGTCACCCTGTTGTTCGGCGCCATCGGTTGGGTCGACGACTACCGCAAAGTGATCGAGAAGAACTCCAAGGGGCTGCCAAGCCGCTGGAAGTATTTCTGGCAGTCGGTGTTCGGTCTCGGCGCCGCGATCTTCCTGTACAGCACCGCGCCGAGCGCCGTGGAAACCACCTTGATCTTCCCGATGCTCAAGGATGCCAGCATCCCACTGGGCATCGGCTTTGTGGTGCTGACCTACTTCGTAATCGTCGGCTCCAGCAACGCGGTGAACCTGACCGACGGCCTCGACGGCCTGGCGATCATGCCGACGGTGATGGTGGGCGGCGCGCTGGGCATCTTCTGCTACCTGTCGGGCAACGTGAAATTCGCTGAATACCTGCTGATTCCGTACGTACCGGGCGCGGGTGAACTGATCGTGTTCTGCGGCGCGCTGATCGGTGCCGGCCTGGGGTTCCTGTGGTTCAACACTTACCCGGCACAAGTCTTCATGGGCGACGTCGGTGCGCTGGCGCTGGGCGCGGCCCTGGGCACCATCGCGGTGATCGTGCGCCAGGAAATCGTGCTGTTCATCATGGGCGGTGTGTTCGTGATGGAAACCCTGTCGGTGGTCATCCAGGTGGCCTCCTTCAAATTGACCGGGCGCCGTGTGTTCCGCATGGCGCCGATTCACCACCACTTTGAACTCAAGGGCTGGCCCGAGCCGCGCGTGATTGTCCGTTTCTGGATCATCACCGTGATTCTGGTACTGGTCGGCCTTGCCACCCTGAAACTGAGGTAGAAACGAGTGTCCCTGATCGCTTCAGACCACTTCCGCATCGTTGTCGGCCTCGGCAAGAGCGGCATGTCCCTGGTTCGCTTCCTGGCGAACCGGGGCACGTCGTTTGCCGTGGCCGATACGCGGGAAAATCCACCGGAGCTGGTCACGCTGCGCCGTGACTACCCGCACGTGGAAGTGCGTTGTGGCGAGCTGGATGTCGAGTTTCTGTGCCGCGCCGATGAACTCTACGTGAGCCCCGGCCTGGCCCTGGCGACACCGGCCCTGCAAGCCGCAGCGGCGCGTGGCGTGAAGCTGTCCGGCGATATCGACCTGTTCGCGCGTAACGCCAAGGCGCCGATCGTGGCGATCAGCGGTTCCAACGCAAAAAGCACCGTGACTACCCTGGTCGGCGAGATGGCGATGGCTGCCGGCAAGCGTGTGGCGGTGGGCGGTAATCTCGGGATGCCCGCCCTGGACCTGCTCAGCGACGACGTCGAGCTGTACGTGATGGAGCTGTCGAGCTTCCAGCTGGAAACCACCCATGACCTCGGTGCCGAAGTGGCAACCGTATTGAACGTGAGTGAAGACCACATGGACCGCTACAGCGGCCTGCCGGCCTATCATCTGGCCAAGCACCGAATCTTCCGCGGTGCCAGGCAATTTGTGGTCAACCGCCAGGATGCCCTGAGCCGTCCACTGATCGGCGAGGGCATGCCGTGCTGGACCTTCGGCCTGAGCAAGCCCGACTTCAAGGCGTTCGGCATTCGTGAAGAGAACGGCGAGAAATACCTGGCCTTCGAATTCCAGAACCTGATGCCGGTGCGCGAACTGAAGATCCGTGGCGCGCATAACCAGGCCAACGCCCTGGCGGCCCTGGCGCTCGGCCACGCCGTTGGCCTGCCGTTCGACGCAATGCTGTCGGCGCTGCGCACCTTCGGCGGCCTGGAGCATCGCTGCCAATGGGTCCGTGACCTGAACGGGGTCAGCTATTACAACGATTCCAAGGCCACCAACGTCGGTGCGGCCCTGGCTGCGATCGAGGGCCTTGGCGCCGATATCGACGGCAAGCTGGTGCTGATCGCCGGTGGCGATGGCAAGGGCGCCGACTTCAAGGACCTTAAAGGCCCTGTGGCCGCGCATTGCCGCGCGGTGGTGCTGATGGGCCGCGATGCCGACTTGATCGCCGCCGCCCTGGGCGACGCCGTGCCGCAAGTGCGCGCCACCTCCCTGGGCGACGCCATTGCCCAGTGCAAAGCCTTGGCCCAGCCGGGCGATGCGGTGCTGCTGTCGCCCGCGTGTGCAAGTTTCGACATGTTCAAGAACTACGAAGAGCGCGGTCAGCTGTTCGCTCGCGCCGTGGAGGCCTTGGCATGAATATCGACTGGCGTAACATCATCAAGCCGTACCCCTCGCCGATCATTACCGGGCGCGGCATCGACCTGGATTTCCCGATGCTCGCCGGTTGCCTGGCGTTGCTGGGCCTGGGCCTGGTGATGATCACGTCGGCCTCTTCCGAAGTGGCCGCCGTGCAGTCGGGCAACACGCTTTACATGATGATCCGCCACCTGGTTTACCTGGTGATCGGTCTTGGCGCGTGCGTCGTCACCATGATGATCCCTATCGCCACCTGGCAGCGCCTGGGTTGGATGATGCTCATCGGCGCGTTCGGCTTGCTGGTCATGGTGATCCTGCCCGGCATCGGCCGCGAGGTGAACGGTTCGATGCGCTGGATCGGCTTTGGTGCGTTCAACGTGCAGCCGTCGGAAATCGCCAAGGTGTTCGTGGTGATCTACCTCGCCGGCTACCTGGTGCGGCGTCAGAAAGAAGTGCGCGAAAGCTGGATGGGCTTCTTCAAGCCGTTCATCGTGCTGCTGCCCATGGCCGGCCTGTTGCTGATGGAGCCCGACTTCGGTGCCACGGTGGTGATGATGGGCGCGGCGGCGGTCATGCTGTTCCTGGGGGGCGTTGGTCTTATACGCTTCGCCTTGATGGTCGTGCTGGCGGTGGTTGCCGTTTATCTATTGGTCCTGGCGCAGCCCTACCGGATGGCCCGCCTGATTACCTTTACCGATCCCTGGTCTGATCAGTTTGGCGCGGGTTACCAGTTGACCCAGGCCCTGATTGCCTTTGGTCGAGGCGGGTGGTTTGGCGTAGGACTGGGGAACAGTGTGCAGAAGCAGTTCTACCTGCCGGAAGCCCACACCGACTTCGTGTTTTCGGTCCTTGCCGAAGAGCTGGGTGTAGTGGGCTCGCTGTGCACCGTTGCGCTGTTTGTTTTCGTCTGTGTGCGCGCCATGTACATCGGCCTGTGGGCCGAAAAGGCCAAGCAATTCTTCGCCGCTTACGTTGCCTACGGGTTGGCTTTCCTTTGGATCGGCCAATTCCTGATCAACGTCGGGGTAAATGTCGGGCGGCTGCCTACCAAGGGCCTGACCCTGCCGTTCCTCAGCTACGGCGGCAGTTCGCTGGTGATTTGCTGCATTTGTCTGGGGTTGTTGCTGCGCATCGAGTGGGAGAGTCGAACCCACTTGGGCAGCGAAGAGATGGAGTTCAGCGAAAGCGACTTCGCCGAGGAGCCGACCCATGGGCGCTAACGTGCTGATCATGGCCGGCGGCACCGGGGGCCACGTGTTCCCGGCCCTGGCCTGCGCGCGGGAATTCCAGGCCCGTGGCTACAGCGTGCACTGGCTGGGCACGCCGCGCGGCATCGAAAACGAGCTGGTGCCGAACGCCGGTTTGCCGCTGCACCTGATCAACGTCACGGGCTTGCGTGGCAAGGGCAAGCTATCGCTGCTCAAGGCGCCGTTCGTGTTGCTCAAGGCGGTCATGCAGGCACGGAAAGTCATTCGTGACGTGAAGCCTGTGTGTGTACTCGGCTTTGGCGGTTATGTAACCGGCCCCGGTGGCGTGGCGGCAAAACTCGCCGGTGTGCCGGTGATCGTGCACGAACAGAACGCCGTTGCCGGTACCGCCAACCGCTTGCTGGTGCCGCTGGCCGCGCGGGTGTGTGAAGCCTTCCCGAACACTTTCTCGGCTTCGGACAAACGCCGCACTACCGGTAACCCGGTGCGCACCGAGCTATTCATGGGCATTGCCCGTGAGGCGCTGGCCGGACGCAAGGCACATCTGCTGATCCTCGGCGGAAGCCTGGGCGCCGAGCCGCTGAACAAACTGCTGCCTGAAGCCGTTGCGCAACTGCCTGAAGCGCTGCGCCCGGAAATCTTCCATCAGGCCGGCAAGCACCACGATGAAGTCACCGCCTCGCGCTATCGCGAGGCCGGTGTAGAGGCGAACGTACAGCCCTTCATCAAAGACATGGCCCACGCCTATGGCTGGGCCGACCTGGTGGTCTGTCGCGCTGGCGCGCTGACCGTCAGTGAACTGGCTGCTGCCGGTCTGCCGTCCTTGCTGGTGCCTTTGCCCCATGCCATCGACGACCACCAGACCCGCAACGCCGAATATTTGGCCGGGGAGGGCGCTGCCTTCCTGCTGCCGCAAAGAACGACTGGCGCCGCCGATTTGGCCGCACGCCTGACCGAGGTTTTGATGCAACCGGAACGACTCAATAGCATGGCGAGCACCGCAAGCCGCCTGGCCAAACCTGACGCAACCCGCACCGTGGTCGATATCTGCCTGGAGGTGGCCCATGGTTGAGAATCAGAAAGCCATGCCGCAGCCGGAAATGCGCCGCATCCGTCGTATCCACTTCGTCGGTATCGGCGGCGTGGGCATGTGCGGGATTGCCGAAGTATTGCTGAACCTGGGCTATCAGGTGTCCGGCTCTGATTTGAAGGAATCGCCGGTCACCGATCGCCTGAAGTCCTTTGGCGCCCAGATCTTTATCGGCCACCGCGCCGAGAACGCCGCCGAGGCTGACGTGCTGGTGGTGTCCAGTGCCGTGAACACCTCCAACCCGGAAGTGGCTACCGCCCTGGAACGCCGCATTCCCGTGGTGCCTCGTGCCGAGATGCTGGCCGAGCTGATGCGTTATCGCCACGGCATCGCCGTCGCCGGTACTCACGGCAAAACCACCACCACCAGCCTGATCGCCTCGGTGTTCGCGGCCGGCGGCCTGGACCCGACGTTCGTCATCGGTGGACGCCTGAATGCAGCCGGCACCAATGCCCAGCTCGGCACCAGCCGCTACCTGATCGCCGAAGCCGATGAAAGTGACGCGAGCTTCCTGCACCTGCAGCCGTTGGTCGCCGTGGTCACCAACATCGACGCCGACCACATGGCTACCTACGACGGCGACTTCAACAAACTGAAGAAAACCTTCGTCGAGTTCCTGCACAACCTGCCGTTCTACGGTCTGGCCGTGGTGTGCCTGGACGATCCGGTGGTGCGCGAAATCCTGCCGCTGGTCAAGCGTCCGACCGTCACCTATGGCTTCAGCGAAGACGCCGACGTGCGCGCAATCAATGTGCGCCAGGAAGGCATGCAAACCTATTTCACCGTACTGCGCCCCGACCGTGAGCCGCTGGATGTATCGGTGAATATGCCGGGCAACCACAACGTGCTCAACTCCCTGGCGACCATTTGTATCGCCACCGATGAAGGCGTCAGCGATGAAGCCATCGTCGAAGGCCTGTCACGTTTTGCCGGGGTCGGCCGACGCTTCCAGGTCTACGGTCAACTGCCGGTCGAGGGCGGTGACGTGATGCTGGTGGACGACTACGGTCACCACCCCACCGAAGTCGCGGCCGTCATCAAGGCCGTACGCGGTGGCTGGCCGGAGCGTCGCCTGGTGATGGTCTACCAGCCGCACCGTTACAGCCGTACGCGCGATCTGTACGACGATTTCGTCAATGTATTGGCCGATGCCAACGTGCTGCTGCTGATGGAAGTGTACCCGGCCGGTGAAGAGCCGATTCCGGGCGCGGACAGCCGCAAGCTGTGCAACAGCATCCGCCAGCGTGGCCAGTTGGACCCGATCTACATCGAGCGAGGCGTGGACCTGGCGCCGATCGTCAAGCCGCTGCTGCGTGCCGGTGACATCCTGCTGTGCCAGGGCGCCGGTGACATTGGCGGCCTTGCGCCTAAATTGTTGGCGAGCCCGCTGTTTGCCGTACAGAAGGGGAAGTCGAAATGATCACTGACTACGGCTCCCTGTTCTCGACCATCGCACCGGCTGATTTCGGCCGCGTCGCGGTGTTGTTCGGCGGTAAAAGTGCTGAGCGCGAAGTGTCGCTCAAGTCCGGCAACGCCGTGCTCCAAGCGCTGCAAAGTGCCGGTGTGAACGCATTCGGCATCGACGTGGGCGATGACTTCCTCGCCCGCCTGCAGGCCGAGAAGATCGACCGCGCCTTCATTATCCTGCACGGCCGTGGCGGTGAAGACGGCAGCATGCAGGGCTTGTTGGAGTGCGCCGGCATCCCTTACACCGGCAGCGGCATCCTTGCGTCGGCGCTGGCCATGGACAAGTTGCGCACCAAGCAGGTGTGGCACAGCCTGGGCATTCCGACGCCGCGTCACAGCGTGCTGTGCAGCGAGGACGATTGTATTTCTGCGGCCAAGGAACTGGGCCTGCCTTTGATCGTCAAACCAGCCCATGAAGGCTCCAGTATCGGCATGGCCAAAGTGAACTCGGCCGCCGAATTGATCGACGCATGGAAAGCGGCAAGTACCTACGATTCGCAAGTGTTGGTGGAACAGTGGATCCAGGGTCCCGAGTACACCATCGCCACCCTGCGTGGCCAGGTATTGCCGCCTATCGCATTGGGCACGCCCCACACCTTTTACGACTACGACGCCAAATACGTGGCTTCCGATACCCAGTACCGGATCCCGTGCGGCCTCGATGCAAGCAAAGAACAGGAACTGATGGACCTCACGGCGAAAGCCTGTGAGGCGCTGGGTATCGCCGGTTGGGGGCGGGCAGACGTGATGCAGGACGACCAGGGGAATTTCTGGTTCCTGGAAGTCAACACTGCGCCGGGCATGACCGACCACAGCCTGGTGCCCATGGCCGCTCGCGCAGCCGGCCTGGATTTCCAGCAGTTGGTGCTGGCGATCCTGGCGGCAAGCGTCACCGGTGCAGGTGCCGGTGAAGTAAGGAACCGAGGCTAAGACATGAAAGGCGCATCGCTTCGTCATCAGCCCCCACAAGCACCGAGCCGCAAGCCGGTGCCGCGGGGTGCCAGCCGGATGGTGGCTAAAGAGCCGATGTCGGCGCGCCTGCCCAAAGCCAACTTTGGGTTTATCAAGGCACTGTTCTGGCCGGTGATGCTGGTGGTGTTGGGCTTTGGCACTTACGAGGGCGCGCAGCGTCTACTGCCGTATGCCGATCGGCCGATCACCAAGATCAGCGTGCAGGGCGACTTGAGCTACATCAGCCAACAAGCGGTACAGCAGCGCATCGGGCCTTTCCTGGCGGCGAGCTTCTTTACCATCGACCTGGCCGGCATGCGCGCCGAGCTGGAACAGATGCCCTGGATCGCACACGCCGAAGTGCGTCGCGTATGGCCGGACCAGGTAACGATCCGCCTGGAAGAGCAACTGCCCGTGGCCCGTTGGGGCGACGAAGCGCTGTTGAACAACCAGGGCCAGGCGTTCACCCCGCGTGAGCTGGCCAACTATGAGCACCTGCCGCAGCTGTTCGGGCCGCAGCGGGCGCAGCAGCAAGTGATGCAGCAGTACCAGGCCTTGAGCCAGATGCTGCGGCCGCTGGGCTTCTCCATTGCACGCCTGGAACTGCGTGAACGGGGCAGCTGGTTTTTGACGACCGGGGCAGGCAGTTCCGGCCCGGGCATCCAGTTGTTGCTGGGACGCGACCGCTTGGTGGAAAAGATGCGCCGTTTCATCGCCATCTATGACAAGACCTTGAAAGAACAGATTACGAACATTGCGAGCGTCGACCTGCGTTACGCCAACGGCCTTGCCGTCGGCTGGCGTGAACCGGCTGCGCCCACGGCAGCGCAACCCGCTGTCGCGAAGAATTAAGAAGAGGCAGGACCCATGGCAAACGTGCAAAGCGGCAAAATGATCGTCGGTCTCGATATCGGCACCTCCAAGGTGGTGGCGCTGGTGGGCGAGGTCGGGGAAGACGGCACGATCGAAATCGTCGGTATTGGCACGCATCCGTCCCGGGGCCTGAAGAAGGGCGTGGTGGTGAACATCGAGTCCACCGTGCAATCGATCCAGCGCGCCATCGAAGAAGCGCAGCTGATGGCCGGTTGCCGGATCCACTCGGCGTTTGTCGGCGTGGCCGGCAACCATATCCGCAGCCTGAACTCCCACGGCATCGTGGCGATCCGCGACCGTGAAGTCAGCTCGGCCGACCTTGAGCGCGTCCTCGACGCCGCCCAGGCCGTGGCGATCCCGGCTGACCAGCGCGTGCTGCACACGCTGCCGCAGGACTACGTGATCGACAACCAGGAAGGCGTTCGCGAGCCGCTGGGCATGTCGGGCGTACGCCTGGAAGCCAAGGTTCACGTGGTGACCTGCGCCGTCAACGCCGCCCAGAACATCGAAAAATGCGTGCGCCGCTGCGGCCTGGAAATCGACGACATCATTCTCGAGCAGTTGGCTTCGGCCTACTCGGTACTGACCGACGACGAAAAAGAACTGGGCGTGTGCCTGGTGGACATCGGCGGCGGCACCACCGACATCGCGATCTTCACCGAGGGTGCGATCCGTCACACCGCCGTGATCCCGATTGCCGGCGACCAGGTCACCAACGACATCGCCATGGCGCTGCGTACACCGACCCAGTACGCCGAAGAAATCAAGATCCGCTACGCCTGTGCCCTGGCCAAGCTGGCCGGTGCCGGGGAGACCATCAAGGTGCCGAGCGTGGGCGACCGTCCACCGCGCGAACTGTCGCGCCAGGCCCTGGCCGAAGTGGTCGAGCCGCGCTACGACGAACTGTTCACCCTGATCCAGGCTGAACTGCGCCGCAGCGGCTACGAAGATTTGATCCCGGCCGGCATCGTGCTGACCGGTGGTACCTCGAAGATGGAAGGCGCGGTCGAGTTGGCCGAGGAAATCTTCCACATGCCGGTTCGCCTGGGCGTGCCCCATGGCGTCAAGGGCCTGGGCGACGTGGTGCGCAACCCGATTTATTCCACTGGCGTGGGCTTGCTGTTGTACGGGCTGCAAAAGCAGACCGACGGCATTTCCCTGTCGGGCCCGAGCAACCGTGACAGCTACCGCAGCGACGACGAAGCGAAAGCGCCGTTGTTCGAGCGGCTGCAGGCATGGGTCAAGGGCAACTTCTAACGATTTACCGCGGCACCGCAACACGCAACAAAGCAGTAGGCGAAAAAACTAGAGATAACGAAAGGAGAGGGAACATGTTTGAACTCGTAGACAACATCCCCGCTAGCCCGGTCATTAAAGTGATCGGTGTCGGCGGTGGCGGCGGCAACGCTGTCAACCATATGGTCAAGAGCAACATTGAAGGCGTTGAATTCATCTGCGCCAACACTGATGCCCAGGCGCTCAAAAGCATCGGCGCGCGGACCATCCTGCAATTGGGCACAGCCGTGACCAAGGGCCTCGGCGCCGGCGCCAATCCGGAAGTCGGCCGTCAAGCCGCCCTGGAAGACCGCGAGCGTATTGCCGAAGTGCTGCAAGGCACCAACATGGTGTTCATCACCACGGGCATGGGCGGCGGTACCGGTACCGGTGCAGCGCCGATCATTGCCGAAGTGGCCAAGGAAATGGGGATCCTGACGGTTGCGGTCGTGACCCGTCCGTTCCCGTTCGAAGGTCGCAAGCGCATGCAGATCGCCGACGAAGGTATCCGTCTGCTGTCTGAAAGCGTCGACTCGTTGATCACCATTCCCAACGAGAAACTGCTGACCATCCTGGGCAAGGACGCGAGCCTGCTGTCCGCATTCGCCAAGGCTGACGATGTACTGGCGGGTGCCGTTCGCGGTATCTCCGACATCATCAAGCGCCCAGGCATGATCAACGTCGACTTTGCCGACGTCCGTACCGTGATGAGCGAAATGGGCATGGCGATGATGGGCACTGGCTGCGCCAGCGGTCCGAACCGTGCGCGTGAAGCCACCGAAGCGGCCATCCGCAACCCATTGCTGGAAGACGTGAACCTGCAAGGTGCACGCGGCATCCTGGTGAATATCACCGCAGGTCCCGACCTGTCCCTGGGTGAGTACTCGGACGTAGGTAGCATCATCGAAGCCTTCGCTTCCGAGCACGCCATGGTCAAAGTCGGTACCGTGATCGATCCGGACATGCGCGACGAGCTGCACGTGACCGTGGTTGCAACCGGCCTGGGCGCAAAAATCGAGAAGCCTGTGAAGGTCATCGACAACACCCTGCACAACAGCCAGGCCAGCCACGCCAGCCAAGCGGCTGCCGCTCCAGCGCCTTCGCGCCAGGAACTGCCGTCGGTGAACTACCGTGACCTGGACCGTCCGACCGTGATGCGCAACCAGGCGCAAGCCGGTGCCGCGGCGTCCCGTAGCCCGAATCCGCAAGATGATTTGGACTACCTGGATATCCCGGCATTCCTGCGTCGTCAGGCCGATTGATGGAATGTATCAGGGCTATGAAGGTGATTGGTGTTCAGCAAAGGTCTGGTCTGCTATTATCGCCAGCCTTTGTTGATACCAGTTCGCAATTTGCGCTCAAGCGGTCCAAGCCATGATTAAACAACGCACCCTGAAGAATATTATCCGTGCCACAGGTGTAGGTCTGCACTCCGGGGAGAAGGTATACCTGACCCTCAAGCCCGCACCTGTCGACACCGGCATCGTGTTTGTTCGTGCCGACCTGGACCCTGTGGTGCAGATTCCTGCTCGCGCGGAAAACGTTGGCGAAACCACTATGTCGACCACATTGGTCAACGGTGACGTCAAAGTGGACACGGTGGAGCACTTGCTCTCGGCCATGGCCGGTTTGGGCATCGATAACGCCTACGTCGAGCTCTCCGCGTCCGAAGTCCCAATCATGGATGGCAGCGCTGGACCTTTCGTATTCCTGATTCAATCTGCCGGCCTGGAAGAACAGGACGCAGCCAAGAAGTTCATACGCATTCTGCGGGAAGTGACAGTAGAAGACGGCGACAAGCGCGCCACCTTCGTCCCGTTCGAAGGCTTTAAAGTGAGCTTTGAGATCGATTTCGATCACCCGGTATTCCGTGACCGCACCCAAAGTGCAAGCGTGGATTTTTCCAGCACTTCGTTTGTAAAAGAAGTCAGCCGCGCCCGTACCTTTGGTTTCATGAGTGACATCGAGTACCTGCGCAAGCACAACCTCGCACTCGGCGGCAGCGTTGAAAACGCCATTGTGGTCGACGCGGATGGTGTACTGAACGAAGACGGCCTTCGCTATGAAGACGAATTCGTCAAGCACAAGATCCTCGATGCAATCGGTGACCTCTACCTGCTGGGCAATAGCCTGATAGGCGAGTTCAAAGGCTTCAAGTCGGGCCACGCCCTTAACAACCAGCTGCTGCGCAAGTTGATTGAGCAGACAGACGCTTGGGAAGTCGTAACCTTCGAAGATGCCAGCACCGCACCGATCTCTTACATGCGTCCCGTTGCGGCGGTGTAAGTAACAACTCTCTTTCTTTAGTTTTAAAAGGCTGCCTTCGGGTGGCCTTTTTTTATGTGTGCGATCTTGGCCGCGAAGAAGCTCGGCAGCTCCCACAGGGGACTTGCTGTGTGAGGTGGATTGGATTGCACCTGCGAACCGCAATCTCAGCAACGATCGAGCTCAATTGTGGGAGCTGTCGAGCCCCAGCGATGCTGCGATGGGGTCACCTCGGTGTGGCCTTAATATCGATCCGTCTGCACCTCGGCCCAGTCGAATCGTCACACTGCAGCTCCCGCTTCGGCTTGACTCACAGATCCTGAAGGGTGGCGGCGTCCACGATCCGATTGCGCCCACTGTGCTTGGCCTCGTATAACGCCTGATCGGCACTCAGCAGCAATGCTTCCAGCGACTGGCGTTTGCGTTTGTCCCAGGTGCTCAGCCCAATACTCACCGTAATCGGTCGCTCATCGCCCGCCACCCGTGGCAAGTGTTCGACGCTGCTGCGGATGTGCTCGGCGATGACCCAGGCACCCTGGGTGTCGGTATGCGGCAGTACCACCGCAAATTCTTCTCCGCCATACCGCGCCGCCAAGTCGGCAGGTCGGCGGATGTTGCCGCCGATCACCTGGGCAACGGTACGCAATGCTTCGTCGCCGCCTTGATGGCCGTGTCGATCATTGAAGGCCTTGAAGTGGTCCACATCGATCATCAGCAACGTCAGCGGCTCGGTCGAGCGTTGCGCGCGGTCCCATTCCAGGCGCAGGCGTTCGTCCAGGATGCGCCGGTTGGCCAGGCCGGTCAGTGCGTCAGTGGCTGCCAGTTCTGACAGCACCCGTTCGGCACGGAATCGGCGTCGCAGTTCGCGGCGTAACATCCAAGTGAGCCACAGCAGGCCGACACAGAGGATGCCGGTGGCGCTGCTGGTCAACAGCGCGGCGCGTCTCCAGGCAGCGAATACATCATCACTGGACAGGGCCACCACCACAATCAGCGGCAGCTCGCCGACGTTGGTGAAGGTATACAAGCGTTCCTTGCCACTGATGGCGGAGATGGCCTGGAAGCTTCCACTGCCCTCACTCAAGATGCGTTTGAAGTTCGGCCGCGCGCTGAGGTCCTTGTCAATCATGTCGCGTTCGAACAAGGGCTGTTGAGCCAACAGGATGCCGCGGTTGTTGAGCAGGTTGACGCTGCTGCTGTTACCGATCGTCAGGGTGCTGAACAGTTGATCGAAATAAGCCAGGCGCATGGTCGCGACTGCTACACCGAGGAATTCGCCATTGGGCCCCGACACGCGCCGGCTAAAAGCAATGCGCCATACCTGTTCGCAGTCGCAATGGACCCTGAATGGCCGGCTGATAAACAAGCCTGCCTGCGGCTCCCTGACATGGACCTGGAAATAGTCGCGGTTGGCGAAATTACGTGGCGTGGGTTGCAAGGTCGACGAGTCCGCGATCACGGTGCCGTCGGCGTCCAGCAGCAACACTTCGCCTTTGAACGGCGCAGCGGTGGATAAATCGAACTGCACAAGGTGCTGGATATTCGGCGTCACCTGGGCCAGGTCTTCACGCTGTTTGGCTGCGATCAGCCCTTTGAGCGCCAGGTCGTACAGCTCGACGTTACGCAGCACATCGGCATTGATCAATTGGGCGATGTTGGTGGTTGAGCGCTTGGCCGCCTGCAAGGTACTGGCGTGCTCGCGGATCAACAATGCCGCGACGATGATCACGATCAGGGCAACAGTGACGCCGCTGCCGAGCATCAGCAGCAGCTCCGGATGTGCGGGTGAGAGACGGGCGGGGCGTTGGCTCATCGGGCAGACTTCAGCGGTGAGGATGCTGGCAGTTTAGTTCTACCCGATGAAAATTAGCTGCTGGGTTAAAAAGAAATCTTTAGCCGTCAGAATACGTTGATCGGATAGTCGACGATCACCCGGTACTCATCCACGTCCCTGTCCACCGCCGAGTAGCCGTTGCTGCCGCGGTTGACTGCCCATTGCAGGCGCACCGCCAGGTCCTTGGCCTTGCCGCCCTGCACCACGTATTTCACGTCGATATCCCGCTCCCAATGCTTGGCGTCCTTGCCATCGGCGCTGTACCAGGCGCTGTAGCCACGGCTTTGCGGGTCGACTTTGCTCAGGTCGGTCTTGCCGCTGATGTAGGACACGGCCGAGGTCAGGCCGGGCAAGCCCAGGCCGCCGAAGTTATAGGCGTACTTGAGTTTCCACGAGCGCTCATTGGGGCCGTTGAAATCCGAATATTGCTGGGAGTTGTCCAGGTACACGCTGTCGCCTTGGGCGATGTAGTCGAACGGCGTATTGCCGTTGACTCGCTGATAGGCGGCGGTAACGCTGTGATGGCCCGCGTTCACGGTGAAATGCAGGCTGTAGGTGTTGTTGTCGATAGCCCCGAGCAGTGACTGACCGGTGTCCTGGGTGTGGTAGTAGTGCAGGCCGGGGTTGAGACTGATCATCTCGCTCACCGCATAGGTGTAATCCAGGTCGTAATAATACTGCTGCCACACATCCTTGAGCTCGGAGGCGTAGAGGTTGCTCGACAGCCCGTCAATACCGCTGAACGATACGCCCGCCCAGTTCAAGTGCTGGCTGCCGACAGCGTTCGGCAGCGCGCCATAGCTGGTGCCGATGCGGCGGTGACCGCTCTGGTTGTAGAGCTTGGTGAAGCTGACCTGGCCCCCTTCGAACATCCAGCCGTCGAGGCTGTGGTTGGTCAGGCTCACGCCGCGGAAGGTCTGAGGCAGCATGCGGGTCATGCCGCCGGCGATCACCGGATTGTTAAGAAACAGGTCACCCGCCTTCAGCTCGGTATCGAACGCGCGCATCTTCAAGGTGCCACCGGCCGTGGAGAACGAACCGGGCGCCTTGCCGTTGCCGCTGCCGTACGGAAGGATGCTGGAGCCATCAGTGCCGCCACCGCCGTCCAGCTTGAGGCCGAGCATGGCGTGAGCGTCCAGGCCGAAACCGACGGCGCCTTGGGTGTAGCCGGATTCGAAGGTGCCGATGAAACCCTGGCCCCACTCCTTGCTGTCGTCGGTGTGGATATCGCGACGGTCGCGGTTCATGTAGTAGTTGCGAGCGTTGAGGTTGAGGTGGGAACCTTCGACGAAACCGTCGCTGGGGTTGGAACCTGCCGCGTGGGCGAGGGGGGCAATCGTTGCTGCAATCGCGAGGAATAACGGGGTGAACGTCAGCGAGTTCTTCACCGGTAAAGCTCCTTTGGTCAAACGCAAACGGCCAATGTCGTAAGGGTGCCTGGCCTTTTTTTACGGCAAAAAAAAGCCGCTGAAGTCAGCGGCTTTAAGACAGATTCCCAGTGTAGAGCCCTGGAAATAAGTCGAGGGAAATTCGGGTAAGCGGAGACTGCCTTTGCCGTCGCGCTCATCGATGCGTCAAATTAACGCAGGCGAGCGGTACGATACAGAGTGTAACAAGATAATGACTGTTGCCCAAATCGCAACAGTAGCGCGCCGCACGTCTTGGATGTACCCGCTCGCACAGTGTTTACCGTGACGACTCCAGGGGCAGGGTGATGCCGAAGGTATTACCGCCACCCTCGCTGCGCACGAACACGTCGCCGCCATGCATCAGCGCAATCGCCTTGACGATAGCCAGTCCCAGGCCATGATTGGCCCCGCTGTTGCTGCGCGACGCATCCACCCGATAAAAGCGTTCGAACAGGCGTGGCAGGTGCTCGTCGGCGATCGCGCCGCCGGGATTGGTTACGCCGATTGCCACCTGGTCGTCCTGCACATCGATCTTCACTTCAATCACCTGCCCCGGTTCAGTGTGCAGTACCGCGTTGCTCAGCAGGTTGATCAGCGCGCGGCGCAGGTGGGCTTTTTCGATGTGCACCGTGGCATCGCCACGTACCTGTACCTCGACTTGGGCGTCTTCGAGAATGAAGTCCAGGTAGTCGAGGGTGGTCGCCACCTCATCAGCCAGGGAGCTTTCGATCAGCGTGGTGGCCTTGCTGCCCTGGTCGGCGCTGGCGAGGAACAGCATGTCGTTGATGATCGACCGCAGGCGCTCCAGCTCTTCTAGGTTGGATTGCAGCACCTCGAAATAATGCTCGGCCGAACGCCCGCGGGTCAGCGCCACCTGGGTCTGGCCGATCAGGTTGGTCAGCGGTGAGCGCAGTTCGTGGGCCACATCGGCGTTGAACGACTCCAGGCGCGAATAGGCCTGCTCGACGCGGTCCAGGGTGGCGTTGAACGAGTTGACGAACTGGCTCAATTCCGGCGGCAGCGGCGACAGTTGCAGGCGACCGGAGAGCTTCGGCGGTGCGAGTTTCTGCGCCTCATCCGAGAGTTTGCCCAACGGTTTGAGGCCGATGCGCGCTACCCAGAAACCCAGCAACGACGCCAGCACCACACCCACGAGCGCCAGGCTGATCAATGCCACCAGCAGGTGATGCTGGGTAGCGCGGAAATTTTCGGTGTCGATGGCGATCATGAACCGCAGTGGCGGGCGCTGATCCTTGGCCGGGAACTGGCTCACCAGCACCTTGAGCGGGTATGTACGGCCCGGCACGCGCAGGTCGCGCTTACCGGTCGGCCCTTCGGCGAAAGCGCGGATCTGCGCATCGGGGTTGCCATATTCATAGTTCGGGTCGCTGCTCACCACCCAGAAGCGGATGCGCTTGTCTTCCTCGCCCAGCAACTTGAGCTTGGCCTGTATCTTCACCCAATGCTCGGGCGTGCCGAAGCGGTTTACCGAAGACTCCAACACGCTGTAGCGCGCATCCAGCTCGGCGCCCGGCAACAAACCCAGGCTGCGGTCCACCTGCTGATACAGCGCGCCGCCGATCAACAGGAAGATCAGCGCCGCTACCAGGGTGAACATGCCGCTCAGGCGCAGGGCGATGGAGTCAGCCACCACTTGCATGCTCCTGCTGGCGACTCTCCAGCACGTAGCCCATGCCGCGAATAGTGTGCAGCAGTTTGGTATCGAATGGCCCGTCGAGTTTGGCGCGCAACCGCTTGATCGCCACTTCCACCACGTTGGCGTCGCTGTCGAAATTGATGTCCCAGACCATTTCCGCAATGGCGGTCTTGGACAGGATCTCGCCCTGGCGCCGCGCCAATACGCTGAGCAGCGAGAACTCCTTGGCGGTCAGGTCCAGGCGCTGGCCATTACGGCTTGCCTTGCGGCTGATCAGGTCGATCCACAGGTCCGCGACGGTCACCTGCACCGGTTCATGCCCGCCGCTGCGGCGGGTAAGGGCTTGCAGGCGGGCCACCAGTTCCAGGAAGGAGAACGGTTTGCCCAGGTAATCATCGGCGCCTTCGCGCAGGCCGCGGATGCGGTCTTCCACACGCTCACGGGCGGTGAGCATGATCACCGGCGTCTGTTTGCGCGCCCGCAGCGCACGCAGTACGCCAAAACCGTCGAGGCCGGGCAACATCACGTCGAGGACGATCACCGCGTATTCGTTTTCCAGTGCCAAGTGCAAACCCTCCACGCCTTCACGCGCCACGTCGACGGTGTAGCCTTGTTCCGTCAGGCCGCGGTGCAAGTAGTCCGCGGTTTTTTCTTCGTCTTCAATAATCAGGACGCGCATGAGCCTTTGCTCCAGGGCGGGGCCCCAGCCTCAGTGTGTGGTCGCCAACGCTGGCATGGGTTTGGGCTTGTGGAAAAACTTCTCCAGATACAAGTATATGACCGGTGTGGTGAACAGCGTCAGCGCCTGGCTCACCAGCAGCCCGCCGACCACTGAAATACCCAGTGGCTGGCGCAGTTCCGCACCGGCGCCGTAACCGAGCATCAATGGCAGCGCGCCGAGCAGTGCGGCCAGGGAGGTCATGATGATTGGCCGGAAGCGCGTGATGCAGGCTTCGAAGATTGCGTCGTGCGGTGACAGCCCGCGTGTGCGCTGGGCGTCCAGTGCAAAGTCGATGAGCAGGATACCGTTCTTCTTGACGATACCGATCAGCAGCACCAGGCCGATCAGCGCCATGATCGAAAAATCCTGGCCCAGCAGCCACAGCATGACCAACGCACCCAGGCCTGCCGAGGGCAGCGTCGAGATGATCGTCAGCGGGTGCACGAAGCTTTCATACAGCACGCCCAGGATGATGTAGACCGCCACCAGCGCCGCGAGGATCAGCCACGGCTGGCTGGCGAGCGAACTCTGGAACGCCTGCGCCGCGCCCTGGAAATTGCCGATGATCGAGGCCGGCATGCCAATCTGGTTTTTTGCCTGGTTGAGCAGGATCACCGCATCACCCAACGCAACACCGGGCGCCAGGTTGAACGACAGGTTGGCGGCCGGGAACATACCGTCGTGGCTGATGGACAGTGGCCCGACCGTAGGCGCGTCGACACGGGCCAGCGCCGACAGCGGCACCATTTCGTTGGTCAGCGGCGAGCGCAGGTAGAAGTAATTCAGGCTCTCCGCCTTGCCACGCTGCCGGGTGTCCAGTTCCAGCACCACCTGGTACTGGTTGATTTCGGTCTGGAACTCGTTGACCTGGCGTTGGCCGAAGGCGTCGTAGAGCGCCTGGTCGACGTCGGTGGCGGTCAAGCCGAAACGCGCGGCCGCACGGCGGTCAATGGAAATGTGGGTGATGCTGCCACCCAGTTGCAGGTCGTTGGAGATATCACGGAACGCCGGGATGGAACGCAGTTTTTCGGTCAGGCGCTGGGTCCAGGTATTGAGCGTCGCGCCGTCATTACTTTTAAGCACGTATTGATACTGGCTGCGGCTGGGGCCGGAGCTGAGGTTGATGTCCTGGCCGGCGCGCAGGTACAGCACGATGCCCGGCACCTTGGCCAATTTGGAACGGATGCGGTCGATGAATTGGCTGGCGGAAACGTCCCGGTCGCCACGGGGTACGAGGGAAATCCAGAAGCGACCGTTGGCGATGGTCTGGTTGCTGCCGGTCACGCCGACGGAGTGGGAGAACGCCCGCACGGCCGGGTCATCCTTCATGATTTGCGCCAGCGCCTTGTGCTTGGCCACCATGTCCGGGTAAGACACATCCGCCGCCGCCTCGCTGGTACCGAGGATGAAACCGGTGTCCTGTACTGGAAAAAAGCCCTTGGGGATGAACACATAGCCGGCTACGGCAAGCGCCAGGGTCAGCATGAAGATGCCGGCCATGGTGCGTTGGTGGGCCAGGGCGCGGCGCAAGGTCTTTTCGTAGCCCGCCAGCAGTCTTTCGCCGAAGCCGGGTTTGTCATGGTGCCTATGGCTGGGCGCGTTCATGAACAAGGCCGCCAGGGTCGGCGCCAGGGTCAGGGACACCACCACGGAAATCAGAATGGTCGAAGTGGCGGTCAGGGCAAACTCCTTGAACAGCCTGCCTACCACGCCCCCCATGAACAGCAGCGGTATAAATGCCGCCACCAGCGACACGCTGATGGACACCACGGTGAAGCCAATTTCGCTGGAACCCTTGAGCGCCGCCTCGCGTTTGTCCAGGCCGGTCTCGAGATGGCGATGGATGTTTTCCACCACCACAATCGCATCGTCCACCACAAAGCCCACGGCCACTACGATCGCAACCAGGGTCAGGTTATTCAGGCTGAAGCCCATCAGGTACATCAGGGCGAAACTTGCGATCAACGATACGCCCAGCACGCTCGACACAATGATGGTCGCCGACCATTGGCGCAGGAAAATCGCCATCACCCCGATCACCAGCAATACGGCGATCAGCAGGGTCATTTCCACTTCGTGCAGGGAGGCGCGGATGGTGGTGGTGCGGTCCATCAGCACGCTGACCTGCACCGATGCCGGCAACATGGCTTGCAGGCGTGGCAGTTCGGCCTGGATACGCTCCACGGTCTCGACAATGTTGGCGCCGGGTTGGCGCGTAATCACCAGGTTGACGCCGGGCGTGTCCACGGCCCAGGCCTGGACGTAGGCGTTTTCCGAGCCGTGGACGACCTTGGCCACATCACGCAGTTGAACCGGCGCGCCGTCCTTGTAGGAGACGATCAGGTCGCCGTATTCATCCGGTTGGAACAACTGGTCGTTGGTCGCCAGGGTCGACACGCTGTTCTTGCCGTACAGCGCGCCCTTGGCCAGGTTCAGGCTTGATTGCTGGATCGCCAGGCGGATGTCGGCCAAGGTCAGGCCGATGGCGGCGAGTTTGTCGGCAGACGCCTGCACGCGAATCGCCGGGCGTTGCTGGCCGGTGATGTTGATCTGGCCTACTCCATCGATCTGGCTGATCTGACGGGCCAGCAGGGTTTCCACCAGATCGCTCAGTTCGGTCCCGGGCATGTCGTGGGAGCTGACACTGACGATCAGCACCGGGCTGTCCGCCGGGTTCACCTTGCGCCAGGTCGGCAGGCTCGGCATATCGCCCGGCAGCTTGCCGGCAGCGGTGTTGATGGCCGCCTGCACCTCCTGCGCGGCGGTATCGATGCTTTTGTCGAGGGTGAATTGCAGGGTCAACAGGGTGGAGCCCAGCGCACTGCTGGAGGTCATCTGCGTCATGCCGGGGATTGCGCTGAACTGCACCTCCAGCGGTGTCGCAATCGAGGAGGCCATGGTGTCGGGGCTGGCTCCGGGCAACTGTGCGGTCACCTGGATGGTGGGAAACTCCGCCTCCGGCAGGGGGGCGATGGGTAATTTGGGGAACGCGATCAACCCGAGCAGCACCAGGGCGAAGGTCAGCAGCAGCGTGGCGACCGGGCGATCGATGCACCAGGCGGAAATCGATCCCCGCGCTGTCGTCATGGCTGCACCCTGGCGTCAGCGGTCTGGATCGTTTGCGGCGGATCCTTGAGGATCTCGACCTGAGCGCCAGCCTTGAGCCGCGACTGGCCATCACTGACCAGTACATCGCCCGCCTGGATGCCCTTGAGGATGTTACGGTCGCTGTCCTGATACACCACTTGCACCGGAAGGATCTCCACCTTGTCACCGTTGACGCGGTACACGAAGTGCGAGTCGAGGCCGCGTTGCACTACGCCTGGCGGGACGGCCAGGGCGTTGCGGTCAAGGGCGGTCTGGACCTTGATCGTCACCAGTTGGCCTGGCCAGAGCTTTTGCGTGCTATTGGGGAATTCGGCTTTGGCGCGGATCGTGCCGGTGGTGCCGCTGATCTGGTTGTCGATCAGGCTCAGGCGGCCCTCGTCCAGCAGGTCGGAGTGCTCGCCTTCGGTATCGGCACCCATGTAGGCGTCCACCCGTGCAGGCTCGGACGCGGCGATCAAGCCCTGCAACGTCGGTAGCATTTGCTGGGGCAGGGAGAACTCGATGGCAATCGGGTTGATCTGGGTGACCGAAAACAGGCCCTGGGCATCGCTCATGCGCAGGAAGTTGCCTTCATCCACGTTGCGAATACCGACGCGGCCGGTGACGGGAGAGCGAATCTGCGTGTAGGACAGTTGCACCTGGGCCGCATCAATGGCGGCTTGATTGCCTTGCAGCGTCGCTTTGAGCTGGTTGACCAGCGCCTGTTGCTGGTCGTAGGTCTGCCTGGAAATGCCGTCATCGATGCTCAATGCCTTGTAGCGCTTGAGGTTGACCTGGGCCACTTGCAGTTGCGCCTGGCTCTCGCCCAATTGTGCCCTGGCCTGGTCGAGACTGGCGCGGATCGAGCGGTCGTCGATAGTCGCCAACAAGTCGCCGGCATTGACCCGTTGCCCCTCCTTGACCAGCAGTCGAGTGAGGATGCCGTCGATTTGCGGGCGGATCACCACGCTGTGCAGCGACAGCACCGAACCAATCCCCGTCACGTAGCGCGGCAAATCCTGCTCCACCACCGTCATTACCCGTACCGGCACGGCGGCGGAGGCGGCCAGCCTGGTCTTGGCGGGGCGGGTCAGCGCCCAGGCGGCAGTCGCCAGAAGGGCAAGGACACCCACGGTCAATACAGTTTTTCTTTTAATGTGCATGCTGTAAGGCGCCCAGGCAGGGATCGGGGGAGAAGGGTGAGTATTTATAGCCTGCCGACCCAGTCAGTAAAGTGACTGCTATCTGACAGCCGTGTCAGTAAGCTCCTTACCATTCGTACGACGCTGGTCAAAGATCGCGGCTGCGCAGGTATACTTCCTACATATAGGGCCCATCACTGGGGTCCGCATCCTTGTCTGCATGCCCCGGAGCGTTCATGAAATCCCCGATACATTCCCCTGTCGAAGCGACCGACCCGGTCGATTCGGCCAACGCCGATGGCGTTGAGAAAGCCGAGATCCCGACGTTCAAGTTTCCTTTCAAGCCGGGTGAACTGGCCGGGGCCAGGAATGACGCCCAGCCCTGGTACAAGAACGGCGCCAAAAACGGCCACACCAAGACCCCGGGCATGGCCCCGCCGGGCACGCGCCGCTCGATGGGCAAACGCTAGGAATAATCAGCAACAAACATTGCAGGATGCAACCTACAGCTCTCGCTGAAATTTCCGCTTGTAGGCCCGTGATCGTTTCTTGAAAGCTTGCACCGCTTGTGTCCCGCCCCGACGTTTCAACGGGGCTGGGCAGAAGGTGCTCTTTCCGGAAAAGGACGTTTCCTGTGGCCCTGATACACCTTTGTGTCGCGCTTGCCCTGTTGCTTGCGGTGGATGCCGTTGCCGGCGTTGATCAACCGCGAAGTGAGCTCCGGTTCGCCGTTGCCGCGCAGTTTCCTCCCTTCCAGAGCCGTAATCCGCAAGGACAGTTGGTCGGTCTGAATATCGAGCTGGGCAATGCGCTGTGCCAGCAGCTGAATGTGCGCTGTACCTGGGTCGACCAGGTTGTGGTCGAAAACTTCGATGACCTTGACGCCCGCCAATTCGACGCCATCATGGGCATCGCCCCTACCTCCAGGCGCCGCCGCCGGGTGAGTTTCACCGATATCCTCTATCCCTTCACCACGCGCCTGGTCGCACGCCGCACCTCGGGCCTGATGCCGCTTGCGGCTTCGCTCAAGGGCAAGCGGGTCGGCGTATTGCTGGGCAGCAACCGCGAGGCCTTTGCCCGTTCGCAATGGGCTCGCAAGGGTGTGATCATCAAAAGCTTCTGGCTCAACGACGAGCTGGTCCGCAGCCTGGTGGCAGGCGATATCGATGCGACCCTGCAAGGCACGGTGGAAATCCGCGACGCCCTGCTCGATACCGACGCAGGCGAGGATTTCGCCTTCCTGGGGCCCGCCGTTTCGGCCGAACTGCTGGGCGAGGGGGTGGCGATCGCGCTGCGCAATACCGATACGGCGTTGCGTACCGAACTCAACCGCGCCCTCGAGCAACTTAAGCACAATGGTGAATACCAGCGGATTCTTGCGCCTTACCGCCTCAACACGCCCTAATCTGCATACATAACCTTGTAGTAAGCGGGCTTGTCCCGCGCTGGGCTGCGAAGCGGCCCCAAACCAGGCGAACCGGATTTACCTGTAGGTCGGCGGTGTCTTTATTGGGGCGGCTTCGCCACCCGGCGCGGGCGGTGCGACGATTCGACAAGCCCGCTCACTACAGAGATTCGTCAAGCCGGCAAGGCTTACGCAGCCCGCAGCGAGATAAACGCATAGTTGGCCGGCACCTCGGTTGCAATCTGCGCCCCGGCCTCCAGCACCTGTTCGGCGATGTCCATCCCCGATACATGAAACAGCCACTCATTGGCCACGGACGGGCGCTCCGCCGCTCTGTCAATCGCCAGGGCAAATGCGCCCATGTCCGGCAGGTAGGCGGTAAATCCGTCACCTTTGAGCGCCGTGGTCTTGATGCCCAGCAAGGCACATACCGCTTCCTTGGCCTGTACATCGTCGCGGTCGGCCTGGCGTGAGCGGCGGATCAACTCCGCCAGTTCCGGGTCTATCAACTCGCCACCGACGATCAGCGCCGGCCCCTGTTCCCAGGACTCCGGCGGGCAATCCTTGGCGGCGGGGTTCAGCGGGATATGCGGGTTGATCTCCATCGGGTAGATGCGGCACACCAACGGGCGACGCGCGTAGATGCGGCACAGGTTGTCTTCGTCAAGATTCCGGCAGCGGCCGGCGTTGTAGGCGGCAAAGGTGATTGCCACGAACGCCTCGGTGTTGCCACTGGGTACCACCACCGAACGGCGTTCGGCATGTTCGCGTTGCTGCTGGGGCAGGCCCAGGCCATTGCCCAGGAACCCCTCCACCAGAACAATGACAGTACCGCCGTCGGCCGCCCACATCCGGGCTTCGGCGAGGGTCAGGGGCACGTGATGGTCAGAGCAGCATTTGCCGCAACCGACGCAGGAAAAGTGAGTGTTCATGGCAGATCTGTCACCAGGCTAGGTCAGAGAGGCACGCAGGAACGGTGACGGGTTTTTACCTCTGTTCACCGTTTTGTCTCTATGGAAGCAAGTTATACGCCAGTGCCGCTCAGTCCTCGGGCACTGCATCGCGTAGGACAAATCTCATACCCGAACTTTCATACAGCTGCCGTGCGCGCAGGTTGCTCTCCATGACCTTGAGGTCCACATAGGGCTCGCCGCGCTGTTTGAAGACCTGGAAGCTGTGCAGCAGCAGCGCGCGGCCCAATCCCTGGCCTTGGGCGCAAGGGTGAACGCAGAGGTTCTTGATGAATGCGCTGGTCCAGCACTGTGCCACGCCGAGAATGCCCTCGGCGTTACTGGCGACCAGGCACAGCGTGGGATCGAACTCGGCATCGGTGACGAACTGACGCTGCCAGGTTTGCAGGTTGGGAACGCGGCCGCCGCCCTGGTCCTGGGCCAGGCGCAATACCGCATGAATCGCCGGGGCCAGGTCGTCGCGGTAATGGTCCAACTGGGTACCCACCGGCCATTGCGGGGCGGGAAGGCTGCCGGTGAGGTCGCGGCGCAGCAGTTGGAAGTACGCGGTCACTTATTACTGTCCCTGTTGTGCCACGCTCTGCGCCGCCACCACCAGGCACTTGGTCAGTTCGGGCGAGGAGAACTTGGTCAGCACCGCGTTGGCGCCGGCCAGGCGGGCTTTTTCGCTGTTCATTGCGCTGTCCAGAGAGGTGTGCAGCAGCACATAAAGGTGCTGGAAGTCCGGGGTCTCGCGCAGGGTGCGGGTAAGGGCGTAGCCGTCCATTTCAGACATCTCGATATCCGACACCACCACGTTGATCTGTTCGGCCGTGCCCTGCAGCTCCAGCAGCACATCGATGGCTTCCTTGGCACTGCGCGCGGTGTGGCAGGTGAGGCCGAGGTTGCGCAGGGTGTGCACCGATTGCTGCAGGGCGACCTGGCTGTCGTCCACCACCAGGATGCGCGCGTAGCCCAACACTTCGGCTTCATCCATGGTCAGGTCGGTCGGTGCCACTTCGATCGGTGCCGGGGCGATGCCGTGGATGACTTTTTCGATATCCAGCACCTGCACCAGGCCGCCTTCGACCTGGGTGACCCCGGTAATGAATGCGCGGTTACCGCCGGAGCCATAGGGCGGCGGACGAATGTCGGTGGTCAGGCAATGCACGATCTTGCTCACCGCCTGCACATGCAGGCCCTGCTTGGAACGGCTCACATCGGTGACGATCAGGCAGCCGCCGTCCGGGTCTGCCAGCGGCATTTCCCCCAAGGCGCGACTCAGGTCGATCACCGCCAGCGAGTTGCCGCGCAAGGTGGCGATGCCTTTGACGTGAGGGTGGGACTCCGGCAGCTTGGTCAGCGGCGGGCAGGGGATGATTTCGCTGACTTTCAGCAGGTTGATGGCCATCAGCTTGCCGCTGCGCAAGGTAAAGAGCAGAAGTGAAAGTGAGTCTGCGCGGGCTTTGGTGGTGGGCATAAAAACCTTCTGTGGATCAAGGATGGTGATCTATAGAGGGTTATCGACTTGGGGGCGCCAGGCTTTAACCGGATTTTGTGTCGGGCAGAGCTTGTGTGGGAGCTGGCTTGCCTGCGATAGCATCACCCCGGTGCAACTGAAAGACCGAGGCGCCTGCATCGCAGGCAAGCCAGCTCCCACAGGGAATTTGTGTCAACCCCTCCAGACTTGCGGGTTCACCAGATCCTGCGGACGCTGACCCAGCAGGGCGCTGCGCAGGTTGTCCAGGGCGCGGTTGGCCATGGCTTCACGGGTTTCGTGCGTGGCCGAACCGATATGCGGCAAGGTCACGGCATTGCTCAGTTGGAACAGTGGTGACTCGGCCAGCGGCTCCTGCTCATACACATCCAGCCCGGCACCACGGATGCGCTGGGTTTGCAGGGCTTCGATCAGCGCCGGCTCATCGACCACCGGGCCGCGGGAGATGTTGATCAGGATCGCGCTGGACTTCATCAGTCCCAGCTCGCGGGTGCTGATCAAATGACGGGTCTTTTCGCTCAACGGCACCACCAGGCAGACGAAGTCCGCCTCGGCCAGCAACTGGTCCAGGCTGCGAAACTGCGCACCGAGTTCTTGCTCAAGCGCCGTCTTGCGGCTGTTGCCGCTGTACAGGATCGGCATGTTGAAACCCAGCCGCCCACGCCGGGCCACGGCCGCGCCGATATTGCCCATGCCGACGATGCCCAGCGTCTTGCCATGCACATCGCAACCAAACAACGGCGCGCCGACGCTGGCTTTCCACTGGCCGGCCTTGGTCCAGGCGTCGAGTTCGGCCACCCGGCGCGCGCTGCTCATCAGCAAGGCGAAGGCCAGGTCGGCGGTGCTTTCGGTGAGGACGTCGGGCGTATTGGTGAGCATGATCCCGCGCTCATTGAAGTACGGCACGTCATAGTTGTCGTAGCCCACCGACACGCTGGACACCACCTCCAGCTTGCCCGCGCCCTGCAACTGCTCGCGCCCCAGCTTGCGGCCCACGCCAATCAGGCCGTGGGCGTGGGGCAGTGCTTCATTGAATTGAGCGTTGATATCCCCCAGCTTGGGGTTGGGCGCGATCACCTCGAAATCCTGTTGCAGGCGTTCGATCATTGCCGGGCTGACGCGGCTGAAGGCGAGGACAGTCTTTTTCATGGCAGGCGGGCTCATCGACTACGGAAGAATGCCAAGCACGCTAACATTCCTGTGCACAATTGTCAGGACGCGGCGGACCCGAACTGAACACTGATCAAATGTGGGAGCGGGCTTGCTCGCGAATGCGGTGGGTCAGTCAACTTATCTGTGGCTGACACACCGCTTTCGCGAGCAAGCCCACACATTGAATCTGCGGTGTTTGACAACAATCAGTTCGCCAGGCGAGCGCCGCTCAGGCTGCCGCTCAATTCATACGCCACCAACTCCGCCTGGTGCGCCGCCATAATTTCCGGCAACGAACCGCGTAGGTATTCGACCCAGGTCTTGATCTTCGCATCCAGATACTGACGCGACGGGTAGATGGCGTACAGGTTCAACTCTTGGGAGCGGTAGTTGGGCATGACCCGCACCAGGGTGCCATTGCGCAGCCCTTCGATGGCCGCGTACACCGGCAGCAGGCCGATGCCCATGCCGCTGGTGATCGCGGTTTTCATCGCATCGGCCGAGTTCACCAAGAAGGGAGATGTGTTGATGGCCACGCTTTCCTGGCCTTCGGGGCCGTTGAAGGTCCACTTGTCCAGCTGGATCACCGGGCTGACCAGGCGCAGGCACGCGTGGTTGAGCAGGTCATGGGGGCGATGGGCGCAGCCCTTGGCTTTCACGTAATCCGGCGAGGCACAGGCGATGCTGTAGGTGATACCCAGGCGTTGGGACACGAAACCCGAGTCCGGCAGTTCGCTGGCCAGCACGATGGACACGTCATAGCCCTCATCGAGCAAGTCCGGCACACGGTTGGCCAGGGTCAGGTCGAAGGTCACGTCCGGGTGGGTGCGGCGGTAACGGGCGATGGCGTCGATGACGAAATGCTGGCCGATGCCGGTCATGGTGTGCACTTTCAGCTGCCCGGAAGGGCGCGCGTGTGCGTCGCTGGCTTCGGCCTCGGCTTCCTCGACATAGGCCAGGATCTGCTCGCAGCGCAGCAAATAGCGTTTGCCGGCCTCGGTCAGGGCAATGCGCCGGGTGGTGCGGTTGAGCAAGCGGGTTTGCAGATGGGCCTCAAGGTTGGAGACCGCGCGCGACACATTGGCAGTGGTGGTATCCAGTTGCACCGCGGCTGCGGTGAAGCTGCCGGCTTCGGCCACGCAACTGAAGGCGCGCATGTTTTGCAAAGTGTCCATGGAGTGTTCTCAGGGGAGATAGCAAATTGTGACAGAAAGTTGCGCCGTCCAGTGATCCCTACCAACGGATTATCGCTTGAACGGTAACAAAGATTCACAGGAATGCCCGCTTATCGTCCTTCATGCCGCCGCCTAGAATTGCGCCACCTTCCCGCACTACCACCTCAGGAATTCGCTTGCCGTGCCGCGTCGCATCAGCAGAGAGCTGAAGACTCTCATTGACAGAGGGCTGCAGGCTCTCAGTGTCTGGGCCTTATCGCTGGCAATCAGCGGCTGCATCGGAACCGGAGGAATCGCGCCCCAAAGCCAGTCCATCGACGCCAACAACCTGGCCACCGACGAAGCTATCCAGAGCGCCGCCAAGGACGCCCACTGGCCCACCGCGCAATGGTGGCAAGCCTACGGCGACCCTCAACTCGATCGCTGGGTCGACCTCGCCACTCAGGGCAGCCCAAGCATGGCCGTGGCCGTCGCACGGGTGCGTGAAGCACGGGCGATGGCCGGGATTGCCGAGGCCGCCGAGTCGTTGCAGGTCAACAGCGACACCACCCTCAAGCGCCACAATTGGCCGAAGGATCAATTCTATGGTCCCGGCGAGCTGAGCGGTGCCAACACCTGGGACAACAATGCGTCGCTGGGCCTGAGCTATGCCCTGGATCTGTGGGGCCGCGAAAGCAACGCCAGCGAACGTGCCGTCGACCTGGCGCACATGAGCGTTGCGCAAGCGCGCCAGGCCCAGCTCGAATTGCAGAACAACGTGGTGCGCGCCTATATCCAACTGTCTTTGCACTACGCCAACCGCGATATCGTCGCGGCGACCCTGGCGCAACAGCAGCAGATTCTCGACCTGGCCAACAAACGCCTGAGTGCCGGGATCGGCACCCAGTTCGATGTCAGCCAGGCCGAAACGCCGTTGCCGGAAACGCATCGCCAACTGGACGCCCTCGACGAGGAAATCGCCCTGAGCCGTAACCAGCTTGCAGCGTTGGCCGGTAAAGGCCCGGGGGAGGGCGCGCAGTTGCAGCGCCCGACCTTGTCCCTCGCGGCTGCGCTGAAGCTGCCGTCGAGCCTGCCTGCGCAATTGCTCGGGCAGCGTCCGGACGTGGTCGCCAGCCGCTGGCAAGTCGCGGCCCAGGCCCGTGGCATCGATGTGGCGCATGCAGGGTTCTATCCCAACGTCGACCTGGTGGGCAGCCTCGGCTACATGGCGACCGGTGGCGGCATGCTCGCGTTTCTGGCGGGCAAGAAATTCAACTACACCGTCGGCCCTGCGATCACGCTGCCGATTTTCGATGGTGGGCGCTTGCGTGCGCAACTGGGTGAAGCCAGCGCCGGTTATGACATCGCTGTGGCCCAGTACAACCAGACCCTGGTCAATGCCCTCAAAGGCATCAGCGACCAATTGATCCGTCGTGAGTCGATGGATAAGCAATCGTCCTTTGCCGCGCAATCGGTAGCGTCGGCGCGCAAGACTTACGACATCGCAATGATCGCCTACCAGCGCGGCTTTACCGATTACCTCAATGTGCTGAACGCGCAAACGTTGCTCTTCCATCAGCAACAGATCGAGCAACAGGTGCAGGCCGCACGCCTGAGCGCCCACGCCGAACTGGTCACCGCCCTGGGCGGCGGCCTTGGTGCCGGCAACGACGTGCCGCAACCCGCCAAGACCCTCCCGAGCAAGACCCCGGCGGCGCTGGCCGTGTTTGATCACTGAGTAGGATCCGATGACCCCCTTGCCTGCACCGCTGCGCTGGTTGTACGCCCTTGAATGGCGCCGTGGCTTTTTCGACTGGGCACGCAGTGATGGCGTGACCTGGGTGTATATCTTCAAGGTGCTGATCGCGGCGTTCCTCACGCTGTGGTTGGCGATGCGCCTGGAATTGCCGCAACCGCGCACGGCGATGATCACAGTATTTATCGTGATGCAGCCGCAGAGCGGCCAGGTGTTCGCCAAGAGTTTCTATCGCTTCCTCGGCACCCTGGCAGGGTCGGCGGTGATGGTGTTGCTGATCGCCTTGTTTGCCCAGAACACGGAATTGTTCCTCGGTGCGCTGGCAATCTGGGTGGGTGTCTGCACAGCGGGTGCGACACGCAATCGCAACTTTCGCGCCTACGGTTTCGTGCTGGCCGGCTATACGGCGGCAATGGTCGGCCTGCCCGCGCTCGCCCATCCGGAGGGTGCCTTTATGGCGGCGGTATGGCGGGTGCTGGAAATCTCCCTGGGGATTTTGTGCGCCACGCTGGTCAGCGCGGCGATCCTGCCGCAAACCACCAGTGCGGCCATGCGCAACGCCCTGTACCAGCGTTTCGGCGTCTTCGCGCTGTTTGTCACCGATGGCTTGCGCGGCCGCAGCCAACCTGAAGCCTTCGAGGCCAGCAACGTGCGCTTTATCGCCGAAGCTGTGGGCCTGGAGGGGCTGCGCAGCATCACCGTATTTGAAGACCCGCACATGCGCCGGCGCAACGGCAGGCTCAGCCGCCTCAACAGCGAATTCATGAGCATTACCACGCGTTTCAATGCCTTGCACCAGCTGCTTGAGCGACTGCGCAAGGATGAAGCCGACCATGTGGTCGCGGCAATCAAACCCGGCCTGCAGGACCTTGCCGAAGTGCTCGATGGTTTCTCGGGCCGCGCGCTCACCAGCCCTGATGCGGTGCGCCTGGTCGACCAACTGAGTGCCTATAAGGACGGCCTGCCTGCCAAGGTCCGCAGCCTGCGTGCCACTTTCCAGGAAGCGAGTCCGAGCGAAGCCGAGCAGTTGGATTTCCACACCGCCTACGAGCTGCTCTATCGCTTCGTCGACGATCTGCACAACTATGCGCAAACCCACGCTTCGCTTGCTGATCACCGCCATGCGCGCGAGCAATGGGACGAAACGTTTATCCCGAAAACCAACTGGCTGGCCTGCGCCGCGTCTGGCATTCGTGCGTCATTTATCCTGATCGTGCTGGGCAGTTATTGGGTGGCCACCGCCTGGCCGAGCGGCGCAACCATGACCCTGATCGCCGCGGCCACCGTCGGCCTGTCCGCCGCGACACCGAACCCCAAGCGCATGGCATTCCAGATGGCGTGCGGCACGTTGATCGGTGCGTTGGTGGGCTTTGTCGAGATGTTCTTCGTGTTTCCCTGGATCGATGGCTTCCCGCTGCTGTGCGTGATGTTGGCGCCGGTGATCATCTTTGGCGCCTTCCTCGCGTCACGCCCGCAATACGCCGGTGTCGGCGTCGGCTTGCTGATCTTTTTCAGCACCGGGTCAGTGCCGGACAACCTGACGGTCTACAACCCCTACACCTTCATCAACGACTACATCGCCATGGTCGTCGGCATGCTGGTGTGCGCGGCGGCGGGGGCGATCATCCTGCCGCCCAACAGCCGCTGGCTCTGGCGGCGGTTGGAGCAGGACCTGCGCGAGCAGGTGGTGTACGCCATCAGCGGCAGGCTCAAGGGACTGGCGTCAAGTTTCGAAAGCCGTACCCGCGATCTCTTGCACCAAGCGTATGGCCTCGCCGTCGGCCAGCCGCAGGTACAGCGCGACCTGCTGCGCTGGATGTTCGTGGTGCTGGAGGTCGGCCACGCGATCATTGAACTGCGCAAGGAACAGGCGATTCTACCGGTGCACCCGGCGTACGCCGAATCCCAGCCGTGGCGCCAGGCGATCCGCGTGATGGGGCGCTCGCTGGTGCGGCTGTTCCTGCAACCTAGCGCGAGCAATCTGGAGCGCGGCCTGATCGCTGTCGATCACGCGATCAGCCGCGTGCAGGCCACCGACGAACCCTTCGCCCCGCACTTCGACACCTCGGCCCTGCGGCGGGTGAAAAGCTACCTGCACTTTATCCGCACCTCGTTGCTGGACCCACAATCACCGCTGGCGGCCCTCAAAGGAATCCCGAATGCCTCGTGAAATCGCATTCCACGGCCTGTACATGCCGACCATGACCCTGATGTTCCTGATCGCCGCCATGCTGGCCTGGGCGCTGGACCGCTTCGCGGCCGGGTTCGACCTGTACCGTTTTTTCTGGCACCCGGCGTTGCTGCGCCTGAGCCTGTTCGTTTGCCTGTTCGGCGCCCTGGCGCTGACCGTCTACCGTTGAGACTGCCCCGATGAAAAAGTTTTTCAGCCTGCTCGCGACCTTGCTGGTACTGGCCCTGGCGATCTGGATTGGCCGCACGTTGTGGGTGCACTACATGGAAACACCGTGGACGCGTGATGGCCGTGTACGGGCCGATATCATCAACGTGGCCGCCGACGTCACCGGTGAAGTGGTTGACGTGCCGGTGCGCGATAACCAGCTTGTCAAAAAAGGCGACCTGCTGATGCAGATCGACCCCGAGCACTACCGCATCGCCGTCAAACAGGCGCAATCGCTGGTCGCCTCGCGCAAAGCCACCTGGGAAATGCGCAAGGTCAACGCCCACCGCCGCGCCGACCTCGACGCCCTGGTGATTTCCAGGGAAAACCGCGACGACGCCAGCAACATCGCCGACTCGGCGTTCGCCGATTACCAACACGCGTTGGCCCAGCTGGAAGCGGCCGAGCTCAACCTGAAACGCACCCAGGTGGTGGCGGCAGTGGACGGCTACGTCACCAACCTCAACGTGCACCGCGGCGACTACGCACGCATCGGCGAAGCCAAGATGGCCGTGGTCGACATGAACTCGTTCTGGGTCTACGGCTTCTTCGAGGAAACCAAACTGCCCCATGTGAAAGTCGGTGACAAAGCCGATATGCAACTCATGAGCGGCGAGACCTTGAAGGGCCACGTGGAAAGCATCTCGCGCGGCATCTACGACCGGGACAATCCGGAGAGCCGAGAACTGATTGCGGATGTGAATCCAACGTTCAACTGGGTGCGCCTGGCCCAGCGGGTGCCGGTGCGGATTCATATTGATGAAGTGCCGGAGGGCGTACTGTTGGCAGCAGGCATTACCTGCACCGTCATCGTGAACCAAACACAAAACTAAACGGTGGGAGCTGGCTTGCCTGCGATAGCGCAGTGTCAGTTAACGTATACCCAACTGACCCGCCGCCATCGCAGGCAAGCCAGCTCCCACAGTTTTTGACCGAGTCAGGCCTTGATAAAGGTCTCATGCAGATGGCGCCACAGCAGCGCGCCACTGGCTTGTTTTTCGAAGACCACCGTGGCGCGCCGATCGGTCTGCGTGCCGCTGTCATCGATCTGATGCTCGCGGTAGGTCACGGTGGCGCCGCGTGCATGGCGGTCGATTCCCGCCATCTCGCTCAAGGTGATTTTCAACCCCGGCCGCATGCCGCCCAGGCGCGTGAACAGTGCTTTGACCCCGGCCGCATTCACCCGCGTGCCGGTGGCGGGGGCGACCATGCTGAATTCAGGCGAGAAGCGCGCCAGCAAATTTTGCAGGGTGCCCTCAGGCGCAGCGCCGGCAAACCATTGCTCGATCTCGACGTGGGTCTGGATCACTTCTTCGAAAAAATCGCTGTAGTCGATCATTTATAAACTCCTGTCCAATCCAAAGCGTTTGTTCAACACCTTCTCCAATAACCCTTTGGGCACTAACGCCGCCATCAACGGCAACGCTCGGCTGCCATTGCCCGAACGCAGCAGGCGGGGCGGTTTTGGCTGTTGCACGGCTTTGAGCACATCGGCCGCAAATTCGTTGGCCGGCGTCGGCTTGTCCTGGGAAGCCTGGCTGCGTGCGCGAATGCCTTCGCGCAACGGCCACCACGGCGATTGTTCGTTGATCAACAGCTCGGCCTGGGCGCCGGCGTTTTTTGCAAAGCTTGTATCAATGGCGCCGGGTTGAACTTCCATCACGCGCACGCCGAACGGCGCCAGCTCCATGCGCAATGCATCACTCAACGCATGCACTGCCGCCTTGGAAGCGCAGTAGGCGCCGGCAAACGGTGTGACTAATACGCCGGAAACACTGCCGATGTTCACCACCAGGCCTTTGCTGCGGCGCAGGGCCGGGAACAACGCCTGGGTTACGCCGACGATAGCGAACACATTGGTTTCGAACTGGCGCTGCATGGCCTCGGTACCGCCATCGAGCAACGGACCCATGCCGCCGTAGCCGGCGTTGTTGACCAGCACATCCAGCTCACTTAGTTGTTCGGCCAGGCGCTGTAGCGCGGCTCGGTCGTTGACGTCGAGTTCGACTGCATTGAAACCCGCGGCGGCGAGGGCGGTTACGTCTTCCGGGCGACGCGCGCTGGCCCATACGGTGTAGCCGGCGGCTTTGAAGGCGTCCGCCAGGGCGCGGCCAATGCCGCTGGAGCAGCCGGTGATGAGTACGTTGGGCATGACTCAGTCCTTTGTCAGTCCGAGAAACTGCCTTGCAGGTGCTCGGCACGAAATTCCAGGGTTTGCGGGCGGTAGCCGGGGCGCAGCGGCGGTGTGGGCAAGCAATCGTCCCAGGTCGCGCCGGCCTGCAACTCGCCGGGGCCGCGATAGCGGGGGGCAGCATAGACGCTATCGGCCAGGTTGACTGTGTCACCCGGTGCATGGGCGGCAACGCGCCAGCGCAGTTCGGTCAATGGTACGTCGTTACCGTTGTTGAGGGTCAGCTTAAGCGGTCGGTCGGCGGGGCATTCCTGCGGGGCGTAGGTGATGCGCAGCTCAAGGCGCGCCAGTTGGGAAGCTTCACGGTTATCCAGCCATACCATCCAGATCGCTACGAAGCCCAGGCCGACAGCGGCGGCGAGAGATACCGGCAAGGCCTTGGCGGGATAGCGCAGCAGCAGGATCAGCCAGGTGATGATCAGGAAAACGCCGAAGAACATTGAGGTTGCCTCAGAAATGGATGAGCCATCCTACTGCGGGGCAGGCGGGTTGACTATCGGGTGTGCTGCCGGACGCCTTCGCAGGCAAGCCAGCTCCTACAGTTGACCGGGGTACATCCTTTGCAATGCGGTTAACTGTGGGAGCTGGCTTGCCTGCGAAGAGGCCCTTACAGCCACTGCAAGGCCCAAACAAAAAAGCCCCCACCCAACCCACTGCGGATAGGGGACGCAATGGGTTGGGCGAGGGCTTCTCTTACGACTGTATTACTGCGCGATAGTTTTCACCGACACGCCACGTTCAACCGGGGTTGAGCGACCGTAGATGTCTTCGAAGCGCTCGATATCGTCTTCGCCCAGGTAGCTGCCCGATTGCACTTCGATGATCTCCAACGGGATCTTGCCCGGGTTGCGCAGGCGGTGCACCGAGGCGATCGGGATGTAGGTGGACTGGTTTTCGGTGAGCAGGAACACGTTTTCATCGCAGGTCACTTCGGCCGTGCCGCTGACCACGATCCAGTGTTCGGCGCGGTGGTGGTGCATCTGCAGCGACAGGCACGCGCCCGGCTTGACCGAGATGTGCTTGACCTGGAAGCGACCGCCCATGTCCACCGAGTCGTAGGAGCCCCACGGACGATAGACTTCGCAGTGGTTCTGGGTTTCGCTGCGGCCCTGGTCATTAAGGGTCGAGACCATCTGCTTGACGCCCTGGACCTTGTCCTTGTGGGCAATCATCATCGCGTCCTTGGTTTCCACTACCACGATGTTGTCCAGGCCGATCACCGACACCAGTTTGCCGTTGCCGTGGATCATGCAGTTGCGGCTGTCTTGGATCACCACGTCGCCTTTGCTCACGTTACCGTGGACATCTTTATCGTTGACCGCCCACAGCGACGCCCAGCAGCCCACGTCGCTCCAACCGGCGCTCAGCGGCACCACGCAGGCGCGCTGGGTTTTTTCCATCACGGCGTAGTCGATGGAGTTGTCCGGGCAGCAGGCGAAAGTGGCTTCGTCAAAGGTGACGGTGTCAGCATCCTGCTGGCTGCGCTCAAGGGTCAGCAGGCAGGTGTCGTAGATGTCCGGATCGTGTTTTTTCAGCTCTTCGAGGAAGCGGCTGGCACGGAACAGGAACATGCCGCTGTTCCAGAAGTAACCGCCGCTCTTGACGAACTCGACGGCGCGTTTTTCATCGGGCTTCTCCACGAACTGTTCGACGCGGCTCACGCCCTCGGGCAGCAGCGCATCGTTGGTGGACTTGATGTAGCCATAACCGGTTTCCGGACGGGTCGCCGGCACGCCGAACAGCACCATCTCGCCGCGTTCGGCCGCTACGGTGGCCAGGGCCAGGGCACGTTGCAGGGCTTTCTGGTCGTCGATCACGTGGTCGGCCGGCAGCACCAGCATCAGTTCGTCACGGCCTTCATTGACCAGCATCATCGCAGTGAGGGCCACGGCCGGCGCGGTGTTGCGGCCGAAGGGCTCCATCAGGATGCGCTGGCATTCGAGCTTGCGCGCGGCCAGTTGCTCGTTGACGATAAAACGGTGGTCCTTGTTGCAGACCACGATCGGGGAGTCCATGCCTTCGAACACCAGGCGTTCCAGGGTTTGCTGGAACAGGGTGTGCTCGCCGGTCAGGGCCAGGAATTGTTTCGGGAACTGTTTGCGGGAAAGCGGCCAAAGACGTGAGCCGCTACCACCGGAAAGGATTACTGGAATCATGGGGGTTTCTCCTTGAATCGATTTGGGTCAGAGCTACGAAGGTTTGTCGTTTCACTCTTGTTTTTGTCTCGGTCCGAACTGACGCCTCGATCCTTGTGGGAGCTGGCTTGCCTGCGATGGCGATGTTGGATTTACCATCGCTATCGCGGGCAAGCCCGGCTCCCACAGGGGGCATAGGTCAGTTCAGGAATTCATTCAGCGGGTCGACACGGGACGTTTTACCCAGACTGGCGACAGGTTCGAACCGGAGCCTGTGACGTACAGCACCGCCGCTTCACCGCGCTCCAGGGCAACCGGCTTCACATCGCCGACCTTCTTGTCACCGTCATACAACGCCAGGCTCACCTTCACCGGGTTGATTTCGCGTTCGCCGCGGCTTTTGGCTGCGACCGCCTTGACCACGTCAGTCTTGCCATCGGCGGTTTTCAGGGTCAGCGCTTTGTCGCTGAGGTTCTGCACACGCACCAGGGACTTCTGCTTGTTCTTGAACGGCGGTTCTTCGATCAGCTGTGGCTGGCCGCTGCCGCTGTTGACCAGGGTGTAGTAGTGATCGGGAGCCAGTTTGACCGGCACGGTCTGGCTGCCGACCTTGGCGCTGTAGTCACCGCCAGGCATGAAGCTGAAATCGCTGCTGGCCAGTGGCGCGACTTCGCTCAGGTTGGTGCTGCCCACCGTCGCGCTGACTTCCTGGTTCGAAGCGTTGTAGATTCGCACGAAGCTCGAGCCTTTTGGCGCGGTCGGGCCATACAGGGCGGCGTCACCGCCGGCGAAGGCGGACATGGATACGAAGCTCAAGCCGGCAGCGATGGCCAGGGTCTTGGCGAGACGACGCGGAGTTGTAGTGAAAGTCATGTGAGTTACCTCTCTTTCAGTTTTGCGCCCGGTCGGGCGTCTCGGATTTAGTGTTGATTGCCATGTTTTGTTGGCGCGAACCGGCTTGTTTCAGCTGCGCAACCCATGAAGGGTCGGCATCGCCGATTTCGTTGTTGATAGGCAGATAACGTTCAGGGAACTCCCAGACCAGCACCTGTGGCGGGCTGTTCTTGAAGTCATCGCTTTTGAGGTAGCTGAGCATCGGCAGGATCGGGCCGTGGCCGTCTTCGGCGTAGCTGACCACGTCGCGGCCCAGGGCTTGCTTGAGCGCGCCCACGAAGTTCCAGTTGGGGTTGGCGCTGTAGCTGGTGCCCACCAGGGCCACCGGGGTTTCGCTGTCGCTGAACAGCGCGTCGTCGCCTTTGGTTTCGGCCAGGTGCGTCACGCGTTTTTCCAGCGGCTCTTTAGGCGGCATCAGGTTTTCGAACAGCGGGTCCAGCGGCAGGAACAAACGCAGGTCGCCTTTATGCGGCACAGTTGTTTCGGCCTCGGTGACAAACTGCTGTGGCTCGCCGCTCAGCGGGGTCTTGTCGGCAATCGCCTTGGCCAACTGCTTGGCCGCGATTTCCGCGCCGTCCGGCGTCCAGTGGGTGTCGGTGCGCAGGAACACTTGCTTGCCGCCCAGCTTGGCTTGTTGCAGGGGGCCGAGCAGGTCCGGAGCGATGATCTTGTCCGCCGCAACGCGGGCATGGAAGTCCTGGTACAGGTTGGCGTGGATGCTCGCGGGTTTCACCTCATCCAAGTGCTCCGGGTACAGGCGCACCTTGGCCGGCACGATCGCCATCACCAGTTGAATGCCTTGGGCCTTGAGCTTCTGGCGTACGCCTTCGACCAGCGCGTAGTTGCCTTCAAGGTTCTGGTCTTCGTTGACGGCGGGGTTGAACTCCTCGTCGCTGTACAACCAGTGATCGCGGCCCAGCACCACGCCAGGGCGGCCTTCATTGAACAGCTTGTAGTCCAGCGCCGCCCACAGGTTGGTGCCCAGGCGCTTGATCGGGAACTCCTCGTCGTAGTGCGTCTCGACGGCTTTGGCCCAGCGGCCGTTGAGCACGGTCGCGTCTGCATTAGTGCTGAAGCCGAAGAAGCTGCGCAGCGACCAGGCGCCCAGGGCCAGCAACAGCACCAGGAACAGGCCGATATAGAGGACGCGTAATGAACGGGTCATGGTCGGCTCCCTCAGAATTGGAAGTAAAGGAACGGCGAGAAACTCTGCGCCGACAGTTTGAGAATCGACGCCACGAACAGCAGCAGCACCGCAGCGCGCATGGCGTAGCGTGGCCAGTCAGCGGTCCAGTAGGCCGGTTGCACGGCGGCGTCACGGCCCACGGTAAAACCGGGCTCGTGGATGCTGCCTGGGTTGTCGCCCGGTACGGCCTTGATCAGGCTCGGGTCGGCCGGTTTGGTCTTCTCGGCGGGGCGATTGGTGTAGAAGTCGCGCAGGCCGAAGAACGCCAGGGTTGCGTAGGCCACCACCAGGGTCGCCACTTGCAGCCCGGTGAGGTTGGCGCGGTTAAGTTCCGACAGCGACCACTCGCCAAAGCTGAACATCGCACCGTACATACGCCCGGCAACGTGCAGGTTCTCGGCGCGGAAGATCACCCAGCCCATCACCACCAGCAGGAAGGTGAAGGCCCAGCGCAGCACATTGAAACTACGCGGCGCGGTATTGAGGCCAATCGCTTTCTCGATCGCCAGCCACATGCCGTGCCAGGCACCCCACACGATGTAGGTGATGTTCGCACCGTGCCACAGGCCACCGAGCAGCATGGTCAGGAACAGGTTGCGGTAGGTGATCAGCGTGCCTTTACGGTTGCCGCCCAGGGTGATGTACAGGTAGTCACGCAGCCAGGTGGAGAGGCTGATGTGCCAGCGCCGCCAGAACTCGGTGATCGACTGGCTGATGTACGGCTGCTTGAAGTTTTCCATGAAGCGGAAACCCATCATCAAGCCCAGGCCGATCGCCATGTCGCTGTAGCCGGAGAAGTCGAAGTACAGCTGCGCGGTGTAGGCCAGCGCGCCAAGCCAGGCATCGCCAGTCGTCGGGTTCTGCAAGGCGAAGCAATGGTCGGCCACCACCGCCAGGGTATCGGCGATGAACACCTTCTTGATGAAACCCTGCATGAACCGCGTGCAGCCCTCGGAGAATTTATCCAGGGTGTGGGTGCGGTTGTTGAACTGGTCGGCCAGGTCGCGAAAGCGCAGCACGGGGCCTGCGATCAGATGCGGGAAAATCGCCACGAACGCCGCGAAGTCGATGAGGTTGCGGGTCGCCGGGGTATCACCGCGATACACGTCGATGATGTAGCTGATGGACTCGAAGATGTAGAACGAGATCCCGATCGGCAACAGCACGTGCGTGAGGATGAACGGCTCCAGGCCCATCGACTTCATCATCACGTTGATGCTGTCGACGCCGAAGTTGGCGTACTTGAAGTAGCCGAGGATGCACAGGTCGACTGCCACGCCGAGCAGCAGCCAGCGCTGGGCCGGCTTGGTGCGCACGCCGGCCGCACCGACCTTGAGGCCGATCCAGTAGTTCCACAGCGTCACGGCGGCGAACAGGGCCAGGAAGTCCACTCGCCACCAGGCGTAGAACACGTAGCTGGCCAGCAGCAGCAGCAAGTTGCGATAGCGTTGCCCGCTCAAATAGTACAAGCCGAGAAAGATCGGCAAGAACAGAAACAGGAACACATTGGACGAGAAAACCATCCCGATCTCTCCATGTTTAAACCAACAGTCAAGGGCCGCAGCCCCCCCAAACCCCCCACGAAAATCGGGGAGGGCGGTATTACATTCCTACTGAAGAAACCGGGTTAACTGTGGGAGCGGGCTTGCTCGCGAATGCGGTGGTTCAGTAACAGATGTGTCGATTGATACACCGCTTTCGCGAGCAAGCCCGCTCCCACATTGGGAACCCATTTCTTCAGTTAATTCGTCAGGAACCGTTGTTGCCTTTTTCATGCGTCGGGTCGTAGACCTTGGTCAGGTCACCCCCCAGACGGAACGTCTTGAACGGCTGCATCCCATGCTTGCGCTCGATCACATCCGGCGCGCAGGTGTAGAGGGTGCAGAAGGGCTCAAGCCAGGCGTATTTCATGTCTTCCTTGAGGTCCTTCATGTCCTGCTCTTTGCCGTTCTTCTTCTCGAAAATCTCCGGGTCTTTCACGCCGGCCAGCACTTTTTCGCCGAGGCGCTTGAGCGCGCTGTTGTTTTCCTGGCGCAGGTCAACGCCGTTGACCAGGGCAAAACTGGCGATCATCGACAGCGGCGGCAGGGCGTAGTTGTGGTACGACAAAGCCCGTTGCTGACGCTTCAATTCATTGGGCAGGAAGCCCTGGTCATCGACCTGATTCACGCCGACCTTGTATTCCTTGACGGCCCAATCGAACAGGTCGCGGCGGTTGGTGGCGATGGAAGTCGCCATCACCGACCAGGCGGCCCAGTAGGAATGGTTGTTGGTTTTTTCCAACGGCAGGTTGTCCCAGTCGCTGACCACTTGATCGGCCAGTTTGTTGAACCAGGCTTCGATCAGTTGCGCTTCCTGCGGGTGGTTGGCCAGCGGGTGCGACTCGGAGAACTTCAGGCGCACATAGGCCGAAGCCATGCTGCCCAGCGCCCATTTGCGCATCGATTTGCCGGTGTGGTTGAAGTCCTTGGACATCAACGCATCAGCCTTGGCCCACGACACCAGCCAGTTCAGCGTGCATTCGAGCTGCTCCGGGCGACCGTCGCGCATGAACTGCATCACGCGTTTGCTGGTGTCTTTTTCCAGCTTGGTGATGTCGGCGGTACTGTCGCGAAAGGCTTTTTCCGACTGCACATTGAGCGTCGAACGCGCCTTGTCGGAGCCTTCGTACTTGCTGCGAAACTGCAGAGGCCCGGTGTAGGGCGTCGGCATGGCGTCGCAGTTTTCCTTGGCCTCGCCGGTCTTGAACGCTTCGATCGGTGCGAAGTAGCCCTGGGGCGGACGCAGCGGGGCGGCGGCGTTGGCTGCGCCGGCGAAGATCGCCAAGCCCAGTAACGATGGAATCAGTAATTTCTGCATAAGTAACCTCATTGCCCCGTTGAAGCGGTCTGTTGACCACCGGCGGGGAATACGTTGCGTGTGCAAATTTTCGCTTCGACTTTCTGCGCCGCAGCGCCCGCTTCAGGGCCCTGCACTTCCACGGCCAGCAAGTTCTGCGAGGCCCAGTCTTCATCGGTGCGCAGTTCAAAGGCGAAACGCCCGTCTGTATCGGATGTTTCGGGTTTCTCGATCTTGATGTCCTCGTGGCGCCCGTTCATGTACCAGAGGGTGGCTTGCAGGGTTTTCACCGACGGGTCGGCGAAGCGGATATCAACCTGATGGTTGGCGTTGCGCAGGTCTTTGTTCGAACTGTTAACCATCAATTCGTTCTTGCCGGGTTTCAAGGTCGTGCTCGCGGTCATCTGCGCGGTCTTGCCCTCGCAACCGTTGTCCAGCAGCGCCATCATCTGGCGGTAGATGGTTTCCTGGTCAAGGCGGTACAGCGGCGAGAATTCCCAGATCAGGATCTTCGGCGGGTTTTTCTGGAATTCTTCGCTGCCCAGGTACTGGATCATCGAGCCTTCCAGGCCACCGCCGGGGAAGGCGACGTTGAGGATGTCGGCACCGATCTCCTCCTGCAGGAAACCGGCGAAGTTGTAGTTCTTGCCGCTGTGGCTGGTGCCCACCAGTGTGATCTGCGGGTCGCCCGAATCGCCGAACAGGTCCCCGTCGCCCGCTTCGCCCTTGGGCTCGGTGGTGAACTGGTCCATGTACTGGATCGCGTAGCTGGTGCCGCACAGTTGCCCGGCCATGTTGTGCAGGGTGCCGGTCTTGCCCATGCGCCCGGAGCGCTTGGTTTCGAATTCGCGCTTGGGAATCCCGGCGTACTCAGGCATCTGCTTGATCTTGGCGGCGACGATTTTCGCCGTGCGCTGGGCACCGTAAGGGGTCCAGTGCTGGTCGCCACGGAAGTAGAAGTCGTGGGCCGGCAATTCATCCGGCAGTTGCTCGTTGGTCAACGGCGACAGGTCCGGTACCACGTAGCCCATCTTGGCGAAACGGCCGAGCATGGTCTTGTAGTTGCCCAGCGCCTTGTCGAAGTCGAACTTGGCTTTCTCTTCGGGGTTGAGCTTGTTGCGGTTCACCAGGCCACGGGTCGGCTGGTAGACCACCACCAGTTCCACGCCCTTGCTCTTGAACGCATCGTGCAACTGCTGCATGCGCTTGTAGCCGGACGGGGTGGTGTCGAATTCGGTCCGCAGGTCTTCCTGGGTACGGAACAGCCAATCGCCCTGGGCTTGCACCAGGGTGGTGAAGTTCTGCTGATACCGCGTGGTGTAGTTCTTCGCGTCATGGGCGGCCGGGCACAGGCTGCAGCAAGGTTCGGCGGTGAAGGTCGGCGCCTTGATTTCGTCGGCGCGCACGCCCTGGCTGGCCGCGAGCAGGCCGAGGGTCAGACCCGAGAGGCTCAGCAGTTTGATCATGTGTGGGTGCATAAGGGTCATCCTCAGTCCTGCAATTCGGTCTGGCGTTCGACAGGGTCGATCAGCACGGCTTTCTGCTGGCGCACCAGCAGGTCGAGAATCTCTTCCTGGCGATCGCCCAGCACGCCGTTGAAGCTGATACCGCTGGTTTTGGTCGGCGCCAGCATCGACACGCGATACAGTTCCACGCTCAACGGCGAGTCGATGGACAGCGGCCCGCTGCCGTTACCCGCCAGTTCACCGCCGACCACGATCAGCGACACCTTGGCGTCGAACGGGTCGAGCGCGATGTCGCGGTCAGTGTCGGTCAGGTCCTTGATGTGGCCGTAGAGCCCGGTCAGGCCGTTGGCCATCGAGGTGTTTTCGTAGAGCTTGATGTTCACGCTGTTACGCACGCGGATGCCGTGACGACGGTTGGCGATCACCTTGTTGCCCCACAGCAGGTTGTCACCGCTCTCATAGAGTGTGATGCCGTCGGTGTGGTTGCGGTAGAACTCGTTGTCGGCTACCAGGTTGTTGACGCTGTTACGGTCGAGCACCAGGCCCGAGAGCTTGTTGTCGTAGCTGCGGTTGTTGAAGATGAAGCTGTCGTTCACTTCCCGGGAAATGATGATGCCGTGCTTCTTCTTCGTGCCGTAGACGGTGTTGTCCGCAATGATCAAGCCGTGGGAACGGTCATGCGGGTCAATGCCGTAGACGATGTTGTCTTTGTAGGTGTTGCTCTTGATCACAAAGCCCGTGGTTTCGTAGCAGTAGAAGCCGTACCACATGTCCGAGAACTCGGAATCGATGATCCAGCCGGTCGGCTCCGGACGCTTGAGCACCTTGGCCATGTTTGGCGTGTACTGGGAGATACTCACCCCGTACGACTTACTGTTGGCGTAGCCGAAACTGGCCATCTTGGTGTTGGAGATGTATGTCTCGGTGCCGCCCCATGCCAGCAGGAACGGGCGGAATTCCTTGGGCGACTTGAACAGCGCCGGGCCATTGGCCTTTTCGCTCCAGCCGGTGACTTTGGTGTCACGCACAAACAGCTGGCCGTCGTTGATCAGGAACGAACCGGCTTCCTGGGACAGGCGCAGCTCCTGAGTGTTCTTGTCGATGTCCAGGATGCCCTTGCGCCCGACCACGATCGGCAGCTTGGCCAGGAACACACCCGGCGAAGTTTCGCTCAGGTACTGCTTGGGTACTTTGCCCAGCAGGTCCTTGAGGTTCATGTAGCCATCGTCGATGAAGATCGCCTGGGGGATGCCGTGCTGGCGCACCACCCATTCGGCCATCTTGTTGTCACCGCCAATGAAGTCCTTGAGCGCGTCTTCCTGCATCATGCGGCGGATGCTGATTTTGCCTGGTTTGGTGCGCACGATCTTCTTCTCGATCGCCGCCGCGGTGTAGCCCGACAGGTCCGGCAGGGCCGGCTTGGCCATTTCCAGCGGCGCGGTCGGCGGGCTGGAAATGGTGTAGGTCTTGGCCTGCTGCAGCTCTTTGGCGATGGTCGGCGCTTTAGCCTGCGGCGCGACATCGGCCATGGCGGCGCCGCTTGCCAGCAGCATCGCTGCCGCCAGCAGGGCCGAGCCTTTGAGGGCTTGAGGGTTCATTGCGCAGGCTCCCATCAGAATTTCCAGATCACGTCGACGAACGCGCGATGCATGTAGGAGTCGACATTGCTGCCGTAGGCATCACCCGGCTTGAACACACCGGCACGAAAACGCACCAGGGCCGAAGGCTCGTCAAACGACTGGCTGATTGCGGCCGGCAACAGGCCGGACTTGAAGTACTTGGTGACCACCAGGTCCATTTCCTGGCCCAGGTCTTTCTTGCCGTCTTCAAGCGGCAGGGAAGTGCTGGACAGGATCGCGCCGGTCACGTCGTCGGTGTTGTTTTGCACGGCATCGATGCCGTTGCTGCCCACCGGCTTGTTACCGTCCACGCGCCAGAACTTGTGGTACACCAGGCTGGCGTCATAGTCCTCACGCAGCTGCCAGGAACCGAACAGGCTCATGGACTGCATGTTGTTCATCTCGCCACGGAACGCTTCGCCGAAACGGTGCACGCGCGACTGGGTGCCGGTCCAGTTCGAACGGTTGCTTTGCAGGCCGTTCTGCTCGTAGTTCTCGCTGGCGCGGGCATAGGCCGCACCCACTTGCCACTGCGGGTCCAGACGCAGGCGAACACCGATGTCGGTCGCCCAGCCATTCACGTCCTGACTGCGCTTGGCCTGGTCCGGGCGTGAGCCGTCGGACTTCAACGCGTTGACGCTGTCACGGTCGCCGCGCATGCCGGTGATGCTGGCCCAGTAGTTCACGGTGTTGGTGTTGCGCCAGTTGTAGGCGTCGCTGTTGGCTTCGATGCCGAGCCAGGTCAGGTCGCCGTTCGAGCGCTTGTCCAACGAGTCGGTGGGCTGGCCCGGTTGCGGATAATCGAGCTTGCCGTTGTCGTGGGTGTGATGACCGCGCAGGCCGATCCACTGGCCGGGCATCCACTGGTAGGACGCGTCGGCGTAGAGGTGCTGACGGTCCTTGTCCACCGGCGACAGTTCCTTGAGGTCGGTGCGGTATTCGCTGAAACGCTCGGCGACGCCGACATTGGCCTTGAGCAGGGTGGTGTCGAAGGTCCAGTTCAGCGCTTCGATATTGGTGTCGCGCCACTGGCCGTCGTCATTGCGCAGGCGTTGGCGACCCAGCTTGAGGATCTCGCCGGGGTACGGCGTGAAGCCGCTGTAGCCGACCCAGAATTCGCGCATGGCCAAGTAGTTCTTCTTGGCCTTGCGATCATTGTTGGTGGTCTGCTGGTTTTCGTCATTCGCCGACTGTTGCAGGGTGTCGGTCTCGATGATGTCGCTCGACACCACCGCCTGACCCATGGCGTAGGCGCTCCAGGCGCCACTTTCGCCGTAGACCCAGGGGCGCAGGTCGAGGCCGATGCCGTTGACGTCGCCGCCTTTCTGCGTGCCCAGGTCGCGGTCATCTTCGGACTGGGCGGTGGCCTTCACTTCCAGGCCGAAGTTCTTGGCTTCGGTCAGGGCGGCCAGGGTCGGGCACGACCACAGCAGGGCAAAAGTCAGGCCGATGCCGGCCTTGACGAATGGGTTGAGCTTCATAGGGATTCCTCGCCTTCTTCTTCTTCATCCAGGGCGTGCAGTTGCAGCGTGCTCTGGGCCAGGGTGCCGCGGGCGGCCAGTTCCTGCTGCACCAGGCGTTGGCCTTGCGCGCGTTGTTCCGGCGTGAGCGGGGCTTCGAGCTGCGTGGCCAAGTCGTTGGCCTCTGGCGTGTCCTGGGCTTTAGCCAATTGGCTGAAGACATAGGCGTTCAATGGGTCGGGCTTGGTGCCCTTGCCTTGGGAAAACAATTGGGCGATGGCGAAATCGGCACTGTTCTGGCCGTTGCGCGCAGCGGTCAGCAAGTGGTCCAGGGCTTTTTGCGGATAGACCTTGCCCAGGTAGCCACGACGGTAGATCTGGCCGAGGTAGTAATCGGCGGCCACTTCCTTGCCGACGGCTTTTTCGAAATGGGCTTCGGCGGCCTTGGCGTCAGCCGGTACCCACTTGCCTTCGTAGTAGAGCTTGCCCAGCAACAGCTCGGCGCGCGGCTGGTCGGCGGCGCGGCCGTTGTCCAGGTATTTCATCATCTGGTCGACGTCGCCCAGTTCCGGGAAGTCGTAGAGCAGTTGCGCCAGGCTGACCCACGATGCCGGGTAGCCAGGGGCGATTTTTTCCAGCAGGGCCTGGGCGGTTTTTTCGTCGGTCTTGCCCAGGGTCGAATCGCCCAACACACGGGCGACGCTGTCGACACGTTGTGCGGTGACGGTGCCACGGCTGTAGCCGGCTTCCATCTGCTTGAGCAGCTCGGCCTGTTTTTCCGGCTCGGCTTTTTTCTGGTAGACCGTGGCCAGCTCGACGTAGCAGATATCGGTGGTGTTCAGCGCCGCTTTGCAGATGCGCTCTACGTCATCCAGATGCTGGTCGTAGGTGTCTTGGGTGCGATACAGCAGCACCTGGGCCAGGCCGGCTTCCGGGTAGCCGGCGGCTTGCCACTGGCTGATCTGCTGCTGGGCGTTGACGTTGGGGAAACTGTGCGGGTATTGCAGGTACAGCATCGCCAGCGGGATCAAGGTGTTGCCTTCGCCATTGGCAAAAGCTTTTTTCAGCAGGCCTTCGGCTTCATGGTGTTCGGCTTCGGTGCTGCCTGGCTTGGCCACCAGCAGGCGGCCCAGACGGGCCTGGGCGCGTGGCGAGGTGTCCGCCGCCGCACGGTAGGTGGCCTCGGCCTGCTTGATTTGCGCCGGATCGCGGGTGCTCACCTGGATATCGGCCAGGCCCACCTGGGCCTCGCTGTAGCCCAGGTCTGCCAGTTGCTGGTAATTCTGCTGGGCGGTGACGGTGTCGCCGCGCTTGAGTGCTTCATTGGCCAGGCGTTGGTCGGGCAGGCCGGCGCAACCGGCAAGGCTGACGGCCAGCGCCAGCGCGCAATACACAGCCGCCGAATGGGCTCTGCTCTGTGTGGGAGCTGGCTTGCCTGCGATAGCATCGCCGCGGTGCAACTGATGCACCGAGTCGTCTGCATCGCGGGCAAGCCCGGCTCCCACAGAAGCTGATGGTGTGATTGAAATACGATTCACAGGCATGTCCTCGCTTACAGACCGTGAGCCATGGCTTTATCGATCAGCCAGTTCAGCGATGGGCCGCGGTCGCTGGTCACTTCCACCGGGCGGCCGGCGTAGGTGCTGTCCAGCGGTGCATCAGGCTTGATCTGCACACGGATATCGGAGGACAGGTCGGCGCTGTTCAGGCTGGTGCTGCTGACGATGGTGCCGGTGCGGGTCTGTTCTTCGTCGGCGACCTGGAAGGTCACCGGCGTGCCTGGGCGCACGTCGCCGAACTGGCGATAGGAGAAGCGTGCTTCAACGTTGGCCTGGGCACCGCGTGGAACCAGTTGGAAGATCACATCGCCTTTGCTGGCGTACTGACCGTCGGCGACCATTTGCTGGGCAACGATGCAGTCGCATGGCGACGTCAGGGTGCCGGTCATTTGCTTGCCGAACAGCTCTTCAACCTTGGCCGGTTGCAGTTGGTCTTCGTCCAGGTGGCCCTTGAGCACGTCCAGCATGCTGGTGCTGAAGGTTGCCAGTGGCGCGCCTTTGGCCGCGATGGCGTCACCTTTGAGCAGGCTTTGCACGGTGCCGTCGCGCGGCATGGTCACGTTCATGCCCGGTACGCTGACCAGGCCGGCCTGGGCGTGGCTGACGAAATACATGCCGTAGAGGGACTTGAAGACAAAACCGAACGCGGCAAGGCCCACCAGGAAGATCGCCAGGCTGAACGTCACGGCGCGCAGACGGCCAAAGGCGCTCATGTTGCTGCCGCTGTCCTTGTTCTTGCGCGCCTTGGTGAAGTTGTCGCGTTGCAGGGTGGCCAGCACGTCGCCCATGGTCACGATGTCACCGGACAAGTGCGAGGTGATCAGGTGGCGCAGGGTGGAAATATCCTGGGCGTCGAGGTTCTGGAACTGGCAACCGGTGCGGCCGGTCTGGCGGTCGTAGGAGCGGATCTGCAGCTCCACGTCCATGGCCAGGCCGAGGTTATCGATCACGAACTGCAGGCGGCCCTTGTGCACTTCACCCACGGTCAGCGGCTGCGTGGCGGTGAACGCCAGGCCGCCGGCGGACAGGTCGAGCACGCGTGCTTCGGTCGGCGTGCGGTCAGTGTTGAAGAAGCGCAGCTTGGCCGGGATTTTGACCCGGGCGTGCTGGCGCTGGGCTTCGGATTCGTGGACAACGTTGGCGTTTACTTGGCTATTCATGATGTGTGTAGTTCCTAGTTAATTCAGGCTTGGCAGGGTCAGACCATCATCAGCAACACGGCAACGAAGATGCTGCCGGCGGAGAAGGTCATGGTCCGAGACGACCAGGTGTTGAACCAACGTTGAAAGCTGGCCAAATCGCGGGTCAGTTTGGTGTCCTGGCGGGTCCAGGACTGTTGATCAAGGCGGAAGAACACGTAGATCTTCACCAGCGCGCCCATGATCTGGTTGTAATAGAGAATCGCCGGGTACGCCGGGCCGATCTTGTGGCCGGAGCACGACAGCAGCAGGGTCAGGATCAGGCGGGTGATGCCGATCCACAGCAGGTAGACGAGGATGAACGCGCCGCCGTACTTGAAGGTGGCGATCATCGCCACGGTCAGGCCGAGCAGGGAGGTCCACATCGACACGCGCTGGTCGAACAGCACCACGCTGGTGAACAGACCCAGGCGGCGTACACCCAGGCCCAAGGCACGGGAGTTCTGGCGCAGGTTGTTGCCGTACCAGCGGAACATCAGCTTGCGGCTGGCCTTGATAAAGCTCTTTTCCGGCGGGTGTTCCACGGTGTGGATCGCTGCGTCCGGTACGTAGAAGGTGTCGTAGCCCAGGCGCATCAGGCTGAACCAGCTGGACTTGTCATCCCCGGTGAGGAACTTGAAGCGGCCCAGGCGCCAGTGTTGCAGCGAGTCGCTTTCCACGTCGGCGATAAAGCCCGGGTCGGTGACGACGCTGGCACGGAACACCGACATGCGACCGGTCATGGTCAGTACGCGCTTGGATAGCGCCATGGAGCACATGTTGATGTGGCGCTGGGCGAAGCGCAGTTTGTGCCACTCGCTCATGATGTAGCCGCCGCGCACTTCGCAGAACTCGTTGGTGGTCAGGCCGCCGACATTGCCGAACAGTTGGAACCACGGCACGGTCTTGCACACCACGCCTTCGGCGAGCACGGTGTCGCCATCGATCACGGCAACCACTGCGCGGTCATCCGGCAGGTGGCGCGAGATGGCGCGGAAACCGAAGGCCAGGCCGTCGCGCTTGCCGGTACCGGCGATACGCACGAAGTCGAGCTTCACATGCTCCGGCGGGTTCATGCGTTCCCACAGGCTTTTCACCAGCAGCTCATCGGACATTTCCACCAGCGAGCACACGACGGTGGTGGGGAAACCGCACTCGATGGCTTCGCGGATCACCGAGCTGTAGACCTGGGCGGTGGTCAACGCATCGATACGGAAACTGGTGACCATCAGGAACACATGGGACGGGTCGGCGGTCTTGCCCAGTTTGCGCACTTTGCGGCGCAGGTGTGGGTACACCACATACAGGAACAGCATGCCGCGAAAGAAATGCGTAGCACCCATCGAGTAGCGCCAGATACCGACGGCACCAATCAGGAAAATAAAATTCTTCGACTCGGAGTCGAACGTACTCGCCGGCAGCAGCAGGGCGAGTCCCATCAGCAGGCTCAGGAAGAACAACCAGCCGGCGGATTGAAGGAGTACGTGTTTTAACTTGGACATAAGCGTCATCCGAAGGTGAAGAAGGCTCCAGGCTGCAAGCGCTGGGGATTGGTACGCTTGCAGCCCGGAACTTGCCGTTGCTGTTACCAGCAAATGCCTTCGGTGCGACCGCCCGCACTGGTGGCCTTGGACATGAAGCCCACCAGGTCGATCACTTGCTTGCCGTGCGGTGCGTTCTGCGCCAGGGCACGGAACTTCTCATCACGGTTGCCCAGGATGATCACGTCGGAGTTGTTGATCACGTCGTCGAAGTCCGAGTTGAGCAGGGACGACACGTGCGGGATCTTGCCTTCGATGTAGTCTTTGTTCGCGCCGTGCACACGGGCGTACTCGACGTTGCTGTCGTAGATGCTCAGGTCGTAGCCCTTGCCGATCAGCATTTCGGCCAGCTCGACCAGCGGGCTTTCGCGCAGGTCATCGGTACCGGCCTTGAAGCTCAGGCCCAGCAGCGCGACTTTGCGTTTGTCGTGGCTGGACACGATGTCGAAGGCGTTCTGTACCTGGGACTCGTTGCTGCGCATCAGCGAGTTGAGCAATGGCGCTTCCACGTCCAGGGAGCTGGCGCGGTAGGTGAGGGCGCGCACGTCTTTTGGCAGGCACGAACCACCGAAGGCGAAGCCTGGGCGCATGTAGTACTGGGACAGGTTGAGGGTCTTGTCCTGGCAGACCACTTCCATCACTTCACGACCGTCGACGCCGACAGCCTTGGCGATGTTGCCGATCTCGTTGGCGAAGGTCACCTTGGTGGCGTGCCACACGTTGCAGGTGTACTTGATCATCTCGGCAACGGCGATGTCCTTGCGGATGATCGGTGCGTCGAGTTCTTCGTACAGCGACTGCAGGACATCGCCGGAGGCTTTGTCGAATTCGCCGATGACGGTCATCGGTGGCAGGTCGTAGTCAGCGATGGCGGTGGATTCACGCAGGAACTCCGGGTTGACCGCAACACCGAAGTCGACGCCGGCTTTTTTGCCGGAGCAGTCTTCAAGGATCGGGATCACCACGTTGGCCACGGTGCCTGGCAGGACGGTGCTGCGCACGACCACGGTGTGGCGGGTGGCTTTGTCACGCAGGACCAGGCCGATCTCGCGGCATACCGCTTCGATGTAGTCGAGTTCCAGGTCGCCGTTTTTCTTGCTCGGCGTACCGACGCAAATCATCGACAGGTCAGTATCGCGAATGGCTTCGGCGAAGTTGGTGGTGCCGCGCAGCCGGCCGGTTTCAATACCCTGGCTCAACAGCTCGCCCAGACCGGGTTCAACGATTGGCGATTTGCCTGCATTGATAAGGTCAATCTTGTCCTTGGAGATGTCTACGCCAACCACTTCGTGGCCGCGGGCAGACAGGCAACCGGCACATACCGCGCCAACGTAACCCAAACCAAATATGCTGATGCGCATCGCATTTACCTCATTGTCATTGAAGACGGTGTTAATCATGCCAAATAGATGGCGAGTTCATTTTTGCAAGCGTCACTGAATGCCACGGAAGTTGAGCGAATAGACGCCGACTTACCGCGTACAGGCATGTTAAGTAGTGAGTGACTAACTATTGCACTCAAGTTGTGCGCAACTTGGCCTTGTTATTGGGGCTTGCTCCTAAATGCAGCCGGCCTTCTTGGGGGAAGGTGCCGACGCCAGTGCCACAAGGTGCAGATAGAGGCTGTGAGCCTTTAAATATCAACACCTTGGGTGTCATCACTGACACATTTGGGTAAGCGCTACCTTGGCCTTTCGGGGATAGCAATTCATCCTTATCGCCGCCCTCAACTCATATCAGTCGATGATGTGACCCGTGAGTCAAAGTTGATGGGGCAACTTGGCTGCTTCCTTGGGTCGCTATGTAAGTCATCTCTTACAGAAACAGAGAATTTCGTTACCGGTGGTATGAGCCGTGCGTTCAGACGAAGTTCCGGGCCGCTCATCCTGTTTCCCGAAATTTTTTGAAATATTGGCTGAGATGGCACTAATACTATATTGATAGCACTTGCAATTTGGGCCAGTAGTTACAGGTAGTTGGCGCGAAGGGATAGTTTTGTGCCACTAGTGTTTTAAAAAAGTGGTGCCACTACGAAAAAAACCGACGGATGTCGAGTGAAAGAATTGTTAGATGTGCTTCATGATGTTTTTTGACGCCAAAAGTATGACGTTTTAAGGCGGGAATGCGCTAAAAAATGTGGGAGCTGGCAAGCCAGCTCCCACATTTGAAATCTGTGCGAGCGCGCCTTATTCCGGTGCGTGATCGCGCAGGAATACCAGGTTGTCCGGCTTGGACTGCTGCGCATCGAAGCGATAGCCCTGCGCATCAAAGGCCTTGAGCTTGGCCGGGTCGTTGATGCGTTCCTGGATCACAAACCGGCTCATCATGCCCCGCGCCTTTTTGGCGTAGAAGCTGATGATCTTGTATTGGCCGTTCTTGAGGTCCTTGAATTCGGTGTTGATGATCCGTGCGTTAAGCGCCGTGCGCTTGACCGCCGAGAAATATTCGTTGGACGCCAGGTTCAGCAGCACGTCGTCACCCTGCTCAGCCAGCGCTTCGTTCAGCCATTCGCTGATGCGCGTGCCCCAGAACGTGTACAAATCCTTGCCGCGCGGATTGGCGAGCTTGGTGCCCATCTCCAGGCGGTACGGCATCATCAGGTCCAGGGGGCGCAGCAGGCCGTAAAGGCCGGAGAGCATGCGCAGGTGGTCCTGGGCGTAGGTGAAGTCGGCATCGCTGAAGGTCTCGGCATTCAGGCCGGTGTACACATCACCTTTGAACGCCAACAGCGCCTGCTTGGCATTGGCCGGCGTGAACGCCGGGGTCCAGCTGCCGAAGCGCGCGGCGTTGAGGCCGCCGATCTTGTCGGAGACGTGCATCAATTCGCTGATCTGCGCCGGGCTGAGTTCGCGCAGTTGTTCGATCAGTTGCTGGGAGTGGTCCAGGTACTGCGGCTGGGTGAAGCGCTGGGTCGTGGGCGCAGTCTCGAAATCGAGGGTCTTGGCGGGGGAAATCACCATCAACATGAAGTCGTTTCCTTAAATCGTGGCGTGTAACGTGAGCGCGATTCTAGGGGCTGGGGCGTTTTGACTCCACCTATGATGGCGATAGGCATGATCCGCTATAGTGGCCAACGACTCTGGAGAAGGAGACCCTGTGTGCGAATCGCACTTTCATTATCGGCCTGCCTGCTGTGCCTGAGTGCCCAGGCGGCGCCAGTCGATGTAGCCAGCCTCGACCGTGGCACCTGGCCTGAGCAGTTCAGCACGCCAGCGCTGTTCGATGTGGCTTCGCGCGCGGAAATCCTGATGTTCGCCCACAGCCTGCTTGCGAGCGAGGCCTTGGACGACGCGGCGCTCAAACAGCGCCTGGGCTTGAAGATCATTAACCGGGCCGCCATTGACGACCTGCGCCGCCAGCTCTGGCAGCGCTTGCTGGAAAACTACAGCTTTGCCCAGGAAAGCTGCGAGGTCGACGCTTCGTTCTGCTATCTGGTCGAAAGCATGGACGACCTGCGAGAACAGGCCGGCAAGTTCGAAGTGGGCGATGATTCTTTCTATATAGGCTGGGCTGCCCCGAGCCACACGTTTCATGAGCGCTATCTGGACGATTTGCTGCGCAAGGCCGCGCTGTTCCCGCAGATCAGCAGCGAAGTCGCGCGTTTCGGCGAGCATGAGCGCAATGGCGACGAATTCAACGACCGCCTGTTCCTCCTGACGTTTGACGGCGGTCCCGCGCCGGTCAGCGGCAACACCGACTGGCTCACCGATTACCTGCGCAAGCAAAAGATGAACGCCACGTTCTTTGCCCTCGGCAGCAGCCTGCAAACCCGCGTGGAACGTAGCTCGGTTGCGCAGGTGCAGGCGTTGTACCAGGGCCAGTGCGTGGGCACCCAGGGCTGGCAATATCGCTCCCACAGCCACTGGGTGGACTGGCAGGGCTCCGTCACCCGCAGCGCCGCGCTGGTGCAAAACCTGATGCCGGAGAATTATGTGCCGCTGTTCCGTCCGCCCTACGGCCAGCGCCGCGCCGACAGCCAGGGTTTTTTCCAGGCCCAAGGCTTGCAGGTGGCGCTGTGGGACATCGATTCCCAGGACGAGCCGGGCAAGCTCAAGGCCCAAGAGTCAGCGCAACGGGTGCTCACGCTGATGCTGCTGTGGCGCAAGGGCGTGATTGTGTTTCACGACACCCAGGACAAGGCACGGGTGGCGTTGCCGATGTTGCTGCAGGCGACGGCGCAGAGTGGGCTGGGTTGGCAGGACTGCCGGGAGGCGTTTCGCTGAAGTGCCCGGCCCTGTTGGGTGCGGGGGAATTTCGGGGTAATTTTGCGCGACATTTCGATGCAGGCGGACTTCCGACTTTAGCGGGCTGCCTGGCACTCGGCTAGTGCTATTCGTCATCCTGAAAAATAAACTTCAAAAAAACGTCAAAGTGCTTTTTCCTGTCATGGGTTTTGCGGTATTACGAAGTCAGATCGCCGAAACCTGCAACACAGGTGGCGTCTTCCAAGACTCCTGCTGTGGGCAATGCACTTGACGTCACTCAGGTGTGTTCGGTGGTCGATTCGAGGCGCAGCACCGCCCAGGTATTGCGTCGAATGGCTCCCACAAAGGTGACCGAGTATGGATGATCATGGACGTAACCCTTCTTCCGACCAGCCAATCCTTTATGTGCTTGATACCAACGTACTGATCCACGATCCAAACGCACTGCTTAACTTCGAAGAACACCACGTCGCCATCCCCATGATCGTGCTTGAGGAGCTCGACAAACTCAAAAGCGGGCACCACAGCGTGGCCGCCGAATGCCGCCAGGCCATCCGCCTGATCGACAAGACACTGGGCGAAGCGTCGCCGGAGGATGTCGAAGTCGGCGTACCGATCCAGCGTGGCAAGAGCGGGCCCAAGGGCTTGCTGTCGATTCTGATGAGCAAGCGCAGCGAGCCCAACAGCCTGCTGCCCGAAAACCTCAACGACAACAAAATCATCAACCAATTGATCGACCTGCACGCGCGCGACAAGGACCTGCGCCTGGTGCTGGTGACCAAAGACATCAATATGCGCCTCAAGGCCCGCGCGTGTGGGATCGCCGCCGAGGACTACAGCACCGACCAACTGGTCGACGACGTCTCGATGCTGTCGCGTGGTTATCACACCGTGACAGGCTCGTTCTGGGACCTGGTCAGCAAGGTGGAAACCCGTCAGGACCATGGCCGCACCTGGCACCAGGTACAGCTGATCGACAACCTGCCGGCCGTGCACATCAATGAATTCATCATCGACGAACAGGGCTTCGTCGGCTGGATCAAGGAAATCCAGGTCGACAAGCTGCTGATCCTCGACCTGCATCAGGAACCCCTGTTGCACCAGGAAGCCTGGGGCCTGAAACCGCGTGATATCTACCAGAGCCTGGCGCTGTATGCGCTGCTCGATCCGGACATCCACCTGGTCAACCTGACCGGCGCCGCGGGCTCGGGTAAAACCATCCTCGCCCTGGCCGCCGCCATCGAGCAGACCATGGTCACCAAACGCTATCGCCGCATCATCGCCACCCGCAGCGTGCAGGGCCTGGACCAGGAGATCGGCTTTTTGCCCGGTACCGAAGCGGAAAAAATGGAGCCGTGGCTGGGGGCTATCACCGACAACCTCGAAGCCTTGCACATGGATGACGAAAACACCCATGGCAGCGTCGACTACATCCTCAGCAAAGTGCCGTTGCAGTTTAAATCCCTCAACTACATCCGAGGTCGCAGCTTCCAGCAGAGCCTGATCCTGATCGATGAATGCCAGAACCTGACCCCGCACCAGATGAAAACCATCATCACCCGTGCCGGCGCCGGTTCCAAAGTGGTGTGCCTGGGCAACCTGGCACAGATCGACACCCCTTACCTGTCCGCGACCAGCTCCGGGCTGACCTACCTGACGGAACGCTTCAAAGATTTCCCGAACGGCGTGCATATTGCGCTGCAAGGGGTACCTCGTTCGATCCTGGCCGAATACGCCGAATCGCATCTGTAAAACGCGATCACTGTAGGAGCGAGCTCGCTCGCGAAGAACGTCAACGATAACGCGGGGTCACTGGTGCTCCGCGTTGTTCTTTGGTTTTCGCGAGCGAGCTCGCTCCTACAAGGTTTACAATCGCTGCTCCTGATCAGGAGTATCCCTGTGCTGACTCATCTCGATTCCCAAGGTCGCGCCCATATGGTCGACGTCACCGACAAGTCCGTGACGTTCCGTGAGGCGGTGGCCGAAGCGCGGGTGCGCATGTTGCCCGAAACCCTGCAAATGATTGTCGACGGCGCTCATCCCAAGGGCGACGTATTCGCCGTGGCCCGCATTGCCGGGATCCAGGCGGCGAAAAAAACCAGCGACCTGATCCCCCTGTGCCATCCGCTGATGTTGACCGGCGTCAAGGTCGAACTCAGCGCCGACGGTGCAGACTCGGTGCACATCCTGGCGCGCTGCAAACTCTCCGGCCAGACCGGCGTGGAAATGGAAGCCTTGACCGCCGCCAGCGTCGCGGCATTGACCATCTATGACATGTGCAAGGCCGTGGACCGTGGCATGACCATCGAAAGCATTCGCCTGCTGGAAAAACTGGGCGGTAAAAGCGGGCACTTCAAGGCGGAGCATGCATGAGCATCAACGTATTGTTTTTTGCGCGTTACAGCGAAGCGGTGGGCCTGGATTCCCTGGAAGTGGAAGGCGAGTTCGCGACCGTTGATGCAGTGCGCCAAGCGTTGGCGGGTGATGAAGGGTTCGAAGTGCTCAAGGAATCCAGCTTGATGTGCGCCCGCAATCAAGAACTCTGTAGTCTCGACGAGCCCTTGCAGGCTGGCGATGAAGTCGCGTTCTTCCCGCCTGTGACAGGGGGCTGAGCATGGCCATCCGTGTGCAGGTCGAAGCGTTTGATCCCGGTGCCGAAGTCAACGCGATGCACGCGGCCAATGTCGGCGTGGGCGCGGTGGTGAGTTTTGTCGGGTATGTGCGCGATTTCAATGACGGCCACGACGTGTCAGGGATGTTCCTGGAGCACTATCCCGGCATGACCGAAAAGGCCTTGGCCAAGATAGCCGTGGAAGCCGAGCAGCGCTGGCCGTTGCTCAAGCTGGAAGTGTTGCACCGCATTGGCGCGTTGGAGCCTGGGGAGCCGATTGTGTTTGTTGCGGCGGCGAGTGCCCATAGGCAGGCGGCGTTTGATGCCTGCGCGTTTGTGATGGACTACCTGAAGACGCGGGCGCCGTTTTGGAAGAAGGAGAATACCCCTGAAGGCCCACGCTGGGTGGAAGGGCGCGCCAGCGACCACACCGCCGCTGACCGCTGGAAATAATCGGCCGAACATAGAACCCAATGTGGGAGCGGGCTTGCTCGCGAAAGCGGAGTGTCAGTCGATACATGCATGACTGATACACCGCTTTCGCGAGCAAGCCCGCTCCCACAGTTTTGACCGCATTCCAATCGTTAAGGGCGTTTGCGCTCCACGGCCCGCAACAAATGCGTCGACGGCGTCTCGCAACTGATCTTGCGCCCCAGCAGCGTCTCGATCGACGGCAACTGGTACGAATCATCTTCCCCGGCAAAACTGATCGACACACCCGCCGCCCCGGCACGGCCGGTACGGCCAATGCGGTGCACGTAGTCGTCCGGCACTTCCGGCAGGGTGAAGTTGATCACGTGGCTGATGCCGTCGATGTGAATCCCGCGCCCGGCCACGTCGGTGGCCACCAGCACGCGGATCTTGCCTTCGCGGAAGCCTTCCAGGGTCTTGATGCGCTTGTGCTGGGGTACATCACCGGACAATTGCGCGGCGTTCACGCCGTCACGCACCAGGCGCTCTTCGATGCGGCGCACTTCGTCCTTGCGGTTGGCGAACACCATCACGCGTTCCCAGCCGTTGTCGTTGATCAGGTTGTAGAGCAGCTTGTACTTGTCGGCACCGGCCACGGCGTAGATGTGTTGCTCAACGTTTTCGCTGGCGACGTGAAGCGCTTCGATCTCGACGATGGACGGGTCGGTGGTCCATTGCTTGGCCAGGTTCATCACGTCTTCGGTGAAGGTCGCCGAGAACAGCAGGGTCTGGCGCTCGGCTTTCGGCGGGGTCTGGCGAATGATCTGGCGCACTTGCGGGATGAAACCCATGTCGAGCATGCGGTCAGCTTCGTCCAGCACCATCACTTCGACCATGTCCAGGTGCACGTCGCCGCGCTGGTTGAAGTCCAGCAGGCGGCCCGGGGTGGCGACCAGGATGTCGCAGTGGCGGGCTTCGAGGTGCTTGAGCTGCTTGTCGAAGTCCATGCCGCCAACGAAGGTCATCACGTTGAGGCCGGTGTACTTGGTCAGGTCGGCGGCGTCCTTGGCGATCTGCACCACGAGCTCCCGGGTGGGGGCGATGATCAGTGCGCGCGGCTCACCCATGTAGCGTTCTTTCGGCGGCGGCGTCTGCAGCAGTTGGGTGATGATCGAGATCAGGAACGCGGCGGTCTTGCCGGTGCCGGTCTGGGCGCGGCCGATGGCGTCCTTGCCGGCGAGAGTGAAGCCCAGCACCTGCGCCTGAATCGGCGTGCAATACGGGAACCCCAGGTCCTGGATGGCGTGCATCAGTTCCGGGGCCAGGTTGAAATCGTGGAAACGGGTCTTGCCTTCCTGGGGCTCGACGACGAAGTCTTCGAGTTTCCACGGGATGAGGACCGGTTTGGGCGCGCGTTCGCGGCGCGGCTTTGGCGCGACTGGCGCGACGGCGACCTCAACCGGTTTTGCCTGCTCAGGCGCGGTTACCTTCGGCTGGGCAACAGGTGCCGTCCTGGCGGGCTGTTTGCCGTCATGGCGGCTGCCGGTTGGCGGGACAGGAGCACTGGGAACTGGCGCGAGCGGCTCAGCCTCGCTTTTGCCGAACATCTTCTTGAGTGCTTTGAGCACGGTCATCTCATCAATTGGTTAAGGAATGTACGCCGGCCAGTGTAATGCAAGAATCGGGCGCGGCGTAGTGCGTCTGTCATACGGCTACAAAAACGCCCGGTTCAGCCCAGGCGCGCGGTCAACCAATTGCCGATATCGCGTATCTCCTCGGGTAACACTTCGTGGCCCATTGGGTATTCCTGCCATGTCACGGTGACACCACGGCTCTTCAAGTGCTCGAAGGCGCTGCGGCCCATGGCGTTCTGTACCACCTCGTCGTAGTGGCCGTGCAGGCACAGCGTCGGAATGCGCTGTTGGCTGGCGGATAATTCCAGCTCATCACCGAAGGTGGGCGCATAAGTGGAGAGGGCGATCACGCCACCCAACGGGCCTTCCCAATTCAGGAAGGCGGTGTGGAAGACCACGGCGCCGCCTTGGGAAAAACCGGCAAGGAAAATTCGCGAAGCGTCTATTCCGGTTCTCTTCTGCGCTTCGATCAGGTCCGTCACCATCTTTGCCGACACTTCCAGCTCTTCCAGGCTGATCGAACGGGCCGGGCTCATGGCCTTGATGTCGTACCAGCTGGGCATCTCGTAGCCGCCATTGATGGTCACCGCACGGGTCGGCGCCTGGGGCAGAACGAAGCGGGTAGACAGCAAGCTTTCCTGCAGCGCTTCGGCCACCGGCAGGAAGTCGTAGCGATCGGCACCCAGGCCATGCAACCAGATTACGCAGGCGTCTGCGGGCTTGGCGGGCTGGAGAATCAAGGGTTCGGTCATATCTGCTCCATTAATGTGCGCGCGCTCCGATTGGGTGCGTCGGAACGGTGCGCGACGGGTTGATCTGTTAAGAAGATGTCGCACGGTTGAATCTTTTTCTATTGACCGTGGGCTGGATCGACTCAGCGGGCACTCTGGTACGGGCCTTGCTATGTGTTGAACGATGTCAGCGCTATCTCAGGACGGTAACACTATCAGTGACAGCCGCTCGTGGGATAGCAACTGGAATGACCGCGACAACTTCATGCCGCTTGACCCCAAAAAAAGCCAACACGGGTCGATATCGCCTCATAAGGGTGCGCTGAAGTTCGAGCTCCGACACAACAAGAGCAACTGGAGGTTTGAATGAAGGTATTGAAATCCACCCTGGCCATCGTTTCCGCGGCGGCTGTACTGGGTGTCAGTGGTTTCGCCCAAGCTGGCGCCACGCTGGACGCCGTGCAAAAGAAAGGCTTTGTGCAATGTGGCGTGAGTGACGGTCTGCCGGGTTTCTCGGTACCGGATGCCAGCGGCAAGATCCTGGGGATCGACGCTGACGTTTGCCGCGCTGTGGCCGCTGCCGTTTTCGGCGACGCGACCAAGGTCAAATTCAGCCAGTTGAACGCCAAGGAGCGTTTCACCGCGCTTCAATCCGGCGAAGTCGACATTCTGTCCCGCAACACCACCATGACCAGCTCCCGTGATGCCGGCATGGGCCTGAAATTCCCGGGCTTCATCACTTACTACGACGGCATCGGCTTTCTGGTAAACAACAAGCTGGGCGTTAAAAGTGCCAAGGAACTGGACGGTGCAACCATCTGCATCCAGGCCGGTACCACCACTGAGCTGAACGTTTCCGACTACTTCCGTGGCAACAACCTCAAATACACCCCGATCACCTTCGACACTTCCGACGAAAGCGCCAAGTCGCTGGAATCCGGGCGTTGCGACGTATTGACCTCCGACAAATCCCAACTGTTCGCCCAGCGCAGCAAGCTGGCCGCGCCGAAAGATTACGTGGTGCTGCCGGAAACCATTTCCAAGGAACCCCTGGGCCCGGTCGTACGTAACGGCGACGACGAGTGGCTGGCTATCGTGCGCTGGGTGGGCTACGCCATGCTCAACGCTGAAGAGGCCGGTATCACCTCCAAAAACGTTGAAGCTGAAGCCAAGTCCACCAAGAACCCGGACGTTGCCCGTCTGCTCGGTGCCGACGGCGAATACGGCAAAGACCTGAAAGTGAAGAAAGACTGGGTCGTGCAGATCGTCAAGCAAGTGGGTAACTACGGTGAAGTGTTCGAGCGCAACCTGGGCAAGAGCACCCCGCTGGAAATCGACCGTGGCCTGAACGCACTGTGGAACAACGGCGGCATTCAATACGCACCCCCTGTGCGCTGATCGCTGATGGTTCTGTCACCCGGTGGGCCAACCGCCGGGTGATGTTCTGTTCCATTCTTTTCGGGGCACTTCATGCAAAATCAAATCGGCGCACCCAAGCAGAAGCTCAGCTTCAGCGATCCCAAAGTGCGTGCGTGGCTCTTCCAGATCATCACGATTGTGGCGGTGGTCTCGCTGGGCTGGTACCTCTTCAACAATACCCAGACCAACCTGCAACACCGGGGCATTACCTCGGGTTTCGACTTCCTTGAGCGCAGTGCCGGCTTCGGCATCGCGCAGCACCTGATCGACTACACCGAATCGGACAGCTATGCCCGGGTGTTTGTGATCGGTTTGCTCAACACTCTTTTAGTGACCTTCATCGGCGTGATCCTGGCCACACTGCTCGGGTTCGTCATTGGCGTGGCGCGGCTTTCGCCGAACTGGATGATCAACAAGCTGGCGACCGTGTATGTGGAAGTGTTCCGCAACATTCCGCCGCTGCTGCAGATCCTGTTCTGGTACTTCGCGGTGTTCCTGACCATGCCGGGGCCACGTAACAGTCATAATTTCGGCGATACCTTCTTTGTCAGCAGCCGTGGTCTGAACATGCCTGCGGCGCTTGCCGCGGATGGTTTCTGGCCGTTTGTAGCCAGTGTGGTGGTGGCGATTATCGCTATCGTGCTGATGGCGCGTTGGGCCAATAAACGCTTCGAAGCGACCGGCGTGCCTTTCCACAAATTCTGGGCAGGCCTGGCACTGTTCATCGTGATCCCGACCTTGTGCGCGCTGATCTTCGGCGCGCCGCTGCACTGGGAAATGCCAGAGCTTAAAGGCTTCAACTTTGTCGGCGGCTGGGTATTGATCCCCGAACTGCTGGCACTGACCCTGGCGCTGACCGTCTACACGGCCGCGTTTATCGCCGAGATCGTGCGTTCGGGCATCAAGTCCGTCAGCCACGGCCAGACCGAAGCCGCGCGCTCCCTGGGCCTGCGCCCTGGGCCGACGTTGCGCAAGGTCATCATCCCCCAAGCCTTGCGGGTGATCATTCCGCCGTTGACCAGCCAATACCTGAACCTGGCGAAAAACTCTTCGCTGGCCGCCGGTATCGGTTACCCGGAAATGGTTTCGCTGTTTGCCGGCACGGTGCTCAACCAGACCGGCCAGGCGATCGAAGTCATTGCTATCACCATGAGCGTGTACCTGGCGATCAGCATCAGCATTTCCCTGCTGATGAACTGGTACAACAAGCGCATTGCGCTGATCGAGCGGTGAGGAAACGCCCATGAGTTCTCATACATTCAAACCGGATATGCCGCCGCCGAACAAAGTGTTCGGGCCGATGGCATGGATGCGCGCCAACCTGTTCTCCAGCTGGCTCAACACGCTGCTGACGTTGCTGGCGTTCTACCTGATCTACCTGGTGGTACCGCCGATCCTCAGTTGGGCGATCATCGACGCCAACTGGGTCGGCACCACCCGCGCCGATTGCACCAAGGAAGGCGCCTGCTGGGTGTTTATCCAACAGCGCTTCGGCCAGTTCATGTACGGCTACTACCCCGGCGACCTGCGCTGGCGGGTGGACCTCACCGTGTGGCTAGCCATCGTTGGCGTGGCGCCGTTGTTCATCTCGCGTTTCCAGCGCAAGGCGGTCTACGGCCTGAGCTTTTTGGTGCTGTACCCGATCATCGCGTTCTTCCTGCTGCACGGCGGCGCGTTCGGGCTGACCAACGTGGCCACCAGCCAATGGGGCGGCCTGATGCTGACCCTGGTCATCGCCACCGTGGGCATTGCCGGCGCGTTGCCGCTGGGCATCATGCTGGCGTTAGGGCGACGTTCGAACATGCCGGCGATTCGGGTGGTCTGCGTGACCTTCATCGAATTCTGGCGCGGCGTGCCGTTGATCACTGTGTTGTTCATGTCTTCGGTGATGCTGCCGCTGTTCCTGCCTGAAGGCATGGGCATCGACAAGCTGCTGCGCGCATTGATCGGTGTAATCCTGTTCCAGTCGGCCTACGTGGCCGAAGTGGTGCGCGGTGGCTTGCAGGCGATTCCCAAGGGCCAGTACGAAGCGGCCGCGGCGATGGGCCTGGGTTACTGGCGCAGCATGGGCCTGGTGATCCTGCCGCAGGCGCTGAAGATGGTGATCCCCGGCATCGTCAACACCTTTATCGCATTGTTCAAGGACACCAGCCTTGTGATCATCATCGGCCTGTTCGACCTGCTCAACAGCGTCAAGCAAGCCGCCGCCGACCCCAAATGGTTGGGCATGGCCACCGAAGGCTACGTGTTCGCCGCCCTGGTGTTCTGGATTTTCTGTTTTGGTATGTCGCGCTATTCCATTCATTTGGAACACAAGCTCGACACAGGCCACAAGCGTTAGGAGTTGTTGTTATGAGCGAAGCGATTAAACAGCCTGTTAGCCCTGAAGGCATTATCCAGATGCAGGGCGTCAACAAGTGGTACGGCCAGTTCCACGTGTTGAAAGACATCAACCTCAACGTCAAGCAGGGCGAGCGTATCGTGCTGTGCGGCCCGTCGGGTTCGGGCAAGTCCACCACCATCCGCTGCCTCAACCGCCTGGAAGAGCACCAGCAAGGCCGCATCGTGGTCGATGGCGTGGAACTGACCAACGATTTAAAGCAGATCGAAGCGATCCGTCGTGAAGTCGGCATGGTGTTCCAGCACTTCAACCTGTTCCCGCACCTGACCATCCTGCAAAACTGCACGCTGGCGCCGATGTGGGTGCGCAAGATGCCCAAGCGCAAGGCCGAGGAAATTGCCATGCATTACCTGGAACGCGTGCGCATTCCGGAGCAGGCCCACAAGTTCCCCGGGCAACTGTCCGGCGGCCAGCAACAGCGAGTAGCGATTGCCCGTGCCTTGTGCATGAAGCCGAAAATCATGCTGTTCGATGAGCCGACGTCGGCGCTCGATCCGGAGATGGTGAAAGAGGTATTGGACACCATGATCGGCCTGGCCGAAGACGGCATGACCATGTTGTGCGTGACCCACGAGATGGGTTTTGCGCGCACTGTGGCCAACCGGGTCATCTTTATGGACAAGGGCGAGATCGTCGAGCAGGCGGCGCCGAATGACTTCTTCGACAACCCGCAGAATGATCGGACGAAGTTGTTCTTGAGCCAGATTTTGCATTGATTGCAGCTTAAAGACACCCGGCTTTTACGCCGGGTTTTTTGCGTCTGTTCTCAAGGTGTAGTCAGGGTTTCGTGTTCTCTATGTACCGTATTCTTGGAGTTGCGCAGGTCTGTACCTTCACTCAGGATTTTCGCATCGACAAGCAAATGTGGGTGACGTTCAAGCAAGCGCATCAGGATGACGAGCGATTTGGGTGGTAATACTTCGCCGCGTTCGTAGCGAGAAACCGCGTTGTGCCCGCCACCTGACAACAGTTCTACGGTTTCCTTTTGTGACAGATGCAATTTGCGGCGTATGCGTTTCAGCTCTGTGCCGATCATTCGCCGGAAGCTGTGGACTATGTCATCGCACAGGTTCGAATAGCGTTCTGCGTCTTCCGGATCGAGGAGGACTTCTCCACACGCCTCGCATTCCCACCCAGACAAATTGTCGATACGGCGAAGCAAGCCTTTTACTTCCATTGTCTCGCTGCGTCCCGAGAAATGAAGCATCCCGTCCTGCCTTCCGCAACTGCAACATTGTTGTCTTTTCATGTGTTTTTCTCCTTGAAGGAGATCACCGGAGGTCCGTCGCCTGGACGATAAGTCACCTTTATGTAGATCTCCAAACCGTGCGAGCAAATGTGGTAGACGTCCTGCCAGGCACGATGATCGTCATAACTTGTCATCGACTTGTACAACATCGTCCTTTTCAGCGCGTAGATGACTGCCTGCATCTCTCCTATATCCAGGCCAAGGTCTTTACCGCTCAGCCGTGCGGTCGCGGTAAAGGCTCTGAAGCCAAGCCGCCTGACATCCGCCTTTATCACCGCCAGGTCGTAATGAGGTGTGTACTTTTCCATAAGACACCCGAGTCCAATAATTACCCTTTAAGGGTAATTTTACCAATCGAAAATACTGCTCCTTTTGCCGCTTAGAAAACCTAGTGCGTTGCTCTTGTAGGCGCGTCCGAATAGTCTGTGAGACTTTTCGTTCATTGATTAGGGCAAACGCCCGTCCCTCTGCCGGCAGTGAGCAATGACCCCCGAAAGCAAACTTGAAGAACTGTTAATTGACGCCGAGGCCGATGATGAAGTGGTGCAACACAGCCACCCGCGGGTGAGTCGTCCGTGGCTGTTGCTGCTGGGCCTGGTGCTGGTGGCGCTGAATCTGCGCCCGGCGCTGTCGAGCTTGTCGCCGTTGCTGAGCGAGGTGTCCGGCAGCTTGGGGCTGTCGGCCGCCAGGGCGGGGTTGCTGACCACTTTGCCGGTGCTGTGCCTGGGTTTGTTTGCGCCGCTGGCGCCGATCCTGGCGCGACGGTTTGGTGCCGAGCGTGTGGTATTGGGGATTTTGCTGACCCTCGCCGCCGGCATCGTCCTGCGCAGCGCTTTCGGCGAAGCCGGACTGTTTGCCGGCAGCCTGGTCGCCGGCGCGAGCATCGGCATCATCGGCGTGCTGCTGCCGGGCATCGTCAAGCGCGACTTCGCCAGCCAGGCCGGCGCGATGACCGGTGTCTACACCATGGCACTTTGCCTGGGCGCCGCGTTGGCGGCGGGGGCGACGGTGCCGTTGAGTCATTATTTTGGTGACAGCTGGAACATCGGCCTGGGCTTCTGGATGATTCCCGCGTTGGTGGCAGCCCTGTTCTGGCTGCCCCAAGTCGGCCAGAAACATGGGGCGCACCAGGTGGCTTATCGGGTTAAAGGGTTGCTGCGCGACCCGCTGGCCTGGCAGGTGACCTTGTACATGGGCCTGCAGTCGTCCCTGGCGTACATCGTATTTGGCTGGGTGCCGTCGATGCTGATCAGCCGTGGCCTGAGTGCCACCGAGGCCGGCCTGGCGCTGTCCGGTTCAATTATCGTGCAGTTGCTCAGTGCGCTTACCGCGCCGTGGCTGGCCACCCGTGGCAAGGATCAGCGCCTGGCGATCGTGGTGGTGATGCTGCTCACCCTCGGCGGTCTGTTCGGTTGCCTGTATGCACCGCTCGACGGGCTGTGGGGCTGGGCGATCCTGCTGGGCCTCGGCCAGGGCGGCACGTTCAGCCTGGCGCTGACCTTGATCGTACTGCGCTCGCGGGATTCCCACGTCGCCGCCAACCTGTCGGGCATGGCCCAGGGTATCGGTTATACCCTGGCCTCCCTCGGCCCGCTGGCCGTGGGCGTGCTGCACGACTGGACCGGTGGCTGGGGCGCCACCGGTTGGGTATTCGGCGTGATCGGCGTGGGCGCGATCATCACCGGCTGCGGCGCCGGACGTGCGCTGTACGTTGGCGTCACCAGCGAAAAAGCCTGACCCTCCTCAATACAAATGTGGGAGCGGGCTTGCCCGCGATGGCGGTGGGTCAGTGAATAATCCGGTGGCTGGCCCACCGCTTTCGCAGGCAAGCCAGCTCCCACTGGGGATTGATGTTGTCCACCCGTCCTGTGTCTGGCACCGAAAAGTGTGGGAGCGGGCTTGCTCGCGAATGCGGTGTGTCAGTGGATAAATCCGGCGGCCGGCGTTACAGGTACCTTACGGTCAGCGTCACCGAGCCGTCGATGGGTTGCTCTTCGTTCAAGGTCAGGTTCTGGGCTGGGGCTATTACGGCTCCGACCTGCAAGTCGGTGGTGAGTGCTTGTATCGGCAATGGCGTGGTGGTTGTCAAGTCGGCAAAGGCTGTCAGACCGTCGTCCGTAAAAGAGCTTTCACGTTCCCACGTCACACCACCGTCTCTTGAGCCAACGCTTCTGACTGTTGCACCGTCCGCGATGGAGTTGCTCGGGCTGATCGTGACGTAACCCAGTTTTTCACTGCCGTTGATCAGTCCTATACCAAAGTTGTAGTAATCCATGCTGGACTCAGTGTTTTCACGGTTGTCCTTGGCGGCTATCGCAATGAGCGTCGCGGCATCGCAGTTCACCGTCATTTGCAGGTTCTGCCTGGGCAGATAGGTGTGTTGGGCAGGTCGCAGGTCCTTGGCGGAAATCTTGCCGAGATCAACCTCGCCACCGTTGGCCAGGGTTGGTGTACAAGCGCTGGGCGTAATCATGCCTTTGACACTAAGGTCAACGCTTGAGGCGGCAAACGCGCCGCCGCTGACGGCCAGTAGCAGGGCGCCGGTCAGCGTGGTGAAAGTAGTGCGCATGGTGTTGCTCCTTTGACTAGGGAAAGTCGCGGTTGGGAATTACAGGTAAACCACTTCCAGCGTGGCGGAGCCGTCCATCACCACCTCTTGGCTCAAGTCCAGGTTTTGCTTGGCGTTGATCACGGCTTCCAGGATGAAGGTGCTGGTCAGGTTCTGGATCGCCGTGGGCCCGGCGCTGCTGCCGTTCACTTCGGTAAACCCGAGGAGGCTGCGCGAACCCATGTCGATGGGGTTGCTGTTGGAGGTGCGCCAGGCCACGCCATTGGTGGTCGATTCGGTGCCATAAATCACCGGCAAGGCGTCGGCGACGGTCTGTTTGGGATCGAATTTGAGTGAGTACACACCGATCTTGCCGCCGCTGCCGTCGAGGCCGAAGCCGTAGTAAATCTCGCTGTTGACGTAGGCGGTGCCGTCGCGGTTGTCACGCATGCGCAAGGCGTAGCGCCCGGCGCTGTTGCAACTGACGGTGAGGGTCATGGTTTTGAGCGGCAACATCGTGGGCTTGGCCTGATTGAGGTCCTGCTGGGAGATTTTGCCGAAATCCACCAGCCCGCCCGCGGAAAATACCGGCGTGCAGGCCATGGGCGTGATCAGGCCGGTGACGGTCAATTCGGCGGTGGAGGCGGCGTGGGTCGAGCTGACGATACCCAGGAGGGCAAGACTGGCCAGCGATAGACGAACGGTGTTCATGAGCGTGCTCCTAGAGATAGTTGATTTCGAGGGTGGCGGCGCCGTCGAGGCGCACTTCGTTGCCCAGGTCCAGTGAGCCGAGCGGCGCGATGAACGCTTCCAGGCTCGCCGTGGCGCTGAGGTGTTGAATCGAGGAGGGGCCGCTGGTGCTGCCGGCCACGGCGCTGAAACCGATGAAGCGATTGGCGCTGATGGCAATCGGGCTGGCGCTGGCGCTGCTCCAGGGGCCAGTGTCGGCGGCGGCGTCGGTGCGATACAGCGCGCCGTAGCTGTCGGCCGTGGCGCGCGTAGGATCGAAGATCAGCCGGTAGCGACCGATCTTGTGCTGGCGCGAATCGAGCCCCAGGCCGTAAGCCGTGTCATCGGCGCCGCCGGTGGCAGAGCCCTGGCGGTTGTCCTGCATGCGCAAGGTAAAGGCGGTTGGCGCATCGCACGCCACGTTCACCGCCAGGGCCCGGGCGGGCAGGGCGGTGTCGCTGTTCTGGCTCAGATCCAGCACCGACAGTTTGCCGAAGTCCACATGCCCGCCGTTGGACAACAATGGCGTGCAGGCAGCCGGGGCGAAGCGCGCTTGCAGGCGCAGCTCCCGCGAGCGGCCACTGGTGATCGCGTCGAACAGGCCGCCGCTGTCCCAGGTCACCGCATCGCTCACCCGCGCCGCCGCTTCATCGGCCCAGGCGCTGGCGTCAATTTGCAGCGACAGGCTGCGCCCACGCATCGTTACCCCGTCACGCAGCGGCACCACCCCATGCTCCGGGCGCCAGACCAACTGAGTTCCACTGGCCACCGGTGGCTGGCCGCTGCCGGGGATCAGCCCGAGTTCCACGGCGTGGCCATCGACCACCGCCTCGCTGACTTGCAGGCGATAAGTACCCTGTTCGGTAAACCGGTAGCGTTGCGCACTTGCGCCCGGCGCCCGGTAAAACAGACTCAAGTCCTGGACCTGCGGGCAGTTCAACGTGAGGCTGATTCGTCGCTCGCCCAGTAGCCGTTCGGGCGCGGGCGTCACGGCGACCGCGCGGTTCATCAGGCCGAAATCCAGGCGTGATTCGCTCAGGTTCAGCCGACATTCGTCGTCGCCCCAGGCGTTGACGCTCAGCAGCAGAAGCAGCGGCAACAGTGCGCTGTTAAAACCCATGACAATTGTCCTCATGGCTGGCGGCACCGGGCCGCCGCGGTTTCGAAATACACCTCGGGGTCGCCTTTGTCCGGCAACTCGAAGTCCAGGCGGCAAGGCTCGCGGCCGCTGGCCTTGATAAACAGTGGGCGCTGGTCGAACACATTGGGCAGGAACACCTGGCTGCCTTCCTGCACCAGGGTGACGAATTCGCCGTCGCCGGTGCTCACCGCCGCGCCGCGTGGCAACGACGTACCGTCATCGCGGGTCACGCTGAGCAGCGCACGACGGGTGAGGGCCACGCCGAACTCAACCTTGTCCACCGCTCCGCGCCCCGCCGATAACACCGCCAGGCCGTTGCTGATGTCGGCATTGCGCGGCAGCGAACGGGTTTGCACCTCCACCGGGCTGCGGCCATAGGCACTCAGTTGCGGCACCACCGCCTGACCTTGCCAATCGGTCCACACCGGGCCGCTTGGCGTGCTGACCTTGATTCCCGCCATCTCGCCCACCGACATCACGGCAAAGGTGTCGCGCACCGGGTACGGCGAGAAGGTCAGCCCGTCGCCGTGCAGCACCACGCCGCCGCGCGCGCCGCCCTGATAGCTGGCGCGCTCGGCGTCGGAGCGGGTGTAGTTGAAGTCCAGCTGGCTGTAATACGGCAGCGCCGACACGCCGAGGGAGGACTCGACTTCACGGTCGCGGCTGTCGCGTTCCACGCCGACCCGGTAGCTCAGTTGGTCATTGAGTTGCTCGCTCAAGCCTGCGCCGATTCGGTGTTCACCGCCGGCATTGCGTGCCCACGCACGGGCGCGGCGGTTGTCACCCAGGGGCAGGCTGATATTCAGGTAGACGCTGTCGTCACTCTGCTTGCGCCCGCCCACTTGCCATTCGGCGCTGGCCGACACCGACACGCGGCCAACACTGGTGCCCCACGACGCCAGGGCGCGGGTGCTGCCGTCGCCGGTATAGGACGACGAACGCGACATCCCGGCACTGAACGCCCCCAGCATCGGGTGCGACCACGACGCCGTGGCGCTTTGCTGATCGCGATAGCGCGAGCGCCGTTGCTCGCGGGTGTCGGTGGTGTAAGTCGAGTCTTCCAGCTCGCGGTAACCCAGCGAACGCCAGGACGCGGACGTGGTGATCGCCCAGCTGTCCGACAACCGTTGCGACCAGGACAGGTCGGTCTGCAGGCCCTGATCCTTAGCACGCCGGCTGGCCTGCGCACCTTGCACGCCGAACTGCAACTGGCTGTCGCGCCACGGCAACCAGCCCAGGCTAGCCCCCGCCGCGCGGTAATCTTCGGCGCCCAGGACGCCCGCGCTCAGGCTCACCTGCGGGTGCAGCGCGCCGCTCCAGCCGGCGCTGACCACCCAGGGCTCGGCGCCTTCGCTGTCGCCGATCTTGCGCACTTGCCCGGCGGCCACCGAGTAGCCGGGCGCCGGCAGGCCCAGGCCGAGCATCGCTGCGGGCACGGTAAAGCGGCGTTCTTCGCCGTTGGTTTCCTTGACTGTGACTTCAACGTCGGAGCGGCTGTTCAGGCGCCGCACATCGGTCAGCGAGAACGGCCCGGCGGGCACTACCGTGGAATGAATCAACGTGCCGTTCTGGCGAATTTCCACCTGGGCCGGGCTGTTGGCGATACCGTCGATGGTCGCGCCCTGGTTCTGGTCCTGCAACGCGGTTTCGGTCAGCACTTGGGCCCCGGTGATCTGCGCGCCGGCCAGCACCGGGTTGTAGAGGTTGATCTGCCCGGCCTGGAACACCGCCTGCTGAGCGGCAAAGGTGCGTTGCGCGTAGGCGTCCAGGTGGGTGGTGCGTGTTTGGCCATCCTGCCAGGTGCGCACTTGGCGGCTGCGCACGATCCAGTCGCCGGCGTTGAACCCGACTTCGGTATTGGCCGAGCCGAAGCGGTTGCTGTCGTCGCCATATTCGTTGTACAGCCCGGTCAGGTCGTAGTTGAGCAACGCGGCGAAGCCGCCGGTCTGGTAGCCGGAAATATCCTGCAGCGCCGGGCGTATGGCGTCTGTCGGCACCACCAGGGACAGACTCAGGCTGGCCGGCTCCTGCTCGATGACCGTCTGCGGATACAGCTCGAGAAAGCCCAGGCACCGCGTATCGGCCGACGCCTCGGGCAGTTTCAGGTTGCCGGCATCCAGCAGGGCGCGGTCGAAACACAGTGCGCCGGTTTTATCGAAGGTCACGTCGACGCGGCCTCGGCGCTGACCGTTGACGTTAAGGTTGAGGGCGTGGCGGCCGGCGGTGAAACGCGGCGCTTGCAGCAGCAGATTGGCGAGTGCCGGGTCAATGCCGCGTTGGGACAGGGTCTGCGGGTCAAACGAACCGCCGGCTTCATCGGCCAGCGACAGGCCCACCGGCAGCAGTGCCAGGACCAGGCCCGCAAGGAATGGGTGCGTGCGCCCTAGCGAAATGCCGGGCACGGCTTCGCCGTCGCGATCAGTCATGACTGTGCTCACACGTCGTACTCAAGTGATGGAAGCGCGCCGCCGATCCCTCGGAGCGGGCGGGCTTCTGGTGACCTTCTATGGGAGGTCACTTCGTTATCAGGGCGCCGGTGTGAGTCCTTCCGGCGCGGGCATCAGAGCGAAACCGGCGCCTCATAGGGCGCCACGGCGAAGCCGTAGACGGTGGCCGGCTGTAATTGCACGGTGGTGGCCGTGGCCTGAGTGGCGGCCACGCTCAGGGTTTCGCCGGGCAACACATAGGTGCGCGGCAGCAAGGCCGAACCGTTGCCCGGTAGCAGGCGCAGTTCCTGGGCCAGGCGCACCACATACGGCGACGGGTTATGCACGCTGAGCTGGCTGTTTTTAAGGCTCCAGGTCAGGCCGGTCCAGGGTGTGCGGTTCGGCTCCAGGCCCTTGGGATGCAGGATTACCGGCAGGTTCTGGCGCACCGTCACGCCAACCCGCGCATGCCCGGCCTGGGCGGTGGAACGGCCCTGGGGCATGCCCTCGAAAATCACTCGTTTAAGGCGCTGGGTTACCAACGGTTCCGGCGATTGCAGGATGAAGCGGATCAATTGGCTCTTGGAAGGCTCCACGCGGGTCAGCGGCGGCGTGACAAACAGCAACGGCGCCGAGTCTTCGGGAATGTCCTCCAGGGTCACGTGCAGCAAGGCCAGCTTGGAATCGGTGTTGGTCACCGACACCGAGGCTTCGCCGTCGGCCTCGTTGACGATCACCACGGACGTGTCCGGCACCATACCGTCGGCCAGCACCAGGCTCGAACCACCGAGCACCAGGGCCAGACCGCCAACGTAGACGCACAGGTAACGCAGGCCGAGAAACACCCGGACGAAAAAGGAAACATAGGGAATGGACAACATGACTACAGGTACCTCAGGTCAAGCACGATTGAGCCGTCCAGCGGGACCTCTTGATTGAGGGTCAGGTAGGCGGCGGCGTTGATCGACGTATCGATGTGTAAGGTTGCGGTGATCAGCCGATGAGGGTCCGGCACCAGCGTGCCGGGATGGGCAAAGCCCATGTAGTTGTCCGGGTAGGCGTTGGACTCTGGAAACCAGGTCAGGCCGTGGTTACTGGAGGCCAGGACCAGGACCGGCTCGCCGTCACCCATGACATTGCGAAAGGCCAGGGACACCGATCCCAGGCGCTCGGTGGGCGCATGGATATTGTTGCCCAGTCCATAATAAAACCCCGGCCCCACTGACGAGTCGGCGCGATTGTCCACCCCCACCAGCACGTACAACACCGGCTCGTTGCAGCTCACGCTCAGGTCCAGCGTGCGGCTGGGCAAGTCACTGAATTCATATTGATTGAGGCTGCGGGCCGGCACCCTGCCGTGGTCGACGATGCCGTTGTCCGACAGCGTAGGCGTGCAGGCATTGGGGGTGATGGTGCCGGTGACCGTCACCTCGGCGTTGGAAGCGCTGAAGGCGGGCTTGGCCGCCAGGCAGAGAAAACAGAGGGTCACCAGTCGGCTTGAGAGCGTGTTCATGGTCGGGTCTTGGAACCGTGATTAAGGGAACATCTGTGATAACCAGGGCGCGCAACGCCAGGCGCTGCGCGCGTCTGCGTTACAGGTACTTGACGGTCAGGGTCACGGAACCGTCGATGGCGACTTCGTTGGTAAGGGTCAGGCCGTTGGCTGGGGCGATGATCGGAGACAGGGTCAGACTCGACGTGAGCAATTTGACCGGAATCGGCGCGATGGTGGTGGTGTTGGCCACCGAGGTGATGCCTGCATTGGTTAAATAGATGGACCGGGACCAGGTCAAACCGGCGTCGCTCGAGACGATCGGTCCCACTTCCTCGCCGTCGGCAATCAGTGATGACAGGTTCATTGCGAAAGAGCCGAGTTTTTCGCTGCCGTTGATCAGGCCCAGGCCGAACGTGGCCGGGTCGCTTTCAAAGCTCGAACCCGCGCGGTTGTCCTGAGGCTCTATCGCCATCAAAGTCGCGGCATCGCAGGTCACCGTCAGTTGCAAGGTGTGCTCGGGCAATACAGTGCTTTTGTCGACGTTCAAATCCTTGGCGGAAATCTTGCCGATGTCATACACACCGCCACTGGACAAGGTTGGCTCGCACGCACTTGGCGTGATCAGACCTTTCACGGTCAGATCAACGCTGGAGGCGGCCATGGCACTGCCTGCTCCAGACAGTAGCACCATGGCGAAAAGGCTTTTCAACGACGTGTTCATAGTGTGGCTCCTAGGGAGGAAAGGCTAAGCAAGGGGTTACAAATACTTCAGCTGCAGCGTGGCCTGGCCGTCGATGGGCACTTCATCCACCACCGTCAGGTCCTTGGACGGCACGATGACGGTGAAGGCGCGCAACCGTGCGTTCAGCAACTCAATGGCGATCGGCGTATTGGGGCCGTCGGCGGCGGCGAACGAGGTCAACGCCTCATGCCCCAGATACGGGTTGACGACCCAGTTGACGCCGCCATTGCGCGAAACGATGGTCTTGACCGCCACCGCGTCGGCTATCGGCTCGAACAGAGCGAACGCGACGCTGCCCAGTTTCTGGTCGTCATTGATCATTCCCAGGCCGTGGTGCGCGGCGTTGATGGCCGAGGTGCCGGCCCGGTTATCGAAGGTGGTCAGGGTAAAAAAGGTCGCCCCTTCGCAAATCACTTCAAGTTGCATTTCAGCCGGGTCAAGCAGCGTGGGCCTGACCTGCTCGAGGTCCTTGGCGGTCAACTTGCCGTGGTCGATCACCCCGTCGTTGGACAGGCGCGGCGTGCATGAGCTGGGCGTGATGCTGCCGGTCACACTGAGGTCGATGCTGCTGGCGGCGAGCGCGCCAGGTGTGCAGGTCGCCAGCAGCAGGGCAAAGGCGGCGCGGGTGGTTTTCTCCATGGGCACGATTCCTTGTGATGCAGTGGTGGGGGCGTGGTTTGGACGTGGTGCCGTTTCTCAATCAGCCCTGATTCAAGGGATTGAGGGCACGCCCTGCTTCCAGGGAAAGCGGAAAGGAATTTATCGCCGGTGCCGTTCGGGAGGAATGCAACAAATACGAAACTGCACGGCCAATGCGCGCCACGTTGGGCGCGCTCGGCTTTTTATTGCTATAGGTACTTGACGGTGAGGGTCACGGAGCCGTCGATGGCGACTTCGTTGGTAAGCGTCAGGCTGTTGGCGGGGGCGATTGCAGCGCTGAGGTTTAAGTCAGCGGTCAATAGTTTCACCGGCACGGGGGTCAGGGTCGTGGTATCGGCCACCGAGGCGATGCTGTCGTTGCGCAAGCGCCGTTCACTGGTCCAGGTCAGACCACCGTCCGCTGAGGCGATAGCCCGACCTGGCACTCCGTCGGCCAGCAGTGAGCTGAGCCAGATTTCCAGAAAGCCGAGCTTTTCCGTACCGTTGATCAGGCCCAGCCCGAAGCGTGGAGGCACATCATCGGAACTCGTTCCTGGGCGATTGTCCTTAGGCTCGATGGCCATCAGCGTTGCGGCGTCGCAGGTGACGGTCATTTGCATTACGTGGTCCCCCACGGCAGTGAGGTCGTCGACATTCAGATCCTTGGCCGAAATCTTGCCGATGTCATACACGCCACCGCTGGACAGCGTCGGCTCACAGGCGCTCGGCGTGATCAAGCCACGCACGCTCAGGTCGACGCTGGAAGCGGCCATGGCGGTGCCGGCACTGGTCAGCATCAGGGCGGTTATCAGGGTTTTCAAAGCAGTGTTCATGGTTTGGCTCCTAGGGGGGAGAGGTGTACAAACGGATTACAGGGACTTCAGTTGCAGCGTGACCGGGCCCTCGATGGGCACTTCATCGCGCACGGTCAGGTGGTCCGCCGGCGCGATGAAGGTGAAGGCCCGCGGGCGTAGAGGGGCTAGAGGTAAATCACATCCACCGTGACACTGCCGTCCAAGGGTATTTCTTCGGTCACCGTCAGGGTTCTGAGCGGTGCAATTGAGGCGCGTATGCGCAGGTCCACGGTCACATTGCCAACGGGCTTTGGCGCGTTTACGCCGTTGAGGTGTTCGCCGAACGCAAGCCAGGCCGTGTGCTGGAAGTAGCTGCCAACGGGGTTGGCGATCCAGAGTTGGCCACGGTCAATCGAGAAAAGCGGAATGACTTCGGTATCGGCGACGGGGTTGAACACCTCGAAGCGGTAGTTGCCCAGCTTCTGGTTGGGGTCGCCATTGGCAATGCCCAGTCCGTATAGATGGGAATGGTCGTAGTAGGCGGTACCTACTCGGTTGTCCTTGCCATGCAGCGCGAACAATGTCGGCGCTTCACAAATCAGGCTCAGCCCAAGATTGGCGTCGGGCAAGGGAGTCGTTGAGTTGAGGCTCAGATCCTTGGCGGCGACCTTACCGAAGTCGACGATTCCGCCTTGAGTGATGGAGGGCACGCAGGCGCTTGGCGTAATGCTGCCTTTGACCGTCAGGTCCACGCTGCTGGCGGCCTGCACGAAGGTGCAGCCAGCGATCAGCAGGGCGCCGACCAGGGGGGTGAATAGGGCGTTCATTGGAAAGGAATTCCTGTGCAAGGTGTAAGGGACAGATAGGGTGCGCGGGTGAGTTGCCCTTGGTTTTAGGGTTGTGAGGGGCACGCGCTGCTTCTAGGGAAAGCGGGGAGAATTTATCGCCGGTGCCGACCGGCTGGAATGCAACAAGTACGAATGTGCCGTGTGAGCGCGTGTGTGGGCGCGCAATCCGTGCACGCTCCGCTTTACCGCTACAGGTACTTGACGGTCAGGGTCACGGAGCCGTCGATGGCGACTTCGTTGGTAAGCGTCAGGCTGTTGGCGGGGGCTATCGATGCTGAAAGGCTCAGGTCTGTCGTGAGCAATTTCACGGGGATCGGCGCCATGGTGGTGGTGTCGGCCACAGAGGTGATGGTGTCGTTCGCCAAGCTGGGCTTGCGAGCCCAGGTCAGGCCACCGTCCGCAGAACCAATCGGGCGACCTTCAACCCCGTCGGCCAGCATGGAAGAGAGCCACATTTCCAGGAATCCGAGCTTTTCGGTGCCGTTGATCAAGCCCAGCCCGAATCGCGTGTTTACGTCATCGGAGGAGGAGCCTGCGCGGTTATCCTGCGGCTCAAGCGCCATCAAGGTTGCGGCGTCGCACGTGACGGTCAGTTGCAAAATGTGTTCGCCTAAATTGGTGATGTCATCGGCGTTGAGGTCTTTGGCCGAAATCTTGCCGATTTCATACACGCCGCCGCTGGACAGTGTTGGTTCACAGGCGCTGGGCGTGATCAAACCGCGCACGCTCAGGTCGACGCTGGAGGCGGCCATGGCGGTGCTGGCGCCGGCCAGCAACAGGGTGGTTATCAGGGTTTTAGCAGTGTTCATTGTTTGGCTCCTAGGGGGGAGAGGCATAAAAACGGATTACAGGGACTTCAGTTGCAGCGTGACCTGACCGTCGATGGGGACTTCATCGAGTACGGTCAGGGGTCGGCTGGCGCGATCAGGTCGGTGCTGCTGGCGGTGATCGCCGCGGCACGGCGAGCGTGGGTGCGGTGAGTCGATGCATGGACACTGATCCTTGGGCGGTGGTTAGAGGTAAAACAGTTCCACCGTGGCCGACCCGTCCAGTGCAACTTCTTCGGTCAGGGTCAGGCCGCTGGTGGGTGCAATGTAGGTGTACACATTGAGTGCGCTGGTGACGGTTTGCAGGGCGACCGGCGCCGGAAGCCCGGCTTCAGAATTGCCGAATGCGCTCATTTGGTTTGGGCTCAGCCAGGTTCCGTCGGGGAACTGCCACCAACTCTCGCCGTTGTCGAGGGACATCAGCGGGTACAGCGCCACGCCGGGCGATACCGGCGTATCGATAATCAGGAAGTAATTGCCCAGGCGCTGGTCTCCGTTAATCAGGCCCAGGCCAAAGGTGTTCTCTCTATCATCGTCGTAGGCGGTGCCTGCGCGGTTGTCCCGACCACGCAGCGCAAACAGCGTGGGCCCGGCGCAGCTGACGCCCAACTGCAGGTTTACGCGCGGCAGGGTGGTCATGGTGTCGACGTTCAGATCCTTGGCGGCGAGCCTGCCGTAATCGACCACGCCGCCCTGGCTCAAGGTGGGTGTGCAGGCGCTGGGTACGATCAGACCTGTCACGGTGAGGTCGACGCTGCTGGCGGCGAATGCTTCCTGAGTGAGCGCTAGCAGTAGCAGCGCAGCAGGCCTGCGGAGGTTGAGCCTGCCCATCACAAGTACCTCAGCTCAAGGGTGGCAGAGCCATCCAGCGAGATCGTTTCGCCTGTGGGAATCAGGTGTTTTGAAAAGATTGTCGGCGATACCAGCATGTCCAGCGAAACGTCCTTGACGGGCGTGGGGGCCAACTGGCCTGTGAGTGTTTTGGCAAACGCTAGCAGCGTGCGGGGGTACCAGTTCTGGATCGTTGGATAAGCCTCCCAGCTCGCGCCATTGTCCTTGGAGTAGATCGCATGGACGTTTTGGTTGTCAGCGATGACGTTTCTCGTAATCAGGCTGAAGTTGGCGATCCACCAGGTGGGGCTGGTAAACCCCATTGCAAAATAAATACCGCCGTCGGGATGGTTGTTGTCAATGGAGTACAGTCCGAACAAGCTGGGGGAGTCGCAACTTACCGCCAGTTTGAAGGTGGCTGGCAGCAGTGCCGTACCAAAGTCGTCCAGGTCCTGCATCGAGATCTTGCCGTAATCCACTGTGCCGTCGTTGCTGATACTCGGCAGGCAGGCGCTTGGCGTTATGGCACCGGTGACGGCCAGGTCGACGCTGCTGGCGGCGAGTGCCCAAGGGCAACCGGCGAGCAGCAGCACCCCGGTTAAGGCGGCGATTGAGGCTTTCATTGGCGAACGTATTCCTTTGCAAGGCGTAAGGGACAGATAGGGGGTGCGGGTGAGTTGCCCTTGGTTTTAGGGTTATGAGGGGCACGCGCTGCTTCTAGGGAAAGCGGGGAGAATTTATCGCCGGTGCCGACCGGGTGGAATGCAACAAGTACGAATATGCCCGGCGAATGCGCGCCTGGGCGTGCATCCGTGCACGCTTTCGTTTTTACCGCTACAGATAGTTCATGGTCAGGGTGACGGAGCCGTCGATGGGCACTTGTTCGGTCAGGGTCAGCGTGGCGGCGGGGGCGATGGTTGGCAGGATGTGCAGGTCGGCGGTCATGAGCTTGAACGGTAACGGCATCAGCGGAACACTGCCGTCGGAGACCGAGGTCATGTAATGGTGTGACATCACGGGGGACGGTGCCCAGGTGCCCATATCCGCAGAGCCGATCGGGCGTGCCGCGACGCTGTCGGCCACGACTGAGCTCATCTCCAGGTTCATGTTGCCGAGCTTTTCGTTGCCGTTGATCAAGCCCAGCCCGAACTTGATGGGGGAGGCGCTATCGGAGCTGGAGCCGAGGCGGTTGTCGGTGGGTTGCAGCGCCACCAATGTCAGCGCGTCGCAACTTACGGTCAGTTGCATAAGGTGCGCGGGTAAGGCGGTGGGCCGGTCCTTGTTCAACGCTTTGGCGGCAATCTTGCCCAGGTCGTACACGCCGCCATTGGACAGGCTGGGTTCACACGCGCTCGGGGTGATCAGCCCAGTGACGCTGAGTTCGACACTGGAGGCCGCGATGGCGCTGCCGGCGGCGCCGAGTAACAGTGTGCCGAACAGGTAAGAAAGTGATTGGCTCATGAGTGTGCTCCGACGTGCAACGGGGTTAAGGGTGGCAGCCTCGTCGAGCAAGTGAGCACTGCCATAAATGGCCGGCGAACGGTATGGCCTGATCACAACAGGAAAAATGCAACTATTACGAGAGTTCTGCTGGGCGCTGATAAGGGGCAGGTCGCGATAAATGGCTTTGCATTTACTTGGAAAAACCGGCGTTGTCGTAGTTGTTGTATCGCGACGATTCAATCATTCGGATATTTTTCGCCCTCTTTCAACGCGGTTAATTCACTCAATTGAGTGATCCGCTTTTATAGCGCGCAACCCCCTCTAGCGATACCGTGCTCCAAGGCGGGCCTGGAAACATGTTGCTGCGCGTGAGGGGCAGCATGCCGGGCAATTCCAAAAGGCCGGGCACAACACCCAGTGAAGCGTCGTCCTCTTCCAATGGCGACGCGCTGACCGGCCGGCGGCAGGCGCGGGTGCTGGTGGTTGACGACCATGGCCTGTATCGCGCATTCATGGGGGTCCTGCTCGATGCGTTGGGTGTGCGCCACGTCCTGTGCAGCGATGCGCACAGTGCGTTGCGGGCGCTGGCGGACGAGCACTTTGACCTGATCATCAGCGACTGCCGTATGCCGGTGATGGACGGTTACGCGATGACCCGAGAACTTCGGCGCCTGGAACGCGAAGGCGGGCGAGCGCGAATACCAGTGGTTGCGTTGACCGGGCGCATGGGCCCGGAAGAAATCCGCCGCTGCGTGGAATGCGGGATGGACGGCTGGCTGCTCAAACCCATCGGCGTTGAACAATTGCGCGACGTGCTGTGCGATTGGCTACCCATGTCGACTCCTGAGCCCGCCTCTCATGTCAATACCTCAACGCCGCGTCCGCCTGGCTTCGCCAGCCGCGAAAGCCTGATCGCCGCGTTTGGCTCATGGGAGCTGGTAGAGCCAATGTTGTGCAAATTGATTCAGGAAGCCAATGAGGACCTTGAGGCGCTATGGCAAGCCCAGGCGGCCGAAGACGAACACGCCACCACTCAACACCTGCATCGACTGGTGGGCAGCGTGGCCTTTCTGGGCGCTACAACGCTGGAATACCGTGCCGTGCGCTTGATTGATCGTGTGCACCTGAGCGGTGTGGCGGCTAACCACAGTGCGCTCGGCCGCTTCTACCAAGACATCGAAATTTACTTGAATTATCTATATAAGCTCTAGCCGCTAGTTGCATCTGAAGGAAAACTTCCGTTTGTGTGTAGTACTTTTCTGTATGTCATTTCTTTTAATTTTGTAGGCATTGGTGTAGGGCCCTTAAAACACGGGCTGCGTCGCAAAACAGGTGTTTTATTGCTAGTTGTTACAAAAGCAGTGTCAGGGTATTTTGGTGCTACCTAATTGCCATCATGGAAAATACGATGATTCGCATCATTATTGCCGACGACCACCCTATTGTGCGTGTCGGGCAAAAAGTAGTTATTGAAGCGAGCGGCAAGTGCAAAGTAGTGGGCGAGGCCGACGGCCCCGATCAACTGCTGGCCTTGCTCAAGTGCACACCGTGTGACGTGATCGTGACGGATTTCGCGATGCCGGGTGATCAGCAGGTGGATGGTTATGGCCTGCTGGGGTTATTGCATCGTCAGTACCCCAAGGTGCCGATGATTGTGGTGACCATGTTCGCCAACGTCGCCACGTTGCGCGCGGCCATGGCCCATGGCGCGAAATCGGTACTGGCCAAAAGCGCCTCGGCGCGTGAGTTGCCCCAGGCTATCCATTCTGTGTACCAGGGGCGCACCTTCATCAGCGAGTGCCTGCGCGTGCAACTGGAGCAGGCCTGCGTGGCGCAGCCAACCCAGGCGCCTCGGCTATCGGGCAAGGAACAGGAGGTGGTGCGCCTGCTGGCCAGCGGCCTGACGGTGAGCGAGATCGCCGCGCGGGCCAATCGCAGCATTTCCACCATCAGCAAGCAGAAGAGCACGGCGATGCAGCGTTTGTGCATTTCCACGGATGTGGATTTGTTTGCGTATGCGCGGGATGTGGGGATGGTGCCATGAAGTGGCGATGAAGTTACGAATTGATAGGGGCGCGCGTTAATTAAATTTTTGCGTCACTTTGGAAGTTCGTATTAGTTGTATGTTGGTAGTTATGCGCACGCTTTAGATTATCGAGCTGTTGCTACTGTTCGCAGTGGTAATAGTTAAACATCCCTAGTCTAATTATTCGAATCGAACGCATTGGGTTGTCGTCGTTTGCGCGCGGCTGCCCGGTGTGTGCAGATTCAAAGTGAGCATAAACAATGAAGAACTCAATATTCACGGCTGCCTTATTGTTGGCCGGTGTTTCCAATGTACTTGCGGCGTCCAGTGTAGACCTGAGCGTCACCGGTGCTATCACGCCGGCGGCCTGTACGCCTGCCCTGTCGGGAGGCGGGGTGGTGGACCATGGCAAGATTTCGTTCAGTGACCTGAACCCGGTTCCGAGTCGTGACACTGCCTTGCCCGTCGCGTCCCTGGCACTGAGCGTCAATTGCACGGCCGCCACGCTGTTTGCGATCAAGAGCAGCGATAACCGCGGCGGAACATCTGCTGAGCCAGGCGCTGGCTTGTCCAGTTTTGGTCTGGGTCTGGTCAACGGCGACAAGAAGGTGGGTTGGTACACCTTGAAAACGAGCAGTTCCCTGGCCGATGGGGTTTCGCAACCCGTGATCGAATCCGCTGATGGGAAGGTCTGGTTCAACGCCCCCGAAGATACCCAGATCTGGCAGCCCGATTGGATGCGCGCCTTCAACGCTGGCACCGGCACCAATCCCGCACCGCTGCCGGTACAGGCCATGACATCGGATCTGTTGATACAGACCACGATCTTGCGTAAGGACCAACTGCCCACCGGCCAGGAACTCCAGCTTGACGGCAGCGCTACCCTGGACGTCGTCTACCTGTAACTCCCGCCCTACCTCCAAAGCCATGTTCATTCCGTCGATGAATGAACATGGCCTTCTGCGCCCGCGCAGACTATCGTGCAGCCCTACCGATAAAAAACACGGAAGCCGCCGCATGAGTGACGCCCACACCGCCCTGATTACTCACTTCTACGAGGCTTTCCAACGCCTTGACGCCGAAGCCATGGCCGCCTGCTACACGGACGACATAGTGTTCAGCGACCCGGCGTTCGGCGAATTGCGCGGCCGCGACGCCGGCGACATGTGGCGCATGCTCACCACGCGGGCCAAGGATTTCTCGCTGACCTTCGACAACGTGCGCAGCGACGAGCGCACGGGTGGCGCGCATTGGGTCGCGACCTACCTGTTCAGCGCCACCGGCAACACGGTGGTCAACGATATCCAGGCGCGCTTCGTGTTCCGCGATGGCAAGATCTGCGAGCACCACGATCATTTCGACCTGTGGCGCTGGTCGCGCCAGGCCCTGGGTACCAAAGGCCTGCTGCTGGGTTGGACGCCGCTGGTGAAAAACGCCGTGCGTGCCCAGGCCAACAAGGGCCTGAAGGCATTCCAGGCCAGTCGTTGATAAACTCGGCGCTTCTTCTGGTTGATTGAATCCTCGCCGTGACTGACCCCGTTGAACCCAAACCCTGGTACGTCTACCTGGTGCGCGCCGCCAATGGCGCGCTGTATTGCGGCATCAGCAACGACCCGGTGCGCCGCTTTGCCTCGCATCAGCGCGGCAAGGGCGCACGATTCTTTTTGTCCAGCCCGGCGGTGGCGCTGGTGTACACCGAGCAATGCGCGAGCAAGGGCGAGGCGCTGCGCCAGGAACGGCTGATCAAAAAGCTCAAGAAGAGCGCCAAGGAGTGTCTGGCGGCGAGTGGTTCATTGATCTGACTGATGGTTCTACCAATTGCTATTAAAAGCTACCGAGAGCTACCAAGTTTTGGTATCTATTAGTATTGTTTGATAGAGATCACTTTCTATGGACCGTTCAGATGGATCCCTACCGCAACCCTTTTGCGCCAGGCGCCGGAAGCCGCCCCCCCGAGCTCGCCGGCCGCGATAAAATCCTCGAAAATGCAAGAATCTCTTGCGGCCGGGCAATCCTGGGACGTAATACGCGGTCCATGATGTTGCTCGGGCTGCGTGGCACCGGGAAGACGGTGTTACTCAATGAGATCGCGAGAGTAGCGGAGGAAGAAGGTCTGCTGGTTTCCAAAGTGGAAGCTCCGGAACATGAAAGCCTTGCCCGGCTGCTCTATCCCCAAATGCGCAAGGTGATGCGCTCGCTGTCAGGCGTCGAGGCCGCCAAACACATTGCTGTTCGAGGGCTGCAGGGGCTTCGCGGTTTTGCGGCTATTTTCAGGATTGAAGTCGCGGGCGTCGAAGTGGGTGTCGAACCTGAGCCAGGGCTTGCCGACAGCGGTGATCTTCAGTACGACCTTCCCGAATTGTTTTCCGTCATCGGAAGAGCCGCCAAAGCTGCGGGAAGAGGCTGGATTCTGCTGATTGATGAAGTCCAATACCTGTCCGATGCGGACCTCTCTGCGTTGATTGTTTCGATTCATCGCATGTCTCAGGAGGGCTTGCCCATTCTGCTTGTGGGAGCAGGGCTTCCGCAGGTAGCTCGTCTTGCAGGAGAGGCGAAGTCATATGCCGAACGGCTTTTTCTCTACCCTGGCTTGGGGGCGCTCGATTCGGTTGACGCCGCTCAGGCGGTAGAAAAACCGGTGATTGAGGAAGATGCGTCGATTGCCCCTGATGCGCTCGCGACGATTGTCGAGCGCACACGTGGCTACCCGTTCTTCCTTCAAGAATGGGCATCTATCGCATGGAACAACGCCGAGGGCCCGCAGATTACGGCGGAGGATGTAAACCACTCTTATGCAGAGACGTTGGCAACACTTGATGCGGGGTTCTTCAGGGTTCGCCTTGATCGATTGACCAAAGCGGAAGTCCAGTTTGTGAAAACCATGTCGGATTTAGGCGACGGTCCATACGCCATGGCCGACATAGCGAAGGCAATGGGACGCGCCCAGTCATCCTTGGGGCCAACCCGAGCAAAGATCATTGCCAAGGGAATGATCTACAGCACCGATCACGGATACCTGGATTTTACCGTCCCGCTGTTTGCCGATTACATGCGACGCCAGGGTGGGGCGTTGCCATGACACCCCTGCATTGATCTGACTGATAGCTTCCCATCACACCACCCGAGACGGTTGCGCGCTAAGCTGCAGGTTCATTTTGCCAAGTGGACCCGCGCATGTCTGAGCTCATCCTGCACCACTACCCTACATCCCCCTTCGCGGAAAAAGCCCGACTGCTGCTGGGTTTCAAAGGCTTGTCCTGGCATTCGGTGCACGTCTCGCCGGTGATGCCCAAGCCGGACCTGACTGCCCTGACCGGCGGCTACCGTAAAACCCCGGTGTTGCAGGTCGGCGCCGATATCTATTGCGACACGGCCCTGATCGCGCGCCGCCTGGAACAGGAAAAAGCCGCGCCGGCGCTGTTCCCCTTGGGCCAGGAAATGATCACCCAAACCTTCGCCACCTGGGCCGACAGCGTGGTATTCGCCCATGCGGTTAGCCTGGTGTTCCAGCCGGAGTCGGTGGCGGTGCGCTTCGGCAAATTGCCGCCGGAAGCGATCAAGGCGTTCCTCGCCGACCGTGCTGCGCTGTTCAGCGGCGGCACCGCGAGCAAACTGCCGATCGAAGTGGCCAAGCACCAGTGGCCGGCGATGATGGCGCGGTTGGAGCAGCAGTTGCAGCGTGAGTCGGGAGATTACTTGTTCGGCGAGCCGTCGATTGCCGACTTCGCCATGGCCCACCCGTTGTGGTTCCTCAAGGCGACGCCGGTCACCGCGCCGTTGGTGGATGCGTACCCGGCGGTAGTTGCGTGGCTGGCGCGAGTACTCGGTTTTGGACATGGCACGGCGAGCCCGATGAGCGCCGAACAGGCGCTGGACATTGCGCGCGACGCCACGCCGGCGGCGCTGCCGGATGAACGCTTTGAAGACCTGAATGGCTTCCGGGCCGGCCAGCAGGTGACCATCAGCGCCATCGATTACGGCGTCGATCCGGTTGCCGGGGAACTGCTGTTTGCCGGGCGCGAGGCGCTGATCCTGCGCCGCACCGACCCACGTGCCGGCACCGTGCATGTGCATTTCCCGCGTTTCGGTTTCCGCATCCAGGCGCAGTAATCCCAGCCAGTGATCGTTCCCGCGCTCTGCGTGGGAATGCAGCCATGGACGCTCTGCGTCTGCTTCTAAAGCGGGACGCGGAGCGTCCCAATAGGCATTACCACGCGGAGCGTGGGAACGATCTATGCGATCTGCGAAAATTATTTTGAAAATCAGGTGAGGTAAACCCGCCGCTCACTCGTGTAGTGCTTGAAACTGCGATCAATTCGCATTAACAGCTTTTCTACACGGGTTCTCACAGCATGAAGTCGACGGCGGGCGGTTGGGTTAAACAGTGGTTGGGAGCCTCGGTTTTGGCGGTATCGGGGCTGGCGTTACTGCCCCTGGGCACGGCATGGGCGCAAGAGCAACAAAGCGCCCAGTTCAACTTTGCCTTGGCCGCCAAACCTCTGCCCCAGGCCCTGAGTGATTTCAGCCGCGTGACCGGGATCAGCGTGATCTACACCGATGAAGCACCCTACGGGCTGAACGCGCCTGCGGTCAGCGGCCGGATGAGTGCGCCCCAGGCCCTGCAACGCCTGCTCGGCAACAGCGGCTTTACCTTCCGCCAGATCGATGCGCGCACCCTGGCCCTCGAGCCCGTGCCCACCGACGGCGCGGTCAACCTGGGCGCCACCACCATCAGTGGCGTTGGCCAGCAAACCCAGGACTCCACCAGCTATCAGCCACCACCCACCAGTTCGGTGATGCGTTCGCGCGCGCCGCTGCTGGAAACCCCTCAAACCGTCAACGTGGTGCCGGCCCAAGTGCTGCGCGACCAGACCCCGCGCAACCTGGATGACGCCTTGGGCAATATCAGCGGCATCACCCAGGCCAACACCTTGGCCAGTACCCAGGACGCAGTGATGCTGCGCGGCTTTGGCGACAACCGTAATGGCTCGATCATGCGTGACGGCATGCCGGTGGTGCAGGGCCGTGCGCTGAACGCCACGGCCGAGCGCGTCGAGGTGCTCAAGGGTCCATCGTCGTTGCTGTATGGCATCCAGGACCCGGGCGGCGTGGTGAATATCGTCAGCAAAAAGCCTGAGCTGGTGCAGTCCACCGCCCTGACCGTGCGCGGCTCCACCTTCGGCGACGGCAAGAACGGCAGCGGCGGCAGCCTCGACACCACCGGCCCGATTGGCGATAGCGGCCTGGCGTACCGGTTGATCGTCGATCATGAAGACGAAGACTACTGGCGCAACTTCGGTACACACCGCGAGACTTTGGTGGCGCCGTCCCTGGCCTGGTTCGGCGACAGCACCCGATTGCTGTTCGCCTACGAGCACCGCGAATTTCTCTCGCCGTTCGACCGGGGCACCGCCATCGACAAGTCCAATCACCCGCTGGACATCCCATCCACCCGCCGCCTGGATGAACCCTTCAACAACATGGAGGGCCGGTCCGACCTGTACCGCTTCGAAGCCGACCATGACCTGAATGACGACTGGAAGGCCCACTTCGGCTACAGCTGGAACCGCGAAACCTACGACGCCAGCCAAGTGCGCGTCAGTGCCGTGAATACCAACGGCACCCTGACCCGCAGGATGGATGGCACCCAGGGCGCGATCACCACCGACCGCTTCACCACCGCCAGCTTCGAAGGCAAGGTGAATGTGTTCGGCCTGCAGAACGACCTGGTGTTCGGCCTGGACGACGAGTACCGCAAGATTTATCGCGCCGACCTGATTCGTCAGAATTCGCGCGGCGCCTTCAACTACAACAATCCGGTGTACGGCAACGAAGTCGCGGGCACCACCGTCAGCGCCGCCGACAGCGCCCAGACCGACCTGCTGCGCAGCGACTCGCTGTTCTTCCAGGACGCGATTCACCTCACCGACCAGTGGATTTTCGTCGCCGGTGCGCGCTATCAGATGTACGACCAGTACGCCGGCAAGGGCGTGCCGTTCAAGGCCAACACCGATGGCAAGGGCCAGGCCTGGGTGCCGCGCGCCGGCCTGGTGTATCGCTACACCGACGAACTGTCGTTTTACGGCAGCTACACCGAGTCGTTCAAACCCAACTCCACGATCGCGGCGCTGAACGATGGCAGCACCTTAACCGGTGACCTCACGCCAGAGGAGTCCAAGTCCTGGGAACTGGGGGCCAAGCTCGATATTCCAGGGCGCATTACCGCCAGCGCGGCGTTGTTCACGATCAACAAGCGTAACGTGCTGGTGTCGGTGGGTTCCGGCGCGAACACGGTCTACAGCATCGCCGGCCAGGTGCGCTCCCGGGGCCTGGAACTCGACGCCAGCGGCCAGTTGACCGACCAGTGGAGCCTGATCGGCAGCTACGCCTACACCGATGCCGAAGACATCAAGGACAACGACCCAACGCTTGAAGGCAACCGCCTGCAAAACGTCGCCAAGCACACCGGCTCGCTGTCGGTGGCTTATGATTTTGGCAACGTGTTTGGTGGCGATCAATTGCGAGTGGGCACGGGCGCGCGGTATGTCGGCGAACGCGCAGGCGATGCGGCCAACGACTTCAACCTGCCGGGGTACACGGTAGCGGATGCGTTCGCCACCTACGACACGCGGATCGATGGGCAGAAGGTCAAGTTCCAGCTCAACGTGAAGAACCTGTTCGACCGCACCTATTACACCTCGGCGGCCAGCCGGTTTTTTGTGTCGTTGGGTGACGCGCGGCAGGTGTCGCTTTCAAGCACCCTGGAGTTCTAACACTCGATAGAGATCCTGTGGCGAGCGGGCTTGCCCCGCGTTGGGGTGCGAAGCGCCCCCAATGAAGACGAATGGGGTGTATCAGATACGCCTCTGTGCCTGGTTTGGGGCTGCTTCGCAGCCCAACGCGGGGCAAGCCCGCTCGCCACAACAAGCCCGCTCGCCACAAGGGTTAGGAGCTGCTAGCGTTGCAGGCACTGATGGTTTGGCGGAAACAATATTGATGCACTTTGGACGATGGCTGCACCTGCTGTGCCTTGGCTTTTTACTCGGCGGCTGCGCCAGCGTTTCGCAAACATCCACCCCGGCGATCCTCGATCAGTTGCTGGCCGATCCGGCGCTGCAAGGCGCCACCGTCTCCCTGACGGTGCGCGACGCCCGCACCGGCAACACTCTCTACCAGCACAACCCGTACACGCGCCTGGTTCCCGCGTCCAACCTGAAATTGCTGACCACGGCGGCGGCGATGGATGTGCTGGGCCCGCAGTACCGGTTCTCGACCCAGTTGTTAAGCAACGGTACACAACAAGGCGAGCGCCTGAGCGGCGATCTTTACCTGCGCGGCCTGGGCGACCCGACCACGCAGTTCGCCGATTACCAGGCGCTGGCCGACCAACTGGCGCGCTTGGGCGTGCGCCAGGTGCAAGGCGACCTGGTGTTCGATGACACCTGGTTCGACGCTGAACGCCTGGGGGTCGATTGGGCCCAGGACGACGAAAGCACCTACTACGGCGCGCAGATTTCAGCGCTGACCGTGTCGCCTAACACGGATTTCGATGCCGGCACCTTGATCGTCACGGCCACAGCGCCGGTTGGGCTCGGCCAGCCTGTCAGCGTTCAGGTGTTTCCTTCCACCGATTACATGCAAATCAACAATCGTGCGGTCAGCGGCCCGGGTGACACCTACAGTGTCACCCGCCAGCACGGCACCAACCTGCTGCAACTCACGGGCGCGCTGGCGCCGGGCAAGCAACGCCGGGAATGGGTCAGTGTGTGGGAGCCGACGCAACTGGTGGCCAATTTGTTCGAACAGGCGCTGGCGCAGCAGGGCATCAAGGTGCTGGGCCGGCGCGTGATCGGCGGGACGAGCCCGGCTACCGCGACGGTCCTGGCAGAGCACCAATCGGCGCCGTTGCAGGAGCTGATCACGCCACTGCTCAAACTCTCCAACAACAACATGTCCGAAGCGCTGCTCAAGGCCATGGGGCGTCAGACCGCCAATGCGGGCACCGCCCAGGCAGGGGTGGCAGCGGTGGCGGCGTTCATGAAACGCCAGGGGCTGGACCCGGCGACACTGAGCCAGGTGGACGGCTCGGGCCTGTCGCGGCGCAACCTGGTGTCGTCGCAACACCTGAGCGACCTGCTGCTGGCGACTGCCCGGCAACCCTGGTTCAACACTTGGTACAACGCCCTGCCAATTGCCGGCAACGCGGACCGCATGACCGGTGGCAGCCTGCGCTATCGCCTTCGCGGGACGGCCGCCGAGAACAACCTGCACGGCAAGACCGGCTCCATGGCCGGCGTGTCATCGTTGAGCGGGTACCTCAGCGATGCCGAGGGGCGGCGCCTGGTGCTTTCAATGATCAGCAACAATTACCTGGGCGACGCCGCGCCGATCCGTGCCCTGGAAGATCGCGTAGCCCTGGCCCTCGCGACTTGGCACCAATGACTCAAGGCTGATAGCCCATCCGCCAACTGACGGCCCGGGTCGCTGCCAGCAAACGCTGCGCCGCCGGGCCGTCTTCATCGGCATGGAACAACGAGGTGGGGCCGACCACCGTCATCACGGCGGCCACCTGCCCGATGGCGTTGAACACCGGTGCAGACAGCGCATCCACGCCGGGCATCAACAGGCCATGCACAAAATGCAGGCCACGGGCGCGAATCTGTTCGCACGTGGTGGCGTAGGCCCGGTCGTTTGCCAGCGCGTGGGCGGTACCGGCCTGAATCTCGCGCTCCCGCAATTCGACGGTTTCCCGGGTCGGCAGGAAAGCGCTGAACACCAGCCCGGTGGACGAACTGAGCAGCGGCAGCACCGAACCCAACTGCGTCACCACCGTTACCGCGCGCACCGCCGGCTCGATCTGCACGACCGTTGCGCCCTGGTTGCCCCACACCGCCAGAAAGCACGTTTCATTGAGCTCATCGCGCAGCTCCGCCAGGGGCAGGGCGCCGACTTTCAATACGTCCATGCTGCCCAGCGCCGCCAGACCCACGCGCAAGGCTTCGCGGCCCAGGCCGTAATGGTTGGTGGCGGCGTTCTGCTCGGCAAAGCCTGAGGCAATCAGCGCCTGCAAATACCGATGCACCTTGCTGGCGGGCATCTGCACATGGTCGGCCAGGCGCGACAGCGACGTGGCGGGCGACAGTTCGGCCAGGGCCTTGAGGATGTCGGTGCCCACTTCGGCCGAGCGGACTTTCTGTTTACCGGTGTCGCGGGGCTTTTCCATGGAGGGGCGAGAATCCGAGAGATGAATGGGCGTCTTTATAGCTTGACGGTGGATAGCGATCAAATTACGTTGTGCGTAACTGGATTACGATAAAAACAACTTCCTTGCAGAGGATGGTCCATGAACCTCGAATACCTGTCGGGCTTCGGCAATGAATTCGCCAGCGAAGCCTTGCCCGGCGCCTTGCCGGTCGGCCAGAACTCCCCGCAAAAAGCGCCTTACGGGCTTTATACCGAACTGTTCTCCGGCACCGCCTTTACCATGCCGCGCAGCGAAGCCCGCCGGACCTGGCTGTATCGCATCCAGCCGTCGGCCAATCACCCGGCGTTCGTCAAGCTTGAGCGCCAGTTGGCCGGTGGCGCCTTGGGGGCCGTGACACCCAATCGCCTGCGCTGGAACCCTCTGGATATTCCCGACGAGCCGACAGATTTTATCGACGGCCTTGTGGGCATGGTTGCCAACGCCGCGTCGGAAGACCCCTCTGGCATCAGCATTTACACCTACCGCGCCAACCGTTCGATGCAGCGCGTGTTTTTCAATGCCGATGGCGAACTGCTGATCGTCTCCGAGCAAGGTCGCCTGCGCATTGCCACGGAGTTGGGCGTGCTGGACGTGGCGCCGCTGGAGATCGTCGTGTTGCCGCGAGGCCTCAAGTTTCGCGTCGAGCTGCTCGATGCCCAGGCGCGTGGTTACGTTGCCGAGAACCACGGCGCGCCATTGCGCCTGCCGGACCTGGGGCCCATCGGTAGCAACGGCCTGGCTAACCCGCGCGACTTTCTCACGCCGGTCGCCCGCTACGAAGACCTGAAACAACCTACGACGCTGGTGCAGAAATTCCTTGGCGAACTCTGGGCCTGTGAGCTGGACCATTCGCCGCTCAACGTCGTCGCCTGGCACGGTAACAATGTGCCGTACAAATACGACCTGCGCCGGTTCAACACGATTGGCACCGTCAGCTTCGATCACCCGGACCCGTCGATCTTCACCGTGTTGACCTCGCCCACCAGCGTGCACGGCTTGGCCAACCTGGACTTCGTGATCTTCCCGCCGCGCTGGATGGTGGCCGAGAACACCTTCCGCCCGCCGTGGTTCCACCGCAACCTGATGAACGAATACATGGGCCTGATCCAGGGCGCCTACGACGCCAAGGCCGAAGGCTTCCTGCCCGGCGGCGCGTCGCTGCACAGCTGCATGAGCGCCCACGGCCCGGACGGCGAAACCTGCACCAAAGCCATCAATGTCGAGCTGGCGCCGCACAAGATCGATAACACCATGGCCTTCATGTTCGAGACCAGCCAAGTGCTGCGTCCCACGCAGTTCGCCCTGGAATGCGCGCAGCTGCAAACCACTTATGACGCGTGCTGGGCCTCGCTGCCTGCCACCTTCAACCCGAACCGGAGATGATCGATGACGCAGCCAACCCTTACCCGCAGTTGGGTAGCCTCCGCCAATGGCCACTCGGATTTCCCCTTGCAGAACCTGCCGCTGGGGGTGTTCAGCATCAACGGTTCGGCACCGCGCAGTGGCGTGGCGATCGGCGATTGGATCCTCGACCTTCATGCGGCGATCGACGCGTTCGACGGTGACGCCCGTCGCGCCGTCGAAGCGACCGCCGGCGGCCAACTGAACCGCTTTTTCGAACTGGGCCGTGGTCCACGCGTGGCCTTGCGCGAGCGCCTGCTGGAACTGCTGGCCGAAGGCAGCACGTTGCAGACGCGTGAGGCGCAGGTGCTGCATCACGCCGCTGATTGCCAGATGCACCTGCCGGCCAGGATCAATGACTACACCGACTTCTACGTTGGTATCGAGCACGCGCAGAACGTCGGCAAACTGTTCCGCCCCGACAACCCTCTGCTGCCCAACTACAAGTACGTGCCGATTGGCTACCACGGCCGCGCTTCGACCATTCGCCCCTCGGGCACCGATGTGCGTCGTCCCAAAGGCCAGACCTTGCCCGCCGGCCAGTCCGAGCCGACGTTTGGCCCGTGCGCGCGCCTGGACTACGAACTGGAATTGGGTATCTGGATCGGCCAGGGCAATGAGATGGGCGATTCGATTGCCATCGGTGACGCGGCCGATCATATCGCCGGTTTTTGCCTGCTCAATGACTGGTCGGCGCGGGATATCCAGGCGTGGGAATACCAGCCGTTGGGGCCGTTCCTATCGAAAAGCTTCATCACCACCATTTCGCCCTGGGTCGTCACGGCTGAAGCCCTGGAGCCGTTTCGCAAGGCTCAACCGCCACGGCCAGACGGTGACCCGCAACCGCTGCCGTACCTGCTGGACCCACGTGACCAGGCCGCCGGCGCCCTGGATATCGAGCTGGAAGTGCTGCTGACCACCGCCGCGATGCGCGAACAGCACCTGCCGGCCCATCGCTTGGCCTTGAGCAACAGCCTGCACATGTACTGGACCGTCGCACAGCTGGTGGCGCACCACAGCGTCAACGGCTGCCAGTTGCAGGCCGGCGATCTGTTTGGCTCGGGCACCTTGTCCGGCCCGCAGGTGGGGCAGTTTGGCAGCCTGCTGGAAATGACCGAAGGCGGTAAAAAAGTCGTGGAGTTACCGTCCGGCGAAGTGCGCAAGTTCCTTGAGGATGGCGACGAAATCATCCTGCGCGCCCGCTGCAGCCGCGAGGGGTTTGCCTCCATCGGCTTTGGCGAATGCCGCGGCACCGTGGTCGCGGCGCGTTAAGAGGGCAGGGGATGGAACTCTATACCTACTACCGTTCCACCGCGTCGTACCGGGTGCGTATTGCCCTGGCGCTCAAGGGGCTGGATTTTACCGCCGTGCCGGTCAACCTGCTGGTGCCGGCGGGCGGTGCGAATCGCCAACCCGAGTACTTGGCGATCAACCCGCAGGGCCGTGTGCCGGCGTTGCGCACGGATGAAGGGGCGTTGTTGATTCAGTCGCTGGCGATCATCGAGTACCTGGAGGAGCGTTATCCACAGGTACCGCTGCTCTCCAAGGGCCTGGTGGCCCGCTCCCATGAACGGGCAATCGCGGCGCTCATCGCCTGTGATATTCATCCGCTGCACAACTCCAGTACCCAGAACCTGCTGCGCCATTGGGGGCACGATGAAGCGCAGGTGCTGGAATGGATCGGCCATTGGGTCAGCCAGGGGCTGGGCGCGGTGGAGCAGTTGATTGGCGATGAGGGCTTTTGCCTGGGCGACCGGCCGGGGCTGGCCGATGCGTTTCTTATACCCCAGCTGTACGCGGCGGAGCGTTTCAAGGTGCCGTTGGCGGCTTATCCAAGGATTGGCAGGGTGGCGACATTGGCGGCGCAACATCCGGCGTTCATTCAGGCGCACCCTGCGAACCAGCCTGACACCCCTGAGTGAAATTTTGTGTAGGCGCGAGCTTGCTCGCGAAGAACTTACAGGCTCTGCATTTTATCCAGGATGCACGCGTTATCGTTGACGTTTTTCGCGAGCAAGCTCGCTCCTACAAAAGCTTGTGCGCCACGGCCAGAGGAAAATATGTTCCTGGCGAGTTCAATGCACCACTGAATTGGGCGGCAAGTGCCCCAGGCGCTCCGTGAGGCGCAGACGCTGGATCGGGTCTTCGCTGAGCATCAGCGCGTGCTCCAAGTCGAAGCGCTCAGCGTTGGGGCAGTCCAGGCGCTGGTACAGGCTGGCCCGCGCCAGGTAATCGGCGGCGCTGGCGTTGCCCAGCTCCAGTACGCGTTCGGCATCGACCAGGGCCTGCAGCGGGGCGTCGTTGGCAAGGTGCAGTTGCCGCAGGTTGCGTGACAGCCGTTGCAGAATCGAACGCGGGTTGGCGGTAAGCAGGTGGTCGGCCTGTAGCTTGAGGTTGGGGCCGTACTGGCGCTGCAACAGGTCGCGGCAATCATTGGGGTACAGGCGCCGGCCGCCGCACGGGTCCAGCACGTGATCAGCGCCGGGTACCCGAAGCAGGAAATGGCCGGGGAAGTTCACGCCCACCATCGGGATATCGAGGCGTCGCGCCAGTTCCAAGGCAATCAGCCCCATGGCCAAGGGCTGTCCGCGTTTGCGCTGCAGCACTTTGTCCAGCAGGGCAGCGGCGGGGCGCAGAGGGGTGAATTCATCCTGGGCAAATCCCAGGTCATTCAGGCGCCGCAACAGCGGTTGGCCCAGTTCATGCGCCGGCAGCAAAGGCATGCCCAGGCTGACCTGCTGTTGCAGCGAGATCAGCTCCTGCAGCACCAGCAAAGGCTGCACCGTCGGGTCATGCTCGGCAGCGATCCACAATGCGGCTTCAAACACCGCAGGCGGGGAGCGTTCCAGGCAGGCGAAAAAAGCTTTGCGGGGATTCATTGCATTCTCCGGCGGATGCCCCCGTTTTAGCCTTGCCGGGAATTTTCGTCCAGTGGCTTGGAAAATAATCCTGCACGCTTATGTCAGAAGTCCCTCGAAAACCGGCTGCTTATTCCAGCGTGGTCCGGCAGTTTTTTGCCTTAAGCCTATACTTGGCCCACTACCAGAAGTGATTCGGGAGCTTGACGATGTTTGCTCTCATGCACAGCACCCGCCTTGAATCGCTGCACCTGAGTGTCGACCCGGCCACCGGGCTCAAAGCGGTCATCGCCATCCATAACAGCCGCCTGGGGCCTGCCCTCGGTGGCTGTCGTTATCTTGCCTACCCCGACGACGAAAGTGCCGTGGCCGACGCCGCGCGCCTGGCCCAGGGCATGAGCTACAAGGCTGCCCTGGCCGGTTTGCCCACCGGCGGCGGCACGGCTGTCATCATCCGCCCCGCGCATGTGGAAAACCGCGCCGCGCTGTTTGAAGCCTTCGGCCGCTGCATCGAGCAACTCGGCGGCCGCTACATCACCGCCACCGACAGCGGCACCTCGGTGGCCGACATGGACTGCATCGCCCAGCACACCCGCTACGTCACCAGCACCACCGCCGCCGGCGACCCCTCGTCCCACACCGCCATGGGCGTGTTCACCGGCATCCGCGCCACCGCCATGGCCCGCCTGGGCAGCGACAACCTCGAGGGCCTGCGCGTCGCCATCCAGGGCCTGGGCAATGTCGGCTACGCCTTGGCCGAACAGCTGCACGCCGCCGGTGCCGAACTGCTGGTGAGCGACATCGACCACGGCAAGGTGCAACTGGCCATGGAGCAACTGGGCGCGCACCCCATCGCCAACGATGCCTTGCTCAGCACGCCCTGCGACATCCTCGCACCCTGCGGCCTCGGCGCCGTGCTCAACCGCCAGAGCGTTGGCCAACTGCGTTGCGCCGCCGTGGCCGGGTCCGCCAGTGCGCAACTGACCAACCTGCCGGTCGCCGACCAACTGGAAGGGCGTGGCATCCTCTACGCGCCCGACTACGTGATCAACTCCGGCGGCTTGATTTACGTCGCCCTCAAGCACAGCGGGGCCGAACTGCCGACCATCACCGCGCACTTGTCCAATATCGGCACGCGCCTCACCGAAATCTTCGCCCACGCCCAGGCCGAAAAACGCTCACCCGCACGGGTGGCCGATGAACTGGCCGAGCGCCTGCTGTACCGATAGCCAGGTATTAAAAAGGCCCTGAATCATGGATTCAGGGCCTGTTCAATTCGGGCTTTTATTCCGCTGGTGCGTTGAGCAACTCGGACAGCGCGTCCGGCTGGCTCTTGAACGCCTTGGCAAATACATCGCGATTCTTCGCCATGTAGATCCCGGCTTCTTCCACCTGCTGCTCGCTCAGGGACGGCACGGCTTTTTGCAACACCTCTGCCAGCAACTCAGCGAGTTCAAGCATCTTGTCATGACGGTCAGCTTCGGCTTTATCCATGAACAAACGCTCCAGATCTCGGCTGCTGCGGTATACCACTTCGACGGCCATTCACCACCTCACATGCCTTCACGATAGTTGTCTATTGCGACTACTGTATTTATATACAGCTAAAAGGGTAAGCCAAACCAGAGCGTTTGGGTAGCAGTTTTTTAATGTAGTCGGGAAATGGGGGTTTGCTACAAGGGAAATATCTGACGACATATTGAGGTTGCCGCGTAATCCTACAGTGGCTTACCTTTTCCGGGCCTTGCAAACGCAAGGCCGAGCGTTTGTGGGAGCGGTCAAAAAATAATCATGATGGCTTCGATTTTTCCTGTTACTCACTTCATCGCTCAAAGCACGACAGCGAAAACCTCAGCGACTAGACTCCTTCTTCATCGACAACGGAGGCTTTTATGGACACTTCCTTTTTCTCTGGTATCCAAGCAGATATTGACGAGCAGGCTGACAGCTACGACCGCTGGTTTCGCGCCAGGGTGCAAGCTGCTCTTGATGACACAAGTCCCCGCATTCCTCACGACGAGGTAATGGCCGAGATGCAAGCTCTGATCGAGTCCAAGCTCAAGAAAGGCGATGCTGATTGAGTGGGTGCCCGCAGCGCGGGTGGAGCTTCGGCAAATTATTGAATACCTCAGTCATCGCAACCCTGTAGCCGCTCTCGAGTTAAAGCGATCAATCGAAGCCTCGGTGCTGGCTCTCTCCCGTAGACCCCATCTTTACCGTCCAGGCAGAATCATCGGTACGCGAGAGATGGTGGTACATCCGAATTATCTGGTCGTATACAAGGTCACAGACAATATTTGGATTCTCTCGGTTTTACACGCCCGCCAGCAATATCCTTGAAGATCGGTTTTTCCAATAAGCAGCGTACCTACTCTGCTCATACTCATACGTGTCTCATGTCACCCCGCCACCATCTCATACCCGCCCCTGGCCTTTTTTCTGCATGCAGAACAACCGTCACGTCCAACCCGCATTATCCGGTCGAACCGACCTAAGGAAGCATCATCGTGAAAATCAACTGGGCCGACAGGCTGCGCCAGCAAGTACATGCCCTGGCCGAGTCCCTGGGCAATCTGTTTGTCGAGTCGTTCCACTACCTGGCGCTGTTCGCCATCGGTGCGGTGACGGCCTGGGCGGCGGTGATGGAGTTTTTGGGGATGCTCGAAAACGGGCATATCAAGATCGACGACATCTTGCTGCTGTTCATCTACCTGGAATTGGGCGCCATGGTCGGGATCTATTTCAAGACCAACCACATGCCCGTGCGGTTCCTGATCTACGTGGCAATCACCGCACTGACGCGCTTGCTGATCTCCAACGTGTCCCACCACAACCCGCCAGACGTGGGAATCATCTACCTGTGCGGTGGGATTCTGCTGCTGGCATTTGCAATTCTGGTGGTGCGCTACGCATCGTCGGCCTTCCCGTCGGTCAAGGTCGAAGGCCCGCGTCGCAAAGGCGAGGCGAGCCAGGAAACCGAGAAGGGCGAGCTTTAAAGCCCGACGCTGAACGGCAGGGCGCGGGTGGAGGGTTGCGGTGGCACTGTGTGATCCCCATCCGTCATCACCGTCAGGAGTTCCATGGCGCTGTGGCCCTGTTCGATAGCGATGCCAAACTGGATACTCTGCACCAGGCGTTTGAGCCGTTTGGGATCGTTGCGCTGTTCGGCGCTGATCATGCGTTTGGCCACCACGCCTTGATCGTTGGAGAGGGTCAGCATGATGCTGCCGTCCAGCCGCTGGATGCTGAGGTTGACACGGTATTGCGGGGTGAATGTGTCGGTGATGATCTGAAAAGGATTGTCCATGGTGCGTTACCGCCTGATAAGAACATGCAGTCATTGACGACCGGTGTCGGGATTAGTTCGCATTGCCTGACCACCGGCCACTTCGTCGCTGAGGGTTCACAAAGTCCGTTTGCCCCATGGCTGTACAGCAAAGGGCGTGCCGTACAACGAGCTATCTGCCAGCGGAATGCCAATGTGGGAGCGGGCTTGCTCGCGAATGCTGTGTGCCGGTCAATAAATACTTGGCTGACACACCGTATTCGCGAGCAAGCCCGCTCCCACATTTGGTCCGTGTTGTCTTCAGGTGGATGTTCTATTTCAGGGCAGTGCACAGAAAACGATCGCAGACAGCGCAAACCGGATGGCAGCCGTCAACAAGAGGGGAATCGCGAGGATTTTCGGGGGTAAGAAGATGTAACTAACTCCCCACCCTAACAGCGTTTACGCTTGTCGTCAGGCTTAATTTGTAATGTAGGATTTATCTTTGAAAAGGGGTTGAATTGTTTCAGCAGGTGCTCAATTGTGTAATCAAGAGGTCATGGTTTCACCACCCCGGTGTAGCAGTTGTGACCTCTGGCGAGCTAGCTGAAATAAGGGAAGAACTATGCAAATCCAAGTCAATAGCGATAACCATATTGAAAGCAGCATCCGACTGGAGGAGTGGGTACGTACTACCATTGAAAGCACGCTCGAACGTTACGAAGAAGACCTGACCCGAGTGGAGGTCTACCTGCGGGATGAGAACGGCGACAAGCCAGGTCCCCACGATTTAAGTTGCCGCCTGGAAGCGCGCCCAAAAGGCCATCAAGCGCTGTCGGTCCTGCACAAGGCCGATACCCTGGAACAGGCGATCGACGGTGCGGCCACCAAGCTGGAGCACGCGTTGGAGCATCTATTTGGCAAACTGCAAGGCAAGCCCCGCGCTGCCGGGAAAAGCCAGCCAACCACCAAAGTCAACGAAGATGAGCTTGAGCAGGAGTTTCTGGAAAAAGAACGTGCCGTGTTCAACGGCTGACCGTTTCTTCACGCTTGACTAAAAAACGGGCCTGCATTTTCAGGCCCGTTTTCGTTTCAGGTGGTTTTAGAACGCGATGGAAGTCTGCACATAGACCGTGCGCGGCTCGCCCACGTATTTACCCTTGTTGTTATCGTCGAACGAACGGGTGAAGTACTGGGTGTTGAAGATGTTTTTCACCCCGACCGCCACATTCAAATCCGACAACTGCGGGCCGAAGTCATACGCCGCGCGGCTGCTGAACAGCATGTAGCCAGGGATGCGTCCGTTGGCACCGTCGGCAGTTTCCCTCTGGGTGTTGGCGTTGTCGGCGAACTGGCTGCTCTGGTAACTGCTGTCCAGGTTGAGCTTCCAGCGGCCTTCGGTATAACCCACGCCCAGGGTGCCTTTGTGTTTGGACGAGAAGGGCACGCGGTTGCCTTTGTTCGGGCCGTCTTCGCGGATGGTGGCGTCAACATAGGCGTAAGTGGCGTACACATCAAAGCCGGCCAGCGCGGGGCTTAAGCCATCGAGTGCATAGTTGACGCTGGTCTCGATCCCCTGATGGCGCGTTTCGCCGCGGGCAATCACCGAATCGTTGGTCTGGTTGCTTTCGTACTGGTTGTCGAAGTTGATCAGGAATGCGCCGATTTCCGCGCGCAGGGTGCCGTCGTCGTAGCGGGTACCCAGTTCCCAGGTGCGGGCCTTTTCCGGTTTCACTTCGCCGCTGGTCACGCGGTTCGGCATCTGGCTGTACTGCACGCTGCCGAACGAGCCTTCGGTGTTGGCGTAGAGGTTCCAGCTGTCGGTGAGGTGGTAGAGCACGTTCAGCGCCGGCAACGCGGTGTTGTAGTCGCCCTTGTATTTGACGTTAGTCAGGTTGTTGGTCTGTTGCGACTCGATCATCTCGTAGCGAATGCCCGGCGTGATGGTCCACTTGCCGATATCTATCCGGTCGTCGATGAAGAACGCATTGGCTTCGGTGCCGCCACGGGTGTCGCGGTCGTTGCGGCTGTCGGTGCTGGGGATCTGCTGGTTGACGGCAATCGGCGTGCGGTAGCGCAGTTCGTGGCCCGCCTCGTTGATGTAGCGGTAGCCGACGCCCACTTCGTGGCTGGTCGGGCCCAGGTCGAAGCCTTGGGCGAAGCGGGTCTCTATGCCGCGAACCCAATATTCACGCGGGGACAGCGACAGGAAAGTGCCCTGGTCCAGATAACCGCTGCGCAACGTCTTGGTGAAGAAGCTGTTGATGGTGAATTCGCGACGGTCCTGCTCATAGCGATAGCCGACGTTGAACATCGTGCGGCGGCCCCAGAACTTGTCGTAGGCGCGGGTGGACTGATACGGGTCGGCCTTGTAGTCCGCAACGTTCAAGCCGCCGGGCATATCGGCCTGGCCTTCGTAGTACTGCGCCATGGCGTTGAAGCTGTTGGCGTCGTCGAGTTGGTATTTGCCCTTCAGGATCAGGTCGTCGATACGCGTGCCGCTGTTTTCGCGCCAGTCGCCGCCACGGGTGCCGGAGTACAGCAGCGCACCGCCCAGGCCATTGTCGGCGGTGCCACCCGCGAGCAGGTTGCCGGTGGTCTTGAAGCCATCATGGCTGGAGGAAGGGCTGGTCTCGGTTTGCAGGCCGCCTTTGACGGTGGGCGCGTCCGGAATGGCGCGGGTCACGAAGTTGACCACGCCGCCGACGTTCTGTGGGCCGTAGCGCACGGCGCCGCCGCCACGTACGACGTCGACGGCGTCCATGTTGCCCATGCTGATGGGGGCGAATGAAAGCTGCGGCTGGCCATACGGTGCGAAAGGCACCGGGATGCCGTCCATCAGTACCGTGGAGCGCGACGCCAGGCGCGGGTTGAGGCCGCGAATGCCGAAGTTCAGCGCCATGTCGTGGCTGCCGGTGCCGTTGTTATCCGGGGCGTTGACGCCGGGGATGCGGTTGAGCACATCCTTGGCCTGGGTGGCGCCCTGGCGCTCGAACTCTTCGCGGCGGATCACATCGCGCGCACCGGGGTGTTCGAACACATTGGTTTGCGCCGCGTCGCCGAGCCAGTCGCCGACCACGCTGGAGGTGCCCAACTCGATACTGGCCGGTGCCGTGGCCGGTTGCAGGCTGTAGGCATTGTCACCCTCGGCGCGGGCCTGCAGGCCGGTGCCTTCCAGCAGTTTCTGCAGGCCATCCGCCGCGCTGTAATTGCCGGACAACCCACGGCTCTGCATGCCCGCCGTGATCTCGGAACCGAACGAAATCAATACGCCGGCTTCACGCCCGAATTGATTCAGCGCGGCTTCAAGCGAGCTCGGGGCGATGTGATACGGCTTGGCGTCGGCCGCCATCACTGGGGGCAGCACGGTAAGACTGAGGCTGGCGCCGAGCAGGAGTTGGCGCACGGTGCGGGCTAGAAGCGTCGGTTGCTGGGGCATGAAGAGCGGTCCTGAGAAGGAAAGATCAAGGTGGCTTGCCTTCTCTGTCACGCGAGGTGTGGAAAACGGCTCACAAGTTTCGAAAAAAATTCAGGCGCGTGCCTGGACCGTCACCCAGTAGCGGGTAAAGCGTCGCACCTTGACCGGCAAGCTCACTTCCAGCAGCTCGAGAATGCGCTCGCTGTCGTCCAGCGGGTAGCTGCCGGATATCAGTAGGTCGGCCACCTGTGGATCACAATTGAGCTGGCCGCGGCGGTAGCGGCCGAGTTCGCCGAGGAAATCTTCCAGGCGCATGTGGGCGGCAACCAGCATGCCGTCGGCCCAGGCGCCACTGTTGGTGTCGGTGGGACGCGGGGTGTCCCAGCCTTTGCGGGTGACGTTGACCTGGTGCGAGGCCAGGACTGTCAGCGGCAGGCCGCTGTAGGTGTTGGGCATCACGTCGACGCGCCCGCCTAACACCGCCAATTGCGTGTGATCGCTGAACTGCCGCACGTTCAAGCGCGCCGCCTGGCTGGTGAGCAGGCCCTGGCCGGTCAGCACCTGCAGCGTTGCGTTGCCGGCGGCGCCGGTCAACAGGATCTCACCCTCAAGCAGGCGAACCAGGCGCTGCTGGCCGTCGAAATGCACATCCACCGCAGTGCCGGTGTTGAGCTGCAACTGGCTGCCGTCGGCCAGTTGCACCTTGCGTCGCTGGCCGACCGGGCTGCGGTAATCGGCGCTCAGTGGTGGCAGTAGATGTTGCTGGCGCAGGCTCCAGGCGGCGGCCGAGCCGGCACCCAGGATCAACAGCAGTTTCAGGGCCTTGCGCCGGCTGGTGGACGTCGGCGCGTTCAGTGCCGCGTGCGCCAGCGGGGAGGGCATGCCGCGCAGGCGCTGGTTGACGCGCTGCATGTGGTCCCAGGCGCGCTGGTGATCGCTATGGGCGTTCAACCAATGCTGCCAGGCCGCCTGCTGGCGCGGGTTGAGGGCGCCTTGCTGCATTTCCAGCAGCCAGTGCACGGCTTGTTCGGCGACTTGAGTAGAAAAATTCATAGGGCGAAGTAGCAGCGCATGGCCGCTTTGTTCAAGTGGCGTTTGACGGTGGCGACGGAAATGCCCAGTTCAGCGCCAATTTGCGCGTAGGTCAGGCCATCGAGTTGAGCCAGCAGGAAGGCGCGCTTGACCTGGGTCGGCAAGCCATCGAGCAGTTGATCCAGCTCGAGCAAGGTTTGCAGGATGATTGCGCGTTCTTCTTCCGACGGCGCCACGTGTTCGGGCATTTGCGCCAATGCATCGAGGTAGGCGCGCTCCAGGTCCTGGCGGCGATAGAAGTTGAACAGCACGCGCTTGGCGACGGTGGTAAGGAACGCGCGGGGCTCGATCAACGTCGGCGTTTCCCGAGCGGTGAGCACGCGGATGAAGGTGTCCTGCGCCAGGTCGGCGGCACTCTCCGGGCAGCCGAGCTTGCGTCGCAACCAGCCGGTGAGCCAGTGGTGGTGGTCGTTGTACAGAACTTCGACGGTGTTGGACGGGCTCAACTGGAACGCTCCGCTGGCATCGGCATGCTTTAGAGAACAAGAATTGTTCTCATTGTAGGGGGCGCGAGGGGCTTCGGCAATCCTGCATCTCATTATGTGGCGCAGGCGATTCATCCGTTCTGTTTTGCTTATGAGAATATTTATCATTAATATTGTGGGCTGATGAACCTGGCGCCTCCCGCATGAAAAGCAAAACCTTGCCTGTCTCCTATCGCCTCGCCGTTACCTCGCGCGTGCTGGCTGCCGTCATCGGTGGTTATCTGATGGCTTCCCTGGCCAGCATCTGCCTGGCGCTGTGGATGCCCACTTCCCGCGCCGACGCCGTGATCACCGGCATGATGAGTTCATTCGTGTTCTATCTGTTGGCCGTGCTCTGGTGTTTCGCCTGCCGCAGCGCCGTGCGCGCCTGGTTCGGCGTGATACTACCGAGCGCGGCATTTGCCACGCTGGCGGGGCTGGGTTTTTGGATGGCCCGCACATGAAAGAGGGCTTTCGTCAGGCCATGGCCTGGTTGCATACCTGGGCCGGGTTGATTTTCGGCTGGCTGCTGTTCGCGATTTTCCTGACGGGCACCCTGGCGTATTTCAAGGATGAAATCAGCCACTGGATGCAGCCGGAAGTGCAGGCCCATCCCCTGGACGATGCGCGCAGTCTGAGCGTCGCCCAAACCTATTTGCAGCAGGTGGCGCCCACGGCCGCGCGCTGGTTTATCACCCTGCCGGACAGCCGCGACCCCGGCCTGTCGGTGATGTGGCAAGACAAGGTCGACCCCGGCAAACGCGGCAATTTCGTGCGCAAAACCCTCGACCCGGTTACCGGCCAGGCTGTGGAGGCCCGTGAAAGCATGGGCGGCGAATTTTTCTACCGTTTTCACTTCCAGTTGCAAATGCCGCACCCCTGGGGCCGCTGGCTGTCGACCATCGCCGCGATGGTGATGTTTGTCGCGCTGATCAGCGGGATCATCACCCACAAGAAAATCTTCAAGGACTTCTTCACCTTCCGTCCGCGCAAAGGCCAGCGGTCGTGGCTCGACGGGCATAACGCGGTGGGCGTGCTGGTGTTGCCGTTTCACTTGATGATCACCTACAGCAGCCTGGTGATTTTCATGAGCATGGTGATGCCGGCGCCGATCCTGGCTTCCTATGGCAACGATACCCGCGCCTTCTTCAGCGAGGTGTTCCCGGCCACCGACAATGCGCCGGCGCTCGGGCAGCCTGGGCAGTTGAAGCCGCTGGTGCCAATGTACGAACAGGCGCGCGCGCAGTGGGCGGGTGGACACGTGGGGCGCCTGGCGGTGAATAACCCAGGCGATATGAACGCCTCGGTCAATGTGTTCCGCGCCGGTTCCGACAGCCTGGTGCACGACTTCGGCACTACGGTGTCCTTCAACGGCAACACGGGTGAACTGCTGCGAGTCAGTGGCGAGCCGTCGCTGCCTGCGGTGATCGGCGGCAGTTTCTACGGCCTGCATATGGGGCATTTTGCCGGTCCGGTATTGCGCTGGTTGTACTTTATCTGCGGCCTGGCGGGCACGGCGATGATCGGCACCGGGTTGGTGATCTGGCTCGGCAAACGCCAGCTCAAGCACGTCAAAGCGGCGGCAATGCCATTTGAGTTGCGGCTGGTGGAAGTGCTGAATATCGCCAGTATGTCCGGACTGATGATCGCCATTGCGGCGTTTTTCTGGGCCAACCGTTTGTTGCCGGTGAGCTTCGCAGAACGGTCTGGCTGGGAAGTGCAAAGCTTTTTTATCGCCTGGGGCCTGAGCCTGTTGCACGCCATGTTGCGTCGCGGCCGCCAGGGGTGGGTCGAGCAACTGAGCATCGGCGCGCTGCTGTTTATGGCCATCCCGCTGCTCAATGCGCTGACCACCTCGCATCACTTGGGCGTTTCACTGGTGACCGGCGACTGGGCCATGGCCGGCTTCGACCTGACCTGTCTGGCCAGCGGCGTGTTCCTCGCCTGGGCCGCCTGGAAGATGCAGCATCGCACCGCGCCGCACGCCAAGGCTGAGCGCGCGCGGCCGTTGGCGCTCAAGCAGGGGGTGAACTGAATGTTCCTCGCATTGCTGATGTGTTACGCCGGCTTCGTGGCACTGTGCCTGTCTACCGACCGTCACCATGGCGAACTGCTGCACAGCAAACCGTCGCCGTGTCGGCGCCTGGGCTTGCGTGTGCTGGGAGGGTTGCTGCTGACCGTGGCGATCTGGCCGGCAGTCGCTGTCGCCGGTTGGGGCCAGGGCTTGGTGCAGTGGTGCGCCGTATTGATGCTCAGCGCGTTGCTGCTGGTGCTGCTGCTGCCGTATCGGCCAAGGCTCGCATTGATTCTGGCGGGCGTCGGCCTGCTGGCCAGTCCCGTTGCGGCCTTCGCTACCCTCTGAGCCACCGATGATGATCAGCACCCCACCCGATTCCCAGGACAGCCAGCACGCTGAGGCGGCAGGTGGGCGTGCGCATTTCCTGCAGGTGTTCCTGTCCCAGCGTTCGCAGATGGAAGCCCTGGTTAATCGCCGCGTGGGTTGCCGCGCCACGGCGGCCGACCTGGTGCAGGACCTGTTCCTGCGCTTCTGGCGCCGGCCGTTGGTGCAGGTCGAGGAACTGAGCACCTACCTGTTGCGTTGCGCCGGCAATATCGCCATCGACCACCTGCGCAGCGAAGGCGCACGCGTACGTCGCAGCGAAGGCTGGCTGCCCGAACAGCACGGCAATCAGGGCTGCGAACCCCAGGCGGCGCTGGAAGCCGGCAATGATCTGCGCCACGTCGAGGCCGCGTTGCGCAGCTTGCCGGAACGCACGCGGCAGATCTTCCTGCTCAACCGTATCCATGGCCGCAAGTACGCAGAGATCGCCAAGGCCATGGGCCTGTCCCAAAGCGCGGTGGAAAAACATATGATGCGCGCGCTCCAAGCCTGCAAAGCCAGCCTTCGCGAGCCATCAAACCCACGTACGCCAGGGAATGCACCGTGAACGTCACCCCCACGCCCGACCAGGAACACGCCGCACTGGCCTGGCTGAGCCGGTTGCACGACCAACCCAGCAGCGCCGACCAAGCCACTTTCAGCCGCTGGCTGCGGGCGGACCCTGCGCATGTCGAGGCTTATTCGCGGGCCCAGGTGCTGTGGGAGCTGAGCGAGGTCCCGGCGCGAACATTGGCGGACGAGGAGGCGCTGGCGCTGCAGGGCTACCTCAAGGCGATGAACACATCGAAGCGCTCACGGACGCTGCGTTGGTCCGGCGCATTGGCGATGGCGGCCTGCCTGATGCTGATGATCACCACGGGCGCCGGCTGGCAGCCGTCACGTTGGGTCGATGATTTCGGCGCCGATTACGTGACGGCGCCGGGGGAGGTCAAGACCGTCACACTGGCCGACAACTCCCGGGTCACCCTCGATGCCGACAGCGCCATTGCCGTCAACTTCAGCCAGGGTGAGCGGCATATCCAACTGCGCCGTGGCGCCGGTTTTTTCAGCGTGGCCCACACCGGTGAGCCCTTCGTCGTGGAGGCCGGCAGCGGTGAAGCGCGGGTGTTGGGGACGCAATTCGAAGTGCGCCTGCAACCGGCGGGGGCTCAGGTAACGGTGCTCTCCGGGCGGGTTGGCGTGGCGCCATCCAGGCAGCGCCTGCAGCAGATTCTTACAGCAGGACAGCAAGTGGCTTACGCCGACGGCGTCGCCGACCCGCTGCACGCGGTCGACAGCGAAGCCAGCCTGGCCTGGCGCGATGGCTGGCTCAACTACTACAAGGCGCCCCTGGCCGATGTGCTCAAGGACCTAGAGCGTTATTACCCGGGTCGCATCCTGTTGCTCAACGGCGAGTTGGGCGCCCGGCGCGTCAGCGGCAGCTTCCCGAGCAAGGACCCGCAGGCGGTGCTCAATGCCTTGCAGGCTGTGCTGGGGTTCGAGCAGCACAGCGTACTGGGCCGGATGATTGTGCTGCGCTGATTACTCCAGCGCGGCCATGATCTTCTCGGGGCTGTAGTCGCGGATCAAAGTGCCGTTGACCGCCACGAATGGAATCCCGCCACCGCCCAACGCCTCATACGCCTTGCGCGCCTGGGCATCCTTCTCGATATCGAACGCTTGGTAGGGGATGCCCTTCTGGTCCAGGAAGCGGCGGATCTGCTTGCAGTAGCCGCACCACTCGGTGGCATACAGCGTCACTCGCGCTGAAGCGCGGATCTGCTGCGAAACCACCTGCGACGGGTTGAACACCCGCTCGATCTTGCCCCAGTTTTGGATCACCGCCACGACCAGCAACACCAGCAGGACTTTCTTGAAGACCCCGCCCAGCATCAGTTACGACGCTTGAGCTGGTCGGTCAGTTGAGTTGGCAGGCCCTTGATGATCAAGGTGCCGGCAGCTTCGTCGTACTCGATCTTGTCGCCCAACAGATGCGCTTCAAAGCTGATGGACAAGCCCTCGGCGCGGCCGGTGAAGCGGCGGAACTGGTTGAGGGTGCGTTTATCCGCCGGGATTTCCGGTGACAAGCCGTAATCCTTGTTGCGGATATGGTCGTAAAACGCCTTCGGCCGATCTTCATCGATCAAACCCGACAGTTCTTCCAGGCCCATGGGCTCGCCGAGCTTGGCCTGGCTGCTGGCGTAGTCCACCAGGGTCTTGGTTTTCTCGCGGGCGGATTCATCCGGCAGGTCTTCGCTCTCGACGAAGTCACTGAAGGCCTTGAGCAGAGTGCGGGTCTCGCCCGGGCCGTCGACGCCTTCCTGGCAGCCGATGAAGTCGCGGAAGTATTCCGAGACTTTCTTGCCATTCTTGCCTTTGATAAATGAGATGTACTGCTTGGACTGCTTGTTGTTCTGCCACTCGGAGACGTTGATGCGCGCCGCCAGGTGCAACTGGCCCAGGTCCAGGTGGCGCGACGGGGTCACGTCCAGCTCGTCGTTCACCGCCACGCCTTCGCTGTGGTGCAGCAGGGCAATAGCCAGGTAATCGGTCATGCCTTGCTGATAGTGGGCAAACAGTACGTGGCCGCCGACGGAGAGGTTGGATTCTTCCATCAGCTTCTGCAGGTGTTCCACTGCCGTGCGGCTGAAGGTGGTGAAATCCTGCCCGCCGTCGAAATACTCCTTCAACCAGCCGCTGAACGGGTGTGCGCCGGACTCGGCATGGAAGAAACCCCAGGCCTTGCCTTGTTTGGCGTTATAGCTCTCGTTGAGGTCGGCAAGCATGTTCTCGATGGCGGCCGACTCGGCAAGCTCGGAGTCGCGGGCGTGGAGAATTGCGGGTGTGCCGTCGGGTTTTTTGTCGATCAGGTGGACAATGCAGTGACGGATCGGCATAGGCTTCTCGGCTGGTTGAAGGGGAGCGGTGGGCCTCCCCAAAAAGTCGCCCAGTGTACCGCACCCATTGGCCGAGACACGCCTGGAAGGCGGTTTTGGGTACCGTCCGACGTGCGATATGCCTTTTTTTCACGGTTTAGAGCGATAAAGCTGACCAAATGGGTAGGTAGAAGCGGATATTTCCCCGTCTCTGTGCTAGTTTTGCCCCGTCTTACGCCAAGTCTCGGCGATAAGCGTGCATTCAGCATCTGTCAGGTCGAACCAATCCCCGTTTCAAGCATCTATAACCCCGATCTCCGTGGTTATAGCCGGGGGTGCCAGGCCTTGACGGCCGGGCTCGATGGCTGACACTGCACTCTGCAATCCATATGAATTTGATAGGGAAGGAACACCACAATGGCTATTACTAAAGACCAACTGATCGCTGACCTGGCTGAAGCAGTAGACGCACCGAAAACCACCGTGCGCGCTCTGCTGGACCAACTGAGCCAAGTTGTTGCTGATCAGCTGGAAAACGGCGGCGAAATCACTTTGCCTGGCGTTGGCAAACTGAAAGTGACCGAGCGTCCTGCCCGTACTGGCCGTAACCCTTCGACTGGCGCTGCCATCGAAATCGCTGCCAAGAAAGTTATCAAGCTGGTTGTGGCCAAAGGCCTGACCGACGCTGTTAACAAGTAAGACGCAGCAAAAAAAACCGTGCTCCGGAGCGATCCGGGCACGGTTTTTTGTTGCCTGCGGTTTTACGTCTTACCGTAGGAGCGAGCTTGCTCGCGAAGAACGTTAACGATAACGCGGTCATCCTGGACCATTATTGTAGAGTCGGCAGGTGCCAGTGCGTTTTATGTAAGTGACACCGATACCTCCGTGGGTTATGCGAGTCCACTCGATATTGGCGTTGCTGGTAGCGCTCTTAGAGAAGGTAAAAAACTCGGTATTTATAATCGGGGTTCAAAGGCGATAGTGGTGGGTACCAATAATACCAATCTGACTTCTCCGCTGACTATTCCAGCCAATCACAGCGTTGTGTTTGTTGTAACGTCGAAGGTCTGGGTCCCTACAGGTGTAAAAGCCGATGAAGCGCCTGGCACGCCGGGGACCGGTCAGGTGAATGTTCCACCTGTGTCTAATTAGTTGCTGCAAAAAGCAGATTGAAGTCGACGAAAAAATCACTTTGCCAAGCGTTGGTATACTGAAAATGATTGACGACGCTATCAATAAGTAAGACGCAGTAAAAAAAACCGTGCTTCGGAGCAATCCGGGCACGGTTTTTTGTTGCATGCGATTTAGTCAGTCGCGTACCCAGCGTTGGCGCCAGATCTGCTGTTCATTCTTGGTTTGAAAGGTCCAGGCTACAAAGCGGCTTTGTTTCTGCCCTTGGGACATTTCCACCACTTGGCTTTCCAGCACGCCGGCTTTTTTCAAGGCGGTCTCGATTGCTGGCAAGTTCGACGCTTTTGACACCAAGGTGCTGAACCACAATACCTTATGAGCAAAATTCGCGCTCTCGGCGATCAACTGTGTCACAAAGCGCGCTTCACCACCTGGGCACCACAACTCGGCCGATTGGCCACCAAAGTTCAGCACCGGCAACTTGCGCTTGGGATCAGCCTTGCCCAACGCACGCCACTTGCGCTCACTGCCCTTGGTGGCTTCGTCCATGGACGCGTGGAACGGTGGGTTGCACATGGTCAGGTCAAAGCGTTCGCCCGGTTCCAGCAGGCCCAGCAGGATGTGCTTGGGATTGCTTTGCAGGCGCAGTTGGATGACTTTGCTCAGGTCGTTGGACTGCACGATGGCCTTGGCGGCGGCCACGGCGGTGGGGTCGACCTCCGAGCCGAGGAAGTTCCAGCGGTACTCCATGTAGCCAATCAGCGGGTAGACGCAGTTGGCGCCCATGCCGATGTCCAGCACCTTGACGATCGAGCCGCGCGGGATCTTGCCTTCGTTGGTGCTGGCCAGCAGGTCGGCGAGGAAGTGCACATAGTCGGCACGCCCTGGCACCGGCGGGCACAGGTAATCGGCCGGGATGTCCCAATGCTGGATGCCATAGAACGACTTGAGCAACGCCCGGTTGAACACCCGCACCGCATCGGGGCTGGCGAAGTCGATGCTTTCCTTGCCGTAGGGGTTGATGATCACGAATTGCGCCAGTTCCGGCGTGGTCTTGATCAGCGCCGGGAAGTCGTAACGGCCTGTGTGGCGGTTGCGCGGGTGCAGAGTGGCCTCTTTGCGCGGTGCGACGGGTTTGGCCGTGGCTGCGGTCTTAGGCTTCTTGCGCGGAGGTTTTGGCGTAGTGGGGGCGGTCATGTTGATTCTGGTGTTGGCTCAAAGTGGTGGGCATTGTCACACATTCTGAGCCCAACTCACTCAACTGTGGGAGCTGGCTTGCCTGCGATGGCATCACCTCGGTTTGGTAGTTACGCTTCAGTCGCCTGTATTGCATGCAAGCCAGCTCCCACATTGATTGGGTTTCAAGGCGAAAAAAAGAGACCCGAAGGTCTCTTTTTCTACACGGCTTACACCTTACAGGCTGGAAATCCGCGCATGTTGCTCCGCCAGCTTGCCCAGGGCCTGTTCAGCCTCGGCCAGTTTGGCGCGTTCCTTGTCGATGACTTCAGCCGGTGCCTTGTCGACGAATGCTGCATTGGACAATTTACCACCCACCCGCTGCACTTCACCCTGCAAGCGTGCGATCTCCTTGTCGAGGCGGGCCAGTTCCGCGCCCTTGTCGATCAGGCCGGCCATCGGCACCAGCACTTCCATCTCGCCAACCAGTGCGGTCGCGGACAGCGGTGCTTCGGCATCAGCCGCCAACACGGTGATCGACTCCAGCTTCGCCAGCTTCTTGAGCAACGCATCGTTCTCGTTGAGGCGACGCTGATCTTCGGCGCTGGCATTTTTCACGAACACCGCCAATGGCTTGCCCGGCCCGATGTTCATCTCGGCGCGGATGTTGCGCGTGCCGAGCATCAGGGTCTTGAGCCATTCGATATCGCTTTCGGCGGCCTCGTCGATGCGTGCTTCATTGGCCACCGGCCAAGGTTGCAGCATGATGGTCTTGCCTTTGATACCGGCCAGCGGCGCCAGGCGCTGCCAGATTTCTTCGGTGATGAACGGCATGAACGGGTGCGCCAGGCGCAGCGCCACTTCGAGCACGCGCACCAGGGTGCGACGGGTGCCGCGCTGGCGTTCGACCGGCGCGTTTTCGTCCCACAGCACCGGCTTGGACAGTTCCAGGTACCAGTCGCAATACTGGTTCCAGATGAACTCGTACAAAGCCTGTGCGGCCAGGTCGAAACGGAACTGGTCGAGTTGGCGGGTCACTTCGGCTTCGGTGCGCTGCAGCTGCGAGATGATCCAGCGGTCGGCCAGGCTCAGTTCGAAGGCTTCGCCGTTCTGGCCGCAGTCCTCGCCCTTGTCCAGCACGTAGCGCGCGGCGTTCCAGATCTTGTTGCAGAAGTTGCGATAGCCTTCGACGCGGCCCATGTCGAACTTGATGTCGCGGCCGGTGGAGGCCAGCGAGCAGAAGGTGAAGCGCAGGGCGTCGGTGCCGTAGCTGGCGATACCGTCGGCGAACTCGTCGCGGGTCTGCTTCTCGATCTTTTTCGCCATTTTCGGCTGCATCATGCCCGAGGTGCGCTTTTGTACCAGCGCTTCGAGTTCGATGCCGTCGATGATGTCCAGTGGGTCCAGGACGTTGCCTTTGGACTTGGACATCTTCTGGCCCTGCCCATCACGCACCAAGCCGTGAACGTAGACGGTCTTGAATGGCACCTGCGGCGTACCGTCGTCGTTTTTCACCAGGTGCATGGTCAGCATGATCATCCGGGCAACCCAGAAGAAAATGATGTCGAATCCGGTGACCAATACGTCGGTCGGGTGGAATTTTTCGAGGAACGCGGTTTTTTCCGGCCAGCCCAGGGTAGAGAAGGTCCACAGCCCGGCGCTGAACCAGGTGTCCAGCACATCGTTGTCCTGGTTCAGGACCAAGTCGGCCGGCAGGTTGTGCTTGGCACGTACTTCAGCTTCGTCGCGGCCGACATACACCTTACCCGACTCGTCGTACCAGGCCGGGATACGGTGGCCCCACCACAGCTGACGACTGATGCACCAATCCTGGATATCGCGCATCCATGAGAAGTACATGTTTTCGTACTGCTTGGGCACAAACGCGATGCGGCCATCTTCGACGGCGGCAATCGCAGGCTCAGCCAAAGGCTTGGTGGACACGTACCACTGGTCGGTCAGCCACGGTTCGATCACGGTGCCGGAACGGTCGCCCTTCGGCACTTTCAGGCCGTGGTCGTCGACGCTGACCAGCAAGCCGGCGGCGTCGAAGGCGGCAACGATTTGCTTGCGCGCTTCAAAACGGTCAAGGCCTGCGTATTCGGCCGGAATCTTGCCGTCGACACTGTCGTTTAGAGTACCGTCCAGATTGAACACCTGGCAGGCCGGCAATACGGCGGCGTTTTTGTCGAAGATGTTCAGCAAGGGCAGGTTATGACGCTTGCCGACTTCATAGTCGTTGAAGTCGTGGGCCGGGGTGATTTTCACGCAGCCGGTGCCGAATGCCGGGTCGCAGTAGTCGTCCGCGATGATCGGGATGCGGCGGCCAACCAGCGGCAGCTCGACGAACTTGCCGATCAGCGCCTGGTAGCGCTCGTCGTTCGGGTTAACCGCGACGGCGGCGTCGCCGAGCATGGTTTCCGGGCGGGTGGTGGCGACGATCAGGTAGTCATTGCCTTCAGCAGTCTTGACGCCGTCGGCCAGCGGGTACTTCAGGTTCCACAGGAAGCCTTTCTCGTCGTGGTTTTCCACTTCAAGGTCGGAAATCGCCGTGTGCAACTTGGTGTCCCAGTTGACCAGGCGCTTGCCGCGGTAGATCAAGCCGTCTTCATGCAGGCGCACGAAGGCTTCTTTCACGGCTTCCGACAGGCCGTCGTCCATGGTGAAGCGTTCGCGACTCCAGTCGACGGACGAGCCCAGGCGACGGATCTGACGGCTGATATTGCCGCCGGACTGGTCTTTCCATTCCCAGATTTTCTCCAGGAATTTCTCGCGGCCCAGGTCATGACGGTTCTGGCCAGTGGCTTCGAGTTGGCGCTCCACCAGCATCTGCGTGGCGATACCGGCGTGGTCGGTGCCCGGCTGCCACAGGGTGTCTCGACCCTGCATGCGGCGGAAACGGATCAACGCATCCATGATCGCATTGTTGAAGCCATGGCCCATGTGCAGGCTGCCGGTGACGTTCGGCGGCGGGATCATGATGGTGTAGGCATCGCCCGCGCCTTGCGGGGCGAAATAATTCTCGGATTCCCAGGTGTTGTACCAGGAAGTTTCGATAGCGTGCGGCTGGTAGGTCTTATCCATGCGCGGCGGGACCCTAGTTGGCATTTATTCAGGAAAGCCGGCAAGTATAACGGGGGATGGGGCGCAGGGCGAGGCGAAGACAGGCTTGGGGTGTACGCTGAACAAATGTGGGAGCGGGCTTGCTCGCGAAGGCAGCGCATCAGCCAAACATGTGTCGACTGACACTACGCCTTCGCGAGCAAGCCCGCTCCCACAGGGGATCTGTGTTTGATTCAGTTTTGGTACTGGCTGAGCAACCGCTCCATCCGCGCATCCAGCCGGCGCTTGATCTCGGTTTCGATATGCGGGGCAAAATCGTCGATCACGTCCTGCATGATCAATTGCGCGGCGGCGCGCAGTTCGGCATCCAGGTGCAGCAGCAGGGCGTCCTGGGTTTTTTCGGCGGCAGGTGCTTCGGCCGGCGTGGGAGCAGGCTTGCCGTCGGACATTTCCAGCAACATTGGAATCTGCACCACCTCATTGACCAACTCGGTCAGAAGTGGCGGCTGCAAGCCATCATCACCCAGCAACTGGCGGATCGACTCGAGGTCGTCCAGCAGGTGATCGTCTTTTTTCAGCGGGTTTGGAGTGTCCATCATGTGCTCAAAGTCGTTGTAGCCGGTGATCTTGCAGAGGATAGCCCTGTTCGCGGTAGAAACGGAAACTCTCCCGCGCGGCCTGACGAATCGCCGGATCTTCCACCACCACTTCCGCCACGCGAGCGAAGCCCTTGGCAAACGGCGGCACTTTCAGGTCCAGGTTGACCAGCAGGTCATGGTGATCGCCGCAACTGTCGCCCAAACCCAGTACCACCAGGCCTTCGGGTTCAGACTCGGCGGGGCCGTGGGGCACGAAGCTTTCGCCCTTGAAGCGCCACAGGCGGGCATCAAGTTCGTCGCGCTGGGCGGCATCGCTGCAATGCAGGTAGATGCGGTGACCCATGCGCCAGGCTTTTTCGGTGAGCTTGCAGGCGAAATCCAGGCGCGCGAGCGGGTCGGCGCTGGGCAATATATAGAAGTCAACTTGGGTCATTGCAGTTCCTGAGACCGGGACGGCGCGGTGACCGTCCCGGAATTTGTAGGAGCGAGCTTGCTCGCGAAAAGCCTGAGGACAACACTATCATCCAAGATGAAAGCGTTATCGTTAACGACCATCGCGAGCAAGCTCGCTCCTACAGGGTTAGGCCTTGGCGCGGTCCAGCAGGTATTGGGTCAGCAGTGGCACCGGACGGCCGGTTGCGCCCTTGTCCTTGCCGCCGCTGGTCCAGGCCGTGCCGGCGATGTCCAGGTGGGCCCAGTTGAAGTTCTTGGCAAAGCGCGACAGGAAGCAGGCCGCCGTAATGGTGCCGGCTTTCGGGCCGCCGATGTTGGCGATGTCGGCGAACGGGCTGTCCAGTTGCTCCTGGTATTCATCGAACAACGGCAGTTGCCAGGCGCGGTCGTCGGCGGCCTTGCCGGCGCTGAGCAGTTGCTCGATCAGCTCGTCGTTGTTGCCCAGCAGGCCCGAAGTATGGGCACCCAGGGCCACCACGCAGGCGCCGGTCAGGGTCGCGATGTCGATCACCGCCTGCGGCTTGAAGCGCTCGGCGTAGGTCAGCGCATCGCACAGCACCAGGCGGCCTTCGGCGTCGGTATTGAGGATTTCGACGGTCTGGCCGCTCAGGGTGGTGACGATGTCGCCCGGACGGGCCGCGCCGCCGCTCGGCATGTTCTCGGCGCAGGCCAGGATGCACACCAGATTGATCGGAAGCTTGAGCTCCAGTACGGCGCGCAGGGTGCCGAACACACTGGCGGCGCCGCCCATGTCGTACTTCATCTCGTCCATGCCCAGGCCCGGCTTGAGGCTGATGCCGCCGGTATCGAAGGTGATGCCTTTGCCGACCAGGGCATAGGGCTTCTCGGACTTCTTGCCGCCGTTGTATTGCATCACGATCAGGCGTGGCGGCTGGTCACTGCCCTGGCCCACTGCATAGAACGAGCCCATGCCCAGTTCCTTGATTTTCTTCTCGTCCAACACTTCAACCTTCAGGCCCTTGAACTCTTTGCCCAACGCCTTGGCCTGTTCGCCCAGGAAGGTCGGGTGGCAGATGTTCGGCGGCAGGTTGCCCAGGTCGCGGGTGAAGGACATGCCGTTGGCAATTGCCGTGGCGTGGGTCACGGCGCGTTCGACTTCAGCCTGGGCCGCCTTGATGGTCAGCAGGGTGATTTTTTTCAGGGCGCGTGGTTCGGCTTTCTGACTCTTGAATTGGTCGAAGAGATAACCGCCGTCTACCAGGCTTTCAGCCAGCAGGCGAGTCTTGCCGTAGCTGTCACGGCCTTTGACCACGATTTCATCGAGCGCCAGTGTCGCGTCGCTGCCACCCAGGCCCTTGAGGGTGGTGAGGATAGCGCTGATGATTTTGCGGAACGGGCGGTCGCCGAGTTCGGCATCCTTGCCCACGCCCACCAGCAATACACGGTCGGCCTTGAGGTTGGGCAGGCTTTGCAGCAGCAGACTCTGGCCGACTTTGCCGGCCAGGTCGCCGCGCTTGAGCACCGCGCTGATGGCGCCGCCGCTGAGTTCGTCGAGTAGCTTGGCGGCAACGCCGAGCTTGCGGCCTTCGCCGATGGCGACCACGAGGGTGGCGGTTTTCAACGTTTCGGGGCTAACGCTTTTTACAACCAATTCCATTTTCGGGTCCCTTATAAAGGTCGGTTAGCCAGGAGTCTGTACTCCGGCTTTAATACCGGGCAGCTGTGTAAGCCGCCGGCGACAAAGGCCGCAGTTTGAACCTCGCCGGCGGAGCCTGACAACCCTTGCCACCGGCTTTATGCATGTGCGTGAGCAAGCTCCGTGACAGGCGCGGTCAATCACAGGATAATGCGCCATCTTTTTAGCCGGCCCTGTGTAGAGGGGCTGACTCGGTATGCTTGCTTGTTTGGCCGCCTTAGCCTGACAACCCTGGAGTGTCTGGTTTGATCGTCTTCCGTTATCTGTCCCGCGAAGTCCTGTTGACCCTGAGTGCCGTGAGTGCGGTCCTGCTGGTCATCATCATGAGTGGTCGTTTCGTCAAATACCTGGCCCAGGCTGCCTCCGGCGCGCTGGACCCGGGCTCGCTGTTCCTGATCATGGGCTTTCGCCTGCCAGGCTTTTTGCAGCTGATCCTGCCGTTGGGCCTGTTCCTCGGGATACTGCTGGCCTATGGCCGTTTGTACCTGGAAAGCGAAATGACCGTGCTCTCGGCCACGGGCATGAGCCAGCAACGCCTGCTGGGCATGACCATGATCCCGGCGGCCGGCGTCGCGCTGATCGTGGCCTGGCTGAGCCTGAGCCTGGCACCCCAGGGCGCCATGCAGTTCCAGTTGGTGCTGAACAAACAGGACGCGATGACCGAGTTCGACACCCTCGAACCCGGCCGTTTCCAGGCGCTCAATGACGGTTCCCGGGTGACCTACACTGAAACCCTGACCGACGACCGCGCCAACCTGGGCGGGGTGTTCATCTCCGAGAAACGCCTGGGCCAGGACAAGAAGGATCGCGGCATTTCCATACTGGTGGCGGATTCGGGTCGCCAGGAAGTCCGCCCCGATGGCAGTCGTTACCTGATCCTGGAGAACGGCTACCGCTACGATGGCAGTCCGGGCATGGCGGATTACCGCGCCATCCAGTACGACACCTACGGCGTGATGCTCGCTCGTCCGGATATCAGTGACGAAGTTACCGACCGCGACGCCATCCCGACCAGCGAACTGTTCGGCAGCCAGGAGCTGCGCTCCATCGCCGAGCTGCAATGGCGAATCTCACTGCCGCTGCTGGTATTTATCGTGACCTTGATGGCCGTGCCGCTGTCGCGTGTCAACCCGCGCCAGGGCCGTTTCCTCAAGCTGCTGCCGGCAATCCTGTTGTACATGGCGTACCTGACCATCCTGATCTCTGCCCGTGGCTCCCTGGAAAAAGGCAAGCTGTCGCCGACCCTGGGCCTGTGGTGGGTGCATGGGATCTTCCTGGTGATCGGCCTGGGGCTGCTCTATTGGGAACCGATCCGTTTGAAAATGAAGAGCCGTCGTGGCCAGAAGGAGTTGGCTCGTGGCTAAGCTCGATCGCTACATTGGTAGCAGCGTACTGATCGCCATCCTGGCGGTATTGGGCATCATCCTGGGGCTGGCGTCGTTGTTCGCCTTCATCGATGAAGTGGGCAACGTCAGCGATACCTATACCGTGTGGGACGTGCTGAGCTATGTGGCCCTCACCGCGCCGCGTCGGCTCTACGACATGATGCCGATGGCCGCGCTGATCGGCTGCCTGATCGGCCTGGGCAGTCTGGCCAGCAACAGCGAACTGACCATCATGCGCGCCGCCGGCGTGTCCATTGGCCGTATCGTCTGGGCGGTAATGAAGCCTATGCTGCTGCTGATGGCCTGCAGCGTGCTGATCGGCGAATACGTCGCGCCACCCGCCGAAACCACGGCCCAGGCCAATCGCGCCCTGGCCCAGGGTTCGGGCGATGCGCAAAGCGCCAAGCACGGCCTGTGGCATCGCCAGGGTGACCAATTCATCCACATCAACGCCGTGCAACCCGGCGGCCTGTTGATTGGCGTGACGCGCTACACCTTCGATAAGGAACGCCACCTGCTGGCCTCGAGCTTCGCCAAACGTGCGCAATACAGCGGCGAAAAATGGCAACTCAGCGATGTCACTACCACCTACTTCCGCAACATCGGCCAAGGCACCAAGGCCACCACTGAGGTGATCAACGTGCCGAGCGAGGAGTGGGATATCGCCCTCAAGCCGGAGCTGCTCAATACCGTTGTGATGATCCCGGAAAGCCTGCCAATCTCCGGGTTGTGGGGTTACATCCATTACCTCAAGGACCAGGGCCTGAACAATGGTCGTTACTGGCTGGCATTTTGGGTCAAGGTGTTGCAACCGGTCGTCACCGCCGCGCTGGTGCTGATGGCGATCTCGTTCATCTTCGGCCCATTGCGCTCGGTAACCCTCGGCCAGCGTGTGTTTACCGGTGTGCTGGTAGGGTTCACCTTCCGCATCGCCCAAGACCTGCTTGGCCCATCGAGCCTGGTGTTTGGCTTTTCACCGCTGTTCGCGGTGCTGGTGCCCACGGCCATCTGCGGCCTGGCCGGGTTCTGGCTGTTGCGCCGGGCCGGTTGATAGCGCGCTTATGCACAAAAAAATGCCCCGCTTGTATAAGCGGGGCATTTTTGTTCTGGTCAGCAAAGATGACGTCTGGCCCGAGCATCAGGTACAATTCCCGGCTATTTTTCAGCGGGCAATCTGCCTGCAGCCTTTTTGAGTGTTGATCCGTGAGTGATTTGAGTCATATCCGCAATTTCTCCATCATCGCCCACATTGACCATGGTAAGTCGACGCTGGCCGATCGATTCATCCAGATGTGCGGCGGCCTTGCCGAGCGTGAAATGGAAGCCCAGGTACTGGATTCCATGGACCTCGAACGCGAGCGCGGGATCACCATCAAGGCCCACAGCGTTACCCTGTACTACACCGCTAAAGACGGTATCAAGTACCAGCTCAACTTCATCGATACCCCGGGCCACGTCGACTTCACCTATGAAGTCAGCCGTTCCCTGGCCGCCTGTGAAGGCGCGCTGCTGGTGGTGGACGCGGGGCAGGGGGTCGAAGCCCAATCCGTGGCCAACTGCTACACGGCCATCGAGCAGGGCCTGGAAGTGATGCCAGTGCTGAACAAGATCGACTTGCCGCAAGCCGATCCGGACCGCGTAAAAGAAGAAATCGAAAAAATCATCGGCATTGACGCCACCGACGCCGTCGAGTGCAGCGCCAAGACCGGCCTGGGCGTCGACGAAGTGCTCGAGCGCCTGGTCAAGACCATCCCCGCGCCCACCGGCAACTACGAAGATCCGCTGCAAGCGTTGATCATCGACTCCTGGTTCGACAACTACCTGGGCGTTGTCTCCCTGGTACGCGTGCGCCACGGCCGTGTGAAGAAAGGCGACAAGATCCTGGTCAAGTCCACCGGCAAGATCCACCTGGTGGACAGCGTCGGTGTATTCAACCCCAAGCACACCGCCACTGTTGACCTGAAGGCCGGTGAAGTCGGCTTTATCATCGCCGGCATCAAGGACATCCACGGTGCACCGGTCGGTGACACCCTGACCTTGAGCTCCACCCCCGACGTTGACGTGCTGCCAGGCTTCAAGCGCATCCAGCCACAGGTCTACGCCGGCCTGTTCCCGGTCAGCTCCGACGACTTCGAAGACTTCCGCGAAGCCCTGCAAAAGCTCACCCTCAACGACTCGTCGTTGCAGTACACCCCGGAAAGCTCCGACGCCCTGGGCTTCGGCTTCCGTTGCGGGTTCCTGGGCATGCTGCACATGGAGATCATCCAGGAGCGCCTTGAGCGCGAATACGACCTGGACCTGATCACCACCGCGCCAACCGTTATTTTCGAGTTGTTGCTCAAGAGCGGTGAAACGATTTACGTCGACAACCCGTCCAAGCTTCCAGACCTGTCTTCCATCGAAGACATGCGCGAACCGATCGTGCGCGCCAATATCCTTGTGCCGCAGGAACACCTGGGCAACGTCATTACCCTGTGTATCGAAAAGCGTGGCGTACAGCACGACATGCTGTTTCTCGGTACCCAGGTGCAAGTGACCTACGATTTGCCGATGAACGAAGTGGTGCTGGACTTCTTCGACCGTCTCAAATCCACCAGTCGCGGCTATGCTTCGCTGGACTACCATTTCGACCGTTACCAATCGGCCAACCTGGTGAAGCTGGATGTGTTGATCAACGGCGACAAGGTGGATGCCTTGGCACTGATCGTGCACAAGGACAACGCGCACTATAAAGGTCGCCAGTTGACCGAAAAGATGAAAGAGCTGATTCCGCGCCAGATGTTCGACGTCGCGATCCAGGCCGCCATTGGCGGGCAGATCATTGCGCGGACCTCCGTCAAGGCACTCAGAAAGAACGTATTGGCCAAATGCTACGGCGGTGACGTAAGCCGTAAGCGCAAGCTGCTTGAGAAGCAAAAGGCCGGTAAAAAACGCATGAAGCAAGTGGGCAACGTGGAAATTCCACAAGAAGCCTTCCTTGCGGTGCTCAGGTTGGATAGTTAGGTCCTATGTCGCTAAATTTCCCGCTGTTGCTGGTCATCGCCGTTGCCGTCTGCGGTCTGTTGGCATTGCTCGATCTGGTGTTCTTCGCCCCGCGTCGCCGGGCGGCTATCGCGTCCTATCAGGGCAGCGTCAGCCAGCCCGATGCGGTGGTGGTCGAGAAGCTGAACAAAGAGCCTTTGCTGGTTGAATACGGCAAATCGTTCTTCCCGGTGCTGTTCATCGTGCTGGTGTTGCGTTCGTTCCTGGTGGAGCCGTTCCAGATCCCGTCGGGGTCGATGAAACCTACCCTGGACGTGGGCGACTTCATCCTGGTGAACAAGTTTTCCTACGGGATCCGTTTGCCGGTGATCGACAAGAAGGTCATCGAAATCGGCGACCCGCAGCGCGGCGATGTGATGGTGTTCCGCTACCCGAGCGACCCGAACGTCAACTACATCAAGCGTGTGGTCGGCCTGCCGGGCGACGTGATTCGCTACACCAGCGACAAGCGCCTGTTCATCAACGGTGAGTCGGTGGCCGAGAAGCTGCTGGGGTCCGAGCCGAACACCCTGGGCAGCGCCGAGCTGTATCAGGAAAAACTCGGTGCGGTCGAGCACCAGATCCGCAAGGAAATGAGCCGCTACCGCGCCACGCCGGACGGCCAGTGGAAAGTGCCGGCCGGGCACTATTTCATGATGGGCGACAACCGTGACAACTCCAATGACAGCCGGTACTGGGATGATCCCAACATTCCCAAGGACCTGCTGGGCATGGTTCCCGACCAGAATATCGTCGGCAAGGCCTTTGCGGTCTGGATGAGCTGGCCGGAACCCAAACTCAGCCACCTGCCGAATTTCTCGCGGGTCGGGCTGATCAAGTAATACAGGCGGCGCTGTGAACACAGCGCCGAATGCTTTTCTGGGGTGGGGACAAATCGGTCCTGCCTCATGCAGCACCAACCAGGATTTGAATTTGAACACTGCGTCAATCGTCGATGGCCGCCGGTGCCACCAAACAGATATGGGTAAACCGTGAGCGTTTCTTTAAGTCGTCTCGAGCGCCAGCTCGGCTACACCTTCAAGGACCAGGAATTGATGGTCCTTGCCCTCACACACCGCAGCTTTGCAGGGCGCAACAACGAACGCCTGGAATTCCTCGGTGATGCCATCCTCAACTTCGCCGCCGGTGAGGCGCTGTTCGAGCGTTTTCCTCAAGCGCGCGAAGGCCAGCTTTCGCGCCTGCGTGCACGCCTTGTGAAAGGCGAGACCCTGGCCGTGCTGGCACGAGGTTTCGGCTTGGGCGAGTACCTGCGGTTGGGTTCCGGTGAATTGAAGAGCGGCGGTTTCCGTCGCGAGTCGATCCTGGCGGATGCCCTGGAAGCCTTGATCGGTGCCATCTACCTTGATGCGGGGATGGAAACGGCCAAGGAGCGCGTGGTCGCCTGGCTGGCTTCGGAAATCGAAAGCCTCACATTGGTCGACACCAACAAAGATCCCAAGACCCGTCTGCAGGAATACCTGCAGTCCCGTGGTTGCGAACTGCCACGCTACGAAGTGGTGGATATCCAGGGCGAGCCGCATTGCCGCGTGTTCTTCGTGGAATGTGAAATCACCTTACTGAATGAAAAAAGCCGAGGTCAGGGTGTGAGCCGTCGTATTGCCGAACAGGTAGCGGCCGCTGCAGCACTGATTGCCCTGGGCGTGGAGAATGGCCATGACTGATTCAACCGCAACACGCTGTGGCTATGTTGCCATCGTCGGCCGTCCCAACGTGGGCAAGTCCACGCTGCTCAACCACATCCTCGGCCAGAAGCTGGCTATCACGTCGCGCAAGCCGCAGACCACCCGTCACAACATGCTGGGCATCAAGACCGAAGGCAGCGTGCAAGCGGTCTACGTCGACACCCCGGGCATGCACAAAGGCGGCGAGAAAGCCCTCAACCGCTACATGAACAAAACCGCGTCGGCGGCGTTGAAAGACGTCGACGTGGTGATCTTCGTGGTCGACCGCACCAAGTGGACCGATGAGGACCAGATGGTCCTCGAGCGTGTGCAGTACGTCACCGGCCCGTTGATCGTCGCGCTGAACAAGACCGACCGCATCGAAGACAAAGCCGAGCTGATGCCGCACCTGACCTGGCTGCAGGAACAACTGCCCAATGCCCAGATCATGCCGATCTCGGCCCAGCACGGGCATAACCTCGAAGCTCTGGAGCGCGTAATCGCCGGCTACCTGCCGGAGAACGAGCACTTCTTCCCGGAAGACCAGATCACCGACCGCAGCAGCCGTTTCCTCGCCGCCGAACTGGTGCGTGAGAAAATCATGCGCCAGATGGGCGCCGAGCTGCCGTACCAGATCACCGTCGAAATCGAAGAGTTCAAGCAGCAGGGCAAGACCTTGCACATCCATGCGCTGATCCTCGTCGAACGCGATGGCCAGAAGAAGATCATCATTGGCGACAAGGGCGAGCGCATCAAGCGTATCGGCACCGAGGCGCGCAAGGACATGGAATTGCTGTTCGACTCCAAGATCATGCTCAACCTGTGGGTGAAGGTGAAGGGTGGCTGGTCCGATGATGAGCGTGCGTTGCGCTCCCTCGGTTATGGCGACCTGTAACCGGTTCAGAGCACACCGCAATACACTGTGGGAGCGGGCTTGCCCGCGATGAGGATGTAACATTCAGCAGAGATGTTGACTGTGAGACCGCCATCGCGGGCAAGCCCGCTCCCACATTGGATCGGCGCTGTTTCACGTTCTGCGAAGAGAGCCCAATGTCCGCTTCCCCCCCCAGCCAACTCGCCTACGTCCTGCACAGCCGCGCCTACCGCGAGACCAGCGCTCTGGTGGACTTCCTCACGCCCCAAGGTCGCCTGCGCGCGGTCTTGCGTAGCGCGCGGGGCAAGGCCGGCACGCTGGCGCGGCCCTTCGTGGCCCTGGACGTGGAGTTTCGCGGCAAGGGCGAGTTGAAGAACGTCGGTCGCCTGGAAAGCGTCGGCACCTCCGCCTGGCTCAATGGCGAGGCCCTATTCAGCGGCCTCTATCTCAATGAGCTGCTGATCCGCCTGCTCCCTGCTGAAGACCCCCACCCCGGCGTCTTCGATCACTATGCTGCAACCCTGTTGGCGTTGGCCGAAGGCCGCCCGCTGGAACCACTGCTGCGCGCCTTCGAATGGCGCTTGCTCGACGACCTGGGCTACGGCTTCGAACTGTCCAACGACCTGCACGGCGACCCCATCGCCGCCGACGGCCTCTACCGCCTGCAAGTGGACGCCGGTCTTGAGCGCGTGTATCTGCTGCAACCCGGCCTGTTCCAGGGCGCCGAGCTGCTGGCCATGAGCGAAGCGGATTGGACCGCGCCGGGTGCGCTGTCCGCCGCCAAGCGTCTGATGCGCCAGGCCCTGGCGGTGCACCTGGGCGGGCGGCCGCTGGTCAGTCGCGAGTTGTTTCGAAAGCCCTGACATCCCCGTGTATGCTGTGCACCGATTCTTTCCCTTTTCAGGAGCGCTTCCGTGACCACCAGCAATCGCATTCTTCTTGGCGTCAACATCGACCACGTCGCCACCCTGCGCCAGGCCCGGGGCACCCGCTACCCTGACCCGGTCAAGGCCGCGCTGGACGCCGAAGAAGCGGGCGCCGACGGCATCACCGTGCACCTGCGCGAAGACCGCCGCCACATCCAGGAGCGCGACGTGCTGCTGCTCAAGGACGTGCTGCAAACCCGCATGAACTTCGAAATGGGCGTCACCGAAGCAATGATGCAGTTCGCCGAGCGCATCCGCCCGGCGCATATCTGCCTGGTGCCGGAAACCCGCCAGGAGCTGACCACCGAAGGCGGCCTCGACGTGGCCGGCCAGGAAGCGCGGATCAAGGCGGCGGTGGAGCGCCTGTCGAAAATCGGCAGTGAAGTCTCGTTGTTCATCGACGCCGACGAGCGTCAGATCGAAGCCTCGCGCCGTGTCGGTGCACCAGCGATCGAACTGCACACCGGGCGTTACGCCGACGCCACCACCCCGACCGAAGTGGCCGACGAGCTGCAACGCATCATTGAGGGCGTGAGCTGCGGTCTCAATCAGGGCCTGATCGTCAATGCCGGCCATGGCCTGCACTACCACAACGTCGAGGCCGTGGCCGCGATCAAGGGTATCAACGAACTGAACATCGGCCACGCACTGGTGGCCCACGCGCTGTTCGTCGGTTTCAAGGGGGCGGTGGCCGAGATGAAAGCGCTGATCCTGGCGGCCACCAAGTCCTAAGCGAGCCCAGTCTAAAGCACACTGAGGAGCAAAATGTGTGGGCTTGCTCGCGAATGCGGTGTATCAGTCAAATATGTACTCACTGACACACCGCCTTCGCGAGCAAGCCCGCTCCCACATTGGGTCCGCAGCGAATTCCAGAACTCGGCCATGCGGCAATGCGGCAATGCGAAGCCTTACTGTTTAGCCGGTGCAGGTGTATCGTATCAGCCCTTCGCGGGCCCCTGGCCTGCCGCCGATACGCGAGGTTGTTGTGTCCCGATCCTTTTCCCGTCGACAAATCCTGGGTGGTCTTGCAGGCCTGGCCGTAGTGGGTGTGGGGGCCGGTGGCGCCTACCGCTATTGGCTGGGGAAAGTTGCCGAGGCCGAGGCTGGGCACGATTACGAGCTGATCGCCGCACCGCTGGACGTGGAACTGGTGCCGGGGCACAAGACCCAAGCCTGGGCGTTCGGCTCCTCGGCGCCCGGCACCGAGTTGCGGGTGCGCCAGGGCGAATGGCTGCGGGTGCGCTTTATCAACCACCTGCCGGTCGCTACCACCATCCATTGGCATGGCATCCGCCTGCCGCTGGAAATGGACGGCGTGCCCTACGTCTCGCAATTGCCAGTGCTGCCCGGCGAATACTTCGACTACAAATTCCGTGTGCCGGACGCCGGCAGCTACTGGTATCACCCCCATGTGAACAGCAGCGAGGAACTCGGCCGTGGCCTGGTGGGCCCGCTGATCATCGAAGAACGCGAGCCCACCGGTTTCAAGCACGAACGTACCCTGAGCCTGAAAAGCTGGCATGTGGACGAAGAGGGCGCGTTCGTCGCCTTCAGTATTCCCCGTGAAGCCGCGCGTGGCGGCACCGCCGGGCGGCTGTCGACGATCAATGGCGTATCCCAGGCGGTGATCGATCTGCCGGCCGGGCAGATCACCCGCGTGCGCCTGCTCAACCTCGATAACACCTTGACCTATCGCCTCAATATTCCGGATGTCGAGGCGCAGATCTACGCCCTGGACGGCAACCCCATCGAACCGCGCCCGCTGGGCAAGGAATACTGGCTGGGCCCCGGCATGCGCATCTGCCTGGCGATCAAGGCCCCGCCGGCCGGCGAAGAACTGTCGATCCGCAACGGCCCGGTGCGCCTTGGCACGTTCCGTTCGGTGGCCAGCACGGATGCCCCCGCGCAATGGCCGCCCGCACTGCCCGCCAACCCGATCAGCGAGCCGGACCTGGCCAATGCCGAGAAACTCAACTTCAATTTCGAATGGGTGGGCTCCGTCTCTGTGGATGACGGCAAGCCGCCGAGCCTGTGGCAGATCAACGGCAAAGCCTGGGACATCACCGACAAAACCTGCGCCGACCGCCCCATCGCCAAGCTGGAAAAGGGCAAGAGCTACATCTTCGAACTCAAGAACATGACCCAATACCAGCACCCGATCCACCTGCATGGCATGAGCTTCAAAGTGATCGCCTCGAACCGCCACAAGGTGATCCCTTACTTCACCGACACGTACCTGCTGGGCAAGAACGAGCGCGCGCGCGTGGCGTTGGTGGCGGATAACCCGGGGGTATGGATGTTCCATTGCCACGTGATCGACCACATGGAAACCGGCCTGATGGCCGCCATCGAGGTAGCGTGATGCGCCAGTTTCGCCCCACCGCGATCATCGACCGCAGCCGCGACCAGGACTTCATGCGCGAAGCACTGGCCCTGGCCGCCCAAGGCGCCGCATTGGGCGAAGTGCCGGTGGGCGCGGTGCTGGTGCAGGACGGCGAAATCATCGGCCGCGGCTTCAACTGCCCGATCAGCGGCAACGACCCCAGCGCCCATGCCGAAATGGTCGCCATCCGCGCGGCGGCGCAAGCCATCAGCAACTACCGGCTGGTGGGCAGCACCCTGTATGTAACCCTGGAACCGTGCAGCATGTGCGCGGGTTTGATCGTGCATGCCCGGGTGGCCCGGGTGGTATACGGCGCGTTGGAACCCAAGGCGGGGATTGTGCAAAGCCAGGGGCAGTTTTTTACCCAGGGCTTTTTGAATCACCGGGTGCTGTTTGAAGGGGGGGTGTTGGCAGAGGAATGTGGGACTGTGCTGAGTGAATTCTTCAAGGCTCGGCGGGCCAGGCCAGCACTCTAAAGAACACCGAGGACCAAAATGTGGGAGCGGGCTTGCTCGCGAATGCAGTGGGTCAGCCCTATATAAGGTGACTGACACTCCGCCTTCGCGAGCAAGTCGAATCGTCGCACCGCCGCTCCCACAGGGGATCCCATTCCTTCAGGGGAATTAGGGCTTACTTCTTGGCGATGATCACCGCCCGCATCGGCGCCGGCAGCCCTTCAATGGTCTTGCTGTGATCCTGCGGATCGAGAAAGTCACTCAACGACTGAAACTTCATCCACGCCGTTCCACGCTGTTCCTCGACCGTGGTCACACTGACGTCCACACAGCGTACATCGCTGAAGCCCGCGCGACGCAGCCATAGCATCAACGCCGGCACCGACGGCAGGAACCACACGTTACGCATCTGCGCGTAGCGATCTTCCGGCACCAGCACCTGTTGCTGATCGCCTTCGACCACCAGGGTTTCCAGCACCAGCTCGCCGCCCTTGACCAGGGTGTCTTTGAGCGCGAGCAAGTGCTCGATCGGCGAACGGCGGTGATAGAACACACCCATGGAAAATACCGTGTCAAACCCTTCCAGATTCGCCGGCAGGTCTTCAAACGGGAACGGCAAGTGCCAGGCCCTGGGCTCGGACAGGTAGCGCTGCACCGCCTGGAACTGGCAAAAGAACAGCCAGTTCGGGTCGACGCCGATCACACTGTCGGCGCCGGCGCCGAGCATGCGCCACATGTAGTAACCGTTGCCGCAGCCGACATCCAGGATGCGCTTGCCCCTGAGGTCCAGGTGCGGTGCGACGCGCGACCACTTCCAGTCCGAGCGCCATTCGGTGTCCACATGCACACCGAACAGGTGGAACGGCCCCTTGCGCCAGGGGCTCAACCCCATCAGCGCGGTGTGCATCTGTGCACGGGTGGCGTCGTCGCAGTCGGTGTCCAGCACCAGGCCGGTCAGCAAGTCGACTTCGGCCGGCATGATCTTCGGCAGCGCATCCAGCGCGCTCTGCCAGCGCTCCAGGTCGCCATGACCTTTTTCCATCTTGCTATCGAGTTGCGCTTGCAGGCCCTGGGCCCACACGGCCAAGGGAGTGCCGACCAAGTGGCGGGCGAGGGGGGACAGATCAATCATGGCAAGGCAATCAACGAGGCAAAGTTAAGACACTGGAACCACGGCACGACTTTGGAGAACCCCGCCGCCAGCAGGCGTTCGCGGTGTTCGTCGAGGCTGTCGGGCTTCATGACGTTTTCGATGGCGCTGCGCTTCTGGGCAATTTCCAGTTCGCTGTAGCCGTTGGCGCGTTTGAACGCGATGTGCAAATCGGTGAGCAGCGCGTGTTCTTGCGGATCGTTGAAACGCAGCTTCTCCGAAAGAATCAACGCACCGCCCGGCAACAGTGACTGGCGGATGCGCGAGAGCAACGCCAGGCGTTCATCGGGCGCAATGAATTGCAGGGTGAAGTTCAACGCCACCACCGAAGCCGGCTGGAACTGCAGCGCGAGGATATCGCCCTCGATCACTTCAACCGGCAGCAACTCCTGAAACATCGAGTCCTGGCCATTGAGGTATTCGCGGCAGCGCTCGACCATCGCCGCCGAGTTATCCACGGCGATCACCCGGCAGCCATCGGTGCGCACGTGGCGGCGCAACGCCTGGGTGACCGCGCCCAGGGACGAGCCCAGGTCATAAAGCACGCTGTCCGGCTGGGCAAACTGCGCCGCGAGCACGCCGAGATTTTCAACGATGGTCGGGTAACCGGGCACCGAACGCTTGATCATGTCCGGGAACACCCGCACCACGTCCTCGTTAAAGGCGAAGTCCGGCACCTGCGGCAGGGGCTGGGCGAATAGGCGATCGGGTTCTTTGCTCACGGTTGTTCCGGCGACGAGGGGGAAAGGCCGGCATTTTAGCCAAGTTGGTGCATTGATGCGCGGGTTGTCTCATAAACAGCGGCGGCAGGCTGCATTATCCATATGGTCACTTCCACTTAGCGATGTGGAAGTGACCTGGGTATCGGTCGCTATTGGTGTTTGCATGTATGAACCGGGGTGATGCCGCGAAGATCAAATACTCCGTCTACATAAATATACTCCCCCGTCCAGAGGTCATAGGCTTTGATTTTTACTGCTCCTTGATAGTGATCCCCGAGACGATCAAAATTTACAGATATCTCGCCGCTTTCAGTTACATAAAATTGGGAACCTGAAGCAATCAATCCGAGTTGGCGGATTTCCCGGTCGGCCTCGAAGTCATAGATTCCATCTGGAATATCAGGGTCGAGAGCAATGGCGATCGTCCGTACCAGACTATTAGCGTTGTCTTGTGTTCCGGCGATTTCCAGTGAGCGACCAGCCGTAAGTTGGCGAATATCATCGTTGAAGTTCGGGACACCATCGATGTTGGCGGTAAAGGTGCCGGTGGGTGCTGTGTAGGGCTTCTTCGTATTCATGATCGGTACCTGATTGGCCATACACTTGATTGTTTATGGCGTACCGGAAACCTATGAAAAATGGCTGAGTTTTATAACTGTCAAAAGTAACAGTCTGATAGATGGCTTTCTTATATGTGCCGGGAGTGGTCGTTATAAGTCGGTCGCTTTCTCTCTAAAATTCCACCGTCATCAACACACCAATCAGTCAAGGCATTTCAATTCACCGTAATGGCGCAGTCAAAGGTCTCGACAGGTTCAGCCTCCGGCTCCCAGGGTTGCTGGGAGGTCAGGCGCAAACGGCCCTGGCCTGCGTTGAAGGCCTGGAAGCGCCAGGTCGACTGACCACCGCCACCGATCACGCCGGATTCCGAACTGCTGTAGACCTCGGGGCTCAACGCGCGCAACACGCCGCCAGCGGAGTCCTGGATGGCCCAGCGGTAACCGGTGGTGGGGTTGCTCGGCAGGGTGAGGATCAGGTTTTGTCCGTTTTTAAGCGCAAGCGGGCAAGCGTCCTGGTTGTCCACGGTGACGTTTTGCTTTGGGGCACTGGCGCAGGCGGCCAGCAGGGCAAGGCTCAAGGGGAGAAGCAGGCGGGCAGCGGTCATGGAGGCTCCGTTGATGGGCGACGAAGGGCGAGCATAACCGAAGATGGGACGAGGTGTGACAGATGGCTTTGTGCTGGCCGAGCTGGCGCCTTCGCGAGCAAGCCCGCTCCCACATTCGACCGCATTCCATAAGATGTACTCGGTCAAATGTGGGAGCGGGCTTGCTCGCGAAGAGGCCCTTACAGACGTTGAAGACCTATCAGAAAAGCACTTTAGCTACATCCGCAAACCGCTTGGCAAAGTGCACGGTCATGCCTTCTTTAAGGTACTCCGGCAATTCCTCGAAACTGCCCCGATTCGGCTCCGGCAGGATCAGCTCATGAATCTTCTGGCGCCGCGCCGCGATCACCTTCTCGCGCACACCGCCAATCGGCAGCACATGCCCGGTCAGCGTCAGCTCTCCAGTCATGGCCACGCCTTTTTTCGGCGGCTGGTTGCGTGCCAGCGACAGCAACGCACTGGCCATGGTCACCCCCGCACTCGGGCCGTCTTTCGGCGTGGCACCTTCCGGCACATGCAAGTGCACGAAGGCTTCGTCAAAGAACTTCGGATCACCGCCAAACGACTTCAGGTTCGAGCTGATGTAGCTGTAGGCAATTTCGGCAGACTCCTTCATCACTTCACCCAGTTGCCCGGTGAGCTTGAAGCCGCGGTTGAGCGTGTGGATACGCGTCGCCTCGATCGGCAAGGTCGCGCCGCCCATGCTGGTCCAGGCCAGGCCAGTGATCACGCCGGTGCCGGACAGCACCTGCTCATTACGAAATACCGGCATGCCCAGGGAGCTTTCCAGGTCCTTGTTGCCGATCTTGATCACCGAGTCCGGCGCATCCAGCAGCTTGACCACCGCCTTGCGCACCAGTTTGCCCAGTTGTTTTTCCAGTTGGCGCACCCCGGCCTCGCGGGCATAACCGTCAATCAAGGCGCGCAGGGCGCCGTCGCTGATGGACAGGGTGTTTTTCGCCACCCCGGCTTTTTCCAGCTGTTTTGGCCACAGGTGGCGCTTGGCGATGGCGACTTTTTCTTCGGTGATATAGCCCGACAGGCGAATCACTTCCATGCGGTCCAGCAGTGGGCCGGGGATCGAGTCCAGGGTGTTGGCGGTGCACACGAACAGCACTTTGGACAGGTCCAGGCGCAGGTCCAGGTAGTGGTCGAGGAATTCGACGTTCTGCTCCGGGTCCAGGGTTTCCAGGAGCGCCGACGCCGGGTCGCCCTGGAAGCTCTGGCCCATCTTGTCGATCTCGTCGAGCATGATCACCGGGTTCATCACTTCCACATCCTTGAGCGCCTGCACCAACTTGCCCGGCATGGCGCCAATGTAGGTACGGCGATGACCCTTGATCTCGGCCTCGTCGCGCATGCCGCCGACGCTGAAGCGATAGAACGGCCGGCCCAGGGACTCGGCGATGGATTTGCCCACGCTGGTCTTGCCCACGCCCGGCGGCCCCACCAGCAGCACGATGGAGCCGGCGACTTCGCCTTTATAGGCGCCCACCGCGAGGAACTCGAGGATGCGACTCTTGATGTCATCCAGGCCCGCATGGTGTTTGTCCAGGACCTTGCGCGCGTGTTTCAGGTCGAGCTTGTCCGCGCCGTACACGCCCCAGGGCACTGAGGTGGCCCAGTCCAGGTAATTGCGCGTCACCGCGTATTCCGGCGAACCGGTTTCCAGGATCGACAGTTTGTTCAGTTCTTCATCAATGCGTTTTTTCGCCTGGGCCGGCAGCGTTTTGCCTTCAAGGCGTTGTTCGAACTGCTCGACATCCGCGCTGCGGTCGTCCTTGGTCAGGCCCAGCTCCTGTTGGATGACCTTGAGCTGTTCCTTGAGGAAAAATTCCCGCTGGTGCTCGCCGATCTTGCGGTTCACTTCGGCGGACAGTTCTTTTTGCAGGCGCGCCACTTCCACTTCTTTGCGCAGCATCGGCAGGACTTTTTCCATGCGCTTGAGCATGGGCACGCAGTCCAGCACTTCCTGCAACTCGTTACCGGTGGCCGAGGTGAGGGCGGCGGCGAAATCGGTGAGCGGCGACGGGTCGTTGGGGCTGAAGCGGTTGAGGTAGTTCTTCAGCTCTTCGCTGTACAGCGGGTTGAGCGGCAGCAGTTCCTTGATCGCGTTGATCAGCGCCATGCCGTAGGCCTTGACCTCATCGGTCGGCTCGCTTGGCTGGTGCGGGTATTCGACTTCCACCAGGTACGGTGGGCGGTGGTGTTTGAGCCAGGTCTTGATTCGCACGCGGGTCAGGCCCTGGGCGACGAACTGCAGCTTGCCGTTTTCGCGGCTGGCGTGGTGCACCTTCACCAGCGTGCCGTACAGCGGAAGGCTGGAGGTGTCGAAGTGGCGCGGGTCTTCCGGCGGCGTGTCCATGAAGAACAGGGCCAGGGAATGGTGGTCGGACTTGCTTACCAGCTCCAGCGTCTCGGCCCACGGCTCTTCATTGACGATCACCGGCAGCACTTGCGCCGGGAAGAAAGGCCGGTTGTGGATCGGGATGATATAGACCTTGTCCGGCAGGTTTTGCCCAGGCAGGGCCAGGCCGGTGTTGGACGAGGCGGCGTGTTCGGCGTTTTCGGGGTCTGCGTAATCGTTGATGTCGTAATCAGGGGATTCTTGCTGGTCGCTCATGGGGCACCTGCATCAGTAAGTATGGTGCTTAGATGGGGCAGGGTGGTGGTGGTTTCAATAGTGGGGGTGAGATAGCAACATATTGCATGGTATTTGTCGTCACACAGACCCTGCGGCGGCCTTAGAACCGACCGGTATTGATGTCGAACTCGGTTCAAAATGTGGGAGCTGTCGAGCCCCAGCGAGGCTGCGAAGGCGGCGGCACTGCTGGCATTTTCTTCGCCTGACACTCCGCTTTCGCAGCCTCGCTAAAGCTCGACAGCTCCCACAGAGGATGAAGTCAGCCTCTGAAAGTTGTGTAGATACCTATGCTGCGATGGCAGCAACCCGGTGTGCCTGATGTACCGAAGTGACAGCATCGCAGGCAAGCCAGCTCCCACAGAAAAGCAGATCGGTGGAGTGCCACCTAATCTGCTCTGGCTCTGGCTCTGGCTCTGGCTCTGGCTCTGGCTCTGGCTCTGGCTCTGGCTCTGGCTCTGGCTCTGGCTCTGGCTCTGGCTCTGGCTCTGGCTCTTGATCTGGCTTTTGATCTGGCTTTTGATTTTGATCTCAGGCGCCCCATCAACCACGCTGGCCGAACGCAGGCTTGAATCCGTGGGTAACCCGGCAGGACGCCGGGTTAGCCGTCTTGGGCCATGGATGGCCCATGACGGCGGCCCACGGATTCAAGCCTTCGTTCGGGCACACCGAGCCTAGGCGAGGTGCCGAGTGGTGGGGCAAGAGCCTTTTGGTTACTTTGGGGCTCTTTTCCAAAGTGACCCGCCGTAAGGGCGGAACCATAAGCCGCCGTCACCAAATAACGGATATGTACCCGGTCAAAACCCACGACATGGTCGGCCCTAAGGCCGCCACGTAAGCGCAAGGTCAGCTGATTTTATGCAGATAGCCAGGGAGCGGCTGTTCGGGCAACACCGACAGCACCTTCAACCGCTGCAACATCCGCTGCCGCGCCCGCTGCAAATGCTCACGCAAATTCAAAGCCGCCGCATCAAACGCCCCATGCAGCAACAACTCCAGAATCAACCGATGTTCGGCCAACATCGCCGGATCGGCGCCGATCCCCAGCAATCGATAAAAAATCCGGCTGATGATCATCGGGCTCTGCCCCTGACGAATCAGCGCTGCGATCTTGCGATTCTGCAGGCCGGCCAAGCAGCGTTGGTGCAAATCCTCCTCGATCCGCTCGATGGCTTCCAGGCTGCACTGCGGGCTGTTCTGGGCGTCCAGCACGCGTTGCAGCATGGCTTCGAGCAGCTCGCGGTCGAGGTTGGGCGCGCTCTGGCGCAGGGCTTCGGGCTCCAGGCAAGCGCGCAGCTCGTAGTCTTCGGTGACTTCCCGCGCGGTCAAAGGCCCCGCCAGCCATTGCGAGTAAGGTTCCTTCTCGACCAAGCCACGGTCGCGCAGGCGCATCAGCGCTTCACGCACCACCGCGCGGCTGACGCCGTAGTGGTCGGCGGCGGCTTGCTCATCCAGGCGGTAATGGCCGAAGGCAATGCAGGTAGACAACGCCGCGCCGATTTCCTCGACAATGCGCTCGCCCAGCGGCCGCGTGTCCACCAACTCGTCCTCACCGTTAAGCCCCAGGTGCGCATGGCTCAAGGGCAGGCGCAGCGGCTCCATGGCCAGGCCTTGCGGGTTGATGAGGTAGCCCCGGCCGTTGAAGCGGCAGATCAAGCCTTCGTCATGCAGCAGGTCCAGGGCCTTGCGCACCGGCACGCGGCTGGTGCCGAACAGTTCGGCCAGCGGCGCTTCCAGCAACACCAGCCCATGGCGGGCGGTGCCGTTGACAATCGCGTCGCGCATCACTTTGTGAATCATCGCGTAACGTGAGGCCGAGGCGGACACTGCTTTCATTGCGTTCTCAGAGGTGTAGGGACGGTTGGCCGGGGATTCTCTCATAGATGCGCCTGTCACTCTGCGCCACGTCAGCGGCACGTTTTTGGGGCCTCGACAGAAAAATTGTTACTTTTCTGCACTAAAATGTACTTATTAATAAAGGATACATTATTTCATTCAACGTCTTCGGCGACGACCAGCCCAGATTTTTTCCCTTCGTCAAAACCATCTACCCCGTGGCTCTGGTGGTAAATCCCGGCTTGGGCAAAACCCGTTGAACACAGACTGGCACGAAAGCTGCCTTTGTAAAATGTACATTTTATTAATATGTACGTTTTGTGAGGGTCAACCCGATGTCAGACGCCACTTCAATGGCCGAGGGCTTCGCCAGCGGTCGCAGTGACCCGGTGCAAGCCCTCGAACAGGCACTCGATAAGGCAAGCCAGGTTCCGTCGGTATTTATCAGCCTGACGCCCGAGCGCGCCCGCCGTGAAGCCGAAGCCGCCGCCGCGCGTTGGCGCGCCGGCCAGCCGTTGAGCGTGTTCGATGGCGTGCCGCTGGCCTGGAAGGATCTGTTCGACGTGGCCGGCAGCATCACCACGGCGGGCGCCGCCTACCGCCGCCATGCGCCCGTCGCGTTGCTCGATGCGCCCACCGTCGGCCTGTTGTGTCGTGCCGGGATGGTCAGCGTGGGCAAGACCAACCTCAGTGAACTGGCCTATTCCGGCCTGGGCCTGAACCCCCATTTCGGCACGCCGCACAATCCCCATGGTACGGATCAACCGCGCATCCCCGGCGGATCGTCTTCGGGCTCGGCCGTGGCCGTGGCCGCTGGCATCGTGCCCATCGCCATGGGCACCGACACGGCCGGTTCCATTCGCATCCCCTCGGCGTTCAACGGTCTGGTGGGTTACCGCGGCAGCAGTCGGCGCTACAGCCGCGACGGCGTGTTTCCATTGGCGCACAGCCTCGACAGTCTCGGCCCGATAAGCCGCAGCGTGCGTGATGCCCTGGCCGTCGACGACTTGCTGCATGGCCGCACCCACACCCACGTCGCCCGCAGCCTCAAGGGCCAGCGCTTCGTGCTGGCGCAGCAGGATGTCGAACCCGCCGTGCGCAACAACCTGCTGCGCGCGGTGGAGCAGCTCAAGGCCCACGGCGCGCTGGTGGAAGAGCGCGAATGCCCGGCCTTCCAGGCGACGCTGGAGCTGATCAAACACCACGGCTGGCTCGGCGCCTTCGAAGCCTTCGCCCTGCACCAAGCGTTGCTCGACAGCCCCGAAGCCGACCAGCTCGACCCACGCGTGCGCCGCCGCCTTGAAACCGCGCGTTCGCTGCCGGCGCGCCAACTGATCCACCTGACCGACGCGCGCCGTCGCCTGCAACAGCAACTGATCGAAGACCTCGACGGCGCCGTCCTGATCACCCCGACCGTCGCCCACGTCGCCCCGGCGTTGGCGGCGCTTGAAGCCGACGATGACCTGTTCGTCACCACCAACCTCGCCACCCTGCGCCTGACCATGCCCGGCAGTTTGCTCGACATGCCAGGCGTGACCCTGCCCAGCGGCCGCGATGCCCAGGGCCTGCCCACCGGGTTGCTGCTCAGCGCCCCGACGGGAGAAGACGCACGCCTGCTGCGCGCGGCGTTGTCCGTCGAATCCGTAATGACTATTTAAGGAGACACACCATGGCTAAAGACATCCTCTGTGCATTCGGCGTCGACGTTGACGCCGTCGCCGGCTGGCTCGGTTCCTACGGCGGCGAAGACTCGCCGGACGATATCTCCCGCGGCCTGTTCGCCGGTGAAATCGGCGCGCCACGCCTGCTCAAACTGTTCGAACGCTACGGCCTGCGCACCACTTGGTTTATCCCCGGCCACTCGATGGAAACCTTTCCCGAGCAAATGAAGGCCGTGGCCGATGCCGGCCATGAGATCGGCGTGCACGGCTACAGCCACGAAAACCCGATCGCGATGACCGCCGAGCAGGAAGAAATCGTCCTCGACAAGTCCATCGAACTGATCACCCAGGTCACCGGCAAGCGCCCCACCGGCTACGTGGCGCCATGGTGGGAATTCAGCAAGGTCACCAATGAGCTGCTGCTGAAAAAAGGCATCAAGTACGACCACAGCCTGATGCACAACGACTTCCACCCCTATTACGTGCGCAAGGGCGATACCTGGACCAAGATCGACTACATCCAGCACCCCGATACCTGGATGAAGCCCCTGGTGCGCGGCGAAGAAACCGACCTGGTGGAGATCCCGGCCAACTGGTACCTCGACGACCTGCCGCCGATGATGTTCATCAAGAAAGCCCCCAACAGCCACGGCTTCGTCAACCCGCGTCACCTCGAAGAAATGTGGCGCGACCAGTTCGACTGGGTCTACCGCGAACACGAACACGCCGTGTTCACCATGACCATCCACCCCGATGTGTCCGGCCGCCCGCAAGTGCTGCTGATGCTCGAGCGCCTGATCGAACACATCCAGAGTCATGCCGGCGTGCGCTTCGTCACCTTTGACGAAATCGCCGATGACTTCATCCGCCGTCAACCGCGTACCTGAACCTTTGCTCCCACCCCCTGAGGCGCGATCTATGTCCATCTACAACAAGCTTGACCTGACTGGCTGGAAACCCCGGCAACTGACCTCCCAGGAGGTGCGTTTTGCCACCTGGATCGCGTTTTTCGCCTGGGTGTTTGCGGTGTACGACTTCATCCTGTTCGGCACCTTGCTGCCGGAGATCGGCCGGCATTTTGGCTGGGGTGAAGTGGAGCAAGCTGAAATCGCGACCTGGGTGGCGGTGGGAACCGCCGTGGTCGCCCTGGCCATCGGACCGATCGTGGACAAGCTGGGGCGCCGCAAAGGGATTATTTTCACCGTGGCCGGTTCCGCGCTGTGCTCGGCGCTGACGGCGATTGGTGGAGCGTGGGGCAAGTCGCCGCTGATCCTGATCCGTTCGCTGGGCGGCCTGGGTTATGCCGAGGAAACCGTCAACGCCACCTATTTGACCGAGTTGTACGGCGCCTCCGAAGACCCGCGGCTGACCAAGCGTCGCGGCTTCATCTACAGCCTGGTGCAGGGCGGTTGGCCGGTCGGCGCGTTGATCGCCGCCGGGTTGACCGCGCTGTTGCTGCCTATCATCGGCTGGCAGGGCTGCTTCATCTTTGCTGCGATCCCGGCTGTGGTCATTGCGATCATGGCGCGCAAGCTCAAGGAGAGCCCGCAGTTCCAGATCCATGAACGCATCAGTCAACTGCGTAAAAGCGGTGCGGTGAGCGAAGCGCAAAACGTTGCGCAGACCTACGGCGTGGACTACGACGAGCACAGCAAGGCCGGTCTCAAGGCCGCCTTCCGTGGCCCGGCCCGGCGTGCCACGCTGGTGATCGGTGCCGCGCTGTTGCTCAACTGGGCGGCGATCCAAGTGTTCAGCGTGCTGGGCACGTCGGTGATCGTCAGCGTGCACCACATCTCGTTCGAGAACTCGCTGATCATCCTCGTGCTGTCAAACCTGGTGGGCTATTGCGGCTACCTGAGCCACGGCTGGATGGGCGACAAGATCGGCCGTCGCAACGTGATCGGCCTGGGCTGGATGCTCGGCGGGTTGTCGTTCGCCGGGATGCTGTTCGGCCCGAGCAACATGGCGATGGTGGTCGGGTTGTACAGCCTGGGCCTGTTCTTCCTGATCGGCCCATATTCGGCGGCGCTGTTTTTTATCAGCGAGAGTTTCCCCACCAGCATCCGTGCCACCGGCGGCGCGATCATCCATGCCATGGGCCCGATCGGTGCGGTGGTCGCAGGCTTTGGTGCGACCCAGGTGTTGTCCGCCGGCAGTGACTGGCAGACCGCCGCGCTGTGGTTCGGCGCCGTGCCGTGCTTTTTGTCCGGCATGTTGATGTTTGCCGCGCGCCATGTGCGTCCGGAAACCGTTCAGTAAGGAGTCAATGATGAGCCGTAAAGTTGCCTTGATTACCGGCGCCGCCAGCGGCATCGGCCAAGCCCTCGCCTTGGCCTATGCGCGCCATGGCGTGGCGGTGGTCGGCGGGTACTACCCGGCTGACCCGCATGACCCGCAGGCCACCGTCAGCCTGGTGCAGGCCGCCGGCGGCGAGTGCCTGATGTTGCCGTTGGACGTGGGCGATACCGTCTCGATGGATGCCCTGGCCGCGCAAGCCGTGCAGCATTTTGGTCGGCTGGATTACGCCGTGGCCAACGCCGGGTTGCTGCGCCGCGCGCCGTTGCTGGAGATGACCGATGCGCTGTGGGATGAGATGCTCAATGTCGATCTCACGGGGGTGATGCGCACCTTCCGCGCGGCGACCCGGCATATGCACGAAGGCGGCGCGCTGGTGGCGATTTCCTCGATTGCCGGTGGCGTGTACGGCTGGCAGGAACATTCGCACTATGCCGCCGCCAAGGCCGGCGTGCCGGGGTTGTGCCGGTCGCTGGCGGTGGAGCTGGCGGCCAAGGGCATCCGCTGCAACGCGGTGATTCCTGGGCTGATCGAGACGCCGCAGTCGCTGGATGCGAAGAACTCGCTGGGGCCGGAGGGCTTGGCGAAAGCGGCGAAAGCGATCCCGCTGGGACGGGTAGGGCGGGCCGATGAAGTGGCGTCGCTGGTGCAGTTTTTGACCAGTGAAGCGTCGAGCTATCTGACTGGCCAGAGCATCGTCATCGACGGCGGATTAACCGTACGCTGGCCCGACTGAATCTACGCGGTCTGAAAATGTGGGAGCTGGCTTGCCTGCGATGGCGGTGGGTCAGCTACCTATAAATCTACTGATACACCGCTATCGCAGGCAAGCCAGCTCCCACAGGGGAACGGTGTTTGCCTCGGGAGAATCTACATGACTCAACTCACCCACCGCCGTGCCGTCATCACCGGCGCCGGCAGCGGCATCGGTGCCGCCATCGCCCACGCCTACGCCGCAGAAGGCGCGCGCCTGGTGCTGGCCGACCGCAACGCCGCCAGCCTCGCCGAAACCGCGATCACCTGCCGCAACCTCGGCGCCGAGGTGTTCGAGTGCCTGGCCGACGTCGGCACGGTCGAAGGCGCCCAGGCCAGCGTCGACCGTTGTGTCGAGCAGTTCGGCGGTATCGATATCCTGGTCAACAACGCGGGCATGCTCACCCAGGCGCGCTGCGTCGACCTGTCCATCGAGATGTGGAACGACATGCTGCGCGTCGACCTCACCAGCGTCTTCGTCGCCAGCCAGCGCGCCCTGCCGCACATGCTCGCGCAGCGTTGGGGGCGGATCATCAATGTCGCCTCGCAACTGGGCATCAAGGGCGGCGCCGAACTGACGCATTACGCCGCCGCCAAGGCCGGGGTGATCGGCTTTACCAAGTCCCTGGCGCTGGAAGTGGCCAAGGACAATGTACTGGTCAACGCCATTGCCCCCGGCCCCATTGAGACGCCGTTGGTCAGTGGCATCAGCGATGACTGGAAGCGCGCCAAGGCCAGGGAACTGCCCCTGGGCCGCTTCGGCCTGGCCGACGAAGTGGCGCCCACCGCCGTGCTGCTGGCCAGCGAGCCGGGCGGCAATCTGTTCGTCGGCCAGACCCTGGGCCCGAACTCCGGCGATGTCATGCCATGAGTGGGGTGTAGCCATGTGCGGACTCTGCGGGTTGCTCGGCGAAGACCTGCACTGGAGCGACCCCCTGGGCGACGAGCTGCCCAGGCGTCGTGAACGCCTGCGCCGGATCGCGGCGATCAACCAGGTGCTGGCGGCGTTCCGGCTCAAGGTCGAAGACTTCCAGGGTGCGTCCTATCTGTTGTTGGGCGCGACCGGCAAACAGGCCCTGGCCAGCGGCCTGGATCAGCTGTGGCAGGCGGCGCAGGACATGCTCGGCCGTCCGTTGGACCCCCTCGACCCACGCCTGTTGGATTACTTGGAGTCCACCCCATGAGCATCGCCCTCAACGTCATTACCGGCTTTCTCGGCAGCGGCAAGACCACCTTGCTCAAACGCCTGCTGCACGGCGAGAGCCTGGGCGACACAGCATTGCTGATCAACGAATTCGGCGACGTCGGCATCGACCATTTGCTGGTCGAAGAGGTCGCGCCGGACACGGTGCTGCTGCCCAGCGGCTGCGTGTGCTGCTCGATCCGTGGCGAGCTGAAGGAGGCGTTGCTTACCTTGCTGCAACGTCGCGAGCGCGGTGAAATCCCGGCATTCAAGCGGGTGATCCTGGAAACCACCGGCCTGGCCGACCCGGCGCCGATCCTGGCCACGTTGAATAACGACGTGCAACTGCGCGGGCGTTTTCATATCGGCCTGGTAATTACCTTGGTGGACGCCAGCCACGCCGCCCTGCAGGAGCGCCTGCATCCGGAATGGCTGGCCCAGGTGGCGGCGGCGGATCGCTTGCTGTTGAGCAAGACCGACCTGGCGGGCGACTGCACGGCACTGCGCGCGCATTTGCGCGCGCTGAATGCCGGCACGCCGATCCTGGATACCCATGCCATTCACAGCGGCGACCAATTGCTGCTGGGCGAAGGCCTGCGCAGCGCCGAACCCGCCGTTGAAGTCGGCCGCTGGCAGCTGCATCAAACCACCACGGCCACCCACGGCGCCGCGCAAGTGTGCAGCCTGACCTTCGACCAGCCTTTGGACTGGGTCGGTTTCGGGGTGTGGCTGTCGATGCTGTTAAGATGCCACGGCGAACGAATCCTGCGTGTCAAAGGACTGCTCAACGTGAACGCCAGTAACGCCCCCATCGTCATTCATGGCGTGCAGCACTGCCTGCATGCACCAGTGCATCTGCCTGCGTGGCCGGGCAGCGACCGTCAATCGCGCCTGGTGTTTATCCTGCGCGGCCTCGAACCTGCGCTGTTGCGCCGCTCCTTTGATGTGTTCTCGCGGCGGTTCGCGGCATGATCACCTTAAGGGTCCTCGGCACGTCGGTCACCTTGCTCGAATGCCTGCGCGTGCGGGCCGAGCAGGAACTGGGCATTCGCCTGGTGTACCAGGTGCATGACGTCGAACAGGCGCAGCGCATCGCCGTGATGCAGCCCGACAGCTACGACCTGTACGACCAGTGGTTTCACAACGTCGATTTCGTGTGGCCGGCCCGGGCGATCCAACCCATCGACACCCGGCGCATCGCGTTGTGGCATGAGATCAATGACCTGCCCAAGCGCGGGCGCCTGTCACCCGATGATCGCCTGGGCAGCGGCAGCGTGCCCAGCGAGCGGTTGTTCGTGCAACACGATGGCAGCCTGGGCAGCACGGTCACCGAGCGCATCAGCATGCTGCCCCTGACCCACAACGCCGACAGCTTTGCCTACCGTCCCGAACGGCTGCCCGAGGGTTTCTGTCACGGCAACGAAAGCTGGGGCTGGCTGCTCGACCCTGCGTGGCGTGCGCGCACGGCCTTGCAAAGTGACGCCGCCATCGGCGCCCTGGATGCCGCACTGGCGGTGCAGGGAGCGGGGCTGGCCAGCTTCAGCGACATCGGCAACATGAGCATCGAAGAGATCGATGTGCTGGCCGACATCCTGGTGCGCAAGCAGAAGGAAGGGCACTTTGCGGCGTTCTGGTCCGATGACGAAGAAGCCGCTCAACTGATGCTCAGCCCGAGCATCGATATCCAGAGTCTGTGGTCGCCGACCTTGATGCGCCTGCACCGCGCCGGCGTGAAATACCGCCTGGCGGTGCCACGTGAAGGCTACCGGGCCTGGTTTGGGGGCTTGTCGTTGTCGCGCCATGCCAAGGGGCCGGTGCTGGATGCGGCCTACGCGTATTTGAATTGGTGGCTGTCGGGCTGGCCGGGGGCGGTGATGGCGCGGCAGGGCTACTACATCGGTAACCCGGCCCGTAGCCGCGATCACTTGAGCCGTGCGGAGTGGAATTACTGGTACGCGGGCAAACCAGCGCGGGAGGAACTGCCGGGCAGCGATGGCTTGCCGCTGATCGACATCGGCGAAGTGCGCGACGGCGGCTCCTATGAACAACGCATGGGGCATATTGCGGTGTGGAATTCGGTCATGGACGAACACAACTACCTGGTACGGCGCTGGGGGGATTTCATGCGCGCCCGAGGTGTTTGATCGAGGCTAATCTGATGTCGCCAATAAACCGCCGCTAAAAACCCCGGTTTTATTGGGTGCACTTACCCCAAGTCCCAGCTAATCTCTTCAAATCCAATATCCATAAAAAATGGATATTTTTTTGACGCCAGGTCAGCCCTCGCAGGGAATGCACATGACACCGGGACGCAGCGGCACGGAAAGGCGAAGGCGGCCGGGGGGCGCCGCAACGAGGTGGCGCCATACGTTCCAAACCCGCATCGCTGCGGTACTGGCGCTGTTGTTGCTGGTCGTGGTCGCCGCCACCTACTTCGCCGTCAAGACCGCCACCACACGCGCCGTGGAAAATCAGGCGCAAGTCCAACTGCGCATCGGCCGGCAGGTGTTCGAGCGTCTGCTCGACCTGCGCGGGCAGCGCCTGCAATACGGCCTCGACTGGTTGACCGCCGATCTCCCTTTCAAACACGCCGTGGCCGCCGGCCAGACCGCGCCGATACTTGCCGCCCTGCGTCGCCACGGCACGGGTATCCGTGCCAGCGAAGTCTTCGTGTTGGACCTGGCGGGCAAGGTCATGGTCAGCACCTTGCCGGTGCTCACCCGTGGCCAGCTGTTCCCCTATGACCAGGCTCTGCGCCATGCGCGGCGCAAAGGCCTGCAGAGGCTGATCGTGGCCATGGACGGTCGGCCTTATTTATTGGTGCAGGATGAAGTGCTCGACCCGCTGCCCATCGCGCGCATCGTCATGGGCTTTCCCATGGACGCACAGTTCGCCAATGAACTGCGCTCCATGAGCAAGCTGGACGTGTCGTTCCTCAGTGTGCACAACGGCAAGCCGGGCCCCTTGCTCAGTACCCAGCCGCAGGCATACCAGGTCGCTGCTCTTGACCTGTTGCGCGACCGGCCTGTCGACCCCGAGCCGATGATCCATGTGTTCCACGGCCAGCGCGTGTTGAGCCAGGTGCTGCCGCTGGCCAATACCGGCAATGGCGACGAAGTGCGGGTCTTGTTGCAAAGCCCGCTGGACCACGCGCTGGAATCCTTTGCGCCACTGGACCGGCAGTTCCTCGGGATTGCCCTGGCGGTGCTGCTGGTGTCGCTGGCCGGTGCGTTGTTCCTGGCACGGCGTGTGTCACGGCCGCTCAATGCCTTGGTGCAGGCGGCCGAGCGTATTGGTGACGGTCATTACCAGACCCCGGTGCGGGTACGCAGCAACGATGAGTTCGGCCTATTGGCCCGCGCCTTCAACGCCATGCAGAGCGGCATCGCGGTGCGCGAGCGGCAACTGGCGCACAACGCCCTGCACGACCCGCTGACCGGCCTGCCCAATCGCGCCTTGGCCATGGAGCGCCTGGGCAGTGCGATCAGTGCGCGGCGGCCAGTGGTGTTGCTGTACCTGGGGATCGAAAACTACCGGGTCATCAACGAAGGTTTTGGCCCCGAAGGCGTTGAAGAAATGCTGCGCGAGGCCAGCCGCTGCCTGTCCATGAGCCTGCTGCCCAGTGACACGGCGGCGCGCATTGCCGGCAGTGAGTTCTTGCTGTTGCTGGAAAACACCCAGGTCGATCGCGCCGTCGCCCGTGCCGACCGCCTGTACGCGCTGCTCACCGAGCCGCAGCGCATCGGCCATGATGAGCTGCGCCACGAAGTGAGCATCGGCATCGCCGCTTACCCCGCCGACGGCCAGCAGGTCGAAGAATTGATCAGCCGCGCCGCCATCGCGCGGCATGACGCTGCGAGCCTGCCGGGGCATTTGCAGGTCTACCAACAGGACCGCGACCTGGCCCATCAACGCCAGATCACCCTGATCCGTGACCTGCGCCGTGCCGCTCTGGAAGGCGAATTGTTCCTGTGCTACCAGCCCAAACTCGATCTCAAGCAGGGCCATGTAGGCCAGGCCGAAGCCCTGTTGCGCTGGCAGCACCCGACCCTGGGGCAAGTGTCGCCCGCTGAATTCATCCCCCTGGCCGAACGCACCGGCAGCATGAACAGCCTGACCCTGTGGGTGATTGAAGAAGCCATCCGCCAGATCGGCGAATGGGCGCGGCGCGGCATGCTGGTCCAGCTGTCGGTGAATATCTCGGTGGACGACCTGGCCGATGATGACCTGGCGATTCGCGTCACCGCGTTGTTGATGCAGTACCGGGTCGAGGCCGCGCAACTGATTTTCGAAATCACCGAAAGCGCGATCATGCACAACCCGCAACAGGCCCTCAGCGTGCTCGAGCAATTGCGCGGCTGCGGCATCAGCCTTTCGGTGGATGACTTCGGCACCGGCTACTCGTCGCTGGCGCAATTGCAGCGCCTGCCGGTGCAGGAGTTGAAGATCGACCAGTCGTTCGTGCGCAACCTCAACAGCACCAGCGGCGACGGGGTGATCGTGCGCTCCACCATCGAAATGAGCCACAACCTGGGGCTCAAGGTGGTGGCAGAAGGCGTGGAATTTGCTCCCAGCCTCAGGCTGCTCAAACAATGGAACTGCGATACCGCCCAGGGCTACCTGATCAGCCGGCCGTTGAATGCAATGGCCTTCGAAATGTGGATGCGCCGCGCGCGGCTGCAGATCTAGAAAAGCCTTTGCAGCCACCTACAGATATTTTGCGCAGGGTCGATAACTTCTATAACGACTGACGGGTTGCACAGGTTTTTAGCGACCGGCGGCCACGTGTTACTGCATACTCAATGATGGCAAATGGCCTTATTTGCGCCATCATGCATGCACATCTACGCTTCCGTGCCAAGGCTGGCCGCTTTTTAGCCCATTACTGCGGATCGACCATGGCTCGGATTTTCCACGTGTTACCCCTTGCGGCGCTGTTGTTGGCCGCTCTCGGCTCGGCGTCGGCGGCGACGCTTGATGTGTTGGCTTACCAGTCCGACGGCCGACCGGTCGCCGATGCCGTGGTGACGCTGCAAGGCCCGGCCGGTGCGCCGCAGGGTGCGTTCAAGGCCGATATGGACCAGCGTGACCAACGCTTCGCCCCCCATGTGCTGGCGGTGCATACCGGTACGCAGGTGCGCTTCCCCAACAGCGACAACATTCGTCATCAGGTGTATTCGTTCTCCACGGCCAAGCGCTTCGAGTTGCGTCTTTACGAGGGTACGCCGGCCGCCCCCTTGCTGTTCGACAAGCCTGGGGTGGTGGTGCTGGGTTGCAATATCCATGACTGGATGCTCGGTTATATCTACGTGACCGATGACCCGCGTTTCGGCGTCAGCGACGACCAGGGCCGGGTGCGCCTGGCAGACCTGCCGGCCGGTGACTATCGCCTTACCCTGTGGCACCCGCAACTGGCAGGTATGCAGCCGTTGGACGGCGGCACCGTGCACGTCCCGGCTGCCGGCTTCAGCCACCGTGTGGCGTTGACGCTTGCGCCTGCGCCCGCGGATTTGCCGCCAACACCCAGCGCCTTTGGCGATGCTTTCAATCGAGCCGCCCGTGAAACTGCGCAGTAGTTTCCAGGCGCGGGTCGCCGGCGTACTGATCCTGCTCTCGCTGGTGGTGATCGGTGCGTTGTATTTCAGCGTCAAGGCCGCGACCAGTTCGGCGGTACACCGCCAGGCCCTGGCCCAGTTGGAGGTGGGCACGCGGGTGTTCGAGCGCTTGCTCGACGTTCGTGGCCGGCGCCTGGCCGATGGCGTGCAGCTGCTGGCGGCCGATTTCGGTTTTCGCGACGCCGTGGCCAGTGGCGATTCGGCGACGATGCGCTCGGTGCTGCTCAACCACGGCAAGCGCATCAACGCCAGCGACATGATCCTGCTGGGCATGGACGGCAAAGTCCTGGCCAGCACCCTCAAGGAAGTCGCCGAGGGCTCGATTTTTCGCTATGACCTGGCCTTGCGCGAGGCGCGGCAGAATTACCAGGCGACGCTGATCGTGCCGTTGCAAGGCAAGCCGCACCTGCTGGTGGAGGCCTCGGTGCTGGCGCCGTTGCCGATCGCGCGGGTGGTGATGGGGTTCAGCATGGACGGTGCGTTCGCCGATGAGTTGCGCTCGCTGAGCAGCCTGGAAGTCTCGTTCCTGGCGATTGAGCAGGACCTGCCTGGCGAACTGGTCAGCACGCAGCCGCAGGGGTTGCGCGACAGTATCCGCGCGCTGATGCAAGGCGACTCGGCGCGCCGTGGCGTGTCCACCACCGATCACCTTGAGCAACGCTTCCTCAGCCAGTCGCTGGTGCTGGCCAGTGATGAAAACGGCAAAGTCCTGGCCCTGCTGCAAAGCCCGCTGGACGCGGCGATGCAGGCCTTTGCGCCGCTGGATGAAAAAATCCTCGGTATCGCCCTGGTCGCCCTGATTGCGTCGTTGATCGGTGCCTTGCTGCTGGCCCGCACAGTCTCACGCCCGGTGCAGGCGCTGGCGCAGGCGGCCGAACGTATCGGCAGCGGCGATTACCATACCCCGGTCGTGCTGGCACGCAGCGATGAACTGGGGCGACTGGCCCTGGCGGTCAATGCCATGCAGAGCGGCATTGCCGAGCGCGAACAACAGCTGGCGCACAACGCCCTGCATGATCGGCTTACCGGCCTGCCCAACCGCACGTTGGCGATGGAGCGCCTGGGCAGTGCGATTGCCCTGCAACGGCCGATGGCGTTGATCTACCTGGGCATCGACAATCTGCGCACTGCCAGCGAAACCGTCGGGCCCGAAGCGGTGGACCAACTGCTCCTGACCGTGAGCCAGCGCCTGCAAGCGGCGTTGCGCCCCGGCGATACCCTGGCGCACCTGATCGCCGATGAATTCCTGCTGTTGCTTGAAGGCGCGGGCAGCGACGAAGCGGTGGGCCTGGCCGACAAACTGCAGCAGCTGTTACTGCGCCCCCAGCGCGTCAACGGTCACGATCTGGCGCTGGACTGTCGCCTGGGCATCGTGGCGTACCCGGCGGATGGCGGAAGCCCCCAGACCCTGCTGGAGCGCGCGGCCATCGCCATGAAGGACGCCGCGCAAATGCCTGATCGCTTGCAGGTCTACGAGCATGGCCGCGACCTCGCGCACCGTCGCCAGATCAGCCTGATCCGCGACCTGCGCCACGCCCCCAGCCATGGCCAACTGCTGCTGCACTACCAGCCCAAACTGGATATTCGCCAGGGCATCGTGCGCCAGGCCGAAGCCCTGTTGCGCTGGCAGCACCCGCAGTTCGGCCTGGTCTCGCCGGCGGAATTCATCCCCTTGGCCGAGCGCTCGGGCAGCATCCGCTTGTTGACCCAATGGGTAATCGAAGAGGGCATTCGCCAGTTGTGCGAATGGAACCGGCGCGGCCTGGCCTTGCAGCTGTCGCTGAACATCTCGGCGGACGACCTGCTCGATGACGAGCTGGCCCATCGCGTGTCGGCCTTGCTGTGTCGCTATGGCTTGCCGGCGGAGCAACTGCTGTTCGAGATCACCGAGAGCGCTGTGATGCGCGAACCGGAAAAAGCCCTCAAGGTGCTCCACCTGCTGCGTGATTGCGGCATCGGCCTGTCGGTGGATGACTTCGGCACCGGTTACTCGTCATTGGCGCACCTCAAGCGCCTGCCGGTGCAAGAGCTGAAGATCGACCAATCCTTCGTGCGCAACCTCGATGAAACCAGTGAAGACGCGGTGATCGTGCGTTCCACCATCGAGATGAGCCATAACCTGGGCCTCAAAGTGGTCGCCGAGGGCGTTGAATATGCCCATAGCCTGCGCCTGCTGGAGCGTTGGCAGTGCGACACGGCCCAGGGTTACCTGATCAGCCGGCCATTGAGTGCCGATGCTTTCGAAGCCTGGGTGGCCTTGCCCCTCAGTGCGCAAACTTCCCTAGCTCATTGAGTGGAATGACAGTGCGTGTTTCTTTCCTGATCGGGTGCCTCGGCGCACTGACCCTGCCAGCGGCGCTGGCCGATAATGGCCGCCTGATCGCGACCGGAGGCGCCAGCAGTATCGAAGGCACGGCGGGGGGCGGTCTTACACCGTGGGCCGTGCTGGCCGGTTATGGCGAACAGCACGAGTGGGGCGCCACGGCGTTCGCCACCACGGTCAACCTGCCCGATTACCGGTTGGACGTGGCCGGTGTGGCGTTGGCCTACGACAACCGCGTCGAACTGTCTTTCGCCCGCCAGCGCTTCGACCTCGGCAGCCTGGTGCATAAGCTCAACCTGCCCGAAGACTCCCTGGGGCAAGACGTGCTGGGCCTCAAGGTGCGGCTGTTCGGCGACGTGGTCTACGACACGCTGCCCCAGGTCTCTCTGGGCCTGGAATACAAGCATCAGACTGACTTCGAGATTCCCCGCCTGGTGGGCGCCAAGCGTGACAGCGACGTTGAAGGCTACCTCGCCGCCAGCCGTCTGTTTATGGGCGCCGCGTTCGGCTACAACGTGCTGGTCAACGGCAGTCTGCGCTACAGCCGCGCCAACGAGACCGGCCTGCTCGGTTTTGGCGGTGACCGTCGCGACAGCCGCAGCCTGCTCAAGGAAGGCTCGCTGGCGCTGTTGCTCAACCCGCGTTGGGCGGTGGGCGTGGAGTACCGCGAGAAACCTGACAATTTGTCGTTTGCGGGGGAGAGTGATTGGGCTGATGTGTTCGTAGGCTATTTCCCCAACAAGCATGTGTCGTTCGTCTTGGCTTACGCACACCTGGGGGAAATCGCCACGCTGGACCACCAGAATGGCAGCTACTTGTCGGTGCAAGGGAGTTTCTGATGCGCTGGTTACCGGTTTGCTTGCTGCTGTTGCTCAGTGCCTGCGCCCAACAGCCGCCCAAGGACGACAGCCTCTATCGCGACCTAGGCGCGCTGCCGGGGATCACTCGTATCGTCGAGGGCATGTTGCTCAACATTGCCCGGGACGCGCGCATCGTCGAACGCTTCCGGCGCGTCGATATCCAGCGCCTGCGCAACAAGCTGATTGAACAGTTCTGTGTCGAGGCGGGCGGGCCGTGCACTTATACCGGCGACAGCATGGCCGAGAGCCATAAGGGCCAGAAGGTGAGCCGCAGTGACTTCAATGCGCTGGTAGAAGACTTGATTGCCTCAATGGACAAGGAAGGCATCGCCGTGCCCGTGCAGAACCGCCTGATCGCCCGGTTGGCGGCGATGCGCGGTGAAGTGATCGAACACTGATCCTGCGGCCAGCATTATTCGAAATGTGGGAGCGGGCTTGCTCGCGAATACGGTGGGTCAGCTACGTATGTTTTGACTGACACTGCGCCTTCGCGAGCAAGCCCGCTCCCACAGGGGGTTTGTGTCGAATGCCAAAAAGGTGAACACCCACAATTCCCTGTGGACATGAAAAAGGCGGCTACCTTTGGAGGGTAGCCGCCTTACTTACCGCCGATGAAGATCAATCCGGCAGTTTGAACGCCATCACATAGTCACCCTGCTTGGTGCCCAGGGAACCGTGACCGCCCGCCATGACCAGCACGTATTGCTTGCCGTCCTTGCCGGTGTAGGTCATCGGTGTGGTTTGCGCGCCTGCTGGCAGGCGGCCTTCCCACAGTTGCTTGCCGTTTTTCACGTCATAGGCACGCAGGTACTGGTCGAGGGTGCCGCTCAGGAACGCCACGCCACCGGCGGTGGTGAACGTGCCGCCCAGGCTCGGTACGCCCATGCTCAACGGGATCGGAACCGGCGAGCTGTCACGCACGGTGCCGTTCTTGTGCATCCAGATGGTCTTGTGAGTGGTCAGGTCGACCGCCGCCACGTAGCCCCAGGCCGGTGCCTGGCACGGCAGGCCCATGGGCGACAGCATGGCTTCGAGGATCACGCCATACGGCGCGCCTTTGTTTGGCTGCACGCCTTCGGTTTCGCTGACGCGCGGGCCTTGCTTGGCGATGTCGGCAGCCGGGATCAGCTTGGACTTGAATGCCATGTAGCTCGGGTTCACGAAGGCGATCTGGCGCACCGGGTCGACGGAAATACCACCCCAGTCGAACACGCCGAAGTTACCTGGGTAAACGATCGAACCCTGCAGCGAAGGTGGGGTGAAGGCCCCGTCGTAGCGCAGGGATTTGAAGTCGATACGGCACAGCATCTGGTCGAACGGCGTCACGCCCCACATGTCACGCTCTTTGAGCGGCGGCGGCATGAAGTTCAGCTCCGACTTGGGTTGCGTAGGGGAGGTGCGGTCGCCCGCCACTGCGCCCTGCGGCACCGCCACTTCGTGGATCGGCACCACCGGCTGGCCGGTCGCGCGGTCCAGCACGTAGATGCTGCCTTGCTTGGTCGACGCCATGACGGCTTGCTTCACGCCGGCTTCAGTCTTGATATCGATCAGCGACGGCTGGCCGCCCACGTCCATGTCCCACAGGTCGTGGTGGGTGAACTGGAAGGTCCACTTCACGTGGCCGCTGTTGATGTCCAGGGCGGTCAGGCCGGCGGCGTATTTTTCGGAATCGTCGGTACGGTCGCCGCCGTACTGGTCAGGCATCTGGTTGCCCATCGGCAGGTACAGCATGCCGAGTTTTTCATCCACGGCGAACATGGACCACATGTTCGGCGAGTTACGCGTGTAGGTCTTGCCCTCGGCCAACGGCGTGGTGTCGTCCGGGTTGCCGCTGTCCCAGTTCCACACCAGTTTGCCGGTGTGCACGTCGAACGCGCGGATCACGCCGCTGGGTTCGTCGACGGAGACGTTGTCGGTCACGTGCCCGCCGATCACCACCAGGTCCTTGGTCACGGCCGGTGGCGAGGTGGAATAGTAACCGCCTGGGGCGAAGCTGCCGATATTGGCACGCAGGTCGACCTGGCCTTTGTCACCAAAGTCTTCGCACATCTTGCCAGTGTCGGCGTTGAGGGCGATCAGACGGGTGTCGGCGGTGGGTACGAAAATGCGTTTCGGGCAAGCAGTCGGCGTAGCCGCTGGACTGGCGCTGCCGGTCGGGCTTTGTTCGGAAGCATAGACGGCGTCATCGTGATACGACACGCCACGGCAGGTCATGTGCGCCCAACCCTTGAAGTTCTCGGCACCCTGGCTGCTGATCTTCGGGTCGAAGCGCCAGATTTCCTTGCCGGTGTCCGGGTCCAGGGCAATCACCTGGCTGTGCGGCGTGCACACATAGAGCATGCCGTTGACTTTCAACGGGGTGTTTTCCGCGGTGGTCTCGCCCGGATCGTTCGGGCCAGGGATGTCACCGGTACGGTAGGTCCACGCCGGCACCAACTTGTGCGCGTTTTCCGGGGTGATCTGCGCCAGTGGCGAGTAGCGATCGCCGTAGGCCGAGCGACCGTAGGAGTTCCAGTCGCCATCCGCCTGGGCCGGGGCTGCATTGGCCATGCCCGGTACCGCGTCGCGGTCCAGTTGGCCTTTGATCTCGCCCGGGTTGGTGAATTGGCTGGCAATGGCAGCGGCGCCCGCCAGCACCACGGCCACGCTCAGTGCGCCAGTGCCCAGCGGGGCAGGCTGGCCGCGCAGTAACGGACGGCGAAACCATGGAAGCAGCATGACGAGGCCTACGGCAAACAGCAGTGCCAGGCGCGGCACCAACTGCCACCAGTCCAGGCCCACTTCCCACAGGGCCCAAAGGGTACTGGCGAACAGCACCAATGCGTACAGGCCCAGCGCGGCGCGGCGGGTGGCCAGCAGCAGAACGCCGGTCAGGGTGATGCCGATACCGGCCAGCAGGTAATACAGCGACCCGCCGAGCATCGTCAGCTTGATACCCCCGGCCAGCAAGGCCAGGCCCATGATCAGCAGCAAGACACCTAGCAGCCTGGGCAGCAGGCGGCTTGGGCTCGAAGCACCGTCAGCGCTCATAGTTGTATTTCTCCGTTACGTTGGAATTGTGTCCCCGTGTTTCTTCACTGTAGATGACGATTCGACAGGGGCTTGGTTCAGTGCAAATTCGGGTTTTCTGAGGACTAGCAGGGTTATCCACAGGCGGGCGATTTATCCCCAGGCGCGGATCTGGAAAAGACAGCGCTGTCTTGAGGGCGGGGGAAATTCGGCAAGATGGGGTCGACCGCAGAAGTGAAACGTTTCAGTTTGTTGCGGGCAAGGATAAAGGGAGTGGGCGTCCAGAGAAAGCGCAAATCGCAAGATGCATCATTTCAGAATTGGTAACAGTGACTAAATGTCGCTGCAAAAGGCGATGAGAACTGGTGTGTGGGAGCTGGCTTGCCTGCGATTGCATCGCCTCGGTGCAACTGGAATACCGAGGTGTCTGTATCGCGGGCAAGCCCGGCTCCCACATGGATTGGGGGAGGTTTAGAAGGTTGTGCGCACGCCAAATTGCACGCTTCTGCCTGGCGCCGGCGCAATGTCCCGCAGGATCGAGCTGGCGTACCGCACCGTCTGGTTGGTCAAGTTCTCGCCATTGACGAACGCCAGCCATTGGCTGCCGCCCATGTTGAAGCGATACCCCGCGCTCGCGCCCAGGGTGGTGTAGCCATCGGTGCCGCTCTCGTTATCCGGTACACGGCCTTGGCCAGCGGCATGTTCCACGTCGATGCGTGCCTGCCAGCGGTCCAGTTCCCACAGCAAGCCGCTGTTCAAACGCAGCGGAGCAATCCGCGGCAGGGCTTCGCCGGTGTCCAGGTTGGTGGCACGGGTGTAGTCGCCCGACAGTTCCAGAGCGAACTTGCCATAGGCACTTTCGCCAAGCTTCCAGTGATCCTGGGCTTCAAAACCGGCGAAACGCGCACGCACGCCGGAATATTTGTATTCAGGGATGCCGCCTGCATCCTCCTCGCCGTCATCGTTGAGCGTACGACCGCTGCCCAACAAACCGATGTAATTGGAGAAACGGCTGTAGAACACGCCGAAGCTGCCTTTGTGCGTGCCATTGTCAAAGCGCAGGGCCAAGTCGCTGGACACGGCTTTTTCTTTCTTCAGGTTCGCGTCGCCCAGTTCATAGGTGCCGGTGGCGACGTGGGCGCCGTTGGCATACAGCTCATAAAACGTGGGTGCGCGTTCGGTGTAGCCCAGGGTCGCGGCCAGGGACCAGACCGGTGTAAGCGTGTAGACCGCCCCCGACGACAGGCTGCCGGCGGTGAACTCATTGCTGTTGTCGGCCCCGGCAAAGCGCGCGTTGCCCTTGGCGTCCGGGTCGACGCTGGTGTGCTCCAGGCGCCCGCCGAGGCTGAGTTTCAGGCGCTCGGTGGCTTGCAGTTGTTCGAGGATAAACAGCGCGCCGGCATTGGTGTCGGTCTGCGGTACGAAGGCTTCCTCACCCAAGGCCGAGAACTCGTTGCGGGTCACTTGGGCGCCGACGACGCCGTCGAACGGGCCGATGGGCTGGTGACGCGCTTCCACACGCGCTTCATAACCTTTGTTCTTGAACACCGTGCCGGTTTCGCCGCCTTCGATTTCGCGGTGTTCGTAGTCGGTGTAGCCAGCGTCGATTTTCACCGAGGTAAACGGGCCTTGCAGGTTGCGGATTTCCGACGCGAAGGCGTAGTGGTCCTGTTTCATGCGAATGCGCACATCCTGTTCGGCCGGGGAGCCGTAGTTCGCATCATAGTTGCTGTAGGACACGCCGGCGTAACCGTCATCCCAGGTGTAGGAACCGCCCAGCGCACCGCCGTCCTGACGCCCGTCGCTGTTGCCCAGGCGGCCGTTCTTGCCGGGGGCGTCGTCGGTTTCCGGAGCGTGGCGGCTGCGGGCCTGACCCGGGATTTTCAGGTCGTTGAATTCCCGCGCATTCGCGTCCAGGTGCAAGGCAAAGGTGCCGTTGCCGGCCTCCAGCCTGCCGGCGCTGCTGCGCGTGGTGTCGGCGCCGCCGTAGCGCAATTCACCAACACCGTGAATGCCTTCGATGGCTTCGGTGGGGATGCGGTTGTCGAAGGTGTTGACCACACCGCCGATGGCGCTGCCGCCGTACAACAAGGCCGCCGGGCCCCGCACGATTTCAATGCGGTCGACGTTGACCGGGTCCAGCGGCACCGCATGATCGTAGGACAGCGACGACGCATCCAGCGCGCCCACGCCGTTGCGCAGGATGCGAATGCGGTCGCCATCCTGGCCACGAATGATCGGCCGGCTCGCGCCTGGGCCGAAGTACGAAGACGACACGCCAGGCTGCTTGTTCAGGGTTTCACCCAGACTACCTTTTTGTTGCAGGGTCAGGTCATCGCCTTCCAGCACGGTGGTCGGCGAGGCGAGCTGTTCATTGCCCAGCGGGTTGCCGGTGATGACCTGGGGTTGCAGCTCAAGGGCGTGGGCTTCGGAGCAGATCAGCAGCGCGGCGGCAAGCGGGGTCAAGCGCCACAGGGAGGAGAGGGACATCGGACATTCCTTGGAAAAACGACGAAAAGATTTGAGATCTATAGTTACAATATAACATCTCCTTTTCGCTTGGAACGGGAACTTTTATCGATCGTGTTAAAGTGCGCAGCTGTGTTTTCCATTTGGTAAAAGGCCCGGCATGACCGCGACAAGCAACGACCCTCTCCACGGAGTGACCCTGCAGCACGTCCTCACCACCCTGGTTGAACACTACGAATGGGCGGGCCTGGCCGAGCGCATTGATGTGCGCTGTTTCAAGAGCGACCCGAGTATCAAGTCAAGCCTGACCTTCCTGCGCAAAACCCCTTGGGCGCGGGAGAAAGTCGAGGGCTTGTACGTCAAGCTGATGCGTACCAAACGCCCGCTGGACTGATCCCATGAAGTGGTTTACAGCGGCAGCCGCCCTGGCCGGTTGGGCGGGGTTGGTGATTCAGCAGTACCTGATTTTCTATTCGCGCTGGGAGTCCGGCGCCAGCCTGCTGGGCGGGTTGGTCAACTTTTTCAGTTTCTTCACCGTGCTCACCAACACCCTGGCGGTGGTGGTGTTGAGTTATGCGTGGGTGGCGCGCGACAGTGCGGCGAAACGGTTTTTCGCTGGGCCGGTCATCAGCAGCGGCATCGCCGTCAGCATCCTGGTGGTCGGCCTGGCCTACAACCTGCTGCTGCGTCATTTGTGGCAACCCGAAGGCTTCCAATTCATTGCCGACGAGTTGTTGCACGACGTGATGCCTGTGCTGTTTTTTATCTATTGGTGGCAGTGCGTACCCAAGGGCAGCTTGCGGCTCAAGCACATCGCCGGCTGGGTGGTTTACCCGCTGGTGTACTTCGGTTATGCGCTGTTGCGTGGGGATTTGCTCGGGCAATATCAGTACCCGTTCATTGATGTCTTGACGCTGGGTTATCCACAAGTATTCGTGAATGCCGGGGGGATTTTGGCGGGGTTTGTGGTGATTGCGTTGACCGTTGTAGGCCTCGACACATTCCTGAAGCGAGCACGGTAAAAACTGTGGGAGCGGGCTTGCTCGCGAATGCGCAGTGTCAGTCGCCAGATGTGTTGGCTGACCCACCGCTTTCGCGAGCAAGCCCGCTCCCACAGGGTTAACCGCGTCAGGTTCTTACTCTTCTTCGCTACCCTCGGCCCGCCAGTAACCCACCGCCTTGAGGTATTCCTCATTGACCTTGTGCGTGTCCAGCAGCACGCGACGTACCTGGCGCGACAGTTTGGTTTCGGTCGCCACGAAGCTGTACAACACACCGTCTGGCGGCGTCAGGTTGCGCACCGTTTCGAGCAGGTCGTCCTGGCCGCGTATCACCCAGATCACTTGCACATCGGCGGCACTGTGCAGCGTCTGCTGCTCCGCCGCATTGGCGATTTCAATCACCGCCAGCACCTTGCGCCCGGCCGGCAGTTCTTCCAGGCGGCGACCGATGGCCGGCAGCGCGGTTTCGTCGCCGATCAGCAAGTAGCTGTCGAATATATTCGGCACGATCATCGAGCCGCGCGGACCGCCGATGTACAGGTGCTGGCCGACCTGCACCTGCTCGGCCCAGGTGGACGCGGGACCGTCGCCGTGCAGCACGAAGTCGATGTCCAGTTCGCCGCAGCTTGGGTCGTAACGGCGAGGCGTGTAGTCACGCATGGCCGGCTGCGGGCCATCGCCTTTGATGCTGAAGGTCGGGCTTTCCAGCGCGGCCTGTTCGGCGGCGTTCTGCGGGAACAGCAGCTTGACGTGATCGTCGCTGCCCAGGCTGATAAACCCCGCCAATTCCGGCCCGCCCAGGGTGACGCGGCGCATGCGCGGCGTGACATCCATCACCCGCAGTACTTCCAGGCGGCGACGTTTGATTTCATGGGTGACGCGGTGGATGGTTTGCGTGGTCATTGGTCTCTCCCGTCGGCAATGGCTTGAGCGGTGCGATTGAGCAGCGTGGCGACACGCGCGATTTCTTCCCGGCTCCAGCGCCCGTGATGCGCGTGCAGGGCGTGGCGCAGGTTGTGTACCGCCTCGTGGATTTCGGGCGGACGGTCCTGGCCGCGCAGTGAACGCTTGCTCACGTCGATACGCATGCGCACGCCCTCCACGGCAACCGCCTGTTCGCTCAAGAAGAGACGACCGGCGTCGGTGATTGTGTAGCGTTTTTTTCCGCCGTCGGTGTCGCCGGTGATCAGTTCGCTCTCTTCGAGGAACGTCAATGTCGGGTAGATCACGCCGGGGCTGGGGCTGTAGGCGCCGTCGAACAGGCTTTCGATGCGGCGGATCAGGTCGTAGCCATGGCACGGCTGTTCGGCGATCAGCGCCGGCAGCAGCAATTTCAGATCGCCCGGTGCGAATACACGGGGGCCACGGCCGCCGCGTTCGCGGCCCGGGCGTTTTTCGAAGCCGTCGCGGCCATCGTGATGTGGGTGGTGCTCTCTCATTTTTCTGCGCTCCGCCTTGGTTAGATACAACTTAAGATATATCTTAATGTATGGGCAATTTTCCCCGACCAACGGTCGCTGACCGCGCAGGTTTATTTAACGCCGCCATGGAAGTTGCCGATAAAGCAACTAGATTAATTGCTCAAGTTGCTTGCGTAGCGTAATTGCCGGGCTATTGCCGAATATGTAATCCAGTTCTTACAGATCTGATTCATGCTAAATTATTCTTGTCCGAACTCATGTAGTCCGGTTCTTACGGAAATATTTAAAGTTTTGGCAAAAAGCCATAATTTTCTTATAAGTTGTATCGCGCTTTAACTACGCAACTAAGCGAATCGGACGGCATACGCCTTTTTGATGGGTCTCGATACTTGCCTGGCGTTGAGGGTCCTACGACTTTCAATGCAATAAGTTGGAGAAATTAGTTTTCTCCAGCTGTTCTAAGAGCCCCCTGATTTTCAGATGACAGGTAATAACCATGTTCAAGAAGCTTGCATTCGCCGTGCCGTTCGTTGCGGCCGCCCTGAGTTCCTCGGTAGCTTATGCCGTTGACGACGCGCGTTCCTCCATCAACATCAAGGCCGACATCCCGACCAAGCAATTCCACGCTCAACCACGGGATCCAAACTTTGGTAAAGATGAAACCATGAGCTACAACACCGTCAGCGGTGAACTGAGCTCCCTGCGCGCCACCTTCGATGTGAAAAACACCGACGGTTCGGTGCATGCCTACATTGAAGGTGGCCCAACCGCCGCTTCGCTGTACAACGGTGCCGACAGCATCCCGCTGACCAACACCTTCAACGGCGTCGTGCTCACCGCCACCCCGCAGGAAGTGGTCGATGACCCGCAGTCCACGCCTGGTACCCAGGCTGACCTGGTGATCAGCGCCGCCAAGCCGGCCGATACCCAGAACGGCCTCTACACCGCCAGCTACACCGTGATCTTCGACGCCGTTCCGCGCTGATAGAAAGCCCGCCGGGATCAGGATGATCCCCCGTGTGTGCAAAAAGGGTCGGTGGCCGTTCTGGCCACCGACCTTCCTGACTGTCCGTACTGACGAGTATTCCGTTGATGTTTGCGAAGACGCCGATTGCGGCCGCGCTTGCGCTGTTGCTGTGGGGCAACGCTTTTGCCGCGCCGACCGCGCCTGGTACCACGCCGGGCAGCCTGCTGTCTCAGTCCGAGGGCTTGCCCAAGGATTTCGAAGCGCACTTTTTTGATGTACCGCTGGCGGTACGTGTCGAACTCGACCAGCAGTTTCTCGGCGAAGCCATGATTGTACTGGGGCGTGACGACCGCATTACCTTATTGGAATTCACCGACATCGGTGACAGCAACTTCACGGCTTCCGAACGCGACACCTGGCAGCAACTGCTGCAACAGGGTATGCCCCTGGGCGGGTGTGAAAGCAGCTGCCCGGCGCAACTGTTGGCCATTCACTACAGCCTGGAAAATTCACTGGTCTCGATCCTGACCGAGAACATCGAACGCAATGCCGATGTAAAACGCTTCTACGACCAGCCCGAAAGCGGCAGCCACGGGTTGATCATAAATAACCAGTTGAACCTCACGGGTGGCGAGAGCGAAGAAGTGGGCGGCCGTTATGGCCTGGAGGCCAGTTCCAGCATCGGCAACTGGACCCAGGCGTTCAACTTGCAAGTGTCACGCTTCGGCGGCACCGACACTACGCTTTACCACGCGGTGCACGAGCTTTATACCCAGCGCGAACTGGAAGGCAACTTCGTGCGCCTGGGTTATTTCACCCCCGGTTCCGATGGCCTGACGCGGCAGATCCGTTCATTCGGTGCCAGCCCCGACACGGCGGTAGGCGTGATGTACGGCAGCTCCGACAGCCTGCTGATCAACAATCCCAAGCCGAGCGTCTACCCGATCTATGTCACCGCCAGCCGCCAGGCCGCCGTGGAAATCTACCGCAACGGCTTGTTGATCAATACCCAGCCGGTCGCGGCCGGTTTGCAGACCCTCGACACACGCACCTTGCCCGGCGGCATTTACGAGGTCGAAGTGCGCCTGATCGAAGATGGCGTGACCACCTCGACCAGCCAGGAATTGGTGTACAAGCCCAACAACTGGCGCAACCCCGACGAACGCTGGCGCTACAGCACCTTTGCCGGGCGCGAGACCAAGTTGCTCAGCAATTGGGAAGAGCAGCGCACCGGCGCCATGACTTACGGCGCGGGTGTCAACTACCTGGCTCACCCGCGCTTGATCCTGGGTATGTCGACCCGCAAGGTGCGGGAAATGATGCAATACGGCACGTCCATCGACTGGACCCTGGCCAGCAGCACCAGCTTCTACGCCAATATCTATCAGACCCAGGACCATGGCACCGGCCTGGACCTGCAAGGCATGTACAGCTATGGCCACGGCAGCATCGTGCTCAGCCACAACCGCAGCTGGCTCGACACCACGCGCACCTTTGAAATCCTGCCTGACGGCACCCGCTTGCGCACCCGCAACGTGTTTGTCGGGCGCACCAGCAACTCCTCGCTGTCGATCAACCATCGCCTGAGCAACAAGAGTTCGATCAGCTCGCGGCTGTCCCACAGCCAGGGCAATATCGAAGGCGTTGGCCTGGACCTGGGCTGGAACCAGCGCAGCACCTTGTTCGGCAGTGACGCCAACTGGCGCTTGTCGGTGTTCGATCGCCCGGCCACTTCCAGCACCGGCGACAGGCGCAACCGTGGCGTCGACCTCAGCGTCAGCCTGGCCCTGGGATCGCCCGGCGAGCAATGGTCGGCCAGCATCGGCACGCGCACCGCGCGCGACGGCAGCCGCGACAACAATGGCTCGCTGACCTACCAGAAGACCCTCGACGACCACTTGCTGCAAAGCGTCTCGGCCACCGCCATTGCCGATACTTACGGTGTCGGCCTGTCCGGACGCGCCAGCTTCCAGAACGATGCGGTCTACGGTGACACCTTCGTGCAGCGCTCCTCCTACAACGAACGCCTCACTGGCGGCCTCAACCTCAGCAGCACCGTGGCCGTGGGCGCGCGCAAAGCCGTGCTCAGCAGTCAGCACCAGGGCAATGGCGCTGGCATGATTGTCGACGTCGAAACCGACCTCGACGCCTTTACCCTGCGCGCCGACGACCTCACCGGCGGCAGTGCCACCCTGCGCCCAGGCCGTAATTTCGTGCCGATCACCGCCTACAAGAACAGCGCCCTGAGCTTCGATTTCGAGGGCAACCATCCGCCGGCCGCCAACATCAGCCCCAACCGCATCCGCTATCACCTGAACAAAGGCGGCGTGGACTACCGCAAGATCAGCGTGATGAAAACCGTGACCGTCCTCGGGCGTCTGCTCGACGCCCAGGGCAAACCGCTCAAGGGGCACCACGTCATCAACCACGCCAGCCGCGCGGTCAGCGAGGTCGATGGGTTCTTCTCGATGGAGATGAATGCCGGCTCGCCAACCCTGGAAGTGCGCTACGCCAACACCCTGCTGTGCCAGTTCCGCCTCGATCCGAGCAAGGCACGCCAGGAAAGCGATGTGCTGTTGATCGGAGACCTGCGCTGCACGCCGGATACGTTGGCGGATGTGGCGACCACTGACCGGGCGGCGGGCTAACACCATGATCTGGAACCCAACGATGAACCCGACCCATGTTTGCATCTTACTGCGTAAGGCCTCCTGGATGATCGCCCTGTGGCTGGCGAGCGCACAGGCTTATGCAGGCTTCGCGGAAATCCAGGCTCAATTCCGTCCGGACCCGGCTAATCCAACGCTCAACCAGTTCAAGAACACCACGCCGAGCTCTGGCTACTGCGACTGGTTTTCCGCGTTCTGCTCTTCTCGCGGTTTGTTCAGTCTGAACCTGCCGCTCGGCGGGTTGCCCCAGACCACTGGCGGCCCGGTACAAGCCCGTCACACGGACCCGCGCCAGGGTGCCTACCTGAAAGTGCCGTCGGACTGGCGCATCGTAACGGTAACCAATGACCAAGGTGACAGCGCGCAGCTTGAGATACGCATTTCCGGTATCGGCGGGCGGCACGACTTGGGCGGAAGCGTGCATGACATTACCGGTGGCGGTGACCATGAACAGCTCTGGAGTACAGGCCGTTGGCACAAGGCCCCGACACCTTGTGTGGCGACCGGTGGCCTGAACGGTGCAGCCAACAACATCATCTGGTTCTGGCTGGTACCGGAAAATGCGGGCGCCTGTGCCACCCAGGCGCTGTTCGACATACCCGACTATTTCTACCGCTACGTGCATTTCGGCTATGAATTGCGCACACCCAACCCGCTGAAAATGCCGGCCGGGATCTATCGGGGTACCCAGGTCTACACCGTCGGCCCCGGCATGGACTTCGACCTGGGCGACCTGGTCTTGCCCCACGACAATATCGCCACCCTCGAATTTGTGCTGGATGTCGACCATATCCTCAAGGTCGAAGTGCCTCCGGGCGGTAACCGCGTGGAACTGGAGCCATCAGGCGGCTGGCAGTCCTGGCTGCAAAATGGGCGCAAACCCTCACGCCTGGCGCGCGACCAGACCTTCAGCCTATGGGCCAGCTCTCCGTTCAAAATGATCCTGGAATGTCCCGAACCCCTGGGCAATACCTGCAGTGTCGCCAACGCTGCCGGTGACCGCGTGCCGCTGGACGTTGCGGTCACCCTGCCGTTCGGTCTCACGGACGCAAATGGACGCGCGGTCAATCGATTGCCATTGCGTCTGGACGGTAGCGGCAGCGAGTTTTTCCAGCCGGCGCACTACGTTGATCGAAAACCCGCGACCTTGCACTTTTCGGTGAGTGCCGATGGCGCGGCGCAGATGCTCGACAGGGGCGGCAAAACCTACTCCGGTACGGCCACGGTGGTCTGGGACTCGGAAATTTGATAACGCCTTTGGGCTGGTTTTTCTACGAGGTTGAGTAATGAAGCGTTTATTGCTGTTGTGCAGCGCGTGTCTGTTTTCCCTGGGGGCCGTCGCCGGCCCGCAGATCAACGTGGGGGTGGTCTACGACTACCTCAGTGGCGACAAGAGCACCTACATGAAGCGGGTGTTCAACGGCGGCACTTCCACCGCCTTCGTCAAGGTCAACATCCTCGAGATGATCTACGACGACGAGGGGAACTACCGCGAAGTACCGCTCAAGGATCAGCTCGACAGCAGCGCCCGTGACGGCCTGATGGCCAGCCCCGCGCGGCTGATCGTGCCGGCCAACGGTACCCAGGGCACGCGTCTGTTGTTCATGGGCAACCGCGACAAGGAACGTTATTTCCGTGTGCGCTTCGTGCCGGTGGTGCCACAGAGCGACGATGAATTCGCCGCCACCGACGAAGAGCGCGCCGAATACAAGGACAGCCTCGCCGCCGGCGTCAAGGTGCTGGCGGGCTATGGCACGGTGTTTTTCGTGCGTCCCCAAAACACCCGTTTCGATACGGCGATCCAGGACGACGGCAAGCGCTACACCCTGCGCAACAATGGCAACAGCGTGGTGGTGATCGATGAGTTCAAGGACTGCGTCGCCGGCTCGCCGCGCGATTGCCGGCCGACCCTGCGCCATCACATCCGTGCCGGGCGCTCCTACGGGTTCGACAAGGAGCCGGGGCGTGAGTACCGCTTCAGCCTGATCGAAGGCGACGACAGCAAACCCATCGAGGTCAAGGGTTGAGCCCTGGCCTTCTGCAACAGGTGAAACCCATGTTCAAGAAAGCAGGATGCATCGTGCTTGGCCTAGGCCTGGGCTTGCCTGCGGCCCAGGCCGCCGTCGAGCGCGAAACCTTCGAAGTGTCGGTCACTATCCCGACGGCCGATTTCTATGTGTTGCCGGTTGATCCGCAACTGGTGCAGACCGAGCAAGTGCTGGCCTACAACCCGGTGTCGTCGCAGCTGGCGCCGTTGCATGCGCCGTTCGAGGTCAAGAATGTCGGCGGCGCGATAGGCGCGCGTCTGGATCAGGAAGCGTATCTGTACAACGGCACCGACCGCGTCGACCTGCGCGTGACGTTCAACCAGGTTGAACTGGGCTTGGACCAGAGCCAGGTCGTTACCAGCAACGACGCCCGGCCCGGCAAGCGCGTGATGCTGGAAATCGCCGCGATCAAACCCGGTGATGATTACAAGCCGGGCCGTTACTACGGCACCGTGCACATGGTGTTCGACGCCATCGCGCCTTGAGGGCTGTGGGGAGCTGGTTTGTGTGACTGCTGTGCAGACAACCAAATTGCAGCAGGTGTAAACCGGCTCAAATGTGGGAGCGGGCTTGCTCGCGAAAGCGGTGGGCCAGCCGCCTGATGCAGTGGTTGACACGGCCCCTTCGCGAGCAAGCCCGCTCCCACAATGACCGTGTCCGGCGGTAATGCCGTAGCGGCATCTATCTATGAGAACGAATGAATGAAACCTCTAAAAAGTGTGTGTCGTGTTTTCCTGTGGGGGTTGTTATTACCCGCGCTCGGCGCTCAGGCGTTCGTGCAGGAAATCACCGCTGAATTCCGGCCCGACCCGTCCAATCCGATGGTTAACATCTTCAAAAACACCACACCGGAAAGTGGCATGTGCCCGTGGCATATTCCGCTACGGTGCAAGCAATTGGGTATTTTTAGCATCCGTACCCAGGCTATTCAGTTCAGTTCCAATGCTCCTATCCGGGGTAATCACGCCGACCCGCGCAAGGGGGCGATGTTCAAGGCGCCGACTTCATGGCGAGACTTGACGGTGACCAATGTGGATACCGGGGAGACCGAAACCTTACTGGTGCGTATTGCAGGCATCGGCAGTAAATGGATGCTACAGCCACCGGTGACCAACACGGTCTGGGACAAAGGGAACTACTTTTGGATCTATCCGTCTCCCCCCTGTGTCAGCACTGGGATGGGAACCGGCCATGCCAGGTTGTTGCTCTGGGCGTGGATCACGCCGGTCGATGCGGGGGTGTGCAAAGTGCAGGCGGTCCAGGACATTCCAGCGATGGCCTATGACATTTTTGAATTTTCCTACGAATTGAAGACGCCCAACCCTTTGAAAATGGCGGCAGGCCGATATGTAGGCACCACCACCTACAGCATCGGCCCCGGCGGGGACTTCGACTACGGCGACATCATGATCCCCACCGATAACGCGCTGACCCTGAACTTTACGCTGGATGTCGACCACCACCTCAAAGTCGAAGCCCCCCCCGGCGGCAACCGCATCCAGCTCGAACCCCAGGGCGGTTGGCAGGCCTGGCTGCAAAACGGCCGCAAGCCCAGCCGCCTGTTCCGCGACCAGAGCGTCAACCTGTGGGCCAGCTCGCAGTTCAAGATGAGCCTGGAATGCGGCGAGCCCATGGGCAACACCTGCAGCCTGCACAACGCCGACGGCCATCAGGTGCCACTGGACGTGGCGGTGACCCTGCCGCCCGGCTTGAGCGACAGCGCCGGTCGCCCGGTCAACCGCCTGCCTTTGCGCCTGGATGGCAGCGGTACGGAGCTGTTCCAACCGGCGCGGTACATCGATCGCCAGCCGAGCACCCTGCATTTCGAGGTCAAGGCCGACGGCGTATCGCAGATGCTCGATCAGGGCGGCGGCACCTACAACGGCACCGTCACGGTGGTGTGGGATTCGCAGGTCTAGCGAGGGGGGTGCACCTGCCGATCCGCTGGCTCGGCTTCACACGTTGGCGGTACCGGCGCGCAGGTGGATATGGACGTGAACAGGCCGTAGGTGTAATCGAGGTTTTCGGTATTGATGACCTGGTCGATGGTCCAATTGCCCGGCCAAGGGGCTGGCATGTTGGGCGAATGAAATACCAGCGTAGCCTGGCGGTCGAGTACGGCGGCGCCCCCTGCCGACAGGTACGGCTCGGACGTCGGATGCTGGCGCTTCCAGCGCTCCCACAACAGGTCGAGATAACAGTGGTGCAGGAAAAAAATCGGGTCATTGGGTGAACTCGCCAGTCTCATGCTGCCTCCCACCCACCGATGCACCGGATCATGCAGCATGCCTTCGCAGTAATTGACCCAACTGTCCGGCCCTGGCGCGTAGGGTGTCTTGGCCAGAGCAGCGAGTACCTGTTCGTCGTTGGGCAAGTGTGCACCGGTTTCGGTGCCCAGTTCGCGGCGTAACCCATTGTTGCCCGTCTGCCGCTCACTCAGGCGAATCTCAAACCTGCCGCCCTTGGCAGCAAAGGGCCCCGAGGTGACGCTAAGGTCTTGCGCGCTGTCGCCATCGCCACCCATGAAACCCGGCGTGAACGGGTTGTTGGGACCGTCCATCGACCAGTCCCAGAATGGCAGGGTGATGCTCGGATCGTTGGCGACACGTTGCAGGTCGCGTTCGAACTCGCGCAGGAACACGCGGTGCCAGGGGAAAAACAGCGGCGTGCGATGGGGCATTGGCACGAAGGCGTCCGGACCGCCCATGGCGTTGAGGTGGACGAGCACATAGTCGTCATAGCGGTTTTGACGGCCGGGCCGCAGCACGCTGGGGGTGTCGTTTTTGAGTCGCAAAATCGCCTCGATCAGATTGGTTTTCTGTTCGCGGGTCATGTGGCGGTGGTTGATGCGGATGTCCATCGGAAGGCCTCCTGGCGTGAGAGAAGGCCAAATCTTGAGCGCCCGCCGCGCAGGTGGGTGGTAGCTGGGTAGTGAAAGCAGCACCAGGGCAATGGATAAACAAAACCCTCAAATGTGGGCGTTCACTCTTTTTTTCATTCGACACAAGCCACTGTGGGCGCAACTGTCTTGGTGGTTTTTATGTAGGCGCGAGGTGAATGTCTGGTTCTTGCTCGCGAAGATCGTCAACGATCCCGCGGGCATCTGAATGAACGCAGCGCCTGTAGTGGCGCCATCGCAGGCCAGCCAATTTTCGCCGGTTCAAACCGCGTGCGCCGTGTCTTGTTCCTCCAGCCGGCCTAAAGCCTCACGCGTCAGGCGCCGGGCCAGGTCCTGATCGCTGGTGTATGAACCGGCCAGAATCCGTTCGTAGGTCTGCGGCGTCATCGGTGCGCCGGTCAACACCTCTTCATGAGGGACGCTCAACGCGTCAGCCAGGCTCAGCAGTGCCTGCCTGGCTTCATCGCTACGCTCGGTGGCGGTGGCCCAGGCTTTTTGCGCGAACATCAGGTCGTCCAGCGGTTCGAGCACCTGGTTGGCCCGCTCGAGACTGGCTTGAAACGCCTCGGCATGCGCCGTGCGCAAATAAGTGTCCCAGAAATCCTGGGCGAGCATGCCATCCACCAGGCCGTCGCCGGCTTCCAGGGCCAGCACATTGTCGTGGGCTGCCTCGATCATGGCCGGGCTCACCTGGGCCGTGGCGCGGTAAGCCATATGCTCTGAAACCCAGGGCAACGACAACCGGCGCTTGAGCGCGCTTTGATAGGCCAGGTACACCTCGACCTCATCTACCGTGCCCGGCTCGCCATCCACTACGTGCGTGCTGAAGCGCAGGCCCTGGCCGCCTTCTTCCGCGGGGGCGATGCGCTGGCGGATGTCGGCCTGCGCCACCTGGTTGAGCCGTTCCAGTCGCGCCTTGCCCTTGGCCAGTTGCACCAGTTGGCGTTCCTGCTCAGCGCCGCTCAAATGGACGGTGATCTCATTGAGTTGGAACTCCACGCCCAGCGCATTGAACACATGCAGACCGGCATCGGCGCAGGTCACCGGGTTGCTGGCCATCATAAACAACCGGGTGCGCAGCGCTTCGTCGCCCTGCATCGCAATCAGCAACTGCCACACCTTGCCTGCCAGGTCGCGGTGGCTGATCTCGTAGCGCAGTCGGTCGCGCGGGTCTTCGAAGACCTCCGGTAGTTCCAGGCTTTTGAGTACTTCAAAAAAGCCCTGTGAGCCATGCTCCGCCTCAACCTCGTCCCACACCTCCTGGAACCAGGGTTGCAAATCGGCTCGCTCGTGGGCCAGCCAGAAACCGGCGTCACCGCGCGGCGGATAACTGCGGTAGGGGTCGAGGCCGGCGGCCAGGCGATAACCGATCAATGTGTGCTCGGCCTGCGTGCTGAGGCGATTGCGGTCGAGGCGGGTGCGTGCCACTAACTCGGCCTGCGATTGCCAGGGCAAAAACTGCGGCACGTGATCGATCTCGGTGTTTTGCAGGTCGAGCTCGAAGTCCGCCGGACGCGCCTCCGTAAAGAGGCCTTCGGGCCACTCGCGCACGCCGGTGCCGCGCAACGACAACGAGCGCAGGAACGGCATGCCGCTGATGTTCGGCGCGGCAGTCAGCAGGCGGTTACCGCCCAATGACAAGTGCCACAACCAGGGCAGGTGCTTGAACTGCGCCAGCCCCGCCGCATCCCATTGCACCGGGTTGTTATCCAGCACCAGTTCGCGCAGGCCGATCATTCGGGTCACCGGTTGCGGCAGGCGCGTCAACCCATTGCCTCGCAAGTTGAGGCTGACCAGCCGGGGAAAGTTCTCCAGAAATGGCATGTCGCCGTCGAGCAAGCCGGCCTCAATGAGGCTCAAATGTTGCACATGCTCAAAGCTGGCCTTGAGCCGCAGGTTACCCAGCAGGCCCCTCAAGGGCGGTCCGTTGTGGATAAGGGAGATGCCATGCGGATTAGGTTTGAAATTGAGTTCCCAAGCGTCGATCAACGAACGCGAGAGATTGCGCCGCACTTCGCCCAGGCTCGGTTCCTCACCGGCGGGGGCGAGGTTTAGCCAGCTATTGAGGTCGGTTTGCAACTCGAGTTTTTCTGCTTCACGAGCTTCAAAATCCAGCAGGTTTTCAGGGGCGTCGAGACGGAGCAAAAACGCATCGATGTCAGCCTGCTCAGCATGGGGGTAGAGTGCCTTGACCCGTTCTTCGAGGGTCGGCGCAAACAGCGCCGAACACCATTGTTGTGCGCGATGCATGGGCCTCTGCAGGAGCCCAGCTTTAGCCTTCCTCGGCTCGCGGCCGGCGCCGGGGTTTTCGAGCAGCACGCGACGTTCTTCGGGGGCGACGGCCCTGGCAATCATCCAGGCCTTGAAATCCTCGCTCTGGGCGGGTGTAAAACCCAACGCAGCCTGGCGGTCGAGGGGCAGGGCATGCAGGATGGCTTCAAAAAACGGGCCGTCGCGCATCAATACGCGCTGTTGGTCGTCGTGAATCACGTGCTCGGTATCGGTGTGCCTGACCAGTACGCGCACCCGGCGGGCATCGGACGCACCTGCCGAGGCGCGCAAGGGCCCGGTTGGGCCATTCAGGCGAACTTCCAGGCGCGTGTCATGCAGGGCGTCGCTGTGCAGGCGCAGGATGTTGAGCGCCATCCGTTCGCCGTCTTTGTTCAGCAGCGCCGGTTCGAGAAATCCCTCGAACCCATGGATGCCACGGGCCTGCAATTGCAGCTCACGGGCCAGGTTACGCAGGCGCAGCGGCACATGCTGTTCGATGGTCGCAAGCTCGGCGGGGCGGGCCTGCGCGATCACCTCCCGCGCCAGGGTTTTTGGCAGTTCACCCACGGCCTGGCGCACGCGCAAGGCGGCCGCGTCCAGCCCTTCTTCGCTGTGTCGGTACAGATAATCGAACACGGCTGGATGACGCTGTTCGAGGTTTTCTGCCAGACGATTGCGCAGGGCGTCGACCGGGTTGTCTGTGCCAATGTCACCGAGCATGTCTCGCAACTGCGCGTCATCGAGAAAACTCACAAGGCGTTCCGGTAGTTTGCCCAAGTTCAAGTCCTGACTGCTGATCTTCAGCACGTGCTCGGCGTCGGCCTCGCCGAAGCGCAGGCATCCACCGCTCAATTCGGGCGTTTCATACACATCGATCGCCTGGTTGGCCGGCCAGCCGGGCAGCTCGCGCGCCATATGCGGGCTCCAATAGGTGTCCTCGTCGACCGCGCGACCGGCGCGCAGGTTGTGCGGCAACTGACGCGCCTGTTGATTGAGCTCAAAGCGTTTGATGCTGTGCGCCAACAGCGCCGGCGTGGTGCCCTCGGCCCTGGCGGTGCGCAATACGCCATAATCGATGCCGCTGGTGGCCAGAATTTGCTCCGCTTGAGGCTGGGTGAAATCACCCAGGCTGCGCGACAGTTGCGTGTCGCTCCACGCTCGCGGGTCAGGGTTGTACTCCAACGGCGGAGCGTAGGCGTCGTCGCGGGCGGGGTGGCGAATGCGGTAGCTGCCGTCCGCCGGATCCTGTTGTACGGCATAGTAATGTTCGTCCATCGGCAGCAGGGTTTGCCCGCCATGGCTGTACAGGCCGCGCTCATCGGGGATGGCGTCTTGGGGCAGGTTGACCTCCGGTTGTCGATAAGGCCGTGGGTCGGGGTTCCACAAGCGGGTGCGCCCGTGTACTTCGACGGCTTTGAGTTGATCGATAAACGCCGAGCGGGCCAGTTGCCCGCCCACGCCGAACAGCCCCAGTTGCACCACGCCGCTGACCAATTCGACCAAGTGACTTGCCGCTTCCACCGCGTCGCCCCGGACCAGGTCCACCACCCCCTCGACTACTTCATCGAGCAGTTGGTAGGCGGTGTAGGCCAGGGTCAACTCACCGAGAAACGGCACGAAGGGCGTGGCCACGAATAGCGCGGCCTCGAATATGTCGGTCAGTATGCGGCTGAAATTGTCCCACCAGGCCCAGTAGTCGCGCAGGTCGACCAGCCAGGTAGGCACCGCTAGTTCCTGGGCGTCATTGAGGATTTTGTCCAGACTGCGTTGGTAAAGATGCGGCCACAATTGATCGTCGATACGCTGCGCTGCGAACGTGGTGCGCGCAGACTTGACGCCGAAAAAATGCCCGCGTTGGGATTGGTCGACGAATTGGCTGAAGAAACGCTGGTAGTCGGCATCCCGCAGTTTTTCGTTGAGTGCGTTCATGAAGGCATGGCCGTTGGCGTAGTGCTTGAGCGCGCCATGCGGATCATTGGGGATATAGGCCAGAACCGGCACGGGCGTCGTGGCGGCCTCCACATCGGCGCTTATCAGCAAGACGCCGGTCAGCAATGTGCCGCGCAGGCGCAGTTGGTAAAACCGCATGACCACGGGTTTGCTCTGGATGACCAGTTGCACCAGGGCGAAGGTGGAGGCGTCTATATCCTGCTTGAACAAGGCCAGGTGTGCGGCGCGGTCGAGGGCGGCTTGCTGGCTGGCGATCACCTCGGCCTGCAGCGCTTGGCGTGCAAGGGGGGCGGTGGGTAGCAGGTACTGTCGCAAGTGCGTCTGGTAGCGCCCGCCCAGGTCCAGTTCGCGACACAGCTGGGCGAACTGCTCGATGCTCATGCCTGACTTCAGCGGCAAGATCGTGAAATGCCCGCGCGCGTCAGGTTTGCTGATGTAGCTGGAGCTGTCGGTGTAGCTTTCGCTGCGCCCGAAGTTGTGCAGCGCGGCGCCCAGCAGCGACGTCGTGTGGCTGCTGGTCGCTTTAAGAATAATGCCCCGCTCTTTGACCAGGAACAGGTGGGTGGCGGTGACGTCAAGGTCCAGCCCGTGGCGCTCCTTGATCGCCTGGGTCAGCAGGGGGTGGGCAAAGGCGTGCAGGTCTTGCAAGTCCTTGAGGCGCTGGTCGATGCTGTTTTGCGTGGTCCAGGCCCGCGCATTGGCGCGCTTGAGCGCAGCCTGGGGGGCCGAGCCGATGAACTCGGGAAGCCGAATCAACGAGGTGCGGCTCAACGCCTGCGCCCTGGGCCAGCTTGTGTTGCGAAGCCAGTCCGGCAGGCTGCGCTTTATCAATGTGTAATGGGGGCCGTTGGGCATGACGAAGACCTTGAGTGGTAGACAAGGACGTCAGCCTAGGGAGCGCGTTGCAGGCCAGAGAGGTAAATGTCTAGCGCCAATGGGCGAGCCGTGGGGCGTAGCGTTTTGCGCTCCCTTCCCATGAGCGCTTGTCTATGCCTGCTTCACCCCGTCAGATTCATATCGAGCAGATTCACACCGTGTTCAGCGAGCCGCCGACCTTGGAGGCGGTGGCGCAGGACAGCGCCCAGGCCTGGCTGGATCAGTACCTGCCGGCGTGGCGCTTCAACGCCGCGCACACATTGCTGGTCGCCACTGAACGCTATCAGTCACTGGCCGAACTGGTGATAGAGCGCATGGCCGCGGCCAAGCCAACCTTGCTGGTGGTGGGTTATCACGTAGTCGTGCAGCGCAGCCGCGAGACCTATACACGGGGTGGCCCGAGCCTGGAGGACACCGAACGCTTGATCAACAGCTGTGGTACGCGCTTGCTTGGGCTGTTTTGCGAACGCCTGCAGGCCTGGTGGCGCCAGGCGCTGCCGGTGGACATGACGCGCTGGGGCTACCTGGCCGACGAATTGCTGGAGCTGCTTTACGATTCGCCCGCGCCGCCGGGCATGACCGCACAGCGCTTTGCCGAGGTGTTCCCCAAGTCGAGCCTGCACGCAATACGGCCGGACCGGCTGTGGCGCCTCGGGTTGCCGGTGTACACCGTGCACCTGCGCAATGCGGCCGATACACAGACACTGCCGCTGCTGCTGATCAGCCATGCGCCGTACACCTTGCTGTTCAGCCTGGCCAGCGGCGTGCACTTGTTGGACAATGTCGATGCCGTGCAACCGCTGCTGTCGGACTACGTCAGCCCTCTGCTGGCGAGCCCGGTCGGCCACTGGTTTACCCAGCGGGTCTACGGCGACCCATTCGATGCCCTGGCGGCGGCGTACCTTGCGCGCCAGTTGCAGGAAATCGCCAGCCTTGATACCCGTGTGCCGCGTCCGGTGCAGGCGTACCAGCAGCTGCTCGGTTACATCCTCGATACCAAGCGCTGGTTCGTGCCGGCCCTGAGCGCCGCGCAACGCGCGCTGCGCCCCGTACTGCCATTGTGGCTGGCCGCTGCCGACAGCGACGACAGTCTCGCCGGCGCGACGTTACTCCACGGCCTGGTGCTGGCCGCGCAACAAGATGGCAGCCAGGACTTTCTCGAGGGTATCGAGCCACTGGAAGTCTTCGCCGCGAGCCGTTTGCACGAATGCTTGAAACAAGACGAACCGCGCGCGGCAAACCTTGTACCCGGCGAGATCAGCCTGAGCTTTACGCGGGTGATCGCCGCGCCCGTGCCGGTGCCTGGCGGCTTTATCGCCGGTGAAGTGCACACCTTTACCCTCACCCTGACGGAGCTGGCGCTGGAAAACCTCGGTGGTTTGCCCCACGCCCCCAAGTCGATTCAGCTCAAGGGCGCCGCGGCGCCCGACTGGCTCACCTATGACCTGCTCAAGGCATGCGTAACCCGTGTCGATATCGGCCAGGCTTACCCCGCGTTGTTAAAAAAACACCTGATAGACGACGCCACCGATGCCACGCGCCGCCAGGGCCTGTTCAGCCGCCGATGGCGCGCGCAACTGCCATTGCAAGCATTGCAATGGAAAATCCAGGGCCTGCGTGGGCTGACGCGCATGGGCTTTCGCCGGCTCAATGCCGCCGTGCAGGCGGACAAGGCGCGGCGTGTGGTGGAGGGGCAGGCCGTGGCGCTGTGGCCGTTGGCATTCAAGGCTCGCCCCAGCGACTCGGCGGATGTTGTCGAAGGGCATTTCGTGATTGGCCCGCGCCACGGCGAAGAGGGCCCGCACGTGCTGTATCGACCCTTGTTCAGCCCGGTCGTGCTTGAATATTCGTCGCAGCAGGCCTTGTTCGCCGCGATCCAGGCCAAGGGCGAGTTGCAGGACAACGTACTGGCCTGGCTCGCCCCACGGCGCCAGTCGCTGTATGCCAACGATGGTTTTCGTCAACCGCATATTCGCTACTTCCTGCAGGGTGACGAGTTCACCACCTACACCACGCCTCAGCCGGTGGAACTGAGCCGACAGGTCAGCGACGTCGACCCTGCGCAGCAAGTGTTTGCCGCCACGGCCAAGGCACTGGTGACTCTGGCCGACCGGCAAACCGTTTCCAATGCCGAGCAGCGCTGGGCCAGCCTCAAGCAGGCCGGGTGGCTGCTGTTCAACAGCCTGATGCCGTTGATCAGTGGCCCGTTGATGCTTGGCGGTTGGTTGCTGCAAGTGATGGACAGCGCACGCAACGACTTGCCGGCACTGGCCAGTGCCGATGAGCAGGCTCGCAGCGCCGCCGTGCTCGACCTGCTGGTCAACCTGATGGCGATCCTGGCGCATCAGGCCGCGCCCCATGATGCCCATGCGTCGCTGGAACTGGACCATCCGGTATTCGCGCCCCTGGCGCTGCCCGAGCCTGTGTTGGCTGAATCGACGCGCATCGCCGCGCCAGTGAGCTTCGAAGCGCCGGCCAGCTGGGCGAACGCCCGCGATACCTTGACCGCATCATTGCAAACGCGGTTGAACGCGCTCAGCCTCAAAACCCTGGCCAAACCCTGGCCCAAGGCATTGCCCGGTGCCGAGCGCAGCGGCCCGTGGCAAGGGCTGCGCCGCGACACCACGCATAAGCCGCCGCACTGGCAGGCACTGGTGCGTGGCCAGCAATTTCGCGTGCGTATCGAACAAGGCCGCGTGCGCGTGATCAGCGCCGACGGCACCCGCACAGGGCCTTGGCTCAAGTCGCTGGGGCAGGGCGCGTGGGACTTCGATCTGCAACTGCGCCTGCGCGGTGGCGCCGATAGAAATGAGCTGCCCCCGCCGGATCGCCAGGCGCTGCAGCTTGAGTATAAAAAAGCCGGGCTGGATCGCACCAAGGCCCAGCTCGCCATGGAAATAGCGCGCAAATTGGTAGACAAGCCCGAGGGTGTGCTTGACCCACAGCAACGCAGCCGTGCCTGGTTCAGCTACCTCAACGGGATCAAGGACAAAGTGCGCGCCGCCCAGGAGGAGGTGCGTTTGCTCAAGTGCCTGCGCGAACTGGGGCCGCGCCCGCGCTACGAAGAAGAATTGTGCCAGGGGTTGGAGACCATCATCCTCTCGGCACAGTTGATGGATGCCCATAACCGCACGCAACTGCGCGAGCTCAATCAGCGCTTGCGGCCACTGCTCGATGCCGATAGCGATGATATGGACCCGCAGGCACACGCCGAATTGGGCAAGGGCATGCGCGAGGTAGCGGATAACCACCACAGCAGCATTTACTGGCGCTTGCTGGAGCAACGCTATGTGGAAGATCTCCAGGCCGTGCCCCGGCTCGGCCGCGACAAGGCCCGCGCGTTGACCGAAGCCATCCCGGCGCGCCCCTCGGTCCTTGATTTGCAGGCTTTGCAGGTGACCACGTTGTGGAGCATTGCCATAGACGTACCGGGGGAGGCGCTGGACGATGATTTTTTTGCGGGTATGAGCGCCACGATTGACCGCGCACGCAGGGCCAGTTGCTCCCAGGCCGATATGCAGCAGTTGCAGAGCAGCGACGCCGAACGCATTGCGTTGCTCGACAGCATTGATCATGTCTACGCGCAAACCGATGACCGCATCGAGTACTGGCGCGCCATGGAGCCGGACAAGTTCGACCTGCCTTATTTGCAGCGCTTACAGGAATTGCTGGCCACGTTGCATCGCCGGGTCGAGCAGGATTTGAGCGAGCTATTGCAACCGCCGCCCGAACCTGCACCAACGCCTGCGCCCAAGCCAGCTTCGACGGGACGCCGTAAAAAAATCATTCATACCCGCAATCGTGACATCTACGTTGCACAACTGGGCGACACGGGCGCCGAATTGCATGATGCCGGCGGTCAGGTTGTGGGTACGTTTACCGAGGCCGAAGATGGAGTGTTTGATCTCGAGGTCAAGCCTGAACCGGTACGCCCCGATCCCGAGCTGGGCGCGCTTTTGAAAAAGGCCGATGGCTTATTGCGTGATGTCGACAAAGCCATTGCAAATGCCGAGGCGATGGCCGAGAGCGCTAATGAGCCTGCGTCACTGCAGGGAACGCTACAGTACGAGGCCCGTCGACGAACAATGGCTGCCGATGCCATCGCGGGCAAGTTGCGCGGCCTGGACAACGCTCGGTTGGCGGCGGTGCAACTGGCCAAGGCTCGGCTCAAGGACAGCGAGTTGCGCACAGCGGCGGTGCGTCTGGAAACGGCAGGCTTGAATGCGCGGATTCGCGCCTCGCGCGGTAAGGTGCTGACCCAGGACGACGTCGAGTTTCTGCATGCCAACAACGCAGTGACCATCCATCGCCAAGGCGAGCGGGTGGGACTCAGGGGGCGCCGCGATGACTATCTGCAAGTGTATGAGGTGACGGAAGTGAGCACGGGACAGCCATTGTGTTTTGCACATTTTCATTATGCACGCCGTAACGGCCCGGACGACCACTTCACCGCTGCGCACCTGAAAATTCCCGAGCAGGAACGCCTGGGACGCCAGGCCCAGGCCGAAGTCGAGGCCCAGGCCTTCGCGCGCATGCGCCTGGGTTACACCGGACGGGTGCCGTCCCTCGAGATACACCGTTCGCAAATCCAGCTACCCCTGGCGCGGCGGTTGTTTTTCAGTGCCGACTGAGCCATCAGAAACCTGAAAATCCCGCTCATTACAGGCACAGCGTGCGGCCGCCGTGCTGCAAGTACGGCATCAGGATCGGCGCCATGCCCTTGAGCACTTGCACCGGCAGGGCCGAGGTGAAGGTGAACTGTTGGGCCGAGCGCCCCGGCACGTAGGCCGTGAGGGTGCCAAAATGATGCTCACCCAGGTAGAACACAAAGGTCGCCGTGCGGTTCAGCGATTTGGAGCTCAGCACACGTCCGCCCGCGCCGATGGCCTCGATCCGGTTGTCACCGGTGCCTGTCTTGCCGCCCATAGCCAGTGGCGTGCCGTCGGCCAGTTTGAAACTGCCGGCCACGCGTTTCGCCGTACCGGCGTCCACCACTTGCGACAGGGCACCGCGCAAGGCCCGGGCAACTTCGGCCGGCATCACCCGCTTGCCGGCGGCGGGGTCGCTGACCAGGTGGGTTTCGTACGGGGTATCGGCGGCAAAGTGCAGGCTGTCGATGCGCAGCACTTTGCCGCGCACGCCGTCATTGAGGATGATGCCCATCAATTCCGCCAGTGCCGCCGGGCGGTCGCCGGAGCTGCCGATTGCGGTGGCCAGGGACGGCACCAGGTGATCGAACGGGTAACCCACCGCCTGCCAGCGCTGGTGAATATCCAGGAACGCTTCGACCTCCAGTATGGTGCGGATGCGACTGTCGCGGGCGCTCTGGTGGCGACTCTTGAACAGCCAGCTGTATACCTCCTGACGCTCGAATTCGCTGGCCTTGACGATCTCGGCCCAGGTTGTTTCGGGGTGGTTGAGCAGAAAGCCCAGTAGCCATAGGTCCAGCGGATGAACCTTGGCGATGTAGCCCTGGTCGGGCAAGTCATAGGCCCCCGGGCCGTAGCTGGCGTAAAGTTTTTGCAGGCGTGCGTCGGTGATTTTTTCTGTCGTCAGGTGCGAGCGCACGAAGCGGTTGAAGCTGTCCTGGCTGGCATCCGGCAGCAAGTAACGGTGCACCGCCGCCAGGCGAATCGGTGTCGGGCGAACGCTGTCGAGAAAGGTGTCGAGGCGCGCCTGGGTGTCTTTCTTGCGGTACTTCTTCCAGAACTTCTGCAGAAACGCCGTGCCTTCGCGGTCGGCGAACCTGGCCAGGTATTCCTGGCGCCGTGGGTCATTGTCGTCCTTGAGTAACTGCGCGCTGTTGCTGGCGCCGCCGTAGGTGCTGTAACGCACCAGATCGCGCATCAGGCGAATGAACGGCAGGTTGATCGACTCGCGCAAGGCATCGCGCAGGGTCGGGTTGCGCCCGTCGTCCTGGCGGCGAAAGTTATGGAAGCGATGCACGCCACCGCCGGTGAAAAAGGCCTCGCCGGGGCTGGCCGAATACGTGCGGTCGAGGGCGGCGTCGAGCATTTTTTCCAGGGACCGGTCGGTGGTCTGCCGCAGGTAATCGACGGCCCAGCGGCTCAGCCGGTCCTGATCGTCGACCGCGACTTTAGACAAGGCGCTGGCGTTGAGACTGCCGAGGCGCTCATGCAACTCGGCGATGATTTGCAGGTAAGTGGTGAGCACGCGCAATTTGGCGGTGGAGCCCAGCTCCAGCTTGCTGCCTTCGTTGATGTCGAAGGGTTGGTCGGTGTTGTCGGTTTGCACGCGTACCCGCGCGCCATCCGTGGTCAGTTCAAACAGGGTGAAGCTGTAACGCACTTGCGGTGTGGTGGCCGGCGTGAGCAGGCGTTCGCCGAGCAGGCCGGTCTGGCGGGCAAAGTCGGGGTCGGCCAATTGCCTGAGGTATGCGCTGGCCTGGCCTTGCAACTGCGCTTGCAGGGTGGACGTGGCCGACAGATCAAGACGGTCCAGGTCGTACAACGGGCGGTTGAGCAGGCTGGCCAAGCGGCTGCGGGCGACGCTGATGCCCTTGTTGGTTTCAATCGGTTGCACGGTGGGTTGTTGCAACCAGTCGCGATAGACCAGGGGCGCGTTGAGCGCGGCTTGCAGCAGTGCGGCGTCGATCACGCCATTGCTTGCCAGCAAACGTAGATGGCTGTTGGTCAGTTGCCCGAGTTCCGCGCGGCCCTTGAGCAGGTAATAGGAGGGACGGCGCTGGGCAATGATCAGCGCCAACACCTGGCGCAGGGCCAGGCCGCGTTCTGCGACGTCGCTATGCGTGGCCGCGAGGGCGCCGTTGACCTGGTTGAAGTCAGCGCCAAACCACACGCGTAGACCTTCGGCCAGCCCATGCACTTCACCATGGCCGGGCACGGCGGACAGCGGCACGCTGTTGAGGTAATCACGCACGATGGCCTGGCGTGCCGCCAGGGTATCCGGGCCGTCGCGGTAGGCGCGGACGCTGGCGGAAACCATCTGGCGGATTTTTTCAGCGCCAGACAACGTGAGTCCATCGGGCGAATGCCGGTATTTTTCCAACTGGGTCGCCAGGGTACTGCCGCCCGCGCTCTGGCCCGGCAAATGCAGCAGCTTGGCGGCTTGCGACCACGCTGCCATGGCAAAACGCGGCCAGTCCACGGCCGGGTTTATGTGCGGGTGTGCGGGGTCGAGCAAGTCGCGGTTTTCGATGAACAGCAGGCTGTCGACCACCACCGGCGGGATCGCGGCAAAGGTGTCGTACAACTGCTGAGGGTAGCGGTACTGATACAGCGGCACGGCACGGCAATCGGTGATGGACAGGCCCGCCTGGATTTTTTCGGCATAGGGCACAAAGAAACCGTCGTGGACATAGTCCATCAACGGCTGGGTAAACCGCGCCTGGGCCTCTATCACGTAGCCGCGCTTGAGCAGCCGCTCGGTAAATGTACCGAGGTCGCTGTAGCCCATGCGTCGATCGAACGGCCCCTGGCCGGGATAAGCGATGGCGTTGCTGGGACCGGGCTCAAGTCGGTAGGTCAGGCCACTTGCCCAGTGGCTCAATTGGCGCGCCTGCCAGTTGGACGTACGTGTCTCGTCAGCCACTACCAGGCCCAGGGTGATCAAGGCGATCAGCAGCGCCAGCCAGAACAGACGCCGGGTCAGACGGGCTATCGGGTTTTTCGCGGGCAACGGCGCCGGGGTCTCGCTGTGGTCAGGTTCCACAGGCTGGGTCGAAGCGGTTTGCCACAGTGCGCCCATCGTCGATTGATCCATTTACGCAGATTGATCAGCCTTGGTTGAAGCTTAGACGGTGGGCGTCGGTCGCGAGGAAATTGTGCAGCGTTGCGCGCGCTGGTTTTGTCCGCACACATCACGCTGTGTAATACTCGGTGCCCGCCAAACAGGTGAGACACACCTGTTTTATCGCATGATTTTGAATTTTTTCACTGAATTGTTCGGTTTATATGGTGAAAGACCCTCTGTGAGCCTTTTTATACTGCACGTCCCGTTGATCTTGCCTGGCAAGACGGCCCCGTCCATGAGACGGCCCGGTTTCGACTGTGCTCCAGGCTTACCCGCCCGGGCATTGGAAACTCAAGGGACATTCCAATAACAAGATGAGGTTGTACCCCTATGCCCGTTGGCAAACCCCTGCCCCATGACGACACCGCTCAAGGCGGCCCGCTCAAGCGCGAACTCGGTGAACGCCATATTCGCCTCATGGCCCTTGGCGCCTGTATCGGCGTCGGCCTGTTTCTCGGCTCGGCCAAGGCCATCGAAATGGCCGGCCCGGCGATCATGCTGTCGTACATCATTGGCGGCCTGGCGATCCTGGTGATCATGCGCGCCCTCGGCGAAATGGCCGTGCACAACCCGGTTGCCGGTTCGTTCAGCCGTTACGCCCAGGACTATCTCGGCCCCTTGGCGGGCTTTCTCACCGGCTGGAACTACTGGTTCCTGTGGCTGGTGACCTGCGTCGCGGAAATCACCGCCGTGGCGGTGTATATGGGCGTGTGGTTCCCGGACACGCCGCGCTGGATCTGGGCCCTGGCGGCATTGATCAGCATGGGCACGATCAACCTGATCGCCGTAAAGGCCTTTGGTGAATTCGAATTCTGGTTCGCGCTGATCAAGATCGTCACGATCATTGCAATGGTCATCGGCGGCGTCGGCATCATCGCGTTCGGCTTTGGCAATGACGGCGTGGCCCTGGGGATTTCCAATCTATGGGCCCACGGCGGCTTCATGCCCAATGGCGTGACCGGTGTGCTGATGTCGTTGCAGATGGTGATGTTCGCCTACCTCGGCGTGGAGATGATCGGCCTCACCGCCGGTGAAGCCCGCAACCCGCAGAAGACCATCCCCAGCGCCATCGGCTCGGTGTTCTGGCGCATCCTGTTGTTCTACGTCGGCGCGCTGTTCGTGATCCTGTCGATCTACCCGTGGAACGAAATCGGCACCCAGGGCAGCCCGTTCGTGATGACCTTCGAGCGCCTGGGCATCAAGACCGCCGCGGGCATCATCAATTTCGTGGTGATCACCGCCGCGCTGTCGTCATGCAACGGCGGCATCTTCAGCACCGGGCGCATGCTCTACAGCCTGGCGCAGAACGGCCAGGCACCGGCCGCTTTCGGTACCACCTCCAGCAACGGCGTACCGCGCAAGGCACTGCTGTTGTCGATTTTCGCCTTGCTCCTGGGTGTATTGCTCAACTACCTGGTGCCGGAAAAAGTCTTCGTCTGGGTGACGTCGATTGCCACCTTCGGCGCGATCTGGACCTGGGCCATGATCCTGCTGGCCCAGCTCAAATTCCGCAACGGCCTGAGCCCTGCCGAGCGGGCCGGGCTCAAGTACCGCATGTGGCTGTTCCCGGTCAGCTCGTACCTGGCATTGGCGTTCCTGGTGCTGGTGGTCGGGCTGATGGCGTACTTCCCCGACACCCGCGTGGCGCTGTATGTGGGGCCGGCGTTTCTGATCGTGCTGACAGTGCTGTTTTATACCTTCAAGCTGCAACCCACCAACGCCGAGCGCGTTGCCCCGCAAGCCAGTCGTTGACCGACCCGTCCCACGCGCTACTCAGGTAGCGCGTTGGCTCAGGCGCTTGTTCAGTTCCAGCCAGGCGCCGAGCGCGGCCATCAACAGCACTCCCACCCACGCAGTCAGCAGTTGCATCGCCAGTGCATCGCCGGCCATGGCGTTGAGCATGTCGGCCAGGGGTGCAAGCAGCACACCCAGGCAGAAGATCTCCAGGGAATAACGGCCCATGCGGCACACCTGCGCGGCCACCGGGTTGTGCGTCCAGGCGTCGCCGGGCAACAGTTTGGCGGTGACGTAGGCCAGGGCGAGGAAGTGCAGCAGGCGCACGGGCGACAGGTCGGTCTTGCTGATCGGGTAGATCAGGTCGCTTATCAGGCTTGGCATGACCGCGTCATGCAGCTGCGGCCAGCGCCACGACAGGGTGATGATGCCGGTCACCAGTACGTACAGCAGCGCCGCCATGAACAGCGGCTGGCGCGGCAAGGGCCGGGTGTCGAGCGGCCTGGGTTGCCCGCTGCGAATGGCCGCCGCGCCGCCCAGCACAAACAGCAATTGCCAGGTCACCGGGTTGAAATACCACACGCCATCTTCGATCGCGCGCAGGTTCCAGCCCATCCAGGGCGCCAGCAGGTACACCGCCAATGACACCGCCACTACCACCCAGGGTTTACGCAGCATCAACGGCAACACCAGCGCCAGGCTGGCCAGCAACACGATGTACAGCGGCAACGGGTCCATCAGGTTCGGCTTGAAGCGCAGCAGCAATTCATCGAGTAGGGCTTGCTGCGGATGCGTGATGAAATGGGTCATGCCCATTTCTTGCACCAGGTCGCGCGTTTCTACATGGCTGTTGGCGAAAAACACGATGCCCATCAGCATCGCCAGCAAAAAGATGTGCACCACATACAGCACCCAAGTGCGCCGCAGAATTTTCAGGCAGGCCATCCAGTAGCCTTCGCGTTGCAGCACTTTGCCGTAGGCCATCACCGATGCAAAACCGGCGAGGAACACAAACACCTCCGCCGCATCGCTGAAACCGAGGTTACGCAGGGTGATCTGGCCGAGGGGGTTGTGGGGGACGTGATCCCAGAAAATGAAGATCAACGCCAGGCCCCGAAAAAAATCGATGCGCGGGTCGCGTCCGTTCAGCATGGCAGCGGGCTCTTGAACAAAAGGTTTATCGATGACAACGGGGCGTGGCTGATTTAAACGCCACGCTCGGGCGGGCGCAGGTTGGCGGTATTTTTAAACAATTGCAAAAGGCCGGGTATTTCTGAATGTCTCGATTGCCTGCCCAAGGCGGGCAGGCTGACTAGGGCCTGGATCAGGCCGCCACGACTTCCTGCGGCTCAAAACTATCTGCCCGCGCCATCTGCCACATGCGCGAATAAAACGCGCCGTTTACTTCCCCGGTGAGCAACTCACCGGGCTTGAGGAACACGTGCAACTGTGAAAACAGCTTGATCTCGCTCGCTGACATGCGTCGCACCAAATGCTTGGCCGACAGCTGCGACGGATGATCGAGACCGGCAGCAGCGAGCATTTCCGCCAACGCTTTGAGGGTATTGCGGTGGAAGTTGAACACACGCTGGGCCTTGTCCGGCACCACCAGGGCGCGCTGGCGCAACGGGTCCTGGGTGGCGACGCCGGTCGGGCATTTATTGGTGTGGCAACTTTGCGACTGGATGCAGCCGATGGCAAACATGAAGCCGCGCGCCGAGTTGGCCCAGTCGGCGCCGATGGCCAGGACACTGGCGATGTCGAACGCGCTGACGATCTTGCCGCTGGCGCCGAGCTTGATCTTGTCACGCAGGTTCAGCCCCACCAGGGTGTTGTGCACGAACAGCAGCCCTTCACGCAGCGGCACGCCGATATGGTCGGTGAACTCCACCGGCGCGGCGCCGGTGCCGCCTTCCTTACCGTCGACCACGATAAAGTCGGGGAGGATGCCGGTTTCGAGCATGGCCTTGGCGATGCCCATGAACTCCCACGGGTGGCCCAGGCAGAACTTGAAACCCACCGGTTTGCCGCCGGACAGTTCGCGCAGTTGGGCGATGAATTGCATCAGCTCGAGCGGGGTGGAAAACGCACTGTGGCGCGAGGGCGAGATGCAGTCTTCGCCCATCATGATGCCGCGGGTGTCGGCGATTTCCCGGGTGACCTTGTGCTTGGGCAGGATCCCGCCATGGCCGGGTTTGGCGCCCTGGCTCATCTTGATTTCGATCATGCGCACCTGCGGGTCCCGCGCTTGCACGGCGAAGCGTTCCGGGTCGAAACGGCCGTCGCTGGTGCGGCAGCCGAAGTAGCCGCTGCCCAGTTCCCAAGTCAGGTCGCCGCCATGTTCACGGTGGTAGGGGCTGATGCTGCCTTCGCCGGTGTCGTGGGCGAAATTGCCCAGCTTGGCGCCCTGGTTCAATGCGCGAATCGCGTTGGCGCTCAGCGAGCCGAAGCTCATCGCCGAAATATTGAACACCGACGCCGAATACGGCTGCGTGCACTGCGGGCCGCCGACCATCACGCGAAAGGCGCTGGGGTCGCTGAGCGGCGCGGGGCGCATGGAGTGGCCGATGAACTCGAAGCCGGACTGGTACACGTCGATCAGGGTGCCGAAGGGTTTGTCGGCGGTTTCATTCTTGGCGCGCGAATAGACCAGCGAGCGCTGGGCGCGGGAGAAGGGCAGGGCGTCGCTGTCGGACTCCAGCAGGTATTGGCGGATTTCCGGGCGGATGGCTTCGACCAGGTAGCGGATATTGCCCAGGATCGGGTAGTTGCGGCGCACCGCGTGCGGGCTTTGCAACAGGTCGAAAATGCCGATCAGGCTCAGTACGCCGGTGATCAGGGTGAACGGCCACAGCCATTCATGCCCGATAAAGGGAAGGCTGGCGAGGGTGAAGATGACGCACACGGCAAAGAAGGCGTAACGGCTCAGTAAAGACAGGCTCATACGGGGTTCCTGGGTTCGGACTCATCGGCTAGGCGTTTGCGCCTGTAGAAAGATCGAGAACAGCTCTGACTGGGATTTGATCCCCAGCTTGCTGTACATGTGTTTCTTATGGACTTTCACGGTTTCAACGGAGATTTCCAGCTTGCGCGCGATTTCCTTGCTGGAGCAGCCGCTGAGCATCAAGCGACCCACATCCAGCTCGCGGGCGGTAAGTTGCGCGCCCCAGCCATCATTCTGGAGCGGCGGCTGCGGGGCGCTGACCTGGTTCAGTTCATAGGGCAGGCGCTGGCGCAACAGGCCCAGCACCCAGGGCTGGATCAGCGACAGCAGGGCGATTTGCGCCGGGTCGAAACGCTGCCTGGAGCCCAGGGACAGGCACAATGTACGCCCATCCGGCAGGTGGCAATTGAACTGGATTTCATCGGCCACCACGTTCAGGCGGAAATAGCGCTGGTAGTACTCGGTGAGTTCGAAGTGCTCCGGCGCCACTTCGGCCAGGCGAAACAGCCCGGTGCGCGTGTGTTCGCGGCTGGCGATATAGAAGGGGTCAAGCAGGTACAGGCCGTTCAGGTAGTCCTGGAACAAATGATCGGGCGCGCCGTCGGCGCCTGGGCATTCAGCGAATACCAGCGGGCGATGTTGGCTTGCGAACAGCAACACCACCCAACTGTCGAACGGCACGTACTGGTCCAGCAGGCGCACAAGCTGGGTCCAGAAATTGGGCTGGTCCAGGGCGTCTATCATTTGCCCCACCGAACGGTGCCAGGCGATGTCCTGCAGCGACATGGTCATTGATCTACCCCTATCGGGTTACCCCCGCCGCGTGATTCCCTGGCCGGTTGCGCCTGCGCATACTGCGGTACGTACACAGAACAAGGAATACCCATGAAGGTCGAATTTGCCCAGTTGGCGGGCCGTGATAACGGTACAGCTTACAACCTTGAGCGGGCCTTGGCGGCGATCGCTGCCGCGGCGGCCGATACGCAACTGATCGTCTTTCCGGAAACCCACCTGATGGGCTTTCCGTCGGCCGAGACGGTCGCCGATGTCGCCGAGCCGCTGGACGGGCCCACGGTGCAGGCCGTGATCGACGCCGCGCGCGCGCGCAATATCGCGGTGGTGATCGGCACGGCTGAGCACGACGGCGGGCAATTCTACAACACCACTTTGTTGATCACGCCCGAAGGCATCGCCCTGCGTTATCGCAAGACCCACCTGTGGGCCTCTGATCGCGGGGTCTTCAGCCCAGGCGATCGCTATGCCACCTGTCTGTGGAACGGCGTACGCGTCGGCCTGTTGATCTGCTACGACATCGAGTTCCCGGAAAGCGCCCGCGCCAATGCGCAATTGGGCGCCGAGCTGCTGATCGTCACCAACGGCAACATGGACCCGTATGGCCCCACACACCGCACCGCGATCATGGCCCGCGCCCAGGAAAACCAGGCGTTTGCGCTGATGGTCAACCGCGTGGAAGAGGGCGATGGCGGGTTGTTGTTCGCCGGTGGCAGTACCTTGGTCGACCCGTTCGGCACGCTGCTGTTCGAGGCCGGGCGTGAGGAAGGGCAATTCACGGTTGAACTGGATCTCGACCAACTGGCGGCGGCGCGCCAGGACTACCGCTATCTGGACGACCAGCGCTTGAAGTTGCCGGGTGAGGTGATCGAGCGCAGCGATGGGACGCGCGAGCTGCTGATCCCCAAATGAATGGCTGATCTTGACCCTGTAGTGAGCGGGCTTGCCCCGCGCTGGGTGGCGAAGCCGCCCCATCTCAGGCACTGAGCTTTTCCAGTGAGAACTACGGTGTCCGGGTTTGGGGCGGCTTCGCCCCCCAGCGCGGGACAAGCCCGCTCACTACAGACCATAAAAACAACGACAGACGCTTTACCGACTTCAGTTCTGCCATAAATCTAATAATCGCGCGGAGAATTACCCATGGCTCGTTTGCAACGCACCCTGTCATTAGGGTCGGTGGTGCTGTTCGGCATCGCCTATATGACGCCGATCATAGTGCTCGGCACTTTCGGCATCCTGGCGCAATCCACGGCGGGCATGGTGCCCGCCGCTTACCTGGCGGCGCTGGTGGCGATGTTTTTCACCGCCATGAGCTACGGGCGCATGGCCTCGGCCTTTCCGGTGGCCGGTTCCGCCTACACCTACGTGCGCAAGGCCATCAGCCCCAAGTTGGGGTTTATCGCCGGCTGGGCGGTGTTGCTCGACTACCTGTTCCTGCCCATGGCCATCTGGCTGATCGGTGCGGCGTACCTCAACTCCGCATTCCCGACGGTGCCGCAGTGGGTCTGGGTGTTGGCGTTCATCGGCGTCACCAGCGCCATCAATATCGTCGGCCTCAAGCTGGCCAATGGCATCAATGCCTTGCTGATGCTGGTGCAGTTCCTGGTATTGATCGCCTTCGTGGCGCTGTGCATCCACTACATCGGCGGCGATCCGAGCAAGCCACTGTGGACAATCACTCCGTTCTTCAACGGCCAGATGCAAATGCCGTTGATCATGAGCGGCGCGGCCATCGCCTGCTATTCGTTCCTGGGCTTTGACGCGGTCAGTACCCTCACCGAAGAAACCCGCGACCCGCGCCGCACTATCCCCCGGGCGATCATGTTGATTACTCTCATCGGCGGGCTGATTTTTGTGGCGGTGTCCTACTTTGTGCAGATCGCACATCCGTCGTTTGAGTTCACTAACGTGGATTCGGCCGCATATGAAATCGCGCGCAACATCGGTGGCGACTTGTTTGTGTCGGTCTTCCTGATCGGCCTGATCGTCGGCCAGTTCGCATCGGGGCTCTCGGCCCAGGCCAGTGGTTCGCGCCTGTTGTTTGCCATGGGCCGCGACGGCGTATTGCCCAAGTCGTTCTTCGGCACCTTGCATGCGCGCTTCGGCACGCCGGTCAACAGCATCCTGTTGTGTGCGGTAGTGGCGCTGCTGGCGTTGAAGCTGGATGTGACCACGTCCACGTCGTTCATCAACTTCGGTGCGTTCCTGGCGTTCAGCCTGGTGAACCTGTCGGTGATCTTTCACTACTGGATCGGCGCCAAGCAACGCGGCGCACGGGAGTTGATCCTGTTCCTGATATTCCCGGCCGTCGGCCTGCTGGCGGACCTGTGGCTGATGATCAGCCTCGATCACCTGGCCATGTATCTCGGCCTGGGTTGGCTGGCGATCGGCCTGGTTTACCTGGGCGTACTCACCCGTGGCTTCTCGCAGCAGCCACCGGAGATGGACTTCCAGGAAGCCGCATAGGCCTACGAACCGGCCAGCAGCGCAAGACCCAGGCCGAAGGCCGGATCGCGGGGTTCAACAAGCGGTTTGCTTCGTTTGGGTCGAGTCCGAAAAAAACCGACAAGTGAGCACAATCCGGCGGCGTGTGTCCTACGCCGCCGTCTGCCGAATCGGCAACACCACTCGAAACGTCGTGCCCCTGCCCGGTTCGCTGCTGACGGCGATCGTGCCGCCGTGTTTCTTGACGATGCCGTACGACAGCGACAGCCCCAGCCCCGTGCCTTCGCCCACCGGTTTGGTGGTGAAGAACGGGTCAAAGATTTTCTGCAGTGCTTCAGGGGCGATCCCGCAGCCGTTGTCCGCCACTTCCAGCCAGATGTTCTCGCCTTCCACGCCGTTGCTGATGGTAATGATGCCGCGCTCCGGGCCCATGGCTTGCGCGGCGTTGATCACCAGGTTCATCACCACCTGGTTGAGTTGTGAGGCGAGGCATTCGATTTCCGGCAGTGGTTGGTAGTTCTTGACTACATCGGCCTTGTATTTGAGCTCGCTGGCGACGATGTTCAGCGTCGAGTCGATGCCCTGTTGCAGGTTCGCAAATTGCCAGGTCTGGTCGTTGTCCACCCGTGAGAAGTTCTTCAGGTCCTTGACGATCTGCACCACCCGACCGATGCCTTCCTTGGATTCCCTGATCAGGATCGGAATGTCTTCCGTGAGGAAATCCAGTTCGAGTTCAGTACGCAGTGCCTTGAGCTGGTCGCGCTGCTCCGGCGCCGCGATCAGTGGCTCGGCGTCTTGATAGGCTTGCAGTATCTGTTGCAACTGCGTGAAGTAGCCGTCCAGGGTGCTGAGGTTGGAAGAAATGAAGCCCACCGGGTTGTTGATCTCATGGGCGACACCCGCCGCGAGTTGCCCCAGCGACGCGAGTTTTTCCGACTGCACCAGTTGGCTTTCCAGGTGCTTGCGCTCGTCGATTTCCAGTTGCAGCGCTTGCGTGCGTTGTTCCACCAAATGCTCAAGGTGGGCGGTTTGCAGCGAAGCGCGGCGGGCCATGTCCCATTTATTGGCCAGGGTGTTGGCCATCTGCTGGACTTCAATGTTGTCGAAGGGTTTTTTCAGGATCAGCAGGCGATCATGCCCGTGCAGACGTTCCAGCAGGTCTTCCCAGGCATAGTCCGAGTACGCGGTGCACACCACCACTTGCAGGTCGCGGTCGACTTTCCACAGCTCTTCGATGGTCCGGGCGCCGTCCCAGCCCTGGGGCATGCGCATGTCGACAAAGGCCAGCGCGTAGGGACATTTTTGCGTCATGGCGGTGGTCAGCAGGCCAAGGCCTTCTTCGCCGCCATAGGCCGAGTGCAACTCGAAAACCTGTGCCTGGGCTTTGGCCGTGTCGCCGAACAGCGCCGATTCCATGTCATCCAGGAGCTGGTTCGCTTCAGCGGTCGGCATCAGGATCTTGCGAAAATCATCATGGATCGAGGGCGTGTCGTCGATCAGCAGGATGCGCCGGTTGGGAGGTTGGTTCATGTCGGGCTTCCGGCAAGGGTAAGAGGGATCGTCAAGGTAAACACCGCGCCTTGGCCCGGCCCGTCGCTATGGGCGCTGAGTTGGCCATGCATTTCCACGGCGGCCAGGGCGCAGCTGTGCAGGCCGAAGCCATGGCCTTCCTTGCGGGTGGTGAAGCCGTGCGTGAAGATGCGGGTCATGTTTTCTATGGGTATGCCTTCACCCTCGTCTTTCACGCTGATCTGCAAGGTGCCGTCCTCCAGCGGCTGAACCTTGAGGGTCATTTGCCGTGGCCGATCGGAAAGGCTGGACATGGCCTGTTTGGCGTTGCTGATCAGGTTGACCATGATCAACAACAAGCGGTGTTTGTCCGCAAGGATCTCTGGCACCTCGGCGTAATGCTTGACCACCGTGACATTGTGTCGGCTCAGCGACCCTTCGTTCATGCGCAAGGCGTCGTCCATCAGCGCGCCGATATGCAGCGCTTCTTTTAGCGTGGCCGCGCCGGCATAGGATTGTTGGGTGGAGACGATGTCTTTGATGTGGTCGATGCTTTTGCTCAATTGCGCCAGTTCCTCGGCCATCCCTTGCTGCTCGACGGCGATCGCCTCCACCAACTGGTTCAAGTAACCGGGCAACAGCTTGCCCTTTTCATCCTCGGTGAAAAAACTGCCAAGGTCACCCTGGTGTTCGTTGATCAAGTGCATGGCTTTGCCCAGGCCCAACGCCTTGCTGCTGCGCAGCTTGCGCGTGACCAGGTCGGCGGAGATATTCACGCTGTTGAGCACGTTGCCCACGTTGTGCAGCACGTTGGTGGCGATCTCTGCCATGCCGGCCTGGCGAGCGCTGTCCAGCAGTTCGCTTTGCGCATCCTTGAGCTGTTGCGTGCGTCGTTCCACGCGCTGTTCCAGGGTTTCATTGGCCGCATGCAAGGCGCGGTTGACCCGGTTGATTTCGGCGAAACTGCGCAGCAGGCGTACCGCCAGGTAAAGCAACAGCGCCACCAGCAAGGTCGAGAAGACCAACAGGTAACGGTGGTATTGGTGGTCGATAAGGTCAGCCGCCTGCTGGTCCTGGTCGAGATGCGTGGTCAGTTCGTCCAGGCGCTCGGCCACCGGGACCGCAGCTATGCGTTCCAGCAAGCCGTTAACCACCGGCTGTTCGCGCAGAATCAACGCAATGTGATTGCTCAGAATCTCCACGGGCGCCTGGAAGTCGGCGGGCAAACGCTCCTTGTTGATCGCCAGTTTGCCCAGGCCCACCAGGATATCGGCGGCGCGCTCGTCGCTGGTGACCTGGGCGAACTCCAGGCTGCTGAGCAGCAGGTCGTAGGTGTCGGTGGCCACGCCCTGCAGTTGCAGGCGGTCTTGCTCATTGAAGCGATTGAACTGCGCCTGGATGTCATCTTCGGCGGTCGGTAAAAAAGCCAGCGAATTGCGCAGCACCGCATTGTGGGATTTGAACCGGTCGACCAGCCGGGCTTTTTCCTGGATGGCCGCCTGGTAGGCGTCCCGGCTGGCTTGCCAGCGTGTCAGGTCTTCGGGGTTGTGAGAGGTATCACGGCTGTCCAGGTCGGTCCATAGCCGGATCATTTGCGCAAGCGGTGCGACCAGCGGGTCGTAGTTGTGGGTAAGCGCGATCCGGGCCTTGAGCACTTCGCTGTCCCACTGCGCATTGAGCTGTTGGAGCTGGCGGATCAAATCCCGCGAATGGGTATAGGTGGCCGTCTGGTCGCGGGACGACTTGATGTACAGGTACACCAGCGTCGAGGCCAGCAACAGGGTGACCAGGCCCAGCAATACCTGGGTAACGCGGCGGCGAGACAGGGTCATGTCGGTGTGCTCATAGCGGCTTGCCTGCCCATTCGCCGGTCAGGGTCCTGAGAAACAGGACGATCAGGTCCTTGTCTTCCTGGGACGGATTGCGCCCCAACTGGTACCTGAACATGACGTCGACCGCTTCCTCCAGGGTCTTGGCCGAAGCGTCATGGAAATACGGTGCGGTGACCGCGACGTTGCGCAGGCTCGGCACCTTGAACACATGGCGGTCCTCCTCATCCTGGGTCAGCAGGTAACGCCCCAGGTCCGATTCGACCGGGTTGCCGCGCGCCTTGAAGTAATCGCCCATGACGCCGAATTTCTGGAACATGTTGCCGCCGATGTTGACGCCCTGGTGGCACGCGATGCAACCGTAGTCCTTGAAACGTTGGTAGCCGTATTTTTCCTGGATCGTGAGGATCTCGGTATCGCCCAGCAGGTACTGGTCGAACCGCGAATGGGGAGTCAACAGCGTGCGTTCATAGGTGGCCAGGGCGTTTTGCACATTGGCGGCGGTGACGCCATCGGGGTAGGCCTGTTTGAACCCGGCCTGGTAGGCGGGCAGGGCGGAGAGGTTGTGCACCACGGTTTTCCAGTCGCTGCCCATTTCCACGGGGCTGATGACGACGTGTGCCACCTGTGCCTCCAGCGTGTCGACGCGGCCATTCCAGAACTGCTTGAAGTTAAGGCTGGCGTTGAAGACTGATGGCGTGTTGGTGTCTACCGGCTTGCCGTCGAAGCCGATGGAGAACGGCTTGTTGTCGGCGCCCCCGGATTCCAGGCGATGGCAACTGGCGCAGGACAGCGTGTTATTCACCGACAGCCGCGGCTCGTTGAACAGCTGGCGGCCCAGCTCGACCTTGGCCGGGTCCAGCGCCGGCACCGCGGGCAAGGGTTTGAGCGCTTCATCCAACGGCGCGGCCATCAGCGGCATGCCGAAGCACAGCCACAGGCTCAGTATCAGGCCGGGACGGTAGGGTGAGACGTCGCTCAAGCGAGCACTCCTTGCAAGCGTGGGGGGTATTGATCGGGTGCCAGTCAATGCCGTTGTAGGAGCGAGCTTGCTCGCGAAGAACTCACAGGCGCCGCGTGTAACCGGGGGAACCCACGTTATCGTTGACGTTTTTCGCGAGCAAGCTCGCTCCTACAGGTTGCCTTGGCCTTCCTTGGTTGCACCGCTGACCTGCTGTGACAGCATAGTCGAACTGCCTTGATATCGACGGCCAGTTGGCGTCAAATCAACCGCGCGCGTCAAGCGAGGAAGACGTCATGGCGCACAGGACCGGTTCGGCTCAATTTTTCAGTTAATTCGAAGGCGCAGTAAGCATGGATGAACAACTCGCTACGCTCCCCAACACACCTCCCACCGTTTTGCTGGTCGACGATGAAGAGTCGATCCTCAACAGCCTGCGCCGCCTGCTGCGCGGCCAGCCCTTTGAGGTCGTGCTGGCCGGCAGTGGCGCCCAGGCCCTGGAAATAATGGCGTCGCGGCCCGTCGACCTGGTCATGAGCGACGCGCGCATGCCGGGCATGGACGGCGCGCAGTTGCTGGCCGAAGTCCATCGGTTGTATCCCTCCACCAGCCGTATCCTGCTCACCGGCTACGCGGACGTGCCGACGATCATCAAGGCGATCAACGAAGGGCAGATCCACCGTTATATCGCCAAGCCCTGGAACGACGATGAGCTGAAGCTGATCCTGCAGCAGGCCCTGGAACATCAGCGGCTTGAGCGCCTGACCCAAGTGCAGAACGAACAGCTCAAGGTGCTGAACGCGACCCTGGAAAAACGCGTGGTGTCGCGCACCTCCGAGTTGCAGCAGACCGCCGACATGCTCGACCTGGCCTACGAAGAACTCAAGCGCAGCTACGCGACGGGCACCGAGGTGTTTTCGTTGCTGGCCAACTTGCGCTTGCCCAGGGACAAGCAGACCAACCGCCCGTTGATCGAGCTGGTGCGCCTCTACTGCAAGGCCCAGGGCATGGATGAAGCCAGCACGCGCGACCTGACCATGGCGGCCGCGCTCTACAACATCGGCAAGCTGAGCTGGAACGACAGCATGCTGATCGCCCCGTCCGACAAGCTGCACAGCACCGACCGCGAGCAATATCGCAGTTACCCGACCCAGAGCGAGTCGCTGCTGATGACCCTGGAGCCGATGAAGGACGCGGCACGCATCATCCGTCACCACCAGGAACGGTGGGACGGCAGCGGGTTCCCCGACCACCTCAAGGGCGACGCGATCCCGTTCGGTTCGCGCCTGCTGAAACTGGCGATCGACTTCATCGAACTGCAAAAGGGCCTGATCCTCGAGCGGCAGATGAACAGTGACGAAGCGCTGCTGTACATCCGCAAATATGCCGGGCGCCTGTATGACCCGGAGCTGATCGAGGACTTCGTCCTGGCCTGTGCCGCGTTCCTGAGTGACGTGACGCTGGGCGACCCGGCGGTCAAGGCGCTGACTACCCGTGAGCTGGAAGCCGGCATGGTCCTGGCGCGCAACCTCAACGCCGACAACGGCATGCTGCTGCTCAACGCCGGCAAGGTGCTGAACCTGCCGCTGGTGGACAAGCTGATTGCCTTCGAGGCGATGGAGGGCGCGAAGTACAGCGTATTTATCAAACTACCCGAAGAGACCGCTGACCTGTGACGAACATTTCGCTTATCCGCATCGCCGCCGCCGTTTTGATCGGCAGTGACGGCCAGACCCTGCAGGTGCGCAAGCGCGGCACCCAGGCCTTCATGCAGCCCGGCGGCAAGATCGACGCCGGCGAACAGCCCGCCGAGGCGCTGGCCCGTGAGCTGCACGAAGAGCTGAACCTGCGCATTGCGCCGAGCGACGCACGCTACCTTGGCCAGTTTTCGGCGCCGGCGGCCAACGAGCCGGGGTTCACCGTACAAGCCGAGTTATTCCTGGTGCGGATCGAGGGACCGGTCACACCAGCAGCCGAGATTGAAGAGGTGCGCTGGATCGATCCCACTGGCGATGGCGGCTTGCTGCTGGCGCCCCTGACCCGTGATCTGATCCTGCCGTTTTATCGCCAGTCGCTGACAGCGTGATCATTCGCACCTTGGTGGCCAGCGATGCCGAGGCGTACCGTGCCTTGATGCTGCAAGCGTATGACGCCTATCCCCAGGCATTCACGTCCAGCGTGGCCGAACGTGCCGCCATGCCGTTGAGCTGGTGGGAAAAACGCCTGGGCGGCGCGCTGGACCGGTTGCTCGGCGCTTTTGTCGAGAACGAACTGGCCGGCATTGTCGGCCTGGCGTTCGAACCGCGTGAAAAGGCGCGGCACAAAGTCACCCTGTTCGGCATGTACGTGAACGCAGCCCACCAGCAACAGGGCCTGGGCCGCCAGTTGGTCGAGGCGGCGCTGGAGGAAGCGCGCCGGCAGCCCGAACTCAAGCTGATCCAATTGACCGTCACCGCCGGCAATGACGCCGCCTTCGCCCTGTACCAGCGCTGCGGCTTCATCCAGTACGGCCTGGAGCCGCTGGCCGTGCGGGTGGGCGTCGACTACTTCGACAAGATCCATATGTGGCGCGAGTTGCAGGCCGACTGAGATTCAAATTTGGGAACCCTATCCAATGTGGGAGCGGGCTTGCTCGCGAAAGCGGCCTGTAGTGAGCGGGCTTGTCGAATCGTCGCACCGCCCGCGCTGGGCTGCGAAGCGGCCCCAATAAAAACACCGCCGACCTCCAGGTAGAACCGAGTCGCCTGGTTTGGGGCGGCTTCGCCACCCAGCGCGGGGCGAGCCCGCTCACTACACACTGCTTTCGCGAGCAAGCCCGCTCCCACATTTGATCTATGTTGTTTTCGAAAATCGCCTCTAGCGCACCGCACTCACCCCATCCAACGTCGAAAACGACGTGTCCTTGGCCGTCAGCAAAAAGTCGCGCATATACGGCGCATCCAGCATGTCCGCACGAATCCCGGCATACAGTGTGGCAAACAAGCCTTTCTCGCCCAGGCGCTTGGCCTTCACGTAACCGCGCGAGCTGTATTCATGCAGCGCCCAATGGGGCATGCCGCATACGCCGCGGCCGCTGGCCACCAATTGCATCATCATCACCGTCAATTCCGAGGTGCGCACCTGGGCCGGCTCCACGTCGGCCGGTTCCAGGAAGCGGGTGAAGATGTCCAGGCGGTCGCGCTCCACCGGGTAGGTGATCAGGGTTTCGCTCAGCAGGTCTTCGGGCACGATGTACGCCTTGTTCGCCAGCGCGTGCTGGTTGGCCACGGCCAGCATGGCTTCGTAGGTGAACAGCGGCACATAGGTGATGCCCGGCAATTCCAGCGGGTCGGAGGTCACCACCAGGTCCAGGTCGCCGCGAGCCAGTGCCGGCAGCGGTGCGAAGGCGAAGCCGGACGCCAGGTCCAGCTCGACTTCGGGCCATGCATCACGGAACTGGTCGATGGTCGGCATCAGCCATTGGAAACAACTGTGGCATTCGATGGCCATGTGCAAGCGCCCGGCCGTGCCGCCGGCCAGCCGCGCAATATCGCGCTCGGCACCGCGCAGCAGCGGCAGGGTGGCGTCGGCCAGTTGCAGCAGGCGCAGGCCGGCGCTGGTGAAGCGCAGCGGCTTGGTCTTGCGCACAAACAATTGCATGCCCAAGCGCTCTTCCAGCTCCTTGAACTGATGGGACAGCGCCGACTGCGTCAGGTGCAGGCGCTCGGCGGCTTCCACCAAGCTGTCAGCTTCGCGCAGGGCGTGCAGGGTCTTGAGGTGACGGATCTCGAGCACGGGGCTCTCCATGAAGACAATTTGTGACAATAGGGAATTGCGTGAGTTTGTCTCATGTTGCAAGGCGTGTCGACCTCGACCGTTGGGCACTCTTCATCAAACTGTCATGCAAGTGTGGCAGCGCGCTTGAACAAACTTCATCAGACTCGCGCTCTACTGGGGTTCTGCGTTTCGGTGTTTTTCATGCGCGTGTTGTGTTTACTGGCCGCCTTATTGTTCGGCCTGCCGTCTTTTGCGGCTTCTCGATGTGACGTCAATGTCCCGACCCAAACGGTCGACCTGGCTCAGGTGAGCATCGCTTACCAAAGCGTTGGCCGTGCGTCCGACCCAGCCTTGCTGCTGGTGATGGGCCTGGGCGGGCAGCTGATCCATTGGCCCGACGAAGTCGTCGTCGCCCTGTGCCAGCAAGGCTTCCGGGTGATTCGCTATGACAACCGCGACGTCGGCCTGTCGACCTGGCGCCAGGCTCCGGCCAATGCCAACCTGACCTTTGAAGTGCTGCGCTACAAGCTCGGCCTGCCCGTGGCGGCGCCGTATACCTTGACCGACATGAGTGATGACGCCCTCGGCTTGATGGATGCCTTGCAGATCGAGCAATTCCACGTGCTGGGCGTGAGCATGGGCGGCATGATCGCCCAGCACTTGGCCGCCATGGCGCCACAACGGGTGGAAAGCCTGACCTTGATCATGACCAGCTCCGGCGCCGAAGGCCTGCCGGCGCCGAATGCGGCGCTGGTGCAATTGTTGTCGCGCCGCAGCGCGCCCAATCGTGAAGTGGCGCTGGAACAGCAGGCCGATTTGCTCGCGGCGCTGGGCAGCCCGAATGTGAAGGACGATCGCCAGGCGCTGTTGCACCAGGCGGCGCTGTCCTACGACCGCGCCTTCAACCCTGAAGGCGTGAAGCGCCAGATCATGGCGATCCTCGCCGAACCGAGCCGCGTGCCGTTGCTCAACCAATTGCGCGTGCCGACGCTCGTGGTGCACGGCACCGCCGACCCGTTGTTGCCGGTGATGCATGGCGTTCACCTGGCCGCGCATATCCAGGGCAGCCAACTGAAACTGATTCCCGGCATGGCCCATCGTTTCCAGGAGGCGTTCAAGGCGCCGCTGCTGACGGCAGTGTTGCCGTACCTGCAAGCCCATCGCGAAGACGCGGCGCACTGGGCGCAGATTGATCCGGTGGCGCCTGCGAAGCTGCTGTGACATTGGTGTATCGTGCAACCTTTGCGGCACATTCAAGCAGCGAGGTTGCCTACCGTGAGTACTCCCCTGAAAATCGATTTCGTCAGCGACGTGTCTTGCCCCTGGTGCATCATCGGCCTGCGCGGCCTGACTGAGGCCCTCGACCAGCTTGGCCCGGAGGTACAGGCTGAAATCCGTTTCCAGCCGTTCGAACTGAACCCGAACATGCCCGCCGAGGGGCAGAACATCGTCGAGCACATCACCGAAAAATATGGCTCCAGCGCTGAAGAATCCCAAGCCAACCGCGCGCGCATCCGCGACATGGGCGCCGAGCTGGGCTTTGCTTTTCGCACCGATGGCCAGAGCCGTATCTACAACACCTTCGATGCGCACCGCCTGTTGCATTGGGCCGGGCTGGAGGGTTTGCAGTACAACCTCAAGGAAGCGCTGTTCAAGGCGTATTTCAGCGATGGGCAGGACCCGTCCGACCACGCGACCCTGGCGATCATTGCCGAGAGTGTCGGCCTGGATATCAAACGGACGGCCGAGATTCTCGCGTCCGACGAGTACGCCGCCGAAGTGCGCGAACAAGAGCAACTGTGGATTTCCCGTGGGGTGACCTCGGTGCCGACCATCGTCTTCAATGACCAGTACGCCGTCAGCGGCGGGCAACCGGCCGAGGCTTTTGTGGGGGCGATTCGCCAGATCATCAGCGAGTCCAAAAACTAGAGCCGAACGCGGTTAAAAATGTGGGAGCGGGCTTGCTCGCGAATGCGTTGTGTCAGGCGAAACATCTGTATCTGATGTACCGCATTCGCGAGCAAGCCCGCTCCCACATGGGTTATTCATTGCTCTCAAGAAATAGGCTGGCCCGCCCCTTGCATTGACCCCCTGAAGCCTTAGGGGGAACACTGCCTTGAACATTCTTGACCTCGACCACAGCCTCACCAGCCAGGCGCCGATCGCGCGGCGTTTGGCCAGCGGCCGTGCCACGCGCATCGACCTGCTGGACCTGGGTCCGAAACTGCGCCTGTGGTCCACCGAAAAAACCTGGAAACGCTTCACTCAACGCCTGGCCCAAAGGCCACGGCCCACGGATGCGCGGCCGGAAATCCTGTTTGTCGGCTCCGGTGACTATCACCACCTCACGCCGGCGTTTCTCGCCGACTTGAAAGAACCCATCAGCCTGATCCACTTCGACAACCACCCCGACTGGGTACGTTTTGCGCCCAAGCGTCACTGTGGCTCGTGGGTTAACCGTGCATTGAAAATGCCGGCGATCAAACGCATCGTCACCCTTGGCCCGTGCAGCGATGACCTGCATAACCCGCAATTGCGCGGCGGCAATCTCGGCGCTCTCAAGCGCGGGCAGTTGCAACTGTTTCCCTGGCAGCATCCGCCTTCGAAAGTCTGGGGGCGAGTAGGGGACGGCGCCGGCCATCAACAACAGGAAGACCACCTGCACTGGCGCAACCTGGCCGAGCTGGACTGGGCTGCGTTCCTTGAGCAAATGATCGACAGCCTGCCCACCCAGGCGATCTGGATCACCCTTGACAAAGACGTGCTCGCCAGCGAGGACGCGGCCACCAACTGGGACCAGGGCGGCATGCGTCTGGCGCACTTGCTGCAGGCCCTGCGGGCCTTGGCCGCGAGCAAACGCATCATCGGCATCGACGTGTGCGGCGAGTTCGCTACGCCGACGTTCAGCAACGCCTTCAAGCGTTGGGAAGCCAAGTCCGACCAGCCGCCAGCCGAGCGCTGGAGCCCGGAGGATCTGCAGCGCAACGCCGTGACCAATGAAGCCCTGATCGACTTGTTTGAGGAGCTGTTCCCGTGACGTTGACCGTGGTGTGGCTGGTGGCGTTTTCCATCGTGCTCGATGTGATCGGCCAGTTGTGTTTCAAGCTCGGCCTGGACCGTTTGCCCGAGTTGGAAGGCGGTTTTCGCCTGAATGCTTTCTGGGGCCAAGTGTTCAATGCGCCGCTGTTGTGGGCCGGAATCGGCGCGTATGTGATCGAGTTTTTCGTCTGGCTTGAAGCCTTGTCCCGCGCGCCGTTGAGTCTGCTGTTTCCGGCGGCCGCGCTGGCGTATTGCGGGGTGGTGCTGGCGGGCAAGGTGGTGCTGGGCGAAACCGTCAGCCGCCGCCGTTGGCTGGGCACTCTGGTGATTACCGTGGGGGTGATGCTGGTGGCGATTGCCGGGAGTCAGGCATGAATGCGCATACGTGGCTGCATGAGCGTTTCGGCACGCTGGTGCTGTGGGCCTTGTTGATCTGTACCGAAAGCGCCGGGCAATTGTTCACCAAAGTGGCCGGGGACCAACTGGGGCAGATGGATTTCAACTGGCAGTGGCTGGGCGAAGTGGCCCGCAACCCAGGGATCCTGGCGGCGATTGCCTGCTACATCGGCGCTTTTTTCGTGTGGATGCTGATCCTGCGGCGCAGCAGCTTGTCCCTGGCGTTTCCGCTGAGTTCACTGGTGTTCGTGGCGGTGTTGCTCGGTTCGTGGCTGGGGCTGGGCGAACATATCAGCCCGTTGCACTGGGTGGGGGTGGGGGTGATTATCGGTGGGATCGCGCTTTTGGCCGAGGGCGAAGAACACTGAAATGTCGCTATGAAATGGGGTCCAAATGTGGGAGCGGCGGTGCGACGATTCGACTTGCTCGCGAAAGCGGTGTTTCAGTCGATACATACTTCACTGACCCACCGCATTCGCGAGCAAGCCCGCTCCCACAGTTTTAATCAGTGTGTATCAGTTGAAGGTGTAACTGATGGCCGTCTGCACCTGACCCTGGTTCACATCACCGGTCTGCCTGACGATGCTGCTGTCCGCCGCCGAGCCCACCAGGTGCACCCAACTTGCGCTGGTCAACAGCGACCAGTTGGGCGCCAGCGGGAACTGGAAGCTCTGGCTCAGGGTGACGTTCTGAAAACCGCCGCTGGCGTTGTAGGGCTTGAACCCGGTGGCTGCGGCTTCGCTGTCATCCACCCCGAAATACGTCTGGGTCTGGCGCGCATCGGCGAAATGCGCCACCAGGCCGCTGCTGCCGATAACCCCGCCGCCCAGCGGGTAACCCAGCTCACCCCCGACCTTGCCCAGCGCGCCACTTTGCGAATGCCCGCCGCCCACGGCCTGGCCCAGTTGCGCGTAGACCCGCCAGAAGTCAGCCGGCGCGTATTGCACAAAGCCGCCTATCTCAGCCATGTCCGACACATTGCGCAGCCCCTGCAGCGACCCGTTGGAGGTGCGCCCCTGCAAGTAATTGATGTAAGGGCCGGCGCTGAAACCGCGAGTGTGCAAGGCGCTCCAGGTCAAGCCGTCGTCGGTGCCCAGGCTGACATCGCCCCAGTCCAGGTCGAGATACGGCACGGGCCGGGTTTCGTAGCGGCTGCCGGTCGGGTCATGGGGCTGGTAGCTGACGCCTGCGCCGACGTCACCGGTGATGCCTGTGGCGTGCGCGCTGAGGCTGAGTAAACCGGCGAATGCAGCGCATGTGATCCTGGACATGGTCACGGCTCCTGAAAATGAATACACGCGCATGAACGCGCAGACCGGCATGCCCACGCAAGCACTCATCTTGTTTGTAGCAAGCTACAAAAATTGTAGCTCCCACCCCACACATGCGGCCGCACGCCCAGCCCCGCTGGGCGTTGGCCAATTGGCACAGTCCCTGCTCTACCCCTGGTGCAAGCGCAGACAGCGCACTCCATCAAGGTAACCACAATGATTGACTGGCATATCGTGTGCGACTTCGACGGGACCATTACCCCCACCGATGTCATCGACAACGTCCTCCAGCGTTTCGCCGGGCCCGAATGGGAAACCATCGAACAGCAATGGCTGGATGGGCATATCGGTTCACGCGAATGCCTGAGCCGCCAACTGGCGCTGATCAAGGCCACCCCCGCCGAACTGCTGGCGTATTTCGACAGCGTCGAGATCGACCCGGACTTCCCGGACTTCGTCGATCACGTGATGGGCCTGGGCGCGTCCATCGAAGTGGTCAGCGATGGCATCGAGCAAGGCATCGCGCGGATCCTGTCACGCCACTACGTGACCTTGCTGCCGATCCTCGCCAACCGCCTGCGCCAGGTCGACCAGAACAGTTGGCGCATCGATTTCCCCTACGCCAGCGACGCCTGCCGCGCCGCCTCTGGCAACTGCAAGTGCAAATTCACCCCGCATGACAAGCGGGTGCTGGTGATCGGCGACGGCAAGTCCGACATGTGCGTGGCGTCCACCGCCGATTTCGTGTTCGCCAAGGGCAGCCTCGCCGACTACTGCGTCGCCCACCAGATTCCCCATGCGCGTTTTGACAGCTTTGCCCAAGTGCCGGCGTTGCTTGCGCAACTGCCCCAAGGCATCGCTGCCAACGCCGCCTCCTTTGTTGAAAATCAGGAACTCTTCCACCATGTCTGATATCCGAATCGCTAGCGCCGAAGACCAGGTCCTCCTGGATAAAGAAGCCAAATACTGCTCCTACGGCGACACCGTCCATTACATCGAGCCGCCGCGCATTTTCAGCCGGTGCGAAGGCTCCTATGTGTGGGACACCGAAGACCAGGCCTACCTCGACCTGCAAATGTGGTACTCGGCCGTCAACTTCGGCTACGCCAACCCGCGCCTGAACAACGCGCTGAAACAGCAGATCGATACCCTGCCGCAGATCGCCAGCCAGTACCTGCACAAGGGCAAGATCGAGCTGTCGGAAATGATCGCAGTCGACGCCAAGAACAAATTCGGCCTCGACGGTCGCGTGCACTTCAACGTCGGCGGTTCGCAGTCCATCGAAGACTCCCTGAAAGTGGTGCGTAACGCCACCAACGGCAAGAGCCTGATGTTCGCCTTCGAGGGCGGCTACCACGGTCGTACGCTCGGCGCCTCGTCGATCACTTCCAGCTATCGCTACCGTCGCCGCTACGGCCATTTTGGCGAGCGCGCGCAGTTCATCCCGTTCCCGTACCACTTCCGTGGCCCCAAAGGCATGACCAAGGAAGAGTACGGCAGCCATTGCGTGCAGCAATTCGCGCGCCTGTTCGAAACCGAATACAACGGTGTGTGGGACCCGAAGGTCGGCCAGAGCGAGTATGCCGCGTTCTACGTCGAGCCGATCCAGGGCACCGGCGGCTACGTGATCCCGCCGATGAACTTCTACCGCGAGCTCAAGCACGTCCTCGACCAGCACGGTATTTTGATGGTCAGCGACGAAATCCAGATGGGCTTCTACCGCACCGGCAAATTGTGGTCGATCGAGCACTTCGACGTGCAGCCGGACGTGATCGTGTTCGGCAAGGCGCTGACCAACGGTCTCAACCCATTGGGCGGCATCTGGGCGCGCGAAGAGCTGATCAACCCAAAGATTTTCCCGCCAGGCTCGACCCACTCCACCTTCGCCTCCAACCCGTTGGGCACGGCGGTGGGCCTGGAAATGTTCAAGATGACCAACGAAGTCGACTACGGCGCGATGGTCATGGCCAAGGGCAAGTTCTTCCTCGAGGGCCTGCAAGACCTGCAGAAACGTTTCCCGATCATCGGCGACGTCGACGGCCTGGGCCTGGCCCTGCGCTGCGAAATCTGCGGGCCGGATGGCTTCACGCCGGACAAGGCGACCCTGGATTACATGGTCGAGGAAGGCATGAAGGGCGATATGGTGGTGGATGGACGCAAACTCGGCCTGATCCTCGACGTGGGCGGTTACTACAAGAACGTGATCACCCTGGCGCCGTCCCTGGAAATCAGCTACCCGGAAATCGAGCTGGGCTTGAAGCTGCTTGAGCAACTGCTGGTGCGGGCGACCCAGCGGTGAAACCGGCAGGGATCGACCTCGGTGAAGGTGACGCCGGCTTCGTTCTCGGTGACGGTCCGGTCGGGATTCTGTTGATCCATGGCCTGACCGGCACCCCGACGGAAATGCGCCAAGTCGCCCGGGGCCTGGCCAAGGCGGGCAATTGCACGGTGTACGTGCCCACCCTGGCCGGGCACTGCGGGGATAACAGCGACCTGCAGGCCACCGGCTGGCGCGACTGGTACGAAGGCGTGCGCAAGACCTTCGTGGGCGTCAAGCAGCACCACGCGCAAGTGTTTGTCGGCGGCTTGTCCATGGGCGCGGTGATGTCGATGTACCTGGCGTCGGAGCATCCGGGCCAGGTCGCCGGCTTGCTGATGTATTCCACCACGCTCAAGTACGACGGCTGGAGCATCAGCAAAATGGCGTTCATCACGCCCCTGTTGATCCGTATTCCGTTTGGCGTGCGCCTGTTCCGCTTCACCGAAAAGCCGCCCTACGGCATCAAGAACGAACGCCTGCGCGCCATTGTTGAACGGCAGATGAAACAAGGTGAAAGCAGCGAAGCAGGCTTGTTGACGATGGAGGGCGTGACTGTGCGGGAGTTGCACTGGATGAATGCCGAGGTCAAGAAACGCATGCCTTCGATCAACGTACCGGCGCTGGTGCTGCACGCCATCGAGGACGATATCACCAGCCGCTGGAACGCCGACTACGTGGAACGCCACCTCGGCGGGCCGGTGACCAAGATCCTGCTGGATAACTGCTATCACATGATCACGGTCGACCTGCAATACCGTCGGGTGATCGAGCTAAGCGCCCAATTCATCGAACAACATGCAACGCAGGTCGATGTGGGAGCTGGCTTGCCTGCGATAGCGTCGCTGCGGTCTGCCTGATAGACCGAGGTGTCTGCATCGCAGGCAAGCCAGCTCCCACATTTGACTGCGTTCGCCAAAGGCTAAGGAAAACTCTTTGATCACTACCCAAGCCTTCCCGACCATCCGGGCCATCCAGCGCAGCGCCTGGAACGACTGTTTCCCGGGTGCCCTGGAAGACTGGGACTATTACGTCGCCGTGGAAAACGCCGCCTTCGCTGATTTCCAGTGGCGCTACCTGGCGGTCTACAAGGATGGAACGCTGGTGGCGGTGGCCGCCGCGTTCATCACCCATTATCGCCTCGACACCACGGTGTCGGGCGCAGGCAAGCGCTTGACCGAGGGTGTCGAACGGCTGTGGCCGGGGTTGCTGCAACTTGGCTTATACGCGCTCGGTTCCCCGGTGGCCGAACGTTGCGATGCCGGCTTCGCCAGTGGCGTGTCACAGACACTGCGTCCGCAGTTACTCAAGCACTTGCTGGAAGCCGCTCGCCGAGATGCCGATGACTTTGGTATCGGCCTGCTGGCGGTCAAGGACGCGCCAAGCAAAGACCCGCATTGGCGCCAGAGTTGCCGGGCGGCGGGCTTGCAAAGCATGCCGAGCTTGCCCACGGGCGTGCTGCCGCTGCCTTTTGGCTCGGTAGACGCCTACCTGGGCTCGCTGGGCAAATCCACCCGCAAGGACCTGCGCCGCAAACTGCGTGCGCCGGGGCCGCGGGTGGAGTGGCGGCGCACGATCGACGATGTGCTGCCCGAGGTCATGCGCCTGTACGAAGCCACGCTGGCACGTGCCGAATTGCAGTTCGAGCGGCTGCCCGCCGGTTACTTCACCGGTGTGCTCGAACGCCTCGATGAGCGCGCGGTCTGTGTGCTCTACTGGGTGGGCGAGCGGTTGGTGGCGTTCAATCTGGTGCTGGTCGACGAGCATCGGCTGGTGGACAAGTTTTTCGGGCATGACGTCGAATTCAGCCGCGACTACAACCTCTACTTTCGCAGTTGGCTGACCAACGTCGACTACTGTATCCAACACAATATCGCGCGGTATGAGTGCGGACAGGCCGGGTATGCCAGTAAGCTGCGCCTGGGTTGCGAGTTCCAGGGCAATAGTGTGTTTTTCCGCCACCGCAACCGGCTGGTCAACGGCCTGCTCATGCTTGTAAAACCTTTTATTCGACCGGATCGTTCCGACCCTGCCATGGCTGCTGCGATAAGCGAAACCTGATGATCACCAAGACCCGCCAGAAAGCCCGCCCCTTTGCCATTTCGCGCTGGAGCGTCCAGCGCAAGCTGGTGCTGGCGTTCTGGTTGGTCAGCGTGATCCCCACCATGATCGCCGCGGAACTGGCCGCCACCACGCTGTCGCAGATCTTCGACAGCAACGTGCGGATCTGGCTGCAGGAGTCGACCAAGATCGTCAAGGATGAGATCGGCGACATCCTTCACGACAACGCGCGCATGGCCAAACTGTTCCTGCGCTACACCAGCCCGCCTTCGAGCCGGCAGGCCGCGAGACACGACCGGCTCACCGCCGACATTGCCGACGCCACCGATATCGACGTGGTGGCGCTGATCCGCCTCAGTGACCACAAGCTAGTGTTCAGCACCGCCGCCGATGACATCGTCAAGCAGATCAGCCTGGCCAAGAACACGGTGTTGCAGACGGTGCAGGTGGGCGGCGCGTCCACCGGCATTGTGGTCTCGACCTTCGAAACCAGCCAGGACGGCGTCGATTATCTGCTGCTGGTGGGGACTTACCTGGACAGCAGTTTCCTCACCAGCGTGGCCGATGTGCATTCCCTGGACCTGCGCCTGTACCTGGCCAACCCCGACGGGTTCTCCGAGATATTCTCGACGCAGCGCTTCGAGGATCACCCCTCGCGCATCCCCAAGAACGTCGAAACCGCGATGCGCAGCACCAAGCAGCCCAGCGAGCAGTTCACCAACAACTACAGCGGTTTGTACTGGCCGATCTTCAACGATGCGGGCGAGCTGCAAGGCGTGATTTTCAGCGGCCTGCTGCGCCACACCAGCCTGGTAGGGCTGGTGAACCAGAGCAATCTGTTCGTGCTGATCTTCCTGCTCAGCTCGGCGCTGTCGCTGGCGGCGGGGGTTTTGGTGTCGCGGCGCCTGACCCAGCCGCTGCGGGATCTTTCCCAGGGCGTCGGCGCGGTAATTTCCGGCGATTACGCGCACCGCGTGGTGGTCAGCGGTGGCGACGAGCTGGCGCAATTGAGCAGCACTTTCAACCATATGACCGAGCGCCTGGGCGAGTTGCATCAGCTTGAAGCTCAGTTGCGCAGGCGTGATCGCCTGCACGCCCTGGGTGAAGTCGCCATGGGCCTGGCCCATGAAATCCGTAACCCGCTGGGGATCATCAAGACGGCGACCCAACTGCTGCACCGCCGGGCCGATCTGGCGGACACCGACAAGCGTCATCTTGAATACGTGATCAGTGAAGTCAGCCGCATCAACGACCTGATCACCGAATTCCTCGACTTCGCCAAGCCCAACCCGCCGTTGCGCATAGTGCTGCCTGCGCGCGCCCTGGTGGAAGAAATCCTCGGCTTCTGCGGCCCGGAACTGGCCTCCCATAACATTGATGCGCATATCGATGACCAAGCACCGGGCGCGACCCTTTATGCGGATGCCAAGCAGCTCAGGCAGGCGTGCCTCAATCTGATTCTCAACGCCATCGACGCGATGCCCGAAGGCGGGCGCCTGACGCTGGGCATCCGCACGGCGGGCGAGCATACGGTGATCAGCATTGCCGACACCGGCCAGGGCATACCTGCCGAAATGATCGAGCGTATCTTCACACCCTTCGTCACGACCAAGGCTTCCGGCACCGGCCTGGGCCTGGCCAAAGTCTATTCGATCATGGAAAGTCACGACGCCAGCATCGAATGCGCCAGTGAGAAAGATGCCGGCGCCACGTTCAGCCTGTACATTCCGGCGATAGGCGAAGACGACGAGGACAGTCATGACGCATAACATTCTGGTCGTCGACGACGAACCCAAGCTCTGCGACCTGCTGGCGTCGGCCCTGGGCCAGAACGACGTGCAGGTGTTTATCGCCGGCAATGGTCTGCATGCGCTCAAGGTGCTGGAAGGGGAAGACATCGACCTGGTGATCAGTGACTGGCGCATGCCGGGCATGGACGGGCCGGCGCTGCTGGCCGAGATCAAGCTGCGCTACCCCCATGTGCCGGTGATCGTGATGACCGCCTACAGCACGGTGAAAAACGCCGTGCAGTCGATGCGCAACGGTGCCTACGACTACATCGCCAAGCCGTTCGACATCGACGAACTGGACATCACCGTGGCCAAGGCCCTGCAGTTTCGCGACATCATGCGCGACAACGCACGCCTGCGTGCCGAGCTGGATGAACATGCGCAATTCGACAGCCTGGTCGGCGACAGCCCGGCGTTTCGCAAAGTGCTGCAAGCGGTGGACTCGGTGCGCGACAGCAGCGCCACCATCCTGCTGACCGGCGAAAGCGGCACCGGCAAGGAAATGGTCGCCCGCGCCATCCACAAGCACGGCAGCCGTGCCGACAAGCCGTTCGTGGCGGTCAACTGCGCGGCCATCCCCGAAGGGTTGCTGGAGAGCGAAATGTTCGGCCATCGCAAAGGCGCGTTTACCGGCGCCGTGGCCGACCGGGTAGGGCGCTTCCAGCAGGCCGACAAGGGCACGTTGTTTCTCGATGAAGTGGGCGATATGCCGCTGGCCCTGCAAGCCAAGATTCTGCGCGCGTTGCAGGAACGTGTGATCGAACCGGTGGGCGACCCGCGCGAGCGCAAGGTGGATGTGCGGGTGATCGCGGCCACCAACAAGAATCTATTGGAGGCGGTGGCCAACAAGGAATTTCGCGAAGACCTGTATTACCGCCTCAATGTGTTCCCGATCCCGCTGCCGGCGTTGCGTGAACGCGTGGAAGACATCGCGCCCCTGGCCCGGCACTTCGCCCACACGCTGAGCGCCACCGCCGGCAAACGCATTACCGGGTTCAGTGCCGAAGCGTTGCAGGCCATGGCGGCGTATCACTGGCCGGGCAATATCCGTGAGCTGCAAAATTGCGTGGAGCGCGCGACCATCGTGGCGGCTTCGCCGGTCATTGAGGATATCGACTTGCCGGGTTACCTGTTCGCATCGAAGCCGAGCGACGGCGGCGTGACTGCAATCCTCAGCGACGGGCCGGGCATTCCGCGGGATCTGGATGCGGCGCTGGCGGAGGTGGAGAAGGCTTATATTCTGGCGGCGCTTCAGGAGAGCAATGGGGTGCAGGCTGCGGCGGCGGCGAAGATCGGGATTTCCGAGCGCAGTTTTTGGTATCGCCTGAAAAAGCTGGGCATCCAGGTCGACAAGATTGTCCGCTGACCTCTCTGGCAGACGCAGATCCAAATGTGGGAGCGGGCTTGCTCGCGAATGCGGTGTATCAGTCACTGGGATATTGACTGAGCCACCGCATTCGCGAGCAAGCCCGCTCCCACATTTTTTGATCGAGTTGTGTCAGGTGTGGACGCGTACCCAGATGCTTACCAGCACGGTCGCAGCCATCAACCAGGCTACCGCTGCCACGGCTAACGACGCCTCCAACCGCAGCCGATCCACCACCACATACAACGTCGCCAGATACACGAAATACGGAATGATCGACCACATCCCGAATAATATTGTGGTCTTCAGATCCTCCACCGAACGGCCCTTGCCGACGATGTAGTGGGCGATCAACGCAAAGGTCGGAAACAGCGGTACCAACCCCGCGATGTAATAGTTTTTGGTCTTGGCCAGCGCCGCCAGAATCAATACCACGGCGGCGCCCAGGGCGGCCTTCAAGAAAAGATCCATCAATGACTCAGCCCGTATTTTTTGACTTTGTCGAACAAGGTGGTCTTGGCCATCCCCAGTTCCTGGCTGGCCTGGGTCAGGTTGCCGCCGCTGCGTTGCAGGGCGTCGTTGAGCAGGTTGCGTTCGAAGGCCTCCACCGCCTCTGTGAAGGCCAGGCCGTGGTTGCCGCTGCTGGCGCCGCTTTTCTTGAAGGCGGGCAGGCCAAGGGCGAAGCGTTCGGCAACGTTGCGCAGTTCACGCACGTTGCCCGGCCAGTCGTGGCTCATCAGGCTCGACAGGGTCTGGTTGTCCAGCTCCGGCACCGCGCGGTCGAAGCGCAGGGACGACTGCTGCAGGAAGTGTTCGAACAATTGCAGGATGTCTTCGCGTCGCTCGCGCAGGGGCGGCAGTTCCAGGGTCACCACATTGAGGCGGTAGTACAGGTCGCTGCGAAACTGGCTGGCGCGGCTCAGTTCGTCGAGGTCGGACTTGGTGGCGGCGATCACGCGGCAATCCACCGCCACGCTCTGGTTCGAGCCCAGGCGTTCCAGGGTGCGCTCCTGCAAGACGCGCAGCAATTTGATCTGCAGGTTGATTGGCATGCTTTCCACTTCATCGAGAAACAGCGTGCCTTGGTGGGCATGCTCGATCTTGCCGATGCGACGCTTGCCGGCGCCGGTGAAGGCGTTGGCTTCGTGGCCGAAAATCTCGCTTTCGAACAGGTTCTCCGGCAGGCCACCGCAGTTCAGCGCGACGAACTGGTGGGCATGGCGCCGGCTGAAATCATGCAGGCAGCGCGCAACCAGTTCTTTGCCGGTGCCGGTCTCGCCTTCGATCAATACGTTGGCCGAGGTGTCGGCGACGTTGGCGATCAACTCGCGCAGGTTCTGCATGGCTGGCGAGCGGCCGATGATGCGGCCTTCCAGGGAATCGCGCTCGGCCAGTTGGCGGCGCAGCGACCAGACTTCCCGCGCCAGCCCGCGCTGCTCCAGTGCGCGGCGCGCGACGTCCACCAGGCGCTCGGGGGAGAAGGGTTTTTCCATGAAATCGTAGGCGCCATTGCGCATCGCGCCGACCGCCATGGAGATATCGCCATGCCCGGTGATCAGCACCACCGGCAGGCTTTTGTCCAGAACCTTGAGGCGCGTGAGCAGTTCCAGGCCGTCGATGCCCGGCAGGCGAATGTCGCTGATCACAATGCCGGCGAAGTTCTCGCCGATGCGCTGCAACGCCTCTTCGGCACTGCCCACGCCGACGCTGGGAATATCTTCCAGGGCCAGGGCTTGTTGGCAACCGAGCAACACGTGGGGGTCGTCTTCGACGATCAGTACGGTGAGGTCGTCTTTAAGGGCAGTAGCGTCTGTATTCATGTCGACTCAGCTTTTTGAACGCCCGCCAAGGGCAGGCATAGGACAAAGGCCGTTCCGCCACTGGCCGGGTGTTCCACGGCGAGGTTGCCGCCGGTGGCCGCCGCCAGGCTGGCGGATAGGGTAAGGCCCAGGCCCAGGCCTTGCTCGCCGGGTTTGGTGGTGAAGAACGGTTCGAACAAATGTTTGCGCGCCTCGGGGTCGATGCCGTGACCATTGTCGCGCACCTGCAGGCGGTATTTGCCGTCGGCGCTGCTGCCGTCCAGCCACAGCTCGGGTGCCGGCTGGGCTTGCATGGCGTCAAGGGCATTGCCGATCAGGTTAACCAGGATCTGCTCCAGGCGCGTCTGGTCGATTTGCAGCTGGGCCTGGGCAAAGTCGCGGTGCAGGGTCAGCGGCAGGCTGTCCAGGCGTGCGCCGAGTACCTGGAACGCGGCGTCCACAGCCTTGGCAAGGCTGGCTTCGCCCTGGTCGTCGCCGCGCCTTGCAAAGGAGCGCAGGCTGGCGGTGATGCGGCCCATGCGGTCGATCAGTTCGTTGATGGTCTTGAGGTTGGCGCTGGCGGTGTCCAGCGCGCCGCGCTCCAGAAAGCGCACGGTGTTGCCGGACAAAGTGCGCAGTGCCGCCAGCGGCTGGTTCAGTTCGTGGGCGATGCTGGTGGACATCTGGCCGATGGCGGCCAACTTACCGGCCTGCACCAGTTCATCCTGGGCGCGGCGCAGGGTTTCTTCGGCCTGGCGCCGCTCGCGGATCTGGCCTTTGAGCCTTTCGTTGCTGGCGCGCAGGTCGGCGGTGCGTTCGGCGATCCGTCGCTCCAGCTGGCTATTGGCTTCCTGCAGGGCTTCCCGTGCAGCAAGGCGGGTGGCGATGACCTTGCGCCGTTCGTTCCAGGCAATCAGCAAAAACGCGACCAGGCCGAACGCGACCGCCACCAGGATGCCCTGGTTGATGGCGGCGCGGCGCAGGTCGTTGAGCGGGGTGAGCAGGGTGAAATTCCACGGTGTGTCGTTGAGCGGGCGGGTTTGCGCCAGGTAACTGACGGCGTGTTCATCATTGACCACTTCACTGTTGGCCGGGAAGGTCAGTTTCTCGGTGCCTTCGTTGAGGCGTTCGCGGGCCAGGGGCTCCAGCGCGTTCAGCGTCGCCCAGTAATATTGCAGGCTGTGGGCCAGGCGGTCCTTGGTTTCATCGCTCAGCGGGCGCACGGCCTTGAGACGGCGGGCCGGGTCGCTGGAGAGGATGATGATGCCGTTCTCGTCGCTGACGAAGGCTTCGAGGCGCGCCCGCTGCCAGCGTTCTTCCAGGGCTTCGAGGCGCACTTTGACCACGGCGACACCGATGATCTTGCCGTGTTCTTCCAGGCCGTGGGCGAGGTAGTAGCCGGGTTCGCCATTGGTGCTGCCGATGCCATAGAAACGTCCGGGCTGGCCGCGCACGGCGTTCTGGAAGTAGGCGCGAAAGGACAGGTCTTCGCCTTGGTAACTGTCGGCATCGCGCCAGTTACTGGTGGCGAGTACGCGGCCAGTGGTGTCCATCACGTAGATGGCGCGGCTGCGACTGCGTCGGTTGAGGCCTTCAAGGTAATCGTTGACGGTTTTGCGGGTTTCCTGGTTGGGATCGGCCAACAGCGTGGATACGCTGGATTCCAGTTCCAGCAGGCTGGGCAGGTAAGTGTATTTGCTCAGTTCACTTTCGACGGTGCGGGCGTGCAGCTCCAGCTGGCGTTCGCCCGTGTCGCTGAGGGTGCGAATGCCGTAGTACTCGCTGATCCAGAAGCCGATGTAACCCAGGCCGATCATCAGGGCGATGATCAACGGTGGCAGGAACAGTTGGCGAATCAGGCGTGGTTTCACGGCAAGTGATGGCGGTGCGGCGCGAAATTGGTTGGGGTCGCATTTCATCACAGATGCCTTGGGTCAGCTACCGCTCGCCTGCCTGCACGGTCCAATGTGGGAGCGGGCTTGCTCGCGAATGCAATCTGTCAGTTGATACTTCAGTGACTGACAAACCGCATTCGCGAGCAAGCCCGCTCCCACATTGGATCCGGTTTCTACAGTGGAAGCGCTGTAGTACTTAGTGCTGCAGGATTTTCTCAAGGAAGTGCTGCGCGCGTTCGGAGCGGGCGCTGATGTCGCCGAAGAATTCTTCTTTGGGGCAGTCTTCGATGATCTTGCCGGCGTCCATGAAGATCACGCGGTCGGCCACTTTGCGGGCAAAGCCCATTTCGTGGGTCACGCACATCATGGTCATGCCTTCCTGGGCCAGTTGCACCATCACGTCCAATACTTCGTTGACCATTTCCGGGTCCAGCGCCGAGGTCGGTTCGTCGAACAGCATGACGATCGGGTCCATGGCCAGGGCGCGGGCAATCGCCACACGTTGTTGCTGGCCGCCGGAGAGCTGGCCCGGGTGCTTGTGGGCGTGCGCCGACAGGCCCACGCGCTCAAGCAACTGCAGGCCTTTCTGGGTGGCTTCTTCCTTGCTGCGGCCGAGCACCTTGATCTGCGCGATGGTCAGGTTTTCGGTGATGGTCAGGTGCGGGAACAGTTCGAAGTGCTGGAACACCATGCCTACGCGTGAACGCAGTTGCGGCAGGTTGGTCTTGGGGTCGGCAATCGAGGTGCCGTCCACGATAACGTCGCCCTTCTGGAACGGTTCCAGTGCGTTGACGCATTTGATCAGGGTGGATTTGCCCGAGCCGGACGGCCCGCACACCACGATCACTTCGCCTTTTTTAACCTCGGTGCTGCAATCGGTCAGCACCTGGAAGTCGCCATACCACTTGTTGATGTTCTTGATAGAGATCATACGGCAAACCTTTTTTGCAGACGCTTGACCAGCAGCGAGGCGGAAAAGCTGATGATGAAGTAGACGACACCGGCGAAGATCAGGAACTCATTGGAGCGGCCGATGATGTCGCCGTTGGAGCGGGCGGAGTTGAGGAAGTCCACCAGGCCCACGGTGTAGACCAGCGAGGTGTCCTGGAACAGGATGATCGACTGTTGCAGCAGCAACGGGGTCATCTTGCGGAACGCCTGGGGCAGGATGATCAGGCGCATGGTCTGGCCGTAGGTCATGCCCATGGCCTGCGCCGCCGCCATCTGGCCCTTGGGGATCGACTGCACGCCGGCCCGCACGATTTCGCAGAAGTACGCGGCTTCGAACATCATGAAGGCCACGACGCAGGAGGTGAACGCACCGATCGGGGTATCTTCGCCTGTGATCCAGCGCAGCACGAACGGTACCGCCAGGTAGAACCAGGTGATCACCAGCAGCAGCGGGATCGAGCGGAAATAGTTCACATAGGCGCCGGCCACGCGTGACAGCAGTTTGCTGGACGACAGGCGCATCAGGGCGAGGATCGTGCCCAGGATGATGCCGCCGACCACGCCCATGACCATCAACTGCAAGGTCATGACCATGCCGTTCCACAGGCCCGGGATGGCGGGGATGATGCCGCTGAAATCGAATTCCATTATTTACCCCCCACGGAGATCAGGCCGGGCACCGCGACTTTCTTCTCGACCACGCGCATCAGCAGCATCAGGCTCATGTTCAGGGTGAAGTAGATCAGCGTGGCCAGGGTGAAGGCCTCAAACAGGTTGGCCGAGAACTCGGCGGTCTGCTTGGTTTGCGCCAGCAACTCCATCAGGCCGATCAAGGACGCCACTGAGGAGTTCTTGAAGACGTTGAGGAATTCCGAGGTGAGCGGCGGAATGATGATCCGGTAGGCCTGGGGCAGCAGCACGTTCCAGTAGATCTGCGGCAGCTTGAAACCCATGGCCCGCGCGGCGGATTCCTGGCCGCGTGGCAGCGCCTGGATGCCGGTACGCACTTGTTCGCACACACGGGCGGCGGTGAACAGGCCCAGGCACACGACAACGCTCAGGTAGGCGGACGTCGTCGGGTTCAGGTCCTGTTTGTACCAGTCCTGCAGGCCCTGGGGCAGCAGGTCGGGTATCAGGAAGTACCAGATGAACAGCTGAACCAGCAGCGGCACATTGCGAAACAGTTCGACGTAGCAGGTCGCGATGCCCGCTACGAGGCGGTTCGGCACCGTGCGCATGACGCCCAAGATGGACCCCAGCAGCAAGGCGATAATCCACGCCACGACAGCGATGGCGATAGTCCAGCCCAAACCGGCGATGTACCAGTCGAGATACGTCTCGCTGCCAACGCCCGTGGACTTGAAGAATACGCCCCAGTCCCAGTTGTAATTCATTAGGGTCTCCCCCGAAATCGATCGATGTACAAGCACCCGCTTGGGGAAAGTCCATTCCCGCCCGGCGATGAACGCCAGGCACACGCGATCGGCTCGAAAACCGCCAGGTCGAGTGTTCCAAAGTAAAACCAGCAGGTAGTAACAGACGCCTGAGGGAAGTTTGGCTCCCTCAGGCGATAAGCTTAGTCAGGTATCAGATTTTTACGTCAGGCGCTGGTTTGTCGCTTGGGTTGGCGATCAGCTCCTTCACCTTTTCACTCATCGGGAAGTTCAGGTTCAGGCCTTTTGGCGGGATCGGGCTTTCGAACCATTTGGCGTAGATCTTGTTGATCTCGCCGGATTTGTACAGACCGACGATGGCGTTATCCACGGCTTTCTTGAAGTCCGGATCGCCTTTGCGAACCATGCACGCGTAGGCTTCGAAGGACTGCGGCGTACCGGTGATGACCCAGTCGTCCGGCTTCTTGGCCTTGGCTTCTTCACCAGCGAGCAGGGCGTCGTCCATCATGAAGGCAACCGCGCGGCCGCTTTCGAGCATCTGGAAGGATTCGCCGTGGTCTTTGGCGGAGATGACGTTCATGCCCATCTGCTTGTCGGCGTTCATCGCCTTGAGGATGCGCTCGGACGTGGTGCCAGCGGTGGTCACGACGTTTTTGCCTTTCAGGTCGGCGAAGTCGGCGTACGACGGCTTGCCTTCCTTGTCTTTCTTGACCAGCAGACGGGTGCCGATTTCGAAGATGTTGGTGGTGAAGTCGACTTGCTGGGCGCGTTCGGCGTTGTTGGTGGTTGAGCCGCACTCAAGGTCCGCGGTGCCGTTCTGGATCAGCGGAATACGGGTTTGCGACGTGACCAGGTTGTACTTGGTCTTCAGGTCGGGTTTGTTCAGGTCTTTTTTCAGGGCTTCAACGACAGCCAGCTGAATGTCGTGGGAGTAGCCCACGGGTTTGCCCGAACCATCCGCGATGTAGGAAAACGGAATGGAGCTGTCGCGGTGAGCGAGAGTGATGGTGCCGGAGTCGTTGATCTTCTTCAGGGTGCCGGTGAGTTCAGCGGCGAACACTGGAGTGCTGATCAGAGCGGCAGCGATAGCTGCGCCCAGAATATGGGGAACGATGCGCATCAATACTTCCTCGACATTTGTTTTTTTTATGAAGCCAGCTAAACGGCTCTCTTGTACAGCGAATGCCCGTGACGGCTCCTGAGGCGTCCCAGGCATCGTCCAAGAGTGTAGAGCATGAGTCGTGCCATACCAGCAGTAAAAGATTAACTGCATGATTTAATTGGTGATTAACCTTTATATGACGAATTATTTTAGAACCTTTGATCCGGCAAACCGAATAGGCCGTTGTGTGGCGTTCGGAAAACCGAATGGGCCTGTAGGAGCGAGCTTGCTCGCGAAAAACGCAAAAACGCCGCGTTCATGCTGAATAAACGCGGCGTTCTCAGGTTTTTCGCGAGCAAGCTCGCACCTACAGGATTACGGGTGTGTCAGGCAGCTTCGATCTTGCTGCGGTTCTGCTCGACCTTGGACAGGTAACGTTGCACGTTTTCCTGCTCCTGCGCGGTCGTGAACAGGCCGAGCTTGGTCCGGCGCCACAGCACGTCCTGAGCTTGGGTCGCCCACTCTTCGGCGCAAAGGTAGTCGACCTCGCGGGTGTATAAACCACCACCCAGATGCTCGCCCAGGTCGGCCAGCGATTGCACGCCTTCGAGCAGGCGCCAGGTGCGGCTGCCGTAGGTAGTAGACCAACGGCGGGCGATCTCACCCGGCACCCAGTCGAATTTGCTGCGAATGGCTTCGGCCAGTGCCTCTGGTGTCGTCATGTCTTCGCCGCCCGGCAGGCTGGCCTTGGCGGTCCAGCTCGGGCGCATCTGGGTGAAGTACGGCGCCAGTTGCGCCATCGCCGATTCGGCAAGCTTGCGGTACGTGGTCAACTTGCCGCCGAACACCGACAGGATCGGCGCCTCGCCCGTGCCGCCCGACAAGGCCAGGGTGTAGTCGCGGGTGATGGCCGACGGGTTGTCCGACTCGTCATTGCACAACGGGCGCACACCGGAGTAGGTGTGGACGATGTCGTCGCGACTCACTTGTTTCTTGAAATGCGCATTGACCACTTTGAGCATGTAGTCGGTTTCACCTTCGGTGATCGCAACTGCAGCCGGGTCGCCGCTGTACTCGCGGTCGGTGGTGCCGATGATGGTCAAGTGGTTCAGGTACGGAATGGTGAAAACGATGCGCTGGTCTTCGTTCTGCAGGATGTGCGCATGCGCACCTTCATAAAGTTTGGGCACGATCAGGTGGCTGCCCTGGATCAGGCGGATGCCGTACGGCGAGTCCAGCTTCAGGTCGTCCTTGATGAATTTGGCGACCCACGGGCCTGCGGCGTTTACCAGCGCACGGGCACGGATCGAGAACAGGCTGCCATCGGCGCGTTCCATGTTCATTTCCCACAGGCCTTTGCTGCGGTGGGCACTGACGCAACGGGTCTGGGTGTGGATGTGTGCGTCTTTTTCGCGGGCGGCCATGGCGTTCAGTACCACAAGGCGGGCGTCATCGACCCAGCAGTCGGAATATTCGAAGCCTTTGGTGATTTCGCTTTTCAACGGGCTGTCCGGGCCGAACTTGAGGCTTTTCGAACCGGCCAGCTTTTCGCGCTTGCCCAGGTTGTCATACAGGAACAGGCCGGCGCGGATCATCCACGCCGGACGCAGGTGCGGGCGGTGCGGCAGGACGAAGCGCATCTGCTTGACGATGTGCGGCGCCTTGGCCAGCAATACTTCACGTTCAGCCAGCGCTTCACGCACCAGGCGGAATTCGTAATGTTCAAGGTAACGCAGGCCGCCGTGGATCAGCTTGCTGCTGGCGGAAGACGTGTGGCTGGCCAGGTCGTCCTTTTCGCAAAGGAATACCGACAAACCGCGCCCGGCTGCGTCTGCTGCAATCCCGACGCCGTTGATCCCGCCACCGATTACGGCAACGTCATAGACTTCGGCAAGCGGTGGAGCAGGCAAGGTAGAAGGGTTCATCGGCTGGCCTCTCATCTTTTCGTATTGGAATTCGAACATTAATGTTCATTTGCGAAAATGGTAGCTGATAAACGCGGGCACAGCCAGTCGACTTCGATTGAAAAAACTCATCGAAGGGCGGGGAAAGAAAAATTTGTGAACTGATAGTTCCCACGCTCCGCGTGGGAATTCAGCCTATGACGCTCTGCGTCACAGCGGACGCGGAGCGTCCTGCGATGCATTCCCACGCGGAGCGTGGGAACGAGGGGGTTAGACGACTTCCAGCCGAACCTTATGCTCATTCAACAACTGCACCAAAGCTGGCACCGGCTGCTGATCGGTCACCAGGCAGTCCACCAGGCTGATCGGCCCGAGGCGAATCATGGCATTGCGCCCGAACTTGCTGGAGTCCGCCGCCAGGATCACCTTGCGCGCATTGGCAATGATCGCCTGGGAAACCCGCACTTCCTGGTAGTCAAAGTCCAGCAGGCTGCCGTCCTCGTCGATCCCGCTGATACCCACCAGGGCAAAATCGACCTTGAACTGGTTGATGAAGTCGACACTCGCCTGGCCCACCACACCGCCGTCGCGTCGCACATTACCGCCTGTGAGCAGCACGTCGAAGTCGTCCTTGGCGCTGAGCATGGTCGCCACGTTGAGGTTGTTGGTGATGATTTTCAGGTGATTGTGATTGAGCAACGCACGCGCGATGGATTCGGTGGTGGTGCCGATATTGATGAACAGCGAGGCGTGATCGGGGATCTGTGCGGCGATGGCTTCGCCGATGCGCTGTTTTTCGTCGCGCATCTGGTCGGCACGCATGGCGTACGCGGTGTTTTCGACACTGGAGTCATAGGCCGCGCCGCCGTGGTAGCGGCGCAGCAGATTGGCGTCCGCCAACTGGTTGATATCGCGGCGGATGGTTTGCGGGGTGACAACGAACAGCTGCGCCATTTCCTCGATACTGACATAGCCGCGTTCGCGGACCAGCTCGAGGATTTGTTGTTGGCGGGGAGGCAGATTCATGGGGCGTCCTTTGGGCTGCCATAAAAAAGTGGCCCATGATGACGCAGGAATCCGCTCCCTGCCAGTTACAACCCCATATGGGTTGCGACGCCTGGCTTATTCAGCACCTTCGTGGGGCTCCCAGTCACGGGTACGGCTCACCGCTTTTTGCCAGCCGGCGTAGAGTTTCTCTTTGGCGACCTCGTCCAACTGCGGTTCGAATTCGCGCTCGATCACCGCCTTGCCGCGCAATTCGTCCAGGCTGCTCCAGAAACCGCAGGCCAGGCCCGCCAGGTACGCCGCGCCCAATGCCGTGGTTTCGCGCATTTGCGGGCGCTCGACCTGTGTGCCGAGGATATCGGCCTGGAATTGCATCAGGAAGTTGTTGGCCACCGCGCCGCCGTCCACACGCAGCGACTTGAGGCGTTCGCCCGAGTCCTGTTGCATGGCGTCGAGCACGTCGCGAGTCTGGTAGGCAATCGACTCCAGGGCTGCACGAATGATGTGGTCCACGCGTACGCCACGGGTCAGGCCGAACAGCGCGCCACGGGCATACGGGTCCCAGTACGGCGCGCCCAGGCCGGTGAAGGCCGGGACCAGATAGACGCCGTTGCTGTCCTTGACCTTGCCGGCGAAGTATTCGGTGTCGTGGGCGTCATTGATGATTTTCAGCTCATCACGCAACCATTGCACGGTGGAACCGCCGTTGAATACGGCGCCTTCCAGGGCGTAGGCCACTTCGCCACGCGGGCCGCAGGCAATGGTGGTGAGCATGCCGTGCTTGGATTTCACCGCCTTGTCGCCAGTGTTCATCAACAGGAAGCAGCCGGTGCCGTAGGTGTTTTTTGCCTGGCCGGCTTCGACGCACATCTGGCCGAACAGCGCAGCCTGTTGGTCACCGGCGATACCGCCGATGGCAATGCCGCTCTTGGTGCGGCCGTAGATTTCCGAAGAAGACTTCACTTCGGGCAGCATTTCGCGCGGCACGTCGAGGATCTCCAGCATCTTCGCGTCCCACTCCAGGGTGTGGATGTTGAAGAGCATGGTGCGCGACGCGTTGGTGTAGTCGGTGACGTGGGTCTTGCCGCCGGTAAATTTCCAGATCAGCCAGCTGTCGATGGTGCCGAACAGCAGCTCGCCGTTGCGCGCACGCTCGCGGCTGCCTTCGACGTGATCGAGGATCCACTTGAGCTTGGTCCCGGAAAAGTACGGGTCGGTCACCAGGCCAGTGCTGTCGTTGATGTATTGCTCGTGGCCGTCGCGCTTGAGCTGCTGGCAGATCTCGGTGCTGCGTCGGCATTGCCAGACGATCGCATTGTAGATCGGGCGGCCCGTGACCTTGTCCCAGACCACGGTGGTTTCGCGCTGGTTGGTAATGCCGATGGCGGCAACCTGGTCATGGTGCAGGCCGGCTTGGGCCAGTGCCTCGACCATCACTGCGCTCTGGGTGGCAAAGATTTCCATCGGATCATGCTCGACCCAGCCGGCTTGCGGGTAATGCTGGGTGAATTCACGCTGGGCGGTGCAGACCACGTTGGCGTCACGGTCAAAGATGATCGCGCGCGAACTGGTGGTGCCCTGGTCAAGGGCAATGATGTAGTTCTTATTCTGAAGGTCGGTCATGTCGATTGCCTTGCATGAAAATAAGGAAGTCAGAAATCAGCCTGGGCCGCGAAGGGCAGGGGACCAGGCTGGCGTTTTCAGGAAATACGCGTCTTGCCGTTGACAGCCGTGTCAGGTGTTTCTTCAGCTATAGCAGGTGCGGCGCTCGGCAGATGGCGGGCAATCAACCCACGATAGGCCGCAGCACCCAGGCATGCGCCGACGATCGGCGCGAAAATCGGTACCAGGAAGTAGGGAATATCGCGGCCACCGGTAAAGGCCATTTCACCCCAACCCGCGAAAAAGGTCATCAGCTTGGGGCCGAAATCCCGCGCCGGGTTCATCGCAAAGCCGGTCAGCGGGCCCATGGCGCTGCCGATCACCGCGATCAGCAGGCCGATCAGCAGCGGGGCCAGCGGGCCGCGTGGCAGGCCATTGTTGTCATCGGTGAGGGCCATGATCACACCCATCAGGATCGCGGTGATGACCATTTCCACCAGGAACGCCTGGGCGGTGCTCAGCAGCGCATGGGGGTAGGTGGAGAACACCGACGCCAGCTCCAGGCTTGCCTGGGAGCCGCGCACCATATGGTGGGTTTGTTCGTAATCGAAAAAAAGATTGCTGTAGAGCGTGTAGACCAGCGCGGCGGAGCAGAAGGCGCCGGCGATCTGGGCGAGGATATAGAAGGGCAGTTTGCGCTTGTCGAAGTCGGCGAAAAGACACAGGGCGATGCTGACGGCCGGGTTGAGGTGAGCCCCGGAAATGCCGGCGCTCAGGTAGATGGCCATGCTGACGCCGACGCCCCAGATGATACTGATCTCCCACAAGCCAAAGCTGGCACCCGCGACCTTGAGCGCAGCTACGCATCCTGTACCGAAGAAGATCAGTAGCGCAGTCCCCAGGAACTCGGCCATGCATTGGCTCGAAAGTGAAGGCTGTTGAAGAGCAGTTGTCATGGAAAACCTCAGTTGTTGTTCTTGTCTGGCGCACGGCCTCAACGGGCTGTTGCGCGATTTTCACCCTGGCAAGGATCCCCATCCCGGACACGGCTTACTGCTGGAACGCTGCAGGTCTATTCCTACAGTATTCGGAAACGAAAAAATATAGACAAGAATGACGGCTGTCAAAGGTCGAAAGTGAACTGTTGGTCATTTTACAACTATTGGTCTCGTGAATGATCACATTTGCCATGCTGCGCCTGCACCTTGAAAGTGGGCGAACTAGAGCGTTTTACGTGGGCTTGGCCTAGAATTGGCCATCTGTTTGCCACGCCCGGAGACGTCATGACCCCTGCATTGGACCTGTTGAAAAAAGTTCGCGCCGAACATCGCATCCACAGTTACGAACATGACCCGAAGGCAGCGTCATACGGGCTGGAGGCTGCGGAAAAGTTGGCGCTCGACCCGGCGCAGGTATTCAAGACCTTGCTGGCCAGCAGTGAGAAAGGCGAATTGTTGGTGGCGGTGGTGCCGGTCGTCGGAAGTCTGGATTTGAAGGCTCTGGCACAGGCTGCGGGGGTGAAAAAAGTCGAGATGGCCGACCCGGCGGCGGCGCAGCGCTCGACCGGCTACCTGCTGGGCGGCATCAGCCCGTTGGGGCAGAAGAAGCGCCTGCGCACGTTTATCGATGTGACGGCGCAGCCGTTTGCGACAATTTTTGTGAGTGCGGGGAGGAGGGGGTTGGAAGTTGAGTTGTCGGCGGCGGTGCTAGCTGAGCACACGCAGGCTAAATTTGCACCGATTGGCCGCGGCTGACATCACTTTCGAAAACTATGAAGATCCAATGTGGGAGCGGCGGTGCGACGATTCGACTTGCTCGCGAAAGCGGAGTGTCAGTCACGAAATTATTGACTGATCCACCACTTTCGCGAGCAAGCCCGCTCCCACATTTTTGCCCCGGTTTCGTCAGTTCTTCAGTGAGCGGGACTGTAACGCCGCACGCCTGATTCGACCTGCGGGATTTGCGCCGCCATGCTGCCCGACGCCTGGAACAACACCAGATGTTCCGCTGCAACCCGAATCCCCACCTGCGCCCCGACCTGATGGTCTGCATGGCTGGGGAAAATCGACTCCAATTGCGCGCCCGTCGGCAATTGCAGGCGGTACAGGGTCGACGCACCGAGGAATGTCTTGCCGACAATCCGTGCTGTCAACGTGCTGTCCGGCGCGTAGACGATGTCGTCCGGGCGCAGCAGCACGTCCACAGCGCCACCCGTCGGCCAGGTATAGGCGCGGTTGCCGCGCAGCTCACCCAGTTCGGTGCTGACCGCTTCAGGCGAACTCAATTGCCCGCGGATGAAGTAGCCCTGGCCGATAAAGCTGGCGACGTAAGGCGTCTGCGGTTCGTGATAGAGGTTGTAGGGCGTGTCCCACTGTTCAAGCCGGCCCTCCTTGAAAACACCGACCTGGTCGCTGACTGCGAAGGCTTCTTCCTGGTCATGGGTCACCAGGATCGCGCTGGTGCCCCGTGCCTTGAGGATATCGCGTACTTCGTGGCTGAGCTTGCGGCGCAACTCGCCGTCCAGGTTGGAGAACGGTTCATCCAGCAGCAACAGCGCAGGCTCGGGCGCCAAGGCGCGGGCGAGGGCGACGCGTTGTTGCTGGCCGCCGGAGAGTTCATGGGGGAAGCGTTTGCCCAGGTTCTTCAGGTTCACCAGCTCCAGCAATTCTGCGACCACACGCTCTTTTTGCGGGTGCTTGCGAATGCCGAACGCGATGTTGTCGGCCACGCTCAAATGCGGAAACAGCGCATAGTCCTGGAACACCATGCCTATGCGGCGTTTCTCGGGTGCCAGGGTGAATCCGGCACTGGAGATCACTTCACCGGCCAGGCTTATTTCCCCTTCGTGCACCGGTTCGAACCCGGCAATTGCCCGGAGTGTGGTGGTCTTGCCGCAGCCGGAAGAGCCGAGCAGGCAGCCAATGTCGCCGGCATTGAGGTGCAGGTTGAGGTTCTGCACCACTCGCTGGTCTTGATAGCCGCATGCCAGGTTGCGCAGGTTCAGCAGTAGTGGCTGGCTCATGCGTGGTGGTACGACGGTGGCACGAGGAATTCGAGCAGCGCTTTCTGCGCGTGCAGGCGGTTTTCAGCCTGATCCCACGCGACCGAACGTGGGTCGTCCAGCAGGTCGAGGCTGATTTCTTCGCCGCGGTGCGCCGGCAGGCAATGCATGAACAACACATCCGGGGCGGCCAGGTCGAGCAGCGCGCGATTCACCTGATAGGGCGCGAACCGGGCCAGGCGCGTGGCGGTCTCCTCTTCCTGGCCCATGGAGGTCCAGACGTCGGTGCTCACCAGGTGCGCGCCGACCACTGCGTCTTTCGGATCGCGCAGCAGTTGCACGCGGCCGTCCGCCTTGGCCAGGAATTCGGGATTGGGTTCGAAGCCTTCCGGGCAGGCGATGCGCAAATGGAAGTCGAACTGGATCGCCGCTTCTATATAGCTGTTGCACATGTTGTTACCGTCGCCGATCCAGGCCACGGTCTTGCCCTGAATCGAACCACGGTGCTCAAGAAAGGTTTGCATATCGGCCAGCAACTGGCAGGGGTGCAGGTCATCGGATAGGCCGTTGATCACCGGTACCCGGGAATTGGCGGAAAATTCGGTCACGGTGCTGTGGGCGAAGGTTCTGATCATCACCGCATCGAGCATGCTCGACATCACCTTGGCGCTGTCGGCGATCGGTTCACCGCGGCCCAGCTGGGTGTCGCGCGAGGACAGGAAGATGGCTTGGCCACCCAGCTGGATCATGCCGGCCTCGAAAGACACGCGGGTGCGGGTCGAGGACTTCTCGAAAATCATCCCGAGCACGCGGTTTTTCAAAGGCTCGAACAGTACGCCGCGGTTACGCAGGTCTTTAAGCTCAATGCCTCGACGGATAACGCTGACCAGCTCTTCGGGCGTGCAATCCATCAGGGAGAGAAAGTGCCTTGCGCTCATCATTAACTACCTTTTGCAACAGACCGCAGATACTCAAAGCCTTGTTTATTGTGACAACGGGCGAGACCTGCGGCGAAAGCCGCACGGGGCGACGAAATAGGGGAAGGCGCGATCTTATAATTAAATGTCGCGTCTTACCAATAGGGCTACGGCTTTTAGGGTGTTCAAGCAGGGCGCCGGAGCGCGTTTGAAGACGATTTCCAGACAGCAGCGGGCCATTTGTACACTGGCGCTGAGACCTTTTGCAATCCGTCGGGGCCGCTGCAAGCCAGGCTGTGTCGGTTTTGCAGGGTATAAGTGAGTTTCTGAAACATTTACTCACGCTTGGCCATGGCCTGGCCTGATGCCGGTCGATTCACGGCGCGAACGTTGGTGGCGCCGTGGGTGGCCGCGGCCCATAGTGGGACCAAAGCCCAATAAAGAGACTGGCCATGACCAAGACTCTCCACCACCGTGCCTGCCATCTGTGTGAAGCCATCTGCGGCCTGACCCTGGAAACCACCAGAGCCGAAGACGGCAGCCTGGCGATTACCTCGATCAAGGGCGACGCTCTGGACAGTTTCAGCCGAGGGCACATCTGCCCCAAGGCCGTCGCGCTGCAGGACATTCAGAACGATCCCGACCGCCTGCATCAGCCGATGTTGCGGGTTGGCAATCAATGGCAACCCATCGCGTGGGACGAGGCCTTTGCGTTGGTGGCCGAACGGCTGGCGGGTATCCAGGCACGCCATGGGCAAAATGCGGTGGCGGTGTACCAGGGCAACCCGAGCGTGCACAACTACGGGTTGATGACCCACAGCAATTACTTCCTGGGTTTGCTCAAGACGCGCAATCGCTTTTCCGCGACCTCGGTAGACCAATTGCCTCACCATCTCACCAGCCACCTGATGTACGGCCATGGCCTGCTGCTGCCAATCCCGGACATCGACCACACCGACTTCATGCTGATCCTGGGCGGTAACCCGCTGGCATCCAATGGCAGCATCATGACCGTGCCCGATGTGGAGAAGCGCCTCAAGGCGATCCAGGCCCGCGGCGGTAAGGTGGTGGTGGTCGACCCACGGCGCAGCGAGACCGCGGCGATGGCCGACCAGCACCTGTTCGTGCGCCCTGGCGGTGATGCGGCCCTGTTGTTCGGCGTGCTCAACACGTTATTCACGGAGAACCTGACCCGCGAAAGCCACCTGCCGGTTGAAGGCCTGGATGATGTCCGCCGTGCCATCGCCGGATTCACCGCCGAGGCCATGAGTCGCCAGTGTGCGGTGCCTGCCGAGCAAATCCGCCAGTTGGCGCGGGACTTCGCTGCTGCCGACACGGCGGTGTGTTACGGCCGCATGGGCGTATCGACCCAGGCGTTCGGCACGCTGTGCCATTGGCTGGTGCAATTGATCAACCTGGTGAGCGGTAATCTGGACCGCGTTGGCGGTGCGCTGTGCACCACGCCGGCCGTGGACTTGGTGGCGTCGACCGGCGGTGGGCATTTCAATCGCTGGCAGAGCAGGGTTTCCGGGCGCCCGGAGTACGGCGGGGAGTTGCCGGTGTCGGCTCTGGCTGAGGAGATGCTCACCGGGGGCGAAGGGCAAATCCGCGCGTTAGTCACGGTAGCGGGCAATCCGGTGTTGTCGACACCTAATGGCCGGCAACTGGAACAAGCCCTGGATGGCCTGGAGTTCATGGTCAGCATCGATCTCTATATCAACGAGACGACGCGGTATGCCGACCTTATCCTGCCGTCCACCTCAGCGCTGGAAAACGATCACTACGACACCACCTTCAATATGTTCGCGGTGCGGAACGTCACCCGGTTCAATCGGGCGATATTGCCCAAGCCCGAGGGAGCGCTGCATGACTGGGAGATCTTCGTCGGCCTGGCCACTGCGTTTGCAGCGCAGACCGGTGTTGCGCTCAAGCCGACCATGCCCCCGGCGCAGATGATTGATTTCGGACTGCGTGCGGGTACCTACGGTGATGCATCCAGTCATAAACTCTCGGTGGCGAAGTTGGCAGACCACCCTCACGGCCTGGACCTGGGGCCGCTGCGGCCCAACCTGGCGGCGCGTTTGAAAACCGCTGATGGCAAGGTGCAAGCGGCGCCGGCGGTGATCCTCGCCGATCTGGTACGTTTTGCGGCGCAGCCGGTGCCGATGGCCGATGAACTGCTGCTGATCGGACGTCGCCATGTGCGCAGCAATAATTCGTGGATGCATAACTATCACCGACTGGTGAAGGGCAAGCCACGGCATCAATTGCTGATGCATCCCGATGATCTGGCTAGCCGCCAGTTGAGCGATGGCCAGCGCGTGCGTGTCAGTTCGCGCATCGGCATGATCGAGGTAGAGGTGGTCGCCAGCCTGGAGATGATGCCTGGCGTCGTCAGCCTGCCCCATGGTTGGGGCCATGGCCGCCCAGGCGTGCGCATGACGATCGCCAGCGAGCAGCCAGGCGCCAGTGCCAACGACCTGACCGACGAGCGGCAATTGGACGAGTTGTCGGGCAACGCCGCATTGAACGGTGTTCCCGTGCAGGTAGCAGCCGCCTGAGCACCCGGCTGGAATTTTGCGTTACAATGCGCCACCGTGCCGACCTGTGAGTCGCAAAGTTCCAGCCGAGGTGTTCCATGGATATCATCGAAACGATCAAAGAGCAGATTGCCAACAACACCATTCTGCTTTACATGAAGGGTGCGCCAAACGCTCCTCAGTGCGGTTTCTCCGCGAAGGCTTCCCAGGCTGTGATGCAGTGTGGCGAGAAGTTCGCTTACGTGGATATCCTGCAAAACCCTGAAATCCGCGCCAATCTGCCGAAATACGCCAACTGGCCAACGTTCCCGCAGCTGTGGGTAGCAGGCGAGCTGGTCGGCGGTAGCGACATCATCACTGAAATGGCCGCTGATGGTTCGTTGCAGGCGCTGATCAAAGATGCAGCGGTGAAAGCGGCAGCCAAGACTGACGCGTGATCCGAATGCAATAAAAAGCCCCGCTTCTCGTAAGAGAGCGGGGCTTTTTTATAGCCGCCGGGCTATGGGTTATTCACCCATTTGCGATTGCAAGTAATTTTCCAGGCTGATCTTGTCGATCAGGCCCAACTGGGTTTCCAGCCAGTCGATATGTTCTTCCTGGTCTTCCAGGATATCTTCCAGCAGTTCACGGCTGCCAAAGTCCTTGGTCACTTCGCAGTGAGCAATGGCGGCCTTGAGGTCGCTGTGGCTCTTGCGCTCAAAACCCAGGTCGCTGCTGAGCATTTCCTGGGTGTGTTCGCCGATGTTCAGCTTGCCCAGGTCCTGCACATTCGGCAGGCCTTCCAGGAACAGGATGCGCTTGATCAGCGCGTCAGCATCCTTCATGGCCTTGATGGATTCTTTGTATTCGCGCTTGCCGAGCTTTTCCAGGCCCCAATCGTCGTACATGCGCGCATGCAGAAAGTACTGATTGATCGCGACCAGTTCATTGGCAAGGATTTTGTTGAGTTGCTGGATGACTGAGATGTCGCCTTTCATGACTGGGGTCCTGCCCTGTAATCGCTGTGTATAAGGCGGAGTTTGAGCGGCGAAATCCTTAGTGTCAAACCTAAGTTATTGAATAATAAATGAAAATTAATCGGAATAAGAATGTTTGTGTTCCGCGTCTTGGCGCTAACTAATTGAATTTCAGGCATAAAAAAACCGGACACCCAGTCCGGTTCTTTAAAACACCCCTATCAGGCGTGCGTAAATTCTGTTGAATAGGGGAGCGCGGCCTGGGCTGTCTGCAGCTGCGTCAGGGTTTCCCGTACCACTTGTTTGGCCAGGCAAGCACATTTACCGCACTGGCTGGCAACGCCGGTGGTTTCACGTACTTCCTTGTAGCTGCAGCAACCTTCGTAGATTGCTTCGCGGATTTGTCCGTCGGTGACGCCGGTACACAGGCACACATACATAGGGAGAACCGTCGCGGTTTAAGGCTTAAGTGCGATGGATCTTAATGTTAACGAGAATGATTGTCAAAGTAGATTCGCAAGGTAATGGCTGGCACCGCGCCCGCACTGACGAACGGTTTTTTCAGTGTATGATGGTCGATCTTCACGAAGCGTGACTGCGTCACAGGGCTGTCGCTTATAAACGGCAGACTCGAGGCCGGTCCTTTTACTTCAATCGTCACCCTTGAATCAGGAGATACCCAATGAGCGTACTCGTCGGCAAACAAGCCCCGGATTTCGATGTACCCGCCGTTCTCGGCAATGGCGAAATCGTTGACAGCTTCAAACTGTCCGAAGCCATCAAAGGCAAATACGGCCTGGTGTTCTTCTACCCGCTGGACTTCACCTTCGTCTGCCCTTCGGAGCTGATCGCTCTGGACCACCGCATGGACGATTTCAAGGCGCGCAACGTTGAAGTGGTGGCCGTTTCCATCGACTCCCATTTCACCCATAACGCCTGGCGCAACACCGCCATCAATGATGGCGGCATCGGCAAAGTCAAATACACCATGGCGGCCGACATGAAGCACGACATCGCCAAGGCCTACGACGTTGAGTCCGAAGGCGGCGTGGCTTTCCGTGGCGCGTTCCTGATCGACGACAAGGGCGTGGTTCGCTCCCAGATCATCAACGACCTGCCACTGGGTCGTAACATGGAAGAGCTGATCCGTCTGGTCGACGCCCTGCAATTCCACGAAGAGCACGGCGAAGTCTGCCCTGCCAACTGGAAAAAAGGCGACAAGGGCATGACCGCTTCCACCGAAGGTGTTGCGGCTTACCTGACCGAGAACGCCGGCAAGCTGTAAGCTGGATTCGAGGCATAAAAAAACCCGGCGCCGAGCCGGGTTTTTTATGCCTGGGATTTCAGTCGTTGAAATCTTCCCAGCCGCCCATCTGCTTCCAGCGATTGACGATGCCGCAGAACAGTTCGGCGGTCTTCTCGGTGTCGTAGCGGGCCGAGTGGGCTTCACGACCGTCGAAGTCGATCCCGGCCGCCTGGCAGGCTTTCGCCAGCACGGTCTGGCCATACGCCAGGCCGGCGAGGGTGGCGGTGTCGAAGCTGGAGAACGGATGAAACGGGTTGCGCTTCATGTCCAGCCGCGCCACGGCGGCATTCAGGAAGCCCAGGTCGAAACTGCTGTTGTGGCCGACCAGGATCGCGCGTTTGCAGCCATTGGCCTTCAACGCCTTGCGCACGCCACGGAAGATATCGGTCAGCGCCGCTTCTTCACTTACCGCCATGCGCAGGGGGTGATCGAGCTTGATCCCGGTGAACTCCAGGGCGGCCGCTTCGATGTTGGCGCCTTCGAACGGCTCGACGCGGAAGAAGTGGGTGTGTTCCGGGAACACGAAACCTTGTTCGTCCATGCCGATGGTGGTCGCGGCGATTTCCAACAGCGCGTCGGTGGCGCAATTGAAACCACCGGTTTCTACGTCGATGACAACCGGCAGATAACCGCGAAATCGCTCGGCCATCGGGTGACGGGAACCGCCACCGGTATGCTCTTGTTCGTCGTCGTAATGGTCTTCACTCACTTGCTTTCCTCCAGCAGGCGCCAGCGCAGTGTTTCACCGGCGCGCAGCGGGATAACGGTCAGCTCGCCAAAGGGCAGGCTGGCGGGGGCGGTCCAGTCCTCACGAACCAGGGTGATGCGGTCGGTATTCGCCGGCAGGCCATAGAAACGCGGGCCGTTGAGGCTGGCGAAACCCTCGAGCTTGTCCAGGGCGTTGCGCTGTTCGAACGCTTCGGCATACAACTCGATCGCCGCAAAGGCGGTGTAGCAACCGGCACAGCCACACGCGGCTTCCTTGGCGTGTTGGGCGTGTGGCGCGGAGTCGGTGCCGAGGAAGAATTTCGGATTGCCGCTGGTCGCGGCCTCCAGCAACGCCACCTGGTGGGTGTTGCGCTTGAGGATCGGCAAGCAATAAAAGTGCGGCCGAATCCCGCCCACCAGCATGTGGTTGCGGTTGTACAACAGGTGATGCGCGGTGATGGTCGCACCGACGTTGGCCGAGGCCTCGGTCACGAACTGCACGGCATCGGCCGTGGTGATGTGCTCGAACACGACCTTGAGGGTTGGGAACAGCTCGACCACCCGGCGCATATGTTCGTCGATGAAGAGCTTCTCGCGATCGAACACGTCGACATCGCCACGGGTGACTTCACCGTGGATCAGCAGCGGCATGCCGACGTCGGCCATGGCTTCGATGGCCGGCAGGATCTTGTCGATACTGGTCACGCCGGAGTCGGAGTTGGTGGTCGCGCCGGCCGGGTACAGCTTGGCGGCGTGCACGAAGCCGCTGGCCTTGGCCTCGCGAATCTCCGAAGGCTGGGTGCGGTCGGTGAGGTAGAGCACCATCAGCGGTTCGAAGCGGCTGCCGGCCGGTCGTGCAGCGAGGATCCGCTGACGATAGGCATCGGCTTGCTCGGCGTTACGCACCGGAGGTACCAGGTTTGGCATGATGATGGCGCGGCCAAAGGTGCGCGCGACATCGGCCACGGTGTGGGGTAACGCAGCACCATCGCGAAGATGAATATGCCAGTCGTCGGGACGCAGCAGGGTCAGGCGGTCGGACATTGGGGATTCCAGGCGGGTCAATCTGGTGGGAATGCTACCGGAAAAGACTCTTGCAGGCACTCGCTATCAAGTTTTGCAGGATGCGACCGATAGCAGGGGGTATGCCTTATCGATGTATGACGCTTTGAAGTGTTGTAGCAACCAGTGGAGCCTCCCGTGCGCCAGCATTATCTAGCCCTGCTCAGTGTGTTCGCCAGCCTGCCTGCGATGGCTCTCACGTTCCAGACACGTCTGGAGAATATTGAGTGGAAGGTGGAAGGCGACCAGTTCGAGTGCCGCCTGACCCAGCCGATCACCGACTTCGGTTCGGGTGAGTTCGTGCGCCGGGCCGGTGAGCAGGCGACGTTTCGTCTCAAAGCCTATAACGGCTCGCTGGGTTCGGGCTCGGCCACTTTGCTGGCCGCCGCCGCCCCTTGGCAGCCGGGCCGAGGTGATATCAACCTCGGCGCCGTGCGCGCCGGCAGTGGCGACGTCTTGTTCAACAGCTCCCAGGCCCAGGCCGGACGGCTGTTCATGGGGCTATTGGAAGGGCGTAGCCCGACCGTCCGACACTACGGGCGTGAAGGGGGCTACTCGGAAATCCGCCTGTTGCCGGTCAAATTCAACAAGGCTTACAACGACTACCAGATGTGCACGACCAAGCTGCTGCCGATGAATTATGACCAGGTCAAACAGACCGAGGTCGGTTTCCCGGGGGGCGGTATCGAGCTGGACGCCGCAGCCAAGAAGAAACTGGATGTGATCGTGGCGTTCATGAAAGCCGATCCCACCGTCAACCATATCGAACTCAATGGCCATTCAGACAATAGCGGCAACCGCCTGAGCAACCGCGATGTCTCGCGTCGCCGTGCGTTGGCGGTGATGGACTACTTCAAGGCCAACGGTATCCAGGAATCCCAGGTCACCCTGCGCTTCCATGGCGAAAGCTATCCGTTGGCGCCCAACACCAACGCGGCCAACCGGGCGCGCAACCGTCGCGTGAACATCCAGCTCGAACGCGTGGCAGCCCCCGAGAAACCGGCGCCTCAGGCTGCTGGCCCAAGCAACCCCGCGCACACGTCATAACCGGCGCGCAGCGGTCGCTCGCTTGACATAATCTGTCGCTTTATCTTCATTTGCTGTCGCGCCCCTGTAAATTCACGGTTTTGGTCGGTAGAATCGACGGCTTTCCGTACAACCCCGTGGAGTGATGGCATGGCCGACGTAAACAAGGTCGTTCTCGCGTATTCCGGCGGCCTGGACACTTCGGTGATCCTCAAGTGGCTGCAGGATACTTATAACTGTGAAGTGGTGACCTTCACCGCTGACCTGGGTCAGGGCGAAGAGGTCGAACCTGCACGTGCCAAGGCGCAAGCCATGGGCGTGAAAGAGATCTACATTGACGACCTGCGCGAAGAATTCGTCCGCGATTTCGTTTTCCCGATGTTTCGCGCCAACACCGTCTACGAAGGCGAGTACCTGCTGGGTACCTCCATCGCACGCCCGCTGATCGCCAAGCGCCTGATCGAAATCGCCAACGAAACCGGCGCCGACGCCATTTCCCATGGCGCCACCGGCAAAGGCAACGACCAGGTGCGTTTCGAACTGGGTGCTTACGCGCTCAAGCCCGGGGTGAAAGTGATTGCCCCTTGGCGTGAGTGGGACCTGCTGTCCCGTGAAAAGCTGATGGACTACGCTGAAAAGCACGCCATCCCGATCGAGCGTCACGGCAAGAAGAAGTCCCCGTACTCGATGGACGCCAACTTGCTGCACATCTCCTACGAAGGCGGCGTGCTGGAAGACACCTGGACCGAGCACGAAGAAGACATGTGGAAATGGACCGTCTCCCCAGAGAACGCTCCCGACAAGCCGCAGTACCTTGAACTGACCTACCGCAACGGTGACATCGTCGCACTGGACGGTGTCGAAATGACCCCGGCCACCGTGCTGGCGACCCTGAACCGCATCGGTGGCGAACACGGTATCGGCCGTCTCGACATCGTCGAGAACCGCTACGTGGGCATGAAGTCCCGTGGCTGCTACGAAACCCCGGGCGGCACCATCATGCTGCGCGCCCACCGCGCGATCGAGTCCATCACCCTGGACCGCGAAGTGGCTCACCTCAAGGATGAGCTGATGCCCAAGTACGCCAGCCTGATCTACACCGGCTACTGGTGGAGCCCTGAGCGTCTGATGCTGCAACAGATGATCGATGCCTCGCAGGCTCACGTGAACGGCGTTGTGCGGCTCAAGCTGTACAAGGGCAATGTGATCGTGACCGGTCGCAAGTCCGATGATTCGCTGTTCGATGCCAACATCGCCACCTTTGAAGAAGACGGCGGCGCCTACAACCAGGCGGACGCAGCAGGCTTTATCAAGTTGAACGCGTTGCGCATGCGCATCGCGGCCAACAAAGGCCGCTCGTTGTTCTAAGTTTCAGCCTGTCGTGAAGAATGGCCCCTTGCCCAAGGGGCCATTTTTTTTGGGTGGCTTTTCTCAAGGTTGGCGATGTTTATTGCGATTAAACGTGTCCAAGTGTTTTTCAAAGACCCATTCAACTTCTGAATTTGAATGAATTGTTGATAAACGTTTGTAGGGGGAATGAAATTTTTACATCTATGTAGGAACTAGTCTTACAGAAAATTCACTCATGCAAGTGCGGCGAATATATAAATCGCTGAACCGTCTGTAGGAATTAAGGATGTAAGTGAATATGTTTAATGGAACTGAAATGCAAGGATTTTCCTCAGTGGTTTCCTCGGCCGGACACCCGAGACAAGGGGCATTTCCTGAGAGTTATGTGCGGCGCGTTTACCCAGCCCCTCCTGTGCCTGGGATATTTCACTCAAAATATGTAAGCCCCCGGAAAGGTCTGAAAGGATCCATAAAAAGGAATACCTCCGGGACGGCGTTTTTTTGTAGGGCATTTCCTTTATCGCTGTGGGGTGGGTCTCTGCTTGCTGTTGCTTGGGGGGGAACGCTATGCCAACTAGGAAACGACTAGGCTATTGTGCTTGCTCTAAATAATTCGAACAGCGAAATTGGACTTTCTCATGAATAAAGTGCTGATCGTGGATGATCATCCCGTCATTCGTCTTGCTGTGCGTATGCTAATGGAGCGTCATGGTTATGAGGTCGTTGCCGAGACCGATAACGGTGTCGATGCGTTGCAACTTGCGCGGGAGCATATGCCGGACATTGTCATACTGGATATTGGAATTCCCAAACTTGATGGCCTGGAAGTTATCTGCCGGCTGTCTTCCACCAAACAGCCCGCGCCGTTCAAGGTGCTAGTGCTTACCTCCCAGGCGCCGGGGCATTTTTCCATGCGTTGCATGCAGGCGGGCGCCGCGGGCTACGTGTGCAAGCAACAGGACCTGACCGAATTGCTGAGTGCGATCAAGGCCGTCCTGTCGGGGTACAGCTACTTCCCGAACCAGGCGCTCAATTCGGTACGCTCCACCATGGGCAATGCCAGTGAGGCAGATATGGTCGAGCGTCTATCGGGTCGGGAAATGATGGTATTACAGCAATTGGCCAGGGGCAGGACCAACAAGGAGATTGCCGACGGCATGTTCCTCAGCAACAAGACCGTCAGCACCTACAAGACGCGCCTGCTACTCAAGCTCAATGCCCGCTCCCTCGTAGACCTGATCGAACTGGCCCAGCGTAACGGCCTGGTATAGACAAGCCACTGCCTGCATGACCGGCAGAAAAAAGCCTCCGTGAGGGAGGCTTCCGGTCGTCGACCGCTCGAATCAGAGATCGAAGTCGTAATCGGCCAGCTGTTTTTGCAAGCGTCGCTCTTCCAGCAGATTGTCGATGGTACGGCGTTTGCTCAAATTGGTCTTGGCGACCTCTGCCACGGGGGCCTCGACCACATCGTCGTCCGACTCGACGAGGTCGTCTTCCACTTCCAGTTGTTCTTTGCCAGTGCTCATAAGGTTCACTCCAGGCTAAGACTGCCGTTGGCGCCCCTTATAACGATAATCCAGGATCCGGTAAAAAAGATTTTTTCAATCGATTGATCGCAAGAACCACTGATTCCTCAATCGTCGGAGGTCTTGTGCTTGTATTCGCACAGGTCTTCGATGCGACAGCTGCCGCAACGCGGCTTGCGTGCCTGGCAAACGTAGCGCCCGTGGAGGATCAGCCAGTGGTGGGAATCGAGCAGGTACGGTTTTGGCACGAACTTCATCAGTTGCTTTTCCACCTCCACCACGTTCTTGCCAGGGGCAATCCCGGTGCGGTTGCTGACCCGAAAGATGTGAGTATCCACGGCCATGGTCAATTGCCGGAACGCGGTGTTGAGCACCACGTTGGCGGTTTTGCGGCCAACGCCCGGCAGAGCTTCCAGGGCTTCACGGTTTTGCGGCACCTCGCTGCCATGCAGTTCGATCAGCAGGCGGCAGGTTTCTATAACGTTCTTGGCCTTGCTGTTATACAGGCCGATGGTCTTGATATATTCCGACAGCCCTTCCACACCCAGGGCGTAGATCGCCTCGGGCGTGTTCGCCACCGGATACAGCTTCGCCGTGGCCTTGTTGACGCCGACATCCGTGGACTGGGCTGAGAGGATCACCGCAATCAGCAACTCGAACGGCGAGGAATAAGCCAATTCGGTCTTGGGTTCCGGATTGTCTTCGTGAAACCTGCGGAAAATTTCCAGGCGTTTTGCGGCGTTCATCGGGCAGTTGGTTCCTTGCACAAGCGGTCAGCTTGAATGCGAATTCAGCAGATATTCAAATGGTTGGGCCATGGGCATCGACCAGGCGCAGAGCTTCCTCAAGCCTGTGTTGTGCTTGCGCCAATTGCTGCGGAGCAGCCTCTTGATCCAGGGCTTTTTTCAACTCGGCTCGGCGCATCGCCAACTGGATTTTCGCGCGCTTGAGGTCGGCGCTGGTACCGGGCGACAGCGGTGCTGCCGGTGCGCTGTTCACTTCCAGCGCCGCCAGCGCCTGCTCCGCTGCCTCGAACTGCCGTTGCAGCAGGATCAATTGCGACTGTTGCTCGAAAGTCGGTGGATGCCCAAACGCTTTCAAGGATTTATGCAGTTGCGCACGGCTCATTGCCACAGTGACCTTGGCTTTTTTGACTGCCGCTTCCTGGGCCGCTTGCGCCGCGTCCAGGTGCATCGGCGCCGCCGGCACCGAACGTTTGGCGCGGGCCAGGCGTTCGGCGAGTTTGTGCGCGTCTTCACGCTGCAGGCGCGCGTTGCGCTGCTCGAAACGCCGCCGTGCACGGTCGCGCTTGACGCCACGCTCATGACGCTCGCGATCGTTGCTCGCCAGCCCGCCGACGATCGGGACAATAGTCGCCAGTGGGCGCATCTCTATGCAGTCCACCGGGCACGGCGCGACGCACAGGTCGCAGCCGGTGCACTCGTCGATGATCACCGTGTGCATCAACTTGGCGGCACCGACGATGGCATCCACCGGGCACGCCTGGATGCACTTGGTGCAGCCGATGCATTCGGCTTCACGAATATAGGCCACCTGCGCGGGCGCTTCGCCACGGGACGTGTCCAACTCAAGCACCGGCAGGCGCAGCAGTTGCGCCAGGCTGGCGATGGTTTCCTGTCCGCCGGGCGGGCATTTGTTGATGGCCTCGCCTTGGGCAATGCCTTCGGCGTATGGCTTGCAGCCCGGGTGCCCGCACTTGCCGCACTGGGTCTGCGGCAGGAGCGCGTCGATGCGTTGAATCAGGTTCATGAAGTGATCATGGCATGCCGGTTAAATGAAGAGGGCCTAATGTACCAAACGGCTTCTGTGGCGAGCGGGCTTGCCCCGCGTTGGGCTGCGAAGCAGCCCCAGTAGGCCTCCATGGTATTTGTCAGGTCAACCGCAGACTCAGGCTCCAGGGCCGCTTCGCGACCCAACGCGGGGCAAGCCCGCTCGCCACAAGAAGCCCGCTCGCCACAACCACACCCACCCAAAACCACAGACCGTGCAGGTTACTTGATACGTTGACCCGGCTTGGCGCCGCTGTCAGGGCTCAGCAGGTAGATCTCTTCGCCGCCAGGCCCGGCCGCCATGACCATGCCTTCGGAAATACCGAATTTCATTTTTCGTGGCTTGAGGTTGGCAATCATCATGGTCAGGCGACCATCGAGCTTGGACGGGTCCGGGTAAGCGCTCTTGATCCCGGAGAACACGTTGCGTTGCTCGTCACCGATGTCGAGTGTCAGGCGCAGCAGCTTGTCGGCGCCCTCGACGGCTTCGGCCTTGACGATCAGCGCCACTCGCAGGTCCACGGCGGCAAACGCATCAAAGTCAATCTCCGGGGAGATCGGGTCCTTGGCCAGCTCACCATTGCCCGCCGGCGCAGCCGAGCCGGTATCGGTCTGGCTGGCGACCAGGTCTTCTTTCGAAGCGTCGGTCATGGCCTGGACATGTACCGGGTCGATACGGGTCATCAACGGCTTGAACGCGTTCAGTTGATGGTTGCCGAGCAAGGTGGCGTGATCGTTCCAGGTCAGCGGTGCGACATTGAGGAACGCCTCGGCATCGGCGGCCAGCACTGGCAATACCGGCTTGAGGAAGATCACCAATTGACGGAACAGGTTGATGCCCGTGGCGCAGATCGCCTGCACTTCGTCCTGCTTGCCTTCCTGCTTGTTCAGCGACCATGGGGCCTTGTCGGCGATCCAGGCGTTGGCGCGGTCGGCCAGGCCCATGATCTCGCGCATGGCGCGGGCGAAGTCGCGGGCTTCATAGGCGTCTGCGATGCTGGGTGCCGCGGCCAGGAAAGCGTCAGTCAGTTCCGGCGCGGCGTTTTCGGCCACCAGTACACCTGCGTTGCCCTTATGGATAAACCCGGCGCAACGGCTGGCGATGTTGACGACTTTGCCGACCAGGTCCGAGTTGACCTTCTGTACGAAGTCTTCCAGGTTCAGGTCCAGGTCGTCGACGCCACGGCCCAGTTTGGAGGCGTAGTAATAGCGCAGGTATTCCGGCGACAGGTGGTCCAGGTAGGTGCGCGCCTTGATAAAGGTGCCACGGGATTTGGACATTTTCTGGCCATTGACCGTCAGGTAACCGTGCACGGCGATGGCGGTAGGCTTGCGGTAGCCTGAACCTTCGAGCATCGCCGGCCAGAACAGGGCGTGGAAGTTGACGATGTCCTTGCCGATGAAGTGATACAGCTCGGCGCTGGAGTCTTTGCCCCAGAACGCGTCGAAGTCCAGCTCCGGCGTGCGATCGCACAGGTTCTTGAAGCTGGCCATGTAGCCGATGGGCGCATCCAGCCACACATAGAAATACTTGCCCGGCTCGCCCGGAATCTCGAAACCGAAGTATGGCGCATCACGGGAGATGTCCCACTGCTGCAGACCACTGTCGAGCCATTCGGAGAGTTTGTTGGCCACGGCGTCCTGCAAGGTGCCGCTGCGCGTCCAGGTTTGCAGCATTTGCTGGAAGTCCGGAAGCTTGAAGAAGAAGTGCTGCGAGTCCTTGAGCACCGGAGTGGCGCCGGAGATCGCCGACTTCGGGTCCTTCAAGTCGGTCGGTGCGTAGGTCGCGCCGCATTTTTCGCAGTTGTCGCCGTACTGGTCTTCGGTGCCGCATTTGGGGCAGGTGCCCTTGATGAAGCGGTCGGCCAGGAACATCTTCTTTTCCGGGTCGAAATACTGGGTCACCGAACGCTGGTCGATGTGCCCGGCTTCCTTCAACCGCAGGTAGATCTGGCTCGACAGCTCGCGGTTTTCGTCGGAGTGGGTCGAGTGGAAATTGTCGAACTCCACCAGGAACTCGGCAAAGTCGGCGCTGTGTTCAGCCTGCACGTTGGCGATCAGTTGTTCCGGGGTGATGCCTTCCTTTTCGGCGCGCAACATGATGGCCGAACCGTGGGCGTCGTCCGCGCAGACATAAATGCATTGATTGCCGCGATGCTTCTGGAAGCGCACCCACATATCGGTCTGGATGTACTCAAGCATATGGCCAAGATGGATGGAACCATTGGCATAGGGCAGGGCGCTGGTGACGAGGATCTTGCGTGGCTCGGACATGGGGCTCGGCTACTTGATGAAACGGAGGTCGGCCACTATAAAGCGCCAGCGGATATATTTCACCCCGTGGCGCTGTTTCCGAATCTTCCGAACCTGTGAAAGCATGCCTTTGGACCGCTGGAACGGTTAGGATAGCCGCCTGTTTCAGTCAGTCTTTTTCGGGAGTAGCCCATGAGCGCCGTCACTCGCGCAGCGGTGGAAGCCGTTCTTCGCCAATACACCGACCCTTATTTGAACCAGGACCCGGTCAGTGCCGGCTGTGTGCGCGCCATCGAAGTCCAGGGCGACCAGGTCTCGGTCCAGCTGGAGCTGGGCTACGCCGCCGGTCTGTTCAAGAACGGTTGGGCGCAGATGCTGCAAATGGCCATCGAAGGCCTCGACGGTGTCGGGGCGGCTAAGGTCGACATCCACTGCGTGATCGCCGCGCACAAGGCCCAGGCGCAGATCCCTGGCCTGGCCAACGTCAAGAACGTGGTGGCGGTTGCGTCCGGCAAGGGCGGCGTCGGCAAGTCCACCACCGCGGCCAACCTGGCCCTGGCCCTGGCCCGCGAGGGCGCGCGCGTGGGCATTCTTGACGCCGATATCTACGGCCCGAGCCAAGGCGTGATGTTCGGCATCGCCGAAGGCACACGGCCGAAGATCAAGGACCAGAAGTGGTTCGTGCCTATCGAGTCCCTGGGCGTGGAAGTGATGTCGATGGCCTTCCTCACCGATGAAAACACGCCGATGGTCTGGCGCGGGCCGATGGTTTCCGGCGCCTTGCTGCAACTGGTCACCCAGACCGCCTGGGGCGACCTGGATTACCTGGTGATCGACATGCCGCCGGGCACCGGTGATATCCAGCTGACCCTGGCGCAGAAAGTCCCGGTGGCCGGTTCGGTGATTGTGACCACACCACAGGACCTGGCGCTGCTCGATGCCAAAAAAGGCGTGGAGATGTTCCGCAAGGTCAACATCCCGGTGCTGGGCGTGGTCGAGAACATGGCGGTACACATCTGCTCCAATTGCGGCCATGCCGAGCATCTGTTCGGCGAGGGCGGAGGCGAGAAGCTGGCGACCCAATACGGTGTGGAGGTGTTGGCGTCTTTACCGTTGTCGATGTCGATTCGTGAGCAGGCCGACAGCGGCAAGCCGACCGTGGCGGCAGAGCCCGATGGTCTGATCGCCATGGTGTACCAGGAACTGGCCCGTCATGTGGGCGCACGGATCGTACTTCAGGAAGCCGCCGCACCGGCAATGCCGACGATTACTGTCAGCGACGACTGAGGGCCATGAAGGGAAAACGCCTCGACTGGGTCGGGGCTTTTTCATGCCTGGAAGACGGCCAAGGGACAGGTGTTGCGCGTTTGCTCAGTTGGTCGTGTAAGCATTCGCTTACTTTATCGTAAGCGATTGGTTTTTTTGCCCGGCAGGGACGTCCCGTTTTTTTAGGGGGATTTTCTATCCTTTTGAAATATAACAATTAATTAAGGTTTTTTTAGCGAGAAAGCTTGTCAGTGTCCAAGATGGATCCCGTTGCAGTTCCAATGGAACTCTTTAACATCAGCCCTGTGTCCACGGATTGACACGGCCATCACGGAACGATGGTTCAAGGAATATCGCGGGATGCGATTCATCAGGACGATGAAAAGGAACAAAGGGACTAGGGAAAAAATGTGGGCGGGTCAAACCGCCCCTTTTTTTTGCCTGTAGAAAAGTGAACGCTAGCCCCAGAAATGCAAAAAAGCCCGCAAGGGGCTTTTTTGGAGGGCTGCGATGCTGTCAGCGTTCAAGGTGCGCGATCTTGCCTTGCTGGCCATCCCACTCTGCCGCATCCGGCAATGGGTCTTTCTTTTCCGTGATATTCGGCCAGATCTCCGCCAGCTCGACGTTCAATTGAATGAACTGCTCCATGCCCGCAGGCACTTCGTCCTCGGAAAAAATCGCAACGGCCGGGCATTCTGGTTCACACAGGGCGCAGTCAATGCACTCATCCGGGTGAATAACCAGGAAATTCGGGCCTTCGTAGAAGCAGTCCACCGGACACACTTCTACGCAGTCGGTGTACTTGCACTTGATGCAGTTGTCGGTGACGACGAAGGTCATTTCTAATTTTCTCCTCAGGCGGCGGCAGCGAAACCCTTTGTGGCAGGGCTCGCGAGGTTTGGGAGCGATAGTCTGCAGGCCAGGCTAAAAGCCCGCAGCATCCCAAACCGCGCGAGAGTCTACCAGCTTGCAAGCGTCTGCGTTATATCCGAGTCTTCAGTGCATATAACATTTCGAGAGCTTTGCGCGGTGTCAAGTCGTCCAGGTCAAGCTTTGCCAACTCATCCAGCACCGGGTGGGGCAGGCTGGCGAACATATCGCTCTGATGCGGCGCGGCGGGTTTGTTGCTGGCTTTCTTCGGGCTGGCGACCACGGTTTCGTGGGGCAGGGCGGTGGTTTCCAGGCGGCTCAGGTGCTCGCGTGCACGCAGGATCACGTCGTTCGGCACACCGGCCAATTGCGCCACGGCCAGGCCGTAACTCTGGCTCGCGGGCCCCGGCAGCACGTGGTGCAGGAACACGATGCGCTCGTTGTGCTCGGTGGCGTTGAGGTGCACGTTGGCCACCAGGGGCTCGTTCTCCGGCAGCACGGTCAGCTCGAAGTAGTGGGTTGCGAACAGCGTATAGGCACGCAAGTGCGCCAGACGCTCGGCCGCCGCCCAGGCCAGAGAGAGGCCGTCGAAGGTGCTGGTGCCACGGCCCACTTCGTCCATCAGCACCAGGCTGCGCTCGGTGGCGTTGTGCAGGATATTGGCGGTTTCGCTCATTTCCACCATGAAGGTGGAGCGGCCACCGGCCAGGTCATCGCTGGAGCCGATCCGGGTAAAAATACGGTCCACCAGAGACAGCTCGCAACTGGCCGCCGGTACAAAGCTGCCGATATGCGCCAGCAGCACAATCAAAGCGGTCTGACGCATGTAAGTGGATTTACCGCCCATGTTGGGACCGGTGATCACCAGCATGCGGGTATCGTCGTCCAGCGACAGGTCGTTGGCGACGAACGGCGTGGTCAGCACCTGCTCCACGACGGGATGACGACCCTGCACGATGCGCATGCACGGCTCGCTGACAAAGTGTGGGCAGTTCAGGTCCAGGTTCAGCGCACGTTCGGCCAGGTTGCTCAGCACGTCCAGTTCGGCCAGGGCCGCGGCGGTGTCCTGCAACGGCGCCAGGCGGCTGATCAGGTCTTCGAGCAAGGCCTCGTAGAGCATCTTCTCCCGCGCCAGGGCGCGGCTCTTGGCCGACAGCGCCTTGTCTTCAAATGCCTTGAGCTCCGGCGTGATAAAACGCTCGGCGCCCTTGAGCGTCTGGCGACGTTGATAATCGACAGGCGCCGACTCGGCCTGCTTGCTCGGCAACTCGATAAAGTAGCCATGCACGCGGTTGTAGCCGACTTTCAGGTTAGCCAGGCCGGTACGGGCTTTTTCGCGGGCTTCCAGGTCAATCAGGAACTGCCCGGCGTTTTCGCTCAGCGATTGCAGTTCATCCAGCTCACTGTCATAGCCTGTCTTTAATACACCGCCGTCACGGATGATCGCCGGCGGGTTGTCGATGATGGCTTTTTCCAGCAACGCCGCCAGTTCCGGGTAAGTGCCGGCCGTGACAGCCAGCTGTTGCAGGTGCGGCGTGTCCAGCTCGGTCATCGCTACTTGCAGCTGCGGCAAGGCGCCAAGGGCATCGCGCAGACGCGCCAAGTCACGTGGGCGCGCGTTACGCAAGCCGATCCGCGCCAGGATGCGCTCGATATCGCCGATTTCTTTGAGCTGTGGCTGCAGCTTTTCAAAGCGATAGCGGTCCAGCAGGCAGGTAATGGACGTCTGGCGCGCTTGCAGCACCGTCAAGTCTCGCAAAGGACGGTTCAGCCAGCGCGTCAGCAAGCGGCTGCCCATGGCGGTCTGGCAACGGTCGACCACCGACTGCAGGGTGTTGTCGCGCCCCCCGGCCAGGTTGGTGTCCAGCTCCAGATTGCGACGGCTGGCGCCATCGAGCACCACCGTATCGTCCAGGCGTTCATGCCGCAGGCTGCGCAAATGCGGCAGGGCGGTGCGCTGGGTCTCTTTCGCATAGGCGAGCAGGCAACCGGCGGCGCCGATGGCCAGGGTCAGGGTTTCGCAACCGAAGCCCTTCAGGTCTTGCACCGAGAACTGCTGGCACAGACTTTTCAACGCCGAGTCACGCTCGAAATCCCACGGCGCACGACGCTTGGTCCCACGACGCTTCTCTGCCGGTAAGTCCTTTGGCCAATCATCCGGAATCAACAACTCCACCGGGTTGATGCGCTCCAGCTCCGCCAGCAGATTCTCCCAGCCCTTGATCTCCAGCACGCTGAAGTTACCACTGGTGATGTCCAGCACCGAAAGCCCGAACAACCGCTCATCGCCCAACACCGCAGCGATCAAGTTATCGCGACGCTCATCCAGCAGCGCCTCGTCACTCACCGTCCCCGGCGTAATAATGCGCACCACCTGACGTTCCACCGGCCCTTTGCTCGTCGCCGGATCGCCGATCTGCTCACAGATCACCACCGACTCACCCAGCTTCACCAGCTTGACCAGGTAACCTTCCAGCGAATGGTAAGGAATCCCACACATCGGAATCGACTGCCCCGCCGACTGCCCCCGCGCTGTCAGGGTGATGTCCAGCAACTTGGCGGCCTTCTTCGCGTCTTCGTAGAAGATCTCGTAGAAGTCGCCCATGCGATAGAACATCAACTGGTCAGGGTGCTGGTTCTTGAGGCGCCAGTACTGCTGCATCATCGGGGTGTGGGAGGACAGATCGGAGGTGTTTTTACTCATTGGGTAATAGGCAAATTCGTTGAAAGTGATGGGGCAAAGGGGGCGCTTGGCCCAGCATTTTTTGCGATGGCGGCAAGGTTAACACGCGAGGTCGGCCCTTCGCAGGTCGCAAACGGCCAGGTAAAACACAAAAAGGGGCGGCGCATTTATTCCAATGCGGCGCCCCTTTGTTGTTTCGTCCTTATTGAATGTTGCCAGGCGAATCCAGCACCTTCACCACATCATCAACCACCGCCTTGACCATTTCCTGCAAGTAATGCGACGCCCAGGCATAGCGGTCGGTCTCCCTGGTCATCGCGGCATCTTCTGCGAGTTGCTTGGCGACGTGGAGGAGATCGGAAGCGTGATGCAGGGCTTCATGCAGGGAAACACCGCTGTTGACGCGGAACAGAGGCTGGTCGGAATGAAAAGAGAAGGGGGTGACGCCGAGGGTAGTTAACGCAGGCGGATTTGTAGCGGTCATCGGTAAAACTCCCATATCAGGTGAGAGCTACCACATTCGTTATCAGGCGAATTGGGTGGCAGCTGTGCGCAGGCTGATAAACCGGAGATACAGGAACCCGGCAGACCCGAAGGTCTCCCACGCACAGCCGCCATTGCACGAAATGAAGGGCGAAAAAAACGCCTGCAAATCGGGTTTGGGGGCGCTTGGTGCGCCTGCATCTTGCCGGGTTATCAGGCCCGGTCGCTGAGTTGGCAGCGACGGAGGGGAGGTTAGCGTGGAGGTGGGGCGGGTGCAACTGCCTGTCGTCATAGCTCACGAAACATTTACAAAGGAGCATTCGATCGTTCCCACGCTCTGCGTGGCAACGCATCCTGTGACGCTCTGCGTCAATTGTAAGCACTGAGCTGCACGGCGGGACGCGGAGCGTTCCTGGCTGCATTCCCACGCGGAGCATGGGAACGATCTAATGATCGGGATTTGTGTAGATATCCTAGCAACGCACACCCGAGCATGAATGGACCTACTAAATGCATAAAATATGCAAATTAGCATTTGCCAACCCTCAAATCTCCCTTCACTATCCATATTATGCAAAAACGCAACGTTTCTATCGTCTTAAGAGAACTGCTGGACCGCGACCGGATCTCCCCCACGGAGCTTCACCGGCGTACCGGCGTGCCTCAATCCACGCTGTCCCGGATCCTCAGCGGCAAGATCGTTGATCCGTCGGACAAGCACATCTCCCGCATCGCCGAATATTTTCGCGTAAGCACTGACCAACTGCGCGGGCGCGTGGCGGTGGGCGCTTTGCGGGATGACGCGCGCGACCCGATGCATTCGGAGCTCAAGGACATAAGCCTGTGGGACGACGATACCCCCGTGAATGACGATGAGGTGTCGATCCCCTTTCTGCGCGAGGTTGAATTGGCTGCTGGATCAGGAAGATTCGTCATCGAGGAAAGCGAAAAGGCCAGCCTGCGCTTCGGCAAGCGCAGCCTGCGGCATAACGGCGTGCAGTTCGACCAAGCCAAGTGTGTGACCGTGCGTGGCAACAGCATGTTGCCCGTGCTGCGCGATGGCGCAACGGTTGGAGTGAATGCGGGCAAGAGTGCGATCGGCGACATCGTCGACGGCGACTTATATGCGATCAATCACAATGGCCTGTTGCGAGTGAAACAGCTCTATCGCTTACCTTCCGGGATTCGTCTGCGCAGCTTCAATCGCGATGAGCACCCGGATGAGGACTACAGCTTTCAGGATATCCAGGATGAGCAGATCAGCATCCTCGGGCATGTGTTTTGGTGGGGCATGTACGCGCGTTAACCTTTTTCTGTAAGACAAAGCCTGCTAACGAGCAGGCTTTTTTTCGTCTGTAGGAACCTCAACCTCGCGCCTGAAACGTTGAAATTGCACAAGTGCATTTATATTTTGAAAATAAATGCATTTATGCATTGACTGTATGTCTATACAGTCATATTCTCCATCTCAAGCCAGCCAACAAGGCTTGGTGGAGGCGGCAAGGATGCTGCCAAGGAAGACAAGGAAGGCACGCAATATCGGCATGGACGCCATCGAAGCGATGGCAAGGATGCCAAGGCAACACCGGCAAGGATGCCGACGCTCTTTAGTAGTACCGCGTTAAAAACAGGCAGCGATGAACCGGCCTCAACGGTTCAGAGGGTTGGCAACTGACCCGGGTGTGCAGCGTAAAGCACCAGAAGCAGTTATCCGGCAGACAGGGATCGTGGTCGGAAAAACATCGAGGAAAGGTCCGTACCGCGCCAGTAGCGCCGAAAGACCGAGGACATCATTACTGAAAAGCCCGGGCTACCGGGCTTTTTGGAATGCCTACCTAACAAAGTGTGTGTAATTGAAAAACGGACTATTCAGTGCTCAGCCAGGAGGCGTGACATGACAAACGAACAACAAGCGTTAGCGGAAATGCCTATCTGGCTGGTCATCATATTGGCTTTGATCGGCGGAGTTTCCGGCGAAATGTGGCGCGCCGACAAGGAGGGGGCCCATGGTTGGTCGCTGATTCGGCGCCTGGCGCTCAGGTCTGGGGCGTGCATGGTCTGCGGGGTTTCGGCCCTGATGCTGTGTTACGCCGCCGGCATGTCGATCTGGACCGCCGGCGCCATTGGTTGCCTGACCGCCATGGCCGGCGCCGACGTGGCCATCGGCCTCTATGAACGCTGGGCAGCCAAGCGCATCGGGATCAACGAAGGTTCCCGCCAGGATCCGCAGTAACCGCAAGGACGCTACTTAAATGACCCTTATCGAAAAGCCATCCCAACTACCCCAGGCTATCGGCGTGGCGCTGCATGCGACTTTCCCGGACCTCAAGGTCGGCAGCCACCAGGACTTCATGAGCGACGGGGGAAAAATCGGCGTGATGGTCACGGTTGAAGGCAATGGCCCGGGTATTCGCTCCCGCGAAGGCCGCAAGGCCCACGTCCTGGCCATTTCGCTCAAAGCCATGGCTGCTCCCGGCGCATTGCCATTCGATGCCTGTGATCTGGCCAGCCAGTTGATGGATCTGGTGCTGGACAACCGTTGGAGCCTGCCTGCGGCCCAGTGCGATTTACCGACAAATATTGTCGCCGCTCCTTCTATGCGTAGCACCGCAGCAACGGACTACGACACCTGGACCGTGTCCTTCAGCCAAACCCTCTACCTGGGGCCCGCGTTGCTCAATGATCCTATAGGTCAACCGCTGTTTGCCTGTACCTGGGACGTCTTGAACATCGATGACCCCGATCAATACAAGCCACTGGCGGAGTAGCCTATGTTCGACGCGCTGTTACGCATGCAACTGGGGCCAATCGTCGAGCGCCTGGCGGAAATGGAGGCGCAACTCGAAGACCTCTACCGACGTGCTGAAAGCTTCTGCCGGATTGGCGTTTGCCAACAGGTCGACGCCGCCAGCAATACCTGCCGGGTCAGCCACGGTGATTTGCTCACGCCAGCTATTCGCTTTTTCAACCCCAGCGCCGGTGCGCAAACCGAAACCCGCATTCCGTCAGTGGGCGAGCAATGTCTGTTGCTCAACTACGGCGGTGGGGAAGGGGGGGCGCAGTCCGTGGCGCTGTTCGGCCTCAACAGTAGTCTCTTTCCGCCAGTCTCCAGTGTTCCCTCCCTGACCCGACGGCGCCATCAAGACGGTACGCAAAGCGATTACGACGACGCCAGTCACACCTTCAACTGGGTCAACGGGCCGACGATGTTCAGCGGTTCCCGCGAACAGGTCGACATCAAGATCGGCGCCGCCAGCCTTACCCTCAACCTGCAGGGCATCGCCCTGCAGGTTGGCGGCAGCGCACTGTTATTGGATGCCGGCGGTGCTCATTTCAGCGGCCCGGTGATAGACCACCAAGGTCGAGTTATAAGCCCCTGATAAGGACACTCCATGATTGGCATCGATCGCAATACCGGGGCAGCCGTCGATGACTGGCTGCAATTCGTGCAGCGCGCCACCCGAGCGCTGACCACCCCCGTTGGTACACGGCAAAAGCGTCCATTGTATGGCTCGCTTATCCCGCAACTGCTCGGGCAGAACCTTGGCGATGACCTGCTGCTGCTCGCCCAGAGCCATGCCGCCCAGGCGTTCTATAACGCGCAGAACGGCATCGGCGACTTTCAGCCCCAGGTCATCGTTGCCACTCGCCAGGGGGCCGGGCTGCTGCTGCGCTTTGCCGGTACCTGGAAAAACCGCCAACAATCCTTTGAGGTCGTGACATGAGCATGCTGATTCCTGGCCAGAACCAACTGGCCGAGCCGGCGATTATCGCGGTCGATGAGTTCGAACCCTTGCTGGCCGAGTTCAAGGCGTTCGTGATCGATTACGTCGCCACCCGTGCGCCGCAAAGCGCGGCCAAACTCAAGGTCAGCCTCGACAACGAAAGTGAGTTGTTAACGTTGGCGCTTGAGGCGTTTTGCGTGCGCCTGCAAACCCATGAGCGCAAATACAATGCGCGCATCAAGCAGATGCTGGCGTGGTGGGCCACCGGCAGCAACCTGGATGCGCGCTTGGCTGACATGGGCCTGGAACGCCAGGTGCTCGATCCTGGTGACCCGGCGGCGTTCCCGCCCGTGCCGCCGACTCTGGAAAGCGACGACGACGCTCGCTTGCGCTACTACTTGGCACCCCACGCCCCGGCGGCGGGCTCGAGGATGCAGTATCGCCGTGAAGTGTTCACCCTCGGCGAGCGACCCACGGTCAAGGTACAGAGCGCATCGCCGGGCGTGGTGACCGTCAACTACACCTTCGATCCGGACGGCTATGCGGCCCAGGTCAAGGACGGCAACGGCCGACGTACCGCGCCCGGCGAGGTGATGGTCACTGTGCTGTCTCGTGAGGGCGACGGTACACCATCCGCTGATTTGCTTGACGGTGTCCGCAGACATTTCGCACGGCCGGATGTACGGCCGGAAACCGATCTCGTCACGGTCCAGGGCGCACAGATTCAACCCTACAAGATTCGTGTCGTTGCCAAGATCAACGCCGGCCCGGACTCGGGCCTGACTCAAGTGGCAGCGCAGCAACTGTTGCAGACTTACGCTGATTCCTGTCATCGATTGGAAGGGCGCGTTGACCCCAGCTGGATCGACTACGCCATCCACAGTGCCGGAGCGGCGCAACTGCAAATCCTTGAACCGCTGGAGCCGATTGTCAGCAGCGCGTTCCAGGCCCCGTACTGCACGGGTGTCGAGGTGGAGGTGCGCACGCTATGAGTGAACCCAAAGCGAGTTTGTTGCCAGCCAACAGTTCACCGCTGGAAAAGGCCCTGGATTTAGGCTTCGGCACGTTGCTTGAGCGAGTCACACCGCCGTTTCCAGCGTTGATGAACCCGCTGCAAACTCCCAGCGTATTTCTGCCTTATCTGGCCGCCGACCGAGGTGTCAGCGAATGGGATGCCGATGCGAGTGAGTCGGAAAAGCGCCTGACCGTGGCCTTGTCCTGGCAGATCCAGCGCCAGGCCGGCACACCCAAGGCTTTGAGCTACGCGGTGGAGTCACTGGGGTTTACCCCCAACATCAACGCCTGGTATCAGCAGCGGCCGACCGGTACGCCCTATACCTTCGACGTGCAGGCGATCATTGGGCGCAGTTGGTCCAGTGGGGATCACAACCGCCTGATCCGCCGCATCAACGCGGCCAAAAGCGAGCGGGATCAGGCCACGATTACTGTCGTGCATGAAACAGGAGGTCAGCTCGCATTCACGCAAGTCCTTGACGCCCCTTTAAGCGACGGGGAGTTCTATCTAAACGGAGCATTACCGGAGTTGGCGCTGGTTGCTCGGCTAAACAGTGCCGGGGTTGCCCAGCACTACACCATTAACGACTACGACCTCAGGGCGCAGCCATGACAGATGAAATCACGCGCCTGGTGCGCTTCACCTCCAAAGGTTTGGATGAAGTGCTGCAGGCAAAGAACCAGGGGCTCAAAGGCGAAATCACCCACATCGGCGCCGGTACCGGCCGCTATAACCCCGACGGCAGCGAAGTGGCCTTGCGTGATGAGCGCCAACGGGTTGCCATCGTCGATTACGAAGACCTGGGCGACAGCCAACTCAGGATGGCCGCGTTGTTTGATGGCGACGGCGAGTATGAAATTGGCGAGTTCGGGTTTTACCTTGCCAGTGGGACCTTGCTGGCGGTGTATTCCGTGACGGGAAAGTTGCTGACGTATAAAGCGGCGGCGGCTCGGGTACTTCAAAAATTCACGCTGGATATTTCGCCATTGCCAGCGGATAGCGTGACTGTCGTAGTCGGCGCTGAGAATCTCAACATTTTGCTGACGGAGGAACTGGCTTCTCTTTCGGCTGCCAGCATCGACAATATGTCTAGAGGTGTCGCGATGCTCTTTCGAGTCATGGCGCTCGAGGTGAACGCCGGCTAGCAATTTTTACCATTCAATGCAATACAAGGAGTTTAAACATTGAGTACTGAACAGCAACTCGCTGCCGTGGTCAGCGCAGCGAATGCGCTTACGAACGTTGTGACAGGGAAGGTCGGCGAAATTGATAGGGCGCTATTGGACGCTCGTGCAAAATATGACGAGCAGCTATCGAGCTTGAATAGCCGCCTGCCTCGCCTGGCCGTTACGAAAAACTTCCATATGGTGCCAGATAACACTGACAAACTGATTGATGGGTGGTATGTGCATACTGAGGTTACCGCCACTAAAATTCGAACTATTACACAGCAGGCTCAATCAGCCGGGCGTCCGGATGCAGACGTTGAGTTTATGCGCCAAGTGCAGACCGATGTGCGCGAACAGTTTCCTGATTTTGATATCAGGGCGGCAGGATATTGGCGAAACACAGTAAATATCTGGCAAATGAAATGGTCCGAAAATAACTCACTGCCTTGGTTGGCGTTTCCCGCCTCAGTTGATGCGGGACGTTTGAGCGGCACCACTCCAGTGCCTTTAAATGTTGGTATGACAGTGGGCGCTTTTGTTCGGGTGAATGAAGGCTCTATTGAAGGCGCCTGGGCCAACGGCAATAAAAATGGCAAGTGGCGCTGGTGTTCAACGCTGTTCCTGCCAGACAACATCTTTGCCAATTACATGCACGTTCACCCTACCCGCAGCTCTGTAACAGGGTCGGTTGAGGTAATGCTTGCCGGCGCCTGTACAGGTGTTATCACTCGCCCCGCCGACTGGGGAACTTTGTTGGGCCTAGGCTAAGGAGAATATGGATGAAACCAGAATTTGTAATGCCTGATATTCACCCATTGATTAAATGGAAGTTGATCCGTACTGCGCGTGACGCCGACCTGGCTGATAGCGATTATGCGGCAATGCCTGATTACCCAATGGCGGAGAACGATCGTCCGGTGTTTGTGGCTTACCGTCAGGGATTGCGTGATATCCCGGGTCAGGGAGCCGATCCCGATGCCATCGTGTGGCCAAAAAAACCGAAATTCCTGAAATAACTGATAACCGCGAAAGCGGTTTTTTTTCGCCTTCCCAAAGCCCCTCCCCGCAGGGGCTTTGGCGTTTCTCACTCGGAGAATCCTACCCATGCCCACCCGCCAAACCTACACCGTCCTCATCCCTTTCCCCATCGGTAACGGCCACTGGTCTACTGCCGGCGAGGAGCTGGAACTGCTGGACGTCGAAGCATCCGCCCTGCGCACCGCCGGCCGCCTGGAACTGACCAGCGTCCTCAACTCCACCCCCAAGAAGGCTGATTAATCATGGCTGAGGTTTTGAACTTCGAGCACAACGGCATCACCGTCAATGCCACCGAATCGCCCGAGGCCATGGGTGGCCTGGGTGATAACGTCATCGGCCTGGTGGGCACTGCCCCCAACGCCCATGCGTCGATCCCGAAAAACGCGCCGTTCCGCATCAACAGCTTCACCACCCAGGCGCTGCTCGACCCTACCGGTACCGAGTCGGGCACCTTGTTCCAGGCGGTGTACCAGATCCTCAAAGTGGTCAAGGTGCCGGTCTATGTGGTCATTGTCGAAGAAGGCGCCACCCCGGCCGATACGCTCAACAATGTGATCGGCGGCAACGACCCCGTCACCGGGCGCAAACTCGGCCTGGCTGCCCTGGGCAGCGTGCCTGAAGACCTGACCATCATCGGTGCTCCAGGCTTCACCGGCACCAAGGCCGTGGCCGGTGAGTTCGCCTCCTTCGGCAAGCGCATCAAGGCCCGCGTAGTGCTGGATGGCAAGGACGCTTCGGTCGCCGGCCAAGTGACTTACAGTGGCGAGCTGGGCGGTGCCGACCTCGGTTTCGACCGTTGCCTGTTGGTGCACAACATGCCGTCGGTGTATTCCAAGGCTGCCAAGAAGAATGTGTTCCTGTCGCCATCCTCGTTGGCCATCGCTGCACTGGCCAAGGTCAAGCAATGGGAAAGCCCAGGTAATCAGGTGACCTTCGCCGAAGACGTTTCCCGGGTCGTCGAGTACAACATCCTCGACACCTCCACCGAAGGCGATCTGCTCAACCGCTACGGTGTGAGCTATTACGCCCGCACCATCCTCGGCGGATTCTCGCTGCTGGGTAACCGTTCCATCACCGGCAAGTTCATCAGCTATGTCGGCCTGGAAGACGCCATCAGCCGCAAGCTGGTCAAGGCCGGCCAGAAAGCCATGGCCAAAAACCTCACCAAGTCCTTCATGGACCAGGAGGTCAAGCGCATCAACGACTGGCTGCAAACCCTGGTCGCCGACGAAACCATCCCCGGCGGCAGCGTCTACCTGCACCCAGAGTTGAACAGCGTCGAGAAGTACAAGAACGGCACCTGGTTCATCGTCATCGACTACGGCCGCTACGCGCCGAACGAACACATGGTTTATCAACTCAACGCCCGCGATGAAATCATCGAGCAGTTCCTGGAGGACGTTCTTTAATGTTTACCAACCGAGTCAGACAGGCCATTGCGGCCACCCTTCAAGGCCTGCCGTTGTCGGCGACGGTCGATTCTTTTACGCCGCCGAAGATTGAGTTCGAAATGGACGCGATGACCGGCGGGCGCTTCATCGCCGAAGAGGTCGCCAAAAGCGCCAAGGCGCTGGGCGCAACCCTGGTACTGCAAGGGGCTGGCGCAGAAATCCTGCTGGCGCTGGGCGTTACCCAGGGGGATGACATCCTGTTGAACGTGCGCGAAGCCGGTCAGGATCAGGATGGCAAGACCTACTTCACCTACCACACCGTGGGCGGCAAGTTGAAGGCGCTGACCGAAACCGCGCTGACGATGAATGCCAAGCCCGTCACTACCTTGGAACTGTCCTGCCGCACTTACAACCGTCTGGAAAACGGTATTCCGGTGATCGATATCGACGTGCGCACCCAGAAGTTCGTGCTCAACGGTGTCGACATTCTCGGCGACGCCCGCCGCGCCGTGCTGATGCCGTAACCCCTCGGGGGCGAGTCAGCTCGCCCCCATACCTTATCAAGGAATCACTCCATGGCCTGGATGCCTGCGCTACACATCCTGCTCTCCCCGATCACCGCCGACACCGGCGTTGTAATCGAGCAGATTCAACTGAAACCTTTGTTCTATGCGCCACAGAAAGAAGCCCTGGCGCGCGCCGGTGACGACGAGGATGACCAGTTCTTCGAACTGGCCAAGCTTGCCACTGGCCTGTCGGAAAAAGAACTCGACCAACTCAAGCGCCCGGACTACGTCAGCATCGCGCAGTACGTACATGAGGTATCGACCCAGCCTGCATCGTTCTTTCTCGATCAAGCCGATGTGCCACGCGAATCGTTGACCTGCGAGCAGGTCGCGCTGCTGCTTCCGCTTCAAGCGAGCGGCCGTACGCTCACCCACGTCACCCTGGAAATGCCCGCCTTGCGTGCCACCAAAGTGATGAAAAAACTGCCCACCAATAAAGAACGTGCCGAGTTCATCACCGCTCATTGCGCCGGCCTGATGATTCCCGACCTTGCCGGCCTGACCGTGCCCGACTGGACGGAACTGCAGGGGCGCATCGACGATTTTTTAAACAAACCGGCGGTCTTCTTTCGGAACGCGACATCGAAGTGATCCTCGATGTGGTACCGCTGGTTTATTCAGTAAGCGAAGCGGAAATCCTCGACTGGGACGCCGGGAAGGCATTGCGCCGCTACGACATTGCGATCAGTCGCCTTGGCGTTAAACAGGAGTAGAACGGGATGGCAGACAGTAATAGAGCAGGTGAGTCAGCCATTGCCAAGGACGGCGTGATGATTCAGCGCTCACCCGAAATGGCCGGGGCGCAGGCCGGCCTCAATCCTATTGCGCAGACACTGGCGAGTCCGGTTGAGGCTGTGCCGGGGAGTGCTGCGAACCTGGCGTTGGCATTGGCCGACGCCAGCCTGCAGATCAACCATCTGGCCGAAGGCCAGACGCGGCTTGTGGATACGCTGGAGCTGTTCAACGCCTCGTTGCTCAAGGTGATCGAAGCCCGGCAAGCCGACGCCATCGAGGCGGCGGGGACGAGCGACACGAGTACCCGCACGAAGTCCAATACCGATACACCGTCGCAGGCACTGGATGCCGCGATGACCGACCTGGACCAACTGCTGCGATTTGTAGGCCGCGAGCGTAAGTCGATGCGCGAAGCCAACCTCGCCATGGCGTCCGAGCCAATGGTGGCGGCCAGTGGCGCGAGCGCGGTTGATCTGGCGAAGGTCGAGTACGTTGCGGCCAAGTCGGGTATCGGCAGCGAGCGAGTTGACGCTTCAGGCGATATCGATCAGGCCGGACGCCAGGCAGACCTGCAGCAGTTCGCCCACGACGCCGCGATCATGGCGACGGCATTCAAAATCGAAGTCAAGCATGCCGGCGAACTCCTGGGCGGCTGGCGTGAGTCAATGCACCTCGACCGCGCCCAAGCCCTGGATCTGGCCGACGCGACAAACGTGCTGGGCAACAATGTCTCGCTCAAGGCGGAGTCGGCGGATATTGCCGCGATCGTGCAACGCCAAGGCGCTGCCGCAACGGCTGCGGGCATGAGCCCCGCGCAGGCCGCGGCACTTTCGGCGGCGTTGCTCAGTGCAGGTAACAGCAAGGGTGCTGCAGGCCTTGGGCTGGAAAAAATCAGTGCCGCCCTGGCTAAAGGCGACAGCGCTTCCCCCGCGCAGCGCAGTGCCTGGGCAGCGCTGAAGCTTGATCCCAAAGAGCTGGCCGGTGGGATGAAACAGGATGCTGCGCAGACCCTGGTTACCGTGCTGGAGGCACTCAAGTCGCAACCGGCTGAAAGGCAGGCGGCGCTGGCGACGCAACTGTTCGACAGTAACCAAGCGATTTTGAGCCTGGTGCCGGTCATCGACAGCGTAAAGCTGGCCTTTTCGCAGGTGTCCGAAACGTCCAACTACGCGACCTCCGCGCTAGGCGATCAAGGCTCCGTTCAACGCCTGGCCGCGGTTCGCGCCGACTCCACGCAGGCACGTCGGCAGGCTTACGAGGCGAGTACCACACGCTTGGAAAACGCTTCGGATACCGCCTTGGCGCCAATCGTGGATACCTCGCTGACTGGGATGACCGGTTTGGTCAATGGCGTGGGCTGGTTGGCTGAGGCTCTGCCCCAGGCCACCGCCGCCGTCACGTTGGCGGGGGCTGCGCTGGGTACAGTGATTTCCGGTGTTTTCGATGCCGTGAAGGACAAGGTATTTGAAAAAGTTGCGGGGAAAATTCTGCGCGAAGGACCTGCCGCTGATCCTTCCGCCCGCCCGCAACAACCTCAGGATAACGACGCACACACAGGCAAACGTACGCCGGGTCCGGCGTCTGGCCCGGGCCACCCGAGCAAAACGGCGAAGACCGGCAAAGTCGCCAAAGGGGCTTCGTTGGGCTTGGTGCTGGCACAAGCCGGAGTTGATGTCACACAGGGCGCGCTGACGGGGAATCCGGGTGAAGCGCTGGGCTCCAGCGTGGGCTCGGTAGGCGGCGCAGTCGCCGGTGGCGTTGCCGGGGAGTTTGCCGGCATGGCGATTGGCCGAGCTGTCGGGACGCTTGCCGGAGCGGTGATCGGTTCGGTGGTGCCGGGCGCCGGTACGGTGCTGGGTGGCGTCATGGGCGGCGTTGCCGGGGGCGCTATCGGTAACGTGGTGGGCGGCGCCGTCGGTACGTTTGTCGGCAGTGATGTGGGGGCCTGGCTCGCCGAAAAGGTGATGGGTTCCGGTGATCGCTTGCCGTCTCCCACGGATGTCAGCAACAACCTCAACCACCCTCAAGCCGATAACCGTCAAATCAACTTTGCCCCGCAAATCACTATCAACGCACCGGAACAAGCCAGCTATCAGCAGTTGGCGACGCTGGTGGTGCAACAGATCGAAGCGCAATTTACGCCGCTGTCGATGGACAACCTGCTGGCGACGCGACGTGGCGCAGCACTCACCGATGGAGCTGTGTGATGCGACAACAGATGGTGTTGGGCACGTTTATTTTCGGGCTGTCCCGTGGGTTCGCCTACGACAGCCTTGATCGTGGCAGCAGCGGGGGATGGGTCAGCCTGGACATCGTTGCCGGCAAACCCAAATCCAGCCAGGTGGGTCAGGATCTTGAAACACTGGCATTGGGCGGCAAGGCCGTGCGGGCCAATGGCATGCAACGCCTGGATGAGCTGCGGGCCCTGCAAGCCCTGCGAGTGCCGTTGCCTCTGGTGGATGGTCTGGGACGTAACTGGGGGTTGTGGACGATCAAGTCGATCACCGAAAAACAAACCAGCGTCATCGACGACGGTACCGCGATGGCGATCAGTTGGTCGTTGATATTGGAGGAGTTCGTCAATGCGTAGAGTGCGAAGTATTGCGGGCGACTCGGTGAACCTGTTGCTCTACCGAGAACTGGGGCGCTGTGATGATGCCGCGGAGGAAGCACTGTGGCGCTTGAATCCGGAGCTGGCGGAGAAGGGCGCGATATTACCTGCTGGCGTCAGTGTGCTGGTGCCCGAATTGGATGCAAAGCCTGCAGCGAGCCGGCCGGTTTCAGCCTGGGATTAAGGAGCGATCATGGCACTTGGATTCACACCTGTGGTTGAGCTTTACGGCGCCAATGCCGCGTTGTTCAACGAGCGGCTGTTGGAGTGGGAACATATTGACGCAGCGGGATTTGTGTCCGACCAACTCAAGTTGACCCTCGATATCGAGGGCCTTGAAGGCCTGCCCGATCTGGGTGGGAAAATCGGCTTGCGCGTGGGTTATCTGGAGTCCGGTCTGGTGGATAAGGGCGTGTTCAAGATCACTCAGCGTAAGCCGTCGCTGTTCCCGATGCGCCTGGTGCTGGTGGCTACGGCGGCGCCGTTCGATGAGCATGAGTTCAAGCAGCGACGCACCGCCAGCCATGGGCCGACAACCTTGGGCGCACTGTTTCGCCAATTGACCAGCCGTTACGGGTTTTCCCCGCGTGTGGCGCCTGAACTCGATGGCGAGCAGATCGCGCATATCGATCAGACCAATGAAAGCGACATGGCATTTCTAACCAGGCTGGCCAAACGCTTCGATGCGGTGGCCAAGCCCGTGGACGACCTCTATGTGCTGGGGCGCAAAGGTCAGGTCAAGTCGTTGTCGGGCAAGGCACTGCCGGATGTGCGGTTGTCCGTCACCCGTGACAATCACCCGGGTGACCACGCTTTCATCAGCGCCAGCTTTACCGAAACCAGCCGTGCCAAATACAACGGCGCGCAAACGTCCTGGTGGGATGCGGCGGCGGGTAAGAAGCATGTGGTAGAGGTGGGTATCCAACCGTTCAAGGTGCTGACGCAGCGCTATCCAAGCGAGGACGAAGCTCGCTCAGCGGCCCAGGGCGAAATGCGGCGTGTGGGGCGAGAAGGGTTGCAGATCGATGTGGTGTGTCCCGGTAATCCGTCGCTGGCCGCCGAAGGGCTGTTGCTGCTGGACGAGTCGTGGCCGGGTTTCATGCAGGGCCGCTGGTCGATCAAGACGGTGACCGCCAGTGGTAAACGGACCGGCGGCTACCGGTGCACGATCCAGGCCAGTGGCTTGTCGGTGTAGATACCTTTCCAGAGTGACCCCCATGCAGATAACCCTTAACCAGCTTCTTAATGTGATGCCTGGGGCCCGCCGTCGCGCGGGCATTTTTTTGTCCCCGTTAAATGCAGCCTTTGTTCGGTACGAGGTCAACAGTGCCAGGCGCGTTGCCGCTTTTCTCGCCCAAATCGGCCACGAATCCGCCGAACTGCGCTACGTCCGCGAACTGGGCAGCGATCAATACCTCAGCAAATACGACACCGGCACTCTGGCCGCCCGCTTGGGCAATACCCCCGAAGCGGATGGCGACGGGCAGAAATACCGGGGCAGGGGGCTTATCCAAGTCACGGGGCGGCGCAACTACCTGGCGTGCAGCCAAGCGTTGTTTGGCGATGAGCGCCTGTTGCAACAACCGCAATTGCTGGAACAACCGCAGTGGGCGTGTGAGTCCGCCGCCTGGTTCTGGCAAAGCAACAGCCTCAACGAGCTGGCGGATAAAGACCAATTCACCGCGATTACCCGACGTATCAACGGCGGCCTGAACGGCCTGCAGGATCGTGTGCAATTGTGGGAACGGGCGAAGGCGGTGCTATGCGTTTGCTAGGTACCTTGCGCTGGGTCGGCGTTTGCCTGCTGCTTGCGCTGGTGTGGCAAATGCAGGCCTGGCGCTATGGTGCGCAGCTTGAGCGTCAGGCAGCGGGTCACGCGTTGGCGCTCAGTCAGCAAAATCAGGCCGCGTACGCACAGCAACAGGCAGGACAGCAAAAACGCCTGGTTCTGGAGCAGCAGCTCAATACCCTCGACCAACAACACACTCAGGAGTTGAGCGATGCCCAACGTTATCAAGCTGCTCTGCGCGATCGCCTGGCTACTGCTGATGTGCGGTTGTCAGTCCTTCTCGATGCCACCGATACCGCCAGCTGTGCCCCAGTGCCCACCACCACCTCCGGCGGCGTGGTTCATGCAGCCGCGCGAGCCCGACTTGACCCGGCGCATGCTCAGCGAATTATCCGCATCACCGACGACGGTGATAACGCCTTGATCGCGTTGCGGGCCTGCCAGGCCTATGTGCACGCCGTCGCCCGCTAGCTTCTTGAGACACTCCGTCACTTGCACGTGTGATTGGCTCCTGTAGGGTAGGCAAAACCCGCCCCCTCTCTGGAGATGACCGTGAAGGAAATCACTCAACTGGCCGCTGATCTGGGCCGCCGTCTACAGGTGCTCAACGCCCATGTCACCACTGCCGAGTCCTGCACCGGCGGCGGTATCGCAGAAGCCATCACACAGATTCCAGGGAGTTCGGCGTGGTTCGAAGCGGGCTATGTCACCTATTCCAACCGCCAGAAGACCCGCCAGTTGAACGTGCCGGAAACATTGTTTTCAAAAGTGGGAGCCGTGAGCCAGGAGGTGGTGGAAGCGATGGTCCGTGGCGCGCAGGAAAAAAGCCTGGCGCGGTTTGCCGTGGCCGTCAGCGGTATCGCCGGGCCGGACGGCGGTTCGCCCGACAAGCCGGTGGGCACCGTATGGCTGGCTTTTGGCGTAGGCGATGAGGTCACTGCCGAGCTTGCGCACTTTCCCGGCAACCGCGACGAGGTCCGCCGACAAACGGTAAAGGCCGCGCTGGAGGGCTTGTTGCGACGAGCTGCAGCAGAAATAGACAATCAGGGGTAGGCGATCTGCGTTCTTTGTGGAACAATACTGTCTACTTATACAGGTGTTGGCCGCCCCCGGCCTTATTGATTACGTGAGGACTTTAATGGACGACAACAAGAAGAAAGCCTTGGCTGCGGCCCTGGGTCAGATCGAACGTCAATTCGGCAAGGGTGCCGTAATGCGTATGGGCGATCATGACCGTCAGGCGATCCCGGCTATTTCCACTGGCTCTCTGGGGCTGGACATCGCGCTCGGCATTGGCGGCCTGCCAAAAGGCCGTATCGTTGAAATCTACGGTCCTGAATCTTCTGGTAAAACCACCCTGACCCTATCGGTGATCGCCCAGGCGCAAAAAATGGGCGCCACCTGCGCGTTCGTCGACGCCGAGCACGCCCTGGACCCTGAGTACGCCGGCAAACTGGGCGTCAACGTTGATGACCTGCTGGTTTCCCAGCCGGACACCGGCGAGCAAGCCCTGGAAATCACCGACATGCTGGTGCGCTCCAACGCCATCGACGTGATCGTAGTCGACTCCGTGGCTGCCCTGGTACCCAAGGCTGAAATCGAAGGCGAAATGGGCGACATGCACGTGGGCCTGCAAGCCCGTCTGATGTCCCAGGCGCTGCGTAAAATCACCGGTAACATCAAGAACGCCAACTGCCTGGTGATCTTCATCAACCAGATCCGTATGAAGATCGGTGTGATGTTCGGCAGCCCGGAAACCACCACCGGTGGTAACGCGTTAAAGTTCTACGCTTCGGTCCGTCTGGATATCCGCCGTACCGGCGCGGTGAAGGAGGGTGACGAGGTTGTAGGTAGCGAAACCCGCGTCAAAGTCGTGAAGAACAAAGTGGCCCCGCCTTTCCGTCAGGCCGAGTTCCAGATTCTCTACGGCAAGGGTATCTACCTGAACGGCGAGATGATCGACCTGGGTGTTTTGCACGGTTTCGTCGAGAAATCCGGTGCATGGTATGCCTATAACGGCAGCAAGATCGGTCAAGGCAAGGCCAACTCTGCCAAGTTCCTGGCGGACAACCCGGACATCGCTGCCACGCTTGAAAAGCAGATTCGCGACAAGCTGCTGACCCCGGCGCCAGACGTGAAAGCTGCCGCCAACCGCGAGCCTGTTGAAGAAGTGGAAGAAGCTGACACCGACATCTGAAGCAAACGATGACAGTTGTACTCGATACACTCGTCGCCGTTCGGCGCACCGCAATGGACCTGCTCGCCCGCCGCGAGCATGGTCGAGTCGAGCTGACGCGTAAATTGCGTCAGCGCGGCGCGGAGCCCGAGATGATTGAAGCCGCCCTCGACCGTTTGACGGAAGAGGGGCTGCTCTCCGAATCCCGCTACCTTGAAAGTTTTGTCTCCTACCGAGCACGTTCCGGCTACGGTCCGGCGCGTATTCGTGAAGAACTGAGCCAGCGCGGCCTGCAGCGTGCTGACATCGACCTAGCCTTGCGCGAGTGCGGTATCAGCTGGCAGACGCAGTTGGAAGACACCTGGCGGCGCAAGTTTTCCGGCCATCTTCCGATTGATGCCAGGGAGCGTGCGAAGCAGGGGCGATTCCTGAGCTATCGCGGGTTTTCGATGGAGATGATCAGCCGCTTGTTGAGCGGTCGAGAGATGGACGACTGAACGCAGTTGCCGGTTGTAGTGAGCGGGCTTGCCCCGCGCTGGGCTGCGCAGCAGCCCCAATTGAATCCCCATACCTCACCTGGCACACCACCAAAAAAGGGCCCGCTATGAAAATAGCGGGCCCTTTTTGCGTTTTATGGTTTCACGCCGGCTCCTGCGCCACCCGCTGCTGCGCCTTCCCCTGAGCCTGTGCCCAGTTCTCCGGCAAGTTGATGTAGTCCACCAACTCCCGCAGACGGCCCTGATCGCGTCCATTGAAATTGAACACAAGCCGCGTCAAATGGCTGAACCTCGGCTCGTCATGTTCTTCACCCGTATACGCAAGCTGTTGGAACTCCCCACTCAAGCGCAGGCTGGCAAACTCATCCTGTAGATGGGCCAGCGCTCGATCACTGAGCGGATGATTCATGCGCACCACAAACTCACGCTTCAACCAGCGGGTTGAGTGGAAATTGGCATAAAACTGATTGATCTCCTCCACCGCTTCTTCGGCGCTATAGACCAGGCGTACCAGCTTGATATCGGTGGGCAAGATATAGCGGTTGGCTTCCAACTGGCTGCGGATAAAGTCCAGGGCGCCTTGCCAGAACCCGCCGCCGGGTGCGTCCAGCAGCACCACCGGTACCAGCGGGCTCTTGCCGGTCTGGATCAGGGTCAGCACTTCCAGTGCTTCATCCAGGGTGCCGAAACCGCCTGGGCACAGCACCAGCGCGTCGGCTTCCTTGACGAAGAACAGCTTGCGGGTAAAGAAGAAATGGAAGGACAGCAGGTTGTCGGTGCCATCGATGGTCGGGTTGGCGTGCTGTTCAAATGGCAGGGTGATGTTGAACCCCAGGCTGTGTTCCAGGCCGGCGCCTTCGTGGGCCGCGGCCATGATGCCGCCACCGCCGCCGGTAATCACCATCAGGTCCGAGCGTGCCAGCGCCGCGCCGACTTCACGGGCCAGTGAGTACAGTGGGCTTTCCACCGGGGTGCGTGCCGAGCCGAACACGGTCACTTTGCGACGGCCCTTGAATTGTTCGAGTACGCGGAAGGCGTGGTCCAGTTCGCGGATGGCTTGCAGGGTGATCTTGGCGTTCCAGCGGTTGCGGTCGTCCTGCGCCATGCGCAACACGGTGAGGATCATGTCGCGATACAGGGGGGTGTTCGGGCTGTTGGGCGCGATCAGTTGGAGCTGCGCTTCGACCTGCTGGGTGAGGTCGGCTCCGTTTTCTTCAAAATGTCGAAGCAGGCGGTCATTCGGTTCGTAAGGCATTCAACTTCTCCTTCTTGCAGGGCCCGGGTGGCCGGCCAGAGGTTCGCCGGAGGCTACGACACTCATGTGTCGCTGCTTGCCGCAGGGGGCAACCTTCTTTTGCCCTGGAAATGTTACAGAACAGCGTGAAAAGCGCTGGGGATGAAGGGTTGGGATAGCTGGATGATGGGCTGAAAAACCCTTGGCTGGCAACCGCTTATTGGTCGTTTATCAAGGAGCTTAGCTGCGGCTGGACGTTGAAGCGGGGGAGTGCGCGCCACCGGACAGTAGCGCGTGAAGGTCAAACCATTACTTTTTCTTTTTCACCGGAGCTGGGCAATCCGCTTCCACGAACTTCACCGAGGCCACGGGGCGGTTGGTCTTGTTCTCGGTGATTTCGTAACGCATGACGGCGCCCTTGGCCATCAGCTCGCGATAGCCCGGGTTGGTGCATACGCTGCGGCCCAGCTGGAAGTAGACAGCCTTCGGATTGGCGCGCATTTGTTCGGCGCGGTCGGGCAGCACGCTCAGGTGATCGATCAGTTGCATGCCCTCGACGGTGTAGGCCACTTCCAGGGTCTTTTCATCGATTTCCCGGGGCAGGTCCTTGTTGCTCTCCGCCGCGACGCTTTGCAACTTCCTGTTCATTTGGGCCTCCAGCAGCGAGGCCGCCTGGGCGCACACGGGCAATACCAGCGCGAGGGCGACGGATGGGGCGACAAGACGCAGCATGGAACGCAGCATGAAACTCTCCTGATTCGGTTACTGGTGCATAGACCAGCCACTGCGCTGTGCGTTCAGTGGCGCGCAATTATAGGTGAGCCCTGGCCACTACAGCCAGGCGTATCGCTGGTAAACTGCAGCCACTTCAGCCTTCCACGAGTTTTCACCGTGTCGATTTACCCGTCCCACCGGCGCATCCGATGAGCCACGCCGTTTCCCGCTTGCGCACCCAGCGTCTGGCCCGCGCCGTGCGGCCGTTCCTCAATCGTGGTTCGCGTGCCGAGCGCTGCCCCGGCTGCCGGGTCATTCCTGAGTACTGCCTGTGTGCCTGGCGGCCCAAGGTCGCCGCAACCTCGGCCATGTGTCTGCTGATGCATGACGTGGAACCGATGAAACCCAGCAACACCGGCTGGCTGATCGCCGATGTGATTGACGACACCATGGCGTTTGCCTGGTCGCGCACCGAGGTTGATCCAGAACTGCTCAACGTGTTGGCCGACCCGCAATGGCAGCCTTATATCGTGTTTCCCGGCGAATTCGTCGCGCCCGAGCGCGTTGTCAGCGACGTGAAGGTGCAAGAGGGCAAGCGCCCGTTGTTCATCCTGCTGGATGGCACCTGGAGTGAAGCGCGCAAGATGTTTCGCAAAAGCCCCTATCTGGAGCATTTGCCGGTACTTAGTCTGGCGCCGGAACAGCTGTCGCGTTACAAACTGCGCCGATCCAAGCGTGATGATCACTTTTGCACGGCCGAAGTCGCGGCGCTGTGTCTGGAATTGGCCGATGACTTGGCTGCCAGCGAAGTGCTTGATGCCTACCTTGATGTATTCAGCACCCACTACCTGGCCGCCAAATTCCAGATGCCGCTGGACCTGGCGGACCCTGTTCATACGCGTCTTGTGCCTTACATCCGGGGATCTGGCCAGCCGACGTCTGCATGATGGCACCATGAACCCGTAACCCGCTAAAATGCCCACGGGCGTAGCGCTTGACCCTCCAGGCTACGCTGGGCATGCTGGGCGCCGCTCAGGGCCCCCTGAAAAACAGGATCATTTAATCAATGGCCACATACGAAATCCTGATAGCCGATGACCATCCGCTGTTTCGCAGTGCGTTGCACCAGGCCGTGACCCTGGGCCTCGGCTCGGACGTGCGCCTCGTTGAAGTGGCCAGCATTGCCGAGCTGGAAGCCCGCCTCACCGAAAAATCCGACTGGGACCTGGTGCTGCTCGACCTGAACATGCCCGGTGCCTACGGTTTTTCCGGGCTGGTGCTGTTGCGCGGGCAATACCCGCAGATTCCGGTGGTGATGGTCTCGGCCCAGGAAGAAGCCGATGTGGTGGTGCGTTCCAAGGAGTTTGGCGCCAGCGGTTTCATTCCCAAGTCCAGTGCCATGGAAGACATCCAGAAAGCCGTGCGCACTGTGCTGGACGGCGATGTGTCCTGGCCACCGCAGGCCTTTGAAGAAATCAACGTGTCCGACGAAGCCAAGGCCGCCCGTGATGGCCTGGCCAGCCTGACACCGCAGCAGTTCCGGGTGCTGACCATGGTCTGCGAAGGTCTGTTGAACAAGCAGATAGCCTACGAGTTGAGCGTGTCTGAAGCGACGATCAAGGCCCACGTGACCGCGATCTTTCGCAAGCTGGGCGTGCGTACGCGTACCCAGGCGGCACTGCTGTTGCAACAACTTGAGTCAATTTCGCAGCATTAAACCGTCATCGATTCACGCTTTTTTGACTGTGCGTGATCTAGTTTCCCCACTCCTTTGGTTCAGTTGTCTACGTCTATGTCGCCTTTCAAGGGTCAAACCGGTATCAAACGTATCTTCAATGCTGGGGGATATTCCCTGGATGGCCTGCGCGCGGCATTCACCGGCGAGGCGGCTTTTCGCCAACTGGTGTTGCTGAATGTGATTTTGATCCCGCTGAGCTTCTTTCTTAATGTCAGCCGGGTCGAGCGTGCGTTACTGATCGCGGTGTGCCTGCTGGCGCTGATCGTCGAGTTGCTCAACTCGGCGGTAGAGGCGGCGATCGACCGCATTTCCCTGGATCGCCACCCTCTGTCGAAAAACGCCAAAGACATGGGCAGCGCCGCGCAGGCCGTCGCGCTGACCATGATCACCCTGGTGTGGGCCGTGATCCTGATCTAAGGCTCAGGCAATGCTCGGCAGCACGATCTCGTCGCTGCGCTGAACCCCGGCGGTGAAAGCGCGGCACAGCTCGAGGAATTCGCGCATGGCCGAAGTCTGGTACTTCTGTTTGTGCCAGATGAAGTAGAACTGCCGGGCCAGGTCCAGATCCGGTGTTTCCACCGGCACCAGACTGCCGCGGCGGAACGCGTCGCGCAGCGCCAACCGCGAAATGCAACCAATCCCCAGCCCCGATTCCACCGCGCGCTTGATGGCTTCGGTATGTTCCAACTCCAGGCGGATATTCAGCGCGCTACGGTGATGGCGCATGGCTTGGTCGAAGGTCAGGCGCGTGCCCGAACCTTGTTCCCGCAAGATCCACGCCTCATGGGTCAGCTCGTCCATCGTTGCCACGCCGCGCCTGGCCAGGTGATGCTGCGGCGCGCAAAACACCACCAGCTCATCCTCAACCCAGGTTTGAACTTCGATATCCGGGTGGCTGCAGTCTCCTTCGATTAGACCCAGGTCAATTTCATAGTGCGCAACCTGGTGCACGATATGGGCAGTGTTCTGCACATGCAGCTTCACCTGGCTCTCGGGGTGCTGTTGCATGAAGCTGCCGATCAGCAGGGTCGCCAGGTAATTGCCGATGGTCAGGGTGGCGCCCACCGCCAGCGAGCCAAAGCCGGACTTGCCGTTGAGCAGGTCCTCGATTTCCTTGGCCTGGTCCAGCAGCGCCACCGCCTGGGGCAACAGTTGGCGGCCGAGGGCGTTAAGGCTCAGGCGTTTGCCGGCGCGGTCGAATAATTGGCAGCTGGATTGGCGCTCCAGCTCGGTAATTGAGGTGCTGGCGGCGGATTGAGATAAGGCCAGAAGGCCTGCAGCGCGGGAAACGCTTTCCTGCTGGGCGACGGCGACGAATACTTGCAGTTGACGGAGAGTAAATCGCATATCGATATAACCGATAACCCTTATCTTAATAATCCAGTTAACAGATATTGTCGCCGCGATTAGAATGCGGTGCAATTACGCGCCTGAATACAGCGCAGACCTATTTCCAGGAGTTTCCCGTACATGAGCAACATGAACCACGAGCGTGTCCTCAGTGTTCATCACTGGAACGACACTCTGTTCAGCTTCAAGTGCACCCGCGACCCGGGCCTGCGCTTCGAGAACGGTCAGTTCGTGATGATCGGCCTGCAGCAGCCCAACGGCCGCCCGCTCATGCGCGCCTACTCCATCGCCAGCCCGAACTGGGAAGAGCATCTGGAATTCTTCAGCATCAAGGTGCCGGATGGCCCGCTGACTTCCCAGCTGCAGCACTTGAAGGAAGGCGACGAGATCATCATCAGTAAAAAACCGACAGGCACCCTGGTGCTTGACGATTTGAAGCCGGGCAAACACCTGTACCTGCTCAGCACCGGTACGGGCCTTGCGCCGTTCATGAGCGTGATCCAGGACCCGGAAACCTACGAGCGTTTCGAAAAAGTGATCCTGTGCCACGGCGTGCGTTACGTCAACGAAGTCGCTTACCGTGAATTCATCACCGAGCACCTGCCGCAGAACGAATTCTTCGGCGAGGCCCTGCGCGAAAAGCTGATTTACTACCCGACCGTGACCCGCGAGCCGTTCGAAAACGAAGGCCGCCTGACCGACCTGATGCGCAGCGGCAAGCTGTTCAGTGACATCGGCCTGCCACCGATCAACCCCGAGGACGACCGCGCCATGCTGTGCGGCAGCCCCAGCATGTTGGACGAAACCAGCGAAGTGCTGAACAGCTTCGGCCTGAAAGTCTCGCCGCGCATGCGTGAGCCGGGTGATTACTTGATCGAGCGCGCGTTCGTCGAGAAGTGACTTCGGGTCACTTGTAGGAGCGAGCTTGCTCGCGAAGAACGTCAACGATAACGCTGGCATCTTGACTCAACGCGGTGCCTGTTCGTTTTTCGCGAGCAAGCTCGCTCCTACGGTTGAATGTGTTTACAAAGAAAAGCCCGCGTTGCCTGTGAAGGCAGCGCGGGCTTTTTCGTGTGTGCGATTTACTGCGCCGTAAGCACTTCCAGCACACAAATTACCCCGGCCTCAGGATAGTGCCAACGCACATCCACATCCCAAAACTGTGCGCCGTATTCACGTTCGGACGTAGGCACTTGGTACGCCGGTCGTGGGTCTTGCGCCAGGCACTGCTCAATCAATGCAACCAAAGGCTCCCCCAAACGCTGGGCATGGCGCTGTGCCTGATGCAGGGCCGTCTTCAGCCACTGCACCGGTATCAACTGCGGCGCGCCGCTGGCCATTTCATTGGTGGCCGCATGGACAATATCGGCATAGGGCACATACGGTTTGATATCCAGCACCGGCGTGCCATCCAGCAGATCAATCCCGGAAATCCACAAACGGCCCGGCTCGACCTTATCCAACTTCACCACCGACTGGCCAATGCCATTGGGCCGATGAGTCGCACGGGTGGCAAACACACCCATGGACGTATTGCCGCCCAGACGCGGTGGGCGCACTTTCAGGCGCGGTTTGTCTTCCAGCGCCTGGTGGAACAGGAACAGCAGCCACACATGGCTCACCTGTTCCAGGCCCTGCACCGCTTCACCGCCGTCGAACGGCGCCACCAGCTCCAGCACGCCGCGGGCGGCCGGCGCCAGCTGGGGTTGGCGTGGGATGGCGAACTTCTCCTTGAAGCAGGAGCGCACGAAGCCGACGGGCGAGACGCTGTAGCTCATGGCTCAGGCACGGACCCGCAGTGTCAGGCCTTTGAGGAAATTACGCAGCAGCTGGTCGCCGCACGTGCGGTAGTTGGTATGACCGAATTTGCGGAACAACGCGCTCAGCTCAGGCTTGGACACCGGGAACTCGGCCGCCTTGAGAATGGCATGCATGTCATCTTCCTTCAGCTCGAAGGCCACGCGCAGTTTCTTGAGGATGATGTTGTTGGTCACCGGGGTCTCGATCGGCTGCGGTGGGCGGCTCTCGTCCTTGCCACGCTTGAAGATCACCAAGCCATCGAGGAAGTGCGCCATGACGTCATCCGGGCAGAATACGAAGCCTTCTTCCTCATCCTTCTTGAGGTAGGTGAGCAGGTCGTCCTTGGTCACGTCCATGCCGCCGAGCTTGATGATCTCGACCATCTTGTTGTCGCTGATGTCGAGCATGTAGCGCACGCTGCGTAGTACGTCGTTATGAATCATGGTGGGCAATCCTGATATTCAACTGAGGACACCGCCGCAATGGGCGGTATCGAGAAAAGGGGAGCGGCTTAGAACTTCTCTTTGCCGGACAGGTAACGCCATTGGCCAACGGGCACTTTGCCGATGGACACGCCGCCGATGCGGATACGGCGGATGGCGATGACTTTGAGGCCGACCGCTTCGCAGAACAGCGCGATCACGCCTGGTTGCGGGTTCTTCAGCGCAAAACGCAGGCGGTTTTCGTTTTGCCAGCTGGCCTTGACGGCCGGGAGCTCTTTGCCTTTGTAGGTCAGGCCGTGGTTGAGACGGTTGAGGCCGTGGGCAACCATGTCGCCTTCGACTTCAACCACGTATTCCTGCTCGATCTTGGCGGCATCGGCAGTCAACTTGCGCAGGATCTTCCAATCCTGGGTAAACACCAACAGGCCACTGGCCTTGGCTTGCAGGTCGGCACTGGCGGTCAGGCGCAGGAAATGGCCCTTGAGAGGGCGCTTGCCGAAGCGGTGCTCCGGCGAGAGTGTTTCGGCGCTGATCGACGCCATGGCCGTTTCGGCATCCACGCCGGCAGGGGCGTGCATCAGGATGGTCACCGGCTCCGGCGCGGTGGCCTTGGCCTCTGGGTCGAGTTCGACCTTTTGGGTGGTGACCTTGAACTGCGGCTCGTCGATCACTTCACCGTCCACCGAGACCCAGCCGCCTTCAATGAACAGCTCAGCCTCCCGACGGGAGCAACCGACCAGTTCGATAAGGCGTTTGGAGAGGCGTATGGGGTCAGTCATGACAAGGGCCGTAACAAAAAGGGGGCGGCTATTGTACCTGCCTGGAGCCGGTTAATCCCGGCCCGATTTCAGCTCGGTGTTTTTTGTGGGAGCTGGTTTGCCTGCGATGCAGACACTGCGGTCTATCTGGAAGGCCACAGTGATGCCATCGCAGGCAAGCCAGCTCCCACCTTGTTCTGCGTTTCGTCAGCCACTGCATGATTGTTGCTGGCTCAATCGCATGCGCAACAACGGATACGGCTGGCCCAGGCCATCGTGCTCGGTGCGTCCGATCACCTCGAACCCCTGTTTGAGGTAAAAGCCCAGCGCCTGGGGATTCTGCTCGTTCACTTCCAGCTCATCGGCATTCATGTGCTCGATCGCATAGCGCAGCAATTGGCTGCCCAGGCCCTGGCCATGGTGCTTGGGGTCGATAAACAGCATTTCGATCTTGCCTGCGGCCACACCGGCAAATCCGGTAATCTGCTGGTGCGCGTCCTTGGTGCAGATGAGCATTACCGTGTCCAGATAATGCGTCAGCACCAGACCCCTGAGCCGTTCGATGTAGCTGTCCGGCAAAAAATCATGGGTGGCCCGCACTGAATCCTCCCAGATGTCTGTCAGTGTTTGATAGTCGCTGGTTTTGGGTGTGTGGATGACTGAATGCCGACGCATGTTCTCTGCCCCTGCCGAGAATGGGTAATGGGCAAACGATAGACCTAAAAAAGCCCTGCATCTTGATCAGATGCAGGGCTTTTTATACTGATGGTGATCAGTCGCGCTTTTCAGCCCAGAGGTCGTATTCGTCGGCATCGGTCACGGTGCACCAGACCTTGTCGCCCGGCTTCAAACCGCTGGCATCATCGATAAACACGTTACCGTCGATTTCCGGCGCATCGAAGAAGCAGCGACCGACCGCACCTTGCTCGTCGACTTCGTCGATCAGCACTTCGATTTCCTTACCGATGCGCAGTTGCAGGCGCGCCGAACTGATGGCCTGCTGGTGCGCCATGAAGCGCTCCCAACGGTCCTGCTTGACCTCGTCCGGCACCACGGCCAGGTCCAGCAGGTTGGCCGGTGCGCCTTCCACCGGCGAGTACTGGAAGCAGCCGACGCGGTCCAGCTGGGCTTCGGTCAGCCAGTCCAGCAGGTACTGGAAGTCTTCTTCGGTTTCGCCGGGGAAGCCGACGATGAAGGTCGAACGGATGATCAGCTCCGGGCAGATCTCGCGCCAATTCTTGATGCGCGCCAGGGTCTTGTCTTCGAAGGCCGGGCGTTTCATTGCCTTGAGCACTTTCGGGCTGGCGTGCTGGAACGGGATATCCAGGTATGGCAGGATCTTGCCGGCGGCCATCAGCGGGATCAGTTCATCCACGTGCGGGTACGGGTAAACGTAGTGCAGGCGCACCCACACACCCAGGCTGCTCAAGGCTTCGCAGAGTTCGGTCATGCGGGTTTTCACCGGCGCGCCGTTCCAGAAACCGGTGCGGTATTTAACGTCGACGCCATAGGCGCTGGTGTCCTGGGAGATCACCAACAGCTCTTTCACGCCGGATTTGACCAGGCGCTGGGCCTCATCGAGGACGTCGCCCACCGGGCGGCTGACCAGCTTGCCGCGCATCGACGGGATGATACAGAAGCTGCAGCTGTGGTTGCAGCCTTCGGAAATCTTCAGGTACGCGTAATGGCGCGGGGTCAGCTTGATGCCTTGCGGCGGCACCAGGTCGATCAGCGGGTTGTGGTCCTGGCGCGGTGGCACCACAGCGTGCACGGCATTGACCACTTGTTCGTACTGCTGCGGCCCGGTCACCGCCAGCACGCTTGGGTGCACATTGCGGATATTGCCTTCTTCCACGCCCATGCAGCCGGTCACGATGACCTTGCCGTTTTCCTTGATGGCTTCGCCAATCACTTCCAGCGACTCAGCCTTGGCCGAGTCGATGAAGCCGCAGGTGTTGACCACCACCACGTCAGCGTCCTGGTAAGTGGACACAACGTCATAGCCTTCCATGCGCAGTTGCGTAAGGATGCGCTCGGAGTCGACCAGAGCCTTCGGGCAACCCAGGGAAACAAAGCCAACCTTGGGGTTGGCTTTTGCGACGGTGGTGGACATGTCTAACCTCGGTATTGAATGACGCGGCCAGTCGGGCACGACAGGGCAGCGGATGGGCACTGGGTGTGCCTCTGATCAAAAAGTGCGCAATTCTAGCGACGGGCAACGCACTTGACCAGCTTTATGCGGGGAAATGCGACGAGTGCTGCGCCGGATAATCTGCAGACCCTTATCACGCTTTTAAGCGCGGAGGTCTTGCTCTGTACGATGTGATACGACTTTCGACATACCCACGCCTAATGCCTGAAGCACTTTGAGGAGGGTGGAGAGCTTCGGGTCGCCGCCGACTGCGATGGATCTGTAGAGGTTAGCCCTATTAAGGCCGGTGTTCTGCGACAAGCTGAGCATGCCGCCACGCGCTTCCGCCACTCGGCGGATCGCAACCAGGAACGCGTCTTCACCACCCGCTTCATCGATTTCCTCAAGCGCGACAGATAGATATTCGAGGGCGAATGCTTCGTCGTTTCGAAGCATTTCAAGAACGCTATCTTCATGGGAGCGAGTACGCACGGTCATTTTTGCTGCACCTTGTAAGATTTCCAGGGAGCCTTGGCCTGATCGATATCGTTCTGCTGCTTGGCCTTTGAGCCAGCGCCCAACAGGAAAATAATATTTCGATCCTGTGTTGCGTAATACACACGAAACCCAGGCCCGAAGTCGAGCTTCATTTCAAAGACTCCATCGCCCACCGGCTCGGTTATTCCAAAATGACCCAGGGATGCCCGGTCGACTCTGGTGGTGATCCTTGCTTTTGAACGATTGTCTTGCACGGTGTCCAGCCAAGCCTGGTAGATATCCACGCCATTGGCGGACAGTACGTGTTTCGCTGTTTACATGAGGAATGTACCTTAAAAGAGACATGTCGACGATTGAGTTTTTATATCGACTGCGAGCGCCGTGCAGGGGCGCGGGTGATTGAACGAACAGACCGCCAAGGATTTCCCGGCTACGTCGTTAAGGTAGTACCACCGATTCGGACCGAAATATAAGGTTGTCAGTCAATGTGATCAATGCAGGCAAAAAGACGCCTGCGTTATGCAAGGAAATGCAAAGCCTGCTGCGCTATGCTTCGCGCCGTTGCGGGCAGGTAAAATCCTGAGGTCAACGAAACGTCTGTTACGAGAAGTAAAACAGCGCATGCTAGGGGTCGCTTAGAAGCGTTGTTAATAAAGACCGCAGGTCAAAGGGCAGGAGTGGTTGATGGGTCACGCGAGTAATCAGGCAGCAGGTGCCGAACAGTCAAACGCCAAGCCGATTGGCATGCTGGTGGCAGCGGTCGGGGTGGTTTATGGCGATATCGGGACCAGCCCGCTCTACACCCTTAAAGAGGTGTTCAACGGCGGTTATGGGGTGCAGGTCAACCATGACGGTGTGCTGGGAATCCTGGCGCTGATCTTCTGGTCGCTGATCTGGGTCGTCTCGATCAAGTACATGCTGTTCGTCCTGCGCGCCGACAACCAGGGCGAGGGCGGCATCATGGCGCTCACGGCACTGGCGCGACGGGCGGCGGGGGAGCGCAGGAAATTGCGCAGTTTCCTGGTGGTCTGCGGTCTGTGCGGCGCTGCGCTGTTCTACGGCGACAGCATGATCACCCCGGCGATCTCCGTGCTATCGGCGGTTGAAGGCCTGGAGCTGGCGTTCGACGGCCTGGAACAATGGGTCGTGCCGATCGCCTTGGTGGTGCTGGTGGCCTTGTTCCTGATCCAAAAGCACGGCACTGACCGCATCGGCAAGCTGTTCGGGCCCGTGATGGTCACCTGGTTCGTGGTGCTCGGCGGGCTGGGCGTATATGGCATCACCCTGCACCCTGAAGTGCTCAGCGCCGTGAATCCGATGTGGGCCGTGCGTTTTTTCGAGGCGCATCCCGGCATTGGCGTGGCAATCCTCGGCGCGGTGGTCCTGGCATTGACCGGTGCCGAAGCGCTGTATGCCGACATGGGCCACTTCGGCCGCAAACCCATCGCCCGCGCCTGGTTCATCCTGGTGCTGCCGGCGCTGGTGCTCAATTACTTCGGCCAGGGCGCCATGCTGCTGGGCGACCCGGAAGCCGCGCGCAACCCGTTCTACCTGTTGGCCCCGAGCTGGGCGCTGATCCCGCTGGTGGTGTTGTCCACCCTGGCCACGGTGATTGCGTCCCAGGCGGTCATCTCCGGTGCGTTCTCCTTGACGCGCCAGGCAATCCAGTTGGGCTACATCCCGCGCATGCATATCCAGCACACCTCCAGTGCCGAGCAGGGCCAGATCTACATCGGCGCGGTGAACTGGTCGCTGATGGTTGGGGTGATCCTGCTGGTGCTGGGCTTCGAATCGTCCAATGCGCTGGCATCGGCCTACGGCGTGGCGGTGACCGGCACCATGCTGATGACCACCATCCTGGTGTCGGCGGTGATGCTGCTGCTGTGGAAATGGCCACCGATACTGGCTGTGCCGGTGCTGGTCTGCTGCCTGTTGGTCGACGGGCTCTACTTTGCCGCCAACGTGCCGAAGATCATCCAGGGCGGCGCCTTCCCGGTATTGGCGGGGATCGTGCTGTTCGTGCTGATGACCACCTGGAAGCGCGGCAAGCAATTGCTGGTGGAGCGCCTCGACGAAGGCGGGCTGCCGCTGCCGATCTTTATCAGCAGTATCCGCGTGCAGCCGCCCCATCGGGTACAGGGCACCGCCGTGTTCCTCACGGCGCGCCCGGACGCCGTGCCTCATGCGCTGTTGCACAACCTGCTGCATAACCAGGTGCTGCATGAGCAAGTGGTGTTGCTGACGGTGGTCTACGAAGACATTCCTCGGGTGCCGGCTGCGCGGCGCTTCGAGGTGGACGCCTACGGTGAAGGCTTCTTCCGCGTGATCCTGCACTTTGGCTTTACCGATGAGCCGGATGTGCCCGAAGCACTGAAGCTGTGCCACCTGGAAGATCTGGATTTCAGCCCGATGCGCACCACCTACTTCCTCAGTCGCGAAACGGTGATTGCCTCGAAACTCGAAGGCATGGCGCGCTGGCGTGAAGGGTTGTTCGCGTTCATGTTGAAAAACGCCAACGGCAACCTGCGCTTCTTCAAACTCCCGGTCAACCGCGTGATCGAGCTGGGCACCCAGGTCGAAATGTAAGCGTTTGCAGCGCGGGAGCCGGCAATCGGCTCCCGCGCTCCTTTCTGAACCCTGTGCAATCCACCGTTGTCGACTAGGCTCTGTAGGAGCGAGCTTGCTCGCGAAGATCGTTAACGATCACGCGGGAAGTCTGACTCAGCGCGGCGCTCTCGGGTTCTTCGCGAGCAAGCTCGCTCCTACAGGAGTGCCCATAGAACTCAAAAGAGGTGCGCCATGAGTCAGCTGCTCGAACCCTACACCCTGCGCCAATTGACCCTGCTCAACCGTATCGCGGTCTCGCCGATGTGCCAGTACTCCAGTGAGAATGGCCTGGCCAATGACTGGCACCTGGTGCACCTCGGTAGCCGGGCCGTCGGCGGCGCCGGGCTGATTTTCACCGAGGCCACCGCCGTGACCGCGGATGGCCGCATCACCGCCCAGGACCTGGGCTTGTGGAACGACCAACAGATCGAACCGCTGCAACGGATCACGCGTTTTATCGCGGCCCAGGGCGCAGTGGCGGGTATTCAACTGGCACACGCGGGACGCAAGGCCAGCACCCATCGGCCGTGGATCGGCAAGCATGGCAGCGTCAAGCCGGACGAGGGCGGGTGGGTGCCGGTAGGTCCGTCGCCGATTGCCTTCGACCCGCAACATACTCAGCCCAAGCCATTGGATGAAGAGCAGATCCGGCAAGTGACCGCCGACTTTGTCGCCGCCGCCCAGCGCGCCTTGACCGCGGGTTTCGAGGTGGTGGAAATCCACGCCGCCCACGGTTACCTGCTGCACCAGTTCCTCTCGCCCATCAGCAACCAGCGTCAGGACCAATACGGTGGCTCCTTTGAAAACCGTATCCGCCTGGTGCTTGAAGTGACCAGGGCCGTGCGCGAAGTCTGGCCTCAGGAGCTGCCGCTGTTTGTGCGGGTCTCGGCCACCGATTGGGTGGAAGACGGCTGGAACCCGGATGAAACCGTCGAACTGGCACGCCGCCTCAAGGACCTTGGGGTCGACCTGATCGACGTCTCCTCCGGTGGCACCGCCGCGAACGCCGAGATCCCCACCGGCCCCGGCTACCAGACGCGCTTTGCCGAACGCGTGCGCAAGGAGTCGGGCATCGCCACCGGCACCGTCGGTATGATCACCGAGCCGGCCCAGGCCGAGCACATCCTGCGCACTTGCCAGGCCGATATCATTTTTCTGGCCAGGGAACTGCTGCGTGATCCGTACTGGCCGTTGCATGCCGACGACGACCTGGGCGGGCGCAAGGCAACCTGGCCGGCGCAGTATCAGCGCGCCACGCACCGTGACCAGCCGATTCATGAGTCCGATTTACGCGACTGATAAGTCGTTTAGTGTTCAAAGAAACCCACCTTGATCCGGTGGGTTTTTTCTTCCTGTAAGCGTGGGAAAAGTCTGTAGGTATTTGTTACCCAAGCCATTTATTTAAGTGAATACTCTAAAAAAATCCCACACGAGACGAGATTTTTTCTACCCTTAGGATACGCCTGAGGTCTGGCCCAGGAAGTCAGCCGGTGTGTTCACCCAGGCATTGCGCTTCATGCGAGGCGGGTGATGGGCAACAGGAGTATTTGATGGATATCAGGAGAAACAGTCCATGGCCAAGTCCTATGGTGTAGCGGGTGTGATGGTGTCTTTTCTGACGCGCAGGGTGTGTCTGCGCGGACGAAAATTGAACTCGGACGAAGCCGAATTGCTGGCGCATTACCGCGCCTTGACCGAGAGCGATCAGGTGGCGATGCGCTATTTGATGGGGGCGATGAAAAGTGTGTCGCGGTTCTGAGTATTGTATTGAACCCTATGGGAGCCGGCAGGCCGGCTCCCATAGAGGAGGAACATCCTGATCAGGTGTACTTGCGCTGCTCCGGCGCTGGCGGGAAGTACTGATACAACCAGGTTTCGCTCAAGGTGCGGTCCTGGGTACGAATAAACAGGCGCAGTTCCACCGGCTCCACGCTGTCGCTGGTCGGGTACCAGTCGAACAGGATGCGGTAGCCCTTGATGTTGTCCAGCACCAGCACGCTGAAGTCTTTGACTTCGCCATGGGAGCAGGTCACCACCGGCTCGATCCCGGTGCCTGGTGGCAGGCGATCCAGGCCGCCCCCCTTGAAGTCCACCGCAAAGCGGCGTGCCCACACCTCGGGATAATGTTCGCCCGGTGCCCAGCCTTCGGTAAAGCCACCCATGCCTGAGCGAGTCGCGTCGACTTGTGCCAGCGGCGTGCTCACCGGTGGCAGGGCGCTCCAGTACAGCTTGTAGCCGTAGTTCAGCGAGTCGCCGGCCACCACGGGTTTTTTCGGGGTCCAGAAGGCCACGATGTTGTCGAGGGTCTCGCCGGTGGTGGGGATTTCCAGCAGGTCGATGGAGCCTTCGCCCCAGGCGGTGGTAGGTTCGACCCACAGGCTCGGGCGCTTGCTGTACCAGTCCACGGTGTCCTGGTAGCTGGCAAACTCATGGTCGGTCTGTACCAGGCCGAAGCCTTTCGGGTCTTTGTCGGCAAACGCGTTGAACTGCAGCTTGGCCGGGTTGTTCAGCGGCCGGCAGATCCACTCGCCGTTGCCACGCCACATGGCCAGGCGGTCTGAATCGTGGATTTGCGGATGGATGGTGTCGCACATCCGGCGCTCATGGGTGCCGCAACTGAACATGCTGGTCATCGGGGCGATGCCCAACTGCTCAATGGTGGTACGCGCATTGATGTGCGCGTCGATGGCCATCACCACCTGATTGGCCTGGCAGTCGATATCGAAGCGGTAGGCGCCGGTGGCGCTCGGCGAATCAAGCAGGGCGTAGACCACGAAGCGGGTGGCGTTCTTGTCCGGGGTTTCAAACCAGAACTGTGTGAAGTCAGGGAATTCTTCGCGTTTTTTCGCGTAGGTGTCGATGGCCAGGCCACGGGCAGAGAGGCCGTACTGGCCGGTGGAGTCCACCGCGCGGAAGTAGCTGGCACCGAGAAACGACAGCACGTCATGACGGTCCAGTTCCGGCGCCTTGAACAGCTTGAAGCCGGAAAAACCCAAATCCCCGGTCAATTGTTTGGTGTCAACCGTGGTTTTTTCATAATTGAACAGCGAAGGGCGGAAATGCACCTCGCGCGCTTCGCGGGTCTTGGGGTCGACGCTGTGCATGCGCACCGGCGTCTTGAAGCCCATGCCGACGTGGAAGAACTGCACGTCCAGTTGGCCGTTCAATTCCTTCCACAGCGAATGCTTGCCGTCGTAACCGATGGCGTTGAAATTCTGCGGTGTCATGGTCGCCAACGTAGGCGGCAGCACCTGTTTGGTGTCTTTGTAAGCGGTCCCGGCCAGCTGTTTGGCCTGGGCCTTGAGCGCTTCGAAATCGAACGCCACGGCCTTGCCGTCGGCGGCACGGTTCCCGGCCCAGGCCTGGGCGGCAAGCAGGCCGCTGGCCGACAAACCGGTGTAGGCCGCAATGGCCATGGACGCTTTGAGCAAATTCCTGCGGTGCATAGAGACAACCTGTCGTGAGCAAATCCCGCGCCGTTCCTGGCACGTAGCGGATCAGAAATTACGGTTCGGACATGCCTTCGGCCAAACACAACGGACATTAAACAGACGCCGGATAGCTTAAGCGGTTCGATGACGTAGGAAAATTGATTGATAGCGGGGTGATGGCAGTGCAAATGCGACAAGACATTTCCGGCACGAGCTTCCTGGCGACGCAGGTCAAATGTGGGAGCGGGCTTGCTCGCGAATGCGTTGATCGTTCCCACGCTCCGCGTGGGAATGCCGCCTGGGATGCTCCGCGTCCCGCCGGACAGCGGGTGACGCAGAGCGTCACGGGATGCATTCCCACGCAGAGCGTGGGAATGATCAGGGTCAGTGCTTGAACATCACATGGCGTACGGTGGTGTAGTCCTCCAGCCCATACATGGACATATCCTTGCCATAGCCGGACAGTTTCTGACCGCCATGAGGCATTTCACTGACCAGCATGAAGTGGGTATTCACCCAGGTGCAGCCGTACTGCAGGCGGGCGGCCAGGCGATGGGCGCGTCCTACATCGGCGGTCCACACCGACGAGGCCAGGCCGTAGTCCGAATCGTTGGCCCAGGCCAGCACCTGCGCTTCATCGGTGAACTTGGTCACCGACACCACTGGCCCGAACACCTCGCGGCGCACGATCTCGTCGTCCTGTTGGGCGTCGGCCAGCACCGTCGGCTCAAAGAAGAAACCGTTGCCTTCCACCGCCTTGCCACCGGTGACCAGACGGATGTGCGACTGCGCCACCGCACGCTCGACGAACCCGACGACACGGTCGCGATGTTGTGCGGTAATCAATGGGCCCAACTCGGTGGCCGGATCATCCTGCAAACCGTATTTGATGCTGGCGACCGCCGCGCCGAGCTTCTCGACAAAGGCATCGTAGATGTCCGCCTGGGCATAAATGCGGCACGCCGCGGTGCAATCCTGGCCGGCGTTGTAGAAGCCGAAGGTTCGAATGCCTTCCACGGCGGCGTCGATATCCGCGTCATTGAAGATGATCACCGGCGCCTTGCCGCCCAGCTCCATGTGCATGCGCTTAACGCTGTCGGCGGTGTTTGCGATGATATTCGCGCCCGTGGCGATGGAGCCGGTCAGCGACACCATGCGCACTTTGGGGTGAGTCACCAGCGGGCTACCGACGGTCGGCCCACGGCCGAATACCAGGTTGAGCACACCGGCAGGGAAGATATCAGCGGCCAGTTCGACCATGCGCAGGGCGGTCAGCGGGGTTTGTTCCGACGGCTTGAGCACCACGGTATTACCGGCGGCGAGGGCCGGGGCGATTTTCCAGGCGACCATCATCAAGGGGTAGTTCCACGGCGCGATGGAGGCAACCACGCCCACCGGGTCGCGGCGGATCATCGAGGTGTGCCCGGGCAGGTATTCGCCCGCCGCCGAACCGCTCATGCAACGGCTGGCGCCGGCAAAGAAGCGGAACACGTCGGCAATCGCCGGGATTTCGTCGTTCAGCGCGGCGCTGTAGGGCTTGCCGCAGTTGTCCGATTCCAGCTTGGCCAGCTCTTCGCCGTGGGCTTCGATTGCGTCAGCCAGTTTCAGCAGCAACAGCGAGCGGTCCTTGGGCGCGGTTTGCGACCAGCTGTCGAAGGCCGCGTCGGCGGCGCGCACGGCGGCGTCGACCTGCGCTTCACTGGCTTCGTTGATTTCCACCAGCACACGGCCCAGCGCCGGGTTGAATACGGCCTGGGCCGGGCCTTCGCCTTGTACCAGTTGGCCGTTGATCAGCAATTTGGTTTGCATGGTTCAATCCTCCTCAAATGACGGTTTTCTCTCTGAAGAAACACGATTCAACTGTGGGAGCTGGCTTGCCTGCGATAGCGGTGTATCAGCCAGCCAATTCATCAACTGACCCACCACAATCGCAGGCAAGCCAGCTCCCACATTGACCGTGTTTCTCCCGAAGCACGTTGTTGTGGTTTATTTACCGCCACTACCCGCCACGCTTTCACCGCCGCGGGTCAGGTAATAGGCCCCGAGAATCGGGAACATCGTCACCAGCATCACCAGCATCGCCACCACATTGGTTACCGGCACATCGCGCGGGCGGCTCAGTTGGTTGAGCAGCCACAGCGGCAAGGTGCGTTCGTGGCCGGCGGTGAAGGTGGTGACGATGATTTCGTCGAACGACAGCGCAAAGGCAAGCATGCCCCCCGCCAGCAAGGCCGAGCCCAGATTGGGCATGATGATGTAGCGAAAGGTCTGCCAACCGTCGGCGCCCAGGTCCATCGAGGCCTCGATCAGGCTGTGCGAGGTACGGCGCAACCGCGCGATGACGTTGTTGTAGACGATCACCACGCAAAAGGTCGCGTGGCCGACGATGATGGTGAACATCCCCGGCTCGATGCCCAGCGTCTTGAACGTCGCCAGCAGTGCGATGCCGGTGATGATCCCCGGCAATGCAATCGGCAGGATCAGCATCAGCGACACACCCTGCTTGCCGAAAAACTCACGGCGATACAACGCCGCCGACGCGAGGGTGCCAAGCACCATGGCGATCAGGGTGGCGATGGCAGCAATTTGCAAGGACAGCTTGATCGACTCCAGCACATCCGGCCGCGCGAAGGCCACGCTGAACCACTTCAGAGTAAAGCCCTGGGGCGGAAAGCTGAACGCGGCTTCCTCGGTATTGAAGGCGTAGAGGAAGATGATCAGGATCGGGAAGTGCAAAAACACCAGGCCGCCCCAGGCTGCGATCTTCAAGCCCAGTGATGATTTGTCAGAGTGCATCGAAGGCCCCCAGGCGTTTGACGATGGACAGGTAAACCGCGATCAGCACGATGGGCACCAGGGTAAACGCCGCGGCCATGGGCATATTGCCGATGGCGCCTTGCTGCGCGTAGACCATGCCGCCGACGAAATAACCCGGCGGGCCCACCAACTGCGGCACGATGAAATCGCCCAGGGTCAGCGAGAACGTGAAGATGGAACCGGCGGCAATCCCCGGCACCGACAGCGGCAGAATCACCTGCATGAAGGTCTGGCGCGGTTTGGCGCCCAAGTCAGCGGACGCTTGCAGCAACGATGGCGGCAAACGCTCGAGCGACGCCTGGATCGGCAGGATCATGAACGGCAGCCAGATATACACAAACACCATGAACCGCCCCAAGTGAGAGGTGCTCAAGGTGCTGCCGCCCACGCCGGGAATGCCCAGCACGAACTGCAACACCGGCTCCAGTCCCAGGTGCTGCACAAACCACTGCGCCACGCCGCCCTTGGCCAGCAGCAGCGTCCAGGCATAAGCCTTGACGATATAGCTGGCCCACATCGGCATCATCACGGCGATGTAGAAGAACGCTTTGGTCTTGCCCGTGGTGTAGCGCGCCATGTAGTAGGCAATCGGGAACGCGACCACCGCGCTGGCGATCGACACTACGATCGCCATGCTCAGGGTGCGCAGGATGATGTCGAAGTTCGACGGCTGGAACAGCGCGGCGAAGTTGGCCAGGGTCAGGTCCGGCGTGACGGCCATGGTAAAGTCGTCGAAGGTATAAAGGCCTTGCCACAGCAGGGTCAGCAGGGACCCCAGGTAGATCGCGCCGAACCAGATCAACGGCGGTATCAGCAGCATCGCCAGGTACAGGTTGGGCTTGCGGTACAGCAGGTTGGAAAACCTGCGCATCGTCGGTTGGGAAACGGCCAGGCTCATGTCACACCTCGCCTGTGCTGTCGGTCAGCGGCGTCATGGCTTCCCGCGCCCAGCGGGCGGTGGCGGACTGGCCGAGCTGATGGCCGCTGCTGATATCCAGCCACTGGTTATTGGCCTGGCTGATATTCAACGCCTGGCCGTTTTCCAGTTTCAGTTCATAGCGCGTAGCGCTGCCCTGGTACTGGATGTCATGCAGCAGGCCGCTGACTTCCACTTCGCCGGCGCCCAGCGGGCCCTCGGCAAAACGCACATGTTCCGGACGAATCGAGAACGACTGCGCACTGCCGCCGAGGCGCTGGGCCAGCTCGCCGCGAATCACGTTGGAGGTGCCGACGAATTCGGCGACAAAGGCAGTGGCCGGCTTCATATACAGGTTGCGCGGGGTGTCGACCTGTTCGATGCGGCCCTTGTTGAATACCGCCACGCGGTCAGACATCGACAGCGCTTCGGTCTGGTCATGGGTCACGAAAATAAACGTGATGCCCAGCTGGCGTTGCAGCTTTTTCAGCTCGCTCTGCATCTGTTCGCGCAGCTTGAGGTCGAGCGCGCCCAGCGGCTCATCCAGCAGCAGCACGCGCGGGCGATTGACCAATGCGCGGGCCAGGGCGACGCGCTGGCGCTGGCCGCCGGAAAGCTGCACCGGCTTGCGCTCGCCATAACCGCCAAGCGCCACCATGGCCAATGCCTCCTCGGCACGCGTGAGGCGCTCGGCCTTGCCCACGCCCTTGACCTTGAGGCCATAGGCCACGTTGTCGCGCACATTCATGTGGGGGAACAGCGCGTAATCCTGGAACACTGTGTTCACATCGCGCTGATACGGCGGCAAGCCGGCAGCTTCCTCGCCGTGGATACGAATCGAGCCCGCGCTCGGCTGCTCGAACCCGGCAATCAGGCGCAGGCAAGTGGTTTTGCCGGAACCGGAAGGACCGAGCATGGAAAAGAACTCGCCGTCCTGGATATCGATGGAAACCCGGTCGACGGCTTTCACTTCGCCGAACTGACGGGAAACGTGGGTGAATTGGACTGCAAGCGTCATGGTGCGGTGCTCCGAAAAAAGCATGGGCCGTCGCAGCGGCCCGGTTAAGGATCGTTCCCACGCTCCGCGTGGGAATGCCTCATGTGACGCTCTGCGTCACGACTTTAAAAGCGGACGCGGAGCGTCCAGGGCTGCGTTCCCACGCGGAGCGTGGGAACGATCAGTCAGCGCCCGCCCATGATCGCAATGTAATCCTGGGTCCAGCGGCTGTACGGCACGAACTTGCCGCCCTCAGCCTGCGGGGTTTTCCAGAAAGCGATCTTCTCGAACTGGTCGAACCCGTTGGTCTTGCAGCCTTCGGCGCCGAGCAGTTCGCTTTCCTTGCAGGCGGCAGGCACGGCCGGCAGCGAGCCGAACCAGGCGGCGACATCGCCCTGGACCTTGGGTTGCAGCGACCAGTCCATCCACTTGTAGGCGCAGTTCGGGTGCTTGGCTTCGGTATGCAGCATGGTGGTGTCGGCCCAGCCGGTGGCGCCTTCTTTCGGGATGGTCGAGGTAATCGGCTGCTTCTCGTTCTGCAGGCCGTTGACCTGGTATGGCCAGGCGCTGGAGGCCACCACGCCTTCGTTCTTGAAGTCACTCATTTGCACAGTGGTGTCGTGCCAGTAACGGTGGATCAGCGGTTGCTGGGCGCGCAACAGTTCGAGCACGGCCTTGTACTGGGTTTCGGTCAGTTCGTAAGGGCTCTGAATGCCCAGCTCGGGTTTGGTCGACTTGAGGTACAACGCCGCATCGGCGATGTAGATCGGGCCGTCGTAGGCCTGCACGCGGCCTTTGTTGGGCTTGCCGTCCGGCAGGTTTTGCGCGTCGAACAACACGCTCCAACTGGTGGGCGCGGTCTTGAACACGTTGGTGTTGTACATCAATACGTTCGGGCCCCATTGGTACGGGGTGCCGTAGGTTTGCTGGCCGACCACGTACCAGGGAGCATCCTTGAGACGCGGGTCGATGTTCTTCCAGTTGGGAATCAGCGCGGTATTGATCGGTTGCACGCGTTTGCCGACGATCAAACGCAGCGATGCATCGCCCGACGCGGTGACCAGGTCGTACCCACCCTTGGCCATCAGGCTGACCATTTCGTCAGAGGTTGCTGCGGTTTTCACATTGACCTTGCAGCCGGTTTCTTTTTCGAAACCGCTGACCCAGTCGTAGGCTTTGTCGCTTTCGCCACGTTCGATATAGCCGGGCCAGGCGACGATATCCAGCTGGCCCTCACCGGCGCCTAGCGCCTTGAGCGGTTCGGCGGCTTGAAGGCTGGCGCTGGCCAGCAGCGCGGTGGTCAAGGCACTGAGCAGTGCGGTCTTATGCGCGGACATGGGGTTCCCTCTTCTTTAATTATGGTCGGGGCAGTGTGTGCAACCAGTGATGCATGAGCTTAGTTGTTGTTTTAAAGATGCTGGCCGTGGCGCGCCATGATGTGGCGCACCACGCTGTAGTCCTGTAGTGAATCGCTGGACAGATCTTTGCCATACCCCGAGCGTTTCAAGCCGCCATGGGGCATTTCGCTGACCAGCATGAAATGGCTGTTGATCCAGGTGCAGCCGTATTGCAAGCGCGCCGCCACCTGCATCGCCTTGTCCAGGTTCTGGGTCCACACCGAGGAGGCCAGACCGTATTCGGAGTCGTTGGCCCAGTCCACTGCCTGTTCCAGCGTGTCGAAGCGGGTCACGGTGACCACCGGGCCAAACACTTCGCGCTGCACGATTTCATCATTTTGTTTACAGCCGGCGAGTAGGGTGGGTTGGTAATAGAAGCCCGCGCCGGAATGCACGGCGGCGCCGGTGATGCGTTCGATGTGCGGTTGGCCGAGGGCGCGTTCGACAAAGCTGGCCACACGGTCGCGCTGGCGCGTGCTGATCAGCGGGCCCAGTTCATTGTCGGCGTCGCGTTTACCGGCAAACCGCAGGCTGCTGACCGCCGCGCCCAGTTCGGCAACCAGCTTGTCGTGGATGCCGGCCTGGGCGTAGATGCGGCATGCGGCGGTGCAGTCCTGGCCTGCGTTGTAGTAACCATAGGCGCGCACGCCCTCGACCACGGCTGCCAGATCGGCGTCGTCGCACACGATCACCGGGGCTTTGCCGCCCAGTTCCAGGTGCGTGCGCTTGAGGGTTTTGGAGGCGGCCTGCAGGATTTTCTGCCCCGTGACGATATCGCCGGTCAGCGAAACCATGCGCACCTTGGGGTGGCTGACCAGATGGCTGCCGACGCCTTCGCCGCCGCCACACACAATGTTGATCACGCCGCGCGGCAGTAACTGGTTGAGCACGGGAGCCAGGGCGAGGACCGACAGCGGCGTGTGTTCCGACGGCTTGAACACCAACGTATTACCGGCGGCCAGGGCCGGGGCGATCTTCCAGGCGGCCATCATCAGCGGGTAATTCCACGGCGCAATCGAAGCCACGACCCCAATGGGGTCGCGGCGCACCATGCTGGTGTAGCCCGGCAGGTACTCGCCGCTCAGTTGCCCGGTCTGGCAGCGCACGGCCCCGGCGAAAAAGCGGAACACATCGACGGTGGCGCTCAAGTCGTCCTGGCGCGCCAGGTGCAACGGCTTGCCGCAGTTCAGCGATTCCAGGCGGGCCAGGTAGTCGGCTTGTTTCTCGATGGCGTCGGCGATGCCCAGCAGGGTATTGGAGCGTTGCTGCGGTGTGGTGCGCGACCAGCCGGCAAAGGCGCGGTGGGCGGCAAGGATCGCGGCCTCCACTTGCTCGGTGCTGGCTTCGGCGATCTGGGTGAGCACTTCGCCGGTGGCCGGGTTGAGAATCGGCTCGACGAAGCCCTGGCCCTGGACCAGTTCGCCGTCAATCAGCAACGCAGTGAGCAGCGGGGTGGGCGCGCCGGACATTTTTCGCGATCTCTTTTCTTGTGGGGCCATGAGCGTTCTCTTACAAGTCACCCCGACCTTTCTCTTATGGATGTAGAGAGACTAGAGGCCAGACGCGAGGTCAACAAATACTAAATACTGAAAGCAGCATTCGATTAAATAGATGGCTTGCGTGGGTGCGGTTGTTCACGGGCGACGGTGAGGAATGGATCCACCAGCGCCGGACGTGACGTGCCCCGACGCCACGCCAGGCCGATGTCGAGGGTCTGGCTGAGGTCGGCAATCGGCCGCGCTTCGATGATGTCGCCCTCCAGCGACCAGGGCCGGTAGGTCATGTCCGGCTGGATCGACACGCCAAGGCCCGCCGCCACCAGGCTGCGCACCGCTTCGGTGGAGGCGGTGCGCAGGGTTACGCGCGGTTGCAGGCCTGCACCGGTCCACATGCGCTGGGCGTTGTGGCCCATTTCGTCGACGTTCAATTGAATCAACGGCTCGCGCGCCACATCGGCCAGGTTGATGCTGTCGTGTTCCAGCAACGGATGTTGCGCCGGAAGCCACAAGCGGTGCGGCGAATGAGTGAGGACTTCGGTCTGCAGCGCGTGGCGGTCTTCCAGGTTGGAAAGGATCAGCACGCCCACGTCGATTTCGCCGCTGACCAGCAGATGCTCGATATACGGGCGTTCATCCTCCATCACGCGGATTTCGACGTTGGGGTAGGCGCGCTGGAAGCGCGTCAGCAGGTCTGCGAGGTAATAGCCGGCGACCAGGCTGGTCACGCCGATGATCAACTGGCCGGCGACTTGGTCGGTGCTCTGTTGCAAGCTGCGCTTGGCGTTGTCGACGGTGGCGAGAATCAGGTGCGCCTGGCGCAGGAATTGATGGCCCTGGTGCGTGAGGGTCATGCCCTTGGCATGGCGGTTGAACAGGTTGACGCCGATTTCCTGTTCCAACTGCTGGATCGCCAGGGTCAGGGTGGACTGGGAAATGAAGGCGGTTTGCGCGGCGGCGGAGATCGAACCCGTTTCGGCCACGGCAATAAAGTGCCTGATTTGACGCAAGGTCATCATGCTGGAATCACCAGTGGGGTGTTTTTATAGATGTGCTGGAGTGTATATCGATTTAAGCGAGGGGTAGCCGCGTTACATCTGGAAGCACTCTAGATAAGGCCTTTTTGGCACTTAGTTTTACGCTGGCGGCCTATTGGTCCTATGAACCCAAGTGTCTGGAGGCTGCGAATGAATACCCGTGTATTGCTCGATCAGTTGCTCAAGTCCGGTCAGGACATGTTGCAAAACAAGGCTGGCGGCCAACGTAAGCAGGACGACAAAGGCGCACTGGGCGGTCTGCTCGGCGGTGCAGGCCTGGGCAGTTTGCTCGGTGGCGCGGGCGGTGGCGCCCTGGCGGCTGGCGCCATGGGCTTGCTGATGGGCAATAAAAAAGCGCGCAAATTTGGCGGCAAGGCCCTGACTTACGGCGGTCTGGCGGCCTTGGGCGTCATCGCCTACAAAGCCTACGGCAATTGGCAGGCGCAGCAGGCCAGCGCGCCTCAGGGCGAGCCGCAGACCATTGACCGCCTGCCGCCGGCCCAGGTCGAGCAGCATAGCCAGGGCATCCTCAAGGCGCTGGTCGCCGCAGCCAAAGCCGACGGCCATGTAGATGAGCGCGAGCGCGCGCTGATCGAAGGCGAATTCACCAAGCTGGATAACGACCGTGAGCTGCAAAGCTGGCTGCACGCCGAGCTGAACAAACCCCTGGACCCCGCCGACGTCGCGCGGGCCGCGGGCACGCCTGAAATGGCCGCCGAGATGTACATCGCCAGCGTGATGCTGGTGGATGAGGAAAACTTCATGGAGAAGGCCTACCTGGACGAACTGGCCCGCCAGCTGAAACTCGAACCAGGCTTGAAGGCTGAATTGGAAAAACAAGTGCGGCTAAGCTAATAAATACCGGCTGCAAGTCGATAAAAATGTGGGAGCGGGCTTGCTCGCGAAAGCGGTGGATCAGTGACTGCAACGTTGACTGACCCGCCACATTCGCGAGCAAGCCCGCTCCCACATTTGTTTTGCATGAACGTTATTGACGCGCGAAACCATTGATTTAATACGGCCAATGCTCGGCTATACTCCCCCGCATTTGATCGGCACTTCGAGGAAACACTGTGAAGAATTGGACCTTGCGCCAACGGATTCTGGCGAGCTTTGCGGTCATTATCGCGATCATGCTGCTGATGGTCGTGGTGTCCTACTCACGGTTGCTGCAGATTGAAACCAGCCAGGAATCGGTGCGCGACGACGCGGTGCCGGGGGTTTATCTCAGTTCGATGATCCGCAGCGCGTGGGTCGACAGCTACCTCGAAACCATCGATATCATTGGCCTGCGGGACGACAAAGCGTTCACCAATGCCGACAGGGCGGACTACAAGTCCTTCGAGGCGCGTATCGAACAGCAGATGGCCAATTACGAAAAAACCGTTCATAGCCAGGCCGACCGCATGGAGTTCGACAACTTCAAGGCCGCGCATATCAACTACAACAAGGTTTTGGCCCAAGTGCTGGAACGCGTGGAAGCCAAGGACCTGGCGGGGGCGAACGTGCTGCTCGAGGAGCAGTTGACGCCGATCTGGACCGAAGGGCGCATGAAGCTCAACGACATCATCACTGAAAACAAGAATGTGTCTGATCGCGCCACGGCGGCGATCGACGAGTCAGTCCTGTCGGCCAAGATCAGCATGGCCGTGTCGCTGGTTATCGCCATCCTCGCCGCCGGCCTGTGCGGGCTGCTGCTGATGCGCGCGATCATGTCGCCGATGCAGCGCATCGTCGATATCCTCGAAACCATGCGCGATGGCGACCTGAGCAAGCGCTTGAACCTGGAGCGCAAGGACGAATTCAACGCGGTGGAAACCGGCTTCAACGACATGATGACTGAGCTTACGGCCCTGGTGTCCCAGGCGCAGCGCTCGTCGGTGCAGGTGACGACCTCGGTGACCGAGATTGCCGCCACCTCCAAGCAGCAACAGGCGACCGCGACAGAAACGGCCGCGACCACCACCGAGATCGGCGCCACGTCCCGCGAAATCGCGGCCACTTCCAAGGACCTGGTGCGCACCATGACCGAGGTCTCCACCGCCGCCGACCAGGCGTCGGTCGCCGCCGGTTCCGGCCAGCAAGGCCTGGCGCGCATGGAAGAGACCATGCACTCGGTGATGGGCGCCGCCGACCTGGTCAACGCCAAGCTGGCGATCCTCAATGAGAAGGCCGGCAACATCAACCAGGTGGTGGTCACCATCGTCAAGGTTGCCGACCAGACCAACCTGCTGTCGCTCAACGCCGCTATCGAGGCCGAGAAGGCCGGTGAATACGGCCGCGGTTTTGCCGTGGTTGCCACCGAAGTACGCCGCCTCGCCGACCAGACCGCGGTGGCGACCTACGATATCGAGCAGATGGTGCGTGAAATCCAGTCGGCCGTCTCCGCCGGTGTGATGGGTATGGACAAGTTTTCCGAAGAAGTGCGGCGCGGCATGTTTGAAGTGCAGCAAGTCGGCGAGCAACTGTCACAGATCATCCATCAGGTCCAAGCCTTGGCGCCGCGGGTGTTGATGGTCAACGAAGGCATGCAGGCCCAGGCCACCGGCGCCGAGCAGATCAACCACGCGCTGGTGCAACTGGGCGATGCCAGCAGCCAGACGGTGGAGTCCCTGCGCCAGGCCAGCTTTGCCATCGATGAACTGAGCCAGGTTGCGGTCGGTCTGCGCAGCGGCGTGTCGCGTTTCAAAGTCTGATGAGCGACCTCGCGGCTAAACGCGGCGCCGTCCCGGCAGCGAAAAAAGCGTTGTTCCTGGTGTTTAACATCGGCAGCGAGCGTTATGCCCTCAAGGCCACCGAAGTGGCCGAGGTGCTGCCGCGCCTGCCTTTGAAGCCGATCGCCCATGCGCCGGCATGGGTGGCGGGCATCTTCGCCCATCGCGGTGCGTTGGTGCCGGTGATCGACCTCAGCATCCTGGCCTTCGGCAAACCGGCCCAGGCCCGTACCAGCACGCGCCTGGTATTGGTCAATTACCAGCCGCAGCCTTGGGCCCAGGCACGCTGGCTGGGACTGATCCTGGAACAAGCCACCGACACCCTGCGGTGCGACCTTGGCGAGTTCAAGCCCTATGGCCTGGACAACCGCGAGGCGCCTTACTTGGGGCCGGTGCGTGAGGACGCCCTGGGCTTGATGCAGTGGATCGGCGTCAATGAATTGCTCACCGATGACGTGCGCACCGTGCTGTTTTCCGCCGAGCTGAGCGTATGAGCGACGACCCGCGTTTCTTTGCTTTCCTCAAAGAGCGTATCGGCCTGGACGTCGCGTCGGTCGGCGAAGCAATCATCGAGCGCGCGGTGCGCCAGCGCACTCAGGCGGTCAATGCGCAAACGCCCGGCGAATATTGGCAACACCTGCAAAGTTCCGAGCATGAACAGCAGGCACTGATCGAAGCGGTGATCGTCCCCGAAACCTGGTTTTTCCGTTACCCCGAATCCTTTGCGACCCTGGCCCGCCTGGCTATCGCGCGCCTGGCCGAGATCAAGCAGATGCGCGCGCTGCGCATCCTCAGTTTGCCGTGCTCCACGGGGGAGGAGCCCTATTCGATTGCCATGGCGCTGCTGGATGCGGGCCTGGCGCCGCACCAGTTCAAGGTGCTGGGCCTGGATGTCAGCCCGTTGTCAGTGGAGCGCGCGCGACGCGGGGTGTATGGCCGTAACTCGTTTCGCGGCGGTGACCTGGCTTTTCGCGACCGGCATTTCATCGAGTATGGCGACGGCTACCACATCGCCGACCGCGTGCGCGAACAAGTGCGCCTGCAAGTCGGCAACCTGCTCGACCCGGCGCTGCTGGCCAATGAGGCGAGCTATGACTTTGTGTTCTGCCGCAACCTGCTGATCTACTTCGACCAGCCGACCCAACAGCAGGTGTTCGAGGTGCTCAAGGGCCTGACGCATATGGACGGCGTGCTGTTTATCGGCCCGGCCGAGGGGGGGCTGCTGGGGCGCCATGGCATGCGTTCGATTGGGGTGCCGCAGTCCTTTGCGTTCAGTCGGCAGGCCGAGCCGGTCAAGCCGGAACCACGGCCGGTGTTCATGTCCATGTCGGTGCCGATCCCGGCGCCTATGCCTCAGCGCAGCGCGGCATCGATTCCGATCAGGCCGCGGCCGTTCAGCACGATCAGCGCCCCGATACTGCCGGCCAAAGCGCCGCACTCCGACGCGGCCGACCTGCTCAGCCGCATCGCCACCCTGGCCAACGAAGGCAAAAGCTTTGATGCCCGCGCTGCTTGCGAGCATTATCTGAACCACCACCCGCCGGCCGCCCAGGTGTTTTACTGGCTGGGGCTGCTCAGCGACGTGGCCGGCAATGCCCTGGAAGCCCAGGGCTATTATCGAAAAGCCTTGTACCTGGACCCTCAGCACCCGCAGGCCTTGATGCACCTGGCCGCATTGCTTGAGGCCCAGGGCGACAATGCGGGGGCGCGTCGCTTGCAGGCGCGGGCCGCCCGTAGCGAGCGAGCTGACAGTGAGTCCAAACGATGAATAACACCGAGGCGCTCGACACCGCAGGCCTGGACTTGACCCTGGCCGATGCCCAAGCCATCGACGACTGCTGGAACCGCATCGGTATCCATGGCGACAAGTCCTGCCCGCTGCTGGCTGACCATATCCATTGCCGCAACTGCTCGGTGTACTCGGCAGCCGCCACGCGCTTGCTCGACCGTTACGCCTTGCAGCAGGACGCCCATCGCCCGCACGCCGCCATGGAGCGGGGCGAGGACGTGATCACGCGCTCCCTGCTGATGTTTCGTCTCGGCGAAGAATGGCTGGGCATTGCCACCCGATGCCTGGTGGAAGTGGCGCCGCTGCAACCGATTCATTCCCTGCCGCACCAGCGCTCCCGCGCCTTGCTGGGCGTGGCGAATGTGCGTGGCGCGCTGGTGGCGTGCCTGTCGCTGGTGGACCTGCTGGGGCTGGACGACACGACCCGTGGCGCCAGCGGTGGGCGCATAATGCCGCGCATGCTTATCATCGCCGCGCAGAATGGCCCGGTGGTGGTGCCGGTGGATGAAGTCGACGGTATCCATGCCATCGATGAGCGCATCTTGAAGGCGGCATCCGCCTCGGGCACCCAGGCCAGCGGGCGCTTCACCCAGGGCGTGTTGCAGTGGAAAGGCCGCAGCCTGCGGTGGCTGGACGAGGCGCAATTGCTGACCGCCGTGACCCGGAGCCTCACATGACCCCCGACCAGATGCGCGATGCCTCGCTGCTGGAACTGTTCAGCCTGGAAGCCGATGCGCAGACCCAGGTACTGAGCGCGGGCCTGCTGGCCCTGGAGCGCAACCCGACCCAGGCCGACCAGCTGGAGGCGTGCATGCGCGCGGCGCACTCGCTCAAGGGCGCCGCGCGCATTGTCGGGGTAGACGCCGGGGTCAGCGTGTCCCATGTCATGGAGGATTGCCTGGTCAGCGCCCAGGAAAGCCGCCTGCGCCTGCAACCCGAACACATCGACGCGTTGCTGCAGGGCACCGACCTGCTGATGCGCATCGCCACGCCGGGCAATGACGTGGGGCCTGCGGATATCCAAGCTTATGTCGCATTGATGGAGCGCCTGCTGGACCCGTCACAGGCACCGATCAAAGCGCCGCCGACGCCGACGCCGACGCCGCCGACTGAACCGGCCCCCGCGCCCGTCGTTGAAGAGCCGCCACCGGAACCCGAACCCGCGCCGCCGGTTGCCGCCGAGCCGCCACGCCAGGGCAAACGCCTGACAGAAGGCGGCGAGCGCGTCCTGCGGGTGACCGCCGAGCGCTTGAACAGCCTGCTGGACCTGTCGAGCAAATCCCTGGTGGAAACCCAGCGGCTCAAGCCTTACCTGGCCAGCCTGCAGCGCCTCAAGCGCATTCAGAACCAGAGCATACGGGCGATGGAGGCCCTGGATGGGCAACTCAAGACCCAGCCTCTGAGCCTTGAAGCCCAGGAAGCCCTGGCGGACACTCGCCGCCTGCTCAGCGAGGCCCAGACCTTGCTGGCGGAAAAAACCGCCGAGCTGGACGAGTTCGGCTGGCAGGCCGGGCAGCGCGCCCAAGTGCTCTACGACACCGCGCTGGCCTGCCGCATGCGTCCGTTTGCCGATGTGCTGGCTGGCCAAGCCCGCATGGTGCGCGACCTCGGCCGCAGCCTGGGCAAGCAGGTGCGCCTGGAAATCGAGGGTGAAAAGACTCAGGTCGACCGCGATGTACTGGAAAAACTCGAAGCGCCGCTCACCCACCTGTTGCGCAATGCCGTCGACCACGGCATCGAAATGCCTGAGCAACGTTTGTTGGCGGGCAAGCCGGCCGAGGGCCTGATCCGCCTGCGCGCGTCTCACCAGGCCGGTTTGCTGGTGCTGGAGTTGAGCGATGACGGCAATGGCGTCGACCTGGAGCGCCTGCGCGGCACCATCGTCGACCGGCATCTGTCACCGCTTGAAACCGCGCTGCGCTTGAGCGAAGAAGAGTTGCTGACGTTCCTGTTCCTGCCGGGTTTCAGCCTGCGCGACAAGGTCACTGAAGTGTCAGGACGCGGGGTGGGCCTGGATGCCGTGCAGCATATGGTCCGCCAGTTGCGTGGTGCCGTGGTGCTGGAGCAGACAGCGGGGCAGGGCAGCCGTTTCCACCTCGAAGTGCCGCTGACCCTGTCGGTAGTACGCAGCCTGGTAGTGGAGGTCGGCGAAGAAGCCTACGCGTTTCCGCTGGCCCATATCGAGCGCATGTGCGACCTGGCGCCGGACGATATCGTGCAATTGGAAGGCCGCCAGCATTTCTGGCACGAAGGCCGGCATGTAGGACTCGTCGCCGCCAGTCAACTGTTGCAGCGTCCGGCAGGGCAGGGTCAGTCCGAAACGCTCAAAGTGGTGGTGATCCGCGAGCGCGATGCGGTGTACGGGATTGCCGTGGAACGCTTTGTCGGCGAGCGTACGCTGGTGGTGCTGCCGCTGGATGATCGCCTGGGCAAGGTCCAGGATATCTCCGCCGGCGCCCTGCTGGATGACGGCTCGGTGGTGTTGATCGTCGACGTGGAGGACATGTTGCGCTCGGTGGATAAACTGCTCAATACCGGCCGACTGGAACGGATTGCCCGGCGCAACCAACAAACCACCGAGGCGCCGCGCAAGCGGGTGCTGGTGGTCGACGACTCGCTGACCGTGCGTGAGCTGCAGCGCAAATTATTGCTTAATCGTGGTTACGAAGTGGCCGTGGCGGTCGATGGCATGGACGGCTGGAACGCCTTGCGTTCCGAAGACTTTGACCTGTTGATCACAGATATTGATATGCCTCGTATGGACGGTATTGAATTGGTCACACTCTTGCGCCGTGACAGTCGCCTGCAATCGTTGCCGGTGATGGTGGTGTCCTACAAGGATCGCGAAGAAGACCGACGTCGGGGACTGGACGCCGGCGCCGACTATTATTTGGCCAAAGCCAGTTTTCATGATGATGCCCTGCTGGACGCCGTGGTGGAACTGATCGGAGGCGCGCGGGCATGAAGATTGCAATCGTCAATGACATGCCCCTGGCGGTGGAAGCCTTGCGTCGCGCCTTGAGCTTCGAGCCCGCGCACCAGGTGGTGTGGGTAGCCAGCAATGGCCTGGAAGCGGTGCAGCGCTGCGCCGAACTAACCCCGGACCTGATCCTGATGGACCTGATCATGCCGGTGATGGACGGCGTTGAAGCCACTCGGCGGATCATGGCCGAGACCCCGTGCGCGATCGTCATTGTGACGGTCGACCGCCAGGCCAATGTCAGCCGCGTGTTCGAGGCCATGGGCCACGGCGCCCTGGATGTGGTGGACACGCCGCCCCTGGGCGTCGGCAACCCCAAGGACGCTGCTGCGCCGCTGCTGCGCAAGATCCTCAATATCGGCTGGTTGATCGGCCAGCGCGGCAGCCGTGTGCGGGCTGAAAGCGTTGCGCCGCGTATCACCGGCAAACGCCAGAGCCTGGTGGCCATCGGCTCCTCGGCCGGTGGCCCGGCTGCGCTGGAAGTCCTGCTCAAGGGGTTGCCCCGGAACTTTGCGGCCGCCATTGTGCTGGTGCAGCATGTGGACCAGGTGTTCGCCGCCGGCATGGCCGAGTGGCTGAGCAGCGCCTCCGGCCTGCCGGTGCGCCTGGCCCGCGAAGGCGAGCCACCGCAAAGTGGCGTGGTGCTGCTGGCCGGCACCAACCATCACATTCGTCTATTGAAGAATGGCACGCTAGCCTATACCGCAGAGCCGGTGAACGAGATCTACCGGCCTTCGATCGATGTTTTTTTCGAAAGCGTGGCCAGCCACTGGAATGGCGATGCCGTCGGCGTTCTGTTGACCGGCATGGGGCGCGACGGGGCCCAGGGCCTCAAGTTACTGCGTGAACAAGGTTATTTGACCATCGCCCAGGATCAGCAAAGCTCGGCGGTGTATGGCATGCCCAAAGCGGCGGCGGCTATTGATGCCGCTGTTGAAATTCGCCCACTGGACAGGATTGCGCCCCGATTGCTGGAGGTGTTTGCAATATGATCACTCCCCTGCGCAGTGCTGGCCAGCAGGAAGTAATTCAGGTGACTGCACATGAATGATTTACAGATCGACGACATCAAGACCGACGAAAACGCCGCCATGGTGTTGCTGGTCGACGACCAGGCCATGATCGGTGAAGCCGTGCGGCGTGGCCTGGCCCATGAAGAAAACATCGACTTTCATTTCTGCGCCGACCCGCACCAGGCGATTGCCCAGGCGATCCGCATCAAGCCGACCGTTATCCTGCAAGACCTGGTGATGCCTGGTCTTGACGGCCTGACCCTGGTGCGCGAATACCGCAACCACCCGGCGACCGCGAATATCCCGATTATCGTGCTGTCGACCAAGGAAGACCCGCTGATCAAGAGCGCGGCGTTCTCGGCCGGGGCCAATGATTACCTGGTCAAGCTGCCGGACAACATCGAACTGGTGGCGCGTATTCGCTATCACTCGCGCTCCTACATGACCTTGCTGCAACGGGATGCGGCTTATCGCGCGTTGCGCGTCAGCCAGCAGCAACTGCTGGACACCAATCTTGTGCTGCAACGGCTGATGAACTCCGACGGGCTTACCGGGCTGTCGAACCGTCGTCACTTCGATGAGTACCTGGAGCTGGAATGGCGCCGTGCCATGCGCGACCAGACCCAGCTGTCGCTGCTGATGATCGACGTGGACTTCTTCAAGACCTACAACGACAGCTTTGGCCACGTCGAGGGTGACGAAGCCTTGCGCAAAGTCGCCAACACCATCCGTGAAGCCAGCAGCCGTCCTTCCGACCTGCCGGCGCGTTATGGCGGCGAAGAGTTTGCCCTGGTGCTGCCCAACACCTCGCCAGGTGGCGCGCGGCTGGTGGCCGAGAAACTGCGCATGGCGGTGGCGGCACTGAAAATCCCGCACATCGCCCCCGCCGAGGGCGCAAGCCTGACCATCAGCATCGGCCTGTCGACGATGACCCCGGTGCAGGGCACCGATTGCCGGAAGTTGATCATGGCGGCGGACAAGGGGTTGTATACGGCCAAGCATAATGGGCGCAATCAAGTCGGGATCGAGTAATCCAGACAACGCGGATCTCATGTGGGAGCTGGCTTGCCTGCGATAGCGGTCTGTAGTGAGCGGGCTTGTCCCGCGCTGGGTGGCGAAGCCGCCCCAAACCAGGCGACCTGGTTTTATCTGGAACTGCGCGGTGTCTTTATTGGGGCTGCTTCGCAGCCCAGCGCGGGCGGTGCGACGATTCGACAAGCCCGCTCACTACACACCGTCTTCGAGCAAGCCCGCTCCCACATTGGATATTCATCGGTCATCAAACTCGCCTTTTCGCCAAGCGGGCTGCCGTTTGACCCCATTTGCCGTTATACTCGCCGGCTTTCAAAAGTTCGCCAACGAGTGCTGCCCGCCATGGAAATCAACCCGATCCTTAACACCATCAAGGACCTGTCCGAGCGCTCCGAAACTATTCGGGGGTATCTTTGACTACGATCAAAAGCATGAGCGTCTGACCGAAGTCAATCGCGAGCTTGAAGATCCCGCTGTCTGGAACAAACCTGAATACGCCCAGGAACTGGGCCGCGAGCGCGCTGCGCTGGCGCAGATCGTCGACACCCTCGATGAACTGAACACCGGTCTGGCCGATTGCCGTGACCTGCTGGACATGGCCGTCGAAGAAGACGACGAAGGCGCAGTGGGCGATGTCGTCGCCGAGCTGGCCCGTCTCGAGGAGAACCTCGCCAAGCTCGAATTCCGCCGCATGTTCAGCCACGAAATGGACCCGAACAACGCCTACCTGGACATCCAGGCCGGTTCCGGCGGCACCGAGGCCCAGGACTGGGCCAACATCCTGCTGCGCATGTACCTGCGCTGGGCGGACAAACGCGGTTTCGAAGCGACCATCATGGAACTGTCCGCCGGTGAAGTCGCCGGTATCAAGGGCGCGACCGTGCATATCAAGGGCGAATACGCCTTTGGCTGGCTGCGCACCGAGATCGGCGTGCACCGCCTGGTGCGCAAGAGCCCGTTCGACTCCGGCAACCGTCGCCACACCTCGTTCTGCGCGGTTTTCGTCTCGCCAGAGATCGACGACAAGGTGGAAATCGAGATCAACCCGGCCGATCTGCGCATCGACACCTACCGCTCCTCCGGCGCCGGTGGTCAGCACGTCAACACCACCGACTCGGCCGTACGTATTACCCACGTACCGACCAACACCGTGGTCAGTTGCCAGAACGAACGTTCCCAGCACGCGAACAAGGACACCGCCATGAAAATGCTGCGGGCCAAGTTGTACGAGCAGGAAATGCAGAAGCGCAACGCCGCTTCCCAGGCGCTGGAAGACACCAAGTCGGATATCGGCTGGGGCCACCAGATCCGTTCTTATGTGCTCGATGCGTCGCGGATCAAGGATCTGCGCACCAACATCGAACGCAGTGACTGCGACAAGGTACTCGACGGCGATATCGACGAATACCTGGAAGCCAGCCTGAAATCGGGGCTGTAAAGACTGTAGGCGATCCCCGGCCACAGGCCGGGGACAACGAACCTGATGGAAAATCAAAAGACATGAGCGACCAACAACTCGATCCGCAAGCCCTGCAACAGGAAGAAAACTCCCTGATCGCCCTGCGCAAGGAAAAGCTTGCTGCCGAGCGCGCCAAGGGCAATGCCTTCCCCAATGACTTCCGCCGCGAAAACTACTGCGAGGCCTTGCAGACTCAATACGCGGACAAGACCAAGGAAGAACTGGCAGAGGCTGCGATCCCGGTCAAGGTGGCAGGTCGCATCATGCTCAACCGTGGCTCGTTCATGGTAATCCAGGACATGACCGGGCGTATCCAGGTCTACGTCAACCGCAAGACCCTTTCCGAAGAAACCCTGGCCGCGGTGAAAACCTGGGACATGGGCGACATCATCGCAGCCGAAGGCACCCTGGCGCGTTCCGGCAAGGGCGACCTGTACGTTGAAATGACCCACGTGCGCCTGCTGACCAAGTCGCTGCGTCCGCTGCCGGACAAGCACCATGGGCTGACCGACACCGAGCAACGCTACCGCCAGCGCTACGTTGACTTGATCGTCAACGAAGACGTGCGCAAGACCTTCCGCGTGCGTTCGCAGGTCATCGCCCACATCCGCAGCTTCCTGATGCAGCGTGACTTCCTGGAAGTGGAAACCCCGATGCTGCAAACCATTCCTGGTGGCGCTGCGGCCAAGCCGTTCGAAACTCACCACAACGCGCTGGATCTGCCAATGTTCCTGCGTATCGCGCCGGAGCTGTACCTCAAGCGCCTCGTGGTCGGCGGCTTCGAGAAGGTATTCGAGATCAACCGCAACTTCCGTAACGAAGGTGTCTCGACCCGCCACAACCCGGAATTCACCATGTTGGAGTTCTACCAGGCCTACGCCGACTACGAAGACAACATGGACCTGACCGAAGAACTGTTCCGCGAGCTGGCGCAGTTGGTATTGGGCAGCACCGACGTGCCGTACGGCGACAAGGTGTTCCACTTCGGCGAGCCGTTCGTGCGCCTGTCGGTGTTCGATTCGATCCTCAAGTACAACCCCGAGCTGACCGCCGACGACCTGAACGACATCGACAAGGCCCGTGCCATCGCCAAGAAATCCGGGGCCAAGGTGCTCGGCTTCGAAGGCCTGGGCAAACTGCAGGTGATGATTTTCGAGGAGTTGGTGGAGCACAAGCTGGAACAGCCGCACTTCATTACCCAGTACCCGTTCGAGGTGTCGCCGCTGGCCCGTCGCAACGATGACAACCCGAACGTCACCGACCGTTTCGAGCTGTTCATCGGCGGCCGCGAAATCGCCAACGCCTACTCCGAGCTTAACGACGCGGAAGATCAGGCCGAGCGCTTCATGGCCCAGGTGGCCGACAAGGACGCCGGCGACGACGAGGCCATGCACTACGACGCTGACTTCGTCCGCGCCCTGGAATACGGCATGCCGCCAACGGCCGGTGAAGGCATCGGCATCGACCGCCTGGTGATGTTGTTGACCGACTCGCCGTCGATCCGCGATGTGATCCTGTTCCCGCACATGCGGCCCCAAGCGTAACCGTAGCGAAATTCAGAGCCGCCTTTTATAAGGCGGCTTTTTTATGCGGCGTTTATAAGCGTCAAGCAAACAGCGCCAGGTTATCGTTCCCACGCTCTGCGCGGGATGATCGTTCCCACGCTCTGCGTGGGAATGCATACCGTGACGCTCCGCGTCACCCAATAAGGAAGTCTGTCGTGAACCGCGTAACCGCACAAGAAGGCGCCGCCGGCATTGCCGCTGCCGTGGCTGAAAGCGTCCAGTACCAGGGCCGCAAGGCCAGCCGTCGCGGCAGCGAACAACGCAGGCAGGACATTCTCGACGCAGCCATGCGTATCGTGGTGCGCGACGGCGTACGGGCCGTGCGCCATCGGGCGGTGGCGGCGGAAGCGGGGGTGCCGCTGTCGGCCACCACCTACTATTTCAAGGATATCGATGACTTGCTTACCGATACCTTTGCCCAATACGTCGAACGCAGCGCCGCCTTCATGGGCAAGCTCTGGGTGCGTAACGAAGGCCTGCTGCGCGAAATGGTCGCGTACGGCGACGGCAGCCCGGCATCGCGCTCGCAACTGGCCGATGACATCGCAAGGCTGACCGCCGATTATGTCTTACGCCAACTGACCAACCGCCGAGAACACCTGATGGCCGAGCAGGCCTTTCGCCAGGAGGCATTGCTCAACCCGCGCCTTGCCGAATTGGTGCGTTCCCATCAGCAGATCCTGTTGCAGGGCACCGGGCAGTTTTTCCAGGTATTGGGCTCGCGCGAACCGCAACAGGATGCCAAAGTGTTGACGGCGATAATCAGTCGGATGGAATATCAGGGCCTGTTGGGCGGCGCAGAGCCCCTGACCGGCGAAGAGATGCTTGAGATTCTCAAGCGTTACATGCATTTGGTGTTGGCCTCGGTCTAGCCAGGCCTGTGGGCGATCTGCTTTATGTGGGAGCTGGCTTGCCTGCGATAGCATCACCTCGGTGTACCTGAAGTATCGAGGTGCCTGTATCGCAGGCAAGCCAGCGCCCACATCTGACGGGGTATTACATGAAAACCTGGCGCCTTGCGGTAATCGCCTTGTCGTTCCTACTGCTCAGCGGTTGCCTGGTCACCTTCAAGAACCCGCTGCCCGCGCGCGAAGCGGCGCCGCATGAGCTGCTGGGCCAATGGGCCAGCAAGAACGCCTGGGGCGAGCCGCTCAATCTGCACATCACCCGCGCCGGCGAACACCGTTATAAAGCTGTGAGCTACCCTACAGCCAAACCGGGCCAGCGCGACGAGTACCTGTTTACGGTTTCGCGCCATGGCAATCGCTGGTACCTGTCGGCGCCGTTGCCGGCCAAACTGGGTGGGCATTTCATCCTGGCCGGCTTTGAGATCAACGAAAAGCACGAATTGGTGGTCTACAACCTCGACCTCGACCAGATCCACCAGGCCATCGGCCAACAGGCGCTGCATGGCAGCACCGTGGAAACCGCCGAAGGCGATGGGGTGTTGGTCGACACCGACATGGACCAGGTGTTTGCCTACCTGGATGACCCGGCCAACGCCGATGTATTCGTGGAAGCCGTGCGCTACCGGCGCGCGGGCCAATAACGTTCAAGAGGAAGCACCGGGTGGACGATTACCAGCAGACGATACGCACCTTGTCCGATCGCATTGTGCTGGCGCAAACACCGATACGCGTCCTCGACGCCGTGAAGTGGGACGACAACATTCGCCAGGGATTCCTCAAGGCCAAGGGCAAGGAAATGCCCGCAGTCGATCGTGATTACTATCTGAACCGGCCATTGTCGTTCGACTCCAGTGCGGTGAAGCTGGAATTCCAGAACATCGAGCGCGATATCACCCGCCGCCTTGGCCAGTTCAGCCCGGTGGGGCAGATCATGCGCCGTATGTGCAAGGAATACCGCATGGTGGTGCGCATGCTTGAAGCGCGCGGCACCGAGGATTTCGGCCTGATTTCCCAGGAGTTGTACGGTGCCGCCTCCGATGCCTTCCACGCCGGCGACCCGACCCTGGCTGACTTGGGCCTGATGTTGTCCGACTACCTGAACAATATTGACGGCCGTGGCGACCTCAAGGACGAAGCCAAGACCCTCACCGCCAAGGACGCCGTGGCCCTGCTGCAAACCCGCCTGAACAAAGTGTTTGGCGAAGCCGAAGAGACGATCCGCGTGTTCGAGTCCGACGGTATCGTCGCCGACGCCGCGGCGGGCGCCGACTACATCAAGATCCGCGCCGACGCGATGTTCAACGACCGCGATGTGCGCGCCCTGGAAGTGCATGAAGGCCTGGTGCATGTCGGCACCACGCTCAATGGCCAGAACCAGCCGATCTGCACTTTCCTGTCCAAGGGCCCACCATCGTCTACCGTGACCCAGGAAGGCCTGGCGATCCTGATGGAGATCATCACCTTCGCCTCCTACCCAAGCCGCCTGCGCAAACTGACCAACCGCACCCGCGCCATCCACATGGTGGAAGAGGGCGCCGACTTCCTCCAGGTGTTCGAGTTCTTCCGCGAGCAAGGCTTTGAAATGGCCGAAAGCTATGGCAACGCCAGCCGCGTATTCCGTGGTTCGGTGCCCAACGGTCTGCCGTTTACCAAGGACTTGTCCTACCTCAAGGGCTTCATCATGGTCTACAACTACATCCAGCTCGCCGTGCGCAAAGGCAAGCTGGAACAAGTGCCGCTGCTGTTCTGTGGCAAGACTACGCTGGAAGACATGCGTACCCTGCGCCAGCTGGTCGATGAAGGCCTGGTGGTACCGCCCAAATACCTGCCGGAGCAGTTCCGCGACATGAACGCGCTGGCGGCCTGGATGTGTTTCTCCAACTTCCTCAACCACTTGAGCCTGGATCGGATCGAGGCGGATTACTCGAATATCCTTTAAGCACCGCTAACCCCTGTAGGAGCGAGCTTGCTCGCGAAGAACTCCAGGACACCGCGCTCATCCTGAATGTACGCGTCATCGTCGACGTTCTTCGCGAGCAAGCTCGCTCCTACAGAGGCATTTTTAATATGAGGCTTCAACGGATGAGAATCCTCGGCATTCTATGCCTGCTACTCACCTTGAGCGGCTGCAGCTCGCTGCTGTTCTACCCTGAACCGGGCCTGCCGTTCACGCCGGAAAAGGCACACCTTGAGTACCGCGACGTCACCCTGACCACCGCCGACGGCGTCAAGCTCCACGCCTGGTGGCTGCCGGCCAAACCCGGCGTTGCGCTCAAGGGCACGGTGCTGCACCTGCACGGCAACGGCGGCAACCTGGCCTGGCACTTGGGCGGTAGCTGGTGGTTGCCCGAGCAGGGTTACCAAGTGTTGCTGCTCGACTATCGTGGTTATGGATTGTCCCAAGGCAAGCCCTCATTACCCGCGGTGTATCAGGACGTGGACGCCGCATTCAACTGGATCGACAAAGCCCCCGAAACCCAGGGCCAGCCGCTGATCGTGCTGGGCCAAAGCCTGGGCGGCGCACTGGCGGTGCACTACCTGGCAGCCCACCCGGAGCGTCAATCCCGGCTCAAGGCGCTGGTGCTGGACGGCGTGCCCGCCAGTTATCGTGACGTAGGACAATTCGCCCTGAGCACCTCATGGTTAACATGGCCCTTGCAGGTGCCCCTTTCCTGGCTGGTGCCGGACGGCGACAGCGCGATCGCTGCCATGCCACGGCTGACGGGCGTGCCGAAGCTGTTGTTTCACAGCCTGGATGACCCGATCGTGCCTGTGAACAACGGCATTCGCCTGTACCAGGCCGCACCGCCGCCACGGGTATTGCAACTGACCCGAGGTGGCCACGTGCAGACCTTTGCCGACAAGACCTGGCAAACCGTGATGCTGCGCTACCTGGATGACCCGCAGCACTTCAACGGCCTGCGCCGGCTGGGCGAAATTCCGAACTACCCCACTCCCAAACCTGATTCATCAGAGAGCCCGCAATGAGCGAAGAACGCAACATGATTCCGCTGATCCTCACCGGCATTGGCACCATCATCGGTACCGTCGGTTGCCTGTGGTTCTACGGTTACCTGCACTTTGCCAAACCGGAAGATGCGCTGCTGCTCAGCGATTTCACCATGCTCAAGACCGTGCCCGGCGAGGACTACAAGATCTCCGTGACGCCGGCCGCGCAAGTGGCGCAGTGCGTCGACGGTGTACTGGTGATGTTCGATACCGAGCAGAAAGGCCTCAGCGGCGTACTGGTGAACAATAAGAAGCAGGCGGTGCGTTGCATGGGGCAGGAGACACCGCAACTTCAACGATAGGACGCAGAGTGTCGGAAAGCTGGAACCATTTTGAGTGAGCTACCACAGATTTTGAACTGCACAGCAGCGCAGGTTAAGTCAACGCAGTCACTCAAACTGGAGTCATCTATATGCTTGATAAAATTGCTTCTTGCCAGGGTCATTGCAATACCCAGGGAGCTGGTCAGCAATCCGTTGAACCAGACGAAATCAACCAGCGCATCAAAGCGTTGATCAATCTGATTGCGCAGCAAAAAGCTCAAGGCGTGGGCGGCTCGCAGGCGGGTGGGGGGAGCCACGGTACGGGGAAAAGCCCCGAAGAAGTGGAATTGGAAGCGCTCCTGAGCCGGCAAGCCGCTCAGGTTAAGCAGAGCCCAGGCGCAGGCGGCGGGCAGCAGACTGGATCTGGCAGCGGTGGCGGACAGATTCAAATTCCTCCACCCCAATGACGTGTATAGCTGGAACCGTTTTGTGTCACTAGCCACAGATAGCGTTGTGATTTATACCGAGCGGGGCCGAGAAAGTGGCGATAGATAATGTTGCGATACGCAATATGTTGAACATGGTCAGGACGCATGAGGCGCTGGAGCGCAGCTACGTCAAGCAGAAAAAGGATCAGCAGCAGGCGCACACGCCGTCAGAGAATAGTTATAGTTCGAAGATAAATATGCCGGACTACCACACGGCGCGTACGATTGAGTTAGACAAGCCGTAAAAAAACCCACCGTAAGGTGGGTTTTTCATACCGCTTCAATCAAATCAGTTCGCCATCGACGAACGTGGCTTGACCGGCTGGTTGTCGTTGGAAATGGTCACTTCGACGCGACGGTTCATGGCACGGCCCGACACGCTGGTGTTGTCGGCAACCGGGTATTCCTTGCCATAACCCTGGGTCACGATACGCGAGATGTCCACGCCTTGTTGAGCCAGTGCACGTTGTACCGAAGCCGCACGACGCTCCGACAGGCTCTGGTTGTACGAGTCGGAACCTGTGCTGTCGGTGTAGCCTTCGACGATCACTTTGCGGTCCGGGTTGTCGCGCAGGAACTGGGCCAGCTTGGTGATGTTGACCAGGCCACTGGATTTCAGGTCGGACTTGTTGGTGGCGAACAGCACGTCACCGAAGGTCACCAGGGTGCCGCGATCGGTTTGCTTGGCGTTCAAGCTGTCTTGCAGTTGCTTGATTTGCGCATCGCGAGCGTCCAGCAATGCGCGGGCGCGTTCGTCGCCGGCGTTTTTGAGCTTGGCTTCGGATTCGCGCAGCACGATGGTGTCTTTGGCCACTTCAACGCGTTGGTTGGTCAGGTAGGCCAACTGGTCGACTTTCTTCTGGTCTTCTTTATCGCGGTAGGCCTTGTCAGCCTTGTCCAGCCATTCGCTGGCGTCTTTGGTTTCCAGCGCCGCCAGCTTGGTGGCCTGCGGGTTGGTCTGCAGGGCGGAGAAGTTGGTCCGTGCGTTTTCCAGGTTCGCGTTCGGCGGAGTGGAGCAAGCCGCCAGTGCAACGCTCATCGCCAGCAGGGCAGGGATCATCAATTGTTTACGCATAGTCGTGTCGTCCTTTCAATTCGATATCAGGTGCGGTTAGGTCACAGCAAGCGCCTTACTTCTGCTGGATAGCAGCCGGGCGCATGCCTTCCTTACGCAGCTCGTCAACAGCCTTCTGAGAATCCTTCACGGCCTGTTCAGCCTTGGCGGCCTGGGACTTGCGCTCTGCGACGCGAGCGTCCCACTCGGCTTGTTCAGCCAAGCGGCGGGCTTCGTCGTAGTTCTTGTCGTGCATGGCAATCTCGGCTTGCTTGAGCTTGTCCTGGGCCGACTTCATTTCTACAGCAGCGTACTCGGTGCCGCCGGCGCTGACGGCGCTGTTCACTGCAGACTGGGTGACCGCGTACTGCTCGGTCGGAGGGTTGCCGGCGCAGCCCGCCAGAACGAAGCTGGTGCCGATTGCCAGCGCGGCCAATTTAAGCCCGCGCAGGTGATTAAACGAGGATTTGGCAGTGCTGGTCTTCATCGTCTTCAACTCCATTGGATAACTCCTGAAAAACATTAAATCCATGTCACTGGGGGGGCGGCTGCGGCCCTGGCGGTAAAGCTACAAGTGCCTTTTAAAACGGCCGTTCCAAGTGATGGCTTACTGGCTGTGACCGGAGGCTTTTTTCAAAAGTTCAGCGGAGGTGGCGAATTGCCTGAAAAAATATTTTGACTGATTGGTCAGGGTAAAAAATTGGAACTTCTGCCTTGCGCAGGGGTATGCCGGGCCCATTTGAGGCCCGGAATACAGGGGTGTTGCGGGAGGGCGTCAGTGTTTCTGTTCGTCGGAACTGGCCGACAAGTCATTCAGATAGCGGCGCGACAAGCTCAGGAAGCGTGGCGTAGGGCCGACGTCTTCATACAGCGGATCGCCCTCTTCATCGGTGGCAATCACCTGTTGGCCCTTGATGTAGGGAAAGCTGGCTTCCAGCTCTTCAAGGGCGGCGCCGATCAGCTCGCCGAGCAGTTCTTCGGGGTGGCGCTTAGGGTACATCTCGGCAATGGCCGCCAGCCTCGCGGCGGACTCCACGTCCAAGTGGATCGCGTACTCGGTTTTGGTCAAGCGACCCTTGGCGTTCTCTTCCCAATGCTGGGCCAGTTCTCGGATTTTCATGGCAACCTCAATAAAGCCGGCGATAGCGGGCGGTGATGAGTGACCAGCCGCTCCCATGGATGAACACGAGCGACTCAGTCATGAGACTCACTGCAACCGACAAGGTTTAAAGTCTTGTCATAAAGGGGCGCTGGCGGCACTCTGGCAGACCTGCGCGTCCCGGATTTCTGGCTGGAGATTGGCTGATGAGTGATATCGATGCACGCTTGCGTGAGGACGTTCACCTGCTGGGTGAGCTGTTGGGCAACACCATTCGAGAGCAGTACGGCGATGATTTTCTCGACAAGATCGAGCAAATCCGTAAAGGCGCCAAGGCGGATCGCCGCGGCGCCATTTCCGAGAAAACAGCTGGCGATGAACTGAGTACTCGCCTCAACCAGTTGCAAGAACATGAACTGCTGCCGGTTGCCCGCGCATTCAACCAGTTCCTCAATCTGGCCAATATCGCTGAGCAGTACCAGCTGATCCACCGGCGCGATGAGTCGCAACCCGCGCCGTTCGAATCCCGCGTATTGCCGGAGTTGCTGGCCCGCCTGCAAAGCGAAGGCCACAGCAACGAATCCCTGGCCCGACAGTTGGGGCAACTGGAGATCGAGCTGGTCCTTACCGCCCACCCCACCGAAGTGGCGCGCCGCACCCTGATCCAGAAGTACGATGCCATTGCCGCGCAACTGGCGCTGCAGGATCACCGTGACCTCACGACCGCCGAGCGCGAGCAGATCCGCCAGCGCCTGCAACGCTTGATCGCCGAAGCCTGGCACACCGAAGAAATCCGCCGCACCCGGCCCACCCCGGTGGACGAGGCCAAGTGGGGTTTTGCGGTGATCGAGCATTCGCTGTGGCACGCCATCCCCAATTACCTGCGCAAGGCTGACCAGGCGTTGCACAGCGCTACCGGTCTGCGTTTGCCCTTGGAATCTGCACCGATTCGCTTTGCGTCATGGATGGGCGGCGACCGTGACGGCAACCCGAATGTCACCGCGCCGGTCACCCGCGAAGTATTGCTGCTGGCACGCTGGATGGCCGCCGACCTGTACCTGCGCGACGTCGATCAACTGGCGGCCGAACTGTCGATGCAGCAAGCCAGCCCGGCCCTGCAGGCCAAGGTCGGCAACAGCGTCGAGCCTTACCGCGCCGTGCTCAAGCAATTGCGCGAGCGCCTGCGCGCCACGCGCCAGTGGGCCCACAGCGCGTTGAGCAGCAGCACACCGGCGCCGGCCGAGGTGCTGCAGGACAACCGCGAACTGCTGGAGCCGCTGCAGTTGTGCTACCAGTCGCTGCATGAGTGCGGCATGGGCGTGATTGCCGATGGCCCGTTGCTCGACTGTCTGCGCCGAGCCGTGACCTTTGGGTTGTTCCTGGTGCGGCTGGATGTGCGCCAGGACTCAAGCCGCCATTCGGCGGCCATGACCGAGGTCACCGACTATCTCGGGCTGGGTCGCTATGAAGACTGGGACGAAGAGACGCGCATCAGCTTCCTGATGAAGGAGCTGGCCAATCGTCGCCCTCTGTTGCCGGGGTATTTCAAACCCTCTGCCGACACTGCCGAGGTGCTGAACACCTGTAAGGAAATTGCCGCCGCACCCGCCGCGTCCTTGGGCTCCTACGTCATCTCCATGGCCGGCGCTGCGTCGGACGTGCTGGCGGTGCAACTGCTGCTTAAAGAGTCGGGCGTGCAACGGCCGATGCGCGTGGTGCCACTGTTCGAAACCCTGGCCGACCTGGATAACGCCGGCCCGGTGATCGAGCAGTTGTTGCTGCTGCCGGGTTATCGCACGCGTTTGCAAGGCCCGCAGGAAGTGATGATCGGCTACTCGGACTCGGCCAAGGACGCCGGCACCACCGCTGCGGCCTGGGCGCAATACCGTGCGCAGGAGCGGTTGGTGGATATCTGCCGCGAACAACAAGTGGAACTGCTGTTGTTCCACGGCCGTGGCGGCACCGTCGGGCGTGGCGGCGGCCCGGCCCACGCGGCGATTCTGTCGCAGCCGCCGGGTTCGGTGGCGGGACGTTTCCGTACCACCGAGCAGGGTGAAATGATCCGCTTCAAGTTCGGCCTGCCGGATATTGCCGAGCAGAACCTCAACCTTTACCTCGCGGCGGTATTGGAAGCGACCCTGTTGCCACCTCCCCCTCCAGAGCCGGCCTGGCGTCATTTGATGGATGAATTGGCGGCAGACGGGGTCAGCGCGTACCGCGCGGTGGTGCGGGAAAATCCGCAATTCGTCGAGTATTTCCGCCAGTCCACCCCGGAACAGGAACTGGGCCGCTTGCCGTTGGGCAGCCGTCCGGCCAAGCGCCGTGCTGGCGGGATTGAAAGCCTGCGCGCAATTCCGTGGATCTTCGGCTGGACCCAGACCCGCCTGATGCTGCCGGCCTGGCTCGGTTGGGAAGCGGCGCTGAGCAAGGCCCTGGAGCGCGGCGAAGGCGAACTGCTGGGGCAGATGCGCGAGCAATGGCCATTCTTCCGTACCCGCATCGACATGCTGGAGATGGTGCTGGCCAAGGCCGATGCCGATATCGCCCGCCTGTATGACGAGCGCCTGGTGCAGCCGGACCTGCTGCCGTTGGGTGTGCATTTGCGCGACCTATTGTCGCAGGCATGCGGCGTGGTGCTTGGCCTGACGGGTCAGTCGCAACTGCTGGCGCACAGCCCGGACACCCTGGAGTTCATCCGCCTGCGCAACACCTACCTCGACCCCTTGCACTTACTGCAGGCCGAGTTGCTGGCGCGCTCGCGCCAGCAGGAAGCGGCGCAGGACAGCCCTCTGGAACAGGCGCTGCTGGTGTCGGTGGCCGGTATTGCCGCCGGTTTGCGTAACACCGGCTGAGGTTTTTGGCGTGTTCTCAATAGCTTGCGAATAAACCGCGACGGCCGCCCTGAAAAGGGCGGCCGTTGTTTAACGGGCCGGGTTGCACCCAGGTACACCCTACCTATGGCGCATGTGCGGCGCAGGTTCCTGCGACTTTTGGCGGCTTGTACGGATAGGGCCTGCTGTGTATCTTGATCAGCCTTTGGCCGTTTGGGCGGCCTGGACCCAAATTTCTACACGCCATATTTTACGAGATTGGCCCCATGCGGCGAATCCGAGCGTCATCTCTATAAAAAATTGAGGAGCACATCAATGCGCGTCATTCTGCTGGGAGCTCCCGGGGCCGGTAAAGGTACTCAGGCAAAGTTCATCACTGAAAAATTCGGCATTCCACAAATCTCCACCGGCGACATGCTGCGTGCGGCCGTCAAGGCCGGCACCGAGCTGGGCCTGATCGCCAAGAGCGTGATGGACAGCGGCGGCCTGGTTTCCGATGACTTGATCATCAATCTGGTCAAGGAACGCATCAGCCAGGAAGACTGCAAGAACGGGTTCCTGTTCGACGGCTTCCCACGCACCATTCCCCAGGCTGAAGCCTTGGTAAAGGCAGGCGTCGAGCTGGATGCCGTGGTTGAAATCGCGGTTGAAGATGAAGAGATCGTGCAGCGCATTGCCGGTCGTCGCGTTCACGAAGGCTCGGGCCGCGTGTACCACGTTGTCTACAACCCGCCGAAGGTTGAAGGCAAGGACGATGTCACCGGTGAAGACCTGGTGCAGCGTAAAGACGACACCGAAGAAACCGTGCGTCATCGCCTGTCGGTCTACCACTCCCAGACCAAGCCGCTGGTGGACTTCTACCAGAAGCTGTCCGCCGCCCAGGGCAAGCCGAAGTACAGCCATATTCCTGGCGTCGGCTCGGTTGAAGCGATCACTGCCAAAGTGCTGCAAGCGCTGAGCTGACCGCACGACCGGCTTCACGGATAACGGCCCGCTTGCGGGCCGTTGTTGTTTATACTGGCGCACTTTTTTTGACTTGGACACCGACACCGATGAGCACCCTGCTGGCCCTGGACACCGCGACTGAAGCTTGCTCCGTAGCCCTGCTGCACGATGGCAAGGTCACGAGCCACTACGAGGTGATCCCGCGCCTGCACGCGCAGAAGCTGTTGCCCATGATCAAGCAACTGCTTGAGGACGCAGGCATTACGCTGGCTGCGGTCGATGCCATCGCCTTCGGTCGTGGGCCGGGTGCGTTTACCGGCGTGCGCATCGCCATCGGCGTGGTGCAGGGCCTGGCGTTTGCGCTGGAGCGCCCGGTATTGCCGGTGTCCAACCTCGCCGTACTGGCCCAGCGTGCGTTGCGTGAACACGGAGCTTCCCAGGTGGCGGCGGCGATCGATGCGCGCATGGATGAGGTTTATTGGGGGTGCTACCGTGAAACGGCTGGGGAGATGCGTCTTGTCGGCGTAGAAGCGGTGCAGCCACCGGAATCGTCCGTGTTGCCGTTGGATGTCGGCGGCGAGTGGTTTGGTGCTGGTACTGGTTGGGGTTATGGCCAACGCATTGCTGTGCCTTTGGTTGGCCAGGACGCTGCAATGTTGCCTCATGCCGAGGATCTGCTGATGTTGGCGCGGTTTGCGTTTGAGCGGGGGGAGGCGATTCCAGCCGATGAGGCTGCGCCGGTTTACCTGCGGGATAAGGTGGCGCAGACCAAGGCTGAGCGTGGTCTTTAATTGATCGGGCTTATTTATGTGGCGGCCTTCGGGCCGAGCCTGTAGTTGGGTTTGACCGCGTACATATCCATTTCTGCGGTCACGGCGGCTTATGGTTCCGCTCTTACAGCGGGTCACTTTTGGAAAGACCCAAAAGTAACCAAAAGGTCTTCGCCCCAACACTCGGTGCCTCGCCTAGGCTCGGCATGCCCTCACTCCGGCTTTGGAGCGTGGGCCGCCGCAATGGGCCATCCATGGCCCAGTGCGGCTAACCCGGCGTCCTGCCGGGTTACCCACGCTCCAAAGCCTGCGTTCGGCCAGCGTGTTTTACGGGGCGATCCCCGATCAAAGCCAAAGCGCGGCGGCCTTAGAGCCGACCGGTTTGGTATGTCGATCTCGGTTCAAATGTGGGAGCGGGCTTGCTCGCGAAGGCGGTGGGTCAGTTACCAATGTAATTGCTGACACACCGCCTTCGCGAGCAAGCCCGCTCCCACATTTAGATCTTCATTCATTCAGATGCATTCGGTAGGTATCCACTGCTTTTGATCTGCTTTTGATTTTGGTCTTAGGCGCCCCGTCAACCACGCTGGCCGAGCGCAGGCTTGAATCCGGCGGCCCACGGATTCAAGCCTTCGTTCGGGCACACCGAGCCTAGGCGAGGTGCCGAGTGGTGGGGCGATGCGTTTTTGGTTACTTTTGGCGCTCTTCCAAAAGTGACCCGCCGTAAGGGCGGAACCAACAGTCGCCGTTACCGTAGAAATGGATATGTACTCGTTCCACCCCAGATACATAGTCGGCCCGAAGGCCGCCACGGAACAAATTCCCTGACCACAGGACACCAGAGCTATCCCGCATTGAGCCGCCAAACATCTCTAAAATCGTAAACGCGCCGCTAATCGGCACCAATCGTCAGAATCTGCCCCCGTTTTTAAACCTTTTTCAAATTATGTGTTCTAGTTATCACCAGAGCATTTGCGCGCAACGGAAGTCGCCACTAAAATGCCATCACTGATGCCGAGTTCGCATATATGCGTATAGATGGATTTTCCTCACCGTCCTACCCCGTCAAGCGTAAGCCGCGAAAGGCCAACGTCACGGTAGACGAGTCCGTCGAGGATTCGCCGGACTTCATCGAAGTCCAATCCGAGGCTCAAGCCAACGCTCAAGCCAACGCTCAAGCACGTATCAGCGGTCTTCCCGCCCGTCAGCAAGACATGGTCTTCCCGCGCTCAATGAGCAAAAGCGTCGCCACCGCCCTGGCCAGCTACCTGACCACCGCCGGTTTTGTCGAATGGGATATGGAAGTGCTGGGTCTCGACATCCACATCTGATGCGTCTGCCTTACTACCTCGGTTGCCCGTCCTGGAGCGAAAACGCCTGGCGCGACTACCTGTACCCGGCCGATGCGCGTTCCACCGATTACCTCGCGCTGTATTCCCAAGTCTTCAATGCCGTTGAAGGCAACACCACGTTTTATGCCAGACCCTCGGCCGCTACTGTGCAGCGCTGGGCCGAGATCATGCCTGCCGATTTTCGCTTCACCGCCAAGTTTCCCGGCGATATCAGCCACAGCGGCAACCTGATCGAGCAATTGCCGGCTGCCGAGAGCTTCGTCGGGTTGATGAGCCCTCTGGGTGAGCGGGTTTCGCCGCTCTGGCTGCAACTGCCCGCGACTTTCACGGCGCAGCGCCTGGGCGAGTTGGCAGGCTTCATCGATGGGGTCGAGCGTCCTATGGCCGTCGAAGTGCGGCACTCGGAATTCTTCGCCAAGGGCGATGCCGAACGCAGGCTCAACCGTTTGTTGCGTGACCGTGGCGTCGAACGGATTTGCCTGGATCCACGTGCGTTGTTCAGTTGCACTTCCACCTCGCCGGTGGTGCTGCATGCGCAGTCAAGAAAGCCCAAGGTGCCAACCCGTCCGGCCGCGCTGACGCAGTTTCCCCAAGTGCGTTTTATCGGCCATCCCGACCTGGAAGCCAACGACCCGTTCCTCAAGCCCTGGGTCGAAAAGGTCGCGGGCTGGATCGAAGAAGGCCGCACCCCTTACGTGTTCCTGCACACCTCGGACAACCGCCTCGCCGCGCAACTGGCCCTGCGTTTCCACGATCAATTGATGGCACGCCTGCCTGACCTGCCGCCACTGGCAACCCTGGATCGAGCTCCCGTAGCGGAGCAACTGGGGTTACTCTAGGGCTCCTTTTCCGCCCAGGAGCCCGACATGGATGCCCAAACCCTTCGCGCCGACACCTTCAAGGCCTTGCATGAGCGCGACCGTGCATTCGTAATGCCCAACCCGTGGGACGCAGGCTCCGCCGTGATGCTGGCCAGCCTGGGATTCGAAGCCTTGGCCACCACCAGTGCGGGCTACGCGTTCAGCTTGGCGCGGCCCGATGCGGAGGGGGCGTTGTCCTTGGAAGACACGTTGCTCAATGCCGGCATGATCGCCCAGGCCACTGCGTTGCCGGTGGCCGCCGACCTGGAAAACGGCTTCAGCGACGCACCCGAAGGCTGCGCCCGGACCATCCTGCGTGCCGCTGCCACCGGTATCGTCGGCGGCTCCATCGAAGATGCCACAGGCATTGCCGCCGGCCCGATCTATCCTTTCGACTTGTCCGTCGAGCGCGTGGAAGCCGCCGTTGCCGCCGCCCGCAGCCTGCCATTCGCCTTTACATTGACGGCCCGCGCGGAAAATCTCCTGCATGGGCGCCTGGATTTGCCGGACACCATCCGCCGGCTGCAAGCCTACGCCGAGGCCGGGGCCGACGTGTTGTATGCGCCGGGCCTGAGCACTGCCGAGGAGGTGCTCGCAGTGGTCAAGGCGGTGGCGCCCAAGCCGGTGAATGTGTTGATGTCCGGCGGCTTGAACCTCAGCGTCGCGCAGCTCAGCGCAATGGGCGTACGGCGGATCAGCGTCGGCTCGGCGCTGGCGTTGGCCGCCTATGGTGAGTTCTACCGCGCGGCCCGGGAAATGTATGAGCTGGGTACATTCACTTTTACCGAGCGCAAGATGCCGTTCAGTCAGGCCAACCAGTTCTTCAAGGGGTAGGCGGTGCGTTTCTTCAACATGGTTGGCGTGCTGCTGATCCTGGCGGGTGTTTTTGCCGTTGGCGTCTGGCGCGGCTGGGTGCCGCTGCCTGCACAGTGGAACCCGTGGGCGCCGCTTGATGTGCGCGCCAACCCGAACCTGCTGACGCGCTATAAGCTGGGGCGCCTGCAGGACGACCCGGCACTGTGCGACCAGGTGCTGAAAACATCGGGCCTGCGCGTCAGCCACCAGACCGATTCGCCTGCCGATGCCGCTTGCCCGTTGCGCAACACCTTGCGCGTACAGGGCGCGGCGGTTGGGCTAAGCAGCAGCTTTCTCGCCAGTTGCCCGCTGGCGGTGGCCTTTGCCCTGTTCGAGCGCCACAGCCTGCAGCCAGCTGCCCAGGCGATATTCGGCCAGGCGGTAACCCGGGTCGATCACCTCGGCAGCTTTGCCTGCCGAAATATGTATAACCGTGCCGACGGACGACTCAGCCAGCATGCCTCGGCGAATGCATTGGACATCGCCGGTTTCCGCCTGGCGGATGGGCGCAGCATCAGTGTGCTCAAGGATTGGCCGGGGGAGGGCGATAATGCACGGTTCCTGCGCCGGGTGCGCGAGGGAGCCTGCGACAATTTCAACGTGGTGCTGGGCCCCGACTACAACGCGGCGCACCGCAATCATTTTCATCTGGACATGGGGCGTTGGTGGGTGTGTCGCTGAGATTCAAGCGGCCAGGCGCAGGTTGTGGGCGACCAGCGGGCGTGCCCAGTAGCAATCGAAGTCCAGCGCTTTTTGTTGCGCGATCAGCTCTTCGGTCGGATACGGCGTGGCGGCGGGAGGCAGCAGGTCCAACTCGAATTCGGCGATGGGCAGGTGCAATGGGCGTGGCTGCGGCGCCGGACCCGGTTCCGGCAATGGAAGGCCGGCGGTCAGTACGATCGGCCGTACCCAGCCGCTTTCGAAGTCCTGCTGGTGTTGCTGGGCGACGCTTTCTTCTGCCGGGAACGGCGTGGCGGCCGGCGGCAGCAGTTCGGTCTCGAACTCGGCGATTGGCAGGAACAACGGCTCCGGCGGGGCGATCTCGGTGTCTTTTACGTCGCACTCACGCTGGGTGAGGATCTGCGACAGCAGGTCGGCGCCTTCGCTGGGTTCTACCGCCGGGTCCACTGCAGCCGGTGCTCGAACCGTGAGCGCGTCCGGCGTATCGCCGAGCTGCTCGGCCAATGCCCGGGCGAAGAAGTCCTGCCACACATGACTCACCCCGGCCAGCGCTTGAGTATTGCGCAGGCCGTAGTGGTTGTGGGTCGGCAGTACACCGATGGTTAGGGGGAGAATGTCTGACATTTTTCTCGGTCGACGCTCAGCTCTGGCAAAATACCTGACTGTTGTTTTTATCGGCCGGTATTGGCCGATCCTTAATATTTTTGAGCGTAGCGATTGATGAGCGAACAACCAGCGGCCAGCCGCATCCAGGTCGAGGCCTTGGGCGAAGGGTTCAAGCACCGTGCCGAGCAATGGGCGCAGCAGCTTGGCTTGCCGTTAGCGGTAGCGGATGCGGACTTTTCCTTGCAGGTTGGAGAGCATGGACTGCAATTGCAGCAGCTCGGGCCGGATGCGCCAGGGCCCGTGCGTGTGGACTTTGTCGAAGGCGGCGCGGCGCATCGACGCCTTTATGGCGGCGGCAGCGGGCAGATGATCGCCAAGGCCGTGGGCATCGCCCAAGGCGTGCGCCCATGGGTGCTTGATGCAACGGCCGGCCTGGGTAAGGACGCCTTTGTGCTGGCCAGCCTGGGCTGCGAGATGAGCCTGATCGAGCGCCAACCCCTGATCGGCGCCCTGCTCGAAGACGGCTTGGCGCGCGGTGCGCAGGATGGTGAGGTGGCGCCCATCGTCGCGCGCATGAAGTTGCTCAAGGGCAACTCCATCGACGTGATGCGCAGTTGGGAAGGCGAGCCGCCCCAGGTGATCTACCTCGACCCGATGTTCCCACACCGTGAGAAAACCGCCCTGGTGAAGAAGGAAATGCGTCTGTTCCGGCCGCTGGTCGGCGACGATCCGGATGCCCCCGCGCTGTTGGCCGCTGCCCTGGCCCTGGCCAGCCACCGCGTGGTGGTCAAGCGTCCACGCAAGGCGCCGTGCATTGAGGGGCCCAAGCCAAGCCATGCGCTGGATGGCAAGTCCAGCCGGTATGACATCTACCCAAAGAAGGCGCTCAAGCCTTGAGACTTCTCTGGTCTTGAGAAGGCCTGGATATCTGCACAACTTTCTGTAGTGAGCGGGCTCGCCCCGCGCTGGGTGGCGAAGCCGCCCCAAAACTAGGCGCCTGAGTTCTACCTGCAAGAATGCGCCGGCCGGTTTAGGGCGGCTTCGCCACCCAGCGCGGGGCGAGCCCGCTCACTACAAATAATGTATAGAGATCTATGCTTATCGCGGGGCTTCAAGGCCGATAAGCCCGCATAAACAACCCCACCACCTCCCGCACATGCTCCTCGGCAGCTTCTTCACTCAACTGCCCACCGCAGCCATATAACAAGCAGAAGTTCGCAGTGCCTTTGAGCAGGCAGAAGAAATGCTCGGCCGCCGTAAAGGGTTTGTCGATGCTCAGCGCGCCGCTCTGGTCGATCTTGCCGAGCAGGCGCTCCATGCCCTGCAGCATGCGCATGGGCCCTGCCTCGAAGAAGATCTGCGAGAGTTTCACGTCCTGGTTGCCGGTGGTCATCATCAGGCGATGCAGGTTGACCGACTCTTCGCTGTTGATCAGGCGATGGAACCCCCGCGCGATATTCAACAACACAGTCTCTACGGGCATGTCCGCGGGCAGCTCGAAGTACATCACCGGCAGTTGCTCCTCACACTTGGCCACCACCGCAGCGGTAAACAGCGTCTCCTTGTCGTTGAAGTGGCTGTAGACCGTCAGTTTCGACACGCCGGCCTCCAGTGCTACGGCATCCATGCTGGTACTGGCGTAGCCATTGCTCAAAAACAGATTTTTCGCGGCGTCGAGAATAGCCTGGCGTTTTGCCATGTCCTTGGGGCGCCCGGGGCTATTGGTGTTTACAGGATTGTCGGACATTTTCACCTTTAATACTGGACTGGTGAGTTTGGTATTAATAACATACCCGCCAGTATAATTATTCCTAGCTTCATTTGCGAAAGGTCCTACAGCATGCGCAGCACTTTCCTGCCCTTTGCGTTGCCTATCAGCCTGGTCTTCCTGCTGGCCGGTTGCGGCCATGAGGAAGCGGTCCAGACCGCCGTCCGCCCGGCAATGGTGGTGCAGCCACAGCTTTCTTCGCAGTCGATGGACAGCTACCCCGGCGAAGTGCGCGCCCGCTATGAGCCGGACCTGGCCTTTCGCATCGGCGGCAAAGTCAGCAAGCGCCTGGTGGAGGAGGGCGAGCGGGTCAAGGCCAACCAGGCACTGGCGGAACTCGACCCGCAGGATGTGCGCTTGCAACTGGAAGCAAGCCGCGCCCAAGTCGCCGCCGCCGAGGCCAACCTGAGCCTGGTGCGCGCCGAGCGCGACCGCTACAAGACCCTCATGGACCGTCAGATGGTCAGCCGTTCCCAGTACGACAACGCCGAAAACCTCTACCGGGCAGGTGTTGCACGCCTCAAGCAGATCAAGGCCGAGTTCGACGTGGCCGGCAACCAGGCGGGTTATTCCGTGCTGCGTGCGCCACAGGACGGGTTGGTGGCCAGGCGCGCGGTGGAGGTCGGCCAGGTGGTGTCCGCCGGCCAGACCGTATTCACCCTGGCCACCGATGGCGAACGCGAAGTGCTGATCAGTCTGCCGGAACAGGGTTTTGGTCGCTTCAAGATCGGTCAGCCGGTATCGGTTGAACTCTGGAGCCAGCCCGACCAGCGCTTTGCCGGACGTATCCGTGAGCTGTCGCCGGCGGCCGACCCGAAATCGCGTACGTTTGCTGCGCGGGTGGCGTTCACCGGCGGCAAGGTCCCGGCTGAGTTGGGCCAGAGCGCTCGCGTGTTCATACAGGCTGACGGTGTTATCCCGCTGTCAGTGCCGCTGTCCGCCGTCAGCGCCGAGAACGGTGCGTCCTATGTCTGGCGGGTGCAGCGAGGCAACACCCTCGAGCGCGTGCCGGTTCGCATCGGCGCCTTTGGGGAAAAAACTGTCCCGGTGCTCGAAGGCCTGACCCCGACCGATTGGGTCATCGCCGCCGGCGTGCATGTGCTCCACGAGGGGCAGCAAGTGCGCCCGGTGGATCGCTCCAACCGTGTGGTGAATCTGGCGGCCAAGGAGTAGTCCCCGATGGGTTTCAATCTTTCTGAATGGGCGTTGCGTAATCGCCAGATCGTACTGTTCCTGATGATCCTGCTGGCCGTGGTCGGCACCTTGTCCTACTCCAAGCTGGGACAAAGTGAAGACCCACCGTTCACCTTCAAGGCGATGGTGATCAAGACCAACTGGCCCGGCGCGACAGCCCAGGAGGTCTCGCGGCAAGTCACCGAACGCATCGAGAAAAAACTCATGGAGACCGGTGAGTACGAACGCATTGTCTCCTTCTCGCGCCCCGGTGAGTCCCAGGTCACGTTTATAGCGCGCGACGCCATGCATTCGGCGCAGATCCCTGAGTTGTGGTACCAGGTGCGCAAGAAGATCAGCGACATCCGCCAGACTTTGCCGCCGGATATCCAGGGGCCGTTTTTCAACGATGAATTCGGCACCACCTTTGGCAATATCTACGCGCTGACCGGCGATGGTTTCGACTACGCCGTGCTCAAGGACTACGCAGACCGCATCCAGATACAACTGCAGCGTGTAGCGGATGTGGGTAAGGTCGAGCTGCTCGGCCAGCAGGACGAAAAGATCTGGATCGAACTGTCCAACCTCAAACTCGCCACCCTCGGCTTGCCCTTGGCGGCGGTGCAACAGGCATTACAGGAACAGAATGCGGTCTCCACCGCCGGCTTCTTTGAAACGCCGAGCGAACGCGTGCAACTGCGGGTGTCGGGTAACTTCCAGACCGTCGAAGAAATCCGCGACTTCCCGTTACGCGTAGGTGACCGAACCTTGCGCATCGGCGACGTGGCCGAGATCCACCGTGGTTTCAATGACCCACCGGCACCGCGCATGCGCTTCATGGGGGCGGATGCCATTGGCCTGGCCGTGGCCATGCGTGACGGCGGTGACATTCTGGTCCTGGGCAAAGCGCTGGAGGGCGAGTTCGCACGCCTGCAGAAGAACCTTCCGGCGGGCATGGAGCTGCGCAAGGTGTCGGACCAACCGGCGGCGGTGAAAACCAGCGTTGGCGAATTCGTGCAGGTGTTGGCCGAAGCCTTGGCCATCGTGCTGCTGGTGAGTTTCTTCTCCCTCGGCGTTCGCACCGGCATGGTAGTGGCCCTGGCGATTCCGCTGGTGCTGGCGATGACGTTCGCCACCATGTATTACTTCGGCATCGGCCTGCACAAGATCTCGCTTGGGGCCCTGGTGCTGGCGTTGGGCTTGCTGGTGGATGACGCCATCATCGCCGTGGAAATGATGGCGATCAAAATGGAGCAGGGGTATGACCGGCTCAAGGCCGCCAGCTTCGCCTGGACCAGCACCGCGTTCCCGATGCTCACGGGTACGCTGATCACGGCGGCGGGCTTCCTGCCGATTGCCACCGCGCAGTCGAGCACCGGCGAATACACCCGTTCGATTTTCCAGGTAGTGACCATTGCGTTGCTCGCTTCCTGGGTCGCCGCCGTGGTGTTCGTGCCTTACCTGGGCGAAAAACTCCTGCCGGACCTGGCGAAGATTCACGCAGCCAAGCACGGCACCGATGGCCCGGATCCCTACGGCACACCTTTCTACCAGCGCGTCAGACGCGTGGTGGAGTGGTGCGTGCGGCGGCGTAAAACCGTGATTGTGCTGACCTTGCTGCTGTTTATCGGCTCGGTCGTCCTGTTCCGTTTCGTGCCACAGCAGTTCTTTCCGGCGTCCGGCCGTCTGGAACTGATGGTTGACCTGAAGCTGGCCGAAGGCACCTCATTGAGCAACACCGCAGAGCAGGTCAAGCGCCTGGAAGCGCTGCTCAAGGAGCACGCCGGCATCGACAACTACGTGGCCTATGTGGGCACCGGTTCGCCGCGCTTTTACTTGCCGCTGGACCAGCAGTTGCCGGCCGCCAGTTTTGCCCAGTTTGTCGTAGTGGCTAAAACCATCGAGGAGCGTGAAACCCTGCGCACTTGGCTGATCGAAACCCTCAACGAACAATTCCCCGACCTGCGTTCACGGGTCACGCGTCTGGAAAACGGCCCGCCCGTGGGCTACCCGGTGCAGTTTCGCGTGACTGGCGAGCATATCGAAGAGGTGCGTGCCCTCGCACGCAAAGTGGCGGCCAGGGTTCGCGAGAATACCCATGTGGTCAATGTGCACCTGGACTGGGAAGAGCCCAGCAAGATCGTCTACCTCAATATCGACCAGGACCGCGCCCGTGCCCTCGGCGTGAGCACGGCCGACCTGTCGAAATTCCTGCAGCGTTCGTTGACCGGCTCCAGCGTCAGTCAATACCGGGAGGACAACGAGTTGATCGAGATTCTCCTGCGCGGCACTGTGCAGGAACGTACCGAACTGTCATTGCTGCCCAGCCTGGCCGTGCCTACCGCCAACGGCAAGAGCGTAGCCTTGTCACAGATCGCCACCCTCGAATACGGCTTCGAAGAGGGCATCATCTGGCACCGCAACCGCTTGCCAACGGTGACCGTCCGCGCGGACATCTATGGCAAGGAGCAACCGGCGACGTTGGTCCAGCAGATCCTGCCGACCCTCGAAGGCGTGCGTGCCGAGCTGCCGGATGGCTACCTGCTGGAGGTCGGCGGTACGGTCGAGGACTCGGCCCGTGGCCAGAACTCGGTCAAGGCCGGCGTGCCGCTGTTTATCGTGGTGGTGCTGACCCTGCTGATGCTGCAACTGCGCAGCTTCTCGCGCACGGCCATGGTGTTTCTGACCGCGCCGTTGGGGCTGATTGGTGTGACCTTGTTCCTGCTGGTATTCCGCCAGCCTTTCGGCTTCGTGGCGATGCTGGGCACCATCGCCCTGTCCGGCATGATCATGCGCAATTCGGTGATTCTGGTGGATCAGATCGAACAGGACATCAAGGCCGGGCTGGCACCGTGGCAAGCGATCATCGAAGCCACCGTCCGACGCTTCCGCCCGATTGTGCTGACCGCCCTGGCGGCGGTGCTGGCAATGATTCCGCTGTCGCGCAGTGTGTTCTTCGGGCCGATGGCAGTGGCGATCATGGGTGGGTTGATCGTGGCGACGGCGTTGACGTTGTTGTTTCTGCCGGCGCTGTATGCTGGATGGTTTCGCGTCAAGAACGAGGCTCGGCCATAACAAAGGGGTATTGGCTATGAGGCGTGTGTAATACGCATGCGCCTGATGAACGTTGGGAAAAGTGGGAAATGCCTGAAATCCAATAACTGCTTTAAAGCCTGAATGACGCCCACTCTAATTATCTAGAAGTTGGGTAGCTTTTTGTCGACCGTTTTAATAATTGACGTATTGGTGTCGGCCAGTGGCGTGATTTTTTGCAGCGTCAGGTCCAAATGTCCCACCGACTCTGTATAGAGATGGCAAACGAAACTGTCTTCTCCGGTTATTTTGTAGCACACCACGCATTCGCTCATGTTTGTAAGTAACTGTTCCACCTCCTGGAACTTTCCCGTCAGGGGTTTAACCCTGACTAGTGCCTGCAGTACATACCCCAATGCCTCGGCGCCCAGTTCGACGCCGAACCCGACGATGATACCCGCCACCTCCAAACGCTTGAGGCGCTCGCTGCAACCTGGCGCGGACAGACCCACCTGACGACCCAGTGCGCGAATAGACGTGCGTGCGTTCTGATGAAGGGCAACAATCAGCGCGCTATCAATAGAGTCTAATTTATGGCCGCTCTTTGTAAGCTTTTTCATTAGGGAGACCTTACGAACATTGATGAAATAGCGTGAAATTATTACATACCACAGATCCCTCAAAAAAGAATGGATTTTTTTAAGTATCCTGCCTATGGTTTTTGTGCAGTCATGCGCAGTACTGTGTTGTTTTTTTGACTTAATCTATTTATCGAGGAATTCAAATGAACTACGTACTTGATGAGGCTCGTCTGCAACAATACCATGCCGATAATTTTTCCGAAAAAAGAGTGTTTGCGTTGCGTAATGAATTTTCGCGTAATGGCTTTATAAAATTGCGCGATATCGTCGATGACGCATTACGCGAAACAATAACTGCGGATGTCCATAGTCTGATCGAGCGCCAACTCGAACGTCGTGACCTGCACTTGGCAACAACCGATAACACACCGCGCTACATGAGCGTGGTACGCAGTGAATTTATTGCTGAAAACAGCCCGTTGATCGGTGCGCTGTCCAAATCCGACGTGCTACTCGGCACGTTGTCTTTAATCGCCAACACGCGGATCGTCGCTTCCGTTTCCCAGGATGAGGAGTTCCTGATCACAAAGCAGGAGCGCAAAGGCGATACCCATGGCTGGCATTGGGGTGACTACAGTTTCGCGTTGATCTGGATCATTGAGACACCTCCCATCGCCAAGGGCGGCATGTTGCAATGTGTGCCTCATACCTCATGGGATAAATCCAATCCCAGGATTCACGAACTGTTGTGCAGTAACCCGATTGCCACTTATGGCTTCACGACAGGGGATATTTATTTCCTGCGCACGGATACCACGCTGCACCGCACAATTCCACTGAATGAAGATGCCACTCGCATCATCCTGAACATGACATGGGCTGCTGAAAAAGATCTCTCCAGAAACCTGCACGGCAATGATCGCTGGTGGGAAGACCAACACGCAGAGGCTGCAAAAAGCCTGGCATAGAGCACTGAAATTCCACCCACGGGATGACGATCATGCACGATATTCGCTGCTTGCAGCACGCCAGTACCTTACTCAAACAGGCGCAGTCGCACGCGGCCATGGCTGACCTGGTTCGCGCGGCGGTAGTTCGTAATGAACAATGGCGCGGGCAGCAGTGCATTAACCTTGTGGCCGCCGAGTCACCGACCAGCCCGTCCGTGCGCGCCTTGCTGTCCAGTGAGGTCGGCACGCGCGCTTCGGGCGGGCATATTGGACGTGACAACCGTTTTTTCTCCGGTATGAAGAATATCGACGAGCTGGAATCGCTTTGCGTGGAATTATTGAAAACCACGTTTCGCGTCCAGCACGCCGATCATCGGCTGATGGGGGGCATGGCAGCCGTTCTGGCGGCGTACACGGCTTTGACCCGTCCCGAAGACAATGTCATGACCGTACCGGTGATTAGGGGAGGCGATACCAGCAATCGGACCAATGGCCCGCCTGGTGTAAGGGGGCTCAAGGTTTGGGATGTTCCCTTTGTGCACAAGACCAGTGATATCGATCTCACGCGTTTGGGCGAAGTTGCCCAAACCCTCAAGCCAGCCGTGATTGGCCTCGGCATGACATTGACCCTGTTTCCCCTGCCGGTGGCTGACATCAAAGGCATCGTTTCACCCTGGGGTGGAAAGGTCTACTTCGACGCCGCCCACCAATTGGGCTTGATCAGTGCCGGCCTGTTTCAGGACCCGCTGGCGGAAGGTGCGGACCTGATGACCGGTTCTTCCGGAAAAACGTTCAGCGGCCCCCAGGGCGGTGTGATCGTGTGGAATGAGACGGCGTTGACGGCACCTGTGCATGAGGCGATTTTCCCCACGCTGACCGGCAGTCACCAGATCAACCGGGTGGCGGCACTCGCGGTGGCTGCCACCGAGATGCTGGAGTACGGGCAGGCTTATATGAAGCAAGTCGTGAGTAACGCACAGGCGCTGGCCACGCACTTGGATCGTAGGGGCGTGACCGCTTTTTATAGAGAGCAGGGTTACACCCGTACTCATCAGATTGTGATCGATTCAAAGCCTTTTGCCAGCGGACGTGAGGCCGTGCAGCGCCTGGAGGCGGCCAATATCATTACCAACGAAATGCCACTGCCGTGGGATACGGACCCTTACAAGGAATCGGGTATTCGCCTGGGTACTGTCGAAGTGACTCGGCTGGGCATGAAAGAGCGGGAGATGGCGTGGATCGCCGACCAGATTGTCAGCGTATTGCTGCATAAAGAGGATCCGATGGCGGTGGCTAACGGAGTGATCGATTTCATGAAGAACTTCAGAACTGTCTATTACTGCCATGAGAACGGACTACCCCGCTAGTCATTCTCAAAGGAGGCTCATATGCCCGACACCGTCGTTTCCGTTTATCAGGCCACGTTGACCTTTGCCGTCGCTGCCATCGCGTTGCTCGCCAGTCCCGGTCCGGCAACATTGGCACTGGCGGCAAGTGGCGCCGCTTATGGCCTGAAACGTTCGGTTGGGTTTTTCGCCGGGATTACGCTGGGCTTGGTGATTGCCATGACATTGGTTGCCACGGGACTCTATGTGGTGTTGCACAGCTTTCCGATAGTGGCGACGGTGCTGACCGTCCTCTCCATCTTTTATATTGTTTGGCTGGCTTATCGCATTGGAACTGCGCCACCCATCAAGGATGAACAAGCCGTCGTCACGCCAGGCTGGGGAGCCGGTTTTTTTCTGGGAGCCGCCAACATCAAGGCTTATGCCGCGTTTGCGGCGCTGCTGGGCAGTTTTACCCTGGGTACGGCGCCAGCCTGGGAACAAGCGATGAAGGCTTTGATTTGTCTGTTGGTTTGCGTGGTGTTCGATTTCCTATGGTTATTTGCGGGGAGCAAGTTGCGCCGATTATTCATCCATCCCACTTGGAGCCGAGTACTCAACGTCAGCTTTGCGATTTTAATGATAGCGACGGTCGCCTGGTCCTTCACGCTGACGCAGTAGCGCTATCGGTGGAAAAACGCTATATCATTTCCCGCCGAGGATTTACCCATGCTTGGAACCGTTTCTGCATTGGCGCTGCTGTTGGTAGTGCCTGGCCCGACCAACACGCTGTTGCTGCGCGCAGGGGTGTTGTTTGGCTTCATGGCGTCCTGGCGGCTGGCGTTCATCGAGTGCGTGGCGTATCTGATACAGGTATCGGTGTGGGGTGGCTCGCTGCTCTACCTGTCAGCCTGGTCGCCGTGGGTGGTTAAAGCGACGCAACTGGCCGCTGCATGCTATCTGCTCTTTCTCTCCTGCTCGTTGTGGCAGCGCAAGAATGGCGGAGGCAATCCTGACCGCGACCGCTTTTCAGGGCCGTCTTTCTTTTTGCTGACGGTGATGAATCCCAAGGGCTTACTGATCGTTTCATTCATCGCGCCGATGGATGCCTTCGTGACCCTGCACGGGTATGCCGCCTTCATGAGCACCCTGGCGTTGGTCATCATACCGGTGGGCTCCACGTGGATTCTGTTTGGCAGCCGAATCACCGGTACAAACAAGACTTGGCTGACGCCCCTGAAGATTAACCGGGCAACCTCAATTGCAATCGGGTGCTTTGCGACACTGATGATGGGGCGTCTGGCTGGTTCGGTCCTGCATTAGGAGCGCTCCCGGTTGCGGGGAACGCTCCGCTCGGGGTTTACAGCGCCCCGAATACCTTCTTCGCCAAACTGGTCGCCGCAGCCGCAGGGTTCTCGCGGATGGTTTCTTCCTGCTTGGCAATCATTTTGAACAAGCCATCCAGCGCCTGCTCGGTCACGTAGTTTTCGACGTTGGCGCTCTTGGCGTCCACCGCGCCAAAGGCTGCGGCTTTGCCGGCCAGGGCGTTGTACTGCTGGGCGACACCGACCTTGTCGGTGGCGGCCTTGACGATCGGCAGGAACTTGGCGCGGATCTGTTCGCGGCTGCTTTTGTTCAGGTACTGGGTGGCGGAATCCTGGCCACCACTGAGGATGCCCTTGGCGTCGGTCACGCTCATGTTCTTGACGGCGTTGACCAGGATCGGCTGGGCCTGGGTCACGGCGGTTTCCGCTGCCTTGTTCATGCTGGTTTCCAACTGCGTGACCTGGTCACCCATGCCGAACATTTTCAGCTTGTCGGCGACCTTTCCCAGCTTGCCAGGCAGGCCGATCTTCACCTCCGGGTTATTGCTGAAACCGCCGGGAACGCCCAATTGCTTCACGGCGATCTGCGCGCCTTGGGTCAGGGCGTCCTTGAGGCCGCCGCTGGCGTCGCCCTGGGACAGGCTGCTCAAGTCCAGAGCCATTGCGTTGGCGCCCAACAGCAGGCCGGCACACAGGGCAGTGAGACGAAGGGATTTACGGAGCATGGGTGCTTCCTTTTGCTATGGCTTATGTTCTAGAGGCTATCAATGGGTCACAGCGTCAACGCGCACGCGCAACGGTTGCGGATCCTGGCCGTTGAGCTGCACGGCGTGGCGTTCGGTGGTGATGAACATTAGCTTGCCATCCACCTCGATGCGAGCGCTCACCGAATAACGGTGGCCAGGTTTGATTTGGTCCGGGTCGTAGCTCAGGTGAAACGGCAGCGGCACCTGGCCTTTGACCGGGCCTTTCTGCTCGGCCAGGGTGACGGCCGGGGCGTCCATCAAAGACACGTCCTGCAGGCTGACGCTCAAGGTTGCGGTCGGCGGCAAGGCGATGCGTTGCAGGTAGAACACTTCGCCGTCGAGACTGGCCTTCGGGGTGGGACTCATGGACTGGCAGGCTCCAAGCAGGGCGGTGAAGCCCAGGAGAATGATCTTTTTCATGGTGCAGCTCCTTTTCAACGGCGCCGGCATTTCACCGGCTCCGGTTTAAATCTAGCGGGTTTCCTCAGGATTGAGCGCTTGCGGTTCCACCTGCGCTTCGGCTGCACCATCTACACGATGCAGGGCTACCTGGCGGATCGACAGGCGAATCTCCGCCGGTAGCACGCGCTTGGCGGCGCCTTCGGCCAGTTCGCCGAGCAGGTCGTGGTAACTCAACTTGCCGGCCTCATCGCGGCGCAGCACATCTTGCTCCAGCAAGGTCTGGATGAAATGTCGGAAAAGGCTCTTGTCAAAGAACTCCGGGGCATTGAGGCCATGCAGGATCGACAGGCGCTGGGCCATGATCGTGCACAGGTCTTCAAGTTCCTCGGCGCTGATGCTGTTCTGGCCGCTGTTGAGCAGCAGCGAAATCGCCATATAGAAGCGTTGCAAGGTCTGGGCGATGCTCTTGGAGAGCAACGTCAGCAATACAAAATGCCGCGAGCTCGGCGCCGGGCGCAGGTAGACGTTTTTCTCGAAACGCAGCAGGCCTTGCTCGACGAATGCCTCCAGCCACTGGTCGATGACCGTGTCCAGCTCTTCCAGCGACCAACGGATAAATAGCTCCGACTGCAGATACGGATACAGCGCGTGGGTGTAGCGCAGGATCTGGTCGCGGCTCATCCGCGAGCTGCTCTGGAAGAAGCTCGCGAGAAGGGCCGGCAGCGCAAAGATGTGCAGCACGTTATTGCGGTAGTAGGTCATCAGGACAGCGTTCTGCTCGTCCAGGTACAGAATCTTGCCCAGGGCATCACTCTGTTCCGACAGCAGGTCCATGTCTTTCACATGCTTGATCAGCGCCAGGCCGTCGCCCTCGGGCAGGGTGGTATGGGGCGAGTAAGGCACGCGGCGCAGCAGCGCCAGGTACAGGTCCAACTGGCGCGCCATGGCTTGTTCGTCCAGGGCCAGGCGCGTGGTGGACAGCAGCGCCAGGGCCACCAGGTTCACCGGGTTCACTGCCGCGGCTTCGTTCAAATGGCGCGCCACTTGTTCGCTGAGGCGGTGGGTGGTTTCGTTGAGCCAGGCTGGCTTGTAGTTCGGGCCCAGGTCCTGGGAACGCCAGTCCGGTTGCTCGGCGTCGAGGAATTCGGCCAGCTTGATCGGCTCGCCGAAGTTGACCGCGACCTGGCCAAAGCGCTGCTTGAGCGCGCCGACCACTTTGAAAATATCGAAGATCGACTCTTTCTTCTTGCTCGCGCCGCGCAGCTCACCCAGGTAGGTGCGGCCTTCGAGCACGCGCTCATAGCCGATATACACCGGCACAAACACGATGGGCATGCGCGAGGAGCGCAAGAAACTGCGCAGGGTAATCGCGAGCATCCCGGTCTTCGGCTGCAGCATGCGCCCGGTGCGCGAGCGGCCGCCTTCGACGAAGTACTCCACCGGAAAGCCCTTGGTGAACAGGGTGTGCAGGTATTCGTTGAACACCGAGGTGTACAACGGGTTGCCCTTGAAGGTGCGGCGCATGAAAAACGCACCACCACGGCGCAGCAGGCTGCCGATCACCGGCATGTTCAGGTTGATCCCGGCGGCGATATGCGGCGGCGTCAGGCCATTCTTGAACAGCAGGTAGGACAGCAACAGGTAGTCGATATGGCTGCGGTGGCAAGGTACGTAGATCACTTCGTACCCTTGGGCAACCTTTTGCACACCTTCGATGTTGTTGACCTTGATGCCGTCGTAGATCTTGTTCCAGAACCAGCTCAGCACCACTTCCAGAAAACGGATCGCCGTGTAGGTGTAATCCGAAGCGATCTCGTTGCCGTAGCGCAGGGCCTGGGCCTTGGCTTTTTCCGGGGAGATTTTTTCCCGCTCGGCTTCGTCCGCGATGGCTTGGCGTACCAGCGGCATGTTGACCAGGCCTTTCACAAGGTTACGCCGGTGGGACAGGTCGGGGCCGATCACCGCAGTCTTCAGGTTACGAAAATGCACACGCAGGATGCGCTGGGCCATGCGCACGGTGCGTTCGTGGCCTTTATTGTGCTCGATCAATTCACGCAGGTTGATAGGCGCGGAGAATTGCACACGGGTCTTGCGACCGAGGATCAGGATGCTCAACAACCGGCGCAGACGCCCGGTGACCGCCCAGCTATCGGCGAACAACAGCTTCCACGGGCTGGACTCGCTCTCGGGAGATTGCCCCCAGAACACGCTGACGGGAATGATTTGTGCATCCTCTTCGGCGTGCTCGGCCAGGGTGTTGACCAGCCGGGTCAGGGTCGGCGGTGCGCCGCGCTTGTCCTGGCGGCCAAGCCAGTCCGGTTCCGGCGTGAGGTAGAAGAACGCCGCCGGTTCCATCAGCGGCCCTACCGACACCGGCAGCACCGGGCGCGGCAGGCCGGCCTTGGTGCACTCGGCGTCGACCACGGCCAACTCGCTGAGGGAGGGCGATTGCAGGACATAGAACACCGGCCGGCTGCGGTCCAGGTTGAGGGTTAGGGACGACTGGTTGATCGTCTCTGAGCGAACCCAGAGGTACAACAGTCGGCGCAAGGTGCCAAACACTAGACGGCGGAACGGAGAGCGGGTCATAGGCGTGCTGCTTCAAGTGGAAAAAACCGAGCAGGCGCTCGGGCGCGTAGTGTGCCGTATTCGCCGAAAATCGGCAAAAAAGCAGCGATGTAAACTTGAGTTGATCGTTTTTGAGCCTGTCTTATACTCGGCAGTTCAACACCGCTCACTCAACAATAAAAATGCATGTGGGAGTAAGACAGATGGCAGAGCGCGAAACCGGTAATGTGAAGTGGTTCAACGATGCAAAGGGCTATGGGTTTATCCAGCGCGACGACGGCAAGGATGTGTTCGTACACTACCGCGCCATTCGTGGTGAGGGCCACCGTTCCCTGGCTGAAGGCCAGCAGGTGGAATACGCCGTGGTGACCGGCGAGAAGGGCTTGCAGGCGGAGGATGTGGTGGGCCTGTAAAGACCTCGGGCTGGTAACCCAACCCATGTGGGAGCTGGCTTGCCTGCGATAGCATCACTGCGGTCTTACTGACAGACCGAGGTGTCTGCATCGCAGGCAAGCCAGCTCCCACATTTCGATTGGGTTTGCAGGTTTGAGTCAGGCAGTTTTCCAGGTGATCTCTTCTTCACCGTCCGCGCTGATGCGCATCCAGCGATCGGCACTTTCTTCACCTTCTTCCTCAACCCAGGTCCCCGGTGCACAACGCACTTCCACGTTCAGCGCGGCAAACGCGGCGCGGGCACAGGCGATGTCGTCGTCCCATGGGGTCTGGTCGCTTTCCAGGTACAGGCTGTTCCATTTGCCTACCGCTTTGGGCAACCAGGTCACAGGCACGTCGCCAGCCTTGCACTTGTAGGTCTGGCCCTTCTGGACCCAGTCGGTGCACGGGCCCAGGGCGGCGCCCAGCCAGGCGGCGATGGCTTTGTGGTCGACGTCGGCGTCCTTCAGGTAAATCTCGATATCGGGTTGGCGCATGGATGTTCCTCGTTGCGGGATTCGAAAATCCATTCGCGGAAAAAAGTCGTTTATTGAAGCACGAAATAGTCGTAGCGCATCGACACAGTGACCAGCAGCGGTTCGGCCGCCTCGATCACCTGGCTGCGGCGCTCGGCACTGGCGCGCCAGCCGTGGGGCGTCATGGCCAACAGGTTGGCGCGGTCCTGGGGTTCGGCCAGGCTCAGCGTGAACGCCAGGGTTTCGCTGTGCGCCAGGCTCATGCCGTCCGGTACCAGGGCCAGGTGCTTGTCGTCGGTGTACTCGCGCACTTCGTCGTACAGGCGTTCGCGCAGTTCCATCAGGTGGCCGCTGGTCGGCCCGACCTTCATCAAGCCGCCGCCCGGGCTCAGCAGGCGCTTGGCCTCCTGCCAGTCCAGCGGGCTGAACACGCTGGCCAGGAACTGGCAGCTGGCGTCGGCCAACGGCACTCGAGCCATGCTCGCGATCAACCAGGTCAGCGCCGGGTTGCGCTTGCAGGCGCGCTTGACCGCTTCCCTGGAGATATCCAGCGCGTAGCCGTCGGCATGGGGCAGGGCCGCGGCGATTTGCGCGGTGTAGTAACCCTCGCCACAACCGATGTCGACCCAACGCGACGGGGCACGTTCAGCGGCCAGCTCGGCCAGGCGCTTGGCCACTGGGGCATAGTGTCCGGCGTTGAGGAAGTCGCGGCGCGCCTCGACCATGGCCAGGTTGTCGCCCGGATCGCGGCTGTTCTTGTGCTGCACCGGCAACAGGTTCAGGTAACCCTGGCGCGCACGGTCGAAACGGTGCCCGGCCGGGCAGGCCACGCCATTGTCCACCACGTTGAGCGGTGCGCTGCAAAGGGGGCAGGCGAGCATCAGGCGAGCAACTTGATCAGGGTCTGGTAATAGATGTCGGTCAGCACGTCGAGGTCGCTGGCGAGAATGCGCTCGTTGACCTGGTGGATCGTCGCGTTGACCGGGCCCAGCTCGACCACTTGGGTGCCGAGGGTCGCGATAAAGCGTCCGTCAGACGTGCCGCCGCTGGTGGAGGCCTTGGTTTCGCGCCCGGTTATGGCCTTGATGCTTGCCGATACCGCATCCAGCAGTGCACCCGGTTCGGTGAGGAAGGGCAGGCCCGACAGCGCCCACTCCACGTGCCAGTCCAGGCCATGCTTGTCGAGAATCGCCGCAACGCGTTGTTGCAGGCCTTCGACGGTCGATTCGGTCGAGAAGCGGAAGTTGAACACCGCTGTCAGGTCGCCGGGGATCACGTTGGTCGCGCCGGTGCCGGAATTGAGATTGGAGATCTGGAAGCTAGTCGGCGGGAAAAAGGTATTGCCGTCATCCCAGTGCTCGGCGGCCAGTTCGGCCAAGGCGGGCGCCGCCAGGTGGATCGGGTTCTTCGCCAGGTGCGGGTAGGCCACGTGACCTTGCACACCGCGTACGGTCAGGGTGGCGCCGAGGGAGCCGCGCCGGCCGTTCTTGACCACATCGCCCACCAGCGTGGTGCTTGAGGGTTCGCCGACGATGCACCAGTCCAGGCGCTCCTTGCGTGCGGCCAGGCGTTCGATCACGGCCTTGGTGCCGTGATGCGCCGGGCCTTCTTCATCGCTGGTGATCAGGAACGCCACCGAACCCTTGTGGTCGGGATAGTCGCTGACGAAACGCTCCGCAGCGACCAGCATGGCTGCCAGGCTGCCTTTCATGTCCGCCGCGCCACGCCCGCAGAGCATGCCGTGTTCATCGATCAGTGCGTCGAACGGGTCGTTCTGCCATGCCTGCACCGGGCCGGTCGGCACCACGTCGGTATGGCCGGCAAAGCACAGCACCGGGCCGTCGTGTTTGCCATGGGTGGCCCAGAAGTTGTCCACCTCGAAGATGCGCATCGGCTCGAGCGCAAACCCGGCGTCGCCCAGGCGCTGCATCATCAGCTTCTGGCAATCGGCGTCAATCGGCGTGACCGACGGGCGACGGATCAGGTCGATGGCAAGTTGAAGGGTCGGCGAAAGGTCGGCATGGGCCGTCATGGGAAAACTCCGGGAAGCATTTTATGGGCGCTGGACGAATGTACAGAATCTGAAACGACGCAGATCCACTGTGGGAGCTGGCTTGCCTGCGATACAGACGCTGCGGTCTGGCGGGCACACCGCGGCGATGCCATCGCAGGCAAGCCAGCTCCCACAGGGAACAGCGTCAGGCCAAGTCTCACAAACGGCCGTTATCTTATAGCAAAACGGCGGCCAGAGGCCGCCGTTTAGTGCATTGCGCAGGTTTTTACAGCGCTGTAACAGGCTCAACCTTCGCCGCAGGCTTGGGCAGCGAAGACAGGAACGCCATCACCAGCGCCGCCACATACGGCAGCGACTGCACCAGCAACATCACCACCCAGAAGCGCATGTCATTGCTCGGCAGGCCCTGCACCAGGTAGATCCCCAGCGCCGCGCCCCACAACAGCAGCATGATGAACATTTCTTCGCGGGCTTCGGAAATCGCGACCCAGAAGCCGTGGTTATCCGCGTTTTTCGGTGTGCGAAAGAACGGAATGCTGGTGGTGAAAAAACCATACAGCACCGCCTTGGCGATGGTGTGCGACAACGCCAGGCCGGCCAGGGCCGCACAAAATGCGTCCTTGAGATTGACCCCCACCGCACGGCGGTAGAGGAAAATGATCTTGCCGACCTTGAACACGAACAGCGCCAGCGGCGGGATCGCGAAAATCAGCAGCGGCGGATCAACCCGCGTCGGCACGATGATCATCGCCGCCGACCACAGCAGGGCACCGACGGTGAAGAAAATATTCATGCCATCCGCCACCCACGGCAGCCAGCCCGCGAGGAAGTGATAGCGCTGGCCACGGGTCAGCTCGGTGTCCTTGCCGCGCAACAGGCTGGCGGTGTGGCGCTTGATGATCTGGATTGCGCCGTAGGCCCAGCGGAAACGCTGTTTCTTGAAGTCGATGAAGGTATCCGGCATCAAGCCCTTGCCGTAGCTGTCGTGGTAATACGCCGCCGACAGGCCTTTCTCGAATACGCGCAGGCCCAGTTCGGCGTCTTCGCAGATACACCAGTCGGCCCAGCCCAGTTCCTCGAGCACCGAGCGGCGGGTCATGGTCATGGTGCCGTGCTGGATGATCGCGTCGCGGTCGTTGCGGGTGACCATGCCGATGTGGAAGAAACCCTTGTACTCCGCATAGCAGAGCTTCTTGAAGGTGCTTTCGTTCTGGTCGCGATAGTCCTGGGGCGATTGCACCACGGCGATTTTCGGGTCGGCGAAATGCGGCACCATGTGTTTGAGCCAATTGGGCGACACGCAGTAGTCGGAGTCGATCACCGCGATCACTTCGGCATCCTTGGCGGTGTGCGGGATCAGGTAGTTCAGCGCGCCACCCTTGAAACCGGCCAGGGGCGCGACGTGGAAGAATTTGAAGCGCGGGCCGAGGGTTTCGCAGTAGTCGCGCACCGGTTCCCACACTGCCGGGTCCTTGGTGTTGTTGTCGATGATCAGGACTTCGTAGTCCGGGTAATCGAGGGCGGCCAGGGCGTCGAGGGTCTGTTTGACCATGTCCGGCGGCTCGTTGTAGCACGGCACATGGATCGATACTTTCGGGCGGTAGTCCGAATCCCCCACTACCGGCAGGAATTCACGCCGGCGCTTGTGAGTCCACACCGCTTCCGCCAGTTCGTGGGCTTCGGTCAGCAGCACGATAAACACGCCCAGGGCGCCAAGGGCCAAGAGAATGCCCACGGTGACGCTGAACCAGGTGCTGTATTGCTGGCTGTAGTCGTAGCCGATCCACACCAGCACCGAACCGCACAGGAACGCGATAAAGGTGAGGAAGGTCCGGCCACGCTGGCGCAGTGCCGAGCCATCGATCATCAACAGGGTCAGCGACAGCAACGCGAGTACCACCGAACCGATGGCCAGTACGCGCCATTGCGGGATCGCGACCACCGGGCCTTCAAAGTTGAATTTCTGCTGGCGCGAGGCGTTGAACACGCCCCAGTAAGCGCCCGCCGAGCCTTCGTCGCTGACTTTCCACGGCTGATCGAAGGCCTCGATCACGAAGTAGTTGAACCCCTGGCGGTTGAGCTTGTTCACCAGGGTGCGCAGGTAAACCGCCTGGTCTGCTGGCGAAGTTTCATTGCCACCGCGCATGCGCCCGTTGCTCGGCCAGCCAACCTCCGACAGCAGCAGCGGCTTTTTCGGGAACAACTTCTTCAGATCCTTGGCGCGGTCGAGCACGTACTGGCCGGCCTTGTCCATCGGGATGTATTCCCAGAACGGCAGGATGTGCGCGGCGATCAGGTCGACGTGCTTGGCCAGTTCCGGGTGCTTTTCCCAGATGTGCCATTGCTCGGACGTCGTCACCGGTACTTTCACGGCGGCGCGCACCCGGTCCAGCAGCACGATCAGCGCCTCGGGGGTAATCTCTTCGCGGAACAGGGCTTCGTTACCGACCACCACGCGCACGACACTGCGCGAGCTGTTAGCGATTTCGATGGCGCGTTGGATTTCCCGCTCGTTGCGTTCAAGGTCCGGGCTGATCCAAATTCCCAGGGTCACACGCAGGCCGAATTCTTCCGCCAGCTTGGGGATATCGCCCAGGGTGCCGTCGACCGAGTAGGTACGGATGTTATCCGTCAGCTTGCTCATGATCTCGAGGTCGCGACGCATCTCGTCGTCGCTCGGGTATTGGGCTTTCTGTGGGTACTGGCCTTGCTGGAACGGCGAGTAGGAGAACCCAGAGATCTGTTCAGGCCAGTTGGGGGCGGTTACCGGGCGGTTGATCAACGCCCAGAAACCGGTGAACAGCGCGGCAATTGCCAGCACGATCACCAGGTTGAGTCCAAATTTACGCGATGCCATGGCTATTTCGGGTTCCAAAGGGTGTGGAACGAAAAGAGGTGTCGGCCTACGCCGAACGGCGCGCATCCTACACCGGCCTTTCCCCGACCGTACAGCAAGCAGAGAAAAACCGGACGTTAGTCAGCGAAAGGCCATCTAAGTTCTTTACTTGTAGCCTGTCGCTTCGAACTTGTCGCTGTGTAGTCCATAATGCGCGCCGGTTTTTAGGGTAATGGTCATGAGCACAGAAGATCCGCGGTTTGCAGGCGTTGCCCGCTTGTATGGCATTGAAGGCCTGGAGCGTTTGAAAGCGGCCCATGTGGCGATCGTCGGCGTCGGCGGCGTAGGCTCGTGGGCGGCGGAAGCGATGGCCCGTTGCGGGGTAGGCGAGATTTCGCTGTTTGACCTGGACGACGTCTGCGTGAGCAACAGCAACCGCCAGTTGCATGCGCTGGACAGCACCGTCGGCAAGCCCAAGGTCGACGTGATGGCCGAGCGCCTGCGCGGCATCAACCCCGATTGCACGGTGCATGCGGTGGCGGACTTTGTGACTCGCGACACCATGGCCGAATACATCACGCCCGATATCGATTGCGTGATCGACTGCATCGATGCCGTCAACGCCAAGGCCGCGCTGATTGCCTGGTGCAAGCGGCGCAAGATCCAGATCATCACTACTGGCGGCGCGGGTGGGCAGATCGACCCGACGCTGATCCAGGTGTGCGACCTGAACCGTACGTTCAATGACCCGCTAGCGTCGAAAGTGCGCTCCACCTTGCGCCGCGATTATGGCTTTTCGCGTACCGTCACCCGCCATTACAGCGTGCCTTGCGTGTTTTCCACCGAGCAGCTGCGTTATCCCAAGCCGGATGGCAGCATCTGTTTGCAGAAGAGTTTTGTCGGCGACGGGGTGAAGCTGGACTGTGCCGGTGGGTTTGGTGCAGTGATGATGGTGACGGCCACGTTCGGCATGGTGGCGGCGACCAAGGCGGTGGACAAAATCGTGGCCGGGGTGCGCAGACCATCGGAGCGGGTCAAGCCCGCCTGAATCTCAAACCTTGGCACAGATCAAAATGTGGGAGCGGGCTTGCTCGCGAATGCAGAGTGTAGTGAGCGGGCTTGTCCCGCGCTGGGCTGCGAAGCCGCCCCAATAAAAACACCGCCGACCTCCAGGTAGAACCGATTCGCCTGGTTTGGGGCGGCTTCGCCACCCAGCGCGGGGCAAGCCCGCTCACTACACTCTGCATTCGCGAGCAAGCCCGCTCCCACATTTAGTTTTGTGCATGACTCAAGGTTCGCATACGTTGCAGGACGGCATTCAGGCCGTTACTGCGTGAGGGTGATAGCTGCCGCGACAGCCCCAGTTGTGCAAACCACTCCGGCAAATCAACCGTCTGCAATTCAGCCGCCGACAACCCGTTGACCCGCGCCAGCAGCAACGCCACCAACCCGCGAATCATCCGCGCGTCGCTGCTCGCGGTGAACTGCCACTGGCCATCTTGCAGACGGCCCACTAGCCACACCAGGCTTTCACAGCCCTGCACCAGATTGGCCTCGATCTTCTCTTCGTCGGCCAAAGCGGGCAAGCGTTCGCCCCATTGCATCAGCATGCGTGCGCGCTGTTCCCAACTGCCGACAGCTTGAAAAGCCTCAAGCGCGTTGGCGGCTTCATTGGGCAAACTCATCGCAGCATGTCCAAGGCCTGGTCCAGCGCTTCAAAGAAACGTTCCAGGTCATCGGAGTCGTTATACAGCGCCAGAGACACCCGAATGGCCCCCGACAACTGCATCGCCTTGAGCAGCGGCATTGCGCAGTGATGGCCGGCGCGTACGGCAATGCCTTGCTCGGTAAGCAAGTGCGCAAGATCCGCGTTATGCACGCCATCGACGACAAAACTGACCAAGGCCACCTGGGGCGACCCGAGCACGTGCACGCCATTGCGCGCTTTCAGGCCGCGCAGCAGGTAGTCGTGCAGCGACGCTTCATGGGCGATCACGGCCTGTTGATCCAGTGAGCTGAGATAGTCCAGGCTCGCACCCAGGCCGATCACGCCGGCAATCGGCGGGGTACCGGCCTCGAAGCCCAACGGCGCGGGGCGAAAGCTCGCGCTGTGGTAATCCGCCTGTTGCACCATCTCGCCGCCAAACTGCCAGTGGCGCAGGTGGTGCAGGGCTTCGTTGCGGCCGAACAACACGCCGACGCCGTCCGGGCCGTACAGCTTGTGGCTGGAAAACACATAGAAGTCGCAGCCCAGGGCCCGCACGTCATGGCGGCCGTGGACAATGCCCTGGGCGCCATCGACCACGCTCAACGCGCCGTGTGCCTGGGCCAGCGCCAGCAGGGCGGGCAGCGGCTGCCAGGTGCCGAGCACGTTGGACAGTTGGCTCACCGCCAGCAGGCGGGTGCGTGGGCCGATCAGCTCGGCGGCCGCTTGCAGGTCGATCACGCCGTTATCATCCAGCGGTAGTACCACCAGCGTCAGCGCGCGACGTTTGGCCAGTTGCTGCCAGGGCAGCAGGTTGGCGTGGTGTTCCAGGGCGCTGATGGCAATCTCATCGCCCGCATTGAATAAGTGCTCAAGGCCGTAGGCCAAGAGGTTCAGCGCAGAGGTCGCGCCATGGGTGAACACGATCTGCCCGCTGTCACCTGCGTTCAGCCATTGCGCGACCTTGCTGCGGCTGTCTTCGAACGCCTGGGTCGCATGGGCACCTGGCAAATGCTGGGCACGGTGCACATTGGCTGCGCCATTGGCGTAGTAATGGCTGATGGCATCCAGCAGGGCCTGGGGCTTTTGCGTGGTGGCGGCGTTGTCCAGGTACGTCTGGTCTTGCCGTTGCAGGGTGGCGATAGCCGGGAAATCGGCGCGCCAGGGGGAGGGCACTAGCATGGTGTTCAAGACTCGTATAAGCGAGCCCCAGGGTCAGGGCCCGCCAGTGGCATCGAGTGGCTGCTTAGTTGTGAGCGTGCAGCGCTTCGTTCAGTTCGATGGCCGATTTGTGGGTTTTGCACTCCACGGCACCGGTCTCGGAGTTGCGGCGGAACAGCAGGTCCGGCTGGCCGGCCAATTCACGCGCCTTGACCACCTTGACCAGTTGGTTCTGCTCGTCCAGCAGCGCGACCTTGGTGCCAGCCGTGACATACAGGCCCGATTCCACGGTGTTGCGATCGCCCAGCGGGATACCGATACCGGCGTTGGCGCCGATCAGGCAGCCTTCGCCGACCTTGATCACGATGTTGCCGCCGCCCGACAGGGTGCCCATGGTGGAGCAGCCGCCGCCCAGATCCGAACCCTTGCCCACGAATACGCCAGCCGACACGCGGCCTTCGATCATGCCCGGGCCTTCGGTGCCGGCGTTGAAGTTGACGAAACCTTCGTGCATCACGGTGGTGCCTTCGCCCACATACGCACCCAGGCGGATACGCGCGGCGTCAGCGATACGCACACCGCTCGGCACCACGTAGTCGGTCATTTTCGGGAACTTGTCCACCGAGAACACTTCCAGCAGGTCGCCACGCAGGCGTGCTTCCAGCTGGCGCTCGGCCAGTTCATTGATGTCGATTGCGCCCTGGCTGGTCCAGGCCACGTTCGGCAGCTGTGGGAACACACCGGCCAGGTTCAGGCCATGGGGTTTGACCAAACGGTGGGACAGCAGATGCAGCTTGAGGTAGGCCTCGGGCGTGGACGTCAACGCGGCGTCTTCGGCCAGCAGGGTCGCCACCAGCGGCGTGTGGCTTTCAGCCAGGCGGCTGAGCAGGGCGGCCTGGGCAGTGTCGACGCCCTTGAGCGCGTCAGCCAGTTGCAGGGCCTGGGTCACGGTGAAGGTGATTGCCTGGTTGCCTGCGGTGTAGCCCAGGATCGGCGCGATGGCCGCGACGATTTCAGCCGATGGGTTGAGCAACGGTTGTGCGTAAAACACTTCCAGCCAAGCACCTTGGCGGTTCTGAGTGCCGACGCCGAAGCCCAGGCTGAACAGGGAATTGGACATGCGTTTACCTCTGTAAAAATGGTAAGGGCTGGCCTACTTGAGGGCCGCCGAATAGCTATCTGGCTTGAAGCCAATCAGGGTTCTGTCACCGAGATCAAGCACCGGGCGCTTGATCATCGAGGGTTGCGCGAGCATCAATTCAATGGCTTTCGACTGATCGAGATCGGCTTTGCGTTCGTCTTCGAGTTTGCGAAAGGTGGTGCCCGCACGGTTCAAAACCACCTGCCAACCGTGCTCATTGCACCATTGGGTCAAGTGTTCGCGGTCGATACCGGCCGTTTTGTAGTCGTGAAACTCATAGCTCACCGCGTGCTCATCGAGCCAGGTGCGCGCCTTTTTCATGGTGTCGCAGGCTTTGATGCCGAAAAGGTGCAACGTTTTGCTTGAAGCGGTCAAGGAATTGCCCCCTTTGAGCGAAGGAAAACGAAAGATCACGGATTATGCCACGGCCAGCGGCGTTGGGTGCCGATCGTCATGTCGGGCGTGCGACTTATGTGTAACTGCCCGCCGGCAGCATAGGCCACTAATATGGCACTTCAACGGCCAGTTGTTGCCTGAAGTGTGTCTTTGCTTGTTGATTGTCCTGGAACCTGCGTTATGCAAACCGCCTACACCGTGCTTATCCTGCTGATGCTGGTCAGCGTTTCGCGTCTGGTCGGACGTGTCATTCCCCTGCCGTTACCCTTGGTGCAGATCGCCGCAGGTGCCTTGCTGGCCTGGCCTACGCTGGGGTTGCATGTGGCGCTGGATCCGGAGTTGTTCCTCTTTCTATTCCTGCCTCCACTGTTGTTTTCCGATGGTTGGCGCATGCCCAAGCGTGAGTTGTGGCGCCTGCGCGGGCCGATCCTGACGCTGGCGGTGGGGCTCGTGCTCTTTACCGTGGTCGGTGCCGGTTACTTTATCCACTGGATTGTGCCGACCATCCCGCTACCGGTGGCCTTCGCGTTGGCGGCGGTGCTGTCACCGACGGATGCCGTGGCCGTGTCGGCCATTTCCCAGAACCGCTTGCCCAAGCCATTGATGCACATGCTCCAGGGCGAGGCGTTGATGAATGACGCGTCGGGCCTGGTGACGTTCAAGTTTGCGCTGGCAGCCGCATTGACTGGGGTATTTTCCCTGGCCGATGCAAGCCTCACGTTCGTCCTTGTGGCCGTCGGTGGCCTGGCGGTCGGCGTGGCATTGAGCTGGTTGGTCGGGCGCCTGCGTGCCTGGATGATTGCACGGGGTTGGGACGATCCGGCGACTCACGTGGTGTTTATGTTGCTGCTGCCATTCGCAGCCTACGTGCTGGCCGAGCGTTTGGGCGCATCGGGTATTTTGTCGGCGGTGGCGGCGGGCATGATGCAAAGCTGGCTCGATCTGCTGCCGCGCCAGACCAGCACGCGCTTGCTCAATCGCAGCGTGTGGGCGTTGCTGGAATTTGCCTTCAACGGCTTGATCTTCCTGCTGCTGGGACTGCAATTGCCGGACATCATCAAGGCGGTGGTGAGCCATGAGCCGACATTGTGGCCAGCGTTGTTCTACCGCTGCCTCGATGTGATCGCGATCTTCCTGGTGCTGGTGGTGTTGAGGTTTATCTGGGTGCAAAGCATCTGGCGATTGTCTGGGCTGCTACGCAGGTTGCGCGGCAAGAGTGAATTGACGCTGGTGCCGACGGCGCGTTCCTGCTGGTTGTTGACGGTAGGCGGAGTGCGCGGCGCTGTGACCCTGGCCGGTGTGATGTCGGTGCCGTTGCTGTTGGCGCCGGGCCAGAATTTCCCCGAGCGCGACCTGCTGATTTTTATTGCTGCCGGGGTGATCCTGCTGTCGCTGGTCGCTGCCTGCATTGCCTTGCCGCTGTTGTTGCGTGGTATCGAAAAAAGTCCGGACGAAAAGCGCCATAACGAAGTCCGTGAGGCTTGGAAGAAAACGGCCGTGGCCGCCATTCATGCCCTGGAAGCCGAGGAACCTGCGCAAACCGAAGCCCAGGACGCCGCCCAGGCCGCCCTCGCGACTGAGCTCAAGGCACGATTGATGTCGGAATATCGCCATCAGTTGGACGTGTTCAACGACTCGGCCGAAGCCCAGGCGCTGGCGCAGCAGATGGACCTCCTTGAACGCAAATTGCGCTTGAAGGCCCTGCGGGCGCAGCGGTTGGAGCTGTACAGCCTGAGCCGTCATCACCAGATTGGTGATGACGTGTTGCGCGAGGTACTGGCTGAACTGGATATGAGCGAGGCGAACCTGGGACTCAAGAAGTAGCGGGTACTGCCTTGGGGTAAGCTTTTTTTGCCCAGGCGATGTCGCCATCGCTCAGGGACCAGGATTCCGATTGACCCCAGCTTCCGTCAGTCAGACGGGGATCGATTTCATAGTGCATGACCGAGTCGCTATCGTAGGGCATGAAGCCGTATTGGCTGGAGCGAGGCAGGGGCAGCACGTTATTTTGTACCTTTTGCCGGTCCATCCCATCCGTACGCCTGTACCCCTCATACACCTTGCTCATATCCCACGGAATGTTGGCATCCGGGTGTTGATGAGCGTGATGCGCACCGAGCATGTGTCCGAATTCGTGCATCACCATGTATGCAAATCTGGGGTGCTTGTGGTCTCGTGGCAGTGACATGGTCGGGCTTGGGAGGGTGTCGAGCGCTTCTGTTCCAACTGCGGATGAACCACCCTTGTCGTCGTTTATATTCTGCGTGATGCGCACGTCACCATCCTCTCCAGAAACAAACTCGAACTTGAGATTGATGTGGGGCAGCCATTCGCTGGCGGCTTTTTTGACAGCCTGCACGTATTCATCGTCCATGTCGTAGTCATACATGGCGATTTTAATCGTGCTGTTTTGCGGCCAGTATCTGGCGGGTTCGCCAATGTTGCGCCGGCGTCTGGAAAGGCGTTCCGCCGAAGCGTCGGCATTTTCGGCGGATGAAGCCGTCGGCGGGTACTGGAAGGTAGTTGGTGGGGTGGCGCTTATCATGAGGCTCTCCTGCGACGTGGGGACGAATGTATGGATTTATTCGTCCAAGTCGCAGCAAAGTTCCGATCGTATTGCCTGGCCATGTAAGCCCGCGTTACCTGAGGTTAACGAGGGCCCGCGTGCTCAGCGGCGGCGCAGAATGAAATCCCGGATCCGCTGCGCGGCTTCCACGCATTCCGCCAGCGGCGCAACCAATGCCATGCGCACACGCCCGGCGCCAGGGTTGACACCGTCCACGTCCCGCGACAGGTACGAGCCCGGCACCACGGTCACGTGTTCTTCCACGAACAAGTCGCGGCAGAACGCGGCATCGTCGCCATTCACATTCGGCCACAGGTAGAACCCGCCATCCGGGCTCTGCACGTCCAGCACAGGTTTGAGGATCGCCAGCACCGCGTCGAATTTTTCGCGGTACAGGTCGCGGTTGGCCAGTACGTGGGCCTCGTCCCGCCAGGCCGCGATGCTGGCCAGTTGGGTTTGCACGGGCATCGCGCAGCCGTGGTAAGTGCGGTACAGCAGAAACGCCTTGAGGATTTCGGCGTCGCCAGCCACGAAACCGGAGCGCAGCCCCGGGAGGTTGGAACGCTTGGACAGGCTGTGGAACACCACGCAACGCTTGAAATCCTGGCGGCCCAGTTCGACGCAGGCGCTCAGCAGGCCCGGCGGCGGGGTTTGTTCGTCGAAGTACAGCTCGCTGTAGCACTCGTCGGCGGCGATCACGAAGTCATGTTCGTCGGCGAGGGCGATGAGTTTTTTCAGGGTGTCGACCGGGATCAATGCGCCGGTAGGATTACCGGGCGAGCACAGGAACAGGATCTGGCAGCGTTTCCAGATGTCTGTCGAGACCGCGTCGAAATTCGGGTTGAAGCCATTGGTGTCCAGGCACGGCAGGTAGTGCGGCTTGGCTCCGGCCAGGAACGCGGCGCCTTCGTAGATCTGGTAGAACGGGTTTGGGCTCACCACCAGCGCGTCGTCGCCGCGGTTGACCACGGTTTGGGTGAAGGCGAACAGGGCTTCGCGGGTGCCGTTGACGGGCAAAATATTACGCGCCGGGTCGAGCCAGCCCTTGGGCACGTTGAAGCGGCGTTCGCACCAAGCGCCGATGGCCTCGCGCAGTGCAGGAATGCCCAGGGTGGTCGGGTAGACGGCCATCTGGTCGAGATTGTTGCTCAGCGCTTCGGCGACAAACGTCGGAGATTTATGCTTGGGTTCGCCGATGGAGAGCGCGATCGGACGTTTATCCGGGTTCGGCGTGACACTGCCAAGCAGGGCGCGCAGTTTCTCGAACGGGTAGGGCTGCAGTTGGTTCAGGGCGTTGTTCATCGAAAGTCTCGTCAAATTCGGTTGAAAACAGTCGGTCTGCCAGGCAAAAGCAATTCAAATGTGGGAGCGGGCTTGCTCGCGAATGCGGTGTTTCAGTTAATCAATGGGTGGTTGAAACACCGCTTTCGCGAGCAAGCCCGCTCCCACACAATCAAATGGACAGGCGCGTCAGTTCGACGCCAGGTTCCAGGGTCACGCTCAACTGCTGCACGATCGCGTCCTGCAGGCGGCGACACAGTTCCGGGTCGGACAACGGCTGGTTGTCGGCGTCGGTAATGAAGAACACGTCCTCCACGCGCTCGCCGAGCGTTGCGATCTTGGCGTTCTGCAGCGACAGATCGAACTCCAGGAAAATGCCGCCGATGCGGGCCAGCAGGCCTGGGCGATCCGGGGCGCTGAGTTCCAATACCGTCACCGGGCGCTGGGCGTCATTGGAAATGGTCACCTGAGGCGCAAACGCAAAATGCTTGAGCTGGCGCGGCACCCGGCGCTGGATGATGGTCGGGTAGTCGTCAGGGTTGCGCAGGGCCTCGGTCAGGCCTTCGCGGATCTTTTTCACACGCGCCGGGTTGTCGCCAATCGACTCGCCCTCGGTGTCGAGCACGATGTAGGTGTCGAGGGTGAACTGGCTGCTGGAGGTGATGACCCGTGCGTCATGAATGTTCAGGTTGAGCTGGTCCATGGCGGCCACGGTCACGGCGAAGAAATCATGCTGGTCGGGCGCATAGATGAAGATCTGCGTACCGCCCTCGAACTCGCGCTGCGTGGTTTCCTTGATCAGCACCAGCGGGCCGCCATCGGCGGGCTGTTGCAGGATCGCGTCGGTGTGCCAGGCCACGTCGCCGGCGGTGTGGCGCAGGAAGTAATCGTCGCCCAGTTGCGACCACAGTTGCTCGACATCGTCCGGGTCGTTGCCGCCGCGCACCAATATATCCAGGGCCGCGCTTTGGGTGCGGCGGATCTGCTCTTCGCGGTCCACCGGGTTTTCCAGGCCGCGGCGCAGGGCGCGCTTGGTCTCGGTGTACAGCTGGCGCAGCAGGCTGGCGCGCCAGGAGTTCCAGAGTGTCGGGTTGGTGGCGTTGATGTCGGAGACGGTCAGCACGTAGAGATAGTCGAGGTGGGTTTCATCGCCGACGATCTGCGCAAAGTCGTGGATCACTTGGGGATCGGACAAGTCTTTGCGCTGGGCAGTGGTCGACATCACCAGGTGGTTCTGTACCAGCCAGACGATCAGGCGGCTGTCCCACAACGGCAACTGATGGCGCTGGCAGAAGGCCTCGGCATCCACCGCGCCAATTTCGGAGTGGTCGCCATGCCGGCCCTTGCCGATGTCGTGGTACAGGCCGGCCAGGTAGATCAGCTCGGGCTTGGGCAGCTTGGCCATCAGCTTGCTGGCCAGCGGGAATTTCTCTGACACCTGGGTGTATTGCAGCTTACGCAGGTGCTTGATCAGGTTCAGCGTGTGGGCGTCCACGGTATAAATGTGGAACAGGTCATGCTGCATCTGCCCGACGATAAAACCGAACTCCGGCAGGTAGCGCCCGAGAATGCCGTAGCGGTTCATGCGCCGCAGGTTGCGGTGGATGCCGATCTTGCACTTGAACAGCTCGATAAACAGGCTGGTGTTACGGATGTCGTTGCGGAAGTCATCGTCGATCAGGTGTCGGTTTTCCCGCAGCAGGCGAATGGTGTCGGCGCGCACGCCTTTGATCTCCGGCTGCTGGGCCATCAGCACGAAGATTTCCAGCATGGCGAACGGCGTGCGGCGGAACACGTTGTCGTTGCGTGCCTCGATATAGCCGTCGTGCAACTGGAAGCGCGAATTGATCGGTTGCGGCGGGGCTTCGTCTTCGGGGGCGAGGATCACCTCTTCGAAGTGCTGGATAATCAGGTCGCTGAGCTGGGCAATGCTCATGACCACGCGGTAATACTGCTGCATGAAGCTTTCGATGCTGGTCTTTGCGTCTTCGCCTTCAAAACCCAACAAGGTAGCGATGGACCTTTGGTGGTCGAACAGCAGGCGGTCCTCGGAGCGCCCGGCGAGCATGTGCAGGGCGTAGCGCACTTTCCAGAGAAATTCCTGGGACGAGGCCAACAGGGCGTTTTCGCTCTCCACCAAAAAGCCTTCGCCGGCCAGGGCGCGCAGATTAAGGGTGCCGTACTGGCGCCTTGCAACCCACAGAATCGTCTGGATATCCCGCAGCCCGCCCGGCGAGCCTTTGACGTTGGGCTCCAGGTTGTACTCGGTGTCGTTGTACTTGTGGTGCCGGGCTTTCTGCTCGGCGCGCTTGGCCAGGAAAAAGTCCTTGCTCGGCCACATGTGCGCGGTGCTGGTGACCTCGAGCATGCGCTGGCGCAGGCGCTCGGGGCCGGCAATGGTGCGGCTTTCCATCAGGTTGGTAATGACCGTCAGGTCGGCGCGGGCCTCCTGGGCGCACTCGTCGACCGAGCGCACGCTCTGGCCGACTTCCAGGCCAATGTCCCACAGCAGCGTGAGAAAACGCTCGATGGAATCGCGAAACATCTCATGGTCGGCGCTTTCCAGCAGGATCAGCAAGTCGATGTCGGAGTAGGGGTGCAACTCACCGCGACCGTAGCCGCCGACCGCCACCAACGCGATGTCGGCGTCTTTGCTCCAACTGAACTGCTCCCAGGCCTTCTGCAGGATGTTGTCGACGAACCAGGCGCGGTCCTCAATCAGCCGGCGAATGTCCCGGCCGCTGCGAAAGCGCGCATCAAGCACCTCGCGGGCCTGGCGGATAGCCTTTTTGAACGCGGCGATGGGGCTTGCCTTCAAGGCCAGTTCGGCCTGGAACTGGCCACGGTCGAAGAGTTCGGGATCCACCTGGGGCATCGATCGGCTTTCCTTTCTATGTGTCAGTCAGTCATTACGCGGTGGGAAAACCTTTCCTGTCGTTACGCCGATACGCGTGGGATCGTGTCGTCGGCGCGCAGGGTGAAGATCTCATAGCCGGTTTCGGTCACGAGCAGGGTGTGTTCCCACTGGGCCGAGAGCTTGCGGTCCTTGGTGATGGCGGTCCAGCCGTCGCCCAGCACCTTGGTGTCGGCCTTGCCCTGGTTGATCATCGGCTCGATGGTGAAGGTCATGCCGGCCTTGAGCTCCATGCCGGTGCCGGCGCGGCCGTAATGCAGGATCTGCGGCTCTTCGTGGAACACGGTGCCGATACCGTGGCCGCAGAATTCGCGCACCACCGAGAAACCGTTCTTTTCCGCGTGCTTCTGGATCACTTCGCCGATGTCGCCCAGGCGGCAGCCGGGCTTGACGATTTCGATGGCCTTGTACATGCATTCCTGGGTGACCTGGGACAAGCGCTCGGCCCACGGCGCCACAGTGCCGACATGGAACATGCGGCTGGTGTCGCCGAAGTAGCGGTCCTTGATCACGGTGACGTCGATGTTCAGGGTGTCGCCGTCCTTCAGCGGTTTGTCACCCGGAATCCCGTGGCACACCACGTGGTTGACCGAGGTGCAGATCGACTTGGGGAAGCCCTTGTAGTTCAGCGGCGCAGGGATGGCGCCTTGCACGTTGACTATATAGTCGTGGCAGATCTGGTTCAGGGTTTCGGTGGTGACGCCGGGCTTGACGTGCTCGGCGATCATTTCCAGCACGTCGGCGGCCAGTTTGCCGGCAATGCGCATGCCGGCGATGTCTTCGGCGGTTTTCAAACTCACGGTCATACAGGCTCTCTCTGGCGTAATACGCCGAAATCAATTCGGTTTACGGGCGTGCGACTAAAGGTTGCAGAATTCGCACAAGCCACAAAAAACGCGATTCTAACAGACGATGGCGTCAAATCATGAGCCTCTGATGATCGCTTCTCTCTATGAGGTAGGGGGATGTCGGCTCTATTCAAGGGGTTACATGAAGGCCGCCGGCGGCAAATGTGATTGCGTGTTCCGTTTTTGCCGATGCTGTGGTATAAAATGCGCCGCTTTCCGGGGATACCCCGCAGAGCTTAAATCCACACACGTGTCGACACGATGACCTGGGTGCCGGAGGCTTGAAACCGCTGGTTGGTCATTGGGATACGTGGAGGCCAAACCCGACTTATTAAGGAACTATCATGTCCCAAGTCAACATGCGCGATATGCTGAAGGCCGGTGTGCACTTCGGTCACCAGACCCGTTACTGGAACCCGAAAATGGGCAAGTACATTTTCGGCGCACGTAACAAGATCCACATCATCAACCTTGAAAAAACCCTGCCGATGTTCAACGAAGCTTTGACTTTCGTAGAGCGCCTGGCCCAGGGCAAAAACAAGATTCTGTTCGTCGGCACCAAGCGTTCCGCTGGCAAGATCGTTGCTGAAGAAGCAGCACGTTGCGGCTCGCCGTACGTCGATCACCGCTGGTTGGGCGGCATGCTGACCAACTTCAAGACCATCCGTGCTTCCATCAAGCGTCTGCGTGACCTTGAAGTGCAAGCCGAAGACGGTACTTTCGCCAAGCTGACCAAGAAAGAGGCGCTGATGCGCACTCGCGACCTGGAAAAGCTCGATCGTTCCCTGGGTGGTATCAAGGACATGGGCGGTCTGCCTGACGCACTGTTCGTTATCGACGTTGATCACGAGCGCATCGCGATCACCGAAGCCAACAAGCTGGGCATCCCGGTTATCGGCGTAGTCGATACCAACAGCAGCCCGGAAGGCGTTGACTACATCATCCCAGGCAACGATGACGCAATCCGCGCTATCCAGCTGTACATGGGTTCGATGGCTGACGCTGTAATCCGTGGTCGCAACCACGTTGCTGGTGGTACCGAGCAGTTCGTTGAAGAAGCTCCGGTAGCTGCCGCTGAGTAACTGACGCCCTGGCGTTGACTCAGTAAGCAAAAAGGGGGCTTGGCCCCCTTTTTGCCACCTCGAAAACCATTTGTCGGCAGCGCAGCTACATCATCTGTAACGTGCAGCGGCCTACAAGGGTGATTCGGGAAGAATTGATCGCCCGTTTGATCGGGTGGAATGGTTGAAAACCTATCCAAGAGGATTTTGAAATGGCAGAGATTACTGCAGCGTTGGTCAAAGAACTGCGTGAGCGTACCGGCGAAGGCATGATGGATTGCAAAAAGGCCTTGACCAAGGCCGGCGGCGACATCGAAAAAGCCATCGACGACATGCGTGCTTCCGGCGCCATCAAGGCTGCCAAGAAAGCAGGCAACGTGGCGGCTGAAGGCGCTATCGCTCTGAAAGAAGACGGCAAATCCGCCGTTCTGCTGGAAGTGAACTCCCAGACCGACTTCCTGGCTCTGCAGGACGACTTCAAGGCATTTGTTGCCGCCAGCGTTGAAAAAGCGTTTGCCGACAAACTGACTGACGCCGCTCCGCTGATCGAAGCTCAGGAAGCGGATCGCCTGGTACTGGTTGGCAAGGTTGGCGAAAACGTCAACATCCGTCGCCTGGTTCGCGTTGAAGGTGACGTAGTTGGCGGTTACCTGCACGGCAACAAGATCGGTGTAGCGGTTGTTCTGAAGGGCGGCACCGTTGAGCTGGCCAAAGACATCGCTATGCACGTAGCGGCCAGCAACCCTGAGTTCCTGCTGCCGTCGGAAGTGTCCGCTGACGCAATCGAACGTGAAAAAGCTGTGTTCCTGAGCCTGAACGCCGACAAGATCGCCGGCAAGCCAGAGAACATCGTTGAAAACATGATCAAGGGCCGTATCAGCAAGTTCCTGGCTGAAGCGAGCCTGGTTGAGCAGGCGTTCGTCAAGAACCCTGAAATCAAGGTCGGCGAACTGGCCAAGAAAGCCGGTGCTGAAATCGTTTCCTTCACTTACTTCAAGGTAGGCGAAGGCATCGAGAAGCCGGTCGACAACTTCGCTGAAGAAGTTGCCGCCCAGCTGGCTGCCGCCAAGCAATAAGACAGTTTCCAACTGTCGCCCGAAAGAGGCTGCCCGCTCACGCGCGCAGCCTCTTTTCAAATGGGAGGGCCGATTTTGATTGGCTTCCCCTCGGAACTGGCTTACAAAGCCGTGTTCCGATGGCGCTGTAGCAGCGTCTGCTGGAGTGAACGCAAGCCGTAAACGGCTCGCCATGAATTTTTTAAAATACGCCGCAGGAGAGATTCGCAATGGCTCAGCAGGGCAGTGGTTATCAGGCTCGCTATAAACGCATTCTACTCAAGCTTAGCGGCGAGGCCCTGATGGGCTCGGAAGAGTTCGGGATCGATCCCAAGGTACTGGACCGCATGGCGCTGGAAGTCGGCCAGCTGGTCGGCATCGGCGTACAGGTCGGCCTGGTGATCGGCGGCGGCAACCTGTTCCGTGGCGCGGCACTGAGTGCGGCCGGCATGGATCGGGTTACCGGCGACCACATGGGCATGCTGGCCACTGTGATGAACGCCCTGGCCATGCGCGACGCCCTGGAGCGTGCCAATATCTCGGCTATCGTGATGTCGGCTATTTCCATGGTCGGCGTGACCGATCACTATGACCGCCGCAAAGCCATGCGCCACCTGAACGCCAAGGAAGTGGTGATCTTCGCCGCCGGCACGGGGAACCCGTTCTTTACCACCGATTCGGCGGCGTGCCTGCGCGCGATCGAAATCGACGCCGATGTGGTGCTCAAGGCGACCAAGGTGGATGGCGTATACACCGCAGATCCGTTCAAAGACCCGCATGCCGAGAAGTTCGATCATCTGACCTACGATGAAGTACTGGATCGCAAGCTGGGCGTGATGGACCTGACGGCTATCTGCCTGTGCCGCGACCACAAGATGCCGTTGCGCGTATTTAACATGAACAAGCCCGGCGCCCTGCTGAATATCGTACACGGCGGCGCAGAAGGGACTCTGATCGAGGAAGGCCAACAATGATCAACGAAATCAAGAAAGACGCTCAAGAGCGTATGCAGAAATCCCTGGACTCCCTGAACCATGCATTTGGTCAGATTCGTACAGGCAAGGCTCACCCCAGCATCCTGGGTAGCGTGATGGTGCCGTACTACGGCGCAGATACCTCCATCACCCAAGTGGCCAACATCACCGTAAAAGACTCGCGCACCCTGCAGGTCGTGGCCTTCGAGCGCAACATGCTCGGCGCCGTCGACAAGGCCATCCAGAGTGCCGGGCTGAACCTCAACCCGACCAACCTGGGCGAGTTGCTGCTGATCTCCATGCCGGCGCTGACCGAAGAAACCCGCAAGGGCTTCACCAAGCAGGCCCGCAGTGCAGCCGAAGATGCGCGCGTTGCCGTGCGCAATATCCGTCGCGATGCGCTGGGTGACCTGAAGAAGCTGGTCAAGGACAAGGAAATCAGCGAAGACGAAGAGCGTCGCGCCGTTGCTGATATCGACAAGCTGACCAAGGACGCCGAGGCCCAGATCACCAAGGCCACGGAAGAAAAAGAAAAGGACCTGATGGCCGTATAAGGGGTCAGGACGCCTTCATGGAAAAGACCAAGCAGACTGTACCCTCCGTGGTGCCGCGCCATGTCGCGATCATCATGGATGGGAATAATCGCTGGGCGAAGAAACGCTTCATGCCGGGCGTCGCCGGGCATAAAGCGGGTGTCGATGCGGTACGGGCTGTGATCGAGGTATGTGCCGAGGCCAAGGTCGAAGTGTTGACCTTGTTCGCCTTCTCCAGTGAAAACTGGCAACGGCCGGCCGAAGAAGTCAGTGCCTTGATGGACCTGTTCTTCAAGGCCTTGCGTCGTGAGGCCAAGCGCCTCAACGACAACAACATCAGCCTGCGCATCATTGGCGACCGCTCGCGCTTCCATCCGGAACTGCAGGCCGCCATGCGTGAAGCCGAGGCGATTACTGCCGGTGCCAATCGTTTTGTGCTGCAGATCGCAGCCAATTACGGTGGCCAGTGGGATATCGCCCAGGCCGCACAGCGGCTGGCCCGTGAAGTGCAAGCCGGTCATCTGCGACCGGACGACATCACGCCCGAACTGTTGCAAACCTGCCTGGTCACCGGCGACCTGCCGCTGCCGGACTTGTGCATCCGTACCGGTGGCGAGCACCGCATCAGCAACTTCCTGTTGTGGCAACTGGCCTACACTGAGCTGTACTTCTCCGACCTGTTCTGGCCGGACTTCAAACACGATGCCATGCGTAACGCATTGGCCGATTTCGCTTCCCGTCAGCGTCGCTTCGGTAAAACGAGTGAGCAGATCGAAGCTGGAGCCCGGGTTTAAATGCTTAAACAACGAATCATCACAGCACTGATCCTGTTGCCGATCGCCTTGTGTGGGTTTTTCCTGCTCGAAGGGTCCGGCTTTGCGCTGTTTATCGGCTTGGTAGTCACCTTGGGTGCCTGGGAGTGGGCGCGCCTGGCAGGGTTCAGTGCCCAATTGCCGCGCGTGGTGTATGCCGCGGTCGTGGCGGCGCTGGCGTTTCTCTTGTATATCCTGCCGGACATTGCGCCGTGGGTGTTGGGGGCGGCAGTCCTGTGGTGGGCGCTGGCGACATTCCTGGTATTGACCTATCCGCGCACCAGCGGCAAGTGGTCCAGTGTGGCCTGCAAGCTAGTGATCGGGCTATTGATCCTGCTGCCGGCGTGGCAAGGGCTGGTGGAGATCAAGCGTTATCCGATGGGTAACTGGCTGATCCTGGCGGTCATGGTGCTGGTCTGGGGCGCCGACATCGGTGCGTACTTCTCGGGCCGGGCGTTCGGCAAGCGCAAGCTGGCACCCGCGGTCAGCCCGGGCAAGAGCTGGGAGGGCGTGTACGGCGGCCTGGCATTGACGCTGGTGATCGCGTTGGTGGTCGGCGTTGTGCGTGGTTGGTCGGTGAAGGAGATCTTCCTGGCGCTGCTGGCCACCGCCATCGTCGTGTTCATCTCCGTAGTGGGTGACCTCACCGAAAGCATGTTCAAGCGTCAGGCCGGGGTCAAGGACAGCAGCAACCTGTTGCCGGGCCATGGCGGCGTGCTGGACCGTATCGATAGCCTGACGGCCGCGATCCCGATCTTCGCCGTGCTGTTGTGGATGACGGCTTCGTGAGCCGCCTGCAACAGGTGACCGTGCTGGGTGCAACCGGCTCGGTGGGGCTCAGCACCCTGGACGTGATTGCTCGTCATCCTGATCGCTATCAAGTCTTCGCCATCACCGGTTTCAGTCGTTTGAGCGAGTTGCTGGCGTTGTGCGTTCGACACGCGCCGCGCTTCGCCGTAGTACCTGAGGCCGCTGCGGCCCGGGGGTTGCAGGACGATCTGCGGGCTGCCGGGCTGGCTACTCAAGTCTTGGTAGGGGAGGAGGGGCTGTGCCAGGTGTCGGCCGCTGCCGAAGTGGATACCGTGGTCGCCGCTATCGTGGGAGCTGCGGGCTTGCGCCCGACCCTGGCCGCCGTCGATGCGGGCAAGAAGATTCTGTTGGCCAACAAAGAGGCGCTGGTCATGTCCGGCGCGCTTTTCATGCAGGCGGTGCGTAAAAGCGGCGCCGTGCTGCTGCCCCTCGATAGCGAGCACAACGCAATCTTCCAGTGCATGCCCGGTGACTATGCTCGTGGTTTGAGCCAGGTTGGCGTGCGTCGGATCCTGCTGACCGCCTCCGGCGGGCCGTTTCGGCAAACCCCACCGGCGGAGCTTGAGCATGTGTCGCCCGACCAGGCGTGCGCCCACCCGAACTGGTCCATGGGTCGCAAGATTTCGGTCGACTCGGCCAGCATGATGAACAAGGGATTGGAGCTGATCGAGGCGTGCTGGTTGTTCGATGCACGTGCGGAGCAGATCGAAGTGGTGATTCACCCGCAGAGTGTGATTCATTCCCTGGTCGACTACGTGGACGGTTCGGTCCTGGCGCAGTTGGGCAACCCCGATATGCGCACGCCGATTGCCAATGCGTTGGCCTGGCCGGAGCGGATCGACTCCGGCGTGGCGCCCCTGGACCTGTTTGCGGTGGCCCGTCTGGACTTCGAAGCGCCGGACGAACAGCGCTTCCCTTGTTTGCGCTTGGCGCGGCAAGCTGCGCAAGCGGGTAACAGTGCGCCGGCGATGCTCAATGCGGCCAACGAAGTGGCGGTGGCGGCGTTTCTTGAGCGGCGCATCCGCTTTCCGCAGATCGCGAGTATCATCGAGGACGTTCTGGCGCTCGAACCTGTCGTGCCAGTGGATGATCTGGGCACGGTATTCGAAGTCGACACCAAGGCCCGAGCCCTGGCGGGGCAATGGCTGAGCCGCAATGCGCGTTAGTTTGCAGGCGGGTTTTCAGTCGTCAGGCACTGGATTGGAATGCGGAGAAATTAGATGAGTGCGCTTTACATGATTGTCGGCACCCTGGTTGCTCTGGGCGTGCTGGTTACCTTCCACGAATTCGGCCACTTCTGGGTGGCGCGTCGGTGCGGCGTCAAGGTATTGCGCTTTTCAGTCGGTTTCGGCATGCCGCTGTTGCGCTGGCATGACCGCCGTGGCACCGAGTTCGTGATTGCCGCCATTCCGTTGGGCGGCTACGTCAAGATGCTCGATGAGCGCGAAGGCGAAGTGCCGGCCGACCAGTTGGACCAGTCCTTCAATCGCAAGACCGTTCGTCAGCGTATTGCCATTGTCGCCGCCGGCCCGATTGCCAACTTCCTGTTGGCGATGGTGTTTTTCTGGATCTTGGCCATGCTGGGCAGCGAGCAGGTACGTCCGGTCATCGGCGCGGTCGAGCCGGACAGTATTGCCGCCAAGGCCGGTTTGGTAGCCGGGCAGGAAATTGTATCCATTGATGGCGAACCCACCACGGGCTGGGGCGCGGTCAATTTGCAGCTGGTGCGTCGTCTCGGCGAAAGCGGCACGGTCAATGTTGTGGTGCGCGAGCAGGATTCCACCACCGAAACCCCGCGGGAGCTGGCGCTCGATCAGTGGCTCAAGGGTGCTGACGAGCCTGATCCGATCAAGTCCCTGGGCATACGTCCATGGCGTCCGGCCTTGCCGCCGGTGCTGGCCGAGCTGGATCCGAAAGGTCCGGCCCGGGCAGCAGGCCTCAAGACCGGCGATCGCCTGCTGGCCCTCGATGGCCAGGCGCTGGGTGACTGGCAGCAGGTGGTCGACCTGGTTCGTGTACGTCCTGATACTAAAATTGTGCTGAAAGTTGAGCGCGACGGTGCTCAAATCGACGTCCCCGTGACCCTGTCGGTGCGTGGGGAGGCCAAGGCGGCCGGGGGTTACCTCGGTGCCGGGGTCAAAGCAGTCGATTGGCCGCCATCGATGGTGCGTGAGGTCAGTTACGGGCCGTTGGCGGCGATTGGCGAGGGTGCAAAACGCACCTGGACCATGAGTGTGCTGACCCTCGACTCCCTCAAGAAAATGTTGTTCGGCGAGCTCTCGGTAAAAAACTTGAGTGGACCGATAACCATTGCTAAAGTGGCGGGCGCTTCTGCCCAGTCGGGTGTCGCGGATTTCCTGAATTTCCTGGCTTATCTGAGTATCAGCCTGGGTGTTCTGAATTTGTTGCCCATTCCAGTATTGGATGGGGGGCATCTGTTGTTTTATCTGGTCGAGTGGGCGCGTGGTCGTCCCTTGTCGGATCGGGTGCAGGGTTGGGGGATACAGATCGGTATCAGTTTGGTGGTCGGGGTGATGTTATTAGCCCTGGTCAACGATCTGGGTCGACTGTAACGCTTCGCTGAATTGCGAATCTGCCGCATTTTGCGGCAGTTTGTTTATTGCCAGTTGGAATAAGAAAGGACTTCATGAAACGTCTGCTGCTAACTGCGGTTCTCACCGTATTGATGATCGCCGAAGTTCACGCCGAGTCCTTCACCATCTCCGATATTCGCGTCAACGGCCTCCAGCGGGTTTCCGCGGGTAGCGTCTTTGGTGCCTTACCGTTGAACGTCGGTGAACAGGCTGATGACCGTCGCCTGGTGGAATCCACTCGTGCGCTGTTCAAAACCGGTTTCTTTCAAGACATCCAACTGGGTCGCGAAGGCAACGTCCTGGTCATCACCGTCGTTGAGCGACCTTCGGTCGCCAGTATCGAGATCGAAGGCAACAAGGCGATCTCCACTGAAGACCTGATGAAAGGCCTGAAGCAATCCGGCCTGGCCGAGGGCGAGATCTTCCAGCGCGCCACCCTCGAAGGTGTGCGTAACGAGCTGCAGCGCCAGTACGTTGCCCAGGGCCGCTATTCCGCGACCGTGGAAACCGAAGTGGTGCCGCAGCCGCGCAACCGCGTCGGCCTCAAGGTCAACATTAACGAAGGCACCGTGGCGGCCATCCAGCACATCAACGTGGTGGGCAATACCAAGTTCGCCGACGATGACCTGATCGACCTGTTCGAGCTCAAGACCACCAACTGGCTGTCGTTCTTCAAGAACGATGATAAGTACGCCCGTGAAAAACTCTCCGGTGACCTTGAGCGCCTGCGTTCCTACTACCTGGATCGTGGCTATATCAACATGGATATCGCTTCGACCCAGGTGTCCATTACCCCGGACAAAAAGCACGTCTACATTACGGTCAATGTCAACGAAGGCGAAAAGTACAAGGTTCGTGACGTCAAGCTCAGCGGCGACTTGAAAGTACCTGAAGACCAGGTCAAGGCGCTGTTGCTGGTGCAGAAGGACCAGGTGTTCTCGCGCAAGCTGATGACCACCACTTCCGAACTCATTACACGCCGCCTGGGTAACGAAGGTTATACCTTCGCCAACGTCAATGGCGTTCCGACCCCGCACGATGACGACCACACGGTGGACATCACATTCGTGGTCGATCCAGGTAAGCGTGCCTACGTTAACCGCATCAACTTCCGCGGCAACACCAAGTCTTCGGACGAAGTGCTGCGTCGGGAAATGCGCCAGATGGAAGGTGGCTGGGCCTCGACCTACCTGATCGACCAGTCCAAGACCCGTCTTGAGCGCCTGGGCTTCTTCAAGGAAGTCAACGTAGAAACCCCGGCCGTACCGGGTGTGGATGACCAGGTCGACGTGAACTACGCCGTGGAAGAGCAGGCATCCGGTTCGATCACCGCCAGCGTCGGCTTCGCACAGAGCGCCGGCCTGATCCTCGGTGGTTCGATCACCCAGAACAACTTCCTGGGTACCGGTAACCGAGTGTCCATCGGCCTGACCCGAAGCGAATACCAGAGCCGATACAACTTCGGCTATACCGACCCCTACTGGACGGCCGACGGTGTGAGCCTGGGCTACAACGCCTTCTACCGCACCACCGACTACAAAGACCTCGACGTTGACGTTGCAAGCTATGCAATCGACAGTCTGGGTGCCGGTGTCAACGTGGGTTACCCGATCAGTGAGACCTCGCGCCTGACCTTCGGCCTCACTGCGCAACAGGATGAGATCAAGACCGGCGTCTACACCGTGGACGAAATCTTTGACTTCACCCGTCGTGAAGGTGACAAGTTCCTCAACTTCAAGGCGTCTGCCGGCTGGTCCGAGTCGACCCTGAACAAAGGTGTATTGGCGACCCGTGGTCATTCCCAGAGCCTGACCCTGGAAACCACCACGCCGGGCAGCGACCTGTCGTTCTTCAAGCTCGACTACCGTGGCCAGTTGTTCACGCCGTTGAGCGACAACTACACCATGCGTCTGCACACTGAGCTGGGCTATGGAGACGGTTACGGCTCCACCAGTGGTCTGCCGTTCTACGAGAACTACTACGCGGGTGGCTTCAACTCCGTACGTGGTTTCAAGGACAGCACCTTGGGGCCGCGCGGTACGCCTAGCCGTGGCGCTGGTGTAACCGGTAACCAGGGTACAAATCTTGACTCGGATAATGACCCGCTGCCATTCGGTGGTAACGTTCTGATCCAAGGTGGTGCGGAAATCCTGTTCCCGCTTCCATTCGTGAAGGACCAACGTTCCCTGCGGACCTCGGTTTTCTGGGATGTGGGTAACGTGTTCGACTCCAAATGCGACCAGATCACCAACCCGAGCGGCGTGAAGTCCAACACCAAGTGCAACGACGTGAGCCTCAGCAACCTCGCGAGCTCCGTGGGTGTGGGTGTGACCTGGGTGACCGCGCTTGGCCCATTGAGCTTTGCTCTGGCCATGCCGATCAAGAAGCCGGATAACGCTGAAACCCAGATTTTCCAATTCTCCCTCGGCCAGACGTTCTAAGCGTCTGACCCAAGATAACGACAACGGATTCTGTAGGAGTACATCGTGCGTAAGTTGACTCAATTGGTTCTGCTGGCAACCGTGCTGGTAGCGACCCCGGCCTTCGCCGAAATGAAAATCGCCGTGCTGAACTATCAGATGGCGCTGCTGGAGTCCGATGCGGCCAAGCGTTATGCCGTGGATGCCGAGAAAAAATTTGGTCCGCAACTGACCAAGCTCAAGACGCTGGAAAGCAGCGCCAAGGGCATCCAGGATCGTCTGGTCGCTGGTGGCGACAAGATGCAGCAAGGCGAGCGCGAGCGTCTGGAGCTTGAGTTCAAGCAAAAGGCCCGTGACTACCAGTTCCAGTCCAAGGAGCTGAACGAAGCCAAAGCTGTTGCCGACCGTGAAATGCTGAAACAGCTGAAGCCCAAACTCGACAGCGCCGTGGAAGAAGTCATCAAGAAGGGTGCCTTTGACCTGGTGTTCGAGCGTGGCGCTGTGATCGACGTCAAGCCTCAATACGACATCACCCGTCAGGTGATCGAGCGCATGAACCAGCTGAAGTAAGCCATGACCGCGACTATCAAGCTCGGCGAGTTGGCCGAGTTCCTGGGGGCTACCTTGCGTGGCTCCCCGGAGAAAGAAATCACTGGGCTAGCCACCTTGCAGGAGGCTGGCCCAGCTCAGTTGAGCTTCCTCGCAAACCCTCAATACCGTAAATACCTGGTCGACAGCCAAGCCGCAGCCGTGTTACTCAAAGCCGCTGACGCCGAGGGGTTTGCCGGGGAGGCGCTGGTGGTGGACGACCCGTACCTGGCTTATGCGCGGGTGTCGCACCTGTTCGATCCAAAGCCCAAGGCCGCCCCCGGTATTCACCCGTCTGCGGTGATTGCCGATGATGCCCAGGTTGACCCAGCGGCCAGCGTCGGTGCCTTTGCGGTGATCGAGGGTGGCGCACGCATTGCGGCGGGTGTCACGGTCGGTGCCCATTGTTTTATCGGTGCGCGCTGTGAAATCGGCGCCAACGGTTGGCTCGCACCGCGCGTCACCCTGTACCACGATGTGCGTATCGGTGAGCGTGTGGTCATCCAATCGGGTGCCGTGATTGGTGGCGAAGGCTTTGGCTTTGCCAACGCCAAGGGCATCTGGAACAAAATTGCCCAGGTCGGCGGCGTAGTGATCGGCGACGACGTGGAGATTGGGGTGAACACGGCTGTCGATCGGGGGGCCCTGGCCGATACTGTGATCGGCAACGGCGTGAAGCTCGATAACCAGATCCAGATCGCCCATAACGTGCAGATTGGCGATCACACCGCCATGGCCGCCTGTGTGGGGATCTCCGGCAGCACCCGGATCGGCAAGCATTGCATGCTCGCCGGTGGCGTAGGGCTGGTAGGGCATATCGATATTTGCGACAACGTCTTCATCACTGGCATGACCATGGTTACCCACTCGATTACCGAACCCGGGGCCTATTCTTCCGGTACCGCCATGCAGCCTGCGGCTGAATGGCGCAAGAGTGCAGCGCGGTTGAGGCAGCTCGACGACATGGCGCGACGTCTCAAACAGCTGGAAAAGCGTGTTGGGGACGTGACCCCTGGCGGTAATGCTTCATCAGAAGGCTGATACCATTTCCATATCAAGTGTGCACAGCCGCTAGACTGCCTCCTTGATTTGCTAGCGGGGCGTGCGTTTAGTTCGCCCGCCCCCAATCTTTATTACAGGCTTCCCCCCGAAATGATGGACATCAACGAGATTCGCGAATACCTGCCTCACCGTTATCCGTTCCTGCTGGTGGATCGCGTAGTGGACCTCAACGTCGAGGAAAAGCGCATTCGTGCCTACAAGAATGTCAGCATCAACGAACCTTTCTTCAATGGTCACTTTCCCGCGCATCCCATCATGCCGGGCGTGCTGATCATCGAGGCGATGGCCCAGGCTGCCGGCATCCTTGGTTTTAAGATGCTCGACCTCAAGCCTGCCGATGGCACGCTCTACTATTTCGTGGGCTCCGACAAGCTGCGTTTCCGCAACCCGGTGACCCCGGGCGACCAACTGATCCTGGAAGCCAAGTTCATCAGCTGCAAGCGCCAGATCTGGAAGTTCGAATGCCAGGCCTCGGTGGACGGCAAGCCAGTGTGCTCCGCCGAGATCATCTGCGCGGAACGCAAACTATGAGTTTGATTGACCCTCGCGCAATCATCGATCCGTCGGCCGTACTGGCCGCCGACGTTGAGGTCGGCCCCTGGTCGATCATCGGCGCAGGTGTGGAAATCGGCGAGGGGACTGTCATCGGGCCGCACGTGATCCTCAAAGGTCCGACCCGCATTGGCAAACACAATCGCATCTACCAGTTCTCCTCGGTAGGCGAAGACACCCCGGACATGAAGTACAAGGGTGAAGAAACGCGCCTGGTAATGGGTGATCACAACATCATCCGTGAAGGGGTGACCATTCACCGTGGCACCGTGCAGGATCGGGCCGAGACCACCCTGGGTGATCACAACCTGGTGATGGCCTATGCGCACATCGGCCACGACAGCGTGATCGGCAACCATTGCATCCTGGTCAACAACACTGCACTGGCGGGCCATGTGCACGTTGATGACTGGGCAATCTTGTCGGGGTTCACCCTGGTGCATCAGTACTGCCATATCGGCGCCCACAGCTTTTCCGGCATGGGCACCGCCATCGGCAAGGACGTTCCGGCGTTCGTCACGGTATTCGGCAACCCGGCCGAGGCCCGCAGCATGAACTTCGAGGGCATGCGCCGTCGCGGGTTCAGCGAAGAGGCCATCCATGCGTTGCGCCGCGCCTACAAGGTGGTTTACCGCCAGGGGCTCACCGTGGACCAGGCGTTGCTCCAACTGGCCGAGCCGGCAGCGGCGTTCCCGGAAGTTGCGGTGTTCCGTGACTCGATCCAGGCGTCGACTCGCGGCATCACCCGCTGATCATGGCTAATCTGCGTATCGCGCTGGTGGCCGGAGAAGCTTCCGGTGACATTCTGGGCGCAGGTCTTATGCGGGCCCTCAAGGCCCAGCATCCAGCGGTGGAGTTCATGGGTGTCGGCGGCCCGCTGATGCAGGCCGAAGGGCTCGTTTCCTATTTCCCCATGGAGCGTTTGTCGGTCATGGGACTGGTGGAGGTGCTGGGCCGTCTGCGCGAGCTGCTGGCGCGGCGCAAGTTGCTAATCCAGACCCTGATCGAAGAAAAGCCCGACGTGTTTATCGGGATCGACGCGCCGGACTTCACCCTCACTATCGAACTCAAGTTGCGTCAGGCCGGGATCAAGACCGTGCACTACGTCAGCCCGTCCGTGTGGGCGTGGCGGCAGAAACGCGTGCTCAAGATCCGCGAAGGCTGCGACTTGATGCTGACCCTGCTGCCATTCGAAGCCAGGTTCTACGAAGAAAAGGGCGTGCCGGTACGGTTTGTCGGGCATACCCTGGCCGACACCATTCCATTGGAGGCTGACCGCGCCGCGGCGCGCGCCGAACTTGGCTTGCCCGCCGGCCCGCTGGTCGCGCTGATGCCCGGCAGTCGTGGTGGCGAAGTCGGGCGCCTTGCCTCGGTATTCTTTGACGCTGCCGAGCGCCTGCAAGCCTTGAAGCCAGGCGTCCGCTTCGTACTGCCCTGCGCGAGTCCGCAACGTCGTGCACAGATCGAAACGCTGCTTGAAGGCCGCAACCTGCCATTGACCTTGCTCGACGGCCAATCGCACCTGGCCCTGGCGGCCTGTGATGCGGTGCTGATCGCTTCAGGTACGGCCACTCTGGAGGCCTTGCTGTACAAGCGCCCGATGGTCGTGGCGTACCGTCTGGCGCCATTGACCTTCTGGATCCTCAAGCGCATGGTCAAAAGCCCTTATATTTCCTTGCCAAACTTGCTGGCCCAGCGCCTGTTGGTGCCGGAGTTGTTGCAGGACGATGCAACACCCGAGGCCCTCGCGAAAACCCTACTACCCTTGATTGACGGCGGTGAAGAACAGACCCGCGGTTTTGACGACATTCACCGCACCTTGCGCCGGGATGCGTCGAATCAGGCGGCGGACGCCGTATTGACCTTGATCGGCAAAAAACAGGAAGCTTTATGATGAAGCAAATGGGCCTGGATTTCAGTCTGGTCGCCGAAGCCCACGAGTTGGTGGCCGGTGTTGACGAGGTCGGTCGCGGGCCTTTGTGCGGCGCCGTCGTCACGGCGGCGGTGATCCTCGATCCGAACCGCCCGATCCTGGGTCTCAACGACTCGAAGAAACTCACCGAAGCGCGCCGCGAAAAGCTATACGACGAAATTTGTGAGAAGGCCCTGAGCTGGCATATCGCCCGTGCCGAGGTCGAAGAGATCGATGAGCTGAACATTCTCCACGCCACCATGCTTGCCATGCAGCGCGCGGTGGAAGGCCTGCACATCACCCCCAAGCTGGCGAAGATCGACGGCAACCGCTGTCCAAAACTGTCGATGCCGGCCGAGGCGGTCATTCAGGGCGACGGCAAGGTACCTGCCATCGCTGCGGCGTCGATCCTGGCCAAGGTCAGTCGCGACCGTGAAATGGCAGCGTTTGAACTGATCTACCCCGGCTACGGCATCGGTGGTCATAAAGGCTACCCGACGCCCGTTCATCTGGAAGCGCTGGCTCGTCTCGGACCGACGCCGATCCATCGCCGCTCCTTCGCCCCGGTGCGCCAGGCTTACGAGCTGCGCGAGAGCCTCATCGAGGTATAGCCGCAAGGCTGATGTTTTTGCCAGGGCCCGGTACAATCCGGGCCTTGCTGTCTTCAAAAACAGTTGTCTTCACCCAGTTGTCTCCACGTATAAGCACAGGATCATCATGCCGGCTTCATTCGTTCATCTACGCCTGCACACTGAATACTCCCTGGTCGACGGCCTGGTACGGATCAAACCGCTGGTCAAAACCCTGGTGGGCATGAATATGCCTGCGGTAGCGGTTACCGATCAGAACAACATGTGTTCCCTGGTCAAGTTCTACAAAAACGCCATGGGCGCCGGCATCAAACCGATCTGCGGTGTCGACCTGTGGCTGTCGAACAAAGACCCTGACAACGCGTTGAGCCGCATCAGCCTGCTGGCGATGAATGGCGTGGGCTATCGCAACCTCACCGAACTGATTTCCCGTGGCTTTATCGACGGCCAGCGCAACGGCTCGATCATCATCGAGCGCGAATGGGTAGCCGAGGCCAGCGAGGGGGTGATCATGCTCTCGGCGGCCAAAGAGGGTGAGATCGGTCTCGCGCTGCTCGGCGGCAACCCGCACGAAGCCGAGGTGCTGGCCCGCGAGTGGATGCAGGTCTTCCCCGACCGCTTCTACCTCGAAGTGCAGCGCACCAATCGCCCCAATGACGAAGAACATCTGCACGCCGCCGTGGCCCTGGCCGACAAGCTGGGCGCGCCGCTGGTGGCCACCAACGATGTGCGTTTCATCAAGAAGGAAGACTTCGAGGCCCACGAAACCCGCGTGTGCATTGGCGAGGGTCGGGCCCTGGACGACCCGCGCCGCTCAAAGAACTACAGCGAAGAGCAGTACCTCAAAAGCGCCGAGGAAATGGCCGAGTTGTTCAGCGACTTGCCCGAGGCCCTGGAAAACTCCGTCGAAATTGCCAAGCGCTGCAATATCGAAGTGAAGCTGGGCAAGCACTTCCTGCCCAACTTCCCGATTCCCGATGGCATGACCATCGATGAGTACTTCCGCAAGGTGTCGTTCGACGGTCTGGAGGATCGTCTCAGCGTCCTGCTGCCCAAAGACACCACCGAGGACTACGAGGCCAAGCGCCAGGTCTACGTCGATCGCTTGAATTTCGAGCTGGATATCATCATCCAGATGGGTTTCCCCGGTTACTTCCTGATCGTGATGGACTTTATCCAGTGGGCCAAGAACAACGGCGTGCCGGTTGGCCCGGGCCGGGGGTCAGGTGCGGGGTCGCTGGTCGCCTATGTGCAGAAGATCACCGACCTCGACCCGTTGGAATATGACCTGCTGTTCGAACGCTTTCTGAACCCGGAACGGGTGTCCATGCCCGACTTCGACGTCGACTTCTGCATGGACGGCCGTGACCGCGTGATCGAATACGTGGCCGAGAAATACGGCCGCAACGCGGTCAGCCAGATCATCACCTTCGGTTCCATGGCCGCCAAGGCGGTCATCCGGGACGTGGCCCGTGTGCAGGGCAAGTCCTACGGCCTGGCCGATCGCCTGTCGAAGATGATCCCGTTCGAAGTCGGCATGACCCTGGAGAAGGCCTACGAGCAGGAAGAGATCCTGCGCGACTTCATCAAGGTCGATGAAGAAGCCGCCGAAATCTGGGACATGGCGCGCAAACTCGAAGGCGTGGTGCGTAACGTCGGCAAACACGCCGGTGGTGTGGTGATCGCGCCTACCAAGCTCACCGATTTTTCGCCGATCTATTGCGATGAAGAAGGTGACGGCCTGGTCACCCAGTTCGACAAGGACGACGTGGAGGCGGCCGGCCTGGTGAAGTTCGACTTCCTCGGCCTGCGGACCCTGACGATCATCGACTGGGCGCTCAAGACCATCAACCGCGACCGCGCCAAGGTCGGCGAGGAACCGCTGGATATCGCGTTTATTCCACTGGACGACAAACCGACCTACAGCCTGCTGCAAAAAGCTGAAACCACCGCAGTGTTCCAGCTCGAGTCGCGTGGCATGAAAGAGCTGATCAAAAAGCTCAAGCCCGACTGCCTGGAAGACTTGATCGCACTGGTTGCCCTGTTCCGTCCGGGCCCGTTGCAATCGGGCATGGTGGACGACTTCATAAACCGTAAGCATGGCCGCGCCGAACTGGCGTACCCGCACTCCGACTATCAATACGAAGGCCTCAAGCCCGTACTGGCACCGACCTACGGCATCATCCTGTATCAAGAGCAGGTGATGCAGATCGCCCAGGTGATGGCCGGCTATACCCTGGGCGGCGCCGACATGCTGCGTCGCGCCATGGGTAAGAAAAAACCCGAGGAAATGGCCAAGCAGCGCGGCGGTTTCATCGAAGGTTGCGCCACCAACAATATCGACGCGGACCTGGCCGGTAACATCTTCGACCTGGTGGAAAAATTCGCCGGTTACGGCTTCAACAAATCCCACTCCGCCGCCTACGGCCTGGTGTCGTACCAGACCGCCTGGCTGAAAGCCCACTACCCGGCACCGTTCATGGCCGCCGTACTCTCGGCGGATATGCACAACACCGACAAGGTCGTGACCTTGATCGAGGAAGTGCGCACCATGAAGCTGCGCCTCGATGCGCCGGACGTGAACGCCTCCGAGTTCAAGTTCACGGTGAACGACGAAGGCCGCATTATCTATGGCCTTGGTGCGATCAAGGGCGTGGGAGAGGGCCCGGTGGAAGCCATCACCGAAGCGCGCCAGGACGGGCCGTTCAAGGACTTGTTCGACTTCTGCGCGCGGGTGGACCTCAAGCGCATCAACAAGCGAACCCTCGATGGCTTGATCCGCAGCGGCGCGCTCGACCGTCTCGGCCCGTACTTCCATGACGAGCCCAAGGCTTACCAGGCGAATATCGACCGCAACCGCGCGGTATTGCTCACCGCCATGGAAGAGGCGATCAAGGCTGCCGAACAGACCGCCCGCACCCATGACAGCGGCCACGCCGACCTGTTTGGTGGGTTGTTCGTCGAAGAAGATGCGGATGTGTACGCTAACCATCGCAAGGCCAAGGAGCTGACCCTCAAGGAACGTCTCAAGGGCGAGAAAGACACCCTGGGCCTGTACCTTACCGGTCACCCGATTGACGAATACGAAGGTGAGATCCGCCGGTTCGCCCGTCAGCGCATCATCGACCTCAAGCCTGCACGGGACACCCAGACCGTCGCCGGCATGATCATCGCCCTGCGGGTGATGAAAAACAAAAAGGGCGACAAGATGGGCTTCATCACCCTCGACGACCGCTCGGGACGCATCGAAGCGTCGTTGTTTGCCGACGCGTTCCACTCCGCCCAGTCGCTGCTGCAGACCGACGCCATGGTGGTGGTGGAAGGGGAGGTCAGCAACGATGATTTCTCCGGCGGCCTGCGCCTGCGGATCAAGCGGGTGATGAGCATGGAAGACGCGCGCACCAACTTGGCTGAAAGCCTGCGCTTGAAGCTCAAGACCGAAGCGCTCAAGGGTGATCAGCTACGCTGGTTGGGTGATTTGCTCAAACGCCACCGTGGCGCGTGCCCGGTGACCATGGAGTACACCGGCAACGACGCCAAGGCCATGTTGCAGTTTGGCGAGGCCTGGCGAATTGATCCCGCAGATGGCTTGATTCAGGCATTGCGTGACCAGTTCGGTCGTGACAACGTCTTCCTCCAATACCGTTGATGGCCAGGCGCTTTCTTTTTATGCAGAAAATCGCCTGATCTCGACGAAACATTTAATCTCGACCTGGACGCGCCTCTCCCTTAAGGTAGGGCGCGAACAGACAACCGGCTGGCCAGGCACCCCCTGGCCGTCGACCCAAGACGGACGCTTATGAACCCGAATTTTCTTGATTTCGAACAGCCGATCGCTGACCTGCAAGCCAAGATCGAAGAACTGCGCCTGGTCGGCAATGACAATTCGCTGAACATCGGCGATGAGATCGCTCGCCTGCAAGACAAGAGCAGCACGCTCACCGAAGACATCTTCGGCAAGCTGACCAGCTGGCAGATCGCGCGCCTGGCTCGCCACCCGCGCCGTCCTTATACCCTGGATTACATCCAGCACATCTTTACTGAATTCGACGAGTTGCACGGCGACCGCCACTTCTCCGACGACGCGGCCATCGTGGGCGGTATCGCTCGCCTGGACGACCAGCCGGTGATGGTGATCGGTCACCAGAAAGGCCGCGAAGTGCGCGAAAAAGTGCGCCGCAACTTCGGCATGCCGCGTCCGGAAGGCTACCGCAAGGCGTGCCGCCTGATGGAAATGGCCGAGCGCTTCAAGATGCCGATCCTGACCTTCATCGACACGCCGGGTGCCTACCCGGGTATCGACGCCGAAGAGCGCAACCAGAGCGAAGCGATCGCCTGGAACCTGCGCGTCATGTCGCGCCTGAAAACCCCGATTATCGCCACCGTGATTGGCGAGGGTGGTTCTGGTGGTGCACTGGCCATTGGCGTTTGCGACCAACTGAACATGCTGCAATATTCGACCTACGCGGTGATCTCGCCGGAAGGTTGCGCCTCGATCCTGTGGAAAACCGCTGAGAAGGCGCCGGACGCTGCCGAAGCCATGGGCATCACTGCCGACCGTCTCAAAGGCTTGGGCATTGTCGACAAAGTGATCGCCGAGCCACTGGGCGGCGCCCACCGCGACCCGGCCGCCGCCGCCGCGACTATCCGTGGTGAGTTGGCGTCGCAACTGGCAATGCTCAAGAAGCTGGATAACGAAGCGCTGCTGGCCCGTCGTTATGAGCGTTTGATGAGCTACGGTCTCTAAGTTCTCGCGACGATCGTTCCCATGCTCTGCGTGGGAATGACGCCTGTGACGCTCCGCGTCCCTTTGGTGCATGGCTCAAGTCTTGCGCAATGGTGACGCAAAGCGTCAGGGGATGCATTCCCACGCAGAGCATGGGAACGATCATGCTCGAGGGCTGCTATGAAAACCGTTTTAACCGCCCAACTCCTGCAAACCCTGGCCCCCTGGCGCAATGCCCCGGCCTGGCACGTCGCGTTCTCGGGCGGACTTGACTCTACCGTCCTGCTGCACCTCCTGGCCTGCCTGGCAAAAACCGAAACCCTGCCGCCCCTCGGTGCTGTCCATGTCCATCATGGCCTGCAAGCTGCCGCTGACGGCTGGCCGATTCATTGCCGATCGGTCTGCGACAGCCTGGGCGTGCCCCTGCGCATCATGCGTGTGCAAGTGCGGCCGGGTGCCAGCCTTGAGGGGGCCGCCCGTGATGCACGTTATCAGGCGTTCACTCAGGTGACCGGCGCAGGGCAGGTGCTTTTTACGGGCCAGCATCGCGATGATCAGGCTGAAACCTTGTTATTTCGTCTGCTGCGTGGGGCTGGTTTACGAGGATTAGCGGCAATGCCAGCACAGCGCCCCCTGGCCGCTGGCTATCTGGTGCGGCCTTTGCTGGATGTATCTCGGGGCGAGCTGGAGGCCTATGCCAACGAGCACCAGCTCAACTGGATCGAGGACCCGTCTAACGCCGATTCACGCTTCTCACGCAACTACTTGCGCCACCAGGTGTTCCCTGTACTGACGGAGCGTTGGCCGCAAGCCGTATCTGGCCTGGCGCGCACCGCCGAGCATCTGAGTGAAGCCCAGGGCTTGCTCGATGAGCTGGCGCAGATGGATTTGCACGCCGCTGACCAGTCTTCGCCGTTTCCCTGGCTGCACTTGCCGTCCCTGGCGCTTGCGCCGCTGCGCGAGCTTTCCGACGCCCGTCAGCGCAACGCCCTGCGTCATTGGCTGGCGCCGCTGACACGCCTGCCCGACAGCGACCACTGGGCCAGTTGGCATTCGCTGCGCGATGCCAAGGGTGACGCACAGCCTGTATGGCGGCTGACCGACGGCGAGATGCACCGTAGCGGCGAGCGCCTCTGGTGGTTGCCCGCCACGTGGTCGGAATTTTCCGACGCATCGCTGGGCTGGCCCGATCCGCAAAACCCACTAGAGTTACCCGGCAACGGTCAGTTGAAATTCACTGGCAACGCCCCCGAAGGTCCGTTGCAGGTCCGTTACCGACAGGGCGGTGAAGTCATCGAAGTGCCAGGTCGGGGCCGGCGCGACCTGAAGCGGCTGCTTAACGAAAGCGGGCTGCCGGGCTTCGTGCGTGGCAGATTGCCGCTGCTGTATCGCGACGAGCAATTGCTGGGCGTGCCCAGCCTCGCTGGACGCTGGGCCGTTGCGAGTGAGGGCTGGCAATTACATTGGATACCACAGACCTGCGATCAAGGTTTGAGCTGATAGCGCCTTTCCGGTAGACTACGCTCCCTTCTTGATACAACTTCTGTGGATTCGCCTGAATCGCAGCAGTTGCCGATTACCAAGCAGTCTTTGCTGGGCGATTCCAAAAAATGTGTAGCGATCAACGTACCGGTGTTCCATTGCTGGTCTGTCACCACGCGGCGGTTTTTTTGAAAGGTGCACTGTGATTAATGCAGGTGATCGGGGGCTTCGGCCTCTCTTCGCTTTCCCCGGCGGCTCGGACCGCTTTAACGCAGACTTCTAGGGTTTTTCATGACGCGCTACATATTCGTCACGGGCGGTGTTGTTTCTTCATTGGGGAAAGGCATTGCCTCCGCTTCATTGGCGGCCATCCTGGAGGCGCGGGGGCTTAAAGTCACCATGCTCAAGCTGGACCCGTACATCAACGTCGACCCGGGCACCATGAGCCCGTTCCAGCACGGTGAAGTGTTCGTCACCCATGACGGCGCCGAGACTGACCTGGACCTGGGCCACTACGAGCGGTTCATCCGCACGACCATGACCCAGAACAACAACTTCACCACCGGCCGTGTCTACGAGCACGTGCTGCGCAAGGAGCGCCGTGGCGACTACCTGGGTGCAACCATCCAGGTGATCCCGCACATCACCGACGAAATCAAGCGCCGCATCATCAAGGGCGCAGGCGATGCCGACGTGGCGATGGTCGAGATCGGCGGCACCGTGGGTGACATCGAATCCCAGCCGTTCCTCGAAGCCATCCGCCAGTTGCGTTTCGAAGTCGGCGCCAAGCGCGCGATGCTGATGCACCTGACCCTGGTGCCCTACATCGCCACCGCCGGCGAAACCAAAACCAAGCCTACCCAGCACTCGGTCAAGGAACTGCGTTCCATCGGCCTGCAGCCGGACGTGCTGGTGTGCCGTTCCGATCACCCGATCGACATTTCCTCGCGTCGCAAGATCGCGCAATTCACCAACGTTGAAGAACGTGCGGTGATCGCGCTGGAAGACGCCGACACCATCTACAAGATCCCGGGCATCCTGCACTCGCAAGGCCTGGACGATTTTGTGGTCGAGCGTTTCGGCCTGCAATGCAACGGTGCGGACCTGTCCGAGTGGGAAGCCGTGGTCGACGCCAAGCTCAACCCCGAGCACGAAGTCACCATCGCCATGGTCGGCAAGTACATGGAGCTGCTGGACGCGTACAAGTCGCTGATCGAAGCGATGAGCCACGCCGGCATCAGCAACCGTACCAAGGTCAACCTGCGCTACATCGATTCCGAAGACATCGAGAACCAGGGCACCGCGCTGCTCGAAGGTGTTGATGCGATCCTGGTGCCCGGCGGTTTCGGCCTGCGTGGCGTGGAAGGCAAGATCACGGCGGTGCAGTACGCTCGCGAAAACAAGGTGCCGTACCTGGGGATCTGCCTGGGCATGCAAGTGGCCGTCATCGAGTTCGCCCGTAACGTGATGGGCTGGAAAGACGCCAACTCCACCGAGTTCGACAGCAAGAGCGGCCACCCGGTCGTGGGCCTGATCACCGAGTGGGAAGATGCCACCGGCGCCGTCGAGACCCGCACCGAAGCCTCCGACCTGGGCGGCACCATGCGTCTTGGCGCGCAGGACTGCCTGCTGGAGCCGGGCTCGCTGGTTCACGATTGCTACGGCAAGGACGTGATCGTCGAGCGCCACCGTCACCGCTACGAAGTGAACAACAACCTGCTGCCGCAAATCAAAGAGGCCGGCCTGAAAATCTCCGGTCGCTCCGGTGATGGCGCGCTGGTTGAAGTGGTCGAGGCACCGGATCACCCTTGGTTCGTGGCCTGCCAGTTCCACCCTGAGTTCACCTCGACGCCGCGTGACGGCCACCCGTTGTTCAGCGGCTTCGTCAAGGCAGCACTGACCCAACATCAGAAGAAGGCGTAACCTGATGGCCCAGAAGATCATTCGCGTAGGCGACATCGAGATTGCCAACGATAAGCCCATGGTGCTGTTCGGCGGCATGAACGTACTGGAAAGCCGCGACATGGCGATGCAGGTCTGTGAAGAGTACGTCAAGGTGACCGAGAAACTCGGTATCCCCTACGTGTTCAAGGCCAGCTTCGACAAGGCCAACCGTTCGTCCGTGACCTCCTATCGCGGGCCTGGCCTTGAAGAAGGCATGCGGATCTTCCAGGACATCAAGCAAGCCTTCGGCGTGCCGGTCATCACCGACGTCCACGAGCCTGAACAGGCTGCCGTGGTCGCCGAAGTGTGCGACATCATCCAGTTGCCGGCCTTTCTGTCGCGTCAGACCGATCTGGTCGTTGCCATGGCCAAGACCGGCGCGGTGATCAATATCAAGAAAGCCCAGTTCCTCGCGCCCCAGGAAATGAAACACATCCTGAACAAGTGCGTGGAAGCGGGTAACGACCAGTTGATCCTCTGCGAGCGGGGTTCGAGCTTCGGCTACAACAACCTTGTGGTGGACATGCTCGGTTTCGGCATCATGAAACAGTTCGAGTACCCGGTGTTTTTCGACGTGACCCACGCGCTGCAAATGCCCGGTGGTCGCGCCGATTCCGCTGGCGGGCGCCGTGCCCAGGTACTGGACCTGGCCAAGGCGGGCATCAGCCAGTCCCTGGCCGGCCTGTTCCTGGAAGCCCACCCGGACCCGGACAACGCCAAATGCGACGGCCCATGCGCCTTGCGCCTGGACAAGCTGGAGCCGTTCCTGGCCCAGCTCAAGCAGTTGGACGAACTGGTCAAGAGTTTTCCGACGGTAGAGACCGCGTAAGCGCGGTTTCTCCGGTAGACTTTCCTACGCTTTTCGCTCAGGCCCGAGGGCCTGGGTCTTGTCGCCTGCAAGCCTGCCCCGTTGTTCCACCCTTGCGGTCGGTCAAAAGATTTCCTTCAGCTGCGTCGTTTTCGTCAACTTTGGAGTGTTTACAACAATGGCAAAAATCGTCGACATCAAAGGTCGTGAAGTTCTCGACTCCCGTGGCAACCCCACCGTCGAAGCCGACGTGCTTCTCGATAACGGCATCATCGGCAGCGCCTGCGCGCCGTCCGGTGCTTCCACCGGTTCGCGCGAAGCGCTGGAACTGCGTGATGGCGACAAGAGCCGTTACCTGGGCAAGGGTGTACTCAAGGCGGTAGCCAACATCAACGGTCCGATCCGTGACCTGTTGCTGGGCAAGGACCCGCTGGACCAGAAAGCCCTGGACCATGCGATGATCCAGCTCGACGGCACCGAAAACAAAGGCAGCCTGGGCGCCAACGCCATCCTGGCCGTGTCCCTGGCCGCTGCCAAGGCGGCCGCACAGGACCAGGACCTGCCGCTGTATGCCCACATCGCCAACCTGAACGGCACCCCGGGTGTGTATTCGATGCCGGTACCGATGATGAACATCATCAACGGTGGCGAGCACGCCGATAACAACGTCGACATCCAGGAATTCATGGTCCAGCCGGTGGGCGCCAAGTCGTTCTCCGAAGGCCTGCGCATGGGTACCGAGATTTTCCACCACCTCAAGGCTGTACTGAAGGCCCGCGGCCTGAGCACTGCAGTGGGTGACGAAGGCGGTTTCGCACCGAACCTGGCGTCCAACGAAGATGCACTCAAAGTGATCTCCGAAGCCGTGGCCAACGCTGGCTACACGCTGGGCACCGACGTGACCCTGGCCCTGGACTGCGCGGCCAGCGAGTTCTATGAAGATGGCAAGTACAATCTGTCCGGCGAAGGCCAGGTGTTCAACTCCGAAGGTTTCGCGGACTACCTGAAAGGCCTGACCGAGCGCTACCCGATCATCTCGATCGAAGATGGTCTGGACGAGTCCGACTGGGATGGCTGGAAAGTTCTCACCGACAAGATCGGCGAAAAAATCCAGCTGGTGGGCGACGACCTGTTCGTGACCAACACCAAGATCCTGAAAGAAGGCATCGATAAAAAGATCGCCAACTCGATCCTGATCAAGTTCAACCAGATCGGCACGCTGACCGAAACCCTGGAAGCCATCCAGATGGCCAAGGCCGCGGGCTACACGGCAGTGATCTCGCACCGCTCCGGCGAAACCGAAGACTCGACCATTGCCGACCTGGCCGTGGGCACGTCGGCGGGCCAGATCAAGACCGGTTCTCTGTGCCGTTCCGACCGCGTTTCCAAGTACAACCAGTTGCTGCGTATCGAAGAGCAACTGGCTGGCAAGGCCAAGTACAACGGTCGCGGCGAGTTTCGCGGCTGATCGATAAGTGATAAAAAGTCGGCGGATTGCGTCGGAAAACTCACGACAGTGTGGTTTTCGACGCTAATCTGAGGGCTACCATGCACAAGCCTGGTTCTTCCAGGCTTCGTGCTGTCAGTTGCTTTGAAAGTTTTGCATGGCTGTCTTTTTTCACTGGATACCCGATATTCGATGCGCAGTCCCAATTGGTTGTTCCTCGTCTTGCTCTTGTTGCTGGCTGGCCTGCAATACCGCCTATGGGTGGGTAATGGCAGCTTTGCGCAGGTAAAAGACCTGACCGAGCAAATTGCTGCACAGCACGCCGAAAACGAAGTCCTGCTGGAGCGTAACCGCGTCCTCGATGCCGAAGTGCTTGAGCTGAAAAAAGGTACGGAGACCGTCGAAGAGCGGGCTCGTCATGAGTTGGGCATGGTCAAGGAGGGCGAAACCCTCTACCAGTTGGCCCAATGAGCAACAGCTTGCCGGCCTTCTGGGCCGTGATTCCTGCCGCGGGCGTCGGTGCCCGTATGGCGGCGGACCGTCCCAAGCAATATTTGCAACTGGGCGGGCGCACTATTCTCGAACACAGCCTTGGCTGTTTTCTCGACCATCCATCGCTCAAGGGCCTGGTGCTCAGCCTGGCCAGCGATGATCCCTATTGGCCTACCCTGGCATGTGCCGCAGACTCGCGCATCCAGCGTGCGGACGGCGGCTCGGAGCGTTCGGGCTCGGTGCTCAACGCGTTGTTGCACCTGCATGGGCAGGGGGCAAGCGATGACGATTGGGTGCTGGTGCACGATGCTGCACGACCCAACCTCTGTCGGGACGATTTGGACAAGCTATTAAGCGAACTGGCTGACGACCCGGTAGGTGGCCTGTTGGCCGTGCCGGCTCGCGATACCCTCAAGCGCGTGGACAAGCACGGCCGCGTCGTCGAGACCGTCGACCGTAGCTTGATCTGGCAGGCTTACACGCCACAGATGTTCCGCCTGGGGGCATTGCATCGCGCCTTGGCCGACAGCCTGGTGGCGGATGCGCTGATTACCGATGAAGCGTCGGCCATGGAGTGGTCCGGCCAGGCGCCGCGCTTGATTGAAGGGCGTTCGGACAATATCAAGGTGACCCGGCCGGAGGATCTTGAGTGGTTGCGGTTGCGGTGGGCTAACCGGCGATAGTCGGTTAAACCGTGTCGACCTCTTCGCGAGCAAGCCCGCTCCCACATTCGACCGTGTTCCCACAGGATAAACGCGGTCAAATGTGGGAGCGGGCTTGCTCGCGAAGAGGCCAGTACAAGCACCGAATAATCACCCACTGTACTCCGGCCGCCCAGCCAACCCTTCCTTCAAGAACTCCACCAACTTCCTGACCTTCGGCGACAAATGCCGCTGCTGCGGATACAGCGCCCATACCGCCGTGTTCGGCGGCTGATGCGCCTCCAGCAACGACACCAATGCACCGCTGTGCAGATGTTCCAGCACGTAATAATCCGGCAACTGACATAACCCGACACCTTGCAGCGCCGCGTCCAGCACCGCTTGCCCGCTGTTGCAGCGCCAATTTCCCTGCACACGCTGGGAAAATTCGCGCCCGCCCTGGGCCAGTTGCCAGATATCCGAGCTGCCGATCAGGCAGTTATGCCGACTCAATTCCGACACGCTATGTGGCCGACCATACCGCGTCAGGTAGGAGGGTGACGCGCACACATACATGCGCCTGGGCGCCAGTCGGCTGGCGACCATGCGCGAATCCTGCAAGCGTCCCAGGCGGATCGCCAGGTCGAGGCCTTCGTGCACCAGGTCCAGCTGGCGGTTGCTCAATTCGATATCCACGCGCAACTGCGGGTAAAGCGCCATGAAGCGGGTGACCAGTGGCACGATAAAGCGCTCGCCGTATGCCACGGCGCAGGTCATGCGCAACATGCCCTTGGGTTCGCTGGCCAGGTCGCCCACCGCGCGCAGGGCTTCTTCGCGACCGTCTTGCAGGCGCTGGCAATGTTGCAGGAAGGTCTGGCCCGCTTCGGTCAGGGTGACCTTGCGGGTGCTGCGATACAGCAATCGCGTTTGCAGGCGCTCTTCTAAGCGCGCTACCTGCCTGCTGATATGGGATGACGATACGCCCAGCCGTTCCGCGGCAGCGGTGAATTGGCTGCATTCGGCCACGGCGACGAACTCATCGATGCCTTCCCAGCGGTTTTCCAGCATGTTGATTATCCCTGTACAGCAATAAAGTTTTGCTTTTGCCTGGATTATTAATCAATCGGCCATGTTTTACACTCACCGTCTCAGTTTTCAATTCCTTGGAGAAACCCGGATGATCAAGTCCCGCGCCGCCGTAGCCTTCGAAGCCAAAAAGCCCCTTGAGATCGTTGAAGTGGATGTCGCCATGCCCAAGGCCGGCGAGGTGCTGCTGCGGGTCGTTGCGTCCGGCGTATGCCACACAGACGCCTACACCTTGTCGGGCGCGGATCCGGAAGGCATCTTTCCGTCGATCCTCGGCCACGAAGGCGGTGCGGTAGTGGAAGCGATCGGCGAGGGAGTGACCTCGGTGGCCGTTGGCGACCATGTGATCCCGCTGTACACCCCGGAATGCGGCCAGTGCAAATTCTGCCTGTCGGGCAAGACCAACCTGTGCCAGGCGATTCGTTCCACCCAGGGCAAAGGCCTGATGCCGGACGGCACCACGCGTTTTTCCTACAAGGGCCAGCCGATTTTCCACTACATGGGGACCTCGACTTTTTCCGAATACACTGTGCTGCCGGAAATTTCCGTCGCCAAGATTCCTAAAAAAGCGCCGCTGGAAAAAGTCTGCCTGCTGGGTTGCGGCGTCACCACCGGCATCGGTGCGGTGCTCAACACCGCCAAGGTCAAGCCGGGCGACACCGTAGCCATCTTCGGCCTGGGCGGTATCGGCTTGTCGGCGGTAATAGGCGCGGTCAAGGCCAAGGCCGGCCGCATCATTGCCATCGACATCAACCCGGCCAAGTTCGAAATTGCCATGCAACTGGGCGCAACCGACTGCATCAACCCGAAAGACTACGATCGCCCGATTCAGGACGTGATCGTCGACCTCACCGACGGCGGCGTGGATTTCTCCTTCGAATGCATCGGCAACGTGCATCTGATGCGCGCCGCCCTTGAGTGCTGCCACAAAGGTTGGGGCGAGTCGGTGATTATCGGCGTGGCCGGCGCCGGCCAGGAAATCGCCACCCGTCCCTTCCAATTGGTGACCGGCCGCGTCTGGCGCGGTTCGGCCTTCGGCGGCGTACGCGGCCGCACCGAACTGCCAAGCTACGTGGAAATGGCCCAGACCGGCGAGATCCCGCTGGACACTTTCATCACCCACACCATGGGCCTGGAAGACATCAACAAAGCGTTTGACCTGATGCATGAAGGCAAGAGCATTCGTACCGTCATCCACTTCTGAGGTCGGCCATGAGTCTGGAAAACCTGTCGTGCCAGAAAAGCTTCGGCGGCTGGCATAAACGCTACAAGCATCATTCCGATGTGCTCGGGTGCGACATGACCTTCGCCGTCTACCTGCCGCCGCAAGCGGAGCAGGGCGGCAAGCTGCCAGTGCTGTACTGGCTGTCGGGCCTGACCTGCACCGACGAGAACTTCATGCAGAAGGCCGGCGCCCAGCGCATGGCCGCCGAGCTGGGCTTGATCATCGTCGCGCCGGACACCAGCCCGCGTGGACCGGGTGTGCCGGATGACCCGGATAACGCCTGGGATTTCGGTCTTGGCGCGGGTTTCTATCTGAATGCCACCCAGGAACCCTGGGCCAAGCACTATCGGATGCATGACTACGTGGTGCAGGAATTGCCCGCTTTGGTTGAAGCGCATTTCCCGGCCTCCGACAAGCGCGGCATCAGTGGCCACTCCATGGGCGGCCACGGCGCGCTGGTCTGTGCTTTGCGCAACCCTGGGCGTTACCAGTCGGTGTCGGCGTTTTCGCCGATCAACAATCCAATGGATTGCCCGTGGGGCCAGAAAGCCTTCTCTCGCTACATGGGCGAAGAGCGCTCCAAGTGGCGCGAATGGGACGCCTGCGTGTTGATCAGCGAAGCCACGGAAAAGCTGCCACTGTTGGTGGATCAGGGCGACCGCGACGATTTTCTCGCCGTGCAACTCAAGCCTGAAGCCCTGCAACAAGCGGCCAAGGTGGCCAACCATCCGCTGCAGCTGCGCCTGCAACCCGGCTATGACCACAGCTACTTCTTTATCGCCAGCTTCATCGAAGATCATTTGCGACACCATGGCCGCGCTTTGCTCGGTTAATCTGCGGCAAAAGTAGGTAGAATCACGCCCTGAATTAAATCGGGGCGTTTTTTTATGCGTATTGGCCACGGCTACGATGTGCACCGTTTCGCTGAAGGCGATTTCATCACCCTGGGCGGCGTGCGTATCGAGCACCATCATGGGCTGCTGGCTCATTCCGACGGCGACGTTGTACTGCATGCCTTGAGCGATGCCTTGCTCGGCGCGGCGGCGTTGGGCGATATCGGCAAGCACTTTCCGGACACCGACCCGACGTTCAAGGGTGCGGACAGTCGTGTATTGCTGCGTCACGTGGTCGGCCTGATCCATGCCAAGGGCTGGAAGGTTGGCAATGTCGACAACACAATCGTGGCCCAGGCGCCGAAGATGGCCCCCCATATCGAGTCGATGCGCGCGCTGATTGCCGCGGATCTGCAAATAGAACTGGATCAAGTGAACGTGAAAGCCACCACCACCGAAAAGCTCGGGTTCACCGGTCGTGAAGAGGGCATCGCCGTGCACTCCGTTGCCTTGTTGCTGCGCGCATGAATGACTTGCAACTGCTGGGTCCGCGAGCCTATGGCGAAGCCTTGGGCAACGCGGTATTGAAGGCCACGGCTGAAGATTTCCAGGTTGACGAAGTGCTCGATATTCCACTCACGGGTGAAGGCGAACACCTGTGGTTGTGGGTCGAGAAGCGTGGCCTCAACACCGAGGAAGCCGCGCGGCGTATCGCCAAGGCAGCCGGGGTGCCGTTGCGTACCGTCAGCTATGCCGGGCTCAAGGACCGCCAGGCGTTGACCCGCCAATGGTTCAGTGTGCAACTGCCGGGCAAGGCCGATCCGGACATGAGCGCAGCGGAGAACGACACCCTCAAGATCCTCAAGACCGCCCGCCACAAGCGCAAGCTGCAGCGCGGCGCGCATGCGGCCAATGGCTTCACCTTGCGCCTGACACAACTGGCCGCTGATACCGCCGCCATCGACGCGCGACTGCAACTGATTGCACAACACGGCATCCCCAATTATTTCGGCACCCAGCGCTTCGGCCACAACGGCGGTAACGTCGTCGACGCTCGCGAGTGGGCCGCGCGCAAGGCTTTGCCGGAACAGCGCAACGTGCGTTCGCGGCTGCTCTCCACCGCTCGTAGCTTGCTGTTCAACAAAGTGCTGGCGGCACGTGTGGCTGACGGTTCATGGCAGCGTGCCCAGGTCGGCGACCTGCTGGCCTTTACCGACAGCCGCAGTTTTTTCCCGGCGGGGGAGGCTGAGTGCAGCGACCCGCGGCTGGCAATCCTGGACCTGCACCCGACGGGGCCGCAGTGGGGTGAAGGCGATTCGCCCGCCGGTGGCGCAACCTTTGCGCTGGAACAGGCGATTGCCGCCGGTGAAGCCGACCTGCGCGATTGGCTGGTGAATGCCGGCATGAGCCAGGAACGTCGCATTCTGCGACTGCCCATTGGCGGTTTGACGTGGCATTATCCCTCGCTGGACATTCTGCAATTGGAATTCGTCCTGCCGGCCGGATGCTTCGCCACTGTCTTGGTGCGCGAGCTTGTTGATCTGGTGCCGGTGGGGCAGACGGACAACCCATGCGTATTCTGATATCAAACGATGACGGTGCCACCGCACCCGGTCTTGCCGCGCTCTATGCTGCGCTGCAGGATTATGCCGAGTGCGTGGTGGTTGCCCCCGACCAGGACAGGAGCGGCGCCAGCAGTTCGCTGACGATCAACCGTCCGCTGCATCCGCACATCCTGGACAATGGCTTTATCAGCGTGGACGGCACGCCCACCGACTGCGTCCACCTGGCGATCAACAGCCTGCTGGAGCCGGCGCCGGACCTGGTGGTGTCGGGCATCAACCTTGGGGCGAACCTGGGCGATGACGTGCTGTATTCCGGTACCGTGGCGGCGGCCCTCGAAGGGCGTTTCCTGGGGCGTACCGGGTTTGCCTTTTCGTACGCTTCGCGCCAACTGGATAACTTGCCGACTGCCGCCTATTACGCGCGCAAGCTGGTGGAGGCCCATGGTTCCCTGGAGTTGCCGCCGCGCACAGTGCTCAACGTCAATATCCCGAACTTGCCCCTCGACCGTATTCGCGGCATCCAGCTGACGCGCCTGGGTCATCGTGCCCGTGCGGCGGCGCCGTTGAAGGTGGTCGACCCGCGTGGCAGGGAAGGCTATTGGATCGCCGCCGCGGGTGATGCCGAGGATGGCGGTGAGGGAACGGACTTTCATGCGGTGATGCAAGGCTATGTATCGATTACCCCATTGCAGTTTGATCGCACCTTCAGTGATGCCTTCAGTGGTCTCGATGGCTGGCTGGAGGGGTTGCGCTGATGGGCCGTGAACAAGACGACTTGCTGCGTCGCGGTATCGGGATGACGTCCCAGCGTACCCGCGAACGCTTGATCCAGCGCCTCTACGAGGAAGGCCTGTCCAACGCCCAGGTACTGGAAGTGATCCGGCGCACGCCTCGGCATCTGTTTGTCGATGAAGCCCTGGCCCACCGTGCCTATGAAGACACGGCGCTGCCCATCGGCCATAACCAGACCATCTCCCAGCCGTATATGGTGGCGCGCATGAGCGAGTTGCTGCTGGCGGCGGGTCCCCTGGACAAGGTGCTCGAGATCGGCACCGGCTCCGGCTACCAGACCGCCGTGCTGGCGCAACTGGTGGAGCGGGTGTTCTCGGTCGAGCGTATCAAGGTGCTGCAGGATCGCGCCAAGGAGCGCCTGGTGGAGTTGAACCTGCGCAACGTGGTGTTTCGCTGGGGCGACGGCTGGGAAGGCTGGCCTGCGCTGGCGCCGTACAACGGCATCATCGTGACCGCCGTGGCCACCGATGTTCCACAAGCGTTGCTCGACCAACTCGCTCCCGGTGGACGCCTGGTGATTCCGGTTGGCTCCGGTGAAGTGCAACAATTGATGCTCATCATCCGTGAGGACGAAGGCTTTTCCCGGCATGTACTGGGCGCTGTTCGTTTTGTGCCGTTGCTCAACGGCCCGCTGGCCTGATCAATTTTTGCCTGCGGTGAATTCCGCTGGCGGGGATGTGTCTTACGTCGGGGTCTATTGAGTCAGCATCATCGGTGCGACGATTCAACACGCTGGATGATTCGTTTCAGGCGTGTGCCCGTAAAACTCCAATGCCCAGTTATACTTGCGTCATATTTCAAGCCTGATACAGGCATTCCATGTTCAGCCACCACAAAGGGAGCGGCGGGTGAGTCTCACAGGTCTTGCGCAGCGTATGAGTAAAACAAGCTTTCAGCGACTGGTGCTTGGCCTCGTCTTCAGTTCTGTGTTGGTAGGGTGTTCCAGCTCGCCAAGCAGCGGCGCGCGGGTGGTTGACCGCAATAATGCGGCGCCGCAACGACCGACGGTCACCACCGGGCAATATGTGGTGCGCAAGGGCGACACGCTGTTTTCCATTGCCTTCCGTTATGGGTGGGACTACAAGGCGCTCGCGGCTCGTAACAATATTCCCGTGCCTTACACGATCCATCCGGGCCAGACGATTCGCTTCGACGGACGCACCGGTTCAGCGCCGACGGCAGTTGTGACAAACACTGGATCTTCGCCGTCGTCCTCAAGCAAAACCACCATCATCACTCGCCCTGCCGGCACCGCCGCGCCCGCGCCTTCGAGCAAGCCCGCAGCAGCGCCGCTCCCACCTGCAGGGCCCGCGCCGACGGGCTGGGGATGGCCTTCAAACGGAGTGTTGATTGGAAAATTCTCTTCAAACGGTAGTTTGAATAAAGGCATTGATATCGCCGGGGATTTGGGACAGCCTGTTTTAGCTGCGTCTGATGGGACAGTGGTGTACGCCGGGAGTGGTTTACGGGGCTACGGCGAGCTGGTCATCATCAAGCACAGCGATACCTACGTCAGTGCCTACGGTCATAACCGCAGGTTGTTGGTTCGGGAGGGACAGCAAGTCAAAGTCGGGCAGACAATTGCCGAAATGGGATCAACGGGTACAGACCGGGTGAAACTGCACTTTGAGATTCGCCGTCAAGGGAAGCCTGTAGATCCGCTGCAATTTTTGCCCCGTCGTTGATGTTGTTGTTGCCAGCCTGTTCCCTCACGTAGAAGGAACAGGCTCCAGCGTTGCCAAGGATAAAGGCGCCGCTTGAGCTTGAGGTCGAACTCACCAAAGGACTATAACAATGGCTCTCAGTAAAGAAGCGCCGGAGTTTGACATCGACGATGAGGTTCTCCTGATGGAGGCCGGTATCGATACGGAATCGATGTCGAATGAGGGACCTGCTGTACCTTCAGTTCGCACCAAATCCAAGAACTCCACCGCGTTAAAGCAACACAAATACATTGATTACACGCGGGCGCTCGACGCGACCCAGCTGTATCTCAATGAAATCGGTTTTTCCCCTCTGCTGACCCCCGAAGAAGAAGTCCATTTTGCGCGCTTGTCGCAAAAGGGTGATCCGGCTGGGCGCAAACGCATGATTGAAAGCAACCTGCGCCTGGTGGTGAAAATCGCCCGGCGCTATGTCAATCGTGGGTTGTCCCTGTTGGACTTGATCGAGGAAGGCAACCTGGGCCTGATCCGGGCCGTGGAGAAGTTCGACCCCGAGCGGGGTTTCCGCTTCTCGACCTATGCCACCTGGTGGATTCGCCAGACCATCGAGCGGGCGATCATGAATCAGACCCGTACGATCCGGTTGCCGATCCATGTGGTCAAGGAGCTCAACGTCTACCTGCGGGCGGCGCGTGAGCTTACCCAGAAACTTGATCATGAACCTTCGCCTGAAGAAATCGCCAACCTGCTGGAAAAACCGGTAGCGGAGGTCAAGCGCATGCTGGGCCTTAACGAGCGTGTGTCTTCAGTTGACGTCTCGCTGGGTCCGGATTCGGATAAAACCTTGCTGGACACCCTGACCGATGATCGTCCGACGGATCCTTGCGAGCTGTTGCAGGACGATGATCTTTCCCAAAGTATTGACCAGTGGCTGTCGGAGCTCACGGACAAGCAGCGTGAGGTGGTGATTCGCCGCTTCGGCCTGCGTGGCCATGAGAGCAGCACCTTGGAAGATGTAGGCTTGGAGATCGGCCTCACCCGGGAGCGGGTGCGACAGATCCAGGTGGAAGGGCTCAAGCGCTTGCGTGAGATCCTGGAGAAGAATGGCTTGTCGAGTGAGTCGTTGTTTCAATAACGGCGCACCATGAAATGTGGGAGCTGGGCTTGTGTGGGAGCTGGCTTGCCTGCGATAGCATCACCGCGGTGTAACTGATACACCGAGGCGTCAGCATCGCAGGCAAGCCAGCTCCCACATAAAGCGCTCTTCCACATTTTTTTGTGCCGGGCATCGATCGTTCCCATGCTCTGCGTGGGAATGCAGCCCAGGACGCTCTGCGTCCCAAAGCATGACGCAGAGCGTCACAAGCGGCATTCCCACGCAGAGCGTGGGAACGACAGGCATAAAAAAACCCCGCTTTTGAGGGCGGGGTCTTTTCGACTAAGTCAGTACAAGTTAGATAACTTGAACTTCTTCAGCTTGCATGCCTTTCTGACCGCGGGTAGCGATGAAAGAAACCTGTTGGCCTTCTTTCAGGCTTTTGAAGCCGTCGGATTGGATAGCTTTGAAGTGAACGAACAGGTCGTCACCGGATTGTGGAGTGATGAAGCCGAAGCCTTTTTCATCGTTGAACCACTTAACGGTACCAGTTTGGCGATTAGACATGGTGTAACTCCTTGAACAAAGTTAACTGCGACTCAGGAAAAGCCCTGGCCGAGACTGAGTGCAAAGAGCAGGAAAAATTCTTGGAGATGGTTGGATCGAAATTCAACATATCGTGTAGAGATTCTCAGTGACACAAGCAACACAGTGACGTCACCTTAACCGTTTTTACCGGACGTGCCAATGGTATTTCCGAAGGTTTCTCTATTTTCGTGACTGGCGGTGGTATTTGCGCACAGCGTATGCAGCGCCGCCAGCCCCGGAACCACTGGCTTTGGCTGTAGTGAGCGGGCTTGCCCGCGGTGGGTGGCGAAGCCGCCCCAATGAAGCTAACGCCGAGCTCCAAATAGAACCCGGTTGCCTGGTTTGGAGCGGCTTCGCCACCCAGCGCGGGGCGAGCCCGCTCACTACAATGCTGCCGTGGCCTCAAAAGATAGGTAGACATTCAGGGCTATGACAGCGGGTGCATTCATCAAGAAAATCCCGGCGGCCTTTGAACCCCAACGTCCGCCCCGGTAAGATGCCCCACAGAATTTTTCCACCTCGCTATTCAGGACACACGCCATGAGCATCAAATCGGACAAGTGGATTCGCCGCATGGCGCAAGAGCACGGCATGATCGAACCGTTCGTCGAGCGGCAGGTTCGTGGCCAAAGCGATTCCCCGGTGATTTCCTACGGCGTTTCCAGCTACGGTTACGACGTGCGCTGCGCCGATGAATTCAAGGTGTTCACTAACATCAATTCGGCAATCGTCGATCCGAAGAATTTCGACGAAAAGAGCTTCGTCGACGTCAAGAGCGACGTGTGCATCATCCCGCCAAACTCTTTCGCCCTGGCGCGCACCGTGGAATTTTTCCGTATTCCCCGCGACGTGTTAACCATTTGCCTGGGTAAGAGCACCTACGCGCGTTGCGGCATTATCGTCAACGTGACACCGCTGGAGCCTGAGTGGGAAGGCCACGTGACCCTGGAGTTCTCCAACACCACCACGCTGCCGGCGAAAATCTATGCCAACGAAGGCGTGGCGCAGATGCTGTTCCTGCAGTCCGACGAGGCCTGCGAGGTGTCCTATAAAGACCGCGCGGGCAAGTATCAGGGCCAACGCGGCGTCACCCTCCCACGCGCTTGATCGAAAGGTCTTACGTAGTAAGGGAATTAGTCTGCATAAATCGACTCTATCTAGGTGTACTGCCTCGGCGCGTGTAAAACGCGCCGAGCCACGCTTGAGGAGTACCTTATGAAGATCAACCCGCGAATCAGCGCAGAACTCGCCCGGCTTGAACCCAACCAGATTGGCGTTCTGGCCTGGTCCCTGATGGCCGACCCTGCTTATGCAGGCGCCATTCCCGGCCAACCCGAGCCGGATTACCCCCAGCCCACCGAGCCCGGTGAGCCGACCCTGCCGGATGAGCCGCCACCCGCGCCTGTTGCCTGATAATCAGCCCACTGGCCAGACTTCACGGTCGCCGATCACGAATATTCGGCGATCCTTGTCCTGTTCGACTGCAAAGCCACCGGTAAACGCACCAAACGCCGGCAGCAGGCTGACCCGCGGCCCGATCTGAAAGCACGGCAGGCGCAGGCTCTGCCGGCCCTTGCCGCGCAAGCGATACACCGGATGCACATGCCCCGCCAACACGTGGTGGCTGGGATGCGCATCCGGTTCGTGCTGCAGGGCGAAAGGGCCCATCAGCAAAGGCTCCGGGACGACCACAATCCCCAAGTCGACCGGCGGGTCACCTGCGCGCTTGTCGTGATTACCGCGAATCAAGGTCATGCACAGGTCCGGGTTCAGCGCTCGCCAAGTCCTCAGCGCGCTGAGCGTGCTGCTGGCGTGGGAGCCGGGGCCGTGCAGGAAGTCGCCGAGAAAGATCACTTGGGCGCATGGATACGCCGATAGCACTTGGTCCAGGCGTTGCAGGTTCTCGGTTGTCGTCCCCTGTGGCACCGGTTGCCCCAGGCTGCGGTACGCCGAAGCCTTGCCGAAATGCGCATCGGCAATCAACAGACACTGGCGTGCCGGCCAATACACCGCCTTGTCCGCCAGCAACCACAATTCCTCTCCCTCAAGTATTACCGAGCAAACCATCAGCGCTTCCCGTTATCCGCGACTTTTTCCAGGTCCTTGACCATCCGCGCGATGCGCTCCGAGAGTTTTTCCGAACTCATGCTTTCGCGCATGCGCTCAACCAGCAGAGGAAAGGCCAGGGGCGTAGGCCGTTCGATGAGATGCAGGTCCAGTTCCAGCGCCGATAGCGTGCGCAATGTCTCTTCCAGACGACGAATATCCAGTTCGTCACGCAGGACTTCTTCCCCGGCTTGGGTCAGCAGCAGGTTCTGTGGGTCATACTGCTTGAAAACCTCAAAGAACAACCCGCTGGACGCTTGCACCTGGCGCGTACTTTTAGGCGCTCCTGGATAACCGGCAAACACCAGCCCGGCGATACGCGCGATTTCGCGAAAGCGGCGCAGGGCCAACTCCCCGGCATTCAGGCTGGCGGCGACGTCGTCCAAAAGATTTTCGGGACTCAACAGGGCCTGGTTCAACAGTACTGGCCACTCCACTTCAGTGGCGCTCAGCAATTCCAACCCGTAGTCATTCACCGCAATAGAGAAGGTCACCGGCTGCGCCTGGCCCACACGCCACGCCAACAGACTTGCCAGCCCCAGGTGCACCTGGCGCCCGGCAAAGGGGTAGAGGAACAGGTGCCGGCCCTCGCGTGATTTCAGCGCCTCAGCCAGCAAACGCCCGCGCGTCGGCAGGCCGGACCAGCGCAACTGCGTCTGCAGCAACGGGTAAACCGCCTGCATTTCCGGCCCTTCATAGCGCCCCTGCGCCGCCGCATCAAAGCGCTCCACCACGGCTTGAGCCAGTTCATTGGAAAGCGGCATGCGCCCGCCATTCCAGCGCGGCACGGCGGCTTTTTTCGCGGTGCCGCGACGCACATAAGCGGTCATGTTTTCCACACGCACCAATTCCAGCAAGCGGCCGGCGAACAGGAAGCCGTCCCCCGGCTTGAGCCGAGCGATAAAACCTTCCTCGACACTGCCGAGGTTCTTGCCGCCACCGCCTTTGCTCCAGAATTTTAGCTGGATGCTGGCATCACTGACGATGGTGCCCACGCTCATGCGATGCCGGCGTGCCAGCCTCGCATCCGGAACGCGCCAGATACCGTGCTCGTCCGGTTCCACGCGACGGTAATCCGGGTAGGCGGTCAGCGACAGGCCACCATGGCGTACAAACCCCAGGGCCCAGGCCCAGTCGGCGTCGTTGAGGTCCTGATAGGCCCACGCGCCGCGTACTTCCTGCAGCAATGCATCCGGCGTAAACCCACCGCCCAGCGCCATGCTTACCAGATGTTGTACGAGTACATCCAATGGCTTGTAGGGTGATTCACGGGCTTCGATGCGTCGCTGCGCAATCGCGTCCTGGGCGGCGGCGGCTTCAACCAGTTCCAGGCTATGGGTTGGCACCAGCGTCACCCGTGAAGGCCGTCCCGGCGCATGCCCCGAGCGGCCCGCACGCTGCATCAGGCGCGCCACGCCCTTGGCCGAGCCGATCTGCAGCACCCGCTCGACCGGCAGGAAATCCACCCCCAGGTCCAGGCTTGACGTGCATACCACCGCCTTGAGCTGACCGTCTTTGAGCGCTCGTTCCACCCAGTCACGGGTTTCCCGCGACAGAGAACCGTGGTGCAGCGCGATCACCCCGGCCCAATCGGCACGGGCCTCGAGCAACGCCTGATACCAGATCTCGGATTGCGCCCGCGTATTGGTAAACACCAGGCAACTGCTGCTGGCGTCCACCTCGGCCACCACCTGCGGCAGCATCTTCAAACCGATATGCCCGGCCCAGGGAAAGCGCTCGGTGACGGGGGGCAGCAACGTGTCGATGAGTAGCTGTTTGGCGGTTTGCCCCTGCACATTGATCCCCTCGCCTTGTGGGACCAATACCTCCAACGCGTGAGCCTGATTACCCAAGGTCGCCGAGATACCCCAGACGATCAACCCAGGATGCCAGCGCCGCAACCGTGCCAACGCCAGTTGCAGTTGCACGCCGCGTTTATTGCCGATCAGTTCGTGCCACTCATCCACGACCACCATGCGCAAGTGTCCCAGGCTGGCTTCGCTGTCGGCGCGCGCGAGCATCAGTGTCAGGCTTTCGGGCGTGGTGACCAGGGCGGTGGGCTGGCGGCGGGTCTGCCGTGCGCGTTCGCTGCTGCTGGTATCGCCGGTGCGCAGGCCGACGCTCCAGGGAATCTGCAACGCTTCAAGCGGCGCCTGGAGGGCGCGAGCGGTGTCGGCGGCGAGGGCGCGCATGGGGGTGATCCACAGCACGGTCAGCGGTTCAGCGGGCGGCTTGCGTTTACCGGTAACGGGCGCTCGACTGATGGCGAAACGATTGAGCGCGGCAAACCACAGTGCGTAGGTCTTGCCGGCGCCGGTGCTGGCATGCAGTAACCCGGAGCGGCCCGATTTGACCGCCGCCCATACCTCCTTTTGAAAGGTAAACGGCTTCCAGCCCTTGGCGATAAACCATGTCTTGGCGAAATTGCGGGAAGTTGCCATACAGCAGCTGATGCTCAGGAGGGCCTATCACACAGACCCTCCGGGCACGCCAAAGGTTTAACCCGTCAGGGTGGCCCGACGCGGCAATAGTACATTTCGCTGGCATTGGCTTGGCCCACCAGGTCGCACCTGGCGGTCGCCGGAAGGTCCAGCGGTTGATTGCCCTGGCGTTGGACCAGATAGAAGTCCTCCGAGCGTGGCAGCTGCCTGGTGTGGCGTGCCCAGCCGCTGCTGTAGAACTCCGCCGAGTAGGAGCGCGAACCTGGATAGATCAAGTCGCCAGGCGCCGCCGCCTGTTGTGCCTTCCACAACGCAACCATGGTTTTCTGGTTTTGCGGGCGATCATCGACCTTGCCGCTGATGAGCATGGCGCAGCCTGCCACCGGCAGTGTCAGCGCCACGGCGGTGATAAGCGCGGTGCGAACCTTGTGCCAGACCACATTGGCCAGCAACAGCGCCCAGGCCGGCAGCGCGGGCAGCACATAGGTCCAGAGGATGTTGGTGGACATGGTAAAGAACAGCGGCGTCGAAACCGCCCATGCCAGCACGAAGAGCCAATATTCACGCTGGCCCCGCAGCGAGGCGCGCCACTTCACCAGCAACGGCAAGAAAAACGCCCAGGGTAAAAGCCCACCCAGCAGGTGCACCCAGATCATCGCCAAGGGTTCGGCATGTGCGCTGCCGTAAAGGTCACCCTGCCAATTGCTGATGACATAGCGACTGAAATGTTCGCCGACGATGAAGTAGTGCAGGAACCCCGGGGTCTTCTGTTCCGCCAACCAATACCAAGGCAAGGCCACGGCGCTCATCAAGGCGATGCCAGGCAGCCAAGGCAAGCGGAGTAACCGTCGCCAGTGGCCAGTGAGCGCCAGCCACAGGGCGGCCGGCAACGCAATCAACACCAGTGCCAAGGGGCCTTTGGCGAGCAGGCCCAGGCCCAACCCGAAAAAACCGAGCAGCGCCCAGCCTCGATCCGCGTGCGCCAATCCACGCCACAGGCCAAGGTGTGCCAGCAGAAGGGCGAACGCCAGCGCGCCATCGGTAAGGACCGCGCCGCTTGCAAAGAAGCCCAGGGAGCAGGTCGAATAAATAATGGCAGCGGTCAAGCCGACCTGCAGGCGGCATTCGCCGGCGGCGAGACGCACGATGAGCAAGCAGCTCGCGGCATGCAGCAGCCAGGACGAGAAACGGCTGGCGAATTCGTTGATGCCGAACACCTTCATGCTCAACGCCTGCAGCCAGAATGACAGCGGGGGTTTGCCCCAGAACGGTACGCCATGATCGAACATCGGCGTGATCCAGTCGTTGGACACCAGCATCTTGCGGGCGATTTCCGCGTAGCGGGCTTCCGATGTGTCCATGATCGGATACAGGCCGAGCGTACCCAGGCGCACCAGCAGCACAGTCAACAGGATCGTCCAGAGCAAACGTATGGACGCGCGAGGGTTCACGCCGGCGGCCTTTATGGATGGATTCATGGTTGATGACGTTTATGCAGGGCGTTGGGCCTTGGATTCACCACCGTCAGCACCCGGCCGACGTATTCGCCGACCACGGCGGTACCCAGGCACAACAGCAGGATTGATTGCGCCAGAAGATGCAGTTGGGTCAGTTGGCCGAGCGTCGCGTCCACTGCGATCCACAGTGAGCCGAGCAGAAAGAGGGCGACGCTCAGGTAGCTGTACATCCGTAGCGGGCGAGTGGAAAAGGCGAGAATCGAGTCCACGCACAGGTCGAGCAATGACAGTGTGCTCCACTTGGTCCTGCCCGCCTGGCGCGGCGTGCGGTCGTAGTTCACTTCGGTGCTTGGGTAGCCAAGCCAGCTGACCAGCAGCTTCAACACCCCCGCGTTGTCATCCATGGCGCGAATGGCGGCCAGGGCGTTCGGCCCGATCAGCCTGAAATCACTGACTTGCCGGGGCACTTCGAAGTCGTCGATCAACTGGTCCATGGTGACGTAATAGAGCTGCGCGGCCATACGCTTTGCCCAGGAGTCGCAGCGCCGCGAGCGGCGTTGCATGTTCACGATCTCATGGCCCTTGCGCCATTCCTGCACCATCAGCGGGATCAATTCGGGCGGGTCCTGCAGGTCGCAGTCCATGATGATCACCGCGCCGCCTTGTACGGCGTTGATACCTGCGCGCATGGCCGCTTCCTTGCCGAAGTTGCGGCTTAAGTGGAGGCTGGTGACGCGAGGGTCCTGGGCAAATTGATCGATGATTGCGCCTGTCTGGTCTTGACTGCCGTCATTGATATAAAACACTTCGGTATTTGTATTTAACCGTTCAATGATCGCCATCAGGCGCGAATGAAATTCCGTTATGACGCACTGCTCGTTAAAGCAAGGGACCAGTATCGTAAGTTTCATGGCAGGCAACGGCTCAGCGCAAAGGCGCGCGCTTGATGTCATGTTTGAATACCCAGAAGTGATTGATCATAAACCCCTGAAGGGTCACGGCTGTCGTTGCCACTATTTGCGCGCTTAACGCGGGTGCGCCCCAGTGGGTCAGTAAGTTGACAATCAGTGTGTTGCATGAAACCTGGCTGGTGGCGGTTATCACGAACTGCCAGCAATTGCAGTGCCGCTGTGCAAAGACCCAATGCCTGGACAGGCAGTAGGCGACCAGTGCGCCCGTAATGGCGGCGCAGAGCGTGGATGAGGTCGGGCTGTAGTAAGGCAGCAAACAGATAAACACCACGAAGTGAACCAACGTGGCAATGACGCCTGCGTTCAAGTAACGAATAAACAATCGAAGTATTTTTTGCATGGCCAAAGTGTATAAAATCAAATGTGAACCAGTTGTCACGTCATGAAATGAAATTTGTGTTCGTGCTTTAGTTTTTTGTTGAAGGAATTTTCTTAATTGTTTGTATGACTTTGGAGTTTGTACTAGTGGAAATATTACTAGTGGAAGATGACCATGAATTGGCGGGGTCGTTGGGGGATTATCTCGGCGAGTTTGGCTATGAAGTAGACTTCGCGCGCGATGGCCGAAGTTGCCTGGCGCGTGTGCAGCAGCAGGCATACGACCTGATTGTCCTGGATGTCGCGATGCCTCGGATGAGCGGTTTTGACACCTGTCGGCAATTGCGGCGCGAGCAGATTCACACCCCCGTTATATTCTTGACCGCGCGTGACGCACTGCCTGATAAACAAGAAGGTTACGAGGCCGGCGGCGACGATTATCTGGTCAAGCCCTTCGAGCCTCAGGAGTTGCTATGGCGCATTCGCGCGCTGATCCGGCGAGGCTCGCCGCGTCAGCCGCGCTGCGCGAAACAACTGGGTGACCTGGTGATCGATCCGGTCTCGCAGGCGTTGATCCACAACGGTGTGGTCACGGTGTTGCCCGCGTTGCCGTTCAGCTTGCTGAGCCTGCTGGCCGATGAGGCACCGGAACCCGTCAGCCGACGCAAACTGGAGACGGCGTTGTGGCCCGATGGCGATCCGCCGGACAGCGATGCGTTGCGCACCTATATCTACCGGCTCCGGCAAGCCTTGGGCAAACCTTACGGTAACGATCTGATTCGCACCGTTCACGGTAAGGGCTATCGCCTTGCGATTCCCTACTGATTCCTTCTTTGCGCGAATCCTTTGCGCGCTGCTGCCGTTCATGGCAACCATCACCTTGTTTTACAGCGCCCTGATCTGGGCCACCGTCAATCTGACGGAGGACTACATCATTGCCAGTTATCTGAAGCTTGAGGCCCAGGCGTTCGAGGAACGGCACGCCCTGCAAGGGGCGGCTACCGCCATGCCCAACAGCATCTATCTTCAAGGCTACTGGTCGGGTGATGTTGAAGTGCCTGGCTTTGCGCGGCCATTGCCCGCAGGCCATCATGAAGTGGATGGCGAGGATGTGCATGTGTTCGTGAGTCAGGTGCCGGGGGCGTCGCAGCGCTTGATTCTGGTGCTGAACGAGTCCGAGCTCAGTCAGACCGAAGGCTACCGCGCGCAGATCTTCGGCTTGTTGTGCGCACTGGCCGGGTTGATCCTGATCCTGGGAACGGTTCTGGCCATCGCGATTGCCCGCGCCATCGCCCAACCCGTCAGCCAGTTGGCGGCGGACATGGCGGTTGCACCGCAAGCGTCATCCCGGTTCAGCGGGTTTGACCGTCAGGATGAAATCGGCACGTTGAGCCGCACGCTGTCGTCCCTGGTGACCCAGCAGAATGCCGCGCTGCAGCGCGAGCGTGCGTTTACCCGGCACGTCAGCCATGAGTTGCGTACCCCCTTGAGCATCTTGAACAACAGCCTGGCGATCCTGCGCTTGCCGGGCTGTGATGCCCAAAAGCATGCGCGCAGCCTGCTGCGCATGGAGGGCGCGCTGGCCGGGATGAAGATGACCATCGAGCTGTTTTTATCCCTGGCCCGTGAACCGCGTAAAGTGCCCCATGAGGCGATTGACCTGGCCGCTGTCGTCACCGAGCAGATCGAAAAATACCAGCAGCTTTACCCCCTTGCGACAGGCGCGCTGGTCTATGCCGGTGCACCCGCAATCACCTTGCAGGCCCATGAAGCAATCGCCCGCAGCGTGGTGCAGAACCTGCTCGGCAACGCTGTGCAGCATGGCGCCGGGAAGATCCGGGTGGTCCTCACCGGGCAGCGTTTGGTAATCATCAATAACCGCGTGGAACAGCTAACGTCGCCAGGCTTCGGCTTTGGCCTGGAAATCGTCACCCGTGCCTGCACGCATGCCGGCTGGCGCCTTGAAACCCGGCGCACCCTTCATACGTTCCGGGCGCACGTCACGTTCACTTGAGGTTGCCGCTAAGAAACTGCTGCAAGCGCTCGCTCCTGGGGTTGCCCAGTACCTCTTGCGGGGCGCCTTGTTCTTCCACCAGGCCCTTGTGCAGGAACAGCACCTGGCTCGACACCTTGCGTGCAAAGCTCATCTCGTGGGTCACCATGATCATGGTGCGGCCTTCCTCGGCCAGGCCCTGGATCACTTTCAACACTTCGCCCACCAACTCCGGGTCGAGGGCCGAGGTGGGTTCGTCAAACAGCATCACCTCCGGTTCCATGGCCAGCGCGCGGGCGATGGCGACCCGTTGCTGCTGGCCTCCGGAGAGGAACGCCGGGTACTGATCGGCCACGCGCGCCGGCAGGCCGACCTTGTCCAGGTAGCGACGGGCCCGGTCCTCGGCGTCCTTCTTGCTGCATCCCAGCACCCGGCGCGGGGCCATGGTGATGTTTTCCAGCACGCTCATGTGGCTCCACAGGTTGAAATGCTGGAATACCATGGCCAGCCGCGTGCGCAGGCGCTGCAGCTCGGCATCATCGGCCACGCGCATGCCATGGCGGTCACTGACCATGCGGATCACTTGGCCATCGAGCGTCATGGCGCCGTCATTGGGGGTTTCCAAGAAGTTGATGCAGCGCAAAAAGGTGCTCTTGCCCGAGCCGCTGGCGCCGATCAGGCTGATCACGTCACCGGTCTTGGCCTTGAGCGAAACACCTTTGAGCACCTCATTGTCGCCATAGCTTTTATGCAGGCCTTCAACGGTCAATTTGTACATGGGGCGTGCATCCTCAAGGCGAAAGTAGATAGCCGCTGCGGTAGGCTTCGGTGCCTGCGACATGGGCGATGACCATCCCGGCAGTGGCCATGCGGCGTAGCGAACGGGCGTAAAGCAGGCCGGCCTTGCGGCAGTGCACGGGCGTTACGCGGTCGGAAATGGGGTCGATGATTTCGGCGATCAATTGCCCGGCTTCCAAGTACTCGCCAGGCAGGGCACTGAACACCAGCAAGCCGCCCACCGGGGTCGCTACCGGTTCAACGCCGGCCAGCGGCGTGGCCGGGTAAGGCAAGTCGGGCAGCGGTGCGGCATCCCCCGCAATGGCGCCGAAGCGAATCAGGTAATCGATGATCGCCTGGCAGTCGAGGCTGGCCAGGCCGTGGTTGACGTCCCCTTGGCCGCGCAGTTCGACGGTCACCGAAAAGCTGCCCATGGGGATCGGGAAGCGCTCGCCGAAGCGTTGCTGCAATTGCCACCACACCAGGGTGAAACATTCATCGAAGGATTGGCCGCCGGAATCGGTGGCCAGCAAGTTCGCCTCCGAGCCGATATACCGCGCCAGCGGCTCCACCTGCGGCCACGCCTCGGGTGTGGTGTACAGGTGCGCCACGGCTTCGAAATCGCAATGCAGGTCCAGCACCATGTCGGCATTGCAGGCCAGGCGTTGCAGCACCAGGCGCTGGGATTGCAGTTGGGTGTCGGCGGTTTGCGCGGCCAGGGCGGCGGCCAGCGCGGTGCGAATCAGTGCGACGTTGCGCCGCGGATCCGGCCCGAGCAGATCTTCGACGTGGTTCCCCACCTCCTCACTGAGGTCGACAAACAGCCGATTGAAGTTCTGCCCGCTTTCCAGCTCGTAGCGGCCCAGCGGAATATCCATCAATACCTGTTCCAGGCCCACCGGGTTGGCGATGGGCACCAGCACGATCTCGCTGCGCAAGCGACCGGCAGCCGCCAGCTCGGCCAGGCGCACCTTGAGGTGCCAGGCCACCAGCATGCCGGGCAGTTCATCGGCATGCAGCGACGACTGGATGTAAATCTTGCCCTCGGCCTGCTCCGGGCCAAAGTGAAAACTGTGGATCTGCCGCGCCGTGCCGGGCACCGGCGCGATCAGTGGATGGACCTGATGACGCATGAAGGCTCCTTAATGGCTCGGCCCGAGAAACGCCAGCCAGCGGCGCTCCGCCAGACGAAACAGACCCACCAAAGCAAAGGTCACGCTCAGGTAGATCAGCGCGGCGATACCAAATGATTGAAAGGTCATGAAGGTTGCCGAGTTGGCATCCCGCGCCACTTTGAGGATATCTGGAATCGTCGCGGTAAAGGCCACGGTGGTTGAGTGCAGCATCAGGATCACTTCGTTGCTGTAGTAGGGCAACGAGCGGCGCAGCGCCGAGGGCATGATCACGTAGGCGTACAGCTTCCAGCCGCTCAAGCCGTAGGCCTTGGCCGCTTCGACTTCGCCATGGGCCATGCTGCGAATCGCCCCGGCGAAAATCTCCGTGGTGTAGGCGCAGGTATTGAGGGCGAAGGCCAGGATGGTGCAGTTCATTGCATCGCGAAAGAACGCATCCAGCAGGGGCTGTTCGCGCACGGCGGCGATGCTGTAGATGCCGGTGTAGCAGATCAGCAGCTGGATATAGAGCGGCGTGCCACGGAACAGATAGGTATAGAACTGCACCGGCCAGCGCACCAGGCGCTTGCGCGACACGCGGGCGATGGACAACGGGATCGACACCAGAAAGCCGATGACCAGGGCGGCGCTGAGCAGCCACATCGTCATGGCCAGGCCGGTGATGTGCTGGCCGTCGCTATAAAGGAAGGGGCGCCAGTATTCCTGCAAGAGTTCGATCATCGCACGGCCTCCCGGGCGCCAGCGGAGTAGCGACGTTCAAGGCGACGCAGGACGAAGTTGGACGCGCTGGTGATCATCAGGTAGATCAGCGCGGCGAGCACCAGGAAATAGAACAGTTGGTAGGTGCTTTTGCCCGCATCCTGGGCCGCCTTGACCAAATCCGCCAGGCCGATGATCGACACCAGCGCCGTGGCCTTGAGCATCACCATCCAATTATTGCCGATACCCGGCAGGGCAAAGCGCATCATTTGCGGAAAGGTCACGTAGCGAAACCGCTGGCCGCGCTTGAGGCCATAGGCCGTGGCGGCTTCCAGTTGGCCACGGGGCACTGCGAGGATCGCGCCGCGAAAGGTCTCGGTGAAGTAGGCGCCGTAAATAAAGCCCAGGGTGATGACCCCGGCGCTGAAGGGGTCGATCTCGATGTATTCCCATTCCATCAAATCGGTAAAACCGGTAAGCCAGGTTTGCAGGCTATAGAAAATCAGCAGCATCAGCACCAGGTCGGGTACACCGCGAATCAACGTGGTGTAGAGCTGGGCGGGGATACGCAGGAAGGGCAGGCTGGAGAGTTTGGCGCTGGCGCCGAGCAGACCGAGCAATACGCTGACGGCCAGAGACAGCACCGACAACTTTATAGTCATCCAGGTGCCTTGCAGCAACAGCGGGCCGAAACCCTTCAGGCTGAACGCGCTCAGCCCGAGAGTTTGCAACAGATCTTCGAACATAAATCAGGACCTATGGCGATAAAAAAGCGCCCCTGCATAAGAAGGGGCGCCCGGGCATTATTTGCCGCTGTACAGGTTCAGATCGCCAAAGTGTTTCTTCTGGATGGTGGCGTAGGTGCCATCATCGTGTAACGCTTTGATACCTTTATCCAAAAGCGCCTTCAGTTCAGTGTTACCTTTTTTGATACCGATGGCGGTTTTCGACGGGAGCAGTGGATCGTCGATGGCCGCGCTGACTTCATAACCGGCGCCGGCTGGCGACTTCAAAAAGCCCAGTTCGGCTTGCAGCATGTCTTGCACGGAAGCGTCGAGACGGCCGGAAGTCAGGTCGGCATACACCTGATCCTGGTTGGCGTAGGCCTTGGTGGTCACACCGGCTTTATCCAGTACGGCCTTGGCATAGGCTTCCTGGATGGTGCCTTGCTCGTAGCCCACGGATTTGCCCTTGAGCGACTCTGGCGTCGAGTAGCCCGCGCCTTTCTTGAACACCAGCGAAGTAGGGCCGGAGAACAGCTCGTTGGAGAAGTCGATGGCCTTTTCACGCACCGGGGTCACGGTCATGGACGAAATCACGCCGTCGAACTTGTTGGCCTTGAGGCCTGGAATCATGCCGTCGAAATCGCTTTCGACCCATTTGCACTTCACTTTCAGCTCGGCACAGATCGCATTGCCCAGGTCGATATCAAAGCCCACCAGGCTGCCATCGGCTGCCTTGGATTCAAACGGCGCGTAGGACGGATCGACACCAAAACGCAGTTCCTTGTATTCCTTGGCCAGCGCGGTACCGGCGGCCATGCACAGAGCCAGTGCAGAAAGGGTCAGCAATGCTTTTTTCATTATGTAATCCCTGGAAACCAAGATAAGCGCTTGTGGCGCGTTTAGGACTGTTACTGAACGGTGTCAGACGCATCACCGGAAGCAATTTCTGCACCATAGTCCCGAATGGGTGTTTTAAAAGGTGGGATAAGGGCGTTGTGAGCGTAGGCTGTGCCCGAAAATGGGCGCTGAAAAATCAGTGCACCATTTCAGATCGCATGAAGATCTAAAACTGTGGGAGCTGGCTTGCCTGCGATAGCGGTATGTCAGCCAACCCATCTGTAAACTGACCCACAGCTATCGCAGGCAAGCCAGCTCCCACAGGGGAATCGTGTTCAGGCCAGCAGGTCCTGCAGTGTGGCCAGGTTGTCGGCTTCTTCCACAGATTTATCCTGGCGCCAGCGCAGCATCCGCGGAAACCGCACCGCGATCCCGCTCTTATGCCGCTTGGACAGGGCTATCCCCTCGAACCCAAGCTCAAACACCATGCTCGGCGTCACGCTGCTCACCGGGCCGAATTTCTCTACCGTGGTCTTGCGCACAATCGCATCGACTTTGCGCATCTCTTCGTCGGTCAGTCCTGAATACGCCTTCGCGAACGGCACCAAGGTGCGTTCGCTGCCGGGTGGGCCGTCCCACACCGCGAAGGTGTAGTCGCTGTAGAGACTGGCGCGTCGGCCGTGGCCGCGTTGGGCGTAGATCAGCACCGCGTCGACGCTGAACGGGTCGACTTTCCACTTCCACCACAGGCCCATGTCCTTGGTGCGACCCACACCATAGAGACCCTTGCGGTCCTTGATCATCATGCCTTCCACGCCAAGGCTGCGTGAGGCTTCGCGTTGTTCGGCCAGGTCCTGCCAGCTGCTGCCCGTCAGCAAGGGTGATTCTCGCAGCACGGGCTGGTTGCACTGGTCGATCACCTGTTCCAGTTGCGTGCGGCGTTCAGCCTGGGTGTGGTTGCGCCAATCGTCACCCGCATATTCCAGCAAGTCGTAAGCCAGGACTGCCACGGGGGCATCCTCAAGCACTTTTTTGCTCAGGGTCTTGCGCCCAATCCGCTGTTGCAGAAGCGCGAAAGGTTGCACGGCGTCTTTCCAGACGACGATCTCGCCGTCGATCACGGTGCCATCGGGCAAGCCGCTTACCAGGCTGTGAAGTTCGGGGAAGCGTTCAGTCACCAATTCTTCGCCGCGTGACCAGACCCACAGGCGGCCCTCACGTTTGACCAGTTGCGCGCGGATGCCATCGTACTTCCATTCCACCTGCCAATCGGTGGGAGGGCCGAGCAACGTGTCGAATTGCTCCACCGGTTGCGCCAACCCATGCGCAAGAAAAAACGGATAAGGCTGCCCGCCCCGTTGCGCATGTTCGTCGGATGATTCGGCGGCGATCAGCTTCAAGTAGCCCTCAGGCGTAGGACGGTTGGACAGGTCGGTGTAGCCCACCAACCGCTGTGCCACGCGCTTGCTGTCCAGGCCAGCCATCGCAGCCAGCGCGCGGGTGACCAGCAGCTTGGACACCCCGACGCGGAAACTGCCGGTGATCAGCTTGATGCACACCATCAGGCTGGGCTGGTCCAGTTGCGCCCATAACGCGGGTAGACGTTCAGCAAGCTCCAGGGGAGGCAGGCCACGCAGGGGCAGGAGTTTTTCTTCCAGCCACACTGCCAGGCCGTCCTGCGAGGTGTAGGTCGACTCCGGTAGCAACAGGGAAATGGTCTCCGCCAAGTCACCCACCGACTGGTAGCTTTCCTCAAACAGCCACGGCTCGATGCCGGACGCTTCGGTGGCCATGTCGCGCAGCAGACGCGTCGGCACCAATTGCCGAGGCCGACCGCCGGACAAGAAATACACGGCCCACGCGGCATCGTCCGGTGCCGCTTGCCGGAAGTAGGTCTGCAACGCGGCAAGTTTGGCGTTGCTGGAGGTGGTGGCGTCGAGGTTGGCGTAAAGTTCGGCGAAGGCCTTCATGTGCTGGGTTCCTCTTCGTCATCGCCGTATTCGGTGACGAAGCCTTGGGCATCCAGGCCTTTTTCCCGCAAATGACGCACCAGAACGCCGACAGAACCGTGGGTAACCATCACCCGTTCGGCGCCGGTTTGCTCGATGGCCCACAACAGGCCGGGCCAGTCGGCGTGGTCCGACAGCACAAAACCCCGGTCCACACCGCGCCGCCGCCGAGTGCCGCGCAAGCGCATCCAGCCGCTGGCGAACGCGTCGCTGAAGTCGCCGAAGCGCTTGATCCAACTGCTGCCGCCCGCGGATGGCGGTGCGATGATCAAGGCTTGGCGCAACAGCGGGTCGGTCTTGTTGAAGTCGCCGGCATAGAGGGTTTCAGGGATGTAGACCCCTGCCTCGCGGTACACCCGGTTCAACGGTTCGACCGCGCCGTGGCTGAGGATCGGGCCGATGCTGGCGTCGATGCCATGCAGGATGCGCTGGGCCTTGCCGAAGGAGTAACAGAACAACACGCTGGCTTTGCCTGCCGCGATATTCGCCTGCCACCACTCGTTGATCCCGGCGAAGATCTGCGCCTGGGGCTGCCAGCGATAGATCGGCAGGCCGAAGGTGGACTCGGTGATGAACGTGTGGCAACGCACCGGTTCGAAGGGCGCGCAGGTGCCGTCGGGCTCGACCTTGTAATCACCGGATGCGACCCAGACTTCGCCCTTGTATTCCAGGCGCACCTGGGCCGAACCGAGCACATGCCCGGCCGGGTGAAAACTTAAGGTCACGCCGTGATGAACCAATGGCTCGCCGTAGGCCAGGGTTTGCAGGTTGATGTCCTGGCCCAGGCGCGAACGCAGGATGCCTTCGCCCGGCGCGGCGGCGAGGTAATGCTCGTTGCCGGTGCGGGCGTGGTCGCCGTGGGCGTGAGTGATGACCGAACGTTCAACCGGGCGCCAGGGATCGATGTAGAAATCACCGGCGGGGCAGTAGAGGCCTTCGGGGCGGGCGATGACAAGGTCCATGGGGTGGCCGTGGCGGTGGGCTTGTTACTTATGAGGCGGGGGTGTGGCTGGAAGTTCTATAAAGAATGCATGCAGTCCAAATGTGGGAGCGGGCTTGCTCGCGAATGCGGTGTGTCAGTCGCTGAATGGTTGGCTGAGCAACCGCATTCGCGAGCAAGCCCGCTCCCACATTTAGATCCGATTACTTGCCGGGCGTCAGCGTCAACCGAGCCTTGCCATACACCTTCTCAAAGTTCTGCGGCTGCATCGGGAAGCTCAGGTATTGCGCCTTGAGCGACGGGTCGATGCCATTGGCATAGTTCGGGCTGGCGGGGTTGCCGGACTGGCCGATGCCACCCTGGCCCATCATCGGTTCCACCTGGCCGAAGTCGACAATCATGCGCAGCGCCGGTACCTGGGTGGTGTTGAAGTCCTGGCCCCAGCGGTACGGCGCCGGGTTCAAGGTGTTGTGATCGCCGCCCGAGGCCAGCGGGCCGCGAATCACCTGGCCATCGGCGTTTTTCCAGGTGGTCATGTGCAATTTGCCCCACTGCCAGGCTTTGTGATCGGCACCCAGTTGGCTATCCCCGGCGCTGATCGCGGCGGCCAGGCTGCGGGCGAGGATCGCCGGTTTGTCTTCTTTTTGCGCGGTGCGCACGTCGTCCCAGAACGGGCTGTCTTCACGCCCCAGCAAGTGGTCGGCCTGGGCGGCGTAGGACAGGCCGGCGTTGCTGACAAACGCTTTCCAGCTCGCGCTGTTTTCCGGGCCCAGTTCGTCGAGGAAGATCTGCCGGGTGCTTTCCTGCAGGAACAGTTCGTAGATTGCGGCGTCGGCGGAGGTTGCCGACAGCCGACCGTCGAATGCCATCAGGCGATTCAGCGCTTCGCGCGCCTTTGCCTGCTCGGCAGGCGGTAGCGCGTCGATCGCCTGTTTCAGCGGCTGGGCCATGCCCGGTGCCTGGAACATGGTCTTGAGCTTGGCGGCGAAGGGGGTGGTCTGGTCGTATTGCATGGCGATCATGCTGCGGCTGTCATGCTTGCCGGCACTGGCCAGTTGCGCCAGGCGCTCGCTACGCTCCGGCGCGTCCCAGGAATTGGACAGCTGCATGCCATAGCCGCGCGGCGCGGTGCGTTGGTTGGCGGTGCCGATCCAGCCTTGGGCCGGGTCCTGGTCATATGGGTGCAGCATTGCGTCAGCGTAACCGTCCCAGTCAAAGCGCGTGTCCCAACCCGGCGATGGCAGCAAGCCTTCGCCTTCGCGGCGGTTGGGGAAACGGCCGGTGACTTGCCAGCCAATGTTGCTGGCGTCGGCGAACACCATATTCAGCGCTATGGCGCGAATCTCGCGGGTCGCATCCGAGGCCTTGCCGGCGTTTTGCGCACGGGACAGGTCGAAGAACGCATCCAGGCTCTTGTCATCCTTGAGGTCGGCGGTCTGCAGGGACAGGCCCAGGCCGGTGGTCAGTGCCTGGCTGCTGTTGAGCAGGGCACCATGACGGGTTTCGTACACCACTTCACGAATCGAGCGCTGGCCCTTGACGAAGAAGGTCTCGTTACGTACGCCCGCAGGGAGCCATTTACCGTTGTTCTCGTAGTACAGCGCGCTGCCCTGGCGCCTGACTTTTTCCAGGAACAGGTCCTGGGTGTCGCCCTTGACCGCGCTCATGCTCCACGCGACTTTGCCGTTGAAGCCCGAAAGCAGGGTCGGCAGGCCGGCAATCGAGGCGCCGACGGCCTGGTACTTCGGTGCACGGATTTGCACATAGCTCCAGGGCGACGGTGCCAGCGGTTGGGCGGCGAGGTCGCCTGCCAACAGGCTTTTACCGCTGCGGCTGCGTTGCGGGCCAATCGCCCAGTTGCTCGAGGTGGTCACAGCCAGCGCGTTGAGGCTGTCCAGTTGCTGGCTGACCGCGTCCAGCCCGGCCAGGCCGGTGACCTGGCCGAGGTTCACGCCCTTGAGTTTCTCGGCCTCGGCCAGGGGGATCGATTCATCCGGCGCGCTGGGCGTGAGCCAGGCGAGTTTGTCGACGCCGACTTTCTGTGCCAGCACCAGGGAGGCTATTTCTTCCTGCAGGTTGGCCGATTCGCTGAAATTCAGCAGGCAGAACAGCAGTGCCGAATCTTCCGGCTTCCAGTATTCGGGCTTGTAGCCGGTCTGGGCCAGGTCCGGCGGCAGCTTGTCGCGGTAGCGAAACAGGTAGGCGTTGACGCCACGGGCATACACTTCAAAGAAGCGCTTGAGGCGTGGCGAGGATGCGTTATACAGCTCGCCGGCGCTTTTTTTCAGGTTGACCGCGCGCATGAACCGGTCGACATCCAGCACTTCAGGGCCAGACATTTCCGCCAGGCGGCCCTGGGCCAAGAGGCGCAGGGTGACCATCTGGGTGATGCGATCACTGGCGTGCACATAACCGAGGCTGAACAACGCGTCATGGAAAGTGTTGCTTTCGATCAGCGGCATGCCTTGGGCATTGCGTCGCACGGAAACATTCTGTGCCAGGCCCTTGATCGGCTGCACGCCGGCATTTGGCGGCAGGGTGTCCTGGGTGCTCTGGAGCTGGCAACCGGCCAGGCTTAAAGCACTGGCCACTGCCGCAGCTACGCCGAACCGGGGAAGAAAATGTGAGAGGGCTGGCGAGGCCATGGCAAAGCTCCTGCGGGGGTGGCGTCAGTAAAGGCGCTACGTTAGTGAGCGCGGCGAAACGACGCAAGCGGGAGTTTTGGGAGAAACATGAGATATTGAGTCTTGCACAAACCAATGTGGGAGCGGGCTTGCTCGCGAAAGCGTCGTGTCAGTCACTGCAAATGTTGACTGAACCACTGCTTTCGCGAGCAAGCCCGCTCCCACATTTAGATGCCACTCGTCTTCGAATCAGGTTTGGAGGTTATGCCCCGTGGCACTTCTTGAATTTCTTCTCGCTGCCGCACGGGCAAGGATCGTTGCGACCCACGTCCTTCAGGGCGTTGCGCACCGGTTCCTGGTGAGCGTGGCCGCAGTTCGGGCCGTGAACATGGCCGTGCTCGTGGTCGTGGCTGTGATCATGATGATCGTGATCGTGGTTGCAGTCAGGGCCATGGACATGGGGTTGCTGAGTCATCGATGTCGCTCCGGAATAAAATCGCCGGGGATTATCTCGCCATTGTGGTTCACCTGCACGTCATAACCGATGAATAATCCGGTTTTCAATTCACCTTCCAGGCGATACGGCACTGGCTGGTCGGGATTTTTCAACATCCGTACCACATCACGGATCTGCGGCCATAGGTTGGTACGCACCGAAACCCGAAAGAACTTATGACCGTGCGGCGGTACGGTCAGCCATTCGTCGGACTCACCCTCGGTCAACACGAAATCGTCCAGGGACACCTTGTAGATCAGGCCGCGCACGGTCAGGTCGGCGTCGTCACGGTTGTCCACACGAAAGTACAGCTTGAACTTCTGTTCCAGCAACTTGGCGCGCACCACTTCGACCTTCACCAGGGAGACGTGGGGCGGTGGCGAATCGTCCTCGAACCACGACGCGCAGCCGGTCAGGCCAAGGGTTAACGCCAGCATCAAGCTGTACATCCGGAGCATGGCGTCAGTCCTGTGGGGTTAGAGGTAGCTGGAACAACACTTCTTGAATTTCTGCCCACTGCCGCACAGGCAGGCATCGTTGCGCCCGGCCTTCACTTCCACCGTCGGATCGATGAAGTACCAGCGCCCGTCATTCTGTACGAAAGACGAGCGCTCGCGGTGGCTATGTTCGCCGGTCGCGTCATGCCAGCGTGCGGTGAAGGTCACGAAGGCGTGTTCGGGCTGGCCGCCGAACACTTCGGAGCTTTCCACTTCAAGGCCGAGCCAGGTGCTCTGTGCGCTCCAGGCACCGATGGCATTGCGGTCCAGGCCGGCTTGTTGCGCCGGTAGCGTCGTGGCGACCAGGTAGTCCACCAGGCCGAGCACGTAGGCGCTGTAGCGTGAACGCATCAGTGCGGCGGCGCAGGGGGCCGGGTGCCCGGCGTGATAATGGCCACAGCAGGCATCCAGCAGGTTGCCACTGCCGCAGGGGCAAATGGATGTACTCATTGGGTTACCACCAGTACTTTCCGAAATTTTCCGGGTTGGCCCAGAAGCGGGCGTTGAGCCAGTCCGGCACCTGTTTATAGTCAAGCAGATCATAGGTAAACAACGTCAGAACCTGCTCATCACGTTGGAAGCGTTCACCGGCCTGCAGGGCCAGGGAGAAGAAGTCAGTGTCTTTCCAGTCGCAGGCGGCCAGGTCCACCAGCACCGCGATGCGGCTGGCATTGAGATTGCGGATGCCCCCAAGCAGCGTCAAGCCTTGCGGTTTTGGCAGGTGCTCCAGGCAATCCACCACCAGCGCCAGGTCAAACCGTTGCGCGGCAAGCGTCGCCGGCAACGCGCCCGGTGCCGCGACTGACACTTGGGTATCCGGGTGGGCTTGTTGAAAAGCCTCCAGCGCCGGGAACTGGCTGGCACCCAACAGCAACAGGCGTTTTGGCCGGTGCAGATCAAGCAAGGCGGCCAAGGCTTGCTGGGGTGTACGGGCAGAAATACCAGCGGTCATCGCAGATCCTCGCATCAGGACCCAACAGACTAGCGCGGCTGAGCGTGCGGGCCTAGAGCCGGTGACTGGGAAAATCCTGCAGGTTGCGCAGACCCGTCAGCCAGAAGCCTTCCCTTTATTAACTTTTTTGATCCTTCACTGGCAAAGCGCCTGTGGAAGTCGTTACTGTGCGTCCAAAGAAAAAACTAGAAATGAAAAATTAGGGGAGCCCCATGATGCGTAAGGTTTTACTGTTGGCCCTGCTGGTCAGCCCCGTTGTCCTGGCCCAGAGCGTCAGTGTCGAAACCAATTCGTTGATGCGCCTGCCCAGCAGCACCAGCGTGCTGCAACTCGAACGACTGGATGTGGCGGACTACGGCACCTTGCTGATTCCTGCAACCATCAGCCAGGTCACGGTGGATGAGCTGCATCTTGGGCGCGACGCGCGCATCGCCATCGTGCCCGGTAACACCGCGCTGCAATTGCAGGTACGTCATGCGCAGTTGGACCAGGGCAGCCAGATCACCTCGCGCGGCGCGCCCGGTACCCACGAAAAGCCGGCCAAGGCCGGGCGTGACCTAACCTTGCGCATCGATTCGCTGAACGCTGAAGAACTTTCCGTGGACGCCCGAGGTGGGGCCGGTGCCAAAGGTTACGCCGGGCTGGACGGCGCCAACGGCGAAGACCCGGGCTGCACCTGGGGCTCGGCGGGGCGTGGTTTCAATGGCGACAACGGTGGCGATGGCCTGCCGGGGGCAGCCGGCGCGACCGTACGGGTTGAATTGCCACGGGACTTCCCTGCTGGTCAGATCAAAGTCTGGGTGGACGGTGGGCCGGGTGGTTTGCCCGGCACCGCAGGCAAACCGGGCAAAGGCGGGCAGTCCAAAGGCTGTGTCGTGTATCGCGCCGACGGCGGCGAGAAGGGCCGTCCAGGACTGGAAGGGCAACCGGGCACGGCGGGGCCAGCGGGTTCTGTGACCATTCAGCGGCTTTGAGTCGCCTGGCCTGACGCCATCGCGGGCAAGCCCTAATGCCAGTCAGTTAAGCGCAATCCCCTGTGGGAGCGGGCTTGCTCGCGAAAGCGGTGGGTCAGTCAACATCAATGTTTGCAGGGCCGACGTCTTCGCGAGCAAGCCCGCTCCCACATTTGATCTTCGTTGCTTTAAACATTGCGTTCGCTTAACTGATCGGCATTAGGGCAAGCCCGGCTCCCACATTTGACCGCGTTCCAAAGGGTGTACGCGGTTAAAATGTGGGAGCGGCGTTGCGACGATTCGACTTGCTCGCGAAAGCGTTGTCCGGTCGCCTCAGAACATCGGCCGAGCCGAAGCAATTGTCACCACCACCAACCCCACAATCAAATTGATCCCCACCAACCTGCGAATCTGCCCCAGCACCGCGGCCCCCGCCGACCAGTCCTCAGCCGCCACCGCATTGCGCAACGCCGGAAGCTTCAACGCCTGGACCCGGATAAACAACGCCGTCATCACCAGATACAAACCCATCATCACCTGCACATAACGCGGCGCCGTCTCAAACCCATTGAAGCGCAGATGCAGCAGGCCGATGCCGCTGATCGGCAAAACCGCCACCGCAACCCATACCCACACGAAAAAACGTTGAAACACATTCGCCCATAGCTTTAGCCGGGCAGGGCCTTCAAGTGCCGCCCCGGCGGCGGGGCGCAGGATCATCCAGGCGAAAAACATACCGCCGACCCACACCAGGGCGGCCAATACATGCAGCGTATAAGCGAGGTTGAACACGGTCATTGAAGTACTCCGTTCTGCGCGGGATTAATTAGCGGGGTATGATAGCGACCGATCCGAACCACTGAAAATTTATCCAGCGTTTTTTGCGCCCGACTATCCATGATCAGCACTGAACTCAAAACCACGATCCAGGGCGCCTATTCGCGTTTTCTCGAAGCCAAGAGCTTGAAACCGCGCTATGGCCAACGCCTGATGATCGCCGAAGTGGCCAAGGTCCTCGGGGATATCGACACCGACGACGAAGGCCGCCGCGAGGGCGAGCCCGCGGTCGTGGCCGTCGAGGCCGGCACCGGTACCGGCAAGACCGTGGCCTATAGCCTGGCCGCGATCCCGACCGCCAAGGCCGCCGGCAAGCGCCTGGTGATCGCCACCGCCACCGTGGCCCTGCAGGAACAGATTGTCTACAAAGACTTGCCCGACCTCATGCGCAACAGCGGCCTGAACTTCACCTTCGCCCTGGCCAAGGGCCGCGGCCGCTATATGTGCCTGTCCAAGCTCGACGTGCTGTTGCAGGAAGGCCATGCGCAAACCGCCACGGCGTCGCTGTTCGAAGAAGAAGGCTTCAAGATCGAAGTCGATGAGGTCAGCCAGAAGCTGTTCACCAGCATGATCGAGAAACTGGCCGGTAATAAGTGGGACGGCGACCGCGACAGCTGGCCCACCGCCCTGGAAGATGCCGACTGGGCGCGCCTGACCACCGACCACAGCCAGTGCACCAACCGCCATTGCCCCAACTTCGGCCAATGCGCCTTCTACAAGGCGCGCGAAGGCATGGGCAAGGTCGACGTGATCGTCACCAATCACGACATGGTCCTGGCCGACCTGGCCCTGGGCGGCGGCGCCGTGCTGCCCGACCCGCGCGACACCCTTTATGTCTTCGATGAAGGCCACCACTTACCGGACAAGGCCATCGGCCACTTTGCCCACTACACGCGCCTGCGTTCTACCGCCGACTGGCTGGAAACCACCGCGAAGAACCTCACCAAGTTGCTGGCCCAGCACCCGCTGCCCGGCGACCTGGGCAAGCTGATCGAACAGGTGCCGGAGCTGGCACGGGAAATCAAGACCCAGCAGCAGTTCATGTTCAGCGCCTGCGAACAGGTGGCCGACTTCAAGCCCGGTGAAGACGTCGAAGGCCGTGAGCGGCCACGTCACCGGTTCGTCGGCGGGTTGATCCCCGAGCATATGCGCGAGATGGGCATCGAGTTGAAGAAAGGCTTCTCACGCCTGACCGACCTGTTCACCCGTATCACCGACCTGCTCAAAGAGGGCATGGATGGCGAGGTCAACATCGGCATCGCCAGCAACCAGGCCGAGGAATGGTACCCGCTGTTCGGCAGCCTGTTGTCCCGCTCCCAGGGTAATTGGGAGCTGTGGACCGCCTTCACCGTCGAAGACCCGGAAGACAACCCGCCCATGGCCCGCTGGCTGACCTTGTCGGAAAGCGGTGCGCTGTTTGATATCGAGGTCAACGCCAGCCCTATCCTGGCGGCGGAAATGCTGCGGCGCAATTTGTGGAACGTGGCCTATGGCTGCCTGGTGACCTCGGCCACGCTAACGGCCCTGGGCACTTTCGACCGCTTCCGCATGCGTGCCGGCCTGCCAAAAAAAGCCGTCACCGCCGTGGTGCCGAGCCCGTTCCATCACGCCGACGCGGGCGTACTGCGGGTGCCGGACCTCAAGGCCGACCCACGGGACGCGCCAGCGCACACGGCTGCCATTATTCGTGACCTGCCGGGGTTGGTGGAGGGCTCGCGCGGCACTCTGGTGCTGTTTTCGTCGCGCAAACAGATGCAAGACGTGTTCGATGGCCTTGACCGCGACTGGCGTAAGCAGGTGTTTATCCAGGGCAACCTGTCCAAGCAGGAAACCTTGAACAAGCACAAGGCGCGCGTCGATGGCGGGGACTCCAGCGTGCTGTTCGGCCTGGCGAGTTTCGCCGAAGGTGTGGACTTGCCCGGCGCCTACTGCGAACACGTGGTAATCGCCAAGATCCCGTTTTCGGTGCCGGACGATCCGGTCGAGGCCGCGCTGGCCGAGTGGATCGAAGCGCGGGGCGGCAACCCGTTCATGGAAATCTCGGTGCCGGATGCTTCGTTGAAGCTGGTCCAGGCCTGCGGACGCTTGCTGCGCACCGAGGAAGACCGGGGCACCATCACCTTGCTGGACCGCCGTCTGGTCACCCAGCGCTATGGCAAGGCCATCCTCAACGCCCTGCCGCCGTTCAGGCGCGAAATTTCTTAAGCCACCGTGGGCGAATGCGCCCACTTCGTGGTCTATCTCGATTATGTCATCAGGCCATTTACCGGCCGTCTGGGAGAACCTTGTCTGTATGATTCGCACGCTGCCCGCTCTTTTTGCCCTGCTGTTCACCGCACCGTTGATGGCTGCGCCCGCGGGGCAACAGACCTTGTTCAACTTCGTCCGGCCTGCCGATGTGGTCAAGGTGGCGACCCAGGACGCCAGCCTGCCGCAATACAATGCCGAACAGACCGCCGAAGGCGAAGTGCTGCGCCGCATCACCTTCAGCCCGGCTGCCGAACCGAGCCTGGTGCTCAGCCCGCAAACCGGCACCTGGGACTGGTCCCAGTCGGGGGCCATGAGCCTGCGCATCCAAAGTGCGATGGACTGGGCATTGACCCTCTACGTCAAGGTCCAGAGCAGGGATGGCCGTACCTTGGTCAGCCGCATCGACCTGCCGGCGGGCCCGGCCCAGACTCTGTTGGTCCCGCTGCAAGCCAACTCACCGTTGAGCCAGGGCATGAAGGCCGGGCCGCCGATGCCGATCACCGTGGACGGCCAGCGCGTATTGCTGGCCACCAGCGCCGGTGAAATCGACCGCAGCCAAGTGGCCTCGGTGACCTTGTCGATGATCAAGCCCAACGCCGCCCAAAGCATCCTGCTGGAGCGCTTTGGCGTGCAGGACAGCGAGCCGGTATTGAAAGCCGCCTACAGCGAGTTGGTGGACGCCTATGGTCAATCCACCCGTGCGCGCTGGCCGGAAAAAGTCAGCAGCGACGAGCAACTCAAGGCCGCCGCCGCCAAGGAGCAGCAACAGCTCCAGGCCTGGCTGGCGACGCGGGACAAATCCGCGCTGGACCCGTACGGCGGCTGGAACAAAGGCCCTGCGTTCGAGGCCAGCGGGTTTTTCCGCACCGAGAAGCGCGACGGACGCTGGTACCTGGTGACGCCGGACGGGCATCCGTTCTATTCCCTGGGCGTCAACACCGTGGCGCCGGACAACAGCCAGACTTACGTGGCCGGCCGTGAATGGATGTTTGCGGCGCTGCCCAAGGCCGGCGAGCCTTTCGACAAGTACTACGGCAGCGGCGACCACCGCACCGGCAACGGCGCGGGTGAGGGCCGCAGCTTTGGCGCCGGCCGTTGGTACGACTTCTATGGCGCCAACCTGCAGCGTACTTACGGCGGGGAGGGTTTTGACCAGATACGCTGGGTCGCCCACACCCTTGATCGCCTGCAGGCCTGGGGTTTCAACACCGTGGGCAACTGGAGTGAACCGGACCTGGCCGGCGCCGACCGCGTGCCGTACACCTTGCCGTTGTCGATCGTCGGCGACTACGCCAGCATCAGCACCGGCACCGATTGGTGGGGCGGCATGCCCGATCCGTTTGACCCGCGTTTCGCCATGGCCACCGAGCGCGCCGTGGCCATCGCTGCCCGCGACCATCGCGACGACCCCTGGTTGATCGGCTTCTTTGCCGACAACGAGCTGGCCTGGGCGGGCCCTGGCGATGCGCCAAAATCCCGCTACGCCCTGGCCTACGGCACCTTGCGCATGACCACCGACGTGCCGGCCAAGCGCGCGTTCCTCAAGCAACTGCGTGACAAGTACCGTAACGAAGAAGGCTTGTCGAAAGCCTGGGGTATCCAATTGGCCGGCTGGGAACTGATGGAAGACCCGGGCTTCGAGCCGCCGCTGCCCAACCCCGAACATCCGGAAATTGAAGCTGACTTCAAACATTTCCAGAAGACCTTTGCCGATGCCTACTTCAAGACCATCTCCGACTCGCTGAAATGGCACGCCCCCAACCAACTGCTGCTGGGCGGCCGTTTTGCGGTAAGCACACCTGAAGCCGTGGCGTCCTGTGCGCAGTATTGCGATGTACTGAGCTTCAACATGTACACCCTCAAGCCCCAGGACGGTTACGACTTCGCGGCCTTGCGTGCGTTGGACAAACCGGTGCTGATCACCGAATTCAATTTCGGCTCCAATGACCGTGGGCCGTTCTGGGGCGGCGTGACGCAGTTGGCCAAGGAAGAAGATCGCGGCGCGGCATATGCCAACTTCCTTAAGCAGGCCATGGCCGAGCCGTCGATTGTCGGCGTGCATTGGTTCCAGTATCTGGACCAACCCGTGACCGGGCGTTTGCTGGACGGCGAGAACGGCCATTTCGGCCTGGTGGGCATCACCGACCTACCGTTCCAGGGCTTTGTCGACAGCGTGCGCAAGAGCAACCTGGCAGCGGTCGATCAGTTGGGCAAGGAAGCGCAGAAGGCCAAGGCTGTCGGAGTCGTTCATGAAAGTGAAGGCGGCAAGGCCGGGCAAGAAGGCAAAGGCCCGGGACAGGGCGTCGGGCATGCCGGTGGGCATGCTGGGAATGGTCATTGATGGAGGTCTGACGGGTTCCCAAAAGCCATAATGGCTGGAACAATGTCGACCACTTTTTACTGTGTTTTCCGAGGGTGTTCAGGTGCAGATCCAGGGTCATTACGAACTCCAGTTCGAAGCGGTACGTGAAGCCTTTGCCGCGTTGTTCGATGACCCGCAGGAGCGTGGTGCCGGGCTCTGCATCCAGATCGGCGGTGAAACCGTCGTCGACCTGTGGGCTGGCACCGCCGACAAGGACGGTCTCGAGGCCTGGCACAGCGATACCATCGTCAACCTGTTTTCCTGCACCAAAACCTTTACTGCCGTGACGGCCCTGCAACTGGTGGCCGAAGGCAAATTGCAACTGGACGCACCGGTCGCCCGCTATTGGCCGGAGTTCGCGGCCGCCGGCAAGGAAACCATCACCCTGCGTCAGTTGCTCTGCCACCAGGCCGGGTTGCCGGCGATCCGCGAAATGTTGCCGGTCGAGGCGCTGTATGACTGGCAACTGATGGTTGACACCCTGGCGGCCGAAGCTCCGTGGTGGACACCGGGCCAGGGCCACGGCTACGAGGCGATCACCTACGGTTGGCTGGTGGGCGAATTGCTGCGTCGCGCCGATGGGCGCGGGCCGGGAGAGTCCATCGTGGCGCGGGTTGCGCGGCCGTTGGGGCTGGATTTCCATGTGGGCCTGGCGGATGCAGAGTTCTATCGCGTGGCACATATAGCGCGCAGCAAAGGCAATATGGGCGATGAAGCCGCACAACGTTTATTGCAAGTAATGATGCGCGAACCTGCGGCCATGACGACGCGTGCATTTGCCAACCCACCGTCCATTCTGACCAGTACCAATAAACCCGAATGGCGGCGCATGCAGCAGCCGGCGGCAAATGGTCACGGCAATGCGCGCAGCCTGGCGGGTTTTTATAGTGGACTATTGGACGGTAGTTTGCTGGAAGCCGACATGCTTGAGCAGTTTACCCGTGAGCACAGTATCGGGCCGGATAAAACGTTATTGACCCAAACCCGTTTTGGCTTGGGTTGCATGTTGGACCAGCCCCGGTTGCCCAATGCCACCTTCGGCCTTGGCCCGCGTGCTTTCGGGCATCCTGGCGCGGGCGGCTCGGTGGGGTTTGCCGACCCTGAGTATGATGTAGCGTTTGGTTTTGTGACTAATACATTGGGGCCTTATGTACTAATGGACCCACGGGCACAGAAGTTGGTCGGAATATTGGCCGATTGTCTGTAAACCCCTTGCTGTTTCACATTTTTTTGTTACAAAGGCAACTATAAGAAGACGCTGAACGAAATGATGTAACTTTAATGTTCTGTAAGCGTCTGTTTAACGGGTCACCCAGACCCCCGTTTCTTTTCTCATTTTGTGGATACCTCATGTTATCGAACAAGTCCTTGGCACTGGCGCTATGCCTCACTATCACTGGTTGCGCACAAACTCCACAAAATGATGCCGAGGGCGGGCATTGGTGGTCATTTGGCTCTGACAAGGCTGCTACTAAGGACCCAGTGACCCAAGCCGATGCCAAGCCGGATGCCAAGCCGGATGCCAAGCCCGACGCCAAGCCTGCTGCGAGCGCCAAGCCTGCCGCACCGGTAGCCGCCGCTGCAGCGCCTGCCCCGGCCCCAGCCGCCAAGGCTGATACCGGCTTCAGCTGGTGGCCGTTCTCCTCCAAGAGCGCCGACGAGAAGGCTGCCGATGCCAAGGCCGACCTGAAAGCCGACCTCAAGGCCGCTGAGCCGGCACCCGCCGTCGCCAAGACCGACACCGAAACCCACTGGTGGTGGCCGTTCGAAAGCAAACCCAAGCCCTTGGCCAAGGTCGACGTGACCAACGTGCCGATGCCCGATCCGAAAATCACCCAGGCCTGGCTGGACGACTATGAGCCACGCCTGCGCGCTGCCATCAAGGACAGCAACCTGCAGCTGGAACGTCGCGACAATGTGCTCGTCGTAATTGCCCCGGTCGACGGCTCCTACAACCCGAAACGCCCTGCGATGTTGCTGCCGGTTACCCTGGGCCCGTTCACGCGTGTAGCCAAGGCCGTTGAAGCCGATCCCAAGACCGCCGTATTGGTGCTTGGCCACGTTGATGCTACTGGCACCGCCCCGGCCAGCCAGGCGTTGACCAAGGAACGCGCACAATCGATCGCCTCGATCTTCAGCCTCAGCGGCCTCAAGCAAGACCGCCTGATGCTGCGCGGCATGGGCGACCTGATGCCTCGTGCCGCCAACGACAGTAACCAGGGCCGCGCCCTGAACCGTCGTATGGAAATCATGTTCACCCAGCGCTCGACCATGTTGGCCCTGTTGAGCAAATACAATTCCGGCAAGACGCCGCCTGTGGCTGAAATGGTTGCCGTACAGAATGTTCCTGCCCCGACGCCTGCCGCCAAGGCTCCGGTGAAAAAAGCCGCCGCCAGCAAGGCAACCAGCAAGAAAGCCGCTGCCAAGCCAGCCGCAAAAAAGGCCCCGGCCAAGCCTGCCGCCAAGAAGCCAACTGCGGCAAAAGCCAAGGCTGATGCACCGGCCCCGAGTGACCAGGCAAAAAACTGATCCGCTGAACAGAAGGATAAAGCCGCATGACCCAGGCACTGGCCGATATGCGCCGTGATTACACACGGGACGGTTTGAGCGAGGCCCAGGCCCCGAGCGAACCGTTTGCCTTGTTCCACCAATGGTTTGGCGATGCGGTGAAAACCGAGCAGCCACCGGTGGAAGCCAATGCCATGACCTTGGCCACGGTCGACCAGGACGGTCGCCCGCACTGCCGCATCCTATTGCTCAAGGGCCTGGATGCGCAGGGCTTTACCTTCTTTACCAATTACCAGAGTGCCAAGGGCCAACAGCTCGCGGCACGGCCGTTTGCGGCCATGACCTTTTTCTGGCCGACCCTGGAGCGTCAAGTGCGCATCGAGGGGCGGGTGGTCAAGGTCACGCCTGAGGAGTCGGACGCTTATTATCAGGTCCGTCCGCTGGGCAGCCGCCTGGGTGCCTGGGCTTCGCCGCAGAGCCAGGTCATTCGTGATCGCGAAGAGTTGCAGGACCTGCTCAAGGCCACCGAGCAGCGTTTCAGCGACACCCAGCCCGACTGCCCCGAGCACTGGGGTGGCTATCGTTTGCTGCCCGAGCGCATCGAGTTCTGGCAAGGCCGCGCAAGCCGCCTGCACGATCGCCTGAACTATCGCCTGCAAGGGGCCGATTGGACACGTGAGCGCCTGGCGCCCTGAGCTGCACCTTTCGTCACTTCGCCTGAATGTTGCCGATCACTTCGAAGTCTCTATAAGAGGCTTCGGGCGTGTACTGCTGCGCGGCATCGTCCAGCCAATGCGACCGTTCGTCGAGTTTTGTGGTGCGCGCAGTCTGTACTCAGGCTGAATGAAAGCAATTTTCTGCGGTGCTTGCCGTGACAGGCGTCAAGCTGCAGCGTTTAATGAACACCTGTCCTTTGGAGTTGATGCTATGCGTAAGTCCGTTTTACTGGTTGCCTGCTTTACCACCCTGTCGTTGTTGTTGGGTGGCTGCGCCTCGAGTCTGACCGGCGACTCATATTCCCGTGACGAAGCGCGTCGTGTACAAACCGTGCGCATGGGCACCATCGAGTCCCTGCGTCCGGTGAAAATCGAAGGCACCAAGACCCCGATCGGCGGCGCTGCTGGCGCGGTCATCGGCGGTGTTGGCGGCAGCGCCATCGGCGGCGGCCGTGGCAGCATCGTTACCGCAGTGATCGGCGCTGTCGCCGGCGGCCTGCTGGGCTCGGCCACTGAAGAAGGCCTGACCCGCACCCAGGGCGTGGAAATCACCGTTCGCGAAGACGACGGCAGCACCCGCGCCTACGTGCAGGCCGTGCAGGAGAACGAAATATTCCGCATTGGTGACCGTGTACGCATCATGACGGTTGATGGCACGAGCCGCGTTACTCGTTAAGCGCAGGGTGTGGAAACAAAACCCCCAACCGGGTGACCGGTTGGGGGTTTTTGGTTTATGGGGCCAATATTCCAGGACGGTATTGGGGGTTGAGAGTCTCGACGATTGGGAGCAGTGCAAAAAACAGACAATAAAAAACCGCCTTAGTAAGGCGGTTTTTTGGCAAGCCCAGTTAGTGGCTGAGATTGCGACCTCAACGATGCATCGACCTGCAACGGGATACTAGCGCCGACCTTGCCGTCACGCAAGTCTAAGCGACTGACGATTAAGATCGATTCCGAAGTTGTATTGTAGAGTTATATGTCCGCAACGGCCTGCAATAAATCTCTTGAGCAATCCTGAATATGTGAGCACCGTCGTCACACTTTCAGCCCCAATGTTGGTTAGGATTCTTCCCGTTCTACGTTCGTCGCTTTCAGGTGTGTCGGGTACTCGCGCGGATTCTGGGCCGACCGCCACGGGCTAGTAATCCGTGCCGGATTCATGCGGAAGGACCATTAACCCGGCCGCCTCAAGGATGCATCGACCTGCATCTAAAGGCTCACATGTTCCGGTAAGTGCGCTGGAGGTAAGGCCCAACATTTGGAGGGCCGAGTATGTCTAAGTTTGCACGACGTACGTGGAACCTCGTAGTGAATGCCCTGCGTGTTTATCACGTGTGGACATTCCTGCGGGACAGCTTCGATGACCTGTAAGGTCTGAAGAAGTGGAGCCGCCTCGGTTAACCCTGAGGCGGCTTTTTGGTTTTTGGCTTGTCAGTTCAAACTGTCAAACTGAAGGTATAGCCTTCTTGCGACTCGCCATCGCCGTCACCGCATACCCGATACACGCCGCCAGTATCGACCCGGTCAGAATTCCCATCCGGTCTTCTCCGGCAAATTCGCTGGCACCCGGTACAAACGCCAGGGACCCGACAAACAGGCTCATGGTAAAGCCGATGCCGCACAGGATCGCCACACCAAACACCTGGCCCCAATTCGCGCCGCTGGGCAGGGCGGCGATGCCGGTCTTGATGGCCAGCCAGGTGAGGCCGAACACGCCGATGGTCTTGCCGATCAGCAGGCCGGCGGCGATGCCCATCGGTACGTGGTGGGTAAAGCTTTCCAGGCTGACGCCGGTCAGGGACACGCCCGCGTTGGCGAAGGCGAACAGCGGCAGGATGCCGTAGGCCACCCAGGGGTGCAGGGCGTGTTCCAGGGTAAGCAGCGGCGACGGTTCGGCGTTTTTGGTGCGCATAGGGATGCAAAACGCCAATGTCACGCCGGCTAGCGTCGCGTGGACACCGCTCTTGAGTACGCACACCCACAGGATCAGCCCAATGATCAGGTAGGGCCCGAGCTTGATCACGCCCAGTCGGTTCATCGCGATCAACGCAATCAGGCAGGCCCCCGCACCGGCCAGGGCGGCGCCGGACAAGTCTGCGGAATAGAACACGGCGATGACGATGATCGCGCCCAGGTCATCGATGATGGCCAGGGTCATCAGGAACAGCTTGAGCGATACCGGTACGCGCTTGCCCAGCAAGGCCAGCACACCGAGGGCGAAGGCAATGTCGGTGGCCATTGGGATTGCCCAGCCCGACAGCGCGGCAGGGTAGTCCTTGTTGATAGCCCAGTAGATCAGCGCCGGCACCACCATGCCGCCGATGGCCGCTGCGCCAGGCAGCACCACTTGCGAAGGCTTGGACAGGTGGCCGTCGAGCAACTCGCGCTTGACCTCAAGGCCGATCAGCAGGAAGAACAAGGCCATCAGGCCGTCGTTGATCCACAGCAGTGCCGGCTTGGCGATTTTCAGTGCGCCAATCTGTGCCACCACCGGTACGTCGAGAAACGCGCCGTACAGGTGTGACAAGGGCGAATTGTTGATGATCAGTGCCAGTGCCGCAGCCGCGATCAATAACAGACCGCTGGCGGCTTCCAGCTGGAAGAAACGGGTGAAAGTGCTACGCAGAGGCAAGGGACGCTCTCCAATCCAGATTCAATAGGTGGGTACCCTAACCCGTACCGTTAGTTGTTAAAACAAAAGTTATATTCTTATTTGTTATAAGTGTCGACCCGCGATGACGCTTCGGTTAAGCCTGGCAATTGTGTGTCCTATTGAGTCGGGACTGTATCTGTCTGGCTTGTAGGAAACGCCCTAAAATCAGGGCTTATATCCTCAGAGAAACACGCCATGAGCGACCACCGTCCCTGGGCCCGCGAAGCCATTCGTATCATTGAAGCAGACTTCCAGCGCAGCGCCGACACGCACCTGATTCCGTTGCCGCTGCCGGGGTTGCCGGGTATCGAGTTGTACTTCAAGGATGAGTCCAGTCACCCGACCGGCAGCCTCAAGCATCGGCTGGCGCGTTCATTGTTTCTGTACGCGCTGTGCAATGGCTGGCTCAAGCCGGGCGCGCCGGTGATCGAAGCGTCCAGCGGCTCGACGGCGATTTCCGAAGCCTACTTTGCCCGTATGCTCGGCCTGCCCTTTATTGCGGTGATGCCGGCGACCACCTCCCAGGAGAAGATCGCGCAGATTGCCTTCTACGGTGGCAGAAGCCATCTGGTGCAAGACCCGACGCAAATCTATGCTGAATCCGAACGCCTGGCGCGGGAAAGCGGCGGCCACTTCATGGACCAGTTCACCTATGCCGAGCGCGCGACCGACTGGCGGGCCAACAACAATATCGCCGAATCAATCTTCCAGCAGATGCGCTTCGAGCAGTATCCGGAACCGAGCTGGTTGATCTCCAGCCCCGGCACCGGCGGCACCACCGCGACCCTTGGTCGTTATGTGCGTTATCGCCAGCATTACACGCGCGTGCTGTGTGCCGATGCCGAGCGTTCGGTGTTCTTTGATTTCTACCAGAGCGGCGACGCCAGCCTGCGCCTGGACTGTGGTTCGCGCATCGAAGGCATTGGCCGGCCACGGGTCGAAGCGTCATTCTTGCCAGCGGTGATCGACGCAATGGTCAAGGTGCCGGATGCGCTCTCGCTGGCGGCCATGCATTACCTGGCGGATCGGCTGGGACGGCGGGTTGGCGGCTCCAGCGGGACCAACCTGATTGGCGCGCTGGTAGCGGCGCAGCAGATGAAGGCCGCGGGAGAGTCGGGATCGATCGTGGCGATCCTGTGTGATGGGGGCGAGCGCTATGCCACAACCTATTACGACCAGGCGTGGTTGGCGGGGCAGGGGTATGAATTGGATGGTTTGATCAACGACGTTGCGGCGAGTGTGGAGCGCGGTGAGCCGCTGCCGAACAGCATCCAGCGCGCCAACATCTGACACCACACAAAACCCAATGTGGGAGCGGGCTTGCCTGCGATAGCGGAGTATCAGTCGTCGAATTTATCGACTGAACCACCGCAATCGCAGCGATGCGGCGATCCGACAAGCCAGCTCCCACATTTGATAGGTGTTGTCAGGAAAGAACTATCAGGCCTCGATGCCCAACATATCCCGCGCCAACGCCTCGGCAATCCGGATCCCATCCACCCCCGCCGACAGAATCCCGCCGGCATAACCGGCGCCCTCACCGGCCGGGAACAGGCCTTTCACGTTCAAGCTCTGCATCGACTCGTCACGGGTAATCCGCAGCGGCGATGAGGTGCGCGTCTCGATACCCGTCAACACCGCATCGTGCAGCGAGTAGCCCTTGATCTGCTTCTCGAACGCCGGCAGTGCTTCGCGGATCGCCTCGATGGCGAACGCCGGCAAGGCCAGGGCCAAGTCACCCAGGGACACGCCGGGCTTGTAGGAGGGTTCCACACTGCCGATCGCCGTGGACGGCTTGCCGGCGATGAAGTCACCGACCAACTGCGCCGGGGCGTCGTAGTTGCTGCCGCCGAGGAGGTAGGCGTGGGATTCCAGGCGTTCCTGCAACTCGATCCCTGCCAGCGGACCACCCGGGTAATCCACCTCAGGGGTGATGCCGACCACGATGCCGGAGTTGGCATTGCGTTCGTTACGCGAGTATTGGCTCATGCCGTTGGTCACGACGCGGTTCGGCTCGGATGTCGCTGCCACCACGGTGCCGCCTGGGCACATGCAGAAGCTGTAGACCGAGCGGCCGTTCTTGGCGTGGTGCACCAGTTTGTAGTCGGCGGCCCCCAGTTTCGGGTGCCCGGCGTATTTGCCCAGGCGTGCGGCGTCGATCAACGACTGCGGGTGCTCGATACGAAAGCCTACCGAGAACGGCTTGGCTTCCATGTACACGCCACGGCCGTGGAGCATGCGGAAGGTATCGCGTGCGCTGTGGCCCAGGGCCAGGATCACATGCCTGGAGAGGATCTGCTCGCCGCCATCGACGACCACGCCGTTCAACTGCCCGTCTTCGATCAGCACGTCGGTAACCCGCTGTTCGAAGCGCACTTCACCGCCCAGGGCGATGATTTGCTCACGCATGTTTTCCACCACGCCGGTCAGGCGGAAGGTGCCGATATGCGGCTTGCTGACGTAAAGGATTTCTTCCGGCGCACCGGCCTTGACGAACTCGTGCAGGACTTTGCGGCCGTGGAACTTCGGGTCCTTGATCTGGCTGTAGAGCTTGCCGTCGGAAAACGTCCCGGCACCGCCTTCACCAAACTGCACATTGGACTCGGGGTTGAGCACGCTTTTGCGCCACAGGCCCCAGGTGTCCTTGGTGCGCTGGCGCACTTCCTTGCCGCGCTCGAGAATGATCGGCTTGAAGCCCATCTGCGCCAGCAACAGCCCGGCAAAGATGCCGCACGGTCCAAAGCCCACCACGATCGGGCGTTCGACCAGGCCTTCCGGGGCCTGGCCCACGACGTGGTAGCTGACATCCGGCGCCGGATTGACGTTGCGATCATCGGCAAACTTGAGCAGCAGGGCGGCTTCGCCCTTCACGTTCAAGTCGATGGTGTAGATGAAGCACAGCTCCGAAGACTTCTTGCGCGCGTCATAGCTGCGTTTGAACAGGGTGAAATCGAGCAGGTCATCACTGGCGATGCCCAGGCGCTGCAGGATGGCAGGACGCAGGTCTTCTTCGGGATGGTCGATGGGCAGCTTGAGTTCGGTGATTCGTAACATGACAGGATCCGGTAGGCGGCGGGCTGAGTGGCCGGCTGTTTTGCAAACCGGCGATTATAAGCCCCAATGGCCGTTTCCCGTCATGTTAAAACAGCGCAGTGCCCAGTCAGTCGTCGCGCGAGCCGCCAAACGCTGCGCAGCCGCGTTGCACCTGGCCGTTGACGCGCAGCTCGGCGGTCATGTGTTGCAGGCTGCCGCTGACACTGTCGATGCAACGTTGCGGGGCGACCCACAATTCGACGTGCTGGTTGTTGGCTTCGGTCATCAGGTTGAAGCGGCCATCTCCGATCTGTTCTTCCACATAGGGTACCGCCAAAGGTGGCTGGCCTTCGCGCAGCAGCACCATGCCCTTGGCCGTGACGTTCATCGCCCAGGCGGGCTTGTGGCCGTTGGCGCGCAGGATCATGCGCTTGAAATCCGGGTCATCGCAGGCCGAGGTCGAGCGCTCGACGCGGTAGAGCTGCTGCAGGTCGACGCTGCCCTGGGTGCCGCTGGCGACCCCGGAGAATTTGCCACGCAGGTCGGCGAACAATGCACCTTGCTGGCCGGCCAGCGACGCCGCTTCCTGCAGGATGCTGGTGCGGCCCGTGTCGTTGACCACGTAGTTGCGTTTGTCATTGCACGGTTGGAACAGCAGTTTGCCGCCGACTGCGGTGAGTTCGCCCTGCATGCGGGTCAGCCCGGCCAGAGACGGCGTGGCCGGCTCCTTGTCGAACATCTGGCAGGCGGCAAACAGGGGGAACAAGGCAAACAGAGCGAGGGTATGGGCGGCACGCATGATCGGGTCTCCGGACAAGTGCCGCCACGTTACGCAGGCCGGCGTCGCACCACAACCCCGCCCGGCAGCTTAAGGCGATTCTGACAGACGGCGAGTTCAGCCAACGATAAAGGTCTGACCCGTTTGCAAGCCTTCGACACTTTTTGCGTAGGCCAATGCCACGTCGGCGCCAGTCGCCGGTTTGAAGCCACGAAAGTACGGCGCGTAGCTGCCCATGGCTTCTTGCAGGACCGTCGGGCTCACCGAATTGACGCGCAAACCCCTTGGCAATTCAAGCGCCGCGGCCTTGACGAAGGCATCCAGTGCACCGTTGACCAAGGCCGCCGAGGCGCCGGTGCGGATCGGGTCGCGGTTGAGAATGCCGCTGGTGAAGGTGAACGAGGCGCCATCGTTGGCGTACTCACGACCGATCAACAGCAGATTGACTTGGCCCATCAGCTTGTCACGCAGGCCCAATTCAAAATCGCTTTCGCTCATGTCGCCCAGCGCCACAAAATTCACGCTGCCCGCCGCGCAGACCAGCGCGTCAAAGGTGCCGGTCTGTTCAAACAGTTTGCGGATAGATGTGCTGTCGCTGATATCCACTTGGAATTCACCGCTGCTACGGCCGATGCCGATCACTTCGTGACGCTGGGCCAGTTCGGCCTTGACCGCCGAGCCGACGGTGCCGCTGGCGCCAATCAACAGAATTTTCATGGTGCTGTTCCTCCGGGTGAGTGAAGGCTCAGTCTACGGTGGCTTTTTAAGTGGATAAACGCGCTAATAGGCAACCTTTGGTTTTCATTTGGAAACAATCCATGAGCGAGATGGATGACCTGGCCGCCTTTGCCGTACTGGTCGACGCCGGCAGTTTTACCGTCGCCGCTGAGCAATTGGGCTGCAGCAAAGGGCAGTTGTCCAAGCGCATCAGTCAATTGGAGGCGCGGTTCAGCGTGGTTTTGCTGCACCGCACCACACGTAAACTCAGCCTGACGGCAGCCGGTGCGGCGTTGCTGCCCCAGGCCCAGGCTCTGGTGGTACAGGTGGAACGAGCCCGTCAGGCATTGGCCCGCCTCAAGGACGATCTGGCCGGGCCTGTGCGTATGACGGTTCCGGTGTCGTTGGGCGAAACCTTCTTCGACGGCTTGCTGTTGGAGTTCTCCAAGCACTACCCGCAGGTGCAGATCGAGCTGGAGCTCAACAACCGCTATCGCGATCTGGCGCGGGACGGTTTTGACTTGGGAGTACGCTCAGGCGCGATTGAAAACGAGCGCCTGGTGGCCAAGCCATTGCTGGCCTGGCATGAGGTGACCTGCGCGAGCCCGGCCTACCTCGAGCAATACGGCGAACCCGAGACCCCGGCTGATCTGGCCACCCATATCTGCTTGCTCAACAGCCACTACAGCGGCCGTGAGGAGTGGCTTTACCACCAGCAACACGAACTGCTGCGGGTACGGGTCAGCGGCACCTTCGCCTCCAATCATTACAACCTGTTGAAAAAAGCCGCGCTGGTCGGCGCCGGTATCGCACGCCTGCCGTCCTACCTGTTGCCGACGGAATTGGCTGACGGCCGCTTGAGCTGGCTCCTGCGCGATTACCAGACGCGGAGCATGCCGATGTACCTGGTGCATCCCTATCAGGGCGGCCTGCCGCGTCGCACCCAGATATTGGCCGATTACCTGGTGGACTGGTTCAAGCGCAGCGGCGAGGCCCTGGATCGGCTTTAAGCATAGCGACGCGCGATAAAGTGATCGATGGACAAGCGCCCCGGACCCTTCGCCACCAGCAGCAACAGCAGCGCAAGCCAGGTGCCGTGGGTCGGGTAGGCATCCGGGTAGACGAACAGCTGAATCACCAGCGTCATGCCGATCAGGGCCCAGGCCGAAAAGCGCGTGGCGAAGCCAACCAGGATCAGCACCGGGAAAAAGTGCTCGGCAAATGCCGCCATGTGCGCCGCCACCTCCGGCGATAGCAACGGCACAGCATACTCGCTGCGAAACAGCGGCAGTGTCGAGGCCGCCAGTTTTGGTTCACCCAGTTGAAAGGTGCCGCTGATGATATCCACCGCGAAACCTTCAATTTTGGTCTGCCCGGATTTCCAAAACACCGCAGCCATCGAAAAACGTGCGAGAAAGGCAATCAGGCTGTAAGGAATTTGCTCGAAAAACGCGATGACCCGATTGATCAATCCCGATGGACAAGTGTTCATGGCGATACCTTTTGTTCTGGATACAGATGAGTGATGGCGTTGTGGCTGACCAGCAACGTCAGGCAGTGGTGCATATCGAATTCGGCGCTGGCTTCAAGTGCATGCTCCACGGCTTTTTCCAATGGACTGCCATGGGCCAGGCTGTTGATAAACGTCGCTGAGCCACTGTCGAGGGCAAACACCCTGACTTCCAGCCCCTGGCGCAATACCAGTGCAGCCTGGGCGTGCCAGGGGTTCAGGGTGGCCAGGGCACCCTCGGATTGATGCGCGGCCCATACCGCCACCACCGCGAAGGCAGAATTCAAGGTGGCAAGGGATGGGTGCAGCTGCAGGCGCAATTTTCCGACGTCTGTCTGGCCTTGCATGACTTGAAGAATCGCCTGCTGATCCAGCGGCTGTGCATCCGCCGCGTGGTAGGCACGTACACGCAGGCGTTCCAGGCGCGCGATATCGGCCAGGTAGGGCACGCTGGCGGCCGGCTCAAAATCCTGGATAAACGCTGGAAACGCACTGCCGTACTCCCTGATCAGCGGGCTGGTGGGAGGGCACGCCTGCACGAACAGGCCGGCCATCGCACGGAAAAATTCCTCGCCCACCAGTTGCAACGTCACGGGGTAAGCGGTCGCCAACGCGTTGATCAACGAACTGTGCACATTGTTGCGATACACCGCGAAGCGGCTGGCCGGGTCGGCACCGTTGCGGCTGACCAGGCCTTCGGGGCAGGCCCGGTCCGGCGCCAACAGGACTGCGGCAAAGTCGTCATGAAGGCTCATGGTCCCACCTGCGACAGATGCCATTGGGCCTGTTGCGCCTCGGCCAGCAATACGCTGAACACCGGCACCTGGTTATCCCGTTCGATCAACGTCGGCACCGGGCCGACGCGCGCCAGTACCTTTTCGTACAGCTGCCACACGGCGTTATCGATCGGAGCACCGTGATCATCGATCAACAGGCGATCACCGAGGCTGTCCGTGTCTTCGGCAAAACCGGCCAGATGAATCTCACCCACCGCGTGCAATGGCAGCGCGTGTAGGTAGGAAAGTGGATCGCGCTGGTGATTAACGCAGGACACATAGACGTTATTCACGTCCAGCAGCAAGCCACAGCCGGTGCGACGGATGATCGTGCTGATGAAGTCGGTTTCGTCCAGGGTTGAGCGCTCAAATTGCAGGTAGGTCGACGGGTTCTCCAGCAACATTGGCCGCTTGAGGGCGCTCTGTACCTGGTCAACGTGTTCGCACACCCGTTGCAGGGTCGCGTTGTCGTAGGCCATGGGCAGCAAGTCATTGAGGAATACCGGGCCGTGGCTCGACCAGGCCAGGTGTTCGGAGAAAGCGTGGGGTTGGTAGCGTTCGATCAGCATGGCCAGCCGCGCCAGGTGCCCACGGTCCGGCGGGGCTTCGCCGCCGATGGACAGGCCTACGCCGTGCAACGACAGCGGGTACCGCTCACGGATCATCCCCAGATAGTGATGAAACGGGCCGCCGGCCACCATGTAGTTTTCGGCGTGCACTTCAAAAAAACCGATGTCGGGTGAAGTGTCGAGCACTTCAGTGAAGTGCTCATGCTTGAGCCCCAGCCCGGCCCGACGCGGGAGGCCGGGCGCCTGAGCCTGGGCGATGGCGTGCAGGGATGAAAGGGGCATCGTCAGTACTCAGGTTTCGCGAGGGTCAGGACTTGGCGGTGAAGGCCGCTTCCTGGCCGAAACCGGTCGGCGAGGTGGAGCTTGGGGTTTTGAGGCAGGTGCCGGCGGGGACGAGTTTCCAGGCGTTGGCCTGGTCTTTGGTTTTCGAGGTGCCGGCGCAGGACGTGCCGGCGCCAGCGGCGCAGTCGTTCTTGCCGGCTTCGGCGATACCGAAGCATTTCTGCATGTCGTCGGCGGCGTGGGCGGTGATGGTCAGGGCAGACAGGCTCAGGGCGGAACCGAGGGCCAGGACGAGGGTGGCGGCGGACAGTTTGGTGGTCATGGTGGATCTCCAGTAGTGGCGGGCGTGTTTGCCTGCTTGCACCACTAGAGGCGTTGGGGTGAACTTCGTTACACGTCTGCCGAAAATAACTTCGGGTTTCACCAATTATCAGTTCACACACAACAGATGTGGGAGCTGGCTTGCCTGCGATAGCATCACCTCGGTGTTACTGAAAAATCGAGGTGCCTGTATCGCAGGCAAGCCAGCTCCCACATGTTTAGGCCGGTTCCTACAGCAAATTTCTCTCAACCGCCCAGGTAAGCCTCACGCACCTTCGGATCCGTCAGCAACTGCTCGCCAGTGCCCTGCATGACCACCCGGCCGTTTTCCAGCACATAGGCGCGGTCGGCAATCTTCAGCGCCTGGTTGGCGTTCTGCTCCACCAGGAACACCGTCACACCGTCCTTGCGCAGCTGTTCGATGATGTCGAAGATCTGCTGGATGATGATCGGTGCCAGGCCCAGGGACGGTTCGTCCAACAGCAACAGCTTGGGCTTGCTCATCAATGCGCGGCCGATGGCGAGCATTTGCTGTTCGCCGCCCGACATGGTGCCGCCGCGTTGGCTGAAGCGTTCCTTGAGGCGGGGGAACAGGTGCAGCACCTTGTCCATCTGCTCCTGATAGTCGCCCTTGTCGGTAAAGAACCCGCCCATGGCCAGGTTCTCTTCCACGGTCAGGCGCGAAAACACGCGACGGCCTTCCGGCACTACCGCGATGCTTTTGCGCATGATGTGCGACGACTGCTGGCCCACCAGTTCTTCACCCATGTAGCGGATGCTGCCGCTGTGGGCCTGGGGCGAACCGCACAGGGTCATCAACAAGGTCGACTTGCCGGCGCCGTTGGCGCCGATCAGCGTGACGATCTCACCCTGGCGAACCTCCACATTGACGCTGTGCAGGGCCTGGATCTTGCCGTAGAAAGTGGAAACGTTTTCGAATTGCAGCATTTTACGCTTCCCCCAGATAGGCTTTGATCACTTCAGGATTGTCACGGATCTGCTCCGGACTCCCATTGGCCAGAGGCGTGCCCTGGTTGATCACGACGATATGGTCGGAAATGCTCATGACCAGTTTCATGTCGTGTTCGATCAGCAGCACGGTGGCGTTGTTTTCCTCGCGCAGCACGCTGATCAGCGCCTTGAGGTCTTCGGTTTCCCTGGGGTTCAGGCCGGCGGCAGGTTCGTCGAGCATAAGGATGCGCGGGCGGGTCATCATGCAACGGGCGATTTCCAGGCGACGTTGCTGACCATAGGCCAGGGTGCCGGCCGGGCGGTTGGCAAACTCGGTGAGGTTGACCTTGTCCAGCCAGTACTCGGCGTACTCCATGGCCTCGCGCTCGCTTTTGCGAAACGCCGGGGTCTTGAACAAGCCTGCGAAGAAGTTGGTGTTCAAGTGACGGTGCTGGGCGATCAACAGGTTCTCGACCGCCGTCATGTCCTTGAACAGCCGCACGTTCTGGAAGGTGCGCACCACGCCCTTGCGGGCGATTTCGTGACCGGCCAGGCCCTGGATCGGCTGTCCGTCCAGCAGGATGCTGCCGCCGCTCGGCTTGTAGAAGCCGGTGAGGCAGTTGAATACCGTGGTCTTGCCGGCGCCGTTGGGGCCGATCAACGCCACAACCTGTTTTTCTTTCACGGTCAGGGCCACGCCATTGACCGCCAGCAAGCCGCCGAAGCGCATGCTCAAGTTTTCGACTTTCAGGATCTCGCGGCTCATTTGCGCAGCTCCATGTGTGGACGTTGCATGGGCAGCAGGCCTTGAGGGCGCCAGATCATCATCAGCACCATGAGAGCGCCGAACATCAACATGCGGTATTCACTGAACTCGCGCATCATTTCCGGCAGCAGGATCATCACGATCGCCGCCAGGATCACGCCCAGTTGCGAGCCCATGCCACCCAGTACCACGATGGCGAGGATGATCGCCGACTCGATAAAGGTGAATGACTCCGGCGTCACCAGCCCTTGGCGCGCGGCGAAGAAGCTGCCGGCGAAACCGGCGAACGCAGCGCCCAGGGTAAAGGCGGAGAGCTTGATGATGGTCGGGTTCAGGCCCAATGCGCGGCAGGCGATCTCATCTTCGCGCAACGCTTCCCACGCGCGGCCGATGGGCATGCGCAGCAGGCGGTTGATCACAAACAGTGCGGCCAGTGCCAGCAACAGCGCCACCAGGTACAGGAACACCACTTTGCTCACCGGGTTGTAGGCAATCCCGAAGTACTCGTGAAAGGTCTGCATGCCCTCTGCGGCGGTGCGGTCGAACGACAGCCCGAAGAACGTCGGCTTGGGGATGCTGCTGATACCGTTGGGGCCGCCGGTGATATCGGTGAGGTTACGCAGGAAAAGGCGGATGATTTCACCAAAGCCCAGGGTCACGATCGCCAGGTAGTCGCCGCGCAGGCGCAACACCGGGAAGCCCAGCAGGAAGCCGAACGTGGCAGCCGCCATGCCCGCCAGTGGCAGGCAGATCCAGAAGCTCCAGCCCAGGTAATGCGAGAGCAGCGCGTAGGTGTAGGCACCCACGGCGTAGAAGCCCACATAACCCAGGTCGAGCAGGCCGGCGAGGCCGACCACAATGTTCAGGCCAAGGCCCAGCAACACGTAGATCAGGATCAGGGTGGCGATATCGACTGCGCCGCGCGAGCCGAAGAACGGCCAGATCAACGCCGCGACAATCAAGCCGATGATGATGTAGCGCTGGGTGCGCGGCAGGGTCAGGAATTGGCTGACCTTGGGCGACACCAACGGGCCACGGTTACGCTTGAACAGTGCGCCAACCTGTTGGGTGAACAGCACGCGCAGGAACATCAGCACCGAGCACAAGGCGATGATGGTCAGGGTCACGGGACCGGTGCCATGCACTTCCAGATTGATGCCGACAATGCTCAGCTTGAGGCCCAGTACCGGAAATGCCACGGCCCACACCAGCAAGGCGCTGAAAAACGCCGATTTAAGATATCTGCTCATACTTTCTCAACCTCCGGACGGCCCAGGATGCCGGTCGGACGGAACAACAGCACCAGAACCAACAGGCCGAACGCCACGACGTCCTTGTACTGGTCGCCGAAGATATCGGCGCCAAAGGCCTCGGCCACACCCAGCACCAAGCCGCCGAGCATCGCGCCCGGAATGCTGCCGATGCCGCCCAATACCGCTGCGGTAAAGGCCTTGAGGCCCACCAGGAAACCGGCGTTGGGGTTGATCACGCCGTACTGCATGCTCAGCAGTACCGCCGCGACGGCTGCCAGCGCGGCACCGATCACGAAGGTCAGGGCGATGATGTTGTTGGTGTTGATGCCCAGCAGATTGGCCATCTTGATGTCTTCGGCGCAAGCCCGGCAGGCGCGCCCCAGACGGGATCGGGAGATGAACAGGGTCAGGCCCAGCATGGCCACCAGGGTGACGACGAAGACCAGGATCTGCATATAGGAAACCAGCACTTCCTGCGCGCCACCCGGGCCGAAGGAGAAACTCCCCGGGATCAGGTTGGGGATGGATTTATCCTTGGAGTCCTGGGACAGCAATACGGTGTTCTGCAGGAAAATCGACATGCCGATGGCGGAAATCAGCGGGATCAGGCGGTTGCTGCCACGCAAGGGACGGTAGGCAACGCGCTCGATACTGTAACCATAGGCACTGGTCACGATGATTGACGCAAGGAACGCGGCGGTCATCAAAAGCGGCAGGGAGTGGATCCCCATCATGGCCAGCCCGGCAAGGGCGATAAAGGCCACGTAGGAACCAATCATGTACACCTCGCCATGGGCGAAGTTGATCATTCCAATGATGCCGTAAACCATTGTGTAGCCAATGGCTATCAAGGCATAGGTGCTGCCAATGGTCAGGCCATTAACCAGCTGTTGGAAAAAATGATAGATCTCAGGCATTACAGCGCTCCTAAAAACCCGATACGCATTTCACTGGTGGAGTCATGTTCCGGCTCTGGGCTGTGTTCTGTGAGCACATTTGCACAAAGCGTTGGCCAGCGAACCGCTGGTGACGGTTTTAAGATTTTCAGGTGAGCCAGCGCCCGGATCGCGGGTGACAGGCCCATAAACCTCGTAAAACAAAGCCCACTGCTTTCACAGTGGGCTTGTTGACCCGTTAAGGCGGGGTTACTGAGGGGAAACTTCGGTTTTAGGTTTGCCGAAGTGCCATTCGTAGACCACGAACTTGAAGTCCTTCAGGTCGCCTTTGGCGTCGAAGCTCAGGTCGCCGGTTGGGGTCTTGAAGGTACCCGCGTGAATGGCTTCGGCCACTTTGGCGGTGTCTTCGCTCTTGGCGGCTTTGATACCACCGGCGATCACTTCAATGGCCGAGTAGGCCGGGAATACGAACGGACCGGTCGGGTCCTGCTTGTTCTTGGCGAACTCCTCGACGATGGCCTTGTTGGCAGGGTCGGTGTCGAAGGATTTAGGCAGGGTGACCAGCAGGCCTTCGGAAGCGCCCTGGGCGATTTGCGAGATGGAGTCGTTGCCGACGCCCTCTGGGCCCATGAACTTGGCGTTCAGGCCTTTTTCCTTGGCTTGGCGCAGGATCAGGCCCAGCTCAGGGTGGTAGCCGCCGTAGTAGACGAAGTCGACATTGGCTTGCTTGAGTTTCTGGATGATCGAGGAGAAGTCCTTGTCACCGGCGTTCAGGCCTTCGAAGACGGCAACCTTGGTGCCTTTTTCTTCCAGGGTTTTCTTCACGGCGCTGGCGATGCCTTCACCGTATTGCTGCTTGTCGTGCAGGACGGCAACGATTTTCGGCTTCACGTGGTCGGCGATGTAGTTGCCGGCTGCCGGGCCCTGGGCGCTGTCCAGGCCGATGGTGCGGAAGATCAGCTTGTAGCCACGGGCAGTGATTTCCGGGCTGGTGGCGGCCGGGGTAATCATGATCACGCCTTCGTCTTCATAAATGTCGGACGCAGGCTGAGTGGAGCTGGAGCAGAGGTGACCGACCACGAACTTGACGCCGTCGTTGACCACTTTGTTGGCGACGGCCACGGCTTGTTTAGGATCACAGGCGTCGTCGTATTCCTTGGCCTCAAGCATCTTGCCGTCAACGCCGCCCTTGGCGTTGATGTCGGCGATGGCTTGCTTGGCACCCATGAATTGCATGTCGCCGTATTGCGTCACCGGGCCGGTTTTAGGGCCGGCGATACCGATCTTGATGGTGTCGGCGGCGAACGAATGGCCGGCAACCCCAGCCAGGACCATAGCGGCAAACAGTTTGGAAATCTGCTTAGTAGCCTTATTCATAGTGCTCCACTCTTACTGTTGTATTTTTTATAGTTCTAGCGGCCTTGTGAGCTGCAGAACCGGATCGGATATCCCGGATATCCCCCCGGCAGTGCCCTGGCAACTGTACCGGTACAGTGTAGAGCGCCGGTTGATCGCTTGAAAAGCTGGCTGCTGGGGGCAAAACCCGAGTGTGTCGCTTAAATGAAAGAAAAAGACAGAATTGCGGCGGGGTGATGCCAGAGTTCCAGGCAATCCTTGGCGTTGCTGACACTTTCTCTCGATGACTCAATTGCAACTGGGTTTTTCTACCTCGGCCTCGACGTTATGATTGCGCCGATTTTTTCCCAAGGTGAACCCCCATGACGCAAGAACCTAGCACCCTCTATGCCAAGCTGCTCGGTGAAACCGCCGAAATATCCTGGAAGGAGCTTGAGCCGTTCTTTGCCAAGGGTGCCCTATTGTGGGTCGACGCCAGCCTGGATTTGATCGAGGCCGCCGAAGGAATGGCCGAAGACAACCGTGACAAAGTCGCTGCCTGGCTGGCCTCGGGCAACTTGGCCGAAGTGTCTGCCACGCGGGCGCTGGACCTGGTTGAGCGCGATCCGAGCGTGTGGGCGGTGGTGGTTTCGCCGTGGATCCTGATCCAGGAAAGGGCAGTGCTCGCGCCATAAGCACTGAAATGGTGCGTGATGCTGCGCTTTAAAAGTGTGTAGCGGAGTAACCGCTGCAGCGGTGATGGCATCTTGCCGTGAAGAAAGGTCACATCCGAGGGTGACGCGCACGTCATGGGAACAGTTTTCTCGTCGCTCAAAGCGCGGGAGAATTGTTTCTCGGTGTGAATAAAAGCCGGCAATTGTCAGATCGCAGCGTAGGAAGGGCTGGAATCCGGTAGAGTTCGCCGCCTGTCATCCGGAGCTCGTCATGCCGTCAACGCTGCCCCTCTCAGCGAAACCCTCGCACCAGTTGCTTTACCTTATCTACGGTAAACAGGAAGTTTACCGGCGCGAAGCCAAGTTCAGCATTCTCACCGCCCTGGCGCAGCTCAAACCGGGTGAGTCGCTGTGCATCCGGGTCATGACTGACCGGCCCCAGGACTTCACCGGCTGGCCGGTGGAAACCCTGGCGCTGGACGAGCAGACCCTGGCCCGATGGCAGGGTGACAACGGTTATACCCACCGGCGCAAGGCCTGTGCGATCGCCGAAGGGTTGAAGCTTGCGGACAAGACGCTGTTTGTCGATACCGACACACTGTTCCTCAAGTCCCCGCATCGTGTGTTCGAACTTATCGCGCCTGGCCAGTACGTGATGGACGAATTCGAGTACGACTGGAGCTATGTCTGCAAACGTCCGGATTACCTCAAGCTGGGCACGCACCTGCATGCCCATGGCGTGTCTGCGAGTAACGGCTTCAAGCTCTACAACAGTGGCTTGTGCGGCGTGTGTGACACGGATACGGCGCTGCTCGACACCGCGATCAGTCTGATCGACGCGTGGACCGAGGGCTCGTTCGATATCCACACCATTGAGCAAGTCGCGATTTCCTTTGCGATGCGTGGCAAGACGGTGCGCGAGTCCAGCAAGTGGGTTTATCACTATTACGCCGAGAAGCGCTTTTTCCACGCCATGCAGGCGCATTTTTTCGGTCTTCACGGCGAGACCTTCGGGCCTGAACTGGTCGCGCGTTGCCTCGACGTGCCCCAGGTCAAGCCTATGCCCAGCGCCTGGCAACGGCTGCTGATCAAATGGAAGCTGCGCAATCAGCGCAAACATCTGAAGAGGGTGGGCCGCGACTTGCTCTACGGCAGCGCGGCGCCTGAGAATCCTTATTACGACGTGTGTCGACAGGGCTGGTGGGAATCGGCCTCGCGTGAAATCCGCAGTTGGGATGAGGCTGAGCAGAAAAATTTCTTCGGTATGCACGAGGCTGCGTGGCCCAAGCAACTGCCTCGGCCGGCAAAGTCCACCGATGAGCAGGCCATCGTCGCCTACCTGCACCAACGACGAGCCCAATAAGGCAGCGACGGCGCCGAAGGGCGCCGTCGCAGGGCTTCAGCCGGTCTTGCCGGTATGGTTGTTCAGCGAGATAACCTTGGTCTTGCCGATGCGGTGACGGTAAATCTCACGCAGGTACTTGATCGCCTTCTTCACGCAGTCCCGTGACAGGCGAATGTCATTGATCGACACAAACTTGTCTTTGTCGTTGATCAACTCGCGGTACTTTTTCTCATACATCGGCTTGATCGCGTACCAGTTGGTATCGAGGATCTTCGCCGGGTTCTCGAACTCGTTGAGCAATTCGTCGATGCGGTCTTCGTCGAAGTCCTCGTGGATGATGAAATCCAGGATCGAGTTGTCCAGCGTGTCGTCGAAGCGGTACGGGTTGCGCGCAAAGCAGCGTTTGATAAACGCCACGATCAAGGTGAGGAAGTCATCCGACAGGCACGGGCTTTTCGCGATCAGGGTGGTCAGCGACAGGTTGGCCGAGGCGCCGATCACCAGGGCGTAGCGCTTGAGGGTGGTGTTGGGGAACAGGCTGTTGAGGTGAGTCTTGAGCCGGTTCAGGTCCATATAGGACAGCTTGTAGTCCTTGGGCAAGGACACGATGGACACCACCGACGAGCAGTTCTTGAAAAAGTGCAGGTCATGCAGCGCCGCCGCGTCGTAGCCGGAGTTCTTGTACTGCTCCAGGGACGCCTTGTAGCGCTTGGACTCGATCGGCAGCAGGCTGATGCCTTCGATGGCCTGGGTGACCTTGTTGAAGTGCGGCAGGTCGATGGAACGGAAGAACAGGTCATCAATGTTCAGACGCTGTGGCTCTTTTTCGAACACCTTGAATTTGTCGCTGGACGGTGCCGGCGTTTCGGGAACCACGGACTCGGCGTAGGCGATCGCCACCGGGCCGGCCAGGCTCATGAACAGGTCGTTGGCATCCAGGCGGATGGTTTCGCCGATGTCAATACCGGCACGCCGGAAGTAGTTCTGGTCGTAGTCGGTGGTCACCGCCTGGGCGGTGAGGATGTTGAAGATCTGTTGGGAGATGTATTGGTTGGCGTGTTTTTCCATGGCATTGACATCAATGTTCTGGATGTTGCCGTCATCGCTTTCTTCGGCATAACGCATGATGTCGTTGGAGATCAGCATCATCGCGTTCCACGGCCGGATACGCCCCTTCACACTGGCTTCGCTGCTGTCTTCATTGTCGAAGTTGTATGAGAAATCCCATTCTTCCGAGAGGTATTTGCACAGCAGCCGCCCGGCGTTGATGTGCAGCGCTTCGGACATTTCGCTGCGATGGTCGGAAATATTCGGCAGCACGCAGATGCCGCTGGTGAAGATCGGCTCGAACACAAAGGCATGGCCGCTCTTGCTGTCGTGCTCGTCGGCGGGCTTGGTGTCGAACGTCTTGTTCATGTACGAATGTTGCTGCGCCAAGCCGAATTCGGAGGCCATGCCCGAGCCGGTACCGCCGCCGGCGCTGAAGATCGAGAAGTACAGACGCGACTGGTTGGCCTTGATGCCGCAGGAGTCGATCAGGTACGAGTGGATCATCTTCCAGTCGGGGCTGGAAAAACGCTGGGTATCTTTGTTGAGGATGATCTTGGCCAGGTACTGCCCCAGGATCGGCGCGTTACCGGCGCCGCCGGCATGGACTTCCGACAGGTCCATGATTTTCATCTTGCTGTAGTCGCGCAGGAAGCCGCTTTTTTCGCCCTTGCGCGAGAAGCGGATGCGCCCGGCGATGTCTTTGTCCAGGTCGCCCAGCATTACCAGCGGTTCCACCAGGAACACCGGTTTGCTCGCCTTGCCGCTGCCCAGGCGCAGGTTGTTGCGCAGCCACTGGGCCGGGCTGTAGCCCTTGTCCTGCGACTTGTCTTCGTTGCTGAATTCGTTCAAGTAGAACTTGCGCGCGTTGTACACCAGTTCCGCCACGTCCAGTGCGATGTTCGAGCCGCAACGGCCCAGGCCGATCAGGCATACCGAAGGGAATTCCTGCTCGCTACGCGGATCGCTGTCGCCTTCCAGATGGGGTGGGCGCGGGAATACCATGTCGCGCAGGCCGTCGAGGTTGTCGAGGATACGGTCGGTATTGGTTTCGGTGAAGTACAGGTATTGCTGGGTGGCCAGCGGGCGGGCGGTGCTCAATGACTTTGAACCTGAGGGTTTGTCCGCAGGAGCTTTGAGCAACACGTCGGATACCACGGTGGCAGAGTTATTTTTAGAAGTCATTGTGCGCCATGTGCCTGGGCGGATGGCTGAAGAAATCAAGGGGCCATCACGCAATGGGTGTTCGCGACTTTGCAGTGCGTCCTTGTCCTGGACGAGCGGCTTGACCCCTTGAAGGGTTCAGGGAAAAACCTGGCCGGACTCTGATGGATCGGCCGTTCGTCGGCGTTCTTTAGGCAAATGATGGCGAAATGCCAAAGTTTAGGCGTCAGCGAATTGGCCTGACGATTGAATTGGGGCTGTGGCTTGCAGAAGGCTCTTTTGCCGGGCTGCCGTCCTTGGCAGCCGCCCCGCCATGTGGGTGGCGCAGGTTGATACCCTGGATCACGCCGATGATGTCGTTGGCCGCCACCGCCGGGCTCAGCAGGTAGCCCTGGACGAAATCACAGCCATGCTTGAGCAGCAGCTCGAACTGCGCCTGGGTTTCCACGCCTTCGGTAACCACTTGCAAGTGCAGCGTGTGGGCCATGCCGATAATCGCCTGGACGATCTCGATATCGGCAATCGACTTGGGAATATCCTGGATAAACGAGCGGTCGATCTTCAAGGTGTTGAGCGGCAGGCGCTTGAGGTAGGCGAGGGACGAGTAGCCGGTGCCAAAGTCGTCGATAGCCAGCGACACCCCCAGCGCGCGGATTTGCCGCAGCAGTGCCAGGGTGCTGCTGATGTTGCCCATCAGTGCATTTTCAGTGACTTCCAGTTCCAGACGGGTGGCGGCGATGCCGCTCAAGCGCAGTGCATCTTCGATTTCGTCCGCCAGCTCATCGCGGGCCAGGTTCAGGGCCGAACAGTTCACCGACATGGTCAGTTCCGTATAACCACGGTCAGACAGCAGGCTCAGGTCATGGCAGGCCTGGCGCAGCACCCAGTGATCCAACTCGGCGATCAGCCCGTTGCTTTCAGCGATGCCGATAAACCGATCCGGTCCCAGCAGACCGTGCTGTGGGTGTTGCCAGCGCACCAAGGCCTCCAGCCGCGTGACCTTGCCTTGCTTCATGTCGAAGATTGGCTGATAGAACAGCACCAGTTGGTTGCGGGCGCGCAGGGCTCCGCGCAGTTCTTCTTCCAATTGCAATTCGAGGGACGCGCGGGTTTTCAGGTTGGAGCTGAAGAAGTTCAGGCTGTTGCGCCCCATGTCCTTGGACTGGTAAAGCGCCAGGTCGGCGGTTTTCAGCAACTCCTCGCAGGTCAGGCCATCATCGGGGAACAGGCTGATGCCGATGCTGGTGGTCATCACCATGCGCCGGCCGGCCAGTTCGATGGGTTCTTTCATCTGTTGCATGATGCGCTGGGCCAGGTGCCGGGCTTCGTCGCGGTGGTGAATGCTGATCAAAATGCAGAACTCATCGCCGCCAAACCGCGCGACTACATCGGCGTGGCTGCGCACCGAGCCTTTGATATGCCCGGCCAGGACCGTGAGCAACTGGTCGCCGGCGTCATGCCCGAGGCTGTCGTTGATGCGTTTGAAGTGGTCGATATCAAGGAAGATCACCGCCATCATGCCGTGGGAGGCGGTTTTCTCGGCGAGCTTCTCCGCAAAGATCTGGTTGAAGCCCCTGCGATTGAGCAGGCTGGTCAGGGCGTCGTAGTGGGCCACTTGTTGCAGCGAGGCGCGAGCCTGGTCGAGTTCGCTGAGCAGGGCATTGACCCGGCGCAAATCGCGCTCCTTGTGTTGCAGCTTCTTATCGGCCAAGGCGGCGCTGATGCTGCTGCCGATCACCAGCAGGGTGATGACGGCCACCGACAGGCCCAGTTGAATAGGGTTATTGCCCGTCGGCAACGACAGGTCCGCTCCGGTGGGGACGATTAATTGCATCGCCGCCATGCCGGTAAAATGCATGCTCAGAATGCCCGCGCCCAATACGAGGCTGGCGGCATATTTGAGCAGTTGGTGAAACACGCCGGTGCCAGTGCGCAAGTGGCTCGACAGTAACAACGCCGCCAGACTTGAGCCTATGGCGATACCCACCGAAGCCATGAACAGCCCTGGCTCAAAATACACATGGGCCTGGGAACGCATGGCCGACATCCCCACGTAGTGCATCAAGGCGATGCCGATCCCCATCCATAGGGACGCGAGCAAATACTGGTGCAAGCGCAGGTTGGCATGACTGAGGGTTTGCATGGCGAACAACGAAGCGATCAGGGCGATCAGCAAGGACGCGAACGTCATTATCAGTTCGTAGTGGATCGCAATGGGCGCCTGGAAGGCCAGCATGCTGATGAAGTGGGTCGACCAGATTCCGCCTGCCAGGCAACCGGCGCCGAGCCAGCGCCAGTTGCGCCGGGCGGTGGGATCCTCGACATGGCCGACGCGTTCAGCCATGTCCAGCGTACCGAAGCCCGCCGCGCACGCGACCAGATAGGCCAACAGCACCAAGAACGGGTTATGACTGCAATTGAGTAATAAATGCCCGTGTTCTGGAAGCTCAGTAAAAAAATGCAGACCCAGCCATTCCATAGCATGCCCTGTCATAGCGTCACGTCACTGCCAGAGGCGATGACCTATGCGGTCGAGTATAGAAGCCTTGCGGAATTTGCCATCGCTAATGGCACTTTGCTTTGAATTATTTTGGCATGCCTGGCATCGCGTCTGGTGCTAAGCGCTGATGGGCAGTTCCAGCTCGAAAGGGGCTTCCAAGGGTGCCAGGCCGAAGGCGGCGCGAGCGGCATCACAGTCGACATTCTGCACGCCTTGGCTCCAGGACGAATCAAACTCGCGGCACACACTGGAGCGTTCATCGTAAATCGTGCAACGGGTCGCTTGACCCACTTCACCCTCAAGGCTGCAGCAGCGTGCGGGTTTCTGGTCGGTGCCGATCATGGCCACGCGGGTGGGGTTGATCTGCACGACCAGGTTGTCGGGTACCGTGCCCCCTGACGAGGCGCACTCACCCCAGAAGAAAGACACACGAAAGTATGAACAGCAGGCACCGCAATTCAGACACGGACTGGCTTCGGACATGGGCGTCATCGATTAGGAAGGTAAGTAGGGGGACTACGGGAAGGCTCGCCATTCTATCCGGGCCATGGCGGTTGGGAAGGGGGGCGCGTACTTATATTTTTGTAGGCAAAGTGCCGTAGCGCCGGGTCAAATCATGCCCTATCAGCTTTACGAATCATTACAGACAAGCGCCGTGCGCCTGACTATGTTGCAGGTACCGGGCGGGATGCATCGGGCATCGCAGCTCTCATAACAATAAAAGAGACGGACCCATGCAGAACTCGACCCAAGCGGCGAATGCCTGGCGCATTCTGTTCCTGTTGTTTCTCGCCAATCTGTTCAATTTCTTCGACCGTACCATCCCGGCGATCATCATCGAGCCGATCCGCATGGAATGGCACCTGAGCGACTTCCAGCTCGGCATCATCGGCACCGCCTTCACCATCGTCTACGCCATTGCCGGCCTGCCGCTCGGGCGTTTGGCCGACACCGGTTCGCGCAGCAAACTGATGGGTTGGGGCCTGTTCGCCTGGAGCGGGCTGACGGCGGTCAACGGCCTGGTCGGCAGTTTCTGGACGTTCCTGCTGGTGCGCATGGGCATCGGCATTGGCGAAGCCAGCTATGCGCCGGCCGCCAACTCGCTGATTGGCGACCTGTTTCCCGCCCATCGCCGGGCGCGGGCCATGGGAATTTTCATGCTGGGCCTGCCGTTGGGGCTGTTGCTGGCGTTCTTCACCATCGGCTGGATGGTCAAGGCGTTCGACAGCTGGCGCGCACCGTTTTTCATCGCCGCCGTGCCGGGGATGATCCTCGCGGTGTTCATGTTCTACATCAAGGAGCCCAAGCGCGGCGCGGCGGAAACCGTGCAAGTCTCCCAGGAACGCGTCGACCGCCCGATTCGCCGCGTGCTGGCGGTGCCGACCTTTCTGTGGCTGGTGCTGGCCGGGCTGTGCTTCAACTTTGCAACCTATGCCTGCAACTCGTTCCTGGTGCCGATGTTGCAGCGTTACTTCCTGATGCCATTGCAGGACGCTGCGGTCGCCACCGGGGTGATCGTCGGCCTGACCGGCCTGGTGGGCCTGACCCTGGGTGGCTGGATCGCCGACAAGGTCCACCAGCGTGTCGCCAATGGCCGGCTGTTGTTTGCAGCGTTCAGCCTGATCATTTCCACCGTGACCACGGGGTGGGCGCTGCACGCAGGGCGCATCGAGATCGGGGTGTTTGTGGCGCTGTTCAGTGTGGGGTGGTTGTTTGCCTATAATTTCTATACCTGTGTGTACACGGCGATTCAGGACGTGGTTGAACCGCGTTTGCGGGCGACCGCAATGGCGTTGTTCTTTGCCGGGCTGTACTTGCTGGGCGGCGGGATGGGGCCGATTGTCGTGGGCGGTCTTTCCGATCATTTTGCGCACTCGGCGATGTACGCGGCAGGGGCCGAGCAGATGACCGAGGCTTACAAGGCGGTGGGCCTGCACGACGCCATGTATCTGATTCCGGTGGCGTTGTTCCTCACCATGCTGTTCCTGTTCCAGGCCTCGCGCAGTTTTGTGCGCGATGCCAAGCGGATGAAAGATGGGCTGGGGGCGGTGGAGGTGCCGGCGCAGGCGGTCACTGCTTGAGACCGGGCATGGGTATCTACACATCTATGTAGTGAGCGGGCTTGTCCCGCGCTGGGTGGCGAAGCCGCCCCAATAAAGACACCGCGAAGTTTCCGATAAACCCAATTCGCCTGGTTTGGGGCCGCTTCGCAGCCCAGCGCGGGCGGTGCGACGATTCGACAAGCCCGCTCACTACAGGGAGATTTTCAGCCTTTGAAATATGTGTAGATACCTAGACCGTCATCAGGCCCTTGAGTCTATAAAGAAGGCCCGCATTGCGCGGGCCTTCTTGTTCAGCAGGGCAGGGCGGCGATCAACCCGCCACCAACACCCGGATCGCTTCCAGTCGCAGTGCGGCCTTATCCAGCATGGCCAAACCTTGCTCGCGCTGGTTGCGCAGGGCAACCAGCTCGCTGTCCCGCACGGTCGGGTTGACCGCTTGCAACGCGGTCAGGCGCGCCAGTTCTTCGTCGGTATCCGCAGCCAGGCGACGCTTGGCCTCGGCCACGCGCTCGGCGTGGCGCGGGGTGATCTTTTCTTCGCCGGCGTTGATCCGCGGCGTCAGTTGGTCACGCTGAGCCTGGATGAACTTGTTGGCGCTGGCCCGTGGCACGCTTTCCAACTGGTCGTTCAACGTCTCGAACGACACGCGGCCCGACAGGTCGTTGCCATTGGTATCCAGCAGGCAGCGCAGGGCGGCCGGCGGCAGGTAGCGACCCAATTGCAGCGAGCGCGGCGCAACCACTTCGCTGACGTAGAGCAGTTCGAGCAATACAGTGCCGGGCTTGAGCGCCTTGTTCTTGATCAGCGCCACGGCGGTGTTGCCCATCGAGCCGGACAGCACCAGGTCCATGCCGCCCTGCACCATCGGGTGTTCCCAAGTGATGAATTGCATGTCTTCGCGCGACAGCGCCTGGTTACGGTCGTAGGTGATCGTCACACCTTCGTCGTCGCCCAGAGGGAAGCTGGCGTCGAGCATTTTTTCGCTAGGCTTGAGGATCAGTGCGTTTTCCGAATGGTCTTCGCTGTCGATGCCGAACGCGTCGAACAGGGTTTCCATGTAGATCGGCAAGGCGAACTGGTCGTCCTGCTCGAGGATATCCTCGACCAATGCATCGCCTTCACCGGCGCCGCCGGAATTGAGTTCCAGCAGGCGGTCACGGCCGGTGTGCAGTTCCTGTTCCAGGCGCTCGCGCTCGGCGCGGGCCTCGTCGATCAGGGCTTGCCACTCGCCGTCGTCGGCGTTTTCCAGCAACGGCAGCAGGCGCGGGCCGAACTGATGCTGCAAGGCGTTGCCGGTCGGGCAGGTGTTGAGGAACGCGTTCAGCGCTTCGTGATACCACTGGAACAGCCGCTCCTGTGGGCTGGTTTCCAGGTACGGCACGTGAAGTTCGATCACATGTTTCTGGCCGATCCGGTCCAGACGGCCGATGCGCTGCTCCAGCAAATCGGGGTGGGACGGCAGGTCGAACAGCACCAGGTGGTGAGAGAATTGGAAGTTGCGTCCTTCACTGCCGATTTCCGAGCAGATCAGCACCTGGGCGCCGAATTCTTCATCGGCGAAGTAGGCGGCGGCGCGGTCACGCTCGAGGATGTTCATGCCCTCGTGGAACACCGTGGCCGGAATACCGGAGCGCACGCGCAGGGCGTCCTCCAGGTCCATGGCGGTTTCGGCGTGGGCGCAGATCACCAGCACCTTGGTGCGTTTGAGCATCTTCAACTGGTCGATCAGCCACTCGACCCGTGGGTCGAAGCGCCACCAGCGATTTTCTTCTTCGATATCCGGCTGTGACTGGAAGCTGACTTCCGGATACAGCTCGGCGTGCTCGCCCAGCGGCAATTCCAGGTATTCGTCCGGGTTCGGCAGCGGGTAGGCGTGCAGCTTGCGCTCGGGGAAGCCTTGCACGGCGGCGCGGGTATTGCGGAACAGCACGCGGCCGGTGCCATGGCGGTCGAGCAGCTCGCGGACCAGGCGTGCGCTGGCTTCGGTATCGCCATCGTTGACAGCGGTGAGCAGGGCTTCACCTTCGTTGCCGAGGAAACCCTGGATAGTCTTGTGCGCGGCGGGCGACAAGCGGCCTTTGTCCAACAGCTCCTGCACGGCTTCGGCCACCGGGCGATAGTTCTCGCTTTCGGCGCGGAAGGCTTGCAGGTCGTGGAAGCGGTTCGGGTCCAGCAGGCGCAGACGTGCGAAGTGGCTGTCCTGGCCCAGCTGTTCCGGGGTGGCGGTGAGCAGCAGCACGCCCGGGATCACTTCGGCCAGTTGCTCGACCAGCGAATACTGCGCACTGGCTTTGTCTTCATGCCACACCAAATGGTGGGCTTCGTCGACAACCAACAGGTCCCAACCCGCGGCAAACAGCGCGTCCTGGGCCTTCTCGTCGTCCACCAGCCATTCCAGCGCAACCAAGGCGAGCTGGGTGTCTTCGAACGGGTTGGTGGCATCGCTCTCGATAAAACGTTCTTCGTCGAACAGCGCAACCTGCAGGTTGAAACGGCGGCGCATTTCCACCAGCCATTGGTGCTGCAGGTTTTCCGGAACCAGGATCAGCACGCGGTTGGCGCGGCCCGACAGCAGCTGGCGATGGATCACCAGGCCGGCTTCGATGGTCTTGCCCAGGCCCACTTCGTCGGCCAGCAGTACACGCGGCGCGATACGGTCAGCGACTTCGCGGGCAATATGCAATTGATGCGCGATGGGCTGTGCACGCACGCCGCCCAGGCCCCACAGCGCGGACTGCAGTTGGCGGCTGGTGTGCTCCAGAGTGTGGTAGCGCAGCGAGAACCAGGCCAGCGGGTCGATCTGCCCGGCGAACAGGCGGTCGCTGGCCAGGCGGAACTGGATGAAGTTGGAGAGTTGGGTTTCTGGCAGGGTGACCTGTTCGTTCTGCCCATTGAGGCCGTGGTAAACCAGCAGGCCGTCGACGTCGTCGACTTCCTGCACGGTCATTTTCCAGCCTTCGAAATGGGTGATGCTGTCGCCCGGCGAAAACCTCACGCGGGTGAGGGGCGCATTCCGTAGCGCATACTGGCGAGTGTCGCCAGTGGCCGGATAGAGCACGGTCAACAAGCGGCCGTCCTGTGCCAGAACGGTGCCTAACCCCAGCTCCGCTTCGCTGTCACTAATCCAGCGTTGCCCCGGTTGATACTGCTGCGCCATGCTGCCTGACTCCCGCCGTGAAAAAGCCGACTATGTTAACGGAACAAGGCCCCACGCCCAAGGACTCTGACAAAAACTACTGCCTTTGGGGCGCGTATCCAGCGCCGGATCGACGGGTGGCGGGCACTTGTGAGTGTCGACTGGGTCACAGCTTGGCAAGCCTGCGCTCAAGTCGCCCTGCCATCCGCCGACAGCCTGTTGATCAGGAGAATAACCACTATGCTGCCACCCATGCTGCCCGTCAGCGTTGTGCCGGTCACGTCACAACTCGATCCGGTGCGCCAGAAGCCGGATATCCCGCCGGTGGTGCCCGTTCAGCCGGGCTCCAACGAAAGCACCATCGACCTGAAAAAGGGCGATGCCGAGACTTCTACGTTTTTGTTGCGCGAGGAACAGCGCCGTCAGCAGGAACAGCAGAAACGCAGGCGTGAAGCCGATGAAGACCCGGAGCAGCACCTGGCCATTCCGGGGGATATGCTCAATGCCGACAATACCGTTCCGGTTATCCCCTTGATCGAGGACGCTCCGCGCCAGGGCTTGTGGGTAGATGTCGAAGTTTAGTCGCACACAACGCCCTCACCTGCCTTTTGTCGCTCGCTGATTTGCCGTTGAACGGAGCAGGCCGCATTATTGGGTTATCTCCTCCACGACGTAAGCCAAGCCATGAGTGAAGACGACAAGCTGATCGACCTGAATGCCGAACGCGCCAAGCGCGTGCATGACCTCAATGACAAGCGCCTGAATGAAGTACGCCAGGCGTTTGAGCAGGCGATGCCGCTGGGCAAAGCGAAGAAGAAGTCGAAGAACAAGCCAAAAAAGCGTTGAAACAACCTGCATCCCTTGATGCAGGTCAGTTATTGCCCTTCTTTACGCCCTGTCGTGGGCGACATTGACCCCGGTCAATTTTCCAATCCGCCTTCTCCATTAACTTAGCCCTATCGCAACAGGGCAAGTGCAGGAGGCCGGTCATGTTCATCGATAATGTGGTGTTTGCCGGGGTGCTGACTGTAAGCCTCATGGTGTTGTTTTTTGTAGGGTTTGGAATTTTTATCTGGAAAGACGCGAACAAGCGTAAAAAACCTTAGGTTTTTCCAGGTTGCACGGGCACGCAAGGCATTTTGGGCGACTTCGGTCGCCTTTTTTTTCGACTGTTATTTAATTAACATCGCTGAACCCTTGTGGGAGCGGGCTTGCTCGCGAATGCAGTGGGTCAGCCAAACATGTATTGACTGACACTCTGCATTCGCGAGCAAGCCCGCTCCCACATTTTGATTTATGTCTGGTTTGAGACCTGCAGAGTCCAGAGGCAACAAAAAGGTGCGACCCTCGCGGATCGCACCTTTTTTTGTTGCAGTCGGCTTATCAGCTGCCGAGTGCCATGGATGCCAGCCAGAACAACCCGGCCGACAGGGCCACGGTGGCGGGCAGGGTCAGCACCCAGGCCATCAGGATGGTCTTCACGGTGCCGCCTTGCAGGCCACTTTTGTTCGCGACCATGGTGCCGGCCACACCCGAGGACAGGACGTGGGTGGTGGACACCGGCAACGCGAAGATATTGGCAAAGCCAATCATGGTGGCGGTGGTGATCTGCGCCGACATGCCCTGGGCATAGGTCATGCCTTGCTTGCCGATTTTCTCGCCGATGGTCAGCACCACGCGCTTCCAGCCCACCATGGTGCCCAGGCCCAAGGCCAGTGCGACGGCGAGGATCACCCAGAACGGTGCGTATTCGGTGGTGGCGGTCAGGTCCTTGCGCAGCTTGTCGAGGTCGGACTTCTCACGGGCCGGCAAGCCTGGCAGTTTGCCGACTTTCTTCGCGGTGTCGTCAAGGCAGAGCAGGTAGCGACGCACTTCGATGCGATGATCGGCCGTCAGCGAATGGTAGTCGGAGACGCCTTTCAAGGTGCCCAGCAGTGCGTTGATGGTCGGTTCGGTCTGCTGCGGGTTGCAGCGGAACTTGCCCGGCAGGTCGTCTTTCACGCTTTTGCCCAGGGAAAGGAACTCCCCGAGAGTCTCGTGGTTGCGCTGGTAGAACTGGTTCAAATGCAAGGTGGCGTCGCGGGTACGTTCGATCTGGTAGGTGGTGCTGCCCAGGTCGAGTACGAACTGTGCCGGCACGATACCGATCAGCACCAGCATGATCAGGCCGATGCCTTTCTGGCCATCATTGGAGCCGTGCACGAAACTCACGGCCATGGCGGAAATCACCAGCACCAGGCGGTTCCAGAAAGGCGGGTGTTTCTTGTCGTCGAGCTTGCGGCGCTGGTCCGGGGTCTTGTGCATCTTCGACAACGGGCGCCACCACTTCAGGCCGAGCAGCACCAGGGCTGCGACCAGGAAGCCGGCCATTGGCGAGAACACCAGGGAGGCGCCGATATCCACCGCTTTCTGCCAGTTCACACCGTCAGCCAGGGGGATGTCGTTGATCAAGGCGTTGGCCAGGCCGACACCGAGGATCGAGCCGATCAAGGTGTGAGAACTGGAGGCAGGGATACCGAAGTACCAGGTGCCCAGGTTCCAGGTGATCGCCGCTGCCAGTAAAGAAAACACCATCGCCAGGCCATGGCCGGTGTTCACATTGATCAGCAACTCCACCGGCAGCAAGTGCACGATGGCGTAGGCGACACCGACACCACCGAGCAACACGCCAAGGAAGTTGAACACCCCCGAGAAGAACACGGCCAGGTGCGGCGGCATGGCTTTGGTATAGATGACTGTGGCCACCGCGTTAGCGGTGTCATGAAAGCCATTGATGAACTCGAAGGCGAGGACAAAGGCCAGGGCGAGCAACAGGCTCACTAGAACCCACGCATCCAGTCCGCTGAATAAATCGATCATGAAGGTTTTCTGACCCGGTCGTAAGGGGGCGCGATTATGCCAGAAAACCTCGGTAATCGATGCACTAGCTGCTCATCGGTCACAATCTTCCCGGAAAAAAACACCGGGATCGGGGTGCATCCCAGGGTTTCCGGGGCTTCGGCAAGTCTTTGATTTACAAAGCGTAGGCTGTTTGCGGCGGGTATTGTCACAAAAATGTCACCCCTGAAACATTTGTATGAAATTTTACCGCTGATTGTGAGATGCGAAGCTGGCCGGATGCTAGCTATGCGCCAGCAGCCGGAGCCGAACTTAAAATTCAATCCCGATCCGTTTATAGCTCTTCGGTTTTGAGTTCCTGTTCGATTTTCTGGATTTCCTGGGCAAATGCCTGGTCCAGGAGGCTGGCTCGCTTGCGCCATGGCTTGCGTTCAGGTTCAGGCTGGGCGGCGTAGGTGGTGACTTCCCCGCCGTAAACGTCCTTGTAACGTTGCTCCTGGCGCTCAAGTTCTGCGCGCAGTTCATCTTTCGTCACATTGTTACCTAATGAAGTTGAGTGTAAATACGTTGCAGCGTTGTGCCGGAATGCGCCCTCGGGCTGTTCCAAGTTGAACAGTGGAAAGGTTCAAGTTAGGAGTAGGCACGGGCAGCCACTTATTAAGTGCGGTGATTCCAAGCAGTAGTTGCGGTAGGCAATGCACGGCTTGTGCACCACCTGGCGAGCTCCGGTTCCGATAGTCATACCAGGCGGACCCGCGCACAGAGTGCATTATAGCGGTGCATTTGAATAACACTATCAGCATAAAGTTAAGAACAGTCAACTTGTGTAAGCGTTTCGTTACGTATGCACAGGAGATGATTGCAGGTTATGGCGCCATAAATGCAACACACTTGCGACATTCATTCGATCCGATAATTTTTGCAGAGCGGGGCAAGCGTGCGCTGGCAGCGAAAATTGCGATAATCGGGTCATTGTCCGATAATCGCACGATGTTGCCGGCTCCGCCTTGCGTAGCCAGGCCGCCGCGCCTTGTAATGGCATGCAAAGCTTCGCTGCGGTTGACAATAAGATAAAAGGATCCCGACATGAACGATCAATTGCGCAACTCTTTCGCGTCAGTGGCGCCACCGATCGTCGCTTCCCCGGCCAAGCGTATCCAGGCATTTACCGGTGATCCAGACTTCATGACCTCCCTGGCGCGTGGCCTGGCTGTGGTGCAGGCCTTCCAGGAACGCAAGCGCCACCTCACCATCGCCCAGATCAGCCATCGTACGGAAATCCCCCGCGCCGCCGTGCGCCGTTGCCTGCATACCTTGATCAAACTCGGCTATGCCACCACTGACGGGCGTACCTACTCGCTGTTGCCCAAGGTCCTGACCCTTGGTCATGCGTATCTGTCGTCCACGCCACTGGCGGTGTCGGCCCAACCTTACCTGGACCGCATGAGCGAGCAGCTCCATGAGGCGTGCAACATGGCCACCCTCGAAGGCGACGACATCCTGTACATCGCCCGTTCGGCCACCACCCAGCGCCTGATTTCCGTGGACCTGTCGGTGGGCGGGCGGCTACCCGCCTATTGCACCTCCATGGGCCGCATTTTGCTTGCGGCGCTGGATGATGCCTCGCTGCAGGATTACCTCGACCACGCCGACCTGCAAACCAAGACCAGCCGCACCCTCACGACGCCCGAGGCGCTGTTCGAATGCCTGCAACAGGTGCGCGGGCAGGGCTGGTGCATCGTCGACCAGGAGCTCGAGCAAGGCCTGCGCTCCATTGCCGTGCCGGTGTATGACGCGTCGGGCCAGGTGCTGGCCGCGCTGAACGTCAGCACCCACGCCGCGCGGGTCAGCCGCAGCGAACTGGAGCAGCGCTTCCTGCCGAGCATGCTCAGTGCCAGCCGCGAGCTGAGTGCGCAACTGTTCGCCTAAGCTGTTCGGTGACCGCACAGAACCTGGTCTGATCAATTGACGGTGTTTCCCCCGGCTTATTAAGGTGCGGCAGCGCTGTGAGCGCCGCCAATAATAAACGACGACCCCAGGCCGTCAGCCCGCCATCGGTGTGGAAATAAAAATAATGACTCAGCCCTCTGTCGGTACCCCGTTGGACGTCCAGTCCTTCATCAACGCCCAGCCATTGTCACGTTACCAGTGGCGCGTGGTGATCCTGTGTTTCCTGATTGTGTTCCTCGATGGCCTCGACACTGCCGCCATGGGCTTCATCGCGCCGGCGCTGTCCCAGGACTGGGGCATCGACCGCGCCAGCCTTGGCCCGGTGATGAGCGCCGCGTTGATCGGCATGGTCTTCGGCGCACTGGGCTCCGGCCCGCTGGCGGATCGCTTCGGGCGCAAAGGGGTGCTGGTGGGCGCGGTGCTGGTGTTTGGCGCGTTCAGCCTGGCGTCCGCCTACAGCAGCAATGTCGACCAGTTGCTGGTACTGCGCTTCCTGACCGGGCTGGGCCTGGGGGCCGGGATGCCGAACGCGACGACGCTGCTGTCCGAATACACCCCCGAACGCCACAAGTCGTTGCTGGTGACCAGTATGTTCTGCGGCTTCAACCTGGGCATGGCCGGCGGCGGGTTTATTTCCGCCAAGCTGATCCCGGCGTTCGGCTGGCACAGCCTGCTGCTGATCGGCGGCATCCTGCCGTTGATCCTGGCGCTGGTACTGCTGGTGTGGCTGCCGGAATCGGCGCGTTACCTGGTGGTGCGCAATCGGGGTACCGACCGGGTGCGCAAGGCCTTGTCACCCATCGAACCGTCCATCGTCGCCCAGGCCACCGGCTTCAGCGTGCCCGAGCAAAAAACCGTCAAGGCCCGCAATGTGTTCGCGGTGATCTTCTCCGGTACCTACAGCGCCGGCACCTTGTTGCTGTGGCTCACTTACTTCATGGGCCTGGTGATTGTGTACCTGCTCACCAGTTGGCTGCCAACGCTGATGCGCGACAGCGGTGCCAGCATGGAACAGGCCGCGTTTATCGGCGCGCTGTTTCAGTTTGGCGGCGTTTTGAGCGCGGTGGGGGTGGGCTGGGCGATGGATCGGTTCAATCCCCACAAAGTCATCGGCACTTTCTACCTGCTGGCCGGGGTGTTTGCCTACGCGGTGGGGCAGAGCCTGGGCAATATTACGGTGCTCGCAACCTTGGTGCTGATCGCCGGGATGTGCGTCAACGGCGCGCAATCGGCCATGCCGTCCCTGGCTGCACGCTTCTACCCGACCCAGGGTCGCGCCACTGGCGTGTCGTGGATGCTCGGCATCGGCCGTTTCGGCGCAATCCTCGGTGCGTGGATGGGCGCCACCTTGCTGGGCTTGGGCTGGAACTTCGAGCAGGTGCTCACGGCGTTGGTGATACCGGCGGCGTTGGCGACGGCAGCAGTCGTCATCAAAGGCATGGTCAGCCACGCTGATGCCACCTGAGGCGGGCGCAGCTCCCACATGACCGAGTTCGGCTGAATGATAGCAAGACAACAATTGGTTCGGTAATCGAACACTCAGTCGATTATCGGATTGTTTGGCTCATTGCCCCGGCTTAATCTCCAAGCACTTCGGCGCCACCTCAGCGCCCTTTTCGATCCACACCGGGAGTCCGAACCCCATGGCTGAAATTCTTGCGCTGCGTGACGCGGTGAATCAATTTGTGAACGACGGCGATACCGTCGCGCTGGAAGGCTTCACCCATCTGATCCCTACGGCAGCGGGTCATGAAATCATTCGTCAGGGCAAGAAAGACCTGACGCTGGTGCGTATGACGCCTGACCTGGTCTACGACCAGTTGATCGGTGCCGGTTGCGCTCGCAAGTTGATTTTCTCCTGGGGCGGCAACCCGGGCGTGGGCTCCCTGCATCGCCTGCGTGACGCGGTCGAGAAGCAATGGCCACAACCGCTGGAAATCGAAGAGCACAGCCACGCCGACCTGGCCAATGCCTACGTCGCCGGTGCCTCCGGCCTGCCGTTCGCCGTATTGCGTGCTTACGCGGGTTCCGACCTGCCCAAGGTCAACCCGCTGATCAAGACCGTGACCTGCCCATTCACCGGCGAAGTGCTGGCGGCGGTGCCGTCGGTGCGCCCGGATGTCACGGTGATCCACGCACAAAAGGCCGACCGCAAAGGCAACGTCTTGTTGTGGGGCATTCTTGGGGTGCAGAAAGAGGCGGCCCTGGCGGCCAAGCGCTGCATCGTCACCGTCGAAGAAATCGTCGATGACCTCAACGCGCCGATGAACAGCTGCGTGTTGCCGACCTGGGCCCTGACTGCGGTGTGCCATGTTCCCGGTGGTGCGCATCCGTCCTACGCCCACGGCTACAACGAACGCGACAACCGCTTCTACCAAGCGTGGGACCCAATCGCCCGCGACCGTGGGACCTTTACCGCCTGGATCGATGAATACATCCACGGCACCGCCGACTTCACTGAATTCCAGGCCAAACTGGCCAGCGCGCAGGAGGCCAAGTAATGGCTTACTCGACCAATGAAATGATGACCGTCGCCGCCGCGCGCCGCCTCAAGAATGGCGCCGTATGCTTTGTCGGTATCGGCCTGCCATCCAAGGCGGCCAACCTGGCGCGCCTGACTTCGTCGCCGGACGTAGTGCTGATCTACGAGTCCGGCCCGATAGGCGCCAAGCCGTCGGTGCTGCCACTGTCCATCGGCGACGGCGAACTGGCGGAAACCGCTGACACCGTGGTGCCCACCGGTGAGATCTTTCGCTACTGGCTGCAGGGCGGGCGCATTGATGTAGGCTTTCTCGGCGCGGCCCAGGTTGACCGCTTCGGCAACATCAACACCACCGTGGTCGGTGATTACCATCAGCCCAAAGTGCGCCTGCCGGGTGCCGGTGGCGCGCCGGAGATTGCAGGTTCCGCCAAGAGCGTGTTGATCATCCTCAAACAGTCGGCACGTTCGTTTGTCGACAAGCTGGACTTCATCACCTCGGTCGGCCATGGCGAAGGCGGCGATTCGCGCAAACGCCTGGGCCTGCCGGGTGCCGGCCCGGTCGGGATTATTACCGACCTGTGCATCATGGAGCCGGAAGAGGGCACCCATGAATTCGTGGTCACGGCGCTGCACCCTGGTGTGACCCGTGAACAAGTGGCGGCCGCCACCGGTTGGGCGATTCGTTTTGCCGACCAGGTCCACACCACCGCCGCACCGACTGATGTTGAGCTGACCGCCTTGCGTGACCTTGAAGCACGCACCGCGGCCGCCCATGGGCAAGCGCCCGGAGAAGCCTGATGCGTGACGTGTTTATCTGCGATGCCATTCGTACCCCCATCGGCCGTTTCGGCGGTGGCCTGTCCACCGTGCGCGCCGATGACCTGGCGGCCCTGCCGATCAAAGCGCTGATCGAGCGCAACCCCTCGGTGGATTGGCACGCGGTTGACGAAGTGTTCCTCGGCTGCGCCAACCAGGCCGGTGAAGACAACCGCAACGTGGCGCGCATGGCGCTGTTGCTGGCGGGCCTGCCGGAGAGCATTCCGGGCGTGACCCTCAATCGCTTGTGCGCCTCGGGTATGGACGCGATTGGCACGGCCTTTCGCGCCATTGCCAGCGGCGAGATGGAGCTGGCGATTGCCGGTGGCGTCGAGTCGATGTCCCGTGCGCCGTTCGTGATGGGCAAGGCTGACGCGGCGTTCTCGCGCAACATGAAACTGGAAGACACCACCATCGGCTGGCGTTTTATCAACCCGTTGATGAAGGCGCAGTACGGCGTGGATGCGATGCCGCAGACCGCCGATAACGTCGCCGACGATTACACGATCTCCCGCGCCGACCAGGACGCCTTCGCCCTGCGCAGCCAGCAACGTACCGCTGCCGCGCAAGCTGCGGGCTTTTTCGCCGAGGAAATCGTGCCGGTGCGGGTGGCCCATAAAAAAGGCGAAACCGTGGTGGAGCACGATGAGCATCCACGGGACACCAGCCTGGAAGCCCTCGCCAGACTCAAGCCGGTCAACGGCCCCGACAAAACCGTCACCGCCGGCAATGCCTCGGGGGTGAACGACGGCGCGGCGGCGCTGATCCTGGCCTCCGCCGAAGCCGTCAAGCAGCATGGCCTGACTGCCCGCGCCCGCGTATTGGGCATGGCCAGCGCCGCTGTCGCGCCGCGCGTGATGGGCATCGGCCCGGTGCCGGCGGTACGCAAGCTGGTGGAGCGCCTTGGCCTGGCGGTCACTGACTTTGACGTGATCGAACTCAACGAAGCCTTCGCCAGCCAAGGCCTGGCGGTGCTGCGTGAACTGGGCATCGCCGACGACGCGCCGCAGGTCAACCCGAACGGCGGTGCCATTGCCCTTGGCCACCCGCTGGGCATGAGTGGCGCGCGCCTGGTGCTGACCGCCCTGCATCAGCTTGAAAAAACCGGCGGCCGCAAAGGCCTGGCGACCATGTGCGTGGGTGTCGGCCAGGGCTTGGCCCTGGCGATCGAACGCGTCTAAGTCTAATAAGAGAGGATGGCTCCATGAGTGACAAGCCTGGATACCGGCGCCCGCAAGCGGGCACTCAACCGGATTACCTGCACCCGGCCTACCAGTCGACGAACCTGCGTTCGCCGTCCAAGCCCTTGGTGTTTCTGCCGCATTCCTTGTCGGAAATCACCGGCCCGACCATCGGTGCCGAGCGTATCAATGCGACGGATAACGACCTGACCGCCCAGCATGAGGGTGAGCCCCAGGGCGAACGCATCATTATTCACGGCCGTGTGCTGGATGAAAACGGCCTGCCGGTTCCCGGCATCCTGGTGGAAATCTGGCAGGCCAATGCCGCCGGCCGCTACAACCATCCGCGTGACCTGCACGACGCGCCGCTGGACCCCAACTTCACCGGCACCGGTCGCACCGTCACCGACGCCGAGGGTGGGTACCAGTTCCAGACCATCAAGCCCGGCGCCTATCCGTGGGGCAACCATCCCAATGCGTGGCGCCCGGCGCATATCCACTTTTCGCTGTTCGGGCCGAGCGTGCTGACGCGGCTGGTCACGCAGATGTACTTCCCCGGCGACCCGCTGCTGGCCTACGACCCGATCTACAACTGCGTGCCGGACACCTCGGCCAAGGAACGTTTGATCGCCCGTTTCGACCTGGAAAAAACCATTCCTTCCTATGCCCTCGGCTACCGCTGGGACATCGTCCTGCGCGGCCGCGACGCCACGCCGATGGAGAAATGAGATGACACTCAATGCGACCACATCCCACACCGTCGGGCCGTATTACCACATTGGCCTGACCTGGCTGAACCGCGAAGACTTGACCGTGGCCGCCACCCTTGGCGAGCGCGTGGCGATCAGCGGGCAGGTGGTGGATGGCAACGGCGACGTCGTCAACGACGCCATGCTGGAAGTCTGGCAGGCCAACGCCGCCGGCAAGTATGACCACCCGGAAGATCAGCAGGACAAAGCGCTGGACCCGAACTTCGAAGGGTTTGGCCGGGTGCCGGTGGATGCGCAGGGGCGGTTTCGCTTTACCACCATCAAGCCGGGCGCCGTGCCGGGATTGAAGGGCACGACCCAGGCGCCGCACCTGGTGGTGCTGGTGTTTGCGCGGGGGCTGGTGAAGCATTTGCTGACGCGGATTTATTTTGACGGCGAAGCGCTGAATGGGGATGACCCGTTGTTGGCGTGTGTGCCGGGCGAACGCTGTGGAACCTTGATTGCCAGCCAGGATGCGCAGGGTGTGTATCAGTGGGATGTGGTTTTGCAGGGAACAGATAGAGAAACGGTATTTTTCGATTATTGAGTTGGCTGGCGATCGTTCCCACGCAGAGCGTGGGAACGATCAACGATCAGTCTGCTTGCGGAACGAGCTTGTTGCAAAGTATGTCTAGGCTATAACCGTTCCCACTGAGTAAAAACCATGACAACAAAAACCAGTCATTACACCGGAGAAGAACGCAGCAAGCGGATTTTTGCCATCGTCGGCGCGTCCTCCGGCAACCTGGTCGAATGGTTCGACTTCTACGTCTATGCCTTCTGCGCCATCTACTTTGCCCCGGCGTTTTTCCCCTCGGACAACCCCACCGTCCAGTTGGTGAACACCGCCGGTGTGTTCGCCGCCGGGTTCCTGATGCGGCCCATCGGCGGCTGGCTGTTCGGTCGAGTGGCCGACAAGCATGGTCGCAAGAACTCCATGATGATTTCGGTGCTGATGATGTGCGCCGGCTCCCTGGTGATCGCCTTTCTGCCGACCTACAACGACATCGGCGTGTGGGCACCGATCCTGCTGCTGGTAGCCCGTCTGTTCCAGGGCTTGTCCGTGGGCGGCGAGTACGGCACCACCGCGACCTACATGAGCGAGGTGGCGCTCAAGGGCCAGCGCGGTTTCTTCGCCTCGTTCCAGTACGTGACCCTGATCGGTGGGCAGTTGCTGGCGGTGCTGGTGGTGGTGATCCTGCAACAGATTCTTACCGAAGAAGAACTGCGGGCATGGGGCTGGCGAATTCCGTTCGTGATCGGCGCCGTCGCCGCGGTGATCTCCCTGCTGCTGCGGCGCACCCTGAAAGAAACCACCAGCAAGGAAATGCGCGAAGACAAGGACGCCGGCAGCATCGCCGCGCTGTTTCGCGACCACAAGGCCGCGTTCATCACCGTGCTGGGCTACACCGCCGGCGGTTCGCTGATTTTCTACACCTTCACCACCTACATGCAGAAATACCTGGTGAACACCGTAGGCATGCACGCCAAGACCTCGAGCTACATCATGACCGGCGCCTTGTTTCTCTACATGTGCATGCAGCCGCTGTTCGGCATGTTGGCGGACAAGATCGGCCGCCGTAATTCGATGTTGTGGTTTGCAGGCCTCGGCACGTTGTTCACCGTGCCGATCCTGCTGACCTTGAAAACCGTCAGCAGCCCGTTCCTGGCCTTTGTGCTGATCACCCTGGCGCTGGCGATTGTCAGCTTCTATACCTCCATCAGCGGCCTGGTCAAAGCGGAGATGTTCCCGCCTCAGGTACGTGCCCTGGGTGTGGGCCTGGCGTATGCGGTGGCCAATGCGATCTTTGGCGGTTCGGCGGAGTTCGTCGCGTTGAGCCTCAAATCCATCGGCATGGAAAACAGCTTCTATTGGTACGTCACGGCGATGATGGCGATCGCTTTTCTGTTCAGCTTGCGTTTGCCGAAACAGGCGACGTACTTGCATCACGATCTGTAAGGGATGAGCTATGACACTGCGCACGAGCAACCAACTGTTCGACGCTTACTTCACGGCCGACAGCATGGCGCAGGTATTTTGCGACCAGGGGCGCCTGCAGGGCATGCTCGATTTTGAAGCGGCACTGGCCCGGGCGCAAGCCCAGGTCGGGTTGATTCCCCAGGCCGCTGTGGCACCGATTGCCCAGGCGTGCCTGGCGTCGTTGTACGACGTGGATGCCCTCGGCGTGGCGATCGCTACGGCGGGCAACTCCGCGATCCCGCTGGTGAAGGCGCTGGGCAAGTTGATTGCCGCCCAAGACCCGGGAGCCGAGCGTTATGTGCACTTGGGCGCGACCAGCCAGGACGTGATGGATACCGGCCTGGTGTTGCAGGCGCGGCGGGCGGTGGAGTTGATCGAAGCGGACCTGGCGCGCCTGGGCGGCGTTCTTGCCACGCAGGCCCAGCGTTATGCTGGCGTGCCACTCGCGGGGCGGACCTGGTTGCAACAGGCGACGCCCGTCACCCTGGGGATGAAAATCGCCGGTTGGCTGGGGGCGGTAACCCGCAGTCGCCAACGTCTGAATGAACTGAAGCCGCGCCTGCTGGTGCTGCAGTTCGGTGGGGCATCCGGAACCCTCGCGGCGCTCGGCGAGCAGGCCATGCCGGTGGCCGAAGCGCTGGCAAAAGAGCTGCAGCTGACCTTGCCCGAACAACCCTGGCACACCCAACGGGATCGCCTGGTGGAGTTCGCCAGTGTGCTCGGGCTGATCGCCGGCAGCCTTGGCAAATTGGGCCGTGACATCAGCCTGCTGATGCAGACCGAAGCGGCGGAAGTGTTTGAGCCGTCGGCGCCGGGCAAGGGCGGCTCATCCACCATGCCGCATAAACGCAACCCGGTGGGCGCGGCGGTGCTGATCAGCGCCGCCACCCGGGTGCCGGGCCTGGTGGCGACGATGTTCAGCGCCATGCCCCAGGAACACGAGCGCAGTCTGGGTTTGTGGCATGCCGAATGGGAAACCCTGCCGCAGATTTGCCGCCTGGTCTCCGGCGCGTTGCAACAGGCCGTGCTGGTCAGCGAAGGCTTGGAAGTCGACGCGCAGCGCATGGCGCAAAATCTCGACCTGACCCAGGGCCTGGTGCTGGCCGAAGCCGTCAGCAGCGAACTCGCCCAGCGCCTGGGCCGTGAAACGGCGCACCACTTGCTGGAGCAATGCTGCAAGCGCGCCGTCGCAGAGGGGCGGCACCTGCGCGCGGTATTGGCCGATGAACCGCAGGTCACCGCCGAGCTGTCGGCGGCTGAGCTGGACCGCTTGCTCGACCCCGCGCATTACCTGGGCCAGGCTCAAACCTGGGTCACCCGCGCCGTAGCCGAACACTTTGCTTGAGGAGACCACCGTGGCATTCGTACAACTCGCCGAAGGCGAACTGCATTACCAACTGGACGGACCTGTGGAGGCGCCGGTGCTGGTGCTTTCCAACTCGTTGGGCACCGACCTGCACATGTGGGACATCCAGATCCCGGCATTCACCCGGCACTTTCGCGTGCTGCGTCTGGACACCCGGGGCCATGGCAAATCCCTGGTCACGCCAGGGCCGTACAGCATCGAGCAACTGGGTCGCGATGTGATCGCTCTGCTGGATGTGCTTGGGATCGAGCGCGCGCACTTCTGCGGCTTGTCCATGGGTGGCTTGATCGGCCAGTGGCTGGGGATCAACGCGGGCCAGCGCCTGCATCGCTTGGTGGTGTGCAACACCGCCGCCAAGATCGGCACGCCCGAGGTGTGGAACCCGCGTATCGAGACGGTCCTGCGCGATGGCGCAGCGGCAATGGTGGCCCTGCGCGACGCGTCGATTGCACGCTGGTTTACCGCTGATTTTGCAGCCGCCAACCCGCACCAGGCCAAGCAGATTACTGACATGCTCGCGGCCACATCGCCTGAGGGTTACGCCGCCAATTGCGCGGCCGTGCGTGACGCCGACCTGCGTGACCAACTGGCCTCGATCAAGGTGCCGACCCTGGTGATTGCCGGCACTGAAGATGCCGTAACGCCGCCGGCTGGCGGCCACTTTATCCAGAACCATGTAAAGGGCGCCGAGTACGCCGAGTTCTATGCGGCGCACCTGTCCAACGTCCAGGCCGGAGCTGCGTTCAGCGACCGTGTGCTGGAATTTCTGCTGGCCCGCTGAGGAGCTTTTCGTGGACGAGAAACAACGTTACGCCGACGGCCTGCACGTGCGCCGCGAAGTGCTGGGTGACGCCCATGTCGACCGCAGCCTCAACGCCCTGACCGAGTTCAACAGCGAGTTCCAGGAAATGATCACCCGCCATGCCTGGGGTGATATCTGGACCCGGCCCGGATTACCCCGGCACACCCGCAGCCTGATCACCATCGCCATGCTGATCGGCATGAACCGCAACGAAGAACTCAAGCTGCACCTGCGCGCCGCCGCCAGCAACGGCGTGACCCGTGCCGAGATCAAGGAGGTGCTGATGCAAAGCGCCATTTATTGCGGGATTCCGGCGGCGAATGCGACGTTTCATTTGGCGGAATCGGTGTGGGATGAGCTAGGCGTGGAGTCGCGCCAGCAGACCTGACTTGAAATGCAGCCAGCTCCCACAGCAAGCCCCATTGTGCTGTCGGGATCAGTGCGAATCCGCATCCCACACCCAGTTCCACACGCCCGGCAGGTTCACTTCTTCAGTCACATCCTTCACCGTCCGCGCCAGCGCGGCGCGCTGGAGCTCGGCGGTGTCGGTGTAGAACGGCTCGGCGGCGGTTTTCATGCCGTTGATCCGGGCGCTGTCCAGCAGAATCTGCAAGTACTCCTGCATATGGATTGCGGTGTAGCGGTTGATGTCGTGGAAGGTCACCACCACCGGAATCACTCCGTCCACGGTTGGCAATTCGCCCAGGGCAATACGCTCGCGCACCACCGACAGTTGCCGATACAGGTTGGCGCGGCGGCGTGGGCTGGCGTTGAAACCCCAGATCTTGCCGTCGTTGGCGCTCAAGTCGGTCAACAACACCTGCATGCCATGACGTCGGTAGGCGGCGAAAGTGCGGCGGTCGTAGTTCCAGAACGGCGGGCGGACCAGCACGGGCGGGCTGCCCGTGATCGCGGCAATGTCCGCGGCGCCCTGGATGAGGGAGCGTTCCAGTTCTACGTCGTTCAGCCAGCGGTGGTTGGTGTGGAACGCGGTGGCCGTGTGGAACGCCAGGATATGCCCGCCGGCGTATTCACGCTCCATGGTCTTGCGCCCGCGTGAACTGCCGCCAGAGCGGGCGGCTTCGGTCTGCAGGAAGAACACCGCCTTGATTCCCGGCAGCACCGGGTTCTGCGCCAGGTCAGCCACCACCGAACGGCTCGGGTTGTTGTAGCCTGAGGCGCTGGGGCCGTCATCGAAGGTCAGCAGGAAACGGATCGGCGCCTGGGCTTGCAGGCGCTGCTCTGTCTGTGGTGTCAGGGCAATGGGCGAACCAATGCAGCCGCCAAGGCTCAAGACCAGGGCAAGCAGGGCGGATGCGGCGGCAAAGGACTTCATGGTGTGCGCAGGCTCGAAGAGAGACCGCTGCTGAGTAAGTCAGCGGCGGCAGGCGCGCACCATACAGCAAGATGGCTGATGTGAGGCTACAGGCTGACAAATGAGCGCTGTTCAGGCCCCGTCGTTGTAGAAGCAAGTCAAAAATAGCAAAAAAAACCGCTTCCGGTGAGGGAGGCGGTTTTGTTTGCAACGGCGTTACTTTTTACAACAGCATCAGAACAACTTCAGCGCCGGTGCTTCCTGTTTCGACTGCTCGTTCTGTGCGGTCTGCTCGTTCCAGCCACCGCCGAGAGCCTTGTACAGGTTGACCTCGCTGGTCAGTTGCGCCAGGCGGTCGGTGATCAGCGACTGCTGGGCACTGAACAGCTGGCGCTGGGCATCGAGGAACGTCAGGTTGCTGTCGACACCGATGCGGTAGCGACGCTCGGCCAGGCGGTAGTAATCCTGGTTGGCCGCGACGAAGCCACGCTGGGCCTCCAGTTGCTGCTTGTAGGTCTCACGCGCGGCGAGGCCGTCGGAAACTTCCTGGAAGCCGGTCTGGATCGCCTTCTCGTAGTTCGCCACGTTGATCTCTTTCTGGATCTTGGAGTAGTCCAGGCTGGCGCGCAGGCTGCCGGCGTTGAAGATCGGGATGTTGATCTGCGGCGCGAACGACCAGGTGCCCGAGCCGCCTTTGAACAGGCCGCCCAGGTCCGGGCTCAGGGTGCCGGCGTTGGCCGTCAAGCTGATGCTCGGGAAGAACGCGGCACGGGCCGCGCCGATGTTGGCGTTGGCCGCCTTGAGGTTGTACTCGGCCTGCATGATGTCGGGACGACGTTGCAGCAGGTCCGAAGGCAACCCGGCCGGTACTTCGCTGAGCAGGTCATCCGACAGCGGCTTGCTGGCGATATTCGCCGGCAGGCCGGTGCCCAGCAGCAGGGTCAGGCTGTTTTCGTCCTGGGCGACCTGGCGCGTATAGCGGGCCAGCTGCACGCGGGCGTTTTCCACCGAGGTGCGCGCCTGGCTCAGGTCGAGGGCCGACGCCACGCCGACCTCGTTGCTGCGCGAGGTGAGCTTGAAGCTTTGCTCGAACGCGCCCAGGGTGTCCTGGGTGAGCTTGAGCAGTTCCTTGTCGGCCTGCCAGGTCAGGTAGGCATTGGCCACGTTGGCCACCAGGCTGATCTGGGTGCTGCGGCGCGCTTCTTCAGTCGCAAAGTACTGCTGCAGCGCTTGCTCGCTCAGGCTGCGCACCCGGCCGAACAGGTCCAGCTCGTAAGAGCTGATCCCTAGGGTGGCCGAGTACTGGCTGGTGATGCCGGCTTCACCGGTCTGCGAAGCACGGGCCGGCACCCGCTGGCGGCTGCCGCTGCCCGTGGCCGAAATGGCCGGGAACAGGTCGGCACGCTGGATGCGGTACTGCGCCGCGTACGCGTCGATGTTCAGGGCCGCGACGCGCAGGTCACGGTTGTTCACCAGCGCGGTCTGGATCAGCTGTTGCAGGGCAGGGTCGTGGAAAAACTGCTTCCAGCCCTGCTCGGCAGCGGCCTGGTTCGGCGCCTGGGCCGACGAATAGGCCGGGCCCTGCGGGAACTGTGCCGCCACCGGCGCTTCGGGGCGCTGGTAGTCAGGTATCAGCGAGCAGCCACTGAGCACGAAGGCGGTGACGGCTAGGGAGAGTAGCGACTTGCTCATTGGCCAGCCTCTTTAGGAGTTTGCTTGGTTTCTTTCGGTTTGCGGTCGCCGATGGCGGACACGGTTGCAAAGAACAACGGTACCCAGAAGATCGCCAGGACAGTGGCCGTGATCATACCGCCAATCACGCCGGTACCGATGGCGTGCTGGCTGCCTGAACCCGCGCCCGAGGAGATCGCCAGCGGCAATACGCCGAGGATGAACGCCATGGACGTCATGATGATCGGGCGCAGACGCATCCGCGAGGCTTCGATGGCGGCTTCGACGATGCCCTTGCCTTGTTCGTGGAGCTCTTTGGCGAACTCCACGATCAGAATGGCGTTTTTCGCCGCCAGGCCCACCGTCACCAACAGGCCCACCTGGAAGAACACGTCGTTGGACAACCCGCGCATGCTGGTGGCGATCAACGCACCCACCACGCCCAACGGCACGACCAGCACCACCGCGATCGGGATCGACCAGCTTTCGTACAGCGCCGCCAGGCACAGGAACACCACCAGCAGCGACAGGGCGTACAGCGCAGGCGCCTGGGAGCCGGAGAGGCGTTCTTCGTACGACAGGCCCGTCCAGGCGTAGCCGACGCCCGCCGGCAGTTGCTTGGCGATACGTTCGACTTCGGCCATTGCGTCACCGGTGCTGTAGCCCGGCGCCGGGGTACCGAGGATTTCCATCGCCGCCACACCGTTATAACGCGAGAGCTTGGGCGAGCCGTAGATCCACTTGCCCGAGGCGATGGCCGACAACGGCACCATCTTCCCGGAGTCGCTGCGCACGTACCACTTGTTCAAGTCTTCCGGTGACATGCGGCTGGCCGCTTCACCTTGCACGTAGACTTTCTTCACGCGGCCACGGTCGATGAAGTCGTTGACGTAGCTGCCACCCAGGGCAATCGCCAGGGTCTGGTTGATGTTGGACAGCGTGATGCCTTGGGCGCTGGCCTTTTCGTCGTCCACGGTGAGCTCGTATTGCGGCTCATCGTTCACGCCGTTGGGGCGCACGCCGGCCAGGATCTTGCTCTGGGCCGCCATGCCCAGGAACTGGTTACGCGCCGCCATCAACTTCTCATGGCCGACACCGCCCTGGTCTTGCAGGAACACGTCGAAACCGGTGGCGTTACCCAGCTCCAGTACGGACGGCGGCACGATGGCAAACACCATGGCGTCCTGGAAGGTCTGCATGAAGTAGCCTTGGGCACGCTTGGCGATTTCGAATACCGACGTGGAGGCATCACGTTCATCCCACGGCTTGAGCATCACGAACGCCAGGCCCGAGCTTTGGCCGCGACCGGCGAAGTTGAAGCCGTTCACGGTGAACACCGATTTCACGCCTTTGCCTTCGCCTGGCTCGCCTTCCTTGTCGTTGAGCAGGTAGATACGCATGTCGTCGATGACTTTTTGCGTGCGCTCGGCGGTCGAACCGACCGGTGTCTGCACCTGGGCGAAGATCACGCCCTGGTCTTCATCGGGCAGGAACGCGGCGGGGATGCGCATGAACAGCCAGATCATGCCGGCGAAAATCAGCAAGTACACCAGGAACGCCGGGATCTTGTGCTTGATCATGTTGCCCACGCCGCGCTCGTAGCTCAGTACGCCACGGTCGAAGGTGCGGTTGAACCAGCCGAAGAAGCCGCGCTTGGGTTGGCCGTGCTTTTCCGGGTCAATCGGCTTGAGCATGGTGGCGCACAGCGCCGGGGTGAAGATCAGCGCAACCAGTACCGACAATGCCATGGCCGAAACGATGGTGATGGAGAACTGTTTGTAGATCACTCCGGTGGAACCGCCGAAGAACGCCATTGGCAGCAGTACCGCCGACAGCACCAGCGCAATACCCACCAGGGCACCCTGGATCTGGCCCATGGACTTGACCGTCGCCTCCTTGGGCGACAGGTGTTCCTCGGCCATCACCCGCTCGACGTTTTCCACCACCACGATGGCGTCGTCCACCAGCAGGCCGATGGCCAGGATCATGCCGAACATGGTCAGGGTGTTGATGGTAAAGCCGAACGCGGCCAGGATCCCGAAGGTACCCAGCAATACCACCGGCACCGTCATGGTGGTGATGATGGTGGCGCGGAAGTTCTGCAGGAACAGGAACATCACCAGGAACACCAGCACGATCGCCTCGACCAGGGTGTGAACCACACCGGAGATCGATTCGGTCACCACGGGGGTGGTGTCATACGGCACCACCGCCTTCATGCCAGGCGGGAAGAACGGCTCAAGGGATTTCACCGTTTCGCGGATGGCCTTGGCCGTGTCCAGTGCGTTGGCGCCGGCAGCCAGCTTGATCGCCATTCCCGAAGCCGGGTTGCCGTTGAACTGCGCGCTGATGCTGTAGGTCTGGCCGCCCAGTTCGATACGCGCGACGTCCTTGAGGCGAACCTGGGAACCGTCGGTGTTGACCTTCATCAGGATGTTGCCGAACTGCTCTGCGGTTTGCAGGCGAGTCTTGCCGATGATGGTAGCGTTCAGCTGGGTGCCGGGCAGGGCGGGCAAGCCGCCCAACTGGCCAGTGGCTACTTGCACGTTCTGCGCCTGGATCGCGGCGCTGACGTCCACCGGCGTGAGCTGGTAGTTGTTCAGCTTGGCCGGGTCGAGCCAGATGCGCATCGCGTACTGCGAACCGAACACCTGGAAGTCACCCACGCCTGCGGTCCGCGAAATCGGGTCCTGGATGTTGGACACGATGTAGTTGGACAGGTCGTCCTTGGTCATGCTGCCGTCTTCGGACACCAGACCGATCACCATCAGGAAGTTCTTCACTGACTTGGTGACGCGGATACCCTGCTGCTGCACTTCCTGAGGCAGCAAGGGGGTGGCCAGGTTCAGCTTGTTCTGTACCTGAACCTGCGCGATGTCCGGGTTGGTACCCTGGTTGAACGTCACGGTGATGGTCATGCTGCCGTCGGAGTTACTGTCCGAGGAAACATAACGCAGGTTGTCGATACCGTTGAGCTGTTGCTCGATCACCTGCACCACGGTGTCCTGCACGGTTTGTGCGGAAGCGCCTGGATAGGCCACCTGGATGTCGATGGCGGTTGGCGCGATGGCCGGGTATTGGTTGATGGGCAACTTCAGGATCGACAGTGCCCCGACCAGCATGATCACCAGGGCAATCACCCAGGCGAAAATGGGACGGTCGATAAAAAATTTCGACATGGATTACTCCCCTTTGCCGGCAGCGGCGGCAGGAGCAGCGGAACCGGCGGGCTTGGCGTTGTCAGCCTCCTTGACCTTGACCTCGGCGCCCGGCTTGACGTATTGCAAGCCTTCGGTGATCACACGGTCACCGGCGTTCAAGCCCTTTTCCACCAGCCAGTAAGCGCCGTAAGTACGGTTGGCCACCAGCTCACGCTGCTCGACCTTGTTGTCGGCATTCACGATCAGCGCCGTCGGGGTGCCTTTCAGGTCGCGTGTCACGCCTTGCTGCGGTGCCAGGATCGCCTTGCTGTTCACGCCGGCTTGCAGCTGGGCATGCACGAACATGCCCGGCAGCAGGGTGTGATCGGGGTTGGGGAACACGGCGCGCAGGGTCACGGAGCCGGTGGTCTGGTCGACAGACACTTCGGAGAACTCCAGCTTGCCGTCCTGGCCGTACTCGCTGCCGTCTTCCAGCGTCAGCTTGACCTTGGCGGCGTTCGCGCCGGCTTTCTCCAATTGGCCGCTTTCCAGGTCGCGGCGCAGTTTCAGCATTTCAGCCGAGGACTGCGTGACGTCGACGTAGATCGGGTCCAGTTGCTGGATCACAGCCATGGAGTCGGCCTGGCCGTTGCTGACCAGCGCGCCTTCGGTGACCGAAGAACGGCCGATACGCCCGGAAATCGGCGCGTACACCTTGGTGTACCGCACGTTGATCTGGGCGGTTTGAACGTTGGCTTCCGCCGTCATGCGGTTGGCCACAGCGGTGTCGTATTCCTGACGGCTCACGGCTTGCTCATCGACCAGCTGCTTGTAGCGGTCGGTGATGGATTTGGTCTGGGTCAGGGTGGCTTGCGCGCTTTTCAGCGTGGCTTCGTACACCGACGGGTCGATCTGGTAGAGCTGTTGCCCTTCCTTCACGTCTGCGCCTTCCTTGAACAGGCGCTTGAGAATGATGCCGTTGACCTGCGGGCGAACTTCCGCGATGCGGTAGGCAGTGGTGCGGCCCGGCAGCTCGGTCGTCAGGGTAAAGGCTTGCGGTTGAAGGGTGACCACGCCGACCTGAGGGGCTTGAGCGGGCGGAGCCGCTTCTTCCTTTTTACATCCGCTGAGCAGCGATGCCAGGGCGACGGCAGTGACCAGAGCGGTAACAGCTGGCTTAAGTTGCATGAAGATCCTCGGGTCAGGCGCGCAGGGTGCGCACAAGAAGTGTGGAAGGGTAAAAAATAAACGGCGAGTAGATAAGTAGCTTGCTACGCAATATACTTACGTTCATGGTTGTTTGTAAACTCTTGACAGGCTTCGCGCAATGTTGACAAAGCAACGCGCAACGCCTCGATTCCATTGCGTTCGGCACCCATGACGGTGTCGTCCCACAAATATTCAGATGATCGTGACCGGGCATTAATGCTGCGTTAACGATTGTCTCAAGTGCCCTGATTGAGGTTTTACTGCCATGGTTCGTCGTACCAAAGAGGAAGCTCAGGAAACGCGCAACCAGATTCTCGATGCCGCCGAGCAAGCCTTCTATGCGCGCGGCGTTGCGCGCACGACGCTGGCGGACATCGCCGCGCTGGCGGGTGTGACGCGGGGCGCCATCTATTGGCACTTCAGCAATAAATCCGACCTGCTGCAGGCGCTGCTCGACACGCTGCATGAGCCGCTGGACGAGCTCGCCAGGGCAAGTGAGAGCGAGGATGAGCTCGATCCGCTGGGCTGCATGCGCAAATTGTTGATTCATTTGTTCCATCAAGTGGCCCTGGACCCGAAAACCCGGCGCATCAACGAGATCCTGTTTCATAAGTGCGAATTCACCGATGAAATGTGTGACATGCGCCGCCAGCGCCAGACCCACACCCTGGAATGCAACCTGCGCATCGGCCTCACCTTGCGTAACGCAGTCCATCGCGGGCAGCTTCCGGAAAATTTCGATACCACCCGTGGCGCGGTGTGCATTCACGCCTACATCAACGGGCTGATCGGCCAGTGGCTGTTGGTGCCCGACAGTTTCCAACTGCATCAGGATGCCGAACGCTGGGTGGACGCAGGGCTGGACATGCTGCGCTGGAGCCCCAGCCTGCGCAATTGAGACAAAATGCGTAATTGCATCAGGTTGTGTCAACAGTAAAGCCCAAGGACAGTCAATCGTCCTTCTGCCTGATAGGTGGGGTGACTTTATATACGGGCTGGCGGGCGGTTGGTAGGTAGCCGCCTAAGTATTTTGTAGCGATTTTGTTGCCGTTCTGTGAAGTCCTGTTACTTAAGAACAGCGCGTATTCACATGTGGGAGCGGGCTTGCCCGCGATGGCGGCGTGTCAATTACTGAAAATGTGACTGAGCCACCGCTTTCGCGAGCAAGCCCGCTCCCACATGGGGTAGGCAGTGGATGCCAGGTAGATGTGAAAAAAGCCCCGGTTGTTGCCAGCCGGGGCTTTTGCGTTTCAGGCGATTACAGCGCCAGCGTTGGGTAGTCGATATACCCCACCGGGCCCTTGGCGTAGAAAGTCTCCGGATGCGCTTCGTTCAACGGCGCACCCGCCTTCAAGCGCGCCGGCAGGTCCGGGTTGGCGATGAACGGCACGCCCCAGGCCACTGCATCCGCTTTGCCTTCGGCCAGCCAGGCATTGGCGCTGTCCTTGGTGAAGCGTTCGTTGGCGATGTACACGCCACCGAAAGCCTTCTTCAGTTGTGGGCCAAGGCTGTCTGCACCTTCCTTTTCACGCGAGCAGATAAATGCAATGCCGCGCTTGCCCAGTTCGCGGGCGACGTAGGTGAAGGTTTCGGCCAGATTGTCATCGCCCATGTCGTGGGCGTCAGCGCGTGGTGCCAGGTGCACGCCCACGCGGCCGGCGCCCCAGACTTCGATGGCGGCGTCGGTGACTTCCAACAGCAGGCGCGCACGGTTTTCCAGGGAACCGCCGTATTGGTCGGTGCGCTGGTTGGTGCTGCTCTGCAGGAACTGGTCGAGCAGGTAGCCGTTGGCGCCGTGGATTTCCACGCCATCGAAACCGGCGGCCTTGGCGTTCTCGGCGCCGGTGCGGTAGGCGTCGACGATGTCGGCGATTTCAGCGGTTTCCAGGGCGCGTGGGGTCGGGTAGTCAGCCAGTGGGCGAACCAGGCTGACGTGGCCTTTGGGCTGGATCGCACTCGGAGCCACCGGGGTTTCGCCGTTCAGGTAGGACTCATGCGAGATGCGGCCCACATGCCACAGTTGCAGGAAGATCTTGCCGCCCGCGCCATGTACCGCCTTGGTGATGTTGGCCCAGCCGCGTACCTGGTCGTTGGACCAGATGCCTGGCGTATCGGGGTAGCCCACGCCCATTGGCGTGACCGAGGTGGCTTCGCTGAGGATCAGCCCCGCGGATGCGCGTTGCACGTAGTACTCGGCCATCAGCGCATTGGGTATGCGGCCGGCGTCGGCACGGCAGCGGGTCAGCGGCGCCATGATGATGCGGTTCGACAGTTCCAGGTCGCCCAGTGTGATCGGATCGAAAATAGTCGTCATGGGATGCACCTTTCTTTGAGTTTGATCAGTTAGTCACAGGGGCCAGGTCGGCATTGCCGCCCTGACGGAAGGTAATCAAGGTCACCACCAGCGCCAGGATCGCCAGGGCCGCCGCGGCCAACGGCACGCTGGTCAGGCCGAAACCGTGGGCAATCACACTGCCGCCGACCCAGGCGCCGAGGGCGTTGCCGATGTTGAAGGCGCCGATGTTGAGGGTCGACACCAGGTTCGGCGCGGCCTTGCCGAAGGTCACCACGTTGATCTGCAGCGCAGGCACGGCGGCGAACGAAGCGGTGGCCCATAGGAACAGGGTGATTTCGGTGGGGATCACGGCGATGCTGGTCCAGCTCAACGCCGTGGACACCACCGCCATGCTGATGAACACGCCGATCAGAGTGGCGGCCAGGCGTTTGTCCGCCAGCTTGCCGCCAATGATGTTGCCCACGGTGAGGCCCAGGCCGATCAGCAGCAGCGTCCAGGTCACGCCCTTGGGCGACACGCCGGTGACATCGCCCAGCAGCGGCGCAACATAGGTAAAAAGGGTGAACATAGACGCGGCGAACAGCGCGGTCATGCTCAGCGACAGCCAGATGCCCGCGCCCTTGAGGGCGGCGAGTTCGGCGCGCATGTCGAGTTTTTCTTCATCACGCTTGGCCGGCAGGAAGCGGATCAGGCCGATCAAGGCGATCACGCCAATCACCGTCACCGCCCAGAAGGTCGAGCGCCAGCCGGCTTCCTGGCCCAGTGCGGTACCCAGCGGAACGCCGAGCACGTTGGCCAGGGTCAGGCCGGTGAACATCAGGGCCACGGCCGACGCACGTTTGTTGGCCGGCACCAGGTTGGCCGCTACGACTGAACCGATACCAAAGAAAGCACCGTGGCACAGCGCGGTGACGACACGTGCGAACATCAGCACGTTGTAGTCACTGGCCAGGGCGCACAGCAGGTTGCCGACAATGAAGATTCCCATCAACGCTACCAGGGCCGCCTTGCGCGGCAGCCTGGCGGTGGCCAGCGCCATGAAGGGTGCGCCGATGGCCACGCCCAGGGCGTAGCCGGTCACCAGCCAGCCGGCGCCGGGAATCGACACGCCCAGGTCCGCCGCCACATCGGGCAGCAAGCCCATGATGACGAATTCGGTGGTGCCGATGGCGAAGGCGCTGAGGGCCAGTATGAGCAGCGAGAGGGGCATTATCGTTTCCTTAGCTTACAGCGCCGCGGTGTCGTCAGCGCCGAGTTCAGTGATGAGCGCAGCGAGGAAGGCCTGGATGGTCGCCTCGTTGCGTTTGAAAAAGTGCCACTGCCCGGCCTTCTGGCTGCTGATCAATCCCGCCCGTTGCAAGGTGGCCAGGTGGGCCGACACGGTCGACTGGGACAAGCCGCAGCGCTGGTCGATCTGCCCGGCACAGATGCCGTGTTCGTGGTTGTGCAGTTGCTCGGGAAACTGCACTTTCGGGTCTTTGAGCCAGGTGAGGATGTCTCGTCGTACTGGGTGCGCCAGGGCTTTTATTATTTCGTCGAGGTCGATGGACATGGCAGGTGCTCGGTGTCGTACAGCGTTATATCGCGATGAGGCGAACTTTAAATCGGTATATCCCGATATACAAATATGATTTTGGTCTGGAATCAGACTGAATCGGTATATCGGGTTATAACGATACGTTGTCGGCAGTGCTAGACTGCGCGCCATGAATTATCTCGCACATCTGCACCTGGGCGGTCACCTTCCTGCGCAACTGCTGGGCAGCCTGTATGGCGATTTCGTCAAAGGCCGCCTGCAGGGCCAATTCAGCCCGCCAATCGAAGCGGCCATCCAACTGCACCGCTCGATCGACCGCTTCACCGACAGCCACCCGTTGGTCGGGGAGGCGTTGTCACGCTTCAGCCTGACCCGCAGGCGCTATGCCGGGATCGTCCTCGATGTGTTTTTCGACCACTGCCTGGCGCGGGACTGGGCAGAGTATGCCGATCAGCCATTGGAGCGCTTCACTGCCCAGGTGTACCGCGTGCTGGCGGCCGAGCCGCAATTGCCTGGGCGGCTGGCGCAGATTGCGCCGTATATGGCGGCGGATGATTGGCTGGGGTCTTATCGCGATTTTGCGGTGATGGAGCAGGTGTTGCGCGGGATTTCGCGGCGGCTGACGCAGCCGGAGGAGCTGGGGTTTGCGATGCAGGAATTGCGGATGCTCTATGAGCCGCTGAGCCAAGACTTCAGAGCGTTCTACCCAGAGCTGCAGGCGTTTGCACAAATCCAACTGACTGCTGAGATCTAAATGTGGGAGCGGCGGTGCGACGATTCGACTTGCTCGCGAATGCGGTGGTTCAGGTGGAATATCTTTGACTGACACACCGCATTCGCGAGCAAGCCCGCTCCCACATTTTTGACCGTGCCCGCTTTAGGCTGCCAATGGTCGAGCAACCACCTGCTCCGCCTCCGGCACCGGCCCAAACAACGCCTTCTGCACCGCCTGCTGCGCCTGATACGCCAGCGCCGCGCGTTCCTGCCCGGCGCAGGCAATCGGTTTGAGCACGTGAATCTCCACGTCGCCCTGATCATTGGCAAACAAACGCATCAGGTGCGAGAGCAAATCATCATCGCCAATAAAGGGCGCTAACGGGTCCACTTGCCCATCGCGCAGGTAACGGATCGCCACCGGTTGCAGCGACACATCCGCATCGATTGCACTGGCCAGCAGACGTCCGTGGAAGGTGCGCAGGCTGCGCCCGTCGGTGGTGGTGCCTTCCGGAAACATCAGCAACGGATGCGCCTGTTCCAGGTGGCGGGTCATCTGCTTGCGGATCAACTGGCTGTCGCCCGAACCGCGGCGGATAAACAGGCTGCCGGCCTTGGCCGCCAGCCAGCCCGCGACCGGCCAGGTGCGCACTTCGGCCTTGGACAGGAACGACATCGGCGCGACCATGCCCAGCAGCGGAATGTCGGTCCACGACACATGATTGCTCACCCACAGCATCGGTTTTTGCGGCAGCTCACCGTGAACCGTCACGCGAAAGGGCAGGGCGTTGGCCAGCCTCGCCATGAAAAAACGCGACCAGCGCTGGCGCCGCGCCATCGAGTTAGCGATGCCCATGCGCTCAAACACACCAAACACACTGGCCATGCTCAAGCCCAGCGCAACCACCACCAGTACGCGGGCAATGCGCCCGTACACACGCAGGCGGCTCATCACATGGCCGCCTTGAAGTGGCGAGCATAGCGGGGGCACAACTCATCACGCTTGAGCAGGATGAACACGTCGGCCACCTGGAAATCTTCATCCCAGCACGGCTCGCCGCAGATCTTCGCGCCCAGGCGCATGTAGGCCTTGAGCAGCGGCGGCATTTCGGCGATCACGTTGGACGGCAGGTCCAGCGCCGGCAGCGGTTTTTTCGGCTCGGCGCGCAGGTGTTCATTGCACAGGTAGCGTTCGCGCAGGCGTTGCATGATCGCGTGGGCCTGGATGCCGCCATCGTGCATCGGAATGCTCGCGCACCCCATCAAGTAGCTGTAGCCGCCCTGGTTGAGCACTTCGGCCAACTCACCCCACAACACAGCGATGGTGCCGCCATTGCGGTAGGCCGGGTCGACGCAGGTGCGGCCGATCTCCAGGATCGGGCCTTGCAAGTGCCGCAAACCGTGCAGGCTGAATTCTTCTTCGCTGTAGAACCGGCCCAGGGTGCTGGCAGCCTGGTGATCGAGCAAGCGGGTGGTGGCGACGAGTCGACCGCTGTTCAAGTCCCGCACGCCGATGTGGCTGCAGTGAACATCATAGTCATCCATGTCCAGGCCCAGCTCAGCGCCTTTCAGCTTGGCGTTGAACTCGCCGCTGAACACGTTGAACCGCAGGGCCTGGGCTTCCTGCAACGCCTGTGCGCCGATCAGGCGTTCGGCTTGCAGGCGGCGTTCATTGCCGGTGTCGCTGATGCGGGCGATCTGAGTCATGGCGAGTCTCCGAGTGCCGGCCACGATTTCGGCCGGTCGACTTTGTTGTCCAAAGTCAGGCTATGGAGGCCCGGTGTCATCTCCGTGAAGTTATGGTGACGCTTGGATGACAGCGCTCTGTGTCGCAAATCTGTCATCGGCGCAGGCTACGCTCGCGGGCTTGAATGCCCCTTGAGTCTGCGTCCATGGTCAGAGGCCTGCTGTGCGTTGTGCTGCTGTTCGTCACCGTTACCGCCCATGCCGAAGCCTGGCCCGATAAGGACTGGGCCAAGGGCACACCGCTCACGGGCCCCGCTGTGGATGCCTTGGAGGCCTACGCTTTCCCCGCTCGGGACGACGCCACCCGCCAAGGCATTCGCACCGACGCATTGCTGGTGATTCGTGACGGCGTGGTGGTCTATGAACGTTATGCCGCGCCCACCACCGCCAGCACGCCGCACCTCACCTGGTCCATCAGCAAAAGTCTGATGGCCACCGTGCTGGGCGTGGCCTACGGCGATAATCGCTTCAAGTTGACCGACCCGGTGGCGCGGTTTTACCCGCCGATGAAGCAGCACCCAACGGTGACCATGGCCGACCTGCTGCACTGGGCCTCGGGCCTGGACTGGCAGGAAGACTACGAATACGCGCCGCTGAAATCCTCAGTGGTGGCGATGCTCTACACCCGTGGCCGCGCCGATATGGCTGACTTTGCCGCGGATACGGAGGCGGCCAGCGCACCCGGCCAGGCCTTTCGTTACTCCAGCGGCGACACCAATATCCTGTCCGCCGCCCTCAAAGGCATGCTCGGCCTCAAGGCTTATATGAGTTACCCCTGGGACGCCCTGTTCAAGCCCTTGGGTATCCGCAGTGCCACGTGGGAAACCGACGCCGATGAAACCTTTGTCGCCTCGTCCTACGCCTACCTTACTGCCCGCGACCTGGCGCGCGTCGGCCTGCTCATGGCGCGGGATGGTCGTTGGGGGGATCAACAGTTGCTGCCAAAGGATTGGGTGACCTTCAATCGCCAGCCGTTCGATAAATACAAAGCCGGCCAGGACGAAGCCGTCCCCGGCGGCCACTGGTGGCTCAATCAAGGCACCCCACGGCCCTGGCCCGACGCTCCCGCCGATACCTTCGCCGCCCTCGGCCACTGGGGCCAGGCGCTGTACATGATGCCCGACGAACGCCTGGTGATCGTGCGTTATGGCGACGACCGCGACGGCAGCTACCGCCACAACGAACTGCTCAAGCGCGTGCTTGCGGCGGTGCAACCATGATCCGCCGTCGCCCGTTTACCAGCCTGTTTCTCCTGCTGCTTCTCGCTCTGCTGGGGTGGATCTGGCACGAGCGCGTCAACCTGCAAGCCTTCCCCGACATCATCGCGGCGTACACGGCCAAGGAATATTGCTCGTGCCGGTATGTGATGAATAATCCGGCGCAGTATTGCCTGGGGTATGTGACGCAGTACGTGCCCACCAGCGCGTTCAGCGATAACCCGGAGCGCAGTGAAGTGACTGCCAGCGGGTTGGGGCGTACCCATTCCGCACGCTGGCTGGGCGACCGCCAAGGTTGCCGCTTGAATCCTTGAAACACCCCAGAACCCCTGTGGGAGCGGGCTTGCTCGCGAATGCGGTGGATCAGTTACCTATACTTGGCTGACCCACTGTATTCGCGAGCAAGCCCGCTCCCACATTTGGATTTGCGCCGTTCATTCGATTGCGCTTAAGGTTCGTGCAGGTTTTTCGCCCTCCGAGTCTTTATGTTCAACGCTTCTCTATTCAAGCCGCTGGCTTTTTCACTGCTGGCCGCCGCTGCGGTGCCTGCCCACGCCGACTGGTACCTGGATAACGAATCCTCACGCCTGTCGTTCGTCACCACCAAAAACACCGAAATCGCCGAGGTCCAGCGCTTTCTGGTGCTGCACGGCAAGGTCGACGGCACGGGCGCGGCGCACGTGGAAGTGGAGCTGGAGTCGGTCAACAGCGGCATCCCGTTGCGCGATGAGCGCATGCGCAACCAGTTGTTCGAGATCAAGACCTTCCCCGAGGCGTTGATCAGCGCGCAGATCAATCTGCAACCGATCAATGACCTGGCCCCCGGCGCGCAGTTGGAGTTGCGCTTGCCGCTGAACGTCACCCTGCACGGCAAGACCCAGACCTACAGCGCCGAGCTACTTGCCACGCGCCTGGACGACCGCCGCTTCCAGATAGTGACCCTGGAGCCGGTGGTGCTGCATGCCGAGGATTTTGACCTCGCGCCAGGCGTGGCCACGCTGCGCAAGGCCGCAGGGCTTAAATCGATCAGTTTGTCGGTGCCGGTGGGTGCGGTGCTGATTTTCACGGCGCGCTGACATGGGGGGCGCGGTGTTTCCGTGGCGCAGCGCCAATCGGTTCGAGTTGCTTATCGACGGGCCGAGTTTCTTTCCGCAGATGTTGGTGGGCATAGCGCGGGCTGAGCGGCAGGTCGACCTGGAGTTGTACCTGGTGGAAGCCGGCGCCTGTGCCGAGGCCATGGTGCAGACGTTGGTGCTCGCCGCCGAGCGCGGCGTGCGGGTGCGTTGCCTGTTCGATGATTACGGCAGCCTGGCGTTTACCCTCGGGCTGCGCAAGCGCCTGACCGACGCCGGTGTGGAGCTGCGTTTCTACAACCGTCTGAGCTGGCGGCGCTGGATGCGCAATCTGTACCGTGATCACCGCAAGGTGTTGCTGATCGACCAGGGTATCGCGGTGGTCGGCGGCACCGGTGTAACGGATGAGTTCTGGACGCCGGGCCAGGACACCGCCGACTGGCATGAAGTGATGGTGCAGATCAGCGGCCCGCTGGTGCTGGACTGGCAGGCGCTGTTCGACCGTCAATGGCACGCCAACGCCGCCCGCCGCGAGTGGAAACCCGCCACCCATTTTGGCCTGCCGCGTTTGCCCAAGGTGCCCGCGACCGGGCCGGGCCTGGGGCGGGTTGCCTATGCCGACGCCCGTCAGCATCGCGACATCCTGCAATCGCTGATCCGCGCCTTGAACAGCAGCCAGCAACGTATCTGGCTGGCCACGCCGTACTTTCTGCCGACCTGGAGCGTGCGTCGCGCGTTACGTCGGGCGGCGGGGCGCGGTGTCGATGTCCGCCTGCTGCTCACCGGGCCACGCACCGATCACCCGTCCGTGCGTTATGCCGGGCACCGTTATTACCCGCGGTTGCTGCGTTCGGGGGTGCAGATTTTTGAATATCAACCGTGTTTCCTGCATTTGAAGATGGTGTTGGTGGACGACTGGGTGAGCATCGGCTCGTGCAACTTCGACCACTGGAATTTGCGCTTCAACCTGGAAGCCAACCTGGAAGCACTGGACCCCGAATTGGCGCTGGCGGTAGCGGGCAGTTTCGAGCGCGATTTTGCCCAGAGCCAGGCGGTGAGCCTGCAGGCATGGAAGTCGCGGCCGCTGTGGCGGCGGGTGAAGCAAAGGTTGTGGGGGTGGGTCGACAGGTTGGTGGTCAACCTGTTGGATCGGCGAGGGTAGGGTGCCCTCGCCTTTGGTTGCTTACGCGGTTTAGAACTGCAACGAATACTGCGCCGTGATGTTCTGGTCCCGTGAACGCTCGCCGCGCTGTTGGCTGAAAGCCAGGTCCAGCGCGCTGCTGCGGCTCAGGCGCGCGGTGGCGCCCAGCTCCAGTCGGGTGCTGAGCCGATCCAACGGGGCGCCGCTCACCTTGAAGGCGTCGCCGCCATCCCAGGCCACTTGAGTGGTCGATTGTCGGTCGCCGCCGGCATGGGTATAGGCCAGGCCGCCACGCAGGCTCAACCATGACGGGCCGGTCTGTGCCTGGGCCAGGTCGAGGTTCACGCGCACACCGCCAGTAGTCAGGTTGACGGTGTCTTTCGAGCGCTGGCCGCGCAGTGCCGCCATGCCGCCGCGTTCGGTGAAGCCGTCGTTGCGCTGTTGCACAGTGGCCAGTTGCAGGTAGGGCTGCCAATCCCAAAAACCGTGATTAAAGCGATAGTTGGCCTCGGCGAATGCCTGCACGGTACGGCTGGCGTAGTCGGCAGACAGCCGATTCTCCACGCCTGGAAAGCTGACTCGGCGCTTGGTTGCGATCTGATGCTGCGCGTAGGCGATGCCGCCGTACAGGCCCAGAGCGTCCCAGGTGTGCCCCACGTGCAGGCCCAATTGGTAGCTGTCGACACTCGCTTTGCCGCGAGCGCCGGCCTTCACTTCGCCGGTGCTGCTGCCCGCAACCACCCCCACGCGTGTGCCTTGTTCCAGCCGGTGATCGAACCCGACCAACAGGCCCGTGCTGCTGTGGGACGCGCGGGCGGTGTTGCTATCGCCTTGCAGCTGGCCGCTCTGGCGCGGCAGTTGCACCCAGGCGCCCTCGTTCAGTGCTTCGGCCTCGGCAGCGCTACGACCATGGGCGTTACGCTGCCGGTCGAGTACGGCTTCACGCACTACCCGGCTGTTTTCGATCAGTGCCGCTTGGGTACTGGCATGCAGCTCGCCGCTCAGTTGGTCCAGGGCCGAGGGGGCCTGCTCGGGGAACAGTGCGGTGAGGCGCTGCAGCAGCGGGGTCGGCGCGGCTTGAGCGTCGGCGGCCGTGGCGACGGCGCGTTGGTTGGCGGTGTTTGCCGCAGAAGCCAGTGGCCTTCCACGGACAAACTCGACCAGCAGGTTATTGGCTTGCTTGACTTGGGAAACGCTGAGGAAGGGCGAGAACTCTCGATGGTCGATCGCGGCAAACTCGCCGCTCACGGCACCTTTTGCCTGGAGGATGCTGTATTGCTGGCCCAATGGGTAGGTGCCGGGTTGTGCGCTCAGGTACAGCGTGCCGCCGTTGACAGTGGCCTGGTTATCGACCTGCAGTTTTGCCGGCCGGTCCTGGGCGACCAGCCCAGTCATCAAGGTGGCGCCGGGCGCTTGACGGTAGTCACCCTCGACGGCCAGGGAGCCGTTCAGGCGCAGAACGCCGCCTTCGAGGTTCACATCGCCCCTGAGGGTGTTATTGCCATTCAGCTCCAGAATGCCTGCGTTGAGCGTGGCCCCGGCAAAGCTGTTATTGCCGCTCAGGCGCAACCAGCCGGCGCCGCTTTTTTCCAGGCGCCCGGGGCCGCTGATGTCGTTGCGCCAGTCGTCCCATGCGCCGCCTTGCCATACCACCGCGCCGCCGGCGGGGCGGTCCATGTTGACCTGCGTGTCCACCCGCAGTTGGCCGGGCCCGTCGATGGCTTTTTTCAGGTCTACCAAGCCCCAGCCGTACACATCGTCGACGCCAGGCTCACCCAGGTCGGTGGCGGTGGTCAGCAGCACATCGCGAATTTGCGGGTTGTCGAGGTAAGGGAAGCGCTCGATCAGCAGAGCCAGCGCACCAGTTACGTGAGGCGCGGCGAAGGAGGTGCCGGAAGCGGTGAAGTCTGTAAATTCGGGTTTGTCGCCGGTCACTTTGAAACCGTCGGCGTCGCCTTCCTTACTATAGTGGGTTTCGGTGTTTATGGAGCCTGTGACCCAGGCCGAGGTGACGTCCGTTCCCGGCGACGCCAGGCACCAGTCCTTACTGAAGCCACAGCGGAACGAGCGATCGCTCAAGGTCAGCGCCTGATTGACGTTGACCACGCTCAACCAATAGCGCTCGAGTTCGGCGACCGCACGCGGCAGGCTGGGAAGAAACCCGGCAAAGGGTGCTGCTTGCGGCGTTGCGTTGGGGGTGAGTGTATTGCCCGCTGCCCATACTTGGAGTATCCCGTATTTGACGGTTGCGTCGGCGATGGCCTTTGGTTCGACATAGCCGCGGTTCAATTCCATGTCCAGCTCAGCTTCATCCGCCACTGGGTTGCGAGGCCCCCAGCTATGGTTGACCACTCGCACATTTTGCTCGTGCAGTTGGGCATAGGCGGCCTTGACTGCCTCCGGCGTAGGATTATCAATACTGTACGTTGGCACACCGGGGCCGTCCTGGTAAGTGTTGCTGAACCTGCGCAGCGCACTCAGGTTGGCTGCGAAGGCTACGCCATGGGCCCCGGCGCCATTTCGGTTGGCGAGTATGTTGGCGGCCACGAAGGTGCCATGCGAATCATAGCGGGCCCCTTGTTTTCTAAGGTAGGCATCCACTTGTTCGCGGGTGAAATCACCGTTGGCAATTCCCTCCTCCACTGCAAGCAAAGTCTCAGGCGGTAGTGTCTCAAGCAGCTCCACGGCGGAACGATCACCCTCACTGAAGAAGCAGCCACCGAACAGTACCGTATCGCTTTTGCATCCAGGGTCTGCCAGGCGCACGCCGGAATGCGGTTTGCCGGCAAACTCGTCATGGCGCAAGTCGGTGCCGGAATCGTAGACCCCCACGTTTACCCCGGCGCCACTCAACCCCCTGGCATAGGCGTAATCGGCACCGATGGCGCCCAGCCCCCAGCTTTTTTCGAACTCATCGCTGCGCCAGCTGGCGGCGTCGTAGAGCTTCCCCTGTTCGCTGTAACTCGCGGCTTCAACAGGTATGCCCGGCAAACTTCCGAGCATGCACAGCGCGAGCGCCTTTCGCTTGAACGATGAGTAAAAGGAGGCTTTGTTATTGGCCCATGGGGCGTTTTTCGTCGGCAACATAGTCCATCTGCACGTTGATTCAGGGCAGACAGGATGTGCGAGCAGGCGGGGGAAGGAATGTAGGGCGCGGCTGAGACAGGAGAGCGAAACTTGACTTTATGCCGACGGAGAAAACGTAAGGGCAAGCCCCAATGCCAGTCAGTTAAGGTTTTTTGTAGGAGCGATGTACGCTTAACTGACTGGCATTAGGGCAAGCCCCCTCTTCAACGCAAGAGGGGGCTGCGTGGCTTACAGCAACTCGAAAGTCTGCTGCTGCACATCCTGGGAATCCAGCCCGATCTGCACATTGAACTCGCCCGGTTCCGCGGCGAACTTGAGCTGGGTGTTGTAGAACTTCAAGTCGTCCTCGGTGATGGTGAAGTGCAGCGTGCGCTCCTCGCCAGCCTTGAGCATGATTTTCTGGAAGTTCTTCAGCTCCTTGATCGGGCGGATCATCGAGCCGGCCACGTCCTGGATATACAACTGCACGACCGTTTCACCGTCCATCTTGCCGGTGTTGGTCACCGTCACACTGGCGTCGAGCTTGCCGGTCTTGTTCAGAGTAGTGGACGACAGCGCCATGTCCGACAGGTTGAACGTGGTGTAGCTCAAGCCATACCCGAACGGAAACAGGGGGCCGGTGGTGTCGTCGAAGTACTGCGAGGTGTAGTTGCCCGGCTTGCCTGGGGTGAACGGCCGGCCGATGGTCAAGTGGTTGTAGTAGGTCGGAATCTGCCCCACCGAGCGTGGGAACGTGATCGGCAGCTTGCCCGACGGGTTGTAGTCGCCAAACAGCACGTCGGCGATGGCGTTGCCGCCTTCGGTGCCGGCGAACCAGGTCTCCAGGACCGCGTCCGCCTGTTGGTTCTCTTCAAGAATCGACAGCGGGCGGCCGTTCATCAGCACCAGTACCAGCGGCTTGCCGGTGGCTTTGAGGGCCTTGATCAGGTCGCGCTGGCTTTGCGGGATGTTCAGGTCGGTGCGGCTGGAGGATTCGTGGGACATGCCACGGGACTCACCCACGGCAGCCACCACCACATCGGCATCCCTGGCAGCCTTCACGGCCTCGTCGATCATCACTTGGGCAGGGCGGGTGTCATCCACCACTTCCGGGGCATCGAAGTTGAGGAAGTTAAGGTAGTCGACCACGGCCTTGTCGTTGGTGATATTGGCGCCTTGGGCATAAATGATCTTGCCTTTTTCGCCGATCACCGCGTTCAAGCCGTCGAGCAGGGTGACCGATTGTTCCGGTTTGCCGGCGGCGGCCCAACTGCCCATCATGTCGATCGGTGCCTTGGCCAGCGGGCCGACCAGGGCGATGGTCGCGGATTTTTTCAGCGGCAGGGTGTTGTTGCGGTTTTTCAGCAGGACCAGGCTGCGGCGTGCGATGTCGCGCGCCTCGCTGCGATGCAGGCGGCTTTCGGCGTAGGTGTCGGCCGGATCATCCTCGGCCTTGCCGATGCGCAGGTACGGGTCCTTGAACAGGCCCATGTCGTACTTGGCGCCGAGCACTTCGCCCACGGCATTGTCAATGTCGCTCTGCTCGATCTCTCCGGATTTGAGCAGGCCGGGCAATTCCTTGCCGTACAGCGAGTCGTTCATGCTCATGTCGATGCCGGCCTTGATCGCCAGCTTGGCGGCTTCACGCCCGTCCTTGGCCACGCCATGCTTGATCAGCTCGAAGATCGCGCCATGGTCGCTCACGGCCAGGCCCTTGAAGCCCCAGTCCTTGCGCAACAGGTCGTTCATCAGCCAGGTGTTGGCGGTGGCGGGCACGCCGTTGATCGAGTTGAGCGCCACCATCACGCCGCCGGAGCCGGCCTTGATTGCCGCGTGGTACGGCGGCAGGTAGTCCTGGTACATCTTGACCGGGCTCATGTCGACCACGTTGTAGTCACGCCCGCCTTCCACCGCGCCATACAGGGCGAAGTGCTTGACGCTGGCCATGATGCTGTCGGCATTCGCGGCGCTCACGCCCTGGAAAGCCTTGACCATCACTTCGGCAATCCGCGAGACCAGGTACGTGTCTTCACCGAAACCTTCGGAAGTGCGGCCCCAGCGTGGGTCGCGGGAGATGTCGACCATCGGCGCGAAGGTGATGTCGAGGCTGTCGGCGGCGGCTTCCTGGGCGGCGATGCGCCCGGAGCGGCCGATGGCGTCCATGTCCCAGCTGGACGCCAGGGCCAGGCTGATCGGAAAAATCGTGCGGTGGCCGTGGATCACGTCATAGGCGAAGAACATCGGGATCTTCAGCCGGCTGCGCATGGCCGCGTCCTGCATCGGACGGTTTTCCGGGCGGGTGATGGAGTTGAACGTGCCGCCGATGCGGCCGGCGGCGATTTCCTTGCGGATCAGCTCGCGGGGCATCTCGGGGCCGATGCTGATCAGGCGCAACTGGCCGATCTTTTCGTCCAGGGTCATCTGCTTGAGCAGGTCGCTGACAAAGGCGTCCTTGTCTTTAAGCGCGACAGGCTTTGTTTCTGCCCATACGGGCTGGGTGGCCAGAGTGGCAACAAGGCCGAGCAAGCACAGCTTCTTCATGAATATCCTTTTTCGGCTCATTGCACAGCGATGAGGCTGATCGGCCAAAATGTGGGGAGCGTCTATTGTTGTTCGGGTGTTGTTCAGATAAATGCAGCACACTCTGAACTCTTTTTCGCGCTGGGCATCTTTGTAGCTGATTGGCTCGACGCAATCCAGTGGTGGCGGATTATGCCCCAAGCGCGTGGTTTATAGGGTTAGTCGTCAAATTCCATCAAGATTGGGCAGGAGAAACACCATGCAAGCAGCACAAGGTTACCGCTGGGGCTTGAAAGCCGCGGCTTTGCTATTGATCAGCACGGTGCTGAGCGGTTGCGGGATCAACAACATTCCCACCCTGGATGAACAGGCCAAGGCCGCCTGGGGCCAGGTGCAGAACCAGTACCAGCGCCGCGCCGACCTGATCCCCAACCTGGTGGAGGTGGTCAAGGGCTACGCCGCCCATGAGCAAGACACCCTCACCGCCGTGATTGAAGCGCGGGCCAAGGCCACCTCGATCCAGGTGGATGCCAGCACCCTCGACAACCCGGAAAAACTCAAGCAGTTCCAGCAAGCCCAGGACGGCTTGAGCGGTGCACTCAGCCGCTTGATGGTGGTGTCCGAGCGCTACCCGGACCTGAAGGCCAACCAGAACTTCCTGGCCCTGCAGTCGCAGCTGGAAGGCACCGAAAACCGTATCGCCGTGGCCCGCCGCGACTTTATCCAGGCGGTGCAGGCCTACAACACCGAGATCCGCACCTTTCCCGGTCGTCTGTGGCACAGCGTGATGTACAGCGACCTGCCGATTCGCGCCACGTTTGAAGCCACCAGTGCCGATGCCGATAAAGCGCCGCAAGTGAAGTTCAAATAAGGCTGCATTGAGGTGTCGATGCGTTTATTAAGGATAGGCCTGGCGCTGTGGCTGTTGGCCTGCGTGGGCGTGGCCCAGGCGGCGCTGACCTTACCGGCGCTGACCGGGCGGGTGGTGGATAACGCCCAAATGCTGGACGAAGCAACGCGCCAGCGGCTGACGCAACAGTTGCAGGCGCTGGAGCAGACCACCGGCAACCAGGTCGTGGTGGTCACCGTGCCCGATTTGCAGGGGGTGCCGATTGAGGACTTCGGTTATCAATTGGGCCGCCACTGGGGTATCGGCCAGAAGGGCAAGGACAACGGCGCGCTGTTGATCGTCGCCCGCGATGAGCGCAAATTGCGCATCGAAGTCGGCTACGGCCTGGAAGGCGTGCTCACCGATGCGCAGTCGTGGGTGATCATCAACCAGGTGATTGCGCCCAAGTTCAAGGCCGGCAATTTCAGCCAGGGCATCAGCGACGGCGTGGCGGCGATGGTGCAGGTGGTGGGCGGCGAGCCATTGGCGGTGCCGGCCCATGTGGCGGACGCCAACTTTGCCAAGGATAATCCCGGATTTTCCATTGGCCTGTTTATCCTGTTGATCGGCGTGTTGTGGCTGTGCAATCGCATGGGGCTGCCGGTCGGCGCGATCCTGCTGGCGATTCTCAGCAGCAGCGGGCGCGGCGGCGGAGGCGGGGGAGGTGGCGGCGGTTTCCGGGGCGGCGGTGGCGGCTTCGGCGGCGGCGGGGCTTCGGGCGGGTGGTGATGACAATAATCAGAGAGCAACTACAACCATGGCATTACTGACTGAACACGAGCAGCGCCAAGTCGCCGAAGCGATCGCCCGCGTGGAAAAAACCACCGACGCGGAACTGGTGACCGTATTGGCCGCCCGCGCGGATGACTACGCCTACATCCCGCTGTTGTGGGCCAGCCTGATCGCGTTGGTGGTGCCGGGTGTGGTGCATTACTTGTCGGGTTACCTGACCATGTACACCTTGCTGCTGGCGCAATGGGCGACGTTCATCGTGTTGTGCCTGGTGTTCCGCTTGCCCAAGGTCACTACGCGGTTGATCCCCCGCTCGGTGCGTCATTGGCGGGCATCCAACCTGGCGCGGCGGCAGTTCCTGGAGCAGAACCTGCACCACACCGTGGGCAGTACCGGGGTGCTGATTTTTGTCAGCGAGGCTGAGCGGTATGTGGAGATTCTGGTGGATAACGGCATCTCCGCGCGCCTGGATGACAGTTGCTGGGATGCGATCGTCAAGGCGTTTACCCAGCAGGTGAAACAGGGGCAGACGCTGGCCGGGTTTATCAGTTGCATTGAAGCCTGCGGCGAGTTGTTGAAGGTGCATGTGCCGGTGACGCAGGCGCGTAATGAGCTGCCCAATCGGCTGGTTGTACTCGAATAGCCGAAACAACACTGCACCAACCTGTGGGAGCGGGCTTGCTCGCGAATGCGGTGTGTCAGATACAAGTTCTTTAACTGACACACCGCATTCGCGAGCAAGTCGAATCGTCGCACCGCCGCACCCACATTGGGTTCTCTGCAGGCCAATCGGGTTACCGTTGATCAAATAACCCCGTGCCCAAAACCCCCATCCCCCCTAAAATGCCCTGCATTCCCTGCCCGAGGCGTTTTTGTTCATGTCTGTCACCGCTCAACCGGATCATCACGCCCAGTTCATCGAACTGCTCAGCGCAAGCCTCGCGCAGAACGCCTTCATCAAACTGGTGCTGGCCAAGTACGTGGGTACCGAGGCCGAGTTGCAGCGGCTGATCATCAAGCCTGTGACGGTCAAGGAGCAGCCATGCCTGTCCTTCGTCTATCGCTACAAGACCCGCGACATCACCAAGAACTTTCCTGTGGCAGAAGGCGTGGCGGTGATTGCCGAACTGCTGCCGGCTCAGTTCAAGAACGCGCACCTGCTGTCGCTGACCGACGAAGCCCAGCTCGAATACAGCAAGAAGAACAAAAGCTCGCTGTTCAAAAGCAAACCGCAGCAACTGCGCGAAGCGCCTTCGGCCGAGCATAACCGCGAGAAGCATCGTTTTCTCGACCTGAGCCGGCCGTTCCTCGCTGACCTGGGCGTGACCGATGCCAGGCAGGCGCTGATCCCGTCGATGTCGCGCAAGTGGAAGCAGATCAACAAGTTCATCGAAGTGTTCAGCCATGCGCTGACCTCGTCACCCTTGAAGCTGGATCAACCGGTGCGCGTGGCCGACTTTGGCTCGGGCAAGGGTTACCTGACGTTCGCCATCCACGACTACCTGCGCAACACCCTCAAGGCCGAAGCCGAAGTGACCGGTGTTGAATTGCGCGAAGACATGGTGACCCTGTGCAACACCGCCGCCGCCCGCCTGGAACATCCGGGGCTGGTGTTCAAATGCGGCGATGTGCGCAGTGTGGCGCCGAGCGAGTTGGACGTGATGATCGCCCTGCATGCCTGCGACATTGCTACGGACTATGCGATTCACACCGGCATTCGCTCCGGCGCGTCGATCATCCTGTGCTCGCCGTGCTGCCATAAGCAGATCCGCCTGCAGATCCAGAGCCCGGTGCTGCTCAAGCCAATGCTGCAATACGGCCTGCACCTGGGCCAGCAGGCGGAGATGGTCACTGACAGCCTGCGCGCGTTGTTCCTCGAAGCCTGCGGTTACGAGACCAAGGTGTTCGAGTTCATCTCGCTGGAACACACCAACAAGAACAAGATGATCCTCGCGGTCAAGCGCGCCGAGCCTTTGGACAGCGCGCAGTTGGTGGAGAAAATCCAGGAGCTGAAGGCGTTCTACCACATCACCGAGCACTGCCTGGAAACCCTGCTGCGCGCCGATGGCTACCTGACCTGAGAGCCGACGCGGTCGCTGTGGGAGCTGGCTTGCCTGCGATGACGGTGGTGACTGACACGCCGCTATCGCAGGCAAGCCAGCTCCCACAGTTGAACGGCGTCGCCCATAGATTCAGTGTTCGACGGGTACGGACAGTGCCGGATTGCCCAATGGATGCGTACGCGCCGCAAAGAACTTCAGTTCCACCCCCGTGCCATCAAACAGCTGGGAATATCGGCGCTTCTGCTGGCGAATAAACCCGTCGCTGCGCCCCGACACCGAAATCGCCAGGGTCGACGGCCGGGCCTGGCGAATCGCATCCACCAAGTGTGCGTCCTGCGGCCCAAGACCATGGCCGAAGATGCACAGCGTGCCTTTGTGGTTCAGCAGCTGTTCATAGCAGAACGACAGATAATCCGAACTGCGGATGGTCTTGAGCTTTTCCTCAACCTTGCCCTCGCTGACAAACAACGGCACATCGTCCAGGGTTTTGATGGTGTTGTTGATGGCAAAACTGCTGAGCAAGGTGCTGTTGGTGGTCGGCAATTTGCGCGCGGTGCCGTCGAGGTTACGCACCAGGTGCAGGCCGCCGTGCAGGTAGAGAATACGCGTGGCGCTTGTGCGAGTGTCGCGCAGGTCGAAGCTGGCGTCGGCGCTGCGGAACAGGTCGTCGATGCCCGGTGCGTGCAGGATCGCCCAATAATTGAGCAGGTCGTAATTGCTGGTGAATACCGTGGGGTAATTCATCAGTTCGCTGCTGATGGTCGCCAAGGTCGAGGGCTGCACCAGGCGCCATGGGATGTGCACGGCATGGATGGTGTTGATCAGGGCTTCCTTGATTGCATAGTAGCGATTGCGCGGCGCCGCCGAACTGACTGCCAGGGCCTTGTTGACCCGGTTGGTGGTCTTCAGCGCGCCCAGCGCTTGTTCGAAACTGCGGGTTTGCAAGGCGTCGAACACGCTGAGTTCGGATTGGCTCAGGGGTTTTTCTTCGACGGTGCGTGCGTTTTCGAACAGTGAGTCGTAGGCAAAGTCTTCCCAAATCGTACGGCTGGCGCCGTTGCCGATCAGAATCCCGTTGAAGTCGAGGGTCGCACGCACTGCGCTCCAGTCTTCAAGGTGGGCGTCAATATCCTGGAAATCCTTCATTGGTGCGGTTCTACTCGAAATCGGCTGAGCGGTGACTTTATCACGGCCAGGCGTTGATCCTGATCAAGATGCCGCATGCGTCATCGGTTGATTCTGTGGGCATAACGCCTCTGAGGATTCGCCATGAGCAGCACCTTCTTCATTCCCGCCGTGAATATCATGGGCACCGATTGCCTCGACGAAGCCATGATCGCCATTCGTAACTACGGTTTTCGCAAGGCGCTGATCGTCACCGACGCCGGTCTGGCCAAGGCCGGTGTAGCGAGCATGATTGCCGAGAAACTGGCGATGCAGGACATCGACTCGGTGATCTACGACGGCGCCAAGCCCAATCCCAATGTGGACAACGTCGAGAAAGGCCTGGCGCTGTTGCAGCAGAGCGACTGTGACTTCGTAGTGTCCCTGGGCGGCGGTTCGCCTCACGACTGCGCCAAGGGCATCGCCCTGTGCGCCACCAACGGCGGTCATATCGGCGACTATGAAGGCGTCGACCAATCGAGCAAACCGCAACTGCCGCTGGTGGCCATCAACACCACCGCCGGCACCGCCAGCGAGATGACCCGTTTCTGCATCATCACCGACGAAAGCCGCCACGTGAAAATGGCCATCGTCGACCGCAACGTCACGCCGCTGCTGTCGGTCAACGACCCGAGCCTGATGGTGGGCATGCCCAAGGGCCTCACTGCCGCCACCGGCATGGACGCGCTGACCCATGCCATCGAAGCCTACGTATCCACCGCCGCCACACCCATCACCGATGCCTGCGCAATCAAGGCCATCGAACTGATCAGCGCCAACCTGCGCCTGGCCGTTCGCGATGGCAGCGACAAGGCCGCGCGGGAGAATATGGCCTACGCGCAGTTTCTTGCCGGGATGGCGTTCAACAATGCGTCCCTGGGTTTCGTGCACGCCATGGCGCACCAACTGGGTGGTTTCTACGACCTGCCCCACGGCGTGTGCAACGCAGTGTTGCTGCCCCACGTGCAAAGCTTCAACGCCAGCGTCAGCGCCAAACGCCTGAGCGATGTGGGCCGCGCGCTGGGCGCCGACATCAAGGGCAACACTGACGAAGAGGGCGCCCAGGCGGCCATCGCGGCCATTCGCAGCCTGGCCCATGACGTTGAGATTCCCGCCGGGTTGCGCGAGTTGGGCGCCAAGTTGCAAGACATTCCACTGCTGGCAACCAATGCGCTGAAGGATGCGTGCGGGCTGACCAACCCGCGCAGGGCGGATCAGCGTCAGATCGAGGAGATCTTTCGCAACGCGTTCTGAATGGGGCAGTTGTGAGCTGCAAGCGGTAAGCTACAAGCTGAACTGCATTCAACTTGAGCTTTAAGCTTGCGGCTTGCCGCTGAGGTCCCTTAATGAGAGTTCTGTTATTCGGCGCCACCGGCATGGTCGGCCAGGGTGTTCTACGCGAGTGCCTGCAGGCCGTCGACGTTCAGGAGATCGTCACCGTTGGCCGCACGCCGTTGACCCTGGAGCACGGTAAGCTGCACCAGGTGTTGCACAGCGACATGCTGGATTTCCAACCGCTGGAAAACCTGCTGCAAGGCTTTGATGCGTGTTTTTTTTGCCTCGGTGTTTCGTCGGCGGGGATGAATGAAGCCCGGTACACCCACCTCACGTATGACCTCACCCTCGTTGCCGCCAGCACCCTGGCGCGGCTCAACCCGCAGATGACGTTTGTCTATGTTTCCGGCGCGGGCACCGACAGTTCCGAGGCGGGCAAATCGATGTGGGCGCGGGTCAAGGGCAAGACGGAGAACGCCTTGTTGCGCCTGCCGTTCAAGGCGGTTTACCTGTTTCGCCCGGGGCTGATTCAGCCGTTGCACGGTGTGCGTTCGAAGACGCCGTTGTACCGGCTCTTTTATTGCGTGCTTGGGCCATTGCTGTCGTTGGTACGTCGGGTAAACCCGGATTGGGTGGTGAGCACCGAGACGGTGGGCCGGGCGATGTTGCAGGTTGTAAGCCACGGCGCGCCGCAGCCGGTGGTGGAACAGGCGCAGATCAATCGCTTGGCCAATGAGCGTCGCTGATGCTGCACAAGAGCCTGGTGCGTCGCCTGGACCTGATCACGCTGCAGCTGTTCGTCGCGGTGTTCGAGGAGGGCACGCTGACCCGCGCTGCCAACCGTGAGGCGATTGCCGTGTCGGCTGCCAGCAAGCGCCTGATGGAGCTTGAGCAGGTGCTGGGCGTGAGCCTGTTCGTGCGCCGGGCCAAGGGCATGGACCTGACGGCCGCCGGTGAAACCTTGCTGCACCATGCGCGGCAGATGCTGTTCAACGTCGAGAAGATGGGGTTGGAGCTGGGCGAACACAGCCACGGCGTGCGCGGGTATGTGCGGATGCTGGCCAATCTGTCGGCGATCATTCAGTTTCTTCCCGAGGACCTGCGGGATTTTTCCGAGTTGCATCCCGAGGTGAAAACCGATTTGGAGGAGCGCCCCAGCAATGGCGTGGTGCAGGGTGTTCTGGATGGGGTGGCGGACCTCGGGATCTGCTCCAGTGACACCGACACCAAAGGCCTGCCGGGCGTGACCTATCGCCACGACAAACTGGTGGTACTGATGCCGGCGGATCACCCGCTGGCGGCGCGCGAAAGCCTGGCTTTTGCCGAAACCCTGGGCAGCGATTACGTCGGCCTGCACGCCGCCAGCTCCATTAATATGCGCACCCACGCCGCCGCGCGCGAGGCCGGCAGGATGCTGCGCCTGCGCATTCATGTGCCGGGGTTCGATGCCATGTGCCGGATGGTCCAGGCCCATATGGGCATCGGGATCTTGCCCCATAAGGCGTATGAGTTGTTTGGTCGCGCGCTGGGCTTGCATGCCGTGCCCTTGACGGATGCCTGGTCGGATCGCAGCTTGATCCTCGTGGTGCGCGATGAAGCGTTGCTGTCGCCCGTCAGTCGATTGCTGTTCGACTACCTGAGAATGGCCGCGCCTGTTCTAGAGCGACCCGAAAGCCTGGTCTGACAGATTATTCCTTGATCGTTCGCGTTTCGCGAACGCTCCTTGCCAACTGACGGTTGGATTTCCCGGGTGGCTGTCCTCTAGCCTTGGCCGTACATTCCAAAAATAAGAGGTACACCCCATGACGGCTCCCCTGAGCGGTATCAAGGTGATCGAGATCGGCACGCTGATCGCCGCGCCGTTCGCCGCCCGGCTGATGGCCGACTTCGGCGCCGAGGTGATCAAGATCGAAGCCATGGGGCAGGGCGATCCGCTTCGCAAATGGAGAAAGCTGCACGAAGGCACGTCGTTGTGGTGGTACCTGCAGTCGCGCAACAAGAAGTCGCTGGCGCTGGATCTCAAGTCGCCGGCAGGCCTGGAGCTGATCAAGCAACTGCTGGGTGACGCCGATGTGCTCATCGAAAACCTGCGCCCCGGCGGCCTGGAAAAACTCGGCCTGGGCTGGGACGTGTTGCATGCGCTCAACCCCAAGCTGACCCTGGTGCGTATCTCCGGCTACGGCCAGACCGGCCCGTATCGCGACCGTCCGGGCTTCGGTGCCATCGGCGAGGCCATGGGCGGCATTCGCTACACCACCGGCCACCCGGATTCGCCGCCGGCGCGGGTCGGCGTGAGCCTGGGGGATTCGCTCGCTTCGCTGCACGGCGTGATCGGCGCGTTGATGTCACTGTTGCGCGTCAAGACCGGTCAGGGCGATGGGCAGGTTGTCGACGTGTCGCTGGCCGAAAGCGTGTTCAATCTGATGGAAAGCCTGGTGCCGGAATACGACATGCTCGGCCATGTGCGTGAACGCAGCGGCGGCGCCTTGCCCGGCATTGCACCGTCCAATACCTACCTGACCGCCGACGGCGCCTACGTGGTGATCGCCGGCAACAGCGACCCGATCTACAAACGCCTGATGACCGCCATCGGCCGTGTCGACCTGGCCGACGCACCCGAATTCGCCCACAACGATGGCCGCGCCGCCCAGAGTGGTTTGCTCGACGCCGCCATTACCCACTGGACCAGCAGCTTGCCCATCGATCAGGTGCTCAGTGCCCTGGAAGCGGCGCAAGTGCCGGCCGGGCGTATCTACTCGGTGGCCGATATCGTCAGCGACCCGCATTACCAGGCGCGCGATATGTTGCTCAATGCCCAGTTGCCCGGCGGCGTGTCGGTGAAGATGCCCGGCATTGTGCCCAAACTCTCAGACACCCCCGGCGGTGTGAACTGGCAGGGCCCGAGCCTGGGCCAGCACACGGATGACATCCTTGGCGACCTTGGCCTGACGGCTGCCGATATTCAACGCCTGAAAGCCTCGGGAGTGGTGCAATGATCACCGACTATGGCGACCCGCTGATCGTGCAGGAAGTGTCCCCGCGCGACGGCCTGCAAATCGAGCCGACCTGGGTCGAAACGGCTGACAAGATCGCCTTGATCGACCAGCTTTCCCTGGCGGGTTTTTCGCGGATCGAAGCCGGTTCATTTGTCTCGCCCAAGGCCATCCCGGCGTTGCGCGATGGCGAGCAAGTGTTCCACGGTATTGAGCGCAAAGCTGGTGTGATCTATGTGGCCTTGATCCCCAACCTCAAGGGCGCGCAGCGTGCCATCGAGTCCCGCGCCGATGAGTTGAACCTGGTGATGTCCGCCAGCCAGACGCACAACCTGGCCAATATGCGCATGCGCTGCGAGGCCTCGTTGGCTGCGTTTGCCGACATCACACGCTTCGCCGCCGAGTACCCGGTGCGCCTCAACGGCAGCATCGCCACCACGTTCGGTTGCCCGTTCGAAGGCAAGATCGATGAAGACCGTGTGTTGCACATCGTCGAGGCGTATCAAAAACTCGGCATCCAGGGCATCAGCCTGGCCGACACCACGGGCATGGCCAATCCGCGTCAAGTGGAGCGCCTGGTCAAGCGTGTGCTGGAGCGCGTATCCGCCAGTGACCTGACCCTGCATTTCCACAATACCCGCGGCCTCGGATTGTGCAATGTGCTGGCCGCTTACGAAGCCGGTGCCCGCCGATTTGACGCGGCGCTTGGCGGCTTGGGCGGCTGCCCGTTTGCGCCAGGGGCATCGGGCAATATCTGCACCGAGGATTTGGTCAACCTGTGTGACGAGGTTGGCATCCACACCGGTATCGACCTGCCGCACCTGCTGCAAATGTCCCGCCGCTTGCCGGCCCTGCTGGCTCATGAACTGCCTGGCCAGGTGGCCAAGGCCGGGCGCAACTGCGACCTGCATCCACCACCGGGCCACATAGCAGGCTCTATCGCCACGCTGTAACGACCTGCCAGACAACAAAAACAATCGGACGCCCTGTGAGCAGTCCGCTGGAGAGAAACCATGAGCACTAATACGTTGGAGGCCGGCGTACGCCCGGCCGCTGAGATCGCTGCCGAAAAAGCCCTGGTCAGCAAGGTCGCCTGGCGCCTGATGCCGCTGATCATGGTGTGCTACCTGTTTGCGTTTTTTGACCGGATCAACATCAGCTTCGCCAAGTTCCAGCTGCAAGCGGACCTGAGCCTGAGCGATACCGCCTATGGCCTGGGTGCCGGGTTGTTTGTGGTGGGCTATGTCATCTTCGAAGTACCGAGCAACATGATGCTCTACAAGGTCGGCGCGCGGCGTTGGATCGCGCGGATCATGATGTCGTGGGGCCTGGCAACGGCGGCCATGGTGTTTGTCACGGCCGAATGGCAGTTTTATGTGCTGCGCTTCCTCATCGGTGCGATGGAAGCGGGTTTCGCGCCCGGCGTGTTGTATTACCTGACGTTGTGGTTCCCGCAGCACTTCCGGGGGCGAATCACGTCGATGCTGTTCCTCGCGTCGGCCTTTGCCGGGCTGGTGGGCGCGCCGTTTTCGGGGCTGGTGCTGCAACACCTTGATGGCGTGCTGCATATGCGTGGCTGGCACTGGCTGTTCCTGCTCGGCGGCTTGCCGTGTGTGGGCCTGGGGTTCCTGGTGTTGACGTTGCTCAAGGACCGCATCGAAGACGCCCAGTGGCTGAGCCCGGCGGAGAAGACCTTGTTGGCTAGCCGTATCGCCAAGCATGAGCCGAACCAGCATGGTGGCTCGCTGTTGTCGGCGATCCGCATTCCTGGCTTCCTGATGTTGGGCTTTATCTACTTCCTGATCCAGGTGGCGTCGTACGGGCTCAATTTCTGGGCGCCGCAACTGATCCGCAGCGCCGGCACCCAGAGCCCGGTGATGATTGGCTTGCTCACGGCGATTCCTTATGTGTGCGGCGCGATCACGATGGTCGTGATCGGGCGGCTGTCGGACGCTACCGGTGAGCGTCGCAAGTTTGTCTGCGGCCTGGTGTCACTCGGCGCGCTGGGGTTCTTCAGCGCCGGGATCTTCGCCGACCACACCACGTTCCTGATCATCGCCCTGGGCATGTTGGGTGCCGGCATCATTGCCTCGATCCCGACCTTCTGGACGCTGCCACCCAAGTTGTTGGCCGGCGCGGGGGCAGGCGCGGCGGGCGGTATTGCGGTGATCAATACCCTCGGTCAATTTGGTGGTATTGTCAGCCCGGTGATGGTGGGGCGGATCAGGGACCTCACCGGCAGCACCACGCCGGCGCTCTACGTGATCGGCGTGTGCGCGCTGCTGGCCGCGGCGCTGCTGCTGTGGGGGCTGCCGCAGAAGTTGCGCACGCTCGACAGGGGCTGAGACAGAGCCTGATCAGCTCGCCGTTGTCAGCGCGCGGGCGGGGGAGGCGCTGAACTGGATCAACACCACGCCGCCGATCAATAACAACGCCCCCAGCACCCGGGGCGTTGTGAGTTGGCGCTCAGCCAGGCCGAACAGGCCGAAATGATCCAGCACCAGCGACGCCAGGATCTGCCCGGCCATGGCCAAGGCGATAAATCCCGATGCGCCAAGCTTTGGCAGCAACATTAACGCCAGGGAAATAAAGCACACGCCAAACGCGCCCCCCGCCCACATCCACAGCGGTGCCTGGGTGATAAACGCCAGGCTCGGCAACGGTAAGCGCAGCGCCAGGATCACCGGCAGCAATACGATGATGCTCACCAGCAGCGACGCCAGGGTGGCCCATAACGGATGGCCTAGCCCGCGCTCGAGGTTAGCGTTTATCGCGCTCTGAAACGGAACCACCGCCCCGGCGATGGCCGCCAGCGCCAGCAAACCCACCCAATGCAACGTCGTCATCTCAGATCTCCCAGAGGTTTTGCTGGACTCTAGGCTATTCATCGCGCAAATTTAAATTCCGAATTGTCATGACGGGCATGCAACTGGTGAATGATCTGCGTCGCATCGACCTTAACTTGCTGGTGATTCTCGACGTCTTGCTCAGCGAGCAACACGTCACTCGCGCCGCCGAGCGCCTGCACCTGAGCCAGCCGGCGGTGAGCCACGCCCTGGCGCGTTTGCGTGACCTGCTTGGCGATCCGCTGCTGGTGCGCCAGGGCGGTAGCCTGGTGCCGACCGCTCGCGCACTTGAGTTGGCCACGCCACTGGCTGAAGCCCTGGCCCAGGTGCAGACCCTGCTGGCACCGAATCGCTTTGATCCTGCTTCAGCCAGGCGCAAATTTCGTTTGGCGATGTCTGACTACAGTGCGGCGATTTTCCTACCCAACCTTGTGCGTACGTTGCGCAGTGAAGCGCCGGGTATCGATCTGCAAATCATCCAGGCCAGCCGTGAAGGCATGATTGACGGGGTGGTCAACGGCGACCTCGACCTGGCGGCGGGTGTCTTCCCCGACATGCCCGCCGAATTACGCACCACGCCGTTGTTCGAAGAGCACTACACCTGCCTGGTGGACCGCAACAGCCTGCCGGCAAGTGGCACGCTGGACCTGCCGACTTACATGTCACGTCCCCATGTATTGCTGGAAATGCGCGGCAGCGGCACACCGGAGATCGAGCGGGCGTTGACGGCGATTCGTGAGCGGCGGCATGTGGTGGTCAGTCTGCCGCATTGGGGCGTGGCGCCGCAGTTGATTCAAGGCACCGACCTGATCCTTACCGTCTCGTCCCGAGGTTTGCTCAATATCGATCACAGGCACTTGCTGGCGGTGCCGCCGCCGTTTCATATCCCGTCGTTTGCGTTCGAACTGGCCTGGCATGGGAGGCGGGGTGGAGATGCGGGGTTGCAGTGGTTGATCGGGCGGGTGCAGGGAGGGTTACAGGGCTGAATATTCACTACCAGGATGCGGGTGGCTGGCGCCGAGTATGGAAAATCCGCATTACCTGCAATCGCCCATCTCTGATGCGATATGGCACGATATAGGGCCATCGAGGCACAACCCATTCGCGAGTTCCAGGCACGCGCCCCTCTTTTCCCAGCGCGGGAAACTCAGCAATGTGTTCAAGCCCAGTCAAAACTGCCTGGACAAATTCGTGAGCTGCTTTGGGATTTTCTTCGGCAATATAAGCCGCTTCATCATCAAGGTTCCTGAGGGCTGCCCTCAGCCACTCAACCTGCATTGTTGCGCCATTTATCAGCGACTGCTTTTACCTCGGCATCTGTCGCGAAATCACCCGAATCAGCTTCTGTTAATGCTTTTTGAATTTCCTCAATTTGCCACGCTTCGCGCGTCAGGTATTCACGTAAGGCATCAACGGCGAGAAAAGATTTGCTGCGCCCGGTGGCCTTGGCGAGACTCGCAAGCGTGTCAGCGACATCTTCGGGTATACGTAGGGACATGACAGACATAACTGCCTCGATGTAGTGGTTTGTAGTGCAACATACTACAGGCTCACCGTACCAACAGTTTACTTCGTTCGTCGAAGGCGACCGTTCGTCGTACTAACAAGTTTTTTTTAAACCTTTACCGCCCTGAAAATTCGAATTGAGGGCGGGGTGTGCTCTCCCGCACTTATTTTCAGCCTGGAGGAACCCATCATGAGCCGCATGGCTATCCGGTTACGCACCGCCAGTTTCGCGATGCTGCTGGGCCTCGGCGCCAGCAGTGCTTTCGCCCAGTCGCCCGCTGAATTCATCGAGCAGGCTTCGGCCAAGGGCATGGCCGATATCGAAACCAGTCGCATGGCCCACGCCAAAACCTCGTCCCAGGAAATCAAGGACTACACCATCGAGGTGATCAACGAGCGGACCCTGGCCAACCAGCATCTGGCAGCCATCGCCAAGAAGCTCGACCTGCCCGTGGCACCGCGGGAGAAGATCGTCGATAAAGCCGAAACCCTGATGCCCGAACTCAAGGACGGCGACTCCTTTGACGCGGCTTACACCGCGCAGCAGGTGAAGGAAAACGAAGACGCCATCGCCCTGTTCAAGCAGGAAGGCGCCGCGTCGAGTGTCCCGGAAATAAAGGCCCTGGTGGACGAAACGCTACCGAAGCTGGAAGAGCGTCTTCAGAAAGCCCGTGCATTGGCCTCGACCTACGGCAAAGGTCATCAAGGCGACGGTTGACACTGTATCGAATTGAAAAACGGCGGTTGGATCAGCTCCAACCGCCGTTTTTTTTACGCCTGGTTCAAATCGGTTTTAATCGGCGCGGCATCGTCTGCGGCAGGCCCACAACTGCTGTTGAGGTTCACAGTGCCGGCTTTGCCGATAGCGCGGTATTCCTGGCGCAGTTTTTCCAGTTCCTTGCGATCCAGGCCATCCAGGCTAAGCACGGCATTCTGCGCATCCTTGGACACCCGCAATAGCTCGTCGATCTTGATGTGCAGGATGTCATTGTCGCGGTTCTGCGTATTCTGGATCAGGAAGACCATCAGAAAGGTGATGATGGTAGTCGAGGTGTTGATGATCAATTGCCAGGTGTCGTTGTAGTGGAAATAAGGCCCGCTCAAGCTCCACGCAAGGATCAACGCCACCGCCGCGTAGAACGTGCGTGGGCTACCGGCCCAGCGGGACAGGGATTGGGAGACTGCGGAGAATTTCATGACCGTTTTTCCTCTTGAAGGGGTGATGAAATAATGGACCGCAGGGACTCTTTGAAATTTCTTTTTACATTTGCTTCCACGACAGCGCCGTACATCGCCTGCCGACTTAAAAGGCCAGTTCGGCCTGACCGAAGCCTTCGAGCGCCAGCAGATACTGCTTGGCTGCCAGGCCCCCGGCGAACCCCGTCAGCCCGCCCGATGCGCCGATGACACGGTGACACGGCGCAATGATCGAGATTGGGTTGCGCCCATTGGCTGCGCCCACTGCGCGTACCGCACTCGGGTTGCCGATCTGTCGGGCAATCTGGCTGTAGCTGCGGGTTTCGCCAAAGGGAATCGTCAGCAACGCCTGCCAGACTTGTTTCTGAAACGCGGTGCCGATGAAGTCCAGTTCCAGCTCGAAACGGTCGCGGCTACCGGCAAAATACTCTTGCAACTGGCGTTCGGTTTCCACTAGCACCGGATTGCCATCGGCCTCGCGCAATTCACCCAGGCGCACACGGTTGGCGCGCTCTGTTTCCCACAGGATGGCGCCGAGTTTTCCATTGCGCGCCACCAGGGTGAGTTGGCCGACCGGGGAGGGCATGAGCGTGTATTCGTAGGGCATGGACTTAGTCCTTGAAGAAGGTGCGGTGCCACTATCCAACGTACGAAGCTGGCGTAAAAGCTGTTTCTTGCGGTGAAATTCCGTGACCGTTAGAAACGCCAGTGGATCCAGTTGCCCGACCCATATACCCAGGCGACATTGAAGACAAACCAGGCTATGGAGGCCGTCCCCATTGCGACCAGCGAGCCCAAATTGAGCAGCGCCATGATGGTCGCGCCGATTGCCAGGCCTCGGCTGGCATGCCGCCACGCGTACCACGCACCATAGAGGGATCCCGCGATGGCGGCTATCGCTGCATAGCGGCCCAGGCCGAAGGGAATCCGCATCAGTGGGAGAAGCAATGGGATGATCAGTATGAACCCCACGATTTTTCTGAGCGTGCGTGTCGACGTTTTTTGTACCTGCGGGAGCATTCTGGTTTGTCCTTTGGCTGCCAGGTGTTTCCCATACTGATAGGCTAATTTTCTCATACTTGTAGGGATTGGCTTAATCAGCGCTCCTGCTGAAGCACCTGCTTATTGGTAGTTGTACGCAGGGCGTCTTCGGGCGCGCCGGTTTTTTCGGATGAATTCTCCCGGTCTACTAACCTGCGTACAGCTGCCACCCTAACCCTTCGGGTGGTGGTCCTTATCGAGGATCAACAGATGTGTAATGACTCATGTAATCCATCCGTAAAACTGTTCAGCGTCCGTCCCGAAGCCAACACCGAAGCGTTGCTCGCCAACGCCTACGAAACCATCGCCGGCGCCGGGGCCATGACCAATGAGTTCGCCGAAACCCTGCCTTCCCAGCTGCGCTATCTGGCCCTGGCCATCCAGCAAATGATCGAGTTGGGGCTGATGCTGGTGGAAGCGGCGCAAGACCGCGTGGACCGCGCCGCGTAAGTCATTTCGCGCAGTGCCCAGGCTTGCCTTCCCTGGCCGCCCATACCAAGGGGGAGGGGAGCCAAAAAACGCCACACACCTTAAAGGGACGAGGCCAGCGTAAACGGAATGCGCAGGGAGCCGATCGGCCCCTCTCGAACGCCGCACATTTCATCGTGCACGCACTGCTGCACCAGCACGCAGGGAAACGGCGGGACCCGTTGCAACAGGTCGCGCAAATGCGTGGTGGAGCCGATACGCAGTGGCTTGGCATCATCGCCCAGCAACGTCATCACGCCATGATCCAACCTGACGCGCGCGATGTAGAAGCCACCCTCCAGTGACAGCAGCTCCAGCTCACGAACCTCTCCTTTTAACGCTGATTCAGTCAGCATGTGCAGATTCATGATTCACCTCACTGCAGGTCAGTTGATCATTCGACGATCGGTTGAAAGATGGTTGTACAAAAATACTTATTTGTACAGATTTGTGCGGCGGATGGCTGATGTACCTTAAATCGCGGCCATAAAAAAACCGGCCTCAAAGGACCGGTTTTTCATGCATTCCCGTCAAGATAAGCTGACGCGGAACAAGAATCTGAATGGAGCGGGTAGAGGGAATCGAACCCTCAACTAAAGCTTGGGAAGCTTTCGTTTTGCCACTAAACTATACCCGCTCAGAGCGGCTGACTTTGTACCAGATGTTCGCTCGGATTTGAAGTTTTTCTTCAAAAAAGTGTTGGTTGCTCGCGTCATTAGAAAATCGCGTTTCAAAGGGCAAAGGCCTGCTGCGTCTGGCCCTGTTGATAACGCGAGCGACTGACCCGCCGCTGCGCCGTCAGGAAGCCCACCACCGCATCCCGGCTGTCCCGGCACGCCGCCTTGTGCTCCATGTCCAGAAAGTGCCCGGTCGCCTGGATGGTGCTGAAGCTGCTGTTCGCCACATGCTGGCCAAACAGCTTGGCATCCTGGGCACTGGTGTACTCGTCCCATTCGCCGTTGAGAAACAACACCGGAATGTCGATCTGCCTGGCTGCCTTGAGGTAGCACGAGCGATCGCTGTTCAGTACATGGCTGATGTGAAAACGAATTTGCCCGTATTCGTGCTCGGCCAAGCTGCTCACATGTTTGTGATTAAAGCGTTTGAACAGCGACGGCAGATGTTTGCCGAGGGTGCTATTGACCAGGTGCCCGACGCGGTCGCGGTCGAGGTTGCCGAGGTAGTCGACGCCGCGTTCAAGGTAGTCACGCATCGGTGCGTTGATCACCGGTGAGAACGAACTGATCACCGCCTTTTCCACGTGGCGAGGGCGGTGGGCGAGAGCGACCAGGGCTGCAGCGCCGCCCCAGGAGAAAGACAACACGTGTTCGGCGGCGAAATGGTCGATGAGCTCCAGCAGGATCTGGCCTTCGACTTCCTTTGTCAGCATTTGCTCATGGCGGTTATGGATTTTGGAACGGCCAGCGTAGGGCTGGTCGTACAACACCACATTGAACTGCGGGTACAGGCTTTTCACGGTCTGGCCGAAGGACGCCGTGGTGGCCATGGAGCCGTTGACCAGGATGATGGTCTTTGCAGCAGCGTCCGCGCGGTAGCACTCCGTGTAAACCCGGTACTGACCCTGTATATCCAACACAGCGATTTCTGGCCTCATGTCGTCAGACTCCTGGCAAGCGGGTAGTGCGCGCAGATCACTCTGCACGTGCTTTATGACAGGTAGGCATACGCCTGGGAGAGGGAGGGGGCGCGGTGTTCCGAACGGTCGTCAGATTTGTCGGATTTCTTCGTCGGTCAGCGTCCGGTACTCGCCCGGTGCCAGTTCAGCGTCCAGCACCAGCGGGCCCATTCGCTCGCGATGCAGGCTGACCACCTTGTTGTCGAAATGCCCGAACATGCGTTTGACCTGATGATAGCGCCCTTCGATGATGCTCAACCGCGCAGTCCTCGGGCCAAGCAGGGTCAGCTCGGCGGGTTGGGTGGTGAGGTCTTCAAACGCAAAATACAGGCCCTTGGCAAACGTCGTTGCGTACTGCGCGCCAATGTCCTGCTCGGTCCCTACGAGGTAGACCTTGGGCAACTTTGTCTGTGGTTGCGTCAGGCGTCGCGACCACTGGCCGTCGTTGGTGATCAGCATCAGGCCGGTGGTGTTGAAGTCCAGGCGTCCGGCGATGTGCAGTTCGGCCTTATGCGGTTCATCCAGTAGATCCAGGACGGTCGGGTGCTGTGGATCCGCCGTGGCGCTCACGCACCCCTGTGGTTTATGCAGCATGAAATAACGCGCGGGTTTACCCGCTTGCAGTACTTCGTTGTCAACGCATACACGGCTGAATTCGCGCACTTCATGATGAGGATCGCTGACCGCCACGCCATCGACCCACACCCGCCGTTCAATCAGCAACAGGCGCACTTGCCTGCGATTGAAACGCGGCAAATTGCTGAGGAAGCGGTCCACCCGCATTACGTCGGCTCAGCCCCACGCAATTGCTCATCGACCTGGGCGCAACGCGGGCACAAACAGGCTTTATTGCGCAGCTCAGGGGGCAGCGCTTGGAGCACGGCCTTGTCGATGGTGACGCTGTAGCACCAGCACGCCTGGTCGACGGTACGTGGGTCGGCCAGGGTGCAGTCGTTGCGGCCGCCGCAGGCGGGGCAGAGGGTTGGCGTGGTCATGGTCGGATTCGGGCCGGATCGGGCAAGGTTGCGGATACTCTCCGCGAGCCTTGCACGATACAGGGCCGGCCCGGCCCAGGCTACTCAGAGCTGGAACTTGCTGACCAACACATTGAACGAGGTGGCCAGGCGCGACAGGTCCTGGCTGGACGCATTGGTCTGGTTGGCACCGGCGGCCGTCTGGCTGGACAGGTCCTGGATATTCAGCAGGTTGCGGTCCACTTCACGGGCGACCTGGGCCTGCTCCTCCGAGGCCGAGGCGATCACCAGGTTGCGCTCGTTGATCATCGCCACACTGGCGGTGATCCGCTGCAATGCCTGGCCGGCATTCTGCGCCAGGGTCTGTGTGTTGTTGGCCCAGGTCAGGCTCTTGTTCATCGCCGCCACCGCTTCATCAGCGCCGGTCTGGACTTCGCCGATCATCTTTTCAATGTCGACGGTGGACACTTGCGTTCGGTGGGCCAGCGCCCGCACCTCATCGGCAACCACCGCAAAACCCCGGCCCTGCTCACCCGCGCGCGCCGCTTCGATGGCGGCGTTGAGCGCCAACAGGTTGGTCTGGTCGGCGATGCCTCGGATCACATCGATCACCTTGCCGATTTCTCGCACCTGTCCGGCCAGATCGGCCACCGATTGCGTGGAGCCGTTGATTTCTACCACCATCGCACTCATGCCAGATACGGCCTGTTCCACTTGCTGGCGGCCGTCCTCGGCTTCGGTGGTGGCCTGGCGCGACGCTTGCGAGGTCGATACGGCGTTGCTCGCCACTTCGTCCACGGCGGCGGTCATCTGGTTGACGGCGGTGGCGGCTTGTTGGATTTCGTCATTCTGGCGCGTCAGGCCGCGGCTGCTTTCATCGGTGACCGCGCTCAACTCTTCGGCGGCGGAGGCCAGTTGGTCGGAGGCGTTGGCGATTTCCACGAGGGTGCTTTTCAAGCCGGCCTGCATATCCGACAGCGCCATCAGCAGTTGCCCGGCTTCGTCGGTGCGCTCGGTGATGATGGCCTGGGTCAGGTCGCCTTGGGCAATACGTTGCGCGCTCTGCACGGCCTGAGCGATGGGGCGCGTGATCAGGCGGGTGATCAACACTCCAATGGTGATGGCAATGACAAAGGCCAGGACAATCCCACTGATCATCCACGTCAACGCACTGGCGCGCAGCGCGTCGGCGGCGATGGCGCCTTCCTTGATCTGACGATCATTGGACTCGATCATCACCCGAATCAGCTCGCGCGCCTGACGGAAGAGTTCATTGTTGGAGGTATTGAGCAGGGTTCGGGCCTGGTCGACCTGGCCGCCGTCAAGCAGCGACATGATGCGTTCGGAACTGCTGATGTAGGCGGGCCAGATCTGGTCGAGTTTGTCTCCCGCCGCCCGTTCGTCATTTTCCAGCGGCGTTGCACGGTATGTGGCATACGCCGCCTGGCTGCGCTTGAGCTCGTTGGCGGTGTCCTGGCGCACGCGTTCGCGGTCTTGGGAAGCAACGTCGCCTTTGCTGGCGTCCATCAACCGGTACAGGCCGCGGTTATGGGCCACCAGGCCATTGAGCGTGGTGCCCGTGTGACTGACGGAAACCAGGTTGTTGGAGAAGGTCAGCTCCAGGGCCGTGGCCAGGCGCACCACCCCTTTGATACCCAGCAGGCCTACCCCGAGGGTGACCACCGCGCACAGTAGGAATGAAAGCAGCAGTTTGGTTGAGATTTTCATGGGGTCGAGTCCGGCGATAGTTGCGAAGGGCGCACGCTAGAGCCTCCCTGGCTTTGTGCGATGTCATAGTGACATCATCGCAATTGAGAAAGTTGCTCGCCAGAAAAATTTACTGAATCGATAAACCTGGTTTAGATGTATCAAACTGTTGCTGCAACGCACCAGATTCTGATTTTGATGTCAGATGTTTCGTCATTCAGTGAAAGCTGAATGCCGCCCTCCAGCGTCGCTGGAGGTGCTCTTCCGCGGTCCAGGAGGCCGCCATGTATCGACGACTGCTGCTCAGCGCTTTATTCGGTCTGACCCTTTCTGCTTGCGTTCCCTATTACGAAGGAGGCCAGAGTTATTACCGTTCCGAGGTCTACACCTCTCCGGCACCGGTGTATTACTACGGCGGTGGCAGCGCGTACCCATACCGCCGTGACTACTACCCCGCGCCACGCTATTACGCCCCGCAACCGCGCTACTATTCGGCGCCGCGTTATTACCAGCCGGCACCGCGCTACTATCCCGTCGGACCGCGTGCCGGTTACCGGCCTTACCCCAACCAAGGCTGGGGCGGGGAACACTGGGGTGGCGGCGGGCACGGTCGTGGCGACCATAGAGGTGGCCGCGGCGGTCATCGTTGACAGATTTTTTGCACGCGGCGCTTGGGGCGCCGCTCTTTTCTTATACCGTTTATCATAACTGTCAGATTTAACAGCTATCTTCGGAGTTTTAGATGAGTTTCACTGGAGGCGAAGCCGTTGTGCTTCCCACTATCAGTGATGAATGGAACTCCGTAATGATCAGACATTTGGTGTATGTATTCTTCCTGAGTTGCCTTGTTATCGCTTCGGCCAATGCGGATCAGGGGTGCCCCTATGCTTCAGCGATTAATTTCGCTGACGATGCCTATCAGTCCGGCTGTGGGGGGAAGCTTTGGCAAAGTCAAAAAGTCAAAGAGCGGGATTTTGTTGACCGTTTCATTGGCGCTATCTTTTTTCCTGATAAAGACGACGAGTTGAACGTTGGTCATGTGGAGTGCGTCTACCTTACAGGCGGTGGGCGCAGGGTGACTTTGAAGTATTTGACGCAAAACGTTCACGAACGCATGTTGATGGGTTCCGATTTCTATTGGCAGCCCGCCGTCGATCCACTGGGCAGACCGGTGCGCATCTGCCAAGACAGCCAGCCGGACAACTGCAAAGTCACACCCGAGGATTCCAAGCTTTGAGCTGTCAAAAGTCGGAAAGATCTGCCAGAGGATTCCTACCTTCCCACGCCTTATTGAAATGCGCCTGCACCACCGCTTCAGGAATGGTGTTGATATCCGGCCAATGCCAATGGGGCGTCTGGTCCTTGTCGATCAACCTGGCGCGCACCCCTTCGCTGAATTCCGGATGACGGCAGCAATTGAGGCTCAAGGTGTATTCCATCTGGAACACCTCGGCCAGTGACAGGTGCCGGGCGCGCCGGATCTGTTCCCACACCAGGTGCGCGGTCAGCGGGCAGCCTTCGTTCAGCGTCTTGCCGGCACGGCTGAACAGTGGATCGGCATGTTCGCGTAGTTGGCTCAGTGCGCGCCACGCACCAAGCACATCGCCCACATCCAGCCATTCGTCGATTTGCCCGCGGCGCGGTAGCCATTGCGCTTGCGGCTGCTGGCCGATGGCTTCCTGCGCCAGCGCCTTGAGCAGGCTATTGAGTTGTATCGAGGTTTGTTCCTGCCAGTTCAGTTGCAGCAGGCCGTCGAGCAGTTCGTCTTGCTGGTCGTCGCGCAGGAAGCGGTCGGCAAGGCCCAGGTCCAGCGCGTCGCGGCCGTTGATATAGGCGCCGGTAAGGCCCAGGAACAACCCGAGTTTCCCCGGCAGGCGCGACAGGAACCAACTGGCGCCGACGTCCGGATACAGCCCGATGCTGATCTCCGGCATGGCCAAGCGGCTGCTCGGCGTGACGATGCGCACCGAGGCACTTTGCAGCAGGCCCATGCCGCCGCCCAACACGTAGCCATGGCCCCAGCAGATCAGCGGTTTGGGGTAAGTGTGCAGGCGATAATCCAGGCGATATTCCGCCGCAAAGAATTGCGCGGCCAGCGCCGGTACGGTTCCTGGCTGTTCCCGGCATGCCTGCGCCAGGCTGCGCACTTCGCCACCGGCGCAAAACGCCTTGGAGCCCTTGCCGCGCAGCAGCACGCAGACGATATTCGGGTCTTTGGCCCAGGTATCCAGGCGTTCGCTCAGGGCCAGGATCATCGGTAAGGAAAGGGCGTTCAGGGATTTTTCAGCGTCGAGGCTGGCGATGCCAATGCGGGCACCGTCGCTGCCGGTCAGCTCTTCGAAGTGCAGGTTCATCGTGACCTCAATCGAGAAGGTGAAGGATGAGTATGATCGCTTGGCAGGAAAGTGCCGTGGTGTGTCAGATCAATTGACAAGCAAGGTCGGCTTTCCTAGGGTTCGCCTCATTCTTTTTACAAGACAATTGAACCATGACCGAAGAAGACCGTATCAAACTCGAACCCAGCTGGAAACATGCCCTGCGCGGGGAGTTCGACAAGCCTTACATGGCGCAGTTGCGCGAGTTCCTGCGCCAGGAACACGCCGCCGGCAAAGAGATTTACCCGCCTGGCCCGCTGATCTTTAACGCGCTCAACTCCACGCCGCTGGACAAGGTGAAAGTGGTGATACTGGGCCAGGACCCGTATCACGGGCCCGGCCAGGCCCACGGGCTGTGTTTCTCAGTGCAACCCGGCGTGCCGGCGCCGCCGTCGCTGGTCAACGTCTTCAAGGAACTCAAGCGCGACCTGAACATCGACATCCCCAACCATGGCTGCCTGCAAAGCTGGGCTGACCAGGGCGTGTTGTTGCTCAACACCACCATGACTGTCGAGCGCGCCAACGCCAATGCCCATGCGGGCAAGGGCTGGCAGTTCTTTACCGACCGGATTATCGAGGTGGTCAGCGAGCATCAGCCGCATCTGGTGTTTTTGCTGTGGGGCGCGCATGCCCAGAGCAAGCAGAAGCTGATCGATGCCACCAAGCACCTGGTGCTGACCTCGGTGCATCCGTCGCCGCTGTCGGCGTATCGCGGGTTTCTGGGCTGCGGGCATTTCAGTCGCGCCAACAAGTTTCTTGAGCAGAATGGCGAGACGCCGATCGAGTGGCGGTTGCCGCCAATGTGAACGGCGCGGCCGCACGTCACAATCGGACTTGCGATACCGTGCCATTGCCTATGTTGGCGACGTAGGCGAATCGGCCGCTGGGGATTACGACAATGCCCCGCGGTTTGTTGAAGCCCTGAACCGTACCGGTCACAGCTTGTGTGCGAGTGTTAATAATACTTACGCGGTTGCCATCGGTTTCCGGGATGTAGGCCAACTCAAACATCGTATGAAATGCCACCTGATAGGGGCTTTGAAAGCCGGCCAGTATCTTACTGACCAGTGCGGTGCTGGTGTCGCCGATATAGACCTCTCCACGGTCCCTATACGTGATATAGATCCGTGAGTTGAAGCGGGCATGAGCAATGGAGGCAGCTTGACCGGCAACGGTAGGGGTTTGGGTCACAATGCGGTTGGTCCCCAGATTGATGCTGGCCCAGCCGACTGAGTCCGAAGCAACGTGTGAACGTGCATTGCCGGGTGCTATCGCAATAGCTCTAGGGTAGGGCACTGTCGTGGCGGTGATTCGCTGGTGGTTGTCGGTATTGATCGCCACGACTTCTGAAGCGCCGTGGTCTGCTACGTATAAGCGTGTTCCGATGGAATTCAACGCAAAACCATTGATAGCCGTGAACCCCCTGATCTGATCAATGACCGTATCGGTCAAGGTATCTATCACCGTGATCGACGTATCGCTGGCCTGGCTGTTATCGCTGGTATAAAGGCGAGGGACAGTGGGGTGCATGGCCAGCCAAATGGGTGATCCCACATTGGTTATCATGCGCAGGAGGCTAAAGGTCGCTGTATCGATGACCGTAATACCCTGTGGGAGTGTGGCGCTTGCGACATACAGGCGCGTTCCATCTCCATTGAGTACAAGGCGATTGGGGCTCCCGGAACGGCAAGCGTGCCTACGATTGCGGCGGGTTCTTCATCGTCATTTTCGAGCGTTGTTTCGGTTGGGGCCGCCATGATGCGCTCCTCAATGGGTAGTCACACCATAAATGGCCCACAAAGATGAGCATGGCTAGCTGTGAGAATTGACAGTTCAGACAAGCGGAGATGGCCTCTGAAAGGACCACTCTTTAGGGTCAGGGTTGACGGTTCCAGTATCGAAACAACGGCTCGGCCAAAAACAACACAAATAACAAGCGCATCACCTGCATCGCCGTCACCAGCGGCACCGACAGCTGCAGGGTTTCGGCCGTAAGGCTCATCTCCGCAATCCCGCCGGGCATCATGCCCAAGGTCAGCGAGCGCAGGTCCAAGAGGGTCAGGGCACTCAGGCCCACAGCCGCCAGTGTCGCCAGCGCCATGGTCAAGGCGGTGCCGATCAAGGTGCGCCCCATAAAGGATGGAGCCCTGCGAAAGAACTGTCGGTTGAAATGGCAACCCAACCCGCTGCCGATCAACCACTGGCCAATCTGGCTGCCGCCGTCGGGCAAACCGATATGCAGGTCCCAGACAACACTGGCCGTCGCACTCACCAGCAACGGCCCGAACAGCCAAGGGTTAGGCTGGCGCAAACGCTGCCAACCCCAGGCCACCAGAGCGCCCATCGGAAACAGCATCAACAACCAAGGCCAACTCACCGGTGCCGGATGAAACTGCGGCGCGCCGCCTTCCAGTAGATACTTGAAGATCGCCGGCACACACAGCACCACCACCAGCACCCGCAGACTTTGCCCCGCCGCCACACGGCTGAGTACCGCGCCGTTGCGCGCGCCAAGGTTGACCATCTCGCCGGAACCACCCGGCATGCTTGAGAAAAACGCCGTGGCACGGTCTTCGCCACTGCGGCGCATCAACCACACACCGACCACGCTCGACAGGCTGGTGACCAGCGCGCCGAAGAAAATCAGGCCGAAGTGGCTCATCACCTGCTCGATCACCAGCGGCGTGAAGTGCAGGCCGATGCCGATGCCCACGACCCATTGGCCGCATTTGCGACCGCCGGGAATTTCCGCCAACTGCCATGGCGTTAGGCAACGCACCAGGATGATCGCCAACAACGAACCGACCATGTACGGCAACGGCCAGCCGACGAGGCTGGCCAGGTAACCGCCGGCCAGGCCGACCAGTGGTGTTCCCCACCAATGTTTAAAAGTGACCTCAGACATCGGCCAGGGCACGACGCTGCAAGGCACGTTTACGGTAGATGCGCACGAGCGGGAACATCAGCATCAACGCGGTCAGTACCCACACGCCAAAGGTGATCGGGCTCGACCACAGGATCTCCAGCGCACCGTTGGAGATCGACAGCGCGCGGCGCAGGTTCTGCTCCATCAGGCCGCCGAGGATAAAGCCCAGCAGCACTGGCGACAGCGGGAAGTCGAGCTTGCGCAGGATGTAGCCGAAGATGCCGATGCCGACCATCAGGAACAGGTCGAAAGTGGTGGCGTGCACCGCGTATACACCAATCGCGGTGATGATGGCGATCACCGGCACCAGCGCCCAGTTCGGCACGGCGAGGATACGGGTGAAGATTCGGATCATCGGGATGTTGAGGATCACCAGCATGATGTTGGCAATGAACAACGAGGCGATCAGGCCCCAGACAATGTCCGGTTGCTGTTGGAACAGCAGCGGGCCGGGCGTGATGTTGTACAGCGACAGGGCACCGATCATCACGGCGGTGGTGCCCGAGCCGGGCACGCCCAGGGTCAGCATCGGCACCAGCGCACCGCAGGCGGAGGCGCCGATCGCGGTTTCCGGCGCGGCGAGGCCACGCATGTCGCCCTGGCCGAACTTGCCGCTGGCGCCGGCCAGGCGTTTCTCGGTCATGTAGGCAACGGCCGAGGCCAACGTAGCACCCGCGCCCGGCAGCACACCCATGATAAAGCCGAGCAGGCCGCAACGGATGTTGACTGCGAAAACCGAAGACGCTTCCTTCAGGTTGAACATCATCCGGCCGGTGGCTTTCACGGCTTCCTGGCCACGATGGGTTTTTTCCAATAGCAACAGGATCTCGCTGATCGAGAACAGGCCCAGCACCAACACCACAAACTGGATGCCGTCGGTCAGGTGGATGTTGTCGCCGGTAAAACGGTACACGCCGCTGTTGGCGTCGATGCCCACGGCCGACAGGAACAGGCCGATCAACGCCGCCACGAACGTCTTCAAGGGTTTGTCACCGGCCATGCCGCCCAGACAAACAATCGCGAACACCATCAGGACGAAATATTCCGCCGGGCCGAAGGCAATCGCCCATTTGGCCAGCAGCGGCGCAAACAGCACCATGCCGCAGGTGGCGATGAATGCGCCGATGAACGAACTCCAGGCCGACAACGACAGTGCTACGCCGGCCAGGCCTTTGCGGGCCATCGGGTAGCCGTCGAGGGTGGTCATCACGGTGGAAGCTTCGCCCGGAATGTTCAACAGGATCGAGCTGATACGCCCGCCGTACTCGCAGCCCAGGTACACGGCGGCGAGCAGGATCAAGGCCGACTCCGGCGGCAGGCCGAGGGCGAAGGCGATGGGGATCAACAGCGCCACGCCGTTGATCGGCCCCAGGCCCGGCAACAGGCCAACCACGGTGCCGATCAAGGTGCCACACAACGCGGTTATCAGGTTGTAAGGGGACAGTGCAACGCCGAAGCCCTGGCCCAAATAGCCGAAAGTATCCATGTCAGTTCTCCAGAACGTCGAGCAGGCCAAGGGGCAGCGGCACATCCATGACTTTATCGAACAGCAGATATAGACCGATGGCCATCAGGCCGACGATGACCACGCTGGGCAACCAGCGGCCGCCATACAGGCGTGCCATAGGGATGCCGATCAGCAGGCTGCTGAGGATGAAGCCCAGGGGTTCGAAGGTGCCGGCGAACACGATCAACAGCGCGACACACACGCCGATCTTGACCAGGGTGTCGCGGTCCAGCGCCGGCTCTTCTTCGGTGTGTTGGGTCGCTTGCGGGCGAATCAGCATGTAGATCAGCGCCAGGCTCATCAGCCCGAGCATCAGCAGCGGGAAGGCGCGTGGCCCGACCGGCTCGTAGGAAAAGGCTGCCTGATACGGCCAGGCCATCAGCGCCAGGCCGGCGCAGGCCAGCAGCAGCACGGCGGCAAAAATACGTTGTATGAGCATAGGAAACTCCAAGGCTACGCTTGCAGAAGCGAGCGAGCTCGCGAAGAACTCAAAGACACCACGTACGTCTATCCAGATAGCGCGTGTGATCGTTGACGTTGTTCGCGAGCAAGCCCGCTCACACAGGGAGGACGGTTACTGGATCAGGCCGAACTCTTTGGCCAGCACTTTGTAGTCCGCCACCTGTTTCTTCACGTAGGTGTCCAGCTCCGGGCCGGTCATGGCGAACGGGAACAGCTCGCGCTGGTCACGCAGCTTGGCGAACTCGTCGGAGGCCAGCAGCTTGTCGAAGGCGTCTTTCCACCAGGCGTAGTCGGCATCGCTGACTTTTGGCCCCAGGTAGAAACCGCGCACCACTGGCCAGACGATGTCGTAGCCTTGCTCTTTGGCGGTCGGAATGTTCTTCATTTCCGGCTCGTCCAGACGCTTTTCGGAGAACACCGCCAGCAGGCGCATGTCGCCGCTCAAGATGTGCGGCATGGAGTCGGAGATGTCGGTACTGCCCACCTGGATATGACCACCGAGCAGGGCGGTGGCGATTTCACCGCCGCCTTCCAGGGCCACGTAACGCAGCTCGCGTGGGTTGATCCCGGCGGCCTTGGCGATCAGCGCGGTTTGCATCCAGTCCTGGCTGCCAACAGTGCCGCCGGAACCGATCACCACGCTGCCCGGATCTTTCTTCAAGGCTTTGACCAGATCGTCGAGGGTCTTGTAGGGCGAATCGGCTTTCACGGCGATGGCACCGTAGCTGGTGCCGACTGCTGCCAGCCAACGCACGGCGCTTTCATCGAAGCGCCCGAACTTGCCCTGTGCCAGGTTCAACAACGAACCGCTGGACCACGCCACCAGGGTGCCGCCGTCCGCCGGGCGCTGGGCGACCACGGCGTTGTACGCCACTGCGCCCACGCCGCCTGGCATGTAGGTCACGCGCATCGGTTTGCTCAACAGTTTTTCGTTGACCAGTGCGCTTTGCACCAGTTTGCAGGTCAGGTCGAAACCGCCGCCAGGGGAGGCCGGGGCGATGCATTCGGGGCGCTTGGGTTCTTCGGCGGCCAGCAGGTGGCCGGCGAACAGCATGCAGCCGGCGGCGAGGGCGAGTTTACGTAGGGGGAACGTCATGTGTGTCTCCATTTATTGTTCTTATTTGGCGAAAACGCTTCGAGGCGTTTTTCGGGTGCTATCGCTCAATAGCTTGGCGGGCGTAACCTGCCGTCGCCTGATGCTAAACGGCGAAGCTTTCAGTAACCTTTCAACTGTCTTTCAATGTTTTCGGGCTTCACAGGGCAGGCGGCGCCTGTAAACTGCCTCGCAAAGCGTGGCGCCGACCACCCCGAATAAGGTAGAAATCCATGCGTGTCCTTCTGGTTGAAGACCACCTGCAGCTCGCCGAAAGTGTGGCCCAGGCGCTCAAGAGCACGGGTTTGACCGTCGATGTGCTGCACGATGGCGTGGCTGCGGACCTGGCCCTGAGCAGTGAGGAATACGCAGTGGTCATCCTCGACGTGGGTTTGCCGCGCATGGACGGTTTCGAGGTGCTCGCACGTTTGCGCGGCCGTGGAAAAAACCTACCGGTGCTGATGCTGACCGCGCGCAGTGATGTGAAGGACCGCGTTCACGGCCTGAACCTGGGGGCTGATGACTACCTTGCCAAACCTTTCGAGCTGACGGAGTTGGAAGCGCGGGTCAAGGCACTGCTGCGACGCAGCGTGTTGGGCGGGGAGCGGCAGCAGACCTGCGGCGTGCTGGTCTACGACCTCGATACCCGGCGGTTCACCGTGGGCGGCGAGTTGATGACGCTCACCTCCCGGGAGCAAGCGGTGCTTGAAGCGCTGATCGCCCGCCCAGGACGGGTGATGAGCAAGGAGCAGTTGGCCTCCCAAGTGTTCGGCCTGGACGAAGAGGCCAGCCCCGATGCCATCGAAATCTACGTGCACCGCCTGCGCAAGAAACTCGACGGCCAGCCCATCGCCATCGTGACCTTCCGAGGTCTCGGCTATTTGCTGGAAGCCCGCGATGCATAAGCCCAGCAGCCTGCGCTGGCGCTTATTGTGGAACCTGGCATTGTTGCTGGTGCTGTTGATGTTGGCCAGCGGCATGAGTGCCTACTGGAATGGCCGCGAGGCCGCCGACACCGCCTACGACCGTACGCTGCTGGCCTCGGCGCGCACCATCGCCGCCGGCTTGACCGAGGTGGACGGCACCTTGAGCGCCAATGTGCCCTATGTGGCCCTGGACACCTTTGCCTACGACAGCGCCGGGCGTATTTATTACCAGGTCAATGACATCGACCAGAAGCTGATCTCCGGCTACGAAAACCTTCCCGGCCCGCCACCCGGTACGCCTCGCACCGACGATTATCCGGCGCTGGCGCGCTTCTACGACGCTGTCTACCAGGGCCAGCAGGTGCGCGTGGTCAGCTTGCTCAAAGCCGTATCCGAACCGAACATGAACGGCATGGCGGAAATCCGTGTCGCCGAAACCGATGAAGCGCGCGTGAGCATGGCCCGCAGCCTGATGGCCGATACCTTGCTGCGCCTGGGTATGCTCGCCATCGGCGCCTTGTTGCTGGTGTGGTTTGCCGTGAGTGCGGCGCTGCGTCCACTGGAGCGCCTGCGCACGGCGGTGGAAGAGCGCCAGCCCGACGATTTGCGTCCGCTGCCCTTGGTGGAGGTGCAAGATGAATTCGGCCCTCTGGTGCGCTCCCTCAACCACTTCACCGAGCGCTTGCGCGGCCAGTTCGAACGCCAGGCGCAATTCATTGCCGATGCGGCCCATGAACTGCGCACGCCGCTGGCCGCGCTCAAGGCCCGGCTGGAGCTGGGCTTGCGCGCAGAGGAACCCGCCATCTGGCGCAACACGCTGGAAACCGCGGCCCAGGGCACTGACCGCCTGACTCATCTGGCCAACCAGCTGTTGTCCCTGGCGCGTATCGAAAACGGCGCCCGAGCGATTGCCGAAGGCGGCGCGCAGTTACTCGATCTCAGCCAGTTGGCCCGGGAGCTGGGCATGGCCATGGCGCCGCTGGCTCACGCACGTGGCGTGGCACTGGCGCTGGAAGCCGACGAGCCGGTGTGGCTGCGTGGAGAGCCCACTCTGTTGAACGAGTTGCTGAGCAACCTGGTGGACAACGCCCTGGCCCACACGCCGCCCGGCGGCAACGTGATCCTGCGGGTGACGGCGCCGGCGGTGCTGGAAGTTGAAGACGATGGCCCCGGTATCCCGCTGGATGAGCGGGACCGGGTATTCGAGCGCTTCTATCGCCGCAGTCAGCAGGGCATGGGCTCGGGGCTGGGGCTGGCGATTGTCGGTGAAATCTGCCGGGCGCATCTGGCGCAGATCAGCCTGCACGATGGCGAGCAGGCGGGGTTGAAAGTGCGGGTGAGTTTTATCGCGGGCTGATCAATAAAACATCGAGCGGGCTTCATCCAGCTCGGTGCGCAGCTTTTCGCTGTAGGGGTCAACTCGCAGTTTTTTCATGGCCGGCACGCTGGAGACGTCCACTTGTGCCAGCGGGTGATCGGTGCCGCGATGGCAATACAGCACGGCGACCTGTACCAGGTCGATGTAGTCGAGGCTGGCCGAGTCGCGCTCCAGGTCCAGGTACAGGCCAGGCAATTTCGCCAGCATTTCCGGGAAGTCCCAGACGCCCAGCAGTTTGTCGCCGAGCAGCGGATGAATGCTTTCGATGACGTGGTTGAGGCTGACCGGGTCCGCGAGCAGCTCGTAGTGGTCTTCGGCGTAGGTCAGGATCGGCAGAACACCGATCTGGTGCACCAGGCCGCCGAGGGCTGCCTGGTCCGGCTTGAGCTGGCTGTGGCTGCGGCACAGGGCGTAACTCACCCCGGCGACTTCCAGGCTGCGGCGCCACACATCACGCATCTTTTGTTCAACCACATCGGAGCGGGCATGGAAGATCTGCTCCATCACCAGGCCGATCGCCAGGTTGCTGCTGTAGTTGGTGCCCAGCCGGGTGATGGCGGTGTGCAGGTCGGTGACTTCCTGGGTGGCACGCAACAACGGGCTGTTGACCACTTTGATCAGGCGCGCCGACAGTGCGGTGTCGCGACCGATGACTTTGCTCAAATGGCTGATGCTGATTTCCGGGTCTTCGGCGGCCTGGCGAATGTTCAGGGCCACTTCCGGCAATGTCGGCAGAACCAGGTCATCGTTGCCGATGGCCTTCACCAAAGCCTGTTGGACTTTTTCCGCCAGCTTGTTCATTCATGATCTCTAGGGTGTTGCAAAAAGGTACGGCGACTAACGCTGGATCTCTCGATCACGGTCAAGCGTGTAAGGCAGATCGAGCAGTTGCAAGCCGGGCCCTTCCAGTGTGCCTAAATGCACATCGCCACTATCGGCAGCTTCGGCTTGCAATACGGCCAGAAGTTCAACGGTCTGGTCAGCTTTTGCTGCAAGGACCACTTCGCCGATCGAGCTGTTGTGGTTGGGTGAAAACAGCGGCGTGCCTGGCTCGGGTAGTTGCGTCGTATCAAGGCGCAGGCGGTACAGGCGGCGCTTGAGTTTGCCCAGGTACTGCATGCGCGCGACGATTTCCTGGCCGGTGTAGCAGCCCTTCTTGAAGCTCACGCCGCCTACGGCTTGCAGGTTGAGCATCTGGGGGATGAACAATTCGCGTGTCTGCGGCATGACCTGGCCGATGCCGGCGCGGATTTGGCCCAGCAGCCATTCATTCAAGTCAGCTTGTTGCAGGTGTTCGGCCAGTTGGCTGCGCACGCTCTCGGCTTGCTCGGCGGGCACCCAGAGTTCGGCCCGGCCAGGGGAGACGCGAAGGGCGATCAATGCTTCATGGCGGGCGACGCTGTCAGTCTCGGCCGGCAACTCAAGGCCAAGGCTGGCCAGGGCCGGATCGGCATTCACCAGGCCAAAGCGCGCCCAGGCGACGCTTTCGTCGGTGAGTTTGGATTTGGAGAACACCGCGTATTTCTTCAGGTCCGCCAGTTGTGGCTCCAGCAGCTCGGTGGTCATGGCCAGTAGCACGCCGTCACCTTGCAGCAAAATGCGGAAACTGGACTGCATGCGCCCTTTTTGTGTGCAGCGCGCGCCGAGGCTGGCCTGGGTATCGCTCAGGTAGTTGAGGTTACATGTCAGTTGGCCCTGAAGGAATTTGGACGCGTCGGCGCCGCGGACGGCGAGAATACCTTCGTGGGACAGGGGGCAGAAGAAAGCAGAGTCAGCCATGGGTCATCGCAGGTCAAAAAGTCATAGGTGCATCATAGAGGGGCGCCCGGCAAATGGATAGTTTCGTCGCGGGTGACCACAGCCGACTGTTCCGGTGCCGTCGGGCCTGTATACTTGCGCTCTATTTGAGGAGCGCTCCATGGTCGAAGAAGTCGAAATCAATCGTCTCTACTGGCACAGCCGTCGCGGCATGCTGGAGTTGGACGTGTTGCTGGTACCTTTCACCAAAGAGGTCTACGCGACGCTCGATCAGGTAGATCGCGACCTGTATGTACGGCTGCTGGAATGCGAAGACCAGGACATGTTCGGCTGGTTCATGGAGCGTGCCGAGTCCGAAGACCCGGAGCTGCAGCGCATGGTCCGGATGATTCTGGATCGTGTCCAGCCCAAGTAATGTTTTCGAATGCCGCTGGCAGGCCTCACGGCTGTTGCTGGCGGCGTATTTCCTCGCCCAGCTGTTCGCGTTGGGTGCGCTGTCGGCGATTGAGCTGCCTTATTCGAGCCTGGGCATGCTGCTGTGTATGGCGCACGCCACCTGGGTCTTGCCGCGTTTTATCCTGTTGACGCACCGTTCGTCCGTCCGTGGCCTGCGCCGTGATGCGGATGGCTGGCAGCTCTTCAGCGCTGAGCGTGGTTGGCACGGCGTGCAGTTGCGTCCAGACAGCCTGGCCTTGCCTTTGATCGTGGTGCTGCGTTATCGGGTGCCGGGGGAGTGGCGGGTGCGCACGATCTGCGTGCCCAGGGACGCGCAAAGCGCCGATATGCACCGGCGCCTGCGGGTACGCCTGAAGTTCAGCCGCCGTAGGTGGTTGGCACCAGGATAGTGTCGCGGGCCTCGGGCAGCATTTGCGGGTAGTCGAGGGTGTAATGCAGGCCCCGGCTTTCCTTGCGCTCCATGGCTGAGCGGATCATCAGTTCAGCGACCTGAGCCAGGTTGCGCAGCTCGATCAAATCGCGACTGACCTTGTAATTGCAGTAGAACTCGTCGATCTCATCCAGCAGCAAGCGTACGCGGTGCTGCGCCCGTTGCAGGCGTTTGTTGGTGCGCACGATCCCCACGTAGTCCCACATGAAGCGGCGCAGCTCGTCCCAGTTGTGCGCGATGATCACGTCTTCGTCCGAATCGGTCACCTGGCTGGCGTCCCAGCGGGGCAGGGCGGCCGGCACCGCGATACGTGGCAGCTGTTCGAGAATGTCCGCCGCCGCGGATCGCGCATAGACGAAACACTCAAGCAACGAGTTGCTGGCCATGCGATTGGCGCCGTGCAGGCCGGTGAAGCTGGTTTCGCCGATCGCATAGAGGCCGGGTACGTCGGTGCGGCCGTGCCTGTCGACCATCACGCCGCCGCAGGTGTAGTGCGCGGCCGGCACCACGGGGATCGGGCCTTTGGTGATGTCGATGTTGAAGGCCAGGCAGCGCTCGTACACCGTGGGGAAGTGGGTCTTGATGAAAGCCTCGGGCTTGTGGCTGATGTCCAGATAGACACAGTCGACGCCCAGGCGCTTCATTTCATGGTCGATGGCGCGGGCGACGATATCGCGGGGCGCGAGTTCGGCGCGCGGGTCGAAGCGCTGCATGAAGCGCTCGCCGTTGGGTAGCTTCAGGTGCGCGCCTTCGCCGCGCAGAGCTTCGGTGATCAGGAAACTCTTGGCCTGTGGGTGATACAGGCAAGTGGGGTGGAACTGGTTGAATTCCAGGTTGGCCACGCGGCAGCCGGAGCGCCAGGCCATGGCGATGCCGTCGCCACAGGCGCCGTCCGGGTTACTGGTGTAGAGGTAGACCTTGGCCGCGCCACCCGAAGCCAGGACAGTGAAGCGCGCGCCGTAGGTGTCGACTTCTCCGCTGCCACGGTTGAGCACGTAGGCGCCAAGGCAGCGTTCTCCGTCCAGGCCCAGACGTTTTTCGGTGATCAGGTCGACGGCGACACGCTGCTCCAGCAATTCGATGTTGGGGCGTTGCCGGGCTTGTTCGAGCAGCGTCTTGAAAATCGCAGCGCCGGTGGCGTCGGCGGCGTGGATGATGCGGCGATGGCTGTGGCCGCCTTCGCGGGTCAGGTGAAATTCGAAACCGCCGTCCTCACTGCCCGCATGTTCGTCACGCGTGAACGGCACGCCCTGGTCGATCAGCCATTGGATGGCTTCGCGGCTGTGCTCCACGGTGAAGCGTACCGCTTCTTCATCGCACAGGCCGCCGCCGGCGTTGAGGGTGTCTTCGACATGGGACTGCACCGTATCGGTGTCGTCCAGCACGGCGGCAACACCGCCTTGGGCCCAGAACGTCGAGCCGTTGGCCAGGTCGCCTTTGCTCAGCACTGCAATGCGCAGGTGGCTGGGAAGGGTCAGCGCAAGGCTCAAGCCGGCCGCGCCGCTGCCGATCACCAGGACATCGTGTTGAAACTGTTGGCTCATTTGAAGGATTCCGCAAAAAGCGATCCGAAGGGTTGGCGCAAACAGGACGCCTGGATCGGCGAATCAAAGGGTCACACGGGCCACTAGTATATAGAGGGGTGGAGCGGCACAATAGCCGGGCATTCGTGGCAATCTGAGATTACGGTGCACAGCTCGGGTGAAATTGGCCGGTTTTGGGACGGGAACTTTTTGCATGAGCCCCGACTCAATAGCAGGTTGCCCGAAAGCTGGGAAAACGTTGAGTTTATTGGCCCGTCGGGAGCATTGGACGCGTCAGAAAAACCGGCGACAAGATTATTCGCGCAGCCGGCGTTGCCCGCGCTGCGTTTTTCGTGTGTGCCAAATCAGTGCGTGCCGGAAACTTGCTTGAAGGGGGAGAACTTTTGCGAAAAGACCGAGTCTATGTTTGCAAGCCTGATCGTTTAGTTATGCAAGCCTCCTACGAGTACAACGAGGAGTGTTCATGCTAACCCAGGAAGAGGATCAGCAGCTGGTCGAGCGCGTACAACGTGGCGACAAGCGAGCTTTTGATCTGCTAGTGCTGAAATACCAGCACAAAATTCTCGGGTTGATCGTGCGGTTTGTGCACGACACCCATGAAGCGCAGGACGTTGCACAGGAAGCCTTTATCAAGGCTTACCGTGCACTTGGTAATTTTCGCGGTGATAGTGCGTTTTACACGTGGCTATACCGAATCGCCATCAACACGGCGAAGAACTATCTGGTGTCTCGCGGACGCCGCCCACCGGATAGCGATGTAAGTTCAGAAGATGCGGAATTTTACGATGGTGATCACGGGCTCAAGGATCTCGAGTCCCCGGAGCGTGCATTGCTGCGCGACGAGATCGAAGGCACCGTTCATCGCACAATTCAGCAACTGCCAGAAGATTTGCGTACGGCGTTAACTTTACGTGAATTCGATGGTCTGAGTTACGAAGACATTGCGAGCGTCATGCAGTGTCCGGTGGGGACTGTAAGGTCACGGATTTTCCGGGCCCGGGAAGCCATCGATAAAGCCTTGCAACCGTTGTTGCAAGAGAACTAAAGACAGCGGCGACAGCCAAGAGAGGAACCGCCATGAGTCGTGATGCCCTGCAGGAATCGCTGTCCGCAGTGATGGATAACGAAGCGGATGAACTGGAACTTCGTCGGGTGCTCAATGCATTTGATGATGCCCAAACCCGTGATACCTGGTCTCGTTACCAAGTCGCTCGGGCGGTGATGCACAAGGATCTTCTAATCCCTCGTCTGGATATTGCTGCGGCCGTTTCTGCCGCGCTGGCTGATGAAGCCGTTCCGGCAAAAGCTGCTCGTGGTCCTTGGCGTAGCCTGGGCCGCCTGGCAGTCGCTGCCTCGGTAACTGTTGCCGTGCTGGCGGGTGTTCGCCTGTACAACCAGGACGAAATCGCCGGTGCCGAACTGGCCCAGCAGACTCAGCAGCCGGTCATGGCCGGTCCGCAAGTCAAAGGCCCGGCGGTACTGGCCGGCTACAAGGAAAGCTCCGACACCACCGGGCCTATGGCCAATGGCGTCTTGCAAGGGCAATCCGGCTGGCAAGACCAGCGTCTTCCAGGCTACCTGCGCCAACACGCACAGGAATCGGCCCTGAAAGGCACTGAAACCGCTCTGCCCTATGCTCGCGCAGCAAGTCTGGAAAACCGCTAATCCGTAAGGAGCTCTATGCGAGCCATACCGCTCCTTACGCTTTTGCTCAGTGGTTGCTTAGCACTCCCCGCCCATGCCGATGAAGCCCAAGACTGGCTGACTCGACTTGGGCGTGCAGAGCAGCAGCAAAGCTTTCAAGGTACGTTCGTCTACGAACGTAACGGCAGTTTCTCCACCCATGACATCTGGCACAGAGTCCAGAATGGCCAGGTCCGTGAGCGCCTCTTGCAGCTCGATGGTTCTGCCCAGGAAGTTGTGCGAGTGGATGGCCGCACGCAATGCGTCAGCGGCACCCTTGTCGCAGGCCTTGGCAATTCCCGTGACGCACCCTCGCGTGCGCTGGATCCGCAAAAACTCAATCAATTCTACGAACTGGCCGTTATTGGCAAATCCCGTGTGGCCGGTCGAAATGCGGTGATCGTGTCGATCACGCCGCGTGATCAATACCGCTACGGTTTTGAACTGCACCTGGACCGTGAAACCGCGCTGCCGCTCAAATCCTTGCTCTTGAATGATAAAGACCAGTTGCTTGAGCGCTTCCAGTTCACGCGATTGAATACGTCCGTCGTGCCTGACGACCGCGATCTGCAACCCAGTGTCGAATGTGCACCGATTACCGTGGCGAGTAGCAAGGCACCCAAGGTACAGTCCACCGAGACGTGGCATATGGAATGGTTGCCGCCAGGTTTTCAACTGACCACCAGCAGTGCTCGTAAGGACGCACAGACCAAAACAACGGTAGACAGCCTGATGTATAGCGACGGGCTGGCGCGTTTCTCTGTGTTCCTTGAGCCGGTCAGCGATGGGGGCGTCACGGAGGCCCGCACGCAACTGGGCCCGACGGTGGCTGTTTCCCGCCGCCTGAACACGGTAGATGGCGAAATGATGGTCACGGTGGTGGGCGAGATCCCTGTCGGCACCGCTGAACGTATCGCGTTGTCGGTGCGCGGTGAAAAAAAGCCAGCCGTGAATCGTTAATCTTATGTTCATCCTGACGTTTCACTGTAGGCGCATGGCAGGTGGGTTGCCGAGAGCATGAAATGTCTGGATCAGCATTTTCACTTGCAAAAATCACTCATGTTTTTTATAGGTCAGGGCTGTCGGCGCTGGCCTTGTTTTGTTCGCGGAACAAAGATGCCGGTCGTATTGCGGCGTTTCTTGAACCCTGTCGCTCAACCCTGCTCGTCGTAACGGGAGCTGTATGTCGATACCACGCTTGAAGTCCTATCTATCCATAATCGCCACGGTATTGGTGCTGGGCCAGGCCTTGCCTGCGCAAGCAGTCGAGTTGCCTGACTTCACCCAATTGGTCGAGCAGGCCTCGCCAGCTGTGGTGAACATCAGCACCACGCAAAAACTGCCGGATCGCAAAGTCTCCAACCAGCCAATGCCGGACCTTGAAGGCCTGCCGCCAATGCTGCGCGAGTTCTTCGAGCGCGGCATGCCCCAACCGCGCACGCCCCGTGGCGGTGGTGGCCAGCGTGAAGCGCAGTCCCTGGGTTCCGGCTTCATCATCTCGCCGGACGGCTACATCCTCACCAACAACCACGTGATTGCCGACGCCGATGAGATCCTGGTGCGCCTGGCTGATCGCAGTGAGCTCAAAGCCAAACTGGTCGGCACCGATCCACGTTCCGATGTGGCTTTGCTGAAAATTGAAGGCAAGGACCTCCCGGTGCTGAAGCTGGGTAAATCCCAGGACCTGAAAGCCGGGCAATGGGTCGTCGCCATCGGTTCGCCGTTTGGTTTCGACCATACCGTTACCCAAGGTATCGTCAGCGCAATTGGCCGCAGCCTGCCGAACGAAAACTATGTGCCGTTCATCCAGACCGACGTGCCAATCAACCCGGGTAACTCCGGTGGCCCGCTGTTCAACCTGGCGGGCGAAGTGGTTGGGATCAACTCGCAGATCTACACCCGTTCCGGTGGTTTCATGGGTGTGTCTTTCGCCATCCCGATCGACGTCGCCATGGACGTTTCCAACCAGCTGAAAAGCGGTGGCAAGGTCAGTCGTGGCTGGTTGGGCGTGGTGATCCAGGAAGTGAACAAAGACTTGGCTGAATCCTTCGGCCTCGATAAGCCGGCCGGTGCCCTGGTCGCGCAGATTCAGGACGACGGTCCGGCTGCCAAAGGTGGCCTGCAGGTCGGCGACGTGATTCTGAGCATGAACGGCCAGCCGATCGTCATGTCAGCCGACCTGCCGCATCTGGTGGGCGCGCTCAAGGCTGGCAGCAAGGCCAAGCTGGAAGTGATCCGCGATGGCAAGCGCCAGAACGTTGAGCTGACCGTTGGCGCCATCCCTGAAGAGGGCGCAACCCTGGATGCCCTGGGCAACGCCAAGCCGGGTGCCGAGCGCAGCAGCAATCGCCTGGGCATTGCCGTGGCCGAGCTGACCCCTGAGCAGAAGAAGACCTTCGACCTCAAGAGCGGCGTCGTGATCAAGGAAGTGCAGGACGGTCCTGCTTCGCTGATCGGCCTGCAGCCCGGTGATGTGATCACTCACCTGAACAATCAGGCAATCGACAGCACCAAGCAGTTCACCGACATCGCCAAGGCGTTGCCGAAGAATCGTTCGGTGTCGATGCGCGTATTGCGTCAGGGACGTGCAAGCTTCATTACGTTCAAGCTGGCCGAGTAACTCGGTAAAAAAGCCCCGCCTTCGTTTAACGAAAGCGGGGCTTTTTTGTGCGCGATGGGTTTAGCTCATCATGCCTTTGACCAGGCGTTCCTGTTCGATCAGCTCACGCTGGCGTGCGTCGATACGAGAAGACAGGGGGAAATTGCTCCCGGCCCTGCGCTTGGCAAAATCCAACTGCTGGATCGCCTGCTGGAAATCGCCCACCAGCGCGAAATATTCGGCGCGCGCTTGATGCAGGCCAATGATGTTGCCGGACAAGCCGCGTGTTTCGGCGACCTGGTACCAGACGTCGGGGTCGTCGGGACGGGATTTGAGCAGTGCATCCAGGGCTTTCTCGGCATCGGCCGTACGGTTCTGCTTGAGCAACAGGTCGACCCGAATCTGGTTCAGCGGATAGTTGCCGGGGTACTGGGTGAGCAGCCGATCCGTGCGTTGCTGGGCATCAGGCAGGCGATTGTTGTCGATATCCAGTTGGATCTGCGCCAGGTTGTAGGTGATGTCGTTTGGTGCCTTGGCCAGCAGCGGTGCCAGGTTGTCCCGCGCCTGCTTGAACTGAGAGGCTTTGATCTGGGCGATGGCCAGGCCGTAACGCGCCACGTCGTTCTTCGGGTTCTCGTCCAGTTGCGCCTGGAAACGCTTGGCGGCCAGGCCGGAAGTGTCTTCGTACTGCAACTGCACCCGTGCGCGAATCAACTGATAGCGCAGGCTGTCTTCCTTGCCGCCGGGTTTGGCTTGTTCGGCGCGGTTACGGGTGTCGGCGATCCGTGATTCGGTGACCGGGTGCGTCAGCAGGAACTCCGGTGGCTTGGCGTCGAAGCGGTATTGGCGGCCCAGGCGCTCGAACATGGTCGGCATCGAGCGTGGGTCGTAGCCGGCCTTTTCCAGGTTGACGATACCGATGCGGTCGGCCTCTTGTTCATTTTGCCGAGAGAACCTGCGCTGTTCCTGGATCGCGGCGGCCTGGGTGCCGGCAATCGCCGCGATGCCGGCATCGCCAGCACCGGCCGCCGCCGCAATGATGCCGCCAAGCAGCGCTGCCATCATTGGGATCTGCATGCGCTGCTGCGCTTCCACGCCACGGGCGAAGTGACGCTGGGACAAGTGCGCCAGTTCATGGGCCAGTACCGAGGCATATTCCCCTTCGGTCTGGGCGTTGAGGAACAGCCCGCCGTTCACCCCCACAATGCCGCCTGGCGCCGCAAAGGCGTTGAGTTGCGGGCTGTTGATCAGGATGAACTCCAGGCGCCGGTCATTGACCTGGCTGGTTTCCACCAGTTTGTACACGCTGGTTTCGACGTAATCCTTGAGCTGCGGGTCGTTCAGTTGCGAGACCTGCCCGCGCAGGTAGGCCAGCCATGCGCGACCCAACTGGTATTCCTGTTGTGGCGAGACAATGGCAGAACTGGCGTCGCCAAGTGACGGCAGGTCGTCGGCGAAGCCTGGGGAGGCCAGCAGGCAAGCCAGCGTCAGCAGGGTGGGGCGCAAAAAAGTCATGCACAGAGCCTTTCGACAAAGAGCTTACTGTAGCCGGACACTGAGCTTCGGACCAGATATTCTAAGCGCCCGAATGCGTGCCCGGAGTAAAACCATGACCGACGCTGTAGCCTTTGATGCCGAACTTGACGCCAGCGGCCTCAATTGCCCATTACCCTTGCTCAAGGCCAAGCTGGAGCTCAATCGCCTGGCCAGTGGCGCGGTGCTCAAGGTGATCGCTACGGATGCGGGCTCCCAGCGGGACTTTCGCACGTTTGCCAAACTGGCCGGCCACACCCTGTTGCATGAAGAAGACGCCGCCGGTGTGTACCGTTACTGGTTGCGCAAGGCCTGAACCGTTTGCCCATCCTCCGAGGTTGATTGATGTTCAAAGTGTTACGAGACTGGATCCAGCGCTACTTCTCCGATGAAGAAGCAGTGGTGCTGGCGGTCCTGCTGTTCCTGGCCTTTACGGCCGTGCTCACCTTGGGTGGCATGCTGGCGCCAGTGCTGGCAGGGATGGTACTGGCGTATCTGATGCAGGGCCTGGTCACCACCTTGGAGCGCTTGCGCTTGCCTGGCGGGGCGGCCGTGGGGCTGGTGTTCGCTTTGTTCATGGGGCTGCTGGTGCTGTTTATCGTGGTGGTGTTGCCGTTGCTATGGCACCAGTTGATTACGCTGTTCAATGAATTGCCGGGCATGCTCGCCAAATGGCAGTCGCTGTTGCTGCTGTTGCCGGAGCGCTACCCGCACCTGGTTTCGGATGAGCAGGTGCTGCAAGCCATCGAAGTGGCGCGCGGCGAGATCGGAAAGTTCGGGCAATGGGCGTTGACCTTTTCCCTGTCCAGCCTGCCGCTGCTGGTCAATATCATGATCTATCTGGTGCTGGTACCGATCCTGGTGTTCTTCTTCCTCAAGGACCGCGTGATGATCGGCCGCTGGGTGCGGGGCTACCTGCCGCGCGAACGTGCACTGATCACTCGCGTTGCCGAGGAAATGAACCGGCAGATCGCCAACTACATTCGTGGCAAGGTGATCGAAATCATCATCTGTGGAGGCGTGACCTACATCGCTTTTATCGCCCTGGACCTGAACTACGCGGCCCTTCTGGCGTTGCTGGTGGGAATATCGGTAGTGGTGCCGTACGTCGGCGCCGTGGTGGTGACAGTGCCCGTGACCTTGATCGCACTGTTCCAGTGGGGCTGGAGCGACCAGTTCATCTATTTGATGGCGGTATACGGGATCATCCAGACCCTGGACGGCAATGTGCTGGTGCCGCTGCTGTTTTCGGAGGCCGTCAACCTGCACCCGGTGGCGATCATCTGCGCGGTGCTGTTGTTTGGGGGGTTGTGGGGGTTCTGGGGTGTGTTTTTTGCGATACCCCTGGCGACGCTGTTCAAGGCTGTGCTGGATGCGTGGCCGCGCAAGGAGCCGGTTGTAGCACCGCTATTATAATTCTGTCGCGCGGCAAACCAGTGGCGAGCGGGCCTTTTGTGGCGAGCGGGCTTGCCCCGCGTTGGGGGGCGAAGCACCCCTATGGAAGACGCATGCGGTGTATCAGACATTCCGCAGAGGCTGGTTTTGGGGCTGCTGCGCAGCCCAACGCGGGGCAAGCCCGCTCGCCACAAAAGCTCGCTCCAGAGCGAAATTCAGGTCTTATTCAGCGCCTGGGCCGCTGCCAGAACAGCATCCACATGCCCCGGCACTTTCACGCCGCGCCATTCCTGGCGCAACACGCCGTCCTTGTCGATGAGGAAGGTGCTGCGATCCACGCCCAGGTATTCCTTGCCGTACAGCTTCTTCAGCTTGATCACATCAAACAACTGGCAAACCGCTTCATCCTTGTCGCTGATCAGCTCAAAGGGGAATGCCTGCTTGCCCTTGAAGTTCTCGTGAGACTTCAAGCTGTCGCGCGAAACGCCGAACACCTCGGTGTTGGCGGCCTTGAACGCTTCATGCTGATCCCGAAAACCCTGGCCCTGCGTGGTGCAGCCCGGCGTGCTGTCCTTCGGGTAGAAGTAGATCACCACCTGCTTGCCCTTGAGTGCGGCGAGGTTGAAAGTCTGCCCGCTGGTGGCCTGGGCTTCGAAATCGGGGACCGGTGTATCGATGACTACCGCCATGAAAACTTCCTTACATTGGGTTCTGTGGGCGCCATGGTTCGATCAGTGCGTCGAGGTTCAACGCGTCGGCGAAATCCAGGAACTGATCGCGCAGCCAACTGATCTGCACTCCGGCCGGCAAGGTGACGGTGAACGTGGCGTTCAGCATGGTGCCGCCGGTCTGCGGAGCCAGGTAGGTGTCGCAGGTCAGGTTCTCCAGCTCGACATTGTGGTCGATAAAGAACTGGCACAGCTCGTTGACGATGTCCGAACGATAGGCCGAGCTGACATACGCCACGTAGGGCAGGGCCTGTGGCCGGTTCTCGAGGGCGGCGCTGCGCACCACGTTGACCGTGAAGTCATGCTTCTTGGCCAGGCCCGGCAGGCCGGTCTCCAGGCGCGCCAGGGCATCCCAGGTGCCGGAAATCTGCAGGACCAATGCACTGCACTCGCCATGGCGGGTCAGGCGCGACGTTACGACGGCGCAGCGGTTTTCATGGCTGGCGCGGCACAGGACGTTGGTCAGCTCCATGGGGTTGGCGCCGAGGGCACTGATAACAAGGAATTGTTCGCGAACTGTGGGGGTGGACATGCAGCCTTCCTAAAACGATGAGCGGTCGATACCGTGGGGCTGTATCGATCAAAGGATCAAGGGTAGCGAAAAGCGCCGCCAAGGGATAGGAGGTGGCGGTTTCATTGCGTGATCGGTCCTATTTCATCGTGCTTCATGGCGTGCTTTGGCCCGATGATGGCCTTACCTGTCGTTTAGTTGCGCCAGAACGCATCCTCAGGCGGTACTTCGCTTGTGCAAGCATCTTGGCGCCAGTACCATTACCGCTCTCTTTTTCCGGCAGGAGCGGTTGCATGATTGCGGGCAGTATGGTGGCACTGGTCACACCCATGGATGCACAAGGTCGTCTTGACTGGGACAGCCTGGGCAAACTGGTGGACTTCCACCTGCAAGAAGGCACCAACGCCATCGTGGCGGTCGGCACCACCGGTGAATCCGCCACCCTCGATGTGGAAGAACACATCCAGGTGATCGAGTTCGTGGTCAAGCGCGTCGCGGGCCGTATTGCCGTGATCGCCGGTACGGGCGCCAACTCGACGCGTGAAGCCATCGAGTTGACCAGAAACGCCAAAAAGGCCGGCGCCGATGCCTGCCTGCTGGTGACCCCGTATTACAACAAGCCGACCCAGGAAGGCCTGTACCAGCACTTTTGCGCCATTGCCGAAGCTGTCGATATCCCGCAGATCCTCTATAACGTACCGGGTCGTACCGCGTGCGATATGAAGGCCGAGACCGTGATCCGCCTGTCCACTGTGCCGAACATCATCGGCATCAAGGAGGCCACTGGCGACCTGCAGCGCGCCAAGGACATTCTGGCCGGCGTCAGCAGCGACTTCCTGTTGTATTCCGGTGACGACGCCACCGCCGTGGAGCTGATCCTGCTGGGCGGCAAAGGCAACATCAGCGTGACCGCCAACGTGGCCCCGCGCGCCATGAGCGACATGTGCGCCGCCGCCATCGCCGGCGACGCCGTGACCGCCCGTGCCATCCACGAAAAGCTGATGCCGCTCAACAAGACACTGTTTATCGAATCCAACCCTATTCCCGTGAAATGGGCGCTGACTGAAATGGGCATGATGCCGGACGGTATCCGTCTGCCGCTCACCCGTCTCAGTGAAGCCTGTCACGAACCGCTGCGACAGGCCCTGCGCCAGTCCGGCGTCCTGGTTTAATTGAGGAAGCACTACGCATGAAGCGATTGGCCGGACTTTCCGCACTTGCCTTGATTATCTCCAGCACCAGTGGCTGCGGTTGGATCTGGGGCCCGGAAGGCTACTTCCGTGACCGCGGTAGCGATTACCTGGAAGCCCAACCCACCAAACCCATGGAATTGCCGCCGGGCGTCAATGTCGCCAAGCGCCTTGACCCGTTGCTGCCGATCCCGCGCAACGTCGCCGACGACACCACCAAGGGTGAGTACGTGGTACCGCGTCCGCAGCCGATCGCGTCCGTGGCGGATGCCAGCGACTACAGCCTGCAGAAGAGCGGCGACTCCCGCTGGATCGTGGCCCAGCGCCCACCTGCCGAAGTCTGGCCGGTGGCCGTGCAGTTCTTTCAGGACAATGGTTTTCGCATCGACGAACAGCGCCCGCAGACCGGTGAGTTCACCACCGCATGGCAGCAGGGCAGCGAACTGTCGGCCACCATGGCCAAGCGTTTGCAGGCCGGTGGTGTAGCCGCCGACAGCGAAGCCCGTGTGCGTGTGCGCATCGAGCCAGGCGTGCAGCGCAATACCAGTGAAGTCTACGTGGTCAGCGCCGAGCGTCCCGCCGGCAGCACGGCCAACGTTGAGTTCACCAACCGCTCGGTCAATACCGGCGTCGACTCGGCACTGGTCGACGAAATGCTGGCCAGCATGAGCCGTATCTCTGAGAAGGGTGGTTCGGTATCCCTGCTCGCGGCACGCGATTACGACACCCCGAGCCGTGTCAGCCTCACCGAAGACGGCAGCGGTAACGTGGTGCTCAACCTGGGTGAAGACCTCGACCGTGCCTGGGCCAGTGTTGGCCGCGCGCTGGAGCAGGGTCCATGGCGTGTTGAAGACATCAACCGCAGCCTGGGCCTGTACTACATCAACGTGGCTGAGAAGGCCGAGCGTAAAGATGAAGAGCCCGGTTTCTTCGGCAAGCTGTTCGGCAGCCAGCCGACCAAGGAAGAGATCGAGACCCGCGCCGAGCGTTACCAGGTTCGTTTGAGCAAGGTAGGCGACGCCGTGCAAGTCACCGTCGAGAAAAACATCAATACCGTTGCGCCCGCTGAAACAGCGCGCAAAGTATTGGGCGTGATTCAGGACAACCTGGGCTGATCCGATGCGTTTTGCCGTTCTCGGCAGCGGTAGCCAAGGGAACGGCACGCTGGTCGCACATGACGAGACCTATGTGCTGGTGGATTGTGGTTTCTCGTTACGGGAAACCGAGCGGCGCCTGCTGCGGCTGGGGGTTCACCCCGCGCAGCTGAGCGCGATTCTAGTGACCCACGAACATGCCGACCACGTGCATGGCGTGGGTTTGCTGTCTCGGCGCTACAATCTTCCGGTCTACCTCAGTCGCGGCACCTTGCGCGGGATGCGCAAACCCATTGAACCTGCGGGTTTCCTGGCCGGTGGCGAGCAACTGCAGATCGGTGCCCTGGGCATCGATGTCATTGCCGTTGCGCACGACGCCCAGGAGCCGACGCAATATGTATTCAGTGATGGCGAGCGGCGCTTCGGCGTACTCACCGACCTGGGTTCCTACTGCGCCAAGGTGCTGGACGGTTACCGGAACCTCGATGCGCTGATGATCGAGTCCAACCACTGCCGAGACCTGCTGGCTCGCGGGCATTACCCGTACTTTCTCAAGCAGCGGGTGGGCGGCGAACTGGGGCATTTGAACAACCACCAGGCGGCGTACCTGGTGTATGAGTTGGGCTGGCAAGACTTGCAACACCTGGTCCTGGCCCACCTGAGCAGCAAGAACAACCTGCCGACGCTTGCCCGGCAATGTTTTGTCGACACCCTCGGGTGCGACCCGGACTGGCTGCAACTGGCCGATCAAGATTCAGGGCTCGACTGGCGACACATCGCCTAGCCCACCATTTAGCAAGCGGAGCCCATCATGGAAAAACGTGAAGAACTCTACCGCGGCAAAGCCAAGTCGGTATACAAGACCGACGACGCCAACCGCCTGATCCTGCTGTTTCGCAACGACACCTCGGCGTTCGACGGCAAGCGCATCGAACAGCTTGATCGCAAGGGCATGGTGAACAACAAGTTCAACGCCTTTATCATGCAGAAGCTCGAAGCGGCCGGTATCCCGACCCAATTCGACAAACTGCTGGGCGACAACGAGTGCCTGGTCAAGAAGCTGGACATGATCCCGGTGGAATGCGTCGTGCGTAACTACGCCGCCGGCAGCCTGGTCAAGCGCCTGGGCGTCGAAGAGGGCCTCAAGCTAAACCCCTACACCTTCGAACTGTTCCTGAAGGACGACGCCAAGGGCGACCCGTTCATCAACGAATCCCACGTCGTGGCGTTCGGCTGGGGCACCGCTGAGCAACTGGTCCGCATGAAGGAGCTGTCCCTCAAGGTCAACGACGTGCTGAGCAAGCTGTTCGACGACGCAGGCCTCTTGCTGGTGGACTTCAAGCTCGAATTCGGCGTGTTCCACGACGGCTCCATCGTCCTGGGCGACGAATTCAGCCCGGACGGCTGCCGCCTGTGGGACAAGGACACCAAGAAGAAGATGGACAAAGACCGCTTCCGCCAGGGCCTGGGTGACGTGATCGAAGCCTACGAAGAAGTCGCCAAGCGCCTCGGCGTACCGCTTTAATCGACGCAAGCATCTGATAGCACGGAAAAAAATCGCCTCGGCGCTTTGCATCCTCGAATCATGCTGTTATGATGCGCGCCGTTGGAGAGATGCCAGAGTGGCCGAATGGGACGGATTCGAAATCCGTTGTACCTTCACCGGTACCTAGGGTTCGAATCCCTATCTCTCCGCCATTATTTGTAAACGAGAACCCCCAATAACTTAAATGTTGTTGGGGGTTTTTGTTTTTGTAGCAGAAAGGGTCAAGTGAATTCTGCTACGGTCATCATCACCGGATTCCAATGCGGGTCGATCATGAACTTTGAAACAGTGCTCACGCATTTACGGGCGAACCTCCCTGGTCTGTTGGCGGTGTATGCGTTTGGCAGCCAGGTAACGGGCGAGGCACAGGCAGACAGTGACCTTGACCTGGCTGCTCTGGTTGAGGGGCGTATTGACCCACTGCAGTTGTGGCGCCTATCTGGAGAGTTGGCGGATATCGTCAAAGTACCTGTCGATTTGTTGGACTTGCGTGCTGCGTCAACCGTCATGCAATACCAAGTCATAACGACAGGGCGCCTGCTCTGGAGTAAGGACAGTCAGGCAGGTATTTTTGAGAGCTATATTCTCAGCGAGAAAACGGCGTTGGATGCTGCCAGAGCCGGGCTGCTAGCCGACATTCATAAGGACGGGACGGTATATGGTCGATGACGTACTCATCAACAAGGCTGCCAGCATTGAGCGTTGTGTGGCGCGTGCCCGGGAGGAATATGAAAAGGACCCTGCCAGTTTTGCCACTGATTACACTCGCCAGGATGCAGCCATTCTCAATATTCAGCGTGCATGTGAAGCCGCGCTGGACATGGGGCAGCATCTGATTCGTCGTGAGCGCCTTGGCGTTCCCCAAGGCGCGCGCGACGTGTTCGAACTGCTGGCTCAGGGCGGTTGGGTGAGCCCATCTTTGTTGACCAACCTGAAGAATATGGTCGGCTTCCGCAATATCGCCGTGCATGAGTATCAAACGCTTCAGTTGCCGATCACGGTTGCGATCATTACTCAGCACCTGGGCGATTTCCTGGCATTCAGTTCGCACATTTTAACTAAGGACTCGGCCGTCCGGCGGCTTTAAAAAAACCTCGTGAACGCTACATCGAGACGGGCCTGGCTGACCATTGATCCCACTCTGCGATTTGGCACTGCATGACCCTTCAGTTTCTTGCCCTGCGGTTTTGCTGGTGGCTTTTTGTCCGTCTCCTTAACCGTCTCCCTCGGCCTTTTCTTTGCCTCGCCCTCTGTCACGTATTCCCCTGTTACCGCATCACGATATCGCGTTGGCATATAAGCTCCCTTTGCAAGTATGTCGCCACACCGGCGACCTTCTGAGGCTAGCTCAGAGATGTGGGTGCTCAAGTTCCACTCTGGGAATTCTCATTACCAAGCTTTTCCGAAACAGTCGCTTACGTTGTGCGGGATCGGTAGTTACCGATTGAATAGGTACGTAGGTGCAGCTGTTTAATGTGCTTTCCTCCAAGTTCAGATAAACACCTTTCCCTGAAACAAAAAAGCCCACTGAGCTCAATGCTCAGCAGGCATTTTAAGGTGTCCTGTCTGGTCAGGTCGGCTGTGCCACCAGGCGATTGCTGATGTTACGCCCCAGTACCAACACCGTGACAAAACCCACGCCCACCAACGCCGTGGCCAGGCTCAACAACACCGAGGTACCCAGGTGGTCGACGATCTGTCCACCAAAGAACGAGCCCAGCGCAATGATCACTTGGAACAACGCAACGAACAACGGCATGCCACGTTCCACATCCTTGGGCGCGACCACGAACATCCAGATACTGGCGCACGCCGGGAAGGCGCCGAAGGCGAAGCCCCACAGCGCGATCAGCATCGTGGCGCCGATCATGCCGGTGGCGAAGTAGGGGAACAGGGCGGTGCTGATGCCGATCATCAGCGCGACCAGCAGCAGGGTGTGACGCACGCTGCGGTTGGCGGCGAAACCGGCAAAAATGTTACCCGCGACCCCGGCCACGCCAAACATCAGCAACAGCGAACCGATCGTCGGCCCGTCGAAGCCGGCGCTGTTCTTGAAGAACGGCGCGACATAGGTGTAGGCGGCAAAGTGCGCAAGGCCGATCAGCAAGACGGCGATCAGCCCGACCCGAGCGCGTGGGTTGATAAACAACGCCGGCAGGTCACCGACGAGAATGGCCTTCTCCGGGTAAAGTCGGGGCAGCAGGAAGACCTGCGCCAGCAGGACCGGTATGCCCAGCACCGCGGTGACCAGGAAGGTCATGCGCCAGCCCATCAAGCCACTCAGCCAGGTGCCGACGGGTACGCCCAGTACGGTGGCGAGGGTGACGCCCATCATGATGATCGAGGTGGCTTTGGCGACGTCCACGCCCCTGGGGGCCAGGCGGCCGCTGAGGGCAATGGCCGTCGCCCAGAAACCGCCAATGCTGATGCCCAGCAATACGCGGCCGAACAGCAGCAGGCTGAAGTCACTGGCGAAGGCCACGACCAGGTTGGCGATAATCATGACCAACGTCAGGCCGATCAGCAGATAACGGCGATCCATCTTGCCGATGACCACGGACAGCAACGGCGCGGCGAGGGCGGCCATGATGCCCGGCAGGGTCACCATCAGGCCCGCGTGGCCGGCGCTGATGCCGAGGTCGCTGGCAACGTCGTTGAGCACGCCCACCGGCAGAAACTCGCTGGTCACTAGGGCAAAGGCGCCCACGGCGACCGAGAGAATCGCCAGCCACTGCTGTTTGACACTCTGTTGGTTATGTTCGGGAAGGCCGCGAGGGGCCTGGGTGGCGCTTGGCATGGAGTCAGGTTCCGGGGTGAACGTCGCCTGAAGCCAGGCGAAGGGGAGGGAATTTGGAGCCGATTATAGAAACCTGTTGTGGTAATTGAGCAGGCGCTCGGTTCGATAGTAATCATCAGTGCAATCGATGCTTCTGGATTCAGTCGTTACGCAGACTACAAACGTGCCATTGAGTGTCCCGCTGCTTGAACAGACAAAGCGCTTCGCTCTACGGGCTTTTTCGTACCTTCGATTTCACGCATTTTTTACCGGCCGAATCAGGCTCCCGGCTGGAATTCCAAACATTTCATGCAGTTTCCAGATCATTGGCAAAGTGAGTGCGCGTTTTCCATTAAGCACTTCATAGACCCGGTTTTGACGGCCAATGGCGGGCACCAGATCTGCTGCCGAGAGACCAGACTGTTCCATTCTGAAATGAATGGCGTCGACGGGGGTGGGCAGGTCAATCGGGAAATGCTTGGCCTCATAGGCTTCAATCAGGGTGATCATTACATCGAAGTAATCACCTTCTGGCGTACCGGGTTCCGGTTCGTCATCGAACAGCGGGGAGACTGACTTCAGTGCGTCTTTATAGTCTTGCTCGGTATGGATGGGGCGGATATTCATGGGTTACTCCGTTTCAACGGTGTCGGCGTCAATCGCGTCGTACTGCTTATGCGTACCGACGAACTTGATGTAGAGAGCGCCGTAGCGATAGGCGATCGCGACCACTAGCCGGTAGTCGTTGCCTTTTATATTGAAGACGACTCTGCGGCTCTTGAGGACGCTTGCATGACGAAACTGTTCCTTGATGTCAGCCGGGGTGGACCAGTCGGCGTTTTTTGCCTCATCTATCCAGGCCAGTATAGATTGCTCGGCGTCCGGGTACTTGCGCCAAAAGGTTTTGAGTTGGCTGATCGCGATGATTCTCATGAGGAAATCCTAGTCCCGCCATGGGACTTGTGCAAGCTCGTATTATTGGTAACGGTTGTTTTGGGTAGCTGCCTTAGGTCAGAAAAGGTTTTGCCGCATAAGAAATCTCCGTTGTAACGGTGAAGGAATACGTTCCGAACCCAGTATTGCCCTCAAGTAGCTTTTTGCTCGTCAACAGGTCAAATAACTCCCTGATATTCATGACAATTAATTTCCTTTCCACCTACGCTCTAAAGTCCCGCCTGCGCAGGCCGAAACCCTCTCATACGACGTCATATCCCCAATAAGAGATCTCCCCGAAATGTCCCTTCGCAACCTGTCCATCGCTCGCCGTGCGGGTCTGGGTTTTGCCTTGATCGCTTTGCTCGTGGCCCTGCTGGGTTTTTTTGCACTGTCGAACATGGCAAGCATTCGTGCCAGTGCGGTGCAGGTTGAAAGCGGGCTGGTGCCCAAGATGCGGCTGGTGGCGGACATTCGCGAAATCATGCTGCGCATTCGGACGATCTCGTTGCGCATGGCGCTGGACCCGAATCCGGCCAGCATCCCGCAATACCGCAGCCAGATGGACACCCGCAGCCAGGACCTGACCAAACGGCTGGCCGAACTCGATGCGGTCATCGATACCCCGCAAGTGCGCGCGCTCTACGATCAGTTCCAGGGTTCGCTGCGTCAGTACCAACAGGGGCTGGCTCAATCCTTCGTGCTTGCCGACAAGCAGCAGTGGGCCGAGCTGAACAAGTTGCTGCTGGTGGACATGAAAACCGTGATCGATGGCTCCGGTGCGCAGCTCAATGCCCTGGCTGACTACTACAACGCGCAGATCAACCAGCAGGGCCAACTGGCCGAGTCGCAATACAGCCGTTCGCGCACCATGGTGTTCGGCTTCGTACTCCTGGCCGCCTTGAGCACCGTGGCGCTGGCCTGGTTGCTGACGCGCAGCATTGTCGGACCGCTGAGCCATGCGGTGCGGGCCGCCGAAAACGTGGCTCAGGGCGACCTGACCCAGACGGTGGACGTGACCGGTGACGACGAAGTGACGCGGCTGCTGGTTGCACTCAAGACCATGCAGGCCAATTTGCGCGGGACCTTGCAATTGATCCGCCAGTCGGCGGGGCAGATGGCCTCATCCGCCGCTGACCTGAATGGCATCACCGACCAAAGCAGCCGCAGCCTGCAAAAGCAGACCGCCGAAATCGAGCAGGCCGCTACCGCCGTCAATGAGATGACGTCCGCAGCGGACGAAGTGGCGCGCAACGCAGTGTCCACCTCCGAGTCCACGCGTGTCTCCAATGAAACGGCGCGCGAAGGCCAGCATCGCGTTGGCGAGACCGTCAGCGCCATCCAGGCTCTGAGCACGAACATAGGTGAGACTTCGACGCTGGTGCAGAACCTCGCCGAGCAATCGCGGGATATCGGCAAGGTGCTCGACGTGATTCGCTCCATTGCCGAACAGACCAACCTGCTGGCCCTCAATGCCGCCATCGAGGCTGCGCGGGCCGGTGAGTCCGGGCGCGGCTTTGCGGTCGTAGCCGATGAAGTGCGCGCGCTGGCGCATCGTACCCAGCAATCCACCCTGGAAATCGACCAGATGGTCACCGCGATGCGCACAGGCTCGGATCACGCGCTGACTTCAATGCAGTCGAGTACCCAGCGCGCCACCGATACCCTGGCCTTGGCCGAAGGGGCGGGTGGCGCGTTGAGCCAGATCACCGACTCCATCGACCAGATCCACCAACGCAACCTGGTGATTGCCAGCGCCGCGGAAGAACAGGCGCAAGTGGCCAAGGAAGTCGACCGCAACATCGTCAACATTCGCGACTTGTCTGCCCAATCTTCATCCGGTGCCGGGCAGATCAACGGATCGAGTCGCGAGCTGGCGCAGTTGGCGGCTTCGCTGAACGAAGCGGTGACACGGTTCCAGCTGTAACCAGCGGCGCTAGGATTTTGCTTCCAGGCCCTGGCGAATCTTCTCGAGCAGTTCATCGACGTGAAACGGCTTGGTGATCAGGTCCATGCGCTCCCCCAGGAAATTTTGCCGATTGGCTGCGTTCTCTGCGTAGCCGGTCATGAACAGGATCGGCAAATCGTTGCGCAGGCCACGGGCGAAGTCAGCCAATTCACGGCCGGTCATGTAGGGCAGGCCGACATCGGTGAGCAGCAGGCTGATAGTCCGATCGTTCTTCAAGACAGCGATCGCTTCGTCACCGTCGGCCGCCAGGCTGCACTGGTAACCGGCGTCCGCCAGCACTTCGGCAACAAAGCTGCGCACCGAAGGCATGTCTTCGACGATGAGTATGTGTTCACCGTTGCTTTTGCCCGGCTTCGCCAACGTCTTGGTGGTCACGGAGGCAGGGCCGTCTGCGGCCGGGAGCATGATCGTCACTTCAGTGCCCTGGCGGGTGACGCTGCGGATCTGCGCATCACCGCCTGACTGGCGCGCGAAACCGTAAATGGTCGACAGGCCCAGACCGGTGCCCTGGCCCACCGGCTTGGTGGTGAAGAAAGGGTCGAACACCTTGTCGATGACGCTGTGCTCGATGCCCACGCCGTTATCGCGTACCGACAGCGCGATATAGGGGCCGTTTTCCAGCTTGAGGTTGCCGTTGGAGTAGGCAGGGTAGGTAGTCACCCAAATGTTGCCACCTTTGGGCAGCGCATCGCGGGCGTTGATCACCAGGTTCAGCACCGCGCTTTCCAGTTGGATCGGGTCGACCATTGCCACCGCTGGGTTGTTGGTCAGCTCCAGTTTCAGGGCGATGTGTTCGCCGATGGTGCGCACCAGTAACTCCTCCAGGGAGCGGATATGCGCGTTGATATCAATGGGCCGTGTGTCCAACGGCTGCTGGCGGGCGAACGCGAGCAGGCGGTTGGTCAGGCCGGCGGCGCTCAGGGCTGAACTCAGCGCGGCGTCGGCATAGCCCAGGACCTTATCGGTGCGCTGGCTTTCGATGCGCTTTTTGATCAGTTCCAGGCTGGTGATGATACCGGTGAGCAAGTTGTTGAAGTCATGGGCGATGCCGCCGGTGAGTTTGCCCAGAGCATCCATTTTCTGGGCCTGGAGCAACTGCGCTTCGGTGCGTGCCAGGCGGGTCGCCGCGTTGGCGAGTTCGGCCTGTTGGTGACGCTCGCGATGACGGTGTTCAGTGACGTCCTCGACAAACACCAGGCTCAGCTCGGCACGGTCATAGGGCGAAATCTGCCACTCGGTTTCGCGCAATTGGCCGTCGACTTTCATCTGCAACGTGCCTTTCCAGCGTTCGCCGGCCGCCAGGCGCAGGCACAGTTCCTGGATGACCGCATACTGGTCGCCGGCGAAGCATTCAAGCAGCGCGTCGGGGTTGAGGTTGTCGTGGATCAACTGCGCGAACGCGTGGTTGCATTCGTGGACCTTCAATTGTGCGTCGATCACGGCAATCGGCGCGCTGATATTAAAGAAGATCTCTCGAAAGCGTGCCTCGCTTTCCCGCAGCGCGTATTCGGTGTCGCGCACGCGCAAGAGGGTGCGCAGGGTCGCCAGCAGCACCTCGGGGTCGACCGGGTGGATCAAGTAGGCATCAGCCCCTGCGTCGAGGCCGGTGATAATGTCGCCGGTCTCGATGGAGGCCGCCGAAACGTGCACCACCGGCAACAAGGCCGTGTTCGGGTCGGCGCGCAAACGGCGCACGATATCGAAGCCGCTCATGTCCGGCAGGTTGACGTCGAGGATCAGCGCATCGATTTTTCCAGCGGCGATCAGGTCCAGCCCGTCCTGGCCCGTGCCGGCTTCAAGCACCTGGTAGTGATGGCGTTCGAGGCGTCGGCGCAGGGCGTAGCGCGTGGCGGCATTGTCGTCGACGATCAGCAGTTGGATATCACGTTTCATCGACGTTCTCGCTGGAGATGGACAGAGGAATAACCACAAAGAACAGCGAGCCCACGCCGGGCGTGCTTTCAACGCCTACCCTGCCACCCAGCAACTCGGCGAAACGCTTGCACAGCGACAGGCCCAGGCCCGTGCCGCGCAGGCGTTTCTGCAACGGTGAGTCGATCTGGGAAAAGTCCTCGAACAGGTTGTTGTGCAACTCGGCGGGTATGCCCAGGCCGGTGTCCTGCACCGCAAAACGGATCTCGTGTTCGTTCTCCATGCGCGCAGAGACCCTTACTTCGCCCTGCAGGGTGAATTTAAGAGCATTGGAAATAAAGTTGCGCAGTATCTGCGCGAGTTTCTTGTCATCGGTGTAGAGCTTGGGCAGGCCGGAAGGCTTCTCGAAGATCAGGTCGACCGATGATGCGTCGACAATCGGGCGGAACATCCCGCGTAGCGCCGAGAACAGGTCGAACATATCGAACCAGCCCGGGGAAATAGTGATACGCCCGGCCTCGATCTTGGCCAGGTCGAGCAAGTCGTCGACCATTTCGCGCAATTCGCGCGCCGAGCTGCGGATAAACCCCACTTGAGTGTGTTGCTCGGCGCTCAACGGGCCGTCCAACTCGTCGTCAAGCAGGCTGGTGATGCTCAGGATCGAGCCCAGGGGCGTGCGGAACTCGTGGCTCATATACGACAGGAAACGACTCTTGAGGTCTGACGCCTGGCGCAGTTGGTCGGCTTGCATATCCAGCTCTGCATACAGCGCCAGCACGCCCTGGTTGGTTTCATCCAACTCCGCGCGCAAGGCATCCGCTTCCTGGCGCAGGCGTTGGACTTCAGCGGCAAGCGAGGCAGTGGTTTCAGCCATCGATGGCCTCCAGGGCAATCACGAAGACGGTAACGTCATCCCGGCCGCGGCAGAAGTCACGGTGCAGGATGGCGGCGATCAGGGCAGGGTGGCGGTGGACAAGCCCTGGGTAGTCCGAAAGATTCCAGCGTGATTGCAGGCCGTCGCTGTAAAGGATCAGCAACTGATTGGCCACTTGAGCATAGTCGAAGGGTTGAGCCTTGCGAAACTGCACGCCGACGATACCGGGGTGGGACGCCAGGCCGCGCGGCTTGCCAGGCCCGATCAGGCTGCCGCCGATATTGCCCACGCCGGTGAAGCGAAGCGTGTCGGCCACGGCATCGTACTGTGCCACCGCCATTGCGGCGCCACGGGTACCGTTCATGCCGATGTGCATGTCGTTCATCAACACCGTCGAATCCACGAAGGCACTCTGTGCAAACACTGCTTCTCCCGCTCGGGCTGCCTGCTCGGCATATTCGCCATGGCCGAGTCCGTCGGCCATCATCACGCTGAAGCGCCCAGGCTCGATCGCCAAGTGCCAGGCATCACCGCAGTGAGGGTCGTGATGCAGCGAGTGCTGGCTGACGCCATAGCGAATATCCCTGGCCTTCACGGCGCGCGGTGTCAGCCTGGCCAGTATCGCCGCGCCGCGCTGATCGGCATGTGCATCGAACACCTGCGCCAGGCGTGATATTGCTCCAAGCCCGATACCTTGGGTGCCTCCGGTGGAGAAGCCGTCGACCAGCCCGCTGTTGATATCAAAGCCTTGCCCACGGTCGATGGCGATCATCTCGACGCCGCCGTTGCCGGTGGCGCGCAGGTGCAATTCACCGTGGGTAGCATGTTTGAGGATGTTGCTGGCGAGCTCGGTGGCGACCAGCGCCACCCGCCCCGCATCGGTCTCATCGAAACCCAGGGATTCGGAAAACTGCTGGGCCGTGCGCCGGGCGTGGCCGATCTGGCTGGTATCTTCAATCAGGAGCACTTGCGTGAGCGCGCTGGGAATATTCAGGCCCATCGGGTGATCGTCACGCGGGTACCCTTGCCAGGTTCGGTGTCCAGTTCAAACTCATCCACCAGGCGCTTGGCGCCGGTGAGCCCCAGGCCAAGGCCGCTGCCGGAGGTCCAGCCGTCGGTCATCGCCAGCTTGAGGTCGGGAATGCCCGGCCCTTCGTCGCGAAACGTCAGGCGTACACCGGGGCGGTGGTCCTTCTCGATCACAGCCCAGTCCATATAACCACCGCCGCCATAGACCACGGTGTTACGCGCCAACTCACTGACGGCCGTGACCAACTTGGTCAGGTCGATCAGGCGCATGCCGCAGTCCTGGGCCAGTTTTCGTACCAATTGTCGAGCCAGCACAACGTCCTGTTCTATCAGCACAGGGTGTGTGCCGCTGCTGGCTTGGCTCATGAGTGTTCTACCCGGTCACGCAGCAGCTTCATGCCGCGCTCGACGTTAAGTGCGGTCGCGACGCCGGGCAGGGTCATGCCCAACTCCACCAAGGTGATGGCGACCGCGGGTTGCATGCCCACCAATACGGTTTGTGCATCCATGATCCGGGACAGCCCGGAGATGGTGCCGATCATGCGGCCGATGAAGGAGTCGACCATGTCCAGCGCCGAGATATCGATGAGCACGCCGCGCGCCGAGGTACGGCTGATACGCTCGGACAGATCGTCCTGCAAGGTCAACGCGAGTTGGTCGTGCATGTCCACCTGGATGGTCACGAGCAAAAACTCGCCCATCTGCAAAATAGGGATGCGTTCCATGCTTAGACAGCCTTGGTGATGTTGACGCCCAGGCGTTTGAGCGCCAAGGCCAATGCATCGGCGAGGTTGGCCTTGGTCACCACACCTTGAAGGTCGAGCCCCAGGTGCACGATGGTCTGGGCGATCTGCGGACGCACGCCGCTGATGATGCAGTCAGCGCCCATCAAGCGGATGGCGGTGACGGTTTTCAGCAGATGCTGGGCGACCAGGGTATCGACAGTCGGCACGCCGGTGATGTCGATGATGGCGATTTCCGCGCCGGTGTCGACGATGCGTTGCAGCAGCGATTCCATCACGACCTGGGTGCGTTGCGAATCCAGGGTGCCGATCATCGGCAGGGCCAGTACGCCATCCCACAGCTTGACCACCGGGGTGGAGAGTTCCAGCAGTTCTTCCTGCTGGCGCTTGATTACCGACTCCCGGGATTTCTGGAAGGTACGGATGGTGTGCATGCCCAGCGCATCGAGCAGCTCGGAGATTTCCCAGAGCTGTTCGCCCAGTTGCGCCGGTTGCTCGGCGTATTCGCGCTGCAGCAATGCGAACAGTGGTCCCTTGAGAGCGAAGATAAAGCTGGCGGTCTGTTGCGAGTCCTGTCCGGCGAGGGCACGGCTGTGGGACAGTTTCTCCAGGAATACTCGGGTTTCCGCCCAGTTTTCGTGGTGGGTATTTTGCGAACCGCCTTGTTGCAACGCGGCGCTCAGCAGCCCGAGGAATTCGCGGGTCTGCTGTTTGACATCGTCGCCTTTGACGTTACGCGTCGCACCCGAAGCCTCAAGGCTGGTATTCCATTCCTCAAGGAGAGCGATACGATTTTCATGCAGTGCCTGGATTGTGTTCGTTTGCAGAGTTGCCACGGGTGACCTCCTTGAATGCCTTGGATAAGCTGCACGCAATTTATACTAAATTGAAGGAATTAGAAGTATTTCGCGGGCGTTTCCTACCGAAGTTGGGCAGGTTTTTCCCACGCCACACGCTTCGGCCAATGCGGATCAGTCTTCCCAGGGCTGAAACAGTGCCGCGTAGCTTTGTCCGCCATAAAACACGCCCAGGATCGACACGGTTTCGCTGGTGGTATTCACCGTGAATGCGATGATCGTGGTACATCGATAGTGAGTGATGCGCAGGCCAGTCAGCAGGTCGTCACGACGGGGGCCGCGCAAGGGAAACAGTGAAAAGCTTTCGCAGTGGCTGATGAGCTTGTCGACAAAGCGTGCAGCCACTGCCGCAGAAGCGGCCTCGCTGATGAATGCTTCAAGGGCGTCGAGGTGCGCCAAGGCTTGCGGCGCGAAAGCCACCGAGTAGCTCACGGTTTGCCGGGGTTTTTTCGCTGACGTTTGGCCGCCATATGCTCGCGAACCTGCTCAGCGGACAATGCTCGGTCAGGCTCCGCCCTCAGGGCCGTGGCCGCAGGGACCACCTCGTCCCGCAGCCAGTCTTCCATGGCTCGGTCGCGCGCCAGCAAGGCCCGCAGGCCATCGCGAATCACTTCACTTTCGGTCGCATATTCACCGGCCGCGACTTTGGCTTTGACCAAGGCCGCCATTTCAATTGGCAATGTAATGCTCATTTGCTGGGTTGAGCGCATTTGGAAGTCCGCCGAGGTTGGGTAGGATTCAATCCTACTGGACCATTGGCGCGATGCAAGAAGCAATAGATCGATGCCGATACCCGGCGACTCGTCGTCTATCCAGAGGTGATAGGTTTCCATGAGTGACTACGTCCTGTTGTGTGGGCCAGGCCAAAAGTATTGACCCATTTCGACGATTGCGTAGCCGCGCACCGCCAATAACCCGCTGATATGTATGACTTCATATTAGCAAGGTTATTAGCGCCAACCGCTCCCGGCACACATGGCGCCCCATCCGCTCCCATACGATAATGTCCGCCACCTTGACCACCCTGGTTTCCCTGCCGTGATCATCAACTTCGACCTCAACGACCTCCAAGCCTTCCGCGCCGTGGTAGACAAGGGCAGTTTTCGCGGCGCCGCCGAGGCCATCCGGATCTCGCAACCGGCCCTCAGCCGGCGCATCGAAAAGCTCGAGACCGCCCTGGATGTGAAACTCTTCGAACGCACCACCCGGCGCGTCAGCCTGACCATGGTCGGCCGTGCTTTCCTGCCGAAAGTCGAACGCATGCTCGACGACCTCGATGTCGCGCTGATGGGCATCAGCAACGTCGCGTCCACGCGCATGGGCAATGTCACCATAGCCTGCGTGCCGTCGACCGCGTACTACTTCATGCCCCACGTGATCTCCGAATTCCACAAGCTGTATCCGAAGATTCGCCTGCGGGTGCTGGACGCCAGCGCCGGCGAGGTATGCCATGCGGTGGCAAGTGGCGAGGCGGATTTCGGCGTGAGCTTCAGCGGCAGCCTGGCCGATGAAGTCGAGTTCGAACTGTTGCTGCAGGAACGCTATGTCCTGGCCTGTCGCCGCGACCATCCGCTGGCCCGGCGCGACAGCGTGACCTGGGCCGAAGCCTACGAGCATGACTACATCACCGTGGACAAAACCTCGGGCAACCGCTTTCTGCTGGACCAGGCGTTGCGCGGCGTGCGCGTGAAAAAGCCGAGTATCTGCGAGACGCACCACGTGACCACCATGATCGGGCTGGTGGAAGCGGGGCTGGGGGTTGCCATGGTGCCATCGATTGCGATGCCGGCGGGTGAACACCCGATTCTGGTGAGTGTGCCGCTGGTGGAGCCCCACGTAATGCGTAACGTGGGCTTGATAAAACGCCGCGGGCGGACCTTGCCGCCAGCGGCGCTGGAGTTGGAGCGGTTGGTGCGCGAGATGCCGTTTCGGTCAGCGTGACACGGAGTCCAGGCCGGTGGATTGCACCACCGGTTGCGCCTCGGGCGACGCCAGAAATTGCAGCAGCGCCCTAGCCTGGGCCGGGTGTTCGGCGTTCACCGGAATACCGGCCGCAAAACGCGTCACCGATTGCACATCTTCGGGGATCTTGCCGACGTAGGTCACGCCCGGCACCGGCAACAACTCCGCGACCTGCTGCAGGCCCACTTCGTAGTCACCCTTGGCAACCTGTTCGGCCACCGGAAGGCGTTCGATCATGGTGCCTTTGGCCGGCATGCCGAGCTTCTTGAACAACTCTTTCTCGACATACACACCGCTGGCGCTGTCCGAATATGCGATGGACTTGGCTTTGCTCAGCACGGCTTTAAGTTCTGCGTCAGTACCGATGGCAGGTTTTGCCGCGCCTTCCTTCACCACCAGGCCGATGCGCGAGTCCGCCAGTTCCACGCGGGAGGCGGGGTCGACCTTGCCTTGTTTGATCAAGTCATCCAGGGCGTAGCCGACCATGATCACCACGTCGGCGTGTTCGCCACGGGCCAGGCGGTTGGGGATCGCTTCCGGCGCCTTGCCCATTGACGGGCCGAGGAGGGTGTCGAGGGTGTCGCCGCTTTTGCGGGCGTATTGCGGGCCGAGCAATTTATACGCGGCGGTGAAGCCACCGGAAGTCATCACGGTGAGCTGTTCAGCCTGGGCCGTCAGCGCGATGGCGCCAAGGGCCAGCGCGACGAGGGTCTTGAACAGAGGCTTCATTGCACCGCCCCCTGCATCACCTGCCCACGGGCATTGGCGCGACGGTACAGCGCGAGGGTCGAGCACAGCGCGCACAGGGCGGCGAACATCATCCAGTAGGCCGGCGAAGCCTTGTCTTCAGTGATGTGGATGAACCAGGTGGAGATCGCCGGGGTGAAGCCGCCGAATATCGCGGTCGCCAGGCTGTAAGCCAGGGAGAAGCCTGCCACACGGACTTCCACCGGCATGATTTCGGTGAGGGCCGGGATCATCGCACCGTTGTACATGCCATAGAGGAACGAGAACCAGAGCAGGGTTTCCAGCATATGGCTGAAGCTCGGCGCATTTACTACGTAGGACAATGCCGGATATGCGGTGAGAACGGTCAACACCGTCATGGCGACCAATACCGGCTTACGGCCGAAACGGTCGCTCAAGGTACCGCCGATCGGCAGCCAGACAAAGTTCGACACGGCCACCAGCAAGGTCACCAGCAGCGCATCGGACGTGCTCAGTTGCAGCACGGTTTTGCCGAAGGTCGGCGCGTATACGGTGATCAGGTAGAACGCCGTCGTGGTCATCGCCACCATCAGCATGCCGCCGATCACCATGGTCCAGTTTTTCACCAGAGTGGCCATCACCTCGCGCATGGTCGGGCGATGCTTGCGGTTGGCGAACTCTTCGGTTTCCTGCAGGTTGCGACGCAGGATAAAGATGAACGGGATGATCACGCAGCCGAGGGCGAACGGAATGCGCCAGCCCCAATCGGCCACCACGGCCGGGTCCATCCACACGTTCAGGCCATACCCCAGCGCGGCGGCGACCACAATGGAGATCTGCTGGCTGCCCGATTGCCAACTGGTATAGAACCCTTTGCGTCCCGGTGTGGCCATTTCCGACAGGTACACCGACACGCCGCCCAACTCCGCGCCAGCCGAGAAACCCTGCAACAGGCGGCCCAGCAGCACCAGCAACGGCGCCCACAAGCCAATGGTGTGATAACCCGGCACCAGCACGATCAGCAGCGTGCCGCTGGCCATGATCGCCAAGGTCACGATCAGTCCTTTGCGGCGGCCGACGTCATCGATGTAGGCCCCTAGGATAATCGCGCCCAAGGGGCGCATCAGGAAGCCCGCGCCGAACACGGCGAAGGTCATCATTAATGACGCAAACTCATTAGCGGCGGGGAAGAACGCGGCAGCAATGTAAGTGGCGTAGAAGCCGAACAGAAAGAAATCGAACTGTTCGAGGAAGTTGCCCGAAGTAACGCGAAATACCGCGCCAACTTTCGAACTGGCAGCCTGGGGCCGGGTAGGGCTAGTCATGGTCTTGTGTCTCCAGCGTTCTTTTTGAAGTGCTTGTTTCGCTTAAGACCTGGGATATTGGCTGACACATTTAGAAATGATAAGTGAAAAATTTGGATTGATTGATGTTTGATAGTTATCAATCAACCGTGGAACAAAAAGCTCATTGCTCCTTACGCATCGAACGGGAAACTATTTGACATATTTGATTTGTGATCACATATTGAGGCCATAAGAACGACAACACAGGTTTTGCCTCATGACAGATGGACCGCTCCTCCTGCCCACCCTGCGTCAGGTTTCCCGCGATACCTTGCAAGACCAGGTCTATCGCCAGATCCGCGAAGCGCTGATGAGTGGCCGCTTCCAGCCGGGCCAGAAGCTCACCATCCGCGGCCTCGCCGAAGCCCTCGGTTCCAGCCCGATGCCCGTGCGCGAAGCGCTGCAACGCCTCAGCGCTGAAAACGCGTTTGAAGTCACCGAGACCTCCCGTCTGCGCGTACGCCTGATGACGGTCGAGCGCCTGCGCGAAATTCGCGATGCACGGGTCGCCCTCGAAGGGCTGCTGGCCGAAAAGGCCGTGCTGCTCCTGCAAACAGCTGACCTCGACGAAATCACCGACCTCTGCCGGCAGATGCAGCACGCCGCCGACGAGGTGGACGTGTCTCGCTATCTCTGGACCAACTTTGCTTTTCACCGGCGCATTTACGCGGTGGCCCAGGCCGAGTTGACCATGGCGGCCGTGGAAAACTTCTGGCTGCACATGGGCCCGTGCTTTGCGCTGGTCGCCCCGGATAAAGCTCACCTGCAACGCTCGATGGAAGCGCACACGCGCATCGTTGACGCCTTGGCCGTCCGTGATGGCGCCGGCGCGCGTGCAGCGGTGACCGACGACATCATGCAGGCCGCCGATTCCCTGGCGCGCCTGCTCGTCAAGAGCGACCGTAAGCGGTCGTCTGTTTCAGGAGGTAAACGTGCATGAATGTCCTACAGCGGCTGCAGCCCTATCCTGGGTTACGTGTGTTGATTTCCGGCGGGGCTGCCGGTATCGGTGAAGTGCTGGCGGCGGCGTATCTGGAAGCCGGTGCCCAGGTGCATGTGTGTGATGTGAACGAGCCGGCCCTGGCCGCGTTTCGCGACAAATACCCAGGCACCGTCGCCACCCACGCCGACGTCAGCGATGCCGCGCAGATCGAAGCGGTGTTCACCGTGCAGCGAGAACAGTTCGGCGGCCTCGATGTGCTGGTCAACAACGCCGGAATCGCCGGGCCCACCGGCGGTATCGATGTGATCAGCGATGCCGAGTGGCAAGCCACCATCGATATCAATCTCACCGCGCAATACCGCTTTGCCCATCACGCGGTGCCGATGCTCAAGCAATCGTCCCACGGCCATCTGCTGCATATCGCCTCGGTGGCGGGGCGCTTGGGCTACGCCTGGCGCACCCCGTATGCGGCGACCAAATGGGCGATTGTCGGCTTGATGAAATCCCTGGCTTCGGAGTTGGGCGAGAGCGACATCCGTGTCAACGCCCTGCTGCCCGGCATCGTCGAAGGCCCGCGCATGGATGGCGTGATCCGCGCCCGTGCCGAACAGGTCGGCGTGCCCGAAGCCGAGATGCGCCAGGAGTACCTCGACAAGATTTCCCTGAAACGCATGGTCACCGCCGAAGACGTGGCCGCCATGGCCCTGTTCCTCTGTTCGCCCGCCGCCCGCAACGTGACCGGCCAGGCGATCAGCGTCGACGGTAACGTCGAGTACCTGTAAGCCACGCAAGACTCATTGCGCTGTACCCAGGATTTTTTTCATAAGAATAAAAGTCGGAGATTCGTCATGTCCAAAAATCGTCCTGTCATCATCACCTGCGCCGTCACCGGTGCGATTCATACGCCGTCAATGTCGCCGCATTTACCGATCACCGCGCAGGAAATTACCGATGCCGCCCTCGGCGCCGCGCAAGCTGGCGCGGCGATTGTCCACCTGCATGCCCGTGACCCCATCGATGGCCGCCCGAGCCAGGACCCGGCGCTGTTCGCGCAATTTTTGCCACAGATCAAGGCCGCCAGCGACGTGGTGATCAACATCACCACCGGCGGCGCACCGACCATGGGCGTGGAAGAGCGCCTGCAGCCGGTGATGCAGTTCAAGCCGGAATTGGCCTCGCTGAATATGGGATCGATGAACTTCGGCCTGTACGAAATGCTCAACCGCTTCACCGAGTTCAAGCACGACTGGGAGCGTCCGTACCTGGAAGAAAGTGACGACCGGATCTTTCGCAACACCTTCCGCGACATCACCCATATCCTCAATGCCTGCGCCGAGAACCGTACCCGTTTTGAAATCGAGTGCTACGACATTGGCCACTTGTACACCGCCGCGCACTTCCTGGAGCGCGGCCTGCTCAAGCCGCCGTTGTTTATCCAATCGGTGTTCGGCCTGCGCGGCGGCATCGGCGGGCACCCGGAAGACCTGGCACACATGCGACGCACCGCCGACCGCCTGTTTGGCGACGACTATGTGTGGTCGATCCTCGGCGCCGGCCGTGGGCAAATTCCGCTGGCGACCATGGGCCTGTCCATGGGCAGCAACGCACGAGTCGGCCTGGAAGACTCGCTGTGGGATGGCCCGGGCAAGCTGGCGGCGTCGAACGCCGACCAGGTGCGGCGCATTCGCACGGTGATCGAGGCGCTGGGGCAGCGCGTCGCCACACCGGACGAAGCGCGGGAAATCCTCGGGCTCAAAGGGCGCGATCAGGTCAACTTTTAACCACAAAAGGTCGTGCCGTAGCGCGACCTGAATCCCGCACAACAACAATAAGGGGATCACCATGCGTATCGAAGTGCTTGTCGACGTCAAGACCACCCTGGGCGAAGGCCCGGTGTGGGACGTCGAGCAACAACGCTTGTACTGGATCGACAGTGCCGACGGCCGCATCCTGCGCTGCACCGAGGACGGCCGCGAACTGCGCGCCTGGGAGGTGGGCCAGAAAATCGGCTCCATGGCCCTGCGCCACAGCGGTGACAGCGCCATCGTCGCCCTGCAAAACGGCGTGCACACCCTCGACCTCAAAAGCGGCGACCTCAACCTTATCATCGACCCGGAACCGCACCTGCCGGGCAACCGCCTCAACGACGGCAAGGTCGACCGCCAGGGCCGCTTTGTGTTCGGCTCGATGGATACCTCGGAGGACAGCGCCAGCGCCAGGCTTTACCGTCTGGACGCCGACCTGAGCCTGCACACCCTGGACGAAGGCATCATCGTGTCGAACGGCCCGTGCTGGAGCCCGTCGGGAGATACCTTCTACTTCTGCGACACCTGGTCCGGCGAGATCTGGGCCTATGACTACGACCTCGCTACCGGCAACGTCAGCCACCGTCGCACCTTCGCCAAGGTCGATACCCGCGAGGGTGGCGCCGCTGACGGCTGCACCGTGGACGCCGAAGGCTGCCTGTGGCAAGCGCTGGTCTACGCCGGAAAGCTGGTGCGCTACACCCCTGATGGCCAGGTCGACCGCATCATCGCGATGCCGGTGAAGAAGGTCACCAGCCTGACCTTTGGCGGGCCGAACCTCGACACCCTGTTTGTGACGTCGATGGCCAAGCCGCCGCTGCCGCGTTTTCCGGCGGACGGCCAGCAGCGCGGCGCGCTGTTCGCCATCACCGGGTTAGGCGTGCAAGGAATAGCTGAGCGACGGTTCGCCAGCTAGCGCGTTTTTTTCAATAAGGCATATTCCTTCGCAACCTTGCGTCAGTGCGCGCCCTCGCGCGCCTGGAGAGGCTCATGGCAACTTTAAAAAAAGCGTCGCTGCGCAGCATTCACCGGCATTCCTGGGTATCGCTGCTGGTCTGCTGGATGATCTGGATCCTCAACGCCTACGACCGTGAGATCGTGTTGCGCCTGGGGCCGACCATCTCCAAGCATTTCGATTTGTCCGCCGACCAATGGGGCACCGTGGCCACCGTGGTGATGCTGGCGCTGGCCCTGCTCGATATCCCCGGCTCCATGTGGAGCGACCGTTATGGCGGCGGCTGGAAACGCGCGCGCTTCCAGGTGCCGCTGGTACTCGGCTACACGGCGATCTCGTTTCTGTCCGGCTTCAAGGCATTGAGCGGTAACCTCGCCACCTTTATTGCCCTGCGCGTTGGCGTCAACCTCGGCGCCGGCTGGGGCGAGCCGGTGGGTGTGAGCAATACCGCCGAATGGTGGCCGGTAGAGCGTCGCGGGTTTGCCCTGGGCGCGCACCATACCGGCTACCCGATCGGCGCCATGCTCAGCGGGATCGTCGCGAGTTTTGTCATCACGGTATTTGGTGAAGAGAACTGGCGCTACGTGTTCTTCTTTGCCTTCGTCGTGGCGCTGCCGCTGATGATCTTCTGGGCGCGTTATTCCACGGCCGAGCGCATTACCGCGCTGTACGTCGACATTGCCGCCAAAGGCATGACCCCGCCGGACAATGCGCCGGCCAGCCAGGTCAAGGGCGAGGCCTGGCGTACCTTTGTCGCCACCTTGCGCAACCGCAATATCGCCCTTACGGCGGGCAATACGATGCTCACCCAGGTGGTGTACATGGGCGTGAATATCGTGCTGCCGGCCTACCTCTACAACATCGCCGGGCTGTCGCTGGCCGAGTCGGCGGGCATGAGCGTGGTGTTCACCCTCACCGGGATTCTGGGGCAACTGGTGTGGCCGTCGCTGTCGGACATCATTGGCCGGCGCACCACCCTGATCATCTGCGGGCTGTGGATGGCGGCAAGTGTGGGTGCGTTCTACTTCGCCAACACCCTGACGTTGATCGTCGTGGTGCAACTGCTGTTCGGCTTGGTCGCCAACGCGGTGTGGCCGATCTACTACGCCGTGGCCTGCGATTCGGCCGAGCCGTCGGCGACGTCGACCGCCAACGGCATCATCACCACGGCGATGTTCATCGGTGGCGGCCTGGCGCCAGTGCTGATGGGCAGCCTCATCGCCATGGGCGGCGGCTGGACCACGCTGCATGGCTACACCGTATGTTTCTTCGTGATGGCCGGCTGCGCCCTGGGCGGCGCACTGCTGCAACTGTTTTCCCATCGCCCCCAGGCGCTGGCCGTGCAACTGGACTCCTAGAACAACACCGATGCGCCCCCCGGCCCGGCCGGCGGGGCGCCAAGAGGAATTGCCGATGACTATCGCCACCCCCGCCCGCGAGCCGCAGGCGCTGAATAAACTGATGTTCGTCAAGCTGATGCCCTTGTTGATCATCGCCTACATCTTGAGCTTCCTGGACCGCACCAACATCGCCCTGGCCAAGCATCACCTGGACGTCGACCTGGGCATCTCCGCCGCAGCCTACGGGCTGGGCGCGGGGCTGTTTTTCCTGACCTATGCGCTGTCGGAAATCCCCAGCAACCTGATCATGCACAAGGTGGGCGCGCGGTTCTGGATCGCGCGGATCATGGTGACCTGGGGCCTGATTTCGGCGGCGATGGCCTTTGTGCAGGGCGAGACTTCGTTTTACGTATTGCGCCTGTTGCTGGGCATTGCCGAGGCCGGTCTGTTTCCCGGGGTCATGCTCTACCTCACTTATTGGTTTAACCGTGAACAGCGGGCGCGCGCCACCGGTTATTTCCTGCTCGGCGTGTGCTTCGCCAATATCATCGGCGGCCCGGTGGGCGCAGCGTTGATGCGCATGGACGGCCTGCTCGGGTGGCACGGCTGGCAGTGGATGTTCCTGCTCGAAGGCCTCCCGGCCGTGGCGTTTGCCTGGGTCGTCTGGCGCAAACTGCCGGACCGCCCGAGCAAGGCGCCGTGGCTGTCGGCAGAGGAAGCGCGCGGGATCGAACAGCGCATTGCCCTGGAAGCCGAAGAGGGCGCGGGCGAGGGCGGCCACTCGTTGAAAAACTGGCTGACCCCACAAATCCTGCTGGCGATCTTTGTGTATTTTTGCCATCAGATCACCATTTATACCGTGATCTTTTTCCTGCCGAGCATCATCAGCAAATACGGCGAACTGAGCACCATGAGCGTTGGCTTGCTGACCTCATTGCCCTGGATCGCGGCGGCGCTCGGTGCGGTATTGATCCCGCGGTTTGCCACCACGCCGGGGCGTTGTCGTCGGTTGTTGGTGACCGGCCTGCTGACCATGGCGTTGGGCCTGGGCATTGCGTCGGTGTCGGGGCCGGTCTTCAGTCTGCTGGGTTTCTGCCTGTCGGCGGTGATGTTCTTTGTCGTGCAATCGATCATCTTCCTGTACCCGGCTTCGCGCCTCAAAGGCGTTGCACTGGCGGGCGGCCTGGGCTTCGTGAACGCCTGCGGGCTGTTGGGCGGGTTTGTCGGGCCGTCGGTGATGGGCGCGATCGAGATGAGCACCGGCAACGCAATGAATGGCTTGAAAGTGATCGCGCTGGTGCTGGTGGTGGCCGCGCTGGCGGCGTTGCGCCTGCGTCAGGGGCAGGAGGCGTCTCAGACCAGCAGCGACGTGGGGAACCCCCAGGCCAGCACCAGGTAAGCCACGACCGCCGCCAGGCATAAACCGACAAAGACGCGCAGCAGTGTCCTGGCGGTGGGGTGAGTGATGAACTTGATGGCCCAGAGCAAAACCCCGCCGAGCAGGACGCTTAAGGCAAGAATGACCAGCACGGTGATGTTCCCGGTGACGTTCGAGAGCTGATTTATAATCGCAAAGCCTGTCGATGAACAGTGTGCACATAGACGCAGGCCCCCGCGCTTTCTAAACTGCGGCTTGTCTTGGAGAAGGGCAGGCGCCGATGAATCGCAATGAATTACGCAAGGCCGACATCAACCTGATGGTGGTGTTCGAAGCGCTGATGCTCGAGCGCAACGTAACGCGGGTAGCGGAGAAACTGTTTCTCGGCCAACCGACCATCAGCTCGGCCCTCAACCGCTTGCGCACCTTGTTCAACGACCCGCTGTTCATTCGCGTCGGCCACCGCATGGAGCCCACCGCGCGCGCCGAGGAAATCATCCAGCACCTGTCGCCGGCCCTGGATTCGCTGTCGTCGGCCCTGAGCCTGACCCACGATTTCGACCCGTCCGTCAGCACCATGACCTTTCGCATCGGCCTCTCCGATGATGTCGAGTTCGGCCTGCTGCCACCCTTACTGCGCGCCCTGCGCCAGGAAGCGCCGCAAGTGGTGTTCGTGGTGCAGCATGTGGACTACTGGCGCATTCCCGACCTGTTGGCATCCGGCGACATTACCGTTGGCATCACCCAGACCCGTGGCCTGCCGGCGAATGCCAAGCGCAAGCTGCTGCGCCATATCCGCCCGCGATTGCTGCGTGCCGATGCGTCGGACACGCCACTGACCCTTGACGAATATTGCGCACGGCCCCACGTACTGGTTTCCCACACCGCCAACGTGTCGGGGTTTGCCGATGAATGGCTGGCGGAAATCGGCCGCAAGCGCCACGTGGTGCTGTCGGTGCCGCAATACAGCGCGCTGCCGGCCTTGCTGGCCGGCACCGACCTGATCGCCAGCCTGCCGGATTACACCGCCGAGGCCATGGCAGTGTCGGGCCAGCTGTTCTGTGAGCCATTTCCATTCGAGACGCCGACCCTGGATTTGTCCATGGTCTGGCTCAGCCATGTGGACACCGACCCGGCCGAGCGTTGGGTGCGTTCGCGGCTGGAAGCTTTCATGAGCGATCGAGGGTTGGCGACCAAAGTCTGATTCGCGTGGTATATCTAGACGTCTTCCTACAAAAAACTCGGAGCGATCCATGCCACACCTGCACCTGGAATACACCGCCAACCTCACAGAATTGTCCGTTGAGAAGACCCTGTTGCGGCTCAATAACGTGCTGATGGCGTCTGGGCAGTTCGGTTCCGAGTTCGATATCAAAAGCCGTGCGATCAAGGTCGAGAGTTTCCAGGTAGGCACGTCCCTCAACCCGCGCGGGTTTATCGCGGTCAAGCTGTCGCTGCTCAGTGGGCGCTCACCGCAGGTCAAGCAGCAGCTATCGCAAAGCCTGCTGGCGGCGTTGCAGGACATGGGCGACTGGCCGGCGGATATCCAGGTGCAACTCAGCGTGCAGTTGGTAGACATGGATCGCGAGTCCTACAGCAAAGTCGCCATTGGCTGAGGGCTACAACAACCCCTGGTCCGCGCACACCTTCACCACCTGCTCACGAAACCAGGTATTGGCAGTGTCCTGTTCACTGGTTTCATTCCACTGCATCTCCAGCGTGAACCCCGGCAAGCCGTGGGGCGCTTCGCAGTGGGCGAACGTCGTGGCAGGTGCCAGCAGCTTTTGCACGCGGCGTGGCAGCGTGACGACACAGTCGGTGCCGGTGATCATCTTCAAGGCCGCACCGTAGCTGTTGGCGCGGGCGATCACCTGGCGCTTGTGGGCTTGGCGCGCCAGCCAACCGTCGATCATGTTGGTGTCGGATGTCCACGGCGTGGGGAACACATGGCGCCGCTCGACGAAGGCTTGCAGGCTCAACGCCGGCTCTTGCGGTGCCGAGCGTTTATCGAACACGCACACCAGTTCGTCCTCGAGCAGCATCTGGCTGCGCAAGTCCTTATGGGCGCGGTGGAAGTGGGGGCCGAAGCAGATCACCAGGTCAAGGCGGCCTTGGCGCAGGTCGTCGGCGGGAATCTCGGTTTCCAGTTTCTGCACGTTGACGATGACCGGCAGGTTGGCGCGGTCGAAGTGTTTCAACAGGCGCGGCAGGATCAACTGTTCGAAATATTCCGGCGCGCACAGGTTGAAGGCCACGGCCTTCTGCGTCGGGTCAAAGGCTTGGCCACCGGCGTGGCACAGGTTGATGCTTTCCAGGATTTTCTGCACATGGCCGTACATGGTGGTGGCCTTGTACGTCGGGCGCATGCCCGCGCGAGTGTTGATAAACAGGTCGTCTTCAAAGCTGGTGCGCAGTTTCTTCAGGCTATAGCTCACGGTGGACTGGCTGACAAACAGCGTTTCAGACACCTCGGTAACGCTGCGTTGGTCATAGACGGCGATAAACACCATCAAGTCCTGCATATCGAGCTTTCTGAGCAAGTTGCTGTTTAACATCGGTTTCGTCCGTAAACCCGTTGTACCGAACTCAGTACAAGACAGCGCAAAAGCTTACGGAACGAACGTGCCAATAGAAAGCGCTGTAGGGTGTTTCCATGTTCGCAGTGGGACAAATTATGTTTGCAACACGACGTCAGCGGATATGCCGTGCGTAATGCTGCGGGTTGAAACGCGTGACGATCAGCAGCATCACCACGATCACGGCGGTCAGCGACCACCAGGCCCACTCGAAGCTGCCCAATTGGTCGCGGATCATTCCGGCGATCAGCGGCGACAGCCCGGCAATCAGGTAACCCACGCCTTGCACGAACGCAGTGAGGCCACCGGCGCGGCGCGGGTTGTCCAGGTGGTCGAGGGACAGGATCAGGCTCATCGGGAACAGGCCGCCGATGCCCAGGCCCAGCAGGCAGGGCCACAACAACGTCAAGTGTCGAGGGCTCAGAATCAGGCCGCAGAAGCCCAGGATGATCAGCACCAGCAGCACGGCAACGACACCACGTTTATCCCGGCGGCGATTGGCGATGGCCGGTGTGATCAAGCCGGAAACGACTTCCATTGCCGTCAGAAAACCCAGCAGCAAGCCGGCGTCCTGTTCGCTCCAGCCTTGCTCCACGTAGTACGGCGCCAGCCAGGCCAGTACGCAGGTGTAGGACGCGGTGCCGAGGCCAAAAAACACGGCGAGCAGCCAGGCTCGCCGATTGCCGGAAAATGCGTCCTGCGCGCCGGTGTCGGCTTGGGGCAGCGGCGCCAGCACCGAGCGCTGCGCCAACCAGAACACCCACGCCAGCAACGCGAGCACCGCCCAGATGGCCAGGCCGGTGCGCCAACTGCCGGTCTGGGCCTGCACCAACGGTGCGAACGACGCCGCCAGCGCCGCGCCGCCCATGATCGCGGTGACATACAGCCCCATGAACAGCGAGACGTTGTCGCTGAACCGCGACTTGATCAGCGCCGGCATCAACGCCTGGATCATCGCGATCCCCACGCCGGCCGCGATGGCGCTGACGATCAACTCCAGCGCCGAATCCAGCCACAGCCGCGACAGCGTGGCCACGCCAATCACCACCAGCGACACCCCTATGCTGCGGTGTTCGCCAAAACGCCTGGCCAGGCCCATGCCAAAGAACATCGCCAAGCCCATGGCCATCACCGGCAACATGGTCAGCAATGCGGCGCTGCTGAAGCTCAATGGCACGTCGCCGCGAATCGATGAGAGCAGAGGCCCCACGGCGGCCATCGACGGGCGCAGGTTGAGCGCGACCAGCACGACGCTGATCATCAGCCAGAGGGCGGTGGTGGGTTTGGCGTGAGCGGTCGTCATGGGCGGGCCTTGAAAGAACAAGGGTGAATCAGGCCATGGGCGCATGCGGGGGCGCAAATGAGAAAGTCGTTGGGGCTATTGAAAAATCACTGGCTGGCTGAGACACCGCCGAGCAATGTGGGAGCTGGCTTGCCTGCGATAGCCATAGGTATCTACACAATTTTCAGAGGCTAGCGAATTCCCCTGTGGCGAGCGGGCTTGTCCCGCGTTGGGCTGCGCAGCAGCCCCAAAACCAGGCGCAGAGGAGAGTCTGATACTCCGCATTCGTCTTCATAGGGGCTGCTGCGCAGCCCAACGCGGGACAAGCCCGCTCGCCACAGAAGCCCCTGTTCACTAGGTTTCAGCGTCGAGCCAAAGTTGTGTAGATACCTATGCTGCGATAGCGGTGGATCAGTCAGCACATCATTGACTGACACACCGCTATCGCAGGCAAGCCGGCTCCCACAGTTTTAACCGCGTTCTGTCAGTAGCCGACGGTGAAGCGCTGGCGCGAGTGCTTGGGTGTTTCTACCTCATCAATCAACGCAATCGCATAGTCAGCAAAACTGATCCAACTGCGACCTTCACTGCTCACCAGCAAATCATCCTGGCCTACACGGAATGTACCGGTGCGCTCGGCCTCAACGAACTCCGCCGACGGCGACAGGAAGGTCCAGTCCAGCTCCTTTTCCTCACGCAATGCATCGAGAAACGCAGCGCCCGCGCTGGCTTCGGCTTTGTATTCGGCCGGGAAGCCCGCGCTGTCGATCACCCGCCCGCCACCCGGCAGCAACAGCGAACCGGCGCCGCCCACCACCAGCAGGCGTTTTACCCCGGCTTTCTTTACCGGCCCGAGCACGGCACGGGCGGGCAGAGTGGCGAAGTGTGCGGCGCTGATCACCACATCGCTGCCGCTCACGGCGTGTTGCAGGGCTTCGGCGTCCAGTGCGTCGACCTGTTTGACGGTGACGCCAGGGCGCGCGGCCAGCTTGCTGGTATCGCGCGCGATGGCCACGACGCTATGCCCGCGACGCAGCGCTTCTTCCAGCAGTTGGCTGCCGGCACGGCCGGTGGCCCCGATGATTGCGATCTTGCTCATGACGTTCTCCAGTACGTTAGGGTTTAAACCATTCACCACTTCATTTCGCCCTTGGCGACTTTGGCGCTCAGTTCCAGCGAGCTTTCGTCGGCGAGGGTGGGGTAACGCTTTTTCATCGCTGCGATCAACGCGGCGGAATCCTTGGCCTTGGCTGTCTCGATGTCGAAGGCCTTGATGTAATCGGCGGTAAAGACCACGGCGGCCGGCGTCGGCGTGCCCAGGTAGTGGCCTGGAATCACTGTGCGTGGCTTGAGCTGTTCGATGCGTTGCAGGGTGGCGAGCCAGTCTTTGTGGGATTGCGCGCTCTGGGTGTCGGCCATCCACAGGTGGATGTTTTCAGAGACCACCACACCGCCAACCACGGCCTTGATCGACGGGATCCACACAAAGCTGCGCTCCGGCTGCGGGCCGTCCAGGCCGATCACGTCCAGCGGTTGGCCTTCCAGGCTCAGGCTGTGACCCTCGAGTACTTGCGGCACGAGGGTTCTGGCCGGTTTGTCGGCGCCCATTTTCGGGCCCCAGAACGCGAGCTTGTCGGCCATGGTCGCGTTGATGTGGTCGACTACCGGTTGGGGTGCCAGCACCTTGGCGTCGGGAAACGCGGCGGTGAGGGTGTCGAGGCCGAAGTAGTAGTCCGGGTCGCCATGGCTGATGTAGATAATGGTGAGGTGTTTGCCGCTGGCGCGAATCTTCTGCACAAGCTGCTCGGCCTGGCCTTTGCCGAATTGTGCGTCCACCAGGATCGCATCCTTGGCGCCGCTGACCAGCACCGAGCTGACCGGGAAGATCGCTGCTTCACCTGGGTTGTACACGTCCAGGGTCAGCTCGGCTGCTGCCGCGTGCGCGGCGAAGGCCAGGGCGGCGGTTGCCAGGGTCAGGCGCTTGAAGGTTGAGAACATCGGGCAGCTCCAGCATAGGTATAAGGATGCACAGAGCTTAGTTGCACAAAACCAGACTAAAAATGCGATGCTGGGACATAGTTTGTTTCTGAAATCGGGCAAATCATGGACCGTCTTCAAGCAATGCGCGTGTTTGTCACCGTGGTGGACCTGGGCAGCCAGTCCGCCGCGGCCGATCATCTGGACCTGTCGCGCCCGGTGGTGTCGCGTTACCTGGCGGAGTTGGAAGACTGGGTCGGTGCGCGGTTGCTGCACCGCACCACGCGCAAGCTCAGCCTCACGGCGGCGGGCGGTGAAACCCTGCCACGCTGTCGGCAATTGCTGGAGTTGTGCGGTGACATGCAAGCCGCCGTCCGCGAGCCGGATGACGCGCCCCGTGGCCTGCTGCGCCTGAGCGTCAGCACCTCGTTCGGCCAGGCGCAACTGGCCGCGGTCATCGCCGAATACGTCAAGCGCTACCCCCTGGTAACGGTCGACCTGCAGATGCTCGACCGCACGGTGAACCTGGTGGATGAACGCATCGACCTGGCCATCCGCACCAGCAACGACCTGGACCCCAACCTGATCGCCCGGCGCCTGACGGTGTGCCGCTCAGTGGTCTGTGCTTCGCCGGCCTACCTGCAGGCGCACGCGGCCCCGCGAAAAGTCGAAGACCTGGCCGGGCACAACTGCCTCACCCACTCCTATTTCGGCAAAAGCCTGTGGCATTTCGAAGAGCGGGGCGAGCACATCGGCGTGCCCATCAGCGGCAATATCACCTCCAACGAGGCCAGCACTTTGTTGCGCGTCACGCTGGCCGGGGCGGGGGTGGCGATGCTGCCCACCTACCAGGCCGGCGACTACATTCGCCGTGGCGAACTGGTGCGCCTGCTGCCCCACGCCGAACCCCGGCAGATGAACATTTACGCGGTGTACGCCTCGCGCAAGCACATGCCATCGGCGCTGCGCAGCCTGTTGGATTTCCTGGTGTTGAAGTTTCCGGAAGAGCCCGCCTGGGATGTGGACCTTCAGGCGACATAAGCGTGTTGAATGTCGCCCGATAATGGCAACTCGCCCTGGTTGACCTATGCTTTAGACAGCACCGTGTAGATCCGCTCAGAGGTCTGTGCCATGAGTATTAAAACCAGAAAATACCTGATGATTTTCAGCCTGTGCGCACTCGCCAGCGCGCTCTACGGGACTGCCGCCTACCGTGTGGAGCAAACCCGTATGCAGCCAACGTTTGCGATCAGTTGCCATCAGGACCAATGCGTCCCCCGTACCGGCAGTTTCAGCGCCTTGCGCTGAAGGCGGTGCGACGATAACGATTGAAGCACACCGCCTTGTAGTGAGCGGGCTTGTCGAATCGTCGCACCGCCCGCGCTGGGCTGCGAAGCGGCCCCAACAAAGACACCGCAGTGCTCCAGATACAACCGGGTCGCCTGGTTTGGGGCCGCTGCGCAGCCCAGCGCGGGGCAAGCCCGCTCACTACAGTTGCTCGCGAAACGCCTTGGGCGAAAACCCGACCCGTCTTCGGAACAGCCGGGAGAAGTTGGTGGGATCGGAAAACCCCAGCACCTCTGACATTTCATTGATGGTCATGCTGGTGTAGGTCAACAAGCGCTTGGCCTCCAGCAACTGTCTGTCATGCATGATCTGCAATGCCGGCTGCCCACCCAATTCCCGACACGTGCCGTTCAGGTGTGAGACCGAAATGCCCAACTGGTGGGCCAGGTCCTCGATTTTCGGGTGCTCGCGGTAATGCTGTTCGACCAACTGGGTAAAGCGCCGGAAGTACTCACGCCCCCTCGGCGCGCGCGAATGGCGACGCTGGATGGCCTGGCGGCTGATCCACACCAGCAACACGCTGACCAGCGCGTGCATCATCATGCCCCGAGCCGGTTGTTCGTTTGAGTACTCATCCTGTAAACGGGCGAACTGACTGTTCAGGTAATCACTGTCCTTGCCGGCCGGGTAACTGCCCACTGTCTGCAACCCGTCTACCGTGGCGTCCAGCTGGGTCTGCAAGTGGCTGACCAGCGGCGCCGCGAGGGTCAATACATAGCCCTCAACGTCCTCGGAAAAGCGAAACCCGTGCACACACAACGCTGGCAGCACCTGCAGGGTCGCTTCGTTCAGCGTGGTGCGCCGGCCTTCGATTTCAAGCTGAGCCTGGCCTTTGTGCACGTACAACAACTGGCAAAGATCCGCGTGCCGGTGGGGCTGGATTTCCCACTGGTATTCCCGACTGCGCCGGGAAATGGTTTCGCAGTGCAACAAATCGGGTGTCGGCCATTGCTGGTGTTCCCCGTAAAGCTTGAAGACCGGAATGGCGGTTTTGGTCATGTTCAATCCGATACCAGGCAGAGTGGGGCGGTAATCGCCCCGATTGGTAAAAAGGGCAGGCTTTGGCTCAGTTTTCACCTTCTTATGCTGCTCGCTCAAGTGAAAAATGTCTGCCACATGACAAAGACAACTCATTCGCTCAATCCGTTCGAGTGAAACTTGCGGGCCATAAAAATAATGAAAACGCTGAAAACCCAAGTCGCCATTATCGGCGCCGGTCCTTCCGGACTGCTGCTCGGCCAATTGCTGCATAACGCGGGTATCCAGACCCTCATCCTGGAGCGCCAGAGCGCCGAATATGTGCAAGGCCGCATCCGCGCCGGGGTGCTGGAGCAAGGCATGGTCGACCTGTTAAGGGAGGCTGGCGTCAGCCGGCGAATGGACAGCGAAGGCCTGGTGCATGAGGGTTTCGAGCTGGCGCTCAATGGCCACCTCACGCATATCGACCTCAAGGGCTTGACCGGCGGCCAGTCGGTGATGGTCTACGGCCAGACCGAAGTCACCCGCGACCTGATGGCGGCCCGCAGCGCTGCCGGCGCCACCACCCTGTATGAAGCCCATGACGTGCAGCCCCACGGTCTCAAAAGTGATCAGCCCTGTCTCACGTTTGAGTATCAGGGCGAAGCTTTTCGCCTGGAGTGTGACTACGTTGCCGGTTGCGATGGTTTCCACGGCGTTGCGCGCCAATCGATCCCGGCCGATTCACTCAAGGTGTTCGAGCGGGTCTACCCGTTCGGCTGGCTGGGCATTCTCGCCGACACGCCGCCGGTGCATGCCGAACTGGTGTATGCCAGGCACCCGCGCGGTTTCGCGCTGTGCAGCATGCGTTCGCCGACGCGCAGCCGCTATTACCTGCAAGTGCCGGTCGACGAACCTCTGGACGAATGGCCCGACGCACGCTTTTGGGATGAACTCAAAACCCGTCTGCCGAGCCAGCTTGCCGAACGGCTGGTAACCGGCCCGTCGATCGAGAAAAGCATCGCGCCACTGCGCAGTTTTGTGGTGGAACCCATGCAGTACGGGCGCCTGTTCCTGCTCGGCGACGCAGCGCACATCGTGCCGCCCACCGGGGCCAAAGGCTTGAACCTGGCGGCCAGTGATGTGAGTACCCTGTATCGGATCCTGCTCAAGGTTTATGGCGAGGGGCGGGTGGATTTGCTGGAACGCTATTCCGCCATTTGCCTGCGACGGGTATGGAAGGCCGAACGGTTTTCCTGGTGGATGACCTCGATGCTGCATCAGTTTCCCGAGGCCGATGGCTTCAGCCAGCGCATTGCCGAAAGTGAGCTTGAGTACTTCATCCACTCGGAGGCGGGGCGCAAAACCATCGCGGAAAATTACGTCGGACTTCCTTACGAAGCTATCGAATAGCCTGCTATCGTATCCAGCATTCCCGCGGGCCGCCTTTTCCCGCGGGCCTTGCTCGAAGGTCCTGCCGTGACGCACCTCAATCAGCCCGTTCCGCCGCTTCCTGCCGTGCGCAGTATTCTCGCCTCATTGATGATGGCGATTTTCCTCGGTGCCCTGGACCAGACCATCGTCGCCGTGTCCATGCCGGCCATCTCCGCGCAGTTTCACGACGTCAACTTGCTGGCTTGGGTCATCTCCGGCTACATGGTGGCAATGACCGTGGCGGTGCCGATTTACGGCAAGCTGGGCGACCTGTATGGGCGCCGGCCGATGATGCTGATCGGCATGGGTCTGTTTACCCTGGCGTCGCTGTTCTGTGGCATGGCGCAAAGCATGGAGCAACTGGTGCTGGCGCGGATCCTTCAAGGCATCGGCGCCGGCGGCATGATTTCGGTGAGCCAGGCGATCATCGGCGACATCATCCCGCCCCGCGAGCGCGGCCGCTACCAGGGTTATTTCAGCAGCATGTACGCGGTGGCCAGCGTGGCCGGGCCGGTGTTGGGCGGCTACATGACCGAGTACCTGTCGTGGCGCTGGGTGTTCCTGATCAACCTGCCATTGGGCGCCGGCGCCTGGTACGTCGCCCATCGCACCCTGGCGGGGCTGCCGGTGCCGCAGCGCAAGCCGATCATCGATTACCTCGGTACGCTGCTGATGATCATCGGCCTCACGGCGTTGCTGTTGGGCATTACCGAAATCGGCCAGGGCCATCCGTGGCGCGACAGCGAGGTGTTGGGCCTGTTGGGGGGAGCGCTGGTGGCGTTGACGCTGTTCGTGTGGCATGAACGCCGTGCGCGCGAGCCCTTGTTGCCGATGCATCTGTTCGCCAACCGCAGCGCGGTGTTGTGTTGGTGCACGATTTTCTTCACCAGCTTCCAGGCGATATCCCTGACGGTGCTGATGCCATTGCGTTACCAGACCGTGACCGGCTCCGGCGCCGACAGCGCGGCCCTGCATTTGCTGCCGCTGGCTATGGGCTTGCCGATGGGCGCCTATTTTGCCGGGCGCATGACCTCGGTGACCGGGCGCTATAAACCGATGATCCTCAGCGGCGCGTTGTTGAGCCCCTTCGCGATTCTCGGCATGGCCTTCAGCGCGCCCCAGGCGGTGGGGCTGACGGCGCTGTTTATGCTGCTGTGCGGGATCGCTGCCGGCATGCAATTTCCCACTTCGCTGGTGGGCACGCAAAACTCGGTGGAGCAGCGCGACATCGGCGTCGCGACCAGCACTACCAACCTGTTCCGTTCCTTGGGTGGGGCTGTCGGGGTAGCGTGCATGTCGGCGCTGCTGCTGGCGCTGTTGCAAGACTCCAGCTTCGCCCACCTGGCCAGCGGCGCGCTGGGGGCCGAGGGCCGTTCCGGCAATGTGTTGCTCGACGGCCTCAACGCCGCCCCCGGCCCCGCGCAGGACGCCCTGCGTGGGGAACTGGCGGTGACGTTCCGGCATTTGCTGATGGTCAGCGCGGCTGTGTCGCTGTTGGGGTTGGCGGCGGCGATTGCGATGCCCAACCGGGTGTTGCGTGGGCGTGAAGACAAGGCGAAATAACTGACACGCTGGAGATCAAATGTGGGAGCGGGCTTGCCTGCGATAGCCATAGGTATCTACACCACTTTCTAAGGCTGACAAATCTCCCTGTAGTGAGCGGGCTTGTCCCGCGCTGGGTGGCGAAGCCGCCCCAATAAAGGCATCGCCGAGCTTCAGGTAGAATCCGGTCGCCTGGTTTGGGGCTGCTTCGCAGCCCAGCGCGGGACAAGCCCGCTCACTACAGGGAATTGTCAGCCTCTAGATACCTATGCTGCGATAGGGCCGTTATTCCACCCGAGTTTCCCCGGTGAACACCAGTGTCTGCCGACACCGCCGACACAAATACCGCCGCCCCCTGGCCACCATGCCATGGCGCTGCGACGAAAACGGAAAATCACTGTCCGCACACGGGCATCGGTAGATATAGCGCATCACCTGACGGCGTTTCACCTCATACGTATGGCAGCGGTCCGGCGGGAGTTCATAGACGCCGCGCATTATCAGTTGCCATTCTTCGCCATGGGGCTGGATGCGCTCGCCAAACAATTGGTGGGCAATCAGGTGCGCCACTTCATGGGCCACGGTCTGTTTCAGGAAATGCTGACTGTTTTCACGGTACAACTGCGGGTTGAAACGCAGCAGGTTCGCGTGCAAATGCGCGACACCGGCCTTTTGGCCCCGCAGCTTGAGGCTGATCTGGGGGCGTTTGAAGCTTCTTTTGAAAAAGGATTCGGCTTGCAGGTAACACTCTTCGACGCGGGTATTGAGTTGCTCGGGCATGCTGTACATCTCTCCAGAGACGCCCAGTATGCCGCAAAGCTGGGTGTTTCCGAATCTGTCAGGCGCCGAATGGTCATCCATAGCGCACAAAGCCACCTTGCGGTGGCCTTGCCTGCGGTGTCATCAGCTCAACTGGTATAAATCGGACCTACGCCCAGGCCCCAGACGATCACCGTGAACGCCATGATCGCCACCAGCACCACCAGCCCTACGGCCAGTATCGAGCTGGAAAACAGGAAGCCCTCGTCGGGATCGATACTCATGAAGGTCGGCACGCCCACATAAAGCAGGTAAACCGTGTAGCAGATCGCCGCCGTGCCCACGACCATGCCCAGCCACATGTGCGGATAGAGCGCCGCCAGCCCGCCGATGAACAGCGGCGTCGCGGTATAGGTGGCAAACGCGACGCAGCGCGCCATGCTTGGGTTGGCGTCATAGGTGCGCGCCATCCAGTGAATGAACGCACCCATCACCGCCACGCCACCGAGCATGGCCGCGTACGACATCAGGGTCATCCACAGTGCGCTTTCCTGGGTCAGCATCACCGGCGCGCGGTTGCCGATGACCCAGCCTATCTGAGTGGTACCGATAAAGGCGGAGACGGCGGGGATCGCCGCGAGAATCAGGGTATGAGTGAGGTACATGTGGCTGATGCTTTCTTCTTTATCGCCACGAATCTCCCGCCATTCCTGATCGGGATGGGTAAAAAGCCCCACGACGTGATGGATCATGCCAGTCACTCCTGTCGTTATTGCCATCGCCCCCATCGGAGCGCCCACGGGCCAGGTGGCCTCAAGGTCCTGGATAGCTGTGCGACCTCAAGTCGCAGTATAGGAAGGGATGACCGGAATAACTGTAGGGCCTTTAGAGCAAATTGCGCTGTAAACGGCGTTCCTAATCGCTGAGGGGTCTGTCAGATTCGGTACGGCCCAATGTGGCAGCAGGCAAGCCAGTTCCCACAATGGAACTCGGTCGTTCATGAAGGTAAAATACCGCGCTTTTCGTCACACACCTCCAGCGGATCCAAGCGCCATGGGCACTCTTACGGTCAACCAGAACAAACTGCAAAAACGCCTGCGTCGCCTGGCCGGTGAAGCGGTCGCCGATTTCAACATGATCGAGGACGGCGACAAGGTCATGGTCTGCCTCTCCGGCGGCAAGGACAGCTACACCCTGCTCGACGTGCTGCTGCACCTGCAAAAGGTCGCGCCGATCCAGTTCCAGATCGTCGCCGTCAACATGGACCAGAAGCAGCCGGGCTTCCCTGAGCACGTGCTGCCGGCCTACCTCGAAGCGCTGGGCGTCGAGTATCACATCGTCGAGAAAGACACCTATTCGGTGGTCAAGGAATTGATCCCGGAGGGTAAGACCACCTGTTCGCTGTGCTCGCGCCTGCGCCGTGGCACGCTGTACACCTTCGCCGACGAGATCGGCGCAACCAAGATGGCCTTGGGTCACCACCGCGACGACATCGTCGAGACCTTCTTCCTCAATATGTTCTTCAACGGCTCGCTCAAGGCCATGCCGCCCAAGCTGCGTGCCGATGACGGGCGCAACGTGGTGATCCGTCCGCTGGCGTATTGCAACGAGAAGGACATCCAGGCCTACTCCGACTTCAAGCAGTTTCCGATCATCCCGTGCAACCTTTGCGGCTCCCAGGAGAACCTGCAGCGCCAGGTGGTCAAGGAAATGCTCCTGGACTGGGAGCGCAAGACCCCCGGCCGCACCGAGAGTATCTTCCGCAGCCTGCAGAACGTGCAGCCGTCGCAGTTGGCCGACCGCAACCTGTTCGACTTCGCCAGCCTGAAAATCGATGAGAGCGCCGCGTCGCGCTTCGTCAATGTTGTGAACCTCTGAGCCGCTGCAAGGCTCTGACACACGGCGCTCGCGGGCGCCGTTTTCAATTCAACTGCCAGGAGAGGGCATGCGCGATTACAAGTGGCTGCACGAATATTGTCTGAACCGCTTCGGTTCGGCGGCCGAGCTGGAAGCCCATCTGCCTGTACCCAAGACCCCGGCGCAGTTGCGCAAGATCAGTGATGATCGCTATTTGTCGACGTTGGCCCTGCGCGTGTTCCGTGCGGGCTTGAAGCACAGCGTAGTGGACGCCAAGTGGCCGGCGTTCGAGCAGGTGTTCTTCGGCTTTGACCCGGAAAAAGTCGTGTTGATGGGCGCCGAGCACCTGGAACGGCTGATGCAGGACACGCGCATCATTCGTCACCTGGGCAAGCTCAAGAGCGTGCCGCGCAATGCGCAGATGATTCTGGACATCGAGCAGGAGAAGGGCAGCTTTGGTGCGTTTGTCGCCGACTGGCCGGTGACCGACATCGTCGGGCTGTGGAAGTACCTGAGCAAGCACGGCCATCAACTCGGCGGGCTGTCGGCGCCGCGTTTCCTGCGCATGGTCGGCAAGGACACTTTTGTGCCGAGTTATGACGTGGTCGCGGCGTTGAACGCACAGAAGATCGTCGACAAGGCGCCGACCAGCCTGCGCGACCTGGCGGCGGTGCAGGGCGCCTTCAACCAGTGGCACGCCGAGAGTGGGCGGCCGATGTGCCAGTTGTCGATGATGTTGGCGTATACCGTCAACCACTGATCACTGTAGGAGCGAGCTTGCTCGCGAAGAACGTCAACGATAACGCGCTCATTCTGGTTCAACGCGTTGCCCTCAGGTTCTTCGCGAGCAAGCTCGCTCCTACAAGGTAGGGGGGTGATCGGCCAACCGCCGATTCAACTGATGCCGCCAGCGCACATACAGCAGCGCCGTACAAAACACCGCCAGGCTCGCCAGCATTTCCAGCACCCCGAACCCTTGCCGGTTGGGGTCATACGCCGCCAGCGCGCCCTTGATGAAATACAGGTTCACCACAAAGCACATCCACGAATGCCCCCGCGCGCTGCCGATCAGCATCCCCGGCGCCAGTACCAGCAGCGGCACCAGTTCGATCAGCAGTATCACCCAAGGCCGTGCACCGTGCAGGTCGGCGATGAACAGGTAGTACACGCAGAGCAACGCCACCAACGCGAAAAACGCCAGCAGGCTCAGTGCGCGTGCAAGCTTTACGCGCGGCGCCAGCCACGCCTGGGGCGGCAGGACCTTAGGCTTCCTGGCCACGGCCGTTCTCCAGCAGCGTGGCGGTGGTGGCCAGGCGCAGGCCCAGGGCCCGGCATAAGGTGATTTCATGTTGATCGAGCAGGCGCTTGCCGTCAGGCCCTGCATGGTGGGTGGGCCCGTAAGGCGTGCCGCCGCCCTGGGTGTCGAGCAAGGCCTGTTCGCTGTAGGGCAGGCCGGTGATCAACATGCCGTGGTGCAACAGCGGCAGCAGCATCGACATCAGTGTGGTTTCCTGGCCGCCGTGCAGGCTGGCGGTGGAGGTGAACACACCGGCCGGCTTGCCGACGAGCGCACCGGTCAGCCACAGGTTGCTGGTACCGTCGAGGAAGTATTTGAGCGGCGCGGCCATGTTGCCGAAGCGGGTCGGGCTGCCCAGGGCCAGGCCTGAGCAGTTTTTCAGGTCGTCCAGGCTGGCATACAGCGCGCCTTCGTCCGGAATGCTCGGCGCCACGGCTTCGCACTCGGTGGAGATCGCCGGCACGGTGCGCAAACGCGCTTCCATCCCGCCTTGCTCGATGCCTCGGGCGATTTGCCGAGCCATTTCGCTCACCGAGCCATGGCGGCTGTAATAGAGCACCAACACATACGGCGACGTCATGGCAGGATCTCCACTACGTTTTCCGGCGGGCGGCCAATGATGGCTTTATCGGCGGTTTCCAGGATCGGGCGTTCCATCAGCTTCGGGTGGGCGGCGATGGCGGCAATCAACTGCGCTTCGCTGAGGCTGGCGTCGGCCAGGTTGAGGGTCTTGTACTCGTCTTCACCGCTGCGCAGCAGTTGGCGCGCGCTGATGCCCAGCTTGCCGAGCAGGGCCTTCAATTGCGCGGCGTCCAGCGGGGTTTCCAGGTAGCGCACCACGGTGGGGGTGAGCCCGCGGGCTTGCAGCAGTTCCAGCGCACCGCGTGATTTCGAGCAGCGCGGGTTGTGATAAAGCGTCAGATCGGTCATGTGCGGGTCGCATCTTGCGTAAGGTGACAGGTATTCTACCTGCGCTGCGGCCCGTCCTTAAACCGTAAGAGGCGATAGGTCGCAGCCAACGTTCATTTTTGCGAAGGATTACCCCATGACTAAGCGACTGATCGGTGCATTGGCGATCATCACGACCCTGCTGCTCAGCGGCTGCGGTAACGATTACGGCGTTGACCAGAATGGTCAGAAGGTGGCGGCCGAACGCTTGGACAAACAGTGGCTGGTGGTCAATTACTGGGCCGAATGGTGTGGCCCGTGCCGCACGGAAATCCCTGAGCTCAATGCCTTGGCCGAACAGTTGAGGGCGCAGAACGTGGGCGTGTTCGGGGTCAATTTCGACAATGTGCAGGGTGAGGAACTCAAAGCCGCCAGCGACAAGCTGGGCATCAAGTTCACGGTGCTGGCGCAGAACCCGGAAGGCATTTTCGATATTCCGCGCAGCGAAGCGTTGCCGGTGACCTACATTATTGACGACAAGGGCAAGGTGCGTGAGCAGTTGATGGGCGAGCAGACGGCGGAAGGGGTGTTGGCAAGGCTCAAGGCCCTGCGCGGTTAAGGCCACAGAATGTGAGCGGGCTTGTGTGGGGGCTGGCTTGCCTGAGATAGCATCACCGGGGTCTTACGGATAGACCGAGGTGTCTGCATCGCAGGCAAGCCAGCTCCCACAGGAAAGCCGATCCAGAGGGGATTTCAGCCCTCTTCCAGCCACAGGCGAATCGGCTTGCCCTCGGCCGGCCAGAAACGCGTCTGCTCGATCGGCGAGATGTCCCAGCGTTGCACATTTTGCAGGGCCTGGAAGAAGCGCTGTTCCTGCTCCATCAACGCCTCGGCGCAGAGCTTGCGGGTGCTGCCGATCTTGCCGAAGCTGAGCGTGTTGCCTTCGACGGTGTACGGCGCAAACCAGTGGTTGCACCCGCCATTGCCGTAGGCGCGGCCGTCGGCGCCGAGAGTAACGGTCAGGTGCGCGTAATCCATCAACGGCCGTTCACCGATCCACTCCACCACATAGCTGTGATCGCGCTTGAGCTTGACCGCGTCCCCGGCGCAGCCGGTCAGGGCCGCTCCGAGGGCGGCGAGCAGAAGCAGGCCTTTCATTGCGCGGCCTTCTGGCATTTCGGGCAGCGGTGCTTGTCGCCTTCGCTGGCCCAGCCCAACTCGGCGATGCGCGCGTTGGCCGCCGGTTGCAGTGGTTCCTTGGTCAGCTTGGTTTCCACCGCAAATTCGAACGCCAACACTGCATCGCAGCTGTCGCAGTTGACCTTCCAGGTGTGAATTTCCAGCTCGCCGAATTTCGGCCCCTGGGCCATGGCGACCCACTGGCCCGCCGGGCGGATGGAGTAGCGCGCGTCGCCTTCGACGGTGAGGCGCATCGACAGGGTTTTACTGCCACGCAGGGTGACGATCAACACGTCGCCATGCTTGATCGAACCGCCGTTGCCAGTGACCTGGTAACGGCCCGGCACCAGGGCACGGCATTCGATCAGGGTGTGTTGCGGGCTCAGCAAACTGAAGCGGAAATCGTGTTCGGCCATGGATCCTCCAAATAGGCGCGGCATCCTATCACGGGTGCTTGCTCATCATGAGCCTGGTATGTGACCGCTGATCAACCTTCGACAAGGTTCTGCGCCCGGCCATCGGCCCAGGCGGCAATATTGGCCAGGGTGGTGCCGGCGATGGCCGCCAGGGCTTCACGGGTGAGGAATGCCTGGTGGGCGGTAATGATCACATTCGGGAAGGTCAGCAGGCGCGCGAGGACATCGTCCTGCAAGGGCAGGTCGGAGCGGTCTTCGAAAAACAGTTGGGCTTCTTCCTCGTACACATCCAGCCCGAGGTAGCCCAACTGGCCGTCCTTGAGCGCTTCGATGAGTGCCGGAGTGTCGACCAGGCCACCGCGACCGGTGTTGATCAGCATCGCGCCGCGCTGCATCTGCGCCAGGGAGCGGGCGTTGATCAGGTGTTGACTGTCGGCGGTCAGCGGGCAGTGCAGGCTGATGATCTGCGCCTGGGCGAGCAATTCGGGCAGGCTCACGTAGTGCGCGTCCAAGGCCAGCACTTGCGGGTTAGGGAAGGGGTCGCAGGCGAGCAGTCGGCACCCGAAGCCGGCCATGATCCTGGCGAAGGTCGCGCCGATCTGCCCGGTGCCGACCACCCCGACGGTCTTGCCCACCAGGTCAAAACCGGTGAGGCCATGCAGGCTGAAATCGCCATCGCGGGTGCGGTTATAGGCGCGATGCAGGCGGCGGTTGAGGGCCAGGATCAGCGCGACCGCATGCTCGGCCACTGCGTGGGGCGAGTAGGCCGGTACGCGCACGATGGCCAGGCCCAGGCGCTTGGCGGCGGCCAGGTCCACATGGTTGTAACCCGCCGAGCGCAGGGCGATCAGCCGCGTGCCGCCCTTGGCCAGCTGTTCCAGCACCGGGGCACTGAGGTCGTCATTGATAAAGGCGCACACCACTTCGTGATGTTCGGCCAGGGCCACGGTGTCGAGGTTGAGCCGGGCGGGCTGGAACTGCAGCGCCAGCCCCGCCGGCAGCGGCTCGCCGAGAAAACTGTCGCGATCGTAGGCCTGGCTGCTGAAAAGAATGATGCGCATTGGAAAGCTCCCTGCAATCGTAAGGCTGGATGGGTTGCCCCTGTGGGCTTGTCCGCGATAGCTATAAGTATCTACACCTCTTTGTAGTGAGCGGGCTTGTCCCGCGCTGGGCTGCGAAGCGGCCCCAAACCAGGCGAATTGGGTTTGTCTGACACTGCTCGGTGTCTTTATTGGGGCGGCTTCGCCACCCAGCGCGGGACAAGCCCGCTCACTACAAAAATGTGTAGATGCCTAAGCGCATCGCGGGCAAGCCCGGCTCCCCCACCTGATGAATAGGCGTCAGGCCTTGACCCGCGCTTCACTGGCCAGGCGCGCAATCGACATGTCCAGTTCGTCCAGCGCGTGCAGGGCCTTGGCGTCGTTCTGCTTGAGCAGGGTTTCGGCGCGGTGGCAGGCGGCACGCAGTTGCGGGACGCCGCAGTAACGGGTCGCGCCATGCAGGCGGTGCACACGTTCGATCAGGGCGTTGTTGTCGCTGGCGTCACGCGCGAGGGTGATGGCCAGGCGATCTGCCTCCAGGGAGGCCAGCAACATCGCCAGCATATCGGCCGCCAGGTCCGCCTTGCCGGCGGCCAGGCGCAAGCCTTCCTCGTGGTCGAGCACCGGCAGTTGAACGCCAGGGCCAAGGCCTTCGGTTGCGCGTTCCGGCGCCTGGTTGCGCAGGGCCAGGCCGGTCCATTTCAACACCACCTGGGCCAATTGCCGCTCACTGATGGGTTTGGTCAGGTAATCGTCCATGCCGCTTTGCAGCAGGGCACGTTTTTCGTTGGCCATGGCGTGGGCGGTGAGAGCCACGACCGGCAGTGGCGTGCCGCTGCGTTCGCTTTCCCACTGGCGGATCGCCTCGGTGCTCTGGCGGCCGTCCATGCCGGGCATCTGTACGTCCATCAGCACCAGATCGAAGGTGTCCTGTTTCACCGCGTCGACCGCTGCATACCCGCTTTCCACTGCGCTTACCCGTGCGCCCATGTCTTCTAGCAGCGTCTGCACCAGCAGCAGGTTCGCCGGGTTGTCATCCACGCACAGCACCCGCGGTGCCCGGCTGGACAGCGGCTCGCCCGGTTCGCTGCGCGACGGACGCGGGCTGATCAGGTCGGACAACGCGCGGCGCAGTTTGCGCGTGCACGCAGGCTTGGCCTGCAATTGGCTGTTAGGGTTGGGCACGGACTGGTTGAACAGCATCTGTTCGGTGGTGGGGCACAGCACCAGCACCTTGCAGCCCAGGTGTTCCAAATCCCACAGATGCTGGTTGAGGCGCTCGGGCGGGATGTCATTGGCGGTGACGCCCAGTACCGCAAGGTCGATGGCCTGGTCGGTCTGATGCGCGCTGGTGATGCCGTTGGTCAGGCTTTCCAGGGTGTTGAACGGCGTGACTTCCAGGCCGCAGTCTTCCAGTTGGTGCTGCAATGCCTGGCGCGCCAGCTCGTGGTTTTCCAGCACGGCCACGCGATGGCCCAGCAGCGGCGCGCAAGGCAAGTCCTCGACGTCGTCACGGGTCTTGGGCAGGTTGAGGCTGATCCAGAACTCCGAGCCTTCGCCCGGCGTGCTGTCGACGCCGATCTCACCGCCCATCTGTTCGATCAGACGCTTGGAAATCACCAGGCCCAACCCCGTGCCGCCCGGTTGGCGCGACAATGAGTTATCGGCCTGGCTGAACGCCTGGAACAGCGCGCGCACATCCTGGCTGGACAAGCCGATGCCGGTGTCCTGCACGCTGATGCGCAGTTGCACGCTGTCTTCCTGCTCGTCCTCGATCATCGCCCGGGCCACGATAGTGCCTTCGCGGGTGAACTTGATCGCGTTGCTGATCAGGTTGGTGAGGATCTGTTTGAGACGCAGCGGGTCGCCGACCAACGCCAGCGGCGTGTCGCGATAGACCAGGCTCACCAGCTCCAGCTGCTTGGCATGGGCGGCCGGGGCGAGGATGGTCAGGGTGTCTTGCAGCAAATCGCGCAGGTTGAACGGAATGCTGTCGAGCACCAGCTTGCCGGCTTCGATTTTCGAAAAGTCGAGGATCTCGTTGATGATGCCCAGCAAGTTGTCGGCGGACTTTTCGATGGTACCCAAGTAGTCGAGCTGGCGCGGCGTCAGCTCGCTTTTTTGCAGCAAATGGGTAAAACCGAGGATGCCGTTGAGCGGCGTGCGGATTTCATGGCTCATGTTGGCCAGGAACTCCGACTTGATACGGCTGGCTTCCAGGGCTTCCTTGCGTGCCAGGTCCAGCTCGATGTTCTGGATCTCGATGGTTTCCAGGTTCTGGCGCACGTCTTCGGTGGCCTGGTCGATGCTGTGCTGCAGTTCTTCCTGGGCATTCTGCAGCGTCTCGGCCATGCGGTTGATACCGAGGGCGAGCTGGTCCAGTTCCTGGCTGCCCAGCGGTGGCAAGCGGGTTTCCAGGTTGCCGTCCTTGAGTTGCGCCACGGCTTGCTTGATCTGGCCGATCGGCGAATTGATCGTACGGCTGATGCGCAGGGCCAGGGCCGCGGTGCAGATCAGGCCGATGGCGATCAGTAGCAGGCTGGCGAACAGGCTGCGGTAACCGCGCAGCAACATGCCGGTGTGGGACAGTTCCACTTCGACCCAGCCGAGCAGGCGGTCGGCTTCATCCGGGATCAGGTCGCCGGCGAGGTTGCGATGACGGCCGAACACTGGCAGCAGGTAGCGGGTGGCGTCGTTGCCGGTGCGCTGCAACAGGTGCGAGCTATTGCCGACGGGCGCCTGGTTGAGCATGGTCGGGCCCGCATGGGCGAGGGGCGCACGGTCTGGGCTGAGGAAGGCCACGGTGCGTACGTCCGGTTGTTCCAGGGACTGGGTGGCGATGCGCTCCAGCAGGTCGGTGTTGCGCGCGCTCAGGGCAGGCGCCACCAGCGGCGCCAACTGTTCGGCGATCATTTCGCCGCGCTGCAGCAATTGGGCCTGCAACTCCGAGAGCTGCATCCAGGTGAAGTAGCCGCCCAGCAACGAGGCCATCAGGCTGGTCGGTAATAAGGTCAGCAACAGTACGCGGCCTTTTATCCCCATTCTTGTCAGCACGCCACTCTCCTGCTACCACATTGATATCTACGATTTGCGCAGGCATCCGGCCCGCGCCACCTGCGCAGTGTAGCGATTTGCACGGTGTGGAATCTCGTAAATTAATGACGGATGGCAATCTTCAGGGAATTCGGTGGCGTTTGACGGCGATGGTGTACCGATGTTGACGTTCAGGCGCGGCGCTGTTTGCGTTTTTTCCACTGGTGGGCAACCCACCAGCGCCAATACCCCATGGTCAGGCAATAGGCGAGTGCGCCCAGCACCAGCCCCAACACCACTGAGCCCAGCAGAAATGGCTGCCATAGCGTGCTCAATTGCCCGCTGATCCATTCCCAGGTCAGGTCGTCCGGAAGGCTGCGTGGCGGCACATTCATCAGCCAGGCACCGGTCATGTAGGTGCACACGAACACCACCGGCATGGTGATCGGGTTGGTCAGCCACACCAGGCTGACTGCGATGGGCATATTGCCGCGCACCGCAATCGCCAGGAGCGCAGCGAGCAGCATTTGCAGGGGGATCGGGATAAAGGCCGCGAACAAACCCACGGCCATCGCGCGTGCAACCGAGTGCCGGTTCAGGTGCCACAGGTTCGGGTCATGCAGCAGCGTGCCGAGAAACTGTAATGACTTGTGTTCCCGGATACTGCTGGGGTCGGGCATGTACCGTTTGAATAAGCGCCGGGGCATAAGGGGTCCAGGTCAGTTCGAGGGGCAAGTATGCGCGCATTCTATAAACAGAAAATTCAGACTTTGTGACAAAACATCAAAGGCAGCGTTGGGTTCCCGGTCAAGACTAGTGGATCACTTGAAAAGGATGATTCATGAGCACAGGGATGTTCGCGCTGGCGCTGGGGCTGCTGGCCTTGCGCTTGCTACCGGCGTTGCCGCCCACTGGATGGCTGATTGCCGTGTTGGCGCTGGCATTGATGCTGTTGCCGTTTCGCACTTATCCGCTGGCGTTTTTCCTGCTGGGGCTGAGCTGGGCGTGCATCAGCGCGCAGTCGGCGCTGGATGATCGCCTGAAGCCGGCGCTGGACGGCCAGACACGCTGGGTAGAAGGGCGGGTCATCGGGCTGCCGCAACGCACGGGGGAGGCGGTGCGTTTCGAGTTGGCCGACAGTCGGTCGCGAAATGCCCGGCTGCCCAAACGTATCCGGGTGTCCTGGCGCGGTGGGCCGTCGGTGCACAGCGGTGAACGCTGGCGGCTGGCAATCACCCTCAAGCGGCCGGCCGGGTTGCTGAACTTCCATGGCTTTGACCAGGAAGCCTGGCTGCTGGCCCAGCGCATCGGCGCCACGGGCACGGTGAAGGACGGCGAGCGCCTGGCACCGGCCCGAAACGCCTGGCGCGACAGCGTGCGCCAGCGCCTGATGGCGGTGGATGCCCAAGGCCGTGAAGCCGGGCTGATCGCGCTGGTGCTGGGCGACGGCTCTGGTCTGGCGACCACCGATTGGCAGGTATTGCAGGACACCGGTACCGTGCATCTACTGGTCATTTCCGGCCAGCACATCGGTTTACTGGCGGGCTTGATCTACGGGTTGATCGCTGGGTTGGCGCGCTATGGATGCTGGCCCCGCACCTGGCCTTGGCTGCCATGGGCCTGTGGCCTGGCGTTCGGCGCCGCGCTGGGTTATGGCTTGCTCGCCGGGTCTGGCGTGCCGGTGCAGCGCGCCTGCGTGATGGTCGGTCTGGTGTTGTTGTGGCGCCTGCGCTTTCGGCATCTGGGGCTGTGGTGGCCGTTGCTGCTGGCACTCGATGGGGTGCTGATGCTGGAGCCGCTGGCCAGTCTGCAGCCGGGTTTCTGGTTGTCGTTTGCCGCGGTGGCAGTGCTGATCCTGGCATTCGGTGGGCGGTTGGGCCCCTGGAGCCTGTGGCAGGCCTGGACCCGCCCGCAGTGGCTGATTGCAATTGGATTGTTTCCCGCCTTGCTGGTGTTGGGGCTGCCCATCAGCCTGAGTGCGCCGCTGGCCAATCTGGTGGCGGTGCCCTGGATCAGCCTGGTGGTCTTGCCGATGGCGTTGCTCGGCACGGCATTGCTGCCTTTACCCTTTGTAGGTGAAGGGTTGCTGTGGCTGGCGGGCGGCGCGCTGGGTGGGTTGTTCAACGCCCTGGCCTGGCTCGCAGGGCAGATGCCCGCCTGGATTCCCGCCGAGGTTGCATTGGGGTATTGGCTGGTGAGCCTGCTTGGCGCCGTGCTGCTGTTGCTGCCAAAAGGCCTGCCGTTTCGGGTACTGGGCTGGCCGATGCTGTTGCTGGCGGCGTTTCCCCCGCGCGAGGAGGTACCTCACGGGCAAGTGGAGGTGCTGCAACTGGACGTCGGCCAGGGCCAGTCGCTGATTTTGCGCACCCGTCACCACACCTTGCTGTATGACGCCGGCCCGCGTTCCGGAACCTTTGACCTGGGCGCCCGCGTGGTGTTGCCGTCGTTGCGAAAGCTCGGGGTACGCGAATTGGACATGATGTTGCTCAGCCACGCCGACGCGGATCATGCCGGTGGCGCGGCCGTGGTTGCCAGGGGAATGCCGATCAAACGCGTGGTCGGCGGGGAGACCGAGGGGCTGCCGGCGTTTCTCGCCACCCAGCCGTGCGTCAGTGGCGAACGGTGGAGCTGGGATGGTGTGACGTTCGAACTGTGGCAGTGGCCTGACGCTATCAACGGCAACCCGAAGTCCTGTGTATTGCAGGTGCAGGCCAACGGCGAGCGCCTGTTGCTCACCGGCGATATTGATCGCGCGGCCGAACGGGCCATGCTTGCCTCAGCCCTGGCGGTGCCCACCGATTGGTTGCAAGCGCCGCACCACGGCAGTCGCACTTCGTCGTCCTGGGCGTTCCTGGAACGCCTCAAGCCGCGCTCCGTGCTCATTTCACGGGGGCGCGGCAATGCGTTCGGCCATCCCCATCCGCAGGTCCTGGCACGTTACCAGCGCTTGGGCAGCCAGGTGTATGACAGCGCCGAGCAAGGGGCCGTGCGCCTGCAATTGGGGGCCTTCGCGCCACCGATTGTTGCGCGCAGTCAACGAAGGTTCTGGCGCGAGCGGTTACCCTAGGCGCTCGTCGCCGCAGCCGATGGGGTCTGTGGCCGGTGAACCTATATGGTAAAGTGGCGCACTTTTTCGAGGGGACATTCACTGTGTGGGAATTGGTCAAATCCGGCGGCTGGATGATGTTGCCGATCATCATGAGTTCTATCGCCGCACTCGGCATCGTCGCCGAGCGCCTGTGGACCCTGCGCGCCAGTCGTGTCACTCCCGAGCATCTGCTGGGTCAGGTCTGGGCCTGGATCAAGAACAAGCAGCTCGACAAGGAAAAACTCAAGGAGCTGCGCGCCAACTCCCCGCTGGGTGAAATCCTCGCCGCGGGCCTGGCCAACTCCAAGCATGGTCGCGAGATCATGAAAGAGTGCATCGAAGAAGCCGCCGCCCGCGTCATCCATGAGCTGGAGCGCTACATCAACGCCCTGGGCACCATTGCCGCCATGGCGCCGTTGCTCGGCCTGCTCGGTACGGTACTGGGCATGATCGATATTTTCAGCTCGTTCATGGGCTCCGGCATGACCTCCAACGCCGCTGTGCTGGCGGGGGGCATCTCCAAGGCACTGATCACCACGGCGGCGGGCCTGATGGTCGGGATTCCTTCGGTGTTCTTCCATCGTTTCCTGCAGCGTCGTATCGATGAACTGGTGGTCGGCATGGAACAGGAAGCCATCAAGCTGGTGGAAGTGGTGCAGGGCGACCGTGACGTGGACCTGGTTGGGGGCAACGCGTGAAATTTCGCCGTAAGCGCCGGGAAAACGTTGATATCAACCTCGCGTCGCTGATTGACGTGGTGTTTATCCTGCTGCTGTTTTTTGTCGTCACTACTACCTTCAACCGGCAGACCGAGCTGCGCGTCGACCTGCCGGAAGCCGTGAGCGGTTCGCCGGCCGAAGACCAGGAGGTCAAGCAGTTGGACATCGCCATCAGCGCTGAAGGGGTGTTCTCGGTGAATAACCAGTTGCTCGAGAAAAACGACCTTAACAGCCTGATGGACGCCTTGCAGAAAGAGTCCGGCGGCGATACTAAAATGCCGCTGTCGATCAGTGCCGACGGCAAAACCCCGCACCAGTCCGTGATCACTGCGATGGATGCCGCCGGCAAGCTCGGTTTCAGCCACCTGCGCATGACCACCATCGAGGCGGCGAGCGCGCCCTGATGGCCATGTCCGATCGTTTGCTCAAGGCCTGGTACGAGGGCCACCCGGCGCTTGCGCTGTTGCGTCCGCTGGAAACCTTGTACCGCCGGGTGGTACAGCGCAAGCGCGCACGCTTCCTGGCGGGCGAGGGCGATATCTACCGATCGCCGGTGCCGGTGGTGGTGGTGGGTAATATCACCGTGGGCGGCACCGGCAAGACACCGCTGATCCTATGGTTGATCGAACACTGCCGGCGCAGCGGCTTGCGCGTGGGCGTCGTCAGCCGCGGTTATGGCGCCAAGCCACCCCAGTTGCCTTGGCGGGTTGAAGCCAACCACAGCGCTGAAGTGGCCGGTGACGAACCTTTGCTGATTGTGCAGCGTTGCGGCGTTCCCTTGATGATCGACCCGGATCGCAGCCGGGCGGTCAAGGCGCTGCTGGCCAGCGAAACCCTCGACCTGATCCTCTCCGACGATGGCCTGCAGCATTACCGTCTTGCCCGTGACCTTGAGCTGGTGCTGATCGACGCCGCCCGTGGCCTGGGCAACCGCCATTGTTTACCGGCGGGGCCGCTGCGCGAGCCGGTGGAACGGCTGCAAAGCGTCGATGCGCTGTTGTATAACGGCGCCGCCAGTGATCGAGACGATGGTTTTGCCTTTCACTTGCAGTCCACCGCCCTGGTCAATTTGCAGACCGGCGAGCGCCGGGCGGTCAACTACTTTGCCGCGGGCCAGGCGGTGCATGCGGTCGCCGGCATCGGTAACCCGCAGCGTTTCTTCAAGACCCTTGAAACGCTACACTGGCAGCCGATACCCCATGCGTTCGCCGACCATGCGCCGTATAGCGCCCAGGTGCTGAATTTTACACCGTCATTGCCGCTGGTCATGACCGAGAAGGACGCGGTGAAGTGCCGCGCCTTTGCCCAGCCCGACTGGTGGTACCTTGCGGTGGATGCGCTGCCGTCGCCGGCGTTCGTCGCCTGGTTCGACACGCAGCTGATGCGCCTGTTGCCTGCACGTCTATTGCCTTAAACCGCTTCTTTCCAGGAAACACTCATGGACACCAAACTGCTCGACATCCTCGCTTGCCCGATCTGCAAAGGCCCGCTCAAGCTCAGCGCCGACAAGACCGAGCTGATCAGCAAAGGCGCCGGCCTGGCTTACCCGATCCGTGATGGCATCCCGGTGATGCTGGAGAGCGAAGCCCGCACCCTGACCACCGATGAGCGCCTGGATAAATGACCACAGCCTTTACCGTCGTCATTCCCTCGCGCTACGCGTCGACCCGCCTGCCGGGCAAGCCGCTGCAGCTGATCGGCAACAAGCCAATGATCCAACTGGTGTGGGAACAGGCCTGCAAAAGCAGTGCCGAGCGTGTGGTTGTGGCCACCGATGATCCGCGCATCATCGAAGCCTGCAAGGGTTTCGGCGCCGAGGCCGTGCTGACGCGCGAAGACCACAACTCCGGCACCGACCGCCTGGCCGAAGTGGCCACCCAACTCGGCCTGGCGCCGGATGCTATCGTGGTCAATGTGCAAGGTGACGAGCCGTTGATCCCGCCGAGCGTGATCGACCAGGTCGCCGCCAACCTGGCCGCCCATGGCGAAGCCCGCATGGCGACCCTGGCCGAACCGATCGAAGACATCGCCACACTGTTCAACCCGAACGTGGTCAAAGTGGTCAGCGACCTCAACGGCCTGGCGTTGACGTTCAGCCGCTCGACCCTGCCATGGGCGCGCGATGCCTTCGCCAGCAACCCCGACGTACTGCCGGAAGGCGTGCCCTATCGCCGGCATATCGGCATTTATGCCTACCGCGCCGGTTTCCTGCATGACTTCGTCAGCTGGGGCCCGTGCTGGCTGGAAAACACCGAATCCCTGGAGCAATTGCGTGCCTTGTGGCATGGCGTGCGCATCCATGTGGGCGATGCGCTGGAAGCGCCGCCGGCCGGTGTCGACACCCCGGAAGACCTCGAGCGCGTCCGTCGCCTGCTGGGGGCCTGATGGAGGTTCTGTTTGTCTGCCTGGGCAATATCTGTCGCTCGCCCACCGCAGAAGGCGTATTGCGCCACAAGTTGCGTGAGGCAGGGTTGGCGGGCCAGGTCGATGTAGCGTCCGCCGGTACCGGCGAATGGCACATCGGCAATCCGCCGGATCAACGCAGCCAACGGGCAGCGTTGGCGCGCGGCTACGACTTGTCCGCCCAGCGGGCCCAGCAGGTCAGCCGCGCCGACTTTGCGCGCTATGACCTTATCCTGGCGATGGACCACAGCAATCTGCGCAGCCTCAAGGCCCTGCAACCGGGCCAGGGCAAGGCGCAGCTGGACCTGTTCCTGCGCCGTTACGCATCCGAAGTGGACGAAGTGCCCGACCCGTATTACGAAGGTGAACAAGGCTTCGAACGGGTCCTGGACCTGATCGAGCGCGCCTGTGATTTGTTGGTGATCGAATTGAAGGGGCGCCTATGACCTTGCACGTGCAGTCGCAGGTATCGCTCAAGCCATTCAACAGCTTTGGCATTGATGTTCGTGCCCAATTATTTGCCGAGGCCCACAGCGACGACGACGTCCGTGAGGCCCTGGCCTATTCGGCCGCGCAAGCGCTGCCACTGCTGGTGATCGGTGGGGGCAGCAACTTGCTGTTGACCCAGGACATCCCGGCGCTGGTGTTGCGCATGGCAACCCAAGGCATCCGCGTGCTGCATGACGACGGCATGCACGTGGTGGTCGAGGCCGAAGCGGGCGAGGCCTGGCACCCGTTTGTGCTGTGGACCCTGGCGCAGGGTTTCTGCGGTCTGGAAAACCTCAGCCTGATCCCCGGCACCGTTGGCGCCGCGCCCATGCAGAACATCGGCGCCTACGGGGTGGAGATCAAGGATGTATTCGCCGGCCTGACCGCCCTGGATCGCCACACCGGTGAGCTACGGGATTTCAGCCTGGAACAATGCAACTTTGCCTACCGTGACAGCCTGTTCAAGCACGAGACCGGACGCTGGTTGATCCTACGGGTGCGCTTTGCCCTGAGCCGCGCCAGCCACCTGAAACTCGACTACGGCCCGGTGCAGCAGCGCCTGGCTGGGCAGGGGATCACCGAGGCAACGCCGAGCGACGTCAGCCGTGCGATTTGCAGCATCCGCCGGGAAAAACTGCCGGACCCGGCAGAGCTTGGCAATGCCGGAAGCTTCTTCAAGAACCCATTGGTGCCCCAGGCCCTGGCGGCAGAGCTGCAAACGCAGTACCCGGACCTGGTGGCTTACCCCCAGGCCGACGGGCAAATAAAGCTCGCCGCCGGCTGGCTGATCGACAAGGCTGGCTGGAAGGGGTTTCGTGAGGGCGATGCCGGCGTGCACAAGCTGCAGGCGCTGGTGCTGGTCAACTATGGAGGTGCTTCGGGCAACGATATCGCCAACTTGGCCCAGCGTATCCAGCGCGATATCGCCGAGCGCTTCAAGGTCGAGCTGGAAATGGAGCCCAACCAGTATTAACCCCTGTTCTCAACACAAAAAAATGCCCCGCATCTTTCGATACGGGGCATTTTTATTACGCTTAACAATCAGTCATCGCGGCTCATGATGCCGAAGATCTGCAACAGGCTGATAAACAGGTTGTAGATCGATACATACAGGCTGACGGTCGCCATGATGTAATTACGCTCACCACCGTGGATGATCGCGCTGGTCTGGAACAGGATGCACACCGACGAGAACAGCACAAAACCCGCGCTGATCGCCAGTTGCAGGCCGCTGATCTGGAAGAACATGCCTGCAACCACCGCCGCCAGCAACACGAAGAAGCCCGCGGTGATGAAGCCGCCCAGGAAGCTCATGTCTTTCCGGGTGATCAGCACGTAGGCCGACAGGCCACCAAACACCAGGGCGGTCATTGCAAACGCCGAGCTGACAACTTCCGCACCGCCGGCCATGCCGAGGTAACGGTTGAGGATCGGGCCAAGGATGAAGCCCATGAAGCCCGTCAAGGCAAACGCCGACACCAGGCCCCAGGCCGAGTCGCGCAGCTTGTTGGTCAGGAAGAACAGACCATAGAAGCCGATCAACACGACAAAGATATTCGGGTAGCCAACGCGCATCTGCTGCGCCACGAACGCCATCACACCGCTGAATGCGAGGGTAAGGGCGAGCAAGCCATAGGTGTTGCGCAACACGCGGCTGACTTCAAGCTGCTCAGCCTGCGCGTTGCCATTCACTGCGTAATTCTGTTCGCGCATGGCGACACTCCTCCGGTTTTGAAACGTTCAGTCGCAAAGATCATAACAGACGCTCTGTAACAAGCTATGGCGAGAGTTTGACAGTGTGTTTCATTCGGGTATTATGGCGCCCGCTGAGACGGGATGGGCTATGATAATCCTGTGGATGCACAAGGGAAATTGGCAGAGTGGTTGAATGCACCGGTCTTGAAAACCGGCGAACGTTAATAGCGTTCCCAGGGTTCGAATCCCTGGTTTCCCGCCAAGATTCAAACAAAAGCCTCGCAAATGCGGGGCTTTTGTGTTTCTAGGGTTTGGCAAGGTAGGTAGCGTAAAGGCGGATCGGCCCGCATCATGTCAGGCGGTTATCGCAATTTTTTGCAAATTGCGGTCAGCGAGTGGGCTTCACGAACCTCATAGTGGAATTGGTTTTCAGTCATGCACGAATACCTCGCCCGCCGCTCACCGGCAGGCATGTGGCGGTGGATGGACTTCACAGCCATGGCCTGGGCCCTTGTAGATTAAGACGTAGGCGAATCAGAGGGTGGCGATCATGGCGTCACCTTCATATCGACATCGTCCTGAATCCACTCAATGTCGAGCAGGTCATCGTCATCGATCTGGCCTTCTCGCAGATCATTGCTGGCCGGCAGCTGCTCTACCTCGTCGTCCTCGGTGTCCTTCCGGAAGTTCACGACGGCCTTGCCGGTGAGCACAACTGTTCTTTTTCATGGGCGAGCTCGTCCTTGCCGCTATAGCGGCTGACTTTGAAGGGGGAGGTTATTGCGGGGTGACCTGAGTAACCGGAGTGCGGAGCGCGATGAGAAAGCCCCGTGATCTGTTTCCAGACTGTCCGGCAGTAGTGGTAACGTCTGCGCTGTAATCCCTCGAGACGGCCAAATGGATCATCAAAGACCAGCTAACGCCACAGCAACAAATGCTGGCGAGGTAACTACTGCCCACCCGCCTATTTGGTATTACGGCCCCGAAATACCAATTGTCGGAAGCAATGGTATGGGCGTTTTTGGCTTCTCTCTTGCGCTGCTTCTGCTTTTACCGGGCTATGGACTTGCGACGCTCCTTTTCACAGGGCCGGACCTCATTCATGGTGTGCAGCCTGACCATAGTGAAAGCCTCACAGCGTCATTCTTCATTCTGTTAATGCTGGCCAGTGTAGTGCTCATTGGTGCCTTCTTTGCGTGGGTTGTCTCTGAGCCTCAAGTGCAGGCCTTCACGTTCGACGAAAATCAGCAGCTGCTGACCCTCACCATAACCCGTCGTTGTCGAAGCCCCATCGAAGTACGCGTACCGTTTAGCGAAATCATCTCCATCCGCCCTTATGTGATGAATTCGTCTGCTCATGATGGACATTTTCGCGTCGTATATCGCGGAGCGAAGGGCAAGGTTTTTGAGCATCTTCTAGGGGACGGTACTTCTCTCGAAAATATTGAGTTTCATTGTGCGTGGTTGCGTGGGATGTTAGGAGAGCGGATGGGCGAGCTGCTAGATCTCGACGACTGAAAGCAGCCTGAAGCCAGTCTGAGCTACCGCACTGTTGGTCGGCCCCGCCAGGTATTCATTAGTCATACGGCATTCCTTGCCGGGCCATGCCCGGGCGGTGCATGAAGGCAGCGCAGCGCCGGGTGCCTTCCATTGATCTGGCGTCAATGTATCCGGCTTCGACTGGCCAAACTTACATCTCTAGGGCCGCCTGCCCCGGGATAGGTGCGCCTGCACTAAGCCAAAAACCTCAAATTAACCCAATAGCAAAGCAACAAAGGTGAACGAAGGGCCGAGAAACCACTCAACGTGGTTAGTAGTTCTCCGGTGGTAGCCGTGCCTGAGTTCAGGTGATCTGAAAATCCGACTTTTTCAACAGAATCGGCCAGAAGCTGCCCGTGATGATCGGTAGCTTTCTACGAAAAAAGGCCCGATAGAATCAAATCACTTTTTAACCGGTGTATCCCAGCATTCGGGATTGAGCGAGCATACGTTGTATTGCCGATCCATCAACGCCATGCGGTTGAGATGGGCATCAGTGGCGGCGTTCAGTGATTGCTCACTGGTGACCATGTAGCGCGCGGCTCTATCGCTCATGCGTGCACTCCATTGGCGCCGAATCTTTTCATCCAAGGATTTTGGTGACGTAGCCAGGGCTTGAAGTGTACCGTCGTCTACTCGGCTCAACTCGTCGCGGTAGGTTTCGATGTACTGGGTTCGTGCGGCGTCGTGCTGATGATTTAGGTCGTACTGGAGCGCTTCCAAGTTTTGCTTGTAGAGAGTCCAGTAACCGTCAGGGAGCACGCCACCGTCTTTCTTTCGTAGCGAGGCAATACGCCCATCGTTGTCGGTATTGGCGCTGAGTACCGGCTTGAGCGACGAAATGACAACGGGGTCATTGCTGATAATCTGGTTCATCAACACAGTACGTGAACTAGTCTGAGGCAGACTCTGGCCCAGGGGCTCCACGCGGATCGGCTCCGCTGGTTTCAGGGAACCAGGTTGGCTCGCGCAGCCTGTAACCAAAAAGGCCAAAAAAAGGATCGACGAGAGAGGATGACGTAAAAACATAAGCTACCCATGAGCATGGTTGGTTAGGGAGCCGAGCATACCACCCGCCAACCAATAGTGTCGTTTTGACATCGATCCAGTCCTGTCAGTCGCGCGGGACAGAAAGCGACCCAATATGGATAGTCCATGTTGAACGCAACAAACTGTCGGGATGAATTAATCCCCCGAATTGCAGGCGCTCGATAGCTTCGAGAACTGGCCGTCGAAGTACTCAGTTCCGTCTTGCTTAAGGTTCTGCGCCTACATCTGAGTTGAGAGACTCATGTAGAGATCGGCGCGAATAGCTTGTTCATTGAGGAACCTATTACTTTTTCCCCCTTGGAGGCGTGCGCTTTGTCGCACCTCGGCATAAGTACTGGCTGCGGGTAGTATTTACTGTACGGGCTTGTAGGTTCAGGCAATGCATCAATCAGCGTTCGAAACTCGACTTTTTTACATCGTCGAAGCAGTAGCTGGTCATTTGTAGACCCGCCGGCGCGAACCCTTTTTTCAGGCTGGATTTCAACAAAGAGTAAACCTGATCTACAACCTTCTCTCTAGGGGCAAATCCTATTGCAAGCCAGGCGAGTCGGTATTGTGCGGCAGGATTTTCTTCATCGGATGAACGCCTGGATAGCGGGGTCGCTTGCGCCAGTAGCAGTCGCTTCGTGATCTGCTGACCATTGAGTAGACTATGCAGATTGGCTGGATTGACCCGCCTATCGCTAGGTCTGGAATTTATGGACACAAGCACATCTCAGGTACGAAGCACCACCCGCCCGGTTATGGTCACGCTCGCGGTGATTTACTGCCTGGCTATCGCTGTAAAAATCGCCTACTGGCTGGTCAGCGAAGGCTGGGGCATGACCAGGATGGGTGATTTTGCAATGATCATGCTGATCCCTCCAGCACTGGCCTGCATCTTATTGGTTGTCGGCAGCCTGCTCTTCTGGGGGCGCAGCGCAAAATCCTCGTGGTTCCTATTGGGCTCATTGCTTTTCGGGCTGATGCTGATTCCGCTCACGCTGCCAGAAATTTTCCGCGTGCCGGTCAGCCAGTACATGCAAGTTGCCAGGTTCGCGCTGCCGGGAGTCTTACAGGCTGTTTTGCTGATTGCCGTCTGGGTCTACAGTCTGCAGATGCGCAGATCAGGCTACTTCAGGTAATCCACACAAATTCAAAGCGTATCCGCGCTGAGCTTTTGGCATCTTGGAATGTTTGAAATCAAATACCATTGGAGCGTCAACGCATGGAAGTGAGTACCACTCAGAACGAATACCGGAAGCCAGACAACCTGGCCGGGTTGGGGCGGCGGTTGGGAGGGCAATGGATTGATTCATTAATTACCCTTTTTGTCTTATTCGCCGTGGGAAAAGCGGCTGAGTTTGTTGGTGTATCTCCAGACGCGGTCGGGATCCTGGCGTTTGGGTCCGCCGCGGCGTACTACCTATTTTCAGACGCAATGCCCAACGGTCAAAGCGTAGGTAAAAAACTGCTGGGGATGTCAGTAATTGACGAGCGCAGCCACCTTAACTGCAATCTATATCAGTCGTTCATGCGCAACATCACTACGCCTATTCTGAGCATTTTTGACTGGATTTTTATTTTCTTCGGCTCACGGAAACGCTTGGGAGACATGCTCGCGTCCACGATAGTGGTTCGATTAAAGTAGCTATGACTGTACGGGGGCAGCGCTCAAGTTGCCCGACCTCAGCGAAGTCAGATTCAAACGAAGGCCCCGCAAATTTGGGGCTTTTGCGTTTCTGGCATTCGGTATCGGGTTCAGTTGAGCATGTACCAAGCTCAATGCCGAACGGGGTGTAGCAAAATACGGTCGAGGCCCTCAGTAGCGATGCCGCGAGTAGCTTGGTTTATGCGTACCTGAAATCGGCAAAACCAGCTACATTTCAAGGACGTATTTCCTTCGGAGAAGACGCTCATGTTCAAATCCCGCTCGCTTATAGCCGCTGTCACCTGCCTTGCCTTGTCCGTAAGCTCAGTGACGGCCCTGGCCGATCCCGGCAACGGAAAAGGCCAAGGAAATGGAAAAGGCAACGCCCAAGGCGGCCAAGGCCCTGGCAACCAGGGCAACAAGGGGAAAAGTGCTGGCGCGGATGATTGGAGCCGTGGGCCCAGCATCGACCGTGGTGGCGTATTAGGCGTGATCGGCGGGCATCGTGACTATTGGCGCTCAGGTCCTTCACTACCACCTGGCATCCAGAAGAACCTGGCGAGAGGAAAACCGCTTCCCCCTGGCATCGCCAAAAAGCTGGATGGCCGCTTGCTCGGCAGGCTGCCCCAATACGATGGCTACGAATGGCAGCAAGCGGGCGCTGATCTGATATTGGTAGCCATTGCCTCCGGCATCATTTACGAGGTGCTCAACGGAGCATTCGATTAAGTCTATCTACCGGCTTAACGCGGTGACTTTTCTGCCGAGCTTTTTCTCGTCACCTCGTTATTTTTTTACTATGATCACTCGTCTGCGCACTCAAGGAAGAGAGGCTGAGCGCCTTGAGGCTGGTAGAAATTCATGCTCGATCATTGAACGAGTTATGACCTTTACCCAGAATCTAACGACTCAGCCACCCATAAGGACCTGTTTGGTGAAACCTATGAATAAGATGTGTGGCGTTGTTGCAGTACTAGGAATTGCCCTCTCGGGATGCGCTACGAAAACGCCGGAAAAACCTGATGTGGCTCCACCGGAAGCCGTCGTCCAGCAAGCACCACCTGAAGTCGCGCCTGCGACGCCAGCAAAACCGCCTGTGCGGTATGAGGCCACACAGCCGAACGCTCGTGCTGAGAGCTCAACTCCCGTTTCGCCAGAAACGGCTCAGTCAGAGACAGATTTAAACCAGAACCGCGCCGAGCAATGCCGTAAAGAGCTGGATGTTCTAAAGGTTTACAACAAAGCGTCTTACGATAAATACGAGGCTGAATACCAAGTCATCGCCAGCAAGACCGCTAAATACATGGAAATCAAGGACTCACTCGGTCCCGATTTAAACTATATGGTTATGCCCGCTTATCAATTTCAAATTCGTGAATTCTGCTTCCGAGTTAAGACCCGCCTGTCAGAGCTTGTGCTTCGCCAAGCCAAATAATGCTGTCCATTTAGGGGGGCGTCTTCTGCCAGTTAGGAAGCTTTGAAAACGACTTCTTTGTGGTGAAGTACGCGCCTCACGCGAATCGAGCGACCCGCTTTCCAGCACACACATTCATCCGCTCTTGCGCTGCGTTCAGGTGCCGCGTCATTGTGTTTGCGGCCTTGATCATAGGCAAAAAAGTGGGTGCTGTGCTTTGCTGCTTATCAAACACTGTTTTGAGCCGACGCATTGCACAGACGCACTACTGCGGGGACATCAAGACGGCCAGCGTCAGTTTTATGAACGCTTCGTTCTCGTCAATCGTGTTCAGTGCGCCTCGGATGTTCTCGGCGACCTCGGCGGAGCCGCGCTGCTCAACCCAGTTCGACAGCTCCATGATCGCGCCTTCGAGGGCAAGCTGGTTTTCGTAGAGTTTTGATAGCAGGGAAGGAAGCAGGTCTGAGTTCGGCATGGTTGGTTCTCCGTTAAGAGCACAGCTTAGCAGCGAGCGTAACCGCAGATTTGATTTAGGTCGACAGGAGGCTCGCGAGGAATAAATGAACTGCTGATCCCACCCGCTGCCGAAACTGCTACCCACCCAGAGGACACAGCGATGACTGAAGAAAAGAACAAGGAACCCGAGCAAGAAACCCCGGCGCACGCCACTGAGGAAGAACGGGAACGCCTGAAGGACTTCAACAAAGACGGGATTCCGCCTGGCGCGTGCTGATCAGCTCGCCAGTGAACCCGCATGGATCGACGTGAGGTGGTTTGCGCCGGTCCTAAACAAAAGCCCCGCGGTTGCGGGGCTTTTTGTATTAATGGCGCTTGTTTTTGTGTTTGTGCTTATTGCCCCTGTGTTTCCTGCCGTCGGAACGGTGCTCGTCATCCGCCAAGTTGTTACCCAGCGCGCCACCCGCGGCACCGCCCAATCCCGCACCGATCGTCGATCCCGTCGTGCCGCCCAGGCGATTGCCGATCAGCGAGCCGCCCGCCGAGCCGACGCCACCGCCTATGGCGGCTTCCGCGCGATTGCCCTTCTGGGCACCGACTGCTCCGCCAGCGGCGCCGCCCAGGCCGGCGCCCACGGCCGCACCAGTGGAACCGCCAAGCTGTTGGCCGACGATGTTGCCGAGCGCACCACCGACTCCGCCGCCGAGCGCCGCTGTACCATCTCCGGCCGCCATCGCTCCTTGCGAGATCAGAACACCCAGGACCAGGGCGGGTAGTGTCTTATTCATCTTGTGAACCTCTATGGGTTGTCAACAGGCGCTCATGGTTGAAATACGCCTGGCATTAGGATTGAAACAAAAGCGCTAAGTTCTTGGGCGGCGGTATTCTGGCCCGGTTGGTTGTAACAAGGTGTGCCGTAATATCTTTCGGCCGTGATGCGTCTTGATTTTTTGACGTGTCCTAGAGGCCACCAAACCGTATGATCGAAACCAGCGCCTCATCGGGTCGCTGAGCCTCACCCGCCATAAAGGACATGAGCATGCAAAAGCACTTCGGTAATTCAGGCCTGTTCAAGGCTGCTTCGTATCACCGCAACGACACGCTCGGCAACGGCCTTGCCAGCTGGGAGCTGAAAAACAGTGCGCTGAATGCGAAGGAGTTTTTGATATGTCCAAAGAACTACTCGGAGTTTCTGCTCTAGGGTTGATGGTGATCGGTGAGTTTTGTGCGATCTACAGTGAGGTAGTCACCGCCAGGCTGGCCCAAGCAGGCGACGGCTCATGGCAGGCGTTCATCATGCCGGTGGTGTTGATGTGCTTTGCCGGGCTCTGCCTGTTGGGGGCTTATTGGCTGGGGTATCTGGCAGTGGGTGACATCTGGGTGGTCACGGTGGTGTCCGTCACCTCGTTGCTGCTGCTGGAACCGGTCGTGATCTGGGCGCTGTTCCATGAGTTTCCCGGGCGAGGCGCCTTGATCGGGTTTTGCCTGGGCGCCTTGGGCGTGCTGTCCACGGTCTTGCTGTAGCGGCACGTGCTGACCCGGCAATCTTATGTCGGGCCAGTTTATGGCTTTTGGCTGGGAATAGCCCGCACCGCCGCAACGGCGGCCGAACGTGACAGCAGTAGCGCGCAGCTCAGCAGAAAAGCTGGGCCACCGACAGCAGGCAAATAATCTGCACAACCATTTGCGCTCGAATTGGATGGTTCATTGCCGTCACCCTCATTTGAAGCTGCTGGTGAGTGCGCTGCGAGCGATGTAGACAAACGCGCCAAAACCAACGCACGCAGCAGTCGCTAGCAGTATAGAGCGTTAAACGAATTCTTCACGGTCGAGCCCGTTTACCAGCCAGACGGTCTCTGGTTACAACTATCTGCCTGCGACCACTGCACTTTTTTGGATTTCTCCGCTCTATCCTTGTCCCAGCCCCGCCGACCCCGCGCGTGGGCAGATGAACTCAGATCGGGTGCCGATGGACCGCACGTTTGCTTGCTTGACCCTTTCACGGATCCGCCAGCCTTTGCTACTGGCAGCGGTGCTGATGCTCAGTGCCGGCGGTTGCACTCAGCAACAGGGCCAGGATATCGCCAAGCAGTTCAGCAACGGCAAACCTGACGAGTTCTTCCAGACCAGTGTCGATCGCATGGCGACGCTGGGCATGCGCGACAATCTGCAAAGCCTGTATTTGCTCATGAACAAGCTCTATCTGCGTAATCCCAGCCAGTGGCGCCTGTCGGGCTATCCGGATGCCGTGACTGCTGCGCGGGAGATTCGCCAGGCTATCGAGCAACGTCGAGCGCTGCCGGCGCTGGGTGAGCGCCGCGATCTGGCGGCGCTGAGCTATTCCTTGAGCCCGGAGTTCAAGGGCGATCGGGTCGGCGCCTTCATCTATGCCATCGGCAGCATGATAGTGACCGCTCACGGCGGGCGCACCGAGTTCTACATCACCGATTCGATCAACCCGCAGTTCGTCAGCAATGCCGCGCGCAATATCGAAAAGGCCACTTGGCTGCTGAGCAAGCGCCAGGACGCCAATGGCGTGCTGTTGCTGTTTTCCAATGAGATTTCGGAGGAGGGCAGTAACCTCAGTTTTGCGGTGGAGTTCGGCAAGATCGTCGCGCGCCTCGACTTGCTGACGCAGATGCTCGATGAGCGCTACCGGCGCATCGGTCTCAATTACGCGCAGAGCCTGTTGCTGATGAATTTTCTGCCGGTGCAGTGAGGCAGGTACGGTGTTTCTCTTTCCTTTGTAGGAAGTGGCCTATCTCGTTCCCCGCTGCTTGAAACGCACCTCGGTCATCAATAGCCTCGGATTTTTCCGAAAGTTGAGGCCTCCACCATGGGTAAGCGAAAAACGGTTTGGCCTACTGATCGCGAAATACGTTTGCGCTTTATCCTCTTCGCGGTGATCGATGCGGCGAGTGTCCAGGGTGTTTGCGCCGAACTGTTGCTGCCCGCCCACAAGTTGCTGCGCGAATCGCCGACCGAGGCGCAGTTGCTTGAAGCGCTGGGCGAGATCCTGGACACCGATGAAATGTACGGCTTTCGGCTGCCGCCAGGGTCGGAAGCGGAGGAGCTGATGCAGACGCTGAAGCAGCCTGAAAGCTAGGCGCGATCTTGCAGCGAGCAGAATTGCAGAGATCCGTCCCGTTGATAAGGCGTGACCTGGCGGGCGTCCACGACTTCCCACCACGTGCTTCCCTAATTCCAAGGACCTGCCCCCGATGCTGCTGCGCCCGCCACCACTCCTTTTTGCCGCCCTGACGCTCAGCTCGCTGGCGCATGCCGAAGACCTGCAATTGGCCCCGGTCGAAGTCACCAGCAGCGAAGCCAGCGCCGGCGAGGTGGCCCAGGCGCAGCTCAAGAGCGTGCCCGGCGGCACCAATTACATCGACATGGGCAGCGTGCAGCAGGGGCGGGTGAGCACCAACGAGGATGTGTTCAAGTATCAGGCCGGCGTGTATGCCAAGGCGGCAAACAATGAAGGGGTGAAACTCTCGATTCGCGGTTCGGGCCTGAACCGTAGCCCCGGTTCCCATGCCTCCGGCTTGTACGAAATGTTCGATGGCCTGCCGTTGACCGGGCCTGGCGGCACCCCCTACGAATTAAAGGACCCGCTGTGGCAAAGCCGCGTCGAAGTGCTGCGCGGCGCCAACGGGTTTGACCATGGTGCCTTGGCCCTGGGCGGCGCGGTCAACTACGTGACCCACACGGGCTACGACGCGCCCACGTTGCAGGTGCGCTACGAAGCGGGCAGCAAAGGCTATGCCCAGCGCGAGATCAGCTCGGGCCAGGTGCTGGGAGATGCCGACTACTACATCAGCCTCACTGACTCCGAGTCCGACGGCTACCAGCGCCAAAGCGCGGCCACCGGCAAGGGGGTGGCGGCCAATTTCGGCTACCGTTTCAACCCGGACCTGGAAACGCGCTTCTACTTGCGCTACCGCGAAACCACCAACGACACCCCCGGCAAACTCACGCGCGCGCAGATCAGCCATGACCCGCGCGCGGCCAACAGCCTCAATGCCGCGCGCGACTCCAAGCGCCTGCAACCGGGCTCCACCTGGATCGCCAACAAGACCACCTTGCAGCTGGATGACACGTCACGGCTTGAAGTCGGGTTGGCCTATCACGACTACCCGATGGACCTGCGCGAAGGCACCAACCGCCTGAAAGTCGCCTACACCGACATCAGCAGCACCCTCAGGTACATTCGCCAGGACACGCTGTTCGGCCACGACAGCCAGACCACCATCGGCCTGCGCACCACCCAGGCGATGCCCAACAACGGCGCCTCGGAGTACGTGCGCACGCCTGCGGGTAACACCGTTTCCTACGCACCCGGCACCAAGACCCGCGACTACAGCTACCTGGGTTCCGACACCGTGTTGCACATCGGCAACGACCTGGAGCTGGTCCCCTCCCTGTGGCTGACCACCGGCCTTGCGGCGATCTACACCCGCCGCGAAACCGAGGTCAGCTATCCCGACGGCCAGGCGCCGCTCAGCCAGCACGACTGGGACTACGCGCCGCGCGTCGGCCTGCGTTATGACTTCACCTCGCAATTGCAGGTGTACGGCAACCTGAGCCGCTCGGTGGAGCCGCCGCATGCCTGGTCGATGATCTGGGGTTCCAACAAATATTTTACCAGCGGCCCGGCCCGGGGCCTGGCGCGCGAAGGCGTGAGCCTGAAAAACCAGACCGCCACCACCCTCGAAATCGGCGGCCGTGGCGAACAGTGGTTCGGCCAGTGGGACCTGGCGCTGTACCGGTCCGAAGTGCGCCACGAATTGCTCAGCGTGGAAACCCAGGCGCAAACCGCCACCAGCAATGCCATCGTCGCCGAAGCCAACGCCAGCCCCACCGTGCACCAGGGCGTGGAGCTGAGCCTGCTCAGCCCCTTGTGGGACGGCGGCGGCAACGGCCAGCTCGCCCTGCGCCAGGCCTACACGTTCAGCGACTTCCATTACCGCGACGATGACCGCTTCGGCGACAACACCTTGCCTGGCATCCCCAGGCACTACTATCAGGCACAGCTGCGCTACAGCCACCCGACGGGTTTCTACACCAGTTTCAACACGGAGTATTCATCAAAGGTGGCGGTGGATTACGCCAACTCCTACTACGCCACGTCCTACAGCATCTTCGGCGCCACGCTTGGCTACGACGCGCCAGGCCAGGACTGGCAGGCCTGGGTCGACCTGCGCAACCTCGCCAACCGGCATTACGCCAACACCGTCACACCGGGCTATGACGATAAGGGCCTGGATGTCGCGCGCTCGACACCGGCGGATGGCCGTGGCATCTACACCGGGGTGTCGTGGAGCTGGCGTTAACGTAGGCGCTGGCCTGCCTGCGATACTTGTAGTGAGCGGGCTTGTCCCGCGCTGGGTGGCGAAGCCGCCCCAATCTGGGCCAACGCATTCTTCCAGATATAACTAAGGCGCCTGGTTTTGGGGCGGCTTCGCCCCCCAGCGCGGGACAAGCCCGCTCACTACAGTCATGTACCTGCAATCACTGACAACGGGAGCCCCTTGCTCCTACACCGTTTTACTGGCATTGTTTGCGCAATTGGTAACCTTTCCCATTTGAGATACTTTTGCGCATGCATGACATTCCGGCCGCGCGGGGCGATTCCGTCCGGCAGCAGACCCTTACGGCGATGTACAGCGAGCACCACGGCTGGCTGCAGGGCTGGCTGCGCAAAAAACTGGGCTGTTCCCAGCATGCCGCCGACCTGGCGCACGACGCTTTCATTCGCGTGCTGATGCTGGCCGAGCCGCAAGCTATCAAGGAACCCCGCGCCTTCCTGGCCACCACGGCGGGGCGGCTGATGATCGACGGTGCCCGGCGTCGCCGCATCGAAAAAGCCTACATGGAAGCCCTGGTGATCCAGTGCGAAGACACCGGCATGCCCGACCCAGCCGCGATTCACGTGGCGCTGCAAGCGCTCGAACGCATCGCCGAGATGCTCGCCGGCTTGCCGGCCAAAGCCCGTGAAGCCTTCCTGTTGAGTCGCCTCGATGGGCTGACCTACAGCGAAATTGCCACGCGGCTGGGCGTCTCTTCCAGTACCGTCAAAAACTACATCTCCAGCGCCCTGGTGCACTGCTACCACAGCCTGCACCCGGCAGACCCGCTGGTATGAGTTCCGAGCAGATCATTCAGCAAGCGGCACAGTGGCTGACGCGCCTGCACGACGAAGACGTCACCGACGCCGACCGCAAGGCCTTCCACGCCTGGTGCCAGGCCGACCCGCGTCACGCCGTGGCCATCGAACGCATGGGAGCGTTGTGGGGCAGCCTCGATACCTTGCCCGCCAAACCTGCCCGCGTTGCCCTGAACCGCGCATTCGCCCCGCGACGCCCGCGCGGCGCGCAGGTGGTGGGCTTGCTCGGCGTGGTCTTGTGCGGCTGGCTGGGCCTGCAGCACCTGCCGGTGTGGATGGCCGACCAGCGCACCGGTGTCGGCGAGCGCCGGCAGGTCGCCCTCGCGGACGGCAGCCAGTTGCAGCTCAACAGCAACTCGGCGGTGGACGTCAAATTCGACGGCCATCAACGGGTCATCGAACTGCTGCAAGGCGAACTCTGGGTCGACGTGGCCAAGGATGCGCAACGGCCCTTCGTGGTCCGCACCGATCAGGGCACCGCCACTGCATTGGGCACGCGCTACCTGGTCAAGCGCACGGCCGACGGCACCACCGTGGTGACAGTGATCGAGTCCAGCGTAGCGGTCAAAGGCGACGCCAGCGATGGGGTCAAGGTCTCGGCCGGCCAGCGTGCGGTCCTCGACCACGGCCGCGCCCAGCCACCGCAAGCCCTTGCCGATACCGACCCCGATGCCTGGACCCGCGGCCTGCTCAAGGTCAACGACCAGCCCTTGAGCGACGTGCTGCAAACCCTCGCCGGCTACCGCCACGGCATGCTGCGCTTCGACCCCGAGGCCCTGCGTAACCTGCGGGTATCGGGTGTGTTCAAGCTGGATGACACGGCGGCGGCGCTGTCGTCCCTGGCGGATAACCTGCCGATCCAGGTGGAGTACTTCACTGACCTGCTGGTGGTGGTCAAGCCGCGCTAGATCAGCCGTCGTTCTGGCGCAGGCGCTTGTACAAGGTATTGCGGCTTACCCCCAGCTCTCGCGCCAGGTGGGAAATGTTCCCGCCGGCGGCCTTCAAGCGCTGGTTCAGGTCGATGCTGTCATCCAGGTACTCACTGGCGGGCAGCGGCGGCGCCAGGTTCAAGTCGACAAAAAAGTCATCCGGCAGATGCTCCGGGCGGATCGGTTGTTCTTCGGCCATCGCCAGCGCCACCTGCAACACGCTGCTGACTTGGCGCAAATTGCCCGGCCACGGGTGCTGCTCGAACAGCGCCAGCACCTCGCTGCTCAGCCCTGCCCATTGGGTCGGCTCACGGTGTTGCTGCCATAACTGCTGGAACAGCGCCCGTTTGTCGGTGCGCTCGCGCAAGGGCGGCAGTTCCAGGGTCAGGCCGCCGATGCGGTAGTACAAATCCTCACGAAAACGCCCTGCCTGTACCAGCTCGCGCAAGGCGCGGTTAGTGGCCGAGATGATGCGCAAATCCACCGGGAACAACTCGCTGCTGCCTACCGGCTGCACGCAACGTTCCTGTAACACGCGCAGCAGGCGCGCCTGGGTGGGCAGCGGCATATCACCGATCTCATCGAGAAACAGCGTGCCCTTGTCCGCTTTGCGTATCAGGCCGATGCTGCCTTTTTGATTGGCGCCGGTGAACGCACCTTTTTCGTAGCCGAACAGCTCCGACTCCACCAGCTCAGCCGGAATCGCCGCGCAGTTCACCGCGATAAATGCCTTCTGGCTGCGCGAACTGGCCTGGTGCAGGGCCTTGACGAACACCTCCTTGCCCACCCCTGTTTCGCCGTGGATCAGCAGCGGAATGTCCTTCTCCAGCAAGCGCTCGGCCTGTCGCACGGCTTTTTCCACGCGCACGTCGCCAAAATGCAAGGTCTTGAGGCCAATCGAGTTGGGCTTGGCGGGCGCGGGTTCGGTAAACACGCGCGCCTGCACCGGCGTTTGCCTGGGCCGCCTCAATACGCACTGGAACCGGTTGCGTCCCGCGGCCTGCAGGGAAAAGGGCAGCCCCTCCGGCTGGTTCAGCAATTCCAGCAACGACACCTTGAACAAGCTGTCGATCATCACCCGCGACAGGCTGATGCCCAGCAGGTTATCGGCGCGGCGGTTGGCCGAGAGCACCTGGCCGCTTTCATCGAAGATCAGCAGGCCGGCCCACTGGCTGTCCAGGTTGCTCAGGCCGGTATTGAAGGTCAGTTGGAAGTGCTCGTCGCGAAACAGGTTGAGGATCAGCCGGTTTTCCACGGTCTGGCTCATCATCTTGACCATGCCCAGGGTGTGGGAGGGCGGCAGGTAGCTGTCGCTGGACACATCCAGCACCGCGATGATCTCGCGCTGGGCATCGAAGATCGGCGCCGCCGAGCCGGTCATGAAACGGTTGGCCTTCAGGAAATGTTCATCGTGTTCGATATGCACGGCCTGGGCACAGGCCAATGCGGTGCCGATGGCATTGGTGCCGCTGGAACGTTCCATCCAGCTGGCGCCGGCACTGAAACCGCGGGCCAGCTTGGGCTCGATGAAGCGCTGGGTGCCCCAACTGGTGAGTACCTGGCCCTGGTTGTCGGCCAGCATGATCAGGCAATTGGAGTTGCTCAGGATGTTTTCGTAGTAGGGCAGCACTTCCTGGTGAGTGGTCTGCACCAGCGAATGCTGGCTTTCCAGCAGTTGGCTGATGCCCTCGGCGGGGAGCTGGTCGAAGCTGGGTGTGCTTTGGTGATCCAGGCCGAAGGCGCGGCAACGGCGCCAGGATTCCTGGATAAGGGTGTCGTGAGCCAGTGGTTCGGCCATGGTGTGACCTGCATTTTTATTGTTATGGGGTCTTGCGCAATCTACCTGGAGAAACCGGTTCAACTGTGGGAGCGGGCTCTGCAGTGTTCAGTCGATAGGGTTCAGAGAGTGTTGTTCAGTACTGTTCATTGTCAAGCCCAAGATTGTTCAGGTGTTCAGCCAGACTTGTTCATTTCTGTTCACTCTTGAACATCACTTTTGCTCCATTTCTTTGCACATCAAGGCTTTGCCGGTTTTGGCACGAAACTCGCTCTGACAGCTGGCCAGATTCATTCCAAATAATAAAAAGGTCGTGTCATGTCATTGACCCTGGAACATGTCTCCCGCGTTGTCGAAGGCCAAACCTGGATCGACGACGCCAACCTGCGTTTCGAAGCCGGTTCCTTCAACGTCCTGCTTGGCCGCACCCTGTCCGGCAAGACCAGCCTGATGCGCCTGATGGCTGGGCTGGACAAGCCCGACAGCGGCCGCATCCTGATGAACGGCGTGGATGTCACGCAAAAGCCGGTGCGCCTGCGCAACGTGTCGATGGTGTATCAGCAGTTCATCAACTACCCCACCATGACCGTGTTCGAGAACATCGCCTCGCCGCTGCGCCAGGCCGGTGTGTCCAACGAGCTGATCCAGAGCAAGGTGTTGGAAACCGCCAGGATGCTGCGCATCGAGAAATTCCTGCAGCGCCACCCGCTGGAGCTCTCCGGCGGCCAGCAGCAACGCACGGCCATGGCCCGCGCGTTGGTCAAGGACGCCGAGCTGATCCTGTTCGATGAGCCGCTGGTGAACCTGGACTACAAACTGCGCGAAGAGCTGCGTCAGGAAATGCGCGAGCTCTTTGCCGCGCGCCACACCATCGCCATCTACGCCACCACCGAGCCCAATGAAGCCCTGGCCCTCGGCGGCACCACCACCATCCTGCACGAAGGCCGGGTGATCCAGAGCGGCAAGGCCGCCGAGGTCTATCACCAGCCGCAAACCGTGCTGGCCGCCGAGCTGTTTTCCGAGCCGCCGATCAACCTGATGCCGGGGCGCATCAGCGGTAACGAAGTGAGTTTCGCCAATTTCGTGCACTTCCCGCTGAACGTCGACCTGCGCCCCATCGGCGAAGGCGAGTTCCGTTTCGGCGTACGCCCCAGCCATATCAGCCTGGTGCCGAGCAACGACGACGACCTGGAGCTGGCGGTGACCGTGGAAGTCGCCGAGATCAGCGGCTCGGAAACCTTCCTGCATGTGCGCAGCGAACACTTCCTGTTGGTGCTGCACCTGTCGGGGGTGCACGAATACGACGTCGACGCGCCGATCCGTGTGTATATCCCCACCCATAAACTGTTTGTGTTCGATGGCCAGGGCCGTTTGGTCCAGGCCCCCGGGCGCCGTGTTGCGAGGGTTGCCTGATGGCCGAGATCCATTTGCAGAACCTGGCGCATAGCTACAGCCCTGCGCCCAGTGGGCCTGAGGACTACGCCATTCGGGAAATGAACCACGTGTGGGAGCAGGGCGGGGCCTACGCCTTGCTCGGGCCGTCGGGCTGCGGCAAGTCGACCTTGCTCAATATCATTTCCGGCCTGCTCAGCCCATCCGAAGGCCAGGTGTTGTTCGACACCAAAGTCGTCAACGACCTCACTCCGGAAAAACGCAACATTGCCCAGGTGTTCCAGTTCCCGGTGGTGTACGACACCATGACGGTATTCGACAACCTGGCGTTCCCGCTGCGCAACCAGGGCATGGCCGAGGCGAAAATTCACAGCAAGGTGCAGGAAATCGCCGAAGTCCTCGACCTGCAAAGCCTGCTGAGCAAAAAAGCCCGCAACCTCACCGCCGATGAAAAACAGAAAGTCTCCATGGGCCGCGGCCTGGTGCGTGACGACGTCTCGGCGATCCTCTTCGACGAGCCGCTGACGGTGATCGACCCGCACCTCAAGTGGAAACTGCGGCGCAAGCTCAAGCAGATCCACGAGCAGTTCAACATCACCATGGTCTACGTGACCCACGATCAGTTGGAAGCCTCGACCTTCGCCGACAAGATCGCGGTGATGTACGGCGGCCAGATCGTACAGTTCGGCACGCCGCGTGAGTTGTTTGAACGGCCGAGCCACACCTTTGTCGGCTATTTCATCGGCAGCCCTGGGATGAATCTGATCGAAGTGCAGGCCGAGGCGGGCGGGGTGCGCTTTGCCGGCACCCACCTGCCTTTGTCCGAAGCCTTGCAGCAACGCATTGCCAGCACTGGTTACAAAAAACTGCAGGTCGGCATCCGCCCGGAATTTATCCATGTGTGGGACGAGCCCAACCCTGACGCGATGCAGGCCGAAGTCACGCACTTGGAAGACCTCGGCACCTACAAGATCATCACCCTCAACCTCGACGGCACGCCGTTGAAAGTGCGCCTGGCCGAAGACAAGCCGGTGCCCGAAGGCACGGCTTCCATCAGCTTTCCCGCGCAATGGCTGATGGTGTATGCCGACGATTACCTGCTGGAGGTGCTGCCATGAACAAGGTGCAGAACAACAAGGCCTGGTGGCTCGTACTGCCGGTGTTCCTGCTGGTGGCGTTCAGTGCGGTGATCCCGATGATGACTGTGGTCAACTACTCGGTGCAGGACATCTTCGACCAGTCCAGCCGCTACTTCGTCGGCGCTGACTGGTACAAGCAGGTGCTGCTCGATCCGCGCCTGCATGATTCGCTGCTGCGCCAGTTCATCTACTCGGCCTGCGTGCTGCTGATCGAAATCCCGCTGGGCATCGCCATCGCCCTGACCATGCCGACCAAGGGCCGCTGGTCGTCGCTGGTGCTGATCATCCTCGCCATTCCGCTGCTGATCCCATGGAACGTGGTGGGTACGATCTGGCAGATTTTCGGTCGCGCCGATATCGGCTTGCTCGGTTACAGCCTTAACGCCCTGGGCATCAGCTACAACTATGCGGCCAATACGGCGGACGCCTGGGTCACCGTGCTGGTGATGGACGTGTGGCACTGGACCTCCCTGGTGGCGCTGTTGTGTTATTCGGGGCTGCGGGCGATTCCGGATGTGTACTACCAGGCGGCTCGGATCGATCGTGCATCCGCCTGGGCGGTGTTCCGGCATATCCAGCTGCCAAAGATGAAGAGCGTGCTGCTGATCGCGGTGATGCTGCGGTTCATGGACAGCTTCATGATCTACACCGAGCCCTTCGTCCTCACGGGCGGCGGGCCAGGTAATGCCACCACGTTCCTCAGTCAGACGTTGACCCAGATGGCGGTAGGCCAATTCGACCTGGGCCCGGCTGCGGCGTTTTCCCTGGTGTACTTCCTGATCATTCTGTTGGTGTCCTGGCTGTTCTACACCGCCATGACCCACTCCGACGCCAACCGCTGAGGCCGCCAACATGAGCAAACGCAAGCTTATTCCGTTACTCATCTACATTCTGTTCCTGCTGGTGCCGATCTACTGGCTGCTGAACATGTCCTTCAAGAGCAACACCGAAATCCTAGGCGGGCTGACGCTGTTTCCGCAGCACTTCACGCTGGCCAACTACAAGGTGATCTTCACTGACCCGAGCTGGTACACCGGCTACCTCAACTCGCTGTACTACGTCAGCCTGAACACAGTGATCTCCCTGAGCGTGGCGCTGCCGGCGGCTTATGCGTTTTCGCGCTACCGCTTCCTTGGCGACAAGCACCTGTTCTTCTGGCTGCTGACCAACCGCATGGCACCTCCGGCCGTGTTTCTGCTGCCATTCTTCCAGCTGTATTCGTCCATCGGCCTGTTCGACACGCACATCGCCGTGGCCCTGGCGCACTGCCTGTTCAACGTGCCGTTGGCGGTATGGATCCTGGAAGGCTTCATGTCCGGGGTGCCCAAGGAAATCGACGAAACCGCCTATATCGACGGCTACTCGTTTCCCAAGTTCTTCGTGAAGATATTTATCCCGTTGATCGGCTCCGGCATCGGTGTGACCGCGTTTTTCTGCTTCATGTTTTCCTGGGTCGAACTGCTGCTGGCGCGCACGCTGACCTCGGTCAACGCCAAGCCCATCGCAGCGGTGATGACGCGCACGGTCTCGGCGTCGGGTATTGATTGGGGCGTGCTGGCGGCGGCGGGGGTGTTGACTATCCTTCCCGGCATGCTGGTGATCTGGTTTGTTCGCAACCACGTGGCCAAGGGCTTCGCCCTGGGTCGGGTCTGAGGAGTCGATGATGGAATGGATGGCCTGGACCACCCCCACTGCGCTGTTTTTTGGCGGTATAGCCCTGATTCTGGCGGGCATGACCACCTGGGAGCTGCGCTCGCCGAGCATCCCTCGGCGCGGTTTTTTACCGATCAGCACCACCCGTGGTGATCGCCTGTTTATCGGTCTTCTCGGCAGCGCCTACCTGCATTTGCTGGTCATCGGCGTTACCGACTGGAGCATCTGGGTGGCGTCCGCGCTCTCCCTGGTATGGCTGTTGAGTGTGATGCGTTGGGGCTAGTGCCCTTATGAATAAACAACCAGGAGGTCTCTATGTTGAATAAGAACAATAAGCTGCGACATAGCATTTCATTGGCCGCCGTACTGGCCCTCAGCGGTTTGAGCGTCACGGCGTGGGCCGATGCGTATGAAGATGCCGCGAAAAAATGGATCGGCAGTGAGTTCAAACCGTCGACCCTGACGGCCGAACAGCAGTTGGAGGAGTTGAAGTGGTTTATCAAGGCCGCCGAACCCTTCCGTGGAATGAAGATCAACGTGGTGTCGGAAACCCTCACCACCCACGAGTACGAGTCCAAGGTGCTGGCCAAGGCCTTCAGCGAAATCACCGGAATCAAGCTGACCCACGACCTGCTGCAGGAAGGCGACGTGGTGGAGAAGCTGCAAACCCAGATGCAGTCCGACAAGAACATCTACGACGGCTGGGTCAACGACTCGGACCTGATCGGTACGCACTTTCGTTACGGCAAGACCGAATCCATCACCGACCTGATGGCCAACGAAGGCGAGGACTTCACCTCGCCGACCCTGGACCTCAAGGACTTTATCGGCCTGTCCTTCACCACCGCACCGGACGGCAAGATCTACCAATTGCCCGACCAGCAGTTCGCCAACCTGTACTGGTTCCGCGCCGACTGGTTCGAACGCCCGGAGCTGAAAGCCAAGTTCAAGGAAAAATATGGCTACGACCTCGGCGTGCCGGTGAACTGGTCGGCCTATGAAGACATCGCCAAATTCTTCAGCGAAGACGTCAAGGAAATCGACGGCAAACGCATCTACGGGCACATGGACTACGGCAAGAAAGACCCATCCCTGGGCTGGCGCTTCACCGATGCCTGGTTCTCCATGGCCGGCGGCGGCGACAAAGGGCTGCCCAACGGTTTGCCGGTGGACGAGTGGGGTATTCGCGTGGAGGACTGCCACCCGGTCGGCTCCAGCGTCACCCGTGGCGGCGACACCAATGGCCCGGCGGCGGTATTTGCCACGCAAAAATACGTGGACTGGATGAAAGCCTATGCGCCACCGGAAGCGGCGGGCATGACCTTCTCCGAATCCGGCCCGGTGCCGTCCCAGGGCAATATCGCGCAGCAGATCTTCTGGTACACCGCGTTTACCGCCGACATGGTCAAGCCGGGCTTGCCGGTGGTGAACGCCGACGGTACGCCGAAATGGCGCATGGCGCCGTCGCCCGTCGGACCTTACTGGGAAAAGGGCATGAAGAAGGGTTACCAGGACGTAGGCTCCTGGACCTTCCTCAAGTCTACCCCCGAGAAACAGAAACTCGCCGCCTGGCTTTACGCGCAGTTCGTGACCTCCAAAACCGTCTCGCTGAAGAAGACCATCGTCGGCCTGACGCCGATTCGTGAGTCCGACATCAATTCCCAGGCCATGACCGACATGGCGCCCAAACTGGGTGGCCTGGTGGAGTTCTACCGCAGCCCGGCGCGGACCGAATGGTCGCCGACCGGCACCAACGTGCCGGACTACCCACGCCTGGCGCAACTGTGGTGGAGCAACATCGCCGCCGCCGCCAGCGGCGAGAAAACCCCGCAGCAGGCCCTGGACAACCTGGCCAAGGAACAGGACGCGATCATGACGCGCCTGGAACGCTCCAAGGTGCAACCGGTGTGCGGCCCGAAAATGAACCCCGAGCGTGACGCGCAATACTGGTTCGACCAGCCGGGCGCGCCAAAACCGAAACTGGCGAACGAGAAGCCCAAGGGCGAAACCGTGAACTACAACGACCTGCTCAAATCGTGGGAGGCGGCGCGCAAGTAATTGCATTGAGGGAAGGACAAAACGGCACTCCGGTGCCGTTTTTTTGCTTCAAATACAGCCTGCATGACTGAAACGCAGATCAAATGTGGGAGCTGGCTGCGAATGCGCAGTATCAGCCAGCACTGCTTTCCCTGACACTCCGCTTTCACGAGCAAGTCGCACCGCCGCATACCATTGGCGCCGCCTGCCCCCCCGCATAAAATCCGCGCCGTATCCCTCGCCTGTGGCAACCCCCGCTCATTGCCACTGATCCGCAGCTCCACAACCCCGATTGAATTTTTTGCCCACTTCAAGGCTCTTCACTCTAGAAGCGTGTGGTTGAGCGCTCTTGCGTGGCCTCCTTGTGGTGGGGCCTGGTGTATCGGACTTTGCGGAAACTGCCATCATGACTCTTTTCACAGCGCTGTCAGGCCAACCGGCCTCCATCTCCCACGCGGGGCCCGGCCATTATCAACGGCTGTACCAGCAGCTCTATGGCGAAGCCCAAGGTGCGCAAGAGGCTGCGCGGGATTTTTTGCAGGCGCAGTTGGCCCAGGTCGAGGAGGCGCCCAACGAGCTGCCGGACGAGCCCGAGCAACTGCACGCCTGGGTTGAGCAGCGGTGTGCCGAGGTGGCCCAGGCGTATGCCGAGTACCTGGAGCAACGCCAGCAGGGCCGGCCACGCCGTTACTTCCATAACAAAGCTCACGCGTTGTACGTATTGCAACGTGTGGCGCCGACCAAGCAAGTCGATGGCGCCTGGCTCTACGGCCTGTTGCGCTATTGGCAAGACCCACGTTTCGACGGCTTGCTTACCACCTACCTCGAAGAGCTGGGCGACGGCGAAGCCGCGCAGAATCATGTGGTGATCTACCGCAAGTTGCTCAACCAGCACGATGCCGACAGCGACGCTGGTTTGGAAGACCCGCATTACCTGCAAGGCGCGTTGCAAATGGCCTTGGGCCTGTGCGGCGAAGAGTTCCTGCCGGAGGTGATCGGCTACAACCTGGGCTACGAGCAATTGCCGCTGCACCTGTTGATCACCTCATACGAGCTGAGCGAGCTGGGCATCGACCCGTATTACTTCACGCTGCATGTGACCATCGACAACGCCAGCAGCGGCCATGCGTGCAAAGCCGCGCAGTCGGTGCTCAACCTGCTGCCGCTGGGCGAGGGCAGGGCGGAGTTCTATCACCGCGTGGCCCAAGGCTATCGCCTTAATGAGCTGGGGCCGGGGACCACCGCCATCATCAAGGATTTCAATTTGCACGATGAACTGGTCGCCCTGCTGGAGCGCAAGCGCTCCTACGGCCAGCACATGCATTCTGATTACTGCCGCTTCGAAGGCAAGACGGTCAACCAATGGCTGGCCCAGCCGGGCCAGATCGGTGCCTTTCTCCAGGCCCTCGAAGACAAAGGCTGGATCAGGCGCAACCAGGACCCGGGCGAGAGCCGCTTCTGGCAATTGATCGAGGGCGCGGGCGCCGCCATGTTCGGGGTGTTCAGCGGCTATGAGAAACAGGTGCTGCATGACTGGATCGCGGGCGACTGGATCAGCGACCGACGCGTGCCGCCCGCTCGTCCGGGGCGTGGCAAAAGCTTACCCCAGGACCCGCACCCACCGGCCGATCCGGACACCCAGGCGCTGGTGGACTCGTTGCGCGGCTTGCCGGATGAACAGCAGCTCCAAACACTGATTGCGTGGATGTCCGCCCGTCGTCACTGCACCCCGGCCGGGCTGTACGCCACGCGCCGCTTTATCCAATTGCGCACGCGCCTGCGCTAAGGAATGTCGTTCATGTCTGCACAACAACTGGCCGATCGCGCCTTGATCAACCTGGGTCGGGGCCTCAAGGAGAACGGCTACCGGTTCATCACGCCCACGCCCTTGACCCACGAGCGCGTTTTCGGGCGCCAGGCTTCACCGTTGGCCAAGGACCTGCGCGACGTGTTTGGCTGGTCGATGTCATTTGATGCCGACCTGCTCCCGGCGGCGTTTCGTGAGGAACTGCTGCAGGCCGAGGTCGTTGAAAAACACGATTCGCTGTGGCGCAGCGCGGTGCGTTGGTCGAGCCTGGATGAGCTGTTGTTCGCGCATTCGGCCTACCCGACCACGCAATCGGATGCGGTGTTTTTCGGTCCGGACAGCTATCGGTTCGCCCAGGTGATCGAAGCGCATCTGCAGCAGCGCTTCGAGCCCGTGCGCCGCGCGGTGGATATCGGCTGTGGTGCCGGTGTCGGTGCGCTGGTCATCGCCCGTGCGCGGCACGACGCCCAGGTGCTGGCGGTGGATATAAACCCGCGCGCCCTGCGCATGACCGCAGTCAACGCCGAGCTGGCCGGGCTGAGCAACGTTACGGCCTATCACAGCGACGTACTGGCCAGCGTGGAAGGCGAGTTCGACCTGATCGTAGCGAATCCGCCGTACATGAATGACGACCGCCAACGCGCCTATCGCCATGGCGGCGGAGCCCTGGGTGAGCAGTTGTCGGTGCGTATCGTCAGCGAATCCCTGGGCCGCCTGGCCTTGGGGGGCAGCCTGGTGCTGTACACCGGCGTGGCGATTGTCGCGGGGGAAGACCCCTTCCTGGCGGCGGCCAAGCCACTGGTTGGCAGCGATGCCTTCGGCTGGACCTACCGTGAGCTTGACCCCGACGTGTTTGGTGAAGAGCTGGCAAAACCCGGCTACGAACGCGTGGAAAGGATTGCCGTGGTTGCGCTAACCGTCACGCGCCTGCGCTGACGGAGCTCAGAGTCGTGATGACCATTGATCGGTTGCCGGCATACCAACGGAACGCTGGCGGCGACAGGGGCCCTTAATTACTGATCCTTTCCATTTGCTGGAGTGCAGAGCATGCGAGCGATGACCTTCCAAGGCGCGCACAAAGTGCAGGTCGATACGGTACCTGATCCCATCATCGAGCAACCCGACGACATCATCCTGCGGGTAACCGCCACCGCCATCTGCGGCTCGGATTTGCACCTGTATCGGGGCAAGATTCCGACGGTTGAGCACGGTGATATTTTCGGCCACGAGTTCATGGGCATCGTCGAAGAAACCGGCCCGGCGGTCACGGCGGTGCAGCGCGGCGACCGCGTGGTGATTCCGTTCGTGATTGCCTGTGGCGACTGCTTTTTCTGTCAGATGCAGCTGTTTGCCGCCTGCGAAACCACTAACGACGGGCGCGGTGCGATCCTCAACAAAAAGGCAATTCCACCGGGGGCGGCGCTGTTCGGCTACAGCCGCCTGTATGGCGGCATTCCCGGTGGCCAGGCCGAACTGGTGCGCGTGCCGAAGGCCAACGCCGGGCCGTTCAAGGTGCCCGGCACGCTGGCGGACGACAAGGTATTGTTTCTCACCGACATCCTGCCCACCGCCTGGCAGGCGGTCATCAACGCGGGCATCGAAAAAGGCTCCAGCGTCGCGATCTACGGCGCCGGCCCGGTCGGCCTGTTGAGTGCCGCCTGTGCGCAGATGTTGGGCGCTGAGCAGATCTTCATGGTCGACGACCATCCCTATCGGTTGGCCTATGCGCAAAAAATGTATGGCGTGATCCCGATCAATTTCGAGGAAGACGATGACCCGGCCGACACCATCATCCGCCAGACGCGCGGCATGCGGGGTGTCGACGGGGTGGTGGATGCCGTTGGTTTCGAGGCCAAGGGCAGCACCACTGAAACCATCCTCACCACCCTCAAGATCGAAGGCAGCAGCGGCAAGGCCTTGCGCCAATGCATCGCCGCCGTGCGCCGCGGCGGAGTGGTCAGCGTGGCCGGGGTGTATGCCGGGTTTATCCACGGCTTTATGTTTGGCGACGCTTTTGACAAGGGCCTGACCTTTAAGATGGGCCAGACCCATGTGCATCGCTTCCTGCCGGAACTGCTGGAGCATATCGAACTGGGCCATTTGAACCCTGAAGCGATCATCACTCATCGCCTGTCCCTCGAGCAGGCGGCACGCGGCTATGAGCTGTTCGACAAGGCCGAAGAGGACTGCCGCAAGGTGATCCTGCTGCCGGGGATGAGCGACCGGCCGCTGACCGAGCCGCTTGATGAGGCGCTTACGCCTGAGTTGCGCATGCAGGGCGTGCCCGGTTTATAAGCCGCAAGCAACGCCTACTATCGGTCTGCTCGCCCGATTCAAATTGTAGTGAGCGGGCTCGCCCCGCGCCGGGTGGCGAAGCCGCCCCAAACCAAGCGACTCGGTTTCGTCTGTAAATCGACGGCGACTGCATTAGGGCGGCTTCGCACCCAGCGCGGGGCAAGCCCGCTCACTACAGTCAGAACAGTGAATCAGGCAGTTATTTGCGGCTGAATCTGCAACTGGCCTTCCACATCCTTGACCAGCCCACTGGCCAGGAACAGCGGTGCAATAAGGTTATGCAGTTGCGGCTCGACAAAGGCCTTCACGGTATCCAGCACCAACACGCCGCTGAGCGGCAACTCGGCCTTGGTGTACGACAACCAGGCCTTCTTCAGCATCGCCAACACATCGCTGCCGGCCGTGGAGGCGAAGCGACGGTTGGTGATTTTGCCATCAAAGCTAAAGGTGTGCTGGTAGGCGTAACCGCTTTCATCGCCCTTGCTGGCGATGCAGCGGATGCAGGTACACGGGCCGTCACCGAAAGCACTGCGCAGGTAGGCGTTGAAGTCCATCACGGGCTTGAGTGACAGGCGCTTATCGACCTCGAACAAGTCCCCGGTCATTTTTTCGTCAGTGTCCAACGTCCATTCCTCGCAGTGTGCGGTCAGTCAAAGGGCGGCACCTTACCAGCCAGCCGCCCGTTTGTGGGCTATTAGCATAACAATAGATCTCGATATTCTTTTCCCGTCTTAAAAATCGTGGCTACCCTCGCTCACCTCTCACCGTGCGGCCAATTCCCATGACCCTCAAGCGCTTCTCCCTGACCCTTATCATTGCCTCGCTGGCTGCGGCAGGCGCCTTGCTCAGTAGCGGTGCCCAGGCTGAGGGCAAGATCAGCATCGCCCAGCAATTCGGTATCGGCTACCTGATCCTCGACGTGGTGCGCGACCAGCACCTGATCGAAAAACACGGCAATGCGCAGGGCCTGGATATCCAGGTGGAGTGGAACAGCATTTCCGGCGCCACCGCGATGAACGAATCGCTGCTGGCCGGCGCCCTCGACGTGGTTTCGGCCGGCGTGCCGCCCATGCTCACCCTGTGGGACCGTACCAAAGGCAAGCAGAACGTCAAGGCCATCGCCTCCCTCGGCTCGATGCCCAACTACCTGCTGACCAACAACCCCAACGTCAAGACCCTCGCGGACTTCAGCGAAAAGGACCGCATCGCCGTGCCCGCCGCCGGCGTGGGCTTCCAATCGCGCACCTTGCAGATCGAGACCGCCAAGCAGTTCGGCGATGCCAACTACAAGAAGTTCGACGACATCTCCATCAGCCTGGCCCACCCCGACGCCACGGCGGCGCTGATTGCCGGTGGTTCGGAAATAAACGCGCACTTTTCCAGCCCGCCGTTCCAGTATCAGGAGTTGCTCAACCCCAACGTGTACAAAGTGCTGAGTTCCTACGACATCCTGGGCGGGCAGGCGACGTTCAACGTGTTGTACACCACGCAGAAATTCCACGACGAGAACCCCAAGACCTATAAGGCGTTCTATGACGCGCTGGCCGAGGCCGAAAAGATCATCAAGGCGGACAAGTCGGCAGCGGCCAAGGCGTATATCCGCGTCGAGCAGTCGAAGTTGCCGTTGGACCTGGTGGAGAAGATCGTCCAGGACCCGGAGATCGACTTCACCATCGTGCCGCAACGTACGTATATCTATGCGGAGAAATTGCAGGAACTGGGCGTTCTGAAGAACAAGGCCGGCAGTTGGAAGGATTACTTCTTTGAAGAAGCCCATGGTGCAGAGGGGAGCTGAGCCCATCTCGACTGGTTGAAATACGGTAAAACCTGTGGGAGCTGGCTTGCCTGCGATAGCGGTATATCAGCCAGCAGATTTATTGACTGACACTCCGCTATCGCAGCGGTGCGGCGATCCGACAAGCCAGCTCCCACATTGGATTTGCTGCGTATCAGTGATATCAGCGAAAAAACTCCCCCGGCGTCGTATCAAACTGCTGGCGAAACGCATTGATAAACGCCGACGTCGATTCATACCCACACCCCAACGCCACATCGGTCACCCGCTCGCCTTGCTCCAGGGCGGGCAGGGCGCTCAGCAGTCGCAGGCGCTGGCGCCACGCCCGGAACGTCAGCCCGGTATCACTGAAAAACAACCGACTGAGTGTCTTCTCACTCACCCCCAGTTTCTGGCTCCATTGCCCCAGGGTCGTCTGCTGCTCCGGGCGCAGGTTCAAGCTGCGATAGATCTGCCGCAAACGCGGGTCCAACGGCAGCGGCAGCATCAGGTCGACCTGCGGCGCCGCGGCCAACTGATCCAGGACTACCTGGGCCAGGCGCCCATCCGGGCCGTCCTCGGCATACTCCACCGGCAACTCGCTGAAACTGCGGATCAACTCGCGCAGCAAACTGCTCACTTCCAACACATGACAGCGTTCGACCGCCCAGGCCGTGACGCTGCAGTCGAGGTACAGACTGCGCATTTCCGTGTGGGGCGAGCTGAAGACGCGGTGCGGCATGCCCGCCGGAATCCAGACGGCCCGCTGCGGCGGCGCCACGAAGCGGCCGACGCTGGTCTGGATCTCCAGCACCCCGGAAATGGCGTACGACAATTGCACCCACGGGTGGCTGTGCCGGCGGGTCAGCGCACGATTCGGCAAGGATTCGGTGCGCCCATACACGGGTCGCGGCAGGCTGGAAAGTCCAGGCACACTGCGGCGGACGGTTTTTTCATGTCCTTTAGGCGGCATTTACTGGCTCATTGGCGTTAGTCGGTAACAAGCCATTACGTTAGAGTCGCCGTGACGCTCTTGGCAACCCCCGGAAGATCCTGCTTATGACTCGCCCCCGTTTCCTGCCCGACAACTTCACCCTGACGCTGATCGCCACGGTGATCCTCGCCTCCCTGCTGCCCGCCAGCGGCCAGACCGCCGTGGCGTTCGGCTGGGTCACCAACCTGGCGATCGCGCTGCTGTTTTTCCTGCACGGCGCCAAGCTGTCGCGCCAGGCCATCGTCGCCGGCGCCGGTCACTGGCGCCTGCACCTGCTGGTGTTCAGCCTGACCTTCGTCTTGTTTCCGCTGCTGGGCCTGGCACTCAAGCCGGTGCTCTCGCCGCTGATCGGCAAAGACCTGTACATGGGCATGCTCTATCTCTGCGCGTTGCCGGCCACGGTGCAATCGGCGATTGCCTTCACGTCGCTGGCGCGCGGCAACATCCCGGCGGCGATTTGCAGCGCGGCGGCGTCGAGCCTGTTCGGGATTTTCCTGACCCCGTTGTTGGTGACCTTGCTGATGAATGTTCACGGTGAAGGCGGTTCAACCGTCGACGCCATTCTCAAAATCAGCGTGCAACTGCTGCTTCCATTTGTCGCAGGGCAAATTGCCCGGCGCTGGATCGGCGCATGGGTGGGGCGCAATAAATCCTGGCTGAAATTCGTCGACCAGGGTTCGATCCTGCTGGTGGTCTACGGTGCGTTCAGCCAAGCGGTGAATGAGGGTATCTGGCAGCAGATTCCACTCTGGGAACTGGGCGGCCTGGTGGTGGCCTGCTGCGTGTTGCTGGCCTTGGTGCTGGTGGCTGCCACCTTGCTGGGCAAGGCTTTTGGCTTCAATCAGGAAGACCGCATCACCATCCTGTTCTGTGGTTCGAAGAAAAGCCTGGCGACCGGTGTGCCGATGGCTCAGGTGCTGTTTGCCGCCTCGACCATGGGCGTCTTGATCCTGCCGTTGATGTTGTTTCACCAGATCCAGTTGATGGTGTGCGCGGCGCTGGCCCAGCGTTACGCCAAGCGACCGGAATCGATCCCGGAGCTGATGGCGCAAGTCGATCCTTGAGGCGTCGTGTTACTATTTTTCCGCGCTGCTCAAGGGCCGGCACTGGGCCGGCTTGATCAGCGCGGAAACTGAGTAGACCGACCCGTCAATGAGCATTTCAGCCGCAACCCCCCAAGCCAATTGGCAACCGGTCATCGCCCTCGCGTTGGCCGCCTTTGTGTTCAATACCACTGAATTCGTGCCCGTCGGGCTGCTCAGCGCCATCGGCGCCAGCTTCGACATGCCGGTTGCAAGCGTCGGGCTGATGCTCACCATCTACGCCTGGATCGTGTCCCTGACGTCGTTGCCGGTGATGCTGCTGACCCGCAACATCGAACGGCGCAAGCTGCTGATCGTGCTGTTCTGCCTGTTTATCGTCAGTCACATCCTGTCCAGCGTCGCCACCAGTTTCGGCCTGCTGATGCTCAGCCGCATCGGCATTGCCTTGTCCCACGCCCTGTTCTGGTCGATCACCGCCTCACTGGCGGTACGCCTGGCGCCTGAGGGCAAGCAGGTGCAAGCCCTCGGTCTGCTGGCCACCGGCACCTCCCTGGCGATGGTCCTCGGGATTCCGCTGGGCCGCCTGCTGGGCGAAGCCATGGGTTGGCGCACCACCTTCCTGGTGATCGGCGCGTTCGCCGCCGCACTGGTGTTCTGGCTGGCGCGCACCTTGCCGCTGCTGCCGAGCCAGAACTCTGGCTCCCTGCGCAGCCTGCCGCTGCTGTTCAAGCGCCCCGCGCTGGTGGCGCTCTACGTGCTCACCGCCATGACCGTGACCGCGCAATTCACCGCCTACAGCTACATCGAACCCTTTGTCGAAGGCGTGGCCGGCATGAGCGGCAGCGCGGTGACCCTGATCCTGCTGGTATTTGGCGGCGCAGGCATCATCGGCTCGCTGCTGTTCAGCCTGGTGCACCGCTTCAATCCTCACCTGTTCGTGGTCGGCGCAGTGTTTATCCTGGCCGCCTGCCTGGCACTGCTGTTGCCGTTGAGCGGTGCGCAGTCCTACCTGGTGGTACTGAGCGTTTTCTGGGGCATGGCGATCATGGGCTTCGGCCTGGCCATGCAATCCAAGGTACTGGTGCTGGCACCGGATGCGACCGACGTGGCCATGGCGATGTTCTCCGGCATTTACAACATCGGCATCGGCGGCGGCGCCCTGGTGGGCAGTTGGGTCGGCAGCCAGTTCGGCTTCGCCTGGATCGGCGCGGCGGGCGGGTTGCTGGCGGCGCTGGCGTTGGTGGGGTATTGCCTGGCGATCAGGAGGTTTGGGCAGGGTGTTGGTAGTTGAGGTCGATGAGGGTTAAGCAGGGAGATCGAACTTTTGAGTCAGTTCGTTCTCCCATCTTCTCTAGCGACTTAAGTGTCGATTGAGGTAAGCGTCTATATTGCTGGCGAGTCGCTGCTGTTCAAATAGAGATTGTGTTCGCTCTATGGCTTTCTCAAGCTCAATTTTGATAGCGTCTAACAACATACGCTCATCCTCTACCTTGATTGGAGTAAAGCTATACCGACCGTTGAACGCTGACAAAATGTTACTTTGCTCTGCAGGTCCAAGCGTTAGCAGTGTACTTACAAATTCTGTTGCGTTTATCCGTTGCATTATATGTGGCGGGATGTGCTCATCGGTCTCTCTGCTGGCGAAGGATATTTTGTGCCTGTAAACAACAGGATCTGTTGTCATATCGTTCAGCAGTTGCCCAATAATGTTGTCATGATAACGTTCGGTCACCACTAAGTTTCGATATTTGTAGTGTTCAAAAAACTCTTCAGACGCTACGGATTTGATATCGGGGAAAAATTGATATTTTTTATTGAAGATATTGTATTCGCGGCCGTCCAAATGTTGCGAGGTAAGGGGCCTTAAGGTAGCGGAATTATAAAGGTCGTCAATATAACGTTTTCCTTCTTTAATGACGTGGGCTTGACTAAGTTTTAGAAAGCCTTTGTTTGCCAGCCATAGGCGAAGACTAAAGGTAGTTAATATCTCATCGGTGTCGATGAATAGTCGATCTTTGTACTGTTTTTCGAATGTTAAAAGGGCGTGATTAAATTTAGATTCAGTTCGGTCAAATGAATTTTTTAAGGTTTCAAGTGCAGTCTCTGCTTCTTCTTTGAAATGGTATGACTGGTTGATGGAGTTGTATATTTCGTCATTCTTGAATATTCCCTTTATTAAAAAGTTGGTGAGGTCGTTGTTGCTAAGGATTTTGTCTCGGAGTTCAAGGTCTGGATGTCTAAGCTCGAGTGCTTCGAATTTACTTTGCTCGTCAGTGCTCTTTGTGAGATTTAGGTAGCTTGGTGTTCGCTGCGGTCTTTTAGTGATGTCATCTTCTTTTAAAGCGCCGGCCTTGATCGAGAGTGAGAGAGGGAGAATTAAATTCATGCAGCAGCCCAAAGCCTTCTCAACTTTCCAGTGTTTGTCTTGCAAGGCGCTGAGGAAGCGTTCTAGGTCCCATAGAGATTGTTGCAAGATGCGTAAATTATCTAGTCCCGATTGACGATAGATTTGAATGATTTCTTTAGTGTGTTTCTTCGCAAAAACCTGAACCTCAATAGGCTTAAGTTTTGCAATAAATTCGTCTAGTGCTCCTTCTAGCGAGGACTGTACTGTTAAAGTTTTCCCGATCAGCTTTTCGCGGATTCGCTGATACGTATCTAGGTCGTTTATTTCCTTTTCGTTCGCAATTATTATTGCTTTCTTTCCTTTGTGCTCTACAAATTGGTTGATGTAACCAAGGGTTTTGTTAATAGGGATGTCGCACCGCTCAAGATCATCGAATATGTATAGCGGCTTTTTAAACTTGTCAAAAAATATTTTTCTATTGACCTTGGTGCCAATTCGAAAATAGGAAGAGATGGAATTGGTAATGTTTTCGACGCTTTTTACTAATTTGCCATCGAGGAATGTGTGCATATCTGAGAATATAATGTCGTCAATGTCACTGCATGAAGTTAGACCATATAGACTTATGTAGGTGTAATGGTCTGAAGTTTTGTTATGGTTTTTCAGTATTTTTTTTACTAAATAGGTTTTGCCAATGCCCCAGCCTCCATTTAGCATTACCGCGTATCGGGGTTCTGAGTGATCTAAATAGTATTTGAGGTATTCACTAATATGCTGGTTGGCGTCATTAATCATTTGGTCGTCCATGCTTCTTGATTTCGATTAGCTACTCATTATGCAAATTCATATCCATAGATATGGATTTGGTGAATTTTACCACCGATGATGGCTATGAGCTACGCTTGATATTCGATTCGTGCATTGACTGACAATTTGATGCCGCACCTTGAGGTCGATTGCAGGGTGGTTCTAAACTTTAAGGGTTTATGTACCGCGTCATCGACTTTTGAATAGGAATGGCATAGAAGCCTTTCTGACATCACTTTTGATCTAGGTAGTTACTGAAGTAAGAAGGCCCTTCTTCTTTTATATCATTGCAAATAACTTCGTTTTCAACCCTTTTCATTTTGAATTCGTGGGTGGGTTTGCTTTTCTTGTGGAGGATCTCATCCATCTGCTGCACGCTTTCCAGCAAGTCATCAAAGAATTTACCCATAGTTAGCTCCTACGTGTGATGACTGCTTCGTTGAATGAATAAAGGGCGACCACAAGGTCGCCCCTTTTCATTTAAACCACCTTCTCTTGCAACCTGCGTTCAATCACATCTAGCAAATCGCAGCCGTCACGCAACGGAATACTCAACAGCAATGCGAAGTCCTGCAGTACTACAGCGTCGCTGCTGATCCCATCGCGAAGGGCGAGGTTTTCCAAAACTTGAGTGACGGCACGGATGCGATAAGCCGCTGCATCGTGCAGGACATCCAGTGGTGCCTGGGTGTCGATTAGCAGAGTGGGGATGGTGCTGTCAGGGCCCGTGATGGGCATGTACCGATTTTGTGCGGTCATGGATCTTGCTCCTATATCTGAATGAGCCGTCACCTTCTGCCGCCAAGCAGAATTAGGGTGGCGGATTACGCAAGGTTGGCGGACCGGGGATATAGGACCCGGCACTTCCGAAGAAGTCCCTGCGCAACCCGCCATTGCACGAAATAGCGGGCGCAAAAAAAGCGCCTGCAATCGTGTTGGGGGCGCTGTTGCGCCTATATCTGGTCGGACCGCCAAGTCCAATCGCAGCGGTTGCTGCGAGCCGGAAGATTAGCCTGCGGGGTGCTTCCTAGCAACCGGGAAATGGGCAGGATCAGGATTTTGGATGGTTTGTCCGCTGGGGCAGGCGAGCTCGAACAACGCTGACGAAGTGCGCAATTAACCAGACAGGTCCTACACAGCATTTTGATACCCATTGCTACCGTCGCCGACGACCGCCCACGTCCTGTGGTGACGGCACTTGAGCAGCAATGGAGTCGATTGTGCAAAAGCGTTTGATCGCCGAGTTTATCGGTACTTTCTGGTTGACGTTCGGCGGCTGCGGCAGCGCCATTCTGGCAGCAGCCTTCCCTGGGTTGGGCATCGGTTTCGTAGGCGTTGCGCTGGCGTTTGGCCTCACTGTGCTGACCATGGCCTACGCAGTCGGGGGTATCTCCGGTGGGCACTTCAATCCAGCGGTGACCATTGGCCTATGGGCAGGGCGGCGGATTGCTGCCGGTGATGTGCTGCCGTATATCGCGACGCAGGTTGCTGGGGCGATTGCTGCCGCGGCGGTGTTGTACCTGATTGCCAACGGGCAGCCTGGTTTCACCGTGGGTGGTTTTGCCGCCAACGGTTACGGACCCCTGAGCCCAGGCCTCTTTGACCTGAAGGCCGCACTGTTGGCTGAACTGATCGCCACGTTCTTCTTCGTATTCATCATTATGCGTGTGACTGCCCCAGAGGCTGCTCCGGGCTTTGCGCCAATTGCCATTGGCCTGGCACTGACCTTGATTCACCTGGTGCTGATCCCGGTGACCAATACGTCGGTCAACCCGGCACGCAGTACCGGGCCTGCCGTGTTTGCCGGGGCTGAGTACCTTTCGCAGCTTTGGGTGTTCTGGATGGCGCCGATTGTTGGCGGGGTGTTGGGGGCGTTGGCAGCTCGCACATTGGGCGAGAAGTGATTCGGGCGAGCCCGCTCCCACAGTTTTTCGGTGCCAGGCACACGACTGGCGGACACCATCAATCCCCTGTGGGAGCTGGCTTGCCTGCGAAAGCGGTGGATCAGCCGGCGGATTTATAGCTGACACACCGCCTTCGCGAGCAAGCCCGCTCCCACATTTTGATCGATTTACACTGATAGGACGCTGGCGACTATCAGGCCGCCACGGTAGCAAGCTCCCTCGCCACAGGAACCGTGCAACACCGAAGCCTATGGCGATAGGAGCATCACAGCGCAGCCAACACCTTTTCCAGTTTTTCCTGGTCGCGCGCAAACTGGCGGATGCCTTCGGCGAGCTTTTCGGTGGACATCGCATCTTCGTTGGAGGCCCAGCGAAATTGCGCCTCGTTGATGGATTGGCGCGCTTCGCCGGCGGCACCCGGCAGCAGTTTGCGTTCCAGGGTGCCCTGGTCTTCATCGAGTTTTTGCAGCAACTCGGGGCTGATGGTCAAGCGGTCACAGCCCGCCAGCTGTTCGATCTGGCTGAGGGTGCGGAAGCTCGCGCCCATGACCACGGTCGGGATGCCGTTGGCCTTGTAGTAGTTGTAGATGCGCGTCACCGACTGCACGCCCGGGTCATCCACGCCGGTGTAATCCAGGCCCGTGCTCTTGCGGTACCAGTCGTAGATGCGGCCCACAAACGGCGAGATGAGGAACACACCCGCGTCGGCGCATGCCTGGGCCTGGGCGAAGGAGAACAGCAGGGTCAGGTTGGTCTGGATACCGGCCTGTTCCAGGCGCTCGGCGGTGCGGATGCCTTCCCAGGTGGACGCCAGCTTGATCAGCACGCGGTCGCGGCCGACGCCGGCCTTGTCATACAGCTCGATGAGCTGGTTGGCCTTGGCCCATAGCGCGTCTTCGTCAAACGACAAGCGCGCATCGACTTCGGTGGAGATGCGCCCCGGGATCACCTTGAGAATCCCGCAACCGACCGCCACTGAAAACTGGTCGCAGGCCAGGCCGAGATCGCCCTTGGACAGGTCGAGCGCCTCGCGCAGGATGTCGCCGTAGTGTGCGATCGCCGAAGCTTTGAGCAGCAGCGACGGGTTGGTGGTGGCGTCGACCGGTTTCAGCCGGCTGATGGCCTCCAGGTCGCCGGTGTCGCAGACCACGGTGGTGAATTGCTTGAGTTGTTCGAGCTTGGATGTCATGAGCGGTCGTTCTCCAGAAATGGGGTTACTGGTTCAGCGCCTGTGCCGTGTCCAGATCGGTGATCAGGATGTCCAGGTAGCCGCCCTTGAGCGCACCGCGAATCGCCTGGACCTTGTTCAACCCGCCGGCCAGGCCGAGCACGCGCTGGATATTGCGCAATTTTGGCAGCGCCACCGAGACGACGAATTCTTCATCTTCCTCCAGCACCGGCTGGCCCTGGGCATCGAAGTAGCGCAGGCAGATATCACCCACGGCACCGCGCTCGGCCAACAGGCGCAGCATGTCTTCAGTGTAGTAGTTGCCGCTGTTGCGCAGCAGTTGCGAGGGCTCGAGCTCGCCGATGCCGACAATCGCCAGGGTGATGCTGTCAAAGCGCTGCAGCACTTCCTTGACCTCTTCCATCTGCACGATGCGCTGCTTGCTCTGCACCGATTGCTCGATGCTTTGCGACGGCAGCAGATACGCCGGGCAGTTGAGTAGGGTGGCCAGGCGCTGGGTGAGCAGGGTGGCTTCAAATGCGCCCTTGTGGCCGACACCGCCCAACAGCTGCACCACTTCCTGGGCGGCCTGTTTGCCCGGTTGCGCGTGCAGGTGGCCGACCATGGCGCGGATGGTGCTGCTCCACGACGAAATGCCGATATGGTCCTGCGGCGACAGGCTGGTTTCCAGGTAATGGGCGGCAGCCGAACCGATGGCCTGCTTGATGCTTTCATCACTGCCGGGCTCGGTGGCTTCCACCACGATCACCCGGCGTACGCCGTAGCGGCGTTGCAATTGGGTTTCCAGCTCCAGGTGCAGGCCTTGCAGGCGCATCACGCTGATCTTCACCACGCCGTCCTGCAGCGCCCGGCGCAGGGCGCGGCTGATAAACGACTGTGACAAGTCCAGTTGCGCCGATATTTCGGACTGCTTGAGCCCTTCTTCGTAATAGAGGCTCGCGATCTTGGTGATCAGGCGCTGTTCTTCGATCTGGCTCATGAAGGCCTCAGTGATGACATCAATGCGGGTGAGGATACCAAACCCTTACGACATGATCAGGCCGCCGTCGATATTGATCGCCTGGCCGGTCAGGTAGGCCGCGTCATCGGACGCCAGGAACGCCACCAGCCCCGCGACATCCGCAGGTTTGCCGGCGCGGCGCAGGGGGATGTTCTTGACCCATTCGGCCATCAGTTCACCCTTGCTGTAGCGTTTTTCGTCGGTGCTGAGGATCTCGCCCCATACGCGGTCGTTGTAGTCCCACATTTCGCTTTCGATGATGCCGGGACAGAAGGCATTCACCGTGATGTTATGCCGCGCCAACTCCAGCGCCAGGCTCTGGGTGATGCCGATCACGCCCATTTTGCTCGCGGCGTAGTGGGGCGTGTAGATGAAACCCTGGCGGCCCTGGCCCGACGAGGTATTGATCAAGCGGCCGCTGCCTTGCTTGACCATGTACTTGGCCGCTTCCCTGCAACCCAGCCACACGCCGGTGGTGTTGACTTGCAGCACCTTGTCGAAGTCGGCGCGGGGCATTTTGTCGTAGTGGTCGATGGTGATGATGCCGGCGTTCTGTACCGACACGTCGATGCTGCCAAAGCGCGCGTGGCCTTCGCGGTAGAGTTTTTCGATATCACTTTCGTCCGTGACGTCGATGCCCAGGGCCAGCACGTCGACTTTGTATTCCTGAGCCAGTTGATCGGCAGTGAACGTCACCCGCTCCAGGTCGTTGGAGGCCAGTACCAGGTTGGCGCCTTCCTTGGCGAAACGCTCGGCAATGCCGGCGCCGATGCCACGGCAGGCGCCAGTGATGACTACGGTTTTACCGCTGAAACGTTGCGACATGAGTAACTCCTACCAGCACACAAAGCCGCCATCGACCAACAGGTCGACACCGGTGCAGAAAGACGACGCCTGGCTGACCAGGAAGATCGCCGGGCCGACCATTTCTTCCACGCTGGCCATGCGACCCATGGGCGTGGTCTGTTCAAAGATCTTCACCTGATCGGCCACTTCCGGCCGTGAATTCATCGGCGTGGCGGTGTAGCCGGGGCTGATGCAATTCACGCGCAGGCCCTTGTCGGCCCATTCCATCGCCAGGCTCTTGCTCAGGTGGATCACCCCGGCCTTGGAGGTGTTGTAGTGCGCCTGCAACAGGCCACGGTTGACGATGCTGCCGGACATGGAGGCGATATTGACAATGGCGCCCTTGCCACGCGGCAGCATCACCGCAGCCTGCGCCTGGCAGCTGAGGAAGATGCCGGTGAGGTTGATGTCCAGCGTGGTCTGCCAGCGTTGCAGCTCCAGGTCCTCGGCGGCCTGGGCATTAGCGATGCCGGCGCAGTTGACCGCCACGCTGAGCTCGCCCAGTTCTGCTTCGGTGCGGGCGACAGCGGCGTCCAGGGCGGCGCGCTCGGTGACCGTGCCGCTCAAGGCGAGGGCACGGCGGCCGAGGGCCTGGATGCGTTCGACGGTGCTGGCGATGCCGGGACTACCGGGTAAATCAAAACACGCCACATCCGCCCCGGCTTCGGCCAGGCCGACGGCGATGGCCTGGCCGATGCCGCTGCCGGCACCGGTGACGAAGGCCACTTGGCCTTGAAGACTGAAAAGTTGCATTAACGACTCCAATTTTTAAATCACAGTGAACCCTGTAGTGAGCGGGCTTGTCCCGCGCTGGGCTGCGAAGCGGCCCCAAACCAGACGACCGGGTTCTATCTGGAAATCGGCGGTGCCTTTAATAGGGCCGCTTCGCAGCCCAGCGCGGGACAAGCCCGCTCAGATTTTCATTGTTTGCAGTTACGCCGTAGCCATCTCCATCACCGAAACCGGCGTAGCCTCGCCACGTTCCAGAATCCCCATCTGCCGGCCCCGGCTCATTACCATCACCCGATGGGACAAGCCCAGCACTTCATCCAGATCCGAGCTCACCACGATCACCGCCATGCCCTTGGCGGCCAGGTCCGCGATCACCTCATAAATCGCCGCTCGCGCGCCCACGTCGATGCCGCGCGTTGGCTCATCGAGGATGAACACCTTGGGATTGCGCGCCAGCCATTTGGCAATGATCACTTTCTGCTGATTACCGCCGGACAAGCTGGAGATCCGTGACTGTGGCGCGCCTTTGACCCCCAGGCGCGCCACCGCCGTGCGCGCGAACTCACGCAGCGGGGCAGGGAACACCCAGCCGCGTTTATCCAGCAGGTCGGTGTTGCCGTAGATCAGGTTGTCTTCGATGCGATGTTCTACCACCACGCCTTGCTGCTTGCGGTCCTCGGGCACCAGCACCACACCGGCCTGGATGGCCTCGAACGGCGAGCGCAGTTGACGCACTTGGCCATCGAGCTCCATATGCCCGCGGATATCCTGGGCCGCGCCGGCAATGGTGCGCACCAGTTCGGTCCGCCCGGCGCCGACAACACCGGCAATGCCGAACACTTCACCGGCGCGCACTTTGAAATCGATGCCGTGCAAGGCGAATTCGCGGCAGCTCAAATCCTTGACCTGCAACATCACCTGTTCCTGAGGCGCCTGCAGCGCGGGGAAAATCCGCTCCAGGCTGCGCCCGACCATCTGCTCGACCAATTCGCGCACCGGCACTTGCGCCGTGGCATGCAGGGCGATCTGGCGACCGTCGCGCAGCACCAGCACGCGGTCAGCGATGCGCGCGATTTCTTCCAGGCGATGGCTGATGTAGATAAACGACACGCCCTCGGCCTTGAGCCGTTCCACCTGCTTGAACAGCAACTCGGTTTCGTCCCCGCCCAACGCAGCGGTGGGTTCATCGAGAATCAACAGGCTGGCCTTGAGGGTCAGCGCCTTGGCGATTTCCACCAGTTGCTGAGCCGCCACGCTGAGGCCTTCGACCTTGCGCGACGCCGGCACCTTGAGCCCCAGGCGTTCCAGCTGGATCTGCGCCTGGGCCTCCATGTACTCGCGGTCCACCCGCCCGTAACGCATGGGCAGGCGACCGACGAAGATATTCTCGGCGATCGACAATTGCGGCAGCAGGCGGATTTCCTGGTGGATCAGGCCGATCCCGGCGCTCAACGCGGCTCCCGGCGAACCCGGGGCGTAAGGCTCGCCGAGCCAGGTCATGCTGCCGCCGGCCTCCGGTTGCACCAGGCCCGCGATGATCGATGACAGGGTCGACTTGCCCGCGCCGTTTTCACCGAGCAGGGCCAACACTTCGCCGGGGCGAATGTCGACGTTGACCTGCGACAGTACCTGCACCGGCCCATAGGCCTTGCTGATATTGCGCAGGCACAACACCGCGTCCGTGGACGTCTGCAACGCTGCTGCTTTCATCACGATCTCCAAGGCTTACGGGTGCTGTTGCAGGAACGGCGCGACGTTGTCTTTGGTGGTCAGCACGGTGGGCAGCAGTTGTTCCTTGGGCACGTCTTTGCCGGCTTTGAGGTCGATGGCGGAGGCCACGGCCAGGCGCCCCATTTTCTGCGTCTGCTGGGTCATGGTTGCGTTCAGCACGCCACTTTGCACGGCCTTGAGCCCGGCGATATCACCGTCAAAACCGACCACCACGACCTTGTGATCGAGGTTGCCGATTTTCACCGCCTGCGCGGCACCTAAGGCCATGGCATCGGCACGGCCGAAGAACACGGTGATATTCGGGTCACGCTGGAGCAGGTCCTGGGCCACGGCGAAGCCTTTGTCCTGGGCCCATTCAGCTGGTTGCTGGGCGACCACCTTGAGGTCCGGGAAGGCTTTCAGGCCCTCTTCGAAACCTTTGGCACGATCGTTCTCCGGCGTGGTACCGATCTGGCCTTGCAGGATCGCGATGCGGCCCTTGCCGTCGGTGATCTTGCCGACGTATTCGGCCAGGGTCTTGGCGCCGGCCACGCTGTCGCTGGCGATGAAGGTATCGCCGGGTGCGTCGGGGGCGTTGCGGTCGACGGCGATCACCGGGATGCCGGCGGCCTTGGCGGCTTTTACCGGTACGCCGGCGGCGGTGGCGCCCGCCGGGATGTAGATCAGCACGTCGATCTGGCGGGTGATCAAGTCTTCAATCTGGCTGACCTGGGTCGAGGAGTTGCCCTGGGCATCCACGGTGATCACCTTGATTCCCTTGGCCTTGCCCTCGGCTTCCACCGATTGCTTGATCTGGTTGAAGAAGTCTGCCTGCAGGTTGGCCACGGCCAGGCCGATGGTCAGGTCCTTGGCCCAGGTGGTGCCGGCGGCAGAGAGCGTAGCGGCCGCCAGAGCGGTGGCGATGAGCAGTTTCTTGGGGCTGAACATGTCGGTGACTCCTGGTTTTATTGTTGGAGGGTGTCAACTGTCGAACAGGTTTAACGGGCAGTGCTGGAGCGGCGTCGCAGGGTGTCGATGGTGACGGCGAGGGCGATGACCACGCCGATCACCACTTGTTGGATAAAGGGCGAGACGCCCAGCAGGTTGAGGCCATTGCGCAACACGCCAATGATCAACACGCCGACCAAGGTGCCGCCGATGCTGCCGACGCCACCGTTGAGGCTGGCGCCGCCAATCACCACGGCGGCGATGGCGTCCAGTTCCAGGCTCAGGCCGGCGCTGGGTTGGGAAGAGTCGAGGCGCGCGGCCAGGGTGACGGCAGCGATACCGGCAAGGGCGCCACTGATGGCGTACACCCAAAGGGTGATCGCGCGCACCTTGATGCCTGACAGGCGCGCCACTTCCGGGCTGCCGCCCATGGCATACAGGTTGCGCCCACCGGCCCGAAAGCGCAGAAACACCCAGGCCAGCACCAGCATCACCAGGAACAGCCCGACAGTGGCCGAGAGAAAGCCGAAATGCCGCACCGTGGCCAGGCTGGTGAACCATTCCGGGTAGCCGACGACCTGGCGGCCTTCGGTAAGGATATTCGCCAGACCGCGCGCCACCGACATCATGGTCAGCGTTGCAATGAAGGGCGGCAGCTTGGCGTAGGTGATCAACCCGCCGGACACCAGCCCGGCGAGCATGCCAGTGGCGATCGAGATCGGAATCGCCAGGCCCAGCGGCACGGCCTGATCCTGATAGAGCCAGCCGAGCATCATCATCGAGAACGCCAGCACCGACCCCACCGACAGGTCGATACCGCCAATCACGATCACGGCCGTCATGCCGATCGCCAGGATGCCCAGCACCGTGACCTGATCAAGGATGTTCAGGCCATTGCGCAAGGAAAAGAAGAATTCGGAACTGAAGGAGAAGACCAGCACCAGCAATACCAGCCCGATCAGCGGGCCGCCGATGTTGCTGGGCAGCAGTTTCACCAGGCGTGGGCGGGGCGGCGGCTTGAGTTCGGCCGGGTGCTGGACAATAGCTTTGGCGTCCACAGTGTTCTCCTGAGTTGTTTTTTTTGGAGTGCTTTCAGGGCGCTTGAATATTTATGCGTGCCTGACTGTTAATTCAGATTCCAGTGACACCGTGGCAAAGTCAAGCGCTTAATTTTTTCGACGGGCCTCTGGAACACTGTTTTGGCTGCGGGAAAAGCCGCGGAGTAGACGCGCTGGCATGGGATTTTGCCCGTTTGTCCGAGGGATATTTCGCCTATTTATTTGTTTTTTCATGGATCGCTCACTTGACCGCGCGCTGGATCGGCGTCTAAATAGAAATATATTGTCAATGCTGAATAAATATTCAAAACAGCTTTCGACACGTTTACCGCAAATGCCTCACCTCGCGTGGTCACCCACAGGAGCCGCTGCATGAATGCCTTCCAGTACGACGCCCACCAGATCAAAGAACAGGCCCGCCTGATCCGGCGCCACGTGATCCGCCTGAATGCCGACTCACCGGCTGGCGGCCACACCGGGGCGGACCTGTCGGAAACCGACATCCTCGCCACCCTGTATTTCCGTATCCTCAATACCGGCCCGGAACGCACCGAAGACCCGGAGCGCGATATCTACATCCAGAGCAAGGGCCACGGCGTGGGTGGCTTGTATTGCTGCCTGGCGCAGGCGGGCTACATTCCCACCGAATGGCTGCCGACCTACCAACACTTCAACTCCCATTTGCCCGGCCACCCGGTGCGCCAGAAAACCCCTGGCATCGAACTCAACACCGGCGCCCTCGGCCACGGCTTGCCGGTGGCGGTGGGGTTGGCGCTGGCGGCAAAAATGTCCGGCAGCAAAAAGCGCATCTATGTCTTGACCGGCGATGGCGAACTGGCCGAAGGCTCCAACTGGGAAGCGGCGATGGCGGCGGCCAAGTACGGCCTGGATAACCTGTTCGTGATCGTCGACAAGAACAAACTGCAACTGGCGGGGTTGACGGCCGACATCATGCCGCTCGACCCGCTGGACGTGAAATGGGCCGCCTTCGGCTTCAGCGTCAGCGAATGCGACGGCAACGATGTGGGCCAATTGATCCAGGCCCTGGAAAGCATGCAGGCCAAGACCGGCGCGCCCCAGGTACTGATCGCCCACACCATCAAAGGCAAGGGCGTGTCATTTATCGAAGCCCGTCCCGAATGGCACCACCGCGTGCCCAAGGGTGACGAAATCAACGCGGCACTGGAGGAGTTGAACCATGGCGAGTGAACATTTGGCGAGCGTCATGGTGCAGGCCTTTATAGACGCGGTCGACGCCGGGCTCGATGTCGTGCCGGTGGTCAGCGACTCCACGTCCACGGCCAAGATCGGGCCATTCGCCCAGCGTTTTCCCGAGAGGCTGATCAACGTCGGCATTGCCGAGCAATCGCTGGTGAGTGTGGCGGCGGGGCTGGCCCTGGGCGGCAAGATCGCCGCAACCTGCAATGCCGCGCCGTTCCTGATTTCGCGGGCCAACGAGCAGATCAAGGTCGACGTTTGCTACAACCAGGCGAACGTCAAGATGTTCGGCCTGAACGCCGGCACCAGCTACGGCCCGTTGGCAAGCACCCACCACAGCCTCGACGATATTTCGGTAATGCGCGGCTTTGGCAATGTGCAGATCTTCGCTCCGGCCGATGCCATCGAGTGCCGGCAAATCGTCGATTACGCGCTGCGGTATGAAGGGCCGGTGTACATCCGTCTCGACGGCAAGGCGTTGCCCGACGTGCACGGTGCTGGCTACCAGTTCAAACCCGGCCAGGTGGATATCCTGCGCCAGGGCGCGGACGTGAGCATCGTGGCCCTGGGCTCGGTGGTGCACGAAGCGGTCGACGCGGCGGCGTTGCTGGCGGAGCAGGGCATTGAGGCCCAGGTGATCAACCTGTCGTCGATCCGGCCATTGCAGCGTGACGTGTTGCTCAGCGCCTTGAGCGGTACGCGCGCGGTAATCACCGTCGAAGAACACAACATCAACGGCGGCGTCGGCAGCCTGGTTGCCGAGGTGCTGGCCGAAGCCGGCCTGGGCATCGGGTTGACGCGCCTGGGCATCGGCGATGGCGAATACGCCGCCGCCGGTGCACGCGAACCGACGCGCGCCTTGCATAACATCGACGCGGCTGGGATCGTGGCGGCTGCCACTCGGTTGCGGTGAAGTCCATGAACAACACACCGCTGATCCTGGCGATAGACGAAGGCACCAGCAACGCCAAGGCGGTGCTGGTCAACGAACTCGGGCAAGTGATTGCGCGCGGTTCACGCCCCTTGAGCATCACCCATCCGGCGCCCGGGTTTTCCGAACAGGACCCGCTGTCGATCTGGCACAACACCCTGGCCGCCATTGAGGAATGCCTGGCCCAGGTGGATCGGCCGATCACTGCGTTGGCCATCAGTAACCAGCGTGAATCGGTCGTGGCCTGGGACCGGCATACCGGCGAGGCGCTGTCGCCGTGCATCAGTTGGCAATGCCGGCGCTCCACCGCGTTATGTGCCGAGCTGCATGCGCAGGGTCATGAAGCGCTGGTCCTGGAAAAAACCGGATTGGCCCTTGACCCGATGTTTTCCGCCGGCAAGTTCCGCTGGATCCTCGATCACCTGGATAACGGCCACGCCCGCGCGGCGGCCGGGGATATTTGCCTGGGGACGGTCGATAGCTGGCTGCTGTGGAAACTCAGCGGTGGCCAGGTGTTTGTCACCGATTACTCCAATGCGGCGCGCACGCAACTGTTCAACCTGCACACCTGCGCCTGGGACCCGCAGCTGTTGGCGCTGTTCCGGATTCCATTGGCTGCATTGGCGCCGATCCAGCCCAGCGCCGGCTTTTTTGCCGAAACCGTCGCGGTGGGCGGTGTGCCCGCCGGCATCCCGGTGATGTCGATGATCGGCGACTCCCACGCCGCCCTCTACGGGCAGGGCGGTTTCGCACCGGGGCTGGTCAAGGCCACCCTGGGCACCGGTTCATCGCTGATGACGCCCATGAGTGGCCCGATTGCTTCCACCCATGGATTGTCGACCACCCTGGCCTGGCATGACGGTGTTAAACCCACCTTCGGCATGGAAGGCAATATCGTCCACACCGGCGCCGCCGTGCAGTGGGCCTCGCACCTGGTGGCCGGGGAATCCCTGGATGCCTTGACCGCACAGGTCGCGCAACTGCCGGATAACGGCGGCGTGTACTTTGTGCCGGCGTTGTCCGGGCTGGGGGCGCCGCATTGGCAAGCCGACGCGCGCGGGTTGATCTGCGGGCTGACGGAAGCCACCTCCGGCGCGCATATCCTGCGGGCTTCGCTGGAATCCATCGGCTATCAGATCCGCGATGTGTTCGATGCGATGCAGCAGGATATCGGCAACCCGCTCAAGGAGTTGTGGGTGGATGGCGGCGCAACGCGCAACTGCTGGCTGATGCAGTTCCTGGCCAACCTGCTGCAGCGCCCGGTGGTGCGCAGCCTGTCGCCGGAGGTGTCGGCGCTGGGCGCGGCGCATCTGGCGGGGCGGGCGTTGGGGATCTGGGCCAGTGATGAGGCGCTGGAGGCGCTGGAGCGACAGCGCGAACGGTTTGAGCCGCACGCTGATCCGCTGATGGCGGGGCGTTATGCAGAATGGAAAAAGGCCCTGGCCCGCACACTGCTCTAACGGCTTATGAAAATCAAAATGTGGGAGCGGGCTTGCTCGCGAATGCAGTGGGTCAGTTACAGAATTTGAACGTGACTCACCGCATTCGCGAGCAAGCCCGCTCCCACATTTTCCGGTGCCAGGCACAGAACCGGCGAACAGCATCAATCCCCTGTGGGAGCTGGCTTGCCTGCGAAAGCGGTGTGCCAGCCACCGGATTTATCCCAGCCTGCGATGAGTGGACGGCGAAGGGACATGATGGCGCGATCTCTAACTGAATAGCGCTGAGCTTAAAGTTCTTAAACCCCTTGGTTAAATACTGTTTTGGTCTGAGCTTAGGTACCTTCCTCTGCCTTTCGGTGAATCGGGCATAACCATAGAATTATAGAGTTCTTTCATAATTACCCATCATTAATATAATCAAATTAACTTTCCTGCCATGCCTCATGCGGTTTTTGGCATATGCAGCGCCCCCATTCCCTTCACGCCAAGGCCTTACATGACCGTCAAACAACTCATTCTGGCCGCCAGTTTGCTGTTTGCCACAGCGGCAGCCCATGCCGAACAAGCCCTGGACATCAGCTACCAACGTTCTTCCACCTTGTGGATCCTGCTCAAGCAAAATGGTCAGTTGGAACAACGGCTCAAACCCCTGGGCTTCACGGTGAACTGGCACGAGTTCAGCACCGGCCTGCTCAGCTCGCTGAACGCCGGCAGCGTTGATCTGCACGCGGACGTGGCCGACGCCTTTGCCCTGTTCACCCAGGCCGCCGACGCGCCGCTGACCTATTACGCCCAGGAAAACTCATCGCCGGGCGCCCAGGCGATCATCGTCCAGGATCAATCGCCGATCCACAGCATCGCCGACCTCAAGGGCAAGACCGTGGCCGTGTCCAAGGGTTCGGGCAGCCACTTCCTGCTGATCTCGGCGCTGAAAAAAGCCGGGCTGACGCTGGCCGATATCACTGCGCGTTACCTGGAAGCACCGGACGGCGGCGCGGCTTTCGCCAATGGCAGCGTCGATGCCTGGGTAATCTGGGACCCGTTCCTCGCCAGCCAGCAACTGGACCACCATGTGCGTGTGATCGCCGACGGCAAGGACGGCCTGGCGGATTACAACCGCTTCTATCTGGCAACCACCAAGTTTGCTAAGGCCCACCCGGATGTCTTGCAGGTCACCTTCGACACCCTGCGCGAGACCGGCCAATGGGTGAAGGCCCATCCCCGGCAGGCGGCTGAAATCCTCGGCCCGCTCTGGGGCAATATCGCCCCGGCCACGGTGGAGCGTGCCAATAGCCGCCGCAGCTACGACATCATCCCGGTCAAGCTGGAAAACCTCGCCGAGCAACAGCGCATCGCCGACATCTATTACACCGCCAAGCTGATCCCCAAGCCCTTGAAGGCCAGCGACATCAACCTGTGGACGCCAAAACCATGAGCCGCCAGATCCATTTATCCGCGTTCCTCTTGAGTGGTCCGGTGGTGCACAGCCATGCGGTGTGGCGTCACCCGGAAACCGTCGGCAATTACCTCGACCCTGAGTACTACACGCGGGTGGCCAAGGTGGTAGAGGAGGGGCTGTTCGATTTCCTGTTCTTCGCCGACCGCCTGGCCGTGGGCGACCAGATGGGCGGCTCCCGCGAGTTTGCCCTGCGCTACGGCGCCCAGGACGCCACACGTCTGGACCCGTTGCCGATCCTCTCCTACCTGGTCGGCAAGACCACCAAATTGGGGCTGGGCGCCACCCGTTCCACCACCTATTACGAACCGGCGCATATCGCCCGCGAATTCGCCACCCTCGATCACCTGTCCAAAGGCCGCGCGGCGTGGAATATCGTCACCTCGATGAACGACAGCGAAGGGCGTTTGTTCGGCAAGGACAAGCACCTTGAACATGACCTGCGCTACGACCGTGCCGATGAGTTCGTCGAAGTTGCGCTCAAGCTCTGGAACAGTTGGGGCAAGGACGCGCTGAAGCTGGATCGTGAAAGCGGGGTGCTGGCGGACCCTGAGTTGGTCCGTTCGGTGCAGCACCAGGGGGAGTGGTTCAAGGTCGAAGGCCCGCTGAATATTCCGCGCACGCCCCAGGGCCGGCCGGTGCTGATCCAGGCCGGTTCTTCCGGGCGTGGCCGCCGCTTCGGCGCGCGCTGGGCCGAGGCGATTTTTACCATCCACCCGCATTTGGCGGCGATGCGCGCGTTTCGCGATGACGTACGCGCGCAGGTGGTGCAGCAAGGCCGCGACGCCGACAGCTGCAAAGTGCTCACCGCCGTAATGCCCTTTATTGGCGGCAGCGAGGCCGAGGCCCGCGCCAAGCGTGACCGACACAACGCGCTGGCGCGGCCGGAATTGGGGCTGGTGACCCTGGCTTCGCAGCTGAATGTCGACCTGTCGCCATTCCCGCTGTCGGCGACGCTGGCCGAAGTCGCCCAGTCGCCGCTGATCCACGCGGCCGCCGCTGAAAAACTGCTGATGCAAGGCCCCGAAATCACCCTGGAACAACTCGGGCGCATCTTCGCCAGTAGCGTACGCGTGCCGCAGTTGGTGGGCACCGGGGCGCAGATGGCCGACCAGTTGGCCGAGCTGTTCGAACAGGGTGGTTGCGATGGGTTTGTGATTTCGCCGGGGTATCTGCCGGGCTCGTTCACCGAATTTGTCGAGAGCGTGATTCCGCATTTGCAGCGCAAGGGGTTGTTCCGCACGGCGTATGAAGGGTCGACGCTGCGCGAGCATTTGGGGCTCGCTGATCTCACAGGCTGAACGCGGTCAATGTGGGCTGGCCTCACAGCCGACAGGTATAGAGCTGGCGAAACGCGGGCCAAATGTGGGAGCGGGCTTGCTCGCGAATGCGGTATGTCAGTGGATGCATCTTTGACTGACCCACTGCTTTCGCGAGCAAGCCCGCTCCCACAAGTGTGCGATGGTGGCGCTCAGTCCACACAAATCGCCCGGCCCAGTTGGCCTTTTTCCACCGTCGCCGAGCAGCCGGAGTGGCTGTTATCCACCTGACATGTGCCCGCCACCGGGCCATTGCCGGATTGGGTGGTGACGCTGGTCTGGCACTCGCCTTCACACTGGCTCGAATCGGTGCACGCCTTGCCCGCATCCCGGTACGGCGTGATGCACTTCCAGCTCTGCAACTTGCCCACTTGCTTCATGGTCCCGCCGCCCGCCAGGCACGTGGACGCGGCGGAGTCCTGGGCGGGCGGGTTGTGGGTGGAGCACGCCGATACCAGCAGCAGGGCGGCCAGGCCGATCATCAATTTCATGCAAAAGTCCTCGTGGAGTTAGCGCAGCGGTGCAGTGTACGGGCATATGGACTACTTTGATTGACGAGCGATCCCTATCCGGTAACGACCCATGCGCACATTATGGAAGCGGTACGTGGTCCTGTTGGAGCATGACCTGAGCACTCAGGTCTTCGACAACGTGAAAAACCTGCTGGTGTGCGCGCTGCTGTTTGCAGCCGGCACCAATGCGCTGCTGGGTGAGCGCGACCTGTTTATCGGTGTGTTTGCGTCCAGCGTGGCAGGGTGTGGGCTGATTGTGCTGTCGGCGCTATTGATGCTGCTGAACGTGAGCGACGGCATTCGCCGGCTGGCCAAGTTGCGCTATCACCTGGCGCTGCAGCTGTTGTTGATCCTGGTTTACCTGGTGGTGGCCGAGCGGGTGGTGGAGATTGTGTGGGGGTTCCGGGCCCATTGAAGTATCCTGCGCCCCCCGCTTTCCACTGATTCGAAGACAGATGACAGGACAAGACATGCAGGCGCTGCTCGAGTCGATCCTCGACGAAGTGCGCCCACTGATCGGCCTCGGCAAAGTCGCCGACTATATCCCGGCGCTGGCCGATGTACCCGCCAACCAGCTAGGCATCGCGGTATATGGCAACGACGGCTCGGCCTACCGCGCCGGCGACGCCGATACGTTGTTCTCGGTGCAAAGCATTTCCAAGGTGTTCAGCCTGGTGCAGGCCATCGACCATGGCGGCGAAACCATCTGGGAACGCCTGGGCCATGAGCCTTCCGGGCAACCATTCAACTCCTTGGTGCAACTGGAATTCGAACGCGGTCGCCCGCGCAATCCGTTCATCAACGCCGGTGCATTGGTGATCTGCGACATCAACCAATCACGCTTCGCCGTACCGATCCTGTCGATGCGCGACTTCGTACGGCGCCTGTCGGGCAACCCGCAGATCCTGGTCAACAGCGTGGTCGCCGACTCCGAAGCCCAACACGGCGCGCGTAATGCGGCCATGGCTTACCTGATGAAGTCCTTCGGCAACTTCCACAACGATGTGGATGCGGTGCTGCACAGCTACTTCAACTACTGCGCTCTGCAGATGAGCTGCATGGACCTGGCCAAGGCCTTCAGCTTCCTCGCCAACGAAGGCACGAGCGCCCAAAGCGGCGAGCAGATATTGACGGCGCGCCAGACCAAGCAAGTCAACTCGATCATGGCCACCAGCGGGCTGTATGACGAAGCGGGCAACTTTGCCTACCGGGTGGGCCTGCCGGGCAAGAGCGGGGTCGGCGGCGGGATTGTCGCGGTGGTGCCGGGGCAGTTCACGGTGTGCGTGTGGTCGCCGGAATTGAATGCGGCGGGGAACTCGCTGGCGGGGATGAAGGCGTTGGAGTTGTTGAGTGAGCGGATTGGGTGGTCGGTGTTTTGACCGGCAGGATCGATCGTTCCCACGCTCCGCGTGGGAATGCCGCCCCGGACGCTCGGCGTCCTTCCAGTGATGAACTCAAGTCTTGCGCGAGGTGACGCGGAGCGTCACGGGATGCGTTCCCACGCAGAGCGTGGGAACGATCGGATTCAAGTGGCTGGATGGGCTTCGTCCAGGACCTTGTTCACCAGCAGTTGCACGCCTTCGAGCATGCGACAGATGCCGAGTGCGACATTACGTTGAGCGCCATCGACTTCGAAGGCCAGGTGAACGGCGATATCACTGATGGAGGCTAAATCCTGGGAGGCGTTGACCAGCAGGGTTTCCGTGCCCAGGTTGGGGCGTACGGTGAAGAGTTGGCCTGGGGGATTGGGGCTGTCTTTAATCATGGTGAAATTCCGTCGACAAGTGGAGCCGCCAGCGTTCGCGGTCAAACGAAGAGGGTGGCAGCTGTACGCGGGTTGACCGACCGGTTGTCAACGAACCCGGCATACCCGAAGGTATCCCGCGCACAACTGCCGCGACACGATACCTCAGGCACAAAAAAAACGCCTGGGATAGGTGCAGGGCGTAGCAGTTCGTTAACAAGGTCGGACGGTCAAATCCGGCCGCTGAATTGGCAGCGACGGCGAGGAGGTTAGCCAGCGAAGTTCCGAGCGACAACCTGAAACGGTTGTGGGAAATATCTGATCGGTAGGCGTTTTTTACAACACCACACATCCCCTGTGGGAGCGGGCTTGCTCGCGAAAGCGGTGGGTCAGCGCCAGATGCAGTGACTGAAATTGCGCATTCGCGACAAGCCCGCTGCCACAGGGGGACGTGGCGTAAGGATGGGGGTCAGCTCACATTCAGTCGATCCAGCAGGCTGTACCAGGCCACTCCCGCCCCAATGTAAAACCGCTGCAACCCATGCATCGGCAAGCGCTGCAACGGCGTCACCGGGTAGGCGAACTCCGCCTGGCTGTCACACAACTTGCCCGCCAACTGCTGCCCCAGGCTGGTACACAGGGCGATGCCACGGCCATTGCAGCCCAGCGCCAACGTCAGCCCCGCTGCCGGCTGGTGCACATGGGGCATGAAGTCGCGGGTGATTGCGATACGCCCGGCCCAGCGATACTCAAACTCCAACGGCCCCAACTGCGGAAACAGCAGCCCCAGCGAGCGTTCCAGATGTGCGAAATCCGCAGGCGACGTGGGGTCGTTGAACAACCCGCGTCCCCCCATCAGCAAGCGTCCATGGCTGTCTTTGCGAAAATACAGCAACAAGCGTTGCGCGGTTGAAACGGTTTCATGCCCCGGCAGGATGCTCTCGGCCGCTCGACCGGTCAGGGGCTTGGTCGCGACGATAAAGCTGTTGGCCGCCAGAATGCTCTGGGCCATGCCAGGCCACAGGTTGCCGCTGTAGCCATTGGTTGCAAGCACGACTTGATCCGCCGTGACCTGTGCACCGCAAGCCGTCTGCACTCGCCACCCTGATCCGTGGCGCCGCAACCCAGTCACCGCGCTCTGTCCATGAATGCGCACACCCGCCGCCAACGCCGCACCCATCAACCCGCGGGCATATGCCAACGGTTGAATCGCCCCGGCGCGGCCGTCCAGCCAGCCGCCGGCGAATGCGTCACTGCCCATGCGCGAAGCCACCGCCGCCGCGTCCAGGCGCTGCACCGGCACACCTCGTCGGGCCCACTGATCCGCCCGCGCGTGCATCCCGGCGACGCCTTTCTGGGTGTATGAAACCTGCATCCAACCCTTGCGTACCGGCGCACAGTCGATACCGTGTTTTTCGATCAGTTTGAACACCAGGTCCGCCGAATTCGACACGGTCGAGATCAACGCCTCGGCACGCTCCGGTCCGTACATTTGCAGCAGTTGCGCCGGGTCGTATTTGAGCGTCGGGTTGACCTGCCCGCCGTTGCGACCGGATGCCCCCCAACCCGGCTCGTTGGCCTCCAGTACGCATACACTCACGCCACGCTCGGCCAAGTGCAGCGCCGTCGACAAGCCGGTATAGCCCGCACCAACAATTGCCACATCCACCTTCACCGATTCATCCAGCGCAGGCGTTGAAAGCGCTGCCGGTGCGGTCGTTGACCATAACGACTTCATGACAGGCTCCGCGTATCGCCAGTGGGGTGCAGCACGCGCCGCAGGAAATCCTGGGTCCGCGGATGTTGCGGATTACCCAGCACGTGCTCGGCCGGGCCGCTTTCGACGATGTAGCCGCCGTGCAGGAAGCACACGCGGTCGGCCACTTCGCGGGCAAAGCCCATTTCGTGGGTCACGACGATCATGGTCATGCCTTCGTCGGCCAGGGTGCGCATCACCGCAAGCACATCACCGACCAGTTCCGGGTCGAGCGCCGAAGTGGGTTCGTCGAACAGCATGGCTTCGGGTTTCATGGCCAGGGCGCGGGCAATGGCCACACGTTGTTGCTGGCCGCCGGAGAGTTGTTCCGGATAGGCATCGGCCTTGGCGCTCAGCCCGACTTTTTCCAGCAGCACCAGCGCTTCTTCACGGGCCTGCTTCAGGGGTTCGCCTTTGACGTACACCGGGCCCTCCATCACATTTTCCAGCACGGTGCGATGCGGGAACAGATTGAAGCGCTGGAACACCATGCCCATGCGGCTGCGCAGTGCATGCACGGTCTTGCTGGCGCGCTGCACGGTTTCGCCGAACACGTTGATGTGCCCGCCGTCGTAAGCCTCCAGCGCGTTGATGCAGCGCAGCAGGGTGGATTTGCCCGAGCCCGAAGGGCCGATCAGGCACACCACTTCGCCCTTGGCTACGTCCAGGTCGACGCCGTGCAGCACGCGATGACTGCCGTAGTGTTTTTGCAGTTGGCGAATCTCGATCATGTTTTTTTCCTCCGGCCCAGGTGCTGTTCCATGCGGCGCAGGCCATACACCAGTGGCAGGCTCATCAACAGGTAGAGCAGGGCGACCAGGGTGTAGACGGTCATGTTCTGGAAGGTCGACGAGGCGATCAATTGGCCCTGGCGGGTCATCTCGGCCACGGTGATGGTCGATACCAGGGACGAGTCCTTGAGCATCATCACCAGGGTATTGCCGTAGGGCGGCAGGGCGATGCGAAACGCCTGGGGCAGGATTACCCGGCGCATCATCAAGGCCGAGCGCATGCCCAAGGCTTCGGCCGCTTCGCGCTGGCCCTGTTCGACGGCGATGATGCCGGTACGAAAGTTCTCGGCCTGGTACGCCGAGTAGGCGATGCCCATGCCGATCACACCCGCATAGAACGCGGTGAGGTGCACGCCCATGTCCGGCAGCACGAAATAGATGTAGAACAGTTGCACGATGATCGGCAGGCCACGAATCACGTTGATGATGGTGCTGGCCGTCCACGACAATGCACGGATCGGCGACAGCTTGAGCAGCGCCAGCACTAGGCCGATCGCGCTGCTGAGCAGGAACGACAACACGGTGATCTGGATCGTCACCCATGCGCCTTGCAGCAGGATCGGCAGAAAGTCCTGGGCATTTTGCAGGAACTCAGCCGCATTCATGGGCGCACCTGGGTATCTAGCCCCCACTGCTTGAGGATGCTGTCCAGGGTGCCGTCGGCCTTGATGCTGGCGATGGCTGTGTTCAGGCGATCGAGGGTCTGGGCATCGCCCTTGCGCACCACCAGGCATACTTCGCCGACGTTGGTTGGCTTGTAGTCGGGGGCAAGTTTCACGCCTTTGAACAGCTTCTGCCGGATCTGGTAAGCCACCACCGGTTGGTCACCCACGGCGGCCTTGATGCGACCCAGGGACAGGTCGCGGACCATCTCGCCAATGGAATCGTAGGTGCGGATTTCCTTGAAGATGCCCAGCTTGTTCAGTTGGTCATAGAAGATCGTACCGGCCTGCACGCCGACCACCTGGTCTTTGAGCGGCATCAGGTCCGGGTAGGCCGCATTATCGTCGGCACTGATGATCAGGCCTTCACCGTAGGCGTACACCGGTGCGCTGAAGTCAACGACCTTGGTGCGCTCTTCGGTCTTGAGCATGCCGGCGGAGATGAAGTCGAGCTTGCCCGAAGTGAGAGAAGGGATCAGCGCGGCGAAGTTGGTCTGTTCGATCTGGCTAGTAAAGCCCCCGGCCTTGCCCACGGCTTGCGCCACATCAACCATGACGCCCTGGATACTGTTGCTCTTGATATCGAGGAAGGTAAACGGCGAGCCACTGGCTGTTGCACCGACTTTGTACAAGGGCGCACTGTCCGCGTGCGCGGTGGTGGCGCACAGCGTGGCGCAGAGAACGAAGGCAAGACGGCGAAACAAGGGCGAAAGACTGTTCATCGGGTTACTCCAAATGGAAAACGGATCATCAGTACCGCAAGCGGTTAATGATGAAATCGCAAGCTCTGTGCCATTTCGATTGATAAAAATCGTATATCGCTATTAAAAATCGAATAAATGAACGCTTCGTATCGGTAGTCGATATTTTGTGGTCTATTTTTGCGTTTTAGCGTAGAAATATCACCACGCCTGATCGATTTGACCGCGAGCCCTCCATGTCCGAAGAACGCAACAGTCTGCACAATCAATCCCTGGAAAAAGGCCTGTCGGTGCTCAAGGCATTCAGCGCCCAGCGCCGCAGCATGAGCCTTGCAGAGGTGGCCGAGGCCGCTGGCATGACCAAAAGCTCGGCCCAGCGCATGGTGTTTACTCTCGAAAGCCTGGGTTACCTTCGGAAACACTCCCGCACTCGGCATTACCAACTCACACCGCGCGTGCTTGAGCTGGGTTTCAGTTATCTGGATGCGCATTCATTGATAGAGGTAGCGAACCCTTTTCTCTCGGAATTGACGCGCCTGACCGGCGAGACCTCCTGCCTAACTGAGCCTGCGGGCTACGACATGACGTACATTGCGCGGTTCGTCAGCTCCGGATTTGTGCCGGTACATATGCCGATTGGTTCGCGTGTGCCGATGTATTGCACGGCATCGGGACGGGCGTATTTGAGCGCGTTGCCTCACGAGGAGGCGCTGCTGTTGATCGAGCACAGCCAGCGGCTGGCGCATACCAGCCATACGTTGACGACGGTGGAGAAGATTCTGGACTCGCTGCAGCAGGTGCGTGAGCAGGGCTATGCGGTGAATGGGCAAGAGCTGTTCCTGGGGGATATGACCATCGGTGCGCCTGTGCTGGGCGCGAATGGCCGGCCGGTAGCGGCGGTGCATGTGGTGGCGCCGACCAGTCGGTGGAGCCGGGCGGATGCGGAGCGGCAGTTGGCACCGGCGTTGTTGCAATGCTCGCGAGCACTGAGCAACTCGGCTCGCAACCTTGAGTAACAGACGCGGGAAGTCAAAAATGTGGGAGCGGGTTTGTCTGCCAAAGCCACAGGAGAACTCGCCAGCCTTTGAAGATTGTGTAGATACCTATGCTGCGATAGCGGGGGGTCAGCAGCCCATCCGGTACTGGAAGACCGCTATCGCAGGCAAGCCAGCTCCCACCTTTGATCTTCATTGTTCTCTGGGATTGGTATTAGCCCAAACAAAAAATGCGCCCCTGAGGGCGCATTCTTTTGTTCGGTCAGCTACGGCCTATCAGGCCGTCGCATCCCAGGCCCGATCACCGTGCTCGTCCTTGATCCGAGTCGGCAAGCCCATCACATCCAGCGCCTTTAGGAACGGCTCAGCCGGCAGTTCCTCGACGTTGGCCATGTGCTTCACATCCCATTCGCCACGCGCCACCAGCAGCGCAGCGGCCACCGGCGGAACGCCTGCGGTGTAGGAGATGCCCTGGCTGTCGGTCTCGGCAAAGGCTTCTTCGTGGTCCGCCACGTTGTAGATGAACATCTCGCGCGGCTGGCCATCCTTGGTGCCTTTGACCAAGTCGCCGATGCAGGTCTTGCCGGTGTAACCGGGGGCGAGCGACGACGGGTCGGGCAGCACGGCCTTGACCAGTTTCAACGGCACGACTTCCAGGCCTTCGGCGGTGGTGACCGGCTTTTCGGAGAGCAGGCCGAGGTTTTTCAGCACGGTGAACACGTTGATGTAGTGCTCGCCGAAGCTCATCCAGAAACGCACGTTGGGCACGTCGAGGTTTTTCGACAGCGAGTGCACTTCATCGTGACCGGTGAGGTAGAGGTTCTGCGAACCGACGACTGGCAGGTCATCAGTGCGTTTGACTTCGAACATGGTGTTGCTGGTCCACTGGCTGTTCTGCCAGCTCCACACCTGTCCGGTGAACTCGCGGAAGTTGATTTCCGGGTCGAAGTTGGTGGCGAAGTATTTGCCATGGGAGCCGGCATTGACGTCGAGAATATCGATCGAATCAATGCGGTCGAAATGCTGTTGCTGCGCCAGCGCGGCATACGCGTTGACGACACCCGGGTCGAAGCCCACGCCAAGGATGGCGGTGATGTTCTTCTGCTTGCATTCTTCCAGGTGGTTCCACTCGTAGTTGCCGTACCACGGCGGGGTCTCGCAGACCTTGCCCGGCTCTTCGTGGATGGCGGTGTCGAGGTACGCAACGCCGGTGTCGATGCAGGCCCGCAGGACCGACATGTTGAGGAACGCGGAACCGACGTTGATGACGATCTGCGAGTCGGTCTCGCGGATCAGGGCCTTGGTCGCTTCCACGTCCAGGGCGTTCAGCGAAAAAGCCTGGATGTCGGCGGGCACCTTGAGGCTACCCTTGGCCTTGACGCTGTCGATGATGGCCTGGCATTTGGAGATGTTGCGCGACGCGATAGCAATACGACCGAGTTCGTCGTTGTGCTGCGCGCACTTGTGGGCCACCACCTTGGCGACACCTCCTGCACCAATGATAAGAACGTTCTTTTTCAATTGCTTTATCTCTCCTTTATCCGCCAGCTTACGAAAGGCTGGACAGGTAGTCGTCGTAACCAAATTCACGAACCACTTCGACTGTACCGTCGAGTTGTTTCACTACGATGGACGGCATTTTCAGGCCGTTGAACCAGTTTTTCTTGACCATGGTGTAGCCTGCGGTGTCGATGAACGACAGCCGATCGCCGATGGCCAGCGGACGATCAAATTGATACTCGCCGAAAATGTCGCCGGCCAGGCAGGATTTGCCGCACACCATGACGGTGTGTTCACCGTCGCTCGGCGCCAGCTTGGCGTTGAGGCGGTAGATCAGCAGGTCCAGCAGGTGGGCTTCGATGGAGCTATCGACCACCGCGAGGTTTTTGCCGTTGTAGAGGGTGTCGAGCACGGTGACTTCCAGCGAGGCGCTGTTGGTGATCGCGGCTTCGCCGGGTTCCAGGTACACCTGCACGCCGTACTTCTCGGAGAACGCCTTCAAGCGCGCGCAGAACGCGTCCAGCGCATAGCCTTCGCCGGTGAAATGGATGCCGCCGCCGAGGCTGACCCACTTGACCTTGTGCAGCAGCGCGCCGAAGCGCTCTTCGATGGTGCCGAGCATCTTGTCGAACAGGCTGAAGTCACCGTTCTCGCAGTTGTTGTGGAACATGAAGCCGGAGATCTGCTCGATCACGCCTTCGATCTTCACCGGGTCCCATTCGCCCAGGCGGCTGAACGGGCGCGCCGGGTCGGCCAGCAGGTAGTCGGAGCTGCTCACCTGCGGGTTGACGCGCAGGCCGCGGGTCTTGCCCTCGCTGCGTTCGGCAAAGCGCTGCAATTGGTTGATGGAGTTGAAGATGATCTTGTCGCAGTTCTCCAGCATCTCTTCGATTTCATCGTCGGCCCAGGCCACGCTGTAGGCGTGCGCTTCGCCTTCGAACTTCTGGCGGCCGAGCTTCAACTCATACAGCGACGAGGAGGTGGTGCCGTCCATGTATTGCTGCATCAGGTCGAACACCGACCAGGTGGCAAAGCACTTGAGCGCCAGCAACGCCTTGGCGCCGGACTGCTCGCGCACGTAAGCAATCTTCTGCATGTTGACCAGAAGCTTCTGTTTATCGATGAGGTAGTACGGCGTTTTGATCATTTTTGAGAGCCTGGGGCGGTGCCTGCCAAAAAAGGACACGCATTGTGCCCGCACTTGGATCAGATCGAAAGGTTAGCGGGCGGATTTTGCGCGCCGGGTTTTCAAGCATAGCGATGGAGTATGACTATTTATATGTACACACCGACCCCATGTGGGAGCCCGCTCACTGTTTGATCGTTCCCACGCTCCGCGTGGTAATGCATCCCGTGACGCTCTGCGTCACCTGTACGCATTGAGCTGTTCTGCGGGACGCGGAGCGTCCCAGGCGGCATTACCACGCAGAGCGTGGGAACGATCAATCCGCCTCGCTGACATCAAACTGTCACCTCCCCACCACCGTCCTGCCACATTCCGCCGCTACTGTCCTCGCCAATGAGATCGATCTCAAGCGAGACACAATGACTGACCTGAAAGACGTAGCACGCCTGGCCGGCGTATCCCGCGCCACCGCCGCCCGCACCTTTGCTTCCCCGGAACAGGTGCGCCCGGTCACCCGTGAGCAGGTGTTCGCCGCCGCCCGTGAGTTGGGCTTCCGGCCGAACCTGCTGGGCCGCCAGTTGCGCCTGCAAACCACCCAGCTGATCGGTGTAGTGGTGCCCAACCTGCTCAACCCGGTGTTCGCCGAGCAGTTCCAGGCCATGGAGCGCGCCGCGCGGTTACGCGGCTACAGCCTGGTGCTGGCCACCACCGATTACAGCAGCGAGCGAGAAAGCACAGTGGTGGAAGAACTGCTGCGCCAGCGCGTCGACGGTCTGGTGCTGACGGTGACCGATGCCGAAAGCAACGCGGTGCTCAGCAGCCTGAACACCGAAAAGACGCCCTTCGTGCTGGCCTACCATCAGCCGAGCAACCCCAACTACAGCGCCGTGTCGGTCGACAACCGCGCAGGCATGGCCCTGGCCACGCGTTACCTGCTCGAAGCCGGGCACCGACGTATCAGCATGGTCGCCGGCCCCGCGTTGCAATCGGACCGTGCCCGCCTGCGCTATGCCGGCTATTGCGATGCCATGAAGGAATACGGCCTCAAGAGCCGCCCGGTGATTGAAATGCCGGCTCACACCCAGGCCGAATTCACGGCCATCGCGCCGTTTCTGCAGCGCCCCGAGGCGCCCACTGCGCTGGTGTGTTCCAACGACTTCCTGGCGATCAGCCTGATCGCCGAACTGCGCCGCAACGCCTGGAACGTACCCGGGCAACTGTCAGTGATGGGCTTCGATGGCATCAGCCTCGGTACCCAGATGCACCCGACCCTGTGCAGCGTGGTGCAGCCCATCGCGCTGCTGGCCAGCACCGTGATCGACCAACTGCTGGCGCAAATCGCCGGCAACGCCCCGACGTCCCATTGCCTGCCTTGCCATATCCGGCCAGGCGAAAGTACCCAGCCCCATGAGGAGATCCTTGATGCGCGCACTCAGTAAAACCCTGGCCGCCGTGCTGCTGTGCGGTGCCGCGAGCCTGGCCCAGGCCGCCGACACCGCGATTTGCTACAACTGCCCGCCGGACTGGGCCGACTGGGGCACCCAGCTCAAGGCGATTGCCGCCAGCACCGGCGTGCAGGTGCCGCTGGACAACAAGAACTCCGGCCAGTCCCTGGCGCAGTTGGTGGCGGAAAAAGCCGCCCCCGTGGCCGACGTCGTTTATTACGGCGTGACCTTCGGCCTGCAGGCGCAAAAAGCCGACGTGGTCGACACCTACAAACCCAAGGCCTGGGACCAGATCCCCGCCGGCTTGAAAGACCCGGCCGGCCATTGGTTCGCGATCCATTCCGGCACCTTGGGCATCATGGTCAACGTCGACGCGCTCGGTGGTTTGCCGGTGCCACAAAGCTGGGCCGACCTGCTCAAGCCTGAGTACAAAGGCATGGTCGGTTACCTCGACCCCTCCAGCGCCTTCGTCGGCTACGTCTCGGCAGTGGCGATCAACCGCGCCATGGGCGGTGACCTGGACAACTTCGCCCCGGCCATCGACTACTTCCAGAAACTTGCGAAAAACAGCCCCATCGTGCCCAAGCAGACCGCCTATGCACGGGTGCTGTCCGGTGAATTGCCGATCCTGGTCGACTACGACTTCAACGCCTACCGCGCACGCTACAAAGACCAGGCCAATGTCGCTTTCGTGATCCCCCAGGAAGGCAGCATCAGCGTGCCCTATGTCATGAGCCTGGTCGCCAACGCGCCACACCGCGCCAACGCGGAAAAAGTCCTCGACTTCGTGCTCTCGGACGAGGGCCAGGCACTCTGGGCCAAGGCCTACCTGCGCCCGGTGCGGCCGATGAAAATGCCGGCGGACGTGGCCGCGCAGTTCCTGCCCGACAGCGACTACGCCCGCGCCGGTGTGGTGGACTACCAAAAAATGGCCGCCGTGCAGGAAGCCTTCGCCGCCCGTTACCTGAACGAGGTCAAGTAAGTGGCAACATCGGCAAGACACGCCGCCTGGGCATTGGCCCCGGCGTTTGCGGTGCTGCTCGCATTCTGGCTGTTGCCGCTGGCGCACCTGATGCTGCTTGGCGCCGAAAGTCGCGACGGCGCCGGCAGCGGTTACTGGCAGGTGCTCAGCAGCGCGCAGTACCTGGGCAGCCTGGGGCAAACCCTGATCCTGGCAATGGTGGTGACGCTGGTCGCATTGGTGATCGGCGGCATCAGCGGCGTATTCCTCGCCCGGCAACAGTTTTTCGGGCGCTCGGCGCTGGTGGCATTGCTCACGTTTCCGCTGGCCTTTCCCGGTGTGGTGGTGGGGTTCCTGGTGATCCTGCTCGCGGGGCGCCAGGGCTTGTTTGCCGCGCTGGGCCTGCAGTTAGCCGGTGAGCGCTGGATTTTTGCCTACTCATTGGCGGGGCTGTTCGTGGGCTACCTGTACTTTTCGATTCCCCGGGTGATCCTCACGGTGATGGCGGCCTGCGAAAGCCTCGACCGCAGCCTGGAGGAGGCCGCGCATTCACTGGGGGCAGGGCACTGGCGCGTGGTCTGCGATGTGATCGTGCCGGGCCTGGCGCCGGCGCTGGCGTCGTGCGGGGCGATCTGCTTCGCCACGTCCATGGGCGCCTTTGGCACGGCGTTTACCCTGGGTACGCGGCTCAACGTCACGCCCGTGGCGATCTATAACGTATTCACCAATTACGCCAACTTTGCCGTCGCCGCCGCGCTGTCGGTGGTGCTTGGCGCGGTGACCTGGGCGGTGCTGCTGCTCACGCGGCGTCTGGTGAAAAATTCGGGGACTGTGCTGTGAAGCGCTCATCGCTGTTTGTGCCGCAACTCTTGTTTACCCTGCTGGTGTGCGCCTTCATGTTGGTGCCGGTGCTGCTGTCGCTGCTGGCCGGGCTGACGCGCAACTTTTTTGTCGGCGTTTCCAGCGGCTTGACCTTCGACTGGTTGATCCAGGTGTGGCAGGCCTACTCGCCCACCGTGTGGTTGTCGCTGCAACTGGCCCTGGCTTGTGCGGTGTGCGTCTGCGTGATCGGCGTGCCGGCGGCCTATGCCCTGGTGCGCATGAACAACCGATTCAGCCGCGCCTTCGAGGAATTGATGGTGCTGCCGGTGGCTATGCCAGGGTTGGCCAGTGCGTTGGCGTTGCTGCTGACGTACGGCCAGTTCGGCGGCTTCCGTAGCAGTTGGTTGTTCATCCTGGTCGGCCATGTGCTGTTCACCTTGCCGTTCCTGGTGCGCCCGGTGATGGCGGTGATGCAGCGCCAGCAACTGCCGGTGCTGGAGGAGGCGGCGGCGAGCCTGGGCGCGGGTCCCGTCAAACGCTTTTTCAGCGTGGTGGTGCCCAACTGCCGCGCGGGCATCCTGGCCGGCGTGTTGATGGTGGTCACCCTGAGCCTGGGTGAATTCAACCTGACCTGGATGCTCCATACGCCGATGACCAAGACCCTGCCGGTGGGCCTCGCCGACAGCTACGCCTCGGCGCGCCTGGAAATCGCCAGCGCCTACACCCTGATCTTTTTGCTGATGATCGTGCCGCTGCTGATCGCGCTGCAGGCCATCAGTGCCCGTTTGTCCCGTGGAGAGCGTCGATGACCGCTATCACTATCCGCCTGCAAGGCTGCCGCAAGGCGTTCGCCGACGGCACCGTGGCCGTGCATGACTTGAATTTGACCGTCGAAGGCGGCGAAACCCTGGCGATCCTCGGCCCCTCCGGCTGCGGCAAGACCACCACCTTGCGCCTGATCGCCGGCCTGGAACGCCCGGATGTGGGAAAGGTGCTTTTCGGTGACCAGGACGTGACTCGCCTGCCCATCGAGCGCCGCGATGTGGGCATGGTGTTCCAGAATTACGCGCTGTTCCCCAACCTGGATGTGGCCGGCAACATTGTCTATGGCTTGAAGGTTCGCGGCATGGCGCCGCGTGAACGCAACAAGCGTTGCCAAGAGCTGCTGGAGTTGGTGGGGTTGCAGCAGCACGGCAAGCGCAGCATCCATGAACTCTCCGGCGGCCAGCGCCAGCGCGTCGCCCTGGCCCGCGCCCTGGCGCCACGCCCGAAAGTGCTGCTGCTGGACGAGCCCCTCGCGGCCCTCGACGCGCAACTGCGCGAACGCCTGCGCAGTGAGCTGAGCGAACTGCTGTGCGGCCTGGGCATCACCTCGGTGTTCGTCACCCACGACCAGGGCGAAGCCATGGCCCTGGGCGACCGCATCCTGGTGATGGAACACGGGCGGATCGCGCAACTGGCCAGCCCACGGGACATCTACCAGAAACCGGCCAATGCCTTCGTCGCAGGCTTTGTCGGCAACCTCAACGCCTTCGCGGTGAGCGGGCCATCGCCCAAAGGCCTGAAAGTCTGCGGCGGTGAACTGCCGTGGCAGGGCACCGACCAGCCCGACACCCTGTATTGCCGCCCTGAACATCTGCGCGTGACGGAGAGCGAAGGGCACTTGCACGGGCGTCTGCTGGCGCAGTTCTTCCAGGGCGCGCAAAGCCGTTTGCTGGTGGACGTAGGTGGCCCGCAACCGTTGCTGGTCGACAGCAGCGACAACCCGCTGTACGCCGTCGGCGCGCCGATTGCCCTGGCGATTGCGCCGCACCTGTTGTTCACCCTTAATGCGTGAGAATCCACTGTGAATCGTCCGTTCCTCGTCGCACAGATCAGCGACCTGCACCTCAAAGCCGGCCAGCGCCTCACCTATGGCGTGGTGGACACCCTGGGCGCGCTGCGCCGCGCCGTCGACCATCTGAACGCCAGCCACCCACAGCCCGACATCGTAGTAATCAGCGGCGACCTTGTGGACTTCGGCCGTGCCGATGAATACGCCGTGCTGCACCCTGAATTGGCCCGGCTGCAGATGCCGTGCTACTTGGTGCCCGGCAACCACGACACGCGCGGGCCGTTGCTGGATGCGTTCCGCGATCATGCCTACTTGCCGTTATCGGCAGAGGGCCCGCTGGACTGGGTCGTAGACACCCATCCTCTGCGCCTGATCGGCCTCGACTCCACCATCCCCGGCGGCCATGGCGGGCAGTTGCTGGACAGCCAATTGCAGTGGCTCGATGAGCAACTGGCGCTGCGCCCGCAGGCACCGACTTTGTTGATCCTGCACCACCCGCCGTTCATGAGCGGCATTGGCCATATGGACCGCGAACCCTTCATCAACGCCGCCGCCCTGGAGCGGGTGGTTGCACGCCATCCGCAAGTGGAGCGCCTGTTGTGCGGGCATCTGCACCGGCCGATGCAGCGCCGTTTCGGCGGCAGCCTCAGTTGTGTTTGCCCCGGCACGTCCCACCAGATCGTGCTGGATTTGCAAGACGTGGCGCCCGCGCATTTCAACCTGGAGCCGGCGGGCTATCTGTTGCATCGCTGGGAAGCGCAACAGGGCTTGATCAGCCATAACGGCGTGTTCGGGGAGTACCCGGGGCCGTATCCGTTTTATGACGCTCATGGGCTGATTGATTGAGTGAGGCTGCGATGGCGGCGGCGCTGCTGGAAGAGAAGTTATCTGGAGCACCGCCTTGCATGCGTTGCAGTCTTATCAACGACCTGATGAAAGCCACAACGAAGGGTCAGGCCCGATACTTGTAGTGAGCGGGCTTGTCGAATCGTCGCACCGCCCGCGCTGGGCTGCGGAGCGGCCCCAAACCAGGCGACCCGGTTCTATCTGGAGCAACTGCGGTGTCTTTATTGGGGCGGCTTCGCCACCCGGCGCGGGGCGAGCCCGCTCACTACAGAGCAACATGAAAGGATCTTGTGATCATCTGGAATAGAATGAGTTTGTCTCATCATGTGCGCCTGCCGACAATGCCTGCCATTCATATCAAGATTGGAGTTGTAAGTCATGGCAGTCGCTCATTCCCTCGGATTCCCGCGCATCGGACGCGATCGTGAACTGAAAAAGGCGCAGGAAGCGTTCTGGAAGGGCGAGCTCGACGAAGCCGGCCTGCGCGCCGTTGGCCGTGACTTGCGCAAGGTCCACTGGGACCTGCAGAAACAGGCTGGCATCGAGCTGCTGCCGGCCGGCGATTTTGCCTGGTACGACCAGGTGCTGACCCACTCATTAATGTTCGGCGTGATCCCGGAGCGTTTCCGCCCGGCCGATGGCAAGGCCACCCTGCACACGCTGTTCGGCATGGCCCGTGGCGTCAGCGACAGCTGCTGCGGCGGTGCCCATGCTCAGGAAATGACTAAGTGGTTCGACACCAACTACCACTACCTGGTCCCTGAATTTCGCGCCGACCAGCATTTCCACCTGGGTTGGGATCAGTTGTTCGAAGAAGTGCAGGAAGCCCGTGACCTGGGCCACGCGGTCAAGCCCGTGGTGATCGGCCCGCTGACTTACCTGTGGCTGGGCAAGGCCAAGGGCGGCGACTTCGACAAGCTCGACCTGCTTGACCGCTTGTTGCCGCTGTACGGCCAGATCTTCCAGCGCCTGGCGGAACTGGGCGTGGAATGGGTGCAGATCGACGAGCCCATCCTGGTACTGGACCTGCCTCAAGACTGGAAAAACGCCTTTGAGCGTGCCTACAACCAGATCCAGCGCGACCCGCTGAAAAAGCTGCTGGCCACGTACTTCGGCGGCCTGGAAGAGAACCTGGGCCTGGCCGCCAACCTGCCGGTGGATGGCCTGCACATCGATCTTGTACGTGCGCCGGACCAGTACCCCACGATCCTCGACCGCCTGCCAGCCTATAAGGTACTGTCCCTGGGCGTGGTCAACGGCCGTAACGTATGGCGTTGCGACCTGGAAAACGCCCTGGCGACCTTGCAGCATGCCCATGAGAAACTGGGCGACCGCCTGTGGGTGGCGCCATCCTGTTCCTTGCTGCACAGCCCGGTGGATTTGGGCCGTGAAGACGCACTGGATGCCGAGCTCAAAGGCTGGCTGGCGTTTGCCGTACAGAAGTGCGCTGAAGTCGCCGTGCTGGCGCAAGCGGTGAACGCGCCGCAAGCGCCTGACGTACTCGCCGCCTTGGCGCAAAGCCGCGCCGTACAAACTGCCCGTGCCGCTTCGCCGCGTATCCACAAACCTGCGGTGCAGGCCCGTGTCGCGGCCATTACCGCCAAGGACAGCCAGCGCCAGTCGCCGTTTGCCCAACGCATCGCAAAGCAACGGGCCGGCCTCAACCTGCCGTTGTTTCCGACTACTACCATCGGTTCGTTTCCGCAGACCGCCGCGATCCGCCTGGCGCGTCAGTCCTACAAAGCCGGCCGGTTGAGCGAAGCCGAATACGTCGAAGCCATGCACAGCGAGATCAAGCATGCCGTTGAGGTGCAGGAAAACCTCGGCCTGGATGTGCTGGTGCACGGCGAAGCCGAACGCAATGACATGGTCGAGTACTTTGCCGAACAGTTGGACGGTTATGCGTTCACCCGTTTTGGCTGGGTGCAGAGCTACGGTTCGCGTTGCGTGAAACCGGCGGTGATCTTCGGCGACCTGAGCCGCCCCAAAGCCATGACGGTAGAGTGGATCCGCTACGCCCAGGGCCTCACCGATAAAGTCATGAAAGGCATGCTGACCGGCCCCGTGACCATGCTGATGTGGTCGTTCCCCCGCGAAGACGTGAGCCGTGAGACGCAGGCCCGTCAGCTCGCCCTGGCGATCCGTGACGAAGTGGTGGACCTGGAAGCCGCCGGCATCAAGATCGTGCAGATCGACGAAGCCGCCTTCCGCGAAGGCCTGCCGTTGCGCCAGGCGCAGTGGCAGCCTTACCTCGACTGGGCCACCGACGTGTTCCGCCTGTGCGCCTCGGGCGTGCGGGACGAAACCCAGATCCACACCCACATGTGCTACAGCGAATTCAACGATGTGATCGAGTCCCTCGCGGCCATGGATGCCGACGTGATCACTATCGAGACGTCACGTTCGGACATGGAGTTGCTTGAAGCGTTTGAAGCCTTCGCTTACCCGAATGACATCGGGCCGGGGGTCTATGATATTCATTCGCCGCGGGTGCCGCAGGCCTCGGAAATGGCCAATCTGCTGCGCAAGGCGTCCAAACGGATACCCGCCGAGCGGTTGTGGGTGAACCCCGATTGCGGGTTGAAGACACGGGGTTGGCCGGAGACGGAAGCGGCGTTGATCCACATGGTGACGGCAGCGCGGCAACTGCGGGCAGAACTGGCCTGACTCAATCTAAGTGTAGAAGCCAGCTCCCACAGAAAAGCCACCCAGTTTTACAGGTATTTGAGCCAGGCCAGGTCGCGGCGCCGTGCCTTGAGCCCGGCAAACCAGCGCACCGGCAGGTAAAGCGCCAAGGGCAACAACAGCGACACCAGCCAAATGGCGCCGATGGAGTCGAAGCCGAAATAGTTGCCGTGATTGAGGCCAAACAGCGCCACACAGGCGACGTAGAGCATTTTCAGCACATACAAATGCAGCAGGTAAAAGAACATCGGCGCCGCGCCGAACGTGGCCAAGATGCCAATCCAGCGCTTGTGCCCGGCCCGTTCAAACGCCAGCAACAGCAGCAAGCCAATGCCCAAGGTCAACGCCAGGAACAACAGCGAAGGCGGGTACTTGGTCACGTTAAAAAAGCTCATTAACGTCTGCGCGCCGTCGGCATATGCCTGCCACGGTTTCTCGCCATACCCGTTGACCGCCCGCAACAGCACAAACCCCACCAACGCGCCCACGCCACCGAGCAACAGGTAACGCTGGCGCAACGCCGGTTCCAGGCTATTGGCGAACCACGGGCCAAGGCCGTAGCCCAGGGCGATCACGCCGATCCACGGCAACACCGGGTAGGTCACGCGCAGGCGCAGGGCGTCGCCCGCCTCGATCCAACTGCGCTCATGCAGGATCGACCACGGCACCTGCAACGCCGACCCCGCGCCCACGTGCAGCCCATCCAGCAGGTTATGCCCGCCAATGATCACCAGCGCCACGCCGATCAACAGTGGACGCGGCAGCCATACCAGCGCGGCGAGGGCGATCATGCTCACGCCGATCGCCCAGATCACCTGCAGGTAGATCACGCTGGGCGGCAACTGGAAGGTCCAGGCGAAGTTGACCAGGGTAAATTCCAGCACCACCAGGAACAGCCCGCGCTTGAACAGGAACGCCGACACATCGCGCCGGCCCTGGTATTTCTGCCCGTACAGCCAGGCCGACAAACCTGTGAGCAACACAAACACCGGCGCGCACAGGTGGGCGAGGGTACGGCTGATAAACAGCGCCGGCTCGGTGCTGTCGATGTTCATAGGGTCGCTGACCTGGCGGTGCAGCAGGAAGGTCTCACGCACGTGGTCCAGCAGCATGAACAGGATCACCAGGCCGCGCAGGGCGTCGATGGAAAGCAGGCGTTGGCGCAAGGGAACAGCGTCAGTCATGGGCGAGTTTCACAGGGCAGGGTGGAAGTGGGGCGTTATCCTATAACATTAATTTGCGCGTTGCCGCGATTCGTTGCTCGGATTAGAATGCGATCAATTCTTAATTACTCCTTGGCCACCGCGCCGGTGATTTGCATGTCGTCCTCCCTCAATCGGCCTATCCAGGATTTGTACTGCGAACACCACGGGTGGTTGTACCGCTGGCTCGACCGCAAGTTGGGCAATGCCAGCGATGCGGCCGACCTGGCCCACGATACGTTCATGCGCTTGCTCACCCGCCAGAACGGCGCCGGTTTCGGCAGCGAGCCGCGCGCGTTGCTTACCCATATCGCCAAGGGCTTGATGATCGACAGCTGGCGCCGCCAGGAAGTCGAGCGCGCCTACCTGGAGGCCATCGCGCACCTGCCCGAGCAGGAGGTGCCGTCGCCGGAAACCCGCTGGCTGATCCTCGAAGCGCTGTACCGCATCGAAGCCATGCTGCGCGACTTGCCGGCGAAAACCCGCCAAGCCTTTCTGATGTCGCAGATCGATGGCCTCACCTACCAACAGATCGCCGATGAGCTCGCGGTGTCGCTGGTCTCGGTCAAACGCTACATGCGCGATGCATTCCTTGCGTGCCTGAGCGTGGCATGAGCCCGTCCATCGACCCGCAGATTCTCGGCGAAGCCGCTGATTGGATGGTGCAGCTGCAATCCGGCAGCGCCACCGACGACGACCGCCGCTCCATCGCCCAATGGCAGGGCCGCAGCGCCCAGCACGCCCTGGCCTGGCAACGCGCGCAGGCGATCCTGGAGGATTTCGACAGCGTGCCGGCCGCGATTGCCGGCGATACCCTCAAGCGCATCGGCCGCAAAAAATCCCTGGGCCGGCGGCAAGCGCTCGGGCTGTTGCTGCTGGCGGGGCCGGCGAGCTGGCTGGCGTACCGGCAAAAACCGTGGCAGCCATGGACCGCCGACCAGCACACCGCAGTGGGCGAGCAACGCAACGTCACCTTGCCCGACGGCACGCACCTGCTGGTCAACACCGCCAGCTCGCTGAATATTGCCTTCACTGATCAGGTGCGACGCATCGACCTGTTGCAGGGCGAAGTGATGGTCACCACCGCCAAGGACCCCGCACCGACCCATCGCCCGTTTATCGTGCAGACCCGCCACGGCACCGCCCGCGCCCTGGGCACACATTTCAGCGTACGGGTGGACGAGCAGAACAGCCGCGTCGCGGTGCTCGAAGGCGCGGTGGAGATGGTGCCGCAGCACGCCGGCGGTGGGCGGGTGCTCAAGGCCGGTGAACAAAGTGCATTTGGCAGCGATGCCATGGCAGCGGTGCAGCCATTGAATATCAGTGCGACGACCTGGGAAAACGGCATGCTGCTGGCCCAGCACATGCGTCTGGCCGATCTGCTCGATGAGCTGGGGCGTTACCGTCACGGCGTGCTGCGTTGCCACGCCAGTGTGGCCGGGCTGACCGTGTCCGGGGCGTTTCCCCTGCGCGACACCGACGCCAGCCTGCGCCTGCTGCAGGACACCTTGCCGGTCAAGGTCAGCAGCTTGACCGGTTACTGGGTGACCCTCGAGCCGCGCTGAGATTATTGTCGAGCGTTGCTGATACCTTTTTCGTTGTCGCCCGGTGTAAGGGGAGAACCCTCAACATCGCACCGCGCCGACAGGAATGCCCATGACCTTCACACCCCACCCCATCCGCCCTTTGAAGGCCTTGAGCCTGGCCATCGCCCTTGCGGCCATCGCACCGTTGCACAGCGCCGTGGCGGCGGACGCGGGGTCGGCCAGCGCGGCGCGCAGCTACAGCATTGCGCCGGGGCCGTTGGGCAATGTGCTGGCGCAGTTCGCGGCGATGTCCGGCGTGCCGCTTTCATTTGATTCCACGCTGCTCAACGGCCAGCAAAGCGCCGGTTTGCAGGGCAGCTTCACCGCGCAGTCAGGCTTCATGCATTTGCTGCAAGGCAGCGGTTATACGCTGCAAAGCACCGGTGCGAACGGTTACACCCTGGTGCCCGAAGCAACGGGCGATGCGCTGCAACTGGGCGCGACCACCATCAGCGGCGACAGCGGCGCGCAGGCGGATACCTATGCCGGTGGCCAGGTCGCGCGTTCGGCGCGTATGGGCGTGCTGGGCAATCGCTCGATCAACGACGTGCCGTTCAGTGTGGTCAGCTACACCGCCAAGACCATCGCTGACCAGCAGGCGCGCACCGTAGGGGATGTGCTGCTCAATGACGCGTCGGTGCGCCAGTCGTCAGGCTTCGGCAATTTTTCCCAGGTATTTACCATTCGCGGGCTGCCGCTGAATACCGATGACATTGCCTTCAACGGCCTGTACGGCGTACTGCCACGGCAGATCATCACCACCGAAGCATTGGAACGGGTCGAATTGTTCAAAGGCCCCAATGCGTTCGTCAACGGCGTGTCGCCGGCGGGCAGCGGCATTGGCGGCAGCGTCAACCTGGTGCCCAAGCGCGCCGAAGACACACCCACCCGCAGCATCACCCTCGACACCACCACCGATGGCCAGCGCGGCGGCCACCTCGACCTGGGCCAGCGGTTCGGTGAAGACAACCGCTTCGGCGCGCGCGTCAACCTGGCCAGGCATGGCGGCGACACGGCCATCGAAGACGAATTCAACAGCTCGCAACTGGTGGCGGTCGCCCTGGATTACCGGGGTGATCGCCTGCGCGTGTCCACCGATTTCGGCTACCAGAAAGAGCGCATCAACAATGGCCGTTCCGTGGTGTATCCCAATGGCAGCAAGGTGCCGAAGGCGCCATCGGCCAGGCACAACTACGCCCAGGACTGGAGTTGGTCCGAGTTGGAAGACACCTACGGCATGTTCAACGCCGAGTACGACTTGAATGAAAGCTGGACCGCCTACGTAGGCGGCGGCGCCAAGCACACGCGGGAGAATGGCCAGTATTCGTCGCTGTACGTGGGCAACGATGGCAGTGGCCGCGTGGGCTTTTTGTACTCGCCCCATGACGAAGACAACAAGAGCGCCATGGCCGGCCTGAACGGGCACTTCAATACCGGACCGGTGACCCACCAAGTCAACGTCGGTTTGTCCGGCATCTGGGGGGAGCAGCGTTCGGCGTTTGAAGCGATCACCCAGGCCAATCGTCAGCCGGGCAATCTGTACAACCCGGTGCAGATTCCGCGTCCTTCGGTCACTTACTTCGGCGGCGATATCCATGACCCGCGCATCGTAGGCAAGAACCGCATCAAAAGCGCCGCTGTGTCCGACACCCTGGGCTTTATCGATGACCGCGTGTTGCTGACACTCGGCGTGCGGCGCCAGACCATCGAAGTGGATGGCTGGAACACCACCTCCGGGGTGCGCAATGCCAACTATGCCGAGACCATCACCACGCCGGTGTATGGGCTGGTGGTCAAGCCGTGGCAGCACGTGTCGTTCTATGCCAACCGTATCGAAGGGTTGGCCCAGGGGCCGACTGCGCCGTTGACCAACGTCACCAACCCCGGCGAGGTGTTTGCGCCTAACCGCAGCAAACAGACGGAGGCGGGGGTCAAGATGGATTGGGATACCTTTGGCGCGACCCTGGGCGTCTACCGCATCGAGCAGCCGAGCAGCGCCACCAACACCAATGCCAATGGCACCAGCACCTTCAGCGTCGACGGTGAGCAAATCAACAAGGGCGTGGAGCTGAACCTCTTCGGCGAACCGCTTGACGGCCTGCGCCTGCTGGCCGGTGCGACCTGGATGAACACCGAGTTGAACAATACCTCCAACGGTCTGAGTGACGGCAACCGCGCCGCCGGCGTGCCGCGCTTCCAGTACAACGTCGGCGCCGATTGGGACATTCCCGGCCTGCAGGGCGCCGCCGTCAACGCGCGACTGTTGCGCACCGGTGGCGAATACGTCAACGCCAGCAACACCCTGAGCATCCCCGCCTGGACCCGCGTCGACCTCGGCGCGCGCTATGGCTTCAAGGCTGACGACAAGTACATCACCTTGCGCGCCAACGTGGAGAACGTGGCGAACAAGGCGTATTGGGCGTCGGCGTCGACGGCCAACAACTACCTGACCCAGGGGGAGCCGCGTACAGTCAAGCTGTCGGCCACCGTCGATTTCTAAAGCAAGACACAAATCAATGTGGGAGCTGGCTTGCCTGCGAGGCGCATAGGTATCTTGACGCTGAAGCCCCAGAGAACGGGCTGTTGTGGCGAGCGGGCTTGTCGAATCGTCGCACCGCCCGCGTTGGGCTGCGAAGCAACCCCAGTAAGGAGAATGCGGTATATCAGACATTCCGCAGAGCCTGATTTTAGGGCTGCTTCGCAGCCCAACGCGGGACAAGCCCGCTCGCCACAGGGAAACTTGCCAGCCTTTGAAGGTTGTGTAGATAGCTATGCTGCGATGCGGACACTCGGTCCATCTGTAAAACCACAGTGATGCTATCGCAGGCAAGCCAGCTCCCACATTTGATCCTCGCCGTGCCCTGGATTCTGATACGGTCAGACCAAATCGTCTGCGCAGGCCCTGACCATGACTACCCCACACGCCGTCATCGACTTTTGGAAACAAGCCGGCCCCAAACGCTGGTTCGCCAAGAACGCAGCCTTCGACGCCACGTTCCGCGACGCCTTCCACATCGCCCATCTGCAAGCCGCCCGGCGTGAGTTGGAAAGCTGGCTGGACTCGGCGCAAGGGGCGCTGGCGTTGCTGATCCTGCTCGACCAATACCCGCGCAATGCATTTCGTGGCACCGCCCATATGTTCGCCACCGACCCACTGGCACGGCTTTACGCCCAGCGCATGCTCGACGCCGGCCTGGATCAGCAGATCGAGCCGTCATTGCGTGCGTTCTGCTATCTGCCGTTCGAACATTCGGAAGACCCGGCCGATCAGCAGCGCTCCCTGGTTCTCAACCAGCCACTGGACGCCAACACCTACCGCTGGGCCAGGCAACATGCCGAGAGTATCCAGCGGTTCGGGCGTTTCCCCCATCGCAATGCGGTGTTGGGCAGGATGACCACTGAGCAAGAGCAGGCGTTTTTGGACCAAGGCGGATTTGCGGGATAGCCGTGTAACGGGGCGCTTATTCAAGCGCCTCGGGAATGACCAAGTGTCGCTTTGAATGTCCTAGGCATATCTGTGCATCCCGTTGAATGCACTCATTATAAATTGAGGAATTTGCCTACGAAGTTTTGGCCTTAATCCCATATTCTACCTGCTTGTAAATTTTTTTTGCCTGTTTAAGTATTCCTACTGACTTGTCATTCTCAACATGGATAGGTAGGTGTATGAACAGTTATTCAAATATACAAAAGATTTCTGCAGCGGGAGATCCCTTTTGGGATCGCACCGAAGAAGCTGGTATGAGTGGGATTATCGCTAAACACCTGGGTAATGGATTAATGGCGTCATCCGAGAAAGAGTTTATTAATATGTGCTCTTACTCATACCTGGGTCTGGATTCAAATCCAAAAATAGTAGAAGGAAGCATGGCAGCACTGAGAAATACCGGCGTGCTGAACTCTTCTACGTCCAGAGTTAGAATCAAGCTGCCATTGCTGGAAGAGGTAGAGTCTTCCCTGTCTGATTTGTTCTCCCTTAACGTGCTGACGACATCGTCATGTGCGTCAGCTGCGTCTGCTGTGCTACCCCTGTTGGCGGCGGGTTTCTTTACCGAGGGTAAATCGCCTTTGATGGTGTTTGATCGTGCTGCACATTTTTGCTTGAGTTTAATGAAGCCGGTGTGCGCAGATGAAACACAGGTTGTCACTGCCCCTCACAATGATCTGGACTTCCTAGAGGAATGTTGCAGGAAAAACTCGCGAGTCGCCTATGTGGCGGATGGTGTCTATAGCACCGGAGGGATTGCAAAAATAAAGGAATTGACGGCGCTGCAAGACAGATATGGCTTGTTTGTTTTGTATGACGAAGCCCACGGACTGTCGATCAGAGGCCGAAATGGACGGGGCGTGGTCCTTGAAACAATGGGTGGGTTGAATGCCCAGACGATGATTGTTACATCATTGAATAAAGGCTTTGGGGGCTCCGGCGGCGCCATATTTTTTGATAATACGATTAAGCGTTCAAGCCTGCTGCGATTCGGTGGTCCGCTTTCATGGTCTCAGCGGATCAATACAGCGGGCCTCGGAGCAATATTGGCTTCCGCTCAGATACATGCAACTGATGAAATAAATATTTTACAAAAAAGACTGGCTGGAAATATAAAAAATTTTGATGAGCTTATTCCCACTGCTGCGGTCGGGGACGGCTTACCGATACGGCTGATTCCAATGGTTGACGAAGGTCACGCGATTTCAGCAGCGGCAAACTTGATGAGCCAGGGGTTCTATACCTCTCCGTTATTTTATCCGGTTGTGCCCAAAAGCATGCCTGGCTTGCGAATCATGTTGAGAGCGAATCTAGAGGAAGCTGATCTGGTGAGGTTCTGTGCTGCCGTGAGATCGGTATTCTAGCTATTCACTCCCCCTCAAATGGCGCTGGAGAACGGAAAGTGCAGTCAGACGCAAGGATGTTAGGGTTAGCCTGCAGTACAACGATGATGGCGCAGTTGGGCGTTACACTCTATTTGCCTGTCATGCCGGCTATTGTCGGCGCGCTTAATATGAGTGAGGTCGAAGGATATAACTCCCTGCTGATGTATTTAGGCGGTGCAGTAGTTCCACTCACCTTCGCGGTTCGTGTTATTCGTGCATTTGGTCGTTCGACCGTGCTTTTGGCATTCTGCTGTATTTTTTTGAGCGCAAGTCTAATGTCGATATTGGCACGCTACGATACAGGTTTCTATCTCTCCAGGCTACTGCAAGGCTTTGGCGCAGGGGGTGCTGCCTTGATAGGACGGGCGCTATTATCTGAAATTTTCTCGGGTGCGCGCTTGGCGAAGCATTTAACATTATTGTCCTACTCATTTGTTTTTGCATTGATCATGGGGCAAGTCGCCGGCGGACATGTGGTTTCGTTCGGTCGCTGGGAAGTCATTTCTTTTATTATGGCTTTCGGTTCGGTCACTACGATTTTCCTTGTGTTGAGTGTAAAAAATACGCTGTGCGGCCTTGATACCTGTGAACGGCAGCGCACTAACAGCAAAAAGTATGCATTTATAATACGCAAGCGCCATTTTTATCTGCCCGTGATATTAGGCGGTTGCGGGTACGGGGTGTTTGTCGTGTTTCAAGGCGTGGGTGTTTATGTCTTTGAAATGCTTATGGGTTGGGGGAGTTCGGAGTATGGGATGTTCGGAACCTGGTTGGGGCTTGCTTACTTTCTCGGAACGCTGTCTGTAAGAATAGCATTGAAGTCGATTAGTCTTAATGCGCTATCGGTAGTGGGTTCCAGCGTGATGATTTTAGCGGCCTTAATATTTTTATTGACAATATTGGCGTATGTGAAGCAACACTTTGTCGTCATGGCATATCTTGCGGTTTGGTATGCTCAGGCAATGATGTATCCCTGTGTCGCATCCATGGCGGTAAAAAATTACCCGGGTATTGAGTCGATGATGCTGTTCAGTTTTTTACAGCAGTTAGTAGCCCTGTTACTCGGAACTTTGGCGTCACTGGTTATTCCCGTTGGAATGCACGGCGTTGCTTGGCTGGCTTTTGGTTTAGGCGGGCTGGGAGCGGCAGTGGCGATTTTACTATCAATAAAAAGGAGTTTTTATGGATATGCTGGCTAGAAGTTGGTTGTGTATACCAGCCTTAAAGGAAGGTTTGAAAGAAAAAATTGCCCGGTCAGCAGCAGACATAACACTATTGGATTTGGAGGACTCCATACCTGGGCACAAGAAACAGTTGGCGCGTGCAAGACTGTTAACGTTAGAGAAAACAATGTGGAGCCGATGTGAACTGGCCATCAGAGTGAATGCTCTCTCCAAACCAGAGGGTATCAGGGATTTGGTATTTCTCATGGACAACAATATTGTTCCGAAGTATCTGGTCATTCCGAAGGTGGAGTCGTCCGGTGAGTTACGCATACTTGGCGAGTTAATGTCCGTTACTGGGGCGTGTACTAAAATATTTGGAGTTGTTGAAACGCTAAAGGGCTTGCGCAGAATTGACGCTATCATTAATGGTTCCGTAGATATATGCGGCTTGATTTTAGGTGGCGCTGATCTGTCGTCTGAAATCGCCTTTCGTCTTTCCAGGTCGGCATTGATGCAAGTTAAGTGCGAGATGGCTCTTGCTGCATTGAGTGCGGGGGTGAAGGTTATAGATACACCGTGCTTTACTTTGATGAGTGAGTCACAGTTGAGAGATGAGATTGAATCAGCTAGAGAGCTCGGCTACTCGGGGAAAATTGCAATACATCCTTCACAAGTCAATTTGATTAATGAACTATTTTCCCCGACTCAAATAGAATTGGAAAAAGCCAAAGCTATTATTGCGTCACTGAGTTCGTCTGAATTGCCCACGGCGGTCACCTCTATAGACGGAGAAATGATCGGACCACCTTTTGAAATTTTGGCGAAAAAATTGCTTGCCACTCAACAGTTGATTGTAAGTAAAGATAGGAAGAAAGCTCTATGAGTATTCAGGATATGCCTTATAAGGCACTAAGCAGGTTGGTTGAGCTTTCACCTGGACGTTATCGAGAGGATCATGGGCTCAGTTTTAATGATTTTGAGGTGGGTGAGATTTATGAACATAGACCCGGTCGCACAATTACTGAGGCTGATAATATATGGATGTCTCTGGTCAGCATGAATAATCACCCTTTGCATATCGATTCAAACTTTGCAAGGGATACGGAATTTGGCGTTGTTCTGGTATCGAGCCTCGTTACATTTTCGATCGTTGGTGGGATGAGCTTGGCAAGTACCAGTGCAAAAGGTATCGCAAATCTTGGCTGGGATAAGGTGCGCCTTTTAAGTCCGGTATTCGTAGGAGACACGATCTACGCCGAAAGTGAGGTGATAGCGAAGCGCCGCTCTCAAAGTCGCCCAGGGCAAGGCATTGTGAGCGTAAGGACAAAGGGGCTTAAAGATTCCGGTGAAGTGTTTTTAACTTGTGAGCGCAGCTTTTTAATTAATCTCGTATAGGTAGCGATTGCCAAGAGGTCAATATGCTTATTTTGGATGAGCCAGCCATACAGGGTGTGATTAGCATGAAGGAGTCTATTGAGGCCTTGCGTGCCGGTTATGCTTGTTACGACAAGTTAGAGGGTTGTCCACCTCGTACCTTGATCAGAGACGATGAGAATAAAGCAACGTTTGGTGTGATGCCGTACTATTCCAAATACGATAATTTTTTCATTGTGAAGGTAATTTCTCATCATGCTTGCAATATGAATAAAGGGTGCAAGTCTATTAACGGTGTGGTAGTGGTTCAGGAGGGTTTTACTGGTCAGATAATGGCTCAATTTGATGCTGGCGCAATTACCTCTTTGCGGACCGGCGCAACTGCGGGGCTCGCTACTGATCTACTTGCACGTGAGCCGTCAGCAAAGCTTGCTGTCATTGGCACCGGGGCTCAAGCGATGGCCGCTCTGAATGCGGTCTTATGTGTGAGGGATATTAAGAGTGTGGCTGTGCATTCTCGCAACCAGCACCATGTGGAGCGCTTCATCGTCCGTGCTGTCGATCAGTTTGCGCGCGGCATAGTATTCCAAGGCTGCGAGGATGTCCGCTCGGCGGTTGAAAATGCGGACATTGTTTGCACCGCTACCACATGCGCGGAGCCACTGTTTGCCGCTCGTGATGTTATGGAAGGCGTCCATGTGAATGCGATAGGAAAACACACGCTGACTTCTCGCGAATTTCCGCTTGAACTGGTTCCACGGTCGCTACTGGTGGTAGAGGATCGAGGGGCGGCGATCAGTGAAGCAGGCAGTTATCACCGAGAGTCGGTTTCAATTTCGCAACTATTGCGGGAGGATTATCAAAGATATCAAAGTAGAACTACTATTTTTTCCTCAGTAGGTACCGCTTTTCAAGATGCCTGTATTTGTATTGCGATATTGAAAAAACTAAAGCGGGCGGAATCGTAGACCTTGCCCTGCCGTTTTATCGCTCAGGCCGCGATCTTCTGCCAGTGCTCAGTATCGCGACGGGGCCAGCCCTGCATCCGTGTGAGCTCGATGTTGTAACTGTCGCCCTCTATTCCCACCAGGAATGCCCCTATAAAAACAATGCATTTGTCATTATCGAACTTGATCTCGTAGCGTAGCGCTTCATCCAAGGAGATCGTCCATGAGCCATCGCCCGCTGCGCCTCTACGTTGATTCGTTGTACACCAGCCCCTACGCCCTGTCGGTGTTCGTCACCCTGCGGGAAAAAGGCCTGGCTTTCGACACACTCACCCTGGACCTGGACGCCGCGCAGCAGCAGGCGGCTGACTTTGCCCAACTGTCCCTGACCCGGCGTGTGCCGACGCTGGTGGACGGTGACTTTGCGTTGTCGGAGTCGTCGGCGATTACCGAGTATCTGGAAGAGGTTTACCCGCAGACGCCGGTGTACCCGGCCGATCCCAGGCAGCGGGCGAGGGCGCGGCAGGTGCAGGCGTGGCTGCGCAGCGATTTGCTGCCGATCCGCCAGGAGCGCTCGACGCTGGTGGTGTTCTACGGGCAGAAAATGCCGCCGTTGTCACCCGTGGCCGAAGCGGCAGCCACCAAGTTGATCAGCGCAGCGCAGACGCTGTTGGCGGATAATGCGGCTTACCTGTTCGGCGAATGGTCGATTGTCGACGTGGACCTGGCGGTGATGCTCAACCGCCTGATTCTCAATGGCGACCAGGTGCCGGCCGAACTGGTGGTTTACGCGCAACACCAGTGGCAGCGACCGTCCGTGCAGGCGTGGGTCAACCTGCAACGCCCTGCGCTGTAGGGCTTTGGGCCATTTGCGCGACGCGCCGGTCCAGGTCTTCCCAATCCGCCATGCCCAGCACCCGCGTGGTATTCAAGCCACGCAGGTAACCGCGCAACTGCTGGGCGCTGGCCTGGAACCGGGTGGCGTCAACGGCGGTGTCTTGCAGCACGCCTTCATAGTCGGCCAGATAATCGGCGACCCGCTCACGAAATTCCGGCAGGACGGCTTCGCGGATGCGGTCGAAGGTTTTCTGGTGGGGCTTCATGGCGTGGTCCTTATAGGTTTTATAGGTGCACTATCGGTTCAGATAATAGTCACCATCACGGATCGCAAGTTCTGTTTTTGCAGCAAAAGCGCAAAATCGCCCCATCGAGACGCTTTCAAGGAAATGCGCGATGAGGACGTTTATTCAGCTGGCTTTAATGATGGTGATGCTGGGCACCGCTGTGATCAACAACGCGGCGATCGCCGATGATCTGCGTACAGGCCATTTGCTACCTATCGTCGGTAGCGTAAACTCTCTGCAGCGCGCGCAATCGGTGGGTGTATTGTTGAGCGATAATACCCGCGACAACCTCAGCTACCTTGAACGCTACCACGACATGGCCTTGAATGGCGCCAAGGATGCCCTCGACGGGCGCATCCGCCAGGCGTTCGTCAATAGCTCCGACCCGGAGCTGGCCATTGATTGGTTGATGAGCTCGCTGCAAGGCACTTTTTTGTCGGTCACCGTGTACGACAACCTGGACACCCTGGTGCAGGCTCGCCCCGACGTGGTGGTGATGCTCGATACCCATAACCAACTGCTGACCCAGCGTAACGATCAGGTCGAAGCGCGGTTTATTGCGCGGTTCTACGACGCGAACCTGCAGTACATCGCCAAGGCCGAGGGCGCGGTGCACAAGCGGGTGCCGTCGGTATGGGTGCATGACAAGGCCGCGCCGGAAGTTGCCGCGCAGATCGAGCAGCAGCGGGATGTGCAGCTCGACGCCTTGAAGCAGTTCGATGCGTCGCTCAAGGCACTGCTTCACGCTGGGCAACGTGCGGGTTGATGTGAACTTTTATTTTTTTATAGTCAGGAATTTTTCATGCGCGCTTTTTTCGCCCCGGGCTTGGCCTTTGCTTCCCTGTTGCTGGCGGGATGTGTGTCCGCCCCTAACGCTCCGACGCTGACCCTGCAGACCACCAAGGACCCCGAGGCCTATGTCAAATGTGTGCTGCCCAAGCTGGAAAAGCATGGCATCACCTCCACTGTGACGCAGAACTCGCGTCACGCCAAAGTGCTGTTGACCAGCAAGTTTGCCGCCGATGATGTACTGGAAGCCTACAAGTCCCAGGAGGGCGGCAAGGTGTTCCTGTATGAGCGCAAGCCGTTGGCCTCGGCGATCAAGCCGTCGCGGTTGGAGCTTGCTGCGCAGGAATGCATATAGCTGCCGACGCCGCATAGCCCCAAATGTGGGAGCGGGCTTGCTCGCGAATACGGAGTGTCAGACCCGAATGAGCTAACTGACACACCGCCTTCGCGAGCAAGCCCGCTCCCACATTTTGGATGGGTGTAAGGCTCAGGGTTTTGCTTCGTTGCTGAAGTTGTTAACCGTTTTGATCAGGCCTTGCGCCGCCAGCGCCACCAACTCTCCACCTTTCTCCACCGTCGCCAACGCCGGATCGGACCCCATACGCCCATCCGGAAACCGTGCGCGAAAGTCCATCGCTTCACGGATCGGCCCGGTATTGGCGATTCGCGGCGAGTAGTCGGCGGTCTTGATCGAATCCGGGTACGCCCACTGCGTCACCGCGATCTCAGACGGGGTGGCATGGCTGCCATGGCCGACCGGGAATTGGCGCTGGGCCAGGTCGGTCACGCCTTCCAGGTCCCACCAATTCACCAGTTTCAGCGCAAACCCGGCCGGGCGGCGGGCGAAGCTCGCTTCGGCGTACAGCTCGGAGAATGCCGCTTCGATGGTGGCGATATTGCCGCCATGGCCGTTCAGAAACAGGATCTTGTCGAAACCATGCCCGGCCAGCGAGCGCACCCAATCACCAATGGCGGCGATAAAGGTGGAAGGGCGCAGGGAAATGGTGCCGGGAAAGCCCAAGTGGTGCTGGGCCATGCCGATATTGAAGGTCGGACCGATCAGGATGTCGGCGTTCTTCTGCGCCTCATGGGCGATGATTTCCGGGCACATCCAGTCGGTGCCCAACAGGCCGGTGGGGCCGTGCTGTTCGTTGGAGCCGATGGGGATCACCACCGTGCGGCTGCGCTCCAGGAACTGACCGATCTCAATCCAGGTGGACGTGTGTAGAAGCATTCGACGCTCTCTTTTATCGATGAAGACAGGCTAACCGCCACGGATTGTACGACTACTTGCCACCTGCTGGGGTTTGCAATTGAGGTAGGTCGACGACTTCAGCCAGCGCTGGTCCGGGTACCACGAGAACATGAACTGCCCATCCTTGAGCTTGTCCACCACTTGGCGCGCGACTTGCGGGCGCACGGCCGGGCAACCCTGGCTGCGGCCGATGCGGCCTTCGCGTTTGCTCCACAGCGGGCTTACGTAATCGGCGGCGTGGATCACAATCGCGCGGTCGCGGGCCAGGTCGTTGAAGCCCGGTTCCAGGCCGTCCATGCGCAGCGAGTAACCGTGGGTGCCCAGGTAACTTTCCTGGGTGCGGAACAGGCCCAGGCTGGATTGGTGGCTGCCTTCGAGATTGGAAAACTCGGTGGCGAAGTTTTCTCCGGATTTTGCGCCATGGGCCACCAGGTCACGCAGGACCAGGGTTTTCTTGCGCAGGTCGAAAATCCACAGGCGACGGGCGGTCGAAGGCTGGGAATAATCAATCACGGCCAGGCGCTCGGAGCGTTCTTCGCCATTGTTGACCGCGCATTGCACCGCATTCAGTGCGCTTTTGAGCACCGTGGGATTGAGTTCTGGAGCCGATCGCGCCAGGCTGCTATACAAGGAAGGAGGGGTGCCATTGGCGGCGAGCGCAGAATTGCTCAACATAGCCAGGCTCAGGGTGAACAGGCCCAGGGCGGACATCGTGACCCGGCACATGAAAGTCAGCATCTACAGTACAACCCCCCACTGTGGATTGGAGCAAGTCTTGTTCAAAAAACACGCATGTTACTTGAGCATTTGCCTGCTCGTTGCACCATTGGTCGCCACAGCCGAAGCGCTGCCGGCAGAGCCGTTGCCGGTTGCCATGCCTGCGCCGGTGGACCTGGCCCCGGTGCAACAGGCCCTGGCGCAACTGCCCAGTGTCTGCCCCGGCCTGGCGCCGCAGATCGACGTCGCCGGCCAATTGCGCCTGCAAGTTTTCTACCAACAGCAGGGTAATGCGCCGCTGTGGCCTGCCGATGAACGCCGCCAAGCCCTGCAATCCCAGTTGCTGATGCTTGCCGACGACGGCCTGGACCCCACCCACTATAGCCTGCCCGCCGTGGATGCCGCGGCCAATGTGCTGTGCAGCGATATCGACATCAGCCAGCGCTACCTGCAAGCCCTGCACGACTTGCATTACGGACGCCTGCAGCAGTCGCGCTTCGAGCCGCTGTGGCATTCCCGGCCGCCGGAGCGCGACCCCGACACCGAGGTGCTGGTCTTCGCCGCGTTGGGCCTGCAGGACATGGCCCAGGCATTCGACCAGGCAAGGCCCAGTGCCGATTTGTACCGCAGCCTGCGCAACGCCTATTCCAGTGTGCGCCAGCAACCGTTGCCGCATTGGGGCCCGGTCGCCAGCGGCCCGCTGTTGCGCCCCGGCATGGAAGACCCACGCGTGCCGGAACTGGCACAGCGCCTGGTCAACGGTGGCTACCTCGTCGAGGCGCCCAGCGGCCAGCAATACCGCGACGAACTGGTCAAGGCGGTCAAGGCCTTCCAGCTCAGCCACTCGCTGCAGGCCGACGGCGTGATTGGCGCCGGCACCGTGGCCGAACTCAACATCAGCCCGTCGATCCGCCGCGAGCAACTGCGTATCAACCTTGAACGCTTCCGTTGGCTGGCCCAGGACCTGGAGCCCGAAGGCGTGCTGGTCAACGTGGCCGCCGCCCAGCTGAGCGTCTACCAGAGCGGCATCCCCGTGTGGCAAACCCGTCTGCAAGTGGGGCGCGCGGAACGCCAGACACCGCTGCTCAAGTCGCGCATCACGCGGCTGACCCTCAACCCGACCTGGACCATCCCGCCCACCATCATGCGCGAGGATAAGCTGCCGGCCATCCGTCTGAACCCCGAATACCTGCGCCAGCAAAACCTGCAAGTGCTCGACGCCGAAGGCCAGCCGCTGGCGCCCGAACTGATCGACTGGGCGCATCCCGGCAATATCCTGCTGCGCCAGGAGGCCGGCCCGCGCAACCCGCTGGGCAAAATCGTAATGCGTTTCCCCAACCCGTATTCGGTGTATCTGCACGATACGCCGAGCCAGCCGCTGTTCACCAAAGGGCCACGGGCGTTCAGCTCGGGCTGTGTGCGGGTCGAGCAGCCCTTGTTATTAAGGGATCTGCTGGTGAGCCCGGCCGAACGCGCACGTACCGATGAACTGCTGGCCACAGGCGTGACCCACGAGTTCAGGCTGGCGACCCCGGTGCCGGTGTTGTTGGGTTACTGGACGGTGGAGGTCGATCGTCAGGGAGGCTTGGTGTATGCGCCGGATATTTATGCGCGCGACCTGGTGTTGATGAAGGCGATGGGGAGTGTGCTCTGAGACACGCGGTGCTTTTTTGAAGAACGCGCTTCTTGTGGCGAGCGGGCTTCTGTGGCGAGCGGGCTTGCCCCAATGCCAGTCAGTTAAGCGCAATCCCCTGTGGGAGCGGGCTTGCTCGCGAAAGCGGTGGGTCAGTCAACATCAATGTTTGCTGTGCCGACGTCTTCGCGAGCAAGCCCGCTCCCACATTTGATCTTCGTTGCTTTAAGCATTGCGTTCGCTTAACTGATCGGCATTAGGGCAAGCCCGCTCGCCACAGAGATTTCTTTCTATACCAATATGAGGTTCTTCAGGATTAGTGCGACAGCCTGGTCCGGTGTGAGCAGGGCGGTATCGAGCATGACCGGCACCTCATCCCATTCCTCGTACTCATGCGCCAGAACGGATGGCCACGTGGGCGGAACCAGGCCGGGAATATCGCCTGCGCGGCTTTCGACCCGCCGTTGATGTACCTGCCGGTCCGAGCAAATCACCTGGACATCCAGCAACGCCACGCCTGCCGTGGCAGCCACGCGCTTCCACGCTTCGCGGCTCTCCCTGACCGGGTTCACGCAATCGGCGACCACCGTATGGCCCAAGCGCAGGTTACTCAGCGCCAACGCATTCGCCACGCCGTAGCCGCTGGTACCCACATCGCCCGCCAGCACGCCGGCATCGCGAATGGCCTGTTCGATCAGGTCGATACGCAGGTAAACGGCGCTGATCTGCTGTGCCAGTGCTCGAGCAATCGTGGTTTTGCCGGTGCCGGGCAGGCCGCTGAAGACAATGAGCATGGGGCACTCCGGGTGAGTGTTCAATTGAGTCTGGGCAGGTGGCAGTGTCAACGCAGCGCTGGGATTGTGGCGTGTTTGGTCATGCTTGAACAATGGCGGCGATCAGGGTTGGGTGCGCCGGTCCTGCTCGAACTGCGGGATGCGCCCATTCAGGGAGGGCAGGTAGCGCCACCTCTGCCACTAACTCCGCAGCCAGCATTGGCGCGGCTCGCAGGGTTTCCAGCAGGTCAGGCTGACGCTGGAGCGCAACCAGGCTATTGCCGATCAGGCCGGCGGTGGCCTCGCAGGTCTGTGACAACAGGCCGATCAGGTTAGCGATCAACGCATCGCGATCTTCCCAGGCACGGGTTTCACCGCTGTTGCGCAGCGCGCTCAACAAGCAGCTCCCTTCAGCCTCGTTATTGAGCAGCTCACTGAATACCTGGCTGAGCCGAGTGGCCGCGCCATTGGCCTTGCCGAGCTGAACGTCGTCGCTCAGCGGCGACAGGCAGGCGACGAAATCCCGGGTCAGCTTGGCAACCTCACGTAGCTGGCGGGGCGGGACGCCGATCACCGATGCAATGACGCACGCCGGTAACGTGAACATCAACTCATCAAGGTTATCGCCCGGATTATCGAGGCCCTCGACCACGCGTGACACAGTGTCTGCAAGGCCTTGCGGGTCGACGGCCGCCAGGGCCGGTTCGATCGCCATTCTCGGGCACAGGTGCCGCGCGCCCTCGTTCATACGCATCAACCGGCCGAAAACCCTGCCTGCGGCGCTTTGCGCAATGGCCGCTGGCACAGGCTCGTTCAAGGGGCGTACCCGGCAGTCGGGATGCCTCAGCACGGCTTCGACTGCGTTGGCACTGCTCGCAATCCATAAGCGCAGAGACGTATCGAATAGCAGACCGTTCTGCTGCCTGAGACCCGCGTAATAAACGTAGGGATCAGTCTGTGTAACCGCTTCAAAAGGCGTCATTGCGTAGGTCCTGTCCACGAAGAACCGCTACTATCGAACACCTTTGAACCCGATGATTCGCTCAGGAGCGAAATATGGATGCCCTCGGTAACGACAGCGCAGTTTCTCGGGTAGCCGGCGCCATCGCCGAACCTGCAAGAACGAAAATGCTCTGTTCGCTGATGGACGGTCACGCCCGCACCAGTACCGAAATGGCCGTGATCGCCGAGGTCAGTGCCTCCACGGCCAGCGCCCACCTGGCAAGGCTCAAAGAGGATGGGTTGATCAGGCTGCATACGCAGGGCCGCCATCGCTACTACAGCCTGGCGGACGCGCAAGTGGCCCAGGCTATCGAGGCGCTGATGGTCATCGGCCAGAACGTGGACTCACGCTTTGTGTGCGCAACGCCCACCCGGTTGCAGTTCGCGCGTACCTGTTATGACCACATGGCAGGTACCTTGGCGGTGCGGCTTCACGACCATTTCATGGTGTCGGGTTGGTTGGCACCGACCGTTGCCGGGGAGGGTGCCTACACACTGACGGTGACCGGCGAAACAGCCATGGCTGAACTCGGTATCGACACAGACAAAGTCAGGGCGCAGCGACGTCGTTTCGCCTGTTCGTGCCTGGACTGGAGCATGCGGCGCCCGCATCTTGCCGGCGCGCTCGGCGCGGCTGTTCTGCACGCCGTCATCCGCCGCGGCTGGGTGATCCAGGACCTCGACAGTCGGGCGCTTGCATTGACCTCCACGGGCCGCAAAGCGCTGGCTGAGCGATTCGGGATCCGGCTGGAAAGCGCCGAACGGGCCGGACCTTCTCAACCAATGGCGCTGCCCAACTATTACTGAAAACGGTCCGGATGACACGCCACCCACAGGACAACTGCTCATGCCTCTGCCATTCGTAAAGATGCACGCCCATGGCGATGACTTCATCATCATCGATCGTCGTGGCCAGCACGATCCCATCACCGCGCAAATCGTCCGCCAACTGGGCAATCGCCACACCGGGATTGGCTTCAACCAACTGGCCGTGGTGCTCGACTGCGAGGATGCCGCCGCGCGTATCCGGTTCTGGAACGCCGACGGCACGCCACTGCAAACCTGCGGCAGCGCCACGCGCGGAGTCGCCGATCGCCTGATGCATGAAGCCGGCGCCGATTCAGTCGTGCTGCGCACCGCTCGCGGTTTGCTCACCTGCGTGCGTGCACCGGGCCGGCAAGTGTCGGTGAACATGGGCGAGCCGTCTCTGGACTGGGCGGCGGTGCCGTTGGCCGAAGCGCTGGATACGCGCACCTTGCCGATCGAAGGCGACCCGGCGGCGTGCGGCATGGGCAATCCGCACTGTACGTTTTTCGTAGAGGACATCGCGGCTGTCGATGTGGCGGCCTTGGGTCCTGCGCTGGAGGTCCATCCGTTGTTTCCGGCGAAGACCAATGTGCATTTCGTACAGGTGCTCGATCGAGGGCATATCCGTCTGCGCATCTGGGAGCGTGGCGGCGGTGTGCCGTTGGGCAGCGGTTCATGTTGCTGCGCGGCGGTGGTCAATGGCATCCGGCGTGGCTTGCTGGATGCCACGGTGCGGGTGCAGTGCGATGGCGGCACGGTCACGGTGCAGTGGGCAGGCGAGGGTGGGGTCGTATTGACCGGCAGTGTCGAGCCGGTGATGCAAGGTAGCGCCTATGGGTTCTGAAACGTCACGGTAAACGTAGTGCCCTCACTGGCCCAGGACGTCACCGCCACATCGCCGCCATGCACCTTGGCCAGTTCGCGCACGATATACAGGCCCAGGCCCACGCTGCGCACATCGCTGCCCTGGGCGGTGCCACGGGTCATGGGTTCGAACAGCCCGGCCAGCAGCGCTTCGGGGATTGCCTGGCCATGGTTGTGCACGCTGATCTCAACAGCGCCGTCGCCCAGCCGCGACGTCACGGTAATCGGCCGCTGCAGGTCGCCATAGGCCACGCTGTTGGCCACCAGGTTGCCGATGATCTGCTGCACGCGGTCGCCGTCCAGGCAGGCATCGCCGTGGCCTTCGGCGCGATGTTCGAGGATCGCTTTGGGGAAGGCTACGCGCAGTTCGTCCACGGCGCGGTGGATGACCGCATGCAAGTCCAGCGGCGCCACTTTGATGCTGATGCCTTGGCCCACCCGTGCCTGGGTGAAGTCCAGCAGGTCGGCGATCATGCGTTGGGCGCGTTCGGACGACTGGCCGATGTGCCCCAGCAGTTGCTGTTCCTTGGCCGAGCGTTGGCCGCGGCGGAGAAAGCCCGAGGCCATGCGAATCGCCGTCAGCGGGTTTTTCAAGTCATGGCTGACGATCGCCATCATCTGCTCGGCAAACAGCGCGCGGCGCTGGGCGATGGCGTAGGCCTCGTTCAGTTCGGCCTGGGCCTGCTTGAGGGCCAGTTCGGTGGCGGTTTTTTCCTGCAACAGCGCTTCGGCCAGGTGCCTCGCGTTGAGCAGCTCGCGCTCGTACTTGTCGCGGTCGGTGGTGCCGAACAGTGCCAGGTCATACACCACGGCGTCGGCCTGTTCGCGCTGGTTGCCGTTGAGCAGCACGGTCAGCTTGTGACCGTCACGGTGCAGCATGTCGAGTTTGACCTCGGTAATGCTGCCGTGCATGCGCAGCATCGGCGCCAGGTGGGTCTGGTGGAAGATGCGCCCGCCCATGGTCAGCAGATCCTGGAAGCGCTTGCCGCACAGTTCGGCCGTGCTGAACCCCAGCCATTCGCTGAAGCGCGCGTTGACTTTGAGGAGGGTGCCATCCTGCGCGGTGACGGCCAAGGCGCAGGCGGCGCTATCAAACACCTCAGCCGGCACGCGCGGCCGCCCAGGGTGCCAGGAAGCGCTGCATGGCTGCGGCACAGGCCTGCGGTGCGCTCATGTGCGGGCAGTGGCCGACGTTGTCCACCAGGCAATACGTGCTGTTGGGCAACACGCTGTGCAGGTATTCACCCACGGCCACGGGGGCGATCAGGTCGTCGCTCGATTGCAGGATCAGCACGGGCGTGGTCAGGCCGATCACGTCCTGGCGGTTGTCCGACAAGAAGGTTACGCGTGCGAAATGCTTGGCGATGTCCGGCTCGGTGCGGCAGAAACTCTGGGTGAGCTCTTCGCTCAGCGCCGGTTGGTCGGGCGCACCCATGATCACCGGGGCCATGCTGCTGGACCAGCCCAGGTAGTTGCTGTCGAGGGTGTCGAGCAGGTCGTCGATATCGCCGCGCTGGAAGCCACCCACGTAGCCGTCCGCATCGATGTAGCGCGGCGACGGGCCGATCATCACATGGGCGGCGATACGCCCCGGCGCCATGCGGTCGGAGAGGGCGCCGATCATCGCGCTGACCGAGTGGCCGACCAGGATCAACGGGCCTTCGGCATAGGCCTCGATGATCTCGTTCAAGTCACGGGCGTATCCGTCCAGGGTGGCGTATTTGGCCTTGTCGAAGGCACCGAGGTCGGAGAGACCGGCGCCCACCAAGTCATACAGCACCACGCGGAAACGTTCCAGGAATTGCGGCGCCAGGGCATTCCACATGGCTTGGTTGCAGCCGAAACCGTGGGAAAACACCAGGGTGCAGGCCCCGTTTCCCATCACGGTAATGTTATTGCGGTGACGTAAATCCATGGGGTTCCTGAAGTGGTGGCTCATTGCCATAATTGCGACAGTTTAAATAGTCAAGCGCGTGGGGTCACGTGTTATAGCGCGGATAGGTTACAGTCCACGGCTTCAGGAAGAAACTTCAGGTAACAAATATGCTGCGTTGGTCCCGGCAAGTGGCTTTGAGTCTGTTGATCGCGATGTGCGCCGGTCTGTTGATGACCGCCCAGGCTGACACTTCGCCCCTCGGGGTCGCCCTCGACCAGCGGGTGATCGACCTTACCGGCACGCTCGACAGCGGCACCACCGAGCGGCTCAAAAGCCAGCTCGCCGAGCTTGAACAGCGCAAAGGCGCACAGGTTGCGGTGTTGCTGGTGCCCACCACGGGCGAGGCCAGCATCGAGGACTACGCTAATCAACTGTTCCGCGCCTGGAAGCTGGGGCGCAAGGACGTCGACGACGGTATTCTGCTGGTGGTGGCCAAAGGTGATCGCAAGGTGCGCATTGAGGTGGGGTATGGCCTGGAGGGCACCGTCACCGATCTATTGGCGCATCGAATCATTGAAGAGCACATCACGCCGGCGTTTCGCCAAGGGGATTACCCAGGTGGTGTCTCTGCGGGCGTGAATGCCCTGGTGCTGCTGGTGGACGGCGGTGACCTGCCCGCGGTCGCCGCGCCAGAGGGGGCGCTGCAGGCGTTCGCGGTATTGCTAGCGTTTATCCTCGGCGCTGTCGGCGGCGTGCTGATCGCCGCGCGCAAGCTGGGTTGGCGCGGCGCGTTGATTACCACGGCGGTGGGCACGGTAGCGCTGGTGGTGTTTGCCGGTGGCCACGAATGGGCTGTGTACCTGCTGGTGCTGCCCCTGACCATGCTGGTGGGCGGCGCTATCTTCGGCGCGTTGTGGCTGGCGCGCACCGCGTTTTATTGCGTGATGGGGCTGCTGGCCTACATTCTCGCAGTGGTGGTGGCCAATCGGTTTGTGGCGGTCAGCTATGTTCATTGGCTGGCGTGGCCGCTGGGCGTGGCGCTGGTGCTGGGCCTGTATTTTGGCTTGTTCCTGATCATCAAGGCCTCCTGGAAAAAGCGCCCGCGCTTTTTTATCCTGCGTGCGCTGGCGGTGGTGGTTATTTACGTCGCGGCGGGCATGTTGTTCGGGCACGGTTACCAGGGCTGGCTGGTGGCGATACCGCTGGCCACCGTTGTGGCGTTTATTATTTTTGTGCAGAGCATCGCCGAGTCGGGCTCCGGTTCGGGCGGGTCTGGTTCAAGCTCCAGCCGTTCCAGCTCAAGTTCCAGCAGCAGCTCATCAGGGGGTGGCGGTTCCAGTGGCGGTGGTGGCGCGTCGGGGAGTTGGTGACAGACCCAGTGCGGCTTTACGCTTCAGGTGCGTAGTTGCGGATACCTGCTTCGCTGAGCTTTTCCTGGAACTCTCGCTGAAAATCAGCAAACCGCAACCGCAGGGCGGGACTATTGAGGCTTTCGCTTTCGTGTCCATTTTCTTTTGGGTTGGGCTGCAACTGGAATGCGAGCGTGTTGTACAAGCCAACGCCACCGCCGTAATCACTCATTTCAAAAGTATCGGACTCTAGTCGGGTACGGATGACTTTTGATTGGGCCAGATCATTGAAGATTTTCATTGCGTCACGATAGTCTTCGAGTTTCACCGTAAAGCGCATTGGTGTGCTGTGTGGAGTTCCCGGCTCTGGAGGCAAGCGTAGTGCTCCAAGTGCCTGCGGCGCTTGTACGGGCGGAGTATTCAGAGAAGCGTGCATAATCATTTCCTCAAAGTGATTAACAGATGATCGGCAAAACTGACCACCTCCGTCTGTGGGGCATGAAAGGCGCTCGGTTCCTCTCTTGCCGATCATCGTGGCAGCTCGTTGGTATTACGCTCGCTGCCATCCGCCCATGTCGTCGGCCTTGATTTCGAAATCTATCGCCTCGCGGTAAGGATCACCGAGTGGGGCATATTGGCCTTTACCCGCTGCCTGGGTGGGTTGCCAGCTTTGCGTATTGGGGTCGAAGACTTCGGCGTCGTCGCCTGCGGTGTGGTCCAGCGGGTTGTGGCGTGGCTGGTCATTATCGATGCGGGTTGCTAGTGCTTGATATGCCGACAAATGGGGGTTGAAACCGGTGACTGAAGACATCGTGTTACCTCTCTGATGGATAAACAGGCGCCCGCCGGAGCCTGAACTGACGGGTCGCATCGCAGGCTGCAGCGGCCTTCTGGGCCATTTCAATCAGGCGGATTCAAGCGTATGTAACCGCTTAAAACCGCCTCGCACTGCATTCACGGAAACGCTTGCGTGGCTGTCAGGTATGTCTTTGATCTTTGTGTGTAAGCGCAGGCGGGCTTTCAGATAGCAGGGACGCACATCAGGTTCCTGCTTGGTGAAACGCATTGGCGTCTTGAGCTGCGCGTGACGCCACAAACGTCTCGATACATAAGCCAGGCCAGAACCACGAGGCCTGGAGCTCCCACAGGAATCTGAGCTATGGCTAATATTTCGGCAGCCATGGAGATCAAATGTGGGAGCTGTCGAGCTTCAGCGAGGCTGCGAAAGCGGTGGGTCAGGCGCAGAAAATGCCAGCAATGCCGGCCCCTTCGCAGCCTCGCTGGGGCTCGACAGCTCCCACAGGAATCTGAGCTATGGCTAACATTTCGGCGCCATGGAGATCAAATGTGGGAGCTGTCGAGCTTTAGCGAGGCTGCGAAGGCGGCCGCCAAGACGCCCTAAATTCCCCGGTTAATCCGCAATTTTCAGCCCCCCGGAAACCAGAAAACCCGCCAAAGCGGGTTCTCTCGCAGCTCACATCACATCAGCTCACAGCAGGCGAACCAAACCCCCGCCGCTCGATCACGGCAAACACATCCGCCACATCCTGGACCATGATCCGGGCGGTGTTGGCGACGGTATTGATGTCGTGCTCGGCATAGTCGGACACGTTGGAACAGGCCATCAGGTGCAGGTAGGCCAGCGCCGCGTTCAAGCGCTCGCTGGCGCAGGCGTGTAACTCGCCGAGCGGTGCTTCGCTGTCGATCAGCAGCACGGGGTAGTCGGTTGCGGTTTGGGACATGGGGGTGAAGCGGCGGGGCGGATTTTGATTGGTCATAAGGTTCGATTCTATTTTGGGTGAAAAGAACTGCCACCTTGCTGCTGCGAAACAGACTGGGTGGCAACTGTGCGCGGGTTCGCAGACCAGGAAGAATCACCCCCGGCAGACCCGAAGGTCTCCCACGCACAGCCGCCATAAACAAGACGCAGGCGGGCTCCGCCTGAGGGTCTGATGACTGTGCAGGTTGATTCTATTTTGTAGGGCTGCGAAACCCTGCCGCCGACCAAAGCCAGCGACGGGGCGAACTATAAAGTGACCTTCGCACAGGCGCAACCGAGAGGATGTATCAAACCCCACCCACCCTGTTTTACCTGAGGGTTGTTGACGGACAAGGCGGTTGTCACTGTTTGGAATGTGTTCCGATGACGAAGTTGATTTGCTGAATCGCGTTGTACACAAGAGCCATTTGCTTGTTACCCAATATCCGCTCCGCCTGTCACCCTCGGCGCGCGGTCAATAATTGCCGATGTTATAGTCGCGGCGCTTTTCTAAGTTTTGATCGTGCCGGGAGGCTCCAGGAGAATCCGCATGACCCTTTACACAGCAGGCTATGAGGGCCTGACCATAGATGCATTCATCGCGCGTCTCAAACAGGCGGGTATCGACAAAGTGCTCGACGTACGCGAGTACCCGTTGTCACGCAAAAAGGGTTTTTCGAAAAATGCCTTTGCTCAGCGCCTGGCCGCTGAAGGTATCGGTTATGAACACAATCGGGCGTTGGGATGCCCGAAACCGGTACGCAAGCAGTACAAGGAAGATGGCGAATGGAACACTTATGCCCGTGATTTCAGAGCCTATGTTCGCACGCAGGGGCCGGTACTGGAGGCGTTAGTGTCCAGTGTGCTTGGCCAGCGAATTTGCATGGTGTGCTATGAGGCAGATGCAAGCTTTTGCCATCGCAGTTTGATCGCCGAAGCAGCCGAGGAACTGGAAGGTTCCCTGACAACACAGCACCTGCCCGTTAAAGCAGGCGCATCTGATGTGTATCTTCGGTCTGTCGCTTAGGCGGATATATCAGGCTGACAATCAACCATTGCCCCGCAAAGCGATGGATGGTGCCCATCAGCAGCATTAGGTCCTTCGTAGGTAGCTCCGTTTCCAGTTTATGCCGAAACGCAGCTTCCCATCCTTCGGGACCGTGTTTGCGGTAAACATTTCGATAGAGTTGGCCGGCTTCCCAATCAACGATTTTGTGAGTGTAAGATTTGACCTCGCCGTCTATAAGGCACTCATAGACGTAGTGATTTTCCAGGCGCCTGATACTTGCGCGCTCCTGGTCTTCAAATAGACTGGGTTGGCGCTGCATGGACTCCAGTTTCTCAATCTCATCCGGCGTCCATTTCTCGGACGCTGACTTCTGAATGCGTAACGCGGCAATCCGTGACGGCTTGATCAAACCTAGCGTAACGTTGCTCTCGATCCTGGCTGTTTCCAGTACGTCAAAGTTGTCATAAACCTTCAGCTTGTCCAGCCATATGCGTCGTTCATGCCAATCCCCGGCGGGCAGTGTTTTTCCCGGGCAGATGCTGCCTATGCCAATCTTATGGCTTTCTGGCCTGCGATCAGCGGGGCTTCTTTCGATGAATGCCTCAATCCATTGCCACTTTGCAAATTGCTGGTCCCCGGTAACTAGACGAAAGGGAACCGGGTAGAGCCGTATCAGATTGCCGCTCTCGTCCATGCCGGCGACACACGACGTTTCAGCATATTTGGCACTGGGCGAAGGATAGGTTTTGCATAAAATCAGGATTCGAACTTTGCGTTTCATGGGTACCGGTATTCCAAGTCTTTTCTGAACTGTATCCGGACATCAGAGATCTGCCAGTAAGACTTGTAACGGCACATGCATAAAGGATTTCCAATCCTGAAAGTAAAAGCTGCATCACTCGGGTCAACTGGGTTGATTCGAGTGATGCTGAGGTGCTCTATGAAGGTGGGTGTTGATTGATCAAACCCCACCCACCAACTTCCCCCCATCCATCCGGCGCTTATACGCGCTGTCCCGACTCGCCAACCAGAAATACAATGGCGACGTCACCACCAACCCCACCACCCACGACAGGTCCGCGCCGTTGATGTGCTCCGCAATCGGCCCCACATACAGCGGCGTGTTCATGAACGGAATCTGCACCGCAATCCCCACCGCGTACGCCAACAAGGCCTGCGGGTTGTAGCGTCCATAAATCCCGCCGTCGACACGGAAGATCGAGGCAATGTCGTACTTGCCCTTATGGATCACATAGAAGTCGATCAGGTTGATCGCCGTCCATGGCACCAGCACCACGAGCAGCACCAGCACCATGTCGACAAAGTGGCCGATGAAGTCTTTGGAGGCGAACACCGCCGCCACCGCGCAGGCCGCCAGCACGATGATCGAGATGACCGCGCGGCTTTTCGCCGTGGGAATCCAGCGGTACGCAAAGGTCTGCACCAGGGTGATGATCGACAGCACCGCGCCGTACAGGTTGAGGGCGTTGTGGCTGATCACGCTGAGCAGGAACAGCACCAGCATCAACGGCCCGATGGCGCCGGTGGCGAGCTTGACCGCTTCCATGGTGTCCATGCCCACCGGCGTGGCGAGCACGGCGACGGCGCCGAAGATGAACGACAGGCTCGAGCCCAGGGCCGAGCCGAGGTAGGTGGTCCAGAAGGTCGACGCGACGGGTACGTCGGCGGGCAGGTAACGCGAGTAGTCGGACACGTAGGGTGCGAAGGCGATCTGCCACAGCGCCGCCAGGGAAACCGTCGCCAGCCACCCGGAGATGTTGAAGCTGCCGCGGGTCAGGAAGTCGGTGGTCTGTACGTGGGTAAAGATGTAGCCAAACCCCAGCACGATCCCCGCGCCCAGCACCCAGGTGCCGATGCGGTTGAGCACGTGGATAAAGCGGTAGCCGATGATGCCGATGATCCCGGAGCCGATGGCGCCGATCACGATGCCCACCGGTACGGGAACTGCATCGACCACGCCGTGCAGGGATTTACCCGCCAGTACGATGTTGGACGCGAAGAAGCCGATGTACATGACGCCGGCGATTACCACCACCAGCAAGGCACCGAGGGAGCCGAACTGCGCACGGCTCTGGATCATCTGCGGGATGCCCATCTGCGGGCCCTGGGCCGAGTGCAGCGCCATCAGCACGCCGCCGACCAGGTGACCGACGAGGATGGCGACGATGCCCCAGATCAGGTTGAGGTGGAACAGTTGCACACCCAGCGCACCGGTGACGATCGGCAACGGCGCGATGTTGCCGCCGAACCACAGGGTGAACAGGTCCCTGACCTTTCCATGGCGATCTTCCGGGGGCACGTAGCCGATAGTGTGTTTTTCGATGAGCGGGGCGGAGGATGTTGCAGTGGTAACCATGACGAGCTCCAAGGCAAGTGAGTACGTGGACGTACTTCGCTGTGCGGCGCGTGGGCGACGCTTTGTTGTTGCAGCGATCATCTGCAATGGACGCGGGCAGGTAAATTAGTAAGTTTGTTGCTATAGACCTTAAAAAATATCGCTCGTCCGAGTTTTTGCTCCGGTATGTTGCAGGGGCCTGAATTGATAAAAAAAGTCGGCGTTTTTCGCACCGGCATGGGGCGAATTCCCGCGTTTACGGAGACCTTGATGGCTGCCTACAACCTGCGCCAACTCAGATATTTCGTCACCACGGCCGAGTGCGGCAGCGTCGCCGAGGCCTCGCGCAAGCTGTATATCGCGCAGCCGTCGGTGTCCACGGCCATCAAGCAGTTGGAGGACAGCTTTGGCGTGCAACTGTTTATCCGCCATCACGCCCAGGGTGTCTCGCTGACGCCCAGCGGCGCGCGGTTCTATCGCAAGGCGCTGGAGCTGCTGCGGGTCGCCCATGAATTCGAACAAAATGCCCTGGCGGACAATGACGTGGTGGCGGGGCAGATCGATATCGGCTGTTTTGAGACGGTCGCGCCGTTGTACTTGCCGCGTTTGATCGCGGGCTTCAAGGCGCGCTGGCCGGGTGTGGAGATCCGTATTCGCGATGGCGAGCAGCAGGAGCTGGTGCAAGCGCTGACGGCGGGCAGCATCGATGTGGCAATGCTGTTCGAGCACGATTTGGGCGGCACCATCGAGACCACGCCGTTGATGCCGCCGCAGCAGCCTTACGCGTTGCTGCCGGCGGATCACCGCTTTGCGCGGCAAGCCAAGGTGTCCTTGGCGGACCTGGTGCTGGAACCGATGATTTTGCTGGATGTGCTGCCCAGCCGGACTTACTTCGTAAGCATCTTTGAAGAGCGTGGGTTGACGCCGAATATTGTGTTCAGCTCGCCGTCGATCGAGATGGTGCGGGGGATGGTGGGGCGCGGGTTCGGGTTCTCGATTTTGGTGACGAAGCCGTTCAGCGAATACACCTATGATGGGCAGACAGTGGTGTGTGTGCCGTTGGCCGAGACCGTGACCGGTTCAGGCTTGTCGGCGGTCTGGCTGCGGCGTGCGCCGCTGACCAAGCCGGTGCAATTGTTTGTGGATTATTGCCGCGAAGAGCTGGCCAGGCTCTTGGGGTGAGCGCAAGACCAAAATGTGGGAGCGGGCTTGCTCGCACACTAAATAGGTACTGCCTTCAAAGGCGAACCCAATCCAGCATCCGCAGCAACATCGCATCACACCCCGCCAACTGCTCCACTTTCACAAACTCATCCGGCTTATGCCCCTGGTCCATGCTTCCCGGCCCGCACACCACCGTGGGAATGCCCACCGCATCGAACAACCCGCCTTCAGTGCCAAACGCCACCGTGCCGAATGCCCGCGAGCCGCAAAACGCTGCGATCAACTCCGCCGCCTGGCTGCGCTCATCCGTCACCAACCCGGGATACGCCGACAACTCGGTAAAACGAATCGCGCTCTGTGCACTCACCGCGCGCATGCGCGGCAGCACATGCTGCTCGGCATAGGCTTTCAGTTCGTCCGCCACCGCGCCGGGGTCCTGGGCCGGCAATGCGCGCACCTCAAAATCAAACCGGCAATCGGCGGGGACGATATTCAGTGCCTTGCCGCCGCTGATCACGCCGGTCTGCACCGTGCTGAACGGCGGATCAAAGCGCGCATCCTGAGTCTGCCGCAACCGCTGCCCGATCCGTCCCAGCTCACCAATCAACTCTGCGGCCTGTTCAATCGCATTCACCCCATACGGCGCATACGCCGAATGGCACGCCTCGCCCTGCACATCACAGCGCATCGCCAACTTGCCCTTGTGGCCGAGCACCGGCTTGAGTTCGGTCGGTTCGCCGATGATGCACAGCAGCGGCTTCACGGGACGGTCTTCCAGCACCTTGAGTAACGAGCGCACGCCCAGGCAGCCCACCTCTTCGTCGTAAGACAGGGCGATGTGCACCGGCATTCGCAAGGGGGCCTCAACCAGCGCCGGCACCAGCGCCAACACGCAGGCGATATAGCCCTTCATGTCCGCCGTGCCGCGGCCAAACAGCTTGCCGTCGCGCTCGGTCAGTGCGAACGGCGGCACTGTCCACGGCTGCCCATCCACCGGCACCACATCGGTATGCCCCGACAGCACAATGCCCGGCACCTGCACCGGGCCCACGCTGGCAAACAGGTTGGCCTTGCTGCGTTCGGCGTTGAACACCAACTTGCTGGCCACCCCGAACTCCGCCAGATAATCACGCACAAACTCGATCAATTGCAGGTTGGACTCGCGGCTGGTGGTGTCAAACCCCACCAACGTGCGCAGCAGTTCGCGGCTGCTGCTCATCGCTCGTCTCCGGCCACGCCGTAGCCGGGCGAGCGGTCCGGAGCGAGCGCGCGGTCGATGTAGTCCTGCACTTGCGGGCGGTAGGCGTCCCAGAGTTTTTGCAGTTCACGGATCGGCTGTTCATCGGCCCAGTCCACGCGCAGGTTGATGATCGGCCACGTCAGTTCGCCCACTACCACCAGCGCCGCGGAATGCACCGGGCCGGCTTCGCCGCCGGCGGCAATGGCAGCGTGCATGGCGGCCAGCAGGCGATCCGCCAATTGGCCTTCGCCTTTTTCAAAAGCCGCGACCATCGCCTCGACTACCGCGCGGTCGGCAAGCATATTGCCCGCCGCCACGCACTGTCCGCCCGACACCGCGTTGTGAGTGCCGAGGGTTTCGCTGCCACTGAAATGCACGCTGCGCCCCAAGTGATCGATCGCCGTCAGTTGCCGGTACTGGCTGTAGCCGTTGCGGGTCAGGGCCTTGTCGATAGCGTCGGCGGGCGCGAGGCCCTGTTCCAGCAAATCCAGCACATCCGGGCCCAGCGCCGGCAGCGTGATGTTCTGCGTCGACACCGCACCCACACCGGGCCGCAGCCACGGGCAACGGGCGCCCACCGCGATGCTCGAGGGACTGATGGCGATGCCCAATTGGCCGGTTTCGGCGCAGCGGCCGACAATTGAAAAGGTCATGTGCAACTCCTTACTCGGGGATAACGGCGATCACATCAATTTCCATCAGCCACTGCGGCTGGCCCAGGGCCGACACCACCAGCCCGGTGGAAATCGGGAACACGCCCTTGAGCCATTTGCCGACTTCCTGGTACACCGGCTCGCGGTAGCGCGGGTCGATCAGGTAAGTGGTGGTCTTGACGATATGGCTGAGGTCGCTGCCGGCTTCTTCCAACAGTTGCTTGACGTTTTTCATGGCTTGTTCGGCCTGGGCGCGAGGGTCGCCAAGGCCGACCAGGTTACCGTCGAAATCGGTGCCGACCTGGCCGCGTACGTACACGGTATTGCCGGCGCGCACGGCCTGGCACAAGTCGTTGTCCAGGCTCTGGTTGGGGTAGGTTACCTGGGTGTTGAACATGCGGATGCGAGTGTGAGTAGGCATCGAAAAAACTCCGGCAATAGAGGGATCAGGCGCTGACAGGGGATGGTTGAGCCAGCGGGGCGGGTTCGCGGTATTCCAGGTATTGCCGTTGGATGGCGATGTGGTCGGCCACGTACTTGGCGTCGTGCCAGACCCCCCAGATAAACGACGAGCCGCGACGTGACTGCCACGGCAAGCCGAGAAAGTAGACCCCCGCTTCGCTGGACACGCCGCGCTGGTGCTGCGGCTTGCCGGCGGCGTCGAAGGCCGCGACTTTCAACCAGCTGTAGTCCACCGCAAAACCGGTGGCCCAGATGATGGTGGTGACACCGGCCGTGGCCAGGTCCAGTTCCAGGATCGGCTGCTGGATGCACTGCGCATCCGGGAACACACGGCGCGCTTCGGGCTCCGGCGGCAAGTCCAGGCCGTTGCGCTCGATGTAGGCATCCGCCGCATCCAGCAGGGCCAGGTAGTTTTCATCGCCGCGCGCCAGGTTTTCCACCAGGTTCGGCTGGAACGTGGCGACGCTGCCGTTGAACGCTTGCGTCAGGCCGACCAGGACCATGCCTTGCTGGGCCAGCTCGCGGAAGTCGATGGTCTTGCCGCCGTGGGCGCCGCTGACCGCGATGGTCACGTGCTCACGGCCAGGCTTCATCGCCGCCTGGTCCCACTCGCCCAGCACGCCGAGCCACCAGCAGAAGTCGCGGTTGCGGTAGGCGCGGGGCGGGCGATCGTGGGCCCCGACCGAGAGGTACACCTGGCGGCCAGAGCGTTGCAATTCATCGGCGATCTGCACGCCGGACGAGCCCGCTCCCACCACCAGCACGGCGCCGGCCGGCAGTTGCGCAGGGTTGCGATAGTCGGCGGAATGGATCTGGTGCAGCGCCGTGTCGGTGGGCTCGATGGCCGGGATCACAGGCTTCTGGAATGGCCCGGTCGCCGCCACAACGCGGTCGGCCTCAATCAGGCCTTTGCTGGTGTGCACGGTGAAGCCTTGGCGGCCGACATTGCGTACAACCGACAGCACCTCGACACCGGTACGGATCGGCGCATTGAACTTGCGGGCATAGGCTTCAAAGTAATCGGCCACCTGTTCTTTGGGCGCAAAGCCATCCGGGGCGACGGTGTCGAATGCCAGGCCGGGAAACCGGTCATGCCAGGCCGGCCCGTTGGCCACCAGCGAATCCCAGCGCCCGGTGCGCCAGCGCTCGGCAATCCGGCTGCGCTCCAGCACCAGGTGTGGCACGCCTTGCTTGCTCAGATGCTCACTCATGGCCACGCCCGCTTGGCCGGCGCCCACCACCAGGGTATCTGTTTTTGTTATTGCTTGAGTCATGTCTCTGTCCTTGCGTCATGCAGTTGGATTCAGCGTTGGCATGACTTCAAGGCTAGGGGGAGGGGGGTTATAAATAAAATATTATTAAGCTGGGAAGTGAGCATAAATATCGAATGCAAGAGGGGCAGGCGGCTAAAATGCGCGCGGCTGGATGACACGATGGGTCATGGAAGGAAACACAAATGCTGGAGATAAAACGGGCTACCCCGGAGGATGCCCAGGTGGCGTTCGACATTCGCTTGCAGGCTATCCGTAGCCAATGCATCGGCGCCTATACGCGCGAGCAAATGATGAGGTGGACACAGGGTAAAGCCGAGGACGGGTACAGCGCCCTGATGGGCAAGTTGTTTTACCTGGGAAGTGTGGAGGGCCAACCGGTGATCACCGGAATGCTTGACCTGGACAACAACGAAGTCGGCGCATTGTTTGTGCTCCCGGAATTCACCGGACGCGGCTATGGCAAGGCGATGCTCGATCACCTTGAGCACGTTGCGCGCGGGCTGCAGATTGAAACCGTGGTGTTGGATGCAACATTGAATGCGGCGAGTTTCTACCGGTCGTGCGGGTATGTGGGGGATGAAGAGGCGATTTATCACTCGCCCTCGGGGTTGGCGTTGGCGTGTGTTCCGATGACCAAGCGACTGAGCCACTGACTGGACACCGTTTAACCTGTGGGAGCTGGCTTGCCTGCGATAGCGGTTTAGCCGGCACACCGAAATCGCAGGCAAGCCACCGCCCCCATGGATCACTTAGTCTTTAGCCCACCGGCAACTCCCCCGTCACAATCGCCGTAATCAAAAAGATGAAAAACATCGGGATCGACCATTTGAAGAATTCCTTCTGGTACTCCCCGAATGTCATCTCCGTGCGGTTCATCAACAGGAACAACCAGGCCACCGTCGGGCTGGCGTAACGCAGCGACTGGCCCATGAACGACGCCACGCCGATTTCGGTTGGGCTGATGCCGAACTTGTAGGCGATGGGAGCCACCACCGGCAGGATGCCGAAGTAGTAGGCGTCCACTGGCAGGGCGTAGCAGGCCAGGGCGCCGAGGAAGGCGAAGATCAGCGCGGTATGGCTGCCCATGGAGTCCGGGATCAGGCTGGCCATGTGTTCGGCCACGGCGCCGGCCATGCCGCTGCCGTTGAAGATCCCCAGGAAGCAGCCAGCGGCGAGGATGATCGAGGCCACTGCCACGGCGTCGCCGCCGTTGGCGGTGATGCGCTCGCGTTGTTCCACGGCGCTGTAATTGACGGTCAGCGCAATCGCGGTGCCGAGCATGAACACCACCGCGCCGCTGGCCCAGCCGGCGATGAGGATGACCAACATGCCCAGGGTCAGGGCCAGGTTGAACAGGAATATCCTGGGACGCTTGAGTGCCTTGTCGTGGTCCTTGATCACATTGACCATCTGCACAATCTGCTCGGGCGTCACGATGCCTTTTTCGCCCTTTACGAAACCCAGGCGCTTGCGCTCCTTGATCCCCATCAGGTACGCCATGAGAAAAACGTAGAGAAACGACACGCCGAGGATCGGCAAAATCGCCACGAACAGCGTATTGACCTCCACGTTCAACACCGCTGCGGCCCGCGCTAACGGCCCGCCCCACGGCAGGCAGTTGCCCAGGCCGCACGGAAGGATGATCAACATCGCCAGGTTCGACAGCTTCATGCCCATCTGCTTGTACAGCGGCAGGAACGCCGTGGTGATAATCAGGATGGTGGTGGTGCCGTCACCGTCCAGAGTGACCACGGCGGAGGTGAAGGCCGTGACCAGGATGATTTTCAGCGGGTCGCCATTGGCCTTGCGAATCAGGAAGGTGCACAGCGGATCGAACAGCCCCACGTTCATCATCAGGCTGAAATACAGCACGGCAAACAGGATCATCACCGTGGGGTTGACCGTACCGAGGGAGACCTTGCCGGCCTCATTCTGCGAGTAGAACAGCCCTTCGCGCACCCAGGTCATGATGGTGCCCATCGGCACGCCGCTGATCAGGCACACCAGCACCCCCACGGCCAGCGATACCACGATCAAGCCGGTGAACGGCGAGAGTTTTTGCTTGATGACCAGCCACAGAAACGAGGTGATCAACACGTAGCCCAGAACGGTCAGCATCTGAACGTCTCCACATTTTATTTTTATAGTGAGCGCAGCAGGTTGGGGCGCGACGCGCCCCGGGTACAGCCTTGAGCGTTACTGGCCTTCCAGCAATAGGGTGACCCAGGCCGGGGCCAGCGCCGGCAAGGGCTGGCCGCTGTCTCGGGCGCGAGTGTAGGCGTCGATCACCTCGCGGCGTTGGTTTTCATAGGCGCTTTTTTTCTCGGAGGCCTCCAGCACTTCCAGCAAGCGCGCCCGGGGCACCACGGTGACGCCGTCGTAATCGCCGAAGACCAGGTCGCCCGGCGCCACGTCGACACCCGCGCAGGTCACGGTGGCGTTGATCTTGCCGGGGCCTTGCTTGCCGGGGCTGCGCTGCATGAAACCCTTGGCGTAGATGGGGATATCCAGCTGCGCCAACGGCACCTTGTCGCGCACGCAGCCGTCGATGACCATGCCGGCCAGGCCCACGGCCTGGGCGGCACCGGCCATCAGATCGCCGATGTAGGCGCGGCCGGGGTAGGCCTTGCCGGCCACCACCAGCACGTAGCCCGGTTGGCCCTGGTACACTGCCACGTGGATGGGGAAGTTGTCGCCGTCTTCGGTGTCGACGGTGTAGGCAGTGCCGAGCATTACCTTGCTTTCATCCAGGGGCATGAGGTCTGCGTCCATGCAGCCGTTGCGCGGGATGCCGAGGCTTTGCATGCCGTCGCACAGTTGCGCCGGGCTGAGCTGGCGAAAGCGCTCCAGCAGATCGGCCGGGATCAGATCGGGCAGGGGAAAATACTGTTCAGTGTTCATGGCAGGCTCTCAGTCGTGGGCAGTCAGGCGGGTGATGGCGGTGCGAAAATCCATGTCGCTGCCGCCGGGGCCGAGCAGGCTGGCCCAGTCGGTAGCGGCCAACTTATCCAGCTGGGCCTGGGTGGCACGGGTCATGGAAGCGTCGACGCCGGCGGCTTCGAGAGTGGCGATCGCATCAATCATTTCCGCGCTGCGGCGCTTGGCGTGGATCAGTGTGCGTGCGGTGAAGGTATCCGCCAGTTGCTCCACGGTCTTGCCGTTCAACGAGTCGCCCAGAGACGCAACCAGCGTGTCCAGCACGCCGAATTTCTCGCCGGCCTGGAAGGCTTCCAGCAGCAATTGCGGCAGGCCTTTCATGACCACGCTTTTGAGCATCTTGATCGCAGAGGCGGCGCCGGCTTCGGCTTCCAGCACGGTCAAGCGCATGCCCCGCGGCGTGAAGGCTTCGGCGAATGCCGCAGCACCGCTGCCGGCCAGCAGCATCGGCACGCGGTGGTTATTGCCGGGCACGGTGCCCATCACGGCGCTGTCGCAAAAGTCCACGCCGGTGGGGCGAGGCAATTGGTCGATGGCCTGTTTGACGGTGGGCGCGGCCGAGTTCATGTCGACGTAGGTTTGCCCGGCCACCAGAAGCGGCAGGACCTTCTGCGCGATGCCCAGGGCGCTGCTGGCGCTGGTCAGGCACACCACGAAGCGCGCGCCATGGCAGGCGTGTTCCAGTGAGTCGAAGAGGGTGACGTGCAGTTGTTCGGCGCGTTGCTGCAGTTGCGGGCTGACGTTGGCGTCGAATGCGCCGATGCGTAGCTCGCCGGTGGTGCGCAGGCCCGTGCAGAGGTGGTAGGCGGCTTCGCCAAACCCGATGAAGACGATATCCATGCAGTGTTTCCTTCATTATCTTTTTTATTGATGAAGGAAGAGCAAGCGCTGTGCCATGACTTTAATTTTTTTTAAAAACAATGGCTTAGAGCAGATTATCGAAACTGATGGTGCACGTGCTGATTTCAGGATCTTTCAAATAATAACGATGTGAAATAGTCTGCAATTCCCGTTCGCGTTATCCGAGGCCTGCCATGCAAGGCACCATCGCCGTCATTTCCCCTTCCAGTACTCTGACTGCCGTGATGCGCGGCATCCTTGAACAGCGTGGGTTGTCGCTGGTGGTGGTCGAAGCGGCCCAGCACGACGCTGTGCTCAAGGCTCGCAAGTTGATCGAGGGTGGCGTCAGCGTGATCATCAGCCGTGGCCGCACCGCCAGCGTTTTGCGCGAGCAACTGCGCGTGCCGATCGTCGAGGTCAAGCACACGTTCTTCGACTGCATCAATGCCTATCATCGGGCGCAGCAGGCCTCGGGGAAGATCGCCTTTCTCGCGACGTCCGAGGGCTACGCGACGATCCTGGAGAAAGCCCGGCCATTCATGCCTCGGGTATCGATCTGCCTGATCGATCCGCTGGGCAGCAACCAGGCCACCGAAGCGCAGCTCGACGGTCTGCTGGCCGAGGGCATCGAGGTGGCGATTGGCGGTCTTTCGTTGCGCCAGGCGGTGCTCGCACGGGGCATGCATTACATCATGTCCGAGGCCGACGCGGATGCGGCCGATGAGGCCATCGATGAAGCCCTTCACCTCTTGCAGATCGAGGAAGAACGGCGGCTCAAAAGCCTGGAGCTGCAGAGCCGCTATGAAATGATTCAGTCGATCCTCAACTGCGTGTCCGAGGGCATTTTCAGTGTCGACAGCCAACGCACCGTCACCAATATGAACAGTGTGGCCACCGCCTACCTGGGCAGCCTGATCGTCGGCGACAGCATCGACGGACTACTGGCCCAGGACTACTTCAGCCAAGTGCTCAACCAGGGCCGCCCGGTGCGCGGGGCGCTGATTACCCTGGGGCGCCTGTCGCTGACACTGAGCATCGCGCCGATCACGCTCGACCGCCAAGTGATCGGCGCCGTGGCCACCCTGCAACGCCAGACTGAAATCACCGCCATCGAACGCAAGATGCGGCGCGTGCTGGCGCGCCAGCACCTGGCCGAAAAAACCTTCGACGACATCATCGGCACCAGCCCGGCACTGGCGAAAGCCAAGCGCCTGGCCCAGACCTACGCGGCGGTGGACAGCACGGTGATGATCGAAGGTGAAACCGGCACCGGCAAAGAGTTGTTCGCCCAGAGCATCCACAATGCTTCGCGCCGCAGGCAGGGCCCGTTCGTGGCGATCAACTGCGCAGCGTTTGCCGCGGGCGTACTCGAGAGCGAGTTGTTCGGCTACGTGAAGGGCGCGTTCACCGGTGCACTCAACGAAGGCAAGGCGGGCGTGTTTGAACTGGCGCACACCGGCACTATCTTCCTCGATGAAATCAACGAGACCTCCACCGATATCCAGGTCAAGCTGCTGCGTACGCTGCAGGAGCGCAAGGTGGTGCGTATCGGTGATGACAAGGTCACGCCCGTCGACATCCGCATCATCACCGCCAGCAACAAAAGCCTGCCGCAGTTGGTGGCCCAGGGGCGGTTTCGCGAGGACTTCTTCTACCGCATCTGCGTGCTCAAGTTGCACCTGCCAGCGCTGCGTGAACGCCGCGCCGACATCCCTGAACTGGTGCGCCACCTGCTGCGCAGCCTGCCGATCGACGCCGCCGAGCCATCCGAAGAACTGCTGGCGCGCCTGAGTGCTTATCCCTGGCCGGGCAACATCCGGCAATTGGGCAATATCGTCGAACGTCTGGCGGTGATGAGCCAGGGCCGGCCGTTTGCGCAGCCTTGGCTGGAGGATGTGCTGGAGGATCTCACCGAGGGCGCGACGATTGAACCGCACACCCCTATCAAGAGTGAGCTGGCGCTACTGCATGAAGCGCTCGCCAGCGTACGCGGCAACCGCGAAGAAGCGGCCAGGCGTCTGCACATCAGCACCACCACCTTATGGCGGCGCATGAAGAAATACCTGGATGAAGACCCAGGGTGTTTTGACAGTGCGCGGTACTGATGGCATGAGGGGATTTCTGTAAGAAGCTGTCGAGCCCCAGCGAGGCTGCGAAGGGGCCGGCATTGCTGGCATGTTCATCGCCTGATCCACCGCCTTCGCAGCCTCGCTAAAGCTCGACAGCTCCCACATTTGATCTCCATGGCTGCTGAAATGTCGGCCACAGCGCCGAACCCTGTGGGAGCTGTCGAGCCCCAGCGAGGCTGCGAAGGGGCCGGCACTGCTGGCATGTTCAGCGCCTGACCCACCGCCTCCGCAGCCTCGCTAAAGCTCGACAGCTCCCACATTTGATCTCCAAGGCTGCTGGAAATGTTGGCCACAGCGCAAACCCCTGTGGGAGCTGTCGAGCCCAAGCGAGGCTGCGAAGGGGCCGGCACTGCTGGCATGTTCAGCACCTGACTCACCGCTTCCGCAGTCTCGCCAAAACCCGACAATACCTGTATCCCACAAAAGCGCTCGATCTGTGTCTATCCCCCGTCGTTCCAGCCCGATAGCCTCAAGCCACATTAACCACCACCACCGAGCCCATCATGGACCTGACCGCTGTCCCCTTTGGCATCACCGACTGGTCAACGGTCGAACCCACAACCCACCCAGGCGCTACCGGCCATGCGGTGTGGCGCACCTGCCATTTCGGCACCACCCGCGTGCGCATGGTCGAGTACACGCTCGGTTACCTGGCGGATCACTGGTGCTGGAGAGGGCACATCCTGCTGTGCCTGGAAGGCGAGTTGCACACGGAACTGGAAGACGGCCGCCAGTTCACGCTGACGGCCGGAATGAGTTACCAGGTGGGCAACGAGAGGGAGGGCCATCGCTCATCGACGGGAGTCGGGGCGAGGCTGTTTATTGTGGATTGAGCAAAAAATACCGACCTCGATCAATGCATCTTGCTGTGATCCATCCCATCCAGCCCACGGGCCGGCGCCTTCAGTTCAATCGTCTGCTTCTGCCCCTTGGCGTCTTGCACGGTCAGGGTCAGCGGCACCTGGTCGCCTTCCTTGATCTGGCCGGTCAGGCCCATCAGCATCACGTGGTAGCCGTTGGGGTCGAGGGTGACGGCCTTGCCGGCCGGCAGCGCGACCGCATCCACCGGGCCCATGCGCATCACGTCGTCCTTCATGCTCATTTCATGGATCTGCACGTCCTTGGCCACGGGCGAGGCCACGCTCAGCAGTTGGCTGTCGCTGTCGGCGGTGACGGACATGAACGCGCCGCTGGACGGCTGGCCCGGCACAGTGGCACGTACCCAAGCGTCGGTCACTCGGACCTCGGCGTTGGCGTGCGCGGCAAGGCCCAGCAGAGTCAGGCCGATCAGGGTGCGTTTGAGGTGTTGAACGGCAGTCATTAGCAGACCTCCATGACGGTGAGCAGGTCTTCTGCGCACTCTTTAGCGGTAAGGGACGCCTGCAGGCCCAGGCGCAGGTTGCCACGGGTGTCGAACACGAAGCTGGTGGCGGTGTGGGACAGGGTATAGGTGTCGCCGGCAGGAATCTTTTCATAAAAGATCCCGAATTCCTTGGCGGCCACGGCGATTTCTTCCGGGGTGCCGTACAGCGCTTCGAAGCTGGGGTCGAAGGCCTTGACGTACTTGTCGAGCATCTCGGGGGTGTCGCGTTCCGGGTCCAGGGTGATAAACACCACTTGCATGATTTCGCCGTCGCGGCCCATCAGTTTCTTGGCCTGGGCGGCGCGTGCCAGGGTGGTCGGGCACACGGCCGGGCACTGGGTGAAACCGAAAAACACCACCGGCATCAGGCCACGGTACGAGCTCAGGGTGACGGTTTCGCCGTCGGTGTTCTTGAGCTTGAAGGTGCGACCCATGATCTTGTCGCTCAGGTCCTTGCCGTACTTGAAATCCAGCTTGGGGCTGTAGTCACAGCCGCCCAGCAGGCCGCCAAGGCCCAGCAGGCCCATACCGGTCAGCACTTTGCGGCGGGTGAATAACGTACTCATCAGCGGTGCGTCCTGTGAAACGCCTGCATTGCTCTGGATCTACACATCAGGCTTTGAAAAGGAGTAAAGGAGCAGGGCGCCAGTCTACCAACCCTGGCTGCGGCGCGGAATCTGCGACGTTCTGCCACAGGGGGCGCGGCGCGCTTCATGCTTTTGCGGCGGCGGTGGTAGAGTCGCCGCCATGAAATCGAGCCACCCCGACCGTTCGCTGATCGCCTGGGCCCTGTACTTCTGCGTGCTGATGAACCTGTTCGTGTGCGGTTTGGGGCATGGGCAGATGACGGGCCAGGTGCTCAACGGCATTGGCGGGGCGTTCTGTTCGGTGGATGGCAAACAGGCGCCACTTTCCGACCAAGGGTCGGGCAGCCCGGCTTCCAGTAACATCTCGAACTACTTTGCCTGCCCAGTCTGCTACGCTTTGACGCTTGCCCTGGTGTTTCTGGTCGGCCTGGCCTGGCTGTTGGGCCTGGGCCAACCCCCGCGCCCGGCCCATGAACGGCGCAACAAGGCGCCGCCGCGTTATGCCTGGCCCTCGGCCAACCCCCGCGCTTCCCCCGCAGCCTGACGTATGCCTTGGGCCTCCCTTGACCGGGAGGCGTGCCATCGTCATGACTGTGAGTGCATCCCATGAACCACCTGTTGCCCGCAGGCGCCAACCGCCCCAAGCCGACCATCAATGGCAGCAAGGCGCCCCGTCGCCTGCACGCGGAACCGCCGTGCCCTGAATACCCCAGCAATTGCCGTAGCTTCGTGCACTTGGATGCACGCCTGCTGCCGTATTGGCACAGCCTGTTCGACATCTGCCCGGCGCTGCTCAAGCTGGACCCGCCCGAGGGCTTGAACCTGTTTCGCAGCTTCATGACCTGGGCCTACCACAACCGTCCGCCGCAGGACTGGACCTACCACCTGAACGTCTGTCGTTGGCTGCTGGGCTCGGTGTATCGCTCGCAGATCGACGACGAACTCATCGAGGCGTTCATGGCGGCGGCGGCCGCGTGCTGGGTCAATACGGACGACAGCCAGGCCGAGGGCGTGGTCCTGGCATGGCGCTCATCAACGGTTTTCGATTGGAAAGACGCACGGCTGATCGATGCTGAGTACCTGGCATTGCCAATCCCACCCTGGGATTTTGCCTGGTGCCCGTTGACGGCGCCGGGTGGCTTCAGGGGATGGTTGCCGGTGCCTTGAGATTCTGCCGAATCCATTGCGCAACGTCTGTCACGGCGATGTGTTGCTGAGCATTGAACGTCACGGCGGGGTCCCAGGCCACGCCGTTGCCCTGGGCAAACACGGCACGGTATTTCTTCAGGTTGTCCTCTGGATCGTACGCCAACTCGGCCTCCAGCATCGGTACAGACCACACCTCGCGCTGAAGCGTGCGGCCAAGCGTGGCGTCGACGGTATTCGCCAGTTGACCATAGGTCAGGGTGTCGCCCGCGGTGAATACCACCTGGTTGCTCAGCGTCGGTTCAGCCAGCACGATGCGTGCGGTCAGCCGGCCGATATCCTCGGGCGTTGTGACGGTGACCGCCGTGTCCCAGTCGCCCAGGGCGCGCACGGTGTTTTGCGCCAGGTCAACCACGCCAAACGACGGTTCGAACAGAAAACTGGTGAACATCCCGGTGGAAATGATCAGCCACTGCGTGCCTTGCTGGTCGCGCAGCAGGTCACGTACGTCGAGCTGTTCGTCGAACAGATCCTGCGGGCTGCCACGGCCGATCACATCGTAGTCCACGCCGAATTGCCAGGGCACATAACGCCGCACGCCGCCTTGGATCGCGGCGAGCGCCAGTTTGCGCTGAGTGCCGGCGCCAGCGGCAAAACCGGTGCAGCAAACGACGTTATCGAACGCGGCAAAAATGCCGGCGAGGGTGCGTTGGCTGTCATTCTGCAAATCGCCGGGTATCAACTCGATACCCCGATCAAGCAAGCTATTGGCCGCCGCCGATTGCACGCTGGCGGGGCGCAGCAATACGGCGATGCGCGTGCCGCGCGGTGCAGCGAGATCGGCCAGTGCTTGCAACACGGCCATGCCCAGTTCGCCGGCGCCCAGTACCAAGATGGAAGAGGGGGTCATAGGAAGCTCCGTCTGTGGTGAAAGTCGTGGCATGCTTGCAGAATTAATCGCCCTGCATAAGAAGGCACACCCGTGATACCGAGTCAGCGCCATGGATAACGCAGAAATCATTCGCCGCTCCCAAGCCGCCTGCGACGCCCTGAGCGCCGACGATGATGGCCTCAAACGCGAGGTGCTGACCCATGCGGGCAACCGTTGGTCATTGGGTATCGTGCACGTGCTGGGGGTGAGCGGCCGTCTGCGCCATGCCGAGATTGGCCGGCGCATGCACGGCGTGACCCAGCGCATGCTGACCCGCACCTTGCGTCAATTGGAGCGCGACGGCCTGGTGCTGCGCCATGACTTCCATGAAATTCCTCCCAGGGTCGAGTACGAATTGTCGCCCCTGGGCACGGAACTGCTGGTTCATATGATCCCGCTCTGGACCTGGGTGGTGGAGAAGGGCGAGGATTTTCGCCAGGCGCGGCAGCGTTTCGATCTGACTTGATCGGCATCAAGGCCCCCTCACGCTGAGGCCACCACACTGAGGCATCAACGCCACCTGTGAGGCCACCGTGCTTTACCTGCTGTTTCTACTGGCCCATCTGTTCGCGGCGCTGATCTTTATCGGCACGGTGTTTTTCGAGGTGCTGATCCTGGGGCGCCTGCATCGGCAATTGCCCGCGCGCGTAATGCTTCTGGTGGAGCAGGGCATCGGGCAACGCGCCCGAGCCCTGATGCCGTGGGTGCTGCTGATGTTGTTCGGTGCCGGGGTGGGGATGGTCTGGTTGCGTTATTTGCCGGTACTGGCGGCGCCTTTTGCCTCGTCGTTCGGCACATTACTGACGCTCAAGCTGATCCTCGCCGCCAGCGCGCCTGAAGCTTACCGACGCAGCCTGGCCCAGGAAATCCATTTGGTCAGCTGTCACCTCGGCAGCCGCCAACCGGTGGACTACTTCCAGTGGCGCGGCCCGGCGCCCGTCGGCGATGTGCAGGCGCTGATGGCGCCGCTGTTCGATCGCCTGCATTTCCTTGAACATGACCGCGGCGACTACGGCATTGACCTTGACCCTCGGCATACCGACTGGGCCAGCGTCGGCGTGTTACGCGAACTGGGGTTCAATCGCGTGTGCATTGGCGTGCCCGATGCGCCTGCCGAGGATGATTACTCCCAGGCGTACTACCGCGACCCGGCGCCGATCGAGTCGTTGATCGATGCCGCGCGAACTTTCGACTTCCGCTCGGTCAGTGTCGACCTGGGCTACGGCAGCGCCTGGCAGACCCTGGCCAGTTTCGAGGCCAAGCTGGCCAGCCTGATCGCCCTGGAGCCGGACCGCCTGCAGGTGTTCGGCTACGCCACGCCGCCAAGTCGCTACCCGGCGCAACCGGCCCAGGCCCAGTGCCGCGCGGCGGATAAGACCGCCATGCGCCAGCTGTGCTTCGCACGCCTGGACGCGGCGGGTTACCACTACATCGGCCTGGGCCAGTTCGCCCGAGGCGACGATGACCTTACCCAGGCCCAGGAACGCGGCCGGCTGAGCCGCACTGCCGGCGCAGTTCTTGTGCGTGCTGCCAGCGGGGCGCACGCGGGTGGATGAGTTGTGCGGGTTGTTCGAGGGGACCTGATGGCAGACTGAGGTGGGTGAGCGACGGCGCGACTTGATTTGCGACAAGTGCAACGCGCGCGCGGCGGCGCAAGATCGGCACCGTGATGAATGAGGAGCCTTGGCATGCAAGTACTGGATCGGCGTAAAGCGATGTCGATAACACCGTTGTTTCGCCTGGCGTTTCGGCCGTTTTTCCTCGGTGCCTGCGGGTTGGCGGCGCTGGCGATTCCCCTGTGGCTGCTGGCCCTCGGCGGTGGTGCCGGCACCTGGCAACCCGCCGGTGGCTGGCTGGCGTGGCATCGGCATGAGCTGCTGTTCGGCTTCGGCCTGGCGATCATCGCCGGGTTCCTGCTCACCGCCGTACAAACCTGGACTGGCCGCCCCGGCGTCAGCGGCACGCCGCTGGCGCTGTTGGCGGCCTTGTGGCTGGCCGCGCGGCTGGGTTGGCTGCTCGACGCGCCGTGGCCGTTGCTGGCGCTCATGGAACTGAGCTTTCCGCTGGCCGTGGCCGGGGTGATGGGCTGGACGCTGTGGAAAGTGCGGCAGACGCGCAATTACCCGATTGTGCTGGTGCTGGTGTTGCTGACCGTCGCGGACGGGTTGTCGCTGCATGGGCTATTGCGCCATGACGAAGGCGGGCAGCGGGTGGCGGTGTTGACGGGGCTGTGGTTGGTGGCGGCCATGATGGGGCTGATCGGTGGCCGCGTGATTCCCTTCTTTACCCAGCGCGGCCTGGGTCGGGTAAACCCCGTCAAGCCTTGGCCCTGGCTGGACCGGCTGCTGCTCGGCGGTTCGATCCTGGTGGCGCTGCTCTATGCCTGCGGATGGGCGCTGTTTCCAAGCCACTGGACCGGCGCGCTGTTTGCCGCGCTGGGCCTGGGCCATCTGCTGTGCCTGTCGCGCTGGCATGATCGCGGCCTGTGGCGCGTGCCGCTGCTGTGGTCGCTGCACCTGGCCTATGTCTGGCTGGCCGTGGCCTGTCTTGGCATGGCGCTGTGGCATTTCGGCGCGCCGCTCAATCCCAGCCTGGCGGTGCACGCGCTGACCATCGGCGCCATGGCCGGGTTGATCCTGGCGATGATTGCGCGCGTCAGCCTCGGCCATACCGGCCGTCCGCTGCAGCCGCCGAGCGGGATGACCCTGGCGTTTGTGCTGCTGAACCTGGCCTGTGTGTGCCGCGTCGTGCTGGTGCTGGCATGGCCGTCAGCGGCCTTGTGGCTGGCGGGCTTGTGCTGGAGCGTCGGCCTGGGCCTGTACCTGTGGCGGTACGGGCCGATGCTGTGGCGGGCGCGTGTCGATGGGCATCCGGGTTAGGAGAAACGCATGCTGTATTCGCTGTTATTGATTGTGCATCTGCTGGCGGCTATCGCCTTTATCGGCACACTGTTCTTTGAAGTGGTGATCTGGCACAGCGCCCGGGAGGAACTGGCCTGGTCGGCGCAATTCACGTCGGAACAGGCCATCGCCCGGCGTGCGCGGCGTGTGCTGCACCTGGTGGTTGTCGTGCTGTACGGCGCGGGCCTGGGCCTGGCCTGGCATTACTGGGGTGTGCCCTGGAGCAGCCGCTTCGGGGGGTTGCTGAGTCTGAAGATCGGGTTGGCGTTGAGCATTGTTGGGCATTATCTGGTGCTTGCGTATTGGTTGTCGCGCAAGCGCCTGAGTGCACGGCGAGCGTTGTGGGTTCGGCGGAGTATTTTGGGGCATATGCTGGTGATTGTGGTGCTGGCGAAGTGGATGGTGCGTTGAGCGAGTTGCTGGGTGGGGGACCGCGTACATATCCATTCCTGCGGTAACGGCTGCTGGCGGTTCCGCTCTTACAGCGGGTCACTTTTTGAAGGACCGGAATGCCGGCCCAGCCAAAAGTAACCAAAAAGTCCTCGCCCCAACACTCGGCACCTCGCCTAGGCTCGGTGTGCCCTCACGCAGGCTTTGGAGCGTGGGCCGCCGCAATGGGCCATCCATGGCCCAGTGCGGCTAACCCGGCGTCCTGCCGGGTTACCCACGCTCCAAAGCCTGCGTTCGGCCAGCGGGTTTGACGGGGCGATTCGAGATCAAAAGCAGAAGCGCGGCGGCCTTAGAGCCGACCGGTATTTCATGTCGAATTCGGTTAAAACTGTGGGAGCGGGCTTGCTCGCGAAGGCGGTGTGTCAGCAACTACATCTGTAACTGACACACCGCTTTCGCGAGCAAGCCCGCTCCCACATTTAGATTTCTATGCATTCAGCTGCTCTTGATCTGCTCTTGATCTGGCTTTTGATCTTGATCTCAGGCGCCCGTCAACCACGCTGGCCGAACGCAGGCTTGAATCCGTGGGTAACCCGGCAGGACGGCGGCCCATGGATTCAAGCCTGCGTTCGGCATACCGAGCCTAGGCGAGGTACCGAGTGGTGGGGCAAGAGCGCTAATGAGATGGTCAGCCCGGCGAGAACCTCAGGTCTAAACTACTGGGGTTCTCACTTTCTTGAGGAGGCTTTCTCATGAACAGCGTAACGCTTCTAGGCATCGACATTGGCAAGAACAGCTTCCACTTGCACGGCCAAGACGCACAAGGCCATCAGGTATTGCGCAAGAAGCTCAATCGCCGACAGTTGCTGCCATTACTTGCACAAATGCCACCCTGCAAAGTTGCCATGGAATCCTGTGGCGGATCACAGTTTCTTGCCAGAGAAATCACCAAGCTCGGTCATCAGGTCCAACTGATTGCGCCGCAGCATGTGAAGGCTTACGTCACCGGCAACAAGAACGACTTCATTGATGCCGAGGCTATTTGCGAAGCCGCATCACGTCCCAGAACGCGATGTGTACAGGTGAAATCAGTTGACCAGCAGGTGCTGTCGACCGTGCATAAACTGCGTAAATCACTGGTGAGTCGACGCACTGGAGTGATCAACCAGGTGCACGGGTTCTTACTTGAGTTGGCGTTATCTTTCCCGCCGGCTATGCTGCGTTGGAGCGGGTTCCTGCATTGATGGAAGAGCACAATCTACCTCTGCGCCTGCGGCAGGCTATTAGTCGGATGCTTGATGACATTCGTCAATTGACTCGCGAAATCAAAGCGCTGGATACCGAGATCAAGCAGCAAGTAAATGGGAGTGACGCCGGCAAAAGATTACAAGCATCCCGGCATCGGCCCCCTCATCGCTAGCGCGCTGGTGGCCGATGTCGGGACGCTTCGATGTATAAATCGTCCCGAGATTTTCGGCGTCCTTAGGGTTGGTGCCGCGGCAATACTCGACTGGAGGGCAAATCACTCTCCTGGGTATCAGCAAGCGTGGGACAGGTATTTGCGAACCTTGCTGATGCAGGGCGCCCAAACCCTGCTTTATCGAATCGATAAACGAAACGATGCCCTTGGGGTCTGGGCCAGAAGTCTATTAGCTCGAAAACCGCTCAACAAAGTTGCCTGTGCGCTGGCTAATAAAATGGCCAGGATTGTCTGGGCGCTATTGACCAAAGGTGGCACCTACAACGGGCATGCCACCGCATAATCCGGCTTTACCACCAGCTTTTGCGACGTCAGTAGCTGATGACGATAAACGGCAGACATCCTGGCTGAGAACCTGATAACCAAAGCAGCTTTCGCAGCTGAAGCGCTTTTAAGGACAGGCAGGAGCGAATACTCATCAAGGGCCGAGCGTGTACCGCGCTCACGAGGAGCCCGGATACATTAGCGCAAGCCTGATTTACCGTTCATCGTGACTGGATAGCAAAAGGTGGGCTGACCATACATTTGGTTACTTTGGGGCTCTTTTCCAAAGTGACCCGCCGTAAGGGCGGAACCAATAGCCGCCGTTACCCAAATAACGGATATGTACACGATCAACCCGCCCGAAGGCCGCCACGTCCCCCCCAAAGTGCGACCCCAGTGTTCAGCGGGGGCGAACCGACGCTGCAGGAAGGCCTGTCGGCGGCCATGGACGAAGTGCGCGCCATGGGTTTCCACATTGGCCTGCACAGCGCGGGGATCAAGCCGGGCGGGTTTACCCATGCCTTGCGCCATGCCGACTGGGTCGGGTTTGACGTCAAGGCGCTGGCCGAAGACTGCCAATCGATCACACAGGTCAGGGGCAGCGGCGCCGCCAACTAGCGCAGCCTCGATGCCTTGCTTGCCAGTAGCGTGGAGTACGAATGCCGCACCACGGTGCATTGGCACCTGATCGACCGATCGCGCCTTTTGCTGCTGGCCCAACGTTTGCAAGCCCTCGGCGTGCAACGCTTCGCCGTGCAGATGGTGCGCACGGCCAGCATGCTTGACACGCAATTGCCGAGTGCACCGCTACAGGCCGCATTGCCGGAGTTATGGGGCCGCTTGCGCGAGTTGTTTCCCGCTTTTGTATTGCGTGGGTGATCAGTGCCCTCAGCGATTTAATAGATGCTGCCCACGCTGGGCAGGTGTTCATCAAGGAATGTTAAGAATGAAACAGTTAACCACGGCACAACGCATCGTCATCGGCTTTGCGATTGCGCCGTTGGCCCTGGTCGGCTTGGTGTTCTATGCCTTGCACGACCTGGCAACCCTCAAGCAGCAATCCGAGCAGATCGTGCAGCAGGACTGGCCCCGAATCGCACCGATCATGGTGATCGCCACCGGCGTGCGCGATAACGGCCGCAACACCCGCGACCTGCTGATCGACCAGGACAACAGCCAGGCCCAGGAGGCCATCGGCACCACGCGGCAGCGCATCACCCAGGCGTTCGCCACCCTCGAGCCGTTGCTCGACACCGCCGAAGGCAAGGCTGCCTACGCGACCTTGAAGGCGCATCGCGAAACCTACGTGGCCGCCTTCACCCAGGTGCAGGCGCTGATCAAACAGGGCGCCCGCGAGCAGGGCCTGGCCCAGCTCAAGCAACAGGTGATGCCGGCCGAGCTGGAAGTGTTCAAGAGCCTGGACGCGTTGATGGCCATGCAAGGGCGCCTGTTTGCCGAGCGCGAGCAGGCGGCGCAGGTGCTGTACGACGAGGCCCGGCGCAACATGCTCGGGCTGTTCCTGCTGTGCATGGCTTTGGTAGTGGCTGCCGCCGTGATCGTCACGCGCAGCGTGATCCGGCCCTTGGGTGGCGAGCCGGACGAAGCCGCCCGCGTGCTGAGCCATATTGCCCAGGGCGACCTGACCGTTGTGGTGCCACTGGGCAACAGCGTCGAAGGCAGCGTGATGCGCAACCTGCACCAGATGCAGCAGAGCCTCAACCAGATGGTGCGGCACATCGCAGCATCGGTGGACGGCGTGGCCAGTTCGTCCGAAGAGCTGAGTGCGGTGAGCGGCCAGACCAGCAGCAGCTTGCAGGCCCAGGGCCAGGAAATCGAACAGGCGGCCACGGCGGTGAACCAGATGACCGCCGCCGTGGACGAAGTGGCGCGCAATGCGGTGAGCACCAGCGAGGCCTCGCGCCTGTCGGAACAGACCGCCCACCGCGGCCGGGCCCATGTGCAGGAGACCGTGGCGTCGATCAACACCCTGGCGAGCGGCGTGGTGGAGACCTCGGAACGTATCCAGCAACTGGCCGGGCGCGTGCAGGACATCAGCAGCGTGCTGGACGTGATCCGCAGCATCGCCGACCAGACCAACCTGCTGGCCCTCAACGCTGCCATCGAAGCGGCCCGTGCCGGCGAGGCGGGGCGTGGGTTCGCGGTGGTGGCCGATGAGGTGCGGGCATTGGCGCATCGCACCCAGGCGTCGACCCAGGAGATCGAACAAATGATCGGCAATATCCGCCAGGACACCGAGCAGGCGGTGGCCGCCATGCATAGCAGCAGCGAGCGGGTACAGGCCACCCTCGGCGTGGCGCAGCGCTCCGGCGAGGCGCTGGATGAAATCACCCGGTCTATCTCGCAGATCAATGAGCGCAACCTGCTGATCGCCAGCGCCACCGAAGAGCAGGCGCTGGTGGCGCGGGAGGTGGATCGCAACCTGGTGGGTATTCGCAACCTGTCGCAGCAGGTGTTGCAGGGGGCGATGCATACGCAGACGGCGGGGCAGGACCTTGCCGGAATGGCGGGCGCGCTGCATCAGATGGTGGGGCGGTTCAAGGTGTAGCGGCGACTCTCCAAAACTGTAGTGAGCGGGCTTGCCCCGCGCCGGGTGGCGAAGCCGCCCTAAATCAGCCGACTCGGTGATAGCTGGAAAACGGAGGTGCCTTTGTTAGGGCGGCTTCGCCCCCCAGCGCGGGGCAAGCCCGCTCACTACGTCGACAGTGCCGCACCACCCTGAGGCGCCAACACCAAACCAAAGGGCCGAAACAGTGCGAGATCACCCTGGCTTGATGCGGATCAAGGTCACGCGTTCGCTGCATGATTAAAGTGAACACACCGTTCGCCGGCAAGGACTCCCATCATGGCCAAGCCTTTTCCTCTGCATCCCAAACACCCCGAGCGCATCTGCTGGGGGTGTGACCGCTATTGCGCCGCGACCGACCTGGCCTGCGGCAACGGCACCGACCGCACCATGCACCCGGCAGAAATGCTCGGTGACGACTGGTACGAACACGGCGACTGGGGGCTCGCGCCCGAGTCGCCGACTGTGGATGAGCCGTCAGCTGCCTGATCGGGTTTTTGACCGGCTGTCTTCTTCGGAATCTTCAGGGGGCTGGGCAGGCTCAGCCGGTCTGCGCGGCTGCTCGTCGGTGTCTTTGCTTTTCTTGTCGCTGTCCGAGGGGCTGCTGGGAAAATTTCCCGGCGGCAGCGCGGAGCCAGCGGCGCTGTCACCACTCAAGAGGTTCGCGGCAGGTTCAGGGTTGTCGCCAAAGGCGGCGAGGGCGGGGCCGGTGAGCAGGGCTGACAGGCCGACGATAAGCAAAATCCGTTGGGACAATCTGGTCTTCATGACGCAATCCCCTATCGTGTAGATAATTCGTCTGATAACTCTCGCAATAGACCCGAAGCCTGGATCATCTCCAGGCCCCGGTCATGCCTGGGTCATGCCGCCAATGGCTTGGCCGACTGCGACTTCTTGTACGCCGCCTTCATGGCTTCCATTTCGGCACCCAGCTCTTCGAGTTGCGCCTTGCCCAACAGCTTTTTAGCCTGCGGGAACATCTCGCTTTCCTCTTCTTCGATATGGTGCTCGAGCAACTCCTTGACCACTTTGACGCGCCCCGAGAACTCGGTGGTGGACGGGTCGGTCTGCTTCAGGTCCGGCAGTACCAGTGAGTCCACGGTGCGGTGCTCTTCCTTGGCTTCGTGGTACATGATGTCCTGTTCCTTGCCGCCGGCTTTGCGGAAAGCCGGGTAGAGGATTTCTTCTTCAAGCTTGGTGTGCAGGGTGATTTCCATCTCCAGCTTGGCCAGCAGCTCAGTACGTTTTTTAACCCCGCGTTCGGTGGACTCACTCAATTGAGTCAACAGGGCCTTCACGCGTTCGTGGTCGGCGATGAGCAGGTCAATGGCATTCATGGGTGACACCTCACGGAAAACTCAGGGCGTGTCGAAATGCACGCCTCGTCCATGGGAGTAGTGCATCAGGTGTACCAACTCTAAAAATCTATAAATATCTATTAAAATCAATTAGATACTGTGATGTTGAGACGAAGCTTGTCGTGCAGGTTGCATGGTTGGCCGCGCGGGACATTGCATTCCACAACGAAGCGGCGGCGTCGCAAATTTAATGGAACCCTGGCGGCAAATACTTGACCTAATGCATACGACCTAGGAGGTGAAGCATGGAAATCCACTATATCTGGATTGGTTTGGCAGTGATTCTGCTGTTGTTGGAATTGTGGGCGATCAATGTCGTCTTGCGCAGCACCGGTGGCTGGGAGACCAAAGGGTTGTGGCTGATCATATTGATCTTCGTGCCGTTGTTCGGCCTGATTGCCTGGGCGATGTTCGGGCCCAAGCGTGAGATGCCGGAACACCGCAGGAGCTGAGGCAAGCCCCTCCGGCAACCTGCACACAGGCTCCGTATCGTAAGATGCGGAGCCTGTTTCGTTTCGGTTGCAGCCAGCTTTGTAACGCACAACGCCCCGAAATCATTCGGGGCGTTGTTTTCCATCGCAGCCGGCTCAGCCAGCCAGTGTCTTGGCAATCGCCTCGTTGAACGCCGGCAGATCGTCGGGCGTGCGCGAGGTGATCAGCGTCCAGCCATTGGCCGTGCACAGCTTGACCTCGCCATCGACCCAACCGGCGGCGCCGGCGTTTTCCAGGTCGATGCGTACGCTCTTGTAGGAGGTCAGCGTCTTGCCCTTGACCACGCCCGCATCGATCAGCGTCCATGGGCCATGGCAGATGGCGGCAATGGGCTTGCCGGCCTCGGCGAAGTCCTTGATCAAGCGCAGCGCTGCTGCGTCCTGACGCAAGGTGTCGGCGTTGACCGTCCCGCCTGGGATCACCAGGGCGTCAAAGTCCTTGCTGACCACATCCGACAATTGCACGTCGGACTCCACGGTCTGGTCCTTTTCGGTGTCGCCGACAAAGGTCTGGGTAGTTCCGCCTTTGCTGGAGCCATGGGTCACGGTGGCGCCAAAACCGCGCAGCGCTTCCAGGGGCTTGAGCAATTCATCGCGCTCGATGCCGGTGTTGGACGTGATGATCAGGATTTTCTTCCCGTTGAGTTGCGCACTCATGTTCGGATGCCTCCTGTGCAGTGAATGAAATTACTTGGCGTACTTGCTTTGCAGTTCCTTGGCTTTTTGCAGGTGCTGTTCCAGGGTCGGCAGCTTCTGACTGGCGAAAGCCTTCAGCTCGGCGTTGTCCGAGGAAGTGGACTCTTTCTTGAACAGTTCGACCGCCTGTTCATGAGCGTTGACCTGGTTGTTGGCGTAGGCCTTGTCGAACGATTCATCACGCATTTCGAGGATGGCTTTCTTGGCCTTGTCCATCAGGGCGGCGTCGTCCGGCACTTCCAGATCGTGTTTCTTGGCCAGGGCCATCAGCTCCTGGTTGGTTTTAGTGTGGTCATCAATCATGTGCTGGGCGAAACTTTTCACGTCAGCCGAGCCGCTCTTTTGCAGCGCGAGCTTGCCGGCTTCGATTTCGGTGATACCGCTTTGCGCAGCCCCTTCGACGAAGTCATTGGAGGTTGCCGCCATGGCGACGGAAATCGAACCGGCGACCAGTGCGAAAGTCAGGCCCATCTGTTTCATCAGCTTGGTAGTCATGGTGTATCTCCTTGTGGATGACGTGATGTCGTTACCTGAAAATTGAGCGGGGGGCTGTGCAAAAGGTTTAATTTTTTTTGGATTTTTTTCGCCAGTGGTGGGCCGGGCAATTTACTTGAACTATCGAAATGCGCCGGGCTCTGCTGCATAGCTGCCCGTTGTTTTAGCGGGCTTTCACTGCCAGGAGATGCACCGTGACCGATCACAACCCCGCCGACAAAACCCCCGACCCCATCAGCTCCGAGCAGACGCAAAAAGGCAGCGAGCGTCCGTCGAAGGGGCAGACCCTGGAAAACCCGAATCCCGACACCAAAACCGTCGACAAAGTGATCACTCCCACGTCCATCAAGGACACCGAGCGCCAGACCGACGCGATCAATGAACAGGCCGCCAAGGCCGAGCGCAAGCTGGACCGCTGAACATGGCCAAGGCTATTTCGGCGTCCGAACTGGGCATCGAGCTTCAGCGCGAAGATGACGCCAGCCTGTTCAAGTGGTTTATCGCCAGTTTCCTGATGGGCAAGCGAATACAGGCGCCGATTGCGGCGCAGGCCTACAAGGTAATCGTCGAAGAACAAGGTTGCGACACCGCGCGCAAATTGCAGCACTGCACCTCGCGTGAGTTGGTGGCCATGCTCGGCCGTGCGCATTACGTGCGCTATGACGAGACCACGGCGCAACGCCTGCTCGACCTCAGCGCCAAGCTCAACGCTGAATACGCCGGCAGCATCACCCGCATGCGCAGCGCCAGCGATAGTCCTGAAGCCTTTGAAAAGCGCCTGGCTGAATTTGACGGCGTCGGGCCCAAGACCATCGAGATTTTCATGCGCGATGCGGCCAAGGTGCTGTTTTGACCGCAGCGCTTTACATTGGCTGTGCGGGCTGGAGCCTGCCGCGTGAGTCCTGGCCGGCCTTTGCCGGTGAAGGCACGCACTTGCAGCGCTACGCTTCACGCTTCAATGCGGTGGAAATCAACAGTTCGTTTTATCGCCCGCACTTGGCCAAGACCTATGAGCGCTGGGGGCAATCGGTGCCGCCGACGTTTCGTTTCTCGGTCAAGGTGCCCAAGCGCATCACCCATGAATTGCGCTTGCAGCGCTGCGAAACAGCGTTGGATGAGTTTCTTGCTCAATGCGTGCAATTGGGCGCGAAACTTGGCTGCCTGTTGGTGCAATTACCGCCTTCGCTGCACTTCGAACCGGTAGTGGCCAGTGTTTTTTTCAGGGCCTTGCGCCAGCGCTTTACCGGCGATGTGGTGCTCGAACCGCGTCATCCGAGCTGGCTGGCCGCTGAAGGCCTGCTGCAGGACTTGCAAATAGGCCGCGTGGCCGCCGACCCGCCGGTGATCGAAACGGGCGATGCGCCGGCCGGTTGGCAGGGCGTGCGGTATTGGCGCCTGCATGGATCGCCGCGTATCTACCACAGTGCTTATGGACCGCAACGGGTGCAGGCACTGTCGCGGCTGTTGAGTCGGTCTGTGCAGGACTCCGTTCCCACCTGGTGCATCTTCGACAACACCGCCAGCGGCCATGCAACGTCCGACGGCCTGCGCTTGCTCGACCTCCACTCATAGGCGTCCACGTCGCCGTCTAAACGATATAAGCGTAATGGCTGGTTGCGCAGCCGATGGGCGGCTACTCTCAGCGTTCAGTTCAGGGAGAGGTGACCTCGATGTCGTTGATGACCACCATCGAAGATTTACGCAGGCTGGCGCAAAAACGTGTCCCACGGATGTTCTACGACTACGCCGATTCCGGCTCTTGGACTGAAAGCACTTACCGCGCCAATGAAAGCGATTTCGCCAGTATCAAATTCCGCCAGCGGGTAGCGCGCAATATCGATGAACGATCGATCCGCGCGACGATGATCGGCCAGGACATGGCCATGCCGGTGGCCCTGGCGCCGACCGGTCTGGCCGGCATGCAGCATGCTGACGGCGAGATCCTCACCGCCCGCGCCGCCGCCGCCTTTGGCCTGCGTTACACCTTGTCGACCATGAGCATCTGCTCCCTGGAAGACATCGCTGAACACGTCGGGAAGCCCTTCTGGTTCCAGTTGTATGTGATGCGCGACCGTGCCTTTATCGAGCAATTGATCGAACGCGCCAAGGCTGCCGGCGTGGATGCCTTGGTGCTGACCCTCGACTTGCAGATCCTCGGGCAGCGCCACAAGGACCTGATCAACGGCCTGTCGGCACCGCCCAAACTGACCTTGCCGAATATCCTCAATATGGCCACCAAGCCACGCTGGGTAATGGGCATGCTCGGCACCCGGCGCCGTGGCTTCGGCAATATCGTCGGGCATGTAAAAGGGGTGGCCGACATGAGTTCACTGTCTTCCTGGACTGCCCAACAGTTCGACCCGCGCTTGAGTTGGGACGATGTGGAGTGGATCAAGAAGTGCTGGGGCGGCAAATTGATCATCAAGGGCATCCTCGACGTGGAAGATGCGCGCCTGGCCGCTAATTCCGGTGCCGATGCATTGGTGGTGAGCAACCACGGTGGTCGCCAACTGGATGGTGCGCCGTCGAGCATCAGCCAACTGCCTGCGATTGTGGCCGCGGTGGGCGAGCGCATTGAGGTGTGGCTTGATGGTGGCATTCGTTCCGGCCAGGACGTGCTCAAGGCGATGGCCCTGGGCGCCAAAGGCACCATGATCGGCCGCGCGCACCTCTATGGCTTGGGTGCGATGGGCGAGGCGGGCGTGACCAAGGCACTTGACATCATCGCCCGCGAGTTGGATGTGTCGATGGCGCTGTGTGGGTATAACGATATACGCGATGTGAATCGCGAGATTTTGTTGCCGGGTACCTTTCCAGAAACAGTTTATTGAGCAAAAAAAACGTAAAAATATAAAAAGAGTTGTCCACGGAAACCGTGGGTATCTCTGTGGATAACTTTGCGAAGCCCCGGCAGGGTTGGCGATTTGAGCCGAGGTCATTATTTGATCAACTCTTGTTTTGGCCCAGCATGGGCTGGGTTTGCGCTTGACAGGCAAGCGCGAACCCAGTGCCGAAAAGCTTTTTTACGAGTCGCCGCGACGGCCTGTTGAGTGCGTGACAACCCGGGGCGGCATCTTCACGTGCATCAGCTTGTCGAGCGCCTGGCCATAACTGCGCCCGGCCAGGCTCATGCTGTTGTTATGGCTGGCGCCGGGCACCAACAGCAGGCGCTTGGGTTCCTGGGCGGCTTCAAACAGCTGCTGGCTGAAACGCGGTGGTACGTAGCGGTCGTCCAGTCCGTGAACCACCAGCAGCGGCATATGGATATCGGCAATCTTGTCGATGGAATCGAATTTCTGTGACAGCAGCCAACGCACGGGCAACGAAGTGTTCGCCACCGCCGTGGCCACATCCGCAAGCGAAGTAAAGGTGGATTCGATCACCAGGCCGCGCACCGGCAGCGGCGTTTGCCTGCCCAGCTCGGCAGCCAGGTCGATAGCCACCGCGCCGCCCAGGGAATGACCGTAGATCAGGCGTTTGCCGGGGTCCGGTTGCAGCACCTGGAAACGTTCCCAGGCGATGCGCGCGTCCTCATACACGGTGGTTTCCGACGGCAGCTCGCCGTGGCTCTGGCCAAAACCGCGATAGTCGATGGCCAGTACCGAATAGCCCAGGGCGTGCAATTGTTCGATGCGAAACAACTGCCCGGTCAGGTTCCAGCGCACGCCGTGCAGGTAGAGGATGGCGGGTGCGTCCTTGTTGTCCGCCGGGTACCACCAGCCGTGGATCGTCTGCCCCGATTTGAAACTGGCCGGCTTCAGTTCGAATTCCTGCACGGCCTTGGGCAAGCCGCTGTACCAGCTGGCGGTACCCGGTTCGATGCGAAACACCAGTTCACGCTCCTTGTGCTGCAGCATGGCGCAGCCCACCGGCAGGCCGACGATCAGCAAAGCCATGCACAGCAGGGGAAACCAGCGCAGGCTCAGGCGCGAGAAAAAACGAGAGGACATGAAGGTTCCAGGGAAAAGGTGAAGCAGGGGTTTTACCAGATGGCGCCCACGGGCAGGAATTAATACGACAGCCGTATACGGGGATTGCTTGCAAAGTGTTACAGCTTCGCAAGCGCGCCGTCACCTTGACGCTGACGCCGCCCCCACGACATGCTCTTGCTCCTTTGAGCCAAGGACTGATCATGGACAACAGCCCCGTTCGCATCACTGCCGAAGAGACACTCTCGGAAAACTGGTACCTGCTGAAAAAATACAGCTTCGACCTGCGCCGCCGCGACGGCAGTTGGCAAGCCCAGACCCGCGAGGTATACGACCGCGGTAATGGCGCGACCATCCTGCTGTACAACCGCGAGCAGCGCACGGTATTGCTGATTCGCCAGTTCCGCATGCCCACCTTCGTCAATGATTACCATGGCTACCTGATCGAAGCGGCGGCCGGGTTGCTCGACAATGCGAGCCCCGAGGAACGTATCCGCCTGGAAGCGGAAGAAGAAACCGGCTACCGCGTGAGGCATGTGGAGAAGGTCTACGCGGCGTTCATGAGCCCGGGTTCGGTGACGGAGCGGGTTCACTTTTTTATCGGTGAATATCAGCCTGGAGATCGGGTTGGAACCGGTGGCGGGTTGGCGGAAGAGGGGGAGGATATCGAGGTGCTGGAGTTGGGTTTCGAGCAGGCGTTGGGGATGGTGCAGGGCGGTGAGATTGTGGATGGAAAGACCATCATGCTGCTGCAGCATTTGGAGTTGCGGATGCTTAAAGAGGGATGGTGAGCCCGCATTCTCCCGGGCAAACCTGCGTTGCCATTGATCGTTCCCACGCTCCGCGTGGCAACCGCCTGGGACGCTCCGCGTCCCGCCGTGTGACGCAGAGCGTCACGGGATGCGTTACCACGCGGAGCGTGGGAACGATCACATGGAATGCTTACTACATAGACCCTGAACCATATCGCTGTTCCTGGAATGATTCGGCCCAGCGCAGACAGAAGTCATGTTGCCCCTGTATGTCGTTGGTCAGATCACATTCTTCGTAGGCAAAGATATGGACAAGTTCACCGTCTGGCTGTCCCATCGTCAGCTCATACGCGACAAGGCCGTTTGACATATGGGAAGACATGCCGGATGTATGCACATTGATCCTGGCGCCCTTGCACAAGAATTGGATGTCTTTCAAATCGGCTCTCATCAGGCCGAAGCTGTCGTACAGATCGAGTGCGGTATAGGTTTTACGCAGCCCGTTGTTCAGCAGTAAGTTAAGGGTTGGCTTGCCCGCTTCGTATTCGACCACTGCGTTTTCACGGATACCGTTTTTGATGAGGGTGATCTCACGTGATTTCATGGGTATGTCCTATTAGGATTCAATATCGTGTACCCCTTGAAGGTGCCATCTTAATTGTTCGGATTGGGGCCGCTGTGCGGCCCAACGCGAGCAACAGGAGTGGGTGTCGCTTCCTTGGGCATCGTTCAGAGTTTTCCATTTGACGGGGTTGCGTTTTTGAGGATTGATATAACATGCCTCAACCAAGTTATTCCGTCGGGCCATTCGCTGCGATAATAATAGTAGCAGCCGATATCGCTGAGTAAGTAATCTTCAAGCTCTTGTTCTGTCTTTCCGCTGCGCATCAGCTTATCTAGTTCTGCTTGCACTTCTAATAATGTCTCTTCAGACGATTCGGAGATGAAGAAATCAATAACATCGTCTGCTTTTTTGTGGTCATCAACCCAGTCTTGATTGAAGAAGCCAGCAAGAAACTGCTGTAATTCGGGATAGTCTTTATTCATGGGTTTGGAAATCCAGTATGAATTCGGTAGCCAGTTTTCATGTTATGGTCTCTGCGGATTATCAGATAAATTTCCTTTCCAGAAACCGCTGTTGTGCTGTTCTTTTTAAAGCTCGTGCCTACGGGGCATTTGGTTTTTTGAATGATGACAATTTGATTACTTGTTCCTTTTAAAAACTTATCGATTTTTGCTTTGTTTTCGTCCAGTACGATCGATACTTCCCGCTCCGCTGTTGCTCTATCGTTGATCGTTCCAACGCTCCGCGTGGGAATTCCGCCTGGGACGCTCCGCGTCCCGCCGCACAGTGTGTATAGGTGATGCAGAGCGTCACGGGATGCGTTACCACGCGGAGCGTAGGAAACGATCAAGTTGTTTTTAACATTCTGGCTTCGAAGTGTTGTAATAGTTTTTTAAGCAGTTTAAAAGAACTTGCATGAATTTATTTTGATCAATTACAGGTGCGCTGAAATAAGTCGCCATTGTTTTAAAAATCGAATCAAAACTGTCGTTTGTGGCGAGAAAATGTGTTATTGAGTCGATGAACCACTCTTGCTCAGCTTTCGTGTAACTCTGGAAGTCTGGTTTGGTTAGTTTGTCAAAAAGTTCTATGAGTTCTTTCTCGTTGTTTATGTTCTTTGATGCGATAAATTTTTCTCGCTCTATATCATCTGTGTTTTCAATGTCGTAAGTGAACAGTAGTCCACGGATTATGGACATGCTGGGCTTGTTTTTCATTTTTTCATCACTCCGTGTAAGCTGTTTTTGGGTCGCCTTGGTTATTTAATATCACCCTTGCTTTGCGCTTCTGACTGTATCCCATTCCATTATTTGAGTATCCTTCCCCAGTAATCTTGTCCATGTCCATAGGTCTCATTGATGCGGCGAGTCCGTTTCTTCTAAAGATGAGCTGGGCTCGGTATATCGAATTTAATTGGTCCCGGTGGCTGAGATATTTGGTTGCAGCCGGTGGGTATTTAGGTTCCCCTGTCTTCGGACCTGACGTGTAGCGTTCAATAATTCCTGTCGTCGGGTTTTTTGCGGTATTCAATCGTTCGAGCTGAGATTCGAGTGTTGTTTGCGCGCCATGTTTCTCAAGGAAATGTGCTCCTGGAATTGATTTCTCAAGTTCGTCCAGGCGCCTATAGGCGTTTGCTTCGGCAAGCGCATCAATTTTTGCCTGACGCTCAGCGCGCGTCAGTTGGGGTAAAGCGGCCTCTCCGTCGTTAACACTTGGCGCAGAGCTTTGTGCAGTCGCGTGCGGTTTGCAACCATCTTTACCAGGACATGAGTTCAATCCTAACGGATCTATCCATCCCGTAGGATTTGGCACGTACTGGTAAACGTTGATCCCACCCGCCAACTTCACCGGGTCGGGCGTTAGGTAACGACCAATATCCGGATTATAGTAGCGATGGCGGTTGTAGTGCAGTCCGCTTTCCTGATCGAAGTACTGCCCTTGGAAGCGCAATGGATTGTCGATTTTGTTTACGTCGAGCCGGGTGATTTCGCCGTAGGCGCGGTAATGCGCTGACCAGACGATTTCGCCGTCCGGCGCGGTGAGTTCCTGTGGCGTGCCGAGGTGGTCGAGTTGATAGTAGTAGGGCTTGGTTTCTTTTGGACCGAAGCCTTCCAGCAGCGCCAGCGGGCGGAAGCTGTCCGGTTCGTAGAGATAACTGCGATGCCGGCCCGCGTGGTGTTCGGCGATGAGTTTGTCGCCTTGCCAGAAGAACTCGGTGGTGATGCCGTCTACCGTTTTGCTGATTCGACGGCCAAACGGGTCGTAGCGGTAGCTGGCGGTTTTTCCGTTGGGTTGGGTGAGGCCGATCAGGCGGTGCTGGCAGTCGTAGCGGTATTCGGTGACGAGTTGTTGGCCTTTGCCGCGTCGCTCGCGGATGAGGTTGCCGAAGGCGTCGTAGTCGTAGTGGCGGTCGCCCTGGATCATCAGGCGGTTGCCGGCGACGATGTCGGGGCCGGGGCGGTCTTGCATGAGGAGGTTGCCGGCCGGGTCGTGGGCGAAGCGTTCCTGTTCACCGTAGGAATGGTCGGCGCGGGTGAGGCGGTTGAGTGGGTCGTAGTGGTAGTGGTGTTCGCCTTTGCGGGTGTCGCTGAGCCGGGTGAGGTTGCCGGAGTTGTCGTAGTCGTAGTGGCGCTCGTAAAGGTAATGCTCCTGCTGAGTAATGGCGTGGGTGTGCAGGCGCTGCTGATCGTCGTAGTGGTAGCGACTGATCAATTGGCCTTGTTGGCGTTGGTGTTCCTGGCCGGATTTGAACAGGTGTGAGGTGAGGGTTTCACCATTCAGTTCGACGGTGGCGAGATGACCGCCCTTGTCGTGGTTGAAGGTGAGGCGGTTGTTGTCGGGAAGGCGCAGTTTTTGTAACTGGCCGCAGGCGTCGTAGCCGTAGCGCAGGGTGCCCCAGCCTTGGTGCTCGGCGGTGAGGCGGTTTTGCGCGTCGTATTCGTAGGCCAGGGCCCAGTGGCCGTCGTCGACGCTGAGGAGATTGCCCTGGCGGTCGTAGGCGTAATCGATGATGTTGCCGTCGGGCAGGGTTTTTCTGACGAGGCGCCCGGCATGATCGCGTTCGTAGCGGGTGATTAGCTGGCTGCCGTCGTCGCCGTGTTCGGTTTTTTCCTGCAGGTTGCCGTTGAGGTCGTAGACGTAGGCGGTGCGTTTTCCGTCAAACCCGACTTCCTGTTGGATCAGGCCATTGGCGTGGTAATCGAGTCGGTAGGTCTCGCCGGCTTCGTTTTCGATCTCGGTCAGCAACAGCCGGGCGTTGTTGTAGCGGTATTTGACCTGAGTGCCGTCGGCATTGATGCGGCGGCTGATCAGGTGCAGGCCGTCGGCGTATTCGTAGCGGGTGATGTGGCCCAGTTCGTCGCGTTCGGAGGTGATTTTTCCGTAAGCGTTGTAGGTATATTTACGGGTGTCGCCGCTCGGCAGGACGATTTGGACTAGCCGCCCGACGTTGTTCCATTCAAATTTCGTGAGCGCGCCGTGTTCATCTTCGTGCGCAATCTGCCGGCCTAGATCGTCATAGCGATAGCGCTTTACGCCGCCATTGGGCAACTGCTCTTCCAGCAACTGGCCACGCGCATTCCACACCAAGCGATGACAGCTGTGATCAGGGTACCAAACGCCAATCAGTTGGCCGTGTTTGTTGTAGGTATAGTAGGTGCAATTGCCGTCAGGATCAGTCCTGCGCGTAACGTCGCCCTGATCATTGCGCTTGTATTTCCAGACCGCTTCACCACGGCGCACAACACGAACGAAACCGTTGTCATGTTCGTAGGAAGTCGGTTCGTCGTCCCCTGGAAACAACGCCACCAAGCGTCCGACTTCGTCGTACTGATACGCCGTGATTGCCCCGAGCGGATCCTGCTCAACCGTCAGCCGGCCTTTGTCGTCGTAGGATTTGAAGTGCTGGGCACCGTCCGGATCGATGCGTTGCACCAGCCGTGCACGATCATCGTGGACATACACTTCTTGGCTGCCATCAGCGTTGTGAACGACAACGCTGCCGTCATCACTCCAGGCATACTGCGTGTCCATCTGCGAAAAACTCGCCCAATGCCGGACACACCGCGCCGCCTTGCCAGTCCTTTCCCACTCCCAATAGAAACTCGCCCCACCGGCCAACCCACGCTCAAGAATGACGTGCTGCTCGTCGTACCGATAAACCTCACTTTCGCCGACAGCATTGGTCGCCGAAACCAACCGTCCAAGGTCGTCATAGGCGTAGGAAACAATGGTCTTTTTCGTCACCCAGACAAACGGACCGTCGTCCACCGCCCTCTCAATCTGGTAATCCACCGCCACGATGCGGCCCGACGCGTAGCGCAAAAACAGCGAACGCCCGACGCCGTTATCCAGCCGCTCAATGCGCCCCAGAAAATCTCGGGAAATACGCAGCCGGTTGTCATACGCATCGCTGATCGCTATCAGCACACCGTCGCGAAAGTGGTAGAAGCGCGATGCCTGGGCCAGCACCAACTCATCCGGCAACGACCCTAGATAAATCGCAGCTTCCGCCAGGCTATTGGTAATGGCTGGTCGAGACACCGTGGGCAAGGGCAGGGTGGTCGACCGATTTTCATGGTCGATCCAGACCACTGAATCCCCCTCAACCACCAGCCGATGCGCCAGTGAGTGACTCCAACCAAACCCCAACCCGCCATCCACTTCCACGGCACTGGTGCGGTACAACCGTGTCCATTCAAACGGCAAAACCCCGTCCAGCACCCCATCGGTCAGCGTCAGCAATTCCTCGCCAGTGACCATCGACACCGGGCAACCGTTGGTCGCGGTCTTGTCCGAAGCCGCCGCCGCATCCCCCGCCGGATTCTTCGCCACCGCAGGCACGTCATCGACATGTTCCTGCCGCACCAACGCCGTCCGCTGGGACTTGTTGCGCACCACCGGCACCGGATTCGAAACCAACTGATCCCCAGCCTTCAATGGCGCAACCGGCACGGCCTTGATCGGCGTCGCCGCGCTCCCCAGCAACAACGGTTTGGCGGCTTCGACATGCGGCTCCAACCCAGGCCCCACAAGCTGATCCGCCATCCTTTGCAACCACGTGCGCACCCACCCGGACTTGATAGGCCCCAGCGTCTGGACCCCCAGCCGAACCTGCACCCCCATGCCCCGCGTCGCCCAGGCCAGGAACAGATTGATCAGCACCTCGCCGGTGATCTCGCCGAGCAGCTCGTACATCTGCGGCGGCGGCAGCAGGCGTATCCAGGCCACCATGGCTGACAGGTAGATGAACAACAGCGGCTCATCGCTGAGCACCAGCAGGCCTTTGGCAACGGCGTCCTTGCCCAGCTTCAGCAGCGCATCGAGTTCGGCCTGGGAGAGGTATTGCAGCAGCTTCTGGCTGTTCGCCTTGAGGTCCGCCAGCAGTCCATACAACTGCGTGAGATCGTCCCAAAGGTTGTAGAGTGCCTTGCCGATCCCGGTCGAGAACGCCAACCCTTGCATGGCGCTGCGCTCGAAAGGCGTGGCGTTGGCAAACTCATCCCATTGCGGCTTGAAGGTCTTCTTCCATTCCTCGCGCAGGCGCTCGTCCAGCCCCGCGATCAGCGACTGATAAGACGCATACAGCGCCTTGACGTGATCCTTGGAAACGTTGGGGTAAAAGGTGATCTGGTATGGCTGATCGCGGGTGCAATCGTCGATTTGAAGAATGCCGTTGGGGCCGATCGTTCGATGGAGCGGCGCGCCCGTTGGACTGCCATCCGCAGCAATCGCCTGCAGCATCACCGGCGTGTTGCCGATGGGCACAAACCGCGTGCTTTCGAACATGTGCACCAGCGTCAGCGAGCCCTGGGCCTTGCACACGGCAACGGTACGACTGGGTTCTTTAGACGACGCGGGAGCGACGAGGGAGACTTCGTCACCCACTTTGAATACCTGCTCCACTTCCAGCGCCGAACCCGTCCAGAAACTTTCGGCCCATGCGTCAAAGGTGTTCAGGCACTGGCGCAAGTCACGAAAAACGCTGCCGACGTCCGGCTGCCTGACGTCCATGGGGGACAGGACGAACTTGCCGATCACCGGAATCAAGAGGCAACCCCACCCACCGGGGCCCATACAAAAAACATCATCTGCAATCCCTCGCACTGTGTATTCAGGCGAGGGACTTTGCAGAGGTTCCCGGAGCAGGGCAGTAGAGCTAATCCGGCCGTAACGTGGGACGCTTCGACATCGCTCGTCCTCCCCCCAAGCGACTGGCGGCTATTGTCAGAAATTTCCCGCAGGAGTACAAATGTACTCCATGACGACTCTAACGCCCCGCCGTACCGCCATCCTGACCTTCATCCGCGACCGCATCGCGCAGCAAGGCCAGCCCCCCAGCCTCGCCGAGATCGCCGAGGCGTTCGGCTTTGCCTCGCGCAGCGTGGCGCGCAAGCATGTGCTCGCGCTGACCGAAGCCGGGTTTATCGAGGTCAACCCCCACCAGGCCCGAGGCATTCGCCTGCTCAACCAACCGGTGCGCCCGGAATGGCTGGATGTGCCGGTGCTCGGGCGCGTCGCTGCCGGCTTGCCCATCGGCGCCGATGCCGAAGTGCACAGCCGCCTGCAACTGGACCCGTCGACCTTCGCCAAAACCCCGGACTATCTGTTGCGGGTGCAGGGCGACTCCATGATCGAAGACGGCATTCTCGACGGTGACCTGGTTGGCGTACGCCGCAGTGCCGAGGCCCTGAACGGGCAGATCGTGGTGGCGCGCCTGGATGGCGAAGTGACCATCAAGCGTTTCGAGCGTAATGGCGACAGCGTGCGCCTGTTGCCGCGCAACCCCGCGTATCAACCCATCGTCGTCGGGCCCGACCAGGACCTGGCCATCGAAGGGGTGTTCTGCGGCCTGGTGAGGCAAGGCTGATGGGCGCAGTGGTTGCCCTGGACACGCTGTTCAATGGCGGGCGTGTCTGGAAGGGCCGGCCCGCCGCACCGCCGGCCAGCGTGCACCCCACCGGGCTGGCGGCGCTGGACGCGGTGTTGCCCACGGGCGGCTGGCCGGAGGCGGCCTTGAGTGAAATCCTGATGGCCAAGGAGGGCGTGGGCGAACTGCAACTGGTGCTGCCGACCCTGGCGCGCTTGTCAAAGGCGGGGGAGCGCATTGTGCTGGTGGCGCCGCCTTATACGCCGTATCCCCACGCCTGGCAGAACGCCGGGGTGGATTTGCGCCTGCTTTCAGTGGTCCAGGCGCAGGAGCGCGACGCCTTGTGGGCAGCGGAGCAGTGCCTGCGTTCCGGCAGTTGTGGCGCGGTGTTGTGTTGGCCGCGCAAAGCCGATGACCGTGCGCTGCGGCGCCTGCAAGTGGCGGCGGAAACCGGGCAGACCCTGGCGTTTGCCTGGCGCGCCTTGAGTGAGGCGGTCAATGCATCGCCCGCCGCCTTGCGCCTGGCCGTGGAGGCCAGGCCCGCCCAGGTGCGCGTGCTCAAGTGCCGGGGCGGCTTGGCCCATCCGGCGCCGATTGCGCTGGCGGCGCACTGAGCTTGCCATGCGCTGGGTGTGTATTGTCTTCCCGCAATTGGCGCTGGACGGAGTGCAGCGTGTGCACCCCGAGCCGGACCAGCCGCTGGCCCTGCTGGCCGGCACGCCGCAGCGGCGGGTGCTGCAGACCGTCAATGACGCGGCCCGCGCCCTGGGCCTGCGCCCCGGCCAGTCGCTGACGGCGGCGCATGCCCTGGCCAAGACCTTTGCCTGCGCCGAATACGATCCCGCCGAGATTGAACGCAGCCAACAGTTTCTGGCCGCATGGGCCTACCAGTTCAGCTCCCAGGTCAGCCTGTACTATCCGCGCGCCTTGTTGTTCGAGATTGAATCGAGCCTGGGCCTGTTCGGGCCCTGGCCGCGGTTCGAAGCGCGCTTGCGCAAGGAATTGACCGAACTGGGTTTTCGCCACCGCATCGTCGCCGCGCCCAACCCGGCCGCGGCGCGGGTGCTGGCCAATCTCTATGATGGCCTGGCGGTGCAGGATGACGGCTTGCCGCAGGCCCTGGCGCCGTTGCCCATCGACCGCACCGGTCTCGATCCGCAGGCCGCCACTGCCTTGGCACGCATGGGCCTGCGCAGCCTGGCCCAGGTGCAGGCGCTGCCCCGGCATACCTTGGCGCGGCGTTTCGATGCCGGCCTGCTCAAGCACCTCGATGCCCTGGTCGGGCAGCGACCACTGGCCCTGGCGTTCTATCAACCGCCGGACCGCTTCGATGTGCGCATCGAGCTTAATTTCGACGTGCAGTCCCACCAGGCGTTGCTGTTTCCTCTAAGGCGTCTGACTGGTGATCTGTCCGCGTTTCTGTGTGGCCGCGACAGTGGCGTGCAGCGCTTCGACCTGCACCTGGAACACGCCCAGGCGCCGGACACTGTGATCAAGGTCGGCCTGCTCAGCGCCGAGCGCGAACCGGCGATGTTGTTTGAATTGGCCCGAGGCCGCCTGGAGCAGGTGCAAGTTACTTCACCGGTGCGCGGCTTTCGCCTGGTGGCGCAGGACTTGCCGGTGTTCGTGCCGCAGCGCCAGGACCTGTTCGACGACCGCCCGCACCAGACCCTGCCGTGGGAGCAGTTGCGCGAACGCCTGCGCGCCCGTTTGGGCGATGAGGCGGTGCAGGGCCTGCGCTTCCATGGTGACCACCGTCCCGAATGCGCCTGGCAAGCGGTGGCGGATAAACACCCGTGCCCGGCCTTGAGCCCCGTACAACGTCCCGGCTGGCTGCTGAACGAACCCGTGCTCCTGGCCGAGCACGGTGTGCACATCCTCATGGGCCCGGAACGCATCGAATCCGGCTGGTGGGACGGTGCCGATATCCGCCGCGACTACTACCTGATCCAGACCCGCGCCGGCCAGCAAGGCTGGGCGTTCCGCAACGTTGGCCAACACGATGGGTTGTGGCTGCAAGGCTGGTTTGCATGAACTACGCCGAACTGCATTGCCTGTCCAACTTCAGCTTTCAGCGCGGTGCGTCGAGTGCGCTGGAGTTGTTCGAACGCGCCAAGCGTCAAGGCTACGGCGCCCTGGCGATCACCGACGAATGCACCCTGTCGGGCATCGTGCGTGCCTGGCAGGCAGCGAAGGCGGTGCAGTTGCCGCTGATTATCGGCAGCGAGGTGCGCATCGAGAACGGCCCGAAACTGGTGCTGCTGGTTGAAGACCTCAGCGGCTACCAACACTTGTGTCGCTTGATCACCCTGGCCCGGCGGCGTGCCGAAAAAGGCCGCTATCGCCTGTTGCGCGAGGACTTCGAGCAACCGCTGCCTGGCCTGCTGGCGCTGTGGGTTGCCGAAGACAGCGACACCCAGGCCTCGATCCAGTGGCTGCGCCGCACCTTCGCCGAGAGCTTGTGGCTGGCGGTGCACCTGCATTGCGGCCAGGACGATGCGCGCCTGCTGGAGCAACGCCTGGGCCTGGCCGCCAGCCTGCGCATCCCGGCGGTGGCCTGTGGCGATGTGCATATGCATGCGCGCGGCCGCCGGGCCCTGCAAGACACCATGACCGCCATCCGTCATCACGTGCCGGTGGCCGACGCGGGCACGCGCCTGCACCCCAATGGTGAGCGGCATTTGCGTAGCCTGGAGGCGTTACAGGCGCTGTATCCCGCGTCGCTGCTTGAGCAAACCGAGGTCATCGCGCGGCGTTGCACCTTCGACCTCAGCCAATTGCGTTACCACTACCCGCGCGAGCTGGTCCCCGCCGGCTACGACGCCAAGACCTGGTTGCGTGCCGTGACCGAGGAAGGCATGGCCCGGCGCTGGCCGCAAGGTGTCGACGCCAAGACCTTGCAGCAAATCAACAAAGAACTGCAACTGATCAGCGAGCTGGGCTACGAAAGCTATTTCCTCACGGTGCATGACATCGTGCAGTTCGCCCGCAGCCGTTCGATCCTGTGCCAGGGCCGTGGCTCGGCGGCCAACTCGGCGGTGTGTTTTGCCTTGGGCATTACCGAGATCAACCCGAGCCTTTCGAACGTGTTGTTCGAGCGTTTCCTGTCCAAAGAGCGCAATGAGCCGCCGGACATCGACGTGGATTTCGAACATGAACGCCGCGAAGAGGTGCTGCAGTACGTGTTCCAGCGCTATGGCCGCACCCGCGCGGCATTGACGGCGGTGGTCAGCACTTACCACGCGACCGGCGCGGTGCGCGATGTGGCCAAGGCCCTGGGTTTGCCGCCGGACCAGATCAACGCGCTGGCCGAGTGTTGCGGGCGTTGGAGTGACGACGCGCCGCCTCTGGAGCGCCTGCGTGAAGCCGGTTTCGACCCCCAGAGCCCGATCCTGCGCCGCGTGCTCACCCTCACCCAGCAACTGATCGGCTTCCCCCGGCACCTGTCTCAGCACCCCGGCGGCTTCGTGATTTCCGAATACCCGCTGGACACCCTGGTGCCGGTGGAAAACGCCGCCATGGCCGACCGCACCATCATCCAGTGGGACAAGGACGACCTCGATGCCGTCGGCCTGCTCAAGGTGGATATCCTGGCCCTGGGCATGCTCAGCGCGATCCGCCGCTGCTTCGACCTGCTGCGCCGCCATCGCAATCGGGACCTGTCCCTGGCCGGCATCCCCAAGGAAGACCCGGCCACCTACGCAATGATCAGCAAGGCCGACACCATCGGCGTGTTCCAGATCGAGTCGCGGGCACAGATGGCGATGTTGCCCCGGCTCAAGCCGCAGACCTTTTATGACCTGGTGATTGAAGTGGCCATCGTGCGGCCGGGGCCGATCCAGGGCGGCATGGTGCACCCGTACCTGCGCCGGCGTAACAAGGAAGAGCCAACCACTTACCCTTCGCCGGAACTCGAGGCCGTGCTGAAACGGACCCTGGGCATCCCGCTCTTTCAGGAACAAGTGATGCAGATCGCCATGGTCGCCGCCGACTACAGCCCCGGCGAGGCCGACCAGCTGCGCCGTTCCATGGCCGCCTGGAAACGCCACGGTGGCCTGGAGCCGCACCGGCAACGCCTGCGCGCCGGTATGCTGGAAAACGGCTACACCGAAGCCTTCGCCGCGCAGATTTTCGAGCAGATCAAGGGCTTTGGCAGCTATGGCTTCCCCGAGTCCCACGCCGCCAGTTTCGCCTTGCTCACCTACGCCAGTTGCTGGCTCAAGTGCCATGAGCCGGCGGCATTTGCCTGTGCGCTGATCAACAGCTGGCCCATGGGGTTCTACAGCCCGGACCAGATCCTGCAGGACGCGCGGCGCCATCGCTTGCAGATCCGCCCGGTGGACGTGCAAGCCAGCGACTGGGATTGCAGCCTGGAGCCCATCGACGGCGCGCAGCCGGCGATTCGCATGGGCCTGCGCATGATCTCGGGGTTTCGCGAAGAGGATGCGCGGCGCATCGAAGCCGCACGCCAGCGTCGCGCGTTCAGCGGCATTGCCGACCTGGACGAGCGCGCCGGGCTGGATGCACGCGCCCAGGCGTTGCTGGCGGACGCCGGCGCCTTGCGCGCCCTGGCCGGCAACCGGCACACGGCACGCTGGGAAGTGGCGGGCGTGCAAAAACAACTCGGGCTGTTTGCCGGCCTGCCCAGCCCGGAAGAAGCGGTGGTGGAATTACCGGCACCGACAGTGGGCGAGGACCTGCACGCCGACTACGCCACGGTCGGTACTACCCTTGGCCCCCATCCGTTGGCGTTGCTGCGGGCTGAATTGCGCAAACGGCGCTGCCGCAGTTCGCAGGAGCTGATGTGGGTCGAGCACGGGCGCAATGTCAGCGTCGCCGGGCTGGTCACCGGTCGGCAGCGCCCAGGCACCGCCAGCGGGGTGACCTTCGTGACCCTGGAAGATGAATTCGGCAACCTCAATGTGGTGGTCTGGCGCGACCTGGCCGAACGTCAACGCCAGGCCCTGGTGGGTTCGCGCCTGTTGAAAGTGGACGGGCGTTGGGAGGCCGTGGGCGAGGTGCGGCACTTGATTGCCGGGCGACTCACCGACCTGACGCCGTTGTTGGAAGGGATAAACGTGCGCAGTCGGGATTTCCACTGAGGCCAGTGGCGTGTGCAGCCGTAACCTCTCGCTGCACAATGTTCTAGCCGCTGCGTCGGCTGCACAGATTCATGCCCGGCCGCCTGTCCGGGCCGGTCTGAACCTTAAAAAGGGATATGGGTGGTCGACAAGACCTGGCGTAACCCCATGAACGAGCGGATCTGGCGAACCCCAGGCAGGTAAAGCAATTGTTCCGCGTGCAGCCGGTTGAAACTGTTGCTGTCCTTGGTGCGTAGCAACATGAAATAGTCAAACTCTCCCGTCACCACATGGCATTCCATGCAGCCGGACACCTTCTGTGCGGCCGCCTCGAATGCGGCGAAAGACTCCGGTGTGGAGCGGTCCAGCACGACACCGATCAAGACCACCATCCCCGCATCCAGCGCTTCATTGTCCAGCAACGCGACGATGTCCTTGATCAGGCCGACCTGCTTGAGCCGCTCAACGCGCCTGAGGCAGGCCGGGGCGCTCAATTTCACCTTTTCCGCAAGCGCCACATTGGAGAGGGAAGCATCTCGCTGCAGGAGCTTGAGAATGGCGCGGTCGGTTCGATCCAGTGGCTGCGGCGCCGGGGCTGTATCGCCTGTCTTCTTGTGACTGTTTGTTGCTTTCATGTGCAGTTCTGCGCAATTAAAGTGTGTTTTATAGGTTTATCAATAAATTATGGTTCTTGAAACGATTAAAACTTGCAACACATATTTTCTGATTTTTTCTTAAGATTGAACTCATCGGAGCCCATCCTCAAAGCGCTCGCCATGCGGCCTTTGGTTGTCGGTCTGGCGCTTGGATATCCAATCATCAAGGAGCAAAGTCATGAACCTGAGTCGTTTCAAGCGTTACCCATTGACCTTCGGTCCATCTCCCATCACGCCCTTGAAGCGCCTCAGCGAACACCTGGGTGGCAAGGTCGAGCTGTATGCCAAGCGTGAAGACTGCAACAGTGGCCTGGCTTTTGGCGGGAACAAGACACGCAAGCTCGAATACCTCATTCCCGAAGCGCTCGAGCAAGGCTGCGATACGCTGGTTTCCATTGGCGGCATCCAGTCGAACCAGACCCGTCAGGTCGCTGCAGTCGCCGCGCACTTGGGCATGAAATGCGTGTTGGTCCAGGAAAACTGGGTGAACTATTCCGACGCCGTGTATGACCGCGTCGGCAATATCGAGATGTCGCGGATCATGGGCGCAGACGTGCGGCTTGACGCAGCAGGCTTCGACATTGGCATTCGGCCAAGTTGGGAAAAAGCCATGAGCGATGTGGTGGAGCAGGGCGGTAAACCGTTTCCGATTCCGGCGGGGTGTTCCGAGCATCCCTTTGGCGGCCTCGGTTTCGTCGGCTTTGCCGAAGAAGTGCGACAGCAGGAAAAAGAACTGGGCTTCACATTTGACTACATCGTGGTCTGCTCGGTGACCGGCAGCACGCAGGCAGGCATGGTGGTCGGTTTCGCGGCTGACGGCCGTTCGAAGCATGTGATTGGTATCGATGCATCGGCCAAACCGGAACAGACCAAGGCACAGATTCTGCGCATCGCTCGACACACGGCTGAGCTGGTGGAGTTGGGGCGCGAGATTACGGAGGAGGATGTGGTGCTCGATACCCGTTTCGCCTACCCGGAATATGGCTTGCCCAACGAAGGCACCCTGGAAGCCATCCGACTGTGCGGCAGCCTTGAAGGGGTGCTGACGGACCCGGTGTATGAAGGCAAATCAATGCACGGCATGATTGAAATGGTGCGTCGTGGTGAATTCCCCGAAGGTTCCAAAGTGCTCTACGCCCACTTGGGCGGCGCACCGGCGCTGAACGCCTACAGCTTCCTGTTCCGCAACGGCTGACGTAGTGAGCGGGCTTGCCCCGCGCTGGGGGCGAAGCCGCCCTAATCCAAACACCGCGGTGTACCAGGCGAAATTGGGGCGCCTGGTTTTGGGGCGGCTTCGCCCCCCAGCGCGGGGCAAGCCCGCTCACTACAGGTTATGTCGGGGGTACCACCATGCATGGGATGTCGCAGTCTGCACTCTGGGTGAAAGAACCGCTGGCGGAGAACGGGGTGGTCATCGTGACCAGCGCCGCATTGCCCACCTCCATGATTGACGCGCTACACAGGGCGATCGACGACTGGGACCAGGTTGCTTACCTGGTGGTCAAGCAAGCCGAGGTGTTTATGCTCGACTGGCTGCGGTTCGGGGCCGACCCGATAGCGCCGGCGCCGGTCAGCACCTGCAGGGCCAGCCAACTGCTGTGCGGCGTGTCCAAAGGCTGCTTTTTATTGGCTGTGGAAGACAGCCCGGTACCCGCATTCACCTGGCTGGGATCCGTCTGCGGTCACCCACTGCGTGTCTTCCAACGTGGAGACGCAGGCTCCCAGGCAGCGATTGATAAACAGGTGGAAGAGATTTTATCGGTGACGCGCACGCTGGTGAAAAGCGTGTTGCAGGAACGTTGTTTCAGTTAGATAGAAAGGCCACGCCCATGAGCCGTTCCGGCGACTGTCGTTCCAACACCGTGAAGTGGATGCGTGAACCATCGAGCTGTACGCGCATCGTTGTTATCGTGGCCGCCATTGACAGTGATCATATTGACCTCATGCATCATGGCTTCAGCTGTTTTGACAATATCGCGCTGCTACAGGTTGAGGCTTCGGATATGAGGGCTGACAGGGGCGTGGAAGTACCCGTCGCGACGTGTGATTACCGCGTTGTGGTTTGCGGTGAACTGGATGCGTATCTGTTGGACTCACTTTCCATCGGCAACCCGAGTATCTACCGGATAGGCCAAGACTGCCGGGCCGAGCGTTCTGTGATTGAAGCGATAGAGCAGGTCAAGAAACTCGCCCGATTGAGCTATTCGCGCCTTGAAGCGTTACCCGACATGACAGGAGATGCCTGTGACCTCGTCCAATAGTTATGCCCAATGGCCGGGCCAGACCGCCGAAGATGCTCAAGAGCTGGCCGAATGGCGCGACGCCTTGCTGTCGGTGATCGCCCATGGCGGCACGGCTCAGGCCAAGCAGATCCTCGACATGCTGATGGCGGTGGCAAGTGCCTCGGATATCGGTTGGCAGCCCAGCCATGCCACGCCCTACATCAATACCATCAGTGTCGAGCACCAGCCGGTATTTCCCGGGGACCTGGCCACCGAAGAGCGGCTGGCCTCGATCATGCGCTGGAACGCGTTGGCCATGGTTGCCAGGGCCAACCACGCCTATGGCGAATTGGGCGGCCATATCGCCAGTTATGCCAGCGCGGCGGATCTGTTCGAAGTGGGCTTCAACCATTTTTTCAAGGCGCGAACCGACAGTTTCGGTGGCGATCTGGTGTTCTATCAGCCGCACTCGGCGCCTGGGGTCTATGCGCGGGCGTTTCTTGAGGGACGCCTGGAAGAAAAGGATCTGCTGCACTACCGGCAAGAGATCGGCGCGCGTGCCAAGGGGGCCCGAGGTTTGTCGAGTTACCCGCATCCCTGGTTGATGCCGGACTTCTGGCAGTTTCCGACGGGCTCGATGGGCATTGGCCCGATCAGCTCGATCTACCAGGCGCGCTTCATGCGCTATCTGCAGCATCGAGGCCTGCAGGACACCGCCGGGCGCACCGTGTGGGGCGTGTTTGGCGACGGTGAAATGGATGAGCCGGAAAGCATGTCGGCCCTGACGGTGGCCGCCCGGGAAGGCCTGGACAATCTGGTCTGGGTGGTCAATTGCAACCTGCAACGGCTGGACGGGCCGGTACGTGGCAATGGTCGCATCATCGACGAGTTGGAGGCATTGTTTGACGGTGCTGGCTGGAACGTCATCAAACTGGTCTGGGGTTCCGACTGGGACGGTTTGTTTGCGCGCGATACGGAGGGGGCGCTGGTCAAGGCCTTGTCCGCTACCGTCGATGGGCAGTTCCAGACATTCGCGGCAAAAGACGGGCGCTTCAACCGTGAACATTTCTTCGGCCAGAACGAGGCCTTGGCGCAGTTGGCGCACGGCCTGAGCGATGAGCAGATCGACCGCCTGAAGCGCGGCGGTCACGACATGGTGAAAATCTTCGCGGCCTATGAAAGCGCACGGCGCGAAGGCAGGAAACCCACGGTGATCCTGGCGCAGACCAAGAAGGGCTACGGCATGGGCGATGCCGGGCAAGGCAGGATGACCGTGCACCAGCAGAAGAAGCTCGACCGCGAGGCGCTGATCGCGTTCCGCAACCGGTTCAACCTGCCGCTGACCGATGAACAGGCCGCTTCGTTGAGTTTCTTCAAACCCGCGCAAGACAGTGCTGAAATGCGCTACCTGCATGAGCGTCGCCGTGCATTGGGCGGATACATGCCATCGCGGTCTTCGGCTGGCCAATCATTGGCGGTGCCTGACATCGGCAGCTATGGCGGGTTTGCCATTAACGCCGAAGGCAAGGAAATGTCCACCACCATGGCGTTCGTGCGGATGCTCAGCGGCCTGCTGCGCGACAAGCAACTGGGCCCGCGCATCGTGCCGATCGTGGCGGATGAAGCGCGTACGTTCGGCATGGCCAGCCTGTTCAAGCAAATCGGCATCTACTCCAGCGTGGGCCAGCGCTATGAGCCGGAAGACATCGGTTCGATCCTGAGCTATCGAGAGGCGCTGGACGGCCAGATACTCGAAGAGGGCATCAGCGAGGCCGGGGCGATCAGTTCCTGGGTCGCGGCGGCGACCAGCTATTCGGTGCATGGTTTGCCGATGCTGCCGTTTTACATTTATTACTCTATGTTCGGCTTCCAGCGCATCGGCGACCTGATCTGGGCGGCGGCGGATCAACGGGCCCGTGGCTTTCTGCTCGGGGCCACCGCCGGGCGCACGACGCTGGGCGGCGAAGGCCTGCAACACCAGGACGGCAGCAGCCACCTGATGGCGGCCATGGTGCCCAATTGCCGTGCCTACGACCCAGCCTTTGCCGGCGAATTCGCGGTGATCCTGGACCACGGCATGCGCCAGATGCTGGAGCATCAGGTGGACGAGTTTTACTACGTCACCTTGATGAACGAAAACTACCCGCAGCCGAGCCTTCCCGAAGGCGTCGAACAGGCGATTATCAAGGGCATGTACCTGTTTGCCCGGCATGAAGTCGAGCAGGCGCGTGGCAGTGTGCAGTTGCTGGGTTCCGGCGCGATCCTGCGCGAAGTGATTGCCGCCGCCGAGTTGCTGGCCAGCGATTGGGGGGTCGACAGCCAGGTGTGGAGCGTGACCAGCTTCACCGAATTGGCACGCGATGCGCGTGAAGTGGAACGCTGGAATCGGCTGCATCCAGGGCAACCTGCGCGCTGCAGCCATGTCCAGGCGTCACTCAACCAGGCTGCGCCGATTATCGCCTGCACCGACTACGTTCGCGCCTTGGCGCAGTTGATCGCCAGTTATCTCGATGCCCGCTACACGGTGCTCGGCACCGACGGATTTGGCCGTAGCGATACCCGCAGTCAGTTGCGCGGCTTTTTCGAAGTGGACCGCCACCAGATTGTCCTGAGTGCACTGACTGCCCTGGTGCACGAAGGGCACCTCGAGGCCAATGTGTGTGTGCAAGCCATTGAACGCTACGCGATTGACGTTGATGCGGTGGCCCCATGGGACGCCTGAAACCGGACAATCAAGCGTTATCGCCGACGGCCAGAATGGTCGCCACCAACGCCAGGGCGCGCGGCACCAGCGTGTCCAGTTCCAGGTATTCACGGTCGGTATGCACCTTGCCACCCACTGGCCCGAGACCGCACAGGGTGGGAACGCCCAGGCTGGCGGTGAACCCGGAGTCGGCACAACCGCCGGTGAATTCGCCTTCGACGCTGAACCCCAGCGCCCGTGCGTTTTGCTGGTAGAGGTGCAGCAGGCGTTCGCTGTGGCGTGCTTCCATGGGGAGAAAGGTGGTTGCCTGCGTGAGCACGGCGCGGGTGCCGGCGAGCTCTTCTTCGGCGACGATGGCCTGGATTTGGGTAAAGAGGCGATCCCAGTGCTTGAGTTCAATGAAGCGTACGTCCAGCCGGGCGCTGGCGCCAGGCGCGACGGTGTTGCTGGAGGTGCCGCCGGTAATCAGGCCGACATTGGTGGTGATGCCTGCCGCGTAATCGGTCAAGGCATGCAGCTTGATGACCTTGCGCGCCAGGGCTTCGATGGCACTGGCGCCGTCGGCATGGTTGACCCCGGCATGCGCCGCGCGGCCGCTGACTTCGATGACCAGCGTGGCGCCGCCCTTGCGTGCGCTGACCACGTTGCCGCTGGCCCGGCCGGGTTCGGTATTGAGCACGGCACGTGCGCCACGCGCGGCTTTTTCGATGTGTAGCCTGGCGCTGCCGGAACCGATTTCTTCGTCACCGGTGTACAGAACCTGCACCGGGTAGGGCAGCTCACCGGCGCGTTTAAGGGCCTTGAGCGCGAAGCAATTGAGCACCAGGCCGCCTTTCATGTCGGCGACACCGGGGCCATAGGCGCGTTGGGCGTCGCGGCTGTAGCCGCGCGTCGTGGTGGTGCCCTTGGGGAACACCGTGTCGCGATGGCCCAGCAGCAGCACCGGCCTGGCGGCCTTGCCGGGGACTTCGGCGAGTATCACGTCGCCAAAGTCGTCGACCGGCATGCGCGTGAGCAGGATGCCATCGGCTTCCAGCTCCGCCGCAAGCAGCGCGCCGACTGCGTCTACGCCCACCTTGTCATAGCTGTTGGAGTCGGTGTCCACGAGACGCTGCAGCAGCGCTTCCATGGCCTGGCGCTGGCCGGCCAGCCAGTCCAGCGCCTGTTGCGACGTGGCGCTCATTGCGCCTGCTCGCGCAAGTGATGTTCCTGGGTCAGGCGCGCCGCGTCATCGCCCAGGTCCCAGAACAGACCGGCCATGATTTGCAGGCTTTCCTTGACCACCGGCGCCAGCAGGTGCTCGTTGGGCGCATGTTGCGAGCAGGCCGGGTACGAGTGCGGCACCCACAAGGTAGGCAGGCCGAGCACATCCGCGAACACATCGTTGGGCAGCGAGCCGCCGAGGTTGGGCAGCAGCGCAGGTTTTTTGCCGGTGGTTTGTGTCAGGGAGCGCAGGGCCCAATCGACCCACGGGCTTTGCGGGTCGAGCCGCGTGGCATGCATCACGTCGATACGGCTTGGCTTGACCTCCACATTACTGAAACCATGCGCATCCAGGTGAGCGCGCACCGCCGGAATAAAGGTTGTGTAGTCGCTGTTGACCACGAAGCGGATGTGGCAATGGGCATTGGCTTTACCGGGGATCGCATGCACCGGAGCTTCCGGGTTGCCGGTCTTGAAGGCGATGACGTCGAGGGTGTTCCAGCCGAACACTTTTTCGCTCAGCGAGAGCTGCGGGTTACCCCAGTTGGCGTCGATTTCCGGATCGCCCGGCCCGCCACCCACGTCAATATCGGCCAGTGCCTGTCGCACCGGCTCGGGCAGTGTCTCGGGCTGCAGGCCGGCCACCTTCACCCGGCCCTGTGCATCGATCATGCTGGCGATGGCGTTGGCCAGGATGATGCCCGGGTTGGCCAGCAACCCGCCCCAGTTGCCGGAGTGATGGGCGCCTTCGCGCAAATTCACCGCCAGCTCGAAGTTGAACACCCCGCGCGAGCCGAGAAACAGGGTCGGGCGCGAGGCCGCCAGGCGTGGGCCGTCCGAAGCGATGAAAATATCCGCCGCGAGCGCTTCACGGTGCGCGGCACAGAACGCATTCAAACCCGGCGAGCCTTCTTCTTCGCCCATTTCCAGCAGCAGCTTGACGTTAAATCCCAGCTTGCCGCTGCGCGCCTTGAGGGTTTGCTCCAGCGCGGTCAGGTTGATCAGATGCTGGCCTTTGTTATCGGCGGTGCCACGCCCGTACCAGCGATCACCTTCGACTGTGACTTGCCACGGTGACAGGCCTTCGCGCCATTGGGCTTCATAGCCACGCACCACATCACCGTGGCCATAGCTGAGTAGCGTCGGCAGTTCCGGATGCTCGATGCGCGTGGCGATCATGAAGGGGCCACGCTCTGCCACCGGGTTGTCATGGATCGTGACGCAAAAGCCCATCGCCTCGACATGTGGGGTGATGAAGTCCCTGAGGTAGCGATACAACTCGGGCTGGCTGTCCGCTGCCTGGCTTTCGGTGTGCAAGGCCACGCTGCGTTCGAGCAGGCTGAAGAATGCGCCGTTGTCGAATTGCGCGGTGGTGTTGCTGATGGCCAATGAACGACTCATGAGTGGGCAAGCTCCAGTGTTTGGGCAGGACTGTCGTGAAGGTGGCAACGCACGTTGCCGCCGATAATGGAATCGCTGGCCGGGTAGGCTGTTTTGCACGGTGCGGAGCAGCTCGGGCAGCGCGGGTGGAACGCGCAACCGGACGGCGGTGACATCGGGTTGGGAAAGGTGCCGTGCAGGCCGATATCGGGAATGCCCAGGCGTGGATCGGGCGTGAGTACCGAGTCCAGCAGCGCACGGGTATACGGGTGGCCGGGCTGGGCAAACAACGCTTCGCGCGTGCGTTCCTCGACGATGCGTCCCAGGTACATCACCGCCACCCGGTCGGCGAGATGTTCGATGACCGCGAGGTTGTGGCTGATCAGCAGGTAGGTCAGGCCGAATTCGCGCTTGAGGTCTTGCAGCAGATTGAGAATTTGCGCCTGCACCGACACATCCAGCGCGGAGGTGGGCTCGTCGCAGATCAATACATCGGGGCGCATGATCAGTGCCCGTGCGATCGCGACGCGCTGGCGTTGACCACCGGAAAGCTGGCTCGGGTAGCTGTCGATCACGCGCTTGGGCAGGCCGACCACATCGAGCATCGCTTCGGTCTTGCGGCGCCGCTCGGCGGGGGCGCCGATGGCATGCACGATCAGCGGCAGGGTAATGATCTCGCGCAGGGTCTTGCGTGGGTTCAACGAGGAATACGGGTCCTGGAATATCGGCTGGATGTGCCGCGACATTTGCTTGCGGTCAGTTGCCGCCAGATGTTTGCCATTGACCAGCACATCGCCGCTGGTGGGCGTCAGCAGACCGAGCAGTAGCTTTGCCAGGGTACTTTTTCCGCAACCGGACTCACCTACCAGGCCGAGGGTCTCGCCACGCATCAGGCGCAGGGACACGCCATCCACGGCTTTCAGGGTGGCGGCGGGTTTGAAAAAGCCCTGGTTGATCCGAAACTCACGACGGATGTCGCACAGCTCCAAAGCGATGTCTTTCTTCATGACCTTGCACGCTCCTGAAGGCGAATCGGTGCCGCGGCCGGTGCCGCAAACAGGCAGCGGGCCATGTGCCCGTCCTGTTCGACTTCGGGGACGTCTTGCCCGCACGCCGGTATCGCCTTGGCGCAACGATTGCGGAACGCACACCCGTGCTGCTCGCCTACCAGGCTGGGCACCAGGCCTGGAATCGAACCCAGCGCCTCACCCGGCCGGGTCTGGCCGGGGATTGGAATACTGGCCAGCAAGCCACAGGTATACGGATGCTGCGGGTTCTCGAACAGTTGCCGGGCAGGTGCGGTTTCGACGATTTCCCCGGCGTACATCACGGCGACCCGATCGGCGATCCGTGCCACCAGCCCCAGGTCGTGAGTAATGAAGATCACCGCCAGGCCGAACTCTTTCTGAATGTCGCGAATCAAGCGCAGGATCTGCGCTTGAATGGTCACATCCAGGGCGGTGGTGGGTTCATCCGCGATGATCAGGTCCGGTTCGCACATCAACGCCATGGCAATGATCACCCGCTGGCGCAAGCCGCCGGACAGTTGATGCGGGTACTGGCGCAAGCGCTCGGTGGCATTGCTGATGCCGACTTTCTCCAGCATTTGCCCGGCGCGCACCAGGGCTGCCTTGCGTGACACCTTGCGATGCCGGGTCAGCACTTCGCTGAGCTGATCGCCAATGCTGTAGGCCGGGTTGAGCGACGTCATCGGTTCCTGGAAGATCATCGCCAGGCGGTTGCCGCGCAGGTCGCACATATGCCGTTCGCTCTGGCCGATCATGTCGATACCGTCCAGCATCAGCCGCGACGCGGTGCGCGTGGCCTTGCGCGGCAACAGGTCCATCAGCGCCAGCGAGGTCAGGGATTTACCGCAGCCGGACTCCCCGACGATGCACAGCATTTCACCGCGCTCGACTTCAAAGTTCAGCCCACGCACGGCATGCAGCATGTCATCCGGCGTCGGGCTGTTGCCCATGGGAATATCCACGCGCAGGTTTTCTACATGGAGTAGTGCCATGTTCGGTGCCCTCTATTTGTTACGGCGTCTATCAGTTGCGCCCGTCGGGCAGGATCAGGTCGCGCAGGCCATCGCCGACCAGGTTGATGCCCAGCACCAGAATCATCAGGGCGACACCGGGAATGGCGATAACCCACGGGGAAAAGAACATGTAGGGTTTGCCTTCCGCGATCATCAGGCCCCAGGACGGCGTTGGCGGCTGCACGCCAACCCCGAGGAATGACAGCGCCGACTCCAGCAGGATCGCGTGGGCCATTTCCAATGTCGCGACGACGATCAGCGCGCCGACCAGGTTGGGCAAAATTTCACTGACCAGAATGCGCAGGGTCGAACAGCCAAGCGCCTGGGCCGACGCCACATATTCCGCGTCGCGAATCTGTTGCACCGACGCCCTGACCACCACGGCGAAGCGATCCCACAACAGGCAACCGAGCAGCACGATGACCACTTTCAGCGAGCCGCCCATCAGCGAGGCCGAGGCCAGCGCAACCATCACCACCGGCATCGCCAGCCGCGTGGTGATCAGGTAGCTGATAAACGCATCGACCTTGCCGCCGTAGTAGCCTGCCAACAACCCCATGACGGTGCCGATAAAACCGGAAATAAGCGCTGCCGCAATGCCGATGAATAATGAAATTCGCGCGCCGTAGAGCAGGCGTGACAGGTAGTCGCGGCCCAGCTTGTCGGTGCCCAGGATGTACTCCCAGGTGCCATGGGCCATCCATACCGGCGGTTTCATCCGCAGCATCACGTCTTGCGCATAAGGGTCATAAGGCGCCAGCCATGGCGCAAAGAGTGCGCCCACGAAGATAAGCAGTAGCAACGCCATGCCGATGGCAAAGCCACGGTGACGCAAGCTCTTGCCGAGCATTCGGCCCAGGCTGCTCGGGGGTGGCAGATAGTCGTTGATCGCGAGGGTAGTGGGGGTGCTCATGTCAGCCTCCTAGCGCACACGAATGCGCGGGTCGAGCAGTGCGTTGAGTACATCGGCCAGCAAGGTGAGGACGATGTAGATCACTGCGATGAGCAGGACCACCGCCTGTACCACCGGGAAGTCATCACGGGCGATGGCGTCCCAGGCGAGTTGCCCGATGCCTTGCAACGAGAATACGGTTTCGATCACCACCGAACCGCCGAGCATGAAGCCAAACTCCACCGCCGCCAGCGCGACGACCGGAATCAACGCGTTGCGCAGTGCATGCTTGAACAGCACGCGGGCAGGGCGCAGGCCCTTGGCGCGGGCGGTGCGGATGTAATCGGAACCGAGCACATCGAGCATGCCCGCGCGCGTCAGGCGCATGATGGCCGGCGTCGCGTAGTAGCCCAGGGCAATGGCCGGCATGACGAAGTGCAGCAGGGTCGAATTGCCGGACACGGGCAGCCATTTGAGCGTCACCGCGAATACCACGATCAGCATCAGCGCAAACCAGAAGCTCGGCATGGCCTGGCCCAGTACCGCAATGCTCAGGGCCAGTCGGTCAACCCAGGTGTCGCGCTTGACCGCGGCCAGCACGCCCAGTGGAATCGCCACCAGCAGGGCGATGCCCAACGCCATGGCACCCAGCCCGAGCGTAATCGGCAAGCGGCTGGCGACGAGGTTGTAGACCGATTCCTGAAAGAAAAAAGAGTTGCCCAGGTCCAGCCGTACCAAATCGCCCAGCCAGTTGAAGTACTGGGTCGGCAGCGGTTTGTCCAAGCCGTATTGCACGCGGATCTGTTCAATCTGTTCGCTGCTGGCTTCCGGCCCGCCGATGGCGGTGGCCAAGTCGCCGGACAGATGCAACAGGGAGAAGCTGATCACCGATACGGTGATGGCAACGCAAATGGCGATGCCCAGGCGGCGCAGGAGGAATCCAAGCATGACGAGTTGCCTCATATCCAGTGGATGACGTTGAGGAGGTGTCCCGGCGCGGACGTGTCCACGCGTCATGACACCCTTCGATCAATCTGCCCGGTCGCGTATTACTTCCACGTGGCCTCGACGAAGCGCGGCAGTTCATCCGGGTAAGGCGTGAAATTCAGATCGGCGGTGTAGGCGTAGTTCATCGAATAGTTGAACAACGGCGCCCAGTACGCCTGTTCGCTGATGCGCTGCAAGGCCTTGCGGTAGTTGTCCTTGCGCACCTGCGGGTCGAGCGCGTTGTCGGCCGTCTGCAGCCAACCCTGGACCTGCGGGTCCTTGATGTTGTCGTCCGGGTTGCCCTTGAACCAGGTGCCGGCCGACGCCGACGTGTCGAGGATCGAAAACGAACCCCAGGCCTGAAACGACATAGGCACCTTGCCGCCACGTTGCTGATCGCGCAGGGCCGCGTACTTCAAGTAGCGCAGCTTGGCGTTGATGCCGACGGCACGCAGGTTGCCGATGATGGCTTCGACGTAGTCACGGTCGCGATAAGCGAAGATTTCCGTCTCGAAGCCATTGGGGTAACCAGCTTCGGCGAGCAGCGCCTTGGCCTTCGCCGGATCGTAGTCGTACACCGTGGCCGCGCTGGTATCGCAGCCGAACTGGGCTGGATAACAGGCCACCTGCAAGGGTTTGGCTTCGCCGCCCACCAATTGCGTGGCCAGTGCAGTGCGGTTGATCGCATGGTTGATGGCTTGGCGCACCTTGAGCTGCTTCATTGGCGAGTTTTCACTCGAGGTGCCCCGGGCATCAAGGATCAGGAAACCGATGCGCATGGTTTCGCCGCTGGTTACGGTCAGGTTCGGCATCCCTTTAAGGTCGACGGCCTGATCCGAGGTTACGCGCCACGTCCAGTCGACCCCATCGGTCATCAACTCGGCCAGGCGGGTTTCGGCATCCGGAATCACCCGGAATTTGAGGTGGGCGATATGGGGCTTGCCTTGTGGACTGTCCGCAAAATAGTCCTTGTTGATCGCCATGGTCACGCCTTCGCCAGCCACCACCGACACCGCTTTGTAAGGCCCGGTGCCTATCGGCTTGCGACTGAACTCGGCCAGGCCGACCTTCTCGAAGTACTGCTTGGGAAACATCGGAACGGCGTTGGAGAGGTATTCCAGTGCCGGAGGGAAAGGCTTCTTCAAATGCAGGCGAACGCTGTAGTCGCCGGTTTTTTCGGCGCTCTTGATCCAGTCCACGTTTTGCACGGTGACGACTTTAGCTTCGGGCGACACCACGTAATTGAGGGTGAACACCACGTCGTCGGCGGTAAACGCGTCGCCGTTGTGAAATTTCACGCCCTTGCGTAGCTCGAAGTCGAGGGTGGTGTCGTCGATCTGCTTCCAGGCGGAGGCCAACATGGGTTTGTATTCGCCGCTTTTGGGGTCGCGGTAAATCAGGTTGTCCCAGATCAGCCGGCCGAGAATCACCCCTTCGCGCAAGTCGTTGTGATAGGGGCTGATGTTTTCAGGTTCACTGTCGGAAGCGTAAACCAGGGTGTCGTTGGCTTTACCGGCGTGCGCCGCAAAGCTGCTGATGAGGCCTGTCAGCGCAATGCTGCAGGCGAAACCTTTGATGCCCATGCCGTCGTCTCCGTTGGCGAGAGTGGTTGAATCAAAGGGCAGCGGATCGCAAATGCGTGAAAGGAGGATGAGCAGGTCAGGTCATGTTTTTTTGGTCTGGACACGAATGTAGGGAAAGGCTATGAATGCCACAAGAATAATATTTCGATACTTGCGTTGCCAAAAAAGCAACTCATGGAGGCGCCTATGCAGCTGTACGGCGTGCAGTCCACGGCACTGCGTTATTTCCTGGAAGTCGCGCGATGCGGGTCGGTCAGCGAAGCCTCGGAACGCTTGAATGTGGCCGCATCTGCCGTGAGCCGACAAATTTCCAAGCTTGAATTGGCGCTGGGTACGAGCCTGTTCGAGCGCCGTGCCCGAGGCATGGTGCTCAGCGAGGCGGGTGCGCGGCTGGCGGCCTATGCGCGCAAGTCGCAGCTTGAGGCAGAGCAGGTGGTGCTGGAAATTACCGAGCTGCATGGCTTGCAGCGCGGGCACGTGCATGTGGCCTGCTCGGAAGGCTTTGCACTGGAATATATGCCCCGAAGCATCAGCGCGTTCCGGCGTGAGTACCAGGGTATTCATTTCACCCTGGAGGTCTGTGCGCCCGCGCAGGCGACCGAGAAGGTTCGTTCCGGCGAAGCCGACCTGGCGATGACCTTCAGCCTGACGCCGCAAAAGGAAATCAAGGTCGAGCACGTCCTGAGCGGGGCGATCTTTGCCGTGGTCGCCAATTCCCATCCCTTGGCCGGGCGTGAAGCGGTCAGCCTGGCCGAGCTGCAGCCCTGGCCCATCGCGCTGCCCAAGGCTGACACCACGATACGGCAACTGTTCGACATCTGTTGCGGTGTACAGGGGTTGCTGTTCGACCCGGTATTGACCACTAATTACGTTGCCGCGCTCTATAGCTTCGTGCGTGAAGAAGGGGTGATCAGCCTGGCCAGCGAAATGACCTTGCAAAAGCAGGTGGCGGACAAGGCCCTGCAATGCGTGCCGATTCTCGACGAAGGCATGCAGGCACGGCGCATTGAACTGCAGAGCATGGCGGGGCGCAATTTACCGGCGGCGGTTTGCGCGTTCAGGGATTTTCTGATTGCTGATCTGGTGAAGGCACAGCGTCATTGAAAACCGGCACCCTGTGGAGCCCATGAACGAGCAGTGTGTCTGCGTGATTTTCACTGGAGCCATTGGTTTTCCAAGGCGGTAATACCCTAATTCATACAATATGAAACCATCCGCGTCTGACGCGCTCCAAATTTGGCGACTGTCTTCCCCCGCGCAGAGTTTACTATGCAGTTTTTATCCAACCCTCACGGCTGTGAAGGCTGGGCTGGAGAAATGGCCCGGCGTATTCGCTCCTTCGATTGGTCTACCACTGACTTGGGCGCCATTGAAGATTGGTCCACCAGCCTGGCCTGTACCGTGCAGATGATGCTCGCTTCCCCCGTGCCGATGGTGATGCTGTGGGGCCGGGCGGGTTACATGATCTACAACGACAGTTACTCGGTATTTGCCGGCGGCCGACACCCGAAGCTGCTGGGCATGCCGGTCGAGCTGGGCTGGCCGGAAGTGGCTGACTTCAACCGGCACGTGGTCGACACTTGCCTGGCCGGCGGCACCTTGTCGTTCAACAACAAAGACCTGGTCCTGTCGCGCAACGGCAAGCCGGAAACTGTCTGGCTGGATCTGTATTACAGCCCCGTCGCCGGCGACGACCAGCGACCCGCCGGGGTGCTGGCGATTGTGGTGGAGACCACCGAACTGGTGAAATCCGAGCAGGTGCGCCAGGAGCTCACCCACAACCTCGAGCAACGCGTGGCTGCGGAAGTGCAGGCGCGCTCTGCCGCCGAAGAGCAGTTGCGCCAGTCGCAGAAACTCGAAGCCATCGGCGGCCTGACCGGCGGCGTGGCCCATGACTTCAATAATCTGCTGCAAGTGATCGCCGGCAACCTGCACCTGCTGGCCCGCCATGAACCGGAGAACGCCCAGGTGCAGCGGCGTGTCGCCGCCGCCATTGCGGCGGTGGAGCGCGGGTCCAAGTTATCCTCGCAACTGCTCGCGTTTGCCCGCCGCCAACCGCTGTCGCCGGCGGTGTACAACCCGCAACGCATCTACGCAGGCCTCGGTGAACTGTTGCAACGCGCGTTGGGGGAAACCATTCATATCGATGTGCAACTGCCCCAGGATTCCTGGTGCATCAATGTCGACCGCAACCAGTTGGAAAATGCACTGCTCAACCTGGCGATCAATGCCAGGGATGCCATGAAGGGCGAGGGGGTGATTCGTATCACCGGCGAGAACGTTATCCTCAACCCCGACGATTGCGCGGGTAAAAGCATCAAGCCGGGTGAGTACGTGCGCCTGGCGGTTATCGACACCGGCGTCGGCATGTCCGAGACCACGCTCAAGCGTGCGTTTGAACCCTTCTTCACCACCAAGCGCGAAGGCCATGGCACCGGCCTGGGCCTGAGCATGGTGTTCGGCTTTGTGCGTCAAAGCGGCGGGCATGTGGAGATGTGGAGCGAGGAGGGCAAAGGCTCGGTGGTGCAGATGTATTTCCCTCACAGCCTGGAGCCTGAATGCCTTGATGGGGATATAGACCACCTGCCCCCCAGCGGCGGCCAGGAAACCATCCTGGTGGTCGAGGACAATGAAGGCGTACGCCTGACCGTGGTGGAGTTGCTCGAACAATCCGGCTACACCGTGCTCACGGCCGAGGACGGCGACCAGGCCATGCTCAAACTGCAAGAAGGTCTGCATCCGGAGCTGATCTTCACCGACGTGGTAATGCCCGGCCGCATCAAGAGTACCGACCTGGCTGAGTGGGCCCGCCAGCAAACGCCGCCGGTGCCGGTGCTGTTCACTTCCGGCCATACCCGCGACATCCTGTCCAGCAACCATTTGCTGACCCCCGATATTCATCTGCTGAGCAAGCCCTACAGCCCCGAGGCCCTGACGCAACGGGTGCGCAGCGTGCTCACCGCCCGACAAGGTTGTCCATGACTTCACAGCGCAACATCCCGCCTGTCACCGCTCAATCAACCGGCTTCGTCCGCGTGCGTGGCGCCCGCGAACACAACCTGCGCAACGTCGACGTGGATATCCCGCGCGACGCCCTGGTGGTGTTTACCGGCGTATCGGGTTCCGGCAAGTCGTCACTGGCGTTTTCCACGGTGTATGCCGAGGCCCAGCGGCGCTATTTCGAGTCGGTGGCGCCGTATGCGCGACGGCTGATCGACCAGGTCGGCGTGCCGGATGTGGACAGCATCGAAGGCCTGCCGCCCGCGGTGGCCCTGCAACAGCAGCGCGGTACGCCGAGCGCGCGCTCGTCGGTGGGCAGCGTTACCACGCTGTCGAGCCTGGTTCGCATGCTGTATTCCCGCGCCGGCAGTTACCCGCCTGGCCAGGCGATGCTGTATGCCGAGGATTTTTCGCCGAACCTGCCCCAGGGCGCCTGCCCGCAGTGCCACGGTCTGGGGCGCGTGTATGAAGTGACCGAGGCGCTGATGGTGCCGGATCCTTCCCTGACGATTCGCCAGCGCGCGGTGGCGTCCTGGCCGTTGGCGTGGCAGGGTCAGAACCTGCGCGACATCCTGGTGACCTTGGGCTATGACGTGGATATTCCATGGCGCGACCTGCCGAAAAAGCAGCGCGACTGGATCCTGTTCACCGAGGAAACCCCGACCGTCCCGGTGTATGCCGGCTTCACCCCGGCCCAGACTCGCGATGCGCTGAAGCGCAAGTTGGAGCCCAGCTACCAGGGCACCTTCAGTGGTGCGCGGCGCTACATCCTGCACACCTTCAGCCACACCCAGAGCGCGCTGATGAAAAAGCGCGTCTCGCAGTTCATGCAGGGCAGCGCCTGCCCGTTGTGCGAGGGCAAGCGCCTGACCAAGGCCGCGCTGTCGGTGAAATTTGCCGGGGTGGATATCGGCGAGTTGTCGCAACTGTCGCTGGCGCAATTGGCCGAGTTGCTGCGCCCGGTGGCGGCCGGGCAGGACAAGATGAAACTGTCGGTGGAAAAGCGTTTGGCGGCGCAGCGCATTGCCCAGGACCTGCTGGAGCGGGTCAGCACCTTGACCGAGCTGGGCTTGGGGTATCTGTCCCTGGAGCGCAGTACACCGACCTTGTCGTCCGGCGAGTTGCAGCGGCTGCGCCTGGCCACGCAATTGGGCTCGCAGCTGTTCGGCGTGATCTATGTGCTGGATGAACCCTCGGCGGGCCTGCATCCGGCGGACGGTGAGGCGCTGTTTATCGCGCTGGAACGTTTGAAAGCAGCGGGCAATTCGTTGTTTGTGGTGGAACACGACTTGGAAACCATGCGTCGCGCCGACTGGCTGATCGATGTCGGCCCGGCCGCCGGTGAGCACGGCGGGCAAGTCTTGTACAGCGGACCGCCGGCCGGCCTGGCACAGGTGCAGGCGTCGCAGACCCGTGAATATCTGTTCGCCGAAAAGCGCGTGCCGAACCCGCTGCGCCGCACGCCTTCCGGCTGGCTGAAACTGGAAGGCGTGACGCGCAATAACCTCAAGGACTTGACTGTGGATTTCCCGTTGGGCTGCTTTACGGCGGTCACCGGCATTTCCGGTTCGGGCAAGTCCAGCCTGGTCAGCCAGGCGCTACTGGAACTGGTGGGCAGCGGCCTTGGGCGGGCAGTGGAAAACGACGAAGAGCCGAGCCTGGAAGACGACGTGCCGCAAACCAGTGGCGGGCGCATCGGCGCTGGCCTTGAGCAGGTCCGCCGCCTGGTCCAGGTGGACCAGAAACCCATCGGCCGCACCCCGCGCTCCAACCTGGCGACCTATACCGGTCTGTTCGACAACGTGCGCAAACTGTTCGCGGCCACGCCGGCCGCGAAAAAGCGCGGTTACGACGCCGGGCAGTTTTCGTTCAATGTCGCCAAGGGCCGCTGCCCGAACTGTGAAGGCGAGGGGTTTGTCAGTGTCGAGCTGCTGTTCATGCCCAGCGTCTATGCGCCATGCCCGACCTGTCACGGGGCGCGCTACAACCCCGAGACCCTGGCGATCAAATGGCAAGGCTTGAGCATCGCCCAGGTGTTGGGCTTGACGGTGGAGCAGGCGGTCGAGGTGTTCGCCGAACAACCGGGGGTGTTGCGTTCGTTGCAGGTGCTGCGCGATATAGGCCTGGGCTACCTGCGCCTTGGGCAGCCGGCCACCGAACTGTCGGGCGGCGAAGCGCAGCGCATCAAACTGGCGACCGAGTTGCAACGCAATGCGCGGGGCGCCACGTTGTACGTATTGGATGAGCCTACCACCGGCTTGCATCCACGGGATGTCGACCGCTTGCTCAGCCAGTTGAATCACTTGGTGGAGGCGGGGCATACGGTGGTTGTGGTGGAGCATGAGATGCGCGTGGTGGCGCAGAGTGATTGGGTGATCGATATTGGGCCGGGGGCAGGGGACCTGGGCGGTACGGTGGTGGCTTGCGGCACGCCGCAGACAGTCGCCAAGAGCAAGGCCAGCCGCACCGCGCCATTCCTGGCCAGAGAACTGATCTAACCCTCGAAGGAGATCAACTGTGGGAACGGGCTTGCTCGCGAAGGCGGTGTGTCAGTCAATGCATCTGCTTATTGAACCGCCGCCTTCGCGAGCAAGCCCGCTCCCACATTTTGCTCAACGCTCAGCCAGTTGGATTTGCTGCTTGGCCTGCTTCACCACATTCTCCACCGTAAACCCGAACTTCTCCTGCAACTTGGCCAGCGGCGCCGACGCGCCAAAGCTGTTCATCACCACCTTGGCCCCGGTCTGTCCCACATACCGATCCCAACCCAGCGGCCCCGCCTGTTCCACCACCACCCGCGCCTTCACCGCAGGCGGTAAGACACTGTCGCGATAAGCCTGGTCCTGATCTTCAAACAGCTCCCAACTGGGCATTGACACAACCTGTGCGGCAATCCCTTCGCTTTTGAGTTGTTCATAGGCCGCCACCGCAAGGCTGACTTCGCTGCCCGTCGCCAACAGGATCACGTGAGGTTCATCCGCGCCCGCCAGCACATAAGCGCCTTTGGCCGCGCCGCTGGCGGGCGCATATTGAATGCGGTCCAAGGTCGGCAACGGCTGGCGCGACAACACCACGCAGCTGGGCCGATGGGTCTGTGCCAGGGCCACTTTCCACAGCTCCAGGGTTTCATTTGCATCGCCCGGGCGCAGGGTCAGCAACCCCGGTGTGGCGCGCAGTTGTGTGAGGTGCTCGATCGGCTGATGCGTCGGCCCATCCTCGCCCACGCCAATCGAGTCATGGGTAAACACAAATATCACCGGCAATTCCATGATTGCCGCCAGGCGAATCGGCGGTTTCATGTAGTCGCTGAACACCAGGAATGTCGAGGTGTACGGGCGCAGATAGGACAGCGCCATTCCGTTGGCAATCGCGCCCATGGCATGTTCGCGGATGCCGAAGTGCAGGTTGCGCCCACTGTAGTCGTCGGCACTGAAACGCCCGGCGCCGTCGAAGGTGAGGTTGGTCTTGGTCGAAGGCGACAAGTCCGCCGAACCGCCGAGCAGCCAGGGAATCTGCCGGGCAAATACATTCAGCACTTCGCCACCGGCGGCGCGGCTGGCCACGCCCTTGGCATCACTGTCGAAGTGAGGCAGATCGCTTTGCCATTGCTCGGGCATTTCCCCGGCACGCATGCGCCGCAGTTCGTCGGCCAGTTCCGGCCGGTCGTGCTCAAGCTGCGACAGCTGCCGCTGCCAGGCGTCGTACAACGGCTGGCTGCGTTCCAGCAGCGCCTCTTGCAATACGCTGCGGGCTTCGTCGGGTACCAGGAAGCTGGAATCCTGCGGCCAGCCGTAAGCGGCCTTGGTCAGGCGGATTTCGTCATCGCCCAGTGGCTCGCCATGGGCGGCGGCGGTGTTGTGTTTGTGCGGCGAGCCGTAGCCGATCACGCTGTCGACCACGATCAGGGTCGGTGCGCCGGTGTTTGCCTGGAAGGTCTCCAGCGCCGTGCTCAAGGCCTGCAAATCGTTCGCGTCGGTGACGTGCAAGGTGTGCCAGCCGTACGCCTGGAAACGCTTGATCACGTCCTCGCTGTAGGCCAGTTCGGTGTGGCCTTCGATGCTGATGGTGTTGTTGTCGTAGATCCAGCACAGGTTTTCAAGCTTGAGATGCCCGGCCATCGACGCGGCTTCGCTGCTGATGCCTTCCATCATGTCGCCGTCGCCGCACAGGGTGTAGACGTTGTAGTCGAACAGCACCTTGCCATCGCGATTGAAACGCTGGCCCAGCCAACGCTCGGCCATCGCCATGCCGACGCTGTTGGCGCAGCCCTGGCCGAGTGGGCCGGTGGTGGTCTCGACGCCGGTGGTCATGCGGTATTCGGGGTGGCCCGGGGTTTTCGAGTCGGCCTGCCGGAACTGCTTGATATCGTCCAGGCTGATCGCCAGCTGGCCGGAGCGCTTGCCATGGGCGTCGATCTCGACTACGCCGGCCAGGTGCAGCAGCGAATACAGCAGCATCGACGCATGCCCCACCGACAACACAAAACGGTCGCGGTTGGGCCAGTCGGGATGTTCCGGGTGGTAGCGCAGGAAGCGACTCCACAAGGTGTAGCCCACCGGCGCCAGGCCCATGGGTGTGCCCGGATGCCCGGAATTGGCCTTCTGCACGGCGTCCATGGCCAGGGTGCGAATCGTGTTGATGCATTGGGTGTCGACTGCGGTGGCGGCATGCGTCATGAAACCGGTCTCCCTCGAATGGCTATCTAGAGTGGAGGGCAGGGCGGCGCAAAGGTTTGATCCAAACGCCTGCGCTGCGACGAACGGGGATGGATCGCCCTCCCGTACATGACAAGACCCCCCGCAATGGTCTAGCTTCTAGGGCGTAAGCCATAGATCAACTGCGGAGGTACGCCATGCCAGTGAAACACGACCTGTATCAGGACTTGGGATTGAGCAAGGAAGTTGTTCACGAACGCAGGGCGGGCGACAAACGCCTGGACTCGCTGCTCACTCAATACGACGCCGCCGACGGGGAGGTGCTGAAGGCGGAGTCGGCAAGCGCCAGCGATGAGGATGTGGAAAAACTGAAGAAGAAACGGCTGTTGATCAAAGACGAAATAGTCGCGAAGTTGGCTTAAGCGCAAAGGACGATTGCAGGAGCAGGCGTCCCCTTGCTCCTGCAATCCATGTCAGGTCATCCCAGCAGCGCCTGGGTGCATTCATCCACCGAGCGCTGCTGCGTCTCGCCATACAGCTTCAGTTCATCCACGGTCCGACGCCCCAGCGCCTGTTCAAACTCAGCCTTGTTCGCGTTGGCCGCGTAGTGGCTCTGCGCGGCATCCCCCAGGTTCGACTGGAAAATCCCCGCCGCGCTCACCGGCAGGAAATCCTCATACACCAACGGCTCCACATCGATGTGACCGGCCGCGACCAGTGCGTCCAGGCTGCGCGGTTGATCGGCGCTGCCCCGCGCGGCCAGGCCTTGCTCGGTGGCAAAGTAGCGGAAATACGCCAGGCCCTGTTCACGCATCTGCGCGTGGTTGTCCGGGAAGGCCTGGAAGTGCTGTTCCATCAATTGCGTATACCGTGCGGCATTGCCCTCATTGGGAAAAGCGCCCAGTTCATCGCGCGCGGCGTTCAGCAAGCGGTCGTACAGCGCGCGGCCTTTGGGCGTGAGCGCGACACCGCGTTGTTCGATTTCGCCAAAGCGCGCGCTGTGGCTGCCTTGGGCATCGGTGAAGGCGATGGCTTCGTCGAGGGCCTTGAAGCTGGTCTGGCGCAGCAGGATCGGACAATGGCGGCGCGGTGGGCCTTCGATCACGGCCTTGGGCGTGATGCCTTTGCCGGGCATGGCGGCCTGGACCTGGTCGATGTCCAGGGTGCGTGGGGTCAGGTGGTTGATATGCGGACCCTTGAAGGCCACCACGTCGGCGATCAGGCGGTGCTGGTCGCTCAACTGCCGGTACTGCGCACTCGTGACCGTGGCGGTGGGGTGCCAGCGAAAGGTTTCCAGGGCCTGGCGCACGAATTCATCGGCATCCACGGCGTTGAGGCCGCCGTCCTTTTCCGCTTGTTCGATCAGCGCGAGAGCGCCGGGGGTGAAGATCGAGCGCTTGGCCAGGGCGGTTTCGGCGAAGGCGCGCAGTTCGGGATTCTCGATCAGCTCCAGGCGCAGCAATGACGTGAATACGCGAAACGGGCTGGTTTGCAGCGCCTGTTCGTGCACCGCGCGAAACGCTGTGGAGTGCACAGGCACGCCGGCCGGCGTCAGGTCGTAATAGCCCACCGGCTGCATGCCCATCACCGCAAACAGGCGGCTGATGGTCGCCAGTTCCGAGGCCGCGCCCAGGCGGATGGCGCCATGGCGTTCCATGTCCAGGCGCTGGATTTCGCCGGTGCGTTGCAGCTGTTGCGCCAGCAGCGGGTCGGTGTCGAGCACGCGGGTATTGGTCTCGGCCACCAGTTCCATCAACGCGCCATATAGGGGGACTTCTTCTCGGTACATATCGGACATGGCCCTGGAAAAGCCCTTGCGGATCTCGTCGGGGCTGACATGTGCGGTGGCGTGCATAGAAAAATTCCTGGTGGCGACGGCGATGGAAAAAGCCTTTGCCTGAGTTTGTTGAGCCAGAGGGTTGCTTGCAAACGAAGATTCCTCAGAACTTCATTCTGCAAATGAATGAAATGACGCGGATATGACAAAAAACGGCCTGCGATCTTCAACGACACCTACGCCCTCTTCCAAAGCTTCATGTGCACCCGGACGTCATTGGGCTCTACACTGCCGCTCACCCGGTAGGCGATGGAGGACCCGATGACGGCCACACCCGGCACCCGACTGCTTGAGACCACCGAAGGCCAGCGCCTGGCGACGCCGCAGGCCGAGCGTTGGCGCGAGTGGGGCCCTTACCTGAGTGAACGCCAATGGGGCACGGTGCGCGAAGACTACAGCGCCGACGGCGACGCCTGGGCCTATTTCCCCCATGAGCATGCACGCAGCCGCGCCTACCGCTGGGGCGAGGATGGCCTGGCCGGCTTCAGCGACAAGGCGCAACGCTGGTGCCTGGGCCTGGCCCTGTGGAACGAACGTGACGCGATCATCAAGGAGCGTCTGTTCGGCCTCAATAATGCCGAAGGCAACCATGGTGAGGACGTCAAGGAGCTGTACTTTTTCGTCGACGGCGTACCGAGCCATGCCTACATGCGCATGCTCTACAAATACCCCCACGCCGCCTTTCCCTACGACGATTTGATCCGCGAGAACGCGCGCCGTGGCCTGGAGGATGCCGAATACGAGATCCTCGACACCGGGGTGTTCGAAGACAACCGCTACTGCGATGTCAGCGTCGAATACGCCAAGCATCAGCCGGATGACATTTTCATGCGCGTCACCGTGCACAACCGTTCGGACCAGCCGACGCGTTTGCAGGTGCTGCCCCAGTTGTGGGCACGCAATGACTGGAGCTGGACTTTCGATGCGCCCAAGCCGCAACTGAAGATGGACGCAGACCAGGTCCTGGCGTGCCATCCCGAACTGCCTGACCGGCATCTCGGCGCCTGGGGCCAGGATGGGGTGCAGTGGTTGTTCTGCGAAAACGAAAGCAACGTGCCCAGGCTGGAGGGGCAGCCGGCGCCGGGGCCGTTCAAGGACGGGATCAATGATTACGTGGTCGGGGGAATTGAATCGGCGATTCGCCGTGACCTCGGCACCAAAGTCGCGGCGCGTTTCATCCTCGAGCTGGCGGGCCTGGAAAGCAAAACCCTCTACCTGCGTTTTGCCCCCGTGGGTGCGCCTCGGGTCAGCGCCCGACGCCTGTTCGAACAGCGCCGCCAGGAGGCCGATGACTTCTACGCCGCCCTGCAACACGGCATCGCCGACGACGATGCGCGCAACGTGCAGCGCCAGGCGTTGGCCGGTTTGCTATGGTCCAAGCAGCTGTACTATTTCGACGTCAACCAATGGCTCGACGGCGACCCGGCGCAACCCACGCCGCCGTCCGAGCGCCTGCACAGCCGCAACGCTCATTGGCGGCACTTGTCGAATTTCGACATCCTCTCCATGCCCGACACTTGGGAATACCCGTGGTATGCCTCGTGGGACCAAGGCTTCCAGGCGGTGGCCATTGCACTGATCGACCCGCACTACGCCAAGCAACAGCTTCTGTTGCTGGTGAAAGATCGCTTCATGCACCCCAACGGCCAGTTGCCAGCCTATGAATGGCGCTTCGATGACGCCAACCCGCCCGTACACGCCTGGGCCAGTTGGCGGGTGTACCAGCAGGACAAGGCGTTGACGGGCGTAGGCGATATGGATTTCCTTGAGCGGATATTCCATAAACTGCTGTTGAATTTTTCCTGGTGGGTCAACCGCAAGGATGCCGAGGGGCGCAACCTGTTTCAGGGCGGTTTCCTGGGGTTGGACAATATCGCTGTGTTCGACCGCTCGGCCGCGTTGCCGCCGGGTTACCAGTTGGACCAGGCCGACGGCACGGCATGGGTCGCCGCCTACGCGCTGGACTTGATGCGCATCGGCTTGGAGCTGGCCAAGCGCAACGTGGTCTACGTCGACATCGCGGTGAAGTTCTTCGAGCATTTCCTGTATATCGCCGGGGCCATCAACTGTGTCGATGACAGCGCCGAAGGCCTGTGGGATGAGCAGGATCTGTTCTTCTATGACGTGTTGCACCGGCCCGACGGCCAGAACGAGCCCGTGCGCCTGCGCTCCATTGTCGGCCTGATGCCGCTGTTCGCCGTGCTGGTGCTGGAACAGCGCGAGCATGAAGGCCTGGAGGGACTGCGCGAGCGTTTGCTGGGGTTCATGCAGCACCGGCCCGATCTGGCCAAGCTGGTCTCACGCTGGAATGAGCCCGGGCAGGGCAATCGCCTGTTGTTGGCATTGTTGCGCGGTGAGCGTACCAAGGACCTGCTGCGGCGCATGCTCGATGAAAGTGAATTCTTGTCCTCTTTCGGCGTGCGCTCCCTGTCCAAGGCCTTCGCCGAACAACCCCTGGCGCTGAAGATGAACGGCGACACCCTCAGCGCGTGTTACCGGCCGGGCGAATCCGACTCGCGCCTGTACGGCGGCAACTCCAACTGGCGCGGGCCCTTGTGGATGCCAGTCAACTATATGTTGATTGAATCGCTGCGTGAATTTCACCGCTACTATGCCGATAACTTTTCGGTGGAGTACCCGACGGGCAGTGGTTATCTGTCGTCCCTGGAAGAAGTAGCCGACAGCCTGAGTCAGCGGCTGACCGGGTTGTTCCTGCGCGATGAAAATGGCCTGCGCCCGTCAATGGCGGGGTATGCGCAGTTGGAGGCAGATCCGGCGAGTCGGGATCTGGTGTTGTTCCATGAATACTTTCATGGCGAGACGGGGCGTGGGCTGGGCGCGTCGCACCAGACCGGCTGGAGTGCGTTGGTGGCGTTGTTGCTGCAACCAAAAACCTAGGCAACACCGCAGACTAAATGTGGGAGCGGGCTTGCTCGCGAATGCAGTAGGCCTGTCGACAACTCTATCGACTGACACTGCGCATTCGCGAGCAAGCCCGCTCCCACAGTTAAATTGCAGCGTACTCAGGAAGGGAACAACTCGCTCAGCTTCATGGCCAGCATCATGTCGCCTTCGGTACGCAGCTTGCCGCCCATGAACGCCTGCATGCCGTCGGTGGAGCCGTCGACGATGCCTTCCAGGGTTTCGCTGTCCATCACCAGGGTCACTTGGGCGTCCGGGTTTTCGCCTTCCTGCAGCGAGCAGGTCTTGTCCTTGACGATCAGGGAGAAGTTCTTGGTGTCGTCGATGCGGAAACCGAACACCAGGTCCAAGCCTTCGGCAGCGCTTGGGTTGAATTTGGCTTTCATTGCTTCTACAGCTTTGGCTACGTCAGTCATGGTTTCGATCCTTTGGGGTAGAGTCCAGTGACCTTTGGGTCACGGTTGGCCGCGGTTCATCGGTAGGTGATGAGCTGCGGCGCCTTCAACAACTGCAAATGGGTATGGCTGTTGAAGGAAGCCAGTGTCACCTCGCGACCGCGGAATTTCAGCTGGTTGAGCGAGGTGTTAACAATCTGCCAGTTCAGTTCGAAGGCCTGGGCGGCGGGCATTCGGGTAATCAGGTGGAGCAGGGCGGTGATGGTACCGCCGGAGGTGAATACCGCAATTTTCTGCGTGTTGTCCGCCGCTTCGAGAAGGCGCTGCAGGCCACCCTGGACACGTTCCACGAACCCCAACCAGCTTTCCAGCCCCGGCGGGTCGTAGGTACCGGCCAGCCAGCGTGCGACGATCAGGGCGAAGATGCGCTGGAATTCGCTGCGGTTATGCGTGGCATTGCGCAGGATCTCCAGGGCTTCGGGTTCGGTGGTGAGCAGGTCGGGGAGCAGGGCGCGGATGACCGCGTCGGCATCGAATTCATTGAAGGCGCTGTCGGTTTCAAGCAAGGGTACCGGCAGGCCCAGGGCGCTGTATTGGTCGAAGGTGGCAGTGGCGGTGTGCTGCTGGCGACGCAGGTCGCCGGCCACGCAGCGGTCGAACACCAGGCCCATGTCCGCCAGGTGGCGACCGAGCACTTGCGCTTGTTCCACGCCGACGGGCGACAGGACGTCATAGTCGTCTGCACCGAACGAGGCCTGGCCATGTCGAATCAAATAGATGCTGCCCACGTCCGCTCACCCGGTACGTTGAAAGTCAGGCGAGGTTATGGGGATGCCTTCAAGCTGTCAATGGAAAAACATACGCTTGTTTTAAAAGCCTGTTGGAGACCGGCTTGCTGGCGGTTTGATCACTGGCCCGAACGCGGCCCCGTCGGTATGCTTGGGCCATTGCGCGCCTGGCGCACATCAAAATCATTGTCCTGAATAGAGAGAAATATGGATTTCCTGGCCGAATATGCGAGCTTTTTAGCAAAGACCGTCACCCTGGTGGTCGCTATTCTGGTGGTCCTGATCAGCTTCGCGGCGCTGCGCAGCAAAGGCCGTCGCAAATCCGCCGGCCAATTGCAGGTCAGCAAGCTTAATGACTTTTACAAGGGCCTGCGTGAACGCCTGGAATCGAGCCTGCTCGACAAGGACCAGCTCAAGGCCCTGCGCAAGTCTGAAGGCAAGGCCGAAAAGAAGAAGGGCAAGCAGAAAGCCGAGGCCAAGCCACGAGTGTTTGTGTTGGATTTCGACGGCGATATCAAGGCCTCGGCCACTGAGAGCCTGCGCCATGAAATCACCGCCTTGCTGAGCCTGGCCACGCCGAAAGACGAAGTGGTGCTGCGCCTGGAAAGCGGCGGCGGCATGGTCCACAGCTACGGCCTGGCGTCTTCGCAACTGGCGCGTATCCGCCAGGCCGGCGTGCCGTTGACCGTGTGCATCGACAAAGTCGCGGCCAGCGGCGGCTACATGATGGCCTGCATTGGCGAGAAGATCATCAGCGCGCCGTTTGCCATCCTGGGCTCCATTGGCGTGGTCGCGCAGTTGCCCAACGTCAACCGCCTGCTGAAAAAGCACGATATCGACTTCGAAGTGCTGACCGCCGGTGAGTACAAACGCACCCTCACGGTGTTTGGCGAAAACACCGAGAAAGGCCGCGAGAAGTTCCAGGAAGACCTGGACATTACCCATCAGCTGTTCAAGAACTTCGTCTCGCGTTATCGCCCGCAGCTGGCAATCGATGAGGTAGCGACCGGAGAAGTGTGGCTGGGTGTTGCAGCCCTCGACAAGCAACTGGTCGATGAGCTGCAAACCAGCGATGAATACCTGGCGACCAAGGCCAAGACCGCCGAGGTGTTCCACCTGCATTATGCCGAGCGCAAGAGCTTGCAGGAGCGCGTGGGCCTGGCGGCCAGCGGCTCGGTGGACCGAGTGCTGCTGACCTGGTGGAGCCGATTGACCCAGCAACGGTTCTGGTGAGCCGCTGCTGAAAATGCAGGCGGCTCCATGTGAGCGGGCTTGCCTGCGATGGCCATAGATATCTACACAACTTTCAAAGGTTGAAAAATCTCTCTGTAGTGAGCGGGCTTGCCCCGCGCTGGGCTGCGAAGCGGCCCCAAACCAGGCGGCTCGGTTCCATCTGGAACTCGGCGGTGTCTTTATTGGGGCCGCTTCGCGGCCCAGCGCGGGGCAAGCCCGCTCACTACAAAAATGTGTAAATACCTATGCCCCACATTTGCTTTGTGGCGGTATCAGGGCTCAAGTACGACCTTGAGCGATTTATCGCCGCGCTCCATCACTGCGAACGCTTCCTTGAAGTCCGCCAGGGCGAATTTGTGGGTGACCACGTCGCGCATGTCGATCTTGCGGTTGCCGATAAAGTCGATGGCGCGTGGGTACATGTACGGGCCCAGGTGCGAGCCCAGCACATCCAGCTCTTTGCGGTCGCCAATGATCGACCAGTCCACCGTGGCCTCGTCATTGAATACGCTGAACTCGACGAAGCGCCCCAACTTGCGCAGCATCGCCAGGCCCTGGTTCACCGCCTTGTGATGGCCGGTGGCTTCGATGTAGATGTCGCAACCGTAACCGTCGGTGATTGCGCGGATCTTCGCCAGCACGTCGACTTCGGCCGGGTTCCACACTTCGTCGGCGCCCATGCGCAGGGCGAGGGCGGCGCGTTCGGGTTTCATGTCCAGCACGATCAGCTTCTTCGGATTGCGCATGCGCACCGCGCCAATGATGCCCAGGCCCAGCGTGCCGGCACCGGCGACCACCACCACATCATCGAAATCCACATTGGCGCGCTCGGCGGCGTGCAGTGAGCAGGCCAGCGGCTCGATCAGGATGGCTTCGTCCGGCGCGATGGAATCCGGGACTTTATGCACGATGCCTTCCTTGGTGAAGATCATGTACTGGGCCATGGCGCCCTGTACATTGTTCTGGAAGCCATACAGGTCGTGTTTCTGGCACATCCAGTACTGGCCGTGGTTGCAGAAGCGGCAGCCCCAACACGGTACGATCTGCTCGGAAATCACCCGGTCACCGACCTTCACCCCGCGTTTTTCCGCACCGGGGCCTAATGCGACCACGCGGCACACGAATTCATGGCCGGGAATCATCGGCGGTTTCACGTAGCGCGGTTGCTCGGCGTCGCCCCAGAACGAGGGCGCGCCGCGATAAGTCTTGATGTCGCCCATGCAGATCCCACACAGCTCGACCTTGGTGAGGATCTCCTCCGGACCGGGCGTGGGCACATCGACGGTTTCCAGGCGATAGTCTTCCGGGCCGTAACAGACTACGGCCTGCATGGTTTTCGGGATGACCGGGGACAGTTGATCTTGCGGGCGTTCGATAACGGTGGACATGGCAGACCTCGCAGCATGATGAACTCATCGCTCCCGCGCAGGCACGGGAGCGATCAATCGGCAACGGTTTACTTGGAGCCGCTGACTTGCTTGTACAGCGCGTCGGCGTTGGCGTTGGTCACCGGCACCCAGGGCAGGATGTAGTTCTTGGCGGTGCCATCGCCCCATTTCACGTCCTTGGCGTAGCGCTGCCAGATCACCGATTGCGGCTTGTAGTCGCTGCCGGCCAGCGCGCGCAAGGCTACATCCAGTGCGCCTTGGGATTGGGCCTGGGCGTCTTGCAGGAAGGTGGTGACTTCGTCTTTTTTGGCCGCCTGGATCGCATCCGGCATGCCGTCGATGGACGTGACCGGCACGTCCTTGGAGGTCAAACCGTGGGATTTCAGTGCCTGTATGGCACCGAGCGCCATATCGTCGTTCTGCGCGATTACGCCGTTGATGCCTTTGGGGTGGGCGTTCAGCCAGTCTTCAGTCAGCGTCATGGCCTGGGCGCGGTCCCAGTTGGCGGTCTTTTTCTCGATGATCTTGATGTCCGGGTGCTTGCCCAGCACCTCCAGCTCGCCTTTTTCCCGGTCGATCTGTGCCGACTGGCCAATCGGCCCCTGGATGATCACGACATTGCCTTTGCCGTTGAGCTTGTCGACCATCGCCTGGGCCTGCAGGCGGCCGCCCTCTACGTCGTCGTTGCCCACGTAGGGCACGGAGGCATCGGCTACTTTCGTATTGGAGGCGATGACCACCACGTCGTTGCTCATGGCTTGCTTGACGGTGCCCACGCCGGCCTTGGTGTCGATGGGCACGAAGAGAATGGCGTCGTAGTGCTGGGTCACCATGTTTTCGATCTGGTTGTTCTGGGTCAGCGCGTCGTAGTTGCCGTCGAACACCGTCAACTGCACGGTGCCGTCTTTAACGGCAGGGTGTTCCTTGAGCTCGCGCACCCAGTTCTGCATGAACTGGCCCTTGAGGCCATAGACCGCGGCGCCGACTTTGTAGGTCTTGCCATCGGCGGCCAGGGCGATGCTGCTGGCGAGGAGGGAGAGGGCCGCGGCGGCGGCGAAGGTCGTACCAAGTTTCATGATGAGAACCCCGTTTTATTGTTGTAGTCAGTCGTTCGTTCATTGCCTTGTTGTGATCATATGTTTATCAAATGAAATTCTGATCAGTCAAACGCTTTCGCTAAAAACGGCAAAATAGGCTTGTTTACCCGATTAAAAGCCGGGCTTGCCTGGTTTTGGCATGTTTTTTGTTATGTTTGGCCTGATATTAATTTCATCTGCTGATCATATGATCGAAAGCGGTAGGGTCCGTTCACAGATCTTGTAATAGTTTCGGACTGTGGGAATTTTCCTGTTCGCCTGTACGATTCAAGTCCTATTGTCATCGCAGGATTTGCATGAACACCCTCTCGGAGCCTCCCAGTCGTCTCTCTCCAAGACATCCGCTGCCGCTGTTTCCCATGAAGCATCCCGTATTCCGACTGCTAGCCTTGTACCGGTCCACCGACCGCGCCTTGCCGTGCCCGGCATTCGGAACATCGATCAGAGAGACTCAATAAATGGAATGGTTAGCGGATCCAACGGCCTGGCTCGGCCTGTTGACCTTGATTGTGCTGGAACTGGTACTAGGCATCGACAACCTGGTGTTTATTGCGATCCTGGCGGACAAGTTGCCGCCGGAGCAGCGCGACCGTGCGCGGTTGATCGGCTTGTCCCTGGCCTTGCTGATGCGCCTGGGCCTGCTGGCGAGTATTTCCTGGCTGGTGACTCTCACTCAGCCGCTGTTCGAGGTGTTCGACAAGAGCTTCTCCGGCCGTGACCTGATCATGCTGTTTGGCGGTGTGTTCCTGCTGTTCAAGGCCACCATGGAATTGCATGAGCGTCTGGAAGGGCATGTGGCCCAGCGTTCAGGCAACGTCGCCTACGCGATGTTCTGGCCGATCGTGGCGCAGATCGTGGTGCTCGACGCGGTGTTCTCTCTCGATGCAGTGATTACCGCCGTGGGCATGGTGGACGAGCTGGCGGTGATGATGATCGCGGTGATCGTGTCCATCGGCCTGATGATTATCGCGAGCAAGCCGCTGACCCGTTTCGTCAACGCACACCCGACAGTGATCATGCTGTGCCTGGGCTTTTTGATGATGATCGGTTTCGCCCTGACCGCCGAAGGCCTGGGCTTTCATATCCCCAAGGGCTATCTGTATGCGGCGATTGGTTTCTCGATCCTGATCGAGGTATTCAACCAGATCGCCCGGTCGCGGCGCAAAAAGTCGGCGCAAGGCGTGTTGCCGGTACGTGAACGCACGGCCCATGCGGTGATGCGTTTGCTCGGCGGGCGTAGCCTGGCGGTGGAAGAGGTGGGTGAAGACGTGGCGGACCTGCTCGGTGAGCCGGATGCTGCGCAAGGCCCGCTGTTTGACCGACGTGAGCGCGTGATGATCAGCGGTGTGCTGCAACTGGCTGAACGGCCGATCCGCAGCCTGATGACGCCGCGGGCCAACGTCGACTGTATCGACCTGGCGGACGGTCCCGAGGCTATTCGTCTGAAGTTGATGCATTCGTCCTACTCGCGGCTGCCGTTGATCCGCGACGGTGCCGTCGATGAGCCGTTGGGCTTCGTGCACAAGAAGGAGTTGCTCAAGGAATACTTGGCCGGCAACGAGCCGAACCTTGCGCACCTGGCGCGCCGGGCGATCAACCTGCTGGAAAGTTTTTCGATCCTCAATGCCTTGGAGCAGATGCGCCAGGAATCGACTCATATCGCGTTCGTGATCAACGAATTCGGCGACTTCATGGGCGTGTTGAGCATGACCGATATTCTCGAGTCCATCGCCGGTGAGTTGCCGGACGCCAGTGAGATCGCGGGCCCGGATATTGTCGAGGAGGGCGATGGCTTCCGTGCCAATGGCGCCTTGAACCTGAACCTGGTTCGTCAGCGCATCGGCTTCAACGCTAATGCAACCCAGGACTATCAAACCCTGGCAGGTCTGGTAATGAGCCTGCTCGACCGTCTACCGGTGGTGGGCGATAGCCTGGAGCATGAGGGCTGGCGCCTGACGGTAGCGGCGGTCGAGGAGCGTCGGGTGACGCAGGTAACTCTGGAGCCTGCTGCCGGGCATAGCGGCTGAAGGTGCTTCTCAGTGTCCGCTTTTGTGTCTCCCAAGGTCCAAAGCCCTTAAGCATATCCACGATTTTTCCGTTTCGGTGAATCACGAGAAATGGCGTTCCGGTGACTATCGCGAGCCTGGGCGTTTCTTCTACGTAAAGCACCATGCTCTTCACGAACGCAGCGTATTTCTTGGCCATGCGTTCGAACAGCCCGGTGGCGGGAGGGCATGCCGGGCATGTCTTCGAAACAAACAGTAGGAACACAGTTTGATGGGATGTCACCACCTGCTGATATTGCTCGTTCGTGTGAATGCCGTCGGTAGCTTGTCCCATGGTGATTTCCCGCTTGCCTGATCCATTTCTGTGCAAGCTAGCGCTCAGTTTCGCCCCCGTCTACTGTCAACCTTCACAGGTCCCCTTTACGCTCCACGCGTTCACGGGCCTTGCGCGCCTGGCTCGCGCATTTTTTGTATTCCAGGTTGTCCCTCGAGGCCTTTGCCTGGCGATAACCATGGTGATTCTGGCTGGTGTAGTTGGTGCTCAAGGCTTCATTGAGCTTGCGCAGCTCTGCCTTGCACTCGCGACGATCATTGCTCGCCCAGGCGCTGCCCGTGGCCAGGAAGCTGAGCACAAGCAGGGTGAGACTGAACTTCATCAAGGCGTCGTCCTTTATTCGACCTGTATCCGCCAAGGCTAGCGCAGCGCAGGGAATTTTCCATCACCGGCGTGCACGGTAACGCGGCAGTGGCGCACCCGTGTGGGGCCTGTCACGGCTGCTTGGGGCCTTGGGTAGCAAATTGATTCCAGATGCTGGCGCAACGCCTTATCGCTATCAGTGTTTATCTGGCTGATTCCTAACGTATTTACCGTCTGCCTGTTTTCCTATTACAGCCTGTGGCACACTTTCTGCTGTCTATTCCGTTGTTACATACTAAGTTCCGGTATAGCGGAATACACAATCCCTGGAGTGCTTGTCATGCATCACCGACCTTCCGTGTTCAAAGCGTGTGTTTTTCTCTTCGCCGCATCGGCTTCCCTCGCAAGCCTCGTGCAGGCGGCGGACAGCAAGCTCGATAACGTGCTCAAGCGTGGGCACCTGATCGTGGGTACAGGCAGTACCAATGCGCCGTGGCACTTCCAGGGAGCGGATGGCAAGTTACAAGGGTTTGATATCGATATCGGCCGCATTGTGGCCAAGGGCTTGTTCAACGACCCGAGCAAGGTTGAGTTCGTGGTGCAGTCGTCCGACGCGCGCATTCCCAACCTGCTGACCGACAAGGTCGACATGAGTTGCCAGTTCATCACCGTCACCGCCAGCCGTGCGCAGCAAGTGGCGTTTACCCTGCCGTACTACCGCGAGGGCGTCGGCCTGTTGCTGCCGAACAACAGCAAATACAAAGAGATTGAAGACCTGCAGGCGGCCGGCGACGACGTCACCGTGGCCGTGCTGCAAAACGTGTATGCCGAAGAACTGGTGCACCAGGCGCTGCCCAAGGCCAAGGTCGACCAGTACGACAGCGTCGACCTGATGTACCAGGCCGTGAACTCCGGTCGCGCCGACGCCGCCGCCACCGACCAGTCCTCGGTCAAGTACCTGATGGTGCAGAACCCGGGCCGCTATCGCAGCCCGAGCTACGCCTGGAGCCCGCAGACCTACGCGTGCGCCGTCAAGCGTGGCGACCAGGACTGGCTGAACTTCGTCAACACGGCGCTGCATGAAGCCATGACCGGCGTGGAGTTCCCGACCTACAAGGCGTCGTTCAAGCAATGGTTCGGCGTGGATTTGCCAGAGCCTGCGATTGGGTTCCCTGTCGAGTTCAAGTGATTCGTGAAAATCGGGGCGCCGCGCGCGGCGCCTCCCTCAGGTACTGTCCAACATGAACTATCAGTTGAATTTTGCCGCCGTCTGGCGTGATTTCGACACCCTGCTGGCGGGGCTGTGGCTGGGCCTGGAATTGGCATTGCTGTCGATCGCCATTGGCTGCGTGATCGGCCTGCTGATGGCGTTCGCCATGCTGTCCAGGCACCGCGCGTTGCGCATCCTGGCCTCGGTGTACGTCACGGTGGTGCGCAATACGCCGATTCTGGTGCTGATCCTGTTGATCTACTTCGCGCTGCCCAGCCTGGGCGTACGCCTGGACAAGATCCCCTCGTTCATCATCACCCTGTCGCTGTACGCCGGCGCCTACCTGACCGAAGTGTTCCGCGCCGGGCTGCTGAACATTCCCAAGGGCTTGCGTGAAGCCGGGTTGGCCATCGGCCTGGGTGAGTGGCGTATCCGCGCCTACATCACCGTGCCGGTGATGCTGCGCAACGTGCTGCCGGCGCTGTCGAACAATTTCATTTCGCTGTTCAAGGACACTTCCCTGGCCGCCGCCATCGCAGTGCCGGAGCTGACCTATTACGCCCGCAAGATCAACGTCGAAAGCTACCGGGTCATCGAAACCTGGCTGGTCACGACCGCGCTCTACGTGGCTGCCTGTTACCTCATTGCCATGTTGCTCCGTTATCTTGAGCAGCGTCTGGCGATCCGTCGTTAGGAGCGGCTTGCATGTACCAATCCCCCAGCTGGCTGCAGGAGTTGTGGATCGCCCGGGATACGCTTTGGGCGGGGTTTCAAACCAGCGTGTACGTCTCGGCGCTGGCGATTATCTTTGGCACCCTGATCGGCATCGTCGCCGGGTTGGTGCTGACCTACGGCAAGTTCTGGATGCGCGCGCCGTTCCGTCTGTACGTCGACCTGATCCGTGGCACGCCGGTGTTTGTGCTGGTGCTGGCGTGTTTCTACATGCTGCCGGCGCTCGGTTGGCAAATCAGCGCGTTCCAGGCCGGCGCCGTCGGCCTCACGCTGTTTTGCGGCTCCCACGTGGCCGAAATTGTGCGCGGTGCGCTGCAAGCCATTCCCCGTGGGCAACTGGAAGCGGGCAAGGCGATCGGCCTGACGTTCCCTCAGTCCCTGGGCTACGTGCTGTTGCCTCAGGCGCTGCGCCAGATCCTGCCGACCTGGGTCAATTCCTCCACGGAAATCGTCAAGGCGTCGACGTTGCTCTCGGTGATCGGCGTGGCCGAGTTGCTGCTGAGCACCCAGCAAGTGATCGCACGTACCTTTATGACCCTGGAGTTCTACCTGTTCGCCGGGTTTCTGTTTTTTGTCATCAACTACGCCATCGAATTATTCGGGCGCTACATTGAAAAGCGGGTGGCCTTGCCATGAACCAACCTCAAACCAACCCACCGCTGCTGGACATACGTGGCCTGCGCAAACAGTACGGCGAGGTCGAAGTGCTCAAGGGCGTCGACCTGTCCATGCAGCGCGGCAACGTGGTGACCTTGATCGGCTCCAGCGGCTCGGGCAAGACCACGCTGCTGCGTTGCGTCAACCTGTTGGAAGAGTTCCAGGGCGGGCAGATCACCCTGGACGGCGAGTCCATCGGCTACAGCGACATCGCCGGCAAGCGCGTGCGTCATCCTGAGCGCGTGATTTCCCAGCACCGTGCGATGACCGGCATGGCGTTCCAGCAGTTCAACCTGTTCCCGCATTTGACCGCGTTGCAGAACGTTACCCTGGGCTTGTTGAAAGTTAAGAAAATGCCTAAGGACGAGGCGGTGGCATTGGCGGAAAAATGGCTCGATCGTGTAGGACTGTTAGAGCGCCGCAATCACTTCCCCGGTCAGCTGTCCGGCGGCCAGCAACAGCGTGTGGCGATTGCCCGAGCCATTGCCATGAACCCCAGCCTGATGCTGTTCGATGAAGTCACCTCAGCCCTGGATCCGGAGTTGGTGGGCGAAGTCCTCAGCGTAATCAAGGGCCTGGCGGAAGAGGGCATGACCATGTTGCTGGTCACACACGAAATGCGCTTTGCCTATGAAGTGTCGGACCAGATCGTGTTCATGAACCAGGGCCGCATTGAAGAGCAGGGCAGTGCCAAAGCTATTTTCGAACGCCCGCAGTCGCCGCGACTGGCGGAATTTCTCAAGAACATTCGTTTTTAATCAAGGAGCTATTTTATGAGCATTACGCGTTACGGTGCTGGCAGCACAGCCGGCGGTGGCCAGCCACGTCCTTTCGCCCGCGCGGTGGAAGCGGACGGCTGGTTGTACGTCTCAGGCCAGGTGCCTGCGGTGGATGGCGAAATCATCACCGGCGGGATCATCGAGCAAACCCGCCAGACCATGCGCAACGTGGTGGCAATCCTTGAAGAGGCCGGCTACGAGCTCAAGGACGTGGTGCGCGTTGGCGTATGGCTGGAAGACCCACGGGACTTCTGGAGTTTCAACAAGGTATTCGGCGAATATTTCACTCCGGAGCACGCCCCGGCGCGTGCGTGTGTGCAGGCCAACATGATGGTCGATTGCAAGGTGGAGATTGATTGCGTGGCCTACAAGAAAAAAGGCTAAATGCCCCAATCTGAAGCCCAAAGCAGATCACATGTGGGAGCTGGCTTGCCTGCGATAACGGAGTGTCAGACAACACCTGCGCCACTGACCCGCCGCAATCACGGGCAAGCCCGTTCCCACAGGGAATCGCTATGCGACACACCACTCTGACCGGACCCACACCACCATGACCGAAGACACCATCAAACGCCGCGCCAAAGGCCTGGACCGTGCATTCGATATCCTCGATTTTCTCAAGGAAATCGGCCAGCCCCTGCGCCCGAATGATATTGCCAGCGGCATCGGCAGCCCCAAATCCACGGTCTATGAATTGGTCGCGTCGCTGCTTGAACGCCGTATCCTGGAAACGGTGGGCAAGGACGGCCACGTCTATCTCGGTCGCCAGCTGTACTTTCTCGGCCAGGCGCACCTGCGTCATTTCGACCTGACCCGCGAAGCCGACCACGCCTTGCAGGAAATCGTCAGCCAGACCCACGAAACCGCGCAAATGTGCCTGCTCAACGGGCGCAAATACACGGTGGCGCTGATGCGTGAAGGCGAGCGGCATTTCCGTATTTCTTCGGACATCGGCGAAAACGCGCCGATCCCCTGGACCGCTTCCGGGCGCCTGTTGCTGGGGCACTTGAGCGACCAGCAGATCGTCGACCTGATCGACCCCGATGACTTTATCCTGCCGGACGGCCAGCGCCTGGCGCTGGACACCTTCCTGGCGCAAATCCGTCAGGCCAGCCTCGATGGCTTCTTTTCCTTCGACAGCGTGGCCGACACCTTTACCCACTGCTTTGCCGCCCCGGTGCGGGACGCGCAAGGCATCAGCATTGCGACCCTGTGCATCGTCGCCCCACGGGCCGATGCGCTCAAAAACTACAGCAGCTATCGCCGGGTGTTGATCGACAGCGCCAATAATCTGGCCCGGCGCATCAACGAATAGGAGCTTTCCATGTCTGCCATCAACGCCGTTGAAAAGGGCGCCGCCGCCGTCGGTGCCCACTTGGTCCGCGACGTCAGCCTGCCTGCCCTGGTGCTGCACCGTGACGCCCTGAAGCACAACATCCGCTGGATGCAGGACTTTGTCAGCAAGAGCGGCGCGCAGCTGGCGCCCCATGGCAAGACCAGCATGATGCCAGGTCTGTTCCAGCGCCAGATCGCCGCGGGCGCCTGGGGCATTACCCTGGCCAACGCGGTGCAGACCCGAGCCGCCTATGCCGGCGGTGTACGTCGCGTGCTGATGGCCAACCAACTGGTAGGCGCGCCGAACATGGCGTTGATCGCTGACCTGTTGGCCGACAAGGATTTCGACTTCCACTGCATGGTCGACCACCCGGACAACGTCGCCGACCTGGGCCTGTTCTTCGCGGCCCGTGGCCTGCGCCTGAACGTGATGATCGAATACGGCGTGGTCGGCGGCCGTTGCGGCTGCCGCAGCGAGCAGCAGGTGCGCGACCTGGCCAAGGCGATCAAGGCCCAGCCCGCCTTGGCGCTGACCGGTATCGAAGGCTATGAAGGTGTGATCCATGGCGAGCATGCGATCAGCGGCATCCGCGACTTCGCTGCCAGCCTGGTGCGCCTGGCGGTGGACCTGCAGAACAATGGCTCTTTTGACCTGCCCAAGCCCATCGTCACGGCATCGGGTTCGGCCTGGTATGACCTGATCGCCGAATCGTTCGAGGCGCAAAACGCCGCCGGCCGCTTTCTAAGCGTGCTGCGTCCGGGCAGTTACGTGGCCCACGACCACGGCATCTACAAAGAGGCGCAGTGCTGTGTACTTGAGCGTCGCAGCGACCTCAGCCAAGGCCTGCGCCCGGCATTGGAAGTCTGGGCCCACGTGCAGTCTTTGCCTGAGCCGGGCTTTGCGGTGATCGCCCTGGGCAAGCGCGACGTTGCGTACGACGCCGGTTTGCCGGTGCCGCTCAAGCGCTACAAGGCCGGTATTGTGCCTGCGCATGGCGATGATGTGGGCGCGTGCAGGGTGACGGCGGTGATGGATCAGCATGCGTTCATGAGCGTGGCGCCCGGGGTTGAGTTGCGCATTGGCGACATTATTTCGTTCGGCACTTCGCACCCTTGCCTGACCTTTGACAAGTGGCAAGTGGGTTGTTTGGTGGATGAGCAAATGCAGGTGGTTGAGAGTTTGCGTACCTGCTTCTAAACCGAGTCGCTGCCATCGCAGGCAAGCCAGCTCCCACATTTGAATGCATTCACAAGTCTGAATGTGGGAGCTGGCTTGCCTGCGATGAGGCCCTCCAGCACACCGAGAGACCCAAGGCATGAACCCAAAGCCCCACATCGCCCTCATCGGCGAATGCATGATCGAACTGCAACACCGCGCCGACGGCAGCCTGCATCAGAGCTTCGGCGGCGACACCTTGAACGCGGCGGTGTACCTGCGCCGCGAGCTGGGCGATAACGGCAGCGTCGACTACGTCACCGCCCTGGGCGACGACAGCTTCAGCGACGCCATGTGCAAACACTGGGCGCAAGAAGGCCTGGGCCTGTCAAGGGTCCAGCGCTTGCCTGGCCGTTTGCCCGGTTTGTATTGCATTCAAACCGATGCCAAGGGCGAGCGAAAATTCCTTTACTGGCGCAACGAAGCCGCCGTGCGTGACTGTTTCACCACCCCCGCGGCCGAGCCGATCCTGGCGGCCTTGCCGGACTATGACGTGGTGTATTTCAGCGGTATCACCCTGGCCGTGCTGGGTGAAGTCGGCCGCGAGCGTTTGCTGCAGGCGCTGATCGAAACCCGCAGGCGTGGTGGCAAGGTGGCTTTCGACAATAATTACCGGCCGCGCCTGTGGGCCGATGTCGAGGCGGCGCGCTTGGCTTATCGGTCGGTGTTGGCCGAGGTGGATATCGCCTTGCTCACCGAGGATGACGAGCGTGCGTTGTTTGGCTATGCCGGCAGTGAACAGGTATTTGCGGCGTATGCAGGGATTGAAGAGGTCGTGCTCAAGCGGGGGGCGGATGCATGTCTGATCCGTTGCCAGGGTGAGCGCTATGCGGTGCCGGCACTGAAGGTGGAGACGGTGGTGGATACGACGGCGGCGGGGGATTCGTTCAGTGCGGCGTATCTGGCCGGTCGGCTTAGGGGCGGTTCACCGCAAGAGGCTGCTTTGGCAGGGCATCGGTTGGCAAGTCGAGTGATCCAGGTGCCGGGGGCCTTGATTCCCAGGTGAATGGCCGCCTGCGGCGGTTCGCAGGCAAGCCAGCTCCCACAGTTGATCGTTCCCATGCTCTGCGTGGGAATGCAGGCAGGGACGCTCCGCGTCCCAAAAGCGGACGCAGAGCGTCCGGTGAGGCATTCCCACGCAGAGCGTGGGAACGATCACGCTCCTCTAGTCGCGGTAAAACACCTGCACCAAGTGATACCCGAACTTGCTCTTGATCGGCCCATGAATCACCTTCACCGGCTTCTTGAAAATCACCGCATCAATCGCCCCCACCATCTGCCCAGGCCGCACTTCACCCAAGTCACCGCCACGCTTGCCCGAGGGGCAGGTGGAGTACTTCTTGGCCAGTACATCAAACGCCTCGCCCTTGGCGATGCGCAGCTTGAGTTGTTCGGCTTCTTCGCTGGTTTTCACCAGGATATGACGGGCTTGGGCTTTCATAAAATCTCTACCGGGTGGGCGACGGCGCGCGATTATGCCTGAACTCATTCCTCTACGCTGATCATGCCGCGGATTTTCGTGGCCAGCAGGTCAATGGAAAACGGCTTGGCGACCATGTCCATGCCTTCTTCGAGGAAACCCTGGCGCTCGGCGGCTTTTTCGGCGTAACCGGTCATGAACAGCACCTTGAGCCCCGGCCTGTGCTGGCGCGCAATTTCCGCCAACTGCCGGCCGTTCATGCCCGGCAGGCCGACGTCGGTGACCAGCAGGTCCACGCGCAGGTCCGACTCCAGCAGGGGCAGCGCGGCCCGTGCGTCCGCCGCCTGGTGCGCGGTATAGCCAAGCTCATCGAGCACATTGACCACCAGCATGCGCACCGCCGGATCGTCCTCGACCACCACCACCGCCTCACCGGCCAGGGCCAACGGCGCCTCGCTCAAGTGCGTGGGCAGGTTGCTTTCCAGCGACGTACCGAACAGGCGCGGCAGGTACAGGCGCACGCATGTTCCCTGGCCCGGCTCGCTCTGGATGGTCACGTGTCCGCCGGACTGCTGGGCAAACCCGTAGATCATCGACAACCCCAGGCCGGTACCCTGGCCGATGGGCTTGGTGGTGAAAAACGGATCGAACGCCTTGGCCAGGATCTTCGGCGCCATGCCGGTGCCGTTGTCGCACACGCCAAGCATCACGTAGTCGCCGGCCTTGACCGGTTCAAGGGTGGTGATGTCGCTACCGTCCAGGTAGCTGTTGGCGGTCTCGATCAGGAGTTCACCGCCGTCGGGCATGGCGTCGCGGGCGTTGATCACCAGGTTGAGCAAGGCGTTTTCCAGCTGGCTGGCGTCGGTGTTGACCGGCCAGATATCGCGCCCCAGCCGCACCTTGAGGTCGATGTGCGCGCCCTTGGTGCGGCGGAACAACTCTTCCAGGGACGCCACCAACTGGTTCGGGTCCAGCGGGCGAAGATCCAGTGATTGGCGCCGCGAAAAGGCCAGCAGCCGGTGGGTGAGGGCGGCGGCACGCCGGGCCGAAGACACCGCTGCATCGGTAAAGCGGCCGATCTCGTCACTGCGCCCGGCGGCGATATAGCGCTGCATCAGGTCGAGGCTGCCGATGATGCCGGTGAGCATATTGTTGAAGTCATGGGCGATGCCGCCGGTGAGCTGGCCCACGGCCTCCATTTTCTGCGCATGGCGCAGGGCGTCTTCGGCGCGCTCGCGCTCGTACATCTCGTTTTGCAGGCGCTGGTTGGCCTCGGCCAGCGCCTGGGTGCGCTGTGCCACGCGCTCTTCGAGATTTTCGTTGAGGTGGCGCAGGGCTTCTTCAGTGAGTTTGCGTTCGGTTTCATCGATCACAAAGATGTAGAACCCGTTCACCGAGCCATCATTGCTGAAACGCGGCAGGTACTTCATTAAGGCATGGCGCGGTCGGCCGTCGCGGTGCGGTGTGACGGTCATGAAACTGCAGGCCTTGCCCTTGAGCGCGGCGGCGATCTTGTCGGCACGGCCGGCGTACACCTGCTCGCCGAGCACGTCGCGGATGGTCCTGCCGTACAGCTCCTGGGGGGTCATGCCGTACCACTCCAGGTACGCGCTGTTGTTCAGGCGAAAGCGTTCCTCATGGTCGACATAGCCGATCAGCACCGGCATGGCGTTGATGATCAGTTGCAGTTCGGTCTGGCTTTGGCGCAGGGCCTGCTCGGTGTTCTTGCGCTCGGTCAGGTCCAGCGCGGCACCGAGGAACCGCGCGGGGCGGTCCTGATGATCCTTGTAGCAGCGGCCCCGGGCAAATACCCAGCGCACTTGGCCGTCGGCCTGCAAGAGCCGGTATTCCTCGGCGTATTCGGTGCCGAAGGTTATGCAATGCTTGATGCTGCGCGCCACCATGCCACGGTCTTCGGGGTGCACGCCTTGCAGGTAGTCGCTGATCGGCAGCCGGCCCGCGTCGCTGGGGTCCACGCCATGCAGGTAGGCGAAGTGCGCGTCGGCGATGAAGCGGTCTTCGCCGATATCCCAATCCCAAGTGCCCACCGCGTCGGTGGCCGCCAGTGCGAGCTGCAGGCGTTGTTCGGTGTTGTGCTGGGCCTTGCGGCGCTCGTTGGTTTCGATGGCGGTAACCAGGATGCCGGCCACGTTGGCGCTTTCATCGCGGATCGGACTGTAGGTCAGGTCCAGCCAGATTTCGGTGTCGCGGTTATGGCGTTGCAGCACGAAACGCTGCTCGCTGAAGGTGCGCGCCTGGCCACTGAGCACGGCGTCGTAGATCGGCGCGGTAAAGCTCTCCAGCTCCGGCCAGGTCTGGTGCGTCGGCTGCCCCATCGCTTCGGGGTGTTTGTTGCCAGCGAGCAGGGCGAAGCCGTCGTTGTAGAGTTGCGTGAGCTGCTTGCCCCACAGCAGCAGCATCGGCATCGGCGAATGCACGACGATGTCCACTGCGGTGCGCAGGCTTTGCGGCCATTCATTGGCCTCACCGAGGGGGCTTTGCGCCCAGTCCAACCGCGCAATCAATGCGGCGGTTTCGCTGCCGGTGGATGTTCCATTCATGAAGAAGCCCTGAGCGTAACGCTTTGAAAGATGACAACACCCATTATCCCGCGAGCCGGGAATGAGTGACTACCCCCAAAAAATAGCATGCCTTGGGGGTTTTTCTTCAGCTCCGTACGTCGGGGCTGAAACCTTTCATCCTTCAGCCAGCTCCGGGCGATCGCGAAACTGCTCCAGGGCCTGCGGGTTGGCCAGGGCATCGGTGTTCTTCACCGGTTCGCCGTGCACTACATTGCGCACCGCCAATTCAACGATCTTGCCGCTGATGGTGCGCGGGATATCGCTGACCGCCAGGATCCTGGCCGGCACATGACGCGGCGTGGTGTTGGCGCGGATGACCTGGCGAATCTGCTGCTGCAGCGCTTCGTCCAGCTGCACGCCGTCATCGAGGCGCACGAACAGCACCACGCGCACGTCGTCCTGCCAGCGCTGGCCGATGGCCAGGCTCTCCAGCACCTGTGGCAGCTTTTCCACCTGGCGATAGATCTCTGCGGTACCAATGCGCACGCCGCCGGGGTTGAGCACGGCGTCGGAGCGTCCGTGGATCAGCAGGCTGCCATTCGGGCGTTGTTCGGCATAGTCGCCCTGGGCCCAGACGCCGGGGAACTGGCTGAAATACGAGGCGCGCAGCTTCTGGCGGTCCGGGTCGTTCCACAGGCCGATGGGCATGGCCGGGAAATGCCGGGTGCACACCAGTTCGCCTTTTTCGCCGACCAGCGCCTGGCCGTCGTCGTCCCAGACCTCGATGGCCATTGCCAGGCTCTTGCACTGCATTTCGCCGCGACGCACCGGCAACACCGGGTTGCCGATCACAAAGCAGGAGACGATATCGGTGCCGCCGGACATCGACGACAGGCACAGCTCGTCCTTGATTTCGCGGTACGCATAGTCGTAGCTCTGCGGCGAAAGCGGCGAACCGGTTGAGATCAGCCCCTTGAGGCTGCCCAGGTCGTGGCTCAGGCGCGGCTGCAGCCCTGCTTTTTCCAGGGTCGCGAGAAACTTGGGGCTGGTGCCGAACACGCTGATGCGTTCTGCGTCGATCAGGTCGATCAGCCGCTCGTGGCCTGGATGAAACGGCGAGCCATCATACAGCACCGCCGTGGCACCGATGGCCAGCACCGAGACCAGCCAGTTCCACATCATCCAGCCGCAAGTGGTGTAGTAGAACAGGCAGTCGTCCCTGGACAAGTCGGCATGCAGGCCGTGTTCCTTGAGGTGAGTGAGCAACACGCCGCCAGTGCCGTGGATGATGCACTTGGGCACGCCGGTGGTGCCGCTGGAATAGAGGATGTACAGCGGATGATCGAAGGGCACCGCGACGAAATCCGGCTCGCCGCCGGGTTGGTAGAAGTCCTGCCACAGCGTGACGCTGGCGTGTGTCTGATAGTCCTCGACCCGCGCCTGTGGCCGTGCGTAGGGCACGATGATCAAATGCTCCAGGGACGGCAGGCGCGTGAGGATTTCATTGAGCTTGGCGCTCTGGTCGATGGTTTTGCCGGCATAGCGATAACCCGCGCAAGTGATCAGGACCTTGGGCTCGATCTGGCCGAAACGGTCGATCACGCCCTGGGTGCCGAAATCCGGCGAAGAGCACGACCAGATCGCCCCCAGGCTGGTGGTGGCGAGCATGCCCACCAGGGTTTGCCAGGTGTTGGGCATACACGCAGCGACGCGGTCGCCTTGGGTAACGCCAGCGGCGCGCAGGCTGCTTTGCAGTCCGGCGACGTGTGCAGCCAGCTCGGCGTAGGTGAGTTGTTCGCGCTGGCCGTCTTCCCCAATGGCCACCACCGCCGTGTGATCGTCGCGACGGCGCAACAGGTGCTCGGCAAAGTTCAGGGTCGCGCCGGAGAACCACTGGGCGCTGGGCATCTCGGTGCCTTCGACCAGCACCGCCGTGGGTGGGCTGCGAAAGCGCACATCGAAATATTCGACGATGGCCTGCCAGAAGGCCGGGCGCTGGTCGATGCTCCACTGGTGCAGGGCTGGGTAGTCGCTGAGCTGCAGGCTGTGGCGCTCGTTGATGTAACGCCGGAACTGGTCCATTCGCGTGTTGCGGATGCGTTCGGGGGAGGGTTGCCAGAGGATGTCGGACATTGATGTTGCCTCTTCTCGTTCCCGCGCTCCGCGTGGGAATGCCTCTTTGGACGCTCCGCGTCCGCTCTTGGGACGCGGAGCGTCCTGGGCTGCATTCCCACGCGGAGCGTGGGAACGATCACTATTGAGCCAGCCAGCCGCCGTCGATATTCCACGCCGCACCGCGTACCTGGCTGCCGGCTTCGCTGCATAAAAACAGCACCAGTTCGCCCAACTGTGGCGGCGTCACAAACTCCAGCGACGGCTGCTTCTCTGCCAGCAACTCCTGCTGCGCCTGCTGCGGGTCGACGCCATGGGCGGCGCGATCATCGATTTGCTTCTGCACCAGCGGCGTCAGTACCCAGCCGGGGCAGATGGCGTTGCACGTCACATTGCTAGTGGCCGTTTCCAGGCCCACCACCTTGGTCAAACCGATCACCCCGTGCTTGGCCGCCACATACGCGGCCTTGCCCACCGAACCGACCTGGCCATGCACCGACGCGATGTTGACGATCCGCCCCCAGCCCTTGGCCTTCATCCCCGGCAAGCTCAGGCGCGTGCTGTGGAACACCGATGACAGGTTGATCGCGATGATGGAATCCCAGCGCTCGGCCGGGAAGTCTTCCACGGCGGCCACGTGCTGGATCCCGGCGTTGTTCACCAGGATATCCACGCCACCGAATTCGCGCTCGGCGTAGGCGATCATCTCGGCGATCTGCGCCGGGTCGCTGACGTCCGCCGGGTGATGCCCGACCCTGCCGCCAAACGCCCGCACCTGGGCGACCACCGCGCTGGCGTCGCCGAAACCATTGAGAATCAGATTGGCGCCGGCCTTGGCCAGGCTCAGCGCGATGCCCAAGCCAATGCCGCTGGTGGAACCGGTGACCAGGGCGGTCTTGCCATTCAATGTCGTCATTAACACCTCACACAATGCCAGTGGCGTAGAAAGTACCGATCACCACGAACACCGCGAGGGTCTTGATGAGGGTGATGCCGAAAATGTCCTTGTAGGCTTCGCGGTGGGTCAGGCCGGTCACCGCCAGCAGGGTGATCACCGCGCCGTTGTGGGGCAGGGTATCCATGCCGCCGCTGGCCATGGCCGCGACCCGGTGCAGCACTTCAAGTGGGATATTGGCCGCATGGGCCGCCGAAATAAAGCTCTCGGACATCGCCGCCAGGGCGATGCTCATGCCGCCCGACGCGGAGCCGGTGATACCGGCCAGCAAGGTCACGGTGATCGCTTCATTGACCAGTGGATTGGGGATGCCCTTGAGCCAGTCCGCCAGCACGAGAAAGCCCGGCAACGAGGCGATGACCGCGCCAAAGCCGTATTCCGACGCGGTATTCATCGCCGCCAACAGCGCGCCGCTGACCGCGCTTTTGCTGCCCTCGGCGAGCTTGCTCTTGATCGCCGACCAGCCAAACGCCAGCACCATGAGAATGCCCACCAGCAACGCCGCCTGCACCGCCCAGATCGCGGTGAGCTTGGCGATTTCGGTGGTCACCGGTGCGCTCATGCCCGGCAGGCTGAGGCTGTGGGTCTTGCCGTACCACTGCGGGATCCAGTGGGTGAACAGCAGGTTCATCACCCCGACCAGGATCAGCGGCGACACTGCGATCCAAGGGTTGGGCAGGGTGAGGTTCTCGGCGGTTTCCGGCTCGTTGCGCAACTCGGTGCCATAGCCTTCACCGGCGCGTTGCGCCTTGTTGCGCTGGCGCGCCAGGTACAGCATGCCGGCGCAGAACACGAAGATTGTGCCGATCAAACCCAGCCAGGGCGCCGCCCAGGCGGTGGTGTTGAAGAAAGTGCTGGGAATGATGTTCTGGATCTGCGGCGTGCCGGGCAGTGCGTCCATGGTGAACGAAAACGCACCCAGCGCGATGGTGGCGGGAATCAGGCGCTTGGGGATATTGCTCTGGCGGAACATCTCCGCCGCGAACGGATACACCGCAAACACCACCACGAACAGCGACACGCCGCCGTAGGTGAGCAGGGCGCAGACCAGCACGATCACCAGCATCGCCTGGCGTGTGCCGAGCAAACGGATCGCGGCGGCGACGATTGAGCGCGAAAAGCCCGACAGCTCGATCAGCTTGCCGAACACCGCGCCCAGCAGGAACACCGGGAAATACAATTTGATGAAACCGACCATTTTCTCCATGAACACGCCGGTAAAGGCGGGCGCGACGGCGGACGGGTCGGTGAGCAGCACAGCGCCGAGCGCGGCGATGGGGGCAAACAGGATGACGCTGTAGCCACGGTAGGCGGCCAGCATCAGCAGCGCGAGGGCCGCCAGGGCAATGATCACACTCATGGTGTGTCTCCAGGTTGGATTGTTATTTTTGTGGGGTGTTGGCTATGGGGAAGGGCTATAGCGAGATGCGTGCCAAAAAATTAACTTATTGAAATATAAGGAAAAAATATCTTTCTCGGCGAGTGAGCTTGAATTTAGTCTCGTATTTGAGATAAATGAGGACCCCCGTGGGAGCGGGCTTGCTCGCGAAAGCGGTGTGTCAGCCAGAGAATTCGGTACTGAACCACCGCATTCGCGAGCAAGCCCGCCCCCACATTGGAATGTCTCTGTATGTGGAATTTCGTCTCTTTATTGAGACTCGCTAATGCCCAGCGCTACCATCTTCTTGTACAACGTTGACCGCCCAAGCCCCAGCCGCCTGGCCGCTTCCACCACATTCCCGCCGCACGCGCTCAATGCCGCCCCAATCACCTGCCGATCGAACCGCTCCCGTGCCGCGCTGAACGATTCACCCTCGACGGCTGGCACCGGGTTGCGCTCCACCGGGGTAAACGTACCTATCGCTGCACGGATTTCCCGGGCGTCCAACACCAGGTCATCACTCAACAGCGCCGCGCGCTCCAGCACATTGCGCAGCTCACGGATGTTGCCCGGCCACGCATGCTGTGCCAGCAAGGCCAAGGCGTCCTGATCCAGCTCGTGCTGGCTGCGCAGTTCCTCAAGGATGGCCTCGCTCAACGCCGGAATATCATCCAGGCGCTCACGCAACGGCGGCACCTGGATTGGCAGCACGTTCAGCCGGTAATACAAGTCCGCGCGGAATTCGCCGCGCTTGATCGCCGCTTCCAGGTCCATGGACGTGGCGGCGATCACCCGCACATCACTGTGCAGCATCTCGTTGGAGCCCACGGGTTCGAATTCCTTTTCCTGTAACACCCGCAGCAATTTGCTTTGCAGTGGCAAGGGCATGTCGCCGATTTCATCCAGAAACAGCGTGCCGCCCTGGGCAATCTGGAATTTGCCCGGACGGCCCTTGCGATCGGCGCCGGTAAACGCGCCCGGCGCGGTGCCGAAAAACTCGGCTTCCAGCAGGTCGGCGGGGATGGCGGCGCTGTTGATACTGACAAAAGCCTTATGTGCACGCGTCGATGCGCCGTGAATCGCCTGGGCCAGCAACTCCTTGCCGGTGCCGGTTTCGCCCAGCAGCAACACCGGCGATTCGGCACTCGCACTGCGCCGCGCCCGGCGCTTGACTTCGAGGCTGGCCGCGCTGGTGCCGATGAAGTGCGCGAAGTTGTATTTGCTCTGCCGTGAGCGCAGCAGCGAGCGCGTGGAGGCAAGCTCCTGCTGCAGGCTCAGGTAGCGTTCGATCAATGGCGACAGGTTGCGCAGCTCATCGAACAGCGCAAAGCCAATCGCCCCGATCACCGCGCCGGCATCGTTGTGAATCGGCAGGCGCATCACCACCAGCGGGCCCTTGGGCGTGTCCTGGATGTCCAGCAATATCGGCTGGTCATTGCGCACGACCTGGCGCAACAGGCTGTTGGAGATCACTTGTTCGCACGGTTGGCCGATGGCCTGGTCGGCGCTCTTGAGCCCGAAGCGCCTGGCGTAGCGCTCGTTCATCCACACGATGGTGGCGTCGCGGTCGACAATCACCGTGCCTTCGCTGGACTGCTCGATGATCTCGAACAGCGACTGGATGGCCAGGCCACGAACCTGTTGGTAGTCCTTGAGGCTATCGGTGGTGTTCATGTTCAGGCTACCAACACAGATGGGGAATGGAATCGCGATCCTTGTGCGAGCGGGCTTGCTCGCGAAAGCGGTGTGTCAGCCGGCTTATACGGTACTGATACACCGCCTTCGCGAGCAAGCCCGCTCCCACAGGGGGAGTGTCTATAAAGGAATGTGCGCCGCCGCCAGCAGTTCCTTGGTATACGGATGCTGCGGCGCATCAAACACCTCGTGGCTCGCGCCGCGCTCCACCACCTTGCCGTCCTTGATCACGATCATGTCATGGGCCATGGCGCGCACCACGGCCAAGTCATGGCTGATAAACAGGTAGGTCAGGCCGTATTTATCCTGCAGCTCACGCAGCAACCCCACCACCTGTTTCTGCACGGTGCGGTCGAGGGCCGAGGTGGGTTCGTCCAGCAGCATCAGCGCCGGCTTGAGCACGAGGGCGCGGGCAATGGCGATGCGCTGGCGCTGGCCGCCGGAAAACTCGTGGGGGTAGCGGTGCCGGGTGGCGGGGTCGAGGCCGACGTCCTTGAGCACCTGGATCACCTGCGCATCGCGCTCGGCCAGGCTGCACGGCGCGTGCACCTCCAGGCCTTCGCTGATGATCTGCGCCACGGTCATGCGCGGGCTGAGGCTGCCGTAGGGGTCCTGGAACACCACCTGCATCTGTTTGCGCCAGGGGCGCATTTGTTGGTTATTCAGCGGGTCGAGGGCTTCACCCTGGAAACGAATGCTGCCGGTGGAATCGAGCAAGCGCAGGATTGCCTGGCCCAGGGTCGATTTGCCCGAGCCGGACTCGCCGACAATGCCCAGGGTCTTGCCACGCTGCACGCTGAGGCTGATGCCCTCCACCGCGCGCAAGTAGCGCTTGCGCCGAAACAGCCCGCCGCCGAGGGGGAATTGCACGCTCAGGTCATTCACCTCCAGCACCGTCTCGCGTTCGCCAACGCACACGGCGTCGCCCGCGGGTTCCGCATCCAGCAAGAGCTGGCTGTAAGGATGCTGCGGCGCGGTGAACAAGGTCTCGCAATTGGCCTGTTCGACAATTTCGCCGGCGCGCATCACACACACGCGCTGGGCAATGCTGCGCACCAGGTTGAGGTCATGGCTGATCAGCAGCAGCGACATGCCCAAGCGCTGTTGCAAGGACTTGAGCAGCAGCAGGATCTTGCGCTGCACGGTAACGTCCAGCGCGGTGGTGGGTTCGTCCGCGATCAGCAGCTCGGGCTCGCAGGCCAGGGCCATGGCGATCATCACCCGTTGACGCTGGCCGCCGGAGAGCTGATGGGGATAGGCCTTGAGCCGTTCCTGGGGTTTCTGGATGCCCACCAGCTCGAGCAGTTCCAGGATGCGTGCCTGCGCCGGCTTGCCGCCCAGGCCCTTGTGCAAGAGCAGGGTTTCACCGATCTGCTTTTCGATGCTGTGCAGTGGGTTCAGGGACGTCATCGGCTCCTGGAAGATCATCGCGATGCGGTTGCCGCGCAGCTTCTGCAGGGTGGTTGTCGACGCACCGATCAACTCCTGGCCGCGATACTTCACCGAACCGGTGGTGTGCGTACCGGCCTCGGGCAGCAGTTGCAGGATCGAATGGGCCGTCACCGACTTGCCCGAACCCGACTCGCCCACCAGCGCCAGGCATTCGCCGGGGCGCATGTCCAGGCTGAGGTTGCGCACCACGGTCTGGCCGCTGAAAGCGACGTTGAGGTCGCGTATTTCGATGAGGTTCATACGCACGTACTCACGAACGGGGGTCGAAGGCATCACGCAACGCCTCGCCGATAAAGACCAGCAGCGACAGGATCAGCGCCAGGGTGAAAAACGCCGTCAGGCCCAGCCAGGGCGCTTGCAGATTCTGCTTGCCCTGGGCGATCAGTTCGCCCAGCGACGCGCTGCCCGCCGGCATGCCAAAGCCGAGGAAATCCAGGGCGCTCAGGGTGGAGATCGCCCCCGTCAGGATAAACGGCAGGTAGCTCAGCGTCGCCGTCATGGCATTGGGCAGGATATGCCGACGAATGATCTTGCCGTCACCCAAACCCAACGCCCGTGCGGCCTTGACGTATTCCAGGTTGCGCCCGCGCAGGAACTCGGCGCGCACCACGTCCACCAGGGCCAGCCAGGAAAACAGCGCCATGATCCCCAGCAGCCACCAGAAATTGGGCTCGACAAAACCCGACAGAATGATCAACAGGTACAGCACCGGCAACCCGGACCACACCTCCAGCACGCGCTGGCCGATCAAGTCCACCCAACCACCGTAATAACCCTGCAACGCACCGGCCGCGATACCGATGGCCGCGCTGATCGCAGTGAGCGCCAAGGCAAACAGGATCGACACCCGCGCGCCAAAGATCACCCGGGCCAGCACATCCCGCGACTGATCATCAGTGCCCAGCCAATTTACCGATGAGGGCGGGCTGGGGGCAGGGCGGGTCAGTTCGTAGTTAGGGGTGTCGTCGCTGAACGGGATCGGCGGGAACAGCATCCAGCCGCCGTCCTGCTTGATCAGCTTTTGCACGTAGTCACTGCGGTAGTCGGCCTGGAACGGCAGCTGGCCGCCGAACTGTTGCTCGGTGTAGCGCTTGAACACCGGGAAATACAGCTCGTTCTTGAAACTCAGCACCAGCGGCTTGTCGTTGGCGATCAATTCGCCGCCCAGGGTCAGCAGAAACAGCCCGATAAACAGCCACAGCGACCACCAGCCGCGACGGTTTTTCTTGAAGCGCTCGAAGCGCCGACGGGCAACGGGAGACAGATCAAGCATCAGGCGTTCCTCGCGGCGAAGTCGATACGCGGGTCCACCAGGGTGTAGCAGAGGTCGCCGATCAGTTTTATCAAGAGGCCGAACAAGGTGAAGATAAACAACGAGCCGAACACCACCGGATAATCGCGCGATACCGCCGCTTCGTAGCTCATGCGGCCCAGGCCGTCGAGGGAGAAGATCACCTCGATCAGCAAGGAGCCTGCAAAGAACACGCTGATGAATGCCTGGGGAATCCCCGAGATCACCAGCAGCATGGCGTTGCGGAACACATGGCCGTAGAGCACGCGCCGTTCGCTCAAGCCCTTGGCGCGGGCGGTCACCACGTATTGGCGCGTGATTTCATTGAGGAACGAGTTTTTGGTGAGGATGGTCAGCGTGGCGAACCCGCCGATGACCAGCGACGTCACCGGCAACACCAGGTGCCAGAAATAATCGGCGACCTTGCCAATCGTGCTCAATTCTTCGAAGTTTTCCGAGACCAGCCCGCGCACCGGGAACCAATTCAGCGAAGTGCCGCCGGCAAATACCACGATCAGGAACATCGCGAACAGAAACGCCGGCATCGCATAGCCGATGACGATGGCGGTGCTGCTCCATACGTCAAAGCTGCTGCCGTGGCGCACCGCCTTGCGAATGCCCAGGGGGATCGACACCAGGTAGGTGATCAGCGTGGCCCACAGGCCCAGGGAAATGGTCACCGGCATTTTTTCCAGGATCAGGTCGATCACCGTCTTGCCGCGAAAGAAGCTGTGACCGAAATCCAGCTGCGCGTAGTTCTTGAGCATCAGCCACAGGCGTTCCGGCGCGGACTTGTCGAAGCCGTATTGTTTTTCAATGTCCTTGATCAGCTTGGGGTCCAGGCCACGACTGGCGCGGGACCCGCTGCTGACACCTTCGCCGGACGCGCCACCGATGCCACCGCCGCCGATGCCTTGCAGGTGAGCGATGGCTTGTTCCACCGGGCCACCGGGGGCGGCCTGCACGATCACGAAATTCACCAGCAGGATGATCACCAGCGTCGGGATGATCAGCAGCAGGCGCCGCACGATATAGGCAAACATCAGCGCGTACCCCCGTGTTTTTTCAACTCAACGTTCATTTGCTCGTTGGTCAGTGGCGTGGGGCTGATTTCCCACCAGGTTTCCAGTGCTTCTTCGTTCTTGGCCTCGATGGCCGGGCGGCCGAAGCGGTTCCACCACGCAGCAGAGGTGCCGGGCGGGTAGTAATTGGGGATCCACAGGTAATTCCATTGCAGTACCCGGTCCAGCGCGTGGGCGTAGGTGAGCATCTGCGCCTGGGTGTTGGCCTTGACCAGGCCCTTGATCAGGCTGTCGACGGCCGGGTCCTGGAGCACCATGTAGTTGTTCGCGCCGGGATCGAAGGCGGCGGCCGAACCGAAGTAGTTGTACAACTCCATGCCGGGCGACGTGGTGACGGGGAAGCCAGTGACGATCATGTCGTAGTCCCTGGCCATTAATCGGTTCACGTATTGGGAGGAGTCGATGCGGCGGATATTGAGCGTGATGCCGATCTGCGCAAGGTTGCGCTTGTACGGCAACAGCAGGCGCTCCAGGCCGGCCTGGGCATTGAGGAAGGTGAACTCCAGCGGCTTGCCTTCGGCATTGACCAGCTTGTCGCCGTCCGGTTTCCAGCCGGCTTCCTCCAGCAGGGCCAGGGCTTGCAGCTGTTTATCGCGGATCATGCCACTGCCATCGGTGACCGGGGCCTTGAACACTTGAGTGAACACTTCGTCGGGCACCTGGCCGCGCAAAGGTTCGAGAATCGCCAGTTCCTCTTGGGTCGGCGGTTGGCTGGCTGCGAGTGGGCTGTTAGAGAAAAAGCTCTGCTGGCGGATGTACATACTGCGCATCATCTGCCGGTTGGCCCATTCGAAGTCCCACAGCATCGCCAGTGCCTGGCGCACGCGGCGGTCCTTGAACATCGGGTTTTGCACGTTAAACACGTAACCTTGGGCCGGTTGCGGCATTTCCTTGGCCAGGTGGGCGCGCTGCAGGCGGCCATCGTCCAGGGCCGGGCCGTTGTAGCCGATGGCATAACCGGTGGCGGAAAATTCACGATTGAAATCATAGGCGCCGCCACGCAACACCTGGCGGGCCACTTCGGTATCGCCGAAATATTCCAGGCTCAGGTGATCGAAGTTGTACAGGCCGCGGCTGACCGGCAGATCCTTGCCCCACCAGTTCGGGTCGCGGGTAAAGGTGATGGTGCTGCCGGAGTCTATCTTGCTGACTGTGTAGGGCCCGCTGCCCAGTGGTGCTTCATAGCCGCCGCCGTTGGCGAAGTCGCGGGTCTTCCACCAATGTTCCGGGAAGACGGGCAGGGTGGCGATGTCCAAGGGCAGGGTGCGGTTTTCATTGCTGGAGAAATCGAAGCGTACCTGGCGCTCACCTTCGACTTCTACGTGCTTGACGTCGGCGAACAGGGTGCGAAAACGCAGGCTGCCTTGGGTCATCAGCAGGTCGAAGCTGTAGCGCACGTCTTCGGCGGTGATCGGCTTACCGTCGGCAAAGCGTGCCTTGGGGTTGATGAAAAAACGCAGGGACAGGCCGTCATCGGCGCGCTCCATCTGCTCGGCGACCAGGCCGTAGACGGTGTAGGGCTCGTCCAGGGAGCGCTGTGCCAGCGGCGAATACACCCAGCCGTCGACCTGGGTAACGCCGATGCCTTTGTCGATATACGGCAGCACATGGTCGTAGCGCCCGATCTCGATGGCCGAGCGGCGCAGGCTGCCGCCCTTGGGTGCATTGGGGTTGGCGTAATCGAAATGGGTGAAGCCGGCGGCGTACTTGGCCGGTTCGCCGTACACCGTCAGATACGGTTGCGGCGTCGCGAACGCCGCAGTGCTGGCCAGCAGCAGGGCCAGGCTCGAACTTAGTAGATAGGAAAAAGCCAATCGCATTATCAGCCTTGAACGCCGTGTGAAGAAGAAAAGGGATTTGTACGCTAACGGCATCAGCGTCGCCAGTCATCACATGCACAACGGCCCACCAGAAGGCGGGCCGTTGTTTATCGCATCAGCACAGACCGGATCAGTCCTGGCGGCTGGTGACTTCCAGCAGGTGGTAGCCGAACTGGGTTTTCACCGGGCCTTGCACGGTGTTGACCGGGGCGCTGAATACGACGGTGTCGAATTCCTTGACCATTTGGCCCGGACCGAACGAACCCAGGTTGCCGCCATCGCGGCTGGAGGGGCAGCTGGAGTTGGCTTTGGCGATTTCTGCGAAATCGGCGCCGCCTTCGATCTGGGTCTTGAGTTCGTTGCACTTGTCTTCAGTGGAAACGAGGATGTGACGGGCGGTGGCTTTGGCCATGGGGAGTAACTCCTTGAGTTAAAAAGGGTGAGCCTACCGGATTCAGGCGGTTATTTCCCGGCAAAGTTCCTGGCGATTGCCGAGCGGTTCGGGTTGGGTCAAGACAGGACGATATAGTCGTTCTGTTGGATGACCGGTCGGTGCGGGCCCTGTACGAGGTGAATGTAGCGCCCGGCTACCAGGTCGATGGGCAGGCAGTCGTCGATATCCATCACAGCGTCCGTATGGGCCTGGGACCAATGGCGCAGCGTATTCTGCTTGCCCTTGCTCATTGCTTCCTGCTTGTTGCGAGCAACCACCAGCAGGTAGTGGTGGGCTTCGCCAAAACTCTTGGCTTCATAACCGCCGAGGTTAATGAAATACAGATGATGCGCTCCAGCGGCAGGTGCGAGGTGGCTGAGTTCGACTTTCCAACCGTCGACACCGTCCACGGCCATCCACGAATCGATATGCACGCCCTTGGGGCTGCCGAACCAATCGGCGCGTAATTGCGGGTAGGTCGATTCAAGCGTGTCCGCGGCAGCGAACACCACATCGTGAACTTCAATTTTTGCCCGTGGGTGCTTGCCCCCGAGCATCACGACAAACAGCATTGCGGGTTCTTCCTGGCGACTTGGCAAAGCGTAACCATACTGCGATTGAACCCTTTTGTCCGGTCAGTGCCACACTGTTAATCCGCGAACTCACCAGGAGGTTGTCATGCGTACCATTGATCTGGCGGGGGTTCCCGTTCCTGTCATCGGCCAGGGAACCTGGCGCATGGGGGAACACCCCGACCGGCACCGTGCCGAAGTGGCGGCACTGCAACTGGGCATCGACGAGGGCATGACCCTGATCGATACTGCCGAAATGTATGGTGAGGGCGGCGCCGAAAGGGTCGTCGGCGAGGCCATTCGCGGTAGGCGTGACCAGGTGTTCCTCGTCAGCAAGGTCTACCCGCACAATGCCAGCCACCAGGGCGTGCCCCGTGCCTGTGAGGCCAGCCTCGAGCGCCTGGGTACGGACTACATCGATCTGTATCTGTTGCACTGGCGCGGCCAATACCCTCTTGAAGAAACCGTAGAAGCGTTCGAGCGCCTGCGCGAAGCCGGCAAGATCGGTCGCTGGGGTGTTTCCAATTTCGATGTCGCCGACCTGCAGGAACTCGCATCCCCGGCCTGCGCCACCAACCAGGTGCTCTACAACATCGAAGAGCGCGGCATTGAATTCGACCTGCTGCCCTGGTGGCAACAACACCACTTGCCCTTAATGGCCTACTGCCCGATCGCCCAGGGCGGTGAACTACTGTCCAGCCCGACCCTCAAGCAGATCGCCCGTCGCCACGAGGTCACACCCGCCCAGGTTGCCCTGGCCTGGGTGTTGCGCCAGGACGGTGTGATCGCCATTCCCAAGGCGGTCACCCCGGAGCATGTGCGACTCAACGCAGCCGCTGCCAAGCTGGTGCTGGATGAGCACGACCTGGACGCCATTGATCGCGTGTTTGGCGCACCCAAGCGCAAGCATCCGCTGGCGATGGTGTAGCAACCGATAGAGGTGGCGCCTTCCCTGGCGCCGCCTCTGCGTCAATCCGGCTTAACCCGCAACCGGGCTGCGCCAGTCATCCGACCCGGAAGTTCCGGACACTTCGTGGGTCCACACAATCTTGCGATAGGTGAAGTACACATCTTCCAGGTGAGTGAAGTGGGCGTTGTCCGGGTCCTGGCAATTGGGCATGCGTGACTGGATGTCCACGATGGTCGCCCCCTCCAGCTCAATGGTGAAGTAGTGCTCCTGGGTGCCGGCCGAAGAGGTGCGCAGCCATTCGAGCCGGCACTTGACCTCTTCGCCGCTGGTCAGTGCGCTGAACAGCAAGGGCGACGACTTATCGAAGACCTTGCTGATCATCAGGGGTTTATGAACCCTCTGGCCTGTCGGCTGGCCCGATTGCGGGTCGCGTGGAATGATCACTTGATGAGCAAACGCCTGCACCAGGATCTGGTCCTCATGGCCTTCCTGATAGATGTTACCTACCGAGTCCTGGGTAAACGTACCTGCCGTTATCAAACCTTGTTTGACACCGGTGACGGAAAGATACGCGGGTGTTGGCATGACGGGTTTCCTTGTCTGATTGATTAGGTAGTTCCAACCGGTCATTGGGCCGGCTGGACAATGACCTATAACAAGAAGCGTGCCTGAAAGTGCGCTGACCAATAAAAGCAGGGGTGGCGTGTTATTTGAATTCCTATTTTTGAAGGAGTGCACGGTTTTTGGTTGATTTAGTGACTGCTGGGTTGCGCATAAGTGTGCATTTAGTTGCTCACATCGATTGTCGCGAAAATAGTGGTATGGGCCGCAGGGGCCTTGTATATACAGTGGTTTAGGTGCGCAAAATCCTGCGCAATCTCGCATTCAGTGCGCTTGTAGGAAAAGGATTAAGTGTCGTTCCGTCGCTTGCTGAATGTTTTAGCCGTGACTAAGGTTCGTGAGCTTTGCGGGAATTACCGGCAAAGGGTAGATGGCTTTCTGATGCACGGTTTAAATGTGCTTAGTTGGCCTTTCCTGTCATGGACGAGTTGCGCGGTATCAAATGGCTTATTCAAGCAAGCTTTGTGATTATTACCTTGAAGTTGCACGGTCACCCTGCACGCAAACATGTTTTGCGGGCGGTGATGTGCGCTTTTCAAGTGAATATGAAGCGCTGGAATTGGAGCTGGCCAAGGCGCAATCGATTCATGGCGGTGGCCAGCCCGATTGGCAGAAGGTCCTGGAAACCAGCGAGATCCTGTTGCACCGTCAGTCCAAGGACCTGAAGGTCGCCGTCTGGCTGGCCTGGGCATTGCATCAGTGTGAATCCTATCCGGGCCTGCTGGCCGGGCTCGGGTTGCTGCGCTATCTCTGCGAACATCATTGGTCGGTGGTCTTCCCGGAAAAACCGCGTACCCGTGGCGCGGCATTCGGCTGGTTGGTGCTGCGCCTTGAACCGTTGTTTGTACAAGGCCTGCTGCTGCAGAACCAGCAACCGCTGTTCCGCGCCGTGCTTGAGCATCTTGAGTGCCTCGATGAGCTCTGGGCCAGGCACTTGGGGAACGACGCGCCGTTGTTGCTGCCGATTCGCAGGCAATTGGCCCAGAGGCTGGAGCGCGCCGCGCAGGACGATCCCCCAGCGGTGGGGCTGAGCGGCGTCAGTGCCCACGTCAAGCAGGCAACCGGCCAATTGCTCAGGCCCGAGGCGGTGGTGGACAACGAAAAAGACGCCCACAAGGTGCTGCGCAACTTGCAGGAACAGGCTCGTGCGCTGTGTACCTGGTGGTTACGCCAGAACGCCACTGACGCACGTGCCTTGCGCCTGAATCGAACATTGACCTGGCTTGCGCTGGTCAGCTATCCGGACGCCGACAATGAACGGGTCACAGTCTTGCGCGGGCCGGCTCCCGACAAGCTCAGGCGTTATCAGGAGCGCTTTGCCCAAGGCCATTACGCCGACCTGGTGCTTGAGCTCGAAGCCAGCCTGGCCGGCGCGATGTTCTGGTTCGATGGGCTGCGCATGCTCTGGCAATGCCTGGAGGCCTTGCAGGCCGAGCAGGCCATGGTTGAGCTGGAAGTGACCTTCGCCCTGTTGTTGCAACGCCTGCCGGACCTGCCGGCGTTTCACTTCCATGACGGCGTCCCGTTTGCCGACGCCGCCACGCGGGACTGGATCACGCAGCAGGTTTCCCGCCATCTGCAGATGCCCGAATCAACCGCAGTAACGGTCGATGCCGATGCCGCGCCCTGGGAGGTCGCCTTGCAGGCGGTAGCCCAGCGGTTGCGAAAGGACGGGCTCAAGGCCGCCATCCATGAACTCAAGCAAGGCATGTACACGGCGCGCAGTGATCGTGCGCGTTTTTATTGGCGGCTGGCCCTGGCGCGCCTGTGTGTACAGGCCGGCAAGCATGAGCTGGCGAAGATCCAGCTTGAACACCTCGACCACGAACTGCAACGCACCGGCCTGGAGCGTTGGGAGCCGGAGCTGGCCCTTCACGTCACCCAGCTTCTTTACCGCTGTTGCGATGTATTGCCGCAAAACCACGCCGTGCGCGAGCGCAAGGAAGAAACCCATCGCAGGCTGTGCCTCTTCGATCTTGAAGCGGCACTTGAATAGGCTTTCGGGCCACTTGAAAACGGAGATGCACCATGGCCAAAGAAGGTTCGGTAGCCCCAAAGGAACGTATCAACATCACATTCAAGCCCGCCATCGGCGGGGCGCAGGAAGAAGTCGAGCTGCCGTTGAAACTGTTGGTGCTGGGCGATTTCACCCAGCGTGAGGATGTGCGCAAGCTCGAAGATCGCAAGCCCATCGCGATCGACAGGAACACCCTGGATGACGTGCTGGCCAAACAGGCGTTGAGCCTGACGCTGAACGTGCGCAATCGCCTGCAGGAGGAGGCGGATATCGAGGAACTCGCCATTCAGGTACGCATTAATTCCATGAAGGACTTCAACCCCGCGAACCTGGTTGAGCAGGTGCCTGAATTGCACAAGCTGATGGCATTGCGCGAGGCGCTTATGGCACTCAAGGGACCCTTGGGCAACACCCCGAGCTTTCGCAAGGCGATCGAACAGGCCTTGGCCGATGACGAGTCCCGCGCCCGCGTACTGGCTGAGCTGGGCCTGGGCAACACCGACGCCTGACATTTTTTCAGTAAAAGGACACTGACCCCATGACTTCCCAACAGTACGCGCTACCTGAACAGACCACTGTCCAGCACAGCATCCTCGACAACATCGTTGCGCAGACGCTACTGAGCGCGGATGACGAGGCCTATGGCATCGCCCGACGTGGCGTGTCGGCGTTTATCGAAGAGTTGCTCAAACCGCACAATCGTGGCGAGCCCGTCAAGAAACGCCTGGTCGACCGGATGATTGCCGAGATCGACACAAAACTCAGCCTGCAGATGGACGAGATTCTGCACCACCCGCAGTTCCAGGCCCTGGAAGCGTCCTGGAAGGGGTTGCAGCTGCTGGTGGAGCGCACCAACTTCCGCGAGAACATCAAGATCGAACTGCTCAACGTCTCCCGGCGGGACCTGCTCGAAGACTTCGAAGACTCGCCGGAAGTGACCCAGTCAGGGTTGTACAAGCATATCTACAGCGCCGAATACGGCCAGTTTGGTGGCCAGCCGGTAGGGGCGATTATTGCCAACTACTTCCTGTCCCCCAGTGCGCCTGATGTGAAGCTGATGCAGTACGCATCCAGCGTGGCCTGCATGGCCCATGCGCCTTTTATCGCCGCAGCCGGGCCCGCGTTCTTCGGGCTGGAAAGCTTTACCGGTTTACCGGACCTCAAAGACCTGAAGGACCATTTCGAAGGCCCGCAATTTGCCAAATGGCAAAGCTTTCGCCAAAGCGAAGACGCCCGTTATATCGGCTTGACCGTGCCGCGCTTCCTGCTTCGTACGCCCTACGATCCCCTTGAATGCCCGGTCAAGACCTTCGCCTACCAGGAAAACGTGGTCAACAGTCATGAACACTACCTGTGGGGCAATACCGCCTACGCCTTTGCCACGCGCTTGACCGACAGCTTCGCGCGCTTTCGCTGGTGCCCGAATATCATCGGCCCGCAAAGTGGAGGGGCGGTGGAAGACTTGCCGTTGCATCACTTCCACAGCATGGGCGAAATCGAAACCAAAATTCCGACGGAAGTGCTGGTTTCCGACCGCCGCGAATACGAACTCGCCCAAGAGGGCTTCATTGCCCTGACGATGCGCAAAGGCAGCGATAATGCCGCCTTCTTCTCGGCCAGCTCGGTCCAGAAGCCGAAGCACTTCGGCCTCAGTCCCGAGGGCAAGGAAGCGGAGCTCAATTACCGCCTGGGAACCCAACTGCCCTACATGATGGTGGTCAATCGCCTGGCCCACTACCTAAAAGTCCTTCAGCGCGAACAACTGGGTTCATGGAAGGAACGCACCGACCTGGAACTGGAACTCAATAAATGGATTCGCCAGTACGTTGCCGATCAGGAAAACCCGAGCGCCGAAGTGCGTGGACGGCGTCCGTTGCGGGCAGCCCGCATTGTTGTCAGTGATGTCGAGGGCGAGCCCGGCTGGTATCGCGTAAACCTGAGCGTGCGTCCCCACTTCAAGTACATGGGGGCGGACTTCACCCTGTCCCTGGTTGGGAAGCTCGACAAAGAATGAGTGCAGGCCACGGAATACCCCACCATCAAAGCCTTTTCGAGCGGCTTGAACGCCCGGCAGCTACCCCTTCGTGTCGCGTGACGTCCGTCGCATTGCATCTCGGGAAAATGCTCGGCATCCGTGCAGGCAGTGTGCAGACACTGCCGGACTACGGCTTGCCTGACCTCAACGACATGAACCAGAGTCTGCATGAGTCATTGACCCAGGCGCGCCTGTTGATAGAGCGATTCATCCGCACCTATGAACCACGCTTGAAGCAGGTGCGGGTCACGGCATTGCCGCGGGATTACGACCCATTGGCGCTGGCATTCGCCATCGAAGCCTTTCTGGTGGTCAATGGCAGTAAAAAGCCGGTGGCGTTTACCGCGCGGCTGAGTGATAGCGGTCGGGTAGAGGTCTTGCCGGATGTCCTTTAACCGTTATTACCAGAGCGAACTCAGTGCCTTGCGTCAGCTAGGGCGGCGGTTTTCGGAACGTAATCCCGCGCTCGCACCCTTTCTGGCGGAGTCCGGCCAGGATCCGGATGTGGAGCGCCTGCTGGAGGGCTTTGCGTTTCTCACCGGTCGCTTGCGCCAGAAACTGGATGACGAGCTTCCAGAGCTGACGCATTCGCTGATGCATTTGCTTTGGCCCAATTACATGCGCCCAATGCCGGCGTTCAGCATCCTGCAGTTCGACCCGTTGAAACGTTCGGGGCCGCCCGTTTCGGTTGCGCGGGATACACCGGTAGAAAGCGCCGCCGTCAATGACCAGCGTTGTTGTTTTCGTACCTGCTACGACACGCAAATCCTGGCGCTGCAACTGAGTGCGCTGGAGTACAGCACCAGGGCGGACCGGGGGGTGTTGAGCCTGCGTCTGGAGATGAACGCCGAGGGTAATTTCGGTGAGTGGGCCTTCGATCAGTTACGCCTGCACCTGGCGGGAGACCGTTATATCAGCCAGGCACTGTACCTGGGCCTGTTGCGTCATCTTGAGGGTATCGAGCTGCTGCCCTTGGGGCGCGACGGCCTGCCGATCAGCGACCTTGATGGTCAGGCTGTCTCGCTGAGGCTGGGCGCTGACCGTGTGCAACCGGTGGGCTTCAGTGAAGATCAGGCATTGATCCCGTACCCGCTGAATACGTTTCACGGGTATCGCCACCTGCAGGAATACTTTGCCTTTCCCGACAAGTACCTGTTTGTCGATGTGGGAGGACTGGACGTACTGCACGGATTGCCCGGTGAGCTGCTCAAGCAGGTGTGCGGCGTAATGATGCGCTTTGAGTTGCGCATCCCCTGGTGCGAACCTCAACAGCCCACCCTGGATAACGTGAAGCTTTACTGCACGCCCATCGTCAACCTGTTCAAGCATGACGCGGTGCCCATTCGCCTGGACGGCAAGCAAGACGAGTATCTGCTGATGCCAGGCGAATATTCGCGGGAGAACGCCAGTGTATTTTCAGTCGACCGCGTGACGGGCTGGCAGCCGGGCGGGCTTGGATACCAGGCGTATGTACCCTTTGAATCCTTTGAACATGATGGCAATAACGACGCGTCGGAACGCCCTGAGAGCTACAGCGTTCGCCAACGGTCATCGGCACAGCATGCAGGGCTCGATACTTGGCTTGGGTTTGATAACAGTCAGGAGCAGGCGCCACAAACCCTGTCGATCGAGTTGACATGCACCAATCACAACCTGCCCAGCCTGCTGCAGGTAGGGGATATTAATCAGCCGTGCGAAAAAACGCCGGAAGGGCTGTCGTTCCGCAATATCTGCGCACCGACAGCGAGCTTCTCTCCGCCCCTGGACCAGGATTTTCTCTGGCGGCTTATCAGCAACATGTCGCTCAACTACCTGTCCTTGAGCGACATCAACGCCTTGAAGACGATCCTTCGAACCTATGACTTTGCTCGCTATCACGACCGACAGGCGCAAAAGGTCAGCGACAGAAGGATGGGCGCGCTGCGCTCCGTCAGCCACGCCGCTGTCGACCGACTGCACCAGGGTTTGCCGTTCCGCGGAGTCCGAATTGAACTGACCATCGACCCCCAAGGCTTTTTGGGGCAAGGCGAGGTGTTCGTGTTCGCCTCGGTGCTCAACGAATTCTTCGCACTCTACGCCGGCCTCAATACCTACCACGAACTAAGCGTCATCAGCACACAAGGAGACGTGTACCTATGGCCACCACGGATGGGGCAGCAGCCCCTGCTTTGACGCAACTGTCGCGGATCATCCGCGAGTACTCGCTGTTCCAGGCGGTTTTGCAGGTGATCAAGCGGCTGCGCGATGCCCACCCACTGTTGGGTGACGACGCGCTGTATGACCTGCTGGAGTTTCAGGCCAACCCAGGTATGGGGTTTGCGGGGCACGATATTGATCGGCTGGAGTTTTTCATCGAGCACGACCAGTTGCGTGCGCGTCTTCGCCTCAACGTGTTGGGCTTGTGCGGCGCGGGGTCCCCATTGCCTGCGTTTTATAGCGAACAGGCGTGCGCCGACGGGACGAGTGGCAACACCACCCGCGACTTCCTGAACGTATTTCACCACCGCCTGCAACGGCTGATGTTGCTGATCTGGCGCAAGTACCGCTATCGGGCATGTTTCCAGGCGGGCGCAGGGGACGCCTTTTCCGAGCAAATGTTTGCGTTGATCGGCTTGAGCGGGCGGCAGATTCGCAGTGCTGCCCCATTGGATTGCAAGCGACTTTTGCCGTACCTGGGGTTGCTCAGCCTGCGGGCGCATTCGGCCGCCTTGATCGAGAAGGTGCTGCGCTACTACTTCAAGCATGACCGCTTGTTTATTGAGCAATCGGTCCTGCGCACGGTGGACGTTCCTGACTCGCAGCGCAATCGCCTCGGCGCTGCGAACAGCGTGCTCGGCCACGACCAGGTGTTGGGACGCCGGATCGCCGACCGCAGTGGCAAATTCAGGGTGCATCTGCAGGACCTGGGCTGGCAACGGTTCCATGGGTTCCTACCCACTGGCACGGACTACGCGCCGCTGTGTTCGTTAGTGAGGCTGACGGCCCGGGAACCTCTGGCCTATGACCTGTGCCTGGTGCTGGCCAAGGAAGAGATCAAGCCGCTGCACATTGGCGAACGCAACATCTGTCGCCTCGGCTGGACCAGTTGGCTGGCACATGAGCGCGCCGATGGCGTGGTCATGGTGTCGAGCAACGCTCATTAAGGACGAATCGTTATGATGAATGTGGACCTGCAACACCTTATCCGGACCTTGTCCGCCCAGGCTCGCCGCGACCTGGAGCGCTCGGCCGAACGTTGCATCCTGCGCGGCGGCAGGGAAGTGCTGGTGGAAGACCTGCTGCTGACCTTGCTCGATCATCAGGATGGCCTGGTGGCAAGGGCCTTGGCCGATGCGGGGATCGACGCCGGCGAGCTGCAGGCCACGCTGCAGCCCAAGGTGGAGGCGAGTGCCACGCGCAATCCGGTATTTGCCCAAGCGCTTGTGCAATGGCTGCAACAGGCCGTGATGGTTGCCCATCTGGAGCTGCATCAGACTGAGGTCGATCATGGTGCACTGTTGCTGGCCTTGCTGCGCCACCCGCTGCATCACGCAGGGAGCGCTTACCAGCGACTACTGAATCGGTTGGATGTGCAGCGTGTGCATGGCTTCGTATTGAACCAGGCGCCTGAAACGCACCCAGTGCCCACGGATGAATCACTGCTGGAGCGCTTCACCCATGACCTGACACGCCAGGCCCGTGACGGGCGTATCGATCCGGTGTTGTGCCGTGATGCCGAGATCGGCCAGTTGATCGATATACTCATGCGCAGGCGCAAGAACAATCCCATGCTTGTCGGCGAAGCCGGGGTAGGCAAGACGGCCGTCGTCGAAGGCCTCGCGCTTCGCATCGCCACCGCGCAGATACCGGCGTTACTGCGCGAAGTCCGGGTGTTGACCTTGGACATGGGCCTGCTCCAGGCAGGCGCCAGCATCAAGGGGGAATTCGAACGGCGCCTCAAGGGTGTGATCGACGAGGTCAATGCTTCGCCCAGACCGGTGATCCTGTTTATCGATGAGGCGCATACGCTGGTAGGGGCGGGTGCGCAGGCCGGTGCGTCGGATGCGGCCAACCTGCTCAAGCCGGCCCTGGCCCGTGGCGAGTTGCGTACCATCGGCGCCACCACCTGGTCGGAATACAAGAAATACTTCGAAAAAGATCCTGCGTTGGCGCGGCGCTTCCAGCCTGTTCTGGTGGACGAGCCCAGTGTCGAGCAGGCGGTTTCGATTCTGCGCGGATTGGTGCCGGTGTATGAGCGCAGCCATGGTGTCTACGTGCGCGACGATGCGGTCGTGGCGGCGGCGCAGTTGAGCGCCCGTTACCTGACCGGGCGCCAGTTACCCGACAAGGCGGTGGATGTGCTGGACACCGCCTGCGCCCGATTGAAAACCAGCCCGGAGACAGCGCCGCACGCACTGCAATGCCTCTACGCGGAACATGCGCAGAGCACCCGCCAGCTTCAGGCAATGAACCGAGACAGGGACGCAGGGTTCTGCGTGGATGAGAAGCTCCTGCTCGGATTGAGCCTGCGCATGCAGGCCGTGGCAAACGAGCGTGAACATCTGGAGCACTGCTGGCGGGAACAGCAAGGATCGGCGCAGCAGGTGTGTCCGCGCCTGGTGGCTCAGGTTATCAGCGCCTGGACCGGCATCCCGGTTGAACAGCTGGCATTCGAACACAGTGAACAGCTCTTGGGTTTTGCCGATGCGCTACGTTCGCGCATCCTCGGCCAGGAGCAGGCGGTGCAGGCGCTGGATCGCAATCTACGCGCCGTGGCCGCAGGGCTCAACAATGCTGATGCGCCGGTTGGTGTATTCCTGCTGGTCGGCCCAAGTGGTGTAGGCAAGACCGAGACTGCGCTGGCCGTTGGCGACCTGCTGTACGGGGGCGCGCGTTTCGTCACCACCCTCAACATGTCGGAGTTCCAGGAAAAACACTCGTTGTCTCGGTTGATTGGGGCGCCGCCCGGTTACGTCGGTTTCGGCGAGGGCGGTGTGCTGACAGAAGCCGTACGCCAGCGACCGTATTCTGTCGTACTGCTCGATGAAGTCGAGAAAGCCGACCCGGAAGTGTTGAACCTGTTCTATCAGATTTTCGACAAGGGCCGGGCCAATGATGGGGAAGGCCGGGAAATCGACTTTCGCAACACGCTGATCCTGATGACTTCCAACCTGGGCAGCGAGTGCATCAGTGAACGCTGCGCGGGTGGCCGGCGACCTGATGCTCACGTGTTGCAAGAGGCGATCCGCCCGCTGCTGCGCGAGCACTTCAAACCCGCCTTGTTGGCCCGGATGCGTGTGGTTCCGTATTACCCGGTCACCGGTGAGGTTCTGCATGACCTTGCAAGGCTCAAGCTGGAACGCCTGGGGCAGCGGCTGCACCTGCGCAAACTGGCGTTCAGCTACACGCCGGAGCTGGTTGCCCACATGGCCGAGCGTTGTGTTCACGGGGACAGCGGCGCTCGTTATATCGACCAGTGGATCGAGCTGCATGTGTTGCCGCAGATCGTGGATCGGCTGTTGACCGCCATGGCTCAAGGGGAGGCGCTGGCGCATGTGCATGCGCGCCTGGAGACCAATGGCTATCCACTGTGTGAGTTCAGCCAATGAGCGATCAGCAGTTCATCCAGCCGCCCCACATCCCGGCCTACGCCGATGCGCTGCTGGGCTGGTTCATTCGCCTGGGCATCGATGCCGACGAAACCACCTTGCCCGGCCTGTGCGTTGCTGCGGCGGCGCAATTGAGCCAGTGCGAACTCAGCCAGTGGTACTGGCGAGATGAATCCACTGGCCGACTTGAGCTGATTGCGCAGCATCTGCCCGGAGCTCCTCGCCCCGTCGATCCGGTCTGTACCAAGGACTTTCAGCACGAGCAAGTGTTGCACTATGTGCTTAGCCATCACACTGCTCTCAGCCTGCAGGACCTTGCAGGCAGCGTATACGAGTGCGGGTTCCTGCCAGTGATGGCGGTGCCCTGGCAAGCAGTGTCATGCGTGCCGCTGTTCAACCGCGGCAGGGCCATCAGCGGCGTGTTGTTGTATGCGAGCCAATGTCGAAAAAACCTGCAGGGCTGCAGCGTTTCCCTGGGTCAGCTGGGCAGTTTTGCCTCGAGGCAACTGGCTTTGCTGCGGTGCCAGCGTTCCACGGGGCATGTCCTCCCACCCAAGGGATGCCCACCGGCTCTACGTGCGGAGTTTGGGTTGATCGGCAGCAGCAGGGCCATGGATGAGACATGCCACCTGATCGGCAAGGTTCTCAATGCGCCCTACACCGTACTGCTGCGCGGCGAGACCGGAACAGGCAAGGAGGTGGTGGCGCGCGCTATTCACGCGGCGGGGCCGCGCAGCCAAAAAGCCTTCGTGGTGCAAAATTGCGCGGCCTTTCCCGAAGGACTGCTGGAAAGCGAACTGTTCGGCTATCGCAAAGGTGCTTTCACGGGCGCCGAACGTAACCACGCAGGGCTGTTTGACGCGGCGCATGGCGGCACGCTGCTCCTGGACGAAATCGGCGATATGCCGCTGTCGCTGCAGGCCAAGTTGCTGCGGGTTTTGCAGGAAGGCGAAGTGCGCCCATTGGGTGCCAGTGCGGCACACAAAGTCGATGTACGCATCATCGCCGCGACTCACCGCGACCTTGGCGCGATGGTAGCCCAGGGTAGTTTTCGCGAGGATCTTTACTACCGGCTGGCGCAATTTCCCATCGAGCTGCCGCCGTTGCGCCAGCGTGATGGCGATGTGTTGCTGTTGGCGCGCGAGTTTGCGCAAAAGGCCTCAGTTGCACTGGGACGCTCACCAGTGGCGTGGTCCAGCGCCGCCCTTGACCAACTGTCCAGCTACGCCTTCCCGGGCAATGTCCGCGAACTCAAATGCCTGGTGGAACGCGCCGTGCTGCTCTGTGACGACGGCGTGATCCTGCCGGCGCACCTGTCCTTGCCCGCGCCGACCGCCGATGAGCCTATCGATGCAACGTTGCGCCAGCGCCTGGAGCGTGTGGAGCGGGTGTTCCTGATCGATTGCTTGCACAAGAACCGTGGCAATCGCACCCGCACCGCGCGCGAGTTGGGCGTGGCGCGGCGCACGCTGCTCTACCGGTTGGCGCGCCTGAAGATCCCGGTTGGCGATAAGCGCGAGGAATGCTGAATGGGCGACGTGTGGGCACTTACTTTTTATAGGAGATACCTGATGCCTTTTCATTCCTGGCACGCCGTGGTGCTTGTGTTGTGTGTGTTGAGCGGCTGTAACGCCAATTACGTGTTTGATGATGCTGACTACCGTCCGTTGGGCGACCCCCAGGCGGTCCGCCGTGGGCAGTAAACAAGGGGAGCTGCCATGCAATTAATTTTTGAAATCTGCAGTACCACAAGTGGTGAGCTGCCTGCTCGCAAGGCGTTTGACGGAGTGGGCGGCGTGATCGGCCGCGGAGCGGGCTGTGACTGGATCATCCCGGACGCCGATCGCTTGATTTCCAGCCATCACGGCTTGATCGGTTATCGGGAAGGCCACTACTTTCTCACCGATATCAGCAGTAACGGCATCGGTGTATCAGGCAGCATGGAACGCTTATGCAAAGGCCAGGCGCGGCTGATCGGCGACGGTGATGTGTACCAACTGGGCAGGCTGGATATTCGTGCGAGCCTGGTGGTGCGGGAACGGCAGCCGTTTGCCCGTGAGGACATGATTCCAGACGATGCTTTCCTGGGGCTTGACCCGGTCTGTGCGCTGGAGCGCGAGCATCTCGGTGGCGACTCACCGACTGAGCTGGGCGCCTCGGCGTCTTCAACGCAGGTGCTGCCCCCATCGCTATGCCAGGGCCCAGTGGATCACGATCATCTGGTCGTTCCGAAATGGGCGGAACCGGCCGAGGAAACCCTGTCTTGCGAGCCCGCCCCGGTCGTGCCTGCCTGTGGAACCTTCTGGCTGCAGTTTGCCCGCGCATTGGGCATGTCGCTGGACACGCTCGATACGCCGGCGCGTGAGGCGCTGGCAATCAAGGCGGCGGGCCTGCTCAAGCTGACCATCGAGGGCTTGCAGCAAAGTTTGCGAACCCGTGATGAGCTGCACGGCGAGTTGGACGAAGCATCAACCGTCCCGGTTCCAGGTCCTCTCAATCCGTTGAAAGACTGTGCCGACAGCCACGCAGCCATGGCGTCACTGCTGGGCGCAGGCGAGTTGAAGGCGCTCTCTGCCGAACAGGCGGTGACCCAGGTTTGTCGTGATTTGCAAGTTCATCAACTGGCGCTGGTAGTGGCCTGTCGAGCCGCTGTACGCGGTGCATTGGCTGCCTTCGCGCCCGGTCAACTGCTGTTGTGTTTCGAGCGCGAGGACAAGTCGCCCAGGTTCTTCAGTGATGGTGCCCACTGGCGGGCGTATCAACGCCACTATCGCCGGCTGACGGAAGAGGAGGCCTTCGGCGAGCAGCTGCTACGTAGAGACTTCTCCAAGGCCTACGCAGAGCAGGTTCGCCTGGTCTCCACCCTGCACGCCGGGTACCCAGGATGATGTTCATGTATCGGATTGCTGCTTCATCGATGCTGTTGGCGCTTGGCCTGCTGGCCGGCTGCAGCACCCTTTCACCTTTTTCGAGCATGACCAAACTGCACCTGACATTGGCGGCCGCTGACGAAGTCAACCCAGACCTTCACGGCCGTCCATCCCCCGTGGTGGTGCATCTGACTGAGCTACGGCATCCCGTGGCCTTTGAACACGCCGAGTTCTTCAGCCTCTACGGCAGGGCCGAACAGACATTGCCCAAGGACTGGGTCGCCAGCGAAGAGTTGGAATTGCGCCCCGGCGAACACCTGGCACTCAAGCTGAGTGTCCAGCCGCACAGCCGTTATGTCGGCGTGCTGGCGGCCTATCGAGACTTGCCCCACGTGCAATGGCGGCTGGTGCTGCCCGTGAATCCTGGGCAATTGACCCGCGCCGACGTTGTACTGGACCAGGCGGGCATCCGTATGGCAGCGCCCCACACTGACAGGACGGAGGACTCGGATGCACGTCCATAACGTTATCTGGCAAGAAGGCATGTTGCTCAGGCCTCAGCACTTGCAGCACAGCGATCGCTACTACCATCGGCAACTCAACCGTACACGCCTGTTGAACGCTGATGCCTGGGGATTCCTGAGCCTGGAGGTGGATGTGCAGTACCTCAACCTGGGCAAGATAGTGGTCAACCAGGCCAGCGGCGTATTGCCGGATGGCACCCTGTTCGAGCTCAGCGGCGCGATGGAGCCCCTGGTATTGCAGGTGCCTGCGAATGCGGGCCGACAAGCGGTGTATCTGGCGTTGCCGCTGGCGACGGCGAATCAGGTTGAAGTCCGCAGGAAGGAGCAAGGCGATGTCCTGGCGCGCTACGTAGCCTGTGAAACGCAGATCGGAGACTCCAATGCCGGCGTCGACTCGCGCTGCCAGGTCAACTGTGCACGCCCCGATTTGCGCCTGGTGTTGGGGGAGGGCCCCAGTGACCCGTTCTACGTGAAACTCCAGGTTGCCCAGGTGCAGGATTCCACCCTTGAAGGCGGCGCCAGGCTGGATGCGGATTTTGTACCGACGTTCATCTACCTCCAGGACTCGGGGTATGTGTGGTCGTGCCTCAAGGAAGTGATCAGCCTGCTGGCGACCCGCGGCGATGCGATTGCCGCGCGCATCCAGGGCAGCGGTGCCTCGGCGGGTGCGCAGGTCGGCGACTTCCTGATGCTGCAACTGATCAATCGTGCCGAATTGATGTTGCGTCACTACCTGAGTCAGGCCCAAGTGCGTCCGGAGCGGTTGTATCGGGAGCTGCTGTCGATTCTCGGCGAACTGTCGACCTTTGCCAACGACAACAGGCGCGCGCCATTGGCGCTTCAGTACCAGCATGGCGACCAGGCGGCGAGTTTCCGTGGGCTGATGGAGGGGCTTCGCGCCGCGTTGTCGCGGGTGCTGGAACAACACGCCATCGAGCTCACGCTGCAACAACGCCAGTACGGGGTGCTGGTCTGCCCGGTCAATGATCTCAAGTTACTGGGCACCGCGACGTTCGTTCTGGCGGCCACCGCCCAATGTGACAGCGAAGAGCTGCGCCACCGCCTGCCGGCGCATCTGAAGATCGGCCCCGTGGAGCGCATCCGCGAACTGGTGAACCTGCATCTGGCCGGTATCAAGGTCAAGCCGTTGCCGGTAGCGCCGCGACAGATCCCGTTTCATGCCGGCAAGACCTATTTCATGCTCGAACTCAGCCCGCGCGACATTGCGCAGTTGGAACAGTCGGGTGGTTTTGCCTTCCACGCCAGCGGCGAGTTCGCCGAGCTGGAACTCAACTTCTGGGCTATCAGGAACTGAACACCATGACTATGGACAGTGAATACCCGCAGGACGAAAAAACCGTGTTGCTTGACCGTGACGGGCTCGGACCTGCGCAGGGGCCAGTCACCGATTTTCCAACGCCGCCGCGCTTCGAGCAATTGGAAGACCGGCTGATCTATGCCGCCCGTCTGCAGGGCAGCGAGAGCTTCAAGATAAGTCCGAACATGCTGTTGGCGGCGGCGTGGGATCTGTTGTCACAGGTTGTCGACCTTAAGTTCAGTTCCGGCCGGGAAAGCCTGCAGGCGCTCAATGACCAGCTTTCATCAGGAATTAACGCGTTTGAGGCCCATGCATTGCACTTGGGCGTGCAGAATAGTCAGTTGATGTCGGCGCGCTATGTACTGTGCAGTGTCATTGACGAGGCGGTGGTTACCACGTCGTGGGGCAATCGCAGCGACTGGTCGAACAGAAGCCTTTTGAGCCGTTTTCACAACGAAACCTTCGGCGGTGAAAAGTTTTTCCAATTGCTGGAGCGTTTGTCCCGTGACCCCGTCAAGCATGTGGCCACGCTTGAATTGATGTACCTGTGCCTGTTATTGGGGTTCGAAGGTAAGTACCGGGTCATGGAGCGGGGAAGGACCCAACTTGAAGCGGTACACGACGCGGTTTATCGCCAGATCAGGCATGTGCGCGGTGACCTGCCGGCATCCATCGCGCCGCACGCGAAGAGGGCATCGCCGCCACGGCTACGCATTGTCTCAGTCACCTGGGTCGCCGTCTGCGTACTGGCCTGTTTGCTCGTGATGTATTCGGGGTTTGCCTGGATGCTGGGCCAGGAGCGCATGACGGCGCTGCAACCTTTTCAATCTGTCCCGGACGCCCTCGTAACGTTGGAGCAATGAATGAACGCATTCTTCAAGGACGCGGGTATGGTGCTGCGCAAAAGTTGGGTATGGAGCTTGCTGCTGGTGTTGTTCAGTGCACTGCTGGTGTGGTTTTTCGGGCCTTTGCTGGCGGTGGATGACCACCGTTTTTGGCGAAGCCCGACGTCCCGCTTGCTGACCATCATCGGGTTGCTGCTGATGTGGGGGCTGGCGATGGTAGGGGTGGGCGCGCGCCGCACCGCTCGGCTGCATGAGCCCGAGCACCAGGCGCGTCACCAGCGGCAGGAACTGATCAGTCATGAAATAAGACAGGTGCAAGGGCGCTTCAAGGAGGCGCTGCAGACGTTGAAAAGCTCGCGACGCTACGGCTCGCGTAGCGAGCGATGGCGCAACGAATTGCCCTGGTACCTGTTGGTTGGCGAACAAGGCAGTGGCAAGACCTGCCTGTTGGCCGCCGGTGGCTTGCAGTCTCCGCTCGACCAGGCTGAAACGGTCGCAGGCACTACGCCTTACTGTGACTGGTATTTTGCCGAGGAGGCCGTGATGGTCGAGACGGCCGGCCGCTATCTTCGCCAGCCCGATCCTTCGGTCGATGCGACGGGATGGACGGCACTGTTGGGGCTGCTCAAGTCGCGGCGCAGGGGGCGGCCGCTCAATGGCGTAGTGGTGACATTGTCAGTCGATACACTTTCAAGCAGCAATGAACATGACCTTGAACGCCATGCGCGTGACGTGCGCACCCGCCTGCATGAGATCCAGCAGACACTGCATGTGGATGTGCCGGTATACCTGGTATTGACCCAGGCGGATCGGTTAGCCGGGTTTGCGCAGTTTTTTGAAGCGCAACAGGGCGACGGCGTAGAAGAAATCCTGGGTGTGCATCTGGTCGCCGGCACGTCCGATACGGACATCGCCCAGGTGAGGGACGGGTTCGAGAGCATGTTGCAACGCTTGGGGGCGGAGCTGATCCCGCGCTTGCATCAGGAGCGAAATATCGAACGTCGCGGCCGGATGCTGGACTTCCCCCGGCACGTTGCACGCATCGGTGATCCATTGTGCCTGTTCATTGAAACCGCGTTTTCCGCGCATCGCTACCAACGCATCAATGGTCTGCGAGGGGTTTACCTGACTTGTGCGAAAACGGACGGTGTACGTCCGCATTTTGTCCGGGGCCTGTTCAATCGCGTGATATTGGCCGAGGCTGATCTCGCCGGGCTGCATACCCCGGAGCGGCAGCGTATACATCGACGCCATGGGTTGCTGGCGCTGGCCGCAACCTTGGTGATCGGCACAGCGGCGGTGTTGTGGATGCACAGTTTCTCGTTCAACCATCAGCGGCTGCTGGAACTGAGTACTCTCCAGCCCTCTGTTGCAGCGGGTTCAGACGAGAGCCTCGCGTTGCTGGCCCTGTTGGATAGCCGCCTGGCGGCGACAAAAGTCTTTGCACCGCTGACAGACGTCCGGTGGGTCGATCGGGCGGGCCTGTACCAAGGGGAGTTGACCCGCCCGCCGGTGGCCAGCGCCTATGAACAAGCCCTGCGCCTGCAACTGCTGCCCTACGTGACCAGGCTGCTCGAAGGACAGGTGCAAGGCCGCCTGGCTGACCGCGAGCGGTTGCTGGACAGCCTGCGCGCCTATCTGATGCTCAACCTGCGCGAACGACGTGATACGGCATGGTTGGCGGAGTATATGGCGGGCCAGTGGTCAACAGACCCCTCGACGCGAAAACGTCTGAATCAACACCTTGCACGGCTCCTTGAGCAGCCGTTTCTGGCGCCGTTGAATGACGAGTTGGTGGCCCAGGCCCGCCTGGTATTGCGTGGTGAGTCGCTGGCGGAGGTGGTTTACCGGACGCTGCGCGAGCAAGCGCGGAGCCTGGAGCCTTACCGCCTGGCCGAAGGTCCGGTGTTTTCGAGGGTTGAGCCACCTATACCTGGGTTTTACACCCGCAAATATCTGCAGTTCTTTGAACAGCAGGGCCCTCAATTGGTGAATGCCATCGCCCAGGATAACTGGGTGCTTGGCGAAGGCACCGACCTCAGCGTCATGGACTTACGCAAGTTGGTACTTGAGTTGGAGCAGCGCTACTTCAGTGAATATGCGGATGCATGGAGTGAGGCCCTTGGTCGGGTCAGGCTGCTCGACAGTGGCAATCTGCGACAAGGTGCGCAGCAGCTCGCAAGCCTTGCTTCGGCCCAATCGGTCTTGGTGCAATTGTTGCGGCAGGTTCGCGAAAACACGCGGCTGGTACCGCTCCTCGATCAGCTTGAGACGGTGAGCCAACCGGTCGGCGAGCTGGGCGCTGCAACGTCCAGCGTGCTGGCCCGGACGGCGCTGCCTGATACCGCTCGACGGGCCTTGCAACGCCGCTTCGAACCCTTGCATCAATTGCTCGATGAAGAGCAGAACCCCGGGGGCGAATTGGTGCAGGCCTTGCGTTTGCTTGATGAGCTGCACCTGCAATTGTCGACACTGAGCCGGCATGGTTCGCCGGAGCAGGCTGCGTTCAACATGGCCAGGCAACGCATGGATGGGCAGCAGCCGCTCCTGGGCAACCTGCGTGATGCGGCGGTCCGCTTGCCGCACCCGCTCAGGGGGTGGTTCGAAGGGATGGCCGACCAGAGCTGGCGCCACCTGCTCGAAGATGCCTACGTCTATGTGAATCAGCGGTATCAAAGCGAGCTCCATGGCTTCTACGCGAAAGCCATCCAGCGCCGATACCCGTTTGATGCCCACGCCGGCGGCGACGTTGCCCTGGGCGATTTCCAGGAGTTTTTCAAACCACGGGGGGCCATGGCGCGCTTTTATGAGGCCTACCTGCGACCGTTTGTGAGTGTCGAGGGTAACCGCTATCGCCTGCGGACCCTGGAGGGGCGCAGCCTGCCGATGTCGCGTCTGGTGCTGGAGCAGTTGGCCAGGGCGCAGGTTATTCGCCAGGGTTTTTTCAGCGAGGACCAGGGAGATTGGGCCGTGCGGTTCACGCTGGCGCCCTATAGCCTTGACCAGGCTGTCAGCCGGGCGACGCTGCGGGTGGGTAATCAGCAGTTGGAGTACCGTCATGGCCCAATCGTGCCGATGATGTTTCATTGGCCGAGCGAGGCAGAGAATGGCCGCAGCAGCCTGGTATTGGAGCGCGGTTCAGAGCGGCCGTTGGGGATCGAAAAAGACCGGGGTGCCTGGTCGTTGTTCCGATTTTTCGAGCTGATGCAAACCGAGCCTGCCAGCGGCAGGGAAGCGCTGATTCTCAAGGCTGAACTGGCGGGCCTGCGTGCCAATTACGTGTTGGCCAGCCAACGCAGCCCAAGTCCGTTCCAGATGGCGACATGGCGCACCTTCCGCCTGCCGGAGCAGTTATGAGCCCACCTTACCCTTGGCGAAGTGCCGGGCGCACGGCGCAAGGCAAGAGTCGCTCGCGCAACGAGGACGCGTTTCTCGATTGCCCGCAGCGCGGTTGTTGGGCGGTGGCCGACGGCATGGGTGGCCACCGTGCCGGAAATGTAGCCAGTCAAAGCGTAGTCAGCGGCCTTGCCGCGCTGCCAGGTCAAGGTGCCCTGGATCAGCGAATCGAGGCCGTCCGACGCTGCCTGCGAGGCCTCGACAGCCAATTGCAACAGGCCTGTGGTGTGGGCGGCGTCATGGGCAGTACCGTGGTGGTGCTGTTACTGGAGCAAGACCGCGCGGCCTGCCTTTGGGCAGGTGACAGCCGATGCTACCTATGGCGAGGGCAGCGCCTGTATCAACTGTCGCGGGACCATTCCCTAGAACAGCATTTGATGGATAAGCAGCAATTGAGTCCGCATCTGGCCCAGGCTCATCCAGGGGCAAGGGCTTTGACCCGCGCAGTGGGAGCGCGCCAGCCATTGAGCCTTGAGGTTCTTGAACTGCGCGCTCGGCCCGGGGATGTGTTCCTGTTGTGCAGCGATGGTCTGTACCAAGGCCTCAGTCACCGTGTATTGGGGAGGGCCATGAGTGCAGGAACGCCACGGCAAGTGGTGGAACAGCTGTTCAGCGACGTACTGCGGGGGCCGGCGCTGGATGACCTCACGGCCGTGGTGATCCAGCCATGAACAGCGCTGCAGGCTCACCGCAACTGCTTGTGGGACGCTATCAGCTTGAACGCGTCCTCGGGACTGGCGGCATGGGCGTGGTCTATCGCGCCCGTGACCTGTTGCATGAGGCATTCGGCGAGCCGGATTGCCGTGTGGCGCTCAAACTGTTGGGCGACAGCCTTTGCGCGTCAGCCGATGCTCATGTGTTGCTGTACAGCGAATTCGCGCTGACCCGAAGCCTGCAACATGATCACCTGGTGCGTGCGTTTTCGTTTGAGGTCGACACGGCCCACCAAATGGCATTCTTCACCATGGAAGTGATGCCTGGCCTGACCTTGGACCGCATGCTCGCGCAGTGCCCGCAGGGGCTGGCGTGGCATGAGCTGCAACCCATGGCCTTGCAATTGCTGGATGCACTCGTCTACATCCAACGCCAGGGTGTGGCGCATGGCGATGTGAAGCCAACCAATATCATGGTGGGAGAGCACGGGGTGCGCTTGTTCGATTTTGGCTTGGGCCACGCTGAGGCCCAGGCAAGGGCAGGATTGCCCGGCTTGAGCCGCAGTCGCCTGAATGCCTGGACCCCAGCGTATGCCGCACCGGAGCTGATGGCGGGAGGGCTGCCGTCGGCCAGCGCCGATCTGTATGGCGCGGCCTGTGTGCTGTATGAACTGGCCGAGGGACGCCGCCCCGATGAGCGCCAAAGCAATCTGCGCCTGCCTCGGCCCAGGCAATTGCCCAGGCAGTGCTGGCCCTCGTTGCGTGCGGCATTGGCGCCGGACCCCGAACAGCGAACCGTCTGCGCCGCCGAGCTACGTGAAGGGATGGCGGACCAGCGTCGTCGCTGGTTCATCGGGTAATGCGTCAGCCGTCCAGGTTGTGCAGTTGGCAGTATTCTTCCCAACTCATGCCCGCCATCTGCGCTACTTCCTTGTGTACCTCAAGGCGTTGGGTTTCAAAGGCGTCGGGGGATTCGGCGGTCAGTTTGAGGGTCAGCTCCCAGGCAAACAGGCCCTGGCGTTCGGCTTCGGCCTCAAAGGCTTCATGCAGCCGTTCGGCGCGATATTGCGCCAGGGTTTCGCCCTTGGCCTGGGCGGCCAACGGGTTCAGGGTGTCGAGTTCATTGGCCACATCGGGGTGTGCGTCGAGAAATCTGTCCAGCGCGAGCTGGTGGTTATCGCCGGGTGCTGACAAGGGCTTACTCCAAACAATGGCAAGGTCAGGGGGGGCGTTGAACGCCGTGGCATCGTGCGTCTTCGCGTAGTACAGACAGTACGCATTGAAGCAGATTCAGAAATTGGCTTGGACGGGAATTCAAATAAGCGCAAAAAGCAGGGAATTGCCTGTCATCCCATACGGAAAATTCACACGGACGAATGGTAAAAGGCTTTCGCTCACCGTGCCAGGACGTGTAGCGTTAGCCCGTGTTTACGGCGCTGCCTTCCAGGGACAGTGTGCGATGGGCAGAGGGATAGGTCATGGCGCAAACGCTGTTCAAGCTTTTCTTTACCCAACGGTTGGCTGCCTTGGCCAGCACGGAGTCGCTGCGAGCGATCCGCGAAGGCTTGTTGTGGATCCTGCCGTGCCTGCTGGTGTCGGCTTGCTTCCTGGTGTTGTCCGAATGTGCTCGGGTATTCGGGTTCGATCCGCAGGTGGTGGCGTTCCTGGCTGGCCTGCACAATCAGATCAGCTCCGTCATCCCACTGCTGGTGGCGGCATCCATCGGCTACATGCTGGCTATCCAGCATCGCCTGCCGCAATTGCCGGTCGCGTTTCTTTGCCTGGCCAATGTGCTGCTGGCAACGTTTATTTTGCGCGAATATCCCCGCGCTTCGGCCACCTTCGTGCTGTTCATCGCCATTGCATCACCGCTGTTGAATGTGCCGACGATGGCTTGGCTGCACCGTTACCGTTGGACCCGCCTGGTCAACGAAGAACTGGTGGGGCACAACCTGCGCGGCACGATCAATATGGTGATGCCGGGCTTCATCACCGCCTTGGCGTTGGTGGTGGCGTTGTCGTTGTTGCTGCAGGTCCCCTATGTAGCGCAGCTTCAGGGGCCGCAGGTACTCGACGCCTTGCAATCGCCTTATGGCAGCGGGCTGTTTGTGACGCTGATGAATTCGTTGCTGTGGTTTTTCGGGATCCACGGTGTGTACGCCATGCAGCCGCTGTTCGATGTGCTCGACCAGGCCGTGGTGCTGAACGGTGCCGCGCTGGCGGCGGGCGAGCCGATCAAGTACGTATTGAACGGTGGCCTGCTGGGCAGTTTTGCGTTTATCGGTGGCTCGGGCGGTGCGCTGTGCCTGCTGCTGGCGATCCTGTTGGTCTCCAAAAGCCAGTCCATGCGCCTGTTGGCAATGGCGAGTTTGCCGCTTTCACTGTTCAATGTCAGTGAAGTGTTGCTGTTCGGCTTGCCGATCATCCTCAACCCGCGCTTATTCATACCGTTTTTGATCGTACCGGCGTTGAACGCCATGGTGGCGTTGTCCGTCGTGCACATGGGATGGGTGGCACCTGCGGTGGTCAGCGTTCCGTTTACGGCTCCGGTGCTGCTCAACGCCTATCTCAGTACCCACGGCGACCTGGCGGCGGTGTTGCTGCAAGTAGCGTTGGTGGGGCTGGGCACCCTGGTGTATGTGCCGTATGTCCGCGCGATCCATCGCCAGGCCAGCGAAGGCGGCACGGTGTACCTCAAGTCCCTGGACATGACCTTCCGTGGCCTTGAGGAAAAGGGCCGGCTGCGCGAGCTGGACCCGGTGCTCGCCTCCCACAGGACCTTGGCGCGCCAGGCCAGCGAGTTCAGCCGCATCCAGCAGATCAGCGACTACGAGTTCTACCTTGAATTCCAACCGCAGGTCTCGACCCGCACCGGCCTGTGCACCGGTTGTGAAGCATTGATGCGTGCCCGTGACGCCAAGGGCACGGTGCATTCACCCTGGGAGTTCCTGCAGTGGCTGGCCCAGGCGCGGTTGATGCCGGATGTGGATGTGTGGGTGGCGTCCCAGGCGGTGCGCCAGTACCAGAAGTGGCGCAAGCTCGGCTTTGCATTGCCGATGACGATCAATGTTTCCAGCGCGACCCTGACCGATGCCGCCCATGGCGAACGCCTTGTGGAGATCCTCGCCCAAGCCCACGGCCAGGTGTCGGTGGAGATTACCGAAGAGGCGCTGGTCGGTGATATCCAGGTCACGCGCCGGACCATCCAGAAGCTGCAAGCCATCGGCGCCAAGGTCTATATCGATGATTTCGGCACCGGGTTTTCAGCCTTGAGTTACCTGCACCAGTTTCCGGTGGATTTCATCAAGATCGATCGCAGTTTCGTCGTGGCCCAGCACGACCCCAAGGGCGCCCAGGTCATGACCGGCATGCTGCGCTTCTGTGAAGCGCTGAACCTGGGCGTGGTGGTGGAAGGCGTGGAAACCGCAGAGCAACTGGCCTTTTTGAATACCGGCGCCGAACTGATTATCCAGGGTTGGTATTTCAGCAAGGCGCTGCCGGGCGATCAGTTGGAGGGTTTCGTGCGTGAGCGCGCCGCCCTGGCGCGGAGCTAATACCCGCGCTGGGTCTGCTCGATCTCTTCGACCAGCTCATCAATGCCCGCCAGGCGCGCACGGTTGTCGTGGTCCCAGGGGTGAAATCCGGGCTTGAAGTAGTGCAGCCATGGCACCACCATCCGTGGGAAAACCCCCTTGGGCCCATACAGAAATTTCAACATGCGCCAGAAACCCTTCAGATGCCCTCCCGACTTGCGGTCGGCCATCAGCAGGCGCAGGTGGAAATCGAATACCACCAGCCAGAACAATAGCGTGGTGGTCAGCATGGTCCCGGTACGCAACAAGTAGCGCTTGGGGCCAGGCTTGATTACGCGGTTCCAGACATCGAAGGCCACGGCCTTGTGTTCGGTCTCCTCAAGGGCGTGCCAATACCACATTTGCTGGTAGCCCTTGAGTGAGTCTCCGAAGCGTGACGGGTCGCTCAGCAGTATTTCTGCAAGCATCGCGGTGTAGTGCTCAAGGGCAATGGTCACTGCCAGGTTGAAGGACGGCGGCAGGTGTTTTTTCTGCAGGTCGAGGATGAATTTCAGCCGGCGGTCCAGGGTGTGCGCCGGCAGGCCAGCCGCCTGCAAAAGGTCGTTGTAGGCCACGTGCTCACGGCTGTGCATGGCCTCCTGGCCGATAAACCCCTGGACCGCCTTCTTCAGCTCGGGATCGTCGATGCGCTGGCGGTAGTGGCGCACGCTGTCCATGAAAAACAGCTCACCCTGTGGGAATAGCAGCGACAGGGCATTGAAGAAATGCGTGATGAACGGGCCCTGTTCATGCCAGTCCTTGATGCGCTCGGCGGGCAGGGCGAAACGGATGTCTCGGCGGATCGGCAACATAATGCGTGCTCCTGTTCAGTGGCGGGGTTCGTCATTGGTTTCCAGCACCGGCCGGCGTGCCTTGGGCGCCATGCGTTTGCTGGCGAACACCACCAGCGCCTGATAGGCCGCCGGCAGGCAGCGGGCGAGCAGGTCGAGGAAAAACGCGTCGCGGCCGATCAGCACGCGACGTTTGTTTTTACGCACGCCTTGCAGGATCACTTTGGCGGCCTGGTCGGCGTCGGTGATGAACAGCTTCTCGAAATCGGCGCGGGCCTGCTGTTCGCTGTGGATGAGGAAGCCGGTCATGTTCGCGTCGATACGGCTGCTGCGGCAGATGTCGGTGCGAATGCCGCCGGGGTGCACGCAGGTGGCCGATACGCCGCAGCGTTGCAGGTCCAGCTCCTGGCGCAGGGACTCGGTAAAGCCGCGCACGGCGAACTTGGTGGCGTTGTAGCCGCTCATGCCCGGCTGCGCAAATAGGCCGAACACGCTGGACGTGTTCACCACATGGCCATCACCGCAGGCCTTCAAATACGGCAAGAACGCCTTGGTGCCGTAGACAACGCCCCAGAAATTGACGCCGACGATCCATTCCAGGTCGGCGTAGTCCACACCTTCCACCGTGCTCGACAACGCAACCCCGGCATTGTTGAACACCAGGTTGACCTGGCCATGGTCGGCAACGCATCGGGCGGCCCAATCCTCCATGGCCTGGCGGTCGGCAACATCCAGCGCCTGGGTGGTGACCCGCACCGGCACCAGGGTAGAGCGCTTGATCAACGCCAGCGTCTGTTCCAGTCCCTGGGTATTTTTGTCCGCCAGGGCCAAGTGGCAACCTTCCCGCGCGAGAGCCAGGGCCAGGGCGCGTCCCATGCCGGATGCCGCGCCGGTGATTGCCGCGACGCGGCCGTTGAATGACTTCATGACAGACTGCCTTCTACGGTGGAGTGGGGCGCCGCCACAGGATGGCCAGGCGCATTGATCGGCTGCAGATCAGTCGCATAGTCCTTGAGCGCAAACTGCCGGGTGACCTGCTTGAAACGCCAGGTTGACCCCGGCCACAGGGTGGTGTTCTTGCCGGTGCGCGGGTCGAGGTACCAACTTTGGCAACCGCCGGTGTTCCAGATGGTGCGCTTGAGTTTGTCTTGCAGTTGTCTGTTGTAGGCGCTTTCCACCGCGGGCTTGACGTCCACGGTGGCGATGCGATGGCGCTGCATCTGCTTGAGTGCGTCGAGGATGTAGGTCACCTGGGCTTCGATCATCAGGATCATCGAGTTATGCCCCAACCCGGTGTTGGGGCCGACGATCAGGAACAGGTTCGGGTAGCCCGGCACCGTGGTGCCCTTGTAGGCGTGGGCGCCGTTTTGCCAGGTGTCCATCAGGTCCATGCCGCCACGCCCGATGATGCAGTCGCGTGGCAAGGGGTCGGTGGCCTGGAAGCCGGTGCCGAAGATCAGGCAATCGGCCGGGTGCTTGATGCCGTCGGCGGTGATTACGCCATCGGCTTCGATGCGCGCTATGTGATCGGTGACCACCGCGACATTGCTGCGCGATAACGCCGGGTAGTAGTCGTTGGAGATCAGCACGCGCTTGCAGCCGATGGTGTAGTCCGGCGTCAGCGTCTTGCGCAGGGAAGGGCGCGCCACTTGTTTATGCAGGTGGCGCAGGGCGATTTTCTGCACCATGTTCATCAGGCGTGGGTGCAGCGCAAAGCCGATCACACGGCCTTCCAGCGCCCAGTAGAAAGCGCTACGCACCAGGCGTTGAGTGAAGGGCAAATGCTTGAACAACCAGCGCTCGAACGGTGAAACCGGCCGGTCGGGCTTGGGCATGATCCATGGCGGGGTGCGCTGGAACAGGTCCAGATGCGCCACGTGCGGCGCGATCTGCGGCACGAACTGAATAGCGCTGGCGCCGGTGCCGATCACCGCCACGCGCTTGCCCTTCAAGGCATAGTCGTGGTCCCACTGCTGGGAGTGAAAGCGCTTGCCCTTGAAGCTGTCCAGCCCTGGAATATCCGGCAGCGCCGGGCGCGACAGACCGCCCATGCCCGACACCAGCACCCGTGCGCTCACCTTGCTGCCGTCGCTGAAGTTCAATTGCCAGCGTTGCCGGGCCTCATCGAACACCGCGCGCACAAGGCCCATGTCGAAACGCAGGTAGGGCGCCAAGTCAAAGCGCGTAGCGCATTGCTCCAGGTACGCACGAATTTCCGCCTGCGGCGCGAACTGTCGCGTCCAGTCCGGGTTGGGCGCGAAGGAAAACGAATACACATGGGACTGCACATCGCAGGCGCAACCTGGGTAGTGGTTGTCCCGCCACGTGCCGCCGAGGCTGTCGGCCTGTTCGGCGATGAAGAAGTCGGTGAACCCGGCCTCCTTGAGCTTGATCGCCATGCACAGGCCGGCGAAGCCTGAGCCGATGATGGCAATGTCGATTGAATCACTGCGGGCATTCATAAGCAGTCCTTCGGGGGCATTGCGTGTGCTCCTTTTCTTGTTGTGTCTTTTAGATAGAACACCATTGCAAAGAAAAATTGAATTACTTATTTTAAAAAAGATTTTAAATAATCTACCTGAAAATATCGCCTACGCTAGTCCCTGGTCTCTTATGTGCCGATTGTCCGACGGACAGGCACGCCGTTCAGGTCCTGGTGAGGCGATGGCTGAGGCCTTGATCAATTCCGGTCGGGTCGCCAGCAGCAGGGACGCAGAGGACCGAGCTATGGCTGTTGAATGGGTGATCGCTGCAGCTGTTTTTATCGGCGTGAGTGCCGCTCTATGGGGGTTCAGTGCCTGGATGACGCGCCGTATCGAAGCGGCCGTACCAAACGACGGGCATTTTGTGGAGGTCAACGGTGAGCGCTTTCATTACTACGATGAAGGCAAGGGCCCGCCGCTGGTAATGATTCATGGGCTGATGGGCAGCAGTCGCAACCTGACCTATGCCTTGTCCGCGCAACTGCGCGAACAGTTTCGCGTCATCACGCTTGACCGCCCGGGGTCGGGCTATTCCACCCGCCATAAAGGCACCGCCGCGGACCTGCCGGCCCAGGCGCGGCAGGTGGCTGGGTTCATCAACACCCTAGGCCTGGATAAACCGCTGGTGCTGGGGCATTCACTTGGCGGGGCCATTTCCCTGGCGCTGGCCCTGGACCATCCCCATGTGGTGGCGGGGCTGGTGTTGGTGGCGCCGCTGACCCATCCCCAACCCACGCTGCCACTGGTGTTCTGGTCACTGGCGGTGCGACCGGCCTGGCTGCGACGCTGGGTGTCGCATACCTTGACCGTGCCCATAGGGCTGTTGACAAGCCGATCGGTCGTCAAGGGCGTGTTTGCCCCGGACAGTGCCCCGCAGGATTTCGCTACCCGTGGCGGCGGGCTGCTGGGCATGCGTCCCGATAACTTCTACGCCGCGTCCAGCGAAATTGCCCTGGTCAATGACGACCTGCCGAACATGATCAAGCGCTACCCGCAGCTGACGCTGCCCATCAGCCTGATCTATGGCGCGCGCGACAAGGTCCTGGACTTTCGCAAACACGGCCAGGCCCTCGCCGACAAGGTTCCGGGCCTCAAGCTGCAACTGGTGGAAGGGCACGGGCATATGTTGCCCATCACCGCCACCGCGCGTGTAGTCGAAGCGGTTCAGCAGTTGGCCAAGCGCGCGCGGCCACTTGAGACCACCAAGGTCTTGCATCCACCGTTTGCCCTGGTCGACAAATAATCGTGGCTGTCATTTCGGGTCAGCCACTGCGAAATGCTTGCGCTAGAGACCTGACCCAAGCGCAGAAAAACAGACTGCCCGGTCACGTTGAAAAGGCCTCGAAAAACTAGTTGACGACCTATCGATTCCGCGCTATTTCTTTAAAAAAATATTTCAATGTTTATTTTGAAATTGTTTTTGAAATGCCTAAGAGCGAATAAAAATGAAAAAAACGTCTTTTATCGCATGGTTGATTTCCTGGAGCACTCAGCGCTCCCTGAACCTGTTTTGCGCTTGCCTGCCACGGAGGCTGCCATGAACCAGACCCTGGCAGCCCCAAGCGTATGGACCGACAGCAAGCGTCACCTCTGGTGGCTGGGCATCATGCCTTTGGCCACGCCGCTGCTGTCCGGGGCCCTGGCGATCACCACTGGTATTCAGCCACTCTGGTGGGTCGGCGTGCTGGTGATCTTCGGCCTTATCCCGCTGATCGACGCCCTGCTCGGTGAGGACGTAAGCAACCCGCCCGAATCCGCCGTCAGCCACCTTGAGTCCCAAAGCTACTACCGCTGGATCGTCTACACCGGCGTGCTGTTCGTCATTTCATCGCTGGTGATCACCGGTTGGCTGGCCGCCGGCGGGATCGACTGGATCATCCACGGCGGCTTGTTGCAGACGACCGCGAACCTCGAACCCTCCAGCGCACTGTCTCAACTCGCCAGCTACATCACCGAGCGCACTCAACTGCATGGTGAAGTGAGCGCGCTGACCTACCTGGGTATGGCCATGTCGACCGGTGCCGCCACCGGCATTGCGATCAACACAGCCCATGAACTGGGCCATAAACCCAATGCGCTGGAAGTGTTCCTGGCCAAGGTCACCCTGGCCCCGACTTTCTACGGGCACTTCTACACCGAACACAACCGTGGCCATCACGTACGTGTTGCCACACCGGAAGATCCGGCCAGCTCGCGCCTGGGAGAAAGCTTCTGGGCGTTCCTGCCGCGCTCGGTCTGGTTCAGTGCGCGCTCGGCGTGGAACCTGGAGCGCGAACGCCTGCGCAAACTCGGCCTGCCGACCTGGCACTGGCGCAACGGCGTACTCAGCGCGTGGATGTACAGCCTGGTGCTGTGGGGCGCGATGATCGCCTGGCTGGGCGTGGCGGTGATCCCGTTCCTGATCATCCAGGGCATTTACGGGTTCTCGCTGCTGGAGGTGGTGAACTACGTCGAGCATTACGGGCTTAAACGCCAGAAGTTGCCCAATGGTCGTTATGAACGTTGTTCACCACGGCATTCATGGAACAGCAATCGTATTGTCACCAATATCTTCCTGTTCCAATTGCAGCGTCACTCCGACCACCATGCCAACCCGACCCGTAGTTATCAGTCGTTGCGCCACTTTGATGAATCGCCGCAACTGCCCTATGGCTACGCGAGCATGATTGTCTGGGCCTATGTGCCTTACTTATGGCGGCGGCGAATGGATCATCGCGTGCTCAACCATTATGCCGGCGATATCAGCCTGGCCAATCTTCAACCTTCGCAGCGGTTGAAGTATCTGGAGAAATACAGCGGCGCTGCAAAGCCGTTCTGATGTGAATTGAAAGGTGTGGGTGTGTTCGGGGCTGTGTATCTCGCGGTCGCTGTCGCCCACTGTTTCCCACGCCAGTTGCACATTAAGTAGTTTGACCCGAACAACAAAAATTTAAAGGGAAGGACGCACCATGCACTCACCCGCCAAGTTCACTGCTCATATCCTATTGGCCGCCCTGGGGCTGATCGCTTATCACCAGGCCCAGGCTGCCCGCATCGAACCCGCCGGCAGCGCCTTCACGGCCCAAGGCCCCATCAGTTTCTCCAAAGGTGCGCTGATCAGCGCCGATTGCACCATCAAGGTGGCTGGCAACGTGGCGGCCGATGGTTCATCGGTGAATGTCGACAAGGTTGAATTCGACGGCGGCCTCAAGTGCAGCCGGGTCGAGGCCATCAACTTGCCCTGGGTATTGGTTGCCAAGGACACCAAGAGCGGTTCCATGTCGAAAATCAGCGTGGATGTGCATGCGTTTGGCCTGGGCGGCAAATGCGGGCCTTCTACCGCAGAAGGTACTTGGGACAACGCCACCGGCAAGTTGGAAGCCGCCAATGTACCGATTGGAGAAGACTGCACGATCGAGACGGTGTCGATCAAGATGCCGCCGAACTTTAAAGTTGTTGAATAAGCCACGAATGTTGTTGCGGTAATTGAATTGAAATTTGGCTGGGAAAGGGACGTTCTGCAGTTTCACCGTGACCTCTCGTTCATGGCCATTACCCCTGGCGAATAACTCGCCATAACATGTGAGGAAAAACAATGAAAAGTTTGAAAACCCTCGTGTCGTTGTCTGCTTTGGCTGTTTGCATGGGTGCGGCATCCATGGCGAACGCTGTCAGTATCGCCCCCGTCAGCAGTAATTTTTCTGCTTCCGGATCACTCACCGTGAAGTCGCCGTCATCGTTTCAGTTGCCCATTACCTGTGATGTGAAGTTTGATGGCGCGGTAAACGGCGCGGGTATTGCGAGCATCAATACCGTGACTGTCTCGGGTTCCAACAACTTGTGCAAATTGCCGAAAATTACTGGCGTGCCATGGACTCTGACTGCCACAGCACTTTCGGGCAGTACAGGCACCGGTAACGTGACGAACGTTGGCTACACCATTCCCGGCTCCGTGTTTCCCGCTTCGAATTGCGGTCCGGCAACTGTCACGGTGTCTTACAACAATGGCACTGGCGTGTTGACCGCTACCCCGGCGAACCAGCCGCTGGGTTCGAGCTGCACACTTCAAAGCCTGAGTGTGACGGTGACCACGTCGCCGCTGTTGCAGATTGTCCCTTGATGATGTTGTGAACTCGGGCTGATCACCTGCAGTGAAGGCAGGTGCCTTCCAGAAGGCACCTGTTGAGGCAAACCAACGCACTTGCGGGTTGGTGCTGCATAAAAATAATAAGGAGTGGAGCATGAATAATAAGAAACAGCAGGTACACGCATCTTTCAGCCTGGCCTTGCTGGGCGGGTTGATGATCGTGTCGGGAGCGGTCCAGGCGGGGGCGTTCATGACTCCAACCACCAACGCCGCCGGCTGGGGCCGTGCATTCGGGGGTGGTTCGTTGTTCAAGAACGATCCGTCAGCGGCTTATAACAACCCGGCGGCAATGGCGTTTATCGATAAGAGCATTTCGCAGTTCACGCTCAACTACGCCAATATCGACATCAAATATAAAGGCAACGCTTACGATTACTCCGGACGCCCAACCGCTGCCACTACGCTTGACCCGGATACCTTTGAATCGACCTACAACACCCGCACAAGTAATGGAGGCCAAGCCGGTTTTGAAGCGTGGGTGCCCACCGGGTTCATGGTCATGCCGATCAACGATCGGTTGAGTTTTGGCCTGAGTCAGGTCGTGCCCATGGGCGCGCGCACCAGCTACGACGATGACTGGAAAGGCAGGGACTTTGCGGTCGACACCAAAATTGAAACCGTCGGGCTCACAGGTTCGCTATCGTTCAAAGTCAATGATCGGTTTTCCGTCGGTGCCGGCGCCATACTCCAGCACACTTCGGGCTTTGTGAGCCAAAACGTTGACCTCTATGCGGCGGCGTCACAGTCACCCGACTTCGGAGGGGTTGAATTTGCGGCGGGCCAAGGTGGCGCGTTGATGCGCGTGAAGGTCGACAATACTTCGCTGGGCTGGTTTGCCGGTATCGCCTGGAAACCGACTGATCAAGACACGCTGGGGTTGAACTATCACGCCAAGATAAAGAACAAGCTGGAAGGTAAATACAACATGTATGCCGATCCACAATCTCGGCTGATCATGACGACGCCCGTGGTCGACGGCAAAACCCTGGTGGAGTTGGCGTACCCAGGCCTTCATCTTTATCCGGACGGCGCCAATGCCTCCACCCAACTGGATATTCCCGCCACCGCGTCTTTCGATTGGGTACACCAATTCTCTGAGCGCTGGGGCGTCGGATTCAGTGCTACCTGGACAGACTGGTCGTCGTTCAAGGCGCTGACCCTCAAATCAGAGGGTTCCACCATCGTATCGATTCCCTACCGCTATAAGGATGCCTGGCAGTACTCGGTCGGCACCGATTACAAACTCACCGATGACTTGACCGTGCGCACGGGGGTTTCTTTTGATCAGACGCCCACGCCTGACGCCACCCGCGACCCGCGCATCCCCGATGGTGATCGCACGTTTGTTTCCTTGGGCTTCGGATACAAGATCCGTGCGGTTCCCGGGCTAAGCGTCGACGGCGCGTATTCGCACCAGTTCGTGGAAACCGTGAAGCTGAGAACTGAAAACGTCAATCGTCTAGGCGGCGCCACGCTTGATGGCAAGTCAGAGGCCCGGGGTGATGTGGTCAGCCTGTCCGCCACTTACGAGTTCTGAGCCAACGAGCCTCGCATCGGCGGGTCGTCACAGCGACCCGTTCCGATCTTCCTGCAGATAGGTAGACCCGGCGAAACCCGTCGTGCCTATTTTTTTGCCTAGCGATTAAATAAAAATTTCAAACAATAATTTTAATTTGGTTTGTCGAGGTTGTAGTGTGGTTTTACGCCGCGGGTCACACGGCCTGCCGGCGCGAGAGCCAAGCCCTGAATCGAGTAGAGGTATTCCCATGGTTATCTGGTTATTGGCGGGTTTCATTGCAGCAATTGCCTTGGCGTATCGACAAGCGAGTGCCGTTCTGTGGTTGAGCGCCGGCCTGATCTGGCTCGCGGCGGGTTACCTGTTCAACGCGGTAGCCGGTTTTGGCGCCACCGTCGCGGCGCTGCTGGTGGTGTTGCCCGCGCTCCTGATGACGCTCAAGCCCCTGCGCCGCACCTTGCTCACCCGCAAGGCCTTAAACCTGTTTCGCACAATTATGCCGGCGATGTCCGACACCGAGCGCGCCGCCATTGAGTCCGGCACCGTGTGGTGGGACGCCGAGCTGTTCAGCGGCAAGCCTGATTGGCAGCGCCTGTTGCAAGCCGCACCGGCCAGCCTGAGCGCCGAAGAACAAGCCTTCCTGGACAACGAAGTGGAAACGCTGTGCGACATCGCCAACGACTGGGAAACCACCCAGGTCTGGCAGGACATGTCGCCCGAAGGCTGGCAGTACACCAAGGACGCTGGCTTCCTGGGCATGATCATTCCCAAGCAGTACGGCGGCAAAGGTTTCTCCCACTATGCGCACTCGCAGGTGGTGATGAAGCTGTCGACGCGCTGTTCGGCGGCGGCGATTTCGGTGATGGTGCCCAACTCCCTGGGGCCGGCCGAGCTGCTGTTGCATTACGGCACCGAGGCCCAGCGCAATTACTACCTGCCGCGTCTGGCGCGGGGGGAAGACATCCCGTGTTTCGCCCTGACCAGCCCCTATGCCGGCTCCGACGCCGGGGCGATCCCGGACCTGGGCATTGTCTGCAAAGGCCTGCACGAAGGTGAACAAGTGTTGGGTTTTCGTGTCACCTGGGACAAGCGCTACATCACCCTTGGCCCGATTGCCACGGTGCTCGGCCTGGCGTTTCGCGCCGAAGATCCGGACGGGTTGCTCGGCCAGCCGGGTTCGCTGGGGATCACCTGCGCGCTGATCCCCACCTCCCATCCCGGCGTCAACAGCGGGCGGCGTCATTGGCCCCTCAATGCCGTGTTCCAGAACGGTCCTACCACCGGCAAGGATGTCTTCATCCCGCTGGGATGGGTGATCGGCGGCCGCGAGCAAGTCGGCAACGGCTGGCGCATGCTCATGGAATGCCTGGCCGCCGGGCGCGCGATTTCCCTGCCGTCGTCCAACGTTGGCCTGGCCAAGGTCGCAGTGCGCGGCACCACCGCCTATGCCGCGATGCGCAAGCAGTTCGGCCTGCCCATCGGCAAATTCGAAGGCGTGCAGGCGCCCCTGGCGCGCATGGCAGGGCACCTGTATGCCTGCGATGCGGTGCGCAAAGTCTCGGTGGCTTCCCTGGATGCGGGTGAGAAACCCTCGGTGATCTCGGCCATCGCCAAATACCATGTCACCGAGCGCGCGCGGATCATCGTCAATGACGGCATGGACATCGTCGCCGGCAAGGGCATTTGCATGGGCCCCAATAACTTCCTGGCCCGCGCCTACCAGCAAAGCCCCATCGCCATTACGGTGGAAGGCGCGAACATCATGACGCGCTGCCTGATCATCTTTGGCCAAGGGCTGATCCGCTGCCACCCCTATGTGTTCCGCGAGATGGAAGCGGCGCGCAACCCTGACCGGCGCAAGGCACTGGAAGACTTCGACAGCGCCATGTTCGGCCATGTGAGCTTTGTGCTGGCCAACACCGTACGCGCAGCGGTGCATTCGCTGACCGGCGGGCGGCTGATTTCCGTACCGGCCAAGACCGAGCCAGCCCTGGCGTCCTACTACCGTCAAGCCAATCGCCTGTCGGTGGTGCTGGCGCTGATTTCGGACGTGTCCATGGGCGTGCTGGGCGGTGCCCTCAAGCGCAAGGAAAGTATTACCGGGCGCCTGGGAGATATTCTGTCGCAGTTGTACATTTTGTCTTGCGTGCTCAAGCGTTTTGAGGACGACGGCCGGCCCCAGGCCGACCTGCCGCTGGTGCACTGGTCGGCCCAGGATGCATTGCTGCGCGCCCATGAAGCCTTGGCCGAAGTGCTCGATAACTACCCGTCCAAGCCTGCTGCCGCAGTGCTGAAGGCGTTGACGTTCCCGTTCGGTATCCCGCTGCGCAAACCTTCGGACCGTCTGCTGGCCCAGGTGGCCGATGTGGTGCAGGTACCGGGCGAAACCCGCGACCGCTTGCTGGCCAACTCCTACATTCCACGCCCGGAAATCGACAAGTTGGCCTACGGCGAACTGGGCTTGCGCCTGTTGCCGCAGGTCGAGCTGATCGATGCCCGACTCAAGCCCGCCGTCAAGCAAGGCCTGATCGAACCGATGCCGATCTCCGCTACGGCCTTCACCACCTGGCGCGTCGAGGCGCGGGCACTGGACCTGATCAGCGACGACGAAGAAGTCTTGCTGGCGCGCTATGTGGAATATGCCGATCACGCGATCCAGGTGGATGACTTCCCGCAGGACTTCGGCCTGCTGGAGGCGTTGCAGCAGCGTAAGCAGGCGTTGGAACCGACGCTGAAACGCCGCACGACCCCGGTCGAAAGTACCTCGGTTAATTAGGAGAAACGCGGTCCAAATGTGGGAGCGGGCTTGCTCGCGAATGCGGTGGATCAGTCAAAGTATCCGGTGACTGAAAGGGCCCATTCGCGAGCAAGCCCGCTCCCACACTGATCGGGTTTACAGGCCAAGACAGTGTGGTGAGTAGAGCCAACTATGAGTGACAGCTACCTTTCGTTCGTCAATTCCCCCTGGGGCCGTCGCCTGGCCCAGGCCGTCGGTTTGCCGCAGCCCTTGCCCCTGCAACGGCATCGCAGCGGCCAACAAGGCCTGGCCAACCCGGCCATCGTCGCCGGGGCAGGGCGCCTGGCCGCCGAGGTGCAGCGGATTTTCGCGGCTACCGACACGGTTACCGCCATCCCGGCCACGCTCAATGCGCCGTCCACGGTGAAAGTGCAAGGCGCGGTATTCGACGCCAGCGCCGTGGCTGGTCCGCAACAACTGGATGAGCTGTATGGGTTCTTCCACGCCAATGCCAGGCGCCTTGGCCAACATGGCCGGGTGGTGGTACTTGGCACCGCGCCGGAGCATTGCGAGGGTTTGCCCCAGGCCATCGCTCAGCGCGCCCTTGAAGGCTTGGTGCGTTCGCTGGCCAAGGAACTGCGCCGGGCAATCACCGTGCAGTTGATCTACGTGGCACCTGGCGCCGAAGACGCCCTGGACAGCAGCTTGCGCTTCTTCCTGTCGCGCCGTTCGGCCTATGTGTCGGGGCAAGTGGTGCGCTTGGAAAAACCGGTGGACGGCCACGTCAGCGTCAATTGGGACAAGCCTTTCGCCGGCCGCCGCGCCCTGGTCACCGGCGCGTCCCGCGGCATCGGCCTGGCGATCGCCCAGGTGCTGGCGCGCGATGGCGCCCACGTCGTCTGCGTGGATGTGCCCCAGGCCCAGGCCGCGCTGCAACAGGCGGCGGACAGTGTCGGTGGTTCGGCGTTGCCCTTGGATATCACCGCGGCAGATGCCGTCGCACGGCTGCAAGCCCATGTCAGCCAATACGGTGCTTTCGATGTGCTGGTGCACAACGCCGGGATTACCCGCGACAAGACCATCGCCAAAATGACCGAGGCCGCCTGGCGCAGCGTGCTGGCGGTCAACCTTGAGGCGCCGTTGCAACTGAGCGATGCGTTGCTGGAAAGCCAGGGCCTGAACCCCGGTGGGCGCATCGTCTGCGTGTCGTCGATTTCCGGCATTGCCGGCAACCTGGGGCAAAGCAATTACGCGACGTCCAAGGCCGGTGTGATCGGTCTGGTGCAGGGCCTGGCACCGCGTGCGGCAGCGCAGCATGTCACCGTGAATGCAGTGGCGCCGGGGTTCATCGAAACCCAGATGACTGCAAAAATCCCGTTGATGATCCGTGAAGCGGGGCGGCGCATGAATTCGCTGTCCCAGGGCGGGCAACCGATCGACGTGGCCGAGACCATTGCCTGGCTGGCGCACCCGGCGTCTGGCGGGGTCAACGGCCAAGTCGTACGCGTGTGCGGCCAAAGCCTGCTGGGAGCCTGAGCCATGGACTACGTGACGCAGATTATCGACTCAGCGCCCTCGCGTACTCGCTTGTTGCTGGACGGCGTGCGGGCCTTGCGCAAGCCCAAGCTCGACGGTGCGCCTGTTCTGCCCAAGGCGCGCCTGGTGCGTTCGGCGGTGGAACTGTCCGCCACCGGCATCGCCGCGTATGCGCGTGCTTGTGGTTTTCGCCGCGAGCAGGGCGTGCCGTTGTCGTACCCCCACGTGTTGGCATTCCCTCTGCACCTGATGCTGCTGACCCGCCCGAATTTCCCGTACCCGGCCAGCGGCATGGTGCACCTGGCCAATCGCATTCGTCAGCACCAGCGCCTGCACCAAGGCCAGGCGTTGCGCCTGGAAGTGTATTGCGAGCGCTGGGTCGCCCATCCCAAGGGGCAGGCGCTGAGCATTGCCACTCGCGCCTACGGCAACGGCAGCCTGGTGTGGGAGAGCGACAGCCTGTACCTGCGCCGTGATGTCCAGGACCCGATTGGCGAGCCGTGGGAGGACGCGCTGCCTTTGTCGGAGGAAGGGCTGTTGCGCACCCAACGCTGGGTGCTGCCCGCCGACCTGGGCCGGCGCTTTGCCAAGGTCTCGGGCGATTTCAACCCGATCCACACGTCGGTGATCGGCGCGAAGCTCTTCGGCTTTCGCCGCGCCATCGCCCACGGCATGTGGACCCTGGGCCGCGCGCTGGCGGCGCAGCAACCGCGCGGCGGGCTGGACCAGGCCGAGGCCCATTGCGACTTCAAGCTGCCGATTTTCCTGCCTGGCCAAGTGGCGCTGTGGAACCTGCCGGTGACAGGCCCGCGCCGTGAGTTCGAGGTGCGCAATTTCGCGGGCGACAAGCCCCATATGCGTGGGTTGTTCATCTGGAATGAGAGCCTTAAATGACTGACTACAGCTTTAACCCGGCCCCGGTCCGCCGCGTCGCGATTATCGGCGGCAACCGCATCCCGTTCGCGCGTTCCAACACCGTCTACGCCCACGACAGCAACCAGGACCTGTTGGTCGCCGCGCTGCAGGGCCTGGTCGACCGCTACCACCTGCACGGCCAACGCCTGGGTGAGTTCGCCGCCGGCGCGGTGATCAAGCATTCGCGGGACTTCAACCTGGCGCGTGAGTCGTTGCTCTCGACCACCCTGTCCGCCGACACGCCGGCCTACGACGTGCAGCAAGCCTGCGGCACCGGCCTGGAAGCGGCGTTGCTGGTGGCCAACAAGATCGCCCTCGGGCAGATCGAGGTGGGCATTGCCGGCGGTGCCGACACCACCTCCGACGCGCCCATCGGCATCAACGAGTCCTTGCGTCACACCTTGCTCGCGGCCAACCGCGCCAAGGGCATGGGCGACAAGCTCAAGGCGCTGCTTAAAGCCCGACCCTCGATGTTCTTCAAGCCGCTGCTGCCGCGCAATGGCGAGCCGCGCACCGGCCTGTCCATGGGCGAGCACTGCGAAGCAATGGCCAAGCGCTGGCAGATCAAGCGCCTGGCCCAGGATGAGCTGACCCTCACCAGCCATCAGCGCCTGGAGGCGGCTTACAAACGTGGCTTCTTCGACGACTTGATCAGCCCCCACCGCGGCCTGGCAAAGGACAACAACCTGCGTGCCGACGCCAGTCTGGCGAAACTCGCCGGCCTGGCGCCGGCCTACGACCGACAGGACGGCACGCTCACCGCGGGCAACTCCACGCCGCTGACCGATGGCGCCTCGGTGGTGTTGCTGGCCAGCGAAGAATGGGCCGCCGCCAATGGCTGGCCGGTGCTGGCTTATCTGCGCACCGGCGAGACGGCGGCGGTGAGTTTTGTCGACGGCACCGAAGGCTTGTTGATGGCCCCGGCCTACGCGGTGCCACGCATGCTCCAGCGCGAAGGCCTGGGCTTGGAGGACTTCGACTTCTTCGAAATCCACGAAGCCTTTGCCGCCCAGGTGCTGTGCACCCTCAAGGCCTGGGAAGACGCCGATTACTGCCGCACGCGCCTGGGCCTGGATGCGCCGCTGGGCGCCATCGACCGGGCGAAGATCAACGTCAACGGTGGCTCACTCGGCTGCGGCCATCCCTTCGCCGCCACGGGTGGCCGGCAATTGGCGACGCTGGCCAAGACCATTCACGAAAACGGCGGCGGCCGCGGCCTGATTTCCATCTGCGCGGCGGGCGGGCTGGGCATTACCGCCATCGTCGAAAAGTAGTTTTGCCAAAAACAACAACAAGGAAACTGCCATGAACGCTGTAAGCCTGGAACACACCGAACGGATCTGGCTGAACGCTTACTTGCCCGGCGTCCCGGCGGATATCGATGCGGCTATCGAAGCCTACCCCTCGTTGCGCGAGGTGTTCCTCGAGCACCTGGAAAAATTCCACGAGCGTGTGGCGTATGTCAGCATCGGCACCGAAATGACCTACGCCGACTGGCAGGTGCAGGGCATTGCATTTGCCGCCTGGCTGCAGGCCCAGGGCGTGCAGAAAGGCGACCGCGTGGCGCTGATGATGCCCAACTGCTTGCAGTACCCGATCTGCCTGCTGGGCACGATCCTGGCCGGCGCGGTGGTGGTCAACGTCAACCCGTTGTACACCGGCCACGAGCTCAAGCATCTGCTCAAGGACAGCGGCGCGCAAACCGTGGTGATCTTCGAAAATTTCGCCCACACCCTGGAGAAAGTCATCGCCGGCAGCAGTGTCAAACGCGTGGTGATCGCCGCCATCGGCGACCTGCTCGGCACCTTCAAGGGGGCGGCGATGAATTTCATCCTGCGCACTGTGCAGAAGCAGGTGCCAGCGTTCAATTTGCAGGGATCGGTGCGGTTCAACCAGGCATTGAAGCTGGGGCGCGGGCTCACCCATTTCCCGGTGGATCTGCACCGCGACGACCTGGCCTTCCTGCAATACACCGGCGGCACCACCGGCGATGCCAAGGGCGTAATGCTCAGCCACCGCAATATCATCGCCAACCTGTTGCAAGCCAAGGCCTGGGTCGGCGACCAACTGGACCAGGACAAGCAGGAAACCAACGTCACCCTGCTGCCGCTGTACCACATCTTTTCCCTGACGGTGAACTGCCTGATGTTCATGTGCCTGGGCGGGCGCAACATCCTGATCGCCAACCCTCGGGACGTGAAGCGGGTGCAGATGATCCTGCGCAAGGAACGCTTCAACGGCATTGCCGGGGTCAACACGCTGTTCAATGGCTTGCTGGAAAACAAGGCGTTTTGCGCGCGGGATTTTTCCGACCTGCGCATGGTGATCGCCGGCGGCATGGCCACGCACACGGCGATCGCCAAGCGCTGGAAGGAAGTCACCGGGTTGCCGATCATCGAAGGTTACGGCCTGACCGAGTGCTCGCCGGTGGTGAGCATCAGCCCGATCAACATCGCCCGCATGCGCGAGATGGAATTCACCGGCAGTATCGGCGTGCCATTACCGTCGACCTGGGTGCGGTTCATGCGCGAAGATGGCGAACTGGCCGACATCGGTGAACAGGGCGAACTGCAAGTGCGCGGCCCCCAAGTGATGCAGGGCTACTGGAAACGCCCGGAGGCCACGGCCGAGGTGCTGGACGCCGACGGGTGGTTGTCGACCGGTGATATCGGCGTGATGGATGAGCGCGGCTATATCCGCCTGGTGGACCGCAAGAAGGACATGATCCTGGTTTCGGGCTTCAACGTGTACCCCAATGAAATCGAGGACGTGGTGGCGTTGCACCCAGGGGTCGCGGAAGTGGCGGCCATTGGTGTGGAAGACGGTGTGACGGGGGAACGGGTGAAAATCATTGTGGTGCGCAAGGACCCGAACCTGACCCAGGAGCAGCTCCTTGCCCATTGCCGGGTCTACCTCACGGGGTACAAGGTGCCCAGGTATGTGGAGTTTCGGACCACGGAATTGCCCAAGACCACCGTGGGCAAAGTGCTGCGCCGGGCTTTGCGTTAAGCCTTCACCGCTAATCCTGTGGGAGCCGGGCTTGCCCGCGATGGCGGTGTGTCAGGCACTTCATTCATCGACTGATACACCGCCATCGCAGCATAGGTGTCTAAACATCTGGGTTTGGCGCTGAACCTCAGTGAATGAGCTGTTGTGGCGAGCGGGCTTGCCCCGCGTTGGGCTGCGCAGCAGCCCTAAAATCAGATTCTGCGGAATGTCTGATACACCGCATTCTGCTGACTGGGGCTGCTGCGCAGCCCAACGCGGGGCGAGCCCGCTCGCCACAGGGGGACTCGCCAGTCTGTGAAAGATGTGTAGATACCTATGGCCATCGCAGGCAAGCCAGCGCCCACTGGGTTCGGGGGGCTAGATCGAGCTCACGTTGACCCAGCGCTCTTCCTTGGCCGCCACGCGAATCGCCGCCGCCAGTCGTTCTACCTCCCACGCTGCCTCGAAGTCACTGCCATCGGCGCCCTGGCCGGCCACGGCCATGATCAGTTCCTGTACCTCCAGTGTTTTCAACTCGTTGTATCCCAGTTGATGCCCCGGCGCCGGGCTGAATGCCGCATAACCAGGCAGTTCCGGGCCGGCCAGCAGCGTTTGGAACCCCGCTTGCCCGGCGCAATACAGGCGCAATTCATTCAGGCGCTCCTGATCGAAGGCCAGGGTGCCCAGGGTGCCGCCGATCTCGAAACTCAGGTGGTTCTTGTAGCCGTGCTTGATCCAACTGCTGCTCAACGTACCCCGGGCACCGTTGGCGAACCGCAGCAACGCATGCACCTGGTCGTCGACGCTGATCGCACGCAGGTCGAGGCTGTCGGGGCTGGCGGGGCGCAGGGGGTGCACGGTCTGTGTGTCGGCGCAGACACTGATGATATCGCCCACCAGATAGCGCGCCATGGCCAGCGCGTGGCTGCCCAGGTCCGCCAGCGTGCCGCCAGCATGGGTGGCTTCGCAGCGCCAGCCCCATGGCGTTTGCGGGTTGGCCAGGAAGTCCTCGGAATTCTCAAACTGGACGGTGGTGATCTGGCCCAGTACACCGCTGGCGATCATCTGCTTGGCCAGAACGATCATCGGGTTATGCTGATAGTTGTAGCCCACCCGCGTCACTACACCGGCCACGCTGGCGGCGCGGCGCATTGCCTCGGACTGTTCCAGGCTCACGGCCAACGGTTTCTCGCAATACACCGCTTTACCCGCTGCAATCGCCGCCATGGCCATGGGGTAATGCAAATGGTTCGGTGTGGTGATCGCTACCACGTCCACATCGGGGTCATCGATCAGCGCTTGCCAGTCGCCATGGGCCCTGGCAAAGCCCCACGCCGTGGCGCAGTGCTGGGCGCGTGCGGTATCGGCATCGGCCAGGGCGGCCAGTTTGAGGTGTACGGGCAGTTCAAACACCGTGCGCGCATTATTGAACGCCAACGCATGGGCACGCCCCATGAAGCCCGTGCCAATCAAGCCGATTCCGAGTTCACGCATCGCCAGGGTCCTTTTGAATTATTGTTGTTCAGAAGGCGTATTAATGGAATAAAAATTCTCAAAACTCAATAGATGGAATAAAAATTCATATCATGATCAGTGATCACCCCGGCGAATACAGCTACATTCACCCTATGGCCAAACGCCGTCAGTTAACAAAAGATAACGTAGCGCCGATTGTCAGACGATTCGAAAGCCCGATAGGATGGCCGCTGCTTCCTCCGGGCGCTCTAGATTGCAGGTTTCAAGGCCGCGGAAGGCAGCGATAACAATAATAAATGGGAGAAAGGTCTATGAGTGAGCCTGTCATGGGTTGGGTTGTTTGCCGCCCGCGCGCCGCACGCAAGGTTGCGTTGCTGGCCACAGCGCTCTCGCTGCTGATCGGTGGCGCGTTGTCGACACCGGTACTGGCAGCCAGCGATACCACCGCAACGCCTGCGTTTGCGATTGAATCGCCCAAGGCCGTCAAAGGCCTGATGATCGACGTGGTGCATGCCGGCAAGCGCCTGGTGGCCGTCGGCGATCGCGGGCACATCCTCTATTCCGATGACGAGGGCAACACCTGGACCCAAGCCAAAGTCCCCACCCGGCAACTGCTCACGGCGGTGTATTTCGTCGATGACAAGCAGGGCTGGGCGGTGGGCCACGATGCGCAAATTCTCGCAAGCGTCGACGGCGGCGCCACCTGGACCCAGCAATACCAGGACCTCAAGCGCGAAGCCCCGTTGCTCGATGTGTGGTTCAACGACGCCAGCCACGGCCTGGCCGTCGGCGCCTACGGTGCATTGATCGAAACCACCGACGGCGGCAAAACCTGGGCAGACGTCAGCGACCGCCTCGACAACGAAGACCAGTATCACCTCAACGCCATCGCCCACATCAAGGACGCCGGCCTGTTTATCGTCGGCGAACAGGGCAGCATGTTCCGTTCCAGCGACGACGGCCAGACCTGGGAAAAACTCGAGGGTCCCTATGAGGGCTCGCTGTTCGGTGTGATCGGCACCGCTCAACCGCAGACCCTGCTGGCCTACGGTTTGCGCGGCAACCTGTACCGGTCCACGGATTTCGGCGGCACCTGGGAGCAGGTCGAATTGAATGCGGCGCGGGGAGCGCTGGAGTTTGGTCTGTCCGGCGCGACCTTGCTGGAAGATGGCGCCATCGTCGTCGTCGGCAATGGCGGCAGCGTTGTGGTCAGCCGCGACGGCGGGCAGACCTTCAGCGTGTTCAATCGCCCGGACCGTATATCACTCTCGGCGGTCACAGCGGCGGGCAATGGCAACTTGATTCTGGTCGGGCAGGGCGGCGTTCGCATCGCTACCGCTGCCGGCGCCGAACCGACAAAACAATAAGAAGGCGGGCAAAGAATGAGCAGTCATCACAACGATAAAGCGACCTTTCTTGAGCGCCTGATTTTCAACAACCGCCCGGCGGTGATCGTCATCTGCCTGCTGGTGAGTATTTTCCTGTTCTGGCAGGCGACCTTGATTCGCCCGTCAACCAGCTTTGAAAAGATGATCCCCCTCAAGCACCCCTTCATCGAGAAGATGATGGAGCACCGCAACGATTTGGCGAACCTTGGCAATACGGTGCGCATCTCGGTGGAAGCCAAGGACGGCGACATTTTTAGCAAGGAGTACATGGAGACCCTGCGCCAGATCAACGACGAGGTGTTCTACATCTCCGGCGTCGACCGCTCGGGCCTCAAATCGCTGTGGAGCCCCAGCGTGCGCTGGACCGAAGTGACCGAAGAAGGCTTTGCCGGTGGCGAAGTAATCCCGCAGAGCTACAACGGCTCGCCGCAAAGCCTCGATCAACTGCGCAACAACGTGCTCAAGTCCGGCCAGGTTGGGCGCCTGGTGGCCAACGATTTCAAATCGAGCATCGTCGATATCCCGCTGCTGGAGTCTTACCCGGACCCGCAGGACCAGGGCAAGCTGCTGGCCCTGGACTATCGCAAGTTCTCCCATGAACTCGAAGACAAGATTCGCGACAAGTTCGAAGCGCAGAACCCCAACGTAAAAATCCACATCGTCGGTTTCGCCAAGAAGGTGGGCGACCTGATCGACGGCCTGGTGATGGTGGTGCTGTTCTTCGGCATCGCATTCGTCATCACCCTGGTGTTGCTGCTGTGGTTCACCCACTGCCTGCGCAGCACCATCGCCGTGTTGAGCACCACGCTGGTGGCGGTGATCTGGCAGTTGGGGCTGATGCACTTCTTCGGTTTTGGCCTCGATCCCTATTCGATGCTGGTGCCGTTCCTGATTTTCGCCATCGGTATTTCCCACGGTGTGCAGAAGATCAACGGTATCGCGCTGCAATCCAGTGAGGCCGACAATGCGCTGACCGCGGCGCGACGCACGTTCCGGCAACTGTTCCTGCCGGGGATGATCGCGATCCTGGCCGACGCCGTGGGCTTTATCACGCTGCTGATCATCGACATCGGCGTGATCCGCGAGCTGGCCATCGGTGCGTCCATCGGTGTGGCGGTGATTGTGTTCACCAACCTGATCCTGCTGCCGGTGGCGATCTCCTATGTCGGCATCAGCCAGCGTGCCATTGCCATCAGCAAGAAAGACGCGCACCGCGAGCATCCGTTCTGGCGCCTGCTGTCCAGGTTCGCCAGCGCCAAGGTCGCACCGGTCTCGATCCTGCTGGCGCTGGTCGCCTTCGGTGGCGGCCTCTGGTACAGCCAGAACCTGAAGATCGGTGACCTTGACCAGGGCGCGCCGGAACTGCGCCCGGACTCGCGCTACAACAAAGACAACAACTTCATCATCAGCAACTACTCCACCAGCTCCGACGTGCTGGTGGTGATGGTCAAGACCAAGGCCGAAGGCTGCTCACGCTATGAAGCCATGGCGCCCATCGACCAGTTGATGTGGAAAATGCAGAACACCGAGGGCGTGCAGTCGGCGATCTCGTTGGTGACCGTGTCCAAGCAGATGATCAAGGGCATGAACGAGGGCAACCTGAAGTGGGAAACCCTGTCGCGTAACCCCGATGTACTGAACAACTCCATCGCCCGTGCCGATGGCTTGTACAACAACACCTGTTCCCTGGCGCCGGTACTGGTGTTCCTCAACGACCACAAGGCCGAAACCCTCGACCGTGCGGTGCATGCGGTGCAGGACTTCGCCAGGGAAAACAACAAGGACGGCCTGGAATTCATCCTGGCCGCCGGTAATGCCGGGATCGAAGCGGCCACCAACGAGGTGATCAAGGAGTCCGAGCTGACCATCCTGATCCTGGTGTACCTGTGCGTAGCGACCATGTGCATGATCACCTTCCGTTCCTGGGCGGCGACCTTGTGCATCGTGCTGCCGCTGGTGCTGACCTCGGTGCTCGGTAACGCGCTGATGGCTTTCATGGGCATCGGCGTCAAGGTCGCGACCTTGCCGGTGGTGGCCCTTGGCGTGGGGATCGGCGTGGATTACGGCATCTACATCTACAGCCGCCTGGAAAGTTTCTTGCGCGCCGGCCTGCCGCTGCAAGAGGCTTATTACCAGACGCTCAAGTCCACCGGCAAGGCGGTGCTGTTCACCGGTTTGTGCCTGGCGATCGGCGTGTGCACCTGGATCTTCTCGGCCATCAAGTTCCAAGCCGACATGGGCCTGATGCTGACCTTCATGCTGCTGTGGAACATGTTCGGCGCGCTGTGGCTGCTGCCGGCGCTGGCGCGGTTCCTGATCAAGCCAGAGAAGTTGGCGGGGCAGAAGGGCAATTCGTTGTTTGCCCACTGATCCAGGGCCCAACACATTCCAACCCTGTGGGAGCTGGCTTGCCTGCGATGGCGGTGGTTCAGTCAACAGATGTATGGCTGACACACCGCTTTCGCGAGCAAGTCGAATCGTCGCATCGCCGCTCCCATATTGGGTTCTGTGTCCATGCGACTGTTTCCGCTATCATTGCGACCTTCCTCGTAAATGACCGACCACCATGACCGCCACCCCCCTGACCACCGCCCTTACCACCAGCGACATGCTGATCATCGATGGGCTGCACGCCTTCGACTTCACCTTTGACCAGCACTTGCAGATCGAAAGCATGGATGGCCGGGAACTCAAGCGTTGGACGTTCAGTCCAGATCAACTGAACGCCGCCACCTTTGATGACAGCTTGCAAAGCTGGCTGCTGAGCAACGAGGACGGTGAACACCGTCTGGTCTGCCTGAGCGCGATCAAGGGCGACAACAACAACGATGAGGACGAAGCGGATGATGCGTAGATTCTGGCCCCTGCTGATGGCGGGCAGTGTCGGTGCGATGTCGGTACAGGCTGCACCGGCCGAGACGTATGAAGTGCTGGTGGGCAGCTACACCGCCGGCACCAGCGAAGGCATCTACCGCCTGCAGTTCGACAGCCGCACCGGCCGGTTCCAAGGCCGCCCGGTATTGGCGGCCACGGCCGATAACCCCTCATGGCTGACGCTTTCCAAGGACCAGAAGCACCTGTTTGTGGTCAACGAGAATGGTCCCGGTCAGAAAGACCCGGTAGGCCGCGTGAGCAGCTACAGCATTGACCCGCGCAACCACCAACTGACCCTGATCAACCAGGTGCAGAGCCTGGGCAACGAGCCCACCCATGCCAGCGTCGCCGCCGATGGCCGCTACCTGTTCGTCGCCAACTACTCGGTGGTCGAAGACCCGGGTGGAAGCCTGGCGGTACTGCCGGTCGATGCCCAGGGCAAGCTGTCGGCTCCGGTGCAACTGAGCGGGCACCCGGCCAGTCGCGTGAATCCCGAGCGGCAGGCGTCCAACCATGTGCACTCGGTGGTGTCCTCGCCGGATGGCAATTACGTGTTTGTCCAGGATCTGGGCGCTGACAAGCTGTTCGCCTACCGCTACGACCCCAAGGCCAACCACGAGCTGCCACTGACGCCGGCCAACCCGGCCTCGGTGCAACTGCCACCTGGCAGCGGCCCGCGCCACCTGTTGTTCAGCGCCGATGGCAAGCATGCCTGGCTGACCACCGAAATGAGCGCCCAGATTGCGGTGTTCGACTACAAAGACGGCCAACTGACCCAGACCCAATTGGTGGACTACGCCGCCGGCCAACCGGTATCCGACAAGGCCGGTGCGGCGCTGCATGCGTCAAGCGACGGCAAATTCCTGTACGTGAGCAATCGCGGCACGGCCAACCACATCGTGGTGTTCGGCATCGACCCGGCCACCGGGCACCTCAAGGAGCTGCAACGCCGTTCCGTTGAGGGTGACCATCCGCGCGAGTTCAGCCTGGACCCGACCGGCAGATTCCTGCTGGTCGCCAACCAGAAGAGCAATGAAATCGTGGTGGTCGAACGCGACCCTAAAACCGGCCTGCTCGGTAAAACCGCGCAGAAAATGCCGATTGATGCGCCCAGCGATCTCAAGTTCCTGGTGCGTCAATAAGCCGCAGGCCCCGCGCAACGGGGCCTGAACCCTGCTATTAATTCTATTGATGGCGGCTAGTGTTTCAAAGCATTTCTAAGACTCAGCCCTCGGGCGTAAGTTGAGTTCCAAGGCCTTCCCCGGCCACTCAACCAAACGCACACGAGGGTTACCGCCATGAACTTGAATCTTTTCTCCGTCATTGCCGCTTCTGCCGTTTCCGCCACTGTGGCCTTGCCGGCCGCGGCCAGCGTGGAAGTCTCCGGCAAGCCGTCCAGCACCAGCGCCTATACCCAGAAATACCTGCAACAAAGCGCTAATTTCTACGCCGCGCTGGACCACAAAACCCAGCCGTGAACGCTGATTGACCCTGCACACCCGCAGACGCCAAACCACTGGAACGAAGCCTGCCTCGTTCGAGTGGTTTGGCGTTTGTGCATCTGCTGCATAAAATCATTGATATCACATTGCCATGAGTTTAAATTTGGCGCTCGAATATTGACGCCTATCTCCTGGAATCGACAGCATGGCACTCCGACTCGCGGCACTCATCCTGGTCCTTTATTCCGCTCCTATCCTGTCCTCGGTACAACTGGCGGACGGCGAGCCGGAGATTGCCCGCGAGCGGTTGTTGAACCTGGTGCAGGGTTAAATCGTCAGCAGGTGGGGTTTTGCCATCACGCTAATAAACAGCGGCGAATTCAAAAAACACTCCAGCCACCTCTGCAACTTTGGATACGGCGCACCGGCGAACCATTCCCGATCCACGTGGGCAAACTGTCGCACAAAAGGCGCCAGGGCCATGTCCGCCAGGCTCGGGTGATCGGCCAGCAGGTACTCGCGTTCGGCCAGCAATTGCTCCAGTTTTCGCAGGAACACTTCGCCCGCGGCCCGGTAATCTTCCATGGGCTGTTCGGGATAACGTTCGGCGTACTTGTATCGATCCAATTGATACTTGAAGCTGTGGTCGTTCTCGGCAATCAGTGCCAACACCGCTGGATCGCCTTGCAGCAGCCAGTCATCCGGATCGTGCCGTGCCAGCGCCCACTGCATGATTGCCAGGCTTTCATCGATCACCGCGCCATCCGCACTCAACACCGGCACCGTGCCCTTGGGTGACAGCGCCAGCATTTCAACCGGTTTGGCCTTCAGGCTTACCTCGATGATGCGCACGGGCACACCGCAATAGCGCAAGGCCAGGCGCGCACGCATCGCATACGGGCAACGCCGGAACGAATACAGCCGTATCTCGCTCACGTGACCTCCAGGGTGCTCAAGCCATTGCCTTGGCGCTTGACCTGGATCTGCACCGGAATGCGTTCGTGCATTTCCTGCACATGGGAGATCACCGCCACCTTGCGTCCCTGGGCCTGCAAGCCATCCAGCGCGTCCATGGCCAATTGGAGCGACTCAGGGTCCAGGCTGCCAAAGCCTTCGTCGATAAACAGCGACTCGATCTTCAGTGTGCTGGAGGCCATCGACGCCAAGCCCAGGGCCAGCGCCAACGACACCAGGAAGGTTTCGCCGCCGGACAACGAATGCACCGAACGCAGTTCGTCGCCCATTTCAGTGTCCATCACCAGCAGGCCAAGCATGCTGCCACCGCGCTTGAGGCGGTAGCGCCGCACCAGCTGGCGCAGTTGCACGTTGGCGTGGTGCACCAGCAAGTCGAGGTTATAGGCCTGGGCGATCTTGCGGAAAGTGTCGCCGGTGGCCGAGCCGATCAGCGCATTCAAGCGTGCCCAACGCTGCCATTCGTCATAAGCCTGGGCGATCTGCGCGGCGAAGGCCTGGTTGGCCTCCTGGCGACGCTGGTCTTCGGATTGGCGCGCGCGCAGTTCGGCGCAGGCTTTTTCAGCCTCGGCCAATTGCTGGTTGAGTGTGGCCAGGGCGCTGTCCAGTGCTTCGGCTTCGAGGTTGCCGTTGTGCAGGGCCTGGTGCTCGGCGAGCCGTTGTTCGCGCTCTTGCAGCAGGACCTTGGCTTGTTCGACGGCTTTTTCGCTGTGCTGCACCTGCTGGCGCAATTGGCTGACCTGGGCCTCATCGACGGCGAGCAGGCGGTTGAGGCCTTCGTCGTCGAGTTCCGGGTGCAGGGCGCGCCACTCGCTGATGCGCGTGTCGAGTGTCTGCTGCTCGGCCTGCAGCGCCTGCTGGCGTTCCTGCTGGGCCTTGAGATCGGCGGCAAGTTGGACCAATGCGTTGTGGATCTCTTGCAACTGCTTGTTGGCGTCGGTCTCACTCTGGCGTGACTGGCTGCCGGCTTGGTCCAACTGCTGCTGCCATTGTTCGGCGCTGCGGTGTTCGCCGAGCAATGCGCCGAGCTTTTCCCGGGCCGCCTGTTGTTGGGTGGCCAGTTCGGTGACCTGCTGCACCAACGCATCGAGTTGTTGCTGGCGATGCTGCTGGTGGGTCTGTTCCTTTTCTATCGCCTGTTGGCGTTCCTGTTGCTCCGCCAGTTCGTCGCGTTGATAACCGAGCTGTTCAAGGCGCTGGCTGACCTGCTGGTCCAGTTGCATGAAGGTGGCGGCAGGTTCAGCGCGCAGACCTTCCAGGGTGTCGGCAGGCAACAGGCTGGCGAAGGCGTTGAGTTCCTGGTCGAGGCGTTCACGGTCGCTGGCCAGCTCGCGTTGCTGGTCTGCCAGTAATTGGCGGGCCTGCTGGCTGGCTTCCTGGGCGGCTTGCAGTTGCTGCTGCAGGCGCCCGGCGTTTTGTTGCAGGTTGAGCAGGGCGCCTTGGCGTTGTTCGTCCTGGGCGATGCTCTGGGTGAGTTGGGCCAGTTGCTGGGCCAGCCAGGCGCTGCGCTTGGCCGCATCCTGGTTGAGCAATGCCGCGCACAGCGGGTGCGCGTCCATGCTCGGCTTGAGCGCTTGCTGTTGCGCCGCCAGTTGCTCCTGCTGTTGCAGGTATTCCTTCTGCTGGGCGATCAAGCCGCCCACTTCACCGCGCAGCTCAGTGAGTTTTTCCTTGAGCGTATCCACGGCTTTCTGCGCCAGGGCCTCCTCGTTTTCATCATGGCGGCCGAGGCTTTGCAGCAGCGCTTCGGGTTGATGGTACGGGTGCTCATGGCTGCCGCACACCGGGCAGGGCTGCTCGTCCTGCAACCGCGCGCGCAATTCCTCGACGCTGGCGCTGCGGGCCAGGCGCTGGCGTTCCAGCAGCTGTTTGGTCACCGTCAGGGTCTGTTCGGCCACGGTCAGCTCGGCCTTGGTCTGCAAGCCGGTCTGGTTCAGTTGCTCGCGTTGCTGGTGGGCATCGGCAAGCTTCTGCGCGAGGACACTGGCCTGGTGGTCGAGCTGCTGCTGGCTGTCCCACAGGCGCGTCAGGTCTTCGAAAGCGCGTTGCTGTTTACGATTGTCTTGCAGCAGGCTGGCCAGCAGCTGGATCTGTTCGGCCACCGCATGGGGCTCGGCGCCGGCCTCCTGATACAGCAGGTCCAGGGCCTCGCGTTGCTGGGTGAACTGTGCGGCGGCGTGGGTGGCGCGTTGCTCCAGTTGCGGCAGCTCGGCCTGGCCTTTGTTCAAGCGGTTACCGATCAGCATCAACTGCTGCAGGCGGTCGCGGTAGGCGCTCCAGGCCTCGCTCAGCGGGGCGAGGGCGGCGCTCTGTTCAAGTCCGGTGGCCAGGCCTTGCAGGCGTTCGGCGACCTGGCGCTGCTTTTCGAGCAAGCCATTGAGCTGGACCTGTCCTTGATGGCAGGCGTTTTCATGCTGCTGTTTGTCCTCGGTGCGCTTGGCCAGTTCTTTAGTCAAGTGGGCGAGGGTGTTTTGCTCCTCAAAGGCCTGGCGCAGCAAAGGCAGGGCGTCAGCCTGGTTTTGCATGGCTTGGGCCAATGCGGCTTGCGCCATGGCTTGTTGTTGCTGGGCCTGTTCCTGGCGGGTATGCAATTCGCCTTGTTGTTGGCTATGCAGCTGAATCTGCGCGGCTAACGGCTCAAGCACGGTGCGCAGTTCTGCCCGGCGCGCGAAGTGGTGGCGCTGCGGCGCCAACTGGTCCAGGCGGCTCAGGTCCTGGCGTTGCTGGCCCTGGTTATCCCACTCGGCCTGCGCCTGCTGCAGCGCTTCGGTGGCGGCGAGTTGGCGCGCTTGCCATTCACGCAGCTCCTTGAGCCAGGTGTGCTGCAACTCCAACTGCTTGAGCTGGGCTTGCTGGGTCTTGAGCTGTTGTTGTGCGGCGTCCAATTGCTGGTCCAGCTCGGCACGGGCTTCGGGCGCGAGGGGCACCACGCCGGTGGCTTGGTCCTGCAACTGCTTGTGCACGTCCCGGGCGTCCTTGGCCTTGTCGAAGGCGCGTCGGCCGAGCTGGGTGTAGAGCGCGGTATCGGTGAGCTTCTCCAGCAGTTCGCTGCGTTCGTTGTCGTTGGCCTTGAGGAAGGCGCTGAACTCGCTTTGCGCCAGCAGCACGGCGCGGGTGAACTGTTCAAAGTTCAGGCCCAGGGCCAATTCCAGCTGGGTTTTGTATTCGGTTTTCTGGCTGGCCAGCAGTTGGTCGCTGTCCAGGTCGATCAGGCTCTGGCGGCTGTTCTGCAACTTGCCGCTGGCCTTGTCGCGGGCGCGGTTGGCTTCCCAGCGCGCACGGTAGCGACGGCCACTGACGCCGACAAAGTCCACTTCGGCATAACCGCCGCCGGTACCGCGCCGCAACAATGTGCGGGGGTCGCCGATGGAGATATCGCTGTCGGCGTCCGGCATTTTCGCCTGGCCGGTATCGCCCAGGCGTGGTACGGCGCCAAACAGCGCCAGGCACAGTGCATCGAGCAAGGTACTTTTGCCGGCGCCGGTCGGCCCGGTAATCGCGAACAGACCGGCGCTGGCCAAAGGCTCGGCGGTAAAGTCGATCTCGAACGGGCCGGCCAGGGAGGCGAGGTTCTTCAGGCGGATGGCGAGGATCTTCATGGCTGTTCGCTCTCCTGTTGCACTTCCTGGAGCAGCACGGCGAAATCCTTCAAGGTCTGTTCATCCACCGCACTGCCGTAGCTGTCCTGCCAGGCGCGGCTGAACAGCTCCTGGGGCGTGAGCTGGTCAAGTTCGATCAAGCGCTCTTCGTCGGTAGCGTCGCTGCCGCGTTTGCCGGCGTATTCCGCGGCGATGCGCACCAGGCGCACGGCCTTGCCGTCCAGGGCGTTTTCGATCTGCTGGCGCAGGTCGGGTTGCGGTTCGTCGAGGCGTACGCGCACTTCCAGCCACGGCTGGCGCTGGGTGTCGGCCAGCAGGTCGACGTCGGGCAGGTCGGCCAGTTGTCTGAGAATATCGGCCAGGGGCGCGGCTTCCAGGCGTTGCAGGTTGACGGCGCGGGGGATCAGCAGCGGTTCGACGCTGACCAGCGCCTGGCCCTGGAACGTCACGTCGAGAATCTGGTGCTTGTAGTTGATTTCTGAAAAAGACAGCGGAATCGGCGAGCCGCTGTAGCGAATGCGTTCTTCGCCATTGACCTTTTGCGGCTTGTGCAAATGGCCGAGGGCCACATAGGCGACACTTCTATCGAACAGACTGGCCGGCAGCGCCTCGGCATTGCCGATGATCAGGCTGCGCTCGGAGTCTTCCGACACCGAGCCACCCGCCATGTGCGCATGGCTGATGGCAATCAGCGCCTGGCCTTTCTTGCGCTTGGCGTTGGCGGCGGCGATCAGCCATTCATGCACTTGGCCGATGCCGCGCTGGTAGTCGTCGCCCAGGTGTGCACCGGTGACTTCCGCCGGACGCAGGAAGGGCAGCGCCAGGCACCACGCGGCGACCTTGCCCTTGGCATCCGGCAGGGGGATCAGCAAGCGCTCGGCATCGAGTTGGCCATCGTCCAGCCACAGCACGCGGCCGAGGGCATGGGTGCGCAAGCGGCGCATCAACGGCGCGGGCAATTCGATGCGCGAGCCGGAGTCGTGGTTGCCGGCGATCATCACGATGGTCAGGTTGGGGTTTTGTTCGTGGGCGCTGATGATGAAATCGTACAGCCGCTCCTGGGCCTTGAGCGGTGGGTTGACCGTGTCGAAGATATCGCCGGCGATCAGCAGCGCATCCGGACAGTGGGCCTTGAGTTGGCCCAGCAGCCACGCCAGGAAACAGGCATGTTCGAAGTCGCGTTCCTGGCCGTGAAGGTTTTGGCCCAGGTGCCAGTCGGAGGTGTGGAACAGACGCAAGGCGAACTCCGTGAATAACAGAAAAGTGAATGACCGCCATGAACAGAGAAGGGCGGTGAAAAGGAAGGGAGTTTACCCGGAATGTGACCACGTCGCCCCAGGCAACTCAGATCCAATGTGGGAGCGGGCATGTGTTGTTTGATTGATCGTTCCCATGCTCCGCGTGGGAATGCATCCCGTGACGCTCTGCGTCACCTGTGCGAGCTGTTCGGCGGGACGCGGAGCGTCCCAGGCGGCATTCCCACGCAGAGCGTGGGAACGATCAAGCGAATGAGTGGTTAAAGGCAGTTTCGAAATAACCTTGATTAGAAAAATATTTAACCCTATGAATTTTCACAGGTTCTCAAGTCGTTGGCCGAGGGCATGATCAAGATGTGTTAACTAACTGTCAGAGGACATAATCATGGCTAATAAAGCGGATATACCTGTTGAATCGTCACTTGGCACGGCAGACGTTGCCCCGAACGAAGGCCAGGGTCCATCGGCACCCACCACCGACAAAACGGCAGTGGGTGCGGATAGCCAGCCTAAAAGTCGTGTAGCCAAGTACAACAAGTACAACAAGTACAACCAGTTGCTTCGTATTGAGGAGGAGCTTGGTGATAGCGCAACGGCTAAAACCCGTGCGCCTACGAAGTAGCGTGTCTGGGAACATGCCTGGCGATTTAAATCCGTCTTGAAGATACGCCCTCGCCTCGGTGAGGGCGTTTCAGTTAATGGACCCAAGTGTGTGAGCTGATCACTCGGTGTGCAGGCAATCCAGCGCTCGGTCGGCCAGGGTTTTGGCGTTGCTGATCAAGTGCTCGGTGGCGCCGGCCATGTGGCGCTGTTCGCCGCTCAACGCCTGGCAGGTGCTTGCGGCGGTTGCGGCGGCGCAACGCAGCAGGTCGCAGATTTGCGCGAGTGCGTCTTCGAAGCTGAGGTCTTGGTGCACGGTGAAGGGTGGTGCTGAGGCGGGTTGCAGGTAGTGGCTCAGGGCGCGTTCGAAGATTTTGCGGTCGGGGGTGAAGCGGGGTGGGTCGGGGACGATTTTGTTCATGTAATGAAGCTCCTGCAGTGCTGGGAGCCATTCTTTTGCCGATCTCACTCGTCAAAAGGTGGCAGCTATGTGCGGGGTGAGATTACCGGGGCAGGAGAACCCGGTCAGACCGAAGTCTGCCCGCACACAGCCGCCATAGAGCATGTTGCTCGCGGTTGTGACACTTGGCTCTCCCGAACACAGGATCTCACCCCTGATCGCTGATCTGCAGCGACGGAACGAAGGCTAGCCAGTGAACTGAACAGGCGCAAGGCCGTGGGATTGTCTAGGAAACTTCCTGCAAATTAAAGGGATATGGATTGCTGGCCTTTAACAACCCATGTCGAACCGCGGTTTCTCACTGCATGTGGAACCGAAAATCCTTCATGCGCCAATCATCACTCGCACCCGCCAGATGGCGGATCCTGATATGACTGGTTGAGAAAACTACGTGATGACTATTTCCCCGATTCACCAAGCGATTATTTCTTCGTTGGAGTCGATGCGCGCAAACGATGCCCCGCACGCCGCGCCTTTGTCGGTGGCTTTCAAGGGTGAGAAGGAGCAGCACTATGTGCCTCAGGAAAACGTCAAGCGCGCGCCGGAGGATCGACGCAGTGCCGAACAGATCATCGATGACAATCCGATCCTGAAGAACCTGGGCCATCAAAAAGATATCAATCGTGAATTGGCTTACGAGCGCCTGGGAGACTGGACTGCAAGCAATCCCGATCCCGAATCCAGGGCGGACGCTGCCTACAATGCCGCCCGGGTACTCAACTGGATTGATACCTCGCATACCGCCCGTGGCAAGAGCCGTGGTGAGTATTCGGACAACGGTGACTTGGAAGGTATTACCAGCAGTGGCGATGCTCGGCGTGGAACGCCGGCCGGGATGTGGAAGGATTTCACTGAGAAGGGTTACAGCGCGTTACGTAGCGATCATCGGTTGGACGACAATAATGACAGTCATGTGACGGCTAAAGGCACCAACTACGATAATGCGGATATGATTTTCGCCTATACGGTCGATGACCGATACGAAAAAGCGGGATTACATTGACGCCTGATCAGTACCTGACCTATCGCCGGGCAGGTTTCAATCAGGAATCGGTTGTGTTGCTTCGGGTATGACGTTCGATCGTTCCCAGCGCGTGGGAACGATTATTTGGGGTAAAGCGGCGGCAAGCTGGTGGTATCCGTTACAGTGTCCAATTCACGCTCGGCCATAGGAATCGCCTTCACCGCGCGCCACAAGTCTTCACCCAACCAATAGTGCCCACCTTCGCTGTAGAGCGCGCCGTTCAACCCATCCAAGGCATCCGACAGCGGCACGAACCGCGCCGCCATGTCCGCGAGGGTTTCCGGTTGTTGTCGCGCCCAGGCGTCCAGCGCCTGGCGGGTGGCGTGGGGGTCGTTGGCCTGGGTGGCGCGCTTGAGGTCGTCGAGCAGGCTGCGTGGGCTTGGGCCGGTGTGCGCGGCGCGCAGCACGGCGGGTTGCCAGCGCGCGCGCCACCACAGGCCAAAGCCCAGCAGGGTGGTGCAGGCCAGAAGCAAGGTGCTCAGTTGCCACAGCCACAGGTGGTTGTCGTCGGGGGCGGTGATCACGGTGGGCGTGGCGGGTGTGTCGACCGCCAGGCTCGGGTTGGCCGCCACTTGCAGGGTGCGCGCCGGCAGGCTGGTGCGTTCCAGATGGTCTTCGTGGGTGTTCCACCACACCACATCCACGGCGGGCAGTTCCAGCGGGCCTGCGCGGGTGGGCACCAGCGCTTCGCGGTCTTCGCGGCTGCCGGTCAGGCCACGGTCGTTGGCCTGGTTGCCGAGCACCGGCTGGTCCGGGTAGCGGCGCAGTCCGTTGATGTCGGTGCTGGGCAGGGCCGGCAATTGCGCGCTGGACAGGCCTTCGGCCTTGACCGTGAGACTGCGGGTGAGGGAGTCGCCCACTTGCACCTGTTCGGGCTCGGGGTTCCAGCTTTCAGTCAGGGTCAGGCTGCGCGCCGGCAGCCACGGCGTGTCGGTCGGGTACAGTGCCGGTTTGGGCTTGACCACCAGCGGCAACTGCGCCGAGCTGACGTGGATCAGCTTGCCCGGCTTGGTGCCCTGCAGCGTGTTCTCTTGCGGCGGGCGCGATTCCACGAGTGTCGCGCTGAAGGTCTGGGCCGGAATCGCCAGCGTGCCGCTGTGTTGCGGGTAGATGGCGTAGCGGGTCTCGATCACGCCGTGGCGGATGCTGTTGATGACCTTCTCATAGGTGCGCGACTCGCCCAGTTGCTCCACGCGTGCATCGGGAATCTGCAACGGCGTGAGGCTGCTGTCGTCATACAGCGACACCGAGTGGTACACGCGCACGGTCAACAGCGCCTGGGCCTGGACGTAGACGCTGGTCTGGTCGAGGTCGGCCTCGACAAACACTGGCGCCAGTTCAGCGGCGGTGTTCTGGCTGGCGGTTTCCACCACTTGCAGGCTGATCGGCTGGGTTTTGTACTCACCCACTTGCAGGGGCGGGATGATCACCGTGCCGTTTTCCTTGGGCAACAGGGTGATGATCCAGCGCGTCGTGGCGTGATTGTCGCCGTCCAGGGTGGTGAGCTGGTTGATCTGCCGCGTACCGCTGACTTCGAACTGTGCCTCAAGGGGCGACAGGTCGGGCTTGCCGAACTGCGTGACATCGCTGGACTCCACCGTCAGTTCCACCGTTTCCCCCGAATTGAGGCGGCTACGGTCGACGCTGGCGCTCAGGTTCGCCGCCTGGGCGTGGCCTGCCGACAAGGCGAGCAGGAGCAGTAGGGTGGTGCGGCGGCTCATCGAGTCTTGTCCTGATGTTGTTGCTGTTCGTACCAGAATTTGCGGCGCAGCAGTTCACCGGGGTTGTCCGGGATCTCCCGCAGCCATTGCTCCAGGGCCTGGCGCTGCTCGCCATCAAGGCTGGCATCGCTCGGGCGCAGCGGCGGGGTGGTGGTCTGTTCATCGCCCAGTTCGCTGCCGGGCACTTCGTTGCCGCCAGCGTGGGGCGTGGCGCCGGTTTGGCTATCGCCGGTGCCGGCCTCGCCTTGGCCTTGGGATGACTGCTCGCCACCCGTGGCGTTTTGCCCATTGGCACCCGGTTGCGCAGTTTGGCCGGGTTGGGTGGTTTCGTCATCCTCGTTTTTTGCCGGCGCAGGGGGTTCCGGTTGCGCCTGCTGTTGCATCAGGGTTTCGACCAGGGCTTTGTTTTTCAGCGCCGGTTGCAGGTCGGGCTGCGCTTCCAGGGCCTGTTCATAGGCGTCGATGGCGGCTTCCAGTTCACCGGACTTGGCCAGGGCGTTACCCCGATTGTAATGAGCATAGGCGTCATTGCCCTCGGCGAAACGCTTGGCGGCTTCGGTATAGTTGCCCGCTTCGTACAGCGCTACGCCCTGCCATTGCGAGTCCTGGAAGCGTTCGGCCGCTTCGGCGGGGCGTTTGTGCTTGAGCAGGTATTGGCCTTGCTGGTCGGGACGCAGCCACAGGTCCTGCAGGCCAAAGGCATAGCTGGGCTGGGGCGCGCTCAACAGCAGCAGCGGCAGGCAGAACAACCAGCCACGCCGCCCGGCGCAGGCGGCCAGCAGCAACAAGGGCAGGAGCAGCCAGTAACCCTGGTCGGCCCAGGTGTCCAGGTGCAGTCGTTGGCCGTCGTTGCGCAGGCTTTGTGGCGGGTCGAGAACGCCGAGCTGGCGCAGGTCTTTATCGTCCAGGCGTGCGGCGCGGTAGCGTCCGCCCATTTCGCTGGCAAAGGCCTTGAGGGTCGGGCTGTCGAGGCGCGGCACCAGGATCGCGCCTTGTTCGTCCTTGAGGAACTCGCCACTTTCCTGAGTCACCGGGGTGCCTTCGCGGCTGCCGATGCCCAGGATCGACAGGCTCGGCGCCTGGGCGCTTTGCAGTTGCAGGCGAATGCCCTGGCGTTCCTGTTTGGACAGCGAGGAACCTATCAGCAACAAGCGCCCTTGGCCAAGGCTGCCTTGCTTGAGCAGGCCCAGGGCTTTCCCAACCGCAAGGTCGGCACGGTGGCCGGGCTCGGGCATGATCGACGGGCGCAAGGCCTCCAGCAGGTTGCGGCTGGTGCCCAGGTCGTCCGACAGCGGCACCAGCGTGTGGGCGCTGCCGGCGTAGACGACGATGGCGGTTTGCGCATCGCTGCGTGCCTGCAGCATGTCGTACAGCTTGCGTCGCGCCTGTTCCAGGCGGTTCGGCGGGCTGTCGGTGGCGAGCATCTCCGGGGTCAGCTCCAGCAGCACCACCAAAGGATCGGACGGCTTCTGGCTGGACTGCTCAACCCGCTGCCAACTGGGGCCGAGCAGCGCCAGCACGGTCAACAGCCAGGCGATGCCGAGCACCACCCATGGCGACTTGCTTTGGCGCCCGTTGCCGCCACTGAGCAATACGCCGTGGAAGGCCGACGGCAGGATCATCTGCCAGCGCCCGGCGCGTTTTTGCCGGTGCCACAACTGCCACAGCAACCAGCCGAGCAACGGCAACAGCAGCAACCACCACGGACGGAACCAATGCGGCCACAGGTCGATCATCGACGCCTCCGCAAACGCAGGCGTTTGAGGCGCTGGCGCCATTCGGGGTGTTGTTGCAGGAAAATCCCCTTGCTTGACAGCCGATTGAACGCCCGCTGCAAGGCGTTGTTCGGCCAGCGCTCCTGGATCACCAATAGCATGCTCAGCAGCAAGGCCAGGGCCAGCGGCGCGCTGTACAACGCCAGCGCCGGGCGAGCCTGGGTGGGTTGTTGCTCGACGGGTTCAAGTGTGTCGAGGGTTTGCTTGATGGCTTGCAGTTCTTCGCCATCACGGGCGCGAAAATACTGGCCACCGGTGGTTTCGGCGATGGCCTTGAGCGCCGGCTCGTCGAGGTCCAGGCTCGGGTTGACCCCCAGAATGCCCAGGGAGCCGGTCTGTTCAGGGTCGGCTCCGATACCGATCGGGTAGATCTTCACGCCTTCCTCCGCGGCCAGGCGCGCGGCGGTCAGCGGGTCGATCTGCCCGGCGTTATTGGCGCCGTCGGTGACCAGGATCAGCACGCGGCTTTGCGCGGGTCGCTGGCGCAGGCGTTTGAGGGCCAGGCCGATGGCGTCACCGATCGCGGTGTTCTTGCCAGCGATACCGATGCGCGCTTCATCCAGCCAGGTGCGCACGGTACGCCGATCAAAGGTCAGCGGCGCCTGCAGGTAGGCCTGGCTGCCGAACAGGATCAGGCCGACGCGGTCGCCTTCACGGCCCTCAAGGAAATCGCCGAGCAGGTGTTTGACCAGGCTCAAGCGGCTCACGTCCTCGTCCCGCCAGTGCATGTCCGGGAAATCCATGGAGCCGGACACGTCCACCGCCACCAGCAGGTCGCGGCCGCTGGCGGCAATCGGCAGCGGCTCGCCGAGCCATTCCGGGCGCGCGGCGGCGCTCAACAGCAGCAGCCACAGCACCACGAACGGCGCTTGCTGGCGCCAGCCGGGCAGATTGGCGCGGGCACGGCGCCGGGCCAGGCCTTCAAGGTCGCTGAGGTAGCTGACTTTCAAGGCGGGCTCGCCGCTGTCGGCCGCCGGCAATACAAGGCGCATCAGCCACGGCAACGGCAACAGGGCGAAGATCCACGGCCAGGCGAACTCAAACATGTTTGCGAATCCACGTGTCGACGGCCTGGGTCAGGCCGGCGATGGCCTTATCGTCGAGTTTGCACTCGGGCTTGTAGGCGCCCTCCACCAACACCATCCAGCGAGTCAGGCCGGCGGCGGGGCAGCGGTTGTCGAGGAATGCCAGCCACTTGCGACCGTTGAGCGTGTGGCTCTGGCTGTAGGGATAGTCGTTGCGGCACAGGCGCTTGAGCAGGCCGTTGAGTTGCTGCAGCCAGGCGCCGGCCGGAGCGCCGTCGTAGGGTTTGGGCATCAGCGCCAGCTCCGCCAGGGCGGCGATGCGCAAGGGGTCCAAGGGTTGTTCGGCGCGGGCGATGGGGCGGCGGGTCGGCAGGAACCGTCGCAGTGACCACAAGCCCCAACCCAGCAGGGGAATGATCAGCAACAACAGCCACCAGCCCGGCGCAGGCGGCCAGAAGCCAATGGCCGGCGGGGCGATCAGCGGTTGCAGTTGGTCAAGGCTGCTCATTGTTTTTTAGCCGGGCGTTGCGGGTTGAGGTAGTCGCGCAGTTGCTCGACCATTTCGCTCTGGGTGCTCAAGGGCATCAGCAAAATCCGCAGTTTCTGCGCAAGCAGTTCCCAGCGGGCGATGCGCGCTTCGGCCTGGGCCTTGTAGGCCTGGCGCAAGTCGAAGTTCAGCGTGTCCAGTTCAAGTTGCGCGCCACGCTGCGCGAAACGCAGCAGCCCGGCGGCGGGCAGGGCGTGGTCCAGCGGGTCGGAGATCGGCAACAGCAGCAGGTCGCAATGGCGTGACAAAAGACTCAACTGTTGCTCGGCGCCTTCGGTGAGCGCGCGCTCGTCGCAGATCACGATCACCAGGCTGCCTGGGCGCAGCACTTCGCGTCCCCGGCGCAGGGCCATGCCGAGGGCGTCGGCTTCGGGACGGCTTTCGGTGCTCAGGCTCTGGTTGACGCGCACCAGGCGGTTGAGCAGTTGCAGCAGGCTTTGCTTGCTGCGGCGCGGCTTGATTTCGTAGTGCTCGTTGTCGCCGAACACCAGGCCGCCCACCCGGTCGTTATGCCCCAGCGCAGCCCAGCCGATCAGGCTCGCCGCCTGGGCGGCCAATACCGACTTGAACATCTGCCCCGAGCCGAAGAACAGCCGGCAGCTTTGTTCCACCATGATGAAGATCGGCCGTTCGCGTTCTTCATGGAACAGTTTGGTGTGCGGTTCCTGGGTGCGCGCGGTCACGCGCCAGTCGATGGTGCGCACGTCATCGCCGGCCTGGTACACGCGCACCTGGTCGAAGTCGACGCCGCGCCCGCGCAATTTGGAGTGGTGCAGGCCGATCAATGGGCTGCGCTGGCTTGGCGTGGAGAACAATTGCACTTCGCGCACGCGATGGCGCATCTCGATCAATTCGCTGAGCGTGACGCGGATCCCATCGCTTGCGTTCATGGGGTTCAAGCGACGGCAACGACGTCGAGAATGCGTTGCACGACGCGGTCCTGGTCAATTCCGGCGGCCTCGGCCTCGAACGACAGAATGATGCGGTGGCGCAGCACGTCGAACAACACGGCCTGGATGTCCTCGGGGCTGACGAAATCACGCCCGGCCAGCCAGGCATGGGCGCGCGCGCAGCGGTCCAACGCAATGGAGCCGCGCGGGCTGGCGCCGTAGGCGATCCACTCGGCCATTTCCGGATCGAACTTGGCCGGGGTGCGGGTGGCCATCACCAGCTGCACCAGGTATTCCTCCACCGCATCGGCCATGTACAGGCCGAGGATTTCCTTGCGCGCGGCGAAGATCGCTTGCTGGCTGACGCGGCGTTCTGGCTTGGTTTCACCGTTGAGCGCTTCGCCACGGGCCTGTTGCAGGATGCGCCGTTCGACGGCGGCATCGGGGAAGCCGATCTTGACGTGCATCAGGAAGCGGTCGAGCTGGGCCTCGGGCAGCGGGTACGTGCCTTCCTGCTCGATGGGATTTTGCGTGGCCATCACCAAAAACAGCGGCGACAGGTCATAGGTGCTGCGCCCGACGCTGACCTGGCGCTCGGCCATGGCTTCCAGCAGCGCCGACTGCACCTTGGCCGGTGCACGGTTGATTTCGTCCGCCAGCACCAGATTGTGGAAAATCGGCCCCTGCTGGAACACAAAGCTGCCGGTTTCCGGACGGTAAATCTCGGTGCCGGTGATGTCGGCGGGCAACAGGTCAGGGGTGAACTGGATACGATGGAACTGCGCTTCGATACCTTCGGCCAGCTCTTTGATGGCCTTGGTCTTGGCCAGTCCCGGCGCGCCTTCGACGAGCATATGGCCGTCGGCGAGCAAGGCGATCAGCAGGCGATCGATGAGTTTTTCCTGGCCGAGAATCTGCGTAGAAAGAAAGGTTCGCAGCGCAAGCAGCGCTTCACGATGTTCCATCGATGACGGTTCCTGGAAAGATGAGCCTGGGGCACCATGACACGCGCGCTGGGCTGGGGCGCCTACTTTAATGCATGGGAGGGGGCGGCGACTAACGACGTAACGGGTATTTTTGGCAAAACTTGTAGGATTTTTGTGTAGATCGCACAAATTGTGTTGAGGGCGCTTCGTGTTGTGAACACGGTCAATGTGGGAGCTGGCTTGCCAGCGAAAGCATCACCTCGGTGTGCCTGGTGCACCGAGTCGTCTGTATCGCACGCAAGCCAGCTCCCACATTTGACTTCTGGCAACGACTAGATCCGGACGAACGTACCGGTACCCCTGAGAATGTTGCGCAAGGTTTCTTCCACCTCCTCCAGATCCGACGCGGCCGTGTTGTGGGTGATCTGAAGTTGGTCCTTGCCACCCAGCGCATCGGCATCGCCCGCGGCCAGCTCAATCAGCAAGGTCGTGGCGCCCAGGGTGATCTTCAGCCCGTCCAGGGTCGATGGTTCGTAGTCCCAGGTAAGCTCGACTTCCTCTTCATCCGGGTAACGGCTGAGCATGAACATTTCGCCGTGCTTGCCGTGGCAGCAGAGCATGGCCATGTTGTCTTCTTCTTCGTCGCAGGGCGTCGCCATGAGGGCGTCGGTTTTCAATTGCAGCATGGGGAGTCCTGTGGGTAGAAGAAGTCCGCAAGGATAGTCCCATCCATTGTCCAGCTCAACGATAGGCACGCGGCGTTCGCCGATAGATTTTTTTGCGCAATGCCATAGAGGTAAGTAATGGACTCAGTCGTAGTGAATTCACCAATTACGTACGTGGTAGCAAGGATTTACATGCACTTGCCACGACGAGCTGAATGAACACGGAAGGCGATTCTTTACAAGGGATGAGTCAATAACGTGCCGGATGAAATTCACATGACTACCCAAGCGCTGTCGAAAAAACCATCGTCCTCGTCGATTCAGGCGCCCGCGACGACGCCCATCGCCCAATCGGACACAGACAATAAAGCGACCGGTACCGCACACAGCTTCCCGCCGGCCTACTTCAAGGCCCCGGTTCAATCCAACGAAGCCGTGGAACAACGTCTGCGGGCCTACACCAAGCCGCTGACGGCCAACCAGGTGACCTCGGTGCACGTGCGGCGCCAGATCATGGAGAAGGGTAAGGACCTGGACCCCGACAAAACCTTCCTGGTAACCATCGCCTATGATCACCGCACCAATACTCCACCGTATAAAGGGGTCATCGTTCAGAAAATTTCGCTGACCGACGCGGCGAAACTCAATATACAGGACGTCGATTTACCGTCACGCATGGGTAAGCGCACGGGCGAGGACGGGCCCTTTCAGATAAAACCGAGTTCAAGGCATAACGAAACACCGACGGCAACCGGTACGTTTGAGCTGCCAGATCAGGAAAGCGGGTTCACCAGTTATTACCAAGGCATTTACACCGAGCCTGCGCAAGGTTCTGAAAATGTCTATGACCAGCACAATAAAGTTGATATCCCACCCGCCGATTTCAAGCAAATGGTCTGGGAGTACAGCTATAAAACGCCCTACGACGAATATCTGGACGATTACTGGGATAACAATTCCCGTCATGCCTACAAGAGCGCGGCCACCGGCGCGTACTTGAAAACCGCGCACACGCAGCATCATGACGGATCGCTCAGCGAAAATGATCGGCGCATCGCCATGGGCGTGGCAGGCCTGCCCGCCGATAAAAAATACGCCGATCTGAATGATCATGACCTGAGCCAGCCTTACAAGGCCGACCCCAACCTTGAAACCAAATTCCTGACGTTCAACGGTTTTGAAATGCGCGCCTTCTACACGCGGGACAAGACCACCGGCAGAGTCCTGCTGTACCTGCCCGGCCAGACCCCAGCGCTTAAAGGTTTCAACGCTGTGCAGGACATGAATAAGTGGCTCGGCGAGCAAGTGAAGGATCCTCAAAAGGCCGCAGCCCTGAAGTTTTACTTCAGGCCCCAGGATCGCCCGACTGAGTTCAGGACGCTGGGCGCCGATGCGCGATTGGATTTTGTTGGCAGCTTCCTGGCGGGTGATTTTCCCGAGGAGAAAAAACAAAAGCAGGGTTATTGGGAAGAGGGCGGCTTATTCGGGGGGCAAGTGACTCACGGCAACCCGTTCGAAGAAATGCAGCGACGCACCGAAGCCGACACGAAGGCGGCCACCTCCCAGCAATTTGTGCTCAATCGCGACGTCAAGGAGCAGATAGCGTTCAAGTACCTGAATTACGCGAGCTATGGCTTGATACTTCTCGCCCCGCTGGGCGTTGCGTTTCCTCCGGTAGGGGCGGCGCTGACGGGGGTGGCCATCGGTATAGGGGCTGCGAAGCTGGGTATTGGTATCGACAGCTATAACAATGGCCGGCCCGGCGCAGACAAACGTGTGGTCGAGGGCATCCGTGATGTGTTGAAACCGCTGTTTGTTGAGGGCTTCGGGCAGGCTGGCAAACCTATCTCCGCTTTCATAAAGGGGCTGGTGTTCAAGGCGTGAAACGCCTTGGCCGAAGCGCGGGGCGTTGTATGGCAACATGTTCGCGTTGCTCAGGCATGACTTGACAGGCTCGCTGGGTCATTCCCGGTACTCAGTCGAGCGAAAAGCCGGGGTTTTTGCCCGGTATTCGCCGGTTGCACCCATCACAACCCCGCCTCCTGCTTACCGATGACCGAATATGTCGCAGCGTCGCAAGCAGCTGTCTTCCCACACTCGTTAAGCTGCGTAGCGGATGTGCATGTGCCTGGCGCCTGACCTGCCCGTCGTACCGTCACCCGGCACGGTGCGCATCTTATGGAAGTTGTATGTGACCTCATTGTCTTGTCCAGCTTCACCCACCTGTCACTCCGATCCGTTAAGCTGCCCTATGCTTACCTGCGAATCAGAGCTGACGGTCTCCCCGCAAGGGGATAACACGCGACGCTTCCATCAATAACAAGCCCAAGCGGAGTACCACAGATGGCGTTCTTCACCGCAGCCAGCAAGGCCGACTTCCAGCACCAACTGCAAGCGGCACTGGCGCAGCACATCAGTGAACAGGCACTGCCACAAGTGGCGCTGTTCGCTGAGCAATTCTTCGGCATTATTTCCCTGGATGAACTGACCCAGCGTCGCCTGTCCGACCTGGCCGGTTGCACCCTGTCTGCCTGGCGCCTGCTTGAGCGCTTTGATAACACCCAACCGCAAGTGCGGGTCTACAACCCCGATTACGAGCGTCATGGCTGGCAATCGACCCACACCGCGGTCGAAGTGCTGCACCACGACCTGCCGTTCCTGGTGGATTCGGTCCGTACCGAACTGAACCGCCGTGGCTACAGCATCCACACCCTGCAGACCACCGTGCTCAGTACACGTCGTGGCAGCAAGGGCGAACTGCTGGAAATTCTGCCCAAGGGCACCCAGGGCGAAGGCATCCAGCAAGAATCGCTGATGTACCTGGAAATCGACCGTTGCGCCAACGCCGCCGAACTGAACGTGCTGAGCAAAGAGCTTGAGCAGGTGTTGGGCGAAGTGCGCGTGGCCGTGGCCGATTTCGAACCGATGAAAGCCAAGGTCCAGGACCTGCTGGCCGGTATCGACGCCAGCCCGTTCAGCATCGACGGTGAAGAAAAAGCCGAGATCAAGAACTTCCTCGAATGGCTGGTGGGCAACCACTTCACCTTCCTCGGCTATGAAGAGTTCGTGGTACGTGACGAGGCCGATGGCGGTCATCTCGAATATGACGCCAGCTCGTTCCTCGGTCTGACCAAGCTGCTGCGCGCCGGCCTCACCGCCGATGACCTGCGCATCGAGGACTATGCCGTGGCCTACCTGCGCGAGCCGACCGTGCTGTCGTTCGCCAAGGCCGCGCACCCGAGCCGCGTGCACCGCCCGGCTTACCCGGACTACGTGTCGATCCGCGAGATCAGCGCCGACGGCAAGGTCATCAAGGAACACCGTTTCATGGGCCTGTACACCTCCTCGGTGTATGGCGAGAGCGTGCGGGTGATTCCTTACATCCGTCGCAAGGTCGCGGAAATCGAACGCCGCTCCGGCTTCCAGCCCAAGGCTCACCTGGGCAAAGAGTTGGCTCAAGTGGTTGAAGTGCTGCCGCGCGATGACCTGTTCCAGACTCCGGTCGATGAACTGTTCAGCACCGTGATGTCGATCGTGCAGATACAGGAACGCAACAAGATCCGCGTGTTCCTGCGCAAAGACCCGTACGGGCGTTTCTGCTACTGCCTGGCCTATGTGCCACGCGACATCTATTCCACCGAAGTGCGCCAGAAGATCCAGCAAGTACTGATGGATCGCCTGAAAGCCTCGGATTGCGAATTCTGGACCTTCTTCTCCGAATCCGTGCTGGCACGCGTGCAGCTGATTCTGCGGGTGGATCCGAAGAACCGCCTGGACATCGACCCGCTGCAACTGGAAAAAGAAGTGGTACAGGCCTGCCGCAGCTGGCAGGACGACTACGCCAGCCTGGTGGTCGAAAGCTTCGGCGAAGCCCATGGCACCAATGTGCTGGCGGACTTCCCGAAAGGCTTTCCGGCCGGCTACCGCGAGCGGTTTGCCGCGCATTCGGCCGTGGTCGACATGCAGCATTTGCTGAGCCTCACCGAAGCCAACCCGCTGGTGATGAGCTTCTATCAGCCGCTGGGCCAGGTCTCCGGCCAGCGCGAGCTGCATTGCAAGCTCTACCATGCGGACACCCCGCTGGCGTTGTCGGACGTGCTGCCGATCCTGGAAAACCTCGGCCTGCGCGTGCTCGGCGAATTCCCTTACCGCCTGCGTCATGCCAATGGCCGTGAGTTCTGGATCCATGACTTCGCGTTCATCGCCGCCGAAGGCGTGAACCTGGATATCCAGCAGCTCAACGACACCCTGCAGGATGCGTTCGTGCACATCGTGCATGGCGACGCCGAGAACGATGCGTTCAACCGCCTGGTGCTGACCGCCGGCCTGCCGTGGCGCGACGTGGCCTTGCTGCGTGCCTACGCGCGTTACCTGAAGCAGATCCGCCTGGGCTTCGACCTGGGTTACATCGCCAGTACCCTGAACAACCACACCGACATCGCCCGCGAGTTGACCCGGTTGTTCAAGACCCGCTTCTACCTGGCGCGCAAACTCACCGCCGACGACCTGGAAGACAAGCAACAACGCCTGGAACAAGCGATCCTCACAGCGCTGGACGACGTCCAGGTGCTCAACGAAGACCGCATCCTGCGTCGCTACCTGGACCTGATCAAGGCGACCCTGCGTACCAACTTCTACCAGACCGACGCCAACGGCCAGAACAAGTCGTACTTCAGCTTCAAGTTCAACCCGCACGCAATCCCCGAGCTGCCCAAGCCGGTGCCGAAGTTTGAAATCTTCGTGTACTCGCCGCGCGTCGAAGGCGTGCACCTGCGCTTTGGCAACGTGGCCCGCGGCGGCCTGCGCTGGTCCGACCGTGAGGAAGACTTCCGTACCGAAGTGCTCGGCCTGGTAAAAGCCCAGCAAGTGAAGAACTCGGTCATCGTGCCCGTGGGCGCGAAGGGCGGCTTCCTGCCGCGTCGCCTGCCATTGGGCGGCAGCCGGGACGAGATCGCGGCCGAGGGCATCGCCTGCTACCGCATTTTCATTTCCGGCCTGTTGGACATCACCGACAACCTCAAGGACGGCGCCCTGGTGCCGCCGGCCAACGTCGTGCGTCATGACGACGATGACCCGTACCTGGTGGTGGCGGCGGACAAGGGCACTGCGACCTTCTCCGACATTGCCAACGGCATCGCCATCGACTACGGCTTCTGGCTGGGCGATGCGTTCGCCTCCGGCGGTTCCGCCGGTTACGACCACAAGAAAATGGGCATCACCGCCAAGGGCGCGTGGGTCGGTGTGCAGCGTCACTTCCGTGAGCGCGGCATCAATGTGCAGCAAGACAGCATCACCGTGGTCGGTGTTGGCGACATGGCCGGCGACGTATTCGGTAACGGCTTGCTCATGTCCGACAAGCTGCAACTGGTTGCGGCTTTCAACCACATGCATATTTTCATCGATCCGAACCCGAACCCGGCGACCAGCTTCGTCGAGCGTCAGCGCCTGTTCGATTTGCCGCGCTCGGCCTGGACCGACTACGACACCAGCATCATGTCCGAAGGCGGCGGTATCTTCTCGCGCAGCGCCAAAAGCATCGCCATTTCGCCGCAGATGAAAGAACGCTTCGACATTTCGGCCGACAAGCTGACCCCGACCGAACTGCTCAACGCCTTGCTCAAGGCGCCGGTGGACCTGTTGTGGAACGGCGGTATCGGTACCTACGTCAAGGCCAGCACCGAGAGCCACGCCGACGTGGGCGACAAGGCCAACGACGCGCTGCGCGTCAACGGCAACGAGCTGCGCTGCAAGGTAGTGGGCGAGGGTGGTAACCTCGGCATGACCCAGCTGGGTCGTGTGGAGTTCGGCCTCAATGGCGGCGGTTCCAACACCGACTTCATCGACAACGCCGGTGGCGTGGACTGCTCCGACCATGAAGTGAACATCAAAATCCTGCTCAACGAAGTGGTGCAGGCCGGTGACATGACTGACAAGCAACGCAACCAGTTGCTGGCGAGCATGACCGACGAAGTCGGCCACCTGGTGTTGGGCAACAACTACAAGCAGACCCAGGCCCTGTCCCTGGCGGCGCGCCGTGCCTACGAGCGTGCCGCCGAGTACAAGCGCCTGATGAGCGACCTGGAAGGTCGTGGCAAGCTGGACCGCGCCATCGAGTACCTGCCGACCGAGGAGCAGCTCGTCGAGCGCGCCTCGAATGGCAAGGGCCTGACCCGCCCGGAGCTGTCGGTGCTGATTTCCTACAGCAAGATCGACCTCAAGGAAGCGCTGCTCAAGTCCCAGGTGCCGGATGATGAGTACCTGACCCGTGACATGGAGACCGCGTTCCCGCCGAGCCTGGTAGCCAAGTTCGGCGAAGCCATGCGCCGTCACCGCCTCAAGCGTGAGATCGTCAGCACCCAGATCGCCAACGACCTGGTCAACCACATGGGCATCACCTTCGTTCAACGGCTCAAAGAGTCGACCGGCATGAGCCCGGCGAACGTGGCGGGCGCTTATGTGATCGTGCGCGACATCTTCCACCTCCCGCACTGGTTCCGTCAGATCGAAGCCCTGGACCACCAGGTGTCGGCCGATGTGCAGTTGCAGTTGATGGACGAGCTGATGCGCCTGGGCCGTCGCGCCACGCGCTGGTTCCTGCGCAGCCGTCGCAACGAGCAGGACGCCGGGCGCGATACCGCGCATTTCGGTCCGCACCTGGCTGCGTTGGGCCTCAAGCTTGACGAACTGCTGGAAGGCCCGACCCGTGAAGGTTGGCAGACCCGCTACCAGGCCTACACCGAAGCCGGCGTGCCGGAGTTGTTGGCGCGCATGGTGGCAGGCACTACGCACCTGTACACCTTGCTGCCGATCATCGAGGCCGCCGACGTCACTGGCCACGATGCCGCCGAAGTGGCCAAGGCCTACTTCGCCGTGGGCAGCGCGCTGGACTTGCCATGGTACCTGCAGCAGATCAGCGATCTGCCGGTGGCCAACAACTGGCAGGCCCAGGCCCGTGAAGCGTTCCGCGACGATGTGGATTGGCAGCAGCGCGCGATCACCATCTCGGTCCTGCAAATGGCCGATGCGCCACAAGACATGGAAGCCCGCGTGGCCCTGTGGCTTGAGCAGCACCAGGACATGGCCGATCGCTGGCGCGCAATGATGGTGGAAATCCGTGCCGCGGTGGGCACGGACTACGCCATGTATGCGGTGGCCAACCGTGAGTTGCTGGACTTGGCGTTGAGTGGTCAGTCGGTGTTGTAACAGCCAGACTGAAGGCTGACGCGTAAAAAATCCCCGGATCTTTTGATCCGGGGATTTTTTTATGTCCAGGAAGTCGTGGTGAACCGTTATTTTGCGGTACCTGGGATGATCAAATCCTCCACGCGACTGAACAGCTGGAATATCCTTGAATCAAGGCTTGAAAAAATTTGCATGACTCTTTGCTTATCCGAAGGCGTCATTCGCCGTTCGATGTGATGCAGGTCAGCCGGGAGCTGGGGTGCGGTAATGGGGCCTTCCAGATTTTTATGTACATACTGTAAATAGGCATAAGCAACCGGGAGATCTGTTGCTAGCCCATAGCGGTTGGTTACCGGCAGCGGATGGCCATTCTGGTCCTGCACCGGGTCTTGGCTGTTCGGAATATTAGCGAGTGCGTATCCATACTCCAGCATCGACCTCAAGTGGCCGTCTCGCGCCAAATGGGCGAGCCGAATCTGCTTTTCCGCAAGGTTGGCGGTGGAGTCCGTGGCGAAGACTCTCGCATACATCGCCAGCGGGAGACCCGCGTCGGCGGATTCTTGATACAGCTCCTCGATTCGCGCCAGGCGCAGCGCCTCGTTGGCGATCAAGCTCGGTTTGCGTCGATATTGTTCGGCGAGTTTGAATTTAGCCAAGTCCCAGCCGGCGGCGGCGGACTTTTCAAGCCAGCTGATATCATTGGTGATGAGGTACATGTAATACATACCGTTGGGCGCTTCTTCCCGCGAAAAGCCGTTGACCAGTGTCTTGGCCTTTTCCAGCGACGCGGTATCCCCCAGCTGTATAAGCGCGGGAACGTAGTTTTGCGCCGCTGCAAGGTTGAGCCACTTTCTGGTTTCTTCGCTGGCTCGAGAAGATAACGTTCCGTCCTCGTTGTACCAGATACCGTCTTGTAATGCGTGGCAAGTGGCCATGTAGAATTGGCAAAGGACGCACCCGCCGGCTGCGCCAATGGTCAGGTAACGCTCAGCTTCGTCGAAAGCATTGAGCCCGAACAGTTTTATACCGGCCAGTGAAGCAGTCTTGTTCAAGACCTCCAGGTTTGCGTTCAGCGAGGGTGACAGGGTTTCTTTTTGCACAGTCAGTTGCGACAGCAAATCGAACAGCGCAGGTCTTACAGTTGACGCGGCAGACATGGTCCAAACCTCTAATAAGCACCGAAAGGGTGCGTATTCAGGTTATTGAAACAGCCGATTAAACGGGGATACATATATCTAGATGAAGTGTTGCCATGCCTCAATCAAGTCGTCAGGTAACTTGCAAGGCGATGCTGCAGATGGTCCAGATGCCGAGCCATCATGGCTTGAGCCTGGATAATGTCACGGCGTTCCAACGCGTCGACAATCGTCTGGTGTTCTTGCCATGCACACCCGTTGCAAGGCTGGGTCTCATACTGCGCAATGACCAGCGAGGTCAATGGCACCAGGCTGTTAAGGAACTGCGCCAAGGGGCCGTTGCCGGCAATCACCGCCAATTTAAGATGGAACTCGCCGGACAGGCGGATGGCTGCCGCGCGCTGATCGCGTACCAGGCATTCCTGCTCCATCAGGATAAGTTCACGTAACTGTCGCACCTGCTCCGGCTTGGCGTGAGTGCAGGCGAGTCGCACCACCGTCATTTCTGTCAGCCTTCGGGCCTCCAGAATCTGCTGGGCCTGTTGCCTATCTGGAGTGGCGACCTGGGCCCTCTGGTTAGGGCGCAGAATGACCACTTGCTGATGCGATAGCTTGGCGAGCACCCGGCGAATCACGCTGCGGCTCACGCCAAAGGTTTCGCCCAGGCTCTCTTCGGTAAACCGGCTGGCCGGGACGATGCGTTGTTCGAGAATGGCGTCGAACAGGCGTGGGTAGATATCGTCCACCGAAAGCTTTTTACCCGCGATCAGGCGCAGGGCAGGGAAGATCGGGTCGCGTTGCAGTGCGTGAGCGGTCATGGCCAGTCTCCAAAGTCAGCTGCCCAGATGGTCGTCCGGGATGTTCAGGGCAATGCCCATGCGCAAGCCTTCCTGGAGGATGTGCCGGCGCATTTCGGCACTGGCCAGGGCGCTGTTCTTGTTGCGGATGGCGCGCACCACGGCTTCGTTTTCCTGCAGGCGTTCGGCCAGGTGTTCCGGCGAATTGCGCAGCACCTGGGCGCTTTGCTTGAGGGCGTTGCTGGTCTGCTGCACCACGTTCTGGAAGATCGGGTTGGACGTGAGGGCAAACAGTTCTTCGTGAAAGCCGATGTAGGCATTCATGCCGGCTTCGGCGTCGCCTGCGTCGAGGGCTTCGCGCATGTCCATCAGGGTCAGGCGCAGTTGGCCGACTTCCTTGCTGCTGATGGATTGGGCCACCAGGCCGACGATGAAAGGTTCGAGGGTGTAGCGCAGTTGCAGGATATCTTCCAGGCTGGCATCCGCCACCGCGTCGCTTGATTGCGGCTCGCTGATGCGGGTCTCGAGGACCACCACGCCTTTGCCGGGCATGGAACGCACCAGGCCGAGGGTTTCCAGCACGATCACCGCTTCGCGCAGGCTCGGGCGGCTGATACCCATCTGTTCGGCCAGTTCGCGCTGGCCGGGGAGCATTTCGCCCCGGCGCCACTGGCCCCGCGCGAGGGCGGCGCGCAGTTTTTCTACCACTGAATTGACGACGGTTGAAGTGCTGATCACGTCGTACTCCTTTAAGTGCATACACAATAATTGAATTGGCGATGACCCAGTGTGGGAGCTGGCTTGCCTGCGATGACTGACTGCCAGGCAATGGATCTGGCGCCTGACCCAGCGCTATCGCAGGCAAGCCAGCTCCCACACTCTGCTAGGTGTTGTTCTTTTAAATGGATCAGAACTCCTGACGCGCCGGCAACACCGGTTTCTTGGCCTGGAAGGCATAACCTTGCTGACCCTCCAGCACTTTGTTGGCGCGCTGGATGTCGATGTCTTTCTCCCAGCGTGCAATGGCCACGGTGGCGACGCAGTTGCCGATCAGGTTGGTCAAGGCGCGACCGATGCCCATGAACCAGTCCACCGCCAGCACCAGCACCAGGCCCACCACCGGAATCGCCGGGATGGCGGTGAGGGTCGCCGCCAGGATCACCAGCGCCGAACCGGGTATGCCGTGGGCGCCCTTGGAGGTAATCAACGACACCAGCAAGATGGTCATCAGGTCGGTCATTGACAGCGGGGTGCCGGTGGCGTTGGCGATAAACACGATGGCCAGGGTCAGGTAGATCGAGAACCCGTCGAGGTTGAACGAATACCCGGTCGGGATCACCAACCCGACGGTGGAGCTGCCAATCCCCAGGTGCTCGAGTTTACGCATGACTTGTGGCAGCACCGCGTCGGAAGAGGCGGTGCCCATCACGATCAGCAACTCTTCACGCAGGTACTTGAGCAGCGGTAACAGGCGCAGGCCCGATACGCGCATCACCACGCCGAGGATCAGGCCGACGAACGCGAAGCAGGTCAGGTAAAACAAGCCCACCAGGCTACCCAAGTGCTGCAGGGAGTCCAGTCCGTACGTGCTGGTGGTGAAGGCGATTGCGCCGAACACGCCGATCGGCGCCAGGCGCACGATCATGCCCATGATGCGGAAAATTACGTGGCTCAGTTCATTGATCAGCCGCGTGATGCCCGAGGCCGCCTCGCCCACCAGGTTCAACGCGCTGCCGAACAGTACGGAGAACAGCAGCACTTGCAGCACGTTGTTTTCGGCGAAGGCGCCGATCACCGAGTTGGGGATCAGGTCCATCAGGAACTGGCTGGTGCCCTTGATGTGCTGACCCTTGTCGGCCAGTTCGTGGAGGCCCGCCGATGACAGTTGCTCCAAGTGGATATTGGCACCGGTGCCGATACCGGTACTGAAGGCCATGACCAGGCCGATCACCAGGGCGATAGTGGTGAGTATTTCAAAGTAGATCACCGACTTGAGGCCGATGCGCCCGACTTTTTTCAAGTCGCCGGCGCCGGAGATGCCGCTGACCACCACGCAGAACACGATCAGGCCGATCAGCATCTTGATCAGCTTGATAAAGCCATCACCCAGGGGTTTGAGTTGCGTGGAGAATTCGGGAAGGGCCAGGCCGCAAATGACGCCGAGCATCAGGCCAATCACAACTTGCAGGAAAATCGAACGCGAGCACCATCTGAGCATGGGAGGGATCTCTATTCGGTGCCCTGGTGGTTCCAGGGCTTAATTGTTGTGGTCATACCGGTAAGTCCAGTGCGTCGCCAGTCTAGGCCAGGTATTTTTGAAATAACAACTCATTATTTGTCGGTTGACGAGTCCCGGTCTGACCAGTTGGTCGGCGAGGGCGGTGCTTGAGCGGTTGGCGGGGTGGAAAATTTTTCGCTTATCATCCACCGCTCGGCTCATGAGGTGATGGATGGACAAACCAGGACTGACCACCGACGAAACCGGGCAGGCCCACTGCACCTGGCGCACGGCCGCGCCGGAATATCCGCGCTACCACGACCATGAGTGGGGCGTGCCGGTGGCGGGTGACAGTGCGCTGTACGAGAAGATTTGCCTGGAGGGCTTCCAGGCGGGCATGGCCTGGATCACCATTTTGCGTAAGCGTGAGCAGTTCCGCGCGGCGTTTGACGGGTTTGATTTTCGCCGGGTGGCGCAGTACGGCGAGGCGGATATCGCGCGGTTGATGCAGGACCCGGGCATCGTGCGTAATCGGGCGAAGATCGTGTCGACCATTAACAATGCGCGCAGGGCCTGTGAGCTGGTGGAGGCGACGGGTTCGCTGGCGCGTTGGCTATGGGCATTCGAGCCCGGCGATGAGGAGCGCCCTGCGGTGGTGGACTTGGCTTACTGGACGGCAAACCCCACGTCGCCGGCGTCGGTGCGTTTATCCAAGGCGCTGAAGAAGCGCGGCTGGACGTTCGTGGGGCCGACCACGATGTATGCGCTGATGCAGGCGGTGGGGATGGTCAATGATCATCTGGAAGGCTGCGCGTGTCGGCCACGGATTGAAGCGCTGCGTCGCCAGTTCATACGCCCGTGAGTTCCTGGCTGTATGCGATTCAAACTGTTGGAGCTGGCTTGCCTGCGATGGCCATAGGTATCTACACAAGGTTCAAAGGCTTACAAATCTCCCTGTAGTGAGCGGGCTTGCCCCGCGCTGGGTGGCGAAGCCGCCCCAATAAAGACACCGCGCAGTTTCAGATAAACCCAATTCGCCTGGTTTGGGGCTGCTTCGCAGCCCAGCGCGGGGCAAGCCCGCTCACTACAAAGATGTGTAGATACCTATGCTGCGATGGCGGCGGTTCAGCCAACACAACTGTGCCTGGAACACCGCCATCGCAGGCAAGCCAGCTCCCACATGGGCATCGCTGGTGTGGCGGGTTATTCTGGCAATGGCGTTAGCACCTCGGCTTTGTCATCCAGCACCATCACCACCAACAATCTGGCCGGTTTCGTCCGGCTGGCATTGCTCGACTCAAAATGCCGCGAGCCCGCCGGTTCATAGAACGATTCACCCACCTTGTAGGTTTTCGCCTTTTCATCATTCACCCGCGAAGTGACCGCGCCCTCCAGTACATAGGCCACGGCGGTGCCGGTGTGGCTGTGGGGTACGGTAGCCTGCCCCGGGGCGTAGCCGACGGTGAGCAGGATGGTTTTCTTGCCGGGCACATTGGTTAACGCGTGTTCTTGCAAGACCTTGATCGACTCCTGGTGGTAAACCGGTTCGTGGGCAAAGGCGCTGAGCGAGGCAAGGATCAGGGCAGCAGCAAGCAGTGATTTCATGGCAAGGTTTCCAAGTGGTTCGAGACCACTTCACCCTACGCCGCGCGGCCTGGGGGACCAATGACCAATGGCGGCGAAGTCCGGTAGACCAATAGCTCAATGGTCGAAAGTCAAACAGCGCGCCAGATGCTCGCCAGTCAGTTCGATATAGCCTTGCAGGGCGGGTAGCCTGAAGTGTGCGTTGAGCTGTTCGGCGCAGACCCATCGGCCGCTGACGGTCCACAGGTCGAGGTTGGCCGGGTCACGCTGCACCGTGTAATCCAGGCAGCCGGGGGCGCTGCGTATGGCTTGGGCGATCTGCTGCAGGCGCTCGCCCAGTTGCGTTGAGCGCCCGGCGGTCGCGTGGACATGGACGGTGTTGAAGGCACAGGCTGGCATGGCGATGGTCTCCGGGTCAGGTGTCAGTGCACAGCCTAGAACCTCGTGGCGACAGGACCAATGACCAATCCGGCGCAAAGTCCGCTAGCCAATCTGCTTGAGGATATCGCGGACCTTGTCCAGCGCCGGGTCGATATCCAGGGTTTCGATGGCGCCAAAGCCGACGATCAGGCCCGGACGTACCGGGGCGTCGTGGAAAAACACATCCAGGGGATACAAGCCCACTTCGACCTGGCGCGCCAGCTGCATCAGCAGCGGGATGTCCACCGGCACTTTGCACAGCGCCGCCATATGGAACCCGGCCACGGTAGGCACGGCTTCGAACCAGGGCGACAGATCCCCCGCCAGGCGCTGCAGGATTCGCTCGCGACGCCCGGCATACACCGCGTGACAGCGGCGGATATGCTTGAGCAGGTAGCCTTCACTGATGAATTTGGCCAAGGCCCATTGCGGCAGCGTCGAGCTGTGCTGGTCGGTGAGTTGCTTGGCCTTGAGCACCGCGCCATGAATCGCCGGCGGCAGCACCGCATAACCCAGGCGCAGCTCCGGCAGCAAGGTTTTGGAAAAGGTCCCGACGTAGGTCACCACGCCACGGTTGTCCATGCTTTGCAGGGAGTCGGTAGGCCGCCCTTCGTAGCGGAATTCGCTGTCGTAATCGTCCTCGATAATGATCGCGCCCAGCGCGAACGCGCGCGCCAGCAAGGCTTCACGGCGCGCCGGGCTCATGGGCATGCCGAGGGGGAATTGATGGGAGGGCGTCACGTAGATCAGCCGGGTGCCGTCGGGAATCCGGTCGACCTGGATGCCTTGGTCATCCACCGGCACGCTGGCGACGCGGGCCCCCATCGCCATGAATAACTGGCGGGCGGGGCTGTAGCCTGGGTCTTCCATGGCCACCATGCTGCCCGGCTCCAGCACCACGCGGGCGATCAGGTCCAGCGCCTGCTGAGCGCCGTTGGTGACGATGATGTCGCTGTCGCGGCATTTGACGCCGCGCGAGAACGCGATATGCCCGGCGATTGCACTGCGCAACGCCGGCAAGCCTTCGGGCTGGCTGTAGAACCCGCTGTTCTGGGCAATGCGGCGCAGCGCGTCCTGGGTGCAGCGCCGCCATTCGTCCTGGGGGAACTGGTTGCGGCTGGTGGCGCCGCCGATAAATTCATAGCGCAGCGTGCCGTCGCGGGTGGGGTGGCGCATGGGCGAGGGCAGCGCTTGCCACTTCGCCAGTTGGGCGGCGCAGGCCAGGTCGGTGGCGGTTTGCAGGTGCTCGCTCTGTGGCGTGCCAGCGTTGACGAAGGTGCCACGCCCGGTCTTGCCGATCAGCAGGCCTTCATAGGTGAGGGTGGAGTAAGTGTCGGACACGGTCTTGCGCGACACGCCCAATTGTTCGGCGAGCAGGCGGCTGGGCGGCAGTTGCGCGCCGGCGGCCAGGCGCCCGGAACCAATGGCTTCACGCAGCTGTTGGTACAGCTGTTCGGCCAGGTCCTTGCGGCCATTGATCACCACGTGCAATTCCATGTTGTATTCCAGGCATTGAGTCTGCGCCAAGATTACGCGCGTGCGTGGCAGGCGCAAAATGGTCTGCGCACAAACCGCCCGATTGGCTATAGGGCTTATGCCTGGCGGGCCCTAGGCTGGACTTTCATTGGACCCGCCGTCAGAGAACTGCCCCATGGAATCGCGCCTGGATTACTACACCGCCTCGCCGCAAGCGCTCAAGGGCATGCTGATGCTGGAGGCGACGACCTTTGGCTTGTCCATCGAGAAACCCTTGCTGGAGCTGATCAAGATTCGTGTGTCGCAGCTCAATCACTGCGGTTTCTGCACCGATATGCACTCGATGGCGGCGCGTCAGCGCGGTGAAACCGAGCGACGCTTGTTCGCGTTGTGCGTTTGGCGTGATTCGCCGTTCTTCACGGCGCGGGAGAAAGCCGCGCTGGCCTGGAGCGAGTCGGTCGCGACACTGCCGAGCTCGACGGTATCGGATGAGTTGTACGCGGCGGCGCGCGTGGAATTCAGCGAGCAGGAACTGGTGGACCTGACCATGGCGGTGTCCAGCATCAGTGGCTGGAACCGCCTGGCGGTAAGCTTTCGGCAACAGCCGCCGAATGCGTAGGAGCGAGCTTGCTCGCGAAAAGCCTCAACGATAACGCGTGCATCCAGGATGAATGCGGTGTCCTTGAGTGCTTCGCGAGCAAGCTCGCTCCTACAGGGCTGGCGTCGTTTGAGAGGTCAGGACAGAAAGCCACCGTCCACATTCAACGACACACCGGTGGTGTAGCTGGAGGCATCGCTGGCCAGGAACAGCACCGCGCCGGCCATTTCGCTTGGGTCCGCCACGCGCTTGAGCGGGATTTGCGCCAGGGCCATTTTCAGGATCGCGTCGTTCTTCACCAACGCCGAGGCGAACTTGGTATCGGTCAGGCCCGGCAACAGGGCGTTGCAGCGAATGCCGAACTCGGCGCACTCCTTGGCGAACACCTTGGTCATGTTGATCACCGCGGCCTTGGTGACCGAGTAGATGCCCTGGAACACACCCGGCGATATCCCGTTGATCGAGGCCACGTTGATGATGCTGCCGCCGCCGTTTTCGCGCATCAGTTTGCCGGCTTCCACCGACATGAAGAAATAGCCGCGGATGTTCACGTCCACGGTTTTCTGGAAGGCGCCCAGATCGGTATCCAGTACGTTGCAGAACTGTGGGTTGGTCGCGGCGTTGTTGACCAGGATATCCAGGCGGCCGAATTGTTCGCGGATACCGGCGAACACCTGGGTAATCTGCTCCATTTCACCGATATGGCACGCCACGGCCGTGGCCTTGCCGCCGTCGGCGATGATCGCATCGGCCACATGCTGGCAGCCTTCCAGCTTGCGGCTGGACACGATCACGTGGGCGCCTTGCTGGGCCAGCAACTTGGCGATGGCCTCGCCGATGCCACGGCTGGCGCCGGACACGAATGCGATCTTGCCATCGAGGTCGAACAGGTGGGTCTTGGACATGGGGGTTCCTTATTGTGATCAGAGCGCCGATTTGCCGATGACGGTCAGGCTCATCTGCTCCAGCAGCTTGTTCATGTGAATGAACTGCGCAAAGCGTTTGTCCTGGGTCTGGCCATGAAAGAAGCGGTAATAGATCTGCTGCACGATGCCGGCCAGGCGGAACAGGCCGTAGGTGTAGTAGAAGTCGAAATTGTCGATCTGAAGGCCCGAGCGCTCGGCGTAATAGTCGACGAACTCGCGGCGGGTCAGCATGCCGGGGGCGTTGCTCGGCTGGCGGCGCATCAGTTGCACCGGCGCAGGGTCACCGGCTTCGATCCAGTAGGCAAGGGTGTTGCCCAGGTCCATCAGCGGATCACCGAGGGTGGTGAGCTCCCAGTCCAGCACGCCGATGATCTGCATCGGGTTGTGCGGGTCGAGGATCACGTTATCGAAGCGGTAGTCGTTGTGCACGATGCTGGAGGTGGGATGATCGGCCGGCATCTTGTCGTTGAGCCAGGCGCGCACGGCTTCCCAGCTCGGTGCATCGGGGGTCAGGGCTTTTTCATAGCGGTCGCTCCAGCCACGGATCTGACGCGCCACATAACCTTCAGGCTTGCCCAGGTCCGCCAGGCCACAGGCGGTGTAATCCACCTGGTGCAGTTCGACGAACTTGTCGATAAAGCTTTTGCACAAGGCTTCGGTCTTGCTGACGTCCAGGTCCAGCTGTGCCGGCAGGTCAGAGCGCAGGATGATGCCATTGACGCGCTCCATCACATAGAACTCGGCGCCGATCACCGACTCATCGGTGCAATGCACATACGCCTTGGGGCAGTACGGAAAGCCGTCTTTGAGCTGGTTGAGGATACGGAATTCGCGGCCCATGTCGTGGGCGGATTTGGCCTTGTGGCCAAAGGGCGGGCGGCGCAGCACGAATTCCTGGCCCGGATATTCCAGCAGGTAGGTCAGGTTGGACGCGCCGCCGGGGAACTGGCTGATGGTGGGCGTGCCGCTCAGGCCGGGGATATGGGCCTTGAGGTAAGGATCGATCAGGCCGGCATCAAGTTCTTCGCCTGGGCGAATCTGGGTCGATTGGTCGTTCAGCGCCATGCTTATCCCTTCTGCTTATTCTAGAGGCCTTGGACTATTTCCTAATCTAATGCGCGCAACCGCCCAGCGACAAGGTCGGGGCGGCTTAATAGGTTAGCGTGTTGCAGGATGATCAGCGTGCCTGATCGGTCATTTATTGGGCGCGGGCAAGGCCACCGGCGTGAGCACCGAACGCCCGGCGAAGTATTCCACCAGGTTGTCGGCCACGCGCTGCACGGTGTCATGGGCGGCTTCCGGCGACAGACCCGCCACGTGGGAGGTGAGCACCGTATTGGCGAGCGTCTTGAGCGCGTCGGGCACCTTGGGCTCATCGTCGAACACATCCAACGCGGCGCCACCGATGCGGCGTTGCTCCAGGGCCGCGACCAGGTCGGCGGTGACCACCACGCTGCCACGGCCGATGTTGACCAGGTAGCCATTGGGTCCGAGGGCATCCAGGGCGTGGCGGTCGATCAGGTGCCGGGTGCCGCCGCCGCCGGGCGTGGCCAGGACCAGGAAGTCCGAGGTGCGCGCCAGTTCCACGGCGCTGGCGCAATAGGTGTAGTCGACGTCATCGCGCGGCTGGCGGTTGTGATAACTCACCTGCATGCCGAACCCCAGCGACGCGCGCTTGGCGATCTCCAGGCCCACCGCACCGAGCCCGAGAATGCCCAGTTGCTTGCCGCCCAGGGAAGGGCGCATCACCTTCGGCCATTCGCCGCGGCGCACGGCGGCGTCCGTTTGCGGGATGCCGCGTACCAGCGCCAGCAGCAACGCCATGGCATGGTCGGCCACCGACGGCGCATTCACACCCGCGCCGTTGGTGACGACAATCCCGCGATTGCTGGCGGCCTGCAGGTCCACGTGTTCGTAGCCGGCACCGATCACGCAGATGATTTCCAGCAGTGGCAGGGCGGCAATTTCCTCGGCGTACAAGCCCAGCGGGCCGCGGGTCAGCACCGCCTTGATCTGGCCGCCGTGGGCCTTGATGGCGGCGGTGCGTTCGGCGGGCGTCGGCGCCAGGATCACATGAAAGTCGTTGCTCTCGATGATGGGCAGGTATTCGTTGATGGTTTCTACCAGGACCAGAACGGTGGCGGTCATCGGAAGGCTCTTCCTGAAGGGTTTGAGTGGGTCAGTATGCGGGATTTGTAAGGCAAGGCGTTTTGTCGGGGTAGAAAAAATACTGCAGGAACGAGCAAATTCGTTCCTGCAGTCGCCGCGCTGTCAGAACAAAACTTCGGCTGCTTTCACCCGCTTTACGAAGGCCCCTGTCAGGGTTGCATTGTGATGTTCGATAATCGCCTCGGCCTTGAGTGCCGGCGTGTCCATGCAAGTATGAGCGTCCTGCGGCAATACCACTGAAAAGCCCAGTTCCACCGCCACACGGCATGTGGTGTCGATGCAGAACTGGGTTTTCATGCCCACGATCACCAGCTCATCGACGTGCGCCGCTTTCAGATGCTGCTCCAGACCCGTGCCCAGGAAGCAGCTGGGGCGGCTCTTGTTGAACAGATGATCGCGGGACGCGTCTACGTCCAGCGCATGCCACGGTTGCCAGAGGGGGCTGCCGGCTTCAATCGGCGAACCTGCCGGGCCGGTGTGACAGGCCACGTAGATCGGCTTGCCTGCGCGGCGTGTGCGCTGGATCAGCTGGTTGATGGTGTGCAGCACGCGTTCGCGTTCGAAGGGTTTTTCCGGACCATCGTATAAACCGGTCTGCATGTCGATGATCAGCAGGGCGTCAGCCATGGTGTTGCTCCTTGTGATTGCCGAATGGCGGAGCAATAAAAAGGCCCCGTCCATTGCTGGCGGGGCCTTGGGTTGAATCCGTGGAGTGTCTAGCTCAGGCACCCACAGCCACCGCACGGCCCGCCGGAAGCGGTCGTGGTGGTGGTACGGGTGAGGTTCAGCGCAATAAAATTCATGGGCCGATCATGCTGGCGTGGGCGAGGCGCTGTCAACCGGCAATGCCCCGGGTAGCGGCGCGTTGCTCCCAATTCTGGCCGCTGCACCGGCCCACCGTTGCTCAGCTAAGTCTTTGCTTATTCGAAAGAATCCCGGACAATCCGGCCCCTTCTATGGTTGGGGCGCTGCCTGTCAGGTTTTCTGACACGTCCCGGCCATGTCAATGCGGAGATCCGACCGGATGAATGATCAGGCCAATAGCGTCGACGAACGCTATGAGACGACACCTGCAACCCTCACAACCTGGAGCCGTCAGGACACCACCTGGATGCTTGGCCTGTTCGGCACCGCCATTGGCGCCGGCACGCTGTTCTTGCCGATCAACGCGGGCCTGGGCGGCTTCTGGCCGCTGGTGATCCTGGCACTGCTGGCCTTCCCGATGACGTTCTTCGCCCACCGTGGCCTGACCCGTTTCGTCCTGTCCGGGCGTGAAGGCTCCGACATCACCGATGTGGTTGAAGAGCACTTCGGCATCAAGGCCGGTGCGCTGATCACGTTGCTGTACTTTTTTGCGATCTTCCCGATCCTGCTGATCTACAGCGTGGCGTTGACCAACACCGTAGGCAGTTTCATGGAGCACCAGTTGCACATCCTGCCGCCGCCACGGGCGATCCTGTCGTTCTTGCTGATCCTCGGCCTGCTGGCCGTGGTGCGTTGCGGTGAACAGGTGATCGTCAAGGCCATGAGCCTGATGGTGTATCCGTTTATCGTCGCCTTGCTGTTCCTGGCGGTGTATCTGGTCCCGCATTGGAATGGCGGCATCCTCAGCACTGCCAGCGTGGTCCCGGCACCCTCCACATTGCTCAATACCCTGTGGTTGGCGATTCCGGTAATGGTGTTTTCGTTCAACCATTCGCCGATCATCTCGGCTTTTGCGGTGGACCAGAAGCGCCAGTACGGTGCCCGCGCCGATGAACGCAGCTCGCAGATCCTGTTCCGCGCACATCTGTTGATGGTGGCGATGGTGCTGTTTTTCGTGTTCAGCTGTGTGTTGACCCTGTCGCCGGCGCAGTTGGCCGAAGCGAAAGCGCAGAACCTGTCGATCCTGTCCTACCTGGCCAACCACTTCAACAACCCGACCATCGCGTTTGCCGCGCCGCTGATCGCGTTCGTGGCGATCGCCAAGTCCTTTCTGGGCCACTACATCGGCGCCAGCGAAGGCCTCCAGGGCCTGGTGCTGAAGACCGGCCGCCGTCCGAGCGCCAAGAACCTGAACCGCATGACGGCCGCCTTCATGCTGGTGGTGTGCTGGATCGTTGCCACATTGAATCCAAGCATTCTGGGGATGATCGAGACCTTGGGCGGGCCGATCATCGCCTCGATCCTGTTCCTGATGCCGATGTACGCGATCCGCAAGGTGCCGGCCATGGCCAAATACCGTGGGCAGGCGTCGAATGTGTTTGTCACGGCGGTGGGGTTGGTGGCGATTACGGCGTTGGTGTATTCGTTTATCGCTTGAGGCTCACGCGGTCTATATGACTGAACAGGGCTGAAACTGTGGGAGCTGGCTTGCCTGCGATGGCGGTGTATCAATGTCAGATGGGCTGACTGAGACATCGCTATCGCAGGCAAGCCAGCTCCCACATTTGTTTCGGGTTGTCATTAATACTGTTCCAGGCATAAAAAAACGCCGCGTACCTTGCGATACGCGGCGCCTTTCACATCAATACATCCTTAGGCTTGAATCACCGGGATGTTGGCGCTTGCTGCGATCTTGCGGAACTCGGCGATCTGGTCGAAGTTCAGGTAGCGGTAGACGTCACTGGCCATGGTGTCCAGTTTCGCCGCGTAGCCCATGTATTCCTCGACGGTCGGCAGGCGACCCAGGGTCGAAGCCACTGCCGCCAGCTCGGCCGAAGCCAGGTAGACGTTAGCGCCGTCACCCAGGCGGTTCGGGAAGTTACGGGTCGACGTGGATACCACGGTCGAGTTCGGCTCGACACGTGCCTGGTTACCCATGCACAGCGAGCAGCCCGGCATTTCCATGCGCGCGCCGGCCTTGCCGTAGATGCCGTAGTAGCCTTCTTCGGTCAACTGGTGAGCGTCCATCTTGGTCGGCGGCGACAGCCACAGGCGAGTTGGCAACTGCCCCTTGACCTGCTCCAGCAACTTGCCGGCAGCGCGGAAGTGGCCAATGTTGGTCATGCACGAACCGATGAACACTTCGTCGATCTTCTCGCCGGCAACGCTGGACAACAGACGGGCATCGTCCGGGTCGTTCGGCGCGCAGAGGATCGGCTCGTTGATTTCCGACAGGTCGATTTCGATGACTTCGGCGTATTCAGCGTCGGCGTCGGCTTCCATCAGCTCAGGGTTGGCAACCCAGGCTTCCATCGCTTGGGCGCGACGTTCCAGAGTACGTGGGTCACCATAGCCTTCGCCGATCATCCAGCGCAGCAGGGTGATGTTGGAGTTCAGGTACTCGGTGACGGACTCTTTGGACAGCTTGATGGTGCAACCGGCCGCCGAACGTTCGGCCGAGGCGTCGGACAGCTCGAAAGCCTGCTCCAGCGTCAGGTCGTTCAAACCTTCGATTTCCAGGATGCGGCCGGAGAAGGCGTTCTTCTTGCCCTTCTTCTCGACTGTCAGCAGGCCCGACTGGATCGCGTAGTAAGGAATGGCATGAACCAGGTCACGCAGGGTGATGCCAGGTTTCATTTTGCCTTTGAAGCGCACCAGGATCGATTCCGGCATGTCCAGTGGCATCACGCCAGTGGCTGCGGCGAACGCGACCAAGCCAGAACCGGCCGGGAACGAGATGCCCATCGGGAAACGGGTGTGGGAGTCGCCACCGGTACCCACGGTGTCCGGCAGCAGCATGCGGTTCAGCCAGCTGTGGATGATACCGTCGCCTGGACGCAGCGATACACCACCGCGGGTCATGATGAAGTCAGGCAGGGTGTGGTGGGTGGTCACGTCGATCGGCTTTGGATAGGCCGCGGTATGGCAGAAAGACTGCATTACCAGATCGGTTGAGAAGCCCAGGCACGCCAGGTCTTTTAGTTCATCACGGGTCATGGGACCAGTGGTGTCCTGAGAGCCCACGGTGGTCATCTTCGGTTCGCAGTAGGTGCCAGGACGAACGCCTTTGCCTTCCGGCAGGCCGCACGCCTTGCCGACCATTTTCTGCGCCAGGGTGAAGCCTTTGCCGGTGTCGACAGGTGCTTCAGGCAGCTTGAACAGGTCGGTAGGGCCCAGGCCCAGCTCGGCACGGGCCTTGTCGGTCAGGCCGCGACCAATGATCAGCGGGATACGGCCGCCGGCGCGAACTTCGTCCAACAGCACCGGGGTTTTCATTTCGAAGGTGGTGATGACTTCGTCGGTACCGTGTTTGCAAACCTTGCCGGCATGCGGGTACAGGTCGATCACGTCGCCCATGTTCATGTTGGAAACATCGAACTCGATTGGCAGTGCGCCGGCATCTTCCATGGTGTTGTAGAAGATGGGAGCGATCTTGCTGCCGAAGCAGAAGCCGCCGGCGCGCTTGTTCGGTACGTAAGGAACGTCGTCGCCGAAGAACCACAGCACGGAGTTGGTCGCGGATTTACGCGAGGAACCGGTACCAACCACGTCACCGACGTAGGCGATCGGGAAGCCTTGGCCGCGCATCTCTTCGATCTGCTTCATCGGGCCGGTCTTGCCTTGCTCGTCCGGTACGATGCCTTCACGCGCCATTTTCAGCATGGCCAAGGCGTGCAGCGGGATGTCAGGACGGGACCAGGCATCCGGCGCGGGGGACAGGTCGTCGGTGTTGGTTTCGCCGGTGACCTTGAATACGCGCAGGCTGATCTTGTCGGCCAGGGTAGGGCGGTTGCTGAACCACTCGCCGTCAGCCCAGGACTGGATCACGGCCTTGGCGTGTACGTTGCCGTTGCGGGCTTTTTCAGCCACGTCATGGAACGCATCAAACATCAGCAGGGTGTGCTTGAGCTGGGCGGCAGCGACAGGTGCCAGTTCGGTGTCGTCCAGCAGCTCGACCAGGGTCACGATGTTGTAGCCGCCTTGCATGGTGCCAAGCAGTTCAACGGCGCGTTTCTTGTCGATCAGGGGGGAAGTGGCTTCACCCTTGGCCAGGGCGGAGAGGAAACCGGCCTTGACGTAGGCAGCTTCGTCAACGCCTGGTGGAATGCGGTTGGTGATCAGGTCAACGAGGAATTCTTCTTCGCCAGCCGGGGGATTTTTCAGCAGCTCGACCAGGCCTGCGGTTTGTTCGGCGTTAAGCGGCTGGGGAACGATACCCAGGGCGGCACGCTCTTCGATATGTTTGCGGTAGGCTTCAAGCACAGTTATTACCCTCATCAGTGGTCCCACGGGACGCTCATCCAGAAATGACCTGCACGCGTGCGCTCGGGGGCTTTTTGGGCCGCAAAGCCAGCGCTGCCGGCATCTCTCACAGAAGCTGCTTTCAAAGTTTTACGCCTGCAGAACGGAGCTGATGAGGGTTGGCGAGGGCATGACCTACCGAGTCATTGACCATCGCCAACACCGTTCTGAAGGAACGACTGTGCTCGTGACGCTTTGAAAACAGCTTCCAGCGGATTATTGGCGCCTTACAAGGCCGGGTGATTCTACGGCAAAAAAATGCTAAAGGTAAGTTGCCCCGCCAAGTTTGCAGGGTGATGAAGGTTAGACAAAGGGCTAACATGGCGCAGTGTTTCGCTGATCTGCGTGTCGTTGCCCATGTCCCACCAAACCATCAAGACCCCTTGCGTCGGCCTGTGCTCCACGGTTTACGGCGATCTCGTGTGCCGTGGCTGCAAGCGCTTCCACCATGAAGTGATCCAGTGGAACGGCTATAACGAAGAAGAAAAACGCGCGGTCTGGCTGCGGCTGGAGCAACTGCTGGTGCAGGTGATGGTCGCCAAGCTGGAAGTGTTCGACCCCAAGACCCTGCGCGGTCAACTGGAGCAACGCAAGATCCGCTTTGTGCCGCATCAGTCCGAGTACTGCTGGGCCTACCAGTTGATCGCCCGGGGCGCGCGGGTGATTTCCAACCTGGAGGCGTATGGCATGGTGCTGCTGCCGGAGTTTCGCGACTGGGCCTTGCCGGAACTGCGGGATGCCATCGACCGCGAGTTCTTTATCCTCTCCGAAGCGCATTACCAGCGCTATATCGCCCCAGGTTTCCTGAAGGATGCATTTTCCCAGGAATAACACATAACCCAATGTGGGAGCGGGCTTGCTCGCGAATGCGGTGTATCAGCCAATTATGTATTTACTGACACACCGTATTCGCGAGCAAGCCCGCTCCCACATTTTTGATCTGCGTGGTCCGGAACATCGAATCAGGCCTTGGTCGCCAGCTCCTCCAGGTGATCCATCAACGTTTGTGGCTTGAGCACCAGCACATCACTCTCCACGGCATCCAGTATCACCTCCGCCGTATTCCCGATCAGCGCCCCCGAGAGCCCGGTGCGCGCCACGGTGCCGATGATGGTCACCGCCGCCTGCCACTTGTGCGCTGCAAAGGGAATCAACACATCCGCAGGCCCTTCCTCGATATGCAGGTGCGAGTCGTCCACATCAAATTCTGCTTGAAACGCCTTGCACTGCTCGCGGTAACGCGCCTGGATGGTTTCCCTGAGCTGGAACGTCGGATCCGCCGCCGACAACATGGGCGACGGATGGGCGCTGATCACATGCAACTGCGCCTTGGCCAGGCCGGCGATTTCAAAGCCGTGGTCGATGATCGTGTTGTGCAGTTGCTGATGTTCTGGATCGGTGTTACCCACATCAATCGCCGCCAGGATGATGCTATCCGTCCACGACCTCGCCGTCTTGACCAGCAACACCGCGCACGGGCAATAACGCAGCAGTTTCCAGTCCGCAGGCGTCAGCAGGGCTTTTTTCAGCGAGCTGTCGGGGAAATGCTGCTTGATCACCAGCCCGCACCCTTCGGCCTGCTGCACGTCGATGATGGTTTCGTGCAGGCTGGTGTTCCACGCCTGCTCAGTGCTGACGCTGTAACCGTCTTCCTGCAAGCCCGATTTGAGCAGGCTCAACAGCGCTGAATGCTCATGCTGTTTGTCGCAGACCAGCAAATGCAGGTGCGCGCCGGTGACGCCGGCGATCAGCTTGGCACGCTTGAGGGCCAGGCTTTCCGAATGTTCGGGCTCGATGACCACCAGGATGCTGCGGATAGCTTGCATGGTCGGGATCTCCAGGAAGGGGCATAGGCAACAACTATAGTTGCTCTGGGGCAGCCGTCATGTTGATGCGCATCAAGGCCGGTGACTGGTGGTCTGCGGCGCGGTCGGTATAATCGGCGCCCTTTTGTGATGCTTTTGCCCGTGAGCCCGATGAACCTGCCAGAAATCCACGAATTCCTCGGTTGCCGCACCCCTGATGCCTGGGTCCAGACCGCGCTGGCCGATCAGGACACCCTGCTGATCGACCACAAGAACTGCGAATTCAAGGCCGCCAGCACCGCCCTGAGCCTGATCGCCAAGTACCACGGCCATGTTGACCTGATCAGCATGATGTCGCGCCTGGCCCGCGAAGAGCTGGTGCACCATGAGCAAGTCATGCGCCTGATCAAGAAGCGCAAGGTGGAGCTGCGCCAGTTGCATGCCGGGCGTTATGCCTCCGGTTTGCGCAAGGTCGTGCGCAGTCACGAGCCGGTCAAGCTGGTGGACACGTTGGTGGTGGGCGCCTTTATCGAAGCGCGCAGTTGCGAGCGTTTCGAGGCATTGGTGCCGCATTTGGACGAAGAACTCGGCAAGTTTTACTTCGGCCTGTTGAAAAGCGAGGCGCGGCACTTCCAGGGTTACCTGAAGCTGGCGTACCAGTACGGCGACGCCAAGGACATCGCCCAGGTCATCGAGCGGGTGAGGGCGGCCGAGCAGGCACTGATCGAATCACCCGACGTCGAGTTCCGCTTTCACAGTGGCGTGCCAGCCTGAGGCCACGGCCACGCCGATCAATGCGCTGACCCCGGTCAGCAGCAGGATCACTGTCTGGGTACTCAAAGGCGCGGCCAGCACCGCAATCGCGAGGCCGGCCAAGGGTTGCGCCAGGTTGTTGAGCAGCGTGATGACGCCTACCGTTTTGCCGAAATCCTGCGCGGGGATAACCCGCTGACGCGTGCTGCGCATGTACACGTTGAACATCTTGTCGAAGCCGGTGACCAGCAGGAAGCCCAGGCTATAGGCCCACAGGTCGGGACTGAATGCCATGACCAGTGCCCCGACGCCGATCATCGAATACGACAGCCCGCCCAGCACTTTCAACGCCAGGGTGGCGCGTGCCAGGTAAAACAGGATGGCGATCGTCACCCCCGCGCCGGCCGCCTGCAACAGCGCGTAGGCATCTTTACCGGCGGCGAATTGCCCCGTGACCAGCGCTGCCGATGTGGCCAGTGTCACGCCGACGATCAGGTTCACGCCGACCGCCAGGGCAATGATGCGCTTCAGTTCCGGTAGGGTGCGAATATGCCCGAAGGCGATACGCAGCGGCTGCAGCCAGATACCCGCGTGCTGATCGACGCGCTCCAGGTTCACCGTGGTGTTGCGCTGCCAGATCAGCATCGCCAGGTCGGCCAGCACAAACAGCCCGGCGATCCCCAACACCACCCAATGCCAGGCCCACACCTCCAGCATCAAGGTCGCGATAAGCGGGCCGAGCACCAGGCCGCTCTGGTCGGCAATCTGAGAATAGGAGAGGGTCTTGGCGTAGGTGTATTGCTCGAAGACCCGCGGCATCAGCACTTCCCGCGCCATGATGCCCTGGGTGGTCAGTACCCCGCACAGCGCCGAGAGCAGCACGATCCAGTGAATACCGCCGAACACCCCGTACAAGGCGACCGCCAGCACACAGGCCAGCGCCCGATAAACCTGGCTGATGTGCAGGATGCGCGCCGGTGCGAACCTGTCGCACAATGCGCCGCACACCGGGAATGCCAGGTAACGTGGCAGCGATTCGACAAAGAACGCCAGCCCGGCCCAGGCGACGCTCTGGGTGGTCTGGAACACAATCAACGGCACGATAAACAGCAGAATCTGGTCGGCGAGTCGCGACAGGAACAGTGATACAAAGAACGCCAGGTAATCCTTGCGCATACAACTCCCTGTGGGTGGCGTTAAAGAGTGCAGGTTATTTGTTAAAAGCTGTTAAAAGCATGAAGCTTCATCGGCCAATGCTGGCCAGCTGCTCTGGTCGCCCAGCTTGCCACCTATAATGCCTGCTTTTCAATCCGCGTCGGCACACTGAGAACTTATGGAAAACCTGGGGCTGGGCAAGGTCTTGCTCGTTGAAGACGACGAAAAACTGGCTGGGCTGATCGCGCATTTCCTGTCGCAGCATGGTTTCGAGGTGCGCGTGGAGCACCGCGGCGACGACGCCCTGGCGGCGTTCCTGGACTTCAAGCCGAAGATCGTCGTGCTCGACCTGATGTTGCCCGGTCAGAGCGGCCTGCACGTGTGCCGCGGGATCCGTGCGGTGTCCGACACGCCTATCGTGATCCTGACGGCCAAGGAAGACGATCTGGACCATATCCTTGGCCTGGAGTCCGGTGCCGACGACTACGTGATCAAGCCGATCAAGCCTCCTGTGCTGCTGGCGCGCCTGCGTGCCCTGCAACGGCGGCAGGCGCCGGAGCCCACGGTGCGCGGAGCCCTGGCATTCGGGTGCTTGTCCATCGACCGCAGTTGCCGGGTGGTCAGCCTGGGCGACGACAAGATCGACCTCACCACCATGGAGTTCGAGCTGCTGTGGCTGCTGGCCAGCAATTCGGGCACGATCCTGTCCCGCGATGACATCCTCAACCGTATGCGCGGCATTGCCTTCGATGGCCTCAACCGCAGCGTCGATGTGTACATCAGCAAACTGCGCGGCAAACTCAACGACAACCCGCGCGAGCCGGTGTGCATCAAGACCATCTGGGGCAAGGGCTACCTGTTCAACCCGTTCGCGTGGGAGGTCTAGATGCTGCGGCTGTATATCCGCCTGTACATCATCCTGGCGCTGGGCCTGGCGGGGGCGATCTGGCTGGTCAACTACACCTACGACGAGCTGCTGCCTGAAGCCAATGAAACCTATAACCGCGAAGCCATGCGTGGCCCGGCCTATGGTTTGGTCGAGCAGTTGCGACCGCTGCCGGCGAGTGCCCGCGAGGCCCGGGTGCGCGAGCTGCAGCCCTATTACGGCCTGCGCCTGGACCTGGTGCAGCGCGATGAACTGGGGTTGAGCCAACGCGAGCGGCAATTGCTCGCGGACGGGGAGTTGGTGGTACGTGGCGATTTTATGGAGTTCATCGCCACCATCGACGGCGGCCCGCAACTGCTCAATATCAAGCTGCCCGAAGAGCCCAAATGGCTGTACTTGTGGGCCTACGGCCTGCTGGGATTGAGCCTGGCGATCGTGCTGTATTTCTGGGTGCGTCCGCACTGGCGCGACCTGGAACACATTCGCCTGGCGGCACAACGCTTTGGCAACAACGACCTCAGCTCACGCATCCTGTTGCCAAGGCGCTCCACCGTGCGCGCGTTGGCCGGGCATTTCAACCAAATGGCTGAGCGCATCGAAAGCCTGATCGCCAACCAGCGCGACTTGACCAACGCCGTGTCCCATGAGCTGCGCACGCCGATTGCGCGCCTGTCGTTCGAGCTTGACCAGCTCAAGCAGCAGAGCGAGCCGCGCCAGCGCAGTGAATTGATCGCGGACATGTATGCCGACCTCGGCGAGCTGGAAGAAATGGTCTCCGAGCTGCTCACCTACGCCAGCCTGGAGCGTGGCGCCACCCAGGTCACCCGCGAGCGCATCGAGGCCCACAGTTGGCTCGACAGTGTGATCGGCAGCGTGGCGCTGGAGGCTGAGGCCGCCGGCATCCAACTATCGTTGCGCACCTGTGAGGTGGATTTTATCGAGATCGAACCGCGCTTCATGGCGCGTGCGGTGATCAACCTTCTGCGCAACGCGATCCGCTACGCCGAGCGCCGCGTGGAAGTCTCGCTGGTCAAGTTCGGCAGCGGCTACGAAGTGCGGGTGTGCGACGACGGCCCCGGCGTGCCGGAGGAGGGCCGGTCGAGGATCTTCCAGCCTTTCATGCGCCTGGACGCCAGCCGCGACCGTCGCACCGGCGGCTTCGGCCTGGGCCTGGCGCTGGTGCAGCGGGTGTCGCAGTGGCACGGCGGCCAGGTGCAAGTGCTGGATTCAGAGTGGGGCGGGGCGTCGTTTCGGATGACATGGGCGTATGCCGACTAACAACCCCGTAGTGAGCGGGCTCGCCCCGCGCCGCGCCGCGAAGCGGCCCCAATCGGGACGCTGCGGTGCGTCATTTGAAGCTGCGGCGACTGGTTTGGGGCGGCTTCGCCACCCAGCGCGGGGCGAGCCCGCTCACTACAAGTACAGCGCTTAGAAGGTGTATTCGATCGCGCCCATTACCGACGTCTGCAGCCGCCGCTCCACAATCGGACTTTTGCCCGCTTCATCCGCCAGGTACTGCACGTCCAGCAAGGTCGAGAACCGGGTGTGCTCGCTGATCGGCAAGCTCCACACCAGGTTCATGCCATTGCTGATATTGCCCGCACCCGCCTTGTAGGCCTGGAAACGGCTGCGCGCGGCCTGGCCAGTGGTCACGCCGTACCAGGTCTGCAGGTAGTTGCGGTCGCCAAAATGGCTGCTGAGGCTGGCATCGACGGAGCCGTAGCGGCCTTCGTACAGCTGGGTGCCAAGGCTCAGTTCCAGGTGGGTAAACGCCTTGCCGCTGTCCTTTTGATCTTCTTCTTGGAGAGCGTGCTCCAGGGTGGCGCCGACCATCATGCGGCCCAGGTTGTAGTGGGCACTGACCCCCAGTTGCGCACGCGATTTGATTTCGCCCATGCCTTTGAGGCGTTTGGAACCCGCGTGCATGGACGTGTTTTTATCCTCGCGCGATTCGCTGGCGCCAACATAGGCGCTGAAGCTCAACGCATTGCCTTCGTAGCCCCAGCCCAGGCCTTTGTCGGTGTCGAGGAAAATCCCCCAGGGGCTGACGACGGCAGCACCGACCACGGGAGTGGTCCTGCGCTCGTCGCTGCCGCTGTAACGCGGCAGGTTGGCCACGCCGGCCTTGAGGCTGTAGGCCCAGTCCTCGGCCATCACGCTATCGACGCCGGTTAGCAAGCACAGGGACGTGAAGGACAGGCAAAGGTGTTTGGCATTCATCAGGGTTTTCATGGGCTCAGAAACTCAAGGAGGGGTGGGTACGTTTGAAGGAGTAGCCCGAAGCGCTCAGGCCGTTGACCTGGCGGCTGACGGTGTCGCCCAGGCCGTAGCCGGTGCCGGCGAGCACCGCATGGGCGTTGTCCACGGGCAGCAGGATGTAGTCGGTCAGCGGCTCGTCGTGCAGTTGGCCGCGAATCACCAGAAAACCTTCTTCCAGGCGCACGCTGATGCCGCTCAACGGCGCATCGGGTTCGTGGGTATTGAGCACTTGATAGGTGCCGACGGTGTCGGCCCAGGCCAGGGGCAGCGGCGGCGGGTTGATGCGCTCACCGATGGCGACGCGCTGGCCGTGGCTGCGCGCGGTGAGCATCTGTCGGCCTTGCACGGTGATAACGTCGAGCTGCACGCGGCCCAGTTCGCCCAGGTCCTTGAGCCAAAAGCCCAGTACCTTTTTTTGCGCGCGCAGCCAGCCCTGGTCGTCACGCAGCAGCTCGAAGTCATGGCCGGCCAGCTCGCCGTGCAGCCGATGAGCGTCCTCCTTGATCCGAAAGATACCCCAGGCGGTGGCATAGAACCCGGCCAGGCGTTGGCGGTCGATGGCGGCCGGCACCTGGCGCAACTTGAGCCCGTGGCGGGGCGCCTGGCAGTCGTCGCCGCACATCGGCTCGCCGGTTTGCGCCTGGAGCATCAGGCGCAGGGTATCGGTGGCCAGTGTGGCGACCAGGTCTTCGGCATTGCTGTCGTTGGCCATGATGATCACGGCCAACTGCTGGTCTGGCAGCAGGGTCAGTTGCGCGGCAAAATCATCACCACCGCCGCTGTGCTGGAAAGCACGCACCCCAGGGCCCACTGGCTCGTCACCGCAGGGCGCAAGAAACCAGGCCAGCCCGATCTGGCAATCGAAGTCCAGGGCGTTGCCGGTGTTCTGTTGGGTGAACATTTCATCGATGGAGCGGCCGGCCATCACCCGGTTGCCTTTGTAGAGCCCCTTGGCAAAGAGCATCTGCACGTAATGGCCAAGGTCCTTGGGGCTGGCCCACAAGCCGCCGGCGGCGAGGTCACGGACTTGCGCGTCGGTGCTGGCGATACCGTCCTGATAGCCCTGGGCGCGATAGCCTGTCTGTGCAGCGGTCCCGACAAAGCTCGCACGGTCCATTTGCAGCGGTTTTAGCAGGCTGTGCTGCAGTTGGGTTTCAAAATCGTAGCCGCTGCTGCGCTCGATGGCCGCGCCCACCAGCGCGTACCCCAGGTTGGAATAGGCCACCTGCGTGCCAGGCGGTGTGCTCAGCCAGACGCCTGAAAGGCGCATCGGCATCTGCCCCATGGCATAGCGGTTGTGAAGGTCGCGCAGGTGTTCGCTGGGCAGGCCGGATTGGTGGCTGAGCAGGCGACGCAAGGTGATATCGCGGTCGGCGGCCTGCTGGTCGGTGTGGAAGCGCGAGCGCACATGGAATTCGCGCAGGGTCTGCTGGATCGGCGCGTCCAGCGCCAGCCGCTGCTGTTCAACCAGTTGCAGGGCGGCGCTGGTGGTGAGTAGTTTGGAGATCGCGCCGGCCCGGAAGGCAGTGTTCGGCGTCACCGGCAGGCCCTTGGATTTGTCGGCCATGCCGAACCCACGGGCCCAGATCAACTCTTGGCCGTTGATCAGCGCAATCGACAAACCTGAGGTATTGGCCTGGGCCATGTCACGGGGGATGCGATTTTGCAGGTAGCGGATAATCGCGCTGTAGTCGCCCTTGGGGATCGACGGCGGAGCAGGCGGCTGCCCATGGCAGCCGATACTGCCCAATAGGCAACCGAGCAGCGGAATACTGCGCAATGTGCGAAGCATGAAGAGCACCCGGCAGGTGGTTTGGATGCCGGGATGTTAGGGGCGCGGCGCCCGAGGGTCTTTGACAGCTTTGTCGAAAAACTGTCAAAGACTGTTAACGCGCGAGCCCTGGTGGCTCCTGTCAGTGCAATACACGCTGGAGGAACTGCCGAGTCCTATGAGGTCAGCATTGCTTTGTAGAGACAGAGAACGATGACGCCAATGAGCAATGGGGCCTGATAGGGGAGCGGGTTAGCTCGCGCTGTGTCAGTCGCCGCATGCATCCACTGATACTCCGCCTTCGCAGGCAAGCCAGCTCCCACAGTTTGACCGGGGCCGACATAAGGAATCGATCGATTCCACGGTCGCCGCGGGTTTTCCACACTGGGGTTTCGCACCCGGCGTTATCGGCCCATCGCTTCCAGGATCCCATAGGCAGCCTTCACCCGTTCTGCATTCGGGTAGTTCCTGTTCGCCAATATCACCACGCCCATGCCCTTGCTCGGCACATACGCCACATACGCGCCAAACCCATTGGTGGAACCGGTTTTGTTCACCAGTCTATCGGCATCGGGTGCCTGCGGCGGGGTCAGCCAGTTGACCTTGTGCGGCTCGATGGCCATTTGTGGCGAATTGCCGGCCACCAATGCATCAAGCTTGATCGGGTAGGGGTACATCTCCCAACCCAGGCCCTGGGTCATGCCTTCGACGGTGTAGTAACCGGTGTGGGTGGTGGCGATAGCCTTTTGCAGCGCAGGGTCCAGCGTCGCCGGGCGCATGTTTACCTGCACGTAGTGCAACAGGTCCGAAGCGCTGGTCTTGATGCCGTAGGCTTCGCTGTCGAGGGCGCCGGGGCCCACGCGCATGGGATTGCCGTCCTTGCCGTAGCCTTGGGCGTACAGTTTCATCTGGTCATTGGGTACCTTGATGAAGGTGTGCTTAAGGCCCAGTTTCGGCAGCAGGGTGTTCTGCATCAACTGATCGAAAGGCTGCTTCAGGCTTTGCGCCGCCAGGTAGCCGAACAGGCCCAGGCTCGGGTTGGAATACAGGCGGTGGGTGCCTGGGGCGAAGTCGGGTTTCCAGTGCTGGAAGTAGCTGATCATGCGCTGGCTGTTATCGGCCTCACGGGGGAACTGCAGGGGCAGGCCACCGGCGCTGTAGGTGCCCAGGTTGAGCACGCTGATATGCTCGAACGGGCTGCCGCGCAAGGCTGGCAGATACCGGCTGGCCGGGTCGGTGAGGGTCAGGTTGCCGGTTGCCACGGCATACCCGGCAAGGGTGGCGGTGAAGGTTTTGCTCACCGAACCGATCTCGAACAAGGTGTTCTCGCTGACGGGCTGCCGGGTGTCTTTGCTGGCGACACCGTAGCTGAAGTACGCCGTCTTGCCGTCCTTCACGACGCCGACGACAAGGCCGGGAATGGACTGTTGCTGCATCAGTGGCTTGACGCTGGCGTCCACCACCGCCCGCAGGTCTGGCGCGGCCAGGCAGTTGCCGGCCACGAGGCACAACGCCAGTGCGGTTGAATGGCGTGCTACGAACGTTTGGCGCATGGCGGGATTCCGAACAGGGGGCAGCGCATTTATGAACGCCTGCCACGTAGTAAAAACTGCATTACACCAGATACTTGCTGAACCAACCTAATGTCCTTTCCCAAGCCAGATTCGCCGCAGCCTCGTCATAACGCGGTGTCGAGTCGTTATGGAAACCATGGTTGGCGCCCTTGTAGATATAGGCTTCATAGGTCGTGCCCGCCGCCTTCAACGCCGTTTCGTACGCGGGCCAGCCCTCGTTGATACGTGTATCCAGCTCGCCGAAATGCAGCATGATCGGCGCCTTGATCCGTGGTACGTCCTTGGCCTCTGGCTGGCGCCCGTAAAACGATACCGCCGCGCCCAACTCCGGATAAGCCACCGCGGCCGCGTTGGTCACGCCGCCGCCATAACAGAAGCCCGTGATGCCGACCTTGCCGGTGCTGCTGTCGTGGTGCATCAGCCATTCGATGGCGGCGAAGAAGTCGTTCATCAACTTGGTCGGGTCGACGGTCTGTTGCAGCGCCACGCCTTTCTCGTCGTTGCCGGGATAACCGCCGACCGAGCTCAGGCCGTCGGGAGCCAGAGCGATGAAACCAGCCTTGGCCAGGCGTCGGGCGACGTCTTCGATATAAGGGTTCAGGCCACGGTTTTCGTGGACCACCACCACGGCCGGCAATTTGCCTGCAGCCTTGGCCGGACGCACCAGGTAGCCGCGCACGCTCCCGTTGCCTTTGGGTGAGGGGTAGGTGATGTAGTCGGCGACGATATCCGGGTCGGTGAATTTCACCTGTTCGGCCAGGGCATAGTTGGGGCTCAGCGCCGCCAGCAGGGCCGAGGCGGTGAGGCCGCCAAAGGTGAACAGCGCGGCGCGGTCGAGAAACTCGCGGCGGTTGATCTTGCCGTGGGCGTAGCCGTCGTAGAGCTCCAGCAGTTCGGGCGCAAAGTCTTTGGCGGTGAGACGAGTCATCGGTGCAATCCTCGATTGGCGGTGGCAATCAATGTAGACCAGGTTCAGCCCTCGCGGCCATGGGCGGCGGCGGCCAGTTGCGCGGTGTCGACCCGCACGAACACCGAGTCACCGATTGCGGTGAGCACGTCGCCGGCGTATACCTCACAGACCACGCGGCTTTTACGGCCCACGTCGCCTTCGACCCGCGCGCGCAGGGTCAGCGGGATGCCCATGGGGGTGGGCTTGATAAATTTGATGCCCAGGTTGCCGGTGACGCAATCGATACGCGGCAGGCTGCCCGGTTCGCGGTGTTCGGCCTGGTAGTGGTAGGCCATGGCGGTCCAGTTGGAATGGCAGTCCACCAGCATGGCGATCAGGCCGCCATAGACCAGGTCGGGCCAGCCGGTGTAGTGGGGCTCGGGTTGATATTCGGCGATGACGTGGATGCGGTCTTCGTCCCAGCGGCTCTTGATGTGCAGGCCGTATGGGTTGCTGGCGCCGCAGCCGTAGCAGACGCCTTCCGGGGCGGTGATGTCTTGCAGAGACGGGGAATGCATGCAAAGTCCTTATTGTGGTGAGCAGCTACTCTGTTTAGCAGGACAGGCGCCTGATGGGAATACATGCATTTGTTTGGAGAACGCGGCATGAAACGTGGAATTCTACTGCTCGCCCTGGGTTGTATCGCCAATGCACAGGCGGTGGAGTACACCGACGTCAACCCTGCCGCCAGTCAGATCAGCTTCACCTACCAGCAGTTGGGGCAGCGCGTGTATGGCACGTTCGGCCAGTTCGAGGGCACGCTGACCTTCGATACGCAGCGGCCGGAGACGGGGCATGCGCTGCTCAAGATTCAGCTCGCCAGCATCAACGCGGGGAGCGACGATGCCAATGACACCCTGCAACGTGCGTCCTGGTTCGATACCGCGACCTATCCGGTGGGCGTGTATGAGTCCACCTCGGTCAAGGCGCTGGGCGATAACCGCTTCAGGATCAGCGGTCACTTGACCATCAAAGGCACCACGCGGCCGGTTGATGTGCAGGTGCTGCTCAAGGAGCTGGATGGCATTGGCGTGTTCGACGGTGAGTTCATTCTCAAGCGTGGCGACTTCAGGATCGGCGAGGGCGAATGGGCCGGCAACAGCGTGGTGTCCAATGACATCAACATCAAGTTCAAGATGGTCGCGCCGCAGCGTTAACGCGCGAACTTCCTAGCACCGGCCACGCAGCCGATCACCGCGACCGTCACGAGCACCATGCCCAGGCTCACCTGTTCGTGCAGCAGGCCCGCCGCTAGCGCCAGGCCGAAGAAAGGTTGCAGCAATTGCAACTGGCCAACGGCGGCGATGCCCCCCTGCGCCAGGCCGCGATACCAGAACACGAAGCCGATCAACATGCTGAACAACGCCACATAACCCAGGCTCAGCCAGGCGGGCAGGCTGATGTCGGCAAAGCTCGACGGCGCCAGGATCAGGCTTAGCGGCAAGACCACCGGCAGCGAGATCACCAGCGCCCAGCAGATTACCTGCCAGCCACCCAGGCTGCGCGACAGCGTGGCGCCTTCGGCGTAGCCCAGGCCGCACACCAGCACCGCCAACAGCATTAACAAGTCCCCGATGGGGGCGGCGCTCAAGCCTTGGGCGACGGCATAACCCATTACCAGCGCGCTGCCCAGGGTTGAAAACAGCCAGAACACCGGGCGCGGCCGCTCGCCGCCACGCAGTACGCCAAACACGGCGGTGGCCAGGGGCAGCAGGCCGATAAACACAATGGAGTGGGCCGAGGTCAGGTATTGCAGCGCGAGGGCGGTGAGCAGCGGGAAGCCGATGACCACGCCAAGGGCGACGATAGCCAGAGGCATCCATTGGTGGCGCACGGGGCGTTTTTCCTTGAACAGCCATAGTAGCAACAAGCCCAGGCTGGCGGCGATGGCGGCACGGGCCAGGGTAAGGAACACGGGGTCGAATTCCATCACGGCCAGGCGCGTGGCGGGCAATGAGCCGCTGAAAATCAGCACACCGATAAAGCCGTTGATCCAGCCTTGGGTGCTGGTGTCCAGGGTGCTGAAGGGGGATGTACGTTCCATGAAGAGTGCCCGCCAGAAAGAAGGGTTGCGCTTGGGCCATCCTAGGGGCGAGCATTGGGACAATCAAAAAATTGTCATGGATACATCCCAAATGCCACGTGCCCGCTACAAGTTACTGGTCGATGGGTTTGCCGAGGACATCCGCAGCGGGAAGATGCCGCCCGGTATGCGGCTGCCAACTCACCGCCAACTGGCCGCCGAGCACGGCCTGGCGTTGGTCACCGCGAGCCGCGTGTACAGCGAGCTTGCGGCCATGGGGCTGGTCAGCGGTGAAACCGGGCGTGGCACCTTTGTGCGTGAGATCTTGCTGCCGCCAGGGCAGGGCACTGGGCAGATGACGGTCGCAGCGGGCATGTGCGACCTCAATTTCAACTACCCCTCGTTGCCCGGCCAGGCCGACCTGTTGCGCACGGCGTTACGCCAGTTGGCGCTGTCCGGCGACCTCGAGGCCCTGCTGCGCTACCAGCCTCACGCGGGGCGCTTGCATGAACGAGCCGCCTTCGCCCGGCATTTGCTCAGTCGCGGGTTGACCGTGCAGGCCGAGCAGGTGCTGCTGGTCAGCGGCGCCCAGCACGGCTTGGCGGTGACGCTGATGGCGCTGCTTAAGCCCGGCGATGTGGTCGCCGTGGATGCCTTGACCTATTCGGGGTTCAAGGTGCTCGCCGAGACCCTGCACCTGGAAATCGTCGCGATCCCGATAACATCCGCCGGCACAGACCTGGACGCCCTGCAAAACCTGTGTCGCCGGCGCCCGGTGCGGGCCGTGTACAGCATGCCGACGCTGCACAATCCTTTGGGCTGGGTGATGGACCGGGCCCAGCGCGAGCGGTTGGTCGCCATCGCCCGCCAGCACGACCTGATCATCATCGAAGACGCGGCCTACGCGTTCCTCGCCGCACACCCGCCGCCGCCCGTGGCGAGCCTGGCGCCGGAACGCACGGTGTATGTGGGCGGGCTTTCGAAAAGTGTCGCGACTGGTCTGCGCGTGGGCTTTGTCGCGGCCCCTCTGGAATGGGTAAAGACACTGGAACGCACAATCATGGCCACCACCTGGAACGTCCCAGGCGTGATGAGTGCGATTGCGGTGGCGTGGATCGAGGATGGCACCGTTGCGCAACTGGAGGCGCAAAAACGCGGGGATGCCCAGGCGCGGCAGACCCTGGCGGCGCAAGTGCTCAAAGGGTTGGCCTACACCAGCCATCCCTCATCGTATTTCTTGTGGTTGCCCCTGGCGGAAGATGCTCGCGCCGATCAGGTCGCCATGGCCTTGCAGCGCGAGCACATTTCGGTGTCCACCGCCGAGCCGTTTGCCGTTTCCGTCCATGTCCCGCATGCGTTGCGGCTGGCGTTGGGCTCGGTGACGATGCCGGCGCTGCGTGACGCGCTGCTGACGGTGCGCAAGGTGGTGGTATGGTGAGCCGGGTGCGGCGGCTCACCCGCGGCCATCAGTACTTGTAAGCCTGACGTCCGATCAGCAGCCATTTGCCTTTTTGCTTCTGCCAGACCTGGAAGTTGTCGATGTCGGTGGGGACTTCAACGCCACTGTTCACGGCCAACGCGTGGAAATGATTGCGGACCAGCGCGGTATCGCCCTGCAGGGTGATGGTCTGGTTCTGCATCTCCAGGGTCTTGAAGGCGCTGGTGCGGGTTTCCAGGTCAGCGATGAATTGCGCCTTGTTCTGCACCTTGCCGCTGGAGTGGCCGTAGGTGAGCTTGTCGGAGGTCAGCGCGTGAAGCTGCTTGAGGTCCAGGTGCAGCATGGCTTGGGTCAGTTGGTCGACCGCTTGGGCTACTTCCTTCTCGGCGGTCGCGGGCGCCGCTGCGACATAACCGGTGAACAGGCACAGAAAACCGATCAGCAGTTTGAGTTTTTGCATGGGGGTTCCTTATTATTGTTGGAGGGCAGACACGTTACAGATTGTGTCGTCGTACAACATTGCAATATCCGGCTCGGTTTTGGAACGTAAATTTCGATAATTTTTATATGTTCCCGTATTCAAGCGGCATTTAGATCGTAATGTTCTTGTACGACGTCCCATCACCAGGCAAGAATGATCCTCCGTCTAACAATAAAATAACGGAGACACACCATGGCATTTCCTCCTCTGCCTGCGCAGGCCGACCACAGTCGCCGCGTCTTCCTCAAGCGCTCCCTGGCCGTTTCCGCATCGGTCGCGGTGTTCGGCGATTTGCCTGGCCTGGCAGAAGCCGCCGACCCCTTGAGCCAGCGTTATCCCGACCCACTGATCAACGTGCTCGATGACAGCTTCCTCGAGTTGCGCCTGTTCAACGCCAGCGTCGAACGGCTCGCGACCGGCCTGCGCTGGGCCGAGGGGCCGGTATGGATCGGCGATGGCCGCTACCTGCTGGTCAGCGATATCCCCAACAACCGCATCCTGCGCTGGGATGAAGTGACCGATAGCCTGTCGGTGTACCGTGACAACGCCAACTTTTCCAACGGCATGTGCCGTGATCGCCAGGGCCGTCTGCTGGTGTGCGAAGGTTCGACCACCACGAATGAGGGCCGGCGAATCAGCCGGACCGAACACAACGGCCGCATCACCGTGCTGGCGGACAGTTTTGACGGCAAGCCTTTCAATTCGCCCAACGATATCGTGTGCAAACGTGATGGCTCGGTGTGGTTCACTGACCCGCCTTTCCAGACCGGCAATAACTATGAAGGGCACAAGATCACACCCACCCAGCCCCACGGCGTTTATCGTATCGACGCAGACAGCGGCAAGGTCACGCGGGTGATCAATGACCTCAGCGGGCCTAATGGCTTGTGCTTTTCCCCGGACGAAAAAATCCTGTATGTGGTGGAAGGCCGGGCCAAACCCAACCGGCTGGTCTGGGCCATCGACGTGAAGGACGACGGCACGCTCGGCGCACGCCGCAAGCATATCGAAGGGTTTGACTACGCAGCGCTGGACGGCATCAAGTGCGACGAGAGCGGCAACCTGTGGTGCGGCTGGGGCGGCAACGGCGACCCCAAGGCTGATCTGGAAAAACTCGACGGCGTGCGCGTGTTCAATCCACAGGGCAAGGCGATCGGGCATATCTCGCTGCCGGAGCGCTGTCCCAACCTGTGTTTTGGCGGCCGCGAGGGCAATCGCCTGTTCATGGCGGGTAGCCATTCGATCTACGCGCTATTCGTCAATACGCGCGGCGCCGATTTCGCCGCGTGACGCGAAAGAAACCACGGTGAACGTCGGTTGACCGGCTTTCACCGCGGCATTTTGGCGCTATGCTGCGAGCTCCTGAGGCATCGGAGCGTCAAGCAAATGGACTTCAATTGGCACAGCGACCCCATCACCCGCGCCACACCCGTGACCCGTCACTACAAAAACACACAGAACGTGCGCCGCTTCATGCTGGAACACTGCGGCCCGGGGTTCAAGTTCGACCGTCCCTTCATGGCCTGGATTCGCAACGACCAGCCCAAGACCCTGGGTGATGTGGTGGATGAGTGGCAACGTCGAAACGAGGGTTCACGCCCATGACGCCCGATGAAAAGTACCAGGGTGCCCAGCGACGCCTCGGTGATAGCGGTGGGTCAGTCGGCATATCTGTCACTGAAGAACCGCTTTCGCAGGCAAGCCAGCTCCCACAGTTGAGCTGCGCTTAGTCTGCCGCCAGCGGTGGGATCTGGGGGGGTGCGGTCAGTGACGGTGTACGCCAAGTCGGCCTGAAATACGCTCAAAAAGGTGGGAACTGGCTTGCCTGCGATGGCCCTAGGTATCTACACAATTTTCAGAGGTGGCGAATTCCCCTGTGGCGAGCGGGCTTGCCCCGCGTTGGGCTGCGCAGCAGCCCCAAAACCAGGCGCAGAGGAAAGCCTGATACTCCGCATTCGTCTTCATTAGGGCTGCTTCGCAGCCCAACGCGGGCGGTGCGACGATTCGACAAGCCCGCTCGCCACAGAAGCCCCTGTTCACTGGGTTTCAGCGACGAGCCAAAGTTGTATAGATACCTAGGCTGCGAAAGCGGTGGGTCAGTCGGCACATTTGTCACTGAAAGACCGCAATCGCCGGCAAGCCAGCTCCCACAGTTGAGCTGCGCTTAGTCTGCCGCCAGCGGCGGTGTTCGCGGCGGGATCTGGCGTTTGCTGCCCGTCGCTTCATACGCTGAGGCAAATCGCAGCAGCGCCGAATCGTCATAGGCACGCCCGGCGAACGTCAGCCCCACCGGCATGCCGATATCCGCCATCACTCCCATTGGCACGGTGACGGTCGGCACGCCGAGGTGGCGGATGGCGAGGTTGCCGTTTGCCACCCAGACGCCGTTGCTCCAGGCGATATCCGCCGAGGCTTCGTTCACGTCGGCATCCGCCGGGCCCACGTCGGCCACGGTGGGAAATAGCACCGCGTCGAGGCCGAGTGTGTCCATCCAGTCTTCCAGATCGATGCGCCGGGTTTGCTCCAATCCGCGCAGGCCGTCGGGAACGCTGCTGATCCGGTCCCACGGGGTAATGCCGCGCTCGGCCATGCGCACGTATTCGTCCATGCCGGCCGCCAGGTCGTCTTCACGGTTGGGCAGGGTGCCTGGGTCGTGGGGGAAGATCTTCGGCCCGTCCACATCCGCCAGGCGGTTGAGGGCGGGGTCGTTGTTGGCGCGCAGGAAATCATCGAAGGCCCAGGCCGACAGTTCCCACAATTCATCGTGGAGGAACTCCTTGGACACCAACCCGCGGGTAAACACGGTGGGCGCGCCGGGGCGGTCGCCTTCGCAGTTGGACACCAGCGGGAAGTCCACTTCCACCACTTCGGCACCGGCAGCTTGCAGCGCCTGGCGTGCGGCTTGCCACAGCGCGATCACGCTGGCGCGGGTGTTGATCTTCTGCCCGGTCGGGCCACCGATCCCCGGTTTTTCGCTGGTGCCGGCATCCGGGTCTGCATTGATGTACATGCGCGGCACGCCAAAGCGCTTGCCCGCGAGGGACTCGGGCGTCGCCGCCAGCTCAGCGTAGGACGCCGGGCGCACCGAAGCGACACTCGGGATCGGCACCCACGGCTGCAGGCGCCACAGGTCGCCACGGGTGTCCGGGTCTTCGGCCACCACCACCTCGAGTATCTCCAGCAGGTCGGCCATGGTGCGGGCGAAGGGCACGACCACGTCCATGGTCGGCGTCAAAGGCCAGTTGCCGCGCACCGAAATCACCCCTCGGGACGGGGTGTAGGCGCACAGGCCATTGTTCGACGCGGGGCCGCGTCCGCTCGACCAGGTTTCTTCCGCCAAACCGAAGGCTGCAAAGCTGGCGGCCGTCGCGGTGCCGGCGCCGTTGGACGAGCCGGAGGCAAACGGTGCAGTCAGGTAGCCGGCGTTATACGGGCTTTCCGCGCGGCCATACACGCCACGCTGCATCCCGCCATTGGCCATCGGCGGCATATTGGTCTTGCCCAGGCAGATGGCGCCCCCGGCGCGCAGGCGCTCGATGGTGAACGCGTCGCGCTGGGCGACCAGGTTGGCAAACGCCGGGCTGCCGGAGGCCGCAGTCAGGCCCTTGACCAGGTAACTGTCCTTGGCGGTGTAGGGAATGCCGTCCAGTGGCCCTAAGGTTTCGCCCCTCCTCCGGCGTGCATCGGACGCCTCGGCTTCCTTAAGGGCGTCAGGGTTGCGCACCACCACGGCGTTCAGCGCGGTGGCCGTCTGCGGACCGTCATAGGCGTCGATCCGCGCGAGGTAAGCCTTGACCAGTTCAACCGCGGTGGTCTGGCCGGATTCGAGCGCAGCGCGCAATTGGGCAATGGAGACTTCGGTAACTTGCATCACGTTTTTTTCGCCGCCTTCAAGTGGGGGTATGGCGGCAGTCTACGTACAGCTATTTCACAAAACCAGCGCCGCATCATCCCCCTGGGCGCCGCGCATCACCTGCCAGGTGGCCGCGTCAGCGGGAATCAGGTGTTCGATGCGCAGGGAGGCGAGGGTGATGTCCTGGGGCATGCCGAAGGTGGTGAAGGTAGACAGAAAGCTCAGTACGCCCTGGGTGGAGCGCACGCGCGTCAGCACCAACGGTGGCAGATGCGCGGGCAGCTCGGTGTCTGTCGGCGTGGGCAAGGTTGCGAGTAGCGCGGCCAGTTCGGGATTGCCCAGCGCTTCGCGGGCCGCACGCTGCCAGGCCAGGGTACGAATCTCGTCGGCATTGAGCAGGTGATCGCCCAGGCCGCCCGCTTGCAGCAAGGTGACCAGCAGGTTCACACCCTGCGCCGCATCCGGCGGGATGCCCACCAACGCAAACAGCGCATGGGTACTGGCATTCGCCGCCAGCACTTGCCACTGGCTGTCCAACAGGATGGCGGGGGCTGGATTGTTGGCGTGCAGCACGTGGCTGACCGCTTCGCGGATCGCGGCCATGGCGGGGGAGGCGAGCGGCGTGGCGGGGTAGCGCGGGGCATAGCCGGCCGCGAGGAATACGCGGTTGCGCTGGTCCAGCGGCGCCTCCAGCGCCGCGAGCAGCGTATGCAAGGTGCCGGGGCTCGGCTTGGCACGGCCCGTCTCGATGCAACTGAGGTGCCGTTGGGAAACCCCCGTGATTAACGCCAGATCGAGTTGGCTCAGCTTGGCCAGCCTGCGCAAGTGGCGCAGTTGTTCGCCAGCGGTGGAAGAGTAGTCCGTGACCAAACCATGACCTCCGAGGTCATTGCGAGGGGCTGAACCTTACCACTAACTTATGCCTTGATCACTCCAAGGAAGAGACCATGAAAAGACCCTCTATCGCCCTGGCCGCGTTGCTCGGGTTTTCCCTGTACACCCTGGCGACGATGCTGACTGCCGAGCAGTCGCTGTTGTCGTTTGGCCGGGAGTTGATCTCGCGTCCGGACACCGCGCAAGTGGTGATCGACCTGTACCTGATGGCGGTGCTGGCGTGTGTGTGGATGTACCGGGACGCGCGGCGCCGGGGGCGTTCGGTGGTTTCGGTCATGCCGTATTTTTTGCTGACGGCGGTGTTTGTGTCGGTGGGGCCGTTGCTTTATCTGGTGGTGAATGGGGACCGGGATGAATGAGCGTTTGCAGCTCTAGGCACTGTGTGCTGGTGCTGTGCCTGAAGATGTTCGCAATATCCTGCGCAGACCAATGTGGGAGCGGGCTTGCTCGCGAAGGGGGCGTGTCAGTCAATACATTTTTCGACTGGTTCATCGCCTTTGCGAGCTAGCCCGCTCCTACATCGGAGGTTGGTGTCTGCATTCAGGGATTCAGAAAGGCCTGGTAATTCTCCTTGGTGATCTGCTGATAAGGAATCGTCAGCTCAGCGGTGTACGGTTGCTTCTTCACCATCTTTACCGCCAGATCAATCGAGCCCACCGCCTGGCCTTTGTTGTCCTGATACACCGTCACCAGCAACTGGCCTTTCTTCACCGCATCCAGCCCGGCAGCACCGCCATCACTGCCCGCTACCAGGATATCCTTGCCCGGCTGCATTCCCGCCTGGCTGATCGCCATAGCCGCGCCAATCGCCATTTCATCGGCATTCGCCGCCACGGCATCGATCTTGCGCCCGGATACGATCCAGTTGTTCATCAAATCAATCGCCTTGCCGCGCTGCCATTCTGCGGATTGCTCCTCGACAATCTTGATATCGGGATAGTCCTTGAGCACGGTTTTCACGCCCAGCGTTCGATTGTGCGTGGCGTTGTTGGACAGCAGCCCGAGCATGATCGCCAAGTTGCCCTTGCCGCCCATTTTCTCCGCCAGGTAGCGCATCTGGATTTCACCGGCCTTGATCTCATCCGAACCGACATACCCCACACCGGCGGGCACTTCCTTGAACTCGGGACGGCGGTTGACGTACACCAGCGGGATCTTTGCCTGCTGGGCGTTGACCGTCATCTTCTGCGTGGCTGCCGTGTCCACCGCGTTGACGATGATTGCGTCCATGCCTTGGGCGGTGAAGTTCTGCACCTGGTTCAGTTGGCGCACCACATCGCCCTGGGCGTCTTCGAATTGCAAGGTCACGCCGGGCAGTTCCTTGGCGTGAGCGGCCATGTAGTCACGCATCTGCGCGAGGAACACGTCGTCAACCTGGGCGATACTGACGCCAATACGAATGTCGGCCAGCGCCCAGGGGGTTATCGCCAGCGTAAAGAGTGCCGCAAGAAGTTGCTTTTTCATGGTGTCGCTCCGTTCTTTTTGTTGTTGTTAAAGCAGGATGATTCACGCTTGGCGCTTGGCCCGCATCTGCGTCACGGCGGTGGCAAAGTCCGCCTGCGACCAGCGTTCATCGAAGGCTTGCTGCATCAGTTGCTGACCGGTTTGCGGGGCCAGGCCCTTCAAGGGCGGGTCGGTGTCGAGGTTGGTGGGGAAGGAGTAACCGTCGGCGGTACAGGCAATCACTGCCTCTACGGCCTGCGCATCCAACGCGCGGTTATCGAGCAAGGCGGGGTATACCGCCAGCATCATGCGATCGCGATCCAGAGCCTCCATGGGCTTGCCGAACGCCGAGGAAATCTGCAGCAGGTTGGCCATGCGCTGGCGATCCGGCGTTCGGTTGGTGCCGGCGGCATGGAACAGCGCCGGGTTGAAGAACAGCAGGTCGCCCTTGTACAACGGCAACTGCACGGCGTGCTGTTGGAAGTAGTCGATAAACTCGGGGCGCCGCCACGCCAGGTAACCCAGGGCGTACTGCTGGGAAAACGGCAGCAATTGGGTCGGGCCGGTGTCCAGCGGCATATCCGAGTGCGCCACCGCGCCTTGCAGGGTCAGATACTGGGATAGCAAGTGCAAGGGCAGGGGAAAGCGCTCCACTGCAGCGTTGGTCTGAAAGCCCAGATGGTAGTCACGGTGGGGTTGCTGGGCCTGGCCGCCGGGATGCACTACGTTGACCTGAGCGGTGACTTGATAGCCTGGCCCCAGCCACGCTTGGGCAATCAGCCCCAGCAGGGGGTTGGCGTAATACTCGACAAAGGACTCCGGCGACTGCAACGCCGCCTTCTGCAACGAATTCCAGATACGCCCATTGCTCCCGGCCTTGGCGAAGTGGTCCGCGGCCACGCCTTGCGCGGCCTCATGGGCAAAAATGGCTTCGAACACCCGGCTGTGGCGGTCCACTACCTCCAGGTCTTCGTAAGCCCGACGCACCACCATTACCCCAGGCCCATCGCGAAACAGGCGGTGCAACTCCTCCATCACCGCAAAACGGTCGCTGTTGCGCAGGGTGTGCGCCTGGTAGATCGGTACATTGCTCAGCACTTCCGAGCACAGAGGAAAGTCGTCAGTACTCACCTGTTGCGCGCACATGCCGATGAAGTCCTCCAGGCGCACCGCCCGTTCAGTCACAAAGGCCGACATCACACACCTCCCAGGGCCTGGTGGGGCTGCGGGCTGCCGCCGTCGGTACAGCCGACTACGCCTTGTTCCAGGTCGATCACCGAACCGGTCATCATTCCCGACTCGCTGGACAGCAAAAACGCCACGCTGCGCGCCACCTCCTCGGGCTTGAGCAGGCGCCCGAAAGGCTGCGCGCGTTCTGCCTTTTCCAGCCACCCATCCTGGGCACCGTGATACTGGCGTTGGATGTCATCTTCATGGGGGGTGTCCATCCAGCCGATATTCAAGCCGTTGACCCGGATGCGGTTGCGCAGCGCGCTGAACGCCACGTTTTTGGTAAGGATCGCCAGCGCGCCCTTGGACGCCGCATAGGCGCTCAAAAACGATTGCCCGCCATGCCCGGTGACGCTCTGGATATTCACTACAGCGCCTTCCACGCCCTTGCTGATCATCAGCTTCAAGGCTTCCTGCATCAGGAAGAACGGTGCCCGCACGTTCACTGCAAACAGCCGCTCGAACAGCTCGGGCGATGTATCGAGAATGGTGCCGCGATCAGACATTCCCGCGCAATTGACCAGCCCATGCAACGTGCCGAAATGGGCGCGCGCCGCCTCGATGATCGCGCGGCAATCCTCGACTTTCTCCAGGTCGGCCTCGACAAAAAACGCTTGGCAATCAAGCTGCGCCAACTGCCGCACCTGTTCGTCGCCCTGGGCCCGACGCCGCCCGCAAATGATCAGCCCGGCGGCGCCCCGTCGGGCCAGGGTATGGGCTACGGCAGCGCCCAGGCCTTGGGTGCTGCCCGTCACGACAAAATACTGGCCGCTGAACGAAGTGGCGAGATCGGTGGTGGGCATGGGTTTCTCCTGTTTTTTGTTGTTGTGGGTGGCGCGGCTCGACGCCGGGCAAAACTGAGACTAGCATTGCATCACCTCAATAACGCCCAAAAAAGACCTCAAAAAAACCTCAGGCGAAACAGCATGCTCGAACGCGCAAAACACTTCTCTATCAAGCAAATCGCCACCCAGGCAGGGATGAGCAAAGCGACGGTCGACCGCGTGCTGCACCAGCGCGGCAGCGTGCACGCTCAAACCCGGCGGCGTATCGAGCAGGCGTTGGATGAGTTGGAGTCCCAGGAGAAAAACGGCCTGGCGGTGGGGCGCACCTTTCATGTCGACGTGATCATGCACACGCCCAAGCGGTTCAGCGCGGCGGTGCAGGCTGCAATGACGGCGCAACTGGCCAGCCTGGCGCCGTTCCGCATTGCCCCGCGTTTTCATCTGTTCGAAGAGATCGAGCCCCAGGCCATGCACGATCAATTGCTGCGTTGCCTGGAGACCGGCAGCCAGGGCGTGGTGCTCAAGGCCGCCGATGAGCCGGCTGTGAGCCAGGCGGTCAAGCAGCTTATTGCGGCGGGTATTCCAGTGGTCACACTGGTCACGGATCTGCCGCAAAGCGAACGCATCGGCTATGTCGGCATGGACAACCGCACCGCCGGCCAGACCGCTGCCTACCTGATGTCGCACTGGCTGCCGGCGCAGCCGCAGGACGTTGCGGTGGTCATTGGCAGTGAACTGTTCCGGGGCGAAGAGGAACGCGAGATGGGCTTTCGCGCGTGGCTGCGTGGGCGCGCCGCGCACTTGCGGGTGTTGGATATCAGCGGCGGCTACGGGGTGTATGACCGCACGTTCGAGCGGATCATCCAGGCCCTGCAACAACACCCTGAACTCAAGGCGGTGTACAGCGTCGGCGGCGGCAACCGTGCGATTGTCGATGCCTTCGCCGCCCTTGATCGGCCATTGGACGTCTTCATCGGTCACGACCTCGACGAAGAAAATCGCCAGTTGCTGCTGGAAGAAAAAGTCGCCGCGATCATCGATCACAACCTGCAGATCGACGCGCGCCACGTTTTCCTGCACATCCTGCAATACCACCGGCTATGGAAGGCCGGGCCAATTGCGCCGTCACAGGTGCAGATCGTTACACCGTTCAACCTGCCGGACTGAAGCGCTGATCCCACAAATCCAATAATGATCCAGGAGTTCGACCATGCTACGAATTGCCGTCCTAGGTGCGGGGCGTATTGCCAAGATCCACGCCGCCAATGTCGCCGCCCATCCCGATGCCACGCTGGTGCTGGTGGCCGACCCCTGGCGTGAAGGCGTCGATGCGCTGAGCACGCAACTGGGCTGTGAGGCCGCCTACGATTGTGCTGGCGTACTCTCCCGCCAAGACATCGACGCCGTGGTGATCGGAACACCCACTGACACTCACATCGACCTGCTCCTGGCGGCGGTGGCCGCAGGCAAGGCAGTACTCTGCGAAAAGCCTATTGACCTTGATCTCGGCAAAGCCCGTAGCGCCGCCCAAACCGTGGAGCGCCAGGGCGGCCAAGTGATGCTTGGCTTCAATCGGCGCTTCGACCCAGACATGCTGCGCCTGCGCCAAGCCCTCGACGCCGGGCAGATCGGCGCGGTGCGCCAAGTCATCATCACCAGCCGCGATCCAGGCCTGGCACCGCGTGACTACCTGGAGCACTCCGGCGGTATCCTGCGCGACATGACCATTCACGACTTCGACACCGCGCGCCACCTGCTCGGCGAAGAGCCGGTGCACGTCTGCGCCATCGCCAGCCGCCTGGTTGACCCGACGCTGGAGCAGATCGATGACTACGACAGCGTGATGGTGTTGCTGCGCACGGCGTCCGGTAAGCAATGCCATATCAACTGCTGCCGCCAGGCGGTGTACGGCTACGACCAGCGAGTTGAAGTGTCCGGCGCCAACGGCGTGCTGCTCACCGACAACCACCGCCCCAGCACCTTGCGCCATTGGAGCGTCGACCACACGGAAGCGCTGGAGCCGTTGCAGCACTTTTTCCTTGAACGTTATGCCGATGCGTACCGCAACGAGCTGACGCAATTCATCGATGCGCTGAACAGCGGCAAGGCACTGCCCACCAGCATGCGTGACGGGTTATATGCATTGCACTTGGCGGATTGCGCGTTGGAATCGGTGAAGACCGGGCGCAGCGTGGTGGTCAACTACGACCTCTAGCCCCAGGCACTGGAACGGCCAGCAACCCTCTCAAGTCACTGCACTGGCACCCTCGCGCGGAACACCGTGCCGGACGCCTGATCCGACTCGACTTCAATCGAACCTTGATGGGACGCTACAATTTCCGAGGCAATGAACAAACCCAGCCCAAGGCCGGCCGTGGGCCCGTGTTCAATCACCGAGCGCTGGGAAAAGCGCCCCATGGGGTTGAAGATAAACGGCAGCACATCGACCGGGATGGGGTCGCCGTGGTTGTGCACGGTAAACACAACCGTTTCAACTGATGCCGCCAGTCGCACCGTGATCGGTGACTGCGCATCGCCGTGCTGCACCGCATTGCCGATGATGTTGGAAAACACCTGCTCCATGCGTGGGCCATCGAAGGCGCCGATGGTCGGGGTGTCGGCTTCGAACAGGATGTTTGACGCGGGGTGAAACGCGCGCAGCTCCTCGACGATGCGTTCGCAGATCGGTGCCAGGTCGGTCGTCGTGCGTTTGACGGGAATGCCTGGGCCCATCTGGCAGCGCGTCAGGTCCAGCAGGTCGCCGACGATCTGGCTGGCGCGTTGCACACTGGAGTAGATTTGCCTGGCCACCCGCGTACCGCGTTCGTCTGCGGTGGGGGAGCGCCTGAGGATATCGGCGCCCAGCAGGATCGCGCCCAACGGCGTGCGCAGGTCGTGACCGAGGATGCCCAGGAACACATTGCGCGACGCTTCCACGGCGCGCGAGTAGCTGGCGATGGATTCCGCCAGCGCCTGATCGATAGCCTCGTGAAAGCGGTTCATGTCGTCGACTGCCAGCGGCGTGCCGTGTTTGATCTGATTGAGCCATTGGCTGAGCACGCTGGTGCGCAACGCCCGGTACTCAGACACCATCTGGTCGATGGAGAAACCCGCCATCAGGCGCGTGACCGCGTGGGTTTCAGCGGGGGTCTCGTCGTCCTGCTGCGGTGCCAGCCCTTGGGCCTTGTCAATTTGTTCCTGCACGGTCTGGGTGGTTCGCAGGTCGAGCACGATGGCGCGCAGCATCTGCTCGGCGTGGTCACGCAGGCCTGCACGGTCGAGGTCGGCCCCTGGGGTCTGGATGGTGCGGGCAAAGTCTTCCCAGGCCTGAAGGATCGGCTCGAGGTTCTCAAGAATGAAGTCGGGCAGGCGCATGCGAAGATCCTAGGAGGGGCAGAAACGCACGGGAAGCTGCCAAACAAGGATTTAAGCACGGAATGACCCGCTCATGCTGCGCAGGCGTCCTTGCCTGCGTCAATCATGGACTGGTCAGACGCCTTTGGTGGAAGGCAGCAAGACCGTCAGGATGCCCACCAGCGGCAGGAACGAGCACAGCGTGTAGACGTATTCGATGCCGTGGGTGTCGGCGAGCAAGCCGAGCAAGGCCGCGCCAATCCCGCTGAAGCCGAACATCAGGCCGAAGAAGATCCCGGCGATCATGCCGACATTGCCTGGCACCAGTTCCTGGGCAAACACCACGATGGCCGAGAATGCCGAGGCGAGGACGAAGCCGATCACCACGCTCAACACTGCCGTCCAGAACAGGTCGACGTAGGGCAGGGCGAGGGTGAAAGGCGCGGCACCGAGGATGGAAAACCAGATGACCTTCTTGCGACCGATCTTGTCGCCAATCGGGCCGCCGGCGAAGGTGCCGACGGCCACCGCACCGAGGAACAGGAACAGGTACATCTGGGAGCTGGCGACCGACAAATGGAATTTTTCGATCAGGTAGAAGGTGAAGTAGCTGGTCAGGCTGGTCATGTAAAAGTATTTGGAGAACACCAGCACGGCCAGCACCACCAGGGCGAAGGTCACGCGGCCCTTGGACAAGCCATGGGTGGCTTTGCCGCCCTGCTTGAGCTTGAACAGGTTGAGGTGGTTGCGGTACCAGCGGCTCAGGCCATACAGCACCAGGATCGCAAACACGGCGAACAGCCCGAACCAGGCGATATGGCCCTGGCCGTACGGAATGATGATCGCCGCCGCGAGCAACGGGCCCAAGGCGCTGCCGGTGTTGCCGCCGACCTGGAACGTCGATTGCGCCAGACCGTAGCGACCGCCGGAAGCCAGGCGCGCAACGCGCGAGGTCTCCGGGTGGAAGGTCGACGAGCCAACGCCCACCAGCCCGGCGGCCAGCAGAATCGCGGGAAAGCTGCCGACGTATGCCAGCAGCAGGATGCCGATCAAGGTGCACACCATGCCCGCCGGCAGCAGCCAGGGCTTGGGATGGCGATCGGTGTGGTAGCCGATCCACGGCTGCAGCAGCGAGGCGGTCAATTGAAAGGTCAGGGTGATCAGGCCCACCTGGGCGAACGACAGCCCGTAGTTGGCCTTGAGCATCGGGTAGATCGACGGCAGCACGGCCTGGATCAGGTCATTGATCAAATGCGCGAGCGCGCAGGCGCCGAGGATGCGCATGACCAAGGGACTGGCCTGAGGGGTGGTGGTTGCAGCGGCGGGTGACGCGGTGAGGGTCGACATGCAGGCATTCCATACAAGGCAGCTGATCAAAGGCGGCAACTTCTTAAGGTCGCCATCCATTACAAAATGATTCGGCGTTTATGCTAGATTCGGCGCAAATGCCTGTCTCGCGTAATTCGGGAGGCAACCATCGCAAAAAGGGCGAAATGATCAAATCACTGGATATATTTTTACAGGAGATCGACGAAGGTGACTGGGCGGTCATCAGTTCGGCCACCGATTATCCGGAAAACTGGGTAATCCCAGACCACAGCCATGAAAAGCACCAACTCTTGTACGCGACCGAAGGTGTGATGGTGGTGCATTCGGCCCAGAACCAATGGACCGTGCCACCCAACCGTGGCTTCTGGATGCCCTGTGGGCACGTGCATTCCTTGCGGTGCGTGGGGCCACTGAAGATGCGCAGCGTGTTCGTTCGCCCCGACAGCTTTCCCAACCTGCCCACCGAGACCAAGGCGGTGAGCATTTCGCCGCTGTTGAGCGAGCTGATCAAGGCGTCGGTGAGCTTGAAGCCGCCCTATGCCGAAGACTCGCGGGATGCGCGGATCATGCACCTGATCCTCGACGAACTCGCGCTGTTGCCCGCTTTGCCGTTGTCGCTGCCATTGCCGGCCGAGCCGCGTATCCATCGCATCTGCCTGGCGTTGCAGGATGAACCGGGCGATGCCTCCACCGTGGCGGACTGGAGCGAGCGCCTGCACCTGGACCAGAAAACCATCCAGCGCCTGTTTCGCAAGGAAACCGGCATGACCTTCGGCCAATGGCGCCAGCAGGCGCGGCTGTTGTTGGCGCTGGAACGCATCGCAGTGGGCGAGAAGGTGATCGATATCGCTCTGGAGCTGGGCTATGACAGCCCCAGCGCGTTCACCAGTATGTTCAAGAAACAGTTCGGCAAGACGCCGAGCCAGTTTTTCCGCTAGCGCCGGGTGGGATCACTCTACGCTGCTTGCGTAGAGCTCCAGCAAACCGTGGAAGGTTGCGTTATCCAGCGGTTGGCTGAGGAAGTAGCCCTGGCCTTCCTCACACGCCACGGCCTTGAGCAGCGCCAGGTGTTCAGCGGTTTCGACGCCTTCGGCGGTGACCGTCAGTGCCAGGGCGCGGCCCAGGCCGACGATGGCCTGGATGATCGCCTTGTCATCGTCACTGTCTTCCAGCCGGCTCAGGAAGCTGCGGTCGATTTTCAAGCCGTCGAACGGGAACGCACGCAGGTAACTCAGGGAGGAGTAGCCGGTCCCGAAGTCGTCCATGGCGATGCGGATGCCCAATTGCTTGAGCGTATTCATGACCTCAAGCGCCCCGGTGGCATCTTCGAGCATCACGCTTTCGGTGATCTCCAGCTCCACGCGCGCAGGGTCGATGCCGGAGGCGTCAAGCGCCTGGCGTACGCGCGCCACCAGGTTGCCGCGCTTGAATTCCGTGGGTGACAGGTTCACCGACACAAACAGATGTTCCGGCCACTGGGCTGCGCACGCGCAGGCGGTTTCGAGTACCCAGTCGCTCAGCGCCAGGATCAGGCCGGATTCTTCGGCAATCGGAATAAAAGTGTCCGGCGCGATCAGGCCGCGCGTCGGGTGTTGCCAACGCACCAGGGCTTCGGCGCCTACCATCTGCCCGTCGGCAATGCGATAGCGCGGTTGGAAGTGCAGGCGCAGCTCGGCGTGCTTGATCGCAAAGCGCAGGTCGCTTTCCAGACGGCGACGCTCGATGATGCGCGCGTTCATCTCGCCGGAGTAGAAGCGCCAGGTATTACGACCCGCCGCCTTGGCTTCGTACAAGGCAATGTCGGCGTAGCGCAGCAGCTCCGTGGCTTCGCGGGCATCGTTGGGGGCGATGGCAATGCCGATGCTGGCGCTGATGAACACTTCCTGCTCGTCAATCTTGATCGTCCGTTCGATGGACTCGATCAAGCGATAGCACAGGGCTTCGACTTCGTCCGGCGTGCCTGCATCCACCAGGATCAGCACAAACTCATCCCCGCCGACGCGGGCCACCAGGTCGCCGTGGCGCACGCAGTCGGCCAGGCGCGTGGACACTTCATTGAGTACCCGGTCGCCGGCGGCGTGTCCGAGCAGGTCATTGACCGGCTTGAACCGGTCAAGGTCCAGGCTGAGCATCACCAGCGACTGCTTGGAGGTGGGCAATGCCTTGAGCTTGCCGTCGAGGAAGCTTTGCAGGCGCGTGCGGTTGGCCAAGCCGGTGAGCGCGTCATGCTGGGAAAGGAACTCGATGCGTCGACGGGCCTCGACTTCTTCGGTCACGTCGGTGGCCGTGCCGCGAAACCCGCCGCACGGCATCTGCCGCGCCGACAAGCGCGTGCTACGCTCCTGTCCCCGCGCATCGACGTAGCGACATTGCACGCTGATGTCCGGGCGCCGTCCGGGCGCGTTGAGCCACTGGGACAGCAGGCCGGTTTCGGTCTCCAGCAAGTCGTTCATCGTGGCCCCGATCCAGGCATTGCGCGCGAGTCCGGTGACGCCTTCGAAGCGCTCCGACAGGTAGGTAAAACGCCAACCGGCATCGATTTCCCAGACCCAATCGGAGCTGGCCTCCACCACATCGCGAAAGCGGGCTTCGCTGGTGGCCAGGGCATCCTGGCTGTTGCGCAGCGAGGAATGGGTGGCGTCCAGGGCGAGCGCGGCGGCCGTGGTGCGGCGTGAAATCACCCAAGTCATCAGGCACACCAGCAATGCGGCCAGGCCCAGCAGCGGCAGGCCTACACCCATCAGGCGCAGACCGGGGCGGGCCGGTTCCCAGTGCAGGCTGCCGGCGGCGCCGTTGTCGCCGAGGGGGAAGAGCAGGGTCTTGCCGACTTCATCGTGGCTGGCGATGTGCAGTTTATCCACGCCGAAATCATTGCCGATCACGGCCAGCTTGGCGCTGTCGAGGATGTCGATGAAGATCAGCACCGACGGTTGCCGGCCATCGGTCGACACCGTGGGATCGGTGCCCGGTGTGATCGCGGCGGCGGCCACCAGCGCGGGGCTGCCGTGTACGTTGATAAAGGTCGTGGCCGGTGTTTCGCTGTCTGCGCCGGCACGTGCCTGTTCGAGGACATCGCTAATGGACCGGCCCAGCCATTGCGTGAGTTCGACGTTTTTCAGCTGGCCATCGATGACCGCATACACGGTGCGATTGGCGTCGTTGACCACAAACAGGCCCTGGAAACCGAAATCGTCATACAGCGTGGCGCCGATATTGCCTCGCACATAGGCCCAGTCCTCGTCGACCTTAACGTGCAGGTGCTTGTAGGCATCGCTCCAGAAGGCGTAGTCCTTGACCGTGACCCTCAGGGCTTTCTCCAGAGATTGCACGGCTTTACGGGTATAGAAGGCGCTTTCAACCTCTTCGGAGCGGTCCAGTTCGTGGGCAAGGTAAACCAGCGAGTAGGCAGCAGCCACGAAGACCATCGCCAGCAAGGCCATGAAGCGGAACAGGGAGGTGCGGGCCAGGGACAGGCTGGTTCGATCGGAAAGCGAGAGGGCGATAGGAGCGAGAGAGTTCGGCATTGTTTCCCGCAGGGCGTCGCTGCAAGTCAGGGTTATGTCTTGCTATCGGCCGCTGCGGCAAAAAATTTAGATTGGGCGGGGGCGACCGGGTCGCCAAGGCCCTCGGTCAATTATCGGCGGTCAAATTTGCGAAAAAAATGCAGCCGATCAGCCGCGCAAACAGGCTGAGGGTTTCCGGCAGGTTGGGGTCCTCGAACAGCATCGCTCGCGAATCCAGCGCACACAGGGCACCGAACAGGCGGCCATCGGGCAGAAAGATCGGTGCGCCGGCGTAGCTCTCGATGGCGTACTGCTTGACCACCGGGCGTGAAGCAAAACGGCCGTTCTGGCTGATCTGCGGGACGAACAGGGTATGGGGGTCGACGCAGAACTCACTGCACAACGTGGTTTCCAGGTCGAGTACGTCATCGACATGAATGCCCATGTCGATGGTGTCGTGTACCGAGCACACTATCCAATCCTGGTCGGTGAACTTGGCAATGCCGGCGAAGCGCATTCCGGTGAGGCGGGTGACCAATTGCAGGATGCTGGTGGTGGCTTCTATTTCGGCAATAGCGGCGCGTTCGTCTGCGCTGAGCAGAGACTGTGGCGCGGTGACGCTTGGAAGCATGTGGGACACTCCATTCGTGGGGTGGCCCGGGCCACCCCGTCTGTTCAGGCGTTAGTTGATACGCGGGTGCTGCTGCACCAGATTCTGGCGCTTGGCTTCCAGCGCGGCAATCTCGGCGTCGATATCTTCGATCTTCTGCTCGATATTGTCATGGTGCTCCTGCAGCAATTCCTTGGCTTCTTCCATGTCGGACGCGGCCGGTGCCGCACCGCGCAGGGGTTTGTTGGCGGTTTCCTTCATGGTCAGGCCGGTCACCAGGCCGACCACCGCAAACACCATCAGATAATAGGCGGGCATGAACAGGTCGTTGGTACTTTCCACCAACCAGGCCACGGCGGTCGGCGTGACGCCGGCGATCAGCACCGACACGTTGAACGCGCTCGCCAATGCACTGTAGCGCAGGTGGGTGGGAAACATCGCGGGCAGCGTCGAGGCCATCACGCCGATGAAGAAGTTCAGAACGATGGCAAGGATCAATAGGCCTGCGAAGATCAGCCCGATCTTGCCGCTGGTAATCAGCATGAACGCCGGAATAGCCAGGAACAGCAAGCCGACACTGCCGGCGATGATGAATGGCCTGCGGCCGATCTTGTCGCTGACAAAACCGATGAACGGCTGCACGAACAACATGCCGACCATGATCGCGATGATGATCAGCACGCCGCTATTTTCTTTGTAATGCAGGTTGTGCGACAGGTAGCTCGGCATATAGGTGAGCAGCATGTAGTACGTCACGTTGGTCGCCGCGACAATGCCGATGCAGGTCAGCAGGCTGCGCCAGTGTTTGGTCGCCACTTCCTTGAACGAGACCTTGGGGCCGTGGGTCAGGCCTTCGCGATCGCCTTGTTCGAGCTTATCCATGTGCTGCTGGAACGCGGGGGTTTCTTCCAGGGCATGGCGCAGGTACAGGCCGATGATGCCCAGGGGCAGGGCGAGGAAGAACGGCAGGCGCCAGCCCCAGGCTTCAAAGTCCGCTTCGCCCAGGACGCTGGAAATCAGCACCACGACGCCTGCGCCGAGCACGAAACCGGCGATGGAGCCGAAGTCCAGCCAACTGCCGAGGAAGCCGCGCTTGCGGTCCGGGGCGTATTCGGCGACGAAGATCGAGGCGCCGGTGTATTCGCCACCCACGGAGAAGCCCTGGGCCATTTTGCACAACAGCAGCAGGATCGGCGCCCAGATACCAATGGAGGCGTACGAGGGGATCAGGCCGATCGCGAAGGTGCTCAGGGACATGATCACGATGGTGGCGGCGAGCACCTTCTGCCGCCCGTACTTGTCGCCCAATGCACCAAAGAACAGACCGCCCAGCGGACGGATCAGGAAGGGCACGGAAAAGGTACCGAGCGCGGCGATCATTTGTACGCTGGGCGAGGCGTCGGGAAAGAACACCTTGCCGAGCACATAGGCGACAAACCCGTAGACGCCAAAGTCGAACCATTCCATGGCGTTACCCAGTGCGGCGGCGGTGATCGCCTTGCGCACCTTGGTGTCATCGACGATGGTGATGTCTTTCAATCCAATGGGCTTGACGCTTTTCTTACGTAATTTCATGCGGGACACTCTAAAGCAGAACAGGGGAGGTGCCATCGCAGCGATGGCACCGCTCTGTCAGTTCAGATACAAGCGGACATCAAATAATTCACCACTGTCTTGGTTTTTTTCTTGCTTGGTTTTTGTAGTGAGCGGGCTTGCCCCGCGCTGGGGTGCGAAGCAGCCCTGAAACCTGGCGACTTGGTTCTGGCTGAAACACCGCGATGTCTTTATTGGGGCGGCTTCGCCCCCCAGCGCGGGGCAAGCCCGCTCACTACAAGGATCATTTATGTATACGACCGAGTCGCGTCTTATCTACCGTGAGCCCCTTCCCAGCGACCTGCAGCGATTGTTCGAGATATTCGGCGATCCGCAGACCAACCACTTCAACCCTTCCGGGCCCCTGGCCAATGTGGAGGCGGCGCAACGCCTGCTGGGCCAATGGCTCCAACAGTGGGCGGCCGAGGGTTACGGCTGGTGGGCGATTGCCCGCAGGGAGGCGCCGGAATCCATCATCGGCTTTGGTGGCATCGCGCCTCTTAACTACCTGACCGAGCGGCGCGTCAACCTGGGTTACCGGTTCGCCGTGCAAGCCTGGGGGCAGGGCTACGCCACCGAAGTGGGTCGGGACGCCCTGACGCTGGCCTTCGAAACCCTCGGCTTGCCCGAAGTATTCGGCCTCGTGCGCCCGGACCACGCCGCGTCGATTCGTGTGCTGGAAAAGATCGGCATGCAGCCTTTCGGCCTGCTTGATGACCTGCCGGGCAGGGCGCCGAGTCGGGTGTTCAGGGTTTGTCATCCTACAACTGCTACAACCTGATACGTCACATAACCTCGCAATGGCTCGATAACGCGCAATCTTCAGATTGACAGCGTTAAGGCGTCCCGATATAAAAGCGGCAGTTGTACGACGACATATGTCGTTACATATGTCCTATCTAACAAAAATAAAAAGTGATGCCATGAATCTGATCGAGCCCATCCACGCTCACCGCGTTGGTCAAGCTGTAGGCAACTATCGCTGGACCATCTGCGCGATGCTGTTTTTCGCAACCACCGTCAACTACCTCGACCGCCAGGTGCTCAGCTTGCTGGCGCCGCAACTGTCGACGCAATTTGGCTGGAGCAACACCGACTACGCCAACATTGCCGCGGTGTTCCAGTTCGTCTACGCCATTTCCATGCTGTTCGCCGGGCGCTTCGTCGACAAGATCGGCACCAAGGCCGCCTACGTGGTGGCGATCGGCATCTGGTCCACGGGCGCGATCATGCATGCGTTCTCGGTGCCGATGGGCGAGGGCATCGCCGCCATCAGCGGTGCAATCGGCCTGGCGGTGATACCGGTGTCGATTGCCGGTTTCATGCTGTCCCGCGCGGTGCTGGCGATTGGCGAGGCGGGCAACTTCCCCATCGCGATCAAGGCAACCGCCGAATATTTCCCCAAGAAAGAACGCTCGCTGGCCACCGGGATCTTCAACTCCGGTGCCAACGTCGGCGCAATCCTGGCGCCTATCTGCGTGCCGTTGATTGCCGGTCTGTGGGGGTGGGAAGCGGCGTTCATCGTGATCGGTGGTTTGGGTTTCGTGTGGGTCGCGGTGTGGATCGCGCTCTATAAGAAGCCGGACGAGCAACCGCGCCTGTCCGCCGAAGAGCTGGCCTATATCCGCAGCGACCAGACCGTGCAGCCCTTCACTCCCACGCCAGTTGGCGCGGTGGAGAAAAAAGTCTCGTGGTTCAAATTGCTCACCTATCGCCAGACCTGGGCGTTTGCCTTCGGCAAGTTCATGACGGACGGCGTGTGGTGGTTCTTTCTGTTCTGGCTGCCCACCTACCTGTCGGCGCAATACGGCATGAAAGGCCCCGATATCGTGCTGCCGCTGGCGGTGCTGTACAGCATGACCATGGTGGGCAGCATCGGCGGCGGCTGGTTCCCCAGCTACTTCATGGCGCGCGGGGATGCCCCCTATGATGGCCGCATGAAAGCCATGCTGGTGATCGCGCTGTTCCCGCTGGTGGTATTGCTGGCGCAGCCTTTGGGCTACATCAGCTTCTGGGTGCCGGTATTGCTGATCGGCGTGGGTGCATCTGCGCACCAGGCGTGGTCGTGCAACATCTTCACCACCGTGTCCGATATGTTCCCGCAGAAGACCGTGGCTTCGGTGGTCGGCATCGGCGGCATGGCCGGCGGCCTGGGCGGCGTGGTGATGACCAAGATCGGCGGCTGGGTGTTCGACTACTACAAGTCCATCAACGACATCCACACCGGCTACATGATCATGTTTGCGATTTGTGCGCTGGCCTATCTGGTGGCCTGGAGCGTGATGAAGGCACTGGTGCCGCGTCACAAGGAAATCACCGACCTGTAATTGGCACGGGCAGGTCGGCGCCATGCCTGCCTGCCAGGATGATTCGCACTGCCAGGACCACGCCGATCAGCACCGTCGCCAGGCCCGCCGCTTCCATCGGCGTCGGGCCGCGGCCTTCGAACGCCAGGCCGAGCAGGCTGGCGAACACGGATTCAAGGGCGATCAACTGACCACTGAGCACCATGGGCAGGCGCCGCGTCGCGGCGTTCCAGGCCCAGGCGCCGACCACGGTCGACATCAGCGCTATCACCAGGCTCCAGGCGAACAGCGGCGCCGCCTGTTCAACCCCGACACCGAGGACCGGCAGCCTCAGCAGCCCAAGGGCCAGCAACGGCGGCAACAGGCAAAGCGCGGCCACACCGGCGCCCACCAGCATCAGCGCGGTCCATGCTCCGGTCGCCTGAACCGGCAACCGGTCCAGGTGCTGTTGATTGAGCATGCTGAACAGCAACCATAGGGCAACGGCCCCCAACGAACACAACAGCCCCGCCAGCCAGGCGCCCGGGTTCAACGCCGGTTGATGGAGGCTGCCGAGGTTCGCCAGCAGCAACCCCACCAGCAGGCACGACAAAGGCGCGATCAGCCGGCGCCATTCGACGGTCTTGTGATGGGCATTGCCCAGCAAGGCGAGCAACAGCGGCACCATCCCGACCATCGCCGGCGTGAGCACGGGCCCTGCCAGGTGCACGCCAGCGGCGATGCATACGCCGTAACCCAGGCAACCCAGCGCTCCCAGGCCTGCGGCGAGTAACCGGCGGCCTGGTGTAATCAGCGGCAACCGAGCGCGACACAGGATGAGCCCGCCGACGCCCAGCACGCCTACGAACAGGAATCGCACCATCATCAGGTCGTAGAGGCTGTAGGGGCCGGTGACGTAGGGCGTGATGAAGTTGAGCGCCCAGCCCAGGGTTGCCACCACCGCATACAGCAGGCCGAGAAACAGTGAGACAGCTGCCGGCTTCATCCGCGTACTCCATCCGGTAATCGACAGCCATGGTGCGCGGCCGCGCGGCTGTGCTACAAACGAGTTCTCGGCCCTGGATGCATAACCGCTGATTATGAATGCGCTCGGCAAAACCTTACCGCCCCTGGCCAGTTTGCTGCCCTTTGAATCGGCGGCGCGCCTGGAGAGTTTTTCCAAGGCGGCCGATGAACTGCACATCACTCAGGCCGCAATCAGCCGGCAGATCCGCGGGCTCGAGGACGACCTGGGGGTCAAGCTATTCGTGCGGCGTAATCGCGCCGTGTTTCTCACGCCGCAAGGGCGCGAACTGGCAGGTGTGGTCAGCGCAGCGTTGCACCGTATCGGTGAAAGTGCCGCCAGCCTGCGTGCGACACGCAACAGCCACCGGGTGGTGTTGCTGTGCCAGTTGTGTGAAGCGTTTTATTGGCTGATGCCGCGCCTATCGACCTTTCACCAGCAATGCCCGCATATCGAGATCCAGGTGGTGACCACCACCCGGCCATTGACTGAATTCAACGACCCCTTTGACGTAGCCCTGCAAAGCACGCGGCGCGCCAGCGGGGCTCACTCCCTGATATTCACCGCTTCGGACGAAGTCTTTCCGGTGTGCAGCCCGGCCTACCTCAGCTTGGGCGAACCGCTGCCCTTGAACGGGTTGCAACACCACACGTTCCTGCACCACAGCGCTGCGCCGCCGCACCTGATGGAGTGGGAGGAGTGGTTGCAGGTATTTGGCCAAACGTTACCCGAGCAAGCGCGCAGCGCGACGTTCGACAGCTACCCGCTGATGTTGCAGGCCGCCGTGGAGGGGCATGGGATTGCCATGGGCTGGCGCCGCACCGCGAGCCGCTTGATGCAAATGGGCGCGCTGGTGAGGCCGTGCGCAGAGAGCGTGCGCTTGCCCGAAGCTATCTCGGTTTACCGGCATCAGGCGGCGGGGCGGCGGGAGGAAGTGGCGGCGTTGCTCGCCTGGCTCGAGGCACAACTGCAGGAGGAGTGACAGGGGCTTTGTCGCCCCTGTCGTGCACGGTTACTGGTTACGCGTTACCCGCCAAACGGTGTTGGCCAGGTCATCGGCGATGATCAACGCGCCTTTCGGGTCCACCGTCACGCCCACCGGGCGCCCACGGGTCTTGCCGTCGTCACCGCGAAAGCCGGTGGCAAAATCGACGGGCTCACCGGAGGGCTTGCCGTTGCTGAAGGGCACGAAGATCACCTTGTAGCCCACGGGGTTGTCGCGGTTCCAACTGCCGTGCTCGCCAACGAAGACACCGTCGGCGAACTTTTCGCCCATTTGCGGGATGGAGAAGTCCACGCCCAATGCCGCAACGTGGGAACCCAAGCTGTAATCCGGCTTGATCGCGGCGGCGACTTTGGCCGGGTTCTGCGGCTGGGCACGCGGGTCGACGTTCTGGCCCCAATAGCTGTAGGGCCAGCCGTAGAACGCACCTTCACGCACGGACGTCAGGTAGTCCGGCACCAGGTCGGGGCCCAGTTCGTCGCGCTCGTTGACGACCGTCCACAGTTGCCCGGAACCCGGCTGAATGGTCAGCGCCGTGGGGTTGCGCAGGCCTGTGGCGTAGGGTTTGTGCGCGCCGGTCGCGGCGTCGATCTGCCAGACCATGGCGCGGTCGATCTCGACTTCCATGCCGCGCTCGGTGACATTGCTGTTGGAGCCGATCCCCACATAGAGCTGGCTGCCGTCTTCGCTCACCGCGAGGGACTTGGTCCAGTGATGATTGATCTGCGCCGGCAGGTCGGTGACCTTGGTGGCAGGGCCGGCGGCCTTGGTCTGGCCGTCGGCGTAGTCAAAGCTCACCAAGGCGTCCTGGTTGGCCACGTAGAGTTTACCGTTGGCGAACGCCAGGCCGTACGGCGCGTTGAGGTTGTCGGCGAAGACTGTCTTGAGTTCGTAGGTGCCGTCACCGTCGGCGTCGCGCAGCAACGTCAGGCGGTTGCCGCCCTTGACCTTGGTGTTGCCCTCGGCCTTGATCAGACTGGCGATCACATCCTTGGGCTTGAGCTTGGCCGCGCTGCCGCCCCGGCCTTCGGCCACCAGGATGTCGCCATTGGGCAGCACCAGGGTCTGGCGCGGGATGGCGAGGCCAGTGGCGATCGCGCTGATGCTGTAGCCTTCCGGTACTTTGGGTTTCTGTTCACCCCAGGGGGCGGGCTCGGCAATCTTCATGCTCGGCAACAGGCTGCTTTGTTGCTCCGGCAACTTGGGGTCAGGGCCACGTGCCTGGGTCTTGTCACCTTCGCCACCGCAGGCGGTCAGCAACAGGGCGGCACTTAACAGGGTCAGTGTGCTGGACGTTTTCATTGGGCGACTCCCGAGCGCAGGTTAGTCAGGCCGATCCACGCGGCAACCAATGCCAGCAGCGTGACGATCGCCGAGAGCACCAGGCCCGCAGGCATCATCGCGAAGGCGTCCTTGGCATGCTGGAAGGCATTGACCAGGCCCAGTACCCAGGCGGCGAGCAACAGCAGGAAATACGCGGCCGGTCGCCCGGATTTACGCTCGGCGCGAAGCAGATTGACCAGCGCGAACAACAGCGCGAATCCACTGAATACCAGCGCGCCCGCAATCAGCCAGGACGCGAAGTTGGCCCATTGAATCTGGAAGGTCTGGCCATAGGCAATGTCACTGAGCAGGGCGCCCAGAAACAAGGGGACGCTGCCAGCAAGCAAGATTGCATGCAGCGCACCGGGCCTTGTCGGATAGTAGGTGGGGAGGGTAGTCATGTGAAGGGCGGCTCCTTATTGACGATGCACAGGGGAGTGCATAGGAAAGGAGCGTACGTTTTGTCAGAAAGTTCATTGGCTTTCGTGTCGGGATGTTATCGGGCCACGGTGTCTACAAACCTTTGTAGTGAGCGGGCTTGTCCCGCGCTGGGTGGCGAAGCCGCCCCAATAAAGACACCACGGAGCTCCAGACAGAACCGAGTCGCCTGGTTTGGGGCGGCTTCGCCACCCAGCGCGGGGCAAGCCCGCTCACTACCTATCGCCTCTGTGTCAAATAGGAGAGTGGTTGAACAATGAACCCCTGGCCGGGTTATGCGCCTAAGCCCTTATAATCCCGACGATTGCCACCATCAGGCCCCCCATGACCCATCCCCGCATCGGCTTTGCATGCCAGTACAAGCATCCCGAACGCCTGCTGTCGACCAGCGCCCTGAAGCTGATCGAAGGCCCGTTCAACCCGCGTACCACCACCCTGCGCTGGATGGACGGGGTCACCGCGCAAGTCGCCCGCGACAAGCTGGTGGAAGTGGTCACCCACAACCTGGCCGCCCAACTGCGCCTGTTGGCCTATGTGGCCGAACTGCCGCCGACCTTGCGCATGCTGCGCTTGAGCAGTGACCTTCTGCCGTTCTACAGCCACCCGAAAGTCGCCGCCGTGTACAAAGACCCCGCCATCGAGCGTCAGTTGGCGCAAGGTTTCGCCGCCATCGGTGAACTGGCGCGCGCGTCGGACATTCGCCTGTCATTCCACCCTGGCCAGTACTGCGTGCTTGGTTCGGAAAACCCTGGCGTAGTGGAAAACAGCCTGGCCGAGTTCGAATACCACGCCGACATGATCCGCATGATGGGCTACGGCCGACGCTTCCAGGACCTCAAGTGCAACGTGCACATCGCCGGCCGCCTGGGTGTGGAAGGCACCCGCGCGGTGTGGTCGCGCCTATCTGAGGTGGCGCGCAATTGCATCACCTTCGAGAACGACGAGAAGACCTACGGCCTCGATTACTGCCTGCAAATGGCTGACCTGGCACCGGTGGTGCTGGACATCCACCATTGCTGGATCAATGAAAACGACTACATCGCCCCCGATTCCGAACGGGTTGCCCGCGTGATTGAAAGCTGGCGCGGCGTGCGCCCGACCATGCACTACTCGCAGCCGCAGGAAGTCTTGCAGGAACTGGGGTTCGACGCCGAGCAAAAGCTGGAAATGGAGGCGCTGTTGCAGGTGGTCTCCAAGCGCGATCTGTATGCTCACAGTGCGCAGATGTGGAACCGCTGGACCAATGACTACGCGCTGCAGTTTTTCGATCGCTTCGACATCATGCTCGAAGCCAAGGACAAGAACGTGGCGGCGCTGGCGTTTTATGAGCATTTCAAGCGCCGTTCAATCTAGAGACAGGAGCCTTCACCCATGCCGACCCTGCACCTGTTGTGCGGCAAGATCGCCTCGGGCAAATCCACGCTCGCCAAGCACCTAGGCGTGCAACACAGCGCAGTGGTGCTGAGTGAGGACCAGTGGCTCGCGCGGCTATACCCCGGTGAGATCGCGTCAGTGTCCGATTACCTGCGCTGCGCTCAACGCATCCGCGGCGTGCTGGAGCCGCTGGTGGTAGATATGCTGGCCGCAGGCGTCAATGTAGTGCTGGATTTCCCGGCCAACACCCTGGCCAATCGCACCTGGCTGGTGGGCCTGGCACGGACGGCGGGCGTACCGCACTGCCTGCACTACCTGGAACTGGACGACGCCACCTGCCGCGCCCGCCTGCACGCGCGCAATGCGCAAGGTGAACACGACTTTGCGGCGACGGATGCCGAGTTTGACCTGATTACGCGGCATTTTTGTGCACCCAGTGAGGAGGAGGGGTTGGTGATTGAGGTGTATCGGCCTTGAGCGCCCACCTAGAACCGATTCCTGTGGCGAGCGGGCTTGCCCCGCGTTGGGCTGCGCAGCAGCCCCAGTGAAGACGAACGCGGTCTATCAGAGACTCCTCTGCGCCGGGTTTTGGGGCCGCTGCGCAGCCCAACGCGGGGCAAGCCCGCTCGCCACAGAGACCTAGCTTGCTGCGCGACAGCGCCAAACCAAAGATCTGGAGGGGCCTCCCACGGTTGAGCTGCGGTGTGGCTCAAATTGGGCCAGTCGTTAGACCGCAAATCCAACTCACACAGCCGATCCCCTGTGGGAGCTCCCGAGCTTTAGCGAGGCTGCGAAAGCGGTGGGTCATGCGATGAAGATGCCAGCAATGCCGCCGCCTTCGCAGCCTCGCTGGGGCTCGACAGCTCCCACAGTTGAGCGGCGGTGCTGCTGAAAAGGGCGCCAGTCGCCACACCGCAAATCCAACCGACAAAAGCCGATCCCCTGTGGGAGCTGTCGAGCTTTAGCGAGGCTGCGAAAGCGGAGTGTCAGGCGGCGAAAATGCCAGCAATGCCGCCGCCTTAGCGAGGCAACGATAGCGGTGTGTCAGGCCATCGAAAAACCACGGCTACGACTTGAACCGTCCCACCAGCCCATTCAATTCATCCGACAGGTCCGACAATCGCCCCGAGTCGTCCTGCGCCGAATTGGCCAGGCTTTCCACCAGCCGCGCTTCGTCGTAGATCTGCTGGATATGGCGGTTGATCTCTTCGGCCACGCTGTGTTGTTCCTCGGCGGCGGCGGAGATCTGCAGGTTTTGATCGCGGATCTCGTTGACCGACGTCTGTATGCCTTCAAAGCTGTCGCGCGCGCTCTCGATGGAGGCGACGCTGGCCCGCGACAAGTCCAGGCAACTGCCCATTTTTTGCGTGACTTCCTCGGTCTTGCTGCCAAGGGTGCCGAGCAGTTGCTCGATTTCGCCGGTGGAGTCCGAAGTGCGCTTGGCCAACGCACGGACTTCGTCGGCCACGACGGCAAACCCACGGCCCTGGTCACCGGCACGGGCGGCCTCGATGGCGGCGTTGAGCGCCAGGAGGTTGGTCTGTTCGGCAATCGCGCGGATGGTGCCGATGATCTGGTTGATGCTGCGACTGCCAGCCTCCAGTTCGGCCATGGCCTCGGACGACTCGGTCAGGCGGCGCCCCAGGCGGTTGACGTTGTCGGTGGTGACTTCGATCTGCTGCTTGCCCTCGGCCACGCGGCGGTGCCCGTTTTCGGCGGATTCTGCCGCGCCGCTGCAGGAACGTGCCACTTCGTTGGCGGTAGCGACCATTTCGTTGAACGCCGTGGACACCAGCTCCACCGCTTCGCGTTGCCGGCCCGCGGCTTCGTTCATGTTGTGCGCCACTTCGCTGTTGACCTTCGAAGCGTTGTGCAAATTGGCCGACGCCGCGCCGATATGCTGGATCAGTTGACGAATCGCCGCCAGGAACTTGTTGAACCAGCCGGCCAGTTCGGCGGTTTCATCCTTGCCTTGCACCTGCAGTTCGTGGCGCAGGTCACCTTCACCCTCGGCGATAGACTGCAAGCCGGTGCTGACCTGGCCGATGGGCTTGACGATGACGTTGGAAAACGCCGCCGCGATCAGCCCGAAAATCAGCACCAAGACGCCCACGATAATGGCGGTGAGGTAGGTCATGCGTGTGGCTTCGGCCATGACTTCGCGCTGTTCGATCAGCCCGATGTAGCGCCAGCCCAGGCCGGGCGAGGTCCATATGTTGGCCATGTAGCGTACGCCATCGATCACCACTTCGGTGGAGCCCTGGGGTGTGTCGGCCAGGTGCGCATACGGCGCGCCCAAGTCCTTGAGCGGCTTGAAACCGTGGGCTGCGTCACGCGGGTCAACCAGCACCACGCCGTCTTCGATCAGCATCACGTAGCCGCTTTCTCCCAGCTTGATGCTCTTGACCAGTTCGGTGAGGTTTTTCAGCGAGACGCTGACCACGAACACGCCCTTGGCCTTGCCGTTTTCCAACAGCGCTCGGGCGGTGCCGACCAACGCCACGTCATCTTTGTCGTAGTAATAAGCGGGCGTGCGCACGGTCTTGCCGGGGCTGGCCATTGCTGCCTTGTACCAGGGCCGGGTGCGCGGGTCGTACTTGGCCAGCTGCGGGTCGTCCGGCCACTTGGCGTAGGTGCCGTCTTCCAGCCCGATCGACAGGATGGCCGCCGCCGGATGGGTGGCGCCAAAGCGCGCGAAACGCTCGATCACCCCTTGGGCTTCGGCAGGCATCGGCTGGCTGGCCGCATCGGCGGGCTGATAGTTCTTGAGTGTGTTCAGCGATGTGTATACAGGATCGGTGGCCATTTGATCGACGTTTTGCAGCGTGCCATCGAAGAACTGGCGGATGTTGCCGTCGATCTGGCGGATTTCCCGGGTGCTGCCATCGATAAACTGATCCACCGCCTGGGTGCGTGTGTTCATAACCGAGATCACGGCCACAAGGCTCACCGGGATAAAAGCGACCGAAACAAATGCCAGCACCAGCTTATTTTTTATTTTCATCGAGACGACCATCAGCGTGAAGGGCGGCCAAATCGTCGTGCTCACTCGTAGGCGCTACGGCGATTTGCTATCACTCTGTTTCGGCGCGGCTTCGAGAAACCTTTAGGGTTTTTTGTACACAATACAAATTGCGATTGTTCTGTATCCAATCAGTACACATCACGCAGATAACGTTTCTGCCCGCTCAACTGGCGCCAGTATTCCACGGCGCCTTCAGCGCCAAGCCCGCCGTGGGTTTGCGCGACGTGCCGCAGGGCCTGGTCGACGTCTTTGGCCATATGGCTCGCATCGCCGCAGATATACAGCTTGGCGCCATCCTGTAACCAACCCCAAAGTTGCGCACCCTGTTCGCGGATGCGGTCCTGCACGTAGACCTTCTGCGCCTGGTCGCGGGAGAACGCCAGGCTCAAGTGGGTGAGCAGGCCATCCTGTTGCATGCCTTGCAACTCGTCCTTGTAGTAGAAGTCACTGGCCGCGTGTTGTTCGCCAAAAAACAGCCAGTTGCGGCCCTGATGCCCCAGGGCGCGACGCTCCTGCAAAAACGCACGGAAGGGGGCGATGCCCGTGCCGGGGCCGATCATGATCATCGGCACATCGCCGTCGCTTGGTGCGCGGAAGTGCTTGGAAGGCTGCACGAACAGCGGCACTTCGCCGTCGCCGACCCGGTCGGCGAGGAAGGTCGAGGACACGCCTTTGCGCTTGCCGTAACGCACGGCGGCCACGGTGAGGTGCACTTCCCGCGGGAAGGCCTTGGCGCTCGATGCGATGGAATACAAGCGCGGTTGCAGGCGCCTAAGGGTGCCCAGCAGTTCGTCCGCCGAGCACTCGATGGGGTATTGCTGCAATACATCCGCCAATTGCCGGCCCCATAACCACTCATTCAGTTCGGCCTTGTGCTCGGGGTTGAGCAAATGCTTGAGGCCTGGATCGGCGCTGCGCTCGGCGATGAAGGTCAAGGTGTCGCTGCTGGGGCGGGCGATTTCGAAGTGTTGGGTGAGCGCCTGCTGCAGCGGTACGTCGCCGAAGGTATCGATGTTCACGCAGGTACTGGCATCCAGGCGCGTCAGTTCGAGCAATTCGCTGACCAGCTCGGGGCAGTTGCGTGGCCTGATCCCCAGGGCATCACCGGCTTCATAGCTCAGCCCGGAGTCGGCCAGGTCCAGGGCGAACTGGCGGGTTTCCTTGTGCGGGCTTTGCGGGTTCAGGTGACGGTTGAGCAGCAGGCGCGACCCGTACAGCTTGGTTTTACCGGCAGGCATGGCGGGCGCCATGGACTTTGCCGGGTTGAGGCTCTGCTGGAACCGCACCAGCCAGGCGTCGGCGGGGGCTTCGAATTCGGTGTCGCAGTCGACGCGCTCCAGCAGGCGGGTGGCGCCCAGTTCCAGCAGGCGCTGGTCGAGCCGCTTGCCGTGGTTGCAGAACTGGTCGTAATTCGGATCGCCCAAGGCCAGCACCGCAAAGCGCAGCGACTCCAGGCGTGTCTCGGCGGTGCTGAGGCTGTGCCAGAACCCCTCGCCATTGTCCGGCGGGTCGCCGTCGCCAAAGGTGCTGCTGATCAGCGCCAGGGTGTGAGTGCTCGCCAGTTTGCTTGCGGGAAACTCCGACATCGCACTCAGCTCCACGCTGATGCCGGCCTCGCGCAGACGCTTGGCAAACCGCTCGGCCAAGGCCTCGGCATTACCGGTCTGCGACGCCCACAGCAGGGTAACGGCTGGGGAGGGCGTTGCAATAGTGTGCGCACGGCTGAACAAGCCGCCGAGCAAGCCGTCCAGCCACAAGCGCGACTCCCGGGCCAGGGGCGCATTCGCCGGCAGCGTCGGCACGCCGTCGTCCTGACGCGCGGCACTGGACTGCAAGCCACTGAGAAAACCGGCGAGGTAGGTGCGTTCGCCGTCGCTCAACTGAGGCGGCGGCACATTGCGCAGGCCGGCGATGTCGGCGAAAGCGTCAAGGCGCGACATGGCGAGTTCCTCTGGTAGGGGGGCTTGACGGTCTAGAAGCTGGTGTTCGATCAGTTCAACCCGCGCCAGGGAAACAGCGCAGAACTTGAACCCGGGCTGCAACGAAATCGGGTCGACGGCATCATGGGTCACGGCGTTGATCGCCAGGTGTTCGCCGAACACATCATTCCAATGGAAAGGTGCAAAACAATTGCCGGGCCGCACCCGGTTGGTGACCACGGCAGGCAGCACGGCGCGGCCACGCTGGGAGCGCACTTCCACGGCGTCCTTGTCCTTGATGCCCAGGCGCGTGGCGTCTTCGGGGTGCAGTTCCACGAACGGGCCGGGGTTGAGTTTATTCAGCGTGGCGACCTTGCCGGTCTTGGTCATCGTATGCCATTGGTGCTGCACGCGCCCGGTGTTGAGCACGAAGGGGAATGCGTCATCGGGCATCTCCGTCGGCGGCATATGTGGGCGGGCGAAGAACCGGCCTTTGCCGTTTTCGGTGGCGAAGCTGAGGGCGCCGTCCTTTATGTAGCGGATCGGGTTACGGTCCGCTGCGTCGGCGGACGCGCAGGGCCATTGCAGCGGCTTTTCGCGCAGGCGCGGGTAGCTTGCGCCGCGGATGTCGTAGCCGGTCGTGGGGTTCCAGGCGCGTTTGATTTCTTCAAACACCTCGGCTGCGCAGGTGTAGGTGAAGGCCTCGGCAAAGCCCATCTCACACGCGACCCTGGCGATTATCTGCCAGTCGGGCAAGGTCTCGCCGGGGGCGTCGACGGCCTTTTGCATCAGGGTCAGGTTGCGCTCGGAGTTGATCATCACCCCTTCGGCCTCGGCCCATAGCGCGCCGGGCAGCAGAATGTCGGCGTAGCGGTTGGTCTCGGTGTCGAGGAAGGCATCCTGGGCGATCACCAGTTCGGCGGCTTGCAGGCCTTTGATAACGGTCTGCCGGTTGGGCACGCTGGCCACCGGGTTGGTGCAGATGATCCAGCAGGCCTTGATCTGCCCGGCAGCCATCTGCTCGAACATCGCCACGGTACCGTCGCCGGCCTTGCGCGGCAGGCTGTCGTGGGGGATCTGCCACAGGTCCTCGATAAAGGCACGGTCCGCCTCGACCAACACCGAGCGTTGCCCCGGCAGGCCCGGGCCCATATAACCCATTTCGCGACCGCCCATGGCGTTGGGTTGGCCCGTGAGGGAAAACGGCCCGCTGCCCGGCCGGCAAATGGCGCCGGTGGCCAGGTGCAGGTTGCATAGGGCATTGGTGTTCCAGGTGCCGTGGGTGCTCTGGTTGAGGCCCATGGTCCAGCAACTCATCCACTCGGCGGCCTGGCCGATCCAGTCGGCGGCCTGGCGGATATCGGCCTCGGCCAGGCCGGTGATGGCGGCGACCCGCTGGGGCGTGTAGTCCTCCAGGAACGCGGGCATGACCTCCCAGCCTTCGGTGAAAGCGGCGATAAAGGCCGGGTCGGTATGGCCGTTTTTCACCAGCAGGTGCAGCAGGCCGTTGAGCAAGGCCAGGTCGGTGCCCGGTTTTATCGGCAGGAACAGGTTGGCCTTGTCTGCCGTGGCGCTGCGCCGGGGGTCTACCACGATCAGCCTGGCGCCGGCCTTGACCCGGTCCATCATGCGCAGGAACAGGATCGGGTGACAGTCGGCCATGTTGGCGCCGATCACGAAGAACAGGTCGGCGCGATCGAAATCCTCATAGGACCCCGGCGGGCCGTCGGAGCCCAGGGACAGTTTGTAGCCGCTGCCGGCGCTGGCCATGCACAGGCGTGAGTTGGACTCGATGTTGGCGGTGCGCACGAAGCCCTTGGCCAGCTTGTTGATCAGGTACTGGGATTCCAGCGACATCTGGCCCGACACATAGAAGGCCAACGCGTCCGGCCCGTGCGTATCGAGGACGTGGCGCAAGCGGCCGGCGGTTTCGCTGATGGCCTTGTCCATGGCGATGCGCACCGGGTCATGGTCCCGGGCCTGGCGCACATAGGCGTGCTCCATGCGACCGGACTCGGCGATGGCTTGCCCGCAGGTGGTGCCCTTGGTGCACAGGCGGCCGAAGTTGGTGGGGTGGTCCTTGTCGCCGGTCACCTTCACCACTTTATTGTGTTCGACCTGCATGACGATGCCGCAGCCCACGCCACAATAGGGACACACGCTGCGTACGCTCTGGTTTGCCATCAATCACCTGTGTAAACAAAAAAGGCGCCTTGCAACCCTCCGTTGAACACGGGGATTACACGGCGCCTTTGTCGTGAGAGGCAGTCAGCGTTGACTGCTTGATTTGAATCTTCCTAGCAAATCACGCGCCAGGTTCGGCCCTGTAGTGAGCGGGCTTGTCCCGCGCTGGGCTGCGCAGCGGCCCCAAACCAGTCACCCCAGTTTCAAATGACACACCGCAGCGGTCCGATTGGGGCGGCTTCGCCCCCCAGCGCGGGGCAAGCCCGCTCACTACATGCACATTTATGAAGCGTGGTGCACCAACGGGAGGCGCAGGAGGAAATGTCTGGCTCCTGCGATTGGCGCCAGAGGCCGTTGCAATGGGCAGTGCAAGTGTTTGGCACAGACCCTGCAAGCTCCCCCTCAACCCACTTCGGTCAACGACGATCGACACCTTGGGCAATAGCGGTGGATCCGGCGCAGTCGCCCGGTCCCAACCTGCATAAGAACAGGCAAAGGCGCCTGGAACCGAAAGGTTTCAGGCGCTTTTTTTTGCTTTTTTTAAACCGTGATGAGCTTTGTCGGGTGCTTTATATGAACAGTCTCAAAACCCTGATCGTCGTCGGCAATGGCATGGTCGGCCACCACTGTGTGGCGCAACTGATCGAACGCGGTGCGCTGGATCACTACCGCTTGCACGTGTTCAGCGAGGAGCCGATGCGCGCCTATGACCGGGTGCATCTGTCCGAGTATTTCACCGGCCGCGATGCCGAGTCGCTGGCACTGTCCGAAGCCTCGTTGTACCAGACCCCAGGGGTGACCTTGCACTTGGGCGTGCCGGTGCTGGAGATCGACCGCGCCCGCTGCGAGGTGATCACCGCCGAGGGCTGCGTAGCCTATGACAAGCTGGTGCTGGCCACTGGTTCCTATCCCTTTGTGCCGCCCATTGAAGGCGCCGAGGGCGATTCGCGGTTGGTGTATCGCACGCTTGAAGACCTGGACGCGATTCGCAAGGCGGCTGCCAACGCCCGGCGCGGTGTGGTGGTGGGCGGTGGCCTGCTGGGTTTGGAAGCCGCCAACGCGCTGAAGAGCCTGGGCCTTGAAGCGCATGTAGTGGAATTCGCGCCGCGCTTGATGCCGGTGCAACTGGACGACTTCGGCGGCCTGGCGCTCAAGGCACAGATCGAGCGGCTGGGCGTGGGGGTGCATTTGTCGCGGGCGACCCAGTCGATCAGCGCGGGTGAGCAGTACCGCTTCCGCATGAACTTTGCCAATGAGGAATTTCTTGAAACCGACCTGGTCGTGTTCTCCGCCGGTATCCGCGCCCAGGATGCGCTGGCGCGTCAGGCCGGCCTGGAGATCGGCCCGCGCGGCGGCGTGGTGATCAATGACGAATGCCTGAGCATCGACCCGAATATCTATGCGATTGGCGAGTGCGCGTCCTGGAACGGCAGCCTGTTCGGCCTGGTCGCGCCGGGCTACCAGATGGCCCGCGGGGTTGCCGCGCTGCTCTGCGAGCAAAGCGCCGAGCCTTTTGTCGGCGCCGACATGTCCACCAAGCTTAAGTTGCTCGGCGTTGACGTAGGCTCCATCGGCGACGCCCATGGCCACACACCGGGCGCGCGCAGCTACCAGTTTATCGACGAAGCCAGCGCCAGCTACCGGCGCCTGGTGGTCGATGCATCAGGCAAGCATGTGATCGGTGCAGTACTGGTGGGTGACAACAGCTACTACGACACCCTGCTGCAGTACATGCAGAACAGCATTGCACTGCCGCCCGAGCCGGCCAGCCTGATCCTGCCCTCGTCCAGCGGCGCACCGACCCTCGGCCCCGGCGCCTTGCCGGAGTCGGCCACCGTGTGCTCCTGCCACAACGTGACCAAAGGCTCGATTTGCGCGGCGATCGACGGCGGCTGCAGCGACCTCGGCGCGCTCAAGGCCCAGACCAAGGCCTGCACCGGCTGTGGTGGCTGCGCCGGCCTGCTCAAGCAGGTGTTCGAGCATGAGCTGATCGCCCGTGGCGTCAGCGTCGACAAAAGCCTGTGCGAACACTTCGCCTATACGCGCCAGGAGCTGTATGCCCTGGTGCGCGTGGAAGGCATCATCACCTTCGACGAACTGCTGGCCAAGCACGGCCATGGGCACACCGGTTGCGATGTGTGCAAGCCGGCGGTCGGCTCGATCCTCGCGTCGTGCTGGAACCAGCCGATCATGGACGCGTCCCTGGTGCCGCTGCAGGACACCAACGATACGTTCATGGCCAACATGCAGAAGAACGGCACTTACTCGGTGGTGCCGCGTATTCCAGGCGGCGAGATCACTGCGGAAAAACTCATCGTGATCGGCGAAGTGGCGAAAAAATACGACCTCTATACCAAGATCACCGGTGGTCAGCGCATCGACTTGTTTGGTGCGCAACTGCACGAACTGCCGGACATTTGGGGCGAGCTGATCGCGGCGGGTTTCGAGACCGGGCACGCCTATGGCAAATCCACGCGCACGGTGAAGTCCTGCGTGGGCAGCACCTGGTGCCGCTACGGCGTACAGGACAGCGTGAAAATGGCGCTGCTGATCGAGGATCGCTACAAGGGCCTGCGCTCGCCGCACAAGCTCAAGTTTGCGGTATCGGGCTGCACCCGGGAGTGCGCCGAAGCCCAAAGCAAGGACGTGGGCGTAATCGCCACCGAGAAGGGCTGGAACCTCTACATCGCCGGCAACGGCGGCATGCGCCCGCGCCATGCCGAGCTGTTCGCCACCGACCTGGACGACGCCTCGCTGATCCGCTACATCGATCGCTTCCTGATGTTCTACATCCGCACCGCCGACAAGTTGCAACGCACATCGGTGTGGCGTGAAAGCCTGGAAGGTGGCCTGGATTTCCTCAAGGACGTGATCCTGCACGACAGCCTCGGCCTGGGTGCTGAACTCGAAGCGCAGATGCAGCTGGTGGTCGACCGCTACGAATGCGAATGGGCCAACGCCCTCGCAGACCCGGAAAAACTCAAGCGCTTCCGCACCTTCGTCAACGACAAACGCCCCGACCCGGACATCCACTTCGTCCAGGAGCGTGGCCAGCGCCGGCCCATCATGGCCGCCGAACTCAACCTGATCCCCGTGATCGAGGAGACTGCCTGATGAGCACGCTCAACACTCAACGCAACCTGGCCACCTGGAAAAGCGTGTGCAGCGAGAAGGACCTGGTGAGCAATTCCGGCGTGGTGGTGTGGTTGGATGGCGCACAAGTCGCGCTGTTTTACCTGCCGGGTGCGCAGGACAAGGCGCTGTATGCCATCGACAATCACGACCCCGAGTCCGGGGCGAATGTGATCGGTCGTGGTTTGATCGGCAACATCAAGGGCGAGCTGGTGGTGGCGGCGCCGATCTACAAACAGCATTACCGTCTTGAGGACGGCCAATGCCTGGAGGCGCCGGATCAGTACCTGCGGGTGTGGCCGGTGCGGTTGAACGGTGGAGTGGTGGAGATTGGGATGGAGTGATACGCCATCTACTGGAGTTGCGCCAGCCGCTGGAACGCAAATCTCACCCACACTGCCGATCCCCTGTGGGAGCTCGCGAGCTTTAGCGAGCCTGCGAAAGCGGAGTGTCAGGCGCTGAATAAGTTGGCAGTGCCGCCGCCTTCACAGCCTCGCCGGGGCTCGACAGCTCCCACAGTTTGTAGAAGCGATGCAGGCCTGATTAACCCGCATTAGGGATGAGTCCCACATCCCGATAGCTCTGGATCAGTTCGTCGAACACGCGCAGATCGGCGCGTGTGCGTGCAATCAATTGTGCGCCGGCGATGGCGGTGTAGATCGCCCGGGCGCGGCGCTCGCTGCTTTGCGCATCGCCTGGCGCTATTTCATCGAGCACCGCCGCCAGCCAGGCCACGTTGGTATCGGCAAACGCCAGGATCTCTTTCTTCACGCCTTCGGGCAGGTCCAGGTACTCGGCCGCCATGAAGCTGGACAGGCACAGGCGGTTGCCGTCTTCGAGGGATTTGCGAAAGATGCCCGGGTAGGCCCGCAGGCATTGCAGCGGGTCGGGGTTTTCCTTACGCATGATCTCGAGGACACGGGCAGTGTCTTCCCAGTAACGCTTGGCAACGGCTGCGCCGAGGTCGGCCTTGCTCGGGAAATGGTAGTAGATGCTGGCGTTCTTGATCCCCACCGTTTCACCGATGCTGCGGAAGTTGATGCCGTTATAGCCGTAATGCTGGGCGGCGATTCGGGCGGCTTCCAGGATGGCTTCCCGGGCGTTTTCGCTCACGTTTGGATTCCTCGGTGCGTAGGGAGATGGACGGATTCTACGCTTAAAACTTTTTACCTGCCAAGTGGTAGGTAGTGCTTGACAGTGCCGATGAAAGCTCACAATCTTTACCTACCACTTGACAGGTAGGCGAACACATCATGACGACGCAATCGCAACATTCCGCTGCTGCCCAACCTCCGATGATGAAGATTTATGACTGGTACAACGGCCCCTATCCGGCGCGTGTGCGCATTGCATTGGCCGAGAAAGGCTTGCTGCCCAGGGTAGAGTTCGTGTCGGTCAACCTTTGGAACGGCGAGCACAAGCAACCCGCGTTCCTGGCCCTCAACTACTCCGGGACCTTGCCGGTGTTGCAACTGGACGATGGCACGCTCATCGCCGAGTGCACGGCGATTACCCAGTACCTGGATGCACTGGACGGCGCCCCGACATTGACCGGCAGGACACCGACCGAGCAAGGCCTGATCCACATGATGACCAAGCGCGCGGAGATCGAGTTCATGGACGCGGTCAGTGTGTACTTCCATCATGGCACGCCTGGGCTTGGCCCGGAGGTCGAGCTCTATCAAAACGTCGAATGGGGCCTGCGCATGCGCGACAAGGCGGTGCGAGGCATGCGCTACTTCGACGCCGTGCTCAAGTCCCGGCCCTACGTCGCGGGCAATGAGTTTTCCATGGCGGACATCGCCGTGCTGGGCGGCATGATCTTCGCCGCGCTGGTGGAACTGCCGGTACCGGCCGAATGCGAGGCTTTGCAGGCATGGCTTGCCAAGGTGAACGAACGGCCTAGCGTTCAGGCGTGGCGCGAGATGGTGGCGCAACCGCGTTAGAGGCGATGGCTTGCACGGCCGATGTCAGAGGCTAACGATGTCCCTTGTGGCGAGCGGGCTTGTCCCGCGTTGGGCTGCGTAGCAGCCCAAAAACCAACCGCAAGGGAGTATCTGATACACCGCATTCGGCTTACCGGGGCTGCTTCGCAGCCCAACGCGGGACAAGCCCGCTCGCCACAACAGGCCTGTTGGCTGGCGGGAATCAAGCTGAATGAGCCAGGATTTGGTCAGTCTCGACCACTGCGGCATAGTCCATCGCCAGGTTGCTCAACGACAAAGCATGCACGTCCTCAGCCGGCCACAGGCGCCCGGATAAATCGGTTTGATCAAACGTGTAGCAGGCGTCCGCCACTACGCTCACGTCAAACCCCAGGTTGCCAGCGGAACGTGCCGTTGCCTCGACTGAGTTGTTGGTGATCACACCGACGATCACCAATTGCCGGATGGAGCGCGCGTGCAGCCAGCGCTCCAGCCCGCTCGCCGCAAAGGCATCCGGGACATTCTTCTCCACCACATGCTCATGCGCCAGCGGTTGCAGCGCGGGCTGAAACTCACAACCGGGCTGGCCCGGCCAGAATACCGAGTCGGGGGCGCGGGATATATGCCGGATATGGACGACAGGGCGGCCGGATTGCCTCCATGCACCGAGCAAGCGCTCTATTTGCACCTCGGCATCCGGGTTGTTGCGACGCCCCAGTTTCGGCTGGTTCATGCCTTGCTGCATGTCAATGATCAGCAGTGCTGCGTTGGTGGCTGGCGGTTGCATGGCACGTCCCGTTGCGTGTGAGGCTCGAAACATAACACTCAAATTGGATCGCTGGGCAAGATCATCACGACAGGCACCTCGCGGCGCCAAACGTGTGCGCGTTCGTTGAGTTCATGTGTGCTCGATACCCCCGACCGGTCGCTGGTTCTGACGGGTCAGGTTCTTCATAATTGCGTGCGTGATAAAAACCCGGCGCCGCACAGCAAGCATGATTCGCAACGGCTGTGCCCCAAACCGCCTTGTACCAACCGGTTGAGCCTCACCAAGGAGACGTCCATGACGGACCATGAATTCGAAGCATTTTTGGCGCAGGTGATGGATGAGCTGTCACTCAAGCAAACGGAGTTGGGCCGCACTTATGGGCTGGGCGAAATGGCCCGCTGGTGGTTCGAACAGGCCACCGGGGTGGTCCAGTTCTTCGATGACAATGATAGGCTGGCCGTCGTGGCAGAAGTACTGAGCGTCGGTAGTTTTTCGGCGAAGTTCAATACCTGGAAATGGGCCTGGAGTAACCCTAGCGTCGAACCGGCCTTGCGCGAGGCCGCGCTGCCACTCAAACAGCTCCAGGCCATTACCGGGCGTGAGATCTTTGGAAGCGATGAGGCCTTTGCGGTTCACGACGAAGGCATGGCCTGGGAGCTGACCGCCGCAGCCGTTCATCATCTCCAGGCGCAAGGCTGCTACCGGGCGCCGTCCGGTCCTCTGGGACCTACTACGTTCCTGGCGATCAGGGCGATCAGGACGGTTCAATGAGCCAGGCGACCAGGTTTTATCTGGAGTTCTGCGGTTTCTGTATTGGGGCGGCTTCGCCACCCGGCGCGGGGCAAGCCCGCTCACTACAGTTGCTCCTTCAGTTGGCTCAAGGCAGCGTATTGATCGCCTGCACCACCGCATGGGCGATGGTCTTGGTAATGACGCGGCGCTGAGCGTTGTCCATCATCGGGCTCAACCAGGCGGGCAGGTTGTTCAGCAGGGGCAATATTGCCTTGAGTGCACCTTCACGCAGGGGCCCGCCAGGTTCACGGCTCAGTTGCCCGACCAGGCTCAATAGTTCTGACTCGTAGGCTTTCCTCAATCGCCGCACCTGCTGCTCCATGGGCGGGCTCAGGCAACTGGCGTCCATGACGGCCAGCTTGAAGTGCCCGGTCATGTGTTCATGCAAGCGCAGGTGGTATTCGATCAGTGTGGTCAGGCGTTGCGCGGGAGGCAGTTTGCGCTTGTTGACCCGCTCAACTTGGGACAGCAACGCCTGATACAGCTCCACCAGCAGCTCGAACAGCAATGCCTCCTTGCTCTCCACATGGTGATAAATCGCACCAGGGCTGATGCCGATATGCGCCGCCAGTTCACGCATGCTGATCTGGCTGAAGCTGCGCTCCTTGAACAATTCCAGCGCTTTGCGCTGGAACTCCATGCGGCTTAGCATCCGAAAAGTCCGCCTGTGCTCACATTCATGTGTCGAGCGCCTGCTGTTTTGCAATCTCCTGGTTGCGCAAAATGAACCGTTGCAACTTGCCGCTGGGGGTCTTGGGCAAGTGCTCGACGAACTCGATTTCCCGCGGGTAAGCATGCGCGGCCAGACGCTCGCGGACATGCAGGCGCAGCACTTCAGCCAGCTCCGCGCTGGGCTGGTACTGATTGTTCAGTACGACAAAGGCCTTGATCAGTTCGGTGCGTTGCGGATCGGGCTTGCCGATTACGGCCGCTTCGACCACTGTCGGGTGTTCGATCAGCGCACTTTCCACATCGAAAGGCCCGACGCGATAGCCGGAGGTGGTGATTACGTCGTCGTTACGCCCAATGAAGCTGACACTCCCGTCGTCATTGAGTTCGACGATATCGCCGCTCAAGTAATAACGGCCGACGAAGGCCTTGGTGGGCATCCCCAGGTACCCCCCGAACCAGCACAGCGGCGAGTGCTCGCGATCAACCGCGAGTATTCCCGGCTGGCCGGGCGGCAGTTCCCGCTGAGCGTCATCCAGCACGACAATACGGTAGCCGGGCACTGCATAACCGGCCGAGCCCTCGCGTATCGGGTGGTGTAGCCCGTGGTGATTGCACAGCACCATGCCGATTTCGGTCTGGCCGTAGTGATCGTGAATGACCACCCCGAGTTGTTCGGCAAACCAGCGGATGACTTGCGGGTTGAGCGGCTCGCCGGCGCTGCTCACCGCCCGCAGTTGGCCACGCACGGCATCAGCGAACACGGCCCCCGCAGCGATCAGCAGGCGATAGGCAGTCGGTGAGCCGGCCAGGTTGTTGATTGCATACTTGGTAATGACCCGCTGGGTACTTTCCACCGTGAACGGCCCGTCATAGAACAGTGTCGCGTGGCCGCACGCGAGCGGCCCTGCCACCGCGTAATACAAGCCATAGGCCCAGCCGGGGTCGGCGAGGTTCCAGAACCGATCGTCCACACGCAGGTCAATCGCGTCATGCATGTAGCCCTTGAAGGCCAGAAGGGCGCTTAACGGCACCTCCAGCGGCTTGGCCGGCCCGGTGGTTCCCGAGGTGCACATCAGCAGGAAAGGCGCACTGGCGTGCAGCAGCACGGGGGCGCAGTCGTCGGGCTGGCGCTCGAGCACGCTCCAGAAGTCGTGATCACTCGGGCAGCTTGAGACGCCACCGGTCACGATGATATGGGGGCGGTTGGCAATGTCGTCGAGTTTGGGGCGGTTGTGTGCGTCGGTCACGATCCAGCGCGCGCCGGAACAGCCCAGTCGCTGCTCGATCGCCTTGGGCCCGAAAGCGGTAAAAAGCGGCTGGTAGACCGCACCGATGCGCCAGGTGCCTAAAATGGCGATCAACAGTTCAACCTTGCGCGGCATCAGGCCGGCCACGCGATCACCGGGCTTGACCCCTTGCTCGCGCAGGAAATTGCCGAAGCGTGCCGCGTAGGCCCGCAACTCGCGGAAGGTATAGTGTGCGGCGCGCCCATCCTGGGCTTCGCAATACAGCGCGACATCGGCGCCCTGGGTATGCCGGTCGCAGCATTCGATACAGGCATTCATGGCGGTCAGCTCACCGTGCAGAGCTCGGGCGGCGAGCGGCAGATAATCGAAGGATGTAACGGCTGATTCATAATCACGCATAACGATACCTGCTTATTATTGTTGGGAGCGGTCCTGCAAACACACGCGCCAGGCAGGCGCTTTCAAAGGTCTAGCTGTCGATCATGTCGGCGGCTTGCTGGGTCGCCTGGCTGGTGCGGGTCGCCAGCTTGCGCACCTCATCGGCGACCACCGCAAAGCCACGCCCGGCTTCACCTGCGCGTGCCGCCTCGATGGCGGCGTTCAGCGCCAGCAGGTTGGTCTGGCTGGCGATGCCCTGGATCGTGGCGACAATTTGCGTGAGCTTGCTCAGGGTTTCCTGCATGACCCGGTGCTGCTGCTCCTGAGCCTCGCGCATCGCACTTTCTTCATGCCGGGCGTGGATGTCGGTGATGGCGCCCACTACCCGTTGCGGTGAGCCGTCCGCTGCGCGGCGCGTTTGGCCACGCCCGCGAAACCAGCGGTACGTGCCATTTTGGTGCTTGAGCCGATAGTCCACATCGAATGGGGTTTTGCCGCTGCGGTCCTCAACGTGCGCCACAAATGCAGCGACGGCCCGCGCGCTATCTTCGGGGTGCAGGCGCGAGGTCCAGCTTTCGAGGGTGTTGGGAAACTCCTCGACCGTGGCGCAGCCTAACAGCCTGCGCATCTGCGACGACCACCAGATGACATTGTTCGGGTTCGCCGGGTCGCCGGCCACCACCTCGATATCCCACAATCCGTCATGCAGCATTTCGCGGGAAATTTCGAAGCGCGCAGCCGCCAGTTCGAGTTCCTCGTGCCGGATGTACTGTTCGTGGATATCCTGCAGGCTTCCGCCCATAGCGACAGCCACACCGTGCGCATCGCGGCGCGAATCACCGCGCAATCTGCACCAGCGATAATCGCCTCCCGGCGCGACTGCCATGCGCACGTCCAACGCAAAGCGTGTACGCCCGCTGCGATCGGCCAGGTGCCGCTCCACGGCCGTCAGATGGCGTTGCCGGTCGGCGGGATGCAGTTGTTCGTTCCAACGCTCCAGTTGATCAATCGATTGGGTATCGGGCGATATGCATCCACTCCAGCGCAGCGCACACGTCGGCGCCAGTGCATTCCCGTCCAGCTCAAGCTCCCAGAACAGTGCATCCGCACCTTGGGTAATCAGCGCCAGGCGGGCTTCCCATTGCTGCAGCAGCCTGTCACGCGCGGCCAGGCATGTGCTCAGCTCGGCGACGTCGAGCGTCAGCGTGCGTGTTTGTTCCTCCAAGGCCCGCCGCTCCTGCAGCACACGCTCGACGCTCGCCAGGATGCGGCGCAACAACGGGTTGTTCGACAACAACGGGGTGCCTGGCTGGTCCGGCTGGTCCAGTCTGTCGGCGAGGGGCGCCAATACCCAGCGGGTGGTTCGGTTGAAAAAGAGCATGGAACACCTCCTTAAATGGGATCAACAGCCAAGGCGCGCGCGGACAAAGCGGCGGCGTCAAAGGCGGCCGCTCCCGGCAATGCTTGCCAGGCCAGCGGGCCGGCGGCGATTTCCTCGGCGCTCAGCAGGCAGTTGTCGAGTTCGCGCTGCAACCTATGGGTATCGAGGCCCTGGCCGATGAAGACCAACTCCTGCCGACAGTCGCCGACAATGCCATCCCACTTGGCCATGAGGCTCTGCAAGCGATATTCATCCCGTGGCCATTGCGACGGCTCGATGAAGTTCCACCAGCGGCCCACATAGTCCCACTGGAATTGCTGGCCGCTTTGCGCGAGCAAACCGGTCTCCAGGTGCCGACTGGCCAGCCAGAAATAACCTTTACTGCGCAACAGGCGACCGTTGCACCAGGGACGCTGGAGAAAATCGAGCAAGCGCCGCGGATGAAACGGCGCGCGCTCGCGGTACACCCAGGACGTCACGCCATAGGTGTCCGACTCGGAAACCGCTGCGTCGCCGGCCTCCATTTTTTGCATCCAGCCCGGCGACGCCGCCAGGCTGGGCAAATCGAACAGGTGGGTGCCGAGGAGGGCGGCTGACGCCACCTGGCCGTGTGTCATCGGCATGATCCGCGCGGCCGGGTTCAGGCTGGCGAGGATCGCGCGCAACGCCAGGTAACCCGCTTCACCGATCAGGTCCAGTTTGTTGACGAGAATGACGTTGGCATACTCCACCTGTTCGATCAGCAGGTCTGCCAGTGGGCGCGCAGACGCGTCCTCGGTGCTGCCGCGAGCCACGCTGGCGCTCGACTCCAGCAGCGCCTGAAACTGACTGCCGTCGACCACCGTCACCAAGGTATCGAGCCGTGCCAGTTCGCTGAGGCTGAAGCCATCTGCGTCGAGGAAGGCGAACGTTTCCGCGACCGGCATCGGCTCGGAAATCCCGGTGGACTCGATGAGCAAGTAGTCGAAACGCTGCTGGCGCGCCAGGGCGCTGATCTGCTCGAGCAAATCGGCGCGCAGCGTGCAGCAGATGCAACCATTGCTCATCTCGATCAGCTCATCTCGACCACGCTGCAGCGATACGTCGCGCTGCACCGATTCGGCGTCGATGTTGACTTCGCTCATGTCATTGACGATGACCGCTACTTTAAGGCCTTCGCGATTGCGCAGAATATGGTTGAGCAGGGTGGTTTTTCCGGCGCCGAGGAAGCCCGAAAGTACCGTCACCGGTAGTCGGCCCGACTGGGCGCCGGCCATCATGCATTCACCGCTTGCGAAGGGTGGGCCTTGTCCAGATAGCCCTCGAAAAGATCGACTACCACGAAACCCTCATCCGCCGCGTCCCCCCAAAGATCCTTCACGCGAAACTCGACGTGGTAAGTGGGCTGATGCGCCGCGCTGGTATCGCCATGGCCAATCGCGTCGGGGAACGGCCACGTCGTCGAGGTGCGGTGCAGGACCACGCCCTCCTTGCCACGCACATAAGCCGGCATTCGCACATGCCCCGCCACGTACTCGTCTCGAACCACCACGCGCTCGCCCACTTCGAACGGCGGCCGACCAGTGATCGCCGAGCGTCCCTTGGCATGGGCGGGGTTTGCCAGCTTGAAGTGGGAGCCCAGGGCCTGATCGAGCTCGGCCTGGGTGATTACGCCTGTTTCAACCAGCAGCGTGGCGGTCGCAATGACATAACGCTCGTAGTACTGCGTGCCCACGTGCTGGCGCACATCCAGGCGTTCGACGGCGTGACGGACTTCGTCCACGCTGAACTTTTTCAAGTGATCGACGCCGATGAACATCAAGCTGTACGCGAGGTGCTCCCAGTCCTGCTTGAACACAGGTGTGTAGCTCAGGCTGTTGATGGTGTGGGGGACTTTGCCAAAGCCTTGGAAACCGCCGAGATCGTGAAAGCCATCCATTGTGCATACCTCCGGAAAGTGAAAGGGACAAAGCGCCTTGGCTACGCTACGTGGGGCAGCGCCACGCCGATCAGCACATCCTTGGTGATCAATGTTCGCAGCGTCTCTTCATCCATGGCTTCGCTGCCCACGGGTCTTACAGGCAGTACCAGGTAGCGTGTTTCGGCGCTGGTGTCCCACACCTTGACGGTAACTTCATCCGGGAGGTCCGTGCCCAATTCGCGCAGCACGGTGCGGCCTTCACGGACCAGGCGGGCACGGAATTCGAAGCCCTTGTACCACTCCGGCGGCAAGCCGAGGACGGGCCAGTTGGTGCAGGAACACAGGCTGCACACAATCACGTTTTTCAGCGTCGGCGTGTCTTCCAGGGCCACGATGTATTCGCCCTGTGGGCCGGTATAGCCGAATTGGGCACACGCGGCAGTACCATCCCTGAGCAGCAGCTCGCGAAATTGGGGGTCCACCCAAGCCTTGGCCACCACCCGGGCGCCGTTCTCCGGGCTCCAGTCGTGCGCCATCAGCTGTGTCAGCTGTTCGATGTAACCGTCGGGAATCAGCTGCTTTTGCTTGAGCACCTGGAATAATGCCTGCGCGCGCTCGCCTGGGGTCGACGTGCTGTTTTCATGGGTCTTCATTTTGGATTCCTCATCATTGAGCTTCGAAGCAGCGCCTGATGGCTTTACTGTTTGCGCTTCACGTGGGGCGAACCGGCTACAGGGTTTTCCAGTCGACAGACGCCTCGAAGGCAGCGGCGGCCTGGTAAATCGTGCCTTCGGCGTAATGCTTGCCCACCAGCATGAGGCCGACCGGCAACCCGTCCACCAGGCCGCAGGGAATCGACATGGCCGGATGGCCGGTGACGTCCTGGGCCGACGCATTGCCGATCATTTCCAGCGCGCTGGCCACGTATTCGGTGATCGAGCAATCCGCTGGCGGATGGGGCTGGGCTACGATCGGCACGGTCGGCATCACCAGCAGGTCGTAGTGCGCCAGTGCCGCGTCGTAACCGGCCCGTGCCATGCGCCGAAGGTTTTGCGCCTTGGCGTAGAACCGCCCGTTGTAGCGGTCCAGGCCGTATTGCCCCACGAACATGCACAACTTGAGCGAGGCGGACAGCGCATCGGCCTGCTCGCGCCATTGCGCCTGCTTGTCCAGCAACGCGACGTCATACAGCCCTTGCCAGTTAAAACCGGCGCCATTGCCGTGCATCATTTGCATGGTCAGGCCTTCACAGCCGATGGGGAGCCACAGCGAACCGGCGATCGTATGTTCCGGCACCGACACCTCCTCGACCTGAGCGCCCAGGTGTGCAAACCAGGCAATGGCATTGCGCACCGAAGCGGCGACGCGCGGATCCTGGTTCGCCAGTGCAAAGCCTTCCTGCAGGATGCCGATCCGCAGCCCCTGCACACCGCGCTCCAGGTAGTCGCTGTAGGTGTCGACCCGCGGCGCGGCCTGGCGCGGATCGAGCCCGTCCGTGCCCGCCATGACCTCCAGCATCAACGCGTTGTCGCGCACCGTTGCGGTAATGGGACCGGCGTGGTCGATAGTCGCTTCGATGGCCATGATGCCGGTGTAAGGCACCAGGCCGTGGGTCGGCTTCATCCCGTAAGTGCCGCAGAAGGCCGAAGGAATCCTGATCGACCCGCCCTGATCGCCGCCGACCGCCAGGTCGACCTCGCCCGTGGCCACCAACGCCGCGCTGCCCGAAGACGAGCCGCCCGACGAAAAACCCTGGCGGTAGGGGTTGTGCACCGGCGCGGGATCGGAGGTGTGACTGCCGCCGGACAGGCAGTAGTGCTCGCACGTGGCCTTGCCGAGGATGGTCGCGCCCGCATCCAGCAAGCGCGTGACTACAGTGGCGTCGAACGACGGCACGAAGCCGTCCAGCGGCTTGGCACCATTCATCATGGGCACGCCGGCCAGTGCGATATTGTCCTTGAGTGCGACTGTCTTGCCCGCCAATTTGCCAGTGGGTGCACCGTTGACTTCAGTGCGCACATACCAGGCGTTGAGCGGGTTGTGCGCCGCCGAAGGGCGATAGCCCGGCGTGCGCTCGTAGCGTATTGGCGGGATGCAGTCGGGCAACGCGTCGATCAGGTCGTAGGCGTCGAAGCTCGGCTGCATCAACGCCAGGTATTCGCTGGCCTGCTCGCGGTCGAGCTGCATGTGCAGGCTACTGGCGGTGTCCAGTAGCTGTTCGAGGGTGGGGCGAACGATTGCCATCGTGAGGCTTTCCTTATCGTAATGGCCTGTGAGCACTGTGGAGTTCAAGATAATCCGGGCCGGCCCACACAGGCTTGGCTGAAAAAGACAGCGGCTTGGTTGAAACGGACATAGCCTCCGTAGTGAGCGGGGCAAGCCCTAATGCCAGTCAGTTAAGCGCAATCCCCTGTGGGAG